>OY782497.1:0-2485000 GCA_963677705.1 Myxococcota bacterium
GTGGAGAATCAGGATATCGACTACCTGCTGCTTCTCTATACCCGCGTTCATGCGATGGATGAAACCCTGAAAGCGGTGCTGATCCGTGTATCCGACCGGCACGTCATCGGCAGCAAGTATTACAATTACTCCTTCATGAAGCCTTTCTGCATTCCGATGACCCTGGTCTTTGGCCTGAGTGTCTTGATCTGTCCCTGGTTCTTCCTGCGTGAAGGGGCGGGCGTCAAACACGAGATGATTGATGAAACCCTGAAAGATTTCATGCACTGAGATCCGGAAGTTCCCAGGTCGCAGCCGAACACAATGAAAGCGTTGGTCGCCCAGCGGATCATGTCCGGGGTGTCGTCTCTGGCACCGAATTCGGGTTCAACGTCTTTCATCATCGAGCGACAAAGAGGAGCCCGCGAGGCTCTCTCAACCAGAGGTTCCCTGTCAGGGAATGGCGTCACCGCAGAAAACCTCGAAGGTGAAAAGATCCATCGCCGCTTGGATGGGCTGGCCGCTATCGTCCAGACCTTCGTGAAGGTAAAACAGACCCTGCTCGTTCTTTTCAACATGCGGGCAGTCCGGCGGGGAAAAGGTGCCTTTGCAGCTTGTTTCAAAAAATCGTGTGGCGCTGGTCAGAAACAGGGAGACATCCTGAGCAATCAAGGGGCGGTAGTCGTCCTTATCCAAGGCGGATTCCAGGCGGGCCACCAAGAGGTCTTCGTTCTCAAGCTCTTCATCCGAAAGGGAGATTGACAGGCTGAAGGGGAGATAGATCCAGCTATTGAAGGTATACCAGGAAACATGAAGTTCCTTGCCTGGCAGGGAAAGATCCGTCAGGAAAATCCGTTCGCTCATCGCCGGATCGGAAAAGCCTAAAACCGACTGATAGGCTTGATACCATGCCTGTTGAAGGAACTGCTCCTCTTCGGATTGGGCGATGAACAGGGCATCCGGGTCTTGTCCGCAGGCATGAAGCAGTTCACGTGGGGGAAGAACATCCGATTCAGAGATCCGCACGGTTTCCGGTGAACAGGCCAAGGCCGGCAGAGCAAGGAGGAGGCACCAGGCCCAGCGGCGCAGAATCACAGAAGATCCTCATCGGTAAACACAATCACTCCGCTACAGGATGCGGGCATCGGTTCGACATTCTCGCAGGTCAAGGCGTCAAGATCGCTCAGGCAGGTTTCATACCCAGTGCTGACACTGGCTGCATCATCGCAAGGGAGTTTTTCATACGCCTCGTCACGGCATTTTTCCTCGGTGAGATAAATTCCGCAAAAACTGAGCATTTCACAGTAGGTTTCCACCAGAACCCGGCATTCTTCCACCGCAGATTCCACGGGGTTGTCTGCACCCAACACGGTTTTGTTACAAATGCTGGGTATTTCGGTGGGAAGACGCTCACAGGAGAACTCGGCCAGGGCTTCAAGGCAGGCATTCGCGTCGTCGTCTGGATTTTCCTCTCCGGCGCATGGGGTTTCTTCCTGGGTAAGCATGAAGCAGCCATCGGCGTCATGAATCAGTTCACAGGTCTGGGAGCGTTCGCAGTAGGCCTGATAGAGAGATTCACATTGTGTCTGGGCCGTTTCCGTGGGAGATTCTTCTTCACCGCAGGACAGGCCGAGGAAAGATCCCAGAAGAGGCAGAATAACCCACCAGAGTCGATTGATCGCGTGTACGGCGTTTTTCATCCTCTTACCTCCTTGGTGTTCCTGCTGCCTCTTCCATGCACAGAAAAAGCGGTATCCCTTGGACACGTCGCCTTGAGTATACCCGGAAAGCCCCTTGCCGCCAAGTTCCAAGGAGTAAAAGCTTGTAATGTTTTTGAATGGACTTGGTTCTGATCTGAACAGGGGTTGCTGGTCGCGTTGGGGAGCATTTCCGTGTTCGGGAGTGGATTCCTGGAAAAGAGGAGCCTCTAGCGGGCCAAAGTCTTGCCTTTTCCAGCCGTTCGTGGAACAGTCGGGCAGGTTTGGAATCTTTGTGAAGGAGCGATAGGCATGAAACCCTACCAACTCGCGGTTGCTGTTGTCCTGCTGACACTCTTGATGTCCTCGTGCGCCGCGTTCAAGGAAATCAAAGGCCGGGATTACCGGGAGAGCGCATTCTTGAATTTTCAGGAAGGGTTGCGTTTTCTCAAAGAAGAAAACTATGAAGTGGCCGAGAAGTATTTTCGTCTGGTGAAAACCAAATACCAGTTCTCCGACTACGCCAAAAGTTCCGATCTTCTTGCGGCAGATACCAAATTCCGGCGGGAACTCTACGAGGAAGCGATCAACTCCTACAAGAATTTCCAACGGGATTACCCCGATCACCCCTGCATTCCCTACACCCAGTATCGTATCGGTGAATCCTATTTCGAGCAGATGGTGGATGACTGGTGGTTTATGCCTCCGGCCTACGAACGGGACCAGAAAGAAACGGAAATGGCCCTGTCTGAGTACGAGCGGCTGATTCGTCTGGAAAAAGCCAGGGATTACTACTATCCGCCCGATTATAAGGCCGATGCAATCACCCTTTGTATGAATCGTGATTACAAGCAGGTGAAATCCTATCTGTATCAGGCGAAGATGAAATCCCGCTACAGCCTTCGCCGGCTGATCGACCGGGAACTCTACGTTGCGGATTACTACCTGAAGCGGGACAAACCCTGTGGAGCGGTCACGCGCCTGGAAAGTGCCGTGAAGCGTTGGCCCCAGGTCCGGGAAGAGCGGGACGTGATGGTTATCCTCGCCGAAGCCTACGAGAAGGCAGGGAATGTAAAGCAGAGTCTTGAAACCTGGGAAGAAATCCAACTGCTGGATCAAGCCCACCAGCAAGCAGACGATGAAGCGACAGAGCAGGTCCAACGGCTGGGGCTGCGTTTGAAGGATCTGGAACGTGATCCCGACCGGGCATTCCGCCGTCCGAAGACCATCTGTGAAGCGCGGAGCCTTCCATGAGAATGCGCCGGGCCTGTCTGCTTCTTGTCCTGATCCTGGTTTGCGGCGTGCTTTCGTCCTGTGAGCCGAGTCTGGCCGAAGAGCGAGAGGCCATTGTCACCCTGCTGGATGCTCGCAAGACGGCGATGGAACAAGGGGATACCGGTGCCTACCAGAAGCTGATCAGTCGAGACTATCACGATGCCTGGGGTGGGCGTGAACGGGTTCTTGAGGAAATCAAAACCACCTTTTCCGGGGTGAAGGGTGTCTTTGTCAGTTACACCCGAAGGAAGATCACCGTTCAGGGGCAGAATGCCCGCGTCTTGCAAAACTATGAAATGATGGTTGAAGAGCCGGAGTTGTTGCTACGAGGGACGGATAACCTGACCCTGACGAAAGAAGACGGGCAGTGGCGCATCATCAGCGGACTGTTCCAGAAAGCCAGGGCCAAGAAAAAGCCTCAAGAACCTGCACCGGCTCCGTAACAAGCCAGAACCTTCGTTCGAGAGATTTCTCTTGGAAAGGAGAACGATGATGAAGGGGCAGAGTGTGTCTTGTCGTCTTGCCTGGATCCTGGTTCTGATGCTTGGCCTGGGTGGCTCGCTTTCGGCCTGGGCCTTGGACCCTGTGGAGATGAAAATCATTACCGGCGTGGTGGAAGGCCAGGGTGAGGTGGGCTTGATGCTGCTGGCCAACCGAGGGGTCAAGCAGGCTATTCTGGAAGTCGCTCCGGAGGGAGGATCAACACGTCGTTACAGTTCCGGTCCGATTGCGGACGGAGCGGAAAAGCTGATTGCAATTCCCCAGAAGGCGGGAGACAAAAACTATTCGGGAACGCTCCATGTCTACTTCAAAGATGGTGGAGAAGGCGGGATGCCCATTTCCTTTCGCCTGACGGTGATGCAGAGCCTCCAGGTGGAGGTGGATAAAAACAGCCTGGATCTGGTAAGCAAGAAGGTCTCGTTTACCGCCAGTCGCCCTGTGGCCAAGGTGGAGTACCGCGTGCTGGCCGATACCGGTGTGGTGATGGATCAAGGAAGCAAAGCCTTTTCCGCTGCCGAAGCGGGCGGGCCCTTGACCCTTCAATGGGCGGGGACTGAGGGAACGGTGATTCGTATCGACATGAAAGTCACGGATACCACCGGAACCTTCAGCCAGTTGGAACTGTCTCCCTGGCATGTGGATATTGAACACGAGGAAGTGGTTTTTCGCTCCGGCTCGGACGCCATCGATGCTTCAGAGCAACCCAAGCTGGATCATGCCTACAGCTTGATTCAGGAAAACGTCCGTAAGTACGGCAAGCTGGTTCAACTGAATCTCTATATTGCCGGATACACGGATACGGTCGGCAAAGCAGCCCACAATCAGGAGTTGAGTCTTCGCCGGGCGCGATCCATCGCCAAGGCGTTTCGAGCCAAGGGGTTTTCGTTTCCCATCTATTACCAGGGCTTTGGTGAAGAGGTCTTGGCCATTCCCACGGAAGACGAAACCGACGAAGCCAAGAACCGCCGCGCCTTATACATTCTGGGTGGAGATACACGGCCCAGTGGCCCGCAGATCCCCAAAGACGCTTGGAAGCAACTTCCGTAAACGGGCAGACCTTTTCGATCAAGCACGTCACGGTTGTCCAGGGTAGGAAGAGCTTGATACGTTACGTTCCCTGATGACCGAAAAGCACGTCTGGGAAGGAGTCGTCTTCTAACGTGTTTTGGACAGCAAGGCCCCCTTAATCGTGGGTTCTGATCCCATTTCCGGGGAGGTGACGGTTTGTCAAAACGGACGGCACCTCTCGTTCCCATCCTTGATGGTGGTCTTGGATTCCCCGGTTTGGGAAGTTGAACCTACTCTTTTTCCTATCAAGAAACAACGCCCTACCGATGATCGGCAGGGCGTTGTCCTTTTCACGGATAGGGGAGGGTTGAGGTATCAGCCCACCCGTTTGGATTTATTGGTTGTTGGCGCGGGCGATGCCCAGGAAGTCCAGCCAAAAACCACCGGATTGAATATGGGTGATTTTCATATCTTCCATACGCACGATAAAGGCCCAAGGCACTGCGCCATCGTGCATGTAATAGGCTTCGGTCACCATCGAAAGGCCGTCGCTGTTGCTTACATCAGCCAGACGATAACCGCTTTTGCAGCCTAAGTTGTTGATCCAGAGGTTGGCGAATTCATCATCGGCGGGGTTGCCGGGAGTGTTGTTGTCCAGTAAGAGGTAGACGACTTCTGCATTTTCTGCATAAAGCTTTGCTTCATAGCTTGGTTCCAGTTCTACTTCTTCGTCGCCATCGACATCACCATCGACGTCACCGTCTTCGTCACCGTCTACGTCGCCGTCTTCATCCACGTCCGGTAGGGCGGCTTCCGGCTGGGCACAGAAGCTATCGCGAAGGTGGGTTTTGCAATGGGGGCACCAGCCACTGGAGACGATGAAAACCATCGTTTTGATTTCCGGGTGATCGCATTTGTACTGGGCGAGGTTCAAGCCCACGGATTCTCCATTGTAGTAGGCACCGTTCCAATCCATCGGGGGCATCGTCCCCGCTTCGTCTCCCTGCTCAATGACGTTGGGGCCTTTGAAATTATAGGGTGCTTCAGGGTAGTCGCAGCTCAGGCCCGTGGGTTGCGGGATATCCACCAGGGTGTGGTCGTCCAAGGTGAAATCCCAGGCCATACCATCCGCACACCAGGTATTACCACCTTCAACAGGCGTTGCGACATAGGTCGTGGTATTGATGGATACTTCCTGGAAAACAACATCTTCCAAGACGCCCTTAAAGTCTTCACCGGGAACCGTACCTAGTTTCTGCAGATTGATTTTTCCGCCAACCTTGGGCATGTACATTTTGGCGAAGGTTGTTGTTCCACCCATTGATACAGGATGGCTGTAGGCCAGAATGCAGAATTCACAGGTGTCGTAGCTGGTTTCAGCGGCAGTAATCTCAATGTAACCAGGTAAGCGCCAATCTTCAAAACGAGTGCTGAAACGGACGAGAGTTTGCGGGTCCGTGCTGCTGTCGGCAAATTGGGCATTCCACCACTTCATGCCTTGGACTTCCATGAAGGTTGCCTGCTTGGTGCTCATATCCATTTCGGTCTGGCAGACATCGCATTCACAATCGGGGACATCGTCGTCATCATCGTCATCATCGTCGTCATCGTCGTCATCATCGTCGTCATCATCGTCATCGTCATCGTCATCGTCGTCATCATCATCATCGTCGTCGTCATCATCATCATTGTCGTCGTCATCATCGTCATCGTCGTCATCTTGGATATCGTCATCATCGTCCGATGAACTGTCGTCGCAGCCGGCAAAAGGCAGCATAAATAGCAATGCGATCAAAAGTACTGTCAGGGTTGTCCAGTGGGTTCGTTTCATGGAATCATCATCCTTTATCCATAGGGTCATTGAACGGGTCTTAACGCTCCAAGGTGGTTCACCATCTGCTGATCGTATCGTGAAACACACCAATCTCCACCGTTTACATAGCCTATCTTACAAATAATTGCAATGCTCATGGTAAACGTGACGGGGTGAGCCGTTGTGGTACAGGGTGGATTGTGTTTTACAAAGCCTGTTTCCAGGTGTTCTCTCGGCTCCGGAAAGACAATCCTTTGTTTGAATGGATTTCAAGGTTTGATGGGCGGCGCCGTTTTCTCCTTGATCCCTGGCAAGGCCTGCGTTACCATATCCACTATCGCTCCTTAGCACGAAAGAGAAAACACATGACAGTTCCTCCGCCGAAACCACGTTCCGCGCCGCCCTTTCGCGTCGGTAAGCCTTTGACTCCCAGCCGGATTTACGAGGAGTTGGACCGTTATGTGATCGGTCAGGAGCGGGCCAAGCGTGTGGTTGCTGTGGGTGCTTACAATCACTTGAAGCGCGTCCGTGATGTGGAAGCGCGTGGGCGCAGCCTGATCAAGAAAAGCAACATCCTGCTCATTGGTCCGACAGGGGTGGGGAAAACCCATCTGGCAAGGAACCTGGCTACCGTGTTGGATCTGCCCTTTGCTTCCGTGGATATTACGGAATACACCGAGGCAGGGTATTATGGAAAAGATGTTGAGGTGATGATCGGCGAGTTGCTTCATGCCGCGGGTGGTGATGTGGCGGCAACCCAACGAGGTGTTGTCTTTGTCGATGAGTTGGATAAAGTTGCCCGCCGGGCCGGAGGGATGCGCACCGGAGCCGGAGCCAGAGACATCGGCGGTGAAGGGGTACAGCAGGCTTTGTTGAAGATTCTGGAAGGCCAGCGTATCTTCGTGCCGATCAATATCACCCAACATTGGAACAAGCATGATTTCGTCGAGGTGGATACCTCCAACATTCTGTTCATCTGTGCCGGAACGTTTACGGACATCCGTGAATATTATCGGGAGACCGGGGAAATGGGGTTCAGCGAAGTCCCCGGCGGAGCCAGCCAACAACGGATTCGTCGTGTGACCCATCGGCAATTGCTGGAATACGGGATGCTGGCGGAACTTCTGGGGAGGATTCCCGTGGTGGCTCAGTTGGATGCCCTCTCCGAAGAGGATCTGCTTCGGATTCTTCAGGAACCACCCGATAGCTTGGTGAAGGAGTATAAGGCGCTCTTGAAGGCGGATGAGGTGGACTTGGACTTTTCAGAGCAAGCCTTGTATGAGATCGCCTGCTTCGCCACCCGACGCAAGGTCGGGGCTCGTGGGTTGAGAGCGATCATGGAAGAGGTCTTGCATGATGTGCTGTTCGAGGCTCCGGATCGGGACGAGAAAACCATTCTGCTTGATCAGAACTTCATCCGGGAAAAGCTGAAAGCCTTCGATAGCGGTATGGTGGAACTGTAAACAGATCCCTGGCCGGGCGGCTTCGGTCTTCCAGCCTTTGAATGACTGTGTTTCAATAGATATCGTTCTTCTTCTGGGTTTTCCGTACCATGCCATGACGGTCCGGTCGGAATCCGTTGGGGAAAATGGTCTTTTCGTCAAAGAGAACCTGGTTGAAATCGGTTCCCCGATAGGTTTCCGGGCTGAGCCGACGCATTTCAACGCTTGTCGGGCCTAAGATTTCATCCTGCACCTGGATCTGGCTGAGGTTGGCTCCGCAGAGATTGGCTCCGCGTAAGTTGGTATTGCGGAAAATGGTGCCTTTGAGTTGCGCTCCACGCAGGTCTGCTTCGCCCAGTTCTGCATTGGTCAGATTGGCTACGGATAGATCCGCCTGAACAAACGAGGCTTTTTCCGCGTTCACTCCGGTCATCTCTGCGCCACGAAGGTCTGCTTTGTTGAAAATCGCTTTCTTCAGCTTTGCGGTGCGAAGATCAGCGACAACCAGATAGGCTTGAGTGAAGTTGGTTTCATTGGCTTCCAGGTCCATCATCTTGGCTTCACCGAATTTCGCTCCCTGAACACTGGCCATTGTGAGCCTGGTCTGACGCATGTCGGCTTCCCAGAACTGGGCACGATCTGCCGAGGATTTTTCCATATTGGCTCGGTCCATCTTGGCTTGGATCAAGGTGGCTCGGTTCAGACGGGCGTTCCACAGGTTGGCCCCGGTCAGCCAGGCTTGGTGGAGAATTGCATCGCTGAGGACGGATTTTTCCAGGTTGGCCGCCGACAGGTTGGCGTTTTGAAGGTTGGCTCCTTTCAGATAGGAACCGGGGACAACGGCGCCTCGGAGGTTGGCATGAGAAAGGTCGACCAGCCCTTCTTGGTCATCGTTGTGATAATTGCGGTTGGCTACAGCCTTGATGGCAACCAGAACATCTACGCCGGGCTTGACTGTCAAGGCAGGGGGAAGTGGGTTGGGATCTGCGTTCTTTTCGGCCTTGGTTGGATTATCCGGCGAGGCGGCAATGGCGTCGGAGTCCGATGAGGTTGCTTCTTCGTTCTCTGTTTGATCGGCTTGTACCTGTTGAACCGGAGGATCATCGGGTTTCATCCCTTTGATCGAGGCGTTTCGTTTGATAAAGCCCATGAGAATCTTCATCACATCAGAATGACGGCTGGGAGATTTTCGGGCGAGGTTCTCTAACTCGGTCACGCCTTCTACACGGTCCGAAAAATGCTCTTGATTGAGCTTCTCTTTGGCCATCCCGATTTTCTGTTCTGCGACTCGTTCGTTTGGGGCATTGCGGCTGTCTCCCAATTTGGGGCCCATATTGTTGATGACAATCAGTAGAATGGTTCCAATGGAGGCGATGGCACTGATGACCAGCCAGGAGGGATTGTTATCGACAAAGCCGCAGAAGCTGTCTTCACTGAAGGTGGAGCCAAAGATGCCTGAACTGATTTGACAGGATAGACCGGCAACGAAGGCCACACCCACAATGGATGCGAAGGTGACCAGTAATTTCGCGCTGTTGCTACTCAGGGCGGATCGTTTCACTCGTTTTCCCTCTGACTTTTTTCTCTTGGATCTTGCAACTACAGCCATAATACAACCTGCTGGGTTCCAAGCCGTTTAAATCTGTTCAATGAGGAACACCTTGATGCGCAGTCCGGAACGGATGGTTATTCCTCGTACATGGAAAGCTGCGGCTTGGTTGTAGGGGTTGACCTTGTGACCACTCCGCATGTTTCCGCGCAGGTTGTATCGGCGTTTTGGCACAAATCTGAAGAGGCTTTCTTGGGCTGGGGAAGAAATGAACCCAGATCAGGTAGAAGAAAAACTATCAGTTATTTTAGTTTGTTTTGCCTTTATGCTCTATCTTTGTGTTCATATTGAATATAATGATGGTTTCTGTTGTCCTCAAGCAAGATAATTGGAACTACAGCTCATTTTCAAGCTGTTTTCTGATGGAAAAGGAAATGCAACTCCGGGTGGAATCTGAAGGTCTTGTTTGAAAAGAGATGGCATGGTCTGTCAGAAAGGAAAAGGGATTGTTTTTTTCCCTCCGAGTGTGATAGGTTGAATCACGAAAACGTCGATAACGTAGGTAGGTTGAACTGTAAAATTCAATGGCTCGTATTCTGATTGTTGACGATGAACCGGGTATCCGCTTGACCTTGCAGGAGTTTCTTCGGGACGAAGGCTTTGAGGTCGAGACGGCACAGGATTCCTTCGAGGCTCTCGCCTTGTTGGACAGGCATCGCTTTGATGTGGTGGTGACCGATGTGATTCTGCCTCGACAAAGCGGGGTGGAGTTGATGCATGCCATCCGTGAGCGTGACCCCGAAATTCCTATTATTCTGATCACTGGGGAACCGACGGTAGACAGTGCGGTGGAAGCCGTGCGGGCTGGGGCGTTCAACTATTTACCCAAACCTGTTGGCGGAGATGCGATCTGTACAACGGTGGCCAATGCTGCCAAGGTGCGCCAGCTTCAAGAAGACAATCACCAACTGTGGCTGGAACTCTCGGAACACCGTGAACACTTGGAAGACCTGGTTCAAGAACGTACTCAGGCTTTGGAGGAAAGCGAAGCCCGATACCGCCGTCTGACTGAAAACGCGGTGGATATGATCTGGCGTATCTCGTTTGAGGGAACGGTGTTGTTTGTCAACAATGCGGTGGAAAAGCAACTGGGTTGGAGTGTTGAGCGAGCCCTGGGTCGGGAGATGGAAGAGTATCTCACGGAACCGAGTATTGAGCGTATCCGTCAGTCCTTGCGTGAGGCTTTTCATCGAAACGAATCCTCCATTCAGCTTGAAGTGGATTTTCGCCATGTGGATGGGACGCCCACCCCGTGTGAAGCAACCATTTCCTTTATTCGCGGGGAGAGCGGGCGTGTGGAGGCTTTTGAAGGGATCAGCCGTGACATCAGTCACCGGCGCGACATGGAAGCACGCCTGCGAGACCGTGAAGAGATGTTTCGTTCCATCACCGAAGAAGCCTATTTCGGTATTTTAATCATCCAGGACGAGAAGATCCGCTACGCGAACCATATCTGCCCGAAGTTTCTTGGCTATACGATTGATGAAATGACGGCTTTCTTGCCGGGCGAAGCGATCAAGATGCTTCATCCGGAGGATATTTCCGTGATGCTGGAACAACACCGACGAAAACTGAATCAGGAGAGCGGTTTCTTGGAAAGCTACGTATTCAGGGCCATTCACCGGGATGGTCATCCCGTATACCTCCGTCTTTGTTCCAAACGGATTGACTACCGGGGCAGGTCTGCGATTCTGGTCAACCTGATTCCTGCCGATGAACAGGCCTGGAGCAAGCAAGGCTTCTTGAAACGTTCAGATGGCTGATTGCCTTGCATGATCCGATTCTTCGCTGCGTAGGAATATCTTGAAACCCGATCCGGTTATCTGCTATGGTTCCTGCTCGGTTATTTAGCGAGTCCATGAATGCAGTTGCAAAGGAGAACCTCCATGTTGGAAATTACGGCAAAATTGATGGGTGGCTTGAAAGTCAATGCTTTCATCAATGAGTTTGAGATTAAAACGGACCAGAAACCGGAAGAAGGCGGGGAGGGCACCGCGCCGGACCCGTTCCAGTATTTCTTGTGCAGTGTGGGTGCGTGCAGCGGCTACTATGTGGCCAAATTCTGCCAGAGTCGGGATATTCCCACCGAAGGCATCAGCATCCGCCAGCGTGTCATTCCGGACATGACCGGTTATGTCGATACCATTGAAGTGGACATCGAATTGCCCAAAGGCTTCCCGGAGAAATACCACAAAGCCGTGAAACTGGCTGCCGCTCAGTGCATGGTCAAGAAAACCATTGAGAACCCTCCGGAGATTGAACTCAATATCGTTGAGAAAGATGCCTGATTGCCGCAACGGTGATTGAAACGATCTCGGTTTTTGCGACGATGCTTCGAAAAAGAAACGGCCCGATGCTTGTTGCATCGGGCCAGGTTACTGACAAACCCTGCCTTTGAGGTGGGGTTTGTTTGTTGGGTTCAGATGTTGGTAGGAACCATGTGTGAACGCAACGTATGGTGGCTGCGAGGCTTACTTGTTACAAACCGCTTGAAACGATGGGGGCTTCCTCGGCGCTTTGCCAGGGGATAGTGGGCCACCACGGGTTGATTTCCGGCGGATTGCCTGGCTCTACACTGCCGCCGGGTTGGGGAACAGCCACCGCGACACCGGCTTTTTTTGCGGCGACAAGCAGGCGTTCGATAGGTTCGGTCCAGCCGTGCAGGGCCAGATCAAAGGTGCCCCAGTGAACGGGAATAAACAAGCCGCTTCCAAGGGCCAGGCGTGCGTCGATGGCCTGTTCCGGGCCGATGTGCAGATCGGCCCACATCTGATTGTAGGCGCCGATCTCTATCATCACGGCATCAAAGGGGCCAAGCCTCTCGCCGATGTCCTTGAACCCAGGGAACATCCCCGTATCTCCGCTGTAGTACACGCGGTGCGTCGGCCCGGCAATCACCCAACCCGACCACAACGTGGCTTTTTTGTCGGCCATGATCGGAGAGCGTCCGGAGAAATGGCGTGCCGGCGTGGCGGTAAAGCTTAACTCTCCCAATTTCGCCTCTCCCCACCAATCGCGTTCGATGATCCGCTCCGCTTCCACGCCCCAGGACTCAAGATGCGCTCCAACACCCAACGGGACGAGGTACACCGGCGCACGATCACCAAGGGCTTGGATGGTGGGAAGGTCCAGGTGGTCGTAGTGGTCGTGGGAGATCACCACGGCATCCAGAGCGGGTAAGTCATCCAATGGCAACGGTGGCTTGTGAAAGCGCTTCGGTCCCGCCCAGGAAACCGGTGAGGTGCGCTCACTCCATACCGGATCAACCAACACGCGGTGGCCGTCTAGCTCAATCAGTTGGGTGGAGTGCCCCAGCCAGGTGATGCGCAAGCCGCTTGGCGGCGGCGTTTCAAACTCTGCCTTGGTGCGTTCCACCACGGGAAGCGGGTCTTTCGGTACCGTGTTCGCGGATTTGTTCATCCATTTACCCAAGGCTTCAAACATCTTGGGTGGGTTGTCATGGTGTAGGTTGACAAAGTAGCCGTTGCGCCAGTTCGGTGAGGCTTTCATCGCCTCAAGCCGTGCGCCCGATGCCTTGGCTCCGATTGCAGAACATGCGGTCATAATCAAGATTCCTTCAGCGAGAATGGGAAGCAGCAGCACCATGACTAGAATTGTTTTCCAGCTTGGCTTGCGAACGCTTCCACGTTTTGAAAAGCATCGAAGTATTTGTGTAAAAAAAGGGCTCACGTCAGGCTCCCTCAATACCGGAAAGCACCTGTTGAACGTCTGCCAGAGTTTCCTTGTTGATCCGGGCTACCAGATATTTGCCGCGCTTTTCGGTGGTAATCAACTCGGCGTTGGTCAGTTCTTTGAGGTGGTGGGAAATGGTGGGTGGACTGATGCCGAACAGCTTGACGATGTCGCTGATTGCGCATTCCGGCGCTTCAAAGTCCGACTCCTTATGCTTGGCGATTTCCAGGTACAAAGCCAGACGGTTTTCGTTGGAGAGCGCTTTCATGATCTTGGCAAGTTGTTTGGCGTTCATGGTTTCTCCCAAAGATACGATTCGATACTTGTCAAAGTGTAAGGGCGTAAAGAGGTTTTGTCAAGGGGGGACATTCTTCGCCGATCAGAAGGGGAGGGTGTTTCAGCCCTTGTTTTTCTCTGCTTTGATCCGAAACTTGCCATTTCTTCCACTTCATGCTAGACCATCGCTGGAAGTTCGCCTTGCCAAATTGCACCATCAGGGAGGTTCCGATGGACGACTGCTTATTTTGTCGCATCGTGCGCAAAGAATTGCCCGCCGACATCCTTTACGAAGATGATAAGGTGTTGGCCTTCAAAGACATCAATCCTGTGGCTCCGCACCACCTGTTGATTATCCCTAAAGAGCATATTCCCTCCATCAACGAAGCCACCCCGGAGCATGAAGAAACCCTGGGACGCATGTTCACCGTCGCAGCCAAGATCACGCGGGAACTGGGCATCGACCAGCAGGGCTACCGTGCCGTGGTGAACACCGGCAAGGCCGCCGGTCAGGTGGTGTTTCACATGCATATGCACGTTGTAGGTGGCCGCAAACTGACCTGGCCTCCCGGCTAAAGCCCTTGCCTTGATTCACGCTTTCGGGTACAGATCAAACCGTTTCCGTTCTTCCTTGAGGATGGAGCGGTTTTTCTTTGTGTGCGGATAGCGCAGGCTTGGCCATGTCCTTGCCTGAGAGGATTTCCGTTCGTCAGGAGTATTTCCGGTATGAATCCCCTTCGAGAGAACGTCCGAGCCATCCTCCATGAAGCACCCCACGAGCCGGGTTGCTATCTGATGATGGATGAAGAAGACAAGGTGTTTTACGTCGGCAAGGCCAAAGACCTGCACCAGCGGATGCACCAGTACATCCATCCAACCGGAGATACACGCTATTTCGTTACGGATCTGCCCAACCTGCTGCACCATGTGGAGTTCATCACCACCGGCACGGACAAAGAAGCGCTGATTCTGGAAAACAGCCTGATCAAGAAACACCGGCCCCGTTTCAATGTACGTATCAAAGACGACAAAACCTATTTCAGTCTGCGCCTGGATCTCACTGCCCAGTGGCCGAAATTGGAGGTGGTACGCAAGCGTGTGGATGACGGCTCCTTGTATTTCGGCCCCTACACCTCCGGCAATTCAGCACGGCAGGTGTTGAAGCTGATCAACAAGCATTTCATGCTGCGGGATTGCTCGGACAGCGTCTTCAGGCGCTCTCGTCCTTGCGTGCGCCACGAAATGGGCCGCTGTTACGGGCCGTGCAGTCTGCCGGTGGATGAAGAAACCTACACCCGTGAAGTCAACCGTGTGCGCTTGTTTTTAGAAGGCAAGAAGGATCTCCTGCTCAATGAACTGGTTCCCCAGATGCAGGAAGCGGCCAAAGACCTGGACTTCGAGCGGGCCGCCCGCATCCGTGACCAGATTCAGGCCATTGAAGTCACCCTGGAAAAGCAGTTCATGGAGATTCCCCAGAACGTCAACTGGGATGTGATCGGCTTTTACCGTGAGGGAGAATTCGCCGAAGCCGGGGTGGTAAAGGTCAGAAAAGGTCGTGTGGATGCCTACCTGCCCCATGCAATGCAGGGCTATGAAATCAGTAACAAGGAATTGCTCCAGAGCTTTTTACAACAATATTACCAGCAGACCGAGCCGGTGATTTCGGAACTCATTCTCCCCTTTGATCTGGAAAGCCGCGATGTGTTGGAAGACTGGCTGCGGGACCGTGCGGGCCATGCCCTGGAAGTGATCCGCCCCCAGCGCGGGGCCAAGAGAAATCTGCTGTTGATGGCGATGCAGAACGCCCGGCAATCCTTCACCCGGCGTAAGGAAAAACGCAAGGATGGCCTCCTGATTTTAGAACGTCTGCAACGAACCCTGCATTTGAATCGCCTTCCGCAGCGCATTGAATGTGCGGACATCAGTACCTTTCAAGGTAGCAGCAGCGTCGGCAGTGTGGTCTGTTTTCTCGGTGGAGAACCGGCCAAGGGCGAGTACCGTCGCTATAAAATCCAACAGGATGGAAAAACGGATGATTTTTCCATGATGTACGAGATGCTTTCCCGGCGCTTCAAGCGAGGCAAGGAGGAAGACAACCTGCCGGATCTCTTTGTCGTGGACGGAGGAATCGGTCAACTGAATGTGGCGCGAGAGGTGTTCAAGGAGTTGGGCATCACCCAAACGGATCTGGTCTCCCTGGCCAAAAGTCGTCTGAAGAATGAAGTGGGGCCGGGGCAGATTGCCAAGGAGGAAGAAGGAAAGCACCGCACGCCGGAGCGGGTCTTTTTACCTGGACGGAAAAATCCTGTGTTATTGAAGCGGGGTACGGGTGAACTGTTCCTTATGGAACGCCTGCGCGATGAAGCCCACCGTTTCGCCATTACCTACCACCGAACGGTACGCAAGCGCAGCACCTTGCGCTCCGGCCTGTTGGATATTGATGGCGTCGGACCGACGCGCATGAAACGTTTGCTGAGCCATTTCGGTAGCTTGAAGCGGATTCGTGAGGCAACGGTGGAAGAGATCGCCTCCCTTCCCGGTATTCCCGATACCCTGGCAGAGCGTATCCTGGATCATGTGCGTCAAGGGGACGATGAAAGCCCATCCAACAAGAATGAAACATCCTCTGAAGAGCGTTGACACAAGCACCTGAAAAATTACAGTAAAGTCATAAGGCTACAGACTGAAGTCTGAAATACGCAAAAAAGAGGCTTCACCGTGAAAAGCAGGATTTCATAAAACATACAATTAAATCATGGCCTTGTGATCCAGTGACAGGATTATATTCACTATAGGTTAGGGAGGGTTTCAGCCTCTTTCATTCTACCGGTTTCAGGCCCGGATTGATGAAAAATGCAGGGTGATCGAGCGTAAACATCGCCGCTGTTGGGAACCCTTGAAAAGAAGATGGATTCCAAGAGCTTTCTCTCTCTTCCGCAAATTTTGCAGGAATTTGTCCACAGCCTTCCACATGGGCCGCTCAGGAAAGCTAAGAGCGCAGAAAAGCTATTGAATTTCTCTTGAAAGCACCCCGGTTTTCAACATTCGCAAACCACAACATCTTGGGGCATCCACTCAGTGCATGGCACCACATCTTGTGTTTTGTCCTTGACAATTTTCTAAAGCGCTGCTAGCTTTCGCAGGTCTTCGGACATCACGGAATCTCCCTGGTCCAAGGAAACTGGAAAGTGGCCCAAGGTCGAGTTTCGTGCTGTGGGGACACGCTTTAACACAACACCGACCGATGGACGCGGTTTGAATGAGGTTTCAAATCTGTCCGGAATGAATGCTCGTCGAGGGTAGGGGTTGGTTTGTTCTTTTTCATGATTTGTAAAGCAATTTCAAGACCATGACAGCTATCATGGTCCATTGATAGAGACCGCGCAATCCGAAGCCTTCGCGTCCAGCCCCTGCCAGGCAAACATCTTTGAGGACGCGGTGACACGAGCCATTGATTTCCCATGACCTCGTTCATGGTTAGCCTGGAGGAGAGACGATGAACCCGATCCATACCCAGCCTTCCGATAAGGAAGAACGTTCCAAAGACAAGAGTCCGAACCCACAGCAGGAAACCTCGTCCGAGACGATGGCCCAACCCCGTGAGGGCATGGTCTGGCGTGATTGCCCTCCCGGATTGACCCCGCAGGAATACTACCTGCTGGAACCCTCCAGCGGTGGCGGCTTCAAACTGAAGGTGGACCAACTGAGTTTTGACCGTGCCAACGGCATGACCATTGACCGCTACTTCACCCGCCCGGATATTCATCCCTACGAGCAGTTCGAGTGGGAATTGCGTCAGGCGACCATTACCAATGATAAAGGGGAAGTGGTCTTTGAGCAGAAAGACGTGGAATTTCCCAAATTCTGGAGCCAACTGGCCACCAACGTCGTGGTGAGCAAATACTTCCGCCTGGACCTGAGCAAAGGCTTGCAGGAAAAAAGCCTGCGTAACGTCATTGACCGCGTTGCCGAAACGATCAGCCAGTGGGGCTACAAGCAGGGCTATTTCGTCAGTGAAGAAGATCGGGACATCTATTGCGACGAACTGAAGCACCTTTTGGTCAACCAGTATGTGGCCTTCAACAGCCCGGTGTGGTTCAACGTCGGTGTGGAGCCGGATCCGCAATGCTCGGCCTGCTTCATCAACAGCGTGGATGACAGCATGACCAGCATCATGGATCTGGCCAAAACCGAAGGCATGTTGTTCAAGTACGGCAGCGGCACGGGTTCCAACCTCTCCGGTCTGCGCTCCAGCCGGGAAAAGCTTTCCACCGGTGGACGGGCCAGCGGTCCGGTCAGCTTCATGAAGGGCTACGATGCTTTCGCCGGTGTGATCAAATCCGGCGGCAAGACCCGTCGTGCCGCGAAAATGGTGATTCTGGATGTCAGCCACCCGGACATCGTGGACTTCATCGAATGCAAAGTGAACGAGGAACGCAAGGCCAAGGCGCTGGTTGCCGCCGGGTATGATGGTTCCTTCAACGGTGAAGCTTATTCCAGCATCTTCTTCCAGAACTCCAACAACAGCGTGCGGGTTCCGGATAGCTTCATGCGCAGCGTGCGTGAAGACGGCAAGTGGTTCACCGCCTCCGTCACCGAAGGCACGCCGATGGATACCTATCAGGCTCGCGACCTGATGCGCAAAATCTCGGAAAGCTGCTGGGAATGCGGCGATCCGGGAATGCAGTTCGACACCACCATCAACAACTGGCATACTTGCAAGAACTCCGGTCGCATTGAAGCCTCCAACCCGTGCAGCGAATACATGTTCCTCAATGATTCGGCGTGCAACCTGGCCAGCCTGAACCTGATGAAATTCCGCACGCCCGAAGGGGAATTCGATTACGAAGCCTTCCAGAAAGCGGTGGACATCACCATTCTGGCCCAGGAGATCGTGGTTGACAACGCGGCTTACCCGCGTGAACGCATCACCATCAACAGCCATAAGTACCGCCCGCTGGGGTTGGGGTATGCCAACCTGGGGGCGTTGCTGATGAGCCGCGGTCTGGCGTATGATTCCGATGAAGGGCGCAACTACGCTGCGGCGATCACCGCCCTGATGACCGGTCGGGCCTACACCCAGAGCGCCAAGATTGCGTCCCATGTGGGGACGTTCAGCGAGTACGAAGTCAATCACCAGCCTTTCATGGATGTCATGCGCCAGCACCAAAGCGCCCTGGATGGCTTGGATACCGACTACGTCCCTACCGGCCTGCTCAAAGCGGCTCAGGAAGCCTGGGGGAACGTGATCAAGCTGGGGACCAAGCACGGCTTCCGTAACTCCCAGGTCAGCGTGCTGGCTCCCACTGGAACCATCGCCTTTATGATGGACTGCACCACGACGGGCATTGAACCGGACTTTGCGCTGGTGAAATACAAAAACCTCGCCGGTGGCGGCATGTTGAAAATCGTCAATACCACCGTTCCCGTGGGGTTGCGCAAGCTGGGTTATCGCAACGAACAGATCAGCGACATCGCCGATTACATCGACGCCCACGATACCATTGAAGGCGCGCCTCACCTGCGTGAAGATCACCTGCCGGTGTTCGATTGCGCCAGCAAGCCCTTTAACGGCACACGCTTCATTCAACCGATGGGTCACCTGAAGATGATGGCCGCCGTTCAACCTTTCCTCTCCGGTGCAATCAGCAAAACGGTCAACCTGCCCGCCGAGACGACGGTCAACGACATCATCGACACCTACACCAAAGCCTGGGAAATGGGCTTGAAGGCCGTGGCGATCTACCGCGACGGCTCCAAAGGCGTCCAGCCCTTGAGTGCCGGTGAAGACAAAGAGGACGAGAAGAGCATTGCCTACAAGCCGATGCGCCGCAAGCCGCCGATGGAACGTGAAAGCATCACCCACAAGTTCAGTATCGGCGGTCATGAAGGTTATATCACCGTCGGCAAATATGATGACAGCACACCCTGTGAGCTGTTCCTGGTGATGAACAAGGAAGGCTCCACCATCAGTGGTCTGTTGGATGGTTTCGCGACAATGACCAGTCTGGCCTTGCAGTATGGTGTTCCCCTGGAAACCCTGGTGCAGAAGTTCAGTCACATGCGCTTCGAGCCTTCCGGCTTCACCACGAATGAGCAGATCCGCATGGCCAAGAGCCTGTATGATTACATCTTCCGTTGGTTGGCTTTGAAGTTCTTGGACCAGGAAGCGAACCAGGCCATCGGAAACCATGAGCCTTCGTTGAGTAACGGTGATGCCGCCTTGCTTACGCCGCCGTCCAAGAAAGACATGGATGAAACCAAGCCGGAAGGCAGCCACCGTTTCACAACGGCCAACCAGGCCGATGCGCCCACCTGCTCCGGCTGTGGCTCGATGATGGTCCGGAACGGTTCCTGCTACGTCTGCCCGGTCTGTGCAGCCACCAGTGGTTGCAGTTAAGCGAAGCCCTGATCTTTCTTCCTGCTAGAACAAAACCCCCGGCCATGCGGTCGGGGGTTTTGTGTGTTCTGTACGATTAAAGGGGGAGACGATGAACCCGGCAACAAGAAGTTAGACGAAGTATCCATTTTGTCATTCCCGCGAAGGCGGGAATCCAGAGTAAATTCAGTTGTCTGGATCCTCCGCCTGCGCGGAGGATGACGATTCTTAAGCTCGGTTATAATCGTCGGGTTACTAACTTATTCGAGTCACAGGGATTTGTTGAGGTTTAGCGGGAAGGTTGGGGCTGTGCTTTGGGAGTCTTGGGCTGCTTGGCCTTTTCGGCTTCTTCCTTTTTCACAATCTCTTCCCATTCCTTCAGGCTTTTGGAATTGATCTCTTTCATTGCCTCAACCCATTCCGGCTTGGGGAAAGGACCATATTCCTTCAAAAGCTGTTTTCCACGGTCGAAATCGTAGGGAAAAACACTTTCACATTGAAGAAGCGCTTTTCCATATGAATTCCATACTTTATTATAGGTTTCAACCGGATTGGCTGGAGGCTTATCATTTTTTTAACCAGAAAAGACCCTCCACTTCGCATACAGATTACGTCTTATTGTTTCATCCAAGAAACATGAAGCGTCATCCCAGTATTATTTTTTGTAGTGCATTTTGTTTACTGAAGACAAATCATGAAGAAGCCTTGCCGTTACTTCCTGCGCAAATTTTAGGTATTCTTCGGACTCTCTCCATTCATCAGAACCACCTGAAAGACATGGTTCTATAAATTTGTATTTACTAAGATTCCACTCTTCAATTGAAGCTTGGTTGAGAACAACACTGGTTAAGCTGTCACAGATTCCATGAGATGCACGTTGATAGATTGCAAGTATGGAATCTTTACGAAATGGACTTTGAAGGCTTCTAATCCAGCTCCCTATGTGCGAATGGATCAACAGATCAGTGCAATCCTTACAATTCAACGATTTTACATAATAATCAATTGCTATGTAGTCAGAAGTATCTTGGATCAAAAACATGGAAGAATAAGATCTTTCCATATACGGATGCTGACCTCTTTTCCCAATTGGAGCTTGGGATTGTTCGCGAATCAGTAATTGGTGTTGATTCCATTCCTTGATTAAAAGTCTATGGGTTTCCAAGAGATAATTAGACTTCTCAGAAGGCTCCTTCCCCATCGCAAATGGCCCAAGCGTAAATGATGTAAAGATGCATAAGATCAGGATGACGGCGGCGTGTTTCATTGGTGACTCCCATACCATTTCCGCGAAGCTCCTTAGAAGGAGGCTTTGACGCAGCGCACGCCAAGGTAGTCGCCGGGTTCATCGGCGGCCTGTTCCAAGCGGTTGGAGATACGCATCCGGCGGGCGTAGAGGTACCAGCTTCCACCACGGGCTACGCGGCGGGTGCATCCCTCACGAAGCAGGGCGCTGCCGTCTGTGGGAGCCTCGTTGAACGTGGGCTGGTAGCAGTCCTGCGTCCACTCCCAGACATTGCCCTGCATGTCGAACAACCCAAAGTCGTTGGCCTGCAACTGAGCGACGTCCTGGGTCTGGCTCTCGCTGTTATCATCATACCAGGCAATCTGCGGCAGGCACGCTTCGTCATCCCCGCAAAGCCGGATGCTGTCCGTTCCGGCACGGGCGGCGTATTCCCATTGAGATTCGCTGGGCAGCCGGGCTTCCAGGCTTTCGCAGAAGTCCTGGGCCTGGGAATGGCTGATGCTTTCCACCGGGCAGGTATCGCACGCCGAAAAGGTGCTTGGATTTTCCCCGGTCTGTTGTGCATACAAGGCTTGGGTTGCTTCGGTACGCATCATCCAGAAGCCGTCCAGAGTGACCTCATGCACGGGCCGTTCATCGGCCACGCAGTTTTCATCACGGGGGCTGCATCCCATCTGAAACACCCCGGCGGGAATGTAGATCCAGGTCACGCCGAAGTCATCCTCGTGTTCCGTTCCAGCCTGGGGCGTTTCCTCACTATCGTCATTATCGTCATCGTTGTCATCATCATCGTCGTCGGATGGATTGTTGTCTCCGTTTTCATCCTCGGTGTTGTCATCATCATCGGAGGGCTTCTCCGACGGAGTGGAGTCATCCTCTCCGGAGCAGGCCGAAACGAGAAGACAGAGGGTGAAAAGAAAGCAGAACCGGATCGCGTGTTTCATGGGACGCCTCGTTGTTGCGTGATGGCGTGTTATCGTGTTTCTTGGCGGAAAGTCTAGTGCAACCATAGCAAAAAACCCTCAAGTTTTTCAACTTTTTGACGTGTATCAAGCTAGGCGTACTCGGTCAAGGACCGTCGCCGGGTGAATCTGGGTCCATGTGTTACAGCAAGGAAAGGTGTTTCGTGCCAAACCCGTTGTCCAAAGAACCGCAGGAGAAAAATTCCAAACACCTGATGGGCATGGAGAATGTCATCCGTAAAGGGCGCTCGGATGATCTGCACATTTTCCCCGTTCACAAAGAACAGGAATTGCAAGAGGAAAACGGGCTTTCCGTCTGGGTTACTGCCGACAACATGAAAGCCTTCGTCAAACTACGGCGCAAGGTGCTTCCGGCCAATGTCGAGAAGGTTCTACGGACCTGCGGGATCAAAGCCCATCTGGACCTGGACGTTCTGACCAACGAAAAATTTCAGGAAGAAGCGCTGGAGAAACAGCACGAAATCCTGGTTTGTGACCAAGGAAATCTCAAGCAGGTGGTGTTTGACCTGCACTTTTTCCAAAACCGCCGGACGCTCTATCGTTTCCTTCAAGGTCTGTATGACGGAGTGCGCGAAGAAAAACTTCCCCTGATCAACATCTCTGCCGGGACGGTTATCGCCCGCCGTCGTACCGAGGAAGAACTGAAGGAGTTGCGGGACATCTTTGATGTCTTTGGAGCCTTGCAAGATGAACAGCGCCGCCTGGTCAGCCTGAAGGTGGATAAGGGCTTGCATGAAGACGACGAGGGGACGATTACCAGTTCCGAAGACGGACACTTTAAGCTCTCCGGTAATTCTCTGAGCGTCAATCCTCTCTTCGCCATTCGCTCCTTGGAAGACTGGTTTCAAGGCGATCTACGCTTTATCGGCTCGGTCGAAGTGGGCGATCAGGTGATGGAGAATTTCGATATTGTCGCCGGGCATGATATTACCATCAAGGGCTGTTCGGATACCAGCAACCTGACCGCCGGTGGGTCCATCATTGTCGGAGAAGGGATTCTGGGCCAGATGACCGCTCAGACCCGTGCCAAGCAACTGGTCAAAGCCGGATACATCAACCAGAGTTCCGTGACCTGCGATCACGACATCGAACTCATCGGCGGAGCTTTTCATAGCAAGGTTCACGCCCACGGGGTGTTGTCTGCCAAATCCGGAAGTATCGTCGGGGGAGAGAACTACGGAGCCCAGGGCGTGATTGCCAAAGAGTTGGGGGCCGTCAGTGGGGTGAAAACCCTGGTAGCCGCCGGGGTGTATGAAGAAATCCCGATGAGCCTGGATGTCGTCAAAGAGGAAATGGAAACCATCGGCCTGAAGCTGGTGGAACTATACCGCGTGGTGCAACCCCTGCTTTCAGTGAAAAACAGCGGATACGGGATGGACCAGAGTGACCGGGATCTTCTGCATCAATCCGTTTCCAGGATCAAGGCCTTGAAAGAGAGGCGCTCGGTATTGACGGCCTGGGTCAAAGATCACAGTGTGGAAGCCTGTCTGAATGCCAGGGTGGATGTCTTGAGCAAGGTCTATCAAGGGGTCACGATCATGATCAATAACTGCCGCTTTGAGGTCAAAGAAGAGCTTGGGCGGGTCAGTTTCCTGGCTGATTTAGGCCGTGGCACGGTAATGGTGAAAGACCTGATGCTGAAATAGCCGTGTGATCCTCACGCCTGCCTTCCGTTTTCTCCCGCTTCCTTTCCGGGTTATTCCTTCCCCTCTTACTTCTGCTGAAGAACGATCAAGACCTGTGAACGTGACGCGACGTGTCACAATCGCCATTGCCTTTCAATCTGCTTTGTGCCATACTCCCCCCATCGACCGTGTTGAACCAAACCCGTTGTAGGATTCAAACCCTGTATTGCAAGGGAGGGTGTTGCATGCAACGCATCAAGGACGCCGTGCAGGCGACTCGTCTGGCATCTCCGTCAACGGCAACCCAGGCCAAACGTGTTGTAGCCCAAACCAGTCTTCTGGCCTTGGGGGTCACGTTTAACCTGTGCAGCCGCTATGTTCCGGCGATGCAAAAGGAAATCGAAACCTGGCCCGAAGGCTTTCGTGTAGGGATCGGCGTATTGCCCGAAGGGCCGCGCATGACCCTGGAAAAGCGGGAAGGGCGCATTCACTATCTGGGCATGGATTACCAGGATCCGGTGTTGAAGATTCAGTTCAAGAACCTGGACAGCGCCGTGCTGATCTTCACCGGTCAACTTGGTGCGCCTCTTGCCGTGGCGGAAAACCGTGTCACCATTGAAGGCAACAACGGACAGGCGATGCAGGTCACGCGGGCGATGGCCATCGTGCAGACCTACCTGTTCCCCGGTTTGATCCTGAATGCCACCTTCAAGCGTCCGCCCAAGCTGAGCCTGGGCGAACTGGCGACCAAGGCGAAAATCATGGCCTTGCTGACTCCATACCTTGTTGGCAATGCCTGGAAATAAACCAACCGTTTCAAACCACGTAACGCTGAAACCATCCACAAGACCGCGTGACCTTGCCCAAGGAGGCTTGCGATGCCGAAAAGTTATTATGAATTCATCTGCCCGGTGAAGATTCTCAGTGGTCGAAAAGCCTTGGCCAACTTGCCCTATGAACTGCAACAACATGGCGCAAGCCGACCGCTCCTGGTTACCGATGCCGGGGTGGTGCAGGCCGGATTGCAGCAGCCGGTGGAGCAGGCGCTCAGCGATGCCGGGATGAGCCTGGCCGCTGTGTTTGACAAGACCCCGCCGGATTCCAGCAACAAAGTGGTCAACGAAGTGGCTGCGTTGTACCGGGACAAAAATTGCGACAGCCTCATCGCTTTGGGTGGTGGAAGTGCCATTGATACCACC
This sequence comes from Myxococcota bacterium, assembly GCA_963677705.1. Taxonomy (GTDB): domain Bacteria; phylum Myxococcota_A; class SURF-8; order SURF-8. The sequence continues at coordinate 24,726 of OY782497.1, forward strand.
AAGGGCGTGAACATCGTTGTCAGTGAAGGCTCGGAAGACCTGATGGCCTTTCAAGGCGTAGACCGTGTGACCAAGCCGATGCAGCCTTTCATCGTGATTCCCACCACCAGTGGCACCGGTTCCGAAGTGACCAACGTGGCGGTGATTTCCAACCCGGATGCCAACGTGAAGATGGCCTTTATGAGCAACAAGCTCTATCCCCACGCGGCGATCCTTGACCCCACAATGACCCTGACCATGCCGCCGCGCATTACCGCCGCGACGGGGATGGATGCGCTGACCCATGCCGTGGAAGCCTATATCTGCCTCCAGAAAAACCCGGTCTCGGACAGCTTCGCACTTTCCGCGATTCGTCTGATTCGCACGCACCTGGAAACCGCCGTGCGCGATGGGCGCAACGAAGACGCCCGTTTGGGCATGGCCAACGCCGCACTGCTGGCCGGAATCGCTTTCAGTAACAGTATGGTCGGCGTGGTTCATGCGATGGCCCATGCCTGTGGCGGGGTCGCCCATGTCCCTCATGGTGTGGCCAATGCGGTGCTGTTACCTTTCGGGATGGAATACAACCTGGAGAAATCGGAAGCCGAACTGGCCCAGTTGGGCGAGTGGATGACCGGCCCGATGCCCGGCCTGACGCCGCGTCAGCAAGCGCTTCGGGCCATTGATGCCGTGCGGCAACTGGCCTCCAGCCTGAAAGATGCCTGCGGGCTTCCAACCACCTTGAAAGAGGCGGGTGTGAAGAAGGAGCAGCTTCAAAGCATTGCTCGGACTGCCTTGGATGACGGATCAATCACCTACAATCCGGAAGAAACCACCTACGAAGAACTTCTGGAAACCTTGACCAAAGCCTTTGAGTAGCAGTCACGGCCTGGAAGCAATCCTGATCTTCCTATTTCATGGATCCAAGCGGCTCGCCATCCGGCGGGCCGTTTTTCCTATCAAGGGTTGACGTTGGATCATTCCAACGAGTCTCCTCAAAGGTAGACGCAAGAAGGGCTTCCGGCTTTTCATGAAGGAGGTTCCCTCCGTACACACCCGCTGGCTCTTTTTCTTGCTATAGAAAAGTGACAAGCTCAGGCTTTTGCGCTATAGCTGAGATGATTCGTGCAGGCATCATGGATTGAATAGACGGCTAAACGAGGAAGTGTAACCATGAAACGATCCGTTCTGATCTGGAGTCTTTTATTGCTCAGCCTTTGTTTTCTGACGGTTGCGTGCAGTGATCCCGCCGAGGATGGCTATGGTTCCGCCAGTGATGAAGATGGCGATGACGCGGACGATGATGATGAAAACGACGACGATGATGACGATGACGATAATGACGACGGTGAAGAATATCAAGAGATGGAACTGCCTACGGGGGCCATCTTCGGGACCGTGACCACGCCGGAGCCGGAGAACGATGACGGACGCAACTTCAACGAGATGCAGCTTTATCTTCTGACGGAGTTGCCGGAAGAAGGAAGCCTTCCCGAACCCGTGAACCATGATACCTTGCAGAACTTTGCCAGTAATGACGATGAAACCCTGCGTATCTTCAGCTTTGACTTCCCGTATCTGGATGACGGAAGCTATTATCTGTATGTCTGGATCGACCTGAACGGAAGCCATGAAGTGGAGGACGGGGAAACCTTTCTCTACGGTGAAGGAATCGTGGTGGAAGAGAGACAGGAAAAGGAGGTTCCACAGTGGGATCTTCCCATCGAGATGTAATCTCCGGCCTTTGGGAAAAGAGACGTAATTTCTATTCAAGAACGCTTATGCAGTAACGAGGATAACGAGGGATGGAGTCGATGCGGCAGGAGACGCGAACCGAAACGAACACCACGATGATGACGGAAGCCCTTCCCTGGTGGAAGCAACGGGATGTCTGGATTCCACTGCTGGTCTTTGTCTCGGTGTTGCTCTTGTACCTTCCCGGTTTGGGAAGCTATCCCTTCTTTGATCCGTGGGAACCGCATTATAGCCAGGTCGCCTGGGAGATGAACGAGACGGGAACCTGGCTGACGCCCACCTATCGGGAGCGCACCAACTGGTTCTCCAAGCCCATTCTGCCTCTCTGGACCTGGAAGGTCGCTTTTTACGTCTTCGGACGCTCGGAATTTTCCACCCGGTTTGCGTGTGTCTTCTGGGCTGCACTGGGGCTGGCTTTGCTGAGCCGGTCGTGGTCTCGGTTATTCTCAAGGCGGATTGCCTTACTCTCTGTGGGGGTGTTGGCGACAAGCCCGATGTTCTTTTTCATTTCCCGTCAGGCGATGTTTGACGGTCCTTTCGTTGTTCTGCAAACCCTGGCTATCAGTTATATGGCGGAGGCGCTCTTCCTTTCACGACGGAAGGCCCGGTCCTGGTATGGATTCTACGCCGTGAGCGGCCTGGTGATGCTTACCAAGGGATTGTTGTGCATCGTACTTCCTGGAACCCTGCTGGCCCTGTTCATTCTAATCAGCGGGCGATGGCGTATTCTGAAAGAGATGCGGCTGCCTTCGGGGAGTCTGGTGTTTCTGGTGATTGCTTCGCCGTGGTTTGTGTACATGACAGCGAAGTTCGGGAAGCACTATTTTGACACCTTTTTCATCTACCACCATTTCAAACGAGCGGCGGGTCTGGCCAAGAAGGCCGATCATGATTTCAGTTACTATTTCCTCTACCTGTTTCACGGCTTTCTGCCTTACATCGGTTTGCTTTTGGTTGCCTTGGCGCAGTCTGTTGGGTTTCGGGTCAAGGAGGAATCGCAGAGCTGGCACAAGACCTTGTTTTTCCTACTCGCGTTTGTGGTCAGTTACCTGTTCTTCATGTACACCAGTTCCAAATATGCCCACTACATCCTGCCTGCCATTCCCTTTGCCGCGCTGCTGGTGGGTCGATTACTGGATCACACCTTGCGTTCGGCGGAAGTCAAAGGCGGCGTGTTGCGGTTGCAATCGGCCATCGCCGTGCTGGGCTTCGGCTTTGTCGCCAAAGAAGTGGTGCGTAACTACAAACACTTGATCTACCTGTTTGAGTTCTACAACGACCGTTCCATGCCGGAGGATTTTGAACCGCAGCATTTTCTGGCGGGCCTGTTCGTGTTGATGGGCATCTCTTTGGGCTTACCCCTCTTCGGTCGCCGTTTTGTCAACGCAGGGGTGGTGGGGTTGTTTGCAACGGGGATCGCCTTCACTTTATATACCGGTTCGGTGATGATTCCCGCCGTGGCTCCCAGTTTCAGCCAGAAATCATTGTTTGAACGCTACCGGGAGCTGTCGCCGAACCATGAACCGATCTGTGAATACAATTCCTGGGAGCGCCGAAGCACCAGCTATTATTTCCAGAACCGGGCGGTGTATCTGGACAGTCGCAAGTCTGACGATCGTTTGAAGCGTTTCTTCCTGCAACCTGGCCGCTTGTTCTGTATGGTGGATAAACATGGGTATACCGGCCTGAAGCGTCGTGTGCAACAGTTGACCGGTAAGACCTTATCAATTTGGGACAGCAGTCATCTGCTGACCTATCTTGTCGCCACCGAAGCGCGTAAACGCAATGATACCGGGGATAAGGTCTTGCTTAAAGAACCTCCTATTCCTCAGCATACCAGTCAGGTGATGTTTGAAAACGGCATCCGCCTCCTTGGCTATGACCTCTCTCATCAGGCGACCATCGCACCGGGGGACAAGCTGACCTTGACCCTCTATTTCCAGGCGACGAGAGATGTGAAGGAAGACTGGTGGATCTTCGTTCACGGTGACCTGAATGGGAAGCCGGCGCGGTTCAACGGGGATCACTTCCCCGCGAACGGGCTCTTGCCCACCTCCCGCTGGAAGCAGGGGGATCTGATCCGCGATACCTGGAGCGGTACCGTGGATGCCCGCCTTGGAACGGGGAAGATGGAGCTTTACATCGGCTTCTTTGAAGGGGGTCGGCGTCTGGCTGTGGAGCGAGGTCGGCAGGACGGGGAAAACCGTGTCCGGTTGCAACGCCTGGTTCTTCAACGCTGAGTGGTCTTAAACGACACGGCCCGAAAAGGCTCATCGGCCCTCGCTCAGGTAAGTCCAAGGTCCACCTTCAAGGATGAAGGAAAGACGTCATCCGTTTTTCAACCACGCTTGCCCCTTGCATCAGGAGCAGATTCCGAAAAAACGCCCCGGACACGGTTTCGTCCGGGGTGCCGTTTGTAGGGGGTCTTGTCTTGTATTCCGGTGTGGCTACAAACTGGGTTCCAAACCCTTTTTATTGAGTTCTTCGCGCAGTTTATTGCGGGCACGGTGCAGGCGTACCTTGACGTTGGATACGCTCAGCCCGGTACGGTCGGCCAGTTCCATGATGCTTAGCCCGTCGTTTTCCTTGAGCATCAACATCGTCTGGTCTTCTTCGGTCAACTGATTCATGGAATCAATCAACGCTTGGAACTTTTCCCGTACCAGCATACTGACATCAGGCGGTTTTTCCATATCCAGGGCATGATCGGCCAGGGATGGGTCAAACTCGTCGTGCAGGTTGCTGTTGTTTTTCATGCCACGATGCTGCTTGATGCAGGCGCTGGAGACCAGTTTGAAAAGCCAGGTTTTCAGGCTGGCGTCGCCACGAAAGCCGCTTAAGTAGCGATAGGCGGCAAGCAATGCTTCCTGGTAGACATCCTGGGCTTCGTCCGGGTTACCGCAGCGGTAGCGGGCAAAACGTTGCAGGTCGGTACCGAAGCAGGAGACGATACGGTTGAACAGTTCCTCGTCCGGTTCCTGGCCGGGCTGGGTCAGCAGTTCGTCACAGGATTGCTTATCTACGGATTGGGTCACGGTGTTTCCTCCCTTGTGGGGTGAGGTCCGGTGTCTGTTTTGAACCATTTATGCTGTATTTGCTTGCAAAGAACGAAACAACTGGACTATTCTCCTTTCGAGCAAGCGACTCGACCCTATCATATTCTTGCCGCGAGGTGAACGATGAAACAAGGTTTTGCTTTGATTTTGTGTTTTCTTTTGGTTGCAACGTCTTTGGTTATGATGGCCGGCTGTGGAGATGACGGCGGTTCGGATACCGATGATGATGATAACAATACGACCAATGCCGAGCTTGTCCTCGGAGATGGTTCGGACCACGAAGTGCCTGTCGTGATGCAGGATGTCAGTGGCGAACGGGTGATTTACCGTAACGAGGGCGGAGTTTTCTCCAGCAATGGCGCCCAGTCGGTGACCATCAGCAACGATCCGGTGTCTTATGGTATCGGTGAGAGTTATCTGGATGCCAACCTCTTTGTCTACAAGAGTGATTCCAAGGCGCTCTCCCGTTTCCGTTGGAACACAAACTCTGCTGATACACATACCGCGGATCAGCCTCTTGCCCCCGGTTATTGCCTCTCTCCTGATGGTGCTTATCTGGTTTATGCGACCCAGGACAATTATTGGTATCGCCAGAGCTTGGTCAGTTTCCAAGGCAGAGACAATACCTCCCACATTGACTTTGCCGTTTTGGACCCGGATACCGATGAGCAATTGCGCATTAAAAGCTTTGCTTGCGATGCTTCCGTGGCTCTCGCGTTTTTCGTGGATGAAAACAACCGCCTGTATTCCATCACCTATGGCGATCCTACTCCGAAAGTTTCTCGCCATCTGAAGAACTATTCCGAACCGATTTACGGACGCCAATTGCAGATCGCCAACGGTTGGGTGGTCTGGTTGGGTGGCGATGACGCCAACGATATTTGGGGCTATTCTTACCAGACCGGTGGTGATGAGCCGGTCAAGCTGGCCGAAACCGATCCCGCCGGGGCAGGCATCGGCCAGATTGAAGACATGCGTGCGATGGGCGATGTCATTACCTGGAGTGATGATAAGAACGGAAGCTATGACATCTGGTGGATCAACCTGGCGAATTTCCAGGACGAAAACCACTACTATCAACTTACCACAAGCAGTGGAAACGAACGCTATCCCTACTATTTCAACCAGTACATCTACTGGCAGGATGATCGTAACGGACAGTGGGATATCTATCGCGCTCAGTTGACCAACTCCGGGAAGGTTGCCGAATAAGCGCCTGTCAGTCCGGAACATCATCCGGTTCAGATTCTGCGGCGGCGGAGCATGGCTCCACCGCCGTTTTTGTCTTTTACAGGGTTGGGTACCAGGTCTTGTTGAGCCTTTACGAAAAGATCCGGTTCTTAAGTGGTTGGAATGAAAGGATAATCCTGTCCTTTGGGTGGATTTTCCTTTGGTTTGAGTCAAGAATCTGCTTTTTCAAAAGCCATGAATATTCTACAAAGCCTACCGTCTAACCCTTCAGTTGATAGCGTGAACACCGATTAAGTGGTGCTTGAAAAGAAACCAGAGTCTGGAGCTTGGCTTGACAGCCGGGTCGCTCCGATGCTACCTTACGGAATTCCGTTACATGGAAACCGTATGGAAGTTGTCGGGTCGTCGTATGGTTGCCGGCTTGACGCTCCCCCCTTACGAAGGCGATTGCGAGGAGGAAACAGAATGAAACCGAGTGTAAGGATCTCCCTATTGGCAGCCGTTCTGCTCCTGGTTGCCGGTACGTCGTTTGCCCAGGATGTTACCGAAAAATCCGGACCGGGGCAGATTAACTGGAGCAAACAGGAAGTCCTGTTTACCGGAGACGGCGCACCGAACCTGAAGGCCCCGAACGCGGCAGCGGCCAGACTTGGCGCGGAGCGAGCCGCCAAACTGATGGCTTTGCGCAACGCCTTGGAAGTGTTGAAAGGCGTCAAGATCAAAGCCGGGCAGACCGTGGGTGACAAATTCACCGCCAACCCCAAACTGATGAGTGAAGTCGAAGGCGTGGTGAAAAACTTCAGCGTCGTGGATATTCGCTACTACAGCGATGGTGGCGTGCAGGTGGATGTGAAGGTTCCCTTGAAGGGGATCATCGCCCAGACCCTGCTTAAAGATGAAATCAAAGCCACGCCCAAACCGGCGGCCCCCGTGGTGAAACCTGAGCCGAAGCAGGCCAAGGCCGAACCCGCCAAGCAACCGGCCAAAGCCTCGGTCACCGGCTTGGTGGTGGATGCTCGTGGTCACAAACTGATTCCGGTCTTGGCTCCCAAAATTCTGGATGAGCAGGGCAACGATGTCTATAACGTGGCGATGGTCAGCGACAAAGGCATGGACAACGGCATTGCCAGCTATATCCGTGACAATGAAGCGGCTCAGAAAGACCAGAAAGTGGCCAGCACGCCGATTACCGTCAAAGCCATCCGCAGCGTAGACAATGTGGATCTGGTTATCTCCAACAAAGACGCCGAACGCATCCGTGCCCAGCAGAATCCTCTGACCGAGGGCCGTGTCGTGATCGTCAAGGACTAGGCCGAGAACGCCTGAACAATCCATCCATACCGTTTTTAAGAAAGCGTGAAGGAGAACTCGATGAAAGCAATTCAACGAAGCTTGGCCTTGGCCGTGGTTCTACTGATGGCGATGGGAAGTCTAGCCCTCGCTGAAGAAAAAGCGGTCACCGTGACCGGCGAAGGCGTTATTTTCCATAATGACAAAGCGGCGGCGAAAGACAAAGCCGTGGACGATGCGCTGCGGAAAGCCGTCGAACAGGTGGCCGGTACTTACGTGCAGTCTTCTACCCTGGTGGAAAACTTCATCACCGTGGAAGACAAGATCCTGGCTCGCGCCAAGGGCTTTGTCAAAACCTGGAAGATGCTCAAAGAAAAGGAAATGGACGGCGTTATGGTCGTGACCCTGAGCGCCACTGTTTCCACCGATATGCTGAAAAGTGAACTGGACGCCATTCAATGGGCGACCAGCCAGAAGGAAAACCCCCGCGTGATGTTCCTCATTGCCGAGCAGAATGTCGGTCAGCCGATGCCCAAGGGCTGGTGGACCGGTGGCGGCGGTGGTGGCATCGTCAGCATGGGTAGCGTGGAAAACACCTTGATGCAGGAATTCCAGAACTTCGGGTTTGAAGTCGTTGATCCCGGCGTGTTGGCCGGCAAACTGACTGAACAGAAAGCTTACACCGTCACCGGTCAGGGCACTTCCAACGAAGCCGCCCGCGAGATTGGTAACCTGGCTGAAGCTCAGGTCGTCGTGGTCGGTAGCGCTGTCGCTACCATTGCCGGTCCGGTGATGCAGGGAAGCAAACTGCTCAGCGGTCAGGCGGATCTGAGTGTTCGCGTGGTCAACACGGACAACGGCATGGTGGTTGCCACCGATACCGTTCATGCCGCCGATGCCCACATCAATCAAGTCACTGCTGGTAATCGCGCCCTGATGAAAGGGGCCAAGAAACTGGCAGCCAACCTGCAAAAGAAGATCGCCGAGAAGTGGTCGCAAACCGCCGAGACGGTGACGATGGAAGTCAGTGGTCTGAAAGATTACCAGATGGTGGTTTCCCTGAAGAACATCCTGAAAAACGAAGTGCGTGGAGTCAAAGGGGTTCGTCAACGCCGCATGAGCAAAGACAAAGCCAGCTTCGACCTGTACCTCAAAGGCAAAACCCAGGACTTGGCCGCCGAACTGACCGGCAAGAAACTGGATCTTAAATTCACCATGCAAAGCGTAACGCCGAACAAACTGGTGTTTACGGTATCCAAATAAGGGAGGCTGGCATGAACGGTTTCGTGCGACATCCCGGACGCATTCTCTTCCTGATTCTCGTCGTAGCCGCGACAATGAGCATGGCTACCTGGGCCTTGGCCAAAGCCTCCAGCGCCTCCATCTCCTACGCCAACGGGGAAACCCTGGTGAAAAAGGGGCGGGGTGGTGATTGGAAACCCTTGAAGGTCGGGCAGAATCTGGATGCCAAGGACATTGTCAAAACCGGTGCGAAGAGCAAGGTTGAAATCAAACTTTCCGACGGCAGCGTGATCCGCGTGGCCCCCAACAGCCAAATCCGTATGAAAAGCCTGATCGGTGGTAAAAGCAAGCGCCAGATGAGCTTCAAGCTTCAGGCCGGAAAGGTCTGGGCCAATGTCTCCAAAGCCCTTGGCACCGATGAAAAGTTCGAAGTGGAAACGAAGAACGCGGTTGCAGGTGTGCGTGGGACCATCTTCCGGGTGGACAGCTTTGATGATGAGTCAACCCTGGTGCGTGTGTATACCGGCGCGGTGGCTGTGAGCAATGCCCCGATTTATCAGAAGAAGGGTAGCCAGAAAGGCGAGCGCGTGCAGGTGGCCGGTCCTCAGCCGGTGAGCCGCAAGCAGTGGGAAGAAATGATTGCCAAGACCATGCAGCAGGTTCGTGTGGCGGCCAACGGTGAAATGGGTAGCCCGGAAACCTTCGCCGACAAGGCCAACGACGACTGGGTGGCCTGGAACACCGAGCGGGACAAAACTGCGGGGATCAAACACTAAGCGTTTGATCAACTCAGCAAGGATGAAAACGGCGAGGTCTTGGACCCCGCCGTTTTTTTGTGCGGCTCAAGCGGCTTTTTTCCACCGTGGCAATCCTTGTTCCGTGGAAGGCTCCCCGACGATGGCGCAGGCTCCTCGCCCGGAATCCCGATGGGATTCCGATCCTCTCTTGCTATGACCTGTTTAAGGTCACCGCAAGAGAAGATCCTGGGATGAAATCCCAGGGGCGAGGGCTATGGGAATGGGGTGCCACGATTGTAGGAAAAAGGCCGCTTGTTCCTGAGAAGAGAGGGGCTTAGGCTTCGGCCTGCTCCGTAGGGAATACCTCGTCGATCCAGGTGAAGTAGTCGGTTACGGCTTGCCGGATGCCTTCATGGCTTTCAACCTGACAGATCCAATTGCGAAAGCGACTGGCTGCCGGGAAATTGTGGATATAAGCCAGAATGTGTTTGCGCATGAAGCGGATTCCCGCCAGTTCTCCCATGTCATCCACGGCGTATTGATAATGACGAAACAGGGTTGCGATCAACTCCTCACGGTGAACGGAGAAGCCGTCGTCGTTTTGTAGAATGCGTTGAATCAGCCAGGGGTTCCCGAAAGCGCCACGGGCGATCATCACGCCATCGCAGCCGGTGTGGGCGATCATCTCCTGGGCTGTTGCCGCGCTGACCACATCTCCGTTTCCAATGACCGGAATGCGAGCCTGTTGCTTGACGGCGGCGATGATGTCCCAGTCCGCTTTGCCGGTGTACATCTGTTTGCGGGTACGTCCGTGGACGGTAATCAGGTCCACCCCTTCTTCTTCGCAGATATGGGCGATCTCCAGGGCGTTGCGGTTGGAATCATCCCATCCGGCGCGGAACTTGGCTGTCAGAGGTAGGCTGGTGAGGGCTGTGCGCATCGCGGAGAGGATTTCAGCCACCAGGACCGGAGATTTCATCAGGGCGCAGCCGTTGCCGCTGTTGGTGGTGGTGCGCGAGGGACAGCCCATGTTCAGGTCCACCAACTCCGCGTGGCCTTCTTCCTGAATACGCCGGGCCATCTCGGCCAGCGGTTGGGCTTCATGGTCGGCCAGTTGGATGGAGAAGGGCCGTTCCTGCTCTGAACGACGCACGGCACGCCATGCTTTTTTCGCGTTGTAGGTCAAGGCGCGGGCGTTGGTGACTTCGCTGTGGGTCAGACCGGGATGGAAATCCAGGTAGAGCTTCCGGGTGGCATAGTCAAAAACGCCATCCACCGGAGCCAGGAAGACCCGGTTGGCCAGGGTCACGTCTCGCAAGGTCAGGGGTTGTGTAAAATCAAACATCGTTCATCCGTAGGCTTCAGGCCGATCCGTGTACCACCGGCCCGGTTTGGAGTGGCGTTTGTAGCATAGCTTCCCGGTGCTGGCAAGGGGCGCCTGGGGGAAGGGGGGTCATGGGGCGTGAATTTCCATCTGGGGACATTGACTTCGTCATGGAGGTTTCTCTTCGTTCATTCCTCGTGATACCAATTGTTTATCCTTGCTCATCCTGAGTGCCGCCCAGAGGGCGGTGTATCGAAGGATGGCTCGAACCAATTCATCGTCGATGAATCACTCGCCATGAGCGTACCTTGTCCGAGTTCGGATGAGGTGCCGTTGGTTTGAAAACCAACGAATCAGATCCATCCATCATCCTGACTCCCCAGATTGAAAATCACACCCCTGATGGGGATTCTCTTTCCTGAAAACTTGCGAAACCCTCTGCATCATGGTAGGCAAAACCATCTCGATTATGTCAGGTTCCGACGCTGCGAGCCATCCCAATCGTTCACGGATTGGTATGGCTTTTTTCGTATGGGACAAGGGACAATGGCGTATCGGGACAGCGAGATTACCCAGGAAAATCTTGGCAGGAAAACCGCCTTGTGGATGGATGCCTTGTCCGGCTCTCCGGGGCTGGAGCGCCCTCTGCTCAAGGGACCAAGCGCCCTGGTAGTGGTGGATGCCCAAAGGATCTTCTGTTCTCCCGCAAGTCCCGCTTATCTTTCTGCCTGGGCAGCCATTGACGCGCAGGTTCATCGTACCATTCAGCGATTCCAGGCGAACAGGCTTCCCGTGGTGTTTACCCGCCACGGTCATCCCCGCGAAACCGAAGGTTGCCTTGAATGCCATTTTTTCGGTCGAGCGCTTCGTGCCGAAGATCCTCTGGCCGAACTGCTTCCTGAGTTTGGGGAATACATGGACGAGGCCGTGATCTGGTCCAAGCCGTATCATGCCGCCTTTGCCTGTGGGCTACCGTCGGTTTTGTGTGGCGTGAAGCAGGTCGTTCTGCTTGGGGTTCAGACGCCGCTTTGTGTGCTGGCTACGGCGATGGATCTTCGTCGTACCAACATCGCCCCGGTGCTGCTTGCCGATGGCTGCGCAGCGAAACGTGAAGCGGATCACCTTGCGGCCTTGCGGGTTGCGGCTTGCGGCCATGCTCACGTTCGTACCTGCTCACAAATTTGGGACTGGTTGGAGAATCAGGAGGAGAGAGAATCATGACCTGCAATGACATCCTGATCATCGGTGGAGGTCCGGCAGGGATCAGCGCCGCCTTACAGGCCCGACGGGATGGATGGAACCCGCTTCTGGTGAGTGATGAAGCCTTGGGTGGCATGGTCCGTGGGGCTCATCGTTTGGATAACCTACCCGGTTTCCCGGCGGGGATCTCCGGAGCCTCCTACGCCCAACTCTTGGAAACGCAGCTCAGAAACCAGTCTCTGGCGGTCTTACAGGGAAGGGTGACGGCTCTTGAAAAAAACGATCGGGAGTTCCTTGTGACCCTTGACCAAGGGGACGAAGGCATCCTTCAACGCCAAGCCCGAACGGTGATTGTGGCTACGGGAACCCAGCCACGTCCCTGGAAGGGCTTGGAAGGCTTGCCGAAGGCGCTGTCGTTTGCTCTGCATCGGGATGCCCGCAGTCTGCCGGAACGCTTGACCGATCAGCATCTTGTCGTGCTTGGCGGTGGGGAAGCGGCCTTGGATGCCGCCTTGGTGGCCAGGGATCGCGGCGCTGAGGTTCAGGTCTTCGTGCGTGGGGCTGTGGTGAAAGCGCCTCCACGTCTTCAACAGGAAGTGGAGCAGGCCGGTATCGGTCTGCATTGTGGGGTGGGTGGTTTCACCATCCGTCCGACGGAGCGGGGGAGAGACGGCATCCGCTGGCTGGATGCCGGAGCCCAGCAGCGGCAGGGGGAGTTGGATCATCTTCTGGTGTGCATCGGCAGGCAAGCCCGGACGGAGCTGCTTACAGGTTTGGGTCTGGTGGAGTTGCCGCCTGATATTCAAAGCCCCATTCCCGGTCTGTTTGTCGCCGGGGATCTGATTCGGAAGATCGATCGCTTTGTGGCCACCGCGTTGGGGGATGGGCAACGGGCGGCTCGTTTGGCGGGACAGTTTTTAACAGCAGGGGACATCAATACCTAGTTATTTATGGAAATCAATCGTTCGTGGAGGGTTTGTTGTGGACATGAACATGGGAACATCAAGGGAATTTCGTTGTGTGCTTCCTTCCTTGGAGGTGCTTCGGCAAACGGGGCGCGAGGATGTGGCTGAAATCTTTGTTGTGCGCACCCGACCTGGGGATGATCGCAGCATGATCGAATTGGTTGATGGCTTGGATACCCGCTATCCCCGTGAGGAAAAGTGGATCATCAATGTCTCAACCCAGTTTGGTTGTCCGGTGCAGTGCTGTTTCTGTGACGCCGGTCATCGCTACCTGGGGGATTTATCCACCAAGGAGATGCTGGCTCAGGTGGCTTTCGTGATGGATCGGCACCCCGGCTTGGAAAAACGCTGTCAAAAATTGAAGGTGCATTTTGCCCGTATGGGTGAGCCGGCTTTCAATGACAACGTGTTGGATACCTTGCGGCAATTGCCCGGTTTCATGCAGGCTCCCAATCTCTGGGCCTGTGTTCCCACCACCGCGCCCGTGGGTAAAGAGATGTGGTTTGAAGAATTGATCCGCGTGAAGGATGATGCCTTTCGGGGGCGTTTTCAACTCCAGTTCAGCATCAACACCACGGACATGGAAGTTCGGCGGAAACTGATGCCCATTCGTCTGCACGAGATGGATTGGATGGCGCAGTACGCAGCCCGTTGGCACAAAGAAGGGGACCGAAAGGTGGTGCTGAACTTTGCCTTGGGCAAAGAATCGCCCTTTGACCCGCAGGAAATCATCCGCCGTTTCGATCCGGCGTATTCCGCAGTGAAACTGACTCCGCTGAATCCCACGGAAACCGGGGAAGACAACCAACTGGAAACCATTCTACGCACCGAAGATTGCACGGAGTTGGAGGAAAAGGGAGATCAACTCATTCAAGCCGGGTTTGATGTGGTCTACAGCATCGGCGATGGCCGGGAAGATGACATCGGTTCCAATTGCGGGCAGTCCGTGCGGGCGGTCCGTTATGGTCATGACGCCTAACCTTGGCGCAAGAAGGGGGGATTGCATGGCGAAGTTCCCCTGGTTCCTTGGTCCCTTCTATGGTATGAAAGACAAGATTGCAGCTTGCTGATAAAGTCATCGCCCCTCACGGGGATGCCTTTCGGCATCCTGTCTCTCCGCAAGGGAGAGACGATGTTTCCCTCTCCCGCTCAGGAGAGGGAACGCGAACGAAGAGAGCGGGGTGAGGGAAACCAGGTTTGTCAGTCGGCTCAAGATTGATACTTTTGTTAATGATGCCATCCAGCCATAAGGTGGCTGGGCCGAAGGGCTTGGACGCTGTGCCGACGAAGAAAGCCAGGAAACCGACAACGCCGACCTCTGAGAAACAGGATTCCCGGTCTGGGAATTTGACCCAGGTCATTCTGGAAAGTATTTCCGAAGGCGTGTTCACGATTGATGACGACTGGTTCGTCACCTCCTTCAATCGTGCCGCAGAAGAGATTACCGGTGTGGATCGGGAGGAGGCCATCGGCAAGCACTGCTGGGATGTCTTGCGTTCCAACATGTGTGAACGGAACTGTGCCTTGAAGCGATCGATGGAGCAGGGCGGCTCGTTCCTGGATACGGCGACATCCATCATCAACAGCGAGCAGAACCGTATTCCCGTGGTGGTCTGCACCTCTCCCCTGAAAGATCAGGATGGGCGCATTGTCGGCGGCGTGGAAACCTTTCGTGACATGAGCATGGTCGAGGACTTGCGCCGGGAACTGGAAGGGCGGGATCAGGTGGGAGAGATGGTCAGCCGCAGCCCGCTGATGCACAAGATTTTCCGTGTTCTCGATCAGGTCGCCCTCAGTGATTGCACGGTCTTGATTGGTGGTGAAACGGGAACCGGAAAGGAACTGATGGCGCGCACGCTCCATCAGCGCAGTCATCGAAGCGCTAAACCCTTTGTGGCTATCAACTGCGGTGCTTTGCCGGAAAGCCTCTTGGAAGCGGAACTGTTCGGCTACAAAGCCGGAGCCTTTACCGGTGCCGTGAAAGACAAACCCGGTCGCTTTGCCCAGGCGGCTGGCGGCACCATCCTTCTGGATGAAATCGGAGATACCACACCGGCGTTTCAGGTACGTTTGCTGCGGGTACTTCAAGAGCGGAGGGTTCAGCCCCTGGGTGGAACCGAGGAGGAAGCCGTTGATGTGCGTATCCTGGCGGCGTCCAACAAAGACCTGAAACACCTGATTTCCACCGGCGGATTTCGCGAGGATCTGTTTTACCGGCTGAACGTTGTCGGTCTTGATCTGCCTGCCTTGCGCCAACGAAAAGAAGACATTCCCGCCTTGGTGGACAGTTTCATCACTCGCATCAACCACCTGCGTGGTACCGAGGTGAGCGGAATCAATCAAGAGGCGCTGGCCTTGCTGATGGCCTATGACTTTCCCGGTAACATTCGTGAACTGCAAAACATTCTTGAACACGCCACGGTGCTTTGCCCAGATGGCATTCTTGAGCCCCACTGCCTTCCGGAAGCATTTCAACCTGAACGCAGAAGCCTCCGTCCAACGGACAGCATGGATGAGGCCAGGCAGGCCACCGAAGCGCGGATCATTACCCAGGCTTTGAAGGAGCATCGGTACAACAAAGCCGCGACGGCCAGATCCTTGGGCATTCACAAAGCGACTTTGTATCGGAAAATCAAACGCTTGGGCCTTGCGCTAACCGACAAACCCTAGCCTCCATGCGAGGTCTTGGACTTTGGGAAAGCGTCGCAAGAGTGCGACATGTGTTACAGGGAAAGTCGCATACGTGCGACGGTTTCTACGATGGGGTTGAAGGTTGATTTTGATGACTCTCTCTTAACATGATGTTATCATAGGGTAAAATCTCTTGTTGTTTGTATCGCGCTTCCTGGCATGGGCTTTGCTTTTGTCACAGAGGGAAAGGAGCGACGAATGAAACTCGCGTTGACAGTCTGGGGAAACCGCATCTCGCCGGTATTTGATTCTGCCCGCACGCTGATGGTCGTTGAACTTCGTGATGGGCTTGTACAGTCCCGCAGGCTGGAACCCTGTCGTTTGGAGCCTCCTTTCTTTCGGGCTTCCTGGTTCACGTCTCTGGGCGTGGATGAACTGATCTGTGGAGCGATTACCCGCCAGACGGCTCAAGGGCTTGAATCGGTGGGAGTTCATGTGATCGGGTTTATCACCGGTGAGGTGGAAGAGATTCTGGAAGCTTATACAAACGGGCGTCTTGCCGCACCACGGTTTGCGATGCCGGGTTGTGGAGGACGACACCGAAAACAAGGTCGAGGCGGGCGCGGTAGACAACGCCGCCGGTCTGGAACGATGATGAAAGGAGATTGAGATGCCAGGTGGAGATCGAACCGGTCCCCAGGGAAAAGGACCGAAAACAGGACGACAAGCCGGGTTTTGCTCCGGTAGTGATGAACCGGGCTTTGCCGATCAAGACAACAGGGTAGGATTCGGGAATGGTCGTGGCCTGGGTGGCGGTCGTGGCATGGGCGGCGGTCGCGGTATGGGCGGCGGTCGTGGTATGGGCGGCGGTCGTGGCATGGGCGGCGGTCGTGGCATGGGTGGTGGTCGTGGCATGGGTGGTGGTCGTGGTATGGGCGGCGGTCGTGGCATGGGCGGCGGTCGCGGTATGCCGGATGATCGTTCTGTCACGGAAAAAAAGGTTGAAGAGAACGAGGACAGCTAGCCCTTGTTGACCAAGGTGAACCGTTTGCAAGAGTATGGTTCATGTCCCTTTCAAGAGTGCCTTTGTCTCCCGGCCCGCAGGACCGGGAGGCAGTTTGCTGACAAAGTCATTGCCCTCACTGGGATGCCTTTCGGCATCCTGTCTCTCCCAGAGGGAGAGACGACTTTTCCCTCTCCTGCGGGGCTGTCTATTGATCACAAGTCAAAACCGCCAGTGTATTCAATGTATTGCAAATCAGGTGTTTTGACAAGAGCATTCTTTTTCTTTGCAGAGACGGTAGATGAGATCCGAAAAAGGTCAAGGATTTCAGGGGTAACATTTCGCCTGTTTGGGACCATTTTCCATCACCCAAAGATATGACTAATAGACAGCCTGCGGGGAGAGGGAAGCGAACAAAGAGAGCAGGGTGAGGGAAGTCCGGGTTTGTCAATAGCCTCTCTCCCGGCCCGCAAGACCGGGAGGCTGAGGTCTGTGCAGAAATCAGAAAAGCACAGCCTTTCTTACTTCTTTCGCAAGACAATCGCACACCGTTCTCTGAAACGTATCCAATGGTTTCAAGGTTTGATGGTAGGGTGGATTCGTCCGATGATGCGATCTGACCCCTAGGATTCCTTGGGGCCATCCAGAATATCACGTAGTTTTTTGGCTAGCTGCATGGGGGCATAAGGTTTGCCGATGAAATGAACGCCTTCCTCCAGTACTCCATGATGAACGATGATGTTTTCCGTGTAGCCGCTGGCGAAAAGGATGTGAGTATCGGGTTGAAGGCGTTTGATCTGCTCTGCTACTTCCTTTCCATTCAGGCCGGGCATGACGACATCGGTCATTGCCAGAGCGAACGGTTCTGTTGCTTGGCTGACTTTGCGCAAGGCTTCGTCTCCATTGGCGGCCAGGGTGACCTGATACCCCAATCGACCGAGAATCGTTCCGGTGAGGTTGCGTAAGATCGCGTCGTCTTCGACAACCAGAAGGTGTTCGCTTCCGCCGGGCCAGTCTTCGGGAATCGTGTCTTCGTCCAGACTGGAAAGCTTGTCAATCACCCGTGGGAGGTACACCTTGAAGGTCGTTCCTTCATTCAACTCCGAATAGGCTTCAATACCGCCGTGATGTTGCTTGACAATGCCGTAGGCTGTGGAAAGCCCCAGGCCCGTTCCTTTTCCCGCCTCTTTGGTGGTGTAGAATGGCTCGAAGATTCTGCTTCGGGTGGCTTCATCCATCCCCATGCCGTTGTCACTGACGGCGACCATCACGTAGTCTCCGGGGGTCATCTCGTGATGAAGTTCACAGTAGCTCGGGTCCAGTTTGACGTTGGCCGTTTCAATGATTAATCGTCCGCCGGAGGGCATGGCGTCACGGGCATTGACAATAAGGTTAATCACCACCTGTTCCATTTGAACCGGGTCCACTTTGCAGTGCCAGAGTCCCTTGGTGGGCAAGGTATGAAGCTGAATGTCTTCGCCGATCAGTCGCTTAAGAATGGAATGTAGATCCATCAGGCTTGCGTTCAGGTCAATGACTTTCGGTTCGATGATCTGTCGGCGTGAAAAAGCCAGGAGTTGGCTGGTCAGCTTCGTCGCTCGGTCAGCCACGGTTTGAATTTCATCCAGATTTTCCAAAACCTGATGGTCTTTCGGTAGATCCATACGAGCCAATTCAACGTTTCCGCTTAGCGATGTGAGCAGGTTGTTGAAATCGTGGGCGACGCCACCGGCCAGCCTGCCGATGCTTTCCAGGCGTTGGCTCTGCCGCAGTTGAGCCTCCAGTTTGGCTTTTTCCTGTTCGGCTTTCTTGCGGTTGGAGATGTCTCGCACGTAGACAATCAGTTGGACCTTGTTGCTTTTCGTGGCATAGCGTGAAAACACCAGGCCGGGGAAGGTGGAGCCATCCTTACGGACATTGATCCGCTCGATGGAACTTGGAGGCGTTTCGTGGTGTTGAATCAGGTCCTCCAGAGAGGAGGCCAGGCCATCCGGGATCAGGGCAAAAAGGGAGACGGAGTTCCATTCGGTTGAAGAATAACCGTACAGTTCCTCGGCTTGGGAATTGGCTGCCAACACCTTTCCTTGGGGGTTGACCAGGAAAATGGCGTAGGGAGCCAGTTCTACAAAGGCTTTCTGCCGGGCGTGGCTTTCCTGAAGGGCGAGTTCCGCTTGGGTTCGTGCTTCCAGTTCTTCTTGTAGCTGTCTGGTTTTCTGGTGTACCTGCCAACGAAGGGAAGATACCCAGCCTGTTCCCAATAGAAGAAGAAGGGCTAATGGAATGAGAATCCAGGCGGCAAGCAGAAGGATTTCCTTCAAGGTGAGTGTATTTTCCTCATGTTCACCTTTAAACCATTTCTCACGAAGTGCTTTGATGGTGCCGTTGGTTCGCAAAATCGCCAAGCCTTCATTCAGAGTGGCCAAAAGCAGGCGGTTGTTCTTCTGAACGGCAAAACAGTATTCCTGGGGTTGGATCGCCTTACTGGTCACATCAATGTTGGATAATCCGAACTTCTCAACAAAGTAGACACCCTGAAGTTTGGCTAGAAGAGCTGCATCGTATCTGGAATCAGAGTTCAATCGTTTCAGTGCTTCAAGCTGATCTTTTACCGGAACAATCTTTCCTGCCAGCTTGTTCTCAAGCAGGAAATCGTGCATTAAGTCACCGCGCTGCACCAGAACGGTTTTCCCCCACAATTCTTCCAGAGTATGAATGTGCCGATCCTTTCGGTGGAAAATAGCATGGGAATTCAACAGGTGGCGGGTAGTAAAGGCGAAGTGTTTGCTGCGGGCTTCGCTGTAATACATACCGGAAAGCATGTTGATGCGTCCCTCTTTCAGCGCTTGACGGACGTCCCCAAAAGGACCGGCTTGGAATTTCAGTTTGAATCCCATGACACGAGCGACTTCTCTGATGACATCAATGGTGTAACCTTTGGGTTCGTCATCCTCCAGAAATTCATAAGGAGGGTAGTTCTCATCCAGCCCGACCACAATGGTTTCAGGTTCTTCCTCACTGAAGGCCATCAGAGACGAAGGTAGAATGATCCATACAATCAGACATAGCAGAAAATGACATATCGCAGATGTCGTTTGTCCGGGTTGGATCATCCCCTTCATAAATTCTTGGTCCTCATACATCAATGACTTGTTCCCCCAAGGTTAGCGCCTGTTCCCCATATCGGCTATTCTACGTCAATTATTAGAAAACTCCAGACCTTTTTACCATTCTGTCTTTGTAAACGATGCCCTGAAATCGCTCTCTGTGAATTGCTACAACCCTGGGCGTCTTGAAGATAGAGGGAATGAGTCGGGGAGCAATGTTTGCAATCAGATGGAGCAAGAGAACTGTAAGTAATAGAAAATAATCATAAATACATAGGTGATCAGGTTTGGAATCAAGCCCTCCTTGTATGGGTGAATATGAAAATACAAGAAAAAATCTGGAAAAAACATGGAGTTGATGTTGACATGATGGGTTCCGTGGTTATGATTTGTGTAGACCCAATGCGTTGTTGATTGTGGAATTCGTTTGAAACGCAAGTATAGACGGTAGGATAAGAGAGTCGGTTTTAATGGATAGGACTTTGTAGTTTTATTGGTTTTCAGGTTTGCTCAACCCCTTGATGGGCGAGAGCCGCGTACGAGCAAGGGTGTGTAATCTGATTCTAAATCGTGATCTTTTACAAACAGACTGAATGAGGAGATATCTTATGAAAACGAAATCAATCTTTAAGTGGGCTAGCTTTTCTCTTGCAGTAATGATGTTGATCTTGGTGCTTCCGGCATGTGGTTCGGACGATGAAGATAGCAGTGATGACACTGTGACCGACGGAGACATGACGGATGATGACGACGACGATGATATGAGCGATGGTGATATGACGGATGATGATGACGATGATGATGTGGATGGTGATGGCTCTGTGGCCTATGTGCGTGTGATTCACCTTTCCCCGGATGCCCCAGCGGTGGATGTGTTCATCAATGGTGCGTTGAGTGATGTGCAGGATCTTTCTTTCGGAGACAGCACGGGCTTTGTGGAAGTGCCCGTGGGTGAATACGATTTTGCGGTTGCGGCAGCGGATGACACGATTGAAAACGCGGTGCTGGCGGTGGATGATGTGATGCTTGAAGCGGATATGTACTACACCGTCGCGGCCTATGGCCAGCTTTCCTCGATCTCTGCGATGCTGTTGATGGATGATGCCGAGACCCCGGCTTCAGGCAACCTGGCGGTCCGTGCGATTCACGCCGCTGACGGCGTGGGCCAGGTGGATATCTGGAACATCCCCGGAACGGGTGACCCGGCAGAGATTTACAGTGACGTGGATTATGGTGTTGCGGGGGATTTCCTGGAGCTTCCGGCGGGAGCCTATACGCTGGGCCTGGATGCGGACAACGACATGGTCCCGGATTTCATCTTTCAACTTCCTTCGCTGTCTGACGGAAGCATCGCCAACGTATTTGCCGTGCTGACCACGGACGGTCCGGTGCTGATTGCTCAACTCTGGGATGGTACCACCGCCCAGGTGGAGGTGATGGAAGACCTTTAAGTTCTGATTTCTTCATTCTCTCCTTCTTTCAGGCGCCTGCCCAATGGGGTGGGCGTCTTCCTTTTGCCAGCTCTTGTTTTGTGTGATTTCTTTTGACGAACCTTTGCGTTTGCGGATAATACAGCCATGAGTACCAAGCCACTACGCAACAACAAGGCAACCGATCCTACCTCTCCACATGGGGAGGAGGGCTACCCGATGCGCACGGCGGTCCGGTTGACCGGACTGGGGGCCGACACCTTACGCGTCTGGGAGCGCCGCTACAACGCGGTTTGTCCTGGGCGCACGTCCGGGGGTGGACGGCGCTACAGCCAGCAGGATATCCGGCGTTTGCAGACGTTGGCGGAGGCTTCGGCGCGGGGCCATAAGATCAAAGACCTTGCCGGATTGAGTGATGAGGAACTGGCCGGGTTGTTGTCCAAGGAGGACAGCATCAGTCCCATTGCCGCAGCAGCGGGGCAGGGTGCTTCATCCACAAGCTTGTCGCAACGTGCTACGGAAACGGGAGGTCTTTCCCACCCGGCGCAGCACAGACTCATCGAAGAATACCTGGGTTTGGTGGAGCGTTTCGAGGCCAGCCGGGCCGAAGCGCTGCTGGGGAAATCCGCTGCGATGCTGAAACCCAAAGAGTTCCTTTTTGACCTGGCCTTGCCGATCCTGCACCGTACCGGCGCGAACTGGGAAAAAGACCGCTTCACCCCGGCCCATGAGCATCTGATCAGCCAACAGATCAAAAGCCTGCTTATCTCCCTGATGCGCTACACCAATGTCGTCAAGGGCGCTCCCAAAGTTCTGGTGGCGACACCGGCGGGGATGTTTCATGAGATCGGGGCGTTGACGGCGGCGTTTCTGGCCTCCAACCTGGGGCTGGAAAGCATCTATCTTGGGCCGGATCTTCCCGACGAAGACCTGGTGCTGGCGCGGAAACTCACCGGCGGAGCTTTGATGATCCTCAGCGTGATTGATCCTGGTAGTATGGGGCAGAACCACCCGAAGCGCCTTCGTCAGAGCTTGTCGCAGCTCTTGGAACAGGGGGAGGTCTGGGTCGGGGCGTCTTCCAATCACCCGGTGCAGGGGTGGGCTCTTCCGGGCTTGCGTGTCTTTTCCTCCTTCGATGCCTTTGAAGCAGCCCTGGTGGATTACCAAACCAGTGGGCATTAGGGGGATTGCTTGGGTCATAGAAAACAGAGAATTATAGGACCGATTTATGATAATGCGGATTGGTAACGGAATCTTCTTTCTGATAGTGCTACTATCATGTGGAATGTCAACCTATGCCCAAACACCCCATAGGTCTCCTCCTCCTGTTCGCCCTTTGGAATACTATCCTTGGTCTTGGGATTGGCATGAATTTGAAAGACCCACAATGGAGGATGTAAGACAAATCAATGAAAAATATCCGAATTGGACACAGTCGGAAGAACTGTGTGACCAAATCCTTGGAACCTTTCCGGGAATGGCAAGGTATATCGTGAGTGAGAATTCGGCAAAAGGTTGCATGGCACCTGCTGTTAAATATTATCTGTCATGGATACCGGATTACAAGTCTGGGTATATCGCTCGTGAAGTTCGCTTTGCAACTGAATCCGAAATTGTGACCCCTGAAATTGTTATAGGCTATTATCTAAATGCCATCAATGCGATGATCCCATCGAGAGTTGTAAAAAAATTGTGTTCCCTAAGACGCTTAGTGATCGTTTAGAGGAGAGAGTTAAATATATTGGAAATGTAAAAGAATTTCTAAAAAATGAATCTGAACATGACTTAGCTGAGGCTGTTGCACGAGGAGAAGAATCACGTATTCCCGAAGGACTGTATCACCCTCTAAAGACATTCGAAATCGAGGGGAAAGAAGAGGCTCCGAACACCTCATCAGGCTTCCCCATCCATAGCACTTACCTTGTTTTCATTGTCTTAGGCACACTGCTAGGAGTGTTTGCTGGGGTGATTTTCATCGGCTACCGGATGAGTCGAAGAGCATTGTAATCCTGCATGGAAAGGCAGGTAACGTGCTTCATGCCTTTTACACCTCATGGTCCCCCCCCCGGTCTTTTGTTCAAGTTGCCTCCTTGCCAGGGGGGCTCTTTGCAGGTAGAGTAATCCCAAACGATGGGCCGATGATAACCGATTTTCAGGGGATGCACCGTGAGTGAACACACCTGCCCGCTGTGCGGGACAACATGGGCCGGGACGGAGGAACGTTGTCCAGGCTGCCAGGGAGAACCATCCGAAACCAAGGTGCTGGTGGATGTGGAACGCCGTCTACGGCAATCTTTGCAGGAACTGGACCGCCTACGGGATGGTTTGACACGGAGCCTCTCGGATCTGGAACGGATCAAGCCACTTCCTGGCCTTGATGCCGCCGCACCTCGATCGGTTGATTTGCCGAAGGAGGAAAGAGCCTATGTCGAGCCGCAGCTTTCCGAGCAGGACGATGCGGAGCCGACCTTGCCGAGTCAACAACCCGCCGATGATGGCACATCAAAGGGTGATTCTCATCCGCCAGCGGTAACGCCCCAAACTCACAGGGTGAATCCTGTGGTAAAACCGGCCAAGCCGGATCACGAGCGGGAAGTCCGTTTCGGTCAGAAATGGCTGATGATTGCCGGAATGGTTGTGCTGCTCTTCGGCGTGGTCTATTTCCTGAAATATGCCTTCGACCAGAACTGGGTCGGCCCTGCCGGGCGGGTTGCCGCAGCCTATCTCTGGGGCATCGGATTTCTCATCGGGGGAGATCGCGCTCGCCGCAGGTGGCGTCCCTTTGGCCTGTATCTTATCGGAGGGGGACTTGCCGTTTTCTACCTTGCCACCTTCTCGGCTTTTTCCCTGTACACGTTGATAGGGCAGGAGCTTTCCTTCGGTATTATGCTGCTGACCACCCTGCTTGCCGGAACCCTGGCCATTGTCTATGACTCCAAATGGTTGGCGGTATTGGGGCTTGTCGGTGGATTTGCCACGCCCCTGCTTCTGTCTACGGGGCAGGCCAACCAGACCTTCCTGATGGCCTACATGGTCTTGCTGAACCTTGCGGTCGTTGCCGTGGTCGCCTTCAAACGCTGGCGACTTCTGAGTTACTTCGGCTTTCTGCTTACCTGGGTGTTGTTTAGCGCCTGGACTTTCGAACATTATCAGGAAAGCCGTTTCTGGCCGACGATGATCTTTCTGAACCTGTTTTATCTGATCTACATTCTTGTGCCCATGCTGCATGTTCTGGCTGATGATGCCCAGGGGCGCGTTCGCGGGTTCCTTCTGGCCTTCCCCAACTCCTTTCTTGCTTTCGGCTTTTCCTATGCGTTTATCAGTGAGGCGTTCAGTGTGGAAGCGGTGAGCATCCCCACCGTGTTGTACGCCGGGATGTTTCTCGCTCTGGCTCAATTCGCATACCGTCGCGACCCGGACAACCAACGCCTGCTGGTTTTGATGCTGGCCAAGGCGTCGATGTTTCTGCTGCTGGCCGTTCCGCTTCTGGTGTCCAAGCATTGGATTACCGTGTTCTGGCAGGCGGAAACCGCCGTGTTGTTCTGGCTGGCTTGGCGCTTTGAAAGCCGCAAGGTGTACCTGTACGCCATGTTGCTGCTTGGTGTCGCCGTGGGGAAATTCTTTCTCTACGACTACCTGGAAGTCTTTGAACTGACCGATGCCACCTTCCGCAAGGGATACGGCTACCTTCTTTTTGAGCGCTGGTTGACCACGGCTTTTGTGGTGGGGAACCTCCTGCTTACCGCACGCCAGCTTGGTCGTTGTCCTGAAAACCTGATTCCCTGGCGTGATGGAACCCGGCGATTCCTGCTTGTTGCCTTTGGACTGTTCCTCTTCTTCTGCCTGAATATGGAGGTTTCCGGCCTGTTCCATGATGTGGCTCCAAACGCGACCCAGGCGGCTTTGAGCGTGTTGTGGGCGTTGTTTGCCAGCGGGTTGATGGTTTTAGGTTTTCTGCGACAAGCCAAGAATTTGCGTATCACGGCCTTGATCCTGTTCTGTCTCACGGCGGCCAAGGTGTTCTTTGTGGATATGGTGGAATTCAGCACGCCGTTTCGTATCGTTTCCTTCCTTGGCCTGGGAGTTCTGATGGTCCTGGCCAGTTTTCTTTACAACCGCCTGGGGGAATCGCTTCTTCCCAATCAAACGGACAGCAAGGAGGAAATCCGATGATGCGTACTCCAGATACAAGACCTTCGCTGGTTCCTGGTGCGCTGCTGCTGATGCTGGCCCTGTTACTTCCTGCGTTTGCCCTGGCCGATGACCCGGCGTTTTATGCCTACAAAGTGCGGGTGCAGACCCCTGAACAATCGGGTACCCCGGTGCGTCTGGCTTTACCGGCTCCTTTGTTGCGTCATAGCCGCAGTGCAATGGACGATTTTCTTCTCTGGGATGAGCAGCAAGGTGAGGTTCCCGCCATCGTCCTTTCCGAACCACCCCGGCAAACCAAGAGCGAGTTTCTTTCTTTCCGGGTGGACCACTATCAGGAAGAGGCCGACCAAGCCGTGGTGTCGCTCCAGTTGAACTGGCCGAAAGATAAGGCGGTGCCTTTGTATGATCGCATCACCTTGTTGACTCAGGCGAAGGACTTCCGAAAGACCCTCACCGTGTCCCGTGTGGAAGACGATGGCTCCCGCGTGGCCCTGGTCACCCAAGGCGTGTATGATTTTTCTTCCAAGGTTCCATTGCGTAAAACCACGGTGCAGTTTCCTGCTCAGACGGCGCGAAACCTGGAATTGCTGCTTGCCAATACCCAGGACGTGATCCGTGATGAGCCGAATCTGAGCGTGGCCTATCGGGATCTGAATCTGCGTTTGGGGGCAGGGATCAACAGGAAGTTCACCATCACCGGCGTATCGGCTCAGACCGTCGCCCAGCAAGGGGATGGCAGCTATCTGGACCAGTTTCGTATCAGCCCCAACCGTGTGGAGATCACCCCGGAGAAGGAAAGTCACATTTCGCTGGATGAGGTTTTTCTCCCCGTCTCGGAACTCTTTCTTCATCTGAACAATCCGTATTACCATCGAGAGGTGGTTGTTTACACCACGAAAAAGGATGACAAGACGAGACTGATCCGTGTCGGCCAGGGGCGTATCACCAAGCTTCCTGGGATGAGTGACAGCGACCAGGATCTATCCATTCCGGAGCGTTTTGTAAGCAGTTTGCAACTTCGCATTCCCAACGAAGACAGCCCGGCCTTGCAGGTGGCCGAGGTGGAGGTTCGGTTTCCACGACGCCACCTGGTCTTTGTTCCAGAAAAGGGGCACCGTTATACCTTGTACGTTGGTGCGCAGAAGCGACCGGCACGAAGCTATGATCTGACCCGCTTGTTGATTGGCAAGGAAGATCCTGTCGCCAACTATCTACCGGGGATTCTGGGAGAGGTGGAGGAGAATCCGGCTTTTGATCCGGAAAAGGCTACCCGCTTGGAGGCTGGCAGCCGTGCTTTCTATGAACATTGGGCCTTCACGGGCGTCGTTGCCTTGGTGGTGCTTCTGATGGCCTTCTGGTTTATCAATCTGGTGCGTAAACTGCCCCCGCCGTCCAACAAGGCTCAAGGGTGAGTTCATCGCAACGGGCTTGGGTTGCTCAAAGTCCTTCTTGATTATGACATCGCTTGTGAGAACTCATGCCTCGTCCGTGAGGGACGCAGGGCCCTGAACGCTAGGTTTCCTCATCGGGTTCGGGTTGATAGACAAAGCCTGTGGCGTCTTCAGCAACGAAATAATTCATCTGCTCGGCCCAGTCCAGGTCGGTCATCATCCGCGTGACTTCGGTCACGTCAGGCAGCAGAGAACCCGGACGGACCAGGATGCACTTGTTTCGCCCTGTTCCTTTCGCCCGGTAGAGCCCCAGGTCGGCAATGCTTTTGATTTCTTCCCAGTTTGGTTCGTGTTGCACGGGCATATCGTAGAAGGGGAAGGGAGCCATGCCGACGCTACAGGTGATACGGATACGTTTGCCTCCGACAACATCAAACTCCGCGTCTTGCACTGCCGTGCGCATCCGTTCCCCTAGAAGTTTGAGAACCTCGATTTTGCTTCGTTGCGTGAGTACAAGGAATTCTTCACCGCCCCAGCGGCAGACGGTATCTTCTTTGCGTAAGCACAGGGTAAGAATATCACTGAAGCGGGTCAAAACCATGTCTCCGCTGTCGTGGCCATAGGTGTCGTTCACCCGCTTGAAGTGATCAATGTCCAGCATGAAGACGCCCATCCCACGGTGGTCGCTGTGGCGTTTGTCCTGCCCGAAGGGACGCGAGGGTTTACCCATGTCCAGCATCGCTTCCACCACATAGCGCCGATTTCGCAGGCCGGTCAACGGATCACGCAGGCTCAGCTCACGGATTTCCTGCGTGCGCTCCTTCACCATACGTTCCAGTTCCAGGCGTTGGCTCACTTCAACACGGACGCGGATTCGATGGATTCCATACAATAAGGCAGCCAAGAGAAGCGCAATGGATAATTGGAAGGGAAGGCGTCTCCAATAGGGGGCCAGGATGCCGAAACTCACCTGGGCCGGTTCTGGGTTGCAAACTGCTTCATGGTTACAGGCGCGAACCTGGAACGTATAGTTTCCGGGAGGCAGATGTTTCAAGTGAATCGGCTCGTTTTCTCCCGGTGCGGACCATTCTTCCTCATAGCCCAAAAGCCGTGTTTGATAGAGAAAGAGGTTTGGATCAACGGCGCTGGGGGCTTGGAAAACAATACGAATATCGTTTTGCTGATACTCCAGATTTCCTGCGTGAAGAGTGTCTCCAGCAGGGACAATTTGGTTGAACCCCGACCATTCTTTGTTACTTACCTGAAAATGGGTAATCAGAACTTTGGAGGCGCCGGGTGGAAGGCATTGTTCTGGTTTCTCTAAGATGACAACTCCGCTTGGTGTACCGAAATACAGCGTGCCCGCTTCATCGACATAGCCTGAGTTGGTATTGGTTTCCGGGTTCAGGATACCATCGGTGTAGCCAAAGATATGAATATGACCTTGTGGGCAGATTTTTGCCAGTCCGTTGGTTGTACCCAGCCAGGTGGCACCGGTTTTATCGACCAGTACCAGATAGATGTTATCATGTGGCAGTCCGTTCTCTGTCGTGTAATGGCTAACCGTCGTGCCATCAATGCAATAGGCTCCCCGTGCGGAAGCAAACCACAAACGGTCTTGTGGGTCGATGGCAACGCCGGTGAGAAGTTTCATGTCCGTGTTTTTTGCGGCAGGGTGCAACCTCCCTTGTTTTGTTTTGAGGTTGAAAAGCACCGGGCCTCTGTCGGAGGCAAAGACCAGGGTCCCGTCCTTTTGTTTAACCATTGACCATAACTGATTGGCCAGACCACGACTTTCATCGTAACTGGAGATTTCTCCGTTGGGGGTTACAATGACCAGACCTTTGTCATTGGTCAATACCAGAAGGGTTCCGTCTGGTTCTTGGTATAAATGGCGGATACGTCGTGACGGAAAGCCGCTTTCCAAGGTCAATGCCCGGATTGTGTTCCAGTTCTTATCCAATAGAAAGGCTCCACCGGTACCGAAAACCCAGACCGTGCCATCTTCACGATGACTCATCCCAAACACGTTGGCATTGATGTCGAGGTTCGTCAGCTTCCACACCTGGGAGGATCCGTCGGGAAGAAAATCGGTTATTACATTTCCATAGGAAAGCACACGAAGGGTTCCATCGGGACGTTTGACACTTTGCCAGACAATGGGAGCGCCCAGGCCGTCGCTTTCGGTGATGTTTCTGAAAGGGCTTTTGACGATGAGGGCCAAACCTCCTCCCATCGTGCAGACCAGCCAGTTGCCATCTCGATCTTCATAGATGGATTGTACAAAGGTTGCAGGAAGTCCATGTCGTTTGGAAATCTGACGAAGAAGCGTTCCCTTGCGGAATTGGAAAACACCATGATTGATGGTTCCGACGAGCAGATCCCCGTTTTTCAAAACGGTAATGTGATTGGGAACAATATCCTCCTCAATCTGGGAACTTTCCGGCTCTGCTGGAACCAGTGTGTTATCGACCAGTTGCATGATCGAGCCAGGGTGCCCGGTCAGAAGAAGGCGCTTCTGTGGATCTTCCACCAGTTTCATGGACCGGATGCTTTTCGAGCAGGCATCCAGCATCAAGTGCGGCTCCCCTGGGTCAAGTTTCCAGACTTTTCCCAATTCACTGATTCCGTAGATGTCTCCATTCTCGATTTGTGTCAGATAATCGAACTGCTGAGAATGGGCCTCTGACTCTCGGAGGGTTTTCCAGGGTTTCCATTGATCGTCTTTCCAAATCAACAAGCCCACATTACTGGCCAGAATGACTTCTCCCTGCGCGGTCTCAAGAAGCGCCTCGCCTCCGATGAACCCCGGAATCTCCGGCTTGGGGGTAAGTTCCCATGTTTTCAGATTTCCATAATGTTTCCATACAGGTTGGCTATCTGAAAAGGTGACCCAGATTTTCCCGCTCCGGGTAAGGATCACTTGATTGAGGGCGTTGGAGGGAAGTCCCTCACGGGTGGTGGATTTGTAACTCCTTTTCCCTCCGAACAGCAACACGCCTCCGCCATCCTGGGCTAGCCAGAACATGCCGTTTGGGTCTTGCACGGCGTTATAAATATTGGCGGAAAACCCAAGCTTGACATCAAAGACGCGGATGATGGGTGTATCTGCAAACACCCAGGAAGATGTCATCATCATCGCGATCCATGCAAGCCACAATCCATGAGCCAGTGCGGTCAACCCTTTGTGCACACCTTCCTCCCCTGGGCGATGAAGAATATCCCTTGGATGGTATGATTTGAACAACGTGAATGGTTCTCTTGTATCACCGTTTTCCGACAAGGCCAAGAGTTCATTTCTTAACTCAATCCAAACAATCCCTTCTAATTCGGTTAAATACCTCACTTTCTTTAGCAAACTTCGTCCATCATGGAGTTTCGCCGTACAAGGATTCATCAAAAGGCGTCCATGCTCGCTGGGGCATTTGTGTCCATGTGGAGGGCTTCATGGCTTTTTTACTGGAAAGATCCTGAAACCATTTGCCTTTTGTTTCGAGCTATGCCAAACCGGTATGTGATCCGAGAGGTTTGAGCTGTTTTGCCTTGCTGCGTCGGATCACGTACAATCTGGAGGCGGAAAATCCGTCGTGGTTCTCAACCCCAAGCGCTGGAAATGAGGTTTTCATGGATTCCAGAAACGAAAAACTGGCCAAGAATCTGGTCAATTATTCCTGTGAAGTGAAACCTGGTGAAAAGGTTTTGGTGGAATGCGTCGGGGCGCGTACCTTCCCCCTGGCTGAAAAACTGATGGAAGAAATCACCCAGGCAGGTGGTCAGCCGTATTATCTGCTTCATGACGATCATGTGCGCCACGCGCAGATGTTTGGCTGCTCGGAAGAGCAAATGGAATTGGAAGCCTCCTTGCAGCGTGCCCGCATGGAAGCGATGGATTGCTACATCGGCATTCGCGGTAGCGAAAACGTTCTGGAAAACAGCGATATTCCCGGCGAGAAGAACCGCATTTACAGCAAAACCGTGATGCAGAAGGTTCATTTTGAGGTTCGTGTTCCCAAAACCCGCTGGGTGGTTCTGCGTTACCCCAGCCCCAGCTTCGCGCAGTCTGCGAAAATGTCCACCCGGCAGTTTGAAGAATTCTTCTACAAAGCCTGCACGATGGATTACAAGCGCATGGACAAGGCGATGGACCCTCTCGCCGAGTTGATGGACAAGACCGACCGTGTGCGCATCATCGGCCAGGGAACGGATATGACCTTCAGTATCAAAGACATTCCCTCTGTGAAATGTGCCGGAAAACTGAATATTCCTGACGGCGAGGTCTTCACCGCTCCGGTGAAGGAAAGCATCAATGGCAAAAGCTTCTGCAACACGCCGACCTTGTATGAGGGCAACTACTTCGATGGCATCCATCTCACCTGGAAAGATGGCAAGATCGTTGATTTCGATTGCAACATCGGCGACAAAAACAAGCTTCGTGACATCTTTGATCGTGATGAAGGCGCACGCTATGTCGGTGAGTTCGCCATCGGCGTCAACCCCTACATTCGCCGCGAAATGCTGGACATCCTCTTTGATGAGAAAATCGCCGGAAGCTTCCACTTTACGCCGGGAGCCAGCTACGATGAAGCCCCCAACGGCAATAATAGCCAGATTCACTGGGATATGGTCTACCGCCAGTTCCCGGAAAACGGCGGTGGGGAAATCTATTTTGACGACGTGCTGATCCGCAAAGACGGCCTTTTCGTTCTGGATTCTCTGAAAGCTCTGAACCCCGATGAATTGATTGGGGAATAAGTCTCCTTTTCCCTCAAAGGCTCGTTGAGCCTTTGAGGGTGGTTTCGGTTTTATGGTTGCGCTCACTACGATGTCGAATGGGATGACCTCATGACCAAGCAAGTTGCCCAACGTATGCTTGAACAGCGTTTCCTGACCCCGTGGCAGGTGGAGAACGCCCAGTACGCCACGCGGATCAATCAGGCACCGCTTTGTGCCAACCTGGTCAAGCTGGGCTATGTCAGTGAAACGAAGATGCTGAATTTTGTCAGCAACTTCTTGGGTATTCCCATTCTTCGTGATGAGATTGTCACCACCATCCACCCAAAGCTGATTGACCTTCTTCCCAGAGATATTGTTTCCCGCTACTGGGTCATTCCTGTCGGAATGAAAAAAGGGCAGTTGGTGCTGGGGCAGGTGTATCCCCTGGAGCAAGCCGAGCAGGCACGTATTGAAACTTACATCGGGATGCGCACGATTCCCGGATTGTTGCCTGAAGACATCTTCTTGCAGGCTGTGACCCGGTTCTATGGTATTTCCGTTAATGCTGCGATCATCACCGAAGACCTGCTTCTTGCTTTGGAAAACTACGAGCCGGAGCAAGGTCGACCCAAGCCACCCACGGGAAACCTTCCCCGCGTGGATATGAGCAAAACCACCTCTGAAATTCAGCTCAAACGCACCTTTGCCGGTTTGCAGCCGAATGTTTCCAGTGTGGACTTACCCATCGACCAGATTCGCCTGCTGGATTCCGGTTCCTACCCAAGTCCTGCATCGGCCAATGCCAGCGATAGTGTGGAACTTCGTTCCATGTTGGGAGAAGATGTCGCAGGTATTAAGCCACCCGGCTTTCATGCTGCCACAGGGCAATCTGGAGCTGTGGAACATACGTTGAACTTGAGCTTTGACGACAACAGTACGCCTTCTGCGGGTACATCCCTTGAGGATGCTGTGGAGTTGGAACCGATTGAGGAAGTGGAAGTCGTTTCTCTGCATGACACCAATCCGGGAGCCAGCCAGGCTCTGGAGGTGCAACAGCCGGTTACCTTGGACCCTGTAGATGAAGATGATTTTGATGCCAGCCTGAAAATGAAGGATCAAAAGCTCAATCGGGCCAGCCAGCAGATTAAAGCCGTCAAAGATCGTGTCGGCCTGGGACGGTATCGGGATACGACAAAACGGAAAGAGGAAATCACGGGATCTTCCGAAGACAAACTGAATTTCTCTTTGGATGATCTGGCCTTGGATCTGGATCTGAATGAGCTGGACCCTGGAATATCCCTCAAGAAAAACGAAAGGCCGATGGATCTTTCACAGGCCATCGCTTTGGAGCCGGACAGCTTGGAGGATGTCGAGCCGCTTGACGAGGACGACGCGGTTTCCTTGGACGAGGCGGAAGCGGTAGAAACCCTGGTGGAGTTGGTGGAAGAACCGGCGGAAGAGACTTCGGATGTCGTGGAAGTAGAGTTGCCCGAAGAGGAAGCGATAGACGAGGTTCCCCTGAGTTCTACCGAGCTTGCTGCGGATGAGGAGCAAGACAGCGAAGCCGATGAGGATGATGACGAAGAGTACGACGAGGAGGAGTACGAAGAAGAATTTGAAGATATGGATGCTTCCGAGTTGATGCTTTCCCTGGCAGAAGCGGATACCCGTGATGAGATCATTCAGACTTCTTGCCAATGGCTGGCCACCTATTTCCGTGCTGCGCTCTTCTTTACCGTGAAAGGCAATACCCTGAACGGTTTTCAGGCCGAAGGTCTTGAAATGGACCGGGACACCCTGAAAGGTAAGCAGTTTACCGTGGAGGGTGATGAGACGCCTTTGGCCGAATTGCTTGATGAACGGATTCCCGTCTATGAGCAGGGTAAGGATGACCCGGTTTTCTCGGCCATGCTTTCCGAATTCGGTATGAATGCGGATGGGGATGTGGTTGCTTTGCCGGTTCTGCTGAAAGAAAAACTCATTGGTGTGGTGATTGGGTTGGATGGCCAGAGCGAAGACGTGGTTCCCATCGCCGAAGCCTGGGAAGAAGTTGGAGAAAAAATCAGTGCCGCCTTTGATGCGATGATCCTGGCCCAGAAGCTGGGGGTTTAGCTGCCTGGGAAGCAAGGGGTTGTTGAAGAGTCACCGAATGCAAGAGTCAATATGCCACGACTGGCAGATGCATGTTCCGTCAGATACCAATGCGGCTTGGGTGTTGCCGGATGGATGCCGCGATGTGATTTTAAGGCTTTCCGATGAACGTGAACCACACGCTCTGCTTACTCACTTGGATGAACAGGCGGTTCGGGTGAAACTCCATCCCGGTGAAACGATCCTGGGGCTTCGCCTAGCTCCCGGCACAGGCTATAAGCGGCGTTTTTTGCACCTTGATCGTTCCAGCAGCAACAACCCGGAAGATTTCCTGGACCACCTGAAAGAAGGCATCGTTCCTGCATCCTCACAAGCTGCGGAGGCCTTGTCTCTGTTGGCAACCTCGTCGAAAGATGTCCGCCTGTCGGCACGGAGGCTGGGAGTTTCGGAACGGACTCTGAGGCGCACGCTCAGTGAAGCCACGGGTTGGGCACCGTCGAAATGGATGCAACTGGCTCGCGTGCGGATCTGTGCAAAGCGATTGCTTGTTGAAAGCAGCAATCCTCTTGCCGACATTGCACAGGACTGTGGGTACTCGGATCAAGCCCACATGACCCGTGAAATGCGGCGTTGGTTTCTTGTAACCCCCAGCGAGATCAGACGGCGTCCGGATCTGCATAGGCTTCTTTTTCAGCCTGGTTTTACGTGATGGGAATCAGGTATTTTTTGAATTCGTCATCCGGCTCAATGGGAACCATGCAGTACAACATCTGTCCTGCGGGGTCGAGAAAGCCGAAACCACGATCTCCCCAGGGGTGATCTTCCAAAGGAATTACCGGCTTGGCCCCTTTTTGAATAGAGGCTTCGTAGAACGCATCCACATCATCGACGTAGAGATTCAGTATCGTTCCCCCAGCATAGGGCGTGGCCCCATCTCGTGGTTCCATCAGGCACAACTCCGGGCCGTTTGCTACGCCGCCAAGTTGCAAGACCACATACCAACCGCAATCAAAACTCGCTTTGGCGTCAAAAAAGCCTTCATAGAATGCTCGGACCTCGGCCATACGATCTGTAACCAGGGTGGTGGAATAGTGAGAAACGTTCATCGTTGATGCTCCTGTTGGTTAAAGAAGGAAAACGGGCTCACATGGGGAGTATAAACACCTCGGTTCAGAACTGTCTTGAATAAATCGGCCATAGGATCGGAAATAGCCGGGTATGGCATGAACAGCACGAAACACTGAATGCATGATATTTAGATGGTTCTTCCTCAAAACGGGTCTTGACGCGGGTTTACACGCTTCGAGATCCCTGCCGGGTCTGCCTGCGTTGGAATTCCGCTTCCAGGTGGCTAAGAATCTCGTTTTTCGTTTCCGTCCATTGAGGCGCCAGCACGTATTGCTTCGGAGCATCGGCGACAACACGCTGGATGGCGATACGCCAGGGAATGCGCTCCAGAAAATCCACCAGAACGGGCAGGTAGTCGTCCAGGCCGGCAAAAACGGGAATCTGACCCTGGTCCCAGTCTTTACGTAGCTCGGACTGGGGGTAAATCTGCAAATGATGAATCTTCAGCGAATCCAAGGGGAGCGTGGCCAAGGTCTGAGCCGTTTGCATCATCATGGTGTGATCTTCACCGGGGAGCCCCAGAATGACATGGGCCGCGAGGTCAAGCGGTC
This sequence comes from Myxococcota bacterium, assembly GCA_963677705.1. Lineage (GTDB taxonomy): Bacteria > Myxococcota_A > SURF-8 > SURF-8. The sequence continues at coordinate 59,659 of OY782497.1, forward strand.
GCTGGGCCAGTCCTGTCAAGCAGTGTGCAAAGGTCGCGTAATCATGCCCGCGATTGATCCGGCGAAGGGTCTTGTCATGGGTGGATTGCAGGCCCAGTTCAATGAACAAGGGTTTGCCGCCCGCGTGGTCCAGGATGGCATCGACAAACGAGCCTGTAATGAAATCCGGTCGGGTGGAGAGGACCACACCGCTGATCCGTGGGTCATCAAAGGCGGTTCGGTATTGGCGCAACAACCATTCCGTCTCTCCGGCGCTTGAGGTTTCATCTTGAAAATAGGCCAGAAAGGCTTTGGCTTTGTAGCGCTTCTTCAACAAGGGAATGCCCACGTCGATCTGGGTCTGAATATCTCCCAACTCCCCGATACGGTCGGGAATAATCACGCCGGGTTGGCAAAACAGACAGCCACGACCATCCCGCTCGCGGTGCGGGCAGGGGATGTTCAGATCCAGGCTTACCTTGGCCGTCCGGCCTCCGAAACGTTGGGCCATCACGGCGTTGTAATTGTTGAATGAAGAGACTTGCATCAGCGGGGAATCGAACCTCCGGGATTGAGCAGGTAGACGATGTACCAGAGACCATCCACTTGGGCCATGCGGTTGATGGGAAAGCCCTTGTTGTCGCTCAACGTGACTTCGGCGTCTCGAAGGGCCGCTACGTCACCCGTGATCCAGGCTTGATCCTTGCCGGTGAAGTCTTGAAACGTGGCGTCCCTGGTGGCGATGTCCTTGAACATGGAACGGGCCAGATCATTCTTGAAGCTGAAGCAGTTGGCCGCGCTGTCGTTCTCGGAAAAGCCCAGGTCTTGCAGTTTGTTCCCTATGTACAGCGGGCTTTGGCAATCGATGGTTTCGCCAGCCAACAGGGCTTGGGCGAAGAGTTCCCCCGTTCCCTCTGCGGTGGATTGATCCGGGCTGTCGATAAGATCCTCGTCACCTTGCATCTCGGCTTCTTCGTCACCGGAGCAGGAACAGCAGAACAACAGCAGGGCGAAGCTTGCAACCAGGAAGGTGTGGAGTCCGGCATGAGAAAGGAGATGGCGCATGGTGATTGTCTTTCGTGTAAGAAAATGGGAAACGGTTCCATCCATTGACATTCTACTCAATGGCGATACACTACTTGAGCGTTTTTTTCAACATTTGCATAAGGGGACGAACGTGATGGCTCGATGCACAATGATGTTTCTCTTTCTGATGTTTGTCGTGTCGCTCTCGGCCTGTTCGGGGATTCGTTATCGCCATGAGCGGGCATTGGATAGCGCGATGCGCAGCTATCACACCTACCTTCAAGGTCCGGACGGTGTGGAAGGGCTAGGAGTTGCCGTGGACCTGATTCCTATGGAAAAGAAGTCTGAGTTCTTTGACGTGATGGAAAAGAAGGTCAAGACGATTCAGATTGTGGATTACAAAGTCCGTATGGTGGAGATGAACGAAGACAAAAGCAAAGCGGTGGTGAAGATCATCCGTACCTATGTAGACCATAACCAGGTCTTGCACCGGGAAGAACTTACCCAGACCTGGGAGCGCAAAGGGGCAGGGGATGGAAACTGGCTGTTCACGGAAGGCGATTATTGAGAACGGATTCCCGTAAAGCCCGGTTGTGCAGGTGGTCTTCAGCCTGAATACTGCCCGGAAGGCGCTGGGTTGAAGGCCGCTCTTCCTTCATTTGGCAGAAAAGAAGCTGATTCACCCTTGAATGCGCCCCGTTTTCCTAATCCTCTTGTTCGTTGTCTTCCTCAATTTCCTCGGCATCTCCATCTTCCTCCTGAAGATCCCTGGCGCAACGAATGCCTACATGGAAGCTTCCAGAGTCTTGATCCCAACGCAACCAAACTTTGAAAATCCCCAGGCCATCAACGCTCAGAAATCCTCCACGAACGATGTGACGCTTCGGAGGATCACTTTCTACAATCCAGGCACTTCCATTCGTCGGGGCGCCTTCATAGCTTCCTTGATCGGTATCCTCGCAATACTCTGCAAGATTACCAATCATATCATATAGGCCAAAGGCGTTCGGCTCTTTTTGCGCTACAGTATTATAGTTGCAGAAATCATACTCACCATTACAGTACCAAGTAATTTTCTCCAAACAATCCTGATCGTTCCCGCAATAGTAATCCGTTTCGGTACCTGCACGTGCCGCATATTCCCATTCCGCTTCAGAAGGTAAACGACCTCCTAGAACTTCACAGGCCGCCCTTGCGCGATCCCAACTTGTATCATATGGTACGTTAGTCATCTGGGAAGCCCCTGGAGAAAGCTCCAAGGCTGTGAAGTATTGTGCCATTGTTACCTCTGTCTGGGTCATTTCAAAGGCAGGAACGGTGACTTGATGCCTGGGTTTTGCTGATTCCGCCATGTTTTCCGGCGTGCAGGTTCCTTCTCCGCCACAGCCCATCCAGAACGTTCCGCCGGGAATACGCACCCAGGTGACTTCCGGGTCGGCTTCGCAAAGGTTGTTTTCACAATGTAAACCTACGTTGCAGGTGCCGTCATCGAAGCAGGGTAAGTGCCAAGCTCCTTGGGTGGGTTGCTCTTCCTTCGGCTTGTTCTTGATCCCCGTCAAGCTCGTCGCCGTCAAGATCATCCCCATCAGAGTTGTCCCCATCCTCTTCCATGTCATCCTCCTCATCATCACCCATTTCATCCCCATCGGAGTTGTCTCCGTCCGGGGAAGAATCCCCGTCGTCAGAGCAGGCCGGGAGGATGACCAGGAGAAGTAGAAAACATTTCCAGGCAAGGGTTGTTCTTGTACGAAGGGTTTCCATCATGGGTCCACCTCATGGTTCGGGTCTCTTGTCATTATTGCATAGCAATATAGCATCAAAGGTTTGCAGATGCAAAAGGAGGGAACGGGCGTAATATTGAATCTGGGGAGTTATCAACCCGGCAACAACAAGTTAGACGAAGCATCCATTTTGTCATTCCCGCGAAGGCGGGAATCCAGGGTAATTTAAGCTGTCTGGATCCTCCGCCTGCGCGGAGGATGACGATTCTTAAGCTCGGTTATAATCGCTGGGTTGATAGAACGATGGAGGGGATAAAACAGATGGTTTTCAAACCAGCGGCACCGCGTCCGAACTCGGACAAGCTACGCTCATGGCGAGTGATTCATCGAAGATGAATCGTATCGAGCCACGAGCGATCCCTCGAACCACTACCCTCCGGGTGGCACTCGGGATGAGCGTGGAACCACCACCCTCTGGGCGGCACTCAGGATGAGCGAAGAGGAACATTCATCACGAAGTCAATGTCCCCACATGGAAATTCACACCGGGGGCACACAGGTAGCTTGTGCTGCCAACGCCCTCGCCCCTCATTGGGATGCCTTTCGGTATCCTGTCTTTCCCAGAGGGAGAGTCGAGGTTTCCCTCTCCCGCAGGAGAGGGAAACGAACAACGTAAGCAAGGGTGAGGGACGTCCGGGTTTGTCTACAGGACCGCCGGGGGGTTATTTGGGGTCGTCGTCCCAGAAGCGATAGCTGATGACCACGTCATCGCCTTCGTTGGGAACGGCATTCCCGTAAAATACGATGGTTTCGCTCTGGGCGTCATACTCGAAGCCATTGTCCGGGCTGCGCGCCACGGTGCTGCCTTGCACCATGACCTGAATGGTCTGGCTGATCGGGTGCTTGCGCAACTCGAACATGCTGGCCTGGCCTGCCGCGGCACGGACGATTTCCTCCAGGAAGGGTTCCATGTCCGACGCGCAGATGGAACCCCAGCCGCCGCCGGTGCGGATGGCCGTTTCCTGGTAGGCATAACCCCATTCTTCCTGGCCATCCGTGCTGCACGATTCTCCCTGTCCGGCGACAATAGAGAAGCCGGTAAAGGGCACCTGGTTGACGAAGTAGTCTTCATAGGTGTTCAGAACATCGTTTTCGCAACTGCTGTTGCTGCAGTTTTCGTACTGCTGGTCTTCTTCATCGGAGAGCCAGATGATGAATCGGGCGGCCTCGGCACGGAGCAGTTCGTTTTCCGTTGTGGCTTCACCGGTAAAGCCCATCGCCCGGTTAACGGCATACATGCCTGCTTTCAGGCCGAATTCATCGGTCGAGCAGGGCGGGTCGGTCATGTTGGAGCGGAATGTGGACAGGTTGTTGGTAAATCCACCGCTCCCCAGGCGTCCGGGGTCGTAGGATTCCGCTTCCAGGGCGCACAACATGGGGAAGGGCAGGGTACATTCCACGCAACCCGTACCGGTCACCGCCAGACGGTAATCCACCTGGGCGGATTGCAGCACGGTGGCGAAAATATCAGCCGCGTCGGCCACGGCCTGCTGGTTGTTGCTCATTGAACCGGAGGGGTCCACCACCCAGAGGAAGTCCACGCTGGCGATGCCTTCGGACATGTTGTAATCGCACTTGTTCAGGGTTTCGACATTGATTCCGGCTAAGGCCGAGCCGTCAGTGAGGTCCAGCACGCGGTTTCGTCCGGTGCGGTCGGCAGTGCTTTCATAGCGATCCCGCGTCAGCACCATGCAAAGAACGATGCCCGACGACGTGTTGCGCCAGAGATGCTGCACCAGCACTTCGTACTCCGTGCCGCTTTCCGTGCTGGCCGTGGGCAGTGTCGGCAACGAAGCCGCCGAGGCGCCGCTGAATGCTGCCAGCAGGTCTTTACGCAGTGTCTGTACGTTGGAAGAGGAAACGCTCAGGGTGAAGTGGCTGGTCATCGCGTTGTCCGTACCCGGAGTGTCGTTGTCGTAGCTTTCAAACAGGCGGCTGCGCTGATTGACTTGCCCGTCATTGTCCAGGGCTTGCAGGGCGCTGACATGCCCGTTGGCCCATTCCCCCATCGTGGAGCCGCTGGGATCGACCGCGATGACGAAGCCCGCCGTGTGGTTGGCAGTGTCTTTCAAGGCTGCGCCGCCCTGAACGCCGGATATGCCGGTGAAGTCCAGATCCGTGTGGGTGTAGTCAAGCAACAGACCGAGGGTATATCCGCCCGCCGGATGGACATACATCGCAATGGGGGTGATCTGATCGTCCTGGCAGATCAGGCTGATACTCTCCTGATCGTCCGGGGTGCCGTCGCCGTCGGTATCGGCGCGGGTGGGGTCGGTTTCGCCATCATCCAGCCTGCCGTCCCGGTTGGCGTCTTCCAGGCCGTCAGGCAGGTTGTCGTTATCCGTATCGGGATCGTTGGGGTTGGTCTGATAGTGGTCGGTATAGTCGCTGTTGCGTTCGATGAAATCGGTAATTCCGTCTTGGTCCGTGTCACGGGAGTTGGGGTTGGTTTCGTCCTGCTCCGGTTGGAAGATACCATCTTTGTTGCGGTCTTCTTCGCTGTCCGTCAGACCGTCGGCATCGGTATCCAACAGGCGCGGGTCGCTCTCGTTCATCTGACGAACGCCGTCCTGGTTGACATCTTCCACACCATCCGGAATGCCGTCGCTGTCGGTATCCGGGTTCTCGAAATCCGTCTCTCCGGGATCCCAGGTTTCGTTCTGATTGCGATCTTCGATGCAGTCCATCAGACCATCGCTATCGGTATCCTGGAGACAATAGGGGTCGATTTCCTCTTCGTCGGAGTCTCCATCAAGATCCCCGTCCGAGGTATCATCATCATCGTCATCATCATCATCATCATCATCATCATCGCCGGTGTCGCCATCTTCAGGCTCATCGCCATCGGTAGGATTGTTCCACCGGCACTGCCCATTGATGCAGACCATTCCGGGTTGGCAGTCTGAAGCGTAGCGGCATCCGGTGACGCATTGGCCGTTCTGGCAAATCTGCCCTGTCTGGCACTGAGTGTCATCGACGCAGCCGCCGGTGTCGCCATCCGTGATTGTGTCTCCGCTGGGAACACACTGATTCATGCTGTTGCAGACCATCTCGCTGCCGCAGTCCTCATCGCTTTCACAGGGATCACCGATCTGTGGATCGCTGTCTCCCTCGGCGGGGGCATCATCGGTGGCACAGGCAATCATAAACAACGCGGCCCAAAGGCCCAACAACCAAACCAAGGTCTTCATGGATCGTCCTCCCAAAACAGGGCTCCCTCCTTCGTCGTTGACAGAAGAGAAACCAGACCAAGACCGAAAGTACCCAAAGGTGATGAAATGGATTATATAAGAAGACAAAGAAAAACACAACAACCGAGTCAAAGGAAATGAAGGGAAGTGAGAGCGCTCCTATCAGACTGTCGTCGGCCTCGTCTAGCCGATCGTTTCTGGGAACGGGGAGTTCTTATCCACAGGAAACTTGCAAAACAGAGCGGGTTTCATTATGATACATTGATATGGAGCTTGGTTGAATCGGGTTGATGATAGGCTCAGGCTTGGTATTTTTGATGAAACGCGATGACAAGGCAAGGCTCTATTGGGTGAAGATACCTCCAATCCCGGTAAAGGAATGAAAGGGTGTGTCGATTCACCTCCTACAACCGATGTACAACCCCTTTCCTGCTATGAAGGAAAGATAATGACTGAGAAAAAACGCATTTTCGTGGTGGATGACGAAGAATCCAATCGCGCAATGTTGCAGTTCTGGCTGGAAGAAGAAGGCTACGAGGTGGAATCCTTTGAGGATGGCCCGTCTTGTCTGGAAGCCATGAAGCGCATCACGCCGGATCTGGTCTGCCTGGATCTGATGATGACTCCCTGGGACGGCTTGGAGGTGATGCAGCGGATCAAACGGGCCGATGAAGCGATTCCGATCATCTTCACCACGGCGAAAAACGCGGTGGAAACAGCCGTCAAGGCGATGCGCGGCGGAGCTTTCGACTACCAGATGAAACCCCTGGACCCGGATCGGATGCTGGTCAGCGTGCGCAATGCGTTGGAACAACGCAACCTGAAAAGCGAAGTGCGCCGGCTTAAAGCCCAGCTTCATGAGCGGCATAGCGTGGACGGCATCGTCGGTGCATCCAAAAAGATGCGCAAACTCTTTCAACAGGTTCACAAAGTCGCTACCAGCGATGTCTCCGTGATGCTCTTAGGTGAATCAGGTACGGGAAAAGAACTGATTGCTCAGGCCATTCATCATCTGTCGGGCCGTTCCGATAACCCCTTCGTCGATCTCAACTGCGCGGCGATTCAAGACAGCTTGCTGGAAAGCGAGTTGTTCGGCCATGAAAAAGGCGCATTCACCGGGGCGCATTCTCTACGCAAAGGGCGTTTCGAGCGGGCCGACGGCGGCACCCTGTTCCTGGACGAAGTCGCGGAGATGTCCCATCAGACCCAGGTGCGCCTGCTGCGTGTGTTGCAGGAGCGTAGCTTCGAGCGCGTGGGCGGAAACCGCCGCATTGATGTCGATGTGCGCATCATCAGCGCCACCCACAGAAACCTGGAACAGCGCGTCGGCGAGCATTCCTTCCGTCAGGATCTGTACTACCGCCTGATGGTTTTTCCCATTTACGTTCCCGCCTTGCGTGAGCGCACGGAAGACATTCCTGTTTTGTGCGAACATCTGATTAAAAAGCATTCCCTGGAACCGGAGCGTCCCGTGCGCATGGACGCGGAAGTCCTGGAGCGCTTCAGCAAACACCCCTGGCCGGGAAACGTGCGCGAACTGGAAAACGTGATTCAATTTGCCCTGGTCAGTTGCGAAGATGCCCGCATCCGTGTCTCGGATCTTCCTCCCTTGTATCGTGGCGAGCAACCCCAGGCCGGTTCTCCTCCAGCACCGGTGGGTTCCCCTGTCTTACCTGCGGTACACTCGGATGACGATTTCGGTGCCGATGACATCCTGAGCATGGATGAGATTGAAAAAGTCGCCATCGAGCAGGCGCTGAAAGCGACCAGCGGCAATGTCAGTATGGCCGCCCGACAACTGGGCCTGGGGCGTACCACGCTCTACCGGAAGATGGTGGCCTACGGAATGCACGTTACTGAAAAGGAAAAGAGCAGCTTCAAGCCCTCCTGAGGATGGACGAACCGCAAGCGGTTGTAAATGATGTGCCTGGCTGCGGGGATTGTCGGCGTATGCAAAGATTAGTTTTATCGTAGACTTCCAAATGCGAAAGAATCGCGTACTTTCCTTTCATAAGGAATCTATTTGGTAAATTGAGCCTCTTGGTGTATCCTTGCTTTATTCGGATTCGTTGTGATGGATGCCAAGGGAGCTTGGCCAGGAGGTCTGCGATGAAAAAGCATGTTGGTTTCTGCATTCTTGCTTTCGGTTTGATGCTGTTGCTGGTCGCCTGCGGGAACTCAGGGGAAATCCGTTTTTCTGGAAGTTCGGGCAATGATGAGGTTTCGCCGGACGGAGATGATCCAACTGACGGCGATGATGACGTTGTGTCGGACGGAGATGATCCTACCGACGATGATGATGATGACATTGTGCCGGACGGAGATGATCCCACTGACGATGATGATGATGACGTTGTGCCGGATGGGGATGATCCCACCGACGATGATGATGATTCGTATTGTCATCTTGCCTGCCCCGACCATGCTCAGGCCGATTCCCGCTGTCAGCGATGTTTGTGTGATCCTGGCTATTTTGCACTGAATGGAATCTGCGTAGAAGAAGAACCGCCTGAGGGTTGGAATCTCTGTAACCTTTGCTGCCCGCTTCACGCGAAGCCGGATGCCTTTTGTTCGTATTGCCTTTGCGATGAGGGCTATCAACTGGAGAACGATGCCTGCATTCTGTTGGAGTCGGACGATCGTGGGATCTGTACCAGCTTTGACGAGAGCGAATGGAGCTATCAAGCTCCTCTCTGCCTGCGTCCCTGCGAATATGCTCAGAATACCTGCCCAACCATCAATGGTACGAAGATGTCCTGCCGACCTTATCCTACAGAAAATGGAGAGCTTTTTGGCTGGTGTATGAATGAATCCACCAACACGATGGAAGAGTTGGAACGCTGGGTGGAAAACAGGCCAGATTGTGTTAACGGGAATTGCCAGAGTGGTCAAATCTGCCTTCCTTTTCAAACTGGAGATAAGTGTTTGGAACGCTGCCCGATGATTGAGGGAGGCTGTCCGCCCCAGGAAATTCAGGGCATGGATTATCCCATTGGTTGTTCCGGTGACTGGTTCACGGATCCCGGCACGAGCGTGCAGGTTGGCGTATGTATGCCCTACGATCTAAGCGGCGACTATGAGAGCCTTTGGCCAAGCTGTGAGGAACCCAACGTCCCCTGCACGATCTGGGATGGCTCCCAGCCATGAGTTCGTTCTTGACAAGGAAGTATGCGATGAAAAAGCATGTTGGTTTCTGCATTCTTGCTTTCGGTTTGATGCTGTTGCTGGTCGCCTGCGGGAACTCAGGGGAAATACGTTTTTCTGGAAGTTCGGACAATGATGAGGTCTCGCCGGATGGAGATGATCCCACTGACGATGATGATGATGACGTTGTGTCGGACGGAGATGATCCTACCGACGATGATGATGATGATGACGTTATGCCGGACGGAGATGATCCCACTGACGACGATGATGATGACATTGTGCCGGATGGAGATGATCCTACCGACGACGATGATGACTTTCCCTGTATCCTATCTTGTCCGGCGAATGCCCACCCGAACGAACGCTGTACGGATTGCGAGTGTGATGCGGGGTATACCCTTCTGAATGGAGCCTGTGAATGCACGATCGCCTGCCCGGTGAATGCTCACCCCGACGAAACCTGTTTGGGTTGTGAATGCGACGAGGGTTTTGAAGAGCAAGGTGGTTCTTGTGTGTGCGCCTTGGACTGCCCTATCCATAGTCATGCCGATGAGGAGTGCATTCTCTGCGATTGCGATGAGGGATACATCGCAAATGGTGAAGCTTGTGAATGCACAATGGCCTGTCCAGAGAACGCCCATCCCAACGAAGCCTGTGATGGCTGTGATTGCAATATCGGGTTCAATGAGGTCGGTTCCGAGTGTATCGACCCCGCCACATGTCATGAGGTCAGTATTCAGGATTATGATTGTGATGGTGAAAGCCTCTCGTGCAGCACGATTACCTATGATGACAATGAGAACGTTCTACGAAGTTGTAGGGACTACGATTGTGACGGAGTGCCCAATTCCGATTGTATCGCCAATGAGTATGATGCTGCCGGAAACCTCATCAGAAAACTCTATGACTACGATTGCGATGGCGTAGCCAACTATTGCCATGTACAGAGTTATGATAACCAAGGAAACCGTATCGGGGTTTATTCGGATGATCAGTGTGACGGTACGCCGGACAGGCAATGTGTGACCTTTACCTATGATGCCAACGGAAACCAACGAACTGAACAGCATGATTTCGAATGTGATGGAGTCCTGGATCGTTGCGAAATTGATGACTATGATGAGCATGGTCAGCGCATTATGTCTGGGGATGATACCGACTGTAACGGTATCCCGGATGGAGAATGCCATACGTTTCGTTTTTCCAGCGATGGTGTTCTCACCTATCACGACTATGATCCGGACTGTGATGGTTCTGTAGACCGCTATTGCCTCATTCAGACCTATGATGCCCAAGGAACCCTACTTTCCGAAAGCCGGGATGATAACTGCTATGGAGAGATGCTATGGTATCCCTGTTCTCTGACTCTTTTTGATGACGATGGAAATGTCGTCCAGTATAAGTATGATGAGAACTGCGATGGTCATATGGAAACCTGTTATGTCTACACCTACGATGACCAGGGAAACAACGTGACCCGAGGCAGAGATCAAGACTGCGATGGTGAAGCGGAGAGGGATTGCCAGATATTCACCTATGATAACCAGGGAAATCTTCTGACTGAAAGCAAAAGCAGGTTTTGTCGGCCTGTCCCGGATGTGTCTTGCGCCAGCTACACCTATGATGCCAACGGGAATCGTTTGAGCCAACAGGAGGATCATAACTGTGACGGTGTCGCGGACCACGAATGCCGAACCGCCACCTATGATGAGGAAGGCAATTATCTGACGAGTACGAGCGATGATGACTGTGATGGTGTTCTGGACTATTGCAGCAGCAGGGAAACGACTTATCCCTAATCATCCAGCCCTTGGAGGATTCGGCGTCTTTTCATGCAGCCTCTTGTGGAAATCTTTCGTGATCTGGTCATCAAAAACCCCGACCAGATGGCCGGGGTTTGATGGTTTCAAGCGATGGGATTACCCCGCTGCTTGGTGTTTACTGAACGTGGCAGACGCCGGGGGAAGGATTGATGTTCACCGACCAGTTGTTGCCATTGCGTTCAATGGTGTTGCTGGCTCCACAGTCTTCCACATGGGCACCGGGACAGGATGAGCCATTGGGGCAGAGCAGGTCATCGTTGTTGTTGTTGCCGTAAATCACAGCATCAATGGGTACACTCGAATCGGTGATATTGCCCTCGCGCTCAATGTAGAACAGGCCCAGACCGTTTCCGGCACTGGTGGCGCTATTGATGTTCTGGATGTCGTCGTTGAAGTTCAAGGGAATATCAAAGTCGGGGTTGGCGTTGTCCGAATTGCTGATCGGACCCCCGACGACCCAGCAGGCTCCGGCGGGCATGGTGCCGCTCAAGAAACCGTTGTAGGTGAACAGGTACCCTCCCGTGCCGCTGTCTGCACCTCCGGCGATTTTGTAGTTGGAAAGCTTCAAGGGGACGCCGGTACCGTTGTAGATTTCCACCCATTCCCGTTCGTCATCGACATTGCTTACATCATACATCACTTCGCTGAGTTTCAGCTGAACGGGAATGCAGGTGCCCTGGCTGCACACCTTGGGGCTGGTCGGAGTATCATCGCAGGTGGTGATGCCATCATCCATGAATTCCACTTGGCATTCCCCGGCGTCGTTGTTGCAAACGCCAATCTGGCAGCCGGAATCGTCGGCGACATCGCTGCAATCTTTGGTGCCCAGAGTCCCGACACAGACACCGCCTTCGCAGTGGTCGTTGGTGGAACAGAAATTCCCGTCGTCGCAGGTTTCCACGTCGCTGTCCTCATGGGAGCAGCCTCCGTCTTCCCCGCAGACATCAATGGTGCAGGGGTTGTTGTCGTCACAGGTGGAGTTATCTCCCGGTGTGCATTGCTGACTGGTGCCGCTCAAGGGGACTTCGATGATCTGGTCTTCCTCGCCGCGATCCGAAACGATGATCTGAAGGTTGTCTGCAAACTCACCTTCGCCGGTGGGCAAGAAGGCTACACGACAGTTGCGGCTGTTGCCCGAAGGAAGCAGGAAGGGCGTCTGACAGTCGCTGAGTGCATCGCCTTCCACCGGTTCGGGGTGAAGAATGAAGGGAGACACCGAGCCGGTATCCATGCGCATGGACTCTACGGTGAGAATGCGGTTGGAATCACTGGAACCGGTGGCTTGCAAAGACAAGGTCACGGGATTGCTTTCCACACCTTGGGCCTGGGGACCGAAGTCATGGCTGTTGGGAATCACGTTCAGATCCACGGTTCCCTTGTATTCGTTCTGCAGTTCCACAATGTGGTTGGCCTGACGCACGTCGGTCGAGGTGATAATCAGACGGCCTTCATCGCCTTCAATGCCGCTACGGGTGTATTTGATCTCAATCACGTACTCTTGCCCTTGAGCCACCACGATGGGTTCGCTCAGGGGAAGCGTAGGACTGAGAACCTCGAAGTCTTCGCTGGTCAGATCGGTGAGGAAGATGTCACGAATCGTCACCGCTCCGAAGCCGGAACCGGCAATGCGCAACTCACGGGTGTTGCTCATCCCATAGAAAACCGCACCAAAACTGATGGATTCCGGCACCTGAAGGCAGGGGCCGTCTTCGCAGGTCAGGCCGGTATTGTCATCGTCATCGTCGGTCGTGCTCGTGTCACCATCGCTCAGGTCGCCATCCGTAGGAACCCAGTCTCCGTCGGACGTATCGTCATCGTCATCCGCGCAGGAATCTTCCCCGCTGTCATCGCAGGCCACCATCAACACCAGTAGTGTCATCAAACAGAGTACAAACCAGTCTTTTTTGAATGCCATCATCAACTCCTTGGCAAAGAAACGGATGTGGAGTCCCAGGCAGGAAATCCACCCAACCACCCCAGTTTGGTGGGGTAGTAATCACTCCAACGCAAAAGCATGATGCGCTTCGTGTTAGAAATCAACAAAAATCGGATATTTAGTCAGGTTTTCCCGTCATGAAACGACGAAAACCCAGGCGGGGTTTCCTTGGTCAAACGATGCAACGTCGATTAACCCGCTGAATAAACATGCCCTTTTTCTAAGAGGTCCGATAGAAACCGGGTTCTGCTCTCTTCTGTGCCAGCAGGCCCGTTTCATCACCATCAGGCAAGGGCCATCAAAGCCCTTGCCCGAAACCGTTCTCAGGCGTGGACGCGGGTTCCTACCGATTGGCCCAACACGGCCTTCTTGATGCTTCCCTCTTCAAAAAGGTTCAGCACGACGATGGGCATGTTGTTCTCTTCACAAAGGGCAAAGGCGGTCTGGTCCATGATGCGTAAGCCTTTGTTCATTGCCTCTTTGTAGGTGATTTCGTCGTATTTGGTCGCCGTGGGGTCTTTCTGCGGATCGGCGGTGTAGACGCCATCGACCTTTGTCGCTTTGATCAGCAGGTCACATTTTACTTCCACGGCGCGAAGCGCTGCGGCGGTATCCGTGGTGAAGTAGGGGTTTCCCGTGCCGCCGGAGAAGACAATCACTCGCCCTTCTTCCAACCAGGCAATGGCCTTGGGCTGACTGAACTCCTGTACCATGCGGCCCGCACCGATGGCGCTTTGCACCCGTGCATCCAAGCCTTCGCCGGTCAGGGCGCCTTCCAGAGCCAGGCCATTAATCACGGTGGCCAGCATTCCCATGTAATCCCCTTTGACGCGGTCCATACCCAAGCCTTGGGCGATGTTCCCCCGGAAGATGTTTCCACCACCCACAACAAGGCACACCTGAACGCCAAGATCATGAATTTCCTTGATTTCCTTGGCAAGAGTCTTGGTGATCTCGGTGTTGATAACCGTATCGGAGCCGGGTGTTTTCAGGGCTTCGCCGCTGATTTTCAGTAAAACTCGTTTGGATTGAATCGCGCTCATGGTACCCTCTGTCATCTGAAAGTTAGGTGGTCTGCCGGAAGACCGACACGAGCCTGATAGCAGGTTTTACCCAGGCTGACAAGTACCGAGTGATCTGGATTTTACCCCTCGGTGCCCAGTCTCTGAAAGCCCTTTGGTTTCAGGTGGTCTTCAATGCCTGTCTTGTCCTTTGTCTGAATCGGATGCTTGTCCGTTGACCTTACCCAACGAGGCGTTTTGATGGCATTTTCCTGGTCTGACGCAAAAAAGAAGTTGTTTCGTCTCCAGTCCGATGTCCTGGTCAGCGCCAGTGCCGGAACGGGGAAAACCACGGCTTTGGTGGAATTGTGTGTGCGCCTGCTGGATGGTCGCACCAGCCTGGGGCCGGTTCCTTTGGAAAACATCGTGCTGATTACCTTCACCCGTCGCGCAGCCGGGGAACTGGTGGAGCGACTCAAGGCGCGCCTGTCCAATCCGGAGCAGAGCCCCAACCCCAAGGCGCTGAGTCATGCTCTGGGGAAATTGGATCAAGCCTACATCCACACCTTTCATTCCTTCGCCATGCGGCTCTTGCGCGAGCGTGGCCCGCTGGCCCAGGTTCCCTTGGATTTCGAGCAGCCCGACGAAGCCACCGGCAATCAGCTTTTTGAGGACGCCTTCAATCAGGTGTTTCGGGACGCGCTGGAGCAAGCCGATCAAGCCTTCATTCAGTTGCTTCGGGTTCATGGGCGTGAGGCTCTGCGAGGGGCGATCCGGGAAATGATCGGCCTCTCCGGTGGCTATGGAGTCAACGAGTTTTCTCGCGAAGAGCGCCTGCGCGGTATGGCCGATCGCTACAGCGAAGCCTATACCCAGGCTCGTGCGGTGGGAGAGACATTGTCTGCCTACCTGGCCGGTTCTCCCAAGATCAAAGCGGAAAGCCTGGACCGCTACCGCGCCATCGAAGAGGCTCTTACGGAAGACTGGCCACCGTTCAGTGCCGGGGTGCAGGGAGCCGAGCGGCTGCGCCTGCTGCAAGAGCGTTGCACCATTCCCGGCAGCAGACCCAAAGCCTTGAAAGAGGTGATTCCACTGCTGAAAGAATCCATCACCACCGCCTTGGCGCAAATCTACGAATATGAAACCCTGCCCTTGGCCGAAGCCTTGACCATTCTGGCCAAGCAGGTTTTTAAGCGCCTGCAAGCGGACAAGCGCCGTTTGGGCCTGTTGGATTTTAACGACCTTTTGGTTGAAACCGTGGAAGGGCTGCGGACCGATGCCGCGTGGCGTTCCCAACTGGCCCAGCGCTTCCGGGTGATTCTGGTGGATGAATTTCAAGATACCGATCGTCAGCAGATGGCCTTGTTAAACCTCCTGTTGGAGGTTGATCCACAAAACCTGTCGGACTCGGCTGCGGTGGAGATTCCCAGCCGCCTGGTCTTCGTCGGTGATGCCAAACAGAGTATTTATCGCTTTCGCGGGGCCGATGTCACCGTATTCAAAGAAACGGCGGACGCCTGGCGCAAGGAAGAGAAGGTTCTTTATTTTCAGGAGAACTACCGCTCCCAACCGGACTTGTTGCGGGTGTTCAATGAAGCGAGCCAGCGTGTCTTCTGGGATGATCATACCGATTACGGCATTCATTTCAGTGAGGATGACGCTCTCACCGGGGGGCGTCCCACGGCGGGAACGATGCCCGCTCATGCGGAACTGCTCTGGGTGGAAGCTGATGAAGATGTGGGTCAGGCCGAGAGCCGCTCGTTGGAAGCCCGCGCTCTGGCTCGGCGTATCGGCCAGATTCTCGGCGGAGAGGATGAAGCCTGTCTGGACCCGAAGACGAAGGCTCCGCCCACAGCGAAAGATGTGGTGCTGTTGTTCCAACGTATGACCCATGCCAAGGAGTATGAGCAAGCCCTTGTCTCTGAAGGCTTTTCCTGTGTCAGCCACGGTGGTCGCGGGTTTCTGGGGCGTCAGGAAATTCAAGATGCCTTGCACCTTGCCCAGCTGATCGTCCGTCCCTTACAGGCCAAAGGCCAGGCCCAGGTGTTGCGTGGTCCGGCGGTGATGCTGGGAGATACCGCGCTGGCGGGAGTGATGATGAGCGAAGGTGCGGAAGCTTTGGGCCGCATGATGGATGATGCCGACACCCTGCAACAACGCCCCTGGTTTTCCATGCTGCATCCCGATGAACAGAGCAGGCTTGTCGGTTTTTCCGGTAAGCTTCGACGCTGGAAGCATTCCCTGCGTACCCTTTCCGTGGATGTTTGGTTGGAGCAGGTTCTTCGTGAAAGCGGTCTGTTGGCCCTGGCTTCCGCTCATCCGGAAGCCTCCCGGAAACTGGCCAACTTGGAAGCTCTGTTGCGCCTCGCCACGGATTTGCGTCCTTTGGATCTTCCGGATTTTCTGACCAAAGCGGCGCGCAGCGGGCTGGAGCGTCGCGGGGAAGCGGCGGTGGAAAACCCCGGCGACGTGATTCGCCTGATGACCATCCACCAGGCCAAGGGCTTGGAGTTTCCCATCGTGGCCCTTCCCGGTCTGCACGATGGTCCTTCAAGGCACAACGCCAGCCTGCGCGTGGGAAAATACCCCAAAGAACGTCACGCCCGATTGGGTATCAAATACCTGGATTCCCAAACGATGATGGAATACGACAGCCAAAGTGTGCTGGAATTGAAGGAACTGGAAGCGATGCTTTCCGATGCCGAAACGCGCCGCCTGTTCTATGTCGCCTTGACCCGTGCGCGGGACATGTTGCTGTTCAGTGCTTTGAAAACCAAACGCCGGGCCGTCAAGGGAAGTTGGATCGTTCCTGTCTTGCAGACCGTCCAAGCCCTGGACCTGCCTCAGCACCTGGTGGATGACGAGCATCTCCTGCTGGCGGAAACGGACTCCGAAGGATGAGAAACTCAGGAAGGGGTTGAGGGTTGGAAGTGGTGCAAAGACCGATGGAGGCCTGTCGGGTAAGGCAATCATTGCCTGCCAGATCGTAAACTCCAGCCCCAGGTCTACCCGGTCATGGAATGCCGTGTCGTGTGTTGTCCAATCCTCAGAGGCATGTTCCCCTTGTTTCGTCCCTGGGTGAGAATCCAGGTCCAGAGCAAGGCTCCCAACACAACGCCGATAATCATCTTTGCCCAGCCGGGAAGCGCCTCGGCGGGGGAGAGATAGCCTTCAATAAAACCGGCAAACAAGAGTAGAGGCACGGCGGCAAAGAGAATCATCATTCCTTCTTTTGCCGTCTGTCGGATGGCCTCGCCCCGTGGAAGGCGTCCCGGCGCGAGAAGGGATAAGCCCAAGGCCCAGCCCGCACCGCCGGAAAGAACGATGACGCTCAACTCCACGACGCCGTGGCCGGAGACGAAACTGAAAAAGGCATAGCCAATGCCGCCCTGCACACAATAGGCCGCAGCCGCGCCGAGAAGAAGGCCGTTCATCAACATGATGTACAGCGAGCCAAGGCCGAAGAAGATGCCGAAGGCGAAGGCGGCGAAAGTGACCGTGATGTTGTTGGTGGCGATCCCCGCCGAAATGATGGAACTGGGCATCACGTTCAACAGACCTTCGGTCCACATTTTACCGGATTGCACGGCTTCAATCATTCCTGGTGAGAGCAACAACCCGGCGGCATCCTCACTGACCAGAATCAGAACCACTCCCAGAGCGATCCCCACAAGAAACACCAGAGCGGATAGAAGCATCGCCCCGGAAAGCCGATGCACCGCGAGGGGAAATCCGCGCACGAGATCGGAACTCCACTGGCGCAAAGAGCGTTTTTCGTCCTGGCCGTGAAGGAGACTATGGGCGCGTGCCAGCAGGTGGCGCAGGTGTTCGGCCAAGCGGCTTTCCGGCGCGTGGGTTTCCGCCCAGGCCACGTCGCGCCCTACGTGCCAATACAGGGAATCCAGTCGTTGAAGTTGCTCCATCGACACGCGCCCGGAGGGAGAACCCAAGGTGGCAAGCAAGGCTTCCAATTCTTCCCACTGCGCTTTGTGCTGCTGATAGAAGCGCTCGACGGCGGTCATGACTCGTCCAGGGTGGTCCAGAAAAACGCGCCGATACGGCGGGTCAGTTCATCAATGTGGTTGATCCAGAAGTGATCCATCCCCGCTTTGATGTAGCGTTCGGCCTCCGGGGCCAACCGATCCATTTGCTGATGAAAGGTTTCCACCGGGCAGAAGGGGTCTTGATCTCCCACGGCGGCAAACAGTGGAGGGTGATCCGGACGAGGGCTGAACACCGCCTCACGTAGCAGAAAGGCCGGGCTGACCAGGGCCACGGCATGAATGCCTTCCACCCGCTTCAGCGCACGCCAGGTGACGTAGGCTCCAAAACTGTATCCGGCCAGCATGATCGGAAGTCTGCTCTGCTGTCGGGCATAAGCCAGCGCCGAAAGCAGATCGTCCGTTTCGCCGCGGCCTTCATCAAACGCGCCGTCGCTTTGTCCCACACCGCGAAAATTGTAGCGCAGGGTGGAATAGCCCAGCCGGTTCAGGTGGTGGCAACCCAGACGCACTACGCCGTTGTCCATGTCGCCGCCCATAGGGGGGTAGGGATGGGAATAAACCACCATCGCCTTGGCTCCTTCCACCAGAGCCAGACGACCTTCAAGCCGTAGGGTTTCTCCGAATTGAACGGGCGTTTCCAGACGAGCCATGAGTCCCCTCAAACCTGCTTAGTGGCCAAGTGATACACGGCGACGGATCATCAACAGGCCGAAGCCAAGGAGCAGGGCAAACAAGCCCACGGGCGAGAGCATCTGTCCGCAGCCATCCCCACCGCCTTTGCCATTGTTGACCATGTCTTCCGGCTCTTTGTGGTTGGGGTTGCATTGCGTGTCCAGTTCGTTGCAGTTGCGCCAGGTGCAGGCCAGCCGTTCCTCGGTTGTGTATTCCTGGCTCATGCAGTTCATGCCTTCGGGGTTGTCGCCGACCATGCAGCCGCTGTACGCGGTGTAAAGATCCTGGGCATCCAGGGTTCCTAGAATCAGGCAATCGTCGAAGCAGGAGTCTTCCAGGCAGTCCAGGCCGCAGGAATAAATGTACAGGCAATCTTCAAAGCCGAAGGGCCGGTCGTCGGGGGTGTCATCGTCGTCGTCCGTTGCCGGGCTGTCGCCGTCGGTGAGGTCTTGCTCGATGTCACCGTCTTCGTCTCCGTCGCTGTCATCGCCGTCGATGTCTTCTTCTTCGTCCCCGTCTTCATCTCCATCGACATCCCCATCCACGTCGCCGTCTACCTCCTCCGAGGCAATGCTTGTATCCAGGGTGTAAAAGAGGGTGTCACCTTGGCTGACCCGGCTGGAGATGAGCATCACTTTGTTCCGATCATCCCCCAGGTTGTCAACTTCCCAGTGTTGGACTCCGCCTTCGCCGGTGAGCATCAATTCTTCAATGTCGGTGAACTGGTCATTATCGCGGTTCAAACGGACGAGGCTGACCCGTAGGCCGTTGATTGATTCCACGTTGTAATCCAGAACCAGCCGGTCGGTGCTGATCAACATTCCGGTGGCCAGTTCCATGCAGTCCATGCCGAAACCATGCAGAGGATTGGTGCGGTTGGCCGGATGCTCCGCGATGACGGTCCGCACGAAATTGGGTGCGTTCAGCCCGGTGTATTGGGTATCGCCACGACCAACGAAGTTCCACAGCGCCCATTCATGCAGGTAATCTTCAAAATGCTCGTCCGGGTGGCCTATGCTTTGCAGCATGGTTTCAAACTGTGCCACCCCTTGGTGGTTGGGATCTTTCAGTAGGCTGTCGAAGACTTCCGGAAAGAGTTTTTCCATGAGGAAGATTCCGAAAAGCTGCGTTGCACCGTGATCGAGGCTCCAACTACTCCCGGCCTGTACGCCGATCAGCGGGGTTACCGGATTGGCTGCCCAGGCTTCCATCTGGTTGCGGTAGCTGGTATAGCCCAGGTAATAGGTCAAGGCGCGGGCTGCGGCATCCACCAGCCAGGGGTCTTCATCCGGGTCGTAGCTCCACGCCACCAGTTCCCCCAATGCGCGGGCCACATGAATGTGTCCGCTGTCGTAGTTCAGACTATCGTTGTCGATGAATACCACTTCTTTTTCGTTGCTTCCTGCCAGGGGAGCATCGTAGGCGTCGTGTTGCACGTCCAATTTGCGGACATAGGCGCCTTTGGGGTCGGTCATCGAATCGGATAGGGAATGAATGACGAAATAAATCTTCGGATCATCGTCGAACTGATCGGGCATTGCGGCAAACACCCAGGACAGACCGTCAATGATGCCTTTGTCGTCGAAAGCCGGAGTGCGGGTTTCCAGGGCTTCTTGTAGCGAATCCACCTGGGTCTGGGTGATGTCGCTTCCCCAGAGGGCGTTTTCTACGTAAATATAGCTTTTCTCACCCACCGCACGGCAGGTTGCCTGGACCGTCACCTCCGTAGGGCTGGCCGAGGCCAGGTTGTAAGCATTGAAATCGCAGGGGCTTCCTTCCATCGGCGCGAGGCATTCGGCAAAAGCCGTGGCGCTGAGTGAAACCCAAAGCAGAATACCGCAGCAAAGCATACCCAAACGTGCAAAAACACGGAGTCTCATGGTTCTTCCTTTCCCTACAGAGGCTGGCTCCATGATGATGTACTAACCAGACTGGGGAATTGTAGCAGACCTTGTCAGAAAACTCCAAGACAAGCCGCAGGGATCACGCGGAATCCGCTCCGGTGCTTCATTGCAGAATTGCAGATCCACCCAAGGTCTAGGATTCCACCACATGGCCGATGAAGGGGAGGCCGCGCATTTCCTGGCGGTCATCCAACCCGTAACCCACGACGAACTTATCCGGAATTTCAAAGCCCAGGTAGTCGATGGGCACATCCACCCGTTTGCCGGCAGGTTTGTGCAGCAGGCTACAGAGTTTGATCTCTTGCGGTTGGCGTGTGCGCAGGTTCTCGATGAGATAGTGCAGGGTCAGACCGGTATCGACGATGTCCTCGACGACCATGATGTTGCGGCCACTGATTGAGGTGGTCAGGTCGGCGACCAGCTTGACTTCTCCGGTTGTTTTTGTGGCATCGCCGTAGCTGCTGATGGTCAGAAAGTCGCAGGTCAGATGGACTTTCATCGGGTCGATGGCCCGGACGAGATCGGCCATGAATAGAAAGCTGCCTTTCAGAACGCCGATCATATGCAGGGATTTTCCCTCGTAATCACGGGTGATGGTTTCTCCTATTTCTTTGATGCGCTTGGCGAGTTCCTGGGCGCTAATAAGGGTTTCGATCCTACGCTCTGGCATAATGATTACTCCTGAAACGTTCGTGGTGACCTGTCATGATATGGGATAAATTAGGAAAGTTATAGGTTCATTGGCGGAAGGGAAGGGGGCCGTCCATAGGGATGGATTCCCGGTACTCATCTACCTTGATTTCACGATAGTCTTTCGGTTCGGTCATCCGTTCATCGGGAACCTGGGCGGTTTCCAACGCAACGACTTTTTCCGTGTAGGTGATCTTCCGATGGTCGCTCTCCAGGCTGTTGATCGTCATTTCCAAGGTCATCGACATCGTGTAGCCGTCCGCACTGACCAGATGGGGCATCCCCAAGGCAATGGGCGTATCGGCCTTTTTCGTCCAACAGGCACGGGTGATGCGTTTGCTTCCGGGAAGCAGTTCCATGCGATCCCAGACTTCGCAGCTTGCACCGAAAAGGGTTTCGCTTTCCTGGGTTGGTGCATAGCCTTGAATGGTCAGGCTTCGGGCACTGGGCGGCTTGGATAAAGGCTGAGCAAACCAGGTTTTCCTGGTCTCATTCAAGATCAGAAACCGACCGTTTTTGAAGTCGCGAATCTGCACCTGGGCGCGCATGAAGTCCGCGGCTTTGCTTTCATGGGCTTGGCCGTTTCGGGTTACACGCAGGTTTTTGTATTGACTGCGTACCTGGTACTCGCGTACCCACACGTCCTCATCGTAATCGAAGACCATGATTTCTTCGTCGTTCTGAACGGTCTGCGTGACGTGGCGAACCAATGGTAGCCGTTTTTACCGTCTTTGGGCATCGCCGCTTGAATCAGCGCCTGCATGGCACTTGGGGGGGCGCCTTGCTCCTGCATCGGGTCTGGTGAAACCGTGTTGGCCGGAGCGTCTGTCTCGGCGTTAGCCGGAGCTTTGGGCGTTTCGCTGGGTGGCGTTGCCGTCTGTTTCTCGCAGGCCATCAGCAGGGTGAACAGCAGGATCAGGGGAATGCAGAAAAGCCTTGATTGGAGAGACAAGCCAAGTCCCTCACTGGGACGCCTTTGGCGTCCTGTCTCTCCCCAAGGGAGAGACGATTCGTCCCTCTCCCTTGGGGAGAGGGAACGCGAGCCCGGCTCGCCAGGGTGAGGGTTGCAGAAAACGAAGCCGTTATCCTTCGTTGAAAGCATATACGGGCTGCGGCCAGCTTTCATTGGGAACTCTCCTCACGCAGAAGCAGCAGGAAACCACCGGAAAGCGCCGCCGTGGTTTGTTCGGTGAAATGGCCTTCATAGCGGGTATCGGACTCGGACAGCGTCCCGGAAAGTTCGGCGTCCCAACCGCAGGTTTTACCGCGACTCTTGGAAACCTCAAGGGTCAGGGTGTCTCCCTCACGGGAGTAGGTTCCGTCAAAGCCGCAAATGGCCGCGCCGCGTTCGATGCTTCCTCGTGCCGTGCCGGAACTGAACAGCTTGATTTCCAACGCAGAGGAATAAAAGCGATCGTTTTCCTCAAAATAGACCGTGCCGTGATAATCACTCTGCAACTCACCATCCCCGTTGTCCCCGCAGGCGGGTAAGGCGGTAACAATCAGCAGCAGAGCCAGGCCACCCAAGGTGGCTTTTACAAAAGAGGGGAAACGAAAATCAATCATGGTTTTCAACCTGATCCAAAAGCCGGGAAGGGGATGAACCCTCCCGGCAGGGTTATCTCATGCTTGCCGGGTCTGCCGGGCCAATTCGTAGGTTGCTTGCCGCGTGCGCACGAGTTTCCAAAGCAGTTCGTTGGTGGGAGTGCGGATGGCCTGGGCTTCCCCGCGCAGGGTGACGGCACCATTGATCGCGTCAATCTCCGTGCGGCGCTCGTTGAGTACATCCATCAACATGCTGCTTCGGTTGGGGGCGGTTTTCCTGCATACCGTCAGCACGCTTTCATAGAGGGTTTGGGCATCCAGCATCACGCCTTCGGCTTCCGCCACAGCCTGGGCTTCCTCCACCACCTGACGCATGATCCGCCGGGTTTCGTCCTGCGTGGCCAACTCTCCATTGGGTACACCCAGCAGGGCCGTCAGCGGATTGATCGCTGCATTGACCACCACTTTATTCCAGATGACTTCCTGGACGGCGGGGTGGGCCTTGGTGGGTAGACCGGCTCGGCTGAAGGTTTCGGCGACCATCAGGGCCGCTTGGGGATCGGTCTGGCCTGCTGCACCCAACAGGGTATCGCCGTCTCCGGCAAAGCGAACCGTGGTGTCATCCAGACGGTTCGCTCCCAGGGTGGTTGTTCCGGCCAGCACGGAATGGTTCCCGACTACACCAAGCAGGGCGTCATCGTTCCCCATGCCGTTTTGCAGCGTGACCACCAAGGTGTTGTCACCCAACAGCGCGATGTGTTCATCCATCGCGGCGGCAGTGTCGTAGCTTTTAACCATCACCAGTACCAGGTCCACCGGGCCGATTTCTTCCCCGTGGCCTGCGGCCTTGACCGGAGCGCTCCAGTCGCCACGAATCCCGGTGATGGCCAGACCGTGGGTGTTGATGGCCTGCACAATGGCCTCGTTACGTTCAATGAAGCTCACTGATAAACCGCCCTGGGCCAGGATGGCACCCAGCACGGAGCCGATGCTTCCCGCTCCCAACACCGCGACGGTTTGCACTGCTTGTTTGTTCATCACCTCACACCTTGCAGGCTTGTGGGTTCATGGTTGGTTCGTGTGGCTTGCGTTATGGGGCTTGGTGGTCCCCATCGGTTACGATGCTGGGACCATACAGCAAAGCGGGATGAAACACAAACCGCGTCGGGCCGATCAACGAAAAAAACGCGGCAAAGCGCCGCGTTTTGAAAATCTACGTAACAAGGCTCAGTCTTCCAGAGTGTGAACCACCAGACCACTGCGTAATTTGGGTTCAAACCAGGTGGATTTGGGCGGCATAATCAATCCCGCATCGGCCACGTCCATAAGTTGTTCCACGGTGGTCGGATGCAGGGCGAAGGCCAGAGCCCATCCTTCGGCGCAGCGTTTTTCCAGTTCTTTCATGCCACGGATACCGCCGACGAAGTCGATACGTTTGTCCGTGCGCGGATCTTCGATACCCAGAATGGGAGAGAGAACCTGGTTTTGCAGAATGGCCACATCCAGACTTTCAACGGCGTTTTCCTCATCATAGCTGCCTTGACGGGCTTCCAGGGTGTACCAGGTGCCGTCCAGATACATGCGGAAAAGATGAGTCACTTCAGGTTCCACCGCGCTGCCGGGGGTGACATCGAAAATCTCTTTGATCTTCTTCAGAAATTCCTCGGCGTTGTAGCCGTTGAGATCCTGGACTACACGATGATAACCGAGAATCTTCAGTTGGTCGTGGGGGAAAAGAACGGAGAGGAAGAAATTGTATTCTTCGTTTCCGGTATGGTTCGGATTGGCCGCCTGCAACTGAGCGCGGGCACGGCTTCCAGATTTCGCCCGGTGGTGGCCGTCAGCGACGTAGGTCAAGGGAACGGATTCAAATTCCTTGACGAACTTGGCGATCATCGTTTCATCGGACACCGGCCACAGGACGTGACGAATGCCGTCTTCGGCGACGAAATCGACTTCCGGATCGGCCTTGATGACTTCGTCCATCAGTGCGTTGAGTGCATCCTGGGCGCGGAAGGTCAGAAAGACGGGACCGGCGTTGATTCTGGTGTCATAGACATGACGGGCGCGGTCGTCTTCTTTTTCTTTACGGGTTTTTTCATGTTTTTTGATGATGTCGTTGTCGTAGTCATCCACGGCGCTGGAGGCCATGATGCCGACCTGCTCGTGGTCGCCCATCACCTGTTTGTAGAGGTAGATCATCGCCTGTTTGTCGGTGACCAGCCAGCCTTCATCCTGGAAACGTTTGACGTTTTCCACGGCTTTGGCATAGACGGCGTCGTCGTAAAGACTCACGTCTTTCGGCAGGTCGATTTCCGGCTTGTTGATATGCAGGAAGCTCATCTCGTTGCCTTGGGCCAACTCGCGGGCTTCGTCGGAATTCAGCACGTCATAAGGGGGAGCAGCGACCTTGGCGGCCAGATGTTTCGGGGGGCGCAGTCCACGCATGGGACGGATGATAGCCATGCAAGTTCTCCATAGGAAAGGGTGGCGGTTTCAAGCCGTGTCCGGCGGCGATATGGTAAAGAGCGTTTAGGTCTTTGACAAGAAAAATCCGCCCTTAAACCCGCTTTTTTCACGGTCTTGCGGCTTGGTTGATTGTGAGGATCGCTCAAGGTGGCTTTGCACCCCCGATTTCGTGCTTGAACAAGAACCCCGCAAGGTAAAAGATCTTGCGGGGGAAAAGGATTTTCATTTATCGGTTTCGGACCGGGTTAGCTTGTCTGAGCCTGACCGAGCAGCAGATCCAAACGGCCTACGCGCCCCGTGGCAATGCCGCGCACCCGAAACGCGCTGACCAGCGCCAGCACAAGGATTTCCCCGGTCAAGGCCAGGTACATGCCATACACGCCAAGGTCCATCCACACGCCGAAGAGCAGGGTTCCGCCAAGGAACAGCCCCCAGCTTGTCACCGTGGTCAGGATCATCGAAAAGCGATTGTCTCCCGCTCCGCGCATCGCACATAGATGCACCGTGCCCACGGCATCAAACAACTGAAACACGGCGGCAAACAACAGCAGGTTTCCGGCCAGGGTCAGCACCTCCGTGTCCCGACTGAACAAAAAGGCCAGTTGTTCACCGAATACCGCGAACACGATCCCGCAGGCTCCCATGAAGGCCATCGCCAGCCAGCGAGCCGAGGCCAGGGCGCGTCCGGCCACCTGGGATTTACCCGCACCAAGGTAGCGACCCACCAGCACCCCAGCGGACTCGCCGATCCCGAAGCCGGGAAGGAAACTCACCGAGATGATGCTCAGCACGATCTCGCTGGCGGCCAGTTGCGTCGCGCCCATGCGGGCCACGATCAGACTGACCAGAGTAAACGCCGCCACGCCGAACAAGCGCTGAAAAGCCGTGGGAATACCCAGGTTGAACGCACTCCAGAAGACCTCCCGCGAGGGCAGGATGGGCTTTCCGAACAGGATCAGATAGCGCCGTGCATAGATCAGGAAAACCACCACGGAACTTCCCGCTGTGGCCAGCCCGGCTCCTGCCGCCCCCATCGGTTCGATGGGACCGAAACCGAAGACAAGCAGGCTGTTGAGAATCAGGTTGGTCAGGTTCATTGCCAGCCCGGCCCACATGCGCGTGCGCGTATCCCCCAGCCCTTGAATGGCCGAAAGCAAGCCGAAGCTTATCAGGTTAAACGGCGTTCCCCAGAGTCGTGCCTGGAGGTACTGCACCGTCTTGGAGGCAATGGCCGGTTCCACGCCCATCAGAGAGAGCAAAGGCCGGTAGCTGACATAGAGCAACAGCACGGTTATCAGGCCACCGGCGAGGCCGAAGAGTATTCCGGCACCGCCTCCACGCCGTATTCGCAGGGTGTCCTTGGCACCGTCCGCCGCAGAGACAATACTGCCCGGCCCACCGGCCAGACCCATAAAGAACGAGAGGAACATGAAGAACAGGGTGGTTGCCAGACCAACCCCGGCCTGAGCCTCCGTTCCGACCCCGCCCATAAAGAGCATATCCATCACGCCCATTACCGTGAACGAAAGCATCCCGACCACCATCGGCCAGGCCATATGGGCCACTTCTCGTTTGCCACCTTCCAACATCATCGCAACACTCCTTTTCTGTCCTGTACAGAGTTCCCCGGATTCATCGGGGGGGTCGGGCCCGCCCATCGGACCCTTGGTTGATTTTTCCTGTCACATCGTTCGTTTGGGTGGATCTGCCGGGCGGGACGCGGGCCTCATGCGTGCAATGGCAACGAAAAAGGCCGACCCGCGCAGCGGATCGGCCTTTGAATGGGAAAAAGACGTGAACGCACTACGCCGGGGGAAGGAGAATGCCTCCCAGGGAATTGGTGATGATGAATACCATCGGATTGGTGCGTTTCATACTTTCTGTCCTTCATTCAATGGAACATATTCCGTTCACTTCCCTGTCTAAAGAGCTTTGATGGAAATGTCAACCAATTCCTGTTTTTTTTGTGTAAGAAAACGGTTTGCCTGGTCCGGGGCATCCTTGTGTTTTCTTTTCAAGCTCTATGCGCAGGCATTGCTTTTTTCCGGAAAGTCATGATAGATTACCGCCCCAATGTTGATGAAGGAGGAAGACCGTGACATTTCAGGAATTGATTTTAGCCTTGCAGAACTACTGGGCCAAGCAAGGCTGCCTGATCGTGCAACCCCACGATATTGAAACCGGGGCAGGTACCTTCAACCCCCATACTTTCTTGCGTGTTCTGGGGCCGGAGCCCTGGTCCGTGGCCTACGTGGAGCCCTCCAGGCGTCCCACCGATGGCCGTTACGGCGAGAACCCCAACCGCCTGCAACGCTACTACCAGTTCCAGGTGGTGCTGAAGCCTTCACCGAAGAACGTGCAGGAACTCTACCTGAACAGCCTCAGAGCTTTCGGCGTGGACCCCTTGAAGCACGACATCCGCTTTGTCGAAGACAACTGGGAATCGCCCACCTTGGGAGCCTGGGGTCTGGGCTGGGAAGTCTGGATGGACGGTATGGAAGTGACTCAGTTCACCTACTTCCAGCAAACCGGCGGGATCGACGTGTCTCCGGTCTGCGCGGAACTGACCTACGGGATTGAGCGCATCGCCATGTATTTGCAGGACGTGGACAATGTCTACGATCTGGAATGGGCCCACGGCGTGAAATACGGAGATGTGCATCAGCGCGACGAAGTGGACTGGAGCGTCTACAATTTCGAGCAGGCCGATGTGAACATGCAGTTGGATGCGTTCTCAATGTATGAACAGGAAGCGCTTCGGCTGGCCAAGCTGGGCCTTGCCGTTCCTGCTTATGATTACTGCCTGAAATGCAGTCATGCTTTCAATATGCTGGATGCCAGAGGCGCGATCAGCGTGACGGAGCGCCAGCATTACATCGCCCGCGTGAGAAAGCTTGCCCGTCGCTGTGCGGAAGGCTACGTGCTGCTTCGCCACAAGCTGGATTACCCCTTGCTGGCCGAAGGCCAGGAGAAGGACGAAGCCCGCACACGCTGGACCGGTGTGGTGAAAGGCATTGAGAAACGTCAACGCAAATAACGCCCGGCGATCGGGTTTAACGGTTTGAGGACATCATGGCAGACCTGCTGTTTGAAATCGGATGTGAGGAAATCCCGGCCAGTAGCGCGACGGGAGCCTTGACGTTCATGAAGGAACGCATTGAGCAAGACCTGATCGGCCTGGGGTTCCCCGCGCCGAAAGAGATTACGCCTTTTGCCACACCGCGCCGACTTGGCTTTCTGGTCAAAGGGATTCCGGAGCGGCAGCAAGACCGTACCGAGCGTGTGCAAGGCCCCAAAGTGACCATCGCCTTTGATGCCGAAGGCAAGCCGACCAAAGCAGGCATGGGGTTTGCGCGAGGGCAGGGAGTCAGCCCGGAGGCCTTGGAGCGTGAGGAAACCCCCAAAGGCGAAGTGGTTGTTGCCATCAAAGAAGTCAAAGGCCAGGCCACCAAGGATCTGCTGCAAGAGATTCTGCCGGAATTGATGCGCAAGATTCCTTTTCCCAAGCAGATGCGTTGGGGGACGGAAACCCAGCATTTCGTTCGGCCCATCCACTGGGTTCTGGCCCTGTTTCACGACAAGGTGATTCCTTTCGAGTTTGCCGGAGTGCAAAGCGGCAACCAGAGCCGGGGACATCGCTTCATGAAACCGGAAACTTTTGAGGTTCGTGAAAGCGATCTCTTCTTTACCCGGCTCAATCAAGCCTACGTGATTCCCTTCCCCAACGAGCGCCAAGACGCGATTCGGGAGGAAGCGAGGCGTCTGGCCAAGGAAGTCGGTGGCGTGGCTCGCCTGGATGATGACTTGGTAAACGAGGTGGCCAACCTTGTAGAGTGGCCTTTTGTGCTGCGCGGAAGTTTTGAAGAAAGTTTCTTGCAGGTGCCGCAGGAGATTCTGATTGAGTCGATGCAATCGCACCAGAAATACTTCCCCATCTTGGATGACCAGGGCGCCTTGAAAAACCATTTCGTGGTGGTGGCCAATACCCGCGTGGATGACCCCAAGGTGGTGGTGAATGGCAACGGTCGAGTGTTGCGCGCTCGCTTGAGCGACGCGGAATATTTCTTCAAAGCCGATCGTAAGAAGAAACTGGAAGACTTCGCTCCCGGTTTGTCCGGTGTGACCTTCCAGGAAGACCTGGGAACACTGGCGGATAAAGTGGAGCGTATCACGCAGTTGGTTCGTACTTTGGCGGCCAAGATGGACCCTCAAGCGCTGGATCAGGCTCTTCGTGCCGCCGCGTTGTGCAAGGCGGATCTGCTGACCCATGTGGTTTATGAATTCCCGGAAGTTCAGGGGATCATCGGACGGCAATACGCGCTGGCCGACGGAGAGGACCATGACGTAGCCTGGGCGATTGAAGAGCATTATCAGCCGCGCTTTGCCGATGATGCGCTGCCGCGCACACGGGCCGGAATGCTGGTCAGCCTGGCGGACAAGATCGACACCCTTTGCGGGATCTTCGGTGTGGGGCTTATTCCTTCGGGGAGTGCAGACCCTTACGCCCTGCGTCGCCAGACCATTGGCATCATTCGCACCATCCTGGTGCCTCACCACAAGCTGAATCTGTCCGAGATCGTGGATGCGGAACTGAAACTGCTTGGCTCGCGCCTGAAACGCCCCGCCGACGAGGTGAAACGCGACGTGATGCAGTTCATCAAGGTCCGCCTGCGTACCATCTTGTGTGAAGACCATGCCCAAGATGTAGTGGACGCGGTACTTGCCGCCGGATGCGAGGATCTCTTGGATGCCAAAGGCCGTGTCAAAGCCTTGCATCGCTTCCGGGACCATGAGAGCTATGCTCCTTTGATGACGGCTTTCAAACGGGCCAGTCGTATCCTGAAAGATCAGACGCCCGGCGAGAAGATTGACGAATCCCGCCTGGAAGAAGATGCAGAGCGCACGCTCTGGGCGGCCATCAAACATGCCCGCGTGCGGGTGACCGATGCGATGGAAGAAGCCCGCTATGCCGATGTGCTGACCGAAATGGCCTCGTTCAAAGAACCGGTGGATGCTTTCTTCAATGATGTGATGGTCATGGCCGACGATCCGGTGGTGAAGGCCAATCGGTTGAATCTGCTGGGCCATCTGGTGCGTCTGTTTGGTCGTGTCGCGGATTTTGAGAAGATCCAGGCCGCTTCGACCAAGTAATCGAACCCGTCTCGAACGGTTTTCATCCCGCGAGTCCTTTTGCTTGCGGGATGTTTTGTTTCCTCAAGAACGAGTGATGGAATCGATCATGCCTGTTGATTCTGACCACGTTGCCATGCCAAGCCTGGGCGTGATTCCGGCTCGCTTCGGTTCCAGCCGCTTTCCCGGTAAACCCTTGGTAAGCCTGGATGGTCTTCCGATGGTGGTGCGAACCGCCCGACAGGCGATGGCCTCGAACCTGGATTCCGTGGTGGTTGCGACCGATGATCGGCGCATTGTCCGAGCCTGCGAAGATCATGGCGTGGATGTCCTCTTGACCCGTGGCGATCATGCCAGCGGAACGGATCGTGTGGCGGAAGTGGCCCGAACTCGCTCGGAGAGATGGATCATCAATATTCAGGGGGATGAGCCGCTGATCGACCCGCAGGTCATCAACCAGGTATTGCAGTGCATGAAAACGCTTTCCACGCCGGGAATCGTTACGGCGTGTACGGCTTTGGAAACGAAGGCAGAGCGGGAAAACCCCAACGTGGTGAAAGCGCTGTTGCATCGTGATGGTCAGGCGCAGAGCTTGTTCGTCACCTGGATGGAAATCGTGACGGCGAACTGACAGCTTACAAACATCTGGGGATTTACGGCTACCCGCGGGAAACGCTATTCGCCTTTACGGCCTTGGAACCAAGCCCCACGGAACGCCGCCTTCGGTTGGAGCAGTGGCGCGCATTGGAAAACAACCTTGCCGTGGTGGCGGTGGTCACCAACTATAAAGGGCATGGCGTAGACTGCCCGGAGGATCTTCCCTTCGTGCTTGAATGCTTGCGTAACGGAGGTTGAGGATGAGGTTCACTTTGAGGGATTTTCCCATCACGTTCGGCGGGCCGGATCTGGTTCTGATTGCCGGGCCTTGTGTGATTGAATCCGCCGATCATGCTTCATTCATGGCGGAGCGCCTGCGGGATCTCTGTCAGCAGCGAGGCGTTCCCTTTGTTTTCAAAGCGTCTTTTGACAAGGCCAACCGAACCAGCATTCACTCCTTTCGCGGGCCGGGGTTTGAGCGGGGCTTGGAGATTCTGGCCGAGTTGCGCGAGCGCTTGCAGGTGCCGGTATTGAGTGATATTCACGAACCGGCTCAGGCCGAACCTGCCGCCCGTGTGTTGGATCTCTTGCAGATTCCGGCTTTTCTGTGCCGTCAGACAGACTTACTTCGTGCCGCAGCGAAAACCGGTAAGCCGGTGAATGTGAAAAAAGGGCAGTTTCTTGCTCCTGATGCGATGACCCATGTGGTTGATAAACTGGAGCAATCGGCCTGCAAGGAGATTCTGCTGACCGAGAGGGGAACCGCTTTCGGCTATGGGGATCTGGTGGTGGATTACCGGTCCTTGGTTCGTCTGCGTAGTCTGGGCCATCCACTGGTCTTTGATGCCACCCATAGCGTGCAACGTCCCGGTGCGGACGGTGCGCAGTCCGGCGGAGCCAGGGAATTCATCAAACCTTTGGCCCGTGCCGCCGTGGCGGTGGGAATTGATGCGCTGTTTTTGGAAGTTCACGATAACCCGGATGAGGCGAAAAGCGACGCTGCCAGTATGTTGGCGTTGAAGGATCTTCCCGCTTTGCTGGACACCGTGCTTGCTCTTCACCGGGCGATTCCGCAAGGTTGATGCCTTTGCCTCGGTTTACGTGGATAGGGTGGAAGCCTACCAGTGAATCAGCACGCTCATCCAATTCAATCCGGCACCGTAGGAAACCAGAACCAGCACCTGCCCGCTTTTCACCGTACCTGCACGGACGGCCTGGTCCAACATGATTGGAATGCTGGCCGAGCAGGTGTTGCCTACGTCTCGCAGGTTGGTCAGTACGTTTTCCTTGGAAAGCCCCAGGGCGGTGATGCTGTTTTCAATGACGCGCATGTTGCTTTGATGGGGGACGAGCCAGTCGACGCGGTCGGGTACCATTTGCGCCTCGGACAGTACGCGCTCTACGCTGAGCGGAACCACCTGACTGCCGTACTCGAACAACTCCCGCCCTTCCATGTGCAGATAGGTTCCACCCTGGCTGCCGTCGCAGCGTGGATTGACCGAACCGCCTTGGGGAATGTACAACTCCTCAAAGCGTGAGCCTTCGCTGCCGGAGCATATCTGGGCTACGCCGCGTTGACCGTCCTGGCTTCGCTGCAACACCACGGCGCCGGCCCCGTCGCCGTAAAGCATCATCGCCCCTTTGTTGGTGGGGTTGATGAAGGGACTCAGGCATTCGGCGGCGATGACCAGGATGTTTTCATAGCGCCCGGACTCAATCAGCCCCGTGCCCACTTCCAGCGCTTCCAAAAAGCCGGTGCTGTCTTTGCCCGCGTCGTAGGCCGCCGCACCGTGCAGGTTCATGTTGTGCGCAACGCGGGCCGCGGTCTTGGGCATGACGTAGTCCGGCGTGGAGGTGGCCAGCAAGAGCAGGTCAATGTCCTCCGGGTCCAGCTTGGCCGCCTTCATCGCTGCGGTGCCCGCACGGGTTGCCAGATCACTGGTCGTTTCGTTGTGCGCGATATGGCGGGTTTCCACACCGGTTTTCAACAGCACGTCGTGGGCTTCCACACGGTATTCCACGCCCTGCTTGTTGATGAAGGAAACGCGCTCCAGATCCTTGTTGGTTCGGCGCTGTGGGGGAAGATAGCTCCCCGTTCCAACGATTACCGCCTTGGACATTGCGGACTCCCTTGAATAAAAAGACTCTCCAGCCGGGGATTCCCCGGAACACGGAGCATGATTCATCGACCTACTGAATCGTTCTGCACGACGAAGCCAACCCAAAGTATAGTGAAAAGATGGCAAGCAATCAATGCTTTGTTCTAAAAAGAAACTATTCAATGGAAAAGTTCCCCGGAGAGTTGGACATCTGTTCAGGTTCCCAGTATACTCCGTTCACTGGACTACTGGGCTCCGCACGCTTGGGCGGATGGGGCAATTTCTCGCTGAACTGGAACCCGATGAGCAAACGAAACACAAGCAATACGGCGGCGGAAAGCGCTGCACCGCCGAAGAACAACCGTCGAAAACGCAAGAAAAACGCTGTGCGTTCGGACAAGACTGACGTGCGTCCGGCCTCTTCCGGGAAGAACACAGCAGACAGCGCGGAGCCTTCCGCCTCGGACGCTTCCCAACAAGGGCGACCGCCCCAACTTCGCAGCGGTTTTCTGCGTGAAGCCGTTGCCTTGACCATTCTGGTGGTGGCGGTGCTGATTGCCTTGTCGTTGGTGACCTTCCGTCCCGAAGAAACCACGGAAACCGTCGCCCTGACCGGCAAAGTCGGGGCGTTTCTGGCCGATGGCTTGTTGCAGGTCTTCGGCTACGCCAGTGCCTTGTTTGTCGCCTTTTTATTCTGGATGACCGTTTGGCTTTGGCTCAACCGCAGTCTGCGTTTGCGGCCCGTGGATGGGATGGGTGCCTTTGGCGTGGTTATCGGCTCGGCGGTGCTGATGCAACTGTTCATTCAACCTGGAGAGCATCTCTGGCAGGCCGGGGGTGTGGTGGGAGCCTTGCTGGTTTCCGCGCTGTCGCCGCTTCTCGGAGTGGTGGGGTTGACCCTGCTTTCCCTGCTTGTGCTGCTGTTGAGTGTAACCCTGGCCGCCGGACTTCGCCCCAAACAGGTGGTACAAGGGGCTTCGCGGGCCATGCTCTGGTTGGGGAGATGGATCGCCCGTGGCCTTCGCGGTGGAATGACTCGTCTGAATGAAATTCGCGCACGGAGGGCCGAAGCCAAGGCCGAGGCTCTTGCCGAAGAGACCGAAACGGAAGCCCCTCCCGAACCCCAGACTCCCAGCACCGGAGAACCGGATATTGTTTCCTCAAGCTATGTCCCCTTGACTGATGAGGACAGCGAAGAGCCGGAGGAGAATGAAACGGTTGATGGTCTGGCTCTGCGTGAAGGCGATGCCGTGGTGGTGATTCGCAAACGCAAGCGTGGTGAGCCGGAGGAGGGGACGCCGGGGATGGAAGCCATCCCGGAAGTGGATTCGGATGAGGATTCACATGGTTCTGAGGATGGTACCTTTACGCCCGGCGAACCCGTAGCGCTTTCCAACGAAAGGGCGAAGAAGTCTTCCCCCGTCTTGAATGAAGATGTGTCTGCGTCCGCAGATGAGCTTACGGCAACAAGCAATGGGCGGGCGCGACCACGGCGCAAGGCGAAGAAGGAAACGGCGGATAGCCTGGAAATTGAAAACGCTGCGAAGTCGATGGATGAACGGGAATTGGAAAAGCAGGCAGCCCAGGCGGAGAAGGATGCTCAGACCGAGCGGAAGGAATATGAACTGCCTTCCTTGCGCTTCCTGGATTACAAACCACCGGAGAATGAAGACCTGGACCGGGAACGCCTCACTGCCAATGCGCGCAAACTGGAAGAAACCCTGCGCTCATTCAAAATTGACGGTGAAGTGACCAAGATCCAGCAGGGTCCGGTGATTACGATGTATGAATACAAACCGGCCAGCGGGATTAAAATCAGTAAGATCGCCAACCTGGAAGATGACTTGGCGATGGCCTTGAAGGCACTGAAGATCCGCATCGTTGCTCCGCTGCCGGGCAAGGGAACCGTGGGAATTGAGGTGCCCAACGACAACCCGCAGATGGTCTACCTGAAAGAGATTCTCAGCCAGAAGGAGTTTTCCAAGGCCAAAGGAAAGCTGCCGATGGGTCTGGGTAAGAACATCTTCGGGCGTCCGGTGGTGGTGGATATGACCAAGATGCCGCACATGATTGTTGCCGGTGCCACCGGACAGGGAAAGAGTGTGGCGGTGAACAACATGATTCTTTCGCTGCTCTATCGCTTTGATCCCGATGATCTGAAATTCATTCTCATTGACCCGAAGATGCTGGAATTCAGCATGTACGAGGGCATTGCGCATCTTCTGCTTCCTGTCGTGACGGACGTGAAGCAGTCCAGTCTGGCTTTGGGTTGGGCCGTGGCGGAGATGGAACGCCGCTACCAGTTGTTGATGGAATGGGGTGTGAAGAACATTTCCAATTTCAACGGACTGGTCAAGCGGGTGGAGCGCCTTCGTGGGGAACTGATGAACGCCAGGGAAAAGGGGATCACCTACATTGCGAAAGGTGATGAGAACGACCCGAACAGCGATGCCGCGTTGCTGGAAAAAATCGTCGATCGTCCGGCTTTACGCAAACTGCCTTACATCGTCGTGATTATTGACGAGTTGGCCGACCTGATGGCCCAGGTTCGTGCCGATGTGGAAGTCTCCATTGCGCGCCTCGCCGCCAAGGCCCGCGCCGCAGGTATCCACCTGATTCTGGCAACCCAACGCCCCAGCACGGATGTCATCACCGGCGTGATTAAAAACAACTTCCCCGCACGTATGAGTCTGAAGGTCACCGGGATGCAAGACAGCCGCACCGTGATTGACCAGAAGGGCGCCGAACAGCTTCTGGGCCGTGGGGATACTTTGCTGATGATGCCCGGCCAAGCGGATCTCTTGCGTGTGCAAAGCGCCTATGTCACCGAGGAAGAGATTGAGCGCATCGTGCATCACATCCGCCGTCAGCGTCCGCCCGATGCGAAACAACAAGAGAAAATCTTGGAAAGCCTTCGGGAAGCGGAGCAGGAAAAGGGTGCGGATGATGTCACTCTTTCCGGGGATAACCTCTACGACCAGGCCGTCAATCTGGTCTGTGAAACCAAGAACGCCAGCATCAGCATGGTGCAGCGTAAGTTGCGTATCGGGTACAACCGTGCGGCGCGGATGATTGAGCAGATGGAAGAAGAAGGCATTGTCAGTGGGTCGGACCATCAGAACAAACGGCAGGTCTTTGGTCGGCCAAGCCCGACGTAGGAGTTCATCTTCACCTCGTTGGTGGTGCCAGGCTTCGTTTGCTTTTCGTTGACCGCGTCTTTCGGGCTTCGTATACTTGACCGATCAATTGAACCTTGGCCTTTGGGCCCTAACTCCGAAGCCACCGTGGGGGATGGATGAGTGATACCAAGCAACCCAAGAACGCTGCGGCCCCGGATTCCAACCCTTCAACACCGGAACCCGCCGAGGCTCCAGAAACGCTTGAAACCCAAACCGTGAACGATGCTTCTGAACGTGACGGCGGGAAGGACAGGGATCAAGCCTCGGAGCCTCCCTGTGCCGATGATACGACTTCCAGTGAAACCCAAGCGGTAACGACAGCACGGCCCTTCGGCTGGTGGCTGGCCGATATCCGTTGGGAGTTCAAACTGCTGGCGTTTTTGGCCTTGGCCTTGGTGGTGCTTCTGCTCTTTCGCTTATCCTCTGTCCTGGTGCCCATTGTCAGCAGTATGGCGATTGCCTATCTGCTCGATCCGGTGGTGGACCGCTTCGAGGCCAAGGGCATCAGCCGCACGGTTGCCATTTTCATCATTATGGCCGTCTCGATCGTGGTGCTTGTGGTGCTGTTGCTGCTCTTTTTGCCGTCGGTGAATAACCAGATCGACCGTTTCATGGAGCGACTTCCGGGGATGCGTAAAACCCTGCTTGATGCGCTGGTTCCTCTGGTGGAACGCATTCCCGGCGTTGATCCGGAGCAGTGGAAACAGGAAGCCGGGCAGTTCATCAACGAGCATAAACAGGAGTTCGGCAAAGCGGCGCAGATGCTTTCCAGTTATGTCGGCAAGCTGTTTCAGGGTACCTACGGCTATGTGATGGGGTTGATCAACCTCTTCCTGATTCCCATCTTCACTTTTTATTTCCTTCGGGATTTCGACATCAACCGAGAGAACTTCTTCGACCAGCTTCCCCATCGGCATCAGCACTGGGTACGCACCAAATATGAACAGATTGACGGTGTACTGTCGTCCTTCATTCATGGGCAGTTCATGGTCTGCATGTTCCTTGGTACCATGTACTCCGTGGGTCTTTTGATTTCCGGGGTTCCTTTGGGTTTACCCATCGGTCTGTTTGCCGGTTTACTGGCCTTCATTCCCTACTTCGGCCTGGCCGTGGGTCTTTCGTTGGCGGTGGTGATGAGTTTCCTGGATGGTCAACCGCTGAGTACCTATGTGGGAATCGCTATTACCTTCACGGTGGCGCAAAGCCTGGAAGGCATGGTGGTCACGCCGCGTATCGTCGGAGACAAAGTGGGGTTGAGCCCGGTAGCGGTGATCGTCGCCTTGCTCATTGGTGGCGAACTGTTCGGTTTTATCGGTATCCTCTTCGCGGTTCCCGCCGCCGCCGTGTTGAACATTCTGTTCAACGACCTCTTGACCATGTACAAAACCACCTCGTTTTTCAAGGAATGAAGAGGAGCAGATTTCGATGACGGAACACGTTCCCGATACGGCAATCAAACTGGTGGTCAGTGATTTTCATCTGGCTCATGGCCGCAGGCTACCGGATGGCACGCTCAATCCCTACGAGGATTTCATCTACGATGACCGCTTCGTGGATTTTATTGAGTACTATTGCACCGGAGACTACACGGACAGCCCGGTGGAGTTGATTATCAACGGCGACTTTTTCAACATGATCCAGATTCAGGTGGATGGAGTGGTTCCCAAGGAAATCACGGAAGCCATCGCCTGCGAGCAATTGGAGATTATCCTCAACGGGCATAGCAAGGTGGCTGATGCCCTGCGCAATTTTCACAGCCTACCCGGTAAGGAACTGCGTTTCATTGTCGGGAATCATGATGCGGGCTTGCTGTTTGACGGCGTCAAGCAACTCTTGCGTGAACGCTTGGGCGAAGTGGCTATCGACAACCGCTCTTATGAATTTGATGGCGTGCGTGTGGAACACGGAGATCGTTACGAGCCCGCCCATTTTGTGGACCCGAAGCATCTGTTTTTAAGCCGAGGCTTGCGGGAGCCCATTTTGAATATCCCCTTGGGAACCTATTTCTTTGTCAGTTACGTACAGAAGATGAAGGATGAACGCCCCTATGTGGTGAAAGTGAAGCCCTTTGAGCATTACCTGCGCTGGGCTGCGTTTCATGATACCCTGTTTTTCCTGCGCACCTGTTTCCGCTTTGTGTTCTTCTTTTTTCACACCATGTTTTTCGGTGTGGTGGGCAATCAGCGTATGGGAAGCAAGGCCGGTAAGGTGTTTTTCCGCCAGATGTTCACGCCCTTTCCCCTGATTAAAGCGGCCAAGCGCCTGTTGCAAACCAGACCGGATCTTCACACCCTGATTATGGGGCACACCCATACGGCGATGTATCGACGTTTTGATGCGGGAAAAGAATACTTCAACACCGGATGCTGGAACGATTATACCAACCTGGATATTGAAGGCTTCGGTACGAGCGAGTTCTTCACCTTCGCCATTCTGGAACGCAACGAAGGGCGCTGGAGAACGGACCTTCAACGGTGGGTGGGAACCCATCGGCCCGTGCAGGATGTGATGGTCTAGCCTGATGATGACTTCGCTCGGCGTGCAGACCGAGAAACCAGAGATGATTCCGAAAGGAAGAAAGAGACGACAGTGAAAAAGGTTTTGTTGATTGTATTGCTTGTGTTGGGGCTTCTGGGGGCTGCGGTGGCTGGCTTCTTTGCTTACCTGACACTTTCTGTTCCGGAAGACAAACCGGCGCAGATGACCGAGGAAGAGATTCACCGCTTGGGGGATGCGCTGGACGGCGTTTTGGAACAACCTGCCGATACCCCGAAAGAGGATATTCACACCGGGGATGGTGATTCCCCCGCCGACCCTGCGAAAGAAAACGCTCCTTCAACACCCCTGGCACCATGAACCGAGCGTGCTGTTTCCTTCTCGTCCTGGTGCTTACCCTTGCTTTTTCCTCTCCGGTCTGGGCGGAGACAGGCAAGACAAAGGCAGCCCCAAGGGATGCCGGGGAACCCCAAGCGATTCGCGTGGTGCTGGCCAACCTCCATGTGTTGGCCGGGATTCCTCCCATTCCCAAGGAAGGCTTGCCCAAAGCCAAGGTGTTGAATAACCTGGACCGCGCCGTTCGCTTGTTCAAGCAGGAAAACGCCGATGTCCTTCTGCTGCAAGAGGTGGATTTCTCTGCCTGGCGAACGGGCCATGTGCGTCAGCTTGATGAATTGGCCGAGCGGCTTTCCATGAATGCGGCCTTGGCTACAACCTATGACAGCCGTGGTTTGAACGAGCCGGTTCAGGTGTTGAGAAACTGCCATTTCGGCGTGGCCATTCTCAGCCGTTTTCCCATTGTGCGCCAGGATGTGATTCCGCTTTCACCTGATCCGATGAAGGGAAAACAGGGCCGTGCCGTGGAACGCCGGGTGCTGTTGATCGCGGAGTTGGCCTTGCCCGCTCAGCGCTCAATGGTGGTTGCCACCACCCACCTGGATGCACAAGACGCAGAGCTTCGCCGGAGACAGCGACGGTGGATGCGGGACGCCCTGCAAACCTGGTTGGAGCATCATCCCGTGCTTCTGGGAGGAGATTTCAACGAACCCTTGCTGGCAGAGCGGGAGACGCTTCCTCAAGCCATACGGAAAAAGCATGATTGGGGTATTCGCCTTCAGCCCTCCCTGGAATGGCCTTTCCTACCCAATTATCACAATGTAAGCAGTCTTGCCTCCGGGAAGACCTATCCGTATCCCAACGCGCTGGTGGATATCGACCGCTTTCATCGGTTTGGTTCCGGGATGTCTTTGCTCCATATCAAACGCCTGGATAGCCGGGGCTTGAGTGACCATTACTTCGTCAAAGCGCTCGTTCGGGTCGATTGATTGCGGACCGAAAATCCCACGGAGACAGAGAAGAAGGCAGGATGGGAATCCCATCCTTGATGGTGGGCCTTGGATTCCCCGGTTTGGGGAGTTGAATCAAAAATTTGCCCGATATGGGTTTCCTACCCCAAGACCCTCACCCGAGCTTTGCCTGAGTACGCTCATGGCGAGTGATTCATCGAAGATGAATCGTATCGAGCCACGAACGATCCCTCGATACGCGGTGTTCCACCGCTACTCGGGATGAGCGGGGATGGTCTTCGGTTCATTTTTATTAGGAATAAGAGGAACGCACCCACGCTCAGCCTGAGTGCCGCTCGGAGGGCGGTGGATCGAAGGCCGCTCTAATTTCTACACGATAGGGCTTCTTCCTTGAGAAATGAACTGCCCTGGTCAGAAATTTTCCCGACCTTCTTTTGCCGCCCGAATCACCCTGAACCAGCAGCAGGAAACTTGCCGCTGGGGAGGATTTGTGCCATGATCGTTTGACCCGTCAACACCCAGCTTGTGAGGAAAAACATGGTTCTGTTTCGCGTTGCGTTGGTGCTTGGTCTGGCTTGTCTGCTTCCTTCTCTTGCCCAGGCAAAGGGCTTGGATGGCGTCTGGGGTTCCAAACTGGGAACCATCCGCGTGAAAGTCCAAGGAGACAAAGCCGTTGGGACGATGGTCCGTGCAACCAAACTGTGCCCGTATAAATCTGGTGAAAAAGTCATGGATGGTGTGGTGATGGAAGACAGTTTCACCGGCAAGGTGAAGCTCTGCCAGCTTGACGATGACTGCGGCGGACCGGTCTGGGCTTATGCCGTGTTGCTGATTGGCGGTGATACTCTCTCCGGGTCCGTGCATTCCAAAGAGGCCATGTGTCCGCTGGTTGGAACCAATGCCGGGAAAGGCTTGTACCTGAAGCGGTCTAAAAAAGCGAAGATACGTAAAAAACGCCGGGTGAAAGCAACCGGGCAAGCATCGGCCCAAAAAGAGGTTGATGACGAGGAAGAAGTGATCCCCGGCCCGCCTGCGAAGCCGGGAACCTATGATCCCCGTGCCGCCTTCGCGCAGAAAAGCAAAAGCACCCCGGTTCGTGATGCCTTGAAGCGTGGGGAAAGCCTGCTTCATGCCGGGCAGTTTGAGCGGGCGCGCAAAGGGTTCAAAAAAGCGCTGAAGTACGATGCGACCAATCCCTTGGCACTGACCGGCATCGGCGCAACCTATTACGCCCGAAACGACTACGCTCAGGCGTTGGTCTGGTACAAGAAAGCCTTGGAATCCGACCCCAACTTCGGCATGGCTTATTACAACATCGCCTGTGTGTATGCCTTGCGCAGCAACCCGAAGATGGCACTGAAGTATTTGAAAATCGCCCTGATGAACGGTTTTGTGGTCCAGGCCACGATGAACAAAGACCCGGATCTGAAATCCCTTCACGGCAACGAGGAGTTCGAGAAACTGCTTCGCGGTGAATGGTAGAAGCGGTTTGTTCCTCTGCGCGCTTCGGGTTTCCGGAGATTATGGCCAGACGCGCAGGTAGGCTTGATGGTAGCCGTTGGGGTCTTCCTTCAGGTACGGTGCGAGGATCTGTCCGCTTGGAGCGATGCGCAGGCTGTAAAAGGTATCAAATTCCCCTTGCAGGAGCAATCCTTGAGCGCTGCTCCAGGTGGTGGCTGTCGCTGGACGAAGCAGAATGAACAGGCGTTCGTTGCCGGGAATCTGATCTTCGGTCAGCCCCTTTTCACAGGTTTTCACCCCAAGTAACAGGGTTTCGCTCTCATGATGGCTCATGTCGAACCCGGTAAGCATGGTGTCTTCATCGGCCTGCCAGACTGTGTCCAAGGCCTCCCAGATTTCCATTTGGGCGTTGTAGCGTGTACTTAAGAGTATATCGTTTTCCTGCTCATCACGAAGCCAGAGGAACAACTCCAGAACACTCCCGCGTGAGGCGCTTTGCCCCCAGAGTTTGTGAATCGTCCCTGACAGCAACGGACCTTTGCTTGTTGTCCATTGAGTGGAACCACTCGGCTTCTGTTCCAACACCAAGCGGGTTCTCTGCTCGTCTTCCTGTTCCGCGTGAACCCAAAGATCACGATCGCTGAGGCTGATTGCCTGCAACAAACCGGAATGGTGCCGGTAGGCAATCCGCTGCTCATGCTCCCAGACGTTGCTCTCATTCAAACTGGATTCCATGAAGACAAGGCTCTGCTCATCCTCTTCGGAACGCAGATGGTAGCCGATACCCAGCGGGTGACTCCAGCGGACGATCAGGCTTCCTTCCAGGCGATCCGCCGGAAGGCTCAGGGTGGCGTTGAAGGGGCTCCACTGCGCGCCGCCATCGGATGTGGCCAACAGATGAAGTTCCCGGTCCCCTTCGGTGATCGTCCAATACCCGGCCAGGCCGTTCTGGCCGTTAACGTGAAACAGCGGCAGATCAAGAGCGTCATCAGATTGAACGAGGATGGTCCAGGTGGGGCTTTGCGTGGGTGGGCGTTGCAGGCTGGTCGTTTTGATCTCGTACTCCGTACCGTTTTCCAGCACGACCATCGCCGAGACCTGCTGGCCTTGGGTCGCCTGGACGTGAAACCCGGTAAGTTGCTCCAGCAGGCCGGGGGTATAAAAGGGAATGTCCGGTTTCTCTTCATCGGTGATGTCGCTCAAAGGGTGGGTAGAGACATAGGGCCAGTTTCCGTTGGGAGTATTGAGGATGAACACGGAAACAAGCTGGTCCTCCAAAATCTGGGTGACAGGTAGGCCCGACGAAGCATCCAACACCGTGTAACCGGGTCGGGCGTCCAAGGTGGTGATGGCTCCTGTTTCGTTTTGGCGAAGGGCGAGAAGATCATCTCTCGTGTTGGTTTGGATCGCCGCCAGATACAGGATGGTGTTGTTGTACGCG
Source organism: Myxococcota bacterium (assembly GCA_963677705.1). Classification (GTDB taxonomy): domain Bacteria; phylum Myxococcota_A; class SURF-8; order SURF-8. Next base: position 102,537 of record OY782497.1, read on the forward strand.
CTGATCTGGCTTGTGATGCTTTCGCTCGGACTCAGCAAGGCTTCACTTTGCGGGCGCGGGGCTTGCCAGGTAGCGGCCTGTTCGTTCCACGGCATCCAGACCCACTCAAAACCAAGCCGTCCTGAATCCAGAGTTTGGCTGCGCCAATAACTCAACCCCTGGGAGAGGCTGGGGCCGGCAAAGCCCAACCCTCCGGCGCGAAGGCCATTCTGTTGGTAGTTTTCCAGAAAACCCAGGCTCCAGTCTTCGGTGTCATCCGCCCGGATGGCACTGAGCAGCCGCTCTTGTTCGTCGTCCATCCATACCCAGATCGAGCGCCCTGTGGTGGTGTCTTTCATCCAGGCCAGTTCCAAGGAGTTGGAAGCCGATAGCTCTCCGGTTGATGCGGGAACCTCCTGCAAGGCTTCATGGAGGCTGCCTTGAAAGAACCTCGGTGTAAACGAGGAACCCAGGGGTTGAACCGCCAGAGCCAGGGTGGGTGATGATTCCGAGGAGGCGAAAAGCCGGAAGTCCTGAAGGCTCTGCTCCAGGGCCGAAGGCAACAGCGGCTGGCGGTGGGTCCATTCCCATGCGTCGAGACTCTGGAGCGTAACAACGGTGCAGGGACCGCCGCCCAGAGGTTCTATCCAGGCCGCAAGCAGGGTTTGATCTTCCAGCACCAGCAAACGCGGGTGGCTGCGGTAAGCGTTCTCGGTGCCGGAGGCAATGTGGACTTCTTCATGGGTCCACCCTTTGTTTTCTTGGCTTACCCGGATGGCGACGATGTCATTCCATTGAATCCACTGTTCGCTGTGCAAGACCACGGAACGTCCGTTGACCCGCGCACAGGCCAGGTTGCGTTCTGTGGTGATGTCGGCTTGGGTGCTGAGGATTATCGGCTCAGCCATGCTGGGAACGATCTGATTCTCTTCAACCTTGAATTCCAGGTAGAGGAGTTTTTGAATCCCTTCCCCATGTAGAGCGCGAAACAGGCCGATCACGGTAGGACTTTCGTCACCGACGGCGAGGCAGAATTCCTCCGAGGCGTTTTGCAGAGGGTTGCCTTGTTGATCGCTCAGGTTCAGGGAAATCCCTGCCGGGAAATCCTCACCGGCTTCCGTCCAAGTCTGCTGCTCCGCGTCGTAGAGAGAAAGAAAGCTTTTGCGTTGAAGGACTGGCCCCTCATGCCACAAAACGGCGTTGTATTGCCCGCTGGGGCTTTTCGCAAAGTGTGGATGGTTCGCTTCAATGGGAATCCCTTGGGGATGATCCACACGGGTTTGACGGGGATGAAAATAGTTGTCGATCTCAAAGGTGTCCGAGCTTGCTTCGGTTTCCCATCCGTCGCCGTAGAGCGACAATTCCACCTTGGTGATGTTGGATGAAAAGGGCTCGTCGAGGTGGCTCAACCAGGTCAGGGTATGGCGGCCTGCTTCCAAGCTGGGTTCGTCCTGCAAGGTGGCGCTCTTCCAGGCAGAGCCGATACGGTAGGAAACCTTCAAGGATTGGGGGGCCAGGTTGGGGTTGGATACCTCCCTCAGTTCGTAGCTCACGACCACCGCACCACCGCCGCCTTGGATGCCAATCAGATTCAGGCGGGCATCGCTGGACTCGGTGGATTCCTGGTCGATGCTGTCTCCGTCCAGGTCAAGCGGATCGTTGTCGCTCTGTTCATCCTCCAGGTCCATCTCATGGTCCCCATCCAGCCAGCTATCGGGGAGTTGAATGGCTCCGCTGTTGCTATCGGTAGGAACCATTTCGTACAGGCTGGGATTCTCCGAGCAACCCAAGGTTATGGCCAACAGCCAAACGAGGCAAGCGATCCTCCGAAGGGGGAGATCAGACCATCCTATCGGGTTCAAGCGCCTACTTGGCTTTGCCGGCATGGGAGTTGCCTTTCTGTATCGTTTGTTGAAAAAATCCCTCACGGACTCTTTCAACACCCTGTTAGTCCATTCCCATCTTCTTGCGGAATTTTCGTGTGGTTTCCATAAACAGACCGATTTCCTTGCGTACTTCCGAAAGCATATCCGGGGTACTGTATTGCTCGGCCACTTCCAGGATATAGAGGTCTTTTTTCTTCTTCTTTGATTTCTTCTTGGACTTCTGATCCTCGTTCATACTTTCCCGAACGGTGTCCAGGTCATGGGGCAGCACGGTGATGGTGGTGTCTTCCATCCGTTCCTGCTTGATCAGCACGCCACGGTGAACCAGGTAGCTGATGGCGTTTTGGAAGCTGCTTTTGCTGTAGGCTTCATCGTGTTTGATTTCACCCACCAGTTGCAGTTTCTTGGCTTCTTCCATCACTTTCTTCAAGAACTTGCTCTCACTCATGCGCTTGTCCAGAAGGACGGGTAGGGTACCGGCGACCACCCAATAGCTTTCCAGGAAGTTTGCCAGTACGCGCACGAAGAACCCACGGTAGCGTTCCGCCGAAGGTCCAAGCATCAGATTCCCCGCTTGATCTTCAATCAGAGCGTCACGGGAGACGAAGAAATCGATGGCTTGGTTCAATACTTCTTCCAGCGCGGATTCCGGGGCATAGTTGACTTCATGGCGGAACATCTCGGCCAAAAACGCCGCCCGTTGATGCAGTTCCTCGCGGCTGACTTTGGCACCGTCAAACGAACGGAAGGCAATGGCCACGATGGCCGGAGGCACGAAGAAATGCACCGTGTTGTTTTTGTAATAATCCAGGTTGGAACGCCGGGCTTGAATCAGGGTATAGATCACCTCATTGCCGATAAGGTGGCGGTCTACCATGCCTTCTTTCAGCAGAACATCCAGGGTGTGGGTGATGGCGTAGCTGTGTTGGTCCAAGCCGCTGGAGAGAATGGCTCCCTGCTCGCGAAGATAATTGATGATGATTTCCACGTCTTCCAACAGATGCTTTTCACTGACCCCCTTGGAGTTGGCGCTCAGTAAAGCCGTTGCGACGACCGACGTGGGCGTGACCGTGGTTTCCTTGTTGATGCCCCAGATGACTTCATAGCCCAGGTCTTGAATCAGTTCCCGGCGCTGGTTGGGCGTAAGGGTTTTGATGGCCATGCCGCGTTTGGCCATGAAGTCGGCCAGACTGATCGGGGTACCCACCTTGACGAAGACACTTCCCAGGCGCAGCTTGAGAACGTCTTTGATCTTCATCATCTGCTTGAGGTTTTCTTTCTTCTTCTTCCCGCCGTGCAGTTCTTCGGCGTAAGCCTGTTCCTCAATCAAGCGGTCATAGGTCACGTTCACCGGGACGAAGTAGACATCTTTCTCCGGGTGAGCCAAGCAGGCATCCACGTACATGGAGAGGATACCCAGCTTTGGTGGAAGCACCTTGCCGGTGCGGCTGCGGGTACCTTCGATGAAGAATTCCTGGCTGTGGCCTTCCATCAGCATGTGACCCAGATAGGTCCGCAGGCAGGTGGTATACAGCCGGTTTCCTCGGAAACTACGCTTGATGAAGATCGCACCGGCGCGACCGAAAAGAAAGCCCATCGGCCAGAAACTCAGGTTTTCCCCGGCGATGATATGGGGTGGGAAGAGGTGGTGGTCGTTGCACAGGTAACTGAGCAGAAGGTAATCGATGTGAGACTTGTGGGTCGGGCAATACACCACCGGGTTGCTCTTGACCAGGTTACGCAGCATCTCGATCTCGTCATCAATCAATTCGATGCGGTCGTAAAGCCGACGAAAGGCGATGCGTAGAAAGAAGCTGAAAATGATAATCATGGTGTAATGATAATCGGCGGCCATTTTATCCAGATACATTGTGGCCCGCTGGTTCAGTTCTTCCTTCGATGTGCCTTCTTCCTTGTGAATCGTCTCAATGATCTCCTGAACGGCTTTGGAGTGCAGTACGCTTTCCAACATCCAGGTGCGGGGTTTGCTGGCCGGGCCGGTGGAGGCGATGCGTTCCTCACTGAAGAACTGATACACCCGCCAACGCAGCTCTTTCACCGGATCTTTGCCCTTGGCCGTGATTTCTTCATCCGTGTAGGGTGTGAGGTCCAAAGGGGCATCGCATTTGATGAACGCTTTTTTATAATTGCGGAAGAAGATGAGGATTTTACGTAGTTTGCCGGGGCTGGTGGAATTACCCAGAACCATATCCCAGAACGACCAGGTTACCGAAGGCGGACGGCGGCTCCAGATGGTGATCTGAGGAATCAGGTAAATGGGATGCGTGAGGTCTTTCTGTTTTTCCAGCAGATCGCGAACGAGGTCGATCTTTCCGTCATCCGTGGAGAGAAAGGTTCGCCGCTCCCGCAGGAAGATCAAGCTCTGACTTCCCTTTTCAAAACTGACCGGTCGTTTGGATGAGCGCCCGGAGAGAAAGGCCCAGATGCGGTCAAACAAGGTTTCGCGAGGAAAGAAGACCGGAGCCATATCGTGCTTACGCAGGAAATAGTTGAAGACCAGATAGTCAAGATAGGACCGATACTGCATCACATGAACCACCGAGCCGCTTTCCAGGGCTTTTTGAATGGTGGCTGTGTTGCGTTTGTAGAACTTGATTTGTGCGAAAAAGCCGCCCAGGAGCCAGAGCCAGAAACGGGTAAATAATGGCAGGCGACTGTGTCGGCGTTGCTGAAGTCCCTCGGTGATGATGTTTGTTCCTTCCGCCATGTCCTTCCTCCCCGGATGGATTGTAGATCAACCAGTGAATCCTAGGATTCGTGCGCAGGGCTTAGTATTTCAAGAATCCGGAGGAAAATCAAGAACACTAACGATTCTCTTATGATACGCTGCGTCATGGTTTCCTCGGTTGGTCAATGAACTCGTTTCGAGGTCGGCCCTCAAGCCCAAAGCGGCCCCAGAGGGGATTTCCCCGCTGGAGCCGACAGGTGCAGAATCGATCAAACAAGCCGATTCTTTCCGCTATTTCCCTGTTTTCCCAAGAACATCGAGCAGTTGAGAGACGATGCCTTGGCATTTATCAAAGCGGTTCGGACCTTCCAACTGATCGCAAGCAAGCTGTTTGAGTGAGTCGATACATTGAATCAGGTCGTTCATACTCACGGCTTCGTGAAAGCTTACCTCTTGGCAGTCGTTAAAGAAGCTTGTGCAGTCCGCGTTTTTCATCGCTTCAATGGCCTCCGGCGGGTAGCTCTCGGACAGTTTATCCGCGCAGACCTGGTATTTCTCACACAAGCCTTTTTGGAAGGAATAGCAGACCAGGCTGGGCTCAAGCATTCCCTGATTCGGTCCACCCAGGCCGATGTCTTTGGCCGGTTTGGGTTGAGCCTCCTCGGCGTTCTTCATGGTCTGGTCCAGAGGCTCTTCAATCAAGCGGCAGGCTTCCAAGCCTTTGGGGTTGGCGACATCGGTGCAACTGGAGGTTTCCATCACGGCCAGACAGCGTTCCAGATAGCCTTGGCTGATACTCCGTTTGCCGTTCTTCAGGTGGTCGCACCCGGCTTTGCCGAAATCCTTGCAGTCGGTTTCGTTGACCATCTCTGCAATGCCGTCGGAAACGTTTCGGGCCTGTTTCAGGCAGAATTTGGTTTTCTGGCACAGCGAGGTCGCGTATTGCTGGCAGGCAACCCCAAGAAGTACCTCACCCGCCTTGGCGGTGGCTTGGGGAGTGTCTTGAGTCGGCTCTGTTTTCGTGGGCGCAGGTTTTGCCGCCGATGGCTTTTCGGCCTTGTCACAGGCCACAAGCAGGCTCACGATGAAGACAACAACAACGCCGGTGGATAGCAAGGAACGAAGCATGAGATCCTCCCGTCCCGATTGGGGACTTGAAAGCAAGAAAAACCCGGTACAAAAAAAGCTCTTGTCGCCAGACCTGGGGTGTCCTCGTTTATTTGTCAATAATGTGTTTGGGCAGGTGATAGCGCCCGCTGCCCAGCGCAGCCCGTTTGCGCTCGCACAAGGCTTGAGCAATCATATCAATCTGCTTGAACAGCCATTTGTGGGTAATCGTTCCGGCCTGGTAATCCGCCGGGCCGAACATATCCACGCGGCCATCTTGGCGAAGGGTTTCCGCCTGATCGAAGCTGCGGCTGTCTTCCTTGCCTTGAGGGTCGTATTCCCGGTAGACGGCGAAGGTTTTACCGCCGTTCTTTTTCACCAGACTGAAGGCGGGGACATCGCTTGGGCCATCGGCAATGTAGATCATATTGCGGAAGGGTACGCGGCGGTCATCTTCACCCATCAGTTGGTTGACATCGACTTCTTCCGGGTGTTTGTTCGCGCCTTTGTTGATTTCAAACAGCGCCTTGGTCTTCGTGGTGTTGTCGATGGTGCAGGCAATCTGGCTTAACTCGTTACGGTGGGCTTCATCGGGAACCAGGCCGGTTTCACCGGGAACGAAGGGGCGCTCGATAAACTCACAGCCCCAGATGCCTTCGGCAAACTCCATAACCTGACTTCCACGAATCATCTCCGAAAGCCCGGTGCTGACGATGTAATGCTCCAGCCGTAATTCAAAACGGGAGTATTCCTCATGCTTGGCCACGTAATCGCGGGTCTGTTTGAGAAATTCCGGAATGCCGGGGTTGAATTCGATCTGGGCGCCCAGTTCCCGCAGCTTGTGGTTGTTCAACCCCTTGAATTTCCCTAAACGGATGTAACTCAGGATGTGATTCAGATAGCAGGTATCCCGGTTGACCTGAATCCGCTGCTCCGCGTAGAGGTTGGCCAACTGGTTGTTCTCTTCCCAGAACTGGGACTCGTCGATCTCGTACGCCTTGAAGAGAGGTTTCTGCATATAGTCCCGGCTGAGGGTTTTATCAAAATCCCAGACCAGGGCAATGATGTTCTGCACGAAGCTTTGCGAGGGACTCATCACAATCCTCCATCAAGGTTTCAACACAGGAAAACCATGCTCTTCCTACCACAAGTTTTCGTTGAGGGCCAAGCCGGGAGCGTAAAAATCCTTGTCGGATTGCTACGGATTCTATCCCCTTGGGGTTATGGCTGGTCGAAGCGACTTCCGGTTGTGATCCGGGGTATTTCGATTTTTATCGAAAACTATGAAAATTGCCCGTGACAAGCCGGTTTGGCTTATGGTACAAGGGGTTTGTAAGCGTGATTTCGTCATGCTGGAAGGTATCAAGCGAGGTGTACTCATGCGTCAAAGCCTTTGGATGATTCTTGGTTTCTTGTTGGTTTCACTTCTCTTTCCTGCCTGTGATGAGGATGATTCCAGCGTGGATGACTCGCCGGATGAAGATGGAGACCTGACCGACGAAGATGGCGATTCGGAGAGCCAGGACATTGAAGACGCGCAGGGCAGTGTGGAGGATATGACCGGACCCTGGGCGATGAAATATGCCGTGAGCTATTTCACCACCATTCCCGGTTTTAACCGTGAAGTCACAACCATTTTATATGGTCTGGCGCGTCTGCCCGTCGAACATGATGGAAGGGATTTCTATTTTACGGAAAACCTCTGTACGATGGAAATGGGTATTGTGGAAGATTTTGATATGCAGATCATCTTTCCGCAGAAGACAGTGGAAAGTGTCCCGCCGGGAGATCGTCATGCCGTGCTTTCGGCCACGGAAGAAGGCGCAAGCTTCCATCACGAGCCGTATCTGTCCTTATTCGGGATCAACGAAGATTTGATGGATAACCCGACGACCGATGAATTGCCTACCGAAACCGAGGATGCCCTTGTCGCGGATCTGGACAACGATGGGCATCCTGGCGTGACCGCGAGGGTTACGGGAATTGTTGCCGCGGAATTCTATGTTGTCTTGCGCCTCTCACGCTGGTTGGATGGCGTTGTGGAAAGCGGTACCTTGATTGAAGGCACCAACGGCAGTTTGGTAGAGATGGTGACCTTGGATGCCGATCCCAGCCTGCTGGCGATGCAGTTGGAATTGCGTCCCAACCCTCAGGTGGAAGTCAACCATTTTCAGTTGGTACGTCTGCCGGACGATTATTCCTGCGAAGAGATCGAGCAGTATCAGGATGAACTCTTTGATTACGATCCCTTTGATTACGCGGTGCCGCTTTGGGAAAAAGACTGATGTCCTGATTGTCCCTGCGCCTGGTCAAGCACCCAAGCGTATCATGAAAGCCCCCTTTGTGGGGCTTTTCTTGTCAGGTGAATCCGCCGTTGTCGTGAGTCGTGCTGACGAAACCAAGGCCGTTCCCCCTTCGGTACGCGGAGGACAGGCTTCGAGTCATGCTCTGCACTCTTGGCGGAATATGACCTTTCACTGTCATGGTGAACTGCGAGGTTGGACCGCAAGGTTCTGAAAAAGAAAATCCCCCCAAAAGAGGGGGGATTTTCGCACGGTCTGTTGGATCTAGGATCCGGAGATCATCTTATTCCTGGCAGGCGGCGCTGGCGGAATCGTCAAAGCCGGCATCGCCGAAGGTGTCTGCGCAGAATGCATCACAGTATTCGTCAGCCATCCAACTGCAAGGATCGCTGGTGGCGCAGGTGCAGTTGTTATACGTACCTTCTTCACAGGCGGCTTGAACGGCGGCGGTGTCCGAGCAATCGGAATAATCGATGCACATTCCGAAGCCCGGATAGAGCGGTTCGCCCCAGGAGGTCAGTTCGGCGCAATAGGCGCTGTCACCGCAGGAGGGATCTCCGTCGTTGGCATCGCAGAACGGCATACAGGTTTCGTTGCAGAACAGGCCGGGGGCGCAATCCGTAGAGGATGTGCAGTCATCGCCTTCAGCAGCGGTACCGGTGGTGGCGCAGACGCCGCCGGTGAAGTCATCGGCCATGTAGCAGGAAGAACCTTCCGAGCATCCTTCTTCATCGCTGAGGATGGTGCAAAGGTCGGGGCAGACGCCGGATTCGGGGCACATCGCGCCACCGGAACAGAAGAAGTTTTCCGTGGCCAGGTCGCAGGCGGCTCCTTCAGCAACCGGGGTGGGGGCGGTGAAGCTGTTCACGGTATACTTTACGCTGGCATTGTACATATCATCAACCAGCCAGACATCAATGGTGGAAACAGTGCTCGGCCAATCTTCAGGACCGCTCAGCGTGGCATAGGCTGCCGTAATAGTGGTCTGGTCGTCCACGGCGGTTTCCTGATTGTCAAAGCCGAAGGGACCGAAAGGACCGTCGTACAGAGACGCACCGTTGCTGTCTTTGAGATCCATATGGAACGCAATCACGTCGCCTTCCACATCGGTGGCATCCAGCACCAGACGCAGGCCGTCCGAGGTGCCATCGGCATTGCTATCGTAATGATACACGGTCGCCGTGGTCACAACCGGAGGATTGGTGGCGGTGCAGACATTGCTTTCGCAGATGGCATGATCGCCGCAATATTCGGTCAGGGTGGCAGGATCACAGGCCGCATCGACAGCCAGTTCGGTCAGAGTGCCAAGGGTGCTGATGGTGGTGGTTTCACTCATCACGCCCATCGCGTCCACCAGGCGCACCTCAACGGAAACCACGGAAGCGAGATCATCGGGGTTCAGATTGAAGTCGGCATAGGCTCCGGTGAAGCTGGCCTGACCTTCCACAACCTCGGTGAAGTTTCTGAACGCACGGGTCGTGCCGGAGAGTCCCCAGCCTTCGCCTTCACCATCAATGAATTCGATGTCCATGCCCATTACGTCGCTGGCGGTATCCGCGCCATCCACGATGAGACGCAGTTCGGCGCTGGTGCCGTCATAGTTCAGTTGGTCGCCGAAATAGGCGTTGGCAGCAGAGATGGTCGGGGCGCTGGTTGCGGTGCAGACCGGGGTCTCGCCATAACAAAGGGTGCCTTCGACACACATGTTCTGTACGCCGTCCGGGTCACAGGATTCGCCTTCGGCCACTTCGGGGATCTCGGTGACGGAGAGGGTGTAGGTTCCGGCGGCTTCGCTGTAGCCGTCCACCACGATGCATACGCTCTCGCTGGCCGCGATGGTGTACACGATGGTTTCGTCCGAGGTTCCGGCGCTGTGATCCAGGCAGCTATCCGGATTGTCGCAGGTTTCCAGCAGGAAGAGGTCCATGTCCTGGCCATCGGCAATGTTGGTCAGGGCGATGTACAGGTGCTGGACCGCATCCGTGGTGTTTTCATAGGTGTAAACCTGTTCTTTGCCGCTTTCGGTCAAGCTGGCGCAAGAATAGGTTTCAACTTCGTTGGCGCAGTTGCTGGTGTCGCCGTTGACCGGTTGATCCAGGCCGATGCTTTGCGGATCGCACGGAGTATCATCATCGTCATCGTCGGTGTCATCGTCATCGTCGGTGACATCGTCATCGTCGTCGGTGACATCGTCATCATCGTCGGTGACATCATCGTCGTCGTCGGTGACATCGTCATCATCGTCGGTGACATCGTCATCATCGTCGGTGACATCGTCATCATCGTCGTCGTCATCGTCATCATCATCATCGTCGTCATCGTCGGTAGGTGTGACATCATCATCGTCGTCGTCACCACTGCTGTCATCGCAGCCCACGGCCAACAGCAGGGTCAACAAGACCACAAGTAGAAACATCCAGTTTTTCTTCATCCTTCAGTCCTCCAAGTTAGGTTGTATGGTAGAGGGTGCCCCGATCATTGGGCTATACGGCAATGGCCTCCAAACCTCTACCGAAATGATCCAGAAGAGAGGCTAGCAGGTAAATGTTCGTTCCGCTAGCAAAAAAACAGTTTTCAACAACTGCCAAACCGGGGATTCCGTGTTTGGTTCGGTAGGGGCTTTCAAGGTGCTTCCAACAATGCCCCTAAGAGAAAGATGGGTTACAACGCTCCTTGCAACCATAAATAGACGGCAACTCCACCCGCTGAGAGAAGTAGAAACAGGAAAATAAGGACGGTTTTCAGACCACGGTTTCCTTCATCCGCCGTGTAACGGGAATTCGGTATGCCCAGATCGTTTGAATAGGACGGGTTCCCACTGGAATAGGAATCTTGAGAGCCGGATTCATCGTAGCTAGACCAGGGGGCGTCTTCGTTGGATTCCTCTGGCCAGGATTCACGGGTTTCAGATTCCGTATGCCATTGGCCGTCTTCGGAAGACCAACGCTTTTCCTCCGTGTAAACCTCGGTGTGTGTAACGGGTTGGCTACCGCCTAGACGATTCGCTTCTTTCTTCGCATTGGAAATCGCTTTGACAACCTGGATGGTCGAGCCGAGGTTCTCGAACAGCCCACCGCGATTCCCGGAACGAAGCTGGGTCAGCATCTCTTCAATCTGATGCAACTGACCAGCCTTCACCAACTGTTCCCGGATTTCTTCTGGAAGCTCCGGTACGGAGCGCGACGCGCTTGGATCGTGCTGTGACCCGTGGTCCATGATTCCTCTCCACGAAATAGAATATAGGAGAGTCTATCACATTTCTTCCGGCGTTGCCAGTCCGAGAAGCTGCAAACCATTTTTAAGTGTCGTCGCCACGGCCAACACCAGACTCAAACGGGTCGAGCGCAAGGCCGGGTTGTCATCCAGGAAACGGTATTCCGCACCCATGCTGAACAGGCTGTTGAAGCTCTGGCAGAGATTCACCAAATGATTGGCAATCAGGCTCGGATCACAGCTATCCGTCGCTTTTTGCACCATATCCGGGAATTGGGCGATGCTTTTCAGCACCTCTTTTTCCTCCGGTCGGGTGAACTGCGCCGAGTCTTTCAGATCGGCGTTCATCTCCCCCTTGCGCAACATCGAACGGCAGCGGGCATGGGTGTATTGGACATAGACACCGGTTTTTCCTTTGAAGTCGAGGATACGAGACCACTCAAAGGTGACATCGTTTTTCCGATGAGCGACCAGATCACCGAAGATGATCGCTCCGATACCCACCTGCTCGGCCACCTGATCCGCGTTGTTCAGGTTCGGGTTTTTCTCGGCAATGGCCTCGCGGGAGAGGGCCACGGCTTTATCCAGCACATCTTCCAGGAAAATCACCTGGCCTTTTCGGGTGCTCATGGTTTTATCCGCCAATTGCAACATGCCGAAGGGAATGTGTTCGCAGCGGGTGGCGTAGTCGAAATCCATGCGCTTGAGGACTTCAAACAATTGCTGGAAATACACGGTCTGCTGGCTGGCGACCACGTAAAGAGAGCGGTCGAAGGAGAAGCGCTCGTGGCGGTCTTTGGCGGCGGCGATGTCTCTTGTGGCGTAGAGCGTCGCGCCATCATCTTTGCGCAACAGGCAGGGCGGGAGTTTCTTGTCCGACAGATCGACAATCAAGGCACCCTGGTCGATTTTCGCTCCGGCCTTTTGCGTGACTTCCTCGACGGTTTCATCCAACTGGTGCCGGTAGAGGGATTCTCCGTCGTAGTGGTCAAAACGGATACCCATGCGGTTATAAATGCGCCGAAATTCCCGGATGGACAACTCCCGGAACTGGGTCCAGAGGGTCTCGCAGGAGGCATCACCATCTTCCAGGTTTTTGAACAATGCCTTGGCTTCGTCCAACAACTCCGGCTGGGTTTCCGCTTCCTGATGGAAACGAACGTAGATTTCCAACAGGTGCTTGATCGGATCGGCCTGAAGAGCGTCAGCGGAGCCGAAACGGCGAAATGCTGAAATGAGTTTCCCCTGCGTGGTTCCCCAGTCGCCCAGATAGTTGATGCGTACCGTCTTCCAGCCGCAGGCTTCATGCAGGTTGGCCAGGGCGTTGCCGATGACCGTGCTGCGAATATGATGAAATGCGATGGGCTTGGCGATGTTGGGACTGGAGAAATCCAGCACCACGGTTTTACCCTCTCCCGTTTGGTTCTGCCCGAAGGAGTCCGGTGCGTCCAAACAGCTTGTGAACACATGCTCGGCGATGGCCGAGAGCTTCAGCCGGATATTCAGGAACGGCCCGGCGGCTTCCGCCTGCTCGACGGCGTCCAACGCCGCGATGCTTTCCGCCAGCGTTTGAGCAATGGCATCCGGTTTCTGCTTCAAGGCTTTGGCGAAGGGGAAACAGGGTAGGGCCAAATCACCCCGTTCGGCATTGGCTTCAACGCGGAACAGTTTTTGTACGGCCTCGGCAGGCATGGAAACGAGGGGGCTAAGCGTCTCGGCCAAGGATTCAAGAATCCACTTCATGGTTGCTCCTCACAAGATGACAGCGCGCCTTATGATAGTAACGTTAGTTAGGCACGGCGGAAACGAATGGCGTACAAGGCAGGGGACAGAGCCAGGGCGCGGTCCTCTACGAAACCGTGGGAGGAAAACAGAGCGCGGGCTTTGGTTCCTTCTCCCTGGGCCGGACGACAGAGCGGGCTTTGTTCCATCTCGGATGGTTCCCTCTCCGTCGAGGAGGGGACGCTCCGTCCGGCTCGCCAAGCGATTATCCACAGGTGTCCGTCCGGGTCAAGTTCCTGGGCGATCTTGTCCACCGTCGGGCTGGAAAGCTCCCCTTCGGTTGCGATGAAGCAAAGCAGTTCGTCAACCCCCGCTTCCCGGTTCGTGGGGTCGGATGGAGTGTGCTGTCCCTTGGGATCGGGGAGGAGGCGTGCCGGAAAGCCGTTCCGGGTGAACGCCTCGGTAAGATCCTTGCTTGCGCCGAACAGGCCGATGCGCCTACCGGGGAGAAGATTCATCCTTGTGGCGAGACTTGAGGCATCCGGTAGAACCCTCCGAAGACGGGCAAGCCAGTTCTCGCGGGTATCTTGAGGGTTACGCATGGTCGGCACGGCCCTCGCCCTGCTGTTCCTTGAGCCAGTCGGCCAGTGGAGTAAAGACCCATTCTTGGGAATAGTCACTGATAAACATGTCGGCATGGGCAAACGGAATCTCTTCGGTACCGACTTCCAAGAAGCGTTTCTGCTCGCCGGACAGAATCTCCAAGGCGCAATCCGAGGTTTCTCTGGGGACCACACCGTCAGCGTTGGCCGTCATAACGAAGAGCGGGTTGCTCAAGGGGCGCAAGGCTTCCGTAATGTTGGTGCCCTTGATGAACAGATCCACCGATTTCATCCACAGGGAAATCTCCCGGTTCAACTTCGGGTTGGGGTCTTCCACAGTCTGAACCAATTCATCGGCGTTGGAAATATCCGTGATTTCCGGGTGAAGGTAGATTTTCAGCAGGTTCGGCAGACGTTGGATCACTGGAAGAACCAGCCGGGCCAGAGGGCGAATCCCACGAATCGGCAGGCTTCCCGCCAGCCAGGGACTGCCGAAGGCTGCTTTAAGCAGCGGATGGATGCTCGTCCAGCGAAGGGGACCACCGACATTGACCACGCTGTGCAGGGGGTTGGTTTGAACCAACGCCAGATGGATGAACAGCAGGGTTCCACCCAGGCTGCACCCCACGGCGTCCAACTGGTCGGTTTCGCTCAGGGTGTGTTCGATAATGAAATCAAAGGCGCAGCTCAGATCGGTAACGCCCAAGTCATGAAGGGTTGCGTAGCGATCCCCACCTTTGCGCAGGCTTCCGCCTTGGGCGCGTAGGTTCACCGACCAGACCTCGAAGCCTTGTTCCACCAGAAAGGCTTCCATTGAAAGCCCTTTGGGATGGTAGCCGAAAATAAACGCATTCATGCCGTAGCCGGGAACAATGACCACCGGGCGGCGTGATGGAACCAGGGTTTGTCGGTTGACACAATGCTTCAGTTCCAGTTTCCAGCCTTCGTGGTTATCCACATAATGAAAGGTCTGCTCCAGCATGAATGATCTACCTCCGCGCCGTGTCGGTTAAAAGTTTCCGGGCGTGATCCAGGACCAGCGGTCCCGCTTGCGATCCTACCGAAACCGTTCGTTCGTATTCAAACATCTCCTCACCCCATTCCTGGGGTGTCATGATGTAGCCCAGTTCATCGTTGCCCAGACCAATCACCATTCTATAAGGACCGGGCATCCGTTTCTTGATCGCCAGACCGATGGTGGTGCTGACTTCACCGGGAACGGTGACGATCTGCAAGGGACCAAGCTGTACGGACATCATTTCGGTCAAGACATCGGTTCCCTGGAAGGTTCCGCCGATCAGCCCTTGTTTTCCCAGATCAAGAAACATCTGGTTTTCAACGGGAATGGCGAACTCGATGTGCTTACGTTCAATACGCGGCTGGGTGATCCACTCTCCCTGCTCAATGGCCATCGCGGCATAATCGCCCAAGGTCTGACCGATGCGCACGGCACCCAGACGGCGGACGTGAAGGGTGGTTTCCGTGCGATGGGGTAGGGCGGGGACAATAATCAGGCCGCAGGAACCCTGGAAAAACGCGGCAACGCCCCCCTGGCGAGCTTGCAGCCGGTCATAGAAAAACGCGGGGAAATCGGCACTGAATTTGGGCCAGTTGCCTCCCAGGGCTTCGGCGTGATTGGTGTAGTTCATCGCAGTGAAGATGACTTGGCCCCGTAGGCTGAGAGCTTGAAGCAGCACCGCTTCATCATCTTTGTATCCCGGCTTGTGAGCGTTTTCGCTGATGCCATCGGGGATGGTTACACGGGCGGCGCGGAGTTTCGCCGGTCTGGCGGAAGAAATCGCCTGACTTACGCCACGGGCGATTTCTCTCTCGATCCGAGCCATATAGGCCGGGTCACGTCCACTGGCAGTGGGAATCATGAACAGAAAACGCGGTCCCCAAAGGCCCATCGTGTCCGGCCCGGCATGGTTGTGAGTCGCGGCAATGAGGATCTCATCCGGATAGGTTTGTGTGATCCGGGAACGGATGGCCTGTACGGTATCCCGTTGCAGCCCGACAAAATCGCCGGAGATCATCAGCAGGCTTTGTTCTCCATCATCCATGAACAGGATGCGAGCCGTAATCGGGTCGGAAACACCCATTGCAATCTTGTTCGGACTGTATCCGGCCATGTACATCGTGCGCGGTGCTTTCGGGGTTAGATCCACAATGGCGGCACCGGCCATGAAGCCTTTCTGGGCTTGTGTGTTGCGCCAGGTTTTGAACTCGTCGTAGGGAAAACGCAGGCCGCCGGTGGGCGTCTTCAAGGCAGGAACCTTCTCCGGCCACTGAAAGTGAGGAGGCTCGCAGGCACACAGAACCAGAGATAATACAAACGTGATACCGAGCCAAGCGAGGCGGACCATACCCACTCCTTTACCTCGTCATACAGATGAAAAAATGGTTGAAATACCATGTCGTTGAATCAGGCTACTATGCTCCTGGCCTCTCGTCAAGACCATGTGGATCAAACGGTAGGCTTTTGTTTGCTTCTGTTTCCCTTTCATCTTTTTTGCTGCTTGAAAACCCACGGGAGGGAAGGAGAGTGCAGGCCCGCGATCATCGGATTTTTGATGGTGGAATATAATAGATGTCATAACTTTGTTACAGTGGCTCTGTGGTGTTCGTCCTATCTTGCGGGGAAAGCCATGTCTTTTGGCTACAATGTAGTGAAAAATCTTATGATTTAGGCGTCATTGCGCCGAATTTTACTTGTATCCTTTTTTGACAGGATTGTTGCATTTTCAACCGCGTGCGATACAATGAAATGGAACGCTTTACATAGAAATTGAAGAATCGGAAACGACCTGAACGATGTTGCACCATGATTTTACGGAGGAGTGCCATGAGAGGAATTCCAAGAATGACCAAGACAGGTTTGCTTGCCTGGATGCTGGGATTGTTGCTGGTTGTTTTTTCAACCACGGCCCTGGCGGATGTTGATTGCAACGGCCACGGACAACTACAGGAGGATGATAGCTGCGATTGCGATACCGGTTGGAGTGGTGATGAATGTACTGAATGCGCACAGGGATACTACGGCTCAACCTGCATCGCCTGCCAGTGTCTGAATGGTACCTGTGATGATGGCCTTACCGGAGACGGTTCCTGCGAGTGTGATGAAGGCTGGCGCGGCGGCCTTTGCAACAATTGTCAACAGGGCTATTACGGCTTTGAATGTCAGGCCTGCGAGTGTGAACATGGCACCTGTGAAGACGGGTTGTATGGAAACGGCGCCTGTGAGTGCGAAGATGGCTATATCGGTCAGTTCTGCAATGAATTCGCCTGCCGTGTCTACGTTGTTCCCAATGGCCAAGGCAGCGCGGGGGAAAGCTGGGACGATGCCTTGGGTGATTTGCAGCAGGCCGTGAACCTGGCTCGTCAGAAGTTGGACAACGATGCGCGTTTTCCGGCTTGTGAAGTCTGGGTCAAGCAGGGAACCTACAATCTGACCGATCCGGCAGAGACCGGTCCGTGGTTTGGTTTGCGTATGAAAGACCATGTGCGGGTCTACGGTGGTTTTGTCGGTAGTGAAATTGACCGTTCGGCGTTGGACCCGAAAGCGCATCCTACGGTGTTGCATGGCATGGCCGAGTCTCAAGGTCATGTGGTGCTGGGTGCTAAAGATGCCGTTCTGGATGGCTTTGTTGTGGAGCATGGTCGGGCTTTGGCAGAATGCCAGTCCGGGTGCGAGATGAATCAGATCGCCGGGGGTGGCTTGTATACCCAATTCCCGATGACGATCGCCCGTTGTGAATTCCGTGATAACCTTGCGGATGAAGGTGGCGCTGTATTTGTGGATATTCCTTCCGGCTCCGGGGATGGGCAGGTGCTGGTTGATTCCGTGTTGTTTACCAACAACCAGGCGCGGCGCGGAAGCGTGTTGGTCAGTCGGGAACTGGGGCTTGAGGTGGTCAACGTCGTGGCTTATGACAACCCGGCTGAAGAAGACGGTGCTTTTGTTGTGGAGCCGCAGACCAGCCAGACCAGCCGTTTCAACCATTGCACCTTCAGCCGGAACGATGGCCTGACGGATCTGCCCCTCTTGGCGTTTGGAGCCCAGGCCCAGGGGCAGGTTGTCAACAGCATTATCTGGAATGAAGGCAACGCCCGCTTCTTCGGAGAAACCGGCGCTCATTTGAGCGTGACTTATTCCATCGTTCAAGGTGGGTATATCGGAGCGGGCAACCGCAATCTTGACCCGGATTTCGTGAACCCGGACATCAACGATTTCCGTGTGCTGCCTGATTCTCCCGCTGTGGATAGTGCCGCCGGTGCGATGTCGCCGGAGAAAGACATCAACGGCAAGGCTCGTTATGATGTTGATGGCGCTCAAACCACCTACAACTGTACCAACTCGTCTGTTGAATGGTGCCGCTATGCCGATCGTGGTGCCTACGAATACCCGGCCCCCTGCTTCGGCATGGGAACGGTCAGCGGAGAAGGCATTTGTATCTGCCGCTGGGGATGGACGGGCAACCTCTGTCAAGATCCCCGCTGCATGACTCCCTGTGAGAATGGCACCTGCATTGCGGCCAACACCTGCCGTTGTGATGAAGGCTATGATGGACCGGGCTGCACGGAAGCCGTGTGTGATCCGGCCTGTGAATACGGTTTCTGCGCCGAGCCGGGGGTTTGCGAATGCGACAACGGTTACAGTGGCGATACCTGCTCGATGGAAAACGTCTGTGATCCAACTTGCGGCGATCATGCCTATTGCGATGACAGCCAGAGCTGCCAATGCGAAGAAGGTTATGAGCCCAATGGGGTCAACTGCATCCTGGAGGACATCTGCGTGGATCAGGCCAACGGTCAGAGCTGTTCCGAGGATGGCCGGGTGTGTATCCGGGAAGTCTGTCTGACGCCGGGGGAACGTGATCTTTGCACGATGGCCAGCGAATTGACCCTCAACGTGGGTTTTGTTGGCAACCTGAACGGTTATCACACGGCTCTGCCGGTTCCGGCGCAGTGCATGGGTAGCGTAACCCGTGGGGTGGATGCTTTCCATCGCATCATGGTGGACCCGATGAATCATTACGTGGTGGCTTTGGAGGCTCCGACCAGTTATCTGCTTGTGGCGTGGCGTGACTGCCCCACCAGCAACGTTGCCTGTCTGGACTACCAATGGATGAGCGGCCAGGACGCAATGGATTTGGATCTCTCCGACCTGGACCAGCCTGAAGAAATCATCCTTCAAGTGGTGGCGGATCAGGATGTCAATGTCAACGCCAGTTATACCCTGCTGATTGAAGAGGTTCAGGAGCAGGATGGCGACATCGACGGCGACGAAGATGGCGATGAGGATGGAGACATCGACGGGGATGAAGATGGCGACATCGACGGGGATGAAGACGGAGATACCGACGACGACGATGATGATGTCACCGATGATGATGATGATGATGATGACGTGACGGATGACGATGATGATGTCACCGACGATGACGATGACGATGACGATGACGATGACGACGACGATGATGACGATGATGATGTCACCGACGATGATGATGATGACGTGATGGACGATGATGATGATACAGCAGATGATGACGATGACGATACCTCGGAAACCCAAGATCCCTTGACCGCTGAGGATGGCGGTTCCGGCGATAGCGGTTGTGCTTCCTTCCCGGCGGGTTCGGCATCGTTCTTCGGAATGATGGGACTGCTGATGGCTGCTTACCGCCGTCGTGACAGCTAAGCTCTAGTTCCTCTAAGATCCTCAAACGCCCCGCCATTTCGGTGGGGCGTTTTGCATGGGAGGAATCTTTTACCGACCTTGCTAGGATGAGTGGCTTGCATGGAGCCAGGCGGTGAAGAGTGACCCCTTTTCCGTTGGACTGGAGCACGACAGGCAAACAAAAACGCCATGATTCCCGTTTGTATGGGAATCATGGCGTGGACTCTTCTGGCGATAATCGTTCAGAATGGCCTTATTCGCGGCTGATTTCCTCCACCACGTTGAGCCGGTAGGTCAGAATCATGGCAACCAGGGCCAGCAACTGTCCGGCAGCCAGAGTGATAAGCAGGGCCAGCCCTTCCATGCTGGTGACCAGGAAGGGTTCGATCTCCACTCCCGCGATGGCTTGCAGACTGTCTTTGAACGCAAAGGCCAGGCCGTGACCGAAGAGCAGGCCGACGACGGCGCCCAGGGCGGTAAGCAGCAAGGTTTCCAACATGACCGCCATCGAGAGCGTCCAGCGGCCAACGCCCAGGCTACGTAGCAGAGCCAGTTCGCGGCGGCGTTCGTTCAGGGACATCACCAGAGTGACCAGAATCATCGCCAGCGCAATAATCAACATACCGGTCGTGACCGCCTCGATGAAGACCTCACCTTTGTTGATGTGGCCCACAAATTCACGGATGGAACGCCCCGTATCCACGGCGACGGTACCGTCTCGCAGGCTGTATTCCCGCTCCAGGGTTCCCGTGTAGGCCGGGTTGGAGGTGCGTACCAGGACGGCGGTCAGGCGCTCTTTGGAAAGCGTGTATTTATCCGTTTTCGCATCGTGTCCGTGGTGTTCCGCTTCCGCTTTGTGCTGATCGTGCTGGTCTTTGTGTTCGGCTTCCGCGTGGTGTTGATCGTGCTGGTCTTTGTGTTCCGCTTCCGCTTTGTGCTGTTCGTGCTGATCTTTGTGCTTGTGGTGATGGTGTTTGTGGTGCTTGTGGATAAACCACACGGATTCGTAATTGGTATAGATCGCCAGGTCTTCCGGCCCACCGGTGGGGTTGAGAATCCCCGTGACTTTGTAGGTCAGTTCCTTGTGTTCATGGGCATCCATCGAGCCGACCATGCCATGCTGGCCGTGGAAGGTGTCACCCAACTCCAGGCCGGTTCGTCTGGCTGTGGCGGCACCCAAGACGACGTTGGAAAGCTCTTTCAAGCTGGTGCTTCCCTGTCGGGTGCCTACGCCGAGGTTGTTCAGAAACTCTTCGTTGGTGCCGATGATGCGGATGTTCATGAAGGTATCCGCCACGGCGATGGGGTAGGCGCCGGTGACCCGTTTGTCTTCTTTCAGTTCCTTGTATACCGAGAAGGGCAGGGTGCCGGAGGGTTTGTCGATGTAAAAGATGGTGGAAAGAATCAACTGCACGCCCGATGCGCCGGACGGCCCGATGACCAGCGGGTAGCGGATGGAACTGTCTACGGCGGTTTTCTTCACCGCAAAGTTCAGGACGCCGACACCCACCACGAAGAGCAGGCTAACGCTGATCGCCAAGACGGAAACCAGGGTTGCAAAACGACGATGTGCCAGATAACGCCATGCGAGCAGGAGGATACCTTGTCCCTTCATTTCGTCACCTCCTTCATGCTTGGAGTCAGGTCAATCACACCGCATTCTCCCAGTTCATCCAGCCGTGCGTCGTGGGTCGCCAGAATCAGCGTGGCTCCGCCCTTGGCCAGTTCTTTCAACGCCGTGCGGACCTGCTGGGCGGAAAGGTCGTCCAGGCTGGCCGTGGGTTCATCGGCCAGAAGAAGCTTGGGCTCGTGAAGCAGGGCACGGGCTACGGCCACGCGCTGACGCTGTCCGACGGAGAGTTGGTAAGGATATTTGTTGGATTGATCGCCCAGGCCGAGGCGTTCCAAGGCCGTTTGGGCCTGCTTGGTCACATCGGATTTGGCCCTGCCGGTCAGACGCAGCGGAAGAACGAGGTTTTCCAGAATGCGCAAGGGGGAAAGCAGGTTGAAGGTCTGGAAAACATAGCCCACATGGTTCGCCCGAAAGTTGTCCCGTTTGGTTTCAGACCAGGTCTGAATGGGCTGATCGTCCACCCGTACTTCGCCCCGATCCGGGAGCAGCAAGCCGGAAATCAGGTTGAGAAGCGTGGATTTCCCCGAACCCGACGGCCCTTTGAGCCGCCAGACCTCTCCGGCCTGAATGGAAGCACTGAGTTGGTCAAGCACCTGGATATGCTTCCCTTCCGGGTCCACATACCCTTTGCATACCTTGTCTAACTGGATGGAACATCCCATAGGCTTACTCCTTGGTTGCGGTTTTGGCGCGTTGGGTCCGTTTCTTCTTCTCTTTTGCAATCAGAATGGAGAGATCCAGCCATTCCTCCGTCAGTTGACGAAAACGGCTGTAGGTTTCCAGTTCCGCTTGAACGGTGGAAAGGGCATCCTTGCGTACAAATTCGGTGTGGCTTTTGCCTTTGCGTGAATAGGTCAGTTGATGATAGGGACCGTGCTTTTGCGGGTTCTCCGGATCTTTGCAGCGGCAGCGGGCATTGCCGCAGACGTTGTATTGCTGACTTAACGTTCCCGGACGCATGTCACCCAAGCCGGCCAGTTCGGCTTTGATTTCATCAATACGCTTTTTCCAGGTGGCAAGAGAACTCATCGGTTTTCCTATAACAGACTATACCTGGAAGAAACCCTACTCCGTTAACGGAAAGCCTGTCAACAGAGAAACCCATTGTCCTTGTAAAAAAACTACAGGGGGAAACGATGTTCAACTCGGAGGAAAGACTGGCTCAACTCCCCAAACCGGGGAATCCAAGAACCACCCTCACGGATGGGAACACGAAGCGCTGTCCGTTTTGACACGGAAAGGGGATCCAGAACCCAACGATTTCCTTTATCCTCGGCAGCCTTTGTCAATGCAGGTTTTCTTGGCGTCGGAAAGCAGGGTGGTGGTATCGCGCAGTCGCCCGGAGAGGGAGCGTAGCAGGCTGAGCAGTACCTTGTTGGACAAGCGCGGCTCGTTGTTGATCAGCCCGAAGAAGTCGTCGCGGTTGATGATGAGTAAATCGGTGGGCTTGGCGGCACGCACCGACGCCGAGCGGGCATCGTGGGTGATGAGGGCCATTTCACCGAAATGACCGTGGGTATACAGGCTTGTCACGTAGAGGTTTTCTTTGAGGATGTCTACCTGGCCATCGACGAGGATATAGAGGTTCTGCCCTTGTTCCCCTTCACGGATAATCATGTCGCCCGCTTCCACGGTTTCCAGGCGAGCGATGTTCAGGGTTTTGACCAACTCCTGATAGGTCAAGTGGGCAAACATCGGGATTTTTCGCAGGGAATTCAGTTTTTTGCTGGCATTGACCCGCTGTTCCGGACCTTGCAGTTCCACCACTTCCACGGCGATGGTGGTGATGTTGTCTTTTCCGCCTCGGCTGTTGGCTTGGGCGATCATCTGCCGGATGCCATCGTGGAGGGATTGCCGCTCGAAAATCTGGCGCATTTCATGGCCGCCCAGGTAATTGTGCAGTCCATCCGAGCAAAGCACGAAACGGTCACCGGGTTCCAGTTCCATATGCAGGGTTTCCACATCCACCTGCTCGAAAACCCCCACGGCGCGGGTGATGACGTTTTTGTATGGAAATTCCTCGGCCTCTTCTTTGGTAATCATCCCTTTGCGGATCTGCTCTTGCAAGAGGGTGTGGTCTTCCGTGATCTGATACACCTGATCTTTGCGTAGCAGGTACAGGCGGCTATCGCCAACGTGGCCGACAAAAGCGCTTTGCCCGACAATGACCATCATCGTCGTGGTGGTTCCCATCCCGGAGCGGCTTTCGTCGTTCTGGGCCATCAGGTGGATATCGCGACAGGCCGTCTGGATGGCGCTTTCCAAAAGCTTCAGTACCGCTTTGCGGTTGATTTCGGAAGGGTCGCTTTCGTAAGTGCGCAGAAGACCTTCGGAGCGGTGAATCACCATCGAAATGGTATCCACCGCCATTTGACTGGCCACTTCACCGGCGTTGGCTCCGCCCATGCCGTCGGCGACGATGAACAGGCCCAGGCGTTCGTTGATCAGAAACTGATCTTCATTGTGACTGCGAACACGTCCGACATGGCTGGTGCCTTCTGAGAAAACCGCCATGAATCCTCCTCCGCAAGCAGAAAGCCCTGGAAAAAACACCTCCCTATACCACGACTTGTGCCAAGGCACAACGTTCTTATGATGATTCGACGTTTTGTTCGTTGCGTTTGGCTCCCGTGTGTGGATGCCTTAATAAACCTTCCCTGAATAGGGTAGATATTGTTCCCTTGGATAGTATAAAAGTTGACAGGATGCTCTTGGTATGATTCACTGAAAGCAGAGGTATTCAGCCCGGTTTGTATCGTTCGGATGGGCGATTTCACTGCGAGGAAAGGAGGGGTGTCCGGTTTGAGGTTTTTGCCAACACGATGGAATTGGCTGGCTTGTTTTGTGGTTTTGCTGAGTGGTCTGGTTCAGGGGAACCTTTGGGCTCAGACTCCGCCCTCCGGGGATGGAGATCAGGATATTTCAGGGGATGGGTCTGGAGACGAAAGCTCTCCGGATGGTTTGGATGATTCCGATCATGCTGCCGAAGCGGATGAGGATGGTCACGACCACGACCCGGAACGATCTGTAGAGGATGAAGACGATTCGCTCGCTCTGGATGACGAAGAGAGTGAAGAGGAAGAACTTCATCCGGCCCAGGAATGCCCCGGTATGTTCGGCTCCCAATCCGTTTGGGATGACAACGAAGCGAAACGGAAAAAGAATCTTGTTCGTGCCTACGGCGCGAACGGTCGATATACGGTGATGCACAAGGCCCGTTCCTGGGGGCAACCGGTTCGGTTTCGCATCCGTGGGTTGGATCTGGAAGACGTGGAGATTGACGAAGACGGGCATCGTTCCGTGTTGTTGGAAGTCTCCGAGGACGTGGCAGACCTCTTTGGCTGCGAAGCGGGTTTGTATGAACTGGAGAGGGACAACTCCCTGCTGCGTGATACCTCCGTCCTGAAGATTCTTGATGATGCCGTTCTGCTGGATTATCAAGGGCATTTGGTCTACCTGCCGGTTCATGACTGGGATGACCCCAGCTTTCGTTTGGTCTGGCAATCCCGCTGGGCGATTCCCAGACCGAGGGAGGAATACAAACCGAAGTCCAGGAGCAGACGGAATAATCGCCGCAAGAAACGGCGTAACAAGCGACGCCGCAACCGTCGTAAACGGCGCTGAAAGATTTCCTCGGCAAGCGGTTTAAGGAGATCCTGGCCATTGGTTATTCCTGTGCAGGCGGGAACCCTGTGTTTCGTTGACTTCCGGATCATCCCTCCTTGCGGATGATGACAAGAGATCGCTTGTGGATCGTTGTAGGACTGATACCAACGCTTTAACGGACGGGAGATCGTGTGCGTATTGTTGATCCCGATAAAGGTCTGTTCACCATCGGTGTGGTTGCAGAGATGCTTGGTTTGTCTCAAAAGCAACTGCGTGTGTATGAATCCAAGGGGGTGATTACTCCCACACGATCCGGCGGGAATCATCGGCTCTACTCCCAGCGGGATGTGGAACGCTTGACCTTCATTCACTATTTGGCCAGCGTGGAAAAGGTCAATCTGGCCGGGATACGCTTCATTCAAAAGCTGATGGCGGATCTTCCGCAAAAGCAACGGGAGCGCATCATCCTTTCCGCGGAGGAAGCCGTTGAAAAACTGACCTCGATGCAGCGTGAAGCCTATGAGGAAAACGTTCTCTCCGAGGATGCGTCCTTAGATCACGATCCCGTTGCGATGGACATGAATGACTGCAACCCAAATAGCAAGGAGGAATCGAAACCGCACTGAAAGTCCGAGGATGCCTTGTGCGTTGATCGTTTCTTCCGGGCGGTTTCCTGGTTATGCATTGGTTGGATATCAGCATTATTATCGGATATTTGTTCGTTCTTCTGGGCGTTGGCGTTTACTTCTGGCGTCGCCATGAGAGCGTGGATGGTTACTTCGTCGGTGACCGTGGTATGGGGGCCGGACACATCGGTTTTTCCGTGGTGGCCACGGATGTCGGTGGAGGGTTTTCCATCGGTCTTGGCGGACTCGGTTTCACGATGGGGCTTTCCGGTTCCTGGCTGCTCTTTACGGGGCTGATCGGTGCCTGGCTTGCCGCCGTGTTTCTGATTCCCAAGGTCAAGAGTATCGGTGACGAGTTGGGTTTTCTGACCTTCCCCGATTACCTGGAACAGCGCTTCGATCGTAAAACCCGTCTTGTGGCGGCGATCGTTTCAGCCATTGGGTATGCCGGATTCGTCGGCGCACAGATCCTCGCCGGGGCCAAGTTGGGCAGCGTGATTTTCGACATCAGCTTACTTCAGGCTACGCTGGTGATGGCCGGTGTTGCCGTGCTGTATACCTCCTTCGGTGGCCTGAAAGCCGTGGTGTATACGGACAGCATCCAGTGGGCCGTGTTGCTGATTGGGCTGATGTTCTTTGCTTTGCCCTTCGGCTATGTGGAAATCGGTGGGTGGGATGGCTTGCGAAGCGCCTTGCCGGAAAGCCATTTCAGCCTGACCAACCTCAGCTTTGTCAAATTCATCACCTGGATGTTCACCGTGATTCCCATCTGGTTTGTGGGGATGACCCTCTACCAGCGGATTTATGCCACCAAAGATGTGGCAACCGCCAAAAAAGCCTGGTATCTGGCCGGTTTGTTGGAATGGCCCCTGATGGCTTTTCTGGGTGTCACCTTGGGCATGTTCGCCCGTGTGATGTTCCCCGATGCCGAGGCGGAAACCGGCTTGCCGATGTTGATTCGTGATGTGCTGCCCATCGGGGTGGTGGGTCTGGTCAGCGCCGCTTATCTTTCCGCCATTATGTCCACCGCCGATAGTTGCCTGTTGGCCTCCGTTGGAAACGTGGTCAATGACATCTACCAGAAATACATCCGCCCCGACGCCAGCGAAAAAACGGTGTTGCGCCTGAGTCAGATTGTCAGCCTGAGCATTGGCGTGGGTTCCATCGCCATTGCCTTGATGGTTCCCAAGGTGCTGGATGGCATCCTGCTGGCCTACTCCTTCATGGTATCCGGTTTGTTTGCGCCTACGGTGGGTGGTTTGTTCAGCAAACGTGTGGGAGCCAATGCCGCGTTCGCCGGAATGCTTGCCGGAGGTGGCAGTGCCTTGTTGCTTCATGCCTTCCCGGCTGTTGATCCCTTTGGCGAACCGATTCTTATCGCCTTGCCTTTGTCGGTCCTGGTTGTTTTTGGTGGAGCGTTGCTTTTCCCATCCAAGAAGGTGGAGAGCGCAGAACACGCGGAATAGCAGGGGCTTGGCGGACGGTTCTATTGCCTGTTTCGTTTGGCAAAACAGTGACGGCAGGTCGGAAGAAATCCGGCCTGCTTCGTGGCCTCTTGGGCTGGGTCGCTTTGCAGAATATCCAACAGGCTGTGGCTTTCGCCAAGGGTTCCCAAGGGTTTTTCTTTGCCGATGAAGTTCAGACAGACATGGACCTCGCCATTCGGGGTGATGAAAACCTCTTCCGCTGGGACGAAGCAGCGACCTTCCTGCTGATATATCGCCTGGCCCATCGCGTCCAGAAAACGGCGGCGTGCGTCCGGGTCTTCTGGGGGTTGCAAGTCCGGCATGAAGTCGATGTCCATCTCCTGCTGCTTGCCGAAGGCATCCAAGGCCGGTTTGACGGTTTCAAAGAAGACACCGGCTTCCGTGGCATCCATCCAGCGTGGTGGTGAAAACTGCTTCAAAGTGTTTACGGCATAGAAGAAACGGTGGCTTCTGATGCCCAAGGCGTGGCTGAAGGCCAGCAAGTCCGGCAATTCCCGCCAGTTGTCATGCAAAATCACAGAGTTGATTTCCAAGGCCAGGCGTCCGCGTTCCAAGATGGTGCGGATGGCTTGCACTGTGCGCTTCCATAGGCCGGGTTTGCCTTTGATGCGGTCGTGCATCGGCGCGGCGGCGCTGTCCAGACTCACGGTCAGTCTATCCACTCCGGCTTGTTCCAGGGCTTCAATGCGGGGCTCATCCAGCAGCCAGGCGGTGCTGATCAGCATCACGCTCAGGCCGCAGTGCTTGGCTTCACGGATCAGGCTATCCAGGTCGTGGCGCAGGGTGATTTCCCCGCCGAAGAGATCTACCACGGAGAAGCCGCAAAGCCGAAGTTCCTCCAGCAGACGCAAACTTGGTCCGGTGGGGATGCCGGCTCCTCGGAAGTATTGCGGAATGCTGCACATCACGCAACGGGCAACACAGGCACTGGTCAATTGGGCAATGGCCAAGCGTTCCCGCTGATCCCGCTTCGGTGTTGCCGGTGCCTGAAGGGTCATTGTCCACGGACGATTGAGGTGTCCATAATTCAACTGATACGCGGTGATCTCCAGGCCCAGGGCATGAGCCAGGCGGGCGAAGGGAACCGCTTCCGAAGGCGCGGGGAGAAAATCCGCCGGTGCGTCGCTCTCGGAGACGAGGATCCAGGGAGCCGATCCTTGCAGGGTGATCGAGCTACCGGGTTTCAGTGTTTTCAAGGTCTGGAGAGTTGTGTGCTTTGTCTCTTCCCGCAAGCCTGTTTGTAAATCCTCCACGGTCTGGGCTGGGCAATTGGGATCTTCTTCAAACATCGTCGCGCAGCGGGAAAGCTGAGGGCAGGTGCGGCAGGCTTCGACCATGCGCAGCTTGTGAACCTCTCCGTCATAAAGCCGAGCGACATGCTCTCTGGCAAGCTTGGTGCGGGTCAGAAGCATCGGGTCTGTGGTGCCTAGAGACAGCAGACGGAACGTCTCTTCCTCTTCCTTCAGCAGCAGATGACCGGCGAAGTCGTCACGGGGAAATGCACCGCTGCGCAAGGGGCAGGCGTCGGGTTGAATGGAAAAACGTTCGCCGGTATCTTCGGCATAAAGATGTTCCGGAACGGGAAGTGTGTCTTCCAACAACTGAGTCCGGTAGGCGTGAGCCTTCTGGATGTCTTTGTGAAACAAGCCGGTGTCATCGTGGAATAACAAGGGGGAAATCAGGAGGTCCATTGCCCAAAGCTGCTCGACCAGATGCTCCAAATCTCCGTGGTTGATGGCGGTAACGGTGAGTTCCAGGGTCAGCGGCAAGGACAACTCACGCATCCGGCGAAGACCTTCACGGGCCTGATTGAATACCTCGCCACCGGCCTGTTTGTCTGCCAGCAGGCGGCTTCCTCCGAAAAGGATGAGATGGAACCGTTCACAGCCCGCTTGGTGCAGGTGCGTTAAGGCCTGCGGTGTGGGCAGGTGATGAGCCATGAAACGCAGGGCAAAGGAGCGTTGACTCTTCGTAAGAGTTGCCAGAAACGAGGCGCGGCGCTCTTCCCAGAGCCAGGGTTCGGCATCCAACAACACCGTCTGCTTCCGGGAAACGAGGGCTAAGGCGTCGGCCAGATCACGGCGTGTGGTTGAGGAATCAACAGGGATGAAAACCGTTTCGTTCATCGTGGTTGGGTATCCTTGGGGCGTTGCCGCCAGTAGCGAAGCTCGTCCAGTAGGGTATCCACATCCTGACAGGGAAGGGATGCCTGGTTCATCATGGCTCCGATGGTCTGTTCCGTCAACTCCTCGGCTTGCCAGGGGATGCCGTTGCGGTTGGCATCAAACGCCAGGTGATTGAAAAGCGCCGTGGCATCGTCGCTCGCTTTCGCCGTGGTTTTCTGAGAGAAGACGGCAAGAAGCCGGTTGCGCACGATGGGAACCGGTTCAAGGGCTTGGGCCAGGTTTTGAAGCAGGTTGTCGTCCAGCCATTGAGCAAGCAGATCAAACAACGCCTGCCAGTTTTCGTCTGCCTGGGGTGAGGAGGGCAGGGCGACGAGCCCCGGAATCTCAAGGTGGGGCTGTCCCTGGTCGTCCAGCCAGAGTCTTGGGTGAACTTCCGTCGAGTGATTGAGCGCGTGGAGAGCCTGAGCTTGTTGAAAGCCCACCTCGGCAAAGGGACAGAGTCCAAGCTCATGGCCGTAGTCATCCCGTTCCTTCACACCCGGCGAGCCTTGTTTGACGATGGAAATCAGTTCGTGAGCGATGGTCTGAATCAGGGTTTGCCGCTTCGTCTCCGTATCCAGGTATTGGCTCAACAAGCGGCGATACACGCCGGGGCCGAGGCGGTCCACGCGCCAGAAGGAACTTAGTTCCACGGCAAGTCCCTGAGTCGGCAAGACGGACAAGGCTCGCTGGGCAAGGGCATCTTGATACCCTTCGGGGGTTTCCAGATAACGACGAAGCCGTGTGAGAATCAAGTCTCCTTCGCTCAAGGGGCTACCGTCTTCGCCCATCTCTTCAGCCGCCAGGAAATGGTGCCGGAAGGTTTCTGCCAGATTGTCCGGTTCAACCGGGCCGACAAGCAATCCCGGTGGCGGGCTGGGCATCCAGGCGGCGTTGAGGTTCCGTAGCAGGTCGATATGCCCATTCTGCCAGCGGAACACGGGTTCAGGATGAAACAGCAGATCCGACAAACGCAGGAGTTCCGCCCTGCCGTCGGCTTCTTGTTTTCCCTGCACAATAACGGGGTTGAATTGAAACCATTCATCCACCCGGTCGAGGGAAAGGGCGTTCTGAAACCGTTGGTTCAGGGCTGGCGAAAGTGTTTCCAGGCACTCGGACACCTCCGGTACTCCCAGGTAACGATGGGTGGAAAAGGTCGCATCCGTGACATTGAAGCGCACACGGCACATGCCTTGCTCTTCGGCTTCAAGAACCGTTTGCAGGATGTTCTCGGCCTGGGATGCCAAGACCTGCTTGTGAACGGCGTCCACACTGAGTACCAGACGTAGGCGTTGACGCAGGTTTTTGGGAATGCCGGTCAGACGCTGGCGCAGGCGCTCCAAGTCGGTGAAGAAGGCGCCGCTGGTATAGACCTCCACCTCGCCGAAGTTTTGAAGGGCGATAGGGAGAATCCGTTGGATCTCCGGATGCTCGAAGGGTTCCCCTCCGATGAGAACCAAGCTGGGAAGGCCGTGCAGGGTATGAAGCAAGGAACACAGCGGCTCAACAGGGAAGTGATCTCCCCGGCAGGCGACCTCGGAGGCGAAGCAGAAGGGACAACCCAGGCTGCATTGATGGGTGATGTCTACCGTGGCCTGAATGGGCAAGGCTTGCGGGTTGGTATTGGAAAGCTTGGCTTTCAGATAGAACGAGGAACGAAAGTAGGGACGCTTATCGGCCAGAGTATGAAACCAGGCGGCCAGAGAGCCTGGGGATGAGGGGCTGTCGATGGAATACCGGGGCATGGTCCTACTTTCCGTGGTTTGTTCGCTACTCAGTGTACGGTACAAGGGCGCCGGTGAAAAGAGAAAAATGAGAAAGACCCGCCCTTTGATGGCTTCATGAGCTTCGTTGGATGTCTTTGCTGGAACGCTTCCCGATACCGGTGGAGTGAACGGGGAACCGTTAACGACTGCTAACGGATCGTAAACCCGGTTTGGTTGAAAAACGAAAGGAGATATTGCGAAATCCGCCCATTTTGCTAAGTTATCGGGTTGTGTCAGGTAAACCAATACGTCAAGATGTGTCTTGACGGCTCGAAAGGGTGAGAACGATGAAGTATACATGTCGCCTCGTGGTGTTGATTGCCTTGGTCGTATGGTTCGCAGCGTGTAGCGATCAGGCGGACCTCGATTTTCTGGGAGAGGATATCCCGGATGCAACCGACGGGGATAGCGCCTCGGATGACGACGACGATGATGATGACATTCCTATCTTGGATGGGGATGAAGATGGCGATGACGAGCCGGATCTTGATGGCGATGAAGAGGGTGATCTGGAAGACGGAGAGGAAGACCTCTCTGATGGAGATGACTCGGATGGGGATGAGGACGGCGATGAACCCGACGGTGACGAAGACGGTGATGTTCTCTGTGAGGATGACGCCTGTTGCCAGGAGCAGTTGGAGGATAGCTGCGCCCGTCTGAACCGGCGTGATGTCTGCGTCATTCCTTACTGCCGTGATGATGAAGACTGTGATTGCCGAAGCTGTGACGAAGGCTTTGCCGTATGCAGCGAAAACGGCGCGTGCATCTGCGATGTCCAGGAATGCTCGGACGACGAACCGCCTGTTTGCGAGGGAAACACCCTGCGTTATTGCAACCAGGGAGAATACCACTGGGTGGATTGCGGTGACTTGGTTTGTGTACCCCTGGGGGGTGGCGCGACCTGTGCGTCCGAAGACCTGGATGGAGATACCGAAGACGATCCGGAAGAGTGCAACCTTGATGAAGACTGTGACTTCGGTTACGGCTGTGTGGCTGGTTTTTGCACCTACCTCAACGAATGTGAACGCAACCGGGATTGCCAGGCGGGCTATATCTGCCAGGACATGGGGAACTACAATCTCTGCAAACCTACCTTTGATGAATGCGAAAATGATGAGGATTGCCCTTGGGGAGAAGTCTGTGTAGACGATGAGAACGGGAATTACTGTGAAGCCGTCAGTGAATGCAACCCGGAGAGCGATTCTTGCCCGGAAGGTTTTGAGTGCGTGGCCGATGATAACGGCTATTTCTGCGAAGCCGTCGGTGATGAGTGCGTAGAGGATGAAGACTGCGGCTTTGGCTATCGCTGCCTGACGGATGAGTCTCCGATGATCTGTGAATACGCCAACGAATGCGTTAACGATGCCGACTGCCCAAGCTTCCAGACCTGCGAAGTTTCCAACAATTGGAAGGTCTGTCAATTCGGTGGCAGCGAGTTCTGCTCCTCGGATGATGATTGTGGACCGGGAGAAACCTGTGACATCATCTTCGGTGGTTTTGGGCAATGCAAGAGTATGAACGAATGTGAAACCGATGACGAATGCCCCACCAACATGGAATGTTCCTACAACGATGAGTTGGGCTACAACGAATGCGTCGAAGTCAATCCCTGCGAAACGGATGAAGATTGCGGCTTCGGTTTCCGCTGTACGGCAGGCGATGATGGGAACAACGTCTGTGAATACGCCAACGAATGCAGTAACGATGCGGATTGCTCGGAGTGGGAAGTCTGTGAGCCTGAAGACAACTGGAATGTCTGCTCGTTGAACACGCAGCCCAACTTCTGTTCCGCCGATGATGACTGCGCTGAAGGCTACTATTGTGACAAAGTGTTCAACCTCTTCGGTACCTGCAAATCCTTGGATGAATGCAGTGTGGATGAAGACTGCCCGGATGGCACCGTTTGCCAGGATAACGGTATCTACAATGAATGCGTAGATCCGACCCCGGAAGCCTGCTGGTTTGATTTCCAATGTCAGGATGGTTGGTCCTGCGAGGATGGCGTCTGCGCGCCGCCCAGTCAGACGAACGCCTGCCCTGACCTGGAAGGCACCTGGACGGTCTGGAGTTCCTCCTGCAATCTGGTGACGATGGGTCAGCAGATCACCTTTGCCGCCGATGATGGCTGCAACGGCAGTCTCATTCAGGGACAGACCGGTATTCCCGTGGGAACCTTCAGCGAAACGGAAACCGAGGATGCCTATGACATGAACATTCTATTCATGTATGAATGCGTCGGCACGGTCAATTACAGCCTGATGATGAATGTGGATTGCGGGGACTGCCAGATCAGTATGGGCAGCCTGGATATCTGACCTTTCAGGTGAATGACAGCAAGGAAACCATGAAGCATCTTCCGCCCATTGAGGAGATTCCCCGCTTTCCGGGGGGAATCCCCATCCGGCGTGCGGCGGAGTTGCGCCTGCTGTATCCCGTTCGCCCCGGTGAATCGTTTGCCAAGGGCTGGCGGTTGGTATCCGTCTCCGGGATAGGAGTGCTGGAGTATGGTTTCGAGCATGAAGGCGGCGAGTCATTTGTTTTGGGTTTGCAGCCCAAAGGACGAGCGCCACGGCCTTTTGTCTCCGGACGACTGGTTGATTATTACCTCAATGCCTCGTCCGGCGTGATTCTTTCTGCCTCGGCGGAGCGCTTGGCTCAGGCGATGGCCAGGCTTTTGGAAGAACACCAGGAACCTTGGGAGACGTTTCCTTTCTTTGGTCCTACGGCGCAACAGATTGATGATAGACGGGCGAACCCCCGTTTGCTCAGTTTGAAAGTCACCGGCGTGTGCAACCATCACTGCCTTTTCTGTTCGGATCGACCCAGCACCACGGCCAGCGCTTTGTTGGAAGATATGGTCGATCACCTTGTGGTGGGACGTGAAGAGGGCCGGTATATTCTTGAGCTGGTGGCGATGGAGCCCACCTTGCACAAGGAGATCCTACCGCTGATCCAGAAAGCTCATGAGTTGGGTTACACGGACATTCGCATGGTCACCAACGGGAGCCGTATTGCCAAACGGGCCTTTCTGGCCGCGTTGATGGATGCCGGTCTGATTGAGGTGGGGCTTTCCTTTCATGGCCATGATGAATCCTTGGAAAGCTTGATCACCGGACAGAAGCGCTCCTTCGGGTGGAAGAGCAAGGCGGCGAAGAACCTGTTTTTAGAAATGGCCAATCGTCGGTTATCCGGAGTGGAGGGGCTTTTGTTCAAAACCACAAGCTGTGTGAGCTTGTTGAACCTGGAATCCCTTGCAGACCTGGTGCGTTTGCTGTTGTCTTTCGGGCCGGATCGTCTTGCCATGAATCTGGTGGAACCGGCGGGGATGGCCTTGAAGGATTTCGACCGGGTCATCCCCGACCCGCGTCTGCTCAAGGAACCTCTTGCCGAGGTGGCTCGTTTGGCCGATGAATCTGAAACCCCGCTGGAACTGCTGGATTTCCCTTTATGTGTTCTTCCGCAGGGCTTAGGGCAGGGGAATCAACCGATGCGGCAGGACCGCTTCAACGCCGCCGGTCAATGGATCAGTGAAACCACACGTATCGACAAAGCCAAAGCTCCGGCCTGTGCCTCTTGCGTGCTGAAGGATCGTTGCGCGGGTTTATGGCGGTTGAGCCTGGAGGCCTTCGGCCCGGAATGTCTCACACCCATCCGTAACGAATCACCCGCCTAACTAGAACAGGCGTTGAATCAGTTTTTGTACTTTCCGTGGCTTGTCTTTGCGTTGTTTGGAGAAATACAAGGTTTTGTCGAACCGGGCGCAGACCTCCCCTTGCTCGTTGACAAGTTTTACCGTGTAGGTCCGATCCACACTGCGCTGTTCGTCCAACAAGGCGCGGATGCGCTCCGGCTCCCCTTTTTCCACAACAAAGTGACCACGGCAGGTTCCCCGGCCCGGCTTGAGAAACTGAATGGTGGCGCCTTTATCCCAGACAACGTATTCGTTTCCCAGAATCTGCATGAACATCAGCATGTACACGGGGTCTACCGCAGAGTAGAGGCTTCCACCGAAAATGGTACCAACCACATTCCGGTTGCGGAATCCCAGACGGACCTCGATATCCAACTCATAGAAATCGGGTTGGATACGGACAACTCTCGCACCGCTGGCCCAGTAGGGAATGTAGGTATTCATCATCATCCGGATGCCGGCCAGATGTACGTTTCTTTTCAAGGTGTCCAAAATCGGGTTCGGCTTCTCAAAGGTCATGGTGTATGGCTCCTTACTGAAGGTTTCATAATAAAACTATAGGGTCGATTCATCGAAAACGCAAGGGAAAAAAGAAGGTGCGAATCCGGACCTTGGGCTTTTCCATCCAACGTTGAATCACCCTATCCGTTCTTCATCCTGTTGACCCTGTGTCTCTGCCGTGGTATCCTTCAGCTCCTTGTGCGTTGGTTGATTCCTATCGGTTTGTTTCTTAGTTGAACTGGAGTTGCTTTTCCATTTGGGTGAAGGTTTATGCAGCGAGATGAATGCAATGCAGCCTGTCTGGCAATTCTTGCCGGAGAACACGACACCAAAGGGCGCGTAGAGCGGCTTTTGCAG
This sequence comes from Myxococcota bacterium, assembly GCA_963677705.1. GTDB lineage: Bacteria > Myxococcota_A > SURF-8 > SURF-8. The sequence goes on from OY782497.1 coordinate 137,553, forward strand.
TGGATCACCCAACGGACCGGGTTTGCCTGTTCTTGGCTTCTTCACCAGGAAGGTCGCGTCATTCCGTGGACTTGTGATGGTTTCGCTCATCCGATAGAACGTGCCCTTGAAGCGTGGAGTCCTCCACGGTTCAATGAGCCGTGGCGGCAGTTCGATAGCAACCAATGGGGAGGGGACGCCAACCTTGTGGTGATTCGTGGTGATGAACTTGATGACACCCGCATGGATCTGGTTTGGCTGACACCGCAACCTCTGGATGCGGCAGGTATGGGGGATTGCTTTATCCCTCTGCGTTCTTTCCTTAAGATCGTTCATCAACAGTGGCTGCATGAGGGGCAATGCGCATGGCGTGAAGAGCGTCAGGAACGACTTCAAAGCGGCGACCTTGCAGAACGGCGCTCTCTGGCGGATTGGATGCTCCGTGGTGAATCCCAAGCCATTGCCTCCTTTCGGGTTCATCTGACAGAGGTTGCAAGCCATGAAGCCCCGGTTTGGGTGTATGGTCCAGCGGGTTCCTTGCATCCTGTTGTTGCCTGGATGCTTCATGACAGAACCTTTGGCGCGAGGGCTCCGTTTGTGCGTGTCTCCGGCTTGGAACGCATGTCGGAGTCTATGGCTTTGAATGAATTGTTCGGAACCGTTTCCAGGGGCGAGACGGGGTATCGTCCTGGCCGACAAGGCTTGTTGGAGATGGCGAACGGTGGAACCTTGTGGTTGGAAAACCCTGAACGGTGGCCGGAGCCGATCCAGGAAAAACTTGCTCAAATTCTGCGGAGACAACATGTTCGCCGGCTTGGCTCCGGAAAAGAACAGGCTTTTCGCCTGCGTCTTGTTGCCACCAGCAGCGCACCGTTGGATGAATGGAAAGGGAAAGGTTTCTGGTCGGATTTGTGGGGTGTCCTGTTCTCGGAGTTTTCGTTGCGCATCCCCGGCTTGGAGGAACGAAAGGAAGACATCGAAATTCTTCTGACAAGCTTTCCTCGATGGACGGAGACGGGGACACGCAATGGAGGGATTCCTTCCGGCAGCTTTTCTTCTGCGGCAGAGAGTGAGCCTGTCCTGTCACCGTGGAGTCCTGAAAGCCTGAAGAGCCTTCAAGCTCACACCTGGCCGGAAAATTATCTGGAGTTTCAACGAGTATGTAGTCAAGCTCTGCTTCTCGTATCCCAGAACTGCGGAGAGGAGCCGTTGGAGGTTCAAGCCCACCATCTTGATGGCCTCATATCCGTGTCTACGGAGCCAACCAGAGGGACCGTGACACAGGGAACAACCTACAAACAGACCATTGATGCGTTTCGGCGTCAGGTGATAAGCAGGGTTTTGGACAGCCACCAGGGGAACTGGGCCCAGGCGGCCCGTGAGTTGGGGATGGATCGGGGAAACCTTCATCGTCTGGCCCAACGCTTGGGAGTGACGGAGTCCGAGAGGGAAACAAACGGGTCCGAAACGGTGTAGGATGATGTAGTCCAAACGGGGAAAACCGTGGAATTTTAAGATAGTTCTAACAAGAGTTTCTTGACAGAAAGCCCCAGCGGGGCTTAAATATTAGAAGCTTCGTATTTCATGAACTTCGTCGCGTGACAGGGTAGGCTCGCCACCATGCAGATCCACCATCATCAGGGTTCGTTCGTTCAGGATGAATTCCGTCGCTTGAATCGTCCCCCTATTCTGTTTTTAGGGGCGGGTGCCAGCGCAACGAGCAACCTGCCTACCGTTGCGGACATCGAGTGGGAACTGAAGCTTGCCATTTATCAGAAGGAATCGCCGCAGAACGAATTATCCGGTACGAGTCTTGGCGCATTAAGCCAACGGGATCGGTTGGTCGTCGAAGACTTTCTTCAGCAGCAGACGTGGTATCAGGGTTTGAACTCGGAAACCATGTATCCTGCCTTGGTTGAAACCGTTTATCCTACACCTGCCAGCCGCGAAGCCTATTTCAACCGATTGATTGATGGTGCGGTGCCTTCCATCGGCTATCAACATCTGGCCCGACTGCTTCGGAACCACCTGTTTCATCTGGTCAGCACCACCAACTTTGACAAGCTTCTTCTCCGCTGCGAAGAGAGGCTTCAGGTGGTGACACCGGAAATCGCCTTTTCCGATCAGAAGGTCAAACTGAGTTCCAAACGCCCGTCTTTGCTCGAATTTCACGGGGATTATCGCTTCAACCCTCTCAGCCAGGAGTCCTTATCCATCCGTGAAGGGGACGAGGTCTTGCGCCGGGATCTGTTGACGATGCTGGATGACCACCCTCTGGTGATGCTTGGTTATTCCGGTCGTGATCGTTCGATCATGGAAATGCTCAGCACGGCGGTCAGTCTGGCGAGCATGAGTGCGGGGTTCTATTGGACGCTGCTTCCCTTGAATGATCCTCCACCTGCCGCTGAAAAACTGATGGCCAAACATCTTGCCCGTGGAAATCCGGGTGGGTTTGTGGAAATCACCAGCTTCGATCACCTGATGGGTGAATTGGTACGTGGCTATCTCCGCAAAGATACAACCGGGGCAGGGCGTTCTACGGGGCCGATGCCCATCGCGAGCAGTACCTACCAAGGGGCTCTTCCACAAAGTCCCTATGCGGGGGATGACATCAGTTCCATTACCCGGCGTTCCCAGGAGATTCTGCAACCCAGCCGGAGCGGAACGGTCAATACGAGGGTGACACCCAGCCAGCAAAGAATGCAGACGCCTTCCAAGAGCGGCCAGTTGCAACAATTCATGAATCAAGGCGTTCCCCCAACGGGACGCTTTCAAGTGATGAATACCCCAAGTGGTCAGGTGATGATGCCTACGCCGTCGGTGGGTGGGGCCGTTGCTCCCTCTGCAACCAACATCATCAATACTCCCACGGGTAGTGGGATGTTCAACACGGCGGCGGTGCAACAAACGGCGACCCGGAATACGCCTCATCCGACATGGACGGCCTCGCCCAGCACCTCGACGACGGGTAGCTATGACTTGTCGGATGTGGATGACCTGCCGGAACCGCCGCGTACCAATCTTGGCAAAATCGTTATCGGTGTGCTGCTATCGTTGCTGGCGGTGGTGATGCTGGCTCTGAATGTGACGCAATCGGGTGACCCGGAGACGTCCGACACACCGGCTGTTCCACCCAAACCCAAGGTTGTCTTGAAGGTGGCGGGAAGCGAAAGCATCGGGGGCACCCTGCTGGTTGCCAATCTTCAAAAGCGGAATATTCCGATCAACGGGCTGGATGCTTTCGAGTATGAGTCCATCGGGTCTTCCAAAGGAATTGAAAAGCTGGTGCTGGGAGAGATTCCTTTGGCCGGTTCTTCCCGTATGCTTCGCGAGTCCGATCTGGATGGGAAATCCGTGAAGATCAAACCCTACGTTGTTGCTTATGACGCGGTCAGTGTGATTGCCAATGGAATGAACCGCAGCTTGAAACAGCTCAGTTTGAAGGAGTTGAAAGGGGTTTTCTGCGGCGAAATCACGGAATGGAAGCAACTGGGGCACCCGACTCTGGGAAAAATCCATGTGTTGGACAGGGACCAAAGCTCCGGAACCCGCGCTCTGATTGATGACCTGGTTCGTCACGGGTGTCAAACCAGTTTTGAAGAAGCGCACCAGGACGTGATTCTACAGACTATCGCGCAAGATCCCAATGCGATCAGCTACGCCGCAGCAAGCCTTCCTTTGGACCAGGGAACAACCACGCGAGTGGCCTTGAGTGCCAGAAAGAAAGGGGAGGGCTTCCTTCCGGATGAGAATACGATTTTCAGCGGAGCCTATCCTTTGACGCGGCCTCTGTTTTTCTTCGTGCGTGAGGATGGAGATTTTCTCAAACCGGAAGTGAAAGCCTTTACCGACTGGCTTGCCTCTCCCGTCGGTGTGGCCAATGTCCGGGCCGGTGGGTTGGTCGCGGCGAAGAACCCTCATCGTATCCGCTCTATCATCGAGTTCAGGGCGGATTCCTGCTCCTTGTCCAAGGATGAAGCGCATATCGTAGACAACCTGATTGCGACGGCCAAGATTCTGGCCAGCGTGGGAAACAAGGTCACGCTGACCCTGGAGGGCCGCAACCCGAACAAAGACCATCGCGTCAAAGCGAAGCGTTGCTCCCGTGTTTCTACCGAGAAAGAGTTGGTTGAAAAACGGGTTCGTGTGATCCGCAAGCAGTTGGATGGCGCTTTGAAGGGTACGACGGTGACCATTCAAGAAACGATCACGCCTGATATTCCTTTGACGATCCCTCCGGCTTGGCGAGGAACCGCCCAACACAGGGTGGATCTCCAGTTGGATTTCGAGTAGTGTAAGAGCAGAGGTTGAATCCTCGCAGGTGGGAACCCTCTGTGTCTTGTTGTTGGGACGTCACCTCTGCGGACGATGATGCAAGTGGATTGATTCATATCTGACAGGTTGATCGAAGAAAACAAATCCCCATGACAACAGTCACTGCAGCTTGCTGACAAAGTCATCTCCCCTCACTGGGATGCTTTTCGGCATCCTGTCTCTCCCAGAGGGAGAGACGACTTTTCCCTCTCCCGCGGGGAGAGGGACGCGAACAAAGAGAGCAAGGGTGAGGGAAACCAGGGATTGTCAATAGCCCCCAATGACAACAGTCACTGGGGATTTTCAATTGCAGTGTGGAATCTCGCTCTTCTACGACGGGGTCAGCTCTTTCAAATGGCTATTCGCCCATTTCATCCAAGCGCTTTTTCGCGTCCAGAACGAAGACTCCTTTGGGGCTGCGTTTGATGTACTCACGCAAGTTCTGGGCCGCTTCTTTCTTCTTGTCCATCACCTGGTAAACCACACCCAGTTCGTAATAGACCGGAGCCAGACCGTCATCATAGGTTCTGGCTTTCAACAGTAGATCCAGCACCTTTTGGGGTTGGCGGAACTCGTTCTGTTCACGAGCCAGGATGTAATAGGGTTCCGCCGCTTCCGGGTCCAGTTTGTTGGCCTGTTTGATAAGCTGCAATCCTTTCCGCACGCGCCCCAGTGAGATTTCAATCTCCGCCTGACGGCACATCACTTCCACCCGCTTACGTTTGCCTTCCTCAAAGAGAGAGAACATCGCTTCGGCCTGCTTGAACTCATTGCGGGCTTTTTCCAACTGGTTGGTTTCCACGTACAGCTTGCCCAACTCGACATGGGTATCCGGGTGATTGGCCTGGCATTCCAGCGCGATGGAGAACTCATTCTTCGCCCAGGCTTGATCGCCCTGAAGGAGCTTGAGCCGTCCCATGTAATAGTGTCCGTAGGGGTTTCGGCTGTTGTATTTGATTCCCTTACGGATGGCATCTTCGGCCTGCTTTTCCATGCCGTTATCCAAAAGGATGGCTCCCAGATAGATGTTGGCTTCCGCATGTTGAGGATGGGTGGTCAACAGGCTGCGCAATTGCTTTTCGGCTTCCACCGGCTTGCCTTCCAAGAAGTCAATGTACGCAAGCTGAGCGCGGTAATCAATGATCTGCGGTTCCAGCGCGGTGAGGGTATCATACATACTGCGAGCGTTTTTCAGGCTGCTTCCGTAGAGGTAATTCTCGCCCAGCAGGGAAAGAAGACGGATCTCTTTAGGATGCTTTTCAAGTTGCTCCACAAGGATCTTCATCCCTTTGCGGAATTCCTGTTTTTGCAGGTGCAGCTTGGCCAACTCGATCTGTACGTCTACGTTGGTCGGATCGTTGGTTGCCCCTTTCTCAAACACCTTTTCCGCCTTGTCCGGTTGTTCTTCGGCCAAAAGCAGGCGTCCTTCAAGGAAATAGGGCAGGGCGCTGCCGGGGTGTTCCGCGCTGAGTCTATCCACCACCTTGCGGGCTTCGGACAGCTCTTCTTTCTCAATCAGGCAAAGGGCCAGTTTCTTCTGCAACTCCGGATTCTTCAGGTCAACAAAAGTCGCCCGTTCGTAGAAGAAAGAGGCTTTTTCGTAGTTCTTCAAGCGGAAGGCCGCATCTGCCGCCACCGTGAGTAGTTCAAGATCGGTGGCTTTGTCGTTGATCACCTTGTCAAACTCCGCTAAGGCATCCGTTTTGCGGTCGGCTTTGTAATAAAGCATTCCCAGGAAGCGGCCTACGTCTTTGGGTTGAATCCCCTGCTTGGCCGCCTCTTTGGCATTCATCAGGGCTTTTTCGTATTCGCCGCTCTTCTCTTGGGCCATTGCCAGCACAAAGCGATATTTTCCCCGGTTGTAGGCATTGACCAGGGGCAGCAGCAGGTTGATTGCATCGGCGTGGCGGTTGTCAGCCAACAACACCTTGGCTTGCAGGTAGTTCAGTTCGGCTTTCAGAAGGGCCGGAAGTTTGTCACCTTTGGCCTTGGCGAAGCTGTCCAGATCCGGCTTGCATTTTTGCGTCTGCTCCAGGGTGGTCATGCGCAACTCAAACTGAAGCAACTGGGCGCGCAGGTGGTTGGGGTCTTGCTTCAACAAGGTTTCCAACTCGGCACGGGCGGCTTCAAGGTCTTCCTGAAGCACCAGGACACGAGCCAGTACATAGCGGGCACGAAGCAGGTTCGGATGTTTCTTCAAGACATCGCTGAGTTTGGCCTTGGCTTGCTTGTACTCTTTGTCACGGACCAGTGCTTCGCCTTCCAGGGTGAGCAGATCCGGCGTGAGTAGGTTCTTTTTCGCGGCTTCATCCAGGGCGAAGCGAATCTCCGCCGGTTTGGCCAAGAGCAAAGCCCGGTAGCCCAACGCGGTAAGCAGGGCTGCGTTTTGGCTCGGATCGGCTGGGAAGCGTTTGTATTGCTGCTCCAACTGGTCCTGCCAACCCAGATTGTCCGGGGCGAAATCCATCAGAACTTTGGCGTAACTTTCAACCAGCAGAGCCGATAGCTTGCCGCCTTTGCCGTATTGATTGATCGCCGGGGGCAGGGTGCGAAGCACCGTCTGATAGCCCTGGTAGGTATCTTGTTGGGCGGTTTGCAGGTTGGTTTGATAGATTTTCTGCATTTCCTTCTGGGCCATTTCCTTGAGTACGTAACGGCCTCCGAAGAAACCACCCACACCCAGAGCGATAACCACCAGGATCAGAGCGACCCACAAACCGGTTCGGCTTTTCTTTTCTTCCTCGTTTTGATGCTGCTGCAAGGTGGCGGCGTCCACATCCGCCTTTTGCGCCCCCATCACGCTCAAGGTCTGTCGGGGAGAGGTGGGCGGTAGCATCTGGGTTCCCGCCCCTTGGGGAATGCTTCGGTTGCCTTGACTGGCCGGAGCTACGTTTCGTTCTTCAGCCGGTTGAGGCATTCCCACCGGAGGTTCCGGGCTTGTCGTTTGGGGAGTTGGAAGTTCGTTGCCGGGAGCTTGGTCAAGCCCGTCTGTGTCCAGGTCGATTTCCAAAGAGAAGGAATCCTCTTCGCTTTCCACCACCGCTTGCTGGGGTTGAACGGCTTGGGCAGGAGCCGCAGGTTGGGGAGGAGTTGCTTCCACCTGGGGTGGGGCCGGTGTAGGAGCGGGTGCCGGAGCCTGTTCCTGGGCTTGGGTTTTCATCGAGCGCAAGGTGCTTTGGATGCTGCTTTCCGAATGCCCCATGCGAAGCAGGGTTTCTTTGGCGTTATAATGCTCCGGTTGGAGTTGCAGAATTTCAAACAGTTCCCTAACCGCCTCGTCTTTGGCTCCGGAACGAAAGAGCGTTTTGGCCAAGACGAACTTCCCGTCGGCAAAGTCCGGGTTGTGGGAAAGCCCTTCCCGGCAGATGGCCAGGGCTTGATCCGTTTCCCCGAACTTCATATGCTCTTCAGCCAGTTGGGCGAAGATGAACGAATGGGGATTGGATGCCAGAATTTTCTGGAAATTGGCGATCTTGGAACGGCTACCTTGCTCTTGTGTCATGGAAACGTGCCCGTATGAAAACGTGGGGGACGAAAGCATCCCCAGATGGTTGATAATCATTCAGCGCAGGCGCATTTTAGCAGAGCCGGGGATGCTTTGCGAGTGAAAAACGCATGGAAACAGAGAGAATTTCCAACAAACGCTCCCTCCTTTTTGATTGTATTTCCAAGGAGGCTTTGCTACCTTGAGAGCGAGGATTCCACAAACCCAACCCATGTTTGTTTTGAAAAGGATGGTCGCAATGACTGGAACCTTGCTGTTTCTTGAAGCGGACCCGGAATTGAGGGATTACATCAGCGGCGTGTTGCGTGACGACGGTTATCATATTCCCGTGATGGAAGAGATTCCCCCCACCTTGTCCCAGGTGCGTGCCGCCAAGCCGGATCTGATCTGCCTGGACATCAATATCGCCGGTCGGAAGGGCTTGGATCTTTACCGTTCTTTGCGCAAAGACCAGGAACTCGTTCGTGTGCCCGTGATTGTGATGAGCAGTCTGGAAGAGGCCGATACCTTCATGGAAAGTGGTTTCCAGCAGTTTATCGGAGAGGAAAATCTACCGAAACCGGAGGGCTATATTGAACGGCCCATTCTTCTCGGTGCGCTGAAAGTGATGATTTCCAGGCTTCTTTCCACAGAAGGATAGAACGAGGGACGCGATGACCCAGGTATCTCCGGAGATTCAAGGCTTCATTGCCGCCGAACTGTTCAACACCGTACCGGTGTCGATCTGCGTGATCGACCGGCAGCGCAACATCGTTCATGCCAACGAGCGCTTTCTCAAGGTATTTGGTGAATGGCGGGGACGTAAGTGCTATCAGGTGAACAAGGCCCATGAAGAGCCATGCGAAAACTGTTTCGCCGCCGCCTGTTTCCAAGATGGCCAACCGCATCAGGTGAGGGATTTCGGCTACAACCAGAAGGGGCGACCGGCCCACTACATCAAGCATTCCATTCCCATCCACGGGCCGGAGGGAAGCATTTCCTATCTGGTGGAGATGTATCTTGACATCACCGACAAAGAGCGCCTTCGTATGGAAAACGAAATGCTTTTTGAGCAGGTTCCCTGCAACATGACCGTGCTGGACAAAGACCTGAACATCGTCCGGGCCAATCGCCGCGTGCGGGACAAATTCGGCAATGTGTTGGGAAAGCGCTGCTTTGAAGTCTTCCGGCAAGACAAGCGCCCCTGCAAGGAATGCCCGACCCGCAGAACCTTTGAGGATGCCCAGGTTCATATCGGTCAAAGCGTGGTTCAGAATAGCCGTGGGGACCAGTTCAGCTTTCAGGTGACGACGGCCCCCATTGAACTGGACGGAGAAGACTACGTTTTGGAGATGGCGGTGAATATCACCGAATCCCTGGACCTGCGCGACCAGTTGAATATCGCCCATGCCTTTTTGGAAACCATTGTGGTCACCAGCATGGATGGCATTGTGGCGATCGACAGTGAACGCAACGTGATTATTCTGAACCCGGCGGCAAGGAAACTGCTTGGTTTGGGACCGCAGGATACCTTGTTGGGTGGGCAGTTGTGCAGCATGTTGCCGGTGAACTTCTTCAATCAGGTGCAAAACGCCGGGCCGTATCTCTACAGGCCCAATGCCACCTTGACCAACCTGGTTGGGGAAAGCCTCTCGGTGCGTCTGGTCGGAGTGAAGTTGGAAAACGCCGGGAAGCTTCTGGGCCTTGCCTTTTTCCTTCAGGATCAGAGTAAGCTCAAAGCCCTGGAACGCGAAAAACTGGAAGCGGAGCGTATGGCTGCGGTGGGGCAGACGGTCGCCGGTCTGGCTCATGGCATCAAGAACCTGCTTACCGGTCTGGATGGCGGTATGTATATGGTGCGTACCGGGTTGCGGAAAGACAACCGGAAGCGCATTGAAAAAGGTACGATGATGCTGGATCGCAACCTGGAGCGCATCGGTGCCTTCGTGAAAGATTTTCTTCGCTTTGCCAAGGGGCGTTTTATTACACCGGAACCCTGCGATCCGGCGAGTGTCGTTCATGATGTGGCCGAGGTTTACCAGAACGAGGCGAAGAAACACAACATCGCCTTGGAAACCAGCATCGAACATGGGGTGGAGCCCGCCAATCTGGATGATGAAGGGATGCACGAAGCGTTGATGAACCTTGTAGGCAATGCCTTGGATGCCTGCCGGATGAGTGATCGGAAGCAACGGCATCGGGTTTCTCTGCGCTTGTTTGAAGCGGATGAGGTGTTGACCTTTGAGGTGAAAGACAACGGCTGCGGCATGAATGAGGATGTTCAGCGCAAAGCCTTTCACTCCTTTTTCACGACCAAGGATCTTGGTGGTACGGGGCTTGGCCTTCTGACTACCCGACGTTTGATTCAAGAGCATGGCGGAGAGGTCGATTTTGTTAGTGAAGAGGGGAAGGGGACCACCTTCACCATTCGCCTGCCTAGAGAGCGGCTCCCCTTTGTCAAACCCTAAGGCAAGGTCTTGGTGAACCAGCCCTTGAAGGCTTTTGTACAGATTGTTGACCGTGGTGTCTAAATGCGTTAGAATCTATAAACAAACTGGACGCAGACAGAATAACAAAGGAGACAACCCATGACCCATGCCTCGGAAAAGCGAATTTTGGTGGTGGACGATGAACCGGATGTGCGCGATTTTGTCGCGGCGATCTTGGAAGATGCCGGTTTCATGGTGGACACGGCTCAGGATGGCGTGGACGCGATGGACATTATCAAGGACAAATTCCTGCCGGATCTGATTACTTTGGATATGGTCATGCCGCGTAAATCCGGTATTCAGTTCCTACGTGAATTGCGCACGATGGGGGAACCGTTCAGTCAATTGCCCGTGGTTGTGATTACCGCCCACGCCAGAGATGAGTTCGGCAGCAAGGATGTGAAGGAACTGACTGCCTTCGCAACCCGTCAGCAACCCAAGGTGGTGATTGAAAAACCCATCACGCCCCACAAACTGGTGGATGCCATCGCGGAAATCCTCCGCGTCGAGTATGATCCTTTTGATGACGATGAGTAATCGTCACCCGTGAGAAGATTGTGCAACAAGGGCAGGGGTTTTCCTCTGCCCTTATTGGTTGATCAGGGAGTTGGTTGAACAGGGGGTTGCTCCGGGGATGGAACGGGAGCTTGAGCGGGGGCTTCACCGTCTGTTGTCTGTCCCTCTTCCTGGATGCGCTGTTGTTCTTTCAGCACCTCTTCAACGATGCGGTCCACGTCTTTCAGTTCTTCCTTGGTCAATTCAAAACTGAAGCGAATATCCTGGGTCTTACGCCATTCATTGAAGCGGGCCAGGTAGCGAAGGGATTGCTGGAACTGCAAGCCACGGTCCAAGGCTCTGCCGGCGAAGAAATCCACAATGGGGTATTGGCTGGCGAAGGTATCGTTTTCCGCCAAGGGTTTCAACTCCCGAATCGCTTCGGGGAAACGCATCAAGGCAACCAGCAGCCAGCCGCGAATCAGAGAAAAGCGGGCGTCTTGGGTTTCCTGGTACAATCGACCGGAAAGTTTGAGGGTTTCTTCCTGGACGCCTTGAGTCATTGCCGTGGCCAACTCGGCATAGCGCGGGTCTTGGTTCTCGTTATCCATCAGCCAGGAAAGATCCACCGAAGGCCACTCTTCCGGCTCCAGATAAAGCAGGCCGGACACCTCCAGCACTTCTTTGGCCAGGCGCGTCGGGGATTCCTCCAGGCTTGCCTTGGCCACTTCCTGGGCTTGATCGCCACGGCCACGGGCCAGCAGTTGGAAGGACAGTCGTCCCAGGCGCAGGCCGCGCTCCTCGGTGGTATCGCCCAGATCGGACAGAGCGGAGAGGACCGAGCCTTTTTCTTCGCCGTAGTGGAAGGCCAGCACGTTCTTTTCCTGGTCGCGAATCTGGAGCATGTCCAGGGGGGCACGAAATTCCACGAGGCCGTTGTCGTCCGTGTTCAGGGTGCCTTCGCCGATGAAGTCATCCAAATAGTCGTTGGGTACCTGCAACAAGGCGGCAAGGTCGGAGGCGTCACCCACTCCGGCCCGCTTCAGTTCATCACGAATCGCCGGATCGGTCATCCGTGCTTCCAGGTGTTTCATCGCCAGGGTAACGGGCTGCTTGCTGCCGACGAGGATCAGGTCGTGGGAGCGCTCAAAGCTGGTGAACAGTTGCCCGTAGGGAAAGACGGAGCGGAAGGTGCGCAGAATGGCACGGAGCGATTCCGGAGAGATTTCGTAAAGCTGAATCCATTGGGCGAAGAGTCCCTTGTCTTTCAACCGTGAGGCCAGAAGCTGGTAGTTCTCTAGGGTAAACAAGGACGAGGCACCGCTGACCCAGGGGTTGGAAGGCTCGCTGACCAGCACATCGAACTTCAACGGGCTGTAGCCCAGCACCGTGCGGGCGTCTCCTTCTTTCAACACCACGCGAGGATCATCCAGCGGGTTGTGGTTGATGGTGTCAAAGAAACTGCTGGCGGTAATGATTGCCGGTTCCAATTCCACCGTGACCACGGTTTTCGGCTTGGCCTGAAGCATGGCCCCGACGGTGATTCCGCTGCCGTACCCCACCACGCCGGTCATCTGGTTTTCCGTTTTCTCGTGAAGCAGCATCGGTAGCAGACCCACCAGAATCTGGGTGGGCATATCGTAGCGGTTGCTGGCTTCCGCCTTGCCGTTGCTCTTCATCGAGAGCGTATCGCCCAGGCGTTCCACGGTAACCGTTGCGCTGGGGCCATCACGATGGAACAGCACGGAGGGCCTGCCCTGGTCATCCAAGCCCTGAGCGCGGGCCACATGCTGGCGGAAATAGCCGCTGGTCAGGCTGGCCATGTTCCACGGGGGCAGGGTATGGACCACCAGCAATACGCCGACAATCCACGGAGCGCGGCGCAGAAAGAGCCTGCGCTGGAACAAGCCCTGGTCGATGTGGAAGAGAATCAGGCCCAGAAGGGTGCTGATTACCACGCAGACAATCAGCGTTTTCTGCAAGCCAAGACCGGGAATCAGGGTGAAGCTGCCGATGAACGCGCCGTGAATCAGACCCACTGTGTTGACGAAATAGCCGCGCCCCACGCTTTTACCCACCTGATGCACGCTGCCGGAGAGCAGCCGGAAAGCCAGAGGAGTCCCCACCCCCATCGCAATGCTGGGAATCAGCACCACCGAGCCAAGAAGCATCGCCTGGAAGGGGAAGAAGACAAAGGGTTGTTCGATGTCCATCTGGGCAAACCAGCGTAGAAAGGCCGGGAGATGATCGGCCCAGAGAACCGCAGCCAGCAGGGAGAGGGCGAGCACCAGTTGGGCACCGCCCAGGATTCGATAGCGGGAGACGTATCGGGATAACCAGCGACCGTAAAGCAGGCTGCCCAAGGCCATTCCGGCCAGCATCACCGCCAGGATGGTACTGAAGCTGTACACCGAGGAACCGAGAATCAAACCGGTCAGGCGGGTGAAGCCAACCTGAACAATCATCCCGACAAAGCCGCTGAAAAAGAGGAAGTTCAACAGTAGAAAGGTGGGAACGGATTCCTGGGCCTGCTGGCTGAAGAAATCCTCTGCGGCACGATCTCCACTGCGTTCCTTCCAACCGAGAAGAAATTCGATAAGCAGGACGCAAAGAGCAATCAGGCCATTGAGTGAGGCGGCCAGACGGGTGGTGGTTTCCATCCCCAAAATGGGCAGGAAGAGAAACCCGGCGCAGACGACACCAAGGAAGGCACCGAGGGTGTTCAATCCATACAAGGTACCGATGTTCTGGCCCATCGTCTTGCTTTGGTCCGTTATGCCGTGAACCAGAATCGGCAAGGTCATGCCCATCGACATCGTCGGAATCAGCAAGGCTCCGGAAACCAGGGCGATACGGATGGAGCTATACACGCCTTGGCTGAGCAAGGCGCCACCCAAAAGACGAAACTGGGCATCTTGGAGCATCTGGAAGGCCCAGGGCATCATCAACGCGCTCACCGCAACCAGGGCTTCCAGAACTCCGTACCAGGCCAGAGGGCGTTTCAGCCGGGAAACCAGGCGACCGGCAAGCAGGCTTCCGAGTCCCAAGCCACCCAAAAAGGCTGCCGTCACGGTGGCCACGGCATGGCTGGAGGAGCCGAAAATCAACGAGAGTTGGCGCATCCAGACCACTTCAAAGACCAGACCGGAGAACCCGCTTAAAAAGAAAAAGAAAAACAACACGCGAAGCATGGAGAATCACCTTGGGCTTGGGCTTGTAGAAAACGCTTGAATTGAGTTGAAAACGGTATGGTTGCACCGGTGCAACAACTCGGATTTGCTTGCCATCGTTATCAGAATCCATTACAACTGGCAAGGACAATAGGGTGAACTGACCGAGGGAGGGACCATGACGAACCAAGACGCAAGCTATTTTCTGAAGAATCCTTTAACGACCGCCAGTGGCTTCGCCAAGGGCTTTGGGCTGTTTTTTACCAGCTACCGTATCATGAAAGAGCATCGAAGCCTTTGGAATTTCAGTATCATTCCCTTGGTGTTGAATGTTCTGGTTTTCGGCCTGGGCTTTTTTCTGCTCACTTATTTCCGGGCGGGTATTGTCGAAAGCGTCTGGGCCTATCCGATGGGTGAAGAATGGTACACCTGGATTCTGGTACCCTTGTGGTACTTGTTTTCCGTGCTGATCTTCGTTGCGTTCATGCTGATGACCTATTTTCTGTTTACACCCCTCGGCATGATTCTCGCCGCCCCCTTTTCCGACATGCTTAGTGAGCAGGTTGAACGCCTGCTGCGACCGGATCTGCCGGAGCTGCCTTTCAAACCCGCAGAAGTCCTTCGGGACATTGGCGTCTCGCTGGGGAGTGAGATGAAGAAGATGGGGCTACGCCTGGCCATTTTGTTGCCGCTTCTGGTGGTCAACCTCATCCCCGGTATCGGGCAGATTATCGTCCTTGTGGTAGGTGGTGCTTTGGCCAGCGCGGTCTTGGCCCTGGATTTTATCGATTACCCGATGAGCCGCCGCCGCTGGACCTTCAGCGATAAAATCAATCTGTTCAAGGAAGATTGGCCCACCCACCTAGGTTTTGGTCTGGCCGTGTTGCTGGCGATGTCCATTCCACTGATTAACTTTGTCTTTTTACCCCTGGCTGTGGTGGGAGGAACCGTCCTTTTCCATCATCGACGCCCGGAAGAGCCGTTCCCGGATTACGCCATCCGTTTGGTCACCAAGGATGACTTGAAAGGCGGCCCCAACCCATAAGCAAGGGATGATGAACAGAGCCTTGCCCGGTTAGATCGGATTTTTGGGGATGAGGGTGTGTCGGGTAAGGCATTCTTCCGACCGATCCATAGGGTTCCACTTCCAGGAGCGGGGAATCCAAGGCCCGCCATCAAGGATGGGAACACGACGCGCCACTCGTTTTGAGAAAGGCTTGTCTACCCGCAGGAGGGATAGAATCCAATTCTTGGTGCGCCTCAGGCCCGGTGGTTGATGTCTCGGATCATTCCGATGACCAGTTCACGCTCGTTGATGCGTATGCCGTGAATCGCGGTTTCCACCGGGATCAGGGTTCCATCGGCCCGGATCAGATCATGGCCTTCCGGGTCAACAGGTTCACCCATGCGGCAGGTTTGCAGGTTTTGTAGAAGAAGGGGCATTTGCTCCTGGGGAACCAGTTTCAGGTCAAAGAAGTTCTTGCCGATGAGGTCGTGGCGGTGATAACCGCTGAGGTTTTCCGCTTGACGATTGCTGTCAATCAGTTCCCCGGAGAAATCCATCAGAAAGATGGCGTCAGGGGCGTATTCATAAATAGCGTGAAACCACTGTTCGGAAATCTGAGCCGTCTTCAGGCTCTCTTTCATTTTGTCGAATTTTTTACGTAGCTCTTCGTTGAGCCGGATCAACTCCCTCACTTGGGGGGTGATGGAGGGATGCCGTTCCATACGCGGGCGGTGGGTGGTGTGCAGGGACCACCATTTGCTGGCCAGGGATCTTCCCAACTGCGCGACATCCTCGGTGTTGAAGGGTTTACGCAGGAAGAAGAGGCTTTCAATGGGTTGGATGGCCTGGGCGGCACGAAAGGCTTCCTGGTCGGAGTGTTCGGCGACAACGACAATCTGGATGTTCGGGTCCATCTCCCGGATGGAAAGGGCGGCACCGATCCCGTTCAAGCCCGGTTGCAGGTTGGCATCCAGAATGGCCAGCCCGTAAGGATAGCCTTGGCTCAAGCCCTGGCGAATAGAGTGAACGGCCTGTCGTCCGTTGTTGCAGAGTTGAACGTCATAGGTCATCGGTCCGCATTCCCGCCAGGAATCGGGCGGAGACAGATTATACCGCTCCAAAGAGCGGGCCAATTCTCCCGCGCTAAGCAAGGGCTGAGTCTGGAAGACATGACGAAATGCGCTTAAAAACATGTTTTCGTCATCCGCAATCAGAACCCGAACTCGTTTTTCCGGTTGTTCACTCATCGAACACCCTCATTGTTTGTCAAGAGCTTGTTCCCATCCATGCGTTCTACCAACAATCTCACGATAGACGCATCATGCGACAGTTTCTGTCATAAATCAACACTTTCTACCAGGATTTCAGACATTACATTCCAGTGTGCTGATATGTCAGAAGAAAACGCCGGAGAAAAGTGTAAATTCAACCATCTGGTAGTTTAGAAAAGAATGGGTTTCGCTTGTTGTGGATTTCCGCTGGAGGTTTTGATACCGTTAGCACATCTCGAAACCACGGATTCACTACCTTGATGCAGCAAAGGAGAGGTCATGACGTATCGGAACGTACCCACTTGGTTTGCCTTGATCTTACTTCTTGGGGGATTGTCGGCCTGTGACACGGCGGATGACTCCACGGGGATGGATACCGACGGCGATCATGATCCGGCAGGTGAAGAAGATGGCGATCTGGACGGAGAAGATGGCGATCTGGATGGTGATGAGGATGACGAACCGCCTGTCATGACAAGTTCGTTGGCCTTATCTGCAAGTGGTACAATCATCTTGACCGATGACACCACGGGCATTCATGCCGCCTGGTTGCCGACGGTGCGTTGTGACGGCGTGGACTATGTCTCTTCCGGTTGCACATCGGCCCGAAAGGCCGAAGGCTTTTCCTGCCTGATTGATTCCGTCGGTACGGTGAGTGTGGAATTGACCGAGACGGAATTGGGCTTGTCGTTTACCGCGCAAAGCCCCTGCTCCCTGGAATCCATCGGCTTGGATGGCGGGGCGGAAGTTCCCGGAGCCAAAGCCTGGTTGAGCAACGGCTTTCAGAGCTGGTCGCAATCGGGTGTGCTGGCCTTGGCCGAGGATGTTGGAGAGGATGAACTGGCGGATGCCTTGGCGGATCGGGGCGATTCGGAAGTGGTGCGGGATGGCCGGGCCTTGTCTTTCTGGCATGGCTTTGTCGCCTCTGATGAAGCGGCGCTGTTCACCGGAGTGTTGACCACGGAGCGTTGGCGTTCCTGGATGCGCTACGTCAAAGACGATCAACTGGAAGAAACGTTTGGCGTGCATGTGGTGATGCAGTCCGGAGGGATGGGAGAGCATATCTCGGTGGAGGCAGGAGAGACGGTGGCCGGAGAACGTTGGTTTATCGCCTCCGGGCCCAAGGTTCATGCCGTGATGGCGGAGTATGGAAAAGCCCTTCCAAGCCGACGCAAAACCGTGGAAGCGGTTGCCGACGCAGGCTGGAATAGCTGGTACGAACTCTGGGATAGCGTGGATGAAACCGCGGTTCGTGAAAACGCGGCGCTGGTCAAACCCATGTTGCAGAACGTTTTGGGGACGGAAACGCCTTTGCGGATTACCGTGGATGATGGCTGGCAACAAGCCTGGGGCGAGTGGTTGCCCAACGATAAATTCCCCAGCGGTCTGGATGGGCTGGCAGAGGATCTCTCGGCAGACGGCTTTGAAATGGGCGTCTGGCTGGCTCCCCTGCTGGTCAGTGAAAACAGTTCCCTGGTGACCGATCACCCGGACTGGTTTGTGCAAGGCACGACATGGTCCCATCTGGTGAACGGGAAAATGTACATTCTGGATGTCACCCATCCCGACGCGGCGACTCATCTGCGTGAAGCGGTGGCCCGCATTGCCGGTTGGGGCTATGGTCTGCTGAAGATTGACTTTCTCTTTGCCGGTACCTTCGAGGGCGGTCGGTACGAGGACGTAACACCGATGCAAGCTTATCACCGCGCCTTGAGCATCATCCGTGAGGGTGTGGGCGAGGATGTGATTCTTGTGGCCGTGGGCGCACCGGGGCAGGCCAGTTTTCCCCATGTAGACGCATGGCGTTTAGGCGGAGACATCGCCGTAGATCCCATCGGACCGGCCTGGCCTTTTGCCGCCAACGAAGCGCGGAGCATTGCGGCCCGTTGGACTCTCTGCTATGCGACGCTCTGCGATGCCGACCCGCCTATTCTGCGTGAGTTGGAGCAACACGAAGTGGATACCGGGGCGTGGATTGTCGCCTTATCGGGTGGGGCTTTGTTCCTTTCCGATGATCTGCGCAATCTGCCGGAGGAACGTCGTGGCTGGGGATTGACCGAAGACATTGCCCGCTTATCCATTGGCGGGCTTCCTGCGGCACCCTTGGACTTGATTCCCGCCACTCCTCCTGAAAGTCTGGTCAGCGCCTTGACCGATACCCTGCTTTCGGAAAACAACCAGGTGGTTCCTTGGATCTGGCAGCTTCCGGATGGACGGACCTTGTTGCTCAATACCTCGGATGAGGAACAAGAGTATCAGGGAACCAGCGTCTCGGCCCGGTCTACTGCGCTTGTCAATCCCTGACGCAAACGCTATGCTTCGACAAGAAAAAGGACCGGCTCCTGTGAAGGGGCCGGTCCTTTGTTGGTCGGGAGTGAGTCTGAGATTTACTTGGTTTCTTCCGCCGGAGCTTCCGTTGCCGGAGCGGCGGGAGCGGGAGCTTCCACTGCCGGAGCTTCCGTTGCCGGAGCGGCGGGAGCAGGAGCTTCCACAACCGGGGCTTTCGGAGCCGGAGCGGTAGGAACGGGAGCCGCAACGGCGGGGGTGTTCACCGCTTCGGGCGTTGCCGCCGAAGCCGGAGGTTGCAGGGTCAACACGGCCTCATTGTCTTTAAGCAATTCATCGAAGTTGGTCAACATCGGTTGATATTCACCCAGAAGCCAGAGCTTGTGCTGGTCACCATAGTGAGGATGGGCAGGCCAGCCGCTTGTGCCGGTATCGCTGATCCACCAGGCGTGGTTCATGTCGTTCAGGTCCACCACATGACGATAGGCCGGGCCGGCCATCGCACGGAACGGGGTTTTCGGGTGACCCAGGTCGAAGTGGGATTTCCACACGGAATCCATCCCGCCGCCGACCGGAACGCAAGGAAGATTCACGAAACCGGCAATGGCTTTTTTACCCCCGAACGGATGTTTGATGCACAGATCGTGAAGGGCTCCCCAGGACCAGGTTGCCGGATCGCTGCCCTGTTGATCGTGCAGGCTTGCCACGGCCTTTTTGAAGGCTTTGATGACTTGCGGGTTGCGCAGTTCGGTTTCCGGGGTTCCGCGATCATCCCAGACCACATGGCTGTTGGTTTCAAACCAGGTGTCGGCGACGTTGGTGCTGTAGCGCTGGCTGAGCAGGAACTCAAAGCCTTTGGGGTCCAGTTCGTCGTGCAGAGCGAGAATGGCTGCTTCTCGGTAGGTGAGGAAGAAGAGGGCGGTCGCTCCACTGTCTGCCTTGGCATTGAAGTCCCAGGTAAAGAGCAACTCGCGGGCCTTCTTTTCTTCGTCCGTCAGGTCCGTTGCGGAAAGCAGGCTTTCCTTGAAGAAGGGCATCAGGCGCTCGGCGCGTTTCAGTTTCACATCGGTTTGAATGGTGGCCATGCTTTGCATGTCGTGCTTGTCGCTGGTGCGCAGCAATTCCGCAATGCGGTCCATGCGGTAGGACGGGGCACTGTCGATCTGGATGAAGATGTCGTTGTGATCGGGACGGATCATCAGGTTGTTGCCGTGGGCGTAGAAGCCTTCGGTTTTCACGCCGTAGGTGTTCTGCATCGGATCGACGAAGCCTTCCCAGTCGTATTCGGCAAGCCAGCCGGGAACCGGGAAGGTGCCACGGTGCTTTTTACGGATCGGGAACACGCCGCTGGCGAAGATGGCGATCTGTCCGCTGTCATCGGCGGCAAGGTACATGCTGGAGGGCACGGTGATGCCCAGCATGGTTTCACGAAGTTCCTGTACGGTTTTGGCGCGGTTGGCTTTGGCCAAGGCCAGAATGCCCCGGCTGGCTCCTTCCATGTTCCATTGCAGACTGATCGGGGGGGACCATTCCGGGAATTTCTTGGGGAACATGTCGTTGAGGATCGGACCATGACGGGTGCGGCGAAGGGTGAACTCACGGCTTTCCATGTCGCTGCCGTCACGAACCTTGATGATCTGTTTCTCAATGGTCAGGTCCTGATATCCGTCGGGGGTGAGAACCTGGGTGGGATTGTCCGGGTTGAGTTTCTCTACGTACAGGTCAATCACATCGGCCACTGCGCTGGTCATTGCCCAGGCAACATGGTCGTTGTGGCCGATCAACACATACGGAAGACCGGCAACGGTGATACCGATGACGTTCAGGTCCGGCAGGCGCAGGTGTTGTTGGTAAAAGAGGCTGGGCAGCATGTGGGCAAGGTGGGGATCACTGGCGACCAGGGGCTTGCCGGATTTCGTCAGGTTTCCGGCCACGGCCCATCCGTTGGAGGCTCCGGTCTTTTTGACCAGATCATGACCCCAACCGGTCCAGGCGACTTTTTCCTTGCTCCAGTCTTTGTAGGGGCGCTCCGGGAACAGTTCTCTCAACTCCGGGGCGATGGGCGGAAGCAGTTCCTGAGTAATCTCTTTGTCCGGCAGGCTGGTGTCGCCGTCCCAGTAGTCGTGACCATAGATCTTGCTGGCGCGGTCAATACCCACGTTCAGGGCCAGGAACAGACGGCTCATTTCCTGGTGGTAGTTATGGGTTACGCTCCAACCGATCAGACGGCCCAGGGCGAAGGTGTCGGCGATGGTCCACGGTTCCGATGTCGCGCCGAGCAGGCGGTATTCCAAGGGGTTGTACAGTTCACGAGCGTGGTTGATGCCATCCACGTAAGCCTGCAACAAGGCGCGAGTGGGTTCGTCTACATTTTTCTCGTCTTCTACGGCGGCTTCATCGAAGCCCCAACCGCGCATGGAAAGATCGAATTGCACCGAAGTCGCATCCAGGACCGGTTGTTCGCCGATCAATTCACTCAGGCGACCGCGTGCCATACGGCGCATCATATCCATTGCGAAGAAGCGATGACGGGCCTGTACGAAACCGGTGGCGCGAAGCAGGTCCGGTTCGTTCTGCGCGTCGATGTGGGCTACACCGGCTTTGTCGATGACCACTGTCACCGGGGCTTGTAGGCCGGGGATATCCAGATTCTTCGTTTCATCCTTGGGGTAGTCGGGGTCGCTTTTGTAGCTGAGGAAGCGGCTGGCTGCGCATCCGGAGAAGAGCAGGGCGCAGATCAGGCCGACGGCCAGAATCCAAATCGTTTTTTTGTACTGCATAATCAGTCCTCGTTTCGTTCCAATGGTCAATGAGAAGGAGCGGCTACAGATCACAGGTCGGTTACCAGAATTTCATCAGGAGCCGAAGTCCACCGGCCAGGACATCGGCGCTACGGGTGTTTTTACCGGGAATCAGCGACAAGGTGCGATAGCTGGCATAGAGTTGAACCGGCGCACCGACACGCAACAGGCTGAACATCACCGTTCCGGTGAGCAGGTTCTTGTAGCCCGGTTTCCAGTCGTCCTCACGGTCGTAATCCCAGAGATCCGAGTTGCTGCTCCACTGGCTTTGCTGCATTCCAATAAAGGTATAGCGCAGATTGAAGGCGATGATCGCCGGAAGCTTGGCCTTGGTTTCTTCGTCTTTGGGGGTGATCCAGGTTTCCAGCACCGGACCTTTCCAGGCGATGACATCGGTTTGGAAGGCAAAGCCCATGAAGTCACCGGGATCAATGGTGTAGGTTTTTCCGATGTAGGGTTCGTAGTTCAATAACAGCGGATGCTTTTTGCCCGACGGCGAATCATAGGTGTGTTCAAAGAAGACTTCGTAGAAGAAATCCAGACCGAGGGTCAGATAGCCGTCCAGTTCCTCTTTGAAGGTCTTATCCACGCCGAGATGGAAGTTCAATTCACCCTGGCTGTGTAGATCCCACATCGTGGTGCCTGCGGAGACGATCTCTTCGCTGTCGGCCTGTTTTCCCGTAGGGATGGCCCCGGAAATCATCAGAGCGCTGTGCAGTCCGTTTTCTTTGCACCAGTCGATGTAGTCCGTCCAGCGGAAACGCACACCCAAGATAATATCTGAAATCACGCCTTCGTTGCCGCGCCAGTAACCCGGCTTGGGCTGGCCCATGCTTTCGGCCCACTCCCAGAAGTCACTGGAGGAATAGGGGCGTCCCAGGCTCGGTTGATAATCGCCTTCTTTCCACGAAAGCTTGGGAGTGATGCTGGTTCCCAGCACGACGGGAATGCCGATACCGACACTGAGGTTGTCCAGGATACCGTATTGAAGCTGGTTGATCAGCACCTGATACTGGACGCTGGCGTTGGGGGTCAGCACGCCCTGCATACCGCCGCCGGGCTCGTAGCGTTCAATCTCTTCAATCAATGAGGCCGCGCTGCCCTTGTTGTCATAACGGTCATCCAGCCAGCTGTGGTTGTAGCTGAACTCCAGCATGAAGGTGCCTTCGGGCAGGGTTTCGGTGAATCCGGCCAAGGCGGAAAGGGGTTGTACGCAGAGAAGAGCAACAAAGGTCAGGATGCCGACGAGCAAGGGGCTGATGGGTTGATGTCGTTTCATGGCTGCACCTCCCCGCTTTGAACCGTTGCTGTCAGGTCAAGGGTGATAAAGGGTTCATCCGTAGCGGGGACTTCTCCCATCGCGTAGTGGAGCAATCCTTTCTGCGGCTCGAAAATCACCGCCATCATGGAATCCCGTTCGTCTACAATCTCCGGCGTGCGCAGAATCTCAATGGCGGTGTCCACGTCGATGGAGCCATAGCGCTCTTGGATCAGATCGCCCAGCAGGTAGTACGCACGCAGGGAGCGGAAGTAGAAACTGGTCCAGAAGCGCTGCGGTTGCACATTGAAGAAGATAATCCGCTGCTCCAGATCAAAGAGGTTTTTGGCGTAATGGCTGGCCATGCGTAGGTCGTCCTCTTCAACACTGCTGAACAGACGACCATAGGGGTCAAGGTTCTCTGCAACACTTGGGTCCGGGGAGTAGGCGAAAAGCCCCCTATCTTCGTCTTGATTGATGTTGCTGTCCATTTCAACGGCGACCATCGACCCGCGTTTGTCGGTGAACTGCATGTTCCATCCGAAGGTCTTGCCCACCGAATCGACATACTCCAAGGCTTCATCGGTATCGGAGGCTTGGCGCAAGGACTCGCGGACCATCATGCCAACAGGCACTCCGGTAGATATCAGGGTGGCGGCTAGAAAATTATTTGCGAAAGAGCCGACCATCGGGCTGTCCAGGCTGTCGCTGTTGTTGAACGAAGCCACCAGACCTTCGGTATTCATGCCGGAAAAGCCCCAGGTGATGCCGGGATAGCCCAGAATCACGTAGGGATTGCCGTTGTCAGGCTTATGGATGAATACAGTGGTGTGTTTGTGGGTGGTGTTGGAATCCAGCAGGCCGTAGTGGTGCGCGTGCAGTACGTTGCCATCAGGAGTGGCATCGCCACGTACCGCAAAGCTGATGGAGGGTGGTTGGCTGCGACCATCTTCCTCCCCGACACTGGGAATCTCGTAGGCTTTCTTTCCATAGCCTTTCGTGCTGAAGGTGATACGCTCATCCCGCATGAACCGTGCATGGATCGGGGGTGGGTTGACAATGCGGTTGAAGTCTCCGGCCTGGACGATCAGATTTACGACGCTGGCTTCCGGGAAGCCGCCTTCAGGTTTGAATACGACCATCAGGTGGGGGTTTTCCTCATCCTCCGGGTTGTCTCTCCGTTCGGTGAGGATCGAGTGGTCATCCTGGATGCAGGCATCATCTTCTGCGCAGGATTCATCCACCGCGCATTGGTGACCGTTGGCCTGGCTACCCCCAACGACAAACTGCGTGGTGTTCAATTGAATGCGGATGGTGCAGGGGTCCACACCCGGTTCATCGCCTTTATCGGTGCCGATAGGCAGTTTGAGGTCTTCCATCAGGAAATGGATTTCCGCATCCGTCGGGACTTCCACCCAGCGGGCGTAGGCACGCGGCTGGTAGATTGGGTCGTCGGTGGTTTCCTCGTCGTTTGCATCCTCGCGAAGTTTGTTTGCCAGCAACTCGTCCTGCTCGTCTCCGTCAAGGATTTCCTCCTCGTTGCTTTCTTCGTCACCATCCGAGAGTTCATCTCCGTCGCTGGTGTCATCTCCGTCTAGGTCGCCATCGCTCAGGTTGTCATCATCGTCGTCATCGTCATCCGTTGGAGTATCCGGAACCAGTTTGATCACGGAAACGGGAACGCCGGGAATGCTGGCTTCCAGAATGGTCGGAGCCTGAATCAGCTTGATGAAAAAGGTGATTGCACGAAAGGCCAGCATGGTATCCAAAAACGTGTTCAGAACCAGAATATCCTGGAAAGGAACGCTGGAGCCGTCGGCAATACCGTGCATTTCCTGCTGAACATCTTCGGGGATGCCCATGTTCTCCAAGGGGTTGCCTTTGGCGTCAACCGGGTCCAGCATGAACTCGGCGCTTTGCAGCATCATCATATAGGAGAAGCAGCATTTATCGCGATGCTCGCTCTCCGGGCGCTCGGCCTTGCATTCACGGATATACTTTTCGTATACGGTCTCCACGGACTGGGCTTCTTCAACCGCGGCCTGGTACGCTTCTTCCGTAGCGAACTTGTCCCGGTTGATCATGTTTCCCTGTTCTTCATCGTTTTTGTATTCATTGAGAACACTGGCAATGTCCGGGCGCTCCCGGTTCAGGTAGGGAAGCAGACTGTTGGGTAGCAGATTCGTATACAAGGAGCGGATTCGGGAGCTCAAGGCTTTTCCGTGGGCATAGCCTCGTTGATAGGCATCTCCTTCCAAAACCACCACTTTGACGTGATCCGGTTTCTTGGAGGACTCACAGCTTTGCATCAAGGGTAGAACCAGAAGCAGAACCAGCAACGCGAAGGCTGGACTTGCCAGTGGATTACGAAACGGATGTGAATGGCCAGAGCCTTTCATTCAATACCTCCCATGCAGCTTCGGTATTTAATAACAGGTTTTTCTGCGCATCGTTCGTTACAGGACTTCTTTCAATTTCTTCTGAATCGCTTTTTTCGCTTTTAGGAACATCATTCCGGCCTGGGTTGCCAAGTCATCCGATTGGCTTTCGGCGTTGAGATCCACCACCTTGCCGTCCGGGCCGTACATCGCCATCATCATCTTCAACACGTTATCGCGAATCAGGCCGCGCATGGGAATGTGCGCAATCATGCCATACATCGCCGCATTCCCCTTGGTCGCCAGTTCCGGGTCGGCTTTGACAATGGCCACGCTGTCTTTGAGATCCTGAATGTATTTGTCCGCCACCTGAGCGTGACGGGGCGTGACCATCGCATGGAGCGCTTCCGGCTTCTGTTGGCGGTCGATGTGCCAGCCGCGCTGTTCCATCTGATCGCCGACGGCGTAGATGTTCAGGTCATCCGAGATACTTTCATAGGCGAAAACACTCATGTCCGGTTGGCTGACCACGCGCAGTTCCGGAATGGAGTTTACGCCGTCCATCAGCTTGCGGGTTACACTCATCGTTTCACGGGCCAAGTCCAGGTAGCCTTGCTCGCCAATGGATTGCAGGGCGGCCCAGGCTGCGGCATAGGCACCCCCCGGACGGGTTCCCAGAAGGGCGGGGCTGGCGAAGATGCCGCCCGGCCAGCTATCGAACACGAACATCTGATGCTTCATGATCTCCATGTTACGGTAGACGATGGTGGACGCGCCTTTGGCCGAATAGCCATACTTGTGGACATCGGCTCCGATGCTGGTGACGCCGGGAACCCGGAAGTCGAAGGAAGGAATGGGATAACCCAACTTCTGTACGAAGGGGAGCAGGAAGCCGCCGAGGCAGGCATCGACATGGAGCGGCAATTTCTTGCGTTGCGCCAAAGCCCCTAGTTCTTCAATGGGGTCCACCACGCCGAAGGGGTAACAGGGGGCGCTTCCCACCAAGAGAATGGTGTTGCGGTTGATGCGACGTTTCACGGCTTTGACATCGACCCGTTTATCTTTGGTCAGCGGCGCGTGAACCGGCTTGACGCCGAAGTATTCGGCGGCTTTTTCAAAGGCGACGTGAATGGTTTCCGGGACAATCATTTCCGGATTGCGAATCCAGGGCCAGCGCTTGCGAGCCATATCACGGTAGGTTTTCACGGCCAAGAGGCAGGTTTCCGTTCCACCGGAGGTTACCACACCAACGGTTTCGGAATCGCCGTGCATCAAGTCGGCCACGCTGCGGATGATTTCCGTCTCGAAGCGTTTCAGGCTGGTGAAAGCCATCGGATTCAGGCCATTCTCGCTGAAGAACATACCGTAAGCCTGTTTCATGAAGTCGGTGTGTTCTTCGCCAAGGTAATAGACCAGGCTCCAGGTTTTGCCATCTTTGTAACTGGCGTCTTCGCTATTGAACTGCCTCATTTCCGCAAGGATTTCGTCCTTCGCTCGTCCGATTTTGGGTAAACTCATCACAACTCCACTTGGTTCAACATCAAATAGGTAGCGAAAACAACCCGGTGAGGAAGGGCTCCGTCACACGAGTTTGATGATTTGTCGAAGCATTGCGGGAAAACGTTGAGGCTTGCCCAGGAGGTTTGACTCTCCCACTCGCCCAACACCCCATGTTTTCGTGAGAAAACCCAGGGTGGAAGCACCTATTGTTTGTCACAGTGACAAACAGGCAAGAGATTCTGTAGGAAACGAAGCGCAATGTTCAACGATTGCAGTACTCGGCCACGCTAGCACATTCCATGCAAAAATCAAAAGAAGAAAATGCGAAAAACTCAAACAATACCAACACTGTAATGTTCTTCTATCTCGTTATGGTGGTTGGTTTGCTCACGGATTGGTGCATCCTGCCGGATTTGTTTGTTCAAATAATTCGGATTATTCGAATGAATCGGATTCGTCCGCTGTCGCGTTGGGCTCTTTGGTTGCGGCATCCTCAATCCATTCCAGGATGGCCTTGCTTTTTTTCGACCAGGCGCTACCCAATCTGTGAGAGAGAAACGCGGCATAGAGGCTGTCAAACATCTGAAACAATGATTCAAGAAGAAACATCTTCTCATAAAAGACGGCTTCCCGTTCATGCTCCGGCTCTGCCGTGTCATCTTTCTCCAGTTGGACACGGGGTGTCTTTACCGATAGAAACTGGAAGCTCTCTCCCTTGACGGTCATGCGCCAAATCTGTTCATCCTTGTCGAAGAAGAGGGCTGTCTCGGTCCATTGTTTGCCTTGCTGTAAGGCTGTGCGCACTTCTTCAAAGCCTTCTTGGGGACCGACGAGGGTCAACTTCTGAGCGCCGTCTTTCCCTTCGCCCCGTAGTACGGCCCGTTGATCCATGTAGGCGTAGAAGGCTTCACCGTCCTGCTGGGGGCCTTCCTGGGCGATGGTGAACTTCCCGCTGGTGCGGGCGGTCACAAAGGAAAGCCATAAAAAGAAATCGGCCCCAAGCCATTGGTTGTCTTTGATCAGATCCACCACCTGATCGGACCCGGCTTTGTTTTGGCGATGCAGGCCGGGGCGATACTTCTCCGGGACGACGCGGTCCGCTCTGGCGTAAGGATGAAGCTGAGAGAGAATCAAGCCGGGAAAGGCTTGCTGGAACTGCTTCTCGATTTCCTCCAGCACCTTGGGTGATACCGTGGCCACGTACAGCCTGTCTTGCTCAAGATTCCAGGCCATTTCATAGACCGAAGGTACAGGCAGGGTCTGGGCTAAAAGCTGGTTGTGGGCCATATCCCGCACTTCCTGCCTTACTTGTCGGGGAAGCCGGTTGAAATCCTGATGGTCGCGAAGCCACTTCTCTTCTTCCTCCAAGACGCGCTGCTTGAGCAGGCTTCGTGGAACTTTGCGCTGGTCGATACGCAGGCTGAAGCAGAGATAGGGCGCACGAAAGAGCAGGGAGGAGTTGTCAAACTCGTTACGGCGGCTGTCATCCAATTGAACGAAACCGATGGATTGCTCCTGGACGCTGTCTTCCTGGCCACGGAAGCGGCCTTCGTTCAAGCCCTTGACCACCCAGGATTCAAAATCCTTCTTCGGGCGACTTCCTTGTACCTCAAACACGGCCAGACTACAGGTGTTGGAAAGCAGACTCATCGGTGATCCTTTCTTCAAGCGGGCTTACGCCGAAACAGGCTTGTATGCCTATCATAGTTTGCCGAAGCTTTCCACGCCAAAAAAGGTTCACGTTGTATCTTCAGGGAAAAGACCGTCGATCAAAACGGACGGCATCTCATGGATCCCATTCTCGAAGGTGGGCCTACTACAAATTCAGGACTGGCATCAAGGTTTGTGTCGTACTCCTCCGGTCTTTCTCCAAACATAGCGAAAGACTGAAAAATGTGCTTTAATACCCCCCTCATGATCTCCTTTGAACATGGGCTCCGCTGGGCTGCCCATCACGGTTCTTGTGCTTGTTGGACATCTCTCACGTCGATTTTTGGAAAGGAAAGGTTTCATGGCACGTATTGATATAGAAAAAACGGGTTCGGTAGCTCGCGTTATTATGAACGATGGTAAGAACCTGCACAATCCGGAGTTTCTTACGGAAGTGCTGGCGGCTTTTGATGAGGTGGAAAAAGACGAGACGGCCACCGCCCTGGTCTGGGCTTCCTCGGATGTGAAAAACTGGAGTCAGGGCATTGACCTGCAATGGATGATGGCTGCGGCCCCCAACCCGGAACGTCATCAGGATGTCAAAGACTTCATGTATCTGATCGACAAGCTTTTTGCCCGCATCCTTCTTTTCCCCATCCCCGTGATTGCGGAATTGAACGGTCATGCCTTCGGCGATGGTGCCATTGTCAGTTGCGCCTGTGATTTTCGCACCATGCGTAGCGACCGCGGCTTTTTCTGCTTCCCCGAAGTGGACATCAACATTCCTTTCCTGCCTGGGATGCTGGCCATTGTCCGCAAAGCGATTCCCGAACCGACGATGAATCTTTGGACCTTGAGCGGCAAACGGGTTTCCGGCGAGGAACTGGTCTCTGCGGGCGTGGGGATTTTGGCCAGCGAAGGGATGGACAAACTTAAAGAAGACACGATGAGCTTTGCCTCTACGTTCAGTAAAAGCAGGGGGATCTTCTCCGAAATGAAAAAACGGATGAATCGCCATATCCTTGAAATCATGGAAAAGGAAGATCCAACGTACATCGAAAGCCTGAAGCTCTTCGTATAGGCGGCTTCCCTGTTCACGGATGTCTTTTGCCTGGTTGCGCCCCGCTTATGCGGGGCGTTGTTGGTTGCTGACCAAGTCCTCGCCCCTCACGGGGATGCCTTTCGGCATCCTGTCTCTCCCAGGGGGAGAGACGAGTTTTCCCTCTCCCGCTCAGGAGAGGGAAGCGAACGAAGAGAGCAGGGTGAGGGAAACCAAGCGTTTGTCAGCGGTCTGAGTGGGGCGTTGTTGGTTTGGACAACACGATCTCTTGGTCGTGGCGCTCCACGTCAGCTACGGCGGAAAAAATGTTACCCAGGTGGAGTCGTCTCCCGAACAGGATTTCCTTAGCCACGATGGATGAAAACGGCCCTTTGTTGTGCAACAAAGGGCCGTTCTTGCGGGGGATCTGAACGAGGATCAATCTTTGTAAAGTTGTTCTTTCACGTCCTGCATGTTCAAGCGGTCCAGGGTTTGAGGCAGGGGTTTGCCGTCCTGGTGGTTCCAGCCCATTTCTTCATAGTAGGAGGCGTTGAGGTTGTCGAAATCGGGGCTCATGTTTTTCAATGGGCCGGATTTCAAAGGTGGCACGCCACGGGCGCGGTCGGTCATCTTCTGTTGTTTGGGTTGAATCCCTTCCCGACTGTTGAAGGCCTGACGGATGGTTTTGATCCGCTTACCGATCTCCAGGTACTCGTTGAAACTGTAGTTCCAACCGGTGGCGGCGTTGATCCACTCCGCGACGGGAGGATTGCTGCCGAAGCAGGCACCGAAGAGGCACATGCCGATGCCGTTGATCACATCCGTGTAGGCGCTGACCAGACCTTGTTGGCGGCCTTTGCCTTTCAGGCCCAAGCGCTCCGAGAGGGAATGCAGCAAGGCCCGTTTGGGCATCAGGTCGGTTTTCTGGGAGAGATTCATCAGGTCGGCGTAGATGTAGGAGGCGATGGTGTGCCGTCCGGGTGTGGGTTCCGATTCATAGGCAATGCCGTAGCCCGCATCGGCGCGGGGGTCGTGCATCGGCAGTTCCTGACCGCCGGCGTGGATCGCGTATTCCTTGGTGTGTTCACCCAGGGTTTCGCTGGCGACTTTCACCCCGTTTTTCAAGAGCTGGCCGATGCCTTCATCCTGACGGATGATTTTTCCCACCAGAGCGACCATTGCCTCGCTGTTGCCCCAGGTCAGTTCCAAGCCGTCGGTATCGTTCTTGGTTAGATGCCCACGTTCGTAAGCTTCAAAGGCCCAGGCAATGGTTCCCCCGACGCTGATTGTATCCAGTCCGGCGCGGTTCAGGTCGTCGTTCACTTTGTAGAGGGCGCCCAGGTCGTCAATGAGCAGCATCGTTCCCAAGGCGCAGAGGGATTCGTATTCCGGTTTGTGGGTTTCTTCCAGGGGGAAGCGCGGGTCATCCACAGCGCAGACACCGCCACAACCCAAGGGACAGCTGAAGCAGTGATAGCGTTTCTTCTGGAATTTGATCACGGCGTCGTCACCGATTTTCGAGGCTTTGCTGAACGAGGGGAAATCTTCCCGGCCCACGCCTTTCCAGTTTTTCACGGGGCTATCGCCGTTTTCGGCGCTCATCGCCGAAAGGCTGGGGGTTCCCCAGATCCGCGTGGTGATCTTGAACAGCTCGCCCATCATCGCCGGTTGCGCGCCCATGTGGCTTTGCAGGCGTCCCAAGAGAGCAAGCAGCTTGCCGTGGAAGATTTTATCCGCGAACTTGTCGCGTTCCAGACGGCGGACGTAGTCTTTGGTCAAGGCGGTAATCTGCTTGCGGTCGTGAACGGGGACTTTGGCCGTACCTTTGATGCACAGCGCTTTGAGTTTCTTGGAACCCATCACGGCACCCAGACCGGAGCGGGCGGCAATGCGTCCGCGGTCGTTGACCACGCCGGCAATCAGGCTTTGGTTTTCACCTCCCTGACCGATGCAGGCCACCTTGAAGGCTTTGCCGTGTTTTTCAATGAGCTGCTTTTCGGTTTCGATGGCATCGGTTCCCCAGTAGTCTTCGGCCTCGACCAGTTCCTTCTTGCTTCCTTCCATGAGCAGGTAAACGGGCTTTTCACTTTGGCCGGTGAAAAAGATGGAATCGTAGCCCGTCTTCTTCAGGGCAGGGGCGAAGTTGCCGCCGCAATTGGCGTCACCCCATCCGCCGGTGAGCGGGCTTTTGCCGACCACCATCCAACGGCCCGTGAAAACCGAACCGGTTCCAGTGAGCATTCCGCTGGCAAAGCCCAAGATGGCTTCCGGGCCGAGAGGGTCCACGCCGCCCGCTTGGTTGTCGAAAATCATTTTCGCAGCCAGGCCGTAGCCGGACAGATAGTTGCGGTAGACCTCTTCGGGAATCGCTTCCTCCCGAAACTCGCCCTTGGTCAGATCAACCCAGAGAACCTTACCCATGTATCCGCCAGTCATTGGAACCTCCTAACAAGGATCTTGAAATGCCTTGGTCACGAAAACGCCGTTACCGATGAAGGCTTTGGACCTACTACGAAAAACGGCGGGGTTATCCCCGCCGTCGTTGTCGTCATCGAAAGCTCGCTTAATGCACGTGGCCTTCATCTCGGTAGGACAGGTAGATTTTATACAATCCCGTCAAAACGAGCAAGCCGATGGCATAAATTCCGATGCTCAGGAAGACCTCTTCGAAGGTGGGGCTGTATTCCGTCACCTTGCCGAAGGGGTTGGGCACGAAGCCGGTGATGACCAGACCCATGCCTTTGTCGATCCACAGGCTGCCGATCACCGCCACGCAGGCCACAACCAGGAACTTGATGTTGCGACGCATCGAGGGGATGACAAGCAGAATCACGCTGAGGATGCTCAGAGCCACACTGGTCCACATCCAGGGCACGAGGAAGGTGTTCTCACCAATGCCGAGGTAGAGGTACTCGAAGTGGTGCATATGCTCCGGAATGTGGCTGTACAGACCGGTGAAGAGTTCCAGCGCGACGAAGAAGAGGTTGATCAGCATCGCGTAGGTTACGATTTCACCGAGTTTGTTGATCGCCTTCTCACCGACATCGTAGTTGGCGACGCGCTTGAGGATCAAGGCGATGAGGATCAGCAGGGCCGGGCCGGTGGCAAAGGCGCTGGCCAGGAAGCGCGGCGCGAGGATCGCCGTCATCCAGAAGGCGCGAGCCGAGAGGCCGGAGTACAAAAAGGCCGTCACGGTGTGAATGCTGACCGCCCAGGGAATGGACAGGTAGACCACCGGTTTCAACCACTTCGGCGGTTCCACTTCCTTCTGGTGGCAGAGGAAGGTGGTACGGCTGATGACTACGTTGAGAATCAGGTAGCCGTTGAGGACAACCATATCCCAGAAGATCAGGCTGTTCGGCGTCGGATGCAGCACCGCATTGAAAATACGATGGGTTCCGCCCATGTCCACCAGGATGAAGAGCAGGCACATCAGCACGGCGCTGATGGCGACGAACTCACCGATGATGGTCATTTTGCCAAAGGCTTTGTAGTCGTGCAGGTAGTAGGGCAATACCACCATCACCGCACTGGCGGCGACACCGACCAGGAAGGTGAATTGGGCGATGTAAAAGCCCCAGGGAACGTCACGGGAAAGACCGGTCATGGCCAGACCAACGTCCAACTGATGCAGGAACATGAAGAACCCGACGCAGATGAAGAAGATCAGGATGCCGATCCAGGTCCAATAATGCTTATTTCCAGATAATGCCTTCTCGATCATGGCGGCCTCACACAATGTAATAGATGTTCGGATTGGTTCCGAGTCCGGGCTTGCGGCGAATGGTATAACGCTCGCGCAGCAACCGACGAACCTCCGAGTTGTCGTCGCTCAAGTCTCCGAAGGTCATCGCCTTGACCGGGCAGGCTTCCACGCACGCGGGGAGCAGACCCTTGGCCAGACGTTCCTCACAGAACGTACATTTCTCCACCACACCTTTCTTGCGAGTGGGGTAGTGGGGGTTGATCTTGCGGATATGGTCATGGGGATCGCCCCAGTTGAAGCTACGCGAGCCATAGGGGCAGGCCACGACGCAGTAACGGCAACCGATGCAACGGTGCATGTCCATCATCACGATGCCGTCTTCGCGTTTCCAGGTCGCCTTGGTGGGGCAGACGCGGACGCAGGGCGGGTTTTCGCACTGGTTGCAGAAAACCAACACGTCTTTTTCCGGAAGATCCCGTTGCAGATACTCGTGTTCCTGGTTGGGGAAGGCCGCTTTGAAGTCTTCCTTCCAGATCCACTTCACTTCCTGCCGTTCGATGGGAATATCCGGCACGTTGTGAACGTAGTGGCAGGCGTCGGAGCAGGCCGTGCAACCGTTTTGTTTCTGGCATTTTTTCAGGTCGATGACCATAGCCCAGCGGTTACCGGTGAGGGGATTCTCCGGGGGAAGCGTCTCAGGGGGCTGGTCGGCGGCCAAGGCCTTGCTTCCGCTTGCCGCCAACGCGGTGATCCCGGCCAATTGGATGAATGATCGTCTGGTCTTGTCCATTATCGCACTTCCTCAGGATTGATGTGGCAATCCCAGCAATAAGGTTTGACACTCATATAGTTGTGGCATTCGTCGCAGAATTTCTTCTTGCTTTTGTGGCAGGCAAGGCAGGTGTCGGTGAGGCTCTTGTTGAACTTGCGACCGTCCTCCGCCGTGAACACGCGATCACGATCGCGCACCACTTCGTCACGCCATTCGTTGAGCAGGTCCATATGGTTGGCCCGCATATACTCCGTGCTTTTTACGCAGGATGTATACTGCGTCGGTTTTTCCGGGTTCGGTTTGACATGGTCGCTGAACGCCGCACCATACCAGAAGGGCAGGGTGAACAGCAGCAGGCCGATGGCCAATCCGGTCAGGATTTTTCCTCCGTCATACATGGCTAGTTACCCTCCGCTTCGTCCGAGTTCTGTTCTTCAAGCCACTCGAAGGGCTCTCCGCGCAGATTCAAGGTTCGCTCGCCTTCACCGTCCATCACCAGGGCGTTGCCGACGAGTTCGTGAATTCCGTATACTTCCACCGAAGGCACCCAGTAGTTCATCAGGGGAGGCAGCACCGCTTTGTCGATGGCGCAGATGCAACCCAGGGTGTTTACATTGTGTTTTTGTTCCACATACTTCACGGCGTTGGCACGGGGGAAACCGCCGCGCATACGGGCTTCCATGTTTTCGTCCGTACCCAGACCGGCACCGCCGCCGCAGCAGAAGGTCTGCTCACGGATGGTGTTCTCCGGCATTTCGTGGAAGTTGTTCACCACGTTTTTCAGCACGTAACGCGGTTCATCCAGCAGGCCCATCGCACGGGAGGGGTTGCAGGAGTCATGGAAGGTGACGATCCGGTCGTCATTGCGGCGCGGGTCCAGTTTCAGCTTGCCGTGACGGATCAGATCGGCGGTAAATTCCGTGATGTGAACCATCTTGGTGCTGGCCGCGTTGTCGAACCGTGTCCCGGTGATCGGGTTGACCGGAACTTCGAGGAAGTCCGCAGGGCCGTTCATCGTGTCCATGTACTGGTTCACCACGCGCCACATGTGACCGCATTCGCCGCCGAGAATCCATTTAACGCCCAGGCGCTTGGCTTCCGCGTACATTTTCGCGTTGAGGCGCTTCATGGTTTCGTTGTTGTGGAACAGGCCGAAGTTTCCACCTTCGCTGGCGTAGGTGCTCATCGTGTAGTCCAGACCGATATGGTTGAACAGCAGGATGTAGCCCATGAAGGTATAGATGGCCGGGTCGGCGAAGACATCGCCGGACGGAGTGATGAACAGGATCTCCGCACCCTTCTTGTTGAAGGGAACTTCCAGGTTCAGGCCGGTGACATCGGAAAGCTCATCCATCATGAACTCAACGTTGTCTACAAAGGTGTGCGGCTCGATACCCAGATGGTTACCGGTACGGTAGCAGTTGGAGGCCGGTTCGAGAATCCAGTTGATGTTCACACCGAGCAGGTCCAGCAGTTCACGACCGATCATCGTGATTTCCGCCGTGTCGATGCCGTAAGGGCAGAACACGGAGCAGCGGCGGCATTCGGTGCATTGATAGAAGTAGTAGAACCACTCTTTAATCACGTCTTTGGTCAGATCGCGAGCGCCCACCATGCGGCCCAGAATCTTGCCCGCCGTGGTGTATTCGCGGCGGTAGATGGAGCGCAGCAGTTCGGCGCGCAGCACCGGCATGTTTTTCGGATCGCCGGAACCGATGAAGAAGTGGCATTTATCCGCGCAGGCGCCGCAGCGCACGCAGATGTCCATGAACAGACGCAGGCTACGGAATTTCTCCAGACGCTCCCGCAAACCTTCCAGAATGATTTCTTTCCAGTTTTCAGGAAGTTTCCAGTCGTCATCCGAGGGTTGCCACTCGCGAGGATTGGCCAGGCCGAGGTGTTCCAGCTTGGTGGCTTTTCCGGAATAACACCAGTTGCCTTCCTTCATCTGGACCGGAACGTCCATCCAGGACGGACCCGACATCTGCGCTTCGTGGTCGATCGTCTTCGCTAATTCGTGAGGCTTAGGCATTTTCATGGTAAAACCCTATGTTATTCCTTTTCAAGCGGTAAACCGACAGCTTTCATCTTGTCACGGAATTCGTCTTCCCACTCATCGTAGGTGTGAAGCTTCACGTCGGGGTTCCAGGGGTTGATGTGACGTTGGGCGCGGCTGTTGTTTGCCATATTCCTGGTGGGGCTCAGGAACACGCCGGCCATATGGGTCAGTTTGCTGAAGGGGAAATAGGCGATCAGCGCACAGACGAAAGTCAGATGGACGAAGAACATCGGGGCGATGGTTTCCGGAACGGCGGGGCTGAAGGTCACCAGGCCCATGCTCAGTTCCTTGACACCGACGATGTCTACCTTGGAGATGTAGCGCATCCACACACCGGTGAATCCGATGCCCAGAAGCAGGAAGAGCGGGAAGAAGTCCGTCATCAGGCTGATGTAACGAACCTGCGGGAAGATCACACGGCGGACAAACAGGAAGCTTACCGCACCGAGGAAGACCAGATCCGTGGCGTAGATGATCGGCACGCCGACTTCAAAGAAGGAGTCGATGGCTTCGAAGGTATGCACCAGGCCCGGAACGGGTTCCAGGAAGAAGCGCAGGTGACGGATCACGATGTACAGGAAGCTGTAGTGGAAAGCCAGGCCGGCGGCCCACAGGAGCTTGTCCGAACTGTACACCACGCGGGAGCCGTCTTTGATTTCCGCTTTGGTGTTGCGGAACAGAGAACGGAAGAACAGCACTTCAAGGATCATGCGCAGGTAGACTTGCCCTTTGGTGAAGGGAGCTTCCAGGGCGTTGTGCTGGATCCAGGGAAGGCTTTTCTGTTGCCCGCAGGTTGTTGGAATGCGAAATGGTACCGGGGACTTGGCCCATTTCAACACTTTGAGTATCATACCACCGAGGAACAGGGCCAGAGCCACATACGGTAGCACGATGCCAAACAGCGAGTTAAGTCCCGCTGCCGCTCCACCGTAGGCCACGATACCAAGTATGGCTACGGCGACAAGCGAAACGAGGATGGAACGAACGGCGCTCATGAATCACCACCTTGTTGCGATTGGCTGGGGTTAGAGGCTGGGATGACGGGAAGAGGTTCATCGTCCTCCATCTCCACCATGACTTTATCCAATGTACGTTTGTAGCGATCTCGAAGTTCCGTTGCCTTGAGGCGGTAAATCTCCTCACGGCAACGGGTGTAGATGTCGTAAGCAAACAGGCTCAGGGTATCCAACTGGTCGAACAGGTCCATCGCCTCGTTTTGCAGGGCGGGGTCCGTGTTCAACTCCTTAATCTGTTCCCGGATTGCCTGTTTAAGGAAAAAAATGAACATCACGGATTTGCTGGCTGAAATGTCCTGAACGGCGCGAATGCGCAAGACATCGTCCAGGGCGCGGGTCATCAATCCCTGCTGGGATTCTTCCCCCTCATCAAGCAATTCCGTTAAGATGGTTTCCAGGGCACCCTGAAGGTTCTGCCCTACCGGATTGGCGAAGGGGTCTTTCTTGGCTTTCAGAAACGACCGGGTTTGTTCAGGATAAACATCCACCGTCAACTCAAACCATCGTTTCAAAAGCGCCTGTTTTTTTCCTTCAAGGAGCCGTCTGAGCGTTGTCATAATTCGTGAAATTCCTCATCAAGAGCATGGAGTGGGAATGGAACGACTCATAGGAATTGGGCCATATAAAGCAAATGTAGCGCAAACTATAACGAGAGCGCCTGGGTGTGTCCAATAAATAACCGTTCTATCAATGATAAGGATAACTACTACAAGCCTTGGGTGATCCACGGCGGGGCCGGGGAGGATTCAGGATGCCGCCGAGGTCACGTTCTGTCACTTTTCTCTGGATGCTGTCGTTTTCTGTCTAAAGACCCTCCTTTTTTTTCCGATTGGCGTAATGGTCACTTTGCACCTTGACTTCCATGTTGTTGGTTGAAGGGATGGATGACGTTTGAGTGATAATGAATTGAAAAACAAGAAGAAACCAAAAAAGAAGAAGCGGGAGATCCTTGTTTCGCAACCGGCGATCACTGCGCAGATTCTTGAGATGGTATCCAATCCCGACGATGTTGAAATGAGGGATCTGGATGAAGTATTGTCGGCGGATATGGGGCTTGTTACCAGGGTTCTCAAGCTGGCCAATTCCGCAGCCTACAGTTTGCCCAGCCAGGTGGAAGACTTGGAACAAGCTCTGATTTTACTCGGAGTTTCCGTGGTCGGAGAGATCGCTCTGGCGGCCAGCCTGGAAGACACCTTCAAAAACTTCCCGGAAGAAGTGACCTCGCTGAGCGGGGAACAGCTCAATGAGCATTCCATTGCCGTGGCTCGTGTGGCCAAGCTGTTGAGCATGGACCTGAAAGTCCCCAAGCTGCCGCAAAAGGCCTATGTGGCCGGAATCATGCACGACATCGGCATTGTTCATCAGGCATGGAAAGACCCCGAAGGCTTTGAGAAAACCCTGTCTGAAGAGGACGAGCAGGGGAAGGATTTCATCGAGCTTGAACACAAGTACATGAAGCAGGATCATTGCATGATCGGCAAGACCATCGCCCAGGATTGGGGACTTCCTTCTGATATTTGTGACGCCATCGGGCACCATCATAATCCGAAAAGCTCCACAGAGGATGTTTTACTGACCAATATTCTGCATATTGCCGATTCTCTGGTGGGGCGGATCGCCTCTCACGGGATGGATGAAAAAACAGAGCGTATTGTGTTGGATATCCTGGGGCGCCTTGGGGTGAAGCGTGAAGACTGGGACGAACTGATGGGGAATATTGAGTTGTCTCTTTCCATTTAGGCGAGACGGTTCATTCTTTACGTTGTCTGTAAAAAATACGAAATAACGACGAGATAAATCGCAACAATGAATCCGATGGATGAACTCTGTAGGGGCGTTTCCCATTTGCAGAGAGGTCTTCGGAACGTTGTTTTTCCCGTCGTCCCTTATCTCTGCTTGTGTTTGTTGCCAAGTGTTTGGTTTGTGTTTGAAACTTAGTGGTGACGAAAATTCTGCAAAAATTGATTGAATTTCGGGAAGAGTAGGCATACTATACGAACCGAGAGTGAGACAAGCCAGAAAGACCATCCCAGCAATTTCCTGAGATGAGGGCTCGGTTCGCTCTAAATGTGTAATGAAGTACCTGCTTGCTTCAAAAAGGATGACCCATGTATGAGATTCTGGAGAAAAAACAGATCGCTCCAAGCGTAAACTATTTCCGCATCAGCGCCCCACGGATTGCCAAACGCCGCAAAGCCGGACAGTTTGTGATGATCCGAACCACCCAGGAAGGCGAGCGCATTCCTTTGACCATTGCCGATGCCGACCCGGTGGAAGGCAGTGTGTCTCTGGTGGTTCAGGAAGTGGGTAAAACCACGATGCAAATGGGCAAGTTGAAGGTCGGAGATGTCATTTTGGATATGGCCGGCCCGCTGGGAAAACCGACCCATGTGGAGAAAAAGCCCCATACCGTGGTTATCGTGGGTGGCGGCATCGGTACCGCCCCGGCTCATCCCATTGCCCAAGCCCATAAAAATATTGGGAATAAGGTGATTTCCATTCTCGGCGCAAGGAACAAAGACCTGCTGATTATGGAAGAAGAGATGCGCAAAACCAGCGACGAAGTGCTGGTGATGACCGATGACGGCTCCTACGGCATCAAAGGGCTGGTCACCGAAGGCATCCTTTCCCTGGTGGCACGCGGAGAGAAAATCTCTGAAGTGATTGCCATCGGCCCGCCGGTGATGATGAAATTCGTGTCAAGCACGACCCGGCCCTTGAACATTCCGACAACCGTGTCGCTCAATACCATTATGATTGATGGAACCGGCATGTGCGGCGGGTGTCGCGTGACGGTGGGCGGAAAGAACAAGTTTGTCTGCGTGGATGGCCCGGAATTCGACGGTCACCTGGTGGACTGGGATAACATGATGCTGCGCCAACGTAGCTATCAGGATCTTGAAAGTGAAAGCCTGAATCGCTGGAAAGAACACGGAAGCAAGGGCTGCAACTTGCATCGTATGGCCGATGAGGCAACGGCGAAGGAGGAAACGGAGGCGAAGCATGAGTAGTTCGGATCAAGCCCTGCAAGCCCTGGTGGATGACCTGCGCGCCAAAGAGAAACTGACTCCCAAAGAGCGGGCCGAGATTCCCCAGCAGCCGATGCCTGAACAAGACCCGGATGTCCGCCGCAGGAATGTCAAAGAAGTTCCGCTGGGTTATGGGCCTTTGCAGGCGATGGCGGAAAGCTATCGTTGCCTGCAATGCAAAAACGCTCCTTGTGTGAAAGGCTGCCCGGTGGGGATCGACATCCCGGCCTTTGTCACCGCCATTTCCGAAGGGGATTTCCGCAAAGCGATCAACACCATTCGTGACAAAAACTGCCTGCCCGCCGTGACGGGTCGCGTTTGCCCGCAGGAAGTGCAGTGCCAGTCCAAGTGTACCTTGGGCAAAATGAAAAAAGATGTCTTCCAGTCCGTCTCCATTGGCCGCCTGGAACGC
The DNA here is from genome assembly GCA_963677705.1 of Myxococcota bacterium. Taxonomy (GTDB): domain Bacteria; phylum Myxococcota_A; class SURF-8; order SURF-8. Next base: position 177,667 of record OY782497.1, read on the forward strand.
TTTGTCGCCGACTGGGAACGCGAAGAAGGCGGGATGGATCTTCCCGATATTCCTCCGAAAACCGGAAAACGTGTTGCCGTGGTCGGGGCCGGTCCGGCGGGCTTGACCGTCGCCGGTGATCTGATTCGCCTGGGCCACGACGTCACGGTTTTTGAAGCCTTCCATAAGGGCGGTGGTGTGTTGGTCTACGGCATTCCGGAGTTCCGTCTGCCCAAGGCCATCGTACAGAAGGAAGTGGATCTTCTTGAAAAGATGGGCGTGGTGTTTGAATACAACCATGTCATCGGCCAGACCATTTCCGTGGATGAGTTGCTGACCGAGGAAGGCTTCCAGGCCGTTTTCGTCGGCACCGGGGCCGGTTTGCCGTATTTCATGAACATCCCCGGAGAGCAGTTCATCGGGGTGTATTCGGCCAATGAATACCTGACCCGCGCCAATCTGATGGGCGCGTTCGATTTCCCGAACAACGATACCCCGACGGTGCGCTCCAAGCGCGTGGCGGTGTTGGGGGGCGGCAATGTGGCGATGGATGCCGCACGCACGGCCCTGCGTCTGGGTGCCGAGCATGTTTATCTGGTGTACCGTCGTTCGGCGGAGGAAATGCCCGCCCGTAGTGAAGAGATCCACCATGCCAAGCAAGAGGGCGTGGAATTCATGATGCTCTGCGCGCCGAAAGCCATCACCGGAACCCAAGACGGCCATGTGCAGCAGCTTGAATTGATTCGTATGTCTTTGGGCGAACCCGATGCCGGGGGACGCCGTCGGCCCATTCCGGTGGAAGGCAGTGAGTTCAGTCTGCCGGTGGATACCGTGATTGAAGCCATCGGAAACGGTCCCAACCCCTTGGTGCCGGACACCACGGATGATCTGGATGTCACGGCCCGTGGAAATATCGTTGCCGACAGCGACACGGCGAAAACCAGCAAAGAGGGCGTATTCGCCGGGGGAGACATTGTTCTCGGTGCCGCGACGGTTATCTTGGCGATGGGTGAAGGGAAAAAGGCCGCCGCAGCGATTCATGACTATCTGACCACGGGAGAGTGGTAAGCCGCGCCCAAGGCTCACCGTCCTGGGGAACGCCGCGTGTGAGTTTGTGAAAAATCGCTGATCCTTCTGAAAACCCTGCCGGGTTTTCCTGACGAACCGACGAGTCCACGGTTGAAACCTTTCCGGTTTTGACCGTGGACTTTTTTGCAGGTTTCACCGGAACTTGGAAGAGGCAGGAACGGAAGGTCAGGATGTCGGCTTGATAAAGGCGTCGGAGGGTGGACCAAGGTACTTGGATAATCTTCTCGAAGCGGACTACGGCGTACCTACCGGAAGCGTGGAGACTGTGGTTTGTTTGGCAATGGACTATCCTCAGATCCGCAGGACGGTGGTCTACCAGTTGGAAGCCCCGTTGAATGACCTTGTGCAAGGTGGAAGGATTGGTGTAGTTGTTTCCATCCCCGACAGGAAAAAAAGGTTGGGGTAGTGGTTTTAAGACAAGGTCAAGATGTTGATCCGTTTGCAAAAATCACCAGAATACTTTATATCTCAAAGAAATACCGCACGCTCAGCTAGTACAGTCAGCAATAAATTAGATCATCTCCAAGAATTGAGAGGAAAATATGGCCAGATCCGATTTGTTTGTGAATGCTACGGACATTGTCGAATGGGCGGATCGCCGTGAAGCACAGGAATTGCTTCCTGTTCTGGTGCGCCGTTTGATCTTGGCAACAACAACACAGGGGGTTGAAGAAATCTCTTTTCGGGGTGATGAAGGAGTTCAGATCGGAGGATGGGATGGGTTTCTTCAAACCTCCTCTGGAAACGCTTTTATACCTGCCGGGGATTCCGGATGGGAAATGGGAACAACAACGGGTGTGAAGGGGAAGGCGGATAAGGATTACCAAAAACGATGCCAAGACCCCCTTGAATTGCAGCCAAACCTTTCCATGTTTGTCTTTGTCACCCCACGGCGATGGGGAGGGAAGGACAACTGGGTTAATGAGAAGAAGAAAGAAGGCATTTGGAAAGACGTTCGGGCTTATGATGCTGATGATTTGGCAACATGGTTGGAACAAGCACCTGCCGTGCATTTTTGGCTGTCCAGAAAGCTTGGAAAACTCCCCGATGGTATCGAGGACTTGGATTTGTTCTGGGAAAAATGGGCTGATGTGACGACCCCCCCGATCAGTCCTAAGCTTATGATCGCAGGACGAAAGAACGAGGTAGGAAAGTGTCAGGCTTGGGCGACCGGCTCCCCAGAGATGCTTTCCCTTCAAGGTGATTCCGTTGAAGAGGTGATTGCGTTCCTTATCGCTAGTTTGAAATCATGTGGAGATAGTGGGCAAAGTCCGTTGTCGCGCAGCCTCGTGGTAAAGGACCGTGGAGCTTGGGATCGGTTCCTGGCTGAAGCTAACCCGCCTTTGCTGCTCATCCCAACGTTTCCTGAACGCGATGGCTTATCTATCGCGGTGAACCGAGGGCATCATGTTTTTCTGCCATTGGGACGTGGTGAAGCCAAAACGAAGGGCGCACAGGAATTACCTCGGCTTGATCGAGACGAGGCCAGAGTTGCATTGATCGAAATGGGAATTCCAGAAAAGGATCTCTACGACTCCGTCAAGCTTGCTCGTGCCAATTTCAAGGCTTTTCGACGATCCATCGCGAAATACCCCGAGGAACTGGTTCCAGCTTGGGCCAAGCAAGAGTATGCCCGTGAATTGCTTCCTGCGTTGATGGCGGGTCGATGGAACGATTCCAATTCAAACGACAAAGAAATCATCCAGCAGTTGGCAGGCTGTCCTTACCAACAATATCGTGAATCGCTTATCAGATGGTCTCGCGAATCCGATCCCCCGATTCGGCTAATTGATGACAAGTGGACGATCTTTGAGAAACGAGAGGCTTGGAGCCTTCTTTCAAGCTTCGTTGAGAACCGTGATCTCGAGAACTTGAATTCCGCATCCGTGGCCGTCTTAACCGAGATTGACTCAACATACGATCTGGAACAAAACCAACGGATGTTTGCTTCTATTCATGGAATTAGGTCAAAATATTCAAAACCACTACGGGAAGGCTTGGCTGATACCCTGGCGATCATGGCAGCTACAAGCCAGAAATTCCCTCTACTCACAAGGTTTACAGGTCAGCAATGGAGTGACAAAATTGTCGATGACGTGCTGAAGCTGGTAACGACTTGGCAGGGATGGGAATCCCTTGGGCAAGCCCTTCCCCTTCTCGCTGAAGCATCTCCCGATCAGTTCTTGAATGCTGTCCAGGAAGACCTTGAAAGCTCCTCTTCAGCATTGGCAGGACTCTTTTCAAAAGAGGACAATCTTTGGTCAAGATCCAACCATTACGATCTGCTTTGGGCTTTGGAGTGCTTGGCATGGTCGCCGGATTATCTCAACGAGGCCGCAACATGCCTGGCTAAGCTTACGAAGTTTGATCCTGGTGGAAATATCGCCAACAGGCCGATCAATTGCCTACGAGAGATGTTTCTTCCCTGGTATCCCAGCACCGCTGCAAACACGGAACAAAGAGAGCGCCTTCTCGATAGGCTTATTGACAAAGACCCGGAGGCAGTTTGGGATCTCTTGGGTCTTCTGCTTCCTAAAGTCGGGCTTAAACAACACTCTCATCCAACATTCAAACCTCGCTATCGTGATTGGGTACCAAGCAATCGGCTAAAGCTCGCAGATGCCGAAATCAATCAATGCTACATCAACATAGCGAAAATGTTTATGGGTCATGTCAAAGCGTATCCACACGGGATAGTGGCGTTGGTTGAGGTGATGGATCGTTTCCAGGGGAACGAATTCCATGAAGCCCTGAAAATGCTGAAGAGTTATGATCTTGCCACTCTTGCCAAGGCAGACCGAATTGCGATATGGGATGCTTTACGTAATCGAATTTCACCACACCGTCAGTATCCGAATGCGAAGTGGGCGCTTGGAGAAGAGCAGGTACGTGAGCTGGAAATTGCCTACTCACATTTTGAGCCCACCGACATCTTTGATAAGTTTAAATGGTTGTTTGTGGGCTACCCACGCATTCCGGAGAAGGTGTCGGAGGATCACGAAGAACATGATAGGAAAGTGGAGAAGCGTCGTATTGAAGCTATTTGTGAGATGATTAGTACCGAAGGCCTTGATTCGGTAATCACCTTTGCAGAACGTGTTGGGGAGCACAAGACGGTTGCCTTGGCACTTGGAAGAGGCATCCATGAAGGTATTGATGAAATCAAGTTACTCACCGACATGCTGGGATCAGTCGATCTAAAATGGCAAGAATTCGGCCTTTCTTTCATTAGGGGAAGGTTGGATTCGAAAGGCCAAGGGTGGCTGGATGGGATACTTGGAAACCAAGTCTGGAAACAATGGCCGCCACAAATCCGTGCCCACGTTCTTTCGTGCCTTCCATTCACAATGGAAAGTTGGGATCTTGTATCACAGGAAGGTGCAGAGACCGAACGCCTGTTTTGGAGTCGAATCTCAATTCTGGGCCGTGGGAAGGTTTCTGCGGATTTACGTAGCACATTCCTCAAGAAACTGATCCAAGCTGGTCGATTATCCTCTGCCGCATATTATGTAAGCTTCTGTCTACACCATCAGCCGGAGCCGATTGATAATGAGTTCGCAATGAGAATCCTTAGTGGCATTGCCCAGGGAGAAGACAAGGAAGGCAAACTCAAGTTCGATCGAGCCAGTGATGCCATTTTTCACTTGTTGGAAACCGTTGAACCTTCGGATGAGGAAGAAGAACACTTTCTTGCATCGCTAGAGTGGACATTTCTTCCCAGTTTTCCATACAAACAAGCACCCAAAGTGCTATATCGGCGCTTAGCTACTGCCCCCTCCTTCTTTGTCGCAGTGTTATCAATGATCTACAGAGCAGTTGGCGAAGATCCGGTTGAACTGACAGAGGAACAAAGGACGAACTCTGATCGTGCATACACATTGCTTTCAAATTGGAAGGAACACTACAAAAACACAAACAGTTGCCCTATTGACCCATCGAAGTTGGCTAGTTGGGTGAAGGAAACCAGAAGACTGGCTTTGGAATGCGGACGAAGTAAAATTGCCGATCAAGAAATAGGTCAGATTCTCTCTCAATTCCCAGAGGATGATGAGGGATCATGGCCACCGGAAGCGGTTCGGGAAATCCTTGAAGATGTAGCCAACCGCAATATTGATACAGGGTTTGTTCGTGGTGTATACAACGGTCACGGAACTACGGTGCGAGGTCTATTCGAAGGAGGGAAACAGGAACGCGACCTTAAAGATTACTATCAGAACCAAGCCAAAGTTCATGCTGGGAAATATCCTCGAACCACTCGCATTCTGAAAAGGCTTGCAGAGTACTACCAGTCTGAGGCCAACGAGGAAGATACAGAGGTTGATCTTTTTGAAGAAGGGATGCGGTGAACCTGGACTTAAATGGTGATGTGGCAACACGTCCAAGTGGCATGAATACTTTGTTACCATGCTATGGGGGTTTTGCTCCCCCCCTCCCCAGAAACGCACCCCTTCGTAGCATGTGAATTCCTGCATGGTCGGCCAGGCATGGTTTTTCCGCCTGGTCTGTCGTGTTCCTTCCCTCCTGTCCAGGAAATCCAAGAGGATTCTGAAACCGGGGTGCCGGGAGAGCCGGGCCGGTGGCCTGTTTTCGCCCGTATCGGCCCAAAAGGGTTCAGGCTCTTGCGAAAACACTGGGCTTTTTGTACACTCGAAACGAGGGAAATTGCCAAGAAAACCGCCTGGACACAGCCCGGCTGATCGGCCTGGATGCTTCACCGGCCCAAGGGAAACACCCCGCTGTGACACGCCGGAAGCCAGGAAAAACGCGCCGGACTTCGTCCCCCGGACCCAGGCTAGCCCTACGGGCTAGCCTGGGTCCGGGGGACGAAACAGACCATCCAGCCACGCCCGCCACGTCAGGAGGTCGGCAGCCGGTACGGGGCTTGACCGGGATCTTCTCGTTCCAAGCGTGGACTTTTTGCCTGTGGGGATGTATAGCCAATTCAAGCGAATGAACGACCCAACCCAGACGGCTTGAGGTGAACTGATGGCTACGATTCGATTGGCCACGACGGTGGAGGCGGGAGGCTGTTCCGCCAAATTGGACCCAAAAACCCTGGAAAGCGTGCTGCGTTCCGTGGAACTGCCGCGCAATGACAAGCTGATTGTCGGTGCCGAAACCCACGATGACGCCGGGGTGTATCGGCTGGAGGACGGCTCGTACATGATCCAGACCACCGACTTTTTCCCGCCGATGGTCGATGATCCCTACGAGTTCGGCCAGGTCGCCGCCGCCAACGCCTTGAGTGACATCTACGCAATGGGCGGACGGGCCTTGACCGCCTTGAGCCTGGTGATGTTTCCATCCAAGGAATTGCCGCTGGACTACCTCCCGCACATGTTGCAAGGCGGCACAAGCAAGGTGGTGGAAGCCGGGGCGCTGGTCTTAGGCGGCCACACCCTGGATGATACTCCTTTGAAATTCGGCCTGGCGGTAACGGGTCTGGTGGAACCGGACAAACTGGTCACCAACCAGGGCGCAAAACCCGGTGATCTTCTTGTGCTGAGCAAAGGGCTTGGAACGGGCATCCTGACCGGCGCTCGCAAGGTGGATCTGATCGACGAAACGGATGTCCGCCCGGCCATTGAGAGCATGACGACCTTGAACCGGTCGGCCTGTGAAACCATGCAGCGCTTCGGCGTCAAAGGCGCCACGGACATCACCGGCTTCGGCCTGCTGGGCCATGCCTATCGGTTCGCCGATGCCAGCAAGGTGAGCTTCCGGCTGACCAGCAAAGACTTCCCCGTTCTGCCCAAAGCCCTGGACCTGATTGACATGGGTGTGATTCCCGGCGGCTGTATGCGCAACCTGGGCTTTGTCAAAGAACAGATGGTGGAATTGCCCTCTCTGCAATCCCGGCGCAAATGGCTGGCTTTAGACCCGCAGACCAGCGGGGGGTTGTTGATGAGTGTGGCGGAAAGCAAGGCGGAGGGGCTTGTCCGGGCGCTGCATGACGAGGGGCTTCGGCAGGCCGCCGTGGTGGGTGAGGTCTTGCAAGCCGGGGAGGCTCGGCTGCTTTTGGCGTAGCTTGTACGAAAATCAGAAAAGGCTTCGCGGTGATTTCAGGAGCTTTGTCAGCTTTTCTTGACAGGGAAAGAAGAATTGTCGTTTCTGTAAGCTTATGAAAACACAAGAAGAAACCATCTCGTCGTCTCCAAATGGTCACCCCATAGGCTCTTTTCCTGGTTGATGACGAAGGAGTGTTCGTGGGAAAACCTTGGTAATGTGCTGATAATAAAGAGCTATTCTCTTTCTTGAAAGGATTCTCGCTTCCTGGCGTGAGATTTGCTAAGATAAAGCTCGGATGTTGTTTTATCACGGGAAGTTGCACCATGACCCGATATACTTTCATACTTGCGCTTGCTTTGGTTCTCCTGCTCTTTACAGGGGGCTGCGATCATTCACCCTCTGACGACAAGGAATATACCAATATCCAAGAAGATGATGATGACGAGTTTGAGGAAGACGGCGACCAGGAAGGGGGGGCAAACCTGAATCCTGGTGATGGTGATGATGCCGGTGATCAGACGGATGATGATGACGCAACGGGATTTCGTTTTACCCCGCCCGTTTTGTTGGACCCCGGTTCCATTGAGGAATACTTCGGCCCGGATCAACTCTCGACGACCTTGAATTTTGGTGATTCCGCTTCCGGTGAACTGACAGAATCTCTCCATTTTGCGGCGTACACCTTCGATGCGCTTCCTGGTGCTTCGGTAACCGCCGGCCTGAAAACGCAAGGTGCTTTTCAAGGAGCCTTGGCCCTTTACGGTCCCCGTCAGGAAAACGGTTTGTGGGGACAGGCTCGGATGGTTGCACAGGCGCAATCCGAAGAGAACAGCGCCGTTATTCCGGCCTTTCGTCTGTCGGAACATGGCTTGTATCTGATCCTGGTGGCCTCGGTACGCTACGGAGCAGAAGGGGCTTTTACCGTGAATCTGGGGTGTCGTGGCTTATGCCGGGAACCGTTTTGCCCGGATGTGGAGTGTATGAGCTATTGCCCCAGCGGCTTTCTGCCGGACATCAACGGCTGTGAATCCTGCCAGTGTCGTACCTGTGAGTGTTCCAGCGATGAAGACTGCCCGCAGGGGTATCGTTGCGATGACTGTTCCTGTCAGCCGGAATTGCCGGACGGAGATAGCTGTTTCTGTGATGAGGATCCGGGTGAGCCGGTCTGTGATGAAAACGGTATCGTGTATCCCAACGCCTGCTGGGCGGATTGCCTGGGGGTTGAGAATACCAGCGAGGCGTTCTGCGAAGATAACGGCGGAATCAGCTGCTACTATGACAGCGATTGCCCCGGCGAGATGATCTGCCTGGATGGTCGCTGCCAGGGAGCGACGGAAAATTGCGAATGCCCGGACGATTATGACCCGGTGTGTGGAGACGATGGGCAGACCTATCTGAATATCTGTGAACTGACCTGCAATCATGTTGCCTTGGCCTATGAGGGAACCTGCTCCTATCAGGCGTCCGATTGCGTACCGGAGTGTATGCTGGTTGCCGGAGAATACGCCTGGGTCGATGGCTGCAACAGCCAGGTGATTCGGATGAACGATGAACCCTGTGAGGAATGCAACGCACAATGCCTGAATGGAGGAAGCGATCAGGAAGGGTGGTACGATGGCTGTACCTACGATTTGATTTCCTACGCCAACTGCTCCAACGCCATAACGGATGGCTGCAATTGTGATGATGTCTATGACCCGGTTTGCGGCTACCTTGCCGATCAGAGCGGATGGGTGAGTTTCCCCAATGATTGTGAGATGGAGTGTGAGGGTGGTGTGTTTGCCTACCAGGGTGAGTGTGTAGAGGATCGCCTGGGTTGCACCAGCAATCAGGATTGCCCATCGGGTATGGTCTGCTCCGAGGATTGTTCCCTTCTCGCTGACGACGATGAAGACAGTGATCCTTCCTTGTACCCGGATGATCCTGAGGCTTGCCCACGAGTGTGTATGGAGGTCGATCAACCCATTGCCTGCATGAGTGATGATGATTGCGCTCTTGGTGATTTGTGTGAGAACGGCGAATGCGTGCCGATGGACCCGAAAGACCTGCCCTGTGTGGTGACCGGCTGCTTTGGTGAATTATGCTCGGAAGAAAGCCAGGCCTCGTCCTGTGAAGCCTGGAGTACCGAATACCTCTGCCTGGATCTCACTCGTTGCGCCAGAACGGAGAGCGGCGAATGCTCCTGGCTGATTACGGAAACCTATGCCGTCTGTGTCAATGGTCTGGCGGATCTTTCCAGCCCGGAACAGGCCTGCTCCCAGGATTCGGATTGCGAGACCGGTCATATCTGCTTGCAACACCAGTGCATTGAAAGCGAGTGCGTCTGCCCGGACGAGGTAGAGCCGGTCTGCTCGGAAGAACAAGAATACGACAACCTCTGCCTGGGACTTTGTGACAACGCCTCATACCGGGACATCGGCTCCTGTGAGTAATCGGCGAGCGTTGCTCCTTACACCATACCCAATGAGTCACGGCCCGGTCGGGCAGATTCCTTGATCCTATTTCCGGGAAAATGAGCGTTTGTCAAGACGGACGGCACTTCGTGTTCCCAGCCCCGGCGGAGCCGCCCCGTGTCGGATGACGGCCATAGGGCGGTGGTTCGAGGGATGGCTCGTGGCTCGAACCAATCCCGCATCGTGGAATCACTCGCCATGAGCCTACCTCGGTAGAGTTCGGATGAATGGCCCGTGGTTGGAAAACCCACGATTTTGTTTTCTCCACCATTCCATCCTTCCCAGATTGAAAATCATACCCGCTTAGAAGGGGACGCGAATGGAGTAAGCAAGGGTGAGGGAAAGCAGGGTTGGTCGATACGATGAAGCCCCGGTCATGCAGACCGGGGCTTGGTGGTTTCTACCTGGGAGTTGGATCGGCGGTTATGGCTCCATCTGGTAACCGCTGATCGAACTGTTACGAATGAAGTAGAAGGCTCCCAAAACGTGCATTTCATGGATGGTTCCCGGCATTTCCGCATAGGCTTCCGGGGTCGTCGGGTCCGTCATATCCCAGATACTTCCCGTTGACATGAAGGCGTTGGCTCCATAATACTCCACGACGGGAACTCCGGAACTTGTACTCTGGCTTTCCGTCCAGTTGGCGACGGTGGTCATGTCGCTTCCATCATAGAGGATGTAGTTGCTTCCGGAAGGAGGATCTTGCCAGCCTAAGATATAATCCGCATTTCCCGTCAAAGCGAAGTACTCCGTGTTGCCGTAGATACTTCTGGAAAGTGAAGATGTGATATTGGCAATAGGATCTGGAGCATCGAGCCGATAGGTGTAGATTCTGGAACTGACCGCGCTTTTCCTTCCAGAATAGATATAGCGGCTGTTGACAAAGACACCATGACATTCCACGCTGTAGTAGGAATCGCCGAAGGTGACATCTGTGATGTCACTCAGGTCATAGCTCTTGACGCAGGTGCTGGCGCGTGTATTGAGAATCAGGGCATTCCCATGAATATCGGCATCGCTAATCCCTCCTCCGGCAACATTGGGGCTTTCATAGGTCATCTGAGCGTAACTGGATGAATAGGGGTGGGCATCAAAAATGGCAAAATGCCCGTAGGTACTGGAAGAGGCCCCCTCCGTTCCGACAAAGAGATACCCGGCCCCGAAGGTGCGGACCACGGTATGATAGCCGCCGATGGTATCACTCAAGGTCCAGCGTTCGTCGGGAGATTCGGCATTCCAGATGCGATAGGCAGAGACACCACTAGGAGAGGTGTAATGGGCAGCGTACACCATGTCTTTATGGACGGCAAAACCACGGAAGTCATACCCGGTGTCGGAACTGATCTGGTGTTTCCAGTCAAAGCGGGCCGGGGTGCTGATCTTGAATGCCGCCAAGCCACTGGTGGCACCCTCGTTGAAGGTGGCGTAGAGGTAGTTGCCTTCAAGCTTCATCGCGGTCATGTCTTTGTAGCGTAAGGTACTGGAAGCCCCGGAGGTCGGCCAACGGTAACTGCCGATTTCATTCAATGAGCCTGTACTTTGTCCGTGGGTGTTCAGAGAAATCACCCGGACGGCCTTGTCTCCTTCGCTGTAGCCGATGAAGGCCATTGCCGGGGCGATTTGAATGGCGCCGGCATTGGCGGTATCGACCTGGAAGGTGTAATCTACATTGCCGCTGGAATCCAGGATGTACATACCGTATTTGGACGCAACAAAGCTATAGGGGTAACTGGAAACCAGATCCCGTGCCGCCGTCGGTAGCGTTCTCTGGCTTGAAAGAGTCATCGCCGCGACGGGATCTCGGATATAGACCCGGCTGACGCGGTCGGTATCACCTTCTGTATGCTCCGTAGTCAGATAGGCATAGCGGGAGTCGATATCCATACGATGAACCTTGGCCTCATCGTCACCGCTGGTGTCGGCTACTTCAAGAACATCGTAGGTGCTGTTCATTGATGTGATGTCAAGCACGGTGAGGTCCGTTACAGGGACTCGGATGAGGTATAATCCCGCGTTGCCGATGTAATAGCCTAAAGGGCGTACTGCAATCATGGCGTAGAGTCCATTGCGGCTGGTATCTGTGGTGTTGTAGGCGTGGAAGCCCATCTTCAGCCCGTATACGTAATAGCAGACGCGGTTCAAACCTATTCCTGTACAGGCCAGGGTTTCACCTTCCAGGCTTGGATTGGAGGGATCGCCGACATTGACTACGGTAACTCCCAGTCGATTGAAGCTGTCGTTCCACCCGTCATCATAAAGATAGAGATAGTTCCCGTAGTGTTCCAACCGCGTTCTCAGAACCGCTTCGCCGGTAAGGGTTCCAACCGGAGTGATGTCTTCCCCGTCGGCGGCGATGATGTCACGGGTACGGTAGACCTGAACGCCGTTGGTCTTGCTGACCGTATAGACCCACCCTTTGTAGACCACCATGTCGTCGATTTCGCCTCCCAGTCCCCAGCCTTCCATCGTGATGGGAACCTGCATCGGCGTGCCGGTTGCTACTCCCGCAGAGGCGTAATCGGATTCATTGGGACCGGGCTCTTCGGTTTCATCGAAGGCGGTGATGAAGACATCGATGGGCATGTCGTTGGTCAAACCGGTCAGGGTGTAGGTGGTGATCTTGCCCACAGTGATCGGACTTTGTCCCTGATGGGCGAAGTTACCCTGGAAGTCTTCCAGTCCGGTGGTGTAATCATCGAAATCGTAATAGATTTTATAGCCGGCAACATCGGAACTGGTGGAAGGCGTCCAACTCAGTTTCAAGGTGCGGTCCGAGGCGGTGATGGTTGTGTCTGTCGGACGTGCCGGTTTGATGCTATCATGGCGGATAATCACGAATTCTTCGGTACTGGTATTGCCTGCACGGTCGATGTATCGGGCGCTCAGCTTGTTGGAAACGTTGGTGCGCAGGCTGATCGTCCAGCCATTCTCCGGGCTGACCACGTCATACGAGGATTTGTAGGTCCAGTTGGCGTAGCTGGATCCTCCCTTGATTTCAATGCTTGGTCCGGTGATACACCCGGAACCGCTGTCCGAGCAGGAACCGTCGATCATGAACGACACCGAGGAAGAACTGACCACGCTGGGCTCGGTGTAGATCACCGGAGGGGCAGGGGGCGTCTGGTCCAGAATGATGGTGTCTTGTACGTAGGTCGCCGGTCCTTCGTTCCCCGCTTCGTCACGGAAACGCGCCCGGACGGTTTTGGTTCCGTCGCCGTCGGGAAGGTTGCAGTCATGAACGGGGTTGTAGGGAATCCATTGCTCGGTATCCAGCACGCCATCGCAGGCAACCATCATTTCATGGGCGCCGCTGACGCCGATCATTTTGATCTGGGCGCTGGTAAAGCGGGTGTAGGAGGCTCCGCCGTTGATTTGAATGCTGCTGACCGTGGGGGCTTGGGTGTCTACCGTGAAATGGTGAACCGGTGAGGGTTCGCTGCTGTTACCCACGGTGTCGTAGGAGGTTACCCACCAGGAGACATAACCGTTTTCAGGCAGAGCCAACACCGAAGGAATGGTGTAGCTCAGGTTGGCCGTGGGTCCGGCGTAGCGTTCGGTACCGCCCACTTCCCAATAAATCATGTAGGTATTGCCGCCTTCGGCTTCCGTCCAACTCAGGGTGGGTTCGTCTGTGGTCGTGAAACCGTTGTCCAGCGGCAAGAGCGGTGTCGGGGCCGTCGGTGGGGTGAGGTCCAATACCATCGCGTTGGATTCGTCACTGCCGGTGTTGCCTGCTTTGTCTTTGAAACAGACGTGAACGGTATGACTTCCATCTTCGGCGGGAAGTTCCCATCCGATGGAGGTCGTGTAGTTCATGTAATTGGCTTCCGCACAGCTTTGGGACTCGTTGGACAAGGCCATGAAATCCACGTCCGGGCTGACGGAAGAGAAGGTTACCAGAACGTAGGGGGAGTTGGACGGGCTTGCCGTTTCAATAGTGGCCGTGCCACTTGGAGGATTGGTGTCTACGATGCAGGTATCCCGGATGTAGGTTGCGCCGTTTCGGAAATCGGTGATGTTGCCTGCTTCATCCTTCAAACAGACCCAGACGTAATTCGTCACGCCGGACTCTGAAGGATCATTCTGAAGCAGGGGGATGGTTTTGCTGTTGGAGAAATCTTCGTAACTGGCGCTGGAGCAGTCCGGCACGAAGGTCGTGATGTAGGGGAGAATCGCCATCTCAGTGACATCTTCGCTGGCGCTGATGGTTACGTTGGCTTCCACCAGATCATCCCCGTTGTCATCCCGATAGTACGTGGCGTTGAGGTTGATCGAGCCTACCGGAGCCTTGCGGTCCACGTAGATACTGCGTGTCTGGCTTTGGGTATTGCCTGCGCGGTCGGCAAAGCAGACGGTGACATGAACGGTTTCCTGCTGACCGGCTCGGGTGCTGAGATCATAGTTGGCGACTTGGCCCGTGGCTGGGTAATCGTTCATGCTGGCCCAGTCGGAGATCGTTCCGCAACTGAAGCTGGCCAGGTTTTGTACGGAATATTTCCAGACCTGGTTCGTGTCTGCCGCCGGGGCGGGATCGAAATGCAAGGTCGTCAGGTTGCTGGTGACGATGCCGCTTCCGTCTCCGAGCGTGACATCAATCTCCGGCGGGGTCAGATCCAGGAAGATGGAATCTTGAATCTGGACATTGTTCGTGTTTCCGGCTTCATCCCGCAGACAGAGCGTGACGGTTTTCTGGCCTGTGGGTTCGGGAAGCATCCAACTGCGGTTGGAAGAGAAGGGCTCGTAGGGGGCGGTTTCGCAGTTCAGCCCATCGCCATTGACCAGGGCCATGCCTTCTACATCGCTGCTTCCGGTGATGGCCAGGTTGACGCTGGGAGAGTTGGTCGGGTCGTCCGCTTCGATGGTCAAGGTACCGGTGGGGCGATCCAGATCCAGAGTGACCGTTGTGTTTGTGGAAACCGTATTTCCGGCCTGATCTTTGAAGCAGGCGGAGATGGTGATCACGCCGGAGCTATCCCCCAAAGGCCAGTTGTCGATACGGTGCGAAGGGGGCAGGGGATCATCCACGCCGGTCGCGCAGCTGATGCTTGCCGTGTTTTCCAGTTTCATCATGGTGACATCGGAACTGGCTTCAAAGACCAGACTGATTTCCTGGTGCCTGGTGGGATCGTCTCCCAAGACCGTCAGGCTGGCCGTCGGGGCTTCGGTGTCCAGGAAAAGGGTGGTCATCGTTGTGGCACTGTTGCCGGTTTCATCCACCACCTTCAGATAGACGTTCTTCTCGCCATCGCCTTCACTTAAGGTCCAACTGAAATCGGTGAGATCCGCCAAGGCCGTGGTGGCATTGCTGAAGCTTGGCTCGTTGGAAAGATAGAAGGACAGCCCGGCCAGATTGGAGATGTTGTCTTCGGCGTCTACCGTGGCGGTGATGGTTGAATTGGAAACATAGCGCATCCCTTCCACCATCGTACCGGAAGATACGTTGATGGTCAGATTGGTCGGCTCTTCGGTATCCAGGATGATGCTGTCCGTCACGATACGGGTGTTCCCCGCTTCATCACGAAGTTCCGCCCGAACGGTCTGTGTTCCGTTTTCCGCTTTGAGCAACCAGCTACGCGGCGTGGTCATCGGTTCCCAATCAATGCCTAGAAATCCCGCTTCATTGCTGATACGCACATCGGTTACGCTGGTTGTGGTATCCGATGTGGTGAAGCTCAGGGTGACTTCCCGGCTGTTGGTTGCCGCCGCGTTGTCTTCAATCACCAGGCTACCCGTGGGGTCATCCAGATCCAGGGTAACGCTGTCGCTGGCGCTGGCGGTATTGCCTGCCTCATCCTTGAAACAGACGGATACCGTGACGGTGCCGCTGGTCAAGCCCAGGTTAACGCCTTCAAGCCGTCCGTTCATCGGGAAAGGCTCGGTGACACCGCTGGTGCAATCAATGGCGTCGCTCACCGCCCATTTGATAAACGGGGCATCGAAGACAGGCAGGTTGACCGTTACCAGACTCTGGTTGGTCGGATCGGCACCCAGGATTTCAACCGCGGCCTCCGGTTCGGTGGTGTCCAGCATGATGAACGCCGTGGCATCGGTGATATTTCCCACGGTGTCCGTAAAGCGCACGGTGACGTTTTTCTCGCCGTCTCCGCTGGTGAGGGTCCAGTCCGGAAAGGTGCGGCCACCCGGTGTAAGGGTATAGCTGGTGGCGTTGTTGAAGGAGGTGGTGTTGCTAAGCTGGAACGTCAATTCATCGGAGTCGGCAATATTATCGGAAGCGTCAACATACACGCTGACGGTGCGGCTTCCGGTTTGCAAGGCGTCGTCATTGATGCGGATCACCACGTTCTCAGGGGACTGATTGTCCAACACGATGTCATCGGTCAACTCCGTCGAGTTGCCCGCTTCGTCACGAATCTGCACGCGAACGGTTTGCAGGCCGTTGGTAGAGGCCAGCGTCCAGCTTCGCTCTGCCGTGAAGGCTTCCCATTCCTGACTGCCGAAACTGGGGGCGTTGGTTACACGCATCTGGGTTACGGAACTTGTGGCATCGGCAATATTGCTCAAGCTCAGTGTGACCATGCGCTCAGCGGTGATTGTTTCGCCTTCGTTGATGCTCAGCGTTCCCGTGGGGTTATCCAGGTCAAGGGTCACGCTGTCACGGACGGAAACCGTGTTGCCTGCCGCGTCTTTGAAACAGGCGGAGACGGTGGTTTCTCCGCTGCTGTCACCCAATAACCACCCGGCTTTCTGGCTGGAGTAGGGTTCGTAGCTTCCCGTCGCGCAGTTGATGTTGTCTGTGTTCTCAATGCGCATCAGGCTGACATCGGAACTGGCGGTGAAGACCAGGGTGGCGCTGGTTGCGTTGGTCGGGTCATCGCCCATGATGCTGAGCGTGGCCTGGGGAAGCTGGGAATCCAGCACGATGGAATCCATCGCGGAGTCGATATTCCCCGCTTCATCCATGACGCGCAGGTAGACGATCTTCGTTCCGTCGCCTTCGGAAAGCGTCCAGCTTACGGTAATCCCACCTTCAACAAGGTCTTGTTCCGTCGCTTCCATAAAGCTGCTGTCGTTGGAAAGCAGCACGGTGAGGTTTTCCTCATCGCTCAGGTTGTCCATTGCATCCAGGGTAATGTCTACGGTGCGGCTGGTGGTGTAGCTGTCATCGTTTTCGATGGAAATGGCCAGATCCGTAGGCGCTTGAGTATCCAGGATGATGCTGTCTGTCAACGAGCGCACGTTTCCGGCGGCGTCTTTGACCTGGGCCAAGACGGCGCGGGTTCCGTTGTCACTTTGCAGTGTCCAGGATTTCTCGGTGACGAAGGGCTCCCACTCCTCGGTGGTGAAACTGGCGCTGTTGGTCAGGCGCATACTGCTGATGCCGGTGCGGTCATCGCTGACACTCAGGGATAACGTCACGGCGCGGGTATCGGTATGGCTGGCGTCTTCATTAATCACCAGGGTTCCCGTGGGAGCCTGTTCATCCAACATCACGTTCAGGCTGATCGGTCCATCGCTGTATCCGGCGGCATCACGGAAGGAAACCTGGAGTTCACACAGCCCGTCATCACAGGCGCTTTCATCCAGTTCCAGGCTGGTGCTGGCGGCGAAGTCGATCCATTCAAAGGTGCTGGCCGTATCGGTTACGTCACCGGTGATCTGCATTTCATCGGCACCGGGGCTTTGGGCTAGGAGGGTGACATCCGGGGAGGAAACATAGCTGCCTTCAGCCAGGGATACGGATGATCCGTTGGGGCCGGAGCTGTCCAGCACGGTGCTGTCACTGGTTTCGGTGAGGTTGCCTGCAAGATCCATGACGCGCAGGTAGACGTTTTTCTCTCCGTCGCCGGGGCTCAGTTCCCAGGTGCGGGTTACGCCGCCATCCTGATAATTGGCCGAAACGGCGTTGCTGAAGCTGGGCGAGTTGCTCAGTTGATAGACCAACTGCGCAGCATCGGTAAGGTTGTCCGTCGCCGAAAGCGTCAGGGTTACGGTTGAGCTTTGCACGTAGCCGTTGGTATCCTGAATGCTCAGGCTGACCCCGGTGGGAGAACTGAGGTCCAAGAGAATCTGATCCGTGGCTTCGCGGGTGTTGCCTGCTTCGTCACGCACCTGCACGCGGACGGTTTTGGTATCCGAACCGCTGGTCAGCATCCAGGACTTGTCCGCCTGGAACGGCTCCCAGGTTTCGCTGCCGAAGCTGGCCTCGTTGGTGATACGCATGGAACTGACGGTTCCGTTGGCTCCATCGCTGGCGGTAAGGCTCAGGGTTACTCCGCGGCTGTTGGCGTACAAGGCGCCTTCGTTGATTTCAACGGAGAGGGTCGGAGCCTGGCGGTCTACGGTAAAGCTTGTGCCGATGCAGTTGCTTTCGTTGTGGGCTTCGTCGCGGAATCGGGCGCTGAAGGTCTTTTCACCGTCCGAGCCGCTGGCCGTAACGGCCATCTGGGTCACGTAAGGCGTCCAGGTACTGCCGGAGCAGGTGCTTCCGGCGCTGACCAGAACCTCGCTTGCGCCCACCGCTGAAAGCTCCAAAGTGACCGACAGGGAGGCTTGTACGCTTCCGCCGGAAACGCTAAGTCGTTCGCCGTAAGGGCCGGAGCGGTCCAGCGTGATGCTGCGTTGGGCCGGGTCACTGGTGTTACCGGCAAGGTCGATATAGCGGGCGTAGACGATATGGCTGCCGTCCTGATCGGGCAGGTTGTAATCCACCATGCCGCCCACGGGAAGATCAAAGGCGGCCTCGGTGAAGGACATCGCCGTGGACACCTGAACCTGAACATCAGCCGGTGCGTTGGTGAATTGAAGTTGGATGGCTTCACCGTTGGCGTTGGTCCCGACGATGTTGTCACCGGTGAGGGTAAATTCCGGCGTGGGAGGCGGCGTCAGGTCCAGGGTGATGCTGTCATGGATGGTGCCTTCGCTGCCGATCATATTCCCCGCATCATCTTTGAACCGGGCGTACACCGTATGTTCCTGCTCTAAATTGGGAAGCACCCAGACGCGGGAAGAAACATAAGGTTCCCACACGGCACCGGTAAAGCCGCTGGTATTGGAAAGCATCATCTGGGTTGCGCCGTTGACTTCCATGACCAGGTTGACCGAGGAACGTGTGGTGTACTTCACACTTTCGGATTCCACTTCGGCGACCACTTCAAAGGCCACGAACTGCGGCGGTTCGGTATCCAGGAGGATGGTATCGAAGACCGTTTCGCTCTGGTTGCCCGCCGGATCGACGAAATAGGCCCAGACGGTCTTTTCGCCATCGCTCTGAGGATCGGCAAGAATGTAGGACTTGCTCGGTACGTAGCTGGAGGACGTGAAGGTGGTTCCGTTTTTGGAGAGGTAGACGAATTCCACGTCGTTTTCATCGTAAGCCGAAAGGCTCAGAGTGACCAGGCCGGTGGAACTGTTGGTGTAGGTGGCATCGCCGTTGATCGTGATTTCTGCCATGCTTGGCGCAACGCGGTCCAGGGTGATGGAGGCGCTGTAGGCGCTGGAGTTCAGCCCTT
Source organism: Myxococcota bacterium (assembly GCA_963677705.1). Lineage (GTDB taxonomy): Bacteria > Myxococcota_A > SURF-8 > SURF-8. Next base: position 196,667 of record OY782497.1, read on the forward strand.
CGGTGTCCTGAAATTGCAGATAGATGGTTTTGAAGCCGTCTTCAATCTCGCCGGAATCCCCAGTTTCAAAGGTATAAGCCAGGTGCATGGTGCCGTCGGGGTCGATGGTGAGCAGGCTTGCGTCAACCAGATCGGTAATGGAGACAAACGCAGGCTCGGTGACATCGGGGCTTAGGTAGAAGGTATCCTCTTCACTGACGCGCAACATGGCCGCGTTGTCGTATTCCAGTTCCAGATCGACGGTGGTCTGGTTGGTGTAGGCCGCACCGTCGGCAACGCGGAAATCACCGGATTGCGGACTGAGTTGCTGGGTGTCTACGGTCGTTGTTTCATCGGGTTCAATGGAGACGGGAATGGTTTTCTGCTGAAAACCGTCTTTTTGCAGAACCAAGCTGTAGTTGCCGGCAATGATGTTGTCTTTGAAAAAGTAGCCGCTGGCATCGGACACCATGCTGTGGGAGGTGCCGATCAGACTGAGGATTACCCCGGAGTGGTCCCCGCGTCCCACCAGTTGCACGGTGCCTTCCAGGTTGCCACGTGAGAGAAGCAGAGACATGGACCCGATATTCACCGTTTCGCCGGAGGTGACGGTTATCATCGGCGTGGAGGCATCCGTGTAGCCATCCTTGCGGGCGGTCAGTGCGGAATAATTTCCCACGGCGATACGATCCAGGGTGAAGGTGCCGTTCTCTGCAATGCTTGCTTCACTGAGTTCCTGAGTGCCCAGGTACAGGCTGACTTCGGTGACCAAGGGGGACGCTTCCAGAGAGATCGTTCCCGTGATACTGCCGTAGAGGCTGGAAAGTGTCAGGGAACCCAGGTCTACCGGGCTGCCTGCCTGCACGGTCAAGGCACGGCTTGTGGTTTCCTGGAAGTCCGTCTTCCGCACGGTCAAGGAACTGTACAAGCCGTTGGGAATGCCGGAAATACTGAACGTGGAACTTTCTTCCGTCAGGGTGATCTCACCCAGGCCACTGCCGAGGGCTTGGCCGTCCAGGCTGAAGGTCAGGCCGTCCAGCGGGTTCGGCGTGTTTTCCGGTACGAAGGCCAGACTGCCGGTGATGGTTCCCGTGCTGCCGGTGAGGGTCAAGGCGCCAAGGTCTTGGGCCTCGGCGGCTTGAACGCGCACGATCCCGCTTTGAGCGGCCTGGAAGCCGGTTTTGCGGATATGCAGCGCACCATAGGTTCCCGTGGGAATCTCTGAAATGCTGAAGCTTCCCTCGTCGGTATTCAGGTCAATCACACCGAAACCTTCACCAAGAACCTGGTTGTCCAGGAACCAGCTCAGGTCTTGATAGGCGTTGCTGGCATCATCGGCTACAACACTCAAGGTGCCGAACAGGCGGCCCACCTGGCTGACCAGAGACAGGGCCCCCAGTTCCGTGGCTCCCTCGGCGCTGACCACCAGCCCCATCGCCGTGGCATCGTCGAATCCGCTTTTGCGCACGCGGAGAAGACCGTAGGTTCCCGTGGGAATGCGGGTGATGGTGAACGCTCCCGTTTGTTCATCCAGGGTGACGTCACCCAATCCGCTACCCAGAGGGCGGCCATCCAGCAGGAAGCTGACTCCGTCAAAGGGTTCTTCCGTATCGGCGGGAACCACCGAAAGCGTTCCGCTGATCGACCCGTAACGGCTTGCCAACTGGATGGTCCCTACATCCGTGGTTTGCATCGGTTCCACCACCACGGCGGGAATCTGCACCGGAAGGAAATCCGTCTTGCTCACGGTCAAAGAACTGTAAATGCCGTGTTGAATCTCATTCAGAGTGAAACGGCCCTCAGCTTCGTTGATGCTCACATCCGAGAGGCTTTGCCCGTCCAGGGTGAAGGTGATGTTTTCATACGGCTGCTCCGTGTCGGCAGGAAGGAAGGACAGGGTACCGCCCAGGGTTCCCTTGGTTTGCAGGTTGATGCTGGCCTGAATGATACTGGTTTCGTTGCCTGCGTTGTCTTTGAACTGTGCATAAACCGTTTTCTCGCCTTCCACGGTACCATCGGCCAGACGCCATCCACTCACGGAGGCGCGGAAGCTTTCCCAGTTGGCGCTACCCAGACCGGAATCGTTGCTCAGTTTCATGAGGTCCGCGCCGCTGATGTCGAAATCCAGGCTGACCGTGGCTTGGGCCGTGGCTGCGTCGCCTTCGTTGATCTGCATTGCCGTCGTGCCGAACTGCGGAGCGGTGTTGTCGAACAGAATGTCGTCCGAGGTTTCTTCGGATTCGTTGCCTGCACCATCCAGGAAGCGCACGGACACGGTGAATTGCTGGCCGTCCGCCTCGTTGGGGACGGGCAGGGTCACCGTTTCACTGAGGGTGAAATCCTGCACCGGTTCGTCATCAAAGACGCCGTCCAGGCAGAGGCGCATTCCGGTAACTTCCGAGTGGCGGTCTTGGGCGGCCAGAGTCAGGTTGACCACGGCATCGGTGAAGTAGGTGTCGTTGTTGTTGATCGTCACGGAGATGTTTTGCGGTGCGGTGGTATCCAGCAGAATGATGGCGCTGGAAAGCTCGGATGGAAGTCCGGCGAGGGTTTCGTATTTTCCATAGACTACATGGTTGCCATCGCCGCTTTTCAGAGTGAAGGGAGATTCCACGAAATCGGCTTCCACGCCGGTTTCGATCTCCCCGCTGATCGTTGTCTCGTCTTCAAAATCCGGATCTTCGGAGAGCCACCAGCGTTTCATCGGTCCGCTGGATTTCAACAAGGCGTTGACCGTTGGGTTGTTGGTCACATCGTTTCCGTCATTCAGGCTTAAGGCACCCAGGCTGGAAACCAGCACGATGCCGGAAATCTGAACCTGATCTTCTCCGACACTCACCTCTTGGGCCGCACTGGAAAACCCGTCTTTCCCGGCTACGAGGTCATAGTCACCGAAGGGAACTTCATCCAGGTAGAAATTGCCGTTTTCATCGGTTGTCGCGCTGTAACTGCGTTCCGTCTGACCGGTGGTGTCATCATCTGTCACATCATCATCACCGGAGTCATTGTCGTCGTCATCGTCGTCGGCGCGTAGCTTGGCCACCCGTTTGGCGCTGACGCCCGATGTCTGCCGGGCAAGGATGCGCACTCCGCTGAAGTCTTCCAAGGCGTTGCCGCTGTCATCCACGCCTTCCAGACGAACCGCTCCGGAGAGGCTGGCCCGACGAAGTTTCAGGTTCACCGTGGGAATGGTCACCTCCCCGGCAACACTGGCGTCAAAGGGACCGTAGCTGACTTCCTGGTAGTTGGTCATGTTGAAGCGCAGCAGCCAGTTTCCAGGCATCACGGATTCCTGGAAGGCGAAACTGCCATCGGCGCTGGTGGTGGTGGTCAAGGTTTGACCCGGACCTTCCAGGGTGACGGAGACGGCATCCTGTTCGCCTTCGTTCTGTTGTTCCAACAGAACCGCCCCTCGCACGGTGGCCGGGACTTGTTCGTCCGCCGGGGCGTTTTCATCATAAGGGTTGGAACGTGACAGTTCGGCGTCACAGCCGATCAATCCTCCCAGAGAGAGCAGGATTGCCAAAAACAAGAAACAAGCGCTTGGGTTTGTGCTACGCATGGTCATCCCCTGTCGGTTTTGTTTCGCCAACAAGCTGGTTGGTTTGGATTTCATCATTTTTTCTAGGTATTTCACTGAGTTTATCGAGAGAATGTATTGCTATCCCTAATAGGTCATGGTCAGACCTGCACCGAATACGGAGTTTCGTCCGTCATTCAGGACAAGGGGAATCGCCTGGGAATGTGTCCCGGCCACTTCCACGCCTTTATCTGTGCGGGTGTAGGTTTTTCCGCTGATTGCGGCGTCCAGAATGTTAATCAGCCAGATGCCTCCCGCTGCGCCGAAGACATAATAGCTGGCTACGGTAAGGTCATTGGCCTTGTTGTATTTGTCATCCAGTTTGTTCTGAAAGGTTTCCTGGCTCATATCGTCGGGACGGGTCATGCTCTTGTAGTCGTCGTAGGTCTGGCGACCGATCAACAGCAAGGCTACCGCCGCACCCAGGGTTGCCACTTCGGCGGCGATGAACACTCCCCCTTTGATGGGTTCTTCATTGTAGAATTGGCCCCAACCGGGAGCAATCAGGCTACGGTAGGTGGAATCCCAGCGAGAGCGCAAAACAACGGCCTCGCTGGAAAGGGCGATGAGGTGGGCCGCCTGGACGCTGGTCTGGGCCGTGGCAAGCACGGTACCTTTTTCCTGACTTACGGCACGAGCGTTGATGAGGAAGGTGTCTCCCGCCTCACTGACCGAACCAAGGATCAGCACATCCGCGCCGACCAGAGCGGCCACTTCGGCAGCCTTGGCGTCATCCAACACGCCGCTTTGGGCAAGTTCCATCTCGCCAAGAACATCGGCCAGCCGTTCGCGCTCGACGACGCTCCAGTTCATTTGAGCGAGGTTGGAACTCAGTTCCGTTTGCACGACCGCTCCCAGCTCTTTCTCTTTGGCCAGTGCGCCGTTCTCAGCAAAGGCCATCACGGCGACCTTCTTCCCCGTGAGGTTCTCACGAACCATCGCGTTGGATAACTCCGCACAAAGAGATTCCAGGCTTTCGGCGACATTGCCGCGGTCTGCATCCACGGCCTTGTCATCGTTCGGTGCGCCTTTTGCCCACAATGTGGAAGAAGTGAGGATCAGCACACAAGCCAGAACAAACAACCAACTATTCCGCATGATGGATAGTCGCATGATTAACTCCATATTGTTTTGTATGAGGTCTGTAAACCCAATGGTTCAAAGCTTATCGTTCTTCTGTCCATTTGACAAGGTTTTCTTGCATGAATATCTGGTTATATGGTTTGCGGGTCAAGCTGGAAAATCCACTATAGTCCTTGACAAACTTGGCACCCATTCATCATGGATCTCCCAAGAATTACTGGAAAAATAAGTCTTTTTGGGAATAAAATCATCCAGGTTCTTGTTAACCCTGAAAACGAGTCATGGTCGATGGCTTGTTTCTGATGGCCCTTTTGTCGTGCTGTCCCTTGCTTCCAGTGAATTCTGTTGTTCCTCATCGCTTGTGTGTATGAATCGGAAGCGCCCATCGAAGGTTGACATCGACTGGAAAGAAGACTAGGGTTCGGCAAACCGCATCGGGAGGTGTGCTGTGACGGAAAAATCCGAACGCAAAGGCTGGTTGGGGGCACTCGTTGCCTCGTCCCTCGGTGGTATCGGGGTGATGGGTTACTTGGCGTATATCCATTACCAGGTAACCGGTGGCGATAGTAGTTTCTCCAGTTTTTGCAACGTGAACAACGAAATCAACTGTGATGCCGTTGCCGCCAGTGGCTGGTCGACTCTGTTTGGGGTTCCGGTTGCGATCTGGGGGATTGCCTTCTACCTGCTCTTTGTCGTGATTGCCCTGGGCTCCCTTGTGGCGAAAAAGCCCAAACATGCCGGGGTCTACCTGGTGTGGCTCAGCCTGTTTTCCGTTGTCTACACCATCTTTTTGGCCTATGTTTCCAAAGCCTTACTGCATACGTGGTGTATTCTGTGTATGGTGGGTTGGGGGATCAACCTGGCCAACCTGATTTTCAGCCTGATGGCCTGCCGGACTTTGTTCAAGGATCAACCCAGAATTCTCTGGCAGGATGTTAAAACCCTGCTTTCCAAGCCCTTACGTGCCGTGGTGGTGGTCGTGCTTGGCCTTGGGATGGTGGGACTTCTGTTCGCCACCTCCAGTTATGAAAAGCAACAGCAGGTTAAACAGGATAAAGCAGCCCCGATCTTCAAGAAACTGGACAAACCCCTGAACTTGACCACCGGCTATGCCTTCGGCTCGGATAAGCCCAAAGTCACCGTCGTGGAATTCAGCGATTTTCAATGCCCCCATTGCAGCCATCTTCATAAAATCCTTATGAAATTAAGTAAGGAGTTTCCAGAGCTTCGCGTGATTCACAAAGACTATCCTCTGGATCACCAATGCCACCCCGGTCTTCAACAGCCCTTCCACACCGCCGCTTGCCTCTCGGCCATGTTCGTGCGTTGTGCCGGAGAGCAGGGAAAGTATTGGGATGCCTTTGACGTTGCCTTTGAAAACCAACGCCTGCTGACGAATCAGGAAACCTTTGAGCGGATGATGACGGAGTTACGCCTGGACCGAACCCAACTGCTGGCCTGCCTGGACAACCCGGTGATGCAGCAGCAGCTTCAAGCGGAGATCCGGGAAGGGATGGACTTGCAACTGATGGGAACCCCGGCGGTCATTATTAATGGAACGGAACAATTGATGAGTAACTGGTCCGGCGGTCACCTGAAAGAGATCATCCGCCAGAAACTCGATGAAGCCGACGATTGATTCCCTGACGACGGCATTGTAAAGCAGGCCTCGCGTGGGGTTGAGGCTGGTTGGATGTCCGTTGTTTTTCCGATGTTTTCCAGAAAATTCACTTCCTTGCTTGTGTTTTCGCAAAAGGTGCCGACTACACAAGTACGTTGAATGTTCATGAACGAGCCTGCTTGTCAGGTTTCGTTAAGTGCCGAGAAAGCCATTGCCCAAAATCCTGGGATCGTGTATAGCTCATGAGTGTCAATGCGACAACCAACGAAACCCGACACGAATCACCTGCTGTTGAGAGGATGTTGAGATTATGAAAACCATCCGGACCTATGTGGTGAAGCCGTCCCTGCCTTTGCGCCTTCAACCCTTGGAAAAACTGGCCCGAAACCTCTGGTGGTGCTGGAACCATAGCGCCATTGAATTGTTCATGCGTATGGATATGGAATTGTGGGAAAAAACCTACCACAACCCCATCGGTCTGCTGGGGAATATCTCCCAGGAGCGCTTGAACGAATTGCAGGCTGACCAAAGCTTCCTGGCCCACATGGATGATGTGGTTCATGATCTGGAAGATTACCTGGAACAGCCTCGCTGGTATCAGGAGAAGCATAAGGGCGAACCCTGTCAGGTGGCGTATTTCAGCGCGGAGTTCGGCATTCATGAAAGCCTGCCTACTTATAGTGGTGGTTTGGGCGTGCTGGCCGGTGACCATGTGAAATCCAGTTCCGATCTGGGGATTCCGCTGATCGCTATCGGGATCATGTACCGCGAAGGCTATTTCCAGCAATACCTCAACGCCGACGGTTGGCAGCAGGAACTCTATCCGGACAACGACTTCCCCAACATGCCGATGAGCCTGGTTCGGGATCAGAACGGCGCTCCTTTGCATATCAGCATTGATCTTCCCGGACGGACGGTGAAGGCCCAGGTGTGGAACATCACGGTAGGCCGCACGCCGATGTATATGATGGACACCAACATTCCGGAAAACAGTCTGGAAGATCGGAATATTACGGACCAACTCTACGGTGGCGATCATGAACACCGTGTGAAGCAGGAAATCCTTCTGGGTATCGGTGGAATGCGTCTGCTTCAGGCCTTGGGTATCAACCCCAAAGTCTATCATATGAACGAAGGGCATTCCGCTTTCCTGGGCCTGGAACGCATCCGCATGTTGATGGATGAAGGTCTGAATTACCAGGAAGCCAAAGACATGGTTATCGCCTCCAACGTGTTTACCACCCATACTCCGGTGGCGGCAGGCAACGATGTCTTTGATCTGAATCTGGTGGGGCGTTATTTCCGCACCTACTGGGAACGCTTCGGGATCAGCCAGGAAGAATTCTACGGCATGGCCAGGAAGAACCCCTACGATCCCAACGAAGCCTTCTGTATGACGGTGTTGGCGCTTCGTCTGGCTTCCGGCTTGAATGGTGTGGCCGAACTGCACGGTCAAACCAGCCGTGGCATGTGGAAAGACGTCTGGCCCGGTTTGCCGGAAAACGAGATTCCCATCGGTCATGTGACCAATGGTATCCATCTGCGGAGCTGGGTCAGTTACGATATGCACGCGCTGTTCAATCGCTATCTTGGGCCTCATTGGCGGGAACGGACCTATGCCAAGGAGAGCTGGGAAGCGGTGGAGCGTATTCCAGACAGCGAACTGTGGCGTACCCATGAGCGCCGCCGGGAGCGCTTGGTGTCCTTTGCCCGTAACCGTGTGCGCAAGCAATGGGAAAACCGGGGGGCCAATCGTCGTGAACTGATGGTGGCCAACGATATTCTGGACCCGGAAGCTTTGACCATCGGCTTTGCCCGTCGTTTTGCGACTTACAAACGCGGCGCGTTGATTATGAGCGATATGGAACGCCTCAAGCGCCTGTTGGGGAACCCGGATCGTCCGATGCAGATTGTGTTTGCCGGAAAGGCACACCCTCATGATGTGCAGGGAAAAGAGGTGATCCAGCGTATCGTCAAAACCGCCCAGGCGGATGATGTCTTGCGCCAGCGTGTCGTCTTCCTGGAAAACTATGACCTCAACGTCGCCCATTATCTGGTGCAGGGCGTCGATGTCTGGTTGAACAACCCCCGTCGTCCCCTGGAAGCCAGCGGTACCAGCGGGATGAAGGTTCCGGTCAATGGCGGCTTGAACTGTAGTGTCCTCGATGGCTGGTGGCCGGAAGCCTATGGACCGGACCTGGATAACGGTTGGGCCATTGGAAACGGTGAAGAGTACGAAGATACCCATTATGGCGATGAAGTGGAAGCCAAGGCGCTGTTCCATATCCTTGAAAACGAAATTATTCCCATTTTCTATGATCGTGGCACCGATGGGCTGCCTCGCCGTTGGATTCGGATGATGAAAAACGGAATGCGCTCCATCTGTCCGGTGTTCAACACCGATCGTATGCTGATGGAGTACATGCAGAAATTCTACCTCTCCGCTGCGGAGCGCATGACCAGTCTGAATGAAGATGATCGCAAGATTCTTCACGAACTCAATCAGTGGCGCGATCTGATCTCGAAAGAATGGCAGCAGGTCAAGGTGGTGGATGTCAACCGTGTGGGGCCGGAAATCAACCGCATCGGTGAGAACCTCATGGTTCAGGCCAGTGTATTCCTTGCCGGATTGATTCCGGATCAGGTGATTGTGGAAGCCTATCATGGTCCGATGGACAGTCGGGGAAGCATTGAAGGCGGGCAAAGCCAGGTCTTGAAATTTACCGGAGAGTTCCATGAAGGCGTAGCTCAGTTCAAAGGAGAGCTTGACCTTGCCTCCACAGGCAATCATGGATTTGCCATCCGCGTGCGGCCCTTCCATCCGAGAATGAGCCGAAACTTCGATCCTGGATTTCTTGTTTGGGGCTAAGCCCAACTCATGCTATAGTGACGGGGATCTGGGGATCCCCGTTATTCTGTTTTATGTCAATGACCTCGGTTTCAAGGAGGCGTGCGCGTGTCCGTGGATGAAACGAAAAAGACGCTGAATGTTTTGCTGGTGGATGATGACAAGGATTTCACCGATAGCCTTGCCAAGGTGTTGGAAAAGGAAGGCTTCACGGTGACCAGCCGCTACAACGGGAAAGAGGCGTTTGAGGTTTTTGAGGAACGCGCTTTTGACGTGGCGATCATTGATGTCCTGCTTCCCGGCCTGGATGGCTTCCGCATGGTGGAAGAGATCCGTTGGCTTCCTCACGGCAAGGAAACCCCCATCATCATGGTGTCCGGAGTCATGAAGGCCGCGACTCATGCCAAGGAAGCAACCGGTAAATATGGCTTGTCGGCCTATCTGGAAAAGCCGGTTACGGGCGTGGGGATTATCCGTGCTTTGCGGGAGATTTTCCAAGAAAGCTACCCGCGTCCGGCCATAAGCTCCGAAGCCGCAGACCCTGCGAGTAACCAACCGGAGCTTAGCCCTGAATACAACCTTGCTTTTCCCAATCCCTACTTTTTGTTGCGTCGAGAAGAAATGGCGCTGATTGGGGATCTGGATAAAACACCGTTTCCGCTGCTCCTGGCACAGCTTTACGAGAAAAAACAAACCGGCCTGTTGCTCCTGGCCCATGAGCAGGTCAAGAAAGTCATCAGCTTTGAACGGGGGAAACCGCAAAGTGTGACGGGTAACGTGGTGCGTGAATGCCTTGGACAATTGCTTGCTGCGGCAGGCGTGATTACCCAAGATCAGCTTGCTCAAAGCCTGGAAACCATGAAGAAGACCGGCATGAAGCAAGGGGAAGTCTTGATGAAAATGGGGGTGATCAACAGCGCCCAACTGATGGACTGGCTTCGTCGGCAGGTGGAATACAAGTTGTTTGTCTGCTTCAAGTGGACCCTGGGAAAATATCAGTTCAAAGCTCAGCAGGATCTTCCCGCCGCGTTCAGTACTTTAGACCGGCACCCGTATGCTTTGATCCGTGAAGGCTTGTTTACCTACACGCCGATGCCGCTTATTCAGCAATGGCTTCGCCCCTATGCCAAGTGTGATCTTGGGCTAAGTCCTGAAGGCAAAGCCATTTTGGACCAGACCAATTTCAAACTGAAGGAAAGCAAATTCGCGTTGAGCCTGACGACCAGCAGAAGCCTGACCCGGCTTGCCCAAAGTCGCGAACGCAGTCAGGAAGAGACCTTGCGCCTGCTGGTTTCGTTCATCATGATGAATATCACGAGCTTGCGTCCTTCGGAAGAATGGGCAATGGATCTGCTTGCCGAGCGGGGAGAACCGGCAGGCCAGGAAAGCGAGAGCCTGCTCTCGGCCCATGTCCGCCACTACATGAATGGCGGTAGCGATGAAGAATTGGAAAATCTTCGTTCCAGCGATAATGGGGTTCATCATTTCCCGGAACGTGTGAACCGGGATGCGCTCAAGAAAGAATACGATACGGCCAAGAAGACCATGACCGAAGAGCAATGGCAAGCCTATGAGACCATCTGGAAACAGCGTGAAGCGTTCCGGGGCAAGACCTATTTTGAAATCCTCGGTGTCCCCGGTGACTGTGAATCCAAACAGGTGAAGAAAGCCTACATGGTGTTAGCCAAGCAATACCACCCGGATACGTTCCCCTTCAACAATGTGCCCCAGATTCGGGCTTTAGCCGATGAAGTCTTTACAGCGATCAGTCGCGCCAACGAAATCTGCAACCATGAAGACAAGAAAACAGAGTACATGAAGCTCATCGAGGGGGGTGGAGATGAGGATGCGACCCACGAAGTCGCCAAGATTCTTGCCTCCGAGAAACTCTATGATGAAGCCGAGAAATTACTCAAAGGAAATAAGTGGACGGCAGCCTTTGAAAAGCTACGCCTGGCATCCCGGCTGAATCCGGGGGATGTGAATACCTTGGTGAAGCTGGCCTGGGCTCGTTTCAACCGTGATCCGGAGAGTGAGCAGAATACGGAAGACGCCCTCAAAGAGTTGATGCAGGCCGCGAAGATGAATGAGAAGAGCGACCATGTGTACGTTTTTGCCGGACTGATTTATAAAGCTCAAGGAAAAGACAAACAGGCTCTCAGCGCCATGCGCAAGGCATTGGATCTTAACAGCAACAACAAACAAGCCTTGGCTGAAATCCGCGCCTTGAAAGAAAAACAGGATGGCGCTCAGGGAAAGCAACAAACGGGATTCCTGGCCAAATTGGGCTTTGGTGGCAAGAAAACCGACGGGAAGAAGTAAGCTGAAGGCAAACCTGCACAGCGGAACAGAGACGAAAGCCCCTGGCGGTTAAACCACCGGGGGCTTTCGTTTTATCGTTGAAGGATACCCTTCTTTTTTCTTGGCGAGAACCCCTGCCTCACTCCGGATCGCAGGGAAGAACGGCTCTGAACCGATGATTACTCGGCGAGGATGTAGATCTTGGCCACGCCGGAAACATGGTAGCAACTGGGGATCTCTGCCTCGTCAAGCCAGAAGACATCGGCGTTCTGAACATCAATGCGCCCTTGGCTGAAATCATCATAGGTCAGGGGATCGCAACCGGCATCGGAGGGTTTGAAGCCGTCGGAGGCTTCCACCTCAAAGGTGGCGCTTTGCAGGGAGGGAAGATCCATCGAGACGGAGCGGATGATTTCCATCACCTCGGACCAGATGACCTCTCCACTCTGCCATTGCGCCAATGGTCCCATGTCTACAGCCTCTTCTTCAGCCCCCACCACGATGGTGACTGAAGTCCCTTGCACATTGTCCGGAGCAGGGGTATCGGCGTCATCATCATCATCATCATCATCATCGTCATTGCCATCCGGAACGTAGCTTCCCAGCGGCTCGGCAATCAATCCGGCCAGGTTATCGACACTGTAGCAGCCACGCATCTGGGCGGCTTCGTTCCACATCAGGTTTTTGCTGTTCACTTCAATAAACCCATCGCTTAAGGCACTTCCCGCCAAGGGTTCACAGCCGACATCGGAAGGATGAAAGCCATCCGCCGCGACGAAATCGAATTCCAGGCTGTCGCGGCTGGGTAACGCGCTATCCTGGGATAATACGGCATCCACCAACTCGGCGAGATTCACGGCGTCCATACCCTCCCAGGCTTGTGTGGTAACCAGGGACAGAGAGACATCCAGGTCTTGCCCATCCACACTCAGGGTAAAGTCCGCTTGGGTGTCGTCATCGTCATCTTGGAACTCGTCTTCATCTTCAGACTGGGAACACGCGCTGATGATGCACAGAATCACAACCCAAGACACGATCATCCAGATAGACCTCTTCATTGTTTGACCTCTTTCTTTGCACAGATGAATAGAAGGATGATCCGTGGCGGGAAGGGAAGGGGAGACACACTACGGGCGCAGTATGATTTCCGGCTCCTTTCCAAACACGGGAGGCGGGTCGGTTTCCCTTCCCACCCTATACGGTTGCAAGGACGTGGTTTCGTCGAACGGTAGCCAATGCAACTCGGAGCATGGCCGAAGTCTGACACAAAGGATGAATACTGTCAAGAAATTCAGCTTGTTGCAATGTGTGTAGAGTCATACTGCCTGCTGACATCTTGGATACGTTCTGGTGATTGTTCGTCCAAGCGTGTCCGGATATTCCGGTGAAGGCTCATTCGTCATTCAAGATTGCCGGTCTTTGGTCGATTGAAGACGACAACGCTGTATGGATGACTCCTTGGTTTCAATCGCTCATGGTGCTGATGGCAAGGAGAACGTGGGAAGCGAAGTTCCTTGCTATTCTTCGTCACCTGGCGTATAAACGAACCATCCAATTAAATGATGTGAGCCTTCGAGGGAAGTCGTATTTTTCCAGCGTGATGTCTGATGGGGATGTGACGAAACGAATCAGGGAACGTTCGGTATCGGTGAGAGTGGTGTGAGATCAGGCAGGCAAGGGATCGGGAACTGGGGGCTTCCTATGTGTCTTCCCGTATCGTTTCATAAGCTGGAATCCCTTCAGAGGGCTGATTCATCAGGGGAAATCTTCAACGACAATCCGGTTTGAACAAGGAAAGTGAGGCAAGATCATGGCGTGGCGACTGTTCCGAAGTGTGTGGATGGTGTCTCTTGCCCTGATTCTCTTCGGCATGGGCCTTGGGTGCGATAGCGACAGCGATGATGACGGTGAAAGCTCCGGCCTGGATGGTGACTGGTTCATCGAAGATGGCGATGCCGAACAACCGGACTATCAGGATTACGAACCCAGCGATCAGACACAATGTACGTGGAATGATTGTTCGGCCAACCATGTCAGTGAGGGGGCATTCTGCCTGGAGAATTTAACCCTTGATGGCGATGATGGAACCGGCGAAGCCCCGGTGACCTTGCTGACCTGCGGCAAGGATGAAGATGGCTGCATTGTCGAATTGTCCCGTGAGACCTGTACCTATGGTTGCGATATCGACAACGACGTCTGTTTCCCGGAACCCGGCCATATTTCCGGTACGATCACCCGCGAAGCCACCCCCGCCTCCGTGGTGGACGGTGGGGCCACGGCAACGCTCTTTCATGGGAAAGTATGGATCAACGTCTTCAACGCGCCGCGAAATGGCCTGGATATTCCCGAAAACTCCATTGTGGCTGTGGCCCGCGTAATGGAGGTTGATTTGAGCGATGCCCAGGCTTCCGTGACCTTTGATGAGGTTTTATACGATGTTGCGGAACAGGGGGCTTCGTTGAGCGCAGGTACCTATTACGTCGATGCCTGGTTGACGGCCCCGGACGTGGAAAACCAGGAAACCCTGAGCAATGGTGACCTGATTCAATTGACTCAACAGGAAGTCACTGCGGATGCGGAGGGAAACATTGAGGTGACCTTGCACCTGGATGCCGCCTGGGATGATGCTGTACTGGAACCATAAGATGTGAACGATTCGGTCGTTTGAGATAACAGAGTTTGAAACATTAACGTGTTGTATTCCCAACCCAAAAGGGGGACTCATGAAACGGTCTTGGATGCTGATGATGCTTTTGGCCGGCTTGCTTCTGTTCTGCACGGCCTGTGGGGGCGATGATGGTGACGACGACGATGATGATGTCGTGTCCGACGGAGACACGGATGACGATGATGATGATGATGTGTCCGATGGAGACACGGATGACGACGATGATGATGATGATGTATCCGACGGAGACACGGATGACGACGACGATGATGATGTGACCGACGGAGACACGGACGACGACGACGATGATATTGACGGTGATCTCGACGGAGATGAAGACGGCGATGGGGAAGAACCGGTCTTGACTCGCCTGCATTTCCATCTGGCCCATGATGAGAACTTCCTCTCGATCAATGAAGACTATGTCCTTCATGTTCATGGACAGCGGATTCCTCTGGTCGCTCATACCGATGAAACCAGAGCGGAACACCCCAGCCTTTTTGATGAGGATGACACCGATGACGATATTGAACCTACACACTATGTGGATGTCGGAGACCTCCCTACGGATCGCGTCTTGCGGATGCACATCACCCAGCGCTCGGACAATGAAGGGCACCTGAGAACGGCTCAGGGCGATGAGGTCGATCACGGCCTGGCGTTTCCGATCATTCATATCCCGACCGAAGCCAGAATGAGGCTGATTGAAACCAGCCGGAAAAGCTTCAAACGGTACAAAGACGGAGCCGGGGAGATCAGCGAGGACACCCTCAACACCTATACGCCCTTGGATATTGCCAAGACCGTCGTGTTTCACCATCCGGATCTTGCCAACCTGGATGCCGATACTGCGGCCAACATCATGATGAATCACATTGAAGAGGCTCCCGGTCTGAACGACCTGGCCTTTGCCATCAAGGCGATGGGGCGTCATGGCTGGTATGAAATGGACCCGGTGATGAACGAGGATGACACCCAGCACACCTTTGAGAATGGCGATCCGATGTTCCAATACAACATCAAGGACGAGGTCATTCAGGCGGCTGCGACCGTGGTGCAATATGTGCTGCGCACGGTGAAGAATGATCCCAGTCTGGTTGGAAAGCACTACCATCCCACCACGGGTGTGGGAAGCTTGACCGTGCCGGAAAGCACGCGCCGCAAAGATGGAACCTATGATTTCAACATGGGTAAAACCGGGTTCCATAGCGGATTCCGTAGCCGTGTTGCCAGCATCGACGGGACCAATGTGGAACTGAAATTCCGTAACGATTGGGTACGCCATCTAGGGGTATATGCGGAATTCTATGATGAAAACGATACCCGGATCAGCCTCAGTGAATCCGACTGGATGGGCAACGCCGGGTGGTTGACGGATACCACCATCCGTGACTGGCTGGATACGGATGAGGTCAAATTCCTCAGTCTCTCCAGCCCTGTTCCGGAGATTTTCGGGATTCCCGCCGCTGGGGATTACACGGAAACCAACGTCAGTTTCGATTGGCCGGATGAGGCCCGCTATGCCAAGATCCGCGCCGGTGGCTTGGGTCATGGTGGCAGCACGGACAAAGCGATCACCACGATGGGGATTTCCCTGACCAGCGTTTTCGAGTTGGGGATTCCTACCATCCTTTTGGGTGTTGGTGTCGGCATGGCCGATGGTGGCGCTACTTTGAATGATCTGGTTGGTGATACGACCCTGGCCAGCGCAATTGTTCAGTTCTTCTTCAGTACGATCTGGAGTTCAGGAAATAGCGACTTTGGAAGTATTTCCAAAAAGCTTGGTCGTCTGATGGGCAATTTCCTGGTGACCCGCGGGGCTCAGAAGATTGTCACGTTCATCGCGATGGATGTGACGGAAGCGGAAGTGGAAGAAGAAATTCCCTTCGCCGGATGGGTGCTGGCCGCAGCCAACATCGCGGCTTTGACCTCGCAACTGGCCCAGGCATCCGCCGAAACGGCTTCGTCTCCGTGGATCATTGAAAACACGGTATCGCCGACCCACCCGATTCAAGTGACCATCAACCACGATCCCAACGATTACCAATTCCCGGCCACGGCGACCCATTACAGGCTGGTTGCGACGTTCAGCAAAACCGATTCTCGTGTGGTGGAGCGGCAACTGCCGGGGGTGACAGTCAGCGATCCCATCGTGGTTACCTTGGATGACATGCCCGCCGGTGGTCATGTGACCTTCACGGTTGGTTTCTATTCCGATACCAACTGGCTGGCTGGGCAAGGGCAGGCGGAGTTCCTGAACGTGAACAGCGATGGTGTGACCTATCTGGACGCTTCCATCACCATCAAAGAGAACCTGGTGCCTCTGGATTCCAACAGCGTGTACCGCCACAAACAGAAATTGACCATCGACAGCGGAGCCCATGTCTGGACGGCGGCGCTGGATACGCCTCCCACGGCGACGCGGGTGAATCTTTCCGAAGACCAGGCGACCAATGCAATCAGCGAACTGGTGAATCTGTCCATCAATCAGCGTACCGGTGATTTGGGATACGTCTGGAAAGCATATACCCCCGGCGTGTTGGAATGCCAGAACAGCGGAACCGGTCAGATGTATGTCTATCAGAACCTGAGCGCGAAACAAGACCCGGACAGCAATCTGAAATTCAGCGGTTGCGGTTACAATGACAAGCCCTACATGTTCTACTCTTTGGGCGTTCCTGCCGACGAGCAGGTGGGTAAGGTGAACCTGGATCTGGAAGAGCAGAACTTCGTGCTGTTGCCTGAAGACGACCAGTGGCTCTACGTCCGTCATGTGGATCTTACGCCGGGCCTGGATTTCGGCATTGACCACACCAAGAGCTATTGCAAATTCCCCTTGCGTCTGGACAGCGCCGTGGTGCATCCCCTGGGGTCTATCGTCGGCATCAACCATGCCTCTCCCCGCCTGTTCACCTGCACCTTGACCGATGACCCCGTGCTTGATGCCGATACCAATGTGGCCAGCATCGCCGTGGATCAACTCCATAACCTGGACCAGCTCGCCGTCAATCCGGCCCTCCTGGCCAAGCCCTTGGCGCTCTCTTTAGGGGCCGACAACGCCGTGCTGGTGTTGGATGATGTGTCGGACATTACCACGACCAACGTGAAAGCCGTGATCCGGGCCTTCAATCCGGACGGGACGCCTTTGGCCTACTTCGGTGACGCTTTGTGCGATTGCGACGATGGCTACATCATCAACCCGGATGATCCGACGAGCTGCATTCAGGATGATCCCGATGCGGATCACAGCGGCCCCAACGGAATTTGTGGCGGTCATGGAAGCTTCCAGCAGGGAGCCTTCGTGTTGAGTCTGAAGGAAGAAACGGATCCGGTGACGTATCTGGACTTCGGCGTGGAGCACAAAGGATATATCTACGTGCTGTCTTATGGCAACAACGGCGATCAGGCTTCGGATTATCGCATGGACATCTACGAACCCGATGGCACCTGGCTGGTCCGCACGACGAACATTCCCGCAGACAAACTCACTGTGGATCTGTGGCGTAACATCTACACCATGAACTATGAACTTCTGCTTGGTCCGTCTGATCGCAGCGAACCGAGCATCAGCGAATGGATTCCTCCCACGCCTCCGGGCCGATGAATCCTGGTACGACCTGAACCCTTGCTTCCTACCGGGTTTTACCTCGGTAGGACGTCAAGGGATTGTTGCCGATTGAACGACCAGAAATGATTGAGGGATGCGAGCCATCCAAAACGGCTTGGCGGAGACAAACCATGACTTCAAAAACCGGTATTTGGGTTCTGTGTTTCTTGCTTGCCTGCGGGGTCTTTGTAGCCTGTGGCGATGATGAGGGGGATTCCTCTTCGGATGGGCAGGATTTTTCCGACCTGACGGGCTATTCCCAGGGAACAACCCTTCGGGAAGCGGATCTTGAGGCCGACCATATCCTGGGTGTTCACCACCATGTTCTGCTCCATCTGGAATCCAACGAGAGCGACGAAAACGATACCGGTGAACCCGGCGTGGATCGACTCCGCTACGTCTGGCCTGCGGATTCAAGCCACACTTTTTGTGTGGATGATGAAGAAGAGCTGGGTCATTCCGTTCGTCTGGTCGATGCCAACGGCAATGAGCTGGGTTCCGCCACAGGGCATGAAAATTGTTTCACTGCTGCCATCACCGCCGGAGCCTATCATCTGGAAATCCACAACGGCAGCAAGGGGGAGGATGGCAAAGATGACATGGTTTTCGTTCACCCCGCGGTCAAGACGGACGAACCGGTCATGCAATCGGTGGATGAGAAACGTTTGTCCAAACTGACGGATGCTGCTTCGTGTGAAATTCTGGATGGCCACACCAAAGAGTGTGATTGCACGGTAGGAAGTTATGAGAGTTGGGCGACCGATTACGTCGGCGCGCCGGGCTACGGGGAGGTGGTGCTGGTCAGCTTGGACGAGCAGGCCTATGTGACCAACTTGACGGATGCCAGCCATCAGTTCAACCAGAGCGGCCCCAGCCATCGGGCGATCAAATGCAACGGCCCGTGTGTCACCTTGGCCAACACGATCATTCAGTTGGACGATTCCCTGTCTTTGCTCTATCCGGGAGCTTCCACCGGAGTGTGGATCTACCGTGATACCTACTATGGGGGTTCCAACAGCTACTATTACCAGTACCACGATTTCCGGGGAGATCCCTACATCCCGGACAAAAGCATCTCTTCTCTCTATGTGATGACCTTCAGTCAGGACAACACCAAGAATCTGATTTCCAGTAAGAGTTGTCAGCAGTGCGACCTTCACGGTGCCAAGCTGCAATACGAAGACCTCACCGGCGCGAGGCTTCAGGGGGCCAATCTGACCGGTGCCAGGTTGGATAACGCCGATCTGACCAACGCCGACTTGACCAATGCCAATCTGACCAACGCTCAGCTTCCCGATGCCGTCCTTGCCGGGGCTACGCTGGTTGGCGTTCATGGCAATGGAGCCAATTTCACCAACACGGATCTCTCCAACGCCAACTTGTCCAATGCGTTTTTCAACAGCATTCCGGAGCAACATATCAACGGCGCGGTGTTTACGGATGCCTATATGCCGGATGCGAACCTGTCGAATTCCAACTTCACCCAGGCGGTGATGAGTAACATCAATTTGTACACAGCCACCACGGGGGCCACGGCTCAAAGCGCCAATTTCAGTGGGGCGCAACTGGACAATGCCGTCCTTTACAACACCGATTTCAACTCGGCGACCTTGGATGGAACCAAGTTCGACAACGCCGTGCTGATCAATGCCACCATGCGCGGGGCAACCCAGCATCCGGATGGAACCTACGGCTATGCAACCTTCAACCAGGCCTTGCTTGCCGGTACCGACTTCACCAACACCACCTTGGCGCTCAGTGACCTGAGCAACGCGCAGATCTCACGTAGTGAGCATTCGGTGGATGTGGTTGTGAAAGCCAGCCGCACCACCACGGAAACGCGGACCTATACCTGCAACGTTACCGTAAAACCGACGGTGACCTCCGGCAGCACCTGCCCGGATCGCCATAGCGCTCCCTGTACCTGTGACGATTACCCCGCCGGTTCCGGTTGTACCCTGGAAGGACGCTGGACACCTCCCGACCCGCCAACCTACATCGGACAGAATGACCCCGGTTCCTGGTAAGGGCTTCGTCTCAAGAACGAAGGTTGATTGATTCCTTCAACGGCGGTGAAAGAGAAACCTCTCTTTCACCGCCGTTTTTCTCGGTTCCGCATCCCCTTCAAAACGCTTCCCTACGGACCCTGAGACGATGGCTCCCTCACATGAACGACGCCTGTCGGGCAAGAAATTTGCCCGACCTGTTTCTTCCTACGGGCAAGGACGCCTTGGCGGGTTTGGGGTTGTGCTTTTCAGACAGACTTCTGACGGGTCAAAATTCTTACGTAAGAATCTCATTTCCTGCTTTACAGCGGGGTGGCTGATGCTTAAGATGGGCCCATGATGTGCTGTGAAACCAGATCCCGACGTACACCTTTTACACACAATACGGCGTTGACGGTATTGGCGGTGTGGTTTTCCGTCTGGTTGCTTACACCGGTTTTGTTCAGCCATCATGAGCATGTCTGGTGCCCGGAGCATCAACAGTTCGAACATCGCGATCATCATGGCGAAGGCCACTCTCATGGCGTCGCCAAGCCTAAAGCACGCTCCGCACATCCCGTTTGGGATTTGCAGAGTTTTCACCATCCGCTGGACCATGATGCCTGCCAGGTGTTGAATCAACTGAATCTTTCTTCCCGCGTCGCCGAAAACTCTCTTCTGGCGAGTCTTTCCGCCTCCGGCTTGTGCGGGCTTCCACCGACGGATGAACCATCCGGTAAGCGGTCCCTCCTTTCCTTGGCACCCAAGCAATCGCCTCCTTTCGTCATCTGACAAGTCACCCTTACAGAGAACACCGCGTTTCTGCCCGATGTCCTTCCGTCATGATCTGATGGTTCAAGGCTGCGGAGTCGGAAGGAATTGGTACCCTGAAACGGATTTTATGGCGCACGTTTGCCTTCGTGCGTCTCGATTCTCTGTCTGAGTGTCTTGAAATTCTTAGACATCCGAAATCATGTCAATGAAGGGAAGCCTTGGATCTGCTCTTTCTGAGAGGCTTCTTGGCTTGCCGGGCTTTGGTTTTGCTGGTGCTTCTTCCATGAATGAAGATGCCGGAGAGGTGAAGGCCAAGGTCCTGCACGAACCCAAAAACGAAAACAAAATCTGGATCATTAACATCGAGCCCTTGAGGCTGACGGAGAATACAAGACCATGACCTGGAAAAAATCAATGCTGCTTCTGTCTTTGCTGTTTGTTTCCCTACTTTTTACTGCCTGCGATGACAGTGATTCGGAGTCCACCACGGACGATGATGATGACGATCAGGTGGACCAATGGGACGGTGTATGCAGTGAAGAAACCGAGAATTTTGAAAAATGCGAAGACAACCGCATTCAATGGTGCCACGTCCTGGAAGGAATGGACCCGCACTTTCATGAAGGGCTGAACTGTGAATCGCTGGGACTGACCTGTATGGAACACGCGGAGAACGCTGGGACCGATCAGCTTCGCTATGTCGCGTATTGTGTGGATGAATCCATTACCTGCGAAGAGGGTGAGTACGCCTGTGCAGAAAACACCGCCCAAAACTGCCTGGATGGCGTAATGGCGATGGAACCCTGTGGAACGGGAACCTGCCATGAGCATGATGGCGAGGCCCTTTGTGAAGATGCCGATGATGAGGAATGCAACGGTCACGGTCATCTGCATGATGATGCCTGTGAATGTGACGAAGGCTACGAGCAAGACCCTGATGACCCAGCTTCTTGTGTCAGCGAACTGTCTTTCCCGGAATTGGCCTGCGAACTCTACAACAACAACAAAGACGCCATTGAAGACGATCACAAACTGGACGCGACCGACAGCAAACCCGGTCCTCATGCCCATCTGGATGAAGTGATGCAGGTGCAATTGCTTTCGGCCAACGCCTCGAATTACGTCCATTTCCCGATGCTGGAAAGCGGAGAATACGTCCTCTTTGCCGATGTTGCCGGTGTGTTGAAAGCCTTCTATGACAAAGATGGAAACGAATTGCCTTTCACCAACCCCGGTCCCAACGGGATGTGTGAAAGCGATCTGGTGGACCATTTCCATATTTCCGGCACGTATACCGGAGATGGGGAAAGCCCGCAGCCGATCATCGCTGAAGCGCAGGTTGATCAAGACACGACGCTTCGCTTCCTGGTCATGTTGCATGAGGAAGAAGAAGAAGACCACGACCACGAGTAAGCATATTGAATGATCACTCCTTTCCCGCCTCGTACCCCGATGGCGGGAAAGGGTGTTTTGAAAGGAAGAAAACCATGAACGCAACCCCCCAAGGGATCTCGATAAGCTCATTCGTACTTACCCTTGGTCTGATGATTCTGCTTGCCGGCTGCGGGGATGAAACCAGCGGTGAGGCTCTTTCCTTTGAAACGGCAGCCCAAGGTGTGGTGGATGCCGGAGAGCCCTCTCAATCATTCACCAATGACAAAGGGTGGACTGTGACGCTGAACCACGCTTCGGTGGCCATTGGACCGATTTATTATTACAGCTCCGAAGCCCAGGCCGGTTTGTGGCAGCGGCTTTTCGGGATGCAGACGGCTTATGCCTGCCCGGCCCACGCGCAGTTTGACAAAGGCTCGGTGCTGGGAGAGATTCGCCAGCAGGTGGTCATTGACCTGCTTCAAGACTCGCCGGTTTCCACCGGAACCAGTATCGGAGAAAAGGGAACGTGCAGGATGTTCGAGTTGCACCTTCATCCTCCTGGAGAAATCCCTGCCGCCAGCGATGACGCCGCCTTTGAGGTGTTGAACGGGCATTCCTGGGCGTTGTCCGGCACGGCGGAGAAAGACGGCGTATCCATAGCATTTCTTGCCTATTTGACCATTCCGGACGAGGGAACCATGCGCGTGGTGGAAAGCATTCCGGCAGAGCTTTCTTTAGAAGGGCAGGCCGGAAAAGCCGTGGTGAACATCCACCTGGACAACATCCTGACCAACATGGACTTCGCGTCCATTGTCGATGAAAACGGTGCCTGTCTGGAACCAACACAAGACGGCGTTTGCCTCGTGCCGGAAGATAGTCAGGCTCATGTGGCGTGGCTGACCGGGGTGCGCTCACGTTATTCCTACAGTCTGGATTGGGTGCAGTAAAAGGAGCTTGCGATGACAAGGATTCAAAAGATGGTTCGTAGTGTGAGTGTGCTGTTTCTGAGCTTGGCTCTGCTTGTTGTTACGGCCTGCACCAGCGAAGACGATGCCGGTTCGGGGAGCCTGCGCCTTCAAGCCGGGGGCGGTATGGCTTTGCAGACCGGGTTTCCTTACACCGAAGGCGGGGTGGAATACGCCTTCGTCGATGGCTGGTCTGTGCAGTTCACCCACTACGTTGTGACCATCGGCGGCGTGAGCCTGAGCGATCCTGACGGGGGCTCCGTGGTGGGCTCCTGGGATGGCCCGGCGATGATTGACCTGAAGAAAGACAGCGGTCAGAACCATGACGTAGTAAGCCTTGAAGGCCTTCCCGCCAAGCGTTTGGACATTGAATTTCGTTTCATGGAAGCCAGCGACAGCGCGGAAAACCGGAATGTCGATGAGAGCATCGTTGAGGAAATGAAGGCTGAAGGCTACTCGATGTGGGTGGAAGGAGATGCGTCCAAAGAGGGAGAGAGTATCCATTTCCTCCTGCGCTTGCGAACCCCGACACGCTACACGGACTGCATCAACGGCAAAGACCAGACCCAAGGTATCAGCATTGAAGCCAACAAAACCACCGGCGCGTTTCTGTATGCCCACGCGCTACACCTGTTCTGGGACACCCTGGCCAGCGGGGATGAATCCCTGCGTTTTGATGCCCTGGCCGCCGTGGCCGATACCGACGGCGAAGCTGAAACCGTGACGGAAAGTGAATTGAACCAGCAGGATCTGACCAATCTGCTGGACGCCGAGGGAGAGATCCTGCGGGATGGCGATGGCTCCCGCGTGGTGTACAACGACGGCGGTGTGCTTCCCCCGGATAGCCTGACCCTGCTGACTTTCCTGGAAGTTGCCGCTCGTTACAGCGTGCATTTCAACGGCGTGGGCCTGTGCCTTTCCAATATCGAGGATGAATGATGACGACATCGGCCCGTTTGGAGTGGTTTTCTTGCTCTTTCCTGCTTGTCGCCTGGCTTCTCATGGTGAGTATGCAATCGGAGAAGGCATTTGCCCAGGATATGGATAACTCTGGATTGAACAGCAGCGAGGACAACGGCGAGGACATGGGCGAAGACCTGCCTACGCTTGAAATGCCTGCTGAAGATGCTCGTAGTACGGAGCCTGGCTACACGGCGGAACCGGCTCAACCCGCGGATCAACAGTCCGTCCAGGTACCTGTGGAGGAAGTTCAAGATACATCTGCGGAAGAGGTTGAGGAACAATCCTCGGTGATGATTCAGCCAACCCAAGCCCAGGGTGCCTCGGATGAGCCGGAGGTGATTATTGAGATGGGGCCGCCGGCGGAAAGTCCCTCGGAGCCATCCGACGGAGAATCAAACGAAGATACTACGGCAACCCTGGATGGGGTGGATGTCTTCGGCCAGCGGAAAGATACCACAGTGTCCAGTTCCAGCTACGAGGTGGACCTGGGAAATCTGCAAGCCATTCCGCGCAAAAATGCCGCAGAACAACTGATGCTGGCTCCCGGTGTGTTGACCGCCAACCACGGCGGCGAAGGTCATGCTCACGAAACCTTCATGCGTGGGTTTGCGGCCAAGGAAGGTCAGGATATTGAATTTACCTTGGGAGGTGTGCCTCTCAACGAGGTCAGCAATCCCCACGGCCACGGCTACGCCGACTTGCTGTTTATTCCGCCGGAACTGGTGATGAGCGTGATGATTCGCGAAGGGCCGTTTGATCCGCAGCAGGGAGATTTCGCCTTTGCCGGGAGTGCCGATTACCGCTTGGGTGTGCCGGAGCGCGGCTCGCAGATTCAATACGGCTATGGTCGCTGGAATACCCAACGGACGCTCTTTCTGCTTGCACCGGAAGAGATGAACAAAGAAAGCTTTGCCGCCTTCGAATACTACGATACCGATGGCTACGGCCCCAATCGTGCCGCCAAGCGGGCCAGCGCTCTGGGGCAATTCGCCAAAGACGTACCCAGCTTGGATTTTCGTTTCAAGCTGGGCGTGTACGGATACATGGCCCGGTTTGACCAGGCCGGAGTGGTGCGCCAGGATGATTATCAGACCGGGACGATGGGTTTCTTTGATACCTATGACACCAACCAGGGCGGTGAAAGCAACCGGATTCTGTTTACCTTTGATACCGAGGCCGGGCCGGAAGAATCCCGCTTTCATCAGGTGGCTTTTATCGGTTGGCGTACCATGCGCCTGCGCACCAACTTCACCGGTTGGTTGTTGGACGACCTGACCGATGGCGAGGGCAATTATGTGACCACCGAACAGCGAGGGGACGGCACCGAGAACCGCTACAACGTGCTGATGGCCGGCTCTCGCGGTGATTACACCTACAAGCCCTACCTGATGGGGCATGAGCAGGCCTTGAGTCTGGGCTATGCCCTGCGCTTCGATCAAGGTGACACCAGCCAGCGGCGGGTACGCTCGATTACGGCGATTCCCTATAAGCGCGTGTTTGATGCCTCCTTTACCATTTTGAATATCGCCGGGTGGAGCCGTTTGCATCTTCGCCCCTGTCACTGGTTTGCCTTGAAAGGCGGCGTGCGGCTGGATGCTTTTTCCTTCGGTGTGAACGATCACAATCAGCCGGAGAGCGATCGTGAGGGCGTGCGTGATCCCAGCCAGACCAGCCAGTCTTTGGGCTATGCGGTCAACCCCCGCGTGACGGCGGATTTTACGCTGGTGGATGGGCTGCATCTGTTGGGGAGTTATGGTCAGGGAACCCGATCCACGGAAGCGATGGCCCTGTCGGATAACGAAACCACCCCCTTTGCCAAGGCCCATAGCGGGGAGGGCGGCTTGAGTTATCGTTACGGTCAGGTCGGAGATGCCGTCGCGATACGGTCGCAACTGAGCTATGTGTATACCTACATCACCCAAGACATGTTGTTTTCGGAAACCGCCGGGCGCAACGTGCCCATTGGCGCTTCCAATCGCCATGCCGTGCTTTTAGGAAGCCGCCTGGGGCTGGGGCATTGGTTCGATACCCTGGTCAATGTCGGCTATGCCCATGCCACCTTGGAACGCACGGGGGAGTTGATTCCTTACGTGCCGGAGTGGGTCGTTCGGTTGGACAGTGCCGTTCATGGTCAATTGAGTGATTGGTCCCTGGGTGGGGTTCCGGTTTCCGGTCGTCTGGGTTTGGGCTTTACCTATGTGCCGGGTCGGCCTCTGCCCTTGAAACAGACCGGAGATCCCATCTACCTGCTGAACCTGGGTGGGGAGCTTCGCCTGTACCATGTCTCTTTGGGTCTTGAACTGCGCAATCTGTTGAACCGTAGCTATCGTCAAAGTGAATACCACTACTCAAGCAACTTTGAAAGCCCCGACGCCGTGCCCTCTCAGGTCGCGCAACGGCACTTCGTGGCCGGGGAACCTCTGTTTATCATGGGAACCCTGACCTGGCATGTGGAGGACATGGTTCGTGGCTGGTTGGCTCCTTCCGATGAGAACACCAGCACGGAGGCGCTCTGAGCGGACCCGAAAAGGGGGCTTTCTTCCGCTACGGACATGATTTTCCCCAGGCAAACCCACGGTGCTTTTTACCGTGCTTTGATCGGGAATTTCTCGTCTTACTTTGCATAACCTTGCAATGGTCCGTGGGCTATGTTAGCAAGGCATGAGTGGGCTCGGCATCCGTTCCGCAGGCCGGGGACGGGTTTGTGTGCCGGGTGCCTGCATCGTTCGTCGTAGTCGCTGGTATTGTCATGACAGATCGCGTCCAAGATGCGTCCCGGTGGTTCGCAGGGATGGCTTGGTTGAAGGTGATTTGTCTGGAAGGAGGGCATTTTGTTGAAGATGGCACACCTGGATCGTTTCACAGCTTTGTTGATCATCCTCCTGATGCAGTTCCTTGCTTCCTGCCAGAGCGAGAAGCCGATGCCGGATACCCGGCCCCTGCCTGGTACGAGTGGTGCGGCGATCGGCCAGTACATGAAAATCCTCAGTGCCAGCCAGCCCCATCAGACCGAGGATGGCCGTCTCTATTACCTGACCTGGCCCGATGGTGCCGACCAACTGACCCAACTGAAAGACGGCAAACCGCTTGCCTTGACGGACAAGAACCTCTTTCCCAACGGCGTGAATTTCTATGCCGTAAACCCGGCGGGAACCCTGGTCGTGTTGGGTGGGGACATTGGCGGTGATGAGCAGTTTGATTTGTATTTGCTGGATCTTATGACTCCCGGTGCGACGCCCAAGGCGGTGGATGTCAGCCGCAAGGTTCGTTCGGAAAACATCATCTGGGCAGGAGACGGCAGCTTCTTTCTCTATCGCTGCACCCGTCGAAACGGTAAAGACTTCGATGTCTGGCGTTATGATCTGGCCAGTGAGAAGACCTCGATCCTGATGGAAGGGCAGGGCTATCTCTGGTTGCATGATCTGAACGAGGAGAACACCAGGCTGGCCTATAGCCGGGTAAGCGGAGCCAATTACAGCGACTTGCTTATTTACGACATCCCAACGAAAACCCAGACGATGGTTAGTCCCAAAGGGCGCACGATGGGACGCTATGACACGGCCTTGTTCAACAAGGAAGGCAATGCGCTATGGGCTTTGACCAACAACGAACGGGCAATGATGAGTCTGGTTCGTATTGATCTGCAAACCCTCGCGGAAACGCCGGTCAGCGAGCTTCCCTGGGATGTGGAAGCTCTGGTGCAATCCCCGAACCGGGATCATCTGGCCTATGCGTATAACGAACATGGCTATAGCCGTCTAGCGGTGATGGACAGCCAAACGCAGACCACCCAAGACAAGCTGGATTGCGGCATGTGTCTGATCAATGATCTGTCCGTGGGCAACAAGGCGCTGGTTTTCAGTCGCTCCGATGCGGTGAACACCGATGACATCTGGTCTGTGGACTTCACCACCTACAAAGCCAAACAGCGCACCTTCAGCGATTACATGGGTGTAGACCCCAAACGTTTCGTGTTTCCCGAACTGGTGTTTTACGAAAGCTTTGACGGTCGTAAGATCCCCGCGTTTCTGTACAAACCCAAAGGCTATGGTGATCGACCTGCACCCTATGTCCTGTCTGCCCACGGTGGGCCGGAAAGCCAGTTCCGACCGGGATTTATTCGCAGCTTCCAATATCTGCTGGAACATGGCGTCGGGATCATGACCCCCAACGTGCGCGGTTCCAGCGGTTATGGGCGTGAATACCTTGCTTTGGATGACTACAAGAACCGCATGGATTCCATTCGCGATTACCATGCGGCGGCTCAGTGGTTGGTTGCTCAGAAACTGGCCGATCCCAAACGCTTGGGAATCCGTGGTGGAAGCTATGGCGGCTTTGTGGTGATGTCCATGATTACCGAATATCCGGATCTCTTCGCGGCGGCGATGAGCAGCGTGGGTATCGTCAATTTCGTTTCCTTCCTGGAAAACACCAAGGGCTATCGTCGCAGCGTGCGGGAACGGGAATACGGCCCGCTTTCGGACAAGGCCTTTTTGGAGAGCATCAGCCCGATTCACAAGATTGACCGCGTGCATACGCCCTTGATGGTGGCCCACGGTGCCAACGATCCCCGCGTGCCGGTGGGAGAAGCCCGGCAGGTGGTGCAAGCCCTGGAAAAGAACGGGCAGGATGTCGAGGAACTGATCTTCCCCGATGAAGGGCACGGCGTGAAGAAGCTGGAGAACAGACTTCGTCTGTATCAGGCGATGGTTGAATTCTTCATTCGCTATCTCAAGCCGAACCCGGACGTGAATCTGTCCACCTTGACCAAGGAACCTGTGCCGTAAGGGCAGATAGCAATCCTTGGTTGGATGAGCGTAAAAGCCTTACGTCAAAGGATGACGAAACCGCTTCCTGTTCTCTGGACAAAGCCGGGAGCCTGGGCTAGTCTGAGCGCATGACGAACGTATTCTGAAGAAATCGAACCCTTTGGAGATGATTATGATCCACTCGCGTATTCTTTGGTTGGTGATTCTCGCCCTTTGTTTCTGCGGCTTGTCTGCCTGCGATGATTCGGAGTCTTCCGAGGATGGAGACACCGACACCTGTACCGAAGGCGATACCAAAGACGCGGAGGATGGCTGCAATACCTGTACCTGTGAAGAAGGCTCGTGGCATTGCACGGAAATGGCTTGTGCGGATGATGATGACGACGACGATGACAACTCCCAGGAAGATGGAGATGATCCCGACGGGGATGATTCCGATGGGGACGACGAGCAGGAACCGGTGGAAAACCTTGGCTACAAAGCCGGATTCATGGACATCGAACCGGTAGCCTTCACCTTGGGGGGAACCAAAGAGTTTGAAAGCAGTGAAGCCCGCCTTTGGTATACCTTTCAACCGGCGGATACCAACCCGGAAGACCGGCCCATCTTCGTTTTCTTCAACGGCGGACCGGGAAGCTCTACGGGGATTCTCTTCGGTTTCAATACGGCCAAGAAAACCCTGGACCCCCAAGTGATTGGCGATACGCCCGTCGGAGACAATCCCACAAGCTGGACGGCAATGGGTAACCTGCTCTTCATTGACGCACGCCAGACAGGATTCAGCTACAACCTGATGGATGATGTCTCCAACGAGGAGGCCCGCGTTGATGAGTTTGACGCGCAGAACTTCAATTGCCTGGTGGATGGCGCGGATTTCGTCCGCGTACTGTTGCGCTTCATGAAACGCCACCCGGATCTGCAAGACAATCCGGTGATTATCGCCGGGGAAAGCTACGGCGGGATTCGCTCCACCGTGATGCTGTATCTCTTGCTCAACTACCAAAGCCTGGCCGATGGCTCATTTATCTACCAAGATCCGGCCTTGACCGAGGAGATTCAAGACCACCTGGACCGCACCTTCCCGGAGGAAGCGGGCAGTGCGTTTGAGGGTGCCGCCGTGGCGCGTCAGTTTGGCTGGCAGGTCTTGATTCAGCCCCTCTTGAGCGGTGTCTACCAGAATGAAATCACCGGCCAGATGTGGGAAGAGCCGGGTTCCCTGATCTACCAACTGGAAGAAGAAAGCGGTGTCGATTTCATCCCCTGTTCCGAGCAAGGCCGGAGCTGTGATCCGGAAAACAATGCTTTGTACTATGTCTGGTACACCCTGGGACGTGATCCTTACTATTACAAAGAGCAGGATGGTTGGATGGATGCGCTCATTGAGACGGTGGTATCCAACCTCTTGACAGTGAGTGTTCTGGAGCAGGCTTTGGAGATGGACCCTGCCACCCTTGACGCCTTTTACGCCGAGGCTCGCCAGCGGGCCTATCGCATGGCTTCCACCGATGAACGGTTGTATCGGGATGAAACGGGGAAACGGGTTCCCTTTGAGAAGCTGACGCGCATTCCCTTTGTGGATCGGATGAAAACGGCTCGCGCCTTGGCCAAGAAGGGCGATCCGCTCACCGAAGGAGATTTTCCGGACACCTTTGGTGACTTGCAGTCTTGGGATAAATACTACCTTTCCCTCAACGAACTGGTCAATCGGGCTTTCTATTACAACAGCGCGATGAGCCTGGCCGTTGATCCCTATTCCACCTTGTACGGTGAGATGTTCCTCAAGAATGCCGCCCAGGTGGAAAGCTTCATCACCAACGCCGCCTATGATCTGGTGATCTTCGCTCCGGCCATTGCGCCCAGTCTTGCCATGCACACGGATCTTGTGCAGGAAGCGGTGCATGACCAGGAACCCCGTGATGGGGTGGCACGACCGGGGTGGATTCGTCTGACCTATCAGAGTGGAGCCTTTGACGACATCCCTGAGCTGACTACGCGGGAGATTCGTTTCCCCTTGTATTCGGAAAGCTGTCATGCGGTGGAAATGACCGAACCCCAAGCCTTGTTTGATGACGTTCAGACCTGGGTGACGGAGAAGCTACGTTAGGCTATGCCGTCATGAAGAAATCGCTGACGAGAGGACGCAGGGTTTATCTGGGGCTCTGATCTCATCTTCGAGGTGATCGCCGTTTGTCAAAACGGACGGCGCCTCGTGTTCTCGTCCTTGATGGTGGCCCTTGGGTTCCCCGACGGCAGCATGGGACCGAAGATCCTTTCCGCGATCCAGTTTTTACAACACACCGACCCCACGGGTTCCAAAGGCCGCAAGGTGGTGATTACCAATGCGGAAACCCTGCCCCTGGCCGTGCAAGGCAAGGGCGGCACGGTGATCACGATGAAGTAGCCCAATTCCCCGTCGGAGATCCGGGCTTCCATTCCGGTATCAACGCGGGAAAGCAGAAGATCCAAAACTCCCTCATCACGGATCAGACATCCAGGATGAGGGAGTTTGTTTTTGGGGCTAGAGCAAAGGCATTCCTGCCCCTTTTGCTTCCTTCCAGGTTTGGTGCTATACTTTGTTTCACGATGAACAGAACCGAACCATGAGGTGGACCCATGATGGAAACTGAGCTGGTCCCCGAAAAATGGACAGTGGTCTTAGGTGGATGTTAGGCTGGGCATGTGACTCCAGAAAGCCAGAAGACAGCTTCAAAAGGAGGAAGAAATGCCGAGAAAGAGACGGACGTTCAGTGGAGAGTTCAAGGCGAAAGTGGCTTTGGAAGCGATTCGAGGAGAGCGGACGATCAACGAGGTCGCCAGCGAGCACGGTATCCACCCCAACCAGGTGTCCCAATGGAAGAGCCAATTGCTGGAGAATCTTCCGGAAGTCTTCTCTGGCGAGCGAGACCAAGCTCGCCAGCATGCTGGCATCCAGAAGGAGCGCGACGAATTGTATCGTCAGATCGGCCAGTTGAAAGTTGAAATCGACTGGCTAAAAAAGAAGACAGACCCTTTCTTCCGGGGTTAAGCGCGAAATGATTGAGCCTGAAAACAAAACGATCAGCGTCCGGCGACAATGTGATCTGCTGTCGTTTAGCCGCTCGGCGTTTTACAGAAAGTCGAAACCGGCCAGTAGGTCAGATGTGCGCGTGATGAATTTGCTCGACGAGATTTACACCAGGCGGCCCTTTTATGGTTCGCGTCGGATGAGGATAGAGCTCTTTAAAATGGAGGGCATTCGGATCAATCGCAAGCGCGTGCAGCGGCTGATGCGTTTGATGGGCCTGGAGGCGATCTATCCAAAGCCGAACCTGAGCCGCCCGAATCAGGCGCACAGGATCTATCCGTATCTGCTGAGAAGCATCGCCGTCACGCAGCGGAACCTGGTCTGGGCCAGCGATATCACCTACATCCGCACAACGAGCGGTTTCGTGTATCTGACGGTGATTCTGGACTGGTTTTCGCGCAAGGTTTTGAGCTGGCGGCTGTCGAACACGCTGGATGCCAGTTTCTGTGTGGAGGCGCTTCAAGAGGCGCTCTTGCGCTACGGTGCGCCGGAGATTTTCAACACGGACCAGGGCATCCAGTTTACCAGCGAGGCATTTACGGGCGTACTCATCGAGCACGGCATTCAAATCAGCATGGACGGCAAAGGGCGTGCGCTGGACAACGTGTTTGTGGAACGGCTGTGGCGCAGCGTGAAATACGAAGATATTTATATCAGGGGTTATGAAACGATGAAGGAGGTGAAAACGGGCTTACGTGAGTATTTCCGGTTTTACAACGAAGAGCGCTTTCATCAGGGACTTGACGAGCGTACGCCGGATGACGTATATTTCAATCACACAGCGGAGACATACGCCGCCTGATCACACCTA
Organism: Myxococcota bacterium; assembly: GCA_963677705.1. Classification (GTDB taxonomy): domain Bacteria; phylum Myxococcota_A; class SURF-8; order SURF-8. The sequence goes on from OY782497.1 coordinate 229,059, forward strand.
AGAATGACCCCTTTCTGGTCTACAAGATGGGGTCCAGTGTAATTTTTGCAAGATACCAGATCCAAACACACAATCACAACCGTATTCCTAGTTGGTCTGGGGATGCAATGATTAAACTGATAAATCGAAAAATCTACATTATAACCCTATGGTTGTTTCTCCCACTGTTGACAGGTGCAAACGTTGCATTGGCTGATGACGCTAGGTTCGATTGTGACAGTGAGCTAGACGCAATGCTGGGTTACATTGATGCTTTTGAGAGTGAAACGCCTTCTAATGTTTCTTCAGATGATTGGATATGGCCAATGCAGGAAGCAACTGTGCTTTGTTCTATATTCTCTTGTCCATTCCCCGAAGATCGTTTCCTATTAATCCAAGGAACGGAAAAACTTCCTGATTTTATGTTGTTGAAGGAATATGGTGGACATGGTGATGTATATGTAGGTGAACACTTCGTTTTACATGTCGTGGATACTGTGTTCCAGGATGACCATGCATTCAACGAATTTGGAAAGGATATCTATTTAGGCTGGAAAGGAAGTTCAAGAGAGATCAATAGACGACAGATAGGAGGAGTATATTATCATGCGAATAAATGGAATGAATATCAAATACTTGCGATTACAAGTCAGAGATACAATAGGACATACTCCTTCATTTGGAAGGTTGATGGTTCTGCCTATCGTTACGTTGATGGAACTGTTTGCCCGATCAAGATTTATCACAATGATAACGAAAACATGTTCCTGAAGATGAAAAAGAAGGCGTTGTCAGATAGCGTTAGAATACTACGTATAATGATGAAGTCCTATCGTAGCTATGTTGGCAGATTCTCAACAGGCAATGAGAATACAAGCTCGGATGCTTGGCTTGCCAACTACCTTGATTCTTCATGGTCTACTAGGATTATACGGACAGGAAAAAAAGCAAAAATAATACGTAAGACTTTCTCTGATTATGTTCGCAATCCTGAAAGAGTTGAAATGGATCTTTATGCCGCAATCGATGGTGTGGAGAAACAATTGGGTGAAAGTAGCAGGCAGGCGATTCTAAACATGGTCGATGCCAAGAACTCTAATGATTCAGAAGAACGAATAAATGTGAATGTACAGAATAGTCACGAGCCATTGCCCAATCAGAAATCCCAAACAGCACCTAAAACCCAACCTTCCCCATCCATCTCTACCCCGCTTGACACCCGATCCAATGATTCCCACCTGATTTTCCTCATCCTGGGAGTCCTGCTAGGTGTGTTTGCAGGGGGTGTTTTCATAGGCTACAAGATGCGGAAGAAGGATTGAAGCTAAGGGCAAGTGTCTGAGCCTAGACAGAAGCCCCTCACCTTGTAGGTGGCTTTTGCGACGATGTTCATGGTGGTGGGGGAGGGGAGTGCCGGGTCGGAAGTCCGTCTAGCTTGCTATAGGGCCGAAAACCTGTATCTTCAACCAGGGGTTGTCGGGCAAGGAATTTGCCCGACATACTTTAGCTGCGAGATAGACAGACTGGACCCCCGCCTTCGCGGGTGTGACGAATAAAACATGCCCAAACGACTGAAGCACATCTACCCGGCCATCATGGATTTTCAAAACCTGCTGACGGCGGGCAAGTAGGATAACAAGGTTAATCTCAAGGATACCGCTTGCCTGGTTGTCGTATGCCGGCCCGGCTAATAGTCTGGGTTGAAATATTTTTCCGGGTCCAAGAAGTTGTCCGTGGTGAAGTAGTCGTCTTCCACAAAGAAGTCTTCGTTTTCGTAGTCCTGGTTCTTTGCTCCCGTTTCTTCGGAAACATAACTCTGCTGTTGTTCAAGCAGGCTTTGTTCATACAAGCTCGGACCTTCCTCGAACTCCGTCATCGTCTCACGGGCTTCCAGGATCTCCGCTTCCTGGATCGCGGGTTGCTTTTCCGCAACGGCGGCCCGGTTTGAACCGCCGGGTCGTGTATTCCGTTTCCTGGGCTGTTCCGGGCCAGGCTCTACTCGCTTGGATTGCGGTAACCCGGCTTGCAGGCGAGCGTTTTCGTATCCCGGTGTGGAAAGCGCCGCGTTGCGTCGCTGCTCTTCCGCCACGGCCCGGTAGGCGCGTTTGCGCTCTGCGATGGGATTGGACGGCAGGGGCGGAGGGGTCGGACGGCTGGTCTGATCCGTGTTCTTTTTACGGCGCACCACATAAGGGGTGGTTTTCCGCTGCTCCGGCGGCTCGTCTTTCGGACGGGCAAACAGTCCGCTGCGGCGGGTCGGGGCCGATGCGCTGGGCGGCTCGTCGGAATCCCTGTTTTCTGCGGTTTTGCCTGGGTCGCGGCGTGTGGGTTTGGTGGGGAAGAACATGGATAATTCCGAGGCGTTATCCCGTCGGGTCGGGGCCGGTTCCAGGGCATCCATCGACAAGGTCTGGGTTTTTCGCAGAATCACCGGCGGGCGTTCGTGCAGGGTGACTTCGATCCTCGTTCCCACGGCAGCCTGGAAGTGCTGGGCTGCACTGGCCGCATTGATCGCTACCTCGATGCGGTCATTGGCACCCAGAAAGGCCAAGGCTTCCCCAAGGGGGGCGTCGGCGAAGGTGCGTAACATGGGGAGTTTGTGATTCCCCAGACGAACCTGGAACGTTGCGTGTTTGCTTCCGTTTTTCAACTGGAGCAAGTCCTCTTCCCGGATGTCCGTAATCAGGTTGCCGAAGCGATCCACGGCGATGACACGACCGATCAGCCCCCCGTCCTCGGTGGAGGACAGACCAGGCTTTGACAAGCGGATCAGTTTCGAGTGGGATGGTCCGAATTTCTCCGGAGGAACGCCTAAACTCAGAAAGGCCGCCGCCGGGCCGAAGATATCCCGACCGTGGAAGGTGGCGCTTACCTTGGGAAGCTGGAAGCGAGGATTCTCGATACGCCAGATTCCGAGAATGTCGTCTTCTTCCACGAAAGAGAGCAGGCCGTTATCGGGACCGATGTAGTAGTCGGTTTCCGTCTGTACAATCACCCCGGCGCGGAAGGTGCCCACGCCTGGGTCCACAACGGCAAGGTGAATGGTTCCCTTGGGAAAATACTTGCAGCTTTGCTCCACCACGTAGCTGGCATGATGGATGTCCCAAGGAGGCACAGAGTGGGTGACATCGCAGAGTCTTGCTCTGGGGTTGATGCTGAGCATCACTCCCTTCATCTGGCCTACGCAACCCAGCTCCGAACCGAAATCCGAAGTAATGGCAATAAGTTGGTTCGGTTTCATACAATCATCGGCGTTTACGGCCAAAAGCTGGCCAGGTTCAGGTTCCACCACGTCCCCTGTACATCGTCATCTTTGCGCCAAAATTGAGTGTCTTCTGGCAGGAATGCGGAAGCAGACAAGCTTGGGATTGGCGGTTTCTATGGATGGGTTATGTGTGCGTGAAAAGTGTGCTTTCCTATTGACCTTTGCGCCGGCTTCCATATAGAATACAAGCTCTTTTGCAGACGCACTTGGGCGCGGTGTTGCGCGGTAAGGTATGGGTAGCCCGCCTTGGTTCGTGCGGTTTGGGGATTATCTTTCCTGTATCATTCGATTGAAAGAGGGAGTTTCATGAAAAGGACAACCCTGTTTTCCGTGAAGATCGTACTTATGGTCTTGACCTTATCCTGGGCAGTCTTGCTTGTCGGTTGCGATGAGGATGACAATGGCGAAGATTCGGGTCTGGACGGTGATTACGAGGTTAACATCAACGACAGTGGTGATGACGACGACGACGATGATGACCTCAGTGACGGTGACACCGATACCGACGGTGATGCCGGTGATGACGATGATGATGTGGAGCCTCCCGTCAACGAATGCACGAATGGAACGGCCCAATGCCACGCCAATGCCAATTGCTATGATACGGAAGAGAGTTATGAATGTCGTTGCAAGTCGGGCTATGTCGGCGATGGTGTGGATGCCTGCGACGATATTGATGAGTGCGCTTCGGGAACCGATAACTGTCACGCCAACGCGGAGTGTGCGAATACCGAAGGAAGCTTCGAGTGTACCTGCCCCGCAGGGTTTGAGGGGGACGGCTATGCTACCTGCGCAGACATCAATGAATGCGCCAATGAAACCGACAACTGCGCGGAAGGAGCCCGCTGCACCAACACACCAGGTGGTTTTGAATGCCATTGCCCCACAGGGTATGAAGGGGATCCTACCGTAGCCTGCACGGATATTGATGAATGCACCACCGAAACGGATAATTGCCATCCGACAGCGGTCTGCACCAACATGGACGGTGGTTTTGAATGTTCCTGCCCGGAGGGGTATGAAGGAACCGGACTGGCCGGATGCTATCTGCCTAATGAATGCGCCAACGGAACCGCCCAGTGTGGAGACAACGCCGACTGCGTCAACACCGATGAAGGCTATGACTGCGTCTGTCCCACCGGCTTTGAAGGAGATCCTACCGTTGCCTGTACGGACATCAATGAATGCGATGCCCAGAGGGGTGAATATCCCTGCTTCGACAACGCGATCTGCACCAACGTTCCCGGAAGTTACACCTGCGCCTGCCCGGAAGGCTATGAAGGCGATGGCGTAAACGCCTGCGCCAACATTGATGAATGCGCGTTGGAAACCTCGCCCTGTGCCGATAATGCCGAATGCTACGACCTGCCGGGGAACTTCCGTTGCGAATGTCCTGAAGGGTATGAAGGGGATGGCTACGAGAGCTGCGAGAATATCAACGAATGCCAGCAAGACCCTTCCCCATGCTTGGATATGGCCACTTGCGAAGATACACCGGGAAGCTTCACCTGCACCTGCCCGGATGGGTATGAAGGCAACGGCATTTACTTCTGCAACAATGTTGATGAATGCACCTTGGGAACCGATGACTGCTCGGACGATTCCACCTGTGTGGATACCGAGGGAAGCTTTGAATGTCACTGCCCGGATGGCTATGAATACGATGGCAGCGCTTGCGTAGACATTGATGAATGCACCGTGGGAGAGTTCCCCTGCGCGGAGAATGCGGACTGTGAAAACACGGACGGTGGTTTCACCTGTACCTGCGTCGAAGGCTATGAAGGGGATGACCCGGAAACGCTGTGTGAAAATATCGACGAGTGTGCCAGGGATCTGGATGACTGTGATGAGCTTCATGGAAGCTGTGAAGATACGGATGGTTCCTTCAGTTGTTCCTGTAATGCAGGCTATGAATTCGTTGAGGATTCCCACGCCTGTGTGAATATCGATGAATGTGCGGAAAATAGCGACGATTGCGGAACGCTGGCCACCTGCGAAGATACGGAGGGTTCCTATCTCTGCAACTGCCCGGATCACTACTACGGGGACGGCCTTGATTGCTATGACATAGATGAATGTGCCTGGGGTTGGGACGATTGCCATCCCAATGCGGACTGCACCAACACGGAGGGCGGTTTCACCTGCGCCTGCTCGGAAGGTTTTGAAGGGGACGGCTACGAGTGCGTGGATATCAATGAGTGTGATGCGCAACAGAGCCTGTGTTCTGACTATGAAGAATGTGTCAATACCATTGGTTCCTATGAATGCACCTGCCCGGAAGGGACGTTCTCGGACGGGAACGGTCGCTGCTTCGTGCTGATGGGGATTAATAACGAATTGGGTGGCGATCCCTCCGGAATGACAAGAACTACGGCCAGGCAGTATTACTGGAATCCGGAGGATAATGACTTCGATGAAGTGGATTTCACGGAGATGGGGTATCGGAATACGAATTGGACCCAATATGTGTTTGGTATGGCCTTCGATCCCGACACGGAGTCCTTGATCTATGGTGCCTATGAACATAATATCAGCATTGCCGGTGAAGATCCTCAGTTCCATTTCTTCCGCCTCGATGTAGACCTCGTTGCCTTGGATCAGGCTGGAACTTCTGTGGAAACGGAGAAGACTCCTTATGCTTTCACCATCACGCCGGAAGGTGAATGGTTGATTATCGCCGATGGCGGTGAAGGTACCTTGGGGCTCTATTCGGTCACCTGGGGAAGTGATGGCACCAACCAATGGTTGAATTGGACCTTGGAGCGTGAGCTTGATCTGCCTCTGGATCCGACCACTAGCTTGCAGATGGTCTATGACACCCGCGAGAATGCTCCGGCTTTGGTCTATGGCCAGATGGACGATTCAGATCTCTTCACCATCTACTACCAACACCTGCTGGATAACGACCAGCTTGGCACTCCCATTCAACTCGTGAGTGAAGAGGGTTACGGTCACTACATCAACAAGATCCAGGGAGCGACGTTTGAATGGGAACAGAACGCGGTTGCCCTTTCGGTTTCGAATCGCTACGACGATGATATTCTTATTGACATCTACAGCGCTACGGATGGAGCCTGGCTTGTGCAGGCTGATTCTGCATACTCCACAGATATGGTTGCCCTTGGTTTTGGGCCTTTGCCTTCTGCCTGCCATGCAGAGAATCCCTGTGAGGTTGGTCAGGTCTGTTCTCATGGTCCGTGGGGAACCGATTGTGGGTGCCTGCCTGGGTATTTCATGAACCCCAATACCGGTGAATGCCAAAGTGGAGCGTACCCCGGTGTGGGTGAGCTGCTGATTACGGAAGTGATGATGGATGGTGAGAATACGTCATGGTTTGAAGTGAAAAACCTGACGGATAACGCCCTGAATCTGAATGGAACTACGTTCTCTAACCAAGGCTATGGTAGTAGCGAAAGGATCAATGAAGACCTCATCCTTGGCCCTCATGATCTGATGGTTTTCGGCTACAGTGATGATCCTCTGCTCAACGGAGGGATTACACCGGATTATCTGTTTACCGGCTTTGACCATACATATAGTGAGTATGGGTTCTGCATTACCAATTTTGACGGTGAACAGGTTTCCTGCCTTAGCTACGAAGAGATGGAATCTCTCTGGGGTGCTTTCTTTTCAGGGGTTTCCATTCAGTTAAATCCCGGATTTGAAGACCCCATGTACCAGGAAAATGATGATTATTGGTGCGCAGCAAGAACTCCCTATGGTGAGGATGGCCTCCTCGGCACACCGGGTACGGATAATCCTCCTTGCATTTCTCTCGACTGGTGTCGTTTGCAGTGGCCTGTGGATGAAGAGTTGATTCATGGTAACAGTGTCCAGGTTTACGGACGCTTCTACAGCCAGGGATTTACCGATCAAACTCCCTTCACGGAGGATGCCAAGGCTTTGCTCATCGCCCAAGTGGGCGTTGGCCCCGATGGTAGTGATCCGAGCCAGGATGCCTCATCATGGACCTGGACGGATGCCCATGCCAACACTGGCTATATTGGTGAATTATCCGGTGAGCCGAACAATGATGAGTATATGGGCATGTTGACCACCCCCAACGAATTGGGAAGCTTTGATTTTGCTTATCGTTTCAGCGGAGACAACGGACAAACATGGCTGGTCTGTGACCGCAATACCGGGCTTGAAGGGGAAGATGGTAGCGCAAACGGTTACCAGGTTGAAAATGCCGGTTCGTTGACCGTGAACGGATGCCAGTCCGATGAAGATTGTCTGGCTCTCAACGAGGCTTGCTATACGGGCTACTGCCTGCCCAGTGAATGCCGGGCAGATCAATTCGAAGCCAACAACACGATAAACGAAGCCGCTCCCATTGCAATGGATTGGTATCCTAGTCTGTCAATTTGCGGGGACGATGAAGATTGGTTCCAGTTCGATCCGGGTACCTATTCTACGGTCCGAATCACTCTGACTTACACGCCGGAACAGGGAATTGTGGGCTTTGCTTTGTATAGTGCTCAAGACCCTGAGGTTCCTCTGGAATTGTCCTATACACAAAGTGGCCAGGAGGTGATTGAATTCTTTGTCGACGACATCTTTGAAGGCGATACCTTCTATCTGAACGTGTATTCCGAGAGTGATGACAACGCGATGGATTACTCTTTACAGTTTGATGTCTCTCAAGTCTTCTGATGACCGTGGAGTCGCTTTCTCGCTTGCGTTGTAGGCGTTTCATTGGAAATGTTCACAGCGCAAGCGGATTGATAGAAACATAACGGGGTACCGATTTTCAATGATGGCCTGATCCCATGACCCTGGAAAGGAACCATGTCATGAAAAGCCGAATGATTTTTCACTCACTGCTTTTTGTCTGCCTCTTATTTCTTGTTGCCTGCAACGAGGATGGGGGTTCCAATGTTGATGATATTGCCGGAAGCCTCTCCGACGAACTCAGCGACTCATTGTCCTTTGAGGGTGGGGAAGTCGTCGAGGGCGCCCCTCCTGAAGGCGAGTCCGGCGACGGCGCTCCCCAGGTCGGGGCCATTGAGGAAGCCGAAGAGCTTATTCTTGGGCAGGCTTTCCCCTTGCATGTGAAATTGGCCAATCCTCCTGAAGATGCGGCCAAGAAACTTGTTGAGGGTCGCTCGGCCAAATATACCAGTGTTTCGGATGTGGCCTACACCATCATCTGGGTGGAAGGGGCATCACGGTATATCCGCGTCGATACGGATCTGAGCCTTAAAGATAGCGGCTATTGGGCGGAACTTTTCGGCTCTCTGGTGGAAAACGATGATCTGAAAGGAAAGAGCTTCCGCGTGATGGTGGCCTTCCAAACCGAAGATGGTACCACGGGTTTGTACAAGGTATGGAGCCTGACCATCATGGATGAAGACGCCGTCGACCCTGAAGAGATCGCCCGTGGGTTGGATATCCCCAATGCAGAAATCGTCGGTGAAACGGCTCCGCTGGGTAAGGCCGGTTCGGATGCTCCCCAGATCATCGGGATTCGTGGCCCTATGGAATTGGCTCCCGGCGATGAGTTTTCTCTGGTGCTGCTGACGGATTACACGGACGCAGATGCGATCACCCATGCCATTCTGGCCGTGCCGACCCATACCGGTTACCTGCTGGTGCAAAGCGCTGCCGAGCCGGTGGAGGATGGTTTTCAAGTGAAGGTTCCGGGGCAGGTTCCCGAAGGTATGGATATTATGGAATGGACGATGACCTTCATGGTTGCCTTGCGTAATTCCGCAGGAACCGTCGGTCAGTACCGTGACTGGACCTTCCGTCTGGTTTCCCAGACTACCATTATTGAACCGCCCGATTGTGATGATGACAATGCCTGCACCACGGACACCTTGTTGGATGACGGGACGTGTTCCTATGAATTTGTCGTCTGTGATGATGAAACCGAATGCACCCTGGATCTCTGCAACCCGGATAGCGGTGACTGCGAATACTTCCTGGATGTGGATACCTGCTTGATCGACGGAGAGTGTATCGAGGCGGGAACGATTTCCGAAGCAAACCAGTGTGAAGCATGTCTGCCCGAAGTCAGCACGGAAACCTGGTCGGCCAATCAAGGCGCGACCTGTGATGATGGTAACGGCTGCACCCAGACCGACATCTGCCAGGGGAATCAGTGTATCGGTGGAAACTCCTTGGTTTGTGAAGATGGCAATTCCTGCCGTGAATCCCTGGGCTGCAATCCGGATAGCGGTGAGTGTGAATACAGCAATCTGGACGACGGCACGGCTTGCACCGCCGATGATAGCTTGTGTACCGTTGATACCTGCTTGGAAGGCTCTTGTGTTGCCGGTTCGCGCACCGTGTGTCCGGCTCAGACGGGTAATCCCTGTCAGGAATCGACGGGAACCTGCGTGGATGCTACCGGTCAGTGTGTTTATGACAATGTGGAAGATGGTACCGCCTGCAACCTGGACAACGATCAATGCACTGTTGATACCTGCCAACAGGGTCAATGTGTGTTGAATGAAACCGTGACCTGCGAGCAGTCTGATGACCCCTGCATGGTTTCCAACGTGTGCAATCCGCAAAGCGGTACCTGTGTGACCACCATGTTACCTACGGGAACCTTGTGTCATCCGACGGGTGAGGAAAACCTCTGCTTGAAGTACAGTTGTTCGGATGAAGGGGCTTGTCTGGCCGATAGCCAAACGACGCACATCGAATGCCCCGCGCCCGGACCCTGCTGGGAAGAAGGCAGTTGCAACCCGACAACCGGTCAGTGTGATTTCACCCCCAAAGCGATGGAAACCGCCTGTGACCTGGATGGTACGGCTTGTACTCCGGATCTGTGTGACGGAAACGGCGTGTGTATTGCCGGAGATGAAATCACCTGTACGCCTCCGGGACAATGCCAGACGGGTGGAACCTGCAATGCCCGCACGGGGGAATGTGTCTACGTAGACAAACCGGAAGGTGCGCCCTGTGATCTGGATGAAAACCTCTGCACCTTGGATCAGTGTGACGGGGCCGGAACCTGTAGCACGGGTGAGTCGAGAGAGTGCGATGCTCCTGGACTGTGCGAAGAAAGCATCATCTGCAACCCGCAAACCGGTAATTGCGATGTGACTTTGAAAGAAGATGCCACTCCCTGCGATCTGGATGAAAGCCTCTGTACGCCGGATTATTGTGATGCCGGTACCTGCCTTGCCGGGGAGGCAATCACCTGCGATCCTCCGCAAAACGATTGCCTGGCCGAAGGTGTGTGTGATCCGCTGGAAGGTTCATGCGTCTATGCGTTTTTGGAAGATCAGACACCCTGTGACTTGGATGAAAACCTCTGTACCTTGGATACGTGTATGCAAGGGGCTTGCATGGAAGGTGACCAGGTCTATTGCGAAGCCTCCGGCCCCTGCATGGCCTCGGATGGCTGTGACCCACAAACCGGTCAATGTACGGAGCATGTGCTTGACGAAGGCACTTTCTGTGATGACATGGATGAGGGTACCTATGCGTCTCGCTGCTACGGTGAGCAATGTGTCGGCTTCGATTGGAAGAAGCTCTGGAGCCTGAATACTTCCACGTATGCGAACTATGCCTATTCCCAAGATGCAAATCGTTTGGCGATTGCTACCTACGATGGGGAACTCTTCCTTCTGGATGCCTATACAGGCTTGAAGGTTGGTCCCACCTTCCCCAAAGCGCCCGTAGACAGCTATTACTCCAAATTGGTTTACTCTGCCGATGGCTCTCGTATCGCCGTGGCGACCGAGTCGCCCACCAGAGGCTACCGCCTGTTTGATGCCAATACCGGAAGTCTGCTGCGTGCCAAGAGCCTCGCGAATGCCGTGGATGCCTTGATGATGAATGATGATGGCAGCTTGCTAGGAGTCCAGAATCTTTATTCAAGCACGGGCATTCAGATCTTTGATAGCCTCACCGGTGTCGTTCTTGATGCGGTTCAAGACGAGTACGGCGGTACGCCGGAGTATTTCGCCTTCCAGCCTGGGGGCAACAATCTGGTTACCAACTATGGCTCTCAAATCTTCTATTGGTACTGGAGCGATGAAGAGCAGAGCTACACGGATAGTGATTCTTTGGAAGGCATTGGCTATAATGTAACAGGGTTCTACTTCTCGGCGGATGGATCGTCCCTTCTTGCAACCACAACGGGTTGCTCGGTTCTGTATTCTTTCTCGGAGGAGGGTGGTAATCCGCAACCGATTGATGGAGATATTAATGCTGCAAACAGCAATGGGATGCCGCCCTCCGGCTTCCTTGAAGTTTGCGGCAATGCCTGGGGTGCCGAGCAGGTTGCCATGTCTCCTTCCGGGGATATGGGGCTTTTCCTCGCTCAGGTTGAAGGGTACATGCTGGGGGCGAACAAGCTCGCTGTTGATGATGTCGTTGCTTATTTCCCCCTTGAGCAAGATTATGATGGCACCGATGTCAGAGCGCTATTCATCTCCAACGACGGTCTCTATGGTGTTGTGGAAGCGGGCGCGTTGCGGGTGTATTCGCTCGGTGAAGAGATGGAAGCCAACCTGATTCACGAAACAGGGATTGGTGGTGACGGGAATAGCGGATATAACGAATACAATTTCCGTGGTGATGGACAGACCGTGGTTGGAAACAACTACTACATGGCGGAAATCTTCGACTCCATGACCGGAAAATCGACCGAATCCATTCCTATCAGGGGACAGTGGGATGAAATATCCATCAATTCCATTGCAATGCATCCCAGCTTGGACCAGTTGGCTGTGAGCATCAGTCAACAACTTTACATTTTCGAGAAGATAGAGGGAATCTGGGGAGAAGCCGGCTATGATATGAGTGGTTTCGGTACGGAGATGGTACGTTACAGTCCTAGCGGTCAGTGGCTCGCCAGGGTTCGTTCTGAATATCAGAATGGCTATCTCTATACTTTGGATCTCTTTGAGCCTGCTTTGATTCTTCCTTCCTTCACGCCTCAGCTTACCTTGGGTGGTGGATCAATGCAAATCAGCGATGTCACCTTCAGCCCGGATGAAAGTTACATCAGCTATTTGCAAGAGAGTCAGTTGATTATTACCAACCTGTCGGATACCCAAGATACCTATTTCGTGATGGGGCAGGACTTCCAGGGGTATCACTGGTTCTCGGATGGTGCCCGTTTGCTGATCTACTCGAGCAACGAGGCTGGGATTTATGACTTCCCGGCAATGACCAGCACACCGACCTATTTCACCCCCTACGCTGATGATGTGTACCTCTACCCGGATGATTCTCTGATTATGTCTCTTGCTTCAGGGCAGCTTTCTTTCTGGGAACCCCGTGAAACGACGAAGCCGATGAGCATTTGGAGTGATGGGCAAGGCAGTATGTATGATGGAATTCTCTCCACGACCGGTGAGTTGTTCATGGGTTGGGGTGAAATGAATCCCGCCATGTACCAGCATCAGGCCGTTCAGTGTGTGGCCCAACTGGATGGGATGCCTTGCGATGATGGCAACCCGCGAACTGTTTCCGACCGCTGCCTGAGTGGTGTCTGCCAAGGGACGGCCTGTGAATGCGAAAGCGGCCCATGCTGTGACGGATGTCATTTCCAGGGTATTGAAACACTCTGCGGCATTGAACAGGAATCACTGACCTGTGAGGATCCGGATGGTTGCCAGGGAACCTGGACTTCGACGATGGTGACCACTTATTGCAGTGGAAGCAGCGCTCAGTGTGATGGCGCGACAGGTGATCCCATTGAATTTACCTACCTGACCTGTTCCTTTGGAAATACCTGCGGTGCGGAGCCCGGCGAGTGTACCCGGAGTACGATGTGCTTCTGATGTACGGTTAGCCTGATTGGTTCTATACAAAACGCTCGGCCCTTGGGCCGGGCGTTTTTTGTCGTTCGGGCCCGATCCCCCGGAAAACCCCAAGGCCCACCATCAAGGATGGGGTTTCTATCCATCCGCCTGCGCCGCCCTTATTGACCCGCCTGGCCGTCATCCGACACGGGGGACTCCATCAAGGATAGGAACGAGAAACGCCGTCCGTTCTGACCAACGAGGATTTCCTCGGAGATGGGAGTTCAAGCCCGAACTTCAAGGGGATGATTGGAAACCTCGCCGTGCCTGGTTCGCCTGGGAAAGAAAAATGAAAAAACCATCTCTCAAAATGGTCGCGAATATGCTAGGATAACCAGACGTTCCATTCCAGACCAGGTCTGAAGCCTTGTGGTCTGTATGCAGAGTCGCTTGGTTCCCCACCTGGATGGAGTGGTGAGTATGCGCCTGAGAAGATTATATTAACGACACGGAAGGAGAGCTTCCGGCATCCTTTCAGGAGGAAGCATGACGAGCCTGCGTGGTGCTTTGATTCGGATGGTTTTGGTTGTTGTAGGAATGGTACTCATTTCCTCTGGAGCGTTTGCCCAGGACAACCGCTTTGATCTTGGCCAGTTCAACCCGGCGATGGACAACCTTGGCCTGTTTCAACTCAATACCAGCCAGATGTATCGGCCTTACCATTTTGGAACCGGTATCTGGGTGGATTACATGAACAAACCCTTGGAGTTGAACGGTATGGCCAGCAACGGCACGGTGATTACCGATGATGCCGTAAGCCACCGTATGGCGATGAATACCTACTTCGCCATTGCGCTCTGTCCGTATTATGAGTTCGGACTGACCTTGCCTGCGGTGCTGTTTCAGGATGGGACCGGTTTAAGCCGAACCACGGTTCCGGCCAAAGCGGCGCTGGGGGATTTGCGCTTGAATAACAAATTCCGTGCGTTGAACCGGGAAGAGTATCCCGTCGGTTTGGCCTTTGTGGTTTCCCTGGTTACTCCGACAGGAGATGAGGAAGAGTACGCCGGTGAGCGGGTGTTTGCCACGGATCTGCTGGCCGTGGTGGATGCCGAACTTGGGCCCGTGGTCTTAGCCACGAACCTCGGCTTTACCTTCCGTCCCAGTACGATGGTCATGCAGGGGTGGTCCGACGCCTACGATTTGAAACTAGGCCACGAATGGCTGTATCGTTTTGGTGTGCAATACAACACTCCCTTGAAGGGCTTGAGTGCGATGATGGAGTGGGGCGGGAAAACCCTGTTGGAATCTCCCTTCGATCAACGTTTCAACAACCCGATGGTCTGGGACATCGGTGCACGCTATGATGGTCCCTACGACCTGCAATTCAACCTGGGGTTGGGTGTGGGCATGGTACCCGGTTATGGAACGGGACCGGTTCGTGTGATGGCCGGTGTCAGTTGGAGCTACAATCGGGCCGATTCGGATCAAGATGGCGTGCCGGACGAAGATGACCAATGTCCGGACAACCAGGAAGACCAGGACGGTTTTGAAGATTCCGATGGCTGTGTGGATGAAGACAACGATAAAGACGGCGTGCTGGATGTCCAAGACCGTTGCCCGAACATTCCCGAAGACCTGGATGATTTCCAGGATGATGACGGTTGCCCGGAAGAAGACAATGACCAGGATCACATCTTCGATGAGGATGACCGCTGTCCCAATGCCGCCGAAGACTTTGACAATGATGAAGATGAAGATGGTTGCCCCGATTATGACCGTGACCAGGATGGCATTCCGGACTCCTCCGACCGCTGTCCCGATGAACCGGAAGACAAAGACGGCGTGAAGGATGAAGACGGCTGCCCGGACCTGGATGACGACAAAGACGGCGTGTTGCAGGATCAAGACCTTTGTCCCAAGCAGAAGGAAGATAAAGACGGTTTTGAAGACGAAGACGGCTGCCCGGACCCGGACAATGACAGCGACGGGATCTTGGATAAGCAGGACCGCTGCCCGATGAAACCGGAGACGATCAATGGCAACCAGGATCAGGACGGCTGCCCGGATGAAGGGGATCCGCTGGTGATCTTCCATCCCAACCGCCTGGAACTGAAGCAAGCGGTGGCCTTCAAGCGCAACAGTCCGATGCTGGACCTGGCTTCCTTCGCCTTGTTGAATCAGGTTGCCGCCACCTTGAAAGCTCACAAAGAAGCGGTGTCGGTGCGGGTGGAAGGGCTTCCCCAGGGACGTGGCACCCGTGCGGAAAGCCTGGCCGAGGCTCGCGCCAAAGCCGTGACGTTCTATCTGACCAATCAGGGAATTGAGGCCAAACGTCTTGAAACCAAAGCCTTGTCCAGCCAGGAAGCCAAAGGGCGGAAGAGCGAAGGCGATATCGGCTTTGCTGTGCTGAAAGTGAAAAAGCCAAGCAAGCCCAAGGCTCCAGCCAAGAAGAAGGCGGATCAGGAGAACGCGAAACCGGAAAAAGACAAGAAACCGGCGGAGCCGAAGCCCGCCTCTCCCAAACCGGCCAAGGGAAAGGATACATCCAAACCGAAACCGGTGATTCCCTTTACACCCATTTTGCCCCAGTAATGTCTACGGGGATGAGCTTACATGGCTCTCGCTTGCCAAGGCCCGCGTTCATGCGGGCCTTTTGGCTGGAAAGCCTACCTGTTTTGTTGATGGCTCTTGCGGGTCTGGTCCCTTTATTTGCGGTTCAACAACTCGCTCGTTTGGCTCCGTGGCTTGCCCGTGGCGGCTCCTGGTCCCTCCTTCCATCCATGCTTGTGGTGATGTTTCCCGTGTTTTTGAGCATGGCCCTGCCGGTGGCGTCGGGCCTGGCCCTGGCCGTGGCCTGCCTCCGATGGAAAGAGCAAGGCTGCTGGCGTGGCCTGGAAAGCCTTGGTTTATCTCTCTGGCGTCGGCTCGTGCCTGTTTTGCTGCTTGGAGTTGGCTTGACGCTGTGGTTGACCGTTCTTCTGGGGTGGTCCGAGCCTCGCGGCTTGCGTGTGGGATTGGATGTGTTGCGCGCCGATATGCAAAGTGGCTTGCTGGGTGAACTTCGTCCCGGTGTGATGAATCGCGTGGGGAATGATAACCGGTTGATGGTGCAGTCCGTCGAGCGGAATCACCTGAAAGGAGTGGTTCTCGTTTCCGGAAGCAACGAGCGGAAACAGCTTCTTTTCGCCCAGGAAGCCAGCTTGGAACCCAAGGATTCCGGGGTACATCTCACGCTCACGAAAGGGCGTTTGGAGTTTCTTACGAAGCCGGATACATGGCTACGCTTTCGCTCTGCGGAGCTGTTGCTCTCCTCCGGAATGGCTTCTGATCTGCATCGCCTGTGGCCGGAACGGCGCTGGAGAAACTGGTTTGCCTTGAAAACCCTACCACGAGGGGAGGCTCAGGCCGAGTGGACCCGCCGGGCTTTGCTGGCGCTTAGCCCTCTCTGCTTTTCCCTATGGGCCTTTGCCTGGTTTTCCCTGGGGAATGTTCGTCAGAGGGGGACACGGTGTCGGTGGTTGGGATACCTCGCCTGTTGTGGGATGTATATGGTTGCCTCTCGGTATTTGGAAACCGCCTGTTTGAAACAGGGCTTGTCTGCGTTACTGGCTGTGACTTCGCTGGTCGCAGTATCCTTGGCTGCTTTTTCCGGGATCGTCTGGCGCTTATCGCCTCGGTTGAGAAAGGCCGTGCGGGGATGATCTACCTTCGTCTCATTCTGGAACGGCTATGCCTTCGTTTTGTCGCCGTGCTGGGTGTCTTGGCCGTTTTATTCATGCTGGTCGATGCGGTGTTGCATAGCCGTATCGTCCAGGCCTATGGTGCCGGAGAGGGCATGATCTGGACCTTGACCTTGCTTCATGCGCCACTGCATCTTTTACGGGTGATGCCCTTCGCCGCTCTGGTGGCCTCGATGTTGGTGATGGTCAGTCTTCATCGTCGGGGAGAGTGGCTTTTCTTGCAAAGTTGCGCTCAGAAACCCTTCCGGGGGATGATTCCCTTCGTCCTTTTTGGCCTCCTCGCCGCGTTTGGGCTGGTTGCCGTTCAGGAAGGAGTGGCTCCAGGCTGTTTGCGTGAATACCACCGCTTGGTCAACCTGGACATCAAAAAACGGCAGACCTGGCAAGGAGATCCTTTCTCCGGGCAGGTGGTGGTGGCCTCTTCGGAGGCCTTCTGGTGGGTGGAAAACGGCCTGACGTTCGGCAAACCCCAACAGCTTACCGCTTGGATGATCGGCTCGGAGGGGCTTCCTATCTCCCGCCTGGATGCCGAGCAGATGATTTTCAACCCGGATGAGGGGATGTGGCGCTTGGGACGAGCCAGCTTTCGGTTGGATGACGGCTCGGTACTTTCCTGGACAGGGCAGGGGATGCAGCCACCTCCTGCACCTGAGGCTTTCGTTCCACAAACCCTTCCCCCCGCAGCCTTTTCTTCCTGGTCGTTACCCGATCTGGCAGCTCATCGACACCTTCAAGGCTTGGCCGAGTATCCCGTCTGGACCGAAGCGGGGTTACGGTTCAGCCTGGTGATCTTGGTTTCTTGTCTGGCCCTGATTCCCTACTTGGGAGTTTCAAAGGCTAAGCTGGCAGGGAGAGGACGCATGGTAGCGGGCTTGCTCCGGCCTGGGTTTTCCGGTGTTTTGTCGCTTCTTGCTCTGGCTCTGGGTTATGCCCTGGCTCAGAAAGGGGTTCTTTCTCCTATGTATTTGCCCGTTGGCGCGTTGGCCGGTCTGCTTGTTCCCTGGATTCCAAGAGCGTGGCCTGTAAGAAAATAACGGGATGATTTCGAGGTCTTGGACTCGAAAAGGTTGTGAGACGAGATCCTACCTTTCCTTGGCTGTGAAGCAGAGGACGAAGAGCTTGCTTTCCGGTATCCCGTACTCGCCGAAACCGTGAAGAATTCAAAAAAAAACCTTGCATTTCCTTAAAAATATCTTAGGCTAGGCCCCGTTGGTTCGGCGAGGCTTTCGGGCTTTGGTCGGACGCCGCGTTGAGTTTGCAACACGGTGGGCTTTTTGGCCCACTGTTTTTTTTAGCAGGGGTTTTCCTTGCTGGGAATATGATGATGAGTCTTTCTCCGATGGAAGAAAAACTGTGGCGAATGATCGAGCCTGCGCTCGCCACGGATGGCTATGAAATCGCGGACTTGGAGTTCGCTAGCGGGCAGCGTGGGGGAACCCTGCGCCTCTATCTGGATCATCCCGATAGACCGATCACTCTGGAAGATTGCGAGCAGGTCAGCCGTAATCTGGGTACCTTGTTGGATGTGGAAGATCCCATTGACCGTTCCTATTCCCTGGAGGTTTCCTCACCGGGAATCAACCGCCCTTTGCGTCAGCCGAAGCATTGGAAGCGGTTTGTCGGTCAACCCTGCAAGGTGAAAACCAGCATTCCTCTGGATGATCAGCGTAACTTCAAAGGGACGCTGGCTTCCTTTGATGACGAAGACCAATGTATCAGTTTGGAAACGGATCGCGGCCTGGTCCGCATCCGCTTGGACCAGATCCGCAAGGCCGGTCTGGACTTGAATTTAGAAGATATTATCGCGAAACAGCCGAAGAAGTAACGGACCGGCCACTGTAACCAAGGAGCACGAACCATGCTGCCGAATCTCGCATACCTTGTCGAACAAATTGGGAAGGAGCGTGGCATCCCCAAGGAGTTGATTATTGAAACTCTTGAAGAGGCGATGCTCAAGGCGGCCCAGAAGAAATACGGCGCGGATGGAGATATTGAAGCCCATTTCAACGAAGAAATCGGTGAGGTGGAGCTTTTCCAGTTCAAGACCGTTGTTAAGGAAGTGACGGACCCTGAGTTGGAGATTGAAGAACAGGAAGCCTTGCAATTGGACCCTGATGCAATGGAAGGCGATGACATCGGTATCAAACTGGACAACCAGGAATTCGGTCGTATCGCCGCTCAGGTGGCCAAGCAGGTCATCATTCAACGAGTACGCGCCGCCGAGCGTGAGAACGTTTACAATGATTACAAAGACCGCAAAGGCGAGTTGATTGCTGGAACGGTGCGCCGTGTCGAACGTGGAAACCTGATTGTGGACCTTGGGCGGACCGAGGCCATTTTGTTGGCCAAGGATCAATCCCCCCGTGAAACCTATCGTCCCCATGACCGCATTCTTGCTTATGTCGTGGATGTTTCCAAAACCACACGCGGCCCGCAGATCGTACTTTCCCGCACGGACATCGGTCTGTTGATTAAGCTGTTTGAAATGGAAGTGCCGGAGATTTCCGAAGGCATCGTGCAGATTGTCAATGCCAGCCGTGATCCGGGAAGCCGCAGCAAAATCGCCGTGATGTCCAAAGATCAGGATGTCGATCCCGTCGGTGCCTGTGTCGGGATGAAGGGAACCCGCGTGCAGAACATCGTTCAGGAACTGCGCGGGGAAAAGATCGACATCGTTCCTTACAGCGAAGACCCGGTTCGTTATGTCTGTGCCGCGCTGCAACCGGCTCAGGTTTCCAGTGTGCTGATTGATGAAGAAGAACACCAGATGGAAATCACCGTTCCTGATGACCAGCTTTCCCTGGCCATTGGTAAACGTGGTTTGAACGTGCGTCTGGCCAGCCAGCTCAGCGGATGGAAGATCGACATTCAGTCGGAATCCAAGGTGGAGAAAATGGCCGAAGTGGCCCGCCATACCTTCCAACTCATGGATGGCGTGGATGCCGAACTGGCCGACACCCTGACCAAGCTGGGCTTCCTCACTCTGGAAGACATCGTGCGTGCCGACCTGGACGATTTGTCCATCATCCCAGGATTGAATGCCACCCTGGCTGAAGAGATGGTGAAGAAGGCGGATGATCTGTACGAGCGGATCAAAGACGACCCGACCTTGAATATGACCATTGAAGACCCCAGCCGGACCCGCAATCAGAAACCGGCGAAAATGATGACCATTCAGCCTCCGTCGGCCCGCGAGGACGACGGCTCGGACCTGATGCGTATCAAAGGGATGGATGAAGACGTGGCCATTAGGCTCCAGGAAGCGGGATATTACACGCTGATGGATCTGGCCGGAGCCGCATTTGAAGCCCAGGACTTTGCAGATAAGTTCGAGGTTTCCTTGCGCAAGGCACGCAATATCCTGCATTCCGTCAAGCAGAAGACCGGCGCAGAGGATGAGCAGGAACCCGAAAGTGTCGAAGAATCGGCACCGACGGATGAACAGACTGAAAACGTCGCGGAAGCTGCTGAAGAGGGCTCCGAGGCGGAGACTGAATAGGGAGCCGTTGTCACGAGTATGGCGTTGACACCAACCGAAGCAAGCGGGCGTCAGCCTACGCGCTCTTGCGTGGCCTGCCGAAAGACCGCGCCGAAACAAGAGCTTGTTCGCTTTGTGTTGGGACCGGATCAGACGATTGTGATGGATTTTCACGGTAAATTGCCCGGACGCGGCGCGTGGTTGTGCCCTGACAAGCAATGTTTTGAGTTGGCCAGAAAACGTAAAGGCTTCGGTCGTGCATTCAAGACCGGTGTTGTTTTTGAGGCCAAGGTGGCGTTTGATCGCCTGCAAGAGCAAGCAGACCAGGCTCTGGGTCAATCCGTAGGGTTGGCGCGCAAAGCGGGTCGGTTGATTGTGGGCGGTGATGAAGTAGAACGAGCGCTGGATCGGGCATCGGTTCAGTTGGTTCTTTTGGCAACGGATGTATCGGAACGCACGCGCCGACGGTTTGAAACCCTGGCTCGTGTTCATGACGTGAAGGTTGCGTACGCACGCACCAAGACAGCCTGGGGCGAGACGCTCGCCAAGGCTCCTTGCGGTGTATTGGCGGTCACGGAATCTGCGTTCGCCGAGAAATGCTATCGGTATAGCCGGTGGATGGCTTCGGCAGAGGATTCCATGCTAACTGCGAAGAAGGACGTGGTTGATGAGTAAAAAGCGGGCATACGAACTCGGCAATGAGTTAGGGATCAAGCCGCGAGACTTGGCGATCTATGGCAAACAGGTGGGAATCACCATCAAAAACCATATGACCGCACTGGATGACGACGAGGTGGTGACCCTCATTGAGTTCATCGAAAAGCTTCGGAAGGAAAGCGTGGAGGAAAAGCGCGTGGGCGGTCGGGTGATCCGGCGTCGCTCCAAGCGTCCTGCCATCCTGAGGAAGAAAGAAACCGAACCGCTGGACTTCGACGATACGCCGCACGATCAGCTTCCTGCGCAAGACGACGAACCGGAAGCGGCTGAAGAAGCCGTGAAGGTGGAGTCGCCCGCCGTGCCCGATAAGCCGAAGGAAGAGCCCAAGGCGCCCAAGGCTGAGAAAGACACGGCAGCGAAAGCGCCGATCCGGAAAAAGTCTGAACCGAAGGCTGAAGTTCCTGAGAAGGTGGAAGATACCGCCAAGGAAGAGGCCGAGCCGAAAGCCGATCCTGTCGAAAAGCCCGCAGCCCAGGAAAAAACGGAGGCTGCGGAGGCTGCCAAGCCGAAAGAAAGCTTGGAACCGGAAAAAGCCGATGTCAAAGAGGCCAAGCCGGTTGAGGATACCAAGCCCGTGGTGAGTGAGGCCAAGCCGGAGACGGAAAAGGCTCGCGAACCCGTTCAGGCTGATAAAACGGAAGCGAAAGAGGGTGAAGCCAAAGCGAAACCCGAAAAAGATGCTGCTCCGAAGGCTGAGAAAAAGGCGGAAAAGGAAGACGCTCCGAAAGATGAAGAGAAACCGAAAGTCAAAGGGCGTCGTAAACGGGTTCCGGCTCCCAAGCCGGTTGCTACCGTTGTGCGTCAGATTGACCTGAGCAATCTGGAACCGGCTCAGTCCCCACGTCGTGAGCGCTTCAGCCGTGGCGGTGGTCGGGATAATGGCCCGCAAGGGCCAGGTCGTGGTCCGGGCGGCCCAGGTCGTGGTCCGGGTGGCCCCGGCGGTCCTGGTCGCGGTCCCGGAGGTCCGGGCGGCCCAGGTCGTGGTCCGGGTGGCCCCGGAGGCCCAGGTGGTCCTGGACGTGGACCTGCTCGTCCGCAGCAAAGTCCGCCTACCGCTGAGGACATGAACAACTTCCCGCCGGTGGGCGATAACACCCAGCGTTCCAAACACAGCCGGGATGACGCCTACAACCGTGGTGGTGATCGCGGGGGCGGTCGTCAGGGCACACGCCGTCGGCAGTTCATCAACGAAGGCTTCATGGAACGTGGCGGTGGTCGCCGCAAGAAGAAGAAACAACGCGGTGGCGATGAGTCCCGCATGGTGTCGCCGACCCCGAAGGCGCAAAAGCGTATCATCAAAGCCGGTTCGGAAACTCTGGTCATTTCCGACTTGGCCAAGCGCATGGGCGTCAAAGGTGCGGAACTGATTAAAGCCTTGTTCAACCAAGGCATGATGGTCACCATCAACCAGGCCATTGATTTCGATACCGCTGCGATCATCGCTCCGGAATTCGGATTCGAGATGGAAAGTGTGGCTTTTGAAGAGCAGTCGGTTATTCAGCAAGATGTTGCTGAAGATGAAACCGGCCTGGAGTCTCGCCCGCCCATCGTGACGGTTATGGGTCATGTCGATCATGGTAAAACCAGTATCCTGGATGCCATCCGTCATACCAACGTGACAGCGGGTGAAGCCGGTGGTATCACCCAGCATATCGGTGCCTATCAGGTGACCTTGAAGGGACGGAAAATCACCTTCCTGGATACGCCGGGCCACTCCGCGTTTACCGAGATGCGCGCCCGTGGTGCCAGTGTAACGGACATCGTCATTCTGGTTGTCGCTGCCGATGAAGGCATTAAACCGCAAACGATGGAAGCCATCAGCCACGCCAAGGCTGCCGAAGTGCCGATCATCGTCGCCATCAACAAGATGGATAAACCCGGCGCAGACCCGACCCGCGTGAAAAACGAGTTGATGCAGCATGGGCTGTTGGATGAAAGCATGGGTGGCGATACCATCATGGTTCCCACCAGTGCCAAGAAACTTGAAGGTATCGACGACCTTTTGGAAATGGTTCTGTTGCAGGCCGATGTGTTGGAACTCAAAGCCAACCCGGAACGCGAGCAGGCCGTTGGTGTGATTATCGAAGCCAAGTTGACCAAGGGCATGGGCCCGGTGGCCACGGTGATCGTGCAGCAGGGTTCGTTGGAAATCGGCGATGTCTTCGTCTGTGGTGAGATCCAAGGTCGCATCAAGGCCATGATCAATGACCGTGGCAAGCGCATCACGAAGGCCGGACCGGCCATGCCGGTTGAGATCCTCGGTTTCGGCAAAGTGCCTGATACCGGTGACCAGTTCCTCACCTTCAAGGAGGAACGGGAAGCCAAACTGCTGGCTGAGAACCGTCAGTTGAAGAAACGCGAGCGTGAACTGGCCAAGAGCAGCCGCGTCAGCCTCGAAGACCTGTTCAAGACCATTGAAGAGGGCGAGCTGAAGGAACTGGTCCTGATTATCAAGGGTGATGTTCAGGGGTCGGTGGAAGCGTTGGAGAAATCCCTCAATCAACTCTCTACAGAGAAGGTGGCGGTCAACGTCATTCACTCTGCCGTGGGTGGTATCACCGAGGGCGATGTGGTTCTGGCCAATGCCAGCAACGCGATTATCCTGGGCTTCAACGTTCGTCCGGAAGCAAAAGCCAACCTGCTGGCCGAGCAATACAAGATTCAGATCAAACTCTACACCATCATCTATGAGGCCATTGACGAGATCAAGGCCGCGATGACCGGTTTGTTGGACCCGGTGGAGAAAGAAAACACCCTGGGCCATGTGGAAATCCGCGATACCTTCGTTATTCCCAAGGTGGGAACCGTCGCCGGTTGCTACGTCACCGACGGCAAAGTCCTGCGCAACGCCCAGGTTCGCTTGATCCGCGACAACGTCATCATCTACACCGGCAAAATGGACACCCTGCGTCGCTTCAAGGAAGACGTGAAGGAAGTGGCCTCCGGGTATGAATGCGGTGTGAAGATTGAAAATTACAACGATGTCAAGGTGGGCGATGTGATCGAGGCCTTCGAGATCATTGAAACCAAGGCCACCTTGTAGAAAGCGGAACGAAGCGAGTATGGGTAAGAAAGGCAAGGGCTCCTACCACCACGCCCGCACGGAAAGCATGATTCTTGAAAAGCTGGGGACGCTGTTTGCCCTGGGTCACGTCAAGGATCCCCGCGTGGAGCGTGTCACCCTGACCGGGGTGAAACTTAGCCCGGATAGTGCTTTTGCGACGGTGTATTACTTCCTCGGTGTCGAGTTGGAACCGGAAGAGCGTGACGGGGTGCGTGACGCCTTGGACGAAGCGGCACCGTTTTTGCGGCATCAATTGGGAAGCACCCTGCGTATCAAGCATATGCCGGTCTTGCGCTTCAAATTTGATGATAGCATCGAATACGGCGCACGCATTGAAGACGCCCTTCGACAGATACAGGCCGAACGCGATGAATCAGACAACTCCAACGAAGACGCCTGAGCAGAAGCCCCCCGCTTTTTTTCAGCGAGCCCATCTCGCGGTGAATGCCGCTCAGGCCGCCGAGGCCATCGGCAACGCGAAAAAGCTGCTATTTCTGAGCCACGTTGACCCGGATGTCGATACCTTGGGTACGGCCTTGGCGCTCTATCTTGGGGCCAAGAAGCTGGGGCGTGACTGTAC
Organism: Myxococcota bacterium; assembly: GCA_963677705.1. GTDB lineage: Bacteria > Myxococcota_A > SURF-8 > SURF-8. The sequence goes on from OY782497.1 coordinate 253,598, forward strand.
CGTCTACAACGTTGATGGTACACCGGAAACAATGGGCTTTTTGCGTGGTTCCGAGGATGTGGTAACCAAACTGCCGCCGCGGAAGCATTATGATCTGGTTGTGGCCTGCGATGCCGGGAACGCCAATCGCTTTGGTTCCATTCTGCTGGAAGAAAAAGATCAACCACGCTTCAAACAGATTCTCTGTGTAGACCATCATCCCCACGGGGACGCCTTCGCCGATATGGCCTACCTGGATTCTACCCGCAGTTCCAGCGGGGAATTGGCGTATGACATCCTGACGCAAGAGCCTTTTGAAATGGATCAGGATATCGCGTTCAATCTCTACGCGGCTCTGGTCAGTGATACGGGATCGTTCCGTTACGGGAACACCAACAGCAATTCTTTCAAAGTGGCAGGTGAACTGCTGGAGCATGGGATCAGCGCTTGGGATGTCAGCGTCGCTTTGTATGAAAACCGCCCGCTGATTCAGGTGAAGATTGTGGCCGAGGTGCTTCGTACTCTGGAAGTCAGTGCCTGCGGTCGGTATGCCTCGGTGTATGCCAGTTTAGAGATGCTGCGTGCTTTGGGACTGGATGCCGACGATAAAAAGGCCGAAGTCTATCTGGATGGCCTGATTAACTTCCCCCGTGGCATTCAAGGGGTTGAAGCCGCCATTTTTCTCAAGGAACGCAAGGACGGCTGGAAAGTGAGTATGCGTTCCAAGGGGTTGGTGGATGTCTCCAGCATATGCCGTCGCTTCGGTGGTGGAGGCCACAAAAATGCGGCAGGGTGTTTCTTCGAGGGAAGCTTCCATCGGGCCAAGCAACTGCTGACTGAAAGCATTGAAGCCGAGTTGACCCGGCAATTGGCTGAAAAAGGATAGGGTTCTTTTAGGTGACATCAAATGAATGAAGCCGGCAGGGTGTCTTGCCGGTTTTTCTTTTTGTTCAACTCCTCAAAACGGGGAACCCAAGGCCCACCCTCAACGATGGGAACACGAGACGCCATCCGTTCTGACAAACGTTCATTTCCCCGGAATTGGAATCAGAACCTTTCTTTTGATGGACATTCAGCAAGCCAGGATTCCCACAGCGAAGAAGCAAGAAGTGTCACCGTACTTCTATCAACAAGAATCTTCCCCAAGCTCTTTTGGGGCAAATCGTTTACCCGTACAAAAAAGAACTATGGCAATTGTGTCATAAGCTTGCCTTCGTGTCGCGCTTGGGATAACATGCCGACCTGCTTAGTCTGGCAAAAATTGCAGGGTTTGTTGCATGATCGGTCGCGTGATTCAAGATCGCTATGAGATTCGCCAGGAGCTGGGACAGGGAGGCATGGCCACGGTGTTCCTAGCCCAGGACCGCCAACTTGACCGCTTGGTCGCGATCAAGATCCTGCATCCTCATCTTGCCCGCCAGGAATATGCCGTTGAGCGTTTTCATCGGGAAGCCACCACGGTGGCCCGCTTGCGCCATCCGAACATCATTGAAATCTTTGATTACTCCGGCCTGGAAGCCAGCGAGCCGTATATTGTGATGGAATATGTGGAAGGCTGGACGCTTTCACGTATTCTGAAAGCCTATCGTCTGGGCGCTTGCGAACTGGTTGCCTGTGTATTTCATCAGGTGGTGCTGGCTTTGGAACATGCCCACGGACAGGGGATCATCCACCGGGATCTGAAACCGGAAAACATTATGATCGGTAAGGATGGTCGCCTGAAACTGATGGATTTCGGGATTGCCCGTGTGCTGGAAGCCAGTACCCTGACCATGACCGGAAGTATTCTGGGAAGCCCGGCTTACATGTCTCCTGAACATGCTACGGGAAAAAATATCGGGTTCCACTCGGATATCTTCAGCTTGGGCAGCATTGTCTACCAGATGACCACCGGTCAGCCACCCTTTGATGGGATGAATCCCCATGTGGTGCTGAAGCAGATTATCGAAGGCGACCATGTCGATGGGCGGATGATCGAACCGACGCTTTCCAATGAGTTCAACCAGATTCTGGAACGTTGCTTAGCTGTGGATCTCCAGACCCGCTATGCCACGGTGGAACCTTTGGTCAAGGATCTACATCACTATCTGGAACAGGCAGGCATACGCAATTCCAACGAGATGATGCGTAAGCTGTTTATGAACCTGCAAGAGTTCCCCACGCAATACCGAGACGAACTGATAACCCGCTTGCGTAGCGAGGCCAAACAGGACTTCCAGACCCAACCGATGCGAGCGCTTCAGCGCTATCAACGCCTGTTAGCCTTCTTGCCGGACGATGAAGAAGCCAACGAACGGGTAGAGCAAATCCTGCGTCGCCAGCGCCGGGAAGAGATGCTCAAGACGGCCTTTCGTCTGATCGGTGGTGGGGCGCTTGCCTGTGTCCTGGTGCTTGGGGTTGTCTATGTTGCTTTCCCCGGTTTGTTTTCCAACAAGGGAGACGGGGTTTCCGCCGCAGAGCAAGGGCTTCCTCCTGTGAACGAACTGCGCGAAGCCACTCCTCAAACGGGGCCGATGAGTGAAGAACCCACGCCGGATTGGTTCAGTGAGTATCCGGTTTCCTGGCCGGATGGTGAAGACGAAGTCAACCTCAAGCCTACCTTGCGCCTCGTGGGGGATCGGCCTATCAGAAGAACCAATGAGATGCGTGCCCGACTGATGCCGGTGAATCCTTTGTTGGCATCCGCCGATGGGGACGCGGAACCGGAGCCGATGGAGGGAACGTTGACCCTTCAGGTGGGAAGCTGGGCCAAGGTGTTTATTGATGATGCTTACGTCGGGGATTTCCCGGAGCAGCGAAGCTTCTCGTTGACCGGAGGAGTCCACCGCATCCGTTTGGAAAACCCGGCTTTTGAGCCGTTGACGGAAAACGTTCGGGTGAATGAAGACGGACAGAGCATCACGTTACGGAGAAAAATGGTCATCCGCCCTGCGGTCTTGAATGTGGTCTATCCCCACCCGGCGGTGATCTGGGTCAATGGTCGCCAGCGTGGTAGCACGCCCGATTCCCCACCGATCAACATCCGCGTGGCCAAAGAAACAACGGTCACGGTCGAGTTGCGCCGCCCGGACGGGCCTCCGCTTCGGACCTCGCTGTCCATTGCGCCCGGACGGCAGGTTCGTTTTGAACCGAGTGATGCGGAGGGGATGCCATGAGAATCCCGGTCACATTGCTTCTGCTGATTGCTTGGCTCTGCCTGGGTTGGTCTTCTTGCTTGTGGGCGCAAGAGGATGGCGTGCAAGCCTCGCCTGACGAAACTCCGCCGTCTGATACCTCTGAAGAAAATGGGAACGCGAACGCTCAGACGACAAAGGCCACAACCCAAGACGATGGGCTGGCGAAGGCAGAACAAGGCCAGATCGCCGCACCGCAGCCCGCCGGGGAAACCATGCAGTTGGGATCACCCCAAAGCGAACTTCGCCGGGCGAGGAATTCCTTTGAGTACGGCAATTACAACGATGTCATCGAACATTTGGAAATGGGTCTGGCCCAAGATATTTTCAACACCGAACAGTTGGTGGATGTCTATCGGATGCTGGGCTTGTCTTACTACATCACCAGTGAAACCTTCAAGGCGCGACAAGCCTTTCTCAGCCTGCTTCGCCTGGAGCCGGATTACGAACTGAACCCCCTGTTCATTCACCCGGACATCATCGACCTGTTTGAATCCGTGCGGGAAGACAACCAGGAAGAACTGCAACGCATTGTGCGGGAACGCCTGGGTATTCAAGACGATGAGGACACGAACGTGGAAACCCGATCCCTGCGCTACAATCCCTACTGGGTGAACTTCATCCCCTTCGGGGCGGGGCAGTTCCAGAACGAAGATTACGTCAAAGGGGGTCTGTTTCTCGGTTTTGAAGCGGGGCTTTTTGCCTTGAATATCACCGGCTACGCGATGCTTCGTCAGACCGAAGGCGATGACGGTTATGTCGCGACGAAGGATTTAAGCAAAGCCCAGGCTTGGCGCGCCACACAATACGCAGCCTTTGGAGCCTTGGTATTGCTGGCTGTGGGAGGCGTGGTGGACGCCGTTCTTAACTGGGATGAATCCGAGGTGCTTCCGGTTTCCGGGCCATCGGAGCAGAACGCAGAGGGCGGAATGCCCGGTCAGACGAATGGAAACCAAGGGATGAACAACAAGGCGCCCATGTTGGGTGGGTGGACCTTCTCATTTTGATGGATACCCGGCACGAGTAGGAAAGGAAAACGAACATGGCCAGTTTACATTTCATCCAGCAGCGACCCGGCGGATTGAAAAACGTAAGGCTGTTCAAGAAGATCATGACCATTGGTCGTGACAACACCAATGACCTGGTCATTCCCGATCCTGGTGTTGATCCCAACCATGCCTACATCGTGTTTGACGGCAAGTTCTACACCATTCATCCGGCGGGAAAAAAGAACGCGGTGAGTGTGAACGGCAAAACGGTGAAGAGCAGCCCGCTCAACCATAAAGACGTGCTGACCCTGGGTGATGTGAACATGACCTTCGATCTCTTCGACGAAATCACCGATGCCGAAGATGACAGCGTCCAGCGGGAGATTACCAACTATCGCCGTTTGTATCAGTTCACCGAACGGCTGATGGGAAAGACCAACATTGAAGACCTGCTCAATACGCTGATTGATACGGTCATCGAAGTCACGGCGGCGGACAACGGATTTCTGATCCTGCGTGATGAAATGCAGCGCTTGAATTTCACCGTTGCACGCAACTTGAACAAGGAAACCATCGACAACGCGGTGAATATGGTCTCTGATTCCATCATCTCCCGCGTCATTTCCAGCAAGAAACCGGTGATCGTCTCCGATGCCTTGAAGGATGATGTGTTCAAAACCGCCCAAAGCGTGATCGACTTGCGGCTCAGTTCCGTGATGTGTGTGCCGCTCTTGGCCCGTGGTAATTTCCTGGGGATTATCTACCTTGGAAACAACAACGTCACCAACCTGTTTACACCCAACAACCTGCAAGTTCTGGAAGTCTTTGCCGGGCAGGCCGCGCTGTTTGTTCAAAACGCGATTTTAATCAACGAACTGCAACTGGACAGGCAGAGCTTGCAAGAGCGTTTGGACTCCATGAAGCTGGGTTCTTTGGTCGGTTCTTCCAGGGCGATGGAAGAGGTGTACAAAAAAATCAACAAGGTGGCCAAAATTGATATTCCCGTGTTGATTCAGGGTGAAACCGGGACGGGAAAGGAACTGGTTGCCAAAGAGATCCACCGGAACAGCCTGCGCGTGGATGGCCCCTTTGTGGTAATCAACTGCGGCGCGATCCCAGAGAACCTGTTGGAAAGCGAACTGTTTGGCCATAAGAAAGGTAGTTTTACCGGAGCCATTGCAGATAAAGTCGGCCATTTCAAAATGGCCCACGGTGGAACGCTGTTCCTGGATGAAATCGGCGATATGCCGGTGAACTTGCAGGTGAAGCTTCTGCGCGTGCTGGAAGAACACAAGGTGGTTCCTATCGGTGGCGTTCACCCGGAAGATGTGGACATCCGCATTGTCGCTGCAACCAACGTCAACCTGGATGAAGCGATCCGGCAGGGAAAATTCCGTGAAGACTTGTTCTATCGCCTCAATGTGATTACCCTGGACTTGCCTCCTTTGAGGGATCGTGATGATGACCTGATGGTGATCGGCAAATACTTCTTGTCTCGCTACAGCGCGGAGTATGGACGCAAGATCAAAGGGTTCAGTGCCAAATGCTCGGAGGCGATGCACCGCTATTCCTGGCCGGGTAACGTGCGAGAACTGGAAAACCGTATGAAAAAAGCGGTGATCATGGCGGAAAAGAACCTCATTGAGCCGGAAGACCTGGGCTTGATGCCGGGTGAGTTTGAACAGATCAAACCCCTCGCGGTGGCTCGTGAGGAATTCCAGATCCGCTACATCGAAGAGGTCTTGCGGCGGAATAACGGCAACCGGACGAAGACCGCGCAGATGTTGGATGTGGACCCACGGACGATTTTCCGTTATCTGGAACGGATGTCGGATGACAAGAAATGATGGTTTGAATAAGCAAACTATGACATTCATGTCTGCCGTTGGAGCGAGATGTCTTGGTTCGGTAAAGGGTGATTCTTTGATCTAGTTGGAATTGCATGGGAAACCGACTTCAAAAAAGTGGCATGAAACATGCTTTGAAAATAAGCCAGTTCTTTGGCATGGGCTTAATCTGCCTGTACGGTTTCCTGGCTTTGTTCGGTATTCCAGGGTGCTTGTGGTACGAACCCATTCGTGAGCGACCCGAAGACCCGCTGGATGAAAGCTACGAACCCCGCTTTATCACCAGTGTTCCAGAGGCCGGGCTGACCAAGGCGTTTACGCCCTGTGAAAAAATCCGGCTGAAGATCACCCAGATGACCATGCCGGACGATTTGGATGAGTATCCGAATCTGACCTGGCGGTGGTTCCGAAATGAAACGGAATACCTCTTTGAAGGCTCCACTTTTTTGGAGTTGCCCATCGGTGAAGAGGGTGACTATGTGGTCATTGACGTGATTGTTTCCGATCAGGGTTTTTTATACGACCTGGACAACGAGGACGGAAGCCAGCCGACGGGAAAGGAAATGCGGCAGACACCGCCCAATGCTCAGACGGACCAGATGTCCTGGACCATCGAGTTCATTTACCGGGAAGTGCCGGAAGAGAATCGTGATGATCCGGACAGTTGTTACCAGGTGAAGTAATGTTGATTGAAAGGTACCGTGGATAGAGATGATGATGAAACGCGATACTCACCAACAGACAAAACGATCTTCCTCAGCCATCTGGCTGATGGTGTTTGGTTTTGTTTCATTGTGGGTTATGGCGTTAAGCCTCCTTTCCTGTGATAGTGCAGGTTCTTTAGGAAGCGATGACGATATGGCCGATGGGGATGCCGATTCCTCGACTCCGATCAGTGGCGATGGCCTGGCTTTGGAGTTTATTCCGCCAAGCGACAGCGGTTTGCCGCGTCAGCAGATGCTCTACGTCAACCTGGAGCAGACTTCATGGACACTATCTTCCGGGGCGAGAATTTCAGGAACCCTGAGCGCTGGAGACAATCCCCAGGTGGGTTGGGTGGCGCTGCGCAACGCGGATAGCACCCGGCAGATTCCCGGTAACCAGTTGCCTGTGTTCTATGCTGAAACGGAGTTCAACGACACGGAAAAGCAAGAGGTCTATTCCTCGACGGTGCCTTCGGGTTCCTACATCTCTTTTGCCTATCCCAATGACCTGGCGGCTTTTCCTCCCATCGTGAGTATGTCGCCCCTGTTAAGCCTGACCGACGATCGGAACCTGGATTTTGATTTTGACCGTAGCTACGTCCATGTCCAGGGTACGGTGAGCCTGTCTGATGGTACACCCGTCGGCGGGGCCAAAGTGTATGCGGAAACCAACGATCAAATCTGGCAGCGCAGCAATGTGGTTACCACCTTGAGCGAGGGTGAGCAGACCGGCCAGTTTTCTCTGATGCTTCCCCTGATTGCCGGTTCCTATGTTTTGTGGGTGGATGGTGGAAGCAGTGATGAAATCCTGCTCCCCAAGCAGAAATTCGAGAACAGGTTGGTCTTGGATGACTCTGCGGTAACTACACCTGCCAACGGCGCACCCCTCTCTCTGGTCCTGGACAGTGCCCTGACATCCGCTGCCTTGGAAGAAAGCCCTTGTCTGGTTAGCGGGAAGGTGTATGGGGATGCCGGAAATGGCTCGCTGATGAAGATCGGGCAGGCCAAATTGAAGTTTACCGCGTTGTTTGGTGAAGCGATTTTTGAAGCCTCCGCCCAGAGCAACGAAGATGGTGAATACGAAGCCATGCTGATACCGGGGCACTACTACGTTACGGTTTTGCCACCGGCAGAGTTGGGCTATCAAGCCATCCTGAATGAAGCCAGAGACTGTGAGCAGTCGGGCGAGTGGCTCCCCTTCAACCTGGGTTCCCAGGTCACGGTTTCCGGTCTGGTGACGGATTCCGAAGGGAATCCGGTGGTGCAGGCTACGGTGCTGGCCGAGAAGCTTTCCGAAGCGGAAAGCTCATATACCTACAGCAAAACGGTTTTGACCGATGAAAACGGGGAATATCACATTGCGGTGGATCTCGGTCTGCACAATTTCAGTGTGATTCCAGACACCTTGATGAATACCCTGGCCAGGGATTCCAGCCAGACCGAAGTGGTTGTGGCCGGGGCGATGACGCTGCCGGACATCGTGCTTCATGATGGGCAGCTCTTCCAGGGGATCGTGCAGGACGAGAACGGCGATCCGGTTCCCAGGGTGTATATCAAAGTGTTCCGTATGCGTTCGCTGAGCGATACATCCGAACTGCGCGGGGAAGGCACCACCGGGGATGATGGTAGTTTCTCCATCATTGTTCCCTAGTCGCTGTCAGGCACAGCCTCTCGAAATCAAGAACACCCTGCCGGAATCTGCTCTGCACGGAAGGGGAACCTTCAGTGGTTCCGGCCTTCCGCGCCCGCACAGGCAACACCACCAAGCCGAGCCTTTCTCCTGCCGGAGATATTCAGCCCAAACCCTGTTCGACGGCAAACTCCTTGACGGCGGCTTCCACGGCATCAAGAAGCAACTCCATTTCCTGTTCATGCAAGGTCAAAGGCGGCATCAAGACCAGTACGTTGCCCAGAGGACGAATCATCACGCCGTATTTTCTGGCCAAGAAGCAGACCTTGGCTCCGGCTTGCATCGCCCCAGGGAAGGCTTCCTTCGTCTCACGATCTTTCACCAGTTCAATGCCGGTCATCAAACCCCAACGGCGAATATCTCCCACAATGGGTAGGGGGGAAATACGTTCGGAAAGCCCCTTGGCCAGTTGGTCGATGCGAACCTGGACGTTGTCCATCACCTTGCGGGTTTCAAGATAATCCAAAGTAGCCAGCGCCGCAGCACAGCCCAACGGATTGGCCGTGTAGGTGTGACCGTGGAAGAAGGTTTTGTATTCCTCATACTCACCCAAGAAGGCGTTGTAAATCTCATCCGTGGTCAGGGTGGCGGCCAGAGGAAGATATCCACCGGTCAAGCCTTTGGCCAAAGCCATAATATCCGGGCTGATGCCTTCTTTTTCACAGGCAAACAAATGTCCGGTTCGGCCAAAGCCCACCGCCACTTCATCGGCAACCATCAACACGTTGTAGCGGTCACACAATTCACGGACTTTCTTCACAAAGCCAGCCGGTTGAGACAACATCCCCGCCGCGCCCTGCATCAGAGGCTCAATGACGAAGGCGGCAATGGTGTTCCCTTTTTCCTTGAGGATCGCTTCCGCACGTTCCAGGGTATGCTCGGCAGCTTTTTCTCCGTAAGGACTGCGGTAGGCGTAAGGGGTGGGGATGCGTTCTACGGGGAAAAGCAAGGGACGAAACAGCGTGTGGAACAACTCCATCCCACCCAGACTGACCGAGCCGATGGTGTCCCCGTGGTACGCTTCTTCCAGAGTCAGAAAGGAATTCCGCTGAGACTCTCCCCGATGATACCAGTATTGATAGGCCATCTTCAGGGCGATTTCCATGCTGGTCGCCCCGCTGTCCGAATAAAACACCTTGTTCAATCCGGCGGGCGTAATCTGAACCAGCTTTTCCGCCAGGCGCGCACCCGGTTCATGGGCCAATCCCAGATAGGTACAGTGGGCCACTTTTCCCATCTGTTCCATGATCGCCTGGTCAATCTCCGGCACGCGGTGACCCAGGAGGTTGGCCCAAAGGCTGGAGACGCCATCCAGGTAGGTGTTGCCATCGGTGTCATACAACATGTGCCCTTTGGCGTGGTCGATCACCACCGGCTCGGAGTCACACCAGTCTTTCATCTGGGTGAACGGATGCCAGACATAACGTTTATCCAGTTCGCGCAGGGCATGGGTACGGGAGGTCATCGGATTCATCTCGACTCCTTGAAACCAGAAGGTCGGCAAGCGCCGACCGTGGTTACATCACCGAGGCTGGAGCGCAACTCGGCGGAAAAACGATTGGGAAGGGATCTTGGCGGGATTAGCGAGGAAGCCTGAGCTTCGGCTCTTCCGGATGGGGGGCGTAGGCCACAAGGACATGACCGATAATCCCACAGATGGCAGCGCGGGTATGGCTTTCCACCCATTGGCCGACGATGCGGCGATCCGTTTCACAGGTTTTCTGGACTTTGATTTTAATCAATTCGTGATCCAGCAGAGCTTGCTCAATGGCCTTGGCCAGACCCGTATTCATTTCCTGACGACCGATGTTTACCACAGGATTCATCGTATGGGCCAAGCCACGAAGGTGTTTTTTCTGTTTGCTGCTAAGTGCTACCATGTTGTCCTCAACCAAGGGGAGCCTGTCACAAAGGCCCAGATCATCAACAGAATCACCGGATGTTGAAGCCCACCGAGGCAGGCATCCCATCCGCGACCCCGCATTTCTGTATCATGTGGGGAAAAATCCCACCGCACGGGGTAACCGGGCGGGATGCTAGCTCTCTTTGGGGGAGAATGCAAGAATCATCGTGCTGTTTTTTGACGAAGAATCCATAACGAGCCTGTCAGGAATCCAGGACGATGACTCTCACCATTGAGGGCGAAAGGCCGAGCCCTTCCAGAGTCGCTCTAAGTACTTCAAGAACAGGGCGATTGAAACGGCCTTGGGCATGTAGCGGGGCTTCCTTCTACGGCGCAGAGGGCGAGGTCAGATTCAACTGGCGGCCTTTCGTGTCGATGTACTGAGCTTCCAAGGCGTTTTCCTGATCCTCGGCAATGGGCAAGACCTTGGCCAGACCATTGTGAAAAGGCCAGGCGGTATGGTAGATGGGCTTGACGACCCATTGCCCTTGAGGGTTCACAAAGCCCCAACGAGGTTTTCGCAAGCTCTTGATCTTGATTCCCTTGACCACCAGGCCAAGCCCTTCAGAGAAAGGATAGGCTACGTTGAAAATGGCGTTGATGACCATCGTTCCTTTGGGATCAATATAACCCCAGCGGCTACGGGTTTTCACCGGAGCCAACCCTGTAGAGAACTCTCCGGCGTCATAATAGATCGGTTTGATCACGACCTTTCCTTCCAGATTGACAAAGCCCCAGCGCTCGTTGAGCTGCACGGCGCACAGCTTTTCATGGCAAGGTCGAGCGTCTGTGTACTGGTCCGTGCCGATGATTTTTCCCTGCCGGTCAATCATCTTCCAGCCTTGCTCTTCTTTCACCCAGGCCCGTGTTTCAGAGAAGGATTGCGCCTGTTGATAGCGGCAGGGAATGATCTCCTTGCCTTCGGTGTTGATAAATCCCCAGAGTCCGCCTTGACGCACGGCAGCCAGGCCTTCGGTGACATCGCGGGCGTGTTGGAAGAGTGGAGGAACAAGCTCCTTTCCTTGAACCGTGAGATAGGTAAAGCCTTCGTTGGGGCGTCGTACCACGGCCAACCCTTGATGAAAGGCTTCTGCCTGCTGAAAGCTCTGACGGATAACCAGCTTTCCCGTCGCATCACTGTAACCCCATAGTCCGTTGGCCCCGCGCACCGCCGCCAATCCTTCGGAAAAAGGAAGTGCCTTGGAAAACTGTGGGTGGATTGCCCAGGTACCTTCGCGGTTGATATAGCCGACAAGCCCTTTGCGCTCCAAAGGGAACAGCACGGGGTTGGCCAGGATTTTCATGGATGCCGGGCTCGCCGGTTCCTTCATTGACTCTGAAGAGTCCGTCGTTCGCTCACACCCCAGAACGGTCAGGAAACCAAGCAACCAGACCAAGCCGAACAGGTAGTGAGTTTTCAAGACCTTGGCCGTATTCATCATCATAAAACCTCCGGAAATTCAATCAATCCATGCTCTTTGCTTCCCACAGGGTGACCTCCGGATCAAGAGGATCTGCAATACGGCGCACGGGTACCAAGGCCGGTTTGTTCGGGAAGCTCCGGCTCTCCAGGTCTAAGGAAGAGCAAACAACATCCCACAAATGCTCGGCAGCAACGGGCGAGAGGTGGTTGAACCAGGGCGTATTGCCAATCCAGGCGGCATCGACAAACAGCAGGATTTCATCATAGCCTTTCAACAAGGTACGCATCGCCGGAAGATCCAAGCGGCAACACTCCGGTTTGCTCATCCGCTGGCATTGCTGAAGATCCTTGAGCAGATAATCAAAGCGTTTGTTTCCTCCATCCACCCATTTCGGAGCCATCTCCGTCCATTCCAAGGGAGCCGTTGAACTTTTCAAGGAGCGCAGCTTTTGAATCATCCGTGTCGCGGTAGATTCATCCACAGAACTCAAGTGATAGGTCATCGCCAAGTTTGACCAGGCCGGGCAGGATGAAGAGAACAACTCGGTCAACGGGATCGCATCCGTTCGATTCGCTGCAAGAAGGGGAAATTCAGCACTCAGATCCGAAGGGTGATCGATATAAACCACAAGGCGCTTCGGGTTGTTTTCCATGCCTTGCAACAAGGCCTGGGATTGTTGGCGGTTGTTCCCCATCTGTTCAAAAGCAATCCCATAGCCGATACCCCAAGCGATCAGCAATAAGGCGATGAAGCCCAAACGCAGGACTTTCGTGGTTCTTGGCCACCAATGTAGGAAAAAAGGAACGGATGCCATATACATGGGAACCATGAACAGCAGACTGTGGCGCCACTGATTCAGGCCCACGAAGCGACTGCTTAAAACAAACAACAGAGAAAAGGCAATTCCAAGAACCTGCCAAGGGCGGGCACTTGTCAACACGGGCTTGCGTAGACTGGCCAGAAAGAGAAGTTTGAACGGTAAGAACGGCGGATTGAGAAGAAGCCAGGCACCGAGGAAAAGGGCTACGTGAAACCAGGGTTTGTGCCAGGTGCGGGCCACCCGCTGGACCGTCAGATCAGGAACGCTTGCCTGACCGGTTTGCATCCATGCGGCACCAAGCAAGGCAATACCAGCTAGAAGCACCGGTAAGAAAAGATCCCAACGGCTTTGAGTATCCTCCGGTTTCGTGGCCATACGCCCCCAGAGAATCAGCAGATAGGCCGGAGCAAGGATGATGAATTCCTGCTTCAGGCAAAGCGCCAGACCAAGGAAGAATACGGAGAATCCACTGGCCAGCAGCTTCCAACCCAAATGACGGTGAGATAGAGCCCAGAGTTGCGCAACAACCGCCCAACAGAACAGTACCGCCATCGGCAGGTATTTGGTGATTCCTCCACTGTACATCCAGGCTACTGGGCTCAGCAAAGTGCCCAGACCGACCAACAGGGCAATGCGCTGGGAACCATAATAGCGCCAGGCAAGCCAGAAGGCAGACACCGGAAAAAGCACCCCGAAAACGAACCCCGGATGAAATGCGGAATCCAAGCCATTTCCGAAAAGAGCGATGATCCATCGCAGCAGAAACAAGGCCAAAGGGGGCGAGTGCAAATCGGCAAAGGGATAAGCGCTCACGCCGTCTCTGGCGACAACAAACCACTGCAAATCATCCGTTTGAATGTGCAAAAGGAGGTGAGGAACAATCGCTCGTGTGCTGAGACTTACCAGAAACAATACCCAAAGGTGATACCGGTTCATCCCTGATTGTCGTTCCAGACGGTGGATCAAGCAAACCACACACAACACGACCAGCCAGAGCCATCCTTCATGAAGGATGCCGGAAGATGACTTCATGGGACTGCGGAGGTGAAGAAATCCCCGGTGATAGGGCAAGGGGAATTCAGCCTTGCTCCGATCCTCCTTGATACATTGGTATTGCTGCCGTTTGTCTTTCCAGGTCTGGCTAAGCCGGTCAAAACCGGCATGGTCCTTCAACCAATGGGTATAGGCCGTAATGATCTGTTGCTTCGGGTCATGCTCTGGAATCCCGCAGACCATAACTTTCGCTTCAGGCGGACCCATACATCCAAACGGCAACGCGGCACCAGAAACTTTCTTCATGATGTGTAAGGCAAGCTCCGTCTGCGTTCCCTGAAGTCGAAACGTCAGATCGACCTTGTCGTCGGTCTTCGTCCATGTTTTCAACGTGGCGTGGTCAGTTTGCCAGCTTTGTGGAGGAACAATCCATGCTTGGATGGAATCCGACTCGTAAACTTGATGCTTGGCTTCGGCCCAAGCCTCTGATGTGATGCAACCAAGGATCACAGCGCAGAGAATCAAGACACCAAGGCTTATCACGGGATTCAGCCGATGGGTCGGTTTGGCTTCAAGTCCGGTGACTTCGGTGTGGGTTTCTGTGTTTTTTGTTCTGCACATAGCTAGTCCAGCATATCACGTAGATGTGAAGGAGTCAGCAGGTCACGAGGCCAGACGAGTGGATTCACGGCATGGCACATCAGGGTCGGGTATGCTTCGTTGGGTGTCCAGCAATTGGCGCAGCGTTGTTCCCGAATCGCCAGGCGTGTGCGGATGGCCTGCTCCTTGGAAACAAGATCATTCAACGACAAGCCTTCATCGGGGATTCGCCCAAGATCCACAGGAAAGTTGATGCAGGGGCGAAGCTTGCCATCCGGGAGTAAAATCACGGAAGCCCGCAAGCTGAAACAGGGTAGGGGTTGATAGGGTTTGCTGCGCTTGTAAACCTTACGAGCAAGGTGCAGAAACCAGGCACCCAGGAATGAGGAAGGCTTGGGAAGACGATCAAACCAGGCGTCATCCTCGGCCAGACGACGACGAAATTCCTTCAATTGCTCGTATGCTTCCGGTTCATGGTCATAGTGGGAACTGGCGGAATAGAAACTTAGAAAATAGGCTTGGCCCTGCGCGCTCAGTTCATGCAGGTAGGCCGGGATCCTGTCTATATTCCAGGGGTTGACGTTGATGTTGTGGCGCACCTGCAAGGCTGGAACACGGAGTTGTAAACGTCGAAGTTCGGCCAGGGTTTGTTCTTTTTGTTCGTAAGACCGTGCGTTGGCGCGAATCACGCGATGAATCTCTTCAGGGCCGTCGCTGCTTACCGTAAGGAACAGACGTTGACCGGAAAGCAGTTTCGTCCCGACATCCTCTGCAAAGCGGAGGATTCTCTCGGTAAACCAGCCGTTGGTATTCACACTCATCGTCAGCAAGTGGGGTAAGGTCTTCACCGCATCCAGGGCGATCTCGTGTACATCTTTGCGCAGAAAGGGTTCACCGCCACTGAAAGAAAGCAATTGCAACCCAGGGTTGACCTGCCAGAGTTTGCGCAACTCCTCACCGCTGATTTCATTCGCCTCATCGGGTGGATGAGCGCCAATGCCGCAATGAATGCAGGAGAAATTGCAACGCTTGGTCAGAAAGACTTTGAGTTTAACCACATCGGCGTGTTTGGGGTCGTTCTGATGTCGAACCAAACGCAGCAGACGAGCCGCCAGACGGGCATAGGACCAGGCAACGCGAGGTTTCATGGTCCCCTCCGCAATCTCTGCTGGAGCAGACGACGCCCCGCGTTGGCAAGGGCCAGGGGTTTTCCGACTTCGCGGG
This sequence comes from Myxococcota bacterium, assembly GCA_963677705.1. Taxonomy (GTDB): domain Bacteria; phylum Myxococcota_A; class SURF-8; order SURF-8. The sequence continues at coordinate 268,944 of OY782497.1, forward strand.
CGATGCGCCACCAACGTCGGGGATTTCCGTAAAAGCGCAGGTAGGCTTGTTGCAACAGGCTGCGTAATTCCTCATCGGACACGGCGGAAACATTTCCGGAAAGAGCTTCCTTCCACGGGCCTTGGGGAAGAGTCTGTTTGGCAGACAACTCTTCGTAGAGTCGGCTTCCGGGATGAGGGGTGAATTGGCCTAGGCTGAAGGTGAACGGGTCCAGGGTTTCAAGAAAGCGCAAGGTTCGTTGCATCTGCTCTTTCGTCTCGCCGGGAAGACCAATCATGAAATGAGCATGGGTTTTGATTCCATAACGGCGGCAGAGAGCAAAGGTTTCCAGCACCTGGGCCGTACTTGGTTTGTCCAGGCGCTTCAGCAACGTATCATCTCCGGATTCCACACCGAATTTCATCGTATGGCATCCGGCCTGAGCCATGATGTGAATCCGTTTTTCCGTCAGGAGTTCCGTTCGCAGGTTGACCACAAACGACAAGGGAAAGGGCAGGGCCATCACCGCATCACAGAATTCTTCCAGACGCCCGGCGCGAAAGAGATCATCCCGAAAGAAGATTTCCCGGTAGCCCAACTCTGCCAGGTCATGAAGTTCCTCGGTTACCTGCTCGATGCTTCTCATGCGATACGTTCCGGCATAATAGCCTGGCGTGTTGCAGAATGCGCAGCGGAACAGGCAGCCCCGGCTGGTAAGCATCGTCGTCCAGTTCTTACTTCGGGCCATCAGGTTGGGATACGAACGCCCCAGCAACGGCAAGCGGTCGGGAATCGGTAAACGATCCAGATCCACCGGCTTGGCAGGGTTGGGGGTCGGGTTATTTCGAGTGACCAGACCGTCCAGTACAATCTGCTCAGCGGGTTTGCTTCGTAATTCGCCAACCCAGGCAGGAAGGATCTCCTCCGGGTCTTGCAGACAAAAGGCATCCACCACGCCGGTTTGCACCGCGCCTTGGGCTGTGCCTTTCAGAACATTTCCGAACAGGAACACCCGAAGGCTTGGCCTGGCCTGTTTGAAGGTTGCTAGCCCCTGAAGGTCATCGCTGATCGTATACTCGGAGCTATGACAGACAAGGAGATCCACCAGGGCGAGATCCGGAATCAGCGACGCAAGAGTGCGGCCTTCCTGCACAGCATCAATAAACGAGCATTCCTGAACCAAGGGTTTAAGCACGCTCAAGGCGTAAAGCAGCGGTAAGGGAGGAAAGGCCGTCCCGCCGATACGAGCCCCACGGCACCAGGCTCCGTTGTACAGATCCTTGATGACGTTCTGTCCATCCGGGTCGGGAAGGTTCAGCACAAGGGCTCGCATCATCCAGCCTTCCTTTCTGTCGTCGCTTCGTGAGGAAGATCCACGACCAAAGCAACCGCACCAAACAAGGCTGAAGAGGCATAGAAACACAAGAAATAGGCCATGCCGAAAATCGTTGCACTTTCTGCGGAAACGCCCAAGGGTTGCAATAGAATCACCAAGGCCAGCTCTCGCGTCCCGATTCCCGCTACGGTGATTGGAACCACACTGAGCAGATTCACCAAAGCCAGCGCGGGAACCAATTCCCAAAACGAGACGTTCAGGCCAACGCTTTGACTCAACAGCCAGGCCAAGGAAAAGAACACGGCGTAGCCGAGGCAGGTCCAAAGCAGCACGGGAAACAAACTGGAGGAAACCAGCAAGGCACGATCCTGCCCGGTGGAGGTGTCCATCCTGAAGGAAATGCCGTGAATCGGATGAACACGCACCAGCGTGGACAACAGCAGAAACAACACCCAGACGATGACGGCCAGCGCCGTTGCGTAGAGTGGGCTGATCCCCAGAAGTCTATCAATCAAGGGAAGTGTCAGCACGCTGAGCAACAGGACATCCAAGAGGCGGTCCAGAACCACGCTGGTCATCGCTGTACTGACCGGAACCTGGGCATCGCGAACCAGCATCGCGCCGCGAGAAAAATGCCCTAGCTTCAAGGGGGTGACCATGCCCAGGAATGCCGCTACCAGATAGGCCCGCAAGGCACGGAAACGTGGATAGGCAATGCCCCAGGCGGAAAGCACCCCGCGCCAGCGTTCGCTTTTGATCGCCATCGCCAGGAAATTGACGATTCCCAAGCCGACAATGGGAAGAAAGGCTGTCTGGGAAAAGGCCTGTCGAAGCTCCGTCTGTTTCAAAAACAGGGCAAGAAAGAGAAGCAGGCTGATGGATACCCCGGCTTGCAGGGCAAAACGTAACCAAGGTCTTGAGGTGGAAGCCTTGGCTCCGGGGAGCGTCCAGAGAATGAACAGGGCTTCCACGTAGCGCCACAAGCCGAGAAACTTGCTCTGCCCATGACCTCGTGGACGCTGCTGCACCGGCGTTTCCGCCACACGAGCGCCCTGCATCGCCCAGATTGCGGGGAGAAAACGAAACTCTCCCTGTCGCCAATCGCGTCCCTGAACAAGTCTCGTCCGAACAAGGCGAAAGGGGGAATTTACATCATGCAGATGCACGGAAAAGCGAAGTGCTACCAGCCAGGCAAACAGAGCTTGCATCCAGGAACGAAAGCGAGGCTCTGCGCGATGACGCACGCCCACCACGGCATCGGCCCGTTCCCGCACCTGGGTTTCCAACATCGTTTTCACATAAGCAGGGTCATCCTGGCCATCGGCATCCAGGCACAAAACCCAGTCGTGCCGCGCCGCTTCAAAGCCGACCACCAAGGCCGCCTGCTTTCCTTGTCGCGGTGTGAGTTGAAGCACGCGAACCTTTGATTGAACTTTGTTCTCAAGGCGTTTCATCTCGGCCAAGGTGCTATCCGTGCTACCATCATCCACCAGCAGGATTTCAACCTCGCGCCCGGCCAGGGCATGGTGAAGTTCCTCCACCAAGGGAGCCAGGTTTCCTGCTTCGTTGTGAGCGGGAATGACGACACTGAGTGCGTGAACAGCCTCGGTCAACGAGAGCCTACCTTTGCTAGAAGCCTTTCCTCGTACAAGGATTGGCGGGAAATCTTCTGGAAAGCGAACAGCAAGGCAAGGTTACTCCATTTGACCAAGACCGTCAACAAGGACGCGAGAGACGGCAGGGAAGATTCCGCTGCCAGTCCCTTGAACCAAGGCTCTTGGGAAGGCTCTCCTGATGAACGGAGCTTTCGCTACTTGATGGCAGATGACGTGGAAAGATTGTTGTCTGCTTCCTTCTTTTTTCCGAAAACCGATGGCTCTTGAGCCAATGGCTGCCTTGGAAGGAACGAAAGACCAACTCTGGAACCTTGGCCCTCGGTGAATTCCTGTGTCCGGGGATGATCACTGTCGCTTTTTCTTGCGTTCATGGAGGGAACACGATACATAACAAGCCCTTGTTTGGGGCGGTGGTGGAACTGGTAGACACAACGGACTTAAAATCCGTTGATCGTATGATCGTGCGGGTTCAAGTCCCGCCCGCCCTACCAATTCGGTTTTTCCGAAAAACATGACCACGGTACAGGTTGCCGTGGTCATGTTGTGTTTTGGGGGGACAAGAACGGTTTGGGAAAACCAGGAAACATGATTGAGAGAGATGCGACGACTCTGTGCCTCTTGATGACCATCTTTATGTATTGGCGGATGGTTCAGGGATTATTCAGGAGGAAGGTGTGTGATTCCGAACGGCGCGACCCACCATGTTTGAGGTTCAAGTCCCTTAAGCGCCTTCTATTTTGACAAACCGTTGTCTATCCGCAGGTTGGATCAGAGCCGTTTCTTGAGCCATTGTGAACGAGAACGATGAATCTTGCCATCTTTGCACGAGCATCCGTGGAAATTCCTGACAAGCAGTGATACAATCCGGCACGAAAGACGCTTGTGTGAGTTGATTGTAGGGAGGGAACCATGCAGCGAAAACGTGCCGGGGTAGGGTGGCTTTGGCTTTTGTCGGGATTTCTGGGGTTATGGTGTGTGGCCTGTGAGGATGGAAACAAGGAAAACTCCGAACCTCTGACGGATGGTGACATCTCTGTGGATGGGGATCTTGATTGGGAACATCCAAGTGGATCGGATCGGGAGTGGCCGGAAGCCGAATCCGAAGAAGAAGAACCCTTTGTGCCGCCGCCCTGGGAGGCTCCGGCGGGTACTTGGACCACCTGCCCGGATGTGAGCCTGGATCAGAGCTTGTCTGAGACGGCAGCGTTTTATGATTGGATTGTCCCGGTCTTGCATCAAGCTCCGTTCTGGGATTCCCACGACCGGGGGCTCGGTCTGGTCTACAGCGTCGAGTCCTGTCAGGAAGCGATTCCTACCGAGGAGGTGAATCATCAGGCGATTCCCAAGTGTCGTTTTGTAAGGGATGATCGCGCCGGACTGTGGACTTCTCTGTATGTGGCCAGTCAAGCCTACCGCTTGGCCGTGACCGGAGACGATGAGGCTCGCCAACAGCTTGTCAAAGGGCTGAATTCGTTGAATGTCCTGATGAGCATTGCCGGGGAAGATGGCTTGCTGAGTCGTCAATTCGTGCAACCGGGGTTTTATCAGGAGAAATGTCCGTCGGAGGATGAGGATTATCAAATCCCCAGCGATGAGATGGATACTCGGCCTTGGGTTCGTGTGAGTGAGGACGGAAGTTTGGAGATTTACAGTCTCTCGATCAATGGAGGAGGGGCTGGATTTGAAGCCCACGAAGACTACACTACGGATGCCAGCTATGCCGGGTTCTGTTTTCAACGAAACGCCGATAAATATGATCTGGCCGGATTGCTGTTTGCTTTGGGGGTGACGGCCCATGTGGTGCCGGAACCGGAGATTATCGGTCTGGTGCAGTCTATGGCCTTGCGTATCGGCAATCATTTACTGGACCATGACTATGCCCTGCTGGACTATGATGGCAAAGCCACCCGTGATGGTGGGACTTTCAGTCAGGCGGTGGATGCACCTACCGGCTTCAATGCCTTGCTGGCACTGAGTTTTCTCAAAACCGCCGCGATGATCTCTGAAGATAATTTCCTTCGTGCGGAGTATGAAAACTGCCTGCTGCAAAGTCTTGGGAAACGCGAGTGTATCGACCAACCCGGCGAGGAACCGAAAAGCTATCAAACGTACCTGAATCAGATGGGCTTGAAGCAGGGGTGCAGCACGGACTACGAACAGGTCGGTGTGGCGGCCTTGGCCTATCAGAACCTGATCTGGTGGGAAACGGATGCCGAGTTGCGCGCAGGGTATCGGGAGGCGTTTCATCAACAGACCAGCGGGGAAGACATCGACTTCCGCAATCTCTGGCAACAACAGAACGTGATGCTGAACATGATTCTTGTGGCGATGATGGAAAGCCCGGACTCGCAGACCTTGGCGGAGGCGGAAAGCCTGATGGCCGATGCGGTGTGTATGCTCAAGCGCTTCCCCCAGGATTACCGCCAGACACGCCATGATAACTCGGCCTTGGATATTGCCTGCATCAGTGGTCTGTATGGTCCGCTGGCCGAAGAATCGCTCAGCGTGGGAGATCGTTGCCCGGAAGCCTTTGCCTGGTGGAGTGATCCGGCACGGATTGACAGTTGTCAGGAAGATGATACCAAAGCCTTTCCACCGACCGGTTTCCTGCTTCCCTATTGGATGGGACGCTACTTCGGCTTTCTTGACGAAACATTGTAATCTCTGAACCGTCTTGGTTCCTGGTTGGATTATTTTGCAAAGGGATACGTGATGAGAGTTCTGCAAGGGATGCTTACCGTGGTGTGGCTGCTCTGTCTTTCCATGCTTGTTGTGGCTTGCGGTGAGGACGACCAACGCCCTGATGGCTGGGTTGTGGTTGATGGCGACCAGGAGCAAAGCGAGGTTGATTTCAATTTCGGCGATGATGACGACGATGACACCGCAGATGGGGATGTCAGCGATGGGGATGTCGTCGTTCCGGAACGCTATGAGGATCTGGTTTCGGCGGTTCGCCAGGAAATGCCGGCCAACGATTCGCGCCCCTGGGCCATTCCCGGCGTAGCCTTTGGCTTGATTGAAAACGGGCAGTTGAGTTTCAACCATGCCTTGGGTTACAAAGATGCGGCCTTAACGGAAGCGTTGCAGCCGGACACCCTGTTTCGGATCGCCTCGGTAAGCAAGATGATGACTGCTGCGGGCTTGCTGCATGAAGTCGATGCCGGAACGGTTCAGCTAAGCCAGCTTATCACCGAGTTTGCTCCGCAGTTCGCTACGGCGGACGAAAGCCCCCACGCGGCAAACCTGACCCTGCAACACTGCCTGACCATGTCATCGGGCCTGTATGACCTGATTTACATCGGCTGGCCGGGAACCTGTACGGAAAGCCTGGTTGATTTCTTCAATGGCGGAAGCTACACAAGCGGTGAGTTGTCCCTGTTCATGGTGCAACCGGGCGCGATGTACAACTACAGCAACCCCAACTACATGCTGGCCGGTCTGGCCTTGGAACAGGCCAGTGGCGTACCCTTCGGAAGCTACCTGGAACAGAACGTATTCACTCCCTTGGGGATGACCCGGACCTTCTTCGATCCCACCAAGGCTCAGGCCGATGGCAACACGGCCAAGGGTCGCTGTTCGCTGGATTACTGCTCCTACGCCTACGAAGGCGACCCGACAAGCGCTCCGGCGGATTGGTACACCGAAGTGACGCCACAAAGCTACAATTGCGCCTGGGGCTGGCCCTCGGCCTTCGGTTTTTCCAGCGTGCCGGACTTGGCCCGCTTTGCCGGTTTTATCATGGATGGCAACCTGGATGTCCTGTCCCAAGCATCCCATGAGGCGATGCAAAGCCCGCAGATCAACACCCAGATGGCGGGAGATATGCTCTCTTACGGCTATGGCTTGCTGGTGCAGCAGGGCTTGTATATCGGTACCCAGTTCTATGACATCACCATCATCATGCACGATGGTGCAATGCCCGGCTACAGTTCCTCGGTCTATGTCGTACCGGAACTGGGCTTCGGCTTTATCTCGTTGGCCAACACGGACTACGCGCAGATTTTCAATGCTTTTGTCTTTGCTTTGAGCCGTTATGCGGATCTCCCCGAAGCGAGCCAAGGGCCGGACAACAGCAACGATCCGGCCTTGTATCCCGCTTATGCCGGAAACTATGTTGATACGCTCAGTGGCTACACGATGACCGTGCAAAGCAACAACGAGGTGCTGACGGCCAGTGGCCCGTGGGTTGATGCCGCCTTCGGAGTTTCTCAACTGACCTTGGATGGCACCTATTACGCCAAACACAACTTCCTGCTTGGCAGCCTGCCGATTACCTTCATCATGGAACAGAACCAGGCCAGGTATATCCGCAACCGTTTTGTCGTTTTTGAACGTCAGGATGAAAAAGGCGCGCCCCGGCCCGTGGTGAAAGATTTCAAACCCTTCACCCCGCAACAACAGGCTCAGCTACGACAGGATGCCCACCGCTTGCGCCGCCTGAGTCAAGGTGTGATGATGCGGTAATCCTGCTGTTCCCTTTCAAAGAAAAGACTAAATTCTTCATTTCAATGGGTCGGTATTCTTTATCGGCCCATTGATTCTTTGTCTGTTGGTTTGTGATGGTCTCGTATCGGATGTTTCTCTCTTTTTTATAGAAAAGCGCTAACTACTTGTCATCTAGGAATAATCACTTCATTGTGAAATTCTGTTGACAAAGAAATGCTGTTTAGTGTAGTTGAATTGTATTCATTGTAACGGATTGTTTGTGTTTCGCCTTGAGGAAAGGTGACTGGTGAGTCGTGTATTAATTTCTAAGGAGGGTTTGGTATGAAAAAGGGATTTTCTTGGCTGGTTCTCATTGCTCTCTTGCTATTCGTCGCGTCTGCTGTGGTTCTTTCCGGCTGCGATGACGATGGAGATGATGATACCGAAAACGGTGACGATGATGACGATGATGACGATGATGACGATGATGAAGATTACCCACAGCTTTGCACTGAGCTTTTAGAAGATTTGTGTATGGTGTGGGAAGAGGATTGTTGTATTGCGGATTGTGATTGGGATGGTTGTATGTCAGAGTTGCGTAGTGAAATAAGTTGTAACGATGCAATGGGCATTGATGATAACTATTGGGTTTGTCTGGATGACTTGGATTACTTAGCAGAAGAAGGTTGTGTTGCTGGTCGTGAGGAACTTCCTGCGTCTTGTACTGACGTGATCTTATTTGAAGAATAGCCATCTGCTCTGCTTCCGACTCCTTATCCCTCCGATTTTTCGGGGGGATTTTTGTTTCGGTTGATGTTGGAAGGTTGCAGGACTTGGTGGATCACGGTCTGTCACCGCCCCAAGGAAGAGGCATGACCCCAGCTGGTCGGGTCATGCCTTCGTTCCAGGCAGACATCGTCAAAGGCTTGGTTCGCATTTTCAAACCGCTTGTGCTAGGAAGAGCGGGTTGTCTGTTTGAACCATCCGTTTTCAATGAGGGCGTGTGCCATGTCCAATCGGTGGAAAGATCGTTTGCCGGATGATTTTGAGGGAACGTGTTTGTCCCAGGTGCCGATGCGTAACTACACCACCTTTCGTGTGGGCGGCCCGGCGGATGTGGTGGACGTGCGGCGCGTGGACGATGTCATTCACCTGATCCGTTTGTTCCAAACCGAGGGCCAGGGCTATCATCTGCTGGGTGGAGGAAGTAACCTGGTTATTGATGATGCCGGGTTGACCGAACCGGTGATTGTCTTTCGTGACTCCGAGGCCGAGATCCAGGTCGAGAACGAGATCCTTTCCGTCTCGGCGGCGATGCCGCTGGATCATCTCGCTCGTTGGTGCGCCGATCAGGGCTTGGAAGGCTTCTCGTTTGCGGTGGGAATCCCCGGCACGGTGGGCGGAGCCATTGTCGGAAACGCCGGAGCCTTTGGCCGTCAGGTGGCCGATTGCCTGGAAAGCGTTGAGTTGTTGAATGAGGCGGGGCAGTGTGAACGCTGGGCTGCGTCACGGCTTGGCTTCGGGTATCGGCAAAGTCGGTTGAAGAGCCAGGCCAGGCCGGTGTTGTCGGCCCGCTTCCGGGTTGCCAAAGGGGATCGTTCCGCCTTGATGGATGAGATGGACAAAACCTTGGCCTTGCGCCATGAGAAACATCCTGATCTACAGACGGTGCCCAGCGCGGGATCGTTCTTTCAGAATATCGAGCCGAAATCCAGCGCCGAGCGGCGGCAGGCGGCAGGGTATTGGTTGGAAAAGGCCGGAGCCAAGTCCATGCGCGTGGGAGATGCCGCTGTCTTTGAAAAACACGCCAACATGATTGTCAATCTGGGGCAGGCCACAGCCCAAGATATTCTTGCCTTAGCCAAGACCATGCGTGACGCTGTCCGGGAACAGTTTGGTGTATCCTTGTTGCGTGAAGTGCGCACCGTGCCGGATGCCCTGGGCGCAGGCTTGCCGACAACGCGAGATGCCTGAGGCCTGATTCTCAGGCCAGGCGCATACTCCAAAGAAAGGCGGGTAGGGTGTTCATTTTGAAATGAACCACGCCTTCACTGACCACCTGATTCGTATCCAGGTTGATGACTTCTCCATAGCAGGTGGTGTGGGTACGATGGAGGTTCCACGGGCGCAGATCACGTTTTTCACCACGGTATTCATAGGGCGTGCCTTGGGCATCCTGAAAGCGGAACTGATAGCGGATGCTGGCGTCTTGGAAATAACGCAAAGCTAGAATCCCCGTTACCGGAGCGTCATCGACCAGTCCATCCGCGCTCAGGCGCCCCCGTAGATCCGAAACCAGAAAATCCTTTCCCACCGGATTGAGAAATTTGGAGACATGCGGGCTGCCCCAGGTCACGGTAAAGGAAAAAGGCCGCTCCCTGCCGTTCACGTCATCCAGAAGGCGGTGGGTTCCGCTCATGGTTTCTTCTACCAGAAAACCGACACGCTGTGCCTGTACCATCGCTTGCAGTTCCGCCAAACGTCCCATAAAGATACTCCTTCGTTAATGTCATCGTACTCATAACGCATCATGTCACGATTTCAGTTCCTGGGCAACCAAAACTTTGGGTTCTAATCCCCCAAGTGGGGGAAGCCTCCAAGGCCCACCATCAAGGATGGGGTTCCCCAGCTTGCTGACAACGTCATTTCCCCTCACTGGGATGCCTTTCGGCATCCTGTCTCTCCCAGAGGGAGAGACGACTTTTCCCTCTCCTGCGGGGAGAGGGAAGCGAACAGAGTGAGCGAGGGTGAGGGAAACCGGGGTTTGTCAATAACCTCGGCCCACCCTCAAGGATGGGAACGAGAGACGCCCTCCGTTTTGACAAACGCTGATCTTCCTGGAAATGGGATCAGAACTACAGGTTGTTCGAGGTCATCTGAGGCACGACGGAGGCTCTTCGGAGATCTTCCATCTTCTTTTTCCATCGTCACCACGAATGCCTTCTGGGAAATCCGCTTCGTTTGTGATACAACTCGTGCCATGATTTTCACCGTGAGGAGTTGGTATGCGTAAGCTGCTCTTGTTCGACATTGATATGACCTTGGTTCGCCCCAAACCCGGTTCCAGCGCCATCGGCGCAATGTATCAGGCGATGGAAGAACGCTTTCAGCGTCCCGCCCAGAGCTTCAAACCCATCCGTGTGGATGGCAAAACGGACCCGCTCATTGTTCAGGAATTGCATGATGTCAACGGCATCCACTACAACCCGGACACAGACTACGAACCCTTTCTTGCCTGCTACCTGAAGCACCTGGATACCTTGTGCAAACAAGGAGAGCGGGAGGCGTTGCCCGGTGCGGTGGAGTTGGTAAGACTCCTTGAACAAGCCAACCGGTTTCATTTGGCAGTGGTGACGGGAAACGACCGGCGCGGCGCGGCGATGAAGTTGGCCGCCGTCGGCCTGGAAAAATCTTTCCCCGTCGGTGCCTATGGCTCCGATTCCGCCATTCGGGAAGACCTGGTTCCGCTGGCTTTGTCCAGAGCCAAAGAGCATTACCGTTATCCCATGTATTTGGAAAATACTGTGATCATCGGAGACAGCCACCGGGATGTGGAAGTCGCTTCGGCGCATGGAACCCGCTGCCTGGCCGTGGCCACGGGAAGTGCAACGGTTGACGAACTGGAGGCCGCCGGCCCGTGTTTGATCGTCGAGGATTTTTCGGACCCTGAAGCGGTTCTTTGGATCTTGGATCGTATCTGACGGTTTGCAGAAACCATCCCATTTTCTGGAGGTTTTCCTATGATCGCCTTGCTTGTCTTGCTTGTGTTGCTGCTTGCGTTATCCCTCTACGCCATGACGGCCTACAACCGATTGGTTCGGGCTCGTAACACGGTGAAGAATGCCTTTCATCAGGTGGATGTTCAACTGAAGCGCCGCCACGATCTGATTCCCAATCTGGTGGAAGTGGTGAAAGAGGCGATGAGCTATGAGAAGGAAACCTTGGAAAAGGTGATCCAGGCTCGGAACATGGCCGTCGGGGCGCAATCCATGCGAGAAAAAGCCCAGCAGGAAAACATGTTGACCTCGGCCTTGAAAAGCCTCTTCGCCGTGGTGGAAAACTACCCGGAGTTGAAGGCCAATCAGAACGTGATGCAACTGCAGGGCGAACTTACGGGAACGGAGAACAAGCTGGCTCATGCTCGACGCTTTTACAATGATTGCGTGCTGGCCTTCAACAACCTTTGTGACGTGATTCCCACCAACATCATCGCCGGAATGTTCAATTTCAAAAAAGCCGATTACTTCGAGGCGCCCGACGAGGAAAAACAGGTGCCCAAGGTTTCGTTCTAGCTGCGCTATAGGCGCGGCATGGATGCCGTGTGATACGCCTTGTTATTCTCCCTCTACAATCAACGAAGGGACTCCGTGAGGGAGTCCCTTTCGAGCGTTTTCCGGTGTTACCTCTCTAGGCTTCATTCAAGCCCAGGCCGAAGAGATCCACCGCGTTTTTGCCGGTTTCCCGGATCACCTCATCGACCGCGATGTCTTTATGCTTGGCAATGGCTTCTGCGACGTAGCGGATCATCCACGGTTCGTTCCGTTTTCCCCGATAAGGCACCGGCGTAAGAAAAGGCCCGTCTGTTTCCAAAAGAAGGTGGGAAAGAGGGATTTCTCGTGCGACTTCATGAAGGTTGGTTGCTTTCTTGAATGTGACAATGCCACCCAGCGCCAGATAGAAACCAAGCTCATCAATCACCTTTCTTCCAAACTCGGCATCTGCCGAGAAGCAGTGGAATACGCCGGGAATCTCTGCTGCGCCTTCCTCCTTCAAAATGGAAAGAATCTCCTCGTGGGCGTCGCGGTCATGGATAATCAGTGGAACGTGCAGGCTTTTGGCCAGAGATACGTGGGCTCGAAGATTCTGCCGCTGCTCATCCGGTGTGGAGCGGTTGTAAAAGAAGTCCAGGCCGGTTTCACCCAAGGCCAGACACTTGGCTTCACGTTCAAGCATCTCTGCGTAGCGGTCCAGCAAGGCCGGTGAGGAAAGATGGGCATCGTGAGGATGTAAGCCGACGGTGCTGTACAATTCGTCATGGCGATTGGCCAAGGCCACGGCCTGTTTCGCGCTGGTTTCACCGTAGCCGGAGCCGATGACCAGAACCCGTTGAATCCGGTTCTCGCGGCAGCGTTCCAGAACCTCCGGCAAGTCTTCGTTGTAATCTTCGGCGTACAAATGGCAGTGTGTATCAATCAACATGGTGCGTTCTTCTCGTTGGGTCATGGGGTTCCATTTTCAGCATCAGGAGATCGTTCTCCGATTTGGGGACCATACTTGAAAGAGCCTGGAGCATCAAGTCGGAAACGTCAGAGGATGTCATGAAAAAGAAAATACTCCATTGAAAAGACGGAAAGATTGCATTCCCTGGGCAAATTCCTTATACTGGCTCATGTTATACGATTCACGACGGGACATGTCGATCATCGGGCAACCAGCCCGGTACCAACCAGGGAGTTCCCTTATGGAAGAACGGCATCGGGATATGTTGGCCCAGGGAAAGAAGCTTTTTGCCCAGGAAAACTGGCACGGAGCCTTGAAATACCTTACGGATTTCGTTGATGAGGTGGAAGGTTTCGCTGACGTGTACAACATGATCGGGGTTTCCTTTTTGCAGCTTTCCAATCCGGAGGCGGCCAAGCAGGCTCTGAAGCGCTCGCTGGAAATCAACCCTGGTTTTCGTGAAGCACGGATGAACATGCTCTTGTGCTGCAACGAATTGGGGGAAGACCCCATGCCCTGGATGATTACTCCGTCACCGACGGAATCCGAAGAGATGGTCAGTGAAGACCTGGCGAACAAAGTCGCCAATATGTATAAGGATATCGGGAGCCTGTTTTTACAGACCAACCGCCCGGCGTTGGCTGTCGAAGAGTTTCGTCGTGCCTTGCAGTGGCGTGATGGGTTTCATGATATCCGTATGCTCCTGGCTCAAGCGCTGCGTGAGCAGAACCTTTACGAAGAGGCCCAAACCGAGTACGAAAGCATTCTGGAAGCCAAGCCCAACTACGTACAAGCCTTTGTTCAGCGCGGTTTGTGCTATTATTACGCCGGGGAACTGGACAAAGCCCGCCTTTCGTGGGAAAAAGCGAAAGAGATAGATCCGGAAAGCCGCCTTGTTGCGGTGTACTTGTCCAAGTTGGAGAGCCACTCCAAGGAACCGATTGAGGAAACACCGACATGACCTCGTCACGACTTCGTATTCTTCTTCCCGCCATGTTGTTTCTGGCGGGTTTCTTGTCTTCATTCTGCCTTTGGGCCGACGAAATCCGAGACGCCAACGAGCGGCAGTTGTATACCATCCGCCTTTTGCCGATCGACGAAAACCGGACCCTCCAATTTGATGGGTTGCGCCTGCGGGATCGCTATGGGGACAGGCTTCTTCTGGAAGCCAATGACAAGGCGTTTTCCCGCTTGCTGGACCTGGGCTATGATCCCCAGGCCGTGCCGCGTGACCCGGCCTTGCCCGGTGAGCAATCCCTGAAGGTTGATACCTTTCACAAGCATGAAGACGTGGAAGCCATTCTGGCCGATCGTGCCCTACGCTATCCCAACCTGGTGCGCCTGATTCATCTTGGGCAGAGTGGGGAAGGGCGCAGTATCGACATGCTGAAGATCAGTGACAACCCCGGCCAGGATGAGGAAGAGCCGGAATTGCGGGTTTTAGGCTGCCATCACGGCAACGAGCTGATGAGCGTGGAAATTCCCCTGGTGATTATCGACACCTTGCTGGAAGGCTATGGTTCGGATGATCGCATTACCAGTCTGGTCAACGATACGGAGTTGTACATTGCTCCTTTGGTCAACCCTGATGGTCGTGAGCGGCAGCGGCGGGAAAATGCCTCGGACATCGACCTGAACCGCAATTATGGTTACCAATGGCACTTGACCAGTGGTTCCAGCGACCAGCCTTTCACGGAGTCGGAAGTCCGTTCCGTGGTCGATCAGATGTTGAACCGCCACTACCTGATGAGCCTGAGTTTTCATACCACGGCAGCGTATATCAACTACGTCTGGAATTACAGCCCCAGAGACACGCCGGATGAAGACCTGATATACGACCTGAGTGAAATCTATGAAGGACCAACGGGCTATGAAGTGACCAACGGTTATGACTGGTATCAGACCTATGGTGATACCAACGACTTCAGCTACGGCTCGATGGGTGTCCTGGACTGGACCATTGAAACCGATAACGAAGACATTCCCGCCGTGACCCAGATGAACCTGGAAGCCACCTTGGATCTCTTTGATGAAGCCCGTGGCGGGATTGCCGGAACGGTGACCGATGCGGACAACGGAGCGCCCTTGCAAGCCCTGGTCATTGCCGATCCGGCGACCTGGCCCGTGTATTCCGATCCGGCCAACGGTTACTTTCATCGCTTGGTCAAGCCTGCCGACGAGCCGCAAAACCTATGGGTCTTCGCCAACGGCTACGAACCGAAGATTGTGTCCAACGTGATGCCCGGTGCGCTTAATGCCACAATGACCGATGTCGTGTTGGAACCCAGTGAAGACCAAGCCACGTATGCAATGCGGGTGATGGCGGTGACCATGCACTATCGGCATACGGAAGTTCCCTGGTACAGTCTTGGGCCTGCCGACGGAGAAGCCTTCGCGATGGATCAACAAGGCGTGCTGGTTTTGGATCTCGGCCAGGAAGTGAGCTTGGATGATCAAAGCGTGCTGAAGATTCACTGCTCCCGTGAAGAAGGGGAGCAGGTGAAGGTCTACCTCTCTGATTCCTATTGGAAAGACTGGGCCTATATCGGTGATGTCAGTGGAACGCAGGATCTTGACCTCAGTACCCTTCAGGGAATGAATGTCCGCTATGTGCGTCTTGAAGATCAGGGCAACGCTTCGGGAACCCAGACCGATGGCTTTGATCTGGATGCCGTTTCGCTTCTGTTGGGTGAGCCCTCACGCCCGGATGGAGATGAAGATGGTGATGTGACGGATGGGGATGAGCCCGCCGACGGCGATGAACCTTTCTCCTGCGTAGAGAACTCCTGCTATCGCTTGACCCAGGTCATGAGTGAAGGGGATGCGACGACGGCCACCGGCCCGTGGACCTTCCTGGACGAGTCCATCTGTTTGGCCCGCATTCATGTCTGTGCCGTGCCGGACAACGGCGTCGCCTATGATCTGACCCTCCGCTATGACTCCCAGGAAGAGCGCTGGCAAGGTCCGACGGGTTGTACGTTCAATGCCGCTTCTGAAGGGGAGTGGGAATCCGAGGGGCAGGGTTGCGGCGTGGATGCCTTGGTCACATCGTTGAGTTTGCGCAGTGTGGAAAGCTCAGGCTGTGAGGACGCCGTGGTTTGCTCTGACGGGATGCCCACTGATGACGACGATGATACCACCAGGGATGATGATGACGATGATACATCGGACGATGATGATGACAGCATCCGTGATGACGATGATGAAACGGTGGATGATGACGATGACAATAGCGGTTCCGCAGCCTTGGTGAGCCAGAGTTCCTCTGGTTGCGCCCAACAAGCGGTAACCTCCTGGCTGGCCTTGGGCTTGCTGCTTCTGCTTGGTGGTCTGCATCGCCGTCGGGTGATGGACAGCCCTCGTTAACGAGCAGACGATCCAATGCAGATGGGTTCTAATCCTTGTTGACAAGCGTCGCCGGGCCGGCGTTCCCGGCGATGCGTTCGTATTCTCCCTTGCCGGCACGCTTGTAGGTGGTGAAGCCTTTTTTCGCAGCCTTGTCGTAATCGACTTTCCCCAGAGCCATATCACGGGACTTGGTCGCTAACGCAGGCGAACTGACATGCAAAACCAGTTCTCCGTCTCCTGCGAAATCGTCGGCGACGCAGTCGTCTTCACAATGGCTGCGGCTCTCATGGATACCGTGAAGCAATTCCAGTTTCTTTCCGCATTTTTGACAGGTGTATTCGTAAATCGGCATGGATGAGACTCCGTCTGGTTTCACAAGGTCACGGGGTACAAGGTAAGCAGGATGTCGCCACACGCAAGGCGTAGGATGCCTGATGGGTCGCCTTAAGATTTTTCATGAAAGCGATCGTCCGCTTCGTTCCGTCCCTTCGGTTGGCGTTGATCCAACCACCCGGCGCGGGCTTCAGGATAGGCATCAAACATCGGCACGTAGGGTTTGATGTCCAGCAAAGGTGTCTGATCCAGAATATCCACTTCGGAAAGAATCAGCCGGTTGCCTTGAATGCCTTCCAGGCGCACGCAAGAGATGCCGATGCCGTTGGGGCGTTTCGGGGCGCGGGTGGCGAAAAGCCCCCGTTCCACGGTGTCGCGAAAGGGGATCACCTTGGCTTTCCACTGCGTGGCGCGGTCGAAGTGATAAAAAAGCCAGATCCGTTCAAAGCCGTCCAGGTCCGCCAAGGCATCCAGATATTCTGGATCAAGATCCACATAGCCCCGGTAAGCTTCCGCGAAGCGCGGCTGAATGGGGGTGCCTTGGGCCTGCTGGTGGTCGGAATGAATCACCCCGATGGGTTGAAAACAAATGGTTGATCTCATGGTCTGCTCGATTCCTGAATCGTCGGCCCTCTGGTCCATAAGGAAAGAGGGTGGATGATTTATCGGCCCTTGGCCAGATAAATGGCTAGAATACTCACCGCTGCCGGAGTGACCCCGCTGACCCGCGCAGCCTGGCCCAAGGTCATCGGTCGAACGGTCTTCAGTTTTTCCTTCACCTCGTTGGAAAGCCCACCCACGGCATCGTAATCAAAATCGTCGGCGATGGGTTCTTCTTCCATGCGTGCCTGTTTGGCGGCCAAGTCCCGTTGACGTCCAATGTATCCGGCGTATTTGCTTTCAATACAGACCTGTTGAGCGATGAAAGGGGTAACGCGGATCTCCGGGGCAAGCCAGTCGATGTCTTTGGCATCAAGCTCCGGTCGTTTGAGCAGGTGCTCCAGGCTTTGAGCCTGAGTCAAAGAAGGCGTGTTTCGCGTGGCAAGCTCTTGGTTGATGGCGTCTGTCGGCTTGATGGAATGATGTTTCCAGGCTTCCAGGGTATCGGTGATTTCCTGTTTTTGGCTCTGAATCTCCTCGCCGTGGCTTGGGTTCACCAAACCGGCCTTGACGCCTTCCTCCACCAGACGCAGCCTGGCGTTGTCTTCCCTGACCAGCAGCCGATGCTCGCAACGGCTGGTAAACATGCGGTACGGTTCCTCGGTGCCCAAGGTGACAAGATCGTCGATCAACACCGCCATGTAGGCTTGATCCCGCCGCAGAATAAACGGAGCTTTTCCGTATTCATCATTCAAGACGTTGATTCCGGCCCACAGGCCTTGAGCTGCAGCTTCTTCATAGCCGCTGGTTCCGTTGATCTGCCCCGCACAATACAAGCCGGGAACAGCCTTCGTTTCAAGAGTCGGCTTCAATTGGGTCGGTGGGATGAAATCGTAATCCACCGCGTAGCCGTACACCAAAATTTTCGCATCTTGCATACCTGGAAGTGTTTTCAGCATTTCGTGCTGCACGTCTTTGGGTAGCGAGGTGGAGAAGCCGTTGATGTACATCGTCTCGCGGTCCAGCCCTTCCGGTTCCAGGAACAGTTGATGGCGGGTGCGATCGGCGAAGCGGACGACCTTGTCTTCGATCGACGGGCAATAACGCGGCCCTTTTCCCTTGATGATTCCCGTGAACAGTGGAGAGCGGTCCAGGCCGCTGCGGATGATCTGATGGGTTTCCTCGTTGGTGTGTAGAATATGACAGGAAACCTGGGGTAGCGTGTAGCCTGTGGTCAACGGGCTGAAATAGAAGGGATCGCTGTCTCCCGGCTGTTCGGTGAGTTGGCTGAAGTCCACGGTGTCACGATGCACGCGGGCGCAGGTGCCGGTTTTCAAGCGTCCCAAGGTCAAGCCCAGGCGCAGCAGGGCGTCACTCAGCGTTTCTGCGCTGGGTTCATCCACACGCCCGCCGGGGCTTTGTTCCAGTCCGATGTGTAAGCGCCCCTTCAAGAAGGTTCCGCTGGTCAGAATGACCTTGCTCGTCACCAGGTCTTCGCCATGCTCCAGCACGACACCGGAAAGCCTGCCTTGGGCATCGGTGGTCAGATCGACCGCCATGTCTTCTACCAGGGTCAGATTCTCCTGCTGTTCCAGCACGGCAAGCATGGCTTGGGGATAGCGGTCCATGTCGCTCTGAACGCGGCTGGCCTGCACGGCAGGGCCGCGAGAACTGTTCAATCGACGAAACTGAATGGCTGTCTGGTCGGCGATACGGCCCATTTCCCCACCGAGAGCGTCCACCTCCCGCACCAGAGCGCCTTTGGCCAACCCCCCGATGGAGGGGTTGCAACTGAGCCAGCCGATTTTAGCCTTATCCGGACTGACCAGGGCGCAACGCATTCCGCCGCGAGCCAGGGCCAGAGCCGCTTCGATACCTGCATGACCGCCGCCGATGACCACGGCTTGAAACTGTCGGCTCATTGGGCTTCCTTCACATCGGTTGACCGGTGTCGGTCGGATCTTTGTCTCGCGTGGTCATCCATCCGGTTTCCTCTACTTTCCAATGCAAAAACGTTCAAACACGCGGTTCATTACGTCTGCGGGAGTCATTACTCCGGCGACATCACCCACGGCGTCCAGGGCTTGGCGCAGGTCTGCGGCGATCAATTCCCATTCGGCGTTGCAAGACAGATTGTTTCGGGCTTGGAGCAGGCAGGATGCAGCCAAGGCCAAGGCGCGTCGATGCTCCTCGGTCACGGCGAAGGCTGCCGCCGCTCCGTCATCCAACAAGAGGGATTTCGCCCGCTCACGAAGTGCCTCGATACCCACGTTCTGCTTGGCGCTGACCTCCATCACCGGCCAGCCTTCGGGAAGGCCGGGGTGTAGAGCCTCCATCGTCCATGCGGCGGGGAGATCCGTTTTATTCACCACCACAAGTCCCGCTGCCGTATGGTGTGGGGTTTGATAGGCTTGTTGCTCGTCCAAGGGGCGGGCGCGATCCAGAACCCAGATAAGTAGATCGGCCTTGGTGATGGACTGCCGGGCGCGTTCCACACCTTGAGCTTCCACGCCGCTGGCCTGACGCAAGCCCGCCGTATCAATCAACACCAGGGGAATACCATCCAGCAGCAGGCGGCTTTCTACGGTGTCTCGCGTGGTGCCGGGTTCATCACTGACCAGGGCGCGTTCCGTTCCGCACAGCGCATTGAGCAGGCTGCTTTTTCCGGCGTTCACCGCACCGAAGAGTACGACTTTCGCCCCTTCGTGTACCAGGCGTCCTCGTTCGCAACCCGCTTGGGCTTGTTCTAACTGCGTTTGCAAGGAACCCAACTGAGTCAGATATTCCTTGCGGTCGGCATCGGGCAGGTCTTCTTCGGCGAAGTCCAGAAAGGCTTCCAGGTGGCCCAGCATATCGCCAAGTCGTTCACGAAGGGTAGCCAGCAAAGTGCCTAGATCCCCATCCAGTTGACGCAAGGCGGCGGCACGGGCCCGTTCGCTCTGGGCACCGATCAACGCTGCGACGGCCTGGGCACGGGGAAGGTCCAAGCGACCATGCTCCACGGCGCGACGGGTGAATTCCCCCGGCTCGGCCAGAGATGCCCCGTTGCGAAGGCAGAGATCCAAGACCGCCTGAACCTGTCTCCACCCGCCATGAACCTGTAGCTCGGCACTCTCTTCACCGGTATAACTGCGCCCGTGGTCGAAAAGAACCGCCATACACTCATCCTGAAACGAGTCACCTTCAGTAAGCCGACCGGGAAGCAGCAGGTTAGCCGAAAGCGTCCGCGTACCATATGGCTTGAAATGGTGACAAAGCAGTTCGTGGCTTCCCGGCCCGGATAGCCGCACGATCCCGATTCCGGCGGAACCCGGTGCGGTGGAGATGGCGGCGATGAGCGAAGCGTTCATGACCTCAGAACCCTTTGTTTTTGATGGCTTCCAACACTTCGTCGTGGTGTTGTTTCAGATAGGTCCGGATCTGCTCATCGGTTTTCTTGTGGTCTTTCAAGCTCTGCCGATACACCATTTCAAAACCCATGCGTTTGGTCGGGTTGGTTTCCCGATCCAGGTTGCAGAGGATCATCGCCAGGCCAAGCTCAATGTTTCGACGATCATTCGCTTTTTCAGTCATCGCTCCGTTTTCCTCCTTGTTCTTTGCACGGTCTTGGAACCAAGGGCGCAAAAGTCTACCCAACTTTGTCCCATGATAAAAGAGAAAAGTGCAAGGCTTCGCATCACCATGCGTGATATTGAATCTGGGGAGTTGGAATGATGGAGGGGACAGAACAGATGGTTTTCAAACCAGCGGCACCTCACCTGAACTCGGACAAGGTACGCTCATGGCGAGTGATTCATCGACGATGAATCGGTTCGAGCCATCCTTCGAACCACCGCCCTCCGGGCGGCACTCAGGATGAGCGGAGAGAAACCTCCATGACAAAGTCAATCTCCCCAGATTGAAATTCACACCCCGCATCACCGGGCGTGAAAGGTGCTTGTTTGTGGATGACCATCCGAACAGAGGCTTGCACGCGGAAAGATTGACCGACTTCGTGGAATTTGCTACAACGCGCCGGATGAAAACCGGGCAACCGTCTTGAAGTCTTGAAGGAAGGAAAAACCATGACATATCGAGTTCGCTTCGCTCCCTCGCCCACGGGCTATCTGCATATCGGTGGTGCCCGCACGGCCTTGTACAATTACCTGCTGGCTAAAAAGCACCAGGGTACGTTTGTGCTGCGCATTGAAGATACCGACCTGGAGCGCTCCACGCCGGAAAGCGTTCAAGCGATTTTCGACGGCCTGCGTTGGTTGGGGCTGGATTGGGACGAAGGTCCGGAAAAGGAAGGGGACTGCGGCCCGTATTTTCAGACCAAACGCTTTGATTTGTATAAGCAATACCTTGAGCGCCTGATTGAGCAGAACAAGGTTTATCGCTGCTACACCACCAAGGAAGAACTGGACGCCTACCGTGCCGAATACCAGGCCAAAGGTCAGGAAGGCGTTCGCTTTCATAGCCCCTGGCGGGACAAAACCGAGGCCGATTGGCTGGCGGATCGAAGCTTTGTCTGGCGTTTCCGTGCGCCCCAGGATGGTCAGACCGTGGTGAAGGATGTGATCAAAGGCGAGGTGGTGTTCGAGAACACGATGCACGTCGATGATTTTGTTGTCGCCCGTCAGGATGGTACGCCGACCTACAACTTTACCGTGGTGGTGGATGATCTGACGATGAAAATCAGCCATGTGATTCGTGGGGATGACCATCTGAACAACACGGCCAAGCAGATTCTCCTTTACCAGGCTTTGGGAGAGGAACTGCCGGTGTTCGGTCACTTACCGATGATTCTTGGTAGCGATAAAAAACGACTTTCCAAACGCCACGGCGCAACCAGTGTAATGCAGTACAAGGAGATGGGTTTCAAACCCCACGCCGTGGTCAACTACCTGGCTCGCCTGGGTTGGAGTCATGGGGACGATGAATTGTTTACCATGCCGGAACTGATAGAGAAATTCTCTCTGGAAGGCGTGGGCAAAAGCTCCGGTGTCTTCGATCAGGAAAAAATGCTCTGGGTCAACCATCAGTACATCCAACACGATGACCTCAAGCAGACCGCCACCTTGTATGCGGAGTACCTGAAAGAACTTGAAGGGCTTGAGGTGCCGGTGGATGATCGTCTGGTGGGGATTGTGGAACAACTCGCTCCCCGTGCCAACACGATGGTGGAAATGGTGCGTATCGGTCGCTATTTCTTCAAAGATGATTTTGACTATGACGAGAAACCGGCGAAGAAATTCCTCAAAGTCGGGGCGCTTCCCTTGTTGGAAGAACTGACCGCCAGGCTTTCCGCCCTGGATACATGGACCTTGGAAAGCATCCAAGGTGTGTTTGAAGCCATTCTGGCCGAGAAGGAACTCAAGCTGTTGAAGTTGGCCCAGCCGGTGCGTGTGGCGATGACCGGAACCAGCGTCAGCCCTGGCATTTATGAAACCCTGAGCCTGATCGACCAGGCCACGGTGTTGGAACGCCTGGAGCGTGCAACGGAATTTGTCCGTCAAAAAACGCAGGCTTAACGGCTGGTATACATGAAGCACGGAAAAACTGGGGACGGACCGTTGCTTTTTTAGCCAAACATGCGAAGATACCCCTTCACGGCGGCGACTTGCCGCCGTGGGGGAAGTGATACCGGCAGGCTTCACAAGGTTGCGCTTGAATCGTAGAATGGATGATCGCTCATTCGTGAGGGGTGACGAATCTCTCGAATGATCGGGTAAGGAATGATAATGGGACAGCTTTTTCTATGGGTCAACCGTGTCGAAGATTTCCAGGTGGAAGCATTCAAAGAACGCTTCGGCTTTGAAGTCCCTCGCCGTCTGTTGGATCTTTACGAGTCCCTTCCTACCGAATTGATTGAATACATGGGGTATTTCTCCCTCGATGAAATCGTGGAGGAAACTCACCGACACCAGGAAATGCTTCCGGGGCTGATTCCTTTCGCCCAGGAAAAAAGCGGGGATCTGTTCTGCTTCTATCCTCCCTGGCAGGCTGCCAATGGAGATGTTCCCTGCGGTGTCTGGATGAAGGAAACCTGCCATTTTCTTCCCCTGGCCGGTAGCTTCACCACCTTTGTCTATTGGTGGTTCAAGAAGGAAATGATTAACAATGCCGCCGATGAAGACTACGACGAAACCCTGAAAATGCTGGATCTGATGCAGTCGGCGGTGGGGTTGGATGACCTGGGTCATGAGATCCTTCCGCCGGACAGCAGCCTGGGGTGGCACCAGGATATGGCCCAGATCGACCCGGAAAATGTCTATTCGCTTTGCTTTCTGGCCATCTACCAAAGCGGTGTGATCGGTCTGCAACGGACCCTGGAAGACCTTCGTCAAGCCCGTCTGCTGCAACCCCGCTTCGGTGCATCCCATTTCTGGGAAGCGCGTTTTCTGGCCATGCAGGGGCGGATCCACGAAGCGCATCAAGCCTACTGGCGCCACCTGCAATGCCCGCAGTTCATCAACGGCTTTCATTCCTGGTATCACCTGGGAGATCTGATGATCCCTGAAGCCAGCGAACGGGAAGCCTTGACCTTCCTGCTCAATGCAGACATCCCCGCGCCGGAAGAGATCCGCCACCATCCGCGCACGGAACTATTGACCAGCAGCGATCCGCACAATTACCGTACCCGCTTGGAACTGGCCTCCATTTTCATGGCTCGTGGTGAACCGGCCCAGGCGATCCTGGAGCTGGAAAACGCCTATTTCCTGGAAAGCTGGAATACGGAAGCCGCGCAGGAGATTTTGCCGAAGATGGTGGAAGTCTATGACATCTTGAACCTTCGTCACCGGCGGGAGTCGGCCAAGCGGATTATCCATGTGATTCGCCTGCAGCAGGGAAGCTTGGGGCGCGACTGATCCGTAAGCACCGTTCGTCTGGATAAAAACATGGAGGAGATCCGATGACTTCGTCTCCAACCTATTGGCCCATTTACCTTGAAAGCGTGCCTCTGGTGCGAGAAATTCTTGCCTGCCTGGTAGCTGCCGAGAATCAATCGCTTCCATTGAAGGATTTCTGTACCCGCCTGCAAGACGAGTCCGGGGATAGCCTGGCAGAAGGTCTGGAAGCCTTGGAACGCCACTTGGATACCTGGACGCCGATGGGAGACATGGAACGTCCCGTGTTGTCCATTGAGCAAGGTGTCGTTCACCTGACACCCTTGGCGGGCGAGGAAGAGCGTACCTTGTTTCAAGAGCAATACGCCCGCCGTCGCATGGAACGCAATCAGATTGATCTGGCCCAAGAGGTTTTGTACCGCTTGTTGAAGCAACATCAGGAATCCGGAGACAAAGCCCGTCAGGCCTTGGACCTGGGCAATCTGGCTACCTTGTTTTTAGCCGGTGGAAACGCGGATACCGCCGAGCAACTATTGCGTGAGGCGATGCTTTTGCATGAGCCGACAGAAGATGCCTTCGGGCTGGCGCTGGACCAGGCCAATCTGGCCTTGGTGTATGTTCAGCAGGGGCGACTTGAGGAGGCCAGACAAGGGCTCGAAACCGCGTTGGATGCCTTTGAGCGGCAGAACCGAAACGAGGAAGCGGAGAAAACCCGGCAGAACCTGGAACGTCTTGCGTCTATGACTGGCCCCAACAACGTGCATTAGTCGCCCATGTGGAGAAGCGGCCCACCGCTTGCTTCAAGGTGGAAGGAGGAATCCATGCCCAATAGACCTCAGTATCTTGGTGTCGATGCCCATCATTACGAAGTCTGGTATCTGACCTTCAACCACCAGGAAAGCCAAACGGGGTTCTGGTTGCGTTACACGCTGCTCAACCCGGATGACCCCACGTCTCAGGAAGTGGGAGGGCTTTGGTTCGCCCGCTTCAATCCCCATAAGCGGGAAGAGAATCTTGCCCTTCGTGCCTTTTACCCGCGTGACGAGGTACATTTTACGCCCAACCGTTTGAACCTTTCCATCGGGCCGGGCTCTTACGAAGAAGGCCACATGACGGCATCCTTCCAGGCGGAGGGCCACGAAATATCCTGGGATCTGCACTACGAACCCAACGCGGTTCCTCTGCTCCCCGTTCATCCGATCATCGAGCATCTTCCCATGAAAACCGGCAAGGTCACGGTTCCCAACGTGGATCTTCATCTTCATGGAACGATACGGGTTGATGGTCAGGAATACACCTGCCATGCCGAGCCGGGAGGCCAGGCCCATCATTGGGGAGATCACTACCCGAAGGGCTGGATCTGGGCTCACGGAAACGCCTTTGAAGACAGGCCGGGAAGCTACCTGGAGTGGCTTACGGTGCGCCTGCAACGGGGTAGGGTGACCCTGCCTCCAATGACCATGCTGACCTTCCACGATGCGCAACACGGACGTACCCTCCAGGCGCGTCGCCCCTGGGATCTACCCCGCGTCCAGGTTCGCTACCACGAGGGCCGTTGGCTGGCCAATTACCAGCAGAAAGAATTCCGCCTGGAAGCCGAGTGGCGCTGTGACATGAACGACATGGTGACATTCCCCTATACCTCGCCAACCCTGGAACCGTACTTCTGTCACAATAGCTGTGTCTGTGATGCCTTGGTGCGGGTGTACCGCAAAAGCCGTCATCCGGGAGCCAATGAGGAAAAAATTGATGAGTTGATCTGCCGTAACATGGCGGCTGCCGAGCTTTGTTTACCCGGCGAAGCCGACGTTCAGGGGCTTACGTTTCAAGGCTCCAGCCTGCCGTTTCAGCTTGAACCCAGCTCTCTTTGAGGGATTGTTGTAAAAGTTCATACACATAGAATAATGGAAATAAAACGAGTGGCTTGAAATTTCGTAACCCAATGAAAATACAAGTATTGTTTATAGATATGAACGAGAGGAAGTCACTTTTTTTTGTGGGTTTCCCATGTGATAAGCGTGTGATATTCCCTTTTGTCTAATCCATTCAAGGGGTTTCATGCTCTGAGCCTCGAATTTGACATTTTGTCTACATTGGAGTATAAGGTGACCGGAGCTTGGGCTTAGACATGTTGATCGGCTTTCGGTTCGGGTTTGCTGGGTTCCTGACTGAAAGTTCTTTGTCTTTGCCATGTTTCACAAAAGGGGCGCGGTTTCGCGCCCCTCTCCTTTTGCTTCATGGACTACCAATCCGCGTTCAACCGCCAACCATCCCCGGTGAAACATCATGACTATGCGCCGCCCTACCACAGAACTCCGTCCGGAACTGGAAAACATCGTCTTCGTGCTGGTTCACCCGCAAACGCCGGGGAATATCGGCTCGGCAGCCAGAGCGATGAAAAACATGGGGCTGCGCAATCTGCGCTTGGTGCATCCTCCTCTGGATCGTGGCGGCGAAGCCTACAACATGGCACATGGGGCACGGGATGTTTTGAAGGAGGCCCAGGTCTTTTTCGACCTGGATGAGGCGCTCGCCGATTGCCAGATGGTGATTGCCACCACGGCCCGCCTGGGTGGCTGGCGCTTTCCACCTCAGAATCCGCGCCAGGCCGCGCCGGAAATCCTCGCCTTGGCGGAAAACAGCCGTATCGCCATTCTGTTCGGTGCGGAGGATCGCGGTTTGACCAACGATCAGGTGATGTACGCCCAGCGTTTCTTGACCATTCCTACCGGTAGTGAAATGACATCGCTGAATCTCAGCCAGGCGGTGTTGGCCATTGCCTATGAATTGTTCTGCGGCAAACCGGACCCCGGTCCGGCCAAGCGCCCGGCTTTGGCCGATCAACCTCAGGTTCATGCGATGTTGGATGACTTGCGTGATGCCTTGCAACGTATCGACTTCATCCGACCCGGCAACCCGGATTACTGGATGGCCGCGTTTCGGCGGATGTTTGGTCGCACCGGGCTTGAAGCGCGTGAGGTGAACCTCTATCGTGGAATCGCCAGACAAATCCGCTGGATGCACGAAAAGAACCGGCAATTGCTTGAAAAGCTCGGTGAGAATAGCAAGGACTCCGCAGAGCCGTCGGATCGTCAGGAAAACAGATAGGCTGTTGTTTCAACGACTTCGGACTCAGGGAGTCAGTTCCATTGTAAGCCGATAAATCATCGTTTCAGCAAATTGCCCATCCTGCCAACCGGGGTCTTCTTCTGTGTCCCAGGGCGAGGAATAGTTGTAGATTTCGTAAAGGCCACCCTGGTACGTTACCATATCTGCAAAACAGGTGTCTCCAGCGCTGGGTAGGTCCATGATGTAGCGTACAGACAAGGTTTGAGGATCGACTTCCCACAAACTGCAACGTTTGGGGCTCTTCCAGTAATCAAGCTGGTACTGCATGGCTTGGTCTTCAAACGAGAGATCCTCTCGACCGAGGTCATAGTTGCCGCTTTCGGTTACGTTGCGGCGACCAATGAGCCAAACCCGTCCACCGTGGTAGAAGAGCAGGGGACTATCGTATTTCTTTGGGTCTGTCGCACAGGACCAGGTTCCCAAGTCGGATGCTTCCGCCCGGCAGATTTTGCTGCCGAATCCGATGTCAGGTTCGCCAGCCTCATTGCGAGACACAGCGACAAGGTCGCCATTGTCAAGAAAAACGAAATCGGTTTCACTGATTCCGCCGGAAAGAACAACTTCATGATCTTCCACCACGGCTTGCCATGTTTCGCCATCGGTACTTTTCAGCCAATGAACGTAAATCGATTCACCATCCATATCGTAGATGTTCTCACCACCGGTATAAGCGGTCATGTAGGCCGTTTCCCCAATGACTTTGATGCGCCAAGGAATGAAATTGCCGTCCAGGAAAGGATGGGGCTCGCTCCATTCACCTGGAGCAATGTACTCGATAACCTCGGTTCCCTGGGGATCAAATTCCCACATCTCTGTTCCCAGAATAGCATAGTATAGGTAGAGGCGACCTTTGAAGGACAGAAAGCGAGGCTCTCGAACATCCGTTCCTAATCGGATTTCTCCTTCGTAACGCCAGGCGACTTGGTCCTCACTGGACACGATATACATCACAGTTTCCTCACTCGCGAAATGCCAAGGCCCTGTGCGGAAAGCCAGGAAAACACGGCAGTCATGGACGACCACACCGATGTTGTTGTTGGCTTCCTGGGGATTGACATCACGGGGAAGGGCGGAACTAGGGACAAGAATATTCGGGGAACTGAGGCAGGCATCATCAGAGCAGGTGGCATCTGCAAAGCGATCTTGCAAGGCTTGAGCATTCTTCAATAACGCAGTCTGAAAGGGGCAGGTTTCGATCTGGTTTTCTTCTTCCTGCTCCGATGTCTCCTGCTCTTGCTCATCACCATCCATCCAATCGCCATCTTCCGAAGAGGAAGTATTATCCGAGTCACTGCAAGCCGTGAACAGCAATACCATCGCCAGAAGCATGGATAGGGTCAAAGATGGATCGGGTTCCACGATAAGCTCTGATCGCGGCGCTCCCTGTTTTCTGGTAAAAGTCTTACCCATGTTTACCCCCAAGGTTTGCCAAGAATAGATTTGTAAGAATATTGTTAAATGATACTGCGTAATACCACGGCTTGGCAAGTTAGAATCTCGTTAAGGCATGGCGCGTTGTGTCGTTTTACAAGTTGTTGAAAATTCAGGACAATATCCCCGCCTCATTTCATGCTTGCTTTCAGCAAACAGTGGACAAACAGGATTGTTTTGCGCTAAGCTTCTCCCTGCGTTCGAAATCACACGGACTCGATAGGGCCAGCCTGGTCTTGTGGTTTTGTGCCGCGTCGCTTCTGGTTCCGGTGCTGAAAAAATCGTGTTGTTCTGATTCGTGTCGTTTCATGTCCAAAGGAGGGCAATGCAATGAAACACGTCGCCATGCTTTGGCTTGTCGTCTTGGTCCTGAGCATTTCGCTTCTGGGTTGTGATGAGCAAGCGCAGACCTTTGAAAGCCAACTCTCGCGGACCCGTGTGGATCTGACCCATTTCCGTGATGAACAAGGGCGTTACGTCCATTTTCGTGGAACCAACCTCGGTGGTAGTACCAAGGTGCCCTACGAGGTCAACGCCGATGACCCCCATGATTTCACCTACGTTGGAAGACCTTTCCCTTTGGAAGAGGCCGATGCCCGCTTTGAAGCGATGCGTCAGCAGGGCTTCAACTCCATCCGCTTGTTGTTCATGTGGGAATCGGTGACACCGGATAGCCCCGATGACGTGGATGAAGAGTTCCTGGATTACTTCGAGCAGATCATTGCCAAAGCCAACGAATACGGCATTTACGTGCTGATCAACATGCACGAGAACATGTGGAGCCGCTTCCTGTACTCCTATTACAATGAAGATGCCAAAGGAGAGAAGGGCGGCCTGGAAAACATGCTCTGGTCGATGTTCCCCAAAGGGGACTGGCCGGAGACGGTGACCACCAAGCGGCAGGTTGACGAGATTTATACCGACCGTGTCAAGGGTGATGGAGCGCCTTTCTGGGCGACCAAAGCCTGTCTGCCGGAAAAGAACTTTGATAGTCCTTACTGGGGGGTTCATCGCTTCGTGGGACGTCTGAAAGGTGACAAGCCGGAAGGCTCGACGGATGCCGACTGGACCTGGTTGGAAAAAGACTTCCTGCGTATCACCTGGACGGCCTTGCTTGGCTACATGGAAATTGAGGAACAAACCGCCGAGCAGATTGAATCCATGCTGCGGGAAATCAATACCAAATTGCCACCCGATGGTTTTGAACTGAAAGACACCACGGACTTCCTGCCCTGGACCTTCTGGGGAACGAATGTCGCCTTGAGTCTGGATGTGGAACGCTGCTACGCGGCTTTCTTCGCCGGGGAGGATGTCTATCCGGGGATGATGGTCGATGATGCCGGAGCGGTAAGCTTTGTTGATCCTGCCGATGATGCCGCCAAACAGGGCAAAGAGAGCGTAGAAGAATACCTGCAAAAAGGGTACGAGCGCGCCTGGGTGGAAGTCGCCAAGCGGGCGGCCAAGTATCCCAACGTGATCGGCTACGACATCATGAACGAACCGACCAGCGTGTTTATCGTGCTGGCGGTCAGTGCGGCTTATTTCCAATTGCTGGAAGGCAGCGTGCAGGGGATCTTGGAAGGTCTTCTTGGCTCCGATCCCATCATCGGCGAGACAACCGTCGGGCGCTATGCCTTGGATATTCTCAAAGCGATGCAGATCCTCCCACCGACCAAAGACCAACTCATTCCCAAGGATCTTGCCGAAGAGGATGATGAGGGCAACACCGTCTGTAGCTCGGATGAATGCAAGGCGGAGTGGGACGCCATCTGGGAGCAGACCCAGAAAGACTGGGGCTTCTATGGGGCTGACTTGATGAAGATGGTGGGCCTGAACAGCGGTTTCGGGAAAAATTACCTCAAACCCTTGTATGAGCGTGTCGGCGCGGCGATCATGAATGTAGACCCTAACGCCGTGATCTGGCTGGAACCGGCCTTCAGCCCGGATATGCTGCTTGGTGGCGAAGGGGGAGGCTTGGGTGGCATGTGGCAGAATTACATGCCGCTGCCGGACTTGGATGTGCCGATGGTCTATAGCCCGCACTGGTATCCGGACATCTACCCCAACCTTGGCTTCAATCAACCCCCCAGAATTTACCGACCTGATGAATTCAGCTACCGTGATTATTCCGAGAACCTGGCCGAGAAGGCCGATTACTCGGTCTTCGCGCTGGAAAACGTTCCCGTAGTCTTTGGCGAGTTCGGCACCTACTGGAATTACCGCTACACGACGGAAGAGGATCAGACCAAACCCGGTTATCAGCAGAGCCGTGAAAATAACTACAAGATCAGCGCGGAGATTCTGGATAACTACTACGAAGCGTTTGAATCGCTGTTCATGAGTAACATGGTCTGGTGCTATACCACGGACAACGATCCGAAATACGGCGACCTGTGGAACCACGAGGACTTCAGTATCGTCGATGAAAACGTGCAGCCCCGCGGGGCCGAAGCCTGGATGCGGCCTTATCCCAAGGCTCTCTCCGGAAAACCGATCAGCACCCATTTCTATGGCCCCTTGCATTACTTCGATCCGGACAAAGGCAAACCCAACGCCCTGCGGGAATTCGACCTGGTCTTTGCCAGCAAGGAAACCGACGCTCCGACCATCATCTATGTGCCGGATCTTCAATACCCTGACGGGTTCTACGTCTGGTTGTCCGATGGCTGGGCGGCCTGGGACGGTGAACATCAGGAACTGTATTACCATCCAACCAACGACGACCCGGATTGCGAACACCACGTAACCATCCGTCCGCCCATTGATGGGCAGGAGATTGAAGGCTGGAAGTATTTCATCGACAACAACGACATGGTGCTGACGGGCCGTTGATCGGCGCGACAGGTCACGATAAGGAGGTTACCTCATGAAACCCATGATTACCTTGCTCGCTTCGCTCGTGCTGTCGCTTGTCGTCGTTGCACCGGCGTTTGCCCAAGAAACTGCGGCTCCCGTTTCTGACGAAGAGCCCACAAACGATGTTAACCCCGCGGAACCGATGGCGCAGCCTACGGTGGCTCCGGCTGCCGACGTGGCTCCGGCTCAACCATCCCAACCGGTGGCTCCTTCGCAGCCTGAAGCGGCAGCGAAGCAAGGAGAGTTGCGTCTGGAAGCAAGCCTCGGCGAGAGCGAGCCGCCTGCCGAAGCGGCTACATCGCTGGAGGAACCCAAGGAAGGAACGCTTCAGGCCAGCCTTGAGTTTCATGCCAAACTGCAAACCATCATGGTGCTGAAAAACGACAACGACTTTGATAGCACCCGTCCCTACTACAATAAGAACGGACAGACCGTCGGCAATCTGGGTACCTTCTTCCAACCTCGCCTGGTCTTGAGCCCTATGAAGAACCTGCGCCTGGTCTGGGAGATGGAACTGGGCTTGAATCTGTGGAGTCGCAACAACCCCGACCGTTACGAAACGGGGAACTTCGATTCCTTTCTACTCGCTCAGCGGGAACTCTACACCGAAGGTTCTTTTGTGGATGGATTGGTCGGGTTCAAAGTGGGCTATCAGGAATTCCGTGATCCCACCGGACTGTTCCTCGGTCATTGGATCGGTGCGGCCAGTTTCATCAGTGATGCCACATGGGCCAAGTTTACCCTCAGTGGAGGACAGCTCCCCGATCAGACCGCTGAAGGCGTGGGCTTGGAAGCCAACAATTTCCGACGGGATACTTTTTTCTACGGCTTCCGCGTGGACGTGCCTATGGCCGAATGGATGCTCTCCGTTGGTCTTTACGGCCTGCATGATACGCAGATTGTGGACCAGACTTTGCAGCTTTACACCCCCAGTTTGCGTGTGAGCGGTGATTACCAGTGGATCAAGTTCGGTTTGGATCTCGCCTTTCAGGGAGGTACCGCCGATGACAGCGCCAACGAAGACGATGAGAGCATCACCGCCTGGGCCAGTCAGGCCTTTGTGGAATTCGATGAATACGACTTCGCCGGAGGCTTTAATCTTTTGATGCTCAGCGCCGATGACGCTACGGACCGCAACCCCTCGAACCACGGCTTTTTCTATAGCGGAAAATCCCGCAGCCGGACGATTATGCTCACCGAGGATGAAATCCGCGATCGTGGTGCGAATCTTGATGAAGCCATTGGCGAGGAACGAGGCGCGTTCAAGGTGATACGCCCCGGTTTGGTTGTGGTGGATGGCTGGATGTCCTATGACGTGGCGGATGTCTTCCGACCGGCCTTGATTGTCGGTGCCGGAATGGTGCTGGAACCGGAAAACGCGCTGGATGGAACGATGATTGGAATCGAAGCGGATCTTGATCTGGAACTGTACTACAAAGAAATGCTTTCCTTCCATCTGATCGGTGGCTTGTTGATTCCGGGAAGTGCCGGAGCAGCCTTTGTCAACCTGAGCGATCGTGAGGCGACCAACACGCAATACATGCTGGAAACCTCGCTGTCGGTGATGTTCTAATGGGCCGGGGCGACCAGGATCGCCCCGTTGTTGTTCTCTTGAAGGAGTTGTTTCGATGACCCACGCTATTTCGCTTTCCTTCATTGACTGGTTGGTCATTGCTCTGTATTTCGGGGCAATCATCGGCATCGGTTTTTATCTCAAACGCTTTGCGGGCAGCAGCGAGGATTTCTTCATCGCCGGGCGTCGCAACAGTGCCTGGGTTGCCGGACTGGCCTTCGTTTCCGCCAACCTCGGCGCCCTGGAAATTCTGGGCTGGACCGGAGGGACCGTCAAATACGGGATGTTTGTCTCCCATTTCTACTGGATCGGTGCCATCCCTGCAATGATCTTCCTCGGCCTGTATATGATGCCGTTTTACTATTCGAGCAAGATCCACTCCATACCGGGCTACCTGCTCTTACGATTCGATGAGAAAAACAGGTTGCTTAACGCCGCCAGTTTCGCGGTGATGACCGTATTGATGAGCGGCATCAACCTCTACCTGATGGCGGTGGTCTTTCACATCGTCTTGGGGTGGAACATGCACCTGTCCATCTGGGTTTCGGCAGCGGCAGTGGCTGCTTACATTACCTTGGGCGGCTTGCTTTCGGCCATTTTGACCGAGATCGTTCAGTTCTTCCTTATCTGGTTCGGCCTGTTCCTGGTCGCCATTCTCGGTCTGGTGGAAGTGGGTGGTTTGGACCAATTGCTTTCCAGTGTGCCGCAGCAGATGAGCAGCCTCTGGGCTACGGCGGGAGATCCTACGGCCAACGGCATGGGGGTTACCTGGTTGGGAATCGTCCTGGGCTTGGGCTTCGTGTTGAGCTTCGGTTATTGGACCACGGACTTTCTCATCGTTCAGCGAGCCTTTTCGGCCAAAGACCTGCAAGCCGCACGCAACACCCCAATCATTGCCAGCTTCTTCAAAATGGCCCTGCCTTTCATCGTTGTGATTGCCGGTCTTGTTGCCTGGAAGCTCTCTCAGCAAGGGGATCTGGTGTTCATGGAGAAGGACGGAAAAATCTGGTATGACTCCGCCCTGCCGATGCTCATTGCCCGCTACTATCCTCATGGTCTGATTGGTCTGGGGATCACCGCGCTTCTTGCCGGGTTCATGGCCGGACAGGCGGGAAACGTCAGTGCTTTCAACACCGTATGGACCTATGACATCTACCGTGCGGTGATCAACAAAGATGCCAGCGATGAACATCTGGTGTGGATGGGTCGCGTGACCACCATCGTCGGGATTTTCCTCAGTATCATCACCGCCTATTGGGCGATGAAGTTTGAATCCATCATGGATTACATCCAAGCCATTTTCAGTTGGGTCAACGCGCCCTTGTTCGCCACCATGCTGTTGGGTATGTTCTGGAAGCGGACCACCAGCGCCGGTGCGTTCTGGGGCTTGTTGACGGGTATGGGAACCAGCTTCTTCCTCTTCTTGGCCCTGCGCTTCAAGTGGATTCCCGCTGCCGTCGTGACGCTGTCCGATCACCCCTCGGATATGGCGGAAAACCTCTGGCGTGCCTGGTGGGCCTGGATTGTGACCTTGATTCTAACCATCGCGATCAGTTTGGTGACCAAACCCAAGCCTGATGCGGAACTGCAAGGCCTGGTCAAAGGCTTGACGCCCAAGGCGGATTTGTCTTCGGTACCGATGATCCGTCGTCCTGAACTTTGGGCGGCGATCAGCCTTGCAGTCGCCATCGCGTTGAACATCTATTTCTGGTAAGGAGGCAAGCGATGAACAAACCCCAAGAGCCTGCGGCTGTTGAAAAAAAAGAAGAGATGATTTCCATTTGGTTTTGGGTGGCCGTGGTCTTGCTCACCTACGGTCTGATCCTCGTCGGTTATGGAATCTACTATGCAATCCATCCGGAAACCGTGACGGCAACCCATGAGTTGAACCCCAACCTCTGGTGGGGAGCAATCATGGTCGTGGCGGGAGGATTTTTCTTTGTTGCGGCTCGGAAGGAGAAACAAGGTAAGGCGAAAACCTAAGCAACTATTGCCCTCGACTTGAGTTGGGCAACCGACCGAGCCCCCGATCCGTCGTCAGGCGGGCCATGAATTTCATGGTCCGCTTTTCTACGTTTTACGACTCTGCGTGTCAGGTGCTGGAGAGCTTGTTTTATCTGGCCCGCTGACGACGCCTTGCCCACGCGACCCGCGAGGGATGACCATCCCTCGCGGACCCACCTTGCCCGCGCCTTGGAAACCCGAAGGGGTTTCAAAGGCGTTTCGGCGAGCCTGGGGATGAACGGAGCGAGTGAGGGGAACGTCTGCGTTGTGTTGTCGTGCGTGCATGGAACGTTGCAAAAAGGCCCGCCGAAACCATGCCGTCCACTGGGAAGGCCTTGATAGTTTCATCATCGCAGCAAGACGGCATGGCGGGCAAGATGGGTGGGCTCCCGCCGGAGCCCGTCGCGTGGGCAAGGGGAGGGTTCCCCTCCGATCGGGGGCGGTGGGGGATCGTCCCCCGCCGGTGGCATTGCTTCGAGATCGTGTGGCAACACCTCGCTTGCATACAATGGCAATGGCGTGAAGGCCGGGGAACCCCTGCGTGTCCCTTGTGCATCCAGGGAAATGGAGGAAGTGCCGAAACGGAAGCCGTTTTGATCGTGCAGGACTCGCTTACTTTTCCTTGTCTAACCTGACCACCGAGTACAAGGGAACGCCCCAGACTTTGCGGGTGAACAAACCCGGATAACTCCGGTACTCGTTATAGAGTTTCGGGTAATGGTCCCAGCGCCGTTCATGGGTCAGCACGAGGAAATCGGCCTTTTTCATGGAGCGGATTTCAATGTCGCGGCGCAAGGTTCCATCACGGTGATACCAGCCCCAGGTGCGCCGATATTCCACCACATTGGGTTCAAACCACACCTTGCGGTTGGGTTCCATCTGCTCGTTGAAAAAGTCGATGGTCGGACGATAGGCCATGTCGTAGTATTGGCGCTCAAAGCCTTTCTCCGTCGCACCGGGAAGGTTTCCGGCAAGCTCCCCGTAATAGCTGAGCAGGAAGGGGTAGGTCCGTACCATGCCGATGGTTCCTGGAAGGAGCAAAAAGAAGGCGAGGATCAAAGCTACGGAAGGTTTGAACCAAAGCTCTTTCTGGGTCAGAAGGGCCAACTGCTTGAGAAAGAAGGTGAAGCCGACTCCGACAAGAATGGCGATGAAGGGGAAGGCCGGTTGCCAAAGTTTGACGCCGCCGTATTTGGGAACATGATTGAAGGCAACAACGCTGATCGCAAACAGGGCGTTGACCGCCACCAGCATCAGTTTATCGTTGCGTTCGTTGATCGCGTGGGGATGCAGGATATTTTTCGGGCGAAGTGGCCAGCATCCGGCAATGAACCCGGCAAGGCAGAGAAGGAGCAAGACCAGAGGCAGGCAGAAGGCGGTCATCACGAAAGGCTCGTGCCAGGGGGCGAAGTTATTGTTGTAAATATCCCCGAAGTAGAGCAGGCGGATACCGTAGTGATAAAAGTGGAATTTGAAGTAGAAAACCAGCCTATCCAGAGTTTCAAACCAGATCCAGGGCCAGATGATCACGAAAACCGGAAAGCTGAGCAAGGCCATGCTCAGACCGGTGGTCACCATCTTGCGGATGGGAATCTGTTTCGGTTTGTTCAATCGAATCCACTGGTTGAGTTTGTAAAACCAATAGACCAGTAAAGGAAGTACCACGAAGGGGGCGTTGAGTTTGGTGCCCATCGCCAACCCGTAGATGATACCGGCCAGCACCACCCAAAGGCGGCTTGTTTCGGCTCGCCAGACGGCATAGACGACAAAGAAGGTCATCGCCGATACGGCAAGATCCAGAGTCGGAACGTGCATGTGAAAGAAGGTTCGGGGGAACAAGAGCAGGGCGGCAGCCGCCATATGGGCCGCAGGGAAGCCCCAGATAGTGGCGGTAAAATGAAAGACCAGGAAAACGAGCAAGGCCGCAAGGGCAAAGATTCCCGTGCGTCCTGCGTCAATCTGGCCTAAAAGCCCGGTCCATTTGTGAAAGACCAGCCATCCGGCACCGATCATCCATTTGGCCAGGGGGGGATGCTCATGGTTGGCGCGAAAGCCACGCTTGATGCCTTGGGCGCTAAACTCTTTGAAGTCCCCTTTGACCACGCCCTGGACGGCTCGCTCGGCCCAACTGGCATATTGAACCCCGGCAGGGACATAGAAATCGTCGTCATCGGTCATGCCCATATCATCCAGGGTCATACCGAGCAGGAAGAGGGTGATCCCCGCCCAGACCAAAGCCCAGCAGAAGCGTTGGTGTTCCTTCACCCAGGTAGAAAGTACCTTCATCGTTTTTCTCCACGCATTGCCGCGACAAAGCAGAAGTGTCGTTTGCCGTCGTTCTTGGCGGAAACGCTGAAGCGCACTGGCTGGTATTTGGGGGTTCCGGCGGGGATTTTCACCGAGAAAGGAATTTTTCCCCGTTTGTTGGGAGCCTGGAAGGACTGCGTAATCGTATCACCGACAGAAACGGTGAAGTCTACCGGAGCGCCTTCTTTGTATTCGATGGCGGCATCATTGATGCCTATCCAGCCGTGAATTTCCTCTCCCATAGGAACTCGTGAAAAAAGAGCCTCGGTTTCATAGCCCTTACGCGGGTGCATTTTCAGGCAGCCGCTTTCCTGCCCGGCAAGTCGGTAGGTGCCGTCTTCAACGCGGTGCCAGTCGGCGTTGGGGCAGACGAAGCGGTCTCGCTTCGGATCTTTGGTGCAAGGTGTCCGTGTGCCTTTTTCATCCACCATGCTCACCTTCAAGGTGGAGTCACTGGCAAAGAAATCATACAAGGCGGGGGTTCCGCCACGGACCCACAATTGGGCGGTGATGTCTTCGATGGTCTTGCTGTCTTTCTTCTGATAGCCATCCAGATAGGAGGGCTCCTCGGTGTTATGGGTCAGCATGATCCAGATGCGGGAATAGCGCTGGTAGCCTTTGTTGTTTGGTTTTCCCAAAATGAGAAAGTTCTTTTTGAAATAGCGTCCCGCACTGTCTTCCCAGGCCGGGTGGACAATGACCATATCCGTATTCCGTAATTTTCCACGAAGTCCCTGCTGAAGTTTGGTCCAGCTATTGGGGCTGATGGGGTCCGGCATGGGCCAGCAGACGGAAAGAAAGCTGTAGAGAAAAGCCCCAAGAACGATGGGAACGAAAAGCCCCTGAATGAACTTTACAATAGATTTGGATTGCATGGCTTGCGTCTCCTGCAAGGACGTTTACGGAACAAGACACGGATATTTATGAGAGCCTATCTAGGCATAAAAACGGAACGACCAGGAAAAAGCAAGGAAATTGACGTTGTATCCGATGTTTTCATTCAAGGAACTGCCCAACAAAACAAAAACAAGGGGTATCAGGGTTGCCTCGGAAGGTGTGGGGACAGAAAATTCCACGTTGCGGATATTGCTTTCTTGGCCTGAGGCTGGTACTCTCTTCAGTAGGAGCAAGGGCACGAATCACAATCTGACGTTCAGGGCGAGCGGGAGCACGCCGCCAGGGACTGTTGATGTTCTCGTGAAGGAGGGATTTCATGACATCTCAATCCAGATACCTCATCGTAGCCCTGGCGTTTGTCGCCTTGGCGTTCGCGTTAAGTGCTGAACAGGACAGCCTGTCCGTATCCAGCGGGAAGGCCTATGCCCAGCAAGGTGAAAGCTGGGTTGGTGGCTACAAAAACAGACCGAACCAACATATGCCTGAAACCGCCCAACCGGTGGGCCAGATGATTTTCAAAGACTGTCGTCGCTATGCCGACGAAGGCCGTCCGCCTCGTTTTGGTGGCGGTGGTGTATGGAAGGGAAAACGGGCGAAGGCCACCGGGCGAGGCTCGGCCCTTGATACGAAAGCAAAGCGTTCGGCGTCGACGGGATCGTCGGCAGGGCAGGGGGCCTTGGATGGTTTGGGTCTGAGCGGGGCCGGTCTTGGTGGCGGCAGGAATGTATCCGAAAAGGCCAAAGCTGAAGCGGAACCCAGTGCCGCGCCTCCAATGCAGGCGGAAGAGTCCGTGGCCACGGTGGCGGATATGGCTGAAGCGCCGTCTCCGTCCAGGGATGACCAGAAAGCGACCATCCGTCCCGGCTATGGCCGCCAGCCCCAAGGGCAGGTGATCTACCTGAGCAACGACGACAGCATGAGCCTTTCCAGCCCGCAGCGCATTGAATTTGCGATTGATCGCAACCGGCCCATTCCGGCTCAGCATCTGCGCCCCTACGAATTTCTGAACTATTACAAATTTGAGAGCCAGCCTGTGATGTGGGGCCAGCCGGTCAGCGTGATGGCTCAGATGGCTCCGGGCCTGCGTCCTGGTGAAACCACGTTGGCTTTCAGCGTGCGCGCCAAGAACATGACCAAAGCAGATCGTCGCACGGCCAACCTGACCTTTGTTGTCGACCAATCCGGCAGCATGGCCGCCGATAGCAAAATGAATTTCCTCAAGCGTGGCTTGCACCAGGTTTACAACCAATTGAAAGACGGCGACCTGGTCAACGTTGTGCAGTTCAACCATAACGTTTGTGTACCCCTGACCAACTTCATTGTCGGACGGGATGATCCGGCGGTGTTCCACAAGGCGGTGGATTACCTGGAAAGCACCGGCAGCACCAACCTGAACGACGGCTTGAACGAAGGCTATCGACTGGCAGATCGCTACTACCGTCCCAATGTGAACAGCCGCCTGGTCTTGATTACCGATGCCATTGCCAACACCGGCGTGACCGACAAGAAAATGATTGCCTCCATTACGCAATGGTACGACCGCCGCAAAATCAGCCTTTCCGGCATTGGTGTTGGTGCGGACTTCAACGATGATATGCTCAACGAACTGACAGAACTGGGTCGAGGAGCCTATCTTTTCCTGGCCCATGAAAACGCGGTAGATCGCGTCTTCGGGGATAAATTCGTTTCCTTATTGGAAACCGTGGCTCGTGACGTGCATTTCAAAGCGACGCTTCCTCCCAGCATGAAGATGGAAACCTTCTACGGCGAGGAAGCCAGCACCAACAAAGCTGATGTACAGCCGGTGCATCTTTTTGCCAACAGCACCCAGCTTTTCCTCTCGGATCTTAAAGGCTCGGTGGTGAACAACGAAGCGGTGCTTCTGGATGTGGATTACGAAGACCCGCAAAGCGGGCAGCGAAAAGTTTTCAGCTTGCAATGGAAGGTCGGAAACATCTTCAAGAATGAAAGCAAGATGATTGATAAAGCCCGCACCATCTTGACCTTCACGGACATGCTGGGTGAAACCTCGCCCCGCCTCTGGGAAAGCTGGACCTGTGCCTGCGGATCGTGCTTCACGCCTCAACTACCGCCCTGGCGTGGCCCCAGAATGCACTATCGTTACGATAAAAACCGTGGGCGTCAGATTTGCAGCCATTACGCCTCGAAAATGAGCCAACAGGCCCGGCAGGTAAGCAGCGATCCGGAAGTGCAGTATGTCTTCGACTTGGCAACGCGCTACTGTGATCGCTTTGGGAAGGGATCATTTTCTCAATAAATCAAAGCTTGTTCCACATGGTCAGCCCCCGCCTTTGGTGGGGGTTTTCTATTGCACGATTCGATCTTTGAATTACCCGGAAACCAGAGCGATTTCATTGCCCCACCTGCTGTTTTCTGGTACAGTGACTCCTGTGTCATCTGGCTAAACAAAGGGAGGTCGATCATGATCCGCCGCGCAACCCTGCTGGCTGTTTCGCTATGCATTCTGCTGTTGTTTGGCTGCGAGCAAGCAAGCCTGAAAGTCGATCAAGACCCGGTTCTGGATGGGGATAGTACCAGCGAATGCCTGGAAGACAGTGATTGTCGTGATGGAGAACACTGTGTTGAGGAGCGCTGCTGGCCTCTCTGCGAAAGTGACGAAGATTGCTCCAACGGCATGGTGTGTATGCTGGATAGTGGAACCTGCCAGTTTCCGCTCTCGGAAGATGGGGATGATGTCCCGGATGATTCCGATGGGGATGAAGACGGGGATACGGACCTGGATGGTCCCTGTGAACAGGGCCAGCTTCGTTGCTGTGACGAGGATGACCAGATCATTGAAGAGTGCCGTAACGGGAGTTGGGAACTGCTTCGCTTCTGTCAGGGAGCCAATGAAGTCTGCCAGGATGCTCGGTGTGTGGAGCTTGAACTGGATGGCGATGACGAGCCGGATGGGGATGAAGACGGCGATCTGGAACCCGACGAAGAAGAGGTGAATCCCGAAGAAGAAGAGGAAGATGCCGAGGCTGAAGAAGAATTCGAGGCCGAATGTATTGATGAACAACGCCGCTGCGGTGAAGGGCGTGAGATTGAACAATGCCGCAATGGCCGGTGGGATTACTTCGGTATCTGCCCCGAAGGCTGGCTCTGTGAAGAAGGCTACTGCCTGGAGATCCCTGCTGACGGTGATGTCGAGGATGAAGTGGATGAAGAACCGCCTTGCCGTTGCGAGGCTGGTCCCTGCTGTGACGGTTGCGATTACCTCCCCGCCGGTACTCCTTGTGATGAGTTGGACCCGCTGCTTACCTGCAATGGCAGCACGGATTGCGGAAGCGACTTGTACATGTTCCGTCAGACCCGGCTCTGCGCCGGTGGAACCAGCGCCTGCAATGGGGGTATCCAAACCGGCCCGTTGGAATTGCACACCGATTGCTCATCGGGGGAACGCTGTCATCGAGACGGCGCAACAAGCGGAAGCTGCCAGGCGGATGTGGCCTGCCAGTGTGAATGTTCGGAAGGTGCTTGCTGTGATGGTTGTCATTTCAAACCCGAAGGTATTCTTTGCAACAACGAGGTTCAAACGGAACGTCGCTGTGAAAGCGTCAATGTGAATGATCCCAACGACCTCTGTGGAGCCAGACCTCAGCATCGGACCCAGGTACAGTATTGTGCCGGGGATGAGGCCCTCTGTACGGGAAGTACCCAGTGGTTGAGTTGGGAGTATGATACACAGTCCTGTCAGGCGGAGCAGCGTTGTGATGTAGATGCCGACGAGGTTTGCACCACCGATGCCACCTGCACCCGCCAATGCACGGAAGGCCCGTGTTGTGATACCACGACCTATAGCTTCAAGCTTCCGGGAACGGTGTGCCTGACCGATGTCGAGGTCGAGTTCGGTTGTCCCGATGCCGATTACTGCGGGGGCGATTACAAACGGCGTACCAAAAATCAAGTCTGTACCGGGTTCGATTCCGCCTGCAACGGCGGGCTTGTGGCCGGGGAATGGCAACTGGTGGCAGACTGCCCCGGCAACCAGAGCTGTGGAGAGAACGGATGCCAGGATGACGCGGCCTGTGCCTGCGAATGCGATGACGGTGTCTGCTGTGATGGCTGTTATCTGCTGTACGGTGATACCGTCTGTGATAGCGACTTGGGTGAAGAGTTTGGTTGTCCCTGGGGAGAAACCGCCGGGGCGGATGTCGGACGGCGTACCCGTGTACGGTATTGCTCTGGGGATAGCACGGACTGCACGGGTAATCCGGGATGGACCGCCTGGAGTCACTATCAGGATTGTGCGGACTGGCAAACCTGCCGAGATAACAAATGTGTGAACCTTGCGCCTTGCTCATCCAACGAGGATTGTTCAGGCTACGGAGATTTCTATTGCCGCCAGGGGGATTGTATCGCCCATGAGACTCCGTGCAATGGGCCGGATGATTGCGCCGAGAATACGTTCTGCAATACCGCTTACGGCGAATGCCTGCCTACCACCGTAGCTTGCGTAAGTGATACCGACTGCCAAGGCTACAATCATTACAATAACTGTGATGAGGCTTATGGCTTCTGCTATGATCCGGATTGTTTTGAACAAGATGGGATGCGCTATTGCTGTGATCCGCAGCGGAACAATTGCCGACCGGGAACAAGCTGCAATGAATTGCATCTCACCTGGTACCCGGATGGCTATTACTGCCAAGGCTGCGATAACGGGCAATCCTGCTACAGCGACTGGGAGTGCAAATGGCTTATCGGGCAGGGGAACTTCTGCCAACCCTAAGCATGGTTTCCCTCACCCTGCTCTCTTCGTTCGCGTTCCCTCTCCCGCGGGAGAGGGAAACATCGTCTCTCCCTTTGGGAGAGACAGGATGCCGAAAGGCATCCCAGTGAGGGTCGATGACTTTGTCAGCAAATTGAAAGGGCACCTTGTGGTGCCCTTTGTTGGTTGAGAAGCCTGAATGTTACCTTCATTCGGGGAAAGGGTGCCATCAATACCTACTACACCCCATCACGAAAAGCCTGTCATTCGTCCATATCATCTTCGCTGACATCACCGGTCAGACCGTCGGTAACACCATAGGTACACTGGCAGGGGTCGTCGGTGTTGCTCATATCACAACCGGCGCTTATATAAAATTCTCCGATGGTTTCCCAGCAGTATTCGTTGCAGTAAAGGTAGTTGTAGGACGTTCCGTCTTCTGAGCAGGTGGCTAAGCTGAGGCCATCATCGGTGCAGAACATCGCGTCACCCGGCGTGCATTCAAACATTTCGCCGTCTATCATGCTGTACTGGCATTGGCAGGCATTCAGTTCGCTTTCCGTGTCGCAGCCTGTTGAATAGTAGTCGGCCCCGAAGTTATCCCGGCAGAATTCCTGGCAATCGGTGGCTTCCCAGTAGTAATTGTCGCAGGTCATCAGGTTGCCTTCATCATTGCAGGAAAGCTCGCCGGGTTCGCATTCCACCATTTCACCGTCTACCATGCCATATTCGCATTGGCAGGGATTGCCGCTGTTATCGACATCGCAACCGTAGCTGACATAGTCCGTGCCGTACTGTTCACTGCAAAGGGTTTCACAGCTTTGGTAGTCGTAGTAGCCTTCGTCGGCACAAACACCCAAAGTCCCGGTGTCATTGCAGATCATGTCTCCGGGCATACACTCGGTAATGCCGCCGTCAATGGCATCATACTCACATTGGCAGGGGTTGTCCGGGTTGTTTTCCACGCAGCCGTAACTGACGTAGTCCATGCCGAACTCTTCGTTGCAGTACGTCTCGCAGTTCACGTAATCGTAGTAATAGTCCTCGGTGCAGAGCGCCAGGGTTTGTTCATCGGAGCAATAGAAATAGCCTGGATCGCATTCCTGCATGACGCCGTCCGTTGCACCGTATTCACACTGGCAGAGGTTTTCCGGATTTTCCTCATTGCAGGAGTCAAAGGGGATGTAGTCCACTCCGAAGAGGTCTTCGCAGTACTCGGTGCATTCCATGTCCTGCCATCGGCCATCCTCGTTACAGAGTTTGACCGTGTCCTCATCCCCGCAGGCAAAGGCTCCTTCCTCTTCGCAGGAGGTGTTGGTGGTATCGTCGTCGTCATCCTGTTGCTGTTGGTCATCGTTGAAGTTGATGTCTTCATCGTTGCAGGCTGCGACGCCGAAGGCCAGCCCGGCGGCAAGAAGCAATGTCGCCGCTTTTTTCACCAGCCCTTGGGGAAAAAGCCAGCTCAGCCAGCAGGCGTGGGCTACCGTGCATTCCCCGCTTTCCGAGGCATAGCTCGGTTCCTTATAGCGTTTCAGAGGCGTAACGCGAAATCCTTTGCTTGGGTTCATGGCGGCTCTCCTTGTCGTCTGGGGCCTTGGTCCTTGGGGTTAATTGTACGTGAAACGGTTTTGTTTTCCCAGTTTTTCTTCGTTTTTCACGG
Source organism: Myxococcota bacterium (assembly GCA_963677705.1). Lineage (GTDB taxonomy): Bacteria > Myxococcota_A > SURF-8 > SURF-8. Next base: position 313,223 of record OY782497.1, read on the forward strand.
TTCGTACTCAATCGAAATCATGCACGAAGTCGGTTTCCTTGAGGTGCTTGTAGTGTTTGCGGATGAACATCGGGTTCTTCTCTTTGAACAGGATGTTCCCGATTTCATCGGCAATGGGAATCAGCATCTGTTCGTGAGCGCAGAGAATGGGAGACACGCCGGTAACGCTTCCTGTGGTCTGCCAGTTCAGACAGCCGCAATAGTTGGAGCAGCGACCGAGTAGGGCGCAGCCTTTGCAGTCGGTGCGTTCCTGCTTGTTTGCCGCAATCAATTCCTGCCACCGTGGCGTCAGTCCGCTGGAAACATGTCCGATGCGGAAATCCGTGGTGTCCTCGCGGTCGGAGACGAACTGCACGCAGGGATAGATGGTGCCGTCCTGGGCAATACTGATCTTTTTTGCGCCAAAATCGCACAGCACGCCGAGTTTGATTGGAGTACGGATGTGGGTGCGTAGTTTGTCGTCAAAGAGGTTCATATAAAAGGCATCTCCCGCCCGCATCCGTTCGATGTACCACAGCGCCAGTTGCTCATAACTCTTGGAAAGCTGCTCCATCACCTTCGGGGTCCAGTCCGGGTGGGTGTAGTCCAGTTGGTGGACGATGTAGCGCAGGCCACGGCTCCAGATATAGTGGATGCTGTCGGCAAGGCGGTCTACGGTTTGCGGGGTGATGACGCTGGTGGCCACGGTGAGTGGATTGTAGCGCAGCATCATCTCCAGTTTCTCATCCACCAGCTTGAAGCTTCCCGTTCCCTGGGCGGTGAGGCGCTGGGCGTTGTGGGCCTGCTCGTTGCCGTCCAGGCTGATGGCGAAAAGTACCCGGTTTTCTTTGCAGACCTGCAACATCTCTTCGGTGAACAGAGTACCGTTGGTACTCATGCGAAAGACGATGTGTTTTCCCACTTTCCGGCTCTGCTGCTTGGCATAGTCGATGATTTGCAGGATCAAAGGCCATTCCAGAAGTGGCTCGCCGCCGAAAAAGGAAACGCAGGCACTGTCTTTTCCCAATTCAAAGGCAAGGTCTACCGCCTGCCTGGCGGTGTCCAGGGACATCGTTTTCCCGGTCTTCTCCGGCGCGTAACAGTATTTACAACGTAGGTTACAGCCCGTAGTGAGATGAAGAATCACTTTCATGCAAGGTGCCCCATCGTAGTGAAAAAAAGTCTGCCCCTTGGGATACTTTCTTGAAGAGCAAGAAACAGGCCAACATCTACTGGAATGCAGATTCATTATGCGAGTAAAAACTCAGGTTATTCCAGGTGGTTCAGGTTCTCGGTAGATTCTGCCCTTTTCTGATTATCGCTCTGATTGTAAGCTTTTCTTGTCAGGAAAGGCAAGAATGGTCAGAAAGGTCATGGTCATGCTTGATGACTGGAAGCAACTTGAAACTCCGAATGCTGAAAACCGACCCATCAGGCTACGGATAAGCCCACCGGTTTCCCTTAAACAGAAGGCCCGGTTTGTGAAAACCGGGCCTTCAAGATCATTGATCAAAACGCTTAGCGCTTGCCGCGTCGGCGTTTGGGGACATCCCCCAGAAGGGCTTTGAAATCGCCTTTGCTGATCACGTTTTCGTTGACCTCGTCATCCTTGGAACCCCGTTTGGGATGGCTGGATGCTGGAGCTTTCCCCGAAGGCTTGGAGCCTCGCTTGCTGAAGGCTGCTCTGGCCGGTTCTGCCGCGCTTCGTTTGCGACTTGGGCTGCTCGCCTTTTCCGTGTGCGGCCCTTTTCCGGCGTTCCGTCCCCCAAAGCGACCACGAGCTTTCGGCTTGGCGGAATCATCGGAGGAGTCCGTTTTTACCCCACGACGCGGAGAGTTCCAAGCCGGGGCTGGGGCTTCGTCGTCTTCATAGGCCAGCACCGCACTGGAGAGAGGGTCCCAGTCTACCTTTTCATTTTCCAGGGGATCAAGGCCCACCTTGTGTTGCAGGTCAAAGACCTCGCGGGAAGACAGAGCCCGTACATCACCTTCTCTAAGATTGTCGATCTGGATCCCTGCAAAACTGATGCGACGAAGTTTCATTACAAACCCGCCGACGGCTTCCACCATGCGGCGAATCTGCCGGTTACGGCCTTCGTTGATGATGAACTGGTACCAGGCGTTGGTTTCCGTGCGGCGAATCAGTTCAATGGAACAGGGATTGGTTTTGCGACCATCCAGGTCCACCCCTTCGGAAATGCGGAAAATCTGCTCGTCCGTCAGGCCTTTTTGCACCTTGACTTCATATTCCTTGACAATGCCGAAGGAGGGGTGGGTCAGGCGGTGGGAAAGATCACCGTCATTGGTTAAAAGCAGTAAGCCTTCGCTGTCTACATCCAAACGACCGACGCTGAATACGTGGCGTTTTTCCTTCACGATGTTGTAAATGGTCGGGCGGCCTTCCGGGTCGTTACGGGTGCAGATCACCCCTACCGGCTTGTACATGGCCAGATAGATTTTGCGGCGTTCCTGAAGCGTGGTGCCACGTACACGGACGCGGTCCCGGTCCGGGTCAATGACCATTCCCTGTTCACGAACCACCTTGCCATTGACGAAGACTTCGCCACGGGCAATCAGATCCTCGGCCTTACGGCGAGAGCAATAGCCCATCTCTGAGATGGCTTTTTGCAGCCGTATCTGTTTTTTCGTCACGATCGTACCTTGTTTCCTTATTTCTTGTCCTTGTCGGAGCCGTCTCCATCCACAAACCAGTCGTCCACGGTGTAGCTGGAGGGCTCAGAGCGTTCCGCCTGTTCTTGGGGGGCGGCTTGCTCTTCTGTTGGTGAATCGGTGTTGTTGGCCATTTCTTGGGCCTGGTTCATTGATTCCGATTCGCTGGGTTCTTCGGCTTCGCTTACGGGCGTTTCCTCGGAGACGTCGTCGGAAGGCTCTTCGGGCATCTCTTCAACGATCGGAATGGTGCCTGTCTGACTGTTGGACGCGAAGGGGTCGGACTTGTGTTCCGTCTCTTGCCAAGTCTCTTCATCCGACAGTGAGTCATCCTTGCCGTCCAAACTCGCCTCGCTTCGTCCCGATTCGTCATCCTTGCCGTCCAAGGTTTCTTCGTCCGAGGGGACGGGCTCCGTCTCGGAGTCCTGCTCTTGTTCATCATTCAGGAGGGCAGGTTCGTCGTCTTGTTCGTCGAGGTCACTCTCATCCTCATCTTCCTCGTCGTCAAGCTCGCTGTCCTCGTCTTCCTCCTTACGGTCTTCGTCGTCTTCGTTCTCCTCTTCGTCCTCGTCATCCAATTCCTCGGAGTCCAGCCCGTAGCGTTCGCTGTCGGGGCTGTCTTCCTCCTCCTCGGAGTTGCTGTCGTTTTCCTCATGGTCAAGGCCGTCTTCGTCGTTTTCCTCATCCTCCGGGAATTTGCGATTCATCACCTCGTCCATTGTCGTTTCCGCTTCATGCAACGCCTGATCCAGATCCTCCGCGGCTTTTTCCAGTTTCTGCGCAGACTCCAAACGCTCCGGATGGATTTCCGGTGCGTCCAGCTCATCTTCTTCCGTGGGGACATCTCCCACCACACGGCGGATTTTCTCCTGCACGCGGCTACGGTCTTCTTGGGTCAACTCCTGGAATTCATGAACCGGCGGCAGGTCTTTCAAGGTGGTCAGGCCGAAGAAATTGAGAAACTCTTTGGTGGTTCCATAGAGTAGGGGCCGCCCGATGATTTCCTTTTTACCGACGATTTTGACCAGTCGCCGTTCCAGAAGACGGCGCAGCATGGAACCGGAATCCGCGCCGCGGATGTCGTCAATCTCTGCACGGGTGATCGGTTGACGGTAGGCGACAATGGCCAGGGTAACCAGGGTTTCCGGGCTGAGTTTCTCTGGTTTCACTTGCAGCAGTCGACGGACCCACTCGGCATTTTCCCGATTGGATCGGGCCGCGAAGCCGCCGGAAACGGGGACGATACGCCAACCACCCTTGTATTCACGGTAGCGTTCGATGATGCTGGCCAAGGCCTGGCGGATTTCTTTCTTGCTGCTTTCGGTGACAATGGTTCCCAGGGTGTTGACCGTCATCGGCTTCCCGGAAACGAAGAGGATGCTTTCCAGAATGCTGACCAGACGGGAAAGTGGAATCTGCCAGGGTTCGCGTTTGATGCCCTGGCTATCCTGTTCGTCGTCCTCCTCGTTTTCATCCTCCAGTTTCACCGCTTCCAGGGTTTCATAGCTGATGTTTTCCGCCGAGACATCGGCAGGCCAGCTATCCGCCTCAGCTTCAGCCAAGGGAATGAGCTGTCCTTCGGCTTCATCCTGGATTTCGTTGGAGCCGGAAAAGAGCAGGCCGGGGTCCAGTAAGGGGTTGTCTACAACCTTGGTGTCTTCGTCGTTCTCGTCTCGTTCATCCGGATCATCCGCTAGGTTTTCCGGGCTGGGATCGCTACCATTCAGGGCACTTTCTTCCTGCGAAGAGGGGCGATCCTCCGGCTCCGTGTTTGGGTTCTGATGTTGATTCTCCGCCGCCGAAAGAATCTCGGTATCGGATGCCGTGGCCGCCGGAAGCCCTTCTTGGGTGTCCTGCTTCACTTCGGCGGGTTCCACCTCCAGAGGAAGTTGGTCACCGATCTTCGCTTCCCAGTCCTGGGGCTGATCGTCAGGGATGACGGAATACCGGCTGGTGTCGGGTTTCTTCGGCTTCTGGGTTTCATCATGGATGACGAAGCGGAAGGGCTGGGTGTCCGAAGGCCTTGGCTCCGGGGTGAACTCCTCCGGCGGTGGTGTCGCCTGTTGCCCATCGTCGGTAGCGGGCACAAAGGTTTTAATCAGATCCGGCGGCGGGGCCAAGGTGTTTTTTTTGTTATCCGTCATGGTATTTTACATCAAAAGCGTGACAGGGTTAGCGTGTAACGAACGGTTCATTAGGAAACGAAACTAGCTGGAGGATTCATCCTCCGGCTTGTCGGCGGTAATCATGCGCACCACATCTTCGGCCTGTACCTTGTCCATGACATCGTCACGGGCTTGACAGTAGATTTCACCGCCCAGACCACTTTGGTAGACGAGAAGAATCCGTAATTTGGTCAGTTCCAGCAGGGCCAAAAAGGTGGTGACAATGTCCTCTCGAACCAGCGCCTGGGTGAGCAGGTCACGAAACAAAACCCGCTTGGAAGCACGGAGAATACTGAAAATCTCATGGATTTTCTCATCCAGGGTCACCGTTTCACGGTCCAGGGTGTGAACGTATTGCTTCTGCTCTTCGTCCTCACGCTGGGAGAGGATCTCCGCAAAAGCTTTGACCAGCGTGAACACGCTGACTTCTTCCAGGTTCAGGTCTGCGTCATCTTCCTTTTTCACCGAGCGTTCACCCGGCGTAGGGAAGACATCCCGGCCTAACAGCGGCAGGCTGTCCAGCTTGCGTGCCGCGTCGATATACTTCTTTTTCTGAAGCAGGCAATCCATCAAAAACGCGGTCATTTCCTCAATGTCAATGGCATCTTCCTCGTCGTCTTCTCCGGTGTCGGGAAGCAGACTGCGGCTCTTCATGTGAATCAGCAACGCCGCATACCAGAGGAAATCCGCAGCGACATCCAGGTTCAGCTCCTGCATTTTCTCAATCTGACCCAGGTAGCCATCAGTGATGTCGGAAAGCGAGATATTGAAGATGTCCATCTCTTTTTCTTGAATCAGGTAGAGCAGCAGATCCAGTGGACCCGCCCATTCGCCAGCCTGCACCTGGAAGCTTTGCTCCCTGGCATAAGGGCTTTCCGGCAAGGGTTTCTTGCGCTCGTTTGTCTCTGGACTGGCTTTGTTCTCGCTCACCGGAAAACTCCAAGAATCCTGGGGATTGGACAGGGCTAACCACGCTAATTCTCTAGCGCAATGGTCTTCGTTTGGCAAGGCATTTGTAGCCCTTGGGAGAGCAAAAAGTAAAAGCAGAGGGCAAGTTCACCGTCAAACCAACTGTTGTGTACCAGGCCCGTCAGAGCGAAAACCAGCACCACGGCCCGAAGCCAGAGGGAAGAGCCTTTGGCATCCAGCCAAAGGGTGGACAGGAGCCAGAGGTAAGCCACGGCTCCCAAAACACCGCTTTCCAGCCAAAACCCTAAGAAATCCATGTGGGTTCCACTGCGGATAAGGCTTTGTGGGTGCAGCACGGAAAAGAGGGGATCAAGGCTCAGGAAGCTTCGACCATAGCCCAGACCAAGGGGAAAGCCCGATGAGAGCCCCTGTTCACTGACTCCCCAAATGGCCAGGCGGTTGGACCACCCCTCCAGGCTTTGCATCTCCTGCCAGCGAGGAAGAAAGGCCAGCACAACCAGGGCGCAAATCAGGCCGCCGAGGAAAATTAAACGGGATTTCCCTCGTTTTTCAGGAAGTGATTGCCAGAAAAGATACCCTTGGCTCAGCAGCAGGGCCAGCAAGGCTGCACGACTTTGACTGGCCAGGACGCAGAGGCTTAGGGCGATCAAGGCCAGGCGACGAGGCCAGACCGAGGCGTTTTCCTGCCCAGGCCAGCCGCTTACCCAGGCTGCCAGCAGGGCGCAGAGCGTCCCAAAGGTGTGATGCCGATTGAAAAAGCCGATGGCGGCAAAGGAGTTCCCATCCAGACGGAGAATCTTCGCCTGTTTCCAGTGGGCAAGGTCTAGGCCCGTCAGGTTTTGCAGGATGGCATATATAGCGAGTAGGAGAGCCAACCCGGCGAAAGCTTGTTGCCGCTGGGGTGAAAAAAACAGATGGCTTGTCCTCAATTCGTTTTGTGGGCTTGAGCGAAGGCTGGAGAACACGGGAAGCATCAGCCAGACCCACAGGCCGCCCATGCGTGGGCCATCCCAACCAAGAGCAGAGCCATGAAGCCAGGATGTCAGGATGCTACCCAAAAGCAAGGTCAGGGGAAGATACACCGAAAAGCGGGGGCTTGTTTTGAATGCCCCGGAAAGAAGCCAGAACACAAAGCCCAGAACCAGCAAGGCTTGCGTCAGCCAAAGGCTGGTCGCCAGCGCAAAAGGCATCGCCAGGGTAACCACGGCTAACACGTGAGAAGCCTTTGAATGCGGCGATGATGGGAAGGCTGGCTTGGTCATCGTCTCCTCACACCTCACCGGGACGCCTTTCGGCTGTTCATTGAGCGTATGGGTACCAGTATGGACCGGCCAGATAGGTATCAGATTTTCCGGGTCGGGTCAATGGGCCCGACCTGCGGTTTCAGGGCCGTCCAATCGTGAAAGGGGGCTCTCGTGTTGAACCGAGCCCACCCCCCGTTTGAATGAAGAACATTCTACAAAATGAAGAGCGTTCTACAATGAGGTGTGCCTTGGGGTGAATCGTTTCAGTTCAGCTTTATCGCTTCGCCTATTCCGGTCGTGCCCTCTAGGGAGCAGACGCGATGGAGGGTAGGGTGACAATGATTCCCGTGCTGATGCCTGCGGAGAGCTTTTCGCCGGATTGGGGGAGATCCACATTGACTTGGTTGATCATCTCAACGGCATCGCCCAGGGTTACATTGTACCCCAAAGCCAGGCCGCCAATCTCTACCGTCTGTTCTCCATCATCATGATTATGGGCAAAGGCCATATCGTATTCCAGCAGGAGTTGATGGGCTTCCGTGATCGTCCAGTACGTTCCCCAGGTCATTTCCGTCACGGGAGCCAGTTCAAACCGGGTTTCGCTTTCGTCGATGCGTAGGGTCTCCGGATCATCCTCTACGCTGGTATCTCGTCCGGTAAGTACTTCACCCAAACGTAGGTAGATCCCCCACAGGGAGCGCTCCGGTCTCAGATCGACATTCAATTCCAGGGAGGGGGTCAGGGCAAACTCGCCGCTTGCGATGGAATTGTCTAAAAAGAGATCAAGATCAACATGATCGGTATCCAAAGGCGTTCCGTAGATCCCAAATCCCAGACTGCCGGAACCGTCACCCAGGGCTTCATTGCTTTGCGCACTGACACCGAAATAGGCAGAGAAATTGTCCATCAGGCCATAACCAAGCACCATCTCGGAAAACAAGGTTTTTTCATAATCACCTTTGCCGAGCCCCTCCGCTCCCAGGTAAAATTCAACATCCGTTGCTCCGACATCAAAGGGTTCGGTGGTGTCGACTGCTTGGGCGAAATGGGGATATACAAGGGTGAACGCAGCCAAGAGAAGGGAAAAGATGAAGGATATAGAATGTTTCATGATCTGTCTCTAAGGTTAACGACTTGCTAAAGTAGAGCTGTCTAACAACAAGGATGCAGACTAATATCTTAAGGCTTATCAAAATGTCAAGCCTTTTCTTGAGTCCTTGGGGGATGACTTGATCTTGTTATTCCACGGTGCGGAATTGTCTTGACAAGAAAACGTTTTCAGGTACTCTGATACCATTGCTACTGCCTCAAAACGATGAACGGAATTGCTTCAAACTGCGTGGATTCGCTATCCAGGGAGTGGAACGGATGAGCCAACATCGTCTGACATTCACCGGAACGGGAAATGCGTTACGGTTTCGGTCCTATTACGGCCTGGAGCGTTTATTCAACAATAACCTGTTGATTGAAACAACGGACCAGCACGGTCACGAACGCAAACTGATGGTCGATTGCGGACGGAATCTCCCGGAGGCTTTGGAAGCGCTCAGCCAGAAGCGCCAGAAGCTAGGGGCCGAACCGCTGGATTTCATGTCCATCACGGATATTTTTATTACTCATCTACATGCCGACCATGTGGGAAGTCTGGAAGACAAGGCCTTTATGGACATGTTTGTCTCCGGGTTCATTTATGGTCAGCGCAGGCGGACGAAGCTTTATGGAAAGCTCCTGTTTTTGCGGGAGTTGTGGGACCGCTGCCTCGCCGGTGGTTTGACCAGCATCGAAGGAATACGCAACACGCTGGATACCTACTTTGATGTGATCGAACTCCGAAACAAAGAAGGCGTGGAGCCGGAGTTTTCCATTGGCAAGCTTCGTTTCCAACTGGTTGCGACGGACCATGTCCGGGTGGATCATCCTCAGGATTACCCTAGTTGGGGCGTGGTGGTTCGAGACGAACAAGACCGTTCTTTCTTCTTTACCGGAGATACCAAAGCCAGGCTGGATCTCTACGAGCCGATCTTCGACTCGGTTGATCTGGTTTTCCATGATTGCGAACTGGCTGATTTCCCTGGAAGCATTCACGCACAGTTCCATGAGTTGGCCCAGTTCCCGGAAGAGTACCGGCGTAAGATGTATCTGGTTCACTACAGTCCGTACTACACCAAGCCGGATTGGAAAACCAAGGTGGAGGAGAACGGCTTTCTCGGTTTTTGGGAACAGCAGCAGACGGTGGACTTCGATCAGCTTTTCAACGCTGTAGGAACGTGAACCGAGGCCAACGCAATCTATTTTCACTTCGCAACAAAAACGGGGCTTTTGCCCCGTTTTTTCGTCCCGTTTCTAGTGTTTCTTCAATTCAGAATCCGAAACACTTCCTGCGGATTATGCCGCGTTGGTTTTTGCCGCATGACGCTGGATCAGTTTCACGAGAGGCTCGATCTTTACGCCGGTAGGGCATACCGAAAGGCAATCATGGCAGGAGGTACAGGCTCGGATGTGGTCGGCCAGGGGGAGCGCCTGCACGCTTCTGGAAAGATCGCGGGATTGCCCATGAGCCAGGTGGGAAGGGCCGCACATCGCAGGAATCAAGGAGGCCGGTTCGCAAAGACTGTCGCATAGACCGCAACGGATGCAGCGGTTGAGTTGGGAAATCCACAAGGTTTCCTCATCGCTCAGCGTGGCGATGTGATCTTCGCGGAAATTCCGGTCGAAAGCTTCCAGCGGAGAAAGCCCTTGTTTGCCTCGCAATGACTGCAAGGCTCGATACCCTTTACGGATGAAGTGGGCGATCAGATACAGACCCACCACGAATTTTGCCCAGAGTTGTTTCATGATGCCTTCTCCTGCGTGCTGTTTGGACGAGAGGAATGGCTTCCAAGTTTCGCCGCTCTGGCTGCTGTCGCCAGGTCTACGCCATCGGCTTCACCGCTGGTGAAGGGATCGAAGCCGCCCAGCAGATGGCCACAGGCGAACAGGTTGCTGTAAACGGTTTCGTTCCGCTCGTTCCGTACCCGGCAGGCGTTGTCGATCCGTAGCCCCAAGGTGTTGAGAAGTTGGCTGTGACGGAAGTCTTTATGGGTCAGTCGTCCCGGATAGACATCCGTGACCCGCTGGTCTTGCACGAAAAGGGGGAGGTTCAACAGGGATTCGCGGAATCGACTTCCCGTAACCTGAATGCCTCCGCCCAGAGTTTTTCCGCTTGCCAGAATCAGTGAATCCACCGGTAAGAGGCTTTGACCATCCGGTCCGTGCAGAGCCACGCTTTTAATCAAACCGCCTTTGGTGTGAATCTGGCGGACATCACCCCGGCGAAGGGGGATCTCCCGTTGTTCCAGGCCGCGTTCCAGTGCTTTTTGCAAGCGAAGGCCCAAGACGCTGTCCAGGGAAGCGGCCAGTTCATACACCGGTTGTTCCAGGATCTGGCTCAGCTTGAAAGCAAGGTCGATTTTCTCCAGGCCCAGGATGGGAGGCAGGAAGAGAGTCGCCTCTTCGCGGTAGTGTTCAGATTGGCGGATGGCATCGGCCAGGGCTTCCAGGTTTTCGTCTTGGTCCAGCAAGCGGGCCAGATGGGCCGGTTTCTCGACATAGGCCCGTTTGATGAAGGCACAGTCAACCGCCAGCAAGTCCGGGGAAGGGCGATCCTGCCGTTGCAGGTTCTTGCCTCGGAACGTGGGGAGTTGGCGGGGGCAGACAAGCTGGGCGTTTTCTGCAAGCAGAGCTTCGGCCCCCATGCTGGAAGGCTTGACGTAGACCAGAGGTCTACTGCCATTGTCTGCAACGGTGCGAAAAGGCATTCCCTCAAGATTCAGGGAGGAAGGCCAGAAGCCATCCAGCACGCTGGTGACGGCGGCGTAACCTTGGGAGAGATCCGCTGCGGCATCGGCAAGGGCTGCGTAGGGATGATGCGTTGAAGCCATCGCACTGTGATGGATCGCCTGCTTCAAGCCTGGACGTTCGGAGCCGGCATGGTGTGGATTCCCTAGAAACAGAGCGCCGCTGGAAAGGGCGGTTCGTCCATAGCTGCGGGCCACCACGCTTACCTCATGCCCGGCTTCATGGGCACAGAGTGCCGCCGTGGTTCCGGCCAGCCCATTGCCAAGTACCAGTACGCGAGCCATCAGAACACCTCCGTTTCGTTGGATGCGCCATGCTCGGCGGTTTGCAGGGCTTGATGAACCATGCGGTACAACTCTTCACCGGCCAGTTGCACGCCGGAAAGCACCGGCCTGCGCCAGCGCCATTTCTCTTGAAGCAATGAGGTCAATTCCCGGCTGATGCGCTCACGGTCGTAACCCAACTCGTCCCCGACGATCCAGGCAGCCTGGGCCAGACAACCCAAGCCCTGACAAGGGCCTTCACCCAGGTGGGAGCGGGATAGCAGATCCAGCGGGCGACGTACCAGTTCATGCCGCGCACAGTAGCGTAGTTCCGCCTCGCAGATCGGTTCGCAACTGCAAACCATGTGACCCCATTCGGGGTGATCGCCAAGTTGATCGAGGATGCGTTCGGCCCGTGAGCCGTGACGGGAGATCATCCGGCTGACCAGGTAGGGTGAAAGCTTCCAGCGTTCGGCCAAGGCCTCGGCATCGGGTAGCCGGTCTCCTCCGGGGAGCGGTCTGGAATGGGTACTGCATCGGGAGGGTTTCCCCAATTTATGGCAGACCAGATCCGCCGTTTCTTCCGCCATGACCCGGTACGCGGCCAGTTTTCCGCCAGCCAGGCTGATGATACCCGCCGGTCCGTTTCGCAGCGCGTGGTCATAGATGCGATGGTCGCGGGTCAGGTCGTCTTCATACTTCGCCCGTTCATACAGGGTGGGGCGGACCCCGGCGATGGTCTTCATGATCCGTGCCTCGCGCACGCTGGGAATCACCGATTCCAGGGCGTCCAGCAGATACTCGATCTCGTCTTCGGTCACGCTGAGGTCATCGGGGTCGCCGTAGTAGTCGTCATCCGTGGTGCCGATCATCGAGGTGTTTTCATGGGGAATCATGAACACATCGCGACCATCCACCGCCGTGGCAATCACACCGATGTTGGATAATCTGCGGTCCAGAATCAGATGAACGCCCTTGCCGGGACGAAGCTTCACGCTGGTATCCGCCATGTTCGCCACCAAAGGGGACCACGGCCCGGTACAGTTGACTACCAGATCACATCGGATCGTTTCTTCCTCGCCAGTGATGTCATCATGGGTCGTGACACCCTGAATGCGCCCATGCTCTTTGATGAACCCGGTCACACGGGTCCAGGTGCGTACCGTGGCACCATGCTCGGCGGCATCCAAGGCATTGGCAATGCACAGCCGAGGGACATCAATGCCCCATTCATCCATTAACAGGGAGCCGCGAATATCCCGACGGATCAGCGGTTCCAGCTTCTGGGTTTCCTCCGGGCTGAGCCGCAGGTGAGGCTTACCGCCTTTTAAGGGTTGGTAGCGATCGTACAATTGAAAGAAGGCGTCACCACCTTCCAGATTGATGAAGCCTTTGATTCCATCGGAAACGGGAACCGGCATCAGCATCGGGATGCGGAAGATCAGATGAGGCGCGATTTTCTGAATATAGCCGGAATCTTTGCAAGATTTCTTTGTGGTGGCGATGTCGTGCAGCAGATAGCGGATTCCGCCGTGGATCATTCCGGAACTGGCCCAACTGGTTCCCATGCCCAGATCGCCTTTTTCCAGCAGAAGAATCTTCAAGCCACGAAGAGCCAGGTCGCGGGCCACGCCGCAGCCGTTGATACCACCGCCGATAACGATGGCATCGTAATGAGTTGCCGAGGGCGTTGATGTTGCATTCATTGAAGTCCCCTCAATCGTCTTGGGTTGGAACCGATGCCTCCAAGCAGGGATGGAATGGATGATTCGATGTTCCCATAGCATCTTTTGACGCTCTGCGCAATAGAGCCCGAAGCCGTGAACAATGATTTCATAGAATGATCGCCAAGGTCAAGAACTCCACCTGGCAAGCCCGAACCTTCCGGAAGAATTTCTTGGAAAAACAGTCCATTTTTTCCTTGCATCCTGAACGCTCATGCAGTAGAAGTATCGTCCTGTGTTCGACCGGTATACGGTCCCTTTGCGGAGAGCTGTCCGAGAGGCCGAAGGAGCACGATTGGAAATCGTGTGTACCGCAAGGTACCCAGGGTTCGAATCCCTGGCTCTCCGCCATTTCCTGGTTCCCTATACCCTCGCCCACGCGAGGGTTTCTTATGGTGGCCGGGCCCTGTGCGACGAGACCCGCGAACCCCGTCAGATCCGAAAGGAAGCAGCGGTAGCGGTAAGTCTGGTGTGCTGCGGGTGTCCCGGCTGCCGCCTTTTATGCACGGATCCCATTCTATTCAGCTTGGTAGGAAGCCGTTTTTTGGCGAGGAATTCCATTCGTTTGGGATTCGGCATTCTGAATGTCCGATGTTCGGACTCTCTTTTTAATGTAAGATGCTTCAAAGTTGTATGAAATTGAATAAAATGTTGCGTTCTTGGAGGGTGAAGGAGGATTTCTCCGCGTCTTTTCTGGCGATCCACTCAAGATCATTCCTGCCTGGTCGATACCTAAACTGGGAGATATTGCAGACTAACCCGGTGATCCGAGTCTGGATTCCGGAGAAAAAGCCACGGTAAGGTAGAGACGAGAACGGGAGAGATGATGATGAAATCTGAAAAGAATGATGATCTGATGATGGGGACGGTGGTTTTGACTCTGCTGGTCACGGCGGCCTCTTACTTCGCACTGACGGGAATGTTCGGCTAGCCTGGGCTTGGCGACCCTCAAGGCCGGAGGCATCCGGGGTATCGCCTTGTCTATTCCATCCACTTAGGCCGCGCACGATTCAAGCAAGGTGCCGGTTTGCTACGGAAACCATCGCCCGGAGGTTCGGGACGATGGTTCGTCTGATTTTACACCTTACCCATAAAGACAAAGAATGACAAACGCTTACCCGTTCGCGGGCTCTTGACTGGGCGTCGTCGGGGTACTCTCGCTTTTTGCTCCAATGGCCTGCTGGTTGTGCAGCAAGGTGATGGGGTAGAGGTCTTTGCCTTCAAGCAGGGTGCCGCGGACATCGGCATCGTTGAAGGCCGCGTAGTTGAGGTTGGCACCGTCTAGTTTGGCGCCCCGTAAATTGCTTCGTTGGAAATTGACGCAGATCAGGTTGCAGTTGGAAAGATCCGCTCCGGCCAGATTGGTTTCGCTGAGGTCGGCACCACGCAAGTTTTCACCGGACAGATCAACGCCTTGAAGGTTTTCAGAGGACAGGTCTACACCCATGCTGATTTTGTAAAGAATCTGGTCTTTGGTTAAACGGGGTTGGTTCATGATTTCCAATCTCCTGGGTTGATCCCCTTACCATGTCAATTCCGGCGTATAGGTTGGAATCGAGGGCATGAGGAAAACGAGAGCCTGTAAAGTCGATAACCGTGAAAAGTCCGTCTCTATTCCCGCCGGAGATCATGCTTTTTCTGATCGATAGCGGGTGTTGAAAAGATAGAAAAACACCAACAAATCATACTCTTATAATGTTGTGACAAATTGTCGTGGTCCATCCCTTGGGATCGGTGGTTTTGACAAAATGTCATGCCATACCCGTTAAATATAGGTCGCAACGACAAAAGCACAAGAAGGTGCTGAAAAGAAAAATTGTGAAATTTCTAAGTTTTTGAAATAATAACGGAAAATCGCAAGTTGTGGTCGGTATGGAATTTGCATCTAGCTTTGCCGGACTCATAGGTGAGGAGGTTAGGCTTTGCTTGATCTGTTTTTTAAGAAATACTTCTGGTCGTTCAATCTCTTGTCCATCATGGCCTGTGCCTATCTGGTTGCCGGTGCGGGGAACAAGTTCGTCGCCCAGGCTATCGCTCCGGATCTGGAGCTTCCTGCGTCTGTGGCGACTGAAGGCAAAGGCAAGGAAAAAGAGGAACAGTGGACAAAGAAGGCTCAGTATAATCCGGTAACCGGAGAGAAGATGACTCCGGTGATCGTTGAAGATGTGGTTGCGCCGGACCCGACCTTGGGCAATCTGGATACATCGGATGGTTTTTCGGAGAATACCCCGTGTTCCAAGACGACGCTTCCCTTGGAATTACTCGGTACGATGGCCTCGACGACACCGGAAGACAGCTTTGCAATCATCAAAACCCAGGACAAGAAAACCACGATCGTTGAGCCGGGGATCAAGATCACCGACGCTGTTGTCGTGGGGATTTTCCGCCATCGTGTGTTGTTCAAGCGGGATGGCGGTCGGATGGAATGCCTGGTTTACGGCGAACTGCCCGAAGCGAAAAAAGAAGAAAAGAAGGAAGTTGCCGAAGACGGTGAGGGCATTCGTTGCACCAGTGATACCGAATGTCTGATTGCCCAAAGCGAGATTGATCGTGCGATGGCCAATTTGAACAGTTTGATGACCCAGGCGAAAATGGTGCCCAGCTATAAGAACGGCAAGCACCAGGGTTTTCGGATCTACAGCATCAAGCCCAAGTCTCTGTATCAGAAGCTCGGTCTGAAAAATGGGGATATTTTGCAGGCGATCAACAAAATGTCGTTGGACAGCCCGGAAAAAGGGCTTGAGATTTATTCCAAGTTGAAAACGGAAAAGAACCTCTCCGTGGATTTGGTCCGTCGTGGGCGGAACATGACGATGGAGTATACCATTCAATAGGTGTGACGTGAGCATGAGTGGACGCGGAAAAGCAATGGCACGTTTCTTGGTGATGATGCTCCTGGCTGGCTTGGCCTTGGTCTGTCTGCCGGTGACAGGGGTATCTTGGGCGAATGAATTGCAGCCGGATAGTTTGGATGGGCATTTGTTTGCAGGTCCGACCCCGGAGCAAATGGAAGAGCTGAAAGACCGTGGGCTCCCTGTGGACAAGTCGGGACTGGAGGCTCTGGAAAAATCCAAGAAAGAAGAAGAGCGAAAGAAGAATGCTCCTGTCCGAAAAGGGCCGCCCAAGCGCTTCAAAGCCATTGGTGGTCCCGGCGGTGGGTTGCCTGGAAGGCCGGGGCTGCTTCCTGTGGGGCAGACGCCCGGCGGGAAAGATGCCCAAGGGGAGCGGGGCGCGAAGGGACGCAAAGAGGATGGCTCAAAGGATCGCGGCTCTAGCTCGTTGAAGAAGGGTGGTCCTGGAGATAGAGGCTCTGCGGATGTTGGTGCGGCGTTGGGATTGCCGGCGAAGAAAGCGGATGAAGGCGATAGTCTTCCGGTTCGTGAGCTTCCTCAGAATGACAGCAACAAGCCGACGAAAGAAGGCCAGCGTGAGGGCTTTAGCGAATTTCAGGAAGGTGAACGCTACCACCTGGATTACTATGACGCCGAGCTGGTGGACTTCATCAAGCAGATGTCTGAAAAGTTCAAGGTGAACTTCATCCTTTCAGACAAAGTCAAAGGGGGAAAGATTACCATTGTTTCTCCCAATCCGGTGACTCGTGAGGAAGCCTGGCAGGCCTTCTTGTCCGTGTTGGAAGGAAAAAATCTGACCTTGGTGAAAATCGGTCAGTTCTACAAGATTCTTCCGCGCAACGAAGCAGGGCGTTCTCCGATCAAAACCTACCTCAATGGCGGTCGGGTGGACCCTACCGATGAGATGATTACCTATCTGTTGAAAGTGCAGAACATCGGCCTGAAAGAGATGGAAAGCATCTTGAAAGAGATGAAAAGCAAGGAAGGCCAGATCGTTACTTTCGAGCCGACCAACACGATGATTATCACGGACAGTTCGGTGAATATTCGCCGTATGGCCAAAATCGTTCGAGAACTGGATGTCCCCAGCGGAACGGATGTAATTCACGTTATCGACATCTATTATGCTGCGGCCAGCGACGTGGCCTCCTCCTTGCAGGAAATCTTTGGTGACAAAGGGAAGGGTGGGGCGAAAGCCAAAAGCAGCAAGAAGGGCTCAGGAAAGAAGGATGATGATGCTGAGGCGGTCAGCCTGACCAACGTCATTTCCGACGAGCGCACCAACCAGCTTATCATCGTGGCGCCGCGCACGGCGATGCCGAAAATCCTTGACCTGATCAATCGTTTGGACGTTCCCATTCCCGGAGATGGGCAGGTTCATGTTTATTATTGTGAAAACGCCAACGCCGAGGAACTGGCTCAGACCTTGACCGGCTTGGCATCGGGCCGTGGGCGATCCACGACCAAGGGGAAGGGAAAGGCCGGAACGAACAGTGCGGAACTGTTTGAAGGGGAAGTCAAGGTTACGGCGGATAAGTCCACCAACAGCTTAGTCGTTGTAGCTTCCACCAAGGATTACAACGCGCTGAAGAAGGTGATTCAACAGTTGGATATCCGCCGCCGTCAGGTGTTTGTGGAAGCGGTGATTATGGAAGTGACGCTGTCCAAAAACCGGACCTTGGGTATGGCGATCAATGGCGGCTACTCTATGAATATCGGTGGGGAAACCGTGCCGATCTACGCCGCGACGACTCTCGGTTCGCAGTCCAGCATCATCATGGACCCAACCACCCTGTCCGGTCTGGCCGTCGGTCTGCAAGGTCCGGAACTGGAAGGCACGGAAGGGATGATTTCCGGCATGGACGGTGGGATTCCCGCCTTTGGCGTGTTGTTGCAGATGATCCAAACCGACAGTGACGCCAACGTGCTTTCCACACCGCACATTCTGACAATGGATAACGAAGAGGCGGAAATCATCGTCGGTTCCAACGTGCCGTTCATTACCGGATCGGCCCGTGACTCCAACAACCAGCCGGTCTTGTCCATTCAGCGTCAAGATGTGGCGTTGTCGATGAAAATTAAACCGCAGATCAATGAAAGTGATTACGTCCGCTTGGAAGTCAACCAGGAAATCACCGAGTTGGTTTCCATTTCCGAAACACTCGGACCCACCACCACCAAGCGTGCTGCGAAAAGCGTGGTCGTGGTCAAAGACAACCAGACCATCGTCATCGGTGGTTTGCTGCGTGACCGGGAAACCTCGGATGCGGAAAAAGTACCCTTCCTGGGTGATCTGCCCGTTTTGGGGCGTCTGTTCCGCCGGGATAAGGAAGGTAAGGAAAAAACCAACCTGCTGATTTTCCTTACCTGCCACATCATCAAGGATGACGAGGACTTCAAGCGGATCTTCAAACGCAAAATGGAAGAGCGGAACGAGTTCCTGCGCCGTTTCTATGGTGAAGATGACGACTACGAATTTGAGACGGACTTCACCCAGAAGGTGGGCCTGGTGGAAACCATCCGCGCCACGGTGGAGCAAGAGAAAGTTCGCACGCAGAAAGAAGATGAGCAGCGTCAGCGGGAATTGGTCATCACGCCCGATGAGGGACACAACGTGTATGAGATCGGGATGCCGCGTGGAAAATACCAGGAAAATTCTTCGGATTCGTCGAAGACTTCCGGCCACGCCGCCGAACCGAAAAGCACGGAGGTCACTCCGGATGAATTGATGCGGCAACTGACCAGCCGTCCGGGCAAGGATCGTGACGAGCAGTAACCCGTCAGAAGTAAGGAAACACCATGCGTTTGGGTGAGGTACTCATCAAACACAAAGCCTTGACCGAGGATCAGCTTCAACTGGCCTTGGATCAGCAGTCCGACCGAGGGGGACGTATCGGCGAAGTGGCCATCGCCCAAGGGTATGTTACCCCGGCTCAGGTGGCGAAAGCTCTGGCCGAGCAGCTTGGTCTGGATTATATGGAAGAGCTGCCCAAAGAACGGGATATGGCTCTGTTGCAGAACATTCCATTGAGTTTTGCCAAGCAGTATAAGTTCCTGCCTCTGGGTGTGGAAAACGGAGTGGTTCGCGTGGCTACCTCCGATCCTCTGGAACTGATGGCCCTGGATGACTTGCGTATCGTGTTGGGGATGCGTTACGACCTGTTTCTTGTTCCCTACGATATTCTGATTAAAGAAATCAATCAGGTTTATTCGGACCTTGGTTTCATGGGCGCCGATCTGGGTGAGGAAGACCAACAGAAAGAGGAATCGGACGAGGAAGAAGACATCGTTGACCTTCTGGATGCCGGTTTGGATGATGAAGCCTTTGCCATCCGCTTTGTCAACCAGCTTCTCTTCCGCGCCTTGAAGCAGCGGGCCAGTGATATTCACGTCGAGCCGATGGAAAACGATGTGGCCGTGCGCTACCGTATTGATGGCGTGCTGCATGAAATCGTTCGTCTGAAAAAGCGCTGGCAGAATTCCGTGACCAGCCGTATCAAGATCATGGGCAACCTGAACATTGCCGAAAAACGCTTGCCCCAGGATGGCCGTATCCGCTTGAAGGTGGCAGGAAAAGACATTGACATTCGTTTGAGTACGCTGCCTACCAGCTATGGCGAACGAAGCGTGATGCGTCTGCTGGATCGCTCCGCCGTGCTGTTGAGCATGGATAGCCTGGGCTTTATGAACCGGCAGTTCAAGCAGTTCGAGCAACTGATTGCTCAACCCCACGGCATCATTCTTGTCACCGGGCCAACCGGTAGTGGTAAAACCACTACGCTGTATTCGGCGCTGTCGGCAATCAACACTCCGGACAAGAACATCATTACGGTTGAAGATCCGGTGGAATATCAGCTCCCCGGTATCGGGCAGGTTCCGGTCAACCATAAGATCAATATGACCTTTGCCTCGGCCTTGCGCTCCATCTTGCGTCAGGATCCCGATGTCATCATGATCGGTGAAATTCGTGACTTGGAAACGGCGGAGATCGCCGTGCAGAGTTCCTTGACCGGTCACCTGGTCTTGTCCACCATCCATACCAACGATTCCGCCAGCACGGTAACCCGTCTGGTGGATATGGGCGTGGAAAGCTTCCTGGTTGCGACCTCCGTGATCGGCATCATGGCCCAGCGCTTGATTCGTACTCTGTGTACCTGCAAGGAAACCTACGTTCCCACCGAAACGGAACTGCGCAGCATTGATGCCGGCTTCGTGGAGAGCCTGCTCAGTGGGCCGCCCATCTACAAGGCCAACGGTTGCGATGAATGCGGTGGAACGGGCTATCGGGGACGAAAAGGTATTTACGAATTGCTGATGGTGGACGAAGGCATTCAGGACTTGATTCTGCGTAAAGCCGACGCCGCCCAGATCAAGAAGCAGGCTCTGGAAAAGGGAATGCTCAACCTCCGTCAAGATGGACTGACCAAAGTTCAGCTTGGCTGGACCACCCTGGATGAAGTCATGCGCGTCACCCAGGATGAAATCGTATCAACGGATTAAACCATGCCGGTATTTGAATGGAAAGGCTTGGACAAAGCGGGCAAAGCCCGCAAAGGGCTCTTGGATGCCGAGAGCGAACGTGTCGCCAAAGCGAAGCTGAAGGCGGACGGCGTATTCCTGACCGGGATTGCCGAGACGAAGAGTTCCGGCGGTGGGGCGATCCGCAAGCCTGAAGGCGGCTCGCTGCTCTCGATGGAAGTGGATTTCTCCAAGTACTTCCAGACCGTCAGCCAACAGGAAGTGATGGTTATGACCCGGCTGATGAGTAACCTGGTCAAAGCCAACATTCCCATTGTCGATGCCTTGACGGCGATCATCGAACAGGAAGAAAACGAAAAATTCAAGCGCGTACTCAGTGACATTCGCGAGCGGGTCAACGAAGGAAGCAGCCTCTCCGATGGCTTGGCCGAACATCCTAAGCTGTTCAGTGCGATGTACATCAACATGGTTCGCGCCGGGGAGACTTCCGGAGCCTTGGACATCGTCATGAGCCGTCTGGCGGATTTTACGGAAAGCCAGATGGGGTTGCGTTCCAAGGTGAAAAGCGCCATGACCTATCCTGTGTTGATGGCGGTGTTTGCCGTGCTGGTTGTGGCCTTGCTGTTTACCGTGGTGATTCCGAAAATCGTAACCATCTTCCAGGATCTGAAAATCACCTTGCCCCTTTCCACCCGGATTCTGATCTGGCTCAGTGAATTCGTTTCCGGCTATTGGTGGTTGCTTGGCTTGATGATGGGCTTGACCGTCTGGGGATTCACCCGCTGGAAGAATTCCAAGAAGGGAAGCATCACCTGGGATCGCTTCAAGCTGAACAGCCCCTTGTTCGGCTCCTTGATTCGTAGTATCGCGGTCAGCCGCTTTGCAACGACACTGGCCACGTTGATGACCAGCGGCGTGCCGCTTTTGACCAGCATCGAGATTGTCAAAAACGTTCTGAATAATCAGATTTTGCAGAAAGTGCTTGAAAAAGCGCGGGAAGACATCCGTGAGGGTGAAAGCATCGCCAAGCCCTTGCAGGCCAGTGGAGAATTTCCCAGCATCGTGACGCACATGATCGCCATCGGCGAGCGCACCGGCCAGTTGGAGGAAATGCTGGAACATGTCTCCCGCCAGTATGACCGACAAGTTGAAGACAAACTAACCAGCATGACCGCCCTGATGGAACCGGCGATGATTCTCATTATGGCCGGGGTTGTGTTGTTTATCGTTCTGTCCATTTTGTTACCGATTATGCAAATCAATCAATCCCTGCGTTAAGCGCCTGGGAGCGTAACCCCCCTTTGTTGCTAGGAGGAAGTGAAGATGAAATTTACCAGTACATCCGGTATGACCCTGTTGGAAATCATGGTCGTTATCATCATCATCGGCTTGGTTTCTGGTCTTGTCGGTGTGGCCGTCTTCGAACAGCTTGATGCCGCAAAAGAAGATACGGCTCGTACCCAGATCGCCAACATCAGTCAGGCTTTGGATCTCTACCGCTTGAAGATCGGCAAATACCCCGGGACCTCGGAAGGACTGAATGCCTTGACCAATCCACCGAACAACGCCCGTCCCTTCATGGACAACGTTCCGAAAGATCCTTGGGGCAACGACTATGTGTACACCTTCCCCGGTTCCCACAACAAAGGTGGGTTTGATCTGGAAAGCTACGGCTCGGACGGTCAAGACGGCGGTGAAATGGACATTGAAAACTGGAGCATGGGCGATTCCGGCGAATAAGACCGGATGAGTTTCCCCAAGCTTGATGAACCCTGATTCCCGGATGAAGACGATGACCACGATGACACGACAACTCAACCCATGCACCCTGCGAGAGCCGCGCCTTCGGCGTGGGTTTACGCTGCTGGAGTTGATTGTCGTGATGCTGGTGGTGGGTCTTCTGATGGGAGTTTCCATTCCGGCCATCAGTTCCGCGCTGGATGTAAAGAAGAAAGCGGCAGCCCAGAAGATTTCGGCCAACATCAAATACCTATACGACCGTGCGGTGCTGGAGCGGGTGTATATCCGCCTGGTGTTTGATCTGGACAACGGAACCTACTACCCGGAAAGCACCTCGGACCCGTTTTTCCTTCGTGAAAAACCCCAAGAGGTGGTGGACGGCGTGGTGCAGGAAGAGGACGAAGACGAAGACAAGGAGTTTTCCCGCTCCATGCGTAGCTCGTCGGCCTCGGAACTGTTCAACAACCAGGAAAGCTATCTGTTTGACGACCCCGGTCGGATGAAGTGGCAGGGCTGGGAGGATTTCGCCAAGAAATACAAAAAGAAAAAGGCGGAATTCAAAGGCTATACGGCTCAGTTGAGCCAGAAAGTGACCCTGCCTCCCAGCGTGACCATTCTGGGAATGCAGACGCGATCGTTGGCCGACCGGGCCACTCAGGGCAAAACCTATCTGCACTTCTTCCCCACGGGAAGAACGGAAGCGGCGGTCATTTACCTCGTCAGCACCGAAGATGTGGAAGAGGGGTTGTCCGAAGACGAGATGGAAATCTATACCGTGCTGGTGTCTCCCCTTTCGGGGCGAGCGCAGATTCTGGATGGCCTGGTCGCGTTACCGGAAGTCCAGGAAGATGATTATGAGGAGATGGACGGATGAAACACGCTCGTCGTTTCCTGACTCATGACGGCTTTACGCTGTTGGAAGTGATGGTGGCCATCGGGATCTTGGCGATCAGCCTCACCGGCTTGTTTGCCGTCCAGGGTGGTTCGATGGAACTGGCCGGTCATAGCAAATACCTCACCGTGGCGACCTTGCTTGCCCGAAGCAAAATGATTGATGTGGAAGAAAAGCTGATTGAAGAAGGCTTTTCAGATTTTGCCGAGGAAGACACCGGAGACTTTGAAGAAGAGGGCTGGCCGGAATTTCGTTGGCGTATGGAAATGACCAAAGTCCGTATGCCCGTACCCAGTTCCATGCCCGGCAGCGGGGATGGCTCCGGCAGTGCGCAGAACGCCCAGGCGAACAATGCTCTGGCCGCAGGGTCTTCCTTTCTGACGGACCTGATTGCCAACAGTATGCGTGAATGCAATGTGGAAGTACTTTGGGATGAAGGCGGTGAAGAGCAGGTGTTGAAGGTCAGCACCCATTATATCAACACCCAGAACCTGGCGACGGGAACCTTTGCATCCTCTAGCGGCTCGTCTTCCTCGGACTCTTCGGATTCCTCCAGTTCCGGGAGTACCGGTTTGGGGAGCGGAAGCAAAACCAACAGCAGTTCCAAAACCGGGTCCAACCCCTTTACCCGCAATAAAGACAAGTAAACGAGGAACGAAGAACCATGACCTTGTCCTCCGCGACATCCCGATTTTCCCGACGCTGGCCCGCCTTGGCCAACCGGGGAAGTTTCAGCCTGCTGGAAGTGCTTCTGGCCTCGCTGATTCTGGGTATCGTCTCGGTGATGATTTATGCCTCCTTTGCCCGCTCGTTGGAAATTCCCGAATACGTGCGTGACCTGCAAGGGCGCTATCAATCGGTTCGTCTGGCGATGAGCCGTATTTTGCGCGAAGTGGGCATGGCGTATCTATCCAAGCATATGAACGCCAGCAACGAGGAATATCCTCGGTATCTGTTCCGTGTGGTGCGTGAGGGAGACAACTCCCGCCTGGATTTCACGTCCTTTGCCCATCAGAAGGTGATTGAAGACGCCAACGAATCGGACCAATGCGAAGTCGGCTACTTCGTGGAGGAAGACCGGGAAACCGGTTTCCTGAACCTGATGCGCCGTGAGGGAAAACGGATCGACCATCAGCCCGGAAGCGGTGGTCCCAAAGAAGTGCTTTGCGAGAACATTGTCGGTTTTGAGGTGAATATCTGGAACGATCTGGACAAGGAATTTGTGGAGGAATGGGACACCAGCAAGGTGGAGCAGTTCCAGAAGATTCCCCGCGTGCTGGAAATCGTACTCACCGTGAAAGACGAGTTCGATAAGGAAATCCGCTTTTATACCAAAGCCAAACTGCAACTGACCACTCCGCTGGATTTCTCCAGCCTGTAACCCCGCGCCTTGGCGCGAACAAAGGAACGCTTGGTGAACCAACAACCGAACCATCATCGACAAGACGCACTGCGAGGCCGTAAGGGCATCGCCTTGGTGATGGTGTTGAGTGTCATCATTATCCTTACCACGGTTACCTTGCAGCTTCAGTACGAGAGCCGGGTTTATGTAACCACGGTGACGAACTTCCGCGACGATACCAAAGCCTACTACATGTGCCAAAGCGCCCTGCAATTCACGGAGATGCTGTTCGCCCTGCAAAGCAGTGTGGATAAGATGCTGAAGAAGTGGGGCAAGAACATGAACATCAACATTCAGCTCTGGCAGATCATTCCCGTAGACAGCGGTTTGGCGATGGCCGTCGCCGATGGCGCGTTCGGCGGCAATGAGCAAGACTCCATCATGGCTTCCACGGGGATGTTCGGTAGCAACGAAGACGGCCAGGCCGAAGACAAAGCTTCCGACATGACACCCTTGACCTTCGGTAAAACCGAGGGGTTCGGCAATTTTGATGGCGAGTTCCGGGCGGAGATCGAAGACGAAGAACGGCGGATCAATCTGAACGTCAAAACGGGAAGCAAAAAAGAACTGACCGCGTTTCAGACCACGCTGGAGAAACTCTTCGAGCCGACCATCTACAATCCATTGTTCGAGAACCCGGACAAATACGGCAATTACCACGACCGGCAGGAGATCATCAGCGCGTTGATTGACTGGATCGACGCGGATAACGTCCGCTACGGTTTTCAGTCCGGCGATGAAGCCAGCCGTTATGACTTTTTGGAAGACAAGTATCCCAGTAAAGACAGCTATTTTGACAGCATGGACGAAGTGCAGCTTGTCAGCGGAATTGACGACCGCTTCTGGCGACTGTTCAAAGACCAGTTTACGGTGTACCGCACGGACAAAATCAACATCAACACCTGCGGGCCGGAGGTGATGCGCTCCTTGTTGATGCAGGTGCTTGATCCCGTACCGGATGAGCAACGCCTGCAAGTCATCACCGATGAAGTGATGAATTTCCGCACCACCAATTTCGGCTTCACCAGCGAAGAACACTTCCTGAATTTTCTCACCCAGGGACCGGAACTGACGGAAACCCTGGGCAACCGGAAATCGGCGAAGAAATTGATAACCATTAAATCCGGCACGTTCCGCGTGCTGGCTACGGGACAGGTAAACGACGTGACGAAGACGGTAAACGTCATCATGAAACAGAACGGTACCCTGTTGTATTATCGGGAGGAATAGGCTCATGGGTCAACTTGTCGTGGGCCTGGATGTCGGTTCGTATTCCATGAAAGCGGCGATCCTGGCCACCCAATGGAAGGGCTGGGAACTGGTCGATTTCAAGGAAATGCTCGTCGATCGCCAAGGCTATGTGGAAGCCGAAGCGATGATTGAAGAGACGATCAATCCCGATGAAGAGCCCGAACAGCATGAAGAGACAGCGACGGATGAGTCTGAAAGCACGTCGGTTGAACCCGGCGAGGCGGTCAACGGCTTTTCCCTGCCGGGAGAGTCGGCGCACCGACGCTGGTTGAAAACCCAGCTTGAGCGTATGTTCACGCGCTACGGACAGGATTGGGAACAACTGATTACCGGATTCGATGGCGATGCGCTTTCGGTGAAGATTCTGGAAGTTCCCTTTACCGACCCGCACCAGATCGAGATGATTCTTCCCGGTTTGCTGGAAGATGTCTGCCCGTTCAAGCTGGATGGAAAGCATATTGATTATCAAATTGTCGAGCAAGGCGAGAAGGGCGAACCGAACAAACTGCTCACAGGGATCGTGGACGAAGAGCCGATGGCTCAGTACCTGGAAATCTACCAGGATTTGAACAAAGAGCCGCGCCACGTCACCATTGATTCCCTGGCTTTGGGCAATGTCTTTCCTCTGGCTCTGGATGAAGAAGCCCGTCAGGGCGTGCATGTGGTGGTGGACTTCGGCCATCGTAAAACCAACCTCGCCTTGTTCCGTAATGGAAACCTGCTTGCCGTGCGGACCATCCGTTTTGGCGGGCAGGACTTGACCCAGGCTTTGGCCTCCTCGCTTCATGTCCCCGTGGAGCGGGCGGAGAGTATGAAACATGCCTATGGCGTATTGCCTCTGGCGGAAGGAATCGGGCTTCCGGCGGATGCCTCCCACCCCGAAGTGGGAGACGTTCTGCGTGAGGCGATCGGGCCGTGGCTGGTTCAGATGCGTTTGAGCCTGCACAGTTTCTCGGCGATGATTCATGAAACGCCGCAGGCCTGTTGGATCACCGGTGGCAGTTCCCGCTTGGGCAACCTCAGCGCCTTCATCACGGAAAGCTTGAATCTTCCCACGCAACGTCTGCATTGGCGTAGCCCGGAAATCCCCGTGGCGGCAAGCCTGCCGGAGATGCCGGAAGCCAGTTCCGTTCCAGCCTTGGGGTTGGCCTTGAACGGCGTTTCCGCCAGACGGACCAAGCGGTTGAATTTCCGCAAAGGGGCTTTCGCCTTCAAGGGGGATTTTGCCATCTATACCGGCAATTTCGTCCAGTTGGCCATTGGTTTTGCCGCCATTGCGGTCTGCTTCCTGTTCAATGTCTGGTCCCAGTTCCAAGTGCTTGGCGCAGAAGAAGAACAGGTGAGGGATCAGATCTCGGCCATTTGCAAGCAGACCCTGAACGCGGACATCACCAACCCGCGCATCTGTCAATCCACCATGCTGGAAGTCATCGAAAAAGCCGGTGGAGGGATTGGCGAGGTGATTCCC
The DNA here is from genome assembly GCA_963677705.1 of Myxococcota bacterium. Classification (GTDB taxonomy): domain Bacteria; phylum Myxococcota_A; class SURF-8; order SURF-8. The sequence continues at coordinate 340,119 of OY782497.1, forward strand.
AAGCCCAGTACCTTGCAGGTTTACGATGAGATCGTGTACCGCATTACCGGCGAGGGAGTTGACATCAACCTCGTAGAGATGGACATCGGGGAGAAATCCAAGATCGGTGAGCGCAAAGTGAAGCTTCAGGGAGAGGTGGACGCCATTCCCACCGTGGGAACGATCAAGGAAAAACTGGAAGCCTGGCCCTGTATTCACACCATCACCCAAGGCCCGACAAGGCCCAGCGTGCGGGGAAACCGGGTTGAGTTCAGCATGAACCTGGTGATTGATTGCTCGAAAGCCAAACCGGCAGAGACGGCGGCAGAGGCAAAGCCGGACGAACCGGGAACCACGGCGGATGGTGAAGCGCCGGCTCAAGCCGCTCCGGCCAACGGAGAGATTCCACCCGCCGCCGCACCGACCACGGGAGGGACGCCATGAACGGATTGATCGAACGGGCGCAAAACCTCTGGCTGTCTATGGAACGGCTTTCAGGCCGAGAGAAAATCATGGTCTTGGGTGTCGTCGGTTTTGTTCTGGCCTTTGCCGTATCGCTGGTTGTGTTTTTCGTCAACCGTAACCTGACCGTGATGGACAGCCGTCTGGAAACCCAGACCGGCAACCTGAATGCTATTCTGGAAATGCGCAGTCAGTTCAAAAGCGCCAGCGTTGAAGTGGACAAGGAACAACAACAGATCAAGAACAACCGCTTGAATATCACCAGCGCCGTAGGTAGCGTTGCCGGTGAATTGGGTGTGGAAATCAAAAGTCTGACGGAGTCCAGCGTCTCGCGTGATCCCCAACGGGGGATTGCCACCCATACCGTGCAGGTTTCCCTGTCGCGGATTGAAATGCCGGTTTTGTTGGACCTGATGGAGAAGCTGGAAAAGAAATACGAGCTTCTCTATGTCCGGGCGTTCAAGATCCGTCGCCGCTATGATAACAAAGCCCAGGTGGATGCCACCGTTCAGATTTCCACCGTGAAAGCGCTGGAAGGTTAAGGCAGGAAGGGTGCAATGGCTGCTGTTTTGGAAAAATTCTCTAGTCTGACAACGCGCATCCGTCCGCTTCTGGATTGGCTTGGCCCGCGCTTGCTGCGTCTCGTTCCCGGCGGAGCGGTATGGAAATATCTGGGATATATCGCCTTCTTTTTCGCCAGCCTGGTTTTCTTCTTCCTTTGGACGTTTCCCGTTGATGCTTTGAAAGAAACGGCGGCGGGTTATGTGAAGAAGGAATTCCAGATGGACTTGGCGATCGGAGAGCTGAGTCTGAATTTCCCTTTGGGGATTCATGCGGAAAAAATCGGTCTATACAACTTCCCGGATGCCCCGCCCAACAACAATCTGCCGATCAAAATTGAAAGCCTTTCGGTGAATGTCGGGTTGTTTTCTGCGCTTTTCGGGGCGCCATCCGTGAAAGTGGAAGCGGAACTGTTTGGTGGAGAGATCCACGGAAGCGTTGTTCTCGACCAGGAAGCCGAACGGTATGAGATCGACCTGGATGTCAACAACCTGCGCTATGAGAAGATCCCGGCGATCACCAATACTTTCAAGGAACTTCCGGTTACGGGAGGGATCGACTTTTCCGTTCAAGGTGTCTTCGATCAGAAAAACATGAAGAACACCCTCGGTTCCTTGCGTCTGGCGATCCGGGATGGTCAGATCGGTCCCGGAAAGTACGGTGTGGAATTGCCGAAGATGGTCACCGGCAACATGACGATGGTCATGGAGATCAAAGACCGCAAGGCGACCATCACCGAATATACCCACGAAAGCCCGGATGTGTCTTCGGACATGCAAGGCTATATTCAGTTGTTCCCGGCACTGATGAACAGCCGGAGCAACCTCGTCTTGCGCTTCAAACTGGGTGACCAACTCCTGGCCAAGAATGAAATCCTGCGCATGGGAATGCAGGTCAATGCAGGAGCCAAAGGAAGCGATGGCTATTATTATTATGTGCTTCGCGGCACGTTGAAGAACCTTCAATTCCAGAAAAACCGCAATGCACAACGGAAATTCAAACCGGAGAAGCCTGCTACGACGAAGGCGCGGGATAAAAAGACGGTGAGAAAACCTCCGAAGACTCATGACAAACCCAAGGCGAAAAAGCCGACAAGCAAACGCAAACCCAAGCGGGGGATGTCTAAAAAAGAGCGTGCAGAACGCAGAAAGAAGGATGCAGAACGCCGCAAGAAGAGCAAATTCAACTTCCCCTTGCCGGGGGCAAAGAATGTGGATAAACACGACGACGAACCGGTAGAGGAAGATGACGTTGACGAAGCGGTGGAAGAGGATGAGGTTGAAGAGGATGTAGTCGAAGAGGAACCGGAGGAGGACGAGGCTCAAGACGCGGAACCCGAAGAAGACAACCAGGCAGAAGAACCGGAACCGACACCCGATGAGGCGGCGGAACCGGAAAATAATGAGGAAGAAGAATGATGGAGAACGAGCGAATCATGAATTGGAACAAGGTGACCTGGCTGGTCTTGATGGGAATGCTTTGTGGGTTGATGGCGTGTAGCAATCGCTACATTGAGGGAACGAAGATTCCCGATTCCAGCGAAGCCCGTGAGGTGATTCAGGTGGTCGAGATGTACCGCAAAGCACTGGAACGGCGGGATGTCGATTTCCTGGCGGCGATGGTCAGCCCTCGCTACTTTGAGAAAAACGGAAACTCCAACAGTCAGGACAACTATGATTACAATGGCCTGCTTGGCTTTCTGCAATCGCCGGAGTTTCGGGCCGTCAGTCAGGTGCGGATGAAGATCATCTACAAAGCCGTGGATTTCAACAACGATGAAACGGTGGCTACGGTGACTTACAACTACACGGCGGATTTCAAAATGCCTCCGCAGAATTTCCGGGAAACGGTGGTTCCTCTGGGCGACGGCTATGAAGTGCGCGACAATTATGATGAAGAGCTTTGGTATTCCAAGAACGATCAAAACCAGATGGTTCTGGAAAAACGTGATGACAAGTGGGTGATCTTGAAAGGGATGTAAATGGGTCAGTCACGGGGACCGATGTATGAACTCTGGGTGTACCTGAAGGTGCGCAAGAAATTCTGGTTGGCTCCTTTGATCTTTTTTCTTCTCCTTTTGGGCTTGCTGATGGTTGCAGCGGAAGGTTCGGTCTTGGCTCCGTTGCTTTACCCTTTGATGTGAAAAATCGCCGATGGCCAGCAAACAACCCAAAGAAATCCATGATCCAAACGCCCCATTCGGGGCGTTTTTTGCGTATCTTCAAAAGCAGTCGTTTCAAGATGGATGGACGCTCACCGTTTCCGAAAATGACCGAACGCTGACTTTTGTTCGGCAGGGAGAGGGTCCGGTTCGGTTTCTTGTGCAGACGGGGGAGGCTCCGGCCCTTGTCAATCGGGATGATTTCCGTTTGTTCGTTTCAGAGGATACACCGGTAACCAAGGACGTTCTGGCTTTGGCCGAGGAACTTGGGACTCTGTATGATCGTTACCAAGTCTCGCAACTGCATTCGGAGCTTGGTCGGGATGGCGCCTCGGCGGACGGTCTGCCTTGGATGCTTGTTCCCATGATGGGTTTGGGTTTGTGGCTGCTTGCCGTGGTGGGTCTTGCACTGCTTCGCCAGCGGCAGCATCAACGCCATGCCTGGCGAAGTGCATTCTTCGACCTGCTCCTTGCTCTGACTGTGCTGGTTCTCTTTACAGGCTTGAGCGAATTTGCGTTGAGTGTAGTGGATTACAATCCCTTGCGCCGTGATGATCTGCACCTGAAAAACGGCTATTACCATCTGGTGGCAAAGGAGCGCTCCGATCGTATCATTCCTAAACATCAGGCGGAACTGCGTACCGAAGAGGTGAAAGGAGAATCCTTCTGGCTCTTTACCGGGAAAGGGTTTCATCGCTTTGGTGGGCGTGGTCCCGAACCCAAGAAAACCAAGCCTTCTCTTCGGCTGGCCTTCATCGGGAACAGCATCGTCTTTGGCTCCGGGGTGGAGGATCGGGACTCTTTCGTGCGCCTGTTGGAAACGCGCTTTCGTTCTTCGCCTGGGTTCGCCGAGGACACGGAAGTGGTCAATCTTGCCGTTCCAGGCTATGATCTGCCACGTTACAAAATTGCCTTGCAACGATACCTGAAAACCCTGAAACCGGATCTCCTGGTTCTTGGCTTGTGGCGAGGAGACATGGTCAACGTGGTGCTTCGTGACGGGGTGCTGTATCGGGCCGATGTGCATGAAATCAACGGGGTTCACCTGGTGGGGGATTTGCCTTTCAATCAGGAGGAAACGGCCTGGCTGGCCCAACGAAGCCGCTTGGCGCAATTGGTGATCACGGCTCTTGGCAACGCCAAGGTCTGGGTGGACAGCAAACCCGTGAGTCAGGCAACGAAGATGCTTCGGGATCTGGAAGAGATTCAAACCCTGGCAGATGAACAGGGAACGAAAACCATGTATCTCTGGTTTCCTCCCTTGGATGTCCCTTTTTCCGAAACTCTTCAGCATCATCATGAGCCGGAGGGCAAGGGATCGAGCTTTTTATATCATCGCGTTCAAACCTGGGCCAAGGAACATGGCATTCTATTGCTTGATGTCGCCATGCTGTTGCAAGAGGAATCGGTGGAAGCACTGCGCCTGGACCCCTGCTGCCACTACAACGAGCAAGGCCACCGACGTTTAACGGAAATGCTATGGCCCCGTCTGCTTGAGCGCCTCTCTTCGCTGCCGGGCAACCAGGATGATTCGATCCATCCCTGAGCCCAGAGCGCTCTTTTGATTTTACCCAAATATCTCTTTTCCGATCGGCCTGTTTTCAGCTTGTTAAGAGAATCACGCTGCGGAAAGTTGACACAAGCGCCTTGTTGAAGGACAATATACAGCAAGGAGAATGATGTTAACACGAAGGAGGAATCTCATGAAAAAGACTCAGTGGATTGTTTTTGTTGCCGTGGCTTTGTTCGTGATGGCTTGTGCCAGCAATCAGCCGATTAGCAAGGTGGCTCCCATGCCCAATGCCCCGGAGTGGGTCACCAAAGGGGAAGCCGCTTTCCCGGATGCCAAAGACAAATTGTACGCGGTGGGTCTGGCAAGCAATATCCCGGACAAATCCCTGGCCGTGGAAACGGCGGACAACCGTGCCCGTGGACAACTGGCCCAACGGCTGCAAACCCTGGTGAAGAAAATGACCCAGGATTATCGCTCCAGCGTCACGGCCAGGAATGCGTCTACCGGGAAGCCCCAGGCGGATTTCGAGCAGTTGGTCAAGAACGTTCAGGAAACCCTGACCGAGCAACGCATTGTCGGTGTGACACCGGTGGATCATTACTACGAGCCGGATGGTACCGTGTACGCGCTGGTGGAACTGGATATGAAGAGCTTCCAGAAAATGGTGGATATGCTCACCACCATCAACGGCGTAGAGCGCCAGCATATCATGGAGAACGCCTCCAAAGCCTTTGATGAGATGAACCAGAAACTGGATGCCGCTCGCGCCCAGTAAAGGCTTGATTCTCTGCGGATGATGAACGGATGATCCCCCCCGGATTGTGATAATGCGGGAGGGATCTTGATTGACCGATCGCTTGTTGATCCTGGATTCCCGGAAACGAAGCCCTCGATTCATCGTGATTGCTGCTAGATGGCTTCGTGGATGAAGTGTTTCGGGTTCACCGTGAAGGTGGCTCGGATTCTTTGCTTGAAGGACGGTGTTCCTTGCCTTTTCAACGCTTGCTTCCCATCCTTGTCTACCTTGCGGGTCTCAGCGTTTTCACAAGTTGGAAACCCTGGCAACCTCTGACCTTGTTTCAGGGACGACCGGTCTTTTTCGCGCTGGGTTTTCTGATCGCCTTTGTTGCGGCACGTAAATGGATGCCTTCCGTTCTGGCCTGGCTGGAGCGTCGTCCCGCGTGGCAATATCTGCTTCCCGCCTCCTTGATGGTTTTTATCACCAGCTTGGTTATTTCGCAGACACCGACACGCTTGCTGCAATACTACCCGGATGAAACCTGTTACTCCCTGATGGGTCGGATGTTCTCCGAAGGGCATCTCTCGCTTCCGGCCCATGAATTTCCGGCCTTTTTCCAGCACATTTTTCAAGTGATGGATGACCGTTGGTATACGCTGTTCCAGCCGGGTTTCCCGATGATCCTCGCTGTTGGTGAATGGCTCGGTGTGGAAACGCTGATTAATCCACTGTTGATGGTGGCCTGTATCTGGCTGGTTTATCTTGTGGCCTTGGAGATTTTTGACAAGCCGACGGCCATTCTATCCGCTCTGTTTCTGGCGTTCAGCCCGATGAGTGTGGCAATGGCGGCGATGATGCTGAACCATTGTCTGAGTATGATGATGGGGCTTTTCACCGTCTTGTGTGTGGTCAGAATCAGGCAACGAAAGCAGCGTTATCTGTACCCCTTGCTTGGCGTGTGTCTCGGTTTCTTCTTCTGGGTTCGTGGGCTGACCGCCGTCGGCTTTGGCATTCCCGTTGCGTTCTGGATGCTTTATCTGGTCACGAAGAAAGAGATTTCCTTCGCCTGGGCCTTGAGTGCCGTGCCTATCGGTTTGTTATTTGTCGGCCTGCATCTGGGATACAACGCCCATCTGACCGGAGATGCCTTGACCTTTCCCCAAGATCATTATTTTGAGATCACCGAGAGCAAGCCCCATTGCCATGACCTTGGCTTCGGGGAAGGTATCGGGTGCAGTTTCGGACCGAAGAAGTACTTTAAGAACGGCTATTGGCCGAGCGACATTCTGGATGTCTATAACGTGCGTATGCCGGAATATCTGCTCTATGCCTTGAGTTTCGTTCCGGTACTCTATTTCTTCGGTATTTCGTTCTGGAGAAAAAGACAGCGGGACACCAAATGGTTCCTGCTCTCCATTCAACTGAGTCTGATTCTGATCTATGGCCTGTTTTTCTTCCACGGCGGGGCAGGGCGTTATTACCTGGAAGGCTTGCCCTACCTGTTGATTCTCATTGTACGCGGCTTGCTGGTTACAGCCGAGGCTAGGCACCCGAACGCAGAAGGCGAACAAGGTCTTCCCCAGGCAACACTTCGCTACCTGCCTGCTTCCGTGATTATGGGTTATTTCGTGTTCAATGGCTTTTTCATGATTCCTGCGGTGGATCAAATGCTGCGCACGGAAAAGCTCAAAGGCGCGGAACGGATCTTCGATCATGCGAACGTCGTTGAACCGAACAGCATTGTCTTCGTCACAAGGGATTATCATACCGTTCAGCTGCTCAATCAAGGAACGGACCAGCATGATTCCAAGCCCTTGTTTGCCAGGGATCGAGGAAGCTACAACAGCATGTTGATGAGGCTGCATCCTGGGCGCAGTTTCTATCGTTTCGATCAAGCCAACCCGACGTTTGTCCCGATCTCCGATCCCTTCCCGGAATCCGTGCTGCATATCGAGGTCGAAGTTTTGCCACCGGTGGCCTATTCCAGTGGTGAATGGGCTCATGCCGAGGCGACCAGGCCGAAGAAATTCGGTGAAGAGGAAGTCATCGGGCCGGACGCCGTGCTGAGCTTTGAAGCCGAAAAGCCCGGTTCGTTCCTTGGGTTCAGACAAACGGTGTTCAATGCCGGTACCTACACCTTGGAGGCCGTTTTCCAGAGTGGCCAGGACCACGGTCAATGGCTGGTAGAGGTGGATGGCGTCGCGTTGAAGCCGGTTTTTGATGGCTATAGCGACACCTTGATTCGTGCCCAATGGAAAGCAGAGGAGCCTTTGGCGTTGTCCGAGGGCGTTCATGTGATCTCTGTACGGGTTGTCGGAAAGAACCCGAAAAGCTCAGGCTATAAAGTGGCTATCGACAACCTCCGTCTGACCAGGGTTGAGCGATGACGATCAACCTGATTCATCTGCTGAAACCCCTGGAGCAGTGGCTGAACGGGGTTATTGAGAACGAAACCTTGCGCAAGGCACTGTTTCATGTCTTCCGCCTGTTTCACCTTTATCTCTACGAGTTTCCAGACTACTTCCTCTTTGCGTTGGCCGTTCTGCCTTTCTTTTTCCTGCCCAAGCGCATCCGTCACGGCTATGCGCTGTTTGCCGGTCTGGGCATTGTTGCCTATACGTATGGGTGGGGCTTGCTTGTTCCGATGATGCTGGTTCCACTGTTGGTTTTTCTGGCCTTGCGCATCTGGTATGGAGAGCAGGGGGACAAGCGCGGCTCAGAGAAGCAAAGCCGCTTGCGAAGTGCGGGGATGATAGGCTTTCTGCTTGTGGTTTATGGTGTGCTGGTCTGGCGGGAAACCACGGAAACCTTATGGATGTGGAACGATCGACCGATCCTGATTCCCATTCTTCATTTTTGCGGCATCGGCTTCATGCTGCCGAAACTGATTCACGTCGTGGTGGATGCCGGCAAGGGAAGCCTGCCATCGTTGCGACTTTTCCCGTTTTTCTACTACCTGTTCTTCTTTCCCATGTTTCGTATGGGACCGATTGAACGCTACCCCCGTTTTTTTGCCGATTACCACCATGCTTTGGCGAAAGGCATTCAACGGGAGGATCTTCTCGCCGGTTTATGGCGCATTAGCCTTGGTGGAGTGAAAACCATTGTCTTTGCGGCCTGGCTCTGGCCCTTTCGTCAGGCGGGAGCAACCCACCCTGAAGAATGCACGATGCTGGGTATGTATGCCGTGATTACGCTGGGAACGCTGAGTGCCTACTTGCAGTTTTCAGGTTATTCGGACATTGCCATCGGCTTCGGTCGGCTGCTTGGATTCTCGCTGACAGAGAACTTCTCCTTTCCCTATTTCAGTTCCAATTATGCGAAAATCTGGCGACGCTGGCATATTTCCATGAGCTTTTGGCTGCGGGATTACCTCTATATTCCGCTACGACGTGTTGGAATCGGACCGTATCCCTTGTATTTCCTTACGTTTATCGTTGCCGGCCTATGGCATAATTTTTCCTTTCACTGGTTTATGTGGGGTGTGTTACAAGGGATAGGGCTCTCGGTGTACCGCCTATGGGCCATCTTTTGGCTATGGATTGAACACAAACCGCCGTCTTGGGCTGGGCCTTTTGTGGCCTTGCAGGCGCTTTCGCGCCGGTTCCCCACCGTAAGTTGGGTTCTCGGCGTCACGGTGACCCTGCACTATTTCGCCATGACGGGGGTGGTATCTTTGTTTACCCTTTCCCATTCGTGGCGAATGTTTAGAGTGCTGCTGGGATTATACTAAAAGGAGTTCGTTTTGAAACCTACCATGTTGCGCCGTGCCATGCTGTTGGGCCTGTTTTCTGTGGCTGTCTTGGCCAGTGAAATCGCGCTGACACGCATTTTCAGTGTCATTTTCTGGTATCACTTCGGCTTTCTGATTCTTTCCACTGCGATGCTGGGGTTCGGCATTGGTGGCTTGGTGATCCGGGTGTTTCGTGAGAAGCTGGCCTCTGCCGATCCGGATCGGGTGTTGGCGGTTGGAGTTGGTTTAAGCGGACTGCTTCTGATGGCCAGCATGTTCTTGATTACCCACAACCACTTTCATCCGCTTTCGGTGCATAAAAGTACGGCGGATCTGCTGAAATTTGTGATTACACCGCTGATTCTTCTACCACCCTTTGTCTTGATGGGCGCGGTGACCATCTTCGTTTTGCAGAAGTGGTCGGAGAACGTGAACATCCTCTACGCGGCAAACCTGCTCGGTTCTGGGATTGGTTGTCTGTTTGTGTTGACCCTGCTGGATGGCGTCGGTGGCTTGAATGCTTACCTGATCCTGGCGGTGATTATGCCTCTGCTTGCGGCCTGGTATGCCTGGCGTGTGGATCGGCGCTTGATTAAATGGCTTCTGGGTATGGCCTTGCTTGTCGGTTTGACCATTCCCATGCAGCAAGCGATGTATCCTCTGGATAGTCCGATGGCCAAACCGGCGGCCTGGGCCAATCGTGGGGATGTGGTCTTCAGTAAATGGACCAGCCTGAGTAAGTTGGATATCTTCAAAGAAAGCAAGCTGCATAGTCAGGGCTTCGGCCTGTGGGGCTTGTCCACAACGAACAAGGCTCCCCTTCCCACCCGCCTGGGCGTGCTGATTGATTACTGGGCCTATACGACCATCATTCAACACATGGCGGTACCCCATTATTATGATTTCTATGAAAACCTTCCCATGTACATGGCCTACAAATTCCTGGATAACCCGGAAGTGCTGATTATCGGTGCCGGGGGTGGCATGGATATTCGTGGGGCGCTGCTGAACAAGGCCAAACATGTGGACGCCGTTGAGATCAATCCGGCCATTTATGAGGCGATGACCGGCCCCTTGGCTTTCTATTCCGGTGGTGTCTACAAAGACAAAAAAGTGAATGCGCATCTTGCCGAAGGTCGTCGCTTTGTTGAAAGCAGCAAGAAGAAGTACGATCTGGTGCAGCTTTCCGGCGTGGATACCTACTCGGCGACTCAGGCCGGAGCCTTCGCACTGAGCGAGAATTTCCTTTACACCAAAGAAGCGATGACGTCTTACCTCAATCATCTTTCCGATGATGGGGTGTTGACGATGACCCGCTGGTATGTGTTGAGCAGCCAGGGGAAACCCCGCTTCAGTATGCGCTTGTTCGTGCTGGCTCATGATTCTCTGGCGGATATGGGCGTGAAAGACCCTGGCAAGCAGATTCTCTTCTTCCGTTCCGGTCCGTTTACGGTGATTTTGATCAAGAAGAAACCCTTCACGGCGGAAGAAATTGCCAAGGTTGAAGCGGAGAACAAGGACAAAGGTTATGTCTTCCTTTACAGACCGGACCAGCATGTGGCTGAGGGCGGTCCCTATGAAAGCTATGCCACTGCGACTGACAAAGAGGCCTGGTTGGATGACTACGAGTTCAATGTCAGCGCGCCGACCGATGATAACCCCTTCTTCTTTGAGCATCGCAAGATGGACAGGATCTATCACTTCCACGCCTTCCTGACGGCGACGGCGGCAGGAATGGATGGTCAGACCATTTTGGCTCTGTTGCTGGTGGAAATGATGCTGGTGGGTATCGTCCTTGTTCTGCTCTCTTTCCGTTTGCAGAAAGGCCGCAGCAGGCCATTGGGGTGGCTATACTTCCTGGCTATCGGTTTAGGGTTCATGCTGGTCGAGGTAACCTTCAGCCAGCGGCTCGTACTGTTTTTGGGGCATCCTGCCTATGCCTTGAGTGTGGTGATGTTTACCGTCCTGGTCTTCAGTGGTGTCGGCTCAATGCTGCTTCGCCGCTTTACGGCCAAGGCTTCGCTGCGGGTCTGGTTGCTGGTGTGTTCCGCCTTGCTTTTGGCCTGGGCTTTGTTCGGTACAGACTTGCTGCGGGCGATGATCGCCTGGCCGCAGAACCTGCGTATTCTGATGGCCATTGCGTTCATGGCTCCCATTGCCACCCTGATGGGTTTGGCCTTTCCGGAGGCGGTACGCCGCTTGATGGATGACGGCGAGACGGACCTGGGTGTCTATTGGGCCTGGAACGGTCTGGCTTCGGTAACTGCTTCGATCCTTGCCGTAGTGATTGCGATGGGTATCGGCTTCAGTTCGGTGATGTTCATTGCGATGGGCTGCTATATTCTGGCTGCCTTGCTGGTCAATCGCCTGGGGCCATCCACACGCATTGATTGAAAAGAGAGGCGCTGAAAAGGTCCATCACGGACCTTTTCCGTTGTAGGATGGAAAGAATGGGAACCCCCACACGGCATTCATGCCGCGTGGGGGTTTCTGTCATCCGTAGCAGGGGCGTGAATCCGTGAAAAGGAGTATTTATAGGCTCATTATCAAAGATGGGAACCAAGACGAGCCGTCTCTGAAGATGCGCGTTGAAGATTATCCCTGTTGTTTGTTCAGGTGCATGGTGAGAGCCTGCAAGACCTTGACATTGGCTTTGGGAAAGGGCAGGGCATCCAGTATTTCAGGTTTGACCCAACGCACTTCTGCGCTTTGTCTGGCTTGAGCGTGACCGCGTAGGGCACGACAGAGAAAGGCTGTCAGCGTAATCTTGAAGTGACTGTAGGTGTGCTTCACTGTAACCAGAGCATCGTTGACGGATACCTCAACGCCGGTTTCTTCCAGCACTTCCCGCTGGACAGTTTCCGGCAGGCTTTCGCCTGGCTCCACTTTCCCTCCGGGAAATTCCCACAAACCACCCAGCATCTGTTCACTGGACCGACGTGCGACAAGGATCTTGTTCTTACGGAACACGATTCCTACGGCAATGGTCAGGTGGGGAATCGGCACTTTTTCTTTCTTGATGGGAAAACGGAGCATGTCTCCGTGCTTGTAAGCCTCACACTCACCATTCAGGGGACAGGTAGAACACATCGGTGCAGTCGGTGTACAGATCAAGGCTCCCAGTTCCATCATTGCCTGATTGAAGTCTCCCGGCATCTGGTTCTGGATCGCCTCGGCCAGCGCTTTGCCGAGAGTACGTTTCATGGCTGAGCTTGCGGCGTCATGCTCCAGGCGCCAGAAACGGGAAAAGACACGGATCACATTGCCATCAATGACGGGGTGGGCAAGCCCAAAAGCCAGGCTGGCCACTGCCGCGCTGGTGTAGGCTCCAAGTCCAGGAAGTTGTCTCAAGGCATCATGGGTGTCGGGTAATGAACTCTGATGATTCTTCTGAACCTGCTTAGCCAGGGCGTGAAGGTTTCTGGCACGTCGGTAATAGCCCAAGCCTTGCCAGCATTTCAAAACCGTCTGCTCGCTTGCCTTCGCCAGATCATTGAGGCTCGGGAACTGCTCCAGGAAGCGATGATAATAGGGAATAACCGTATCCACGCGGGTTTGTTGAAGCATGATTTCACTGACCAGGATCGCATAAGGGTCGCGGGTATGTCTCCAGGGCAGATCCCGCTTGTTGGCCTGATACCAGTCTACCAGGCGTTGCGGCCAGTCGGGAGACGTGGCTTGCTTTGGGGGTGTGGATTTGCTTCGGGATTGAGTCATTGGTGTGAAGGTCCGTCCATCAAAGGATGTTGTAGGGTCGATCGTACAACAAAGGTATGGGTAAAAATCCTGGTCGTTAGATGGTGGTCTTGCAACCGATCTGATAGCAAGCTGTACCGCAGCTTGGGTCAAAGTTCAAGCCGAAGTTGAACCGCTGATCTGGCTTGGACAAATTGAATCGCGTTGTCAGGCTTGCTTGAAGCTTGGAATTCCTGTAGATTGAACCGGTACGCCGGAAGGCCGTATTTTTGGGATGTTGGAAGGAGGTACAAGGATGAAGTCAAGGCCAGGAAGGATCGCGCAATCGAGTGCTTGTTGCTACGAAAGGATATGTCATGTTTCCCCTTCTTTGATGGCTTCCATCCTCTTGTTTTGGATCGTAAGTTGCATGGTGTTTCCAACCCGGCTTTGGGCCAAACCCTTGGTTCTGCCGGACTTGTTTTCCCACAGTTTCTCTTTGTCCGATGACTTCGCTCTGCCGGGAAGTTCACCCAACGAACCAACGAAAGATCCCGTGAAAGAGCCACCACTACCCGGTTCCCAATCGGATTCACCGGAAACTGAAAGTAAGAAGGGGGAAAAGGATTTTGCTGGCTTTGGTTTGGAAATACAAGGAGGAAGCCGCCTTCCCGTAAGTGCCGGGGCGCAGGTTCTAATAAGGGTTCCAGCAGGATTCCGTTTGGTTACCGGAATTGGATGGCTGCCTGAGACCTACGTTTCATGGATCAATGGTCTTGCTGGGATGTTTGATGGCTATTCAGACTATGCGGCAGATGTGGTGAAGAGCAGCCTGAAAAACTCCATGTCACTGGACTTCCACCTGGGCTGGGAGCCTTTTCCACCGGGTGGGTTCTACATGGAATTGGGATACAATTTGTTTGTGCTTGGTGGGGAACATACGCCGCTGGAGATCATTGCCTTAGCCAGTGGGTATCGTTTTCCTGAAAACAGCATTGGGGTGGATGTGCCTACGGAAAGCCGGGCGCACAACCTTGTTTTTGAACTTGGCTATGAATTTATCTTTCTGGAATATTTCAGTGCAACGCTTGGTGTTGGTGGATTCAAGACAATCGCCGCTCATAACGATATTCAAAGCGGTATCTCTCTTCTGGCAGTGAAAGAATGGGAGAAAAAATCAGAAAGCTATTTGAATAATCTCTATGAAAAATATGTGGGGGCCATTTACGTCTCTCTCTGGCTTGGTTGGAGAATTTTCTAAGAGTATGGCTTGTCATGACTGAGCCTCTCATTCATGATTTTTCTGAAGCAAAATGCTCACCCTTGTAACGTGTTGATAATAAAGCGTAATGTGTTTTGTACCTGTCCATGTGGCTAGGTTTTTACGTCGCAAATTTTGGCAAAACTGGGGGATTTTGCAAGACGATGCCTTTTCGTCTGGACGGTTGTTCTTGGAAGTGCAGATTGTCGTACATTTCATGACTGAGAAAAAAGCCTATAAATTCAATGAATTGGCAGTGTTGCAGTTTGATGCGAAGCAGGAGGACTTGTTTATACGCATTTTTTCAAAAATTTTGTTGTATTTCCGAGAAAAGATACTACTTTATGTCTTGACGCGAGTGCGCGTTTCTGAAATGCTAGAAAGATACAGCACATAGCGTTCTTGGACCGAGGCATTCACGATGCAAGCGGCGTGAGTGCGTGAATCACTGAGGTCGAGTTGATATTGACTTTTCTCATCATGGGGTTGCACAGCAATGATTTTGGATGATTTTACGCGGGAGAATCCTGTCTTCACGCATAAGGAAGTTACCGAATATCTGCAGGGAATCGATGGGCGGAGCGCCGCCGCTGTGGATAGCTTTCTGGCTTATCATGTTCGTCGAGGACACCTTGGTCGTGTTCGTCAGGGACTCTATTTTGTGGTTCCACCAGACCAGGAAGCGCAGCTCTGCGATGTGGATATGTATCTGGTTGGTGCCAAGGTGGCTCCGGATTCTGTGCTGACCTATTCCACTGCTCTGTCATTTTATGCCGATGAGCCTCAGCCGGTGGGTGAGCAGTTGATTTTCATGACCGAAACCAAGGTGAGGCGCACGGAATTTCGGGATTGGCGCTTGATTCCCGTTCCTCCGGCAGAGAGCCTGAAGCGTTCCGAAAAACCTCTCACAGAGGTGGAACAGAGAACCTATAAAAATGCGGAACTCCGTATTTCAAGCCCGGCTCGTACTTTGGTGGATGTCTTGGACCGCCTCGCATTTTGTGGCGGATGGCAGGTTGTATGGCCTTTGCTGAAGAAACTCCCCAAACCGGATTTGAACGCGGTGATGGCCTATCTGGACCTGCTGGGAAATGCCAGTGCGGTAGCGAAAGTCGGGTGGTTCTTAGAAACCCACCGGGTTCATTTCAGCTTGGAACTTCATCTGTTGGAAGAGCTGCGCAAACGAATTCCCGATCAGCCTCGCTATCTGGAACGTAGCAAACGTGGCGGAACGATGGTTCCCCGCTGGAATCTGATTGTTCCTGATGAACTGCTTGAATTTGTCTCCGAGTCCAAACCCAAGCCCAAACCGAAACCGAAGGTGGCTCCGGCCTGGAACCGCACGGAATTCAACCTGGATATGGAAGCCAGCCTTCCAGACTATCCGGTGGTACCTCTACCTCCGGTAGAAAAACTCCGTGGGGAATCGTTCAACAAGGGGAACAACCAGGGCTTTATCATCGGTCCCCCGCAGGGGAGCCCCAAAGCAAGTAACAACTTCCAGCGGGCGATTGAGCAGTTGGAGGATATTCCGGTGAAAAAGCCGGAACCCGCCCCGATGCGCGTGGAACCGCCTGTTTATCGCACCGCGTCCGGTGGGTATCGCTCCACGGAGCCTTCTCCATACTATCAACGTTCTTCCCAAGCCCGGTCGTATCGTTCTCCGGAACCGACCACGTTCCAGAGGCCGGCGACGATGAATCGTTCCGAACCGCCGCGTTACCGCCCTGCGGATGATCCCGTTCCAGGGTTCGTTGTCACGCAGGATATGGCCCAGGAAAGGCCGATGCCGGAGCCGACCTTCCGTCACGTCTATGAACCGGAGTTGGAATCTCCGATGGATGATGTGTCCCAGACTCTGCTTGATATTCCTTCCGAACCCATTGAAAACCCGGAGGAGCGTCTGGCCTATCTGGATCTGATGACCAAGATCCTTTTCGGACGAAGCACCAGCGACAGTGCAACGGTGTTGGAGATGTTGGAAAGCAACCTGTGGGTGTTGGACCCCAGTGGAAGTCTGCATCGGGCGCCTATTGAGTGGCAGCAGCTGTCCAGCCAGAGTGTGCGTCAGGCACATATCTACGGGCCGGACAATGCGGCGATTCTCACCGTGAGTGAATCCGGTCAGTGGTTCCTTTATGATTTCATGCCGCCTCATTACACCTTGATTATCGACGATCTGCAACGGGCGACGTTCCTGCGTCGCGACCTGGTGCGTGACATGCAGCAACCCGTGACGGTTCGGGTATGTGGAAACAATACCGGTACGGCGATGCGTGGCCGTGAGTTGGGCGAAGGCATCGAGTTCCTGCATTATTCAGAGATTCTCGGTCGTGCCCGTGAGGTACTCAAGCAGGTCACGGAGAGCTAATAGAAAACGACGCAACATCTATTGCATTTATTGCATTGAAAAACGGGCCAGATGGCCCGTTTTTCAATGGGTAGAGAACCTTGGATTCTTGCGCTACGGTTTGGGGTTGATGGTGCGCAAGTCCAGCCCGCCGGTGTAGGCGTAACTGACAAAAGCACTGAAGCCGTAGACATATAAACCGACAGGCTGCGTCGCAACCAGGGTGTGAGCGCCATCGGCCAGGGTGATCCGCTTGCGTCGATAGGTCGGATCAACGTCAACCCAGTCGGCGTCGTTGGAATTGTACACGGTGGTCTGGTCCAGCGTAATCATTGTGTCCGTAGGCGCGATAAGCGTGACGTGGTCATAGCGGTAGTTGGGTGGAACGAGGAAGATGTAGTCTTTCCGGAACTGCTCGTTGGGAGCCAGAACCATCATCGCCGGATCACCGGCTTCCACTGCGCAGACCCAGCCGCAATTGGCGCAACAGACATAGCCGGAAGGGCAGTCGGAGTCGCTATTGCAATCAGAGCCCAGGCCACCCAAGCCTGTGGCATCTTGACCGGCCAGGTAATGCCCGATCATAATCGGTTTGCTGGATGTGACGGAAAAGTCCGCCGTGGTTTTGATCTGGCGAACCCCGCCCGCATTGAGGGTCACACTTCCCGATGAACCGCCGGACCAGGAAACCAGGGTGCTGTCTTCACTGGCAAGAATCCGGTAGTAATCGGCTTCGTTGCCACGGGGTTCGGTGCGCACGGCGATGAAGCTCTTTCCCCAGGATTGAATGGGGTAGAGTTGATGCTCCAAATGGTCGCAGGCCCATTCGTTGTAGTCGATAAAGGTGCAGGCGTGTCCACCGAAGGCTGCCAGTTTTTTGTCTGCGGTAATCAAGGTGCCGGTGAGGTCTGGTCCGTAGCAGCGTCCCTGATGGTCACTGTCACAGCTAAAGCCACTGCAATCAATGCTGTTTGTACATTCCTTGCGACTCTCCAGATTCAAGACCTGGTATTGACTTAAGGTATAAGTCCGTGTGGTTCCGGCACTTTCCGCGTTGACTCCGCTTCCGCTTTGGCTTTTCGCCGAATACACGACGGTAACGGTAGTCTGTCCGGGTTCCACAGCTGCTACAGTGGCTGTGCCACTGGTATAGGAGGTGTTTTCGTCGCAGATCCACACAGCACCGCTGCATTCCTGGTTGCCGTGGGTGGGCCAGCTTGCCACACGGTATTCATCACCCAGGGCGGCTTTGGGGATAAGCAACGAGGCATCGTTGGAATAGATCAGCACGTTACCGAAGGGGTTCATCTGGGTCACGGTTACCGGACGGCTGGAAACCAGTTTGTAGGCATGATTGAAAATTCCTGGCCCGGTAATGCGGCGGTCATTGGTCAGGGTAAAGGTGCCCAGGTTCCCTGCGCTGACCGTTCCTGACGTAAGCAGGGCATTGCCGGAACCGTAAATCTGTATGGTCACGGCGACATCATGGGGATTGGAAACCACAAGGCCGTATTGGCCGCCGTTTTCACGCCCGTTGTTGTGCAGGTCCACCGCCCAGTATTCACATCCGACATAGCTTTGGTCGTACTCGGCCACTTCACACAAGCTGATGCAATTGCCGTCGCGGCACTGAAAACCATCTCCACAGGTTTCCGCTTCGTCCCACCGGGTGCCGTTTCCGGCGCATTCCAGCACGATGGTATTATCCTGGTTGCAGGTTCGCAGTCCCGCCTCGCAGACTTCGCTCAAGCAGGTTCCGTTTTCGCAGACCAGCCCGCTTGCGGAGCAATCCATCAACTCATCCCATCCGGTGCCGGTGACGTTGCAGAAGGAAAGAATATCGTCTTCGCACTTCCATTCGCTTAATTCACATACCACGGGCAGGCATTCGCCATTGACGCAGGCTGTGTTTTCTTCACAGCTGATCAGTTGGAAGTTGTTGCCGTCCTCGTTGCATTGGCGCAGGGTGGTGGTATCCAGACAGTCCATCGCTTCATTGGGCTCACAGACGATGTCTTCGCAGCCTTCGGCCTGTTCGCGACAAATCTGGTTTTCATCACAGTCCAAGGTGAGATAGCCGATGCCCTGGGTATCGCAGGCGATATATTGAAAATCGTTGACACAGCGTTGAAAATCGTTGGGTGTGCAGGTTGCCGGGACGCATTGATCCACCACGCAGATTTGACCATTGGGGCAGTAGTCGGGGTTGGTCCATTCCGAGCCATCTTCAGAGCAGACCATCAACACGTCATCAAAACAGCGGGAATCCCCTGCATCGCAGATGATCGGGGGTTGCTCCTCAAGTTCTTCGACCTCGTCACCGTCTTCAAGAGGTTCGCTTTCCTCCAGTTCGACAAGGTCCAGATCGCCGTCTTCCTCCATGTCACCGTCCTGGTTTGGGTCCGAGACACAATGGTTGTTCTGACAGAGAAAACCTTCCGGGCAGGGGCGTTCTTCGTAGCATTGGTAGGGCATACAGATCACATCGCAATAATAGCCCTGCGGGCATTGCTCATCTGCGGTGCAACCGCCGACTACCGCATCTCCGTCTACATTGGGGAAGATGGTGTCATCGTCATCATCCGTTGAGGGATCTTCATCCAGCTTGCCGTTGTTGTCTTCGCTGCCACAGGCGACGCAGAGCAACAACACCAACAAAACTGCCACGTACATCCACATTTTGGTCATGGCATGACTCCTTAGAGCATTCTCCGTCGTTTACCGTCTCTCGTAAAAACTCATCATAACGGAAATCGGGGACAAGCGCAACGGGCATCGTTTGAATGTGTTAGCAAAGGGTGCGTCTTGACTCGATGGTATCTTGAATTGATGCGTGAATACCGGCTTGCCACGTATCGAAGCCGCAGGGCGGTATGCCCCGAAAAATACCATAAGGTGTAAATTGTTGCATTGTTGCGTGAAGAGGGTATACTCAGCCTTTCCGTACTCCCAAACCACGGTGGAGGATTCATGAGACGCTTTGTGAAAACAAGCATCTGGCTGGTTCCCTTACTTTTGCTGACCTTCTGGCTGGGGCAATTCAGCACGGGAAGTCAGGCGGAAGCCGGAGGAAAAGACCCTTATGCCCGCTTGGATATTTTTGCCAAGATCCTGCGCTATGTAGAAACCAACTACGTCAAACCGGTGGATTCCCAACGGCTTATTGATGGGGCGATCAATGGCATGTTGGATACCTTGGACCCTCACTCCAGCTACCTGCCGCCGGATCTGTACAAGGAGATGAAGATTGATGCCACCGGCGAGTTCCGAGGTCTGGGGCTGTTGTTGGAGCAGCGGGATGGAGAGTTGACCGTACTTTCCGCTTTGGATGGATCTCCGGCCAATCAGGCGAATATCGGCTTGGGGGACCGCATCCTGCGTATCAATGGCCAAAGCACGGCCAGGATGTCCCTTCATGAAGCGATCCGTAGCCTACGCGGTGATGAGGGTAGCTCGGTTGGGTTGACCCTTCTCAAGCAGGGAGAGACACGTCCCAAGGAAATGACCCTCACCCGAAGGAAGATTGATGTGACCAGCGTGGATGGTCGCTTACTGGCCCAAGGGATAGGTTACATCCGTATTCGTGCGTTTCAGGAAGGCACCAGCGATGATGTCGTCCGCCTGCTGACCCAGGAAGAGGTGGCTTCCGGGGGAAAGCTCCGTGGGGTGGTGTTGGACCTGCGAGGAAATCCGGGAGGGTTGTTGGATGAAGGGGTGAAGGTGGCCGACGAATTTCTTGCGCAAGGTGCCATTGTTACCACCCAGGGACGCTTACCATCTCAACGGGAAACCCACCTTTCCACCTCACGCGGGCGCTATCAGAATGGACCTTTGGTGGTGCTGGTCAATGGCGGCTCGGCCTCGGCTTCGGAAATCCTATCCGGTGCGTTGAAAGACCATCGCCGCGCCGTGCTGTTCGGTTCCACCACCTTCGGCAAAGGAAGCGTTCAGACCTTGATTGAACTGGATGACGGCAGCGCGTTGAAGCTGACCATCGCTCACTACCTGACGCCAAGCGGGCGCAGCATTCAGAAGGTGGGGATCAAACCGGATCTCTTTGTCCCGGATCTTCCCCCGGAACGTTGGAACGATGAGGTTCCCCAGGGAAGCCGACGCCTGCTGGCCAGTGCTGCTCCCTTGTCTCTTCCTCAGCCTGATCCACAACTGCAAGCCGCTTTCTCTTATCTCAGTCAAGAGATGTTCCCCGTTATTCCCTGAAAAAACAATGCGCCGATTATGGCCTTGCCGAATCTTCGTGGGTGCATCCCGGTCTTGGGTAGAGTGTCTTGACGGACGCGGGAAGGGCCGTCTTGTTCCCATCTTTGATACGTGAACCTTGGAGGGATCGGGTTTGGGGGGCCGTTGACTGCTTTTTCAGAACGGAATCCCTTGCAGGGAATAAAGCCCTGTGCAACGGAGTTGATTTTCATGTAAAGGCTACGCAGAAACTTCGTGACAGTGCTTGTTGTTCTTCCCTGCATTTTGTGTATACTTTCCGCGTAGCCTGCCGGGGGGATCGGATGGGATCGGAGACGACTCATCAGGTCGTTTTGGTGTAACTTGGCCTAACGCTGTATCAGGCATTGGCGGCAGAGGTTGGGATGACGATCACTTTTGAAGTTCGGCGTTTGTTGGATGAGATGGATCGTGGTGACAGCGTGGAAGGCGTGCGCGTTTTTCCCATGTCGCGTGGTGGTGTCGGGGGCGAAATCGCCTTGTATATCATTGCTTCGTTGATGGCTCTTCTTGTGGGCACGTTCATCTACAAATATGTGATGATCGGCGGGTTCTGGTTCCTGATTGGTGCCGGTCTGAGTCTTGCCGCTGCGGTGTCCCTGGTGATCTGGGGTATGACCCGCTACAGTCACCGTACCATGCTGCGCCAGGTTCCCAGTCGTTATGGACTGGTCCTCACGGCCTACGGCATGATCTATCGCAAGGGCCCCAAAGAACATTACATGCCTTGGAGTCACATTCAAGCGCTGGGCCTGCACGATGGGAAATGGGTGGTTATCACGGATAGTGAAGATGATGGTCCTGAGCTTTTTGCACTTCACCGCATCCTTGGTCCAAAACCGGAAGGCTTGGGTGCGGCGATTGTCGATGCCGCCCGCTCTCATGGTTGGGCTGATATTCCATTGCGAGATAATGACTCTACCCAAGAGACTGTCGCATCCGATGAACCCCGCTGATTTTGACGCACTCGTAGGCACGAACAACAAAGGATGGAATCATGAAACCCTGGAATGATCCGCAGAAAATATTGGCCAACACATCCCTTGTGGATACCTTTTTGGAATTGACCCAGATCGACACTCAGAGCAAAGACGCAAGTGACACCTTCCCCAGTACCCAGGGGCAGTGGACGGCCTTGAAGCTGTTGAAAGACAAGCTCACCGCGTTGGGCTTGAAGGATGCTGAGATTGATGACAACGGCTATCTCTTCGCGACGCTTCCCGGCAACCGCCCGAAGACATCCACCATCGGTCTTTTGGCCCATATCGACACCGCGCCGGATTTCAGCGGCAAGCATGTCAAGCCACAGTTGCATTCCAACTACGATGGCAAGGCTCTTCGTTTGGCCGGTGGGGTGGTGATCTCTCCGGAGGAAAACCCGGAGTTGACCCAATGCGTGGGGGATACCCTGATTACCAGTGATGGGACCACCTTGCTGGGCGCGGATGACAAAGCCGGCGTGGCGGAAATTCTGGCTACGGTGGAGTTGTTGCTGAAGAACCCGGAGGTTCCCCGGCCAACCTTGCGTATCGGTTTTACGCCGGATGAGGAAATCGGTCTGGGAGCAAGCCGTTTTGATGTGCAACGCTTTGGGGCTCGCTGCGCCTATACGGTGGATGGTGGTTTCGCCGGGGAACTCAACGGAGAAACCTTCAGTGCCGATGCCGCCACGGTAAGCTTTGAAGGCGTTGCCGTGCATCCGGGGTACGCCAAAGATAAACTGGTCAACGCCATCCGCTACGCCTCCGCGTTTGTTGATCGGCTCCCGGCCCAGGAAGCCCCCGAACATACCGAAGGACGTGAAGGCTTTTTCCATCCGACGAAGATCGAAGGCAATGCCTCTTTGGCCAAGGTGTCGATGATCCTGCGTGACTTTGATGACGACAAGTTAGCCGCTCGTGGAAGTGTTTTGCAGGACTTGGTGAAAACAATGATGAAAGAGCAGCCACGTTTGGGCATCCGTGTAGAGATCAGCCAGACCTATCGGAACATGGCTAAGTGGCTGAAAGGTGATCCCACGGTGATGGAGACCTTGGAAAACGCGGTTGCCGAAAGCGGGATCACCCCGAAGAACCTTCCTGTACGGGGGGGAACGGATGGTAGCGGCTTGACCGCCAAAGGGCTCCCGACGCCGAACCTTTTTGCCGGGGGGGTGAACTTTCATGGTCCCCGCGAGTGGGTATCGACCCGTGTGATGGGCCTGGCGGTGTGCAGCCTGATGAACCTTGTGCAACGCTGGGGCGAGATTGAAGCCTGAGTTTGCCAGAGCCCAGAGCCTTGCAATCATGAGCCTGGGCTTGATTGGTTGACGAATCTGCTGACAAGAGTCCAAGGTGATCAAAGGCCGTGTTCCTCAACCGCGCAAAGCGTGTCTTGAAGGGCACGGCCTTTTCTTCGGCTCAAGTCTCCAGACCGGAAAACGCAAAGGACCACCATCAAGGATGCGAACGAGAGACACCGTTCGTTCTGACAAACGGTCATCTGCTCGGAGATGGGATCAGAACCCTTTATTCTGTTTGGTATCCATTTCGTTGAAACCCAAACGAGAATGAGAACAAGAAAAACCCCGCCAGAAGTGACGGGGTTTTTCGTAGATACACGGTACGAGGTGCTTATTTGGCCACAACCCAGACTTTCAGGGTCGCGTTGATCTCGTTGTAGAGATTCACCGGCACTTCGTAGACGCCCAGGGCTTTGATCGGTTCTTCCAACTCGATCTGGCTGCGTTGGACCATGATGCCTTCTTCGCGCAGCACTTCCTGAATGTCTTTTTCCTTGACGGAACCGAACAGGCGCTCGTTCTCACCGACCAAGCGGCTGATGGTCACGCTGGTGTTGGCGATGCGCTCGGCGATCAACTTGGCATCCTGGGTTTCCTTCAGGATCTTTTCGTTGATCTGGCGTTTCTGGTGTTCCATCTGTTTCTTATTGATCGAGCTGGCCTCAGCGGCGAAGCCCTGGGGAATCAGATAGTTGCGGGCGTAGCCGTCCTTCACGCGGATGACATCGCCGCCTTTACCCAAACCTTTGATATTTTTAATCAAGATAACCTGCATCGTTTCGTCCTCCTCCTTTACTCACCCAGCACGGTGTAAGGAAGCAGGGCGATATGACGCGCCCGCTTAACAGCCAGGGAAACGGCGCGTTGGTGCTTGGCGCACACGCCGGAAATACGACGGGGAACGATTTTACCGCGATCGGTAATGAACTGTTCCACGATGCTCAGGTTCTTGTAATCGATGACCAGGTTCTTGTCGGCGCAGAAGGGACAAACCTTGCGCTTCCCACCGGAGCGACGGCGGCGACGTTTCTTTCGGATAATACGAGCCATAATCTGACCTCCTCACAGCCAAAGGGCGTGTGTATTAGTTGTTTTCTTCTTCGCCTTCGTCGGAAGCGTCGTCGGATTCATCCGCCGTGTCTTCCTCATCAGCCTCTTCGGTGTCGGAATCATCGTTCTTGTCTGATTCATCATCAGACGCTTTGGACGAATCTTCTTCCTGCTTGGCCAACTCTTCCTCACGGCGTTTGGCTTCTTCCTCAAGCTGCTGCTTCATTTCTTCCTGGCGGCTTTCGCTGTCCACACGGTCGGCGATCTTCACCGTCATGTAACGCAGGATCATTTCCAGCATCTTCAGGTTACGTTCCAGTTCCTGGATCGTTTCACCTTTGCAGAGGAAGAGCATGTAGTAGTACACACCCTTTTGATGTTTTTCGATCTCATAGGCCAACTTGCGCTTGCCCCAAAGATCCCGCCGCAACAAAATCCCTTCTTCGTTTTTCAGGATTCCGTCGATACGGTCCAGCACTTTTTGCGTGTCTTCTTCGCTCGTGTCCGGGCGAAGGACGACCACAAGTTCATACTCTCGCAGCAACATGAGAACTCCTTCTGGCTTACAACCTGTTCCTTGACCGGACGATCAAGAAAAAGGTAAGGATTACGCGAAGCTACCTTGCAAATGAGGCGGCTCCGCACATCAATGAGGCGGCAAACGTAGCAAAGGCGTTTCAAAATGGCAAGGAAAAATCTTCGATTTTCCAAGAGTTATCCGAAATCGCATTGATGAAGATGATCGGTTTGAAGCGTTGCTTCCAGGGATTGGATGGTCTCCTTGGGGCTGCGGGTTGAAATGATTCATTGACTTTCCCGGAATAGAACCATAAAATTCTTCCCCCTGGTTTTAAGAAATCGTTCGTGGATGTCGTGTCACTGGAAGGCCGCACGTCGGAGGATCTCAACCGGGAGGAAGCCCCAACGGCGAGGATGGGTCCACGCCGAACAGACGGACATCAACCCGGATCGATCCGGATATAACTCAAGGAATCATCTATGAAACCGCAAAGTTACCGTGATGCAGGCGTGAATATCGACGAAGGAAATCGTCTGGTGGATTTGATTAAACCGATGGTGAAAACCACCTTGCGTAAAGAAGTGCTGACCGGCTTGGGTGGTTTCGGGGCCTTGTTCCGGGCCGATTTCGCGACGATGACCGACCCGCTGCTCGTCTCAGGAACCGACGGTGTCGGCACCAAGCTGAAAATCGCCTTCTTGATGGATAAGCATGATACGGTAGGGATTGATCTGGTGGCGATGAGTGTCAATGATATCGTCGTGCAAGGCGCCGAGCCTTTGTTCTTCCTGGATTACTTCGCCACAGGGAAACTGGCAGCGGACAAAGCCGCCAGCGTGGTAAAAGGCATTGCCGAAGGCTGTAAACAGGCCGGTTGTGCTTTGATCGGTGGTGAAACGGCGGAGATGCCCGGTTTTTACGGTGAAGGGGAATATGATCTGGCCGGTTTCGGTGTCGGCGTGGTCGATCGACCCAAGTTGGTGGATGGCTCCCAGGTACGACCTGGGGATAAACTGATCGGTCTTTCTTCCACCGGAGTTCACTCCAACGGGTTCTCTTTGGCCCGCAAGGTCATTTTCGACACGATGAACCTCACCGTCAGCGATTATGTCAGTGATCTGGGGATGACGGTTGGTGAAGCCTTGCTTTGCCCGACGAAAATCTATGTTCCCGAAGCTTTGGCTCTTTGCCGTGAAGGCTTGGCGCAGTCTATGGCCCATATCACCGGTGGCGGCTTGCCGGAGAATCTTCCCCGTGTGCTGCCCTTGGGGGTGAAAGCTATCATTGACACCTCCAGTTTTACTCCACCACCGATCTTCCAGTTGATTCAGGAACACGGTCCTGTAGAAGAATCCGAAATGTTCCGCGCCTTCAACATGGGAATCGGTTTCGTTGTCGTAGTTCATGCTGAAGACGAAGCCCGCGCCTTGGAAATTCTGGCCGAACGTGGCGCGGATGCCCGAACCATCGGTGTTATCGAAGCCGGTGAGGGCGTGGCGAAGGTGGTGTTAAGCTAAGCAGGAAACCTATTGGAAACGGAATGGATGTACAGGAAACCAGGGTTCTCCCTGGTTTCCTTGTTTCATACGATGGTGAAAGGATCGATGCGATGTCCAAGCCCTTGTTTCAGATGCCGGAGGCCAAACTGGTTGAAGCGTATTATGCCGACCCGTTCTTTTACGAGTTTCATCACGAAGACTACGTTCAAGACATCGACTACTACGTAGGGCTTGCCGAGGAGTTTCAGGATCGTGGACCCATATTAGAACTGGGATGCGGTACAGGCCGCTTGACTCTGCCGATGGCTTACGCCGGGGCCGAAGTTGTTGCCGTGGATCTTAATCCGGCCTTATTGGAACACATGGAAACGAAACTCCAAGCCAAGGGGAACAAAGAACTGAAACAAAGGGTTTACCCCAGGCAAGCAGATATTTTGGAGTTGGATCTTGAGCGGCGTTTCCCGTTGGTGCTGCTTCCATTTAATACCTTGCAACATTTTCATACGATGAACGAAATCCTTGGTGTCATGGCCTGTGTAAAACGCCACCTGGAACCGGAGGGCCTGTTTGTTCTGGATGTTGCCACACCGGATATCGAATACCTTGCGGATGCAGGGGGAAGGCGCAGTGCCAGGGAAACCTTGCTTCATCCCCATGATGGAACCCCGTGGTATTTTCAGGAACGCCATGAATACGACGCGACCCATCAGGTCAACTATGCGTTTCACATCTACCGAAAAGTTGGGAAAAACGGGCGTGCCATCGGCAAGGAAACCGTGATGGTGTTGAAACAGCGTCAGTTCTTTCCCCAGGAACTGGATTTCATTCTTCAGGCTGCGGGGTTTCAGATCGAGCAGAAGTGGGGAGATTTTGAAGGAAGTCTCTTTGAAGGTCACCATGATGTGCAGGTCTACGAATGCTTTCCCGAATGGGTGTAGAACATGTGCGTTTGGCTCTAAATCCCCTTTCTTTTTCCAGATGTTTGTTGCATTCAGGGGGCAGTTCCGCTAAAATCCTGACCGAAAAATAGTTTTCATTTCCGCCAGTTCAACTCGTTTATTGCGTTGTTTTCACGGATGGAGTTTCCTACATGACCTTCCGATTCACTATGGGATTGTTCTTAGGTTTGCTTTTGTGTCTGATGGTGGAGCCTGTCTGGGCTCAATCGGATGATGAGGATACCACCACATTGTACAGACCTCGACCTAAGAAAGAGGAAAAAGCCAAGACACAGCGGATTGGTGTTCTGCGGACCCAACTGGATGAATCTGCGATGAAAAAGGTGAATCCCGGTCTGTTGGATCAGGTGGAGCGTGTGTTGAAGAAAGCGATGAGCATGATTAACACACGGGATGTTGAAGTCCTTTCCCCGGATGAGGTTGAGAGCAATCTCGCGCCGAAATACAAGCGTCAGTTGGCCGGCTGCGGAACCAACAAAGATTGCATGATCAGTGCCTTGCAACCCGCGTCGTTGGATCTCTTCTTAGCAAGCAGTTTGACCTATCTTGACGGGGACTATAAGCTTTCCGTCCAGTGGGTCAATACACAATCCCGGAAAGAGCAATCGCACTACGATGTGTTGGTTACCAATCCCACGACCTTGCCGAAAAAAGCCGGAATCCTCACCGTGCGGGCCCTGATCGGCTATGGGATGTACGTTCGGGTTCAGGAAGGGGAGGCCGTTGCAACGACGGCTGACGACGCCGAAAGCAAACCGGACCCTTTGGAAGAAGAGAGGCAGCTACGCCGTCATGATACCGGGGAGAGCAGTATGGCCATGACCGTTTCCAAGTGGACGACTCTTGGGGTGGGAATTGCCAGTCTCGCCGCCGGGGCCGCGTTGAATGTCATGGCCTTCCAGGCGGAATCGGATGCAAAGAACGGTGCGACACCTGAGGCCGTAGCCAATGGTAACGATGATTCCAAACTTTACGGCATTACAGCGTACAGTTTGTATGGGCTTGGTGGTGCGCTTCTGGTGACCAGCACGGTCTTGTTCATTCTGGATGCAAACCGGACAGGAACGTCGAATGTGATGATGAGTTCTGCGGGAGTGGGAATCATGCCGGATGGCTCGCCGGTGGTATCTGCGTCCCTTGCCTTTTAACCAAACCGATGGTTTTGCCATGCTACGCGGTGGCATCCTTCGTTGTTTTACAGAATTAATGGAACATGACCATGAGAAAACATCCTTTGACCAACACGGGTTTCTATCGATTGCTCTTCCTTTTTGCCTTCAGCCTTGTGGGATGGGGTCTGCTTGGTGCAGGCTGCGCGGATTCCGACATCGGCGGCAACGGGCAGCCTTGCAATGCCAACGCCGTGTGTCAGCCGGGATTGTGGTGTTGTCCAACGGATTACACCTGTAGGCCCAAAGATGAATGCTCGTTCATTCCTGTGGATCCGGATGATCTGAACAACGAGAACAAGGGGTCGCACAATCAGGTTTGTTATGACGATGGAACCTGTGATGAGGGATTGGTATGTGCCAACCTGAATGGAATCGCTACCTGCCTGTTCCCGGAAGAAGTTCCGACGGACGATGATGATGATATCGTAGACCCCTGCGAGCCTTGTGCAAGCTTTGCCGGGGAATACTGTATTGCCAGTCAAACCCCGGATGGGGAACCGGAGGATGATACGGAAACCGATGACCGTTGCTATCAGCTTGGCTTCGACACCTTAGAAGTGGCTCGCGCTGCCGGTGCCTGCAACTTTGATTTGCTGATGAACATGACCGACGCCAGTCTGGGAGAAATCTCCATGACGGTGACCGGGTGCGAGCTTTCCAACTTGGTCTTTGGTTCCGAATGCGATATCTCCAAAGCGGCGGAAAGCCTGAATGTCTCCTGTGAGAGCCTTTGTGATTTCACCTTTACTAAAAGCGCCTGTCTTGTGGATGAAGATGGCGATGTGGACGAAGATGGAGACATCGAAGACGAAGATGGCGATGTGGACGAAGACGGAGACATCGAAGACGAAGATGGCGATGTCGATGAGGATGGAGACATCGAAGATGAGGATGGCGACATCGACGAAGATGGAGACATTGAAGATACGGAAGATTCCGAAGAGGAAGTGGAAGAGGAAGAGCAGCCTTTGTACCGTTGTGCCGACCAGACGGCGTATGGCCTCTGCGAACAGGATTCCTGCTTCTGTTGGATGCACCCCACGGGGCAAGGGGCGAGAATGCGCGATTTCAGCTACACGGGTCAGAACAATGAAATCCTCGCGGTGGGAGACTTGGGAACGCTGATGTTCTATAATGGGAGCGAGTGGGAATTGCTGAAAACAGGCCGTTTCGACTTCCAACGCATTGCAGCTTTTGACTCCAACAATGCAATTATCACCGTGCGCGATGACATTTCCGGTGTCGAGAACATTCTCTTCCGCTTCCGCAATGGCGAGCTTTCCTATTACGATGCCGTGATTGGTGAAATTCGTGACCTGGTTCGTGGTATGGATGGCAAAATCTATGTTCTCATTGAACGGACCAATGGTGATGTCGCCGTGGATATTCTCACCGAAACCAGCCATACTTTGCAGTATGACTATCAATACACGCCACCCAAAGCTCCCGTTTCCATTATTGCCTATAGCGAGTCTGACTATCACATTTACGTAAACGATCATGCGAACGGCCAGGAAAAGGCGATCTACCATCGTGGTGTAAATCAGAACAACGAGCCGGTGTGGTCGTTTGACCCGGACACCGTGGGAACGTTTTACAAGCAAATCATCGGGACAACCGACGGGATATATACCTTGCCTTCTGAAGATGAAAACGCAACCAATGTTCTTCATTTTTGGGATCGTCGCACGGGGAATTGGAATACCCCGGTGGAAATTCCAGGGATGGGAGAGACGCTACCTCTGCTGTACAGTGTTGCCGTTACACCCAATGGAAGAATGTATGTTAGTGGTGAATATGGTGCTTACGCATCGGTCTTCTCCTGTGACAATTCCTGCATCACGGCTCCGGATGGATGGAGTCCGATGGAGATCCGAGATCCTTCCTCCACGCTTTCCCTGAATAATCAGCCGGATGTGATTGGGCAATACCTGAGCATCGAAGCGGACGACCATTCCGTGCAGGTTCTGGCAAGTTCCGGGGATTGGTTGCAAAAAACAGAGTCTGAATCCTATTTCAGCAGCATGTATTACCGTCAATTTGAAGAAACCATGACGGATATTGTCATTTCAACCAATGTGGAAAACCCCACCCAGCAAGACCTTCGAGGTGTCGTTGTCGGACCTGGAGGCATGATGGCAACCTATGATGGTAGCAGTTCCGAGCGCCCCTGGCCCTACGATGTCAGCTTCGAGGCTACGGCGACCCTGAACGACATCAGCGCAGCCTGGTTGACCTCCGGGACGCCGATGAGAATATTTGTGTTGACCAAGGAAGCCGTTATTGATGAGGAAGGGGACCAGGACACGTCCACCAGTCCGGAGCCTCAATGGGATGGAACCGTGTTCTATCGTGACTTTGCCAACGGAGCATGGGGAACCTATCCCAATATCGACCATAACGTGGAGCGAGCCTCCTCGGTGGTTGCTTCCAACAATGGCTCGGTCCTGTATACCGCCAATCCCCTCCAACGATGGGTCAATGAAAGCTGGGTCACGATGGGCTGGTCTAGTAGCATTTCTACTTCGATGCGGGATATCAGTAAAATGTGGATCAGCGGTGATGGTGAAACCTTGTATCTTGCAACGCCAGGTGGTGTTTATTACATGGGTGAAAACAACATCGTGGACCGCCTTTGGGGATCTTCGACAACCTACCAGTTTGACAACCAGGTGTTCTGTGTGGCCGATGCTGATACAGTCTATGCCGCGACAAGCAATGATCTGCACATTCACGCATGGCTTGGAAACAAGACGGAAGGTGGCCTGACCAATATCTCCGAAGGAACCCTCATGGATGATGAAGTCTTCTTGCCGCTTTCCTGCGCGGCGAGAGGCAATTGGATGTTCCTCCTGGGTCGCTATGAAGGCAATTACACGCGACTTTGGATGTATGACAAGGAACAGGATCGCTGGCAGCAGGTGGAAGGGGTTCCCCGTGATGGGATTACCCGTGTGGAAGCCGGAGCGCAAGGAAGGATCTTCCTGATCCACGAAGACGGAAATATTATCCAGTTCAGTGCGGCGCCCTACATGACCGAGGAAGATGCAGACGGTGATGAGGAGACCGAGTAAAACATCTTAAAATCGTAGGATTATTCCTTGGCCCGGAGCGTGATGCTCCGGGCTTTTTCATGGTCTATCCCATCGGATTCAAATCAGGAATCATGGAACCTTATCTTTGACGTGATACCTTTGACCTAAAAGACTTCCTTTCACGAGGGGCTCTTTCTTCAAGTTTTCCTTCGGGATTCCGATTGTTTGGCAAGAGCAGGGGACTGTTTCAAAGGCTTTGTTCCTTGTTTCCCACGGTCAAGGAGGTTCCAATGACTGATTTGTTTGAAATTACGCAGGAAATTGATCCGATAAGCCCGGAAGGGGAAGAGGCCATCCAGACTGTGGCCAGTGAAACCAGAGAGCTTACCCGGCTTCCTCCGGTGGCCTTGAAGATTTTACAACTGGCGGATGATCCCAATTCTACGGCCCAGGATATGGAACGGGTAGTTTCAAAAGATCCTGCCAGCGTAGCGTTATTATTGAAAATCGCCAACAGCAGCTTTTATGGGTTGTCGCGCAAAGTGGAAAGTCTGCAACGGGCAATTTTGATTATCGGTTTCAAAACCATTCGTGATTTATTGGTTGCCTCCTCGGTTTTGTCTGAGGTGTTCAAACCGACAGACAAACATGCCCGTGCCTTGTGTGAGAGGGCTGTCGGAGCCGCAATTGCCAGCCGGATTCTGAGCTTGGAATACGAAGACGGAAACGCCGATGAAGCCTTTATTTCCGGGATGTTGCATGATCTCGGTATGGCCGTGATGTACCAGAAATATAAGGATGACTACCAGCCTGTGCTGTATGGTTCCAGACCCTATCCGTCGAAAGTTACCGAGTTTGAAAAAGAACGCTTTGGGTTCACCCATACCCAGTTGGGGGGGCGACTTGCCCGGCAGTGGCGTTTTTCGGAAACGGTGGAAGGTTTGATCCGCTACCACCATCATTTTGCGGAAATGGACTGGACGGAAGCTCCGCATCTGTTCAAAGTCTGCTTGGCGATTACGGCCTTGGCGGATAAATATTGCGATTTTCTTGGGATCGGCTGCGAAGAGAATCAAGAGATGGATTTTCAAAGCCCCATTGGTAGCCGGGAAGCGGAGTTTCTTGGCTTGGAAGAAGATGCCCTGATGCGCTTCGTGCAGGAAATCCAGGTTGCGTATATTGCAGAAAGCGCCATCTTCCTGGACCCTGTCTTGAACAAAGACTAATCAATCCGGGGTTGTTCTTCACGCATAGACGGGATGTTCGCGTCGTTTCATCTTCCTGGATCATTCTCAGCCTTCAGGGATGATGACAAGAGAGTTAATCCGTGAGTTGATGGTTAACCGATAAGAATCAAGTGCCCCAGACGAACCGTCTGGCGGTAATCCATGCTTTGCAAATCCTGAGAAATCGCTTCTAAAAAGCGGAGACTTTCCTGGGCAAAGGCACGAGCCTGGTTTTGATAAGCGGCTGTTTCTCTTTCCAAATAGGGGGCTAACCACTGAGAAAGTCTGTCGGAAAGGCTCTCATCCGGTTGAAAACCCTTGTCGGTTTTGACAAGGATTTTGGGGAGTAATCCTAGAAATTCCGTTTTGGAAAAGGGTTCGTACTCCTGTGAATAGTCGGCCAGAGATCGCGCAAACAAGGTGAAGAATACCTTGACGAAGGTCGGCACGGGCAGGCCGTCACGATTCAGAGGCATGTAAGGGCTTTTCTCTACGGTTTGTCTGGAAAGCCCTAGAACCCGGAAATGCAGGTCATAGAGGAACATCATTTGACCCAGAAGGGATTCCGTTTGCTGCAATTCCTGGGCGTTGCGGAATTCCCTGAAGCTCATCTCTGTGCCGGAAAGCCCCTCATAGTAGCGAGGTGGCATTTGCAGCAAACCTTGAAGGACATCCGGCAGCGGGTCACTCAGCAAAGGTAAGGCGGAAGGACGGCCCTCCGGGTAGCTTTCGCTGAAGAAATCCAGCACGGTTTGGCGAAGTTTGCGTTGCAGGTTGTAGCCTAAGCGGACAATCTTCCAGATCGGCAGATGGGTCAGGATGTGGGCCGCCTGGTCGCGGTCGCCACCGCTCAGGTTTTCCAAACCGATGGAGAGAAACCCGTGGGTATGGGCCAGGGTGCGTTCGGCCAGGTCCAGATCCGTCAGGGCTTTGAAAGCCACCAGAACGCGGTTTCCGGCGTAGGCCAGTTCCGTGGCCAGGTTTTCCCGCTGGTCTTCGGATAACTCCTTGACGACATCCAGTAAAAAGGAAGGGTGTTCAAAGAGTTTGTGCAGTACCGTGGGCGGATGTGTCAGACGGCGGAATTGCTGCTTGGGCGCTTCGGGGATGCCGCTTAGCAGTTCTTTACGCAGGGAGTCCGCATCGGCGGCGGCAAGAATGCCCAAAGCATCCAAGTAATCCGGATAGCCCCAATCCAAGAGGCGATCGTTTCGGCTGCGGTAGTTGAATTCCTGCAAGCCGCTGGGGCTTTCCCAGATCAGACCTTCCATCAGCTTCATATACATATCAAAGGAGGTTCGATACAAGTTCTGAAGCAGGACGACCAAGCGCTCCGTGCGGGCGGAATCCGGGTCTAAAAACTCGAAATGATAGTAATCATCCATCGTAACCAGGTTGTCGGTATTAGGAACTTCCGGGTAATCGCTCCACTCTTTGCGGTGGACTTTGATCTGCCGGGAGAAGAACATCAGCAGGTATTCGTATTCCAAACTGGCCACCTTCTCCGGGCCGTGATCAATATCTTCCTGAAGCATGTAGCCGAACCAGTCCAGCTGCTTGTCTTGGTCGTATTCCGTACCTTGCCAGCAGTCCAAGTCGAATACGCGGATCAACCGTTGGGGGTCCAGCTTCATCACCAGGCTCATTGCGTCGGTGCGGCCCACCGCATCCAGCATCAAGAGCAAGTCGGTGGGGGTCATGGCATTGAGCAGGGCCGGAGCGTGATCGCTTCGTTGTAGAAGCTGGTATTTCTGACGATAACTCAGTTGATCCATCAGGTCTTGTTGCTCGCCAAGACTCATCGGAGCGAGGTCTTCCTCGGTGAGTGTCAGGTTGGCGTAGGTTAATGGAAGCCCCAGCAGTGAGCCCAGAGGGTTGGCTTGGCCTTGTGTCATTGTGTGGCGTGGTGTATCGCTCATGGTTCTGGCTTCCTTTGACGGCAAGGTAGAGGCTTTCTGGACATATTTTGCCTATTTGAACATTGTATTGGCAAACAGGATGGCATCATAGTAAGGATTGTCTGCGATTGCGCAAGGGCTTCGGTGGATTGTCCTGTTTTTTTCAGGTTTGAAAACAACTGGATTTCCCCATAAAAAGTGGCAAAAAACCTTGCAAAAGCCCTATCCATGTGCTAGCAATCGGCGTTCCACGAGATCAAGTGGCAAGGAGAAACGAAAAGATGAAAAAAACACCGTTGCAGCAATTGAAAGACACGTTCGGCGGCAAAGACGCTTTGATTAAAGAGTTGGCCGCAAAATTGGACCGGGGCGGGGATGAAAGCAAAGGCGATTTCACCGACCGCTTGAAAAAAGTCAGCAATGCCAAGTTGTTGCGTCTGGCCGAACGAGTGAAAGAACTGGATGTCATGGGCGGTCGTAAACCCCTGATCGACGCCATCCATGATGCCACTCACACCGGCAAGCCGGACAATGACTTCAAAAAGGGTCTGGACAAAAAGACCACAGGCGCTCTGTTGGATATGCATCGTGCGCTGAAACGCAAGCAAGCCTAACCCGGCTCTTCGCTTTCGTACCGATTAACCCGCGAATTTCGCGGGTTTTCGTGTTTGGACGGACTCCATGACGACTCTGGATCTCTCCATACTTGCGGGCTATCTGCTTCTGGTGGCTTTGCTTTCGTTGTGGCTATCCCGGCGAAATCAGCAAGGAACTCAGGATTACTTCCTGTCGGGAAGGAAACTCCCCTGGTGGATTGCCGGAATCAGTATGGCCGCCACGGCATTCAGCGCCGATACACCCTTGTATGTGACCAACATCACCCGACAGGGTGGGATCGGTGCCAACTGGGAGTGGTGGGCCTATGGTGCGGGAGGCATGTTCAGTGCCTTCGTCTTGGCTCCTTTGTGGCGACGCTGCGGGGTGATGACGGACCTGGAGCTTTCCGAATTGCGCTATGATGGCAAGGGAGCCGGTTGGCTTCGCGCCACACGGGCCGGAGCCTTTTCTCTGGTGGTCAATCCGGTCAGCATGGCCTTGGTCATCAAAGGAATGGAAACCATTCTGGAAGATGCCTTTCAACTCCCCTCCGGCGTACTGCTTCCTATTTGTTTAATTATCACCGGTATCTATAGCCTGAGTTCCGGTTTTTTCGGCGTGGTCGTAACCGATGTGCTTCAGTTCGTCCTGGCCTTTGCCGGAGCCTTGGTGCTGGCGTATATCGCCGTAGACCATGTTGGCGGCTTATCGGTCTTACAGGCCAAGCTTGCCGCCTTGCCTGCGGACAAGCAACCTTTCAATCTTGCCCCCAAAGCCGGAGAACTTTGGTATACCGGGCTGGGCGCTCTGGCGATCATGCTCAGCGTTCAATGGTGGGCTTTCATCAATGCCGACGGCGGCGGGAAGATTATCCAACGGCAACTGGCCTGCAAGAATGAAAACCATGCGATGTGGGGAACCCTGCTGTTCAATGTTACCCACTACGCTCTGCGTCCTTGGCCCTGGATTCTCGTCGCGGCGGTAAGCCTGGTGATGTTTCCCGATGCTCTTCAGGGAGAAAATGCCTACATCCGTGTGGCAATGGCCACCTTGCCGGAGGGTTGGCGCGGCTTCCTGTTGGCAACTTTTTTAGCGGCTTTTATGAGTACCATTGATACCCAACTCAACTGGGGAAGCAGCTATTTTATCCACGATCTCTACAAGCGTTTCTGGAAACCGTCCCAGAGTGAAGCCCACTACGTGCGCCTAAGCCGTCTTTTTGGAGCCTTGTTGTTGGTGGTGTCCTATTGGTTTGCGTCTCATGCGGGCAGCGTAACGGAAATCTTCCGCTTCCTTCTTGCAATGGGAGCCGGGCTTGGACCCATCCTGGTGATGCGTTGGTTCTGGTGGCGTTTGAATGCCTACAGTGAGCTTTCGGCCATGCTGACCAGTATGCTTGTGGCCACCGTCGGGAAGCAACTTGGCCTGGCCTTGATTCCCAACCTGCTGTTGACCTTGGTGATTAGCCTTGTGGTCTCTTTGACGGTAACCTTTCTTACTCCACCGGTCGGGCAGGAGCGCGTGCGTGCCTTTGTGAAGCTGGCCCGTCCCTGGGGCTGGTGGCCTGGATCTCCATCCGATACCGCGCCTTTGTGGCAGGCAATGGGGCTGTTTCTGCTCTTTTCCCTGTGGTTGTTTGCGCTTACTCTGGCCTTTGGAGTGCTTCTCACCGGCTTGACCACTTGGGGTGTGATCTGGTGCCTTGCGGCGCTGATCTTGACCGTTCCCTGCTTGTGGGCGCTGCGCAAACCGCTTGGCTAGTTTTCCGAATGATACCCGTCCGGGTTGAAAACATACCAATCCATTGTCAGTGCCAACTCGTTTGATTCGTCATAGGATCTGATGAATGGAAGAACGACCTGACCGTTGGGCAGCAAGGCCGGTGGTGCGGGCGCTTGAATTTCCGGGCCCATTGGGGAGGGTTGAATCAGTTTGTTGGGCCAATAGTGCTCCAGGATGGGGGTTCCCGATTCTGGGGGGAATCCGTAGAATGCGGTATCGGTGATCAGAAAACACCATCCGAGAGCGTTGACGATCGGACGGCTGCTTGTGTTCCCTGAAAGAGAGGTCGTCCAGAGAATCTCTCCGCCTGGGCTGAGTTTGTAGAGAGTCAATCCGGCAACGACGTAGATGTTGTCCATCAGGTCCACAGCGGGAGGCTGGGTGATACGTCCGTTCAAGTCACGCTGCCAGATGTGCTGCCCGGTGTTGGAAAATACATAGAGATTGAAATCATAGGAACCGACGATCACCCGTTGTCGGTGATCGATAACCGGCGCGTGAACGAGGTAACCGCCAAGCTCTCTGGACCAGCGGTCCGTCATCCGAGATGAGATGGAATAGAGGTGCCGATCTGCGGAGCCAAGATAGACGTTGGCATGGCAATCAAGACTTGGGGCGGTGGTGTTGTAGATGGAAACAAGATGGGTACTCTGCTGGATTGTCGTATCATCGGGATTGGGTGCGGTTAATTTTATCAGCTTGCCGGCTGCGGAATAGTAGACCTTACGATCCCGAAGGATGGGATAGGAAAAAGACACCAGGGCTTCTTGTTCATGGAAGGGAATATCCCAAGGGTAGGCGTCCTCTTCCGTCAGCGTCCAGATTTGATCCTCAAGGCTGGGTTTGTACTGAATGAGATTGTGACGGGCGATGCTCTGGGATTGTTCCTGCTTGAGCAAGACGAGAAAGCCGTCGCTTGCCTCGGCAAACGATGCTGCGCCCAAGGCGGTTCCTGAATAGGGAAAAGAGCCGAAAAGAAGTTCAAGGCCGCCTTCCGACGTATCCAGGATGGGATGAAACAGTTCCGGGGGTGGTGCCAATAGAATACTAATCGTTGGAAGCCAGGGAGGCGAGATCATGCTAGCACGGATCACGGTTTCATCTTCCGTTAGAAAATCAGAAGGAGGGGGATTGGGTGCCGTGAGGATGCCATCCCTATACGCATGATCTTGCAAAAGCATTCCCCGGTTTTCCGGCCCGGCCCCCGTCATGCGCCAGAGTGATTCTCGGTTATCCAGATCGCTTTGGTTGCATTCAATGCCCTCGACATCCACACAGATACCGCCCTGGGCTTCAAGGTCCGATACATCCTCTGCGCGGCAGTACTGACCTACCGGGCAGCCACCGCACCAGAGTCCGTTGCTCAATAATCCGCAAGCGTCCATTCCGCAGGTACTTGGGCCGGTTTCGTCTTCTTCGTCACCATCGGAAAGGTTGGGGTTGTCTCCGTCTGGGGACTCCGTGTCGCTCGTATCGCCGTCCAGTTCGTTGGTATTCGATCCGAAGTGGAGGACTCCCGGATCGCTGCAAGCCAAGACCATTGAAAGAAACAACATGGCAAAACCGCACCGAACCGTAAACACGGATTTTATGGATTCGACTCGTCGTAGCAGAAGCCTTGATATGGAAACCATCCTCATGGTTCACCTTCCTGCGGTGGGTTGTTTCCTTACTCCTGCTTTATAACATATGAACCGGGTCAATGTCTAACCGGATGCGGACTTCCTTCCCTCCCTGGAGCAGTTCGCGTACTTTGGCTTGCTTGAGCAGGCTGCGTAAGGCTCTCACCGTGGGACTTTTCACCAGCACATGAAAACGAAAGGTGTCTTTGATCTTGGCAATTGGGGCGCTGGCCGGACCGAGAACGAAAACCTTTCCTTCCAGGTTCTGTTTGTGAACAAGGCTGCGAAGGGCATCGGCCAGATGGTGGGAAACCTCTCCGGCCTGCTGTTCATCTCGGCTTTCAATACGCAAGAGGGCCAGGCGGGTGAAGGGAGGATAGCCCAAGGCGTGGCGGGCTTTGAGTTCCTCTTTGTAGAAACCTTTGTCGTCCAACTCCACGGCACAGCGGATGGCGGGATGGTCGGGGCTGTCGGTTTGAATCAACACCTGACCGGGAATGTCTCGCCGTCCGGAGCGTCCCGAAACCTGGGTCAGCAGTTGAAAGGTGCGCTCTCCGGCACGAAAATCCGGGAAGTGCAGGCTTTGATCGGCGTTGAGAACCGCGACGAGGGTAACGCCAGGGAAGTCGTGTCCTTTGGCGACCATCTGGGTGCCGATGAGCAGGTCAATGTCTCCGGCGCGGACTTCTTGCAGCAGGCGGGTCAGTTCGCCTTTTCGCCCCAGAACGTCGCGATCCAAACGGGCCACGCGGGCTTCAGGGAAACTCTGGCTGATTTCATCTTCCACCTTTTGAGTGCCGACACCTTTGAGTTCCAACTCCGTACTCTCGCACGAGGGGCAATGCTTCGGAACCGGCGAGGCAAAGCCGCAGAGATGGCAGAGTAGTTTTCCCTGAATGCGATGGTAGGTCAGGCTTACCGCGCAGTGGGGACATTGCACCGGGCTTTCGCAGCCGTGGCAGAAGATATAGGGAGAAAAACCGCGCCGGTTGAGAAACAAGATGGCTTGCTCTCCCCTGGAAAGCCTCTGTCGGCAGGCCAGAAGAAGTTCGGAGGAGAGCAGGTTGTCTTCTTTGGTGGCATAGGGCAGGGCGACGGTATCCACCTGGGGAAGTACGGTTGTACCTGGACGCTCCCGCAGGCTCAGCCGTTGATAGCGTTTCAGGCGTACCTGGTTGATGCTTTCCACGCTGGGTGTGGCACTGCCCAGTACCACGGCGGCCTGCTCGATACGCCCTCGCATCACGGCCATGTCCCGCGCATGGTAGTAAATGCCTTCCTCGTTTTTATAGCTTCCTTCGTGTTCTTCATCCACGACGATCAGGCCCAGTTTCTTCAAAGGGGCAAAAATGGCCGAGCGGGCTCCGACGACGATGTCGGCCTCATCGCGCAAGATCCGCGTCCATTCATCGCGTCGTTCCCCGTGGGATAGCGCGGAATGCCATACGGCGACACGGGGGCCGAAGCGGGCGCGAAGCCGGGTGACCACCTGGGGTGCGAGGGCGATTTCCGGCAGGAGCATCAACACCTGCTTCCCCCGCGACAGGCAGGCTTCCATCGCTCGTAAATACACCTCGGTTTTGCCGCTACCGGTGACGCCATGCAAAAGAAACGGCGTGTCCGGCTGAACCAGGGCGGGAAGAATGGCATCCACCGCCCGCTGCTGTTCCTCGGTCAAGGTCAGGGTTGCGTTGTCTTCATCGCCTTCGTGCAGCAGTTGGGTCGATAAGGGGGAGCGCAGGCATTCCCGCTGGTCTTCAAGGACCAATTCCTTGTTGACCATCGCCTTCAGGCTGGATTGACACGAGGGGAAATGTTGCAGCAGTTCGGCGCGGGAGCTTGTCTTCTGGGGGCACTCTTGCAGATAAGCCCAGATGTCCCGCTGTTTTTTTGCGCGTGCGGTTGGGGGCTCGGCCTCTTCGTTCCACTGATACACACGTTCCGTCTTCACCGCGAAGGGGTTGCGTTCATCCTTGAGCATGACCAATTCGGCTGCCGCCCATTGGCGTAGCCGGGCTTCAGTCAATCCACCGGGAAGGGCTTTACCCAAGGGGAGCGGTCCACTTTTCCGGAGAACCCCCAAGAGCTTGAGCAGGAGTTTTTCTTCTTTGGCATCCAGCCCCCAGGCGGCGGACATGGGAAAGCCATCCAGAACCTTCTTGCCCATCATCCCCAGAAACACGCGGGTTCCCGGAGGAAGCAGAAGCCCGGTGGGGAGGGCGAGGTCCAGCACGGAACCCAAAGGAGCAAAATAGTAATCGGCCAGCCAGGCATAGAAGGACAACAAACCCTCGCCTAAAAGCGGGACATCATCCAGCAAGCGCTCCAAGGGTCGAATCTGTCGGACATCGCTTTGCTCACGCAGGGCGGTGATGATACCTACACGGGTGGTGTTGCCCAAAGGAACCTGGGCGCGCATTCCTACCGTTGCTTGAACACGGAGGTTTTCCGGCAGGGCATAGATGTAGGGCGTATCCAGGGGGAGTGGCAGAAGCACCTCGGCGTAGCGCGGTGCTTGCTGGTCCCATGCTGAACTCACAAGCTAAGCCAGGTGGAATTGAGTGTGGCTCGGCGGTAGTGTCGAACCTGCCAGCGTTCGGCCAATTTGCCGTTACGGTAGAAGTCGATCCGTTCGGGAAGGTCGCCTTCGGTAATCACACCATCGTTTTTGTACAGGCGTACATCCACGGTGATCTCACCTTGTTTGTTGACTTTGAAAATCCTCGCCGGTTTGAAGGTCCATTTCTCCAGCCAAAGCTGGTTGCGGTCTTCGTTGCCTTCGGTGCTGCCAACGATATAACAGATGGTTTCATCCAGACGGCCAAGCCCTCGCGGATCTTGAGGTATTTCCCAGGAAGCGAGCAAGGCGGTCATGCGCGTGGCATCGCCCAGAGAGAGCCACAGGCGCAGCAGAGATTGGATGTCGTTGGAAAGCGCCTTGAACGCACCATCTTCCTGGCCGCCTCGAACGCGGGCGAGGATGGTATCATCCTGTTCCAGCAGCAGGGCTTGCGGGCGCTTGAGGCTCAAGGCGATCTTGTGGTGGGCGCTGGTTTGTCCCGTGCCGTCATAGAGGGTCTGATCCAGCTCAAGCTGGAAGCCTTGCCAATGCCGGTTGGTTTGCGCTACCTGCTTGGCCAGGAAGTCCCAGGGGTCAATGTAGGCCACGGCCAGGGCGGGAAGTACGAAAGCCAACAGAACGGTGATAGCCATAACGCGACGGTGCGTGGAGTTCAATTTCATCGGGACGATCCCTTGCTGTAAAAAACGAGAACAAACAAGAAGTCAACGCTCTTTGGGGGTGGTAGCACAGCCCGGCTTTCAGGGCAAGTTTCGATGTTGGAATCCTCGGACCACCACGACGTGGTTCAGCTTTTCTCGGCTAGAATCATCCATTGATTGGCGGTCAGCGGCCCGACCTCGGTGAGTTCCCGCACGGTGAACCCGGCATGACGCAATGCTTGCCGGGCCTGGCTGGCCGTATGATTGCGGTAATGCTCGAAGACCGGGGCGTCTTTGCGGGCTTGCTCCCGCTTTCGCCAGCGTGGGTCCAATTGAATCAGGCCGAAGGCCGTGTTATCCGCAAGGAGAAGTTTCCCTTTGGGGGCAAGAAGGCGCTTGGCTTTTTGCAGACATCCGGCAAGCTGTTCCAGGTGGTTGTAACTGCGTAAAAACCAGATCCAATCAAAACTGCCTTCCAACTCCACGGTTTCAAACGGTGCCTCGAACAAGGCTTCGGGATGATGTACCGATTGCAGGAAGTAACGCAGGCTCTCCGGGGGAGAGGGTTCCACCACCTGGTAGTCAATCCATTCCTGGTCAATCATTCTGCGCAGCATCTCCGGGTAACGCAGAGGTCCGCCGCCGACATCCAGCACGCGGCCCCGCACGCTGCGCAGGGTATCGGCCAGGTCGTCTTCCGCGTCCAGAAAGCCGTTGTCCGGGCTGGCTTCCCAGATGCCGGGGCAGGTGGAAAGCTTGGGACATGTCACACAGGATGCGCCTTCTTCTCCGTTTCCGTTGGAGGGAAAACGTATCCGACGGACGAGTTTCTCAAGTTGGGTAGCAAAATCACTCAGGTGGGTTGAGGCATCAGACACCAGATACACCTGGCTTAGATCATCTCGAATGACACGGATCTCATCGGGGTCGAAGTCGGAGCTATCGGTGCGCAGATGATGCAGTTCTCCTTGGTGAGCCAACCATAAATCACGTAACCCCAGATTCAGGGCTTGCTCGTCGTCCAGCAAGGGGCAAGGGGCGTGGTCCGGTAGCGGTGCTTTCTGGCTGGGCTCGTAGACGAAGGAATTGGCTCGCGTCGTCTTGTGTGGGCGAAGGGCTGCGGCGTGCGTCGAGAGTTTGGCGGAAAGCCCCATGCAGCGAACGCGCCGGGTGCATTCGCGGCAATCCACGCCCCAGCGTCGCTCCTGGCTTTCATCCACCACAAGGTCATTGTCTTGGGTACCGAACGCCGCCAGGGCTTCGTCCGAGTCGGACAGCAGGCAACGGGGAAGCCCGCCGAGATCCAACCAGGCCGGGTCATCCAAGCGGTCACGAAGAGCCTTCAGGGTTTCCAAGGCGGAAGGCAGGTCCGTCAAGGGCGATTGCAGGATGGGGCGAAGAATGGCCGGGGAGCCTTCACGGGCGATCCCGTTGAGGTGATCCGCCTGACCGCGAAGCAGTTCTTTCAGATCAATGATCCCTACGACGGGGATGTCCGGGGAACCCAGCCGCAGTTGGTCTTGCCGTACCAGATCCAGCAGGCGGACTTCGACGGAGCGAAGCAAGCGTAGATGCAGTTTGGTGGCCAGTGCGGCCAGTTTCTTGGCCCCGAAGCGCTCCTGGGTACAGGAATTGGGTAAGACCACATCCCAAAGGTCGGCCTGTTGGGCGCGTAGTAAAAGCGTTGCCCAGGTTTTCAGGTCAAGGTCCGTGTCCTTGGGTTGGTTTGTCACAAAAAAA
Source organism: Myxococcota bacterium (assembly GCA_963677705.1). Lineage (GTDB taxonomy): Bacteria > Myxococcota_A > SURF-8 > SURF-8. Next base: position 383,392 of record OY782497.1, read on the forward strand.
GCAGGGCGTTCTTGAAGCAGGAAGAATCGGCCCTGAAGGGGAGGGCGCTTTGCAGCAGTGATCGCGGAGGGCATAACGGAGATCCTTGAACGGAAGCGGGGACCGTCGCCGGTGGCGCAGTCCCCTTGGAAGGAATCAATGGATTGACTTGTTCTGTACTCGTTTTGAAGGCGATGCCTTGCCCATCATCGGATGTGGGCTACTCATCTCCGTCCGTGGCGTCTCCGTCCAGGTCGTCGTCATCGTCATCCGCCAGGGGACAGACCAACTCAGCGGCCAGAAATTCCATGTTTTTGTCCGTGTTCTCCAAGGTGACGGAAAGCTCCCGGTTGACGAGGATCTGTTCATTCAACATCGTGATTGCCGTTTCGTCGGCATGATCCAGACCGCAGATGTAAGCCAGGGCGACGACGCGGTAGGTATCCGAGGGGAGGTTGAGGAAGTCGTAATCCAGTTTACGCACGGTTCCCTCAACACTGCCGCGGGTGCTGTAATACAGAGAAACGGGGTTGTTGTTGTCCGTGGAACCGAATAGCTGCACTTCCACAATCAGGTCATTGTTCTCTTCCGGAACGTAGACGCTTCCGGTAATTCGGCCATAAGCAGGATTCTGCAAGGAAACATAAAAGGCTCTGATTTCGGCGCCTTCCGTGCTTGTGGTGGGGATTAGAGCCGGGAAATAGCGGAATTCGTAAGAGAATTTCTCATCCGTGGTGTCATTGCTGTCCAGGTACACCGCCAGGCGGTAGGTTCCCGCTGCGATATTTTCAAAGGTGAAATCAAAGCTTGTCGTACTGGCTTCGGCATCCGGGGTGTTGGGAATCGTGTCTTCATCCACCGGGGTGGCATCAAAGCGGTCCCCTACCTTAAACAGTACCAGCTTCGGGGATTGCCCCAGCACACTGTTGTTGAAGATTGCCCGACCGGTGATGCTTCCCGCCGGTCCTGTTTGGACAAGGCTGTCCGTGGCGGTGGTATCGTCATCATCGTCATCCGTGGTGCTGTCTCCATCCACAGAGGGGGTGCTGTCATCCGGGTTCCCCATGGGAGTTCCCAATTCAACATTTTCAATGCTGTCACAGGCAAATTGCACAAACAGGGTAGCGCCCAAGGCCAGCAGGGAAAACAAGACGGGCCGTATCGTCATGGTCTTGTCCTTTCAAATTCGGTGAATCATCAGCGTCGGCAGTATAGCGGATTTTTTCCGAAGAGGAAAGTCTTTCCCAAGACTCTGTGAAAAAGGTGTGGTTTAGATAAGGAATGGCGGTGGGGAACGTCTGCCGGATTCCGCGATTAAGCTCTGAAGATGAAACCGGGAGGCAGGCCATTTTTTTCTAGTCTTTTTTGCAAAGGGGTCTATAGTTGGGCCGCGAACTGGTTAATGTCTTTTGCTCACCGAGAAAGAGAGTTTTTTCATGAACAACGTGCTCAACAGCGTCAAAGAGTATTTTGCCGAGTTCAAAATCCTCAAGAAAACGCCCCCGGAATTCTGGAACCTCAACCTGGTCATCAACTTCTTTGAAATGTTGGCCTATTTCATGTTCATCACCGTTTTGAGCCTGTTTTTGACGGAAAACATCGGCCTGGATGATGAGTGGAGCCAGAATCTGGTTGGTTTGTTTACGACGCTGATCACGATCATCATCTTCTTCTCCGGTGTGTTCATCGACTGGTTGGGGATCAAGACTGCGTTGTTCTTGAGTATGGCGATTCTGATTCCGGGGCGCTTCCTTCTGGGCATGACCGTTCCCTTGGAAGAATACCTCATTGATAAGGAATTGGATGACTCGGCGAAGATGCAGGAAGCGATGGAGCATATCTCCGCCCGCGAGTTGGATAAACGTTTCTTCACCCAGAATCCCCTGACCTTGCGTGATGCGGAACTGGATCTGCTGATGGCGGATGCCGATGTGGTGAAAAGCGGCGTGACCCGTGGCGATCTGGAAAACGATATGGCCAGCCGCATGGCCAAACTGACCGCGCTGTTTACCGAAGATGAAGCCAAATTGCCTGTGCGGATGAATCGCTGGGGCGACATGGATCAGGAATACCCCAAGCAGCTTTCCTTCCTGCTCAAACAGGATGATGAATTGCGGAAAAAATACCTCATCGACCCCGATCCCATCGGTCGCAAGCGCAACGAAGCCATGCGTAGCGTGGCCGCGTTCAAACAGGTCTATTATGAGGAAATCAAAGACCGTGAAGACCCGGTCAAGGCCATTTTGGAACTGGGGCTGCATACCAAAGCCTGCGAAGACCTTAAAACCTGGAAGGAGAAAGATTGCTCCAAAGAGGCGGAAGCCGACCAGCGTCATTGTCGGGAAACCAAGCGAGGTTTAGGCTTGGCCTGTGTGGAAGATTTTGAAGGCATGGCCAAGATCCTGGAAGTTGATCCCAACACCGAGTGGGAAACGAAGCGGGCCAACACGTCGAAGATTGTTGCGGCCTTCCCGGAATTGACCGAGGAATACGGCTCGGACGGCAAGTTTGAAGCCACCTTCGGTATGACTTCCAGCCTGAACGAAGCGGTTGCCAAGATCCGCAAGAAACACTACGGCGATCTGGCCTTTATGCAAGATCCTGCACGGGCTTTGCAGGCACAGAAGGATATTCTGAAACGTTATCGTAAACCCGTCGCGATGCCGGAACCGGCTCCGGCTGCACAGCCGAACGAGGAAGGCTCCGAACCTGCCAAGCAGGGTAAGGCGGAGGAAGATGGTGAGAGTGCCGACGGTGAACCCGCCCAAGCTGTGGCCCAGGCGCAGCCGAATGAAGATGCTGAACAGGTGGATGCGGAAGTCCAGGCTCCGGCTGAACCTGTCCAACCCGCTCAGCCTTCCATTGATGAGTTAGCCAAAGACCCCAAAGCCCTGAAGGCTGCCGTGTTGGCTCTGTTCGCCGATCATCCCGATTTTTCCAAAGGCTTTGTGGATGAATACTTCGACGAAAAGATGATTACAGCCATCTTGACCGAGGAAAGCGAAAGCCTTTCTGCCCGCTATTTCACGCATCTGAACGAAGTGAAAGAAAACCCCGCCCAGTTGAAGGAAAAAGTCATCGCCATCATCATGGCTTATCCGCAACTGCGTAATGAACTGGGTGAAAAGGGTATTATCATCACCTGGGTTGTGGTGATGCTGATTATCATCGGTTTGGGTGAAGCGCTGATGGTTCCGGCTATTTATGCCGCCATCCGTAAATACACCAACAAGCGCACCAGCGGTACGGCGTTCAACTTCCAGTACCTGACGATGAACATTGCCGCGGTCAGTTCCGGTATCTTCCTGCAATACCTCCGTGATTACTTCGGCAACGAGAGTATCCTCACCGTGGGTGGCGCGCTGGCCGTTCTCTGTACCATCGCCGTCTTGTTCCTCCGTGGCAATATCGAAGTGGATGAGAACGATCAGGTGGTGGAAATGCCGCCCAAGACCAAGGATAACCGGGAGAATCCGGGCTCGATCATTCTGAGCGTTATCCGTGAATCGGCCTTCTGGCGTTTCATGTTCTTCCTGATTATCCTTATCGGCGTGCGTTTGGTGTTTACCCACCAGTTCCTGGTTATGCCTAAATACTACGTTCGTGTGATGGGACCGGACGCACCCATCGGGTATCTGAACTCCATCAACCCGGCAATTATTGTGGTGGGTCTGATTATGATGATCCCCATCCTGATGCGCTTCTCGGTGTTCAAACTGATTGTCGTGGGTACCTTCATCAGCGCCGGATCACTCTTCTTCCTGGTCATTCCCGGTCCCTGGTTGGCAGATATGATGGGGACCACGGTGGAGCAGGCCTACCTGTATACCATCTTCTTGCAGATCATCGTGTTCGCCGTCGGTGAGTTGATCTGGTCGCCACGCTTGTCGGAGTATACCGTTACCATTGCTCCCAAGGGGCGTGAGGGAACCTATATGAGCCTGGCCAGCCTGCCGATGTTCATGGCCAAGCCGTTGAATGGTTGGTTGAGCGGTAAGTTCCTGACCTGGTACTGCCCGGATGGTGTGCTGAACGAAATGCTTCGTGGGGAGCGCGATTTCTGGCAGTCGCCTGAATTCATGTGGTTGCTCTATGCCTTGATCGCCATTTCCAGCCCGATTCTGGTGATCTTGCTGCGAAACGTGATTCGCACCGATGACAAGGGCCAGGATGATGCGGATGAGAAGAAAGATGGTTCCGAAGCCGAGCCTTCTTCGGAAGAGAAGGCGGAAGAGCCTGCCTAAATGACTTTCTGGAAACGGTCCATCACGGACCGTTTCCTTTTGGATTTTGCACAAACTGTATTGCAACGAGCCCCAATCCCTTGGGGCTCGTTGCCTTTCGCGGCCTCCTGCCGCGTGTCCCAATGGTGTCTTTTGAACTGCCTAAAGGTAGAACGACCATGCTTGATCATGCCTCTGTTTCTTTGCGTCTCATCCAGCCGGACAGCCTGTTGCATCGGCAGGAATTGCAACTGCGCTACAAGGTGCTTCGGGAACCTCTGGGGATGCCGGAAGGCAGCGAATGGTTTCCTTTCGAGCGTGACTGCCTGCACGGTGTGGTGGTGGATCAGAAGGGCGTTGTGCAGGGCTGTTCGATGATGTATCCGCTACCGGAAAAGCCGGGTGTTGGACGCTTGTTGCAGGTCGCAGTGCGAGAGGATGCCAGAGGGGCGGGAATTGGACGGATGGTTGTACAGTACATGGAGGAACAGGGCAGGGAGGTCGGGTTGGAATCCATCTTGGTTCATGCCCGCGAGGTCGCTCTGGGTTTTTGGCTTGCTATGGGTTATGCAATCAAGGGGGAACCCTTCGTGGAGGTCGGCATAACCCACTATGAAATGGTGAAGCCTCTTTGAAGGCTTATGCGGGAGCTTCGCCGGGAGTCGGGTGGGTTTGTTCGGCTTGTTTTTCCAGAATATCCACGTTGAGAAAATGGGTGTTTCCGCATTGGCCACAGGTGAGAATCATGCAGCGCATACGCTTGGGCTCGGCGCTCTTCCAGGGGCTAGGCATCTTGAGCAGATGAATTTCCGGGTCCAGTTGCCAGGCATTTGCCTGACATAATTGACATGGTTTGAGTTTTTGCTGTATCAAGGTGTGCAGATACGCGGTAGCCATGAGTCTCTCGTCTGCTGTGTGGTAAAAATCATTGAAAGAACCGCCAGCCTTGGCTCCTGGGATCGGGTTCTCGGAGTCCGGCTTGCGCTTACAGAACTGGAATCGACGGATTTTCCTGAAAATGAAATGAAAAGGACGTGTTGTCCGGAAACTGTTCACACTTATAAGGACGGATAAGCAATGCAAGGGATTGTGGTTCGTGGTGGTTTGCCATTAAAAGGAACAGTGAAGATCAGCGGCTCGAAAAATGCAGCCTTGCCGATTTTGATGTCGTCCATTCTATCCGGGGAAACAAGTACATTCACAAATATCCCGGATCTTGCTGATATCAATACGACATTTGAACTGTTGCGAACTCTTGGCGCGACGGTTGAGCGTGACGGCGACCGGGTGACGATCAACACCGATGAGGTGAACCATCTGGAAGCGCCGTATGATCTGGTGAAGACGATGCGCGCCTCGGTGGTTGTGCTGGGACCACTACTGGCAAGGTTCCATCAGGCCAAGGTGTCTTTGCCCGGTGGCTGTGCCATCGGAGCGCGTCCAGTGGACCAGCACATTCGCGGCTTGGAAAAGCTGGGAGCCGAGATCCGCTTGGAAGAGGGATACATCAAAGCGCGGACACGCCGCCTGCGCGGGGCACGCATCGTATTTGACAACCCCACGGTGGGTGGGACGGAAAACCTGATGATGGCTGCCGTCTTGGCTGAAGGGTTGACCGTACTGGAAAACGCGGCCAGAGAACCGGAAGTGACCGACTTAGCCGGTGCGTTGAATGCGATGGGTGCGAAAATCAGTGGAGCCGGTACGGCACAAATCGTCATTGAGGGCGTGGAGCAGCTATATCCGCTGAAAGAATATGCCGTGATTCCGGATCGCATCGAAGCCGGAACCTTCATGGTGGCCGCAGGGATTACCGGCGGAGATGTCTTGCTGACTGGTTTGAACCTGGAACACTGCCACAGCTTTATCCAGAAAATGCGTGAAGCCGGGGTCACGGTTGAAGAAACCGAGCGGGGCTTGCGGGTGATGAGCAACCGGAATCTTCGTGGAGTGGACATCAAAACCAGTCCCTATCCCGGTTTTCCAACCGACATGCAGGCCCAGATGATGGTGTTGTCTTGTGTGGCCCAAGGACGAAGCGTGATTAAGGAAACCATCTTTGAAAACCGCTTCATGCACGTCGGTGAACTGACCCGAATGGGAGCGAAAGTCACCCTGGAAGGCAACACGGCCATTGTGGAGGGGGTAGACCGGCTTGGCGGGGCCACGGTGATGGCTACGGATCTGCGTGCTTCGGCCAGTTTGATTTTAGCCGGTTTGGTTGCCGAAGGTGAAACCAAAGTGGATCGGATTTATCATTTGGATCGTGGCTATGAAAATCTGGTAGAGAAACTCCAGGGGCTGGGAGCGGATGTCGAGCGCCTTCGCCTGTGAATAGTCCGTTGAAATCTTTTGAAAATACTATGTTGATGCGAACCAATGGCGCTGTTGATCCGGTATTTTTGAGTCGATCGGAGCCCTTTGTGAAGTCTGAAATTCGGTGGCAAGTGGGATAGTTAGGGGTTGATTATATCCTTGGGTTATGGTTCGCATTTGATTTTCGAATTGGACCTTGCCAAGCCCTGCATGGTACCCACTAAACACGGCATTATTTAGGGAAAATCCGAGCGAAAGCTTTTCCCCGCTTGACAATCTTGAAAAGATAATGATTCCCGGTACGTCCTGGTTTTCTCGTCTTTGCCTGGAAACAGGTGAATGATGGCTCACCCAGTTGAGTAAATGAAGGCCGAAGGCGTATTGGAATTTGTTTCGTGTGTCGTACTTGTATCTGATGTGTCTATTTAACGGATCTTTTTAACCCCAGAGGAGGTTCCATGCCTGAAGAAATCAAGACCCCCCTGCTGGACGAGCTCGAAAAGGGGCCTTGGCCTAGCTTCGTCACCGAAATCAGAATGGCTGGCGAAACGAATAAAATGGCCGAGCAACTCCTGATCCAGCTTGAGACTTCCTACCGTGAAAAAATCGGTCACTGGAAGCACGGCGGTATCGTGGGCGTTCGGACGTATGGTGGTGGTGTTATCGGTCGTTACACCGATATGCCCGACAAAGTTCCTGAGTTGGAACACTTCCACACCATCCGCGTGAATCAACCGGCTGGTTGGTTCTACAAAACAGATCGTCTGGCTGAAATCCTGGACGTGTGGGATCGTCGTGGCTCCGGCTTGACCAACATGCACGGCTCCACCGGTGATATGGTCCTGTTGGGCTGCCGCACCGAGGAACTGCAACCGATCTTCGACGAAATCAGCGAAAAAGGCTGGGATCTCGGTGGTTCGGGTTCCGCGCTGCGTACCCCGTCCTGTTGCTGCGGTATGGCTCGCTGCGAATGGTCCTGCTTCGACACGATGGATTTCTGCTACAATGTCACGCAGGAATACCAAGACGAAGTGCACCGTCCGATGTGGCCGTACAAGTTCAAATTCAAGATCTCCGGTTGCCCGAACGACTGCGTGGCCTCCATTGCCCGTTCGGACCTTTCCATCATCGGTACCTGGAAAGACGACATCCAGGTGGACGCCGCTGCTGTGAAAGAATATGCCGAGAAGATCAACATCCAGGAAGAAGTCTGCGATCTCTGCCCGACCAAGTGCGTGTCCTATGACGCGGACAAAAAAGAGATCTGCATCGACAACAAAAACTGCACCCGTTGCATGCACTGCATCTCCGTGATGCCCAAAGCTCTGCGTCCTGGTAAAGAACGCGGCGCGACCCTGCTGCTCGGCGCGAAAGCCCCCATCGTTCATGGTGCGTTGCTCGGTCATGTGATCGTGCCCTTCATGAAAATGGAACCGCCCTATGACGAGTTCAAAGAGCTGGTTGAGAAGATCTGGGATTGGTGGGATGAGAACGGGAAGATGCGTGAGCGCGTCGGTGAACTGATCCTTCGCCTTGGCATGGAGAAATTCTGCAAGGCCGTGGACCTGGAACCCGATCCGCGTATGGTTTCCTATCCCCGTACGAATCCGTACTATTTCTGGGAACCTGAGGAAATCCAATAATCGGACGTAACATACGCCACGTTTTGTTTTGAATTACCAACCCTTGAAAAAGGAGATAAAACATGCCTGGAAGGACCGATATTGGACCTCCTGATTTTAAGGAAATGCTTCCGCCGGTCATTAGGGAGAACTACGGCAAGTGGCTGTATCACGAAATCGTGCAGCCGGGTGTCATGGTCCACACCAGTGAAACGGGCGCCAAGCTGTGGACGGTACGCCAAGGTTCGGGCCGTCTGCTGAGCACCAAGCGTATTCGCGAATACATGGCTTTGGCCGACAAGTATTGCGATGGCTATTTCCGCTTCACCAGCCGCCACAACGTTGAGTATCTGCTCGGCGATGAAAGCAAGCTGCAACCCCTTCTGGACGACCTGAAGGCTCGTAACCTGCCCATCGGTGGTATCGGTCATGCGATGACCAGCATCGTTCATACCCAGGGTTGGGTCCACTGCCATACGCCGGCCACCGATGCTTCCGGTCCGGTCAAATCGGTTATGGATGAGCTGTTCGATTACTTCGGCAAGAAGGAGCTTCCCTCCCGTCTGCGCATCGCTCTGGCCTGCTGCCTGAACATGTGCGGCGCGGTTCACTGCTCCGACATCGCCATCTTGGGTATGCACCGCAAGCCGCCTCGCATTGACAATGAAATCGTGCGTAACGCCTGCGAAATCCCCACGGTCATCGCTTCCTGCCCGACCTTCGCGATCAAACCGAACCCGAAAGAGAAATCGGTTTCCGTGAACGAAGAACGTTGCATGTATTGCGGTAACTGCTACACCATGTGCCCCGGTTTGTTCATTCAGGACAGCGAGGGTGATGGCATCTCCCTGTGGGTTGGTGGTAAAGTGTCCAACTCCCGCAAAGGACCGGCCTTCTCCAAACTGTTGGTGCCCTTCCTGCCCAACACCCCGCCGCGTTGGCCTGAAACCGTGGACATCATCAAGCGCGTCGCCGAGTACTGGGCCGACAACGCCCGGAAACACGAGCGTATGGGTGAATTCATCGAACGCATCGGCTGGGAGAAATTCTTCGAGGCCGTGGGTGTTCCCTTCACCGGGAAACACATGGACGATTACACCACCGCGCGCGAAACGCATCGTGCCACGACCCAGTTCCGCTGGTAGGCACCGGGAAACGCAAAGCCCTTGCGCTTTACGTTAACCAGTCGCGTTAGTTCGTATTCTCGTGCCGCAGTCGCCGGTTTGTCCGGCGACTGCGGCAAAACTTTTTTAAGCTTAGGATTGGTGGCCGCGTTGTCCCGACGAGGTCACAAGGTAGCTCCGTTCAAGAAGGGACCGGACTACATTGATGCCGCCTGGTTGGCCCAAGCCGCGGGGCGTTCCTGCCGCAATCTTGATCCCTGGCTGATGCCCGAAGACACCATTCAGGGGTTGTTTTCCCTTCATGCCTCCAAGACCCGGATTTCCATCATGGAAGGAAACCGGGGCTTGTTTGACGGGATGGATGCTCAGGGTTCCAACAGCACCGCCGAGTTGTGCCGCATTCTCTCCATGCCGGTGCTTCTCATTCTTCCCGTGGTCAAGCAGACACGCACGGCAGCAGCCATTGTTTTGGGCTGTGAACAATTCGCCCAAAAGCACAAAATCAAGCTTGGCGGTGTGGTCTTGAACCGTGTCGCGACAGCGCGTCAAAAGCGCGTCATTTGTCAGGCCATCGAAGACTATACCGAAACACCCGTGTTGGGGGCGATTCCTCGCCTGAAAGATACCTCCCTCATTGCCGGTCGCCATTTGGGTTTGATTCCCGTCGCGGAGCAGGCCGAACCACGAACCATGTTGGATTTTGCCGCGCAGGTGATGGAAGATCATGTTGACCTGGATGCGGTTCTGGCAATGGCGGATGAAGCTGGTACCATGCCGGTGATGACCCCGGTTGACCATGACGCACCCCAAGCCAAGGTGCGCATTGGTGTGGTGCGTGACGGTGCATTCAATTTTTATTATCCGGAAAACCTGCAAGCCTTGGAGGACGCCGGAGCCCGTTTAGTCATGGTGGATGCCTTGCAGGACGACCGTTTACCCCAGTTGGATGCTCTGTATGTCGGTGGCGGATTTCCGGAAACTCACCTGGGGCGTCTGGAGCGGAACAAGGCGCTGCGAAACGATATCCGTTCGGCGGCAGCCAAAGGTTTGCCTGTGTATGCCGAATGTGGCGGCCTGATGTTCCTCTGTGATGAAGTACGTACTGCGGACGGAGCGGCTTCGATGTGTGGTGTGTTGCCCTATACCGTTACCATGCACAAAAAGCCCGCCGGTCATGGTTATTGCGAACTACTTGTTGAAAAGCCGAACCCGTTTTACGCTGTGGGCGAGGTCTTGCGCGGCCATGAGTTCCACTATTCAAGGGTGGAGCAAGACACCTCGGCAACGGCGGTCTGCGCAATGCGTCGCGGTACGGGTTTGGGTAATGGCAGAGACGGCTTGTGTTTTCAAAATGTTTGGGCTAGTTATACCCATATCCATGCGGCGGGGCTACCCCAATGGGCTCGTGGCATGATCCGAGCGGCCCAAGGATTTTCGTCAGAAAACACCAAAGAAACTCTGTAAGAAAAATCATCTTGACATGTTAGGGTTCAATAACCAGAATGCAGAAGCCTTAGAAAGAAAAGGACTTAGTTTTTTCTTGGCCTTTTGACACAACTTATCGTATGATCCGATCGCTGAATAACCAATGTTCTCTTCGCAGCTCTGGAAAGAAATATGGCTGAAACTCCAAAACAAGACGATATTCAATTGCTTGACTGTGCAGTCAACGTCATGGATCAGGAAGACGTAGAGAGCCCGGAAGCGCTGGCTGATCGCTATCTTCAATATCTGGCTTTCGTTCCTGACTCCAAACAGACCTGGTACAACCTTGGTGTGGTGTATTTGCAGCAAGGGAATCTGGACGGGGCTGAAAATGCGTTCAGCAAGGTGATGGACCTGGACAACACCATGACCCTGGCCATGATCAACCTTGGCGCGATCTACTTCGCTCGTGGTGCCTATGACGAGTGTATCAAAGCCAACAAGGCTGCTCTGAAGCAGGAGCCGGGCAAGGCCGTCCCGATGGCCAACCTCGCCTTGGCCTATCTCGTCAAAGACGAGGTGGATGAAGCCATTTCGATGGCTAAGCTGGCCTTGGAAGTGGAACCGAAATATCCCCAGGCCCACAATGTTCTGGCTGTGGCCTATGAAACCAAAAAAGACGCGGAAAATTGTATGCTCCATTATAAGGAAGCGGTGGAACTCGGTTTCGAGATGCACCCGGCCTTTGTGGAAAAAGTAGAGCGATTGCTTGGTGGTTTGAAGAACTAGTTTTGCTTGTGGTCTTACTATGAGGCCCTGATTTCAACTGTCCTCTGGACACAACGACCTTTGAGGAGGATCTCCCATGCCGATGTTTGAAAAAGGGAACGTGAAAGTCGAAGTCGATGAAGATGGATTCCTGGTCAGCCCCGATGATTGGACCGAAGACATTGCCATCGCTATCGCCGAGACTGAAGAGATCAATGAGTTGACCGAAGAGCACTGGGCGATGATTCGCTACCTGCGCGACTACTTCAAGAAATTCGGTGTGGCTCCGATGATCCGCAAGCTCTGCAAAGAGACCGGCACGCCCCTGAAGAAAATCTATGAGCTGTTCCCGTCGGGCCCGGCGAAGGGCGCCTGCAAACTGGCTGGCCTGCCGAAGCCGACCGGTTGCGTCTAAACCTTACGCGTTTTGGCGACACAGGAAGCCGACCTTCATTGAAGGTCGGCTTTTTCTATGCCTGTTTTTCGCCGGTAGGAAGCCTTGATGGATCACGGGGCTTGTCTTCGCACGCCGCCCACAGAAAACGAACGGGAGAGTCAAGCGTTCGTACAAGCGAGTGTCACCGCGAAAAGATGGAAATCAGAGACAAACAAGCCGCCCCGAAAACGAGGCGGCTTGCTGGGTCTTGATGCGTTGCTATCAGCGAAGACTTGTTACTTCTTCGCGGGGAAGCGGGAAACGATTTCCGCCGTGACGGGAACCACCAGACGGTCGCCCATCGCCCAGATGTCGCCTTTCTTGGGGCTCTTGGCTTTATCGCCACCGGGCCAGATTTCCACCGGGCCGGGTTTGGCATTGCGGATATTGATGTAGGCCAAGCCCACCTGGCTTTTATCCGGCAGGAAGACACAACTGGTAACGTGACCGATCACGGAACCGTTGACCGCCGTGACCAGATCGCCGGTGCGCAGAGGACGCTCGCCTTCCGGCACGGCAAAACGTACTGTTTGACGGCTGCGGTTTTCTTCCTGCTTCATGATAGCGTCTTTACCGATGAAGAAGGGCTTGTGCAATTTCACATAACTGCCAAAGCCTGCACCGTAGGGGTTCATCTCATAGGTACCGGCCAGTTCATGGCCGTAGAGCGGCAGGCCCGCTTCGGTGCGCAAACTGTCTCGTGCGCCCAGACCGGTGGGGACGACGCCGTCGTCCTTGCCTTCATCGAGAATGGCGTTCCATAGCTTTGCAGCGTTGTCCGGATGGACGAACAGCTCGTAGCCGTAGTTCTCTCCGGTGTATCCGGTGCGGCTGACGATCAAAGGCAGACCAGCGACATTCACCTTGCAGACGTGGGTACGAGGCAGATTCTTCAGGCTGCGACGGCTGGTTTCATCATCAGCCAGTCGGCAAAGCACGTCCAGAGATTTCGGTCCCTGGAAGGCGAGAAGGATCAAGCGGTCGTCCCCGCAGCTTGGATCTTTCAGGTTCCGCAAGGTTGCTTTGGGAGCGCGTTTGGTGGGCACACGACGATCCGTAAGCACCTCGTCGTTGAGCACCTTGTTCATCCAGGTCCAGTCTTTCGGTTCGTTTCCGGCGTTGACCACCACCAGGAAGCGTTCGTGGTCCAGGTGATAGACCATGATGTCGTCCAGCACGTTGGCATCCTGGTCCAGCAGATAGCTGTAATAGCTTTCACCCACGCCGAACCAACGGGAGTAGTTGGTAGAGACGTAATCCAAGAAGTCGCTGGCGGTAATACCGGTGACATCGAAGACGCCCATGTGGGAGACGTCAAACAGTCCCGCGCCCTGGCGCACGGCCTGATGTTCTTCAATCAGCGAGGTGTACCAGACAGGCATTTCCCATCCGGCAAAAGGCACTAGTTTCTTGGTCCGCTTGGCGTGTTCTTCATACAGAGCGGTTCGTTTCAAACCGTCATCCTTGGGTTCTTCCCAGGTAAAGACGGTCTTGTCGGCCTTGGTCAAACCGGCATCGGCCAAGCGGTTCTGCCCGATGAAATAGGGCTTGTGCAGGGCGAATTTCTCCGGTTCTTTCTCGTAGGCTTCCTGAATCTCCAACCCGACGGTGGCACCTTCAGGGGATTTGACATCGTTCAGGAAGTCTGGAAGGTGTTGGGCGGGAATTTCTTCCACCACCACCGGGCCTTCGATCTTCGCCGTGATGTCGTCGTCTTCAAACAGTACATAGCCTTCGGCATGACCACGCAACCAGAGCAGAACCCGGTGGGCCGCTTTGGCCGAAGGAATCAGGTAGAAGCCGCCATGACGGAAGTCGTTGCGCGCTTCCACGCGGGCGATGACGACTTTATCCAGCACCTTGCCGTTGCGCTCCACCATGTAGCTGGAAAGGGTTTTGCCTTCTTCCAACTCGGAGAGGTCGCCGGTAATCAGTTGTTGCAGGTGGGCTTCGACGCGAGGGCCGGTAAGCCGGAAGACACGCTGGCCATCCACCTCTTTTTCCGGGAAGTTGAACAGCGGGAAATCCGTGCGCTGGTCTGCCTGACCGGCCAAGCCTGTGGCAATGTCGTCCACTTCGGCCTTGTGAGCTTCAAACTCGTCCAGGTCGATCTTCCCACGGGGCAGGGTGCCGCCCAGCCCTTCATAGTGGAAAGGTTTGATGCCTTTGCAGATGTCGGCAATGGCTTTACCCATGCGCCGCGCACCGTCTTCGGTCATGCCGCGTTGACTGACCCAAGGAGTACCCATGCGGATTCCCGTGGCCAGAGCGGTCAGTTCATCACCGGGGATGGTGTTCTTGTTGACCACGATGCCGCAAAGTTCCAGAATACGCGCCGCCATTTCACCGCGCAGCGGTTCTTTGGACTTGGGTGCGATGGACTTGAGGTCCAAGAGCAGCAAATGGGTATCGGTACCACCATAGCTCAAGCGAAGACCTTCGTCCTGGAAGCTTTGGGCCAGGGCTTGGGCGTTGGCGCGGATACGGCGTTGCAGCGCCTTGAATTGCTCGGTCTGGGCCAGTTTGAAGGCCACGGCCAGAGCCGCGATTTTGTTTACGTGGGGACCACCCTGATGGCCGGGGAAGACGGCGGTATCGACGGCCTGGGCTTTGTCCTGATCCGTGGTGAGGATCACCGCACCACGCGGCCCGCAGAGCGTCTTGTGGGTGGTGAAGACGGTGACATCGGCGATACCCACCGGGTTGGGATATTCCCCAGCGACGATCAAGCCTGCCGGGTGGCTGACATCAGCCATCAGCGTTGCGCCGACTTCGTCACAGATGGAACGCAGAATGTCCCATTTCGGCGCCCAGGGATAGCTGGTGAAGCCGCCGATGAGCATCTTCGGTCTATGAGTCTTGGCCAGGTCGCGGATCTGATCGTAATCCAACAACTCGGTTTTGGGGTCTACGCCGAAGGGGATGATCTTGTGGCTCTTGCCGGTGACATGGAAGGGACTTCCGTGGCTCAGGTGGCCGCCCTGCATCAGATCCAGGCTCATCACCGTGTCGCCCGGTTTGACGAAGGCGTCATAGATGGCGAGGTTGGCCGCACTGCCGGAAAGGGTCTGCACGTTGGCAAAGATTTCCTTGGAACTGGCATGGGGGTTGGCGAAGCAATCGGCTACGCGCCGCGCTGCAAGCTGTTCAACCAGGTTTACGTAGTCATTGCCTTTGTAGAAACGACGGTCGGCATAGCGGCGATAGAACACCAGATTGAACGCTTCATCGGCCAATTCCTCTTCGCTCAGGCGTTTGTATCCGCTTGGCGGATAGCCTTCGGCGTAGAGATTGCTGAATGGAGTATCCAACACCTTGCGCACCGGAGCCATGCAAATGCTCTCGGAGGGAATGAGGATCAGCCGACGGGCCTGACGCTCCGTCTCTTTGGCGATCCATCCATCCATCAAGGGGTCCAACGCGGCCAAATCGTTGTCAAACAAATAGTGTTCAAAGTCCGCCATCGCGTCACCCTTCCTTTATTGGGAATCGTTGATAGTTTGCTGAAACCGGCGTTCGGAAGGAGGAGAAGCAGGCTAAACACCCTGCATTTCCCGCTGGTTTCAACCCTGAAGATCGGGCGCAGTATAGAACGCTGAAAATCAGGAAGTCAATGTCTTCTTGGCTTTGTACGATACTTCTGGGAGTGCCTGCTTTCTGAAGGCTCTTTTTTTCCGTATTCCGGATTTTCTCTTGTCAATTATCCAATAGAGGTTCTACAATGCCCCGCGGAAATCCCAACCCCAATGATGCAGATTGCCATACGTCGGGGATTCTGGTCTGGGATCATTCATCAAGGAGAAGTAGTATCATCATGCGTGAAACACAAGCCCATCATTTTGCCAAAAATCTAAGTATTCTAATCGTTTTACTGATTGCGATGTCTTCCTTCGTAAGCGGCTGCAAGGAAACACCGGTACCTGCGACAGAAGGTGACAGCACTGCGAATGCGAATGACGACGCCTCGGTGGAAATGCACAGTCCTCTGCCCATCTGGTATGGCACCACCAGCCCCGAAGTCTATCCGGACATTCCTTGGGATCAACAACAGGCCGTCGTTCGCTTGTGGCACACATCCTATCGCTATGGTTTCTGCACGGGAACCTTGATTAGCCCCCGTATCGTCCTTACCGCAAGCCACTGTGTTCGGGATACCGGAGATCAACAGACCCTGGGAGACTTGGACCCTGAGGATCTGGTGATCCGTGTAGGATCGGATTCTACGGACCCTGACAATGTTTTCAGCGTTCAAGCGATCTATGGTCATCCGGACTGGGATCCCGGTACCTATGACCAGGAACGCCATGATATCGCCGTGCTGGTGCTGACGAATACCGTGACCGGCATCACCCCGGTTCCCATCAAGCGGGATGGTCTGGATGGTTTGGAAGGCCAGGATGCTCAGGCCTGTGGCTTTGGCACCACTCATCTGACTTCGTACAACAACACCCGCTATTGGGCGACGATGATCGTCGATGATGTCTCTTCGGCGCAGTTGACCGTCCGAGGGGATGGCAATCAGCGCATCGACTCCGGGGATTCCGGCGGTCCCTTGTTCTATGATTTCGGGGATGGCCTGCGCGTCGTGGGCGTGACCAGCACCGGAGCCGATCCGCAGTATTACAACGAAGCCAACTATGCCAGCGTGGGAACGAACGAAGCCTGGGTGCAACAGTATGTCGATCAATACGACAACCCGGCTTGTGTGAGTGCCTGCACCAACGTGGAATGCGGTGAAAGCAACGGCTGCTCCTGTGGTGATTGCCATACCGGCTATGAATGTGTGAACAATCAGTGTGAGGAGATTCAGGCTGGTGAGGGTGGCGCGTGCCTATCCATGAGCAGTCAGGTGAGTGAATGCAACACGGATGATGATTGCACCAATGGTGAGATGTGTGTTCGTATGAATGGTGTCGGCGAGTGTGGCGCGGCCTGTGGACCGGAAGCCTGCTCTCCGGATGATGCCAGCAGTTTCTGCCTTCCCTTGGCTATGCAGGGGGGTGACTACCTTCCCGTTTGCATTGAGAATGCTCCCCAGACCTGTAGCCAACAGGGTGCGCCCTGTAGCGCATCCGATGGCGCTCCTGGCTATTGCTTCCAGTTGTATCAAGGTGACAGCGCCCGTTGCTGGCGTAGTTGTGACCCTGTTGTGACCTGCTCTGAGGGAACGGGGTGCATTGCCTACACTGCGCCGGACTGCGATTCGGCCTGCTCCAACTATGAATGTGGGGATGTGGGCAGTTGTTACTGTGGAGGCTGTGAAGCGGGTTCCCACTGTGATAACCACCAGTGCAAATTGGATTGTGAACCCAACTGCATGGGTAAAGTCTGCGGGTCGGATGGCTGTGGTGGAACCTGCGGAACTTGTGAGGACGGCTTGGTCTGCTCACCCAATGGATCCTCCTGTGATGCTTCTGCCGATGACGACGATGACGACGATGACGATGATGATGATGACGATGATGACGACGATGATGATGATGACGACGATGATAGCGCCGACGATGATGACGATGATGACAACGCCGACGATGATGACGATGATGACAACGCCGACGATGATGACGATGATGACAACGCCGACGATGATGACGATGATGACAACGCCGACGATGATGATGACGATGACAACGCCGACGATGATGACGATGATGACAACGCCGACGATGATGATGACGATGACGATGATGGATTGTCCATTGGTGGAAGTGATGGCTGTGCGATGACACAGGAACGCGCTGCCGGTGGGTTTTCCGTGATGCTGCTTCTGATTGGAGCTATGGCGGTTCTGCGCCGTAAAGACGCCTGATTCCGTATCGAACTCAACCTGAAACGTCCGGTAGCGGTTTGGCTGCTCCGGGCGTTTTTCGTATGCAATGACAAGGAAGGGGCAAAAGGAAGACGAATGAGGATGAACCGTAAATTTGCCCTGCGTTGCTGCCGATAGTATAGTGCTGGACGTTGGGACGAAAGATGAACGAAGCGTTCTAAGCTGATGGTAACTGACATGCAATGAGGACAAGATGGTAAATATGACGAAGAGAACGGTGAATGTGGCCTTTAATGGCAAAATGCTGGAAGTGGTTCCGGGAACCTCGGTGGAAACGCTTTTGGGGCGTCACCCCGTTCAGAATGGACAGACACCTTTGGGGGCCGTGGTCAACAAACGCTTGATGGGACTGTACTACCGGATCAACGGGGATTGTGCCATTGATCTTGTCTATTACAATTCCAAAGAAGGGGCCAACATCTACCGGCGTACCTGCCAACTGCTTCTTCTGGAGGCGGTGAAGAGCCTGTATCCGGACTCGCGCCTTGTGATTGGGCAATCCTTGGCCAATGGCTACTATTTCGCCTATTACGGCAAAGAAGGCGATTCGCTGACCGATGAGATGCTTGAGGCGATTGAAAAGGAAATGCAATCCCTGGTTGCTGCGGATATTCCGCTGGAGCCGGAACTGATCAGCACCGAAGATGCCCGTGCTTATTATGAAGAGCAGAACGCCAAGGCAACGGTTGATCTTCTGGGGAATCTATTGCGCATTGATGTGCCGATGGTGACCATCCGCAATACGCGCCATATGTTGTTTGGACCGGTTGCGGCAAGCACCAGGGTTTGTAAACAATTCTCTCTGGAACGCTACAACTCCGGGCTTGTGTTGCGTTTTCCAAACCGCAAATTCGGCAAACCGGCTCCGATGCCCAAGCAGGACAAGCTCTTTTCCACGTACCTGGAATCCCGGCGCTGGAACGAGGAAATGGGCGTCTGGAATGTGGCGCAACTCAACCGGGCCTGTGTGGATGGCAGCATCAGCGAGGTGATTAAAATCGCCGAAGGTTTCCAGGAACGAAAGATTGTCAGCATCGCGGACAAGATTCAGCAGGAGCATGAGCGTATCCGCCTTATCCTGATCAGTGGGCCGTCCTCGTCGGGCAAAACCACCTTTACCAAACGCCTGGCCATTCAGTTGCGTGTGAGCGGTTTGCAGCCGGTGTCCATCAGCCTGGATAACTACTACGTAGACCGGGTGAAAACGCCCAAGAATCCGGATGGCACCTATGACTTTGAATGCCTTGAAGCCCTGGACGTGGAGTTGTTCAATCAACACCTTCTTGATCTGCTGGACGGCAAAGAGATTCAATCGCCGATCTATGATTTCCAACGTGGCGAACGCCTGAAAGATAAATTCATTCCCATCAGCCTGGGACCGGATCAGGTCTTGCTTACGGAAGGTATCCATTGCCTCAATGAAAAGCTCTCCCATGTCATTGCACCGGAGAACAAGTTCAAAATCTACATCAGCGCGTTGACCCAATTGGCTATTGATGACCATAACCGGATCTTCACCTCCGATACCAGGCTGGTACGCCGTATCGTGCGGGATCGTCACTACCGTGGCTATAGTGCCACGCAGACCATCACTCAATGGCCCCATGTTCGGGCGGGCGAAGCCAAGTATATCTTTCCCTATCAGGAAAGCGCCGATGTGATGTTCAACTCCGCCCTGATCTATGAACCGGCGATTATGAAGTTGTATGCCAAACGCTATCTGATGGAAGTGGATCGAGACAACGATGCCTACACGGAAGCCTACCGCTTGTTCCTGTTCCTGGATCACTTCCTGCCGGTTTTCCCTGAAGAGGTTCCCCCAACCAGTCTGTTGCGGGAGTTCATTGGAGGAAGTTCATTCCGCTACTGACGTGCTTTGACTGAAGACATCAGGAAACGGTTCTGTTTCCTCTCAATTTTTCCATTAAAAAAACCGGCGATAACGCCGGTTTTTCATGATCTGAAATCAGGTGCGCATTAGCGCCGCCGACGCCAGGCCAGGCCAAGGCCGAGCAGGGAAATCAGGCTCATCGCCGTTCCCGCAGGAATGGCATTACAGCCCGACGATGACGAACCATCCAACCAACTTTCATCATCGTCATCGTCATCGTCGTCATCATCTCCGTCGTTGATGTCATCATCATCATCATCATCATTTCCGATGGTGCTGTCATCATCGTCGTCGTCGTTGGTGTCGTTATCGTCGTCGTCATCATCGTCAGCGTTGTCGTCATCATCATCATTGTCGGAGATGCACTGGCCGCTGTCTTCGTTGCAGGTGTATTCCAGGGGGCAGAGACCGCAGGAGCCGCCGCAGTTGTCCGTGCCGCACTGCCGTCCGTCACAATCCGGCTCGCAGTTCGGGTCTACACACTGATAATTCCGGCATTCATAGCCTTCAGCGCAAAGACCGCATTCGCAACCGGAAGCCGTTCCACATTGTTTGGTCGCGCAGACTTCGTCACAGTCCTGACCGCTGTAGGGGATGCAACCGGTTCCTTCCGGGCAGGTGACGACGGGTTCGCAACTGGTGAAGCAGCCCAGCCCGCTTCCATAGAGATTCAGGCAATAGCCGGAGCGGTTGTCCGAGGTGGTGCAAGCCGTGTTCTCTTGATAACAGGTCTCTGGCGAGCGTTCGATGCACAGGGGGACATAGCCGCCGCCCTGGGCCTGGAGGGGAAGACAATAGCTGGTCCAGTCATCGGCAGAGCAGGGGATGGGGCCACATTCCAGGCCGCATTCGTTTCGACCGCCCATCGTGCTCATGTTGGCGCAGATTTCATCCCCGGAACACTGGCTGGAGCCGGTGCATTCGCTGGATTGAACCTGCAAGGTGATGCACACGCCGCCTTCTCCGGCTTGGAGTGCCTCGCAGACGTTGTCAACGCATTGTTCCGCCTGACCGCATCCGCCGCAGTTGCAGCCGTTGTATTCGCCGCATTCAATGCCGTTGCAGGTGGAAAGGCAGGCCGGGTTGTCATACTGATCGACGAAGGTTTGAATCCAGCTTTCGTTGGTGCTGACCGGCGCGTAGTTTCCTTGATAGACCCAGCCTTCCTGAGAGGTGCTGGCATCGCCAACAACGCGCAGACCTTCGTCATACATGTACAGCAGAGGACCACCGGAGTCACCGGGAGCCACGCCGGTATTTCCATATCCGTTGACGCTGATCACGCTGTATCCCGCACTGGTGACGGGCATATCCGTCCAATAACGGATGGTGTTGGGGTTGTAGTCCGAGCTGTTCTGGGTCATTCCATAGCCGACCGATTGCGTGCGGCTTCCGTTGCTCAGATTGTTGGCTCCGTTCTTGATCGGAATCGGGGTCACGTCGTAGTAGGGGTTCGATAAAATGACGACGGCGCAATCGTTGCGTTCCGAGCCGTTCCAACTGGTGTTGTAGGCGGTCCGTTGGACGCTCAGCCGGGCGATGGGGCTGGCACTGTTGGGACCGATATGGATTTCCACATCGTCCGCACCAAGGACACCCATACCGGAATCCGTCTGGTTGATGCAGTGGGCGGCTGTCAACACCACGCTGGGGGAAATCAGGGTGCCGGTACAGAAGCCGGAGTTATAGGCTTTGAAATACAGCGCGACGACGGCATTTTGCTGATCTTCCGGGATGGTGTACAGCGTGGGGCTGGTTTGTCCGTAGTAGATCGGCAAGGGATCGTAGCGATCAATCTCCGGCTGGGATTCTTCATTGGCAAGATCCGAAGCCTTGGAGTCTACCTCCGTGGCATCCCCACAACCGGCAGAGATGGAAAGGATGGCAAGAAACAGGACCATACATACTGATGTAACCAAACGATTGACCATGATAAAGATTCCCTTCTGTCAAAACATACCAATACCATCCATCCTAGAAGGAACCAGGAGAATGTCAATCCCCCGTATACTGAAAAGGTAAAAGGCTTGGCAAGAAAAAAGGGAAAAGCTCATGGGGATGCCTCTTGGCATCCCCACTTTCAAAGAAGAGACGGTATGAGCAAGAGTAGTGGAATCCTTGAGGTTCCCGGATTCTAAAATAGGATGCTCCCCGTCATGATTTCGTCTGGCTCGCTACGCTCAGGGGCATACCAACTGAATATCGACGAGGAAGAGGGGAGAGGTTCCCTGGTTGAGAATGTGCAGATAGCTTGGGGTTCCTGCCTCGCGTGAAACAGGAAAAGAGAGAGAGCCATCCAGTTCATGAGTGGGAGTGATTTCCTCATCGAAGGTGGCGGTGGCGTGCCATGTTGTTGTTTCTTCGTAAGTGATCGGGCTTTCCTTGCGGACCAAGAGGGAAAGATTCCAGTCATCGGATTGCGGATACATGCTGTTTCCGGGGTACTCCATCGGTTGGGCTTGCAGCATACAGGTTTGATTTTGTTCCGGGGCATCCACAACCAATTGCGTGAAGGCGGTGTAAACCATCCGGCTTTGTTCGCCTTGCTCCAAGGTCAATACATCATTCCACATCGCGTCGTAGGCTCCACCGATATAGAGGAAGATTCCCTCATCGTTGGCCTGAAGGGGGCGCGCTCTTTCCTCGATCATCAAACCTCGTTGCTCGAACAGATCGGCTACGCCGTCCCGATACGCCGCTCCGTTGTTGGTGTCCAGAACCTGTAAGAAGCTTTCCGCCCAGTCGGAAAAATCAAGCAGGCCGCTCTCGGCGTCGATGGATTGCATGGCCAGAAGCAACCAGCGCACGGACTGAGTTTCCGAAACGCCTTCGGATTCAAGATAATCAAACACATCCCACATCGCCCCGGCAAGGATCATCGCGTCTCCTTGCTCCACGCCTTCGTAGTCTCTGGGGTATTTCAGATCATTGTCTGCGTCTCTGAAATAGCCGTGGTTGGCCACGGTGTCGATGTAATCAAACAGACCGGAGCGACCGGAGACAAGGAAGGTCATGGTTTCGGCAAGTCCCTGCTCCAAGGCGTTTTCCAGGGCATTCATGCCGTATTGATCCAGAGAAACGGTGTGGGCGAGGTTGCACAGGGAATGGTTCATCAGATGGCCCATCTCGTGGTAGATGGTTTCACCATCGTAGGCAAAATCGGCTCGGCTTCCCTGACCCAAGACAATCACATCGCCGGGAATATTCAATAATCCATAGATCGGCCCCATTCCCACCGAGAGATGCTCGCGGGTGATAAACATTCCGGTATGGATGGGTTGCAAGGCACTGGAGCCTTCCGGGGTCGGGGTCTGGAAGTTGACGACCAGTGTAATGGGAGCCTGGTTGTCTCCGTGGCAGACCGGGATGTGATCGAACACACCGACCTCTGGCCGGGTAAAGAAATCATAAAAGCGGTGGGCGTGGTAAAAGGCTTCCACCTCGGCGTGTCTGTCTGTCGGATCAAACACACCGTTTACCGCCTTGGTGTAGTCATCGTAGATGAAATTGCCGTTTTCCACTTTATTGGCATGGGGAGCGAGGGTGCAGATTCGCTGGGTTTGTGGACCGGCTCCCATGTTGATCGTGTTGGTTTCACCTTCATCGGAGCAGGAAAGAACCTGAATGCGTCGCAGGCCCAGGGTATCGGCTTCGCTGATCAGATGACCGTTCATATCGTCGGCTGCGGGGAGATCCACCGTAATCAGATCCGGTGTGGCTACCGGGTTGATGGGGAAGACCTGGGCTTCGTTGGTCGGATCGGGGCTTTCTTCTTCCTGCTCCTCTTCGCTATCCTCCACGTCTCCGTCTTCGTCCGGTGTATCTCCATCAGGACGATTGTCATCATCGTCATCGTCGTCGTCATCGGATTCCAGGTCCGTGTCGCCGTCTTCGGTTTCATCGCCGTCGGTCGTGTCGTCGTTCAGCCCGTCGTCGCTGTTGTCTGAGGTGTCGGAGCAGGAAGCCATTGCTAGAAACAGCAAACCAAGAAGAAGAGATTGCATCAAGATGGAACGAGTCATGATTCACCTTGCTCTTTCATTTGTCGGTATTGTCAAGAAGTAGAAAACCATTTACCAAACAGACTATGAACAAAGAGACTTTCAGGTCAACGTCTTTGTTTTGATGTCATGAAAATAGGGAGTAAAAGCTTTACAGGCCTTTGTTTGATGTTTCCGGCATGAGCGTTGCTTTTCCAGTTGCCTTTTGCACCGGGACGGTTGTAGAACAAACTGAGATTATTTTGGAAGGAGAACGCATCGTGACACGCATCGCATTACTACGCCCGCCGGTTTATGCCAATCGCCAATTCATTGATTACCCCTATTTCGCCAGTTTCGGCCTGTGGCAAGTGGCCTATGCCCTTCGTCAGAAGGGGCACGATGTGGTGGTTCACGATGCTTTGAGCAAACCCACGGCCAGTATCAGTATTGAGGAAGACGGCTATTTCCGTCTGGGCTGCAACGACCGCACCTGGCGCAAATCCATTCAGGGCCTTCGGGATATTGAATGGAGTTTGATTCACATGGACCCGTTCAATGTGCAAGATCCCTCCGGACGGGGCATTGGTCAGACCAATCGTTTGATGCAGGATGCCGGATATTTCGGAAAGATCGTGCTGGCGGATCTCTACGTCGGCGGGATGAATTACATTGCTCATAACCCGGTGATGTGGCTGGGTACCTTGCCTCAGGTAAAGACGGTGTTGTTGTACGAAGCCGAAAACAGCCTGGATACTTGGTTGGAAAGTGGGGAGTTGCCGGAAAAACTACAGGAGGGTACGCCGGCCAAAGAACTCGCTATGGGAGCCGGTTTGTATGAAGGCGTGGGAGAGGACTTCAAGAAATTCCTGTCCGATTGCCTGAGTAAACTCAAACGCCCCAATGAGTTCAAGATTACTCCGACGAGTCTGCCGATGAAAATGACACGCGGCTGTGCTCATCAGTGCAGCTTCTGTACCTGCCATTTCAAAGGGGGTAAACAGCGCACTCCCTGGCGGAAAGTCAACCTGGAGGCCTTGGACGAAGCGATGACCTGGGCCGTTTCCAATGGTTTTGACAAACTCATCATGCTCGATGAAGCAGCCAACCTGGATATGGATTTCTTCCGTGCGACCCTGGATCGGGTGGAAGCTCACGGTTTGAAACTTGAATTTCCCAACGGACTTCGTGCGGATTGTTTAGACCAGGACATTGTCAAGCGTCTGTCGAACTTGATTAGCCTTCTGTCCATCAGTCCGGAGAGCGGAAGCCCCACGGTGGCAGAGAACATCATCGGCAAACGCATGTCCCCGGAAGCCTCACGCAAGGTGGCTCAATGGGCGAAGGACGCGGATTTACCTACGGCGATGCACTTTATCATCGGTCTTCCCGGTGAGACGCGGCAGACGATCCTGGAAACCTTCCAGTTCGCACGCAGTTGTTATGAAAAACTCGGTGCGCTTCCCTTGATTCAATATGCCATCGCTCTTCCGGGAACCTCTTTGTTCATGGATGCGATGGAGCGCCGACTGCTACCGGCTCCCTTGCCTGTAGATTTCAGCCCGTTTTTCCAGAAAGGCCCGATGCTGAAAGATGGAGCCTGTGAGGTATCCAACACGGAACTGATTTCCTGGCGGCGTGATTTTTACCGTGATCTGGGGCTTCGCAGCATGGCTCGCTGAGTGTGGAACTACCTTCCTTGCTATTCGTTCAGCAAGAATGACCTTTCAGCACCTCGCGGATCTTCCAGGCCAGCGCCGGTGGATTGTAAGGTTTGGCCATGAAGTGAAGGGAACTGACATCCATGCCCATGTCTCCAATCAGTTGAGGAGCATGACCCGATACGAAAAGCACTTTCATCTCCGGGCGCTTCTCCGCAAGGATCTTTGCTAAATCTCTGCCGTTCAACTTGGGCATGACGATGTCGGTGACCATGATGTCAATGGGGCCGTTGTGCATCTCTTCACGCATCTGGGCTTCCATCCCGTTTTTCGCTTGAATGACCTTGTAGCCTAAACGGGTAAGCAGGCGATGGGCCGTTTTCATCGCGATTTCTTCATCTTCCACCAAGAGCAGAGTTTCCGTTCCACGGGGAAGCGTCGCTGCCGAGGGCTTGGGCAGCGCTTGGATTTCGCTTCGGACTTCAGATGTTTCAGGGAAAAGCAGGTGGAATGCGGTTCCTTCCCCCGGACTGCTATCTACGGAAAGTTCTCCGTCATGTTGATGCACGATGCCCCAGACGGTGGAAAGCCCCAAGCCTGTTCCTTTCCCCGATGATTTCGTGGTGAAAAACGGCTCGAAAATGTGCTGCTGGGTTTCTTCATCCATGCCCAGGCCGGTATCAATGGAATGCAACACGGCAAACACCTGGGTTTCTCCCGTGGTGGCGTTGTTTTTTTCCTGCCGTTCCGTGCGTAAAATCAGACGACCGCCTTCCGGCATGGCATCACGGGCATTAACACAGAGGTTGAGAATCGCTTGTTCCAGAAGACCCAGGTCTACTTTGATCAGAGGGAGGTTCTCCTCCAGTTCTGTAATCAGTTCGATGTCTTCTCCAATGGACCTCTGCAACATGCGTTTGAAATCCAGCAAAACCTGATTCAGATCAAGAACGCGGGGTTGAATCTCCTGTTTCCGGCTGAAAGCTAAGAGCTTCCTGGTCAGATCCTTGGCTCGCTCGCAGATGCCTTCAATGTCATCCAGATATTCATGAAGCGGATCTTTGGCATGAACATCCATCTGCATCAAAGACACATTGCCGGTGATGCCGGTGAGCAGGTTGTTGAAATCGTGGGCAATCCCTCCAGCCAGGCGACCGATGGCTTCCATCCGTTGCGATTGACGCAATTGCTCTTGATGGGAACGCAGCTTACTCTCGGTCTGTAGACGGTCGGTAATATCCCGACTAATACCAACAAGACCCAAGAAAGGTTTCCCTCGCTTGGTCAGGGGTATTTTGATGGTGTCAAAAGTGTGAACGTCGCCGTTGGGAAGGATTATCTCTTCTTCATAGCGCACTTCACGGCGTTCGTTTTGAACAATCTCGTCGGTTTGCTTACGGGGAAGGGCGTGTTGGGGATGGAGAATATCTTCATCCCGCCGTCCGATGATGTCTCTGGATTCCAGGGAAAAAGCTTTCTCGAAGGCATGGTTGACAAGAACGTAGCGACCTTCGCTGTCTTTGAAGAATACTAAATCAGGAAGCAATTGAATCAATGTTGCCATGTCACGGGCGGTTTTCTTGCGCTCTTTTTCCGCAGTAATCCGGTTTTCGTTAATCATCGCCTGGGCAAGTTGATCGACCAGGGTGGCGGTATAGGTTTCATCATCAGGAGTCCAGGGAATCTCCGAGGAAGGCCGTTCCAGCAACAGAATCCCTTCTACATGGCCGGTTTGGCGCAATGCCGCACAGAGTAGGGCAGGGGATTTCTCCGGGAACCGAAGCAGAGGAGCGATTTCCGTAAAGGGGACTTCCGTTTGTGGAGAGTGGGACGTT
Source organism: Myxococcota bacterium (assembly GCA_963677705.1). Taxonomy (GTDB): domain Bacteria; phylum Myxococcota_A; class SURF-8; order SURF-8. The sequence goes on from OY782497.1 coordinate 410,482, forward strand.
ACGACGCGCTTTGTGCCCAGTAAGCGTTGAAAGCCTGGGGCAGCCAAGGTTCTGGTCTGGGAATCGGAGATGGGCTTTCCGCCACCCTGAACAAATTCGTTTTGGCAATGCCACTGAAGACGATCACGGCTCAGAAGCCAGAGACTCGCTCTTTCCGCATTCAACAACTTCGTGGCTTGCTCACAGACGACGGAGGCAAACATGGAAAAGTTGCCACGAATCAATGCGGGGTGAGAGGCCAGGCTCGAAAGTAGATCCTGCTGCTTCTGACTCCGCGTGAGGGCATCAAGTTTCTCTTTTTCTTCCTGCTTTCTACGGGTGATGTCCCGCATGATCCAAAGGATCTGTGGTTTTGTAGATGCCGATAGTCTGGATAGATTGGTCCGGGCTTCAATCCAGCGGGTTCGGGAGGATAGCGGGCAACGGTATTCCACGGTTTGAGATAGCCCGGTTTCGTAGGTCCGTTCAATGGCTTGACGACAGAGGTTGGCATCGTCATCGGACAACAGGCTCAGGAAATTGGTGGATCCCACATCAACGAGAGATTGATTGGCGGTCGGTTCGTCATCAAAAAGGTGGAAGGAACCAAGGCTTTCCGTGATGACTCCCTCTCGGTTAATCATCATCAAACGGTCTGGAATGGTCTGAAGGATGGTTTCGAGGCGCAATTGCTGCTTGTGTTTCTCTTCAAGCAAAACCGTCCGGTCCGTAATATCCCGGATGGACATCAGGACTTCTTTTTCTCCGCAGGCAGCCATCCGACCTTCGTAATAGTGTTTGTCTCCTCCAACGAGTAAGCTGTATTCAACGGTTTGGGTTTTTCCCGTTTCCAAGGCCGCTTTGAGGGTCCGCTCAAAGAGGACAACGGTTTCAGGAGGAAGGTAATCCTGAGCTTTGGTGCCAAGGAAGATTTCTGCGGGCACCATCGTTGGAATGTCGCTGGAGGGTTTGAAACTGACCACACGACCTTCTTCATCGAAACGGAAAATCAGGTCCGGCATGGCGTTCATCAGGCTTTCATTCAATTCTGCCGATTCGCGCAGTGCCTCTTCCATCTCTTTTCTTCGCGTGATGTCGGAGAGAGTTCCCACCATGCGAACTGGGTTACCCTGGGGGGCGACTTCCACCAACCTGCCTTGAATCAGGCTCCAGCGGTATTGGCCGTTTTTCCCCTTCAGGCGGATTTCCGTTTCAAACGATTCATGGTGTCGGGTTCGGTAGGTTTGAAGGATATGCTTAAAGTCCGGGAGGTCGTCTGCGTGAACCAGAGTTTCCCAACTCTGGAACGTTGGTTGGAGTTCCTTGGGATCGTAGCCGAGCAAGGTACAGAAACGGGGGCTGAAATGGCACATGTTGTTGGAGATGTTCCAGTCCCACAATCCACTGTCGCTGGCTTCCAGTGCATAGCGAAGGCGGTCTTCGTTTTCCTGTCTGGCTGCTTCCAGTTGCGTGAGTTCGGTGATGTCTAGTCCGATACCGCCAAGGAGAGGCGGTTTTCCTTTTCGGTGAATCGGAAACTTGCACATCTGAACGTGGATCAGATCACCGAATTTCGATGGAAGGCTGTCCAAGTAGTTCAACGGTCCATGAGTCATCGCATTGTGATCCATGATGTTGATCTTTTTGGCAAGAACGGGATCAAAGACCTCGTTGGCTGTTTTTCCTATCCAGGATGAGTCAGCAATCCCACGAAAAGCGAACCCGTTGAAATAGCGATACTGATGGTCGTGGTCTTTAATCAGAATCAGGCCGGGGAGGTTTTCCATAAAGGTGTCGAACAACTGATGGCTTTCCTCAAGTTGCTCCATCAAGGCTTTGCGCTTTCCGATATTCTTGGTGATGGACATCATTCCCATCGGTTCCCCGGTGGCATCCCGGAGGAGATTGATCGACCAATCCACCCAGATGCAATGATCCGGTTTGCTTCGATGAAGGACTTCCCCCCGCCAGGTTCCCGTCTCATGGACCAAACGCCTGATTTCTGCTCGTTCCAACTCGGATTGCTCAATCCGAACCAGGAAATCAATCTGTTTTCCAAGGGCTTCTTCGCTTGGAATCTGATAGAGTTGTTCCGCGCCCTGGTTCCAGAGTTGGACCTTGTAGCTCGTGTCTGTTATAACAACCGCATCATTCAGATTATCTAAAATATCTGCAGTGATGTTCACTTGGGGCAGTTCACCAGAATCCATTGACATCCCCTTCCCCCTGTTCAGTCGTGGCATGATGATGACGCGCTACGTTAGGACGCTGTGAACATGGTGTATCATCGTTGCAATACGCTGAAACCCAATCCTTCAGATCCCTCGGCATGACTCGTCATGCTTGATTGTCTTGTCACGATAGTAGGATCATCCTACTTCATTTCGCTGGATGTACCAAGAAGAAGTCGCAAACCTTGTGGAAAAATCAAGGGGAACAGGAACGCTCTTTATCCCTGGAGTAGACGTTGAAAATGATAAAAGACTAGGAATATCATGGCGAAGAGTGGAATTTCACTTGAGACTGAATGAAGGCGTCTAAATAAAAGCAACGTTCATATGTACAGTGTATTGAATAGTCTGAACTGTGGGTGTATGTAGGTTTTTCTCGAATCCCTTGCAATCTGGAAGCAAGCATGACAAAGTTCCTGGGTTGAAACGTGATGAATCTGCATCGGGCATTGTATTTCTCGGAAACCGTGGGAGAGAAAGGACGCACGACCTTGACACGGGCCATTCAACAGCGTGGTGAATTGCAATCTCAGAAGCGTTGGATTGTGAGCCTCTTTCTGTGGAGCCTGCTTCTTTTCACTTCTTCTGTAGTTTTGGCAGAATCCGGCCCCCCGTTTCAACCGGACTGGACAGTCCTTCAGCCGGGAGTGGAGTACAGCGCGATTCCCATCAAAGCGCTTGCTGATAGCCAACCTTCCGATGAGCAGATCCACGTACTGAGGATCAATCCTGAGCGGGCACGCTTCAAACTTGCCCTGGCCAGTCAGAAAGGTGGACACTCCAGAACCTTGCAGGATTGGGCGAGGCGAGAGAACCTCGTTGCGGCAATCAACCTGGGCATGTACCAACAAGACCTGCTCAGTCACGTCGGTTATCTGAAACACGGCCCCCACATGAACAGTAGCAAGTGGAATGGTTACAAGGCAGCCTTGGTGCTGGGGCCGGATTCAACCTCCCTACCCAAGGCTCAATTGGTGGATCTGGATAAGCCCAAAGAAAAAGAACGGATCGCTCACTACCAGACGGTGGTTCAGAACCTGCGGCTTATCAAAGCGCCTGGTGTCAGCGTGTGGAAAGGTAGCCAGAAAGGCTGGAGTGAAGCGGCTTTGGCTCAAGATCAACGTGGTAATTTGCTGTTCTTTTTTGTTCGTGCGCCCCTGCCGATGCGGGATTTTATTGCCTTGACCCTGTCTCCGGTGTTTCAGGTGGTCAAACTCGTCCATCTTGACGGGGGGCCTCCGGCGGGACTGAGTATTCATGCCAAGACCGTGAATCTGGATCTGGCCGGCGTATCCAATGTGCAGTTGCTCAAATCCTTGCCTGCTCCACAGCAGGCGATTCCCAATATCCTGGGGGTGGTGAGGGAACTTCCCCGTCCCCCTGCTTTGCCTGGAAAGAAACAAGCCCCATGAGTTCCTTCATTCAAGATCCTGTTGTGTTGATTACCGGTTGTTCCTCTGGCATCGGCTTGGCGTTGGCCAAAGAGTATCGCAAGCATACGCCTCATGTGGTTGCCACGGCCCGCCGGGAAGAGAGCATCAAAGAGTTGGAGGCCGAAGGCTTTGCAACCACGTCTTTGGATGTGGGAGACGAGGAAAGCGTCAAACAGGCTGTAGCCTGGACCTTGGATCGCTTCGGCAGGGTGGATGTCCTGGTAAACAACGCCGGGTTTGGGCTTATCGGCCCGGTGGCGGAAGTGAGCCTGGATGATCTGCGCCGCCAATTGGAAATCAATGTTGTGGGTGCTTTGGCCTGTATGCAGGCGGTCTTTGGTCCGATGGCCGACCAGAAGCGCGGGCGCATCGTCAATATCGGCAGTGTCACAGGGATCTTCGTCTCTCCCTTTGCCGGTTCCTATGCGGCCAGCAAGGCGGCTCTGCATTCCATTTCCGAAGCCATGCGCTTGGAATCCGCCCCCTTTGGGATTGATGTGATGACGGTACAGCCGGGTGGAATCAAGTCCAATTTCGGTTCAACCAGTGCCGGAAGTGTCGATCGCTTCCGCAGGGAAGGAAGCCGGTTTGCGCCCATCGCGGATTTCATTGAAAAGCGGGCGAAGATGAGCCAGGAGAACAACCCGATGAGTGCCGAGGATTTTTCCCGCAAAGTGGTCAAAGCCTCGCTGTCCAACCATCCTCCCGCCGTCATGCGGGTTGCCCGTGAAGCCCATATGCTTCCCTTGTTGAAGTCTACCGTACCCAGACCTTTTTTGGACCGCATTCTACGGAAAACCTTCGGCTTGAATCGCTTCCAAGGCTAGACATCCCCGTTTGTTGGAAAAAGCGGCGAAATTCTTGAAAAAAGGTTGACCTTTTTGCCTGATCCCATGAATACTCGGTGTCCGAATGTCATCGGGTATGGTACCCGCTTACCCATTGTGGAGGATGTATATGAGCAACTACGAACGGATGAAGCAGATCTGCGACGAACATCAAGCCAGAATGATCGACCTGAAATTCGTTGATTTGTTTGGTCGTTGGCACCACTTGACCATGCCTACTCAGCGCTTAAATGAGGACATCATCACCAACGGTGAAGCCTTTGACGGTTCCAGTACGCCGGGGTTCAAGTCCGTTGAGGGCGGTGACATGGCCCTGATTCCCGATGTGGACACCGCCGAACTCGACCCCTTCTGGGATGAGCCGACGATCAGTGTGATCTGCAATATCTGCGAAGCGGATACCAAAAAACGATACAACCGCGACCCGCGAGGCACGGCACTTCGTGCCGAGGAATTCCTCAAAGAAACCGGCATTGCCGAAACAAGCGTCTGGGGACCGGAGTTCGAGTACTACATCTTTGATTCCGTCAATGTAAAAGAGGATGTGAACACCAGCTTTTACATGATCGACTCCTTCGAGGCCGACTGGAACAGTCAGATGGAAGGGAAAAACCTGGGGCACAAGATTTCCATGCACGGTGGATACCATGCCATTCCCCCCCTAGATGCCATGCACAACCTGCGTGCCGAAATGGCTCTGGCACTGGAAGACATGGGCATTCCCGTTCGCTATCATCATCACGAAGTGGGTGGACCCGGTCAGAGCGAAATTGAAGTGATCATGGATAGCCTGACCCGCATGGGTGACAAAGCCATGCGCGCCAAATACATCATCAAGAACATTGCCAGAAAACATCAGAAGACCGTCACCTTCATGCCCAAGCCCTTGTTCAACGAAGCGGGGAGCGGGATGCACTTCCATCAGCAGTTGTTTGATAAAAACGGCAAAAACGTATTCTACGATGAAAAAGGCTATGCCGGTCTGAGCCAGACGGCGTTGCATTACATTGCCGGTTTGCTGTATCACGGTCGTGCCCTGCTGGCCTTCACCAACCCCAGCACGAACAGCTACAAACGTCTGGTTCCGGGTTTTGAAGCGCCGACGAATCTTTTCTTCGGTCTGGCCAACCGCTCGGCGGCGATCCGGATTCCCAAGTATGCGATTTCGGAAAGTGAAAAACGCTTTGAGTTCCGTCCGCCCGACGGCACCTGCAACATGTACTTCTCGATGGCCGCGCAACTGATGGCGGGGCTGGACGGCATCCGTCGCAAGTTGGACCCGACCGAGTTGGGAATGGGGCCGTTTGATGATGACGTGACGAAAATGCCCAAGGAAACCCTGGAGAAAATCAAACCGGTTCCCACATCTCTGGTGGAAGCCTGCGATGCTCTGGCCGAGGATCATGAATTCCTGCTGGAAGGCGGCGTGTTCAGCAAGGATATTATCGACACCTGGATTGATTACAAGATCAACAAGGAACACTTTGCCGTGCGCAACCGCCCCCATCCCTATGAGATCAAGTTGTATTTTGATATGTAGGGACGTTTCCCCAAGCGAAGTCAAGCCCGGCCACATGGTCGGGCTTTTGTGTTGGAGAATTGGTGGAAGACCGCGTAGGTTTGGAACGCTTTACGAGGATGCCCATGTTCCGAACCGGGTCAAACCTCCTGGCGGAGCCGGTTTGGATTGAGTGAAACCTATAGCCAATTTTCAGTGATTCAATCACTTTAGCAAAAATAGTATTGGATTTTTCATCCTCGCTTGGGGTAGAATACACACCAATCGCTTGCGCAATCCGTCTCGGTTGATGTGGCAACTCCCAGCCTGGGGAGCCTTTCGGCCTTTACAGACCCTATGGACTGTGCTAGACATGTGCATTCAGGCGCGAAGCCGGTTTCGCGCTTAACTACCTGGGATTCAACGACCTATGCGAATCGGATTGATTTCGGATATACATAGCAACGAACAAGCCCTGGAGTCCACGCTGGAGTTGATGACCAAACTCCGCATCGACAAATACATCTGTCTGGGTGACTTGGTCGGATACGGTGGCAGCCCCAATGTCGTGATGGACAAACTCTGCTCAATGGTGGACTTCACCATCATGGGGAACCATGATGCCGCCGTGGCCGGGCAGATGGATTACACCTACTACTACGATGCCGCCAAGGAAGTGCTGGAGTGGACCCGTACCACCTTGAAGCAGGAGCATCTGGACTACCTGGAGAACATGCCCTATTTCCGGGTCGATCCGGACAATGACATCTGTTACGTTCACGGCGAACCGATTGCGCCGCATGAATTCAACTACGTCTATACCCTGGACCACGCCCAGCGTCTGGTCTTGGATTATGACAAGCTGCGCTTCGTGACCTTCGTCGGTCACAGCCATTTGCGGCGTATTTACGAGTTAAGCAATGAAAGCGCCATTGAACTGCCTGTAGAAAATATGGAGTTGCGGCCCGATCGCAAGTACGTCATTGCCGTGGGAAGCGTTGGTCAGCCCCGTGACTACGATCCGCGTGCCTGTTGCAGTGTCTACGACACGGAGCGCAAAGCCATTGAATTTTACCGCATCAATTACGACATCGAAGGCGCTGCCCAGAAGATTCTTTCCGAAGGGCTCCCTGAATTCTTCGCCGCAAGGCTCTTCTCTGGTTCTTGATGTCTTCCTTCCTGATCGCGCAGACGCTGGGGGACGTACCATATCGTGAAGCGTGGTCCCTACAGCGAGCCTACCAGCGTGTTTTGACCGAAAGCCCTACGGAATGCGGTGGCTTTCTGCTGTTGTTGACACATCCTCATACCTATACCTCCGGACGACGGGACGCCAGCGAGTTTCTTCGCTTCGATCCGCAGGATCTTGCCCGTGAGCAGGCCCAATGGGTGCAAACCGATCGTGGTGGCCTGGTTACCTATCATGGGCCGGGACAGTTGGTGGTCTATCCTATCGTGGATCTTGCCCGCCTGGGGATCTCCGGAGTGAAAGACTACATTCATCGTCTGGAAGAAATCATGATCCGCCTGGCGGCCCTCTTTGGTGTGAACCTGATCCGCCGGGAAGGTATACGTGGCGTATGGGTGCATGAGCAAAGCACGGTCCAAGCTCCTGTTCCGGCCTGGAAGAAGCTGGGAGCGGTGGGGGTTCATGTTCAACGGGGACTGACCAGTCATGGGTTTGCTTTCAATGTGAACCCGGATCTGGATCGTTTCAATAGAATTGTTCCTTGCGGTCTGAGTGATTCCGGGGTAACCTCGTTGGCAGACTTGGGAATCGCCGTTCCCGCGTGGGAGAATGTCTTGGCCGGAGCGATCAAGGCCTCTGCGGAGGTCTTTGGCCTGGAACTTCGTACATCCCTTTCCGTGGAGGAGGCTGAGGCTCTGGCCCTGCGTGTCAAGGCGATGAGTATCGACTGACGCGCTTCGTTGGTGACTTGCGAGATTCCCTGGTATTCGGTGAGCTGTCAGGCGTAAACCATGAACAAGGAAAAGCAAACTGTGATGACTATCTCCAGGATAGGATTTTTGGCTGTGATGATCTGTCTTGTCTCGTTGGGTTCATCCTGCCATACCTTGGACCAGACACGCACGCGGGAACTGGCCGATGACCCGGCGTTTGAAGACAGCCTGGAAAAAGAACGGGTTCACCAGGAAACCAACAAAGTGGATCGTCCGAAGGATGTGAAATATGGTGATCCGCTGATTGTTCCCAAGCGCTATGAGAAAACCAGCCAGCAATTTTTCCCGCTGAATCTGGGAAACGATTGGACCTACCGACGGACCCTGCTTGGCGAAAAGGGCGAAATCCATGTGTCCATCGTGAAGAAAGAAAAGGGCTTGTGGGTGGACAATCAGGGCGGGCGTTTCCGTCACGACTCCTACGGTCTGCGCGATGCAAGTCGCTATCTGCTGTACCACCCACTGGTTGAGGGGACCAAGTGGACCTCCCGCCTGGCGCCGGGTGTGGTGGAATACATGGAAATCATGTCTGACAAGGCGACCCTTACGGTTCCCGCCGGTGTGTTTGACAACTGCCTGATCGTGCAGGCGATGAATGTGCTGAAAGACGGGAACCTCTTGATCTTGGAAACAAGCTATGCGCCGGGTGTGGGCATGGTGCGTATGGAAACCTATCTGAAGACCAAGAAGAAAGAAAAAAAGAATCAAGTTCTCGTTGAACTTGTAAAGTATAACATTCCGAAATAAAAAGACATGAACGACAACGGTTCTTCCAGGAACGAACGCTCTGACCTGTTGGAGATCCTCTCTGACGCCGAAGACCTTTATGCTGCGACCACCCAACGGGTGCTGGCCTCCCACACCATTTTGACGGTGTCCAGGGACAGCCAGGCCAAGACCCTGGAACTGCCTCCCGTACCGGATAGCGAAGCGACGTTTTATCCGAACCAAGCTCTGACCCAGGAACGTAAGTTTGAAATCCGTGAGGAGTTGGGGCGTGGTGGGATGGGCCGGGTGTTGGCGGCTTTTGATAAAGACATCGGTCGTACCGTTGCTTTGAAGACCTTCATTGACGCCCACCGTGCAGGACCACGGGACATTCAAAAGTTGTTGCGTGAAGTCCAGATTACCGGCCAGTTGGAGCATCCGAACATCATTCCCATCTATACGGTTGGGCGTCTGGAAGACGGTAACCTGTTTCTGGCGATGAAGCGCATTCAAGGCCAGACCCTGAAGAGCATTCTGGGCCGGTTGCGCAGCGGTGATCTGCTGATCCGAAAACAGTATCCGCTGACCAAGCGGCTGGCTATGCTGCTGCCGATGCTGAATGCTTTGGAATACGCCCATAGCCGCGGAGTGCTGCATCGGGATCTGAAACCGGAAAACGTGATGGTCGGCGATTTCGGAGAAGTGCTGGTGATGGACTGGGGCTTGTCTCTGGTCGGACGAACCCGCAAACCGGCGGCCTTGGCCGTGCATACCGAATACGATCTTCCCGTGAAAGACGGGATGATTGTCGGCACACCGGCCTATATGAGCCCTGAACAGGCACGAGGGAAAATCACTCAGATCGACGAGCGGACGGATGTTTATCTGCTGGGTGGGATTCTGTACGAACTTCTGACTTTTACGCCCCCGATCACCGCTCCGGCCATTATGGATGCCATTGACGAAGTCCTGCTGGAACGCATTGAATCGCCACGGCTGAGGGCTCCGGAGGAAGACATCCCGCTGGAATTGGATGAAATCACCATGCGTGCGCTCGCGCCGCGCAAGGAAGACCGTTACCCGGATGTGGCCAGCCTGCGCGAAGCGGTGCAAGCCTACCTGGAAGGTTCGCTGCAAGCCGAACGTCGTGCTCAGCAGGCCGATGAGTTCGTCCGGGAGGCCAACGGGCGCCGGGACCTGTACAAGGTGTTGAAGGAACGTTTGGGGCGCTTGCGCAAGCGCATGGATGAAGCCCTGGCGGTGGAGGGGCAACACGCCTTGGAACAGCGTCAGGCCATGTGGAGTCTGCAAGACGAACATGCGGAGTTGTCACGGCAGATGACCAGCGCGTTCAGTGAAATGACCAACACCTATCACGCTGCGACACAACTGGTCAGTTCCCACAAGGTTGCTCGTGCCCATCTGGCGGAAATCTACTGGCAGCGTATGCTGGAGTCCGAGTTCGATGGCGACGAACCAATGAAAATCTATTGGGAAAACCTGGTTCGTCGCTATAACGATGGTAAATATGATGACCTCCTACGGGGTGAAGGAAAAGCGGAGCTGAGCTGTGAACAGGCGGGATCTACCGTTTCTCTGTATCAGTACACGGAGCGAAACCGCGTGTTGGAAGCCTTGCCCATCCTGCACCATCACACCTTGCCTTTGGTAAAACATCATCTGCCCAGAGGAAGCTATCTGGCGGAGGTTTCGGCCCCAGGGATGGCGACAGCCCGTGTTCCCTTCTTTGTGGAACGCGCCCGTGTGACACGAAAGCATATCCATCTTGTTGATGCGGAAACCGTGGGGGATGGTTTTATCCCCATCTGTGGCGGGAATTTCCCAATGGGGGGTGATCCCCAGACTTTCGGTAGTGGCCCGTTGAAAGAGGTTCATGTTCCGGATTTCGCATTGGCCCGATTTCCTGTAACGATGGAAGAATATTTGGAATTTCTGAACGACATCGCCGAAAAGGATGGCCTTGAGAAAGCGCTGGCCCATAGCCCTCGCCAGCATGGAAGCAACGAAAGCTTCTTGGAAGTGACCCAGGAAGGTCGCGTGCGGTTGTGTGAAAACGACGCCGAAGGAGACGTTTGGGAAGAAAGCTGGCCCGTCTTGGCGGTAAACTACCATGATGCGCTGGCATATACGAGCTGGAGAAGCCAGCGGGATGGGGTAAGCTATCGTTTGCCGACCAGCGAAGAATGGGAAAAAGCGGCTCGCGGAGCCGACCGTCGCCGCTATGTCTGGGGCAATCAATTCGATGACTCCTTTGCCAATACACGCTTTTCCCACGGACCACGACCGCTGATGAAACCTGTGGGTCATCATCCTCTGGATCAAAGTCCCTATGGTGTTTGTGATATGGCGGGGAATATCCGAGACTGGTGCAGTACCATTCATGACACGGCAACCGGAAGCCGCACTGTTCGCGGAGGAGCCTGGAGCATGTTCGAGATGTTCTCCCGCTGTGCTTATCAGGGTGGCGGCCAGGAAAATCTCTGCTCGGTTACCATTGGTTTTCGTCTGGCGAAAGACCTGCCCGAACAAAATAACGATACCTGATTCACCTTGTTTACCTCTCCATGCTGAAGGAATCGATTCATGCCTACTCTTGAACTTCGTGCGTTTTCCAATCAAGATGCCTGGGGCCAGTCATCCACGATGAATGACCTCTCCTTGGTGACGAGCTGGGTAGAGATCAGCCAAGCTGCTATTCGTCATAATGTACAATGTTTTCGGGATCTTGTTGGACCGGAGAAACGCCTGTTGTTTGTGGTCAAAGGAAACGCCTACGGTCACGGTTTGATTCCTGTCGCTCATCTTGTCCTGGAGGCTGGGGCAGATTGGCTGGCCGTCTTCACCTTGGATGAAGCGCTGACCTTACGCCGGGCGGATATTACCGCTCCGATTCTGGTGCTTGGTGGCCTGCGACCGGCCTGGATTCCTCTCGCCATTGAGCATGACATTCGCCTTACCTTGCCCGGCCCGGAACTTCTCCCGGTCTTGGAAAAGGTCGATTGCGTCGGCTTGGAGCTTCATGTCAAACTGGAAACGGGGACCAACAGGCAAGGTTTTCAAGCCAAGGATCTCCCCCTTCTGGCCGAGCTGAAAGAACGAAAAAATCTTGTTCTGGAAGGGGTTTACACCCACTACGCCGACATTGAAGACACCACGGATCATGCTTTTGCTCAAAGTCAGACCGAGAGCTATGATGAACTCTTGAGGCAATGTCATGATCTTGGGATTGATTTTCAGATCCACCATTCATCCTGCACGGCGGCAACCATCCTCTTTCCGCAAACCCACCGTGACATGGTTCGGGTAGGCATTGGCCTCTATGGCTTGTGGCCCAGCACGGAAACCCTGGTATCCGCCAAAGAGCGGGGGCGTGCTACGGTTGACCTGCAACCCGTGATGTGTTGGAAAACGCGCATTGCTCAAACCAAATGGATTGAACCCGGTGAGTTCATCGGGTACGGACGGACCTTCCGCGCCGCCCGCAAGACACGCCTTGCCGTGCTTCCCGTGGGCTATGCCAACGGCTATGACAGGCTTCTTTCCGGCAAAGCCCATGTGCTGATCGAGGGTCAACGAGCGATGGTCTTGGGTCGGGTGATGATGAACATGATTGTCGCCGATGTTACGGATATTCCCCAGGCGGCCCTGGACAGCGAAGTGGTTCTTCTTGGTAAACAAGGCGATGAAGCCATCAGTGCAGAGATGATGGCTTCATGGTTATCAACAATCAATTATGAAGTTGTTACAAGGGTTTCTCCTGAACAACCTCGTGTGATTGTTTAGCTCTTGTTTTCAGGTTCATTCTCTCAACGAGAGAATTTCAAGGGCTGTTCATCAAGGATTGAGAATAGAAATCGCCGTTGTTTTCCAGCTTAATGGATGAAGGTCTTATCCGCCGTTGTTGTCTTGATCCGTGTTGAGGCTTGCCTGCTTTGCGGCCTGCACCGGAGCCTTGGCGGCGGCGGCGGGATCGACATTGAAGGCATAATTGACAATGCCGATTTTTCGGGCTTCATCGACAAAGTGAATCACGCGACCGTGGGAAACGACGGTGTCGGCCTGGATAATCATCGTTAACTCGTTACGAGCCAACACGGTCAATTTGTTCTCTGTGACATTCAAACCCTGGGCTTCCAAACTCTGGCGTTTTTCCGTTTTATACTCGTCCAGTTTCTTCTGAAACTCTTGCTGAATGGCGGATTCTTCCACCAGGGTATCGCCGATGGCGATGCTTCCATCCTTACCCAAAAGCAGGCTGAACTGGTTGCGTTCCTTGGCTTCGCCACTGTCCGCGCTGGGCAGTTTCATCTCAATGGCGGGTTTGGCCATGAAGTTGGCGGTAACCATGAAAACAATGAGCAGAACCAGAACGATGTCTACCAGGGGAACGACATTGATGCCGGTGATTTCATCATCGTGGGAAGTCGCGGTGTGTGACATGGGAAAGCTCCTTGGAGTGAAGACCCAAGCCGATGATAACCGGCCTGGGTGAAGAGTTGGTTAGATGGTTTTGGACTGCGGATTGGGGTTGCTTGTCTTGGCCTGATTACCGACAAAGGCGAGAAGCATCCGTTGCAATTGACCGATATTTCCCATGATCTGCTTTTGGCGGTTCTTGAAATAGTTGAAGCAGACCACGGCGGGAATCGCCACCAACAAGCCGACGGCAGTTGCTACCAACGCTTCGGCGATACCGCTCATCACCACGCTGGGGCCGCCTTCGGCATTCATGGAAAGATCATGAAACGCCTGGATGATACCCAAAACCGTTCCCAACAGACCGACGAAGGGAGCGTTGGAACCTACCGTGCCGAGAAAACTCAATCGTTTATCCAGGTTCTGCTGCTCGCGGATACTCATGGATTCCATCAGTTCGTTGACCACGGCCTGGTCTTTATCCACATTGCGCAGCCCTTCAGCAATGACGCGAGCCTCGGCGGAGTGAACCTCTTCGGCAATCTCCAGGGCTTCCTGGGTTTTCTGTTCATTAAGCAGGGTGACTACCTTGTGGTGAAATTCGGCCAGGTTGATGCGGTTTCGCAGGTAGGCGACCAGGCGCTCCAGAGCAATTCCGATGCTGATTACGCTGAGAACCAACAGGATGTAGAGAATGGGATCGCCGCCGATGAGGGCCAGATTCAAAAGTTTGTCGACCATGATGAACTCCTGAGTAGGGATGGTTGAGTCTTGGTTGAATGGTGGAACGGATTCTTCGTTTCCGTTCTTGCTAGGATCAACACCGCCAGGGTGAAAAGGTGTTACCTGTCAAACAGCGAATGATGAAAAAGAGAAAGAACACGAAAGATCAAGGCAAGGAAACCGAGAAAAGCACTCATTGCCACAACAGCGAAAAACGTTACGGTTTTTCCACGGCTTTCCATTGGATGCCTCCCATCTCGTCTGTTTCCATCGTCTGCTTTGGCTTGCTTTCCACCGGTTGACAGAAAAGTTGTAGCGCAAGTGTCAGAACGCAGAGCCCGCTGCCCATAAGCCAACCTGGGTCCAGGTTTTGATGAATCAGGAAGAGGATGTTGTCCATGATCGTTTCTCCATGAAAGCGTTTTGTTCTTGCTTCCTGCATGGGTCAACACCGTAGCAAGCTGAAGCTGTCACCGTTTTTTGAAAAAAGGGATTGCTGCCTGAAAGAATGAGCAAAGGTACGCCGAAATGAATGATTTTCCCGTAGAAACCAGTTGCAATGAAAACACTGGACAAAAGAACAGGTCAGGTATACATTCAAAGGAGTGATTGGGTTGATGCCAGGTAACCGTGATCAAGCAGTGGAGTGGTTGCAAACCGATGTTGCTTCGTTCGACTCCCGGCGTGGAGGAAAAATTGGAGGTCTTGGGCGAGGGCGCTCGCTATGATCTGGCTTGCGGAACCTGTGGGGAAGGGCGGGTCCGTCAGAACGATGTGGATCAGTGGATTTACCCTTCGGTCTTGCCCAATGGACGAACCCAATGGATGCTCAAAGTCTTGATGTCCAACACCTGCCTGCACAACTGTCGCTACTGTGCCTTTCGTCATGATCGGGATATCCGCCGGGTGTCTCTCTCGCCGGAGGAATTGGCATCGCTGTTTGCCGATCTGCTGCGCCGCCGCAAAGTTTCCGCTCTGTTTTTAAGCTCTGCCGTATGCCATAAGCCGGTTCAGGTGATGGATGACATGCTCAAGGCTGCCCATCTGGTGCGGGTCGGTTTGAATTTTCGCGGTTATCTACATCTGAAACTGATTCCCGGTATCGAAGATGACCAGGTAGACCAGGCTCTTCGCTTGGCAGATCGGGTGTCCGCCAACCTGGAAACCGTGGATCAAGAACATCTTTCGCTCATCGCACCACAAAAACGCCACGAAGAAGGGCTGTTTCGTTTGCTGGAGGTCGCCCGGCAGTTGATGGATACCAATCCGCGGGCCTATCGTTGTCGAGGGATCACAACCCAATACGTGGTGGGTGCCGCCGGGGAAAAGGACGAGCAATTCATCAAGGTCATGGGGCGAACACGGGGAGCCTTGGGAGTGAAACGGAACTATTTCAGTGCGCACAACCCCATCGCGGAAACGCCTCTGGAGTCTTTGCCGCCAACACCGCTGTGGAGGGAAAACCGGCTCTACCAAGCGGATTTTCTGTTGCAGGATTATGGCTTCAAAGAGGATGAGTTTGTCTTTGACAACAAGGGCAACTTCGAGTTCTCCCGTGATCCCAAAAAAGCCTGGGCGGACAGCCACCCGGAGATTTTCCCGCTGGAAATCAACAACGCCGACCCAGAGCAGCTACTTCGGGTTCCAGGACTTGGCCCTAAAGGGGTTGAGAGAATCCTTGCCACCCGACAGGAAACCCCCTTTACAGAGTTGGAGCATCTTCGCAACCTTCATGTTTCCATGAAGAAAGCCGCGCCGTATCTGTTGTTCAAAGGCCGCAGGCGCCTCGCCGGTGGAGGCATCGGGCAAGAGGCATTCCCCTTTTGACAGCGGGATGTTTTTTCGTTAGTCTCATGCTGCGTTGATGAAACGTTAGAATTGATCCTTGTGACAAACCGAAGGATGCCTGTGGTTCGTCTCTCATCATCACGGATGAACCGGATAATTCATCCACTTGGAATCTTATGGAATTTCCTCTTCTTTTAGGGATAACAAAAGAGGAAGCGTCAGAGATGATTGTACCCGGTTTCTACCCCTTGGTTTGTGCGTCGTGTAGGAGTTTTTGCGATCATGGATGAGATCAAGACCCCCAAGCAAGAACGTTTGCTGGAGTTGGATGTCTTGCGGGGCTTGGCGGCCTTGTCTGTTCTGGCCTACCACTTCACCCACCGCTATGGAATGATCTATAAACACGAACCGGGATTGTGGATGAACTTCCGCCATGCGCATTATGGGGTGGAGTTGTTCTTTATGATTAGCGGGTTTGTGATTCTGATGACCTTGGACAAAACCCGCCGAGGTCTGGATTTTATCGTTGGCCGATTCTCACGATTGTATCCGGTGTTCTGGACGACCTTGGCCATCACCTTCACCCTGGTCTCTCTGGTCGGATTACCGGGGCGGGAAGCCAGCTTCTCCGATGCTTTGGCAAACTTGAGCATGGTTCGAGGGTCGTTCAAATTTCGATACGTAGATGGTGTCTATTGGACCTTGGAACGGGAACTGTTTTTCTATGTTGTAATGCTTGCTCTGTATTGGCTGAAAGGTTTGCGCTGGATCGGCCCGATTGTCATTGCCTGGATCGGATTGAGTTTTGTTCAATATGATATTGCATCGTTCTTCGGCATTCAGAAGACCTTGTTTTATGCTTGGTTAAAGCTGATCCTCAACACCAAATACATTCACCTGTTTGCTTTGGGAATTGCCTTCTATTGCATTCACCGACGAAAACCATCGGTTCTGAACTACGTGATTCTTCTGCTTGCCTATACCAAACAGTGGGTGGATCACTCCTGGCAGACGACCTTGATGCTGGTGGTTTTCAGCGTGCCCTTTGTCTTTATTGGTCGCCCGTGGATGAAGAAACTCAGTTGGCGTCCCTTGGTTTACCTTGGAGGGATCTCGTATTCGCTGTATCTTGTGCATCAGAACATCGGTTATGTGGTTATCCGGCAGATGTATCGGATTACGGACAATCCCCAGCTTGCCATTGCCGTAGCCCTTGTTGCTGTGCTTTCACTTGCTGCCTTGATACACCATGCCGTTGAGAAACCATCCATCCGTTTGATACGTTCCTGGTATGGGCGATGGAAAAAGGATGATCCCCCTGTGGACGCGAGTTCAACCCCGCGCCTTGAAACGGAAAACCACGCTCTACCGGATACGGAGTAAACCGGGAAAACCTGGGCCTGGCTCCGTTTTGACGGCTTCAATCCCACGACAAGGAAAGCCGGGACCAGCATCTGGGAGGGGAATACGACGCGCCATCCGTTTTGACAAACGGTCATCTCTCTGAAGAAGGGATCGGAATCTTTTCCTTTAATATCGTCCCAGTCTTGCCAAGACCTGCAGGGCCTGCTGGAAGGTGTCCAGGGTATCTTCGTCAAACAAGACTATCGTGACGTGTTCCAGCTTTCGGCATTGGATGAGGAAATCCAGAATGGTTGAAAGGGCGATGAGGGCGGCTTGACGGCATGGGTAGCCATAGGCTCCGGTTCCCAGACTGGGAAAAGCGACATGGGCCAGTTCATGTTCTTCGCAAAGCTCCAGACATTGCCGATAGGCCGACGTAAGCAGGCGGGCTTCACCATAAAAGCCGCCTCTCCAGATGGGAGCGACGGCATGAATCACGTAGCGGGCCGAGAGCTTCCCGGCAGGGGTCATCACTGCTTGTCCGGTTGGGCAACCGCCCGTTCGACCGCGGATCTCATCACAGGCTTTCATGATTTCCGGCCCGCCCACGCGGTGAATGGCTCCGTCAACCCCTCCGCCACCGCGTAGCCCGGCATTGGCTGCATTCACCAGAGCGTCGGCCTCTTCCTGAGTGATGTCCCCTTGCTTCAATTCCAATCGTTTTTCCATCGTTTGCGATGCTCCCGAGGTTTTCTTTGACGAAGTCTCGTATCTTTAGTAGAACCATAGCCGAGAGTACGTCAAACTACAAGCTGGATGGAAAAAAGATGAAGGTGTGTTTCCTGAAACGAACCTGAACCCAACGCCGGAAGCCCGTGCGGCTTCATGAGTCTTACCAAGGCGGGTCTTCGGGTTTGTTCTATATCGGACGATCATGGAGGCTCGCTCCAAACCAAGGAGTTGAAGATGTCTACCGTGGATTATCGTCCGATGTGGGAGGAACTGGGCCTGGATCTGGTCAAGCATGACGCCTTGCTTGATGTTTTGGGCAAAGCCTACCAAGAGTTGTTTCTCAGCCAGAAAAACCGCCCGGAGGGCATGAAGTATTTTGACTTCGTGATGAGCGAAGTGCATGGCTTACGCATCAAAGAACTGGTGGATGCCAAGAAGGAAGGCCGTGTCGTCGTGGGTTCCTTCTGCGTCTTTGTTCCCGAAGAGCTGATTCTGGCCGTGGATGGCATCAGTGTCGGACTTTGTGCCGGAGCCGAATTCGGGACGGAAGCGGCGGAGCAATACGTGCCGCGTAACACCTGTACCTTGATTAAAAGCGCCTTCGGCTTTGTCAAAGAGCGTGTCTGTCCGTACATTGCCGCCAGTGATCTGATTGTCGGTGAAAACACCTGCGATGGGAAGAAGAAGAGCTACGAGCAATTCAAAGACCTGGTCCCTTCTTTCTATGCGATGGATCTTCCCCAGACGAAGAGCGAGGCAAGCATCGGCCTGCTGCGCACCGAGTACCGCCGTTTTGCCGAGCGCCTGGAAGCCTTGAGCGGCAGACCGATCACCATTGATGGCTTGAAGAAGGGGATTGAGATCGTGAACGCCAAACGCCAGGCGATGCACCGCCTGGGAGAATTGCGCAAGGCCAATCCTGCGCCGATCAGTGGAATGGACGCCCTGTTGATCAACCAGGTGTTCTTCTATGATGATCCGGTCCGTTTCACGGCCAGCGTCAACGCCCTGTGCGATGAACTGGAAACACGCATTGCCGAAAAGAAGGGCGTGGTCGATGAGACAACCCCGCGCCTAGTGGTCAGTGGATGCCCAATGGCCGTGCCGAACTGGAAGATGCACTCCATTGTCGAGAGCAGCGGTGCGGTGGTTGTGGCGGATGAATCCTGCGTGGGAGATCGTGGAACGCAGAACCTGACCCGCAACGAAGGGGATTCCATTGATGCCCTGCTGGATGCTGTCACCGAGCGGTATTCCAAGATCGACTGCGCTATTTTCACGCCCAATCCCACCCGGATGGAGCATGTGAAAGACCTGGCCGCCAAAACCCAAGCCAAGGGTGTCTTGCATTACTCCTTGCAGTTCTGCACTCCCTACCAGATGGAAGCCGGTCCGTCGGAAAAGAAACTGGAAGAGCAGGGCATTCCGACCTTGCTCATTGATACCGACTACAGCGCGGGAGATGCCGAGCAGTTGCGAACCCGTGTAGAAGCCTTCCTGGAACGCATCAACGGATAAACGCAGTCAGAATCGTATGGATGCCGAAGGCCGGGAAATTTCCCGGCCTTCGGTTTGAACTGTCTATCGTGATCCGCTCAGACCAAGGACAGCGGTTCTCGTGGGCCTGGTCTGTAGAGCGTGGTGGGCAAGTGGCTTTGGTTCAAACGCTGTGCAAAAGGTTCGGTGTCTACGGTCTGACTGATTGGGGGAAAGGTGTTGTCATGATGATGCAGCACCACCTGCGTGGGTTTCAAACCAAACAGTGCCTCCAAAGAGAGTTCATCCAAGCGGCTGTGTCCCTGATAAGGCAGGCTGAGCCAGTCCAGTCCTTTGGGGTAGCGCTGGACTGCATCAAAGGCCAGGCTTCCCAGATGAAGCAGGCTGGTCTGGAGATGATCCACGCGCCAGGCAATGCAGGTGCCGCAAGGAAAGCGAAGATGAGAGTTCAGATGAGACGGCAGGTGAGCAAGGTGGGCGCGTCCTGAACCCCAAAAGGTCTCCTGGATGGTTTGCTGAACCAAAGCCCTATCATAGCGGATATGCCGGGTCGGATGAGGCAAGAAACTGAAATCCCCGATGGTGAAGGGCTCCATGAAACGGATGGACTTGACCAGGGCCGAGGGCAGACCATGACGTTTGTGCAACAAGGCCGCGGTATCCGGGGCTGCATAAACAGGGACTCGCAATTGGCGGACCAGGGACGGGACATCCGAGGCGTGGTCAAAGTGCCCGTGAGTGAGCAGGATCGCCTGCACGTCCTGAAGATCGTCCATGCGCAGGGTTTCATAGTCCGGGTTACGGCTGAAAAAGGGATCAAAGACGACGGTGGTCTTCTCGCTACGCAAGCGGACGCTTGCCGTTCCCAACCAGGTATATTCAAACATGGCTCTCTCCTATCCAACCCGCGTACAGCGGATGTCGAATCCTTTTTGAAGCATGGTTTCCCGGACCTCGTTACGCTCGACCTTGTTTACCTCGGCGTAGCGGGGGCCGATGGCGCACCAGCGGGCCAGTTCATTCAGAGCGTCATCCTCTCCTTGGGCCAGCACTTCCACACGGCCATCGGAAAGGTTGCGGGTAAAGCCGGAAAGCCCCAGACGGATCGCCTGCTCTTGAACCCAATAGCGAAACCCCACTCCCTGGACATGTCCGGAAATGAACAAACGCAACGCTCGCTGTTTCCTGGCCACCTCTTCCGCCTTTCTCTGGGATGGTCACCCTTTCCCGTAGTCATGGAGAACACTATAAAGGGCTTTGGATGGAGATTCCAGAGGCAAAATCAACCGATAAACACAGTTTAGAACGGGTCATCCGGCAGTTCCGGAAGCTCTGCGTTTTGTTCTTTCAACCGTTTTAAGAGATCGCCGATGTTTTTATTTTCAAACAGTTCCATCAGTTTCGGGTCGGAAAGGACATCCTGAAAAGCATCGTTTTGCAACAGGCCCATCATGTCCTGGCTTTGAATCAGGGCCATTGCTTCCTCATTCTGCCGTAATGTCTCGAACACGGGGTTATGGATGAGGGATTCCAACTCCTCGGTGTTTTCCAACTTCTCCTTCCAAGCCGGGTCTTTCATGGCCTGTTCGAGCCGAAGGGTATCCATCAGTTGAGAAGGGAGAAGCAGGTTCTTGAAGGAGGTACTCATGACGAAGTCAACCACCTTGCTGCTCTGGTAGGTTTTGACCAACTCCGGCTTGTGGCGAAATACCGTGTCTTTGATGTGGGAAAACATGACCAGGCTAACCGTGATAATCACAACCGATGTCGCCAGACCGAGGCTTGCGCCGAGAATCCGGTTCATGCTGCTGACACTGTCGCTTTCATCAATCAGCGATTGAACGTAGTCGGAAAGGGTGATGTTCAAAACCAGAAAGACAAGGATGAAGGTTCCTCCCATTGCCCAAAGAGGCGGGTAGGGAAGGGTATTGCCCAGATACTCTTTCAGCAGGTCCATCACAATGGGTTTGGCCCAGACCGCCGCGACGGAAGCGACGGCCAGGGAACCGATGTGAACCACCCGAAGGAGTCCGCCTTTCAGCCATCCCCAGGTGACCATGAATAGAACCAGACCGAGACAGATTAGATCCAACTGCATGTTCGTTTCCTATCCCGCCTTGGCGGTATCGACAGTGGCCAACCGACCCCGCCATCTTCGTTTGGTTTTGCGTGGGTCCAAGGTTTCAGGAACCCACTGAAAGCATACACAATGTATCGGTCAAGTACATCCCCCAAAAGACCAGCCCACATTGGGGATTCAAAAACGGACATCACTTCGCGGAGTCCTCGTTGGTGCATTTCAAGAAAGCGTTGAAAAGGTGCGCTGGAGCATTGCCTTTTGTTTTACATTTAGTATACTACTTTCATTTTATTGGTTCATCCCGGTAAACGCAATGGAAATCTGTCAAGGTCACTGATGAATCGCTCTTGGATACAATGCGGATTGGCCGTCTTCTTCGGTCTTGTTCTGCTGATGGCAGACGACGCCGGTTTCGGCTCGCAAGAGATGAACCGGGTTGAATCCGTTCATGCGGAGACCAAGGGTGACGCGGTTTTGCTGGCCTTGTCCGGGCGTATTGTCCCGTTGTTTTCAAGCTATCAACTGGAAAACCCGCGACGTCTGGTGATTGACTTTGCCCATACCTCCTTCAACCCGGCAGGCTTGGAAGCCTTTCCCAAGGTCCATACCAAGCTGGTACGCAGGCTGGAATTGGTCAACCAGACCCAGAACAATGTCCCCATGCTGCGGATGTTGTTTTATCTTGGGGAACCGGCGGATTTTGATGTGCAGGCCGACGAACAGGGCGTGCGTATTCTTCTACAGCCTTTCGCCGTATCTCCTTTGGCCTTGGCCGATTCCCTGAAGACGGATGATTTCAACCAGCCGGCTCAAGAACCACCCCTGGATGTAAGTCAAGGCTGGGAGGCTCCTCCCGTTGAGCCGGGAGTATCCAGTCAAGAGAGCCAAGAACTGGCGGTGAAGAATCCATCAGGAGAAGGTGAAACCGAGACGGTGGCTCTTCTGGACAAGGCAAGCACGCAAGCAGAAAATGAAAACAACGCGCAGGTGGATGAGCTTTTTCAAACCACAGCGATTGAAACGGCGGACGCGGATACGACGATGTTCGACGTGGTAAACGATGAAAAAGGTGCCCGTTTGGAGTTGGCATCCAAACCCAAAGAGCGCCAAACCCAAGAGGATCAAGCCCAAACGTCAACCCGCGTAGAGCAGGGTGGAGCGGTGTCCGTTTCTCAACCGTTGATTCCCAAACCTGTCGTACTTGAACCTATCACCTCCGTGGATATTCCCCATGCCGTTCAGACACCCACGCAGGCGCCGGTGTTGGCCAAGGCAGAGCCGAAAGAGCCTGCGGTTCGTGTTGAAGAGGAACCGACGGTAAAACCCTCCGCAGCCGTGCCTCTTCGTGTCGCGATGGCTCCCCAGGGGCCACCGGCGATGACCCGCCCGGTTTCATCCCCTGAAAAAACAGAAAGGGCCAGGCCCAAAGAAAGCCCTTCGGCCAAACCAGAAATCCTTGCCCAGACATCCGCAGAAAAGCACCTGGAGCCAAGCAAGAGCGAAGATCAAGGCGTGGATTTCGGTGCCTTATTCCAGGCTGAACGCACGAAGAGTGAGACACCGAAGGCGCCGACTCAAGCGAAGCAAGAACGGCTTGCAGCAAAAGAAACCAAGCCTTCCTACACCGTGCCGACCATCGTCGGGCCGCCCAAGCCGTCTGCAAACAAAACGCCCGTTAACGCCCCCGTGGCGGAAACGGAACCCACGGAAAGCATCGCCAAACGAGACGACAGCCGTGTAACATCTGCCCAACCTGTTTCTGTGCCGGTGGCTCCCCGCGAAACGCTTGCGTCGAAAGAGCCAGGCAAGCCCTTGGAAGAGACCAGCCCCAAGGCGTCCCGGCGGAATCCGACGGCATCAATGAGCCTGGATGATGTCATGGCCAGGAAGTTTTCCGGCGGCCAAACCACGGTTTCAAACCTCCGCAGGGAAGATTCCAGGAAAGAACGTGCTTCAGAATCTGTGAACCGCAAGCCTTCTTCGGGCTATGTCAGCCCGGTTTATGCCATGCTGCAAGGGAAAAACCGCCGTATTGATGATACACGAACGCAGCAATCCAGAACGGCGGAATCGCCGGTATACCGGACTTCACGTCCGTCTCAAACTCAGCCAACGGTGCAAAAGGAACACAGCAGGCAAGCATCTCCGCATCCTGCATTTACGGCCCAACCGACGCAAAGCAAGAAAACCTTGCGGCCCACGCCTTCCGGTCCGGCGGCAACCCTGCGTATGGTCGGCTTTCGTCTTTTACCCCAGGCGGCGCGGATCAGCCTGACCCTTTCCTCGGATGTGGGGATCGGCTACGAATGGACTGACCCGCAAACCGTGGTCTTTCACTTCAAACCGGCCTTGATTACCAACCGGCTCTTGCTCTATCCCTTGCAGACCGAAGCCTTCCAGACCAGCGTGGTACGTGTGGTGCCGGACTGGAGCCCCCGAAGCAAGGAAGTAACCTTGACCGTTCGTCTGCGCAAAGCAACACCCTTTCGTCTGTTGACCGAGGGCAAGACCTACCACCTTGATTTCAAAAAGTAAGGTTCTAATCCCCAAACCGGGGAATCCAAAGCCCACCATCAAGGATGGCTACGAGAGACGCAATCCGTCTTGAGAAACGGTTCTTTCCCCGGAAATGGAACCAGAACCCACGTAATCCGTACCTGTCTTCGGTTGACTCGCGGCCCAGCAAAGCATGGATGCTCTTGACAAGCCATCCTCCTCGCGTTAGGAAAGAACTGGAACAAATGTACAGGGGAATGAGATGGATTTGTTCGAGCATGGTCGCAAACAGAGTCAACGATCCTTGACGCCTTTGGCAGACAGGATGCGTCCGCGCCGCCTGGAAGAATTTGTCGGGCAGGATCACTTAATCGGTGAGGGGAAGTTTTTACGTACCTTGTTGGAACGTGACGAACTACCCTCGATGATTTTCTGGGGGCCACCGGGAACGGGGAAAACCACCCTGGCCTCGATTATTGCCCACAAGACCCAAAGTCGTTTTGTTCCCTTTTCCGGTGTTCACGGTTCGGTGAAAGACATCCGTGCGATCAGCGAAAAAGCCAAGGGTGAACGGGGGTATTACGGCAAACGTACCCTGGTGTTTGTGGATGAAATCCACCGTATGAACAAAGCGCAACAGGACAGCTTTCTTCCCTTCGTGGAAGATGGCACCTTCGTTCTGATCGGTGCGACCACGGAAAACCCCAGCTTCAGCGTAAACGCCGCACTGCTTTCCCGCTCGCGAGTCCTGACCTTGCACGCCTTGGAAGCGGAAGACATTGCGAACCTTCTTCAACGGGCCTTGACGGATGAAGAGCGGGGGCTTGCCAGGAGGGTTTCAGCCGATACGGAAGCGCTTGAGATGTTGGCCGAGCAAAGCTGGGGAGATGCCCGCCGCGCCTTAACCGCTCTGGAAACCTGCGATGGTCTGGTTGGTGAAGGGGGAACCATTACCGAAGATACCGTTCGTGAAGCCTTGCAGCAGAAAACCTTGATCTATGACAAAAGCGGAGATGAACACTACAATGTCATCAGCGCGTTCATTAAAAGTATGCGTGGCTCGGACCCGGATGCGGCCTTGTATTACATGAGCCGTATGTTGGAAAGTGGCGAAGACCCGCTGTTTATCTTACGTCGTATCGTGATTTTCGCGTCGGAAGACATTGGCAATGCAGACCCGCGAGCCTTGCAGGTCGCGATGAGCGCCACCGATGCCTTTCGTTTTCTTGGCCTTCCCGAAGGCGCAATCTGCATGAGTCAGGCAGTCACCTACTGTGCGACGGCCCCCAAAAGCAACGCCAGCTATGCCGCCTATGGACAAGCCAAGGCCGACGTGAAGCAATATGGTCCCTTGGCTGTTCCCATGCACCTGCGCAACGCTCCAACCAAGCTGATGAAGAACCTCGGTTATGGCGATAACTACAAGTATCCCCACAACTACGAGGGCAATTACGTCTCTGAAACCTACTTGCCGGAACAACTCGCCGACAGGCTCTATTACCAACCCTTTCAGAGCGGTTATGAGGGGCGTATCAAAGAACGGTTGGATGCCTGGCGGGAAAGGAAGAAGGGATCGTCCGAAGCCTAAGACCGTGGGGGGAAAGTCTGCTGCTTCACCTCATTCCCCCGGTTCAACCCTATCTCCATTCAATGCAGGCTTGTTGGTTATTAACCCGGCAACAATAAGTTAGACGAAGCATCCATTTTGTCATTCCCGCGACGGCGGGAATCCAGGGTAAACTCAGTTGCCTGGATCCTCCGCCTACGCGGAGGATGACGATTCTTAAGCTCGGTTATAATCGCCGGGTTAATATTGCCTAATGGGTCAACAGGAAGTCACGCAGCATGGATTGCAGGGCTTGCTTCTCGGATTCATCCAGAGAGCAGCCCAGGTAATTTCGGGTTGCGTTTCGCTCCAAGCGATCCAAGGTGTCTTCCTCGTCATCCAGCGGCTTGGCTAACATCGCGCAACGCTGAGCCTGTTCGGTATCCAGAATGCTGTTCAGAGGTTTCATCAGTTCAGAGAGTAGGGCATGGCGAAGCTCTTGTGTTGTCTCCGCGGATACCTCCTGCTGTCCTTCATCCGGCGGGCTGGGGGTGTCCATCGTTACGACAAAAGGACGAGTGGCATGGTAATGGCTTTGTTGCGGATCTTGCACGCTGATCTGGGCCAAAAGGCGTACTTCATGGTGGGTTCGGGAACGCTCGATCGGCTCATCCTTGTAGATCGGTACACGGATCTTGGCATACAGAGATGGGGGAATGGTACATGCTTCAATCTGTTTCTTATGGGAGCAGGTCGTTTCATCA
Source organism: Myxococcota bacterium (assembly GCA_963677705.1). Taxonomy (GTDB): domain Bacteria; phylum Myxococcota_A; class SURF-8; order SURF-8. The sequence continues at coordinate 436,548 of OY782497.1, forward strand.
CAAAGCTGTGTGGCTTGCCAGAGATAGGACGTTCCATCCGTCAGCCAGGAAAGCCCCGGCCCTGCGGGTAGCGTTGGCCTGGGGTTGGCAAAGAGAAAAGAAGCTGTTTCCGGCTGGAAGAAAAGGTGGAGCAACTGCGTAGGCCAGGTCTGGGATGGACTGTGTTTGCTGGCCTTGCAGCGTTGGCAATGCTGGCGAAGCTCTTGGCAGCGTGCGCGAGCCTTTCCCAACTCCGGCTTGTCCATCTGCGTGAAGCCCGCCTGGATTTTTTGTGTATCCCGGTGCTTTTGGGTTTGGCTTGAAACACTCGGAGGCTCAACAAGGCTCAGGTGAAGTTGGAGCCAGTTTTCACCGTAGAGCATTGAGGTGGGCATCAGGCGCAGCCAGCGATAGCGGCGTTCCATCTCTGGTTTCAAGCTCGTGGGAAAGCTTGTCAGCCAGGAAGGGAGCTTTTCCCCGTCAAGGGTAATCGCCACAGGTTGACGCAAGGTTTTATCCCGTTCTTGGGAAATACGGCGTACCTGCTCCCAGTCCGGTTCGATGGGCAGGGAATAAGCCTGTAAGGTGCCGATGAGCAAAAGAGACAGGTTGGGGCGCTCCGCTTGGGCCTGAGTCAAGGCCAGGTTCCATAGAGCCTTGCCGGTACGCTCTGCCAGGGTATTGGCCAGTTCATCCAAACGTGGGTTGCCGGGGTCTGCCAGTTGCCATTGCAGGCTTTGTCGCCAGGACGCGAGAAGTCCCACACCACGGGACGTGTGCTTTTCCATCGTGCCAACCAACCAGGTGATGGCCGGTTCTTTGGCTTCGTCCTGGCAATAGAGCGCTAGGTGTTGCAGATTCTGCTGAATCTCCTGCCCGTGGTTCCGAAAGGCTTCCGGTGCGGTACGCGGGTCCGGTTCGGGCTTGGCTGTCAGTGCAGAAAACTCCTGCAAAGGGCGTTCGCAGAATCGCTCGGCGCGAAGAGCCAGCAGGTCGCTGATTCCCGGCTCATTGCGTTGCGCCGCTAGTTCCTCTGTGAAAATTTTCCGTTCGCAGACAACCCAGTCTGCGCCCTCGCAGGTTTGGAGGGACTCGGCCAGATGAGCCATCTGAAGTTGCATCGTGGGAATCTCGCAGGCCGGGTATTCTTGCAAGGCGCTCAGGCGAGCCTCTTCATAGCGGCGAAGGGTCAAGGCGCGAAGGGCCAGTTTGGCTTGGGTTTCATGGTGCTCCTGGCAGAGTGTTTGCTGCGCTGCTCGGCAGGCCGCTTCGGTATCGTAGCCGTGGCAGAGTTCTTGAAGGGTTTGGAAGCGTTCCCTCGTTGTCTCGGCGCGGTCCACCTGCCAATGAATCCAGAACGAGGGCGGCGCGCAGGCGTTCAAGCCCAACAGAAGAAGGGGAAGAAACCAAACCCAGGGATAGATGTTCATCCCTGGGTGGTTGAAAATGGTTTGGACAGATCGCCCAATTCGCTGTTTCATCGTTCTGATGGGTTTCGTCGCCAATCGGATTATCGACCTTCCGCGTCGTCTTCGTTTCCTTCGATGATTTCGCCTACGCCATCGCTCAACGTGGTTTGGAAGAAATGAATGATCTGAGCAATCATCCGGTTGCGTTCGGAAATGGTTTCCTCATAGCGCGTACTCATCAGCAGGTTATGCCAACCGGGAGCGAATTGGGCAAAGCCGAATTGACTACCGGGGTATTGGCTTGTCTCCAGCCCTTCAACCTGATGGTCCATCGGTGGGAAATGAGGCAACCGGGCGGCACGGGCCAGGTTTTCGGTGACGAGGTTCGGCACGGTGTCATCAGGAATGCACTCTTGCAGCAGAACATTCCGCGGGGTTCCCTCTTCGTCCAGCGTGTTGGCATACCGATAGGCGTAGTTGACACCATCTCCTTGGTCAAGGATGGTCTGAGCCAGAGTACTGAACTGATCCATGTAGAAGGACGGATAGATTCCATCCAGGCCGTACTGAGCGAGGAATTCCACAATGAAGCCCTGCAAACCGCCGCCGCCGACATTGAGTGTCCAAGCCAGAGGAACCGGATTCACTCCGGCACTGAGCGCCCCGACGATGGAACCCAAGCTATGGCCCAGATACATCACCTTCGAGCCATCCAGGTCCGGGGTGCCGTCTCCACCTTGAGGGAAGGCATCCAGATCCCAGTGTTGAAGGATATAGGTCTGGTGGAGTTGATCAATGGCTGCTTGCTTGAAACTGGCCTGAGCCGCCAGGGGTTGGTTGATGTTGATAAAGGCCATCGGTGCGAAGCTGCCTTCGTCGCGGTCCCCGTGGTACACGAAATCGGCGGTCATCACGGCGATACCCAGGCTGGTAAAGAAGGGGGCCAGCTTGGTCATATCCTCTTTCTTGCTATTGATGCCGTGCTGCATGATTACCACGGGGTAGGGTTGGGGGAAATCCGTGGTGGGATAGATCAGAATAAACGGCACCTCAGCGTCAGCGACGGCGATGGGGTCATCGTTCTCGTCATGAATGTTGCTATAGCCGAAGTCTTCGCCGCCATATTCTTCACCAGGCTCGCCGGGAAGGCGGTAATCGGTGCTGGTGAAAACACCTCTGGCGATGCCGCCGACGCTGGGATCGTTCAAGCTGCTACTGATACCGGTGAAACGATCGGGGAAGCTTTCATAGGTGTAAATGTCTGCCACGCCATCGGCGGGTTCGCTGGAGTCCAGATCCACCTGGGGTTGGCCCAGATCCCCGGAAAAGAGTTTGTCGGCAATGACGGTAAGGTCATGGCTGATGGCCTGGGTTGTGAAATCAAAGGCAAGCAGTAGATCCCAGGGGTTCAGGTCAAACTCTGACCGGAGCATGTCAAACAACGGGGCCATACGGGCTTTCTGTTGAGAGAGTTCTTCAAAATCCCGTGTATTCTCATCCAAGGGGGAAAGTCCGCAGAGTTTAGCGAAATCTTCACTGATACCCAGGCTTTCCCCTTCCGTGGTGGCCATGCCTTTTCGGGCAACCACCAGGTAGGTGCTTTGTTCTTCAAGAGGGCGCAGGGGTTGCAGGTGCAGGTAGTAGAAATAGTGCTCGGTGACGGTGCCTTCATCATCTTGGCGGCAGGCTTGCCGTGCGCTGGCCGTGAAAGGGTGGCGCTGGAGGTAGTTCGCACTGTCCGGGTTCAGGTTCAACAGCCAGATCAGACTCCCGTCCGAAACGCTGTCCTCTGATGTTGCAGGCAGGCTCGCCGGGTCCAGTGCCTCCGTGGTTTCAATCATGATCGCTCCGAAGGTGCTGAAACCATTCAGGCGGTTGGCATGGTTGAGATAGATTTCACCAATCAGGTCCGCTCCACGGTCAATCACGTTGGTGTTGACGATTTCCTGGGATACCCTCTGCCTGGTTTTCAGGTTCAGGCGCAGACCGGTGAGGCTGCTTTCGTCCTCTCTGGTGAAGTAATTCCAAGGAAAAGGAACCTTATTGTAGGTGGTTGACGTGGCTTCAGTGCCAAGAATATCCAACTCCAGCCGCTGGTCTTTCAATTCCGGTTCCGGCCAGGCTTCCTCGTCGGTGTCACCATCTTCATCCACCACGTCATCGCCATCAAGATCACCATCAAGGTCGCCATCGTTATCATCATCATCGTCTGACGTGACATCTCCATCAGAGAGGGATGAGTCTTCGTCGTCTCCAGAATCGGAGCAGCCGGGAAGTACCAGGATGAGACTGAGGATCAGCAACAATACACAAAGAATACTTTGGGTTCTCACGGTCATCCCCTTTCAAACGGGCCGAAAACGTTTGGTGACGATGTGTTTTCAATGCACTTCAGTTTAGCACAAGGAAGAGGCAAATCTGCAAGGGATTTTGCCGCAAAGGAAGCGGTGGAAGCAGAGATACCTGACTTCTTCCAGACCTGTAAGGAATCGGGGCATCGCCGGTGTGCCAGAATTGGATGGTTTTCTGTTGAAGCCCCGTTGAAGGAGCCAACGGAAAGACGGCTTATAGGTTCGCCGGTAGGATGATCTTCCAGTGTTTTTTACTGGCCATATGGGTTGGGCGCCCTTTTCCAAGGAAGATGGAGATTTCCCGCAAACTATTGAAGTGTTTTCCGTCCAACTCCAGTTTATTGCCCTCAACCACGGTTACCAACAGTCTCTTCCCTTTGTATTGGGCCTCCAGAATACTGCCCACCGGGAGATTGGAAACGCGGGAACGGTTTTGCACCAAGTGAGACGCATGGCTTGTCGCCGAGGGGATCATGTTCTTGCCAAGAAGTTCTTCCAGTTCAGGAATCAGACGTTGGACTTTCTTTCCCAGGCGGGTCAACCGGTTGTAACGATCCTTCAGGTTGTCTTTGGAAATCCGTGTGTCATGAAGCAGGGATTCCGCCCAGGTTTGTTTGACACGTTCTTTCTCTTCATCAATTCGTTCCAACAGGCTTGTCAACATCGTATGAACTCCCCATATCCCCTTTGCAATAAACGAACGTGTTACATACTATGTCACAAAGAGTTGGTGATGTCAAATTCGTGTGTCATGGTCCCTGAAAATCGAATCATATAGGCTTCTGATGTTCGGAAAAAACGGTAGGGCCGATGTCTCATGCACCTTGTCTCCCTTCTTGTTAGAAAAGGGTAAGAACGGTTTTTGTGCAATCAACACGAATCTTCAGATATAATAGATTCGCTGGACATACACTGAATAACTCATGAATCGTAACATTTCCAAGAGCGTCCTCGGATACGATTCTGAGGTGTTGCGTTTAGCTTAGATTGAAACGCTTAATTTTCTCATACAAGGTTGACTTTCCAATTCCCAGGCGCTTGGCTACGGCGCTTTTATCCCCACCCAGAGCCTGCAAGGCATGGCGGATGGTTTCTTTTTCCACGTCTGCCAAGGAACTGATCGCGACCTTCTCCGACTCCGCAGTACGCCCATAAGGAATGGGATCGTCTTCGTTTGCGGATACCCCGCCCAATCCATGATGGAAGGTCAGATCCGACTCCGTCAATTCATCGTGAGCATCGTTCAAACCGCTATAGATTAGGCTGGTAGTCAATACGTTCTGCAATTCACGGACATTGCCCGGCCAGTCGTGGTGCTGCAAACGCTGAATGGCTGAAGGATGGATAGGGAGGGCACCTCGCCCCAGGCTATGCAGGAAGGTTTCCACCAGCAGGGGAATGTCATCCAAGCGCCGCCGAAGAGGAGGCAATTCCAGGGGAGAAGCCATCAGGCGATAGTAAAGATCCTGCCGGAAGCGTCCTTCCCGCACCATCTGGTCTAGGTTGCAATTGGTTGCTGCAACGACACGGGTGTTGACCAGACGGGTTTTGCTGGCTCCTACCGGTTTGATTTCTTTCAGTTCCAAGGCTCGGAGCAGTTTTCCTTGCAGATCCAGAGATAACTCGCCGATCTCATCCAAAAACAAGGTGCCGTTGTCTGCGGCCAAGAAGGCTCCATCATGGCCTTGAGTTGCACCGGTAAAGGCGCCTTTGACGTGACCGAAAAGCTCGCTTTCAATCAGTTCTTTCCCGATGGCTGCGCAGTTGACGGGAATAAAGGGCTTCTCGTTACGGGAAGACATCGTATGAAGCGCCCGTGCGAACAGTTCCTTGCCGGTACCGGTTTCACCCAGGATCAACACCGTTACGGGAAGCAGGGCCATGCGTTGCAGGAGGGATAAGGCCGACTGCATACTGGGGTGACGGCCAACAATGCCATAGGGCCAGGTTTCAGGCTCCCGATTCTTGGTGGATGGCGTTTCGATCTCTGTTTGGAAGCGAGTGGAGCCGACGCGGAACTCGCAGCCATCGTACAAGGCCGCTTCTACAATCCGTAAGGGGCCGATCCACACTCCGTTGGTGCTTCCCAGGTCACGGAGGATCAGATCCTTTCGGGTTGGCATCAAAGCGCAATGATGGCCGGATACAAAGGAGTCCGCAACGCGAATGCCACAGTCGGGATGGGTACCGATCACCACGGAACTACGCAACTCGTGGTCCAGGGTTTGGCCCTTGGGAGTGGCCCACCGGATGCGAACCTGCGGAGAGTCGGAAAATGATGTAGGCAGTTTTCTTGTCTTCTGGCGATCCGGGTCGTGGTCTTCCTCATGAACAAGGCGCAACGAAAACCGGCCAAGCTGGATGCGATCACGGCTTGTCAGCACATGGTCGGAAACGCGGTGTTTGTTGATCAGGGTTCCTTGGCCGGAGAGATCCTGCAAATGAATCTGCTTTTGATGTAGAAACAAACGGCATTGAATGGGAGCGAGGTCTTCCTTGGGAAAGGAATAGTCGTTGTCACCGGAGCGACCGAGGGTCATTCCACCCGGCGGCATGGGTAAACGCAAGCGGCGGTCCTGGTCCCATTCCAATAGGAAACCGATGTTGATCGGGCTCATGGGCTGCCTCATCTGGAAACAAGAAATGAATCATGATCGCTGCTGGAAATCACAAACGCCTTCACGACACAAGGGATAAAATCACCCTGAAAGGGGTTTGTTTTCTTGGATTCCAGCTACGAATATCAGTGTATGGGGAAAGCCGGAATCTGTCAAAGGATGCAATCAATTTATAATCAAAACGAAGTATTCTTTTACCTGAATTGTATCAATCGCTTGTAAGGAAAGGTGGTTTTGGTGTCTATTTGTTCAGTTTTTCTGAAAATACGAACATCATGTTTACTGTTTTCCGTTTGAGGGATGATCTTTTGTTTTTCAACCGATCATTGATGGAAAACTCATGTATTTTGAGTAGCTCTTTGCTTGACTTTTACCCCGGTTCACCTATACACTCTGTTCGGTTCAAACGAGATGAACTCGCTGTCCATCTCATTCCACAACCTGAGGGGGTTCTTATGGATCAATCCACCGTCCGTTTGGGCGTTGATGTTGGTGCGTTGTTTTTCAAAGCTGTTGGCCTGGATGAAAATGAGAACGTGACATTTCGCTATGCGGAACGCCACCAGGGAAATCCCTGGCGGGCCTTTATGGCCATGCTGGCTACGAACGGTGTATTGAAATCAGTTAGGCTTGCCGTGAGTGGTGCGCTGGCCGAAACTTTGATTGAACGCCTCAAGCTTCCTATGACCCAAGGCAGTCTTGCCTTGCGTGAAGCCGTGGTGACTCGTTATCCCCAGGTGAGAAACATCGTAGACATCGGTGGCGGATCCCTGAGCCTGATCAGCGTCGGCGAGGATGGGAGCTTCCGTGGATACCGCACCAACAGCCTGTGCGCGGCGGGAACCGGGAGTTTCCTTGACGAGCAATCGGCGCGTCTGGGTGTAACGGCGGAAGAACTGGCCAAGGGCAGCCTGGTGGAAACGCCTCCTACCATTGCCGCCCGCTGCGCGGTGTTTGCCAAAAGTGACTTGATCCATCGTCAGCAGGAAGGGTTCAGTAAACAGGAATGCTGGAGCGGTCTGTGCCAGGGTTTGACCCACAACGTTTTCAGTACGCTGTTCAAAGGCCGCCCGGTTAAAGGACTCTGTGTGCTGGTTGGTGGAGTGGCACTGAATCCGGAAGTGGTTCGCTTTGTCCGCGAAGAGGCTAAAGATGGTCTGGCCGTGCCGGATGATCCGCACTTGATGCAGGCGCTAGGCGCGGCCTTGATGGCGGAGAACGAGGTCAATCTGGAAGCCCTGCGTACTGAGCAGGAAGACTTGGCCGTGCATGATGTGAAGCGTCCGCTTCGCCCTGTATTGCAACTGAACAAAAGCGAATACCCCAGCTTTGATGTTCCGGAGCAGTGGATTGACGAAAACAAGACGGAAGTCCGTTTGGTCGATTGGCCGGCCAATCAGGCAATGGACGTGGTGATTGGTCTGGACATCGGTTCCACCAGCACCAAAGCCATTCTGATTGATCGTGATGAAAATGTGGTGGCCGATTACTACCGCAAAACGGCGGGGGATCCCATCCAGGCGACGAAATACATCTTCCAAGCCATCACGGACACGGCAAGCCGCAAGAAGGGCACGGTTACGGTTCATGGGATTGGCACCACGGGTTCCGGTCGCAAGCTTGTCGGTGCCGTGATCGGTGCCGATCGCATCGTCAATGAAATTACGGCCCATGTTACCGGGGCGATTAAAACCGACCCGGCCATCGACACCATTTTTGAAATCGGTGGCCAGGATGCCAAGTATATCCACACCCAAAACGGCCAGCTTCGCGACAGCAACATGAATTACGTCTGTGCTGCGGGAACGGGAAGTTTCATTGAAGAACAGGTGCGTAAGCTGGGCTTCGATCTTTTCAAGGTTGGTGAAGAGGTGATGGGCGTGACCCCGCCGGTCACCAGCGACCGTTGCACGGTATTTATGGAACAAGATGCCCATGCCTTGATTCGTGACGGACATACCAAGGCAGAAGTCATGGCCGCGGTGATGTACAGCGTGGTGCAGAACTATCTGGCCAAGGTGGTGGGCAAACGCTATTACAGCAAAGAAAAAATCTTCTTCCAGGGAGCCACGGCGCGCAACCGGGGACTGGTCGCAGCCTTTGAGAACCTGCTCGGTGTGGAAGTGGTGGTTAGCCCCTATTGCCACGTCATGGGCAGTTTCGGTGTGGCCTTGATTACCCTTCGTGAGATGCGTGAGGCGGAAGAACAGACCCGTTTCGTCGGTCTGGATTTCGTCAAGCGTGAAGTTACCCTGACCAGCGAACACTGCCAGCTTTGCAGCAACCATTGTAAGATCACCTACGCGCAGGTGGAAGGCCGAAGCGACCGGCCCAGTTGGGGCTATCTTTGCGGGCGTGATGCCGAAGAAGAAACCGTGCGGGTCAACCGTGAATACCGCTATTTCCAGAAACGGGAAGCCGCTTGGCGTCGTCATGGTGTGGTGAAGCTTCCGAAAGACGCGCCGGTGATCGGGATTCCCCGCGCTCTGGTTCAACATACCTACCTGCCGATGTGGCGTCGTTTCTTCGGGGAGTTGGGCTATCAGATCAAACTCAGCCCGAAAACAACCCGTGACATTGTCAACAGCAGTTCCGCGCTGGTTGGTGCCGATTACTGCTTCCCGGTGAAACTGGCCCACGGTCATATGCACCATCTGTTGACCCAAGAAGGGGTGGATTACATCTTCGCGCCCAACATGGTCAGCAGTGAGGGAAATGACAAAACCACGGAAACCCACTTCTGCCCCTATAACATCGGCATTCCCTCCATGCTGCGCTCCAGTCTGGATCTGAACGACGAGAACCCGGCGCATATCCTCAGCGCGGTGTTGAACCTGCGTTGGACGGAGAAAACCACGGTCAAGCGTTTGGACCAGGCTTTCGGCAAACCCTTGAAGGTCAACAAAAAGCAGGTTCACAAAGCCTGGCTGGCGGCGATGCAATCCCAGGCGGATTACGAAGCGGACCTAAAGCGCATCGGTGAGGATGCCTTGGCCGATTTGAAGGAAAGCGGTAAGCCCGGTGTGGTGATTCTGGGCCGCCCTTACAATGTCTACGATGAAGGCTCCAACCTCTCGCTGCCGAGGAAGATTGGCGAGATGGGTTATACCGTGCTGCCGTTGGATATTCTTCCGCTGGACGATGTGGATTTAGGTAAGGAATTCAAAAACATGTTCTGGGCCTATGGCCGCAGGATCTTGGAAGGTGCCCGTTTCGTGGCCGACCAACCGAATCTCTTTGCCGTGTATTTCAGCAACTTCAGTTGCGGCCCGGACAGCTTCCTGCAAACCTATGTAGAAGCCGTGATGGGTGAAAAACCGATGCTGATGCTGGAACTGGATGAACACAGCGCCGATGCAGGCTACGTTACCCGCCTGGAAGCCTTCAGCGATGTTTTGAAAAACGCAGAGCGCCAACTCGTGCAACGCTTCGAGTTCACCCGCCCGCCGGAGGATATGCAGAGCCTTCAAGGGAAAACGCTATGGTTCCCACCGATGCACCCCTATTGCGCGCAACTGATGGCGGATGCCAGTTGCGGAGCGGGTTACAACGCCAAGATGCTGCCCGTAGAAACGGCAGATGCCTTCCGGCAGGGTCGTGAATACACACGCGGTACCGAATGCGTCCCCTATCCATCGACCATCGGAACCTTCCTGAACACCATCCGCAAGAGTCGGGAAAACCCAGCCAATCACGCCTTCTTTATGGCAACCGCCTGCGGCCCCTGCCGATTCGGCCAATACAGCACCGGGCATCGTATGATCCTAGACCGTATCGGCTGGAAGGATACGCCCATTGTCAGTTGGAACAGTACCGATAGTTACGAAGGACTTCCCGGAAAATGGCGGCGTGTGGCTTTCTGGGCCATCACCTTGGGGGATGTGGTCCTGAAGATGATCACCAAGACCCGGCCCTACGAATTGGAACCTGGTGCCGCCCAGCGTGCAGCGGACATCTCGATGAAGGAAATCGGTCAAGCCCTGCGTGAAGGACGTAAACCGACGAAAGAAGTCAAGCGCATGGCCCAGCGCTTTGAAGCCATTCCGGTGAAACGCACCAAGCGTCCGCTGGTGGGCATTGTTGGTGAGATTTATGTCCGCTGCAATCCCTTCTGTAACCAGTACCTGATTGAACGGATCGAACGTGCGGGTGGGGAAGCCTGGTTGGCTCCGGTATCGGAATGGATTCTCTACACGGCCTATATGGAAGCCTGGCTGAAAACGGACGATCAATCCTTGGGAGATCGCCTGAGCGCTTTGATTAAGAACCGTTTCATGACCAAAGATGAAGAGGAGCTTTATAAGGCGGCTGGGCCTCTGCTGGCCGATCGCCATGAGCCGGACATCGGCAAGACGATGCAGGCTGGGCAGGAATACATCCCTGTGGACTTTGAAGGGGAAACCATCTTGACCATCGCCCGTGCCATCATGTTCATCCGCGAGGGAGCCTCGATGGTCGTCAATGCTGCACCCTTCGGTTGTATGCCCGGCGCAATGACCACGGGCATTCTGCAACAGGTGGAAGAGCGCATGGGCGTTCCGGTGGTTCCCATGTTCTATGACGGCGAAACCGATCTGAGCGGACGGATTGAAGTGGCCTTGGCCAACATCGTCAATGCGACGGAACAGGCAGGCTCCACGCAGGGAGCGAGCGCCGGACGGGCCGGTCTTTTGCGATAGATAAGCCCAAGTCTTTCTTCAGCGAAAAACGCCCCGACCTGATGGCCGGGGCGTTTTGTCGTTCACAAAAGGGGACTTGGAATCAATGGCCGTAGCCTTCATCCCCGGAGACCTTGCCTCGGAAGGTATAATAAACCCAGAAGGTATAACCGAGAACCAAAGGCATTCCGACTAGAGCGATGGCCAGCATCCAGCTTAGGGTGTATTCGCTGGATGAACTGTTGGCCAAGGTCAGGCTGAAATCAGGATTGTTGGAGGCCGGCACGAAGTTGGGGAACATCCCCGCCGCGACGGTCAACCAGATGGTGACGATGCTTCCGCTGCTGGTCAAGAAGGCCAGCAGGCCGTTCTTCTTCCAGGCATACATGCCGGAGAGCAGGATCAGGGCGGCACTCAACACGGGAAGCAGATAAAGGATGGGAACGGATTGATAGTTGGTCAGCACCTGGGGTTGGGTGATTGCAGTAACAATGGTTCCCACCAGGAACAAGACACAATAGACACCAACACTGATTTTGCTCCAGCCGAAGGTTCGTTGTTCCAACTCGCCTTCGGTTTTCATCATCAGGTAGGTCGCTCCCTGGTGGATGAACATCGCCAGACCCACCAGACCGATGAGTAAGCTGTAGGGATTGAGCAGGGCAAAGAAACTGCCGATGTAGTCTCCGCCCTCGCTAAGCGGAATACCTCGGATCAGGTTTCCCATCGCCACGCCATAGAGCAGGGCAGGGAGGATGCTTCCCACGGCAAAGGCCACATCCCAGCTTTTACGCCAGAGAGGGCTTTCTTCCTGGCTACGGAATTCAATACTTACCGCCCGGAAAATCAAGCCGAACAGAACAAGCATCAGAGCCAGATAGAAACCGCTGAACACCGTGGCATAGACCGGTGGAAAGGCCGCAAACAACGCACCGCCGCCGGTAATCAGCCAGACTTCATTACCATCCCAGAACGGGCCGATGGCGTTGAACACCGTGCGGCGTTCTTCATCTTTCTTGGTGAACAGATGCCAGAAGCCGGAGCCTAGGTCAAAGCCGTCCAGCACGGTATAGCCAACCAACAGGACCACGACCAAGACGAACCATATGATTTGCAAGGTGCTCATTGTGCCACCTCCTTCACGTCTTCATCTGTAATGCCTGGGCCTTTGTGGATCTCTTTACGGAGCAGGTAGATCCAGAGGAAGAACATCAGGGCATAGACCAGGCCGAAGAGAATCAGGGAAATCAAGACCTGATAGGCAGGCACGCTGATGCTTACCGCATCGACGGTACGAATGATCTTGTACACCGCCCAGGGCTGACGGCCCACTTCGGCAGCGATCCAGCCGAACTCATTGGCCAGGAAGGGCATGGGAATCATGAACATGGCCCCAAGCAGCCACAGTTTGTTGTCCCAGAGTTTCCGCCTCCAAAGCAACCATGCGCCCCAGAGGGTGAACCCGACGAACATGAACCCAAGCCCAACCATGATATGGAAGGAATAGAAAGGCAGGGCTACCGGCGGGCGTTCATCTTTGGGGAATTTATCCAGACCGGCGACTTCCGTTTTCAGATCGCCGTAAGTCATCAGAGTCAGCATCGCCGGAAGTTCGATGGCCCAGACGGTCCGTTCATTTTCCTCATCGACAATGCCGAAGAGTTTCAAGGGGGCAGGAGCCTGGGATTTGTACAGGCCTTCCATTGCCGCCAGCTTTTCCGGTTGGGTGTGTGCCACCTGAATCGCCGACCAGTGTCCCATACTCACCTGAATCAGGCAGACCGCCGTAGCGACAATCAAAGACAGGGCCAGGGATTTCTTGGCGAAGAGATCCTGTTTCTTCAGTTTGAGCAGGTAGTAAGCGCTGATGCCCATCATGAAGAAGGCTCCCGTAGTCAGGGCACCGACGATGGTATGGAAATAACGGGGCAGGGTGGAGGGGTTGAACAGGGCGGCCCAGAAATTACTCAATTGGGCTACACCGTCTACCATCTCATAGCCTGCGGGGGTCTGCATCCAGCTATTGGCGACGATGATCCAGAAAGCGCTCATCGTACTTCCGACGGCGACCATCAGGCTGGCAATGAACATCACCTTTTTGCTGACCCGTCCCCAACCGAAAAGCAAGACACCCAGGAAGGTGCTTTCCAGGAAGAAGCTGAAGATGCCTTCCGCAGCGAGAGGGGCGCCGAAGATGTCTCCTACCACACGGCTGTACACCGACCAGTTGGTTCCAAACTGGAATTCCATCGCAATACCCGTGGCTACACCCAAGGCAAAGCTGATTGTGAACAGTTTGAGCCAGAACTTGGTGGTTTTCTTCCAGAACTCCAAGCCGGTCTTGTAGTACTTCCACATCATCCAGACCAAGAGCCAGGCCAGGCCGATGGTCAGCGGTGGAAACAGGAAGTGAAAGCCCACCGTAAAGGCGAATTGTATTCTAGCCAGAAGAACAGCCTCCATATCACTCTTTCCTTTCTAATCAGACGAAGAATTGACGAGTTCATTATGAGACAGAATGTGTAAAATAGACAACGATTGATACAGAATAAGTCAAGCAAAGAGGAATTGCAATACCAGAACAGAAAAATCCTGACTTTTTTCTCATGCTTCCCCTGGGAAGCCACCTTGTGGACGTCTCTGAAACGAGGTTCCCCGTAAGGTATCGGTCGAATCACGGTTTCCTTTTGGAATCTTTCGCCGTTTTCTTCCTGCCAAAGCCCAACGGCGGCGCAAGGTTCCAGAAGACGACCAACAGCACGCAAAGCCAGGCGTGCGTGTCCCCGATATAGCTGTATACGGTCCGTTCGGTCAACCTGGGAGCGCTCGCCTGAACCACATGGCGAGTGTAAATATCCGTTGCGTGGCGAATATGCCCCGACGGATCAATCACGGCGGTCACACCGGTATTGGCCACACGCAAGGTCGCTTTGCGAGTTTCGATACTACGAAACACATACATCGCCAAATGCTGATAGGGAGCCGCGCTGACGCCGTACCACGCATCATTGGTCAGATTGACCAGAAACTCCACACCGGCCTGGGCGTAAGCCCGGCTGATTTCCGGGAAAATCCCTTCGTAGCAGATCAACACCCCGAAGCGATGGCCGTTCACCGTAAGCCCTTCACCCACATGACCAGGATAAAACTGCCCGGCAACGGGAACCAGCTTGCCGATAGGAAGGATGTTGCTCAAGGGGACGTACTCACCAAAGGGGACTAAGTGAGATTTATCAAAATTTCCCAGGACGTTGAGCTTTTTATCCAAAAGCAGGGCGGTGTTGAAGTGTTTCGTTTCCGTCGGAGTTGTCTCATAACTGGGTACCCCGATAAGCATGGGCCAGGGCGCTTCAAAATCCTTGTCTTTGGTCAGATACTGTTTGAAGTCCTTGGCTTTGTGGCGCACGGCAAAGGGATACGAGGCTTCCGGCCAGAGTACCAGATCAATCCCTTCCTTGGGAACCATCTCAAAGGTCATGTAATCATAGATTTCCATGACTTTGTAGCGGGCCACACCGGTGCTGTTCTTGATTTCCTGGTCGATGTTGGCCTGGATCATCGCCACGTTGATCTTCGGGGCGTTTTCCACCAGGGGTTCGTTCAAACCCATACGGATAAACCCATAGACATAGGAAAACACCACCAAACCACCCAGCAGATAACCGAGTTTTCTCGGCCAGCGATAGGCTAGTTTCCCCCTGCGGGACTGGAGGTACTCATAGAACAAGGCATTGGAAAGCACCAGGATAAAGCAGATTCCGTGAATTCCCCACAAGCCGGCGCTTTGAATGAAGGGCAGGTTGGCATATTGGCTATAGGCCAGGTTGTGCCAGGGAAATCCGGTGAACAGGTAATTACGGATGATCTCTCCACCGACAAAGGCGATGGGCAACACCAGGGAAAGGGGGAGGCCGCTTCGTCGATAGGCGCGGTAGCCCAAGCCAAGGCCTAAAGTCCAGAACAGGCCACAGACAATCATGAACAGCACGAACACGATCAGACTGACCCACACCGGAAGCATCCCAAAGTAGATGATGGCGATGTTCACCCAATGCAGGGAGTAAGCGAAATAAGAGGAACTGAAGAGTAGAATCCACAACAAACCACGCCAGCCGCGCTTCTGTTCCAGCACGAACAGAAAGGGAATCATTCCGAAGAAGGCAAGCACGCCCTGAATGCCGGTGTCCATGATGTAACCGGTGAAGCGATCCAACCAAGGAAAGGCGATGGGCTGCGACATCGCCAGCAAGAGCGCCGATAATTCAACAAGCAGGAAGTCTTTGAGCCAAGGTTTCATCAGTGATACACACAGCTAGAGGGTTCAGCCTTCCTCATCAGTCAGGGGAGGGCGCTTTCGGTTATCCGTTTCAGGGCATCGTTGGCGCAGTATTGTAAACAAAAGCCAGCGGCTTCGCTACAAGTCTTTTATCGTGTTCTTTCCGAAAGGTGTGAATTTCCATGTAGGGACATTGATCCTGTTTTGGAGGTTTCTCCCCGCTCATCCCGAGTGGCGCCCGGAGGGCGGCGTATCGAGGGGTCGCTCGTGGCTCGATACGATTCATCGTCGATGAATCACTCGCCATGAGCGTATCTTGTCCGAGTCCGGATGAGGTGATGCTGGTTCGAAAACCATCGATTGTGTGTCCTCCATCATTCAACCGTCCCAGATTGAAAATCACATTCTTTCCGGTCTTTCTTTCGTCAATGCCCAATTCCAACGGGCTAGGCGGAAAGAGCCTTTTTATGCTTCCTGAACAGCTTTTGTTCCAGCGCGTTCATCTCTTTATAATCGTCGTCTTCGATGTGGTCGTACCCATGAAGATGAAGCACGCCGTGAATCAAGAGCCGCAGGATCTCTTCATCCAGGGAAAGCTTGTTTTCCTCGGCCTGACGCTGGGCGGTTTCCAGGCTGATAATGACATCGCCCAGTTGCGGGTCATCAGCCGGACCTTCACCTTCCTGCATGGCAAAACTCAAGACATCGGTGGCTTTGTTGATCTGGCGATAGTCCCGGTTGTAACGTCGAATGGTGCGATCCGAGACGAAGACAACGCCCATTTCCGCATCAGTCGAGTCCAAGTCGCTTAAGATCCTTGTCGTCATCCGTTGCCACAGGGAAGTTTGTAGTGGTTGTTTTCTTTGGCGGTTGAGGACTAGAACTTCCATTTTTCTCTTTCTCACGCTTGGATTCTTGACGTTTGGGGTCTTGGTAGACCGGCCTGTGATGATGAATCGCAATCAAAATCCGGGTGAACGCCTTGGCAATATGATGCAGGTTTTTCAAGGTCAGTTCACATTCATCCAATTGACCATCCCGGAAAATACCATTGATCACTCGTTGCACCACACCTTGAATCTTCTCCGGGGAGGGATCGACCAGGCTGCGGGTAGCGGCTTCCACACTGTCAGCCAGCATAACCAGGGCCGCTTCACGGGTCTGGGGTTTCTGGCCGCCGTAGCGGAAATCCGTTTCGTTGACCGGTTGACCCTTTTCGCCTTCCTGTTCCACGGCTTTCTGATAAAAGAAGCGGATCAGGCTGCTTCCATGATGCTGCTCAATGACATCCAGAATCATTTCACCTAAGTTGTATTGTCGGGCAAGCTCTTTGCCTTCTTTGACGTGGGATTGCAAGACCAGCACGGACATGCTTGGGGCCAGTTTGTCATGAGGGTTGTTGCCTGCACTCTGGTTTTCCGCAAAATACTGGGGATTCTTGGTCTTTCCAATGTCGTGATACAAACCGGCGACACGGGCCAGCAAGGGGTTGGCCGAAATCTCTTCCGCCGCGGCATCGGCCAAGGAACCGACAAGCACGCTATGATGATAGGTTCCCGGAGCCTGGACAATGAGTTGTTTCAGCAGGGGGTGATTCAGGTTGGCCAACTCCAGCAGGCGCATATCCGTGGTGTACCCGAAGAAGAATTCCACCAACGGCGTCAGGCCGGTAAGGATGATTGCCATTGCCACGCCACTGAACAGCGCGGCGATGATGCCATACAAGACGTGCATGTTGTCCCAGGTACCTTTGACCAGGGAGATCACGACAACCAATCCCGCAGCCACCAGACTTGTACGTAATCCGGCGAAGAAGATGATGGTTCGGCTTTCGCAGCGCCGCACGAAGTGGGAGGACACCACACCGATAATGAAGGAGAAGAAGAACATCAGAGCGGGGTTTTCGGTCTGCGTGGCAAAGACCGTGCTTTGAGCCACATTGTAGAGCAGGGCCGTTTCACTGTTTACCACCAGGCGTACCGCCGCAGCGCCGACCCCGATGGGAATAGCGAAGACGTACACGGAAGGAGGAATCGTCGGGAAGGCGCGGACCAAGGCATCAATGAGAATAAAAATCACCTTCACGCTGACGGTGCTTAGCAGCAACATCGAACTCATCATTGCCAGATCACGGAAGGTTACCGAATACTTACGGATGTTCAGAGATGCGAAGTGGTGTAGTGAGTAGAAGATGATGAGAAAGAACAGGGTGAAGCCGATAAAACTGACTTGAGGCTGGGAACGGTCGATTTCCTGTTGAATGCCATCCAAAATAGTTAAATGCCGATCGGTGAACAACTCGCCGTTTCGGACGATGATTTCACCTTTTTTCAGGGCGATCATCACCGGAGCAACGCTTTCGCTTGCCTCACGACGCCGTTGGCTGGTCAGTGTTTTGTTGAAAAAGATGTTGGGAGAAATGATTGCCCCGGCCAACTGCTGAATCACGGAACGCTGACGTTCCCCAAGAGTGTTGCCGGTGCTGACCTGACGCCAGATGACTTCGTTGACATCTTTCAAGTCCAGAATGCGGCTACGTTCCCGAATGGGGTATTCCACCTTGTCGGCTTGTTGGGAAATCTGACGGATCGTGATTTCCCCGTTTTGCCCAACGATCATCGTATCCCGATCGGAAACGATCTTTCGTTCCATCACTTCACGGATGGTGTGCTGAAGCTGATCTTTCAGGGCATCGGAGAAATGGTACATGGCTAGATTCTGGAAGAGATCCTCACCGATCACCAACTCCAGTTTTCCATTGAAGCTTTTGCGCAGTTCCTGCAAGAGCGTTTTCATTTCGGCTTTCATGCCCGGTTTCTTCATCAATTCTGCATTCAGTTCGACCACATGGGTTTTGATGGCATCCCGTAGGGCATCGTTCTTGGCCATTGTTTCTGCGGGTGCGGCGTCTTCTTTGGCAGGATCGGCAGGACTTGTTCCTTCTTTGGCGTTCGCCGTAGGCGCTGCCTTGTCTTGGGTTACGGGCGGTTTTCCCTTCGTCGCCTTTTTGGTTTCCGGAGTTGGTGTTGCGGGTTCCTGCTGAGCGTCAGTCAGACGGGATGCAATATCCAGGTGTTTATCAATAAACGAATAGTAGCTGTCTTGAGCCAACCGAAAAGCCTGTTCAATGCGTTCGTTGACCCGAATCGCCAGATCGGCTTGATAGTCATAGACGGGCGAGACGGTGCTTTCCTTTTCAATCCGTTTCTGTTCCGTGAGGGCGTGGTCTTCAATCTCATAGTCATTGGGGCTGCGGATATCCCGCTCGGCGACACGGCCGACAAAGCTGCGATCGAACTCGACCTGATGGTTGAACAAGCCTTTGGTGACCAGAAATGCGATGGCGATGGAAAGAAGCAGCAAGAGTAAGCCACGGTACAAGGTGGCGCTGTCTTCAACCTTTTTGAACCAGCGTTCTCGCCAGTTGGGTTTGGATGGACCTTTTTTCTCCGAGGTGGAATCGTTCTCGAACAAACGGGAAAAGAATCGGGACGGATGCTTTTCGGTTTCCGTCGTTTTCCCCGTGGAAGATCCGTTTGGGGTTGTCGGGTGATTCATACAGGTTCCTTCAACAAAATCGCTCAAGCCTTCCCAGAGGAGGCGCTTTCTTCATCCTTCTCATAGGCCATCACGATGTTCTGCACCAGAGGATGCCGGACCACGTCACCTTTATTGAAACGACAAAAGGCGATGCCGTCAATACCATCCAGGATGCGCATGACTTCAACCAGCCCGGAAGGGCGATCCCTGGGCAGGTCTACCTGGGTAATATCCCCGGTTACCACAACCCTGGACCCAAAGCCCATGCGCGTCAAGAACATTTTCATCTGTTCTTTCGTTGTGTTCTGGGCTTCATCCAGAATGATGAAGCTGTCATTCAGGGTTCGACCGCGCATGAACGCCAGGGGCGCGACCTCCACAATGCCTTGGCTCATCCAGAACGAGGCTTTCTCGAAATCCACCATATCATGCAGGGCATCATACAGGGGACGCAAGTAAGGATTGACTTTCTCCGCCAGATCGCCGGGCAGAAACCCCAATCGTTCACCGGCTTCCACCGCCGGGCGGGTCAAGACGATGCGTTTGACTTTCTTTTTCATCAGAAACCAGACGGCCATCGCCATCGCCAGGTAGGTTTTCCCGGTTCCCGCAGGGCCGATGCCGAAGACCATCTCATCACGCTGAATGCGCTGGAGGTATTCCCGCTGGTTGGCGCTTTTCGGATGAATGCTGATCTTGCTGGAAGGCAGCACGATGCGGTCACCATGAACCTTGCGTATCTCTTCCGGTTTGACTTCCTCACCGAGTCGCATGGCCTGGCGGATGGTTGCTTCATCCAGAGAACGGCCTTGCTCGATCAGTTCCATCAGTTCGTTCAGCACCCCGGCGACAAAACGGACTTTGTCCGTTGGCCCGGTCAAGGTCAGCTCATTGCCACGGGATTCGATGGAAACGTGAGCGAGAGAGGAAATCAACTGAAGATTTCCATTGGAGACGCCGAATAACTGATTGGACGCCCCATTGTTATCAAATACGAGTACTTGTTGCATGGGTTCCTAGACCGCAAGAAGTTTACATAATCATTCTTATCCGAACCAATTGCTGGAATTTAAGACAGGCTTATCCACGCCCTTTTTCAAGCAAACCTTGATAAACTTGCTTGTATTTACGAGCAGATACATCCCAACTGAAATCATGCTGCATGGAACGGACGACCAGATTTTTGAACAGTTTTTTCTTGGGGAAAAACGTTACGGCACGCCAGACGGTTTTCAACAGACTTTTGGCGTCATAGTCATCAAACACAAAACCCCAACCCTCCTGGGTTTCATCGTTGAAATTCTGCACGGTGTCGGCGAGCCCGCCCGTGTGGCGCACAATGGGAATCGTTCCATATTTCATGCTGTACATCTGGTTCAAGCCACAAGGTTCATAGCGACTGGGCATGAGGAAGAAATCGCAGCCTGCCTCAATCTCATGGGCCATGCGGTTGGAAAATGTCAGGTTCAGACCGAACTTGTGCGGGAAACGCATCTTGATCTGCTCGAACAAGCGATGATAACGATGATCGCCGGTACCAAGCAAAACGAAGAACAGATCCCAGGTAAGCATTTTCTCCAGCGCCTGAGCCAGAATATCGACGCCCTTGTGATCGACCAGACGCGAAATCATGCCAATCACCGGATAGTTTTCTTTGCTGTAATCCAAGCCGTTGTTGGCCAGCAATCGGGAACGGTTTTCCCGCTTTTGATCCACGGATTCGATGGAATACGGTTTCACAATGTAGGGGTCGGTTTCCGGATTCCAGTCTTCGTAATCCACGCCGTTGAGGATACCGAGATAATCCTCACCCTTTTGACGGAGAGTTTCGGACAGGCCGTAGCCGAGGTGCTCCACTTCACGGGTTTCATTGGCATAGGTCTCGCTGACCGTATTCACCTTGTCTACAAAATGGATTCCCAACTTCAGGAAGTTGACCCGGTCTCCGTCCAACTGGAAGTCTCCCTTGGGCGCGATCAGATCCTCGGACAGTTCCGCAAGCTGCAAATGGTGATCTCCACAGATTCCCTGGTAAGCCATGTTATGAATCGTCATCATGGAACGAGCTTTGCCGAGAACGGGATGATCTTTGTAGTTGGAAAGAATCATTGCCGGAATCAAGGCCGTATGGTGGTCATGTAAATGGAAGATGTCCGGCTCAAACAACCCCTTTTTCACGAGTTCAAGAATTGCTTTATTGAATACGATGTAACGCTTTGGATTGTCAGAGTATTCTTTTCCACTTGAAGGATTGATGTAAATACCGTCTCGCAGAAAGAGACTATCATTCTGAACGAAGAAAACCGTAATGTCCGGATGCTCCGGCATGATGGTCTTGAGGTACCGAACCGGAACCCTGTCTTTGCCGACAGGAATCTCGATGTCATGCTCGTGCAGATGCTCCAGATCCAGATTCTTTTTCGCCACGGATTTGTGATACGGCGTGACAATGGCGGTTTGAACCCCCTGCTTGTTCAGGGCTTTCGGCAAGGCCGAGCAAACATCGGCGAGTCCACCCACCTTGCTAAACGGAACCAACTCCATGCAACAGAATAATGATCTCACGAGACGACCCTTTGCTTGGGTTTGACCATAAAGAGTTTCCCATGCTCACCAAGGAACATGGAAGCGACGAAGACCTTTCAGGTGATCTTACAGTGAAAAGTCTACCACGGATAGCGTTGAAAGTATAGAGCCCTACGGAGCTTAACCACTTCGTAAAAACTCAGCAGCAGTCTCCGGTTTGGTAGGATTGATATATAAGCCGGTTCCCCACTCGAAACCCGCGATTTTCGTCAAACGTGGGATGATCTCCACATGCCAATGGAAATCATACTCCAGTGTTTCCCATCCCGCAACACGTAGACTTCTCACGCTCTTCAGGTTCGGTGCGGTATGAAGAAACAGATTGAACGGTGGATCATTCAACACCCGATCCAGGCGCCCCAAAACATCTTTGACGATTTCCGCCAGAGAGCGCAGCAGCCAGCCTTCACTCTGGGCGAAATCGTGGCTGTGGGTTCGGGGAAGAATCGTCACTTCAAAGGGAGAACGGCTGGCGTAAGGACAATAGGCCAGGAAATCGCCGTTCTGTGCCACAATGCGCTCTGCGTCGTGCTGTTCCTGTTCCAGGATGTCGCAGAAAATGCAACGCTCTTTGAAGCGGAAATGGTGCCGTGCGCTTTGCAGTTCGGTATCAATGACCGCCGGCAAGACCGGTGTGGCAATCACCTGACTATGCGGGTGACTCAATGACGCTCCGGCGGCTTCACCATGATTCTTAATCAATTGCACGTAACGAAACCGGGTGTCCTTGGAAAGATCCGCCAGACGTTCCCGGTAGACTTCAAACACCTGGGTCAAATCATCCAGGTGCATGTCACACATTTTCTGATGATGGTCCGGCGATTCGATAATCACCTCATGGGCGCCGATACCGTTCATCCGGTCATAAATGCCCCTACCCTTGCGCTCCAGGCCACCTTCGATCTTCAAGGCCGGGAATTTGTTGGGAACCGCCCTCACCTGCCAACGGTTCGGCTCACGCTTGGATTTCACCTCGCGGATGATGTTGGGCAGACGGGTTTCGTTTCCTTCGCAGAAGGGACAGAACGTTGGTGTCGGTGTCGGCTCGTGTCCGTTACCGAAATCATGGGTGCGGCGTCCACGCTCTTCAGCGATAATCACCCACTGGCGAAGAATCGGATCATGTCTCAACTCAGGCATACACCCTTCTCCTGGGCGCTGTCCGGTAATCCCTTTTCAACAAGTCCGTCGGGATTCCCGGAAAACAGGGGGTTCCACGGTTACATATCGGCACAACATACGGTTGAGTTGAACGCAAGGGACCAACAAACGATGTCCCGCAGAGCTTTTCAGAACGTTAAGGAGTCTGCTTGGGGGCTTTCCCATTCCCTTGGGGGTTTTGAATGGCATTCTGCATAATCCCACGCATCCCGTTTTGAATGAGTTTGTTGGTGTCGATGGGTTTGATGCTTTTACTTGTTTTTACTTCAACAAACAAAGGTTTGGCCATCAGCACCGATTTGGTATTGACCAATTCATTGGCCAGATCCACCGGGTCTTTGCTTTTGCCTAGCACGGTGAATCGCCAGGATTTTCCGGCAAGTTTTTTCTTGCGTTTGATCGGGTAGTTTTTTTCCAGCTTGCTTAGCTCGGCATCGCTGTCGGAATTGGGGGTCAGCTCAATCTCATCCAGCGTGAACAGCAGCGGAGGAAATTTGGATTTTGGGGTCTTTTCGCCGGTAAAGACGCGGCTGATGAACAGAGTTTCTTCCTGCCCCTTCATGTATTCCATCAGGTGATTCACCTGCTGTACAGTCCCACCGGGTTGCAAACGAACCCCAAACAAACCGAGATCCATCAGTTCCTTGGGGCGCAATTCGCCAACAATCATACGGACTTTTTCACGGTAGTACTTCACGCGCTGGCCTTTGGCGCTGATGTCTTGGGTGAAGCGTATCGTGAGGTAGGCCGGGTTGGGTGTCAAGGTGATTTTTTCGCCGGTTTCCCCATAGTAATAGGTATCCCGCGGTGGGAGGACAATCTCCTTTTTCTCGCCAAGACGCATACTTCCCGTAGGCATCAGTGGGGCATAGACACTTGATCCGGGGCCCTGGCGATCTTTCAGTTTCTCTTCGACTTTGGGGTTCAGTGTCGGACGGTCCGCAAACGCAGCCGCAGAAACGAGAAACAACACCACCGAAACCGTCAGCACAACAAGATTTCTCATACGCATAGGCTACCTCCTAAGGGCACACAAAATACATGGAAGCGTTCCGTGACGCAAGACCTTTCGGGAAAGGCCCAAGGATTCACAAAGATCTGACACAGTTTCCCACGAGTTGAGGAAAAGAGCCACGCCCGTCTGAAAAACAGTCTGTAGAATGCTTACAGAACTCTTTGGGAGATTTGTTCGATTTACAAGATGAATAAACATGTATAATCAAAAAATTGCTTTGTCATCCATAAAGAATCGGTTTATCTACAGGCAAGACGATTGTCTGCACCCGTAGAGTGGGAAACTCAAACATATCCAAGAATCGAACAGAACAATTGACATAAAAATTCCCGCTGCTTATACTGTGAAGTGATCGCTGCGCTGCGTTTAACGATTCTAGTGATCGCTGCGCTGCGTTTAACGATTCTATTGAATTGATCAGAGGAGGTTCTGTCATGACCCGTTCCACAAGCTGGGTAGTGTTTATCGGCTTGCTGCTGACCCTGGTGTTTTCGGTGACGGCGTGCAAAAAGAGTATGCCTAAAATCGAATACAAGAAGATGAAGAAGGTTCCTTCTGAAGTCATGGCCGTCGGCTTTGGCTTTGGTAGCAAGGCGGAAGAAGACGCCCAGGAAATGGCTACCAAATACGCCCACGCGATGGCCAACCCGAAAAGCATGATCTTCGAGTACTTCACCCTCGGCGAAGACACCATGTTGCGTCTGAAGGTGGAAGACGTGGATGCCGTGGTAGACAAAACCGAAGGCCTGCCGAAATCCTTGGATTATCAGCCGGACCCGAACATTCCGGAAGAGAAAGGCGTGACGGTTTACGCCCGTGCGCGGCGAGACATTGATACCTTGCAGCAACTTCGCCACGTCCGCTATCTGAGCTTCCAGATTGAGAGTGAACTTCCCACTCTGGAACGGCGCATCAAAGACCTCTCCCACCGCGCCATTGAAAGCGGGATCCGTGCCGAGTTGATGGCTTTGGGCATTGTCAAGGAAGAAGACGAACCCGCGCCGGAAAAGGTATTCGGTTTCATTTCCCTGTTCAGCATGGACTGGAACTTCGACAAGGCCGATGAAACCCTGTTGGATGTCGTTCTTTCGGTGCGTATTGAAGGCCAGGCGAAGATGAGTGACCAGGAACGCAGCGTGATTCTGATGAACGGCTGGCGGAACCTGCGCGACCTTCCCGAAATGAAAGAGATTGCGGAAACGCAATTCCGTAAGGCCGTCAAACTGCTGCCCTACGGAACGGACTATCTCACCGAGTACGGCTCTTACTGGCTGGAAAAGGGGAACAAAAAGAAAGCGATCAAAGCCTTTGAGCAGGCCCATGAACGGGAACCGGCCCGTGTGGAATTCTGCAAGTGGTTGCGCCAGCTCTACCTGGATATCGGCAACAAGAAAAAAGCCAAATACATGGAAGAAGTCATGGCCAGCGAACTGAACGTGGACGAAGAAGACATCACCAGCAACATGAAATACAACGAAATCCGCAAGTGGGTAGACAACAGCCAGGCGGGTAGTGAAGCGGAGATGATCCAGTTCCGCCAGATGGATGAAGACGAACAGGAAGAAGCGATCAAACGGGCCAAGGTCCGCGAGGAATAATCCTCCTGATGAATCCTTGTCAGACGCCCCCGGTTCAAACTGCTGAACCGGGGGCTTTTTGCTTTTCCGTTTTTAGATAGGAATCCCAAGACCCACCATCAAGGATGGAAACGAGAGGCACCATCCGTTTTGACAAACGCTTGTCCTATCGACCAGGGATAAGGCTTGCTTTACGCGGCCTCTGTTGTGGCGGCAGGTCGGTTTCGTTCTAGTTGCGTTTCTTTCCGGCAAACACCTCATCGGGAACAGGAACCAGGAAGAGTGTGGTTCCTTGATTCTTTGGCGTTTCCACAACCGCAATCACCGCACGGCGGCCAGGAAGAATTTCCGCTTCCAGCATCACGCCGGGAAGTTGAACCAGGACTTCGTTTTCCGTGTTGCGTTTGGAAAACATCAGGGTTTTGTGGTCGTCTCCGATGCGCCAGCGAAACTCCAGGTTGGTGGCAAGCTGCATCTGTCCTTCGTAGGGGTGAAAAAACACAAGCTGAGGCTGTTGACCGTCCAGGGCGTTTTGTTCAATGCGTCGGTAAACCGCCATCGGGCGTCTTCGTGGGTCATCCTTTCCCCTACCCGGCAAGGCAAAGGGGTTTGTCATATAATCTTCCACACGATAGGAAAGTTGCACGCGCCCCGGTTCCACCCAACGAAAACTTTCCAGGATGGCGTCTTTCTCCGAGGCCATCATCGGTAGTTCGCGGCATTGTTGGCTGGTCAGATCCGCCAACCAGAGCTTGGGTTGAAACACCGTGCCCGTTCGGCTGAGGGCTTTTTCAATGGCCCGGCTGTCATGAACCAGAAACAAAACCTGCTGCCCATCCGGGGAGGCTTTGGGTTTTTGCGGCCTGCCCGCTTTCTCCATGAAGGTCAGTTCGTGCAGTTCGCCCTTGGCCAGGTCCAGACGGACGGGTTGCCCGACACGGTCTAAAGCGACGAGGGCGTCTTTTCCTGAAAAGCTGGGGAAGTGTGCGCCACGCAGGAGGGAAAGCTCCCGTTGGCGAGGCTTGGCGATGGAGCTCAGGTCAAGCAGAATGATCCGGTCTTCCTCTCCGGGCAGGCTGCGCTCAAAGACGATCCGACGGCCATCGGCACTGGCTTCCACCTGGCTGTCTTCCGCCTGGCCATCGCTTAGCGCCACAAAGGGCGTGTACGAAGAGAGATCGGTTTCAAGGTGGGGTGTCCCCCAGCCTTCGCAGGAGGTCAATCCGGAGCCGAGCCCCACTAACCCAAGGAAAAAACAGAGAAAGCATGAAAGAAAAGCTTGACGGTCGTTGAAGTATTTGTTAGGCATTCAGTCCTCTTTAACCTTTCACATGCACGTCGAAGGGGGTGATGTTCAACGGGTCTGATTTCTATTAAATAGCATATGTCCTTGAAATTGCAAGATCCCTACGGGGAACCCACATCACCTTTTTATGAGGAGAGAGCCGGATATGGCCTTGAAGAAAGAACGTCATTTTGGTCCCAATTGCCTGGAAGTCAAAGTCTATGACGACCTGGAAAAAGCCCTGAAAGCCCTGAAGAAGAAAATGGCTCAGGAAGGCGTGTTCAAAGAGTTGAAGAAGCGTCGCTTCTACGAGAAACCCTCGGTGAAAACCAAACGTAAACGGGAAGAAGCCGAGCGCCGTCGCCGTAAAAACGCCTCCCGCTTCTAAAGGAAGCCAGGCTTGCAGAGGTTGATTTTAGCCCCCACTTGGGGGCTTTTTTCTTGGCCTGTTCGGGGCTATGCAAGCCGCCTGGGATAAGAATCAGTCTTCCTCTTGAATGTCACGAACGCAACGGATGCCAATAGGGGCGGTTCCATGTGACGACGTATTCCAACGCAGCCACACTTTGAAAACACCCTGGGAAAAACCGGCACTCATATCCGTGTCAGAGCTGCCACGAACAACACGGTTGGGGGGAATGCTTCCTGTGGGTTCCACAACCCAGGCACTGCCGTCTGTCGGGGCTCCATGATATTTGTCTTGATAGGTGTCTTCACAAAGCTCCCCGACATTGCCGATCATATCGTACAAGCCGAAAGCGTTGGGTTCTTTCTGCCCCACCGGATACTCATAGTATGAATCATACTCACCATTGAAATACCACGTGATGCGTTCCAGGCATTCCAAATCGTTTCCGCAATAGTAGTCTGTTTCCGTACCCGCACGGGCCGCATATTCCCATTCCGATTCAGACGGCAGACGCCCTCCCAGGGCTTCGCATACAGCTTTGGTACGTTCCCAATCAATGTAAGCTGGATAATTCGGTCGGTAATCTGGAGGATAGAATCCCGTTGCCTTGTAGAATTGCTGCCCCGTCACTTCCGTTTGAGTCATTTCAAAGGCCGGTATGCTCACTTGATGGCGAGGTTTTGAGAATTGAGCCAGATTTGCGGGCGTACACGTTCCTTCCCCACCGCAGCCCATCCAGAAGGTACCACCGGGAATACGCACCCAAGTTACATTGGGATCTGCTTCGCAAGCCCCCTCTTCGCAGACCAAGCCTACGTTGCAGGTGGCGTTATCAAAGCAAGGACAATGCCGACAGCCTAGCTCTTCGGCTTGTTCCTGATCTCCGTCAAGCTCGTCGCTGTCAAGTTCATCGCCATCAAGGTCATCTCCATCGGAGTTGTCTCCGTCCGGGGAAGAATCCCCGTCGTCGGAGCAGGCCGGGAGGATGAGAAGGAGAATCAAGAGACTGATCCAAACAAGGACGGGTCGTATACGAAGGGTTTCCATCATGGGTCCACCTCATGGTTTGGTTCTGTTCATCATGAACGAGTGTATCAGGAAGCAAAAGCAGGTCTGGTTTGAACAAAGGGTTGGGAACAGACTCTCTTCCAAGCCTGGGAATCAGGAGGCTCTATTTCCTGCCGCAAGGTTTCTTCCTGACAGGCTCTTAAGCAAGCATAAAAGAAAACCTCCCCCACGATGGAGGGAGGTTGGAAGACTCTTTGGATCACGAGATCGAGGCTAGGCTTTGCCGATGATCGGGGCGGAATCCGCCTTTTTGTTGATCCACCACTGCTGGGCCACACTCAACACGGTGTTGAAGGCAATGTACAGTACCAAGCCTGCGGGAAGCATAATCATGAAGAACAGCATCATGATCGGCATCATCCATTTCATTATTTTCTGCTGTTCGTTGTCACCCATTGGCGTCAGGGATTGCTGCGCGAAAATCAACACGGCAAGCAGAACCGGCATGATGTAATAGGGATCAGGCAGTACGAGGTTGTTGATCCAACCGGGAATGAAGGGTGCATTATACAATTCCACGGCGTTTTTAAGCATTTGATACAGCGCGATGAAAATGGGCATCTGCAACACCATCGGCAGGCAACCGCCCAGAGGGTTCACGCCGTGGGTTTTGTACAGATTCATCATCTCCTGATTCAACGCGGCCTTGTCATCGCCGTGCTTCTTCTTCAGGCTTTCCATCAAGGGCTGAATCTGCCGCATCTTCTGCATACTTTCAAAGCTCTTCTTGGTCAACGGCAGAGTAATCAGTTTGACCAGCAGGGTCAGCAGAATAATCGCCACACCCCAGTTGGGAATCACTTCGTAGCTGTATTTCAAGATGTACAGCATCGGAATGGCGATGATACCCATGTGCCAGAAATCAATGGACTCGGACAGGTCGTGGCCCAGAGACTTCATCGTCATGTATTCCTTGGGACCGATATAGGCACGATAGACCATGCTCAAGGTGTCACCCGATTTCACCCGCTCTTCTTCTCCTTTATGGATCATGTACAGCCAGTGGCGGGTGTTATCTTCGCCATTCACGGTTTCGGTTTTGCTTTTGTCCATCACATCCAGCTGAGAGCGCTTCTCGGCGGGGGGAATGAGCAAGGTCACGAAATAGCGCTCGTCGATCCCGGCCCAGGAAATCTGTCCTTTGTGGGTCACGGTTTCCGCCAGATTATCCCGGCTCATTTCACTCCAGTGTTTCTCGTCCACATAGGCCGCCGGAATCTGCTGGTTGATCGCTTCACCGCCGAAGAAACCGGTTTTCTGCAAGGTCGCATCACTCTGATAGCCGTTGAGATAGACCACCGGAGAGAATCCGGCCACGCCCTCGGTGGGGTTATGCACGGAGAGGGTCAGATCGAAGAGGTAGCTTTTCTCGTTGCTGAAGGTTTTACGGATCTCCAAGCCTTCCTCGGTGACGAAACGGTAGACCAGCTTGTTGGCCTCTACGCGCTCCACTTCCCAAAGCTGCTTGTCTTGCGCAAACGTGAAATTGGCTAAGTCGAAACCGATGCGGAAGGGTAAGGTTTTGGGGTCACTGACGGTAACGATGTCAATGGGTTCTTCCTTGCCCGTCTGGGGATTGGGCCGGGTGTACTTTTTGTTTTTAAGCACCAGGGATTTCAAGGCCGCACCTTCGTTGGTGAATACCGCCCGGAACTCCTCGGTCTCAATGACGTTGTCTACCTTCTCAATCACTTTCGGCTCCGGTTTTACCTCGGCCTGGGCGGTTTCTTCAGGTTGGGCCTGCTCGCCCGGTTCTGCGGGAACGGGAGAGGGAGCCGGTTCCTGATCCCCCTGAGGGGGAAGCGCCTCGGCCTGGGCCAAGGTTGCGCCCTCTTCTTCCGTCTGGCCATCCACGGGAACCGGTGACGGTGCGGGCGTCGGTTTGGGTTCCGCTTTCTTCTTCAGCATCGGCAGCGTGCTGGTTCCCTTCTGTCCCAGACTGGGCAGGGAGGGGTCTTCCTCGGTCTTCGCCGGGCTATCCGGGGTCTTGGCATCGGGCGCTTGCTTATCCGGCTGCTGCATGGTCTGCGCATTCGGATCTTCCAGGGGTGCCTCCGGCGCGGGGTTGATTACCGTATTCCACAAAACCAGAATACCGATGGAAAGGGCGATGGCGAGAATCAGATTGCGTTCCACCAAGGTTCTCCTTCAAGAATCAGGGCTTGGAATGAGGGTCCGCGTCCAGGGGATTCATCCCCCGCTCCCCATGCTCCGGCCAGCCGTATTCGATGGGATCATACCCGCCGGGATGGAAAGGATGACAACGCAGAATGCGCAAGGTTCCCTTAATCAGCCCGACAAGGGGACCGTATTTAAGGATGCTTTGCGCGGTGTATTCCGAGCAGGACGGATAGTAGCGGCAGGACGGCGGCAAGATGGGAGACAAAACCCGCTGATACAGGCGGATCGGCGCAACCAGGATGACCTGCAAGGCACGAACCAGCACATGTGAGGCGGAATGTGTTTCCACGATGCTACCACAATTGACAACAGCGCGGGGACCGGAAACACAAACAACGGCTTGGCCAAGGTTACGTTCTTGGCGAAAGCCGTTCGTTCAAGTCTCGCATGTCTTGCGCCAAACGTTCATAGGAAGCGGGGTAATTGAGGGTTTTGCGCGGGATGACGACAAGGTCAAGACCTTGTCCTTCCAGGGGGCGCACCCGGCGAAATGCTTCCTTGATAAGACGACGCAGGCGGTTGCGAACAACCGCCACGCCAACTTTTTTGGTAATGGTAACCCCCAAGCGCGGCCCGCCGAGATCGTTGGGCCTGGCCAAGACAATCAAATGCCTCGTCAACACCCGCTTCCCCTGCCCCTGCACACGACGAAACTCGCCCCGGTGCAATAAACGGCGGGATTTAGGGTGCCCCTGGGGTTTCATCCCAATGCGACTTACTTGGAGCCCACGTCCACGGTGAGGCGCTTACGGCCTTTGGCACGACGACGGGACAGCACGGCACGTCCGTTTTTGGTGGCCATGCGGGCGCGGAAGCCATGCACGCGGACACGGCGAAGATTATGGGGTTGATAGGTACGCTTGGTCACGGTTCTACCTCTTTCTGAAAAACAAACTGGCTAGCCGACTTCAACGGATACCGCTTCCGTCGAAGAGGCGGTAATCAAACACAAAAGCCCGCCCCTGTCAAGCAAAAGCCTGCCCGACAGAGCAAATCCTCCTCAAGGTTCATCGTGGGAAAGCACGGGTTCTCCCCTCACGACGCAAACTTTGGGGCTTCTACACGATTTCTCAAAAAAGTGCAAGAAAACTTGCCGCTTGGCCCACGCTTTTTTACAATGAATGGATTCTTGTTTCCTTGAGCTGAACAACGCGGAGTTTCCCATGTCTGAGAGCGTCTGGAAATCGGGTTTTATTAATGGTGTTCTTATCGAGTCCCTATCGCCTCACAGCGACGAACGCGGCCTGTTGTGCGAACTCTGGCGCAAGGATGACCCTCCCGCCCTGCCCCACCCGGCGATGGCCTATCTTTCCATGACCAGACCGGGGCAGGCTCGCGGCCCTCATGAACATCGGTATCAAACAGACCTCTTTGCCTTCTGTGGGCCGGGAACCGTACAGGTCACCCTCTGGGATGCCAGGGAGCATTCGCCAAGCGTGGGCGTAAGGATGAGTCTCTCCGTAGGTGAAGACCACCCGGTCAGGATGCTTGTTCCCCCCGGCGTGGTTCATGGGTACCAAAACCTGGGAACAAAGGATGCGCTGGTGGTCAATATGCCGGATTGTTTGTATAAAGGAGAACACAAAACCGAGCCGGTGGATGAAATCCGCCATGAAACCCAAGCCGATTCTCCCTTCGTGTTTCCAAGCAATGAAAACGAAGGAACATAAGAGATAGACCGTTCACACGATTTCGTGATGGTCGGATCGCTTGGGATGCACGAAAACAGGCCGAACTTTGTGAAGTTTTGACAAATGCTCTCAAGCATTGTAGAGCATAGCCATCGTTTGCCATACGCTGAAACCAATCTCTGTTATCGTCATAGGATACCATTCATGGCTACTCAAAAACGGCGCAAAGCGCGACGCCCGGAACCCAAACCGAATTTCGATGACCACGTCAAGAGCGACTTGCAGGTCGCAGAAGTCAATGACAAGAAAATCTGGCTTGAGAATGCCTGGGGCAGTTGGCTGAAACCGGCCAGTGTTGTTGCGGCGATTCTGGCGATTATCATCGTCTGGTATTCGGGGGTTATCCCGGAGATGGTCATCGGCATTCCCGCTTTGGCCGGTGCCCTGTTGTTCCCATTGTATTTGATGTTCAATGAGATTTACTATCGCGATCACTTCAAGGGCACTCGCCTGGTCCTCGCCTATTCGTTGCTGGGGCTTCTTCTTGTGGTCAGTGCCTATCCCGTGGTGATGTCCCTGCTTCCCCGCGATCCCATTGCCCAAGGAGATTTGGTCAAGGAAGGCGACGTGGTTCCCATTCCTCCCACCGAAAGCGTTTCCGATCAATGGATGTTGCAGATTGAAGGCAAACTGGAAACAAGAGAAGACAGCTACATGGTGGATTACGACCTGCGCGTCGGCGACGACACTCCGCGCAAGAAAGTCTCCGGCGTATTGAAATGGACCACCAGAGACGCCTTGAACCTGGCCCGCGACAGCCTGAACGAAGGCGATGACGTGAAAAGCGGTGTCCACTATCTCCGGATGAAGCTCACCGGTGAACCCGGCATTGAGTTGGTGAAGAAAAGCGGCAAGACACTTGGTCCGCTCAAGGCCCGTTTGTTTGCACCGGTGGTAAGCTGGGTGTATCTCGTCGCCGCCATTCTTCCGCTGTTTCTTTTCTCGGTGATGTTGGAAGTAAGCCTGAAAAAGCACCCTGAGGGTAGCTCGGTATGTGAAACCGCCGCCTTGGTGTTGATGTTCGGGTTTGTGTTCAGCAACGTGGTGACACCTGGAAAATGGTTCGGAGCCGCCCTGACCGGTGGTATGGCCGGTGTGTTGAGTTCTGTGATTCTCGGTCGTTTGGGGCCGATTCTTCTGCGACCGATCGGAAAGAAGCTTTTCAAATACTGATTTTTCTGAACAGGTCTCTAATTCAAAACCGGCTTCCCTTTCTGGGTCGCCGGTTTTCGTTTGTAGTCAGATTCCCTTCAACAAACCATATCTTGTCAGCTTTCCGTTCAATGAAGGTATACATCGCACAACCTGTTAAATTCCAATATGTTATACGGTTCCTTGTTGACGAAGGGCTTAAGTTTCGCTATTCTGAAACGGAACAAACGCACCCCTTTTCCGTATCGCTACGACTAGGTTCACTCACATCGAATGAACATGGTTCCATGCCCCCAACCATAGAACGGGAGGATGATCATGGCTACGACAAACAAGCTTATGCTACAACTTGCCGCATTGGCTTTTCTGCTCTGTCTCGGATTGGCTCCGAGCGAGGTTCTGGCCAGGGGTTCCTTGTATTATGGGTACAATCCATTAGGTGGAACGGACGGTGGAAGACTGTACCTGTTCGGTGCAGAAAATGACACCAGTGTCGAAGCCTGGGATTTGACCAACGATCTTCATTGGGGACCGTTTACGATGGGACGGGGAACCCTGAAGGTGGTCAGTCTTCAGAGCAATTCCCATATCAAGGTTCGCAGCTACGATCACCCGATCTATGCGACAATGGGCGGAGGAAGCAACTTCCTGGTTCATGAAAACAGCGGAACGGTGTTTTTCAGTACCATCGACCCCGCTTCGCGGGTCGGTCGGGATTTCTTCTTCTACACGCCGGTCGGGGATGTGGACCGGACGGAAACCCTCTACGTGGTGACGGCCTATTCCCAAGATGGGGCCGACCCGGTCAGCGTGGCGGTGAAAGATGAATCCGGCAATGTGAAAACCACCTGCACGTTGAATGTCGGGGAAACCTGCAACGTGACCCAGTACATCGGTTTTCATGATGTCACCTGGATCACCTCTACCGGAGGGGACATTTCCGTGGTTGGAACGGCGGTGGATGGTTACGATGTCGCCCCCAGCCAGAACGGCTCGGATATGGGGACCACGTTTTTCTGTCCCGTGATGGCTTTAAGCGGAGGCGGAGGTTCTGTCGCCATTTTCGGCTATGAAGACGGGACGCAGTTCCAGATTTACGACTACAACCAGTCCTGCTACATCAACAGTTCCCGTATCTGTTCCAACGACATCGCGACGCTGGATGAAGGGGATCTGTATTATCTTACCGGTTTGGGCGTGACAGGTGGCTACAGAAATTATCGGATCACTGCCGACCGGGATGTGATGGTCTGGTGTGGTGATACCCAGGGTGGCACCACAATCCGCTATATGGGGGATGATATTGCCCAGCAGATCGGCAAAGAGGGCTTGGATATTTTCTTCCACACCCAGAGTCACGGTGCGGAAATCTACGCCATGTTCGATGATACCAGCGTGATCGTGACCAACCTTACCGACGATGAGCAAAGTACCCAGACGCTAGCTGCCGATGGGGTGATCTCGCTACATGCCAACGATGAAATCAACCGTCAATACCGTGTGCAATGCAACAAACCCTGTCTGGTACAAACCGGTGGTGGCAATGGTTACGACAACTACCAGGTGTTGATGAAACCGATGGCGGACATGGACTACGACCACGACACGATCAACGACCAGGAAGAAGGACGCTTTGCCGAAACGGTTCCCGACCTGGATGAAGACGGCCTTCCCGATTGGCAGGATCCGGACAGTGACGATGATGGTATCCCCGATGCCTTGGAAGCCGGCGATGATGATCCGCTGACCCCCGCCCTGGATACCGATGAAGACGGCACACCGGATTACTTGGATGAAGACAGCGATGATGACGGCATCTCGGACCAGGACGAATACGCTGCCGCAAGCGGACAATGTCAGGGTGCCAGTGTCGTCGATTGCGATGATGACGGCCTGTACAACTTCCAGGATCAGGATTCGGACAGCGACGGCAAGCCCGATCAGGCGGAAACCGCCACGGCGGATACCGACTGCGATAGTTCCCCCGATTACCTGGATTATAATGATGACGACGGTCCTTGCGGGGATCGGGATGGTGACGGAGTGACCAGTGGCCTGCGCAATTCGGCCAGTTGCTCCGGCAGCGTGTTGAGCATCAACTGTGCCGTTCCCGGTGAGGAGTGTATCTGCACCTGTGAAAGCGCCAATGTCGTGTTCTGTGCCAGCGCGGACAACCCGGACAGCGACAACGACAACATCATGGATGGCTATGAAGTCGGCTTGAACGTGGAAGACCCGATGGACAGCGATGACGACGGCATCCCGGATGTGTTGGAGTTGGACAGCGATGACGACGGCATTCCGGATAGCGTGGAAAAAGGAAACGACATCCTGCTCATCCCTCCGGTGGATACGGACCGTGACCGTTTGTATGATTTCCAAGACCCGGACAGCGATGCCGATGAAATCCCGGATTCTGTGGAAGCTGGTGGTGATCCGACGGACCCCGTCGATACCGATTCCGATGACATCCCGGATTACATTGACGTGGATTCCGACCGCGACGGCAAGAGTGATTACGTGGAAGGGACCGAGGATCATGACGGCGATGGCCTTCCGAACTACGTCGATGAAAACGACGAAGATGGTCCCTTGGGTGATTTGGATCAGGACGGATTGACCAACCGTGAAGAAGACCTCCTTGGTTCCAACCGTAATAACCCGGATTCCGATGCCGATGGCATCAACGATTTCTATGAAGTCTGTCGCGTTTATACCGCCTGCGATCCGAGTACGGCCTCGGACCAGGACGAAGACGGAACGCCGGACTGGAACGACCCGGATAGCGATGATGACGGCATCCCGGATAGCGTGGAATACCATCGTGGAGACAGCAACCAACCGCCGACGGATACGGACAACGACGGCACCCCGGATTTCCGAGATGAGGATTCCGACGCGGATGACATTCCCGATCGTGTGGAATACATCTATGATCCTGCGTTATGCACCCATGCAGATTGTGCCAGCCTATACCCCGACGCGGACAACGACGGCACTCCCAACTACCTTGATTACAACAGCGATGACGACAGCGATCCCGACATCTTTGAACTGATTGATGATGTGGACGAAGATGGGATTCCCAACTGGTTGGACAATGATGACGTTCTGCTCTGTCTCGCCGGAGAAACCTTCCCCTGTGTGGGCAACAGCGTCGGAGCCTGCGATCCCGGTACGAAACTCTGTGTCGGAAACCAATGGAGCGACACCTGCTACGGTGAAGTCACGGCCCAGGAAGAAATCTGCGACAATATCGACAACGATTGTGACGGCACCACGGATGAATCCGCCAGCGGCGGTGTGCTGAGCATTCCCTGCGGAACGGATGTCGGCGAATGCGTCGCCGGTCGCCGCTACTGTGTCAATGGAAGCTACGCCGAGGAATGTTCCGGCCAGGTCACGGCTGCGGAGGAAATCTGTGACGGTTTGGACAACGATTGCGACAACGCGGTGGATGAAGGCTGCTTCTGCGTGGATGATGAAACCCGTGAATGCGGCGTTTCGGATGTGGGACAATGTCAATATGGAACCCAGCGTTGTGTCAATGGAAGTTGGGCCGCCTGCGTGGGAGCCATCGAACCCACCACGGAAATCTGCGATAACGTAGATAACAACTGCGACGGATTTGTCGATGAAAACCTGAGCCGCGAATGCGGGGAAGATACCGGTGTATGTCAGTTTGGAACCCAGATCTGTTCGCAAGGCATCTGGGGTGAATGCTCCGGCATGGTGACCCCCACGGAAGAAGTCTGCGATAACCTGGACAACGACTGCGATGATACCATTGATGAAAACGTGACCCGAACCTGCTCGGCCAATGTCGGCATCTGCCGCGAAGGACTTCAGACCTGCCAAAACGGAATCTGGGGTGCCTGCGTGGGAGGTATCGAACCGGTGGATGAAACCTGCGATGGCCAGGACAATGACTGCGATGGTACCGTGGATGAAGGCTGCGATTGCGCTCCCGGTGAAACCCGTGATTGCGGCTACAACCAGGGAACCTGTGAATTTGGTACGCAGACCTGTCAGGCGGGAAGCTGGGGAGCCTGCGAGAACGCAATTGAGCCGGAATTGGAAACCTGCGACAACCTGGACAACGACTGCGATGGCGAAGTGGATGAAGGCTTGACTCAGACCTGCGGCGACTACGACCAAGGCGTCTGCCGCCACGGTTATAGCGTCTGCCAGGCTGGTGACTGGAGTGAATGTCGAGGGAATATCGACCCCAGTCCGGAAGTCTGTGATGGCTTGGATAACAACTGTGACGGACAGATTGATGAGAACATCACCATCAGTTGCGGGTTTGATATCGGCGAATGCCAACCCGGTGTGCAGACCTGTACGTCGGGAACCTTCGGCTCCTGCGTCGGTGCGGTTTACCCCACCAGCGAAGTCTGCGATGGCCTGGACAACAACTGCAACGGGGAAACGGATGAATTCCTGACCCGTGCCTGCGGAACCAATGAGGGCGAATGCCGCGCCGGAGTGCAATCCTGCCTGGGGGGTGAATGGGCGGCCTGTGAAGGGGCAACCGGAGCGACGGCGGAAGTCTGCGACGGCTTGGATAACGATTGCGACGGGCAGATTGATAATGTGGAAGGCGGTTGTGAATGCTTTGAAGACGGAGCGGTTCGTGCCTGCGGAACCAATGTCGGCGAGTGCATTGCCGGTGTACAGACCTGCCTGAGTGGTCAATGGGGAGCCTGTGAGGGCAACACTCGCCCCACCCTGGAAGTCTGTGATGGCTTGGACAACGATTGCGATGGACAGTTGGATGAAGGGATTACCATCGCCTGCGGTACCTCCGTCGGACAATGCAGCCAGGGTGTCAGCGAATGTGAAGACGGCTCCTTCGGGGTCTGCCGTGATGACATCGGCCCTGCGGAGGAACTCTGCGATGGCTTGGATAACAACTGCGATGGGCAGATCGACGAAGGCTTGACCCGTGTTTGTGGGAGTAACGAAGGGATCTGCATAACCGGAATCCAGACCTGCTACCACGGCGAATGGGGTTCCTGTGTCGGTGAAACCCAGGCCACTTTGGAAACCTGTGATGGTCTGGATAACAACTGCGATGGACAGATTGACGAAGGCTGCGAATGTGTGAACGGAACCTTGCAGGTCTGCGGCTCGACCGTGGGCGACTGCGAACAAGGTATTCAAGAATGTGTCGGAGGCGCATGGGGTGTCTGCCAGGGGGCGGTGAACCCTGTCGATGAAGCCTGTGACGGTCGGGATAACGACTGTGATGGTCGGGTGGATGAAGAACTGACCGTTCCCTGCGGCAGCAACCTAGGCGCTTGTTCGGCAGGTATCCAGCAATGCGTGAACGGTACTTATACGGAATGCCTGGATATGATCGGCCCCACGGAAGAAACCTGTGATGGCGAAGATAACGATTGCGATGGGCTGATTGATGAAAACCTGAACCGAGTCTGCGGAACGGACACCGGCGTTTGTCGCACGGGTTTGCAACTGTGTACGCTGGGAGACTGGGGTGACTGCCAGGATTCCATTTCCGGTACCGACGCGGAAACCTGTGGAGATGGTCTGGACAACACCTGTGACGGCCAGATTGATGAAGGCTGCTTCTGTGAAGAAGGAACGATGCAATCCTGCGGACAGGGCGATGGCCTTTGTGAGCCGGGTACTCAGACCTGCCAAGGTGGGCAATGGGGGCCGTGTGCCGATGAGATCGGCCCGGAACAGGAAGCCTGTGACGGCTTTGACAATGACTGCGATGGTCGGGTGGATGAAAACCTCTTCCAACGCTGCGGAACCGATGTCGGTGAGTGCGTCAGCGGCTTGATCTGGTGCAGTAACGGAGAATGGGGCGAGTGCCAGGGCGCAATCGGTCCCCAAGAAGAAGTCTGCGATGGCTTGGATAACAACTGCGATGGTCAGATCGACGAAGATGTCTTCGTCGCCTGTGGAACGGATGTCGGCGAATGTCAGGCCGGAATCGCGCAATGTGTCGCCGGTCAGCCCGCGCAATGTGTCGGCGAGATTCCTCCCTCACCGGAACTCTGCGATGGTCTGGACAATGACTGCGACGGCTTCATTGACAACGATCTACCCGGTTGCGGTCAGGATCTGGATGGTGATGTTGACAGCGACGAAGAGGATGAGATCGACGGCGATGAGGAGGAAGCCGAAGATGAAACGGATGACGATGACGATGTAACCGACGATGATGATGACGATACGACCGACGACGATGATGATGATACGGACCTCATTGATCCCGATGACCACGGGGAGTTTGAAGATGGAGATTGGGTCATTGAAGATGGGGATGGCGGAAATCTGGATGATGGTCTTGCCTCCGGCAGTGACTCCGGTTGTGGCTGTCACACCCAGGCCAAGGATGGCAAGGGCTTTCAAACCTGGTTGGGGTTGCTGGTCTTCGGTGGCTTCTTGGCTGGATTGCGTCGTCGCCGCAAACGGTAAGTGAGGGTCCTGTTCGTCGTTTCAACGCCTTGGCGTTGAGAAAATAAACATGTTTTTTACACCAAACAGGAGCGGGTTTTCCGCTCCTGTTTGTCGTTTTGGCGCGATAATCCATAGAAAATACGAGTTGAAAAGAGGCAATGGAATGATGCTCAATTGAAGCAAATTGAGCAATCTATTCGCTATCCTCCATCTAATTGCTTTTCAAGACTCTTGACATGATGCAAAACAGTCTTAGTCTATCCTTACTGTGGATGCGTTTTTCTCTTGCAAACGCGATGAAAACCCGTACACTCCACACCGTTTTGCCAAGGGCAGAACCTCGGTTTTCGTTTCAAGGATAGGCAATCTTGGCCGATCCTACCCGGCAATGAGTTTGTTGGTTGTATCGTGTTCCCCGTGACGGTACATGAAATGGAAACGTCGATACCCAAAACAAGGAGGAAGATGATGAATCCCAAACGTCAGTGGATCATCAGAAAATTGTTCGTGTTGGAAATGTTTGTCTTGATGCTTTTGTTGGTTTTGTCCCTGTTGGGCTGGGGCTCGTCCTTTCTGGGACCGAAACCGGTGCAAGGTGAGGCTCGTTTGGATGTGCGGATCAACGCTCAGTGTTTCACCACCTGCTGCCAAGACGCCCAGGTGACCTTGAATGTAGGCCACGATGTCCTAGAAACCGTCCCGGAAGAAATGTCCCTTGCCGTCCCCATTCAACCCAACGAAGCCATGCCCATCCATGCCAAGGGAATCTGCTCCGATGGCAGCGAACTGCATTAC
Source organism: Myxococcota bacterium (assembly GCA_963677705.1). GTDB lineage: Bacteria > Myxococcota_A > SURF-8 > SURF-8. The sequence goes on from OY782497.1 coordinate 476,734, forward strand.
CGTTGGGAAGCGCCAGCCATGCCGCGTATACAGGGAGAACGCTACAACTTCCGCGCTTCCTGCCCACCTTGCGGGGCCGGTAGCTGAGCCCAATCACCAAGCAGAGCAAAGGCCGGGAGTTTTCCCGGCCTTTTTTCATCACAACACACGCGACCTTGCTTGCATCGTGTCTATTTCATGGTCGCCAACATCTTCTTGCATTTGGGAAGAAAACGGATGCCATCGGCGTATTCCTCGTTCTTCGGACTCAGAGATACACAGGTTTCCAGCATTTGTTTGGCTTTGTCTTCTTGTCCGTCATCTTTGTAGCTTTCAGCCAGATAGAAATGGGTGCGTAGCTTTTTCGGGGCGATCTTGCGGCTTTCTTCCAACAACTCGATGCTTTTCTTCACATCCTTCTTCGGCCAGGGAACCTGGTGAAAATACCGTCCGTAGCCCCGAAGCGGGCCTCCCATGCCATAGCGTTTGTTAAGCTTGATCGCCTTCTCCAGCATCGAGGTGTAATCGTTTCCCAAGCCACGGAACAGCGCGGCAGCAACCCCCACGGCTTTGGCATATTGCGCTAGAGCAACCCCGCCGAAATACCAGCCTTCCACCCTGCCCGGCTTTTCTTTCTGGGCAATCAGGCCCGCTTTCCAGCCCTTCTCTCCAAATTGTTCTTTGGTCTTCTTGTTGCCCCATTCGGCAACCCAGAAGGCTCCGCGAGCAATACGCCAGTTCCCGTCAAAAGCGGAGGCTCCGGCTTTCATCGCCTCCTCGGCCTTGGTGATACTCAGCTTTGCGTTGCCTTTCTTCGCCCGTTTACGCCACAAGGTGTCACTCTCTTTCAACAACTCTTCGGCGGTGGGAGCTTTTTTCTCCGCTTGGGCCTGGGCGGGAGGCGGCGTGGCTTCACCGGCGGGTTTCTCTTGAGCCGCAGGCTGGGTTGGGGCCGGAGCCTCTTGAGCAAGCGCCATTGTTTGAATCAGCAATACCGAAACCATCAGGCATAGAGTCAAAAACAATACCTTCTTCATTGGGAAGACCTCCTTGGAAATCGGAATCAAATCGTGGTTTTGACGTGCAAATAAAAAGTAAAGCCTAACGCGATTCGCTCCAAGCGTCAAGTTTCACAAACGCGAATCTCACCGCTCCGAACCGAGTGATCCCTTCAAAGGAAATCGCTGCGCCATTGACAGTCTTGCGTAGATTTTGATATGCTCTCCGGCGTGTCAACCATGTTTAAACCTTTGGAGCCGTGTATCGCGGCCAAGGGGGTCCGTATGAAACAAATCTCCTCCATCTTTCAAGGGCTGCTGATGGCATCTGCCCTCATGTTCTGGGTCTTTTCCTGCACCAACGACCTGGGGAGCCAATCGGCAGCGCTGATTGGAGAATCCTGCTATAGCGATGCGGACTGCGCTTACGGCCAGTTGTGTCTGACCTATGGGCTGTCCTGTTCGGAGGCCGATACGGCCTGTCAACCGGCTTCGGTCTGCGCTCCCAGCTATTGCACCACGAACAGCGATTGCGGCAATTCCGGAAAGCTGAAGTGCTGTTCCGGGAGTTGCCATGATGCCGATGACCCCTGCCAGAGCCCCTGTGAGACCCACGAAGACTGCGATAGCGGGCTTTGTGTCGCCGGGAGTTGCCTGGCCATTTCCGGGTTGACCGACGGCGCGCCTTGTGAAACCAATGAAGATTGTGACAACGGTCTCTGTGTCGCCGGAAACTGCGTCACCACGGATCAGGTAGACGGCGGCCAGTGTGAAGCCAATCAGGATTGTGAAGACGGCTATTCCTGCATCTTCGGTTTCTGCCTGCCGGTTTCCAGTTCTGAAAGCAGTTGCCAGTCTGCCGATGACTGCCCCAACGGTGAGATGTGTATCTTCGGAACCTGCATCGGCCTGGGAAATGGTATCGGTTGTGAAGAGGATAGCGATTGCCTGGACGGTCAGACCTGTGAAGACGGCATTTGCAGCGGGGATCTGGTTCTGCAATGCGAAACCGATGAAGACTGCCCTCTGAGTACCTATTGCAAAGATGGAATCTGCCGTGTGGAAGGGCAACAGTGCTTTATCGACTGGGAATGCGGAACGGGCATGACCTGTGAAGACGGCATGTGTGTCTATGAAGATGCCACGCTGTGCAGTTCCGGTGATGACTGTGAAGAAGATCAGAACTGCGTCATGGGCTACTGCACCGACATCGGACCGCAACCGAACCAGTGCGAAAGCAATGAAGACTGTGGAAGCAATGGCCTTTGTGTGGCGGGCTTCTGCGTCGGTGGTGAAAACCTCCCGGCAAGCTGTGAAAGCAACCTCGATTGTTTGGCTACTGAGCGCTGTCTGGCCGGCTATTGCATCGGCCTGAGCCTGGGTGGTTCCTGCCAAAGCAGCGAAGACTGCAATGGCGGCGTGTGTATTCCTTTGTTGAATCGCTGTGTGGGTGGCGAAGCCACCGATGGCTGTGAAACGGATGACGACTGCGGTGACAATGCCCAGTGTGTCTTCGGGTACTGCGTGCCGGAAAACGGAGGGTAATCGACGCCCTTCATCCTCCTTGATTCATCACGTAAAAACGCCGACGAAAACTCGTCGGCGTTTGTCGTTGTTGCACTCTAGCGAAAAAGGGTCCGCATCGTTGTAGAAAAAAGAGAACCTTTCTTCGTTCCGTGCCTCGGATTCCCCGGCTCTGGAACTTGCTGCTTTATTTCTCGATGATTTCCACTTTTTCAATGATCACCGGATTACGCGGGCGATCCCGTCCATCACGAGGAACGCGGGTGATCTTTTTCACGACGTCCATGTCTTCCTTGCTTTTCACTTCCCCGAAAATGGTGTGACGCTGGTTCAGGTGAGGCGTGGGCGCTTCGGTGATGAAGAACTGGGAGCCGTTGGTGTTGGGACCGGAATTGGCCATTGCCAGCAGGCCCGGCTTGGTGAAATTCAGCGAGGGATCGAACTCATCGGCAAAACGATACCCCGGATCACCGGTGCCGTTCCCCTTCGGACAACCACCTTGAATCATGAAATTGGGAATCACGCGATGGAAGGTCAAGCCATCGTAAAAAGGCTTTTTAACCCGTTCAAAGGTGCGCGGGTCCACCCATTCTTTCTCGCCTTTGGCCAACTGCACGAAGTTCTCAACCGTTTTGGGGGCTTTTTTGTAGAAAAGCGTCAGGTGAATATCGCCCATATTGGTGTGAAGAATGGCTTCATACCCGTTGACAACCTTGGCCTGTTTGGACGGTTGCGCTTTGGCATCGGCAGGAGCCGCACTTTTCTTCTCTTCGTTGCAGCCGATCAGTTGGAACAGAAACAGAACAAAAACAATGAGGATCGCTCGTTTCATCGCTATCTTTCCTTTCGTTAGGATCATCTCTTCATCTGCAAAGACCTACAAGCTTACAAGAGCGTTGTTTCGCAAGGAAGAATCATACCCAAGGCTTGAAAAAAGGCAAGCCGCGTTCCCTTCAGGTCGCTCCTGTCATTGTACCAAAGTCAAAAGAATAAAGGTTCCCGGTAAGCAACCGATCCATCCAATGAAATTGAGTCGGGCATGTTGGGTGATATGAAACGAACTCTGGGGGATCACCCGAACGATGTTCAACCCTCTGGGGAGGAAGGCAGGGCACGATGGCATTTCGTTCACCGCGAATCATTCTGGAAGACATCGCTTCGGATATCATGCTGGCGGAGGCTGCGGACAAAGCCAGTCTGATCGGTTTGCTGGACTTGTTCCAGGAATTTACCCGATCCCTGTCTCCCTCGGTTCCTCAAGCCATTCAAGACCAGGCCCTTCAATGCACGGAGTTGCTTACCGGTCTGCTGATGGACATGGAGGAAAAGCCCAACGAGGTGCTGGAAAAACTGGGAACAAGCATCAGTTCCTTGCAGCATGGTATGGCTGATATTCCCGACGAACACCTGACTCGCAGTGAAGACGAGGTGGATGTACAAGAGGAAGTCTCTTCCCCCTATCCGCCGGAAGCAACGCCGGGAGTGTTTCAGTTGCCCGAATGGGTGGATGACATCTCTTTTCGGGAATTTCTGACCAATCAAAAGTTGGTTCTGGAAGAGTTGGAAGGGGATATTCTTGCCTTGGAGAATGACGAAGAGAACTCCCTGGCTGTTTTCAAGCGGAAGATCCATACGATGAAAGGGGAAGCCGGGGTGCTGGGTCTGGAAGACCTTGGCGAAGTCTGTCATGGGGTGGAGGATTTCGTTGAAGATTGCGAGGATAAAGCCATTCTGGTGGATCGCCTGCTCTATGTTCGCGATTGGATCAAAGCCAGTTTGGAACGCTACGCGATGATGAAAACGCCCTGCCCCTCTGGAGAGGAACTCCTGGAACAGGTCCGTGATCTCTCGACCCCCTTAAAAGAGCATGACCTACAAGCTCCCTGTGAATCCCGTTCTGATGAAGTACAAATGGTTGAAGAGTGCCAACCGGCCCCCTTACCCGTGGAAACCCTTCCCCCGGAACCGGTGGTAGAGGTTACCAAGCTGGATCGTGATGAAGAAACCGTGTTGATGATCGGTGAATTTCTTCAGGAAAGCGATGAAGGTTTACACAATGCGGATCAGATCCTGATGGATATGGAAGAGGAAGGCACCAACGAAGAACTGATTAACAGCCTCTTTCGTGTGTTCCATACCGTGAAGGGTGTTGCCGGTTTCCTGGAATTACGAGAGATTGAGAAGCTGGCCCATACGACGGAAACAATGCTGAATCAGGCTCGCCAGGGAACCTTGGAACTGCAAGGCGTGGCGATGGACCTCGTTTTCGATTCCACCGCGATGATGCGCAAGATGTTGACGCTGATCCGTCAGGCGATTGAAGAAGGCACGACGGTTCCCTCCGTCCCCGAACGGATTCTTCATTTGCAAAAGCTGGAAGCCGTGATTAACGGCGAGTCGATTCCGGATGCGGAGCCTTTGCCTCAAGCCAGCGAGAAAGATCGCCTTGGTGATGTGCTATCCAAACCACCGATCAAGATTGAGAAAGCCGCCCTTGACAACGCGGTGGAAAGCCAGAAGGAATCGGGGAGGCGTTTGGGAGAGGAACTGGTTGAACAAGGTCAAGTCAGTCCGAAACAAGTGGGCCAGGCGTTGCGTGCGAAAAAGCAGGCAACCAGTGCTGCAAAGTTGAAAGAAACCGTCAAGGTGGACCTGGAGCGCGTGGACAGTCTGGTGGAAATGATCGGAGAGTTGGTGATTGTCGAAAGCATGGTTGTCCATTCCCCGGAAATCACGGAACTGCATTCGCCGCGAGTACGCAATTTCCTGGGGCAATTAACCAAAATCACGCGAGATTTACAGTCCGTGGGGATGCAGATGCGCATGGTTCCTGTGCGTGGCGTTTTCCAGAAAATGGCCCGTATGGTCCGTGACCTTTCCCGCAAAGGTGGCAAGGATATTCAGTTTATCCAAAACGGCGAAGGCACGGAAATGGACCGCAGCATGGTGGAGCAGATCGGTGATCCATTGGTTCATATGATCCGCAACAGCGTGGACCACGGAATTGAATCCGCCGAAGATCGTGTGGCGAAAGGAAAGCCCGCCCAGGGAACGATCCAACTGAGCGCCTACCACGAAGGGGGCAGCATCGTCATTGAAATCAAAGATGATGGAAAAGGCCTGGATAAAGAAGTCATTTTGGCCAAGGCGAAAAAACAGCAATTGATTACCGAAGAAGACGCCTTGTCCGACAGCGAAATCTTCTCTCTTATTTTCGCGCCAGGTTTCAGCACCGCCAAGCAGGTTACGGAAATCAGTGGACGTGGTGTCGGAATGGATGTCGTTAAGCGGAACATCGAAGCGATGCGCGGACGGGTAATGACCAGCAGTGAGAAAGACAAAGGAACCGTATTCAAAATGGTTCTTCCGCTGACTCTGGCAATCATTGACGGCATGTTGGTGGAATGTGGTCAGGAGCAGTACATCATTCCTACCTTAACCATCGTGGAAAGCATCAAGCCGGAAGCGAAAATGCTCTCCAGTTTCGCCGGACATGGTGAGATCATTAACGTTCGCGGCGAAATCCTCCCCTTGTTGCGGTTGGATCAGTTGTTGGATGTGAAAGATGCCAAACAAGATCCCACGGAGGCCTTGGTGGTGATTATTGAAACCTTCGGGCGTCGCATGGGGTTGCTGGTCGATGAAGTCCTGACTCAGCAACAGGTGGTGATTAAGAGCGTGGGCGCCGGAATCGGTCGGATGAAATATGTCTCCGGTTCGGCCATTCTCTCCGATGGTCGTGTCGGTCTGATTTTGAATGTCGAAGAATTTGGAGCCCTGGTGGAAAACCGGAAGCGGCGCGCCGGCGGTGAGGAATCGTCGGGGGTGATGCAGGAACAGACTTCAACAATTCAATAAAATGGCCGAAATGAATAGTAAGACAGCAGATTGAACCGAGTGTGAGACCGTTTCTGGTGTATGAAACGAACAACCGATTAAGGATACTATGAGCCACATCGACGCTTCCACCCACGATGAAAACCTGGAAATCCTGGAAAACCCTCTGGATTGGCTGGCCGGAAAATACATGACCTTCAAACTGGAGGACGAAGAATACGGCCTGCGCATTCAGAAAGTACTGGAAATCATCGGGGTGCTTGACATTACACGGGTTCCCAAGACGGAAGCCTACATCCGTGGCGTAATTAACCTCCGTGGGAAGGTCATCCCGGTGATGGATCTGCGTGTTAAATTCGATATGACTCGAACGGAGTTTACCGACCAGACCGTGATCATCGTCATTCAGGGAACCTTGGATGATGAGCAGGATATCATCATCGGGGTTCTTGTTGATGAAGTTCTGGAAGTGATGGACGTTCAAGCGAAAGACATTGAGAAACCTTCCGGTTTTTACCAGGCTAGCATCAATATGGATTTCATCCTGGGAATGGGAAAGATCGGGGAACGTGTCGTTTTCCTACTGGATATGGACCGAATTGTTCACCAGACAGAAAAAACGTCCTGATAACAACCCTGTTCATCTCTGGAAATCGGCCCAATCCAGGCCATTTCCAGTTCGCTTTCTCTCTTTGACAAAACATCCATGTACAAACGAGACATTTGCTCAGGCAATACAGAAAAAGAACATCGCGGATGTCTCAGTAAAGACACTTCTTGTCTGATGGCAGATTTCACAATTTCATTATTCAACCCCATTCAGGTCAGAGATTGACCTTCAATGAAAAGTCTCGGAGGAAAACATGCTTGATAACATGAAAATTGGCACCAAATTGATTGGTGGCTTTGTTCTGGTAGCCGCCATCGGTGTTTTGATTGGTGCAATTGGTCTGATGAGTACAGGTGACCTTGCAGATCAATTGCATCAGGTTGAGACCGCTCGTGTTCCGAACATGCTAGCCGTTCAGGAAATCAATGCTGCCAAGACCTCGGTATTGGTCGCAGAGCGCGCCCTGCTTAGCCGTCGCATGTTTTCGGACCCTAAATTGCGTCATGCCCAGTTCGCGTATATTGACAACGCCTTGGAGCGAGCCAACAAAGCAAAAAATGTCTATGAGGGGCAGCCTAAATCAGATAAAGAATCCAGGCTATGGAGCCGTTTCAAGTCTCAATGGGGAACCTGGCTGGCTAGTCATCAGAGTTTTATGAAAGTGTTGGATGAAAAAGAAACCTTGATGAAGCAGGATATTCAGGCCGATGACCCGCGTATGGTCAAACTTGATGATGAAGCATTCCATGCCTCCTTGGATGCAAGAACGGCTTTCTTATCCGTTGAAGGAACCCTTAACGAATTATTGGAAGAAAACCGAGACTTGATGACGGCTTTACGGATAGAAGGAGAAGAAACCTCCAATTCGGCCACAACCAGTATCGTTGCCTCCATGATCATCGGGTTTCTGGCTGCCATTGGAATCGGGTTGATAATCAGCAAAGGCATCACCGGACCTGTGGAACAGATGGTGTCGGTGGCTCAAGACCTTGCCATTGGGGATTTGACCCGCAGCGTAGATGTATCCAGCCGTGATGAGATCGGTGACCTGGCCGAAGCCTTCCAGGGGATGGTTGTAGGACAAAAAGAGATGACGGAAGCCGTGAAAGCCATTTCCAGAGGGGACTTGTCACGCTCGATCCGTCCACGGTCTGAACGAGATGACCTGGCTCATGCAATGATTCAAATGACGGAAAATATCAAGAGCATGGAAGCCGAGGCGGAAAACATGGTAGATACCATCAGCGTGGGACACCTTAAACATCGTACCGATGTCAGTCTTTTCCAAGGTTCCTGGGGTCGTGTAATGGATGGCATGAACCGTGTGGCAGACAGCGTGGTCACACACCTGGATGTGATTCCTACCCCGGTGATGCTGATCGACAAAAACTATGATGTCCTCTACATGAACGAACTGGGAGGAACCCTGATCGGTAAGCCCCTCGATCAGATTGTAGGAAGCAAATGTTTTAGTAATTTCAGAACCAGCGATTGCAATACTCCCCAATGTGCCTGCAACCGCGCCATGTCAACGCGGAACATGAATAACAGCGAAACCGATGCCCATCCCAATGGTGCCAATCTTGATATTTCCTATACGGGCGTTCCTGTCCTGGATAAAAACAGTCAGGTCGTCGGTGCGTTGGAAGTCGTTTTAGACCAGACCGCGGCAAAAGCAGCCCAGCGTCTGGCAAAGAAATGCAGTGACTTCAGTGAACGTGAAATTGGCAAGCTGGTGAATACTCTTTCCCAGGTTGCAGATGGGGATATGCGGGTGCGTTTCGGTGTGGAAGACGGAGACCAGGACACAATGGAAACCCGTGGAAACTTCATGAAGATTTCCGAGGCGTTGAATACCACCATCGGAAGCTTGCATGATGCCTTGGCTCAGGTGGCCATCTCTGCCGATCAGATCAGTTCGGCCAGCGATCAGATTGCATCATCCAGTCAGACGGTTGCCCAAGGGGCCAGTGAACAGGCCAGCAACCTGGAAGAAACCTCCAGCAGTTTGGAGGAAATGGCCAGTATGACACGCCAGAATGCGGACAATACCCAACAGGCCAGTAGCATCGCCGAAGAGTCAAAAAATGCTGCCGAACAGGGAAACTCGGAGATGGAACAAATGGTGGATGCCATGAACCAGATTCAGAGCGCCGCAGACGACACATTCCAGATTATTCAGGACATCAATGACATTGCCTTCCAGACCAATCTTTTGGCGCTCAACGCAGCAGTGGAAGCGGCTCGCGCCGGAGATGCCGGTCGTGGGTTCGCCGTCGTGGCCGAAGAGGTACGCAACCTCGCTCTACGTGCCAAAGAGAGTGCCAAGAAAACGGAGGATCTGATAAAAGGCAGTGTGAAGCTGGCAAAACATGGTGGCCATCTCAGCGAAAACGTGAAGAAGAACCTGGGAGAGATTGCCAGCCGTATCAGCAAAGTGACCGACATCGTCAAAGAGATCACCTCGGCCAGCCAGGAACAGGCAAAAGGCATTGATATGCTCAATCAAGCGGTGTCTCAGATGGATCAGGTCACGCAGCAGAATGCCGCCAACAGTGAAGAAAGCTCCAGTGCCAGCGAAGAACTGAACAGCCAGGCCGCAGAACTGGCTGGAATGGTCGCCCGTTTCCAACTTGATGTCGCGAGGTCTGGCAGCAGAAGAGCCAAATCTCCTTCCAATGGAAAGCCTCGTAAGATCAGCGCAAGCAAAGCCATCGCAAAGGTTTCAGTACCCAAAACGAATATTCAGGTTAGCCCGGATGAATTGATTCCCGTGGATGATGACCCGGACTTCCTCGATTTTTAATCACGACGATACGCAAACAAAAACGGCGGGGAATTTCCTCGCCGTTTTTTGTTTGAGGTGGTGATCTTGTAATCAGGTCATGTTGCGACTGGCTAATTCTGCCGCAAAGAGGATGGAACGCACCATGCTCTCCTCGCTGGCCAGTCCTTTTCCGGCAATGTCATACGCGGTACCGTGGTCCACACTGGTGCGGATGATGGGAAGCCCGTATTGCAGATTCACGCCCTTTTGGAAGTCGATCAAACGGAAGGGCACATACCCCTGGTCGTGGTACATCGCCACCACCACGTCATAGTCCCCTGCCACAGCACGATGGAACAGGACATCGGCGGAAACCGGACCTTCGGCGGGACAGCCCTGTTCCTTGGCCAATAAAATGGCGGGGGTGATGAGTTCGATATCTTCCGTGCCGAACAATCCGCCCTCCCCTGCATGGGGATTCAGCCCCGCGACACCAATGCGCGGGTTCCGGATGTCAAACAGTTCGCGCATCGCTTCATAGGCAAGGCGGATGGCTCCGGCGATACGCTCCACGCTCAGATGGCCGGCGACCTCTTTCAGAGGATAGTGGTTGGTTACATGGGCCACCTTGAGCCGTTCCCCGATTTGCAGCATGATGCTCTGCTTGGTATTGGTTTCGCTGACCAGCATTTCGCTGTGTCCCGGATAGGGAAACCCGGCTTCAGCCAACATGCGCTTGTGAATCGGTGCCGTAACCAGGGCATCCACCCGCTCACGGATCTGAATGGCTTTGTAAATGTAGAAGGTGCTGGCGTAGCTCAGTTCCACCGATTGCAGCCCCCAGTGAAAACGACTCATATCGACATGGGTCAGGTTCATCAGGTTGGGCACACCGGGACGGGCTTCTTCCGGCTCATCAATGCCATGCCAACGAAGAGGAAGAGCCAATTCTTCGCAGATTTTTTCCATAACCTTGCGATCCCCCAAAACCAGGGGCACACAGCGCTCCATTAATTCCGGCAAGGTCAGAGCCTTGGCAAGAACCTCTGGTCCGACTCCAGATGGAGCCCCCATCGTCAGGGCGATACAGGGAAGACGCTTGCTCATCAGGGCACCTCGTTGGCTTGTTCATTCGAGGGGTGATAGTCGTCAATCTTGATCTCAATATAGGCTTTCCGGCGAAGATCCTTCAACCAGATCGCCATTTGCCGTTTCATTTCCTCTTCGCGTAGCTGCATACGAATACGCTGCTTGATTTCCTCGCCACCCGGAGGAGCCACTTCCCGCTTTTCTTCCAAGAGGATGATGTGAAAGCCGTACTTGGTACGTACCGGTTCGCTGACTTCTCCCGGCTGCAAAGCCACCATCGCCTTGCTGAACTCAGGAACCATGTCTTTGGCTTTATTGAATCCGATGTCGCCACCGAATTTCGCCGAGGGGCCATCACTGAGTTTCTCGGCCAACACCGAGAAGTTTTCTCCCTGGCGCACGCGATCCAAAGCATCTTCCGCCCGCATCTTTGCCGCAAAAACCTGGTCTTCCGCCGCCGTAGAATCGACTTTGAACAACATGTGCCGAGCATGGTATTCGTATTCCGGCGTGCGCGTAACCTGCTGCTTAGCAAATTCTTCGTCTACCTCTTCGTCGGAAATCTTCACCCGGTTTCCCACCTTGGCATTGACGAACTGCCACTCTTTCAATTGGTCGGATACCTTTTGCCGGTATTCATCCCAGTCCAATCCCTGACGACGCAAAACCGCCCGAAACGTGGTCATGTCCGGGATGTTGTTCTGGTGCATGATGCGTTCGATGCTGGCATCCACTTCTTTTTCGCTGACCGTGTATTTCAAGTCACGGATCTGCTGTTTCATCAGCCGTTCATCCACCGTGCGGTCGATGATTTCATCACGTAGCTGCTTGAGTTTCGCCGCGCGGTTTTCTTCCGTCAAGCCCTGTAGCTTCGTGGCAAACTGGCTCAGCGTTTCAGTGATTTCACTAAAAAGGACAATCTCGTCATTGACGACAATGGCGACTTTATCCACCAGTTCGGGTTCGGCCATTGCCGTGGATGCCCCCAGGAAGAGGAGGACCAAGCCGCAAAATACTGTGGTGAAACGAAGTGAAGCCTTAGTGAATGTTTTCTTCATAAATGCGTACCCGATGTTGTTTCCAGAGGCGGTCCAGGGTTTCTTGACGGACCCCTCGTTTTTTTTGCTCGAAGACCTTGCTGGTCAGTTGATCTTTCGCATCTTCAAAAGAGAGAGATTTCTCTTTGCTTTTTTCCGACAGAAGCAAAATGTGATAGCCGTAGGCGGATTCAAAGACTTTTGATACACGTCCGACGCGCAGTTGTTTCAACCAATCCCCGAAAGGGTCTGGTAGTTCATCGGCTTGAACCCAACCGAGATGTCCGCCACGATCTTTTTCCGGCGCAATGGAAAGCTCTTTGGCCACCGTAGAGAAATCCTCTCCTTTACGAACGAGCTTGCGGGCTTCTTTCGCTTCTTCTTCAGTCTTGCAGACAATCTGTTGGAGACTGTATTTTTCAGGAAGCACCCAGGCAGAAGGATCTTGTTCATATTCCTTGCGCAGTTCCTCATCAGAGACGGTGATTCGCAAAAACAGGTCTTTCTTGAACAACAAAGACGCCAGCATATTTTCCCGCGTGATCTGCCGGAACAGGTCCATCGTTGGTTGATTCTGGCTCACGCTTTCCCGCCGATCTTCCGGGAGGGATTCCAGAAGATGAGTGATTTCCGCGTCCAGTTCCGGCTCAAGCAGGATGATATTTCTGGCTTGTGCCTCTGCGGCAAGAAGCTTTCTCTCCAGATGCTCTTTCACGGTCTGTTGCAACCAAGCCGGAGAGAGTGTGTCTCCATCGCTTCCCGTCAAATCACCAAAACTCAACAGAGTTTCCCGGCGGATGTCCTCCGGGCTGACGGGCTTGCCATCCAATTCCGCCCAAGCCGTCGGTTTACTTTGGGAAATTTCTTCTTCCCGGCAAGAACTCGCAACCACCAAGAGCAAGAAGATACAACCCACCAACAGGCTACGCAGAAGCCAAGGCCTCACGTTGAAAAGAAGAGATGGATGCTCGGATGGCCTGGGCTGTTTCACGATCTTGGGCTCCTCAATTCATCCTACCAAAGGAGAACAGGGCACGTTCTCTCTGCTATGGAGCGGGTTCGTTGGCTTACTCACCGGGTTGGGGTGTGTAGGGACGCGGACGGCGGCGGCCATCCCGCTTCTTTTCTTTCATATCCTGGTTTTCAGGAGCGTCTTCCGTGGATTTTTTCAAGGTCTCTTGGGTCTCGTCGGCAGGCTTTTCTTCTCCGCTGACCGAGTAGGATTTCAGCATCTCTTCATTCACCGTGATACTGCTTTTCTTCTTCAGACCGTTCACAAAATCATCAAAGGCCTGGGTGCGTTTGTCCTTATAGAGACGCTGCTGAATCTGACCTTTCACCTGCTCGAAGCTGCGTTCAATTTTGTTGCGTTTGCCGGTCAGCTTAATCACATGGTAGCCGCGTTCGCTCTTCACCGGTGGGGAGATGTCATTGATTTTCTTCATCGCGAAGGCTGCATCACTGAATGCTTGCGGCATCGGGCCCCCCTCCGCCGTGCTGGCGAAGTAGCCGAGATCGCCGCCACGGTGGCGGTTTCCGGCGTCATCGCTGTGTTTCGCGGCCAAACGCCGGAAGGCATTGGGATCACCCTGGGTTTCTTTGACTTCCTTGTAAATCTGATCCGCTTTCTTCTTCGCTTCTTTCCAGGCCTCCGGTCCGGCATCGGCGGGGACTTTCACCAGGATATGCGCCGCACGAACCATTGCCGGTTTGTTGAAGTCTTTCTTATTCGCCTCGAAATAGGCTTTCAGTTCTTCTTCCGCAATGCTTTCCGGTTTGATCTTTTCCTCAAACTCTTTGCGCATCAGCTTTTGAATCATCGTCTGCTTGAAACTGCGCAGGACTTCCGGGTCTTGGTCCAAGCCCTGGCGAATGGCTTCCTGGGCCAGCAATTCAAAGCGGATCATGTTGTCCAGAAATTCTTTCTTCTTTTCCAGGGTTTTATACCGCGCCCGGATGTAAGGGCTTTGGCGTTCCATCCGGGCTTTGTAATCGTCCATACCGATGGGGGTCTGATTCACCGTGGCCAGTGCCTTGGCACCATCCACCGCATTGGCAGAGGTATTCACCTTGGGTGTTGAACAAGGTGGGCAATCATCATCCTGACAGGCTGGCAGCATAAACGACAGCAACAGCAAACACGTAATCCAAGCGATGTATTTCATGCAGTTCCTCCTTTGTGACATCGTCAAACCCAAGGTTCTTGCAGTGATTGCACCCATAGGAACCGGCATGGATTCAGGATTATTTCCCAAATTGCAGGTTTCCTGTTGTCTGTTGGGTCCAAAAGAAATCCTGGCTACAAATTGCCTTTGTAATTCCAGGATGTTCTATAGCAGCGCTCTCTTTACCATAGCCCAATACGACGGGCAAGCCAATTCTCATGCAACGGAGCCTGGGGAAATTCCACCAACGGACTTCGGGCCAGCGACGAGACTCCCCCGATGAGTGGAAGGACTCCGGGATGGCGTTCCAATGGCTACGGCTTCATCGGATGTGCCTTCACAAAAGCCGTGATCGCTTTTTTTGTTTTCGGCGAGAGCTTACGGCGTTTGCTGATCGGTTTCTCTTCGTATTTTTTCGCCAGGTCGCGGGTCCATTCCGCATAGCGGTAATCTTCAAACGCTTTGTGATAGTAAGCAATGGCCGTTTTGTGGTCCCCACCGAAACTATAAATATGCCCCAGATAGATGCAAGCGAGAACAGGCGCATCCTGATAGGGCTCCTTGGTGCGTCGGGTCCAGGCGATCAGCGTCTTGAAGGACTTCTCATTCTGGTTGGCCATCACCGAGGCCAAAAGCATACGCAATTCTGCCAGTTGGCGGCTGAATTGGAAGATGAGATCCGTCATCTTATGGGCTTCTGGCATTAAACGCATGACCGTGGCGCTGGTTTTCAACGCCTCTTTCCATTTGTTTCGTTTGATCTGGATATAGGCCAGGGTCAAATAGCCATCGGCATTCTTCGGAGCGCGGCGTACCATTTCCTTGGCAATCTTTTCCGCCAAAGAAAGTTTGGACCGGTAGGGGGAATTCATGTGGGCATACATCATGTTGCAGACAAACCAGAACAAGGTGTTCTGACTGGCCGCACGTTGAATCAGTTTCTTCCCTTGGGCAACATCTCCCTTGGGTAGACCAACCATTTTCATGATGCCGCTGATCAAGCCCCCAAAACGACCCACGTAGAAATTGTAGACGCCGAGAATCAGATCCAGCATTTGCAAACCGGGGCGCTCTTTGTTCAACGCAACGAAGGTATTCATCGCCGCCATGCCGTGTTTCTGGGCACCCAGATAGTCCCGATTGGCTCCATGCAGCAAGGCCAAACCCGCACGACAGGCTCCGATATGGAACATGCCACCTAAACGATACTTGGGTACATTGACCACCCGCGTAGCCAAATCCAGGCAGGTATTGAAGCTTTTTTCAATATCCTTGTCATGCTTCTTGTAGAGCTGATTGATCATCTTGCGCCGGGCTTTCATCATCCCATTCCACAGATGCACCGAGGGGATTTTCGGATGGGCTGCGGCTTCTTCGCCCAACTCTTTATCAAAATCCACCCGCTCGCCCATCATGTAGCGTTCCACAATCTGCTTCAGCTTGGGTGTCATCAGGTAGACATCGTTATCCGGCAGTGGCAACTCCGCATGGGCCAACGAGAGCGTGCCGAACAGAAGAACGGTTCCAAGCAGGAAACTCACCGTGGTTTTAAGTACTGATCGTCCGATGTTCACGCCATATCCTTTCCAACTTGTTTGTGGTCTACAGATTCATTCCGCAGCCACCAAGCTTTTTATCTCGCTCTACCAACCGTGACCACGCGGCAGGATGCCGCGAAGGTCAACTCATTTTGCCTGTTGCCGAACTCGTGGCACGAGGCCAACGACACCGGCCAAAGGAGGCTTCAACCGGAGGAAGGTTAGCGCGTTTCCGCCCTGGAGCCTCGACGCTGCCAGGCGGCAAAAGCCAGCATCCCAAGCAGGACAAGCCAGGCCAAGGGAGACTGCGTGCTGTCGCAGCCTCCGCCCCCTCCTCCACCGGAGCCATCGTCATTGCCTTCATCGCAACCGATGTGAATGGTCGGGTCGTTGTCATCGCAATCGGGACCGATGCAGTTCATTCCCGAACCGTAATTGTCTCCGTCTTTGTCCACACACCCCACGCAACTCCCCTCAATCCCCGCATTGACTTCCGCGTCGGTATCGTCGCAATCTTCATCAATGCAGGCACCGCCTTCCCCGTAACCGTCGCCATCGTGATCAATGCAGACATTGGGGTTGTCGTTGGGACTTCCCACGGCAATGGTCACGCTGTCCGGGTCGCTTTCAATGGATTCCTCATCGGTTACCACGAGGGTCAGGACCACGGTTCCCTGGCTGGTTGCCTGAAAGCGCGGGCTCATCGTCGAGGCTGAGGGCACGAGAGAGACACCCTGAACCGTGGCCGTTGAAGCCGCCGTATCAATCTGCCACCTGTACGTCAACTCGCCCCCTTCCGGGTCCAGCGAGCCGCTGCCATCCAATTGCACCATGCTTTCAAACAGGACCGATTGGTCCGGCCCGGCATTGGCGATGGGTTTCTGGTTTTCCGCAACGGTCACTTCAATGGAGGCTGCTGTATCCGAGCCGCAATAGCCGTCATCCACATCCAGGAAGAAGTGGTAGACGCCGATTTCCTGGGCCGTGAAGCTGGCTGTCGAGCCTTCTTCGGTCAAGGTCACAAGGGTCGTGTCCGTGTCGGCCTGAGTCCAGATGTAGGTAAGCTCCTGCCCATCGGCATCAAAGGACGGGCTGCCGTCCAAGACGACGTCTTCACCGGGGATGGCAAGAATGCTTTCTTCGCTTACCGCCGCTACGGGACAGGCGTTCTGTGTAGCCGTCGCAGCAATACGGATGCGGGCCGGAAGCGTGCTGCTTTTGCCATCGGAAGCCCAGAATTCAAGCCAGTACGTCGCGTCGATGACATCCGGCAGGAAGGTTACATAGTTTTCACCCAAACCGCGAAGCTGAGCCGTGGGACCGGAAACCTGCCGCCAGAAGAAGCGCAGGGAATCGCTGTCGAGGTCCACCGTGGGTGAGGCATCCAGGTCCAGGGTTTCACCGGGATTCACCTGCAAACGATACATGCCGTCGTTGTCTGCATTGCGGTCTTTCAATTGCAAGATGGGCATCTGGTTGCCTGCGCTGTTCACGGCAACATAGGTTGTATCTGGCAGGCTTTCCAAACCGAACTGGCCGGTCTGCGGTTCTTCGGTAACCACCAACTCAAAGGCATACAAGCCCGGTTGAAACGCATGGAAGACGGGCTGCTCTGCGTAGGCGTCATCCAGGCTCACCGCGGGCCCCATTGTCTGGGTCCATTGGAAGAACAAGGGCGTACCCTCTTCGTCCGAACTCCCTCGACCATCCAATTCCACCCGAACGTGACGGGCTCGCGGGCTTTCGTTATAATTGACCAGATCGTAGCTGTTCCAGCTTCCGGCATCGGCAATGGGAACGTGGTTGGTGATCGTGCCGTCTCCGGCCATTTCATGCACTTCCTTGACGAACTCCACCGGTCGGCTGGTGTAGTCCTCGTTTTCAACGGTCAGTTCAAAGGTGTAAAGACCGGGCTGCATGGGCGCAAGGCTCCAGGTTGCCTGTTCGTTGGAACCTGCCACCTGCGGCGGCGCAGGACCATCGAGGAAGCGCCAGCGGTATTCCGTGATGTCACCCCCCATGCGATCCGCGCTCTTTTCACCGGAAAGAGTAAACTGGAATTCATGACCCCAGGTTTCTGCGGGAGGGGTGATGTACGCCACCGGGGCGCCGTCCGCTTCCGTTCCATCCTCTTCACGCTGAACCACTTCAACGGTGATCGTATCCACCTGGTTGCTGTTGACGCCGTCGTTCACCGTCAGCCGGAACAGATAGGCTCCCGGTTCGATGGGAATGAAACTGGTTTCCATCTGATCGGTGGTGGAAAGCAGGCCGTCGTTGTTTTGCCAGGAATAGCTCAGCGTCTCACCGTTGGCGTCGGAACTGAGTTCACCGGAAAGGTAGACCGCCGTACCAAGATCCGCCACGAAGTCGAACCCGGCGTTGGCCACGGGGGCTACGTTCTGAATAGTAATGTGTTGTTCCAGAGCGATACTTGAAACGTTGTCCTCATTGGTGGCGATGAACTGGAAGACATACTCCCCGGATCGGAGCAATTCCACATCCGCCGTGAAGTCATCCCGCTGTGCCTGATTGATGAAAACCGTCTGCGGACCGGAAAGCTGAGTCCAGGCATAGCTCAAACTCTGGGGCGGATCGTTCTGGTCCTGGGCATCGGCACAGAGGCTAAACAAGCCCGGCAGATGGGATAAACCGGGGTCCGGGTTGTCTTCACACAAACTTGCCAGGGGAACGCTTTGGGCAGCCGACACCTGCACGGCAAGGGTTCCGCAGCGTTCTTCATCGTCGGCATCTTTGACGCAGGCTTCCCATTGCTTGTTTCCGGTCTGGCTGTCCGAGGGTGTCCAGTGAATGGTGCCGCTGCTGTCAATCGTCGCACCGGAGGGTTGCCCGATCTGGCGGAAGGAGAACGACTCGTAGGTTGGGCAATATTCCTTGTCTTCGTCATAGACTTGCAAACTGGCCGTCCAGGGAACGCCCACGACCGCCGTTGAAGAGTAGATGATCCCCTGCAAGACCGGTGCATCGTTCTGATTGAGAACCACAATCTGCCAGGTGGTGCTATCGGTCCAGGAACCGTGGTCTTCGTCGGTGACTCGGATGAGGCAGCCCACCGGGTTGGTATCCGTCGAGGTGCAACTGGCGACGCTCTGATCCGGTGTCCAGAAGATACTACCTACGTCTTCACTGATCGTCATGTCCTGGGGATCGCAGGTAATGCTGAAGGTCAAGCTGTCTTGACCAAGCTCCACACAAGGGTCGTTGATCATCGCCTGATAGGTGTACTGGGCGTCTTCCGCCGTGGTCACCAGACTGGGCGGTTTGTTGGTGATGGTCGGTCTGACTTCGTTACAAACCACGGTCTGGGAGACGATTCCCGTTTCGCCGTTGTCGGCAATGATTTTCAAGGCGACGTTGAAGGAGTTGGCCGGAGTTCCATCCCCACAGAATACGGAACAGGTTACGCTGCCGGTACATTCCTCATAGGGAGTAAAACCGTCGGGGTTGCCTTGATAATCAATGTCCCAGATGTAGTTGGTAATGCTGCTTGGTGGCGGAACGAAACTGTCTTCGGCGGTAAGAACGTAATTGCTGCATTCCAGGAGATCCCCGAAGGCGGTTCCATCGCTGATGGCAATCACAGGCGTCGGAGGAGAAGCAACCACATTGACCGAGAAGGCATTGGAAAGGTCTATCTTTGCACCATCGCTGTCGTTGTCCGTCACACGCAAGACCACCTGAAAATCGCCGGTTTGCAGGTAACGGCAATTAAACTGCGGTGTATTGTAGGCTTCCCAGGTATAGCCTTCGGGGAAACATTGCTGGTTGTAGGCTTGAACGGCAAGCTGATAGCTTTCGTAGCCCGGTTGCCCTTGCTCTACAGCGGGAAATGGCGGGAAGATCGATGGATCACCGGTGTAGTAGAAACACCATTCATAGCGCACAATCTCATCTTGGCTGCCTACCCCGGAATGGGAGGCCGAAGCATCAACCTGCTCGAAAACACCCTGCATCATCTGTGCTGGCATGGTGAACAGGGCTTCAGGTGGAACATCCACCACGTTTACAGTGATGTCGGTCAGATCCCAGCTTTCATAGAATCCACCCGCCGGGTTGATGTCCGTATGGTCATCATCGTAAATACGCAAAGCGACACGATAGCTTCCCTGGTTGGGGAAGGCATAGTTGACCACGCTCGTATGGTAGTTGGGATATTCGTAGAAGCCATCGCCATCGTAATTCATATCCCACTGCCAGGTCACGATACTTCCCGGATTGGCGCTGGATGTGCTGCCGTCCAAGCGGACCAAGGCGCCTTCATTGACCGTCGGGCCGCCATCACGGGTCAGGCGGGCGACAGGCGGGCTGTTTTCCACATACACGCGAACGTGGGAGGTATGGGTACGGCTTTGGTCATCGGTCACGCGCAGTGCCACATAGTAGTTGCCCTTCTCCGGGAAATCCGCAAAGGCAATCATCCCCGTAGAATCCGTCTGAAAGGAGTCCTCGTCACTGTTGGGATCGTAGTCCCAATCCCATTCGTAGCTGGTGATGCTCCCACCGGGATAGATGGACTGCGCCCCGCTGAATTCATGGGTTTCACTTTCGTAAAGCATTCCCTCCGGCGGGGTAATCACCGCCACAGGGCCGGTAGGAACAATGTGAACCAGAATCACATCGATGTCTTCTCCGGCGGGAACACCATCCGCGAGGTTTTCATCATCGTCATACACGCGCAACGCGACCTGATAATCTCCGGGGTTGGCAAAGGCATAGTTGGCTGCATTTCCCGATTGACCGGCAGCAGGGCTGAAATTGCCTTCCTGATAATCGAAATCCCATTGGTACCGTGTGATTCCACCGACTTCATCAAAGCTGTCTGTTGCATTGAAATAGGCATAATTGCCCGCGTAGAAAAAGACCTCGCACAAGGAGTCATCCGTTGGGCGGTCATCCAGCGAACAGCGATAATCCGTCGCGTTGGAACTGGTGATGTCGATACTGCGAATCACCGCCGTGGGGTTGATGTTGGTGATGGTGGACAGGCATTCATCGGTATCACTGCCGCCGCCCAGAATATCCGTCACCCGCACACTGCTGGTCCATACACCCGGCTTGTTGAAGGTCTTGACCGGATCAACCATGTTGGAATGCCCGGAATCATGCTCGAAGGACCAATAGAAATCCAGTTGGCCCTGGGGCTGTGAGGAACCTGCATCAAACTGGATGTTGCTTCCTTCGGTTCCGTTACAGCTTCCAACGCATTCACAATGGGCGGTAACATCGGCCAAGGCGACAGTCGGAACCCAAACCGTGGTGAACAACGCAAGAATCAGACACATCCATACCATGCTACACTTCATCGAACAGGTCTCCTTCGTGGGGAGTGATCATCCTCGGACGCGGGGTCACAAACCCTTTCGCCGAGTCCTTCGTCCTTCATCTGGCAATACCGTCCTCTAGTATACTCATAATTGGTGAAAAACAAGAAGGACATTCCCCCGGCAAACGCACTTTTCACCTTCCGCCGCTCTGGAAGGCATTTGAGCAACCGCCTATTTGCTCAGCTTGGATGGATTGAAAACGTAAAAAACGCCCGACCATCAGGCCGGGCGTTGAAAGAATCCAGGAGTATGAAGGCGAGGTTTACGGTCTGACCATCACAACTCGTTCCCAGGTAGTACTATGGTTAAGGCTCGTAGTAGCCCCACAACGATAGCCTCCAGTCATATTTCCGCCACTAGCGTGCCAACACATCCGGCTTTCAGCTACGGTATTGCTTGTATCGCAGCTCGTTTTGAGTACAGCCTCGCCTTCTTGGGCAAACCCCCAACTAAGGCCACTATTGAAATACCAATTGATCCCATTATGTGTATTTACCGTAGAATCGCCATAATCACTGCCTGTGTCGGTGAAAACTTCCGCATAATCACCCAATCCTGCCAGTGTAAAGGTTGTATCCCCCACTGGACGGCAGGCCATTACAATTTGAGAGCCTGCACAATTGCTTTGAATTGTAGCAATACTGGATGTGTCATTATAGGTGTCCTGATGACAGATACTGAAACCGATATTGGTAAAGGTGCTTTCCTCCCAATTGTACAACGGCCCATACGGTGAAACACACTCAAACGTTCCACCAGGTACATTCATACAAACCTCAGTAGGATCACAATTATCGAGATCCTTGCCACACCAGTCCACCTTAGACAATTCACTTTCCAGTTTGTCGATCCGTGCGTTTGCAGCATCCAGGTCGGTGATCGCCTGATCCAGTTCCGATTCAACCGCTGCAAGATCCGCCTGCAAGGTCACGACATCCGAGGCGGAACCGTAGTTGCTGTCCGCCTGGGACTTCGTCACCAGGTCGCCATTGTCCGTATAATCCAGATAGCCCTCGCTGGAAAGATCCGTGTAGGCATCCGAAACATAACCGGCGCTGGCGTGATCGCCCCAACTGTAGGCGGTATCCCAGTGGTCCACCTGGGTGTTACTGATTCCAGCAGCCGCAGTGAGATTGAACACGGGATCGGATTCGATGTACCCGGTCAGATACCCGGCATTGGCATGGTCCCCCCAACTGTAGGCGACATCCCAGTGAGCGATATCTCCACTGGCGATCCCCGACGCGGCAGACTCGGCAAATTCCGGGTCCGTTTCCATATACTCTGTCAGATACCCGACACTGGCGTGATCGCCCCAACTGTAGGCGGCATCCCAATCTGTGATCTGAGAGGCGCTGATGCCCGATGCCGGAGCTTCGCTGAACAGCGGGTCGGTTTCCGTGTAGCTGGTCAGGTAGCCCATCATGGCATGGTCACCCCAGGAATAGGCCATACTCCAGGCTTCCATATCATCCATGCCAATGAAACTGGCTGGAGCCATGCTGAACACCGGGTCCATCTCCAACCCTTCCGCCATCTGGCACTGCCACATCTCTTCATCGGCGTTCCATGCGGCAATTTCACCATTCTGACAGTCCAATTCCGCCAGAGTGTCGGTGTTCTCAATCACCATATCTTCGGTGCATTCCCAACGAAGGCCATTCCAGAACAGAATCTCCCCGGCCAGGCAGTCAAGTTCCGTCTGAGCCAACTCATTGACCGTGGGGTCCATTTCCATAAATTCGGTGAGATAGCCCACTTCGGCGTGATCGCCCCAGGTATAAGCATCACTCCATTGACTCATCAGTTCACTGGTCACCCCCGAAGCCGGAGCCTGAGAGAAAACCGGGTCGATTTCCTGGTAATCGGTCAGATAGCCCTGTTCCGCATGGTCTCCCCAACCATAGGCCATATGCCATTCGTTGATGTCATCCAGGGTGATCGCACTGGCAGGCGCGGTACTGAATTGAGGATCGACTTCCGTGACTTCCGTCAGGTAGCCGCCGTTGTCCAACAAGCCTTGTACATCTTCCTGCGTCATCGCATTGTCCGCCACGGCGGCACGGGTGGCGTAGGGAACCGCGGAAATGGGCGAACGTGGAGCCAGTTCTTCCCCATCATCCACGGCGACACCGAGCCAAAGGGCTTGATCGCCAAAGACGTTGGCATCCAAAGGATTGAGAGCCCCGCCCAGAACGGCCACGAAGGCACCGTCTTGAACATCCACCGACTGGGTTGCCGTCCAGACGACATCATCTCCTTCCAACGAACCATAGAGGGAGAAGTGCATCGAATGGGAACCGGTCAACGGAACGCCGTCCTGATCGGTTACGTAGCCTTGAAATTGCATGGATACCGGCACATCGGCCCAGGCAGGCAAGGCAAACAAAAGCAGAATCATCGCGAAAGTCATAATGCGTAGCTTGTTCATTCGTCGTCCCCCTCTACTTGTTGGAGAAAGTCATGGTGATGGAACTCTTCAAACGAAGATTTTCGTTCTGGCTTTGAGTTTGAATGGCTGCCGGAGCAAGCCGATAAATCATACTGTGATCTGTTGATGAACCGATGCCGCCAGAGGAGGTAATTCCCTGGAATATGTTGAGGAAAGCCTCGTCATCGTCGTCATCATCGGTGACATCCCCGTCGGAATCATCATCATCATCGTCGTCGTCGGTGACATCCCCGTCGGAATCGTCATCATCGTCATCGTCGGTGACATCCCCGTCGGAATCGTCATCATCGTCGTCGTCGGTGACATCCCCGTCGGAATCATCATCATCGTCGTCGTCGGTGACATCCCCGTCGGAATCATCATCGTCGTCGTCGTCGGTGACATCCCCGTCGGAATCGTCATCATCATCGTCGTCGTCATCGGTGAGGTCTCCGTCCGTCGCGTTGTCGTCATCACCGAAATTACATCCGATGCTGAACAAGACAGCGAACAGAAGGAGCGCCCATAAAACACGCTGCATTTTCATTGCTGTACCCCCGATTGATGGTAGGAAATCATCTGACACTCTCTGTTTGACAGGAATCGACCGGCCTCACAGAAGATTAAGGGGAAATTTGATAATTATTCTAGGGGACACCTGTCACTCTCTTGATTTAGGGCTATTTGCTATTTATATTCCATATACGAGGGCTGCTTCTTGCACTCGCATAGTCATGTGTTTACAAGGAAATTTCGATATTCATGCACAGAATGTCTGAAGTGTTCCAAGGCGAAAACGCGAAACAAGAACTTGTACAGAAAAGGTCCAAGAGAATTTATCCCGATGATCTATATTTCATTTTCTTGACACTCTGTTGCTTGAGTTTCCATCTTCCGGCAACGAGATTGAATGCTCCTTGCTTCCAAGTACACCCCAAAGTTGGATGAGTATGCCTGCTGTCTTGTCTTGTCGTTTAATGATGAAAACAACCGTTCCTTCGGGAAAGAGTTGCTACATTGCCCCTGCTCTGCTATACTTCGCGCCCGTTGGCAGCAAAGGATCATCCTGCTTGGAAAGCCCTTTGAGTGATTACCGGTTGATTTCTCAAACCGAATCCGGCATAAGCCAACCAGGATTTGATGACGCTGCGTGGAGAAACAAGGAAAGTAGTACGATGGCGAGCAACCAACGCAAAGAAGAACGCTACGGCGTTTCGATGGATGTATCTCAGAACGATAAAAGCGGGAAACACGTCGCCAAAACAGGAGATGTGAGCCGTAGTGGCCTCTTTCTCTGCACCCCCGTATTGAAGCCCCTGCGCTCCCTGATTCAACTCTCGATTCACCTGCCCAACGATCCCACTCCCATCAGCGTGATGGCTCAGGTCGCTTGGGTCAACGAGCAAGATTCCGCCGCGTCTCAAGGGCCACGCTGTGGTATGGGCGTCAAATTCTTCAGCATGAATCGTGTGGATACCCAACGCTGGGAAGCCTTCTTGAAGGACATGAAAAGCGGTGGGCTTTCCCAGGAAACCATGAACCAGCTTACCGGTGTTGCCTCCTCGCAACCCAGTGGGGTGTATTCCCTTGAACATGAAGACCTGGAGAATCTTGAGATTGAGCAGGAACTTCAGGAGTTTGAAGAGGATGTGGACGAATTTGAAATCGTGATTGATGATGATTTCGACAGCCTCGACTCTTCACCCGTCACAGACCTGAGCCTTGAGGCGGGAAGCCTTGAAACGGGCCAACTTCCCACCTATGATGGGGAGCCTCTTCCCCTCGAACCGGACATTCCCTCCAGGGCCACTCCGGCGGATTCTTCCATCCCCCACTGGGATCAACGACAATTCTCACGCAGAGACGCCTCTTTCCTTGTCAAAATGCAGGATCAACAAACCTTGCACCAGTTTTTCACAATCAATATCAGTGAAGGTGGGATGTTCTTGCAGACAACGGACACCTTACCCGTGGGCACCACCACGCAACTGGTTTTGATTCACCCCTGGACTGCCGAGGAGTTTCCCTTGGTCGCGACGGTGCGTAGAATAGAAAACAAGCCGGGTCATCCTCCTGGATTGGGTATTGAGTTTGATGGAAAAACGGAAGAGCAGCGAGATGCCATCCTGGCATTTATTGAAAGTGGGTTCAACCTCAAGGTTTCAGGGGCTGTCAATCTGATTGAAGGTGCTCTGCTGCGTATTCGCAAACTGGAAGAAAAGATCCAACAGAACCCCATTGACAGCGAGCTTCATTATGGTGTCGGACTGCTTTACCTTTATCTGAAGGAATACAGCAAGGCCTCAGAGCATCTTGACATCAGCCAACGGCTTGGGTTCCCTATCCCCAGAGACATCCCCATGCCCCGTTGAAGCAGTCCAAATCATTTAATATGAAACGCAAAACGCCCCGTCGGGTAACTCCAGACAGGGCGTTTTTCTTTGGAATTGATCTGAAGGAAAGACTCTCAGTCTGCTTGGAAGGCGACCAGCAAGGCCATTCCACGACGATTGATCAGTAAGCGGATGAAACTTCCTTTGCGGGCATCCTTCAAGGCACGGCTCACGGCTTTTACCGAACGAACCGGGGTTCCGTTTACGGAGCGGATCAGGTCGCCTTCACGAACTCCGGAACGGGCTGCCCGACTCTGCGGCTTGAGGCCTTCGACCACCACACCGCCTTCCTTGGCTTCAATACCACTTTCCTGCAATTCCGAAGCCGTGGCCGCACGAAGAGACAGGCCAAGAATCTCAAGACGTTCCCCTCCCCCGGAAGGCGCATTGGAGCCACTGCTGGGTGTTCCTTCCTCACCGGGCATCACGCCGAGGGTGACTCGGACACTTTCCTCCCGACGATCCCGCCAGATTTTCAATTCGACGGTCCGGCCTGCCCCGTAGGTGCTGGCATACCAGGTGAGGTCACTCCAATCGTTGATCGGTTTATCCTCGAAGGTGAGAATGACATCTTCCGGGCGCAACCCGGCTTTTGCTGCGGGACTATCCGGAATGACACTGACCACCATCGCGCCCATCGCATGGTCCAGTCCAACGCTTCCGGCGAGATCCTCATTGACTTTCTGCACCTGAACGCCGATCCAGCTTCGCGTGATTTTTCCCTTGGCAAGCTGGGGCATCAAAGTCTTCACCATATTGATGGGGATCGCGAAGCCGATACCGGTTCCTTGGGCAACGGCGCTGTTGATTCCCACGACTTCCCCGTAAATGTTCACCAACGGTCCCCCGCTGTTTCCGGGGTTGATGGAAGCGTCGGTCTGAATGAAATTACTGATGATGTTTCGACCGCTTGGAGCAATATCCTTGCGCCCTTTCTGGCTGACGATTCCCTGGGTCACGGTATGGCTCAATCCCAGCGGGTTGCCGATCGCCACCACCATTTCACCAACAAGAAGAGCGTCGCTGTCCCCTAATTTGAGATACGGAAGGCTGGTTTTGGATTGCACACGGATCAAGGCGACATCGGTTCGCGGATCGCTTCCAACCACCTCGGCGGGGAGTTCTTGACCATCGAGGAATTTCACCATGATTTCATCGGTGTTTTCAATGACATGGTTGTTGGTCAAAATGTATCCATCCGGGTGGATCAGAAAACCGGAGCCCATGCCTTCGCGAATGCTTCCTCTGCGTTTGGGAAGGTTGAAAAAGAAGTCAAAGGGGTCGCGCCCCCGGAAGGTTTTCATGGTTTGGCTGGTGGTAATACTCACGACGGCACTCATGCTGTCCTGAGCCAGCCGGGCCAGAGCCTTGTTGTACTCCGGGTTGATATAGGCTTTACGATCCTTGGGAGATGGCTCCACCCAGACGCGACCTTTGGCCACTGCCGTTGCTTCCAATGTCAACAAGACAAACAAGACGACCAGAATGACTCGAACACCAACGATACGATGCTTCATAAATCCGCCTCCCCTTTCATGGCAACGTAAAATCGATCTCTTCTACGGCGTAGCCGAACGATTCCCGGTGTACTCAACGGTATGGTTCCTCGTGCCGTCCTTGTTTCGACACGCTGTCAAACTCAACCACGTAAACCCGCGAGCTATTCCCTGAAAATTGTTTCCGTACTGAGAATCGGCTTGTTTGAACCAATCGGTGCATTTGCTCTAAAGATAAATCCTTGCCCTAGCCTTCGCAAGTCCGGATGCGGTGTTTGACGGGCCAAAGTTCCCGATATGTTTTCGGAGTTCAGCCCTTGACTCTGAGAGAGCTTCCTGTACCATAGACTGAGAAACGCCATTGAATATCGCACCCTGTACCGAGAGAACCCAAGTCAATGGTCTAATATTTGCATGTATTATAAACGATGGTTTTTACCTTGATTTCGTGGATCTATGATGTCAGTTGCTCCGTGAGAGCTGGTGGTAGAAGCCTTCAAAGAACAATGATTTCAACCGGATTAATCCGGTATGCAGAACCTGCAAGAGCCTGTGTAGTGTTTTGTAGGATGATTGCTCACCTGCAAAAATGCCGAGACTATGCAAGTTTTGCGCGGTTGGTGTTGGAGAATTCGTCACGATCACGTGATTTTGACTCGTATCTAGTGGAGGAAGACGGCCATGAAATGCCGCACCTGGATCACCGCCCTGGTTATGTTCGGAAGCCTGCTGGCTGGAAGTTCCGCGTTTGCCCAGACCGACCACGGAGGTTCGGACTGGAGACCGGCGAACAACAGCACGGTCAGTGGATTTCACTACAACATCAGTAATTTCGAGGTCATTGGTGGACGTACCATCAATGTCGGGAAGATGAGCGATGGGTATGATGGCTCTCTGATCGTCAATGCCGAAAACATTACGATCAACGGAACCATCAACGCGACCGGAGCGGGTTACCGCGGTGGTGCCGGTGGTGCCGGTGGTGCGCGCCAACAGGGCGGACGTCCGGGAACCAATGGTACCGGCCAAGGTTATGGTCGTGCCGGAACGATCGCCTTTAGCGGAGACGGGTACGAATACGGCTGCTGGTTCATGCCTCTTTGCTGCCTGTGGAGCGGTCACCTTTGCGGTGGTGGCGGTGCAGGTGGCGGTTCCGGTGCCGGACACGCCACGGATGGTTGTGCCGGTGGTCGCGGAACCCGTGCAGCCTATACCTCCGAATGTACCGGTGGAAGTCCTGGTAGCGGCAATATGGGAGGCGAGCATTACGATAGCCCGGAAGGCTATTGGGCGCTGGTATATCCCGGCTCCGGCGGCGCGGGTGCTGGCGGTGGCGGTGGCGGATATTACAGCGGGTCCAACGGTCAAGGCGGCGGTGGCGGCGGTGGTAAAGTCGTGTTGCAGGCTCTTGATACGTTCTACATGGCTACGAACGCAAAAATCTATTCCGATGGTGGCGCTGGTGGGACGGGTGGAAACTCGGCACCGAAAACCACGATTAAACATACCTGCAAGATCCTCTGGGGCTTGATCAAGTGGAGCGCCTATGACTACTACTACTGGCCGGGTGCCGGTGGTGGCGCCGGTGGCGGTGCCGGTGGTTCCATTGTCGTTTCCGGTTACAACGTCAACATTCAGGGAGGAAGTGGATCAAGGCATTTCTATGCTCGCGGCGGAGCCGGTGGTCAGGGTGGTTATGGCTGGAATGATACCAACTTGCCTGCCTCACCGGGTTATTCCTCGGAAGGCTTCGGTGGAGATGGTTCCAGCGGATACGTCCGGGTGTTCAGATCATCCGGTATGGGAGCCTCGTTCAATTGTAACGGTAACAATTCCGTCTGCCTGAATAATGATGCAACCTCTCCTTTTGCACTTACCGGCTGTAACCAGACCAATGGTGAAACCCTGACCACGGACGTGATTGTTGCCAATGTCATTGATATGACAAGTGGAACGCCCTTGGCAGCCCAGGTTTCCGTGATGGGAACCCTGATGGCGGGTCAGGTTGGAGGTCATGATCTGACGGTGGCACCGGGGTCCGAGATCCGCTTGGAGGTGGCGAGTCCCATTCAAACGGTTTCCGGAACCCCCTACCAATTCAAGTATTGGCGTTTTGGCAGCGGTGCGGATAGCTACACCGATAGCCGTCTCTCCTTCACCTGGAACTCGGATCGCGATACCGTTGAGGCGATTTTCGTTGAACGCAACGTATACATGTGGATCGGTGACTACAGCGAGGACTGGGACGACAACCGTAACTGGCAACTCAATGCGGTGGATGATCCTGTCACACCACCAACCATTAACCACAACATCAGTATCACCGAATACTACAACACCCCGGCCTGTGCCTCCAATTATGGTGTTGTATCCTGCCATGCCCCGCACATTCAAAGTGACTCCCCGGTAGCCAAAAGCCTTTACCTGGCAACAGGGGCGACATTGACCTTCGATGATGGCGTGGATGCCGAACTGACCATCGCTCAGGATCTCACTGTACTTGGTGAAATTATTGGTCCTACGACCCATAGCGGTGACGCCAACCTGATCATCGGAACGGACTTCAATCTCCTTTTCGGCCCGGATTCCGTAGGGAACACGATTTGCGGTCAGATGGACATCGACCACCTGGATGTTGAAATCGGTCGCAACTTCAATTTCCCTGCTTGTACGGTATCCGGCGGCGGTTATTGGCAGGGCGGCATGTCAGGGGTTGTTTCAGCCACGCCGGGAACGGGTGTAACCCTGTTCACGGGAACTGAAGACTCTCACATTCAGATGCTCAGCCGTAACTACTGGATCAACACCCTTGGCGTGAGTAAAGATGAAGGCTCCGGAGCGACCGCCTATCAGGATGTGGATCTCGGAAAGGCCAGTTCCATTGACCCGATGTACATCGGAAGTCTGGAAATCGCCAATGCTACCTACATCCCCGACCTGCACCGTATCACCATTGATGAAATGCTGGTGTTGCATCAAGGTGCCTATATGGAGGTGATGTCCGGTGAGAAGATCCGTATCTGTGACACCAATAACGGACCGGAAAACATCATCATCAAAACCGATGCCCAACTCAAGGTGGATGGCGGTATCGTTCAGATTCAACCTTACAGCCTGGGCACAGCCAAAGACTGGGCACATGCCCACATTCAGGTCTACGGGACGCTACAACTGTACAACGGGGCGGAACTGCTGACCAATGACGGTGTGGCGACCTCCGGGTATAGCCTCTACATGGATGGCTCGGATTCCGAATTTGAAATCTTCAACGCTTCGTTGTACTTGGATGGGCGTTTGACGGTTGATGAAGATGCCGAACTCAACGGCACCGGCCTGAACATCATTTACGTGGGTATGGATCTGAATCCAACCACTCAGCCCACCTTTGAGTTGTTCGGTCTGGCGGACCTGAGTACGGGTACGGAGATTCACCCCAACGGAGCCTTTATCGGCGATTCTCCGATGACCAACAGCAACCAGCTTGGTACCTGGTATGTCGATAATGCCACGCAATTGACCGTGATCAATGAGAATGCCAACGTCTCCGTTTACTACCTGACCGTCAACGGAGAAATGATCCTCGGTGATAACACCGCAGCACGAGAATCTCATCTGAACGTGCAGACCGGCGGGCTGGTTTCGGCAAATGGCGTCTTTGAAATCACCACACGCGGCACCTTGAGTATGGGTGATTCCACCGCACCGGGCGTCGGTTCGGACCTGAGCATCGACGGCACCTGGAAGGTGCTGGGAAGCGCAACGGATATGGCTGCCGTGACGGCGGAAGCCGGTAAATACTGGAAAGCCACCGTTCGCCCCGGTGGAACGATGCAGGCCCAATACGGTGACTTCAGCCGTCTGTATAACACGGGAATCTTCGTTCAGGAAGGGGCTGTGTTGGGTGATGAAGTGGCTCATCCGCTGAACTACAACTATGACTTTGAAGACTGCCGCTTCTCGGATGGGCACCCGACCCAGCCTTTCACGTATCTGACGCTGGATATGGACCCCTCGCTTTACAGTTCGATTATCAAGATGCACTTGATTACCAATGCCGTCTTTGAATCTCCGGTTTCACCGCCTCCGGAAACCTCTGCGAACGTGACGAAGAACACCACTGGGGGTTACATCAAGTTTGAAAGTGAAAGTGGTGACCTGGCAGGTGAAGCCTATGACATTGACGCAGCAGACAAAGTTGACTGGACGGCGGAGCCGGCAACGGTCAACTATGTGGACAACAGCGATACCCCGTTGAACTCAGACTGGTCCCGGATTCATCTGAGCATCGACCGTGGTCTGCTGGACAGTCTCTATCGTTTCTGTGTAAAAGAAGTCAGCACGGGAACGGATCGTTTCCTGAACCCGGACGGAACTTTCCAAAGTGGGCCTGGTTCCTGCTCCTGGGGATTGAATACCTTCTGGAGCAACTGGGGAGGAGCCGCAGGGATCGACCTTCACGCTGAAGATGGTGAAACCTACCAGTTCGTGGTCAATGCTCGCAAAACGATCCTTATGACAACCACGGAAACCGGTTGGTCTGCCTTGCGTCCGCCCTTGACGACTCTCCGTCGCCACGGCCCGGTGGTTCCCACCAACCTTACCGCAACCGCCGTGAAAGATCCTGTCAGCGCGCCGCCTTTCGTGCGCCTGAGCTGGGATCACATGCCTGAGGCCGAATACTACATTGCCTACCGCGCCCAGGAAACACCGACCGCCGAACCGACTCCGGTAGGAGGTCAAGGCGACAGCTTCACGGACAATGACTGGACGGCGGACCCGGCGTGGTCTTCCCCGGACGGCGTGGGGAACTTCTCCGTATTCAATGGTGTCTTGCGCCAAACGCAGCTTGGTGTTGCCGAGTCTCGCCTCTTCCTGCTGGACCCGGCGGAAAATGCGTACATCTACGAAATTTCCGTTCGTAAAGACAGCGGAACCAACGGCGTGCGCATCCCCTTCAAATGGAATGGCATCTATGCCACCTGGGACATCGGCCATCTGAATGGTTCGGATTATGAAAGCACCGTAAACGGAGTCTGTACGCCGACCACCACGAATTTCGAGATGAACCCCGGTGTCTGGTACAACGTGAAGGTCTTGGTCACCCCGACCCATGTTATCGGGTATATCAATGACATCCAAGCCTTCCGTACCGTTTGTGATGTTGGCGGTGTTTCTGGGTACAACGCCCTGGGGCTGGCCACCATCGACACCGCGGCCAGTTTTGACAACGTGCGCTATCAGCCTCTCGTGACACCCTCCGGTGCAACCGTCACCTTGGATGACCCCGATGCAACGGACCTCACCGGCCCCGGCCCGGTGGCCTTCGATGATCCCGATGTCGTTGCGACAAGTCCGAATGCAATCAGCGTCGGTTGGGGCGCAACGTCGGATCTGGGAACCGTTTACTATTACAATGTCGTCGCCTTGGATGCTTACGGCAACGAGAGCAACCTGCTCAATGATGAAGGCTTTGAATGGGAAAATCCGGACGACTACTGGAACCCCTCGGCAGCGTCTCCGAGCATTCGGAATCTGGTCTTGGATAGCGGAACGATGTACAGTGGTACCTACAGTGGTGCGGCGACTCTGGCTCCGCCGGATAGCGCCTTGTACCTCGGTACCCAGAATATCATGGGCATTCAGCCCAACACCTGGTACCGCTTCAGCCGCTTTGCGATGACGCAGTCTTATGTCACGGGTCGCGCCTACCCGGCGATGATTCAGTTGAATTCCACACCGTCCACCTTGGTCTACGATACCGATCAGGCAATCAAGTCGGCGGAAATGGATTGGAAATACTACTCTGCGGCCTTTACAACCCGGACGCCGCCAGCTTCCATTGATCTTCTGGGCTATGCGGAACTCAATCCGGAGATGATCCTCAACTTCGATAAGCAACGCCTGGACACTCTGGTTGAAGTCGAAGTGGCTGCCGGGTACCGGATGATGAACATTCAGACCAAAGCGCCGGGAACCGATCCCTGCACGGAAGGAAACTGGACGATGATGGGCGACAACTGGGACTTCGACGGAAGCCCCTGGGAAGATTCCCCCATCGGAGTCAACACCGCCCGCGAATACCGCATTCGCGCCTGCGATGCGGCGATTCCCACCAACTGTGGCGATTGGCAAGCGGCTCGGACCTGCGTCGATGTCGCCCAATGCACCGGCGTTCCCGGCCAGACCTGCTCGACGGGTCATTGTGATTACGCGGGATGCCAACCGGGTATGCGTCGCTTCAGCCTGGCCAACACGCCTCCGGGCCCCTTGGTGGATTACGCCGATCCCACGGACACCGATACCCTGTTGGTGGACTGGAACGTGGCCTCCCCCTACAACCCGATCAGCGTTGAATTCCTGATTCAAGCCCATTGGGCCGCCACCTCTGCCGACTGCGAAGCCAGCGCCAACGAAGCCTATGTACAGGCCGATGGCAGCCTCAATTCCACGGAGCATTGGTCGGTTCTCACCGGCTACAATCCGGCGGATACCGATTACGCCCGCAAGGAAGTCAACGGGCTGACCTCCACTCCCTTCTACTGTTTCCGCCTCAAGGCGAGAAACGGCGACGGCGTGGAAACTCCCTGGGGTGACTGGGGTGCGCCGCGTCAGCCTCCGGCTGAATCTCAGGTTACCGGTGTGGAAGTCGCCAAGGGTGTGAAAAGCACCAACTACTCCGGCTCTCTGGAAGAACCGCCTCCGATGGTCATGGTGGACGGCTCCGACCTTCAGGAAGTGCGTTTGACCATCACCGATGCCAACGGCGCAGACGACATTCAAAGCGTCTATGTGCGAATCTGTGAAGACGGCTTCAACGTCAATACCCCACACTTCCGTAACAACTATGGTTACCTGGAATGGGATGACGACGATGGCTTCCGGGAGTTGGCGGGAGGCTACGGCAATAGCTTTGTCGCCTTTGACCGTGCCGGAAGTTCCGTGTCCACATCCGGCGACACGATGACCATCACCTTCAAATGGGCGATGTCTCCCAACACCGATGTGGAAGCCAACGGCGACCTTCAGGACAACGGCTTTACCATCCGCGTGTATGATAAAGGTGGCGTGATCAGCGATTGGGATGTCAACAGCTTTGCCGACAGCACCACGCAGTTGTTCCACACCAGCGTGCTGGCTTCCGAGCCGGATGCCTTCAGCCCGGCGGATGACACCTGGACCAACGACGCCACCCCGGATCTGCAAGCCCGCGGCCTGCGTGATCCCAACCGTCGTGCCAATGAATTCCATGATCCTTCGGAAATGGAAGACATGACCCTCTACAAATTCATGATTACCGATGCCACCAACTGTACCGGTAACGTGGTGGAAGAAAGTGCCTGGCTGGAAGCCAACGACGGCATCCCGGCCTGGGCCGCCTTCACCGGTGGAAGCGTGTTGGGCTCGGATATTCCCGACGGAATGTATTCCTGGTGTACCTTCGCAACGGACCAGCACTACTATGGAGCCACCCAGTGGGTCACCGATCACGGTACGGCCTACGATCTGGGCATTGATACCGTCAAACCGCTTCTTGGCCCCGTTACGGCTTATACTTCCAACGGAGGAAGCCAGGTGCCGCCTGCCACCTGGACGGGTGACACCACACCCTACTTTGATTGGGATGCCGCCACGGACCCGGCAAGCACGGTTCCCGTCGCTCCCATTGATGGCTATTGGTGGATTTTGGCCAACGCCCCAACGGATTCTTGCGGCACGGGAACGAAGATCACCGAAACCGAGGTGGAATACACCGTGGCCGTCGTTCCGGGTAAATACTATTTCTGCGTACAGGCCGAGGATGAAGCAGGAAACTGCTCGGATCGCTCCTGCATCGAGTATTGGCAGGATGAACCTCCCGGCCCGCCGGTTATTACAAGTGCCACACACCCGGACCAAAACATTGTTTACTGCAACATCGCAGAAAGTGCGGAAGTATACCTTGAGGAAACCTACGAACCGGTCTTCTACCTGGATAATCCCGTTGGAGGTGTTCCTCCTTTATCCGGTATTCAGGCCTGGTCGTATTCCATCTTCAAAGACAACGGTGACGATGTCGACGAATGCGATGACCAGAGCTGCTTGGAAGAAACGGATCAGGCGGGAGCCCCGGCCTGCGATGGCACCACCTGCACCGACTCCAACCAGCCCACAAGCACCCCCTTCGGGGATGTTACCTACCACCACTGGGTCATTGACCAGGAAGATGCCGCACTGAAACGGGAAATCCGCTACTTCGTCAGTGGCGAAGGTGGTGACTACAAGCCGGGTTCCTATTACTTCTGCGCCAAACTGCTCAACGGAGCCAATGAGTGGAGCCCGCAGGCTTGCTACAAAGTCAACCTGTGCGAATGTGACAAAGAGTGCAACAAGCGTGGCGGAGCCTCCGGAGCAATGGCGGAATTCGGCGGCGGTCAAATCTACATGGAAGGTGCCACTTCTCAATTGGTAGACGTACCCCCCTTCCGGTTGGATCGCGCCGAGGTCTCCAACGGTCAATACCGCGCCTGCGTCACCGATGGTGCCTGCCCTGCCCCGGTGGAAGTCCAACTGGACAGTGAAACCCGCGAGGGCTATTACGCGGATGCTGCGTACACCCATTACCCGATGGTCAACGCGACCCACGCGATGGCGCAATCTTTCTGTGCCTGGTCGGGGCGCCGCCTGCCTTCGGAACTCGAATGGGAATTTGCCGCACGCAGTATGCTGGAACAGCAAGGCGATGTGACCATGAACCAGGCTCTGGAAAACGAACTGTATGAGTTCGGAGACACGGTGCCGCAGAATGAAAATCATGGCCCGACAACAAGCGACCAGCAAGTCATCAACCTCTTCAATAACGTATCCGAATGGGTTCAGGACCGCTTTGCGGAACAAGATGAGATCAACTACGTCGAGACTCCCAACGGCCCGGAACCGGATTACACCTGCATCAATCGTTGCCTGGCCAGCTCCAAGGTAACCAAGGATGGCGTGGTGAAATTCGGCAAGAATACCGAAACCCTTTCGGACACCAAAGCCCTGAACCTGGCCCGTCGTGAGGTGGAAGATTCCATCTTGAGTCGTCAGAACTCCGACCTGAATGTCCTGGAACTGGCCTGCGAACAACGTTGCGATCAGCGCGTGATTCGTGGCTCCAGCTTCCTGGATGAAATGGTGAAAGGTTCCAAACGCCTTGGCGCTTCGGCCACGAGTTCGGATACCTACATCGGCTTCCGTTGTGCGGAATCGGTTCAGCCAGAAGAATCCGCTGAGTTGAAGGTGAACGAGGATCTGTTGAATGCCGACCAATTCGGTCAGGTGATGCAGATTCAGGAATAATCCCGGTCAAGCCCCCGCCTGCATGACGGGCGGGGGCTGCCTACAAGCAAAGGGTCATGAGGATGATCGTTCAACGCACACTTCCTTTTTCTACCGTTATGGATAGACGACTTTCTGTGCTTCTTTTGTCCTTGGTCTTCGTGTTCTCCCTGGGGCTTGCCGGATGCGGCTCCAGCAGTGCTGACGATGACGATGACAACAACGGGGACACGGACACCTTCACGGATGGGGACACCGAAGACCCCTGTATCTACAATTGTGATGACGATGATGATGATGATGATACGCCCGTGGATGGGGACTCCGACGGTGATGAGTTGGAAGAAGAAGAAACGGACGGAGATCAACCTCCCCTGGATGGTGACGAAGACTGCGAAGGCGCGGAATGCGGCTTTGAAGTCGAAGAAGACGACTGGGAAGCCGCGGAGCAACGTGATTGCATCCGAGACGAAGACTGCCTGGCCGGTGAATACTGCGACGAGGACGGTTTCTGTCAACATGCCGTAGATGGCGATGAAGAAGACGATGCCGAGGATGACGAATACGCGGACTATGATCTCTGTGACCAGGGTTATCCCGTCTGTGAATGGACCCCGGATTGTCCCGAAGGCCACTATTGCAACCAGGAACTGGGTTGCTGCATCTTCGATTGTCGTGATGATGAAGACTGCCCCGGAGACGATTCCTGCTGTATTACCCTGTATGGTATTTGCACCAACAACCAGGATGTCTGCAACGGTGGCGATGAAGACGAAGAAATCATCGAATGCAATAGCTGTGCGGATTGCCCCACTGGCACCTACTGTGATTTCAACACGGATACCTGCCTTCCCGGTGAGTGCTGTTTGGATTCAGACTGCCCGCTGGATGGGTATTGGTGTGACCAGGGAACCTGCCGCTCTGCCGATAGCGAAATCAACCCCTACGGGCGGATTCGCGTGAACCTCTGTCTAAACGATCTTCCCACATCGCCGGACCAGATTACCGTCCAGCTGCGGGAGCAGACTTCCCCGGAACAGGCTCGTGGATTGATCCGTCTAAACGCCAAAGAAGTGGAACCCGTTGCGGGTTTGGAGGTCGTGCGGGAGGAATCGGCGGAATACCTTCCAGAGAGTGGATGCTTCCGTTATGACTTCGTCGAGTTGGAACAAGGACACTACTTTGTTACCTATTATCTCAACCAGCCTCCCGGCGCAGACCCTCGCGTGGTGTACGACTGGAGCGGGAACTTCCATTACCAGTTGGATGAGGAAACCTGCCAGTTCGTGCTGGACGAAGTAACTGGTCAACCCGTTCCCATTTTGGATGGAATGGTTCTTGACTACAGTTCTCCGGCTACCACGTATTACACGGTGAATATTGACCAGATGGTCACCAATCCGCTTCAGCAGGGAAGCATTCAGGTTCAGGTCGTCAAAGGAGACTCCTGGAGCGAGCCGGTCACGGTGGAATTGTTTGAGAACGAATTTCCCACGCCGGATACCCCGGTGGAACCGATGTTCTCCTACCAATTGGATGCCTTGGAAAGCAGCTATACCTTCAACAACCTGTCCAACGGTCGCTACTTTGCACGGGCCAGATCCCTGGCTTCGGGAGACGTGATCTACGATTACTACTCGGCAGCGATGGAACTGAACAACTGCGCCCCGGATGCCAGAACCTTTGAGGATGTGACACTCTATTTCGGTCACACGGAGCAAGACCTGGGAAGCATTCAGGGAACCATCTCCTTCAGTACGGCGTATGATCCGAGCAACCTGCGCCTTGGCTTGTACACCATCATCAGCGTTGAAAACCCGGAGGGAGATACGACTCAAATCTACTTGCTTGCCGCCTCGCCGGTCTGGGGTGAGCCGGACATGATTTCCAATACCATTGGCTATTCCTTCCCCAACCTGGAAGGCGGCTCTTATACCTTGCTTGGAAACTACCAGGATGACGACCAAACAATCCCGCAGGAGTCCCTTGTCTTCACACAATCCTCGTTCCAGATTTACGAAGGAACAGGCAACGACAGCTATAATATCAACGCCTATTTGGGGGTACCCAACCCGAATCTGGGCAGCATCAGTGGCACGGTCACCTTTACCGATGCCTACGACAGCGCCCAGATGCAGGTTTTCTGGTTTGATGATGATGATTTCCTGAGCGGAAGCCTTCTTGGCAACCTGGTGTTGAATCCTGATTCCAATGCCAACCAGGCGAGCTATTCCATCAACAATCTGGATGACGGGGAGTATTATCTTGAGCTTCGCTGGTCCATCAGCGGGCCGGGTTCGAGCAGCGGCTTTAATCGTCGAGACGAAACCGCAATTGTGATTGATGTTGCAAACGGCCAGCAAGACATCACCGGTATTGATTTCATCCTGCAATAGCCGCAGGAACGTGATGGTTGCCACCCCTTGAAAAGACAGGAATTTTTCACGAAGGAATTCCTTGAAAATCCAACGTGACTTACAGTAGACTGAAGATCCTTACTACGGGATCGGAATTACATGATAATGAGGTGTTTCAATGCGTGTTACAGGTTTTGTGTTGTTGGTCGCGGGCGTGTTTCTCTTCATTCAATCCTGTGGAGATGATACGTCCAGCCCCAACCCACCGGCAACGGATGGTGATGACACCTGCCCGGAAGGTCAGGTAATGGGTGACGATGGCGTTTGCCATCTGGTTGCCGATGATGACGATGACCTTCCCACCGATGGGGATACCACACCCGATGGTGATGATGAAGTCGATGGCGACACCGACGATGAGAAGCCCCTGGAAGATGGGGATGTGGAAGACGGCGACACCGAGGACGAGACTCCCGTTGATGGGGATGAAGAAGAAGAAGCGGAAGAGGAAGAAGAAAGCGGCGATCCGAACGAATGCTACACGGATGAAGATTGCGCGTCGGATCACTTCTGCCAGCTCAACGCACCTCCGGCTTACAATATCTGCACCCAGGAATGCTTCCGTGATGAAGATTGCCTGGCCAGCGAAGAATGCAATGAGCGGCATAAATGTGTCCCCGCCGTGGCGGAAGATGGCGATGTAGAAGAAGCCGAAGATCCCACGGTCTATTGTCCCAACGGCACCAACGAGGAATGCGACAACCAGATCAGTGGCGAGCTGCCCTACTACTGCGATTCCACCGGTGGCAACCCCTTCTGCCGTAACGATTGCCTGATTGAAAACCAGGAATGCTATCCTCGTGGTACCGACCAGGCCAAGTTCTGCTGTGACCCGACCTTGCATCCCTGCAACAGCCAAGGACGTTGCGCCAACTATCTGACGGCTTGCACCTATGACGACTCCACTCCGGAAAACCTGCAAGCCAGTCATGCTCAATGCACCAGCATTCCCGGCTGGTCGCAGTCTCACTGCAAACCGTCAGATACCTACAGTTCCAGCGATTATTGCTGGTCGGAATGCGCCATCTGCACGGCCACGCAGACCTGCGATGCCAACGGCTACTGCGTAGACAATAAGGGCAAGCGGGCGAACATCAGTTGCTCCAAGGATGCGGAATGCCCCCAAGGCCAGGCTTGCAACACCACCTTGATGGTCTGCCGTCCGGCTCAGTAAACACATCTCATCCATACCAGAGCTTGCATTCAGGCTCTAAATTGTGTACGAAAACACGCGGTGACATCATCGCGTGTTTTTGTTTTTTGACCCAAGGGATACCCAATGAACGACTTCAGCAGCAGCGATTTCCAAAACAAGGTACGAGACTTTCACAAACACATGAACCATCCCATTGATGTCAAGGTGGATGCCGAACAACTCCTTTTTCGCGCTCGCCTGATCACCGAGGAAGCCGCGGAGTTCGTCAAAGCCGCCAGTCAGAAAGACCATTCCGAAATGGTGGATGCTCTGTGTGATCTGCTTTACGTCACCTTTGGAACCGGTGTGGTGATGGGCGTGGATCTCGCTCCTGCCTTCGAGAAGGTTCATCATAAAAACATGCAGAAAATTCCGGCTTCCAGCCCAACCGAGAAGCCGAGCAAACCGAAAGACTGGACTCCGCCCAGCCACGATTAGGCAAGCCAAGGATCAACCGATCCAGGACCAATATCCTTTCCAGGAGATTATCATGCAGCGATTGGACGCTCGTCGTTTTGATGAAGGACGCCCGGTGGAGATCATCACCGGTTTTCAGAAATACCCCCACGGCTCGGCCCTGATTTCCACGGGCAATACCAAGGTGATCTGCGCCGCCCATGTGGAAAGCCGCCTGCCTTCGTGGCTCTCCGATGGCAACCACGGCTGGGTGACGGCGGAATACGCCTTCTTGCCCGGCGCAGGTACGGAACGCTCCCGCCGTGGAAAGACCGGAGGACGTGCCCATGAGATCCAACGTCTGATTGGCCGTAGTTTGCG
The DNA here is from genome assembly GCA_963677705.1 of Myxococcota bacterium. GTDB lineage: Bacteria > Myxococcota_A > SURF-8 > SURF-8. Next base: position 517,629 of record OY782497.1, read on the forward strand.
AGCCGTGACCGACTTGGAAGCCTTGGGGCAGAACATGATTACCGTGGATTGCGATGTCCTGCAAGCCGATGGTGGAACCCGGACGGCTTCGATTACCGGAGCCTTTGTTGCGTTGGTCCTGGCAATGGATCGTATGCGCCAGATGGGTTTGCTGGATCGCCTGCCCCTGGTGGATACCCTGAGCGCGATCAGCGCCGGTGTGGTGGAAAACGACATTCTGCTGGACCTTTGCTACGATGAAGATTCCCGTGCGGAAGTCGATGCCAATTTCGTTTTCAGTGGTCAGGGAAATGTGGTGGAAGTCCAAGCGGCCAGCGAAGGTGTTCCCTTCAGCCGCGATACCTTCAACAAGTTGTATGATGTGTCCCTCAGCGGATGCGATGCTCTGAAAGCAGCTCAGAAACACGCGCTGGGCTCCCTCTGGGATGAGATTGCGAAATGATGAAATTACTCTTGGCGACCAAAAACCAAGGCAAGGTCCACGATCTGCAAGAACTGCTGAAAGACCTGGGAATCCAGGTTCTTAGCCTTGCCGATGTGCCGGACATGCCCGATGTGGTGGAAGATGGCGATACCTTCACCGCCAATGCCCGGAAAAAGGCGGAGGAAATCCACCAGGCAACCGGTCTTCCCGTTCTTGCGGATGATTCCGGCCTTTGTGTAGACGCGCTGAACGCCGCTCCCGGCGTGCATTCCGCCCGCTATGCCGGCGATGTTTGCGATGATGAAGCCAACAACCACAAACTGCTTTCCGAGCTGGCTTCCATCCAAGAGATGTCCCGGCGTGGCGCGGAATATGTGTGCGTGCTGGTTTATCGCGATCAAGAACGCGAATGGATCGAAGAAGGCACCTGGCGCGGCTTCATCACCCCATCACCGCGGGGCAAAAACGGCTTTGGCTACGACCCATTGTTTGCCTTGGATGTCGAAGACAGCCAAACCTCGGCCCAATTGAGCCTGGAAGCCAAGAATCGATTAAGCCACCGTTACCAAGCGATGAAAAAAATGAAAAAGCGCTTGGCTGAACTGGAGAAATAATCCGCTTCGGAGTAGACTGTTGCTCGCAGAAGCGGTTACCCAATGATGTTCCTTCCCCACGAGGCGGACTATGTTTCTTGGACTGAACAGCAACGTGAAGTACGGTGGGAAGATTTACCACGTCCAGACCGAAGACAGCGGCGAAAAATACAAACACGCCATCAGTCATCTCTTCCTGGACGGCACCATCTTGGCTACGGAGCGCATGGACTACAGCGACTTGATGTCCCTGCCCGATGAAGAGCGGGAGAAGCTGGTTGTCGAGCGTATGCGCAAGCAGCATAAGACGATGGTCCGAAAGTTGACCCTCGGTGGTTACGACCACGTGGATGGCGTCGGTGGTGAAGAAGAAAAGAAGAAACGCAAACATAAAATCCGGAAGGTTCGAGCCAAATCCAAACGCCATGTGGCCGCACCCTCCGTGGAAGCTCCACCCCCTGTGCCTGAGGCAGAGGACGCAGCGCCCCAAGAGGCACCCGTCGCAAGTGTCGCCGTTGAAGACGTTCCGGCCTTGTCTCTTGATCCCCAAGAGGGTGAGATCGACGAGGCTTTGAACCTGCTGCCTTCGTCTACGGATGCTGAAGCGTTGAACCAACCCTTGGAATTGACGCCGGAAGATGCGGACAACATCTCGGACAGTCTGGAAGATGACCAGGACTTGCATTTGATTGATGATGACGAGGAGTTGGAAATCCTTGAGGATGACTCGGCCCTGGAAATCATCCCCGATGAAGAGATTGAAGAAATTGACGTGGAGCAATACGAGCCGGAAGGGCTGCCCTCTCCGGAACAGATTGCCTCGCTCTTTGCCGGGCTGGAAGTGGGAGATCCTCCGCCTTCGTTTAATGTCCGGGAACGTCTGAAAGAATTGATGCAACCCACGCTTGCGGGTTAGATCGCCTGAATCGTACATCGGAACAACCTACCCGATCGAGGCGACTTGGTCGGGTTTTTCGTTTGCCAAGGAGAGCCTTCGTGATGAACAGCACTGCAAACCATTCCATTCCATCCCATGCCAAGGCGGTAGCCTTGCTGAACCAAGAAGGTATGGCGGCCTTTGACCTACTCGTGCAAGCCGGAAAATTGCGAGAAGAACGCTTCGGCAAAACGGTCAGTATCTGTGCCATCATCAATGCCAAAAGCGGAGGTTGCCCGGAAAACTGCGCCTTCTGCGCGCAATCCCACGCAGCGGATACCAAGGTCACCACCTACCCACTTCAGGATGAATCCACGATTTTGGAAAACGCCCGCCAAGCCAAGCAGCATGGCGCGAAAAGCTTCAGCATCGTCACCAGCGGAACGACGATCAAGACCGAAAGAGAACTGGAGACTATTGCCTCCTGTGTTCGTGGCATTGCCGAGATGGGCCTGTCTCCCTGCGCCAGCATCGGTTTGTTGAACCGGGATCAACTATCACATTTGAAAGACGCCGGGCTTCTGCGTGTCCATCATAACCTGGAAACCGCACGAAGCTATTTTTCGCAGATTTGCACGACCCACGAATATGATGATGACATTGAAACCATTCGTCAGGCCAAAGACCTCGGTTTGATGGTCTGCTCCGGTGGTATTCTCGGCATGGGTGAAAGCCTGGATCAGCGGGTTGAATTGGCCGAAACCCTGGCGGAATTGAAGGTGGAAAGCATCGCCTTGAATTTCCTCAACCCCATTCCCGGCACCAAGGTTCACCAGCGCTTGGAGGGAAAATCCGACCTGACTCCCTTGGCCTGCCTGAAAGCCATTGCCGTCTTTCGCCTGCTGAATCCCACGGCGGATGTCACCATTTGCGGCGGACGCGAAGTCAACCTGAGGGATCTGCAAGCCCTGGTGTTCATGGCTGGAGCCAACCGCTTGATGAGCGGGAATTACCTGACCACCCAAGGCAGGAATTTTGAGATGGACCGCCGCATGATTGCCGACCTCGGTCTGGAGTTGGACGACGTCTGCTAAGGCGTAGGCGTTGTTGTCGGTTCGTCCGCAGGGGTGGTGTTTCCTGGTTCCTGGTCTTCGTCGTCGGATTGGGAATCGCCTTGGCTGTTACCTTCACTCTTCACCTTGGCCTTCGTTACCGGTTCCGGCCCACCGAAAGAGCGATGCCAGAAGACATCCATCCCACCGACGGAGGCATCCCCGTAGAAGGTTTCCAGGTTCCATTGCGGTGTAAGCATCAACTGCATCATCAATTCCGTCGTGTTCACATCTTCAGGCGCGTTGTTATGGAAATTGGTTTGCAGATAGATACGCCGGGAAACCCTCTTGCCTACATGCAAAATGGGTTCGTCCGTCGTCTCGCCGAAGCTCACGCCCACGCGATCAATGCCCAGCCGTGTACTTAACTGCTGCTGCAACTCCGGGAACTGCATCGCAATCAACCCACTCCCCAGATTCGCCGCTTTCCCTTGCACCTGGTCCGAACTTTCTTCATTGGTTTCCGTTGTACCTGTCACCAACAAGGTGAAAATCTGATATTGCGGCATCGCCGGTTCCGAACGGAAACTCAGTTCCGGAGCTTGAGCCGGTCCTCGTAGGATCAAGGTGACCTTGGCCTCGGCGGTGTCGGTGGAGGCCACAAAATTCAAAAAGGGCGTGTTGTTGGTTCCCGGCGGGAAACTCACCGTGGCTTGATCGGTTGTGAAGCGGTTACCGAGGAAGTCGAAATCACCACGTTGCAGGGTCATCCCGCCCGTGACAGCGGTTTGCCCTTTCTCCGTTCGTGCTTCAATGTCTCCCTGCCAGGCCATGTCCAGCATCGGTCCGAAAAGAATCAGCGGATCTTCAAAACGGACGGTGAACACGCTCGGCGGTAAGGCGGCTTGGGGAAGCTTCGCTTTGGCCTCATTGACAAAGACAATGTTCTTGTTACCGGGAATGTCTTTGGGTGCTTTGGTTTTCAGACTGTAAACCTGTAAGGTGGTTTGCTTCAGTTCAATATCGCCCCGCGTGCCTTGCTCATCCTGGCGGAAGTCGATCTGAATCGTGCTGTCCAACTGTCCCGGCGGTGAACCGGGAAATTCCAAGGGAAGCTCATCCAAGGTGATGGTTAACAAGGCTTTGGGTTGCAAGCTATCCGACAAACTCACCTCGCCCTTGGCCAAAATCTTTCCCGTGCCCAGCTTGGCGCTCATGTCTTTCAAGCTGAAGCGTCGTCCTTCGGCAAGCAGGGATAGCCCTAACTTACTGAGCCTCTGGTGAATCGGCACTACGGTGACCCCGACATCGGCCAAGGACAATCCGCCGGAAAGGCTGGGTAAGGCTGCAGTTCCACCAACCTGAATATCTCCGCTAAGGGTTCCTGTCAGCTCTTCGATGGCATCTGGAAGCAAGGGGTTGAGGCTACTCAGATCCAAATCATACAACACCGCGTGAGAATCCAGGGCCAACGCCTTGACATCCAAGGGCACGCCCTTGGCCAACGCGGGAATATCCACCTGAACCACGGTCTGAAAGTTCATTTTCCCCAAGGGATTGTCTTTGACGGTCAGAGTCACTTCTTGGCGGCGTTCCTTGGCCAGAAGGGAAAGCTCAAGGGGTAAGGTAGGGCTTTTGCGGGCCGGTCGCAGCTTACCCAAAACACCGACCTCTGCGGTGAAAGCATCCAGATTGCCGTGAACATGACTGGTCAGGCCAAGCCGAACCTGCATTCCATCCGGCATGGGTAGGAAGGGCTCGATGACTTCCCAGAGATGAGCATCAATCTCAAGGTGAAGATCGCTGACGGCTTGCCGGTCAAAAAGCCTATCGCCCGCCTGGGAGGAAATCCATAGCGGAAGGGCGGCTTGCAGGGACACCAGAGATTCCTGCTCGTTCTTTTTCAGAGAAAGCTCGACATCGGTTTGCTTGTTCTGGGCTTGAATACCCAGAGCCAGAGTTCCCACGGGATTGTGTTGATAGGCAAGGGAAGCCGCTTCAAGATCCAACCGCAAACTGGGGTCTGCCAGCGGACCATCCAACTGTATCTGGAAAGAGAGCCTTCCGGCAACATCCGCCTGTTTACTGAGCTTGCGCAGCAGGCCAAGATCCAGGTTCTCTGCGGAAAGGCTCAGTTGGTTTTCCCCCTGACTTCGGAAGATTCCCTTCGCTTTAAGAAGGCCGTCTTTGATGCGCAAGACCAAAGGACTGAGGCGTACTGTCTCACCCTCAATCAACACGTCCAGTGGGTTTTCCAAGGCCAGAGGGATACCATCCAGCATTCCGGAGCCTTCGGCCCAATGGATCTTCGGTCCCTTGGGTTGAAGCTGCAAAGCCAGACGCCCTTGATTGCGTTCATTGTGAAAAATGCTCAGCTTGATGTCTTGGGTCGCGGGTGTACCGGAAACCGCCAGCGTGATCCCCCGAACCGTCTGTTGCGGCAAGGCCACGGAAGGAACGCGCAAGGTCGTTTCAAACTGCGGGGTTTCCCCGTCCCAGGAGGTCTGTGCTTCAAGGGTTAGCTGTTTGACCTGAATGTCCTGCACGGCAACATCGGACACGCCAAGCGTCAGGTTGCAACCGGGTTTCCGGATGTCCCCTTCACAATGGCTGGAGAGATTCACTGCCGCCTGCATCGGGGGAAGTTCCAACGCGGAAACCAGGCTATCCAACTTGGGCAGGTTGGCGGAAAGATCCGCCTTGATGGTTTTCAAGTCCGGGCTGGCGGCGGCAAGGTCCAGAGTCAACTCCAACATTCCTGCATTCAATTGCGCTGTGGCCTGTTGCTTTTTCAACCCGGCAACAAGATCCAAGGCAACCGGGCCGTAGGTACCAAGGTCACATTCAACACAGGAAAGCTTGATGTCTGCCTCGGCGGTGGGAAGGCTGTCGCCCTGCCCTTTCGCGCTGACACGCAGGTTCAACAAACCTTCCAGGGGAAGACCGAATTTCTTTGGGTTCAGCTTGTTCAGTTGAAGTTGTAGATCAACTTTCGGTGTAGGCTTCAGCCCCCCTTGAGTCGTAAGAGTCAGGCCCGTCTCTGCGATGTTCAGGGCGAGATCGGCGTGCAGGTCGTCCGGGTTACCCTTGGCAGAAAGGCTCAGCTTCAGATCTCCGGGAAGGCTTGCTCCGGCCAGTTTTTGCACCGCTTCTGCGGGAACCTTGGCGGTGAGATTTACGACAGACTCAAAGCTCTCCAGGTTCGATTGAACCTCTTTTAACTGAATGCTTGCCAGATCCGTGGTCAACTCAAGATGAGGAAGCGAAACCTCGTAGCCGGAAAGAGACGCCGTGAAGGACAAGCGTTGCAGGATCAGCGGTACGAGGGGAACACGGCTTCTGCTTTCAAAGCGGCGTAGATGAAGTCCGGTTTCATCCCACCGAGCGGCGGCTTCCAGGACCAGACCATCCACAAGATCCTTGGCATCCGCTCCCGGATTGGGTTTCACGGTAACACCACGCAGGCTTAAGCGATCCAAACCGATGGCAAAAGGCAGGCTTGGCAACACCCCCGTTGAGGGTTCTTCATCGTGCGGGATCGGCTCCGGCTCCGGGGGACTATCTGAAACCGGGGCGAGGTCACTAAATCCGCTTTGCCCTTCATGCTCCCAAAGGGTGACGGTGGCGTTATCCAAACCGATTTCATAAACACGCAGGTCTTTGTCCAGAATACTGAAAAGATCCCAACGCAGGTTGAGCCGTTTGGCCTTGACCAAGGCTCGGCCCTGGGCGTCTTCGATCAACACATCATGCAAGACCAGCTTCCGAAACAGCGGACCTTCAATGCGTTCCACCGTGATTGAACCGGGAATCATTTCGTTATAGATTTCCAGCCCCGCTTGAACACTGACGGCCAGCCCCTGCCCCGTCGCCAACAACCAGGTTAAAACGGCAGTAAGCAGGAACAAGACAAAAACGAGCAGCCCGCCGCCCAGTTTGGCGAGAATCCCCAATCCTCGGCCAATTCGTCGCACGGTTGTTTTGAGAGATGCCTTCATCAGAACGCCTCCCCCAAACTCAGGTGTATGGCCCAGTCCCGCTCTCCGGAGAAACGATCCTGATCATTCAGACGGTAGCCGAAATCCAGACGGAATTTTCCGATGGGGCTGGCGTAGCGAACTCCGCCCCCGGTAGAATAGTTCCACTCGTTCGGGCGATATTGCACTTCACCGGGTTGAACATCCCCCATGTCCAGGAATGGTACAAGGTACAGGTTTTTGATCACCATGAAGCGCAGTTCAAGGTTGGCCATGATGTGAGTATCTCCACCAACCGGCATGGTGCTACAGTTCGTCCCGTCGGCATCACAACTTTTCACACGGGGCGAGAGGCGCTTCAACCCCCAGCCGCGCACGGTATCCGCGCCGCCAAGATAGAACTTCATCTGAATCGGTGTGCCAGGTCGCCAGGCGTAGGGGAAAATCCACCCGGTCTGGGCACGCGCAGCGACCATCAGGTGAGAAAACACCGTCCAGTACGCTTTCAGTTCCGGTGTTACCTTGTGGAAGTCGAACTGACCACCGACGATGGTTCCTGCGCTGTCCCAGGTGACGCCGAAGACTGCTCCGTTGGTTGGTTCAAACACGTCATCGGTGAAATAGAGATGATAGGCGAACTCCAAAAAGCTGACCAGATAGGGGTCACGAAAGTCACGACCCAGCAAAGTATCGTTCTGGTTGAGGACGGAGCTTGTCTCGAAGAAATCGACAAAATGAATGTTGTAACTGGCCTCGGCCAGGGTAAAGCCGAACAACCATCGAGACACTCCAAGCCGGAACTTCGGTGCTGCAAATTTGTAGCCCTCATCAACGTTCAACTCAAACGAAGGCTGAAGCGTCCAAACCAGTTTCGGTTCCAACCAACCTTTCTTTTTGAACGTCGGCTCAATCTTCAGCACCGGGCCGTGTTCTTTGGGTTCCCAGGGCAACGGCAGGGTGGCATAGCCCACGACGGTACGCAAATCCAGGCGTGTGAGATTTCCAAACAGGTTTTTATGGGTATACAGCGCCGTCACACGTCCTTCAAAACGGTTGGGTTCAAAGCCGATACCTGGACCTACCTTGATATGCTGCGGCTTGCCTTCCACAACCTGAATGTCCAAAGGAAGCGTGCCATCGGCGTCCAAACCGGATCGGGGCGTTACCGATACGGAGTCAAAGACATCCAAGGCAAAGAGCCGTTTTTCCATCTTCAGCAACACCGATGGACTGTAGGTCTTGCCTTTGAGATCCTCTACTTCCGGCCAGAGTAGACGCTCAGGAACTTCCGACAGACCTTGAAAATGCAACGCTCCCAAGGTGCAAACAGGGCCGGGTTCGATGGTGAAGGATACCTCAACCGTCCGGTTCTCTTTATCGACCTCGGCCCGCTCTTCCACCTTGACCAAGGCGTGCCCTTGATTCTGCAAAGCAGCGCGCAGATTCTGGGCCGATTGCGTGAGCAACCCGGTTTCAAAGGGCTTTCCCTTTTCCAAGACCACCTGCTTTTGCAAACTGTCGCCAAGGTCCGTATCTTCCACACCAAGCAGGCGAATGGATGTTACCGAAGTCACCGGACCTTCTTCCACGGTAAAGGTTACCTTGACATGGGGTTCCAGGTCTTCCTCGTCTGGGGGATCATCCAGGAAAGTCATGGTGACATCGGTGACTTCTGCCTGAAAGTAGCCGTAGGCATGGTAAAGGTTTTTCAGCCGTTGAGCGTCTTGATGCCCGTAGCCTTTGCTGTAATAGTAGCTGTCCGTGAACCCGGTCCAACGCCAGAAACTGGTTTCACCCATGTAGAGGTAATCCAGGATCTCCTCATTCTCAAAGCGTTTGACACCCTGAAATTCGATCTCTTTAACCAGGTACTTCTTTCGGGGAGGCTCGGTTTCTTTTCCTGCACACGAGGCCACGAGGAGGACGAAGAGCAGCAAGGGGAACCAACGCATGGAGTGGAAAAAGCTCCAGATGTGCGTGCCGGCCCGGCCGTGGTTCATTGTTGGTTGGAAGCTCTGCATCCCTGTTGAGTCGCTCATACCTGTTGATGCCTGCGAGTTCTCGCCCTATTGCAGCAAGAAAATTAGAAAAACGGATAGCAACGAGAAGGAACCCACGATACGTTGGAACGATAAAAAAGGCAACGGAGAAAGGGTTTTGATCCTTACGGCGGACGGGAATCCGATCTGTTCATCGTAAACATGAAAAAAAGGCGGGTCAATAACCCGCCATTTTTATCCTATGATTGATTTTACAGGCTCCATAAAGAGCGCCTTCTTGATGACTCTGCCGTCTTAGCCTTTAAGGTCTTTGAGAACACGCCCCGCATGACCTGCCGCTTTGACGTTACGATAGGCTTTGGTCAGTTTCCCCTTGGTATCGAAGATGAAAGTAGAGCGAATCACGCCCTGGATGGTTTTCCCACAGTGAACTTTTTCTCCGTAGGCACCAAGCGGCTCCATCAGTTTGAATTCAGGGTCCGAAAGCAAAGGAAATTCCAGGCCGTATTTATCCACAAAGTTGCAGTGGCTTTTCACGCTGTCTTTGCTCATGCCTACAACGTTGTAACCCAAATCCAAAAACTCCTGACGAAGTTCGTTGAATTCATTGGCTTCTTTGGTGCAACCGGGAGTGTTGTCTTTAGGATAAGCGTAAAGAATCAAGCCTTTTTCACCAACCAGATCGTTGAAGCTTTTCTCTTCAGAGCTTTGATCGGCCAGACTGAATTTCGGGATCTTCTTTCCTTCTTCCAACATGAGGCTCTCCATTGTGTATTCGTAAGGTTATACATGCAAGGACTAGCCGAAAGGTAAGATCAATCAGTAGGAAGTCAAGGGAGCAATCCGACAAAAACAAGAACTGCTCCTACTGCATGGAGGGGCGCCACGGGAAACCAACCCGTTGAACGCTACGCCCGGATGTCCTCAAGCTCTTCGTAATCATCACTGTGTTGCAGGCTATGCAGCAAGTCTCGCAGTTCAAGCGGAGGCATCATCAAGTGGCGCTCGTGCAGATTGAGCCATCCCGCGTCGGAAGTCAATACGGCGGCTTTTTCACCATTTTCCCGGTAAAAAATGTTTCTCATTTTCATCCGGGAGCCCAGAGGGGACAAGCCCGCCGTGCAAAGCTCCACCCGAACGGTTTCCATCAAACGGATTTCACGGTAGTATTCAATGGTATCCTTGCGAACCACGGGGCCGATGCCAAGCCTGGCAAAATCGTTCATTGCAAAACCATATTCTTTGAAAAACAGCATCCGTGTGTCCGAGGCCATATCCAGGTAGGCACGGTTGGCCATGTGTCCGTTGAAATCCATTGCGCCCCACCCTGCCTGAAAATGATGCTCAAACAATACCGCCATACTACACTCCCCGTGATTCTTCATTGGGACAAGTTCATTCGATTGGTTTTATAACGAAACCCAAAAGCCTTGTCAATCCTCCCCGAACATGCTAGCCTGACACTTATGAAACGAGCAGACTTTCAACATCTGGAATGCCCCTTGGCCCGCACGTTAGAAGTGATCGGCGAATGGTGGACCTTACTTATTGTGCGGGATCTCTTCTTTGGTATCCGCACCTTTGATGCGCTTTGCAAGGATCTGGGGATTGCACGAAATATCCTGGCGGCTCGTTTGAAAAAACTTGAAGAGCAGAAGGTGGTGGAAAAAATCGCCTACCAGGAAAGACCGCCACGCTACCGCTACCAACTGACGAACAAGGGAAAAGACCTCTACCCGCTTCTGGTCCTTCTGGTTGACTGGGGAAACCGCTGGGAGAGTGAACGTGGGCCGATTATCGAACTCTATCACGACCAGGACGCCCATACCATCCACCCGCAGTTGGTCTGCTCCACATGTCGCGAACCCATTGACCCGACAGAGATACGCTTGCGTCCCGGTCCGGGTGCGACGCAGACGGAACCCCTGCCCTCATCTTTGCTCGAACCGGATGAACTGCCTGAGCCGTTCGATAGACCCGACATTGATGAAGAAACCGCTTGATCTTTTGGGTCGCAGGATTCAACCAGACAGAGACGCTCCACCTTATTATCGTCTTTCATGAATATCCGAACCACGATGCCATCTACCACACCGATCATCATTGACGCCGAGAAACCTTCCCGCGTGTTGGATCTGGGGGAACTCTGGCGGTATCGTGGTTTGATCGGCCTGTTCATCCGACGAAATCTGGTTACCCGGACCAAGCAATCCGTTTTGGGACCGCTCTGGTTGGTGCTTGTTCCACTGATTACCACCCTGGTGTTTACCGTGGTCTTCAACAGGATGGCCGGGCTTCCCACCGAGGAACATCCTCCCTTTCTCTTCTACCTGGCGGGTGTCACGGCCTGGACCTTCTTCAGCGGAAGCTTTCAGCAGACAGCCTCCTTTTTTGTGGATAACCTCAGTCTGTTGAGCAAGGTCTATTTTCCACGGCTTTGCCTGCCTCTTTCCATACTGGGAACCCAACTCGTCACGTTTTTTGTACAAATATCGGTTTTCCTTCTGATCTTCGGGACGTTTATTCTTTTCGGTTCCCTGCCGGACTGGCATGTATCGATCCTGCCCTTCCTCGCAGGCTTGGCGCAATTGTCCCTATTGGCTTTAGGAAGCGGTCTTCTAGTGGCTTCCGCCACGGTGAAATATAGAGATTTACTTCATATTCTTGGATTTTTCGTCAACCTTTGGCTTTATGCCACACCGATTATCTACCCCGGTTCAATGATTCCCTCATCCTGGCGTTGGTTGTTGGTGGTCAATCCTGCGGCGGCTCCCGTGGAGTTGATCCGGCAAGCCTTTCTACCCGGTTCCGAAGTGGGAGGAGCGATTCTCCTAACAAGTTGGTTGTTGACCCTGGCCATCTTCATTCTGGGAGTACGTGCTTACCTCAAGGTGGAACGTACTTTTGTAGACACTCTGTGAGGAACAGGCCATGTCCATGAACAACGCCATTCTCCGCGTCGAAAAACTTGGCAAACGCTATCAGCGTGGAAGCTACAATTTTGCTTCGCTGAAGCTTCAGACAGCCTCCTGGCTGGCGAATCTTTTAGGCAGGCAAGATCCCAACCAGCCGCTCTTTCAAGACGAAGCAACCAATCCCTGCTTCTGGGCCTTGCAAGATGTTTCCTTTTCCCTGAATCGTGGTCAGGCTTTGGGGGTTGTGGGCGCCAACGGTGTGGGGAAATCTACCCTATTGAAATTGCTCTCCCGCGTGACGGCCCCCACTCAAGGGAGAATCATTCTCAACGGTTCCACGGCCTCGTTACTGGAAGTGGGGACGGGCTTTCACCCGGAATTGACAGGACGGGAAAACATCTTTTTAAGTGGAGCCTTGCTGGGGATGTCTCCTGCAAGAATTCGCTCTGTGTTGGATCGTATCGTGGAATTTTCCGGAGTCGAAGCGTTTATCGACACACCGGTTAAACGCTATTCCAGTGGGATGGTGGTCCGCCTGGGGTTTTCGATCGCCTTGCATCTGAATGCGGAACTGCTTTTATTGGATGAAGTGCTGGCGGTAGGTGATGAGGCTTTCTCACGAAAATGCCTGAAGGCGCTACATGAAGCCCTAGAACAAGAGCGTTCCATCCTCTTTGTCAGCCACAATCTTCAAGCCATTGAAACCCTTTGTCCGCAAACCCTGGTTTTGGATCGGGGCAGACTTTCTTTTTCCGGGAACACTTCGGATGCTTTGAATCACTATCGCTCTCTGGTGGATTCACCACCTTCGTGCCCAGCAGAGCATCCATAGAAAAACCCCGGTTAACGCCGGGGTTTTGTAGTAAAAGACCATGAGACGTTTTTACAGCCAGGCTCCGCGACGGCGTAACATCCAGGCTCCAAAGCCCAAAGCTGCAAGAAACCAGATCGTGACCGAGGCATCGGCTCCACCCGCACAGGCACATTCCCGCTTGCAGGTTTCTACAGGAACCAGGGTCGTTTCATAGTCGCTCTCTTCTTCCTGTTCCCCTTCATCATCCAGATCAAGGTCTTCGTCCCCATCCGGATCATCGCCATCGTCAATCAGATCGCCGTCTTCATCACCATCCAGGTCATCGTCATCGTCGATGGAATCATCATCATCGTCAGTCGCGTCGTCGTCGTCATCATCGTCGACCAGATCCCCATCTTCATCGCCATCCAGATCATCATCATCATCGTCGGCGAGGTCGCCATCCTCGTCGCCATCCAGGTCCGGATCATCTTGTGCCCACAAGGTGGAAGCAGATGAAACCAGGAGTAAAAGTACCATGATTGAAATGCCAAAGGATGTTTTCATCAATCCCCCTTCCCCCAGGGTTACTCGGTGATTTCAAACACAAGAGATGTCTGGTATCCCGCATACTTTGTCACTAACGGCCATTCCACGTCGATTTGATAGACGTACTCCAAATAGACTTCATTTTTCGTTCGGATCAGGCTGACATCTTTCGGGTCGTGATCCTCAACTCCCTTCATCTCATACAGTTCACCGATACGTTTTTGAACATCCCGCTTCTGGGTCTGGTAATTCAAATGTACGTCTTGTCCAGCCTGTCGGATGGATTGGCGGATCAGGAAGTTATCGTAATAGACAGGAGCAATCTTGATCACGATAAAAGCGAACAAGGCCACGCCGCCTAAAAAGACATACAAACCAAAGTTGCTGTCGTCCCGTAATGGAAAAAGCTTCCGAAGGGCCCGTGTAAACCAATTCATCTGTTGTATCCTCACGCTGTGTTTAAGGCCGTATACTACTCACCCTTTGGCATGGCTGTCAACAACAGGATTGTTTTGCTCTTGAGGCTTCCGTTTCTACAGAACGTCATCCGTTGCACTGCCCTTTTGCACATTCAGCAGTTTCTTCAGTTCCTTGCTTTTGGGCTTATCCTGACACAAGGAAACGAGCTTTTCCCGGTAGGAGTCTTCCCACTGAGCAAGATATATCCCAAACACATCATGAAAGGCTTCGCGGAAATCGCCGGTTTCATCTGTTCGCCGATACACTCTCATAATCTGCTCTTTGCTTGCCGTTTTCATCAGTTCCGTAAAGCCCTGATGACCGGCTCCGTAAACCAATTCCGGAGATTCGCGCAGCAGTTTTTTCGGTTCCGTGAACGGATCGCCCCGGTAGCCCGCCCCGCAGTAGTAGGCCGCCAATTCATCCGGTTTGCTGCGTCGATACCCTTGCTTGGCAACATAGCTGGCGTGGCCTTCACGGAACCAGAGCGGCACGCTTCGCTTGGTCCAGGTGTTTTCGTTACCGATGTACTGGTACATCAGAATGTGGGTCATTTCATGAACCACCAGTTCACGAACCCGGCGGCGCAGTCCCACTCCACCCCAGGTTCGTGGACTTTGTATGTCGATGGTTTCGTATTTCGCCCAGCCGCGCAGCCAGGGATAGCCTTTGCGGCGAACCGCACGCTCCAAAGAATCGTGGTCGGGATGAATGGTCACGGTAATCGGTTTGCGAAAATGCCCCCATTCTTCCAGGGTTTGCACCGCCGTTTCAAAAGCACCGGCAACCATATTGATGGTGGCTTGATCCTCTCTGGTGTAGCGAATGTGGATCTCCGGTCCCTCGGCATCGAAACGATAGCTTCTGTGGTACTCGAAGTTGGGTTGACCCACCAAGCCCGCGCAGGCGGAAACACTGAGCATCACCATCCCAAGAAACAATCCTCGGATCACGGCTCGGATGATGTGATGACGAAAGCCCATTGAAAACCCTTTCAGACAGAGGCGCAGAAGTACGCCGTCATGGGGAGATTCCAGGTTTCATGTTGATTCTTACGTTACCATGAATCATGGAGCTTTTCCAAGCCTGTTCCTTGCAGAACTGAACAATTGAGAGATGGCTTCATCTCGCGGGAAGAAAAGCACCCGCTTTCGTTGACAAGCCCCAACAAGCCATGTTAGAAACCCATGCAATGAAACGATAATTCGTGACCTGCCAGGTCGCTCGTCGAAATCGTGCAATCGCTTGCATACAGAAACAACAAGGAGAATCGTGATGAGACGTTTGGGTCTGATTCTGTTCGGGTCAGCCTTGATGGTGTGGTTTATGCTAGCCTGCGGTCCCACCGAGTTCGAGCAAGGTCAGAAGGCCTTCGAGGCTGGTAATTATCTGCAAGCCATTGAGCTTTTGACCAAAGCCAAAGAAAAGAACGACAACGTGGTCAAAGCCGAAGAGATGATCGCAACGGCGAAAATCAAAATTGAAGAGCAAAAAGACCAGGATTGCGTCGATCAGGGCAAAAACTATCAGGAAATGCTGAAAAAGCTTCAAAGTGTCCCGGATGAGTGGGAGAAGCTGATTCAGAAGGTCAAAGAATGGCGCTGCCGTAAATACGACCCGAAACCGGTGATTAAAAAAGCCTATGACGATTACTTCTATCATCTGACCTATTACGACCGCGTTCCTCGTGCCTTGCAAACCTGGTGCGAACTGAATGAAGGCGAATGCGGAGAGTACAAAGTCCGCACCCGCATCATGGAGCGCTCCATTGAAGTGGAAGAAATCGGTGAAGACGGCAAGCCCGTGCTGGACAGCAAAGGCAAGCCGAAGATGAAAGACGATACGGAACAGAAAGAAGTCCGGGTTTCCGATTTCGAACCGACGATGAAAATGATGGTCTGGTTGGCCAACCGGGATATCCGTTTCGGTCGTGTCTTTGCTCGCTATGCCAGCAACCTGTACAAATGGCGTCTTTATGAAGACAGCCAGAAAGCCTATGAACGCATTCTGACCGTGGAAAAACTGAGTTTCCAGGTTCGCCAGGAAGCCGAAGTCACGGTGAAGGATCTGAAGAGCGGAAACCGCCGCAAGAAACAGGCTGAAGAAGAAGACATCCGAATGTTCTGGGCGGAAGAAGCCAAGACCAAAAGCAAGGTCAAAAAGGTGCTCTCCGAAGTCCAACCGAAGGATGAGGAAGCCGCCAAGAAGGAAGGCCAGGCCAACTAGCCTTTCCAACCGACAATGACACGAACCAGGCCCCCGGCATCCAACCGGGGGCTTGGTGGTTTATGACCGAGGCAAGCGGCTCAGCTTTTCAGGAAGGGTTCTCTGTTTTCTTTCCTTGCATCGCAAAGGCTGCCTGGCGTATACTTTCGCCCTCTTGGTTCGCCTGGGTGCCGCGAGGTTGCTCCAGGCGACAGGCCGTTGTCACTTTTGCTGGAGAACAAGATGGAAGAGACCTACAAACCCTCCGTGGTGGAGTCCCGTTGGCAGAAAACCTGGGACGACAACGAGGTGTTCCGCGTTAGCGAAGATCCCGACAAACCCAAGTTCTATGTTCTGGAAATGTTCCCCTACCCCAGCGGCAAGTTGCACATGGGTCACGTTCGGAACTACAGCATCGGTGATGCCCTGGCGCGCTATAAGCGGATGACCGGCCACAACGTGCTGCACCCGATGGGCTGGGATGCCTTCGGCCTTCCGGCGGAAAATGCGGCCATTGAGAACAAAACCCATCCCGCCGTGTGGACCTATGCCAACATCGAAGCGATGCGCAAGCAGTTCAAACGCTTGGGGTTCAGCTACGATTGGTCCCGTGAGATCGCCACCTGTCACCCGAAGTATTATCGCTGGGAACAGAAGATGTTCCTGGACATGCTGAAAAAAGGGTTGGCCTACAAGAAGACCAGCCTGGTCAACTGGTGTCCTCACGATCAGACCGTGTTGGCCAACGAACAGGTTGAAAACGGCTGCTGCTGGCGCTGCGGAACGGAAGTGGTGCAACAGGAGTTGGATCAGTGGTTCTTGAAGATCACCGATTACGCCGAGGAACTGCTTACCGGTCACGACGAATTGGGCGGTTGGCCGGAACCCGTGTTGACCATGCAGAAAAACTGGATCGGCAAAAGCTATGGCAGCGAGATTCAGTTTGAGTTGGAAGGGCTGGACGATAGCATTACGGTGTTCACCACCCGACCGGACACCCTCTTCGGCGCCACCTTCATGAGCGTGGCTCCGGAACATCCGCTGATGAAACGTCTCTGTGCTGGTAAAGACAACGAAGGCGAAGTGCTGGCCTTTGTGGATCGTATCGCCAAGCAGGACAAGTTCAAACGCACCGCCGATGACATGGAAAAAGAAGGTATCTTCACCGGTGGTTATGCTGTGAATCCGGCCAACGGTCGGCGTATTCCCATCTATGCTGCCAACTTCGTCTTGTATGAATACGGTACCGGTGCGGTCATGGCCGTCCCGGCCCACGACCAGCGTGATTTTGAGTTCGCAACCAAGTATGGAATTGAGAAAGTCGTCGTCATTCAACCCAACGGCGACGCCTTGGATGCCTCCACAATGGATTGCGCCTACACCGATGCGGGAACGATGGTCAACAGCGGTCCCTTTGACGGTACCCCCAACGAGGAAGGTAAAGCGAAAGTAACCGAATGGCTGGCCGAACGCAGCGTAGGAAAACAGACCATCAACTACCGCTTGCGTGACTGGGGCATCAGCCGTCAACGCTTCTGGGGCTGCCCGGTTCCCGTGATTTATTGTCAAGACTGCGGCACGGTTCCCGTCCCGGACGAAGACCTGCCCGTGGTGCTTCCTGAAGATGTGGTGATTACCGGACAGGACGGCTCTCCGCTGGCCCATGTTGACAAATTCGTCAACTGCACCTGCCCTCAATGCGGCAAGCCGGCCAAGCGTGACACCGACACCTTTGATACCTTCGTTGAAAGCAGTTGGTATATGCTGCGTTACTGTTCGCCGCGCTTTGAAGAAGGTCCGGTGGACCCGGATAAGGTGAAGTATTGGATGCCGGTAGACCAATACATCGGCGGCATCGAACACGCCGTGATGCACCTGATCTATTTCCGTTTCTGGAACAAGATCATGCGCGACCTGGGCTATATCACCGGGGATGAACCCGCGAAGAACCTGCTCACCCAAGGCATGGTCACCCTGGAAACCTACCGCACGGAAGATGGAACCTGGCTGTATCCGGAAGAAGTGAAGAAGACTCCGGACGGAGTTTTTCATCTGGAAAGCGGCAAGCCCGCCCAGGTGGGCCGTGTTGAAAAGATGAGTAAATCTAAACACAACGTGGTGGAACCGAATCCTCTGATTGAACGTTTGGGTGCGGATACCGTGCGCTTGTTCAGCCTCTTCGCCGCACCGCCGGACAAAGACTGCCAGTGGGATGACGAAAGCGTGGAAGGCTGTCACCGCTTCCTCAATCGTTTCTGGAAACTGGTTCAGCGCAACGCGGATCTCTTCGGGAAAGCCCCGACCTTGAACGTAGCGAAACTGGGGAAAGAGGCCAAGGCCTTGCGCCGCAAAACCCATCTGATGAGCCAACGGGCTACGGATGACATCGAACGGCGCTTCCAGTACAATACGGCCATTGCCGCAATGATGGAACTGCTCAACGACGCCCAAAGCTTCAAGCCGAAATCCGAGCAGGATCAAGCGGTGTTGGTCGAAACCCTGACGATGATGGTGAAGCTGCTCAGTCCTATGGCTCCCCACATTTGCGAGGAACTCTGGCAATCCACGGGCCATGAAGGAATGTTGTTGGATCAAGCCTGGCCCGACGTGGATGAATCGGCCCTGCAAGCGGAAAGCATTCATGTCGGCGTGCAGGTCAACGGAAAGATCCGGGCGGAATTGGAATTGCCCGCAGACAGCACCGATGACCAGCTGGAACAGGCCGCCAAAGAGAATGAGGCCGTCCAACGTCACCTGACCAAGCCCATACGCAAAGTGATTGTCATCCGTCGCGGGGACAGGAATCTGGTCAATATCGTCGCAAAGTAATCCTGGTCAAACGCGCCCATCATCGGGCGCGTTTTTCCTTGCTTGTCTTTCAACTACGGAAGTACCCTCATTTCATCATGCGTTGTTCCACATGTTCCATTGTCGGTTTCCTGCTCCCTTGGGTGGTGTTTCTTGCACTGAATGGGATGCTGGGCTGTACCCATCTTCAGAAACGGGATGCCACTTCTGAGACTGTGACCGTGGTGGAAATCATGGGAGAGCGCATCGAGCTTCGCCAGGAGCAGGCTCCCGTTCGCCACATGGCCCCAAAAGAGATTACGGCATGGACGGCGATGCTTCTGACCATCGAAAAACGGGTGACCCAACAACTGGACAGCGGCAACCTGAACATTCATGACCTGCTGGTTCTGCGTCGGCGCCTCAACGGGATGGAGTTTCATGCCCGAAAGCATTTTGCCTCCTTCCCCCGTGTGCTGAGTCAGGACTTGAAACGGGTCAACCGGGGCTTGAGCCAAGCGATTCTGCTATTGAAACAAGCTGATGAGGCCGAGATACGTCGGGTTCGTGTTTTTGCCGCAAAGCCGCCGGAAGAGGAAAGCGCCTTTGGTTTCCGCTGGCCGGTGACACAGATCGACCCTGTTATTTCCAGCCCCTTCGGAATGCGTAGACATCCAATTCTGAAAAAGAAGATGTTCCATGACGGCACGGACATCGTCGGTCAGGCCGGGGATCTGATCCTCGCCTGTGAGAGCGGTACCGTGGTTTTTGCGGACTTCAAAGGCGCGGCGGGAAACATGGTTATCATTCAGCATGAAGACGGCTGGCGAAGTTACTATGCTCACCTGCAAGATACCCTCGCCCTGCCCGGTCAAGAGGTGGATCGTGGGCAGCCCATCGGCCTGATGGGTTCCACCGGGCGCAGTACCGGCGTGCATTTACACCTGAAGTTGGAAAAAGATGGTCAAAGTATGGACCCGGTTCCGCTGATGAACGCCCGCTTGAATGATCCCAAGGTGATACGCCGTCTGGGCTATCATTGAGCCTCAATCAATCCGCCCAATTTTACGTCCAGTGGAAATCGAGGGGCATTTTCTCTCTTGTATTTCTTGCTGGTTAGATGGTTTGTTCAAATGACCTGCTCCTGAAGAATCCGCCGAAAACGGATGGTAAGAAGGGCGCGGAGCTTACGAAACCAAAGCGGTGTCCTTCGAGATGCCGTCTCACACCTCAAGCGCACGGCCTTTTTAATGTGTCTTGGACACCGGGCTATCTTCTCATAAAACAAACGTTGACCTTCTTCGGCGGATTGCTACAATGCCGCCGATTTGTTTCGATTACCTTGCGGTTTGAACCCAGACCGCTGACCCCTACCCCACCCTTTGGAGGAAATGATGATTCGCTTGAACGGTCGCCACATGATCTCCTTGCAAGACTACACCCGCGAGGAACTGACCCAGCTGATCGACCTGGGCCTGGAACTGAAGCGTAAGGTCTACACCGGGCAGCCGCATCCCATTCTTGCTGGCAAAACCTTGGGCATGATCTTCCAAAAACCCTCCTTGCGTACAATGGTCAGTTTCCAGGTTGGTATGCACCAACTAGGTGGCTACGCGGTATACCTCGGCCCGGATCAAATCTCTCTGGGCAAACGTGAAATCACCGAAGACATCGCCCGTGTACTCTCGTCCTATTGCGATGGCATCATGGCTCGTGTCTTCGATCACAAAGACATTCTGGATCTGGCCAAATACAGCCGCGTTCCGGTAATCAACGGCCTCTCCGATTTCAACCATCCCAGCCAGGTGCTGGCTGATCTGTTCACCATTGTGGAAGCCAAAGGCAAAACCGACGGATTGACCCTGGCCTACATCGGTGATGGCAACAACATGGCTCATTCCCTGCTCTACGGTTGCAGCAAAATGGGCATGAACGTGCATATCGCCAGCCCCTCCGGCTACACACCCAATGAGGATGTGGTGGCCCAGGCCAAAGAAAACCAGAAACGCTACGGCACTCACATCACCATCACCAACGATCCGGTGGAAGCCATCAAGGGTGTGGATGTGGTCTACACCGATGTCTGGGCCAGCATGGGCCAAGAAGCGGAAAAACAGGAACGCCTGAAAATCTTCAAGGATTTCCAAATCACCGAGGAACTCTTCGGCAAAGCTCACGATGATGCCATTCTGCTGCACTGCCTGCCCGCCCACTATGGGGAGGAAATCACCTACGAAGCAGCTCGTGTGCCGGGAAGCCGCGTCTTCCAGGAAGCCGAAAACCGGATGCACGCCGAGAAAGCTCTGCTGGCAAGCCTGATGGCCTAAGTATCTGCGTGATCGTTTCACGATTCATGGCGGCCTTCGGGCCGTCATTTTTTTGATGATACGCCTCTTTCTTGTTTTCGAAATTTGCTCTTTTGTGCTAGCTTGATACAGACATTAAAGTTCGCTCGCTTGTCTGTCGCTATCAGTTGCAGGAGATCCCATGCCGTTTTGCCCGAAATGCCGTAGTGAATTCCGTGAAGGAATTGTATCCTGCGCCCATTGCGAAGTCGCTCTGGTAGAATCACTGGAGGGCCAATGCAAGGCAATGGATGAACGCTCGATGGAAGAATATCTCTCCGACAAAGAGCTGATTATTGTTGCCCAAAGTAATCTTGATGTGTTAAAACGCATAAAGACATTGCTTTGTGAAAACAACATTGCTAATCTTCTCTTGCGCGATGGCGTGGCAGGTTGTGGGCCGGGGGGATGTGGAGGACCGACGCTTTCCCTTGCCGTGGCCGAACAGGATCTTCCACGCCTTCGGGAAGTCTGGCATTCGGATTTTGAAGACCTTGTGCAAACTGTGGAAGGTCACATCGAAAGCACCCCGGAACAGGTTGTGGATCTGGCCGCCGATGAAACCACCTGCCCGGCCTGCGGTACGGTTTTTTCAGGAAAATCGGCGGAATGTCCAGAATGCGGTTTATTTTTTGGCGTTTCGGACGATTAGTACAGCAAGAATTTTTCATCATGGCGGGTTGAGGTCAAGGTAGAAATCATCCGTTGGATTTGAGGTGCATATCATGGGTAAAGAGGCGAGACGAGATCCTCGTGTAAGCTTGAAAGTGGAAATCGACATCCATACCGAAACCAATTTCTACACAGGTTTCGCGGTGAATATCTCCTCTGGAGGGATTTTCGTCGCAACCCACGTTCCTGCTCAATTGGGTGAGAAAATCCCTTTGAGCTTCATGCTTCCCAACACCAAGCGCCCCATTGAAACCACGGGGACCGTTCGTTGGTTCCGTGAGTATAATCCTCTGTACCCAGACGTTCATCCGGGCATGGGCTTGAATTTTGAAGACCTGGAAGATTCGGAAGCCCAGATCATTGATGACTACATCAAAAACTACCGTGAGCCCTACTTCCATCCTTCAGAGGATGAGGACGATTAAGCCATGTAGGAATCCTTCTCTTGAATCGACGCAGACGCTCATCTTCGGATGGGCGTTTTTTCTGTGAAATCAAGGAATAAACATGGTACATTGCGCCCGGATGTATGGAGAACCAGTCCTCGTTCGTGCCGAATGGCGATGGCACAGGCAATCACCCCGCGCCTTTTCATTTAGGCACGGAACAGAGGGGATCTTCTAGCTCTGTTTCAGTAGATAGCCCATCAGCCCTCAAGGGATCACAACCATGATGACGCTCTTCAATCGGTTCAAACAGTGTGTACACCAACCTATCGAAGCCTTTGACAGACATCGCTTGCGACTGATCCCCTCTCTGGCGTTCACGATCATCGCCAGTGTGTTTGCAATCATCTGGATTCACCTTCAGCAGCGCGAACTGGAAACCCTTCAGGAAAAAACGGATATGGCTGCCGATCAGGTGGCAATCCGCGTGCAAAAATACCTGGGGATGCGTCTACATATGATCAGCAACATGCGTGATTCCTGGGTGGATAAGCAGTTGTCCAACCCACAGGATTTTGAAATCGCTGCGACGTTTTTAGAACGCAACCTCGGCGGCATTCAAGCGATCAATTTTGTCGATCCATCTGGCGTCATCCGCTGGGTGGTTCCTGAAGCGAAAAATCCCAACGTCAAAGGAAAAAATCTCAGTCAACACCCGAATACCCAAGCGGTTTTCAACCAAGCGGCAAAAACGGGGCGTTTGCAGATGACCTCGGTGATTGAGCTTTTTCAAGGCGGCAAGGGAATTGTCGGCTATCTTCCAATCACAATCAACGGCAAACGGGAAGGCTATCTGAACTGGGTCGTCAATGTCGAGCCGATGATGGAAGAAGTCGTCGCAGGTTCCATCCGTCAACAGTTTTTCATTGAAATCCTAGACCACGATGAGGTTCTGTATTCTTACGGCGAAGGCAAACGACTGCACCACACCTATATCAGTACGGCACATGCTTTTCACATGGGGCCGGTGAACTGGACGATCCGCTTGTTTCCCAACCGCAAGATGTTCAAGGAAAACACCACTCGCCTGGATGACCTGATGCTGGCTTCCGGGTTTGTCCTGGCGCTTTGGCTGGCGTTGCTGCTTCGTCGTCTCCTCTTGCGGGAAATCCAGCTTCGTGAAAGCGAGGAACGCTATCGTGCGTTGTTCAGAAACGCCCAAGTCGGTTTGTTCCGTATCCGCTTGGGAGACGGTAAGGTACTTCAAGCCAACCCGGTTATGGCTAGGATGTATGGCTATGATAATGCCGAAGAGTTTCAACGGGACTACTATATGGGACACAACTGGGTGGACCCGGCACGCAAAGACGAACTACGCCGTCAGCTTGAAACCCACGGAGGTACGGCAGACAACTTCGAGGCAGAATTCTACGACCGGAATAAGAAGAAAGTATGGGTGCGCTTCTCCTGCCGGGCCTTTGTCGATAAGGGGTATCTGGAAGGAGTGGGTCTCTGTATCAACAACGAAAAAGAACACCGGCAAGCCTTGGAGGAAAGCGAGAAACGTTTCCGTGCCTTGGCGGAATCAACCAGTGCGGTTATCTTCATCATTGATGAAAATCACCGCATCCGCTACGCCAATCAGGCTGCCGTAAAGGGAACCGGCTATTCCTTGGAAGAACTGGGGAATATGGACCCATCGACGATGATGCCATTCAGCGACCGAGAAAAGATGGATCAGGCCTGGAGACAAGCCGACCCATCCGATCTGTACTTCGGTCCTTTTGAGTTACAGATTCAATGCAAGGATGGCGAAAAGGCGTGGATCGCGATGACCGTCGGTGCCTTCGAAGAGGAAGGGGAACGAGCCTATATCTCCACGAGCTTCAACATTACCGAGAGAAAGCGTGCCGAGGAAGCGCTGAAGCAGAGTGAAGAGAAATTCCGTGCTTTCTTTGAAAACGCTCAAGCAGGGCTTTTCCGCGTGGAGTTGGAGTCCGGAAAGGTTTTGGAGGCCAACGGGAAAATGGCTCGTATGTTCGGTTACGAAGACCGCGACGAATTTATGAAGCATTATCGCTTCAATGCGACGTGGTTCCACCCAGAAGAACCGGAACGTCTGAAAGAAGAATTCGACAAAGGAAATGGTACGGTCGAAGCCTTTGAAACCCGGTTCATGCGCCGCGACGGGCGGATCTTCTGGATCCGTTTTTCCGCAAACTTGGACAAAGAACACGGTACGATGGAAGGCGTCGGCATTGACATCACGGAAGAAAAAGAAACCGCCCAGCACTTGAAAGACAGCGAACTTCGTTTCCGCGCCCTGGCCGATTCCACTTCGGCGGCAATTCACATCACCAGTGTGACCGATCTGATTTATTGCAACCAAGCCCTGGAAGACCTGTCCGGCTACAACATGGATGAGTTGCGGGATCTTCCCGACAGTCAACTGATCGCCCCGGAATCCTTGCCGGACATGGAGAGGTTAGCCCGTGCCATTATGACGGGAAAACCCTTACCGAAAGAAGCCCTGGAATTTGGCATCCTTCGCAAAGATGGGGAACGTCGCTGGCTGCAATCGACGATTGGAGCCTTCCATATTGGCGGAGAGGAACAGTTCATCTGGACAAGTTTTGACATTACCGACAGGAAACAGGCTGAACAAGCCTTGCGCCATAGTGAAGAACTGTTCCGTACCATCTATGAAAATGCACCGGTGATGATTGCTGCATTCCGTCCAGACGGAACCCTCTTCCTCTGGAACCAGCACCTTGAAAAAATCTTCGGCTACAGCTTGGAGAATATCAATCAGGCCAATAATATTTTGGCTCTATGCTATCCAGACAGCCAAGGATTTATGCAGATGATGCAACTGATCCGAGAGCATGATGGAAAGTTCCATGAACTGCATCCGGTGAATCAGCACGGAGAACGTTTAACTCAACTGTGGGCCCATTTCGCCTTACCGGATGACACCGTGGTCAGTGTCGGTCATGACATTACAGACCGTACTCAGGCCGAACAAGCCCTTCGGGATTCGGAAAGCAAATACAGAACGATCTTTGAAACCACGGGAACAGGAACCGTGATTTTTGGTGATGACGGAATGATTTCCCTGGCCAATGATGAATTCTGTCATCTTGTAGGGATGAAACGTTCGGAGCTTGAAGGACAACGGGCTTTCTGGGATCTGTTCCAGGAAAGCAGCCGGGAAACCATTCTTACACACCACCAGCAGAGAAACGAGAAACCCGGCCAGACTCCCAGAGCCTATGAAGTCAATCTGCTGGATGTCCATTCCCGGCTGCATGAAGGAATTATCAGTATCGGTCTGATTCCCGGTACATCCCAGCGGGTGGCATCTTTCCTCGATCTGACCGAACGCAAGCAGGCAGAGCGGCAAATCATTCAGGCGGATAAAATGGCAGCGTTGGGGCAGATCATTGCCGGCGTAGCCCACGAGATCAACAACCCGAACAACTTCATTTATTTCAACTTGCCTATCCTGCGTCAGTACATTGACGAAATCCGCTTGATCGTCGAGGAAAAGCAAGAGCAAACCCCGGATCTGCTTTTGATGGGAATCCCCGTTGAGGACTTCCTGAAGGATGTCTATCAATTGCTGGAGGACATGGAGCATGGTTCCAGCCGGATAACGGGGATTGTCTCCGAACTGAAGAACTACGTCCGCTCTCACGAGGAAGAGGAACGCAAGGCGGTACGGGTTGAAACCCTAGTTCGTCAGGTGATGACCCTGGTTGGCAAGCAGGTTCGTAAAATGGTCAAACGGTTGGAGATTGACCTTGAAGAAGGCCTGCCCCCGGTACTGATGCTTTCCGGAAAGTTGGAACAGGTACTGATCAACTTACTGATCAACGCCGGGCAAGCCGCGAATAAAGAGGACTCTCAGATCCATCTTCGCGCACGGCTTGCCGAGAACCAGAAAAAGCCGACCCTTGAAATCGTCGTTGAAGACAACGGCCAAGGCATTCCGGCAGATATTCAAAGTAAAATCTTCGAGCCTTTCTTCACAACCAAGGGACGTGAGTCCGGAACAGGGTTGGGATTGGCCATCTCAAACCGCATTGTCGAAGAACACAACGGGAGCTTGCTTGTGGAAAGCACGCCGGGGGAAGGAACCCGGTTTACCATCCTCTTGCCTGCCGCAGAAGACGATGACGCGACGGCTCTTCCTACCGGAGAGTATCTGGCGGAACAAGATAACGCCCCATCCGATTCGCAAGCCGATGAATCGGGCGACGGAGACATTTCCAGCAAGGACGAGAATCCATCCGAGGAGAACCCGGCATGAGTACCCGAATTTTGATTGTCGATGACGAGCAAGCCTTTTTGAACAGCGTTTCCCGCGTGCTGCGCCTTCAAGGCTATACGGATGTCGTGACCGTTGAGAACCCGACCAAGGTTCAAGACCTGCTTGGGCAGCAAAGCTTTGATGTGGCCTTCTTGGACATCACCATGCCGCAGTTGGATGGTCTGGACCTGTTGGAAGTCATCAAAGAGCAAAGTCCGCAGACGGAATGTATCATGATTACGGCCAATGAAAGCATTCCCAGCGTGATTCGAGCCATCAAGCTCGGCGCGTATGATTACCTGCTCAAGCCCATCAAACCGGACCAACTGATCCATAGTCTGGAACGAGCCTTGGAGCGCCGCCGTCTGTATGACATGCTCTTGCTTCATGCCTCGGATAGTGCCGATCAAACCCTGGAAAACCCGGAAGCCTTTTCCTCCGTCATCACCTGCGATGAACGCATGTTGCATCTGCTGCGTGAAGCCGAACTTCATGCCAGAAGCGATATTCCCGTCCTGATTACCGGTGAGACAGGCGTCGGGAAAGAACTGATGGCCCAGGCCATCGGCAAGGCCAGCCGTCGCAACAGCGGTCCCTTTGTGGCGGTGAATATGCTGGCCCTTAATGCGAGCCTTTTTGAGTCCGAGTTCTTCGGTCACGCCAAAGGAAGTTTTACCGGAGCAATCAGCGATAAAGTGGGCTATTTGGGAAAAGCCAAGGGCGGCACGCTCTTCCTGGATGAAATCGGGGATCTCTCTTTAGAGATTCAAGGGAAACTGCTGCGCATTCTGCAAGAGGGGGAATACACCCCGGTGGGGAAGACAAGGACGGAAAAAGCGGATGTCCGTTTTGTGGCGGCGACCAACGAGAACCTGGAAAAGCGTGTTCAGCAACGCAAGTTCCGCAAAGACCTTTTTTACCGTCTGCGCTTTGCCAACCTGCACATCCCTCCCCTGCGCGAGCGCAAGGATGACATCCGACTGCTTGCAGCCCATTTCCTTCAAGGTGCCGGGCTGGCCGGCAACAGCCTGGAAGAAAAAGCGGAAGCGCGTCTGGTCGGCCATGACTGGCCGGGCAATGTCCGGGAACTCAAGGGCGTATTGGAAGCCGCAGCGAACCTTGCAGAGAATGGCAACATCAGCCCCAAGCATTTGAATCTACCCCATCGCACAACGATGGTGGAGGCACCGGCAAGCGTGGGTCAAGCCTCAGAAGTCGGCGCTCTGGAACCCTTGGCGGAAGTGGAACGGAGACATATTCTTTCCGTGTACCAGGCCGTAGGAAACAACAAGAGTCAATGCGCCCGTGTGTTGGGCATCGGTCTTCAAACCCTGCATCGTAAGCTGAAAGCCTACAACGTGTCTTAGTTCCTTCCCAACGATGCCTCTCAGGGTCGGGTCACGTCGATGAAATCGTGCCCGACATGACGGAGCGGAAGCCTCACCGGGAACGTGAAGTCAGGAGGATGGACAAGCCTTCGCCGGGTATGAACCCTTGCTTTGAGGCTGTGCAGGAATTGTGCCTTTCTTTTTTTCCTCATGTCTGGCGGATTTTTCTTGCTAAAAGGTTCAAAACAGTTCATAGCATGGATTGAATACTGAATCTTGGAAGGCAAACTGAGATGACCCACTTGTCTCTATTTTGGCTCCCCAGTCCTGATGTCCGCTCCCACGTTCGAGCCGCGCATCATGGCTTGTTCGGGGTTCCCCGGTTTCGGGTTACCGCCAGTCTGAAAGGACTTTCCGAAGCCCTTGCTGCGGGAGGCCAGGCTTTGCTTTCTGCCGTATTCCTTTTCTTCAGCAACAGACTTCCCATCCAGAAGGATCACCTCAGCTACGGCCAGAGCGCCATTGAGGAATGGTCTAACCAGCGTGATCCTGGGGGACTGCCCGCCTGATTGCTCTTCGACCCGCTGATTCCTCAGCCGGGAACCGTTGACCGATTTACGAGACTGACTGTGTGCGTACAGCGATAGGTTTGCGTCCGTGCCGTTTTGGCGTTGGAAGGTGTGGCTGTATGCAGGTTCGATCTACTATTTTCAAGTCCCACAGGAGAGATTTATGTCCAAGCAGAAAATGACCCCCTCGGAAGCTTTGGTTGAAACGATGGTCGCCGAAGGCGTAACCAACGTCTTCGGTATCGTCGGCAGCGCCTTCATGGACGCCCTGGACCTCTTCCCCGCCGCCGGGATTCGCTTCATTCCCGTGGCCCACGAGCAAGCGGCAGCCCACGCCGCCGATGGCTATGCCCGTGTCACCGGCAAACCCCAGGCCTGCATCGCCCAGAACGGTCCCGGCGCGGCCAACTTCGTTTCCGCCATCGTCGCCGCCTACTGGGCGCATAGCCCCGTCGTGGCCATTACTCCCGAAACCGGAAGCATGGGCATCGGCACCGGTGGTTTCCAGGAATTGGACCAGATGGATATGTTCCGCCGTCAGACCGTCTATCAGGTGCGCGTGAATCGTGCCGAGCGTATGGCTGAACTGAGCCGCCGTGCATTCTATATGGCCAAACTGGAAAACGGCCCGACCCAACTGAACATCCCCCGTGATTACTTCTACGGTCAGTGCGAAGATGAAATCTATGAGACCATGACCATCAGCCGGGGTTCCGGTTCCCGTCAGGCTCTGAAGGAAGCTGCCGAACTGCTCAAGAACGCCAAATACCCCGTGATCCTTTCCGGTGGCGGCGTGAGCCAAGGCGATGCCCTGGCCGAAACCAAAGCTCTGGCCGAATACCTCAGCGCCCCGGTGGTCAACAGCTACCTGCACAACGACAGCTTCCCCTCGGATCACCCGCTGTCCTGCGGCCCCATCGGCTATTGCGGTTCCAAAGCTGCGATGCGTATCCTGAAAAAAGCGGATGTCGTGTTGGCTTTGGGAACCCGCATGGGCCCCTTCGGCACCCTGCCGCAGTACGACATGGCCTACTGGCCGGAACAAGCCAAACTGATCCAGGTGGATGTCAACGCTCAGGTGTTGGGCCTGTCCCGCCGCGTGGATGTGGCCAGTTGCGCCGATGTGAAAGAATATGCCGCCGAACTGCTGAATTCCCTGCGCGAGTTGGACCCGAACCGCGCCATCAACCCGCAACGCATGGACGATGTGGAACAGGAAAAAGCGGAATGGATGAAAGAACTGGAAGGATGGAGTACCAGCACCAACGCCCTGATGCACCCCCGCCGTTTCCTCTGGGAATTGCGCAAGTCCATGCCTGAAGGTTCCATCGTTTCCACCGACATCGGCAACAACAGTTCGATGTGCAACAGCTACTTCAAATTCAATGACATCCGTCAGCACATCAGCGCCCTGAGTTGGGGCAACTGCGGCTTCGCCTATGGCGCGGCGTTGGGCGCGAAGATGGGCAAACCGGACAGCCCCGTCTTTGCCTTCCAGGGTGACGGAGCCTACGGAATCAGCGGTCTATCCGAAGTGATGACCGCCGTGCGTGAGAACATTCCGGTAATCGCCATCGTGGCCAACAACTCGGAATGGGGCGCGGAGAAGAAAAACCAGATTGATTACTACGACAACCGTTTCGTCGGCAGCAACCTGCCCACCAACCCGGATTATGCCAAACTGGCCGAAGTCATGGGCGCCAAAGGCTACACCGTGACCAACTATGATGAAGTCGGGGATGTGGTCCGCGATGCCGTGGCCTCCAACCGTCCTTGCGTAATCAATGCCGTAATTCAAGGTGGTGAAGAAGTGCTGGCCGAACCCTTCCGCCGTGACGCGCTGAAGATGCCGGAACGCCATCTGGATAAATACGCTCATCTTCGCCACAAGAAATAAGGACAGATCCTCATTGCATGGTGATTCCAATTCTTTTCAACAAACCCATCGCGGGGAGTTTTCTCCCCGCGTGAACCTATCGAGGCGTATGATGAGTAAACGCATTCTCAATTTCTATCCCGGTCCCTGCACCCTGCCCTTCGAGAAAATGCAGGATTGCTATGACAAGACCTTGAACTACAACAACAGCGGCATGTCCTTGTGGGAAATCAGCCATCGTACCCCCCATTACGAGGCGGAAGTCCACGATGAAGCCATCCGTTTGATGCACGAAGTCTACCGCATTCCCACCGACACCCACCGCGTGTTGATGTTGGGCGGCGGCGGAACCTTGCAGTTCGCGATGATTCCGATGAACTTCCTCAAAGAAGGTACCTTTGCCGAGTATGCCAGCACCGGTTTCTGGAGCCAGAAAGCCATTGCCGATGCCAAGCTGATCGGCGATGCACGGGTGATCGTGGACGGTGAAGATTCCAATTATTTCGCCATTCCCAAAGACTTCACGGTCAACCCCGATGCCCAATACTTCTATCTGACCACCAACAACACCATTGTTGGAACGGAATGGGCTGACCTTCCCGACACCGGCAACGTGCCGATCGTCGCGGACATGAGCAGCAACATCCTTTCCAAACCGGTAGATTGGTCCCGCGTCGGCCTGGCCTTCGCCGGTCTGACCAAGAACCTCGGCCCGGCGGGTATGGCCGTGGTCATCGTGCGGAAGGATCTCATCGAAACCGCGAACCGCGCCATCCCGGCCTATCTGCGTTATGATATTCATGATGAGCATAACAGCCTGTACAATACCCCGCCGATGTTCTGCATCTACCTGATGAAGAGCATGTTGGAATGGACGCGGGACAACGGCGGCCTGGATCAGATGAACATCAACGCCGACATCCGTGCCAAGATGATTTATGATGTGATCGACCGCTATCCGGAGTATTACCATTGCCCGGCGGCCAACGAAGACCGCAGCCGGATGAATGTCCGCTGGCACATGCCCACGCCGGAATTGGAACAGAAGTTCGTCCAAGAAGCCACGGATGCAGGCATGGTTGGCCTGGGTGGTCACTTCCTGGTCGGTCATTGCCGCGCCAGTATCTACAACTTCATGCCCATCGACCACGTCAAAGCCTTGTGCGAGTTCATGGTTCACTTCATGGAAAAGAACCCCGTATAATCGGCCCAAGCCGTCAACGAGTACGATGCAAGCCCCGGTTCTCCGGGGCTTTTTCATCACAAAGGGTTGACAAAGAATAGATTCCATTGAGAATAGTAAGCATTGTGTTGTTGGATTTTCTTTTGTCCGAAACAAGATCCTACCGCCATGACCGGTGGGATGTGATGAAACACGGAGCATGATCTTCGTGGATTGGATTGGTTCATGAAACCCGGACGGCTGTTGGTTTGCTTGCCTTGTCAGATGCGTATCTCCCTGGTGTTTCTCCTGCTACTCCTGCTGAACATTCAGGGGCAAGCGCAGGCCCAAGACACTCCTTCCGCCAATCCGGCGGTGAATGATGTGCTTCAGGATATGGCCAAACCGCAGGCTCCCGCAGCGGGAGAGGATACCTCATCCAACCCGCCTATCCAAGCGACCCCCGAACTCGAAGAACAAGAGGTAGACAGCGAACCGGTAAGCATCAATGAACCTCGGAGGGGCTATCGCGGGGGGGACATCCTTGATGACCGCATCGACCGGCTGACCATCTGCCTGGCTCGCGGCCTGAAGAAAATCAGCGTCTGGGGAGAAAGCGTTCATTGGTTCAAAGCCGAAAACGAAGAGTTGCTGGGCCAGCGCGATGGAGAGGAAGAGATCACCTTGACGCTCTCAGAAAGCGGCATTGCGGTGGATGGTCAAGACAGTGGCTCCAAAGGTATCCGGTTACGTTCCGGCCTGGGTTGGTTGGAATACAAGGGCAAGGTCTTTCGGGAAGAGTTGCTGGTTTACCGCGTAGACAACCGCCTGCTGCTGGTCAATGACGTTCATCTGGAGCGCTACCTCTACGGTCTGATCAACAAAGAAACCGTTCCCAGTTGGCACCAGGAAACCAAGAAATCCCAGGCGGTGGCAGCGAGAACCTACGCCATCTACCGAAAGATTTATCGCCCCAAAAGCCAGTATTGCGACATGGGTGACACGGCGGTAGACCAGGTCTACGGAGGTTTCAGCAGTGAAGATGGGCGAGCCAGAAAAGCCGTGCGCGATACCGAAGGGCAAGTGCTGGTCTACAACAATCAGATTGTCAAAGCCTACTTTCACGCTTCAAGCGGCGGGTATCTGGCCAGCGGTAAAGATGTTTGGGGTGAAGCCCAAGATTACCTTCCCGGTGGCCCCTGCCCGTACTGCACCAAGAGTCCACGGCAAGACTGGAGTTACAGCATCAGCATGGACGACTTGGGTAAAGCCTTTGGCGTTCCAAGTCAATACCGAAGTCGGATCATGCTGTCCATCATCAGTCGCACCCAAGACCGGCGTGTTCGGCGTATTCGCGTTTCCTACGGGAAACAAAAGAAAACCTATTCCGGGGAAAAATTCCGCTCCAAGCTGGGCTACTCGAACCTCTACAGCACCTTGTTCAGCTTTTCCCGCAAAGGAAGCCGCTTCATCTTCAAAGGCCACGGCAGCGGTCACGGTGTGGGAATGGATCAATGGGGCGCGCAGGAAATGGCCCGCCAAGGCTATACCTACGACCGGATCGTCAACTACTTTTATCCTGGGGCGCAGCTGAAGAAGCTCTATTGACGCAAAAGTTTCGGGCAGTCAACCACGAAAGGTTCCCAGAAGGGCCGTTTCTACTGATAAGCATTCCGCCTTGCCGTCAATGCTTTGGCAAGTCGGAATCGTTTCCGGATCTGTTCCCACCAAGGCCGCCCCTCAAGGAAGGGAATACGAGGTACCGTCCGTTTTGACAAACTGTTCAGCTTGGTGACAAAGCCTTCGCCCCTCACTGGGATGCCTTTCGGCATCCTCTCTCTCCCAGAGTTTTCCCTCTCCTGCGGGGCTGTCTATTGGTCACATTATTTGCTCCATGAATAGACGTGCGAGGTGGAAACCTTCGATGCGTTCGCGCAAGAGAGTTACCCACCCGGCACATACCCTCGCTCGTGCCATAGTTGGCCTTATGCTTCGCCACTGAGCTGGTCCCCGAAAAATGGACAGTGGTCTTAGGTGGATGTTAGGCTGGGCATGTGACTCCAGAAAGCCAGAAGACAGCTTCAAAAGGAGGAAGAAATGCCGAGAAAGAGACGGACGTTCAGTGGAGAGTTCAAGGCGAAAGTGGCTTTGGAAGCGATTCGAGGAGAGCGGACGATCAACGAGGTCGCCAGCGAGCACGGTATCCACCCCAACCAGGTGTCCCAATGGAAGAGCCAATTGCTGGAGAATCTTCCGGAAGTCTTCTCTGGCGAGCGAGACCAAGCTCGCCAGCATGCTGGCATCCAGAAGGAGCGCGACGAATTGTATCGTCAGATCGGCCAGTTGAAAGTTGAAATCGACTGGCTAAAAAAGAAGACAGACCCTTTCTTCCGGGGTTAAGCGCGAAATGATTGAGCCTGAAAACAAAACGATCAGCGTCCGGCGACAATGTGATCTGCTGTCGTTTAGCCGCTCGGCGTTTTACAGAAAGTCGAAACCGGCCAGTAGGTCAGATGTGCGCGTGATGAATTTGCTCGACGAGATTTACACCAGGCGGCCCTTTTATGGTTCGCGTCGGATGAGGATAGAGCTCTTTAAAATGGAGGGCATTCGGATCAATCGCAAGCGCGTGCAGCGGCTGATGCGTTTGATGGGCCTGGAGGCGATCTATCCAAAGCCGAACCTGAGCCGCCCGAATCAGGCGCACAGGATCTATCCGTATCTGCTGAGAAGCATCGCCGTCACGCAGCGGAACCTGGTCTGGGCCAGCGATATCACCTACATCCGCACAACGAGCGGTTTCGTGTATCTGACGGTGATTCTGGACTGGTTTTCGCGCAAGGTTTTGAGCTGGCGGCTGTCGAACACGCTGGATGCCAGTTTCTGTGTGGAGGCGCTTCAAGAGGCGCTCTTGCGCTACGGTGCGCCGGAGATTTTCAACACGGACCAGGGCATCCAGTTTACCAGCGAGGCATTTACGGGCGTACTCATCGAGCACGGCATTCAAATCAGCATGGACGGCAAAGGGCGTGCGCTGGACAACGTGTTTGTGGAACGGCTGTGGCGCAGCGTGAAATACGAAGATATTTATATCAGGGGTTATGAAACGATGAAGGAGGTGAAAACGGGCTTACGTGAGTATTTCCGGTTTTACAACGAAGAGCGCTTTCATCAGGGACTTGACGAGCGTACGCCGGATGACGTATATTTCAATCACACAGCGGAGACATACGCCGCCTGATCACACCTAAGAATGACCCCTTTCTGGTCTACAAGATGGGGTCCAGTGTATGTGGACGACAATGGAAACTTGGGAATTTCTCTATCATGTGGAATAGGAAGCTTTACTCCAGCCGGGTTATTTGTAATAAGTGCAGCTCCAACAGCTCAAATTACTAATGCTGACTCACTTGATGATCTCTCAGGAGCATCACTAGCTGCTGGTGGATCAGCCTTAGGATACGGATGGGAGAAATTCTGGTCTGTGAGTGAAAACCCAGAATGGTCAGGTGAGAACCTGATGTTTAATGGTGTTGATATATATGGAGGTGCTCCGGGTGAAGTACACTTATTTTATGAACAGACAGCTGTATTCTACTTCTCTTTGCCGGATATATTCCCTGAAAGTGGAAGATGGTGGGGTGATAAAATTTATGACTGGACCCATTAAGAAAGAGACGTAACACGTGAAAAATGTCATAAAACCTTGCATGTATGGTACTGGCCTGGATAAAGGGGATATGCTATGGTGGCTTATGCCTGTTGTGTTATTTGGTAAGGCTACCTTTACAGAGGAAAACATTCTTCTCTCTTGGTGGCTTGGTGAATCAATTGAAGTTAAGAAGAAAGATATTTCTAGGATCGAAAGAATCGACCGGAAGTGGTATTACTCATACCCTCTCATCTATGTCGTAACACTAGTTCAGTCAACAGGATATAAGAATGTTCATTTCTCACCATCAAGACACTGCTGTCCAAAACAAGTGTGAGCTGTCGTAGCCCTACTTGAAATCAGGGTGGATTTTGGCCGGAGAACGCGGTTTCCGGGTTCAGGTTGGGGTTCGGGTGGAGCTGGTATTCTTGAAAATGGGTAGCGGTAGCGTCAGTTGTTCCGGGGTGGGGACGATGGGTTCGGTGTCCCAAGGCGCGTTGAGCCAAGCCATCAGATCACGATAGGTAAAGAGGCTGAGCCGCAGCATCGCGGCGAGGTTGGAGAGCGACCAGCCCGCTTTGGAGAGATGGTGCAGCCATTTGATCAGCAACAGCGCGATCAGGGCTGTCCAAATCTGGATCATCAGCGCGTTTTCGCTGGTGCCGAGGAAGGTCTTGACCTTGAGATTCTGCTTCAAGGCCTTGAAAAACAGCTCGATTTCCCAGCGGTCCTTGTAAATGGCGGCGATGGTGGTGGCCCCGAAGTCGAGGTGGTTGCTCAGAAGCACGATCTCGCGTTCGTTCCGGCTGTCCCAGACGACGACGCGGCGCAGGCGGGTTGGACAGGTCTTGCGGGTGATCCTGCCGCTTGGACGGATGATCTCGTCGGCCAAGATGTTGCGGTGTTTGGGTGGCGTGCGGGTTTCAATCACTTCGTAGGCGGCGTTCTTCTTCTGTCGGGTGACGAAGAAGATGCCGCGTTCGGTCCAGCGGGCGAAGAGGTCGAAATCGACGTAGGCCATGTCCATGGCCACGATGGAGCCGGGGTTGAGGTCGAGCGTCTGGGCGATGCAGACATCGTGGAGCCGAGCTTGAGTGATCTGCACGAAGACGGGCAGGTAGGTATCGTGGTCGAGCAGGGTGTGGACCTTGACGCCGCCCTTGGCGCGCCGGTAGGACGCCCAAGGAAAGAGCGAGAGACACAGCGAGATGACGGTGGCGTCCAAGGAGAGCAGCCTGTTTTTGAAGCGGAAGCGGGATTTGCGGCAACCAAGTCCGCCGTGGGCCTGAAAATGCTGGTAGCTTCGGTAGAACAGGTCACGAAAGAGTTCGGCGGGTCGATGGGCGTTGGCGTAAGCCAAGGTGGAACGAGGCGGCGCTTTGGTCAGGCCCAGGTGGCGGAGCTTGCCCAAACAGCAGGTGAGGCCGTTGCCGATCTCGCGCAGGCTGTCGGCGTGGGCCAGTTGGCCGAAGAGCATGGCGACGAACTGCGACCAACAAGAGAAGCCCTTCGCGCGGTATTCGGCCCGATGCCTGGCCACCAGCCCGGCGAATTCCAGACGAGGAACGTGAGAAAGAAGTTGACTGAACAGACTCGAAACTTTTACCATGAGGTCGCCCTTTTTTCCGTTGTGAATGAATCATGCGTAGACAACACGATTCTGCCACAACCCAAAGAAGGGCATTTTGCTTTTAGCTTAGAAAGTTATCTTGGACAAGAGTGCCATCAAGACTGAAAATAAAAGATGTTGAACATTTATTAAGGGAGATGGGTTATGATTCATTGATTGTTGACAAGTAGCGGGCGCTCCAGCCCAAGATGTAGAGCAAATTCTTTGCCCGACAGCTTGCGGCCACAAGCTTGACAGACCTACCGGCTTCTCACCGACCAACTGGGTTCGGTACGGCTGGTGGTCAAGGTGAGTAGCGGGAATATTGTGCAGCGAATGGACTACGATGAATGGGGCAAGGTCGTGTACGATTCCAACCCCGGTTTCCAACCTTTCCGTGCTACCCGAAAACTCAATCCGGGTAGGATTGGGGGTTGATTCCAAGGATGGAACCGACTTGGTTATCAACCCGGCGATTATAACCGAGCTTAAGAATCGTCATTCTCCGCGCAGGCGGAGGATCCAGATAACAGAATTTACTCTGGATTCCCGCCTTCGCGGGAATGACAAAATGGATGCTTCGTCTAATTTATTGTTGCCGTGTTAATAACCTGGAAATGGGATGCTGGGACGTTTCTGGTCGCCCAATCCGGGTTGATTTCGCCCCTATCATTCACTGAAAAGCGAAAATGATGTGTACTGGACGAACGTGTCCATCGGTTTCGATACCGGGCGAACCTTTGGATCATCCACCTGGAAGACGCGAACGATTTCTCAGGCGGCCAGCCGGTAGCTGTGATGCAATCCGTTCAGGATCGGCTTGGAAATTAGCCGACCCTTGCCTTCTAGATTCTTGCTATCGTCAATATCCTTCGCTGGCACGGGAATCCGCCTGATCCCCTGGTGGTTTTGACTTGTGATCAATAGACAGCCTGCGGGGATAGGGACGCGAACAGAGTGAGCAAGGGTGAGGGAAGTCCAAGTCAGTCCGTCTCGCAGCCCAATTCAAGACTGGCTTCCTGAAGGCTGGCCGGGAGCGCTCCCAATGGAACGGTCAGGCCCAGTGTCCAATCGCCTTGCCACTCTTCCCCGGAAAACTCGGTCAGGTTGTCCTCGAAAATCCACTCGGCCCCAGCCGGAGCGCTCTGCACGAGGACGGCCTCGGTCATCTGCGGGCTTTGCAAACGAACCTGCATACCGGAAAGCTCCGTTCCACTCACCCGCACACGCAGACAAACCGTTTGGGTTTCGCCCAGGCTTTCGGGTGTAAAACGGATAAGGTTGGCTGCTTCCACCAGGGCAAGCGGTAAGACATCCCCCTCACACAGCCCGCTTTGGCAGCGATCATTTACACTGGCGTCACTCTGGTCATCACACGCGGTATCATCGGCGACGGTACTTCCTTCTTCGCAGACCCCCGTGTCGATATCGCATTGATCGTTTTCCGTGCAAGGGTTGCCGTCTTCACAGGCGTTGTCCGTGAAACTCAGCGAGCAGGAGCCGTCGTAGCTGTCACACTGCCAAATCTGACAATCCGTATCTTCGCCGCAGACCTTCGGATCTCCGGTGCAAGAGCCGTCACTCTGACAGGTTTCGTTTTCCGTGCAGGGATCGTCATCCACACAACTTGCGCCGGCATTCGCCGGGCTGAAGGCGGTCATGTTCTGGAGCGGATCGCAGACCTGACAGGCGGTCTGGGCCGGGTTGGGATCACCCGGCTGATAGCAGACACCGGAGACATAACATCCGGAGCTTCCAGGAATATGGATGCAATCTCCCTGAATGTTGCAGACATCATCCGTACAGAACTGGCCATCGTCCGTACAGGGGGTTCCCGCTGCCGACTGCGCAAACCCACATCCGGTGAGCGGATCACAGACATCATCCGTGCAAGGGTCACCATCTTCGGGACAGCTCACCGGATTGCTACCGACACATTCCCCGCTTTGGCAGGTATCGGTCTGGGTGCAGACATTGTTGTCGTTGCAGGTTCCGCCGTCATTGGGGCTCCACCAGGCCGGGCTTGTTGCCGCTCGACAAATCTGGCAGGGACTATCGGGGTTCACCTGACCATCATCAAAACAGTTGGACAGCCCGGATTGGAAATCGACGATCTGGCAATAGCCGGGAAGCACGCTGTTCTGGCATCCGTTGGGAACGCCGGTGCAGGAATCCGTGGTACAGGAAAGGCCGTCATCACAGCTATAGCTCTGTCCCTGGCAGACACCTTGCGCCGTGCAGACATCGGAGTGAGAACACAAGGTTTGATCGTCGCAACTCTCGCCGACATGGATTGCCCGACAGCCATCACAGCAGGCATCCACCGTATCACAAACACAAACACTTGCGTCACACACGCCATTATGGCAGCGCTCGTTGGATGTCCCCGCGTTGCCATCATCGCAGGGCTGGTCTTCGTTTTGCGGCACACAGCCATCACAGCACGTCGTGGTTTCATCACAAGAGCAGGCTTCCCCGATACAGGCGCCGGAGACACAGTGATCGTTTCCGGTCTGCTCATTGCCATCACTACAGGCATTGGTGTTGTCCACGGTCCAGCGGTTGGGCGAAACGGAACGGCATTCCTGGCAGCCGTTTTGCGGATTAGGCTGGCTTTCGTTGTAACAGACCCCGTTGATCAGGCAGGTGTTCTGCATCAGAGGATTGTCACAGGCCCCTCCTCCCAGGCAGAGGTCTTCGGTGCAGCTCAAGCCATCCGAACAATCCGTAGCCTGCCCGGTGCAAACGCCGCTCTGGCAGGTGGAGCTATCCGTGCAGGCGTTCCGGTCATCGCAGACATTGCCTTCCATCGTGCTGCCATCATGGGTGCATTGACCGTTATTCGGGTTGCAGTCATCCACCGTACAGGGGTTGTCATCATCACAATCCTGTACGGGTTCACCCACACAATCCCCGTTCGAGCAAACCTTGTTGGTCGTACAGAGATTGTCATCGTTGCAGGCTTCGCCGTTGGCTTTTGCCTGAGCAAGACAGGAACCATTGGTGCAGACGCCGACAAGGCAATCGTTGTCATTGTCTTCCAGGGTACAGCTTTGCGAGTTGGGCAAGGCCTCCACCACACACTGCCCCGCCTGACAGGTAGCCTGTTGGCATTGAGTGACCGTGGTCGTGGAGGAACAGTCTTGCTCCTCATTCCGGGCAGTCAACACGCAATTGCCTTCTTCGCAGGTCCCCAGAGCGCAGAA
The DNA here is from genome assembly GCA_963677705.1 of Myxococcota bacterium. Lineage (GTDB taxonomy): Bacteria > Myxococcota_A > SURF-8 > SURF-8. Next base: position 557,377 of record OY782497.1, read on the forward strand.
GGTATCCATATGAGAGCAATCCACGGAGTCACAAAGGTCGGGATCATCAGCGTCAGAGGTATCGCCATCGGTGGTTTCTTCCCCATCGCCATCTTCATCCGTGTCTTCATCACCGTCTTCGTCACCGTCTTCCTGCTCAGAAATCGGCGCTCCGTAGGCCAGATGAATGGCGCGCAGAGAATCCTCACAGGACCACGCGGAGAGATCGGACGCCTTGGGCAATTCTGGATCGACCACCGCCGTTTCTGCGGGAACCGTATCGAACCCCGGCGGGTTTCCATAGCGCAAGTCATTGTTGGTGCATACCTGAACAACGGTATTCAAGGCGCTCTCGGTGGCTCCCTGGGCGTAGAAAGAACAGGCAAAAGCATAGGTGGAAGCAAGCTGGCTATCCTTGCAGCATTCCAGAACATGCAAGACCGCCCCTTCACAGTCCGGGGTGGCATCCAGATTCTCATCCAACCAGTTGGTGCCATCGCAGGCCGCAACCCACATACAGACGAACCCGATAAAGAAAACGGCGAACCGTGTCATGAGCTATCCTCTTTCTCTTCTCCACAGTCTCATCTTTCACGAACCCGATAAGACTCCCCATGCGCAATCTGAGCAGGAAGGCATGGTTGGCTAAAAATCAAGCTGCGCCTTCACCGCGCCACCACCGGGTAGGACTCCGGCCTGCATAGACCAGGCGCGGGAACCTAACTCTTCGTTCACAGAAACACCCGAAGAAGCCGGTTCCGTGAAATACAGAATCAATCCCGTGGTGATACCTGCTGCGGCAAGACCGTATAGCGCATAGCTGGTAATCGCGGCTTGGTCCCGCGAAGCGGCGTAATCGTCTTTACGACTGGGAAGCAAGCCCTTCTTCTGTGCCTGGTCATCGTAATACATGTTGGACAGCGTCGCGGCGACACCGCCCAAAGCCATGCCGACACCCAGACCGATGCTGCGCCAGGCCCACTTGCGCCGTTCGCTCAGAGGAACCGCCGGTTGGACGATCTCCGGTTCCGGTTCGGGCTCCGGTTCTGCCTGGGCAATTTCCGGCTCCGGCGCGGGTTCTTCCTTGGGGGCTTCCGGTTCGGGTTCCGGCTCGGGTTCCTGCTTTGCAGCCACCGCTTCCGGTTCCGGCTGGGGTTCCGGTTGAGCTTGCTCTTGCGGTGGTTCCTCCACGGGTGGAGGCGTTTCTTCAGGCGCTTGGGCAACGACCGGAGCAACCACGCCAAAGGCCACTCCGTTAGGATCTTCTTTCATCGGGAACTTGGCATGAACGGGTCTGTCGGCAGGCATGGGGAAAGAAATATCCATCTGCTTGCGTCCCGTTTTCATCAGGGTGATGGTCGTCTTGCCAGGATTTTGCAACACTTTGTAAGGCGTTTCACCGACTTTCTTTCCATCGACCACCACATCCGCCCCGGAAGGATCGGTTTGAACAAACAGCGGATAGGGCCCTTTCAGCCGTTGAAGCAATTCACGGAAAAGGTACTTTTGCGCCTCAAGGTAGGTTGTGTGGTTGCGGTACAATTTGGTTTTAACAACCCACATCTCCGCCTTGGCATCATACAACGAGATATAGAAAACAAAGCTGGCTTTCTTGGGGCGGTTGGACTTCTTTTGCTGCACGCCCAGGCCAAGAATCATGTCTGTTTTCAGAATGCGCGCCGTATCCCTCATCTGGTCTTCCTGAAGGATGTTCACGGCCTTGATTTTCTTTCGTTTCAGAATCGGTCCGGCTTCAACCACCTTGTAGTTTGGCCGCTTTTTGTAGATTTTCGGCAGGGCACGGTCAATACCTCTCGTCAAGCGTTTGTCTACCGGATGCTTTCCGGCGCTCAGTACGGGAAGCAGACTGATGCTTGCCTTCGGCTTTTTAGCCTCCGCCGTGTGGGGTAGCAGGATTAGCAGCGTAAGCAGTAGGATCATTCCAAGTCGTGTCATCGTCCCTCCCCTACACATTTCCGCGAATGCCGATGAACATCAACACAGGAATCAGCATCGTGGAATCCTCTCCGAAAACAGGTTCCACGGATAGTTCGACCAAAAAGGACAGGTGCTGCGTGGCAAACAGGTGAACGCCTCCACCGACGCCGACACCGTACAAGGCCGGGTCCAGCATCACACTGGGGCCGACACGCCCATAGATTTCAACGATGCGCCCCAGCAGGTCATCGGTATCGAACACCACCGAAGGCAACAGGCGTAGAACCGGGCCGTCTTCCACCGTTACCCCGGCTTTTGCAGAAACCGCCAACCAGCCCAAGACTTCGTATTGCAGGTCGAAGTCCATCATGAAGGGATGCCGCATGGAGAAGCTCTCTTCCGGGGCTTCCGCCTTCTGGGTATTGCCCATCACATAGCCCGTCCCGGTAGACACGGACAGGGCGAACTCTCCTTCATCGGCCCAGCATACGTTCGAACCCATCAGCAAGAACAACGCAAGAAACAGCCCTGGTACCAGGAGTTGAAGCCTGCGGCACGAGTAGCCCTTTTTCACCCAAACCTCCCTCGATCCGACAACACATGACCGTGCATGATTTCAAAACCCCAAGGTGGAAACCATGCCCCCAGCCGTGATTCTTTCATTGGTTCACCGGTGACAATCCACAAACCTAGTTCGGCCTTGGATAGCCTGGAGGCGATCAAGGGACGAGCCGGATTGGGGAAAGTCGTCCATAAGTCTAGCAAAGCATTCAAAGACTGTCAAAAGCATTGCGTATTGTCTGCCTCGGTTTTCCAAGGGCATCGCGGGCCGGTGGAACACAGGTCAAACAGCATTCAATAGTAGTCGGTTCTCCTTGACAGGATTTGAACCATAACTTAGAGTAAACGGTATTGATAACCAAGCAGCGAATCAGGTTGATAGCATGACTCATCAGGCACCCGATCCACAAGCCCCGCACATCCTTGTCGTGGATGATGAGGCCGATTTGGCCCATTACCTGGCTTTGAGGCTTCGACACAGCGGCTATAACGCGAAGAGTTGCGATTGCGGTAAAAATGCGTTGATCGAGTTGGAACGCCAACCCTATCGGTTTATCGTCTCAGACTGGACCATGCCGCAGATGTCCGGAATGGACCTCATTGATAAAGCCCATGAAAAGTACCCGAAAATCAAAGCCATCCTGCTGACCGGTCATGAAGAGATGGAAGACGAAGATTTTCATGACCACGGCGTGGTAACGGTGCTGATCAAACCCTATGATTTCTCCAATTTGTTGAAAATCATCGAAGACAGCCTGAAACCCTGATCCCTGGGTCTTTTTCATTTCCTTGTTGAAAAGCCCTTGCCTTTTTGAAAGAAAGCCTCATACTTTAAGGCGTCTTCGTCTTGTAGGGAGATTCACGACGACGTTCGTTCCCTGCGGAACCGAAGAAAACGATCCTGGGGTCCGTACATCGGACACAGGCATGGTATTCGAAAACAGAGATGACCCTCGCGTTGGAGATCGGGACACCCGACACAAGGCGGCAAGGAAAGATCATGAACGGCAACATTCCAGTGCTTTTTCTCTGGCATATGCATCAGCCGTCGTATTTTGACCCGGATACAGGGAGATCCCTGCTTCCTTGGGTTCGTTTGCATGCCACCAAAGACTACTATGACATGGCACGCTACGTGGAATCCGTTCCGGGGATGAAGGCCAGTTTTAATCTGGTGCCCAGTCTCCTGGACCAATTGGAACGCACCGAACGAGGCGAGTTGGTGGATGATGTAGAGGCGGTAAGCCGTCTTCGTGCGGAGGATCTGACTCCGTCACAGAAGCACTTTATGACCTCGCAGTTTTTCTCCTGCCATCCGGAAACGATGATTCACGTATCGCCACGCTACCAGAGCCTTTATGATCGCTACCACGGAAGCTCCAAAGAAAGCCTGGTTCATGCTCCGGCCCAGGACTTCCGCGATTTGGCGGTCTGGTTTCACCTGGCCTGGTGCGGCAACACCATGCGCGAAGAAGAACCGGTGCAATCTCTCTTGCGGCAGGGAAAGGATTACTCCGAAGACGACAAGATCGCTTTGCTGAACGCCATGCGCGCCTTTTGCGGACGAGTTATCCCTTACTATAAGGAGCTTTCTGAGCAAGGTCGTATCGAGATCACCTCGACACCCTACTACCACCCGATCCTGCCCTTGCTCTGTGATGTGCAAAGCGCCCGTGTGGCCATTCCCAACCTGCCTTTGCCGACGAACGATTTTTCCCTTCTGAATGACGCCCGTCAGCAGGTGCAGATGGCGGTGGACTTTCATCGGCAACGCTTCGGCACACAACCTGCGGGCTTTTGGCCCAGCGAGGGCTCCGTCAGTCCCATCGTGGCGCGGCTTCTTGCCTCGGAAGGCGTTCGGTTTGCCTGTACCGATGAGGAAATCCTTCGGGTCAGCCTGGGGCAGGACCAACTCAGCGCCGAGCAGAAATTCCGTCCCTACCACTTTGACGGTCTCACCCTTTTCTTCCGGGACACGAAGTTGAGTGATGCGATTGGTTTTCACTATTACAACCAACCGGTCAAAAAAGCGGTGCAGGAGTTCATCGGTCACCTGGAAAGCATCCACAAGGCACTACCTGAAGGGGAGTTCGTCATTCCCATTATTCTGGATGGTGAAAACGCCTGGGAAGCCTTCCCGGAACAGGGCCGTCTCTTCTTGACCGCACTCTATCACGCGTTGGTGGAACATCCGACCTTGGACCCATGCACCTGTTCCGACGTGCTGAACCGTTTCCAAGAGATTCTTCCGCTTCCGCGTTTGCATTCCGGTTCCTGGATTCGCGGCAACTTCACCACCTGGATCGGCGACCCGGTGAAAAACAAAGCCTGGACGGCCTTGTTCGATATGCGGCGCACAGCCCAGGCCGCCTTGGATTCCAACCAGCTTGATGATGACGAACGGCAGGAATTGATGAGCCATATCCTGGCAGCGGAAGGCAGCGATTGGTGGTGGTGGTTCGGAGAAGGCAACACCAGCGCCCATGATGCGGAGTTCGACGCGCTGTTCCGTAAGCGGCTCAAAGCGATCTGGCGTCTGCTGGAGCGCCCTGCCCCGGCAATGCTGGAGTCCCCGCTGGATAACCGCCTGGATGGCAGCAACCGGATCCGTCAACCCGTGGCCTTTCTACAACCACGGATCAATGGAAAAAGCACCACCTATGGGGAATGGCTTAGCGCCGGGAGTTGTTATCCCAAAGGCGGCGTAATGCAGTTCGGAACCCGTCAGCTGAAACGTATTCTTTTCGGCTTTGATACATCGTATTTGTATCTGCGTATGGACCTGGACCAAAGCATGGCGGCCTTTGCAGCCGGGGATTTTGCGCTGGACATTGTGTTCCGTTTTCCCAGCCGGATAAGCATCCGGCTGAAAGCCGGGGAAGACACCCAGGCGGGGAAACGCCTTCAATGGCCCGGTGGGTTGAATTGGGCCTATGCGGATTGCATCGAATTGGCCTTGCCGTTCACCCTGTTGAAAGAAGACATTCAAGCTGGGGAAGACTTCGGCTTTGCCGTGGTTCGCCGCGTCGGAGATCAGAGCGTGGAACGCCTGCCGGAAGATGGATTGATTGTGTCCACCATTCCGACGGAATATTTTAATCAAGAAAACTGGATGGTTTGATCGACTATCCGATAGGATGAATACAGGTTTGTCGGGCTCTATGGCCCCCAAAGGAGAAACGAGATGTTACCCTTCAGCTACAACGAGGACCGGGTCTTTTTATATCCCATCGACCCGACCGTAGCCTTCGGCTACTGGGATTTCACCGAAGCCACCTGGGAGCGGGTCAAAACTAATCCTCACTGGCCCTTGGTGCTTCTGCTCATGAGCGACGATCACGTTATTCGTCGTGTGGAAACCTCCAAAGAAGCGAAAAACTTCTACTTCCGTGGAACGCCACCGGACACGGATCTTCAACTGGTGCTGGCGATTCACGAGAACGGCCATGATTCGGTGATTCTGCGCTCGCCCCATGTCCTGACGCCTCCGTACAGCCCGTCCCCACGCATGGATGTCGAGTTTTCCCGGCTGAACATTCACGAGCATCTTCCAGTACCGAGTTGGAAAGAGAGCCTGCGCAGGCGTGAAGCCAAGCAACACAACCCGCAGCAGGGCGATGTTCAACCGCCTCGCCCCTGGGAACCCGTCCCGGACTGGCATGCCACGCCCAAGCGTGAGCAATCCACACCGCAGCAGAACCAGGATGGCTACTCCGTTCCTCGCCATGACGCCGATGAGGACAGTCTTCCCGACTACATGCCGCCTTCCGGTCAAGCCCCCTTCCAGGCTGTCCAAGCGGATCTATCCCTGGCTCATCAAGGGCAACTTCCCGTGCCGCGCCCGGCATGGTTCAGCGGTTTGTCGAATCTCTTTCCCCAAGCCCAGGATAACCGTGCGCCGTGGATGCCCTCCAACAAGGAAAGCCTTGGCGGAGTGAGTTCCGGTCTGCTGGCCAACGCCAGTTCCACCCTGCTTCAGCAAGCGTCCAGCCATGTGCTGACGAAAGGAGAAGGCAAATGACGAAGGGATACCTGAGCCTGGTTTTACATGCCCACCTGCCCTTTGTGCGCCACCCGGAACACGAGGACTTTCTTGAAGAGCGCTGGCTTTTCGAGGCGATTACGGAAACCTATTTACCGCTGATTCATATGATGAACGGTTGGCTGCATGACAAGGTTCCGTTCAAGCTGACCATGTCCATCACGCCGCCTTTGGCCAACATGCTGGCCGACCCGTTGTTGCAGGAACGCTACCTGCATCACCTGGACAGCCTGATTGAACTGTCTGAAAAAGAAATTGAACGGACGAAGAAATCGGACCCGGCCTTTTATAACCTGGCGACGATGTACTGGCATATCTTCACCAACAGCCGTAAAACCTACGCGGACCGCTATCAATGCAACCTGATTACCGCGTTTCGTGAGTTGCAAGATACGGGCAATCTGGAAATCATCACCTGTGGCGCAACCCACGGATTTTTACCCTTACTGCAACACCATCCCAACGGCATCCGTGGCCAACTGGTCACCGCAGTGATCGACTACCAACGGCATTTCCATCGCCCGCCCAAAGGCATCTGGCTGCCGGAATGCGGCTATTTCAAAGGGCTGGAAAATTACCTGGCGGAAGTGGGACTACGCTATTTCATCGTAGACAGCCACGGCTTGGACTTCGCCGATCCGCGCCCCATTCGCGGAGTGTATGCTCCTGTCTGGACACCCACCGGAGTCGCGGCCTTCGCACGCGATACGGAAAGTTCCAAACAGGTCTGGAGCGCCGAAAGCGGCTACCCCGGCGATTACCGTTACCGGGAGTTCTACCGGGATCTGGGCTTTGATATGCCCTACGATTACATCAAAGACTACATCCACCCGGACAAGATCCGTATCAACACCGGCATCAAGTATTTCCGTGTCTCCGACAAAGGTGACCTGTCCAACCGGCAGATTTACAACCGGGATGAAGCCCTGGAGATCGCAGCTCAGCACGCGGCCAACTTCATGTTCAACCGGGAACGTCAGGTGGAATGGCTGGCCGACCAACAAGGCCGTCCACCGATCATCCTTGCGCCCTACGATGCCGAACTCTTCGGTCACTGGTGGTTTGAAGGGCCGGAATGGATCAACTTCCTGGTGCGCAAGATCGCCTTTGATCAGAACCTGTTCGAGTTGACCACCCCGCGCCATTATCTGGAAATGTATCCGGACCAGCAGATTGCCCAACCGGCCAGCAGCAGTTGGGGCGATAAGGGCTACTACGAAGTGTGGCTCAACGGCTCCAACGACTGGATTTATCCTCACCTGCACAAGATGGCCGAACGGATGCACGCCCTGACCCACCGTGGCGACTTGCACGAGCAGTTGGTCTTGCGCGCCGTGAAACAAGCGGCCCGTGAACTGCTCTTGGCGCAAAGCTCGGACTGGGCCTTCATCATGACAACGGCAACCAGCGTGGATTACGCCAATCAGCGCACGGTAACTCATATTCAACGCTTCAACGAACTGTACGAACAGATCAAGGACCGCCGCATCAACGAACAATTCCTGGCCGACCTGGAAAGCAAAGACAATATCTTCCCTGAACTGGACATCGAAGCCTGGAAGGAATAAACGCACTCATGAAGGTTCTCTTGGTTACAACGGAAATCGTTCCCTTCGCCAAAGTCGGTGGTCTCGCTGACGTGGCGGGCTCTCTCCCCAAAGCCCTGCGACAGCAGGACGTGGATATCCGGGTGATTCTGCCTCTCTATCAGAACATCTCCAAAGAAGCCAACAAGCTTGAGCTTTTGGAGACACCTGGAGAGCAGAGTTTGCGTATCGGCTGGTCTGATTTTCAGGTCCGCTATTACCAGGCCCTGCTTCCCGACACCGATGTTCCCGTTGTGTTTGTCGATTGCCCTGCCTTGTTTGATCGCCCCGGTATTTATAACGATCCGCGCAGCGGTGAAGGCTATTGGGACAATCCAACCCGATTTCTCTTGTTCAACCGAGCTGTGCTTTCCTTCATGCAACATGGCGACTTCAAACCCGACGTGGTGCATTTGAACGATAATCAGACGGCCCCCTTGGCGCCGATGCTTCGTCAACATGGTGCCCCGGAAAGCCTGGCTTCGGTGAAAATCCTTCTTGCCTTGCACAACGTCGGCTACCACGGGCAATATGATCTGAGCTACGTTGCCGAAGCGGGCTTGGATACCTGGAAAACCGGTCCGGGACAAGAATTGGAATTCTTTGGCGGGTTCAATTTCCTGAAATCAGGGATTGAATACGCAGACCGTCTGGTCACGGTCAGCCCCACTTACGCCCAGGAAACGATGGAGAGTTTCGACTGTTCCCGTGGTCTGGAAGGCGTGTTACGCGAAAGGCGTGATGTCTATACCGGGATTCTGAACGGGGTGGACTACGACCTCTGGGACCCAAGGCAAGATGGCATGATCCCCTACAACTACTCGGAAGACCATTTGGAAGGCAAACGCAACAACAAAGAAGCTCTGCTGCGCCGGATGGGACTGCCTACCCAGCATATCGACCGCCCTCTCATCGGCTTCGTCGGTCGTCTGTTCGAGCAGAAAGGGATGGATCTCATCGAGCAGGCGGTGGATGGCATTGTGGAAGCCGGGGCGGATCTGGTTATCCTGGGGAGTGGACGCCCTCATTATCATTGGGTGGTGGATGAAGCTCACCGACGGCATCCCAACCATGTGGGGGTTTATCTTGGTTTCAATGAAGAGTTGGCCCACTGGATTGAAGCCGGAGCGGACATGTTCCTCATGCCCAGTTTGTATGAACCCTGCGGGATGAACCAGTTGTTCTCCTTACGTTATGGCACCATTCCCCTGGTTCGCAAGACCGGCGGATTGAAAGATACCGTTGAGCCGTACAATCACCAAAACGGTGAAGGAACAGGATTCTTGTTTGAAGACTACAATTCCTGGTCAATGCTTGCTATAATCAAAGAGGCAATTGGGGTCTATCATCAACCTGATGCGTGGCGAAACCTGATTCGTAACGCAATGAGCCGGGACTTTAGCTGGAGCGCCAGCGCCCGGAAATACAAGGATCTTTATGGACGAATGCTTTCCTGAAACCATCTCGTTAGACGGGGGACTGCCGGAGTTGATTAAGCGCCTGAAGGCGGCAGATCCACTCCTGTCTTTTTTGCAGTTGGGCATTTTGGTCATCGACGGCCAACGAAACCTGTGTCATATCAATCGGGTTGCTAAAGAAATGGGCTGTTGCCTGGCTCCGGTTCACATTCCTCCCGATTCCGGAGATTCCACCTCCGGCCCCATCGCGGAACCGATTCTGCATCAATGCGACTGCGAAGTCTGTGCCTTTCTGGAATCCTTTGACCCGAAAACACCACGGCAACGAAAGATTCGCAAATTCACGCTCCTTGATGGGACCAGCAAATTCTTCGAGTTCATGCCGGTGCGGCAATTCGATGCCGATGGCCATTTGCTGTTTGTGATGCAGATTATTCAGGAGATCAGTGAAGCCGAATCCTTGATCCGCCCACGTAGCGAACTGGGCGTAATGCTTTCCAATATTCTGGACAACACCGCCGACGCCGTAATCACCACCGACTCCAATGGACAGATTCACTCCTGGAATCGTGGGGCGGAAGCTCTGTTCGGCTATGAACGCTCGGAAGTGCGCGGAATGCAGTTTGACCATCTCCTGGTTCATGATGTTCAGACCGTGGAAAGCCAGACCCGCGTCAGAGAATTTCTGAAAGAAAGCGGCTTTGCCTACTCCCATGAAACACGGCTGCGCACGAAATCCGGAGACGTTCTGTTTTGCTCCGTAACCCATACGGCCATGACGGATTCCTCCGGCAGCGTCTTCGGCCATTCCATCATCATTCGGAACATCAGTCAGGTGGTGACTCTTCAGCATGACTTGAAGGAAACCATCACCCAACTTAACAAGCTCTTGCAGATTGATTCCATCATCCGCAGTGCGGAAACTCTGAATGAAATCTACCAGGCCGTACTCACGGCGGTTACCGCCGGAGAGGGGCTTCGTTTCAACCGGGCCTTTCTGCTGATGGTAGACAACGACCGCCGTTTGCTCAAAGGCATCACCGCCGTCGGACCCGGCAGCCCGGAAGAAGCGGCCGGGATTTATTCCAGGTTGATGGCCGAAGGAAAGAGCCTTCATGAAATCCTGGCCGATGGCAACCAACAAGCGACCTACAACCAACAAGTCACAGCGATGGCCAGACAGATCCGTATTCCCTTGAACCACGCCAGTCATCCTTTGGTTCATGCGCTGGCCACTCAAACCCCATCCCGTTACATCCATCGCAGCAACCATCACCCGGACCTGGAGCAGATTGCGGAGATCCTGCACAGTACCAATTTCGTCGCGGTTCCAATGGTCTGGCAAGGTCAGCCTATCGGAGTGATTATCGCAGACAATATGATTACCCAGCGAGACATCTCCAGCAACGAGGTGCTGTTTTTAGCCAATTTCGCCAACCGTGCATCCAGCGCCATTTTGAACATCAAACTGCAAACGGATCTGTCCCAGCGTGTCGAAGAGCTGAAAGCCGCCTACCAGAATCTTACGAACAGTCAGCGCTTATTGATCGAAAAAGAGCGTATGGCGGCCCTTGGTGAAGTCTCCAGTACCGTGGCCCATGAAATCCGGAATCCCATCGCCAGCATCGGCGGTTTCGCCAAATTGCTGTTGAAACGGCTGAAGGCACCGGAGCATATCAAATACACCCGCATCATTGCGGATGAAGCGACCCGTGCCGATGGGATTTTGCGCAATGTTCTGGATAAGGCACGCAAGCCGAAAGACGAAATGGAGCCGTACAACATCAACGATCTGGTGGAAGACACCCTCACCACATTGCAGAATCAGCTTCATAACGACAAAATCACCATTGAACGGGATTTGCAGCCGGATCTTCCTCCTTTGCAACTGAATGAAGACCGCATGAAGCAGGTCTTGATCAATATCGTGAAAAATGCCATTGAATCCATGTCACCCAACAGCGTACTGCGCGTGTTTTCCCGTTCCGAGCGGGAGGAAATCGTGCTGGTCATTCAAGATACCGGCGTGGGAATGACGGAAGAAGCCAAACGCAACCTGTTTACTCCGTTTTATACAACCAAGTCCTCCGGTGTCGGCTTGGGCTTGGCCACTTCCAAGAAGATTATTGAAGAACACAGAGGACATATTGAAGTATACAGCCAGGTCGGCGAAGGAACCACCTTTGAAATCTGGCTTCCCAAATACCGCGTACTCCAAGAGGAAGACCATGAACGCATCGAAAAAGAAATTATTAATAGTCGATGACGAACCGAACTTGCGAACCCTCTATTTTGAGGAGTTCACCCAGGACGGCTACGATGTTGTGCTTGCCGACAACGGGCGGGATGCCCTGAAGTTGGTGGGGAAAGAACAACCGGACCTGGTGATCCTGGATATCCGTATGCCGGGAATGGATGGGTTGCAGACGATGAGTGAACTTCTGGGACATGACAATCAGCTTCCGGTGATTATCAACAGTGCCTATGGTGAATACAAAGACAACTTCATGTCCTGGTCTGCCGATGCCTATATCACCAAAAGCCCGGACCTCACCGAGTTGAAAGACAAAGTTCTTGAATTGTTGCAGTTGACGCAGGCCCACGATTAGCTGTATGATATGGATGTACTGATCGCACCGTTTCTTGCGCAGCCTGACAGGAGCCACCATGACTAGATACTGGTCCAAGATCTTTCGGCAAACCATCACCATGCTGCTCGCCGGTGGACGCGGCGAACGGCTTTATCCGCTGACAGCGCCACGGTCCAAGCCTTCCGTTCCGTTCGGCGGGATTTATCGCATTATTGATTTCACCCTAAGCAACTGCATTAACGGCGGGTTTCGCCGCATTTATGTCTTGACCCAGTATAAAAGCCAAAGTCTGGACGAGCATCTGCGCAAGGGTTGGAGCATCTTCAACCAGGAACTCCATGAATTTGTCTACAGCGTTCCGCCCCAACAACGCTATCGGGATCGCTGGTACAGCGGCACGGCAGACGCCATTTTCCAGAACATCAACATCCTGGAAAAACACAACCCGAAGTATGTGATTATTCTCTCCGGCGACCACATCTATAAGATGGATTACGCCAAGATGCTGGAGTTCCATCTTGAAAAAGAAGCGGATCTGACCATTTCCAGCATCCCCGTTGACAGCGAGAGTGCCAAGGCTTTCGGTGTTTGCGCTGTCGATGATAACTACCGCATCACCGAGTTCCAAGAGAAATCCCCGGAACCCCGTGAGATCCCCGGTCGTCCCGGAACCTGTTTGGCCAACATGGGAGTGTATATCTTCAACACCCACGCCCTGGTGCGGGAAATCAGCCGCGATGCCAAACGCAACAGTGCCCACGACTTCGGCAAGAACATCATTCCGGAAATGCTTGAAAACTATAATGTTTACGCATTCCCTTATGAAGATGAGAACAAGAAGACCAGCGGCTACTGGAAAGACATCGGAACCCTGGACAGCTACTACAACACCAGCATGGATCTGGTGAGCATTGACCCGGAATTCAACCTCTACGATCCGGACTGGCCGATCCGCACCTACATGGGGCAGTCCCCACCCGCAAAAACCGTGTGGGGTACCCATGAACGCCGTGGACAGATCATCGAAAGCCTGATTGCCAATGGCAGCATTGTCAGTGGTGGTACGGTGCAACGCAGTATTCTTTCACCTCAAGTGCGGGTGAACTCATTCTGCCATGTGGAGGAATCGATTATCTTCAGTAATGTCGATATTGGCCGTCACAGCCGTATCCGTCGGGCGATCATTGATAAAAACGTGCGTATTCCCGAAGGAACGATGATCGGCTACAACCCGGAAGAAGACCGCAAACACTTCACCGTGTCCGATAGCGGAATCGTGGTCATCCCCAAAGGTTACCGTTTCGGCTGAGAGGAAAGTCCGACACCCTCTGAATCGCTTCTGACCGTTGTCGTTTGCGCGACAACGGTTTTTCCTTGAAAGGCAGGTTATGGCAAGCGACGACACAAGCCATCAAACTCTCCGGCCCAAGCCCTCCCTGTTACACGCCTTGAAAGAACGGCTTACCGGGTATCAAGGCGAACCTCTTCCGGAATTGATGGCCGAAACTCTGCGCCCCAGTGCCGTGCTGGTTCCGATCTATCCGACATCCACAGGCCCGGTGGTGCTGATGACCGAGCGCACCCAGCACCTGGCCCATCACAAAGGGCAGATCAGTTTTCCTGGTGGCGCCTTGGAAGAGAACGAAACCTTGTTGGAATGCGCCCTACGTGAAACCGAGGAAGAACTTTCCCTGAACGTCGCTTCCGAACAGATTCTCGGTTCCTTGGATGAAACCCCGGTCATCAGCCGCTTTCGCATTCAACCCTTTGTCGCCCTTTTGGAAAAACGTCCTCAAACCAAAGCCAATGCAGATGAAGTGGCCGAAGTGTTGGAATTCCCCTTGAAGGATTTTCTGCATCCTCAGAATCACCGGATGGAAATTCACTCTTTTCAAGAGATGGATGTTCCCGTTCACTTTTTTCAGAGTTGCGGAAAGATCGTCTGGGGAGCCAGTGCGCGAATCATCGCCAACTTGCTGCTGGTCGCCTTTGATTACCGGCCTCCACAAGTTGAAGAATTTCTGAAAACCCAGAAAGAGACTTCCCTCATTCACTATTGATTTCGGAGATTGTAAGACCATGAACCGAAGCGCTTGGACCCCTGCCCTGGTTGCCCTCGTCTTGATGACCAGTCTGTTTGTTACGGGCTGCGACGACACCCCTTCCGGTTGCGTTGATCATCAACGTTATTGTGAAGAAAACCTGCTGCGCATCTGCGAGGGTGGCTCGTGGACGGACCTTGTGGATTGCTCCCAGACGGGCGAAATCTGCCTGGCGGGTGAATGTGTCTTGCCGGATGACTCCACGGATGGCGATACCGAGGATGATGCGGACCTCATGGATGACGCCGATGGAGATGAGGAACAGAGCGCTTCCGACGGCGATGAAGAGAACGAAGAGCAGGAAGAAGAGGAGAACGAAGAAGCCTAGCCGTCAAGAACACCCACATTTCATGGAAATCAGAGAATGATTGAAGCCTCTGATACAAATGGTTCAACCCCAATCATGAATCGAGACTTCTCAGGGAATACAGACTCCGAAGCGCCCCAAAAGCTGAACCAGTTTCATCAGAGGTAGACCGATAATCGCCGTATCATCTTCCCCCACCACCGACTCAAACAGGCTGACGCCCAACTTTTCCAGTTTGTAGGAACCGGCACAGTCCAGCGGTTGGTCTGCGCGGACGTATCGTGCAATCTGCTCTTCATTGAGTGACCGAAGGGTCATCCGGTGAATCGAGACATCATGCTCAAGCCGGTTTTGCTCTGCATCCAACACACACAGAGCGGTAATCAATTCATGACTCGCACCTTGAAGTCGCATCAACTGCTTGACCGCCCCGGCTTCCGTGTGGGGTTTTCCCAAAATCTCTCCGTTAAAACTGACGAGTTGATCCGAGCCGATAATCAAACCGCGTTCCACATGTGTTTGCACACTTCGGGCTTTTCCTTCCGCCAACCGAAGCGCTTCGGCCTGATGATCGCAGGACGGATCGGGATCTTCTTCAAAGTCCGGACGAAGGCAGGTAAAGGGAAGGCGCAATCGCTCCAGCAAGGCTTTTCGGTATTTGGATGTAGAGGCCAGAATCAACGCTTTGTCCAGGTGCATCATGCCTATTGGGCTCCAACCAACACGACCGTGACATTATCGTTTCCACCGGCACGGTTGGCTTCACGAACCAGCATTTTGGTGGCCAGTTTCAGATCCGGCGTGGTCATTAAAATGTCTGAAATCACGGAATCATCAATCATATCCGTCAAGCCATCGGAGCAAAGCAGGTAGATATCCCCACGTTGCGGGGTTTCGTTGAATAGATCCACCGCAACGTTTTCACGGATGCCCAAGGCTCGGACAATCACGTTCTTATGGGGAAACTTTCCGGCTTCCTCACGGGTGAATTTCCCTCGGCGGATATAGTCGTTCAACAGGCTGTGGTCTTCGGTAACCTGACGTAGTTCGTTGTTGCGGAACTGGTAAATGCGGCTGTCGCCGACATTGGCCATCACCACCTTGCCGTTTTGAAAATAGGCGGCGACGATGGTGGTTCCCATCCCACGGTAGAGGTCGTTTCGTTGACTGGTTTCCCAGATGCGGCTGTTGGCCAAACGAATGGAGACGTTCAGCAGATTTTCCGCTTCACTCAGCTTGGTGTCGTATTTGAAGGGCCAGGTGATCTCTCCATCTTTGGCCGTTGCCGCAAAAAAAGTGGAGATGGTTTCCACCGCCATCCGACTGGCGATTTCTCCGCTGTTATGCCCTCCCATACCATCGGCAACCATAAAGAGCTGCGCTTCAGGATCAATGGCAAAGGAATCTTCGTTGTGGTTTCGTTTCATCCCCATGTGGGTGAAACCACCATGTACCAGCTTGGCGCGTCCAGGAGTCATGAGCTACCCATCGTTATCAGCTAGCGAACGATTATAGTAATACGCGGCCCGATGGTAATATCCATCCGACCATCCTCACAGGTATACATATCACCATCCAAGGTGTAGGAAAAAGCTTTTTCCGCTTCAATATGCACCGACCTGGCCAGGGTTTCCCCACCCGTTTTCGGATGAATGGGCCGGTGAAGGTAGAAATAGGGAAGTTCCGGCAAGAAACCAAGCGGCCCCGTGGTGAAAAAACTGAAGGCAAAGGTATGCGGAACCTCAAAAGCCCTGGGCCAGGGAGCAAAACCGACACCGATTTCCTTCACCGTACCGGCCAGCATGGACGTGAAACGATCCACCTCAACTGCTTGGCCATCAATGGTCATGCGAGCGCGTATCGGCTCAAACCAGGCCTTCGCCAAGGGGCCACCCACAGCCGCGGATGATGCCCCTTTCACCAGGGTTTTGACTCCTTGCCACACCGAGGGTGTTCCGGTTTCGTAGTAGCTATCCATGAAATTGGCGACGATACCGTTTCCGAAAAGAAAGCCATACATGCCGTTGATTTTCATCAGGTCGGCCTGCATCTCGGTGAAGGGCTCATGGTTGGAGTACTTGTCCACCACATTGTAAAGCAGATAGCGTGGTTCGCCCTTGATGCCGAAGCTATCCGAAATAGTGTTCAGGGTTCCACCACGCAACAGGGCAATTTTCGGCAGAGGCTTGTCTCCATAGACTTCAATGAACTTGGTCAAGGTGACGTGGTTGGAGCCATCCCCGCCGTTGATTGCAAGAATATCAATGTCTCGTTCCTTGAACTCTCTGGCACAGCTTTCCAGATCCTCAAAGCTCCAGGTCGCCTTGGAAGTTCCTCCTTCACCAAGCATATAGCCAAGTTTGCGAATGCGTTCCGGATGGCGTTTATTCTGCCGTGAACGTGGATTGTTGATCACACCAATGCCGGGCATGGGACTCCTCCACAACAGACGAATTTACGATTTGCAAAAGGTTCAATATTATACCTGAACATCGTATATTTAGCCACCCTTTTTAGGAGCATTCTACCGGCGCTGGCAAGGCCATCCGATCGCACCCGTTCTGGAAAGAGAGATTTTCACCTTTTCTTCAATCGGGCGAATCGACGAAAGCAGGCAGACAACCCTTGATTTTCATGTATTTTAACGTTAGCGTGAGCTTGTTGGTTGTCCCCGATCCGGTCCGGAGGAATGCTCCGCTCGGACCTTGATGTGGTTGGTACTTAGCAAAGGGACAGACAAGGAGAGTAGTCAATGGAAAAGAAAGCGGCCCTGGTTGTCGTTGGAGATATTGAAGGCTTTTTCAGAGGTAGTGAAGAGTGGTCGGACGAAGCCATGTTCAAACGACTCAACAGCCTGTTTGAAATGGTGGGCGAGGAAGCCGAAAAGGTCCACGGACGGCTTGTCAAGCTGGTCGGGGATGCGTTCATGATGGAGTTGCCTTATGATTCCTGCGATGATGCGATCAATTACGCACTGTCTGTAAGCCGGACTTTTTACAAGGACTTTTCGGATATGGGTACCGGGATCACGTTCGGCCTTTCCAGAGGCGATGTGGTCGCGGGAGAAATGGGCCCCAAAGGCGACAAACGCTACGATCTGATCGGCAAAACGGTCAATCGTGCTTTCAAATACGCCAACCAGTTCCGTGGTGTGATCCTCGGCCCGCAGGTTCGAGCGGGAATCCGGAGCGAGGAATGGAAGCTTCAGGCCATTGAAGGAGGCTACCTGCTTCTTCATCCGGAGTTGGAGCGCTGAACAAGCTTGTTTTCTCATGTACCATGACAAAGAAAAGCCTTGACCTTCCTGCTTCCCAGTGTTAGTTGAGATTTTCTGTCATGCTTTTGCGGGCGTAACTCAGTTGGTAGAGTGGCAGCTTCCCAAGCTGCAAGTCGCGGGTTCGAGTCCCGTTGCCCGCTCCAGACATTCAAAAAGCCGCTTGTTTCAAGCGGCTTTTTCATATCTGCCTCCCAAGGGTGGACCGCATTGGCAAGGATGGAGTACTCGTCATGGGAAAACGAAACAAGGGTAAACCAAAACCTTCGGATCAAACGGGAACCCCAATTCCTTCCAAAGCGTCTCCCGACACCGAAGCCAACGAGCAAGAGCAGGCTTTGATTCTTGCGGATGACCCCGCGATCCGCCAAACCATGCAAGAGATTCTTTCAGACGCCAGTAAGCAGATGGAAGCAACGACGGCGGATGTGGGCCTTCCCGATGAAATGCAAAAACTGCTGGATGTAGCCAATATGGCTTCCGAGCCTCCCAGTGAAGTCATGTTGAATGGCCCCTCACGCTATCCCGGACCGGTTTTGCTGGTCGGCTCCGGGTCCAACATCGGTTTTGAACTTGCACGGCGTTTGGTGGGTGATGGCGCAACGGTGATTCTCAGTTATCACTCCGACCCCAGCCGGGTGATTCCCCTGCAATTGGCGAACCCGGATCGTGTTTTAGCCAGCCTGGCCCTGGATGTCCGTGCAGAACGCTCCATCGAACGCTTTTTCAGACAACTTCAAGAACAGACGAAAAAGCTGTACGCCGTAATCAATACGATCGGGCCGATGATCTATCGACCGCTCGATCAGTTGACGGTGGATGACATGGAAACCATGCTTCACACCAACACCCTTCAGGCTTTTTCCATCGCTCAGAAAGCCAAGCCCCTGCTACGGAAATGCGGTCGGGGGCGTTTGGTCCACTTTACCCATGCGGGAATCGAGCAA
Source organism: Myxococcota bacterium (assembly GCA_963677705.1). GTDB lineage: Bacteria > Myxococcota_A > SURF-8 > SURF-8. The sequence goes on from OY782497.1 coordinate 576,122, forward strand.
CTTCGTGGCTACCGTTTCATGGGTGGATACAGCCCCAGCAAGGCGGCCCTGCTGAGTCTCTCCCGATCCTTGGCGATGGCCTGGGCGAACGAAGGGATCACCGTCAACACCATCGGCCCCGGCATTGTGGAAACCGCTGAAGCTGAATATGGAAATCTGCTGAAGAAGATCCCTCAAGGTCGCTTGACTACCGTAAACGACCTCTACCGCGCCGTGTTGTATTTTCTGGACCCGGACAACAACCACGTTACCGGAAACAACCTGGATGTCTCTGGCGGGTTTGGCTTGATCTGAATTGAGCCATATTACTCACCAAACCAGACTCCCATTTCTTAGCCTGCGAATCTGAGTTCCTTTCTCCGAAATCCAAGCAAGAAGCCAAAAAAGGGTTGCCTTTGCTCTCCTTCCCTTTCATAGTAAGGGAGTCCTGAAAACGATATTTGAGGGGAGGCGACTTCATGAAACGCTGTGCCTTGATCTTGGCCGGAGGCCACGGAACCCGGTTTTGGCCTTGGAGTTCCGAATTGCTACCCAAGCAATTTCTCAACCTGGCCCATCCCAGCAAAAGCCTGTTGCAACAGACCTACGAACGCATCTTGCCGCTCTGCCCGGCAGAACGTATTCTGGTGTTGACCAACCATGAATATACTTCCCTGACTCGCCAGCACCTTCCGGACTTACCCAGAGAAAACATTCTGGGCGAGCCGATGGTGAAAGACACGGCGGCCCCTGTCGCTCTGGGAAGCCTGCTCGCAGCCAAACGTTGGCCGGATGCCGTGCAGATGATTATTCCTTCCGACCATGAAATCGCCCCGGACGAGCGCTTTTTAGATGTCCTCGCCATGACCTGTGAAGCGGCTCAAGACGATGGGAAACTCTATGCCATTGGCCTACGCCCCAGCCGCCCAACAAGCGCGTATGGGTATCTGCAACGGGGCAAACGCCTACCTTGCGAAGAAGGTTTCCTACGCTGCGACATCAACGCCTTCACAGAAAAACCGGACCCGCTGACAGCCAAAAAATTTGTCGATGGAGGTTTACACTTCTGGAATGGTGGCATGTATATCTGGACCGCCCAAGCCGCGAAGGATGCCATCAAGCGACAGCTTCCCATTCATGCGGAAGTCTTGAACCCCTTGCTAGATACGCCTGATTGGCAGGATACCCCGGAACTACTTTCGGAAGCGTTTCTGAAACTACCGAAGATTTCCATCGATTACGGAATGATGCAGGCGGAAGGTGCTTCCGGCTCGGTGCGCTGCGTGGAAGGTGATTTCCACTGGAGCGACCTGGGCGGCTGGCAGACCTTCGGAGAAAAGCTGGACCCGGATGACAGTGATAACCAGGTTTATGGTCACGCGATGAACTGGGCCAACGAGGGCTGGAACGAGCGCTTCGTTCCCAGAAAGCCCAACCGTAACAACGTGGATGAAGACCTCTCTTTGGGGGATGTCTACACGATGGATGCCCACGGAAACCTGCTGTTCAACAACCGCCAAGGGCACCGACTCGCCGTGTATGGCGTGGATGATCTCGCCGTAATTCATACTGCCAAAGCCACCTTGGTCACACCCCGACGGCTGGCCGAACAGATCAAACCCATTGTGAGCCAGCTTCCTCATGAAACGCCCCAAGGAGGGATTATCGCTCCCAGGAAAGTGGAAAAGCCCTGGGGCTACGAGCTCTGGTGGGGTTTGAACGATGATTTCGCGGGAAAAACGCTGTTTTTGAAGCAAGGCCACCGCTTCAGCCTGCAATACCATGTATTGAAGGAAGAAGTCATCTATTTGCAGAAGGGTCGTGTCTCCTTACAAATGGCCCGCTTGGGCGATGAACTGGAAACGGTGGAACTGAACGAAGGCCAGGGAATCCACGTTGAACCCGGTCGTTTGCACCGCCTGACGGCCCTGGAAGACAGCTTCCTGCTGGAAGTTTCTACGGCCTTTTTGTGGGATGTGGTTCGTGTTTCCGATGACTTTGGCCGGGAAGGAACCCGCACCGTGCAGGTTGAAGAGGAGTAAGCCTCTTCCATTTCCATGTACTTACCCCAAACGGCTCATGCGGTTTGGGGTTTCTTTCTATCGTCTCGGAAGTCAGATCCATCGTTGCTCCCCATCGTGAAACCTGCTAGACTTCATGGATTCGCGAAGTAGATAACATCCTGGGGAATACGATGAAAAGGGGGACTTGCATGAACCAATCACAGACGACCTTGTTTCGGGCCTTTTACCGGCTTGCCTTGCTGTTGGCAGTTTTCTTGGTCTTGGCACCTGCGGGAAACCTTCAGGCCAAAGAGGCTCCAAGCCACTCCTGGGCCACGGAGTTGGAAGCCTTGAGCGAATGGTTGATTGAAACCAAAGACCTGGTTCCACGACCCAAGGAAACGCCCCCTGCCCCGGAATGTGAGGAAAATTGTTTCGTACTGGATACGCTGACCCTGGGCGGATCGGTAGACGCCAACAAGCTTCGGTTTACTCTCACCGGTGCCGTTCTGGCCAAAACCAAACAACGGGTTCCCCTCTTCGGCCCTCCGGAGCAAGTGGCGCTGTCCCAGGTTCGGATCAACAAACAACCGGCGATCATCGGCTTTCATGAGAGCAATGCCTTTTACGTTCTGACGGATGCGTCCAACTTTGTGATTGAGGGGGATCTAGCCCTATTGGATTCCTTAAGCCTCAACCTGCCCGGTCCGCTCAATCAGCTTGTCGCCCGTTTTACTGCGGGGCGCTTGGTGGAAGGCGAGCGGCTTTCCGGCTTGCGCCAGGAGACCGTTCATCTGGAACCGGGAACATCCCCCCAAAGTAATGATACCGAAAGCGAAACCAGCGACGACCGCCCCCCGATTTTTTCCGTATCCCGCGCCATTCGCATTCAGAAAGAAACCAGTTTCGAGTACAAGGTGCATGTTCGCAGTGGACAAGACATCAATAGCGTCCGCCTTCCCCTACCCTTTGGTGAAACCGTATTGGATGTTCCCAACCACAAAGGCTGGACTCAGGAAAACGATACGCTGATGGTTCCCACCAGCGGGCGTGATATTGAATTTACGGTCTACGGTCGTTTGCCGAAAGTGACGACCTTCCAACCGGATGAGCGCTCGGCCTATGAATGGTGGATGATCGAATCCGACCCGGAATACCGCGTCATGGTGGACACGCGGGCCAAGCAGGTGGATTCCAGCGAATCACCCCTTTCACGCAAGCTATCCAGTAGCCGTTTGTTCTTCGTCACCAAAGGCCAATCCCTCAACGCGACGGTCCAACCCTTAACCGCCAAAGAAGCCCTGGCCGCCGTGGTCAATCAGCATCGACGGACCATCGTCTGGACCCGTGACGGGGATCTGGTTGCCGAAGATGTCTTGAATTATGAAAACAACGGCATCGACTATTTGACTCTTAACGCCGAAGGGAAACCTATCTACCTGGAAGTGGACTACGAAGCTCAGAAGATCCTCAGCGATGACAAGAGCAAAATGGAAGAAGTGTTGATACCGATGAAAAAGGGTTCCCATGCCGTGCGCGTGCAAAGCCTGACCACCCAGGCGCGTTCCTGGTTGGGTGGCACGCTCAGCGTACCCTTTGCCACCCACGGTCTGACTACCAGCCGTGCCTCCTTGACCTTGGGGCTTCCGGGGGACATCGTCCCGTTGTGGATCACGGGTGGACAGGGAATCAAAAGCCCGGTAGGCCTTGCCGATGTAATCTTCGTTCTGCTTGCCTTGGCCTTTGCCGTGGTACTGTTTCACACAAACAAAGACCGAGCCGTCGGGTTCATCGCCCTGGCCGGACTCTATTTCTACGAACCAACCGCTTTTGTCTTGTTGCTTGCCGGCTCCTTTGTCTTGGCCCTGGTCGTCCTGGTTTGGCGAAAGCTTCAAGGGTGGAAGCGCTGGTTTGTCTTCGGCAGTATCGCCCTGATTGTCATGCCGGTGTTGATTTCCATGCTTTCCGTTGTTTCCGATGTCGTACAGGTTCCAGGAGCTTCCGCTCCCCATGAAGAAATGATGAGCAAAGAACTCAGCAGAGGCAGCGCGTCTATCAAATATGACAAAGCGGCGAAGAAGGTACGAGCCAAACCCATGATGGAAAAAGAGGAGTCCCGCTATGCCCAACGGCGCCTTGATAACGAACTGGCTCAAGTTCAAGACGGTCTGGGCAATGCCTTTTTCGGAGGTCTGGCGGAAGTACAAGGGGTTACTCCTGTTGCCTTGCCCCTGCCCGGCTATGAACGCTCCCTGTACGTCAAGCGGGAATTGGTTACCACCCAGCGTCCTTTGAAACCGACCTTGATCTACACCACCCAAAGCGCCACCTTACCACTGCTCATTTTGTGGTTGATTAGCCTGGTGCTAACTGGTAAACACTTACTTCCAGGGGCGCACCGCATGGTTGAAGCCATTGTTTCGTTCTGGAAAGCGCCGGAAACGGAGTCTTCCCCGGATGCACAGGCGGGCGCAGCCAATAAAAACGATCCCTAAGCCATAATGATAGAACGTTGAAACAGAACCAGGGTGTACAACGATGAGACGCAGGAATCCGACAAAAAAGACTGTAAAACTATCCAATCTGAAGCTGCCTGTGGAGCATCTGAAGAAATTGGCTCCCTATGTCAAAGACATCAAATGCCCGGACTGCAAGTCTTTCGCCTTGTATACGGAAGAGCAAGAAGGTGTACCGGTGATGGTTCGCTGCCATAAATGTTCCTACAGTCTGCGCCTGGATGACTTTGCCTTGCAGCTGATGGGCTATCAGACTGAAAACGAGACTGCGACCATCCGCGTTCCGGACCTTTTTGGCGGTGATGAGCGTGTCATTGAGCTATGATGGGAGTACCAGGATGACAGAGAAGAGAAACAGCTACAGCATTACCACACGCGGCGGTGACGGCGGCACAACACGGCTATTCAGCGGTGAAGAAGTCTACAAAGACAGTCTCCGACCGGAAACCTACGGTGACATCGACGAGTTGGGCAGTATCCTGGGTATCGCCCGTTTTCACAGCAGGAAAGAGGAAACCAAGAACGCCATCCTCTACATTCAGCGCTGTCTGTTCCTGGTTTCCAGTGAACTGGCCACCAGCCCCGCCGCCTTGGATCAACTTCCACAGCGGCTGGACCAACGCTTTTTAGATAAGCTGGATTCCTTACGCGACGCTCTGGAAGAGCAGGTGGAACTTCCCGGTGGATTTACCATCCCTGGTGAATGCCTGGCCACGGCCCATCTGGACCACGCCCGCACGGTGGCTCGTCGTTGTGAGCGCAAGGCTGTCGGGATGATGCGAGAAGGCTTGATCAGCAACAAGACGCTGATCAAATGGCTCAACCGCCTCTCGGATTACATCTATCTCTTGGCTCGTCACGAGGAAGAGAAAGCCACCTTAGTGAACAGTATTTTGCTGGAAGTATAGTGGCAAGTCCTCATGATTCCATGTAAAACGCGAGGCTATTGACAAACCTCTATTTCCCTCACCCTGCTCTCTTCGTTCGCTTCCCTCTCCCAGCGGGAGAGGGAAAAGTCGTCTCTCCCTCTGGGAGAGACAGGATACCGAAAGGTATCCCAGTGAGGGGCGAAGGCTTTGTCAGCAAGTTGTTTTAGCCGACGATCGATATTCCATCAGGAAAGGCGGCTCGCAGCCTGGGCAATGCGGTCCATCGCCTTTTCAATCACCTCATTGCTGGTGGCATAACTGAAACGCAAGAAGCCCGGCGCTCCAAAGGCTTCACCAGGGACGCAGGCGACAAGCAGGTCTTCCAGCAGCCAGGCGGCAAGGTCCAGATCCGATTCCATCACCTTGCTCCCGTTGGATTTCCCCAGCCAGTTGCGGAAATCGGCCAGAATATAGAACGCGCCCTGGGGTTTCCCCGCCTTGACACCGGGAATCTGCGCCAGTTTGGAAAGCATCAGATCCCGACGGGTCTGGTAGGTCTGTACCCAGCTTTTCAATTCATCCTGAGTACCGCCGATGGCTTCCACGGAGGCCCACTGCACGAAGGTGGTCGCGTTGCTCGTCATCTGCCCTTGAAGGGTATCCATCATCTTTGCAAAGGGAGCAGGAGCTGCGGCATAGCCCAAACGCCAGCCTGTCATGGCGTAGGTTTTACTGACCCCATTGACCAACACGCAGCGGTCTTTCAGATCCGGTGCAAGGGCCGGAAGCGAATAAAACACGGTGTCGTCAAAGACCAGCTTTTCGTAGATGTCATCACAGATCACTGCCACATCGGGGTGACGCCGAAGCACCTCGGCCAATTCCAGCAGGCGTTCTTTGGTATATACCATGCCCGTCGGATTGCTGGGACTGTTGAGCATCAAGGCCCGTGTTTTCGGTGTAATGGCGGCTTCCAGTTGCGCCGCACTGAGTAGAAACTGCTCTTCCGGCTTGGTTTCCACGATCACCGCGTCCCCTCCGGCCAATTCCACCATCGGGGGATAACTCACCCAATACGGTGCAGGCACAAGCACCTCGTCGCCAGGATCAATCATCGCCTGCAAGGCGAGATAAAGGCTATGCTTGGCCCCACAACTGACCACAATCTCATCGGGAGCATAATCCAAGCCGTTGTCGTTTTTGAATTTTGTGCAGATCGCTTCACGCAGTTGGGGAATCCCGCGTACCATCGTGTAGCCGATATGCCCTTGATTCATTGCCTCGACGGCAGCCTCACAGATCCGGGATGGCGTCTTGAAATCCGGTTCCCCGGCGCTCAAAGAGAGGACATCCTGACCGGCAGCTTTCATCTGTTTGGCTTTGCCGGAAATGGCGAGAGTCACAGAGGGTTGCAAGGACGCAGCACGTTTGGAAATCTTCATATGAGGGTTACTCCTTGGGTTTGCAATACGTCTTGGATGCGGGAGAGGGAACTCCATATTTTTTGTGCAACTGTTTTTCCACGGTGGCAGGCACCAGGCCTTTGACGCAACCTTGGTGGAAGGCAACTTCTTTGACCGTCTGGGACGAAATGTAAAAATGCCCTTCGTCGGTCATCATGAAGAAGGTTTCAATGGTTGGGTTCAACTTGCGGTTGATGCTGGCCATCTGAAATTCGTACTCGAAATCACTGACGGCACGCAAACCGCGAACAATGGCCTGTGCCTTCACCTTGGCCGCATAATCCACCAAGAGACCATCCAGATGATGGATGTGAATGCGCTTCATATCCACGTTACTCGCCACGAGGGAGTCACGAATCAATGTGACACGCTCCTCGACCGTAAACAGAGGCGCTTTTCGTGGATTGATCGCAATGGCAATATCCAGTTCATCAAACACCGCCAAGGCACGTTGGATGATGTTCATATGTCCGTTGGTGATCGGATCGAACGTGCCGGGATACACAGCCAGTTTTGTCATGGCTCTTCCTTGGGTAGCTCAGGGTTCATTAGGTGTACGGGTTGATAGCCCAAGCGGGTTATGCTCGTGGTTCCATAATCTCGACGATCCAGGCGAGTCCAGCCTTCGATATCCGGCAATTCAAGATTCCCCGGATGTTCGGCGACCAGCCAGCCAGCCGGAGAGATCACCGAAGAGGAAGCCGCTGCACGGAGTAAATCACCCCAGGCTTTGGCATCCCCGTAGGGCGGGTCCATGAAAAGGAGTTGAAAAGGCTCACCACGGTACTTTTTCAGAAAGCTCAGGGCATTGCCTTTGCTGCAATGGGCTTGAGCCTCAAAGCCCAAATCACGGAGATTCTCTCGAACGCATTGCAGGCTTTTGCCGCTTTGATCGACAAAATGACAAAAGGCGGCATCACGGCTCAAGGATTCCAAGCCGAGGTTGCCGGTTCCGGCAAAGAGATCCAAGACCCGCATACCGGAAAGATGAGGAGCCAGGATGTTGAACAGGGATTCTTTGACCCGGTCGGAGGTTGGACGGACCATGCTGCCTGCTACGGCGCGGAGTTTTCGTCCTTTGGCTTTTCCGGCAATGATTCTCATCTTACTCCTCTGTGGCGTCCGTAGAGCCAATGGGGCGTCGTTGCGCGCATCCTAAACCCAAGGCGTAAACCGGGTCAAGCAAAACCCGCCAAAGAAGCAGGCTCGCAGGGCCAAGCCCCTCTTATCCGGAAAGAGCCCTGAGTTCCACACTTCCGTCTGGGCAGTACGGTGATTTTGTGCTAGGCTTTTTTGAGCAATCGAGTCGCATCAACGTTCATCCCAGAGGCTATGATGAGTACCAAACCGTCTTCACGATTCAACCTGAATACCTTGTCCATCCTGCTCACCCTGGCCAGTTTCGGTCTTCTCCTCGCGATGATTCTGGATGGACGCCGACAAGAAGAGGTAACCATCCCTCCCCAGTCCACCGCGGCCCCCTCCCCCTACCAGTTTCCGGAACCTACGACGAACGTGGTCAACGAAGCCAACCCTGAACCCCAGCGAGCCCTGCGACCTCTCTTGAATGAAGAGGACACCCAGACCACCGTGACGATGGATGACATGGCCCGCGCCCTGGCCGAACACGCTCAAGCCTCAAGCCCTGCGGCACCACCGGTAGAAGACCCGAAGCGTTATGTTTACCGCTGGCGCGATCAGAGCGGGATGTGGCATATGTCCAGCAACCTTGCCGGAGTCCCCCAGGCGTATCGGAAAACAATGCTCATCGAAGAAGCCACCGGTTCCGCAGACCCCCTGGTTCAACAGGAACTGGATGACTACGCCGATGAAAAACTGGAGAAAATGCACCAGTGGCAGCGAGACAAGAAAGCGAAGATGAGTCAGGCACTGGCCCAAGCACAGGGGTCTTGCAAGGCATACCAGGAGATGAAACTACGGCGTAAGGAGTTGAAAAGCAAACCGCCCACCTGCGCCACAATGATGATTCTGGATCTTTACGAACATGGTGTAGATGAAGAAAACTGCCTGGAATCCTACAACAAAATGATGAAAGAATTGGATAGCAAGGTACCCAAGGCAAGGAAAGACTGCGTGGATGATCGAGAGAAAGCCCGGCGTTTGGGTGCCTATCCGTCCAAGCTCCCTGATATTGACTGATGCCGAACCCAACGGCGTTGTACCTATCATGTTGGCGGTAAAATCGATTCAGGAAGGCGAACGCCTTCTGACATGACAGAACCATGACACAAGAAAAGGGATCTTGACGTATGGTCTGATGGTGCTGCACGGTGGAATCACCCCCTGATTTCATCGGGCAATACGTTTCAATCAAAACAGCAAACGGGGAAGCCATGAACCCTCGACAACGTTTTCTCAAAGCCTGCCGTCTGGAAACCGTCGATCGCCCTCCGGTCTGGGCCATGCGCCAAGCCGGGCGTTACCTGCCCGAATACCGCGCCATCCGCGAAAAACACTCGTTTTTAGAGATGTGCCACACGCCGGACCTCGCCGCCGAAGTCACCTTGCAACCCTTGCGGCGCTTCCCCGGCTTGGATGCGGGTATCCTGTTTTCTGATATTCTGGTTATTCCGGAAGCAATGGGTTTGGATGTGACCTATCCCAAAGGTGGGCCGAAGATCAAACCGCCGATTGAAAGCATGGAACAGGTCCGCGCCTTGAAGGTTCCCGATGTAGAGAAGGAGTTGGGTTACGTTGCGGAGGCCTTGCGGGTGATCCGAGAGCAGATTGGTGAGGAACGCGCCCTACTCGGTTTTTCCGGTGCGCCGTTTACCATCGCCACCTACATGTTGGAAGAACACGGCAAAGAGCGGGCCTCGGCCTTGCGTCGTCTGGCCTTGAGCGATGAACCTACATACACGGCGTTGATGGATGTATTGAGCGATACCATCATTGATTATCTTTCCATGCAGGCCCGCGCCGGAGCGGATGCGATCCAACTCTTTGACACCTGGGCGGGAGAATGGGCACCGGCGCAGTATGAACGTTATATTCTCCCCTGGCACCAGCGTATTTTTACGGCCCTGAAAGACCTTGGACTTCCCCGTATTCTGTACACCCGCCAAAGCAGTGGTGTGCTGCCTTGGATGTTGCAGAGCGGCGCCGATGTCCTCAGCGTCGATTGGCGGATTGATCCCGCTCAAGCCAGGGCCCTCGCCGGACCGGATACCGCCCTACAAGGTAACCTGGACCCGCTGCTGCTGCACGCCGACCCGGAGTTCATTGAAACGGAAGTGAAACGGATCGCCAAGGGCTTTGGTCCCAAAGGTCATCTGTTCAATCTGGGGCATGGTATCAGCCCTGACACGCCCATCGAAGGGCTTGCCGCGATGGTGAAGGGCGTAGAGAGGTTGGCTCAATGAGTACCTTGTATCGCACCGCGTTGGATGTCCCCAGTGAATTTTGGCAACGCTACGCCACCCGTGCGCCACGCTATACCAGCTATCCTACGGCGCCGGTGTTTCAGGAAGACTTCGATCAGACGGAACTGTTTCGCCGCTATCGTCAGGCAGAAAGCGAACCCATCGGTGTCTATGTACATGTCCCCTTCTGTAAAACGCGCTGCTTGTATTGCGGTTGTCACTGCCGGGTAGGCCAGAAAGATACCGAGGTTCACGACTATGTAAGCCTGCTGCTCGCCGAAGCGGATCTGCTTCGTACACGCCTGGCTCCACGAGGCGGCATCAAACAGCTTGCCTTGGGAGGTGGAACGCCGAACCTTCTTCCCGCCGAAGAAATGACTCGTCTGATTCTGGGGTTGAAGGAACGTTTCGGCTTCACAGAGAGAGGCGAGCGATCCATTGAAATCGACCCACGTACCGCCAGCCCCGCCTATTTGGATACCTTGCTGGAATTGGGTTTCAATCGTTTCAGCTTCGGAGTGCAGGATTTCGACCCGACAGTCATGCGTAACGTAGGCCGCCCTCAAGACTACGAGACCGTGCGCCCCTTGGTGGAACACCTGCAACAGCATGGCGTGACCCACTACAACCTGGATCTGCTCTACGGCCTTCCAGGTCAAACCGAAGCAACGATGCAGGAAACCGCCAAGCTGGTGACCAGCCTCAACCCCAGTCGGTTGGCCCTTTTCGGCTACGCCCATGTTCCGTGGATCAAACCCCAGCAGCGGGCCTTGGAACCCTTGGGGCTTCCCGATGAATCTGCCCGCGTGCAGCTTTGGGGAACGATGATGGCGAAGCTGTTGGATGCAGGCTACGAGCCGGTGGGCATGGATCACTTCGCCAAACCAGGGGATGCTTTGCTTCGTTCCCTGGCAGAAGGCAGCCTGCATCGTAATTTCATGGGCTACACCACCGAACGCGGTTTGGATCTCATCGGCCTGGGCGTCAGTGCGATCAGTTCCACTCAGGCAAGCTTCGCCCAGAACGAGAAAGACGAAGCGGCCTACGCGGCGAGCATCCGCAAAGGGAATCTTCCCTTCATTCGTGGGTATCTGCTCAATAAAGAAGACGAACTACGCAGGGAGATCATCATCAGCCTGTTCTGTAATTTCCGTCTGGATTTCGCGCCGATCGAGCAGCGCTACCGCGTTTCATTTCCAGACCATTTCCACCAAGAATTACAGCGTCTGGAACCTTTGGCAAAAGACGGGCTGCTTGACATCACACCGACAGGCTTGGAAGTCAGTTCATTAGGGCGGTATTTCATTCGCAACATCTGCCTGGTGTTTGACCAATACCTCACCGGCGATCGTGGAACCTTTTCCAAAACCGTGTAAGGACGATCCATGACTCAGAACAGCCAGCTTCCGGAAGACTTTGGCGTCGTACTCCTTAATATGGGTGGTGCCGCAACATCTGCGGACGTTCAGCCCTTTTTGGAAGCCTTGTTCAGTGATCCGGCAATCATTCAACTTCCCTTAGGCTTTCTCTATCAGAAAGTTTTTGCCCGTATGGTCAGCAAACGGCGGGCTCCCAAGGTTGCGCCTCATTACGAAGCCATCGGCGGAAGCCCCATTCTGGCTCAGACCCAGGAGCAGGCCGTCGCATTGGAAGCCCTTTTGGGCTGTCCGGTAGAAATCGCCATGCGTTACAGTACACCACGGGCAGACATGGCGGTACAAGCCCTGAAACGCCGAGGTGTCAAACAGATCCTCGCCCTACCCTTGTACCCTCAGTATTCGAGAACCACCACGGCCAGCAGCCTGGATGACCTACGACGCGAAGCCACCGAGCAGGGGCTTGCCATGACAGAGGTTCATTCGTACCCAACAGATCCCGCCTTTCTGCACGCCTTGAAACAGAGGTTTGATGATGCCGTGAACGGCGTGGAGGATCTTTCCAAGACTCGCGTGCTGATGGTCGCCCACAGCATTCCGGTGAAGTATCTTGAACAGGGTGATCCCTATCTGTCTGAAGTGCAGCAAACCGCGAAAGCCTTTCAATCCATGCTTCCGCAAACGGAATCGGTGGTACTTTGCTTCCAAAGCCGGGTTGGCCCCGTCACCTGGCAAGGGCCGTTTATCCCGGATGAAATCCGGCGTGCGGCCCATGAGGGCATCAAGACCGTCGTGGTGGTACCGATCAGTTTTGTTTCTGAACACCTGGAAACCTTGTACGAATTGGATATCGAACTGGCGGAAGAGGCAGGCAAGGCGGGGATTTCACAATTCATCCGCGTGAAAACGGTCCGGGATGAGCCGCATTTCATGGAAGGCCTGGCCAAACTGGTACGGATGACAATGAGAGAAAACAATGAGTAAGCTTCGACCCGATGCGATCGTGATTGGTGGAGGAATCAGTGGTCTGGTGGCTGCGTGGCGTTTGCATTTGACCGGAGCCACCGTGCTTGTGCTGGAAGCCAAAAGCAATCCCGGCGGCAACCTGGATACGATGACCGTGGAAGGGGCTTTGCTGGAACGTGGCCCGCATAGCTTCATGGCCGGAGCGGAAAACATCTGGCGTCTGGTTGAGGAACTCCACCTGGACGAGGAGGTGATCTCGGCCAGTTCTGCGGCGGCGATCCGCTATGTCTACCGCCAAGGTGCCTTGGCCCCTGCGCCGATGGACCCCTGGACTTTTCTGACCACTCCCCTGCTGAGCCTGCGTGGAAAACTCCGTCTGATGGCCGAGCCTTTCATTGCCGGAGATGCCAAGCCTGATGACAACGCCACGACCTTCTTTCATCGTCGTTTCGGAGATGAAGCAGCCAATTACCTGGCCAAACCCTTTGTCAGTGGAGTCTACGCCGGAGATCCGGACATCCTTGGCGCACGAGCCAGTTTCCCCAAATTCTGGGATTTTGAACGCGACCACGGAAGCATGATCCTTGGGGCGCTTCGCTTCATGCGGGAAAAGAAAAAACGCCTTGATCCCGCCACCCCGAAACGGAAAGGGCTTTATGCCTTTCGTCAGGGCTTCAAGCAACTCGTGGATGAACTGGTACGACAGCTTCCCACGGGCAGCGTGAAAACCGATGCCCCCGTTGAAAGCCTCAGCCGAACGTCATCCGGCTGGCAGGTTGCCACCGCGAACGAAACCTGGGATTGCAATTCCGTGGTCTTGGCCGCGCCGCCCTCCACTGCGGGACGTTTACTCCAACCTGCCGATAGCCAGGCGGCAGCGAGACTGTCCGCCATTCCGATGAGTCCCGTGGCTTTGGTTCATGGGCTGGGCCTGCTGGACAACAACATTCCTACGGGCTTTGGTTGCCTAGTTCCTCGACATGAGGGTATCCGAACCCTGGGCGTGGTCTTCGGTAATCAGTTGTATCCGGGACGCGCCCCGGAAGGCCACTGGATGAACAGTTCCTTCCTTGGTGGGATGCTTGATAAACGCCTGCTGGAGATGGACGACAAAGACATCCTCGCCTTGGCGGATGCCGACCGCGCCCGTCTTTTCGGCGGGAATCCTGCACGTCGCCAGATTCTGCTTCGTTATAACGAAGCGGTACCGCAACTTCTGATCAACCACCCGGAAGCGATGGAGGAAGTTCAACGTCGTGTAGCTCGTTTCCCAGGGCTGTTCCTTGCGGGCAATTATTTGACGGGGGTGGCGGTGGATCACGCCGTAGCCAGCGGCTACAGAGCCGCCAAGGATGTGGGGTTATACCTGCTTTCCCGCCGCGAACGCTCCCGGAGTTGATGAACGATGAGCCTTCTTGACACCTCCCACGAGCCTCTGCCTCTGGCCATTGTCGGCTGCGATTTCCGCGTCGCCAGCACCAAATGGCGTTCCAGCCTGGTGTTGTCCGATGAAGACCGCGCTCGTATGGTCACGCACCTGCTCGGCTCCGGCAGTTGCGATGGTGTAGCCTTTTTAGACACCTGCAACCGCAACGAATGGATATGCAGTACGGACCAGCCGGACTGGACCGTCCAACTGATCGCCGCGCAGTTTACCAGCCGTTGGCATGAAGCAGCCAAGGCATGGAAGGAACCGACAATTCCTCAACCGCGTCTGTACGTTGGGGAAGACGCCGTTCGTCACATTCTTCGCGTCTCCCTGGGATTGGAAAGCCTGGTTACCGCCGAAGCGGAAATCGCCGGGCAGATTCAACGTGCCTTGGCCAACGCCAGACAGAACGGACACACCAGCGTGATGTTGAACGGCCTGGGAAACCTGTTGGGGCGTCTCTCTCGTGAAGCCCACCGGGCGGGCCTGCAAGGCGGTATCCGTCGCGGTATTCACGGACTGGTGCTGGAGTACCTCGCTCACCACCTACCCAATCGTGAAGCCGGAGACGTACTCGTCGTTGGTCTGGGAGAAATCGGCAGAAAGACGGCGACCTTGCTGGAGCAATACGGCGGGTTCTCGGTGCAGCGCTTCAACCGCACCGTGCCCATTGGCTCATCCATCCGCCCCTTAGAGACTTTGAACGAGTCCTTGAATCAAGCCCAAGCTCTGGTTTTTGCTTCGGGCGCTCAACACGCCTTGTTTACAAGCCAAGACCTGCTTGATATGGGGGTGTCGAAAGACACCCTGGTAGTGGACATCGGCGTACCGCCCCAGGTAGACCACCATCCGGATGCTCCCCTTCGTTATGTCGGTTTGGATGAATTGGTTCCTTTCGTCACCGGAAAGCAAGGCAAAGCCGATCAAGACCGGCTGGGCTTGGTGGAAAACGGGGTGCGGGAGTTCACTCAATTCTGCCGTGAACGCTCCGTCGTGCCCATCCTTGATGCAACTCAGCGGCAACACGAAGACCTGATTACCCACGGCGTAGCCCGTTTCATCAACGAAACCTTGCCGGACCTGGCTCCGGAAGAAAAATCCCGCGTGGACCGTGAGATGAAGCGTTTTGTCCGGGATTACACCAACAAGGTGATTGAGTCCATCCACCGCAGCATCGGACAATCCAAACCGGAAGGCTAAGCATGGCTCACGCATCCTCCAACAAAGCCAAGGGAAGCGCAGTGATCCGCTGGGGTATGAAACGCTTGAAGCGTTTTCATCTCTACAATGCCTTCTTTGCCGGCTCGCTCCTAATGCTCATTGCCCTTGCCTCCTGGTGGGCCGTGTTCATCAAGCATTCCATCACCTTTCAGCACGAATACCGCAAAGATGAAGTGATCCGTTCGGCAGAGCTTGTCGCCATGCGCCTGGGTCACCGCAGTCAGGAACCCCAGGTTGGATTGTGGCAGGCGGATACCCGCCTGGAAATTCGCCCTCACACCCCGGATAATCCCATCGACGGGTGGTCCCTCCCCCTTCGTCCCTTCTGGAACGGCTACGTGGTGTCCGTCACCCAGGCGGAACAGCAAGCCCTGGCCGACAAATTCAGACGGCAACAACTGATGTGGTACGGAGAAGGAAGTTTTTTCTTCCTACTCTTGGGGATCAGCGTACTGATGCTTTACCGGCTGATGATTGCAGAAGTCCGTGCCGTCCGAGAAGCCAACCGTTCAATGGATCTTGTAACCCACGAATTGAAAACCCCCTTGGCAGGCATCCGTGCGCTGTTGCAAAGCCTGAGCTTAGGTCGTGTCCCGGAGCAGAGCTTGACTCAAGTGGTAGGGCTTGGGATTAATGAAATCGACAGGCTGGAACATCTGGTGGAAAACCTGCTCGTTCGCAATCGCTTACAATCTTCCACGTATGTCAAACACATGGAACCGATCAAGCTTCGGGAAGCGGTATCGCGTATTCTCGACCATCGCCAGAGCCTCTATGCTTCCAAGCAAAGTGAGATCCTGGAGGATGGAGCGGAATGGTTGGTGGAAGCGGATGGCGAAGGCCTGCGCGTGGTGTTGGAAAACCTGCTGGACAATGCACGTAAGTATGGCGATGCCCAAAGCCCCACGCGGGTAGAATTACGCGACGCCGGGGCTATGGTTGATTTGTGCGTACACGATCAAGGCTGGGGGATCGCCCCGGAAACACTCCAGGATATTTTTGAGCCCTATTTTCGGGAAACCCGGACAGATCGGCGGGTTCGGCACGGCAGCGGTCTGGGCCTGTCCATCGCCAGGGAAATGGCAAGGCGTATGGGCGGCGATTTGAAGGCCCAAAGCCACGGTCCCGGAAAAGGCTCGACATTCCTGTTCTCACTGAAAAAGGTAGTCGGATGAACGCGGCAAACGGACGTATCCTTCTTGTGGAAGACGAAGAACTGATCGGGACGATGATCCAGCTCAATTTGCAACAAGAAGGCTTTGAGGTGACCTGGCACAAAGAAGGCTCGCCGGTGCTGGACGGCAACCAGGCGGCCCAGAGTGATGTGGTGGTTTTGGACATCATGCTGCCTGATGTCAGTGGCATTGAGATTCTACGCAGCCTGCGCAAACAGAACGTAGGCGCTCCGGTGTTGATGCTGACCGCCAAAGGACATGTCGATAGCAAGATACGAGCCCTGGATCTCGGTGCGGATGACTACCTGACCAAACCCTTTGACATTCAGGAGTTATCCGCCCGAATCCGTGCCCTGATTCGCCGCAGCCAGAGCGAACGCCATCTACCCAGCCAAAGCCAGCTGACCCTCGGCACCTATCGCATCAATCTGGAAACACGCATCGCTGGCAGTTCCGAGGGTGAGGTGACGCTCAGCGCCAAAGAGGTGGATCTTCTGAGTTATTTTTCCCGCAACACAGGCCGCCCTTTGAGCCGTGCGGACATCCTTGAAGAAGTCTGGGGCATGGATGTTTCCGTTACCGAGCGCACGGTAGACAACTTCCTGGTCCGTTTTCGCAAGCTCTTCGAGCAGGAACCGGAGAATCCCCGCCATTTCATTACGGTGCGCGGGCTGGGCTACCGCTTTGAAAACGCAGACTGAGCATGAACGCCACGGCCTTGGAATTGGATTCAGACCAAGAAAAGCCTTGCCTTTTCTTCAAGAAGGGGCTTTGAATGGGGCGGCGGACTAGACAAAGTCCGTCCTCGTGGTAGAATAAACCCCAGGGTTTATTCCATGATAAACGACGCCAACCGAACAACTCAAAGCCGACAGGGAATCACCCTTCTGGACGCACCCCTCCCGATTTCCTGTTTTCGTTTTCCAGGTGACAAGAGACAGCGTACACACACGTTGACGAAGGAGCCGAACGATGAGCGATAAAACCAAAACGCTGAAAACCCAATGGGAAGAAGGCCCCCTGGCCAAAACCCTGAACCGCTTCCCCGAACGCCGCGAGCAGTTTGAAAGCACCGGCGGCTACGAAATCCCTCGGATGGTCATTCCGGAGGAAGTCGGCATGGAAATGGACGGATACGAAGACCGTTTGGGCTTCCCCGGCGAATTTCCCTTCACCCGTGGCGTCCAACCCACGATGTACCGGGGGCGTTTCTGGACCATGCGTCAGTACGCAGGGTTTGCAACCGCCAAAGCAACCAATGAACGCTATAAAGTCCTCCTGGAACGCGGCCAAACCGGCCTGAGTGTGGCCTTCGATCTTCCCACCCAAATGGGCTACAGTGCGGATCACCCGATGGCTCGCGGTGAAGTCGGCAAAGTGGGCGTATCCATTTGCAGCCTGCGCGACATGGAACAGCTCTTCGACGGCATCCCTCTGGATAAAGTCTCCACCTCGATGACCATCAACTCCACGGCGGCGATTCTGTTGGCCATGTACATTGCCGTGGCTGAAAAACAAGGCGTGACCTCCGAGCAGCTTACCGGAACCATTCAGAACGATCTGCTCAAGGAATACATCGCCCGTGGCACCTACATTTTCCCGCCCAAACCTTCCATGCGCGTGATTACCAACCTCTTTGCCTTCTGCAACGAGAAGGTTCCCAAATGGAACACGATCAGCATCAGCGGCTACCACATCCGTGAAGCGGGAAGCACCGCCGTGCAGGAAGTGGCCTTCACCCTGGCCAATGCCCTGGCCTATGTCAAGGCCGCCGTGGAATCCGGGATGGACGTAGACAGCTTTGCTGGACGACTGTCTTTCTTCTTTGCCAGCCACAACAACCTGCTGGAAGAAGTGGCGAAGTTCCGTGCCGCCAGACGGCTTTATGCCAAACTGATGAAAGAGCGCTTTGGGGCCAAGAAACCCAACAGCATGAAACTGCGTTTCCACACCCAGACCTGCGGGCATACGCTTACCGCACAACAGCCGGAAAACAACGTGATCCGCGTGACCTTGCAAGCCTTGGCCGCCGTGCTTGGTGGAACCCAGAGCCTGCACACCAACAGCCTGGACGAAGCCCTGGCTCTGCCCACAGAACGCGCCGTGACCCTGGCCTTGCGTACCCAGCAGATTATCGCCCACGAAAGCGGGGCGGCGGATAGCATCGACCCCTTGGGCGGAAGCTACCTGATTGAGCAACTTACCGATGAGATCGAACACCGTGCGTTGGCCTACATTGAGAAAATCGATGAATTGGGTGGTGCGGTATCCGCCATTGAAGAGGGATTCCAGCAGAAAGAAATCGGCGATGCCGCGTATATGGAGCAGCAGCGCATTGAGAAAGACGAGCGCATTATTGTCGGCCTGAACAAGTTCCAAGGCAAAGCGGAACCCGTGCCGCTGCAACGGGTAACCGGCGAGGTGGAAGAGATGCAGGTAAAATGTCTGCATGATCTGTATCAGAACCGTGACAATGAAGCCGTCAAAGCTGGTCTGGAACGCCTCAAAGACGCGGCCAGAGATGAAAGCATCAACCTTGTGCCGGTGATTCTTGAAAACGTGAAGCAACTCGCCTCGGTCGGTGAGATTACCGATGCTCTGCGTGATGTCTTCGGCGTGTACCGTGACGCCGCAAAATTCTAAGGGGTTGCCCCTAGTAATCCCTCGTTTGCCTTGATCCTGTTTTCAAGCAGACGAAGCAAAGGAGCCTTACGATGATTAAAAAAATCGATCATATCGCCATCGGCGTCAAAGATGTGGACCAAGCTGCCGCGTTCTACCGGGATGTCTTGGGTCTTCCGGTTAGCGAGCCGGAGATTGTGGAAAGCCAGAAGGTGAAAGTGGTGATGGTTCCCGTGGGCGAGGTGAAAATCGAATTGATGCAGCCCACCAGCGAGGAAAGCCCCCTGCACAAACAGATTGAAAAAGGTGGCGAAGGGATCAAACATATCTGCTTCGGCGTGGAGGAGATCCATCAAGCCCATAAGACCTTGAGTGAGAAGGATGTTCCCCTGGTCAACCCGGAACCCATCTCCGGCGCCCACAACACCCTGGCCTTTTTCGTTCACCCCAAAGCAACCAACCGCGTTCTGTTGGAGATGAACATGCCCAAGGATGGCGAGGCTCACTAGCCAGACCGTCTTTGTTACAGGTTTTCTGAAATGCCTCAAGACCGCCAGTCCCTGCGACCGACGGTCTTTTTCGTGCCCGGAATCGTGGGGTGTGAATTTCCTTGTGGGGAGATTGACTTTGTCATGGAGGTTTCTCTCCGCTCATTCCTCGTGATGCCTTCGGAACGACTATTTCTCTCCGCTCATCCTGAGTGCAGCCTGGAGAGCGGTGTATCCACGCTCATCCTGAGTGCAGCCCGGAGGGCTGTGTATCGAAGGATGGCTCGTGGCTCGAACCGATTCATCGTCGATGAATCACTCGCCATGAGCGTACTTAGGTAGAGTTCGGATAAGGTGCCGCTGGTTTGTCTGTTTCCTCCATCATTCCAACTCCCCAGATTGAAAATCACGCCCGGAATCGTGTGCAGGACTTGCATTCAACCGGCAATAAATCTATACTGAATGTTCTTTTCCGCTCCGAACGTAACCTTTGTTGAGAGTCGCCGATGCACAACCAGGAACCCCACGGAAAGATCCATATCTCCCCAAGAACCCGTGACAAGATGCTGGAGCATATCCCGGAGGATTACCAGACGGCGCGCAGTGGCAAGGAACGCATTCAACTTCGGGAATTGAGTGACTCCTGGAAGCAGATTCTGCTGGAGTACATCGTCATTCTCGGCGGCGCGATGGTCTTCTCCGTTGGGCTGGTGATGTTCCTTATCCCGCACAAGGTGGCTCCCGGTGGGGTGTCCGGCTTGATTGTCGTTCTCAATCACCTCTGGGGACTTCCCGCCGGATTGGGGATGCTCTTGTTCAACCTGCCGATCATGCTTGCCGGATGGAAAATCCTAGGCAAAGGGTTTACCCTGAAAGCTCTGTTCGGCACGGTGATGATTTCCGTATTTACGGATATCTTCAATGAAGTCTTCCATCTGACCATTCAGATTTCCGACGCGATTCTAGCGCCGGTGTTTGGCGGCATCGTCCTCGGTGCCGGATTGGGTATGATTATCAAGGCCGGTGGCGCAACCAGCGGTTCAGGGACCATCGCCCGGATTATCTCCAAATATACGAATCTTTCCAACGGCATGGCCATTCTTATCATCAACACCGGGGTGATCGGTTTGGCAGGCTACGTGTTTGCCAATGCGGATCTGGCCCTGTACGGGATGCTCGCCTTGTTTGTTTCCAGTTGGGTGATTGACCTCTTGGTTGAAGGGATGGACTACGCCCGCGGCGTGTATATCATCAGTGAGAATGTGGATGAAATCACGCAGATGGTAACTCAAAAACTGGCCCGTGGCGGCACGCTGATTCATGGTCAAGGCTTGTACACTCGCGAAAACCGCCCGGTAGTCTTTTGCGTGATTACCCGTAAGGAACTGCCCCTGCTGGTGAAATACACCAAGATGATCGACCCCAAAGCCTTTGTGGTGATCAGTCAGGTTCAGGAAGTTTTGGGCGAAGGCTTCCGTCCCCGTATGTAATACTGGACGAAACACCAGCTTCCAGGTACAATCCGGCTTCGATGAAACGCAACCCCCTGATGGCTGTCCCACGTAGAAAGGAAGCAAGGCATGAGCACCTCGCAAACTCCACGTCTCAATGACCCGTACTGGATGTTGTTCTGGGATCTGATCAGTATATTAGGGACCCTTCCAGGTAGCCTGCTGCTTGCCTTGTTGGCTTTCGGTTTTGGAGCCAAAGCCGGATGGATTGCCCTGCTCGGCGTGATGATCGTCACCCTGCTGTGCAACCTCTACAAGATGTTTACCTTTAAAGCCCGACCGGACAACCCTGAAGGGACTCGTCCCCCGTTAAGTTTTCCGCTGCGCCGCTGGACGAATCTGCTCATTCCGAAAAAAGCCATCGAATTCTTTCATTACGTGGATGCAAGTTCCTTTCCTTCCATTCACTCTGCACGGGCCTTTTTCCTGGCCTTCTATTTCAGTGGCTTAGGTCAAAGCATCATTTTGGCCTTCTTCTATCTGATCCTTGCCACTCTGGTGGGTAAAAGCCGCATCGTGAAAAGACGGCATTTCGCCTCAGATGTCTTTGCCGGTTCCTTGCTCGGTCTGCTGATTTCCATGTTGACAAGCAGCCTGTAAACGACGGTTTTTTACAAGAAAAAACCCGCCGAATGGCGGGTTTTGATGTTTAGGTGCAGCGGCAGGAACTACGCCCGCGCCACCGGTGTGAAATCCACGATCAGTAGATGGAATCCACGACCGTATCGGTTAGCAGATCGATAACCCAGACGATCCCTTCGCTGGAATCCACCACGTAGAGCCTGGGGAAATCTTCATAGGCTTCGCTGACCACGGCATCTTCCAACAAAACGCCGACCTTGGTATCCACCACACCATCCAGCGTGATACTGACAATCTCATTCACGCCGCTCTTGGTGACAAAGGAATAGGTATAGCTGTCCAGGCGTTTCGTTTTTATCCCGGCGTTGTCCAGATCCTGGCAGATCGCAACACGGATGAGTTCGTTCTCGAAGCTGGCCTGGATACCTTCTCCAGCATCCAACCAGGGCGCACGACAACGCATTCCCTGCACGACCTCCCCGCTGGGAGCCAGGGTCATGTTGGTACGGAAGCGATAAATTCTCTCCGTCTCGCCGGTTTCCTCATCTTCCACTTCCTGAAGGCAGATATAGGATGTGTAATCCTCCGTCTGGAAAGCCAACATATCAAACTGCTCCTGGCTTTCCACCACCGTGGACGGCACGAAGTCGGAGTTCTGCGCACGGCCTTGATACATACGGTCCGAGATGGGCACGTTCTGGCTGTCCAGATCCGTCATGTAGACCAGGTAGTTGTTGTTGGCCCTCAGCACATAAGAAACGCCTCCGCGGAAGCATTGTTCCAGGTTCAAACTGCGAGGGTCGAACTCCAGGTATTCTTCCGTAACGGCGGTGATTTCAAGTCTCACCTGCTCCACATCCTGCAAAGTACTGTTGCCTTCTTCATCGGTCACCGTCTCCATGCAGAAGGAACTGCCATCGGAGTGATGCAATACGCTGGTGGTAATGACAATCCAATCCCCCGGCAAGATGGAGGAGCGAGCATGGAGGTCCGAATAATCGGTGAAACGGACGTTGCTGTCGTACAGTCGGTTATTCTCGGTATCCAAAGCACCGCTGATGCTGCCGTCATCTTGGGTAATCACACCCTGCCAGACAAATTCCCAGAGAGCATCGGGGGTGCTGTTCACGGGGAGATCCCATTCGATGTCGGCAAGACACTGCCCGTTGTCAATCTCCAACTCATCGTTGACAACCAAGCTTAAGCTGGGGTTGTTGCCTCCCGTGCTATCGTAAGGCTCGTGCAGGTTCTTTTCGAGGTCGATCAGTTGAATGCTACCGTTGTACCCGATGGTGTAGGCGAACAGGCGCGGGTCTGAGGCCGTACCGGCTTCGGTTTCCTCCTCTTCCACATCCCCATCAAGATCGTCATCATCATCGGCGCGAAGTTTCATCAGGCGCAAAGGATCATCCTCTTTTTCGTCTTCACTGTCTTCCGAGGCTTCTTCGCCCTCCCCTTCTTCCAGTTCGGCGTCACCATCCAATTCGATGTCTCCGTCCGTCTGCCCCTCATCTCCATCTTCGTCCTGAGGTTCCGTGACGACGGTCTTGGCCACATCGGCAAAGACCACCTGGCGTGGATAGCTTTGCAGGTCGATGTCGTAATCAACGAGATCCGAGGGCGGCGGGTTGTTGCGGTGGCTCAACAATTCTTCGTTGGTATCCACATAGCGGTCTTCCACCGTGTCATACACCGCCACGCGGCGCGTATCCAATTTGGAAAGATAAACCCAGCGGCCATCAGGCGAGACGGAGACATTCCGTTGAGGGCCGTTGACATTCCGCAATACCGGAGGCGTATCCGGACGGGTAAGGTCCAGGATGTAGAAATACGAGGCGACCATGTCCGTCACGTAAAGCGTGGTACCATTCGGGCTGAGTTCCAAGGCTCCAAGCTTCGGAGCGTCATAGCCGTCCACCTGCAAGGAAAGCGTCCGCTCAACGGCCCAACGCTCGTTACCTTCTTCATCACTACCTTTGCGCACCACCGCGATGTCCCCAAACATCGGCAGGGTAACCAGAGCCATCCCTTCGGATACCGAGGGGTCGGGAGCCATCACCAGGCGGCCCGGCTGGCCTTTCAGTTCCGCGTTGAACGGCAAGGTGCGCCCGGTGTAACTATCAATGATGCTCAGGCTGGCTTCTCCACTGTTCGCCACCAGTACGCGGGACTGCCTCCGGTCCAAACTGACCGCGACATCCACGGGCATTTTTCCCACCGGGATATGGGTAATCACGTAAGGGTTGCCCGCCTGCATCGTGTTCTGCACTTCCGCCGCGCAGAGATCAATCTTGGCGACACTATCGCCTCCGCTGTTGGGAATGAAGGCAAAGGCACGGTAGGGAAGCCCAAGACACGATTCCCAGCTATCGGCGTATTGCTCACTGAAGTCATCGTCGGACAACTCCCACTCCAGAACCGCCACACCAATGGCCGTAGGCCGGTTCAGGCTGGACACGGTGTAACTCGTCGTTCCTCCGGCAGAACATTGCACGAGAAAAAGAAGGGAGAGACACCACGCAGCGACGATCCATGCGCGGACGAAACCTGGCTGTCGTTTATCGGTCATTGCTGTACAGCTTTCCACGGTTTTCAATTTTACGATCCAGTTCGTTGATCGGATTGCCTTCGCTGTCAAAGAGTTTCAGGATGCCGATCTCATGGGATTCAAAGTAACTGACTGCGGCGAAAACACCGGCGTCGTTCTCAAAAATATCAATGTCATAAGGCATACTGTCTTTGCGATAAATCCCGGCACGGTCGGTTGTCGAAGCCGGACTGAGATCAATAATGTCTACAAGTTGGCGGCTGTCCATATCCACGACAGCCAATTCATTGCTTTCAAACATCGCCACATACAGGTGACGTCTGGCCATCGCCACATTGGCCGGAGCATAGGGAAGCTGGATGAAATCGACCAGTTCGTTGCTTTCACAGGCCGTGGTATCCTGAACCATCTGGTCTTGGTCACAGCCCTGATACTTCAGCTCCGTGCTGATAACCAGCAGGCCGGGCCTGTCTCCGTAATCGCTGGTATACTGACGACTGGCCACATAGAGACGCTTGCCTTCATCATCAAAGGCCAACCCACGCACATCCGAACCGCCGCCGAGGGCGAGTTCTTCCGTGCGCGCACCAAAGCCCAAGCCTTCCACATAGCGTGGACGAAGCACGCCCAGAATGTTGGTTTGGGTATGGGTTACATACACGGTGCGGGTCAGCGGACTGATTGCCAACTGGTTGCCGCCCTGGCTGAATTTGTATTGGGTCAGATAGCGCAAGCCGGTGATGGGCCGGCACTGCATTCCATCCGGGCAGCCCAGACGAATCACGTTGCCGGAATCATCAAACTCCGTAGTATCCGTCTCACAGAACTGGGCACAAAAACGTTCTTCGGCCACAAAGGGGTTGATCAGACAGCTATTGCTTTCCGTGCGTTCAAAGCGTCCTTCCTCGGTGCTTTGGTTGAAAACCATCATCCCGCAGTCTGCGTTTTCCTGGCAGGCTCCGCATTGCGAACCGGCTTCTTCGGTATCCGGGCATTGGTTGCTCTGCGGTACGCAGCGGTAGAGGTATTCGTAGTTCTGGGTCGAGAGAATCTCATCCGGGTTGGTGAATAAGCCAGCTTCGTTCTCCAGTACGGTCACTTCTCCGTTGGAGAGGTGGGTTACGTAGACGTAGCGGTCGGAGTGATCCACCGCAACGCCGAAGGGGTCGGAGGATGTGCGGATGATGGTACGGCTGGTGGCAATGAAAAAGGGTTTCTCACCAGGTTCGGAGTTGGCCACATCCTGGTCGATGTCAATGGCCAGGATATGGTCCGCCGGTTGATCCGGCAAGCCTTGGGTCGCCTTGAAAGAACCGCGCACGGCAACAAACAGTCTGGAACCGGCATGGTTGAAGGCCGCATCGCCCCCGAAACTGCCGATGGGTAAGGTCCAGTCTGAAACCAGTTGGTTGCGCTGTAAATCAATGACGACCACCGAGCCGTCTTTATAGGCCTGGTTGAAATTGGAGTTGACGACAATGGCATAGCGCCCGGCAGGATGAACCGCCACGCCGATGGGATAATGAATCAGATCATCCGGCATATCCACGCCGGGGTATTCACTGATACAACCAATCTGTAGAAAAGATAGCAGCAGACATCCCAGGCCGGCCATCAACAGGGCCGCTCCAACACGAGAACGGAGGAAGCTTTTCCATACAGAGGTTTTACACGTCGCGTGGACCTCGCCGTTTTCCTGTTGGGTCTGAACGTCATGCTTTCGTTCTTGGGTCATGGTACCGAACCGCCTTGATCTGCAATGGTGAAGATCCCTTTTGAGGGATTTGTAGCATGTTGCGACGGCAAAGGCTAGTCGGCAGCGAAGAAAATGTCAATGGTTCTCAAACGGATGGATGAATTCACGGCCTCTTTTCCGGCAATCTTCGATCCGGCATTGTCTTGTGGAAAGAGGTCAAAGCTTGGTGATCGCTTTTCCCAAGAGCGCAGCTTAGCCAGGCGGGCCTTCAAACTCATCTTTCAAGCGGGCCGAAGCCAGGTTGACGATCTCCATCAACACGTTATCCGGTACTTTGAGTTGAGCGATGGACTGATCCACGTTGGTTATGCTGGAGACATCGAACTCCATGCTCAAGGCTTTGTTATCTTTGATGGTAATGATGGGATAACCCAGTTTTCGCGCCAGGTGTTCAGCCAGACAGACAATCTGTGAATAGCGTGAGGGCTCGTAGCGGGGATCAAAGCGATGATGCTGGGCCATCACCTGAGTCATCACCTCGCCCAAGTCCCACCCCGATGCAAACACCTCGCCCATTTCTTCATGGAGCGGGTGAACCACATCCCAATATCCCTCAAAGGTCGGTGCGGTATTGCCTGGGTCGGATCGGAGTAAGACCATCAAGGAACCCAGTATCCCCAGATCATGGAACAAGCCGCAAAGGTAAGCGAGGTCATAATCCAGCTTCAGCACCGTCGCCAGCATGAAAGAGATGTGGGCGGTCGCGACACTGTGCTTGCGAAAACGTTCGAGTAGAATAAGGTTCGGTTGGACGGGAAGCATGGGGAAGTTTTGAGGTAATTTCCCGATGATTTCCAAGATGGGCGAACTCCCCAGGCGCACCACGGCTTCTTTCAGGCTGGTGATATTCTTCCGGTTGGTATATTGAGGGCTTTGAATCACCTTCAAGGCACACGCGGCCAAGGTCGGAGTACGGTTCAAGACCGTGATCACCTCGCTCGGCTTCACCCCTTGTCGTTCCAGCAGCGGTTTGAGGTGGATCAACTCAACCGGTGAGATGTAGGGCCGAAAGCCGGAGGCTTCAAAGACCTTTTTGATTTTCTGCTTGAAATCCCGCGCTTTTTGCAAACGCTGGAATTTGGATGGTGCGCCGGACATGGGTTCCTCGTCGTTACAAAAAAACAGGGCCGAACATGATGGAAGCACGCTTCTTTGTGACCAATCAGCCAAAGCATCACCGGCTTCATGGTGGGACAAGCCCCATCAGAGATTGATCTAGCACAAGTCCGTTTCCATTTCCATGTCGAACCTTCTCAAATCAAGGAAAAGGTATCCTCTTCGGTATCAGGTTGTCCAGTTGGAAAAGGAATGACGACAACCCAACCCGCCCTGGGATACGAAGGGCGTTCTCGGATAGAATCGCCCAATCATGAAATAACTTGAATGATCCTACAAGGTTTTCAGAATATCTCTTCCTTGGTGCCGAATCCATTCAGGATATACAAACAGAGGGCATCCTTCTCTATGATTTTCTTGACAGTCACCCTTCAGTGACATACTCTCCCTACGTTGACCGATTCTCTGCAACCCATCTTGCTCCAACGAGGTTTCATGGCAGCCGTTCGAGATCGTAAGCAAACCAGCAAGCGCATTCTAAAAGCTCTAGGAGAAGTGATTTCCAAACACGGCTTCACCAAGGTGGGGATCAATGCCGTAGCCAAAGCCGCCGGTGTGGATAAAGTCCTGATCTACCGCTATTTCGGAGGACTGCCGGAGCTGTTGAAAGAATATGCCCAAAGCACGGATTTCTGGCCTGGCCTGGAAGACCTGCTGGATTGCCCTGCCGATGAGACTCGCAAGCTTGGCTTGTTTGAACTTGGCAAACGTGCCTTTTTAGGTCACTTGCGGGAATTGCGCAAACGTCCACTCACGCAGGAACTGATGCGCTGGGAACTACTGGAACGAAACCAGTTGACCGACACCTTGGCCGAGGCAAGGGAACGCCAAGGCATGGAGCTTATCGCCTCCCATCCTGATCTGGCTGGAACCAACACGCAAGTCCTGGGCATGATCGCCCTGGTTCACGCCGGACTGACCTATCTGGTCTTGCGTTCCAAAACCGCAGATGTCTATTTGGGCATTGACCTGTCCAGTGAGGAAGGTTGGAAACAGATTGAACAAGCCACGGAAAGTCTTACCCATGCGTTGCTTGCCGGAATGAAGGCATCCACCAAAGATCAACCCTCATCGGAGCCGCCAGTTGAACAAGCCGCAGAATGACACCACTGTACATCCGTCCTCATGGTGTTGCGGATGAATTTGTAGATATGGGCTTCTTCCGTCAAAGCCGAGTTGTCTTCTGTTTATCCCTTCAGCAAACCCAATCTTAGATATGTCTCGTCTTCGTCATTATCACATCCCGAACCTCGCAGCGCATCCGCCTTCTTTGGGGTTTCGCCATCTCGCGGCGAGCGTGGAATCGGATTTTCCACAAGACTTTGGCATGGTTTAGGAACATAACCATTTCTTAGGCACAACTAGTTTGCTTTCTCCGATTGTCACAACCTTAAACATATGGCACATATCGCACCCAACATATAATATCATAGTTACCCCATTGTTATACGTCACTTTCAAGAAAACGATACTTATGATATTTGTTAACCTGTTGCGGTTGAAACCGCCAAACATGAGCGCTAATCGGTATTTGTTTGCTTGAATGCCTCGATAAATCGCCCATTCATCAATGATTTTATCGCGTATGAGATTCTGTCTCACCGAAAATTCTTGACAAAATATGGGTATCACGTAAACTATGAATGATGGTTCATTCATCATGATGCGTTATAAATATCATTCTTCTGGGTTATGATTCATTTTTGTGTGTTTTCTATCGTCTGATTGTACCTTGAAGGGACATTGCGTCTTTGCTTCATGGTTTCTCGTTCACGCGGTTGTAGTTGTTGTGGCAAAACCCTTTCCAAGTTTATTCCCAATTTCGCCAAGTACGGTCGAAGAATGCACTTCCGGGTGCGTTTCTTTGGACCCTGACGTTTATCTGTTGCTGACACGTTAAGGAGGTGCCCGTGGAGGTATTGCAAATCGGCAAGAAGAGACCCACGCCGCTCAAAGACCTTTTAGCTAGTGATCCCAAATGGATGGCCAAGCTGGAAGCCTGTCTGACCTGCGGCGCTTGTGCCAGTGGGTGTCCCGCCGCCGGGATCGACAACATGGACCCACGAAAGGCGATTCGCCTGATCTCGTTGGGCATGGAAGAACAGCTTATCAATAGTAACTGGATTTTCACCTGCACAGGCTGCGACCGTTGCACCTATGTCTGCCCGATGAACATCCAGATCGGAGCGATGATCACCCAGGCTCGCGCCCTGCGCAGTCGGGAGACCTTGCCCGGCAAAGCTCAGCTTACCTGCGACCTGCATCGCGACAAAGGCAACAACATGCAGATCGCCACCGATGAGTGGCTGGACACCGTGGACTGGATGAAAGAGGAACTCCAAGATGAGATCCCGGCCCTTGAAGTCCCCATCGACAAAGAGGGTGCCGAGTACTTCGCGACAATCAACTCCAAGCTCCCGCAGTATCATCCGGACGAGATGCAGGACATCATGAAGGTTTTCCACTTCGCCAACGCGAACTGGACCATGCCCAGCATCTGGTGGGAAGGAACCAACTACTGCATGTTCTCCGGCGATCTGAAAAGCTGGGAAGAGAACCTGCGTAAGCAGGTCGCCCGTGTGGAAGAACTGGGTTGTAAAACCATTGCCTACACCGAATGCGGTCACGGCTATTTTGCCACGGTTCACGGCTACAACAAATTCGGAATCAAACCGAACTTTGATGTCGTGCATGTGGTGAATCTCTACGCCAAGTGGATTCGTGAGGGCCGCTTCAAGCTGGATAAATCCAAGAATCCGCAACTGATCACCCTGCATGATCCCTGCAATGCAACGCGGAAATCCGTGATGAATGATTATCCTGATATCATTGAGGATTCCCGCTACGTGTTGGACAATATCTGTGAAAATTGGGTGGAAATGACCCCCAACCGTGAAAACAACTATTGTTGTTCCGGCGGTGGCGGTGCGCTGATCTCCGGTCTGGCCAAATCCCGCTTCAAATATGGTGAAGTGAAGGTTGAGCAGATCGACCGTACCGGCGCGGAACTGGTCTGTACTCCTTGCGTCAACTGCATTGACGGCATTGGGGATCTGGCCAAGGAATACAAGCGCCCCTGGTCCAGCATCCACATGTGGAAGCTTCTGGCCAACGCCATTATCGGCTTTGGCGATGACAAGGACGAAACCAACGAAGCCTGACACGGCGAACCAACTGATTGATAATGACGATCAAGGAGAAACAAGCATGACGAACGAAGTGATCGGTTCCGTGCTGGTCGCCGGAGGCGGGATCGCTGGAATTCAAGCCAGTTTAGACCTGGCCAACAGCGGCTATTATGTATACCTGGTTGAGAAAGCCTCCTCCATCGGTGGCGTAATGGCTCAACTGGACAAAACCTTCCCCACCAATGACTGCTCGATGTGCATCATGTCCCCCAAACTCGTGGAAGTCGGGCGGCATAAGAACATCGAAATCATCACCCTTGCCGACATCGAAGACATCGACGGCACGGTGGGTAATTTCAGTGTGAAAGTCCGCCAGCGTCCGCGCTATGTGGATATGGACAAGTGCATCGCCTGCGGCCTCTGCGCGGAGAAATGCCCCAAGAAAGTGCCGGACGACTACAACGCCGGCCTGGCCATCCGGAAGGCCATCCATGTCTTGTACCCGCAAGCCGTGCCGTTGAAATACAGCATCGACGCGGAAAACTGCATCAAGCTGACCAAAGGCAAATGCGGAATCTGCGAAAAAGTCTGCCCGGCCAAGGCCATCAACTATGAGGATACCGAGAAACATCTGAACCTCAATGTCGGCTCGGTGATCTTCTCCGCAGGCTTCAAAGTCTTCGATCCTTCCCGGCTGCAAAGCTACATGTACGGCCAACACAAGAACGTCGTCACCAGCCTGGAATTCGAGCGCATCCTCAGCGCTTCCGGCCCGACGATGGGTCACCTGACGCGCCCCTCCGACGGAGCGGAACCGAAGAAGGTTGCCTGGTTGCAATGCGTCGGAAGCCGTGATGTCAACCGCGCCAAGAACGCCCACTGTTCCAGTGTGTGTTGTATGTATGCGATCAAAGAGGCGATCATCGCCAAGGAACACAGCCACGACCCGCTGGATTGCGCCGTGTTCTTCATGGATATGCGTACCCACGGCAAGGATTTCGAGGCGTGCTACAATGACGCCAAAGACAAGCATGAAATCCGCTTCTTGCGTTCCCGCATTCACAGTGTGGAACCGGTGACCGACGACCCCAACCTGTTGAGCCTGCGCTACATCGACGATGAAGGCAATCCGAAAACGGAAACCTTCGACCTGATTGTCCTCTCCGTTGGCTTGGAAGTGGACCCCTCTTTGAAAGCCCTGGCCGACAAACTCGGTCTGGCGCTCACTGAAGGCCAGTTCTGTAAAACGGAAAGCTTCACTCCGGTGGAAACCAGCCGTGAAGGGATCTACGTCTGCGGTGCCTTCCAAGGCCCGAAGGATATTCCCCAATCGGTCATCGAAGCCTCCAGTGCCGCGCTCTGCGCCGGAAAGAACCTTGCCGCTGCCCGTGGCACACTGACCAAGCAGGCCGAAGTGGTTCCGGAAACCAATGTTCAGAACCAACGTCCACGCATCGGTGTCTTCGTCTGCCATTGCGGTAGCAACATCGGCGGCGTGGTGGATGTCCCTGGCGTGACAGAATACGCCAAGAGCCTGCCCTATGTGGCTTATGCCTCGGACAATCTGTACTCGTGCAGTCAGGACACCCAGGACGCAATGACGGCGGTAATTAAGGAACACAAGCTCAACCGCATCGTCGTTGCCGCCTGTACTCCCAAAACCCATGAGCCGCTGTTCCAGGAAACCCTGGCCGCAGCCGGCTTGAACAAATATCTCTTCGAGTTTGCCAACATCCGCAACCACGTTAGCTGGGTTCACAAGGAGAACCCGGAATGGGCCACGGAAAAGAGCAAAGAACTGGTTCGTATGGCCGTGGCCAAAGTGGCCTGCTTCAGTCCGCTTCAGGAAGCCGAACTGGAAATCAACCAGAGCGGCTTGGTGATCGGGGGTGGCTTGGCCGGAATGAGCGCCGCCAAAGGCTTGAGCGAACAAGGCTACCAGGTTCACCTCATCGAACGTGATGACGAATTGGGCGGTCAAGCCCGTCATCTGGTGAACACCTGGCAGGGCGAAGACGTACAAGCCGAGTTGAAGAAGATCGTGCAACAGGTGGAAAGCGATGAAAACATCGTGGTTCACAAAAGCACCACACTTTCCGCCGTGGACGGCTTTGTGGGCAACTTCATCAGCACCCTGAAAACCGGCGAGCAGGAACAACGCATTCCTCACGGTGTGACGGTGATCGCCACCGGTGCCGAACCCTACAAGCCGACCGAATACCTGTACGGTGAGCATCAGGCCGTCGTGACCCACCGCGAACTGGACCGCCGCTTCCTTGATGATCCGGCCAGTCTGGACAAGGTGGAAACCGCCGTGTTCATCCAATGCGTCGGCTCTCGTGAACCGGATCGTCCCTACTGCTCCCGCGTCTGCTGCACCCACAGTGTGGAAAGCGCAATCAAGCTCAAAGAGATGAACCCGGAGCGGAACGTCGTGGTTTTGTACCGTGACATCCGTACCTACGGCGAGCGGGAAAGACTCTTTGAAAAAGCCCGTCGCCTGGGTGTGATCTTCGTCCGTTTCGGTCTGGACAGCAAACCGCAACTGCGTGCCGAAGGCGACAAGGTTCTCATTCAGGTCACCGATCACATTCTGCATCAACCGATGGAGATCGAAGCCGACCTGGTGACTCTGGCTACGGCGATTGTGCCTTACAAAGACGAGCAGTTGGCCCAGTTCTTCAAGGTGCCGTTGACCTCGGACGGTTTCTTCCTGGAAAGCCACGTCAAGCTGGCTCCCAGTGATTTCGCCACCGACGGTGTCTTCCTCTGCGGCATGGCTCATTACCCGAAACCGATTGACGAGTCCATCGCCCACGGCATGGCAGCAGCCAGCCGTGCGACCACCCTGCTTGCCCGCAAACGGATCAACATCAGCGGTCAGGTAGCCTATGTCGATCAAGCCGACTGTTCCGGCTGCGGCGTCTGCGTTGAGGTCTGCCCTTACAATGCGCCGAACATCATCCCGGAAGGCCGTTTCCAGGGCAAGTCGGAAATCAATCCCATGACCTGCAAAGGCTGCGGCCTGTGCATGGCAAGTTGCCGTTCCGGTGCAATCAACCTGCGCGGCTACGAGCAAGACCAGATCATGGCCCAGCTTGAGGAAGCGATTTAAGCGAACCAAACGGGAAAGCATCCCGACAAACGGATTTTTACGACGTGATAAAGGAGTCAACAATGCAAGATTGGGAACCGAGGATCGTCGCCTTTCTGTGCAACTGGTGCACCTATGGCGCGGCGGACCTGGCCGGAGTGAACCGGTTGCAATATCCGCCCAACTTCAAAGTCATCCGCGTCCCCTGTTCGGGCCGAATCAGCCCCAAACTGATCCTTCAGGCATTCCGCAATGGCGCGGACGGTGTCTGGGTCAGCGGCTGCCATCCGGGCGACTGCCACTACATCGAAGGCAACCTCTATGCCCGGCGTAAATTCGCCATGTTCCGCAACCTGTTCAAACACATCGGAATTGATGAGCGCCGGCTGCATTTCAGTTGGATCTCCGGTGCCGAAGGACCGAAATTCGCCGAAGTGGCCAACGATATCATCCGCATCGTCAAAGAAGCGGGTCCGACATCCGGCCAGTTGGTGAAAGAAAGAGCGGAGGTGGCCTAAATGAAACGCTACGAGAGCATCTTGAAAGAGAAGGCCAAAGCCCTCTTGGCAGAGAAGAAAGTCGATGTCATCCTGGGTTATCGTCAAGGCACGAAACCGATGACGCATCAGATCGCCGAGTTCCGCACGGTTGAAGACCTGGATAACATGGTCTGGGACGGTCACTGCGCCTTGAATCTGGCCAACTACCTGCCCCGCCGTCAAGAACGTGTTGCGCTACCCGTGGTGGGTTGCAGTTCCCGCAACGTGGTGATTCACATTCAGGAAAACCAGGTCAAGCGGGATCAGCTCGTGCTGTTGGGCGTCCCTTGTCAGGGGATGATTGATCACCGTGCGGTGAAAGCTCTGGCCGGGAAAAGCGAAATTCTTGCCGTGGAAGACCAAGGAGATACCATCCTTGTGAAAACCAAGGCAGAAGAGAAATCCCTTTCGCGTGAAGAACTGCTGCAAAGCAACTGCGCCCGCTGCCGCCAGAAAAACCCGGTTCTCTTTGATGAGTTGCTGGGCGACGCGGTCACCAACGGCGAAGGAAAATTTGACGATGTGGACACCGTGGAAGCGATGAGCGAAGAACAACGCTGGGAGCATTTCCAGAAAACCTTCGAGAGCTGCATCCGCTGCTACGCCTGCCGCAATGCCTGCCCCTTGTGCTACTGCCCCACCTGTTTTGTGGATGAAAACAAGCCTCAGTGGGTTGGTAAAAGCACGGACGCAACCGACACCTTGACCTTCCACTTCCTGCGCGCCTTCCATATGGCCGGGCGTTGCACGGATTGCGGTTCCTGCGAGCGGGCCTGTCCGGTGGACATTCCCATTCGTTACCTGACCCGTAAACTGGTTAAGGACGCCAATGAACTGTACGGTCACGAAGCAGGCATGAGCCTGGAAGAGCGCCCCCTGCTGGACGCCTACAAGATGACCGACATCAACGACTTCATCCGCTAACCGCCCGGAGGAACCGATATGCAAGCCAAGCGAATCGAGAAATCGACCTGGACCGACGGGCTGCGGAAACTGAGCGCAAACTATCGCGTGTTCGTTCCCACCGTCGAGGGTGCTTACCATAAGTTCGCCGAGTTGACCGATGACGTAACCCCTGATTACGACTTCCAAAACACCCGGCTAAGCCCCAAAAACATCATCTTCCCGCAATCGGAGCGGATGTTTGAATACACCACCAATCCCTCTGACCCGGAAGCCAATATCCTGAAGGAAACCGCCAAGGATTTCGGCCCGCAACTGGTAGCCGGACTGCGCCCCTGCGATGCCGCAGCCTTGACCTTGGTGCAGAAGAACTTCGATACCGAAGACTACAAAGACCCCTGGTGGACCAAACGCTACGAAGCCACCACCTTCATCGGCTTTGCCTGCGATGAGCCCTGCTCTACCTGTTTCTGTACCAGTACCGGCTTTGGCCCCTATGATGAAACCGGTCTGGATGTCTTGATGGCCGACCAAGGCGAATCCTGGTTGCTCAAGGCACTTACCGAAAAAGGTGAAGCCCTGCTGAACGCCCTGGATGGCGATGCCGCTACGGACGAAGCCCTGGCGAAACTTGCCGAAGCCAAAACGGCGGCGGAAGGAAGCATCACAAGCAAGGTGTCTTTGGACAAGCTGAAGGATCAGAACACCAACGCGCTGTTCCACGCGCCGTTCTGGCAAGACGTGGCCTCCGGCTGCATCAACTGCGGAGCCTGCACCTATTCCTGCCCGACCTGCTGGTGTTTCGACATCCAGGACGAAGTGAAAAAACTGCAAGGCGACCGCCTGCGCAACTGGGATAGCTGCATGTTCCCCTTGTTCACCAAGCATGGTTCCGGCCATAACCCGCGTGAGCATAAATACCAGCGAGTTCGCCAACGTTTCATGCATAAGATGAAGTATTACATGGACAAATACGAAGGCGGCGCGCTCTGCGTAGGCTGCGGTCGCTGTGTGGATGTCTGCCCGGCCAACATTGACATCCGTCAAGTCGCTGAAACGATGAACCAATACCAACCGGACGAGGTGAGCCAATGATGAAACATGCCAACGCCTATCAGCCCTATCCGGTGCGGATTGAAGAGATCATCACCGAGACGGTGGATGGCATTCTGAAAACCTTCAAACTTCGTTTTCTGAACCCGGAAGATGAAGAAAAGTTTGCCTTCGTTCCCGGTCAGTTTGCTGAAATCAGCATCCCCGGTAAGGGAGAAATTCCCATCGGTATCGCCTCCAGCCCCACGGAAAAAGGCTTTCTGTACTTCACCGTGCAGCGTATCGGTTCCGTGACCAGCGCTCTGCATAACGCTGAAGTGGGTGATGTCATCGGCCTGCGCGGCCCCTTGGGAAACTACTACCCCTGGGATCGTATGGAAGGCAAGAACGTAGTGATCATCGGTGGTGGGTGCGCCTTCAGTACGCTGCGCTCCAGCATCGTCTATATGCTTGACCCGGCCAACCGTCCCAAGTTCAAAGACATCCTGGTCGTCTACGGTGCCCGCAGCACCGGCCACCTGCTCTATCGTGAGGAGATCCTCGCCTGGCAGGAACGGGACGACATCGACATGCACATCACCGTCGATGGCTTGGGCGAAAATGAGCCGCAGCCCAACTGGCGCTGCAACGTCGGCTTTGTTCCTACCGTGGTTGAAGAAAAGGTCACTGATCCGGCCAATGCCCTGGTGCTGGTCTGCGGGCCTCCGGCGATGTTGCGTTTCACCAAACCGGTGCTGAAAAAAGTCGGTTTCGAGGACGAGGCGATTATCCTTTCCCTGGAAAACCGGATGAAATGCGGTATCGGGATGTGTGGTCGCTGCAATGTGGGGGACAAACTGGTCTGTAAAGACGGCCCGGTGTTCACCCTGGCTGAACTGGGTGAGTTGCCTCCTGATTATTAATCAGGCTCGACAGTCTCAACCAAGCCTTTTGACTTGATCTACGTCGCGCACCAAGCAACCGACCGGGCTCGTTTTGAGTCCGGCGGTTGCTTGATTTGTTTTATGGGTAGTTCCAAAAGTTCAGAATACAACGTAGGGATCAAGAACCTCCTCCCATAACCTCACGCCCTATACGTGGTCGGCTTCGCCAAGGAGGAGGTTATTCCGTCGCTTCTTCATCGCCATCAGCAATGGGTCCATGACAAAAAGGCTCGGTGGGGCAATCACGGGTCTCACAGATGTCTTCATCATCATAGAGATCAATCCAGCCTTCTGGAATACATGTGTCTGAAAAATACCAGTATTCATCGTTGGGGGACAATACATTGATTTCAACGTCTTCACTGCCACATTCAAGAGATCCACACGAGGCAAATTCCCGATTCGCATCATATTGATAGTAGAGGCACCCATCTTCTCGAAGGGTATAACGACGAGCCAAATAGGTTCGGCATTCCTCGGAATGTTCTTCACAGTCTTCTTCCGTGAGGCTCAGGCAATCAATGGTTTCTTCGTCTCCGTCCTCATCCCCGTCTTCTTGGGCAGTGTCATCGTCATCGTCGTCGTCCTGTTCATCCCCATCTTCGTCTGTTGTTCCTCCATCGTCGCTGTCTTCCTCACAAGCCGTAACCTGCAACAAAAGAAACACCATCATCAAAGCAATCAGACCTGGTCGCATCGTTTTCATGATTTCCTCCTAATCGGTATCATCTCCGTGTTTTCATCTGACCTTTGTTTGTCAAAGGCATGTGGGAATCCATCCTAGCAGTCCTGTTCCGGTACAGCGTCAGCATAGATCATCCTGAAGAAAGCGTCAAGCGATTACCCAAAGAGTTGCCATCCATCAAGGCGGAAAGCATCGTGCAATCGTTCTTACCTACCGATATATTTGATGTGGACCCGTGAGAATCAGCGTGTATTTTGAATCCATAAAGAGCGCATTATACATGTATCCACTAGGATTTATTGCCCAATATGGATCTTCATCGGCGATCCATTCTCGCCCATTATCAGGTGTTTATTTTTTTCGCTGATCCAAGATGTGTCGAATCCGCTCGGCAAGATCCGCCGGAGAATAAGGCTTAGCAAGGAATATTCCTTCCGTGTCTTCAAGATCATGAAACTCTTTTAACTTGTCTTCGGCATAGCCTGAAGTATACAGGATTCCAAGGGACGGGTTATGCTTGCGAGTGAGTTCCGCCAGTTCATAGCCATTCATTCCCTGCATGATCACATCGGTCATGATAAGATCAAAATCACAGCCGTTTTGATCGCAAAGATCCACGGCATCCTCTCCACTGGACACAGCCGTTACCTTGTAGCCAAGGCGATCCAAGATCCGTTTAGCAATTTTACGAACCAGGTCTTCGTCTTCCACCACAAGGATGGATTCGTTTCCACCGGGAAGCTTCATTTTGGTGGCAACGTGTTTGTTGGAAGCCACAGGTTCGGCTTCCGAGGGAAGATAAACCGTAAAACAAGCCCCAAGCTTTCTGCCCTCCTCCGCGATAATCGCGCCGCCGTGACGTGTTACGGAGGCATAGACCGTGGCCAAGCCAAGACCCGACCCGGCTCCAAGAGGTTTGGTGGTGAAGAAAGGTTCAAAGAGATGGGCGCGGGCCTCCTCACTGAGCCCTTCCCCGGTGTCGGCAACGGAAAACGTGACGTAGTCTCCCGCCGGAAGATCCATCACAGGCCGCTCTTTACTCACCTCTGCCCGACCGGTTGTGATGGACAGGGTTCCTCCCTTGGGCATCGCATCCCTGGAGTTGATCGCCAGATTCACCAGAATCTGTTCAATCTGACCGGGGTCGGCTCGGACCGGACTCTCGGCCTTGTCAAAATGGGTTTCCAGTTGGATGTCTTCACCCAGCACCCGCAGAAGCATCCGCTTTAGGTTGATGATCAGTTCGTTCAGGTCCAAGGATCGTGGCGAAAGGATGTTCTTCTTGCTGAAGGTAAGCAGTTGCATCGTCAATTCACTGGCCCGTTGCACCGTTTCCAGGACTTCAACAAAGAACTCATGCATGGGGTTATCCGGTTCGACATCCATTAACAGCAGGGAGACATTGCCGTTGATTCCCGTTAGCAGGTTGTTGAAATCATGGGCAACTCCCCCGGCAAGGCGACCAATGGCCTCCATTTTCTGGCTGCGCATCAATTGTTCACGAAGCAGTTCCTGCTCCTCACGCATACGGATTTCTTCCGTAATATCCGAGGCGATCCCAACGATTCCATTGGTGATCCCCTGTTCGTCATAAGTCAACCAGGTTCTCAGGTTGGCCACCCAGTCATTACCATTTGGATCTGTTCCGGCAATATGGCCGCTCCAGCGCCCCTCTTCCTGGGTCTGCTTGATAATTTCTCCGGGAATTCCGGCTTTACCTACGGTATTCTCAATAACGGAGACATGCCTTCCGACCATGTCTTCCGTGACGGGGTTCCTGGATGCCATTGCTCCAGGGCTGAAATAGGTAACAAAGCCATCCAGATCAATGGCCGTGATGCTGTCTTTAATCTGATTCAACAACATCGCCTGAAAGGCCAGCACACGTTCCCTGTCTTTGGCTTCAGTAATATCCCTTCCCGTTGCAACAACACCTTCCACCTGGCCGTTTTCGTTCAGCATCCCCTGCCACTGCCAGCTTACCCAGCGATAGCCTTCCCTGGTCTTCAGGCGCTGTTCGATGGTACCACGTTTCACACCGGAACGGGCTTCTTTCCAAGCATCAAGAGAGTTCTTTTTGTCGTCGGGATGGATCTCCGGCCAGTACTTCTGACCGATGACTTCGTCTTCTTGCCGATCGAACTTGCGAAGGAAATTGGGGCTGGCAAACAGGATACGACTATCCGGAGCGTGCTTGATCACGAAGTCGGATTGTTGTTCAATCAGTAAGCGATATTTCTCTTCACTTTGCCGCAGTTTTCGTTCAACTTCCTTGCGTTCCTGAACTTCCTTCTCAAGTTGCAGCACTTTGAAAGATAATTCGCGCTCGTAGTTCTCTTTGGTTTCCTCCAACTCCTTGACCATCACGGCGTTCCGCACGCTTTTCGCCAGATCATCCAAGCTTACCGGCTTGGTCAGGTAGTCAAAGGCTCTACGTCGCACGGCACTGACGGCATTTTCGATGGACGGCGCGCCGGTAATCATGATCATCTTGGTGCTGGGATAGTGACAGATGACATGGTCCAGGATGTCGATACCGCTGACTTCAGGCAACACGATATCACAGACGACGACATCAATCGCTTGGCTTTCCAAGACGGCTTTAGCTTGCTCGAAACCATCGGCGAGGTAGATCCGATAGCCCTCACCTGCCAAGCCCTCCCGCATTGTGACGCGCATTCCTGCTTCATCATCCACGATCAAGATTTGTCTCATGGCGATCCCTCGTCGCACTCTCGATTGTTCGTCAAACACCCAATGATACCCATCTCTGTCACGTAACCTCTTCTATGTACATTTCACCCCAAAAAAAACATCTATACGAGCGGCTCCACCATGATAAGATGGAGCCTTGGCCCCATGTCGGAACCGCAACAACCCAAGCGTTTCTCACCTGGCTCTCCCCGCTCACGCACCTTCACAACAATGAAAAGGTCGTTCTCAGCACGTGCTACCATCTGAGATGGCTTGGAAAACCGATTAAAAAGACAGCTTCTTCGCCGTTCCCTTATAAAAATCGGGAATCTTGTACGTCCTACACGACCAGCTACCGACAACGAAATGTTTGAATCCCCAGACCGATGAACCGTGCTTCTGCTCCCACCATGTCGGTTCATCGTCGATCGGCGCGCCTTTATGCCGTCGTTTCATCCATTGGCAGATCGATAGAAAACTCCGTATACACGCCTTCTTTGCTCTTTACCGCCAAAAGACCTTTGTGCTCTTGAACAATTCTGGAACAGATAAACAGACCGAGGCCCGTTCCCCGATTCGGGTTTTTCGTGGTATAGAAAGGATCGAAAATCCGCTCAAGCTTATCCTTCTCAATCCCCGTTCCGTTGTCCCGAACGACAAACCGCAACCAAGCACCCCCATGCTTGTGTTCCAGCATTGCCTTTACCTGAATCGTTTTCCCTTCGTCTTTGTTTACCTCCTCCAAGGCATCCCTGGCATTTGTAATCAGATTCAATAACACCTGCTGAAGTTGTTGCCGCATACACTTCAGTTTGGGCAACCCTTCTGCGATGTCCACACTCACGAATATATCGTCATTTTTCAGGATGGGTTTAAGAATTGAGATGGTTCCATCCAAAAGGGAACGAATATCCTCTGCTTTCGGGTGGTCCTGGTCCTTTCTGGAGAACTCCAGAAGGTTGCGCACGATGTTCGCAATCCGCCCTCCCTGAAGGACGATCTCTTGAGCATATTCTTTACAGGTTTCCGGGTCGCTTTCAATCCTGCGTTCAATCAAGGTCGCGTAATTAATGACGATATTCGTAGGGTTGTTGATTTCATGGGCCACACCACTTGCCAGAGTCCCCACGGCTTCCAGCTTTTGCTGTTGCCTCAAGAAGCCTTCCAGGCTGGCTTTGTCCAGTTCGGCCTGACGGCGATCGCGGATTTCCTGCTGCAATTGATGGTTCAGGCTTTTCAGTTCCATATTCCGCTGTTCGGCCATCTCAAACAGGTTATCCTGATAGGATAGAAGCTCACGCTCCATACGCCTGCTTTCCGTGACATCATGAATGGTGGTCACCACCCGCACAACACGGTTTCCTTCAAAGACCGGGGTTTTTCGGCTCTCAACGGCAATCTGAAAAGTGCCAAAGGAGATGATTTCCTCATTCACAACAATCGTTCCGCTGTCCAAAACCTCTTGATATTCCAGTAGAGTCTGATGACTTGTGTAGGGAAAGACCTCCTCAATTCTCTTGCCGATGACCTCTGTTTCAAAGCCCATGTTGGCATTGAAGCATAGCAAGGCTTCGTTCATGAACTCAAGACGCAGATCCCGGTTGACCACGTGAATCCAGTCTCGGATGGAGTGCAGCGTGGTATGATACAATGCCTGAGAGCTGTGCAGACCATATTCCGCTCGGTGGCGTTCCGCCATTTCCGTGCGTAACTGTCGGTTGGTGGTTTCCAGATCCTCGGATTTTTCCTTCAACAGCTTCAAAGAATGTGCCAGATGGCGTTGAAGAATCCCCGGACTTACCGATGAGGCTGAGGCCAAGACGGTAAACAAGGCCCCACCCAAGATCCAGGCGAGGGGATTGTTGCTATCAAGCCATTTGTCCGTCTCCAGAGACACACCTCCGACCGTGACCATGTACCCCACACCGGCAACAGCCGCGACCGAGACCATCAGGCTTATAAATCCGAGCCGAAGCCCCAATAGAACCGTTGTCAGCACATTGAGCATCAGCAAAAACCAGATGCCCGCCCCGCTGAAACCAAAACGTAAGAGAACAACGATACTCAAGGCAAAAATCAGCACGTAGCCGATTCCCACTTTCCAGATCAGGGGGATCTTTTCACGGAAGATCGCCATCCCTACAACGCAGGCATACGAGCCCACATACAAGGAAATCAAGCTCCAGTTCTGCAATGGCCAGGCTTTCAGGACACCCGCCGTTGTGGAAACGAACCCGAACATCACGAACGAGAGGATAATGCCATCAATAATGCTTTCTCTCGTTTTTTGCAGTTCGGGAATGCTGTTTCCACCGCTGTCGGCAAAAAGCTGGAGTTTGGAAAACAATCCCATCGGGAGTCTCATCATCCGTGTTGAGGATTCGACGAAAGCACAAGGCTAACTTTTATTCAAGGCGGACTATACACGAAAGCCAATGTTTTGACAATTAAATAGAACAAGAACATGACATCTTCTGTCATTCAAGCAAAATTTGAACATTTCACAGATAGGGTCATACACAAGTAGCGATTCAGGCATCTTTTCCTATCTGACCTGAACTTGCACAGGAAATCTTCCGTCAGGAAATCTCCACGGTGGGTAAAGGAACACCTTGCTGGGCCAGCATTAACCGAGCCTGTTTCCATCTGGAGGACAGTACGTTTTCGGCAGGATGGCGCGCCAGATCTGGCCGGTTGTTGGTTTCACTGAGATGGGCTAAAATCACCGTCTGCAAGCGCTCATCAGCCAGCGACTCAAGCAGGCCGGCGCTCTCCTCATTGGACAGATGCCCCACCTTGGATGCGACACGGTGTTTCAGGTAGGCGGGATAAGGCCCTTCGCGCAACATGCGCGGATCATGGTTGCTTTCCAAGACCAGGGTATCGCAGCTCCGAAACGCATCACGAACCGGGCCAGGTATCCAACCCAGATCCGTCAGGTGGCCGAACCTGCGTTTGTTGTACTCAATACGAAAAGCCACGGGATCGGCGGCATCATGAGGTACGCGAACGGGCATGACGGTTACATCATTCAATTGAAAGGGACTGTTGGAAACAAAGGGACGGACCTCATGCCAGTTGGGATCTTTCCGGCTGAGTTTTCTCCACAAGCCCTGGCTGGCGTAAACCGGCGTATTGTAACGGCGCGAAAAAACGGAAATTCCCCGGATGTGGTCCGAATGTTCATGGGTGACCAGAATCCCTTGCACGGCGTCGGGATCGAGCCGGGCATCCTCCATTCTTGCTTCCATCTCTTTGCAACTCAAACCGCAATCCACCAGAAAGCGCGTGGAACCGGCCTGCACATGCAAGGCGTTTCCTTTGGACCCAGAAGCCAGAACCGTAATACCGAAAGCCATGAAATCCATCCTTCTTGATACCGAACAGCCAGCGAATCAACTTGCCAAGAATCCAGGGATCTTTGACAAGGCGCTCAATGTATGGCATTTCTTGCTCAGAACCGTAATACCGAAAGCCATGAAATCCATCCTTCTTGATACCGAACAGCCAGCGAATCAACTTCAAGAATGGATCTTTGACAAGGCGCTCAATGTATGGCATTTCTTGCTCAGGATCAAGGAGAAACCCTATTCAATGGATTCCCCTTTGGGATACACCCAAAGGATAATGGGAGACAGTCATGAACCGCCCTACCCACCTGATATGCGCCCTGTTTCTTTTAAGCCTGCTTTTCTGCCTCTCTTGTGAGGAATCCTGCGACTGCGCTGAAGACGATAATTGCATGGATGACGAGGATGGAGATTCCTTGGACGATGATGATGATGATGACAACGATATAAGCGGTGAAGATGGTGATGACGAAGCGGAGGCATCGGACGGAGATGAGGATCTGGAAGACGATGACGAAGAAGCTCAGGGAGAGTTGATTGACCTTCAGTTTCAACGCGATGAGCAATTCGTGATTTATGACGGCAACGGT
This sequence comes from Myxococcota bacterium, assembly GCA_963677705.1. GTDB lineage: Bacteria > Myxococcota_A > SURF-8 > SURF-8. The sequence continues at coordinate 620,084 of OY782497.1, forward strand.
ACACACCTCGCCTTTCCCGATGTCACCCGGCTTGAGAACGGAAACTTGATGATCGTGTTTCGCCAGGGCAACAGCCATGTTGACAGCACGGGAAAGATTATGAAACTCTTCGGTGAAGCGGATGGCTTGACCTGGCAGGAAAACCCCTTTGTTTTGACCGATGTTTCCGGCATGGATGACCGTGACCCCAGTGTGGCGACACTTTCCAACGGTCGTGTGCTTGTCAACTATTTCCAATACAAAACCCATTCTTTCACCGAGGGTTCGGTGAGCCTGCATCACATCTTCACCACGCAATCGGAGAACAATGCTGCAAGCTTTGGTTCCTTGATCCAGGTTGACCCAGGCGAAATGAGCCCCACGGAAGCCAGCCTGAACGATCAAGGGCTCTGGACGGATGGCAACGATGAGCCCTTCATCATCATGGCCAGCTCCAGTTCCGTCGTAGAAATGGAAAACCGTTGGCTGCTCCCAGCCTACGGTGCCAATGCGCTGAACCTCTCTGCCCTGGCCAGTATGCCGCGATCCCGGATCAGCCTTTACGAAAGCACCGACAACGGCCAGCACTGGACGGAACAACCGGTGATGCACGATGAAGCCAGTGATGTCTGGTTGATGGAACCGGCCCTGCTGCGCCTGAAGGATGGGCGTCTTCTGCTTCATGTGCGCACGGCGGAAGGAAACAGCCCATCCAACCCCGGCCCGCTGAAGCAGAGTATCAGTGATGACAACGGACAAAGCTGGAGTTCCTGGTCTGATTTCCCCTTCATTGCCCACGCCCCGGAGCTTTTACAGGTGGAAAACGGAGCGATTCTATCCGCCTTTCGCTGGCTGAATGATGCCTATTCGGCGGAAGATGTCTCCTTCGTGGTCAGCCTGGATGGCGCCCGGAGTTGGAGTGAACGGATCGTCATTGAAGACTGCGGCGCAGCGGAATGCGGTTATCCCGGCCTGCTGCAACTGGATGACGGCAGGCTGCTGGTAGTTTACTACAGCCCCGGCGGGCGGCAGATCAAAGCCGCCATTTACTCGATGACTCCGGTGTATGAGAACGCCGACTGATCCCAAAGGACATTTTCGTTGTCCCCCCCCTATGGAGTCTCCTGTTCCCATCCTTAGAGGCTGGAACCTTGGAGTTCCGTTTGATGATTCAGACCGTTTTCTTTCGGCGCATCCTGCTCATTGGCTTCTTGGCGTAAAGTCTTGACCATCCTTGCCGATACTTCAAGGCAAGTACGCCACACCAACCCAAGCCAGCGGATGGATGGAACGGTCATGAAAAACGACACCAACTATTTGAAGAAAGTCCGTGAGCAGTACGAAAACTACCCCTATCCGGAACGTGATCCGGAGCAGGAGTTGGAACGACTCTACAGCACCACCACGGATCGGCTACCGATCATCAACCATCATGGTTTTGGTGGGCGGCAGGATTTCAGCAAGGATTTCCGCTTTCTTGTTGCCGGTGGCGGAACGGGTGACACCACCATCTACTTAGCCGAGCAGTTACGCAATCTCCCCGGTGCGGAACTCGTCTACCTGGACATCAGCCAGGCCAGCATGGACATTTGCAAGCGCCGCGCCGAGAAGCGGCAGCTTGAGAACATCCGCTTCGTGCATGGTTCCTTGTTGGATCTCCCCGACATGGATCTGGGAGACTTCGACTACATCTCTTGTTCCGGGGTGTTACATCATCTGGAGAACCCGGACGAAGGACTTCGTGCTTTGGTCAGCGTTCTGAAACCAGAGGGAGTAATGGGCCTGATGGTCTATGCCACCTATGGTCGAACCGGGGTGTATCAGATGCAGGAATTGATGCGGCGAATCAACCGTAACGAGCCGAACCTGCAGAAACAGGTGGATAACACCAAGGTGATGCTTCAGGAAATCCCGAAAACCAACTGGTTCCGCTTCAGCGCCAAAAGCATCCGCGATTGGCAGGTGGGCGACATCGGCATTTATGATCTGCTGTTGCACAGCCAGGACCGCAGCTACACGGTGGATGAGGTGTATGACTTCGTAGAAAACGCGGGCCTGCATTTCCTGGATTTCGCCGATCCCCGCTATCAGCAGATGTACCGACCGGAAAATCTGATCAAAGACAAAACCATCGCCAGAGAGTTGGCCAGCCTGCCGGTCAGGCAACGTCAAGCCATCGGAGAAGTGTTCTTCGGCAACATTCTCAAGCACACCTTTTATTGCTCCCGGAAACCGGCCCCGCAAGCGGATTATCATGACCTGGACCTTGTCCCCTGCCTCTTGGATATGAACCACAACGAAATGGCCGATGCCCTTCGGGCCGCCCAGAAACAACATGGCACGGTCACAACCTCGGCTCGTGGATACCTGAAAATCACCATGCAACCCAACCCTGAAAATATTGTACTTTTTCAAGAGTTGGACGGCCAACGCAGCATGAATGAAATCCTGGAGGAACTGGCCAAGGAGGAGACAACCAAGCGGATGTCCAAAACCAAGTTGGTCAAGGAATATCATCGCTTATGCGAAATCCTCATTCCGACACAGATGCTTGCCCTACGGCACCGGGATGTACCCCTTTTCCCGTCCCATGATGACTTAAGCAAGCAGATTCACCACATTCTGGAACAGGAAAAGACTGACTGAAACCTGATGATCCAACCCGGAATCCCCTCATCGCCCCGACCTTTTCCCAGAGGACGGGGTGTTTTCCGTTCAGGTTCAGGCTTGAAGCCACTTTCCCTTGATTGCCGGAAACATTCCGTGTAGAACAAAAAGGATTCCTGGAGGTATCCTGATGGATTCAATCTCGTCCCGATGCAAGGTTTTCGGGCGTTTTCCGGTCATCCGACGTTCACAACAAGGTTAATCTCAATGAGCAAAGAACTTTACATCGCCACCATTCGCCCCGGTCAAACCGTTCAAGAGGTTTTCCTCTGCACCCAGAAAGCGGAACTGCTTGGAAAAACCAACCAACCCTATCTGAATATCGACCTCACCGATAAAACCGGCAGTTGCAACGCCAAGGTCTGGGATAACGTCGATCAGATTTCCAAGCTGTTTGAAGAAGGGGATCTTGTTGAAGTGCGCGCCCAGGCGATCACCTTCAATAACAAGCTGCAATTGCGCATTCAGCGCATTCGTAAAGTGGATGACTCCCAGATCGACCCTGCTGACTTTTTCCCCACCAGTGCCATTGATCCCAACGTGATGTTGACGGAGTTGAAAGAACTGGTGGTGCAACTTGAACAGGAAGACATCCGCCGGGTGATTCTCTCCTTTCTGGAAGACGAAGACTTCGCCCGTCGTTATATCCGTACCCCGGCAGCAAAAACCATTCACCATTCCTATCTGGGCGGTCTGTTGGAGCATACCTTGAGTCTGGCCAAACTGGCCCGCCAGGTCGCCGCCCATTACCCGGAAGTGGATGAAAGCATGTTGGTCGCCGGAGTGTTTTTCCATGACCTCGGCAAGGTAAGAGAATTGCAATGCGATCGGACCATCGCCTACACCGATGAAGGGCGGCTGATCGGGCATATGATTCTTGGCGTGGAATTGTTCCATGACAAAGTTCGTGAATTGGGCGATTTACCCGACGAACTGAAGATGCTGATTACCCACATGATTTTAGCTCATCACGGGCAACTGGAATTCGGCAGCCCCAAACGTCCGAAAACCATCGAAGCGATGGTCCTGGCCGCATTGGATGACCTGGACGCGAGGATTTATTCCTTCCACAGCATCTTGGAAAACGAAACCAAGGTTGGCCGCTGGTCCACTTACCAGAAGATGTATGACCGCTACCTCTACCGCTGGAACGGCCCTGAAAAATTGGGTGAAAACCACATGGATTCCGCCGAGTCCGACAACCAGGCCCACCAAGAAGAGCGTGTGCGGGATCAGCGCGGGGATAGCCCGATGCGCCCGGCAGGCAACGCAGAAAAAGCCAACCGTCGTCCCGAACGGACGGACTTCAAAGAACCGGTAACCCATAAGTTGCAGCTTCCGGAAGGTTTCAAGCTCGGCGATTCGGAACCCAAGAAAAACTGAGCATCAAGCGTGGAGTAAGTCCCACCGCTTCGCGGATACCTTAGCCAGCCCAGCCGGGCCATCAAGCACAGGGATTGACGATGAGTTTTCCTTCCTGGGTCAACGACATTCCGGAGTTGTTTCCTTTCTCACGCGGGGGGATCGTGCGCCTTCCGGAGTTGATTGGCGCGCCCTACAGTTCCCGCGTGGCCCGCATCATCGACCATCCCTACTTTCAGCGTCTGCGTAAAGTCAAGCAGTTAAGCCTGATTCATCTGGTCTATCCCGGTGCGCAGCATACCCGTTTTGAACATGCTTTGGGTGTTTTTGAAACCTGCGGACGCTACATCCTGTCTCTGCTTTCCGACAAACGCTCGAAGGCCTTTACTCAACGGGTGACGCGGCAGGAAATTGAAGCGCTTCTCTTGGCCGGACTGCTGCACGACCTGGGGCATTATCCTTTCGCTCATCTGCTGGAAGCCCTGCATCACGAGTTGGACGATCACGTGGATCTGCTGGCGGAATTCCTTCGTGGAACCATTGCGGATCGGTACCCCAGCTTGCGCCTTCCACGCAACACGCCGAGCCTGGAAAGCATTATCAAGCAGGACTGGAACCAACATAGCCTGGATGACATCTGTTTCTTCGTCAGCGGCAAACCGGTTTCCGCATCGTATACCGACGACGAACGGAATCATAAATCCATCTTGCGGAGTATGCTGGACGGCCCCATCGACGCCGATAAAATGGATTACCTCTACCGGGACTCGCTGCACTGCGGGGTTCCCTATGGGCGTTTCATTGATCGGGATCGCCTGTTTCAAAGCCTCACCGTGGACCCGGTGACCAACAACCGCATCGCCATCACGGAAAAAGGGCGCATCAGCATGGAGTTGTTCGCCTACGCCCGCAGCGCGATGTATAGCGAAGTCTACTGGCATCATGCAGGGCGCGCCGTCACGGCGATGGTCAACCGGGCGATCCGCGCCAGCACTCACATCTACAACAAGATTCAGCGTGAAGAGATGGTTGATTTACTCATCAATCGCTCGGATGAACAGGTGGTTCAATGGCTCAGCGGTCAAGGTGACCCGGAAACCAAACAACTGATGGGCCTGATTCACCAGCGCCGCCTTTACAAACGACTTCTGGTCTTGGACCAACGGGGAGATAAAGACCTGTTTGAACTGCTGGACCGCCTCCGTTGGGATCGTCGTGCGGATTTCGATGCCTTCAACCAAACGGTCGTGGACGCAATCAACGAGCAAGGCTTGCTCTATCGAGCAAGGCCGCTGGCGATCCAACCCCATGAAGTGCTGATTGACGTCCCCTATGCCAAGAAGGGCTTACCCCGTGTGACGGTCTGTGGGGAACAAGGCGTGCTGTCCAACGATGACCAATACGTCGGCGTGTGGGAAGGCATCGGCAATGACTTTGAGCGCTACGTGCGAAAGATCCGCGTCTACCTTCATCCGGACATCGCCGAAGCACTGTCTGCAAGCCTTGGCGCCAAGCATCTTCCCCATGAGCTTCGTGACAAGCTGAAAGTCCTTCTGAAAGACTGTGCCCAGCAAGCTTTGACCAAGGTGGATCAACCCTTGAAATCCAAACGGGGACGCACTCGATAAATCCCCGGTGCGTTACTGTCGGTCGGCCAACAACGGAATGAGGTACTCCACGCCATCCAGAAGGCGCGGTCCGGGGCGAAGAAACAAAGATTCCGGCAGGAAATGAACCCGTTTTTCACGGATCGCGTCGATCTCATCCCAGCCTTTTCGAGCCAGAATATCACGGACTTCCAAGTCCCGAAAGTCATCGCCCTGCCCGGCCCAGCAGATGAGAATCACCTGAGGATCGGCGTTGAATATCTGCTCTTCATCTTCCAGAATATGGGTCGGGTAGGCTTTGTCTGAAAAGACGTTGAACCCGCCACAAAGCGCAATCATGTCCGTCAACCAATGCTGGCTACCTATGGTAAGAAAGGGATTGGACCATAATTCCGCATAAACACGCAAAGGGTCTACACGGGGCGCAATGAGCGAACGGAGTTTCTTCTTTTTCGCCGCCAGACGTTCCACCAAGGCTCGCCCCTGCTCCTCCACACCAAGATCCACCGCCAGGGTATAGGCATCCCCCATGATGTCATCCAGTCGTTCCGTCGAGAGATCCATCACCCGTATGCCTTGCTCACGCAGGGTATCAATCGTCGCTTCGGCACCGGGCACGCTTTGGGAATGAATCACTACATCGGGAGCCAGTTCTAAAATCCGGGCAATATCCACGTTATCCATCGGGCCGATGGGTTCAATGGCCGTGGCTTCCAGAGGGTAATCACTGCCGGAATCCACGGCGATAAGACTGGAGCCCAAACCTAAAGCAAACAGGGTTTCCGTGGTGGCGGGCGTGCAACTGACCAAACGCAAGGGGGACTCGGTCATGATGATTTTCCTTCTACAAAGCGTTTCACAACGCTGATGAGATCAGGGTTTCACCTGGAAATGAACCGTCGCGGAGTGCTGCGGGTCATCTTCCAGATGGATGCTCAGTGTATACCGTCCGGGATGACTTGACCAGCGGATTTGATGGTCCTGCCAGCTTCGTCCCACTTCCGTACCATTCAGCAACCAGATGAGGGTTCGCCCGCGTGGAGCATTGGCCCGAAAGGTCAACGATTGAAACGCGGGAGCCAGGTCCGTCGGTGCGGTATAAATCGCGCCATTACCGGGACGAAGTATGGCCAGATGCGGCTCGGTGTCAAGGGGATCGGTTTCAAGAGCCAGCCCTTGATCCTGCATGTTTTCCTGGCAGATGGCCGGAAGTCCGGCTACGGGCACCGGGCGCTTGGCCTCCTGCTGCCAGGCGGCATAGTCGGATGGCAACAACTCCAGCAGTTTCCATTCCGCCCAGGGACAGCTTACCAGCCCCTTGGGGCAACAGGCGTGGGGCGCAATACGCCCGGAGGATTTATCCACCAAGACTTTCTTATGCCAATCACAAACGGCACGTTCTGGGGTTGATTCGCCTCGGCGGAACCACTCCAGCACGGAGTGCGGGCAATCCGGGCCGGGTGCCTTCCCGGACAAAGGGCAAATCGGGAGTTGCAGAAGCCCTTCGGGAACTTCAAAATCCGGTACTTTCTTTCGTCCATGAATCGAGCGCATCACGTCGGCCCAGATACGTCCGGCTCCGGTCACACCGGATACTTTGCCCATCGGAGAACCGTCAAAGTTCCCCACCCACACGCCGACGGTATACAGGCGCGAACCGCCCACGGTCCAGTTATCATGAAAATCACGACTCGTTCCCGTCTTCACCGCGGCATCAAAGGGCATACGTAACGGACTGTTCAGGCCAAACTCCATCGCCCTGGCCTGTGGATCAGAGAGGGCATCCTTCAAAAGAAAGGCAATCGGCTCACGGAAGAAGCGACGAGACGGCTCACAGACCAGGGTTTGCTCCAATGCTTCGTTGGTATCCCCAATCTTCGGCATTGTACGAGCCAGGCAATCCAAGGCCGGCAAGGCTTTCTGATCGGGCTTTTGAGAACGCAGACGCAACGGGCTCACCTCACCGCCAAGCAACAAGCCCCGGAAGGCACGGGTCAACTCCCACAAGGTCACTTCCCCGTTTCCCAGGGTCAGGCCAACACCGTAATGGGAGGCATCACGATTGAGGCTATCCATCCCCGCCTGATGCAAAGTCTCCAGCAAGGTTTGCGGTCCAAGCTCTTTAGCCAGTAGCACGGCGGGAACATTCAAACTGTTAGCCAAAGCCTCCCGCAACCGAACGGGACCATGAAAGACACGGCTGTAGTTGTCCGGGCTGAAGTCTCCCGCTTCGGTAGGCAGGTGTATTTCCAGATCCGGGAGGACATCAGACAGATGGTGTCCATTCTCCAAGGCCAGTCCATATAAGAAGGGTTTTAGGGCACTACCCGGTTGGCGTAGAGATTGAACACCATCCACCTGTCCGCCGTGTTCCCAATTGAAATAGTCGGCACTTCCCGCGTAGGCCAGCACCTCTCCACGTTGGGTATCCAACACCAGCACGGCGGCATTGGTGACATGACGGTCTTTGAGTTCACCAACCCAATGCTGAATACGTTGTTCAACAAGATTCTGCCAATCCAGATCCAACGAGGTGTCGATCCGATTCACTTCTTCCGGCAAGACCTGCAAAAGATGGCGAATGAAATGGGGCGCACGAACCTCTTTCTCTAAATTACGAACCACCAAACGTTCTTTAGTGGCCAAGCGAAAAGCTTCGGTGGAAATCTCTCCGGCATCCAGCATCCGTTGAAGAATCCAGTCTTGGCGGTTTTTCACCGCCTCAGGATGACGGATGGGATTGTAACGGGTCGGTGCGTTGGGAACCGCTGCCAGAAAAACAGCCTGGGCTAACGAGAGATCCTTGGCGGCAACGCCGAAATAGGCTTGAGAGGCCGCTTCCACTCCAACCACCTGATTGGCAAAGGGCAGACGGTTGATGTAGGCGCAAAGAATCTCCCGCTTGCTCATCCCACCTTCCAGCCGCCAGGCACGAAGCATCTCCCAGAGTTTGGCCTGATAGGTCCGCGCAGCGGGATGAATCAAACGCGCCAACTGCAACGTAATCGTCGAAGCTCCGCTCTTCACCTTACCGGCAAGCATATTCTGCCCAATCGCCCGCACGAGGGAAATCCAATCCACCCCGCCGTGTTCGTAAAAGCGTTTGTCCTCAGCCAAACGGATGGCTTCCAGAAAAGATGGAGATACGGCCTCCAGAGAAACGGGTTCCGAGCGCCAGGCTCCGTGGGAACGCACTTGGGCCACCAGGCGTTCATGCCTGTCCAGAATGGTAACACTACGTCCGGCATCGGGAGAAAGCGGGTCTAACCGTAATGGAAAAAGAACCGGCCCAAGCAAAACGACAACGCCAAACAACATGGCTCCGCTAACCAGAAGCATCGCTGCCGGTCGGGTCCGCCACGCATGGACAAAGCGCTCAATACATGTTGAAATATCCACAATCATCCCTTCCGCACCCATCAAACCAAAGGCCGGGAAATCTCCCGGCCTTGTTGACATCCCACAGGAGGTGGGGTGGATTCAAGGATTTTTCACTCGAAGATGCTTCTTCGTATTCATCACGGTCTGATGCTAGCCTTCATCCCCATCCAGGTCAACCTCATCCTCCAATTCTTCATCCCCATCCGCTTCGACCACAGGTTCTTCCACGGTGAACAGATCATGGCTGGCACCTTCCCGGCCATTGTAGGATTGTTGATCTTGCGGGGCCGTTCCGCCCGGTCCGGCAGACCCGGTAATGATATTATTGTTTTCCAGCAATCCTTCGGCCTGGGGATGGTAGAGATACAGGCCCACGCTGTCGCCACCGGCTCCACCGCCACCGTCACCGCCGTTGCCGCCTTTACCACCATCGCCGCCTTTACCACCGGCTCCCGTGGCATGATTGCTACCGTTTTGAATGATCGTACCACCCTGGCCGCCGATTCCACCGGCACCACCGAGGCCACCGGCTCCACCGTCGCCCCCTTTGCCACCATTGGACACGGTAATGGAGCAGTTGAACACCCTGGGAACGGAGTTGACCCAGAACAGGCCGAAGCTTCCACCGCCACCGCCGCCACCCAAGGCTGCGGCACCCAGGCATCCGCCACCGCCGCCACCGCCACCGGCACCGCCCCAGTACTCTTCAAACCCGATTTCTCCATCGTTGGAGCCACCACCACCACCACCGCCGCCACCGCCGACACCGTTGGTGCCGTTGGTACCATTGGTGCCGGAAGGCGCTACAAATAAACCGTTTTCATTGACGATGGAATCCTGATATGCACCCGCACCATCTTGACCGGCGGTTCCCGGCTCACCACTGACACCGGGGGCGCCATCGTTATGGGCCGTCGCAGAACCCGCACCGCCATCGGTTCCGGCGGGGGAATCCGCCCCGGCTCGCGGCGAGGGGTCGTTGTCATCGCCATACCCACCACGTCCACCATTGCCGCCACGGGTATTATCATCTCCGCAGCTTGCCACGGCTCCGGCTCCGCCGTCGGTAGAATCATCGCTGCCATCTTTTTTGCCATTCTGCCCCGGATCACCGGTCTCACCACCCGCTCCGGCAGCCCCTTCCACACCGGGCATCCCCGCGCCACCGGCTCCGACGGCAAAGGTGATGTGATGGAAACTCAGGTTGTCGGAGTTGCGAATCCACGCGCCGTAGCTGGACCCGCCAGGAACCGTATGGTTGGGAGAAACGCTGACCGTAAGAAACGCGACGTCCGTTTCTTCGGTTACGGCATCGGCAAGAATACCGCGAAGCTGGCCTTCATCATCCGGCTGGCTGATCATGATGATCGTCGGGGTTTCCGCTTTGCGCACCCATCCGTCATTGGCATCAAAACCACCGTAGATTGATACACCGTTTTTCACCGTAACAGGCTGGGTATACATACCACCTGCCAGATAGAGTTGGGCCGGAAGATCCTCGGCACCAATCAGGCTCAGCGCGTAGTCAATGGTTTTGGCAGGAACCGTCGCCGTCGCTTCGCCGCGCCAATCCACCCCGTTTTCCGGGTCTACGAAATACGGACCTTCCAGGGTTCCGTCGATCCCGTCACAGTCGTTGTCTGTGAAGTTCTCATCCGGGATATCCGGCTGGCCATCATAGTCCGGGCAGGGAAGATCGTCATCATCATCGTCATCCGTAGGATTATCATCATCGTCATCATCCGTGGGATTGTCGTCATCGTCATCCGTAGGATTGTCATCATCGTCGTCGTCCGTGGGATTATCGTCGTCATCATCGGTAGGATTATCTCCATCCGTATCATCCCCGTCACTATCTCCGTCGATGTCATCTCCGTCGGTCAGATCCCCATCCAAGCCGCTGTTGTCGTCATCATCATCGGTCGAGGTGTCTCCGTCGGCGGGAACTTCCTCCAGGGGTTTATCCGGTAGGGATGCCGAGTCGCTATCACCACAACTTATGCTGAAAAAAAGAAGAACGAAGCAAAAAATACCCAGGCGCATGGTATACCTCCATCCAAACGTGACGGTGCTGAAAGTCATTGCTTGAAATCATACCTGAAAGTAAGAAAGGCTGTCAAAGGAATCCGACACATCTCAGACTTCTTTGGTCATTTCATCAGACGATTTCGATACCTCTCTCTCCAACCAGCCTTGAAGAGCTTCCTTCTCATTGTCTACCTTCCCATCCATCACGGCCAACAAAGCCTTTTGCAAGACCTGTCCCACCCAAGGGCCGGGCTTTCTCTCCCGGATGGCCAATACATCCTTGCCATTAATTGCCAGGTCGTTGACCGACAACGCAATGGCCTTGGTAAAAAAACCTTTCATTCGCCAACCCAGAGCGATCAGGTTCCGCACACGCCACGGCTGCCCACCGGCAAGGGTATCGGCCACCGCCAATTCATGCCATAACATCGCCATTCGTTCCGAGCCGAGTTTTCCCAGAAAGCGACGCATCGCCGAATCCGATTGCAGATCCTCCACCCGGCGCATGTGATTGCGAACCAGACAGGCCACCTCTTCCTCATCCAGGCGAGCCATCGACAGGCCAACGTCCTGATACCAAGCTCGGAACAAACGCTCGGACTGCTTCTCATGGCCGAAAAAGGAGATGCGTCCATCCTTAGGATGAGGGGCCACCGTCAGAGGTTTCCCCCAATCATGAGCCAGGGCGGCAACGCGCAATACCGGCTCGTTGCGCACAGCATCCACAACACCGAGGGTATGACCAAAGACATCATGATCATGAAAGGGACGCGGCTGGGCAACTCCCACCGTCTTTTCCAGCGGCTCGATACAATAAGGTAAGACCTTCGCCTGGTGCAAACAACGCAAAGACACCGAAGGCTGTTCCGGTTCCACCAGCAAACGATGAAGTTCCAAGGCAACGCGCTCACGAGCCAGGTTTCCTATGTCCGGTGCGGCATGGTTCATCAGGTCAAGGGTCCGGGGCTCTACGGAAAAACCCAGGGTTCCGGCGAAACGCGCCGTGCGAAGAACCCGAAGAGGGTCATCCAGGAAGGTCTGATCATGCACGGCTCTCAAGCGTTTGGCAGAGACATCCTTCACCCCGCCGGTGGGATCAACCACCTGCCCCGTTTCCAGATCCAACGCCATTGCGTTGAGGGTCAGATCCCGGCTGCCAAGGTCTTCTTCCAGCGTAGCAGTACGCGGTTCACACCCCAAACGTCCCCGTTTTACCGGAGCAGAGAGGTCCAGTTCATCGCCCGCCCAGGCGTGCGGTTTGAACTTCCAGACGGGAAAAGACGCCCCGACACGATGCACACGGCCCAACGAGGAAAGCAAAGTTTCCAAGGATTCGTTCCCCTGCACAACACACAGGTCCAGATCATGGGCTTCACGCCCCATCAGGCCATCACGAACCCACCCACCGACGGCATAAACCTTCATGTTGTGGGCAAGCAAGCGTCGGATAAACTCCCGCTCACACAGAGTCTTCCATTGTCGTTCAAGATTGTTCAAGCCGTCAATCATCGGGGATACGTTTCCTTGCCACATTCCAGAACAGGATAGAACATAGATTCTTCTCCGAAGGGTTTTACCCTGTTTTTCTCTGCATGAAAACCAAAAAACCGGGGATTGACTCCCCGGTTGGTTATGCCATCAACGCCGTTTGGCTACGGAGTGGCCGGGTACAAGGGAGCGATGGTGAAATCATCCATCGTGAAATCTGGATCATTGGCCGGATCAATGCGTACATGGTGCATCGGTTCGGAAGGATTCACTTCGACAAAATGATGAGAGTTGAAATAGCTGCCATCGACATAGAAATCCGTCAGCAAATCCCCTGCCAGGTTGTAGGCCCGTACCCGCAAGCCATCGTTCACGCGGGTATCTCCCAGATAGAATGAGGCATAGGAGGTTTCCGCCGGTTGAGACATCGTCGCGTTGGCCGAAGGCTCCACGAAGTAGGCATGGATATTCCCCTGCCAGGCTTGCCCGTTGGCATCCAGGGTTGCGCAGGAATTGCCCCGTGAACTGCTGGAAAGCTGGTAGCTGTTGGTTGCCACCACGGCGTTTTCAAGATCCGTATCAAACAGCACGCCCCAGACGCCGAACATGCTTTCCACAGTCACCGCATTGCCAAGGTCTTGTCCTTCTGGATTCCGGTTAAACGTGATGACCGCCTGGCAATACCCAGCATCCGCATCTTCATTCTCGCAGGCCAACCCGGCGGGGCAATCGTCCCGCCCACAACAGTAGATGGGGTTGCTTGTGCTCTCTGCACAGCGCCCGCCAACACATGCAAGCCCGGAGGAGCAATCACAGGCGCTTTCGCAACCCACCCCTTGCCCCATGCAGGCTGTAGGGTCAATGTCATCCAGATCCCCCACGGACATCTGCAAGGAGTCATCGTTATTGGTGATCGAACTGGCCGTGCGCAACTCGTAGTTCAGGCAGGTTGCATTCCAGTAGCTGTTGGCAAAATTCATGGTTTCTTCCTGATCCTGAACCAACACACCATCAAAGTAGACTTTCACCCACACGGTTGTCGGGTTCTGTTGAGTCCAGCGCCCGTAATAATGGACCAGCACACGGTAGGAGCCATCACGGGGAACCGCCAAGGTTACGGTTTCCGGATTGACATCTTCTCCCTGACCGTTGCGTACATCATCTCCGAATTGCGGATTGTCTTCTTCAACACCCTCCACGCCCCAATCCGGGGAACTGCGTCCAATGTAACAATCGTTTTCATCTTCAAAGATACCACCGGAACGAAGTACATGAAGATCCAGATCCGCCTGATCTCTGGACCAGGTCAGTTCCACACGGAAACCGGATTCATCACACGAGCCGCAGCTTTCGTCACAGACGCAGGAGCCGGAATCGGGGTCACACTGGAAGCAATCGCCGCATTCAATTTCTCCTTCATGGACACACAGGCCCGCCTCGCAGAGATCCGTCCCATTGCAGAGATTGCCATCATCACAAGATCCCCCTTCGTTGGCCGGAACCGGCGCACAGGCATTGCCCGCAACGGCGCGACAGACATGGCGTGTGCAAGGGTCGTCATCCTGCGGGCAAGCACCATGAGTGGTGTATTCCTCAACACAAGCTCTTTGCGTTTCATCACATTGGGCTACCATGCAGGGGTTCTCACCCTGAGGGCAGACACCCTGCTCATTATACGTGGGCTTGCATTGACCGTCAGCAGGATCGCACTCGTTGACCGTGCAGGGATTGTCGTCTTGGGGGCAGACACGACCGAGACAGAGATCATCATCCCCGTCAGTTGTATCGTCGTCGTCGTCGTCGTCGGTGGAGTTGTCCCCATCGGTCAGGTCATCATCATCATCATCATCCGTGGAACTATCCCCGTCGGTCAGGTCATCATCGTCATCGTCTGTGGAGCTATCCCCATCGGTGAAGTCATCATCATCATCATCATCCGTGGAACTATCCCCGTCGGTCAAGTCATCATCGTCGTCATCCGTGGAGTTATCCCCGTCAATGAGATCATCATCGTCGTCGTCAAGAGGAATGATGTCATCATCATCATCTTTGGGATCATCTCCGTCTGTCAGACCATCATCGTCATCATCACCGACATCGGAGTTCTCCACACAGAGCCCTTGCTCACACAGCTTTCCGTCAGGACAATCACTGTCCTGCACGCATCCTCCCTCTGTGAGAAAGGTGTTGACGGAGCTCGCATCGCAGGAAACCAAGCCCCAAAGTGCAACCAGAAGGAGAACGGTTTGACCAATCAGACGTTTCTTCATGGGTATGCCTCTCTTTTTTTGGAATTCGCATATTTACGGACATTGTAACAGATTCTTCTTAAATTTCCAACAAAAGCAGGCATTTCAGATCGCATCAAGAACACCCGGTCAGCAATTCCATCTCAGATCCTATAAGATATTGGTTAGGGCACTAGGGGGCTTGTTCTTTTTTCTTTTCCCTCCCGACGCCTTGGGCTATACTAGCCAAGCTTGACCCAACAACCCAACAGTCTGGTAATCCAGCCAACCCAACTACGTCGGGGTTTCATGAACGTCGTTATATCCTGCTGGTCTCGGCTTTGCCTTTTGGCTTTCCTCGTGATCCCCCTGGGACTTCTATCCAACGGGTGCTACAAGAAAGAGCAGCCCAGCGACAACCAGACGGCCCTCTCCGTGCGCCGCGTGGTGGCACGTGATCTGGACAAAATCAAGGCGGAAGGCGTGTTACGCCTGTTGACCCGTAACAACGAAACCGACTACTTTCTGTATCGCGGTCACCAGATGGGCTTTGAATACGACATGGCCAACAAACTGGCCGAGTTTCTGGAGGTTCGCCTGGACATCGTCACGGTCACCAACGTGCAAGACCTGATTCCTTATTTAGATCGCGGGATCGGCGACATTATCGGCAGTGGTTTCAGCGTCAACAAAGATCGGGAAGGGCAGATTGAATTTTCCACCCCCTATCGCACCATCAGTTATGTGGCGGTCACACCTGAAGGAGAAAAGCCCGTTGAGCAGGAGGAAGACCTGTTCAAGCGTACATGGAGCCTACCGGATCTCCCCTCCATGCGAAAAATCGTAGATACCCTGCAACTGAAACACCGGCAGACCTTGAATGTAGAATGGATTCAGGAAACCAGTTTCCTGAGAGACAGGCTTTCCCTTGTGGCGAAACAGAAAACACATGGCACCTTTGCCAACCGCGTACAGGTGGAAACAGAAATCGCGTCCGGGATGAATGTCATCATGGGAGCCACGGTTTCCACACCCAAAGAGGTTGCCTGGGGATTGCGCCCTAATGCGCCGGAACTGAAAAAAGCAGTCAATGACTTTCTGGCCAAAACCTTGAAAACGGAATGGTTCGCCGTTATTTTCAACCGCTATTTCAGGGATCGTAAACGGATTTCCCGTCGGCGCCGTCATAGTACCTTCACCCTGGAAAGCGGACGGGTCAGCCCCTTTGATGAAATCTTCCGTGAAATGGGCGAGCGCTATGATTTCGACTGGCGATTTATCGCTGCTGTCGCCTACCGGGAAAGCAAGTTCAAACCGAAACAGGAAAGCTGGGCCGGAGCCAAAGGGCTGATGCAGATCGTTCCGGAAACCGGCAAGCGCTACGGCGTGGACTGCTTCGCCAACAACTACAACAACATCCTCTGCGGAACCCGCTACCTGCGAAAGCTCTTCCGCATGTTCCCCTACTCCACTCCGGAAGATCGTGTCAAGCTGGTCCTGGCCAGTTACAATGCGGGGATCGGCCACGTTCGCGACGCTCAACATCTGTGCGTCGATAAGCGATGGAATCCCAACGTCTGGACCGGTCACGTCGAGCAGGCTCTGCTCTTACTCACCAAGCGCCAATGGTACAGCCAGTATCGCCACGGCTACGTGCAAGGGCATGTTACGGTGCAATACGTGAAAGACATCATCAGCACCTACCGATCCTACGGGGAACTGGTTCCCTTACTCCTGCCCGAACCGAAGTCTGGAGACGAGGTGAGCGAAGGCATCTCCACGGCGCAACCCCCGATCGACGAAGCGGCTCAACCGACACCCCAACTGAGTGAAACCCTTCAACTGGACCTGAAGCCCCAGAGCTACTACGAAGGTCTGGTGGGACAATCCGACGACTACGGACGAGAGGAATTCTCCATCTTTCAGTTACCACCTCGAATTCCCGTCCCCAATGATGGGAGAAAACCATGAGTGAACTGGCCGTAGCCAAAAAGAAACTGGATGTTCGCATTACCCTGAGCAACGGGACGCCCATCAACGGTGCCTTGTTCGTGGCCTTGCGGGGAACTACTCCTCATGATCCGGTGAAGCAATTGCTGGAAGACAGCACACCCTTTCTACCTTTTCTGCCCAAACGAGGGAAAAAGGTAAAGTTGATTGCCCGCAGCCACATCGCCTGCGTCACCTTGCCGGACGAGGCCCGCGAGGAAGCAGACCTGATCCGCTCCGGCCTTCCTCCGGTACGCTGCACGCTGGTTACAGAAGGTGTCACCTTGCGGGAGGTCAATCTCTATCCGCAAAAAGGAAGAAAGAACCAACGGCTGACAGACCTGCTGAATCAAAACGATCCCTTTCTCATCGGATTCAGGAATAACAAAAAGGTCTGGATACGCCGTGACAGCATCCTCACTGCCCATGAATCCGGAGCCAAATAGCGGATGCCCACGGCAGAGGAAATCATCAATCACCTTGGGCTTGAACCGCTACTCCCCGAAGGCGGGTTTTTCCGGGAAACCTACCGACAAGCATCCCCGGATCAACACGGAAAGCCTCTCGCCACCGCCATCTATTACCTGTTGACTCCAGACAGCCAAAGCCAGTGG
Source organism: Myxococcota bacterium (assembly GCA_963677705.1). GTDB lineage: Bacteria > Myxococcota_A > SURF-8 > SURF-8. Next base: position 637,427 of record OY782497.1, read on the forward strand.
CATCGTCTACCCCATGATGAACTCTGGCACGTCTACCTCGGCGACACCGTGGACATGCTCAACCTGCACCCGGATGGTAGGCTGACCCCAGTGGTTCTCGGTCCAGATATCCTGCAGGGGGAAAGCGTACAATGGCTGGTTCCCGCTCAAACCTGGCAAGCCAGCAGGCTGAAGCCGGGTGGTCGTTTCGCCCTACTTGGCACCACCATGACGCCCGGCTTTGACCCGTCTGACTACGAAGCGGGATCGGCGGACACCCTGGCGCATGATTACCCCTCCTTTGCCGATCAGATCATGCGCTTTCTTCGTTGACTCTTCGTCCTTCTGAGCTAGGATGCCAGCAAGAAAGGATCCTCGATGAAACCAATCAATTGGAAGGAATTGGAATGCCTTGCTGCCGAATGGCAAGGGCTTATCGGTGCCCAGGTGCAACGGGCGGATCAACCCCACGAACACAAGGTGTACCTCAGTCTCTACGGGCAAGGAGCCTCTACCCTGTTGATGATTTGCGTGGATGACGATGCCTCCCGCGCCCATCTGGCCCGCTCGCGCCCTGGTAATCCCCCCTCGCCTTTCGGGTTTGTCGGCTTGCTACGCAGCCGCATCGTTCCCTCACGGCTGGAGTCCGTTCATCAAACGCCCCAGGATCGCGTGGTTCGGCTGGGCTTCGTCACCCGACAAGAGGATGTGTTTCAGCACTTTTCCCTGGTGGCGGAACTGACCGGACGGCACGCCAATCTTTTCCTGCTGGATGACTCGGATACGGTGCTGGCCAGTTTGCGGCCCAACCGCAGTGAAGACAGGGACAACACTCCGGGGAAACCCTATCAGCCCGTAACCACACCGGAGCATCCTCCAAAGGCACAGGTCCGTTTTTCCCTGAACGACGACGAAAGCCCTACGAATCCCCTGCGACTGAATCAGCGGGCGGAAAAGGTTTTCAACCAGGAAGAAGAAGACTTTCGTATCGCCCTGGAAGAGCAACGCATTCAACGCTGGCTTTCCACCCAGAGAAAGAAGCACCAGCGGACCCAAGCCAAGCTTCTTGCGAAAAAGGCGGATTGGGAAAAAGCCCCGCTGTATCAAAAATGTGGAGACCTGCTACAAAGCCACTTTCATAAACTGGCTCGCGGGCAGGAATCCATTGACGTGGACGACTGGTTTGAAGGCGGACTTTGCACCATTACTCTGCTGCCGGAGTTGACCCCGCAGCAGAATGTGGAGCGCTACTATCGGCGTTACAAAAAAGCGCTGCGTGGTAAGGAGGAAGTGGAAAATCGGCTTCTGGCCACCGAGGATGAACTGGACCGCCTGGACCGGCTTTCGGAACTCCTGGAAGAAGCCAAGGACGTAGAAACGCTGCACCATGTAGCGCGCAAGGCGGGAATCCCCGAACGCAAACAAGAACAATCGAAACGAAAGAATCAGAATGAATTGCGTGCCCTGCCCTATCGGCTCTTTGTCAGCAGCAGCGGAAAGGCCATCTGGGTCGGGAAAGGAGCCAAAGACAACGACAGGGTCAGCTTCGGTTTATCCAAAGGACACGACCTCTGGCTCCACGCCCACGAAGCGGCAGGCTCCCATGTCGTGGTTCGTCTCGGTAAAAGAGAAAAAGCGGACGATCAGACCTTGAGGGAAGCGGCCCAACTCGCCTTGCATTACAGCAAAGCTCACGGTGAAGGTGAGGTGATGATCAGCGAGCCGCGTTTTCTGCGCAAGCCCAAACATGCCCCAGCGGGCTTGGTCTATGTAACGCAGTTTAAGGTCTTGACCCTGCGTAAAGACGATGCGACAATCAGGCGTTTGATGGCTGACAGTCGGAAAATCTGGGACGGTGAGCCAACCAACCAAGAAACCAACGGGGTGAAACGCTCCTCATGATGAAAGGCCACCCATGACCAACCGGATTGATCTTCATAATCACAGCACCGCCTCCGACGGCCAGTTCTCCCCCCGGCAGGTGGTGGAAAAAGCCCAGGCCAATGGCGTGGAAATCTACGCCCTGACCGATCACGACACCGTTGATGGCGTGGCCGAAGCCAAGCAAACCGCCGAGGAATTGGGTATACAATTTGCCTCCGGCATTGAAATCAGTGCCGACCACGCGCTCGGCGGCGTTCATATCCTAGGCTACTTCGTCAACCATCATGACGAAGACTTCCTCTCCTGGCTGCGGCAACTCAAACGCTGGCGTGAAGAGCGCAATGTGAAGATTCTGGACAACCTGCGCGGCCAAGGCATTCCGGTGACAGAGGAAGATATTGTCGAACAGATCGGGTCGATGGATCGCTTGGAAAGCATGGGGCGTCCGCACATGGCCCGTATCCTGCTCAAGCATGGTGCGGTGAAAGACTTCAATACCGCCTTTGATCGCTTCCTCGGAAAAAACGGCTCGGCCTATGTGGATAAAAAACGGGTCAGCCCCCAGGAAGCGGTGGATCAACTCCATCAAGCGGGGGGGGTGGTGGTCCTGGCTCATCCCTTTGTGCCGCAAAAGCGGGACTTGCCCAAGGTGGAAGCCATCGTGCGGGAGTTGATCGACGCAGGTATTGACGGCTTGGAAGCCTACCATGCCGAACATACCCGTGAGCAGGTGGAGCAATGCCTCAAATGGGCCCAGGCCAACGGACTGATTGTCACCGGTGGAAGCGATTACCACGGCCCGGATGTCACCCAAGGCAATGAACTGGGCAAAGGCTATGGCTCGCTATACGTTCCACCTCAGGTATGGGACGACCTTCAGGCGACCCGAAACCGCCTGCACGGGTAAACGAGAGAAGAATCCCGCGTGGAAGCCATCCGGGCATGACGCCATTCAGGTCCAGAGCGGTTCCGTCTTCAAGGAAGAAATCCTATCACGCCACAATGGGATCGGCCTTCAGGCCATCCGCCAGGGAGCCATCCCCTCACAGCCCACAGAGCCTTGGAGCCTACATCCTGACAATACGACCTATGCCACCTTCAGTTTTTCCCACGCGCCGCTGAGATAACGTCCAAAGAGCAACAGGCCCACAAGACAGACAAAGACCAAAGCAGCCAACCACGCGCCAACCACCCCACCTTCCAGATATTGACCGAAGAGGAAGATCAGTGGAATGAACACAAACAACGCGCAGCCGGTTTGAATGAACATTGTAAAGCGGGTGTCTCCAGCCCCACGTAACACGCCACCGGCACTGACACCCAGGGCATCACAAACCTGAAAGCCGGCGGCAATGAGAAAGAGGGTTGCTCCCATCGCCACAACCTCAGCATCCGGGTTGAACAGGGAGATGATCCATCCGCCTTTCCAGACAAAGATCAACGCACCGAGGCTCATAAAGCCGATGTTCCACAAGATCGCACGACCGGCGCTTTTCTTGGCCAGGTCCACCCGCTGGGCGCCGATATACTGACCAACCAGGGTGCTGGTGGCAATGCTCAAGGCGACGGCAGGCAGGAAACTGACATGGAGAACCTGAAAGACAATCACATGGGCAGCCAAGCCAGCCGGGTCGATGCTGGCTACGAAGATACTCATCAGGCTCCAGCTTACGCTTTCAATGATGAAGCTCACCCCGACGGGAAGCCCAATGCGTAAGAAACGTATCACTCTATCCTTTCCCGGCCAGATAAAACGGCGCGTCTGATAACGACGGTTCAGGTTTGGCCCTAAGTAGATCAACAGATAGCTTACGCAACTGAAGCCCGTTCCCATCACCGTCGCCAAGGCAGCCCCCCGCGCACCCATTTCCGGAATCGGTCCCCAGCCGAAGACAAAGAGGACATCCAGAATCACGTTCAACAGGTTGGCGATCAGACTGACCACCATCGGAGTCTTGGTGTCTCCTAACCCACGCAAAAAGCCGGTGAGGATGAAATTCATCAAGATAAACGGAGTCCCCCAGATGCGCAGGTTCATATAGTCCAGCACGGTGGGTTGTACATCCTGGGTGGTGCCCATCAAATCCACCGCAATGGGAATGCCTGGAATCAGGGCGTAGGCCAGCAAGGTCATCGGAATGGCGCAGATTACCCCGGAGGTGACCCAATGCCGTAAGCGATCGTACTTTTCCGCGCCATAGCCCTGGCTGACAAAGGTGGAAACCACGGTCAGGGTTCCGGTGAAAAAGCTGATCATGGTCCAGAAGACCGTGGACCCCAAGCCTACTCCCCCCTGTTGAGCCGTTCCCACATGCCCCATGATGTAGGTATCCACCACGCCCATCAGGGACATGGAAAGAAACGAGATCATCATTGGAAAGGCCAAGAGGAAAACCTCTCGGCTGGTGCCGGATTGCTCGGTTACCACGCGCTTGGCGGAAGGTTCAGAGACTTGCTCGTCGTGATTGGCTTCATCCACGGGATCGTTCTGCTCGTGAACCGGGGTGGAGTTGGAGTCTTTCTCACGTATGGAATCATGTTGAGTCATCAGGATCATCCAGCTAGAGTCGTAGCATCCATCTTTTCCACGGAAGCCTAGCGCGTGAATCCTGCCTTGTCTATCTTTGCTTTGGGTGGAGCGGGCTTTTCCTTCAACCGCCCCCATGTCGTTTCGGCGGCTTTGCCTCTTGTCAGCCGTTTTCGACTATGATAGATAAAGCCCAAGGTTTGAGGAAACGAGCCGATACATAGAGGGAATTTGATTGAAAAACATGCTTTGGGCTTTGCTCACAGGTCGGGGTGAACCCAAGGAACCAGACAAACACTTCGGAGGCTTGCCATGACCTATACACAATTGACCGATTTCGCTGTGAACTTGAACGACATTGTCACGTTCGACAAGGCAGAAGGCATCAAGATTCTTAATGAAAAAGCCTTTCGCGAGGAAGCTGAAACCCTGGTGCGGGCTGCGGTCTTTGCCGACAACGAACAGACCCGTGATGCCGCTCGTTGGGTGATCTGGGAAGGCGCTCGTGCGCTGGGCGTTTATCCGGCGAGCATTCAAAGTCTGTATGAAGCCCGTGGCAAAAACGATTATCACGGCACGGTCATTCCGGCAATCAACCTGCGTACCCTGACCTACGACACCGCCCGGATGATCTTTCGTGCCATGACCGGCATGAACGGCGGTCCGGTGATTCTGGAAATCGCCAAGAGCGAGATGGGCTATACCTTCCAACGTCCGGCGGAATACAGCGCCTGCATCCTCGCCGCAGCCCTCGTTGAAGGCTACACCGGTCCGGTCTTCATTCAAGGAGACCACTTCCAGACCAAAGCGGCGATGTGGAAAGAAAATCCCCAGGCCGAGGAAAAAGTCATTGCCGATCTGATCCACGAAGCGGTGGAAGGCGGCTTCTACAACATCGACATTGATACCAGCACCTTGGTTGAACTGGATCACGACAGCCTGGATGAACAACAACGACACAATTATGAAGGCTGCGCCCGTTTGACGGAAGTCATCCGTCAGGTGCAACCCGATGGCGTTGAAGTCAGCATCGGCGGTGAAATCGGTGAAGTCGGCAAACAGAACAGCACCATTGAAGAACTGGACGCCTTCATGGGCGGTTACCTGAAGACCCTGAAACCGGGCCTGAAGGGAATCAGTAAAATCAGCATCCAGACCGGCACCAGTCATGGTGGTGTACCGATGGCCGACGGCAGCGTCGCCGAAGTCGCTCTGGACTTCGGTTGTCTGGAAAGCCTGGGGAAACATGGCCGTGAAAAATACGGCATCAGCGGTACAGTACAACATGGTGCTTCCACCCTTCCCGATGAAGCCTTCCATAAATTCGCGGAAGCCGAAGCCGTGGAAGTCCACCTGGCCACGGGTTTCCAGAACCTGGTGATGGACCACCCCAAACTGGACCCGAAGATGGTCACACGCTACAAAGCCTATCTGGATGTCTACTCGGCGAAAGACCGCAAAGAAGGCTGGACCGACGAGCAGTTCTATTACAAGACCCGTAAAAATGCCCTTGGCCCCTTCAAAGCGGATTGGTGGTGCGCCGAAGGGAAAGAAGCCATTCTGGAAGACCTGTACAAGAAATTCGCCTTCCTTTTCGATCAACTGGGCTGCAAAGATGCCTCCAAACTGTTCAAGTTGGTGACATCGAAACCGGTGGTCAAGCCCATGCCGGACTTCCTGCATAAAGCGATCTGGCCTGAGGCCGTCAAATTGGTCAAAGGAGTCACTGCGGCAGACTTTGAAGACTAAGCAAGGGCTTCCTTCTTCATGAGTTCGAGGCTTCCACCCAAGGGTGGGAGCCTTTTTGCATTGAAAAAGCGTTCAATACCGGCCAACACACCCGATTCACACAAAACCCTCGCCGATTTTGTTGATTCTCATGCAAGATTCAGGCAGATTCTAGCTGCATGTTCGCCCTTCGTAACCATCACGACCTGGAGATTCCAATGATCCGCACAGCCCACTTGCTCTGCCTTTTGTTTCTGTGTCTTTCCCTTTGGGCCTGCGATTCCGGCAAGGAGGATGACACCCAGGGAGCAGCCGATGGAGATACATCGGATGAAGATGGCGACTCGACAGATCCCTCCGACGGGGATGAACAGGAAACCCCGGAAGACGAGATTGAGTTTGTGGAATTCTCCTGGCAAGACCTGCCTGACGACGTCATGAACACCCGGCTTTGTGCTGAAGCCGCCGACCCGGAAAATGCTCCGGACACGATTTACATCGATTGCACCATCGAAGGAGAGAACTTCGTTGAAACGCCCTACGAGCCGAAAGACGAGTTGCTCGTAATGGCCTATAACATGGAACGCGGCTACCATGTGGATGAGATCATCCAGCAGTTTCAAAACGGCCTGGATGTTTCCAACCCGGATGTCGTGCTGGTCAGCGAAGTCGATCGAGGATGCAGCCGCACCGAGGGCCGCCATATCCTGCGGGACATCGCGAAGGCGTTGGGCATGTATTACCTCTACGGCGTCGAATTCATCGAACTCCCCCGCGAGCAAGGCTCCGGCGGTCAAATCTCCAGCACCTGCGAACATGGTAACGGGATTTTATCCCGCTATCCTCTGGGCAATGTACGTCTGATCCGTCATGAAACCAACGAAGACTGGTCCGGCGATGAAGGTGAACCGCGGCTGGGCGGACGTTTGGCGATGGTAGCAGATGTGAAAGTGGGAGAATCCATCCTCGGATTGGCGGCAATCCATTTTGAATCCAACCTGGATGAAAATGTGCGGGAAGCCCAAGCCCTGGAAATGATCGAATACACTCGAAGCAAGGCCGTTCCTGTGGTAATCGGCGGCGATTTCAATTCCGGCTTCTACCTGCTTGATCTTGAATTTGACACGGATTCGGATAAAACCATCAAGCCCTTCAATGAGGCCGGTTTCTTTGACGCACACCAGAGTCTTCCCTTGGATGAACGGACCACCAAACCGGACAGCGGCTTCCTGCTGGACCTGCTGTTGAGTAATGAAGACCTGTTTTCCTCTCCCGGTATCGGCTCCGAAGACACTTTCGGCCCCCTTTCCGACCACCTTCCCGTCTGGGCCACGGTTGCGCTTCCTTAATCCGAACGTCCCGGCAACCGAATAAACAAGGTTCTTCTCCCATTTCCGGGGAGATGAGTGTTTGTCAAAACGGAGGGCGTCTCTCGTTCCCATCCTTGATGGTGGACCTTGGATTCCCCAGTTTGGGGATTAGAACCATAAAAGACGAGAGCTTGCGACAAAAAAACCGGCGGATGATCCGCCGGGTTTTTTCACGGTCCTGTTTTGTCTCCTGACGGAGAAATCATGATTACTCCCACTCAGGTAAGGTCGCGGTGCATCCGCTGGCCCAGGAGGCGGAGCAATCAATGGGATCGCTGGTCAACCAGGTAATGCTGCGATTGGTCCAATCCAAGACGGCGGCATCCCAGACCTTTTGTGTGGTGAAATTCCCCAGGGTTTTGGTTTGAATCTGACCATCCAGCATCAAGACCAACGTGGCATCAATGGGATCACCGCTGCCCCAGTATTCCACCATCACCCGATACTTGATGTTTTCCGGTTTGGCCAAGCGGATGTTTTCCAGGCCGTTGTCCGAGGTGTGATCGACATCCTTCTGCGGGTTATCCGTCGCATCATCGGCGACACCCCAATCGGGATTCATGTTGGTCCAGGTGCAATCATCCGGCGCCACATTCAACTGCCCGCCTTCACGGATCAGGTGCAATTCCAGATCATTGGCGCCAGCGCCCCAAGACAGCGTCGCACGAATGTCTTCATCCAGGCAGTCCGTGGTTTCCATCGCCAAGACCACGCCGTAGGTACCATCCTCATTGGCCCAAGCCATTTTGAACAGTTGCTTGCCGCAGAACAGAGGAAGAGTGACCTCAAAGGCTCCACTTTCATCCGTGGGAATCACGCCCCAGTTTTCCTTGGGCTCATCCACATCTTTCTGAACCAGATACCAGTCACCATCTTTCAACGCCCCCTGAACAGGAGCAAAAGCATCGCTGCTCATCACATAAGTGGTCACGGCTCCGGCGGCAATGGTGAAATCCTCGGCGGTCATGGAGAGATCCATATCCGGGCAGTTTTCACACTCATATTCTCCGGGCTCTTTGGCTTCCGGCAAGGGATCATAGGGCGAGGCATCATCATCATCATCGTCCGTGACATTGTCATCGTCATCATCTGTCACATCATCATCGTCGTCCGTGACATTGTCATCGTCATCATCTGTCACATCATCATCATCGTCTGTGACGTTGTCATCGTCGTCATCCGTGACATCGTCATCATCATCCGCCGCTTCATCATCGTCATCCGACAGACAGGATGTCATCCAGAATGAAAGCAGCAAGATACAAGCAAGAATCCATAAAGCGTTACGTTTCATCGTCTCCTCCATACTGTTATTCATTTACCCCGAAAAGCATTCTACAAGCAATTGGATATTTGTCAAGATTCTAAGTGCTTTCCATCCTATGGAACAACACACTCGTGGGCATTCAACTCCCGATGAAGAGGCATCGCGTTGTATCCTCGCAGCCCTCTTGGAGCTCTTATCAAGAACACACCAAGCGTCATGCTATTTGAATGGACGGAATCAAGAATCCTGTTTTTCGGACTGAGCCAAGGAGCGAGAGGCAAACAGAATTTCCACGGTGGTATCGACGGGATAAAGATCCTGATCCGATTTCTGATCCGGTTTGGGAAGGGTTTCCACAAAACGTTCGATGTCTCTGGCCAAGCGTGGATGAGTCTGATGAAGAGTCTTCAAGCTATCCGGGTTGTGAATCGCATCTTTGATTTTGCGGATCTCTTCCGTGACAAAGCTTCTACACACCTGCTGGATCAAGGGGGCGAAGGCCGAGGAAATACTGATCATCTCCAGGTCAAACCCTGTCAATGCCCCTGCTCCAGCCTCGCGGGAGAAATCCAGGAAGGTATTCACATGGCACAATCCGCAAAGCTGCTCCCGAATCGTCACCAACTCCGGCGATTGGCTTTCAGCAATGAAGGGATGATCTTTGTTTGTGAGCCAACGGGCTTGGGGCTTACGGAACTGCACAAGTTGCTGCTCGCACAACCAACGCCAGCTTGATTGGATGCGTTCACGTTTTGCTTTTTCATGGCTACCCATCGCCGCAACAAAATGGACTTTGGGCAACACCCATTCAGCGATGTTTTCCTCGTTGACCGGAAAATCATCCATCTCCGTCAAGGCAAGGAGTAAACGGGCTACCGGATCAAGCCAGTAGATCACCGTGTGGGCTTCGGTGTGCGAAGGTTCCAGTTTATCCTGGAGGTTCCCCAGCAAAGTAAAGGCTCTGGCAATCAATTTAGCTTTATCACCCTGGTGTGGAAACGCGGCAAGCAAGGCCAGAAGCTCAAAATAATCCCCTTCCATCCGCTTCAATTTCAGCAGACGGGTCCAACGACGGACTTCCGGGTAGACCCAATGTAGCTTATCCTTGAAAATCTGATGAATGCGCGGCTGGGTTGAGCCAAGACGGCGGGCGAGATCCGATTGTTTCAAATCCCCTTTGAGCGAATTCATGAACGAGCGGAAGGTGTAAAATGATAAAGGACTGAACAAGGTCTTGCTCCGGTCGTACTAGGTTGATGTTATCGGCCTCGAACCTAACGCAACTCGCGCTTCTTGTCCACATTTTATCAATAACTTCGCGTAGTTTGTAAGGAATCAGCCCTCATGAAATTTGTTTTTATTTCTTCTTGGATCTTTTGTAAATACGTTCGCTATTTATAAAAAAGATCCGCAGCACGGAAGACTTTAGAATTATTCGTGAAATGTCGCCTTTTTTGACACGCCGCTTATAGGTTTGATATAATTGATAAATTTCATTCGTTGTCCGGGCTCCATTGGATAATGCGGGTACATTTGTACAGCCATTTGGCTTCGTCTGCTTCAGATTGTGTTTTTTGGCCATCTTTATGAAGCAATCTCGATTTTGGGCCCGGCCAGAAGAGGATAGAAAGTCTCTTTTACAAGAAACGGTATCAAACGGAGAAAAAGCACCACGAATTAATGTCATGACATGTCACCACCCGTGACGCAAACACGCCATTTCGCAGTTATCATCATCGTTTAGTGCTTATCTGTTTTCCGCCGACAGCGTCTCCATCGGATAATAATGTCTCTCCTTCATCTGACGAATCGCCTTGGCTTCTTCTTTGAATACGAAACGCACCAGCTCATTTTGAACCGCCTGGGGAACCTTATGGAAACGGAGGTTCACTCGCTGCATCCTGCCAAACCCACCCGCCTGCTCTCCCACCCGGCAGACGATGCCTTCCACCTCAACAGGTCCAACAGGAAGATGGATGGTCATACGCAGGTGGTCACCGGATCTCCACACAGATTGCGTAGCCATACTCAAGCCTCCGGCGGAAAGGTTGTTGGTCACGCCATAATAGGTTGGCTGGCAGACCACTTCAAGGAGATCCTGGGTATTCAGTCTCTCACGGCCTGGTGCCTCCCTCCTTGCAGAAGGGCGCGGCTGGATTTGCCGGAACTGAATGGGCAAGGTGCAATTCACTCGAAAGAAACGACGACGCTCATAATTTGGCTGAGTTTTCATGGCACATGTCCTCAATCATCTTCATTCCATACTTCCCGGCTTGCCAATGGATTGGCATGTAGGGTTCCATGACTTCCGAGATCATGCAAAGGAAATGCCATGCGACCAATAAGAACCTATCCCACTGATATTGTCTTAATTTATCCGATACCAACCTGGAACCCGTCCGATAACACATCCTTTCCATTCAGAATTCTGACACGATGCAGTTCAAACAAACCTCCTGATACCGTCAAAAACCGTGCAGTTGGGTTGGTTGAAAGGATGCCCTTGGCAAGAAACCGGAATGCACTTGAAAACCTCATTGGGCATTCTTCGCTATTTAAGATCATTCTACAATCGGCAGGTCCATATGAAAGCGTGTGAACTGCTCCACCTGACTTTCAACACTCAAACGGCCACCGTGGTCCAGCACAATGCCATGACTGACGGAAAGCCCAAGGCCCGTCCCTTTGGCCCTTCCTTTGGAGGTGAAAAAGGGATCGAAAATCTGATCCTTGATTGCGTCCTCAATGCCACTACCAAAGTCTTCCACCGTGGTTCGCAGCCACACCCGGTTATCTTCCTGCCAGGTACGCACTGCGATATGAACACGTTTTTGCGGATCATGTGCAGGATAGCGCTCGTTCAACGCATCCCGGGCATTGGTTAGGAGATTCATCAAGACCTGCATCATCTGTTGCTTTTTGCAGGAAATTTTCGGCAGTTCTTTCGGGATTTCAACGGTCCTCTGAATCTGATCTTTCTCCAGGATCTTATTCATCAGGCTGAGGGTATCCTGAATAATGTCTGCCATATCAGACACCTGATGGTGCTCTTGTTCCTGACGGGAGAAGGTCAGAAGATTATGTACAATCCCCGCAATACGACGGCTTTCCCGGATAATTTCCGTGGCGTACTGCTGCACATCCTGACGTTCACCATCATAGCGTCGTTGAATCAACTCCCCGAAATTCATGATGATATTGATCGGATTGTTGATTTCATGAGCCACACCACTGGCCAAGGTTCCAATACTTTCCAGCTTTTGTTGCTGCCGCAATTGAGCTTCAACACGATGTTTCGCTTTTTCTGCCTCCTTGCGTTGGCTCACATCCTGAATCACACCAAGCAAACCACTTAGATCATGGTTCTCGTCCATCAACGCCGTTACCCGCATTTCCGTCCAATAGATGTTGTTTCCCTCACCGTGCAGGGGAACTTCAAGACAACGACTGGCATGAGGTTCAGGTTGGTTTCCCTGTTTTTGAAGTTCGCCTTGCAAACTCTGACGAAGTCTCTGTCTGTCCGCCTCAGGAAACAGGGAAAAGAAACCGGTCTGCAAGGCTTGATCCGGGGTCATCGCCTTCAAGCGTTCAATGGACGGACTGATGTATGTCAGTCGTAGATCCTGATCCAAGACAAAGACCACATCCGCCATGTTATCCGCCAGCAAACGATAGAGCCGCTCACTCTTTCGTAATAAGCTCTCCGCCTTCTGACGCCAGTGAATGTTGGCGATCAGAGCAATAATTACAATCATCAGCACACAAAACGCGATGGTAACCGTATGAACCAAGGAGGAGTGGCTTTCATAGAAGGTCGGGTTTCGGTTGATCCACGTGACTTCCGGAGGAAGTTCTTCATCGGAAATTCCGAAACGGAGGAATTCAGTGTAGTCCAAAACCAATTCACTAGGTAAATGCTCCACAACCGGAAGCTCACCGATTGGAACGCCTTGAAGAATCTGTATCGCCAATCCTAATGCTTCTTCTCCATGCCGCTCACCGCTGAGCAGATACCCACCAAGAAGCCCTCGATTCATGTAAAAGTGCCACACACCGAACATCGGCCCATGAATATGAGGGCCAATCAGACGGATACTCTCTTTGTACGTAAATGTCTGTCCTGACCGGTCCAGGTTGAACGAGAGCATCAACACCGGTTCAGTATCAGGAAGGCTGTCAAGCTGATCCTGCAACTCATCCATCCTCCAATCTTCCAGATAATGAAACGTAAGCCTGGAAGAAAAAGCATCCCGGACACTTTCCAGAGCCAGCTTGTTCGCTCGCCCCGTTGAGCCCAGATCATTGACCACATGCAGGGTTCTCGCCTCAGGAAAAAGCTTCGTAGCCAGTTCAATGGTGTTGTACAGATCAATACTTTCCACCACACCGGTCACTCTCTCATGACCGGCCAACAGGGTCGCGTCGTAATAGTTCACCCCACAGAAAACAATGGGCTTATCCGGCCAGAGTTCATCTCTGACTTCTAACGCAAAACGCAGGGCGTCATCATCCACCGTGAGGACAAGATCCACGTCAATGTCTTGATATTTGGCTTGGTAGATATTCTTTAGCGTTTCGAAGCGTTCCCGTGCAGGAAGACGCTTCATATCCATCATTTCAATCCATAGTTCGATGGAAATCGGACTTGTTCTCTCCGCATTGCGCAAACCGGCTAAGGTTTCTTCAGCCCAAAGCATTCCTTGATGATAGGAGTGAAGCACGAGAACATCAAAATGCTCTTGGGTGGAATTATCGTTACAAGTCTTCGTATTATCACAGAATCCCGTCACGGAAAAGAAGCACAGAACGACCAGGACAACCGTTAGAAATGGTATCCTGACCGGAACGTTCACAACAGGAACTGTTTTCCCAAGCGTTGTTCGTAAACGCCTGCAACCCTTCGTTATCCAGTACAAACGAGACTCCCCAATCACAGGTGACATTGCCTTGAAGATTCACTGCTGGCGGCTTGATCCAGACGACAATACCGGAATTTCTTTTAGGAAACCAGCATTTGCTTCTTTTGTCAACGATTTCCCTTTCACAATGGAAAGTAGATTCATGTCATTTCGGTTGGAATAAACACGAGCCGATTCCTGTTCAACAGGTATCCGTTCAATCAAGAAACGGATGGCATCTTGTCCTACTCTCTGGAGATCATCCCATGCCAGCAAACCATGAAAAGCAACCGGATACCAAACAGCCATCTTTTGCAAAAGAGCCTCCCAAACCCCAACTTCCGGAGTGGAGAGTTGCCCTCTGGGTCGCCTGGGACAGCTGGCTGAAGAACCTTCTTTTTGTTGCCCTTGCCATCATGGCTGTGGCTCTGTTTCTTTTTGGGCTAATTCCCCCTTGGATTCTTGGAAGCATTACCGTTGTTGCCGTGCTGGTTATTCCAACAGCCTTGATTGCCATCAAACTGCTACGATACAAGGAAAACTCGAAAGCCCGCACCATGATTTGGAGCGTTTTTTTACTGGCTGTTTTCGCCGTTGCCGCTTACCCACCGATTGCCACCTGGTTGGGAAACCAACAGACCCGGCAGTTGACATTCCAAGCAGAAGGCGACAAACAAGAGCTTTCCGGCCTGGACCCATCAAGCCCAAGCTGGCTTTTTGAAGTTCAAGGAAAGCTTAAACAAACGGACAAACCAAGCAGCGTATCCTACAGCTTTTCACTTCATGACAAAAACAGAAAGCAAAACATCAAGGGTTCGCTGAAGCGCTCTTGGAGCAAAGTTCGGGTGGGCTACAAAACCAAGGGAAAGAAACTCACCGACCAAAACCACAAAGTGCATATGCTCAGCGCCAACTTCGGAGAAAACAGCAAACTTGAACTGACTCACCTGGCAGGGAAGATGGACGGTCCTCTCGAAGTCATCCTACGCCCGGAGCCTGTCACCTGGCTCTACCTCCTCAGCCTTGAAGTTCCTTTGCTCTTTCTAGGAGGGATTCTTGACGAAAGTGAATCGGATAAAAAGCGAGGAATCCAACTAACATCTCAAGCAACATTCCTAATGACTTTCGCCACGATTTTTGCCGATAACTGGATGCCCGGAGTCTGGTTCAATGCAGTCATGCTTGCCATCCTTTGTGCTGTGGCAGCCTCTTTGATCCTTGGTTTTCTCGTCCCTCGTTTGATGCGACCCTTCGCACGTCGATTCAGCCATTGATTCCAAAGGCGGACTTTGCTAGGCTCCATCCTGCGCTGAAGCGTTCACATCCGACGTAGGTTTTTCCAAGGAACAACTCTGTTGTCTGTTGCCTTCCTTGACGAGCCTCGTTGGCCAACGGGAAGGAGAGTCCACCGATGACGACAGCCGACTATCACGAAGACTGGAAACGTTGTGTAGCCTTCCACGGTCACGAATGCCCCGGCTTGGCCATCGGCTTTCAAGCAGCGAAAGCCGGATTATACTGGATTCAGGCCCATCATGCCGAAGACGAGGAAGTGGTTGCAATCGTTGAAAACGATGCCTGTGGCGTGGATGCCGTTCAGGTCTTGACGGGCTGCACCTTCGGCAAGGGAAACCTGATTCATCGGGACTACGGCAAACAGGTGTTCACCTTCTTCAATCGTACCACGGGCCAGGCCGCCCGCTTCTCTTTGATACCGGGGGCGGTTTCCTTGAACCCACGATACCGGGAATTGATGGAGAAAAACCGGGCAGGGCGTGCCAATGTCGATGAACAACACGAACTGAATCACCGCCGCCGGGAGGCAATGAACACCATCCTGGAGAAACCCACCGAAGAGCTGTTCACCCAAAGCGAACCCAAGGTTTCCATGCCGGACAAAGCCCGCGTGCAGCGCTCGGAACCCTGTGCATTCTGCGGCGAGCCGACCATGCCACTGAAAATGGTCCATCAAGACGGCCAGATGATCTGCCGCGCCTGTGCAAAGGAGAAACCATGAAATTTTCACGGCTGATTGCTCTCGTTTTTGCGGTTTCCATCAGCTATGCCATCGTGCGCTACAACGTTTTCAAGGGGGTTCCTCTTGAGCATCTACCGATGTACGTGTTGAACAAAGCCGTGGCGATGACCGCCCTGTTTTTCATCGGTTTGTCCAACACTTCAAGCCAATTGAATACTCGCAAAAGCGCAGGAAGGACAGGCTTCTCCATCGCGGTCTTGCATGGTTTGATTTCCATGTCTCTACTCAGCCCGGACTATTACGCCAAACTCTTCTCCCAGGCCAGTGACATCCAAGGACTCTCACTCCAGGGCGAGCTTTCCGTTCTTGCCGGATGCTTGGGAATGTTTACTCTGGCGCTTCTCGCCTGGCCGAAAGCTCGTGAAACCGCCGAAGCGTGGCGCAAGGCCATCCCCTGGATGACCCGCGGTATTCTGGGGCTGATCGCCCTGCACTGCCTTTTCTACGGCTGGTCCGGCTGGTGGACCCCAAGCCATTGGCCCGGCTCGCTTCCTCCGATTACCCTGCTGTCCTTTCTCTTCGCCACGGGCAGCCTTGTTTGGGGTGGGTTTTCCAACAAAGCGGCACAGGTAGTCTCCGTTCCTACAAAATAAACGTCCATCAGAACTCCATCAGGAGTTTTCAAACCCCATCGTCTGCTCGATGGGGTTCCGTTTTGCTTCCTCCAAGTTCAGCTTTGCGACATTTGGACATCGTGCCAATCCACCCCTGGTATGAGGGCTTTTCCTCGCCACCTTGCCATCACTGGTTATTCTGGGGAAAGGATGAAAGAAATTGGTAGTCCAAGAAACAAAAATGTGCTATAAACTGGCCACGTTCGTCCTGACACCCTAGCTTTTGATCCGGCATCTTTTCCCCTGTTGGTCAACAGACGGCGGGTGAGTTGCAGAAACAGGCAGGCACGGGACGGCATCAAGGCAATCAACAAGACTCCGGCGGAGCGGGATGCCCGCCCCGGATGGCTAGTCCAACGGCACGATGGCAGGGAGGGTTTCATGCGCGTGCGATGTAGCGAATGCGGCGCGCTTTACGAGCTGGACGATCAACGGATACCGGACACCGGGCTTGCCGTGAAATGCTCGCGTTGCGAACACATCTTCGTAGCCAAACGCAGCAAACGCGCCACGAAAACCACAACCAAGGCGGTGACCCGACACCCGACGCCACCACCTGACCTGGCTGCGCCGCCCTCGCCCAGTCCGCTTTTGCGAGACAGCGCCCTACCCTTCAGCAATACGGGAATACCCCCGGCTCCCGTGCAGGATGAACCCGCACCCTACTACTCCCTTCGTCGCCCGGACGGCAAGGTGTACAGCTTCCGTGATATGGCCACGCTTCAACGATGGATCGTCGAACGGAAAGCCCTGCGAGTGGATGAGTTGAGTCAAGACGGAGTCACCTGGGTTCCCCTGGGTAACATCCCTGAACTGAGTTCTTTCTTTGACGTGGTAGACCGCTCCAGTGGGATGTTTCAAGCACCACAAATGGCAGGGAATATGGAACCGGAAGAGGTTCCCGCGCCGCGCACAACCATGCAGATGGCCGCCTATCAGGCTCCCGCTGCGCCTGCGGCTCCGGTAACACCGTCAGCACCGGTCGCGCCAACCCCCATTGAGGAAAGCCCCTCTCAAGCGTCTGCACCCAGTCCGGCAACCGTGGAGCCAAACCAACCTTCCGAGGAGGAGCAGACTCCCACGGAACCCTTGACTCCGGTCCCGCAGTTGGATGAACAGGCCGAGCCCAGCCCTGGAGCCTCCCAGCCGTCTCCGATGGTCACCCCGGATGAAATGGCCGGGCAGATGCCGGAGAGTATGACGCAAGCTCCAATACAGGAATCCTCTTCTGAACCGTCTCCGAAAGCCGAGAGCGAACCCGTTCCCGATGCTCCTGAACCGGCCACCACCAACCAAACGGAACCCCAGGTCACCGAGCAGACAAGCCCGGAGCAAACCGTTTCCGTGGAAGAAAACCAGGTTCCAGAGGGAGAGACAAACCAGTCCACCGCGGAAGAAAGCCACGCCGATTCAGGGGCATTTTTCGCCAACGAAACACCTGTGCAAGCGAAAACGCCTACGGTCATTGTGGATATGAACACGAGCATCGCCAACGAAGCCCGTGAACGCACCAGTGGACTTTATGAAAGCCAGGAACCCGACAGCGACGAGCAGAGGGACGCCCCAGAAGAAAGCGTACAAGACAACCCTGAAGAATCTTCCCAGGTAGAGCAACTCCCCGTCGAGGAGTCTTCTACGGAAGAGGAAACAGCGGAAGACTCGCAAGCGCCTTCCACGGAGGAGGAGGAAGCGCCCGAAGAATCAGCCGAAGTTCCTGACGAGATGGCAACCACAGAGCCAGAACCAAGCCTCGACGACGAATGGAATCAAGCCCGGCAGGAATCCGAATGGGATGACCTGGACTTGGAACACGATTCGGGCAGCGGGATTGGAAAATACCTGGCAATGACCGTCGTCCTTCTTGGTGTGTTGGCCGCTCTGTGGGTCTTCGTGGTTCAAGATATGGTTTTCCCCAAAGGACCAAGTCCCAAGGCGTTGGAAACCTTCAACGAAGCCAAAGTACAGACCTTTTTCTTCAGCATGGAAAGCTTGCTGGAGGCAGAGAAGACTCTGGTCCCGGTGTTGGAGAAAGAACAGGACTTTGCCAGAGGCTACGCGCTCTTGGCGATGATCCAGGTATCCCGCTCGGATCTTTTGCAGCAGGAAATGAAAAGCCTCCAGGCTGAGATCGCGACGCTAACCGAAGAAATCACGGCAGCAGGCAACGACAAGGAAAAGCTCGCGCCGCTCATTGAAACCAAAAAGAAACGGATTCAGGAATTTTCCGGCTTGGAGAAAGACTTCAACAAGTACAGCAGCACGGCCTACGGCTATGCGGAGAAAGCCTTCAAACTCAACCCGGAGAACCCCTGGCCCCATCTGGCCCTGGCCGACTACTACCGGCAAGGCGGTGATGCGGTCAAAGCCAAACAACACCTGGATAAAGCGGAAAGCCTGGATAAACCGGCCAACAACGACGCGTTGATTGCCTATCTGAAAGGTACTCTCTTCGGGGTGGATCAAGCCCTTTACAAAGATGCCCATCGTAGCTTTGATCTGGCCTTCAAGAAAGATCCTACCCTAGTCCGCTCTCAATGGAGCCAGGCTCTGTTGTACCTCAAGGAAAACAATCCCAAGCAAGCTCTGGTCACCTTGAATGAAATCCTTCAACTTCATCCAGGGCATCGTCCAAGTAAAGAACTGGCTGAAACACTGACGCCGAAAGAAGAGCCTAAGAAGGAAGAAGAAAAAGCCGACGTCAAAAAAGCAACAGCACAAAAAAACTCTCGTCCCGCCGCGCCGGTGAGTGAATACCAACGCCTGCTCAACCAGGCCAACCGGGAACGCCGTAACTTCAACACCGCCAAAGCTCTGGAGTTGTTCACCCAAGCCAAAGCGGAAAAAGAAACCTCGGCGGCCTGGACGGGTATCGGCCTCTGTCATCTGGATATGAGCAAATTCGGGGATGCCACCAAAGCTCTGGAAAAAGCCGTTTCCCTTGGCAAAACACCCCAAGCGGTGATGAACCTGGCTATCGCCTATGAAGGCCAGGGGAACCCGACCAAAGCGTTGAAATACTATAAGATTTACGTTCAGTCATGGCCCAATGCCCGCAATGCCGGGGAGGCTCGCTCGTCTATTGAACGCTTGCAGTAAAAAGGAGTCTTTCCGCCGAGCGGATCTTCGAATTCTCTGCGATTGATCGTATGGACAAACAATCCCCGAAGGGTAAGCCCTCCGGGGATTGTTTTTTGAACAGGCTTGAATCAGGAGAGAATCAGTCCTCGGAATCCTCCTCATCGCTATCCATGCCTTCGCTTTCCTCGGCGGCACGGGCCAACTGCTGAAGACGCTCGTTGACAAGCTCATGGAATGAGCCTTTGCTGTAGCTGCCATCTTTCAGTCGTTTTCCGGCCTTCATTCCGGTAAGAATCTCAATGCCTTCATCCACCGTCCGGATGCTGTAGACATGGAATTTTCCGGCCTTCACCGCCTCAACCACTTCTTCGTCCAACATCAAGTTGGCTTCGTTCAAGGCGGGGATAATGACTCCCTGGTTCCCAGTCAGCCCTTTGGCTTTGCAGATCTGATACACGCCCTCAATCTTTTCATTGACCCCTCCGATGGGCTGCACCTGACCACGCTGGTTGACACTGCCGGTGACGGCGATTCCCTGGTGGATAGGCACTCTGGCCAAGGAACTCAAGAGGGCAAACAGTTCCGCACAACTGGCGGAATCACCGTCAATGCCGCCGTACATCTGCTCGAACACCAGACTGGCGCTGAACGCCAAGGGGTGTTCCTGGGCATACAATTGACCCAACAGGCCAATCAGGATCAGGCTGGCTTTGGAATGAATCACACCGCTGAGACGAACTTCACGGTCGATGTTCACCACCCCGCTTCGACCTGCATAGGTGGCCGCAGTAATGCGCGAGGGAATGCCGAAGGCATGGTCACCCAAATCATAGACGGCGATACCGTTAATCTGACCGACAACATCCCCGTCGGTATCCATCAACACGGTTCCTTCCCGGATCTGCTCGTACATGTCGAATTCCAGTTTACCGGTACGGTAACGCCGCTGGTGCAAGGCTTCCGTGACATGGGCTCTGGTAACCCGTTTGGCATCATGGGAACGCGCCCAGTAATGGCTTTCACTGACGATGTTGATGATATTGATGAACCGGCTGGTCAGACGGTTTTGTTGCTCGCAGACGCGGGAGCCATATTCCACCACGGCAGCCAGCGCTCCTTTGTCAAAGGGCAGCAGATTGTCTTCCTTGATAATGCGGGAGATGAAGCCGGTGTAAAGCTCAATGTTCTCTTTCGTCCGAGGCACGGCTTCGTCAAATTCCGCCTTGACTTTGAACAAGCGTGCAAAATCATCGTCCCAGTTCAACAGGGTGTAATACGCCTCAAGGTTTCCGATGATAATCACCTTGGTCTGCAAAGGAATGGGCTGCGGCTTGGGGCTGACTGTGGTTCGGGCGCGGTGTTCGATGTCCAACTCCTGAATCGCCACTTCCTTGTTACGCAAGGCTTTCTTCAGGGCGTCCCAGGCAAAATAGCTTTTCAGGAGATCGTTCACCTGAATAATCAGATACCCTCCGTTGGCCCGGTGCAGACTTCCCGCTTTGATCAAGGTGAAATCGGTGTAGAGCAAGCCGTACTGCTCGTTGTATTCCACACAGCCCACGAGATTATGGTAGGTCGGCGTGTTCTCAAACACCACCGGTGCGCCTTTGACA
The DNA here is from genome assembly GCA_963677705.1 of Myxococcota bacterium. Taxonomy (GTDB): domain Bacteria; phylum Myxococcota_A; class SURF-8; order SURF-8. Next base: position 658,423 of record OY782497.1, read on the forward strand.
TCCGCATTGTTCACCAGCACGTTGACACGGAACTGGTAGAATTCTTCTTTTTTGATCTGTGGACCGTCCATGCCGGGGAAGGGCCGCTCTGCGTCTTCCTGCATTTTCTGGAATTCATGGAACACATCCGGAATGTTGCTCCAGACCTTGTCCAACCACTTGCGGACATCGGGGCTTTTTGAATACTTCTGCTGCAATTCCTTGATCGTGTCCTGGGTGGCATCCAGAATATGCTGATGCTCCAAGCGACGAACCTGCTCTTGCTTGGTTTTCTCCAACTTCCGCTGCATCCGCAGGTATTCACCGATCTGCTCTTGAATCTCGCGCACCTTGGCTTCGTAATACTGGCGTTCCTCGGCACTCAAGGCTTCAAATTCTTCCTGATCCAGGGAACGCCCTTCCTTCATCACCTGAATCAGCAACTCACCCTGAACCTGTTCGATATTCAGCTCTTTTTTGGCACCAAGCTTTTGCAGTTTGGTAAAGGCCCGCTCTTCTTTCTTGCGGAACTGCTCGTCGATCTCCATTCCTTTTTTAAGATAGGAATCCCCTTCTTGAACTTTGGGAATGGTCCGCTTGAGGTCTTCCACCAAGCCTTCCAGGTCTTTGCGCAACTGCACACCCACGCCGGGTTCCAGACTGATCGCAATGGGCCGGTCGGCGTCATCGAAGTTGTATACATAGACCCAATCCGGCGGTGTGGGTTCCTTTTCGCTGACTTCCTTCACCAGATGCCGCAGAATACTGGTCTTCCCAGAACCGGAATCACCAACGAGGAAAATATTGAACCCTTTGGTTTTATTGGTCAATCCGAACTTGATCGCGCTGACCGCCCGGTCGTGCCCGAAAAACAGAGGCAGATTGGAGAGCTTCTTCGGCTGGGTCAGACGAACCCAGGAGGGGGTGCAAACAGCGCGCAGCTTCTTCGGTGCCAGACGAAAGGCATCGGAACGAGTTTTCATGATGATCTCCGTGATGATGTCGATTACTTATCGTTTTCTTTTTGTCGTTTTTTCCGTCGGGCTTCGGCCATTTCAATACGTTGCCTGGCGATACTAGCCACGGCTTGAGGGACGGCCTTGCTCTTGGCCAAGGCTTTCATGTCCTTTTCCTGCAAGAAACTGATCAACTTGCTGGAAATGCCAATGGGCGTTTTGGGGTTGTAAATCAAGGCCAGCTTGATTTGATAGTTTCGCATGTGGCCGGCATCGGAATAGATGCCATCCAGAATTTCCGGTTGCACCATTTTGTTGGAGGCCGCGTTTTCCACCTCACCTTTGGTGATACGAGGGGAATTCAAGGCTGCCACGGCAACCAAGGCAAGCCGGTCTTCAATGAGAATCTTCCGCGCTTCCATGTTTCCACGGCTGGCCATACGGATTTTCTGCGGCACCGTCATCTGGCGGATGGCATCGCGCAGGTTCGGCCCTTCACCCAGTTCGGCTTCTTTGGGTTCCAGCCCCGCCCACTCTTCATAATCTTCATGCAAAAAGGGAGGAAAGAGAAGATCGCTATAGCCTCCTTCGGTGGCGGCTCCATCCATCACCGTTGTTTCTACGGCAGGTTCGTTCTCCGAAACCGTCTCGGAAGCGATTTCCTGGGTGGGTTCGCCTTCGCTGGATTCTTCAACTGGCGAGGCTTCCAGCTCTGCCTGACCGTCTTCGGCGAGGGCTTCCTCTTCTTCTCCTCGAACAGCCTTCCAATCCGAGCGGGTTACCGGAGTCTCCCCGCTAGCCTGAGCCATCAGGGTTTCCGCTTCTTCACCGCTGACAAGATCCATGCGTACCGCAAACTCCAAAGCCATGCTCATCAGCGCAGAGTTGATATTCGGATTTTCCGGGAAGGCCCAGAGAATTTCGGGATCTTTAATCAAACGATTGTGGTTGTTGGCCACCATCTCCAGGATACCATCGTTACACAGACGTAAGATGTCTTTCAAGGTGTCCACATGAAGATAGGGATTCACCACCAGCAATTCCAGCAGATGCTCACGATCGTTCTCATCAAAGAAATTCCGGGCGATGTAGTCCAACACCTGCCAGGGAACCCGCGTCTTCGCCACATGGCGCAGGAGATTGGGCGGCAGGTCATCAAAGCTATCTTCCGCCGTTTCGGCAATCTGGTCTTCAATATCGTTCATCAAGGCATACAAGACCAGAACCATGTCCAAAGGCGGCAGGGGGAGCAGACTCTTCGCCAGAAGCAGACGATGCTGGGCCGGTTGTTGCAGATGTTGCAACACCTGAGGAGGGAGCTTTTCCAGTTCCAGAGGGATGTAGCGTAGCTCGATCCCACCCAACTGGGTCATATCCGCCAGGTGCAGATCCTCTTCGACAGGGCCGGTCACATCATTTCGGGCGTCGGTTTCACCGTTGGTTGAGTTCATAAAGCAACCTCAATCCGTCCAAAGTCAAAAATTCGTCCACCACCTCGATACTCTGGGTGTATTCTCGGATGATATGGGCAAACCCGCCAGTGGCAATCACCTTCACCGAGCCGCCCATTTCCTTGCGGATGCGCTCGATCATGCCTTCCACCAGAGCAGAATAGCCATACACGATACCGGCACGCATACTATCCGTTGTGTTCTTACCAATCACCTTCTTCGGAGCGCTGAAATCCACACGAGGCAGCTTGGCCGCCCGCTGAAAAAGCGCTTCTGCGCTGATCTGCGGCCCCGGAGTGATCGCTCCGCCCAGGTATTCCCCTTTGGCCGAGATGCAATCGAAGGTTGTCGCGGTGCCGAAATCCACGACGATCATCGCCTGTTTCCACTTGTTGTATGCGGCCACAGCGTTGACGATGCGATCGGCTCCCACTTCCTTGGGGTTGTCATACTTCACGGGAATACCGGTTTTAATTCCCGGTCCAACCCAGAAAGGCTCCTGGTCAAAATACTTTCGGCAAAGCTGCTCCATTGTTGAATTCAACGGCGGCACGACCGAGGAAACAATGATTCCATGCACATCCTTCAACGCGACATTGCGGGAGGCAAACATCGACAAGAAGAAAATGCCGTACTCATCCGCCGTGCGATTGCGCTTGGTTTCCGAGCGCCACTGGCAGAGCATACGATCCTTGTCGAACAAACCCAACACGATGTTGGTATTTCCGATATCCATCACAAGCAGCATGGGGGTTCCTTTCTTCGCGCACCATAACATATGCAAGAAGGCTGTCAATGATCCATCCTTTTTCAAAAGATAGCAAGATATGGGTTGAGGGATTTTCATTCTCCAGCAGAGCATCTTTTGCCTTGCCCTTCCAGGACGTTTCGCTATGCTACATGGAAGTACATTATGATCGGAATGATCCTTCGTATCTGCGAAACAGGAAAGGGAATCCAAACCATGACCGGCCCGAAGCTCACGACTCGCCGTACCTTCCTCCGCTCAAGCCTTGCCACCGGTTTTTTGGGTCTCGCCGGGGCGGGAACCGCCTCGCTGGGTGCCTGCACCACCATCCCCAAATATCGCCCCATCGAAACGGTGGATCAGATCCTGCTCCAAGGGGCTCGCGTGATGTGGTGCGCTCCCCACCCCGACGATGAAACCCTGGTTGGCCCCATCCTGGCCCAATGCGGCGTGGGATATGGAAACCCTTTGTACTTCCTGGTGTTGACCCACGGAGACGGCGGTGAATGCTGTATTGAGGGCGGGTGCAATCCGGATCTGGCTACGGTCCGCGCCGGAGAAATGAAAAAGGTCGCAGAAGCCTTCCATGCGGAATTGCAGCACGAAAACTACTTCAACGCCAGCCTGCCCGTGGAAAGCTTTCCCAAGCGCCATGAAATCGCCCAAATCTGGATGAAGAAGAAAGACCCAAGCTTTGTCGTAGCCGAGGCCATCCGCCGTTTCAAGCCGGATCTGGTTTTTACCTTTGAACCGACCCACGGTTTCACCGGTCACCCAGAACACCAGCTTTTCAGCCGTTTCGTGACGATGGGCATTCGTCGTGCGGCGGATGAGCAGGATGAAGCCTTGAAAGGCCAGGCGACCCACAACGTCCATGCAACGTATTACGGGCTGAATCGCTTCTGGCCGCTGGTGATGTTCGGTGCCGCAGACCCCGAACCGGTTACCGAGATATACGATATGGAGCGTATCTGCCGGGACAATCAGACCTGCCGTGATGTGATGGTGGAAGCCACCAAACTGCACCAGAGCCAGGACCGCGATATGAGTACCCTACGCACCTTCTCCGGTTGGATGAGCCACGTCTACCTGCGCCGGACCGATCCGTTCACCGAAATCTATGATCCCTTTGAAGTTGTGGAGGGCTGAGGCGATGAAAACCAAGCTTACAATCCTGATGATTTTGCTGATTGTCCTTCTCTGCCTGGGATGCTCGGAAGAAGAAGACAGTTCGGACAATCCCTCTGTAGATGGCGATGAGGAGACAGAGGACGACGACGACGATGATGATGTTGCCGAAGACGGTGATGACGTGGAACCGGAAGAAGATGGCGATGACGTGGACGGCGACCTGAGCGACGGGGATGATCACCTTGAAGATGGAGACGAAGAGTTGGCGGAAGAGGAGGAGGTCGAGGACGAGGAAGAAGCTCCTTGGAGACCCACATCTTTTGTCGCCAACGGTCTTTGTGAGACGGTGCTTCATGGAAACACCACCTTTGAGGTAGACGCCAACGGGCCGGACACACAAATTCACCCTGCAGCAGCCTTTGACGGCGGCGGCGTATGGGTAACCTACAACCTTCCCGACGACACCAACGGCTTTGACATCATCCTCACCCGCCTGAACTGCGACGGTACGGTTTCCATTGCCCCGATGGTGGTAAATACCACGGACTTCAATGAAATCGATCCGGACATCGCTTTTGACGGACAGCACATCCTTGTGGTCTGGCAATCGGACAACGGGGAATCTCCACGGAACCTGGACATCTATATGCGCATCTATAACTTGGACGGTACCTCCCTTACCGATACCGATATGGTCTACCGTGCCGTCCATGAAGGAAGCGAAGAAGATGTCAACGGATGGATGGCCAAGGCAGCCGGGCTTCCCGGTGGCGGCTTTCTGCTGAGCGGCATCTATGCCCCGGAGGAGATGCAACGCTGGCAAGCGTTCGTGCAGCGTCTGGACACCACGGGCCAGGCCAATGAAGAGGTGATCCGCGTCGCGCCCAATGGCACCCTCACCCAGTCCTACATTGATGTCGGCGTGCTGGATGACGGGCAGGCGCGTATCGGGTACACCTCCGAACCCGATGAGGGGAATGGTCAAGCGGTCGTCACCGGGCTGACCACCGACAGCCAAACACCGGACCCGCAGGTTCCCGTATCCGTTTCCGACGCGGACTATTCGGGGGGCAGCGTGGCCTTCGGCACCGATTGTCCTTACATGGCTTACACCGTGGAAGGTAGCGCCGCCGCGATGGTTGGTATACGCGAGGTCACGGATTTAACCAATCTTGGCCAGGAACTCCTGGTTGGTGAATCACGCACCTTCAGCCACACCGCAGATATTACGGGCGGAGCAGACGGAGGCCTGGTCGCTTATTATCGTCTGATTGCCGGTTTCCGCAATGATCTGATTCTGCAATGGTTCAGCGCCAATGAAACCAGCCTTTCCACCCTGGAACCGAGCCAACTCATCAACGACGCGCCTGTACCGCCCTATCAACCCTGCGTAATTGCCATCGGCGATGATATTTCCTTCGTCACCTGGGCGGAGGGCGACAACCCCGCGTTTCGCATCAAAGGACGTTTTGTCCGCTTCGAGACACCGTAATCGTGAGTGAACATCCACATATTCCTGGAAGGAGGAGGCCGTGAAGACCTCCTCTTTCACGTCCCTACCCCAGCCGCTTGTTGCCACGGTAGAGGAGTTTCGAGCCACAGGCTGGGAGAGGCCGGATATCGTTCTGGTCGGCCCGGATGCCTATGTCGATCACCCATCCTTTCCCCTGGCTCTCTTGGGTCGCGTGTTGCAATCTGCCGGGTTTCGGGTCTGCCTGTTGGATCGCCCTTTGCCACTGGAACCCCAGGTGATGAAAACCTTCGGGCTTCCCCGGCTTTTCTTCGGTGTATCCGGCGGAGCCATCGACAGCATGGTGGCCAATTATACCGCACTGAAGAAACCCCGTTCCGATGATCCTTACGGACCGGATGGCGCAGCAGGTGGCAGACCGGACCGCGCTGTAACCGTCTACGGCAACCTGATCCGTCAGGCTTACGGCAAGGCCGCATTCATTCTTGCCGGCGGTATTGAAGCCAGCTTGCGGCGCTTTGCTCATTACGATTACTGGTCCAACAAAGTACGACGTTCTCTGCTTATGGACTGCGGAGCAGACGCGCTGGTTTTCGGCATGGCTGAGCGTAGTCTCGTTGCCGTAGCCCGCCGCCTGGATGCGCTTCAGCAGGAAAACCTGGATCTCCGTCAGGCTCGTTTCGAGGCACGCCCCACCGACCCGGAGATACAACGCCAGGCGATTTCCGACATCCCCGGCCTGGTGACACGTCATGCCAAGAGTATCGCTGCACCAAGTTCGTTTATTCAGCTTCCTTCCGCCGACGAGGTAGCCTCTTCCCCCGAAACCCAGGCCAAAGCCTTCATGCTTTTTGAACGCCACGCCCAGCAGGGTCAGTGGCAGGACAACGGCTCGATGCGTGTGGTCGCCATGCCGCCGGATGCACCGCTTTCCACCTCAGAATTAGACGCGCTCTACGCCCTACCCTTCACCCGGCGGCCTCACCCCAAGTATAGCGGATACCGCATTCCCGCCTTGGATGTCGTCCGCTTCGGGGTAACCAGTCATCGCGGCTGCTACGGAGGCTGTTCCTTCTGCGCCATCGGATTGCATCAGGGCAAGGTAATCAGTTCACGTAGTGAAGCATCCGTACTGGCGGAAATCGACGTCTTTGCACAGCATCCGGATTTTTCCGGAGTCGTGCAGGATGTGGGCGGCCCCAGCGCCAACATGTATGGGAGCCTTTGCCGAAACCAAGAGCCCTGCCCTCGTCCAAGTTGCTTGTGGCCAACACCCTGCCCGAAACTGAACGACGCACAGAGCCGTTACCTGCGTTTACTGGAACGGGCCTCCAAACACCCCAAGGTCAAGCACCTCTTCGTCACGACAGGACTTCGGCTGGAGATGCTCCGCCAACATCCTGCCCTGTTTGATCGCATCGTGCGTTACCACACCAGCGGTCACCTGAAGGTCGCTCCGGAACATCACAGCTCTCATGTGCTTGAGTTGATGCGCAAACCCGCCGGGGAACAGTTCGCCGACTTCCTTACGGAACACAGGCAGCGTTGCCGTGCCATCGGGAGTCGGCAGAAGGTCGTCCCGTATTTCATCGCCGCTCATCCGGGCAGCACCCTGGAAGACATGATACACGTCGCCCTGTTCCTTCGGCAACAGGGGTTACAGGTGGAGCAAGCCCAGATTTTCACTCCGACACCATCAACCTCTTCCACGGTTATGTACGCCACAGGCTTGAACCCAGCCACCCTGAAACCCGTTTTTGTAGAACGCGATGCGCAACGCAAACGGATGCAGAAAGCCTTCCTGCTAGCCCATGTGGAAGAGCAGTGGCCCTGGGTACGCAAGGCCTTGGACCAATGCGGGAAAGCAGAGCTTTTTCAGACACTAACAGGAAAATCGCCAGGGAGGAAAACCTCGAAACACCAAGAAGTAAGAGCGAGTATCAGACCGAAAGGAAAAACAAAAACAAACAGGTCTGGCCGAGCGATGAAACCCAAACGGGGCAACAACAAACGTCGTTAATCTCCTTTTGAACCTTCACCACACTTGCCCTTGCGGCGTTAACACCTTTCAAGGAGTTGGCTCCATCCTGGACTCCGACATCGGATTGGTTATAACGGTAACAAGGCAAACATTCGCCGAGGCTGCGCACCCCACGCAGGCGTTTGGTTTCAGATTGGTTGAGAGAAGTTGTCTAGGAGGTGTCGACATGAGTTATAGATTTTCCTGGACAAGACGACTCTGTTGGTCTATATTCCTCTAAATAGAAACTATTCAGAGGAATACAATGGATGCCACTTATCACCGTCATGATATCTCCGACCACGCGTGGGAACTCTTGGAGCCACATTTACCGGGGCAGAAAGGCCAATGGGGTGGGATTGCCAGAGACAATCGACGATTCATTAATGGTGTGTTTTGGATCTTGCGAACCGGTGCACCTTGGCGCGACCTACCGCCCGATTATGGCAGTTGGAACAATACCCATCGCCGGTTTATTCGTTGGCGAGATAAAGGCATCTGGGAGAATTTACTGGATAGTTTGATTGATGATCCCGAAACCGAATGGCTGATGATCGACGTCACGCATGTCAAAGTCCATCACGATGCCACGGGTGCCCGAGGCGGAACGCAGGACGCGGGTCAAACAAAAGGGGGCTCAATTCCAAGGTACACCTGGCCGTGGATGCGCATGGTAATCCGCTCCGAGTCCTTGTTACAAAAGGTACCCGAGCTGATTGCAAAGAGGCTGAAAATCTGATCGAAGGGCTACCAGCCTCTAATTTACTGGCTGATCGTGGTTATGATACAAATAGCATCATTGGCCTATGCGAGAAGAACGATACGTGTCCGGTGATTCCTCCAAAGAAGAATCGAACGGTTCAACGTAACTACGACAAAGACTTGTACCGTGAACGCCATCTGGTTGAAAATGCCTTTGAAAAGCTGAAACGTTGGCGTGGTGTTGCGACGCGTTATGCGAAGAACACCGCGTCTTTCCTCGCTGCGGTACATATCCGCTGTCCAGCTCTATGGCTTCATATCTCATGACGACACTGCCTAGCCTCTCTTAAATGGAAACCACCGGCGTTTTAGCCTTTGCCCGCAACACCTGAAAGGCATCTGCGTATTCATCGGCATCGGTAATCGGTTGCATCAGTTGGTCGCATCGACTCATCTCGTCATGAAGGCCACTCAAACTGATATGACCCATCAGGAAGGTCACGGAAGCGTTCGGCTGAAGGTTTCCGGCTTGTTGGATTCGGTGAATGATTCCCGGTGCGTTGCTTCCTTGGTTCGTGCGCCTTGGATAGACGGCGTAATCAAAGGCATTGTTCGCCAGGTAGTTCATCCAGGTGAAGGTGTCTCCCACCATACAGCAGCGGACAACCTGCAAGTTCGGGAAGCGTCCCAACAAATAGTCAACCCATTCGCGGTTTTCCACCACAAGCAAGCGAACGCGCCTCAAGGTATTGGCTCCTCGTGACGTGGGAACAAACGGCGCTTTCGATTTCATCTCGTTTTCTCCCTTCGATGGTGATTGATCCATGCGTTGATAATCCATACCGACACCTCCCCCACATTCCGATGAATCCCCGCTACCGCGCTAGATTTTTACGAACAACCCCTGTGAATTTGTTTTGCAGGGAACCTTTGACCCTTCTTCGTAGAGCCGGAAGACGTGTCATCATGGGTACAGCCCAATATCCCAAGACCTTCCCCGTGACCTGTGTCGCCCAGTCATCCATTTTGATCCATGCTGCGGTGAAATCTGCCATACTCAAGACCACCTTTGTTCAAACTATCTGGTGAAACAAGCAGAACCCCTTCAGGTACCTATCGTCATTATTCGCAATACTTTTATAGCCAAATACGCTTTTCCGGCATTCGCGCAGAGTCGCGTTTCCCCCTGCCATTCAAGCGGAGCCTCCGCCGTTCAACATACGCACATCTGCAAACCCTAGAGATCCCAAGGTTCAACCATACGAACGGCTTTCAAATGTATGAGGACGATTCCCAACCAAGACCGAAGAACAACCACTTTGACTATCACGCCATGTTCCCCAAAAGAGCAAACTCAGATCGAGTCTCTTTAGCATGGCGCCCGCGATACGCGGGTGTTGAAAAACCCGGTTCCTCTTTCATCCTTACTCTATCAAATGTTATATAAGCCGTCAAGGAAGAATTTGAGAAAAGACGTGGAAAACCTCTGCCCCCTTATATCTTACACATTTTCAACAGGTTACACAATATTTACTCGTGGATATCAGGTGGATAATCAGAGGCTAACCTGGGGATATTCACACAAAGCGAACCCTTTCTAGTGTAAGCTTCGCGATCTGCTCTAAAAACGAGACACTTTCTGCAAGGCTTTCCCCAAGTCCTTTCAACGATTTATCGACAGTTGCACAATCATCCGGCGCGATCCGCCACAGGAAAACGTACAGCGACAACCAGGCAAAACATCCTGAAGGCCGAACCGAGAAAACGCCGTCCCCAATACCCCAACTCCCCCCGGCAACAGATGGATTTTCCACAGGATGTGGATAACAAGGATCTCGTCTCCGTGGATTTGTTGATAAGCGATATTCCTCTGTATTATCCGTTTTTTACAGGAAAATCTCTTGGTGTTTTCGATGTGTCTTATTTCCTTATCCTGTGGCACTACTGTCCGGTTAATACCTGAACAATTCTAACTGGTTTCCGGCCCCCTCCTTGGCATTTGTGCAGTTTGGTGGTGTCAGGGCCTGTAACATGGGCTTCTTCTCGAATAACGACACACTCAGAATCTGTAGAATTGTGTAGAGACTGAGGTGGTCGAGGCCAAGCCGCTTTTTAATGATCGCCACCAGCACATAAACTGAAATCACAATCCAGATCTGCGTCTTGACGGCATTCTCGCTCGTTCCAAAGAACGCCTTGATGCGCAGATGCTGCTTGATCCATTTGAAAAACAGCTCCACCCGCCAGCGTAAACGGTACAGATCGGCGATGGTCCGTGCTGGGAGATGGAAATTGTTCGTTAGAAACACAAGCCGTTTGCCACGGTCCGGATCGGTGAATTTCACCACCCGCAGCTTGTCGGGATAATCCTTCTTCGTATTGAAGCCCGTCAACACCACAGTCTGGTCGCAACGAAGCCCGGTGGTTTTGTCCACCCGATGCGAGTACAGACGGCGATAGCAGGTGTTGCGCTTGGCCCGCGTGACGAAAAACGCCCCGATCCGGTGCATCGTAAACAGGCGCTCGAAATCGAGATAGCCGCGATCCATGAGATAGAACGAGCCAGGCTCTACCGGCAGCCGGTCCAGTGCGTTCACGTCGTGCACGCTGGCGGGAGTCACATAAACCCAGCATGGAATCTCGCCACGCAGATCGAGCAGGGTGTGCGCCTTGACGGCGGCCTTCGTTTTGCGGAACGTCGCCCACGGAAAGAGGGACAGGCACAGGTCGATGGTCGTGGAATCGAAAGCGTAAACGGTCTGCTCTAACTCGATCCCGAACGAATCGTGGGCATACAGGCTCCGCGCCTCGGCGATCAGCGCGCTCGCGAAATCGGCCCAGATTCGCCAGTCGCGGCGCTCGTTGGCGTCGGCCAGCGTGCTCTTCGAGATCCGGGAACGGATGCCCATGTGGTAGAGCTTGCTCTGGTGGGCGCGCAGGCTCTCGCGATAGGTCAGTTGCGCGAAGGTCATGCATAGAAACTGGTCCATGCAGGAGAAGCATTTGACGTAGCGATCTCCGTCGTAGCGCGTCACGCAGGCGGCGAAGGTTTTGTGCGGCAGATGGCCCATGACCTGCGAAAAGATGGTCTTGCCTTGATTCATCGGCGACCTCCCTGCAAATAGCGGGAGTATGACACGGATCGAAATTCAAATCGTTCCCTCTCAAATGTAGCGAATTCTTCTTAATATCCATTGAGTTAACTCATCTCCTCACGATTTTCCCCGGACAGTCGTGATCCTGTGGAAATCCTCGATTTATCAACAGTATCCATGATTGCACTCTCCACGGATCAATGTCTTGCCTACAGACCGCATATCCTGTGGATAACCTCTCTTTTCAACACTGTTTTCCTAAGCTTATCAAACATTCTTTGATTGCTGAGGTGAAGAATCTTACCAGAGAATCAGAACTCCTTGGTGATAAACTTAACAGAGAATCCTATCTTGCTTATCCAAACGAATACTTAACATATCACCTCAATACTAGTATATTTCTAAGGTAATGTTGATAACTCGTAATAGTTCTGTTCTTTCAGTCTCTTTTCTTGAGATAAGCTGTGGATAAATGCCCTCTTGATCATGGATAGGCCAGGGATAAGAGCTTGAAGGAAATCTTAACGGATAATTCTACCATTTCCAAGCATATCTATCATTCCATACTTTATGATCCTACTTCCTACATAGCTTCGGCATACTCTTATAAGTTTTTTCCAGCTGTTTTTCCACATTTCCATATAAGGAATTATCCACTGGGGAAAACTGAGGCGCAAAATTCTCTCAACAACCGGCCAGAATCCCCAGGTTTTCGGGTGCTTTTTTCAAGCCCTGATGCGAGCAAAACCTTGAAATCCATTCAAGCGTCATCATCAGGAACAAGATCGTTGATCATCATCCAATGTCCCAACTCGTTTTCATCTTTCAACGTAAACCCTGAAAACAAGGCTCTGATTCCATTTCCGGGGAGGTGACGGCTTGTCAAAACGGAGGGCGTCTCTCGTTCCCATCCCCGACGGAGCCGCCCCGTGTCGGATGACGGCCAGGCGGGTCGCCAAGGGCGGCGGTCAAGGCCCGAACGAAGTGAGGTACAGTTCAGCCTTGAGGGCCGTCCGAGAGCCGCTAGAAACCGGAAAAGACACGGGAAGCGCAGGCGGACAGATGGAAACACCATCCTTGAAGGTGGGGCTTGGATTCCCCGATTTGGAGAGATGAACAAGAATAGAACGATGAAAAAGCCCCCGAAGCCTTGGCTTGGGGGCACGGACAAAGAGGGTATCCCTTTGTTTTTTTTCTTCTGTGTCTCTTACGCGGGAAGCTGCCTCATCGGGCGCTTGGATACAGCCTGTTTTCTGCACCGAACGGCTTTATGGTACATGTGTTTCAGGCCGGTCAAGGGGCTGGCATAACCGATCTGCAAGACCTCATCTCCATTGTCGAAATCCATGATGGAGAGGTAGTAGTCGTTCAGTTCACAGTTGCGGTGATGAAAGCGCTCATCTTCCTCATCCTTCTGAAACACCGTATCTTCCACACTGCCACGGAAGACAAAATGAACCGGGTCAAACTCTGCATGATCATGAATGTAAATCGCATCCCGACATGTTTCACTGATTTCCTTGGCAATTTTCATGTGGGTTTTGCTGGGCATCATGTTGCCTGATGGTGCCGGATAGATTTTCTCGAAATGCAAGGCCACATTCCCCAGGCTAGAAAGAACTGCCGCACAGTTGGTGATCCACACACGGCCTAGAGGCTTTCTGCGGAACAGATACCCGGCAACCGCCTTGTGCGTCAAAATGTGCGTCAAGCCAGAGCTGCGATCTTCCGGACGCACACAGGTTAAACCCAGGTGCATAACATTGCCCACCCCCGTCACAGGAATCAGAATCGTGCTGCAAAATCCGGCCATACGCCCATCGGATTTACGCCAGGCGACGGCAATCACTTTATCCGACAGTTCTTCTTGGGTCCCACGCATCACCTGATAATCAGGGATTTCATCAAAACAGGTGGATGCACAATCCCGGAAATGTTCCACCAGTTCGGCTCGTTGTTGGTCATTCAATTTGAGTCCTGGACGATACAGATATTGGATTCTGTACTTATTCGCATCTTTCTTTTTCACGAGATTCTCCTTTCAAAGCTTTCGCTCGGAGTATGGAGGCGATCAAGCCTCCGTCGTAACACGTGAGATTCCTCATCAACCCAACGTTGGGCCAGCAAGCGCAACCCATCCGCGTGGGCATGGGTAAGGGGTTCACCGAAACGAACCGTGGCCCGGATTCGGCGTTGACCGAAGGTACGTAAAAAGTGACCGATAAAGGTGTCGTCCCCCACCCAGGCGGATTGCGGATGTTCATATTCCACAACAGCCGGGACGACAGGGACGCCGCTTTGTGTTGCGACATGAAAAATACCGGGACGAAACGCCCCGGCTCCAGGTCCGATACGGGTTGTGCCTTCCGGGAAAACTACCGTGCTAACCCCCAACGACAACACGCGGGCCAACTCTTCTCTGGCCTGCTTACGGCTTTCCCTGTTTTCCCGTTCAACAAAAATGGTATGTCCAAGCTTCGCGGCGGTTCCCAAGACCGGCCATTTCTTCAATTCCGCCTTGGACAAGAAAACGCAGGGCATGTGCTGGGCCAACACACAGATGTCAATGTAGCTGCGGTGATTGGCCACCACCATCGCCCCTTTGGGCGGCTCACCATGAAGTTCCACCTCAACCCCAAGAACCCGAAGCATGTCCGCAGACCACATCTGTACTCGCCGACTACAGAAATCCAAACTGCGCCCTTCCAAGGCCGCCGCCGTGGCAAAACGGAGGATGTGAACGCCGGTCATGGAGAACAGCCTATCCAGCCTGGCCAAGGCTCGCGCATTGCTCATCAGGCCGGGCTTAGGCTCGGTAAGGGTCTGTTTCGGGTTCCCAATCCGTGAGGGCTTGAAACGTTGCATCGGCTCCTTCTTTCGGTTCGATGGCCAAAACGCTAATCCCACGCGGTTAGTTCCCGATGAGCCGACGATAAAAACTAGGTCAAAAGATGATATTTTCCCGCCATTTTCGCTCACAGAAAACGAACTGCAAGCTATCGTTCTGCAAGCGTTTTTCTAACAATAGACAATGATGATGTTTGCTGGTTTTTAATCCAGGTAACTTGTCAATTTCTCTCTGATTCGTTTGACTCAGTGACCCCAAATCCTCGTGTTGTCGCGTGAGTCACTGAGAAATGAATCAGATGATTGAAGAGGCTGACCGATGAATATTCTCCTCGTAAATCCAAGTTTCCATGCTGAGAGTGAAAATCTTGTGCAACAGGAGTTTCCCCAGGCAACGATTCAAATGCGGGAACTCTCTTTTTACCGGCAGGAATTCATCCGTCACATTTCAAAAGACGCCGCACTGCTGTTCTATCAGAGCTACGTTCAGGACCGTTTTGAAGCGGTGGTCTTCACAGATCTCCCCGCCTGGATTGAAGATGAACTGGTTTCCGTTCTGACCAGCCGGAAGATCCAGGTCTGGCGGGTAAGCCCTTCTTCGGCTCTTCAACGAATGGAAGCCTCCACTCAAACAGAAACAGCCCCCAATCCCTTCCGCAGTACCGTGATACGCTGAAAAGAAACATCTGGGATTAAAATCAGTTCAAAGCGTCCCTTCTGATCCATATTCGCAAAACCGAAGAGTTGCTTCCCTTCTGTGAATAATTCATGAAACCGTATCTCTGTACCGTGAAAACCTTGCAATTGGGCTTGTTCTCGTTTATCGTTTCCTCGTTTTGCGGTGCAATTATGCCACGTACCGCGTTTCCCAAACCATGAGCGAAGCGTAACCGAGCCTTTATCCATCTCGCTTTGCCTGCGTACTATATACCTCGTTTCTATAAGGAATAGACCATGAAGAACCGTATGTTTCTCTTCTTAGGCATCTTGTTAAGCCTCTTACTATCAGCCACGGCCTTGGCCGACATTCAGAAAGGCCCGTATGTCCAGCGCGTCACCAAAAGCAGCGCCTACATTTCCTGGGAAACCACCTCCGCAGCGGGTGGCGCCGTGGAATGGGGTCCGGATGACAGCTTCGGAAACCGCGTGGAAGCTGGTTCGGATACCATGCACGAAGTGAAACTTGAAGGTCTGGAAAGTGACACGGCCTATTTCTATAAGGTTGTCGGCAATGGTGGTGAAAGCAAAACCTACCATTTCTTCACCGCTCCCAAGCCTTCCGAACCCTTCCGTTTCATTGCCTACGGAGATAGCCGCAGCGGTTATTCGGAACATCGTCGTACCGTCGAAGCGATGATGTTGGAAAATCCCTCCATCGTATCCAACAGCGGAGACCTGGTCTGCACCGGACAGGATGAAGACTGCTGGCAGATGCACTTCGAGATCACTCAGGATATTTTTGCCTCGGTGATGTTGCTTCCCGCCATTGGCAACCACGATGTAGACGGTGGCAACTCGGCTCAGTACAAGCGTTATTTCAACCTGCCGCCGGTATGGTCCGGTCAGACAGATGACCATGACGAACAGTACTATTACATGGATTGGGGAAACACCCGCTTTATCTCCCTGGACTGTGAAACCGCCCCTCTTGGACCGGGTAGCGCCCAGCAAAATTGGCTGATCCAGGTCTTGCAGGATGCGAAAAGTAATGATTTTACCCAGCATATTTTCGTTCAGGTCCATGTCGGACCCTTCTCGGCCAAGCCGGATCGCAGTGGCAACAGCTTCATGCGGTCGCTCATTGATACCTTTATCGACTTCGGCGTGACGGCAGTGATCAGCGGACATGATCACCACTACTACCGAGGTCACAGCGAGAACGGTCAGTTCAACTTCATCGTGACAGGTGGCGGTGGTGCAAGCCTCTATGACTGCGTCCCCAAGGCCGACTACGGTGTGGTCAATGAATCCTGTGAAAAAGTCAACCACTATGTGATTTTCGACATCGACGGCCCGCATATAGACGCCGTGGTAAAAAGCACCGATGGCAGCGTCTTGGACGAGTTCAGTTGGGAAAGCCGCTATGACAAGGTCGTGGCATCCGATGACGACGATGACGATACCGTCAATCCCAATGATGACGATGACGATTCCACCGGCTTGCTGGACGATGACGATGATGACGGCGGTTTGGCTCCCAGTGGCGATCAAGGCTCGATGAATGCTTACGATCCTGAATACGGCTTTGCCGGTTGCCAGATGACGGTGGATTCCGAATCCATCGGAAGCTGGAGCGTGGCCGCATTGTTGCTTGGCTTGTTTGGCTTGCTTCGCCGAAACACTCGTCGGCGGGACTGAGGATTTACAAAATAAAGGGGAGGATCGTCTCCCCTTTTTTCGCGCTTATGCTTGAAATCAATGGCTCCAAACCGCAGGCTTGGTTTTGCGGTTTGGTCTTTGCTGTGTTTGACGAATGAGGAGACGTGTCATGAAACGCGGGGCTGGATTCGGTTTCTTCGGTGTTGGATTCATGATTGTGTTGCTAGCGCTTTGTGCGGGATGTCACAAGAATGAGAAACTTGATCTGGACAATACCCAACCCGAGGCAGACGGCGATACGGAGCCCGATGCCGATGGAGACGGTGAGGAATCGACAGCCGTTCTTCCGAGCTATGCCAAGTGGGTCACCCCCCATTATGCGGCTCTGACCGTGGATTCCACAGGGACCATCTACGCGCTGAACAAGGCAGGTCTGACCGTTTTTGCCCCTGGTGATCTGGAGGATGAAACAGACGATCAGGTCATCACCCACCATGAATTGACCTTGGAAAACTGGCCCGCGGAGAATCCGGCTTCCATCTGTGCCGATCAGCAGGACAACATCTGGCTGGCCACCGAGACCCGCTTGTTCCTCTATCTTCCTCAAGACACGCCCTTTGATGCGTCCGATGATGCGCTGATTGAACCCTCTCTCGGCGAGAATAGCGCAAGCAGCCGGGAATTTCTGAACCTCTACTGCAACCCCGCCGGTGCAGGCGTTTTGGCTTCCACCAACTTCGGCTTTGTCACTTTGGTTCCCGGTGACGATCCAAGCGATGCCACCGCGTTCACCGTGGCGGATTACAATGGCAGCAGCAGTTCTCTATCCAATCGCCCCTACTCTGCCGCGGTGGATGGTGAAGGTGTGCTTTGGCTGACCCTTTATACGGAAACAGGCTACGAACTTCATGCCGTCCAAATCGGTGCCTTCGAGGATAGCTCGGACGATCAGGACCACACCGTTCCCTTCGGTTTTGAAAACGCCCAGCCGACCAGTCTTTCAGTGGACGGAACGGACGCCATCTGGATCAATTCCAAAAACCTGAAGAAAGTGGATTCCAGCGACACCCGCGTCTGGCATCTGACCCACAACAAAACCTACGCCGATAGCAGTGACGACAGTTGGGTAATGATGCCGGAAATCAACAACGTAGCCTCCGAAAACTTCATCAGTGCCGGTCCTGGGCGCTTGCTGGCGACCAACACCTACGATGCCAATCTGGGGATGATCGTCTATTCCAACAGCCAAACGGAAACCGAAGACGATGACCAGGCAGAGAAGCTTCCCGACTTCGGTCTGGCCGAAGATCACCGCCTGCGTTTTGCCATCTATCAGGAAAACGTCGGCATGTGGTACAGCTCTGATGAAGACTTTGCCCTGCTCGTGCTTGCTGAAGATGTCTTTGCCGATGGCATCGACGTTCACCATTTTTCCAATATCGGTCATGCACCGAGCAACGATCTCCCCGCCGCCGTGATGGCTTCCGATGGCATGTATCTTGGCGGCACCGGCACAACGGTGCGCGTGAACTATGATGCAGATACCGCCTTTGAAGACTTTGCCTTCACCACCTACGACCTGAACCATGAAGAAGACCCCACGCCCTTTGATGCACGGGCGATCATCCCCTACCGGGACGGGGTGTTGGTTGGCGGAACGACCCTGGCCTATCTCTATCCGGATGGTAGCCACGTTCTCTGGAATGGCACCCAGGGCATGGAAGATGTTGTCGCCATTGCCCAAGGCCCGGATAACCTTCTCTGGACCAGTCAGTATTCCCTCGGCCTGTTGACCATTGCGTCCTTCAATGTCTACGACCCGAAGAACCTGGACAATGCCAGCGACGATGTCAAGGAAGGCATCACCACCGAGTTCTTTGGTAAATCCGTAGGACAAACCGTGGATGCCATCCTGTTCTATGATGGCTGCAAGGCGCTTACCGGAAACATCTACGGTCTGTTCAATTACGACTGCATGGGCACGACGATGGACACCGACGACGACACGGCCACCGAGCTTTCTCTGGATAGCGCCCGTAAGGCGGGAAGCCAGGTCACGGAAATCCGCAACGCCGATGAAAACGGCTTCTGGGTCATGACCGTCCTGGGGCTGATGTATTTCAATATGGGAACGTCAGGAGATGATACCAGCGATGACAGCAGCGTGTCCTATAGCGACGTGAGCGGTCCTTCGTTCATGTTTGAGGTGGATGCCAACGGCCTGCTCTATTACTTCCTCACAGACAAACTGGTCATTCACGATCCCAAAGGCACCCCGGCAGACCCCAGCGATGATGAAGCCGCCGTGGTGGAACTTCCCGGAGCCTCTCGGCAAAGCACCCTCGCGTTGGATGACTTCAACGGAATCTGGATCGGCCTGGGCGATGCCTCCGGCCTGATCTACCTGCGCCCTGGCGATCTGAGCTTCTCCCCGCTGGCTGAAGCACTCCAATAAGAAACAGACTTTTGTTTAACGGCATACGCCCCCGCATCATCGGGGGCGTTTTTCGTTGGCAAGATTCTCAAGAGACCGCGAAACCCGAAAACCCAACTCCCCCAAACGAGGAATCCAAGGCCAGCATCAAAGACGGAGACACGAAGCCCCGTCCGTTTTGCCAAACGATCCTCTCCTCAACGCGCTGTAGTCAGAACCTAAAAGTCAGGACCGCCCCTTCAAGGGGCGGTTTGATCTGGCCCTATAAGGGCCTGGTACCGGCCCAACCTGAAGGTTGCAGGTTCCGGACTTCCGCATTGGTTCCTAGCTACCCTTAAAAGGGTCCTTATGTTCTAGCAGACTCAGTTGGTCGGTCACTTGGTCCTGTTTTTCCTGTTCCCGAATGTACTTCACGATGCTCTGCTCGTTGATTCCCAACGTACTCACATAGTAGCCCTTGCACCAGAAGTGCCGGTTCCCATACTTGTACTTGAGATTCGCAAACTGCTCGAAGATCATCAGCGAGCTTTTCCCCTTCAGGTAGCCCATGATCGACGAGACACTGTACTTCGGAGGGATCTTCAAACACATATGCACATGGTCAACGCAGGCATTCGCCTCTACAATCTCCACATGCTTGTACTCACACAAACGACGCAGAATCGCGCCAATTTCCCGTTTGTACTTCCCATAGATGATCTTGCGCCGAAACTTCGGCGCCCACACAATATGATATTTGCAATTCCATTTCGTGTGCTCTAAGCTACTGTCCATAGTCACTCTCCATGTGTCGCTTGGTCAGCGGAAGCCGGAACGGCTTCTATATACATGAAGAGTGACTACCTTCGCTATTCATAGGCTTCGCCTTTTTGGAACCCCCCGCATAGCGGGGGGGATTCAGGCAGATAAAAAAGCGCCCCAAGAGAACCTGGGGCGTTGGAAAACCGAAAGTGCAGTCGGATTCGATTCTAATCAACAGCCTCCTCATCCCCATCAGTGTCGCCATCAGTATCGTCGCCGTCCACATCCCCATCAATGTCGCCGTCAGTATCGTCGCCGTCCTCATCGCCATCAGTGTCGCCGTCAGTATCGTCGCCGTCCGCATCGCCATCAATGTCGCCGTCTTCATCCTGACCTTGGTCTTTCAGGGAATAGGTCATCTCGAAGGGTACCCGCTCCGGCATGGTTTCCGGGGTGTAACCAAGGATTCCGGCAACCAGATCCCTTGCGCCTTCTTCTTCAAAACCACCCACGGCAACCACAGCTTGAATCACCGCTTCGGTCCCCAATTGACCGGTCAAGCGCACCGGGCTTTGCAGATCGGTGATAACGATCTTTCCGCTATAGACCATGATCTCCGTCAATTCGGCTTCCTGGCTTTTATTGATTACCGGAACGATGAAGTCCGTCACGGCATGGTCAAACCAGTTGTCTCCGGCAACGGGAGTCAATTCCGTAAAGCGGCCCATGCGCACCGAGTCGCTATCGCTGGCGGTAAAGCCTGCAATGAGAGTATCGCTCCCGATTTTACCCAGCACCAACCCAGGAAGGACGGATTCAATCAAGGCGGCCCCGGAGGGTTCGATGATGTCTCCGCTAAACCCGGTTGCGACCACCTCATCCACGGCGGCGACATTGCCACTGAAGCTGAAGTCTTCTCCCTCTTTCTGTGCGCTCACCGTTACGGTGTACACTCCGCTTTGAGCATAATCGTGTTCGATGTGGCTCTCGTTGCTTTGGTTGCCGTCTCCAAGGTCTACCCGGACGTCACTCAGACCGGAATCAATGACATCAATCATCAGGCTTTCATCCGCACCCAACACGGCATCGGCGACGGTAATCGGGTCTGAACCACCATCAAAGACGCCTTGAACCAAGTCATCAATACGAGTGTAGTAATACACGTAGTGCGCCCGGCCATGCACGCGGTAGGGATAAATAGTCCAGTTTTCATCATCCCCCAGAGCATCCCCAAAGCCGATGGCGCGCTGGACGGGTTGATAGCGGTATCCTTCTTCCTGGCGCAGAATCACGGCTCTGGCATCTTCGGTCGTCTGAATGGCGGCATCCAACAAGCCTTGGGCCTGGGTTGCCAGGGTATCGTCCACGTCCAACTGAGATAAGCGCAGCATCACAACCGCCCCGTAGACCTGATAGCCGTGGCGGGCACGAAGCATGGTCACTTCAAGACCGTTGTAGATTTCCGTAAACCAATGCAGTGCTTCTTCCGGCACCTGCTCCCGCACGGCATCCAAACGAGCCAATTGTTCCAGGTAATCGGCTTCCATGCGCTTCAAGCCCGTATCGATGCGGTTGAACCACAGATGCACGGTTTCTTCATTCCAGGTCATGATCTCAATGGGCGACGGCGGCAGGGGGTGGAAACTGATCCCGATGCTTTGAGCGATTTCGGTTTCCGGGTCCGTCCCCACCAGATAGGCCAGAGTATCCCCGTAGATAATGTCCCGCTCTTGAAGCTGAATGATGTCCAACAACACATTCTTCACCGTGTCGGCAGCTTCGCCCATCGGGTAGGTAATATCCGCCAGGCAATCGGTGTAGCGATAGCTAACGTCCGCGGCCATACGTAGAGAGCAATATTCGTTCTGCCAATAACCCCACTCATGACCGCTACCGAAGGTGCGATGGCCGGTCAATTTGCCATCCAACATAAAGGCGATGCCTTGAATGTCCCTGTCTCGCGCCTCGATGGTGATGGGCAGATACAAGGGTACGGCGTTGTCGAAGGTCAACCACCAGGCGGATTCCGGGAAGTGCCAGATTTCCCGCTTCTGGTATTCGCTGGCCATGAAGTCGTACATGAAATTGAAACTCTCGTTGCCGTACATCGGTGCGGGGCGGAACATATCGTAGAACATCAGTGTATGGCATTTCACGCCCAACGCTTCCGGTGCGAACTTCGGCAGGTCGTAATAGCGCACGCCATAGTAATCGGTCGGTTCGCCATAGGTTCCGTGGTTCGTGGTCATTAGACGAACACCGGGATAGTTTTCCGTGATATGATTGGCAATCAGGGTCATGACTTTTACGGCCTGCTGATCGTCGATCTCCGTAAACTCGGTGGGGTTGAAACTGAAGCTGAATTCCTCCGGCCAGTTGTCGGGATCATCTCCCATGCGCTCGTCGATGTGATCGACCACCTGCTCTTCCATGCTGCGCGGATCATCTGGATTGTAGATCCCGCTGGCTCCCTGCTGTTGCCCGAAGAGGGACATCCCTGCGCCACGAGCAAACCCACGACGATAGCCGTAGTCGCTGTACTCACCGCTTCCGTGACCACCACGCCCACGGCTGGAAAGGTTTTTGATCGACCAGTCGATATAGCGGATGACTTCCATGTCGTATTCGCTTTTTCCAAGCTCAATCGGATCACCCAGCTCCAAGGGATGGGTCAGATGCAGGCTTACGCTACGCCAGGTAAAATCAGGCGTTTTTTCAAATGCGATGGCTTCGGCAGGCCAATCCGGCTCGGCAGGAACGTATTCCTCTTCCGGGTGAAAGAAGCGGACACCCAGTTTGTGCAACAACTCATACACCGCATACTGACGCCCGAACAGCCCACCGCCATCCAAAACAATCACGGTCCCGTTGGAGCCACAGCGGCTTTCCGAGACCTTCCAGGTCTGGTCGTTCGTTCCTTCCGCGATGACTTCGCTTTGTCCAAGGCCGTCGCCAACCATCACCAGCTTTCCTTCACCTTCAACACAGTCCACGTTTCCCTCACCGGCCCGAAGAACGGTTTGGCCCATCGCCGTGAAGTACTTGGCCAAGTCATCGGCAGCCCAACCGACCGCATCCGGCGCGGTGTCCGCCAGAAGCAAGGTCCACGACGCGGGGTAGTTGAAGCTTCCATCATCGCCATCGGAGTCATCTCCATCTTCTTCCGGGAGTTCATAGGGCATACTTCCCCAGCCATCCTCGGCGGGGTCGCTACACGCAGCACAACAGAAGGCGATGAAAGACACCAGCGACAAAATCAAGAAACGGACATGGAACCTGGAAGACATGATACACCTCAATAGAAACGTGGATGAACCCTCAGATCACAACCGAGCCTGCTCAGAGAAAAAGCCACTTGTTTTCAAACAAGTAAACCGATAACGGAAGTGCCTGAAATCCAAGGAGTTTGGGACTCCATCCGGTCGAAACAACAGGATACAACCGGGTAAAACGCAAAAACCGCTTTTCAAACCAAGCGATTCAACACAAGTGTAGGATACAGGGCGGAGGGATCTTAGCGCAGCTTCCCCACGCAGGCAAGAAAAAGAGAAAATCTCGTTTGAAAACCATAAGCTTTCCCTTACGTACCTTGACAAGCTTCAAGGGGCCATGATAGGTCTTGTGGTGCTGCTTTCAAACGGGAAGCGTTCCAAGATAGAGCGATTTGAAAGCAGGAAAACACGTCAAACGTGAAAACGTTTGGAGCCGACATTGAAGCAGGGGGTTTGATGCGCTATCCAAAAGCAATCTGGATGGGGTGTTTTGTTGTAGGGCTTCTCGCCGTTTCGGGATGTTCCATTCAGAAGATGGCGATGAACAGCGTGGCCGACACGCTCAGCCAGCCGGGAGAAGTCTTCACCGGAGATGAAGATCCGAAACTTGTGGGTGATGCCCTTCCCTTCAGCCTGAAGCTGATGGAATCCATTCGTGAAGGCGCGCCGGAGCACATTGGTCTGCATGTCGCGCTGGCCAGCGGGTTCACCCAATACGCCTACGGCTGGGTGTTGTTCCCCGCAGAGAAACTGGAAAGCACGGATTTCAAAGCCTCCCAAACCGAGATCCGTCGGGCCAGCAAACTGTTCTTGAGGGCCAACCGCTACGCCTGGACAGCCCTTGAATTGGCTCACCCCGGTTTTCAAAAAGCCTATCAGAACGACCGCCCCCACGCGATGGCCATGTTGACCAAGGAGGATGTCGCCAGTGTTTATTGGTTTGCCGGCTCGCTGGCAATGGCGATCAAAACCGATTTAATGAACACGGATCTTCTGCAACGCCTGGACGAAGCGGGAGCGATGCTGCTTCGTGCCCTGGAGTTGGATGAATCCTTCGGAAACGGCATGATTCACGAAGCGCTTGTCTCCTACTACGTTGCGCTGGGAGAATCACGTGGTGGTGGTCTGGAAAAGGCGAAACCCCATTACGACCGAGCCCTGACCTTGTCCGAGGGTAAACAGGCGGGAATCTACCTCACCTGGGCGGAAAACTTCTCCGTGTTGAACCAGAACCGGGATGAGTTCATTGACTATTGTCAAAAAGCCCTGGCCGTAGACCTGGAAAAAGCCCCGGCCTATCGCCTGAGCAATACCTTGATGCAACAACGCGCCGCCTGGCTGTTAGGCCGCGTGGACGATTTGATTCTGTAACGAAACCCATCGTTTATGGCGTGGATACGCACGCCGGAATAGGATGTCACGATGAATCGCATGAAAACCCGCTGGTTGTCTTTTCTTTTGTTGGTTCTGTTTGTGTGTATCGGTACCACGGCCCAGGCTGCCGTGACGATCAAACTGAGTACCATTGCCCCCAAAGGAAGCCCCTGGTACGACGCTTTGGCCAAAATGGGAGAGGAATGGAAAAAGGTTTCCAAGGGTGAAGTCCGCTTGAAAATCTATCCCGGCGGCGTGGTAGGCAATGAAATCGATATGGTGCGTAAAATGCGCCAAGGACGCCTTCATGCCGCCACCATCACCAGCATCGGCGTGCGTGAGATTGATGCTACCCTGCTTACCTTACAGGTGCCGGGTCTGGTTGAAAACAACGCGGAACTGAATGCCTGTTTTGCCAAAACCCTTCCGATGATTGAAGCCAACCTGGAAAAAGAAGGTTTTGTGCTTCTTCAATATGGCAACAGCGGCTGGGTGCATTTCTTCACCCATGAGAAGATGGACACCCTCAAGCAACTCCAGGCTACCAAGCTCTTCCTGGCCGCAGGTGACCCCAAAAGTCAGGAAGCCTGGACCAAAGCCGGATTTCTGCCCATTTCCATCAATGCCACGGATATTCTGCCCAGCCTGCAAACAGGGCTGATCGGCGGATTCGCTTCGCCTCCTCTGGCGGCGCTGGCCATGCAATGGTTCGGGATGGCCAAATACATGATCGATGTCAAAGTCGCCCCCCTGGTCGGCGCGACCGTGATCAGCAAAAAACAGTGGGAAAAGATCCCAGAAGCGCTGCGTCCGCAGTTGAAGGCCATTGCCGTGAAATACGGCAAGGAAGAAGGAACACGCATCGCCAACCTGGACGGAGAGTCCATTGATACCATGAAAAAATACGGTTTGACCGTCGTCCCCTGGAAGGCGGAAGAACAGGCGATGTTGAAGTCGATGTTCCAGAAACAATGGTCCTTCGTGCGCGGCAACCTCGTTCCTGCCGACACCTTTGACCTGGTTCAGAAAACCGCGAAAGAGATGCGCAAATAAGCTCCAGTTTTTCACATCATGGATGGGATGCCGATGCCACACACATCATCCGATGACGCCCGCCCTTCGGTGTTGCGCCGAGCGGCGGAGGTTCTGCACCTGGGCGAGGATCTGTTTTCCATTCTGCTCGTCCTGCTGATGATGCTGTTTCCCCTATGGGAAGCGCTCTATAGGAAAATTGCTGGGACCAGCATTGTAGGGATGGACTCCGTAGTCCAACACGGCACCCTTCTGCTTACCTTCACCGCCGCAGCCATGACGGCACGGGCAGGCAAGCATCTACGCTTTGATACGGGATTGACCAACGGGGATTTCGGCATCTACACCCGCCTGATGCGCTTGCTCAGCAACGGGGTCAGTGTCGGTCTGCTCTTCGTTCTGACCTACGCATCCTGGAAATTGGTGCAGACGGGCATGGATTCCTCCAGCGTGGTAGGTCGCCACCTACCGATATGGGTCGCCCAACTGGTCATGCCTCTGGCCCTGATCGCCATTGCCTTTCGTTTGCTCTATCATAGCAGCGATTCTTGGCTCTGGCGTGGTGGAACGCTGTTGCTGGCATCTGTTTTCCCCCTGTTTTCCATGCTGGGTGAAGATGCTCGTGCAGCGACCTTCCTGCCGGGCTTGGTCCTGCTCATTCTGGCCGTGATCTTTGGCGCGCCGATCTTCATCCTGATGGGTGGTCTGGCTGCGCTGGCCTTTTTCACAATCAGCAATCCGAGCAGTATCACGGCCTTGATCGACATCCCCGACGCGGCCTACACCATCGTAACCAATCCATTCCTGCCTGCCATTCCCCTGTTTACCATTGCCGGTGCCGTCTTGGCCCACGGCAACACCAGCCGCCGCTTGGTGGATCTCTTCCGGGCGATGTTCGGCTTTCTCCCCGGCGGTGTCGCAGTAGCCACGGCCCTGCTCTTTGCTTTCTTCACCACCTTCAGTGGGGCCAGTGGAGTAACCATCCTCGCCCTTGGCCCGCTTCTGATGCCTTTATTGATGAAAAACCGCTACCCGGAGAACTTCTCTTTGGGGATGCTGACCAGTGCGGGAAGCCTGGGGATGCTCTTTCCCCCTTGCCTGCCGGTGATTCTCATCGGTGTGACCCTGGCTCAGCCGGTTGATAAAATGTTCATCGGTGGCTTGCTTCCCGGCTTTCTCTTGATTGGTATGATCGCCGCCTATTCCGTATTTACCGCAATGCGTAACAAGGTGGAACGGCAACGCTTCGACTGGGCGGAGTTAAAACGAACGGTATGGATCGCCAAATGGGAAATATTCCTTCCCATCCTCGTGTTGGGTGGAATTTTCGGTGGGTTCGTGACTCTGGTGGAAAGCTCGGCCTTGACGGCACTGTATGCCATTATCATTGAGGTCTTCATTCACAGAGATTTCAATATCCGCAGCGGTCTTCGCTCCGCCCTGACCCAAGGCATCATCCTGGTCGGGGGTATCCTGATTATCATCGGACTGGCCAAAGGACTGACCCAGTTCCTGGTGGATGAAATGATCGCAGAATCCGTAACGGATTGGGTCTTGGCAACGATTTCCAACAAGTACGTATTCCTCCTGGTGCTGAATATCCTGCTTCTGGTGGTAGGCTGCATCATGGATATCGTCTCGGCAATCATCGTCATTGTGCCGCTTTGTCTCCGATGCTGGCCCATTACGGAATCCATCCCATCCACTTCGGCATCATTTTCCTGGTCAATCTGGAAATCGGCTTCGTTACTCCACCGGTGGGAATGAACCTGTTCATGTCCAGCTACACTTTCAAGCAGCGTCTGACCAAGGTCTACGGGGCTGTCTTACCCTTCATCCTTATCTGGCTTGTTGGCGTTTTGCTGGTTTCTTATGTTCCCTGGTTTACCCTGGCTCTGCTGTAATCGGAAAAGCGTAACCGATAGACAATCAAGTTTGCAGGGCGAAGGAAGCCTGATGCAGTTTCAAAATGGATTGAACTGTGGTAACATCTCCGGGTTGCTTTTGTCTTACGTTGTGCTGGGCTGCCATTGCAGAACATCCGCGAAGGAAAGGGCTGGTTATTTCGTGACTGGTGAGATTTGCTGCGAGTGAGGGAAAAACGTTGAAATATCAAAAAATACTTGCCCGTAAAGCGGTTATCTATAGAATAATGCCACGCTTCGCGTAATGATGATTTGAAGGCTTGGCGAAGGCCATTTCGGCTAGCGAACAAAAGGAGGAATTCTCTTGAAATCCTATAAAGTTGTCTCTCTGTTCACGGTTTTGCTTGTTGCTTTGATGACGCAATTGGCCTTTTCATCCACGGCTGATGCCCGCAAGAAATCGTCCAAATCATCCAAAGCGCCGAAAGCCGCCTTGGTGTCCCTGGATTATGGCAAAAAAGTAGACCCGGACCGCGTAGAGGAAATCTATGTGATCCTCTCTGCCGCGATGGCGCAGTATGGTGATGTCAAAGTCGTCAAGCAGGAGGATTTCGGCAACGAAATCGGCAAACGGACTGCCCGCCGGATCGCCCGCTGTGGTTTTGATGTCGATTGCGTATTCAAAAAAGCACGCAAAGTCCGGGATTTTGACCTGCTGGTAATCGGCAAGGTACAAAAACGGAAAAACGAGAAGATTCGGGTTAAATTCCAAGTACTTAACCTGGAACTTCAGGAAAGTAAACGCACCAAGAAATTCACCCTGAAGATTCCCGGCAAGAAATCGAAGACCCCCTTCTTCCCCGATGAAAAAGCCAAGCAGTGGACGAAAGACCTCTTTACTCCGCTCAAAGACCTGATTGCCGAAGAGAAGGAAGACAAAGAAGAAGAACGTCCCAGCCGTCGTGGTCGTACCGAACGCCGTAGCCGCTACAATGAAAGCTATGTGAAAAGCGGGATCAAGGGCGCTTACAAAGAGTTCGTTTCCGGAAACATCCGGAAGGCGAAAGACCGCATCAACGACGTGCGCCGCAAACGCTGTGAATGCAATGCGGATCGTTTGGCCACTGATTTCAAACTGATGTTCGATGCCTTCGCAACCGCCAACGACAAAGTCAAAGAATCCTTCCGTAAAGGTGACGGAGCGGCGATCATTGCCAGCTTGGATGAAATGAGTACGATGGAAGAAGAACTCAGCGTAGAAGGCAAAAAGCTGGGAGTCAGTCAGCAGAGTAAGTACGCCAAAGACCTGGATGGACACTACGCCAAAGCGTATCGCATGATGGCGGAAGGCTACCTCAAGCAATACAAAATTGTGGAAGCCCGCGATGCCTATGAAAACTGCCTGAAGATCAACGCCAAAGATTCTCAGTGCCAGAAAGGACTGGCTGACATTCCCAGTCATATCGAAAAGATGTTCCGTCTGGGACGTACCAAGGCCGATTATGCTCCGAAGGAAGCTTTCACCCTGTACAAACAGGCCAGAGGTCTGACGGAAAACGATACCCCCTTGGCCAAACGTATTGACGCCGCCATCAAGGAACTCATCGAGCTGAACCCGGAAGACTTTGGCAATGCCGATGATGACGAAGAAGAAGAAGATGACGACGACGACGATGATGACGACGATGACGACGAGGAATAAGCCCAGGTCTTCACCTCTCTGTTTGGAGTTTCGAGCGTGCCGACCATGATTTTCCGGATTCGGACGATTCTAATGGCAACGGCGACTATTCTGGTCGCCGTTTTTTTCTATTCACCGAACTGCTTGGCAAGTTGGGAAGAGATTGCTGCCCGCTTTGACGATCCTTCCCCCTTCCGACCTCCACAAGACTACCAGGATCTTCAACCGGCGCCGGATGCTAAAATCCATATCGGCTTTGTGGATTTCTTTTCAGATCGTTTGGATGATGAAACCCGACGGGCCTGCCTGCACATCATCGCCAGGGAATTCCGCTTTCGTCCCGAATTTTCCTCCCATTATGCGGTGGAACCTCAAGAAGCGATCCAGAAGATTCTGAGAAAAGAAAAAGTACGCGATTACGCAGGCCCTCTGGCTACGGAAGTTCTGCGCCAACACCATCCGCTGGATTACTACCTTTTCCTGGAAGAGCGCTACGAGAACAAGCAGTGGCACTGGCTGATCCGTGCGTACAATGGACGATCGGGAACCTTTGTTTTCAAATGGCAGGAGCCTTTTGATGGACAGGATTATGGCACCTGGCGAGACAAGGTTTCCTTTGGCCTGAATGAGTTGTTACTGGCAGCCAGTGGACGACAGACCAAACCTATCAAGTCGAATGAGAATCAGAACTACCCCATTCCCCAACGCTATCTTCCTTTCGTGCAGCGTTTTGATTCCCTCAAGAACACCAGGCAAGACAGCTTACAGATTCTGGAGCGCCTGGAGCAGATTCTGCGGGTATCGCCTGGCTTTGTGCAATACTTACGACTGAACCCCAAACCCTTGGAGCAGGCTGCCGCTTTTGCGACCAGTGATCTGGATAAAATCCGTCTGCTGATGCTGGACGGCAAGATTGATGAAGCGGGCCGGGTGTTGGAGGAACGATTCAAGCCGAGCCAAACCAAGCGTGGGAAAGAAATTCCGTACCGTTTCCGCGATCATGAAGCCCCCCTTCTCGCCCGGCTTGCAGCCATACGCCAAGCCCAGGGAGATATAGAGAAGGCAAGTGTTTATTATGATAAAGCGTTGAAGCTGAACCCCACCGAGCCTTTGGCGATCCTCGGTAAATCACGACTCTTGCGAAAGAAAAACGCATGGAAAAACATGATTTCCCTGCTTCGCAAACTGCCGGAATCTGCCGCATGGGAGTATCGCTTTGAGCGAATCAGCTGGGAAGAGATCGCCTACCAGGGGTTGTTTCAGAAAGACAAGGTTCTGGAAAGCCGCTTGAAACTCGCGGAGAAATATCTGGAACTGGGAGATACCAATCATCCCAATAAAATCTGGCTTGAGGTTTTGGAAGAGAAGTTCGATATTAATCTCGCTTTTCGTTTGAATATCAAACATTTAAGCCAGACTCAACAGGAAACCTTCCTCGGCATTCTGAAAGCGTTGAATCTTAGTGAACCGGAGGTCGGGGTCGATGGCGGTCGGCTGCTTTGGCGGACCTTGTTACACACACACCATGCGAAACAAGCCGAGGATCTTCAAACCCGCCTGCTCAATGCCTTCCCGGATGACCCTTCACTGATGCTCGATCTGGCGAAATACTACGATGAGGAGCGCGAAGACCCGAAGCAAGCCCTCGGCTACCTTGAGAAAATCCCGCTTGAATCCCGCGAGCCGTGGCTGAGTTACCATATCTACAAAGACCTGAAGATGGTCGATCAAGCGGAAGCCGCCTTAAGTACCCATCTGGATGAACCTCCTTACCGTATTGCCATGCGGCACTGTGCGGCCTTGTTCGCCTTGGAAAGCCGACGCATCCAGGCTGCTTTTGACCACGCTCAGAAAGCGCTGGACATCTATCCGGGCCGGGAAGACTTCTACGCGATTTTGCAACAGGCCGGTGGCAAAGATGAAGACATGGAGGACTGGAAAGCCACGGAACTCTTTCTCATGGGCAAGGAGTTTGACAACAGTGACCTGAGTCACTATGTGCTGGGGAATGAATACAAGAACATGCTTTCCCATGTTCCTGTTGTCGGTAAAAACGACCAGGGAAAACAGGTTTTCGTTCGTCGGGTGATGGTGTTGAACACGGATAAGGTACCACTCCGTTGGGAAGTGGCTTTGAAGCATATGGTTCTTCCCTACCAGGAACGAGGGCATGATCTCTTGGGAACCGAGTTGCGCAAGGTTCTGGCCAGCCGCTTTGAAGTGACCTACGACAAAGATGTAGAAAAGGATGTACGCCGCAATCTGATGCAGGACAAAACCACCAATCTGCACGAATTGGGCGCGCTGGCGGTTTCCATGCAGGTAGATGGAATTTACCTCATCAAGACCTACCGGAATGAAGATCAGAAAAAGAACCGCATCAAGCTGGACTACCAACTCTACTACTACGATCACCTGGCCGACCGCATCTATCGCAGCCGGAGTATTCGTTCCATCCCCTATTATTCGCTCTACCAATTCAACCGCTACTACCTGGCCCTGCCCGTCTTAGCCCTCTTGCTCTTACTCATGTTGTTCCGGCTTTTCCAACGGCTGACCTACCATTGGACCAACCCGATGGAATACGCCAAGCACCTGATGAAAAAGCGCAAGTACGAGAAGGCAATCAAGCTTTTGAACAAGATGGGCTGTGGAGAAGACGTAACCTACGTGATGGCTCAGCAGGCCATCCACAAAGGAGATTATCTCTCTGCAATGAGCCATTTCTTCCGTATCCGAGACATGGAAAACGGGGAAACGGCAGCCAATCTGGTTCCACCGACCGAAGACAACCTGAACCTGATGGCGGAGTTGTACACGGAAATCCGTGACTTTGACAAAGCGATGGAACTTTACCGGAAAACCAAAAACCTCACAGGTCTGGCCAAAGTATACCGCGCTCAAGGCAAAACGGAACGCGCCTTGCGGGTAATGGCTCAATATTACATTGAAAAAGGCGATATTGACGCTGCCGTGGATCAGTTCAAGCGGCTGGGAGATTTCAACCGGGCGGCCAAACTGATGATGAAACATGAGCGCTATGAAGAGGCAGCCAAGCTTTTCCGTCAGGTAGGCGACCGGGAGATGTTTGATGAGTGCATGACCCTGGCCCGGAAGAAGCAATCCGGCACGACCTAAGCCTCTTGCGGTCCTTGGACCTGATGAGCAAACCCACGCAGAGGGCGGCTGAAGGCCATCAAGCGACTGAAGCCCTCTGGACGGACAAAGGAAAGGGGTGGGCTTCGATGAAGATTGCGGCGGTGCAGTTTGAACCCGCGTTCCTGGATAAAGAGACCAACCTGCAACGGGTGGAAGCCCTCTGCCCGGACCATGCCGACCTGGTGGTCTTTCCGGAACTGGCCTTGAGCGGTTATCAGTTTCTGCACAAGGACGAAGTCCGACAGGCTGCCGACACCCTGGATGGAGCAACGGTTACACGCTTGGTCCGTCTGGCCCAGGCCAGGCAAAGCTACCTGGTCATCGGTCTGGTGTTGAAGGAAGGCAAGCGACTGAGCAACGCAGCCTTGCTCATCGGCCCGGACGGCGTTCTGGGAAGCTACCGCAAGGTCCACCTGTTCCACGAGGAAAACCTGTTCTTCACACCGGGAGAGACTCCTTGGCCGGTGATTGAATTACCCAACGGTTTGCGCGTCGGTTTGATGATCTGCTTCGACTGGTTCTTCCCGGAATCGGCTCGCAGCCTCGCTCTTCAAGGCGCTCAGGTAATCGCTCACCCTTCCAACCTCGTGCTGCCCTACTGCCAGAGAGCAATGCCCATCCGCGCCTTAGAGAACAAACTTTTCACCATCACGGCCAATCGGACCGGAACAGAAACCCGTGCCGCCGCCAGCCTGCGCTTCTCCGGACAAAGCCTGATCTGCTCCCCCAAGGCCGAGGTCTTGGCCCAGGCCGGGGAAACGGACGAAGCTGTTCTGCTCTGTGAGGTGGACCCACGCGAGGCCGACGACAAACTCGTCACCCCCTTTAACAACCTGGTGACCGATCGTCAGCCTGCCTTGTACTCTGCCCTGAGCGCCCCGAACCCGGTCACAAAGAAACTGCGCCCCAACGTCTGCATGATGGTCCAGGACAACCAAGGCCGTTTACTCTGTGGGGAACGGGAAGACAGACCGGGGGCATGGCAACTCCCCCAAGGCGGCATTGATGCAGGAGAGACGCCAACCCTGGCTGCTCTGCGGGAACTGAAAGAGGAAACCGGGCTGGAAGAGGTTGAGATCCAGCAGGAAAGCAACCAATGGTATGATTACCTCTTTCCCACATCACTCGGCGAAGCACCCATCACCAAACACTGGAGCGGGCAACGCCAGCGCTTCTTCCTGCTTCGCGCCAAAGAAGGGTACCAGCCGGATTTATCCTGCGCCAAAGATGAGGAATTCAGCCGCTTGGCCTGGCTCACACCGGAGGATTTGCTGCACCATCTTGCCCCCTTCAAACGGGAGGCACTCAAGAAGGCACTGCGGGAATTTGGCATCCCCTTTCACGAAAACCTCTGATCCGTGATCAGTAGAAGCGGATATGCCTTGGCGGTAAGCCGACATTGGGATGAGCGTTGACAAAACCTTCGTACTCAAAGGAGTCTTCGTCGGTCAGGTGATACAGGTGAACACCCGGCGTGACCGGATCGGCCTCCCCCACGTAAACGATGTCCGTATCGTCATCGACCAGCAAACCACCCATTCCATAGGCCGTCCCGGCTTCATGAACGACGATTTCCTCCTGGTTTTCCAGATCCACCGCAACCAGACGGTCCGGCAGTCCTTCGTCCAAATCCCCAAAGCGAACCGCCAGAAGCCAGCGGCCTTGAAGAACGTCCAGGTCGAAACCGTAGGGACGTTGTCCTTCGGTGGCATGGCGAATCACCGTCACCTGGGGCGTATCATCGCTTAGATCCACTTCGACCAAGCCGGACCGGGTTAGCTGTTGATCCCGTCCGTTGATAAACAAACCACTACACGAAACGTACAGTGCCTCACGGGTCAGCGCGGTAACCAAACCTCCACAGTTGACCAGATCCGGAATCTGAACCACGTGGTCCACACGATCATTTTCATGGTCAATGCCCAGCAGACGCCCTTCCCCAGCTTGGTTGAAATTGCCGCTGAGGTGATCAAGGCTGACCCAGACCAATTTCTTGGCGTATGCCATCAGGTTGGGGCGTGCCTGCAAGTCGGCATTGCTTTCCGTATCGGCGTAGCCGGAGAGAGGAATGCTTCCGGTGATCGTCTGAGAAAGCGGATCAACAATCAGGATATCATCCCCGCCATCATGAGCTTCTTCTCCCGGTATGGGGTTGCGTTCGTAGCGGGTAACATAGGCCTTGTTGTCAGACAACCAGAGGAAATCATGGGGGTTGGAGGCAAAGCCCGTTCCCACGGCCAGTTGGCCGATCACGGTAAACTCGGAGGGGTCAACAAAGGTCAAGACACTGTTCGGGTAACGATCCAGAAGCACAATCCAGTTTCTTTCGTTATGCGTTCTGGGAAAAACCACATCCCCGGAAAGAGCGACACTCAAGCCGGAGGAACTGGAGCCGGAATGAATCACGTTTTCACGGAAAAGGGCTTGGGTGGTACGATCCAGAATGGAAATGGAGGTAGAGAAGTAATCCGTTCCCACCACGGCAATCGCCCAGGGAGCCGTCTGGTGCAAAGCAGAAACCTCATGGTTCGTGCCGTCGGATTTCGGCCCATCCTGATCCCCATCCAGATGATTGGGTAGATCGTCATCATCATCGGCAAGCGTCGGGTCTTGCCCCAGCGTGTTATCCATACAAGCACTGATGGAAAACATCAGGCCGAAAAGGAAACCGATCATTCCAACCAAACGTGGTGTACAAACCATCACAAGATCCTCATCGTGATTAAAAAATGAAAGCTACGGCCCGGCAGCGGGTAGCCAGCCTGATCCGCCGTGCGTTCATCGGTCAAGTTGTTCGCCGTGAAACTCAAGCTGGCGATGGAACGTTGCAATTCCAGACTCAAGCCCGTGTTCAGGTAAAATCGGTCGTTGGTGGAAACCAGGTTGGCGTTGTCCAAGAAGTTTCCGGCAATCCATTCCGTATCAACAAACAGGGCCAATTCCTTCATCTTCGGAATCTCCGTTACGTAGCCCTCAGCGCGGACGTACCACTTGCTGGCCGGACGAAACGGAAGATTCTTGTCTTTGCGAGCCGCTACCTCCCCGGTGTTCACGGCATCCAAGAAGGTGTAGTTTCCGTACAGGCGCAGGTGCTTGAACAGATCGCTGCGTAGTCCCGCCTCCAAACCCCACATGCGGGCCTCGTCCACGTTTTCCGCTTTGCTCACATTCTGCGCCGTCTGCACGAACTGAATCAGGTTTTTCACCTCTGAGTAAAAGCCGTAGAACTCCAAACGCAGGCGGTATTCCGGCGGAAGCATGGTGCTGTCGTAAATGATACCCCCGTCGATATTGATTGCTTCTTCCGCCAAAAGATCCGGGTTGCCGATCACCCGCCCGG
Organism: Myxococcota bacterium; assembly: GCA_963677705.1. GTDB lineage: Bacteria > Myxococcota_A > SURF-8 > SURF-8. The sequence goes on from OY782497.1 coordinate 694,040, forward strand.
AGTTTCCGAATAACTCAAACAACGAGGGCAACCGCACGGCCCGCCCACCCGAAACGGATAGTTTGGTATCCGGGATGGAGGTATTGACCAGCGCCGCCCGCCAGGAAAACTCCGTCTGGGAGGACTCCGACTCCGTGGTTTCCCCAGAGGTGGAGCCGGAAAGATTCATCTTGTTATCCGCCCATTCCATGCGCCCGGAGGGGAGAATCAGGAGATCCGCCGGTTCAAGATGAAAACCGGATTCAAGCCCGGCGGTAACGCTATGCCGGGATGAGGATGAAGCGGCGAGACTGTTCCCGGAAGGCTGCAAGACTTCATAACGGTATCCCGCCTGCCCGCGAATATCCCACCAGGAGAAGGGACGGACCTCTACGGTGGACGAAAGCGACGGAGCCAAGGAGCGGTCTTCACTTCCATCATTGGCCAGACCGATTTCATCCAACGGGTCATCAAACTGGGATTGCGAGGCACGAAATCCGGCCTGAATACCCACATCCACCATATCGGCTAAATTCTCACCACGGATGCTCAAGGCCGTAAGGCTATCCAGGGATTCATAGTGGCTCTTTTTCGTCTCATACTGCCCAAGACCGGGAACGCCTTGGCTGCGCCAAAAGAACCATTCCATCAAGGAAAGCGTCCAGGATTGATCCAGATGCAGGCGAGCCTTTCCTAAAAGATTGACCTGGTCAAAGCCATTGTTGCGGCGCGTGACCATGCGATCATCGGAGGGGTCAAAGCGCGTGCCGTTATCGTTCTCATAGGAAAAGCTTCCATCCCAGCCGCTGTAATCCAACCCCAGGGCAACGTCCCAGGTATCTTGCGGTTCGGCATAGAAAACACGGGCCTCCCGTGAGGCGAAAGAACCGCCCCCGGCGCTGAGGGTCAACTGCCTTTCGTGGGCCGTGCGGGTGGAGATCGACACTGTGCCGCCAATGGCGCTTGATCCCAGAAGCAGGGGAGACACACCACGATAGATTTCAATACGTCCCACGTTTCCCAGAGGAATGCGAGAGAGATCCACCGGACCGCCCGCAGCGGAGTTGAGCGGGACAGCATCTAAAACCACCAGAACCTGATCCGATGTCGATCCACGAATGGATAGCGTGGAAAAACTGGCCGGTCCTCCCATTTGGGTTACGCGCACCCCGGCTTCCTGGTCCAGCACTTCCGGCAGGGTATCTCCGGCATCATCAAAATCTTCCGGCAACAGCACAGAGCCGGATGCCGCACGGTCCTGACTCAAATCCCTGGATTCACGCGCACCGCGAACCGTAACCCCTTCCAGGGTTGCCGTTTCTTCTTCAGGCTCTCCCTGCGTGGCTTGTTCGTCCATCGTTTGCGGTGCGTATTCGATCACAATCTCCTCGTCTGCCTCCGCGGAATCCTCGGATTCCTCGGATTTTTCGGAATCTTCGGACGCATCGTCTCTGCCTTGTTCCGGTTCTTCCGCCAGCACGCCGGGGCTTGAACCAAGAAGAAGAACGCCAAGAAGCAAGGCGGAAAACAACTCGCGCATAGAACCCGCCTAGTGATTCAACACGCCGATGGCGTCCAGGTCGAAGCCGGCGCTACCCGTGGTGGGATAAGGATCGTAGATCACATGGCCGAAGCTATCCGTCGCGCTGCCATCGCCGATGAGATCCACGATACGCACATAACGGATCGCGCTCAAATCCACACTGCCATCACGTACAAGCGGCTTATTTACAAAGACTCCCAAATCAAAAGGATTGCCGAAACCCTGGCGGTATTTTCCACCCAAGGCTCCGATGAGTGCCGTGTCATGGCTGTCGAAACCACCTAAAGCCGTATCTCCCAGGTAGGCATGGTCAAAACGCAGGAAGTGTTCTCCATCCGAACTGACTTCCACATAAGCCAGTTCCAGGAAGTCATCGGAAAAACCATTTTCAAAAACGGCAAAGTCATATCCTTCCCCGTTGCGAATGGGAGGATCGAAGCTCAAGCTTATCTCTCCCCCCCGCCCCAGACAGACAATGTCCGTCGAGGTTCCAACGGCCTGACCCAACGCCTTGTCCGGAGTCCGCCAGCCTTCATCGACGTTTTCGCCGTAGCTCACAGACTCCACCGCCGTCGCCCAGCCAAGAATGGAGCTGTCATCTTTGCTGATCGCGCTGCTTCCATCCTGCCCCGCCCCCGGTGGATAACCTTCACGGACTTCATACACAAAGGAAAACACCGCCGGTTCACACTCCTCAGCAATCAAACGGGCAAACACCTTCTGTTGCCCAAGGGTATCCAAACTGATGCTATCGCTTTCTTGCCAGGAATCAGGCTCAAGGGCGTTGGGGTTGGAACTGATTCCGACTTCAAGCTGCCCCTCTTGCTCGACGGAAAATTGCAACAGCGCATGGTAATGGATCACACGCAAGGTGGGTGCTTGAGGCATTTCACAATAGTTTGTGACCTCCCCATCTCCGTCCAGGTCATCGCCATCGGTATCGTCTCCATCCGAGTCATCATCGTCATCGTCGTCAGTGTCCCCATCTTCATCCCCATCGATGTCATCATCATCGTCGTCGGAATCATCTCCGTCCGCAGCAAGGGCAACACAATGATCCCCCAAGGGCTCGTAGCCTTCGTCACAAACACACTCCCCGCTTTCTTCGTCGCACTGGGCATGGTCCGGGCAGATCACTTCATCACAAAGGGAGGCGTCGCCATCCGAAGGAGTATCATCCCCGTCTTCCAAGGGTTCGTCTTGGTCGGAGTCTCCATCCACGGTTTCGTCTTCTTCGCTTTCCGAACAGGCAATCAGTCCGACAAGAAGAAACAGAAACAAAACAACAAGCCACCGTCTACGTTTGCATCCCTGCACGCCGTGTTTGCCGTTTCTCATCGTTGTCGTCACATTCCGCATCCTCGTACCTCCCGCGTCAGTGGACCCTTGAACATCGCAAGCACCTGATACAACAAAGGATTCCAACGCAGATAGGATGTAGGACGATGCAGGATCAGGCCAAACGACAACTAGCCTTCCACACGGTGTGCGAAGGCTTCAGGAAAATCATCGTTGGTCTTTGTAATCCGTTGCATAACAGACCGTATACCCCTTCCGCGAGGGAATCATACGTCTTTGATCGGGTTGCGGCAGGTCTTCCGGCTCACGGATCATCCTACTCCCGGCGCCTTCCCAGGTTTCCCCAGTGGCCCTTGCCGGTTTCGTCCCCGTTCACGGCGGCGGGACCGCGTCGGTTTCGCACCGACTTCCCTTTTCCGCAACGCAAAGACAAGAAGCAGTGTAACCGATCCAGGGAAAGCATGTCAAAAGATTTCACCCACTTTCCAGGGGAAAGCCTTGAATTTCCCCCAAGGAACGCGATCGAGAACAGGGGTTCCCCCCTTCCCTGCTGATATTCATGCGGGGTATGATGCACCTAGGCTGAGCCGTGCAGCGAAACCATTCATACCTGAATGGTTTCAGGAAGGGATGGACAAGCATCCGCTAGCCATCCCTTCGAGATCAACGAGAGGCCTCGTTGATACCTGCACGGCCTATCCCCCGCCATTTCCGCTAAAAGAAAGATAAAACCCAGGCAAGCCCCAAACCAAGGTAATTGCCGAAGGCGTATCCAACCAGGCCGGAAGCGATACCACTGACCACAATCTCACGGTTTTTAAGCACCGAGGCAACAGGGCCAATAAAGGCCGGGCCAAACACAGCCGCCGTAGAAGTGATGATCGCCGTATCACGATCGATACGGAAGAAATAGGCCAAGGTGAAGTGCAGCAACGCGGAACCAAACATCACAATGCTGACGAAAGCAAGAATCACTCCCACGGATTCCTGCATTTTCTCCCAATGAGCCGTGCTACCGATGGCAACACAGAAGCAAAGCAGGATATACAACCCTGTCTCGTGGGAACCTCGCCAGCGTCGAACGGCAGGATGGAAACTGGCGGCCACCGCCAAGGTAGTGATGGAAAGAATGGTCAAGGCTTCTTGCAAACCCTGTGGAAACAGCGTACCCAGCCCTGCCCCCGCTGCGACCACCAACAAGGCCAATCCCAAGGCTTTGACAACGTCCTTGATGCTCATTCCAGGCGCTTCTTTTGGCGATTCCTCCGTAGGCGTTTGTCCTTCAGACGGCTCGGAAAAAGGAAAGGCTTGAAGGATTTTCCCTAAAACTTTCGGAGCAATGGCGAACAGCACGGGAAGATAGACTGCCGCAGTAAGGATGTCTGCGCTATTGAGTTGGACAAAGGTTTCCGGTGCCACACCCAAAGCTTTCCCAATCGCCGCCATATTGGGAGTTCCCCCCGTATAGACCCCCACCAGCATCCCGCTGATTTTCGCCCCGTCGGCGATCTGGTCACGAAGCAGGAAAAACGCCAGACTGGAGGTCACCAGCACGGAAACCATACACAGAGCAAAGGACAACACCGTTCGTTTCGCCAACCGCAACCAGCCGGGAATATCCACAGAAAACAAAAGCAAAGGAATGGCCAGCGCCACAGTGATCGAACAGGATGTCATGGAAACATCGGTATTGACCGGAGCCCACGGCTGGTTTGCCATCGCCATACCTAAGAGATAACACACAAGAACCGGTGAGATGTAGTCGATGAGCTTGATGTATTTGGCCGAATACAACACCAAAGCGGGAAGAACGAGAAAGAGGAGTACCTGCACAACAACCATGAGCATTCCTTCTACGAGCATCTATCCAAGCTGATTCTGAGAACAGTATACCAGAAGGTACCTGAGCGTCTTCATATAACACAATCATCCCATAAAACCAATGAATTCATACCAGATTCCCCCCGTGAACACCTGAGCGTTTCGGCAGACGGTCTGTGTCATTCTAAAGCAGACGATAACCAGGATGACTCTAAACCCGGAGTATTCTGGTTAAGACCCCCTTTCACTAATCTCGAACCCAGAGAAGCTATCAAGGAGACAGGTAAAACGCCGATACCCCTTCAAGGGCTTGGTTTGCCCATATGGACTGTTTTATGGGGTATTGAATCCTGGCGGGTCGTGAGATTGGATGAGCGAATCATCCATTTCGCGACGGTGAATGATACCCAATGGGGTTTCAGCATTTCCTTACGAAAACCCAACGCGAGTTGGGAATGGAAGAACGTAATGACGAACCAGACCAAGGACAACAAACCCAAAATGCCAGCGGAATTGAATCTGCCAGACATTTCATGGTTTTCCACCCTTGCTCTTCAATATATCGAAGAGGTCGTGATCATTACCGACCGCGAGGGGGTCATACAATACGTCAATCCTGCTTTTGAAAAGGGATGCGGTTACACTCCAGCAGAAGCCTTGGGACAGCGGCCCAGCATCCTGCGTAGCGGTCATCAACCCGATTCCTTTTACAAAAGCCTCTGGGAAACCATTCTCGATGGCAAAGCTTGGCGCGGTCTATTCATGAATCGGCGCAAAGATGGCTCCTTGTTTCACGAAAAGTCCGTCATCTACCCGATCCACAACCAGAGCGGAGACATCACCCACTTCATTGCCATCAAAAGGGATCTTACAAAACAGAAACAAGCGGAGGCTCAACTCCGCCAGAATCAGAGATTGGAAGCCATCGGACATCTTTCCAGCGGCATCGCCCACGAAATCAATACGCCGATGCAGTTCATCGGCGATTCCGTGCATTTTCTTCAAGAAGCTACGACGGACCTGCTCAACCTGCAAGAACACTATGTTCTTGCCTGTAAAACGATGGAACGCGGTGAGGATGTGCAACCGCTTCTGGAAACCATCAACGAAATCCGTGACGACATAGACGTAGACTTTCTGGAAAAGGAAATGCCGGCTGCCATTGAGCGAACCCTTTCCGGAGTCCACCGCGTCTCAACGATCATCAAGGCGATGAAAGAGTTCGCCCATCCTGGAAGCAAGCAATTGGTTCTGGAAGACCCGACCAAGGCACTGCGAACCAGTCTGATTGTCGCCAGAAACGAATACAAATATGTTGCAACCATTGAAGAAAACCTGGGCATCCTTACACCGGTTCCCTGTCTTCTAAGTGAAATGAACCAGGTTTTTTTGAATCTACTCATCAATGCGGCTGATGCCATCTACGAAAAGCTTGGTGACAGCGGTCTACAAGGCGTGATTTCCCTGGCCAGTTGGGAAGATGACACCTGGGTCTATTTCTCAATCTCCGATACCGGCTCCGGGATGACCCCAGACGTAGAGGCTCGCATCTTTGAGCCCTTTTATACCACCAAACCGAAAGGAAAAGGAAGTGGTCAAGGGATGCCCATCTGCCGCGAAATTGTAGAGGAAAAGCATTCCGGCAAGATTCTCGTAGAGAGCGAACCGGACGAGGGAAGTACCTTTACGATCCTCTTGCCGAAACACAATCCGAACTTCAATCCTGACGAAGCGATGTATGATGAAACGAAGAATACTTTTCGTCGATGATGAGCCCAATGTGTTGGATGGGCTGCAAAGTCTGCTGCGCAAGCAACGCAAGCGTTGGGATATGTTTTTCTCCAATCGCAGCGAAGAGGTGCTGGCCGAGTTTCAACGCAAGCCCTTTGATGTCATTGTGTCCGATGTCCGTATGCCCATTAAAAATGGTCTTAGCTTGTTGGAAGATTTGAAAGAACACTACCCCAGGACGGTACGCATCATTCTTTCCGGTCACACGGAAATGAGCATTGCCATCAAGGCCGTCCCCATTGCCCACCGCTATCTGAGCAAACCCTGTCCACCCAAGAAGTTGGTTGAAGTGATTGAGAATTCCTGCCAACTTATTGAAATGCTGGACAACAGCACAATTCAGGGCATCGTGGGGAAAATCGGGAGTCTTCCAGGCATTCCGGAAACCTACATGAAGCTATCCAAAGCGCTGGATGACCCCGAAAGCAGTGCTGCCACGTTAAGCCGAATTGTGGAAAGCGACATTGCCGTCTGCGGCAAACTGTTGCAAGTGGTCAACAGTTCTTTTTTGGGTCTTTCCAGAACCGTCACTCAGATTCCCCAGGCCATCAGCATTTTGGGTGGGGCCATGTTAAAAAACCTGGTCCTTTCCGTGGAACTTGCCAAAGCCTTTGAAAAAAGCAACTGGCCGGATGGATTCGACTTGGATTTCCTACAACGCCACGCCACCATTGCTGCGAAAATCACCCATCACATTCTGCCGAAATCGGAAGAAAACAGGGGCTTAGCCTACCTTACCGGTTTGCTTCATGACACCGGGTTGTTGATTCTTGCTGCACACATGCCGGACTTCTATGATTCCTGTTCGGAAACCATGCGTCAGCAGGGATTGATTCGCCATGAAGCGGAATACGCGCTAATGGGTGTATCCCATGCAGAGATCGGAGCCTATCTGTTGGGCTTGTGGGGCTTACCTCTGGATCTGGTGGAAGCCGTGGCCAATCATCATCGTCCAAAGCGCTTTGCTCACGAGCAGTTTGGTCTGGTAGATGCAATCCACCTCGGAGACTACCTGGCCCACAAAGCCAACGCACCACAGGATCATCACTTCTACAATCAACCCAAGCTTGATGAAACCTACCTGGTCCAACTGGGAGTCAGGGACCAGCTTGATGAATGGGAACGCTACGCCGAAGGCTTGGACCGCTCCCCAGGAGACAGCTAATGGCCAAAGACAAACCGAAAATTCTCTGTGTCGATGATGAACCGGAAGTGCTCCAAGGGCTGAAATTGCATCTACGCCGACACTACACGGTTCAAACCGCAACCAGCGGCATGGAAGGCTTGCAGATTCTCCAAAGCACCCAGGAACCGTTTGTCGTGGTTTTGTCCGATATGCGGATGCCGGAAATGAACGGAGCAACGTTTCTGAAACATGTACGGGAAGTCTCTCCCAACAGCGTGCGCATGTTGTTGACGGGATACACGGACATTGAAAGCGCGGTGAGTGCCATCAACGACGGATGGATCTTCCGCTTTCTCACCAAGCCCTGCCCTCCTGATGTCCTGTTGCAAGCGTTTGAAGCGGCGCTTCAGCAGTACCATCTTATCACGGCGGAAAAACAGCTTTTAGAGCAGACCTTGCGCGGAAGTATGCGGATGCTGATGGACATCCTTTCCGTGATCGACCCGGAATTCAGCGGGTATTCCAAACGTATCCGTGAATACGTGCGTGCCATTGCCGTCGCAGCCAATGCTCCAAGCCTTTGGGAAATCGAACTGGGAAGTATGCTGTCCCAGATCGGCATTGTGACTCTTCCGACTCAGTTACGGGACCGCATCTCCAGCGGAGCGCCGTTGACCAAGCAGGAAGAGGAATTGATTCTGACCGTGCCGGAGATCGGCTTTCGTTTTATCAGTCATATTCCCCGCCTCGAAGGCGTGTCCCAGATTGTCCGCTACCAATCCAAATTCTTTGATGGCTCTGGGATACCTGATGATAAGATACAGGGAGAAGACATCCCTTTGGGTGCCCGGATTCTTCGCCTCACCACAGACCTGATGCAACTGGAACGCAACGGCCTCTCTATTGCCGATTCCCTAAAGCGTCTCTCCAAACCGATCAATCAAGCCAAGTACGATCCGAAACTCTTGGAGATTGCCCAAAAGACTCTGATTCCTATGGCGGAACGGGTTCAAAGTCTTGTGGTGGATTATGCAGGCTTGCGGGTCGGAGATTGGCTGATGTCCAATGTCAACGATGCAGAGGGAAGACTTCTTCTTTCTGCGGGAAGTCGTATCAGCCAGGCCGATTTAGTCCGTCTTCGCCATTTCCGTGCTCTTGTAGGTATTACTCAGGAATTTCAGATTGAGCGGGAGATTTCGTAATCCATGAATTCAGTGCGACGTGGGAACACGACAGCCATTGGGGAAATGCTCAAAGCGGATAACGACACCTTGAATATCGTCATCCAGAGAAACTTCCTTACGAGTTCGTTGATCCCAATCTTTACCATCGAAGCCATTCTGCTGTTATTGTATTTTGGGATCAGCAGTTATCTGTCATCCCACAACCAGGAGATCCTTGAAACTGAAGCTCGCTTTACCTTGGAGCAGACCGCCCAGGATAAAACCCAGGAAATCAACCTGCAACTTCGCGAGGTCAGCGATTACGCCCGCTTGCTTCAGGCGGATCACCAACGCTTTTTCGACGATCCATCCTATGTACCGTTGCCCAAGAATCCACCTCGTTTTGAAACGGCATCCAACGGCATCTATTACAAAGCATCCCCCGAAACAGGGGGAAGCATTTACTACTCGGCACGCACCAAGATAGACGATCAAGAACGGGACAAGGCTCTTCGTTCTGAAGCAATGGACCCGTTGCTCAGTTTCGTCGTGGAGAACGACCCGAACGTCGTTGCCGCCTACCTGAACACCTTTGACAGCATGAACCGCTACGTGCCTTTCATCAAAGATGTACCCAAGCAGTATTCGCCAGAGATGAACATCCCCGATTTCAATTTCTATTATCTGGCGGATGCCACACATAATCCGAAACGAGATGTCGTCTGGACCAGCGTGTACCTGGACCCTGCCGGACAAGGATGGATGGCAAGTTGCATCGTCCCGATCTACCGCAAAGATTTTCTGGAAGGCGTAACCGGACTGGATGTGACCATCGAGAAGTTCGTCAACAACATTCTCTCTTTCAATCTTCGCTTTGGAGCCAGTGCCTTCCTGGTTGACGAAACCGGGACCGTGATGGCGATGTCTGAAAAAGTAGAACAGGCACTTGGTTTGAAGGAACTGAAACAACATACCTATGAGGGGAATGTTACCGAAGATACAGAGAAACCCGCTGAATTCAATCTACTGAAAAGCAATGACTCGGTTACCGCCAAACAATTTCAACGGATCTTCAACGAAAACATCACCATCGACGAGTTCAAAAAAGACGACAAACACTATCTGCTCGCTCAAGCAACCATTCAAGAAACCGGATGGCACCTCTTCTTGATGGTAGACAAAGAAGCTCTTTTCGCTCCAATTGAAAAGCTGAAAACCCAAAGCAGGCGGATCGGCTATGCTGCGGTCGGTATCATGCTTCTGTTTTATGTCGTCTTCTTCTTTTACCTGGCCCGCAAGGCCCAAGGGCTTTCCGACCGTTTGGCCCCTCCCATTGAAAGCCTGAGCCATTTGACCACCACATTCCTTACGGACAACAGCTTCCATAAGCCCAAGCTTGTCGGCATTCGTGAAGTGGATACACTCAGCGAAAATTTCCATGAAATGGTGATTGAATTGCGGGCACGAACGGATCTGCTGCAACAAACCAACCTTCGCCTGGAAGAAGAGCTGGGCATTCGCAAAGCCACGGAAAAGGAACTGGCCCGGCATCGTGACAACCTGGAAGAGATGGTGCAGCAGCGCACGGAAGAGCTGCATCAGGTCAACACATCTTTGCAGAGCGAAATTGAAGAACGGCTTCAAGCGGAGCGGGAAATCCGGAAATTCAAGACCGTTGCCGATGAAGCACTTTACGGCGTGGCTCTGGTTTCTTCCTCCGGGGAATTGCGTTATGCCAATCCGACTCTTAGCAAAGTACTAAACCGCAGTCTTGATGAATTGATAAACAAGAACGTTCAAGAACTCTTTCCAGATGATTGTGACCCTTCGCCCATAGAAGTCTGGGAATCCTTGCAAACCAACCAGCGTCTTCCCGGCTTGGAGTTATCCGTCCCCAAGGCAGGCCCGTTTCCCCAAGTCCTCTTCATCAATGCGGCAGCGGTACTCGGAGACAAGGATCAGGTTGAGTTCTACGGCATGATGGTCCTGGACATCACGGAATCGAAACGGCTGGAAATGGAACTACGCCGCTCGCAGAAGCTGGAAAGCGTGGGTCAACTGGCGGCAGGCATTGCCCATGAAATCAACACACCGATTCAATACATTGGCGATAGCGTACATTTTCTGAAAGAAAGCTGCGAAGATACCTGCAATCTTCTGGATCTGTACAAAACCTTCATCAAAGAAGCCTGTGAAGGAAGAAGCCGGGAAGAAATCGAGCAAGACATTCTCAAGGCGGAAGACGAAGCCGACTACGAATATTCCATAGCTAACGTTCCGACCACGTTCCAACGAGCTTTCGACGGATTGGATCGTGTGGCTCGTATCGTTGCGGCGATGAAGGAATTCGCCCACCCTGATAGCCAGGAAAAAACGCTGATGGATATCAACCATGCTCTGGGAAATACCATCACGGTGGCCAGCGGAGAAATCAAAAACGTAGCGACGATCGAAACCGATTTCCAACCGATACCTCAAATCCTCGCTTATCCGGGAGATCTGAACCAGGTCTTCATCAACCTGATTGTCAATGCGGCGGATGCCATTCGTGAGAAACAGGAAAAACGATCCGACAGCTTCCAGGGGCACATCGTGCTCTCAACAAAGATGGAAAATGATGGTGTGATGATTAGTATTTCCGACAATGGGGAAGGAATCTCTCCAGACATCATCGACAAAATCTATGACCAGTTCTTCACCACCAAAGATGTAGGCAAAGGCACCGGGCAAGGGCTATCCATCAGTTGGGCGATCATTGTAGATAAACATCAGGGCACGATCACGGTAGAAAGCCGCGTTGGTGAGGGAACCTCTTTCTCCGTCTGGCTTCCCATCCCGGAAGAAGAAGAACTGGAAAGGATGATCCTATGAAGTATAAAATTCTGTTTGTTGATGACGAGCAATTCTTTCTGGACAGTATGCGCAACCGCTTACGAAAAAGCGCCAGAGAATGGGATCTTGATTTCGCAGATAATGTGGACTCCGCCTTGAGAAAAACCGACACCACAGATTACGACGCCATTGTCAGTGACATCCGTATGCCTGGAAAAACAGGGCTTGAGTTCCTGGAGATTCTGAAAAGCTCTCCCCATACGAGGGACATTCCGGTGATTATCCTCACCGGTAGCGGTGATCTGGAATTGAAACGCCAAGCCATAGGACTTGGTGCGACAGACCTGCTCAATAAACCCGTGGTCCAGGAAGACCTTCTGGTTCGCCTGAAAAACGTACTGCAACTGAAAAGCCATCAAGATGCTCTCAAAGCGCAGAACGAACTTCTGGAACGTCGCGTCAGTGAACGAACCAGAGAATTGGAAATCAGTCGCATCAGTCTTGTCTGGCGTTTGGCCAAAGCCGGGGAGTTTCGCGACCAGGAAACCGGCGAGCATATTGTCCGTGTCGGTTCCTACTGTAGAAAAATCGCCGAAGTCATGGGCAAAGAGCAGGAATTCATTGATGCGATTACTCTGGTCAGCCCACTGCATGACATCGGCAAGATCGGGATTCCGGACAACATTCTGCTCAAACCGGGCCGTTTGAACGAAGAAGAATGGGAGCGCATGAAATACCATACGGTGATCGGTCATAAAATCCTGATGCAGCCGCCAAGGGGTATCCACCATCTGCTGGGTGGAAAGCAGAAGACATCCACCGATGACAGCCAACTCATTGAAATGGCGGCCAACATTGCCGTCGCGCACCATGAACAATGGAATGGAAAGGGCTATCCTTACGGGTTGAAGGAAAAACAGATTCCCTTGCTGGCACGTATCACCGCCTTGGCCGACATCTACGACGCGCTACGTTCCGAACGTCCTTACAAAACCCCATTCTCGGAAGAAAAAACCCGTGAGTTGATTGTGGCCAAGGCCGGGGATCATCTTGACCCGGAAGTGGTAGAAGCCTTTCAGGTTGCAGCCCTGGACTTTCAGCAGATCCATGATGACTTAAAAGATTAAGCAACTCTTTAGCGACTCCATCACCAACGAAACACACCCTTACAGAAAACGCCCCCTGGATAACCAGAGGGCGTTTAGTCTTCGCAACACAGAGCCTCATGGCTCCGCGTACCAGGAAGTTCTTAGACGAAGCGACGGCGACGTACCACGGCAGTTCCCAACAAGCTCAAAAGCAGCCAGGAAGCACCAGCCGTAGCCGAACAGCCGCTGTCGGAACCGGAACCGGTATCCGCGCCACTGTTGTCATCATCATCATCGGCGTCTACGTCATCGTCATCATCGCCCATATCGTCATCATCGTCGGCAGGCATGGCGCAGATGTTTCCGCAATCACCAGACACACAGATCATTTCGCCTTCGCAGTCGGAATCTTCCGAGCATTCATCGGCTTGATCGTAGCAGAGGCCATCCAGGCAGACTTTGCAGTCGCCGCAATCCTCATCCTCGGTGCATTCCGGCGTGTCATCATCATCGTCATCGTCGTCATCATCATCGTCGTCATCATCGTCATCATCATCGTCGTCATCACCAACCGGTGGTTCTTCCTCGCTAGTGGCGAAACTCATGGCATAGTACATGCTACCACCGCCCAGCATAGACATCATCCCGCCGCCAGAGGCCCGGTTACCGAAGGAGATGTAATAGGTTCCTGTGGGGATCACCGCTCCTTCATCGCTGATGGAGACTTCATACTTCCGCAATTCACCGGAATAGGGGCAGGCACCAGTCTCAACAGGGTCACTTTCCAAGGTGGCGTCGTTGCTTACGCTACCGGCATAGGAAAACAGAATGGCGTCGTCCTTTTTGGCGAAGAAGGTGGCATCCACACCACCACCGCCCATGCTGGCACCCTGCGCACAGAAATCAACCAGAATCTGCTTCGTGTTCTCAGGAACCTCAATCTTGAACTGGATGTAGCTGGGAACATAGTTGGCATTTTGCAACATACTGGCATCAGGAACCTGAACGTATTCCAGAATGGACATCGGGTTGTTGGCTTCCATCGGACGGCCACGGTCACAGTCGATCAGACCACGGTCCTCAAACACGCCCATCGCATAAGTTTTCGCCGCATCGCCATCATTACTAAACCAACCGGCCTGGGTCGTCCATTTCTTAATCGCTTCCGCTGTGGCTTGGGCAACGGCCGTGTAACTGGGGCTAGCGGGCAGTTCGGCCAGAGCGGAGAAAACCGCACCATTGAAGTCCAGAGCCAAGCGAGCCGCATCGTCATCGTCGGTCGCTTCTTCCAAAATGTGCTGGCGAACTTCCCACAAGGCACCGCTCCACCATTCGCTGTCATCATGGACTTCACCAACCACGTCTTTGGGGCATTGCTTGTCGTTGTCCACATCACGCAGGGCCGCTTCACTGGAAGACATGCCCAGCAGGCTGACGTATTCACCCAAGGTGCTGTTACCGGTCATGGAACAGGAATGGAAATCCGCGTAGCCTTCATTGGCCGCACCGGGGTCGGTACTCATGCCGTATTCATCCAAGCGGAGGCTTTCCATTCCGACGATGCTGTCAATCACAGCGTGGGTGAATTCATGATAAATCACGTCCGCATCGTAACCGAAGTCCACGCCACCCTGGAACATGAAGATAGCATCCGAGGGCGGATAGTTGGGGATCAGATCGCCCAATCCACCAGCAGGGGTGTACATGGCGTTGTCCAAACCGACCAGATCAATGTCATTGATGTTCCCCGACATCGCGGCCTGAATATCGGGAATCTTCATATTGGCCACGGTGTAGAAGCGCTCGGCACGAAGGCCGTTCTGCATCGGGTGATTCTCGCCCACGTCGGCCATGTAATCGGCAACCATCATGAACCATTCATAGACTTTACCGATATGGTAAAAGACGTTGCCTTCGGCGAACACATCATCCGAGGCCAACTCGTTGTCCCAGGCACCATCGACATAACCACCATATTCCGGGTCGGCCAGGAAGTCGCCGTTGTCATCGGCCAAGAGGGTATGGACATCACTTCCGATAGGCAGTGTGATGAAGTTGAACAGATTGACGGTTTCGCCCATATCCACATTGTTGAAGGTTTCCCAACGATCGGTACGCATACCCAGCTTGTCATTGACGGTTAGGTAGGGTTCACTTTCCGTATCCGTGGGATCGTAATCCGGATTGGGCACGTAGCCTTCCACCTGTTCCATCGTCCAATCCATCGTGAAGGTCTCCGGCGGGATATAGTTGTCTGCATCTTCACCGGGGTTGGGATTGAAAGCCTTGACTTGATTGGCGTAGAGATTCATGTTCTTCACTTGAAGCAGTTCACCGGTATGGGCATCCACGAAGGCGGCATAGCGGAACGTGGGCACGCCGGGCAGGAAGAGATACACCGCCCAGGCAAGATGCGGCTTCAAGGTTTCATTGAAGACATACAGTCCGGTCAGGCCGGGGTCGTTCTGTTCGGGAAGCAGATCATCCACGCTGAAGCGTTCCGGCAGAATGGCAGACCAGGCGGCGCGAATAGCTTCCATACGGGTCAAGGTCGGTTCCACGTTCAGCGAACCCACCGGACGCAAGGTGTTGTAGGCTCTGGTGACTTTGCCGTTCTCGTTCATAATCACGTTGAGTTGCCCCAACCACACCCGCACACCACGATAAACCTGATCGTAACGAACAATGCTGGTGAAGCGGCTGTTCTGAACGTCACGCAACGACAACTCGCCTTTGCTTTGGGTCAGGCCGAAGAGATCCCCATGCTGCTGCACGAAGGATTGCGCCCTGGCTTCCGAAGTGGCCCCGTTGGTGGCGAGATCCAGGTTGTAGAGAAGTTCCGGGGTACCGGTCAGCGCTTGATGCACCACTCCGGCTTGTGGATATTTCGCTTGAAAGCGGTCCAAGGCTTTCTCACTGAGAGTCATCGGAGTGGCAAAAGCCACGGAGGTAAGCAACAGGCAGAGCGCCAGCACCAACCACCGAACATACGAATGAAGCTTCATGAAATCTCTCCTTGCTGTTATTCGCGAGATCAAAAACACGAATTCGTGAGGCCCACGAGGTTTCTTGATTCTTGCACTACATTTCCATACGTGAAAATCTAGCCCAGCGGCCCAAGGCTGTCAAGCCTCCCGTGGAATTGCCGCTTGGAAATCGTATGGCAATCATCATCTGAGTAGGTTGATATCGGGAGGGAAAAAGACGACTCGGCGGGAAGAATCTGTAATGTAGCTAAAAATCCGGGACGGATACAGCAAAACGGCAGCCCTCACCAAGAGGACTACCGTTTTCATTTCAATAGGTACGGGGAACGAGGTCTCCCCCGAAGTTTCCAACTAAACCTGGGGAACCATACCATCCACGGCCAGTTCCACCCCCTTGGGCATACGACCGCTGGTGGTGAAGTAGTCCACCTGGTGTCCCATGTGGGTCAGCACGGTTTTCTTCGCACCCAGTTCGTTTGCCAGGGTGATTGCCTGCCCGATGCTCAAATGAGTCCCGTGTTTCTCATGGCGCAAGGCTCCGAGAATCAGGATGTCCAAACCGCCCAACAGCGCCTTGCTCTCCTCGGATATCTCACTGAAATCAACCAAATAGGCAATATTTCCCACGCGGTACCCCGTGGTGCGCAAGCGCCCATGCTTCAACGGAACGGGTGTCACCGTCTGGCCATACAGCTCAAAAGGCTTCTGTACGCCGTGGGTGTTGATTTCCGGTTTCCCCCCACCCTGTTGGATGGTTTTCTGGAAGATATAGGGGAACATCTGACGCAATTTACGCAGGTGATCGGGATAACCGTACAAGTCCACCGGGTTCCGGGTCAGGTAATTGAAGACCCGCAGTTCATCAATCCCCATGATGTGATCGGCATGGAGATGGGTCAACAAGACGGCGTCCACCCGCTCCAAGCCAAAATTCAAGGCCTGCTGGCGCAGGTCCGGGCCGCAATCAAAAAGGATCTTCTCTCCGCCATCCAGGTGCAACACCGCCGCCGGGCGGGTACGCTGGTTGAAGGGATGATGGGACGAACAAACCGGGCAGTGGCAACCGACAATGGGAACACCGGTGCTGGACCCGCAACCTAGGATCTGGATTTTCATACACGTTCTCCTACAATCCGAAGTAGCCATAGACAGACGATACGGTTTCGAATAGTATACTCAAAATCCATCGAAAAGCGCAACCATCCATGCAAGCGTTGTGAGTATAGATGATTCTTTCCAAAAAGAAAACAGACTTTTCCAGGAAATCCCACGGCACGGCGGCTCAAAGCCTGCTCTTTCGTGGTTTGCGCCTGCTGCTGGGGCGTTTTTTCAGGTCCTCCGCCGGTTCGTCGATACCTCCGCGCCATATCCTGGTGATTCGTGTGGACGACCGTTTAGGGAATCCGATACTGACCACTCCGCTTCTGTCTGCCCTGCGCCAGGCGTACCCAGATGCGGAGCTGTCCTTTCTCGTTGCGGCCCGGCACGCCTGGCTGTTTGCCAACAACGACCTGAACGTGGAGATCATCCCTTTCAACAAACGCTGGCTATTTCAAAAACCTTGGCGCTGGGCGGCGCTCCTGCTGGAGTTGTGGCGACGGAGCTTTGATGTTGTGATGGATGCTTCCCATACTCATGCGGTAAGCACCACGAGCGGCGCGTTGTGTCTGATCGCCGGCAATGCTCTGCGTATCGGCCCAAAGCGTGGTCCATACAGCCAACTCTACACCCATGCGGTCGATGTGAACGACGAAGATCGGCGACATGAACGTCTGCGTAAGCTAGACCTGCTCTCCCCGCTGGCCCTTGACGCGTCCCGGATCGACAAAGCCACCCTCTGGTTGGGAAGCGTTCCTCAGGAGGTGCAAGAGCAAACCGACCTTGCCTGGAAAACGCTGAACGTGGAAGGCTGTCACGTTGCAGCCTGTTTCCTGGGGGCTCGCAAGGAAGACAGGCGTCCTGCCTTGGCCTTCTGGCAAGGTCTGCTCATGGCCTTCGGCCCGCCCGCCTCCTGGCGCATCGTGCTTCTCTATGGCAACGAAAGCAAAGGCTTGGCACAACATCTGAAGCAAGAATTGGGAAATCGTGCGGTACTTGGTCCGGATTGCGACGCCCTGCATCTCGCAGCCTTAATGCGTAAAGCATCATTCGTTGTTGCCCCGGATACCGGTCCACTGCATCTTGCCCAAGCCGTAGGGCGAAAAACTCTGACCTTACTGACCGTGGATGACCAAGGTCGATGGGCCTATCGGGGAAACGGCAATCAGGTAGCCGAGCTTTGGTGTAACGATTCCTTGCCGGATGCCTCAAGCGCCATGTTGAAACTCGCTCAGTTGACTGAAACCCAGATGAAGCAGGACACAAGACCGTGAAAATCCTCTCGTTGATGGCCATTCCAACCCTTACCGGTGCAGCGGCTCCGGCACGGGACCGCCTTTTACTTCTGCGCGAAGCAGGAGCGGAGATCACCGTCGGGCTGGACCGCGTTCGGCCCGATAACCTGGAAGGCTTGTTGGAACAGGATGGATTTCCAATCATCAAGGATCTAGGCTTGTCCACCATCACCGCGCCCTGGGTCCATGTCATGGATCTCCTTCGGCTCACCCGTCTGATGAAGAAACAAACCGTTGACCTGATTGAATGCCACCTGAGTCACGATCACCTGATGGCCGTCCTGGCCCGCAGGTTTTCGGGCTGCCGGATTCCCATTCTACGCCACCTTCATGCCCAGCGAAGCCTGGAAAAACGCCTGGGACAAGCCTGGCTCTGGCAACAAACCCAAGGGGCCATCCTCAGTACCGAAGCCCATCGAGACGCCCTCATTCATGGTTTTTCCATGAATCCAAACCGTTTGCTCGTCCAGGGCGGTGTCGTTGACACCACTCGCTTTCACCCACCCAGCCCAGATGAACAAGGGAAGGCAAGACACCATTTTGGGCTGGAAGATCACCACCGCGTGCTGCTTCACGTTGCACGCCTCAAACCGGGACGAAACCTCGTTGAACTACTGCGCGCCTTCATCCATGCTGCCAGAGAAAACAAGAATCTCACGCTCCTTCTGGTTGGTGATGGAGAGCAGAAAGCAGAGCTTGAGCGGATTGCACAAGACAACTTGGATTCAAACCAGGTTCGTTTCACAGGGTATCTTGGCGAAGAACTACCAATGGCTTATCATGCCGCCGATGCGTATCTTCAAGCGGAAGTTGGAAACGATGCCACCTGCCGGGCCATCCTGGAAGCCTCTGCCAGCGCCCTCCCCGTCTGGGCTGCGGATCACATCACCGTTTTACCAGACCTTCCGGAAAACATCCTCGCCGGTCGTTTTGCAATCCATGATCCAATGTCACGTAACGGTACAATGATGGAACTATGTCAGACGCCCTCCATCCACCTTCAACGACTTGGACGTTTGAGCCATCAGGCCTTACTTCAATCCCAACGAAGAAACACCCAACCAGGACGTATCTTCTCGTTTTATCAGTCTTTTCTTCCCTCTTTCTGGCCCGTCTGATTCTTGTCCCGCAAGAGCCGTTAACTCCAACCTTACGGCCAAAGTCTCCATCGTTGAAAGCATTCAGCTTTGGGTTAAAATGCCGATAGCGAGGATACGGTTTCGTTTACGGACCAAACCGTGTAGAATGATCGGGTAGGATAGATGATACGGGGAACGACACGACAACAAGGATACAACACCAAGATTCCATCAGGCCGTAAAACCCAAAGGGTACAAGGCAGACGAATGAAACGACGATTCTACGACCTTTCGATACGATTCAAGCTTTTTTTGAGTCTTTTCATTGTGTTGTCTCTTGTTATGACCATCACGTTCGGTGTCTTGCACCGATATTGGCAAAAAGAGATCAAAGACCACGTTCATCATGAACTGACCAACAGCAGCCTGGCTTTACGGAATATGGTTGAAGCCAGCACCACAACCGCAGTGCGTAATTTCCTGCGTGCCCGCATCCAGGGTGGCATGGCGACCGTCAACTACTTCTACCAGAAAAAACAGAACGGCGAGTTATCCGAAGAGGAAGCCAAGCAACAAGCAGCATCTTTGCTGCTGAAGCAATCCATTGGAAGTTCCGGGTACTTCTATGTTGTTGACACAAAAGGGATCTTGCAGGTTCACCCCAAAACCTCTCTGGTTTATACGGATGTCAGCCGGTTTGATTGGCTTCAGGTTCAACTTCAGCGAAAGCACGGATACCTTGAGTACGACTGGAAAAATCCGGATGATGCTGAGCCTCGGCACAAAGCCCTGTTCATGGAGTATTTTGAACCCTGGGATTGGATCGTCTCGGCAAGCTGTTATCGGGATGAATTTCAGGAATTCATCAACCCTGCCGATTTTCGTGAAGCGGTTCTCTCTATGAAACATGGGAAAGACGGTTACAGTTACCTCATTGATGACAAAGGCAACCTGGTTCTTCATCCCTTCCAGGAAGGAGAAAACATCCTTGCCAAAGGGGATAAAAAGTCTCGTGAAGATTTTGAAAGATTGATTTCTCTCGGCAATGGTCTGATAAGCTACAGTTACCAGAACCGGATTGAATCCGAGCCGATGACCAAATGGGCCAGAATCCATCCTGTCCGTGGCTTACCCTGGTACGTCGTTTCCACGTTTTATGTTCGTGAAATAGATCAGCGTCTGAATCAGCTCCATTTCCTCATGATGGTGACATTACTTATCAGCCTGGCGCTGCTGGCCCTGGGAACCTGGTGGATCAGCCGTTATCTTACCGCCCGATTCAACCATCTGATCCAGGTCTTTCAAACAGGCATTGATGGGGATCTCAGCATTCGTTCTTCAATCAAGGAAAAGGATGAGCTGGGGATCATCTCCGATTATCTGAATCGCTTTCTCGCCGGGCTGGAAGAAAGTCAAATCGCGATTATCGAGGAACTGACCAAGCATAAGCGTACCAAAGAGGAGCTAGAGGAACATCAAGACCAGCTTGAAAAGATTGTTGCACAAAGAACAGCAGACTTGGAACGAGCCAACCACACATTAAAAGAAGACAATCAACGACGGAGCGAGGCTGAGGAAGCTCTGCGAGGGATTCTTGATAACATGCGCAGCGCACTGATTATTCACGATCAAGATGGAAAAATTGTGGAAGTCAACCGGCGTATGCTTGAGCTATTCGGCCTGGACTACGACCAGGCGAAACGAGCCAGCATTTTCTCAGACCTTTCCATGCCTCAAAACCCGATCCGTTACCTTCCGGATATCTGGAAAACGGTTCTTGGTGGAGAAACCAAGACTTTTGAATGGATGGGAAGACGCCCACTAACCGCCGAAGCCTTTCCCTTGGAATTGGTCCTCAAACCCATTCATTACTACAACCAAAACCTGATTCTTGCCTCTCTGACGGATATTACAGAAAAGCGTGCCGTCTACGATATGCTGGAACAATCGGAAAAGAAATTCCGTCAGCTCTACCAAGGCAACCGGGATGCCGTCATGGTTATGGGTGAAAATGTTTTCACCGAGTGCAACCCGGCCACTCTGGAAATGTTCGGTGTTGAGGAAAAGAGCCTGTTTATCGGAAAAAAACCAGATCAGTTTTCCCCGGAATTCCAACCCGATGGAACCCTCTCAACCTCGAAAGCTGCGGAGATGATCCGCTTGGCTTTGGAACAGGGAAGTCATTCCTTCGAGTGGCTCCATTGTCGAGCTGATGGTACCCCCTTTCCTGCCAGTGTAAAATTATCCGTGGTTGAATTTGAAGATAAGAACATCATTCAGGCCTTGGTTCGTGATATAACCGAGCAGAAACAGGTCGAAGAACGACTTGAAGCCAGCCGAAGTTTCATGGATGCGGTCATTGAAAACCTCCCTGATCCTCTGTTCATCAAAGATCAAAACCACCGTCTTATCCATGTCAATGAAGCCTTTTGCCGGATGATGGGTCATCCGCGAGATGAGATCCTCAACAAAACCGATTACGACCTGTTCCCCAAAGAGGAAGCCGAAATCTTCTGGAAAATGGATGACCAGCTTTTAGCGGGGAACTCACCCAATTTCAGTGAAGAGAACTTTACGGACTCTTCCGGTCTCACGCATCTCATTCACACCAAGAAAACAAAGATTTGTGATGGTGAAGGTAACCCGCTGATTCTAGGTACGATACGGGACGTGACCGACCTCAAAAAAGTACAAGACCAGCTTCAACTGATCCGTACTGCCATCGATCATTCCAGTGACGCCATTTGCATCCGAAACCCTGATGGGAAACCAATTTATCATAATAAGAAATTCAAACACCTGTTCCAAATACCAACAACCATTACGTCGGATGGATTGAAGCAACTCTTCCAGGAACCCGGCATTCAGGAAACGATTGAACGAGAACTAAAGAGCGGTTCATCTTGGAGCGGAGAAGTTACCATGAAAATCAGTTCCGGTTCTACGTTACCGGTCTGGCTCCGTTCCGATGCGGTAGTAGACACAGACGGAAAGGTTTTGGCGTATATCGGAATTTTCACCGATGTTTCCGAGAAACGCTCCAATGAGAAAAAGATGGAGGAACTCAACCGAAGATTGGTTGAAACAGCCATTTCGCAGGGAAAGCGGAATTAGCCACGGATGTTCTGCACAACGTAGGCAACATCCTCAACAGTGTAAATATCACCACGGAAGTGATGACCAACCTGGTCAAAACCTCCATCTGTCGTTCTATCCCCAAGGCAACCAAACTCCTGGACCAGCACGAAGAAAACCTGCCCCATTTTCTGACTGAAGACCCCAAAGGGAAACGCCTACCGGAATATTTCCGTACCCTGCGGGATGTGACAGGTGAAGAATATGAAACGATGGTCAAACATCTTAATACCTTGAGTAAGCACGTCGATCACATCAAGTCCATCGTCAGTATGCAGCAGGACTACGCCAAGGTTTCGGGAATGGTGGAACCTGTGGATCTTGCCGAAACCATTGAAGACGCCATTCGTATTCAGGAAATGGGCTTCTCACGGCATGGTGTGCGTTTGGAGAAAGACCTGGCAGAGATTGGCTCCATCCCAACGGAGCGACAGAAAATCCTTCAGATTCTGGTCAATCTTCTCAGCAATGCCAAGCAGGCTGTTTCTGCCGCCAAGCGTAGTGAAGGCAAAGTCTGGGTCCATCTCCGTGAAGATGATGATAATCAAGTCTTGATCCAGATTCGAGATAACGGCATCGGCATTACCCAGGAACAGATGGAAAAGATTTTCCAACATGGCTTCACCACCCGACGGGAGGGACACGGCTTTGGGCTGCATAGCTCTGCCAATATCGCCTCTCAACTGGGAGGGGCCCTCAAGTCCGAGAGCGAAGGAACAAACCAGGGTGCCTGTTTTACCTTGGTCTTGCCGAAGACCATCCACCACCAGGAAGAAGAGAGTCAAGCATGAATGAAAATGCCGGACGCAACCGTAGGGTGTTGGCCATTGATGACAATGTGGATATTCACCAGGATTACCGAAATGTGCTGGCCCAGGCTCAAGATCGAAGGGAACTGGACGCCTACCTGAGTGATTTGTTTGATGACCCATCCGATCCGTCTTCCTCCAAAGAGCATCTTCCCACCAGCCGCCCCTTTGAATTGGATAGCGCCTTTCAAGGGCAGCAAGGTGTAGAGATGATCCGGAAAGCCATTGACGAACAACACCCATATGCGCTGGCCTTTATTGATATGCGTATGCCTCCAGGTTGGGATGGACTACGCACAATCCGTGAAGCCTGGAATCTTGATCCCGATCTTCAATTCGTGATCTGCACCGCTTACAGCGACTACAGCCTGGATGAATTGACCGATGGATTGGTTCCAAGTGATCGACTGATGGTTTTGAAAAAGCCCTTTGATTTCATTGAAGTCAGACAGATTGCCTGCGCCCTGACGGAAAAGTGGAATCTCTCCAAAACCGCCAAGCTGAAAATGAACGACTTGGAGCGTATGGTCAAAGCACGCACATCTGCCCTGGAAGAAGAGATCCGTGAGCGCAAACGTATCGAGAAGAACCTGCGTCAGAGCGAGCTTCGTTCACGATCCATCTTTGAAGAAAGCCCCGATGGGATTGTGCTGCTCTTCGATAAACGGATCATCGAAGTCAACGCTGCAATGGTCAAGATGATGGGTAAGACCTCCCATGTACAACTCATCGGATGGACCATCACGGATTTTGCCCCGGCCTTTCAGGCCAACAACCATGACAGCAACACAGAATGGAACCGCTTCATTGAAAAGGCTCAACAGGAAGGAGCCTGCCACTTTGAATTTCAACTGCAAAGTCAATCTGGAGATCTGGTACTGGCCGATGTCTGGATGGCCTCGTTCAAACTTCAGGGTGAAGTGGTGATTCAAGCCACCCTACGCGACATCACCCAACGGAAAAAGCTGGAAATGGAGTTGAGGCAATCTCAGAAAATGGAATCCGTCGGTCAACTAGCCGCAGGGATCTCCCACGAAATCAACACTCCGATTCAGTTCGTCGGAGACAGCGCCCATTTTCTACAAAGCTCCTCGCAAGAATTAACGGAGCTACTGGAATCCTATCAAACCCTTGTTGAGAAACACCAAGACAAGCTTCCGCAGGAAGAGATCGAGGAACTGAAAGACCTGGAAGAAGAACTGGATCTGGAGTTCATCAAGGAAGAAATGCCACGTAGTTTTACCCGCATGATGGACGGACTTTCCAGGGTAAGCAAAATCATCCAGGCCATGAAGGAGTTCGCTCATCCGCAGGGTCAAAAATTAGAACGTGCTGACCTGAACCATGCGATTGAAAACGCCCTGATCGTAGCACGCAACGAATACAAATACGTTGCCGACATCAAAACGGACCTCCCTCCTCTTCCTCTTGTCCGTTGCAACCTTGGCGAAATCAACCAGATTCTTCTGAATCTGCTGGTCAACAGCGCCCACGCGATCAAAGATGTGGTTCAAAGCACACCAACGCGAGGATTGATTACCGTATCCACCCAGCAAAAAGACGATTGGGTCTGCTTCAGCATTCAAGACAACGGAGCAGGGATTCCGGAGGAGATTCAAGATCGTGTCTTTGATCAGTTTTTTACCACCAAACCGGTAGGCAAAGGAACCGGCCAAGGCCTGGCTCTAACCTGGGCCATCGTGGAGCGCCATCAAGGACGCATTGAATTGGATAGCACGCCGGGCATAGGAACGACCTTTCACATCTGGCTTCCTGTCGATGGACCGGAAACCCAAGACGAGGAAGAGCCGGAGGTTCCCGAAGAAGAGCGGCACATCGGCTAGGCAGCGTCGACATGAGTTATAGATTTTCCTGGACAAGACGACTCTGCTGGTCTACATTCCTTTAAATAGAAACTATTCAGAGGAATACAATGGATGCCACTTATCACCGTCATGATATCTCCGACCACGCGTGGGAACTCTTGGAGCCACATTTACCGGGGCAGAAAGGCCAATGGGGCGGGATTGCCAGAGACAATCGACGATTCATTAATGGTGTGTTTTGGATCTTGCGAACCGGGCGGGCAAGGCCCGCAGCCATAATATGCTGGGTCACTTCGTTCCCACGCATGGCGCGATCTTCCACCCGATTATGGCAGTTGGAACAATACCCATCACCGATTCATTCGTTGGCGAGATAAAGGTATCTGGGAGAATTTACCGGATAGTTTGATTGATGATCCCGACTACGAATGGCTGATGATCGACGCCACGCATGTTAAAGTCCATCACGATGGCATGGGCTGTAGGATGCGCTCCCACTCTTGATGGAACCTTGGCTTCGCAAGGATTCGGAGTTGAACCTTTTTTATCCAGGCATAGCCTGGTGCGCATGGGTTTCCGCTCCGAGTCCTTGTTACAAAAGGTACCCGAGCTGATTGCAAAGAGGCTGAAAATCTGATCGAAGGGCTACCAGCCTCTAATTTACTGGCTGATCGTGGTTATGATACAAATAGCATCATTGGCCTATGCGAGAAAAACGATACGTGTCCGGTGATTCCTCCAAAGAAGAATCGAACGGTTCAACGTAACTACGACAAAGACTTGTACCGTGAACGCCATCTGGTTGAAAATGCCTTTGAAAAGCTGAAACGTTGGCGTGGTATCTCGACGCGCTATGCAAAGAACACAGCGTCTTTCCTCGCTGCGGTACATATCCGCTGTCTAGCCCTATGGCTTCATATCTCATGACGACACTGCCTAGCGGTTTCCGGTCTTGGCCAAGCGTTCAAACAACGCCTCATAGGCATCGGTCACTTTCGACCAGGTATAGTGGCGATAAATCCTTTCCTTGGCCCGCTTGCGGATGTCCCGACGTTGTTCGGGGTGATCCACCAAGGCTTGAAGCCGCGCCCTGAGATCCACCACATGGTTCCTGGCATAGAGAATCCCCGCATCGGCAACCACTTCACGGTTTTCCGGGGTATCGTTAGCCAATACACAAGGCGACCAGGCCAAGCCTTCCAACAAAGCCGGGTGGGTTCCTCCCACCTCCGTTGCTTGTACATAGCAGAAAGCGTGGCGATGCAATTGGGGATAATCCTTTCCATAGATCCCACCCAAAAACCTTATCCGCTCATCCCTGGTTTCCCGCAACATGGCCTTGTACCCCTCGGCATAGGGGCTATCTCCCACAATGGCCAGGGTCATCTCCGGGGCATGCAGACCTTCAAAGGCACGAATCACCACACGGGCGTTGTTTTCCGGTTCCAAACGGCTGACATACAAGACATAGCGTCCCGGCTCCAGACCGAGGGCGCGAACGCGCTCCGGGTTGGCCGCAGGCGCTTCATTGACGCCGTAGGCGATTTCCGTAAAATCCGTGTGCCCCAACCCTCGCCAATACTCGCTGATAACTGCGGCATCGGTAACCAGAGGGATACGTTCACGTAAAACCAGCTTCTCACAAAGTTGATAGGCTTGACGACCGACAAAACCCCATTTCTTGCGCTGGCTTTCCAAGCCATCCACGGCGATGACAAGAGGAATCCCCTGCTTCCGTAAACGCAAAGCCAGGGGAGCATGAATCAGGTTGCATACCAGCAACGAATCCCAGGGTTCGCGACAGGCAGCCAGGCATTGTGCGAAACCGTGGGTCGCCGTGTCCAGATGTTTTCCACGCAGACCGGGAACATTCACCACCCGCACGCCATCGGGAACAGAACGTGATGGATCCGTCATGCCACGCCGCCCAAAAACTGTAACCTCATGACCACGGCGAACCAGTCGCTTGGAAAGCTCTTCGGCGAAGGTTTCAAAGCCCCCATAGGCCGAGGGGATGCCCCGTGTACCCAGGATTCCCAGTTTCATTCCATGCCCCCTTTCCGCGACGAATCGTCTTCCCTCTGGCTTGCTATACTCATCACCGGTTTGAACGAAAACCAGTGTGAAAGCCTCTTTGTTCTCATCGCCCGAAGCCTGCGTCGCCGTTTCAGACTCTCCGGCAGGGCCAAGAGCGCGTCTCGCAAAGCCCCCAGACTGGAGCGTTCTTTGAAGATTACGTATCCCACAACGGCGATATCCCGCAACAGTGAAGGAACCAGGGTTCCAGCCAGCAGGTCCAGGCTCCAATTGTTCTGACGCAATAGAAAACGGTTTTTCACCCCGTGGTAGTTGATGAACGCAGGCAGGCTGGACCGCCGCTCCGGCAACACATGGCGACGATGACGCGCACGGGCCAAAGGTGTCATCAAGCATTCATGACCGCAGGCACGAAGCCTCCAGGCAAGATCCGCATCTTCACGATAGCTATGAAAGCGTTCGTCAAATAGGGAGCCGAAGGCCAGCACCACCGGTTCAATACGCGCACGATGCAGCATCATCAATGCTCCTGTCGCTCCGAATACCTGAAGAGGCTGAGTCAGATACCACAGCACTGGTTCATCACGGGCCAGGTCCAGATGCCGTCCGTCAGGGCGCATCGTGATCCCCAGGCTATCCACCAGAGCCGGTTGGGTCCACTGGGAAAGCAAGGGCTGGGCCACACTGGCTGTAGACTGACTCAAGGCGGAAACCAACTGCGCAAGACAATCCGGTTCCATGTCAATATCCGGGTTGACCAGGCAAGCGAAGGGCGCCCGGCTCTGCTCATACAAAGCGTTCATCGCCGGAGCAAAGCCAAGATTCTGTCGGCTGATCGTGATTCGTGCTGTGGGAAACGCCTCTCGCACCCGCGCGGCTCCATCATCCTTGGAGGCATTATCGAAGACGTGCAGATGAAGGCGAACCCCTTTTTGCCGACGCAAGGAACGCAACAAGGCGGGCAGTTCCCCCGCGCTGTTGTACAAGACCAGAAAGACATCCACCTCAATCATCATCACGCTTCATCCAAAACGCCTTGCGCTCCAACAGGGCCAGAATACCCAAAGAGAGCAAAGCAAAGAAAGGAAGAACATTGCTGACCAACAAGCCGGTAACCATCAACGCCGAGAGATGAAAGCCGGCGTACATCAGCAAGGCCAGCAGCGCCAGGCTGCGTTTCGCATGGTCAAGCAAAGCAAGCAACGAAAGGGTCACAAGCAAAGGAGCCAGGAATACGCCCAGATAACTACCATTGAGGTAGGCCTCTCCCAAGAAGGAAGGCACCAGGCCTCCACCGGGGAAGTTCAACCCCAAGGCTTGCTTCAACTGTTGATCCACAGTGAACTGCTTTCCGGGAAGAATGGTTTTCAAAGGGTCCAGGTAGGAGCCTCCATAGCGGAAGGGATAACGGTACGGAACGTTTTCCAAGACGATCATCGTGTTGACGCTGGCATGGCCCAGATAGTGGGAAATCTCCCGCCCGGCAAGAGACAGCGTAGAGCCTTGATGCTCCGGGTAGGCGATCAACCCTTCATCATGGCTCACGCGATAGGCTCCAACCATGCCGAAAAGTCCCAGAGCAAGCAGCAGACCAACACCCAAAAAGGCCCAACGAAAACGAAGAGGAACAAGGTGTTCGTGACTCCAGAGCAACAACAAGGCGGCACCGGAAAGCACGGCAAGAAGAGGTGCCCGATTACCCAAAAGAAGAAAAACTCCTACGAGAAAGCTCAAACCCAAGAGCGGAACCAAACCGGGAAGAAAACCACGAATCCAGAAAACCACGGTCAGGAAAAAGGCGGGAATCAAACTGTAAGGAGCAAAGCGCAACCAACCACTCACCATGTTGTTCGCCACCTGACGGCTCTGTTCCATGTTCAGGGAAAACAAGGGGAACTCATCCAAGCTGGCCAAAAACAGCACGGTGACGACAACACCGACCGTCCACCATACCCCCAGGATGTCTATATACCAATGGCTTGGTTGACGGAATCGGGCGTGCTTGTCCATCGCTCCACCGAAGACATCCTCTTTCCTCCCATCGGAAGCAAGCAACAAGGCCAACCGAAAGCCGCAAGCGGCAAGCAGCACGACAAGCATCAAGGGAAAACTACGCTCCGGATCGTTCCATGAAGGGATCGCCCCCAGCCCGTAATATACGACAAACGCCATCAACAGCAGACTCACCGGGTGGAAAGGCGATGGCCCTTTACGCAGCCAGCTAGCCAAAGGCCACGCGGTCAAGCCCAGATGACAGCCCGCAGCCAACCAGGATGATCCCATCCGCACCGACATCAAGGCAAGGATGGCCAGGACAAGGGGAAACAATGGCTCAAGCCAGGATTGAAGTTTTTTTAAGAACGGCTTTCCAGGGCGTACTGTTTCCATTGTTCGTAGCGCTTCGTCCATGTTTGGTCAGATGCCCACCGGCGGCGTTTGTTTATCTGCAACGGATCTTCATTCAAAAGGGCAGTATGAACCATTTGCTCCGCCTGGGCAAGATCCCGGTACAGATAGACCAGATGGGGAACCCGGCTCGCAGGAAGGATGCCCGGACAGACCACCGCAAGCCCTTGGGACAAGGCACGATAGATTTTCAGACTGTCCTGGGTCTGAATCAGAGGCATGGGTCGACACGGAACCAGCAAGACGGAAACCCGCTTATGCAAATCATCCAGGTTTCGGGAAGTCACCTCGCCATAGCAGAAAACCTGAGATGAGGACAGTACGGTAAAGGGTGGCTCGGTCGCCCTCCCCGCCAGGTGCCAAGGTGTATCCGGGAAGCGTTTCATCAAAGCTTCCACCAGAGGCCAATCGATTCGCTGATCGTCGTTGTTCCCGAATATCCCAATTCCCTTTTCAGGATACGCTGCCGTTTGCTCAGGACCATCGGGCTCCGAATAGCTCCAGGCATTGGGAAGCACCCGACCTTGATTCGTCCATACCGCCCGCAAAGCTCCTAGTGTATTGGCACTGAGGCAATCGGCCTGGGAAAACACTTCATAGGCTCTCGCAATCCTGCGCCGCTGGTTTCCACATTGTGGTGCCAAACGCCAATCATCCGTGAGGTCTACCAAACGCCTGGCCTGTGGGAAGCGATCCAAGCACCAGGCTTGCAAGGGGTCATTGACCAAAACATGGCTGGGCTCAAAATCAATCCGCTTGAATACGATCCGAAGTAGCGGAAGCAAAAGCCCTTCCAAGCCGGAGGGAAGATGAGACTCCACCAGGTAGCGCCGGGAAACGCAGTTGCTTTCCATGCGTTCCAGTTCAAACACACGACCGAAGAGAAACTCATCAATCACCCTTCGCTGAAACCCTGGTTCTGTCGGCAATGGCTTGAAACAATGACGCGGATGAACCCTGGTCACCCAGACGAGGCAGCCCACATCGGGATCGGTGAGCAATTGCCCGAAGAGACAGCGGGAGCGTGTCACCCGGTCGTGACGAACGACATCATAGTAGGTATGAGGACTGAACCAAAGGACATCATACATGGGGCGAACCCGTCAATCTGAACCCGTTGAAAATTGCATAGAATACGATTCGTCATCCCATAAAATGAAAGGAATAGCCAGACCGCGATATGATCCGTTTTTCACGCTCAGAATACGGACTTTTCCTTCTGTTCAAACCTAGCCCATTACACGGAATTCTTCCATCGAATGTAATCATTTGTTGCCTTTTGCAGTCATCCTTGATATGGTTTTGATGTTCAATACAGGGCTGGGTTCGGTGTTCGTTGGGAACAACCGGATCATTATTATCTTCTTTCTCGCTTTGGAGGAGAAACACATGAAAAAGTCTTTGATTTTACTGCTTACCTTGATTCTGTTCATGGGTCTGACAGTTGTTGTCAGCGGGTGCGAAGAGGATTCCGACGATGATGACGATTCCTCCGGTGGAGACGATGAGATTGACGAGGCTTATGAAGAATATGGCTGCGCCGATGGCGGAGACGATGCTTGTGGCCAAGCCATCTGCGCGATGATTGAAGGGTATGACCAAAGCATGACGGCCTACGAGGACGCTGGAATCTCAGAAGATATCGTTGGTGACGTGATGAACTGCTTCAGCGACTACATTGGTTGCTTCCAAGCTGCCTGCCCCAGCGTAGAAGAAATGGATTCTAACGCCATGATGGAATGCTCCACATCCTATCAAACCTGCGCAACCAATGCCGTTGGCTACTAAGCTCCTTATAGAAAAGTCTGACAAAGCCCCGCCGGTTGGTGGGGCTTTTTTCATACACGACATTGAAATCCTTTCTCTTCCTCTCCCTCCTTCATTGTCTTCTCTCCTGGAGCTCGTATTTCTTATTAGAGATTCATTAAGATTATTCAAGATGAACCAAACAAGCCCAACAACTTCTTCTTGCTATCTTCAACTCTTGTTGGTATATTTTATTTGTTTTTTGGCAGTTTAGTACTCTTTTTGGGCCAGAATGGCCATTCTGACGTTCATGGAGGCACACGGTTCGTACTCATGAATGAAATGAAGATTTCTCTACGTCTGATGATCTGTTTGCTGTTGGCGATCTCGTTCCTTTTCATTGGCTGCGGAGATGACTCCGACGATGGGAACGGTTCCAACGGCAACGGCTATGAAAATTCGATAGATGATATGTATGAAAAATACGGTTGCGAGGAAGATGGTCTTGATGAATGTGATGAGTTGTCCTGCTATTTGATTGACTATTTCGACAGTGAATTTTCCCAGTACGAAACGCTTGATGAGGTCGATAGTTATCTGGAAGATTTAGTCGATTGTCTGGACAATTATCTTTCCTGCCTCGATTCATCCTGTTCAAATGAAGGTAGCATCAGTGAAGAAGCCGTGGATGCCTGTGCGATGCCCTATGAATCCTGCAGCAATAGAGTGATTCAGGCTATGTACGACGAGTTCCTGTAATCGCTTAGCCGATGACAAAGCCCCGCCGGTTGGTGGGGCTTTTTTCATACATGACATTGACATCCTTTCTTCCCCTCCTAGCTTGAAAACCAGCCGAAAGAGCCACCCTGAAACGGTTTTCAATCAACAATCATTCGTTGATTTTCAACCACCTCATTGGTAGGATTCAGCTGTTTTTGTGACGATTCACGCAGGTTGCAGCCAAAAAGACCACACGGACGTTCACGGTTCGTACTCATAAATGAATGGAGGCACAATGAAAGTTCCCCTTGGTTTCACGATGATCTTGTTGTGCCTTTGGGCCATTCCCTTTCTTGTCTCTAGCTGTGGAAACGATTCCAAAGATACAAGCAATCTTGGAAACGCCATTGACCAAGTATATCACGAGCATGGTTGCGATAAAAGCGATCATGATGCTTGTACCGCCACGGTATGCTCTATGATTGATGAGTTTGACAGCGAGTTGGATGAGGAGGAAGTGGTCCGATTAATAGATATGTATTTCCAGGACTACATCATCTGCCTGGAAGAGTATCTTACCTGCCTGGAAGATGCCTGTCCCGATGAAGAACACATGGATGAAGGCGAGATGAAGGCCTGTAAGTCCCCCTATGAAAGCTGTATGGAGGATGCATCAATAACAACCTACACCTCGGCTGCATAATGCGGGAAAGATGAAGCGGCGTCCTGGTCTCGGCCAGGTTCATCGGCGTGATGCCGTGACGTTGCGATCAGAAAACAATGACGATGAAAAACCGTGTTCCTGAGAAGC
Source organism: Myxococcota bacterium (assembly GCA_963677705.1). Classification (GTDB taxonomy): domain Bacteria; phylum Myxococcota_A; class SURF-8; order SURF-8. The sequence continues at coordinate 726,631 of OY782497.1, forward strand.
ACAGAACCAGATTCAGCGGATACGGTCTTCTTTCAGAAAACCCATCGCCCTTTTTAGCGAACTCAAGACATCTGCGTTAAAAAGATTCTGGCCCCGCCTTGGGGAAGACAGCGTTTTGTCTAAACGAACGGCGTCTCTCGTTCTCACCCTTGATGGTGAGCCTTGAGTTTCCCCGGCTTCAGGAGTTGAACACCAAAGGATTCAGCGTTGATGAATCCCTCAAGATAGCGGAGCAAGGGCGAGGATTAGCCCTCCATCATGCGCACTTCTTCCAGTTTTCCTTTAATCACCGGGTTGTCTTTATCTTGCCCCAGGGCCATTTGCAGGTTCATCTTCGCCGAGGCGACGTTGTTCTCTTCAAGGGCTTTCAAGGCAAGATTGAAAAACTTCTTGGCCACAGGGTGTTTGATATCCGCATCGGGGGCTCGATTGCCGGAATCCCGCCCTTTTTCAACCCAACGCACGGTTTCCGGCCCGCGTTTGGTCTTCAGGTTGTGCAGATACACGGGGCGCTTGTCTTCATTCATCAAGAGGTGATAGCCCTCGGCAATGCGCTTGAACACCTGGTGAAAGCGCTCAAAGAGATCCCGGTTATTCAACTGCTGGAAGCGGTCGGTATGGTAGGTCTTGGCTTTCCGGAAATAGGCGGATTTTATCTGCTTCCGGTCGGCATCGTAGGGGATTTCCAGAATCTGGTAGTAATCCAGTTCATCCAGCCGCTGATAGACACTGAACACGTAGCGTGTACGTTGCTGGCCGACAAGCAGCCAATCATGGTCCGGCACGGAACCAACCAGTTTTTCCACAGCGGCTTTGAGTTTGTCATCCGGCGGGTCATCTTTGGCCGGAGGAAGGACCGGCTTGGCCGGTGTCGCCTGGTGCGGTGGTGAAGCGTGTTGAGAGGCAGGGGGCATGGTGGCAGACGTTGTGGCCCTGGGCGCAGAAGAAATCAAAGGATCACCCTGCCCTTGTTTGGCTTGGGCTACCTGGTTTTCAAAGGCCGTTTTCGCCCGAACAAGCTGCTCCGGCGTAGCCTGTCCCTGTTCCGCCTTTATGGCATTCACGGCCCAGGTAATCGCCGCCCGCAGGGATTCCACCGTCAAGGGTTCCGGCAACAGAATACTGAATTGAAAGGCCAAGCCTTCGTCATCAGCGGAGTCCAGAGGACCGGAAAGAATGGATTTAATACTCAAACCCTTGGGAAGCTTTTGGATAGCCTGCCAGATCGCCAGAGGATTCTGCTTGGCCAGATCCGAGCGCAACAGGACGATGATCGGCTCGTATCCTTCCGCCAAAGCCACGGCTTCCTGGCCTTCCCGTGCGAGGATGACACTGAAATGGGAACCCAAGGCTCGTTGGTATCCGGCATCCCGTGAGGGATCGTGATCGACAATCAAGATGGCGGCCACGCTTGCTCTCCTTTTCCTGCTAACTTTCGCGGCAATCTGTCATAACAAAAGCAATGGAGCAAATCCATTCGTGAGCTGGCTCATGAAGCAGCCAGGCTATTCATCATCCATCAAAGAGATTTCCGTATCCTCATCTATGAAGGGGGAACGGTCTTCTTCGGTCTTGGCCTGGCCTTTCAGATCAATAGAGGCGAAGGTTTCATGACCGGTATTCAAATCACGGGCGAAGACCTGCACGATACCGTTGGTATCAATCTCAAAGGTCACTTCAATCTGGCTTTCACCCCGCTTGGCTTTGGGGTCCAAACCGGTCAGTTCCAACACACCCATCAGGTCCGCTTCAGACTCATCCACGGTTTCGCCTTGATAGACACGGATACGAACAATTTCCTGACCATCGCGGCTGGTGGTAAAGATGCGGGTGCGCTCCACGGGAATGGGCGTGTTGCGCTCAATGATTTTCTCAATCCGACCACTGACGGTACCGATTCCCAAGGCCTGGCTGGTAACATCCAACAACACGGCGTCCCCGGCTCCACCCGCGGCCCCACCAAGAATCCCACCCTGAATGGCGGCACCCAGGGCGACGACCTCCTCCGGGTTGATCCCCCAGAAGGGTTTCTTTCCAAAGTAGTTTTCCACCATCGAACGCACCACAGGGATGTAGGTAGAACCTCCGACAAGAACCACGTTTTCAACATCCTCTTTATCCAGGTTGCTGGCTTGAATGGCCTGGTCGCAAATCTTGAAGGTACGTTGGATAATCTCCTCGCAGGTCTTGTCAAAGCTGGAGCGGGTCAGGGATACGTTCAGATCCACCGATCCTCCATCCGCATAAATCAGGGAGGGAATCTTGATCGCCGTGGTATCTTCAACAGAGAGGTTGATCTTGGCTTTTTCCGCTTCGTTGCGGATGCGCAACATGGCCAGAGGATCTTGCTTCAGGTCGATCTTGTAGTTTTTCCGATAGCTGTTGACAATCATCGTCACAATGCGGTTGTCGATGTCGTTTCCGCCGAGGAAACTATCCCCATCCGTGGCAATCACCTCAAAGATTTCATCGCGGATTTCCAAGAGGGTGACATCAAAGGTTCCGCCACCGAAATCATAAATACAGAGACGCTGATCGTAGCTCTGCCCAAAGCCATAGGCCAAAGCCGCCGCCGTGGGCTCATTGATGACTTTCAGCACATCCAAACCGGCCAGTTCGCCAGCCTTCTTGGTGGCCATGCGTTGGCCGTCATTGAAATTTGCCGGTACGGTAATCACTGCCTTACGAACGGTTTCGCCCAGGTAATCTTCCGCAATCTCTTTCATTCTCATCAGAATGAAGGAACTGATTTCCACCAGGCTGTAACGCCTTCCGTGGGATTCGATCATCACCGACTGGTTGTCCCCTTCGACGATATGATAAGGCACCAGCTCCTGACTCATCGCCACTTCGGCGCTGGAGTACGGACGACCAATCAAACGTTTGGAGGAATAAACGGTGTGTTCGGGATTGTAAACAAGCTGGTCATGGGCTTCGTTTCCGACAAGCATCGTCCCATCGGTAAAGAAACTGACCACGCTGGCTTGTGTCTTTTTACCGTTGTTATCCGGCAACACAATGGCGGTATCTCCATCCAATACAGCAACGCAGGAATTGGATGTCCCCAAATCAATCCCAATCACTCGATCCATCATTACTCCCCATTGTAGAAAAAAAGGGCGGCGAAGCATCGCCGCCCTGTGGCGTCAAGCAAGGATCTTCACCTTAGACATCCATGATGTCTTTTTCTTTTTCACCGGCCATGTCATCAATTTTCTTGATCAGATCATCGGTGGCTTTCTGGGTATCATCCAACCCTTTGTGCTGTTCGTCTTCGGTGATCTCTTTATCTTTCAGCATTTTCTTGATTTCATCATTGGCGTTACGGCGGCTGTTACGCACGGCAATGCGGGCTTCCTCAGCCATTTTCTTAACCTGTTTGACCAAGTCTTTACGACGCTCCTCGGTCAAGGCCGGAATGGGAATACGGATGAAGTGGCCATCGTTGGAAGGATTCAAACCCAAATCCGCCGAGGCAATGGCTTTTTCAATCAAACCCATCGCGCCTTTGTCAAACGGAGCGACGACCAGCATACGAGCGTCTGCGACGTTGATACTAGCCAGTTGATTCAAGGGTGTCGGCACGTTGTAATAGTCAACACGCACACCATCCAGGATGGAGGGATTGGCTCTACCGGTGCGAACGCGAGAAAACTCACGTTTCAGGTTGGCCAGGGTCTTCTCTCCACGCTCTTCCAAACTCATGTTCACATCATCCAACGACATGTTTTCTCTCCTTCAACCTCAAACTGTTCCGTGAGCGATGATCGTTCATCTCCCCTCAAACCGTGTCGGCATGTATTCATGGCAACATGCTTTCTAGTTATAGTCCCGATCCCCGTTTTCGTCAAGCCTGGATCACGCTTTTCCACCGTCTTAAGAGGAATTTCTTCATGGTTTTCAAGGAGACAGGACGGGTGTCTCTCGATGAAACATCCCCGCGTCATGAAAACGTTTAATGGATTCCACTCAAGCGAAAGCGACCCTGGGATTTTTCGTCGGGATCCGCGAAGACTCCAGCCGGAACAAACTCAGATATACCATGAAAAGAATAGAAATGAATCCTCTTGACAGGGATATCCATCAAGGCGAAGGAAACCAACAAAAAACGAACAGTTTTTTCATCCTTACCCCCGGCTTTCCTTGACCTGCTCCCGCTGGTGGGCTATACCCAGGTTGGCCGTATCAGGTACACGGTCCATCAGAACGCCCTCTGCCCTTGCAGCGCAAAGGTTGTACCGTACCGAACCTCTTGAAAGGAGCCATCATGCCGCAGGATTCCAAAGTTGAAGCCCGTAACCTGCTTCGTGAGCCGCTACGTCACTTCAGCCCTTATGTTGTCGGAAAACCCATTGATGAGGTCCGCAGAGAATTGGGACTTACGGGGAGAATCGCCAAACTGGCCAGCAACGAAAACCCCCTGGGAATGAGCCCCAAAGCCTTGGAATGTGCCAAAAAAGCTCTGGAGGAATGCAACTTCTATCCGGATGACAACGCATACCATCTTCGGAAGCGGATCAGCGAAAAATTCAACTGCAAGTACGAAGAAATCATGGTTTCCAACGGCAGTGTGGAAATCCTTGAGATGGCCGCCTACGCCTTTTTAAACCCCACGGACAATATCGTTTCCAGCGAGCGGACCTTCTCGATCTATTATCTCGCTCCGATGAAGATGGGCGCGAAACTGAAACTGGCCCCGATGATCGACGGTGGCTATCGCTATGACCTGAACGCGATGGCTGACTTGATTGACGAAAACACCAAGATCGTTTTCCTGGCCAACCCAACCAACCCCACAGGAACCTGGTTCACCAAAGACGAGTTCCGCGCTTTCATGAAGAAAGTTCCTGAAGACGTGCTGGTGATCTATGATAACGCCTACGCCAACTTCATCACCAACCCGGAACTTCCCGACCCGATGGAGTATTTTAACCAAGGCCGCCGTTTCCTCTGCCTCTATACCTTCAGCAAGGCCGAAGGTCTGGCCGGTCTGCGCATCGGTTTCGGACTTGGGCCGGTAGATATTATGCAGGGTTTGAACACGGTACGAACCTCGTTCAATGCCAACAGTGTAGCCCAGGCTGCGGCGCTGGGCGCGTTGGACGATGATGAATTCATCCAGAAAACCCGTGACTTCACCCGCAAGGAGCTGGATTTCATCATTGATGAACTGAAAGATTATCCCTTCACCATTCCTCCTGTGCAGACCAACTTCCTGCTCATTGACACCCCTAAAGACGGCAATTGGCTCTTTGTGGAATTGCAGAAGATGGGTGTAATCGTGCGTCCGATGGGCGGCTATGACATGCCCAATGCGATTCGTGTCAGCGTGGGAACCCATGAAGATAATGTGAATTTTGTGGAAGGCATGAAGAAGCTGTTTGCGGAATAAGCTGACCGCCAAAGCAACCAACGACGATCCCCGGTCTGATTTCAGGCCGGGGATTTTTATGGTACCAACCAACGCTCCCACTCAAGCACGGCCACAAGACAGGTCATTGTTTCTTGTTACGAAGATTCCCCGTTTACCGCTCATCCCAGCCTTTGGGTGGAACCCAAGGGCTGGGCTTTCTGCGTGTAACCTTCTCTCGGCCCATTTCTTCCAGCCGTTCTTTCCAAGATCCCGGCGTTGGCACCTGTTCAATGACTCCATCCTGAAAGCGGATCACCCCGAAAAAGCCATCCTCGCCAAAGAGAGCCAGGGTCAAGCGAGGCTCATCAGGAAGGATCATCAGGTCCAACAAGTTGGTGTTCTCAACAGGCAAAGCAAACGAACGGACGGAGCCATCCGGGCAGCGGTTGGCCTGCATGGGAAAGGCGTACAAACGGGCGGGATCGCTTGGACGAAGCGCAAGCAGCCGTTGTCCCTGTTCATCATAAACCAAGCCAGCCAAGGAGCAGGAACCGTCAAAGCAATCGTTACGATTTCCCTGCTGGTTGAAAACCCTCAGCGGACGACATGGACCGGAGCGCAAGGTCTTTCCCTGAACGTGGAAGGTCAGCAGACTGGGGTTGACCTCGCAACCGGAAAGACAGTGGGTGTTTTCACTGGCCACGGCGATATAGATGCGATCCTTTCCGGACATCGCCAAGCCTGTGGCCAGAGAACGGGCCACACTTCGACGCTCAAAACGCAAGGTAGGGCAATTGTTTTGTGCCTCCAGTTTGGCGTGGGGAGGACAAACCCGAACGCGCAAGGGCTTGGGAATCAGGCTCCAGGTGTAGCCATCGTCATCATCCACATAATGCAAGGGAGCGTGAATGCACGAGGTGCCCCCAAGGAAGATCAACCCTGGTAAGCAGGCGAAAACGATCCTTCTCAGCCAGCCAACTGGAATGCGGAAGATCATTGCGGGTCGCTCTCCGTTTCGAAGAGATCCAACACGCTACGATCTGCGCTAGCCCTGCGCGAGCGCGAAGAACACCATTCACGCAACGCTTTAATCTGTTCTTCGTAAGTGTTGTACAGCGGCGTCAAGGCGCTGGCGGCATCCGAAAGGTCTTTCATCGTCAAGGACCGCTGCTGGCTGAAGGCGCGGTAGCGACCATCATGAACCACCTGCTCCAATTCCGCACCGGAGAAATTTCGGGTTTGCAGGGCCAATTGCTCCAAGCTACCCTGGCTTTTCGGCACAAGATCCGCACGACGCAGATGCACGGTGAGGATTTCCTGGCGCTCGTGAATGTCCGGCAGGTCAATGAAGAAGATTTCATCAAAGCGCCCTTTTCGCAACAACTCCGGCGGCAAGCCTTCAATGCGGTTGGCCGTGGCAACCACAAATACCGGGCTGGTTTTCTCTTGCAACCAGGTGATGAAGGAACCAAACACCCGCTGCATACTGCCTTCCGTCCCCTCCCCGGTTTGGGCAAAACCCTTTTCAATTTCGTCAATCCACAACACGACAGGGCTCATCGCTTCCAAGACATCCGTAGCCCTGCGCATTCTCTCTTCCGGCGAAAGCTCCCCGGAGAACAAGGCACCCAACTCCATGCGTACCAGGGGAAGACTCCATTCCGTGGCCAACGCTTTGGCGGTGAGGGATTTTCCGCAGCCTTGAACACCCAGCAACAACAAGCCTTTCGGCGGAGGAAGCTTTTCCTCACGGGCGCGGGAACCGAAGGATGCCTCTCGCTCGGCAAGCCAGCTTTTCAATACCGTCAAGCCGCCGACATCATTCAGGTGCAGATCCGGCGTAACGAAGGAAAGCAAGCCTTCCTGCTCTACCAGGCGCTGCTTTTCCGTCAGCACCGAACGTGGGTCACACAGGGACATCGCCGTTTCATCAGCCAAGACCAGGCGAAAAACCCGTGTAGCTTCAGCATGGGTCAACCCCACCGCCGCACGAGGGAAAACCTCCCGGTGGCGTGGTGAGACGCTCTGGCCGGTGCCTTCGGAAAGAGAAACAAAAAGCCGCTCCAGTTCATGAAGATCCGGCAGAGAAAGCGTAACCACGGCAAACACGGCACGAAGGCTTTGCGGCACAATGTCCGTTGTTGCACTGATGAAGATGACGATGTTTCGCGCAGTCAATTCCGCTTGTAGATCCTTGCATTGACGCATCACCAGAGGGTCAGACAACTCAAGGTGGTAATCTCTCAGCAAAACCACGCTATGCGGAGGAAGGCTCCGACAACACTCCAAAGGGCTACCGTCGGCCTCAACAGCAGGGGAGAATCCTCTGTAGGCGCTGTAGTCGTAGAAACTCCCGCCACGGCGCTGAGCCAGGTGCATCAGGGCTTGAGCGGCACGGTCTTCTTCCGGCGTAACCAGATAAAAATAGCCGTAACCCGCCCTTGTCTTCGCTTCAATATCCAACCATTCATTCGCCATCGGTTTTATCCTTGTCGCTAGCACCCTTGAAAACGAAGGCCCGCTCCCGAAACCCATGCACCGCCACGTTTACCAGTTCAACACCCGAAGCGCCTCACCAAAGCTCGTAATTCCACGGGCAAGCTTACGCACGGCGGCATCTTGCAGGGTCATCAATCCATCTTGTTTGGCCATCGTCAGAAGATCCGACGCAGCGGCATCGTTCTTCACCATGCGTTTCAGGCGGTCGTTCAACACCAGCAGTTCATAGATACCCGTCCGTCCGAAAAGCCCCGTGTTTCGGCACCGAACGCAACCCTCACCGTAATAGGCGCGTAGCTTGCGGCCATCGGCAGGTGTGGGAATGCGCATCAGTTCCATTTGTTCATCACTCAGGGTGGTTTCCTGGCGGCACTCTTCACAAATACAGCGCACCAGACGTTGGGCCAAGACGGCAAGCAGGGTATCGGCAATCAGGTAGCTTTCAACTCCCAGTTCCCGCAGACGGGTTATCGCCGTGACGCTGTCATTCGTGTGCAGGGTGGAAAGCACCATATGGCCGGTCATAGCGGCACGCATCGCGTTTTCCGCCGTCTCACCGTCACGGATTTCACCCAGCATGATGATGTCCGGATCTTGGCGTAGGGTGTATTTCAAGGCTCCGGCAAAACCCAAGGACATCTTCGGATTGACGCTGATCTGATTGAAGCGCTCCACCACCATTTCCACAGGATCTTCAATGGTGGTCACATTGACTTCCGGTCGGGCCAGCATACGCAGCGTGCTGTACAAGGTCGTTGTTTTACCACTACCGGTGGGGCCGGTGACCAGGACCATGCCTTGCGGTTGACGGGTGATGTTTTCCCAGGTCAGGCGTTCATCTTCATCAAAGCCCAGATCATCCACCTTGTTGAACAGCAGACTGGCATCAAACAGGCGCAAGACGGCCTTTTCCCCAAAGGCCATCGGCACGAGGGAAATACGAATCTCAATCTCCTGACCATCAATGCCTGTTTTGATGCGACCATCCTGGGGTTTTCGATGCTCGGCGATGTCCATCAGCCCCATGCCCTTGATACGGGAAATAATCGGCGCATGGAGTTTCTTGGGTACGGAATGGATGTCATGCAGCACGCCGTCGATACGCATACGGATCTCGCTGGAATCCCGCTTGGGTTCGATATGAATATCACTGGCCCGGTTTTTCATCGCGTAATGAAGGATATAATCCACCGCGTTGACCACATGCTGGTCGTTGCTTTCAATCTCATCAATGTTTTTCAGGTGAATGAAGTGTTCCAGGTTTCCCAGATCGAAGCGGGCATCAAATTCCTTCTCTGCGGCACGCACGGTCAGTTGAAAGCCATACATTTCCGTGATGGTGCGAAGAATATCCTGTTTACTGGCCAGCACGGGAATCACCTGATCGCCCATCGCCCGGCGGATGTTTTCCATCAACTCCAGATCAAAGGGGTTGGCGATGGCAACCAGCAGGTTCTTGCCTTCTTTTCCCACGGGAACGGCGGCGTATCGTCTGGCGAAGGCCCGGTTCCAGGTGCTGGTGACCAGTTTGGCATCCAGTTTCAAGGGGTCGATTTTCGTGTGCCGCATTCCCAAAGCACGGGCCAGCACTTCATAGATCAGGTCTTCGCCAATGGTTCGGTTAGGGGACAAGGCGGAGGGAATGCGCATCTCTGCAATCAATTCCGGTGGAAGAACTTCATAACCTCCGCCGCGGTTGGCAAAAGCCCCGGTAGATCCCTGCCGTTTCTGCAAGGTGGCGCGGGTGAGTCGTTCACGCTGAAGCACGCGCTCTTGATCTTCCGGCCCGATATAGCCGTAATTCAAGAGGAGTTCGCAAATAGCTTGGACAGAAAAAGTTTTGATGCTCATCAACCGACTCACTGCTTGGCTAACGCCACAAGGACGAAAGCTCCGTTGGGTTATCCGAATCCGGTGTTTGCGGCGGTACACGCTTATTATGCCAGAAAAGCCGAATCACTCCAAGTTTCCATTGAAGAGAATCTTCGATTTCTCACCCCGCCCCATTGGCCCGTGTTCACTCCAGGTCGCTGTATAAATGAATCTCGACCAAACAAAAACCCCGAAGAGCCAAAGCCCTTCGGGGTTTTATCAATCAATTCAGGGATGCGAGTGAGCGGATTACATCATGCCGCCCATGCCGCCCATACCACCCATGCCGCCCATGCCGCCCATATCGGGCATACCAGCCGGTTTGTCTTCCGGCAATTCGGCGATCATGCAATCGGTGGTCAACAACAGGCCAGCCACGCTGGCAGCATTCTGAATGGCGCTACGCACAACCTTGGTCGGGTCGATGATGCCCATATCCACCATGTCACCATAGCGATCATAGCGAGCATCATAGCCGTAGTTGCCCGGCGTACCCAGGACGTTGTTCAGCACGATGCTGCCATCAACACCTGCGTTTTTGCTGATCTGACGCATCGGCTCTTCGACGGCGCGGCGCACGATGTTCACACCAAACTGCTGGGCTTCTTCCACCTTCAGTTCTTCCAGAGCGTTGATGCTGCGCACGAGGGCAACACCACCGCCGGGGACGATGCCTTCTTCCACCGCAGCGCGGGTGGCATGAAGAGCGTCTTCCACGCGGGCTTTCTTTTCTTTCATTTCGCTCTCGGTCGCGGCACCGACATGAATCACGGCCACACCGCCGACCAACTTGGCCAGACGTTCTTGCAGTTTCTCACGGTCGTAATCGCTGGTGGTTTCCTCGATCTGAGCGCGGATCTGTTTCACACGGCCTTTGATGGCGTCGCTGGAACCGGCACCGTCGATGATCGTGGTGTTTTCTTTGGTGATCGTCACGCGGTTGGCTTGACCCAGGTCTTCCAGGGTGGCGGTTTCCAGTTTCATGCCCACATCTTCGCTGATCACACGACCACCGGTGAGGATGGCAATGTCTTCCAACATGGCTTTGCGGCGGTCACCGAAGCCCGGAGCCTTGACGGCGGCGATGTTCAGCACGCCACGCAGTTTGTTCAGCACCAAGGTAGCCAGCGCTTCGCCTTCGATGTCTTCAGCAATGATCACCAGCGGGCGACCCATCTTGTTCACGCTTTCCAACAGCGGAAGCAGTTCGCGCATGTTGCTGACCTTCTTATCATAGAGAAGAATCAGCGGATTGTCATAGCTGACTTCCATACGTTCGCCATCGGTAACGAAATAAGGGCTGACATAACCGCGATCGAACTGCATACCTTCCACGACTTCCAGATTGGTGTCGATGGTTTTGCTCTCTTCAACGGTGATGACGCCTTCTTTGCCTACTTTTTCCATCGCTTCCGCGATGATTTTGCCGATGGTGTCATCGTTGTTGGCGCTGATCGTGCCGACTTGGGCGATCTTGGTGTGATCCTGGGTCGGGGTGCTCTGTTTTTTCAGTTCCTCAACGATCACTTCCACGGCCTTGTCGATGCCACGTTTGATTTCCATCGGATTGTGACCGGCGGCGAGATACTTCACGCCTTCGACATAGATGGCCTGAGCCAACACGGTCGCGGTGGTGGTTCCATCACCGGCGATGTCGCTGGTTTTGCTGGCCACTTCTTTGACCATCTGGGCGCCCATGTTTTCCAGCTTGTCTTTCAGTTCCACTTCTTTGGCCACGCTGACGCCGTCTTTGGTGACGGTGGGGCTACCGAAGCTTTTGTCCAGAATGACGTTGCGGCCTTTGGGGCCCAGGGTAACCTTCACGGCGTCGGCCAGTTGGTTGACACCCTGCAACAGTTTGTTACGAGCGGCTTGATCGAAAAGAATCTGTTTTCCGGACATGGTGATTATCTCCTAAAAATCATGAATGATTGGTTGGTTTGCTTGTCGGACGATTAGCCCTCGACAACGGCCAGGATGTCATCTTCGCGCATGATGAGCAGTTCATCATCGCCATGCTTGACTTCGGTGCCGCCATACTTGCTGAAGAGAACCGTGTCGCCTTCGTTGATATCCATCGGCGCACGAGAACCGTCGTCTTTCATTTTGCCTTTACCCACGGCAACCACTTTACCCTGCACGGGCTTTTCTTTGGCGTTGTCGGGAATCAAAATGCCGCCGGAGGTTATCGTTTCGTTCTCCAACCGCTTCACGATGATGCGATCATTCAGAGGCCGAAGTTTCATGGGGTTCTCCTTTCGTTCCTTTGTTGAATCTTTGTTGCAATGAAGCAAATACCATACGATCAATTGCGTTTTTACGGGAAGTTTTCCCTGTTCGGGCGGTAATATAATCACCAATGCAAGCCGCGCAAGAGGTTTGCTTGATTTTTTGTCGTTTTTTCAAGGGGGATAGAGGCTTTTTAAGCACAGGAAAATGGAAAGGGACACACCCAGGTATCAATCCGTGAGAAAATCTCTTGGCTTACAAGTCCATCGCCGGGCTGATACCCATACGACTTCGCTGGTAAAACGCTTGTATTTCTTCAAGAAAGGTATCTTTCTCACCCGGATTGACCAGGGTTTGAAACCCCTTCTCCGGCCCTTCATGCCAGAGGGTTCGATAGACTCGCTCAATCCGTTCCTGGTCGTTTCCCTGCAACCCGGCTCGTTCCAGTCCGATGCGGTTCAACCCGGTCAAGCGCGCCCTGTCTCCTTTGGCCTGGCAGAACGGCGGCACATCACGCCGCACCATCGCACCGCCACCGATAAAGGCCAGTCGCCCGATACGGCAAAACTGGTGAATGGCGCACAGCCCCCCTAAATTGGCGCGGTCCTCCACCTCCACATGACCGGCCAGGGTGGCATTGTTGGCGAGGATCACTCCGTTTCCCAAGTGGCAGTCATGGGCCACATGGGCATAGGCCATCAGGTAACATTCATCTCCCAACACGGTTTCACCACCACCGGCCTGGGTGCCACGATTGATGGTCACAAACTCACGGATCACACACCCCGCGCCCAGCCGGAGGCTGGCCGGCTCACCCCGATACTTCAAGTCCTGAGCGTCTCCACCCAACACGACATGACTGGATACTCGACACTCAGGGCCGAGTTCCGTGTCTTTCTCAATCACGACATGGGAGGCAATACGGCAGCCTTCACCCAGAGTCACACCGGGGCCGATCACCGCATAGGCTCCGATCTCCACCCTAGCATGAACTTCCGCGTCGGGATGAATCAAGGCCGTTGGATGGATGGAAGCGGGCATGGATTGTGACTTCGTATTTTACGTGACAGAATAAGGAAGTGTGGCCAGGAGGATCAATCGGTGAGTTTCATCAGGTGGCGTTGAAGCTCTTTCCAGCTTCGGTAGGGCATGGCCGGATAACCGACATGAATTTCATCATCAGGCACATCACGGGTGACGCCGCTTTTTCCGCCAACCAGCACCCCGGAGCCAATGGTCACGTTATCACTGACCCCGACCTTACCGGCCAAGGTGGTGCGATCGCCCACCTTCACCGAACCCGCCAAACCGACGTGACCGGCCATGATGACATGTTCGCCGATGGTGCAGTTGTGACCGATCTGCACCAGGTTATCCAGCTTGGTTCCTTCACCAATCACGGTTTGGCTCAGCGTTGCCCGATCAATGCAGGTATTGGCTCCGATTTCCACATCATCACCAATCACCACATGGCCCACCTGAGGGATTTTCGTATACACGCCTTCGGCATCCCGTGCGAACCCGAAACCATCCGAGCCGATGCGAGCGCCATCTTGAACGATGACACGATGACCAAGCACGGAGTCTTCACGAATGGACACGAAGGAATGGATCAGGCAATCCGTTCCCAGAACGGCCTTGTCCGCAATCACCACATTGGGCTTCAGTTCCGTACCGGCACCGATACGAACACCCTCCCCCACCACGCAATAGGCACCGATACGCACACCGGTTCCCACGATTGCGGAATCATCCACCACGGCGGTGGGGTGAATCTCTGCCACCAGAGGCTTTTCCGGATGGAACAAGCGTACCAGCTTGGCAAAGGTCAGATAAGGTGTATTGGAAACAAGTTGGGGTAGTGTCACACCCTCGTGAACGCGATCCACCAGTACGGCGGCAGCCTGAAGTTCCTCCAACTTCGGGGTATAACGGGCTGAAATGCAAAAGCTGAGATCCTCCGGCCCGGCGTCATCCAGCGGTTTCAAGGCAACAACCTCACGGTCCGAGCCATGAAGCTCGGCACCAACCTGACGGGCGATTTCGGAAAGCCGGAGGGTCATCGCATCACCTCGTTATTTCTTTTTGCCTTTGCCGTATTTCGCGTCGTATTTACGAATCAGTTCGTTGGTCAAGTCAAACTTGGCCGGAGCATAGACGATTCCTGTGCTGTTGGTTTCCAGGATCAGATCGAAGTTTTCCTTTTCACCGATGTTTTGCAGGATGTTGCGCATACGCTCGAAGATGGGGCGCGTGGCTTCCTCTTCGCGTTTCTTCAGTTCCGTTTGCAGGTTCATGAACAGCTTTTGCAGTTCCATCAGTTTCTTCTGGAACTCGGCCTCTTTCTGCTTACGCACATCATCAGACAAGGCCATCGCCTGCTTGTCCATCTCTTCTTTCATCGTCTTCAGTTTTTCCTGCTCTACATCCAACATCGCCTGTTTTTCATCAAAGTATTTTTTGATGTTGGCCTTGGCCTGCTTGCCATCGTTCACTTCCAACAAGGCGCGTTGCAGATCCACATAGGCGATTTTCGAGGCTCCGGCGGCCATCGCTTTGCCACAGACCAAGGTCAGAGCCAGAACCATCACGAGCATCAGGGTACGTCGGGTCATTCTTTTCTCCATCAAACGCTAAAGTGTATCGTAAGGCGATATTTTGGGGTGCGTCAACCGTGGGTTAGAACGCATTACCGATCATGAACTCAAAACCGATGTCCTCGTCTTCCGGCCTCTTGGTGAGCGGAATACCCCACTCGAAGCGCAAGGGGCCGATAGGCGAATACCAACGGAAACCGAAACCATAACTCATGAACAAACCCAGCGGCAGGTGGTTATCGTCCTCGTGCTGCTGACCAAGATAGAACCACTGCTGGTGTTCGCTCCAGGTATTTCCGGCATCAAAGAAAAACACCCAACTGATCTGAGCCTTTTCAATCACCGGGAATTCCAGTTCCCAGTTGCTGACAAACTGCTTGTTGCCGCCGATGTTGTATTTTAACGGATAGTTTGTCGGGTCGCTTTGGGGTACGGCTTCAATCTCTGGAGAGATCGTTCCATAATCATACCCGCGAATGGTAAAAATGCCACCTAAAAGATAGCGTTCGCTGATCGGCACGCCGGGGTAGTCTTTTTGACCGTAGCTGTTGGCTTTGGGTTCTTCCAGACTGACCACATACCCCCATTCCACTTTGGCTTTGAAAACCACCTTCCAGAATAAGGGGTAGAAGAATTTGTGCATCAAACGGAACTTGGTGAATTCCAGGTCGCTACCCGTCCAGTCGTCGGCGTATTCCGTGCTGAACTGATGCAGCCAGCCGTTGGTGGGGAAGAGCCGGTTGTTACGCGTATCGTATTGCAGCGTTGCAGTGATGCTGCTGGTCAGACCATCTTTGAACAGATGCAGGTGAACCGGATCGTTGATGTTCAAATCGGTGAAATCCAAGCCGTAGCTCAGGAAGAGCGTAAAGTCATCGGTAAAGGGATACCCGCTGGTCAGGCTGAAACCACTGACCGTCTGGGTGTAGTAGCCGAAGTCTTCCTGCCGCGTACTTTGGTATTGCGTGCTGAAGACGCTGAATCCCAGGTTGAATTTGCTGTCCAGGAAGTAGGGTTCCATAAACTGCAACTGGAAGCGCTTGTTGGTTTCGGCGATCTGAGCGGTCAACGTGAGGTTCTGTCCGCGACCGAAGAGGTTGTCTTGGCTGATCTGCGATTGGAAAACGAAGGAATCGACGCTGGAGAAACCGAAGCCAAGCTGGAAGGTTCCCGTTCGTTTTTCCTTAACCTCCACATTCAGTACGATCTGATTGGGCGCTTTGCCGGGATCTTCGGTAATTTCCACCGTCTCGAAATACCCAAGACGGGTGATATTACGCTTGCTTAAACGAATGCCGGACCCGGAATACAAATCTCCTTCATGAATACGCATTTCACGACGGATAACCTTGTCCCGCGTTTTCGTATTGCCTAGGATGTTGATCCGCTCAATGAATACCCGCTCGCCGCGTTCCATCATGAACACGACATCCACCACGCGAGTTTCTTCGTTGACCTTGGTGCGCGGTACGACGTTGGCGTAGGCGTAACCCAGATCCTTGTAGCTCTCCGCCAAGCGCTCCATGCTCTGTTGAAACGCGGAGCGGTTGAAAATAGCCCCCTTCTTCAACCCCACCAAGCGGCGAAGCTTGGTTTGGGGAAAGATAACTTCTCCGGCGAAATCGACGTTGCCCAGGAAATGTTTCTCGCCTTCCTCAATGGTGAAGGTCACCACCAGATAACTGCGATCCGGGCTGACATAGACGCTGGAATCTTTGACCTTGGCGTTGATGTAGCCGTTGTCCGCATAGTATTTGCCGATCATATAGGCATCGCGTTCCAGCATTTCCTGACGGAACTGCCCCGCACTGGTGATGAAGCTCAAGAAGTTTCCCGTCTTGATAATCATTTGCTCTTGCAGCTCTTCGTCGGAAATTTTCCGGTTGCCGATAAACTCGATCTTCTTCACCCGCACCTTGGCGCGTTCGTACATCTTGAAGATGATGGTGACCTGGTTGTTCTTTTCCTTGCGCAGACGGTATTCCACATCGGCGAGAAAATAGCCTTTGTCCAGGTAAAGGTTGCGGATTTTGTCCATGTTCCGAAAGATTTTATCGTAGGACAGAATCGAATAGGGCTTGATGTCGATGGCTTCGTTGATGTCATCTTCATCCAGTTCATCCTGACCTTCAAGTTCCACCTTCTTCACGCTGGGGCGTTCTTGGAACTTGTATATCACCGCGACGCCGTCTTCGGTCACATCCTTGTAGACCTCGATCCCGGAGAAATAGCCCAACCCGTGGAGGCTATCAATGTCATTTCGGACCTTCTTCTCCGTAAACAGACGCCCCACACGGGTACGCAGCACACGTTTGACCGCTCCTTCTTCCACGCGGCTGAGCCCTTCAAACCGGACCTCGGTCACGGTTCGGCTCTCCGCCAGCGCACTTCCGAACAAGCCGCAGCAAACCACAATCGCCAACAACAAAGCCAGTGCGCGGGGCATCAGGCGTCACCCTCCGCTTTTGCCACGATCCGCCCCTCCACCAACACCAAACGGCGTTTCATGCGCGAGGCCAAATCTTGATTATGGGTGACCACGACCAACGTAGCGCCCAGTTTACCATTCAGATCCAACAGCAACTCATGGATTCCCTCGCTGGTGGCGGCATCCAGGTTTCCGGTCAGTTCATCGGCCAGCAAAACCTTGGGTTCCATCATCAACGCTCTGGCAATGGCCACCCGCTGCTGCTCTCCACCGGAAAGCTCACCGGGAAGATGTCGGATGCGTTCACTCAAACCAACCAGGTGAAGCAGTTCCAACGCCCTGGCCTCGGCCTTGGGAATATCCGCTTTGGCAATACGAGCCGGCAGCGCGACATTTTCCACCGCCGTGAAATCCGGCAACAGATGATGGAACTGAAAGACGAAGCCGATCGAGCGATTCCGGAAGACGGCCAAGGCTCGCTCTTTATAGGCAAAGACATCCTCGTCGTCATAATACACATGACCGGAATCCGGACGATCCAAGGTTCCCATCACCTGCAACAGCGTACTTTTGCCCACTCCGGAACGTCCGGTAATCGATACCGTCTCCCCGGCATGGATCTCCAGATCCAGGTCTTTCAAGACCTGAATGGTCTGGCTTCCCTTGTGGAAAGTCTTGCAAAGCTGTTCCAAACGTATCAAGGCCGTCATCGTTTATTCGTTTCGCAGACCTTCCACCGGGTCCAAGCGGGAGGCTTTCCAGCTTGGGTAAAGGGTTGCCAACCAGGAAATCACCAGCGCCGAAAGGCTGATGATGCCAATATTCAAGGGAATGATTTTCACCGGCAGGGTCGTCATGTAATAGACCCCTTCATCCAGGTGATAATCCAACACCGGGACCAAAGCGCAGAGGCCGAAGCCCAGCAAGGTACCGATGGTTGTGCCTAGAAAGCCGATCACCAGACCATCCAACATGAAGATGGACATGATCCGTCCGCGCCCTGCCCCCATGCTCTTCAGAATGGCAATCTCCTTGGTTTTCTCAATCACCATCATAATCAGCGTGCTGGCAATGTTGAACGCGGCGACCAGAGTAATGAAGGTAAGGATGATAAACATCACAAGCTGTTCATTTTCAGGGCGGAAAACAGGTTGCGGTTCATATCCATCCAATCACGGAACTGGTAGGGGAATCCCCCCAACTTATCCATGATCTGTTCGCCGATGATCTTGGTATCGAAGATCCGTTCATCCCGCACCTTGAACTCAATGGCCGTAACCGTATCATCCATATTACTGAAAGACTGCAATTCCTTCAGCGTGGTGTAGGCGAACTTCATGTCAAACTCGAACATCCCGGAATAGAAAATGGCGGCGACACGGAAATAATGGTTGGATGGCACGGGACCGGTCGGGCCGATTCCGCCCCCGATGGGATCGACGACGTTGATTTCATCGCCGACATGAACCCCAAGAAGCACAGCCATTTCCTTACCGATGATGATTCCCGGCAGGACTTGATCGCCCCATTTCCGCTTGGTTCGGCTCATCACGGCCAAGGGATACACACCCCCGTGTTCCGTAGAGCCTTTCGGCAAGCCCAGCTTCTGCAAACCTTCCGGGTCATCAAGATATTTCATTGCCCCACGGGGCCAGGGAGAGGGATTGTCCAGTCCCAGCTTGGCCCGTTCAACGGACTCGTTCTTGTGGTAGTCGTTGATATATTGGGTCAGCTTCGTGACCTTGTCACAGCTGACCGGGTCAACCCCTTTGAACATCGCACCGGTGACGTTTTCCTCGCTGGTAATCATCACTTCGCGCAAAATGAAAGGCGTCGCGCCCACAACACCAGGAACGGATTCGATTTTTTGCAGGTCTTCGCGATACTTGGGCATCCCGGCGCGGATGGAATAGACGTTTCCGTGGGCATTGACACCAAGGATTTTTTCCCGTAGTTGCTCCTCAAACCCGGCCATCACCGAAATCACCACAATCAACGCCGCCACACCAACCATCACCCCGGCGATGGAAATCACCGAGATGGTGCTTAAAAAGGCGCTTTGCTTGCGGGCGCGCAAGTAGCGAAATGCGATGAACCATTCAAAACGCATAAAGTCGGTTGCTCCGGCTGGCGGTTAGGGCTGTTCCTTACGCAGTTGCGGGAAAAGGATCACGTCACGAATGTTCTGGCTGTTGGTCAGCAACATCACCAGACGATCAATGCCCAAGCCTTCACCGGCAGCGGGCGGCATCCCGATCTCCAAGGCACGGATGTAATCGTCATCCATGTCACAGGCTTCATCATCTCCGGCCTGTTTCGCCGCGACTTGAGCTTCAAAGCGCTGACGCTGGTCGATGGGATCGTTCAATTCGCTGAAGGCGTTGCCGAGTTCGCGTCCGCAGACAAAGAACTCGAAACGATCGGTCACGCTGGGGTCATCCTCATTCCGACGAGCCAAGGGACTGACTTCCACCGGATAGTGTGTAATGAAGGTCGGATCCCAGAGTTGTTCCTCCGCCGTTGCCTCAAAGACCTCGGTCAACAACTTGCCATAAGGCATGGTATCGCACTTCTCAATTTTCAGTTCTTTGGCCTTGGCCAGAAGAACGTCATGCTTTTCCACATCCTCTGCGGATAATCCGGCGTAGTGAACAACCGCTTCTTTCATCGTCATCCGCTTCCACGGACGGCCCATGTTGACCTCACGCTCCCCGTAGGGAATGACCGTCTTGCCGAGCAGTTCTTCGGTCATGCTGGAAATCATCTCTTCGCTGAAGTCCATCAGGTCTTCAAAGGTATGATAGGCCCAGTAGAATTCCATCATCGTGAATTCAGGGTTGTGCCGTGTGCTGATACCTTCGTTGCGGAAGTTGCGGTTGATTTCATAGACACGCTCGATACCACCGACAACCAGGCGCTTGAGGTACAACTCCGGCGCGATGCGCAGGTAGAGATCCATATCCAAGCTGTTGTGGTGGGTCTTGAAGGGCTTGGCCGCCGCGCCGGACACCAAGGGGTGCATCATCGGCGTTTCCACTTCCACAAATTCGTGCTTGTCCATGAAATCGCGGATGTAACGAATGATGCGGTTGCGCATCAGGAACACGTCTTTCGCTTCCGGATTGACAATCAGGTCCGTGTAGCGTTGGCGATAGCGGGTTTCCACATCCGTCAGGCCGTGGAATTTCTCCGGCAGCGGGCGCAGGTTCTTGGTAATCAGGTTCAAGGCGCTGACTTTCAGCGAAAGCTCGTCCGTCTTGGTACGGAAGGGAATGCCTTCCACACGCACGATATCTCCCACATCCAACATTTTCACCTGGGGAAACACGTCACCAAAGGCGTCTTTCTGCACGAAGACCTGCAACATGCCTGCACGATCCTGAAGGCGTAAAAATCCGGCCTTGCCGAACATCCGTTTGGCCATCACACGACCGGCCAACTGATAGGATTCCTCGCAACCTTCCAATTCTTCACGGCTTTTTTCGCCATGTTCCCGTTCTACATCGGAGGTAAGGTGCTTGACTTCATAGCCGTTTCCGTAGGGATTGATTCCCATTTCACGCCAGCTTTCAAGTTTCCGCAAGCGGTCCTGAAAGACGTTTCCCTGCTCACTCATCGTATCTTCCTTATAAATTCCAGCTAGTTACAGCTCACGAGCCGTACTTGAAAACGAAAGTGTATCCTTGTACCGTAAAGCCCGGTGAGAGTCAAGAAAGCCTAGAATTTGCTACACGTTTTGACATTCCTTTGTCAACGGCTTTCCATTCCGGGCGGGATATTCAATGGAATTTACTTCCTTTTTTGAGGAAGTCCGTGCTATTCAGCTACCCAGAAAAACCCGTGCTAACGTTTTCCGGTGAGAAAGACTTGATTCCCAGGCCATTTTTTGCAAGATAGGGTGTTAGCATTTCATTAAGATTTTCCCTAATAGTTTCCTTTCAACCGCCAAAACAGAGGTAACGGCATGACTACCCAACGTGTTCGATCCTGGATGCTATGGATTCTTCTCCTTAGCTTACTCATTCCCGTATCCGGTTGCGGGTCGGATGATTCCGCTGATGATGATGATGACACCACCACGGATGGTGACAACACCGACGACGATGATGACGACGACGACGACGACGACGATGACACAGACCTGGATGGTGACGAGGACGGGGATCAGGATGGGGACGAAGATGGCGATGCCGACGGAGACAGCATTCCGGAAAGCACCATCTTTGAAGTGCGCACCCAACCCAACCCGGTAACGGACGCAACCTACTTGCAGGAACGCACGGCCCATTATCGGACCACGGACGTTCTGGCAAACACCCATATCACCGCCTTGGCCAACCTGCCCACGGAAGCATCCGACACCGAACTGTATGTCGGCACACAGAATGGTTTGTTCCATTTTAATGCCGCAGGTGACGTATTCAACGCGATCGCTCTGGAAGGCGACCCGGTCGGCATCACCGCCATCGCCCGTCAACGGATGCAAGGCCGCGTGCTTATCGCTTTGGCTGATCAAGTAATTGCCCTCAGCGAGACCGATGCAGAAAACACCGTGATTCCCCGCCCGGACGGTCAAGTCTGGGAGATTCTGAGCGTCGCCACCAACGGCACGCTGATCGCCGTGGGAACCACCGCCGGAGCCTTCTTGGTAGATGATACCTTTTCTCTGATCAGCGGTACGGAAGCCTTCTCCGTGCGTGATGTCCTCTTTCTGCCGGACGATTCCCTGCGTCTGGCCACGGACCACGGCGTTTACAGCGTGACCTCGGCGACCCTGGGCACGGCCCTTACCGTTGAATCCGGCGATCTGGCGGACAACGATGTGATGGCCCTGGCTCTCTGCCCGGACGGCTCGTTCCTCGCCGCCACCCACGACGGCATGGTTACCGTGAACGGTGATACCGTCACTCCGTGGACCATCGGTAAAGGCGGGCTGGCCTATGATGATTTCCGGGATCTGGATTGCACAGAGCATGGTCTGATTATCGGTCATGGTATCGGCGGCAGCTATGTAGACGCCGACCCGCAGCAGTTCCATTATTACACAAGCCAACGCTGGATCGAGACGAGCAGTTCCTACAATGACTTTGAAGTCACCGCCGTTGCCGCTCTGCCCGATGGCACCCGGTTCTACGGCACCAAGTTCGGCCTGTCCCGCATCTATCTGCAAGAGATGACTTTGGCCGACAAAATGGAATGGTTTGAGAACTACACCCAGTATTTCTGGCGGATGGACGGCTTCTGCTCCAGCGATGGAAACATGGACAGCGCCTTTGATGAACCCAGCGAAAGCAGTTCGATGCACCTGGGAGACAAAGACAACGACGGCCTGTGGACACAGATGATGATTGGTGCCTGGTGCTATGCCTACAAAGCCACGGGGGACCAGAGCTATTATGACAAAGCCCGCCGGGCGATGAACAACATGGAAATGCAGATCGACATCCCGCGTATCGACTTTGAAGCCGCCGGACTCAACCCCGGTTTCGTCACCCGTTCCCTGGTGCGCGAAGATGAAGGCTCGGTCTTTGACAGCAAATCCACGCAGGATAACTGGCACCTGATTACCTACGAAGGCACCCAGTATTATTGGAAAGATGACACCAGTTCCGATGAAACCACGGGCCACTTCTTCGGGTATCCCATCTTCTTCGACCTTTGCGCCCAGACCGACGAAGAACGCCAGGATCTGGCCGACCATGCCGGCTTGCTGGCCTCTTACATCATGGACAATAACTACTACCTCATCGACCTGGATGGTCTACCCACCACCCACGGCGACTGGTCGCCGGAAGGCATCGGTATGGGCGCCTTGGGTGAAGACGTCTGTTGCCAGGACTTGCAAGGTACTCCGGAATACGTGGACTGCTACGTCCTCTGCATGGAAAGCCTGCACGGCGGCGGCTGGTTGAACTCCATTCAGATCCTTGGCCACCTGCTGGCCGCGTGGCATATGACCGGCGATGACAAATACTACAATGGCTATGAAAGCCTGCTGATTGATCATCACTATGAAAATCTGGCGATGGCCAATGAGGAAACCTGGACAATCACCCGCTGGTCAATCATGAACCACTCGGACTATGAACTGGCCTATCTCGCCTACTCCACCCTGATCCGCTACGAACCCAACCCGGATCGTCGTGCCAAATGGATCGAGTCGATGACCTTCCTTACCGACCACGTTCTGCCCATCCGCAATCCGCTGTGGAATTCGACCCACGCTCTGTATGGCGGACAAGATGCAGACCTGGAAAGCGCCGTGCAGAGTATGCGGGAAATCCCGATGGACATGCGCACCTGGCGGATGGATAACCTCCATCGTAAAGATTACGACTCTGTGGCCGCCGACCGTCACGATAACCCCCAGGGTGACACCGTCTTCCCCTATGATGAACTGCGTACCATCTGGTGGAACGGCAACCTCTACGGCTTGCAGCAAGGCGGTGATGGCCGGGAGTGGTCTCACCCTCTGTTGTACCTGCTGCCCTACTACACCCTGTTGTATTCCGGGGCGCTGCAATAGCGGTCTTGGGATTCTAAAACAACAAAGCCCGGTGCGATCATCGTACCGGGCTTTTTCATGGTCAATTTTCAGGTTCCGATCCCATCTCCGGGAAGATGAGTGTTTGTTATCAACCCGGCGATTATAACCGAGCTTAAGAATCGTCATCCTCCGCGCAGGCGGAGGATCCAGGCAATTAAATACACTCTGGATTCCCGCCTTCGCGGGAATGACAATGTTGATGCTTCGTCTAACTTATTATTGCCGGGTTGATAAAACGGGCGGCGTCTTTCGTTCTCATCCTTGATGGTGGGCCTTAGGTTCCTCGCTTGGGAGAGTTGACACGTTTTTGAGAGGGCATCCACTCAGTGTGATTGACTCGCTTCACGCAAACGTTGGGCGGCCTGCTCCGGGGTGAGATCCCGCTGAGGCCCGGCCAGCATTTCATACCCAACCATGAATTTGCGCACGGTAGCCGAACGCAACAAGGGCGGATAAACATGGGCATGAGCCACCCAGGCATCACGATGCTTGCTTCCCTTGGGGGCGCTATGCCACCCGCAGCTGAAGGGCATGGTTACGTTGAACAACGCATCGTACATCTGAACCATCGCCTGCCAGATCTCTGCCAGGGCTCGTACCTGAGCCTCCGAGAACGCCGTCAGGCAAGCCACGGGTTCTTTGGGTAGCAACAAGGTTTCAAAGGGCCAGACGGCCCAATAGGGAACCAGCACGACAAAAGCATCATTTTCCAAAACAACCCGCTCGCCATCTTGTCGTTCATCCTCCAAGACCGATTGCAGTAAAGGCGTTTCGTGCTGCTCCATCCACCGGGCTTGCCGGATTTCTTCGTTGCGGATCTCATCCGGAACAAATCTGCTGGCCCAGATCTGACCGTGGGGATGAGGGTTGCTACATCCCATCATCGCGCCTTTGTTCTCAAACACCTGCACGTAGTGAATAGCTTCTTCGGCATACAGTTCTTTGACTTGTGCCTGCCAGGTTTTCACCACATCCTGCACGCTTTGCGCAGGCAAGTGACCCAAGCTCAGATCGTGCCGTGGGCTGTAGCAGATCACCCGACAGCGACCGGCATCGGCATAGGCTCGTTTCCAATCCGGCCCCTGCTCTTGACCACCGGGAACATCGTTCAACAGGGCCGGGAAATCGTTCTCAAACACATAGACGCCCTGATAGTCCGCGTTTCGTTGTCCACCAGCCCGCTCGTTACCGGGACACAGATAGCAATGCGGATCATACGCAGGCAGGACCGGCGGGGGAAGTTCTTCCACCTGTCCCAACCAGGGCCGTTTGGCACGATGGGCACTGACCAGAACCCATTGGCCGGTCAACGGGTTGTAACGGCGGTGGGGGTGATCCGGGTTCATGCTTTCCACTCCATCAGGCTTGCGCCTTCACTGGCCTTGGCGATGATCGGGTCGATCTCTATCCCTGTTTTTTCTTGATAGGCTGGAAGGATCTGTTTCAAGAACACACTGACTTCATCTTTCCACACCAGGTTGACCGTGCTTCCGCCAAAGCCTCCGCCGGTAATTCGCGCTCCCACCACACCGGGCGCATTCATCGCCAGATCCACCAGAAGATCAATTTCCTTGCAACTCACTTCATAGTGGTCACGCAGGCTTTCGTGACTTTGCAGCATCAAACGACCGACGGTGTCGGCGTCTCTCTGCTTCAACGCTTCCGACATGGCCACGGTTCGCTGATTCTCTGCAAACACATGGCGACAACGCTTCAGGCTGA
The DNA here is from genome assembly GCA_963677705.1 of Myxococcota bacterium. Lineage (GTDB taxonomy): Bacteria > Myxococcota_A > SURF-8 > SURF-8. The sequence goes on from OY782497.1 coordinate 751,878, forward strand.
TTTCAGGTACGGCACCGGAAAGCCCTTCAAGCTGCTGCGGTTGCACCTCACGCAAGCTCTCCAGGTTCAGCCTGGGGTTCGAGGCGTTCAAAGCTCTGACGACGGCTGCGCACTCCGCCACACGGTCGTTGTAGGCGCTGGAAGCCAGATCATGTTTGACGCCGGAATCCAGGATCACCACACGCCATTCGTTGGGCAAGGCGACGGGGGACATCTCCAGGCTTTGACAATCCAAAAACAGGGCTTTGTCTTTCTCCCCCATCAACACCGCCAATTGATCCATGATCCCGCATTGCAAGCCGGCGTAGATCCATTCGCTACGTTGCAAGCTTTTGGCAAAGGTTAGCTTGTTCAACGCAAACCCATTGAGCCGTGCCGCCAGCAAACCCAGTGCCGCCATACTGGCCGCGCTACTGGAAAGCCCACCACCTACGGGGAGATCGGCATCCATGTAGATATTCATGCCCACCGGGCGCGGCGATAACTCCAGCACGGTACGAATGATTCCCTCTGCGCGACGGGCCCAGCCCTGGCGTTCGCTCATCGGAGAAAGCAGGGAAAAAGAGTAGTTCTCTTTGAAGGTGTTGCTGACCACACGAACCGTGGGATCGGAGCGCAAAGCGCCAACGGCACGCACGTACCGATCAATGGCCATCGGGAACACAAACCCTTCATGGTAGTCGGTATGCTCGCCGATGAGGTTTACCCGCCCCGGTGCCGTAGCGATGAACACCCGGCCCGGTGTACCAAATTCATTTTTGAAACGTTCAACATCCATTTGCAGGATGCTTCGATCTACACTCATGATGGTTCCTTTTCATCTGCAGGCACATCAAACCCCTGTTGTTGATAGACATCCCAGGCGTGTTGGATCATGCTGCGCGGATCATCCCAGCGAGGTTTCCAACCCAATAGCTGCCGGGCTTTATCCCGACTGGCGACCAAAACCGCCGGATCTCCCTCCCGTCGTGCTTCCTCTCGCACGGCAAGGTCACACCCCGTCACCTCTCGAACAAGATTCACCATCTGGCGCACACTGGTTCCCACGTTGCAGCCCAGATTGATCGCGTCGGTCAAGGCATCCGCCTGCAAGCACTCCACGGCCAGACGATGGGCCTCGGCCAGATCCTCAACGTGGATGTAATCCCGCACGCAGGTGCCATCTTGCGTTGGGTAATCCGTACCGAACAGCCGAGCCGATTGGCCTTCGTGGGCTGCGCGCAGCAGGTTGGGAATCAAATGACTTTCCGGATTATGCCATTCGCCCGTTTCACCTTCCGGATCAGCCCCTGCGGCGTTGAAATAGCGCAAGGCCAGATAACGCAGCCCAAAGGCTTTGGCGCTGTCGGCCAGAAGCCACTCCATCGCCAACTTACTACGCCCATAAGGGTTGATCGGCCTGAGCGGATGCTCTTCGGAAATCGGTGTCTGTTGCGGCTCACCATACGTTGCCGCGGTACTGCTGAACACAATACGCCCAACTCCGTGTTCCTTCATCGCCTCCAACAGATTCACCGTGCCGCAGAGGTTGTTACGATAATACAAGCCCGGCTCGCGCACGCTTTCCGCCACCAGGCTTTTTGCGGCAAAATGCACCACGGCATCAAAATGATTGGTGGAAAAGGTCCGATGCAGGTCTTCCCTGCGAAGCAAGTCCCCTTCTTCCAAGGCTCCAAAGCGGACGAGGCAACGGTGACCGGTAGAGAAGTTGTCAAACACCGTTACCCGATGACCGGCCCGTTGCAGGATTTTTGCCGTCATCGAGCCGATATATCCGGCACCGCCGGTGACCAGGATCGAAAGACCGCTCATTGCCCCTGACCTTCCTCGCCTTCCGGCTGCGATACCCATTCCTGCGGCGTGCGGTAGATGGTTTCAAAGCGATCCCGTTCCACGACCAGTGCCGTCCCGCGATGGGGACCATCGGGGCAGAAACCACAATGAGGCGCGGTAATCAACACTGGTTGATTGGGCTGAAGTTCCAGGTCTTGAAGCACACCGTCTTTGGCAATCCACAAGCTCAGCCGTCCAGAAAGAAGCAGGAAAAGCTCCGGGCAGTCATGCCATTCCAGTTCCCTGATGTCCTCATGGCAGGATTCACCGGGACTATAGATGCCAAGGCGCCAATGAGCCTCATCCCCGCAAAGCACCTGCCAGCGCTCGTCTGGAATAAACGGGAGCAGTTCGTTGTTTGGACTGTTAGGAAAGGAAGGGGGAACCGTCGAAACCTTGCGCATAACAACCTCCAGACAAAAAGGAGTGGATTCTTTCAGGGGTTCTTTGTCACAGGCCAATCCAATGCGCTTCGGCTATACCATATTTTCTCCAATCACGCCGGGTTTTCTTCCTCTCGCTTTTTCATCAATTGTTCGTAACAAACCTCCTTGCTATCGGTCTTTCCTATAAGCATGCTTTTGAGTTTCCCTTACGGCTCTTTTACCCAAGAAACAGGCTCTTTTTTTACACAGCATGGTTCATCCACACCTGCACATCCCGTTTGTACACCCTTGAAAGGAGATACATCATGCGTTCATTGCAACAACTGAAATCCTGGGTTTCCCCCAGTCTTTGTATGCTTTTCATCAGTTTGGCCGTCAGTGGCTTATTGATGTCGATGAAGATAAAAAGCCCGACGATTTTTCACCTCCATGAATGGGCGGGATGGGCCTTCATCCTCCTGGGCGGGCTTCATCTGGTTCTGAATTGGAAGGCTTTCTTCCAGAGATTGCAACAGCCCAAGGCCATTATCGCCTTGGTCGTAACGGCCTTTCTGATTCTAGGCGTTCTCCTCTATGATTTCCCACCCCGTCAGCAGGGACACCAGTACCGTGGCGGACGTAACAGCCAAGCCGCGTTGGTACCGGAAAGCTCTGTTAAAAAAGAGAAGGAGATGCTGGAACTGGAATTGGAGGGAGTCACTCCGTCCCACTATTAACGCAGACCGAGGCATTAGCACCCAAGAAGCCCTGCGAACTTCACAAAAAGCTCTGACTTGTTCTATACCTCCACCACATTTTTGGTGGAGCTTTTGACAACGTAAATACGGATGTTGTTGGAGTTGGGATCTGCGGGCTCCAGAAAGAAACCGCTTTCCGCATCGTTGTAGGAAAGGCTTTTGCCACGGATGTTTTCACCATCCAAAAACGTCACGTTGAGGCGTTTGCCAATGCTGGCTTCCTCCGTGAACTCTTTGGTTTCTCGATAGCCCTGCCGCCCTTCCAGATCACGGACGAAGAAGACGGCCTTCAGGTGGCGCAAGCTCACCTGACGGATATTGCCGTCGGTCTGAACAACATGAAATCGCCCACGAGATGGAGCGAAATCCTGGGTGAACCCCTTGAGAATTGTTCCGTTGTTGTATTTGATGACCACCATGTGCTTCATGTACAAACTCTCCCACGATGACAATCACGTTCAGCACAGTTGGTTATTGGCCTACCGATAGGCGTTGCCAAGATGATAATATATTCTGCGAACCCTTCAGCCTGAAGGTATAGTACCACGCAGGAAGCACTGATGGCAAACAAAATGTGAAGGATTTCCGAAAGATAACAATCAACGCATCTGTTCAACAAAGTAAAAGTGACGCAGTTTCAGGTGGTTACATGTAAGATAACGACACACAACCCATCCTGCTTCTTCTCAAAGCCATTCTGTTCATTTCCGGGACATATCATCTATTTATGACCCGTTGATGAAGGCTTATTTCATTCTATCCAGGCTATGCGATACCAAGTTCCTTTCACACCATGTCCATAAACGAATCTTGCCTTTTCATCGAAATTCCTGCTAGGTTTCCGCTCATGATCCGTTCTGCAAACCTCATCACCGGTCTAGTAAGTTTATGCCTGTTGGCTGGCCTCTTCTGGCTGTCCACTCGTGGCACGGGTATGCTTACGGCATCCGGAAATCACTACACAGCACGATTTCATAGCTTGCAAGGCATCTCGGTGGGTGATCCCGTCTACGCCTTGGGCCTGGCCCGTGGTCACGTTGCAAAAATCGACTTACAGGATGGCCAGGCCTTGGCCACCCTTCGCATCGCGCAGGAGATTCCTGTCCGTGAAGGAAGCCGCCTGACTCTGGTCAATAAAACCCTGCTCGGAGGAAAACGGCTGGAGCTTCAGCTTGGCCCGGCGGTCAATCCTCTACTTTCCGATGGTGCCGCCTTGCCGGATAGCATCGAAAGCCCCTCCCCGGCCCGGCTTGGGGAATTATCCAGCCCCTTGTTCAGCCTTGGCGATGTCGGCTTGAAAGGGGGCGAGTTGATTTCTCTGGTGCTGAAAACCAAGCCTCAATGGCCAATCCTTGGTCGCATTGCCCAGAGGATACCTGAAACGGCTTCCAACCTGGGGAGTTTATCCACCCAGCTACCTCGCCTTCAACGGATCGGCTCTCGCCTCAGTACCTTGGATAACCACCTTGCAGCCTTTCAAGCCCCGGAACATCTTCTTACCCGCTGGCAGGAGCTTGCTCAAGGCTTGCAAGAACAATCGTCCCTACTGGATCGCACCGAGCAAACCGCACAAAAACTTGCTCAATTGCAGGACAAATTTCAATTGCTGGAAGAAAAGCTTTCCTTGACGACCAGCCGAAAACAGAGGCTCTTACACAACACCAGCCGCCTTCTTGCTTTCTTGGCTCAGTTCGATGAACTGGCCCTACGTAAACTGATCCAGGAAGAAGGAATTCATGCCTATGAACCGGCGTTTCGTAAGTCCACCTTGCCAGACAATGCCAATGGGGAAACCAAGAACGAGGATGTTCGATGAGTGACTGGAAACGTATGCTTTTTCGCACCGGCAAGGTTTGGGTGCGTGTGGATGACCACGAACAACCGGAACTGACCGACGGCAAAGCGCAGATGGTGTACCAGAAAGACGACACCAAGGTTTACTCGGTGAATCCGGCCAGCCTGTTTGAGTTGGATGATCCAAACGCACCGGCGAAACCGGCGAAGAAAAAAGCGACGAAATCGAAGGCCAAGACCAAGGGATCGGACTCAACCAAAGAAAAGACCAGCCCTCAAAGCCTGGAATATACTCCGGATGAGAATACCCTGGAACTCTGGACGGACGGTGCATGTAGCGGCAATCCGGGTGAGGCTGGTGCAGGCCTGGTTTTGAAATACAAACAGCATCGCAAGGAACGAAGCCACTATCTGGGCAAGGCTACCAACAACATCGCCGAGTTGGAAGCCATTCGACTGGGATTGGTGGAAATCAAAAATCCCCGCCTTCCCGTGCGTGTCTTTACGGATTCCGCCTATTCCATCGGTGTGTTGACCAAGGGATGGAAAGCCAAAGCCAACCAGGAACTGATTGCTGAGATCCGGCAGCAAGTGGCTCGCTTTCAGGATATTCAGTTCATCAAAGTGGAAGGCCATGCCGGAGTGGAAGAAAACGAACGGGTCGATGAACTGGCCCGTCTGGCGATCAGTGCCAAGAAAAATCAGGTGTTTTCATCCGAAGATTCGGCTTAACCGCACACCCGCGACCACCAGGAAAAACCGATCCCCACCATGAGTACCACCAAGGTCGGGGTAATCGACGGCAAAGGGCCATCCTCTTCACCGCTTTCTTCCTGCGGAATCATCGTCAACATCAAGGCTGGGAACATGGCCGCAAGGAGGTTCCCCACAGGCTGCAACAGGAAGGAAAGCCCAACCAGCAGCAAGGAGAAGGCAGCCAGACTCCCACGGAAAAGCCGGGACGTACTCTGTTTTCTCAAAACCAGCCAAGCAAGAAGTACAAGCCAGACCACAAAGAGCATCCTTTGGTGTTGCAAGGCATCAAGCAGGCGGGGAAAACGTTCCTGGATTAGTTCCTGCTGAAGTACCGGCGTCGCGAGCAACAGGCAGATCAACAGAACAGCCCAAGGCATCACCCGCCCCAACACCACAAGCAAGCGCTCCTGGTCATGACGGTTTACCCATCCAAGCAGAGGAACCAGGAAAAGCATTCCCAACAAAGCCCAGGGTTGCACGAAAGCCAACAGGCCTCCGTAACCGAGGCTTAGAATAAGATGTCGCGTTTCAAGGCGTCGGGTATAAAGAAGAAATCCCGCAAGAAAACTCAACGTAGATAGCAACAACAACCAGGTCTGAAAGGGAATCTGGTGGGGAAGTACCCAGGGAAGAACAATCCAGAGCAACATGAAACGATGGATGATTCTAGCTTGCTGGAACAATTCGCCACAAAAGATCAAAACCGCGAAAACGGTTAGAATTTCCAGCATGGCATAGAGCAAAGCCATATTCCAGGGTGTAGGAAGCCAGGAAACCAGTTCCATGAAATAGGCGGCCAGCCACGAGGAAGGCTCTCCGTAAAGAGAGGCTGTACTCCAGAACGAGCCCAGAAACTCCTGTGTGTTTGCTGGTTTACCAATGAAGAATGAAGCGAACCCAACGACCACCAAGGCTTTTACGATGGGTAGAAGAACCCCCAACACCATAATCTGCTCTGCTTGTCTTGAGGACAAATACCATTCATTGAGTTTGAGTGCGTAGGGAAACGCCAAAAGCGTCCCCAGGATTCCCAACAGCAACAACAAGCTGAAAACAACACCCCATAAAACCCCTTCCCGGCGTAATACCTGATCCTTGGGAACCATCGTCCAGCGGGATTTCAACTGCTGTTCCTGTCTCGCCCGACGCTCGGCGAGGATACGTTCGGCCTCGGCCTTGGGAAGCAACGCCGTGGTTGAAGACTCAACACGGCTCAGATGCTTGAGCAGGTCTTTCAAAAAGGCCACACCCTCTGCGCTGATGCGGTCTACCTGATGGGTTTCGTAAAAGACATTGTACCGAGCTGTTCGCTCGTAGGCGGGTTGCTCGTCATCCCGACGTTGCAAAGCCACACGAAGTCGCTCGCCGGAAGATTCATCCCGAAAGCTCAGATGGATCGCCAACTCATCGGCACGCAAGCCCACCGGGCCTTGAGTCTCCAGACCGAAAGGCAGGCTCTGCCCTCGTTGGGCCTCAAACCAGGTCCAGGATGTCTCTGAGGGAAGTTGCTCATGCAGATTGCGCCAAAGGGTGCGGGCTTCCGTTTCAATGCGCTTCTGGGTGTTTTCTTCCGGCCCTGGTGAGTCCTCGGCCCAAACGGCAGGAACCCCAAGCAGCACCAGCCACACGACCACCAACCAACCTGAACCAAACCATCGCGCCACGAACAGTCCTTTGTTGTTGCCCATTCCTTGCGGGCAGTTACTCACCATGTTTCCATGTGGAATCGTCTCTGTCAGCTTACCGAAAAGGGATGGGAACTTTCAAGGCTTTTCATCACGGAACGATTGCTGCCCACAACGGAAGCAAGCTCCTTGTTCCTTACAAGGTGCCGATCCAAGCAAAGCAAAACCCCCGACAAACCTGCCGGGGGTGTTTTGGCACGATGGCGGAGAGAGAGGGATTCGAACCCTCGGTGGGGTCTCCCCCACACTCGCTTAGCAGGCGAGCACCTTCAGCCGCTCGGTCATCTCTCCGCGAGGTCGTTTCTAGTGAAAACGACCGTGCTGTTGTAAGGCAGACGCTTGATTATGGCAAGTTTTTTTTTCAGTTTTCCAACAGAGACATGATTCCAAGGGTGATTCTATCAGAATCTCCGGATGTCTGTTGGTTTTCCGCCTCAAAAATTGATAAGTACCCAGAACACCATGCCGTGAAGGTACTCTTTTCAGAAGTTCTTTTTGGAATCGAGCAGGATGGTAACCGGACCATCATTGACCAACGAGACATCCATATCCGCGCCAAATTCCCCGGTTTCCACCAGAAGGCCGGTACGACGCACGGCCCGGACAAAACACTCAAAATAACTGCGGGCCTCATCGGGCGGCATGGCATCGCTGAAACCGGGCCGAAAGCCCTTGCGTGCATCGCCGTATAAGGTGAATTGGCTAACCAGTAACAGCCCCCCGCCGATATCGGCGACGCTACGGTTCATTTTGCCTGCCTCGTCAGGGAAAATCCGCAGGCCGCAGAGCTTCTTGACCATCCAGGTGATGTCGGCCTCGCCATCCTCTTTCCCTGCCGCCACCAGGGCCAGAAGCCCTGTTTCGACAGCTCCGGTCCGGCGCCCCTCCACCGTCACCGAGGCTCGGCTGACCCGCTGCACCACCGCCCGCATGGGCTTACTCCTCCGTAGCCGGATCGGCACAGCAACGGAATCCTCGCGTAGCATCCGTCGCCGTCACCGAGCGATCATAACAGGACGAGCACATCAGACCGGTGCTGATGGAGTTGTAGCTTCCACCACAGGTCTGAACAGGGTTGGATACCCATTCTTCCACATTACCGGAAAGGTCGTACACCGCTTGACTGGTAAAGCACAACATCGCCGAGGCACTGACTAACACAGCCCCCGTACCGTAATCCAAGCCATTGCAGGTCATATCCACATACTCATCCCCATAGGGGTACGCGGTCGCGGGGTCACCTTCGCAGCTTCCCTGCCATTCCGCCTGAGTGCAGAGACGTTTTCCGGCGTTCTCACACGCCTGCTTGGCCTGCCAGAAGGTCAGTTCCCGGCTGGGAATGGTATCAAGGAGGCTACAGGCGTAAAGGGCAAAGCTCTGGGGTTCGCTTGCACCAACGCCATCCGGGAAACCATCGGGGTAATCATCTCCGGCCTGACCATAGAAAGGACCAAGGCATTCCTGGTTGATACTCAGAACGCCTTCGTAGAGATCAATGCAATAATCGCCGTTGGTGCTCAAGACCATGTCATCCTTGTGGCCTTCACAACAATGGGGTTGATCCGGCGTCCCCAGACATTGCCCATCAGCCTGACAGGTGCTGGAGGTGGTACATTCCAGGTGGTCATCACAAGCCAAGCCGATCAAGCCCGGAATGGGCGTATGAATACAGCAGCCTTCCAACAGGCTGTCCGAGTCATCCTGGGTGCATTCATTGTTGTCATCACACTGAAGCGGATTCCCGGTGCAGACTCCGTTCACGCAGGTATCATCCACTGTGCAGGTAGATCCGTCGTTGCAGGTGGTACCGGTTTCGTTTTCCATGCGACAGCCGAAGCCATCCACACAGACCTCGGACTTGCAGGTTTCATAGCCGTCGCAAGAGTCCTCCAGTTCGTAGGCCGTGCCTTCATCGTTGCAAACCCAGGACTGATGGTAATCCATACTGAACCAGGCCGGGCAGAAGTCCGGGTTGTCCGCTTCGGCGCTTTTTACACAGCAGAGAATGTCTCCCGGCGTGCAGAATCCGGGGTCTTCCTCTTCCTCAACGTCTCCGTCTTCTTCGATGTCGCCATCTTCATCGCCATCGGTTTCTTCTTCAACGTCGTCATCTTCATCGCCGTCGGTTTCTTCTTCAACGTCGCCGTCTTCATCGCCGTCGAGTTCTTCTTCGATGTCGCCATCTTCATCGCCGTCGGTTTCTTCTTCAACGTCGCCGTCTTCATCGCCATCGGTTTCTTCTTCAACGTCGCCGTCTTCATCGCCATCCGGTTCCGGAACATTCCATTGCTCGCTGCTCTGCAAGAGGTAATAGGTTGTCGGAACCGTCGGGCGAAGCCCCTCCGGCATGGTGTATTGCCCGCCGTTGTCGGTCACGCGGAAGAAGCCACCCAATTGGTGATCCGTCCCGGCCTCAAGCCCCAGGCTTTGCCGTTCAATCGCGACTTCCACCTGATACAGTTCGTTTTCCAGTTCGTAGGTAATCCCCATGCTGGTCTGGGGAAGCCCCTGGGGGAGATCCTGGCAACTGGCCAACGTACCCAGAATCTGGCAGATCGGGTCTTGAGGCAAGGAATCGGGGTCCAGGTTGATTACCAGGGAAAAGTGGTCATTGGCAGTGGTGACATCCGGGTCAAGCCCGATTGTCACTTGATCCGGGTTTTCATCGTTCAGATTGGGGAAGCGAAGACCTACGTAGACTTTCGTCTCATCATAGCCAAGATAGAACCACGCCCCGCCCTCGTAGTTGGTTTCCACGACAACAGGATAAGCCTGGTCATATTCTTCCGTGAGATGAATCACTCCGTCGATCACCGGGCTCGGTACCAAAGCAGGCATATCAATGGAATAGGCATAGTTTTCTTCATCTGAGGATTCATCCCCGTCGGCGTTATCATCATCGTCATCATCGTCATCATCATCCGTGGAATCAAGATCCCCATCCGCCGGGTTGTTGTCCGGGTCCAACACCAAATCCGGCCCCGTTCCCGGATCATCGGAAAGAATCTCCGCCGCCAAGACCACGGTCAAGAGTTTGCTTTCTCCGGGGGCGATATCCAGAGTGATCGCTTGCTCGGCCTGTTGCCACAAGGCGTTGCCGGCATAGCTGGTGGCCTGAGCGTTGACCGAGAAACTCCCCAGGCCCGACAAGTCTTCATACACCGTTGAGACGCTGTTCTCCCCTTCAGTCACAGGCAGGGAGCGTTTGAAATTCACCAAGGTCGAACCGGTCTTCACCACCATTGAGAGAACAACATGGGTCGCCTTTTCATCAATCCCGCTGACTTTGACAGTCAATTCAGTCGGGGCGGTTATCACATCACCATCCGTAGAGAGATCCCCGAATTCGGCCTGGTTGTCGAACTTGAAACAAGCGGAAACCAGCATGGACGCCATGAAGCACGTTGCGAAAACAAAGAGGTTATGTTTCATGGCAGTTCTCCTTGCAGCAAAAGACCAGAGAAACCGGGCACAAGCTGGGGTGCGACCTGAAGCCGCGGGCTGTCCATCCCCCCACTTCCTTCCGGTTCCGGCTTGTCATCCAGCAGGATCAACAGCAAGGTGCTTCCAACTGCCGCAGCACCAGCAAGAGCAAACATGCCATAGCCGGTATAGGCAAAAGTCTCCGTGTCCTGGCGATAGCTGTCTGCGTCGCTCTTCGTGGTGGCATCGCCATACTTGTCATAGCTTGTTTTGGCCATTACCATCATCGCCGAACCCGTCGCGGCGGCAGCGACGCCAACCCCCAGCACAACCCAGCCCCAGTCCCGATCTTTCCAGACAAAGGGTTCAGAGGGTTCCGATTGGCTTGCAGTCGGCTCGGCCTGATACAAGCCCTCATCATCGAAATCCTGTGCGGATGGATTGTTGGCATCAGGATCGACCGGAGCCAAGACTTCATCGGTAACCATCAGATCCTCATCCGAGCATCCGAAATCTTCCGCCAGCTCACAGGCCAACTCCGCACTTGCATTCAGCAAGGCCTCCCGGCTTATCGGCTCGCTCTCCACCTGGTTGATGACCACCCGTTCGGAAACATGAAGCAAGCGCGCTTCAATGATATACATCTCGTCATCCATTGCCCGCAGCCGTCCGGCAATCAGATACTGCGCTCCGGTATCCTTCACCCAAGCCAGCAGACAGGCGCTGTTCTCCGGTTCCCGGCATTTGTCTACAATGCTTTGCCCGCTGGTCAGTCCCAGACTCTTTTCCCGCCAGACCTCACCGAGCTTTTCAGCCTTGATCAATTGTTTCCGCATTACTTCATAAACCCGCTTGACCACCTTGGCCTGCGCACCTTTGTTCTGCAGATCCGCCATGATGGTCATCGTGTCTCCATCATCCTCTTCCTGGCCAAGCAGAATCTGGTCATACTGTGTCCATGAAACCGGTGGCGCGGCCCAGAGAGGGCTTGCTAAAAAAAGGCTCACGATCAACGCGAAGTAAGAAAACGTCTTGAACATGGTTCAACCTTGGGTAGAAAAACAGCGAAACATGCTTAAAAGGCGCAGTACACACCCGTTGTGATGATAGCCTGTTCCGCCCCATCCGGTCAACGAATTTGATCAATCAGAGCAAGGAAAAATGAACGCCCTCTCCGGCGCTTTCTTTTGAAAACACCAGATTTTCTGACAATCTCTTCAAAGGCTTTCGTTTCCTCGGCATCATCGGCATCCTTGGATGATTCCTTGATACCCTGTCTTGTGATCCTCGGCACCATGTGTTAGGAATGCGTTAGCGGTTCTTCATTTTCGGGTTCTATTCCTTGCAACTTACGGTGTCAACCCAAGTCTCCGGGGCAGCCTCTTTCGGTCTGGAAAGCGAGTTATTATGCGTCACAGCTTTTTTGTCGGTCTTCTGATTTTCTGGTCCCTTTGCATTCTTCCTGCCTGCTCCGAAGACGATACGGATGCAAGGTCAGATGGCGATGAAGACGGAGACAGTCAGGACCGTGTGGATGGAGATGATACCGACGACACACCCTCGGATGGCGATCTGGAAGACGGCGATGCCGCCGAAGACGAGGACGAAGAAGAATTGAATCGTTGGGGATTTTCCGTGGATCACCCGCTCTTCCAATCCGGCCTACTGGCCATCGCCCATCGTGGTGGCGGTTTGCTGGCTCCGGAAGAAAGCATGGAAGCCTACGAACATGCCGTGTCCGTCGGGGTAGATATGTTGGAGATGGACCTCCACGCCACGAGCGATGGCGTTCTGGTTTTGCATCATGATGCCACCGTGGATCGCATCACCGACGGCACGGGGGCGATTAAAGAGATGACCTTTGCGGAACTTCAAGCTCTGGACGCAGGGTATGCCTTCACCCCCGATGACGGCGAAAGCTATCCCTACCGCGGGCAAGGCGTACAGATCACCACCTTCCAAGAGGTGCTTGAGCGCTTCCCGGAGATGATTTTCTCTGCGGAAATCAAACAGAACGAGCCCTCCATTGTGGATGCCATGTTGGAGGTTCTGCAAGAAACCAACATGGAAGACCGCGTCATTCTGGTTTCCTTCAACGACAACATCGTGGAAGAGATCCGGCAGAAGAACCCCAGAATTGTCACCGGTGCGGGTGCCGGAGAAATGGCCCGTTTCAATCTTCTGACGGAAGACTCCCTGGCCGAGTATGAACCGCCCTGCCCCATCTTCCAACTCTCCGCCATTGAGGCCAAGCAGATGGAATGGGCACGGACGTTGGGCATTCAGGTTCAAGTCTGGACGATCAACGAGGCCGAGGAAATGCGTAGCCTGATTCAGTTGGGGGTGGATGGCATCATGACCGACAACCCGGACCTGCTGGAAAGCATTCTGGAGGAAGAAAGTACGGGCCGTTGAGGTTGAAAAGAAAGCAACGAAAAGAGCCCCTGTAAAGTCTGCAACAAACCAACCCAAACACGCCGAAGGCCGGGGAATTCCCCGGCCTTGGTGTTGATAATGACACGTTCAAGAGCCAATCAGGTAAGGCTCAAACCCAAGTGCTTGCGCAGTTCAAAGTAATCCTGACCGGTGCCGTAACGAAGCAGGTCGGCCAAGACCTTGGCTTTCAGTCCTTCATCCAGCAGCAGAGGATGTTCTTCAATCATCGCCGTCGCCGTGGAAAGGTCATTGCACATCAACAGGCCGCAGCGATAGGCGGAAAGAATCAGGCTTTCCCGCCATGCGTTGATGTCCAATTCCCGGTATTCTTCAATGTAGTTGTCACAACTCTGCTGCAACAGACCACGAACTTTCTTCGGCGTGTAGCGGTCCACCACCTTCTGATACTTGGATAAAGTGTCCGGTTCGGTCATTCCCTGGAAATCCGGATAGAACAGTCGGGCCGCAGCATCGAGGTAGGCACGAACCGTGGCACCATCCAGGAAGAGTACCGGCAAGAAGTCAGGACGCAGGAAAGCCGCTCCCACCGCAAGAGCAAACATCAGTTTGCGCTTGGACAATCTCTCCATTCCATCCGAGGCGGCAGCGACCGTGGCCGGTTGCATGGGCAGGATTTCCAACAAGGGCGTAGCCCCAGACCGGGTGTAGGCTTCCGGCGCGGGAATATCCAGCACCTTGCAAACGTAGAGCAGGTTATCCCCCAAGGTAACGGATTCTTTCAGGTTGACCCGATCCCGTTTGCTCAACCCGGCTTCTTTCAAGCCTCCGGTGAGCATTCCACTGACATGGTAGAACAACACGTTGAGAATGTGTCCCAAATGCGGGTGCGATTCATGATGCAAGAGGTTGGACACCCAGAGATCCGGTGTGATGTTGTCGGCGGCTCGCAGGCGGGCATCATCCAGATTCTCCGAATAGAACTGCGCCGCCGCGCTCTCAAGATCACCAAGGTTCCACGCGGCTCCGGCATAGCAGAAGGCGCGGTCGAACTGATCCTGGTCGAAGGCAATCTTCCACAGGGCTTTATAGCTACCCAGGCGCTTGGGATCTTCGGCCAGCAGGTCACGATGAATATTCACGGCCTTATCACGCTGGTTCGGATCACGGGCGTACAATTCCGCAATCTTCTCCATCACATCCGAGGCATAATTCTCCGTTTGCGCCACCACTTCCCAGGCTTGAATCGCTTCTTCCAGGTTGTCCGTGCGGTCGGCCAGCAGATCACCCAGCTTCCGCCAAATCTGACCAAGCTGCATCGGACCACTGTCCTCCACCTGGCTGAGCTTCTGAATCATGTTGCGGTAGAAGGCATCCAGGCGGTTCCAGTTCTGCTGGTTCACCAGGTAGGCTTCGGTCATCGTGAAAATGGCAATCTGCGTCGGGTCCAGGTCCAACGCGGCTTCCCAGTAGTCCAGCACCTCCAGAGGATTGTCCGAATGGGTCCGGGCGAGATCCGCCAGTTTGAGGTTCATGTCCAGTTGAACCGCCGGGTCCGTTTCCAGGCTGAGGATGGTACGCATTACGGCCAAGGCATCCTGAGGTTGTTCCAATTGCAAGAGCAGATCGGCCACCTTTTGCAGCATGGCTTTGTCATCGGCACGGATCTCGGTGGCCTTGCGGTAGGATTCCAGTGCTTTGGCCGGTTCGTTCATCCGTTCGGCGTAAATGTCACCCACCGCTTTCCATTGTTCCATCAGTTCATCGCCACCAAGGCGCTTGATCAGGCGAGCGCGGAAACGAAGCACCTGCCGCCAGTTCTCGGCCCGTTCATGCAGTTGCACCAGCAGATGCAGAGCCTGCAAGCTGTCCGGGTTGAGTTCCAGCGCTTTTTCATACATTTTGATCGCGCTGTCGGCGTTATTCAGATACAGGCTGATTTCACCGAGGCTACAGAAGAGATCCACCAACTGATCGCGGTTCTTGTTCTTGCGGTAGCGCACGAGAATGGTCTGGTAAACACGGAAAGCTTTCTTCCAATGTTGCAGACGGGTTTCCGTATCGGCCTCGGATTTCTCGGACTGTTGCGCCCGTTGATACAAGGCGCGGGCCAGCCCTTCCACGGTATCCTGGCTGTTGTTGTCTATCTTGTAGGCAATGGTGTAATCCCGCAGCGCATCATCAATATTCCCCTGCATCTCCGCCAGATAGGCCAGGCGATAATGCAGTAGGCTACGTTCATCCTCTCCGGCCTCGGCGGGTAGCACATCCAAGGCTTTCTTCAACGGCGCTTCGGCATCCGCCCAGGCATCCCGCTCAAAGAAAATACCGCCCAGGGCCGTCAAAGAGGGATAATGATCTTCCTTGGCCGCCAGCGCTCGCTGGAACAAGCCCACAGCCTGATCGACATCTTTGACTTCGTACAGGTAGTACCGGCCTTCTTCATAGGCCACATCCGCCCGCTCTTGAGAGCTTTCCGCCAGAAGCGCTTCTTCTCCGATCATGCGCAGGAACTCGTCCCACTCCCCTGCCGCTCGGTAGTATTTGCGCAACTCACGCACCACCGGCAGGAACATCGGATCTTCTTCGTACATCCGATCAAAGACGGCTTTGGCTTTGGCCGGGTCATTCAAGTGATGCTGGTACAAGCGTCCGATGGCACCGAGATATTCCACCCGCTGAGCCTTCTCTTCGGCATCCTTGGCCATACGTTCGTAAATGTCGATCGCTTCGGCCCAGTTTTCGTTAAGGATGTAGAGATCGGCCAGGGCGGCAAGCACCGTGGGATCTTTTTCTTCAATGTTCAGCGCTTTGCGGAAGCAATCAATGGCTTCCTTGGCCAAGTAGAGCTTTTCACCATACACGCGGCCCATGTAGGTATAGAGCTGCACCATCTCCGAGGTTTCCAGGGTATTGTCGATATGACGCTGGTAGGTTTCCACCAACATCTCCCAGTCTTCCCCGGCGGTGTAAATGTTCTCCAACTCCAGAATGGCATCCAGGTTGGTCGGTTGCAGGGTAAGCATACGCTCCAGGTAATTGACCGCCATATCCCGCTGCCCGAACTTGGACAGCCAGATGTCGGCCATTTTGCGATACAGACCGACCTTCTCTTCGTCGTCCGAGGCGATGGTCACACGGCGGGAGAGAACTTCCAGCAACTCGTCGTAGTTTTCCTCGTTGTTATACAAACGCTCCAGGGCGTTCAAGGAAGGAATGTGCTTCGGATCTTCAGCGATGATCGCCCGCAGGTAATTCTTCGCTTCGGCCAGATCGTTCAGATCATCCAGATAAATCCCAGCGATGCGGAAACGAAGTTCTTTCACTTCCTCCGCATCAGGCGTCAAGCCGAGCTTGTGCTTGAGCATCTCCACCAGGGATTCAAGCGTGCTTTCCGATTCATAAATCTGAATCAGGGAATCCACGGCAGGCTCACAGCCATCGTCCATTTTCAACACTTGATGATAGGTTTTCACCGCACGATCCCTTTGGTCCAGCTTTTCATAGAACAACCCGGCGACAATACAACCAACACGGACCTTTTCGGTCTGGTCCATCAGCGGTAAGCGCTTCTGATAGGCCGAGACGAGATCATCCCAACGTTCCTGGTCACGATAATAATCAATGAGGAAATCAAGCGCCTCCTCTTCTACTTGTCCGCTTTCCAACACCTCTTCATAAGTCAAGGCGGCCAGGTCGCGTTCGCTCATGTCATCCCGATACCAACGGGCGACCAGCAACATCAGCGCCGTCCACAAGGACTGCTGTTCCTGATTCTCTTCGGCCAGACCGGAGACGAAATCGACAAAGGTCTGCTGAGCTTCGGTAACGCGAGCCAGACGAGCCACGCGGTCCAGCACCTGGAAGTCGGTCAGATCTTCACGGTAGAGGCTGCGGCAGGTTTCAAAAGCACCGGAAAGGTCTTCCAGTTTGAATTCCCGCAGATCCGCAATGGATTCAAGCAGATCGTAGCGATCCGCTCCCGTGGCTTCACCCAAGCGGATTTCTTTCACCGTAACCAGCTTGGACCAGTCTTCATCCCGTTCGTAAATGCTTTCCAACCGTTCCGCAGCAAAAAGGTTCTTGGCATCCTCGGAAAGCACGGATTCCAGGGCCGAGCGCTCCTGGTCGGCATCGTTCAGGAATTCCGCAGCGGTATCGGCAAGGCGGAAATACAGCGCGATGCGTGTATCGGTTTCTTCCACCATCGTTGCTTGACGGCGGATGATGTCGGCGTAGAGGTGCTTGTCCCGACTGTCCCGGATCAACGCTTCCAAACGAACCAGAGTATCCAGATCCGGATCGGCTTCCAGCACCTGACGGGCATAGGCTTCGCCCTGCTCGAATTCTTCCAGGTGCATGATATGAATGGTCGCCAGACGCAGCAGAATGCGGCTCTTGTCCGCGCCATCCATCTGCGGCATAAGCTGGGTCAAAAGATCAATCAACTCACGCCACTGCTGACCTTCCACATAGATGGTTTGCAGCGTGTCGATGACTTCCTGATCGTTGGGCCGGTATTGCAAAACCTTCAGGTACAACGGCGTAGCCTGATCCGTCTGTTTCAAATGCCGGTAATAGACATCGGCCATACGGGCCGTGACATCCGCCCTGGCCTGACTTCCGTGGGCCTTGCGCAACTGTTTTTTCAGATGCCCGATCAGGTCGTCCCACATCTCTTCCCGCAGGTAGAGGTCTTCCAACTTGAGGCGGGCATCCTGGTTGTCTTCATCAAACTGCAACACGCGGTTCCACAGCGGGATGGCCTCGGCAGGTTGGTTCAGGTTTTCATACAACACTTCGGCCATGCGGGAATAGAGCAGAGCCTTGCGCGTATCACCGCGAGCCTGACGGACTTCGGTACGCAGGGTTTCCAGCAGTTCTTCCCACATCCCTTCGGTTTCATACATCCGCTCCAAGGCCGCCAGGGCTTTGGGATGATCCGGGCGTTCCTTCAGAATCTCCCGATACATCTCAATGGCCTGTCCGTTATCCCCCAGCTTGCTTTCCCAGATTTTTCCAATGCGCAACTTCTGAAGATGCGCCTCGCGCTGGTTGTCCAACAGGGCGATACGTTGCGGAATCAGCTCGACCAGATCGGCATAGCGTTCGCGGGCTTCGTAGAGACGATCCAACTCGGCCATCGCCGTTTCATGACGCGGCTCCAGAGACAAGACCTGTTGGTAATACAGAATGGCGTGGTCCGGGTTCTCAAGCTGTTGCTCGTGAACCTGAGCGGCTTTCTGCAAGAGATCAATTTTCAGTGCGTCATCTTCGTGAGTCCTGGCGATAAACTCATCGTAGGTATCCGCCAGCAGTTCAAAGCCGCCGACCATGACGGCCAGTCGTTCCATTTCCCGCTGGGCCTCTTCACTACCGGGCTGTTCGCCGAAGATCAGCTTGGCCACACCAAAGGCTGCCGCTTCGTCTTTCAGCAAGTCCTCATGGGTCGTGCGCATCCGGGTCAATACGGCCACGCGGGTTTCCGTCTCATCCAAGGTTCCCAGTTGACGCCCCAAGATGCCCACCAGGCGGCTCCAGTCTTCATGGCGGGTGAAGATGTCATCCAACACACCCAGGGCTTGGGCTTGCAGTTGAGGAATGGAAACCATCTCCTCCAACGCGGAGAGAGCCGCTTCGAAGCGATCGTCTTCGGAAAGAATTTCGGCGTAGATCGTCGCGGCGCCGGAGGCATCGTTCAGGTGATCCCGGTGAAGATCCGCTTTGCGGCGCAGCAATTCATGACGAACCGCAGGTTCGTCATGAAGAGCGAGTTGTTTGTCCAACACGCCGTCCAAGTCCGTGTAGCGTTCTTCCTGTTCAAAAAGCCGATCCAAGCGAACCAGGGTTTCCAGATCATCTGCCTGTTCCCCATGAAGCCTGAGCAGCCAATCAATGGAGCGAGAGACATCGGCCAGTTCTTCTTCCAGAATACCGGCGGCAAAGTGGAACAGCTTGTGGCGTTCGTCCGCGTCGTCAAGAATGACCAGGCGATCGTCCACCACCTGAACCAAGGCTTCCCACTGCCCCGTTTCAAAGAACAGGTCTTCCAACGCGGCGAGAGCTTCGGCGTGGCGTCCATCCAGCTTGCGCACCTGGGTATAGAATTCCTCGGCGAGATTCAGGTCATCCATTTCCCGTTTGGCAATGCGCCCAGCCTGGCTGTACAAGTCAATGCGCGTCAGGTCGGTGTCACTGCTTTCGGCAAGACGGCGATAGGCATCGGCCAGGCTTGTCCAGCGGTCGGCACTCTGGGCCAGGAAGGCCAGGCGCTCGCGGGTGGCCTCATCCATCGGGGTTTGCACCAAGCCCTGCTCCGCATGGTCGTAAGCCTGATCGGCATCGGCCAGCTCATCTTCAGCAAGGCGGCTCATTTCAAGGTAAAGATCCCGCGCTTCCTCCGCCTGATCGCGGTGACGGGCGGTGATTCCCAAGGCGTGAATCAAGGAGTCCCACTGGCCATCGTTGCGGTACAAAGGAGCCATAATCGTTGCGGCGCGTTGTTCGCAATCTTCACGCTGCATCAAGGTTTGCAGAGACTCCCGCGCATCGGACATCTGCGGGTTCTCGTTGAGGATCTCTTCCAGAAGATCCATCGCCTTATCGAACCGTTCCAGTTTGTCTGAGTACACATGGGAAATGAGGTTGCGCAAGCGCCATTTAGCCTCGTTATCATCCGCCAGAGTCCACTGGGCCTCACGCACGTCAATCAGGTCTTCCCAGCGTTCTTCCGCCGTGGTCAAACGCACCAAGGCGTTGAGCACCTCGCTGTCCCGGTCATCCAGTTCACGCAAGCGGTGGTAGGTATCAATGGCCTCCGCGTTCTGCTGCTTTTCATCTTCATAGATATTGGCAATACGGAAAAGCAGGCTCTTTTGAGGCTCCAAATCCTCAGCCAAGGCGAACTTGCGCTCCAGGATGTCAATCAGGTTGTCCCAGTCTTTCAGTTCCTCATAGATGGCTTCCAACCGGTTGAGGCATTCGCCATGAGCTTCATTCAAATCCAGCAGACGGCGATACCGAACCGCAGCCTCTTCCGGTTTGAACAGATGTTGTTCCAGAATCGCGCCGTGATCCAGAAGCAGACTGACGGTCTGTTCGGCATCCTCCCCCTGCTCGCTTTGGGTGATGACTTCATCGTACAATTCGCTGAGTGCCTCAAAGGAGCTTAACTCTCCAGCCAAGCGTTCCAATTCCGCCCGAACGTAGTCATCCGAGGGCACCAGGCGCATCGCGTCGGCCTGACGCTGGTAGGCGTCCTCGATCTGACCCATCTTCGTTTCATAGATGTCGGCCATCCCCACCAGCAGATCCCGCTTGGCTTCCGCATCTTCGGCGTGGTCCAGTTGAATCTGGCGCATGGCAATCAATTTATCCCACTGCTCGCGCCGTTCAAAGCGCGGGTCGAGGAACAGGGCCAGCTCATGTTGGAAGGCTTCTTTCTGAACGTATTCTTCCAGATTGAACAGAGCGAACTCGTTTTGCTCGTCCAGATCCAAGACCTGCTTGTACAGATCCTTCGCCGCCTCCGGGTTTTCCAGGCTGGTTTCCAAGAGCGAAGCCATTTCCAGGCGCAGATTGTTCTTCTCGGATTCTTCTTCCACCAAGTCCAACTTGTGTTCCAGCACCCGAACCTTGGCCGCCCAATCTTCCAACTCCGTATAGTTGTCCAGCAGTCGCTGGACGACATCCATATCTTGCGGGGTCAGGGCCAGAATCTGTTCGTAGATCGGCGTGGCATCCAGCGGCGCCTTCATCTCTTCGGCGTACAATGCGCAGACCTTGTTCAGCAGATCCACCTTGCGCGGCGTCTCATCCAACAGATCCACCCGTTGCAATAGGATGTCCCGCCACAGTTCCCAATTCTCCTGTTTACGACAGACGGTATCCAGCGCGGCAAGAGCCTCTTCGTGGTCTACGTCGCGATCCAGCACCAGGCGATAGTTGCGTACCGCGTTGTCCGTAGAGAGCAGAATATCCTCATGCAACTTGGCCGCTTCCCAAAGGATGGCAATGGCTTCGTCAGCATCGTCTTCCGGCATCGCCTTCCCGGCGTCTTCATAGGTCTGGGCCAGTTTCTCCCAGAGGGACAACTCTCCGGCCAGCGTTTCCAACTGGCTCTTGATCGCACTGTTTCCGGGATCGGCAATAAACACACGGCTGAAGCCTTCAAAGGCTTTTTGCGTATCTTCCAACTTATCCTGATAAATCCCGGAGAGTTTGGTCAGAAGCTTCCGCTTCTTGGCCGCTTTCTCTTCATGGGCGATCTGGACCTCATAAACCGTAGCCAAGCGTTCCCAGCTTTTGGCCTTAAGGAACTTCGGCTCCAGGTCGTTGGCAACCTCCAAACGAAGATCCTCACGGGTAAACAGTTCGTCCAACAAGTCCGCAACGACGGGGTGCTGCCAGTGATCGGCAACGATCAGACGATACTGTTCTTTGGCTTCGTCGGCATCCTCCAGATGGTCTTCCACCAAGCGGGCCAGTTGAATGCGCACCGGCAGGACATCATCATCGTCACGCAGGTATTTCAAGCGGACATTGAGCAGGTCACGGAGTTCTTCCCACCGTTCGTATTGGGTATACACCCGCTCTTTCTTGTCCAGCAGATCGGTATCGTTTTCCCGCTCGGCCAGCAATTCATCCAACAAGTCCAGGCCGCGGTCCACATCCTCCAGACGATTCAGGCAGAGATCAGCCAGTTCCACCGTAGCATCCCGACGCGCCGTTTTCTCCAAGCCTTCTTGACGTTTGAAATCAAGCAACTCGGTCAGGGCATCCAGATCATCGTCTTCCCTTGCCAGACTCAAAAGAGCTTCCAGGGCGGTCTCATTGGTAGCTTCCAACTCGCGCACAGCCTGATAGGTTGTCTTGGCCGCCTGACGGTCCGAAAGCTGGTTCAGATAGACATCGGCCATCCGCAAGCGCAGAGCGATCACCTCTCCGTCCGGCAAACCGTCTTGGGTCAATTTCTCTTCGCATTGCTCCAGGAAGAAGCGGACATTGCCGACGGCGTCGCAGTTGATCCACAGGGTTTCCAGATGCTTCAATCCCGGCTCGGCAAGGAAGGCCCGGCCATACCAACGCAGGGCTTCATCGTTGTCCTGCAAAACCTCTTCCTGCAAGGCTGCGACATCCAAGGCGGTCTGGGCCTGCTGGCGTCCTTCCTGATAACGATACAGCACGGAAAGAACCGCCGTCCGCTGGGTATCGTTCGGTTTGACCTCATACACAGGAAGCAAGACTTTGGCCACCCGCTCTTCGTGATCGCCCTTCTGAAGCAGATCAAACAAACGGCGCACGGCGTCTTGATGACCCGGCTCGTGCTTGACCACTTCTTCCCAGAACCCGATGGCCGCCTCGGCATCCTCCAGGTGTTCCAGGTGAATCCAACCCAACTTGTAACGAATCGCGTTCTTTTCCTGTTCTTCCAGAATCAGGTCCAGCTTGATCGAGAGCGTTTCGGCCAGTTCTTCAAAGCGATCCGCCAACTCGTAGCAGCGAATCAGGCCATCCAACGCAGCCATGTCTTTGGAGGAAAGCTCCCGCAAACGCTGGTAGGCATCAACAGCCTTGTCGGTTTGAACCAGTTCGTTTTCGTAGACGCTTGCCAAGCGCACCAAGACGTTGCGGCTTTGCTTGGCGTTCTCCAACAGGTCGAGGGTTTTCTCGGCATAGCCGGCGTACAACTCATAGCGTTCGTTCTTGTGCAGGAAGTCGCAGACACGGCCTAAAAGGTCGCTATCCTCCGGCCTGAGTTCCGCGGCATCCAGGAAGTGCTGCTCGGCGAGGTCCACATCGGAAAGCCCCTGCCAGTACATCTGCCCCAAGGAAAGGTGCAGGCTGACCTTCAGGTCTTCATCGTCCAGTTCCCGCACCTGCTTTTCCATGTTGTCAATCAGTTCGCCTTGGCGATCCAATTGCCGGGCGCTTTCCATCGCCAGATAAAACAGGCTTTCATCCCGGTAGCTGGTGTTCAACGCTTCCTTGGCCGCCTCCAGCGCACGGGTGGGGTCTTGCAATTCGTTCAAGCGAACCTCGGCCAGTTTGGTCAACAGTTCACCACGCCGCAGGTCGTCTTCTTCCACAGCCAAGACAAGATCCAAGGCCCGTTCCAATTTCTGAGCCTGCTTGGTTTCGCGGTAGACCGCTTCCAAACCTTCAAAAACTTCCGGCACCAGCACGCCATCATCCAAAAGACTTTCCAGTTGTTCCACGGCGGGAAGATGCTTGGCGTCTTTCTCCACCACGGCCAGGAAGTCTTTGGCCGCCTCTTCCTTGCGGCTGAGTTTCTCCAGCAGAATACGTCCTCGTTTGAAATGGAGGTTGACCATTTCCGGCACGCTGGTGGTGGATTGCAGGTGAGCGAGAAGAATCTCCGCCAACTCCTCAAAGCTATCTCTGGCTTCATAGAGTTCTTCCAGGCGGCGCAAGGCTTCAATCTCATCCGGAGCAATCTCCAGCACCTTACGGTAGGTACCAATGGCATCTTCTTCTTTATGCAGTTCCTGTTCCTGCACCAAAGCCGCTTCCTGATAGATGTCCCGCTGCTCGTCGGGGTTGTCACTGGTTTCCGCTTTCAGCAGCAGCGCATCCACCAGTTTTTCCCAGTTTTCATCCTTGGCGTACAGCTTGCTCAAGGCATCCAGCACACGGGGTTCTTTTTCCTGCTCCAAGAGGGTCAGGTATTCTTTTTCCGCCAAATCGTAGCGGCTCAACTCCCGGTCGTACAAGGTGGCAATCTTCAGGCGCAAATCCCGTGCGTTGGGAGCATCCGGCTGTTCGTTCAGCGTTTTCACCAGGGTTTCGACCAACAACTCGAAGTTGTCTGTCCGTGCGGCAAGCTCCTCCACCTGGGCGTACAGTTCATCATCTTCGGGATCATCCGCCAAAGCAAAAGCCAGGCGCTCGAAGCTTTCATCTTCACGATCCAGGTTTTCCAGAATACGCGCCCACTGTAGGTTGAAGCGTTTGCGATTGGCTCCATCTTTGGCTGCACGTACCGCTTTGGGAAGCAGTTCCAGAAGGCCATCGGTGCGATCTTCTTCTTCGTAGATGGGAATCAAGCCATCCACGGCGTCCTGATGACCGGGGGAAAGCTCCAAGGCTTTTTCATAATGCTCACGGGCTTTGACAAGGTCATCCAGGTCCGTTTGCCACAACAAGGCCAGTTCGCAATGGGTGTCGGCGCGGGTATGGGTCTGGCGGCTCTGCTCAATGCGTGCGTCCAGAAAACCACGTAGAGCCTCGGCATCACCACGAGCTTTGAAGTCTTCCACCAAGGCACTGAATGCCTGGGGATGATCGGGGTTCAGTTCATACAACTGACGATAACTCTGCAAGGCGGCGGTGTTGTCCTCCAACACATCCCGTTGGGTTTCCGCCATGCGGGCCAAGGCATTTTGACGAAGCAGGGGATCACTCGCCGCTTGAACCAGGGTTGCGTAGAATTGAACCGTACTCTCCGGGGTACCATGCTCATCCAGGAAACGCCTGGCGAAACTGAGGGCGCGGGTTTTGTCCTCATCGGTCTGCAAGGCTTCACCGATAGCTTCAAAAATCTCATCGGTGCGTTCCGGTGCATAATGGGCCAGAGTCGCCGCGATGCGATGGAATTTCTTGGCTTTGGTTTCATCGGTTTTGGCCGAATCCGCCTGCTTTTTCAACTTGTCCACCACCTCGGACCAGACGGCATCCAGATTCTGAAGCTCTTCCATGACAACCTTGGTCTGCTTGGTGCCATTGCCGGAGCGTTCGTAGTACTCCAAAGCGAGGTCTTTCGTTGCGGGATCATCGGCCAGACGCAACGCGGTTTCCTGGAACAGCTTGGCTTGCTCTTTCTCTTCAAGCAAGACCGCTTCGGTTTCCACCAAGTTGAGGGCATCATCGACACGCAAGGTATCGAAATATCCTTGTTTGAGTTGACGCAGGCTTTCCAAATGGGTGGGGCAAAGCGTATGCGCACGGGTCAGAACGTCCAGGCTTTCTTCACGATTTCCGAGACGGTCTTTCCAAAGCAGCGCGGCTTTCAGCAGAAAATCCGCCTTTTGTTCGGGTTCCTTAACCCGTTTGGCCTGGTCGGTATACAGATCGATCAAGCCATCGGTTCTCTGGGCTTCTTCCAACATGGTTTCCAGTCGCGTCAGCGCCTTGCCATGATTCGGTTGAATTTTCAAGATATTACGCAAGCATTGTATGCTTCGTTCGTCATCCTGCAATTCTTCCTGATACAGATTCGCCGCTTTGAGTAGAAACTCCGGCGCCTGCTCGGTGTGGGCGGTTCGCTCCGCCTTCTTCATGTAAAGATCCGCCAGATCCGCGTGGGCTTGTTGATCGGTATACACCTTGATCAAGGCCTCGAATGCGGGGATGTTATCTGGAGCCGTTTCCAATATTTTCAAATAGTTGGCGATCTTTTTGTCCATCAGGAATTCCTCGCTAAGCTACCCACTTGCACCAGAAGCAGTCAATCCGACAACACGAACGACAAACCACTCCCGGATGGTGAACAAACGATGACGAACCGATAGTGTCTAAAGCGTGATTGGAGCCCCACCCATAGAGGACGGGGCAAGGTAACTTACCACCATGCCCTTTCGCTCGCAAGGCTTTTACGTGACTCAAACCGATTCATTTTCCCTTTTCTCAGAAATGATGAAGCCAAAAGTAAGGTAATGTATGACAAGAAACAGTATGCCCAGCGTGATGAGCATGACTCCCTATGGTTTTGTCCGATCAACTCCCGTCCAACGCCCCTGCTTTGCTGCCCTGGTACACATCCTGTCAAAACCCTGAAACCCTGAAAGAATCCCTGTTGAAGTGAATGGATCGAAGGGAAATCAGGGAAAGTTCCCACCAAACGGAAAAGACCTTGACTCCGGGGCTTTCATGTCCCATATAGTTAGGTTCGTTCGTATCGAAACAAGACTTGAAATCAGGCAGTTAGATGAGCCAGAATCCAAAAAACGAGCAAAACATCAACCCGTCAGCAGCGGATGGCACCGAAGAAATTCCACAGGAAACCGCCGCCGCCGATGAGCAAAAAACAAACACCTCACCGGAAGAGAAACAAGCCCTTGATTCTCCAGAGGAATCCAAGCATGAAACACAGGATACCCATCCTGAAGAAACCGTAGATTCCGGTGAAGAAGACGCTGAAAAGCCGACCTCAACCCCTGAAGAGTCCCAAACCCACGGTGAGCCCTCCCCGGAAGAGCCTGCGACAGAGGAAGACTTCTCTTCCGCAAATGAAGGTGACGGCGAGAAGCAAACCGAGGATACGGATTCGCCAGACGAAGACACACCCAAGGAGGATGACGGTCCCTTGGTGGTTGGCGTTCGTTTTCAACCGGCAGGGCGCGTCTATGACTACGCGGTTGGAGCCGTCACGGACCTGAAAAAAGGGGATGCCGTCATCGTGGAGGTGGACCGCGCCCAGGCTTACACCACCGTGGTCGTTCCACCCAGACACAAGGTGATCCCCAACGATCAGCGCCTGGCCCGTATTCTTCGCAAAGCCACCCAACGGGATGACGACATTCAACAAGGTCTGCGCGAGCGGGAAAAAGAAGCCAAGCTTGTGGCGGAAGAAACCATTCGACGCCACGATCTTCCGATGAAACTGATTCGGGTGGAATACCTTCACTCCCAGAATAAAGCGGTTTTCTACTTCGTTACGGAAAAGCGGGTAGATTTCCGAGAACTGGTTCGTGATCTGGCCGGACAGCTTCGTATCAGAATCGAAATGCGTCAGGTGGGCATCCGCGACGAAGCCAAAATCGTCGGTGGGCTTGGCCCCTGCGGGCTTCAAACCTGCTGTTCCCATTGGCTGGTGGATTTCCGTCCGGTGAGCATCAAACAAGCCAAGGAACAGAACCTTTCCTTGAATCCGCAAAAAGTCAGCGGCCTTTGCGGACGCTTGATGTGTTGCCTGGAATACGAGAGCCAGCAGTACCGTGACATGCAGGCCGGTCTTCCCAAAGTAGGGAAAAAGGCAGATACCTGGATGGGCCGTGGCCGGATCATGGAAATCAACATTTTCCACAACACGATGCGTCTGGAACTGGACAACGGTCAGTTTGTGGTGATCGCCCTGGAAGACTTCCGAGCCTGGAAGGAAAACCCGGACGAATTTTCGGAAACCCTCAAGGTTCGTGAGGAAGAGGAACGCCGTCGTTCATTGGAGCAGAATCTTTCCAACTTCGGCATGAACGGGCAAAGCTCGCCGCTGGCGAAGAATGATCGTTCCGATAACGACAACAAAAATTCCAGGCGTTCTTCCGGAGGTCCGTCCGGTAAAGAGGAACGAGAGTCTTCCCGTTCCCGTGGTGGGCGCCGTCGTGGGCGTGGTCGTCCCAACAATGAGGGACAAGGCAACACCACCGAGGGCAAAGGGCCGAAAGACGCTCAGGGTGATTCCAGAGGACCGCGTCCCAACGATCGCCGCCCTCGCCGCCCCCGTCGGGATGACAAGCAAGGTGGCGAAAAGAAGGAAGGCGGCCTGATCATCTCCGCCCAGACCCAATCCGGCACGGAAGGGGGAGAGGGCAAAGGCAACAAGCAGGGTGGAGAGAAAGAGCAATCCTCACAACCAAGAAACAACCGCAGACGCAGACCGCGTGGCGGTCGTGGTCGTGGTGGCCAGGGACCGAACCCCAACAAGCAAGGTCAATCCCCGCAAGGAAACCAGGGAGGCGACGACCAGGGAGCCAAGCAGGACTCTTCCAAACAATCCAAACCGCGCACACCGGGCAGCCCGACGGGACGCCGCAGAAAGCCTCGTGGCGGCAAACCGGGTGGCCCCAGAAACAATGCGGCTCCCAAAGATGGCGGTACCGGTAAAGAGGGTAACCCCAAAGCAAATCCGAAACCTCAAAGTAACCAGTCCGGGTCCGGTGGTGAATAACGCCGGGCGTGTCTAGCTCAATTAGGAAGTAACGCATCATGACCAAGGATACGTTTTATATCACGACCCCCATTTACTACGTCAACGATGTGCCCCATGTCGGCCACGCCTACACCACCATTGTTTGTGACTGTCTGGCCCATCACCATCGGGACCGTGGCGAGAAAACCTTCTACCTGACCGGTGTGGATGAACACGGCCAGAAGGTGGAAGAGGCCTCCAAAAAGAAGGGGGTCGATCCCAAACGCTTCGTGGATCAGGTCTCCCAGAAGTTCCGTGGAATGTGGGAAGAGATGGAGATCGCCAACGACCATTTCGTTCGCACCACCGACGACTACCACAAGCGTACCGTGCAGGACTTGTGGAAGAAAATGGCCGACAAAGGCGACATCTACAAGGGTGAATACGAAGGCTGGTATTGCATCCATGATGAAAAATACTGGCCGGACAATGAAGTAGGCAAAGAACATCTCTGCCCCAATCCCTGGTGTAATCGTCCCTTGGAACGCCGCAAGGAAGAGAGCTATTTCTTCAAGCTGAGCAAGTACCAGGACAAACTCCTGGAATACTACGAGCAAAACCCGGACTTCGTCTTGCCCTCCTTCCGCATGAACGAGGTCAAGTCCTTCGTGAAAAGCGGCCTGCGGGATCTCTCCGTCAGCCGTACCAGTATCTGCTGGGGCGTGCCGGTTCCCGGTGACGACAACCATGTAATGTACGTCTGGATCGACGCCTTGACCAACTACGTCTCCGGCATTGGCTATGACAACAACCGGGAGCGTTTCGATACCTTCTGGCCTGCCACCGTGCAGATGATCGGCAAAGACATCATTGTCTTCCATGCTATTTACTGGCCCGCCTTCCTGATGAGCGCAGGCTTGCCTCTGCCCAAGCATGTCTTCGCCCACGGCTTCTGGAATTCCGAAGGCCAGAAGATGAGCAAAAGCCTTGGCAATGTGGTGGACCCGAAGTTGATGATCGACACCTTCGGGCTGGATGCCTTCCGCTATTTCATGCTGCGTGAGGTTCCGCTGGGCCTGGATGGAGATTTCAAGCTCAAAGGTTTTGTGGAACGGATCAACGCGGAACTGGCCAACGATCTGGGTAATACGCTGTCACGTACTGTCTCTATGACCAAAAAGTACCTGAACGGCCAAGCGCCCTCCCCCACTCCTGAAGAAGACAACCCCTTCGCGGCCAAAGCAAAGGAAACCATTGAATTGGTTCGTAGCCACATGGATGGCTTCGAGCCGCACAAGGCTCTGGTAGCGACCAGCGAGTTCTTACGTCTGGCCAACAAAGAAATTGACACCCAAGCGCCCTGGGCGTTGGCCAAGGACGAGAGCAAACGGCCCCAGCTTGAAGCACTTCTGTACAACCTGCTGGAAACCCTGCGCGTGCTGAGTGTTCTGCTTCATCCCTTCATTCCCAAAGCGGCTACAGGTATTCAAACCCAGCTTGGCATGACGGAAGCAAACTTCAGTTGGGATACCCTTGGCACCTGGGGTGGTATTGCTGAAGGCCAGGCGATTCCCGGCGGGAAGGCGCTCTTCCCTCGCGTGGATGAAAAACGGGTGGCCCAAATCGAAGAAGCCCGCGAAGCTCAACGAGCCAAGGCGGCACAAGAACAGGCCAAGGCTGAACCCAAGGTGGAAGCCAAGGACGACGAAGCTGGAGCCGGGTTGATCGAATTTGATGATTTCACCAAAGTTCAGATGAAAATCGGCATCATCAAGGAAGCGGAGAAGGTGAAAAAGGCGGACAAATTGCTCAAGCTGTCCGTAGACACCGGAGAGATGCGCACCATCGTTGCCGGTATTGCAGAACACTACCAACCGGAGGAGTTGATCGGGCGCCGCGTTGTCGTCGTTACGAATTTGAAACCGCGCAAACTTCGCGGAGTGGAAAGCCAGGGCATGGTGCTGGCCGCCAAAACCAAAGACGGCGTGCTGCGTGTGCTTGGTGTCGATGACATCATTCCTGCCGGGACATCCGTCAGCTAAACCAACCTTGCTATTGCTTAGATAGTAACGGCCTCATTCCTGACTTTCCGGGATGGGGCCGTTTTTTGCGGTCACATCCCCCAATCACGCAGCCCTTTACGGCAATCGCATTTCGCCAGACCGGACTGGATTCTCCCCCAAAAGACTCTGATCCCACCTTCAGGGCAATGATCGTTTGTCAAGACGGACAGCATTCGTGTTCCCATTCTTGATGGTGGGTTTTGGATTCCCCGGTTCGGGGAGTTGAAAAAACGAAAGCCCGCCGGAGGCATCTCCAGCGAGCTTCAACTTGGCGCGCCCAGCAGGACTCGAACCTGCAACCCACGGCTTAGAAGGCCGTTGCTCTATCCGGTTGAGCCATGGGCGCGTTGGCGAAAACCGTTAGACGGGGGAGGTATCTACCCCATTTTTTTTCAAAAGTAAAGGCCAAGGAGGCTTGTAAGCCGGATTCTGTTCATCTTTTTCAACCGAACCATCTGAAAACGGATAACCCACGCAAGCTTGCTTGCCACACTCCACGCCGAACGCGCTCCGTTTTCATCATCCACACAAAAACCAAGACGGACCATCATTCATCTAGGATGTCCGTTGCCGAACACCTCCAGCGACCCATACCCGAACGTCTCGAAGCGGGCAACTTCGTCTCGCCCGAAGGCGAACACGTTCCTATTTGGTCTTGCTCCGGGTGGGGTTTACCCTGCGAACCCTGTTGCCAGCATCCCGGTGCGCTCTTACCGCACCATTTCAAGCTTACCGTGATTCATTCCGCCAAACCCAATGGTATCGGCTCCATCCTCATCGGTGTCGTTCACCTCAGATGACGAAACCACCAGACGGCCCAGCCGGAGACCAATTCCGGCGCTGTTGTTTCTGTGGCACTTTCCGAAGGTTGCCCTTCCCGGTCGTTAACCGGCACCCTGCCCTATGGAGTCCGGACTTTCCTCGTAGGGTTTCCCCCACGCGATGATCTCCGCCTCCCTGGCCTGGGGGAGCCTACTCGTTTCCAAGTTTGGGGGCAAGAAAAAGGTTTCAAATCCCACCTGGGAAATCACCGTTTGCCCAAACGGACGGAGTCTGGCGTTCCCATCCTTGAAGGGGATCTTGAGAGGACCGCAACAACCCAAAATACAAACCGTTCTCTTCAGACACTCACCATCCATGCCACGAAAAATCCCCGTGGCTTTCCACCACGGGGATTGAAGAACGGAAACCTGATCTCAGTCAGTTGCTTATTTGCGCTGCAACAAGGTGAATGAGGCTTTCAGCTTGGAGATATCCACGCCTTCTTTGTCGCGTCCGAGGATGTACCAAAGGCGCAGGGCCGCTTCCGTATCATCTTCATTCCAGGAAGCGACGCGGAAGCCGGTCTTTTCTACCATGTCCCGATCGAAGGGGAAGGCGCAGTTGGTGATAGGTGCATCGCAAGTATTGTAGGCGATGAAAATCCCGTTGGGCACCAACGCTTCATGAATGGCCTTGAGGAAAGTCTGGTCATCCACTCCCAGAGAGATGCTGGGGTCGGAACCATCGATGGGCTTGAGGTATTCGGCTTTCAAGGTATTTTTGGTCATGAACACATCCATGTTCATGCCCACTTTCTTCTTCACCTGGGGATCTTTGGGATAGAAACCGATGGCCAAACGAAGCTGACCTTCAATCCCGGCGGGACCGGCAATGGTGCCCGTGTCATCGGGACGGCTATACAGGGTTTTCAGTAGAGGATCGACATCAATCCCGACCACGTTCAGACCCATCATCGCCAAGCCGCGCAGATGGCCGATGTAACCGAAGCCGAAGTCTACCAGTTTGTTGTCCTGGCGCACATTTCCTACCTTGGCGCGGTCCAGAGCGTTCAGGACCAAGGTATAAGAGAGCATGTCTCCATACTTGGTGCTGTAGTAGAATTCGACGTTCAGGTTGTGCTTTTCCAGCTTCGCCTGCTCTTCGGGAGTTAGCGCTGCAAACTCATCAGGCGTGTAGAACTGCTTCTCCCCATTGAGACTGACGTTGTTCAATGCGCCGGGCACACTGTAGATTTCACGGTGACCGACTTCATCCATCGTTTTCACCGCTTCCAGGAACAGAGCGGCACGCGGCCCTTTGAAGGCTTTTTCCAGACTGACGGCGTCGCTTTTCATTTTTTCCAGAACGCTGGCAAATTTCTTCGTCGGTTCCGCAGCTTTCTTTTCAACAGGGGCTGCCGTCGGTTGCGGCTCCGGCGTACTTTTGCACCCAAGCACCGGGAACACCGCCAACAAGGCGATTACGGCGAGGCTGACAAAACGATTCATGGGTTCCTCCTTCACAATGTGTTGGATACGTTCGCAGTTTTGTTTTCAAGTTGTCCGTGAAGCAGGCGGGATTGTACCATGCTCCCTATGTAGGGACAAGTGGTATTTTGAAAAGAGGGAAAGAATCACGGAGCATTTTCCAGATTCAACAAAGAAGCATCTCTATAGATGTTCATGAAGACAAGGCATCAGCCGGTCCACGGCCCGCTTGGTTTTACCTAATGATAACAAGCGTTGACGAAGGTGGTCAGGGTATTGGCTGCACCATGAAAGAGAATGGCGGAAACAAGACTTCCACGCCGGAGGGCCATCCAACCGAAAAGCAACGACGGAAAAAACACTGCCAAACGGAAAGGATGAGGAATGGCGGCTAGATGTCCCGCTGCAAAGAGCAAAGAGGTAAACAGCACGGCTCGGCCTATGGGAACCCCAAAGAGACGGAAAAATCCATCCCCATAGCGGTCCCGAAAAACATTCTGCATGTAGCCGCGATAAAACCACTCTTCCGGAAGACCAATAAACAAAGCCTGTTGGACAAGTACCCAGAGAATGCTTAACGGCCCCAGCCAGACAAGACTTTCCTGCCCCAGTTTATCCAAGCCGACGGTCTGCAAAACATCGTTCCACTGAACAAGCCAATCAAAACTATCCTTGGGCCAGGCCCAGAAAAAGCGACGCTTGAAAACCTCAACATGCCACCAGTGATTGACAAGGATGAAGGGAATGAAGATCCCGGCCACCCATTTGGCGGCAAAAAGCGCCTCACGCCAGAAGCCTTTCAGGTGCAGGCCGACATCGGCCAGTGGAATACGTTCTTTATCAAGCCGCGTAATGGGGAGATAGACCATCCCGGCCAGAATAACACTGTAGGCATAGGGTTGCAGAAAACCGGGTAAAACATGGGCCGTAAGCGCAATGCTTCCCACCATCAGGAAATAGATACGAAACATCGCCCGGCCATGTGCGGCGTAGGGAAGCGTTCGCATCGCGGGGGCGGATCGGATCGTCGCCATCAGGGTTCCACCCGGTAGCGTTGCAGTTCGCGGCGTAAGCATTTGGCACCGGCAACCAGGGTCTTTCCTTGGGCTTGCGATGGCCTACGCATGTTGACAAGCGCTTCTGCGCCGCGTTGGGGTTTTCCATGAGTGGCGACAAGGCGCACGGCCAGATTCAAGGCTTCGTCGGAATAGTCCCCTCGCAGTAGAGCGACCGGCCCAGGGAAATTCGCCGGTTTAAGCAAGGTGTCTTCAGGTCGGGCGAGGTCTTGAAGGATATGGTTTTCCTTACGATCCCGTCCCACCACGACTTTCAGTTTCCGTTGAATCCGGTAATGACGCCCGACGGCTAAAAGCTCGTAGTCATTGTAATCAAACGGACCTTGCTCGTATCGGTGCATGTCTTTGGCCCGATGCCCATACATCGGGTCCGTGAGCAGGCACCCGCCACCAGAACCATCAAAACCGTCGATACCATGATCTTTCAACATCTGCCGTTGGCGATCCCGGCTTCGTCCAGAAAGCCCCAGCAGGCGGGAACGATCCACCAGACCATCCCGTTCCACCTGGGTCGGTTCCAGGTTTGCGGCACTCAGAGGACGAAGCAAGCGCCCCTTCAAACCGCTTTCTTCTTCCACCAGGTCCATTGCCTCCCGATGTTGACTCATCGGGCGCTGTTCCACCACTTCGCCGGTAAAGATCAACACCGCGCCCAGTTCATCCATGATCTCCTTGGCCTGGCGCAGCATGTGAATGCGGCAATCAATGCACGGGTTGAAGGCCGAACCGTAGCCGTGCTTGGGATCAACCAGGATCTCCAGGTAGTCGGAACGCTTTTCCACTTCCAAAAGGATCAACCCCGCCGCCTTGGCCGCTTCCTGGACCTGATCGTGGTTGGCCGGTTTGCGGCTCTTTTGTCCAAAGCGATCAAAGGGGCTGGTGAAATGCAGTGAAATCACCTCAAAGCCAAGATCACGCATCAACAAGGCCGCGCAGATGCTATCCAATCCTCCACTGAACAGGCCCAAGGCCAGGGGTTTGTCCGGGTCACATCGTTTCATCAGGTCTTGGGTGCGCGTAGCGTCGAGCATGGGTCATCCTTGGTGAAAAAGGCAAAAATCAGACGCGGTGAGTCTAATGCAATTGGGGAAAATGGCAACCGTCTTCCAGGAAAAAAGGCATACGTCGGACTTTCGGGGAGGTGACGGTTTGTCAAAACGGAGGGCGCTTCGTGTTCCCATCCTTGAGGGTGAGCCTTGGATTTTCCGGCTTGGCCATCCTCTCTCAAGACCTGCCTGAACTTCCATAAAAACGAACAACGCGAGGCCGGTAGCCTCGCGCCGTTCGATCCGTTTTCAGGAATATGCTGCTTGGGACTCAGGACTATTTGCCTTCAAAGACCTGAATCGCACGGGGTTCGATCACGCGGAAGGTGAAGCTTTCCGCCATGAACAAGGTGACATCCAGACCGGCTTGTCCCTGATATCCGATGCCCATGTCCTGACCGATGGTCAGTTCAAAATCACCACCGCGAGTAGACACCAGCAGCGCGTCTTTTACGCGGAAGCTATCTACGACACCACCGTCAATCAGACCTTCCACCTGTTTGGCAAAGGGGAATCCCTTGGTTTCTTTGACCAGGGTTCCATAAACTTCAGGATTGACCACCAGAGCGTAGGGGCCTTCGATACCATCCTTCTTGAATTGCGTTACGCCTTTCAAAAGCGCTTCCAGGAAGGTAGCCGGGTCTTTGGCCTTGTATTTCAACGCAGGAAGTTCCACGCTTTGCAGAAGACCTTTGATCCCACCGGCTTCAAAGCCGTTGTAAATGGTATCTTCCTCAAACTGGGCCATTTTCTTAGCTGCATCTTCCAACGCATCCAGGTCTACATCTTTCGCGCCGCGGTCCAGGTTATCCAGTTCCATGACGTTCAAGTCAAAGCTCAGCCGGGTTTCCACCAAAGGCTGCACGGCATGAACGCCGTAGCGAACGGACTTGTCATCCTGGCCCTTGGGAATATCCAAGCGACCAAGATTCACCGAAGCAAAATCCCAGCCTTTGGGGCCGTCCACATCCACGAAGTGGCGGGCACTGAGATTGCTGACCAACACATCTTTAGCAACATTATCGATTTCCGCCCAGGCTTGCGCCGTCAGCGGAGAGAGTTCTCGTTTGAACAGTTCCATCCAACATCCTCCAGAGGTTTCTTGGGTTATTTCTTCAAGCTACCGATACCGAGGTCTTTACCACCCGCGACCGCCGCACCTTCGCCGCCGTCACGTCCCATGACTTCGCCTTCTTTGGCTACCAGGGAGCCGGAGGTAAACAAGAAGTTTTTCAATTCTTCATCAAACTTCGGCAAAATGCGACGCAGGTATTCAATCAGCATTGCAGCGTGTTCGATTTCCTCGTCACGGTTGTGAATCATGATTCCGGCCAGGTCTTTGTCCACGGAAGTCTTGGCCCGCTGGTTATAAAAATCAACGGCTTCCAACTCTTCGCGCAGGCTGGTGATGGCGCGGCTGATGTCACGCTCGGAAGCGGTAAGTTCTTCAACAGGTTCGGTATATTGAGTCATGGTTTCTCCGTTCATGGGTACGAATCGAGGGTGCAAAACAGGCGGGAACCGCATGGGTTCCCGCCGGAGGGGTTATTCTTTGGGCTTAGATGTCCTTCTCAGCCAGTTTCTTGAAGCACATGAACCAATCCAGGCAATACTGACTGTCATCCTGGCTTTCCATACGTTCCTTGGCCACGCCGCAGGAACCCGGAGGAGGAATGATCACGTCATCGCCGGGGCGCCAGTCCGCCGGGGTTGCCACGCCGTGTTTGTCACTGGTCTGCATGGCGATAAGCAGTCGCTTGATTTCGTCGAAGTTACGACCGTTGGACAGCGGATAGTACACCAGCGCACGAATCTTACCTTTCGGATCGATGAAGAAGACGGCGCGAACGGCCTGGGTATCGCTGGCTTCCGGCATAACCATACCGAAGGCTTTGGCCACATCCATCTTCAGGTCGGCGATCACGGGGAATTTGACTTCCACGTTCTTCTGGCCTTTGTATTCAATCTTTTCATAGATCGTGCGCAGCCAGGCAATGTGAGAGTAATGGCTGTCAATGGACAGGCCGATCAGTTCCGTGTTCAGGGCTTTGAATTCATCTTCCATTTTCGCAAAGGTCATGAATTCCGTGGTGCAGACGGGCGTGAAATCCGCCGGGTGGCTGAACAGCACAACCCATTTGCCTTTGTAATCTTCCGGGAAATTGATTTCACCTTGGGTGGTCATGGCTTTGAAGGCCGGAGCCTGCTCACCGATCAGGGGAATACGGACACTCTGTTTTTCTTCGTGGCAATCGCTCATCACTGTTCTCCTTTTAGGATCGTTAAAAGATACACATTTCCGAAGCATTCAGACGGGTCCAGTTCGCCATTACATCCACAGTACCAAGATAAGCTGCAAGCATACCGGGAATGCGAACCGAACCCAACAAAAAAAGGTACAAAATTCGTTCCGTTTAGGTTGTCACAACCGAAGCATCCATCAAGGACATGCCTCTGATTCATCCTTCGGTCAGCTATGGTTTCAAGAAGCGTTACCTGACTAGAGCCAGGACAAACAGACAAGTTACAAACTAGGATCTTTTCTTATTAGAAATCTGAGCCAGAGGTCTGTTGTCCGGCAAGCCAAGGATTATCAGGAGCGCAGGCCCAAGATCCACACGATCTCACAAACCAAAAACAACCAGATTTTATTCCATTTTCAAGGATCATGCCTCTGTAGAGACAGCCAATCCGTTATGGTTACTAATTAAGATTCCTTCTGTTTCTTTGTCGATTCAAGGTTGTTACTACGGCAAACCCTGCAAACCCCGCGCAACTCGATATGGCTTTGCGTTACGTCACCCAGATCGGTGATTCCTTGCGGAAGATGATCCGTATCAAACCCATCATACTCAAAATCATGAATGCTACCGCATTCTATACAGATGAAATGGTGGTGCGGCTTGGTATTGGCATCAAACCGGATGCGCTCCGGTGATAACCCCATCGTCCCCACCAAACCAAGGTCTTTCAGCGTCCACAAGGTTCGGTAAACCGTATCCAAAGAAACCGTGGGCATTTTCTGCCGCACGTTCTGGTAGACAGACTCAACATCCGGATGCTGGCCGTTTCGGACAACGGCTTCTAAAATCACCAAACGCTGAGGCGTTACCTTCAATTTCGCTTTGCGAGCCGCGTTAATAAAGCGATCAATCTGTTCTTGTATGTATGATTCATCCATCGAAATTCACCTGATTTATAACAACAGTCAAAAACTAAGTAGGATAAATTCTTTGTCAAGAGGCAACGAAGCAGAGAATGAAACAAAACAAGCCCCACCGAATCGTGAGGCTTGATTGGATACACGCTTTCAGCCTTAACCTAAACGAGTTGCCGCCGCGAAACGTCCTTCTACGTCCGCCCAATCAACGACATTCCACCAGGCTTTGATGTAATCCAAACGCATGTTCTGATACTTCACGTAGTAGGCATGTTCCCAGACATCGCAAAGCAACACGGGAACACCTCCGACCAGCATACTGTTCTGATGATTCAACAGAGTTACGATATACAAGCGTTGAAACATCGGATGCCAGAACAGACCGGCCCAGCCGGAGCCTTCCGCCTTCAACGCGGCCTGATCGAACTGGGCCTTGAACGCTTCGTAGGTGCCGAAATCCTTGTTGATCTGATTGAGCAGTTTTCCACCGGGTAGCGCCTTGGCCTTACCTTTGGGTTTCATATTCTGCCAATAGATGCTGTGATTCACATGGCCGCTACCATGAAAGGCCAAGGCTTTCTCAAGATTCGGGATGGCGCCCATATCACCTTTGGCGCGAGCTTCCATCAGCGCTTGTTCCGTTGAGTTCAACCCGTTGACATAGCCCTGATGATGTTTTGTGTGATGAATTTCCAGGGTTTTGGCGTCGATGAACGGCTCCAAGGCATCGTAGACATAGGGAAGTTTGGGCAACTGATGCGCCCCAGCCGATGGCGAAGCACCGATCAACGTAGAACTGGCCGAGACGGCCTGAGTCGGTGCGGCAAGGGCTTGACCCGTGGCACCCAGAGCCAACAAGCCGGTGGAAACAGCAGCGGTTTTCAAAAGATCGCGACGTGAGGTCATGGAAGGTTCCTCCTAAAGAATATGGTGAAATAGCAGAAAGTTTAGCCATTTCAGACATCTGGTTTGTAAAAGATGAATGCAAATTCCCCGTTGACTCTTTTACACTAAGTCCCCTCCCCCGCATTTTCAAGGTACCCTTGGGGAATTTGAGGATTTTCCTCTAAAGGATCTCTTGACGGGAGATTAATCAAGGAACCGCACCTGGGTATCATAACCTGGGTAGAAGCTTTTCCAGAAAACGACAAAACGGGGCGAAGGAAGCCTCTCGTGCCTGACAGCGTAGCCCCTCCTGGGAAGATGCACCTTCTCGCAATGCCTGAACACCAATGAAAAATAGCTCCCCGTTGTCCGGTCGTTCAAAACGTAGCCCTAAAGTTGCTCCCTCAAGAACCTTTACTTCGGTACAGCGCGCCCCTTTGAAATACTTGACGACCGCAGGATCGCGCAG
Organism: Myxococcota bacterium; assembly: GCA_963677705.1. Lineage (GTDB taxonomy): Bacteria > Myxococcota_A > SURF-8 > SURF-8. The sequence continues at coordinate 790,700 of OY782497.1, forward strand.
GCGTTCATCCAGACGCCGGGCAAAAACCTCTACATCAGCAAGGGCATAAGCGGCTTCGGTCAGCTCTTCATACAATTCTTTGGGATGTGAATCCGCATAGGGGCGAGGATGACTGGGGTGAACGTAATCAATCAGACCATCCAAGGCGATCACGCCAAGACCGTGCGAACCATGACGAACACACAGGATGTTTCCCCACAGATCCAGTGTGATCGCGCCGGAGTTCTCCTTCATAGAGATGAAACAAGCAGGGAAATCCGGCTCTGGAAGAAAGGGGATGATCTTTCCATCCTGCTGCTCCAAGCCCGGAATCAAGGCAAAGCCGGCGATGTTTTCCGGCAAGCTTGGCGCTGTAAACTCCAAGCCTTTGTGGGTGGATTGTTCCTCTGTCCAACGGATGGAGTCTGCATCCAACGCTTTGGGCGGGCAAGCCAGAAATGCAGAGCCTTCCAGGCGATAATGATCCTCCAAGCCCCAGTCATTAAAGAGGGGCAGTTCCTCGGACCAAGCAGGCCAGGATGTCTTGCATGGAAGCAGACCGAGTCGCAATCCTGGCAGCCCGGCATAGGAATGCCGCGCCCAGAAGTTGGAGAACGATTCCCAGAATGGGCGCAAGCCCGGCTCACTCGGAGGAGCCTCCCAACCAGATCGAAAATGGCCATCCATCGTTCCCACCGGTTCAAGCCAACGACGCATTGCCGGTGACGCCAGGCGAGCAAGGCGGATCGTTCGATACCCACGGCTCAAGTCCGCCACGGCGTCCAGTTGCTCATCCAAGCCGACTCCCTGCTCCAGCAGAGAGTTCATCGGGCGGGTCATCTCGAAATAGTGCATATCCTGAATCAACAAGCGTTCAGGCTTGACCCGCTTGCGAAAGGCGTTCAGCCGTTCGCGGCTGTGCCCGCGCCCGAAATAGACCTCTACCTGGGCATCCTCCCGCGTGGCTTGGAGGTGATCAATAATACGGGTAAGGGTGGCGATCTCCCGTTCCAGCAAGTCCGGATTGCGTCGGATCGAAGCGACATCCTCCGGCCAGGTAAAGCTGAAGGCTACGGACGATGCGGCATGGTCTGCAAGCCGATGAATCATCTCTTCATCAAACGGACTGCACATATTGACGGCGATGGAAAACGTCCAGGGCTTGGAGAAGATTTCCCGATAGGCCGGACGAGATTCCTCGGCCAGAGAAAAAAGGTTGATGGCCAGATTTCCGTGGGGATAACGTTCCTGCATCCGTTGCATGTCATGAAAAATCGCCTCCGGACTGCGCGTTGGTATCCCAGGCCCGAAGCTCTGAGGTGCGTGGCTTCCATAGCAGATATCGCAATGCTGGCAGCAACCACGAGAAGCAAACAGATGCAGGGATACCGCCCCCTCCATCCCAAGCAAACGCTCGTAGGAGGGAAACCAGTCGCAGTTCAGCGTGTCCAGGGAATCAAAGTCTTCTTGAGCCAGACGGACCCGTTTGGCTACCCCACCCTTCCGTGTGACGAGGTTCGGCAAACCGTCCGGCTCTCTGCCGGAAAGAACGGCTTCCACCAGTGCAGGAAAAACCGGCTCCCCATCACCGAAGAGAACGTAATCCACCTCAAGGCGCTCAGGAAGGATGGGCGCGAAGAAGCTGGCACTGATTCCGCCCAGAAGGATTTTCACCCTTGGATTGACCCGACGGATATGAGCAATAATCGGCTTCAGGGAATCGTAGGCAATGCCCCAATGAAGCGTCATCCCGATGAGTTTGGCACCTCGAATCGCCTCATCGGGAACTTCAAACGCATAAAACCCGCGCTTGGAGACGGAAACACGGTTGTAATTTGCCAGTACCCCAGCAGGAATGAAGGCATCTTCAGGGTGGTTGGTGGGATGGATATAAAGTAGATCCCATTGTGTTTGGCCCATGTGTACAATCCACCCCTGCAAAAACCATTCAGTGAAACATCGTCATCAGACTATAGCGGTAGACCCGCAGCGACCGCAAGACTGAAAGTGGATTTTCCCTCTGGCCTCCTGCCGCATAAACCAAAACGACCCCACCGGATGGCAGGGTCGTCGGTTTCCTTGTTAGGAATCAGCCGCCGCACAACACGGCGTTGCAGGATGCCTTTTACAGCTTGAGGATTTCCTGAAGTTTCAGGGACAGCGCCAGGTTGCCCGCCACTTTCAGTTTCTGGCTCATGTAAAGCTGCATCGGGTTGGCGGTTTTGTCCATCATCGCCACGAAATCAGCACTGTCGGTGGTGATGGTGCACGCGGCGTTTTCGTTTTTACCTTCGCCGATGGTGCCGGGGCTCTGGGTCAGGTCCACCCAGTACTCAGCCGCATTCTCACCGGTGATCTCGAACTGATAGATCGCATTGATGTTTTTGCCCACGTCGGGATTGGCTTGCAATTTTCCGCTCAGAGCATCAATTTTTTCTTTCGGTGTAGACATAACAACCTCCCAAATAAACGATTTTTTGTGAACTACATTCCAAACCGTCGAACGTCGGCTCAGATTAAGACACTGAATCACGGTTCATTAACGGACCATAGCAGTCAGGGCTTGGGCTGTCAAGTTTTTCAAACCAGCCGTGTCGGATTTACCTTGGTCGGTTTCTTCATGACGATGGATCAGACACAAGGTTGAGAGGCCTTGAAAGAAACGTCATGAACGTTTCAAACAACGAGCTTTTATTGACCCGGCGATTAGAACCGAGCTATAGAATCGTCATCCTCCGCGCAGGCGGAGGATCCAGACAACAGAATTTACTCTGGATTCCCGCCTTCGCGGGAATGACAAAATGGATGCTTCGTCTAACTTATTGTTGCCGGGTTAATAACGTTTCAAACAACGAGCTTTTGCGGGACCATTTCCATAAAACCAGAGCGGATCATAATGAATGGATGCACATCAAGGTTCAATCCTCAGATAAACAGGCTGTTTTCCTCAAAGAAGGTCTTTTTGATCTGTTCTCCGAGTTCCATCAGGCGTGCTTTGGGTAAAGTCAGAAACTGCGCTTCCGCCGTCAAGGCAAGCTTGAGGTAATCCACCTCATCGTCTTCTTTAGACCCCAGACCCAAGGCATGGGCCATTTTGCTGGCCAAAGAGACCAAGGCGATAATCATCTTGACCCGTTCGTCAATGTCGGTCCACATCACTTCACGGAAATGATGATGGTAGCGCAGAGATTTCTCCAACGAAGGGCTGAGGTTCCATTTCTTTGCCAGTTCACCGCCAATCTGAGCATGGGTGAAACCAAAGATCCGTTTTTCAATCTCCACCCGCTGTTCTTCATCCCCTTCCGTCTCCAGCAACATATCCGAGTAAGGTTTACCGAGGTTCTTGAGCAGAATCTGATTGCCCACATCATGAAGCAATCCGCAGACGAAGGCTTCGTCCACCTGGGCATGTTCAAAATCCAGACTGATCAATCGGGCACCGATGGCCGTTGCCACGGAATGTTCCCAGACACGAATGGACACCGGATCAGGCGAACGGAAGAGGTTCAACACCGCGCTGGCGATAACCAGATCCCGAATGGTTTTCAGCCCCAGAATCAAAATGGCTCGTGGCAGATCCGAGACTTCCCGCTCCAGACCATAAAAACTAGAGTTTGCAATCTTCAGAATTTTGGATGCGGTCGATGGATCATTGCGCACCACTTTTTCCAAATCAGAAACGGAAGAATCTGGATTCTCACTGATTTCCATGATTTTCCAAGCAAGGTGGGGAAGCTGTTCCAACTCTTTGGTCGCATTAAGGATGGTCGTCATCCGTTTGGAGGCTTGCTCGTCCAGACGGTCGATTTCTTCTAAAAAGTCGTATAAATCCTGCATGACTTCGTCCATTCCTCCAACAGAGAAAACGTGATCCGACAAACCAATCTTCCGTCTCTCTTCTCGGACTTTTCCAGAAAAACTTGAAATATTCCCCAAAGCCCTGCATTCTATGAGACATGCTGTCTCATTTCCCCAGCCCTTCACGTCTCATTTCGGTCTTTATAGGACACTTCGACCGGCTGGAAATCGGATTGTAGTTGGGTTCAACCCAAGATATGTCTTTCCCCATCAAGGTCTTGGAGTACTAATTCAGCCCCATTTTACTGGCTCTGCGGAAACCCTCGTTTCAAAACAGAAAAACATCCGCCATCTGACCGATGAATATCCCAGGAAGTTCACTTTATTTTGTAACCAAAACGAACGGATTGGCACGATATATTCAAAGTCACTCGACATGGTTGACATCATCCAGGTCAGCGCGAGTTACCCAGGATTGATCCAAGGAACCATCGCTCGAACGCAAAAGGAGACAAACGGAAATGATCGTAGGAATTCCAAAAGAGATTCAAGAGCGAGAACGGCGCGTGGCTGCCACGCCGCTTTCCGTGAAAAAACTACAGAACAAACTCAAGACCGAGGTGCTGATTGAAAGTACGGCGGGATTGGGTGCCTTCTACCGCGACGACCAATACGAAGCGGTGGGAGCCTCCATCGCTGCGGATTCGGCGGAAATCTTCGCCAAAGCCGACATCATCGCCAAGGTGCAACCTCCCACAGCCGAGGAAATCCAAAAACTGCGGGAAGGTTCCATCCTGGTTTCGACCCTGCAACCCCATGCGGATCGCTCCCGGCTTGAAGCCCTGGCTGAGCGAAAAATCACCGCATTCAGTCTGGAGTGGGTTCCCCGCATCACCCGTGCGCAAAGCATGGACATCCTAAGTTCCCAAGCCAACCTGGCCGGATACAAAGCGGTGATGATGGCTGCGGAGAACTACCCTCGACTCTTCCCGATGCTGATGACCGCCGCCGGGACGGTACGTGCGGCAAAAGTCCTCGTCCTCGGTGCCGGAGTCGCCGGTTTGCAGGCCATTGCCACCGCCAAACGCTTGGGGGCTATTGTCAGCGCCTTTGATGTTCGTGCGGCGGTGAAAGAACAGGTTCAGAGCCTCGGCGCGGATTTCGTCGAGTTGGACATCGGCTTGGAGGATGCAGAAACCCAGGCCGGTTATGCCCGCGCCTTGACCGAAGACGAGCAGAAACGGCAGGTGGAAGCCCTGGCCGAAGTAATCAAAGGAGTAGATATTGTCATCACCACGGCGGCCATTCCCGGAAAACCGGCACCGAAGCTGATTCTCGCCGAAGCCGTCCGGGGGATGGGACCGGGTTCCGTGATTGTGGATCTGGCGGCGGAAACGGGTGGCAACTGCGAACTCACCCAACCCGGTGAAACCGTGGTTGAAAACAACGTAACCATTCTTGGCCCCTTGAACATTCCCAGTCTGGTTTCGGCGGAGGCAAGCAATCTGTTCAGTTTGAACGTGTTCAACTTCTTGGCCAACCTTGCCGGGAAAGAGGGTGATTTCGCGATCAACCTGGAAGATGACATTATCAAAGGCTCCCTCATCACCCATGACGGGGCCATCGTTCACGAGCAATTCAAGGTATCGGGAGGGCAGAAATGAGCATTTTTATTGCGGCCTTGACCGTATTTGTATTGGCGATCTTCGTCGGCTACCACGTCGTCTGGAAAGTAACCCCCGCCCTGCACACCCCATTGATGAGCGTAACCAATGCGATCAGTGGCGTGATTATCGTCGGGGCGATCATCGCCGCCGGTCCAGAGGAATTGGGAACGGCAACCATGCTTGGTCTGGTGGCGGTTGCCTTGGCCAGCGTCAATGTCTTCGGCGGCTTTGTGGTCACCCATCGCATGTTGGCCAAGTTCAAGCGGAAAAACTAAGGGGGGATCACCATGAACTACAACGATTTTTCGGCCCTGGTCTATTTGATTTCCAGTGTCTTTTTCATTCTCAGCCTTCGCGGACTGAGTTCCCCGGCCACGGCTCGCCGAGGCAATCTCTACGGCATCATCGGCATGGTGCTTGCTGTGGCGGTAACGCTGTTCAACCCGGCAGTGCATAACTACCTGCTGATCATCAGTGCCATTGCCGTCGGCGGCGCGGTGGGAATCGTCGTCGCGGTACGCATTAAAATGACCGATATGCCCCAACTTGTGGCAGCCTTACATAGTCTGGTCGGCCTGGCCGCCGTCCTGGTCGCGGCAAGCGCCTTTTACAACCCCAGCAACTACGGCATTACCGATCCGGCAACGGGACACATTTTCACGGGAAGTCTTGTGGAGATGTTCTTAGGAACCTTCATCGGTGCAATCACCTTTACGGCCAGTATCATCGCGTTTTTGAAACTCCAGGGTCTTGTCAGTGGCGCACCGGTGAAGTTTACCGGGCAACACCTGCTGAACCTGATTCTCTTCGTGTCAATGATCGGCTTCGGCGTGCATTTCGTGGCAACGGAGCATGTGGTCAGTTTCTGGGTCATGACCGGTATCGCCCTCGTGTTGGGTGTTACGCTGATCATTCCCATCGGCGGGGCCGATATGCCCGTGGTGGTGAGTATGCTCAACAGCTATTCCGGATGGGCGGCGGCAGGCATCGGCTTTACCTTGCATAACAACCTGCTGATTATCACCGGTGCCCTGATTGGTTCCTCCGGTGCGATTCTGAGTTACATTATGGTCAAAGCAATGAATCGCTCCATCTGGAACGTGATGTTCGGAGGCTTTGGAACCGGTGAGAGTGCAGCGCCCAGCGTCACGGCTCAGGCCCAACAACGGGGCGTGAATGTCGGCAGTGTGGAAGACGCCGCCTTCATGATGGAACAGGCCAAGAACGTGATTATCGTCCCCGGCTATGGAATGGCCGTCGCCCAGGCGCAGAACGTGGTCCGTGAAATGGATGAATTGCTGGACGGTATGAACATCCGTGTGCGCTACGCCATCCACCCGGTGGCGGGTCGTATGCCCGGCCATATGAACGTGCTGCTTGCCGACGCCAAAGTACCGTATGACAAGGTCTTCGAGATGGACGACATCAACAACGACTTTGCAAGCTGCGACGTGGCTTTTGTGATCGGCGCCAACGATGTAACCAATCCGGCGGCCAAAGATCCGTCAAGCCCCATCGCCGGAATGCCCATCCTTGAAGTGGAAAAAGCAGGGACGGTGGTCTTCCTCAAACGAAGTTTGGGGTCCGGGTATGCCGGGATCGACAACGAACTGTTTTACCGTCAGAACACGATGATGCTTCTTGGCGATGCCAAAGACACTGTGGAAGGTCTGGTCCGGGAATTGAAGGGCGGTCACTGATCGCTTACCTCATCCGACAACGCAAACGCCCCGCCATCCGGTGGGGCGTTTGTTGATCAACGCTTGACGTTATCTTCGCTCAATACTCCCAATGATAGCCCACAAGCATGGAAAGCCCACCCATGTCTTCCGCCTTCGCCAAGTGGATGAAGCGAGCTTCGCTCCACATGTAACGGATCTTGAGGAAGGGCCCTCCATAAAACACATTGAAGGCACAGCCACCCCACACCGAAGCGGCAAGATCGTTCTCACTGTTCTTGACCGTTGATACAAGGTCGTTGGTTTCATTGGGGTCGTAGGTATAGGAATGAACATCCAAGGTCAGCCACGTTCGGGTTAGACCAAGTCCGGCTCCGAAGAAAGGACGCCAGAGGCCCAATTCCATGAAAGAGCAATCCAGTTCAAACAGCATCGGCAGACTGGTCAAGCGTTTCCGGTAGGCTCCTCCAGCCTCCATATTCTTTGTCTTCTCAAAATAAACCCAATCCATTCCAAAACCCACACGCAGACGCTGCCCCCAGAAGGGCAAGGGATAGCGCAAGGAAGCTCCAGCTTCCAAAGCTGAGCGGTTCTCTTTGTTTTCAAACTGAAAACGATACCCAACCCGCGGCTCAATGATAAAGTAATGAGGCGAATAAGTACCAACCTTGCTTGGTTCTTCATCACCCTCTTTCAAAGCAAGCCCGGAGGGGTTTCCTTCAGAGCAAGCTTGGGCGGCTTGTGGCTGCAAGGTCTGTATCAGGATCTTCGTTTTCTGCTCACAAGCAACGTCCTTACGTCCTTCGTCATTGTCTGTTTTCACGGTTTGTGGGCCAGATTCTTCATGGCAGGAACATTTTTGGCAAGGAACAGCGGCATCGGCCTGGGATGCCTCCGTCCTGGTATCCGCCGTGTCCGCATACAGCAAACCGCTGAAGCTTTGCATGGTCAGACCAAGCAGGCAACTCCACACCATGATTTGGTTCCAAGCACGTCTCATATCGAGAGTCCCCACAAGAATCACACTTCTGATAACTATACATACTTATCTATAATTTACAAGAATTTAATTCATCAAGCAACATCTTTTCGTTTGAGTGAAGCCAGATAGAACGACGTATTTTCCGCAACTTGAAGGGCATTCCAAGCGAACATTTGCAGAATTGTTATGAACGTGTTAGTCACAGGCTGTTTGGTTCAGGCCCAAAGCAACAGCATCAACGGAATACTCGAACGGGGGATAGAGAACATGGAAGCAGTGCGAACGTTTATCAATCGTGAACAGTGTATTGCTTGTGGGGCTTGCATCAAACACTGCCCAGCCGGAACCCTCTCTATCGTAGAAGAAAAAGCCTCCGTTACCGGTACCATGTGTTGGGCCTGCGGCCATTGCGAGGCAAGCTGTCCGGTTTCCGCGATTACCGTAGAAAGCCTGAAGGAAGACACCTTGGCGCTTTCCAACCTTCCCCCACAGAAGCTTTCCTATCTGAAGCCCGGTGCCGATGACACGGCCAAGCTGGTTTCGCTGATGCGCTCCCGGCGATCCTGTCGACACTATCAGGACAAGCCGGTGGACCCAAGCCTGCTTTCCGATCTGGTGAAAATCGGGGCGACGGCCCCCTCTGGAACCAATAATCAACGCTGGACCTTCACCATTCTCCCGGACAGAAATTCCGTGGAAGAGATCCTCAAGAAAGTAGCCGACTATTACAAAAAGCTGAACAGCCTCTCGGAAAAAGCCATCGCCCGCTTTTGGGCGAAACTGTTCATGAAAGACGCCTTGGGCCAATACTACCGCAGCTATCACGACCTGGTTGCAATGGCTCTTGAGGAATACGAGAAAACCGGACGGGACCGTATTTTTCACGGCGCACCGGCGGTGATCTTTGTCGGTTCCAAACCGGGGGGAAGCACTCCCTTTGAAGACGCCCTACTGGCCTCACAAAACATTCTACTGGCGGCCCACTCCCTGGGACTGGGAAGCTGTCTGGTCGGCTTTGCCGTCGAAGCCATCCGCCGGGACGAAGCCTTACGTAACGCCTTATCTCTGGAACCCGGTGAACGGATTCACACAGCCATCGCCTTGGGCTATCCCAATGAAATCTATCAACGGATGACGGGCCGAAAACAGGCCCATGTACGCATCTATAAGAAACCCGAATGAGCTACACGTCATGCTTTCCAACCGACAATCTCTCATTGCTTATGAAAGGAATCCGAGATGATGAAGCAATCGTTTTACTTTGTGTTCTTTCTTTCAGCTCTTCTCTCATTTTTCACCGCCTGCTCGGATTCCAACGAGGATGGCAACGACGAACCTCAACTTGACGGCGATCAGGAAGAAGACGGAGACACCGGTTTGGATGGTGATGAAGAAGATGATGAACCAAGCGATGGCGACGAAGACGGAGATACGGAAGACGGGGAAGAAGAGGAACAAGCTCCGGAGATGCCTGTTGCGGCTTGTGGGATGCCCAACTATGAATTGATCCCGACCGATGAACTGGGTCAGATCGTGGACTGGAAAAACGACCCGTTTTACGATCTTGATCCTGACACCATCGACGGCCTGTTGAACAACGAAGGCTACGATGCCTTGTCTCCGGTTCCTTACGGATGTCGGGTTTTCATGTTCCGCTATACCACCCAGGATCGTGGCCAGAAGGTTGAAGCCACCGCCGTACTGGGAATTCCCGCCAACACGGATGAAGTTCAGAGCAAGGACTTCCCGATGTCTCTGTTCTTGCATGGCACCACAGGCTTTGCCGATGTCTGTGCGCCCGGTCGTGAAGGAAGCGGTCAATTGGAAGCGGCTCTTCTTGCTTCTCAGGGGTTTATTGCCGTGGCCCCGGATTACATCGGCCTGAACAGCTTCGGCGATGCCTCCACGGCCCGTCACGCCTACCTTGGCGGTGAACAGGTGGCGATCGGTAGTTGGGATGCCCTGCGCGCAGCACGGCAATTGCTTGCCGACGAAGATTTCCAGCAGGAAATCCAGGCCAACGAACAAGTCGTTGTCTGGGGAGGCTCTCAAGGTGGGCACGCAGCCTTGTTCACGGAACTCTATGGCCCCTACTACGCCCCGGAAATGGATGTCGCAGCCGTTGTGGCGCTCGTTCCCCCTTCGGATCTGCTCTCCTTGGCCTCCATCGCCGTCAGCGAATTCGGGCCACCTTCCATTGCGTTCACCTCCGTGTTGACGACCCTGCGCGCCTGGTACGGAGCGCCTGAGAATCTAAACAATGTCTTCGTGAACGAAGATCCCTATTTCCTGGCCGACAACGCGGAACAGTATGTCTTCATGGAAGGCATGGAAGAATGTGATATCGGCGATGTTTTCAACGAAGATGATTTTTCCCAGGTTTCCGACATCTTCACCGATGATTTTGCAGGCAAAGGCGCAGAAGAACGCTGGGACGAGTTGGAGCCCTGGTCCTGCTACTTCAGGGAAAACGGCCTTTCCACAACCAGCGTTCCCGCCCTGCGCTACACCCCCACCTTGATGGTTTACTCTGAACTGGATGACCTTGTTGTCACCGCACCACAATTGGATGACTTTGACAAACTATGTCAATCCGGGTATCAGTTGGAGCAGATCAATTGCGCGGGTGCCGGTCACTCTGCGGGAGCGATCTGGTCGCTGCCGGAACAAGTCGCCTGGGTACGTCAGCGTTTGGCGGGTGAAGCGATGGACAGCGCCAAACTCTGCCAGCGGACCGAACCGGTTTGTTGCCTTGGAACCCCGGAAGATGAATGCACCTCCAAACGATAGCAGACTCTGAGAAATTCTCTACCATGTCAGCCCCTCCACCATGCCTGCATGGATGGAGGGGCACCGATGGATTGCTTCCGCGTTTGCCCATAATTCCCTAACGCAAGAGATGCAGCTCATGACGCCTGATGTCCAAACCATTCCACGGAAACGAGACCTGGGGCTTGACGCCATTCGTGTGCTGGCCATGTTACTGATGATTTCGGTTCATACCTTCCGGATGGTTCCTCGTTTCAGCCTAGAAGGTGATCTGGTACGTTTTATTGGAGAAGCGGCACCGGCCTTTTTCTTTTTTGCTTTTGGCATGACCTACCCGATGTATGCTAAAAAGGCGCGACCCGAACAGACACGGCAGGACATTCTCTTTTTCTTCGTAGCCGCGCTGCACTCCTATTATCTGAAGCGATCAATGATCGATTTTGATTTCATGTTTCTGCTGTTCGGCTGGCGAGTCTTACTTGGCCTGTATGAACATTACGAAGGACGGTTTACCCAACGCGGGTTGCTGATCCTTCTTGCCGTGCTTTCTTGCCTGCTTTTCTGGGATGATTTACGCCAAGGCGGCTCGGTACTGAAAGGCTTTACTCCGGGATATTTCCCCCTGGTTTCCTGGGGACTTTTCTGTTTCATGGGATACTTCTATGCAAGCCTGAAGAAAGACAGCCATCGTTTTGGCTTTGGGTTGGTTCTACTCACTCTCACGATTCTTGTTTGTGGGTTGGCCGTTGCGTTTGACGGCCCGATGCAAACGAAATACGCCTTCCTGAATACGCTGCTTTGGCCTTTCCCCTTTCCCATATTGAAAGCCCCGGTTACGCTACCCTATATCTTGGCCTTCTCTTCCCTGATTGTGCTGCTGACAACCGTCATCAACCGTCGATCTTGGCTGTCACCGCTTTTTGAATGGCTCTTCACACGAAAAGTCTCTGTGTTTATCAGCTCCAACCTGCTGCTGTTCATCCCCTTGCACTACTATGGCTATCACTGGTCACGGAGCATCACCAAGTCCTTGTTTGGAGGGACCAAATCAGCGATTTACAAGAACCATGAGATCTGTATGGTTCTGTTTTGTTCACTCATCGCCATCGCTATCAGCCTTATTCTGGTCTATGCGGTGACCTGGTTGATGAAGCAGGATCGTGTACGGCGACTCTTGGCCTGGCCTGCATCTCATGCGGTTGCATGTGGTTTTTTGAGTTTATCACTTGTGGTGCCGATACGACTCACTCACATTTCCGGCAATATCTCAAAAAATCTCATCCTCGGATTGTTGATCTTCACATCCATTTTACTCGTCTATGACAAACTCTTTCGTAAAGAGAGAGAAGCAGCCGACCAAGCCACAACTCAGGAACCAACGTCTGCACCATAAAAAGTGAGCGGGCCGCGCATTAGCACGGCCCGCCGTGGAGGAGGGGTGGATCAGGAGTGATCCGGGTACGAGATCCGGGCAGGGCAAACCACGGATTGCTCTCGTACCTCAAATAGAAAAGCAAATTTCAGGCCAAAGAAAGACAAACTCGTAAAATCATGTTTTCACAAGGGTTACTCCGTATCCTTCCCGTTTTCCTATTCATAACCCTGACAAAGAATGCGACATCATGACAAAAATGTCTCGGTTTCATACAAAGAGAGAGACAAGATACTGAAAATCCAAGCCGTGTAGAGACACGATCCGGGGGCATTTCTTCCCAGCCCTTGACCCAAACCGGGGAGCAGGCTAAACTCTCTTCATTCATTACGCTTTTCACGGAGCCTGCATCATGCCACACTATCAAGCCAACGGGTTTCACCTTCTACCTGATCAAAAGGGTTCAATGGGTTGTCAGGTCGAGCTTGTAGGAAATCAACTTCATGTCTCGGTCCGTGAGCAGCAGATTTCCTTTCCCTTGGACATCTGCGGTTTTCAATGGGGCGGGTTGGACAAGCAATTTCTTGAAATCCGCACAACGGTCGATAGCAGAAACCTTGTTTTGTACGTGCAGGATCAACACATCCTGACCGACTTGCTGCAAGCCCCTTTGTCCTCCAGGATTCATCAGGACATTCAGGCCTTGAAACGCCAGAGAAGCACCCAGGGCGGATTGACCGTGCTAGGCTACGGGCTTGTCTTCGCCGTACTGGTGGCAATCACCTTTGGCGGCTATGTCGCCCTGCATTGGGCTTCGGAAAGAGCCTCGGCGATGATCCCCCCGCAATGGCAGATCGAGTTGGGTCGTGCCGGGGCCGGCCAGGTGTTGGAAAGTCAATCGCTCTGCGGCCACGACAAGGCCCAAGCCATGCTGACGCAGGTCGTTCAACGCCTTGTGGATGCCGCCGGGGAGACGCCCTATGACTTCCATGTCCTGCTGGTGGATGATCCCCAGGTCAACGCATTTGCCTTGCCCGGCGGAATGATGATGGTCAACCGCGGTCTTCTGGAAAACGCGGAAAGCGTGGATGAAGTGGCCTGCGTGCTGGCCCATGAAATGGCCCATGTCACTCACCAGCATGGAGTACGCAACATGCTGACTAAACTGGGGATGTCCGTGGGGCTTCGTGTGGTTCTAGGAGATACCGGCGGACTGGAACGCCTGCTGCTGGAATCGGCTGCGGAATTGGGTGGTCTGGCTTACAATCGCGACCAGGAATACGAAGCGGATGACTCCGGCTTGAAACTGGCACGGCAGGCAGGCTTTGACCCAACGGGGATGATTGTCTTCTTTGAACGCCTGAAATCCCTGCAAGGAGATTCTCCCTTGAACCTGGCCCTGCTTTCCACCCACCCGGACACCACAGACCGCCAAAAGGCTCTGCTGGACCAGCTTTCCACTCTGCCGCCAGCCAATGTAACGAACGCAACCATTGCCTGGGTACAAGGCCCGATACTTTGCGAAAACATCCCCAACCAACTGCCGGAAAAAGGGACGGGCGTTCTACCCAAGGCGTCCCGATAAGCCACGGAGAAATGCAAGCAACCAACATTTCTTTGACAAACCCTTAGCGCTTTGGGATAAGCCCAAGGGAGGGGGATTCGGCGTTTCTTATTCAAACGCCTGCATCTAGTCAACGTGATTGGTAAGGAGGATTCATGAATCGTCTTCTCGGTCTCTGCTTCGTGCTGTTCATCAGCCTCGCCCTGCTCCTTCCCGGTTGTAAAACCGCCTCGCCCACTCCGGATGCGCCGGCGAGTCACTGGACCTTGAACGCCCCTGACAGCCGCCCTCCCGCCGTGGACTTCAACCTGGAAAGCCGAGACGGTTCCATGAAAACCCTGGCCGACTACAAAGGCAAAGTGGTCTGGATGACCTTTTGGGCAAGCTGGTGTGCGCCCTGTCGCAACGAACTGAAATTGCTCAAACCCCTGCATGAGAAATACAAAGACCAGGGCTTTTCCGTGGTCGCGATCAACGTCGATGGTGCTGACGAGAAAGCCAAGGCCAAGAGCATGTTTCTTGCCTTCCGTGCAGGCTATCCCCTGCTCTTCGACTCCGATACCCGCTTGGCCCAGCAATACTCCCCATCCATCGAGATTCCTTTCGGGCTGCTCATCGACCGGGAAGGCCGCCAGGTGGTTTTCCACCGTGGTTTCGTTCCCAACGACCTTCCCGCTCTGGAAGAAGCCATCGCCAAGGAATTGCAGCGTCCCTAAGCATTCCGTACCACTGATTCAGGGAGAGTATCACCGTGCGTAGAGCCTTCATCGGATGCCTGTTCAGCCTGATCTGCTTTGTGTCTCTTCCCGCGCTTGCCGGAACCCTTTACGATGACTACGAGGGGCGCCCGGTGCAGCTTCAGGTGGAGAATGAATTCAGGGTGGATTGGTACCGCGATTTCCAGGCGAGCAGCGATTTTTTGCCGGAAGACTTTGTGCGCATTGAAAACGAACTGACCTTCAACCTGAGTTGGTCGGTCTTCCGCTTCGGCGGGGATGTGATGGTTCGCGGCACCCCGGATAAACTTTATCTGAAATACCGCGAGCCGATCGGTCAGGACGAAAACGGCGAAACCCTTTTTGAAACCGTCAGCGTGGAACAAAGCCACCAGGATACCCAGGTCTACGCGGAGAAACTGTATTTCGTCTACGACAAACGCCCGCTTCGCGCCGATGTCGGAGATTACTACCTCGTTCTGGGACGTGGCCTGGCTCTGGCGATGCGCAAAGAACCGGGTGGCGAGGTGGACAACACCCTTCGCGGGCTCAAACTGGAAGTCAGCGTCCAAGACACCACAATGATCTTCTTCACCGGGCTATCGAACACCTTGCAAATCGACCCGGTGAACCAGGCGTATCAGGAAGACCCTTTGGACCTGATCAGCGGCTTTCGCATTCAACAGCGCTTTGCCGACATGGTCACCGTGGGCGTTCACGGCGTGGATGCCCGCTTCGCCCCCTTGATCCCAGACAGACAGAAACGACACGTCGCGGAGATCGACACCGGCGTCTGGGGTGGAAACCTCGAAGTGACCAACATCGCCGACATGCTGACCCTTTACACCGAAGCGGCCTTTCTGCATCGTTCGGCCCGCAAACTGGATGACGATCTGATGGCTCATCACTCGGTCTATGACACCGGCTGGGGCGTTTATGCCGGAATGGACTTCAACCTGGAAGGCTTTTCCGCTCTGTTGGAATACAAAGACTACAACGACTTCGTCTTTCGTCGGGGCAAAGAACCGATTCAACCCTACATGCGTGAAATCAGCCCGACCCTTCAGCAGCAGCATCAAGCCTTGCAAAGTGCCTTGGCCGGAGCGCGCTACCCGGCACCAACCGCCTTGAATCTCTCCGATACGGCGCCTTCCATGCTGCGCTTCAACAGTGATACGCTATACAGCCAAGCCCCCAACCTGGAACACCCGGAAGCGGAAATCCACGATGAAGATTACACCGCGCGCGGAGCGCGTCTTCGCCTGGGCTACTACATTGTGGATATTGACGGCGAACCGTACCTGAACGGATATTACTCACGCAACCGCAGCATGGGAACGGCCAGCACCAGCCTGGGCGGTTTTGGAGCGACCAATGAACACAACGGCGGCGAAAAGATTCGCGGGATGGAAATCTGGCATGTCTACGGCGGCTGGCGGCAACTCATCGGCAACGTGGAAGGCCATGTGGAAGCCGGGTTTCGCAACGAATACGACTTGGACCAGAACACCGGCTTTCGGCAAACCCTTCATGCCGAACTGGGCGTCAAAGCTCCCGTAGCGGCCCACCACCTCGTGGAAGGGGATCTCAAATTCAAACGCAAAGATGAGCAACTCATCAAGCGCCTGGAAACCCGGACCGGAGTCAACCTGGGGTACACCTGGACAGGCTATTTCTCCGTGGCCTTGCTTTACACCTACTACATGGAAGACCTTGCCAACGATCAAGGCTCGGACAGCTTCGACCACTACCTCGCCGGAGAACTGCGCAGCCGTTTTGCGGAATGGATCGAACTGGCCGTGTTCGGTGGACAGGTGGCCCCCGGCTATCTCTGCACCGGCGGACAATGCCGTCAGGTTCCGGAGTTCAAGGGCGTTCAAGGGAAAGTCACCCTACGCTGGTAAGGCGTTCCTAGAATTATCGCTCTCCAAACAAAAATCGAACAGGACGAAACGGTTTGACCAGTGCGCCATACACAACCATCGTCAACAAAATAGATGTCAGCAAGGACAGTCCAAACCGTAGGGCCAAAGGCCAGTCCGTCCGAAACGCAATCCAATAACCTGGGATTACAATCATCGCCTGATGCAAGATGTATACAGGAAAGGCCGCTTTCACCCAGAAGCGATGCCCTCTGGTCCATGATGCTGCCCATTGCCGAGCCCATGCCAACATCGCCAGAACCCACGAATAGGAGGCAAGAGCAAAGGCACTGCGGGTCATCCAACTCCAACCGCTTGAGAGATCCAGTACAAGCAAAAGAAGAACGCTGCCCCAAGCCGCGAACATCCAAAACCGACGAGTTTTCAGCAACCAGGTTTCGTACTCCGGTGAGCGAGAAAACAAATCCCCAAGAAGGAAGAAGGTGCTGTAATACGTCACGTTGGCCCAATCATTATAGAGGTTCTGATAGCCTGGCCAAATAGGACGCAACACAAGTTGAATCAGTACAAGAAGCAGTGGCGGAAGGAAAAGCCACCGTTTTCTACGAAGCGAAAACTCCCGCCGCTGCGCCCAACGAAAGAGGGGTAGATATAGCAAGGTGAAGGTCAACAAGTAGAGCAGAAACCAGCCGTGGGACCAACTGAAGTAGGTCAGTGAAGAGAAAAACATCGGAACGAAGTTAAGGAAAGATCCCTCATAATTCTGAGCCGTAAGGGCATGAACATAGCGAATGGGCGGACAGAAGATCAACACCAGAAAGACAAATGGCAACCCAAGACGCAAGAACCGTCCGATGATAAAATCTTTGGTTCCTTTGCGTTCTAGTGAGCCTTTGACCGCCCAACCTGCCAAGAAAAAGAACAACGGCATATGCCAGACGTGAATGAAGCCGGTCATGTAGTTGAGCAACGTGCTGCCATCAGGGGCTTTGACCGGGTAATAGGGAACCGTGTCGTAGGCTTTCCCCACATGAAATAGAAAGAGAAGCCATACCGCGAGGATACGTAGCCAATCAATGTCCAAACGCCGTTCCGTCATCTTTTTCCATCCCACTCTGTTGTTTACTGAATCACCGAAACAAGCATAGCAGATGTCGTTGATCTCTTCAACGGAAGTTCAGATCAGCCAAAACAACGGAAAAACTGATTTTTTTGTAGGCATTTCAAAAAGAATGCCGATAAAATACGCGGGTTGTCGTTTTGGATTCTCTGTTCGATGGAAGGTATCATGGAGCCGATTCGAGTAAAAGAACACCAGCCGGATGAATTGGAACTGATCTGGCCACCGGATGTCCAACGCTGGGATGTCTATTTCGACGAAGTAATGGACATGTGGGAAAGCGGCGATATCGACAACACAGAATGCAAACGCCTGCTGACCCGTTTGCTTCGCCGCGTGCCGCAGTTTGTGGACATCTACAACACCCTGGGAACCATTGCCTGGCATGATGAAGAGATGTATACCGCCCTGGCCTTGTTCCAGCGCGCCATTATGACAACTGAGGAAGCCCTACCCCAACCGATGGACGGCGCCCTTCCCTGGAGTTACAGCGGCAACCGCCCCTACCTTCGCGCCTTGCACAATTTCGCGCTCTGCCTGCTCTACTTCCGTCAGTACGAACGAGCCTGCGATATTCTGGACTACGAACTGAGCATCAACCCCGACGATACCCAGGGCGCACAACATCTGCTGGAGCGCATCCAACGAAACGAAATCGCCTTCACCCTTCCCCACCGACTGAGCCAGATTCTGGACATCCCGGAAGAAGATACGGCGATCTTACGAACCCTGATTGAAAAAGCCGACGAGTTGTTCTTTGCTCAAGAAGGTGAAAACGTCGATTCCAACTACTTTGAGGTGGAATCGGAACGCATGGATAACCCCTACTACGTCGGTGTGTTCTTCTACGTTTGCCACCAACACGGAGCCATTCCTCAAAGCTGGTTGTTCAAGCTGGCGCAACATGCGGCACGGATCTGCAAACCCTTGACGGTAGGCGGGATCCCCGGATACATTTTCAATATCTATGCGTTCCTGATTGAACGCAACCAAATGACTCCCACCGATACGAACAACCTGCGGGATCTTTTGTACCTGCGTCCCTTTGGGGGAGATTGGGGCCATAAGGTCAATGCGCTGACCCTGGGCCGCTACCTGAAAGACCTGCATTCCTTTTCCGTCAAAGAGCGGCTTCGTCTGCTCTTTCTGCTCTTGAGTTACGATGACATCCGGCGGCAGGACACGCGGGATTTGATGGATCTCATTTTTGAAAGCGATCTCTGTACCAAACGGGAGAAGATCCAACTCACGCGGGAAATCATCCATTCCGGCTATCCATCGGCGGTCAACGACAAGGAATACCACGAATACCTCAGTCTATTGCGCCAGAAACAGCGAGATCAGGAGATTGAAGACCTCTGGGAGTACTACGAAAGTCCGGAGCGTTCCCACGCGCCGCTGCCACCCACGCCGGAATTGAGCGATCTGTTGGATGAGTTTGAAAAAGAAGCCGGCTTGGCCGGTGACTTGAAAGATGAATTCGCGGAGCAACTCACCGAAGAAGAGCAGGCGTTTTTCCAGAATCCATCTCCTTTCTGGTCTGAAAATTGGGATGAAGAGGTTCCGGCTCCCATGCTACCCATCTCGGCCAACCGCCATGCGGTGCGCTGGCTGGCCCGCCTGCACGATCCACTCACGGTACTGCTCAGTTACCGGATTCCCAACAACAAGAGCGAACGGATGAACTGGGAAGTTCGCCTGGGAGTGCTGGATGCGCTGGAAGAGAATACGGGAAAGCTGGCCAGTACGGAGATTGAGGAAACCTTGCATATCGCCCGCCAGGACAGCCAGAACGCCGTTCGCTCGATGGCCTACCGGGTTGGGGGCAAGCTCCTTGGTGCTTCGTTTCTGAAGCTGGGCCTGGAAGATCGCTCCAAGACGGTACGGCAGACCGTGATGAAGGAACTGGAAAAGATCCGCCAAGCGTAACACTGAAACACAAAGGCTTCAAGCCGTATGAAAGGGTGACGATGTCGAACCGTTCACGCATCGAAGGTTGTCTGCTTGGTCTGGCCCTGGGAGACTCCGCCGGAGCCCCGGTGGAAGGCAAGCATCCGCAGGATATTTCACGTTCCGGCCTCTCCCGCGCTCAATGGCCAGCCTTTCCCGGCAGCAAGCAAGCCGGATGGTATACCGACGATACTCAGGTTTCCCTCTTGCTTCTGGAAAGCCTGCTGCTTTCCGCTCAGTTTTCGGTGGATCTTTTCGCCGAACGCCTGGTTCGTGCCAGCCAGGGAGAACGTGTCAAACGCTTTGGCATCCTTCGTGGAACCGGAGTGAATTTCCGCAACAGTGTGGAAGCCTTGGCCGACAACACCCCCTGGAACCAAAGCGGGCAAGACAGCGAAGGCAATGGGGCGGCGATGCGTGTGGCTCCCTTGGCCCTTTTTTATAGCAACGATCGCCCTCGCCTGCTTCCTGCCGTAATTGAGCAAAGTCTCGTCACCCACCGGAAAACCGAAGGCATCCTTGCCGCCGTAGCGTTGGCCGTAGCAATCAGCCTTGAAACCGATCCTACCGCACCCCAGAGTCTGGATGAAAAACTCCGCCTGCTTCGCAACCAGGTAGAACTGGCCCATGAAACCCTGATGGATGATTACCAACCCTATCTGTTGGAAACGGTTCCCAAAAGGCCCGTGTTCTTCTCAATGCTGGATCTTCTGGACGAAAGCATGGTGAAAAGCACGGAGGAAAATGCGCGAATGATCGCCGCCAAGGCCCACAAAAGCAGCCGCAGTCCCATCCGCCTGGGAACGGAAAGCTACGCGCTGGCTTCGGTAACCACTGCGCTGGCCGTGGGGCTCAACGCCAAAGACTGGTTTGATGCCATCGTCAGCATCATCACCCTTGGAGGGGATACCGATACAACGGCGGCGATGGTGGGAGCCTTGGCCGGAGCCCGCTTCGGTGTGCAGGGTTTACCCCAGACCTGGCTGGAGAAAGCTCCCTGGGTGCCCTTCATCCGTGCCAAAGCCAGAGAGTTGGAACGGGTCATGACAAGCGGTGAGGCGATGCTGCCCACGAACGATGTCATCGACTATGAAGCGGCCCACCAGCCCTGATTCACAGACTATACAACAACAAAGAAACGATCCCACATCGGGAAATCGATGTGGGATCGTTTTGTATCCAGGTACAAAAAGGGGAAAGCTTACAGGTCTTGCAGCTCACAAACGCCATAATCGGTAACGCTTGGAGGAGCCATCATAGAGCAGGTTTCACCTTCACCACACCCTTCCCCATCACTTAGACGACAAAGCTTCTCGCAGGTCAAACTCTCCGGCCCCCCGGAAAAACAGAACAGTCCCGCTTGGCAATCGGCAGTCTCATCACAACTTTCCGAAACCCCCGCACTACCAGGAGTCATGCAGATTCCTCCCGTCCAATCCTCGTGTAGCATACAACTCTGTCCTTCCGAGCATTCACTACTTTCGGCATACAAATTACAAGGCGAATCACAAACAAGACTATCCGGACAGATGTGCCCCCCTTCACAGATAAAGTTGGTCGCTCCATTGGGGTCACAGCTATTGCCGCCCTGAATCTCTTCGATCGTCGCAAAGGTTGTGACCGCATAATACGGATCTGATACCACCCCCATATCATCAATCAGCATCAGGCGAACTTCGGCAAGTTCCTGATCCAAATTTGAAATCGGGGTAACATAATATATTTCAGCGCCGGTAAAGCTGGTTTGTCCGACAATGTCGCCTTGGTTGTCGAACCTTTCAGGACCAAGCCAGCGTCCGGGCAGGGAAAAGCCCTCATGATCGATAAAATCAATCATATAGCCAGCAACATCACCCGCTGTGTCTTGACCATCCACGAGAATTTTCACGCTATTAATAGACTCTGATTGGTAGCTGAAATAATACCCTGTCGCATTGGTAATGCTTGGCGGTGTAGCCTGTGTACAGACCATCGGATCACCATAACAAACACTGCCATCCGGGCAAACAGCCGTGGGATTGTCCGGATCGCAGGCATCCCCGACGTTCAAGGTAGAAATAGCGGTGCAGACAAGTGGTTCCCCATAGCAAACACTGCCATCCGGGCAAACAGCCGTGGGATTGTCCGGATCACAGCCATCCCCGACATTCAAGGTAGAAATAGCGGTGCAGACAAGTGGTTCCCCATAGCAAACACTGCCATCCGGGCAAACAGCCGTGGGATTGTCCGGATCGCAGGCATCCCCGACGTTCAAGGTAGAAATGGCCGTACAGACGAGTGGATCGCCATAGCAAACACTGCCATCCGGGCAAAAGCCGATTCCACCACAAGTATCCCCCAGATTTACCTCTCCTGGCATGCCGATTTCAATGGAATAGTTCAAGGTCAATTCGGGGTCATAGCTGGTCGCCACAACAACCATCTTCTGACAGGGTTGCAACACCAGATCTGTAATCTGACTGTAATCCGTGTCCTCACCGAGATCATCGTTGGAATCCATGCAATTTACAGTAGGATTATCCGCATCAAAAGGAGAATCATAGACGAACAGGAACCCGTCATCATCCCAGGACGCGATAATCGTGATGGTCTTCGCTTCTGTTCCATCATTGTAGATTTCAAAGGTGTCATAGTAAACATCATACTCATCCGCCTCAGTATCACCGCATTCATACAAACGATCAAAAAGCGGATCATCTTCGCTCAGTTCTCCGGTCAATACGATAGCCTGACCAATTTCGTCGGGAATAACAAAAGCCTCCCCCGGATCATCACAGACGATTTCTTCGTCCCCATCGATGTCGCCGTCTTCGTCCCCGTCGATGTCGCCGTCTTCGTCCCCGTCGATGTCTCCGTCTTCATCCCCATCGATGTCGCCGTCTTCATCCCCATCGATGTCGCCGTCTTCATCCCCATCGATGTCGCCGTCTTCATCCCCATCGATGTCGCCGTCTTCATCCCCATCGATGTCGCCGTCTTCATCCCCATCGATGTCGCCGTCTTCATCCCCATCGATGTCGCCATCTTCATCACCGTCAATGTCGCCGTCTTCATCATCATCATCAGTATCACCGTCACTGGTTACATCATCGTCATCATCGTCAGTATCACCGTCACTGGTTACATCATCGTCATCATCATCACCATTGTCATCACAACCAAGAACAGGTAGCGTTAAAAGCAACAAAAGAACCAGTAGCCAAGTATGTTTCTGCATCTTCTTCTCCTTGATGATCTTACTATCTATAAAACAGTTACCGATTGAAAACACATTCCCGTGATAAACACGGTTCCCCAACAGAGATTCACGAATCAAGATATGTATACCATAATGGGAAATCCGTTGCCAAGTGGCTTTTCATCTCCGAACTACCGGGATCGAAGTATGGATTCGCCCTGTTCAAGTCACTGCTTTTCTTGACTCCATCCCCCGTTCCGTTTTACACTTTCCTCATGAAGATCAGCCGCGAAGCTGGGGATGGGAGACCGTCCTTTTTTTATGGGAGATAGACCATGAAAGCACTGGTAACCACATGGCTGTGTATGGGCATTCTCTTGGGATTGACGGCTTGTACGTCAGAGTCCCAAGAAGAATCATCCCCCGATGATGGAGAGGATGCCTTGCAGTCTTGTCTCTTTGACCAGGAATGTCAGACCGGGATGCGCTGCGACACGGATGGGTATTGCAAACCGGAAGATGAAGTTGCGGCCTGCCCGGTCTATCAGCTTCGCTGTGCTGACGATGGCAATGTCGAAAAGTGTATGCCCGGTGAAGATGGCAATGCCTGGACCTTGGAGCTGGAATGCCCTTTTGGCTGCGAAAATGCCCTTTGTCTTCCTGATCCTGGTGACGACGACGATGACAATTCATCCGATGATGACGACGACAACACACACCCCGTCTTGTGCCAGGAATGCCAAGCAGATCGCGACTGCAACTCCACAGATGCCGTTTGCATTCCCAAAGGATCGGGTGGATACTGCGCGACCTCCTGCGCCCAGACCTTCACCTGCCCGGAAGGCTATGCCTGTCAACTTTACGCCGACCTTTCCGGGGACGAGCACCAGCTCTGTATGCCGCCATCCAATAGCTGCCGGGAGGAATCCTGCCTGATGACCGGGTGCATGGAAGGCTTCCTGTGCAACACCAGCACGGAAGTCTGTGAAGCAAGCGCGGAGCTTGGCGATAAAACCTACTGTGAAGCTTGTTCCAACCACGAGCAATGCGGACGAGCCATTGACCTGTGCCTGAATGATGATTCGGGCGAGGGTTTCTGCGCGCCTCGATGCACCGAAGATGAAGACTGCCCGGAAGGTGGGCGTTGCGATGAAGTCAGCGGACAAAGCGGATCGTACTGCCGCCCACCCCTGGGATTGTGCGAACCCACACGCTGCACCGGTGTAGAATGCCCACCGCGCCAGACCTGCAACGAAGAAACCGGCTGGTGTGAAGAAAGCGGCAACCACTGCGCGTTGACGGGCTGTCCGGGCATGTTTGAATGCAACCTGCAAACCGGTGAATGCGAAATGGAAGACGACCACTGTGAGAACACCGGCTGTGATGAAGGCTTCCATTGTGACTATCAATCGGGCATCTGCGAACCGGGAGGAGATCCCTCCGACGGCGATGCAACCGATGGGGATGTGACAGACGGAGACGTGACTGACGGAGATGTCACCGATGGCGACGAAGAAGACTATTATTGCCACCCCTGCCTGAGCCAGAATGAATGCGGAACGGGAGGAGCCTGTCTGGAAAACTCGCTGACCTATGAAGCCTACTGCGTCACCCCTTGCGAGACACACAACGATTGCCCCTCCGGTGCGGGCTGTAACACGGAACTGGTCGCCGGGCGAGGCTTCTGTGTACCCAACCTCAATGCCTGCACGGGCTATAGCTATCCAGGCGGAAATTGTTCTGATCCTAACCTCTGTGACACCTGCGCCCAAGGATCAACGCTCTGTAACCCAGCCTGCTTACAGGATTTCGGCTATACCGGTGATGTCTGGTGGCAAGGCGGCTACTGTACTGCGGTCTGTCAATCCAATGACGACTGCGCTTATGAAGCCGTGTGCATGAATTTCGAATATCAGACCGGAAGCATGGAAAATCTATGCCTGCGAAGCTGCACCGATCATCTGGACTGCCATACCGGACAGGTCTGCTGCTACGGCCCGGATGTACAAGGAAATAATGTGGGGGTTTGTGTTGCGGAAGGATTCTACTGCCAATAAACCAATCATGCCTTCATGCGACCCTCGGTGAGACCCAGAGGTCTTTTACCTTGAGTTTATTCCACGGCAGCAAAAACAAGAACAGGGTTTACCACCAAGCTGAAAAGCCCCTTCGTCTGAAGAAGGGGCTTGGGTATAGGCTCACGATTTTCAGCGGCGTTATTTGATATCCTTCTTACGGAAGATCAGAATGGCGATAATCAGGGCCAAGAGGGAATAGCTAAGCCCGTAGGCCGTGGCGGTCACAACGTATTCACCGCTGAAGGCGATCTTGTTCACCACTTCGCCTTTAAGGTTCAAGAAGGTGAAATCCGGTAAGGTATAGGAAAGGAACTTCACTGAAAAGCGCATGAAATCCGAGCTGTTTTCATCCAGAAAAGTGCGCAGGTACCAGCTAGAGGTTCCCACGAGATAAAACCCCAAGGTGAACATTCCAGCAAGGATGGGGGTGCTGTAGGCACTGAACAGAACCGCAACGGCGGTGATAAACATCAACTGAATGAAAATCAGCCAGATGGCAGGAATCAACGCCCCAAGATACTCTGTGCCAAAGGGGAAAAGCCAGACCACGAAGAGGAACAAAGCGGACATGATCGCCACCTGAACCGCCAATGTACCCACCAGACCGAGGTATTTTCCAAGGATGAAGTGGTGCCGTTCCACGGGTCGGGTGATGATGGTGTAGATGGTTCGCCGGTCGATTTCCTTATGGACAAGGTTGATACCGACAAAGATGGCAATCAGCGTACCGAAGACCTCGATATTGGCCATGCCGACATCCATGATAACCCGCACGTAGGTGCTTAGTGTCATGGTGGAAAGCAAAACACTGAAGCCGGTCATCACAAAGGCGAAACCCAACAAGGTATAGAAAATCTTATCGCGAACCGCCTCACGAAAGGTATTCAAGGCAATGGTCCAAATACTGCTCATGATTGGAACTCCTTGAGGAACAGTTCTTCCAGGGTGACACGATGGGGCTGCAACTGCACCACATCCGCTTGCAGTTCTGCCAGACGCTTCAACCCATCCCAACGTTGCTCTTCCGTTTTAACCACAAAGCTGATGTGTCCGCCCTTACGTGACCAGGACGGGTCCAGAGATTCAGCCAGCGAGGCAAGTTCCGGCTTACCGTTGTCAATCACAACCAGTTCATAGCCTTTATCGTAGCTGGAAAGAAGGGCTTCCACCTTCCCTTCCTGGCGGATCTCACCATGAGCGATCAGCGCAACATGGTCGCAAAGCTGTTCAATGTCTGCCAGAATATGACTGCTGAAGAAGACGGTTTTTTTCTGTTTCTTCAGTAAACGGATGATTTCTTTGATCTGCCCCCGGCCCACCGGGTCCAAGCCGGACATCGGTTCATCCAGAATAACCAGCGACGGATCGTGGATAATCGCCGTCGCCATGCCCAGACGTTGCAACATCCCTTTAGAGAAGCCCTTCATCTGCCGATTGGCCGCCGCTTGGATATTCAGCAACTCAAGCAACTCCGGCGTCCGTTTTTCAATGGCTTTCCTCTCCATGCCATTGAGTTGCCCATAAAACATCAGGGCTTCTTTGGCCGTAAGGTAATCGTAGAAATAGGGGCGCTCCGGCAAAAAACCGACATCCCGACGGCTTTCCACACTGGAAACAGGCTTGCCGTGAAGGAAGGCCTCTCCGGCATCGGGGGAAATAAGCCCCATCAGGGTTTTGATGGTGGTTGTCTTCCCCGCGCCATTATGACCGACAAAGCCATAAACCTGGCCTTCTTCCACCTGAAGGTCAATCCCCTTCAACGCCATGAATGGCTTTTCCCAAAAATGGGTCTTCAGTGATTTCGTCAACCCTTTGATTTCAATGACGGCACTCATGGTACCTCCGGCGTAGCTTGGTTGGATTCTTCTTGTTGCTTCATGGGTGATTCAGGGCTATTAGTTCCTTCCGAAGTGTTATTCTCAATTTCTTCCAGGTTCCTGTCCTGTTCTTTTTTCCCTTCCAGGGAAACTTCAACTCCGGTTTCATTCAAACCGTGTCGTTGCAAACGGCTTGTCGTATCTACACGACCTTCAGAAAGAAGGACATAGCTTCCGCCAAAGGGATCTGGAGGAAGGTTTTCAACCGACCTAAGGTTGGTTTGTGCGAGAAGCTCGTTCAAGGAATCCGGCCAACGCCCCTTTTCCTGATGGAACCTCTTCGCGACATTTTCCATCTGGCAGAGAATTTCCTGTACTTGAATTTGTTTGATAACGCTCTCACGTTGTTTGTCTTCCTTGATGTCTTTGAAACTGTCTTTCAATACCGCCAAGGTCATTTCACAACTAGCACCACCTGTCGCAAGAAGCTTTTCCACCATCCAGACCAAGCTGTCTTTCATCCACTCAGCATTGACATCCTCTCCAGCCACCATCGCAGCGCTACGAAACCAGGGAACGGCAAGGATTGGTTTATCACCATACATATAATATTCGAAACCAATATTCTTTGGATAATCAGGACTATTGGGGTTATGAATCCATCCTTTTTTTAATAAATCGAGAGCATAGGAATGACCGAAATTCCCGTAAGACGAAGATAAGCCTTTGGAACCAAAAAGATAACCGTAGCGATCTCCAGGATTCAGATCCGTAGCAAGATCCAAGAGCGATCGAAGGGTTTCACGGGCTTCAGGTTTGTAATCCGTGACATGATCCACCCAGTAGACCTGAGCACGGAGCAGATAAAGATTCCCCCAGACTTCCGGGAAACCCATTGCCATCAGTTTGGCGAAAGACCTATCAGGAAGGTACACAGCATCCGTTTTGCCATCCTCACGCATCTTCATCTCATCAAGGCCCGCGTGAGTAAGGATTAACCCGGCAATGGATAGTGCTGTCAGGATGGAGATCAGCAGAATATGCAGTCGATTCATGGCGAAGCCCACCCCATATCTCTGTTAAAACGTTTGTAATACCAACAAGGTAAGCCTTATTTTGTCGAGCCTGCGGGTATTATAAGCATTCCAGGACCGATTTCAAGAAAGAACCCACATTTTTCCAGATTTATCCAAGGATTTCATGATTGAAACGGCGTCCTGCACCGGTGTGGTTCACAAGCGAAAAAAGGTCACCTTACCCCTTGGGAAGGACGATGGTGAAGACGGACCCTTGCCCCATTTTACTTTCGACATGAACCCGTCCTGCATGGGCCATAACAATATGTTTGACGATGGCCAGGCCTAAACCCGTCCCGCCCATGTCTCGACTGCGTGCCTTGTCTACCCGGTAGAACCGTTCAAACAAGCGGGGTAAACTGTCTTTAGGGATACCCAAACCTGTGTCACTGACCGAGAGGCTCACGGTATGTTCGTCTTCCTGGGCGCGCAAGGCCACGAGTCCCCGCTCCGGTGTGTATTTGATCGCATTGGCCATCAGGTTGACCAAGGCCAGTTCGATCATCCGGGCATTCAGAGATGTGGTCAGGTCGCGGGGACAATCGACCACAATCTGAATCCCTTTTTGAGTGGCGGCGGCCTGGCAGAGCATGTGGGCATTCTCGGTCAGTTCTCTCACGGAATAGTCGGTCCGTTCCACCTCACGCTGGTCCCCATCGCTTTCAATCCGGGAGAGATTCAGCAGATCCTCGATGATGGTATTGAGCCGGTCAGCATGTTTGCCGATGATTTCCAGAAAGCCTTCCGCGTTTTCCGGGTCTTGCAAAGCACCATCTTTCAAGGTTTCCACAAAGCCTTTGATGGCGGTGATCGGTGTTTTCAATTCGTGAGAAACATTGCTGACAAAATCGCGGCGGATGTTTTCCAGACGTTTGAGCTTGGTGATATCGTTCATCACAATCAAAGCTCCAAGACGACTGGGCATCTGACTGGCTGCACCTTCATTGCGGATGATGGTTCCGTGAGCCTGCAAAAACAAGGGGGGTTCCTCGTCGCCTTGAACGATTTCCCGCTCCAGCAACCAGTCGGTTCGGAAGATTTCCTGAAGGAAATCGCATAAGGGTTGCGAGACCCCGGCATCGGGAAAGCTGCGGTTGAGTACGGTCTTGTGATTGATACCAAGCATCTTTCCGGCGGCTTTGTTCATCCGTGTGATACGGCCTTCGTTGTCCACCACAATCACCGCTTCGGCCATGCTGGCCAGAACCGCCTGCAATTCATTCCGCTGTTCCGTGATCACATGGATGCGCTCGTCCAGTTGCGCCGCCATCTGGTTCATCGCGCCGCCCAGCAGGTTGATTTCTTCCACATCGCTCATTTTCAGGCGGTGAGACAATTCCCCTTTGGCGAAGCGATCCGCCCCGGCTTTCAGTTCATCGATGGGTCGGTTGATCCTCGTACTGACGACATAGGCCACAATGGCGGTAAACAACAGCACCAGTAGTGCAACAAAGGTGATGTTGTTATAGATGTTTCTAAGGGTGGTATTGATTCCGCTCACACTGCGGCTGGCTCGGACCACGGCAAGCATATGGCCATCATCATCCTGCAAAGGAACTGCAACGTACATCATATCCGTTTCCAGGGTTCGGCTGAAACGGGTGCTGGCTCCTTCGTTGTGTTGATTCAACGCCGTTTTTATTTCCGGGCGTGAACTATGGTTATCCATCTCGTTGGGGTTCCGCTCCGTATCCCCAACGACCCGACCATCGGGCAAAATCACGGTGAAGCGGATCTGAGCTTGGGCGCCACCGGTCTCGCAAGCCCGGTCGATCTTTTCTTCCTCGCCTTTCTTGAGCAGAGGTTGGATCATCATGGAAAACAGACGGGCCTTGTTACCCAGCATTTGATGGATCTCGTCCCGGTAGAAATCACTGATGGACACGGAAAAATACCAGCCCATGAACAAGATAACCGGAATGACCAGCAGAAGGTGACTGATGAACAGGCGTCGCAACAGGGTTCGCTTATGTAGCATCCACATTCCTCTCATGAAATCGAATCTCCCCTGGTTACGCCTGCTATGTTAATGTCTTATGAGTGGAATGGTAGTTGGATGTGAAATCCGTGACAATCCATCGTGTTACTGTCACCCATGTCGTTTGGTTGATCGTCCACGAAAAAGCCCACCGCGATCCGTTGGAATCATGGTGGGCTGCGGTCATTAGATTGCGTCCTTACTTGAGTGGAAGGCTCAGATTACCGAATTTCAAGTGGCAGAGTTTCTTACCTTCTTTCTCGCAAATACCGATGCGGTATTTGACATCCACCTTTTTGTCTTTGCCTTCACCCGTGTAGGTTGTCGTAAGCGTGGGCGTTTTGTTTGTACCGGCCACCAGATCCGCCCAGCCCAACTTGCTTTTTTTCAGCGTAACGCCTTCCGGTGCGGTGAGAGTCACCTTCAAGGGCTTGTCTTTTTCCGTGTAGTAGCCCTTGTGGGGCTCGAAGCTCACGCTCAGGGTTTTCATTCCGTTCTCAACGCTCACCCCCCCTTTAACGGTGAAAATCGCGGCCTCGTCGGCCCAGAGAGCGGAGCTTGAAAGCAAGGCGAAACACAACACCAGACCGGTCATCCATTTTGTACGCATCATGAGTTCCTTTCCCTTTGAGTCGAAAAGCCGAGCGCCCTTTCCAGGTGGGGTGAACAGATCAACCCCTCTTTCAGACACTTAAGGTAAAACGGGCAGGGCTTTCTGTCAAGCGGCGCATTGCTCTCGTATGCTTCTGCACATCGCCGATGAATTCGATTCTCAGAACGAGTGTCCCCGATGCGAGGGTTCCCTGAAAGCCACGTCAGAACCGTATCATCAATAACGATGAAAGATTGGATGAAGATGGCTACTCCGATATTCTTATCAGCGATCCGGAACGGGCACCGACGCGGGAGCCATCTACGTTTTCTATGGCAAAGAAACGCGATTCCAAGGTGAGATTGCCTCCACCGATGCCGATTGGATCATCCTCTCTCCTCCTGGTTTGCGAGCGGGCATGATCTCCGAACTTTGGTTCTACAATGATTATCCGAACGATTTTGTCAGCTTACCGGCGCGTATTGATTCATCGTTCATCACGGATATGGATGATGCAACCACAATAGCCACCATTATATGTACCTATTGCACAAGCGACAACGAGTTGAATACTGAAGGCCGATTGATTCTTGAAGCGGCGAGAAGGAATGAAACCACAGCCCTGACAGACCTTCCTCAATCCAATTGAAAGCCTGACACAACTCAGGTCCGGCGATTCGTAGAAACAACACCATGACCAGGCGTTGACAGCGCAAAAAGCCCCGACCATCTGGCCGGGGCTTTTGCTTGCGGGATCTGCCAAGGTTCCTTATTGCAGATGACCGGCCATGTCGATTTCTAACCCGTATTTACCGTGTTCGTGGTCCAGGTATTCAATGACATGTCCGGATTCGGTATAAATCAAGGCCGTCGCTTCAATGTCCTGTTCGATATTCTGCCGATACATCGCCCCTGCCGTACCGGGAAGATCTTTGCTGTAACGCTGGGCGACAAAAACCAGCGCGAAGACCAGGCAAAGCGTTCCCAGGAGACAAAGCCAGCGTGTCAGTTTGTTTCCATCCATCCGAAGAACCTCCCTTACAAGACGATCTTGTCAAACAGCACGCCACCGAAGGCCAACCAGGCGGCAAACAGGGTGAGAATGATGTTGAAGGACTGACCAACGATGTAGAGGATAATCGGCTTGCCGCCGACCATCTGCCCGGCGAGTTCTTTGAAGTTGGATTCCAGGCCGATACTGACGAAGGCCAGGCAGAAGAACCAGCCACGGAAAACCTTCGATTGTTGCAGAATGGCCGCCGTTCCGCCATCACCCAAGGCGGGCATCACGATGAAACTGAACACGAGGGAAGCCAGCACGAAGCCCAGAATGAATTTGGGGAAGCGATACCAGATTTCCATCAGGCTGGGACGCGGAGCATCCGGGTCGCGGTCGATCTTGGTTACCCAGATCAAGGCCACGGCAAAGCCGACGAAACCGATGAGGATGTTCTGAATCATCTTCACCACGGCGGCGACCTTCTCTGCATCCGGCCCAAGCAACGCGCCAGAGGCCACAACGGCACCGGTGGAATCAATGGTTCCACCCAACCAGGCACCGCCGACCAGGGGAGAAATACCCATCAGCTTGGCTAAGGCCGGCATGGCAATCATCATGATCACGGTGAAGATCATCGTCATTCCCACGGCGAGGGTCAGTTCCAGTTTCTTGGCCCGGCAGGCCGCCGCCGTAGCGATAGCCGCTGAAACGCCGCAGACGCTGGTTGCCGCTGCAATGATGATCACCAAGGGTTTGCTGGTCATTTTCAACCAGCGGGTGCCAAAGAACCACATGAAGATAATCACCGTCGGCGTGACCATCCAAGCGACCACCAGACCGGGACCACCCAGTTTGAGGATTTTGCTGAACAGGATTTCCGCACCTAGAAGTACCAGACCGGTTTTGATGAACATCTCGGATTTAACGCCCTTCATCAACCAGGCGGGCGTCCCGATGGTATTGGAAATGAGCAGCCCGAAAAACAGCGCCCAGATGGCATACCCCACACCGTAGGCTTTGACCGAGGCTTGATGGGACATGAAGTAGCTGAAGGTGGCGATGAGGAAAATCACCAGGAAACCCGGCAGATACCCCTTCCAGTCTTCCTTCATAATCAACATACCGATCGCAGTCAGCACAGCAAGACCGATCATCAACAGAATCAGCGGTAGAATCAATTCCGAAGGAAAGGCGGTCAGGGGATTCTCAATCCACTTTCCCACTTTGGGAACCTTGACGATGGCTCCCAGGCCGATTCCCAGCAGAAGGATGGCGGCAAACCAGATGGCCCAGTAATCTTCCGACTTCCACAATTCCGACAAAGACTGACGCTGTTCGGACATCCCTAGCCTCCCTTTGTTTCCGCGTGATCGGGCCGCGGAGTGCGTGATGGTGATCGTTTGAGTTTCCGGCTGAGGCATCGGACGGCGCAACGGATCACGCCGCTTCCGGTGTCGTGGGCCATTCTACGCTGCTCACGGAAAAAACACAACTTCTTCACCGGGAGAACAAACGGAATAGGTCTGATAGGGTTTGCTTGCCGCGCTTACACCGAACGAAGAGGTTTCCTGTTGACGGAAGCGGTCAGAGTGATCCGTTCTCATGGAAGAAACTCCATCGTGTAGGAATTAGAGTGGCCTTCGATACACCGCCCTCCGGGCGGCACTCAGGCTGAGCGTGGGTGGTTCCACTTAGCCCTAGTGGCAACGAGCCGTAGGCAATGCGCTCTCAGGCTGAGCCTGGGTGGTTCCGATTAACCCGGGTAGGATTAACCCTTAGACCATCCTTAGACTATCCACGCTCATCCCGAGTAGCGGTGGAACACCGCATATCGAGGGAGCCCTTTCGGCACGATGGACATTGTTTGGTTTGGATAGCCCATCAAGAAGGTATAATTGAAATACCCTGTGGAGGCGGCTTCAAGCTTGGCGAGAAAGATTCCGTATGCTACAATCATTGGAAGTAAGGGTTTATCGTTCCAGGAAAAAGGAGTTCCAATGACCGACACGCTGAACAGCGAGGCCAAAGAAAAGCCCAAACTTCCCATCTGGGTTCACCTTGTCTGCGGCTGGCCGTTTCTGATGGTCTTTTTCGGCGGAGCCATCGGCGGCGCGATGGGCGGTTTGTCCTACTGGGCGAACCTGACGATCTACCGCTCAACGCTGCCCTCCCCTGTCAAAGTGCTTGCCATTCTGGCTAGCGGCGGGGCGGCTATCCTCGCCTGGTTGCTTATCGCCGTGGCGATTCATCACCTCTGGGGTAAGTAGATTCCGGGTGCGTTTCCTGGCTCAACGAGAGGATAGAAGGGAAATGATGAGAAACAATACAGCTTGGCTAATCTGCCTTCTTCTTTTTTGTTCATCCGCCCCTCTCTTGGCTAACTCAACGCAACATGAAGAAATCAGTAAGGATCTCTTCGAATTTCACTTGTATTACATTCGAGTGTATGCTGAACAGGCAGAGAAGCAACGTCGCTTTAATGTTAACCCTCCACTGCCCCCAGACCTTGAATATATCAGATATGGAGTCTATGACGAAACAGGTGAACACATCAGGCCTTGGGAAGATTTTCCGTCAGAATTCTCCTTTTCCTCCCTGGAAGACTATTTGGCCTTTAACTATTATTTAAGTGAACTCCCTGATGCTCAAGGAAAGTTCGATGGTGGGTACTATGGTGTCCAGAAAATAATTAGGGCTAATCCGGACTATGAGATTCAAATGAGGTTATATCTTGCCTACCGTGCAAAACAAGGAATATGCGATGAAATGACTCCGTTGTTGTTTCGTGCTGATATAAGTATCGTCGCGTCACACGTAGACTATCTAGGCAGTGTCGTCATGAGATATGAAGCCATAGAGCTAGACAGCGGATATGTACCGCAGCGAGGAAAGACGCTGTGTTCTTTGCATAGCGCGTCGCGATACCACGCCAACGTTTCAGCTTTTCAAAGGCATTTTCAACCAGATGGCGTTCACGGTACAAGTCTTTGTCGTAGTTACGTTGAACCGTTCGATTCTTCTTTGGAGGAATCACCGGACACGTATCGTTCTTCTCGCATAGGCCAATGATGTTATTTGTATCATAACCACGATCAGCCAGTAAATTAGAGGCTGGTAGCCCTTCGATCAGATTTTCAGCCTCTTTGCAATCAGCTCGGGTACCTTTTGTAACAAGGACTCGGAGCGGATTACCATGCGCATCCACGGCCAGGTGTACCTTGGAATTGAGCCCCCTTTTGTCTGGCCCGCGTCCTGCGTTCCGCCTCGGGCACCCATGCCATCGTGATGGACTTTGACATGCGTGGCGTCGATCATCAGCCATTCGTAGTCGGGATCATCAATCAAACTATCCAGTAAATTCTCCCAGATGCCTTTATCTCGCCAACGAATAAACCGGCGATGGGTATTGTTCCAACTGCCATAATCGGGCGGTAGGTCGCGCCAAGGTGCACCGGTTCGCAAGATCCAAAACACACCATTAATGAATCGTCGATTGTCTCTGGCAATCCCGCCCCATTGGCCTTTCTGCCCCGGTAAATGTGGCTCCAAGAGTTCCCAAGCGTGGTCGGAAATATCATGACGGTGATAAGTGGCATCCATTGTATTCCTCTGAATAGTTTCTATTTAGAGGAATATAGACCAACAGAGTCGTCTTGTCCAGGAAAATCTATAACTCATGTCGACGCTTCCTAATGGATTTGAGTTTATTTGAGCTATCTATGCCATGCTTGCAAGATCCCTCGACTTGGCGTGGCTCACCTGAAGCGTATGACCGGATGTTGAATGAAGCTACGTCTAGAATGGTTGGTGCGATAAATCATTATGAATCAAGCAGCAAAGATATGGATAGTATAAAGGAAATCCAAAAGGAATTCAATCCAGATTTGCAGGAATTAAGAAAACGATGGAGAAAAGCAAAATATTTACTTCCGCGTGATGAGATTCAAGAAGCGTTTCAGAACATCTGGTCCAATTGGGCGATGAAGCTCTATGGGAAATACAAACCAGTGAAGTCTTACGATTGGGAACGTGCGGCGAAAACCTACAAAGAAATAGGTCCCATTCCCAAGCCGGAATGGAAAAAGGCCATGAAAAAGATCAAGGAAAAGACCTTTTCCGAATGGCTGAAAGAACCGTTGGAACAAGCCAAAGCAGAACGGGATAGGCTGTTGGAAGAAAAGAAGCAACGTAGAGAGTACCTTGCCCAACTAGAAGCAAACGATAGAGCAAAGGCTGACCAACCTTCCCCTTCCGTCACTCCCCCACCTGACACCCCATCTGATGATTCCCAGCTGATCTTGCTCATCCTGGGAGTCCTGCTAGCTGTGTTTGCCGGGCTTGTTTTCATCGGGTACAAGATGAGGTGGAAGAAAGGGTGAACCCGCTTCAAGGGTCATCATAAGCTGCTTGGGCGAAAGGCTACCCGGAAATTCCGAACCCAAGGCTGGCATCTCTCACACACTCCAGGTACACTGATCCTTCAAACATCTTGATTTCTACTGGATCACAACCCGGCAAGGATGAGAACCATGACCTTACCGTCAAGAGCCATATCCTCCAGAAAGACCGCCTTTCGCATCCTGAAGGTCGGCTGCTCCCAGGCCTTGTTTGATTCGCTCAACCGCAGCTTTCAGCTAGAGCTTCCCGCTGAAGAAAGTGCGGCCTCGCCCCACGCCGGGGGCATCATGCAGTTGGGTTACCAATGCGGCATGGTCTGGGGCTCGGCCCTGGCTGCCAGTGCCCTGGCCTATCAACGTCTGGGGGATCATCCGACGGCAGAGAAGGAAGCCTTGCTGGCCGCTCAGCGCGTAACCCGGATTTTTGCCGGCGATGAGGGTAGCCTGAATTGCTCGGATCTTGTGGGCATGGAGATGAAAACCACTTTACAGATTGCCAGATACATGCTGGCCGGTGGTCCCATCCGCTCATCCTGAGTGCCGCCCGGAGGGCGGTGGTTCCACGCTCATCCTGAGTGCCGCCCGGAGGGCGGTGTATCGAAGGATGGCTCGTGGCTCGATACGATTCATCGTTGATGAATCACTCGCCATGAGCGTAGCTTGTCCGAGTTCGGATGAGGTGCCGCTGGTTTGAAAACCATCTGTTCTGTTCCCTCCATCATTCGAACTCCCCAGATTCAATATCAGAACGACATTTTCACAGTGGCTTTTTTGTTTGCCAACAGGTACAATCGCCGCTCTATCCGGTTGATTCAGCCTCGCGCCAGGCAAAGGAAAAGGAGTGGAGCATGAAACGGGAGATCCAGCCGACACCGCCGTCTTTGGTGGAACAGGGACAGATTCACCAGGGATTTTTCAAGGAACCCTTTCGCACGGTCAATCTGCTTGAGGCAGACAAGATGGCCGGACGCTTCGGCAAGGCCAAACGCTGGCTGCGTCTGAAGGAATGGGTCGGCTTCGGTATCAATCACCCGGATCTCTTCGGCGGCATCCTCGTACAAAACGCCAAACTGGCCGCAAGCGGCACGGTGTATCTCTTCGACAAACGCACGAAACGGCTCTATGACTGGCTGATACTCGACATACCTACCCGGATGCAGATGCCGGAAAGCCTGTGGAACAGCACCCTGCATTGTGGTTTTGGTGACGAAGCCCTGGTCTTCACCCACGAGGTGGAACGAAAGCGCCACGGCATTCGCTGCACGCGCCGCGCCTCCAAGTCGCTGCCCCGCTTGGATGTCAACCTCGTTCTGCATCAGGACTGGTCCGCCGTGCAGCCTTTGGTGGTCAGCCTACCCATTGAACCGGATCACCACACCTACACCCACAAAAGCCCCCTGCGGCTGGAAGGAAGCATCACCATCGGCGAGGACGTGTTCACCTTCGACCCGGTGCGCGATCTGGGAAACCTGGACGAACAGAAGACCTTCTATCCCTATCAGACGCAGTGGAAATGGGCCTGCTTCACCGCACGCACCCAGGAAGGCCACGAGTTAGTCACCAACTTCGTCAACCAGATGACTCCGAAGGATCTTCCCGGCGAGGATGCCATCTGGCTGGACGGTCGGCTGATCCTCACTGAGCAACCCCTTTTCACCCGGCACGGCATTGACGGTGCCCACCAACTGCTGGACGACGAGGGCCGCATCTCGTTGCATTTCACGCCCGCCGGAGCCAAAACGGAAAAGCGCAACTACGGCCTGATTCAGATGGATTACGCCCAGCATGTGGGCCGCTTTGACGGCAGCATCACCGATGACACGGGCCACCGCCACACCATCCACGGCGCCTTCGGCGCCCTGGAAACCATGCAGGCGCGCTTCTGAACGAAGAGGAGAGCGGGAAAAGCTAGGGAATTGGGATACCTAATGAAGCAGATTGCTTGGATGCAACCATAGGTTGTATCTTCCAAAGCAAATGATAAGCAAGGATAGCCTACGGATTTGACGCCCTCCACCGGTCCGGTGAAGGGCTTTGATTGTTGTCAATTCACGGTATGAGGCAATGTTTTTCAGCCCTTGAGGCGCTCTTTCACACTGGGGAATTGGCGCATATCCGTGTGGGGAAGGAACATCGCTTGCTGGTATTCGTCAAAAAAGAGGTTGGAGCTGGAGAAATCCACGTAGGTCATCGCCCGGCTGGTTTCCCGCAATTCGTTGCGCGCCTCACGGTTGACCAAGGCCAGGTAAGAACCCGCAACGGAGGAATTGCCCAGGTAGGTGAATTTCTCCAAGGGAATATCCGGCAACATACCGAAGAGGATGGCCTTGTCGAACTCAATGTGTCGCCCGAATCCACCAGCGACCCAGAAGCGGTCGATCAACTCCAAATCAAACCCGGCCTGCTTGACCAGGGTCATGATGCCCCCAAACACCGCCGCCTTGGAGCGTAGCAAGGTATCAATGTCCGCTTCGCTGAGCAGGATGTCTTCGGAAAGCTCGGCGTCCTTCTCCCAGACCAGCACGTACTCCATACCGAAATCGCCCTGACGTACCCGTGGCGTAGTGAGGTTGTCGTTGAATTTCCCGCTGGTGTCGATGATTCCGGCAAGCATCAACTCGCCGATCAGGCTGATCATCCCGCTACCGCAGATTCCGTTGGCCGGAAGATCCCCGATGGTCTGAATGGTGGGTTCCTTGCTTTGCGGGTCGATGGTGACTTTCTCCACCGCGCCGGGAAGCGCCCGCGTTCCGTGACGGATCCCACCGCCCTCAAAGGCCGGACCGGCGCTACAGGCAGCGGTCATCAGCCAGTCTTTGCTGCCTAAGACCATCTCTCCGTTGGTGCCCACATCAATAAACAAGGTGGTTTCCTCTCCCTGGTGCAAGCCGCTGGAGACAATCCCCGCCGTGATATCCCCCCCCACATACGCCGCATTTCCCGGAACGACGTACACGGCGGCACGGCTATGGATTTTGATCCCGATCTCCTGGGCTTTGACCAACGGAAACCAGGTGCAGGTGGGCACGTAGGGTTCATAGCGTATGCTGGACGGGTCCAGTTTGAGCAAAAGCTGGGTCATCACCGTATTGCCTGCGGCACTCAAGGCAACCAGATCATTGGGGTCGCAGTCATGGGCTTTGCACAAGCCATCCACAAGCTGGTTCACGGTGTTGATACCGTAGCGGTGAACCCGGCGAAGCCCTTCCGCATTTTTGGCGGCAATGATACGGGTAATCACATCCTCACCACTGACCACCTGCTGGTTCTGCGTCGCCGCCTGGCCCAAGACCTCGCCCGTAAGCAGGTTGACCAGGTAGGCTACCACGCTGGTGGTTCCCATATCCAAGGCGATACCGAACAAAGGGGCTTGGGTATTATAGGGCGCCGTGCGGATCAACTCCTTCCGACAACCATGATCGACCAGAGTCACGGTCACCTTCCAGTTTTCCTGACGGAGAAGCTGGGCCAGCTCCCGAAGCGCATCCAGACCGATGGTCAATTCTTCCTCGGCCAACCCCTGGCTTTTCAAGGCATGGGTCACGCGGTCCAAGTCGCTGGTGGGATCGTCAATGGTTGGAGGAGCGATTTCAATGGCGTGCTGGGAGACAAAGGGAGAGACGGTTCGACCGCCGAGCAGGCTTTTGCCGATGTCTTTTCCGTGAGACTCAATCTGCAAGGCCTGAGCCTTGGTTTCCTCCGGAACAAGAATCGTGGCGTCCGCGTTCACCGTTGCCGTACAGGCCAATACCACACCCTTACGGACATCTTCCGGCTTGAGCAGCACCGACTCTTTGGCATCCACCGCTCCCTCTTGCACGGTGACCTTGCAGCTACCGCACACCCCTTTGCCGCCG
Organism: Myxococcota bacterium; assembly: GCA_963677705.1. Classification (GTDB taxonomy): domain Bacteria; phylum Myxococcota_A; class SURF-8; order SURF-8. Next base: position 830,152 of record OY782497.1, read on the forward strand.
CAACGGGCGTTGAGGTAGACATCGGCGTCCTGGGCCGCCTGGGTGAGCGTGGTTCCCGGTTTGACGCGGGCCGTCTTTCCCGAAGGCAGAAAGGTAATGGTATGGATGCTTGAATCTTTAGCCGCAGAGGAAGGCGAAGAGGACATCGGTTTCTTCTCCTGTTGGTCCGGCGTTCCGTGTTTGAGAACTTCCCAGATCATGCACATCGTCCGGTCTTTACAATACAGGGTAGGATCTTGGCATTGCAAGCATTCCTCGCAGAGATAGACCTTTTTTTTGGCACAATAATAGATCCCGCGTCGGTCCGGATGACGGTGGCAAGTTGGTTCCATCTCGTTTCCCCTCGCTGTTCGTTCTCTACAAAGCTCCCGGTATTCAAGAGCCAGTATAGGTGAATCGGTTACGAAATGGAAAACCTTTCCTTCCTGCTAAAGGTTGTCAAGCGTGATGCAATGAGCCCTACCTGGCGTCGAGACGATTCCTTGATAATGGGTCTTGGAATCCTCCGGGAGGTGGATTCAAACCATACAAAAAAACGCCCCGGCAAAAGCCGGAGCGTTTTCACTCAGATCCTTGTAACAGGCCACGAGCCTGCCGATGCCTGTTTAGCGAAGCACGTCTTTACGCATGTCTTCGATAACCAACTTGGCGGTACAGATGTAGGTCCAGAATCCGCAGTTGCCTTCTTTGTTGTCGGCATCCAGAATGCTCTTGCTGAAGGTAATCATCTCGCAGCGATCCCAATGGGGTTTGCCATTGGCATAATAGCTGTAAGCCAGGCTGTAATCTTCCAGGTTGATCACTTCCACCAGCATTTCGTAGGGACCATACACACTGACGGTCATCAGGTAATCAATCCCATACAGGTTGGCCAGACTGGCCAGACCGGCTTTGTCTTTTTCAATCAGGTTCTTGGCCACGGTGTTCAGCAGTTCAGCCACCGGACCGGATTTCACACCGGAAAGGTAAGGATTGGTGTAGGTATTGGCTCCATCCTCGAAGACCAGCACATCGGCCATTTCGGAGAGAAGCATATCGTTGTGACGCAGGCTTTTCACCTTCAAGCCCTGGTTCATCAGTTCCTGCTCGAACAAGGCACCCATCGTGTTTTTCAACATCGATTGTCCCGGCTCCGGACGCATAACCAACACACCGAAATTCTTTTCTTTGGCAATCTTCTGCGGGGCAGCGCGGTTCACCACATAGCTGGAACAGGCGGCAAGCTGCACGACCATCATCAACGCGACAAACAGCATCAGGCTTTTCACGGTACGGTGTTTCATGAGAACTCCTCCTCAAAATGGTTTCACAAGACCACATATGGAAGCGACCGAACCCAGTTGTATGGCCGCTCTCCCCCAAAAAATCGATGCGTAAACTGCCCGATACGATAATGAAGATAGGCCGTGGTGTCAAGATGGGAATGCAATTCTTTCCATCCAATGGAAAAAGGCCATATCCTGTCAATCTTTTACAGACTGGGCGGCACTCAAGGTTGACATCCAATGAAAGGCGGTTCACTATTCAGCCCAACAAGAACGATCATGTTTACGAATCGGTTGCCGATGGTATCGACAGCCCCGCGAGCCGGAGGAAGACGTCATGCGCAGGTTGTTCATTTGGGGAATGATGATTAGTTTGATGGGATGGATGGTATCAGGCTGCGCCCACGGGCCGGATGCCTTGAATGCCAATGCCGTCAAGCCGGTTCAAGCAAAGGAAAAAAGCATGGAAGACAAGAAGGTGGAATTGGGAGAACAGGGAACAGCCTTTCTGGCCTGGTGTGATGGGAAACTGGACACCACCCGTAAGCTGATGGCGGAACTGAAATCGGCCAGTCAATCCTCAACCAACCTGGAAGCCCTGGATGTCCTGGGACGGTTCAACCAGATGGAAATGGCCCTGGACGACGTGATGGGTAAAGCGGGCTTGTATCAGATGACCCACCCGGATGCCGGAATCCGTCAAGCCGGTCTGCAAGCAGAGATGAACGCCAGCGAGTTGGCCACGGAACTGCTCTTGGACAAGGATCTCTACCAGGTCATCGCCGCCATTTCCGATACGGACCCTGCCCTTCAGGCTGCGGACAAACGCTACCTTGAAAAGGTGCTGTTGGATTTCCGCCGTAACGGTGTGGATAAAGATGAAGCGACCCGCCAGCGTATCCGCGAATTGAACCAGCAGATTACCGAAGTCAGCCAGACCTTCCAGAAGAACCTCAGTGAAGACACCCGCTATCTGGAACTGACCGATGTCGCCGACTTGGACGGACTCCCTCAGGATTACATCGACGGCCACAAAGCCGATGAAAAGGGTGTGATCCGCCTCAGCACGGATTGGCCGGACTACTTCCCCCTGATGACCTATGCCAACAAGGGCGAGGTCCGGGAGCGCATGTGGCGCCTGCATATGCAGCTCGGTTATCCGCAGAACACCAAGGTTTTTGCCGACCTGTTGAAGCTGCGCCATGAACTGGCCACAATCTTGGGATACCCCACGTTCGCCGCCTACTCGATGGAAAAGATGATGATCAAGACTCCGGACAAGGCCCGGACCTTCATCGACAAAGCCGCAGAGCTGGCCCGGAAAAGCAGCGAAGAAGACAAAGCCATCCTGCTGGAACGCAAAAAGAAGGATGAGCCCGACGCAAGTCAGATCATGCCTTGGGAACATACCTATTATACTCGTCTGGTCAAAACGGAGAAATTCCAGTTTGACCCGGAAGCGGCCCGCAAGTACTTCGACCTGAACAAAGTCCAGAAAGGCTTGCTGGACTTGAGCAGTCAACTCTATGGCATCACCTTCAAACCCAACCCGGAGACCAAGGTCTGGCATGAAGACGTGCAACCCTTCGATGTCTTGGAAGACGGCACGCTGGTGGGGCGTATCTATCTGGATCTTTACCCCCGCGAGAACAAATACAAACACTTCGCCATGTTCAGCATCGTCAGTGGTGTGAAGGGTGAACGTGTTCCTGAAGGCGCCATTGTCGGGAACTTCTCCGACCCCAAGAAATCCGAAGGGCCAACGCTGATCGACCATAACGACGTAACCACCTTCTTCCATGAGTTCGGCCATCTCTTGCACCATATTCTGGCTGGACGGAAGAAATATGCCCGCTTCAGCGGTACGGCCACGGAGTGGGATTTCGTTGAAGTTCCCAGCCAACTCTATGAAGAATGGACCTGGGATGCCGAGATCCTGGCCCGCTTTGCCACCAACGAACAAGGCGAAGCCATTCCGGCGGATCTGGTGCAGCGTATGGCTCAAGCCAAGGACTTTGCCAAAGGCTTGTTCGTCCGGCAGCAGATGTATTATGCCGCGCTGAGTTTCAATCTCTACGCCGCTGACCCGGCCAGCTTCAACCCGGATGATGTTTCCACCCAGATGGCCAACACCTACAGCCCCTGGCCGGTGATTCCCGACACCCATATGATCGAAGGCTTCGGCCACCTCGTGGGCTATGCGTCCAACTATTACACCTATATGTGGTCGCTGATGATCGTGAAGGATCTCTATGAAGCCTTCAAGCAAGCCGGGATGAACAACCATGAACTGGCTCTGAAATATCGCAACACCATTCTTGAAGGTGGCGGCTCCTCGGATGCTGCCGATCAGGTCCGCGCCTTTTTAGGCCGTGATTACGATTACAAAGCCTTTGAAAACTGGCTGGCGGAGTAATACTCCATCATTCATGAAAAAGCCCCGCCGAATGGCGGGGCTTTCAGTTTGCTGACAAACCCTGGTTTCCCTCACCCTGCTCTCTTCGTTCGCTTCCCTCTCCTGAGCGGGAGAGGGCATCCCAGTGAGGGGCGAAAACCGGGTCAATAGCTTTGGGGCTTTTTCATGGAAAAGACTTCCATCTTATTGGCTCAGATCCCGGCGTAACTTGGTACGGAGTTTTTCAGGACGATCCAGAAAACGCTCGAAATCCGGGTCATAGTCTTCCGGCGGAGCAATCACCCGCAGGCCGAACTCCTCGCTCAGAGCGTTCAACAAGGCATCCAATTCCCGCTCACAAGAAGACATGGTCATCCAAACCATATGTCCGCGTCCGGGATCATAGGAACGAATCAACCCCAAGCCTTCATAGGCATCCGACAAGAACTGAATGTAGGCAATATCTCGCGTATGCACCAATACATGCCGCGCCACCATCTCGTCCAAGTTCGCCATCCTTTCAGCAGAAACGGAAGATGTCTTCCTGGGTAAAGCCCTCGGTAAAACCGAATTCTTCCAAGGCATCCAAAGCAACCCGATATTCCTCTTCCATGATCGCCCGACCGATCACCGGGTCATCCGCCGCACGATGGGCCGGGAAGTATTGCGCCATCAAGGACAGGGTGGTTTCCGGCCCCAACTCCTCGGCGATGAAACGCAAGACCTCTCGTGTTCCGGCAAGCCCTTCGGGAAGCACAAGGTGACGCACCAGAATTCCTCTCGTGGCCAGTTCGCCTTCCTCATCGTAGCGGAGTTGCCCGACCTGACGAAACATCTCTTGGATTGCCTCCGTCGCCACCTTCCAATAATTGGGTGCGCCGCTGTATCGTTTGGCGTGGAGATCGTCCGAGTATTTCAGATCCGGCAGGTAGATGTCCACAATACCATCCATCTCCCGCAGAGCCTCCACCCGTTCATAGGCGTTGGTATTCCACACGATGGGCAGAGTCAACCCCATACCCGCCGCCAGATGGATTGCCTCGGCGATGCGAAAGGTGTAATGGGCCGGGCTGACAAAATTGATGTTGTGAGCGCCCCGTTTCTGCAAACCAAGAAGTTTTTCAGCCAGTTCCAACGCCGTCATCGCTTTGCCGTTTCCCAATTGGCTGATAGGGTAATTCTGGCAGAAACGGCACTTCAGATTGCAATGGCTGACAAAGACCGTACCCGATCCTCCTTCACCGGTAATCGGCGGTTCTTCCCCGAAATGGGTGTTGACACTCGACACCACCAGCCCATCAGGAGCGCCACAGACACCGGGCTTTTCCCGACGGTCTACGCCGCAGGCACGGGGGCACAACACACAACCGCGATGCAAGGTTTCAAGGGCTTGGAGTTTCTTCGTCCACTGGATTTCGGACAGCGAAAGGTAGCTGGCGGACATAGTATTTTTCCAGAAGGAGGTCGTCGAACACACGCTTGACCGGCACATGGGCATAGCGCTGCTTTTGGGTCCACAACCGTTGCAGGGTAAGCAGGAAGGGGCGGAAATCCGTGACGCCCTGTTTATGCAGGGCTTTGATCTGTTTCTTCAACCAACGGTTGGCTTCGTTGGGATATTGCAAAAACGACGTAAGAAAGAAGAACTGACCGAACTTCTCCATCAACCGGGCCTCGAAGAGATCCCCTTTGGCAAACCCTGCCATGCTGCGCCGTTCGGTGACTTCCAGTTTCTCTTTCGTCACCCAGTCATACAGCACAACCACATCACGTTTGGGGACATGTTTCTTGAACTCGAACAAACTGTAGCGCACATGGCAGAGGGCATCCAGCGTGGCCCGGTCATCGGGGTCTTCCGTCGTGGCGACATAGTGAACGTAATGTTCGATGGGGGTCAGAGGCCCGTTTTCAAAGAGGGAATGAAACAGAAACCACTCCAGGTAGCTTTGCAGACGGCTCTCTAAAAACGTATCATCTTCATAGACCTCACCGGTAACCTCGAAAAAGGCGGCCTTGACCCTGGCCATCTGGCTAGGATGGCTTTCGGCAAAGTAGGTAAGAATCCGGTCTAGCATTTCGCCGTACATGGGCACTCCCGATCATGCTGGATGGATCGCCGATTATGGCGCTTCGCGTCAGGATACTCAGTGTACACGAATCCGCACGCGGGACGCAAGGCAATTTCGTCTGGTTCAGAGGTCTTTTCCCCGGCTGCCCTTCCCTGGAAACTCAGCCAGAAAGCAAACGAGCCTGGAGAGAGAATCCCTCCAGGCCCTTGCATTGCATCACCAAACAACCAATCAGGCTTTACTCAACGCCTTGGTCAAGGTTTCCACATGACGGGCTTCTTCATCAACCAGTTCCTGGAGTAGTTTGTTGGGACCGGTTGTCTCCATGACTTTCTCATAAAATTCCTTGGTTGTCTTTTCAAAGGCAATCGCCCGCTCCAAGGCTTCTTTGGCGGTAGAAAGATCATCCCGAAGCTCTTCAGAATTGGGTTTGAAGAACTCGGTAATCGCCGTGGCTTTCAAAAAGGCCTGGTAATCATAATTGGGAATGCCTCTGTCCTCGGCGTCGATTTGAGCGACAAGTTTCTTGAACTGCGCTTCGTGGCCGACTTCTTCCTTGGCCAGCATATCAAAAACCTTGGCAACTTCCGGCGTTTGTGCAAAGCGGGAGGCCAAGCGCCGGTAAAAACGTTCACCGGTCTGTTCGGTCATTACAGCCAGTTCCAAGGCTCCTCGTACGGTCAATGCGTCCATCATTTCCCCCTTGATCATAAATGCATTGAAGAAAAAACAGGATTCTTCCGATACTCCCATCAAGTATGGGGATACAAAACCGGCTTGGCAAGGGGGAAGCAATCACTTTTCCAGAAAATCCAGTAAATAGATGGACAAGCCCTTGGCTTTCGCACAGATACAAGCAAAATCCCTGTGATTTTCCATTTTCAACGTACATTTTTTTTTCAAACGTCCGAAAGATAGGAGGACGGTCTCGACGATGATCCGGGCCGAAACCAGGCAGACAGGGTTGTTTTGATGATTCAACGGGTTCTGACTTGCACATTCAGGGTCAGGGAGCCCGCGAAAAGATGATTCCGCAGAAGTAAGGTTGACAGGGGACAACATCGTCCACGCTACCGAATCAAAGGGTATCGAGATGAGTATGGATACGGAACTGTTGAATGAATTCGTTGTGGAATCCAGAGAAAATCTGGACCAGGTGGAACCGGACCTTCTTGCCCTGGACACAAACGCGGAGGCTCCGGATCAAGAGCTTATCAACCGTATTTTCCGGGCGGTCCATAGCGTCAAAGGAGCTGCCGGATACTTCGGCCTGGAATCCATCAACAAGTTGAGCCATGCAATGGAAAACCTGTTGATGAAGGTCCGGGACGGCGTGATCAAAATCACCCCGGCGATGGTGGATCAGCTACTCTTGTCCAACGACCGTTTGCGTTCCCTCGTCGATGATGCACAAAATTCCAACGACGTGGATATTACCGCCGAAGTGGCCTTGGTGGAATCGTTTCTCAGTGAAGATGGAGGCTCCTCTCCGGCAGAGGAGAGCAAACAGGAACCTGAAGCAAAACAAGCCACAACGGCTGAGTCCTCCTCACCAACAACGGGAGGCTCCAGGTCCGGTCTTCCCTTTGACCTTGATCCCGCCAAACAGGAAGACGCCATCAAAAACGGTCGCCACTTCTACCGACTGGAGATCAAGCTCCAGGAAGACCTCCTATCAAAAAACAGGAAGATCAGCGACTTCATCAAAAATGTGGAGAGCTTGGGCGAGATTTTACATCAACAGCCCAATCAGGATGAACTGAACGAAATCAGCGAAGAAGAACTTCGCAGCCTTGTGTTGGAGATTTATACCCTTTCGATTCTCGGTCCCGATGTGGCCAGCGTAGGTTTTGACCTGGGAGCAGAGAGTATCCATGAGATCAGTCTGAAGGAACTTTCTTCCGAAGATGCTTCGGCACCGACGGTCAGCGAAGCGGAGGAACAAGGGGCAAAAACGCAAGCCTCCCCTGGAAAGAACGCTGCGCCCAAAGGAAAAGCCTCTGGGACCAAGTCGTCATCCAAAACCCAGAAAACGACCATTGATGAAACTGTCCGCGTCAAAACCAGGGTTTTGAATAGCCTGATGGACATGGCCGGTGAAATGGTCTTGGGCCGAAACCGACTGGTACGAGTCCTGGATAGTCACCTCGATCAAATCGATGGTGTCGGACCGGTTCTGCACCAGGTCAGTTCCATCACCACCCAGATTCAGGAATTAATCATGCGCACCAGGCTGCAACCGATCGGCGGCCTGTTTGGAAAATTCCATCGTGTGATTCGTGACATCTCCGGGAAATTGGGCAAAGAAGTCATTCTTGAAACCCACGGGGATGATGTCGAGTTGGACCGCACCATCCTGGAAGCCTTGAGCGATCCTCTGACTCACCTGATTCGCAACAGCCTGGATCACGGCGTAGAGCCTCCCGCCGAGCGGGAAAAGCAAGGTAAGCCTCGTCAGGGCGTGGTCCGTTTGGAAGCAGCCCATGAAGCGGGAATGGTCAACATCAACATCGTGGATGATGGTCACGGGATTGATGTCGCACGGGTCAAGGAAAAGGCCATTGAAAAAGATGTCGTCACCGAAGAAGAACTGGATCGTATGTCCGACCGCGAGATCATGAAACTGATCTTCGCCCCCGGTTTCAGCACCGCCCAGGCGATTACCGATGTTTCCGGACGTGGTGTGGGAATGGACGTGGTTCGCACCAACATTGAAAAACTCGGCGGTATCGTCGAACTGGATTCAACGTTAGGGCGTGGGTCTACCTTCACCTTGAAGCTCCCCTTGACCTTGGCCATCGTCTCCAGCCTGATTGTGGAATCGGAAAATCAACGCTTCGCCTTGCCTCAGGTCGGCTTGGAAGAAGTGATCCGCCTGGTTCCCTCTGAAGCCGCGGAAAAGATCGAGCGCGTGCGCGATGCCAACGTCCTGCGCCACCGGGGGAAACTGCTCCCTCTGGTCCGCCTGAAAGATGTGCTGGACCTAAGAGCGACCTACATTGACCCGGTTACCGGTGAACGCAAAGTGGACCGGCGTAAGAACATTGCAGACCGTCGCTCCGGTGAGAACGACGTTCCTCAGGCAATCCTCGACCGTCGCAGCGGAAATGACAGACGCGAATCCAGCGGCAGCACCCAACGGATTCTTGTCCTTCGCGCCGGAAGAGATCGCTTCGGCCTGATGGTTGACCAGATCCTTGATGCTGAAGAAATCGTCGTCAAACCGCTGTCCCGATTCATTCGTAACCTGCCCTGTTTCAGTGGAACCACCATCCTGGGTGATGGTCGTATCTCCATGATTCTGGACCCGGTCGGCATCGTTCAGGCATCCAAGTTGAAATTCATGGACCTGGAAGCGGATCGTGACGCGGAAGCAAAAATGTTCCAGCGCCAGAAACTACGGGAAACCCAGAACCTGCTGTTGTTCACCAGCGGAGCTGAAGAAATCCTCGCGATGCCTCTGCCTCTGGTGGAACGTATCGAAAAAATCGAATCCAGCATCATCGAACGGGTGGGCGGCAAGGAGTACCTCAAATACCGTGGCACCAGCTTACCACTGATTCGACTGCACGATTACCTGCCCGTCGGCTCTACCTTGGAAGATCCGCCATTACTTAATGTGATCATTCCCAAGTTACTACGCAAACCCATCGGCATTATCACTCCGCAGGTACTGGATGCCGTGGAAACGGATGTCAAAGTGGACCGTGAAACCATCCAGGCCCAAGGGTTGATCGGCTCGACCATCCTCAACGATAAAATCGTGCTGCTTTTAGACATCTACGGCATTCTGGACCAGGCAGAACCGGACTACCGGGATTGGTCCCAGGCGACGGAAATTCTTCGTAGTCAACAACTTAACGTCCTTCTGGTCGAAGACACCCCCTTCTTCCAAATGGTTGAAAAAGACTATCTGGAAGCTGCCGGATTGCAGGTCACCGTGGTCAGCGATGGTGAAGAAGCCTGGGAAAAACTGGAGCGGGAATCCTTTGACATTGTCGTATCCGACCTGATTATGCCCAATCTGGATGGGTTTGGCCTGCTGGAACGCATCCGGGGTAGCGAGCGGTTCCAGAAGATTCCGGTCATCGCTCTCACGGCCATGAACCGAGACGAAGACAGAATCCGTGGGATGGAAGCGGGATTCAACGACTACCAGACCAAACTGGATAAAGAAAGCCTGCTTGAAAGCATTTCCGCCGTTGTCGGTGCAGAGGCCTAAGGGGGTAGTTCGATGGCAACACAGCAATTTGCAACGTTTTATCTGGATGACGTTCTCTGGGCAATCAATATCCTTCAGGTCCGGGAAATCATCACCAATATCGAAGTCTCCGATGTCCCTCAATCTTCGGAACACATCCGAGGACTGATGAACCTACGTGGACAGATTGTCACCGTGGTGGATATGGCTCAGGCTTTGGGACGGGACACGGAAGGAAAGGAACGAGCAACCTGCATCATTCTCAAAACGGATTCGGAAGTCAGCGACCGCGTCCCGCCGGGCGTTCAATTGGAAAAAATCGGCGGAGATGTTGTCGGTATCATGGTCGACCGAATGGGAGATGTTTTAGAGATTGAAAACGAACGAATTGACCCATCACCCGCCAATATCACCCACGGAGAAGCACGGTTTGTTCGAGGCGTGGTGCAACTTGACGAGGAACTGATGTTGATCTTATCCATTGAGTCCGTCCTGAATGGCCAGGAGCAATAAACCTACGATTCAACGGAACACCCATCCGAAAGGAAACCGATGGAACTGCGCGTTCTGATTGTTGATGACACGATTGTGTACCGAAAAATCCTGCAGGATGTGTTGCAGGAGATTGAGGGAACCCGTGTTGTCGCCACCGCGCCCAATGGGAAGATCGCCCTGAAAAAACTGGAATTTTCTCCGGTGGATCTGGTCTTGTTGGATGTGGAAATGCCGGAAATGAACGGCCTGGAAACGCTGAAGGAAATCAAGAAGAAATTCCCCAACGTCAGCGTGGTGATGGTTAGCGGAACCAACACCCACTCCACCAACATCACCATTCAGGCTCTTGAATTGGGCGCTTTTGAATTTATTTCCAAGCCGGAGTCAAAAGGGCCGACCGAAAGCAAGAAGGAGTTGGTTCAGGAATTGCGCCCTGTAATCAACCTCATCCGTGCAAAGCGTCGCCTGACAGCAAGCCGCCAGCAACCCCGCCAGGGAATAACCAAACCGAGCCCCAAGCCTGCAATTCGCACACCCAAGCCGACGGCGACCGTTCCCACCTCGCGTTTGCTGACCCGAACGGAACCACCCAACCAGAATGTCTATCTGATCGCCATCGGCGTCTCGACGGGCGGTCCGAAAGCCTTGCTGGACATGATTCCGAAACTGTCCCACAAACTCAACCGACCGGTGCTTATCGTGCAGCACATGCCGCCGAACTTTACCAAGTCTCTGGCAAGTCAGTTGGACAAACGCACCCAACTCTCTGTGAGCGAAGCGGAAGACAATACCATTGCCGAAGCCGGATCGATTTACATCGCGCCCGGTGGACGACACATGATTGCCCGCGTGGTGGAAGACAAGGTGGTCCTTTCAGTCAATGACAATCCACCGGTGAAAAGCTGCCGTCCCTCCGTGGATGTACTCTTCCGCTCCCTCCTGGGGATGGGCAAGGGAAATATTCTCACCGTGATGTTGACCGGTATGGGAGACGATGGCGTAGATGGCGTGCGAGCCTTGAGTCGTCATGGAAGCTATAATCTGATCCAAGATGAAAAGACCTGTGTCGTTTATGGAATGCCACGAGCCGTGGAGGAAGCCCAACTGGCTCATGAAGTCCTGCCGCTAGATCAAATCGCCCAGCGGATCAATGAAATCGTTCTGGGTAGGAGTTTTGCATAATGACGGAAATCACCGCACAAGAATTTGACCTGATTCGTGGCTATATTGAAAAAAGCTGCGGGATCGCCATTTCGGACAACAAGAAGTATCTGATCGAGAGCCGTCTGACCAAACTGGTCACAGAAAGCGGAAGCACCTCGTTCGGAGATTTCTACCGGAAACTTGCCACGGCAGACCAATCTCTCCGGGACAAGATCGTGGATGCGATCACCACCAACGAAACGCTCTGGTTTCGTGATGGATCTCCCTGGCGTGTCATGCGTGACATCATTTTGCCTGGCTTTCTGGAACTTGCCCAAAAGCAACCGATGCACAAATTCCGCATCTGGTCGGCTGCCTGTTCAACGGGGCAGGAACCCTACACCATCGCAATGATGATTGATGAGTTCTGCAGACTCAAAGGGGGCAAAACCCTGACGCCGGACAAATTCGAGATTCTGGCCACGGATATCAGCCCCTCTGCCCTCTTCATCGCAATGGCTGGACGCTTCGACCCAATCAGTATGAAGCGAGGCTTTGTTGGGGACTACGCCAAATACCGCGAGATGTATTTCACCAAAAAGGGAACGATTTCCTTACTGAACCCTGAGATCAAATCCAGGGTGAAATTTCAACGCTACAACCTTCAAGACAGCTACGTATCCTTGGGAAAATTCGATCTGGTCTTTCTACGCAATGTAGCCATTTACTTCGCAGATGCCTTGAAGCGGGATATTTTCAACCGGATTGCCAATCAACTCCTTCCTCAAGGACTCTTTTTCCTGGGCTCGGCGGAATCGCTGTCCGGTCATTCGACACGCTTCGACATGAAAACCCATCAGCAAGCCGTCTATTACCAGAAAAAAGCGTAAAGACATTCGACATACGGAGAAACTATCATGGGATCGAAAATTCTGGCCGTTGATGATTCAAAGGTGATGCTGCGTATCGTCACTGGTACCATCGAAATGCTGGATTACGAACCGGTCACCGCTGCAAACGGGAAACTGGCTCTTGAGGTGTTGGAAGAAAACCACCAAGACATCGTACTTATCCTGCTTGACTGGAATATGCCGGAAATGAACGGCTATGAAACCCTGGTCGCAGTGAAAAACGATGAACGTTTCAAAGGGATTCCGGTGATGATGGTCACGACGGAAAGCGATAAAGCCAGCGTGGTGCGCGCCGTTCAGGCCGGCGCAAAGAACTACCTGAGCAAACCGTTCAGCCAGCAGGACTTGGCTACGAAAATCATGGAAAGCCTGGGAATGAGTATCTGACATGACACTAGAACGCTCGTTGATTCTGAAGAAGGTGCGCCAGATCGACGATCTTCCCGCTTTCCCGGAGGTCGTAACCGAACTGGAACGGGAGTTTGCTAACCCCAACGTGTCTTTCAAGCGCGTGGCCAAGATCGTTGAGTATGATCCATCGCTGTCTGCCCGCTTCTTGAAAGTGGCCAACAGTGTTTTCTACAAGGGCGTCAAAGAGGTCAGCAACATCTCCGATGCCGTGATCCGCCTGGGTCTGGCCGAAGTGAAGAAGATCGCCTTGGCGATTGCCGTTGTACAGCGCTATGGACAGTTTGGCGGAAAATCTCCCCAGCAGTTCTGGCAGCACTGCATCACAGTGGCGATGTCCACCAAGGTCATCATGGAGATGTCTACGGCAGACTTTGATGAAGAAGAAAAAGCGACGGCCTTTTCGGGCGGCTTGCTTCACGACATCGGCTATTTGGCACTGTTTCTCCAGTTCCCCACAGAAAGTGCCGAGCTGAGCTTAAAGGTTCAGGAAGAAGGCGGATCAATGTGGGAAGAAGAGCTGACCCAATGGGGAATTTCCCATGCGGAGGTCGGACTGGAGTTAGCCAAACTGTGGAAGCTACCGGACAATCTGCAACAGGTCATCGGCTACCACCACCAGCCGTGGAAAGCGGATGAAGAACACCGGGTTTTGGCCCAGATCGTCCACCTTGCCAATTTCATCTGCAATAATCAGGGCTTCAGTCGGGTGGAAGAAGGCTTCCCGGACAGCTTTGACCACTCCAGTTGGGAAGCTCTGGGGATGAATATTGATGATGTTCCGGAAATCATCGCCAAAACCCTGGAGGAAGGAAACTCTTCCAACTCCTTCATGCAACTGGTCTGATTCTCTGAGGATCTTACAAACAAACACCCCGAACGCCTTCAAGGCTTTCGGGGTGTTGCAATTCAAGGAAGGCAAGGATGCCGATCCGGTCACTTCTCTTGTCCAACCGACTTTGCTTGGTAACAAAGTAGAAAGAGTTCCCGGTTTCCTTTTGGGCCATGAACCCGGCAATCCAATGGTCCCTGGGTTTCCCAACCAGGAGGAAGTGCCTCCAGGACGTGGCCAACGGCCTCTTGGCGTCCCCGTTCATCCCGTACCACCCCGCCTTTGCCAACAAATTCCCGCCCGGCCTCAAATTGGGGTTTCACCAGCAGAAGCATCCGCGTCCCCTCACAACAGAAACGCAACAGGTCAGGCATAATCTGGGCAATGGAGATAAAAGAAACGTCAGCGACAATCCAATCAATTGGCTCCGGAACATGCTCGGTGGTCAGGTTCTTGATATGGCAGCGCTCGATGGAAACCACCCGTTCATCCTGACGTAATTTCCAGGCAAGCTGGTTGGTTCCCACATCGACGGAATAGACCTTCTTGGCACCATGTTGCAGCAGGCAATCGGTGAACCCGCCGGTGCTGGCACCAACATCCAGGCAGACGGTATCTGTCGGGTCTACCTTGAAATCCTCCAGCGCCCCTTCAAGCTTCAACCCACCCCGGCTGACATAGCGCGGAGCCTGCCCTTTCAAGCGGATTTCCGATTCGACGGGCACCAGGCACCCCGCTTTGGTTTGGGTATGCTCTCCAACAACGATCTGACCGGCGAGAATCATCGCCTGGGCTTTGTGGCGGCTATCGGCGAAACCACGCTGGAAAACCAAGACATCCAAGCGCTCTTTACCCGCTCGATTCACTGTGCGTCCGGCTCCGGATCGAAGGCTTCCGTCATCGGTTCTTCGCCTTGCTCAATGTCACGCATCAGGCGTTCCACCCGCTGTTCCACTTCATTGAGCTTGCGGCTTCCCTGGTTCACCAGACCCACCCCTTCCTGAAACAGGGCCAGGCTTTGTTCCAGATCCAATTCTTCACCGCGCTCCAACTGGGCGACAATCTCTTCCAGGCGACCTAGCACCTGCTCGAAATTGGCGGCCTTGTTCTGCGTCTGGGTCATTGATTCTTCTTTCCCTTCATCCGGGCGTGTAGCCCCGTCTCTGTTCAAAACAGGTTTGTGCCGCTCAATATGGAAGTTTTCCAGCGGCCTGGCTGGCTTCGTGTTTTTCCTGGGCTGAGATAAACCGGACGAAATCCCCGTCTTCAATCGTTTCAACGGCCCCGGCCAGGGCTTCCAAGCGCTCTGGACGAATCACATAGAGTTGGGCTGAAAGCGTCTCGTGATCAGCCTGAACCTTCAACTCGCGGCGCTCAACCAACGGAGGTTTCTCCAGAAGCCCTTCCAGGTAATCCAGGGTAGGCAGGTCTTTCTCCGCAATCTCATAGACTTCACCCTGAACGCTGCCCTGCCCTTCAAGCACCAGCACCGGGTAAGCCAGATCCTTGAGGTAATCGAGCCTTGCCCCCTCTAAGAAGGCTGGCTTGCTGTCCCGATACCGTCCGGCCAGGTAGGCATCATGGTAACGCTGATCTTTGCGCAGGGTTCCGTAAACGAACAGCCACATGCTCACGCCCTCAGAGATTTACTCTTGACCCAAAAGGTTCTCAATCTGCCCACTGAAGCTTTCACTCACTTCACCATCCTGGGCATAGACAATCACCATCTCGTCGTTCAAAAGCAGATTCAAAGGCTTGGGCGGAGAGCTTTCCGATCCCTGGAACGTGGGGCTATAACCCAAGAAAAGGTTGTCCGGATCGACCAGCACGGGAAACGCCGGGCTGTATTCTTCTTCCCAGCTTTGCACGAAGGCTTCATCAGCAGGAACTCCCGCCGTCCCTTTCTCAAAGATGGCCTGCAAAACAACCAGTCCCTGGTCTTTGTAACTGTCATACCAGCCCATGAGCATACCCATTTCCGAACGGCACGCGGTACACCACCCGGCACTTTGGTTGATCAACACCGCCTTGGCGGTGCCATAGTAATCCGACAGACGCACCTCGTTGCCATCGGCATCTTTCAACATGAAGTCCGCCATCACCGAGCCCAGTTCTTTTCCATACGGCCCGGCGGGATAGGCGTTATCGTCATCGTCGTCACCATCATCATCGTCATCATCATCGGCGGTGTTATCATCGTCGTCATCCACGCCGCTATCATCATCATCGCCATATCCGCCGCATCCAACGACAAGGGCTACGACGATCAGGGTAACCAGACTCATCCACGTCCAATTTTTTCTACGCATAAGCTCCACTCTCCTTCAAAAACATTGATCTACATCCACATGATTCAACCCGGCAAGGTCGCCGACCTTGAACCCCGTAGTCTGAAAGCATGACAGGAAGCCCCCATCCGGTCAAGGGGCGATTACACCTTTTTCGGGTTGGCCTGACAGACAGCGCGGGCTACGGCGTGTCCGGTAATCAGTTGTCCCTCGGTGCCCAATTCCGGGAACACCTCCGGACCGGCCACATAGGAGCGCTTCATCGGCAGAGTAAAGGGAACCCCGGCCAAAAAGGCTTTGGCGTCAAAGGCATCATACCAAAGCTCTTTGCCGGAATACGGTCCATACAAGCTGGATGCTTGACGAATCTCATCCGGGTAGAGGTCAATCAGGTAGTCATCCAGGAAGGGAATCAATTCCCTTGCCGCGTCACGAATACGAGCAATGGTCCTGTGCAGACCCTCGGAGTTCAAGCCATCCAGCGAGACGGCGGTTTTGACATCCACCCGTTCGATTTCAGCCTCGTTGGGAAGACTGGCATCCCGTTCATAGATGTACCAATGATCGCCTTTTCGCTGAAGCAGGAAGGACTCCATGCCCAGAGGGATCACCTTACGCTGCAAGAGGAAACCCAGTTTGAAAATCAGGCTGCTGGGACGAACCCGGCTAAGCTGACTGGCGACAAATTTCGTCGCTTTGGAGCCTTCAAACAACTCCGGAAGATCAAAGAAGTCAAAGCCGACCAGCACGTTTTTTCCGGCAAAATCCGTGTTGCCGGTCTGGAACACATGATGCCCCTGCTTGTAATTCCATGACTGAATCGTAACTTCTTCCAAGGCTCCCGCCCCTTTGGCCAGTTTTTCTTCAAGAAGCACTTCCAGGCATTGCTTATCCCCACAATAGAGGTTTTCCCGAAAGAACGACCGAGCCCGGCGGAAACGGAAGATGTCATCAAAGCCCTGGTTGGCAAAGCCTCCCAGGCTCTCGTAATCTCTGAAAACACGGCCCAGGGGGTGATCCTGCCAGAAGGCTTCCACCCGCGCAATCTGATCGCCGCGGCTCTGCATCGCCGCTTTGAGTTCCTTGAGTTTGGAACTGAAAGCCCAACCTTCACGGATACCGGAAGGAAAAATGGGAAGATCCGGCGAGAGGAATTGATTCAGCGTGCTGTTGATCTCATCCAGATCCGCCAAATGCTGCTCCAACCCGCCTTCTGCCTCACCGGGAAATTCCCTGGCAAGCTCCCGTTCTTGAGCCTCACGCTGGTCCAGAATCGCGAAACGAACATCGTCATCCACCAGTTGCATGATCGGAGAAACCGGCTTGAAGGTACTGCGCACACGATGGCCCAGATTCAACTCCCGAATCACCTCCTGGGCGATGGGAGCATCAAAGATCCCAGAGAGATAAGAACGACGGCGCCGGTCCATCCCCCCCAGCTTGCGGCCAGACGTTCCCATGCGTACACGCTTGATATGCAGTACCGTAAAGCGTCGTGCGGCCAACAAGGAGGCGGCAACCAGGGCCGCCAGATTATCACCGAACAAAATCACATCATAGAATTTCGTACTCATCGGCCCCGTATTCCAGGAGAGGTCAATAAAAAACGCCGGGGTAATCCCCGGCGTGATGGGTTTGCGATCAAGCCCACTGGGAACGCATTCGCAATGACGCTAGCCCAATGAGCAAAAATGTCAAGAAACCAATAGGCGTGGTCTGAGAACAGCCGCCTCCGCCGCCGTCTTCCTCAGAGCCTTCGTCATCGTCATCATCGTCCGCGGTCCACAGACCACCACCGCCCGGATTGTTAGTGTTGTCACCATCCGCCGTGCCCGGAGTCTGCTCTTCGATGGGAACGGCGAAGACCGCCCCTTCAACCGGAGCACCCTCGGCAGTGTGATCGGCCTGAACGTGGTTGTTTTCCATCAAGCCCAGCGTGAAGTTCTTTCCTTCCGAAACATCGGAGGCGACATCGACGACAACCAGCACATAACGGCTTTTGCCGTCTTCGATGGAGAGATCAAGGCCCGTAATCTCCAAAGCCTGGTTGTCTCCGGCAAAGACACCTTCTCCCAGTTTCTTGTCATCATCATCCACAAGGCCGTCTTTGTTTTTGTCACGATACACCGTGACACCGGTGATTTCCGTGGGATCGTAGAAGGTGCCGTCCGGCGTAAGAACCAGACCGCTGACCGTGTTGTCTTCTCCCCAACTGGACAATTTCAGTTGCAACACCGGAGTGCTTTCACCTGGGGTAAGATCCCCTCCGACGGGGTTGGCTTCACCGGCTTCCACGGTAAGGCTTTCGTTGGGAACGCTCAGCTTCGCAAACTCGATGGGGAAGCGACCGTTGCGGAAACCACGAATCGCCGCGCTGTTCTCTTCCAGTTTCACCTGGAACCAATCTCCGTTTTCAAGATCATCGGCCAGAGTATCAGCCACAAACCAGACCAGGATGCTTTCTCCGGCCTCAACCACCACATCACCAAGATTGGAGAGCATGACACCGCTGGACCAGACCCCGCTGGTCAGTTTATCGTCTTCATCATCAAACGCACCGTTGCCGTTATCCAGATACAGGCTGACTTCACCATCCACCATATCACTATGGCTATCAATAACCGGCGTCAGGGCAAAGCTGCTCAATGCGACATCATCCACGGTAGCGCTGAGTTTCAAACCACCCAGGCTGACATCTTCATCCCCGGAACTCACAAAACGATAGCCGGTGTTGACCGCTTCAAAGTGCAGGGTTCCTTCATAGGATTCCACCTGCACCGTGTGACGGCAAGGGCTACCCCCGTTGGTGAAGTAAATATCCCCACCGTTGGAAATGATTTCCGCAACGTTGTCGATGATGGATTCTTTGGTCAAGCCCTCTTCCAAGGTACTCAGTACCACCTTGAAACTCACTTCATAGCGCTCGGCGCCTTGATTTCGGATGGTATCGGCGATGTCGATCCCCTGCTCGATAGGGGCCAACCCCTCGCCGGGATCCATGATGGCGGTTTCCTCGCCGGTAGGACGCTTCAGGACCGTACTATTGGGAACGTAAGTCACAAAACGGCTCAGACGGTCGCGAACGCTGACGTCGGTAGCCACGTCATCACCGTGGTTCTCAATGGCGATAGTATAGGTATATTCCTGGCCGGGCGTAAGCGGTTCGCCGCACGCGGGATCGGATAGTTTTTCATCCTCGCCGGGGATATCGAAGTCCGGCAGTTTGCTGTCGATGGAAAGAAGCAGGTAGTTAGTATAAATCTGATCCTGCCCGGTTTCCCAACGGATGTTGGCGCTGGTATCACCCAAACTGACCAAGGGAGAAACATCGAAGGTATCCAGATCAATGGAATACTGATCTGTACGGCAGGCACCTTCGGCATCGGCCAAACCGGTATTGACCGTACTGTTGTAGGCATTCTGCAAGGGGTTGCAAATATCGGAAAGCACCGAATCGTTGAAATAGATCCCTTCCTGGGTGGTTCCATTGTCACACGCAATATTGATGCAGGGACCGCTGATTCCTTGATCCCCCTCACCGATAAAGAAAGTGATTTTTGCTCTCGCCTCACCGGGGACTTCAAATCCGGAGGGAATCATGGTGTAGGAAGAATCCCAGATGTTGTTGAACTTGGTATAGTAGTAAATCTTCTTCGGAGCCTGATCCGGGCTGGCGTAGACGATGAACAAGGACCAACCGGCGAGTACCGTGGTGCGGCTGTAGTAGGGGTTTCCCGTATAGGCATAAACGTTCTGCACCTTGTAAGTCCCGATCAAAGGCCGGGCATCCTGGGTGTTATGGCGCTGCAAGATGTCAGTCACATCCACACGATAGGTGTAGAAAAACATGCAGCCTTCCACCTCGTTCATATTTTCATCATAGTAGGTATCTTGATACAAAACGGTTTCCAGATCCGAAGCCTGACCTTCCACGGTGTACTGATTACCACCCGGAGGCGTCAGGATCACGGTATTCTTGGTGGAAGGCTGGTCGATTGCCGCAGACAACTGGCAGCCGGTGAAGGTCGGATCAGCGCCATGATTCAGAGAACCCATCCACACCAGGTAGGCTTTCAGCACGTTGACCCCTTCAGGGATGCCATACAGGAAGGCCTCACTCTGGGTTTTCAAGGTGTCCCCTTGGTCATCGCCCGGAATCAGGTCGTTTTCGTTCTGGTCTTGAAGATTGTCCAGGAAGGTTCCACCCGTCGCAGCGACATTGACCAAGCCTTCCCATTTCTCTTTCGGGGGAATTTCCGTCTGCGCCGAAGCCAGGGACGACATCATGCCTATCAAGATACATGCCAATACAAAAGAAAGACGGCTACGCTGCGTCATTTCCAAACCTCCGTGGTTCAACCGATGCCGGTTGCGAAAAAGGGACTTGGGGTTGTGGTCCTGCCTTAAATAACGGTACCTATGTAGTATCCTGTGAGACGTTTGGTAAAGTCAAGTTTTTACAGAATTCTTACATCATGTGCGTGTTTTTTTCGTGGCAGGATGTTCCAAGGAGGGTTATTTTCTGCGATGGTCGTATCTTTTTTTCGCTTTATGGCATATTCTCCGTTTTCAAGCGAGGATAATTTCCGTATCCCTTTGATTTTTCAGATGAAGCGTTGTTTGATTTTCACCCCGGAGAAAAGGGCAAAGAATAAAAGGGCTTGGCCAAGGATGATCGTTGCTCCGCTGGGGATATCCAATTCGTAGCTTGCTCCCAACCCCACAACCGTGCTGGTCATGCCCAACACAATGGCCCAAAGAGTCATCGCAAAAAAGGAACCACTAATCAGACGGGCCGAGGCGGCAGGAATCACCAGAAAGGCAGCGACAAGAACAATTCCCAGCATCTTGATGGAAATGACGACGGTCAAAGCAATCAATACGGAAAGCAGACCGTCATGAAGGCGAACCCAGAGACGGTCGGATAACGCCAGTTCGCGGTCGAACGTGGCATAGGCCCAACGTCCCCAAAGGGGAAAACTCCCTGCCGTCACCAGGACAAGCGCGCCACTGACCCATAAATCCAGGGATTTGACCGCCAGAATGGAGCCGAAGAGGTAACTCATCGCGTCCGTGCTGTAGCTGTCCAGCAGGCTTAAAAACACGACGCCAAGAGCCATACTCACCGCAAAAAAGATCCCGATGGCCGTATCCCCGGCGAGGTTCGTTTTATCCCGGACCCAACTGATCGCCAGGGCGACGGCAACCGTGAAAGGAATGGCGCTCAGCATAGGATCACAGCCAAGGTACAGGCCCAAGGCCACCCCGCCAAAGGCGGCATGAGACAGGCCCGCGCCGAGGAAACTCAAGCGACGTTGCACCACGAACACACCGAAATATCCCGCGACGAAGCTAATCATCAAACCGGCCAGCAAGGCGCGCTGCATGAAAGGAAGACTGAACATCTCACCCATGAAATTTCACCGCCTCCTTCACGTTCATCGCGTGGGTATGACCGATATGTCCAAAGGCACGGCGTAGGTTATCTTCAGAAAGCACGGTCATCGGATCTCCAAACCCCAACTGGACCCGGTTGAGCAGCAGAACCTTGTGGCAGTGGTGGCAACTGGCATACCAATCATGAGTAACCATGACCACCGCCATACCGGTTTCCTTCTGCATCGTTTCCAGCAAAAGGAACATGTCCGCTTCGCCGATGGCATCAATCCCCGTCGCCGGTTCATCCAACAATACCAGATCCGGCTTCTTCACTAAGCAGCGAGCCAGATAGACCCGTTGCAACTCACCACCGGACAACTCCCCGATGGCCCGCGTAGCCAGATGCTCCGCACCGGTCGCCTTCAAGGCATCCAGGGCGGCACGACGTTCAGACTCGGCCACCCTGCCCGGCCAACGCTGGCGCATCCCGGAAACAACCAGTTCCAAAGCCTGAGCCGGAAAGCGACGATCCAGGGTTTTGATTTGCGGCACGTAGCCGATTTTTCCCGGATCGGCGTCTTTGGCCTCCTTTCCCAGCACACGCAGTTCACCATGCACATGCTTCTGCAAGCCGAGCAAGGTAGACAACAAGGTGCTTTTTCCCGCTCCATTGGGGCCGACAACCGCGACAAAATCCCCTTTGGCAACCGAGAAGCTCAGTTCTTTCAATGCTTGATACGTCCCCAAGCGGACACCAAGCTGGTTGGCTTCAAGCACAGGAGGCTGTTTGTTCGATGCCTCAGCGTTCATTCAGAACCCCTTTCAAGGCCGTGACCAAACGTGTGGCATTTTCAAGAAGCAAAGACTCATACCCCGGCTTGACCGAGGCACCAAGCGGGTCCAGGCGCAAGGTCGCAAGTCCGAGGTTCTCACCCACCAACCTTGCGGCCCGATCATTCAATTGTGGATGGGTCAGAATCAGTCGAACCTTGTTCTTGCGGGCATGATCCATAATCTTTTTCAAGCTCTTGGGGCTGGGTTCCACCGCCGGGTTCAACTCAACCACTCCGACAGGGTGAAGCCCATAGCGCTGAAGAAAGTAGTTGAAGAAGGGATGATCCTGCATCACCACCGTCCCGGCATAGGGTTTCATCATGGCGGATAGTTTCAGATGCAAGGCATCCAACCGTTTGGAGAACCCCTGCTCGTTGCGTTGATACACTGGGCAACCGGGTTGATCCAAGCGGCAAAGTGTCTTGGTCAGTGCAGGCAGCATCGCCTTCACCGTCAGCGGGTCCGTCCAGAAATGGGGATCTTCGCCATGATGATGATGCTCGTGAGCTTCCTCGTTCGCGTGGTGATCCTCTTGGCGTTTGAGATGATGACGCATCCCCTCCGGAACCATCTCAAACAGTGCAAAATGAGTTGCGGATGGCAGAGTTTTCGCGAAGGCATCCAGGCTTTCATCTCCGTAAAAAAGAGCCTTGGCCCGGCTAACCATGCGGACATCCGAGGGTTTCGGCGAATACGCATGGGGGCTGGCTCCGGAAGGAAGCAAGGTGTGAACCTCCGCCCGGCCTTTCGAGAGTTCCTGTACAATCTGGGACAAGGGTTCAATGGTCACCACATACTGTGGTTTGCTATCCACAGGTTGCGAGAGCAACGACATCCAAAGTAGAAGAATCCAGGAAAACGGCATGAAACGAGTCCTTTAGGTTTTCGCCTGATCTGGGTGTTTCTTTTCCCGTCAGGCGTTGATCCATCATCCATACTCTAGCATTTTCCTTGAAGCACGATTTGTCAACAGGCAAACACCGGGAAAATTGGGGCCGCGGTTTTGAATGGATGCACCTTGACCCCATAATCCCTTTGCGCTACAACCATACCATCTGGTTTCCAAGAGTGGAAACCTTCTTCAACCCATTGCGACAAGGGGGGAATCCATGCCGCGACGTATTCTGTTTGGCTTCTTGTTGACGAGCATGTTGCTCCTGAATGGCTGTTTCACCGGAGACATCAAACTCTTCCGGGATTATTCCGACCCCCTGGTGGAATACAGCTTACAAGGCAAAGGGGACAATAAAATCGTGCTGATTCCGGTGCATGGCGTCGTGTCTACGGAACGCCATCAGGATATCATGAGCAGCGTACCAAGTATGGTCGAAGAAGTCGTCAGCCATCTTCGCCTTGCTGCCAGAGACAAACATGTCAAAGCGGTGGTGTTGCAGATCGACAGCCCTGGAGGATCGGTAACAGCAAGCGACATGCTGTATCAGGAAGTGATGAGCTTCAAGAAAGAGACGGGTAAAAAGGTTATCGTAGAAATGATGGATGTGGCAGCCAGTGGTGGCTATTACATCGCCTTGGCCTCCGATAAGATCATCGCTCACCCGACGACGATTACCGGCAGTATCGGTGTGATTTTCATCCGTCCCAACATTGACGGTCTGATGGGTAAGATCGGTGTCGAGGCGGAAGTGACCAAGAGCGGGAAACTCAAAGACATGGGCAGTCCCTTCCGTGACCCGACCCCCGAAGAGCAGCAACTCTTCCAAGATATGGTGGATGAAATGTACGGACGCTTCGTAGGTCTGGTCGCCAAACACCGTAAGATGGATGATAAGCGAGCCCGCGAGCTGGCCGATGGGCGGATCTACACCTCCGAACAAGCGATGAAAACAGGTTTGATTGACCAGGTCGGCTATGTCGATGATGCGATCAGTCAAGCCAAAATTCTGGCGGGAACCAAGAAAGCCAGGGTCGTGGTCTATCGCCGAACCGCATACCCGAATGACAACATCTACAACAACACGACAGCGAAAACACCTGGAGCCACACCATCCCCAAGCAACCTGGACCAGTTGAGCCGCATCGCCATTCCCCACGCGGGCCTGTATTACATCTGGGCTCCTGCCTTGATTCACGAATAGCATCATTCCGCGTTGCCTTCACTCTTGCGAACGACCCTCAGTGGCCTGCAAGGGTGGAGGCACGTGGCTTTTACCAAACAGAGCCGTGTTTAGTGGGAATCCCTGTAAATGGGATCAAGGGTACCTAAGTAACGCATAAGCAGTTTCTTTTCCTGGGCTTCCATCCCAGAGAAGCGCACACCGACGACCTGCTCCCCGGTTTCGCTCATCCGCCAGACGACATCTCCCTTGCAGAAAAGGGACACATTGAACTCATGAAAGATCAGTTCGAGTTCCAGGTTATCCCCGGTTGGCACGTCGCATTCACAACGAAAACACAAACCTCCCGCTGAAATGTTCTCCAACAAAACATCGGTCGGCATCTGGTTGTAGCGCACCTTCACACTGGCAGTCGAAGCGATGCGCGGAAAACGACGTAATTCACGGGTCGGCATGATTTCTACCTCAAAGATAACCGTTTTGTCATCCATGTCTTCAGAGTACGGCTCACAGTTTCAGCAAGGAAACCTCACGACGCCTACTGTTAAACCATACTTTCATGTCTCAGGCAATGAAAAAGCTTGTCACGGTGTGACAAATACCCACAAAACCAAGCTGATTTCCAGCGGAAACAAGTAGCTTAACCGGGTCTTCCGGACTCGGCTAAGGAGATCCCGGCACCGGCAAGATGAGTTTGCATCCGTCGCATTTCCATCAGAAAATGCAGGGTCGCTGAAACGCTGGCAATGACCAGAGCCTTTCCGATCACGAAGATCCAGAGGAAGGAACCAAGGTGGGGAATCGCGTAGGAGGTGAAGATAACAAACTCGCAAATCAGCATAATCAAGCCGGAGATCCACCATGAACTGGGCAAGACCGCAGAGGGGCGCTCGGACTCCGGAATCCGTTTGCTGGTTTGGTCCCACATCTCACGAGCCACTTCGTAGGGACGAAAGAGGTTGAAACCGGGAACAAGAAACCAATAGACAGACATCGGCGAACGAAAGCGCATCCATTGACCGAACAAGGCCACGGCATTGAGATGCAGACGGTGAAAGAAGATCAGAAACATGCAGAATGCAACGATAAAACTGGCTGCCGTGAAGAGATAGGATGCGTGCATGATGATGACCATGTGATCCCATGTGATAAGCGGCTCGGTGCCATGAATGGCCTGTTGGTTGGCTTGATAAAAAGCCCAGATCCAGATCAGGACAACCACACCATTGGCAACCCCATGAAGAGTCAGTCCCGCCCAGGCCAGCCCCCATTCGTTTTCCGATTCTTTCAGCTCAAGATGTTTTTCTTCTTGTTTGCTCTGATGCTTCTTTATCAGCGACCATCCATAGGCCAAGCCGCAGAGCATAAGAAAGATACCAAGAACCACTTCCGGAGTCCGTGAATCATCCATCACACGCCTATTCCCGTTTCCTGCAATACCGAACAACTCAAAACGATCCTCATGGATTCAAGAGAAGACGATCCAGTTCCTGTACCATATTCTGTTCCCTGTGCTGTCTTGCCCGTTTTTCCCACCAACGTTCGCGAACATGCTCCACTTCATCCGGCGGAGGATGGCTTTCCGGGCATAGAGAACGGGGAATCTCATTTTCAGGTAAAGCCAAACTTGTACCAATACAGGTATTGTTGGCGCGCAGGCCCGTCCAAGGGCAGATCACCGTTTTTTTGAATCCATCAGGAAGGATAAAATCACGAATCGGTCGTTTTTGCAAGAAGGCTCCGGCTACTTTCGCCCAGATGGGAACGGCCACATCGTTGGCCGGCATGTGGATCGGTCCTCCTTGATCCTTTCCGACCCACAAGGTCAACAGAAGTTGCGGTGTCGCTCCGATAAACCAGGCATCTTTCTCATGCTGAGTCGTTCCCGTTTTCCCTAAAGCGGGACGACGGAACCCGAACAAACCGCGAAGCCCGTAGGCCGTTCCGCCATTGACCACCGCCTGAAGCATCTGGCCCATCAGCTTGGCCGTGCGGCTTTCCATGACGCGGGTTGTGGACGGAGAAAAGGTCCACAGAGGTTCCCCACGATAGGACGTAACGGATCGGATCGCCGACGCCCTTCCCTGGAGGCCATCTCTGAGAATCGGCAAATAAACCTGTGTCATCTGCGGAAGGGTTGCTTCGGTGGTCCCCAACCCGATGGAGGGAACGATCTTCTCCGGCTTCGGTAACCCAAGCTTCTCGGCCCAGGCCGCAACGTGATCCGCCCCGACGGCTTCCACCACGTTGCTGGTGGCTACGTTGATCGATTTCGCCAACGCTTTAGCCAAGGTCACCTTGGGATGGTAGCGATAATCGTTATTGCGCGGTCGCCACGGACCTTCCTCGCTATCAAAATCACGAGGCATATCGGGAACCAGATGAGTGGGAGAAAACCGATACGCGCCCTGCTCGTCCCGGCTTTCCAAAGCTGCGATGTAGGCAACAGGCTTAAAGGAACTTCCCGGTTGGCGGCGCATCATGAAGGCACGATTGAAATGGTCGTTCTCCTGAGTTCGGCCTCCCAACACGAAAGGAACCAGGGCCGTTTCCGGGTCTACGGCATAGGCCGCACCTTGCAGAGGATCATTCTTGTCGATTCGGGTGAACCGTTCGATCTCGGCCAGGGCTTTGTCTAAAGCCTGTTGAGACTGCTCAAGCAGGTAAGGGTCCAGGGATGTCCAGACCACGAGTCCCATTTCTTTCGGGTCCCCCAACATCAACTCATGCTCAAGCTGATTGTTGACCAATTCGGCAAAGCGCCGATAGTCATCAAGCAAGGCCAAGGGTTGCCGGCGAAAATCGGCAGAGGTACCGGCCCGCTCGGTTTCTTCCTGGCTCAGAATCCCTCTCTGGGAAAGATGGTTGACCAAAAGCCCCATCTTTTTCGCCAAGGCTTTGGGCCGACGAAAGGGATTATAGGCTTGAGGAGCCGGAATCATCGCCGTCAAGGCAACAGCCTGGCTGGGTGACAACTCTCCGGCGGAAAGACCGAAATAATACCGGCTGGCCATCTCGACCCCGGCGATGCGGTGCCCTCCCAACTGTCCCCAATAGATCGTGTTGAGGTACAACTCAAGAATATCATCTTTGCTGAGTAGCCGCTCCAGGCAGAGCGCGAGAACCACTTCCTTCAATTTACGCGCTAAGCGCTTTTCACGGCTCAGAAAGAATGACCGAACCACCTGCTGAGTGATCGTACTGGCTCCCTGGTGATACCCGGCACCGCGCAGATTGGCCCAGGCGGCGCGAGCCACACCGAAAAGATCCACACCGGGATGCTGGTAAAAACGCTGATCTTCGCTGGCAAGAACCAGGCGCACTAGATTGGGGCTGATTCCATCCAAGGTCACGAAACGCCGCAGGTCGCCTTCGATACCTGCACTCTGGAAAAACTCGATCGGTTCCAGGCTGGGTATGCGGCGGCTGGAGTCATCCAGCCCTTCCAACTTGACCAGGATACCGCGCTCCAGGAACACGCTGACCTCTCCAGCCGGACCTTCCCCGAAGGCTTCTTTCCAACCACGAAGGCGGATGCGCACCCCGGCAGGAAGCCCCTTGCTTTTTTCCTTTTTCAGCAGGCAGAAGCATCCCTCCTCCAAGCGTTCCTGGCATGGCGTTTCCTGATAACTACGCACGGCAAGCTCACCCAGCAGCCAGGCTTGATCCAATTCACGACCTTGGGTCAAAGGAAAGGCATCACTGAACAGACGGGAATGAAAACGCCAGCCTTTGGTGGATGTCTGAAGGGAAAGAGTCGCATCCAAGCGGGTTTTCAACCACCTGGTCTGGGTTTCCAGATACAAATACGCACTGAGACAAGCGGCCAGACCAATGGAGAGAATGAACCCGGCAAAAAGCCAGGCAAGCTTGCGTCCACGTTTCATGGAACGGGGCGGCTCTGCGATGTCTTCAGCCGTTTCTTCCAAATCGCTTGACGTGGAAGGCTCAGCCGATCCTTCCTCACCAGGAAGGTCTTCCAGATCATCGCGGGTTGGCTTTGGTGATTGCCGGGAGTCCTTCGCCATCCACATACCTCCGACGCATCTACACGCCCCGGCGATCCGGAGCCCACAAGACC
The DNA here is from genome assembly GCA_963677705.1 of Myxococcota bacterium. Taxonomy (GTDB): domain Bacteria; phylum Myxococcota_A; class SURF-8; order SURF-8. The sequence continues at coordinate 858,528 of OY782497.1, forward strand.
TTGTGTAGCTGAAGTTGAAACCGGACGTTCAAGCGGTCTTCAAGAATCCATTCCGCAAGCTGCCTAGGGTCCAGCCTATCCGCCACGGCACCCAGACTCACCGAGCAAGCCGGACGCCTTTTCGTATCCTGAACCAGAGCCTTGGCGATGTCGTAATCGTTTCGATCCGCGATGACACACTTCAGCTCGTCTTTTTCACGAAGCAAAGATAGGTTTTCCGGCAACATGCGATCTTCCATACCACTAGACGGAAGTTTCCAGTCCATGATGATGTGAACACCCGGGTCCACCGCATCAATCGGGCAAGCCCCGCTGGTTTCCAGCAGCACCGTATAGCCTTCATCACACAAGGCTGAAAGCAAACCCAGGCTTTCCACCTGGGCCAAGGGCTCGCCACCGGTCAACTCCACATGGCGCACCCCCTGCTTGTTGACGAACTCCAGCAAGGCCGAACACGGGTAGGTTTGGCCTTCCTCATAGGCATAGGTGGTATCACACCAGGAGCAGCGCAGCGGGCAGCCGCTCAGGCGAATGAACGCGCAGGGCCATCCGGCGAAGCGACTTTCCCCTTGGATAGAGGTGAACAACTCGTTCACCACGAGGCGCGGCTCTGCCATCACCGATACCGCGTCGGGTCCGGCACACCCGCTTCATGGAATCCTTTTTTACGCAACACGCAGCTATCGCAAGCTCCGCAGGCCGCGCCGGATTCATCCGGGTCATAGCAACTATGGGTCAAACCGTAATCCAGACCAAGCCGGGTTCCCTGACGGATGATTTCCGCCTTGTTCCAGTGCATCAAAGGAGTATGGATATGAAAGGCTCCCTGCCCTTCCACCCCGGCTTTGGTGGCCAGATTGGCCGTGCGCTCGAAACTGCGGATGAAATCTTCCCGGCAATCGGGATAGCCGCTGTAATCCAAGGCGTTGACGCCGATGAATAAATCGAACGCACCCAGGGTTTCCGCCCATCCCAGAGCGAGGCTCAAGAAAATGGTGTTGCGCGCCGGAACATAGGTGACGGGAATGCCGGGGTCCATAGCCTGCTCACTTCCCGGCTTGGGAACGGCAATATCCGCCGTCAGGGCTGAACCACCGAAGCGGGTAAGATCAAAGGCCAACACGGCATGGTCTTCCACGCCCAGCGTTTGAGCGATCGTCTGCGCAGCCCGCAATTCCAACTTGTGACGCTGGCCGTAATCGAAACTCAAAGCGTAGCAGACATAACCCTGCTCTTTGGCCAAGGCCAGGCAGGTGGCGCTATCCAAGCCGCCGGAGAGCAGCACAATGGCTTTTCCAGGTATATCACTCATCATCACCAGCCTACTTCAACAGCACCTTGGCGACTTTCCGCTTGCCGACGCTGACCACTCCGGCAAAGCCCTTGTCCAGCTTACAGGTAATATCGGTCACGGCTTTGTCATCCACTTTCACGCCATTCTGCTTCATCAGCCGTTTGCCTTCACCGTTACTTTGCGTGAAGCCCAGGTCAACCAGAAGTTTCAGCAACAGGATGGAATCCTCGTCCAGCGTGATTTCCGTTTCTTTGGCATCCAAGTTGGGTTTGCGGAACACCGCTTCAGCATCCGCGACCTGGTCCTCCCCGGCAAAACGGGCGACGAATTCTCGCGCCAGGGCCAGCTTGGCTTCCATCGGATTGGTCCCCTGCTCCACCTCATCCTGCAAGGCTTTGATCTCTTCCAGAGACTTGCGGCTCAGCAGGGTATAGTACTTCCACATCATCTCGTCGGAAAGACTCATCGTCTTGCCGAAAATGTCCGAGGCTTTTTCATCCACGCCAATGTAGTTATTCAAACTCTTGGACATCTTATGCACGCCGTCCAAGCCTTCCAGAAGAGGAACGGTCATCACCACCTGGGGCGTCTGGCCATAGGCTTTCTGAATGGTGCGCCCAACCAACAGGTTGAAAATCTGATCGTGTCCGCCAAGCTCCACATCGGCCTTCAAAGCGACACTGTCATAGGCTTGTACCAGCGGGTACAGAAATTCATGGATGCTGATGCTCTGGTTTTCCCGGAAACGGGTACGGAAGTCATCCCGTTCCATCATCCGTGCGACGTTGTACTGGGCAGCCAGACGAATCAGGTCATCAGCAGTCATCGCACCCATCCATTCACTGTTGAAGCGAATTTCCGTCTTCTCCGGGTCCAACACCTTGAACACCTGGGTTTTGTAGGTCTTGGCGTTTTCGGCCACTTCCTCTTTGCTCAAGGCTTTGCGGGTAGCGCTTTTGCCGGTCGGATCACCGATCATCCCCGTGTAATCACCGATGAGAAAAATCACCTGGTGACCCAGATCCTGGAACTGCCGCATTTTCTGTAACAACACCACATGACCTAAGTGAAGGTCCGGCGCGGTGGGATCGAAACCGGCCTTGATCCGCAACGGACGCCCCTCTTTTTCAGAGACTTTCAGTTTCTCAAGCAGTTCTTCCTTAACTACCAGATCCACGGTCCCACGGGACAATTCCTGCATTTGTCGCTCTACCGAAGTCATGCCTGTTCCTCCATCGAAAGCCGGACCCGCTGCACACCATGCACCTTGCCGACGGTTTCGTCTACATCCACAATCAAGCCATGCAATTCCGCGCCTTTTTTGGAATCTTCATACTGCGCGGGCATACCGGTCAAGTAGCGTTTGATGATAATCTCTTTTTTCACACCGATCACGGAATCATAAGGCCCGGTCATTCCCAAATCCGTCATGTAGGCGGTTCCACCGGGAAGGATGCGTTCATCCGCCGTAGGAATATGGGTATGCGTGCCGAAAAAGGCGGTTACGCGGCCATCCAGGTAATGCCCCAAGGCAACCTTTTCACTGGTCGCTTCCGCGTGAAAATCCACCAGAACCAGGTCGGCCTGATGCTCAAGCTGGGTCAGAATGGCATCGGCCTTCTTGAAAGGACAATCCAAGGCGCCGTTCATATACACGCGGCCCATCAGATTGATTACCGCGATCCGGGTTCCGTTTTGTGCATGGGTAATGGCATAGCCCTTCCCCGGTGCGGGACCGGGAATGTTGGCCGGGCGAATCACCCTGGCATCGGTATCCAGAAAGCCGAACGCACCTTTGAAATTGAAGGTATGATTGCCACCGGTCAGAAAATGCACGCCGCTGGCAAACAATTCCTTGGCCTGGGCTTCTTGAATGCCTTTGCCGTTGGTCACGTTCTCGCCGTTGGCCAGAACGAATTGAATGTTGTGTTCTTTGACCAATTGCGGTACGAAACGGGCCACAGCCCTGCGCCCCGCCTTGCCGAACACATCTCCGATCAGAAGAATCTTCATACTTTCAAGGCACTTTCCAGTCGATTTCTCGACGCTTGAATGATGATTTCCTCATCCCTCACTGGTGGAAACAGGAAATCATGGAAACGAAGCAAAGGCAAGAAGCGCCCTTCTTGCCTTGCCGTTTCTTCCAATCATGTCCGGTTCGAAAGACACAAAGTCCGTCCGAACCATCCCAAGAACAATGCTAGTGAGCCACACCCACCGCACGGGTTTCGCGGATTACAACCACTTTGATCTCACCCGGATAGGTGAGTTCCGTCTCGATCTGTTTGGCAATATCTCCACTCAACACCACAGCTTCGGTATCTGAAATCTGCCCGGCGTTGACCATCACACGCACCTCACGTCCGGCCTGAATGGCAAAGGAGCGTTCCACGCCGTTGTGGCTGGTGGCGATGTGTTCCAGGTCTTTGAGCCGTTGGACATAACTTTCCATGATCTCACGGCGGGCACCGGGGCGAGCGCCGGAGAGGCAATCGGCGGCCTGAACCAGATGGGCCAGAATGGTACTGGGCTCCACGTCTTCATGGTGGGCTTCAATGGCGTGAACGATGTCTTCTTTCTCACCGAATTTCCGCGCCAACTCCGCACCGATCACCGCGTGGCTTCCTTCGATCTCGTGGGTTACGGCCTTGCCGATGTCATGAAGCAACCCGGCCCGGCGGGCTTTTTTCACCGGCAAACCAAGCTCGGCAGCCATCACGCCGCAGATATAACCGACTTCAATGCTGTGCTGCCACACGTTTTGCGTGTAGCTGGTACGCCAACGCAGACGACCAATCAGCTTCACAATCTCCTGGTGCACGCCGTGCAAACCTAAATCAAAGGTGGCCTGTTGACCGAATTCCTTGATTTTTTCATCCAATTCCACCTGGCATTTGGTGACCATTTCCTCGATGCGACTGGGATGAATACGCCCGTCTTGAATCAGGCGATCGATGGACATACGCGCCACTTCGCGGCGGATGGGATCAAAACCGCTCAGCACAATGGCTTCCGGCGTGTCATCAATAATCAGGTCAATCCCCGTGGCGGCTTCCAAGGCGCGGATGTTACGGCCTTCGCGACCGATCAAGCGGCCTTTCATTTCGTCGTTGGGCAGACCAACCACCGTGACGATGCGCTCCGTCGCGTATTCCCCCGCGTAGCGTTGAATGGCCAACGCGATGATATTGTTGGCTTTGGCTTGGGCAGTATCTTTGGCTTCGTCTTCAATCTGCTTGACTTTCTTTGCCGCTTCCAATTTGGCTTCGGCTTCGATCCCATCCTTCAGGGTCTGTTTGGCTTCCTCGGTGGTCATACCGGCCACGCGCTCCAGTTCCTCCTTGCGCTCCGTGAGCAAGCGCTCGGCATCATCACCTTTTTTGGCGATCTGCTTCTCGCGGGTGTTCAGGAGTTCCTCACGTTTGGAGAAATCTTCCTCACGCTTTTCCTGCGTTTCGGCTTTTTTGTTCAGCTTCTCTTCCTTCTGGAAAAGGAAGTTTTCTTTCTGGGCCAGATCACCCTTGGCCTGCTTGGTTTCTTTTTCCAACTCTTTCTTGGCTTCAATCAGGTAGTTGGAGGCGTCCAACTGACCTTTTTGGCGGATTTTCTCGGACTCATCTTCCGCTTTTTTGGTTTTCTCGGCAAGGAGTTGATCCAGGTCACCCATTTTGGCGGTGGTGACCTTCTTGTTGAAATAAATCCCGAACGCGATACCGGCTCCAAGCATCAGCAGAGCCAATCCTACGGTAACAACAGCTTCCATCTTTCATGCCTTTCATTGTTTGGCATGCAAGAACACAAGGGATTTGGGGTTGGTGGGAATGGATTCCAACGGGCTGAAACAAGCACGTACAAGCGGCCTGTTCCGCGCAATGACCTTGTATGAAAACCCGAACCAGGTTCGGAAGATTGCGTCCGTCGTCGTCGTGGCCCAGAAGGCCAACCCTGTCATCTATGTTCTCGCCATGCAGCCTGGCGTTAATTCGAATCCAAGTCAGCCAAGGCGCGATCCATCCGTTTGGTCAAACGTTTCAGATGGCTCGCCAGTTCCCCACGGCTCCGCTGCTGCGCTTTTTGCTGTTCCTTGTTGTCTTTCTCCCGTTGAGCTTTTTCCTGGTGCAACTCATCGGTGACATCCAAGGCGGCAAGCACGATGGCCCCGGTCAGGTTCCCTATCCTCGTCCGCTTTTGAATTCGTTCAATTTTTCGTTCCAGGTAATCGGCCAGAGACTTCACGTAATCCGGGTCCAATTCACTGGCGATGCGGTAAACCTGCCCGGCGATTTTCATTTCTACGCGCTGCTTCACCGAGTTCGCCTCTCACCCTACGTGTACATCGTGCCGACAACCATGCCAACCGTTTGTTTTTATTATTCTTCATCCCGGTTTGTCAAGCTCTTTTCCACATCGGGGAGACAAAGACAGCACCCCGGATAAACCGGCAGGTAGACGCCAAGAAGGATGAAATGGAACCTATTGAAATCAGGGAAGTTTCTAACTTATTCATTCCTCTTGCATGAAGCCTCGGATATCGCCCGGATTCAAAACCTCCTGCTGCTCTTGGGCAGCCACAAAAAAACGGACAATCCGTTGATGGGCAATCATCATCCCCAAGATTTCCGGGCCAACAGGTACAGGTTTAAGAAAAGAGCAGCAAGATCGACCGAATCAGCTTCGCGGCAACAATGGAGCTGACCCCGCTGGCATCCAGGCCCGGAGCCAATTCCACCACATCGGCACCGACAAGATTCATTGGTCGAAGCGCCTGGATACAAGCCACGACATCGCGGAAACTTGCTCCGCCCGGTTCCGGCGTTCCCGTCCCAGGAAGCACGGAAGGGTCCAGCACATCCAGGTCTACGGTCAGATATACCGGACGTTCGCCGATGCGTTGCAGGATGGCGTTCATGGCTTCGGTTTCACATGGGAAATGGCGCTTTTCGTCACGCATTGCCTGCCATTCGTCCCGCGTACCGGAACGAATCCCCACCTGAAAAAGGCTGTCTTTTCCCAACGCTTCCAAGGCAAGATTCATCACCGTGGCGTGGGAGTAAGGAACACCCAGGTAATCCTTGCGTAAATCCGCGTGGGCATCGAATTGCACCACACACAGATCCGGGTATTGTGCAAGCAGGTAGCGAATGGGGGCCAGACTGCACAGATGCTCTCCTCCCATGCCGAAAGGTCTGCATCCTTGGGGAAACCGCCCGTTCAGTGCTTGAAGGGTCAGGTTCACCATGCGCTCACCGTCTCCGAAGGGCAACTCCAGATCGCCCAGATCGGAAAACGTGATGTCCTCTTCCAGATCCAGATCCAAGGCCGGGTCGTAGGTTTCCAAACCATAACTGGCCTCACGGATGGCTTGAGGCGCAAAGCGGGAACCCGGACGGTAGGATGTGGTGCTGTCGAACGGCATTCCGTACAAGACCAAGGCATGATCCTGCGTTATCTCAGACGCTCCTATATAGGGTCTGGCCAGACTGAATTCCACCCTATTCCCCTTTTACCAGCTTTTGAACGAAGGCGGGAAGTACAAAGGCCGACTGCTGCATCTCCGGCACGTAGTATTTCAAGTCACCAAGGGCTTTTACCCGCTGCGAGTTAAAGTGTTGGGTTGGCGTTTCCACATCCTTGCTGACCAGGGAAAAACTCCAGGCACCGGAGGGGTATCCGGGAATCATGCTCATGTAGGTATGAACATGGGGGAAGACTTTATGCAGGATCGAATAGATCATCTTAACCGATTGGGGCGTGAAATAAGGGCTCTCGGTTTGTTGAGCGACAATCCCACCGGGTCGCAGGCAGGTCAAGACATCGTTGTAAAACGCTTCGGCAAACAGGGCTTCCGCCGGGCCGACGGGGTCGGTGCTGTCGATCAGGATCACATCATAACTGTTGGGATGCTGACGGACAAACTCAATGCCATCGCCAATGGTCACAATGGAACTGGGATGGTTAAAGCCGGCATTGGTGTAGTGCAGGTACTGTTTCGCCGCCTCGACCACCATTCCATCAATCTCACACAAGCGTGCTTCCTTCACCGAGGGGTGTTTGGTTGCTTCACGCAAGGAGCCGCCATCCCCACCACCGATAATCAACACCTTTTCCGGGTTCGGATGCGCCAAGAGAGGAATATGAACCAGCATCTCATGGTATGCAAATTCATCCAGTTCATTGGTCATCATCAGGTCATCCAAGGTGAACACCCGTCCGTAATCCTTGGTGTCGAAGATGCGCACCCGCTGGTAATCGCTCTGCTCGTCAAAGAGGAATTTCTCAATCTGATAGGCCACAAGACCACGTCCGGAAAAATAATCCTCCACCCACCAGATTCCTTTGGACATATGACCAAAAGCTTGTGATTCCGTCATGATAGATATCCCCTTTCAGAAAAACGCAAAACAACCGGACCCGCCGGGAACGGTACAAAACCGCCCCGACGATCCGGTGTTTTCAGACCAGACGAGCAAACGCAGACCTGCCCACTTGGAAGGATTCCAAGGAGTCCGTGCGTCACTGCGCACGGCAAGCCCAACGGCCCGCTTGTACTATGTCATGGGTTTATGTGTCAAGTTCGGATTGGGGAAGAGCCCACGACGAACTTCCGTCTGGGATGTTCGTTCACTGTGAAGGACTTCGCGCATATGCTCGAACCCTTTCCAGGGGTCCACTTCCGTACCACAGGTAAAGAAGTCCATTGCCGCGTATCGGTATTCGGGCCATGTGTGGATGGTCAGGTGGGATTCAGCAATAACTACTGCTCCCGATACGCCGTGAGGTGAAAAGCGGTGGAAGATGTCGCCGACAATGGTCGCACCACAGATTTCCGCCGCCCGCAGCATCTCCCGGCTGATTACGTCCTGGTCGTTCAACAACTGCGCGTCGCAGTCGTACAGTTCGACGAGAACGTGTCGTCCGAGTTCTTTCATGTACGTCTCCTGATGATGTTACGGGACCACTTAAGGATCGGAGTGTGAGTCTCCGACCGGGGAAATCCCCCCCTCCTTCCGTTTTAGGCGGTGCAATGGAGGCGGGAATCGTAGGGGGGCATTATGTTTATCGTGCTATCCTCTGTCAACAGTTTTTTCTTAAAAAACACACACAACTCCGCGAGGCGGCAAGGGTTTTCCTGGAATGAACAACTATGAGAAAAGAATCAGCTTTCCCCATAAACGTCTCTGCATTTGAATTCAGACTATTGAATACATCCACTCATGCGTCATTTTCACGGCCATATACAGTGTTACTTCTGCGTACCAGCAGATTGTCATCATGGAGCAGATCAACGACAGGCACTAAGGAAGGTGGTCGCGCAACCAGAGCGTCCCGGATTGGAGCCGCTGCCTCATCAATCCAATCCTGCGATGATTCCAATCGCGTTCCGTTCTTGACAAACACGGTCGTATCACGGTAGAAGCAGCCTGCCACCTGGGGTCACGGCGTACACAGCACCCAAACCCCATAAAACTAGCCGTACAATTGCAGGTTCCCCGGTACCCTTACCGACTATTATTATCGTGCAGGGCGCGACAGCGCCGCAAGGGAGGAGAGGATGCGTTACGAAGAGCAGATCGTCGTCATGCGAGCGGTCGAAATCCGTCGCGCCCTGGATCGCATTGCCAGTGAGATCCTGGAAAAAAACACAGACATTCAGAACGTGTACCTGGTCGGCATCCGCACCGGTGGCGCGCATTTGGCCGAGCGCCTGCGCCGTCGTCTGACCAAATCCGAAGGCGAAGTTCCCGGTTTCGGTATCGTGGACATCGGTCTGTACCGTGACGATGTCTTTTCCGGATCAGACAGCAGCCTTCCGGTGGTGGGAACAACGGAAATCCACGATGACCTGACAGGCAAAGATGTGGTGCTGGTGGATGACGTAATCTTCACCGGTCGCACCATTCGCGCTGCGATGGACGCCGTGATTGATTTCGGTCGTCCGGGACGCATCGAACTGGCGGTCCTGATCGACCGTGGCCTGCGTGAATTCCCCATCCATCCCGACAGCGTGGGCCGGATCATTCCCACCAACCGGGACGAGCGCGTGGTCGTGGAACTCACCGAAGAAGGCTTTGAGGAAGACTGCGTACTGATTACCCCCAAAGCGGGGCACAATGATTCCGAAGAACCGATGCTCGCAGCCCACGGCCAGATTGAAACCGAGGTTCCCCCGGAGCCGAAGCCTGCAAAAAAAGCGAAGAAATCCAGCGCAAAGGCGAAAACAGCGACCAAGAAGTCAACTCAAAGCAGCAAGGCAACGAGCAGCAAGACCAAGAAAACAACGCAGAAAACCGGGGCAAAACCGGCCCGGAAAAGTACGAAGAAACCGGCCAAGGCCGTGAATTGAACGCCATCCTATCCAGGCAACCACGGGAGACTCGTCCATGACCTTCATGCGAAAACATGTATTGGGGTTGGAGGATTTCACACGGGAAGAACTTTTCCATGTCCTCCATACGGCCATCAACCTGAGGGAGATCAACACTCGTCCGGTGAAGAAGGTTCCCGCCCTGCGCGGAAAAACCGTTTTGAACGCCTTCTTTGAAAACTCCACCCGGACCAAGATGTCGTTTGAAATGGCGGAGAAGCGGCTTAGCGCGGATACCTACGGGATCAGCAACAGCGGCTCTTCCACAGCCAAGGGCGAAACTCTGGTGGACACCGTGCGCAACATCCAGGCGATGAAAATCGACCTCGTTGTCATGCGCCATCGTTCCAGCGGAGCCCACCATTTTCTGGCCAAGCACGTCGATGTGCCGATCATCAACGCTGGGGACGGCTGGCACGAACATCCAACGCAAGCCCTGCTGGATGCGCTGACGATGTACGAACACAAGAAAAACTTCGAGGGTCTGAACGTGGCCATCGTTGGAGACATCACCCACAGCCGCGTGGCGCATTCCAACATCTATGCGTTAAGCACCTTGGGAGCCAACGTGCGCTTGTGCGGTCCCTTCAGCATGATGCCGCGTTTCGTGGAAAAGCTGGGCAATGTCACCATCTGCCCACGTATTGAGCAAGCCCTGGAAGGTGCCGATGTGGTGATGATGCTGCGCATTCAGTTGGAGCGTATGCCCAAGCACCTCTTCCCCAGCAACCGAGAATACGCAATGTATTTCGGCTTGAACCGGGAACGCATCCGGCTGACCAAGGAAGACGCCATCATCATGCACCCCGGACCGATCAACCGTGGTGTGGAGATGACCTTTGACGTAGCCGACCACCCGGAGCGGTCGGTCATTCTGGAACAGGTACATAACGGTGTGGCCGTTCGTATGGCCCTGCTTTATTTATTGCTTGGTGGAGGAGCGACAGCATGAGCGCGATTCGAATCAAAGGCGGAAGAATACTGGACCCGGCCAACGGCGTGGATCGCGTGGGGGATCTCTGGCTGCGTAACGGCAAAATCGTCAGTGCCCAAGAGGGTAAAACATCCACCCGCATCACCACCATTGAAGCCAAAGACCAATGGGTCGTTCCCGGACTCATCGACACTCAGGTGCATTTTCGGGAACCGGGCCACGAATACAAAGAAACCATTGAAAGCGGTTGCGCGGCAGCAGCCAACGGCGGTTTCACCAGCGTCGTAACCATGCCCAACACCGACCCGGTCACGGACAACCGTCAGGTGGTGGAGTTTATCCTGCGTAAAGCCGAACAGGCCAACGGCGTCAATGTCTTCCCCACCGGGGCGATTACCCAAGGGATGAAAGGCGAAGCGTTGTCCGAAATCGGTGAGATGAAATCGGCAGGGATCGTCGCCGTAACCGATGACGGCAAGCCGCTGGTCAACAGTGCGGTGATGCGTTCCGCCCTGGAATACTGCCAGAACTTCGATCTGGTCCTGATGCAGCACTGCGAAGACCCGGAGTTGTTCGAGGGAACCCACGCCCATGAAGGCTACAACGCCACCCGTTTGGGCATCCCCGGTGCGCCGGCCATCGCAGAAACCATCATGGCCGTGCGGGACATGTACCTGGCCGAATACGTCGGCGCTCGCTATCATGTGCTTCATGCCAGCGCAGCAGAAACCGTAGAGGCCATCGCCCGGTTCAAAGAACGCGGTGCAAAGATTACCTGTGAAGTCACCCCGCATCACTTCACCTTGACGGACAGCTACCTGGAAACCTACGACTCCAACTACAAGATGAACCCGCCGCTTCGCTCCGAACGTCATGTGGAAGCATTGAAGAAAGCCCTGAAAGACGGCGTCATTGATTGCATCAGCACCGACCACGCTCCGCACAGCCTGGTGGAAAAGCAGATGGAGTTCGACCAGTCCTCCTTCGGTATCATCGGACTGGAAACGGCCTTGCCGCTTTCGCTGAACCTGGTTCGTGAAGGGCTTCTGGAGCCGATGAACCTGATTGAAAAGATGACCATCAATCCGGCGCGGGTGATCGGCGTGGATCGCGGCACCTTGAGTCAAGGCGCCGTAGCCGACGTAACCGTGATCAACCCGGACTTGGAATGGACCTACGACGTGGACCAGATCAAGAGCCGCAGCCAGAACAGCCCCTTCTTGGGTTGGACACTGCATGGCCGGGCGACCCATACCATCTCCGCAGGAAAGATCATCCATAAGCTGGAAAGCTGAAAGCACTCTTTGCTGAATGGAACGACGAAAGCCCGGTCAAACGACCGGGCTTTTCTTCTAGGTTGATTCCAGGACCAAGCAGAGGTCACACGATCTTCGGCCTACGCTTCCTTGCGTTGCTTTTCCTTCTCACCGGCTTCCGTCTCGGTTTCCACCGGGCGTTTGAGGAAAGTCAGCTTCTCTTTCAGGTCTTCCGGTTCCTGCCCCATCTCTTCCTTTAGGGCATCCAACAGGTTCATGTGAACCTGAATCTGGCTGCGCAAGGTGCTTTCAAATTGAACCTTGTAGCGCTTCAATTCGTGGAGTTCCTCCACCAGTTTCTGACGGCTGCGTTCGGCATCGTACACAATGCGTTCGGCTTCCACCTCGGCACGACGAACCAGGCTCTCCGCCTCTTTGGCCGCAAGCTCTTTCATATCTTCGCTCATCCGCTGAGCGGTCATCAGGGTTTCACGCAGGGAACGTTCCCGCTCCTGATGGTCCTTCAACGAACTCTCAAGCTTGGCAATGGTTTCCTTCAGTTCGTTGTTCTGATGGATCAGGTTTTCCATCTCATCGGCGACCTGCTCCAGAAACCCTTCCACTTCTTTTTTGTCTACACCTCGAAAGGCACTTTGAAATTGCTGTTGTTTAACATCCAAGGGTGTCAGCTTCATGGCAGTCCTCCGCCGGGTTTATTGGGCCATCTTGCTGGCCGTGTCCAACATGGCCCGCACCAGCACGTTGTCTAAAAACTGAATGAACAAAATCACCACAATGGGGGTGAAATCCAATCCGCCCTGGCTGAGTTGCGGCAGTTTCCTGTGCAACCAGAACATCACCGGATCGGTAAGCTTGCGTAAGAAACGAACAATGGGGTTGTAGGGATCGGCATTGACCCAACTGATAATCACCCGTCCGATGAGGATGTAAAAATACACCTGCAAGGCATAATGCAGCAGCCACGCCAGCGCTTCCAAAGCATAGGCCAACACGATCATCGTTTGCCGTCCGTTTCCTTTCTTCGCGTGCCGCACACAGCCAAGCGACGCGATATTCTATCCCTCACGCGGGCCGAAGAGATCCGTTCCTACGCGCACCAGGGTTGACCCTTCTTCGATCGCCACTTCCAAGTCATTGCTCATGCCCATGCTTAACACGGGCAGCGAACAACCAAACCGCTCCTGCATCTCATCACGGGCCTGGCGTAAGGTCTGGTGGTAGCGGCGCATCGCTTCCGCCTCATCATGAAAAGGAGGAATGGACATCAAGCCCCGGAGTTGAACCCGCGGTTCATTCACGGTAGCCTGCACCAGCTCGGCCAGAGCCTCCGGCGCAATTCCGGACTTGGATTGCTCCCCTCCGACATTGACTTCTATCAGGCAGGGAGTGACCACATCCTTCTTTTCCGATTGCTTGACCACTTCCGCCAGCAGCTTCGTGGAATCCAAGGTGTGCAGCAAGGCAATGCGACCTGCAAGATATTTCACCTTGTTTCGTTGCAATCCGCCGATGTAATGCCAGTTCAGATTCAGGTCCGAAAGCTCATCCATCTTTTGGGTCAAGTGTTGCACGTAGTTCTCACCGAAGTCCACCTGTCCCGATGCCGCCAGATCGCGCACCGCCTGGGCAGAATGAAATTTGCTCACAGCCAGAAGGGTAATATCGTTGGGGTCGCGATTGCAGGCCGTACAAGCCGTTTCAATGCGCTGTTGTACCCGTTGGAATCGTTGAGCAAACTCAGTCATCATCCCGAACCACTCCCGCCTGTTCCAGTAAGGCGATACTTTGCTTCATCGGCAAACCGATCACATTGGTAAAGCTACCCTGTACGTCCTCCACCAACATGCCACCCACGCCTTGAACACCATAACCACCGGCTTTGTCCAGGCTTTCACCCAGATCCACGTACAAGCGCACTTCACAAGAACTCAAGTGACGAAACCTTACCCGGCTTGCCACCAGGTCTTCCAAGGCTTCACCCTGTGCAGTCAAAACGCAAACCGCCGTATAAACCGTGTGGGTGTTTCCGGCAAGCCTTTTTATCATCCCTCTGGCTTCCGCTTCATCGGCGGGCTTACCGAGGATTTCTCCGTCCAGCACAACAATGGTATCTGCACCCAGGGTCGGTTTGGATGGATCACCTTTGGAAGCGAGCCGCTTGAAGACCTCTGTGGATTTTTCCCTGGCCAGCCGTTTCACATAGGCTGCGGGCTCTTCAGCGGAGAGCTGACTTTCATCCACATCACTGGTTTCAATCTGAAAATCAAAGCCACAGGCTCCAAGAAGTTGCCGTCGTCTTGGAGAACCTGACGCCAATACAAACGATGTCCACATGCCCTGTTGATTCCTCTCGTCGGATAAGCTCGCATGGCTAGCACCACAATTTGGTATAATTTTATACAACTTTATCCGATAATTCAATAAAAAAGTGTATCAAAAGCTGGTTTGATGTAGGGAAACCCCAGAAAGTAAACCAGCAAGACCCATCACGACGCGGTGGAAGAAAACACCTCCTGCCCTGCTCTTCTTGCGGAGTCTTCCCCACCCATACAAAAAGCCCCGGAAAATCCGGGGCTTTCACAATCAAAAGACGTTCGGCTTATTCTTCGTCGGAATTGACCGTCGCCATCTGGCTTTGACGATAGCTCACGCCGCCGCCCATGAAGCTGATGCTCACCGAGCCGTCTTCCAGCTTGGCTTCGGGAAGCAGCACGTTGAAGGCAGCGCCTTCACCGGGACCAACCAGTTCCAGACCAAAGGAGTAGGCTTTGTCTTTGTCCAATTGGAAACGGGCGCGTTGGAAGGTCAGGTAGCTGGAATTGATCAGGGTACCACTGACGCGCAGGCCGGTTTCCTCTTCCACGCCTTTCAGACCGGCGACGAAGAAATCGCTGCCGATGTATTGCAGGCCGGGTTGGTTGAGCGCCACCACGGGGGTACGGATCTTGGCACCGTTCATCTGGATTTCTTTCATCGCGTCTTCCAACGCGGTGATGCGATCTCCCATCTGTTTCATGACGGCTTTTTGCTCTTCAGCATTGGTTTTCTTGTTCGGGTTGAACCACAGAATAAAAATCAGCAGGAAGATGATAAACAGCAACAGGGTCATGGCCCCGGTGCCCAACGAGGAATTCTGTTTGGTTTGTTGTTCGGTGTTGTTGGTCGTCTCGCTCATGGAATCTCCTTTTGTGTTCATGGTTCGGGGCACCCGAAAACGGGGCTTGCCAAAGACAATGTTCATCGTACATGAAGGAAGTACGATTCTAGTCAAGCGTCGCAAGAAGGCAAGAAAGTTTGTGGACACGCTCTCATTTTTTACAAGAGACTTGCCCTTTGTACCCAAGAGAAACAACCCGCGAGCCAAGGCTTCGCGGGTCATAGTCTATTGAAAAGAATCAATTCAATTTTTAAGTTTTTTCAAGCTGGCCATCGGAAGTTCATCGCTGTTCGGCAACAGAACGATCTCGATCCGGCGGTTTTTCTCCCGGTTTTCCGGCGTATCGTTGGGAGCTACCGGACTGTATTCGGCATAGGCGGCAATGCTCAGGTTTTCTTCCTGCACATCCTTTCTCAGCAGAAGCTGGAACACGGCCAGAGCGCGCTTGTAGGAAAGCGACCAGTTGGGGTTCTTGCGGCCTTTTTTCCGTTGGTTGTCGGTGTGACCGGCAACCTGGAATTTGCGGTTGTCGATGGTTTTCAGAACTTCCGCCACCTCGGCCACGGCCTCCTTTCCCTTTTTGGAGAGCTTCGCCCGACCGGCTTTGAACAACACACCGGAGGGAAGCTGAATCACCATGCGGCCATCAATCACGTTGATGCTCAATTTCCCGCTGGCAATCAGGGCTTTGAATTTACCCAGGAGGTCATCCAAGGCTTTCTGGCGTTTTTCGGCGCTGCGCTTGATGATTTCCAGTTCAGCAATCTGTTTTTGCTTCTCGGTCAACTCCGCGGAAAGTGTGCTGGTCTCCTCACCCAAGGCTTTGAGCTTTCCAATGGCGCTGTCTTTCTCTTGCAGGCACTTCTGGTAAGCCGCCTCTTTCTCTTCCAACTCGTTATTCTTCATCTTCACTTGGGTAGCCAAGGCTGCAACCCGCTGTTGTTCCGCCTGGAATTCCTCTTTGGGGATTCCACAACCGGAGACAACCAGAAGAACGCCCGTCATGCAGATCATGACACTCCATGCCACCTGTTTCATACCTCGACTCCTTTCATTGGAAATGGATGCTCCTTGCAAGCTCAAACCATCCACCCCCGCAATGTTTTACAGTCCATATCGTTTGCGTAAAAACGAGCTTATTGTAGGCTTCACCGGACAAAAGTCAAGCCGCCAAGGGCTTGTTTTCCCCTGGCGGCTTTATTCCACAACTTGGTTAGGCGTAAGAAACGCTTAATTTCACAGGTTACCAAGACGGAAGAATGTTCAATTCGTCTCCCGGCGCGAAGATGGCGCATTTGTCAGCGAACTCACCGGTACAAAACCCCAGGTTGGAGGGATCAATGGAGCCGATGGGTTCCGCCATAACCTTGATGTCCGTTCCGGAAAGGCTGACACGAGCCGGTTCCGTAACATCACCGTTTTCCTTTTTCATACGGAAATACTGCTTGGTGCTGAACAGATCGGTCAGGCTGTCCGGTGCATACACCTGGAATTCATAATCACCAAAGGGGATTTCAAACCCCTGCCAGCTACCCTCTGGCAATTCATCATCGGTGACCTTACGCATGTCCGGATAGGGGAATTCCACATACAGTTTGTTCTCTGTCGTGTCCAGGCGAAGGGAGCAGATCAGGTCATACTCGCCACTGCACAGGTAGAGATCATCCCCCTGCTTCTCGCCGACGGCATCCTCTCCAACCAGGAAACGCCCCTGGCTGTCGGTATCCAACTCAAGCGGGTTGGTGTAACTGCTGTTCTCACGCACTTTGGCGCGCAGGTAGACCTTGTCTCCATCCTGGGCAAATTCGGCCTGGTAGTAGGATTCCCCCGGCCCGAAGAGCTTGGCGGAACTGAAGCTCAGGCCTTCGTCATCGGCTTCGGGCAGGTTGTCCAATTCTTCTTCCACTTCGTCTTCACGGGCTTCACTATCATCCTGCGTGCTGTCTTCCATACCTTCACTCTCATCCGGCACGTCGGGCGGCACAGCATCTTCAGCTTCTTCGTTGTTCGGAAGTTCCTCGGCGGTTTGCAAGTCATCCCGCAGGAGGACATCCACCACGATGGGCTGGGTCAGGTAGCGGCCAAAGGTCCAGTTCTGCACCCACTTCAAGGTCATGCAGGAATAGCCGTTGACACCCCAGCCGGTTCCCCAACTGTTTTTGATGACAAAGCACATCCCGCCCTCTTCAGGCATGTCGGCCAGTTTGCGATAGCCCACCACCAGATAGGCGTGACCGCCGGCATGGCTGGTATCGCCGGTATGACCGGAATC
Source organism: Myxococcota bacterium (assembly GCA_963677705.1). Lineage (GTDB taxonomy): Bacteria > Myxococcota_A > SURF-8 > SURF-8. The sequence continues at coordinate 875,827 of OY782497.1, forward strand.
GGCATAGGTAATCAACCCACGGTTGACTTCCCAGTTTCCCGAAAGCGGGCTGGCGAAAGGTACCGGCAACCCCGTATCATGCAAGGCATCCACAATCTCTTGCGGTGTTTTAGCGGCTTGCAGGCTGACCACTTTCAACGCGCCGGTTTCGCAACTATCCAACTGCGGCACCTGAACGTCGTTGTCTCCGGGTTCCATGCTGTACGGGCAATCGGCTTCCAAGGGGATAATCGGCTCCGAAGAAGCGACGGAGGCATCAAAGCCGTCCCCATACCAACTCCCCTGCTCATCCAGGCCGCAGCCGTTGGACTGGCACTCCGGTTTGCTGAGGTAATAAAAGCGTTGCTCGCTGAGATCCATCGTCGGCAGCGTATTATATTTCTTCACCGTGGCGTATTCCAGGCTTCCCGTTCCGGTAAAGGCGGCGCAGGTTCCACGATAGCCCTGGTTGCGCACGGGAATGGCATTCATGTTGTCGATGTAGAACTCATCTTGCAGGGAAGACAGATCCACGTCATCATCCCCTTTACGCACCTTCCGTTCGCTGTCGTCTTCATCGGCTAAAGAGGCAAAATCCACCCGGTCAAACAGATCCGGTTGCAGGTTCTTCTTGGCTTTGGTTGTCTTCTTCAGCAAAGCCAGAACGGCTTCGGAAGGCTCCACGCGGGAGGCATCACCGTTACGAAGTTTGGAGGAACGCAGGCCGCTTTTCTTCTTCGCCTGATAATCCTCCTCGGCCCATTCCATGATTTCCTTCACGCTGTCCACATCGGTACTAGGCGCGGTCGAGCGGTCTTTGCGGATGTAGTCAAAAGCAGACTCACCGGTCAATTCCACCTCATCGTCACTCACCAGACCACAACCCGGCATGAGCAGCAATCCCCAGCCTGCCACCACAAGCGCTGTCCACAATCGTTTCATGTTTCTTCCTCCTTCACGACGAGGGCAGGATCGTCTCCCTTGAATTCCCCCACCCTGTTTGTTTCGTAATTCCTGAGTCGACAGTCTACCAAGAACTTGGATCGGCGTCCAGCCCACTTTGCTGAAGTCTGACCTGGAAATCCCCCCGATCCAAGATTCCATCGGCACAAGGCGATTTCTCCTGGACTATCGGGAAAAGACCCGATAAAGCGACTCCCCCAGATTGAAATTCACGCCCGATGGCCCCCTTCAACGGACATACTCTCTGATAAATAAACCATGCCCTCTCATTAACGATCTCATAACAACCCTGCCCAACCGAACGAAGGATACTGTCAGCATGTGTAAACAGAAAGAATCAACCACCCCACGATAAGAGTTTTGCCTAATAAAACAACAAATCACGCCGATAGACCTGTTGAGAATGGTCGTTAAGCAATGCCATGAGGAGAAAAGACGATGAAAACGCACTTGAAATCGGCCCTGACGAAGTTCATTGATGCCCAACTCCTGGAATCTCCTTACGCCTGGTGGCAATGGGATCTTGTCAAGAACAAGGTTACGACCAATGATCGGAAAATTACCATGCTTGGCTATTCCCCCGATGATTTCCAGGATGCGGGGTATCAAGCCTTTACCGAGTTGCTTCACCCAGAGGATTACCCCAAAGCCATGCAGGCCATGCGTCGCTATCTGCACAAGGAGGTTCCACTCTACCAGATCGATTACCGTATTCTACGAAAGGATAGAACCTATACCTGGTACCTGGATCGCGGTATCGCTCTGGAATGGGATGAGCATGAACAACCAACCATTCTTCGAGGACTGGTGATTGACCTAGGAGTCCAGTTTGACATAGCAACTCACCATGACCTGAAATCCATTATTCTTGAAGCGCTTCCATCTGCGGATCTTCCGGACAAGAAACTTTCCGCTTGCTCCGTGTGCCAGAGGATCGCCCTCCCTACCCAGCAATGGACAATCATCAACGAACTTGCCTTGGATGCCTTTCCCCTATCCGTCTCCCACTCCATCTGTCCCCACTGCATGGAAATGCTTTATGCAGAGGAATTGTACTCGCAAGATCTTGCATGAAAGAATCATGCTCAAAACACACAAAACGGCACAAACCCAAGGCCCGTGCCGTTTCATAATAAGTTCAGGACGTAACCCACAGCGACCTGGCAGTCCGTTTCAAGTGGACCTACCCGAAGCCTTTAACGGATCGTGATACGCATCGCCGCAATACGGTTCCCCTGAACCGGGCTACCGTTTGGAGTTTTCGGCTCAAGTACGGGCATACGGCGTTGTCTCAAATACAACCCGGTGTAAAGGGTATAGGTTCCCTTCCCCTGAGAACTGGGAATATGGAAGCGGATGCGATCCCGGATAATGTCCCCTTTACGCCACGAAGAGGTATTGTAGGTTCCTCCTCCCGGATACCCGTCTTCTACCAGACGTTCCCCCGGCGAGGTTTCCAGGTGGGCAAAACGCATCCAATCAACCCGCATCGCGTCCTTGCAACGCCAATACAAGGTAACTTCCAAGGTATCTCCACGCTCCACCGAAGAAGGCGCATCCACACCGATCAATTCCGCCTGTTGCAAGGTCATACCCAATGAAATTTTCGGGGTGGGCTCTTTGTCCAACAACGTCGCCTCAAAGGGAACGGCCTGACCTTCAGCCCGATTGCTGAGCAACACAATCCCTTCGTAGTCATGGTAGCGATCCGAAGCAATGGGCGTCAGATCCTCACCCGTCACCTGCTTCACGATACGCCGGACCGTAGGCACACGGGTCAAGGCCACATTGACGAAGAAACGCTTGCCCTTTTGCTGCTCGACAAAACGCTTGAACTGGCGTTCCCCATGTTTGGAGCGTACCCACAGGAAGGGATCAACCACATCCCCGTACCAGGTTTCACTGCGGGTTTTCCAGTTCCCCCAGACGATCATTTTTTCACCCGGTTTGCGCTGCTCTTTGTAGGTTTCCGAAAGCTTTTTCGGCGTGAAAGACCAGAGAATATCCGCATCGAAGCTGTAGAAAAAGAAACCGAACCAGAACAGGCACGCGGCAAGCACCACTCCCAAACCGGCTTGAATGAAACGTTTCCAAGGCAGTGCCAACAAACCCAGCCCGCAGGCCATAATCGCCGCCGTAGTGAGAATGAAGGGACGCGGGTTCGTGAAATTCCCCAGGTTGGGGCGCACGCGGTGGTCTGAAGTCAGTTTGGTAAACTCATGCCAGTTGGCACCATGCGCGATGTCTTTGGCAAGAATCATCGTCACCACACCGGCAAAGAGCAGCAACAACAAACGAACCTGCCGCGTGGCATCTTTCTGCTGGAAGAACTCCACCATCCCCAAACCGGCCAGCATGGCCAAGGGCGGCACGGTGGCAAAGACATAATGTGCGTACTTGGTGGAACTACTGAAGACCACCAGAGCCGCCGCAGCGAGATAGGCCAAGAGAAGCAAGGCCAGGCGGCGACGCGGGTTGGCTTGGCCGTTTTCTTCCTTGTTGCCCAAAGCAAGCAAACCAAAGGGAGCAAATCCCAAGGTGGGGAAGGTTCCCAAACCGAGATAGAGTATCAGGAATTCATACATCCCTGTCGGCTTGATGCCCAACTCACCAGCGGCACGTTTGAAGTGGTTGTCAATAAACCAGACCTTCAGAAAGCGCGTGCCGTGAAGGCCGGTCATGTAGGCGTGCCAGGGAACCGTGACAATCAGGAAGATCACGATGCCGCTTATTGGGGTCAGCCTGCGCCAGCGGGAAAGGTTCCCCGTCATCAACATGTAGGAAACCACGGTCCCCAAGGCGATAAACAACGGCACCAAACCTTTGGACAACACCCCCAGAGCTAGCATCATCCAAGCGTAGCTGGCTTTTCGTTTCTGCCCGGTTTCCAGACTCTCCCAAAACCAGAGAAGCCCAAGAATCAACGGGGCCGTAAAGAAAATGTCCGTCAGAAAGCGGCGGGCCATCAGCGAATAATAGGGTGTAAGCAACAAAGAACCGGCGACGGCCCAGGCCGCCCACCTGCTTTTCGTACTGCGGCGAACGATACCGAACACACCCACCAAGCCCCATAAGCCAAACAGAATGGCAGGAAGCCGCGTGCTGAATTCAGACACGCCGAGGGTTTTGTACATTACCAACGCCAGGAAAGGAGCCAGAATCGGCTTGGTCCAGAAGACCTCTTCCCGGTACATCGGATTGAGCCAGTTGTTGTAGTGGATCATCTCACGGGCGACTTGCCCATAGTGAACTTCCCAGGGACCATACAAAGGCGTGGAGGCCGTCAAGGGAAGCAAAAGCGCCAAGGCCAACAAGGCGAACAAGGCAAGATGCACACGATCCTGCTTTAGCATCTGCATCATGATACGTCTCCCGATTGGACAATCCACGGATCGGTGCGCATCTGATCCGAGGTCGTCCTAAGTTATAAACTCAGCCAATTGTCTGACGATGTCCCCGAACCAATGGTCTTTTTCTCCCGCACATCCGCTTTGGGTTGACCGGGATAGGCCTTGTAAGGCGTAAACGGCGAGCCCTTGCGAGCCAAAGCCAGGGCATACAGATACCCATCGTTGGCCAGGGCATAAACCATTTGACCATGCACGGCAGGCGTGGAACCAATCCCCGTTCCCGGCGTGAATCGCGCAACCAAAGCCTGGTCTTGGGTATCGACGAAATACAGACCGGACCCACTGGCGGAAAACACCAGATAGCGGTATTGATAGGGAATCGGCACCCCCAAAACGCCTTCTTTCTGATCCCAGAATTGCTCGTACAGGTCTACATGCCACAGCACCACGCCGCTCTCTTTGCTCAAGCAATACAAACCATGCTCGCTGGCTCCAAGATACAGGCGGCCATCCAACAAGGTTAAGGGGCTGGCGTTTTTGCGATCGGTACGCCAGATGCTGCGACCGGTAGCCAAATCAACCGCGTATACCGCCCCATCGAAGCTGGCGGTATAAATCACGCCGTCCTCAATAACCGGCGTGGCATCCACATCATTGAAACGTTCGCTGGAACCCAGGTAGCTTTTCCAGAGGCGCTTTCCCGTTTCCACATCAAAAGCAGCCAAAACACCGGAGGTGAAACCAACCACGGCGCGATTTCCGGAAACCGTGACAGCGCTATGCCCACGGATGCTCATCACACCGTAAAAGTCTTCCCGGTCTTCCCAAAGGAAAGCCCCATCCTCTTCGTTCAGGGCCACGATCTTGTCGTTCATCCCCACAAGGAAGATGCGTCCGTCGGCCAAGGTGGGCGGAGCCAGGATTTCCGTGCGCAGGTTGTAGTTCCAGATTTCCGTGCCATCAAACAGGCGTAGCGCATAGAACACGCCGCTGGGCGTACCGATGTACACACGATCACCCTTGACAACCGGTTGGCTGAAGATTTCATCAACCAGGTCTTTCTTCCAGACCAGCTTGCCGTCTCTGCGATTCAGGCAATAGAGAATCCCCGTACTGCCACCGATCAGCACACGCTCTTCCGTCACCGCAGGGCTTCCCATTTCCAAGGGACGCCAGTTGTCATAACTGAAGCCTCGCTCGGAGATTTTGAAGCGCCAGGCGATGTCTACGCCCTTGTTGTCGGGGTACAGACGGGTGGGCCGCAGGGTATCATCTTTGGCCAAAGGATCGGAGCAGGAGCAAAAAAGAAACCACCCCGCCGCAAGAAGGAAATAAGCAGTCATGCGGCGAAAGGTGGTCATGGTCGAACAGAGCCTCAACGGCACGATTAAGACTGAGAAGAAGTCAAAGATTCCAAGCGCTTTTCAGCCTTGCTCTTCAAGGAGCTTTCCGGATAGTTCTCAATGAACTTCTCCAGGGCTTCTTTGGCCTTCTCTTTATCGCCCTTGCGGTAGTAGATGTGAGCGACAAAGAACGCACCCTGCTCTTTCAGAGGACTGTCTTTCTCATCCACCAACTTCTGGAACTCGGCCAGGGCTTTGTCAAACTCCCCTTTGGCGTCATACACTTGACCCAGGTTCTGGTGAGCCAGGAAGGAGAAATCTCCCAAGGCACCTTTTTGGAGAAATGCCTGATAATCAGAAGCGGCTTTGTCCAGGTTGCCCAAGTGGAAATGACAGTTGCCGCGATGCAGCATTGCCAACAAACCCAGGTTGCTGCCCGCATTGCCTTTCAGGAATTCATCGAAGGCGCTCAGGCTTTTCGTGTATTTCTCTTCTTCGGTCGGGAAATACGTCTTGGGACGATAGCGGGCATCAGCCTGCTGGTATTCTTCATCCGTCATCACTGGAGCTTCGTAGACTTCCATCGCCTTGGCAAAAGCCTGGCTGACTTTATCAGCCTGAGACGACAGGAAGGCATTGACGCCGAGGGCGATCACGCCAACCAGAACCAACGCGCCAAACACGAGTTGGATGGTCTTCTTGTTTTCCGAAATCTGGGCGACAATGCGCTCACCCTGACTTTGGAATTCATCGGGTTGCTTCAGTTCCTTTTTGGAAAGCTTCACTTTCTTCGGTGTAGCCACGGTCAGTCTCCTCGTTCCCAGGTTAGCCATCATCGGCGTGCGAGCAACGAACTATATGGAAAACCATTGCCTTTGTCAATGTTCTTGCAAAGGTTCTTGCATCTTGAAAAAGCGATGAAATTCCAGGCTTTTGGAAGCAGGTTTTTCCGTGCCTCCCCTGCCATGTGGCAAAAGACATGCACCGGCTCCCACTTTTGGGTGCTTATTCTACAGAATAGACTTTTCTTGGCAAGGATTTCCTTTTCACCAATGCCTTTGGCCAACATACCCACCAAGCCGGGTAAACAAAAGCCCCCGAAGGGAAAGCCTCCGGGGGTGAATCGTAAAGGACTCTGGTTTTGCGAAATAACAATCAGCCGTGAATCTGGTTCTTGTCCACAGCCATCGCCGCTTCTTTGACGATTTCACTCAAGGTCGGGTGGGCATGGATGGTACGCGCCAGGTCTTCCGCGCTGGCCTGGAACTCCATCGCCACCACGGCTTCGGAAATCAGATCCGAAGCCCGCGCACCGACGATATGAACCCCCAAGAGGCGATCCGTTTCCTTATGCGCCACCACCTTGACCAAGCCGTCTTGCTCACCCATGCTTTTTGCCCGACCGTTGGCGCGGTAGAGGAATTTTCCCGATTTCACCGGGATGCCCTGTTTCTTGGCTTCATCCTCACTCAAACCGACAACCGCCAGTTCCGGGTGGGTATAAATCACACTGGGGATGACCTCGTAGTTCATATGGCCCGCCTTCCCGGCCAAACGCTCCACGCAGGCGATACCTTCCTCTTCGGCTTTATGAGCCAACATCGGGCCGGGAATCAGATCCCCAATGGCGTAGACCTGATCCAGGTTGGTGCGGAAATGCTCATCGACGGCAACAAAGCCGCGTTCGTTCAGTTCCACTCCGGCTTCTTTCAATCCTGCGGTATTGGGACGCCGTCCCACGGCAACCAGCAGTTTGTCACAGGCAAGGATCTGGGTTTCCCCTTTGTCATTTTCAATATGAACCGAAAGCCCCTCGTCCGTCTTCTCGGCACGGGTGACTTTGCTTTTCAGCATGAAATTCATTCCTTGGCCAGCCAAGGAGCGTTCCAGGGTTTTACTCAGTTGCTTGTCGGCAAAGGGGGCGACATTGGGAAGCAGTTCCACCACGGTTACCGTGGCTCCAAGGCGCATCCACACACTACCGAGTTCCAGACCGATCGCTCCGGCTCCCACCACCAACAGATGCTTGGGCACCTCGGTGAAGCTCAAGGCTTCCGTGCTGGAAACGATGGATTCTCCATCGTAGGGAAGGAAAGGCAATTCCACCGGCACCGAACCCTGAGCCAGCACAATACTGCGGGCTTCTACAGTCGTTGTTTCATCGTCGTTTTTCACGAGAAGACGACCGGGGCCATCCAGGGTTCCCACCCCTTGAAAAACCTTGACCTTGTTTTTCTTCATCAGCATGGCAATCCCACCGGTCAGTTCACTGACGATGGCGGTTTTACGCTCCAAAAGTTTGGCAAGATCCAGACCGACGCCCTCGACCGAGATCCCGTGCTGGTCCAGTCCATGCTTGGTGTGGTGGTAGGCTTCGCTGGATTCCAACAGCGCCTTGCTGGGAATACAACCGACATTCAAACAGGTTCCACCCAAGGCATCACGCTTTTCAATGAGCGCGGTTTTCAATCCCAACTGTCCGGCTCGAATGGCGGCCACGTATCCACCGGGCCCAGCTCCTACAATGGCTACATCGAAACGATCCATGCTCTACACCTCCAACAACATCCGTTCCGGGTTTTCCACACAATCGACGATGCGCTTCAGGAAAGTCACCGCCTCTCCGCCGTCAATCAGGCGGTGGTCGTAACTTAACGCCAAGTACATCATCGGTCTAATTTTTATTTCATCATCCACCACAATGGGCCGTTTTTTGATCGCGTGCATCCCAAGAATCGCCGCCTGAGGCGGGTTCAAAATGGGTGTAGACATCAAACTACCGTAAACTCCGCCGTTGGAGATGGTAAACACGCCGCCGGAAAGGTCGCTGAGGGTGATCGTTTTATCCCGTACCTTTTTGGCCAACCCGCCGATGTCCCGCTCCAGGTCGGCAAAGGACTTCTGGTCCGCATCCCGCAAGACGGGAACCACCAAACCACGATCGCTTCCCACGGCGATGCCGATGTCGAAGAAGTGATTCTGGACGATTTCATCCCCCTGAATCTGCGCGTTGACCTGGGGGACGGTCTTGAGGGCATCCACCGCGGCTTTGACAAAGAAGGACATGAAGCCCAGGCGCACGCCATACTTCTTCTCAAACGCTTCCTTGTGGGCGGCACGCCACGCGCTGGCCTTGGTCATATCCACTTCGTTGAAAGTGGTCAGCATCGCCGCTTCATGTTGGGCCAACACCAGGCGCTCGGCAATGCGTTGACGAAGCCGTGTCATTTTACGCCGCGTCTGCCGTGGGGTGGTCTGCACCGAACGGGCCGTTTCACCGGGCTCCACGGCATCCTGCTTGGCTCGTTTGTCTTGGCCGGCTTCTACGTTGGTACGCACGGCAGCCTGTTCCTGGCTGGCCGTAGAATGTACATGAGCCGGCATGGTGGGAAGGGCCGGGGTCGGCATGGCTTCCCGGCCTCCGTTGGCCGGAGGTGCAGCCGGTTCCAGGGTAGCCAGATAATTCTGCACATCCTCCTTGGTGATGCGCCCTCCCTTGCCGGAGCCGACAATCTTGTTGGTATCCAATTTGAACTCTTCGATCATCCGCCTGACCGCCGGGCTGAACTCCCCGCTTTGGGCCTGGGCTTGCAGTTTCGCTTCCGCCTGAGGGAAACCCGCCGGAGGATTCATACGCACACCGGACTGTTGCGGCACACTCGTCGGGGTTTCGGCAGGTTTGGCCGGAACGTCCGCCTTGGGGCGTTCTACGGATTCAGGAGGCTCGGCGTCTTGCTTGGGTTGAGGACGAGCCTTCGGAGCCTCCTCAGCCGGAGGTGCCTCCCCCTCCATGTTGGCTTCGGTGTTGATCATTCCCACCACCTGCCCCACGGCCACGGTATCGTTGGGCTTGGCAATGGCGCGCAAGCGTCCGGCCTGTTCGGCGTTGACCGTCAAGGTGATTTTATCCGTCTCCAGTTCAAACAAAGGTTCGTCGGCATGAACCAGATCACCATCTTCCTTGAACCATTCTACCAAGACACCTTCGGTGATGCTCTCGCCCACTTCCGGAACTTTCACATCCACATTCATGATTGCCTCATTCGGGGTTTACGGTACCGTTTTTTGTCGATTCGTGGTTTTTATTCGATCGTTATCATGTAGAGGGGTCAAGCGTTTCCAGACCAAGAGCCTGGTTGACCAGTTTTTGCTGTTCCTGTTTATGGCGCTTCAGGCTCCCTGCCGCCGGGCTGGCCGAGGCTGGACGCCCCACGTAGCGCAGCGGAAGATCCGGGAACAGCGTTTCCAAGCGTGGATGAACAAACAACCACGCCCCCCGGTTCGCCGGTTCTTCCTGGGCCCAGATCAGTTCCTTCGCGCTGGAAAGATAAGGTTCCAGCACCTTGCGCAGAGACTCTTCGGGCCAGGGATACAGTTGCTCGATACGCACCAGGACGGTATCTTCCACCTTGTTGGCCTCACGACCGAGGAAAATGTCGTAGGACACCTTGCCGCTGCATAGAACAATCCGCGTCGGTTTCTTGGGCGGCGTCAGGTCATCCAGAACTTCATGGAAGCGGCCTTCCATCAACTCGCGCACCGGACTGACCGCCAGTTTGTGACGCAGCAGGCTTTTGGGTGACATCACAATCAGCGGACGCCTGAAGGATCGTTTGATCTGCCGCCGGAAGGCATGGAACACCTGAGCCGGAGTGGTGAAATTGCACACCTGAATGTTGTTCTCGGCGCAGGCGGAAAGATAACGTTCCAGGTAGGCGTTGCTGTGTTCCGGTCCTTGCCCCTCATAGCCATGAGGAAGCAGCATCACCAGACCGGAAGAACGATTCCACTTGGACTGCGAGCTGACCACAAACTGGTCGATAATCACCTGAGCCCCGTTGGCGAAATCACCGAACTGGGCTTCCCAAAGCACCAACATACGGGGTTCAACCAGACTGTATCCGTAATCGAATCCCAACACAGCAGACTCGCTGAGCAGGCTGTTGTACACACAGAATTTCGCTTGTTCGTCCTGGATGTGGTTCAGGGGTTTGTAGGCTTCCTGGGTTTCCATATCCCGCCATACGCTATGGCGATGACTGAAGGTTCCCCGCTCCGAATCCTGCCCGGAAAGCCGTACCGGGGTTCCTTCAGACAACAGGGTTCCGTAGGCCAGGAGTTCCGCCATCCCCCAGTCAATGGCTTTACGCTCGGTCACATTCTGCCGAAAGGACGAAAGCCGTCGCTGCACCTTGGGGTTCAAAGCAAAGCCGGAGGGAGGCGTGGTCAGAGCATCCGTTACGGCATCCAGCATCGGCCCGGACACGGAGGTATCCACCGGACGCGGGTCGTACTCATGGCCATACTGTTTCCACAAGCCTTCATAGGCATCCGGCTCTTTGACCTGGTTTCTGGAGGCGACATCCTCAAAGGCATCTTGCAGACGTGCCTCAAAGTCTTTCGTCAGTTGATCTTCTTCCAGCGGAGTCAACACACCCTCTTCAATCAGACGGCGGGTATACAGTTTGCGCACGCTGGGATGGTTTTTGATTTTTTTATAGAGTACCGGCTGAGTAAACGCCGGTTCATCGCCTTCGTTGTGACCGTGACGACGGTAACACCAGATGTCCACCACCACATCGGCATGGAAGGTCTGACGATAGCGCAAGGCCAGTTCCGCGGCAAAGACCACCGCTTCCGGGTCGTCACCGTTGACATGGAAAATGGGGGCATCAATCATCTTCGCCACATCCGTACAGTACGGCGTGGAGCGGGCGTCTCTGGGTAGCGTAGTGAAACCGATCTGGTTGTTGACAATCAGATGGACCGTGCCGCCCGTGCGGTAGCCGTCCAGTTGGCTCAGATTCAGGGTTTCGGCCACCAGACCTTGCCCGGCAAAGGCGGCATCCCCATGAACCAACAAAGGCACGACCAAAGAACGCTCGGTGTCGTTCCACTGACGTTGCTTGGCTCGCGCCCTGCCCTCCACCACCGGATCTACCGCTTCCAAGTGACTGGGATTGCTGGTCAGGCTGATATGCAGGCTGTTTCCGTGGCGATTGACATGGTCCGAACTGTAACCACGATGGTACTTCACATCGCCATCCCCACCCGTGACGTTGGGCGCGCCGATGTCCTCAAACTCACCGAAGATCATTGAGTAGGATTTATCCAGAATGTTGGCTAAAACGTTCAGGCGCCCTCGGTGAGCCATACCCATCACCAATTCTTGGACACCCAATTCCGGAGCCAGTTCCACAATGCTGTGAATGGCCGGAATCAAGGATTCGGCCCCTTCCAGGCTGAATCGTTTCTGACCCAGGTAGCGCTTGTGCAGGAAAGTTTCAAAGCGTTCCGCGTCAATCAGGTTTTCCAGGGTTTCCTGCTTTCGCTCTTTGGAAAACACGGGACGATTACGTACCGGTTCCATTTCCGCCTGAAGCCAGCGGCGCTTGCGGACATCCTGAATGTGCATGTATTCCACGCCGAGACTACGGCAGTAGGTATCCTGCAAGATGCCCAGAATTTCTTTCAAGGGCGCACGAGCCGGACCTCCCAGGTGCCCGGTATCAAAGACACGATCCAGATCTTCGTCCGTGAGATCGAACATCCCCAGCGCCAAATCGGGATGCTCGCTCAGATTGTCTCCCAGCGGGTCCAAGGTGGCAATCAGGTGTCCACGGTTCCGGTAGGCAAACAGCAGGCTGGCTACCTGGCTTTGCTTACGGGCCTGATCCCCGGCCACACAGGTACGCGGACACATCCCCAGATCAAAGCCTTCAAAAAACATTCGCCAATGTTCCGGCAGGCTTTGCGGGTCGTCTTTGTATTGCAGGTACAAGGTTTCAATGAACGCCGCATTGGGCAAAGTGGCCAAGGCGGGATGCAGTTCAGGGACGGTTGAGGAATCACTCACGTCGCCGCTCTCCTTACATGGGAGTCAACCCGCAAAACCAGACTGGGCACAGGGAATCAACCGAACTGAGTTTTTCCGTAAATTCCCCTACACCGCAGATGCTGGTCGCACGCGGACTCGTTTGGCTCGTTACGTCTCGTTTTTATAAAGTATCGATCGTCCAATTTTCCACGGAAGTTCTCCGTGGTCCCCTAACTTCCTAGACAAGATAGGCTTGACCTTGGACTCTGTCAAGGGTGATTGCCCCCGTTTTTGTTACCCTTATTCCCTAATTCCAGGCGGAGTTACCAAACCGCGATCTCACAACTTCCGCTTGACCATTCCCCAAACACGTAACTATCCAACCCGGTTCTATCCGCCCTGGTGGCTTTCTCTATCCCTCTTGAAACGACCATTCATCCAACATCTTGACCGGGATGACGAATCTGTCGGGGCAGTTCCGGCGGATTGCTCCGCGCATAACTCAGGATCTCCTGCCAAGCCTGCCGGTTGTCATCATCCGTATCACCAAACGTCACAGCAAAACCCGGCTCCAGGCCCAGGCGCTCGGCCCAGCTTGGAGCGCGTTGATACACCACGCGAGCCTGTAAGGCAGCTTCTTCGCTCTGGGTCGGATGATGGAAGCGCAAGGAGACGTTCTGATCCAACTGCGGGAGATGATCGGAAACCAGAAGAAGAAAAGCCCCGCTTTCGCTAATGTCCGTGGTCAGCAATTCCATCGGACTTTCGCTTTCCATCCAGGTTACCGGGATTCTCGCCGTCAGGCGTTCGTTGGCTCTGCGTTCCTCTTCATGGAAGCAACGACGGATCAGGCGTTCGTGGTACATGTCCCGTGCTAGAAACTGCAAACCCATACGGATCTTCCAAGGCATGATATGCGTCGAGCGTGCCGGTCTAACCCAACGAACCTGCGAAAGATAGTAATACACACGGTCTTCATCCAATTGAACACGGGTCACGAGCTGAGCCCCAACCGGAAAGCGTTTGGCGGTCCAGGTTTCCAAGCCTCCATCGCTGATGTTGTTGACATAACCCCAGAGGTGCATACCTCCGTGTTCCAACTCCACAGCCAGCCGTTTGAAATACCGCGGATGCTCTCTTTTGTCTTGCATACAGTTCCCCGATTGTTTATGGTCAGGTCAGAGGTGGCCCGGCGCGAGGTACCAGCGAGAATTCGTATGGAGATAGGCTACCACAAAAGTGAGAATCTTGCCACGGGTTCTTTTTGCAGCCGACATCGCCGCATCCTTTTCCCAGACAAGCTCGCTTTCTCTGGGTGTACCCGGTTCCGCCTTCCTCGTTGATGGGTAACCCTCTTCGTCTTTCATTCATCTTTCAAGAAAAGAAAAGCCGATGATCGAAATCAAGAACAAAGAAGCGTTGGAGAAAATGAGGAAGGCCGGAAAACTGGCCTCCGAGGTGCTGGTGATGATCGCCCCCCATGTGAAGGAAGGCGTTTCAACCTGGGAACTGGACAAACTCTGCCATGACTTCATCCTGGATCACAAAGCCATCCCCGCCCCTCTGCATTATCGCGGTTTCCCCAAAAGCATTTGTACCAGCATCAACGAAGTCATCTGCCACGGCATTCCCAGCAAGAAGAGATTTCTACAGGATGGCGACATCGTCAACATCGACGTGACCGTCATTCTGCACGGCTACCACGGGGATACAAGCTGCATGTTCGGTGTAGGTAATGTTTCCGAAAAAGCCCAGAAGCTGATGGATGTCACCCGCCGTTCCATGTACGCCGCCATCGATACGGTCAAGCCAGGCTCCCGCCTGGGAGACATCGGTCACGCGGTCCAGAAAACCGTGGAACCTTTGGGTTACAGCGTCGTAAGAGATTTCACCGGTCATGGCATCGGTCGGCGTTTCCATGAAGACCCGCAGGTGCTTCACTATGGGCGTCCCGGCACGGGAACCCGCCTGCGTGAAGGCATGACCTTCACCATCGAACCGATGATCAACGAAGGCGGCTGGGAAATGTATGTCCTCGATGACGACTGGACCGCCGTGACCCGCGATCATAAACTCTCGGCTCAATACGAACACACGATGGTCGTAACCCAAGACGGCGTGGAAATCCTCACCGCTTCACCCCTGTTCTAACGAATCGCATAACCCCATGACAAGGAAGCCCCGTTACCATGAACGGGGCTTTTTCTATGGGTTGCGACCTGTCAAGATTTACAGGGATTGCCGCAAGTTTTTGAACAGCTCTTTGATTTCTTCCGGCTTGTAGCCAACAAAATAACCACCCGGATATTGAATGACCGGAACTTCCTGCTTACCACGCAACAGGGTTACCAATTCTGCGCGGGCCTTTTGATCCAACTCAACGTCACGATACATATAGCGAACACCTTCGTTTTTCAATAGCTTTTCTGTGTATTCGCAAGCTAGGATTCTTGTGGAGCAGTACAATTTGAATACAATTGTTCGGCTTACAGTAATATCATCCTCCCCCCATTTCGGCGCATTCGGTTGGGCTAAATCTTCATCTTCATTAATGAATTGCGCTTTTGAGCGGTAGCGTTTTGGAATCGTGGAGGCATCGTTGGTGAAATGAATAACCCCTTCTGAATCAGACCATTTCCAGTAGGGCTGATCCCCCCCCAGCTTCACCATACCTAACGCCCTGGCTTCCTCCTTCGGGGCTGTAACAACTTCTTCATCACCTTTCACAAACGAGGTATAAACCAGGTACCCGCCAACTCCCAAGAGCACGACAACCAGCAATGCTTTGAAATCCATAACGCTTTCCTACATGATGTGGGTTCAGCCTGGTGTCCGTCAGGCTTTGTGCTTGATTTTCCCAAGAAACCCACGTAGTTTATCGTACTGATAGGACTTGTCAAGCATGAGCCATAGAAAGAGGTGAGCCAATGCCTTGCCTAACAGACCTCAAACCAACCGATGGGGGACAATTCATCAGAGGCCGCGATGCCTTCACATGGATTTCTTTTGTCTGGGTCATAACCGCTCTCTTGCTTGCCTCGTCACCAAGCCATGCAGAACCACTGCTGTCCGGGAATGACTCCAGCAACCCAGCAGAGCAACAACCCAGCATTGAGGAAAACCTTCAGGACAAGCCGCTCTATCAACAAACCACTGAAGAACTGACGGACTGGCAGTTGACTCTACGGCCTATGTTCGCCTGGATTGTCTATCAGGAGAAAAACCTGCGCGGGGGCGGCGTGGGAGCCACGGGAAGCTACCGCTTGCACCGGGAATGGGTCGTCAAAGTCGATGCAGATTTCGTAGGCATGGAACAGGAACGCTCCGGTCGTTATCTCTTCGGAACCTTTGACGCCGGCATCAATTATGAGATCGACCTCTTCTGGCTCTACCCCGTGTTGGGTGCCGGGTTCGGAGCCACCATCCGCGATGCCGAAGACCAGACGGAAGTTCTTCCCGGTGCGCATGTTCTCGCCCAAGTCCTGGCAAAACTGAACGATACCTGGTTGTTGGGTGTGGAACTACGCCACCATTTCCTCCTGGCTGATGGCTTTGGCTCGAAGATTTTCTTCACCTTCGGTCTGATGGCTGGAGCAACCTTCTAACCCCTCCCCTGCGGGAAAGATCCTGCAAATCCCGGCCTTTCAACCAGAGTGTAACCACGGCCCCCTTTCAGGCTCTTAATCAGTACGAACGCAAACGAAACACCGAAGGAGAACGATCATGGGTTTGATGAAATGGCTGGGTTTGGATATGGGACCGGAGAAAGATCCACTGAGCCTGAACGATGCCAACTTCGAGAAGGAAGTCAGAAAAAGCGAAATCCCCGTCCTGATTGATGTCTGGGGACCGGGGTGTGCCCCCTGCACCGCGTTGGCACCCACGATCAAGCGTCTTGCCGCCAAATACGATGGACAGGTGAAAGTGGCGGAAATCAACGCCTCAGCCAACCCCCAAAGCATGTCCAAACTGCGGGTTCGTGGTACCCCGACCGTCGTGATTTTCAACAAGGGCAAAGAGATTGAGCGCGTTGTCGGCGCACGTGGGCAACACTTCTATGAAGACATCTTAGAGAACGATCTGGGCGTAAGCGTAGAACAGCCCAATTGATCCAATACCCGATACCAAACACCACAAACCGCCCACTAACCTGGGCGGTTTGTTCATTTCTAACCAACGAAAAACCCGGCCAACAGACCGGGTTTTTCGTTCAGATTGTTACAAGCCGATAGGATCGGGTTCTACACCTGCTCTTTGGGCGCAAAATCCTGGGCCACGTTGAAGGCATGATCGCCGATCTTTTCCATGCTGGTCAAGACCTGGAGGAAGAGGATACCGGACTTCAATTCGCACTGACCCGCAGAAAGGCGCTTGATATGGTTTTTGCGCATTTCATCCCGTCGCCGGTTGATGCTGTCTTCCAGCACATGAGCATCACGCAGCATGTTGCGCTTGGGTGACACCACATTCTGACTGACCAGGCAGACAATATCGTGGACATCGGCAGCCAAATGACGAAGCTCTTCCAAAGCCCCTTCGGTAAGCTCCATTCCTTTGCGTTTCCGTGTACGTGCCAAGGCCAGGAGAATCTTCAAGTGGTCGCCGATACGTTCAAAATCATGGGCACTTCCACCGATATGCACAATCTCTTCACTGGTCACACGGTCTTTTTTCTCGCCGCCGATATCAATGCTGAAACGCACCAGCTCTTCCTCAATATCATCCAGTTCCTGCTCGACCTCGGTAACATCCTGACTCTTTCGGTCAAAGTCCTTATCATCAGGGTTCAGCAACAACTCCGTCACCGTGTCCAAGCCTTCCTGAGCCCTCCGTCCCATATACACCAAGGACTGGCGCAACTCTTCCAAAGCGAGGGCCGGGGTAGCGATGAGATCGGACCGGAAGAACTTCAGTTTGGGTCCACGGCTGCGGCTCTCAGATTCCTGGTCTTTGAAGACTTTTTTCGCGATCGAAGCCAGATAAGGCACAAAGCCGATAAACAGCAAGGTATTGGTGATATTGAACATGGTATGGAACGCTGCCATGTGGTTGGGAATCGCTGCCGAGCGCACGGCGAGGTCCTGACTGAAGGCATCACCGGGCACGAGCCAATCGACCAGAGGAGTGAAGAACCAGAAGGCTGCCATCATCCATAGCACACCCGCTACGTTGAACATGAAGTGCACAAAAGCCGTCTGTTTCGCCGTGCGGTTGCCGCCGATAGCCGCCAGATTGGCCGTAATCGTGGTACCGATGTTTTCACCGAGGATCAAAGCCGCTGCGGTGGGGAAATCAATCATTCCTTGCTGGGCAAAGGTCATGGTCAATGCCATTGTAGCGCTGGAGGACTGAATAATCATCGTGACCGCACTACCGACGATCACCGCGAGGAAGTATCCTCCCAGACCGGAAACGTGCATGGAGGAAATCCAGGACATGATCTCCTGGCTTTTCTTCAACTCCGCCACGCTGTCTTTCATGTAAACCAGGCCGAGGAAAAGCAGACCGAATCCCAACAGAACCTGTCCCCAGCGGGTCAGTTTGGCTTTACCGATAAAACGAACGAAGAAGCCGATTCCCACCGCAGGCAAGGCCAAGGAGGCGATTTTCACCTTGAAGCCCAGCAGGCTGACCAACCAACCGGTCATGGTAGTACCGATATTGGCCCCCATCACCACCCCGATAGCCTGAGTCAGATCAAGCAAGCCGGCATTGACAAAACCGACCAGCATGACCGTGGTGGCACTGGAAGACTGAATCACCGTGGTCACACTGAACCCGGTAAAAACTCCAGCGAAGCGGTTTTTGGTCAGGGTGCGCAAAAATTCACGCAATTTATCCCCGGCAACCTGCTGCAAGCCTTCGCTCATCACCATCATGCCGTACAGGAACAGTCCAAGACCTCCCAACAGCATTACGATCATGGCCACGCTCATGACATCCTCCTTTGCGATATACTACAACCAGAAACGGCACGATTGGATAGAAATGAAGAACATGGAGTCAGCCCATAGATATTTCCAGGGCTTGCCTTGGTTGGAGAACCAGCTTGGGGTAGACTTTCTCCCCGATTCCGGTACATCTTTTCATCATTGCACGAATGTAGTTCGGTCTCTCATCGGCAGGAAAATGCTTCCCACCTCGTTCACGCGGCTTGCTTTAGCATCTTTCATGCTGAAAGACAATGATTTCCCCACCATTACCAAAAACTAACCGAACATTTCGGCAACGCGCCGAGGCGCAGATAAATCCTGACCAGTATAGCTTTACCCTGTTGGATTTCCTGCGTTTTATGTTGTACGAAGGTGTCATGGTTTCTTGAAATACGACTCTGACGACCAAGCAGTCACGAGCCTGAAACATCGTTCTCTGCCTCAAACCGGGGAAATGAAGACCCGGTAAAAAGGATGCGCTTGCGGTTCTCATTCCTTGATGGAAGCTTCAGCAACGGTGGAATAGAAGACATCCATAAAAAAGGTAGGACCGGCTCCGAAGAGCCGGCCAAGTGTGACAGTATCAGGAAGGAGAATAGGAGGGATAAGTAGGAGTGGGGTGTTGTGCCTCTGTATCTTGTGCAACAAGGCATAGGAGGTTTTTATTTCCATTCTCCTATTCTTTTTGGTTTCCCTCCGTAAAAGGAGCCTAGCACTCCTTCGTTTCGGTTCCGCCGTTCTTCAGTTCCAAGGCGGTTTTAATCAGATGATAGAACAATTCCGCAGGCTTTTGCAGGCGGCTGGTCAATTCGGGATGGAACTGACACCCCATGAAGAAGGGGTGATCCGGCAATTCCATGATCTGCATAATATCGTGGCCTTTGGCCTTACCGCTGAACACACAGCCGCTATCAGACAACTGCTGAACGTAGCCCGGATTGATTTCATAGCGATGGCGGAAACGACGACGGATGGAGGCCGCTCCGTAAATCTCGTGGGCGCGGGTATCCGGTTCAATCACCACATCATGACCACCCAGGCGCATGGTCCCGCCTTTATAGAGGATCTTTTCCTGGTCAGGCAGGAAGCAAACCACCGGGTCTTTGACCTTGTGACCATCCGATTCCACTTCTTCGGTATGGGCACCACTGATTCCGCAGACGTGCCGGGCGAACTCGATCACGGCAAGCTGCATTCCGTAGCAGATTCCCAGGAAGGGAAGCTTGTGTTCGCGGCAATACTCGATCACTTTGATCTTGCCTTCAATGCCTCGCGTTCCAAAGCCACCGGGAACGATCACCGCGTCAATGTCTTTCAGGGCATCGGTGACATCCACCAGGCCATCTTCAATCTGCGTGGTTTCCAACCAGACTTTTTCGATGCCTGCATCCAGGTGGGCCATGCAGTGATTCAGTGCCTCATCAATGCTGGCGTAGGAATCATGCAGGTCCATGTACTTGCCGCAGATCCCAACACGAATGGGCGTCTTTCCTTCTTTGCGCAAGAGTCGCGTTACCAGACGCTTCCACTCATCCAACTTCGGCGGTGAATAAATGTTCAATTTCTTATGCAGGATTTCAGGAATCCCCTGGCGTTCGTAGCCGACGGGAATCTTGTACACACTTTCCTCATCCACCCCGCTGATGACCGCCGAAGGATCAATATTGCAGAACAACGCGATTTTCTTGGCAATCTTATCCGTCAGTTCCTCGCTGCAACGAGCGATAATCATATCCGGATGCAAGCCGCGTTCATTGAGCAGCTTCACCGCCTGCTGGGTCGGTTTGGACTTCTGTTCATCCACACCGGCGGGAACCGGCACATAGGTCAGATGAATGAAAAAGATGTTCTCCGGTCCCACGTCGTGGCGAAGCTGGCGCACGCTTTCCAGATACAGCTCGTTTTCAATATCACCCACCGTACCACCGATTTCAATGATGCAGATATCGGCCCGCTCCTGCTGAGCGATACGGAAGAATTCCGCCTTGATGGCATCGGTAACATGGGGAATCAACTGCACCGTCTGACCCAGGAAATCTCCCTGCCGTTCGCGGTCCAGGATCCGTTTGTAGACTTTGCCCATCGTCAGGTTCCAGCCGAACTTGCAGGTCACGCCCAAAAAGCGCTCGTAGTGGCCGAAATCCATGTCCACTTCACCCCCATCATCCAGCACGAACACCTCGCCATGCTCGATGGGGTTCATGGTACCGGGATCGGTGTTTAAGTAGCCATCGCATTTGATGGGGACCACCTTGAGCCGACTACTTAAAAGATTTCCAATGGTTGCCGTGGAAATGCCTTTGCCCAGGCCGGACAACACGCCTCCCGTCACCACAATGAACTTGGTTTCCAAAGCCATAGCTTGGATCTCCTTCTCTGGGGCAAACCCGATGAAATCTTATGGGGAACCCCGAAAATGGGTTGGATCGGTTCCTTCGAGGCGACATCCCGCAGGGGATGTACGCAGGGATTATAGGAGCCAACCCAAAAAACGCAATCACTTTTTCCCTGCCCAGAAGGGTACGGGGCGTTGCCGCAAAAAAAAACCGCCGGATGCCGAAGCACCCAGCGGGTTCGTATCGTTCCCTAAAGGTACGCTTACTCTTCCGGCTGGTAACGCAGAATCGGTTTTCTTGCAGCCAGGGTTTCATCCAGGCGGCGGCGCACGGGCACGGTGGGCGCGTCATGCATCACATCCGGGTTCTCCTTGGCCCGTTCGGCCAGAGCGATCATCGAATCGCAGAACTGGTCCAGGGTTTCCAGGCTTTCCGTTTCCGTGGGTTCGATCATCAACGCACCGCTGACAACGAGGGGGAAATAGGTGGTCGGCGGATGATAGCCCTCGTCAATCAGGCTTTTGGCCAGATCCATCGTTTCCACACCGTTGGCTTTTTGCAGTTTGTCGGTGAACACCACCTCGTGCATCGAAGGCGTCTCGAAGGGCAAATGATAATGACCGACCAGACGCGAGCGGATATAGTTGGCATTCAGCACGGCATACCTGGCAACATTCGCCACATGGTCTTTGCCGATTTCCCGCAGGTAGGCATAGGCACGGACCAACACGCCGAAGTTTCCAAAGAAGCCTTTGATTTTCCCGATGCTTTGAGGAAGATCCTCGTCCAAGCGGAAGGTGTCGCCATCCTTGCGGATGCGCGGTCCCGGCAGGAAGGCTTCCAGCGATTTCTTCACACCCACAGGGCCGGAACCGGGACCGCCGCCGCCGTGAGGTGTGCTGAAACTTTTGTGCAGGTTGAAGTGAATCACGTCATAGCCCATGTCGCCGGGGCGAGTCACGCCCATCATTGCGTTGAAGTTGGCTCCGTCACAATACAGCAAACCGTCTTTTTCATGGACGATATGAGCAATCTCTTCAATATGCTGCTCGAAAATCCCAAGGGTGTTGGGGTTGGTAATCATGATCCCGGCGACTTCATCGTCCATCGCCTTGGCCACATCTTCAGGAAGCAGGAAACCATCCGGCCCGCTCTTCACTTCCACGGCTTTGTACCCGCAGAACGCCGCCGTAGCGGGGTTGGTGCCGTGGGCACTGTCGGGAACGAGCATCTTGGTTTTCTTGTTGCCCTTGGCTTCGTGATAGGCACGCATGACCATCACGCCGGTCAATTCTCCGTGGGCACCTGCTGCGGGTTGCAAGGTTACTGCATCCATCCCGGAGAGTTCGGCCAGGGCACGTTCCAGGTAATCCATCAATTCCAGGTTGCCTTGAATCAGGTGATCGGGCATCGAGGGATGGGTTGCCGTGAAACCGCACAGGCGAGCCATGTCTTCGTTGAGTTTGGGGTTGTATTTCATCGTACAACTTCCCAAGGGGAAGAAGCCCGTATCCACGCCGTAGTTCCACTGGCTCAGGCGCACGAAATGGCGCATCACGTCCATTTCACTGACTTCCGGAAAACCTTCCAGTTCCTTGCGGCTCTGCTCGCCGAACAGACTGGCAGCGTCTACGCTGGGAACATCCAGGGCAGGCAGGCTGTAGCCTGTACGACCGGGACGGCTGCGCTCAAAGATCAAGCCTTCTTCCATCTGCAAGCCGGAAATGGCCGGTCCGTTCTTCGTGGTACTCATGCTTGACCTCCCTTCAGGGCGGACAGGGCGTCCACAAGGCTGTCCATCACCTTCTTGCTATGCAGTTCCGTGGTGTTGACCAGAATTGCGTTGGGCATCTCCGGATAGTCTTTGTCCAGACGAATGCCGGGGATGATGTTCTTCTTCAGCAGTTCATCGTAGAGGAACGAAGCCGAATGCTCATCGCTTTCAAGGACGAACTCATTGAACACCGGGGTATCGAAACGCACGCGGAATCCGGGCAGAGCCGCCAGCTTGTCTTTCAGATACTGAGTTTTGGCAACATTGATCTCCGCCACCCGACGCACACCGGCCTTACCCATCAGTTCCAGGTAAATGGTCGCGGCAAGAACCATCAACCCCTGGTTTGTGCAGATATTGCTTGTCGCTTTGGCCCGGCGGATGTGTTGTTCACGGGTGCTGAGGGTCAAGACGAAGGAACGCTTACCGTCTTTGTCTACGGTCTGACCGCACAAACGCCCCGGCATCTGACGAACGTCTTTCATTCGCGCACAGAAAATCCCCAGCGACGGCCCGCCGAAATTGGGTTGGCCGAGGAAGCTCTGCCCTTCACCAACCACGATGTCCGCGCCCAACTCGCCCGGAGGCGTAAGCAGCCCGAAGGCCAGCGGCTCGCCAAAGGTGGCAATCAACAATGCGCCCTTTTGATGAACCAGTTCGGCAATGGCTTGGAGATCCTCCACCACACCGAAGTAGTTGGGATAGCCGACCACGACGGCGGCCATATCATCGGTCAATTTCGTGTCAAGGTCGGCAAGATCAATGCGGCCATCTTTCCCGAAACCGAACTCGTTGTACACGCCTTCATCGGTGGACAGATAGGTTTTCGTAACCTTACGGAATTCCGGATTCACCGAACGGCAGACCAGAACCTTATCCCGTTTCTTCTGTAAACGACGCGCCATCAGGCAGGCTTCCGCCGTGGCCGTGGCCCCGTCATACATGGAGGCATTGGACACATCCATACCCAGAAGCAGGGTCATCAGGCTTTGGTATTCAAAAATGGTTTGCAATGTGCCCTGGGCGATTTCCGGCTGGTAGGGCGTGTAGGCTGTATAGAATTCGCTTCGCTTGAGGATGTGATCCACCGCGATGGGCGCATAATGGTTGTAGATGCCGCCTCCGGCGAAGCTGAGCATCATCGCACCTTGATTTCGATTGCTCAAGGCGAGCATGTCGGAAATGATTTCCTGCTCGGAGAGAGCGTCAGGGATGTCCGGGGTCTGTTGCAAACGAAGGTTGGCGGGAATGGAGGCAAAGAGTTCGTCGATGGACGAAACCCCGATCCGTTCCAGCATCGCTCGCACATCGTCCGTTGTGTGCGGTAAGTATCTCATGGGAAACACCCTCCTACTACGGTGAAAAAACAGCCACGGTCTACCCTGACCGTGGCCGTGATCCTAACCCATATCAAACAGCGAAACAACGCAAAAAGGAGCCTAGTTCTCTTCGCTCTCCACCAGATCCTTGTAGGCACCGGCGTCCATCAGGTCATCCAGTTCAGCCGCATCAGAGATTTCAATTTTCAGCATCCACCCTTCGGTGTAGGGGCTGGTGTTGATCAGGCCGGGATTGTCTTCCAGAGCCTCATTCACTTCAACCACTTTCCCGGAAATCGGGCTGTAGAGGTCACTGACCGCCTTCGTGCTTTCCACGGAGCCGATGGTGTCTTCAGCGGTGACTTCGTCATCCACGTCGGGAAGTTCGACGAAAACGATGTCGCCCAATTCCTGCTGCGCATGATCCGTAACACCGATCACGGCGATGTTGCCTTCTACGCGAGCCCATTCATGATCTTTCGTATATTTCAGATCATCGGGGATATTCATAAGCGCCTACTCCTTGAAAAATGAGGTCGGGACCAAGGGATTCAGGGTTACCGTATCGCCTGGAGAGAAGCCCGACATCGTTGGGTAACAAAATGCAATTTCATTGAACTACAATGCACCTGCGTGATCTTGCCGCATAGTAGTAAACCCTGTTCGTTCGTCAAGGTTTTTCTGGCTTCTTCATGGACGAAAAAACAGAGCGGTGAGCCGCCTGTTCTTGGGGGCTCCAAACCAGATCGGGGGGCTTTGAAAGCCCCCCGATCGTTACGCCTTATTTGGACTCTTCATCGTCCGCTGCGCAGTCCTCGCACTCATCTTCATCCTCTTCGGGTTCGGTGAGGATGTCCTCGAATTCCTCGTAGTATTCATCCAACATCTCTTCACTTTCAGCACGCATCATCCAATCTTCCAGATAGGTGTCTACGCTCAAGCTGGCCAGACGCTCGATTTTATCCCCGAAACGGATCTGGAGTTGGCGCTTGACGGCTTCGTGGATCAACTCACGAAGGGCCGGATAGGTGGCGTTCATGAAGGTTTCCGGCACAAGCAGTTCTTCGATGTGGCGATCGTCGTCGTCCATGCGATCGTCCATGAAGGGTTCGTGCATTTCGTCACAATGGTCATGATCGTGGTGGTGATGGTCGTGGTCGTGATGGTGTCCCATAGTCGTCTCCCTCTTTCGTTAGGTCATAGATCAAACATTCACACAATGAAACAGCCCAATGGCAAGTTTCGGTCCTTATACGTCGGATCGATTCAATGCGCAATGGTCAATTGACAAGAAGTTGGTGAAAAACAGCCGGGGGGCGAAATGCCCACGGCAGCGGGCGTTGGCGAGGCAAAGCCATCACGAGTTTCTAATTGAGATTACTTTTCTTTCCCGGCTCGTAGCTGCGTGATCCGTTCATCCAATTGGGCGTGAACCTTCTCGATAATCATTGAATCCATGAACGAAAGGTCATCGGGTTGGATACCTCGAAAGGTCAGCACAGCCTGCCTGCCTTTGGCTATCCAACGGAAGAAGCCATCAATCCCCCTTCGGTCACGACGGAGATAGTTACGGCTTCCACAGCTTTTGACCACCGCAGAAATCGCCGTGACCAGAGAGGTGAACTCCTCCATGCCCAAATGGCCTTTGTAGGTCAAGGGCTTGGCTTCCCCAACAGCTTGGGTTTTAATCGTGAAGCTTCGACTTGCGTACAGATGCGCTTCGGTGAGCGTTCCCTTGTTTCCATCTTTGTAACGAAAACTCAGCAGCAATCCCGCCTTGTTCTGCCCTTCCTTGAATACACGGCACGGGCCTTCTTTGACCTGCAACTCTCCCGCTTCCGTGGCGTTCTCGTGTTTCACCCTTGGAGCCTTGCCCGGCTCATCACCAGCCTTGTCACATCCACAGACAAGAACCAGTAGAGCCAGACACACAAGAACATGCTTCCAGACCACACCCTGTTTTCTACTCATCATCGGTGGAATCCTTGTCCTTGTCATCGGTTTTGTCATGGTTTGGGGAATCATCCTTGGAAGTGAAGCCGGGAAAGGAATCCCCGAAGACTTCCTGATCCGTTGGCTCCCGCCAGTCGGGATTCCAATGGGTATGAACCATAATCAAGGCCAGATTGACCAGATTGATCAGGAAATGAGCAACCAACGGAGCCAGAATACTCTGGTTGCGCTCGAAATAGACACCGAACACCAGGCCGATTCCCAAGGCCATCGCCGTCCAGACCCAGAAGACACGGGTAGGCCCGACATGCAACAAGGCAAACACAAGCGCCGCGCCCCCAATGCCCAAGGTCGGCACCAAGGCTCCACGGAAAAAGAGTTCTTCCGCCAGCGAAGACGACAAGGCCAAGAGAAAAATATCCTGCCAGGAAAGCCGCCCCAGAATCTTGGCAAAGCCCACTTCCAGTTCTTGCGCCCAGACAAAACGCCGGGTCAACTCCATGCCGAGGAGAATCACCACCCCCGCCGTAAAAACGCCCAGCAGAAGGTTCTTTCCGAGATCCAGGGTTTCCCAGGACCAGGCCACGTCGGGAGCAAGAAAGGGCGTGCCCCCATCGGCCACGGCCCGCCATACGAAGGCACCCAGAAACAAACCGCCGTAGGTTAACCCGGCGGTTTTCATTGATATGCGTCGTTCAGCCTGTTTCACAAGACCAAGAACATCTTTCCACCGGCAAGCAAACCGATCAGTAATTCAAGCTTCCACGGGTCAGGGTTCCCCAGTCCTCGCGATAGGTGGTGATTTCCAGATCCTTCATGAAACGGAAGAAGGGCTCGAATTGCATTTTCCAAATACGGTACTGCTGGTGCAACTGCGTATTGCTTGAGGTGGGCGGCGGATTGAGTTTCTGCATTTCAAGGATGAAACTAGGAAAGGCGAAACGCAGTTGGGCTATCAGGTTTTCATCGGAACCCTTCACCAGTTTCCCTCGCTGGGCCAAGGCCGTTTCAATGGCTTTCTCACCAACGCCAAGATAGAACACGTCTCCCTGCTGTCCCAGCGTAATGGGAAATTGCAGGGTGGGATCTTTGGGGGTCATTACCAGGAAGGTGGCACCATTGACCGTGATTTCATCCAGGGTAATCGGCAACTCCGGTTTGGTGGCCTGAATCCCTTTGATGGACTGAAGGCGATCCATCAGGCGACTCACCTTGCCTTTGTTTTTAACTGCGCTGGCCATCACCACTTTCTGCACGGAAACCAGGTCGCCTTCGCTGACCCCTTTGCCGTTCAAGATACGTTGCGGCGGCGGATTCATCCCGTAGTAGCTGATCAACACCTCGCCGGTAAACGCGGAAAGAATATCTTTTTGCAGATCAATGTTCAGTGCCTCACGGAATTTCGCTTCCCACTCGTCTACCGCCGTTTTGAAACCGGGTGAAACCTTACGCAGTTCGTTCAACATGGTATCCGAGCGAAACACGTAAGCCAGACTTCCCACGGCCTTGGGATTCATCGACATCGTCGCCAGACGGGGTTTCCCCTGGACGGTGAACAGGTTGAGAACCTTCTTCACTTTCTTCGGGTTTCCACGCAATTGATGTACGAATTTCACGTTCTTCGGCGTGATGGACAGACCGAAAATCTGTGCTTCAAAGTTGTCTGCGAAATTCAATACGTGGTTGGCATCTTTCAAGAAACCAAGGTCTTTGTACTGGCTGATGTCAAAGCGGGATTGCAGATCCTTGGAGGTCTTCTTGAGGTTTTTGATGTATTCCTTGTAGTTCTGATAGGTTACAAAACCCGTTCCCGGATCGAGCTGGCCCAGCAGCTTGGCAAAGTTCTTATCTTGGGCCAGGCTTTTCGCCGGTTGAAGGTTGATCACGCCTTTGACGTGGTCCAAAAACTGAGTTTCGCTCTGCGGGTCCGCCATAAGCATGATGCGCGAATCCGATACGGCATAAGCAAAGGTCAGGGTTTCCGCCTTGCGTGCGCAATCCACGGCAAAATACTGAACCGTTGTGTTCAGGGTTTTCTCGGCTTGGCAAGCCTGGGTACGAGCCATGTTCTTGGCGAAGAAATCCAGCGTTTGCCGCACCTTGACCTGATCGCTGGCCGTTAGGATAATCAGAGGACTCGCCTCGGTGGTCTTGCTGTACGCCGCCACACCGCGATCCAGGTCAAAGCCCATCTGCCGTAATTCATTGGGGTCCAGCGGGTTGTACCCCATACCGCCGCGCAAGGTCATCAAGACCTGCTCATAGCGGAAGGTTGGATCAACCTTGCCGTATTTCTTCAAGATACCGTCCAAGGCAAGTACGGTCTTGTCGATGTTGTAGGCCATCACCGCCCACGGAGCGGTCTGCGGAATGCCTTCGGCCAGTTTTTTGTAGGCCTCCTGTTCGCGATCGGGCATCGCCGCCCACAGAGTAGAACTACTAAAAACAGCAACAACCAACCACACCATCCACGAAACAAATACTCTCATCTGTCCTCCACGTAGACGCTCTACTGACATTGCCTGGCGCGTTGCCGGTAGTGGGCCTCTGCGTTTTCTTTTTCCGAACCCTCCAGCAGACGCGGAACGGCTCGTTGTTTCTTTTCATCGGGCGAAGCCAGCGGTAAAAACCGATATCCGGTAACTCCGCGCTTGTTGACACTCACCTCAAGTAAATGCCCGGCGGAAGGAATTTTGTCACCAAAAAGATCAGCCAAACCGAAAAAAACGACGCCGCCGGATCGCTCACTCACATTTTGATACCCTGCCGGGGTTTGCCCGACAACCAGCGTAGCCCCTGCTTTCAAAGCAATATCCGCGAGATTCCGCTGAAATACGCTGCCGCAGTCACCTTCCCCTTCGCCCCAGTGGAACAAGGCCACGGTGACATCCACCTGGGATGCCAAGTTGGAAACGTCTGTTTGCACCATCCGTGAAAGGGCGTCAAGTTCTTTATGGTGACCGGCAAGCCCTGCCCTTCCGACGTGCGCTTCCAACGCCTTGTCTTCAAGCGCCTGATCTTCCTCAGCATAAAACCCGACAAACCCGATGGTTATTCCCCGGCTGACAAACGCGACAGGAAGCCGCGCTTCGGCAAGATCCTTCCCGGCACCCACGGAAAAGATTCCCGCATTTTTAAGTAGATCCTTGGTATCCAGCAAGCCCTGGGCACGATAGTCCATCATGCTGGGCGCACTCAGACCTACAAGGTCGATCCCTGCCTCTTGAAGCAGATGAATCCAAGCCGGATCGGCCTTTTTCGGCTTCAAGGTAAGACCGCGTTTGTCAGAATAAGTCAGCGGTGTTTCCAAAAAGCCAATGGTCAAATCGGCCTGCTTCAAGGTAGGAGCCAAACCCGTCCAAACCCGCTTGGAGACAACCGCCGGGTCGTTTCCCAGCACCTTGAAAAAGCTCGGATCAACAGGCAGGCCACCAAGAAAGAGCAAGCTTGCCTCGTCCCCGGATTGCGCCATCTGCTCATCCGCTTGAAGCTGTCGCGGGCTGGGTGGCATCACGGAGTCTTTGGCCCGAAAGGTCAGATAGATACGGACCGTTGCCTTCCTTCGTTGCATCAGCCGGGAGCGTACCACCCGTAGATTGACCTGTTCCCGCCCGGTCTGCCAAAGGTAATCCACGCCTTCGCGGGTACGGAAAGGGTTGGCTTTGGGCAGTTCCACATCCCGACGTTGCGCTTCGGATTTCGTCACCGCACTCAAGGCCGAGACAAGGCTTTTGACCAAGGCATCATCGCCTTTCCAAAAGCGCCACTCGGTCAGATACAAACGGTTGGACTTAAACAGATAATACTTCGTGAGATCATGGTTCTGAAAGCGTGTATGAACCTTGAACTTGGCAATGCGGCTTTTCTCGAAACCATTCAAGCCTTCCGTCGTGCGGACCAGGCCCCGAACTCTCGGACTCACCTCCTGAAAGCACAATCCCCATAGCTCCGATTGCTTGCTCACATCATCAGCCAGGGAGCCTTTCGCCCATACCGGTGTTGTAAGAACCAGGCAGGAAAGAAGCAGGGAAAGCAGGCAAAATGCCTTGCTCATCAAACGAAAATGTGCAACAGTCGGCCTGTTTTTTCCGGGGTAATGATCCATAGTCACCACGTTCAACATGGGCGCGAGCAGCAGGAGATGACTCTCACGAAAATGCTTGCCACAAGTCAACACAATACCGATAGAAACGATCCTTTCCTGGCCCTATACCATACAAACGTGTTTCCCGAAAGGAAGTTCGTTTTTTTCCACCTTTTGGTTTTTGTCTGGTTTTTATTCGTTTTTCTTCCGGCGTGTCCCGCCTGGGGCGAAGACAGATTGCACGAAGACCTTATTCAGGAGTTGTACTCCACCAAATTCGGTATTGATGCGGAGCGTATTCCCGTGTTGACCGTGGAACTGAGCCACGGGTTGACGGAGGTTCCCATTCAAACCGGCAAGGGGCTTCAGGTTACCGCCTACACCCCGACGCCGAAAACCTTGGACCTTCCTCCCGCTCAGACACTTCGCGTTCTCAAAAAGCGAAGCAGCAAGGCAACCCTTCATTACTTCGTTGTTCTGGAAAATCTGGGCGCTCAAGACAAATCGCTGGCCGGATCGTTGGGTAAACAATGGGCCGACAAGGGTATCCCCCTGACGGTGAGGAAGATCGGCGGCATTTTCGCGTTGAACGGGCAGATTGTGAACAACACCCGTTACCTGCTTCACGCCGGGGTTTTCAAGGATGAAGCCCAGGCGAAAAAGCGACTGGACAGCTTGCGTGCCCACGGCGCGGACCGCGCCTTCCTGCACACCGAACTGGTGCAACGCGCCCAGGGAATGCTTCAGCTAGTCGATGAGGAAGACCGGGTTCTCCTTGAAAGCCATGACCTGATTGCATTCCAAAGCCCAAGCCACGAGCCGATTGCCTGCCCCAAGGTTCACTACGGTCAAGGCTTCAAAGAAGGTGTTGAGGCAAGACGCTACCGGGGCGAGTTGTTTGTGACGATGGATCCTGCCGGACTCTTGCTTCTGGGAAACCGGGTGAATATCGAAGACCTGCTCAAAGGAACCGTTCCCTCCGAAATGTACGGCAAAGCCCCGATGGAAGCCCTGAAAGCCCAGGCAATCACCGCCCGTGGACATCTGCTGAGCAAATTCGGTACGCGGCATCTGGCTGAACCCTTTCACCTTTGCAGCACTCAGCATTGTCAAGTCTACGGAGGTGTGGGCAAAGAGCAGAGCCGCACCAACCGGGCCATTGAAGCCACCAGAGGCCAGTTCCTCGTCGATCAACACGGCCTGGTGGATACCGTCTACTCCGCCCTATCCGGCGGGTTGACCGAGCGCAACGACCTGGTCTGGCCGCAAACACCCCACGC
Organism: Myxococcota bacterium; assembly: GCA_963677705.1. Lineage (GTDB taxonomy): Bacteria > Myxococcota_A > SURF-8 > SURF-8. Next base: position 906,958 of record OY782497.1, read on the forward strand.
GCCCTTGCAGGGATCGTCGGATTTCGTCCACGACCGACGCTTCGATCAAGGGATCACCCCGGAGAATTTCGACACCTACCTCTTTCACCCACCCCAAACCTATGCCAAGCTGGCCGGATTCAACGCCAAATTTTACCGATGGACCCGCCGCTTCACACCGGAGAAACTGAACAAGCTGGTGGCAAAGAAATTCAAGGTGGGCCAGGTTCAGAACCTCCTTCCCGGCGAACGGGGCTTTTCCGGAAGATTGAAAAGCCTGACCATTCAGGGAAGTGATGGCCAGGCCACCATCCTATGGGAACTCCCCATCCGCAGACTCTTTAACAACCTACCCAGCGCCGCAGTGAAAATCATCATCGACCGTGACGCGCAAGGGCACCCGACCGCCTTCACCTTTCATGGGGCGGGATGGGGTCATGGCGTAGGCATGAGCCAGACCGGCGCGATGGGACGTGCGCGGGCCGGGCAGAACTACGAAACCATTCTATTGCACTATTACACCGGTTCACACCTGAAGACCCTTTATTGAGTAACAACACGGGCTGGAAAGAGATCCAGCATTGACATGTATCCCGGTTGAGGTATGCTGCCGACTCGCCCGTGCGTGTTGATCCCGTCCAGGCTTGGTCGGGACCAATGAACCGCGTTTCACCCAGGTGAAAGGTGAAGCTTACGAATCATACTCTCGCCCCTCACGGGGATGCCGTTCGGCATCCTGTCTCTCCCCAAAGGAGAGACGGCTCATCCCTCTCCTTGTGAGAGAAGGACTGCGCACAACGTGAGCAAGGGTGAGGGGAACTCGTGTTTGTCGGATTTCCATCACAACGGCTTGATCCACTCGCCGCATGGCGTGTTTTACCAGCTAGAGCAAGGGAGTTTCCATGAAGGGTTTGCGTTTTGGTTTTAACGAAGATTGCAGTTTTTTCGGCGCTCTCCAGCGGGTACTTTCCGCAACGGGAACGGACATCGCCTACGATGATCTGGTGGGCCTTTCCGGCTACGGTCATCGGGTGCAGATTCACCGACTGGGCTGGGATCCGATGTCCAGCGATCCCACGTTGGGCTTTCCCAGCGCACAAAAAGTCTGTGACCTCCTCCGCCGTCCGATGATTCTTCTCAGCGTCGAGGATGGTGAGCAGGTGGTGGACCAGGCGATTCTACGTACCGTCGGTGCGGGCTTTCCCATCCTTGCTCATGGCGTGATCGGTGGACCGGAATGGTCCGTGATTACCCGTGTGGATGATGAAGGCCACTTCCACGGCCTGAGTTACCACAACCAGATTGCCGATGAGGCCGAAAAAGCCCAGCATCCGGCCTTGGCTGCCATACAGATTCTTCCGCCGGTGGGAGCGATCAACCCATCCGGTCTGGCCTTGGATGCGCTGTTCAACGCCTTCGATGCGCTGAACAACCCCGGAAACGGTGCCTATGTCAGTGGGCTGGCCAGTTATGAATACTGGGCGAAACTCCTGGAAGAAGTGGAAGTGGACCCGGATACCCCCTTCCTGCATCCTCTGGGCAACTACGTCACCTACAACCTGTTGATTCATGCCCGTGAAACGGCAGAACGCTTCTGGCGCGGATCCAAACTGGTTTCCAGCATTGCCGGGGACGACCGTATTGCCATCGCCGACGCCCTTCAGAAATGCAGCGATGCTCTGAAAACCGTGGAACTGCCCCATCCTCTGGACAAGAAGAATCCGCTCAAACGTGACATCATGATCAAACAGGCTGGCGCCCTGCGTGCCGCGATGAAGGCGGACGCCGAGGTTCGTCTGCAACTGGATGTCGCCATTCATCACCTGCTGACGGAGATTGTCAAAGATCACGAAGAGGCCAGCCAAGGCTCGGAAGAGACCTAAGCCTTGACATCCAACACTCAGCCAAACCACCTTCCCCGTCCCTGGATTGAGGCCACCGTTATCGGCACCTTGTGGGGGGCGTGGGAAATCACGGTGGGTCATCTGATCCACCTGATGAAAATCCCCTTCGGCAGTCTGGTGATTGCCGGGGGAGCCGCCGTGCTGATTCTGGCCGGTTTGCAGCTTTTCAGCCCGAAGGGCTTAGCCCTTCGGGCGGGCATTGTCTGCGCCTGCCTCAAAGCCCTGGTTCCCACGGCAGGCTTGTTGACCGCCGCGCTGGCCATCTTCCTGGAAGGGGCGCTGCTCCATCTGTTCATCCGTTCCGACAAAGCCCCCGGCCCTCTGAAAAGCATGGTCATGGGTGTCGCCGCCGCCTGGTTTGTCATTACTTTCGGCCTGTTCAGCAAATGGGTGCGGATGGGCCTGGATTTCCTCAAGCTGTATCTGGCCTTGTTGGAAAAGGCCACAAGTTGGCTTGGCCTTCCGGAAAGCTATGGTCTTGCGGCCATCGCCTTGCTGTTTCTCATCGCCGCCCTTCTGGGTCTCGCCTTCGGTTTCGCCGGGTATCAGTTGGGTCGTGCGGCCCGCAACGAAGTGGATGCCCGCCGTTCCAGGGAATCTGCTTCCCGCTAAGATCCTCCCAACAAACCGGCACTCTGTCCGATACATCCTTGACACGATGGAAAAGAAACGAGAATTCCGGTGCTTTTCTCTTGGCCCGAACCGTCTTTTCAATATAATGGTAATGGTCTTTTGAAACGATGACTTTCAACCCATCGGGTGAACAGATGGTTTTTCGATCCTTCTTTTTCGGGCTTGTCTTTTCCCTCTGCCTCTTCGCAGGAAAAGCGGCCTTGGCCCAAAGCGACCTCGTCCCCGGCGCAAGCCTTCGGGTTTCCGGTGTCGAGTTCAACGACGAAAGCCCCTACCCGGACCGCCACCACGGCGCGATGGCCCTGCGAGATCAGAACGAGAATACCGAATGGAACCCTCCTGACGATCAAAACGCCTGGATCACTCTGGATCTGGCGAAGGGAGAAACCATACCCGCCGTGGAATTGGACCGTGTGGAAATCGACTGGGGGGACCGCTGGTCTTCCGAGGTACGCCTGTACGGCGGACCGGATGTCGGCACCCTGCGCTTGCTTGCTCGCGACACCAGCCCATCTCAAGACACCTTGACCCTGACTCCCTTTCGCTTGGCAAAGAACGTGCGCCATGTCCGCGTGGAATTTGAACAAGGAGCCTTTGCCGTTCGTGAACTGCGGCTTTACGCCAAAAATGCCGAAAGCCTTCCGGCAAGCCGGGAAACTCTCAGCGTAAGTCAGACCGATGACCTGGTACGCCTTCAAGTGAGCGCGGATGAAACCGTACACCATCACGAAATGGAAATCATCCGTGGCGAAAACAGCCTGATTCTTCCCTTTGTCGGAACGGATTTTCTTTGGAAAACGCCCCAAGATGCTGCCTGCTCGTTTCGTGTTCGGGCGGTTGCAAGCAATGGAGAATCCTCGGACTGGAGCGCATCCTCTACCGTGGAGGCTCTTGCAGAAAACAACATGGAAACAGAGGCCCGCTTCGCCGTCTGGGAACACCACACAGGCCCGTTGTTCTCCGTTACGGAACAGATTGCCTTGTTGCACGGCGCGGCAACTCTGGGCTTCAACCAACTGATCTACGGCCCGATGGAGGACGACAAACGTTCAACGGACTGGGGAACCCTGTATGACGACGAGGAAGGCGAACAGAGCCGCCTTTCAGAATGGCTGGATGCCGCCAAAGTGATGGAGATCGACCCGGTATTTCACCTCACCCCCAGCGTAGACCTAGACCCGGTGAGTGACGAAGACTTCTCCACCCTGACCACCAAGGCCAGCCAGGTGTTCGAACTGGGATTCACCCGGATTCTTCTCTCCCTGGAAAATCTGGAGCCTACCGATGAGCCCTTGACCACGGTCATCGGCGAGCGCCACCGGGCGTTCATTGACAAACTGCAAAGCTGGTTGTCTGAGAACAACCACCAAAGCCTAATGGTCATTCCGGCGGTTGGTGCGGGCATTCCCGGTTCGTTGAGTGAAAATCAGACCGCCTACCTGCAAGCAATCAGCGAGGCCGATAGCGCCATCCTCTTTGCCTGGGGTGGAGGAAGCACGATCAATGAAAGCATCCGCACCGGTCAGGTCACCACCATTCAAGACTTCCTTCAACGCCCGGTGATGGTGCTGGACAGCTACCCGCAGCTTCCCGATGAAGAAAACCCGCGCTTATTCTTCAACGCACCGGCCAACCGGGACGAATCTCTGCTCGCCGAAGCGGCAGGCTACGGAGTGAACCTCAGCCCACATGGAATCACCAACCTTTTTGCCCTGGCCGAAAGCGCCGAGCATTTCCTCAAACCGGACTGGAATAACCAGAGCGCGGCAGGTATAAGCTGCACGCTATTGGGTTTGGATCTGGACGACGACGAACAGGAACGCTTGACGGACCTGTTCAGCTACCACCCGATCATCACGCCGGACGATGAAAATGCAGAAACCCTGCGCACCTTGTTGAACAGCGCCCTGAACGCCTACGACCTGCAATCGGAAACGGTGATTGAAGAAAGCTTCCTTGCTTTGATCGAGGAACTTGCCATCTACGACCGCCTTGCACTGCACCTGCAAACGGCACTGGCAAGCCCAGCCTTCCGGGATGCGTTCATCCTTCCTCTGGAAAGCCTGGAATCTCAGCTTCGTCGAGCCTTGCACGGGATCAACCTGCTCACCGCCAATCTGTATAACCAGCGGATGCTTTACCAAAGCGAAGAAACGGCCTATGAAACCGAAACCGCCTTTGTCTCCGCAAGACCGTATCCCGTGCTTGCCGACGCGCTAAGCGATCTCTGGCAAGCGGTACCGGACCCCGGTGAGGCGCGCTTCGACGACAGAGATTACCTCTATCCCTTCCTGGTTCCCGCGCTCTCGCGCACGCGGTCAGGCCAACCCTGGAGCTACGACGCAGGCTATCTGCACGACAATGAAAGCTGTCTGTACCGCATCCTCGGCTTTGACGACGCGGAAGAGGTCAGCCCCAACGACCTGATTGCCTTCACGCCCCCGGATGCACAGATCCGACGAGGCATTCTCATCGGCCAATGTGACAAGGCGGTGATCAACCGACCCATCTCCCTCACCCCAACCCAAGACCTCTTTCCCTATCAAGAACCCACCCTGGAACCAAGCAGCACCCTGGTTGATGTCGAGGGTCTAAGCACCCTGGTGCAATCCGGTTTTCTTTATCCCGACCCGCTGAGCCATAGCTGGAGTAAAAGCAGCCTTAATGGGAGTTGGAAAAAGCAGCGTGCCATACTGGACCAGGATCTGACTCTGGCGACCCGCAGTGACGAAACCCTGGAAGCCCTGGAACTGGAAAGCGGCGGGGCGATTCTTCCGGAATTTGACGATAGCGATTGGCAAGACACGACCCTGCCCTCTCCGGAAAATCTTGTTCCCTCCGCCGCCCATGAAAACGGCCCGGAACGCTATTTCGGTGGCGTATGGTACCGGCGCGAGACGGAACTTCCCCAGAATACCAAAGCCCTGCGCCTGGCCATTCTCGGAGCCTCCTACGTGGTGGATGTCTGGTTGGATGGTTTACATCTGGGTTGCCATGAAGGTGGGCAGACACCGGCTTACTTCGCCTTGCCGAAGGAACTGGTCGGACGGGAAAAAGCCGTCTTGACTCTTCGGGTGGATGCCCCCGACCCGCTTCGTTACCCCGGCCTGCTCTGGCGCCGTAACGGCTCCGGACCGTGGCCCTTCATGGGCGTAATGAGGGATATTCAGTGGGAATACCTGCCGACGGGAAAAAGCGTCAGCATGGGACAACTGCGCATTCACAGCACCGCAGAAACCCAAAACCGGGTTCAGGCAGACATCTTCCTGCAATCCTTCAGCGACCAGACCATTGAAGGCTCCGTAGAGATTTACGTCTACGAACTGGATCACCTCAGCAGTACCTACAACACCTACCCCGATGTCAGCGCGATTTTGAGCAACCAGGTTGATGTGGGCAATGAAACCCAAGCCAGCTTCACCCTGGCCCCACATGGAATGACGGCGATCCGCCTGAATACGGACATTCTCAACGCCCTTCCCTGGCTGGTGAACATTCCTCGTTTGTACGGCGTGAAAGTTGTTGCTTTTGACAACGAAGGTCCGCTTCTGGACAGCCTCACCACGCAATTCGGTGTGCGTCGCTTAGCGCTTCACGAAGACGGAGCCGTTCAGTTCAACGATGTCGCTCTTTTCCTTCCCGGCCTGGTGGTTCGTGAAGACCGCTCCCGCGTGGTTAACGATGTCTGGCTGGACCGTCTTCAGGAGCTGCGAACCATCAAAAGTCTGGGAGCGAGGCTGGTGCATTTCCCCGATGGAGCGCCCCACCCTTCGGCCCCCTACCTGACGGACCGCCTGGGCTTGACAGCGATGGTTTCCCTCCCAGATCTCTCCGGCGATACAGTCTCCCTCACGGCGGCCTACCAGCGTGGTGTGCTGGATCAAAGCTGGCGGGAAACGATCTTCTCCAACATCAACCATTCAAGCATTCTCTTCTGGAGTCCCGGCAACTATCAGAACGCCGAAGAAAAAGCGGTGTTGGATGCGCTCACCGACGATTATCAAGACCACTTCCCGGATGGACGCTGGTCTTTACCCGCCGTGGATGCCACGTTGGCCAAGGACGACCCCTCGCTGCTGGATGACAAAGCCCCCATCGCTCAGGTGACCTTGCCCTTGGAATGGACCAAGGACCAGTATATCGAGCAGACGGACGAATACCTCAGCACGCTGAACTCGCTGCATCAAGACCACCCGGATACGCCTCTGCTTCTGGGAAGCGTCGGAGCGCTTTCCTCTGAGGTTGGTAGAACCGATCAAGCGCTGGCTTTCGAGCATCTCTGGTGGGCTGACGGACTGGAATCAATGGCGACCTTTGACACCGATAGCCTTTCCCGTGAAGAGGAAGGCTGGCTGGCTGGAGCCCTGTGGAATGCCTGGGCCGATGTCTATGACGCCGAGCGCGGACTTTGTTCATCCGGCATCCTGGACGCAGACCGAAGCTCCAGAAAACCGGTATATCAGTTCGTCGCAGAAGCCTTCCAGTATTATCGGGATGACTGGGTGGAAGAGGTAGAAATTCCCGCGAACAAAAACGATCAAGGCTGCTCCTGCCGACACCCTGGATACGAGGCATGGCCTTGGTTGCTGCTTGTTGCCGGATGGATGATTCTGAGACGTCGCAGGACATCCCCGTGAGAAGTCAACACGCTATCACCCACTGAAAAGGTTCCCTCTTAGGGGAACCTTTTGAATTATGTAGCGGGCCACCTTCGCACGAATGCAGTCAGGCAACACAGATCGTCTTGAGTCGGTTTGCGCCGTTAGGGCATCTGGTTGGTGTCCCCGTCTTTTTTGGCGTGGCGACGTAGCCAGTTGAGCATGTAGGGCCAGACTTCTTCCTTGCTATGAATCCCCAAGGTCAGGTCCACATGGCCGTAATCGGAGTGATCCTTCATATTGACCAAGGACTGTCCACGCCGCAGATAGCCTTTCAGACCGAAGATGCGTAGCTCTTTGTCCATGCTACCCAGGTTATGGTAAATGGTATTCAAGCCTTCCGGCCCGGCCATGCGATCTTCCATCCCGCCGACAATCAAGGTTGGCGTGTTGACCAGAAAGAGGTTTTCCCGGTAGTTGATCTTCCCATCACTGGAGCGGAAATCCCCGGTGAGAATGCTTTCGATAAAATCACGCATCACGCCTTGACTGATGTTGTCCAAGCCATCCTTGAGATAGAGGATTTTGTTGTCCAACTCCATGTTCCGGTAGTTCCAGAAGTGGGTGGTCAGAGGGGAATCCAAGGCGAAACCGATAATGGACAGAAGGTCCGAAAGCGATTCCGTGGGCAAAAATTTCAGACGGTTGAGAAACGTCCCTTTGTAAAGCAGAGAGAACAACATCAAGGAAGGCTGATCGAAGGTGATCGGACTCCCGATGGTCACTCCAGCCTTGACCAGAGACGCATCAAAGGCCGGGTTGTCGCGATTCAACGCCGCGTTAATCAGATAGGCGTAATAGAGCATCCCTCCCATCGAATGCCCCACCCAAAGCACTTTGTCCGAGCCACTGATTTCAGTCACTTTGTTCAAAAATGCAGGGACATCAAAATCCAGGAAAGTCTGAACGTTCCAGTTGTAGCGCTCTTTCAAGTGGCGGCTTTTTCCATGACCGCGAAGCTCCGCCATGTAGACATCAAAGCCATTCAAGGCAAGGTAATCGACAAAGCTGCGACCCAGGGCTTGATCCAGCACGAAGCGCGTTTCCGCCAGTCCCGGTAGACACAACACCGGGCAAAGGTTCTCGGTCTGCTCTCTGGGATGTTTCCGGGTGATGGTCAACACCACGTCATCTTCGGTGTGAACGTAGAGATTCTGCTTGGCGACTTTTTTGAAAATATACTCGTGGCGCTGTTCAGGATAGAAAAAGGGGGAAGGGTCGGGATGCAGCTTGCGGTAGGCAGACTGTACGTTTTTTACCATGTGACGCCGGGGAAGTTCCGAGGCCTTTTCGGCCAGATTCCAGGCATGACCAATTGCCTTTTCCCACCAGGTTCCTTGTTTACCCATACGTTCCGTTCCTTGATCCCGTACCATTTATCCTACAACACAACCACCTCTCGCGGCTACGCCACCTCTAAATCAGCCTACCATGCTTTGCAGCAAAAGGAAAGAACCCCCTTGTCGGAAACCAATTCCGGAGACAGGGATTTCATCATCAAGCGTCCAAGCGACATGCGTCTAAAAGTTATGTTGAAGACCAGTCCAAGGTTGACCATCCTCTCGTTTCATGCTACAAGCCTGCCTTTCCTTCTGACGATCATGGCGCGAAGCGCTCCCCATCCTCGTCAAAGGCCAATGTGGCAAGGAAAACGGCTCAAACCGGACATGGTTCACTACCAAGGAATCTCCGTCGGTTTATCCACCGATCCTGCTTTTTCCATTAGCTCCAACGCCTACCCGTTCAACGTGGAGGTCTTTCATGATTACGCACTACTCCTCAACCGACCTGGATGATCATTTCCACGACGAATGCGGCTTGTGCGGCGTCTGGAATCAATCGGAAGCCAGCAACTATGTATACCTGGGACTCCATGCTTTACAGCACCGGGGTCAGGAAAGCGCCGGAATCGTCTCTTGGGGACGTGGGGAGCAGCACGGAGGCGCTGGCTCGCTGTTTCATCACCGGGCAATGGGTCATGTCAACGAGATTTTCACCCAACCGGTCCTGGAAGAATTGCCCGGTAGCGGGGCCATCGGCCATGTGCGTTACTCCACAGCCGGAGAAAGCCACCTGAAAAACGCCCAGCCCTTCGTGGTGGATTATCACTCCGGGCAATTGGCCGTGGCTCATAATGGAAACCTGGTCAACGCCAAAACCGTGCGTAAAGAATTGGAACTGAAAGGCTCCCTGTTCCGCTCAACCAGCGATACGGAAGTGATTCTTCACCTGGTGTCCCGCAGCCGCGAGAAAACCACGGAAGACCGCATCATTGATGCGATGAGTCGCCTTGAAGGCGCCTATTCTCTGCTCTTTCTGGAACCGGGACGCATGATTGCCCTGCGTGATCCGCACGGCGTGCGCCCGTTGTGTTTCGGCAAGGTGGGTGAAAGCTGGGTTGTGGCCAGTGAAAGCACATCCTTGTCTCTTTTGGGTGGAACCCTGATCCGCGATGTCGAACCCGGCGAAATGCTGATTTTCGATACCGACCATAGCGAACCGAGAAGCCTTCAGGTTTTCCCCAAACAGGGAAACGGGCATTGCATTTTTGAGCATGTCTACTTTGCCAAACCGGACTCGGTTATTGACGGCCACACGGTCTATGAAAGCCGTCGGCGGATGGGGATGCAGTTGGCCAGAGAAAGCGGCGTTCCCGCCGACGTGGTCATTCCCGTACCGGACAGCGGCGTTCCCGCATCCATCGGTTTTGCGGAAGAAGCCGGGTTGATGTTCCAGATGGGCATGGTGCGCAGCCACTATATCGGTCGCACGTTTATCGAACCTTCCCAGCGGGTGCGGAATTTCGGCGTAAAACTCAAACTGCTCCCCGTCAAAGACGTGATTCAGGGAAAACGGGTCGTGGTGATTGACGATTCCATCGTGCGCGGCACCACCAGCAAAAAGATTGTGGATATGGTCTGGGCGGCAGGCGCAACGGAAGTACACATGCGCATCAGTTCTCCCCCAACCGTCAGCCCCTGCTACTACGGGATTGATACGCCCCGTCAGCAGGAATTGCTGGCCAATCGCTTTTCCATTGACGAAATCCGGGAATACATCGGCGCGACAAGCCTGGCCTATCTGAGCCTGGAAGGGATGATTCAATCCATCGGCATTGATGGCAAAGAATTCTGTCACGCCTGCTTCAGTGGAAACTATCCCATTGATGTTACGGATCTGGAATATTCCGATGATCCTCAGCTAAGCATTTTCTCGGCCTTGAACAACACCAAATGAATTGAACATCAATTGTAGATTGAATCTTCACGCCCATGTCTTCGGAGATGGGCGTTTGTCGTTGATCACACGGATGGATACATCAGATTGTTCTGGCCGGAAAGATCCCCGAAGTATCTTTCTCAAAGCGAGCGGCAATGGCCTGAGCGACACGAATGCCATCCACTGCGGCACTGGTGATCCCTCCGGCATAACCCGCACCTTCTCCACAGGGGTACAAACCGTCATGGCTGATAGAGTGAAATCCCTCCCGATCACGCAAAACACGAAGGGGTGAACTGGTTCGGGTTTCTACGGCATAGAGAAGTCCCTGATCCCCGCAGAAACCACGGATCTTGTGATCGAAACGCCGCAAGCCTTCTTGCAACGCTTCTTCCACCGGAGCCGGAAACAGCTTGCAAAGCTGCGCCGGAGCCGCTCCGCTGAGGCTGGATGTCTTTCGCAGATGCGAACTGGCTCGTCCGGCAAGGTAATCCACCACACGCTGCGCGGGAAGCATCGCCTTCGGGTCGGCCTGATTCAAACGCCTTCGGCTTTCCTGCTCCAACTGGCGCTGCAAGGCCATTCCGGAAAAAAGTCCTTCGTCCCATTCGCGCTCATCAACCGTGACCACAATGGCAGAGTTGGCGAAACCTCCCAGCCTGTGCAGATTGCTCATGCCGTTGGCAACCACGGTATCGGCTTCCGTGGCGGCGTTGATCAGATGCCCTCCGGGACACATGCAGAAGGAATAGACGCCCCGTTCCAATTCTTCGTGGTTCCAGGTCAGTCGATATTGGGCCGCCTCCAGACCGGGCTTTCCGGCAAACGCCCCATACTGAGCCTGATCAATCAGGGCTTGCGGATGCTCCACCCGTAGGCCCACGGCGAAGGGTTTGCGTTCCATCGCCACACCCTCACGATGAAGAAAAGTAAACACATCCCGCGCACTGTGACCACAGGCCAAGACGACGGCATCGGCCCGCACCGTTCCGGTTTCGGTGTGAACTCCCACCACGCGCTGTCGTTCGATGCAAAGCCCGGTGACACGGGTTTGAAACTCCCACTCAAGATCATGGTTGGCAAGCCAATCCGCCAGAGAAGCAATCACGGCACGCAGGCGGTCGGAACCAACATGAGGGTTGTAGATGTAACGAATGGCCTCCGGCGCGCCGAAGAGAACAAGCCAGTGCAGCACATCACGAATCGCCTGATGCTTGATACGAGTCGTAAGCTTTCCATCACTGAACAGACCCGCACCGCCAAGCCCAAACCCGACGTTGCAGTCTTCGTTGAGACGGCCCGTTTTGTAGAATTCCGCAATGGCATCCTGACGCTGGCCCACATTTCCACCCCGTTCAAGAAGGGTGACACGAAACCCGAAAAGCCGCAGGTACAACGCCGCAAACAGCCCCGCCGGGCCGGACCCGACCACGGCAGCATGCTCTTGGGCTTTGGTTTCACGGATACGCCGGGAAAGAGCCTCCAGGCTGGGGCTGGAACCATCCGGGAAGACTTCGTCCTTGGCATAGACCTCCAGCGAGTAGACAAAACAGGGTTTCTTATTCTTGCGCGCATCCAGGCTTTTACGCAGATAATGAATGTGACCGATCCGTTCAACAGGCCAATTCAGCGCATGAGCCACCAGGGCCGGTAAACGGTCATCCTCGTCAAAGGGAACGCGAAAGCCTTGCAATGCTTCCATGATATGCTCTTTCCGTGGTACCGGTAATGAAAGATGAAACCAGGCTGGAAGCCAACACGGTCACAGCCCCAAAGGCAGCCGTCAAGTGCTAGTCCTTGGTTTCATGGGAAGGATCGGCAAAGACCACCTTGTTTTTACCGCTTCGTTTGGCGACGTACAAGGCATTGTCTGCCGCATTGATCAGCTTTTCGGAGGTATCAAACTCTGCGGAAGGATAGGTTGCGACCCCGATGGAAATGGTGATGTTCTTCCCGTCCATGCTATCGAAATGGTAAGCCGCCACTTTCTGGCGCAGCTTTTCCGCCACACTCATCGCTCCATCCACACTGGTCTGGGGAAGCATCAACACGAATTCTTCTCCACCGTAACGGGCGAAGACATCGTGCTGGCGGATCTCCTCACGAATCAGGCGAGTCAACACGCGCAGAACTTCATCCCCTACGCTGTGACCGTAGGTATCGTTGATCGACTTGAAGTTGTCGATGTCGTAAATCATCAGGCTGAGTTGGAAGTCATAGCGTCTGGAGCGTGAAAACTCCAGGGTGAATAACTCCATGAAGTGGCGGCGGTTGTAGATTTCCGTAAGGAAATCGGTGATGGACATTTCCTTGTAGCGCTGCTTGGCGATTTTCAGTTCGTCTTGCAGGCGTTTGACCTTCAACTGCACGCGAACGCGGGCGATCAGTTCATCGGCCTCAAAAGGTTTGGTAACGTAGTCACTGGCACCGAGATCCAAGCCACGGACTTTGCTTTCCACGCTATCGCGCCCGGTGAGTAGAATCACCGGAATGTCACGGTATTCCACCAACCCTTTGACCGTGCTGAGAAACTGGTAGCCATCCATACCGGGCATGACAATGTCACAGAGGATCAACTCCACGCGGCGGGATTTGACGATCTCCAGACCGTCCTCGGCATTGGAAGCATCCAAGATGTTGTCAAACAGCTTGGCTTGATGCAAGACGATCTTGATTCCCTGACGGATGGTTCCGGAATCGTCGATGACCAGGACGTTGCTTTCAGGTTTGGCTTCCATAAGCGGTATTCTCGGATCAGCAGCGGTGAAAACGTGACGGTGCGATGCCTCACACCCAGGCACGAAGAAGTATACGATAAATCCTTTGTTTTTTCAAGAAGAAGCACACAACACGGTCCCTTGTTGTCGGATTTTCAAGCAATTGGCGTGTCGGACGAAGCAAGGATGTACCAGCGCGGTACGATTCAACAAACGATACCCATCTATTCGGTCTTTCAAACAAGGACTTGATGCCCTTGCGGCGAAAAGATCCTATTCATCGGCGGATGCAAACCATGAAAACCACCATTCGGATAAAACCGGGAAACTGCGTTTTACACGTCAGACGTCCTCATCACCATCAGGGAAGCCTTCTTCCTGGTCCAGATCGCCATCGGGATCATGAGGCTCTTCGTGGTCCATCTCCAGATCCCCATCCTCCGGCCCATCGACATCATCATCGCCGCTTTGGCTGTCTCCATCCGCAGCTTGATTGGGCAAGACCAGGAAGTTACCCTTGCCGATGATTTTATACTCGGTATCGGTGACATGAACCAGGTGCAACAGCACATCGTGGCTTCCGGTACGTGTGCCGACGGTCAAGACCAGATCAATGCGGGAAAAGGCCGGGGTGGCTTCGTCAAAGTCCAGCCGTTCCACCTGAATGTAGCGATCGCCCCAGTTGAACCAATAGGCCGGGTAGCCGTCTTCGTCCAGATGCAGAGCCGCATACGCCGCTTCGGCATCGGCAAAATAGAGGGCCGTGCGCACGCTCTCACCCACCCGGCCTGCGGCTTGTGTGAAATAGAAGGTGTAAACCGGTTCTTCGACATCCCCATCTTCGGCCAGTTCCTCGTCCTCCTCCGAATCCGCAGCCTCCGGTTCATCCAGATCCGTGTCTCCATCTTCCCGGCTAGAAGGCTCCTCGGCGTCCTGCGGTGCAAACGCGGCTTCGCACCCCCAACCAAGCAGGGCCGCAAGGCAGATGACAACAAGCATGGCGACACGACAGACCACCGGATCACGCCTTTCACGAGGATTGAAGACGCGAAATTGTATCAGAGTCCAAGGGGATTCTCCAACTCAAAAGCGCAGGAAGGTTTCACCAGGCGTGATATTGAATCAGGGGAGTTAGAATGATGGAGGGAACAGAATCAATGTTCTTTAAACCCGCGGCATCTCATCCGAACTCGGACAGGCTACGCTCATGGCGAGTGATTCATCGGAGATGAATCGGTTCGAGCCATCCTTCGATACACCGCCCTCCGGGCGGCACTCAGGATGAGCGGGGAGAAACATCCATCACGAAATCAATGTACCCACATGAAAATTCACACCGGTTTCACCCGTTTTGCGGAAGCATCACGGGAGCGGGAAACCTCTTCCTCTGAAACTATTTCCGTTTACTGCGGGATTTCCGTTGGCTGCTGCGGCTCTTCTTGCTGCGACCACGAGACGGTTTTTTCTTGCTGCTGCTACTGCTTGTGGACGAACCGGAACTTTCCACCGGCCAGATGATTTCCCAGGTGGCACGCCAGATCATGCGGAAGAAGGGATCATCATAGCCTTGGGGTTGAAAGAAACCAAGCTGCTTGTCGGTTTCAGCGAGAACCAGCCTGTCGTGAATATCCACAATGTAGCTTTTGCCGAAGAGATTATCGCCGGCGCGAAGCTTGTAAAAGCCATCGGGGCAACCTGTCTGGCCGGCCAGTTCATTATCCAGATAAAACACCGCGTAGCGGTCCTTGTCTTTGTCGTGGGTTCCCACCAGGGTCAGGCCTTGCAAGGTCACTCGCGCCGGGGTTTTCCATTTGTGGGTATGGTAATAGACCGTGTACTGGCCTTTCTCCCCCAAGAGGCTGGCAAACTTGGTTTGGATCAGCCGTTGGTTGTCCCGCTTGGCCGCCTCTTTCCCGAAGATCGCCGGGCAGACCTGGGCGGTATGGAGCATCACCGTCGGGCCGGGTTCTCCCTTGGCCTGGTTCTGGCTGGTGGCGTAGGCAGACGTCGTCGTTCCCGCGAAAAGCAGGAGAGCAACAAGGATTCCAGAGAAAGCGGCTACAAAACGTGACATGGCATACCCGGAGTAAATGGAGTTCATTCAACCAGCTAAGCCTAGCAAGAACGCCTTCATTTGGCAACCCTGAGCAAAAAATTGCCTTTCAGAAAGGGCTAGGCTACACTCCGTTTCGTAAGCGATCATGCCCCAAAGGCTCGTCAAGGAGGCGCATCCATGAATCCATGTCGGAAAATCCATCGTTGGTCCTTTTTTCTGATCCTTCTGCTCAGTTTCTGCTCCTGTGACTCGAACCCATCTGATGTGGACTCTCCCCAAGAAGACGGCGATCTGGAGCAGGAGGAGGAAGCCTCTATACCTCAGGAGATTCACCATTGCTTTGAGGGGAACAAGCAGGCGGACCGCTGTGAAACGGCAAGCGACTGCGAAGTAGAAAGCCGTTGTGGGGAAGCTCCTGAAGGTGTGAGCTACACCTGCTCCGAGGGTGCCTGCAATGCCGAAGGAGAGTCCACGGAAGATGGGGACAGCGACGCGCTGAGCGATGGGGATACACCTGACGATGACGACGACGATAATCCTAGCGATGGCGACGTTGATAGCACGGATGGCGATACCGACATCGAGTGCCTGGAAGAAGAAACAGGTCGCGGGCAAATTGCCTGTCTACCCACCTGCTTGGGGAACGACGACCTGGACCCTTGCAAGACCGACTTCCACTTCGCCTACACGGATGATCAGGGGCATTTCGAGATCGGATTGCCCATTATTCCTGGTCGCATGTTTCAGGTTCTATATGGAAGTGATGTTTGGGATGATTGGATTGTGTTTTTTAATCGAGATTCGACCGAGCGTGAATTACAGGGAATAATGCTATTTGATTATTTGACCAAGCAGACCGCCATGTTCTCCTCTGCTTTGGCCTACAAGGGAGGGGGAGGGTTATATCCCGGTATTAACCAAGGGAAAGCCGTCTTTTCCAGAGCTTCGCTCGATGGAGAAACCACTTATTCACACGTATTGAGTCTGGATTTGGCTACCTTGACTCTTCGCGACATCACCGAGCCGACCCCTTCTACCGCTGCAATGATGAGGACCCAATACTCGAACGGGTACTATTACTGGAAAAATTGCAACAACGGATTCTGTCATCTCATGTCTCTGGATGCCGAAGGGCAAGTGGTGCGGCTGGATACCCTGAGCGGCTACAACGGGGTGTTCTACTACAGCACCTACGAGGACAAGGTGGTCTATTGGGGACAAACGCATGGTATTGTCCAGATTGACCGCACGGCAGGTACGGAAAGCTACCTTGTGGAGTTCCAGGCGCAGGCCGGAATGAACCCCTACCTTGTGGGGGATAAGCTCTACTGGAGCGATAATCGCTACAGTACCGTGTCCATTGCGGATGGGTGTGGATTCTCTGTGTTTGAATATGATCTGACCACCCAGGAGGAACGGGTTCTGGTGCGAACGGAAGATGGAAGCGACGACCAGATTGTAGAAGATGTTTGGGAAGATTGGCTGGTCTATGGAACCTATTTTGCGGGAAGTGACGGGCTGGGAGCCCAGGGTTGCAGGAACAATCACGGTGATTCGGACCTGATGTTGATGTATCTTCCGACCGGGGAAACCTGGAAAATCAGCGACGAACCGGGCCGAGAATGGCAAGCCCATATGTGGGGTCATTTGGTCATCTGGTCCAGCAGCTATGATCCCAGCGGAGGTAACAATGTTGAATACGAAGATCTGCACGGCATCGACCTGTGTATGCACCCGGAGTTGAAAGATAGATTCCCGGAGTGCGCCGGGAGGAAGTGAAGGCAGGTGGCTGGTAGAATCGCCCTCACCCTGCTTCGCTACGCTTGCTTCCCTCTCCCAAAGGGCGAGGGACAATTCACCTCTCCCCGTGGGAGAGGTCGGAAACCAAAGGTTTCCGGGTGAGGGAAAGCATGTCGGGCAAGAAATTTGCCCGACCGAGCTGAGAATCGCGGGGATGCCTTTCGGCATCCCAGTGAGGGGCGATGACGTTGTCAGCAAGCTGCAACGGCCCGGCGGGCCGTCTGCGACTCCGCCTCAAACCAGCCAGGGTAACGTGCGAAACCAACCTGCCCCGGCTTGCCTGTCCGGTTTCCCCGGAAAATCCCCTACGGGAAACAGGCTATCAAGCATAAAATCCCAGCCAGCAGAACCAGCCAGAGCCGCTGCCAGAAGCCGGATGCCTCTAACGAATGGGTGGCAACATAGCGTAACAGCCCAATTGATACACCAGCCTGCAAGCCCAGAAACACCACCAGGAGGTAGGGAGAAGAACTCCAACCAGATCCTCCTATACGCCAAAGGGCTCCCGTAGGAAGCAACCCAAGCAGAGATACCAGCATGAAAACGGCAAGCAAGCGGTCTTGGGTCCAGCCTTCCTTGGTGCCTTGCTCTTCTGCCGTGGCTTTTTCCTCTTTCACCTGGCGTTCACGGAACGTCACCCAAGCCAGGGTTGCAAGCAACAGGGAAAACAGGGCCGGTTTTACGGACTGCAAGCCGAGGTTTGGCCCCATCACCAGGATTCCAACCTGAAGCGGCATCACGCTCCAGATCAGATCATGCCACGGCCTTTGCAAGATCCAACGCGAAAACACAGTCACGAACCACAGGCCAAGCCAGATCCAAGGAAGGCTTTCCCGAAATCCGCCCAGTTGATGACCAAGCAGCGGAGACCATAGAGCAGAAAGGATCACCGCACCGGAAAGCTGAAAAGCCAAAGCCGCGAATGATCCCCAAAGCCGTTGTGTCTTTCCTTCGGAACGAACCAACGCGAAAGGCCAGACCATCATCAACAACCAGGAAACAAGCACGACAAGAAGAACCAGATGACGCCGCAGGGGATGAACCAGGTCATGATGCGCCAAGCTGGAGAGATCCATCGTCCCCTGATAGGCCAAAAGCAACAGCAGAAGCCCGCCAAGCAGTCCAAAGGAAAGAAGCGAAAGCCGCCCGGAGGAGGCATCCCTCTTCGGGCCTTGTTGAGCAAGGACCATCATGCCTGTGACACAGACCAGGACAAGCAGGGCATGGGTAAACACCCCAGCCAAGACAGCCAAAAGCCAGAGGGTGAAAAGCCGGTTGAAATGATCCTCACCCAAGCGATGATGAAAGAAGGGAACAAGGCTACCCAGAAGGCAAAACCCCAAGGAGGCCGATTGCCAGGGCAGAAGAAACGCAGCAGAGACAAGAAAGGGTTCGGTAGAACACTGACCGAGTTGGGGAAGGAAACTCGCAACAAAAGCGAGCAAGCACGCCGCCAAACGGACTTGTCTGGTAACGGACGGCAGAAGACCGGCCATAAAACGACTTGCCAGCGATAACCCGACAAGGCTTACCAATAGGATCAGAGTGGGAAACAGAATCATCATCCCTGCCCCCCTTGTCCTCGTAATATCAGCATCAAGACCGATCGCAGCCAGGGTTCAACAAGCAAGGAAAACCCTCCCGGAAGCAAGACCCAAACCCACAGGCCCACAAAAGCGAGTGTACGGCAAACCCTCTGCGACCAAGGCCGATGAACGCAGCCGGAGATCAAGTCATCCTCTCGCCGGTGGATGGAATCCCTCAACCAGACCACACCAAGTAACGCAAGCAGGGCAAGCCAGGACCAGGCGGGAGCATCCAAGACCGGGCTGACCCAGGAAAAAACGACGCCAAACAACCCCCAAAGCAGAGGATGCAAGGCAGAGGAAAACCAGAACGAAGCGCCCTGCCCTGCTCGTAAGGATGTTCCCATTGAGAGATCTGAACAGTCGGACTCTGCTGAAATCCAGGGCAGAAGAAGCCAAAGCCAGATGGCGGCAAGCATCCCGGCAAGATTCAACGAAGCCAGGCCAAACATAGAGACAAGCAGTACCATCGCCCGACGATGGCTGACCCGTGGCCCTCCCAGAAGAAACAAAAACGCCAGCCCCAAGCAAGGGAGGCTGCTGATCGGGAACCACGCGCTTAGCGGCATGTCAGGCAAGAGTTGCCAGAACAGCACAAGAAAGAAAGGTACCCAAAAAGGCTGTTCGCGATCTCCTTCGTAATCCTTTGTAGAAAACCCCTGAAATTCAGAAAGGATCACCAACAACAGACCGGCAAGGACCGCCAACGAATGCCAAACCTGGTGAGGCTCGGCAGAAGGGATTTCCTGCCCCCAAAGAAACGATCTGTAAAACAGCAAGAGGCTTCCCAGCAACAGGAAGAGGGCTCGAATCTCGTGGTTTTCCCGAAGTAAGGCAAGCAAAGAAACAAGAGAAAAGCCAAGCAGGCAGGCGGCCAGATGAACGGGATGAGCGACGAAAATCAAAGGAATGGACAACAAAACCGGCGCGGAAGCCCCTGTTTTCCCACGCTCGGCGACACCTCCCTGAACGACTCCGGCCAAGCCCAAACCGACCAACAAAAGCAACCGAAGCGGATCGACAACGAGAGAAAGAGCCACGCCCAGAGGACGAAGGCTTTCGGCCTTGAAGAGTTCTACGGAAAAGGCGTGAGGAGCCAAGCCCTGGATACCGTTCTGAACGGAAAACAAGGCGTACAAGCCCAGTAGAGAGAAGCCGAGATGCAGTACCCAGCCCGCCCGAAATCCAGTACGAAGCCACAAACCGGGCTTGGGACGAGCCATCAGGGCGAACCCCAGCCCGAAGGAAAGAACCGTAAGCACACCGAAACCAATACGCAGCGGAATCAGTAGTTCAGCCATGATCCCACCCCCATCCAAAGCCCAAGAGCCAGAACAGCTCCAAGCAGAAGCAGCGTTTCACGATGACGAAGGAAGAAGCAGGCTTTCGGCTGAGCCAATGGGAGTTCTTTCCCTTCGTCGCCTGCGTTGGCTCGTTCTTCTTCGTTTTTTCGGTCTTTTCTCCATCGCGAGAAGGCTTCTCTTCCTCGACACCAACCCCAGATCAGCGCTTCGGCACCAGCAACCGTCAACACGGCAATCATGAAAGTTTGGAAGGAAAAGGTCTCGCGCACCAGAGGAAGCCCACGCGCCATATCGGCGAGAAGAACCCCCAAACCAAGGAGGCTACCCAACGGTCTGGTGCGAAGCAGGGAGACAATTCCCACGCCCATCGCCACCCAGGATAGCAGGAACAGCACGCCAAGGTCTTCCAGGGATGTCGTGAAAAGAAGCCCTTTCGCTTGGCCAAGGAGAGCCCACGGCATTGCATTTCGCTGAACAGGGAGATCCACACCAAGCAGACGAAGCAGGATGAGACTTTGAACCATCAAGGCAAGAGGAATGACCCAAGGCCAGGCCCTCCACGAAGCTCTTCGTTTCCTTCCCTGAACGGTATCCAGACGATGGCGGTGCCGAAGCAACACAAGTGATCCCGCCCACCAGACCAGGGAATGGGGACAAAAGCTTAGAGCAAGTCCCAAAAACCCAAGCCAGGCAGGTACGGGCTTTTCCAGGGTGGATCGCCTGCGCAATTCCAGGCTGCGAACAATCACCATTCCAACGGAAACCAGCAAGGCGCCGACCAAACCGATGCCCATCCAGGAAAGAAAGAGTGGTACCGTCCTCGTCGGAGCCAACGAAAGAGAGAGTCCTGAGGCCAGTTGAACGCCCAATAGCTCATAGCCTCTCGATAGTAAAGCCATCCCGTTCAGCAGGATACACAGGACAACCAAGGCCCAGAAACCAACGCGAGCCCATGCACGGCGTCTTCCTACCGGATCGCCACTGAAACGCTCAACCAACGCTCCAACAACCCCAAGGCCCAACAAACCAAGCAAGACGAGCAGAGGCCAGGGAAGTTCCTGTATTCGATGCCAGACTTCAGGATTCATCGGAAGGCTCCCCGTTTCGTGAACGCTGTTTCTTTCCGATCCTCGCACGAAGCCAGAGTGGAACCAGAGCCAACAGAGCCATCCACGCAGCAAGGCGACCTTCCCAGACACCCCCTGCACTTTCATGGGCCAGGGCGAGAAAGGCCAACACCATCGCCAACATCATCAAGGTCGCTCCACGACGGCGCACGGCAGGCGAGGTATCCAGCAAGCCATAGAGACCGATACTTCCCACCAAGGCGGGAACAAGCAGCCAGCCGTTCAACTCAGGCATCCTCTCCCCCTTCCCCACGGGTTTCCTTTTCGTCCCGATTTCCGTAATAGCGAAGCACCAGAGGAGCGAGAAGCAATACAAGAAGCAATCCGCCAAGCGTCCAGACTGGAAACGCCTGATTGACGGCATCACTGGCCGCCGGGGTGGGTGGATGATGAAATGGCACCGGTTCGGCCAAGAGGGCCATGGCAGAGCCAAATACCATAAGACAGAGGAGAAATCGTGGCCAGGAAAAGCCGGGCAAGGTATCCAAAGATTGATGTGCGCGGGTCAGACCCAACAAGGCTACCAAGGCCACCGCGACGCCCCCAAGCAGGTATTCTTCATAGGAAACCGCAAAGACAGCCAGCAAGGCGAAGAGCATCCCGGCAAAGCGGGAGCGCCCCTGAGCCGACGGCCAAGCAAGGAAGCCGACAGCGGTAAATCCGAACAACAACCCAAGACTGAGAGACAGCATCTCTGGACCCATTTCCAAACGTGTAGCCGTACACGTCGATTTCTAAAGTGTAACCCTTGCAACGCACGATTCTACCAAGCACAGTACGCAGAGATCCAGCAGAAATCCAGCCAAAACGAAATCCCTCCCAGGGTAAACCGTGCCAGCAGATGCGACACCAGACAAAACGCCATGAAAAAAGAGCGTTTGGGGGTTCAACCTTGATCGTTGATGAAGCCTTGTTGATGAAAAGTCGGAGTCACCTCGTGAACCTCTTGTTGCTCATCCCTGAAAAAGCCCGAATAGCGAACTGGAGCCCTTATATCCATCCGGTTTCTCTGAGGATTTACAACACCTACACCAAATAAGGCTGTGGATCATCGGCTTACGCTGTCCGAAGGAAAGACAACAACTGGAAACAAACCGAGTTTTCCTTGAATCCGGGCTTCACCTGACGGTATACTTAGCGTTTATTCTGGTCGTCTGTTCGACCCACAAGGAGGAAGCCACTCGTTGCGTCGCCTTAAAGCCCTAGCTCTGTTTATCATCGGCACGGTGATTCTTTCCACGCTGGTGTTGGTTGCTGCGGAAACCTTCGGCCCGGATTTGCTTTTGCAGACGGTGAAGAGCGCTTCCGGCGAGATGGGCGGCCCAGACATTGATGCGTCACTATCCATTGACGTGCTGGAAGGCATTTTCCAGGCGGAGAATATCAAGGTTCAGTTTCCTGAAGGCAACAGCCTTGTGATCGACGGCGTCCTTGTGGAAGTTGACCTGCTTCCTCTCTTTTCAAACCGTCTGGTCGTTCCACGGGTTGAGATCCTGAAACCCAGGGTCCACTGGAGCCTGCCATCCGGCACCGATCCACCAGAAGAAACCAAGCCGCCAATCCATGAAGAAGACAGCCCGTTTTCTTTTCCGGAGCTACCCTTTGACGTGGAGTTGGGGGAAGTTTCCATTCGCGACGTGGGCGCGGAGCTTGCCCTGGCCGGTGAGGAACCCAGTACGCTGGAGAAGCTCTCCATTTCTTTGGAACCCCACAAGGGTATCCATCGCCTGCATCTGGAAAGTGGCCCGCTCAAGGGATTCATCGCCGACATGAAGCTCTTGGTAACTCGTATTGAAGCCCAGGCTGACCTGGATTTTTCCGCCAAACGGCTGGATCTTTCCTTCCTTCACCTGACCCTGCCGCAAACTCTGCTTTCCCTGGCCGGTAGTCTGGATGCAGAATCATCCGAAGCGGCGTTGTTTTTACATCTTCATCTCCCCTTAGATGAACTGGTGCGGGTGATCCGCCCGGCGGTACCGGGAATGCTTCCCTTGACCGGTCTGCTAACCATCGACCTGGAAACCCAAGGCTCTTTGAGTAACCCCAAAGCCTTGGGCATGATCAAACTGGATGACGTGGCCTGGCAGACGAAGCCCGACATCAATTATCTGTACAATCCCAGAGAGTTTCACCTTCCTTTCGAGATTGACCGCACAGGCGTCACGGTGGAAGATGGGCTTTGGTACACCGGCGATGCCGGCAACCGGATGGGCTTCGTCCATTTCCCGAAAGCCCATATTGCCTTTGATGACAAGCTGACCACCCGTGCAGACCTCCGCTGTGAAGACTGCGACGTTGCCCAGATTTGCGAGGATTTCTCCGTGCGTGATTCGCGGGCCCGCTTCCGTGCCAATGGCCCTCTGTGGCTTGCTGGAACCTTGAATCCCTTTGATCTGCGCGGCGAGGTGGATTTCGACATTACCAATCTTTACGTAGACGCCAAACCCTATCGACAAGCCCTGGCCGGAAACAGTTCGTTGATTCTTCATCTGCCCAAGGCTCATTTTCATACCGGGCAGGAACTCAACGGCTCCTACTATCGCTTTGTCAATGGTCTCGTTACGGCAGGAGAATCCCGCGTGGCGGTACCGGTCACGCAATTCGGGTTCGACGAGCATTTTCATTTCGAGTACACTTCAGACCACATCAACATGAACGATGTCGGTCCCATCGCGGGCATGACCTACGAGGGAATCGGCTCGGTCTGGATGACCTTGGATGGACCAGCCGGTGAGCCCTTGATTACTGCCGGGGCGGATTTGAACCACTTCAGCCTGGAGGGTTTTCCGACAGGTCGTACCAAAACAGACATCCGCTACTGGGATGCAGTCTTGCAATTTCAGAACATCGAAGCGCGCAAGCCTTCCGGCCTGATTCGAGGCAAATTGGATGTGGATTTCAGCCACGATCCCTTGAAGCTCTATGCAGAAGCTCAAACCGAGGGCTTGTCGATCAAGGATCTGATCCATACCACCCAGTTGGACGACAGCTTCGCGCAGAATCTCTCCGGAACCGTCGTCGGGCAAGGTGTCGTGCAAGGAACACCAGACGACCTGAACGGCGGGGCCAAACTGAGCTTTACCTCCTTCGCGTTTTCCGGTCAGAGAATGGACAAAGGACGCTGCCAAGCGGATTTCCAGCATAACAACGTGCGTTTTTCCAACTGTGTTCTGGAGCGGGACGAGGCTCGTCTGGAGGCAAGCGGGACTCTCACAGGCTGGCAGGAATGGGATATACAAGTCGCTTCTCAAGGATTGGAACTGGGCATGATTGATGCACTGAATCCCATGTTCAACGACAACCATAGTTCCATGATCTTGAAAGGCCGCGTGGAAGGCAGCATGAACGCCCCACGGATCAACGCCGACATGCTTTGGGCTCCCACACTTCTACGCGGCGCACCCTTGGGCCCCAGTGAATTTCACCTGGAAATCACCAGCGACTACCTAAAACTGATCGGGTCGCTTTTCGGCAAGCAACTGAAACACAAGGTTTTGGCCTCGTTTGATAGCTCCAATGCCGTCGCCCTCGAGGCCCAGGCGACCCAAGCACAACTGGCCCCTTGGCTCACTCTGACCACAGGGGTGCGGGTAGACAGTCTTCTTGTAAGCGGAACCATGCAGGCCCAGGCATTGGTCAGTGATTTTTGGAATATGAAGGGCAAAGCCGATGTCTCTTCGATGGTTTTTCTCCAAGACGGCCAAACCTTGAAAAACGCGACGGCGTTTTCCGTGCTGTTCGAGAAAAACAAGCTACGGCTCCCTCCGGTCACCTTTCTAGGAAAAAGCAGTAACCTGGAGGTTCAAGCAAGTTGGCAGAAGAACAAAATGGCCGACATTCTGGTTCGCGGTACAACGGACCTTCGAGCCTTGGAAGCCTTCAGCGAAGAGGTTGAGCAGGCTTATGGTCCGGTGCGTCTTTCCCTGCATTGGTTCGGCAAAGGAAACCGCCCTCACTACGTGGGAAGCCTCTCCGTCTCTCAAGGTTTTATCAAGTTCTCGGACTGGGATACCCCTTTAGAGAACCTGCAAGCCAGCCTGGATCTGGATACCGGACACCTCAGCGTGGGAAATCTCCAGCTTGGCTACAACGGCGGCTCACTCAAGGCCAACGGTCTGATGACCTTGAACCCCACGACCTTCCAGATTGAAAACACGGATATTTCAGCCCAGGTAGACCGCGTTCTCTTTCCTCTCCATGAAGACATCGACCCCATCCTTTCCGGCTCTCTGCGTGTAACCGGCGCTCCCTGGCCCTTGCAGCTTTCAGGAAACCTGGAGATCAAACAGCTCGACTACGTGAAAGACATCCCCTGGAAGCGGGCGCTGATTACGGATAAAATCCGCTCCGTGATTCGCCCACGAAAAGGCGCTCAAGCCCTGGAGCAGGCCGAGGCCACCCCGCCGAATCTGCGCTTTGATATTCACATTCAAGGTGACAATACCCTTCGTATCCGCAACAACGTGGCCGACCTGGAATTGAAGGCCGACCTGATCCTCTCTGGAACGGATCAGCATCCCGGCCTGCTGAATACGATCAGTACGGACACCGGTCAGATTTTCTTCCAGGACAATGAATTTGAGGTGCAACGTTTCATTGTCGATTTCCGGGATGAAACCAAACTGGACCCCTTTGTCGATATTTCCGCGACCTATAACGTGAGTTATATGGAAGACAGCATTGAACGCTCCACCACCATTACTTTAAGCCTGCGCGGCCCGGTGGAAGACCCGGAATTACTGCTCACGGCGGATAACGGCATGAACCAGACAGATATTCTCAGCCTGCTGGTCTTGGGCCAGACCACCAGCAACGTACAGCGCGGTCAAGGCATGAGTACCGGCCTGGGAGCCCTCTCCGATGTCTACGGCGTCAACCAGCAGATCAAAAAGCAATTCATGCTGGACGAGTTCCGGCTCTCCGGCGATACAACGGATGACCCGGACAGCGGCACCTCGCTCACCCCGAAGCTGGTTGTCGGGAAGGAAATCGCCCAAGATGTGTTTCTCTATTTCACCACCAGCCTGGGCGGGGAAGCCGATGCGCAGAACGACAAGAAATTCGAGGTGAAGTATCGGAAAAAGAACTGGACTCTTTCAGGTCAATGGGACAACGATGGGGAAAGCGAGCAGGGAAACTTCGGGTTCGATCTGCAATATCACATCGATTTCTAGCGGGTGGACGAAAGGAAAGGCTTGATGGGTTGGGGCCGTAGGGTGCTGTGTATACTCTGGGGAAGCATACTGCTTGCTCTCCTCGTTTCTGCACGCCCAAGCCTTGCCGAACCCAAGCCCATCGCCTCTTCCACGCCCCTGGAGCAAAGCTTCGTTCCCGACCTTGCCGAGACGCGCATTCTTGGTCGGGTGGAATACTCCCTCTCCCAAGGGGTGGAGGATGAGGAGATTCTTCAAACCGTTCAACGTTTTCCGCAAACCGTTCCGCTCAGCGCCGGGCAGACCTTCAGGCTTTCCGCCATTCAGGAAGCGATTCGCCTGATTTACCTGCACGACCACTTCAGCCAGGTTCGTGTCTTCGCCGATGAACATGAAAATCGCGTGGACTTATCCATCCACCTGACACCCAAAACCCGACTGGACCGAGCCCTGTTTGAAGGCAATCAACACCTTTCCAATTCGAGCCTGCGGCAAGCGATGCGGCTCAAAGAAAACGATGAATACTTTCCCGACGACCTCTCCGGGGAAGCCAAACGCCTGCTTGCCGCCTACCGCCGAGAAGGCTTCATACAGGCTACGGTAAGCATCCAGGAAGAACCGGGGTCACGCCCGTATTGGAATCGGGTTCATTTCACCATTGATGAGGGTCCGGCGGTACGGATTCAAAGCATCACCTTTGAAGGCGAACACTTTTACCCTGAACGCAGCCTGCGCCACGAGTTGGACGTTCACGTCGGCGATCGGATGAGCCTTCCCCGTATCCAGAAAGCCTTGATGCGCCTACGAGACCGCTACGTCAACGACCGCTTTGATGAAGTCAAGGTCACTCTGATGGATGCTGCGGAAGAAGGCTGGCGCGAGTCTCCGCTCTTCCAGAAGGGCGTGGTTCGTATCGCCATTGAAGCCGGACGGAAGATCCGCTTCGTGTTTGTCGGCAACCGCACCTTTCGCTCGGAGGAATTGGAAACGGCCCTTCAAGCCCCGGCGGGGCGCTACGTCCGTTATGGTCATTCCACGCTGAAAAAGCTCAAGAAGACCTTGTTTGATTTCTACCAGCGGCGGGGCTACCCCTTCGCCCGGATTCATGCCTTTTCCCGCGAGGCCGCTTCCTGGGAAAAGGAAATCGTGTTCCAAGTGCAAGAAGGGCAATCGGTAAAATTGAACCGGATTCTCTTTCGCAACAACCGGACGCTCCCTGCAAGTAAGCTGGAAGAAGCCTTGCGGGCGGCGATTCGGGATGAAACCTACAAACTTTCGGATGATGAACTGGGCCAACCGGATACCGCCCAATGGGATGCTCGCCAGGCCTTTTTCGACGAACCCGGCAGCACTGAACCAACGACGGAACCCAAACCCTTCAGCCATCCTCCCAAACCCGATGTCGATGATGTCCTTCTTCCCGACCTGTTGGAAAACGGAAAAGAAACCCTAACCACCCGTTACCGTCAAGACGGCTATCTCCGTGCGACCGTGGAGGCTCCACGATATCGCTTCAACGATACCCGCCAGCGGGTGGACGTGATTTATCATGTCGTCGAAGGTCCACAGTCTCTGGTCAGTACGGTTCGTGTCGCCGGTGCCCATGTTTTCACAGAAGAGAAAGTGGTTCGTCTCGTGGATCTGGAAGCGGGAGATCCCCTGAACCCCTATTCTTTTGAGGACAAACGGCAAGCGCTTCAGAAAGCCTATGCTGAAAAAGGCTACCTCTTCGCCCAAGTGGATATCAGTTACACACTGCGTAAACGAGATCGTGCCGCCGATGTGCTTCTGGCGATTCGCGAAGGCCCACAGGTTCGCTATGACGAAGTGATTATCAATGGTCTGGGGCGCACACGGGCCTCGGTGGTTCGCCAGGAACTGACCTTTGAAGAAGGGGACATCTACGACCCCGATGACCTGGAAGAAAGCCGACGCTACCTGCAACGGCTGGGTATTTTCCAGGCGGTGACCTTGCGCATCTGGCAGCCTCGCGTGGTGGAAGAGCAAAAGAAGATCGTTGTTACGGTGGTTGAGCGGATGCCGGGCCGTTTTGCCATCGGCGGAGGCCTGGCTACGGATGACGGCCTTCGTGGGCGGCTGGTCTTCACCTACAGGAACCTGTTTGGAACCGCGCTGGAGTTTCATGGTCTGGTGCAACTCAATCACCGCCTAACCCCCTTGTTGGAACTGCTGGGCGATGATGAAATGGCCAAGGTGTACAATCGGCTTCCGTTTTACAAGAGCCTGGAACGGAAGGTCAGTGCCGGTTTGCGCCATCCCTCCCTTTGGGGTTCCCATATCGGTGGTCGGGTGGATGTAGTCCATGAACGGGAGCAGGAACGAACCTACGGCATGGATAAAAACTCCGTGCTGTTCACCTTCGATACCGAACCGGTCTATCTGCTGACCTTTGCCCTGCTCAACGAGTTCAGTCTGAAAGACGTGGAAAGCACCTTCGTCGATACCTCCAATTCCTACAAAATCATCCCGTTCATGAACACCTTTCCCAACCCACCGTTCCGCTTGCGCACCCAGGACGATACACTACGCGAGACGCTGCAAAGCCTCCCCGTCTTCAAGCCCAACGGTGAATTCATCGCGCCTCTGTCCAACCTGAATCGCTCGGTCAACCCCGGTCACACCGTGGAATACTCTCCGAAATTCCGTTTCAGTTACGATCACCGCGACAGCCTGTTCAACCCAACCCTGGGGGTACGCCTCAACCTTTTGACGGAATACTTTGAAATTCTCTACGGTGACCTGGATGTCGATTTATTGAAAACCCATGCAGGGATTGCCGGCTACGTTCCGCTATCCACGGCCCGTCGTCCTCCGGTGTTACGCATGATCGCTCGCGGCGGCATCATTTCCTTTTCCAACGGCAACTCAACTCCCATTGACAAACGCTTCCGCCTGGGGGGACGAACCAGCGTGCGCGGCTTCCGGGAAAGCAGCATCTACCCCTCCGACATCACCACCGAACAGATCAAACGGCTGGTCAGTAATGATCTCTCCAGCTTCGGCGGTAACGCCTTTCTTCTGTTCAAAGCCGACCTGCGGATTCCCGTGTTCAGGCAGTTCTATCTAGGTGGGTTCGTCGATAGCGGAAATCTCTGGCTGGACCCGCTGAATATGGATGTGAACCTCCTTCAGTATAAAAATGCAGCCGGAACAGGTATTCATTACCGTACTCCGGTGGGGGATCTCTCCCTTGAAGTGGGTTGGAACCTGCATCCCCAACAGAACGCGATGAGGATGAATGGCAACTTCACTTCAACATTGAGTTGTTCTAAAGGCTCTTTCCGGGAAGGTGGTCCATTTCAGCCCAACCCCTCCATCAAAGCCCTTGGCTCGCCGCGTCATTTATCCTCTTGATTTTCAAGCATATTCTCAAGGTTCTCCGTTGACAAGACCTGAAGATGTGCTATGGTTCCATGCTGTAGTTTTCGATTTTTATCGAAATAAACATCACGGTTTCAGGAGAAGGGAGTCAAGTCTCTTCACCCTTCATTGATAGGAAAGAAAACCATGACCTTGTGGGGAGTAAGCGTGAGCCGTACCTGGTGGATCTTCTTGGTGATCTTTATCGTAGGGCTGATGGTTCAACCGAGCGCCTTGGCTGGTCCGTTTGAAACCTACGGCTTCGGCTCACGATCCATCGGTCTGGGAAACGCCGTCACGGCGGATAGCAACGACCTCAGTGCCCTCTATTACAACCCGGCCAACCTGGCGGATGCACCCAGCGGAGCCATGATCGGCTTTCTCTTCGGGTTCAATGATCTTTCGGTAAATCTCAAGTCTCGTCCCGCCGGAAGGGATGTCCCCACGCTGATGTATGACACCCTACCCGCCGATGACCCGGCCACGGCAGCCAACGAAGAAGCGGCGTCTCACAGCATCCGCCCTTTAGCCACGGAAGACCTGCCCCAGAAGCGACGCAACACAAGCAACAAACAAGTCGATGCAGGCGTTCTTGCCGGGCTGGCCCTTGACTTCGGCCTGGACTGGTTCACCGTAGGCATGGCGGTCTACGCCCCAATGACCCAGGTGGCGGACATCGGCATACGCTATGCCGATGAGCGGGAACAGTATTTCACCAACCAGTTGCATTATTCGATGATCGGCAACCCGGAAACCAAACCGATGATTCTGGGCTCCGTTGCCTTCAAGCCCTTGTCCTGGTTCAAGCTTGGCTTGGGGCTGAATGCCCACGGCAAGATTCAGGTGAAAACCCATATGTTCATGCCGGACCCCTTGGACCAGGAGAACATCAACCTGACCACGGAAACCAAGGCGGTCTATGCCTTGGCCATTCACGCCGGGATGCAGTTCGAGCCACTGAGTTGGCTGGGCATCGGCCTGAGTTTTCGAGATGAAACCTGGTATCCGATGGACATTGACAACGAGTTGCAGTTCTGGAACTTCGAGGTCTATCAAGGCGAACCCATCACCACCCAGCGCTTTCGTTACACCTTCAGTTATACCCCGCGTGATCTGAATCTGGGCTTTCGTTTCGGTACCGGAGAATTCTGGAAGATCGACACCGATGTCACCTGGAGGATGTGGTCCGGCTACCGGGTGGATACGGACAGCGGTTCCGAAGCCCCCTTTGACGACCAGTTCATCCCCCGCATCGGAGCGGAACTGCGCCCACTTGCCTGGCTTGCCGTGCGCGCTGGATTGAGCTATGTCAAAAGCCCTATTTCAGAGCAGACCGGACGCACCAACTACGTAGACAATGACCGTGTAGATGCCACCGTGGGCCTTGGATTCAAACTCCCCTATGATATTGAGATCGACCTCCACGGGCAGTTGCTCAGCCTGATCGAGCGCAGTCACAGCAAAGATGAAAACAAGATCCTGGATGAATTTCCCTTGAGTCGGGACATCAAAACGGATGAATTGATTGAAGCCTCTTTCGGCTTGCAGACCAACAACCCCGGTTATCCCGGTTATTCCAGCAAAGGTTTTGTCGGCGGCATGGGGGTTACGGTCACAGTGCCCTTTGAGATCCTCTTTCACGACAAAGACAACACCGAGAAGAATGACGCCTCGCCCTCCCTTCCCGATGCCCCCGTGGATGGAGGAGAAGAAGCAGCCCAGGCCGGGTAATACCTTAGGGAACGCCGATCGGGGGACGTAGGCTTTTACGAAGACGCCGGGCAAGGTCGTCAGCCTGGGTGAAGCCCCCCTGCTCCTGTAGCGTGGTTACAAAAGCCCGATGACTTCGTCCCTGACGGTAACTCGGTTCTTTAGGGGGATGAAGCAACAGGCGCTCCATCAAGTCCAGATCCGGATCAACCAGGATGGTGGTGCTGTAATAGGCCAGGCCTTTGGGGAGATACAAGGCGCTTCCACCCAGTTTTCTGTCTCCCAAGGTCAGATCGCTGATGCCTTGGCGCGTCACGCCAGGAAGGCCGATCCCGTCCAGCCCCTCGATCATCCACAGACTGAAGGCATCGAACAATTTGCGAAGATCCCCCAGGCGGGGTCGGGCAACCACGGTAGAGACAATCACGTTTCCTGGGTCCAACAACACGGAGCAACCTCCGCCGGGACGTCGGAAAAGCTCCACGCCCTCCTCCGTGCAGGCATCCTGGTTCACTTCCTGCTCCGGTTTAGAGGAACGCCCCAGCACCACAAGTCGTGTTTGAGGTACTGCTACCCGAAGACGGGCCTTTCCATCGCCTGCCACCTGGGTCAGAAGATCATCATCCCAATCAAAACGAGGCAAGGCCCCCAAAACGGAATTCCCCACAGGTGAACCTCCATCTCATGCCATTCCCGCGCAGCCACCAATCCGGTGCAACCTGACGGCCTTCGTCAGGGATTATCCATGATGACACGTAGCTTGCCCGACATTGATCGTCATCTCTCAAGCTCTACTCCCGATCCCCTTCCCGCACCCGAAATACTGCGGCTTGGATGGCCTGAACCCAACGATCCAGATCCGGCACAGCAAAAGCAAGGGCATCCGCCTGTCCGTCTTCCCGGAGGTAATCGATCCGTAGCAGTTTGATGAGCTTGCTCTTGCCGAGAAAGGAACGAGGAGTACTCACATTCAGAATCGTCCGAATGGGGACATCCCAGCGGCGGTCAGGAAGAAGCATACGAAAATGAAGACCATCCTCATCCAAAACCAGGGAACCGTTTCCTCGAACCTGAGCCCTACCCAGGCTTTTCTGCCCAAAGAAATTGGCTCGCTGCGTCGCGCCCAGCAGGAGTTGGCCCTCAAATTCGCGTTGTAGTTCATTCGCCATGCGCTGCCTGCGACGACGTAGTATGACCATAAACCCGACCAACACCACCCCCTGTACAATCAACAAGACAATGAGCCAAGACATGGTCACCCTTTCATTCAGCATAAGCCATTGCAATTCAGCGCTGCGCAGGGGGATTATAGAAAAGAAAGGAGTAAATGGCTAGTGGGACAAGAAGAATAAGGCTCTGATCTCATCTTCGGGGAGGTGATCGTTTGTCAAAACAGACGGCGTCTCTTGTTCCCATCCTTGGCGGTAGACCTTGGATTCCCCGATTTTGGAATTAGAACCAAGAATGTCCCTATACAGACTTGCGGACGACTTCCATCGCCAGCAGAATGTCCCGTGGGCGATAGGGCTTTTGCAGGAAACTGGCGGGTTCTTTGCCTTTGAACCGTCGCCGGGCTTCTTCTTCGGTATAACCGCTGGTAAGAACCACCCGCACGTCATCATCAATCTGAAGCAGTTCTTGGAACACGGCTTCTCCGCTCATTCGCGGCATGGACATATCCAGCAGCACCGCGCAGATTTCAGTCTGATGCTTTCCAAAGCTCTGGACCGCTTGCTCCCCATCCTCGGCCAATAAGACCTCATAGCCTGAATTACGAAGAATCTTGGCCGTGACGGCACGTACCAAGGGTTCATCATCCACCACAAGGACCGTCCCGTTACCTGTCAATTGCATCCCTGCGGCAATTTCATCCTGACTGCTTTCTGCGCGATCGATGGCGCTGCAACTGGCTTTGAGAAAAAGGGAAAACGTGGTTCCCTTGTTTTTTTCGCTCTCAACGTTCAACACCCCATCATGGCCGCGAACAATACCGAGAACTGCGGCCAGACCAAGACCGCGTCCCAGAAATTTAGTGCTGTAGAAGGGATCGAAGATTTTTTCCAACTCATCCGAGGCCATGCCGCACCCGTCGTCGACGACCTGCAAATAGACATAAGGCCCTTCGCGCAGTGGAAGGCCATGATTGAGATTCTTTACCCAAGGTTCCTTACCTTGAGCGATCCCCGTAACCAGTGAAATGGTCCCGTTCTTCTGGCCGATAGCTTCCGAGGCGTTGGTAATCAGGTTCATCAGAACCTGGCGAAGCTGAGTAATGTCTGCATCGACAGGCGGGAGATCAACGGCCAGGCGGTAATCCACCTGCACGTTTTTACCGATGCTGGCCTTGAGCAGATGCCCCATATCAATGATGACATCGGAGAGTTTCACCGGTTCGGTGGAGAACGTCCCTTTGCCACTGTAAGCCAACAACTGCTTGCAGAGATCCGACGAGCGCTGCGCGGCTTTGATGATCGCGTGAATGCTTTCCCCGGCTTGAGATGTTTCATCAATCTCCAGCAAGGCCAGGCTGGCGTTTCCCATGATACCCATCAGGAAGTTATTGAAATCGTGCGCAATCCCTCCTGCCAACACTCCCAGGCTTTCCATTTTCTGGGTCTGTAGCATACGGCGCTCCATCGCGTGCCGCGCTGTCTCTGCCTGTTTGTACCGCGTCATATCCCGAATGCTGGCCACAAGCAGGTTGTTTGCTTCACCGGGCAGATGACTCAAGGTGACTTCCGTGTCAATCTCCTCCTTCTGCTGGTTCCTATGTCTCCATTCAAATTGCTGTCGCCGCCCTTCCAGGGCTACCTGAGAATACCGAGCTCCTTTGATTCCCGACTTTTGACCATCGGGCTGAAATAGAGGACTGAGATCATATGGAGTCATCCCAACAAGTTGTTGTCGATCCAATCCAAACAGTGCTTCGGCCTGGGCGTTGGCGGTGACAATCACACCATCTTCCAGAAGCAGCATGGCGTCTCCACCGAATTCAAACAAGCCACGGTAGCGAAACTCATTGTCTGCCAAGGCTTCCCGGCTTCGCCGCCAGGAGGAAATATCTCGAAGGTTCATAATCAGGGTATGGAGGCTGGAATCCTCGTTTTCAACAAAGGAAACAGCAGCTTCCAACCAGACATAGCTTCCATCGTCACAACAATGACGAGCCTGAACCAGACGAGATTGCCTCTTTTCGAGAAACGCCCCTTGAAGTTCCTGAATACGCCCCACATCGTCAGGATGAAGAAAATAATAGACGGATTTCCCAATGATTTCTTCCGAATCAAAGCCGGTTACCTGCTTGGCGGAGTCGCTGACCCATTGAATACGAAGATCCATGCCTACCAGGTAAATCATGTCTTTCATCTGGGACGTGATCATTTCCAAGGATGTCGTTTTTGAAGAATCTTCAGAACCAGCACAAAGCGCGTTCTCGCATTCGTGAAGAAGCACAAGGTGTTGGCTGGAGTCCGTGTTGCCATCCCGTTTTTTCCGGATCGCGATGGTTACGGAAAGGCTTGTTCCATCCTGACATCGCAACACGTAGGCTTTTGCCGATTTCATGGAGTCTGAAGAAAAAGACGCGATCTCATCCAGCGCAGAATCATCTTGATTATCGTTTGAAAACAAGAACTTGAAGTCTTTTCCACAAACCTGATCGTGCCGCCATCCGGTTCTGGAAAAAAAACACTGGTTGGCTGCCTGGATCACCAGATGCTGATCCACCATCAAAGCCATAGAGGGCACATCCCGCAGGCTGCAAGAGTATTGATCCAGAAAATCTTGATTCGTCATTCGTCAAAAAACAGCCAAGAAAGGTGAGAACGCATAAACTCCATCTCCCGATGTGAATCGGCTGATAATCGCCGAACTTCAGGTCAGAATAGAGAATTTGCAGATAACCGATCCCCTTGCACGCCACGCCCAAAACTGATTCTTGTTGCAATATCAAGAAGTAAGCCAATACAACATCAAGAACTGAAACATGGCATCAGCTGTCAAAAGAATGCTCTATTTCCTACCTTCTGTCAAGATGACCATGTGTTTTTGGTCATATAGAGGACAAAACCCTTTTCACCTATGCCAACACACCAGTTTTGATCGCTTCTTGTCAAACCTATCCCTTATCCCCCACGCAGTTTCCTTGCCATAGCCATGACAAACGATGGAAAACGGTCTGCTCTGCACAAGCTTGCTCGGCTATCCGTCGATGATGATATGGCTGGGAAGCCCCGATTTTTTATCTGCACCAGAAATGGAAAAAGCCCCGGAATCGGGGCTTGAGGATCATACCGTTTGAATATGGCTGACGGCGGATAGCTTCCTGAACAGCGGCTAGTATCCTGAAAGAACCCCTTGGCTACCAGGAAGGTGGGATTGAACCATCAGAACTGGAACTGCAAGCCAGCCATCGGTTGGATGAAGTGGGGGTTACCCAAGCCTTCATCAATCAACACACGCCATTGGGTTACCGTGATGAAGTCCACCACACTGACCATGCGGATACCCAGGCAGAATTGGGCACCCACATGAACGTTGTAGGTGTTTCCCGTTCCGGGGAAATCCCCATGTGTCAGCCCTACTCCCAGGGCAAAACCGATATGCCACATGGGAACAGGCACAACGTATTTGAAGTTGTTCGTGATGTCCGTCACACCACCGACCCAGCGAGGCCGATCATAGCCGGATTTAGGACGGATAATCCGGTACATCGTCACTTGAGGTTCAAGATGAAAGGTGCTGATCAAGGGGATGTTCACATAGCCGCCCCAGGCTTCGGAAACGTCCATTCTGAACTTGCCACCCAAGGGGATGCTGGGCCCGGCAATCATCGCCAAATTGACGGAACGTGCTGAGGCCGTTCCATCCTCATCATCCTCAGCCCAAGCCAAGGAACCAACAAGCAGTAGACTTGCAATTAAAAGCGCGGAATAAAGGCGTTTCATACCGGACCTTTCTTTCGGTTACCGCTCTACATCCCCGACTCGGCCTGTATAACCAAGCAGCTTAGTGACCCCAGAAACCTGTGGTAGCGCGAAATCGGAACGTGTCGTGCGGATCGCCCCAAAGGGCATTGATTATCATCCACAGAGTATATTGTACGAAACGCGGTAGAGTTTGTCAACTTTCCGCAGTTTTCCAAAAGCATCTTCTGTTCAATCGCCAACAGGGAAAACAGCGAGCTTATTCGGGGCGATATTTCCAGGCGATCACCCGTATCGCAAGTTCCTGCTTGCAACCAGGCATTGAACAACCCCGCTAAAGAACGCTAACGCTTATCCCTTGGTTTTGTTGATCCTTTCTACAAAAGAGCTATACTGATTTCCTATGGTCAGGGGAAGCATGTGACCATGCGGAAAGGAGACAGTCATGAATCACAGACATCTTCGTCTTGGTTTCGTGTGGGTGCTACTCTCTCTGGGAGCCATCCTCTCGTGTTCGGACGAAAACACAGCCTTTTTCTCCGGTGTCGATGATACAAGCTCCTGCGTGTATCACTCCGATTGTCCGGGAGGAACCTCCTGCAACCCGGTAAGCGGTCAATGCGAAGAGGATCTCTTCGCCGATGGCTGCTACAGTGACGCGGACTGCCCCAGCGGGTATCACTGCATCGAACGGGACAACGGAGAGAATATCTGTAGCCCTGATGACGGGTTGGAACCCACAACACCAAGCGACGGCGACGCGGAACAGGAAGACAGCACAGAGCGCTGCCTCTCCGATGCCGAGTGCCCTCCGGGAAGCGAATGCGACACCGCCAGTGGTATCTGTGTCACCAATACCCCTGATGACGACGATGACGATGTGATTGATGATGATGATGACGATGTGATTGATGACGACGACGATGACCTTGACGGGGATGTCCCCCTCGAAGACGGAGACAACGACGCTCCCTTACTGGAAGATGGTGATCTGGACGAAGACTTGCCCTTGTACTGCCAGGCCGACGCCCACTGTCCTGAAGGGATGATCTGCGATGCCGACGGGATCTGTATCGAAGATTGCACCTACGAAGGTTGCGAGTTTGGAACCTGCAACGAGGAGACCGGTCACTGCGAATTTTGTGAGCCACTCTGTCAATCCGGAACGTGCTGCAATTATGCCGTTCAGTTCTGGTATTGCGGATCATGTTGCGTACCGGCCTGTGGGGATGGGATGGTCTGTTCCCAGGGTGAATGTATCGAACCCTCCTGCCCTGCCGATTGCCCCAGAGACAACTGCCACACCTGCGGCCCGGAAACGGGCTGGCTTTGCGAGGAAGATCCTTCCTGTTTCGTTCCGGACGGTGATGCGGAAGGCTCGGAAAGCGGTGAAGGCGGCGCGTGCCTCAGCCCCGGCTCTGGTTGCCAACAGGGCATGGATGAATGCTGCTCCGGAGTCTGCCTCTTAGGCACCTGCTTGTAGGCGGACGGCTCAGACAAACAAACGAAAGGGCGCGGCTCCATAAGAAGCAGCGCCCTTTTTGATGTCTTCATCGTACCGACGGGATCTCGGTAGCCCCTCGCCCGCCCGCTTAAATCTGAAAACCAACCTGGAAGCCCGGTCCGAGGTAGGTCACAAAATGCTGCCGTTTTTCCTCATCACCTGGTTTGAATGAGAAACTTCCTACACGATACGCCGGGATATAGCTCAGACTCTCCGGTCGTAATTCCCTGTTACGTTCCAAACTATAGAAATTCAGACTGGGACCGAAGAGCAAGGCGAAGGAAGGATCAACGTCCCAGAGAAAGCCTAAGCGCAGTTTGCCCATTGTGGTGGTTTCCCGGTAGTTTTCCGGATTGATATGGACCTGAGTCAAGTAATCCAGATCCAAGGTCCAATCTTCAACCAAGGGAATGTGTCCGCCGATACCATAGCTGAAAGTAGGCAAGGAACGATGGGTAATCGGCTGCACACCGGCACTGACGATATTGTAGATGTATTTGCTGCCGATCTTGAATCCGGCGTTGACCAAGGAGGTATCGCTGGTCCAGAACACGCCATGAAACGGCCCTTCTTCGACGATACTGAACAGACCGATAGGCACATCAACATACTTTGAATAGTTAAACAAACCGATCTGTACCCCCTCCATTTCCCCTGAGGAGATGTTCACCAGACCGAATTGCCCGCCGCTGTTGATTTCCTCACGACCCGTATGGATATTGGCCAAGCCAAATTGCGCCCCATGCAAGGCTTCTCCGGCGACATTGGCCAGACCGAACTGCGCTCCTTCAAAACTTCCGGTGGAAATATTGGCTAAACTGAACTGCGCGCCCACCACATCCCCGGTGGTGACGTTAGCCAACGTCCACTGAGCCCCTACAAAATCACCGGTGGTGACATTGGCCAGACCAAACTGCGCGCCGGTGGCATCATCAATGGTGGTATTGACCAAGGCAATCTGCGCACCGGTGAAGTTACCCACACTGATATTGACCAGCCCGAACTCCGCACCAATGGAATTTCCCCCGGTATAGTTGACCAAGGCGGCTTCCGCCCCTGTGAAATGGCGCCCAACGTGATTGTAAATCCCTCCGGCCACCGCACCAACGGCATCACGACCGACGTAGTTGAGAATATACGCACCTTGAGCCCCCGTCGCATCCTGCTCGGTCACATTACCTAAAAAGGCCATTTGTGCGCCGTTGATGTCTTCTCCCTGCCAGTTCAAGCCCACGCTGAGGCTGATACCGTCCAAGCGGTCTGTCTCGGCAGCAAACAAACCAAGATTCACGTTGTTGATGATCGGTCTGTCAAAGGCCTTGTTCACATGGGCAGGAGGAAACAGACCGATATTGAACGGCACGCGGGTGTAGTCTTTTTCCTTTTTTCCCAA
Organism: Myxococcota bacterium; assembly: GCA_963677705.1. GTDB lineage: Bacteria > Myxococcota_A > SURF-8 > SURF-8. The sequence continues at coordinate 946,007 of OY782497.1, forward strand.
GCCACGGGCCACGGTGCTTTCGGCGTCCACCGTGTTGAAGTCCGTCAAACTCAACATGGGACGCTCCGCGGTATTGATGTGGATTTCAGCCATATAGAAAGAGCCGTCCTGGTCCAGCACCACGCGGTAATCTCCCGGTTCCAAGGCCAGAGAGGCGTTGGAATCCGGCTGATTGTTCACCTCAGCCACCAAGCGGTTCTGCCCATCACGCACATACAGCCGCCCCTGCAACTCAGGAGCGAAGGTCAACCCGCTGGTCAAGTCTCCCAGTTCCGTCAACACCAGATCGCCGGTACCGGAAAGGGAAATTTCATAGGAAGCATGCTGCGCTCCCGACTGGGTGGTTTCCGTGCGTCCGAGCGTTTCGTTAAAGGTGTAATGATAGGCTTCATTCAAACTCACCCGGCCATCCTTACTGGCATCCGCCGCACCGCGCAAACCGCTGACCAGATAATGGGTAAAAAACGAACCGCCGATACGGTCGGATTCCTGAGCGGCTTCATCCGCCGCGCTGCTCGTCAGATAGGCATGGCCTTTCAACTGCACAGAGCTGTCACTCAGAAACGGAGCCAATTTTTTGCCACCCTTCTGGCGGGTCAAGGCTCCGGACTGGCAGGAATCGAGGATCACGATTTTCACATCGGCATTCAAGGCTTTGATTCGTGCCTTCAATTCCTGATACCCCACGGCACGATCGTACAGAAGCAAGCCGTTTTCATCGGAATGGCCGGAATAGTAAAAAAAGAACTCCTTGCGAATACCGGGCGTGTTCTCTTCAGACAACCAAAGCTTGATGCGGTCCAGCGCCTGAGAGAACTCTTCTTTCTCCGGGTCCATCAGTAGAATCCGTCTCTTCGGACTGATCCCGCCCAGGTCTTCCAGAACCATCGCCACGTTTTTCGCGTCATCCGCCGCATAACGTAGGGTAATGCGCGTTCCACCGCCATCGTTGGCCCCGACAATCAGTGCGTATCGAGCCACCCCTTGGGCCGTCTCGGCCTGGACCCGGAAAGCGACACTGCACAGACATCCCACAATAAGGAGAACCAGTAACCAGCGCATCAGAGATTCCTTTATCAATCCGCTGTTTTCATCACGAGGAAGCTTGCCAGGCTCAAGCCTTCCGGCAAGGACAGTTCCGCCGAGCTTTGGGCTTGGGGCTGACGGGCCATTTTCTGCAAGGCATCACGCACGATCTCTTTGGAAAACGTCTTGTCCGACACCACCAGGTAGAAGCGCTCAAAACGAGGGGCATCATCCAACTGATAGGAAAACGGCAGGCGGACTTCCCCTTCTTTTTGCAGCAAAGCCGCTTGATTGCCACGCTCCGGCCAATGCTCGGTCACCGTTCCCCGCCCATCCAGGCTCATCACCACACCATAGGCTTTTCCGGCGGCAAGGTAACCAAGCTGCAACACGGTTCCATGTTTCACCACCTGACCGTCGTCCAGGTGTGTCGCCTCACCCCCCTGTTTCTGGTACACATGAAGCTGAGGACTCAAGCCTTTGTAATAAACAATTCCGTTGTTTTCGGTCTGTACCGCGTCCGAAGGCAGCTTGGAGGCAATCATCGGGTAGCCGACCAGCACGACCAGCAACAAGGCCAGGGTGGCACCGGCACCGGCCAAACCTGGAATCAGAAACGCGGCACGTTGGGGAGCCTTGGCCTGTCTGGCCCGCTGTTTGATCGCCGCCGCCATCACCCGTGGCGGGAACTCTTCCAGAAAGCGTTCGTTGTCAGCCTGAAGCGCATCCAAGCGTTTTTGAAGAGCTTCATCCTTGGTAAGGCATGTATCAATCTCGTTCGTCAGGGCGTGATCCAACTCACCGAGCAGATATTGCTCCAACATGGCATCAGAAAAGATTCGTGGTGTGTTCATCCCTGCACCTCCGCCAGGTCTTTCACTTGAGCGCTGAGGTTACGAAGGCGTTTGCGCACGCCGGATACGCTCATCCCAACCTGCTTCGCCGTTTCTTCCAGGGTGAATCCATCCAGATAATGCAGCACGGCAATGGTCCTTGTGCTTTCCGGCTGCTTACCAAAGGCCAGGTTGAGCAGGTTCTTGGCCAGGCTCTGCTCTCCTTCATCTTTGGCGTTGGCGATGCGATCCAGCAAGGTTTCATCCCGATCTTCCGGCTTACGCTTTCGGCTACGGATGCGGTTCAAGCATTCATTGGTACTGATACGCAAAAGGAGGCTGGACGGATTGTCATCCCGCAGGCTGTGTTCGTGTTGGATCAGTTTGACAAAAACGTCTTGCATGGCATCCCTCGCTTCTTCGTCATGTTTCAACAGATACCGACAGCGTCGGTAGACCATCGGACCGTATTGCCGGTAGTACGCTTCAACATCAATCGCCACGTCGGCACTCCGTGATCCGTCAAGTAAACACCACACCCAAGGTATTGTGTTACCTTGACCGAACGAAAAAGAAACAAGGGCTTCGCTACCAGATACTCGACAACCGCCGGTTTCCCTCACCCTGCTCACGATACTCGCGTTCCTTCTCCCAAAGAGCGGGAACATCGTCTCTCCCTCTGGGAGAGATAGGATGCCGAAAGGCATCCCCGTGAGGGGCGAGAGCCTTGTCTGCGCGAGGTTGTTTTTCTCTGTCTCCCTGATGCCAGGGGTTCAATACTATACAGAATACCCAGATCGACTGTCAATGTTGCCCGCCAGGGGATTTCGGGAGTTTTTCCCTGTAATTTCATCAGACTCACACGATTCTAATAAAGAATTCCCGGAAGGATTTTTCCTTCAAACACGCCGTGCCTGCTTTTTTTCCGAAAAAAGGAACAGCTTGCCGCTTCTCCGGTGTTGATCATGGCGAGAAGGGAAACGAAACACCTCGCCTGCGAGGTTCAACCTGGAGGTTCATGGATTATGAAAACACCGCATCTGTTCAGCCTGCCTTTGGTTTTGTTCATGTTTTTCGTGATCTTGTTTACACTCTGCGTCTGCCCGGAAGCGGGATGGTCCGAAGAAATGAACACGGTACAAACCGATGGGGAGAACGCAGAAAGTCCCACCACCCAAGCCCCGGCTTCCGATCCTGCGAAGGTGGAAACCCCAAGCGGAGATGAGGCATCCGATTATGACCTGAACCACCTTCGTCACCAGATTGAGGCGGAAAAGCTGAAAGCGGAGTTGGAACGTGCCCGCGCCGAAACGGAAAAAGCCCGTGCCGAGGCCGAGCAAGCGCGGTTGGATGCCAGAATCGCCAAAAAGGATAACGGTATTGAGGACGATTGCCCCGATCTGAACGCGGAAGAAAAGGCCCGCGAGAAGGAAAAGGCTTATCGTCATGACGGCTTCTTCCTACGCATGGGTTTGGGCTTCGGCGTCGCCGGGTACAACTTCCACGGTAAAATTGAAGGAGATGCCCCAAGCCTGTATGCACGAAACCCCAGTCAGTTCGGCCCTGCAATTGCCGGTTCTCTGATGCTGGGTGGCGCAATAAAAGACAACCTGATTCTCCATGCAGATATCTGGAGTATCGGCCATGTTACCGAAAGAGAAGACGAAAAAGTCGAAGGGTTCTCCGTTGGTGTGGTCGGGCTCGGTGTAACCTACTACTTCATGCCAACCAACCTCTACATTACAGCCAGCGTCGGACCGGCGATCAGCGGATTGACCTTGGTCGATACCGACAACGACAAATACGAAGTTGACGCCCTCTTCGGTCTGGGAGCAAGCCTGGCTCTAGGCAAAGAGTGGTGGGTCAGCGAGAATTGGGGGTTGGGCCTGGCCTTACGAGGGAACTATGCCTACACGGCCAATCGGGATCTCAGCGGCCATCAGGGAGGCACCGCGCTGATGTTCACCGCCACCTACAACTAAATCCCAAGCCTGTTTGCCTGAACCCCGTGACCAGACAACAACGCGCCGTTCTTCATCACGAAGACGGCGCGTTGATATTTCTCTCTTCTTCCTACCCGACAGACACAGCCGCTCGTGGGTGAACTCCGTTCATCCCAAGCCCACGAACCCGCACGAAATCAAGCCCGTGGCGCCTTGCAGGTCAGAAAGGATTTCCCGTGCGGATCACCCTTCCGCGTCGACATCCAGACCAGCGACGCGCAACACGGGCGTGACGGTGGCCATTCCCATACCGGGGACATCCAACTTGGCGGCTTTGCAGATCGCCTCAAACAGCGGGTCCAGTTCCTCTTCCTTGCAGACGATCTGAATCACTTCCTTTTCCGGTACGATGGCCAGGCCCAGCAGACCGAGCCGCTCGCGGGTTCCCGTTCCCCGCGCAAAAAAGACCGTCGCGCCACCCGCACCGGCGTTCAGGGCCGCCTTGGTCACGGCGTCGCCTTTTCCCCGCTGCACGACGCAGGTAATCATGTATCGGACAGGTGCGCTTTGGGTTACCGCTTGATTCATGCTCGTTTCTCCTGCTTCGAACGCATCGCTCGTTTTTCCGCGTAGCCTGCGTACAATCCCAACAATAAAATATTCATCACCGGATAGGCGCTGGCCAGGGCGATGATTCCAAACCCTTCGGCAAAGCCCGTGGCATGGCTCAGGGCGATTCCAATGGCGATTTTCAACGGAACCGTCACCGGTCCCGTCGTGACCGCGCCGCCATCCCAAGCGATGCAGACATATTTTTCCCTGCTCAGCACAGTCAGAATGAACAGCAAGGCATAGGGCGGTAAGAGCAGGTAAATCAGGTTGACGTGGTACACGGTGGAGACGATGCCCAGGCCCGCGCCGACACCCACGCCGATGGCCACGGCCTGGCTGAACAACCACTTTTTGAAGGCACCCTGGGTGACATCCTCAACCTGTTGGCCCAAGATGTTAAACGCCGGTTCGGCCAAGGTGGCTCCGTAACCGAGAATGATTCCAAAGACCACCACGACGATTTTTCCCCACTCGGTGGGATACAAAGACGCCTCCGGCGGATGGAAGGAATGGGGCAGCCGATGGCCCACCTGATTCCCCAGTTCGGCCAGACCAAGCTCGATTCCGCTGTTGAACAGGAACAAACCACCCACGGCAAAGGACATCCCCAGGAGATAATGCGAACCGGGAATGCCATCTTCCTTGAGGTACCATTTCATGAAAAACCAGAGGAAGAGAAAGACCGGAGCAATGGCGCGAATGGCTAAAATCAAGGATTCTACCAATTTGGTTGCGCCGGAGGTCGCCACATCGGCGGTTTTCTCGGCCACCTGGGAAGGCTCGACGCCAAGAAAGGACATGATGAAGGTGACGCTGATGACCATGAAAATGGGAAGTACGGAAATCAGTCCGGCGATTCCGAAACCGGCCATGCCGCTGTCCGATTTCCCCGTGGCACGAAAGATGCCCAGGCCGAGGGCCAGGACCAGCGGGCATAACACCGGGCCGACGATCACCGCGCCGCAATCCCAGGCCAGACCGATGGCCGTAACAAGTTGTTCGCTTTGAAAAGCCAGAATCGTCCCCACCACCGAACAGCCGACGATGGGCAGAATCAAGGGTTTCAGACTCCAACCATAGAGCGAGCGCAGGGTGCTTAAAGTAACGGCCAGGCCCACGCCGAAACTGATGGTCAAGGAAAGAATCAAGGGGTTGTTGACCAGAATCTCGTAAAGCAATGGCGCCTTGGCCGGGTCAACACCTGCCCCGGCAATCTGCAAGCTGCCGATGACCGGCTCACCGAAGGCACCCACCAACCCCAGCGCGAAAGAGAAAATCAGTAAAACCCCCAAGGAGGCTTTCTTCGGCAGGGTGTCGCCGATCAGTTCTCCGATGGGAGCAAGGCTGATACGCACACCTTCCAGGAAGAAGGTCAGCCCAAACACCACCAGGGCGATACCCAGGGTGATCCAGGCGATGTTTTCCAGGCTTCGCTGGAGGATCACCCATTGGAACAGCGCCAGGTAGGCACAGACCGGCAGGACCGTAATCAGTTGTTCCTTGACCTGATGCCACACATAGGGAATCAGAATGCGCATAGCCTGGGAAAACGAGACATGAATGCGGTTTTCGCTGGCGTCCACCATGACAAGCTGTCCATTCCTAGCCTAGACGACCTCATCGAATCCAACAACCATCTGGGTAGGGAACCCCGCTGGCCGTCCAAGATTGATGACCCGTTTTTTTTGTGAATAGCAGTGACAATTTCTTGGGAGAAGTGTATCATATTGCCCAACTGAGTCAAGGAAAACACGGAAAGCCGCAGGAGCCACAAGGAGTGAACCGCTTGCTTGACCGGTCTCTATGCGAAGCTGGGGAGAATGGATCTACGAGGACGAAGCCAGGAGGTTGATGAATGAAGCCGCGAAGAGTTCATTTTTGTAGTTTGCTCACATTTCTTTTCCTTCTATCCGCCTGCGGAAGCGACGGCGGGAATCAGAATCCCAATCCAAGTGATGGGGATGAGAGTTCCGACGGGGATTCCCTTGTCGACGACGATGATGACGAATCGGATGGGGATGCGGATGGCGACACGGAACAGATGGAAAAGGAAGAGGAAGATGAATACGAAGAAGAGGAAAATTGCCGTTCAGACTGCCCTATTCGGGATGATTGTTCTTCCTTCTTGCGGGAGTATTGCCCGGATCGTGACACAACAGACCACAGTGATATTTGCCTGAACGGCATTCTTCATACCTGTAAAACCTCACCCTATTCCACCTGTTGTGAGGGGTTGGAGATTCAGTACATTCCTATCGAAGCCTGCTTGGAAACCACAATGGGCTGTCAGGACGCCGTGGATGCTATTCCGACATGGTTCAATCTCCCTACGGAACAGCAGGTGTGCTACATTACTGAAAATCTTTATAACCACCCTGCAGAAGATTATGAGATGGAATGCCCAGGCGAAGCCGGATCAGACACCTGTGGCAACACACCCGGCTGTGGTCAGGATGCCCAATACCCAGATCCGGCTTACGATCCAAACCGAGAATTTGAAGTCCTAGGCAGTGTCGTCATGAGATATGAAGCCATAGGGCTAGACAGCGGATATGTACCGCAGCGAGGAAAGACGCGGTGTTCTTCGCATAACGCGTCGCAACACCACGCCAACGTTTCAGCTTTTCAAAGGCATTTTCAACCAGATGGCGTTCACGGTACAAGTCTTTGTCGTAGTTACGTTGAACCGTTCGATTCTTCTTTGGAGGAATCACCGGACACGTATCGTTTTTCTCGCATAGGCCAATGATGCTATTTGTATCATAACCACGATCAGCCAGTAAATTAGAGGCTGGTAGCCCTTCGATCAGATTTTCAGCCTCTTTGCAATCAGCTCGGGTACCTTTTGTAACAAGGACTCGGAGCGGATTACCATGCGCATCCACGGCCAGGTGTACCTTGGAATTGAGCCCCCTTTTGTTTGACCCGCGTCCTGCGTTCCGCCTCGGGCACCCGTGGCATCGTGATGGACTTTGACATGCGTGGCGTCGATCATCAGCCATTCGTAGTCGGGATCATCAATCAAACTATCCAGTAAATTCTCCCAGATGCCTTTATCTCGCCAACGAATGAATCGGTGATGGGTATTGTTCCAACTGCCATAATCGGGCGGTAGGTCGCGCCAAGGTGCACCGGTTCGCAAGATCCAAAACACACCATTAATGAATCGTCGATTGTCTCTGGCAATCCCGCCCCATTGGCCTTTCTACCCCGGTAAATGTGGCTCCAAGAGTTCCCACGCGTGGTCGGAAATATCATGACGGTGATAAGTGGCATCCATTGTATTCCTCTGAATAGTTTCTATTTAAAGGAATGTAGACCAGCAGAGTCGTCTTGTCCAGGAAAATCTATAACTCATGTCGACGATGCCTAGAACGCAATGATGTTGACCGAAGTGGCGACACAATAGGAGTTTGGCCGTGGCGCTTGGCCACCCACCACGTTCATGTCCAGGAACCAGCGATAGAGTAGATTATATTCAAGCTGCTCGCAGAACTGCCGCTCGCTACGTACTGAGTACAGGGCCATTTGCAACGTGGAGCTCCGGCGGAATCGACGGGCGACCTTTTTTCGCGTACATCTCATCCAAGATGTCCGATAAACCGTCCAGGATCTCGTCGGACAGTTTCTTGATCCCGCGCAAAGGATACCCCGCCGGAACACGCTGCTCCGGACTCACGATACACAACATCGTTGCCTGCTTCGTCGCTTCGCCTCGCATGGAAACCTCCCACCTTGCCGTTTCCACCCATTGTAACGACAAACCCATCCAATCACAACTCCAATCTCCTCGTTTTTCAACAGCCTGTTAGGGATATATGAACATGTAATAATTATAGTACACGATGCTTTTAGTGATTCAGAGGACATAAATGGAAAGATGTCTTTGGCATTTGAACAGCGTGTAAGAGACCGCCTTTTCAATCATGGATTGGTAGTATATCATGGTGTCTATTCAAAAAACATAGGGAAAATAGATGCACTTGTAGAAACGCCCAGCAGGATACATATTATTGAATGTAAAATGAAATCAATAACACCAAAATCTTTAGCTGGAAATGGTGTCTCATTGTATACAGATACTGGATGATCTTTAGTAAAAAGCCAAGCCCAACTTCTTGCCGCAGAGTACCATCTTAAGAAAAATAAGTATATGAAGTTCAAGGATAGGGATGGAAATATTCGATCTCGTGTAGATTATAATGATCATACAATTAAGCGAATTACTCTTACACTTCATGACCATGGGAGTCTTCACGATAAGAGATTTGCTATATCTTTCTTGGAGTCTGCAACTAAAACAACTCATGAAGCTACAGATAGTGCTGATTCTACTCACTGGCGTGGCATAAAAGACTTAAACAATCAAATAAACAAATATATAAAATATAGAGACTTAATTAACCTGGAGGGGGACTATTTCGAAAAGCCATCAACAAGCTTCTATTGTTTTGAACAACTACAGGTGATTTTAAGCGATGTTGATGGTCCAAATGATTTTGAAAAAAACATGGATACCTTGAGGCATGTTATAACTTCAAACAGGGATTTTTACAAAGATTACAAACTGATAAAAGAATTACGTAAAAAGAATTGAAGAAAGACCACAAAATCTTCAAATTTTCCCACCCCATTGAATTTTTCCCCCACCTACCGGGTAGAGACGGGATAGGAATAACCCTAAGCCCACCAAACACCCCCTAACCCGCACGAAAGATGCCTAGTTGGGTCTATCCGCTGTGTAATGCAGCAGGAAGGCATCTTTCATGGAATCCATTAAATGTAGCGGTCAAGAACAGACACAAACCCCCCAGGTCATGACGGTGGATGAAGTAGCTTCAATGCTTCGGCTGAATCGCAAGACAGTTTACGAGGCAATAGCAAGGAATGAAGTACCAGGAACGATCCGAATCGGCAGGAAAATTCGCATCTTACGGGATTCTGTGCTAAGCTGGTTTCAACAAGGTAACGGTCAAAGTCACCGAGGAAGGGGGCTCAAATGAGCGTCCGTAGACGGAATGACAACGGCAAATGGATGACAGAATTTACCTACAGACACTCGGACGGAAGAAAGGAGATTGTCCGAAAAATAAGCCCAATCAACACCAAGAGAGGGGCTGAACAGTTTGAAATGCTACTGCGGCAGAAGAAAATGGATGAAGATCAAGCGTCCCAATCACAACCCATCCCAAAAATATTTCAAGAGTATGCAGAAACCTTTATGAATGATTATGCCCGTGTGGAAAACAAACCCTCTGAGGTGGCTAGCAAGGAACGCATACTGCAAAACCACCTCTTGCCAGCATTTGGAGGAATGAGGCTGGATGCAATCACGCGGGATGACATCAAAACCTATCGAAGCATCAAGTTGAAGGCCAACTACAACCCCAAAACAATCAACAACCACGTTGCTGTATTGTGTAGAATTCTCTCGGAGGCTGTAGAATCGGGGTTTATCAGCTTTGTTCCCAGGGTGCGAAGACTGAAAACACCTCCACAGAAATTCGATTTCCTCATTCCCGAAGAGGCGCAACGTTTAGTAGATGCAGGAAAACGATGATTATCCTCGCCCTGGCTACAGGTCTTCGACAAGGAGAACTCTTGGGCTTGCAATGGGCCGACATTAACGTGGAGAAGCGGTTCCTCATGGTGCGGCACAACTATTTCAGGGGTCGGATGGGATCTCCCAAAAGCAACAAAAAACGGATCGTGCCGTTGAACCCATCCACGATGGATGCTCTTCTCGAATTGAAACGGCACCCAAACGGCTTTGTGTTCTTTGATGAGAAGGGAAATCCTTTGACAGACCAGAAATGTAAATGGCCGATGATCCGTGCTTGTCGGGTCGCGGGACTCCGACAAATCAGTTGGCATGTTCTACGCCACACATTTGCAAGCCACTTGGTTCAGAACGGGGTTTCCATCATGGTTGTACAGAAGTATCTAGGCCATGCGGATGTTCGGACGACCCAAAGGTACTCCCACTTGAACCCAGATTTAGACCATTCTGCGGTGGATTCGCTGCCAAGTTATCGCACGTATATCGCACAGAATGTGATCCCATTTCGCAAGTGTGCGGAATCATAAGGTAAATTGGCGGAGGAGGAGGGACTCGAACCCTTCTGAAAGAAATAACAATCCATCAACAATGACAAGACCTTGGCCGGTTTTGTTCAACAATATCCAACTCTTGATTCTTCCTTGTAGACCCATGACGTTCCGTCTTGTTCCGCTACTTGGAGGCTCTTTGCAGCACGCCTACAGCACGAGAGCCTCTATGCAGCCATACAATTTCCAGAAGGGGCAGTGGCCTTGTTTTCAAACCAAGGTACTTCTCTGCCAAGACCCATCTCCATCCCGCAGGATCAACGTTCCGTGGGTACCGGTACTGTATGGTGCAAGGCAGTTAGAATGTTTCCTTCCGTTGAGAGGGATCCGTATCCGATAACCCAATCAAACAGTAAAAAGCTTGTCTGATAGCAGCAAATTTCTTAAAACAGCTCCCATGAACCTTTTACCCATCCTCTCAATTCTTATCCTCCTGAACCTCTTTCTCTTCGTCTGTATTCAGCGGACGCTTTTGCTAGTCAGCATCCTGCAGCGACAGCAACTGATTGTCTACAAACGAAACATCAAACGACCGAAACTCAAAAGACGGGACCGCCTTTTCTGGATGCTGGTTTCCAAAGCCTGGACAAACTGGAAGGAGCACCTGGTCATCGTCAAGCCGGAAACGGTCATCCGATGGCGACGCCGAAAACTCAAGGACTACTGGCGCAAGGTGTCAAAGTCAGGAAAAAAGATCGGCAGACCGCCCATCACAAAAGAGCACATCAAATGTATTCGTCGCATTTCCACCGACCATCCGGAGTATTCCGGTAGACGTATCGCCGGGATGTTGAAAGAGCTATTCGGCGTCGATCATGCGCCGAGCACGATAGATCTCTACCGGGTCAAGCTGCCGAAACCGCCTCGTGGAAATCAGACGTGGAGTACGTTTCTCAAGAATCATGCCTCCGCCATCTGGTCCTTCGATTTCTGCGTTCAGTTCACCTTTTTCTTTGCCCGGATTTACATCCTGATCATCATCGAACTGGAAAGCCGGAAGATCGTTCACCTCGCGGTGACGTCGCATCCCACCCAGGACTGGCTCAAACAGCAAATCCGCAATGCGACCTGGGAGAAAAGTCCGACATTCCTGATCCACGACAACGACGGCATCTTCGGCCAGTTCGGCAAACCGGTCTCCGTTCAATTCAAGGGTAAATCGGTTTCCTGCCGCTCATCGCTTGATGCTTGGTTGGTCACCATGATGGGCATTCGGGGAATTCCCACGCCCTTTCGGGCTCCCAACGCCAACGCCCATTGCGAACGAGTGGTCGGCACGCTGCGACGCGAATGCCTGGATCACATGCTCTTCCTCAACGAACGGCATCTGACCCAAGTGCTGCGGGAATATCGCGATTTCTACAATCACGAGCGATACCACCAGGGGATCAGGCGGATTCCCGTGCCAGCGAAGGATATTGCCGATAGCAAGAATCTAGAAGGCAAGGGTCGGCTGATTTCCAAGCCGATCCTGAACGGCCTGCATCACAGCTATCGGCTGGCCGCCTGAGAAATCGTTGGCGTCTTCCAGGTGGATGATCCGAAGGTTCGCCCGGTATCGAAACCGATGGACACGTTCGTCCAGTACACATCATTTTCGCTTTTCAGTGAACGATAGGGGCGAAATCAACCCGGATTGGGCGACCAGAAACGTCCCTGCATCCCATTTCCAGGTCAACCAAGTCAGTTCCAGCCTTGGAATCAACTGCAAATCCTACCCGGATTGAGTTTTCGGGTAGCACGACGCCCATTTGAACCCGGAATTGGACCGAAACGACGTGCGTCAGCTGGATCGTTACAGCACGCCTACAGCACGGAACGTGGTGCCATTTCGTAAGTGTGCGGAATCGTAAGGAAAATTAGCGGAGGAGGAGGGATTCGAATTCTCCGAGGCCTATTTTCAAAACCCAAATCAAACCGCAGCTTTAGCCTCTATCTGCCTGATTTGACAGAACTCTTTTATCCCAATTATTTCCATGCCATTCCGTCTGGTTCCGCCCTTTTCCGCAGAGTCTGGGCACTATTTGGGCACAAGTAGATAAGCTGGCTGAAACAGCAGATTCGATATGGCACGTGAGCCCATCAGCTACGCGTTCAGATCCACGGCAACGATGGTATCTTCGGCCAGACGAGAGAGCCAATCGCCGTGTCGTTCCAGGGAAAATCAGTTTCCTACCGCTCCTCTTTGGATCTTTGGCTGGTCAACACAATGGGCATTAGGGGAATCACAACCTCGCTTCATGCACCCCCATTGCGATCGCGTTCTCGGCACACTACGTCGTGAATACCTGGCCCCTGTTTGTTTTTCACAATAAGCGGCATCTTATGAAGGTCTTTCGGGAATACAGGGACTTGTGCAACCACAAGCGGTACCACCAGGGGATCAAGTGGATTCCCGCGCCAGCGAAGGATATTTTGGATGATTCAAAGGTCACCCGGCATCGAGATCGATGGACAGGTCTGACCCAATCTCGCCGTTTTCAGCTTTCAATGAACGATACAGGTGAAACTAGCCCTGATTGGGTGACCAGCAACACCCAAGCTGCTCATTTCCAAGCCAATGAAGTTGGTTCCAGCCTTGGAATCATCTGAAAATCCTACCCGGATTGAGTTTTCGGGACAGACGGGCGTCCACGCACAGGTTTTGAGGCTCGTCCTCATCTGGTTCCGGCCTTGGAACCACGATCCCGTCCAGCACGATCTCCAGTTGTGTCGAGTCGTGGCGATTCGCGCCGGTGACGCAGAGAGACAGCGGGACGCCATGCCCTTCCGTCAGCACGTGCCGCTTGCTCCCGTTTTTTCCCGATCCATCGGATTGGGTCCCACGGTCTCTTGAGCCAGCGGCGCCTTCATCATCGCGCCGTCGATGCTCTGCCACTCCCAGGCGATGCCCTCCAGGTCGTCGAATTCGGCCAACCCCGCCCCCGACTTGCGCCGATAGGTCTTGGCGGGGTCTCGCACGGGCTTCAGAATCAAAACCTCCACACGCTCCCACAATGAGTCCGAAACTTCCCACGACTTGATCTTGACCGTTTCCATCTTTATCCCTCCAGTGGATTCCACTGGAGGGAATTATACCCGAAGCCCATCGCATCGCCATCTATTTTGGGGATAAGTCCTTACTGAGTCGCTTTTCATCAAGCGATCACAGCCCGATTCCGCACGGATGGAGTTTTCGGGAACAACGAGGGAATTCACACCACGGATTTATCACAGTATCTCATCCAAACTACCTTATAGACGATGCATTCATCTGAAGTATACAGTGATCCCATAGACGATAACAAAGGAGAAATACCATGGGTTCATTTATCTTTACAGGGACATTATTCATTTTCGGATTCTTTGTCCTCTTGGCGTTGTCCGGCATCCGCGTCCTCAATCAGTACGAACGAGGCGTGGTCTTTCGTTTCGGTCGCATCACGAAATCGCTGGATCCCGGCTTCCGCTGGATTATTCCGATCGTCGATCGGATGGTGCGCATCAGCACACGCATCATCGCGACCGATGTGCCGGAGCAGGATGTCATCACGCTGGATAACGTGTCGATCAAGGTGAATGCCGTGGTCTATTTCAAGGTGTTGGACCCTATCAAAGCGGTCATCGAGGTTGAAGACTACCTGTACGCCACCAGCCAAATCAGCCAGACAACCCTTCGCTCGGTGCTTGGTCAAAGTCAGTTGGACGAACTTCTGTCCGAACGCGAGAAGGTCAACGAGACGCTTCAGAAAATCATCGACAAGCACACCGATCCCTGGGGCGTTCGCGTAACCCTCGTCGAAGTCAAGCAACTGGATCTGCCACAATCCATGCAGCGTGCTATGGCCGGTCAGGCTGAAGCCGAGCGCGAACGGCGTGCGAAAATCATCGCAGCCGAAGGTGAATTTCAGGCATCGACTCGGCTGCGCGAAGCGGCGGACATCATGTCGGAAAACCCGACGGCGTTGCAATTGCGCTATTTGCAGACCCTCTCGCAGATCGCCACCGAGAAGAATTCGACGATCATCTTTCCGCTGCCTATCGATCTGCTGACCGCGATGTCGTCGAAGAAGGAAATGCAGACTTGAGGAGACTTCCAATGACAATGCATGATTCAACCGAGGCAATCCACATCGTGAGACCAATGAAGGATAACGATGCACACCGCCGTTTATTCCGTCTTATCCTTCCTGCGTTCCCACCGTTCAATATTTACAGCAGGATCGCGAAAACCACCACAGCCCTGGGGCCGGTGTGCGTGGGAACGGCGGCGGCCAAGTTGCCGAACTGGGATGTGGAGATTATCGACGAGAACAACTGTGCCAGCCAATTTTGTCCGAAAGACGAAGACGGATTGCCCGACCATGACGCACTCCAGAATCTCCGTCCCGCCGATGCGGTAGGGTTTTACGGTTCGATGACATCGGCGATCCCACGGCTTTACCACTTGGCCGAACGATACCATAACTTCGGTGTTAAAACGATCACGGGCGGTTACCACGTCAGGAGTTTGCCGGATGAGGCCTTGGACAACTTCCTCGATGTCGTGGCTCTGGGTGAAAGCGAGACGATCATTCGGGACGTGCTGTCGGCATTCGGGCGCGACGAAGACCCCCTGCACGTTCCCGGCGTGTGCTACAACCGAAATGGAACCCATGTATTCAACGACGAAATGACACCGATCGAAGATCTGGATGCTTTGCCGTTTCCCGATTTCAACCTTGTCCGATACGCCAAGCTCGTCATCTACCCGGTCGGACGGACTCGCGGCTGCAACATGAACTGCGAGTTCTGCGCCGTGAAAGATCGATCCCGTTGTGCTTCGCCTGAGTGGATGGTCGCCCAGATCGCCCATTTGATCGAGACGCGAAAGGCACGTGAGTTTTTCGATGTTAGTGATCATTTCTGCGCTTCGGGTGTGGAGGATTCCATTCGTTTCTGCCGACTACTAGCCGAGTACCTTCGTAAGGCCGGAGTACGTATCGAGATGACGGTACAAATCCGGCTTACCGACGCCCGGCACGAAGAGTTGCTGAAAGCGATGCGGGATGCAGGCATTTACAACCTGGCCATCGGCATCGAGTCTTGCATTGACGAAGAACTGACGTTGATGCGCAAGGGCTACCATGAGAAGGATATTCTCGATTTACTCGATTTGTATCATCAACATGGATTTTTCGTGCACGGCATGATGATTTTCGGCTACCCGGCGAAGCCGGAAAACCGAATCGAGATTTCCTTGCAACAACGACTGAACAGCTTCCACAAATTCATCAAACACCTGGATACGGCTCAAATCCTGCTGCCGGTTCCCTTACCGGGAACGGACTTGACTAGACGATTGAAAAGCGAAGGCCGACTCTATCATTTAGGCTATCAATATTACGATGGTCAGTTCCTTCTTTTCGAACCGGACAAGGGTATTGATGCCAAGGAATTGCAACATTCGGTCATCACCCTGATGAGCGGATTCTACAGACCAAGATACTTGTTGGGCTTGATCAATGCAATCATCATCCATTTCCCGGTGATTATATTTCCTCGCATTGCAACCCTTATTACGTTTCGTGCTCGATACATCGTTCAAGGTTTTCGATCATGGTATCACAGATATTTCAGAAATAACGCAATCCGATTCGGGGGAAGTTTTCTTGTTAGGCAATGGAAATCATATTTCCGACAAAGCGATTTCATGAGTCAGTTGGAGCAGGTACAAAGAGACATTGCCGATGGGACTCAAAATCAAGAGCCCCCTTTACTGCGAGAGGAAGACAACTGATGTATGAGAAATTATCTGTACTCGTTTTGTGTATTGTGTTGTGGCTCCTGGGAGTCATGACAGACAATAAATTTGGAGGTTGGATCCACATACTCCTCATTGTGGGAGTCGTAACAGGTTTGGTCTTTATTCTCCAATCCCGGAATAAAGACAATTGAATGAGCTGTAAGAAGCCAGGGATTCGCCTCTCAATCATGTGTTGATTGGGAATTTCAGGGTGCTACCCAAAGAAGCTAACCATAGGAGGATTCAATGAGAAACGCATCTAAGATCAGGTTATTTTTGTTCGCCGTGGCCTTCATGGCCATGACACTCTCTGTGGGTTGTGCAAGTACCCCGCTGCACACCGAGGCATCGACTTCGGGTATCCGCGCCGCAGAGGAGGTCGGGGCTGACAAGGTACCCGAAGCTGCGCTTCATTTGCAACTCGCAAAAGAAGAATTGGAGCAGTCGCTGGTACTGAACAAAAACGGTGACGAGGACAAGGCTGCATCGTTGCTGACACGGGCCAAGGCCGACGCCGAGCTGGCCGTAGCACTCTCTCGTAGCCATGACGAGAAAATGGAAGCCGAAAAAGCGATGGAACGCGTACATCAACTTCGGCGAGACAACCAATAACTCAAACAAAGGAACAGACAATGAAGGCTATACTAATCGTGATTCTCATGGTGTTCTTTGCTGGCTGCGCTACCGCTACGCCCAAAGAACTTATCAACGCTCGCACGGCCTATACGCATGCAAGCAAGGGACCTGCGGCCGAACTAGTGCCCGCTGACTTGCACAAGGCGCGTACGGCGCTCGACGATGCCGAGCAGTCGTTCAAGGCCAATTCCGACTCGTACAAAACGCTAGACCTCGCGTATGTTGCCCAACGTAAATCCGAACTGGCGGGTGCGCTTGGTGCTATAGCCGCCGACAAGATCCGCAAAGCCCAATCGGACGCCGATTATGAGGCGAGGCAGACAAAGAATGCCAAGCAGGCGAGGCAGGACTTGGTAGATTCTGAGAATCGGATGGCCGACGAAAAAGTGAGAAGGGATCTGAGCGACTCTGAAAATCGTACGGCAGCCGCGCTGGCCGCACTGGCGAAACTTGCCGCAGTCAAAGAGGAAGAGCGCGGACTGGTCATAACACTATCGGGAAGTATTCTCTTTGAATCCTCCAAGTCGGTCTTATTAACCTCTGCACAATTAAAACTCGACCAGGTCGTCCGCGCACTGCTGAATGTCCGCGAACGCAACCTTATTGTAGAGGGGTACACTGATTCCCAGGGCTCAGACTCTTACAACCAGAGTCTCTCGCAGAATCGGGCCAACACGGTCCGAAAATATCTCATTCGTGGAGGCTATCCGTCCGACCGCGTTCGGGCAAAAGGAATGGGTGAATCCAATCCGATCGCCGACAATGCGTCACCCGAAGGGCGTGCGAACAATCGCCGAGTCGAGATCGTTATTGAACGCGACTCACACGCTTCCAGTAATTATTAAGGAAGGAGCATGAGATGAACCAAGATCAAGCAAAAGGCAAGTGGGATCAGATAAAAGGAAGGGCCAAAAAGGCCTGGGGAGAATTGACGGACGACGACTTCAAGAAAGCTGATGGCTCTTTGGACAAGCTGTATGGCATCATTCAGGAGAAATTCGGCGATACCAAGGAAGTCATCAATGAAAAGCTCGACAAGCTTCATCTGAAATAACCCAAGACGGGCGAGGCGGCCCGGTAGCGTGGCGCAATGCGTTACCGGGCTCACCATCATGCTGGAAAGGAGACTCAAATGTATTTATGGATAATCGCTGCTGTTCTAATCGTGCTGTGGGTGCTCGGAATGACAACCTCTACCACGCTGGGAGGATTCATCCACCTTTTCCTTGTGGTTGCCGCAATCGTCATCCTCATCCGGATCATCCTTGGCCGCCGACCACTTTCAAATCAGACATGATCGATGGGCGCAAATACGAAACCAAACGAAAGGGAAAGCTATGAAGAAACTGATACTCGCTGTCATGTTCCTTGCCATCGTCGCTCTCGCGGCGGGCTGCTCATCGACGGACGAAAAAACGGTGGCCGAGAAGCAAGGAGGAAGCGTCGCGGCGCAACTCGATCAGGCCAATACGAAACTCGATCAGGCTAATACGAAAGTCGATCAGGCCAATACAAAAGTCGATCAGGCCAATACGAAAGTCGATCAGGCCAATACCCAACTGGACAAGGCCAAAGCGGAGACGAAAGAGGCCAAGGAGGCGATGCAGGACTACGCCTTCGAGCATAGGGCCGAATTCACCGACATGATGAAAAGTAAACTGGCGACGATCCAAGTGGAGTTGGATCGGCTCACCGTCAAGGTCGAAAACTCTCGTGGTGGGGCAAAGGACGACGCCAAGATCAAGCTCAAGGAGGTGCGCGAGAAGTGGAACAAGGCGAAGGTGCAGCTGGACCAAGCCGAGAGCGCCACCGCAATCGTCTGGAACGACGTGAAAAGCGGCTTCAGGAAGTCTTATGGCGAGTTGCAGGAATCCTTTGAGACGACGCGCCAGTGGCTGAGCGACAAGATTGAACCGTGATCGTTCAACCAACAATTGCCTGAAGCGACGAGGGATCAAAAGGAGAACCGACATGGGAAAGAAAAAAACAACGGCGAAAGTCCCGGGACCGATGGAAGAAAACGTGAGCAAGATGGATGCCCAACTCAAGCTGTGGGCTGCACAAATCGATGTTCTCGCGACCAAGACCGAGAAGGCCGGAGCACAGGTAGAAACCGAGTTTCGCCAGAGCATCGACGATCTGAAGGCCAGGCATGCGGAGGCGCAGCCGATGGTCAAAAAGTACGAGGAGACGGGAAGCGAGAAATGGGAGGGGTTCAAGACCGACATCGATCGTGCCTGGGGAGATGTCGAAGACGCATTCAGGAACCTGAACCGCCCCTGATAGGAAGAGAGCAATACCATTCATGAAACCAAGTAGAGGCTTTTCGTACCCCCCTGCGAAAGCGAGGGGTCAGTCCTCCGAATTCGTTCCGGGGTTCCCGCCCAGACCGGCATGATCTGGTAGCGTCTGGGCGGAGGAAACAGGAGAAGAAAATGTTCTTCAAGCTATGGTCCATCGTCATCATCCTCATTCTGCTGTGGGTGATCGAGTTGGCTACAAACATGAACTTCGGTGGATACATCCACCTGCTGTTTATAACCGCGGTCGTAACGGGTATCGCACTGTTCCTTTCGGGTCGCTCGCGGAATTCCGATGAAAAGAAATAAGGCGGGGGAAACCTTGGTGGAGATCGGAAGGTGTAACGCGGACAACCTACGATCGTTGTGTCCGTCGGAACGTTCATTGTGGGTTCTTTTCAGACGCTGTTTCTGGTCGAAGAAATCGGAAACCGCCTTGCGCCCGATGGCGCGTTGGTTCTCGAAAGCGTTACGCAGACCCTCCACCTGCCGTAGCCGGCAACTCCATTTTGCAAAGGAGAAGATCGTGATACGTAAAACCAAGGAAACCGAGACAACAGTGTCCGGGATATTTCCACAACGAAATATCTATGTCAAATGCTTGCTTGAGAACGGACGTATCGAGAGGCATTCCTTCAAGGGAAGCCCGATGGATACGGAGAGGTTCATCGAGAACCTTGAAGGAAAAGTGATGGAGATCCATATTCTAAGCAGAAATGCAATCGAAGACGAGGAGGAACAAGGTGCGGCATCAAGAAATTCCGATAGTATTTATCGTGGACGGTGATGACGATCATCGCTCCCTGTATTCCGCCCGCTTCAAGGTCTCCGGCTATCGGGTTGCCGTCGCCAAGACCGGGTTGCAGGCCGTTCGGGTCGCGAAAAGATCGGAACCGGACATCGTCATCATCAATGTCGATCTGCCGGATAACGATGGGTTCGAGACGTTGACGACCCTTCGCGCGGCGCATCCCCAGGTTCCGATCATCGTCTATACCGGTTACGCCCATTTCCGCGCGGATGTTCGCTGCTGGGTTGCCGATGCATTCATGATACATTCATCGAACGCCGAAGCGTTGGAAAGAAAGGTGAGGGAACTGCTGATCAGGCGGACCATCTCCACTTCGTTCACCTTGCATCGCGCTTGTGAGCTTATCTCCGGTTCAGATATGTATCAACACAGAAGAACGATGGAGGAGAATCATGGTGTTCGAATCCACTAGAATGAAAAAAGCGGCTTATGTCGCATCCGCGATCATCATCGGTCCCCTGCTTGTCTTGGCAGTCTGGCTGATCGTCTCTGCTATATGGTGAAGGGAAGCGAACGAGAATGGCGGATGCTTGGGAACGTGATAATCTGAAATACAATGAAAGGACCAAACAAATGTCTGAAAAAGATCAAAGGAAGAGACAGACGAAGGAAAACAAACCAAAGCTAACCAAACAGGCGAAGAAAGAGAAGAAAAAAGAAAAGGAGCGAGAAAAAGAAGAAAAGAGCATTATCCATACTGAATAGCAACAAACAAGGCGAATGAAGAGTCTATATTTCTTCGCCAATATCGAAACAATACGCAACAACTCTAGCGCCTGATGTTTGGGATCGCCCGGCCATATCGCTCAACGGGATAATTGCGAGTGGATCATGCAATAACGAGGTTTGTCACCAGGGCAATCCGCTGCAATTACAGACCCTTTGATGGGTCTCAGCCTTGATTCCCGTTTCCGAATATCTTTTTTCGGGCCTCTTCGTTGATTGCGACAAGCGCAGGGTGTTTCAGTTTTTTCTCTACCGAGATCGCATAGAAATTCACAAAGACATCATCCAGAACACCAACCTGCTCAACTTTATAGCGTCTCTTCAACTCATTGGCAATAACGCTTGGAGCGGGAAAAAGCCCCATGCCGGATTCTCCGAATATCTTCAGCAGGATGCTGTCTTCAAATTCACCCACGATTCGCGGTCGAATGATCCTGGAAATAAACCATTGGTCAATGGACTGTCGGATCATGGTATTGTCCGTCGGCAAAAGAAAAGGTGCACCATCCAGCGACTGCGGGAAATTTGGACGGTAGGTCTTGGCCAGTTCGTTCGAGGCATAAATGGCAAGCTTGCATGTGCCCAATAAGTGATTGTACGCTTTGATTTTGATCGATGGCTCCATCGGAGCATCCGTTAAAACGACATCCAACTTGTGAATCACCAGATCCAACAGCAACTGCACGGTTTTGTCTTCTTTGCAGATGAGATTGAGTGGTCCCAATTGTTCGACCGTCGGTGCCAGGAGCATGTGGGCGATCAACCTTGGAAAGGAATTAGAAATTCCGACGATGATGACGGGCGGTCGATTGGTGGGACGGCCCTTCAAAACATCCTGCATCTCTCGACCGAGGGTGAAAATCTCCTCCGCGTAGCGGAACACCGTTTGCCCGACCTCGGTCAAGACCAGATTGCGTCCCTTCTTTGCGAAAAGCTTTTCCCCAAGAACATCTTCCAAGTTTTTGATCTGACCGCTGATCGTCGGCTGCGCCAAGAGAAGCTTTTCGCTTGCCTTGACAATGGAGCCTTCCTTCGCAACGGCCCAGAAGTAAAGCAGATGATGGTAGTTGATCCATTCCATACGTTCATGATACTACGAATTATTCGAAGACACAAGCCCAATCTTCCTTATTGTCAAATCGAAAATCCACGACCATGATGAAAGCGGGGGCGTGGAGGCGTCGGCAATGTTGTTGAACCGTAATGCATCCTGATAGGAGAACATTCATGGAGATAATCGGAACAGCACATGAAACGAATATCGAGAATGGACCGATCGCCTGGGGTGAAATGGGGTCCGGTTATCCCCTGGTGCTGCTTCACGGGATTTACGATTCTCACCGCACATGGCGTCGCGTCGCGCCCTTGTTGGCCAAGAGCTTTCGCGTTCTGATGCCGGATCTCCCCGGACATGGTTTTTCTGGGCGGCCTGATGCGCCCTACACATTGGAATGGCATGCCGGAATGGTGGCGGCATGGATGGAAGCCATCGGCGTGGAAACCGCCCACGTATGCGGCCATTCGTATGGGGGCGGCATTGCGCAATGGATGCTCCTTGATCATCGGTCGAGGGTCGATCGACTGGCCCTCGTTTCTGCCGGTGGTCTGGGGCGCGCGGTTGCACCAGGTATGCGGCTGGCTGCATTTCCTGTGCTTGGAAAAATCTTAGCACCACGGTTAATGCATTTCGCAGTTCCTCTCGCCCTGCACTATGTTCCTCATTTATTCGGGCATATGGAAAAAGAAGAACAATTATTGTTTGTTCGAATGACTCGCATTCCTGGAACGGATCGTGCTTTTCAACGCACGCTGGAAAGTGTCATCAATATCTTCGGCCAGCACAGGCAGACAGCCGATAGAGCCCAAGAGATCACCAAGATGCCACCAATCGCATTGTTCTGGGGGGCTCAAGATCCCATCATTCCGATCCGGCATGGCCAAACAACCGTTGCACGATCGGAAAATATTACCCTCACAACGTATCAGGAATGCGGCCATTACGCGCAGCTCGATGTGCCAGATCAGTTTGCCATTGATTTGATTGAGTTTCTTGTCGATCCAGACCGCCGACCCGCCCGTTTTCATCGGCACCTATCGAAAAAGGGTCGAGAAGCGACATCGTTCATACATGTACACTCTGAAGAACAAGCGAGGTAGTCGTGAAAGTAACCATTGTTAATGGCGACTTTATTCTTGGCGATGAAGCCAAGGATGCTATTGAAACCCGCATCCGACTGGCGCTAAGCCGCTTTTCTACAAAAATATCACGAGTGACATTGAAACTAACTTCAGGAGACGATCCGGCGAAGGAACATAAAATCTGCCGTCTCGAAGTACTCTTGCGGCCAACCCGAACAATCGTCGCGGAAGATAAAGACGCCGACCTGCAAGCGGCTGTGGATAGGGCCGCCATTCAGATGGCCCGCTCGCTTGAACGAAAATTCAGCCGAGAGCAAGAATAACAAGACAACGTTCCAAGGACAAAGAATGAAACCGAGTATACTTCTAGCTTACTTTGACCAATACCAGGAAGCCAAAGAAGCCTCCGGAATTCTGAGTAGGCTAGGCTACCGACGTCTCGCTTGGGTTAGCAAAAATGCAGATGGAAAAATTCTGACCGGGACCCCCTTTCTACAGCGCAAGATCTTTGAAGTGATTGGAGCGTTGCTTCTGTTGGGGACACTTGTTGCGATCCTATCACGACAAGCCCATCCATTGACACAGATGTTCCATCAACCTTCTCCTCCTTTAATCTGGGCTATAGCTATCGGAATCCTTGGTGTTTTCCTGGGCCTGCTTGTAGTGCGACGAACGAAGTTCGGAATCGACAGGGAATCATTTGAAGAGCAAGTACGCTGGCTCATTACAGGCGAGACTGTCCTGATTCTTCAAGCCCCTATCGAACGGTTGAAAATCCCCGTATCAGAATTGCTACAAAATAGCGAAATGACGCCAACGGTCTTTGTCTTGCACGCACGGTGCAAAAGCCGTGTTCATCAACCGGAGGATTGGACTCCCTCCGGGCCTTCTTTGAACTCTGCACAACTACAGGATCATGCTCGAAGCTTGGCCGAAACCCACCGACTGGATTCCAAGCCGGTGCGAAACGGCAAACTGCTTCGACGATTGGAACAGGGTCGCCACTTGGTGCAACAAACCTGCCTGGACCTGTCGGAAGCATCCGAATTGCGACAAAACATGCCGCCGACCTTCGAGTGGTTGCTGGACAATGAATATGTCCTTGAAGGAAATGCCCGCGATGTACATCTGAATTTGCCGTTATCTTTTTACCGAAAACTCCCAGCACTGGCCAGTGAGACCGACCACGGTCTTCCTCGTGTATACGGTCTGGCCCGAGAACTAACGGAGAAGGCTGAACTGCGCCTAAACGAAGAAAACATTTTGATGTTCATCGAAGCGTACCAGTCAACAAAACCTCTTTCGATCGGTGAACTCTGGACCATCCCTCAGATGCTGTGTATCGTACTGATTGAAACCATCGGGCAACTCGCCGATAGAGCTTCCACGGAACTGCGAGAAGAAGAACTGGCCGATTTCTGGACAAACCGATTGATTGCAGCCAACCGCTGCGATCCCAAATCGCTTTATTCCATCTTGGCGAAACTGACGGAAGCCTATCCCAACCCAAGCCCATATTTCGCCTCGCAAATGATTAGCCGCCTCTATGACGAAGGGACGGTTCTCGTTCAGGTCCAGTTCTGGTTGGAGCGCTTATTGGAAAAGTCCATCCACGATCTTCTTCAGTATGAAAAGAATCGTCAGGCAGCAGACCGACGATCCATCGAAAGCGCGTTTGCCAGCTTGCGTTTTCTCGGGTTGATCGACTGGAAAGAGTGCTTTGAACGGCTCAGTGTGGTGGAACAGACTCTCCGTCGAGATCCATCTGGTATCTACCCTCAGATGGATTTCGAAACGAGAAACCTTTACCGAAGGGCGATAGAGAATATTCAACGTAGGTCCGACTTGAATGAATCACAGATTGCCCAGTATGCACTTGATTTAGCGACGGAGCTTGATCCTATTACGGGATGCTCCACGCACATTGGGGCCTATCTGATCGGTGATAAAAGAAAACAACTGACCCAACGGTTGCAATACCGAGAAACACTATATTTCCGAGCCTTGGATTGGTCCTATCGTCATCATTCTGCGGTCTATTTCTCAGGTCTGTTTCTT
The DNA here is from genome assembly GCA_963677705.1 of Myxococcota bacterium. Classification (GTDB taxonomy): domain Bacteria; phylum Myxococcota_A; class SURF-8; order SURF-8. The sequence continues at coordinate 970,963 of OY782497.1, forward strand.
TTCATGGCCATGTTCATTCTCCTAATCCTTCATACCGGGTTTCATACGCACTCTCTCTGGATTAAGGGGATCATTGCCGCGCTCTTGCTCATTCCCGTTAGCCAACTCTCGATTGAGGTCTTGAACACTCTCATCATGCGGTTGTTTCCTCCACGCACGTTGCCGAAGATGAATTTCAAAGATTCGGGGATTCCCGACGATTGCCGGACTCTGGTCGTCATACCGATGATGCTGGCCAATCAAAGAACGATCGAAGACGAGGTGGAAAAGCTTGAGATTCGTTTTCTTGCTAATCAGGAAGCCAACCTGCTCTTTAGCCTTGGCTCCGATTATCTTGACGCAACCAGTGCCCATTGTGTGGAAGACGAGCCCCTGCTGCATGCCGCAATGCAGCAAATCCAAGCCCTCAATCATAAATACGGCGAGGGTCGCTTCTTCCTATTTCATAGGGACCGTACATGGTGTGAGAGTGAGGGAAAGTTCATTGGCTGGGAACGTAAACGCGGAAAGCTGGAGGAACTCAACAACCTGATTGTTGGCACGCGGCCTCCTGAGGCCGGGCGTATGGTTTATGTTGGTGACCCGGAAAAGCTTTCCGATGTGAGGTTCGTCATTACCCTAGACAGCGATACTCAATTACCGGCGGGGGCTGCTCGCCGGATGATCGAAACGCTGGCACACCCGCTCAACAAGGCGCATCTGGGCGACAAGGGACGTGTCCAGTCGGGCTATACTATCATTCAGCCGGCGGTGAGCCCTTCCCTGCCTAGTGCTACCGGCTCAGCATTCAGTCGTCTCTTTTCAAATCCGGTAGGCATTGATCCGTATACCAATGCGGTATCCGATGTCTATCAAGACTTGGCTGGAGAAGGCTCGTATCATGGCAAGGGTATCTACGATGTGCGAACTTTCAGCCGAGTACTTTCCGGTAGGTTCCCCGAAGGCCTGCTACTCAGTCATGATCTGATCGAAGGCGCTCATGTTCGGGTGGGATTGGCCAGTGACATTAAGCTTTATGACGAATGTCCGCAGGATTACCTTAGCTATATCAAGCGGCAGCATCGTTGGATACGAGGCGATTGGCAGATCGCGGACTGGGCCATGCCACATATTCTACTACCAAATGGCAAACGAGGGCCCAATCCGCTCTCTTGGTTCGATCGATGGAAAATATTTGATAATTTGCGCCGCAGTCTGTTGCCCGTTGCGAGCTTAGCTTTACTGATAACCGCTTGGCTTGTTTCCTCCAGAACCGGATGGATCGCCAGTGGGGTTGTCGCGATACAGTTACTCTTTCACTCGTTGGTACAACCATTCACATGGGTAACGACACACCAGGGTCTCAAAGGCGTCTCTATTACAAGAGTGGCGCACGATCTGTTGCGCGTCATCGCTGAAGCAGCCTTTTTACCTTATCAATCCTGGCTGACGCTGGACGCCATCGCACGAGTCTGGTATCGTCGATACATTTCTCATCGAGGGCTGCTGGAATGGACTTCAGCCCAGGCGACGCACGATGGAGCCCAAACGAAAGTCCCGATGTTTCTGCTTTCGATGGGTCTTGTGAGCTTGTTTAGCCTGTCGATTGGATCTATTGTTGTGTATAGGCTTCCAGCCAATCTCGGAGTGGCAAGCCCCTGGCTGGTGCTCTGGTTTCTCTCTCCGTTGGTCGCTTGGTTGCTGAGCCGCAAGTCATCAGTCAAACCTCGGCAGTACTCGCTTCCCGTTGAGGATCGGGAATTCCTGAGAAATGTTGCGCGGCGTACATGGCGCTATTTCTCGGAATTTGTAAATGAAGAAACATCTTGGCTTCCCCCCGATAATTACCAAGTATCCTATCAAAACAAACTAGCCCTGCGAACCAGCCCGACCAATATAGGTCTGTATCTGGTGAGCGTGTTGAGTGCCCATGATTTCGGCTATATTACTATAGATGAGGTTATTGAGACCCTGGCAAAGACAATGAAAACCATCGGAAAGCTGAATCGATATGAGGGGCATCTGCTCAATTGGTACGACATTCAAACCCTGGAGCCCCTCAATCCACACTACGTATCAACCGTGGACAGTGGGAATTTTCTTGGCACACTTTGGACTCTGGATCGGGGACTTGAATCGCTCATGCAAATACCGTTACTGGGTGCACAAGCCTTTGTAGGTTTGCATGACACCGCAGACGTCTTACGGCAGACGATCCGGGATGACGGGAATACCGGTCTGGACAATCGCACCTTGGAGAATCTGTTTAGTGCCTGGGGTTCTCCGCAGTGTTCCGTTCCTGCGTGGCTAGAACTCTTGCGTCGAACTGAAAAAGACACGGGCTCTTTTGTTGAACACATTCTTGACGACTCCGTCGAGCAAGGCGATTTCAGGTATTGGGCAAAACAACTTCAGCATCAAGCATCCGCCTGGCTCGATATTGCGGATCGTTATCTGGCTTGGATCGACATCTTGGCTGAAAAAACAGAGGACGACGTTGCCGAACTAGGTGCGGATACGTTGGAGATATTTCGCGAAAGCCTTCATCACGTTCCATCGCTTCAGGAACTTGCCAAGGGAGATCAAGCCTGCATTGCCTCTCTTCAAACAATCAGGAGAAATACGCACGCGGATAACGTCGTGCTTCTGGATTGGATCGATCGGGTTGTGGCCGCTTACGACCGAGCCAAATGGCTGGCCGGAGAGGAACTGGCGCTTATGGAGCAACTCTCCCAAACATGCGTTGATCTCTCAGAATCCATCAATATGCGTTTTCTTTATAACACGGAACGGCGTCTTTTTTCTATCGGTTTTAATGTTTCGGAAAGTCGTCTGGATCAATCCTTCTACGATCTGTTGGCAAGCGAGGCGCGCCTGGGAAGCTTTGTCGCTATTGCTCGCGGGGATGTTCCCTGTGAGCATTGGTTCGCGCTGGGTCGCCCCTTCGGTGCCGTTGGTCGGCACCGAGCATTGCTCAGTTGGACTGGCACGATGTTCGAATACATGATGCCACTGCTTTTTCAGAAATCCTACAATAATGCGCTATTGGATAAAGCAGCCAGGGAAGCCGTGGCTATCCAGATTGCCTATGGGCGCAAACACCGGATTCCGTGGGGGATCTCTGAATGCGCCTTTGGTGATCTGGATGTTCAAAAAACCTATCAGTACCAAGCGTTTGGCGTACCAGAACTTGGACTGAAGCGAGGTCTTGCCAAAGAAATCGTCGTTGCTCCCTACGCGACATTCTTGGCGGTCGACATAGCCCCCCAGGAGGCAATGAAGAACCTGAAGCGGTTGGCGGATCTTGGTCTACTGAGCCGCTACGGCTACTATGAATCCATAGACTACAGCAGTAGGTCAAACCCTCTCGGAGTCAACGTGCGCTCATACATGGTGCATCACCAGGGCATGATTTTTCTGGCATTGAACAATTTCCTGCATGATGGTTGTCTTCAACGCCACTTTCACACCGATCCTCGTGTTCGCACCGTAGAGCCGTTGCTTCATGAACGCATCCCTCAGTTTCCGCCATTGCATCATATCACCACACGGGAACGGGTTGCTTCGGTGCCGAGTATCGGCGAGATTTCACCTTCAACCAGTCATTTCAAGACTCCATATACCACCACGCCCAAAACTCAACTTTTGTCAAATGGTCACTATGATCTCATGGTGACAGGCTCCGGCGGAGGATACAGTCGTTGGAATGAGTTCGATATAACGCGATGGAGATCTGACTCGACACGAGATTCATGGGGTTCTTTCTGCTACATTCACGATGCAGATTCTGGCAGTCTATGGTGCAATACGTACCAACCCACATGTGGTGACGTTGAGCAATTTTCCGTAAACTTCGCGCTAGACCGTGCCGTGTTCCGACGGGTCGATGATGGTATTGAAAGCGAAACAGAGATTATCGTTGCACCGGAAGATGATGTTGAGATTCGGCGGATGACACTGATCAATAGGTCTTCTATCATACGACGGATCGAACTGACAAGTTACATTGAACTTGCGCTGGCTCCGCATAATGCCGACCGACAACACGCTGCATTTAACAAGTTATATATTCAGACGGAAGCGTTGCCCGAACACAGGGCTCTTTTGGCTAGCCGACGGCTTCGAAGCGATGATGAATCACCCATCTTTGTGGCTCATCGCATTGTGTTCGACCCTAACACAATTGAATCTGTTGACAATGAATTTCGTTTTGAGACCGACCGGACCCGGTTTATTGGCCGGGGTAGCACACTTTCCAGCCCGATGGGCACCTTGCGAAACCTGGGCGGCAGTCAGGGGTTTGTTCTGGATCCAATTCTGAGCCTTAGCCTAGGCTTTGACTTACCTCCCGGCCAACGAATTACGGTTTCTCTGATTCTTGCCGTCGCGCCTTCGCGTGAACAGGTTATTGATCTGATTCAGAAGTATGGGGAGGCCCATGCTATCGAGCGAGCGATGGAATTTGCCTGGACATCGGCCCAATTGGAACTACGCTTTTTACGTATTCAGCCGGATGAGGCACGTCGCTTCCAGCAGCTTGCAAGCCACCTACTCTATCCCAATCTTCGCCTAAGGTCTGCCGCATCCAGCATCACCAACAACCGAAAAGGACCATCGGGCTTGTGGTCCTATTCGATTTCGGGTGATTTACCCATTACGATGATCGCTATCGGAGAAATACGAGATATAGGGCTGATCCGTCAGATCCTCCAGGCTCATGTTTATTGGGGATTGCATGGGCTTGTAGCCGATTTGGTAATCCTTAACGAGGAGGCCGCTGGATATACTCAACCGTTGCATGAAGAACTTGAACACCTGATACAATTCCATGCCTCCAACGCGAATGTGGAGCGACCAGGAGGAGTCTATTTACTTAGAACGAATATGATCCCAGAGGAAGATCTTAAGCTCCTGCGCGCAGCAGCTAGCGTGATGCTGGTGGCGGCTCGTGGTGGGTTGCCGCAGCAACTTGCCTTGCCGCCACGGGATGTCCCGACATTTCCTGAATCCGTCATCCGAAAACAAGATCCCCGTGATCCTTCAGTGGCGCTTCCCTTCATGACCCTTCCTTTTTTTAACAGTCTTGGTGGCTTTGCCCAGGGTGGACGCGAATATGCAATCTATCTTGGCCCCGGCATCAATACCCCTGCTCCCTGGACGAACGTCATCGCCAATCCTACTTTCGGAACGTTGATCAGTGAAACAGGAGCCGGATTCACCTGGCAAGGCAACAGTCAACGCAACCGGTTGACCCAATGGTCCAACGATCCCGTTACGGACCCGTCATGCGAGGCGATCTACATACGAGATGAGGACACCGGAATCTACTGGACTCCTACGGCATCCCCCATCCGCGAGGAAATGGCATACCGGGCCCGGCACGGCGCGGGCTATTCCGTGTTCGAACATAATAGCCACGGCATCGAACAGGAGTTGACGGTTTTTATTCCGGTGGACGACCAAGGGGGCAAGCCTATCAAATTGCAACGGTTGAGCCTGCGCAACGGCTCCAATCGACCACGCAAGCTCTCGTTAACCTATTATGTGGAGTGGACGCTTGGCGAGGATCGCGAGTCATCCCAGATGCATGTCGTTACCGCTTGGGATGAAGAAACTCAGTCATTGCTAGCCCGCAATTGCTACAATGAGTATTATGCAGACTGGGTGGCCTTCGCGGCGGCGAGTGCCCCCGTGGCGTCTTACACCTGTGACCGTGCGTCCTTTCTAGGACGAAACCGTACCTTGAGCAACCCGGCGGCGATGGACCGCGTCAAGCTTTCGCGCCGGACGGGAGCGGGATTGGACCCATGCGCCGCGCTGCAAATCCCTCTAAAACTGGCTGTGGGTGAGCGCATGGAAATCACGTTCATGCTTGGCCAAGCCTCATCTTTGGAGCAGATTCGCAGCATGGTTAAAGCGTACAAAGGTAACGGAGCAACGGATACTACGCTACGGCAAACCCAAGCATGGTGGGACGGAAAACGGAGTGCGATTCAGGTACAAACTCCCGAACTCGCCACCGACATCATGATTAATCACTGGTTGTTGTATCAAAGCCTAAGTTGCCGGATTTGGGGGCGCTCCGGCTTCTACCAATCCGGCGGCGCGTTCGGCTTTCGCGATCAATTGCAAGACGTTCTGGCCATGCTGTACTCCTATCCCTCGCTGGCGCGCGAACATATCTTGCTTGCTGCCAGCCATCAATTCAAGGAAGGTGATGTCCAACACTGGTGGCATCCACCGAACGGAGAGGGTATTCGCTCACGGGTCTCCGATGACCTGTTGTGGCTCCCCTTCGTTGTGTCGCAATACGTCAAAGTCACAGCGGACGTGGGGATACTGCACGAAATGGTCCCGTTTCTTGACGCTCCTATGTTGGCGAGCGATCAAAGCGAAAGTTTCCAATCGCCGGTTGTTTCATCGGAAAGCGCCACGCTTTTCGAGCACTGCCAACGGGCGCTGGCCCATAGCCAACGCTTTGGCGCTCACGGCTTGCCGTTGATGGGTAGTGGGGACTGGAACGATGGAATGAACAGCGTGGGAGCCGGCGGGAAGGGCGAAAGCATTTGGCTGGCATGGTTCATGGTCGATATTCTACGGGGTATGGCGGAGCTAGCCGACTCGCTAGGCCGGCCTGCATTAAGCCAGTCCTATTTGCAGGAACGCGAGACATTGACCAAGCTTGTTGAACAGTTCGCATGGGATGGGGAGTGGTATCTGCGGGCGACTTATGATGACGGAACTTTGCTTGGTTCTTCCTTGAATCAAGAAGCGCGGATCGATTCTCTTGCACAATCATGGGCCTCATTAAGCGGAACTGCCGACGAGGATCGAGTGAAGAAAGCGTTGAATTCGGCATGGAATCTCCTTGTTCGTGAAGATGAAAAGATCGTGCAGCTCTTTGATCCTCCGTTCGATCAGTCGAAACCATCGCCCGGATATATTATGGGTTATCCTCCAGGAGTCAGGGAAAATGGCGGCCAGTATACCCATGCTGCCATCTGGCTGGCCATATCCTTGGCGCGTCGTGGAGATGGTTCCCGTGCAACGAGTATCTTGCGAATGATTAATCCTATCGAGCACACACGCGAGCCGGAAGCCGTTTGGCGGTATGGGATTGAGCCTTATGTGGTCGCTGCGGATGTTTACCGTCTACCGGGACGAGTCGGTCTGGGGGGCTGGTCTTGGTATACGGGGTCTTCAGCATGGATGTATCGAGCCTGGGTGGAGGAAATACTGGGACTCAAGGTGTGCGGTGCGACGATGCAGGTTGTTCCTGTTATCCCTGGCTGGTGGGATGGATTTCAGATGAGTTATCGTTACGGCGAGGCACTTTACGATATAACGGTTGAGAATCCGGACCACTGTGAGCAAGGTGTTGCTTGGATTGAGATGGATGGTCAACGTTTGGATGATAAAACAATCCAGCTTGTTCAGGATCTTATGAAACACCGAATCCTGGTTCGCATGGGGAACGTCGTGGATGCACTTTAGCATTTGGCCTCGATTCCCGGTTAAGCGTCTGGTTTTGTTATTTTTCTTGTGATTGATGGCGATGCCGTGGGTTTGCCTGTCGATATTTTCTCGAGGTTGGGCCTTTTTATCGATCCGATCTCTCATTGGAATTCCATACGGTGATTTTTTCTGGTCTGGAGGATTCCCAGTGGTGGTCGTTTAGAAGTCAGCCGGACGAAGAAAAGCGTGGTTTCTTTGTCGCTTTCTCACGAGCAATTAAAAATGTCTATTATACATATTCTGATGTACGAGATGAACGTTGGGGCAGACGAGCACAAGGACGAAATGCTATCGAAAGCCTTTATGAAATCCTGAAAACGACAGGTGTGCAAACAGTGCGGCCAAATATACCGTAGAACTTCAACATCACCACGAGTAATGCATTTCCTCACCCATTTCCCTTTGAATTGTGCGCGCAATAGAATATTGTGCGCAGAAAGTCAACGATTTTTCGTGGGGTGAAAAGGGGCGTTTTGCCAGAGGTCGGGGTCATCCAGGCTGGCCAGGGCGGCACGCAGATCTGCTTCGGCACTGTGGCTGTAGCGCATGGTGGTTTGAACGCTGGCGTGGTCCAGAAGGGTCTGCGTAGTTTTGAGGCTCGCACCGCGTCGTTGCAGTTCCGAGCAGACGCTGTGGCGGAAGGTGTGGGGGGAAACCCGCCGTTGAATCCCGGCCAGCCGGGCGTATTTGCCGACGATCAGTTCCACGGCGCGTCGGGAAAGACGCTGCTGCAAGCGGCTGATAAACAGGGGGCAGGAAGTAGGAATGGAACGTCGCGGATGCACGTTCATCCAGGCGGCCAGCGCCCGAAGCGTGGTCTGGTTGATCGGGATGTCTTTGATCAGACCGCCTTTTCGCCTGAGTCGCAGGAATCGTGCGCCCACCGTGTCCACTTGCTCCACATTCAAGGAAATCAATTCAGATAGTCGGATTCCCGTATTGTAGAACGTGGCGAGGATCGCCGCATCCCGCGCTTGCATCCAGCCTTGCGTGGATTGCCGGACGGCTTGAATCATCCGCTCGTACTCGTTGTAAGAAAGAAAACTGGGCTCCCGTTGAGCGAGCCTGGCGAAGCGTACCCGGCGCGTCGGGTCTTGGTCTTGGGGCAATTCCTCCCGCTCGATGAGGTAACGAAAAAACGACCGTAGGCAGGAAAGCCTGCGGTTGCGTGTGGCCGGGGATGGGGACACATCGCCGAGGGTGGAGCCGTCGAGGTAGTCTTCGACGATACGCAGGGTGAGGTCCGTTATGCGCAGGTCGCCGGTACGAGCTGCGTGGCGCTCGAAGGCCTGCAAATCCTGGGCGTAGCCGGACAACGTGGTCCGCGCATAGCCGAGTTTACCAAGGGTTTCCAGAAAGTTGTGGATGAATGGAGTCAGTGACATAGGTGGGTTCCCGCTGAGGATCAAGGGTGAAGAGCACTACCAACATTATACGCACAATATTCTATTGGTTGTAGTTGACACTGTGGATAACCCTGACCCCGACACCATGAAAGGAGTGTCCAATGTTTCGACAGACCCTTCGTCTCGTCCCCTTGGTTTGGCTGGTTTCTCTGTTGTTGACCGGCTGTTTCGGTTCCAAGAGCGGCCCCGTTCGCGTCAAGGAAAAGCCCGCTGCGGCGTGCCGTTCCTACACCCACACCTACCCCGTAACGCAATTGACCGTACCGGTGCTGGCCAAGAAAGAATTGGGCCGTTGCGCCACCATCACCGGCCTAGCCTTCACGATGATCGATACCTACCACAACGGAAATCCGGAAGCCTTCGGCGGTGTGGTGGGGAAGGAGAAATTGGAGGACTGGGTGATCTTCTTCGCCAATCCCGAAGGGAGCGCCGTCTCGTTCACAGTCTTTGCCCCGCCGCGACTGGCCGAAAAGATTGTGGCCCTGCAAGGCTTAACCCCGCTGAAGATCAAGGGCCGGTACAGCGGAAACATCTTGTTCGGCTACGAAATCGGCACCCAATCGGCGATCACCGGTACGAGAATCGGCGATCAGCGCTTCATTCTTGCCGATGACGTGCTGATAAATGAGGAGTAACCGATGAACCCATCCATTCAAAAGAAGATAAGGAGTAGAGGAATGAAACACGATCTTGCCTGTTTGATCCTGTTGCTATGGGTTGTTGTGTTTACCGCAAACTGCGGTGGCGATGACCCCGATGGAAACGACGACGATGATGCGGTCGTCGATGATGACGACGACGACAATGATGATGATACGAACTCGGAGGAGGAAGGCTCCTTCCTGTCCTACACCTACACCTTTTCCTGCACGGACTGCCCAGACGTAGAGGAAGGCTACGATCAGCACGTGACCTTCAGCGATTCCGGCTCGTTTGCCAGCGGTGAATGGGCTCCCGTCAACTGTGTTCAGGACAGCCAATCCGTCAAACTGCATGTTAGCAACAAGGAATATGGTGAGGATTGCAGCGAAGATTCGGTGAAGATTTCCATCAACTCGGGCATCTATCATGGGCCCGATACTTACGAATACAGATGCCAATGCAGGGAGGATGACCCGGAACGGTTTGAATGTGAGAACGAAGGTTATGTATCGCTTACAACGCACATCCTTCAAGACGGGATGTGTTACAACACCGTATCAAGGGATTTTCTAAGCGATCTGGGGATAATTTATATCGGACCATCCTTCAGTTGTTATTCCTATTCGGATTATTGGGCGGATTCGGGGAGTATCGGATGCTCGGTACAGATCCAGGTTCACAACGAATCCAAGTTGTCAGGGATATTTTCCTGCTACCAGACCCTGGAAGAGTTCAGGGATCAATGGCGTGACACTTGGAACACGAAAACAGACTTACGTGTGGAGGGAGAGTTCCAATGCGTCTTCGACGACGAGACGGAAGAAGACTAATTATCATCCATTCAATGGATGTTTGGTGATCTGCCCACGTAGGTGTTCGGCAGAGGCGGCGAGATAGATGGTGGTGGTTTTGATGTCGGAATGGCCCATCATACGCGACAGAGAATAGATGTCGCAGCCGCCCTCCAGCATCAGCGTGGCGAAGGTGTGGCGCAGTTTGTGAATATGGAAGGATACACCGGAAGCTACGCGGATGCGGGCGACGAGGCGACGTAGGCCGATATCGGTCAGACCCATGTTGCGGTTCAGTGAGGTGAAAAACTCCGGGCAAGTCTTGTTCAAGCGCTTGCGCTCGGTAAGGTAGCGGGACAGGCTCTCGGCCAAGGTGGCGCAGATCGGCACCACGCGGTCCTTGTTCCCTTTTCCCTGACGGACGAAAAGCGAGAGGTTCTCCAGATCCACGTCAGCAAACTTCAGACTCAGTAACTCCTTCTTACGCAGCCCGGCAAAGACAAAGGTGGAAAAGATCGCGTGGTTGCGGATACGCAGGAAGCGGTAGGCGTAGGGGTAGTTGGCCACGGTTTCCAGGATGCGGTGCGCTTCCTGCCTCGTGAGCTTCGGCGGCAAACGCTTCTCCAGCTTGGGGACTTCGATGTCCTGCGCGGGGTTCTGTTCCAGGTAGCCTTCCTTCACGCACCAACGAAAAAAGACCACAAGGGTCTTGTGGTGGTTGATGAAGGTGTTGGCCGACCAGCCGCGTTCACTGCGACCGTAGAGGAAATAGCGACGCACGGCCAGTTCGCTCACCTCTTCGATCTCCGTAATCCCCGCCCAGCGGGCGAAGAAACGGGTTACCGTGCGATAGCGACGGATGGTTTCCGGGGAATAGCCTTTGATGAAGGTGGAGTATTCACAGAAACGTTGCACAAGGGTTTGGATGATCATACAAAAAAGACGGCTGCCTGATGGCGGTCGTCTTTTCTGGAGCCGTTGGGCGGAATTGAACCGCCGACCTCGTGCTTACCATGCACGCGCTCTGACCGACTGAGCTACAACGGCAAACTGGAATTCACCTCTCCTTTCAATGGAATACGTCGAATGGAATGATATTCGATCCCACATCCAATGGAGTCCTATAAGTACCCTATTCTGAACCGCTTTTTCTCCACGGAAGGAGCTGCTTTTTGCTTCTTGGTCCCATGAAACCGAGGACCGCTGGGGACCCTGTCCGGGAGGGAAGCGGTCCTCGTTTGGAGGATTTCAGCCAGATTGAGCGCCAATTCCCCTTTTTCCCTGGATCTGTTTCTTACCATGAACACGGTCGGAAGCCTTTGCCGCCTTTTCCGCTAAACTTACCGTCTTTTTCCATGATCGGAGGCGAGAAACGGGAGATTCCACGGGACCTGGTTCCTGCCGAGAGAAACTCCAATGCCTTGTAGCCAAGCCGGTGACGAAAGCCACCTTCGGCTTATGATTTGAATGGATTACACCGACAATTCTATTGTGACGTGATTACAGTAAGTTGTCAAGGTCCAGGCGTTCCACGTCGGCACGCATCGCCTTCGTCGGCAGGCAGCGCAGATAGGTCAAGGTCATGCGGATGTCCGTATGGCCCAGCAGTTGTTTCACCTTGGCCGTGTCACAGCCCTTGTTCAACAGATTCACAGCGAAGGTGTGACGAAACTGGTGAACGTGAAAGGGAATGCCGCAGTGTTCGCGTACCTTCTTGATCCAATGAATCAGCCCTTCTCGTGTCAGACCGGCGTCCCGATTCGTGGAAACAAACAGCGACGGGGTTTGGCAGCCCCGCTTGGCTCGTGCCTCCAGGTAATCGTCCAGCATGGTCAGCACGCTGGTGTTGAGTGGGATGATCCGTCGGCGACGGGACTTGGAGGTTTCCGCCCGCACGGTCAGTTCTCTGCGGGACCGATCCACATCCAGCATCTTCAAGCCGATCAATTCCCCACGGCGTAGCCCGCAATGCAAAAACACGCCCAAGATGGCGATGTTTCGCTTACGCAAAAACTCGTCCTTCCAGTTGATGCCGAAGGACACGGAAAGGAAGATCCGCTCCACCGCTTCCCGCTTCAGGTATTGACGAGTCTCATACTGCACACGCGGATAAGCCATGCTGCGAAAGGGATTCTCCGGGATCAGCCCTTTGATACGCAGCCATTCGAAGAAAGCGTTCAGCTTGCAGCGATAGGTGGCCACGGTGGTATTACGGATGCCGGTTTTCAGAATGCCGCGACCGACCACCCGCTTTCGTCGTTTCAAGCGTCGAAAGAATTCCGTCATCGTTGCAGGGTCAATGGATTCCAGTCTGATCGAGGGAATCATCCGTTCCAGCAACGCAAAACTGGAGACATACCCACGCAGGGTTTCCTCGGAGAGATGGGCCGAATAACGGCATTCCTCGACGAATTGGTTGTGGAGTTGAGAGAGGGTTGGGTGCATAGAGTCTTGGCTATGATGCTTGGAATCCAAGGAATCTCGTAGCCGATACGACGATATTGGATGGAGTCTTATGAGTCTGTGATGAAACGATAAGCTAACGAATGGAAACCATTGAGAATCTCTTCTTCGGTTCCAAGCTTGTCCCGGCCCGCGCGGTTCACGGGCCGTGGCTCGGAATCACACGGGCGACGTCCGGTCCACGGACCAGGCGCGCTTGCCGCAAGAAACCGGGGCGTGGCCTACGGATCGGGACAAGTTCGAAACAGAGGATAGACATGCTGCGGACGGGACGCCTTTCTCCACCGGGCTTCCAGCAAACGCTCCGGTCGTGAGATGTCGGCCACATCCTGCAAGGCGAACCAGATGAATCCGCGACCGAAGCTCACGCCGCAGTCACGCACCGCATCACGCAAACGCAGCAGTCGCCGCTCGTTGGGGCACAGCACCAGTAATCGCAGATCGCGCACGCCGAAGCGCTCCTTGGGGCCGTTGCGTTTCCACCAGTGAAGGTAGCCTTGAAATTTCAGCCGCATCCGTTTGAGACTCACCGTGCCGCGATCCACCTCCACCAGAAACCAGGGATGTTCCCGTTTCCAGCTCAGGCCGAAGAAGGCATCGGCAACCAAGGGCACACGCAGATGGTTCCCCGGCTCACGGATCAGGATGGATGTTCCGATGCGCTGAGGCGTGGTCTCCCAGGAGCGAAGGTGAAAGTCCGGAAGGCGGGCTTGCAAGCCCTCCAGCACCACGCCCACTTGATTGACGGCCAGGGTGTGCTCCAGGGTAAACAGGCTGCGCTTCAGACGCGAGGCGATGGTGTAGGGTACGGTGTTGACTTCAGAACCTTGGGCCAAAGCCAAGGCTTCTGCGCCACGTCGGGCCAGCGCCCACACCGTTCGTTCCCGACCATCCAGAGACGGCACACGCAAGGTATGGATGGTCTTTTGCAGAAGCAAATCACGGCTTTCCGGTAGGTTTTCGCCGATCAGAAAAGCGAGTTGCTCTTCGTCGAGCAAGCGATAGCGGGCAAGAAGCTCATAGACGTGAAGCTCCGGTGCGCTTGGTTGTGGGTTGTTTGGAGTAGGAGTCATAGGTTTGTTGTACGATAATGAATAGAGCGGCGTAGCCCAAGGCGACGGTGTAACGGGCCAGCCGTGATGTATCTTTCGGCAGGCGATGGCTCAGCGGTAGGACACCTGTCTTGATGTCTCTCGACGCAACAGGAAGCAACGGCAGATGAAACCGGACAGCCAGAGGGTTTGCGACGTTTACCGCACGGGAGCGTCCTGTCCTGACGACCAGTGCCTGGGGCCGTTCGCGAAGCAGGATCGCGTCAAGCTCCTTGTCCATCTCGACCTTGGATTTCAAGCCTCCGTACAGACGGAAGCGCCAAAGCCCCCGATTCTCCCAGGGGTCCAGCGAAACCATCACCAGCGACGCACGATGGGAACCGAATGCCAGCACACGGGGATGCCGTCGGGGAGGGCGAAGCTGAAGAGTCGGAATCATAGGGTTGTTGGTTTCCGTGTCTGCATGGCGTGCAAGGCCAAGGACGCCGCCGCGATGGCTTGCCCGTGGGTGCGATCCCATTCTGTGCGCACGCGGGAATCCTTGGGCGGGTGCAAGGCCACGTCGGCGTGGTCGCGTGCCAAGAGGCGCGACGCCAAACGTACCGTCGGCGTCGCCGGTTCCTCGCTTTTCCAAGGGGATTCGCGGCAGAGCCACGTGAGGGCGTCCAATCTCGGTTGCCGTTTCAAATGGCGAATGCCGTGCTGTTCGACAAGGCTTTCCAGCAAACCGGAGAGCATCCAAGCCTGTCGCGTCAGTCGTAGACGATGGAGTTGCTCTTGTACCGCCTGGGTCGGCGGCATCTTCGCGATCACACTGGAAAACCAGTCTTTGGTCCGCCTGATGGTTTCCTCACCGCTTAAGGCAGAAGGGAAACGCAGATGGCCGCACCAGACAAGGCCCAGAGGATCAACCAGGGCTGCGCAGATGGCGCGACCGCTTGGTGTAAGGGCCAGCGTGACCGGCTTGACGATGGATGGGTCTGACATAGAAATGGTGTATTATGAATGAATGAATGAATGGATGAATGAACGCTCTGTGATGGACAAGGGCGAACCGTGCTTAAGGAGACGGCTCGCCCTCCTCCGTGGTGTGCAGCAATCCCAGAGAGCCTCGACGATCCTGAGCCACACGTCCTTGTTCTCGCCACAGTTCGGGATAAAGAACCTGCGGTGGCACGCGCAAGGCGGCAGAAAGCAGGAACAAGGTTTCCAAGCGAGGCTTGCGCTCGCCGCGCTCGAAACGTCCGATGCTGCCGACGCTGGTTCCGACCAGCCGGGCCAATTCGGCTTGGGACAGGCAGCGTCCCGGCTTGCCCGGACAACGCTTGCGCCAGTAGGCAATGGCGTTGGGCATTCCACCCGTTGCGACGCGAGACTCCGGGATCAACGAAAGCAATTCGTGAGATTGGATTCTATTCGTCATACATCCTCATTGTCCCAAACCCGCCGTCGTTTGAATAGAGACCGCAATCCACCCCCCAAGGACAACCCTTTCACGCTCTATCCACAAAAGCACGGGCCGAATGGCCCGTGCTTTTGATTACCACCGATTGGGTTAGCCCATCGTGCTGGAGTTCAATTTGGCCAAGGGGGACGGTTGACAGCCTCTCTGGCTTCAGGCTATCTCTCCAAACCGCTCCGTGAAACCGGAGGTCTGGTCAACAGATGGTCGTTTGGCTGGTTCATGGGCAAAAACGGAACAAGAAAACGCAGAGACTTGTTTCAGGAAGATGACAGGGGGATGAATGGATAGGGTAATTCGATCAGCGTCGACAGTCCATCTTGTAGGGTTTATGCACGGTAAATTTCGAAGTGGACTTAAATTGTTGCCTCACCAAAGCTGCTTAAACTCCCAATTCGATTCAATAGGCAAGGGCTCACCATCAATAATCGTTACCACGTTGTCTAACCATTTATGAAGCATTTTTACACACTCATTGCGCAGAGAATATATATCATCATGGCGTTCTCCAATTTTACCGCCAATCAAGATCGGTGCATTAAATGGAAATAGATCATCATTTATTTTAAAGCGATCCCATCCGTTTTCTATGTCCTTGGGGAATTTCAGGGCGAGGTCAAGCAGAAACTGTTTCCTATCTTTACAGCAAGATAACGCCACATCAGCATCACTATAACTTTCCCGAAGGAAACAATGCCAACTTCCATTCTTAAACGCAGCAATCACTGCTGGCCAGAATGCTTCGCGGAAAAGAGCCTCTGGAAAATGTAGAGATGCATCCATAAACTTGGCCAACCCGTTGATTTCTAGCTGTGTAAGAAGGCTATCTTGGTCGCGATGAATTTTATCGGCAGCATCGGGAAAGAGAACTATTGCCTTTTTCCCAATTGATTCAAGATATTCATTGATTTCGCACTTCGTTGGGAAGCTATAAATATCCCACTTAGATTCGCGGTAACCATCACTCTGTGCCCAAAAAGCGCCTCGATCCCGGCCTTTAGCCAGAATTACTTTCAGATGAGCCGCTAAAACCGTACGATAATCGTCAGGGGCGAGTGAGATTAGCTGATCATCAGAAATTGGTTTGCTTCCTGGAACCATTTCAGCAGCATTAAGTTTTCTTTGCTCATGAACTTCTCGGAGTTTCTTTTGTATCCAACTAATATGCCTACGCAACTCATGTTCAGCAAGATGATCAAGCACAGGACTGGGGTTTACGATATGTTGTCGAACCTCAATGACAGGCCCAGGCAGTTGGCCAAGACCAGGGTGACAAGATCGCTTGTTGCTACGAATTCCTGATGTATCAAGAGTTAATTCTACGTTTTGCGAGGTTCCTTTCTCGCAATTCATCCCCTTATGACAGCATTCCTCATTGCCAATTGCGCCTACAATGGTTTCTTGTGTCCGGTCGCTTGTACAAAGTATTGCGGCTCCCCACCTAATAGCTGCTTGACGAATGGATGATCGAGGCAAGCTGTGTTGTCCATTTGTGCTAATGAGAACTACACGCGGACGAACGTGACTGTATACCTCGTCATGAGCAGGGTCTTGCTCAATGTAAAGCCTCCCGCCATGATGTGGGGCTTTGAATACATCAGCATTAAGTCCGCGTGGGTGACGCGCTATAAGATAGGTCCAGTTTTCTTGATCGCCAGGAAGGAGAACTCGATGTGATGAATGGTCATTTGGCACCTCGATCCATAACACGATACTTGTGTTGTTCAATACCGAATCACCAAAATACTCTGGATCGATGCCCAATTTTCCTGCCCATTTCTGTGGCAGTTGCTTTTCCTCCTTATTTATAGGACGCACCAGCCGAAGATGGTCGGATATATCTTCCGGTCGTAATGCCCCGGATGCCAATGCCCGTCCGATTGCCATGACATCTGCCACCTGTTCGACTTCTTCTTCCTCAGCTTCAAGCATCCAACCCAAAGGCATAACTTCGCTTGTAAACAGCCACAAGACGTCATCACTTGTAATCAGGTGCCTAACCAAACGAGCAGCAGGAGAAAGCACATGGATTCTCGGACCAGATGGGCCAAATGGGGAGGAAGAAAACCCCTCAACTGGATAAAAGATTTGAGTTCCCATTTTCTTTAGTGATTCTTCAACGGAACGACAGCGTGTGATAGCCTTTTTGCAATTTGGGCCGAAGAGCCAAAGATGTCTCTCGAAAGCGGGTAAGGGAGGAGCCCAGTAGGCTTCAATTTTCTCTAATTGATTTGCAAGCCCTGTTAATCCACCTATGTGGTCGCTATCAGGATGGGTTCCAACCAACAAATCCAGCCTATTGATTTTTAGAGCCCGGAGGTGCTCACAGATTTTCCTAGGCGAGGACCCTCCATCCACTAAGCAGGTCCATCGGTCGCCCTTCCCGTGGCCTTGCCAATCAAGCAGAAAAGCATCGCCATGCCCAACTCCCAAGGCCGTTATTCTCAAGGTCATAGTATTGTCTCCTGAAAACGCCCTCGCTCGTATGCTTCGTTTCTAGAAGCGCTATTATGCTTGATACTAGCCCATATTTTTCCTAAAAGCCACTTTCCCTTCACACTTCCCCTTCCCTCCAGTACGTAAACAGGAGACACCGCCTCAGCCATGTCGAATCCTGCGCCCGACACCTGACTGACCGCTAGGCGGAAGCCGTGGTGGGTACGCTTCTATAGGAGCGCACATGTCCATGACCCGCTTCAACGACCCCGCCGACATGGCCAAAGACGAACGTCTGCAAGAACTTGCCTCCATTCTGGCTGCTGGGTTTCACAAACTGAGGCATAGAAACAATAAATCATATCAATTATATCCTGGCGAGCCCGATGCGCCAGAAGATCCACATTTTTCTTCGCATGTTGCCCCGCCGAGGGAATCCGCTCTCATACTCTCAACACTGCAAGGTCACTTTTACCCCCCTGACCGTGGGGGTTCGGGCCTGCTACGCTTCAAATAGCGGAATTCTCCGCATGAACCTTTTCATCCAATCGATCCTTCATGGAGGCAAGCATGAATCCATCCCACGGAAACGGACGACGCGCACAGCCGCGCCAAACCAGGACCAACAGCCCGGACAATCAAACATCGGACTCCCACGACCCGACCTTGTACGCCAATCTCCTGACCGCCGGACACGCCGACGGGCTCAAGACCATCCACACGGAACTCGTGCAAGCACCTCGTGACGACAACGGTCAAGTGGCCATTGTCAAAGCGATCATCGAAACCGACCACGGCGACTTCACCGCCTATGGGGACGCCTCACCGGAATCGGTGGACGCCGACTTTCAGCCTCACCTTTTGCGCTGCGCCGAAACCCGTGCTAAGGCTCGCGCCCTGCGTGATGCCCTGGGTATCGGCATTGTTTCTCAGGAGGAACTCATCGGCGATGCGTCACCAGATCTGGCGCAAAAACGAACACCACCGAATCACTCTCACTCAAAGCATCATTCACCATCAACTCAGCGGCAAGCCCCAAGCCGCACGAAGCCACGAAATCGAAACGCTCTCCAAACCATGACGGACAAGCAGCGTAGTTTGCTCTTTCGTCTGGCCTACGAGGCTGGGTACTCCAAGGACGAGGCCGCCGACTTTCTCTGTAGGGAATTGAATGTCGGAAATTTGGACCATGCCGACAGGAAAGGAGCCTCAGGGCTCATTGATCGCCTGCGCCAAGGCCCGGAGCGAAACTCCGGCTATTCATCCTGAGACGTTGCGTTCAACGCGATGTCGGTCTGCTGATTCAACCAACCTTATGAAAGGATCATCCGATGACTCTCCATACCCTGCAACTTTTGGAACGAAGCCCCGGCTTCGAGCGTGTGACGGATCGCGTTCGTGCCGAGGAAGAATTATGGAACCCCGATACGACACTGCCGGTACGCGATCTCACCGCCACGCCTCATGGCACGCTGTGGGTTCCCGATGTGGGCGAAGTGAAACCGACTCCCTGGTCGCGACGGCAACTGGCTACCGAACTCGGTATTCAATGGAATCGCTGGTTTGAGAACGTCTCCGGCTCGGAGGCCAGTGAGGAAATCAACCGCCGTTTTCGCCGCTCGGAGAAACAATGGAAGGTACGCACGCGCCGTGCGCGGCCCGATGAAAGCGCCGACCCGGAGGTGTGTATTCTTGGTGCCCTGGTTTCACCGACCTATACACCCATCGCAACGACTCGTGTATTGAATGGCCTTTCCCAAGCTTTTCCCGGAAGTGCCACATCGCGCCTGGTCGCCTGGCGCACGGATTTCACCGATCGATCTCTGCACCTGAGTTTTCTGGACACCAAACCGGTGAGCCTTGGTAGTGGAAGCATGAAGGAAACCTACTATGTCGGTTTTCATCTGCGCAACAGTTCGGTCGGCTTCACCGCCCTGACCCTGCATGTGTTCTTTCTGCGTCTGGCCTGCACCAACGGGATGCTCATCTGTGAGGGCCGCTTCCGCCGCCTCTATCGTACCCACCGACCCATCGATGATGTGAAACTCCATCAGCATCTGGAGCAGGCGTTTTCCGGCATTGGCGAGATTTGGCAGCACGGCTTAAGCCTACTGGATGCCTCGCGCCGCCGCAACCTCGTCAACCTGGAGCTCACGCTTACCAGCCTATTGCGCAAGGTTCCGGGGCTGATGGCGTATCGCAAGGCGATCACGGCGGAATTGCTCAGCAGCAGCACCGCTCCCAGCGTGTTTGATCTCGCCCAAGCCTTAACCCACGTGGCCAAAAGCGCCGACCCTGAACCCCGTTTCGAGCTGGAACGCCTCGCCGGAAGCCTCCTTCTGGAGGATGAAGCCAACGAAGAGTCCCCCAAAATCGCAATGGGGAGGACACAATCCACCCCAGAAACAACCACCCAGCGAACGGATTGACCAAGCAACCAACCAATCTCAACCAACAAAACACCCCCGATTGCCAACGGCAATCGGGGGTTATGTATTCAGAATTCTAGACATCACGATCTGCTTGGATTTCAAACTGATCTAGACCTCTTATTTCTCCAATAGATCCAAGTAGTCATCTTGAAATCTCCCGTTTTCAACTGGTGTGAACACATACTGTCCAACTCTTACGACACCGTACTCAAAAGCGGCTCTAGCAGATATAAGATAAAACAGCCATATGCGATAGTAATACTCAGAGGATTCGGGGAATTCATTCGGTCTTTTCTCGCGAATTTTATCCCAATATTCAATTATTTGGCACTTGTTTCTGCGGTATGCTGTCTCCCATAGCTCAAGTGTGATCATATAACTATTACGCCATCCTTCAAAATGCTTAAGATCGAACCCAGCCTTCTCAAAAGCTAAAATCACATGAGATAATTTCGGGATATATGCACCTGGAAAGATGTACTTCTCAAGGAAAGGATTCATTGGGAGGCCTGCCGTATTGCTCATCCCATGAATGACCACAACCCCGTCAGTTGCTAGTAGTTTTCTGATCTTCCTTGCATAGTCTTCAATTCGTTGCTCGCCGACATGCTCAATCATACCTACCGAGACAATCCCATCGTATTTATCCTTGCATTCATACTCAAAAAGATTTGATACGACCACGGATACGTTTGATGATTCTGCTAACGTTTCCATGTTATGGATATAATCGGCTTGCTTACGAGATAGTGTCAAACCAGTAGCCTCTACATCTTGCATTTTTGAAAGCTGTTCAAGGAGACCACCCCAGCCACATCCAATATCTAAGATTTTAAGGGCTTGGCATTCTGGTGTGATGCCTCTTCGTATTTTGCGGCACAGCATTTCCAGTTTCTTGGTTTGTCCAGCAACAAGTGACCTTGTATCTTGATCAATCCTGGATTGAAGTCGTTTTTCTAATTGGATATGGTATTGTTCACCTGTTGCGAACTCTGCCAGTTCAGCGGATTGCTTCCCCCAGGTAGACCTCTCCGTTGGGAAATAACCGGACGTATAGCACATGGTTTCATTGTCAAGGAACAAGCGATAGAGATTGCCAACACCATCGTAGGTGGCTTGAACAAAGCTGCTTTGGATGTGGTCTTCATACTTATCTTGGCTTGTCGTAGGGTCAATATTGTGGAATGGGCTGTTGTATCGGTTATGTCCCGACAAATACAAGGTGCCCAAGATGGTACTCTCGTCCCCTTCGATTTCAATATCTCGGTTGGCATAGCCCTCGCCAAAAACAACGCTTTGATCTGGAGAAGACAGAAGCTTCTGAAGTAGATCCCAGGTGTTGATTCGGATTCGCCCAATGAACGGCCCTTCCCCAATGATATGAAAATCTTGTTCCGGGAATACGACCTCCAATCGACCATGAAGGTTGGAGTCATACAGTGCCGATTGAACAAACGCCATAATTAAATCGGAATATCCATTCATTTTCACCACCGCCGCTTCCGCTGTTGATTATAACATTGCTTTCTTATCTCGAAGTCCACGGTAATAGAACAGTGATATTTCGTGAACAAGATACAAAACTCCAATAGAAATAATCGCGAACCATGCGCCAACAAACCTCCACTCATACATTGACCACACTCCAACGAATAATACAGCAATCAGCGCAATTCTTATAGAGTGTGAGTAGTTATAGTATTCCATGATAGCTTTTGCTTCACGTGTCTCTGGATCAATATAAGCTGATGGCTTCGCCATTGCATAGTCGAACACCCACATGAATGCATGAAACAACTCCAATATACAAAGAAGCACTAACGCTTCTCCTATATCACCAGTAATCACAGCCCAAAACGGTGCAACAAATCTAAAAAGAACTGCAAAGATGTGTTCAACACCAATTAACACAAGCTTTCCTTTATCTAACTTATATCCTGCATCAATGAGAGTATTCACATCTTCTGGGCCAAGAAATATCGTGATGAAGTTCTCAATGGAAATAATTGCCCAAAATAGAATGTACATATAAAGCGTGGTAAGGTTAGCCTGTGCATATGAGGGCCGTGCAAACCCTGAGAGCATAACAAGCAGGAGAGCGATTATTGCAAGAAATGGAATGGCTGCAAAAACAGCTCCAATAATTTTCATTACTTGCATTTGATTTAGCAATCTTTGCTTCTCTGACTCCGGTCTCCAAGTTTTATCAATCAACAATGGAAGGTACTCGTTCCCACTATTGTAGCCTTCTCCAACTTTTTGGAGATCATCAAGTAAAGCATCAATTGTTGGATAGCGCTTGGATGCTTGTCTGGAGACACAATTCATCACGATTCGAGCCAACCCTTCGGAAATTCCCTTGTTTATCAGGTCATCAAGATATGCATGAGGATTGGCCCAATCATGTGCATTGGGCTTTTGACCAGTTATTATGTAATGTAGAAGTCTGCCCAGTTGGAAAATATCGTAACTCGGCTCATCTTGCCTGGGGGATTTGATGGGCTCTAATGCTTCCGGTGGTAGATACAGAATATAGCCATCAGCAGGATGATTTTCCAACGAAACAGAAGCATCTGGCAATCGAGCCATATCAAAATCCGTCAGGGTGACTTGTCGCCCTCCTTTGCGGATCAAGATATTTCCCGGATGTAAGTCGCGGTGAAGTATTTTCCTCTTATGGGCGAAAGATACTGACCTTGCAATGTCGGAAAACAACTGCAATCGTTCATCACGGTTCATGGAGGGAGTATCGGAAATGTACCTATTCAAGTCTAACCCTTCTACCAACTCCATGCTATAGCATAAACAGGGGCCTTCACGACATACCCATCCATTAGGTTTTACGAAATTGGCTGACGGGGCACTGCTAGGAGAATCAGTACTGCCGGATGTTACGAATGATTCTTGTAACATCGTTATGGCTTGGTATCCTTTAACAAAACGCTTTTGGAGTCTTTCGTTACCCCAATGCTCTGGAGCAAGGTATTTCAAGGCAACGAAACGTTCTGCATGGTTGACCCATGCCTTCAGTACAACACCGATTCCTCCGTGACCAACGAGTTCAATCCGTGAGAAGCCTTTTTCCGTGAGCCATGATTCGATCGCACTCTTGCTGCTATCTTTCGGAGCATCGATATCTGCAAAGGAACGTTTGATTCCCAGTTCATCGACGAGAAGCTGCATTTGATCGGATTTAACGGATATCAGCTGGACTGAATCATGCTTTTGTTCAAGAGTGCCTTTTTCAAGGTTAACAAGCTTGATGCCTATCTTCTCTTCAAGGATTTCAGCATCCTCTTGATGGAGAATCAATGCATGTACTCCGCTTACGTTCGTTGCCGCTCTCCACTTGCTTTCCAGCGCGTTAACTCTGTTGTTACCGCTTTCCGTGCTTACCGGCTTGATTTCTAATCCTTTCAATCCATGTCCACCAGAAAAATTACATTCACATGAAACGAGAAGTTTCGGCAAATTTTTGTCGTATGGGGAATGCCCAAGTAACATCGCCAGCAAACAAGCAAGAGTATCCGAATGACCAGACCACCTTGATACGGCTCTATCGAGAACGACATCGGAAGAATGGTAATAATGGAATTGATAAGATTTCCAAAACAGATGCTCATCTTCCTTTATAACTTGAAGGATCCGCTTTGCTCCAGCATCGGGAAGATCCATAACTTCATATGTTTCTGGAAAACCAAACCATCCAAGACGAGATTTTTCATCACGACGAGGCTCAACAATAACAATTTCGCTTACAGGATCAGAGTTGTCCCCAACGATTGGAAACCCTATGTTGTAAGTCATTGATTACTCCTCATCCGAGAATGATATTTCAATACGGCTTATGTTGGAAGGTGTAACATCTCCCAATTCTATTGGATATGCTCTTGCATCAACAGTAAGAACGGGCTCTGCTCCAGCATAAAACGTGACAGTTATCCTTCGATCTGTGTGGGACCGATACATTCTCCATTTTCCTTCAATTATCTTTTCAAACCGTAACGTGACTTCTTCACCAGAAGGTTCGGTCTGGAAAACATACTGGTCTGCAAATCCAAGCTCTTCTCCTGCGGCTTTGGCCAATGGCATAACATCGCTGCTCAATATTTCTTGCTTACCATCATTACTGATGACGATAAGCAACTCACGCTGCGAAAGAGCCATAGCTTCCGCAACGGCTTTCCATGCAATGGAATCTGCCTTTGCAAATTCTTCTTTGAATTGCTCGTATTCTTCTTTGAGCGAGGCTAATTCCTCTTTAGACCACGGTTTGATAGTATCCATCATTATTCCTCCTCTATCGAGCCGAAAACTAGTCTCTTGAAACGTAACAAAAGCTCATTAACTCTTTCTTCTTTCAAAGTACATAGAATACCCGGCTCACAGCGAGAACGATGAACTGTTCTTACCTCAGTCAAACGAACTGAAAGTGGTTGCCTTATGTTCATTTCATTTTCTTCAATGATGAAGAAGCATTCCTTGTTTCTGTGTTCTTCTCTGAATTCCATCGTCCCCATAATCGTAACAAATACCGAGGTCGGTTCAAAAAGTACGATTGACGGTAATACAATATTTGTGTCATATACCACATTGATGATGTTGCCTGCGTTCATGCTGATTACTTTTTTGAGTGCGGCAGAAGGGAATAGATTATCATTGATATGTTTAAGTATATCCGGAAGATAATCCTGGTAATTTTCTGGGGGAGGCTGGAAAACGCTATCACCCTTTCTAAGAATCATGCCACCTTCACACACTGTTGGATGACCCATAACTAATGGAAAACTCTGCAATTGTACACACCGTACAGCTCCGCCGTGCATCCGCCCTATTGCCCCAATAGGTTGTAAGTTGGGCTCGGCATTCGAATATTTGCTACTACCTATGGGCAGTATCACAGCTTTGTTTAAGGCATTAAGTGCTGTTTTTCCCACAATATATACGGGGCGTTTCATAGATTTGTGTTTCCATCTACGATCATAATCATATCCAGCACTTTTAAAAAACTGAATTTCATTCTCGACGCTTTGCCAAGGCTGGTAAGACCACCATACCTCTCCTTGCTGTGGATTTGGATTCATATTTATCTCCTATTCACTCTTGTCCAAGATAACTTTCTAAGCTAAAAGCAAAATGCCCTTCTTTGGGTTGTGGCAGAATCGTGTTGTCTACGCATGATTCATTCACAACGGAAAAAAGGGCGACCTCATGGTAAAAGTTTCGAGTCTGTTCAGTCAACTTCTTTCTCACGTTCCTCGTCTGGAATTCGCCGGGCTGGTGGCCAGGCATCGGGCCGAATACCGCGCGAAGGGCTTCTCTTGTTGGTCGCAGTTCGTCGCCATGCTCTTCGGCCAACTGGCCCACGCCGACAGCCTGCGCGAGATCGGCAACGGCCTCACCTGCTGTTTGGGCAAGCTCCGCCACCTGGGCCTGACCAAAGCGCCGCCTCGTTCCACCTTGGCTTACGCCAACGCCCATCGACCCGCCGAACTCTTTCGTGACCTGTTCTACCGAAGCTACCAGCATTTTCAGGCCCACGGCGGACTTGGTTGCCGCAAATCCCGCTTCCGCTTCAAAAACAGGCTGCTCTCCTTGGACGCCACCGTCATCTCGCTGTGTCTCTCGCTCTTTCCTTGGGCGTCCTACCGGCGCGCCAAGGGCGGCGTCAAGGTCCACACCCTGCTCGACCACGATACCTACCTGCCCGTCTTCGTGCAGATCACTCAAGCTCGGCTCCACGATGTCTGCATCGCCCAGACGCTCGACCTCAACCCCGGCTCCATCGTGGCCATGGACATGGCCTACGTCGATTTCGACCTCTTCGCCCGCTGGACCGAACGCGGCATCTTCTTCGTCACCCGACAGAAGAAGAACGCCGCCTACGAAGTGATTGAAACCCGCACGCCACCCAAACACCGCAACATCTTGGCCGACGAGATCATCCGTCCAAGCGGCAGGATCACCCGCAAGACCTGTCCAACCCGCCTGCGCCGCGTCGTCGTCTGGGACAGCCGGAACGAACGCGAGATCGTGCTTCTGAGCAACCACCTCGACTTCGGGGCCACCACCATCGCCGCCATTTACAAGGACCGCTGGGAAATCGAGCTGTTTTTCAAGGCCTTGAAGCAGAATCTCAAGGTCAAGACCTTCCTCGGCACCAGCGAAAACGCGCTGATGATCCAGATTTGGACAGCCCTGATCGCGCTGTTGCTGATCAAATGGCTGCACCATCTCTCCAAAGCGGGCTGGTCGCTCTCCAACCTCGCCGCGATGCTGCGGCTCAGCCTCTTTACCTATCGTGATCTGATGGCTTGGCTCAACGCGCCTTGGGACACCGAACCCATCGTCCCCACCCCGGAACAACTGACGCTACCGCTACCCATTTTCAAGAATACCAGCTCCACCCGAACCCCAACCTGAACCCGGAAACCGCGTTCTCCGGCCAAAATCCACCCTGATTTCAAGTAGGGCTACGACAGCTCACACTTGTTTTGGACAGCAGTGTCTCCTATTCAAAAAGCAGAACATTTATTATGTTCTGCTGCGGGGGGGATGAATGCTATTGAATGAGCATTATGTATTGGCACCTTCCTCACTGTCGTAGAAAAGATCAAGAGCTTCCGCAACGGCTTTCCATGCAATCGAATCCGCCTTTTCAAACTCCTCCTTGAACAATTCATATTCTTTACGCAATTTGGCTTCCAACTCGCAATCTTTGATGTTCTCGGTGTTGTGGGTTATCTTGTTTTGATCGGTCATGTCTCTTCCTCCTTTTAGGAGGCGTCCCTCGCCGACCCAACCTTGGGCGGAAAGGTCGCCTTGGGTTGGTTATTGGGTTCGGGATGGATGTTCAAGGAACAAGTCCCCGCGCATGGGTGGGAAACGTCAAACAATCCCTGCATGGTGGAACATCGTGATGAGCGTCAACCAGGAATCGATGTGGAATCCAGCGCAAAGTGTGAGTAATGTTAGGAATGAGTCAAGATGCGAGTTTGCTTACTCATGAATATAGTATAGCAGGATAATTTGTACTTGTCAAGCGGCACGCAAAAGAAGGCGGGATTCCTCCTGAATCCCGGCCAACAGCTTAGCACGAGCGCGTTTGACGTACATGGCTGCTTGATTGAAGGGGATGCCCGCTTTGGCGGCGACCTCTTGCCGGTTTTTGCTGCGGATCTCCGCCTCCAAGAGAACCCGTTGACGTTCGGGGAGCTTACGGATTTCGGCCAAAAGTTGCTTGATGAGCAACCTTTGTTCCTGAGTCGTTTCCTTCATCAAGCAGAAGTTTTCGGGGGTGGGCCATTTTTCGTCGGCCACCGACTCGTAGGTTTCCTGTTCCACTAGAAAAACGCCCTCATCTTTGCTTAGCCCGGTGGCTCCCTGCTTGTTTCGTCCCCGCTGATACTGCAAACCTTGCAGTTTCACTGCTCTCTTCAGCCAACTGCGGCGCTGCCCCTCGGTTTCCGGGAAACATCCCTCGCAAACCTTATTAGCAACGGCCTCAAAGACTCTTTGGGCGAGCTCGTCGACTTCGACAGGAGCGTTACTCCACTGTTGACGCACCTTACCCAGCACGTACTCGTAAAACTCCCTGTAGATTTCCTCCACGACCTTACGCTGGTTGTCCGTCAAACGCCGGTTTTTTTGCTGGGCCATGACTGCCTCCCGTAAATGGTTGAACACGATCATGGCGCTGGCGGACAACGCAGCCTCTTACTGGGAAATGCAAGTAAGGCCGCTTTTGTAACAACAAAAATTCAAAGAACGACGTTTTCCCGTTACGTCACGTAGTTACAGGTCGGGAACACAACGAATTTACACTGTATTTACAAAACAAAGCGGGCTTGGAATGTCGGCAAAAAAGATGCAAGAGTGGTGTTCTCGTAGACAAGGGGAAGGGTTCCCCCTCGGATGATGGTGCTTGTTGGGTGCCTTGAAGGAGATAAACCACAACGACCGAAGCAGAGATCTTGCCCGGAACGACAGAATGGCAGGAAAGATGCGTTTCGGGCTTCGGCACGCGCCGTTTGGAAAAACACCATGATGCGCCTCCAAGAGGAAGGTTGGTTCAATCAATCATCATGGCGCGCGCTCGAAGCCGCTTTGTATAGGGGAATTATACTCCCAATCGCCTTGAGAGGCCAGGAAAATATAATTCCTCACTCCGGAACCAAGAAATCTCAGGATTCTCCCGCAAGGTTGTTACATCGGCGCGTTGAAGTGCATTTCCAAATAGGACGTTCAAAAACGTTTTCAACCAATTCCTTATTCAAGGAGGTTCTCATGCCGAATCGTAAACCGAAAAACGAGCAAAAGCCCTTCGACGAAGGACTGAATCACAGCATCCAAAGCGCGGAGGACTCCGGAGACGCTGCGGCTCGATCCCGCTCTCTGCGCACGCCCTTGTGCGACCCGGAGGTGGAGGGTCCGGTGACCAAAGGCTTGACCCGCCCCAACTGGGTCAAACAAGCAATGGAGCGCCTGAGCGATCTTACTACCCACTACATAAAGGAAGCAGGAGACTGGCTGCGGGCCAAGGAGCGTGAGGCTGCCGACATTCCTCGTCCGTGGTTGTATCTGCTGGTAAGCCTCGCCCTCGTGGGAGCCGATGGACTTTTTCAAGGGCCGATGTCAAGCAACGCTTTGGGTGGCTTCGAGGGCGATTTCATGGTCTTCGCGCTGGGGCTGGCCGTTTCTTTCATCCTGGCTCTGGCCGGATGGGCCATCGGATGGACGGCACGGTCTATCCATCCCGGCGGGTGGAGCAAGCTACTGGCGGCGGTGCTTAGTTTCCTCTTGGGAGCCGCAGCCGGTGCGGCTCTGGGGCAGGCCAGTGATGAGGCCACCTTCATCGTTCTGGTGCGTATGGTCTTCAGCAGCATGGGGGCTCTGTCGATGTGCATCCTGCACTTCGCTGCTGCCAAGAGCTGGGAAGCCTGGGGTCCGGTCAGGACCGCCCGCCGTCAGCTTCGTGCTTACGAAAAGGAGCGTGACCAGTTGCAAAAGCGCGTGGACGCCTACCAAAAGTCTACGCGGGAAAAGAAGGAAGCGTTCAATAAGGGCGAAGCTGACCGGCAGGACGGTCTGAAGAGCGGCGAGCAAGCGCGTAAAGAATGGGTGCGGCCCTCGTACAAAAACTTCCTGCTCAGCCTTGTCCTCCTCGTGACCGGCCTGTTCGCTCCTCCCCAGGCGGATGCCGACGAGACGGCTCAGGTGTTGGTGGTCATCGACGTGACCGACAGCGTGGAAGCCGACTACCTGAAGGAAGCGGCGCTGCAAAACCTGGACATTCATTACGGGGATTCGGTGCGAGTACTGCTTTTGGGCTGCACGGGCTTGACCCCTGTGTTTGAGGGCGTGGCACCCCGGCGCTCCGTGCCGCGTCATCGCCAAGCCCTGGCCGCCTTGAAAGACGACCTGGCCAAGGCCGTGCGAACCGCCCAGCCCCAAGCCGGGGATACGAAGTGCTCCCCGGTGGCGGAATCCCTGCTGTTGTTGGCCGGGGACATCCAGCTGGCCCAAGCCTACGGAAAGCCGGTGCGGTTGCTGGTCGCCTCGGACTTTCAGACCAACAGCGGCAAAACGAGTTTCACGGGCGAACCCTTCGCCGGTGTGAAAGTGACGGCGGTGCTGAGCCGCAGCCGAGGCCGGGATGTCAAGGGACGCTTGGCCGCACTGGACTTCCTGAAGCGTCTCTTCGCCAAAGCCATGCTGCGCGTCATCAGCTGACCGGCAGCGTGGAGGAACACCAGCAACACGACGGTGAACGGTATCGTCATCAACACCAACAGCACCAAGGAGAAATCCATGACCCATGCAAGCCATGTCCTTCCTACTCCCTACTACGATGCCCCCGGTTTCACGCTGTACCACAGCGATTGCCTGGAGGTTTTGCGGGCCTTACCCGATGACAGCGTGGACCTTGTTTTCAGCGATCCGCCGTATTTCATGGATCGTGCCGAATGGGACCGCAGCCGTTCAGTGAAGGAAGAGTACGACTTTCACCGAGCCTGGCTGGCCGAATGCGCTCGCATCCTGACCAAGAGTGGGAATCTCTGGGTCAGCAACATGCGGCGCGGAATTCACCAATGCGCCCTGGCGATGGAGGACGTGGGGCTTGTCTCGCGTCACACCGTAGTGTGGTACAAACCGAACCTGCGCACCACTCGCTCACGCAGCCGCCTTGTCTCCAATCATGAACTGCTGCTCCACGCCGTGCGCCACGACGCGGAGCGGCCCTTCTTCAACCAGGAAATCCTGCGTCTCTGGCGCAAGAACTACAGTCTGGAAACCCCTTGCTCACAGTGCGGAGGCACCACGCACGTGCATCCGTTTCACATCACCGGGGAACCGATGGGCAACGTGTGGGCCATCCCGACGACGAGCCGTTTGGAAAAGCGCCACGGCTTCCACCCGACCCAGAAACCCTACGACCTGCTGCTGCGCATCGTCTACGCCACCAGCCGCAAGGGCGACATGGTACTGGACCCCTTCTGCGGTACGGGTACCAGCGGAATCGCCGCCGTCAGAAACGGACGGCGTTTCATCGGCGTGGACTTCACTCAGGACTACCTGGACATCGCCGTCAAGCGGTTTCAAGAGGTACAAACGTCCCTCGTCGATCGTGAGCGAAAGGTCGACAAGGGCGAAGCCGGTGGGAGGTCGTGATGATGTCGCTGCTCATGTCCCTTACCTTATTGGTATGGATCGCCGCCGGGTTCGCCTTCATTCTTGGGGCTCGACGGTTTGGAGCCAAGCTGGCCCGCGTGGCCTTTTCGGGGATGTTTATCCTCGGCGTGGGGATCTACGTCCAGCAATGTCACCCCTGCTTGCGTGTGGACGCCATCCTGGTTTTGGTTCTGCTGCTGGTGCTCTTGTGGCATGTACGTACCACCGCCTGGATGCTTCTTCGTGCGTTTTACCGGCTGAGCTATGCCCTGGCCAACGCCATAATCCTCTTCCATTACCGCATCGGTGCGTGGCTCACCGAACGCATTCTGCTGCGCTTCCCCATCGCGCTGCTGGTCACCGCACCGGGTGACATCGTGGGCCACATCGTGCAAAGCGTGGTTCTTGTAACCTGCGTCGCCCTGGGAATGTCCGTTACCGCCGGTTTTGTTTCCCTTGGTGTTTGGTGGATCACGGGACACTCTTGGCTCGCCGATCCCCTGAATCACCTCTGGCTCGGTCTGCCGTTACCGGTCCTTCTGGTGGTCGGCACCTTCGGCAAATGGCGCTATCGCCGCCGCGAGGCCAAAGGCTTGGCCCATGTCTAAACGCCCCACGAGCCCCGTCGACCGGGAAGCCCTCAGCCTGGAACTCTACCACGGTCGCCGCCTGAAAACGGTGGCGACCGTGGGGGAAAGGGCCGGAGGCTTTTCCCTTTTCTATTGGTTGAAGGGGCTGCTGGGTTTGGAGTCCGCCTGTTCCACGCTGGCTGTGATCGAAGCGCCGATGGAAAGCGGCATCCTCTCCCCCAAGGAAATGCTGCCGCTGCTCGCCGGGTTTTCCAAGCCGTATTCCCTGGAAATCTTCAAGGACCGCGCAGAGGACATTCATTTCCAGATCGGCTTTCAGGACAAGGATGCTCCCTGCATCTATGATTTACGCGGCCTGTTCGGCGCATCCTTGAATGTGCGCACAGAAACCCTGGAAGCCTGGAACGCCGCGTCGGGGCTTTGCACCGACGATTCCGTGGCTTACCTATTACCCCAAAGCGGGCTGTATCCTTTGACCTTTGCGCTTGGCTGGAAGGATGCCGATGTGGTGGCCTTGATTCTGGAAACCTTGAAAAGTGTTTCCTCCGCTCCCCTGCTTTTGCAATTGCTCGTCGAGCCGCAGGAGCAATCGGGTCGCAAGACCGCCACCGAGGTTTTGGCCTCGGCCAACGGCTTGACCCGCA
Organism: Myxococcota bacterium; assembly: GCA_963677705.1. Lineage (GTDB taxonomy): Bacteria > Myxococcota_A > SURF-8 > SURF-8. The sequence goes on from OY782497.1 coordinate 1,003,046, forward strand.
ACGTAGAAGGCTTTCGGCAAAACCTGATCCGCGAACGCTTCGGCCAATCCTTGGCCCTGTTTGCGTTACGTTTGCTGGGAACAGACGAGTCTCTGTTGGCCACGCTCGTGCGCTGCCTGTCCGTATTGGACGCCCCGTTCAACCGTTTCCGTCGTGTTCCCTTGAGTGGAAGACAATCCAAACAGGTCGCCCAAGCGATGCTGGAGCGGCACGTGGGGTTGTTTGACGGCCTATCCTGGATCTCCCTTCCCGAACTGGCCGGGCTGTGGCATCTGCCCTGGCAGCCGGACTTCACCATCGAACGTGCCCGCGTGCGCGAGGTGGCCACGGCGCGTTTGACTGGCACACACGAGGCCGGGCGCATCTTCGGCTTTCACACCCTGCGCGGCAAGACCGCACCCGTCGTGCTGCCCTACGCCGCCCGCAACAACCACGTCAGCGTCTTCGGACGCAGTCAGTCGGGGAAGACCACGGCCATGTTGCGCATCGGTGCGGGGGACATCCATCATGGCTTGGGCGTGGCCTTCGTCGATCAGCATGACTTGGCCCAGCGGCTCTTGCCTCACGTTCCCCGCGAACGCTGGGATGACGTAGTGCTCATCTCGCCGCGTTTGGCCGTGCAAACGGGACGGGTGTTTCCCCTAAACCTCTTCGACATCGGGCGGGCGGACGCCTACGCCGTTGAATTCGTCTGCGAAACCTTGAAAGAGATCCTCGGTCGTGCCTTCGGGGCCGAGTCCATCGGGCCGCGAAGCTCCTTTATCCTGGACATCGCGGTGACGGCTTTGCTCAAAGATCCGCAACCCGGCGCACCGCACAGCGTGTTGGATTTGTCCACAGTGCTTTTGGACAAGACCTATCGCAACGCCCTTGCCGACCGGGTGGAGTCCGTGGACGCGGACACCGCCGAGAAGCTGCGTGGTTTCGACCGATTGCCCAAGGATTCCTTCGCCGCACCCTTGAACAAACTGCAACTCTTCAGCCGGGATTCCATTCGCCCCATGCTGGCCGCCCGCGAGAACGGTTTTCAACGCTTGCGCGGGGAACGCGCTAGTTTTCTGGATGCCAAGCCCATCGTGCTGGTCGATGTCTCCGACATCCCCCACGCCTCGGCGGTGGCCATCGGTTCCATCGCCCTGGCACTTTTGCAACTGGAAGCCTTCAAGCGCAACCCGCAGCACAAGAACGATCTATTCAATGTCTATGTAGACGAGGCCGCCGCCTTCTTGAACATGGAGAACGCCGATCTGATCACACGCACCTTTCAGGAAACGGCCAAGTTTCGCCTGAGTTTGTGCTTGATCAATCAGAGTTACGACACCATTCCGCCCACGGTGCGCAAGAGCTTATCCACCAACGTTGCCGCATTGATGTACTTCGCAATGGGGATCGGCTCCGGTGATGCCAAGATCGCCAAGGCGGAACTGCACGACTTGTTCAGCGAAGAGGAATTGAACGCTCTGCCCGTGGGCCGCGCGGCCCTGCGCCTGAGCGGCGAGGTGTTCAGTCTCGCCTCGCCCGATTTCCCAACACCGCAGACAAACCTTACCGAAGAGCTGATCGCCCATGCCTTGAACAAGCACGGCGTGACTATCGAGAAAAAGGAAGCCATTACCGAAGCCGAAGGCCGGGACAACAAGCCGGAACACCCACCAACGGTGCGGCCCTCCATGCAGAAAAGCCCAAACCCGACGCCAGGGTCATCCACACCAACCAAATCCGTCAACCTAGCCGCCTTGCAAGGCGAAGCCAAAAAGCAGGCGGTGCTTCGCCTGCTCGCCGCCTGCGGGCTGGTTCCCCTGGCCGACTTGAACGAGATATTCTTCCCCGACTCGGTGGCCTACGGTCGGCAGTTTTTGAAGAAGATCGCCAACGATGGACTGACCGAAACCGTCAAGCAGGGGAAACGCTTGGCCTACTACCTCACCAACAAGGGAGCGAAAAGCCTGAAAGGCAAGCGGCGCTACGAGCCTTTCACGCTTCCCCACGAACGACTCCTTGAACACGCCGCGATGACCGGCGCGGTGGGAGCGCGGCTGTGCAACGAAGCGGCCAAGCGTGGTGCAACAATCACCATGCAGCGGGAAACGCCCTGGCAAAGCCTGCGGCCCGATTTGCTGGTCAGCTGGACCGTGGGAGCCCGGTCGCGCCTGATCCTCGTCGAGGCCGACCGGGCGACGGAAAGCGTTGCCACCTTCAGAAAAGAAAAGCTGGAACTCTACGACCGAGCCCTGGCCGCGCAACAGGGCAAGCAAGAAGTTCGCTTGCTCATCGTCGTCCCCGACGAGAAACGAAAACTTGAACTGCAAACCGCAATGAAGGACTACCCGGAACTATCCCTCGTCACACGACTTGTCATCCTGACCGACTGGCCGGTGAACGGAGCGATCTTCGATGAGTGAACAAACACGAAACGAGAGGACACGGATGAACAGCGCACAGCGCAGAACGAATGATTCATCAGGAAGTTTCCTGATTCTGCGCTATCGCTAACCACCCGATACTACGGGAGAAACCGCGATGAAAACACCGCACATACCGCACAATGAAAAGGAAGGCCGTGCGCTGTCCGACCCGGAGACTCTACCGGACATCATGACGGTCAAAGAATTGGCCAAGCTGTTAAGGATGAATGTGAAGACCGTCTATGAAGCCATCACCAACGGAGAAATCCCCGGATGCAAACGCATCGGCAGAAACATTCGAATCTCCCGCCGAACCGTGCTAGACTGGCTCAACGGCTAAGGCTGCGGTTTGCAAGGTATCAAGGAGGGATAGCCCGATGACGATACGCAACCGCAACGGCAACTACATGGTGGACTTCTGGTTCACCCATGCCGATGGCCGTCGAGAGCGCGTTCGCCGAGCCTCACCCGTTTCCACCAAGCGTGGTGCGGAGCAGTATGAGCGGGAACTTCGGCAGACACTTCTCGATGGCAAGGCAGTTCAGGAAAAGGAGGTGCCCGTACCAACCTTGACCGAATTCGAAGCAGAATTTCTGGAAGACTATGCCCTGGCGCACAACAAACCAAGCGAGGTTGCATCCAAGCGACGCATTCTCAAACACCATCTGATTCCCTACTTTGGAGAGATGAAACTGGACAGCATCACCAAGCGAGATATCAAACACTATCGCAGCCGAAAGTTGAAAGAGGGTTACAATCCGAAAACCATCAACAACCATGTGGCCGTCTTGCGGCGCATGTTGGCCGAGGCGGAAGAGTTGAACCTCATTCGCTATGTCCCCTCGGTACGACGCCTGCCGGTTCAGGCGGCGGATTTTGACTTCTTGACTTTCGAAGAGTCGGAACGTTTGGTGAATAACGCGGATGAACCGTGGAAGACGATGATCCTGCTTGGGCTGAAGACAGGTCTTCGCCAAGGGGAACTGCTTGGTCTGCAATGGAGGGACATCGACTTTCCAACGGGGCGGATGATGGTCAACCGCTCCATCCACCGAGGTGTTGTTGGAACACCCAAGAGTGGACGAAGCCGCATGGTCCCACTTTGCGATGATGTCCTGAACGCCTTGAAGGAACACAGACACAATCGGGGGTTGTTTGTCTTTTGCGACAAGCAGGGACAACCGCTCACGGATAACCTGTGCAAGGCACCTCTGGCGCGAGCATGGAAAAAGGCAGGGCTACGTCGGGTCGGCTGGCACATGCTCCGGCATACCTTTGCTTCCCACTTGGTGATGTGCCGGGCGCACATTCGTGAAGTCCAGGAATTGTTGGGGCATGCCGACATCCGGGTAACGATGCGTTACGCCCATTTGAGCCCCGATCTTACCAGGGAAACCGTGCAGCGCTTGAATTCGGATGGGCACTATTTGGGCACACGAGATGACACGAATCTGAAAGTGATTGATAAAACAGGATAAAATTGGCGGAGGAGGAGGGATTCGAACCCCCGGACCCTTTCGAGTCTGCGGTTTTCAAGACCGCCGCCTTCGGCCGCTCGGCCACTCCTCCGGGTTGAGCGAAGGCTTCGCTCAACGAGGCACACCCCACATCCTTCTTCCGAAAAATCGGTCTCCTCATGGCTCCCAATCCCCTGGATCGTGGATGCGACGCGAGGCAGAGGGTAGCGAAAGCCCTACGCGCTGTCAAGAACTTGATTGCATCTGCAAAAAACCAAGCGCGTGTCACTTCGTTTGCGTCTTTCAAGGAAGGTCTATCGCTCAAACCAAGCCCGCTTGGGCAACATCACAAGCCCCTGCCGAAGCGCGGCATTCATGGGTCTGTTTCCCATCCTGGGGGCAGCCCCAGTCGAGGCCATTGAGGTTTCGGCCAGGTCACATTCTCCGGCGGCGGGGCGGCAGTCCGTGCCCTGCCGTTTGGCGGACCAGGTTCCGGTGTTGCGTTCGGGGTCGCATTGGGCGCAGAGGAAGCCGGGGTGGTTCTGCCCGGCGGGGATGCAGAGATCGTCAATCCAACACCCGGCGCAGCTGGATTGCTCGTCTTCCGGGTTGTCCTCACCATCCGACGTGTCTTCGTCGGCCTGTTCCTCTTCTGCGGTCTCACCGACTCCGTCGGTGGAATCGTCGTCATCATCCGGTAGGGGTTCGTCATCCAGATCCCCGTCTTGAGCAGGCAGGTCATCCTCGTCGTCCTCGTCGGAAGGGCTGCTGTCCCCATCGGCGGGGGGTTGGTCCACCGGGTTGGTGTTGTTGCTTGTGCTGCCTCCGCAGGCGCTCAGAACCAGCAGGAAACCAAGCAGGGTGACGATCTCAAACCATTGAACTCGCGGATTCATTGTTTTCCTCATCCGAAAAAGGGGCGGTTACTCAAGGTTTCACCGGCAAAGCCGAAGGGGGGTCTATGACCCGCAAACAAGAAGCCGGGATTGGTATCCAGGGTCACCTCACCCCATTCATCGTAATTCAGTTGCTGCACAGGATTTCCACCATTCACCGGAACCACCAAACGAACAGAACCCAGGTGGTCCGTGATGACACGGTACTTGGCAGTCTCAGTGAAAGATCTTGCTATAGATGCGGGCAAAATGATCGTATTGTAGCCAAAGAGCTGCTGGAACTATCACGACAGCTAGAATTCTACATAACATCACCATTTTCTGAGCTTTCTCAACTCCGCGTTTCTCAACGAGTGCCACGTAAATCTTTCTACTGAATGCAACATAGGTAATGACTGCTGCAATACCCAAGGATGGAATATCTATACTTAACACAATCAACAACACCCAGTCCATCTTATTCTCCGTTGAGTCCTTTGATGACGATGAATAACACTTATCTCATGCAATATTCACCGTGTCATTCCGCAGTTTTTGATGCCTTGATGAGTTCATTGGCAGCATCCCCGCCATTCACAACCGCATCCCAAAGGCTTCCTGAACACATTTGGTCAAAAAGGTTTCCACCAGTATGAACAATGGCTCTTGTTTCCGGGTCTTCAACTGTAGTTTCCATTGCTTCTCTTCTTCCCATCGGAAACATTACATCATCTTCTTCAGCAGCCAAACCCCAAGTTAGAGCAGCAATCCCCCATGCAAGGCTGATCGTTGAAATGTACACTGCTCCATAGGCTGCACCTATTCCGACTCCGGTGGAAGCCAAGACCGCTGCACCCACATAACCACCAACTGCAGCGGCAATTCCTATCGATCCCTTTACAACCCCTTCTGTATTTATCAACCCACTGGGATCAAGGTAATTGACCGGATCATTACCCACATAGACATAGAGGTTGGTCTGGCCGCCGTTGAAGAGAATGGGGTCTTTGGCCGTCCAGCGGCCCACCTGGGCATCATAGTCTCTGGCACCGAAGCGAACCAAGCCCGTTTCGGCATCATAGATGCCACCGGCAAAGCCAAAGGGGGGGTCTATGACCCTGAAACAAGAAACCTGGGTTGGAATCCAGGGTCACCTCACCCCATTCGTTGTAATTCAGTTGCTGCACAGGATTTCCGTTCTTTTAATCACCACATGTCGGGCAAAGAATTGGCCCAACCTACTAGCTACCCTTTGCTTCGTATGAAAGTGATATAGAATAGAGAGATATTAATACACAATATGCATAATGTAAAAATAGACGATAAGATCAACGCACCTATGCCGGGGTGCTTTCTGTCAAGTTCCATCACGAGCGCATCTTTCGCTATAATATAAAACAAATAGGGACACATTGTGAACAATGCGCCAATAAAATAGGCTCCAATTACATCGAACAACCAACTTTTTTGTACAATCACAGGATGAGCAACACTCCAAAACATGGAACAATTTGAAACACTGAAAGATAGAAGTAGCGCATCTATTACTACTTGTTTGTTGATATTCATATTGTCCCCTTGCCACAGCGGTTCAGTTTTGATTTGAAATAGACTGGTCGAGTTCATTTCCAACACCTAAATATGTGCTAATCGCAGAGGCTGCAGTATTGCAGGCCGCACCGACTGCAGTTGCCGATCCACTTGTAGTCTTCCATGCAAGAACAGCGATGCCAATCTCTGGGTTCACGGTCGCCGCAGACATCCCACCTGCCAGAGCCCCTAATAAAATCGATACGGCAAGTTCACCAGATGACCAATCTCTGCCAGTGGCAAGTGATGTTCCAATATAGACAACTCCATTAACAAGTGCACCCGCAGCAGCTCCTGCAGCCACTGCTACAACCACCGGAGCTATCAACCCACTAGGATCAATTCCATTCACCGGATCATTGCCCACATAGACATAGAGGTTGGTCTGGCCGCCGTTAAAGAGAATGGGGTCTTTGGCCGTCCAGCGGCCCACCTGGGCATCATAATCTCTGGCACCGAAGCGGACCAAGCCCGTTTCGACATCATAGATACCACCGGCAAAGCCGAAGGGCTGGAAGCCGGGATTGGTATCCAGGGTGACCTTGCCCCATTCGTTGTAATTCAGTTGCTGCACAGGATTTCCGTTCTTTTGGTATTGATCACCAGCTTTTGAGTTTGTCGGGCAAGAAACTTGCCCGACTTACGTTGCAATTCTTTGCAACTCCTAGCCCTTTGCCTGCTCCAAGTCCTTTTGGGCGGCGGCAAGCTCGTCTTCCAGCTCTTCCAGGGCCAGAATCTGGTGGGGGCGGATGGAATGCGCGGGCAGGCTTCGTTTCATCTCCGCCAGTTCCTGCTCCAAACGGGCGATTTTCTCCGGCAAGCTTTCGTGGTTCGGCATGACAAGTCCCCTTCGGCATGGGTTGACGCCCTGCCCTCGTGCTTCCACACAATGAGCCGTCCCTTCCCCGGCACGGCAGGGCTTCTACCTGATCAGGAGTGCAACAAGCCCTTCCCGGTTACAGCTCGAAATCCGACGCGGTGATGCTCTCCATGAAGGGCAGGATCTTCTCCTTCAAGACCTTCTGGTGGGCCGGATGCACCCGGTAGCGTTGCAGGGCGTCCAGATCGTCAAAGCTGCTGACCAGGCCGACCTCGGCGCTGTTGGGGCCGTGAACCACATCCAAGCCCACACGGTATTCACGGATTTCCTCAATCATCGGCGGCAATTCACGCAAGGCGGTTACCAAATCCTCTTGGGCCCTAACCGGGGCATCTTTCTTGAAACGGATCAACACGACATGCTGGATCATCCCATCCCTCCCATCAGCAAACAACAAACAAGCCGGTCTGAAAGCACTGCGGCTTCCCTCCGATCAGGGCTAGCATTTTCGTTGACAGCACACCACAAAAACGCTAGGTTTTCTAGCGAAAAACGACCCGGTTCTTCTTTCAAAGCGAGGTTTCATGCGTTTGCTTCTACTGCTCACCGCGCTTTTTGCGCTGTCCCTGCTTCCTTCCTGCGGGGATGACTCCAACGCTCAGGCTCTTGAAGACTGCCAGGTCTACTGCCAGCGTATCCAGGAATGCGATGAAACCAACGTCGTCACCGACGAACTGGTCACCTCCTGCCTGGATCTCTGCGATCAGGCCAGCGAAGGCACCGTTGAGTATACCATCGAAGCCGATGTCGCCCGCTGCTCCCGTTTCACCAACTGCACGGACTTCAACGACTGCGTGCTGGATAACTAAGCCCCTCCCCTCCTGGGTTGCTTCCGCATCGCAGCGGCTCATCCCATCAGATATGCTGAGCTTCAAGGCCGGGTTCTCCCCGGTCTTTTTTTGATTCCAATCCCCAAACCATGGATTCCAAAACCAGCATCAAGGACGGGAACACAAGGCACCGTCCATTTTGACAAAGAATTGTCTCTCTGGAAATGGAATCAGAGTCGATTATTTGAGTGAGACGAGAACCCTTGATGGGTGATTCTGATCTTTCTCAAGCAAACCAAGGGATTGTCCATCATTTTTATAGATTTTCAGACATGACCCTTGACGGCCCAAGAAACGGTCTTATGGTTGAGTAGAATGTTCGTATTGACAACCACCACGAGGAGATTCCCATGACCAAGACCGTAATGATCCTTTCCCACCCCACCTTCGAGCAGAGTCTTGCCAACAAGACTATTGTAGATACCGTTCGTGCCAAAGCGGAAAACCTGGAAATCCGTCACCTGGACGATCTCTATCCCGATTTCAAGATTGATGTAGACGCGGAGCAGAAAGCCCTTCTGGAAGCCGACACCATTGTCTTGCAATTCCCCTTCTATTGGTATTCCGTCCCACCGAGAATGAAGCAGTGGTTTGACAGTGTGTTGAGCTTCAACTTTGCCTACGGCCCGGAAGGGGACAAACTGAAGGGCAAAAAATGGCAGCTTTCCTTCACCACCGGCGGCCCCAAAGAGGCCTACAGCAAAGAGGGCTACAACAATTACAGCGTTGAAGAACTCCTTCCTCCGCTGGAACAGACGGCCAATCTCTGCCAGGTTGATTTCCAGCCTCCCATTTACAGCAATGGAATGATGTTCATTCCCGGCATGGCCGGTGACAAAGAGGATGTTCTCAAACGCGCCAAAGAACACGGCGAGCGCCTCTTGGCGACACTGGCATAAGCCGGAAAAAGCCATCGGCTCCTACGACACGACACCAAACGCCCCGGAGTTTCCGGGGCGTTTTTGCATTCATGAAACGGTCGGTATCCTATCGCGGAGGCAGGCTCGAACTCTCTACCAGGGGCGCGCCCTGACCTTGGCTTCCGCCTGGGGATTGATCAACTGTTTTTTCACGCGGGGCAGGATTTCCTCTACCGTTTCAAGATAGAGTCGTTTGGCCGTCACGCCCTTTGACTTGCGGTACTCGGTCAAGGTGGAAAGGAATTTCTCGGCATCCCCCTGGGCCATACTGACCGCCTCGTTGGATTGGGCTTCCGCTTCACGCAGTTGTCGAACCGCCTGGGCACGGGCTTGGGGAAGACGCCGGTTGCGTTCGCCTTCCGCTTCCTGAACCAGTTTGTGGGCATCTTCACGAGCGCTGGCCACATCCTTGAAAGCACTGGCCACGGATTGCGGCGGCTCGATGCGTTGAATCTGAATGGACACCAGACGAATGCCCAGATCCAGCCGGTTGCAGGCCTCTTGAATCTCATTGCGCAAAGTGGTCTGGGTGGCGTTTCGTCCGCTGGTCAAGACATCATCCACACTCAAACTGCTGAAAACGCGGATCACGCTGGCCTGAATCATCCGCTCCAACACCACAAAGGGGTTTTGCGCCGTGGTCAGGTAAAGCATGGGGCTGTCGATGGTGTATTGAATACGCAGGGTCAACAACACCATGTTGCCATCACCGGTCAGCAAGGCTCCTCCATCGGCTTCCAAGCCCGCAGCCTTGGTACGGTCGAAGGTCATGGTCAGGGTTTGCACTTCCTTGGTGCTGGGCCGAGCCAGGCTTTCAATGGGCCAAGGCCAGTGGTAATGAATCCCCGGCTGGACATCATCCTCGACAATGCGCCCGAAGCGCTTGATGACACCCGTCTGCTCCGGCTTGATCGAGTAAATCCCGCTGGCCAGGTAGACGAAAAAAGCCAACCCCAAGGCGGCAAGAACAATCCACCCGGCATGACGAAAGGTCTGGTTTGAAATGGAGGCTTCACTCATCGTCCCACTCCCGCAGGTGGCGTTTCCAGATAACGAAACAGCGGCGACTCGGTCGAGAGAATCAGCGTGGTCTTGTCATCCAGAATCTTCTTGTAGGTTTCCAAGGTACGGGTCAGCTCGTAAAACCGCGCATCTTTACTGAAGGATTCCGCATAAATGCGCATGGCTTCCGCCTCGCCCTGCCCTTTGGTGATCTGTGCATCACGATAGGCTTCGGCCAACAATTCACGGACTTCCTTGTCGGTCTGGGAGCGGATCTTGCTTGCTTCCTCTTCCCCTTCCGCACGATATTTTTTGGCGATCCGTTCGCGTTCGGCGCGCATCCGCTCATACACGGAGCGCAGGTTCTGGGTGGGGAAACCCAAGCGTCGAAGCTGCACATCCAACAACTCAATGCCGAAATCCCGCAGGGCCGCTTCTTTCGTGCGCTCCAACACCGTCTTTGTGATCTCACCGATCTTCGAGCCTTCCTCGCTGGTGGTCAGAAAATCCTGCAAGACGTGTTCACCCAAGGCCACACCCAGTTCCGAACCAACAAGGTCGGTCAGGCGTTTTTCCGCGTTGGTTTTACTGCGCACGCTCTGAATGAAGCGCTCGGCATCTTGAATGCGCCAGAGAATGAAGCTGGAGGCGACTAGGTTTTTCTTGTCCCGCGTAAGGTATTCACCCAGGTTGGAATCCAGCGATTGCAGGCGGGCATCCAAACGAATCACCGTCTGAATCGGGTCCGGCCATTTAACCACCAAACCGGCCTCTTTCACCACACGCACGGGTTTATTGAACAAGGTCACAATCACCGTCTGGGTTTCATCCACCACCACCAGAGACGTGGAAATCAGGTAGCCGAGAATCGTCAGACCACCCAACAAAGCCAAGATTTTTTTCATGGTCAATCCTTCTTTCCTTTCGCCGCCCGTGAGGCGTTTCCGTTCTGCAAAGATGCGCCCTCCGGCGCGAACAGCCACAAGCGATACCCTCCCCGGTTGACATCGGGGTTGGCGATGATCTTTCGTTTTCCGGCCAGGCCGGCTTCCACCATTTCCAGGTGCATCCGTAACGAGGTTACATTCGGATGCAGTCGAAAGGCCCGGCTGGTCAAGGCGAAGCGCTGGGCATCACCCGTGGCTTTATCATGATTCTCCGCCGCTTCGGCGTGGGCGCTTTGCTTGCGTTGCAGGCTGTCCGCTCTGGCCTTCGGCAAGGAGGTATTGCGGTAGGTTTCCGCTTTGTTCAACATGGTGGTGCGCTCTTCGCGGGCGCTGAAGACATCTCGGAAGGAAGAGACGACGGTCAACGGCGGATGAAGATCGTGGCAGAAGACTTCCAAGACCTCAACCCCCAGGTTCAAACGATCCGCCGTCTGTTGGACATCCTCACGGATGGCCGACAGCACCCCCTTGCGGTCTTCGACCAAGGCGCGATCGGTGGTTTCCGTGGCAAGAATCCGACGCATGGAAGACTCCAGCAAACCACGCAACACGGCTCCAACGTTATTGACCTGGAAGGTCGCCGTCACCGGATTCTTCAACCGGTAGTGCAACACCAGACTGGCATCCAAAAGGTTCTCATCACCGGTCAACGCGATGGATTCTTCCTCGCGTTTCTTATAACCGGCCACCTGATGAGTCGCTTCCCACAACAGCGGCGAGAAACTTCCATCCATATCTATGGATGTACGAAAGCCCATCTCAACCCGGCGCACCTGATCTTGACGCACACGATGCAGCCGCTCGAAGGGCCAGGGAAGCGCATAGGTCAAGCCCGGCGGAATATCCGATTCCACAATGCGACCGAGCCGCAGCCTGACTCCACGCTCATCAGGACGAATGGTACTCAGGCCGGAGAATCCATAGGCCAGCAGCACCAGAACAAGAAAGAAAGCCACCCGCTTGGGGGTGATCCAACGTCGCGGCGAAAACGAGGCCCAGAGTTCCGTTCCGGCCAGATTGATCGTGCGACCGGTGATCCGCCGAGCCAGCCAACGCAGACAAACCTCTGCCTGAAGTTGCAACCAAGTGAACAGAGACAGGCGTTTCAGGTTTCCCTTTTTGATGAAAGCCATAATCGAGGTAATGAACAACTCCAGGCCGACAATGCCAATCATCACCGCAATCACCACAGCGACAAGGCCATCCAGGTGAATGCCGATCATCTGCCCCACCAGGGAAAGCAGTACGGCCAGGCTGGTGAACATGTCCATACGACTATGATAACCGTCGGCAACCAAGGCGGGAGAATCCAGCTTTTTCCCGATGAGAATTTTGAAACGGGAAAGGAAATAGGCGACGGCGATAAAGACAATCACACCCAGAATCGCCACCCACATGTATTCCATCTTGGCCGGTCTTCCCTGACCGACACGGGTAATGATCTCATAGGGTAAATAGAGAATGACCAGGGAAATCACATAGGCAATGCCCGCTTCGATCCAATAACCTTTGGTGGCGGTTCCCTGATCGTGTTCACAGTAGGAGTAATCATCGCCTTCTGCCGGGATACCTCTTTCTGTCGTTTCTTTCTTCCGGGATGCCTCGTCCCCTGTCTCGTCCGTTTCTGCAACGAGCGGGGAATCCGAGGAGGCTTGCGTGGGTGGCCCCTCGCGGGCGATCTCTACAGCCGCCCGTTTTTCCAACCAACCACGGGCACAGGCTCCCAAGAGGACGGCAAAGGAAACGAAGAGATCCGACAAGCTATGGTAGGCATCAGCCAACAAGGCCGCACTGCCGGACAAAAAAGCCAGCACGCCCTTTCCGGTAATCAACAGCAAATCGGAAGCAATGGAAATCAACGATGCTCGAATACGTGGGTTCATCGTTTACCACCCTTGAACGTTCCTCCGGAACGACGGATAGGCTTGCCATCCGGCCCGTAGGATTGAAAGCGGACACGCTCGCCATCTTCAAATACAATTTCGTTCATCAAGACACCTGTCTGATAAAAGACCTGCCAGGTTCCGGACCGCTGGCCGTCTTCATATTGTTCAATCACCCTCACGACTCCATAGGCTTCTTTGGGATTGTGTTCCTTGCCATACCAGTACCATTCGATACGACTGCCGTTCCACGGTACGCCACCTTTCTCCGTCCAGCAGCCCACCGGCATCTGGTCCGGTTTCCGTGCGCAGTAATGCACCCAGCTGACACCGTCATCATACCAATCACAGGAAAGGGTCTTCGGGCTTCCATCACGCCAGGTTTCCAGCGGTTTGGGGGTACAGGGGATGCTCTCCCCCCAGGGCTTCAAGACAAAAAGCCCCGCAAACACCAAAGGAACCACGCCGAGAATCACGCCCAACAGCCCAGTTCTCAACCTTGCCATCGCACTCTCCGCAATCTGTAACGGGATACGGACTCACCAGGTGAACATTCAACAAGCAGAAAAAGGAGACCTCGGAGGAGAGAGTTTCGGGGCACGAGCCAGGAGGGGTTCGCACCCGGTCAAACCATCCTGTTTGACAAAAGCCGAAAGCCTGGCTTGAAGGCCAACAACCCAGCCAAAGACCTCGGCCTGCTTGGAAAGACTCCGGGAAAAAACATGGGCCGGGCAGGACTCACACTCCGCAAGCAGATAGGCTTCCGGCTCGCTCCATTGGCCTGCGGTCTGGGGAGTCTCCAAGCGTCCATCCACCACAGGTTGATGGACAAACCCCTGCCGTTCTGCGTTCCACAGATGATGGAAAATCAGGCTGTCCGCCGTCACGGCACACCAAGCCATAGCCATCCAGACCAAGACCAGGCCACAGAGAGATGTACGTGTCGCAGCGGAAATCATCAACCAACCCATCGGCTTGGGGTTCAACACGGCGGGCAGGATAGCCGAAAGCCGTTCAAATAACAACGAAGAATAGGAAATCTTACGGGATTTTAAACTTGATCGGCCAATGACCGATCTCCAACTAGAGCCTTTCCTTCCCCGCCGGATGTACCCTTCCCTCACGCTGATTTCAAGAACTTGACAGGTTTGTGTAATTGTGTTACCACTATTCCAGAATTAACCGGCGATTGAGGAATCCATGTCCTTGTTGATTAAAATGTCCGAAGCCTCCTGCATCGCGCTGCACGCACTGGCCTTCATTGCCAGCCAAGGAACCAAGGTCAACGCCAATGACTTGGCCAAGGTGTGCAACGCCAGCGAAGGGCACACGATGAAAGTCTGTCATCGTTTAACCAAAGCGGGCATTCTATCCGCCAGGCGCGGTCCCGGTGGCGGCTTTCTGCTTGAAAAAGATCCAAAGACAGTACGACTTCTTGATATTTACATCCTTTTTGACGGTCCCCTGCCCGAAGGGCATTGTGTGTTTGCCACCAGAGCCTGCCAAGACGGCGAAATGAGCCAATGTATTTTTGGTGGTAAGATGCGGGACATTCATCATCAGATTGTGGAGTACTTGGAAGAAACCCATCTCTCGGACATCGCGGCCAATTGCCACAAAGCGCTGTCCCGCAAAGAGGGATCAAACCAAGAACCCACGTAAGTTGTTTAGATTGTTTTGTGAAACCAAGAGCCGGACCCTAGGCTCTGATAAAGTTGCATTGACGTTCCGGTTGACCCGAACCCTCTTTTGACCACACGGGGTGGACAATGAAGAAGACACTCGCCATGTTTGGGGGACTTGCTGCGCTAGGCCTCATCGTAGTGCTTGTTACGCTGCTTGTTCCCAAGCCCACTGAAATCCAGGCGGAGATCAAGCGCCCTGCGCCCTTGACCCATACCAGTCACGCCGCGTTTTTCGACAAGCCCTTTGAAAAACCTCAAGATGTGACCCAGGCCTGCCTGACATGCCATGAAACCTCGGCCCAAGAGATGATGAAAACGGCCCATTGGCAATGGTTGGGCGAGCCGGTAGAGGTTCCCGGTCATGAGGGCAAACAGCGTATCGGAAAGCGTAACCTGCTGAACAACTTCTGTATCGGAATCACCGGGAACTGGCCAAGCTGTACCAAATGCCACGCCGGGTATGGCTGGAAAGACAACAGCTTTGATTTCGACAAGGAAGAAAACGTAGACTGCCTGGCCTGCCATGACTGGAGCGGACAATACCGTAAAACCAAAGCCGGTATGCCCACCGAGGACACCGACCTGCTCGCCTCGGCCAAGAGCGTGGGCTATCCCAAACGTCAGAACTGCGGCCTGTGCCACTTCTACGGAGGCGGCGGACTTGGCGTCAAGCACGGCGATCTGGACAACAGCCTGGAAAACGGCAATGAAATGATTGATGTGCATATGGGCCGTGAAGGCTTCCAGTGTGTGGATTGCCACAAAACCGAGAAGCACAACATCCCCGGTAAAGCCTTCAGTGTCAGCGTCAACCATGACAACGGCATGAACTGCACCGACTGCCACAAGGGCAGCCCGCACACGGACGAACGCCTGAACCGCCATCTTGGTGCCGTGGCTTGCCAGACCTGTCACATTCCCAGCTTCGCCAACAAAGTACCGACGAAAATGGACTGGGACTGGTCCAAGGCCGGGGATGACTCCCGCCCGGACGATGTGCATCATTATCTGAAGATCAAAGGCGAGTTCATCTATGATGAGAGCGTCACACCGGAATACGCCTGGTTTAACCTGAATGTGGATCGCTATCTCTTGGGAGACAAGATCGACCCAAGCACGCCGACGATTTTGAACAAACCCCGTGGGGACATCCACGACAAAACAGCGAAAATCTGGCCCTTCAAGGTGCATCGCGGCAAACAACCCTACGACACCGTGAACAAGAACCTTTCGCCGGTACTGACCGCAGGGAAAGGCGGCTTCTGGTGGGACTTCGACTGGGGCAAAGCCCTGGAGTTGGGTGCGGAAATCAGCGGCCTGCCCTACAGCGGACACTATGATTTCACCCACACTGAAATGTTCTGGCCGCTCTCGCACATGGTACAACCCAAAGAAAAATCCCTGGCCTGCACCGACTGCCACAGAGAAGGCGGACGCCTGGACTGGAAAGCCCTTGGTTATCCCAACGATCCGATGCTCACGGGAGGACGCCAATGAAATCACGCACCCTTTCTTTCATGCTCGCGGTGTTCTGCCTGATGCTTCCCAGCGCCTACGCGACCGATCAGGCTCCCATGATGGTAGATGAACACGGTCAAGCCACCGTAGAGGAATCCAGCGCTCCGGCCCCCGAAGAAAGCCCCTCTTTGTGGGATAGTCTGGTTCATCCGGCTCCCCCGGAACCGGTGGAAGCACCGCCCGCCGAGGTGGTCAACCCCATTCATCCGCTCTTTGCCCCCTTGGATAAAAACGGCTTGCAGGTACGCCACACCGGCCTGCCGATGGCCACGGAAACCACCTGCAAGACCTGCCATGACACAGGCTTCATTCAGGCTCACAGCAGCCACCACAACGACACAGTCAAGGCCGACTGCCTCCAGTGTCATGCCTACCAAGGCCGGTTGGAGGTCAGCCCGGCAATGCTGGACACCACCGGAAACCTGCGGCGGGACTTCATGACCCTCAGCGCGCCCAAAGCGGAAAACTGCGCACTCTGCCACGGCTATCTTCATACGGATAAAGCCCCCTTGACCCTGCCGGAAGATTTCTCCTCGTTCACAGCACGAGGAGCCCCGGCGACCCAGGGCTATGACCTGACCCAACAGACAGGCGAAGTCTTCAGCCAACAGAAACTGAATGACAGCTATCTCAACCTGGCAGACAAGGAAAACCTGAACCAAAGTTGGGATGTCCACGCTGCCCGGATGCTGGAATGCACCAGTTGCCACAAAACCGGCAACAACCCGGAACAGGTGCAGGATCAAGGAAAGAATCTGAGCTTCTTGAAACAAGACCCCAGAGGACTTGATACTGCCCAGTATCTTCAGAAACCCGATCACCGTCTGACGAAAACGCAGTGTACCACCTGCCACGACCCGATGGCGGTCCATGAGGAGTTGCCCTACAAAGAACGCCACATGGCACGCTTGGACTGTCGGGCTTGCCACGTCCCGAAACTCTTCGGCCCGGCCTTGAAGGAACTGGACCGCTCCATCCTTACCGACGCCATGACCCCGCGGACCCGCTATCGCGGTGTGGATGAAGCCAACCCGCAAAACCTGAACACCACCTATCTGAAAGGTTACCACCCCTTCCTGATCTGGGAAAAGCAGGATAGCGGCGAGAGCAAGCTTGCGCCGTATAACCTGGTCACCGAAACCCGCTGGATGGATGAAGCCACCGGCGAGGATGTCCCCGACGCCGCTCTTCGTGCCGCATTGTTTGATGGCAAAGGCTACGTAGCCCCCATCCTCGCCGCTTTGGATTCCGATGGCGACAAAAAGCTTTCGGATACCGAACTTCGCCTGGACCACGAAGCGAAGGTCGAAGCGGTGAAGCAACGCCTTTCTACCATTGGAGTGAAACAACCCCGACTCAAGCAAGACATCGTAGCTCACAAAGTTCATCATGGTGTAATGGGTGGCGATGTGGTTTCCCTGAGTTGCGCCAACTGTCACGATCAGAACTCCCGCCTGGGTGAGCCGATCCCCTTGGCTGGTTTCGCCCTGCCCGGCGTCACACCGACCTTGAAAGGCACGGAAAAGCTCTCGCTGTCCGGCAGTCTTGAAACCAAGGCCGAGGGTCTGTACTACGAACGAGGGAGCCATGTTGGAGACGCCTACGTGCTGGGCCATGATCGCGCCCCCTGGGTAGACCTGCTTGGCCTGCTGATCTTCCTTGCCACGGCCATCGGTATTGCCGGCCACGGTGGTTTGCGCATTCGCGCCCGATTGAGCGGCAAGCTTGAATCTCACCACGTTCCGATGAAGCGCGTGTACATGTATTCCTTGTACGAACGGATCTGGCACTGGTTGATGGCGGGCAGCATCCTTCTACTGGCCTTGACCGGGATTGAAATCCACTGGGTGGGAGCCGTCAGCATCTTCGGTTTTGACAGTTCGGTATGGCTGCACAACCTGCTGGCGGTGATTATGATCGCCAACGCCTTCCTTTCGCTGTTCTATCATCTCGTTTCGACGGACATCAAGCAGTTCATTCCGCCCACGGCAACCTTCTTCGAGGAAGCCCTGGCCCAAGCAAAATACTATCTCAACGGCATTTTCGTCGGTGCGCCGCACCCGATGGCAAAGACCAAGGAACGCAAACTCAACCCCTTGCAGCAGGTTACCTACATGGGGCTGCTCAACGTGCTGATTCCCTTCCAGGTCATCACCGGTTTGTTGATCTGGGGTGTATCCCAATGGCCGGAACTGGCTCAAAGCATCGGAGGTTTGACTTGGGTCACGCCCCTACACAGCTTCGGGAGTTGGCTCCTGGTCACCTTTGTCCTCGCTCATGTGTACCTGACCACCACCGGCCACACCGTGTTTTCCAACGTGCAGGCGATGGTCAGTGGGTACGAAGATATTGAAGACCCTTCCCAACACGGAAAGGATGGATCCCATGACCACTAAATCCGAAAGCCGCCCCTACATCAACCCCTACCTTGGGGGAACCCTGCTCGGCGTGGTACTTTTCCTGGCCTTCTACATCACCGGAAACGGTTTGGGAGCCTCCGGCGGAATCACCCACGTTGTGTCCTTCGTGCTGGATCTGATCACCCCGGAGCATGTGGATCGCACGGCCTATTTCGCCAAGTTTGCCGGTGGCTTCAAAGCTCCTTTGGAAGATGCCAGCGTGTTCATGCTCATCGGCACCTTCCTCGGCGGAACCATCTCCGGCCTGGCCAACCGACGTTTCAAGCTGGAAATCCGTAAAGGTCCGCAGATCAGCAACATGACTCGGCTGATGATGGCCTTCGGCGGTGGTGCCATCATGGGCTTCGGCGCCCGACTGGCTCGCGGATGCACCTCCGGTCAAGCCCTGAGCGGCGGCGCGGTTTTCAGCGTAGGAAGCTTCGCCTTCATGTTCAGTATTTTCGGTGCCGGTTATGCCATCGCCTGGTTCTTCCGCAAGGCTTGGAACTAAACCGACGAACCCTGACACCCAACCATCCTCTCCCCGTTTGACGGAGGTTTGATTATGGCTCCTTTCGATCCCATTCACAACCTAAGCCTCTGGCTGGCCTACGGTCTCTTCCTGGTCATCGGCATGGGCTTTGGCGCGGCGCTGGAACTCTCCGGCTTTGGCGATTCCCGCAAACTGGCCGCCCAATTCTATCTGAAAGACATGACGGTGTTGAAGGTGATGTTCACCGGCATCATCGTCGCCGCGACGCTCTTGACCTTAAGCAGCGCCTTCGGCCTGTTGGACTTCGACCGCCTCTGGGTCAACCCCACCTATCTCTGGCCGGGCATCGTCGGCGGTCTGGTGATGGGCGTGGGCTTTGTCATCGGTGGGTTTTGCCCCGGCACCAGCCTGGTTGCCAGCAGCACCTTGAAGCTGGATGGCATCCTCTTCGCCTCCGGCGTGGCCTTCGGCATCTTCGTTTTCGGTGAAAGCGTTGACAGCTTCCAGGGCTTTTACCAGTCCAGCTTCATGGGTCGCTTCATGCTAACCGATCTCTTCGGCCTGCCGATGGGCATTGTGCTGACACTGCTGGTCTTGATGGCCTTGATGATGTTCTATGGAGCGGAAATCTCCGAACAGGTCTTCGGTCAAGGAAAGAAACTCTCTGAGGTCAGCTTCGTACCCAGCCTGCGGCTGAAAGCCGTCGCCGCAGTGGTGTTGGGCCTGGCTCTGTTTGCCACCGTTCTCGGTCAACCGACCACGCAAGACCGCTGGGAGCGTATCGCCGAGGCGGAGCAGACCAAGTTGGAAAACCGGGATGTCTACGTACACCCCGGCGAGGTGGTAGAGCTTTCCCAGAATGCGACGATCCGCGTGACGACCTTGGATGTGCGCAGCGAGCGGGATTTCAACCTCTTCCATCTGATGTGCGCCAAGCATGTCAAAAAAGAGCAACTCACCGACCCCGACTACGTGCGGAAGCTCAAAGGCGCCCCCGACAACCAGGTGTGGTTTGTGATGAGCAACGACGAGCAAGAAGCCACGGAGGCCTACCGCACCCTACGCGCCCAAGGGCTGGTCAACCTCTACATCATTGAGGGCGGTGTAAACAAGTGGCTTTCCATCTATCCGCCCGACCCCTGTATTGCCACGCCTTTCCCGAAAGAAACCAAGGTGGAACAGGAAAGCCTGCGCTACGCCTTCAGTCAATCGGTAGGGGCGCGAAGCTATTCCAGCCATCCCGGCTGTCCCTGCAAGGAATTCCCCACGGACTGCTTCTTGGCCACCCATAAAGATACCCACAAGCGGCCCACCATCACGCGGGACGAAAACCTTCCCAAGCTGGAGTATGAACGCAAGGTCAAGCTGAAAGTAAAAGCCAAACCCCAAGGCGGTTGCGGCTAAGCCCCTTCTCCGGAAACC
The DNA here is from genome assembly GCA_963677705.1 of Myxococcota bacterium. Taxonomy (GTDB): domain Bacteria; phylum Myxococcota_A; class SURF-8; order SURF-8. Next base: position 1,023,352 of record OY782497.1, read on the forward strand.
CATCCGGGCAGGAAGAGCCTTGCTCTTCACGCCTGATCGATTGCGCAAGGCTACCTCAACAGGGGTAGCCTTGTTGTTGTTTGAAAGAACCCGCTCAGAAACAACCTTGCCTGGAAACTTTAGATTCTAATCCCCAAACCGGGGAATCCAAAACTCACCATCAAGGATGGGAACGAGAGAAGCCCTCCGTTTTGACAAACGGTCATCTGCCCGGTGATGGGATCAGAACCTTTCTTTATTCGAGCAAGGTCGGTTCCTACTTTGGACTTGTCTTGCCCTGGTCTTGCGAAAGATCCTTTACCCTCCGGAAGCGTTCTCCAGCAAGGATGAACACGGGTTGACCCGGTTTGCTTGTATCCATCCCTACCCACATAAGCCCCAAATGGTGTAATCCGTCGAAGGGAAAAAGCATCATCGCATCATGATCGGACAGTGGAATGAGCGAAAACATCATCGGGTATAGCGGTATTTTCTCAATGTCCTTGGGTACCCATAACAACAACCCACTGTGTGTCTCAATCAACCGGATTTCTTCGGCTGAATCCTTTGTCAAAGACTCCCCTTCCAACTGGTAATCCCCTGCGTAGCGTGCCCAACTCCGGATACGTTCAGCATCCGCCAACCGTATCCCCAAAAGACTCACCGCCCCTTCCATGGATATCTCCATAAACTGCGGGTTGCTGGAAGAGTCCCAGATGATCCTCGCCTGGGCTGTCAGTTCCTCTGGAAACCAATAGGATGCCATTTCTACGCGGTAGCAAGAACGACCATCACAAGGAACAAAACGAAATGGTTTGAGACCCAAGGAGACGAGGTCGCGGTCTGACATTAACGCTTGAATGACGTCCCATCCGATAATAACCGGATGATCAGCGTCGCTGGCCCAGACGTGACTCGCAAGAATGTCTTTTTCTCCTGTCTCAAGCTTTGTAAGGCCGAATGGAACAACCATATACCCATCATAGACCTTTTCAGGAAGAGAGGCGTCCTCTTGAGTGCAGGTAATGGGCGCAGGTAGAGAAAAACCACCTTTCTTTGCTTCCTCTGCCAAAACCTGCCAGGCCAGATGAACCATTCCCGCATCCTGGTTCATTGTATTGGAAAGCACGACAGCGGCAAGCTGTTGCTCTGGGACCAAGGCAATGGCTCCGCTGCCACTATCATCGACGGCAAGCATCGCGCAACGCGGGTCAATCTCCTGATGAGTACAAATCCCGGCAAGATCCACCACGCTTGGTCTTCCATCCGGCCCCGGCTTCATCGCATACGCCAGGAAGTTTGCCAGATCCATTGCGCTGGTCCTCAACCCCACGGAAGGGATCTCTTCGCATTTTCCGTCTTTCAACCGTTCTTCGTCTTCATTGTAATAGCGGGTTCGCCCTTTCGCATTCCCAGCCGGCATAAAGGACGAATCCCACATTCCCAAAGGAGTCAACAGGTTCTCCTTGGAATAGGTTTCCAGAGTTTGTCCACAACGTATATCAATCAGTTTCTCGACAATACTCATCCCCAGGTGAGAATAAAACCGCACGGTCCCTGCCGGGAAGATAGGATGTAGGACGGTTGCAATTGGGTCAGATTCTCTGGAAGGCAAACCGGCACGATGTTGAATCACCTGACCCAAAGTGATTGTCGGGTTCTCTTCAAAGGGGGAGTGCAGACTCGTTCCCGGAAGCAGGTCCGTGATGAAATCCTCCAGGGAAACATCCGTTGTTTCCACCAGATGTTTGGCAGCGGCAACCATAATCAGGCTGGAAAGCCGACCGGCATGGAATCGTGTTGACGGCCCGACCTTGCTCTCGGTTTCCAGGTTGCTGTATCCATAGCCCGCAGCCCAGAGAATCTTCCCCTCTTTAACCACGGCAATACTCAAACCGGCAAGGCCATGCTTTCTGAAAGCCTCGGTGATTGTTTTGTCAATGGGCCGCGGCTCGGCGGGTGGATTCTTCCAATGCACGGAGGGAATAGGCCGGGCACAGCCTGCGAGACACAAAGCCAGGAAACCTGCAAGGAGTCCCATCCTGAGTATCCATCGTTTCCCCTGAATCATGCTTCCCTCCATGTGGATCATTCCATCTCTCCTTTTTCCAAATCTTACGATACCTTGATTGTAGCGATGAAAGAGGTTCTGTCAAAAAAAAGGGAAAGCTTGATTTCAGCGTTCATCAATCCGGAAAAAGATTTCGATGAAAGCGGATGAAAAGGGACGAATAGCACGAAAAAACCGGGTGAAAGAATCACCCGGTTTGAGAACTGATTTCAGAATAAGAACCCTTACTTGATGCGGAACATGGATTTCAGACCCTCCAGTTTTCCACCGGCCCCTTTGGCGTAAAGCGTGCGTACCCCGGCGGCAATACGATCATACATTTTGCGGCTGTAAGGCTGCCAGAAGGGGCTCCACGAGGGCTGGGGAACGATCTCTTCATTGATATGGTAAGGGAAACACAAGTCCCGCAAACCCTGGTCGGAATGCACCTTGCTGGTACCGCTCTGCTTGGCACCTTGCCAGGGGGTTTCCGGGCAGGCGTGGGTAATCAGCACTTCATTGATCATCACCGTTCCAGCGTCCAGACGGCGGGCGATAAACCGAGCGCGGCTGGGGTCACTACTGAACACATAGGCGTTCAGACCATAAATGGAGTTGTTGGAACGCTCAATCGCTTCCTCGTCGGAGGAGACACGCATCATCGGCAACAAGGGACCAAAGCTTTCCTCTTTCACCACCTCCATGTCTTCCGTCACGTCGGCCAATACCGTCGGCTCAAAAAACTGCCCCGGACCCTCACCGCGTTTACCGCCAACCAGCACCGTTGCGCCTTGTTCCACGGCTTCCTGGACCTGCTTCTCTACAATATCCAATTGGTGAATATCCACCATCGCGCCCATATCCACCTCGGCCTGAACAGGGTTTCCCATACGCAGCGCCTTGGTGCGTTCCACCACTTTGGCCAACAAGGCATCGTAAATAGCGGTGTGGGCATAGACACGCTCCACGCTGGCGCAAACCTGACCGGCATTGCAGAAAGCCCCCCAGACAATGGCCCCGGCGGCGAGATCCAAGTCGGCGTCCTGGGTGACAATCAGCGGATCTTTACCGCCCAGTTCCATGCTGCTGGGAATCAGTTTTCGCCCGCAGATTTCAGCCACCTTTTTCCCGACTGCGGTGCTTCCGGTGAAGTTGACGTAGTCCACACCCATTTCAATGATTTCACTTCCCAAGGGCCCCGCACCGGGAATCACCTGGTAGAGATCGGGATCAATGCCCGCCTCATCCATCAGTTCGCGGGTCTTCAAGGCAATCAAGGGAGTCAGACTGGCCGGTTTATGCAACACGGCATTGCCTGCAATCAGGCCCATAACCACCGCCCCAATGGGAATGGTAAAGGGGAAGTTCCACGGACTGATAATCAACATGACGCCACGCGGGCGGTAGTTGATGAAACTGCGCCGGTACTTGATCAGATGAAGCGGGATTTTCTGATCCTTGAGAATCTTTTCCGCACGACCGGTGAAATAGGCCGTCAAATCAATGATGGGCAAGACTTCAGTTTCCAAGGCTTCCTGCATCGGCTTGCCGTTTTCCAGCATAATCAGTTCACAGACTTCATCCATCCGTTCAGTCAGGACATACTGGAAATTCTTCACCCGCCGGGCGCGTTCCGCGACGGGAAGCGCGGCCCATGTTTTCTGGGCTTTGCGCGCACGGAGCAAGGCTTGCCTGGCTTCCTCGGAGGTGAAGCCCTTCACCGTGGCCAAGACATCGCCCGTAGCCGGGTTATAGCTGGTGATGTCTTTGCCGCTTCCTTGGTTACGTACAAAATCAAACGAGATGCTCATGGCTCTCTCCTATGGCCGATGTTTTATGTTCTGATTCGTTCCAGATGTTAAAAACACAATAGTGACGCTAGCGTCATTTGTCAACGGACAAACGCTGAAAAGTAGCCATCCAACCCTAGGCTTCGTCTCCATGAGAAAAGGCCCCATCATCAATGGAGCCTTGACATGCCGAAACCATAAAGAACCATCAGGCTTGCCGGATGATCACATGACCGTTCTTCAAGACTTCTTTGCCTTTGGCGTTCTTCAAAACAAAGGGATACCTGCCACTTTCCCCTTCCTGCGGATAAATCAGCAAGGACAGTTTATCTCCGGGGATAGCGGGGAAGGCAAAACGCAGACCTATTTCCCCCAGCCGGTTGATGTCGCCTTCGGCCAGCTTCATTGCCAGGGTATTGGTGGTCATGGACATCACACACATCCCATGCAGGATGGTCCGCGGCAGTCCGGCAAGTTTGGCTAGAAGGTTGTTGGTGTGAATGAAATTGTGGTCGCCGCTGGCCTCGGCATAGCGCAAAGCCTGATTGGTCTCGGTGGGAATCTCCGTCTCGAAAAGCGGCTCCGGCAGAACCGGGGCTTCATCGGCTTTCTTCCCACCTTTCTTCGAGGAACCCCGGACCACCAGCCCGGTTTCTCCATAGCCCAGCAGTTCATCCCCACGAAAGGCTTCAAAGAGCAGTTCCAGCACCTGACCGATGGGTACTTCGCGAATGCCTTTGACGGTGAGTTTAGCGCGGATGGTATCCCCGACGCGGGCTGTTCCATGCCAATGGAAAAGCTGTTCCCCGTGAACCATACGCATCAGGTTCAGCTTCAGCTTGGGATGAATCAGCAGATCAGTCAGCATAGGATGTACCACGCGGGCCAGAAACATCGGCGGAACCAGGTCCGGGTCGGCCTCGTACAGTGGGTTGGTGTCGTTGGTGGCCTTGGCAAACAAGACCGCCTCATCCCGCGTGATCGGTCCCACGCTGGTTTCAAGGCTGTAGCCGATCATCTCTTGGTTCAAGGCCCGCACCTTACGGTTCTTGATCATTGTCCACAATAACTGGAAATTGCTGGCACCCATGAATCGCTCCTTTATGCCGCGTCGTACAAACAGAACTCGAATATGAAGATTTTGTTAACCAACCCGTCTGTTGTAGCCAGCTTACACCGAAAAGGCAACCAATTATCGCTCGGAGTCAAACCAGATGGGCGTGGTGACGGCTCGTTCCTGATGCACGCGGGCGATGTCGCTTTGCAAGCAGCCTTCAGGAATCTCTCCTTCGTAGCTCTGACAATCATAGGCCGTCCAACGACAGGAAGGGTTCTCAACAACGCGAACGTAGTAAAACGCATCCTGGTCGGGATCAAACTCCGGGTCTTCCCATACCGCGCAGAGATGCTCTTCGCCCGGTCCCTGCTGCTCGCAACTCACCTCGTCTACCGTTGCACCGTTGTCTGTGTCCCCCGCGACAGTTACCACGCGATGGTGGGTTTCTCCACCTTCGTCGATCCATCCTTTGATGATCTGCACGGCCTGCAACAAGGTGCCGGGGTTGTCTTCGGTCCCCCTATCCGCATGAGCCTTCACCACAAAACGAGGGGCAGCATCGGACACCAGACTAGCCGGCAGGGTACCTCCCATCGGAACGCCATCGCGGTAGCCGGTTTCCAGCCACTGTTTATCCTCACAGAGAGTCTGCGCATAATCCCAGCCACCGAAGAAACGCACCGAGATACGCGGCCCGCTGGTGCTGTAGGTTTCCCCTCGGCGCATGGCGGCAAAGAGGGCATCCCGGCTGTTTTCCTCAGCCCAGACGGCACTCAAACCACCTGGGTTGTAAACCCGTGGGTTGTGGGTCATCGTTCCCTCTCCCAAGCGAAGCTGTTCGGTGGAATCCACATCACCTACATGACCGGGGAAATACCGCTCGCTGACCAGCCCCGGCGTTCCATTATGGGTATCCGTGCTACCGATCACCCCGAAGCGGTAGGGATTGAATCCCAGGCGCCGCTTTTCTTTCAGACCGTAGCTGTAGATATTCCGAACGAAATCCAGGCGCGAGATGCAACCGAAGCCGTTGACGCTACCAAGGCCGGGCTTATCCCCGCAATCATCGAAGTCGGCTTCGCGGATCTTCTCGAAATCACACAAGGGATCGTTTTCCAGTCCATCGAAACCGTTTTTGCATTCCATATCCCCTTTGTGCTGCATGATCTCAGTCAGCGGTTCCAGCCGGGCACGCCGCCGAGCCTGCTCCCGCTGCTCGTCTTTGCTGGAAAGCTTACGGTAGTAGGGAGTAAAGGAGTGACCGTTGCTCCAGTTCATGTTGTGCGGAATCACCATCCCGTCGCAACCGGTTCCGGCATCCAGGCATTGCTGTTCCATGAAATTCCAGATCGCTTCCGGCGTCTTGGCTTCAAAATAGGAAACCGGAGCATCGGGCACGATGTTGTTTCTGAAAAAAATGTTGCGGTGCCAGTTTACGACATCCGTGCTTGCCGTGTACTCGTAACCGATAAACGTCGTAAAGGTGCAGGTTTCCGTGCTGTCATAGGCCTGGTTCGCCGCATCCTGAAAGCTCTGCCAAACCCGCGTCATCGCCTCGTGGCAGCGTTCGCCGTCCTCTCCACAGATGCTTGCTTCACGGGTGGGGTCGGCCTGAGATAAACGAAGGCCGAAGCGGGTCACATTGCCCTGCCCTCCTTCACGGATGGCCATACAGCCATCACTGCCGTATACCTCGGACTGCTCATCGGTACACAAGAGATGCTCGCCGACGTACTCCAGATGGTCGCTGATGCCGAGGAAATCCAGCGGGCGATCCAAGGCTGCACTACGGCTTCCACTTCCGTCTTGCAAGGGGGAAAGTTCCACAGCAGCCCCTTGGGCGAAATCGTAGAGTTCCTCCAGGTCCGTTCTCATGCTGTAGCCGTAAGCATCCCAGCTATAGCGACTATGGGCATGAAGATCCCCGAAATAGAGGTTTCGGGTTTCAGCAAAGTCCTTGCATGGTTCCCGTTCTTCCGTATAGGTAAACGTGCGTTCATACCAGGAGTCATCCTCTTCAGCATCGCCGTCCGAGGTGTCCTCGTCATCGTCATCCTGCTCGGAAGAATCATCATCATCGTTTGGGTGAGTCTCCTCACCGGAAGACTGACAGGCTATGACAGAAAGGCCGCAAAGGCACAAAAAGACCAGACCAAGCCAACTCTTGGAATGCATAATCCCCCCAAACAACCATAGGTTAGAATCAATACCAATGCTCGGCGGCTGGATCAAGGCACCACCGGATTCATCCGTTCGGGTAGTACCATAAACCCACCCCAAAAGACAAGAATAGTCCCAAACCGGCCTGTCCTCACCCTTGATCTTCATCGCTACAGCAACAAATCATGAAAAGAATTTCAGGAAATCCCCTACAATGAACTACATCTGATATTCTTACCTCAACTTGACAAGTAAGTAACCGGGTATTACAAGGGAAGGGTTCCAAGGGAGAACGCACGTTCTATCTGTATGTACCATTTGAATATCATGAAGGGGGAAAGCGATGCAATTCAGCAAGCTGATGGTTTATGTTCTATTCCTGCTACTTGGTTTCGGGCTTGTCGCCTGCGACGACAACGGCGACGACGATGATGACAACCCTGCCCTTGACGGGGATGAAGACGGGGACACCACCGACGACGACGATGACACCGACGACGATGATGACACCGACGACGATGATGACACCGACGATGACGATGACACCGACGACGATGATGACACCGACGACGATGATGACACCGACGACGACGATGATATCGACGGCGACGAAGATGGAGACATCGACGGTGACGAAGATGGTGACATCGACGGTGATGAAGATGGTGACATCGACGGTGATGAAGATGGTGACATCGACGGTGATGAAGATGGGGACATCGACGGTGATGAAGATGGTGACACCGACGGTGATGAAGATGGTGACACCGAAGACGACCCCTGTGATCCCAATCCTTGCACCGAAGGCGTGCGTACTGTTTGCGTAGCCGTTGGAGCCACAGAGTTCACCTGCCAGTGTGAAACAGGTTATTGTGATCTCGATAACACCTGCATCTCCAATGAGACGGTCAACCCTGAAAACATTTGTGAAGTATGTACCGTCAGCGAAGCGACGGATAGCTGGAGTCCGCGCCCGGATGGCACGGAGTGCGGCACGAACAGAGCTTGCGTAACCGGTGCTTGTCAATGTGATGGCTCGTTCTGCACCATCGCGGATGAGTGTGTTGCCGATGGTACGGAAAACCCTGATAACGCCTGTGAGACATGCAATCACACAACCAGTGCAAGCGGCTGGACGGCAAAATCCGAAGGGGATTCCTGCGGTACAAACATGGTCTGCGACGCCTCAGCGATATGCCAATGCGAAGCAGGTTATACCGGTGAGTCCTGCGACACCTGTGAAACGGACTATCAGCAACAAGATGACGGGCGATGCACGATGACCTGTGAGCATTCCGATGCCTGCACCGGTCCCTATCTCTGTCACGATGCCACCGAAGATGCCAGTTGCGAATGCACTCCGGATCCCGGCACCCTGGTGGATCTTCCCACGGAGATGTATTCGCCGAGTTCCATAGCGGTCAATAGCAGCCACGTTTTCATCGGTTCCAGAGATACCGTTCGTATTTACAACCAAGAAAGCAATGAGTACGTCTCTAGTATCACTTTCGGGGATACCGGCGATTCCACATATGGATTGCTCGCCGATGGGAATACCTTGTTCATTCTGAGTGAAAATGGCACACTCTACGCCTACTCCGTTGCAGACCCGGCCAACACCAGTCAGTTGTTCAGCTATCAGATGGATACCGTGGGCAATAGCCTGAGCATGACGGATGGAGTACTCTGTGCCACAACAGAAGGCAATAGTGTCTATTTGATTGATTACAATGCCACGACCGGTTTTTCCGAGCGAGGCCATGCCACCGGCCTGACCAGTTCTAGGTCTTGCGAGATTGTTGGGAACACGGCCTTCGTAGCCGATCGTTCCAATGGTCTGTTCATTCTGGACATCACTGACCCAAGCAACATCAGTGAACTCTCCAATTACAACAACCCGAATCGTAACTACTATTGGCATGTCACCGTACAAGGCAACTACGCCTACCTGTCCGAAGGCAATGACGGAGTGGAAATTGTTGATATTTCTACCCTTACTGCTCCCGTCAGCGTTGCAGGTTACGACAGCCCCGGCTACACCTATCAAGTCATGATTCATGATACCAAGGCGTACATTGCCGATATGACCGCCGGTATTTTTGTGGCAGACATCCATGACCCGACCAACCCTGAAATCATCGGCCACTATTTCACCAGTCCGCTGGACCCCACGAGTCCGGAGAATTCCTATGCTGCCTATTGGTCTAAACTGGCCCGCAACGGCAACATCATGTTCGGCTTGGACAAAGAGAACGATCAGTATGGATACTTTGTGCATTCAGACTGTCTGCGCTGCCCGGAAGGCACCTTCATGGGGTACAACAACGCCTGTCTGAGTGTCAGCCCGGTTACCGCTTCCGGCGAACTGCTGATTACGGAATTCAACGCCTACACAACGGATACGGAATCCGACCAGCAAGATGAATGGTTTGAAATCTACAATGACTCTACCAATTCCTTGTTGGACCTCACCGGCTGCATTCTAAAAGATAACGATGGTGAACAAGCCAACCTGATGTTGCAAGGCCCCTTGTATCCGCAGACCAGCTATCTCTTCCTTCCCTTCCTTCCCGACAAGGATGGAGGATCTTGGCAAGCCCCTGACGAAGTGTATGTGGGCTATGCGGATACTTTCCACCTGGATAATGACGGCGATGAAATCATCCTTGAATGCAACGGGACGGAAATTGCCAGCCTTGAATACACCGCAAGCGATGTTACCCGCTACCACAGTACGGCTCTGGATAGTGGCGCTTACGACATCAGTCAATACCAAGACCTGGACACCCATTGGTGTGAAGATCCCACCGGAAACGCCTATTCCTATTATTTCGAACAGGTTAACGGTGAATTCATCGACGAACAACTCTATGGAACACCGGGGATCATGAACAGTAGCTGCACGCCCGTCGCCGAGTAAACCTCGGCGCCGGATGGCGTACCAAGCAAAGCGGATCTAGGAAAAGCCGCCGTTTCCCCTTCTAAGGAGACGGCGGCTTTTTTGGCTTTCCTGGATCATTCCATTGAGAAAGGAGAATCCTTCTATCTTTCTACCCCCTCATCCCCCGTGGACACATTGCGGCTTCCGTCCGGCTGCCAGTAAGCCATGATATGAACCACGCCGCCCTTGGCCTGAAGCACTTCGATCTTGGCATAGGTAGTGCCTTTGCTTTCGCTTTCGATTTTCAGCGCGTAGATATTCTCAGACATGATGAAGCCCGTAGAGCCTTCTCCACCGGATCGATAAGAGGTACCAATCACCGGCTCCGTTCCATCGGCGGCATAACCCTCTTCAGGAACCTCCGTAACCTCATCAAAGGATTGCGTGTTGCCCAGGTTGATTGCTTGTACGTGACTACCCAGTTCCGGCGTGGGACCATCGGTATGGCTGACATACAGATCGTAATCGCCGGCGTTGACATCACCAATCACGCTCATGGTGGAGAAATAGATTTTCGTCGCGCTGGGCGCGTGCATGTAAACCTTCAGTAGAACCGGCACACCGTCTTCATGTTCGTACTCTATGCAATCCGCTTCATTGTCCGGATCGACCATGTAACCAAGATCACAGTAACACAACCCACCATCCAGGGTTCCATGACCACTACATGCCATCGGATTGTCATCGTCATCATCCGTGGGATTGTCATCGTCATCATCCGTGGGATTGTCATCGTCATCATCCGTGGGATTGTCATCGTCGTCATCCGTAGGATTGTCATCGTCATCATCCGTGGGATTGTCATCGTCATCATCCGTGGGATTGTCATCGTCATCATCCGTAGGATTATCATCGTCGTCATCCGTGGGATTGTCATCGTCGTCATCCGTAGGATTATCGTCGGAATCCTCCGAGCAGGCCAGGACACCAAAGGCCAACACGACCAAACCAAGAATCAACCAAAGCTTGAAATGTTTCATGATCTTCTCCATTACAGATCGTGAGCATGAGCCAGGAACACAACCCGGCCCGGTTAACATCGTTCTGAGGTTATTGACGCTTTTTCCAATGCTTTCCTTTTAGGTCTCCCTTCTTCTGCTTCTTTCCCATCCCCTTTGTTTTGCGGCGTTTTCCATCCATCGCTTTGTAAATCACGGCGGGCGAGAGCCCCGCCTTTGCGGAAAGTTCTTGCAGGCTTTCATCCCCGCTCACATCCGACAGACCAAGCTCGTTCACTTTCTCCACCAGGGTTTCAAGCGGTGTGTTTTCTTCCTGAGCAATCTGGCGAATGGTCTTGAACTCAAAGTGCGGAGCCGGGGGCGGTTCGGCTTCCCAGCCCATCTTCATCGTTTCCCCCAGTTCCATGATACATGAAAAGGGCGGAAGCTGAGCGGCAGAGCCGAGGAGAAACACCAAGGTTAGAATCAAAGCGGCGAGGAGTTCATTTCGTTTGGTTTTCAGGTAGTTCACAAAGGGTTTCCAGTTATAGACAAGGTGAAATCCAACGGCGATAAGCAGAGAAAACCCGGCGATAACATGGATGGTACTCCACTGGTCTTTGTCCAAGCCAAGCAAGGTAAAGGCGTTCCAGTAGGAAATCCGCCCATGAGGAAGAACATAAAGAACCAAACTGCTAAGGGTCATCAACAGAGCGGCAAAGGTTAGAAGCAACGACACGAAGCCGCGTGCTGAGAAAGATGAATTTGAAAAGATCTTCTTCATGGTGTTTCCTCCCAAGGCTGTAACCATTCCCCTCTGGCAGTGTGGTTTTGATCTTAATCACAAGGTTCTCCTCATGGCATCCGGGAAAGAAGCCATCGAATACGTCATTGCTATATTATCTAGCCTTGCCTTTGTCAAGAAGATATTGAGTCGTTATCTATACGAGTGTCGTTTCTCTGGATAACTATTGACAGAGACAACAGAAAAGCAAGTAGGCTGTCAGGGGCGTCAAGGTGGGGCGTGATTTCCAATCTGGGTAGTTCTTATCAACCCGGCAATTATAACCGAGCTTGAGAACCGTCATCCTCCGCGCAGGCGGAGGATCCAGACAACTGTATTTACTATGGATTCCCACCTTCTCGGGAATGACAAAATGGATGCTTCGTCTAACTTATTGTTGCCGGGTTAATAATAGCAAGGATGAACCACAGAACAGATGATTCTCAAACCAGCAGCACCTCATCCGAACTCTGCTTAAGTACGCTCATGGCGAGTGATTCATCAACGATGAATCGGTTCGAGCCATCCTTCGAACCACCGCCCTCCGGGCGGCACTCTGGATGAGCGGAGAGAAACAGACGTTCCGAAGGTATCACGAGGAATGAGCGATTGAAAGCTCCATGACGAAGTCAATGTACCCACATGGAAATTAACGCGGTCAGGATATTTGCTCTGGAAATGCGGCCTAGGAGCGCCTCTGCGAAGCCTCCATCACGGCTTGTAACAGAGCTTCCGGTCGATCAAAGCCATAGGCTCGCAGGTTTTCCTCATCAACCTGCTGATGAAACGGCTCAACCAAGGCTTCAGCAAGGCGCTCACGGGCCGGGGCATCCAAGCGATCTTTGCGAGAGAGGAACTCGGCAATCATTGCCCGATGCTCCTCGGTCACATGAAAGCGTTCCCATACAAATGCCTCCGCTTCTTCGCTTTCACCCGCCGATTCACCGCGTGCCTTCTGATCATAAACCGAAAGATCCACCACCCGTTCCAAAACCACCACGGTTCCCGCCGCCCAATCGCCAAGTCGTCGAGGCTTTTCTCCCAAGGCCAGACAAAGCATACCCACCCCGTAAAAGACAGGTAAAAAATCCACCGTACGCAAGAGGGTACGAACTGCCGCCTGCCAGGGAGCCAGGGGCCGCCCGGAGACATCCATCACTCGAAGGCCCACGCTTCGCTTACCGAGACTCTGCCCGTTCTGAAACCCCTCCTGAATAAACCAGTACCCCAGATGAAGAAAACCAATCAGGATGATCGCCAGGACCACAACCCAATCAGAGAACCAGTCACTTTCCCGCCAAAGGTGGGCGGTCATCGCAGCCAGCGTAAGGAGAAAAAGCCAGACAAGACCCAGGACCGAGGCATCAATCAAATAGGCGGCGATGCGGTGACCGACCCCCGCCGGTTCGTAGGTAATATCCAAGCCTCTGGCGCTTTGCAGTTTCATAGGTTCCCTATTGGGGTAATTTTCTCCATCCGATACACAGAGCCTCTCTTGAGGATCTTCGAGAGGGGCTATTGTACTCCAATTGGACGTTCCCGCCAGTGTCATACGTCAATTCTTTTGGCGACCAGTCCTTTCCTAGTGTGGGTGTTTGGGAAGTCACATTCCTTGAAGTAGAGAAAGGACTCGCAAGACCCGTCCTCTTGCCGAACCCAACGCCGTTTCAGCCGGACAGGAACCGAAAAGGGAGGGTTCTTTTCCGGTTGACGACATCCCTCGTCTTCTTTACAGTTGAATCGTGATGAAACGATGATTCCCGACCCTGGGCGTAGTGCTGCATCGGTTGTACGAATCATCCTCGATGGACCCAATCATGCCCACCGGCACGCTGGACAACACCAAACGTATTGAAATCAATACAGGATACGCCTGCAACAACCGTTGTATCTTCTGCTCGGAATCCATGCACCGGCAAGAAGGCATCCAGCGGGAAGCCGCGACCCGCTTGACTACCCAGGTCTTGAAAGATGCCATCTCCGGTTTTCTTGAGGAAGGCTACAACCATCTGACCTTTTTGGGTGGAGAACCGACCATCCGCAAGGATTTCCTGGACCTGGTTCATTTCGCCAAAACCCAAGGAATGCAACGGATCGACCTGACCACCAACGGACGCATGTTGGCCAAGCGGAGCTTTGTACAAGCCCTGTTTCAAGCAGGATTGAGCCATCTGACCCTTTCCCTTCACGGCCACAAGGCCGCCATTCACGATGCGATCACGCAAGCTCCCGGTTCCTTCAAGCAGGTAACATCCGGCATCGAAAACCTTCAAGCTTTGCATCTGCCCTTTCGCCTGACCACGGTCTTGTGCAAACCCAACATGAGCGAGCTACCGGCCTTGATGCGCTTCAGCCTGGCTCTCAAACCGGAACGACTCTGCTGGAGCTATGTCCGGCCTCTTGGCGGTGCCTTCGAGCAGTTTCATCAGGTGGTTCCACTCTTGGACGAACTCCAGCCGGAATTGGAAGAAGCCTTGGACATCGCCTACCAACACAAGACCAAACTGACCGTAGCCAATGTGCCGCTCTGCCGCCTTGGTCCTCATCTTGGTTTTTCCGATGAACTTTATTGGCAGGAAAAACCGCTCTGGCGCGAGGTAGAGAAATTCGTTGCCATCCATGACGAGCAACGGACCGAGGAACGCTTTCGCGTCACGCCGGGTCACCACAAGGTCAAAGGCGAGGAATGCCAAGGCTGTCGCCTGGAAGGCATTTGCGATGGACTAAGCGCTGAATACGAACGATGGATGGGCTTTGATGTCCTGCGTCCCCAAGCCGGAACCCCCGTGACCAAGGAAGAGGTCCGGTATTCCTTTCTGGCCGACAAGGAGGACCGATGAAGCCCTTGCGTGAAGCCCCACTACCCGCCAGCGCCAAGCGGGACGGCCCGGAAGTCCGTGCGGATATCAACCTCGGTCATGCCTGCAACAACCGCTGCCGTTTCTGTATGCAGGGTCACAGTTCCAAAGCTCAACGGGCCTGGCTTCCCCTGGAGAAACTCCGGGAGGAACTTCGTCACTATGCCCAGGACAAAGGCTTTACCAGCCTGGGGCTTCTGGGTGGAGAACCAACGCTGTACCCACACCTGTTTGAAGCCTTGGACATCGCCCGCGAACTGGGTTTTTCAGAAATCACGATCAACAGCAACGGCTACAAACTGGCTGACGAAACCTTTGCTCACGCAGCGGTAGAACATGGTATCAACCGTTTTTGCCTCTCTGTGCATAGTGAAACCCCAAGCATCGAAGACGATCTCTCCGGCAGAAAGGGTTCGTTCAAAACCAAGCTCACCGCCCTGCGTAACTTGCTGCATCTGCAAAAACAGGGCGGAATCAACAATATCAGCCTGAACGCCGTATTGACCCGGCAGAACCTTCCCGGCCTGCTGGACTACATCCGTTTCTATACCGGGCTGGGGCTTCGTGACCTCCGTTTCAACGTCGTCCGCCCGGAAGGCCGTGCCGCAGAAATGCGTGACATGGTTCCGCAATACAAAGAGATCATGCCCAGCCTGCTGCAAGCCGTGGTGCAGAACGAGCGCCATTGGCATATCCGGCTAAGCTTTGGAGAAATCCCCTACTGTCAATACCCGGAAAGCTGGATGGACAACGACCATCTGCGCAGTCGCTACATTGGCGAATACATCGACCGCCGCACGGCAGTCTCCAGCTTCAACAATCCCGGTGCGGAACTCGCCGACGAAGATGGCCGCCAGCGCTTCACCTGGCAGGACTTGAAAGCCGACGTATTGAAACGCTTCGTTCCCGCTTGTGAACGCTGCCCCTGGGCCTCCGTCTGCGGCGGAGTGTGGATCAACTACCTTGAAATGTACGGCGACGAAGAGTTTCACAAGGAGGTGCCCTGATGCCCCTTCTTCGCATTGCCGACGCCTGCAATCAGAACTGTGTGTTTTGTGGCGTCAACCCGGAACACCACCAGGATTTCATCACCACGCTTGACGAAGCCAGGACCGTACTTCGCGAAAGCCCCCAGGAAGAGATGGTTGAAATCAGCGGTGGAGAACCTACCTTGTCCCCTCTGCTGGTTCCCCTTCTACTGGAACTTCGCCGTAATGAGCGCCAGGTATCCTTGCAAACCAACGCGATGTGGTTTGCCACCCCGGTACGCACCAAAGCCCTGGTCAAAGCTGGGCTGAAGAGGGCTTTTGTCAGCCTGCACAACCATAACGCCGCACGCTCGGATGCCTTGACCCGTACTCCGGGCGGGTTTGAGAAAACGCTGATCGGGATCGACAACCTCCTTGCCGCCGGTGTGGATGTCAGCCTGAATCTGGTGATGACCCGCTGGAATCTTGGCGATATGAGCGACTACGTGCGTTTCGTCCATCAGCGATTTCCCAAAATTCAGACCCTTGTTTTCAGCAACGTCAATCCTTTCTTCAATGCCTGGAAGGTCAAAGACACGCTGATTCCCCATGTCCGTGATGTCATCCCCGCCCTGCGTGATGCCGTCTTGACCGCCGTCGGCTTGGGCTTGACCCCACGCATTCCGGACCTCTGCGGCCTGCCGCCCTGCCTGCTTCGTGGGTTGGAAGCATACAGCGACAAGGTTGAAAACTATGTTCGAGGGCGAACACTGCCGAACAGTTCCGACCACAGCCTGCTTTCGGTATGCCCCTCCTGCGGTTGGCAATCCATCTGCGACGGCATCTGGCAACGCTATCTGGACCTTCACGGCGAGCAGGGAATTGAGCCTGTCCCGGCAGAAGCCGTCTCCCAAACCCTTGACACCCTACGCCAACGCTGGAAGGTTTCAGAGCCGACACGCGCCCGCGTGCTGGATTGGGCTTTAAGCGAAGGCTGCACCAACGACTGTCTCTTCTGCAACGAAGGCGGACGCAAGGCCAAACGGCACACGACAAGCCTGGATGAAGCCCGCTCTCTTCTGGATCAAGAAGTCGAGCCTCCGACATGGATTTCTCTGGGTGGCGGCGAACCGACGCTGCATCCTGAGATCATGGACTACGCAAAGCTGGCCAACGAATCCGGCGCAAAGCGGATCAGTGTCGTATCCAACGGGGTCAAACTGGCCGACCCGACGTTTGCGCAAACCCTGCTTGGCTCCGGCGTAAACGAAGTTCGCTTGTCCTTGCACGGCTCCAACGCGGCCATCCATGATGCCATCACCCGCACGCCGGGAAGTTTCGCCAAGCTGGAGCAAGCCCTGGTCAATCTGCACGCCCTGAAAGGTCAAGGGGTTCCCTTGCAGCTTTATCTACTCTGCGTCGTCTGTCAGCAGAACCTGGAGGATCTTCCATCCCTGGTGCGACTGGCCCGGACCTGGCAGGTAGACCACCTCGGCTTTCACCCTGCCGAGCCCATCGGTCTTGCCGAAAACGCCTGGGAGGTTGTTCCTCGCCTGGATCATGTAGCGGCCTCCTTGGAAACCGCCGTCTCAACCCTGGATGCAGAAACAAGCCTTACGGTCACCATTGACAGTCTTCCACCCTGCCTGTCGGAAAAACTAACCCCTTTCTTGGGCCAACGAATGACCATCCGAAAGCTGGATCAAGCCGGAGACCTCGCCGAAGAAGATGAACACCGCCGAAAAGTTTATGGCCCGCCTTGCACGAACTGCGAAAAGCGGTTCACGGGCCACTGTGAAGGGGTGTTTCACGCCTATGCTGAACAGATCGGTTGGGATGAATTCGGCTGGAAGAGCAAACGATGAGCCAGCGAAGCGACATTCGCGCCAACAACGCGCAAGTAGACCACCTGGATTTTGATCCGGGGCGCTGCCGCAATCATCCGCGCCTGCGCTTGCGCATTCCCTCCTGTCGCGCCTGTGTGGATGCCTGCCCGAAGGGCGCTTCCCTGGGAGAATCCTTCCGCTTTCAACCGCCGGAAAACTGCGATGCCTGCGGCCTCTGTGTAGCCGCCTGTCATGAAGAAGCCTTGATTTTGACGAAAGATTCAGACATTCAGCTTCTTGGTGCGTTGCAGCGAGCCGGGCGACATTCCGAGAGCCTGCATATCCGTTGCGCCGACGCGATGCCCTCCCCCACCGACGAGGCGGATGGTCTGGAACTCCCCTGCCTGGGTCGGGTCACCCCCTTGCTGCTTTTGGGGGCTTCTCTTCTGGGTTATACCAAGATCACCTTGCTACACGCTTCCTGCGCGGACTGCCCCGCTCATCGGCGGGCCTGGAACCTGGACCGACAGCTTGCCACCTGGCGGGAACTGCTTCCCCTCGTGCGGGCGGAAACCATCCTGGAACGCCGGGAAACAGAAACGGCTCCGCAGGAAAAAACGGCAGCATACGATGGCCAGGACAAGAACAAGCAGCCAGTGCAATCATTGGCCCGTCGTGGTGCGTTAGGGTTGCTCAAAGCCAAGAGTCAGCAGGCAGTGGGTCGCCTGGGCCTGAACATGGTCAACCAGATCCGCCAACGCACCGGCAACTGGGATCTCCCCCGCCGTGACGCAAAAAACAGAGCCATGCTACGACGCATCGTGCGGCAAGCCGGACAAGGGCCATTGATGCGTAGCGATGAGCGCTCGGTGCCTTTCGCCCAGGTGGTGATTGATGACAGTCGCTGCTCGGCCTGCGGGGAATGCGCAGCTTTATGCCCGGTGATGGCCCTATCGTTTGAATCCCGTGAGGAAACCGTTTCATTGATGATTGATAGTGGGCTTTGCACCCGTTGCGGAGCCTGCGTCAGTGTCTGTCCCGCCGCAGCGGTTCGTTTTGAATCGCCATTTGACTTACAAAAAACAGTATCGCAAGACGGTCCCCTTGTGCTAACCTTGTCTGTCCCCAGATGTCGGGTTTGCGGCGCGCCCATTCTCAACCGTCAGCACGGGCTTTGCCCGACACATTTGCGGGAAGCAATGATGAACCCGGACGCCGCCTTGTGGAAGGAAAAAACATGATTGGCATCGGTCATTGGGAATTATTGATTATTCTGGTTATCGTATTGGTGGTCTTCGGCGCGGGAAAGCTTCCCCAGGTGGGTGGCGCGCTGGGAAAGGGAATCCGCAATTTCAAGGATTCCGTCAAAGGGGAAGATGAAGCTGCAAAAACCGCCGAACCAAGCCCGGAACCCAGCAAGTTGGAAAGCAAACCCCAGGAGCCGGTACCCGCCGAAACCAAGGATGAAAACAAGCCGGTGGAGAAATAGCGCTCATGGCAAAAGCGGATTTTGACATTGACCGCGTGATGGCGATCCTTGCGGAAGAAGTCACCCGGTGGCGAAAGCCCATCGTCACCGAAATGGTGGAACAGCAGCGCGATCCCTTCAAAGTGCTGATCAGTACAATGATCAGCCTACGCACCAAAGATGATGTCACCGAAGAAGCCAGCAAGCGGCTTTACGCCTTGGCCGAAACCCCTCAGACGATGATGGCGCTTTCCGAAAAACAGGTGGCCGAGGCGATTTATCCCGCCGGGTTTTACAACCAGAAGGCCAAGAACATCCTGGCGGCCTGCCAACGTATCGTTGAGGAATTCGACGGTCAGACGCCCGATAAGATTGACACCCTGATCAGCTTCGCCGGAGTGGGAAGAAAGGTCGCCAATCTTGTCCTGACCTTGGGTTTTGAAAAGGACGCGATCTGTGTAGATACCCATGTTCACCGCATCACCAACCGCTGGGGCTATGTGAAAACCAAAAACCCCGACCAGACGGAAATGGCTTTGCGCAAGAAGCTTCCCCAACCCTACTGGATTCCGATCAACGATTACCTGGTCAGCTACGGCCAACACCTCTGCAAACCGATTTCTCCCCTCTGCTCGACCTGCCGCTTAACGGACCACTGCAAACGGATCGGTGTGACCAAGAGCCGCTGAACAGCATTCCGGAAAACCAGAAGGAAGGTCTATCCGTTCAGTTGCAGCCTTGCAGGCTGTTATCCAACTCACAGCAGACAGATGGCAGGAAGCGTTCTTCCACCGGATTCACCGCAGAAGCAAAGGCCCGGCACAACCCGACACTGAGGCATCCCGTTTCAAGTTCAGCCCCCGATTGCGCCGGAGGCGTCCATGAATCCCTGGAACCATCGACATCCAGATACACCGGTTGGCCGATGACCAGGGCCGGTTTGCGGGTTGTCAGACCAACGAGATTCTCTCCGTTGGAGGCATAGGCAAGCAGCAGCAACCAGCTATCCTTGTCTGGCGCCGGAAAATTTCTTGTCTGTCGCAAAGAGCGGGATGTCTCCGTCTGGGTGAATCCCTCTTCACCGGCAATAGCGACTTCGTCCAGCACCTCTCCGTTTCTGCACACCAACAGGGTATCCACCGGGCTTGCGACAGGAACCTGCAAGGAAAGATCCAGGTGCAGTTCATCACCATCAACGGCGACGGTGTCGCCCATCAGACCTTCATCCACCCCATAGAGCAGAAGCGCTTCGTTCCCCGCTTGCAGATGCCCCATGAAAAGCTCCGTCAGCAGAACGTGGCTGATGCTTTCCTCCGGGAGCGCTTCCACCCCCAACCAGATCATGCTCCCCGGATTGCCCGCCTGCAAAGCCAAGCCATCCATTGCGCTATTGGCCACCAGATACAAGGGGGAGCGCTCATTCTGTAAAGCGGCGTAATCATGCAAAAGATGAATGGGCGCGATGGTCTCCACGGCGTTGGAGCTGATTTCCAGAAAGGAGATGCCTTCCAGAACCGCCCGCTCCGCTTCACCCAATCCGGCCAGACCACGGGCAGGTTCAAAACCAAGGAGGTCCAGATAGCCCACTCCATTCCTGGAAAAACGCGGTTCCAGCAACACCGTTCCCTGGGCCTGCATTATATCGAAGACATCGGGGAAAAGCTCTGCAAGATGCTTGGCCTCTCCCGTACTTTCATCACGCACGTTCAAAGGATCATACCTGTCCGTCCCTTGGGTCTGAGGAGCCAGGGCCAGCAGACGACCATCCTTTGCTTGCAGCAGGCTCCCGGCAAATCCTCGTTGCCATACCGCCATTGCCTCATTCTCTTGCACAGGCACCGCCGCAGGTAGAATATCCGTCTGAGCTTCCACAATCAGGTGCGCCCCTGCCGCCGCCAAGGCATTACGTCGCTTGCGAAGGGTGTCAAACCCACCGCGTAACGACTGCTCGCCAATGCTCGCCAGGTCCAGCCCATAAGCAAACAAAGACCGGTTGGCAAAGGCTACGCTTCTGGAAAGAACACGATCCATCTGCAAACTCAGATTCAAGGGTGTACCAGAGCGAAGCTGTACGGTTTCCTCATAGATTTCATACACCGGACCATGACTGACCACCAACCGGACATCGTTTCCCCCGCTATTCAGGGACAAGGGAAGGTGCAACAACGCGCCCTCGCTAGGGATGGGCAACACCCATTCCGGAACCAGACCACCCAAGGGAAAGACACTGAGTTTTACCGGCATTCCGATGACTTCACCATCCAACTGAATCAAAGGGTCCACGGCGGAAACATCGACAAGGGTTCCCAGGGGAAGATTGACCGTGGCGGTGTTTTCCCTATCCGTGCGAACACGAAGCGTCACCGGCGATCCAATGCCCAAGGAAGGATGCTGAGCAACCACCGCCAGGGTTTCCACAAACTCGGTATCCAGGCTTGTACTCTCTCCGGCAATCCCAAAGCTCTGACCAAGCACCTGATACTGGCCATCCTCCCCCGGACGCAACATCCAGAGAGCCGCCGCTTCATCCTCCATGCGCGGTTGAAAACCCACGGAAAGACTGATCGGAGCCAGCGTCTTACTTCCTGTTGTAGAAAAGGTTCTTCGATAATCATTCACCTGAGCCTGGTTTGTGGCCCAATCCCCTTGACCAACCCAAAGCACCCGCTCATAGATCACACTCTGACCGGAAGACAGCAACACGTCATCAGGCTGTGAATAAGCACTTAGGTGCAGGGGAAGCGGTTCATGCAGCAAGTCCGATTCTTCCCGCTCTAAAAGCAGGTAGGTCAACTCCTGATTCGTCCATGCCGCCTGATTCGTCCGTTCCGCCTTCGAGGCAGTCAGCAGACCTCGACTCTCATGAAACGCCTGCCCTTCGCACAAAGCCTGAAGTCTGCGAATCGTATGCACCGTGTCGCCAAGGCGGACAAGGACATCCAGGTTTGCAGGATTGGTGGCCTTGGTTTCAACAAACACGAAGTCTCGGTTGGGGTACAAGGTAAAGGTGGTTTCAATCTCCAACTCAGCGGGAGCCGTTTTCTTTTCCAAGGCGAGGCTCAATAAACCCATCGCTTCCAGGTGTCCCGTAACCAAGACACGGGCCGGTTCGCCGTTGGTGCCATCATTCTCAATAGTCAGGGTATCTGCAACAAAGCCATCTCCAAGACCGGTGTAGGGAATCCATTCCAGCAACCCATCCTGCTCGGTATCAATCCGATAGGCATCGACAAGGTTTCCACCTCCGGCGGCCACGGTGCAACGGTGGCCTACTCCACTGATTACCAGCCCGATGCGTCCATTGTAAAGCTTGGCATCTCCCAGGGTAGCGCAGATCGCCTCTCCGTCGGGCCATTCAGACTCGTCATCCATCAGACCGGCACGGGCCTGAGTTTCATCCAGAGGAAGAGAAAGGTCCAAATCATGAACGACCGACTCTTCCTCCTCCGGGTCATCATCTTCATCACCATCTTCCTCGCTGGACGGATCATCCCCATCTTCCATTGAAATAGGATCGTTCTGTTCGGAGGAAGAAGAACAGGAAAGAAGGAACAGAAGAAGGAACAGAAAGCTCCCCAAACCCATGCGTTGATTCCCGGAGAAAACCATCATACGACACCTGCTACCCCTGGTTACTCTGTCAGACCGTGCGAGCGCACAACGTGGTCAGTGTACCTCAGGAACCTCTGGAAAACAAATGCCGGTTCATCCGCAGTAAGCCTTGGATGTCATAAATTTCGTTGAAGAACAAGGGAACCTGCTGAATATGAACGGATTGCTCGACCTGGTTACGAAGGCTTGCCACGTTAGCTTTTGCCCGCTCATTGAAGGAGTGTACTCCGTCAAGCAGGCCGGAGAGTTTTTCGGAAAAGCGTGCCCACTGGTCACGCCGCGAGCGATCCCCTTCTTTCAGCACTTTCACCGGCGTCAGGGCTTCCAAACCTTCCACCGTTTCCGGGCCGACGGCCTCCTGTAAGGGCCAATAGGCTTTATTGACGACCACAGCCTGAAGGGGTAAGCCCGCCTCCGTGAGTTTATCGACAAAATACAGGGCATCTCCCATCACGTTTTGTTCCGGTCCGGTTACCAAAACGAAACTGGTGCTGTCTTCACGCAACATGGCATTCACCCGTTGCGCCCGCTCTTCAAAGCCATCGTAAAGGTCTTTGAACCCGATAAAGAATTCGCTGAGATCCCCAATGACCTCCTTACCGATGAGCAAACCAAGGAGCTTGAAGACAATTTCGCCGCCTTTTCTGAAAAACAACGAACTCAGTCCACCTTCATCCTGCCGGGCAAACCACTTGACCACACCAGCGTCCATGAATCGGGCCAGACGGTGCGGAGCATCCAGAAAATCCAGGGCGTTCTTGGTGGGTGGCGTATCCAGGACAATCACTTCGTAGTCCTTTTCCTGCATCAATTCATGCAGGCGTTCCATCGCCACATATTCCTGCGCACCGCCAATACTGTTTTCCAGAGCCTGATAGAAACGGTTCTGACGAATGCGTTCAAAGCGCTCGTCATTCCCCACCAGCTTGCGAATCAGCTTGTCAAAAGACTGGCTGGCGTTGAGCATCGCCGCGTGAAGCTCCCCCTCCGTGTCGGCGTCGGGAAGAAGGTTGGACAGTTCCACTTTGCGTTCTTCGTCGTCCAGACTGCTCAGCCCCAAGGCATTGGCCAAACGCCGAGCGGGATCAATGGTCAGAACCAGAACGTTTCGCCCCTGCAAGGCCAGTTGCAAGGCCATCGCCGCGCTGGTGGACGTTTTTCCAACCCCACCGGAACCACAGGCAACAATCAGGCGTTTCCCTTCAAAAATACGCTGCAAACTCATTCTTTACCCATCACATCAACATTGAATCCAAAGTCGTTGCCAACTGCTTGGTATTGCCCACATGAAAATCCGTGGTGGTCAATAAGGGGAAATCCACCGTCGGAAGATTGACCTGACGGACAAGCCAGTCCCGGTGTCGCTGGGCGGCTCGTTGACTATCCAAGCGCCAACGTCCGGCCAGAAGCGCCGCAGGCATCGCCTCACCCGCCGCCTGCTCCAACTCTGCAAGCAGGCTTTCCTCTTCCTTGGTGAACAGAGTATCCACGGTTTTGTTGATAAACAACAGTCCTTGCGGAATATTCACCTTCTCCGTCAAGGCCCGGTGCAGTTCGATGGTTTCATTCACCGGCATTTCTTCCAACACCGTCACCAGATGCAACCAGGTTCTGGCCGGATCTTCCAGGATCGTTTGAAAACGGTTGCTCACCTTCCGCAAGGGACCGACGGGAATCAGACGTTGCACCATGCCGGTGGTCTGCAAAAAGGTCAGGGCGTGGCCCGTCGCGGGGAGATCCACCAGAACCACGTCATACTCATGGAAACCCAGGGAGTCTTTTTTCTCCACCATGTTGCAAATTTTGTTGGTGCAGACCACTTCGTTCACTGCCGGACTGGTACGCCAAAAATGGCGCAACACCTTGTTCTCCGTAATCATTCGCGCCAAGGTGCGGCTGAAAACGTATTGGTGAACATATTCGGTCAGCGCTTCGGTGGTGTCGATATTCAAAGCCCAGATCCGTTCGCCAACCTCCAGCGGTTCAAAGCCCACAAAAGGCACACGGAAAATGTCTTTCATCGCGCTTTGATGAGACAACTCGCAAATCAGCACCGTCTTTCCCTGCCGGGAAAGCCATTGGGCAACGCTGGCCACAACCGAGGACTTTCCCACGCCCCCTTTGCCGGTGAAAAAATGAAGGCGTTTTTGCAAAAACGCCTGTCCTAGTTGGTTGCGAGTCATGGTGTTTCACCACAGAGGGATCGAAACGCCCCCGGAGTAAAACACCGGGGGAATTCGTCGTTGGTAACGGGTCAAGCCATCACGATCATGAATCCATGAAGGGATGCCTTGGAACAAGGGTCATTTGAAAAGATGTTAGAGAATGTCTTCGTCCTTGGGAGCCTTGGCACTGGCAATCTCTTTGGCATAGGACTCAAACCCGGCACGGGCCAGAAGGCCATAGGCATAGTGTTTACCCAACTCCACACCAGGCTGGTCGAAGGGGTTGATGCCGTAGAGGTACCCGGCAAAAGCCGTTTTCGCCATCGCCCAGAAGCAGAGTTGCCCCAAACTGTGACCGGACACGGCGGGCAGGTCAATCTGATAGCTGGGACGGTTCATTTTGCGCAGTGCAAAACGGCTGGCCGTTTGTTCGGCTTGAATCAACTCCTGCATACTGTGACCGCTGAAATAGTGCAGGTCTTCAGGCAACTGCGTCTTGGGTGGGAATTTCACCGATTTTCCAAAGGCACCCACGCGCAGGAAAACCAGCAGCTTATCCGATGGGCCTTCCATGTAAAGCTGCATCTGGGAATGCTGGTCGATCGCCCCCAGGGTTTTAATGGGCGTGCTGCCGCATCCCATTTCTTTGGTGCCGCTTTCATCCAAACGCTTACCCACGCTTTCCGCCCAAAGCTGCGCGTACCATTCCGTCCAATCGCGAAGGCGGTCGGCATAGGGCATCATTACCACCATGTTTTTGCCCGCTTCCTGATCCGCCGCAACCTGCACGGCACCGCAATAAAACGCCGGGTTGCTTTTCCAATCCGAGTTGCTGCACCGTTCGGCCATCTCCAAGGCTCCCTTCAAGAAGCCACGAACATCCAGACCAGCACACAGAGCAGGCAACAAACCCACCGTGGTCATCACGCTGTATCGCCCACCGACATCCGGAGGAACATCAAAGCAGGTAATGCCGTGTTCCTTGGCAAAGGGCCGCAGGCTACCTTTCTCCGGGTCCGTAGTGAACACGAGGTGATCCTGCCAGTTGTCCGGGAACTCTGAGCGAAGGGTATTCAAAACCAGCGCAAACTGCCCCGCCGTCTCCGCAGTAGAACCGGACTTGGAAATGACATTGAACACGGTTTTGGTGAGATCCAGATGTTCCATCAAAGCCAGGAAGCTGTCCGGATCATTGTTTTCCAGCAGGTACAAGCGCATCCCGCCGCGTGTTTCGTTGGGCCGTTCGTTGTGATAACGATGTCCCAAGGCGTTGAGCAGCATACGGGTTCCCAAACTGCTTCCGCCGATACCCACAACCACGAGGTTTTCATAGCGCTTTCCAAGCTCATTGGCCTGTTTTTGCAGGGTCCGAAAGCGGGAACCGGAAAGCCAGAACGAAGGCATACGCCAGAACCCCAATTTCCCGGTTTCGGCTTCGTTGACCACCCTGGCCGCCGCCTTCTGGGCACGAGCCCGGTACTTGCTCAGATGTCCTTTGGTAAACCCACCCAAGCCGGTCACGGTTGACATATCAAACTGCAACGCCGCTTGTTTTTTGGCTGCCATCATTCCCCCTTTTTTTTCACAACAAATAGTTTGGTATCTACGCTTTCCTTTTACCTTTCATCGTAGTTTGTGTATAACAGGCCCAACGCCGAAAGGCAAGCTGGCGCTCCTTGTTTTACCCCCACGCTTGCCCTTGGAGGACGCATGAATACATACACCGTAGAGAAGGTTTTGATGGGCCGCCTTCCCACCGGGTCCGACCTGATTACCGGATTGACAGAGCTGTGCCAGGCCGAGGGAATCCAGGCGGGACAGGTCAGCTTGATCGGCGCCTTACGTTCGGCGAAACTGGGTTGGTGGGATGATCAAAACCAAGTTTATCATGACTTCACGGTGGATCACACCACGGAGATTCTTCATGGTGCCGGGAATATCTCGCTTTTAGACGGAAAACCCTTCGTGCATCTGCACCTGACGCTTTCCCACGGCGATCACCCGGCAATCGGCGGTCATGTCTTTGAAGGATGCGAGGTCTATGTCACCGAATACATCATCACCGCCCTGAAGGGTGAACCGATGACCCGGCACATGGATCAGGCCACCGGTTTGAAACTCTGGAAAGCGGATAGCAAGTAAGCAACCCCTTACAGAACAGAAATCTCATTGAGCATAAAAGCATCAAGCGGGGGCCAACGCCCCCGCTTGATGTCTATTGAAACCGATTCATCCGCTTAAGGGATGTTGGATTCGGACAAGATACCATTTGCGCCATCGGTACCGCTGTTGCTGGCCCATCCACCGTTTCCGCCCTGACCACCAAGACCGCCCTGGCTACCGGCATCAAAGGAGTAGCTGTTGTCATCCACATAGGAAGAGAGATCACCGCCGGGGAAGAAGAAACCTTCTACATACAAGCCATAGGCTACACCACCGGCTCCACCGCCGCCTCCACCGCCATGACCACCGCGACCACCGGCACCGCCGTTACCGCCGATGTAGGCACACCACAAGGCTCCAATGCCTTCTTCACCGCCCGTTCCACCGGCCCCCCCGGAACCGCCAGCTCCGCCACGACCACCATCACCACCGCGACCACCACGACCGGCAATGATTTCATTGTTCATCAGAACCGGCACCTGAGTTTCATCGCTGGTGCTGGAACTGAAGACAACCAACACCGCAAAGCTGGAGCCACCGCTGGTTCCCGCCGCACCGGCCTGGCCAAGACAGCCACCGGCACCACCACCGCCACCGGATGCTCCAAAGCGGTCCGGCGTATCCGCACAATCAACGGCAATGTTCACGCCAGCACCAGAGCCACCGCCGCCACCGCCGGAACCGTTGCTTCCAGCCGTACCACCCGTCGCCGTGTAAGGTGTCCATAACCCGGAAGCATTCAGCTCACCGGAATCCAACGCACCACTTCCGCCAAGGCCATCGGCTCCCAGACTGCCATCCGTTCCCGGATAACCCGCCTGGTGCAACACGCCTTCGGCGTTGCAGCGTCCAAGATTGCACAAACCACATCCGCCTTGGGTAATGGTGTTGTTGCAACCCCCCTCACCTCCAAGGCCCGGATCATCCCCGCCACCTGCTGTTCCACCCGCTTCCACGGTATTCAGATCCACATTGCAGACCGGCACACCACCATCACCGCCCGCCGCCGCCGGACAAGCCATGTTGCTTCCACCCTGGGGAAGCGGTAGGCCATCCAACAGAAGTTCTACATACATAGTATCTCCGCCAGCACGATCCAACTGGTGGTTGAAGGTCAAGCTCACCGAAGAGGCTCCGGCGAAGTTGAAGACCTGCGTGATGGTAGCCGAGATATTCTGGTCGTTCGCATAGTAGGAATCCGGGCTATCGGCCAGGCTGGCCGTACCGTTCGCGGCAAGGGTGGTATCTTGCGCCCAAGGAGCATCCAAGGTCCAGGCGGCAGTTCCCGATTCAAAGTCATCCGCAAAGACAATAGACCCATCCACATTCAGGGACACATCATCAAGATTCCAACCCACGGCTTGGTCACTGCCATTGCTATAAAGACGCCAGCGAAGCTGGACATCGCCGTACTCAGCATAGGGAGTCAGATCCAGGGTGACCTCGGTGAACGAAGCAACATCTGCCGAGTACGCAGCAACACGGTAAACCCATTCATCCGAGCAGACAGCAGGAACCGTTCCGGCGTAGGCCGCATCCGAACCACGGGTTCCACTCTGACCGGCCTGCCCAGCCGAACCATCCAGTCCGGCCTCTCCATCTCCGGCCCGTGCGCCGTCAATGCGGTTATGTTGCAGCACCAGGGTTTCATCACAGTCACGGATATACACGCCGTAGGTGCTTTCGCTTTCACCATCGGCCTGCAAGGCAGTAATGCTGAAGCCGGAGAATTCCGTCGGCGTATCGGTAATATCAATGGCCGTCACTGCACCGATTTCTCCCACTTCGGGAGTCACCGCCAACAGCACCGTCTGATTATTCTGAACATCGCGCAGGTTGAAGTCATCGGTATAGCCACCCAGCACATTAACCCCGGCTTGCAGGATGAGGTTCTCGGCATACAGTCCGCCGGTAACCAGAACGTTGCTGTATCCGCCATCCACGGCTCGTTGAATACCAGTGGAGATACTCTGGACCGGCTGACCATAACTTCCATCATTGGTATCCAAACCGGCTTTCGAGACGTAAATATCGCCACCGATACCATCAACACCATCGCAGTTCTGGTCTACGCCATCCCCAACCGGGTCCATCTCTCCGATGTACTGACATTCGCAGCCATTGGCGAAGTTGCCGTCATAGTCCACCCACCCGCTTTCACAAGCGAAGCGACAATTGAAGGGGAAGGAACTGTTTCCGGTATCGTAACACTCACCGACGGTATGAGAACCGGACGGCGGGCAGCTATTACAGGTCGCTCCGCAGCAGGCATCCGTGTTGTTGGGCAGACAGCAGGTTGCTTCATTGCCCACCGTACATTCCGTCATTCCTCCATTTTTGCGGTAGTAGGAATCACAGATCCAGTCACAATCATCGTTCACGCACAAACGGTCACCATGATCCGGTTCTACACAGGCTTCACACGCAGTTCCGCAATGGCTGGGGTCCGTATTGGCATGGCATCCGTCGTCGCACATATGATCGCCAATGGAGCACGTGTATTCACAGCCACCATTCACACAGGAAGCGTTGCTGTCCACCGGCTGGCCGTCCGAGCAATCCGTACAGTCCCCGCCGCAATGGCCGGGATCGGTGTTGCCGAAGCATTCGTTATCCGCTTCGCAGAGGTGCGTTCCGTTGGGACAACTGTATTCACAGCCACCATTCACACAGGAGGCATTGCTTCCCGTAGGACCGGACAACGAGCAATCCACACAGGCATCGCCGCAGTGGGAGGTGTCCGTGTTGGGGAAGCATTCGTTGTCCGCTTCGCAGAGGTGCGTTCCATTGGGACAACTGTATTCACAGCCACCATTCACACAGGAGGAAATACTCCCATCCGGAGCATTGGCCGCGCAATCCGTACAGGCATCCCCGCAATGGGTCGTGTCCGTGTTGGGGAAGCATTCGTTATCCGCTTCGCAGAGGTGCGTTCCGTTGGGACAGGTGTACTCACAGCCACCATTCACGCAGGAGGAAATACTCCCGTCCGGGGCATTGGCCGCGCAATCCGTACAGGCATCTCCGCAATGGGTCGTGTCCGTGTTGGGGAAGCATTCGTTGTCTGCCGCACAGAGGTGGGTTCCACCGGGGCAGGTGTATTCACAGCCACCATTCACACAGGAGGAAATACTCCCGTCCGGGGCATTGGCCGCACAATCCGTACAGGCATCCCCGCAATGGGTTGTGTCCGTGTTGGGGAAGCATTCATTGTCCGCCGCGCAGAGGTGGGTTCCGTTGGGACAGGTGTATTCACAGCCACCATTCACACAGGAGGAAATACTCCCGTCCGGGGCATTGGCCGCGCAATCCGTACAGGCATCCCCGCAATGGGTCGTGTCCGTGTTGGGGAAGCATTCGTTCTCATCCGCACAAAGATGGTGACCATCCTGACAGTCATAAGAACAGGCACCGTTGAGGCACATCGCCAAACCACCCGCCGGAGCGTTGGTGGTGCAGTCGGTACAGGTATCCCCGCAATGGCGTTCGTTATCGTCTTCATAGCAATGGTTGCTACCATCCGGGTCTTCGCAGAGGTGGTAACCGTTGTAACAATCCATCTCGCAACCACCATCGAGGCAGCGGGCCAAACCGGCAATGGGTCGCTCGCAGGGCTGGCAATCATCTCCGCAGTAATCCGGGTCACTGTTCAAACGGCAGGTATAGGTGTCATCGCCATCATCGCAGAGATGCCGCCCGCTGTTGCAGAGTTGTTCACACAAGCCGTTGTTGCAGTTGGCGAAACCGGCATCCGGGGCCGGACAGACATCACAGCCTTCCCCGCAATGGTCCGGGTCTTGCGCCGGATAGCATTGCGGCTGCCCTTCATCATTCAGACAGGCGTGCCAGGCGTTGGGGCAGTCATAATCGCAGGTACCGTTGATGCAGGTGGCGTTGCCGCCCGCCGGAGCCGGACAGACTTCGCAAGTTGTTCCGCAGGCGTTCGGATCATCGTCCCGTTCGCAACTGGTATTCCCCAGATCATCGGAACAGGCATGGTAACCCGGATCGCAGGCCATCACACATTCTCCGGCAATACACTGAGCGCCACCGTGGTCACCCGCTTCACAGACCACGCAATCATCCCCGCAGTGGGTCACATCGGAATCGGCGTAGCAGTTTCCATCACCGCAAAGGTGATGCTGAGGATCACAGAAACTGGAGCATTCATCATCCACACACACCGTTCGCCCATTGTTGGGTACCGGGCAGACAATGCAGTCCGGCCCGCAGTGAGTAATATCCGTGACCGAATAGCAATTCCCGTCTGCGCATTCCCGATAACCGGGGTCACAGACCGCGTGGCATTCCCCATCACAATAGGCATACCCGTTGACCTGTACTTCACAGACGCGACAGTCTTCCCCACAATGGCTGGTATCATTGTTCGGCCAGCACAGGCCATCGTTGCATCCGTGGTAGCCAGCATTGCAACTGGGAATACATTGACCGTTCACGCAGGCCGCCGTGCCGTTTTCCGGCGCGGGGCATTCCAGGCAGTTTGCACCGCAATGGGCAATATCATCATTGGGATAGCAGGTATTATCCAAGAGGCAGACATGCTCTCCGTCCGGGCAGGCTTTGGCGCAGGAATCATTGATACACTCGGCCCAACCACCCTCCGGAGCCTCACAGAGATTGCAACTATCGCCACAATGGGTGGCGTCTGTGTTTTCATAGCATTGATTGTCCGGGCACATATGGAAACCACGATCACAACCGGCGTCACATTGACCGTTGACACACACGGCAATTCCATACTCAGGGTCCGGGCATTCCAAGCATTGGGAACCGCAGTTGTCCGCATCATCATCCCGATAGCAAAGGCCATCCGCGCAACGATGATATCCCTGTTCACAGGTTTCCACGCACAAACCACCCACACAATAGGCCAAGCCGTGGGGCGGCATACTGCACGTTTCGCAGGAGTCACCACAGTGTTCAATATCGGTATCCGGGTAGCAGGTATCATCGCCACTGCAACGATGGTAGCCGGTATCGCATTGGTTGACGCATTGATCGTTTTCACAAGCAGCAATGCCGTTATCCGGGTCATCGCAGATCAGACAGCCCTCGCCGCAGTGATAGACATCCGTATCGCGGTAGCAATGACCATCCGGGCAGAGATGGTGCGTGCTTTCATCATCACAGGCCATATCACAGACACCATTGATACACAGCGCATGACCGCGAGCAGGAACCGGACACGCAGAACATTCGGCTCCACAGAATTCCGAATCATCATCCGCTCGACAAACGCCATTGCAGTTGTGATACCCCGGATCGCAGTTCGGTCGACATTCACCGTCGATACAGAAAGGAATCCCGTTTCCTGGGTCCGGGCAGGTCAAGCAGGCATCCCCACAGGCAGTAATATCCGTATCTTCATGGCATTGATTGTCTGCACAGGCATGGTAGTCTTCCGGACACTGAGGCACACATTGCCCCTCTTCACAGAGAACATCTCCATTGGTCGGAGCAATGCAGTTCTCGCAATTGCTTCCACAATTCGCGGTGTCGTCATCGGGGTAGCAATGGTCGTCTTCACAGAGATGATGCCCCAGATCACAGAGTTGACGACAGGAACCGGCGACACAGGCCGCGTAACCGTTGTTCGGTTCATGACAATCGTCACAGGCAGATCCGCAGTGGTTGATGTCTGCATTGGCGTAGCAATGTCCATCCCCACAACCGTGGTAACCCGTGTCACAAACCACCACGCATTGATTGTTCACACAGGCCGGTAGCTCTCCATTCTGCAAACTTTCCGGGCTATTCGGCGCACCGGGGCAGACGATGCACTCCCCTCCGCCATCCAGGCCACAGCAGTTTACATCTCCGGCAGCCACACAACCGCCATTGTATTTGACCAATCCACTGTTGCAGGTAAAGTCGCAGGCGTAGCTTCCGTTGTCATTATCCAACACACATTCCGCAACGCCGTTGGCCGGTTGCACGCAGGCCGAGCAGGACTCACCGCAGCTTGATACCAGGTGATCGCCGACGCAGGCACCGTTGCATTCGTGGGTTCCGTCCGGGCAGTGGGTAACGCAGTTGCCGTCAACACACTCCACACTGCCCCCGGTAGGTGCCTCGCACTCTTCACAGAACGCGCCGCAACTGGTCACTTCCGTGTCCACCCGGCAGATGCTGTCCGGGCAGAGACGTAAGCCTTCCGGGCAATAGGGCGTGCAGTTTCCTCCCACACAAGCGACATTGCCGAAGCCGGGAGAAGAACAAGTTTCACAGTCCGGGCCGCAATACTGGTTGCTGTCATTGGGCTGGCACTGGCCATCCTCACAGAGATGGAACCCATCAAAGCAACGGAAAGTGCATTCATCATCCACGCAAACGCCATCACCATAGGCCGGTGGCGCGGGACAGCGCATACAGTCCGGGCCGCAACAGTTGGGGTCGCCTTCCTGTTCGCAAACATCCCCTTGACGGAAGAAACCGTCCTGGCAGGTGAAGTCACAATAGAAAAAGCCCGTCAGGTCATCTTCGGCGCAGAAAGACAGCGCGTACTCCGGTTCCGGGCAAGCAGCGCAAGCGCTTCCGCAATGATTCAAGTCGTTGTCGGGAACGCAGACATCGTTGCAGGGATGGGTTCCTTCCGGGCAACGTTGCACACATTGACCACCCTGGCAGGAAACCTCTCCACCATCGGGTTGCACACAGGGTTCGCAAGAGTCCCCGCAGAAATTGACATCGCCGTTTTCGCGGCAGGTATCGTCCGGGCAGAGGTGCAAGCCGCTGTTGCAGGCCACTTCACATTGACCGAAACTGCAATACGGCGTACCGCCTTCGGGGGAAGGACAGACCGCACAGCCTTGGCCACAGTGGGTTGCGTCGGTGTCATCATAGCAGACATCATCCCCGCAGCGATGGTATCCCTCATCACAGAAATAGCGACATGTCCCGGCGATGCAGGCCACCACTTCATAGGCTCCCGGCGTATCACACGGACCATTGCCACCGCAGTCATTGGGATCACCGATCTCCACGCAGGCATTTTCGTAATAGACATAGCCTTCATCACAGGAGACATCGCAGTAATGGGTCTGGCTGAAACTGTCATACGAACACAGAGCCGTGGCATGGTCGATGGTCGGGCAGGCATCGCAACGGTACCCGCAATGCTCCGGCGTGGTACTAGGAACGCAACAATGGGCTCCACTGGCGCTCTGGCCTTCGGTGCAGCTTTGGGGTTCCAAGTCTTCGCAGAAATGGTAATCCAGCGGGCAATCCACACCTTGAGCCGTCAGGGCGAGAAGATAGCCATCCGGCGACCGGCGATCGTTGCTAAGGATGTTCAGGCTTGCGTTGTAGCTTCGCTCCTGCGTGGGAACAAAGGTCAGAGTGAACGGAACCTCTCCCGCATCCAGCGAAACCGGAAGCTCGGTGGAAACCTCCAGCCGGAAGGCATCTGCATCGTCTCCGATCAGTTGAATGTCTTCCACCTCAAGCAAACCGACTCCGATGTTGGAAAGGGTGAAACTCTGAGAAATCGCCGGAGCGCCCACTTCCCCGAATCCGAACTCAAAGGGATTCTCCGACGGAATCAGGCTGAGTTGCGGGTCAATGATTTCCGCTGCGAGGGTATAGGTCAACACAGGCTGGTCGGGGTCATCGGTGTGAAGGGTGATGCTACCCGTGACGTTTTCCAAGGACGTACCGGTGGGCGGCTCGGCGATGAAACGCAGCTCCAGGCTTCCACCAGGAAGCAGATGGGTATCGGTGGAAGGTTCCACGGAAAAGACGGAAGATCCTTCATCCACGGTGATCTGTGTCAGATGCAGATCCGCCAAACCGAAGTTGGCAAAACGTACACGCTGTTCTTTACGGGAACCGACAACCACCTGACCGAAGTCCACGCTCATCTCAGGCGGTTGACGCACCAGGTGAGGCAACACGCCCTGCCCGCTCACCGGGACAGGAACATCCTCGGTGTCGGTTCCGTGAAGGATCTGCAAGAAGAGTTCCTCATTCACCTCATCCTCAGCAAGCGGAGCATAGGCGAAGGTAAGGTAAAGAATCTCATCGGGTTGCAGGGTAAGGGGAAAAGAAGAAGGATCAGGCTCGACCAGGCTGACGGTGGAAAGCCCTTCCGGAATCCAGACCTGCTCGATGTTCAAGGAATCCACCGAGAGGTTGGTCAACTCCAAGGTCTTCTCGGAATGACTCCCCAGCACCACATGACCGAAGTTCAAGAAAGGAGGTAGCACACGCACGGAAGAATACACTCCGGAGCCGTCTACCGTGATGAAACGATCAGCCCCTTCGTAGCTGTCACTGACCACATGCAGACTTTCATAATCCGCATCCTGATTATCCGGCGTATAGCTCAAGGTCGCCACAAGGCTTTCACCGGGAGACAACAGGGCCGGAAGATCTCCATCCAGTTGGAGTGAAAACGCACTGTTCGCCGGCTCTCCGGCAAATTCCACCGTGCTAAGGGTCAGATCCGCACCGCCTGTGTTGGCCAGCAGAACCTGCCTTGTAACCGTATTGCCCACACCCACCAAACCGAAGTGTACGCCGTTCGGAGCATCCAGCATCGGACTGGTTCCGGTGGCGATCAGGGTAATGCGTGCTTCCTGGTTGGATTCGCCATCGTTGTAGCTCAACACCACATCCACACTTACCTCACCCGGTGTTTGCGGCATGAACGCCAGTTGGAAGCTTCTGGCATTGGCCTCGCCGGGAGGCAGATAGGGTTGCTCCACCTCAAAGGGCATCGAGACCAGACTGAAGCCCTGGGTCGAACCGGAAAGTTCGATCCCCGTAAAGGTCAGCACGCGGTTGGTATCCGTTTGTTCGGGGAGGTTGCGCAACGTAACTTCACGGGTCAGGGGTGCCGCAACATCCATCGCCACCAAGCCGAAATCCACCGTCATATCCGGTTGGACATCCAAAAGACCTACGCCCTGATAACTCATGGTCAAGTCCAGGGTGTAGACGGTCTGCTCGGTGTCATTGGTTTCAATGCGCAGGGTACCGGAACGCACTCCGGGAATGCTGGGCAGCAATTGCAGGGACACATCCAGCGTTTCACCGCTGGCCAGATTGACCGCGCCGGTGAATTCCTGGATCAGGGAATAATCGCCTTCGGCGTCGTTCTCCAGACTCACCGCGAGAATGGATACCGTTTCGGTTCCAATGGAACGCAAGGTGATGGTGCGCACCTGACTGGCCCAGAGAATGGCCGAGCCGAAATCTACCGTAGCGGGAAGTTCAACACGCCGTCCGGGGAGCAATTCCTGTTCTTCGGCATCCCCGTCGGCATCGTCCTCATCCATGTCACCATCAACATCCCCGTCCACATCACCATCTTCATCATCCAGATCCCCGTCGGGGTCATCGCCGTCGGTGGGAATATCCCCATCTTCCGACGAAGGCCAACAGAAGCCGTCACGACACTCCATCCCATCGGGACAGTGGCTATCCTCCGAGCAGGTCAGCACCTGATCCCCTTCCGGGACACAGTTCCCCTCTTCACAAACCATTCCCGAAGGGCAGTTTTCATCATCCGAACAGGTGAAATCCCCTTCATGACAGACGCCATCATCCCCACAGACCATTCCCGGAGGGCAATCCTTGCTATCGTCGCAGATCAAAGCCTGATCCGGAAGCCCGTCATCCACGGAAACACAGATTCCCATTTCGGTACAATACATGCCGTCTGGGCAGTCTTCCGCACTTGAGCAAAGCGTGACATCGTCCCCATCCAGGGTGAGATCCGGTGTTGAATTGCTGTCAGAACAGGATGATATGCTTAGAAGAAGCAACACCCAACAACAAAGGAAGATGGAAAATGCACGATGTGTCATGAGAGTCCCCCACTGGTGAGACAGAGATCACTGCAAGTTGGTTGCAGCAGAGATAACTGATGGGAAAATGTATAGATTTTTAGAATGGAATGAACCGGATTGCTACATACACATGATTGCACAAAACCCACCCAGAAGTAGGTTCTGCACCTTGGCGCATTGGTCAGAGGAAAAAACCTCTGCATCCGGAAATTCATCGATCCGCCTTTCAAAGTGTGACGACCCAGGCGGGATGATTCAGCGTTCAATCAGGTTTGTTTCGACACAAACCCAAGCGTAGCAGCCGACTATGGCACAACCCCGGCTGCTATCTTCAAACCACAATAGAACATAGGCGTTTAGTGTATCATGATGGTGGCGAAATGCAAGTTACACGCGGTGTTTTGCCACGATTACATAAGGATTTTTTACAGCCGAGAACTCCACGTGATGACATCGTTTGTCTTACAGAGACATCTGTTCATGTATACCCTTTGACGGACGTGTAGGGGAATCCCCCAGTTTGTCCTAGAGGTGCGGACCTTATCCCATCGTTGCATCACACATTCTGGAGCAAGCAAGAAAAGATGCTTACTCCGCATCCTGAGCCGATTCGGCCAATTGGATTTCCAAAAGGCTTTGAGCCGGTACGGTTACCGTCCAGGATTGCTCGGATGACAGGCTCATGGCCTCATTCTCACCCACGACGGCGCGGCAGTATGGCTGGGCATAACCAATGGAAAATGATACCTGTTTCTCTTCATGAAAAGGATTCACAGCCAGAACAATGGAAGTTTTCCCGATACTGCGAAGAATCACAGGAACCGAAGCCTGCTCGACATGCACAAGATCCTCCGAGCCATCCTCTGCAAGCCACAATTCCGAACGATCTTTCAAGGTACGGGCAACTCCAAGGGCTGCCTGCCAGGCTTGGGCCGCCGTTGAAGAATGACCGGAAAAATCCAATTCGTGATGCTCGTAGCCATCCAGAATCAATCCCTTGGCACCCAACGCCAGGGCCGTGTATCCCCAGAGAAGCAGGTCTTCTTCAGCGAAATAGTCTCCCGGAGGACAATTGCTGCAACTCGCCCAATCCCCCAAAGCAAGGGGCAGGCGAACCCAGACCGGTCGGCCATTACCCAACGCCAGCTTTTGCGTCAGGTCGTCCATCAAGGCCTGGGGATCATCCTTCCATGTCGCCAAAGGCCAAAGCAGATCAAACAATGCAAGGTTCTGCGATGTGGGGATAGCATCCACCAATCCAACGGTGGGACGAAGAAAATCCTCATCACTGAACTCGTTCTCAATCACCTCTATCGCTTTTGCTGCCAGGGTTCCATCGGGATCTTCATGCTCGGCAGGAGCGATCCAGAAACTCAAGGCCGGTTTATTCAGCCGTTGATTCAGGCTATCCAGCAAGACAATGGAGGGAGAACTCAGTTGCTCCGCAGGACGTGCCACAGGAACGGCACCCATCATCTTCTTCAGTCCCGCATCCGCCAGGAAATCAATGTGTGCATCGGTTTCCGTCTCCAGGCGGCAGCAGTCACTTTCCGGCAGCACCAGGTTAACCCCTGCGCCACGAAGTTCGTCAAACACTTCCGGGTCTGCACCCCAAACACCAAGGGGGAAAACCGTCACACCGGCATAGTTTAAGCGATTTTGTTCATCGAATTGCAGATTGACATCGGCAGGTCTGGCGGCAATATCCACCGAATCCGACGGAGGCTGATAGGAATGCAAGCTCGGACAGACGAGGTCAACACAGCGGCCCTCGACACAGGCTGAAAGCGCAGCCGGGTTTTCCTCGGAGGGAGAGCATTGGTCATCATCGGTGCAGGGAACGCACTGTAAGATTTCCGGGTCGCAGACCTGCCCTCCATCACAGCCCAAGCTCAGACAGGTCTGATCGCCGTCCACATCCGTTGGTTCGTCGCCGTCTTCATCCCCATCCGGCAAGGAGTTGTCCTGATCGCCATCCAGGTCATCCGAGGTACTGGAGGAATCCTCACTGCACGATATCTGACTTGCGCTCACCACACCAAGAACCAACACCGCTGTAAAAAGACGCTTCACCAAAGCCATGTTATCTCTCCATCCTTCACACCCATAGCAGACAAGCACGCTCAGGGAAGATCCGTAAGCAACCACTCAAACACCATCGGCAAACGGCGTTGCCAATCGACTTCATGGTGGTTCCCACCCGGTTCAATCAACAAACGGATTTCCCAATCGTCATAGCCCAGGGCTTTCATATGCTGATAAAACTCTCGCACCGTTTCGGCGTGATCCAGGTTCATCCCTTCAAACACAAGCCGTTCGTTGGAACCGCAGTCCAGCCAGATTTTCGTCCACTGTCGTGTATGGCTGGTGATGTGCTGAAAGATTCTGCGGTTGGCATGGCTCAATTCCGGGCTCAAGGCTCCCACCCGTCCAAAAACCGTGGGATACTCCCGCTGGAGCCACAGAGCAAACACTCCGGCCAGACCAGAACCGATGACCGTCGTGTTGGCGGCATCCGGTAAGGTGCGAAAGGTTTTGTCGATGAAGGGTTTCAGTTGCCCGGTAAGAAAGGATGCCGTCTTGCCCCCCTGCCCCACAAGCCCTTGAGAGTCATCATCCCAGGGGGAGTATTCCTGGTTGCGGTGGGCAAGATGATCCACTCCGACGATGATCCACGGCGTCATACGGTCTTCGGCAATAAGACGCTCCATCGCCGTGTTGGCACACCAGGTATCATACAAGGCACTTTCCTTGTGGTTGAACACATTCTGTCCATCCAACATATAGACCACGGGAAAGCCACGCTCCAACTGCCATTCGTATTCATTGGGCGTATAAACCCTCACGGTTCGTCCCACGCCCTCGGCTTGGGAATAGACATCACGCAACAACCGTATCCGTCCCATCAGCGATTCTCCCCTGCTTGATGCTCTACCTTGTCTTCATAGGATCTTTCACAGCAATCGAAGGAGCAACCCCGTCACGCCGCCATCTCGCATCTTTGAAAAAGCCGACAAGGGCAAGCACCCTCGTCGGCAAAAAACTTGAACCCTTTCCCTCACCGTAAGGCTATTGGGAAATCAACTCCAGGAATTTGCCATCGCTGCGGCTGATCGAGAACGTAGCTTTATCACCGGCATGGTTCAAGGTTCGTCCGGTCACCGTATACTTGGCCGTGCTGGAGCCGTTGATATACACCGACACAATGGGTTGGGCCGGGATGTCTTCACAGACCTGAACCGGACCGCAGACTTCACAGGTGCGGCAGCAATTTCCAACCCAGCCCGTCCAACAAACCAGACTGCATCCGAAGCTGTCTTTGCAGCCGCAATGTTCGCAGTTCTCGTTGTAGGTGCGGCAATCACTTTCCGTGTGACAGCTTTGCGTCGGCTCGACATATTCAGCAATGATTTTGTACTCGCCGCCGCAATCCGGGTCGTCGTGGACCATCGATTCCGGGGTGTAGCCATTATCACTGGAGCTTTCCAATACCGGATGCCCACAACCGTAAGGAGTCCAATCCGGGCGGGTACGGTTGGGGTTGCAATCGCCCATGCTGTCCAGGGTACCGTTGGGACGCAACCAGTGAAGATTCACATCACCACCGCCTGTCCAGTGCAGTTCCACACGGATGCGGTCGTAGTTGGAAACTTCCACGTTGACTTGGCTGGCCGCGAGGTTTTCGCAGGTATTGCCTTCGTTGTCCACCGTCTCCAGACGGATCACGTAGTTTCCGGACTGCGTAAAGGTGTAATCAATCATCTGCGCCAGACCCACGTTCACTTCGTTCGTGCTTCCCTGTTGACGCACATACCAGCGGTATTCGGAGATTGAGCCGTCATCATCCCGGCTATCACGACCATCCAGGCAGATAGGCTCGTCGCTGAACACCTCAATGCTGTGGGAGCCGGTATCGCACTGGCTGGCAATGCACAAGGGCTTCTGCATCACCTTGACCATAAGCTGAGAATCCATCGTATCGGTACTCCAGTCATTCCGACTGTCTTTCACCCGCAGAGACACCGTGTAGGTTCCGGCAAGGTCAAAACGGGCGCTGGTGTAGGCGGCATCGGCTCCACTGGTTACACCGGTGAACGTCGCTCCGCCAGAGGGACCATCAGCGATTTCCCATGCGTATTCAATGATGTAATCTTCTTCCTGGGGCGTTGCTTCATCATCATCCGTATCGTAGCTCTCTTCCCCACTGAGATTAATCACTTCGCCGATTTCAATGGTTCGCGTGCGACTTCCATAGGGACCAGCCGGGTAAGTCGTGGGGGATTTGACAATGGCTTTGGGCAGGTGGTTTTCAATGGCACCGCCTTCCATGCTAAACAGGAAAATATCCCGATCGGTTCCCGCCGGCGCACCAAGCCTTGCCGCGTCTTTGTCATCATGGTGAATTTCAATGGCACCGAATTTCGGACCTTGGCTGCTGGGTGCAAACAAAACATCAACAACGATAGATTCATCGTTGCTATCCAGAATATAGGTGCCGTCCTGTTGCGGAATACCGGCATTGCTCGGTGTGATGGCCGTGATCTCGAAATCAAGAGACGAACCACCGGCACGCGCAATTTCAGAAATGGTCAAAGGGCCGCTTCCGGTGTTGCTGATGGTGATCTGCTTCGTTTCCTGATCGCCGGGAAGCAGGGTTCCCCAATCGTAGGAGCCGGTCCACGGTTCCACAAACAGGCGTGGATCAATGGAATTGGCGTAGATGGGAATCGTGGTCATCGTGTGGTTGGCCATCGTGCAAGGCAACGCCCCACCGGTACCGTTGAGCGCATCCGAGCAGATCGCGATGCTGTCCGTGGCACCTCCCACCTGGGTGGGCAGATAACAGACCTCAAAACTGCGCGTCATATCCGGGTTGATCGGCTCAGAGGCACTGATATTACTATCAATTGTAAACTGCTCGTTGGCTTCCCCGGCGAGATTGCTCAGGGTGTCGATCGGACTTACTGTCAGTTTTTCACTTCCGGTATTGGCGATGGTCACCGTCTGACATTCCTGCCAGCGCTCCAGTTCCGTAATGTTGGTGAGGTCAAGATCCGCCGGGGCCATCTGCACATCTGAAAATTCCACCAGGTTGGGGGTAATCTCCTGAAGGGGACTCATTGCGCAGCATTGCAACTCAACGGCTACCGTATCCCCATTGGTGTTATGAATCAGGTATTGCCCGGTATAAATGCCATCCATCCCCGGTTCCGGCTGGCAATAAATTTCCACTTCCAGCGGGGCCGAACCACCATCCAACACCGTACCGTCCGGAATTCCATTGGCTTCATAGAAAATGGGCGTTCCACTAAACCCGGAACCAAGAATTTCCAGCGGTGCCGCACCATAGTTGGAGACATACACCGTCGAAACCGGGGAACTGTCACCCACCCGCACGCAACCGAAATCAATGGAACGCGGACGCACACCCAACTCACTGGTAATACCCGTGCAGCTAAGCGTCACGTTGA
Source organism: Myxococcota bacterium (assembly GCA_963677705.1). GTDB lineage: Bacteria > Myxococcota_A > SURF-8 > SURF-8. Next base: position 1,065,394 of record OY782497.1, read on the forward strand.
TGCTTGAGCTTTGGTAACTATTGGACTCGATATGTAGTATTGCGGGATAGGCATACTGTCCCTGGGGAGTGCAGGTAACAGAGATTCCCGTCCAGTCACCAAACCCCAAAGGAGCTATCGTATCTCCGATATTAGGAACACCATCTTGTGGAATGGAGTCAAACATATCCGGATCAAGGTTGAGTTCAAACGCGTTAAGAGTATCGTTTTCAATCGTAGCCACGCTGATTTGCAAGGGCGCTTGACCACGATTGGACAGGCGCACCCCGATTTCATGGCTTTCCCCAACCGGCACCGACCAGAAGTTGATCGGGTTGGGGCTGACTTCCAAATCGGCCACCACGCCCTTGGCGGCAATCCCGTCTTCCGGGTTGGCTTCTCCTTCACAGGTAGAAGCAGAAAACAGCAGCGGATTGCTTACTTCCGGGTCATTGGTCTGAATTTCCAGGTCGATGGCATCTTCCCCCTGGTCGCGAGGGAGATAGGTAATGTTGAACTCTTCGCACTGATCCGGAGCAAGCCAGATGGCGTTGTTGTCATTGTAGTTGATCGAACTGTAATCCAGTTGGAACTCCCCATCAAAAGTATCACTCAGGTTGATCCCATTGGATGGAATAACCAACACCTTGTTGCTATCTTCATCCGGAGGATTGTTGCAGATTTTACACATCATCACGCTGGGATTCAATTGGTCCACACTGACCAGACCGAAGTGCCCCGCCGGAGCCTCATCGCTGACTTTCTCACAGCAGATTTCCGCCTTCACGGTCCCCTTCTCACGGGAGCGCACGGGAACCTCCAACAAGCCCAAGCTGGTGGGAATCAACAACAGGATGCAATCCGTTCCGGGATCGTTGGGCGTATAGGTCAATTGAATCTCGGTAGAGCCGTTGGGAAGTAGAACAATGGGGTTTGCTTCGCTGGGTGTTTCCCCCATCAGCGTGAAGTCATCAAAATCATCGGTGGTACACTCCGCATTGGGCGGCTCGGTATTGGCCGCGAAGCGAATATCAAAGATGCTGACTTCTTCGCCACAGGGATTGCTGAGGGTCAGGGTTTTGGGCATGGTACTGCCCAGAATAACCGAGCCGTAATCCAGTTCCACCGGCGATGCAATCAATGTGCAGGTATCATCATTATTGTCGTCGTCATCGTCCGTGTTGTCACCGTCTTGATGAATCAGGTCGTCATCATCGTCCGTGCAGAGACAGGTGAAGTCCTCGGAGCAATAGCAACCCGCATCGCAATCCAGATTCTTTTCGCAGGGACATCCCTGCCAGGTACAGGAATCCAGATCCCCGTTGTCATCGTCATCATCGTCCGGGGTGATCTTACCGCCATCACACGATCCGACCGCTACCACCAACGCAACAATCCAAACCAAAACCAAGAGTTTACGTACCATCATCATCGCCCCCTTGGAGCCAAGCATCCTTGTGAAAGGTTAGTCTAAAGTATATTCCGTTTCCGCAAAGCCGTCTTCACCGTCATTGCCATCCGGGTGTCCCGCGTTGCCGCCCAATCCCGGCTCGCCGAGGGTGATCTGATTCAAGGTGGCATCATCAATCAGAGGCAAAGAATACCCCGCTTTGAAGATACCGATGGATGAACCACCAGCGCCACCGCCACCGGAGCCACCTTTACCACCACGACCACCGGAGCCGCCATTACCGCCCTGCTCGCCGTCATCGTAGTGATCGCCACCTAAACCACCCGCACCACCGATACCACCCGTGCCGCCGGTACGGCCATCACCGCCGTTTCCACCGGTACGCACCGAGAAAGTACAGTCAACAATCTCCGGGCTGGAGTTGACGAGGAACAGGCCGATGGAGCTTCCGCCGAAGGTTCCGCCTACACCGCCCGTACCGCCGCAACCACCGGCACCGCCGCCACCGCCGGAACCGCCCCAGTCGTAGCAGTTGCAACCGCTATGGCTGGAACCACCGCCGCCGCCGCCGCCGCCGCCGCCGCCGGGTTCACCGTCGGAGCCGGGCATCCCGTCGTTGCCAATCCATTTGTTGGAAACAATCTGGCCTTCCGACGATCCGCCTGTGCCGTGAATGCCGTCCTCACCATCTCCGCCATCACCGCCACGCCGTCCGTTTCCACCACTGTTTCCGCCACCACCAATGCCGGTCGGTTCAACAGGGTCATAATTGGAGCCGTTCTGGCCAGATTCCCCGGCGCAGTCTCCACCCGTGGAAACACAGCTATAGCCACCGTCGCCGCCTCTGGCATCGCATACGGTGTTGCGTCCGCCGATACCGATACCGTTACGGCCATGATCTTCACAGAACAAACCAAGGCCACACCAGAAGCTGGAAGGCCCGTCGGCTTCGCCACCTTTCTGGCCATCCTCGCCACGATCTCCGTTCTGGCCGTTGTCTCCTTCGGTCAGTCCGGTCATCCCATCCGCTCCGTCACCGGCAAACACGGTCAAGCGTTCCAGAATCGCCCCGGCGGAGTTTTTGGTATAAATACCGTAGCTGGTTTTCTCACCCGTGGTTTCGCCATCCGTAGCGCGAATGGTCAAGAACTGCGCCTTGGTGCGGTGGGTCACGTTGCGCACCTTCAAGCCCGTGGGGCCGGTGGAACTCAACACGGTTTCATAGGCAAGACCACGTTTCCAACCCAAGGGAGCATCGACATCCGAGATGCCTTCGTTGTATCCACCATACCAGCTAATGCCGTCATAGAGTACGAAGGACTGGTCATCGACATCCCAATCACCGGTCGGATAATAGGTTCCCGCCGCGACGTATACGTGATCTCTGCCCGACGATCCGGCCCGAATGGTTGCTGCACGCAGGGTTTTCACCGGTTCATCCATCGTACCCAGGTTGCTGTCACTGCCCGTGGGTGAAACGAAGATCGCCCGGCTGATCATGCCGTCAATGCCGTCGCAGTTGGAATCAACGAAGTCCATATCCGGTTCGTCTTCGTAGCCCTGGTATTCACAGTAGTACGTGCAGCCATCGCCCAAATCCCAGTAGTTTTCCGGGCAGGCGGTAGCACGACCGGCAATTTCACAACGTTTGGTCAGGTCGTAGCCTCCGCCGCTGCCGCGCATGGTCAGCAGCGCGACATGTTCCCCGTGGGCCGGGGGAAGATAATGCAGGTTGAAGCCCAACTGATCGTTGTCGGTCAGGTACACCGGACTTGCCGTTGACGGCGTGGAGGGATCGAAATCCGTCACATAGAAGGTTCCGTCGGGAAGACCATCGGACAACTCAATGCTCACCTCAGTCACACCAGCGGTTCCCACACCGATATTCGCCGCCGTGACGAAAATCGGCGTCGCTTCCACCGGGGTTTCTGCAAACTGCACCGGCGGGAATTGAATGGGGCAGTTGGGCGGGTTGATGATGTCCAATTCCGCGCCGACTCCTTCTCCACCTACGGGAAGCTGAAACTCGTTGGCTCCGGCTTCATCGGTGGTAATAACCAGGGTGGCTTGCGCACCGCCCCGGATGTTGGGACAGAATTCCACCTTGAATTCCCCGTTGTTCAGGCAATGGTTATCCGTGGTGCCATCATCTGGAGGAAGCACCACCTGACCCAGATCCCAGACATAGCTGAACTGCTGGGTCGGGTCATTTCCGGGAGGAAGGGTGATGCTTTCAATGGTCAGATCCCAGGTGCCGACATTGCAGAGATCCACATTCACTTGGGCACAGGTTCCCAGGTTCACCGCTGGGTTCGTAAACAATACCGGGAAGGGATCAACGCTCAAGTGGGGCGCCGCCCCTCCGCCGACCAGTTCCAGGGTCGGCGCGGGATAGTTGACATCATTGGTTTTCATTCTCAGCAGGTTGCTGAGTTCTTCCTCGCGCTGCGGGGTAAAGGCAATCAGGATCTCCCAGGAACCGCCGGGCGGAATGGAAATCTCGTTACCATCAGGAAAGCTGTCGTCGAGGATTTCAAAGTTCTGATCCAAGGGGGCATCCAACTTGACATCCCAAATGCGTAGCACGGCATTGTCAGCCGGATCGTATTGGTTGTTCTCAATCAAGACAGCCATGACCTTCTGACCACCCACCTGGACCAGGCCGAAGTCCAGCGGATATTCCTGCATCTGGAAGTGCGGTTCACCCTTCTCTTCACTGCGCAAGGTGATGGTTTTGTTACGCGGGCAGCCGTCGGTGCGTAAATCCAACGGGCAGGAATCCGTTCCGGCATCCATCGGGTAGTAGCCCAGTTTCACTTCCCAGCTCTCACCGGGTTCCAACTCCACAAACTGATCTTCTTCCAGTTCACTTTCAGGGTAGATCCAAAACTCGGCGGTCGAGCAGTATTTCAGGGAGTACGGATCAATGGTGGCGTTTTGGGTCGGTCCATCGTTGGTGATAATCACCGAACAGGTACCTGGATTCTGGGAACCGAGCAGGATCGCTCCGAAGCTGCAAACATCCCCCTGCTCACTATCTCCCGTCACTTCAAAGCGCACGTAGGGGTCATCCCCGTTCGGGCCTTGAACGCATTGCTCCACGCTGGCGCTATCATCATCATCGTCCGAGTTGTCTCCGTCCGAACTATCATCGTCATCATCGGTAGAATTTAACGGAACGCAGGTATTGCTGTTCGGGTTACAATAGAAGCGGTCGGTGTAGATGCAATCCCGGTCTTCCGTGCAGTAGGGCTTAGGATCGTCATGGCAGAAAGACAGAGGTTTGCAGTACAGCATCGGGTCCGCTCCAACGGGAGCGACATCACCGCAGCATCCACTGTTGCAATCGGCATCCGTCTCGCAGGGGTCCGCGCAATAACCGATACCATCGGAAGCCAGCAAACACATCTGCCCGGCAAGGCAGGGGTCTTCCACGCAGTTGGTCGCGACATCATCGTCATCATCTGGTTGGGTACTCCCATCGTCACATGCCAACATGGCAAGAGCGACCCACAAGCTTATCAAAAGAACAGGCCAGAATTTCATTCGCATCTCCCTCGTGAAAAGGTTTGCGTTCCTTACACGTGAATCACAACGCACCCCCAACCGCAATCCCACGGACGGTGATGACAACGAGTTCGTTTCAACATACCTATCCTTATACTAGAGAAAAACCCTCGTTCCGGCAACATCTTTGTCGTTATTTTTCCATGTGATGGAACGATTGACCGAATGGCACTCTAACAAAGCCCCGTCAATCAGAGCTGAATCAGACTGAAACAGGGAGTCTGAGAAAGCCCAACGAAAAAGATGGATCTTCCCCGCACCTTGGCATAAGCTGGCGAGCAAACGAGCTTGAAAGAGAGCTGGTGGCTCTCTTTCCGCCATCCACCCAAGGGTCCAACGGAAACAATCCTCCAACACGATGACGACGAAACCAGCAAAAACCATAGCGATTTTAGGCTCCACGGGCAGCATTGGCGGTTCCACCCTCCGTGGGGTCGATGCCTTTCCGGAGCATTTTCACATTTCTTCTCTGGCTGCGGGAAACAACCTGAAGGCTCTTGCTCACCAAATACAACACTGCCAGCCCAAACGTGTTTGCGTTCCCAGTCAAGGCCACGCCGAATCTCTTCGGGGCCTGGTGAACCCTTCCGAGCTTGAGATCCTCGTTGGGGAAACAGGACTTTGTGAGATGGCGACGCAGCCCGACATTGACACCGTCGTCGTTGCGACCAGCGGCCTTGTCGGGCTTCCCGCAACTCTTGCCGCTTTGAAGGCTGGAAAACAGGTCGCCTTGGCCAACAAAGAAACCCTGGTGGCAGCGGGACGCATCGTGATGAAGCTGGCCAAGCCGGGGCAACTGCTGCCTGTTGATTCCGAACACGCAGCAGTGTTTCAATGTTTGCAGGGCGTGAGGCACGATCAGCTACGGCGTATCATCCTTACCGCCAGCGGCGGCCCTTTTCTGCACCGGAATCTTGAAACCTTTCAGACCATCACGAAAGCGGAAGCCCTGGCCCATCCCACCTGGAGCATGGGGCGTAAAATCAGCATTGATTCCGCAACCTTGATGAACAAGACTCTGGAATTGATCGAGGCTCGCTGGCTGTTTCAGGTAAGACCGGAGCAGTTGGAAGCCGTTATTCATCCGCAAAGCATCGTTCATGGAATGGTGGAACTGATCGACGGCTCCCAACTCTGCCAGTACGGCGCAACGGACATGCTCGGCCCGATCCTCTTTGCCTTATCCTACCCTGAACGGTTGCCAACAAAGGAAAAAGGACTTACTGTAGCAAGGTCCGGCCCTTGGGAGTTTTATCCGGTGGATGACAGCCGTTTTCCCTCGATGGCTTTGGCCGAAGAGGCACTGCGCCGAAAAGACAGCTTCCGTGTGGCGCTGAACGCGGCGGATGAACTTGCGGTTCACGCTTTTTTAGCCGGACGGATTGACTTTGTAGACATCGTTTCATCGTGCGAGGAAACCTGCTTGCGGTTTGTACAGGCCGAAGGGGACGAAAACCTGCACGATCTTGACGCGGTTCGCCAGGCGAACCAGGCGGCGAGGCGTATCGCCCAAGCCGTTCTTGACGAAAGGACTCGTTGATGTTGTTTATTATTTCCGCCGTGTTGATGTTCGCTCTGCTGGTCTTGGTTCACGAAGCCGGACACTTTCTCACCGCCAAGGCTCTGGGCGTAAAATGTGAAGTCTTTTCCATTGGGTTCGGCCCGAAGTTACTTTCTTACCAATGGGGGGAAACACGGTACCAGTTGGCGGCCATTCCCCTGGGCGGCTACGTGAAAATCACCGGACAGGAAGAAAGCGATGAGGTGGACGAAGAAGAGGTCAACCTGTTTCATGAAAAACCCCTATGGATTCGTATTGCCGTCGTCGCTGCCGGTCCTTTGGCAAGCATCCTGTTTCCCATTCTGATCTATTTTGCGGTGTTTCTAACCATCACCGAAGATGTCTCGTCCCGCATCGGGGAAGTCCTTCCCGGTAGCGCCGCCGCTGAAGCCGGTTTGCAAAGCGGGGATGTCATCAAGCAGATCGACGGCGAGCCGGTGTATCGCTGGACGCAGATTCTTTCCGATGTCGGCTCGCGGGCGGAAAAACCGATCACCGTCGTTGTGGATCGCATGGGCCAGGAATTGTCTTTGACCCTGACACCGAAGATCATTGAAGAGAAAGACCAGATCGGCAAAATCAAAAAACGCGCCGTCATCGGCGTAACCAATGTGCTTTTGGAATCCGTTGTCGGGGCGCGCCCTCAAAGCCCGGCAGCCAAAGCGGGTGTAAAACTGGGCGAGCGCGTCACGGCGTTGAACGGTCAGCCGATCAAGTACATGTATGAGCTGAACGCTCAGCTTGACGAAATCGCTCAATCCGGACGCCCGTTCAAACTGAGCCTGACTCCGGCACCATCCCACGCCGAGAAATCCCCTGACGCAGAAGCAAGCCAGAGCGACGTTCAAGCCCGAGAACTGACCATCATCCCGGAGAAACAGGGAGACACCTGGTTTGTCGGCTTGGAAGCGGCCAGTTCGTTCATCGGTAGCGTGGAAGAAGACAGCCCGGCAGCCAAGGCAGGCCTGAAAGCTGGGGACCGCCTGCTAGGCATCAACGGTTCTCAGCAAGCAACCTGGTCTGCCCTGGTTTCCGAACTGCGCAGTTCCCCGGAACAGCCCATTGAACTGACCGTAGAGCGACTGGTGGAAAAGCAGGTTGAAATCCCGGCCCCCGCCGCCCAGGATACCCTGGCTCCCAGCCCCGTTCCCGTACCCGATCAGGCAGAACCGGCCCCCGTACTGCCCAAGGTCACCGCCCGTGTGATGGAACCGCAAACCGTGACGGTTTCCGTGACCCAGGAAAAAGAAGAGGTGATGGGACAGTTCAAGCAGAAGGTCACGCAATACCGTTTCGGAGCCAAGCCCGCCGTCGCCTTGGGGAGCATGGCCAGTTTTGAATACGTTGAGATCGACAACCTGCTGGTCAACGCCATGCAGAGTACCTGGCGCGAGTTCAGCAAGGTCAGCTTATTCATTCTCTCCGTGCTGGCCGGACTGTTCCAGGGGAAGGTTCCCTTCAACACCCTGGGCGGACCGATCATGATTTTCGATGTCGCCGGGACTGCAGCCCAGCAGGGCTTGGGCACCTATCTCTTTGTAATGGCGATGATCAGTATCAACCTGGGTCTGCTGAACCTGCTTCCGATTCCCGTGCTTGATGGCGGCCACCTGGTGTTCTTCGCCATTGAAGGGTTGATTCGTCGCCCGCTGAATCAACGCCTGAAAGAACGTGTCACAATGGCCGGGTTTGCTCTCTTGATGACCTTCATGGCCGTGGTGATCTTCAACGACCTGCGACGTTACCTCTTCCCGCCGGACCTGGACAACCCCAGCGATCCACAGGTCCAGACCGAGACGGACGCACCCTAGCCTTCCTCTCAAACGCACTTCCATGTTTCGATGTTTCCTCGCACGGGCAAAAACCCGTGCGAGTTTTTCCTAAGGACCGAGTATGTCAGACCAAGCCCCTCACCGCTTACTGGCTCTGGAAGCCGCAACCCGTCACGTCAGCGTGGCCTGCCTGGACAAGGGCACGGTGGTCGCTCGCAGGAGCCTTCCTCCCGGACGACAGCATTCCGAGCGTTTGCTCCCTCTGGTGGATGCCTGTCTCACCGATGCCGGCTGGACGCTTTCCACCCTTTCCGGCCTGGCCGTCACCCGCGGACCGGGAGCCTTCACCAGCGTTCGGGTAACCTTGGCAACCGCTCAAGGGCTGGCCGTAGCAGATCATCTCCCGTTGTACGGAGCGGGAACCCTGGAAACCATTGCCTTTGCCGCCAAGCAGCCCAAGGTGCTGGTGTTGCTGGATGCCAAAAAGAAAGAGGTCTATGCGGGGCTTTACTCCTTTGAAACGGGGATTCCGCACTCCCTGACGCCGGAATGCGTCTGTCCTTTTTCGGATCTGCTGCCAACGCTGTCTGCGGATACCCTGGCCTTGGGAGACGGCGCTCTGCTCTATCAAGATACCTTGAAGGACGCGGGGATAGAGATTCTTTCTCCGGATGATCCTCGCCACGCTCCCGATGCCGCCCACCTAGGCGCCCTGATCTTCGCCAAACTCCAGGCGGGACAATCCTGTCCAGGACCGGACCCGGCCTATCTTCGTTTGCCGGAAGCGGAAGTAAACTGGCGTAAACAACGAAGTCTTGATACCATCGCATCCCAAGGACACCGATAGCATTAATTGATAAGAACCGCATCCAATCGTTTGTAAAGGAGACATGATGCAGGGTTACAACAGCCTGGTTTCACAACCGATGAGCCTGGGAGATTGCCTCTCGGCGGGATTCACCGCCTTTCGCCGTCAATGGAAACCCTGGCTTGTCATCGGCTTACTCTTCATGTCCCTTGGGCAATTGGGACAGTTGTGGATCATGACACGATTGGAAGCCCTGTTTCCCAACCTCGCTCAAGGGGAAGCCTTCGACCCCTCCAACATCGACCCCCTTCATGTCTCGCAATACGCCGTGGCGATTATCGGTGTCGTTCTGCTGCTCTGGTTGGGCGGAGTGATCTATTCCGGCGTTTCGCTCCACCTGGCGCGCCACGGATTGACCGGCGAACCGACCCACTGGAAAGACGCCCTGCGCGAAGCCAAACAGCGTTTCTGGACGGTGCTGGGAGCGTTCTTCATGCTCTATGTTCTTCCCTACATCGCACTGGTTGTTGCCGGTGCCGTGTCGGCGGGGCTTATCGCCCTGGTCAACCAACTGGCGGGAACCATCGCGTCTGTCGTGGTGGGGGCTGTGATTATTCTGCTATCTCTTTATCTGGTCTTGTTGCTTCTCGCCCGTTTGTTCTTCGTTGCCGAAGCCGCGTTTGTAGACAAGCTTCCTCTTTCCCAAGCAATCAGTCAATCCTGGCAGGTCATGGCTCACAAAGCCGGCTCCTGGACGGAGCGTCCCTTGTGGCGTTTCTCTCTTTACTCGGTTATGGTTCTTGCCGTCGGCCTGGCCGGATATGGACTGACTCTCATTCCGATGACCATCCTGAGCAGTATGTTTGGCGACAGCCCCAACCCCTTCGATCCACTGGCCGCCTTCCCACTATGGGCAAGGCTGCTTTCCGGACTCTGGACGGGTTTGGCTTTTGCGCTCTTGACCGGTCTTTTCAAAGCGGCATCAATGGCCTTCTATTACGATCTGCGCGCTCGCTCTCAAGGTGGGGATCTCTGGGACCGGATGCAGTCCTTGCAACAGGACACCGCGAGCCCACGCTCTGAGGACAATCCTCCGTTTGAATAAAACAAAACACGGACATGCCGATGGACACACCTTCCCAGACGATGAAAGCCACCAGGATCTTCCTGCTTCCAGCCTCCGCGTTTCGGGATGCCCTGCTCTATCTGGCGGCCTTGCAAACTCCAGGTGCCTTGCTGGTCACCTTTTTTCACCGAAGCGCCAACCAGGAACTGACCCGGCTCTTCGTTTCCTTCGGTCTTGCGGCTGCACTGACGCTGATTCTTCGCATCCGAAAAGAAAAGGAAGACCTCCATCCTGCGTGGGGGCTGGCGGCTCTCGGTCCGCTTGTTGTGATCTGGGCTCTTCTGATGGCTCAATGGGTGAACAGTGGTCTGGAATATCACGACGAAGAGTCCCTATGGTTGTATCCTCCACACAGCACACTTGAAGACTGCTACCGGGGCAGAGCTTGCCACAAGGAGCATATCAATGCCTTCGGTTTTCGTGAAACACCCAACGCCAAGCCCAAGCAAGAAACCAGGCGCATTGTGTTGATCGGCGATAGCTATACCTTTGGCAGTGGCGTTGAGGATGGAGAAACCCTCAGCGCCAATCTGAATGCCTTAGCTCAGACCGATCCCAATCCACAAAACGTGTCCTTTCTCAACGGCGGCCTACCCGGCTCCAACCTGGAGACTTTTCCGGCCTTGATGCACTACGTGGAACGTGTCCTCCAACCCGATGGAATGATCCTTCTGATCCGGGAGGACGATCTGGATAGCCCGGATGTGAATACACGGCGCAACCTTGCTTACGGCAGCTTCTGGTTTCGTGTCCTGCTGGTAAGCAACCTGGAAGCCTTGTGGGATTTCTCCCGCCGAACCTTTGCAGAGGATCACTCCGAGCCGCGCACCACCAAACATCTACCCGAAACCAAAGGCGATATTGAAAAGTCGGTGAATCCGTCTCATCAAGATGCGATTCAAGGCTTTCAAGAAACGCTTTCAAACTCTGCATCCAAGCTTCCCCTGCTTTTCATCTATGCCTTTCCTCACGAATACGAAAAAAGCATTCAGAGAAGTTTATTGAACAGATCCGGGGTGTTCGGCCTCTCTGTAGGAAATCATGATACGTGGCAAGGGGCAGACAAGCTTCCTTTAGATAAACACTGGTCAGCCAAAGGCACCAGAGAGATTGCTCAACTGCTCTGGCCTGCGATTCAGGAATTTCTTCTTGCAGACCCGAACCAGGAAAAGCGATTGCTTAAATTGGATGACCCCAATAACCAGGCGGATCCCCTCGCGGTGGATCTATCCATCTATCCTGCGCTGATCCCTCTGCTGGAATCTCCAGACGAAGGTCAAAACGATCCCGTTCTCCGTATCAACCTCCAAGAAGGCGAGGCTCGGTTGCGACTTTTCCGTTGTGGAGATGGGGAATCTTTTTTTCAGGATCGTCAGCTCTGTATGTCCTTACTTCCCCTGAACAAAAAAACAGCGGAACGCATTCCGGAGTCCGTGTTACGTGAAGAGTTGAAGCGCCTGTTACTCAGTCAGAAACCACCGGCTTCCGCCCAGGAACCTGACACCGCGGAATAATCCCGCGATGCCCCCCTTCCGGAGAATCAACGCCAATATGCCAAAAGCCAAGTTTCTCCTTTAACTTCCTCTAAAAATAGACGATACTAAAGTCATCAGGGAGCTTTGGTATGGATATAGTGGATAGACATCGCGCATCGTGACGTTTCGGCAGTCGCTCCGAATTCCAAGCCCTGTTTTCAGATAGGCTTACACGAGAAAAGGTTGCATGTATCTATGAAACACCTGGTGGAATTAGCGTCGTCCCTCTTTCAAACCTCTTCCTGGGAAGAGTTCCCGCAAGCCTGGTTCAAAGCCTTTCACCATATCCAGAGCTTGCACGCCGTGTCTCTCTGCCTGATGACACGAGAAGGTGACCCCCCACGTTGCTTTCTTGCCGATCAGAACGGTTCCCATGAACTCCCTGCGGACCACAACCTTGCCTTGTTCTTGAAGGAAAAATGCCCTAGTGCAGACCGTCGCTGCGGAACCTTTCAGGCTCCCAACGGCTTAACCGTTCACTGTGGCTTGAAGTTACAGGGTTCCCAAGGATGCCGCGCCGGGATCTGCTTTTTCATGAACGACGATCAAGCCCCCCGTCCCTATTCAGATGAGGACGCCGACTTGCTTTCAGCAATCGGCTCCCTGTCGTTGTCTCGCTTGCCTGAATTACTCGATCAACAGAAGAGTGCCTTTTTGGAGTCTGAATTAAAACGAGGCGAACAGCTTTTCAATCAGCTCGCGGCAAATATTGAACAGGTTTTCTGGATTCGCACAGCAAAGGAACTGCTCTATGCCAGCCCGGTCCATGAAGCGATCTGGGGACAAAGCCTTCAAGAATTGGGAGACAACCCTGACTCTTTTCTGAAGCGAATCAACGAACAAGATCATAACGGGTTCAAGAACAAGTTCGATCTCGTTTTTTTTCAACAGGACTCTCCCTTAGATACCCGCTTCCGCATCAATCATCCCCAGAAGGGCCTTCGATGGATTCGCTTGCGTGGTTTCCCGGCGGTTGAGACTCAACCGGAACAGAGACGGGCCATCTTCGTCAGCGAAGACATCACCTCGCAAGTGGAGGAAGAAGGGCGCTACCGCAGTCTGGTGGAAAGCCAGAGCAATGTCATCGTCCGTTTGGATTTGGAGGGCAAGCATCTTTTCGCCAACCAGTCATTTTATGATCTTACGGGTAAGACCCCAGCCGACGTACTCGGAAGTGTCTACATGCCTGACATCCATCCAGATGACCACGCTCTGATCCATGAAAGCATTGCTGCGGTTCTAGGGAGTGTTCCACGTCGCGTGGTGGAAATCCGTTTTCTAACCAAAGACGGATGGCGCTGGTTCCTGTTTGAAGGATCCGGCATTCGGGATGCAGCAGGAGAATTGATTGAACTTCAGGCGGTAGGCCAGGACATCAGTGAATACAAACGGGCCGAACGGGAACTTCTGGAAAGCCAGAAGAACTTGGACGTTGCCGTCAAAGGCGGCGACCTCGGTCTTTGGGATCTGGATATTCCCAGCCAGCGCTTCACGGTAAACGAGCGTTGGGCAGACATGATCGGCTTGGATTTCGGCGAGTTGGAATCCAATATCCGGATGTGGAAACACCTGATTCATGCAGACGACCGGGATTATGTTCAAGATAGACTTGACCGGGTGATCTCGGAAACGGATGAGCAGCTTGATGTTGAATATAGGATTCAAAGTCAGGATGAAGGATACATCTGGGTTAAAGACCGGGGGCGTATCGTCGAATGGGACGAAGACAAACAACCGCTACGGATGGCCGGAACCCATGTCAATATCACGGAATCCAAACGAGCTGAGCAGGCTCTGAAAAACAGCGAACAACGCTTTCGCGACGTGGCCTATGCCTCCGGCGAATATATCTGGGAAATCTCTACAGATTATCAGTTTACCTTTGTGACGGATCGAACGGAAACGGTCGTTGGTTATTCTCCCTCCGAAGTCATCGGCACCTCTCCCTGGGATTATATGCTCCCTGAAGAGATTGAGCGTCTTCAACCCTATTTCATGCAGGTGTTGTTGGCAGGAAAAAGCTTCCAGAATATCGACATTCATACCCGTCATGGCAACGGTCAACCGATCTGGCAGCGGGTCAGTGGCATTCCCATCCGCGACGAGCAAGGCACCGTGATTGGGTATCGTGGAACCTCCACCAATATCACGGAGCAAAAGGAGAACGAGGAAAAGCTTCATGCCAAAGAGGCCTTTGAAACACTGATTATGCGACTCTCCACGGAGTTCAACAACCTGCACTCGCGGGAAATCGACCGAGGTATCCAGCATACTTTGGAAGAGTTGGGGCGTTTTGCCAAGGTGGATCGCAGCTACTTTTTCCTCTTCGATATGGCCAATGCGGCGATGTCCAATACCCATGAATGGTGCGCTGACGGGATTGAAGCCTTCAAAGATGAGTTGCAGGACATCCCTTTGGATACCCTTCCCTGGTGGATTGACCGTCTGAAACGGCACAAAAACGTTCACATTCCAGATGTGATGGATATGCCTGAAGATGCGGCGCAAGAACAACAGGTCTTGTTGGAGCAAGGCATTAAATCACTGCTGGTTCTTCCTGTTTTCTACGGCACGGAAATTCTTGGCTTCATCGGTTTTGATTCGGTGCGCAGCTACAAAACCTGGGATAGAGACAGCATCGGCCTGCTTCGTGTCGTCGCCGAGTTGTTCGGCAATACGCTCAACCGCAAGCGTACCGAAGAAGAGTTGCACTTCGCCAAAGAACGAGCTGAACGCGCCAACAAAGACCTGCTGAAAATCAACACGGAATTGGAAAACACCACCCGTTTCGCCAATGAAATGGCACGAAAAGCCGAGTTGGCCAATCAGGCGAAGAGCGAGTTCCTCGCCAACATGAGCCATGAAATCCGTACACCGATGAATGCGATCATGGGCATGAGCGCCCTGCTGTTGAAAACGGGCCTTTCCGAAAAACAACAAGCCTTCGCTCAAACCATGCGCCAAAGCAGTGAAGCGCTATTAAATCTCATCAATGACATCCTTGATCTTTCCAAGATCGAATCCGGCAAGATGGAATTGGAAGAAACCGAATTTGACCTGCACGAATTGTTGCAAGGCATCGCCGAACTGTTGGCGGTTCAGAGCAATTCCCGTAAATTGGACTTTGAATGCACGCTGGACAACGACCTTCCTCACATGCTGCAAGGTGATCCAACGCGGCTGCGGCAGATTCTTCTGAATCTGGGTGGAAACGCGGTCAAATTTACCGAAAAAGGCTCGGTTCTAATCCATGTCGGGATGGAGCAGGAAGCCGTTGGACAAGTGATGATGCTCTTTACGGTGAAGGATACCGGAATCGGAATTCCAGATGAAGCGATGAGCCGCTTGTTCCAACCTTTCAGTCAGGTAGACAGTTCGATCAGCCGCAAATTCGGAGGAACGGGACTAGGGCTGCGTATCTGCAAACAACTGGTTGAAATGATGGGTGGCAGCATTGACGTAGACAGCAGTCCCGGCGAGGGAAGCACGTTCAGCGTCAGGGTTCGTCTTGGGCTGCAAAACCCAAGCCGTTTGTCATCTCCAACCAAGATCAAGCCCTCGTTGAATAATCAATCCAGCCAGACCTTGATTCTTCGGGATCTGCAAGAAGAGAAACAAGCCATTCCCGACACAAGCCCCGATCCAGGCTTCGCGGATCGGATGCGCATTCTTCTGGCTGAGGACAACCAAGTCAATCAACAGCTTGTTTTGTACTTACTTGAAAGTGAAGGTTTCCGTGCTGCCATTGCAAACAATGGCAAAGAAGCTGTGGAAACCATCGAAAAAGAGCAGGTTGATCTGGTACTGATGGATGTGCAGATGCCGATTATGGACGGCCTTGAAGCCACACGACGGATTCGCTACCTGGAGCGGGACGGCGAACACCACACGCCGATTATCGCCATGACCGCTCATGCGATGAAAGGTGACCGAGAACGCTGTCTGGCGGCAGGGATGGATGGCTATTTATCCAAACCGATTGATCCGGATGAATTGATGCAAACCTTACGACGGTTCGATCCACATCAAAAGGCTGCTGGAAAACCATCCAAGGAACCAGAAACCAAGTCTGCATCCAATCATCGTGAGGAGCGGAACGAATCGCCCGTTCTTCAATCGACAAAACCTTCTCCGGCAATACGGGATGACCAGTCACCTGCTGATCGTCTCCCGGCTCCCCCCTCCACGGCCCAAGCCATTCCGCACATTAAGCTGGAGGTAAGGGGAAAAGGAATGATGAAAGCGGTTCTCCCCAGTCCCACACAGGAAAAAGAACCGGCTGATGAGCATCCAGTGATTCAGGTTGCAGCCCTGAAGAATCGGGTTCGTGGAAATCTGGGTTTTCTTGCCAAAGTGGTGGATATTTTCCGTAGGGATGTCCCCAAGTACATTGAGAAGATTGATATGGGTTTGCAGAGCAACGATGCCCATGCTGTGGAACGGGCAGCCCATGCCGTCAAGGGCGCGGTAGGGAATTTTGAAGCCAAGAACTGTGTGGATCTCGCATTCCAATTGGAACGTCAGGGTCGCGCCAAAGATATTTCGGAAAGTCAGGTAGTACTTCAAAAGCTCAAAGTGGAACTCGCTAGGCTCGACCAAGCCTTGGGGAAACTCCTTCAAACCGGCTTTTAGAGTAAAGAGTGTCAACCGGCAGAGAGAAACAAAACGGCTCCCAATGCCATCACGGTCAAGGCGGCTCCGATTGACAACACTCCGTGAGTCACTTGAACGGCACGGGTGTTTACACGGGCTACAGCCAAGGCGCTTTTTCGGGAGCCGATGGCGATCAAGGCAAACAAGCTGGTGGTCAGCCCCATACCCAAGGCAATCAACACCATCGCCAACAAACCCTGAAACACCACACCGGTAATCACGGAAAAGAGTAAGACCAAGGCAGCCCCCGGACAGGGGACCAAGCCCGTAGCCAGGGCCATAGCAACCATGCTTTTCCAGTCGTCCAAGGGCTTGTCGTTTTCTTGGTCCGGAGATGAACGGTGAAGATCCAACACGGCATGGGCCAAAAGCATCAGGCCGACAAGAACCAGCAAGCCATAACTGACCCGCTCCATCGTGGGGCTGATCGCTTCAAAATCGACAATGCGCGTGGAATCAAGAAAGAGCACCATCCCACCAACCACCGCAACACCGGCTCCGACATGAACGCTGGTAATCAGATTGGCCAAGACGACGCCCTGTTTCCAGGAAGCCGGTCGGTTGAGGAAATAGCTCATCACCACGGATTTCCCGTGGCCGGGACCGATGGCATGAACCGCCCCATAGAGAAAAGAGACGAAAAGAAACCAAAGCAACGAGGCTCCAAAGGGATGCTCTTTCATGTCTCGTGCGTAGGCACTCAAGCGCCGTTTCAGATCTCGCTGCCAGAGGTTGGTTATCCGAAGCACCGGAGCAAACCAAGACGGTATCCAAGGATATGCGGAGCGAAGCTCCGCAGACTTATCGGAGGACTGTTCCTCGCTTATCGTCTCCTGCTCGTCGTGCTTGCTTTTGGACAGAAAAGGGTTCCCGGCATAGGCAGAGTAGGAACCGATCCAAACCAGCAATGCAACAAGAAGCCAGCCACACCTGGGCATCATTTCCGCTTCACCGTTATTTTCAGCGTTGGCGCCAAAACCTGGCCGCTGGGTTGCACACCATCATCCAGAACGTGACTAACCGAAAACAGCTCTTTCTTCCCTTCCGGGATCGGCGAATCTTCCGTAAAGAGAAGGTCGGTATAGATGGTAGGATCAGACAGCGAAAAGTCTATCGTCTTCGGTGTTGCAGCAAGTGCCGTATGACAGGGTACCAGGAAACGGTAGACCACCCTTCCCTTTTCCACGGACACAGAGAAGTCTTTGACCCAAGCCACCTTGAAGGCTTTGCCATCCAACTTCACCACATGAAAATAGTCGGACTTCTTCAGGTTATCAAAGGCTTCAGCCTTGATCTTGGCTACTTCCTCTTTTTCAAACACGCGGTTTTTGTTGGTGTCGTAATCCTCCAGGATAAACTGGCCGAACATCTCATCAAAGGCCCAGGCTTCCCGAAATCCCACCAAGCCCTTTTCGTCAAAGACCAGATGAATGCGGGCATCCACAAAGACATGAGGATGAGCCCAGGCACTTGAAGCGCCACCAAGCACCGCGCAGCAAAGAACAGCCAAACCGAGTACCCAACAATGGTTTTTCTTGTGAATCATGACCGTACCCATGAAGCAATTGATAAACTAAGCAGTGTAGTATACTCAAATTCCTTTAGAATGCTATGTTTCCCTGGAAAACAATTTCCATCCGCTCTGTTTTAGCAATCAAAGTAATTGACTTAGCGTTAGTGAACGGAACACAAGATAGCTCCGGCCTTGCCGGGCCGGTGAAACCCTGGCTTGCCGAGCCCTCTAGGCAGCGTCGACATGAGTTATAGATTTTCCTGGACAAGACGACTCTGTTGGTCTATATTCCTCTAAATAGAAACTATTCAGAGGAATACAATGGATGCCACTTATCACCGTCATGATATTTCCGACCACGCTTGGGAACTCTTGGAGCCACATTTACCGGGGCAGAAAGGCCAATGGGGCGGGATTGCCAGAGACAATCGACGATTCATTAATGGTGTGTTTTGGATCTTGCGAACCGGTGCACCTTGGCGCGACCTACCGCCCGATTATGGCAGTTGGAACAATACCCATCGCCGGTTTATTCGTTGGCGAGATAAAGGCATCTGGGAGAATTTACTGGATAGTTTGATTGATGATCCCGACTACGAATGGCTGATGATCGACGCCACGCATGTCAAAGTCCATCACGATGCCACGGGTGCCCGAGGCGGAACGCAGGACGCGGGTCAAACAAAAGGGGGCTCAATTCCAAGGTACACCTGGCCGTGGATGCGCATGGTAATCCGCTCCGAGTCCTTGTTACAAAAGGTACCCGAGCTGATTGCAAAGAGGCTGAAAATCTGATCGAAGGGCTACCAGCCTCTAATTTACTGGCTGATCGTGGTTATGATACAAATAACATCATTGGCCTATGCGAGAAGAACGATACGTGTCCGGTGATTCCTCCAAAGAAGAATCGAACGGTTCAACGTAACTACGACAAAGACTTGTACCGTGAACGCCATCTGGTTGAAAATGCCTTTGAAAAGCTGAAACGTTGGCGTGGTGTTGCGACGCGTTATGCGAAGAACACCGCGTCTTTCCTCGCTGCGGTACATATCCGCTGTCTAGCCCTATGGCTTCATATCTCCTGACGACACTGCCTAAGTGGGAACCGAAGACCCGTGGTTCGAAGACCACCCAACCCCTTGCACGATGGGACTTTTTCCATGAGAACGGATTCAACCTGCATGAAAACCGAGAAGACTCACCCAAGGGGAACAAACCCCAATCGGTCTTGGTCGTCCACCCGCAGCCCTCTACCCGGCTTACTCTGCCAGATCAAAGGTAATGGTATAGCTTCCCACGTCGCTGGGGTACTGGCCATCCACGACAATCAGGTACGCTCCACCGGTGGGTGAAGACAAGGTCAGGCTTTCTTCGCCTCCACTGATCGCATTTTCGGCCATACTCAGACAGGCGTTTTCATCGCAGTTGGAATAGGCGAAGATCGCCGGGTTGAAGCTCACATCCGAGACGGTCACCGTCAGGACATCGCCCGCCTGGAGGATCACCCGGTACAAGCCTTCCGTGGCGTAATACTGCACGAAGGCACAACTGGGCGAATAGAATTCATCCAGACCCAAGCTGGAATCTCCCGTCATGACCACGGGCGTGCTGGAAAGATCCACTGCAACGGCGGAACCGCAAGGACCAAGGTCTTGCTCTTCTTCCACTTCCAGTTCGTCTTCAAATTCTTCGTCCCACTCCAGTTCTTCATCACCATCCACAAGCGGTTGAGAGATCGTGAGATCCAGGTTGAAGCTTCCCTCATCGCCAAAGCTCGCGCCATCCACCACCAGGTAATAGGTGTCGGTTTCTTCGGCGACAACAAGCAGGCTCTCCGCCTCACCCACACCAACCTCATTGGCCACGGCCTCACAGCTTCCCGTTTCAAACCATCCACAGGTGCGCGTTACATAAAACACAGCATCAAAGCCCTGGGGAGTAAGGTTTGCCGAGAGGGTTTCCCCGGCGGATAATTCCAGGCTGAACACGCGATCGCCTCCCGGCGCGCCGCCACTCAGGCAGGCGTAAGGATGCACGTCATTGTCCATACCGACAAGCGTACCGGACAGATGCAACTCGTCACTGCTGCGGGCGATCAATTCATCGGCATGGCAGCTTGTCGAGCAGAATTGTTCGGTCAAACACTGCTGATTTACGCAACAAGCCAAGGGGCTTGGGCAATCATTTTCATCATTGCAACTGGCTGAGCAATAGCTCTCCAGACGTTGGTTCAGGCAGAATTCGGCATCGGCACCGGTATCACAACCGGGCAGGTTATAGTACTCTTCGGTGTAGCAGGCATCACCGGGAAGACCGATGTTGGCATCGTCTCCGCACTGGCTTCCTACAATACAATACTGTCCCTGCCGACCATCCACCTCGCGGCAGCAACCACCGGGGAAGTCGGTACAGTCTTCAGCATCCTCACAAACCGTGGTGCAGAAACGGAACCCATCGCCCACGCAAAGGCCCGCCGTAGTAGACGGGTTGCAATCGGCATGGTAATCACAGAGTTCCGCCGCTCCAAGGTTCTGCGGAAACGCACTGTCGATTTCCAGGTTCACGCTTCCCGAATCACCGGCTCCGACGTGATGAACGGCGATCCACACCTCGCGGTACTCCGAGCCGTTACGCCATAGCAGGCTCTCCGCCTCTCCGGCTACCGTATTGTTCACTTGTTCCAGACAAAGCGGCGTCTGCTGGCAGGCATCCAACACCGAAAGGGCAATATCCTGTCCGTTCTGCGGCGTCGCTGTGATGCGCAAGGTGGAATCAGGAATGACGAAGCGCAGAAGCACCAGGGCTTGGGTTCCCTGAAGGTCTTGCAAACCACAATAACTGCCGGGCAAGACCGACTGATCCGGCGTGAGAGTCAGGCTGTGACTTCCGGTATAACTGAGGGTTTCATCGGCCAGACAGGAGGAAGTCTCGTCATCCAGATCCCCATCCAGGGTGTCATCGTCCTCATCGCCATCCAGGTCCATTTCTTCATCGCCGTCTTCATTCTGGCCGCAACTCGGATCATAATCCGGCGCGTAACAAGCCTCTTCACTGTAGCAAGCCACGGAAATCACCGGGGTCTGGCAGACATCCTGGCAGGTTTGGTCTTCGTCCCAACGGCCCTGCTGATTGCAGACGTAGAGGTGTCCGTTGTTTTGCTCATCATTCAGACAACGAACGCTTTGGGGTTCGCAGCTTTCCAGATCACCGTCTTCGTCACCATCCAAGTCGCCATCCGATTCCGGTTCGTCATCGCTTTCGCAATCCTCATCTCCCAACGCGGGACAGGAAAAGGCATCCTGGCAGGCAAGGGCTTGTTCGGTGCATGGATCTTCGCACGCTTCCCGTGCTTCCCATTCTCCATAGAAATTGCACCAGAACCGTTGCCCCTGCTGGCTTTCATCGTTTTCGCACTTCCAGCTATCCGGCTGGCAGGAAAAGGATTCCTCCTCTTCCGCATCGCCATCCAGGTCCGGATCGTCCCCATCTTCGGGAGTATCCCCATCTTCAGGAAGGGTATCATCATCATCGTCCGTGGGATCATCGGTATCGTCATCATCATCATCATCATCGTCGTCATCGCTGACCACGCTGTCACCGTCAGGAGGGTCGGCGGGGGAATCATCCTCGGAGGAGCAGGAAGAGAGCAACGCACTCATGCAAAACAGCACGATCAAAAGGAACAAAGCTGTGTCCTTCATGGAAATCACTCCTGGTTATGGCACGGTTGTCATGAATCCAACATACCCTGTGAGCATAGAAGACCAGGCAAGGAAAGTCAACGGATGGCAATTCGCAACCAGGACAGCTAGAGACTACAATCATCTCGCATTTCAGGGAATGGATCACGACGCAGGGAGGCTCCACACCTACGGCGTAGAGCCTCCCCAACGAAGAAAACGAACCAGCGAACAGCTAACAATGATGAAGTGCGAAGAACTCAGCAACTCCCTTCACCGCATGGTCATGGTGGGTGTAAATCGCGACGTGATCACCCCCTTCCAGAGCCACACCACAAGCCTTGGGAATGCGCTCCAGCAGATGCAAAGCATGGTCTTTCGGGGGAACAAACCGATCTTCTGTGCCATAGACCACAAGAACCGGGCATTGAATATCTTCCAAAGGATAATCATAACTGCGTGTTACGTTGACATCGTTGATCGTCCCGGTCATACGCTCCGCCATCCGCGATGAGGTACTGGTCAATAACTCCTTAAATAATGGTCCGGCAACAGGATGGTTGAAAGTGCGCTCCCGAAGTGCCTCATCGGGGATGGATCGGCTTGCAGAGGCCAGCGGATTTTTCGATGCTTTTTTCTCCATCCGCCGAAGCATGAAGGGAAACCTGGCCATCAACTTCATCATGTGAAAGGCCATCGGCAGGGGTGTGGTAACCTTCTGGCCCACGGTGGAAACCAGAACCAAGGCCCGTGTTTTCTGGGGATAGCGCAAGGCGAAATGAATCGCCGAGGGTCCGCCACCGGAAACCGCCATTGGGATAATCTCCGGAATATCCAGCTTTTCCAACACTTCGGCGTAGAGGTCCGCCTGGTAAGCCGGGCTTTCCATGCCATTCATCGGCGTTCCCAGATAACCGGGACGGGACAACGCCAGGGTACGGCAATCCGGACCACAGAGGGTTCGTGTCAGCAGCGCGGACTGGTCGTACCCCCCCATCGCGCCGTGCAAGCCGAGAAGCAGTGGCCCCTTTGTGCCGCCTTGCCAGTATTCCACCGGGCCATGTGAGCTTTCAAACACACGAGGACTCATTTCAGGATTCATCGTCATTTCTCCTTGGATACAAGATCAAGAGGATGGGAACCCCTGTCGAGGTTTCTCCATCCCCACATCAGCTTGGGGTGATCGCTTCGCTTGTTCCTTCATCTCTCTTGCAACGCTGTTTAGGGATCAAGCAGAAAGAACTCCTTGTAATACCGTGGGTCCGGCGCGTGATAGGCTGCTCCGAAGGCCGCTCGTTGCATGGCCAAACCCTTCATCATCGTCCAGAACAAAATTGCCAGTTCGTCGGGATCGCCTTCACGCACGCTCCCCTGCTGCTGGCCGATTTGGAAAATCCTGGCCATTGCTTTATAGGGAGCCTCCCGGTGATCCTTGATGACCTTGGCCGCTTCCTCCGGGAGTGTTTCCGCAAAGCTTGCCTGGGCAGTGAGCATAAAACTGTTGGAAAACTGCTCATCGTTGCGGATGCCCTTGCACAACTCATCCAAGGCCAAAGCCACCTTCTGTCTGGCCGGAATCTCAAGAGCCTCCAAGCCCAAAGCCGCCTCCCCCATGCGCACAAACGCACGTCGGATCAGGGCGGTATACAGTGCCTCTTTGGAAGAGAAGTAATGATACAGCAGCCCTTGGGAGACACCGGCTTCTTGGGCGATGCGGCTTACCGTAACGCCATGCAAGCCCCGCCGGGCAAACAGACCCAAAGCGCTACGCAGGATATGCTCTCGCTGCTCCTCTTTGATTTTCTGGTTGTCCTTCTCCGTCCGTGGCATCACCATCCCCTTGCGGTTGATTGAGTATTTATTCAATAATAAATTCCAAGCGGCCTGTCAAGATTTTTCCCAGTGGGTTTGGAAGGCAGTCACGATGAAACTGGAAAACCAAGTGTGTACTGCCTCGAAATCAAGAGCAAGCCCATCGAAACAAGTTCTGAGCCCATCTTGAGGGACATCAGTGTTTGTCAAAACGGACGGCGTCTTATGTTCCCATCCTCGATGGTGGGCCTTGGGTTCTTCGGCTTGGGGAGTTGAACCTTACAACAACCGAACCTTTCAGGAACAACATCACCTCCCTGGAAATCATCCCTCCCTTGACAAGCCTTTCCCCATTGCTAGGATGGCGCGTCCTGTGCCTGCCGGGTGTGAGGGATTATCCATACTTAGTTCCACGTTACCCGGCAGACGACTTTCCCAGTGCATGAAAGAATAGACACCCGATGACCTACGACCCGTTTTCAGAATATGATTTTGACCTCCCGCAAGAGTTGATTGCCCAGACACCGGCATCCAAACGGGATGAGAGCCGTTTGCTTGTCTTTCGCAAGCAGGCGCAGGAAACCGCTCACCGGCGATTTTCAGACATCCGCGACTACCTGCGTGATGGCGATGTGTTGGTGGTCAACAACACCAAGGTGATCAAAGCGCGGGTCTTGGGTCAGAAAAGCACAGGCGGCAAGGCGGAAGTTTTCTTTCTCAACCCGGCAGAAAACGAAAACCAATGGTTTGCCCTTCTACGCGCTTCGGGGAAAATCCGTCCCGGCCTGACCATTCATGCTGGGGAGGCGCGCATCACCGTGTTGGGAAGAGAAGACGAGCATTTTCGGGTGGAAGTCTCCGGGGATGACCCGCTCTCTTTGATGAGGCTGTCCGGCCAGACACCTTTGCCTCCCTACATTCTCCGCCCGGATGGCACCACCGAAGAGGATGAAAGCCGCTACCAGACGGTCTATGCTCAGCATGACGGAGCCGTCGCGGCCCCCACTGCCGGGCTGCACTTCACTCCGGAGCTTCTTCAGTCTCTTCAGCAACAGGGGGTCCGTCTCTGCCCGGTTACCTTGCATGTCGGGGCAGGAACCTTCAAACCACCCACGGTGGAACAGTTTGAAAGCAAAACCCTGCACGAAGAGCGCTATCAGATCAGCGAATCCGCCGCGCAAACCCTGCAAGACGCTCGTCGTGACGGACGGCGCATCGTCGCCGTGGGAACCACCAGCGCCCGCGTGCTGGAAAGCGCCGCTCGTGGTCCGGGTCTTGTGGCTCATGAAGGCTCCACCAAACTCTTTCTTTCACCCGGCGACCCTTTTCTTGCCGTGAATGCCTTGATTACCAATTTCCATTTGCCGAAGAGTTCGCTTATTATGTTGGTGGCAGCGTTGATCGGGGATGCCTGGCGTCCCCTGTATACTGAAGCCGTTCAACAGAAGTACCGGTTTTACTCCTTCGGTGACGCGATGTATTTGGAACCATAAATCATGCCTCTACAGTACACTTTACTACAGCAATGCCCGGATACCCTGGCCCGTCGTGGGCGTGTCCACACCGAACACGGAACCATTGAAACCCCGTGCTTCATGCCCGTCGGTACCAGCGCGACCGTCAAGGCGATGTCAACCCCGGAGTTGGAAGACCTGGGCGCGGAAATCATTTTGGGTAATACCTACCATTTGTACCTGCGTCCGGGCCATGAGATCGTCCGTGAGGCCGGTGGGTTGCATCGTTTCATGAACTGGAAGCACCCCATTCTGACCGACTCCGGAGGGTATCAGGTTTTCAGCCTGTCCGAGCGACGCAAGATCCGCGAAGAGGGCGTGGAGTTCCGCAGCCACCTGGATGGTTCCAAGCACCTGCTTTCGCCCGAATTGTCGATGGAGATTCAGCGTGCCTTGGGTTCAGACATCGTCATGGCCTTCGACGAATGCCCGGCGGCGGATCAACCCAAGCACTACGTGGCCCAGAGCATGGAGCGCACCACCCGTTGGGCCAAGCGATGCCGTGACACGGAACTGGGCTCCCACCAAAGCTTGTTCGGCATCTGCCAAGGTTCGGTGTTTCCGGATTTACGCAAAGAACACGCCCAGGCCATCGTGGATGTCGGCTTCGACGGGTACGCCATCGGCGGTCTGAGTGTCGGTGAACCCAACGAGCAGATGTATGCAATGACCGAACTGGTCACCCCGCTGCTCCCCCAGGACAAGCCGCGTTATCTGATGGGAGTGGGTACGCCTCACGATCTGCTGGAGGGTATCGCCCGTGGTATCGACATGTTTGACTGTGTGATGCCTACCCGGCAGGCACGCACCGGCTGGTTGTTTACGCGCAACGGCTTGGTGAAAATGAAACACGCGGAACACAAACGAAGCCACATTCCTTTGGATGAAGAATGTGACTGTCACACCTGCCGCAATTACAGCCGCGCCTATCTGCATCATTTGTTCAAGGAAAAAGAAATTCTGGGAATGCGCCTGCACACGATTCACAACCTCCATTTCTATCTGACCCTGATGCGTCGAGCGAGACAAGCGTTGGAAGAGGGCCGTTTCGAGTCCTTCCGCAAAAGCTACCTGCGCTATCCCGGCCCGGCGGAAACGGGCCGAAGCTCATGAACCCAAGGTCTGCGTGATGATTCGCTCTTGCTGGAACTACGGATGCCTGATTGTCCTTGGCCTCCTTGTGTCCAGCCAGGTCTGGGCAATTCCGGAAACAACCGGGATTCAAGCACCCGCCGGGGTCTGTTTCCCGGAAGACGCCCTGCTCCCCACCGCGAGCGAGTCTGACTGCGCCCTGACGGAAACGGATGTCTATCACTACGCAGGCAACCTGCCCAGCGTGGCCTTCACTCCCGAAGAAGCCGAGTTGGAGCAGGTCTTGCGCACGGACCTTCAACGCCTACTTGTTCGTGCGGAAGCCTGCCGCATTCCTTTGGCCGGATTGGGTACCTGTCTTCACCCACGTACAATGGATAACGCGAACCTGAAGGCCTGCTTTCACAACCTGGCCGATCGGCTGCGCGCCCACAAACAACGACCCAAAATCCCGCCCCTGACGTTCAATCCCAGCCCGGCGATGATGCACCAGGCCGAAGCCTTTCTGCCCGGTATTCTGGCCGAATTCCAATCGGCCAGAGTGCAACTCAATTGGTTGGAGGAAGCACTGTTTTCCCTGATCCGCGCCCTCCTGGAATGGCTGGACGAAAGCGATGACTGGAACGACTCCTCCATTGAAGGGCTGGCAACGGGGTTATCCAATTTGCTGTACATGCTGGTCATGGTGGGGATGGGATTTCTGCTCTATCTGCTGATACGTCGTCGCTTCAGTCTGAAAGGCGCTGCGGAAACCCGGCGGATTGAAACACCCTTTGGCCTGGCCTCAGACCCGAAAAGCGGCGCATCGTTACGGGCCCAGGCACGCAAGGAATTGGCGGAGGACCACCGCCGGGAGGCGCTTCGCTTGTACCTCCTGGCCCTTTTGTACCGTTTGATGGAAACCGAACGCCTGCATGTCAAACCCTGGCATACCAACCGCGATCTGCTTACCGATCTGGAAACCCTTCCCACCTTCGGCACTTCACTGGCCCGCTGGCTTTCCCGTTTCGATGCGCTCTGGTACGGAGGAGAGCGGCCCAGTGAGGATGAAACCAGACAGATGGCCGAAGACGCGGAAACGACCTATTCCCTTTTGACCTCTTCCTCTGGCAACCATGAGGAGGAAGAGCGATGAGGCAAGGCCGATGGCGTTTCGATCGCACCTTCTGGTTGCTGGGACTGGTCGCCTTGGTCTTGGCCGTGTTAAGCGTCGTGCTTGATCTGACCCACCAACAAGACCGCCGTCCGGCCATCGGTCAGGCGGATGCGCTCGGCCCGTGGGCCTTAAGCGCAGCCTTCCACAGCCTGCAACGCCAAGGGCTTCCGGTGCAGATCCGCGTGCAGGACATCACCGAGTTGGAAAACGACGAAGCCACCCTGGTGCTGGCCACTCCCACCGTGCAAGCGGTGAGCGACGAACAAGCTCAAGCCTTGCTCCGATTTGTAGAGCAGGGAAACCGGCTCGTCTATTTCAGCTGGTGTGGTATCTCCGATCTCAAGGCCGTCTTTGGCCGTCAGCAGGAATCTTCCCTGCTGGAAAATCTGGGAGTGGAATGCCATGCCGAGGCCTTCATACCCACCTGGCTCAAGCCGGAAACCGTGACCGACCCAGACAAACTGGTTGAAACCGCCAAGGAGATGGAAGCCACCTTCCTGGAAGAACCACGCTCAGACACCAGCCTTGCCGTATGGAATCACACTCCGCCGCTCTGGCTGGAAAGTGAAGGAAAGCCCCGATTTGAAAGCGTCAACCCGCGGGATCTGCCCTTGTTCCTGACCGTCAACCATGACGCCTTAGGGCTTCATCTTGTGCGCGGTGAGGGAGAGATCCTGATTCTTCCCCTGGAACCGTTCTCCAACCAGGCACTTGATAAACGCGACCACCTCCGCCTGCTCTTTCATCTGTTACCCGATCCCCAAGAACGGGATGTGATCTTCTGGGAGTACCCTCACCACCCCCACGCCGGACACCGCTTGGCGGATCTGTGGTGGGAATACCGTCTTTGGTTGGCAAGTCTGTTGTTTGTATTGCTTGTAGGCTTGTGGGTCTATGGCCGAAGCCGCCCCTTTGGCAACCCGATCGCTTCAGAACGGCTTAGCCATCAGGATCAGGAAATGGACCACCTTCGCGCCTTGTCCTCCCTGATGAAGCATTTCCGCTTGGAACACGATGCGGTGGGCTTTTTGCTGGATCAGCTGCATCAGGAACTGAAAAGCCGCCAGATTCTCCCGGCGGACTCGGACCTGAATGCCCTGATTGACCTGGCCCGACGCGGAGGCATGAACATGAAGGATCTGAAACAACTGGAAGCGATCATTGCCAGCTTGCGCCGGCAAGGCGCGCTTTCCAGGCATGATGCTTTGGCCTTGGCTTCACTCCTGCACCAGATCGAACAAACCTGGCTCCCGACGAGACGCTAGCCCTTCCTGCCCGAACCAATTCTGCACGAAGTTCAAGAAACCCGACAAACCACGCAGAATTTTCTTGACCTTCCGCAAGTCCTTCGGTATCACGTTATATAAGCTATTTCTTTTGAATAGATTCTATCCGATGGAGTATCTTTGCATGGTGGACCTACACGAACAAGACCGTTGCATGGTCTGCGGAGCCGCCGTTGACAGCGACAGCCCCTATCGAGGACGCAGCAAACGGGGGGAGCTTCGCGTCTGCTGCTCCAAAGAGTGCTGGGATCATACAACGGGGCAAGACCTTGAAATGGCGGTGTGCGATGTCTGCAAAGCCTCTTTCCAGGTGCATTATGCCTACCAGAAAGCCCAAGGCAAAGAACGTCTCTGGTATTTCTGCTCGACACAGTGCCGTGAAAAGGCCACCCGGAAACCGGTAACCGCCACCCAGACCGTACCCGTGCCTGTTCCCCAGGCCGCCCCGGTACCTCGTGACGTGCGTCGCGTCGCGGTGTTGAACCAAAAAGGCGGAACGGGAAAAACCACCACGGCTGTAAACCTTGCCGCCGCCTTGGCCGAGCGGGGCCAGCGCGTGCTACTGGTAGACCTGGACGGTCAGGGCAACGTGGGGGTGACCTTGGGAATACGCGGCCCGCGCACCAGCTATCATTTGCTGATCGACCAACTTCCCCTCTCGGACGTGGCTGTTCCCATTCGCGATAACCTGGACGTGGTCACGTCTGACCAGACCCTGGCTGCGGCGGAAGTCCGTTTGGCCCAGATGAATCAAGGCCGTGAGCGTCGTCTGGTGGAAAACCTCATTGAAGGCGGTCATGACACGGAGTACGATTGGGTGATCCTCGACTGCGCGCCCAGCCTGTCTTTGCTGAATCAGAACGCCCTGCTCTATGCGCAACACCTGGTCATTCCCGTAGGGTGCGATTACCTCTCCCTCGCCGGGTGCAAGCAGGTGCTGAAAACCGTTCAGTCCATCAACCAGACGTTTTCTCACAACCTGAATGTCTTGGGTGTCCTGCCCACCTTTTTTGATCGGCGCACCAAGCTGAGCCACAAAGTGCTGGACGAACTGAAAGGCTACTTCAAAGGCAAGGTACTGCCGCCGATCAACACCAGCATTCGTCTTCGCGAATGCCCCGCGTTCCGTAAAACCATTTTTGAATACTCCCCGGAAAGCTCCGGGGCCAACGATTACTTGAAGGTCGTGGATGCCATCCTGCAACGCTTCGGCGTGCGTGACGCCGTGCAATGACCCAAAGGAAGACGCCATGAAAAAAGCAGACTATCCGGAAAGCCCTTTGACCGCAGAAGACGTACTACAGGAAACCTTCTACAGTGCGCCACCCAAGGAAACCAAGAAAAAGAAAAAAGCCAAACCCTCCCATTACAAGATCTGCTGCATTTCCTTGTACAACGAAGATATTGACAACCTGAACAGCATGGTCAAGGAACTGAAGAAGCGTGGCCACACCAAGGCCAACAAAAGCCAGGTGATCCGCTTTGCTTTGGCCAACTGCAACCTGGACGACATGCCCAAGGGGTACTGAGTGAACGCTCAAACGGTTCAGCAACGCTTGGAAGCTCTTCGTCACGCGGCAGCCCGTGTGGTGCTTGGTCAACATGAGGCCATTGACGGCTTTCTTCTGGCCCTCGGTGCCGGTGGACACATTCTGCTGGAAGGCGTGCCGGGCCTGGCCAAGACTCTGTTGGCACGAACGATGGCCGGTTTGATCGGCGGTCGGTTTCGCCGGGTGCAGTTCACGCCGGACCTGATGCCTGCGGATTTACTGGGCACGCGGGTGTTTGACCCACGGGACGTTTCTTTTCATCTGGTCCAAGGCCCGGTGTTCACCGATGTGCTTCTGGCCGATGAGATCAACCGCACACCGCCCAAAACCCAGGCCGCACTGTTGGAAGCCATGCAGGAACGACAAGTCACCCTGGACAACGAAACCCACCCGTTGGGCTCGCGCTTCATGGTCGTCGCCACGCAGAACCCCATTGAGTTCGAAGGGACCTATCCCCTGCCTGAAGCCCAGACAGACCGCTTCTTCCTCAAGCTTTTGTTGAACTACCCCACGGTTGATGACGAAAGGCAACTGCTGCGCCACTCTCTGACCGACGAAGAGCAACCTGGTGAAACCGAAGCCGTTCTGGATGAGGAAACCCTCACCGCCTTTCGCCGTCTCGCCCGTGCCGTGCATGTGGAAGATGACGTCATCACCTATGTCTCGGAGTTGATTTCCGCCACGCGCAAACATCCTTCTCTCTTGCTTGGGGTCAGCCCACGCGGAGCGGTAGCCTTGTTGCACGCCGCCCAGGTTGCGGCAGTGATCGCCGGTCGGGACTACGCCACGCCGGACGATGTGAAAACGGTCTGGCTTCCCCTCTGCCGTCACCGGGTGATCGTCGCCCCGGAGGCTCGTGCCGAAGGCTTGAACGCCGATTCTCTTCTTGAACGCATCGGGCGGCAGGTGCCCGTTCCCCGCTGATACCGTGAGTTGGCCCACCCCACGAGCCTTGGTTCTTCTGACCCTTCTGGCTTGCTTCGCCCTGGCTGCGGCGTGGTCCGCCTGGGTGATCGGCTTGGTTTGCGGCTTGGTTCTGCTCTGGCTCTGGGGGATCTGGCATGACCTGAAAACCCTGCGCCGTGCGGCCCAAAAGCTCAACGTACACCGCAGCCTTCCCGCACGGGGTGTTCAAGGCGACACCGTACAGGTGGAACTTCACCTGGAAAGCCGGGCGGAAATTCCCTTGATTCTTCACATCCAAGATGGGCCGCCCCCAACCTGCCCCAGCCTGGGAGATGCCTCATTCCATCGGCTGAACCCCGGTCAACCCGTGGATACCCGCTACACGATAACCCTCCCCAGCCGTGGGGTGATGTCCTTCGAGCCCTTGTTTCTCAAGCTGCGCTCTCCCTTCGGGATGCTTTGGCATCAGAAGCGGATCTCCCTGCCTGATGAGATCCACGTCTTTCCGCCCATCTGGCAGGCAAGCCAAGCCAACACCCCACACTTGACCTTGAAACAAGGCGATCATATCCTTCCCCAGCGTGGAGGCAATGGCGATTTCGACAGCCTGCGCCCTTATGTGTCGGGAGACGATTACCGGAAGCTGGACTGGAAAGCCACGGCCAAGCGTGGCCTGCCGATGGTGCGTGAATACAGCGTGGAGCGCAATCAGATTGTCCTGGTCGGTGTGGATACCGGACGTTGGATGCGACAGCGCATTGGGGATCGAAGCAAGTTGGATTACGCCCTCCCCGCAGCGCTGCAACTGGCTCGCGCCTCCGTTGAGCTTTCCGACACCGTGGGTTTTTTCCTTTACGGCGCAAAGGTGCGTCACTTCGTCGCGCCGGGACGCGGTCTGCCTCACTTCAACCGCATGGTCAACCTTTCCTTCGGGGTTCAACCCGTGCCGGAAGAACCGGACTATCGCGCCATTTTCAACACCGTTCTGGCACGAACCATGCGCCGTGCGGTGATCGTTCTGTTCACGGATTTTTCCATGCAGGACACGGACGGCAGTTTTGCCAGACAAGCGGCGATACTTCGCCCTCGCCACCTGCCCTTTTTTGCCTCGATCAGCGATGGAACCCTCCATCGAGCCTCCCGGCAGGCCATCGCTTCGGAAGAGGATCTGCGCATCAAGGCCGCAGCACGTTGGACAACCCAGCGAACGGAGAACCTGCTTGCCACATTGCGGAACCTGGGTTGTCAGGTAATGCAGGCTCCGGCGCAAGACCTGGAAGCCCAGGCGATGGTTCGCTTCATCGAGCTACGCAGGAACCTTCGCTAAGCCATACCATGACAAAGGTTTTCTAACTCTCCTTGGCTTGCATTTCCCACCAAGTGCGGCTATGCTTGGGATCATTCAAATTGGACGAGGGGAAACACCATGTACAGTGTTCGCAAAGGCTTTCAAACCGTGGAAGTCAGTTCCTTCGAGCAACTGCTCAACATGTATAAATCCGGTCAGATCCGTGACAACGACATGGTGACGGATCTGGTTACGAAGGAATCCAAAGAAGCAAGACAGATTCTCGGCGTTTACGCCGACAAAGGGCGTTCGTTCAACGAACCCCAGCGCCGCCCGCAATCCGATTCTTCCCGTCAACAGGGTTCCCCGGCCCGCCCCAGGAACCAGCAGCAGGCTTCCAACCGTCAACCACCCTACGGTGGCGCTGGCGGCGGCAGCCCCAGACCCATGCCGATGGGTTCTCCCGGTGGTCCAGGGGGTAGAGCCGCCGCCACCGCGGCAAGTGTCGGCTTTTTCCATTCCGCTCCGGTGATTATGGCCAGTTTGATTTTCTGTTTCCCCTTGGGTGTGCTGCTTCTCTGGACGCGGCCCAGAGTGGGTATTCTGGGGAATCCTCTGGTGAAAATCGTTCTTCCCCTTCTGATGGTTTATTCCTCTTATCAGATGGCGATGGACAGCCTCCCTCCGGACCTGCGCAAGGAAGTCCAACAGTTGATTGACGAACTGCTTAACGAGCAGCTTGGAATTGAAAAAGACAAAGAAACCCCTCCGTCAACGCCTCCTGTTCCCGGTGGAATCCGTTTCGAGTGGGGAACCAAGGTTGACAAGAATACCTGGAAGATCACCGAGCCGAAATCCAACTTTGTTATTGGTGACAAAGCGGTATTCCTCGCTCGCGATGTCTCCTGCAAGAATGGGAAACTGATTGAAGTCCTCACTTGGACCCAAGGTGCCGAGGCTCCCGTAGAGCAATACGAACGCCCCTTCGACTGGAAAACAAGCTGGGACATCTATACCGATGCCTTCACCATCGAGAAAACCGGCACCTTTACCGTTACCCTGTATTGCGGAACGCGGGAAACCCCCATCGGCACAGCGAGCCTTGAAGTCGGGCAACCCGGCGAAGTACCGCCCTCGCCCACACCCGGTGAAACCAAACGCTTTGAATGGGGCACGGGGGTAGACACCAATACCTGGAACATCACCGGAAGCAAGATTCTTTTCTATATCGGAGACACCGCACACTATCTGGTCAAGGGAGTTTCCTGCAACCAGAGCAAGGTGGTGGAAGAAGTCTACTACCTAGGTAATGGTGGACGCACCAAGCAGTTTGAGTTGGCCTCGGACTGGCAAGGAAGCTATGATGTCTATACCAACAGCTTCAAGATCACCCAAAAGGGTATCTATCAGGTTTCGCTCTATTGTGGTGAAATCAAACCCAGCAATGAACTTGCCAAAGGCAATGTGGTCGTCGCCCGATAGCCACTCTCCTCCCCCAACGATCCACGGCCCGCGTCATGCGGGCCGTTTCAGTTTGCAGAACATGGATGGCTCTTGCAAAACGAAAGGCGACCGAGAAGCCGCCTTTTTCCGTTGTGAATTGTTTGGTTTGAAGACTCAACCGCCCCCGTTCAGGTACTCCGCGACCGCCTTGGCATAGGTAGGTTCAAAGCGACTGCGCTCGTCGATGCGTCTCCATCCGTCCTCTCCGCGTTCCCAATAATGTGGGCTGTTCATCACCGGCCCGCAGCCGAAGCGTAAGAATTGGAATTCCCCCAGGTGAAAGTCCTGGCCATCATGCAGGACATCCAGGCTGGCGAAAGGCACGTTAAAGCCTTGAAACACGCTCTGGGTATAGTCCAGCAAATCATGGGGGACTTCATCCGGCCACGCTCTTGGGGCTTTACTGCCCGACGCACGGAAATCTCCTTCAGCGACATAGCGCACACTGACATAGAGCCGATTGCCCATCACGACAATCTTCCAGTCTTTGTCCAGATTGGGCACAAACTGTTGAACGATGAATTTCCGGCGGTGGTTGGAACTGCTGCGGTGGTCGCTCTCTGTCAGGAGCTTTCGTTGATTGTCCAAGGCATCAAGCAGATGGAAACTACGGCTGATCTCTTTGGCTTTGACCAGGGCATCCTCTGCCGATTCGATCAGGGCCACGCCTTTGCTTTGATCCCCGCTGGCGGCTTTAATCACCAGGGGATAGCTCAAGGTCGGAATATCCTTCCGAAATTCCTCCAGGGTTCCATAATGACGGCTACGCAGGGACCGCAAGCGCTCATCCGGATGCAAGTCACGGTAGATTTCCATGAACACCTTGTTGTGGTGAGCGCGCAGTTCCCGGTAACCGGGGATCAGCCGCGCCCCGGCCCACTCCAAGCCCAGCACCACATCTTCAATGTAGCTTTTGTACATCAAATCACGGTCCTGGCTGGAGTTGTAAATGATGGGCCTGTCGGCAAAAAACTCCGGCTCACGAAAGGCCACCTTGGGGAAGGGAAGCCAGGAGAAGCCAAAGCCCAACTCTGCAAAAAGTTCTTTGAGCCATTGCAGGTTCATCGAACCATTCGTCCCTTTGAAGGGCGTAAACAAATGGCCCTTGTAGTCAATCAATCCCAGGATGTCTTGTCTCATCCTTGACGCTCCTTGTTACGGGAAAACCAGCCGCGAAACATCGCGACATCATCCGAAGCCAGCCCCAGACGCCATAAGGCAAGTCCAAAGACCAGCATGGAAGCCAGGGCCGTTGCCAGGGCAGACCACCATACCGGCGGCAGGAAGCCCTCTCCGGCGGCAAACACAAGTACCGCAATGAGAAAGGCTCCGAAGGGCTTCCATATTTTACCCCATTGCAGAGGAATCTTCAACCAGGCATAGGTCTGATAATTCTTCAAACTGACGGAAACCAGGGTTGCACCCAGGGTCGCCAATGCCGCACCTACAATACCCCATCGAGGAATCAGCAAGGCATTGAACGCAATACTCACCGCTGCCACGACCAGACCGTTGTAGAGATTCCACTTGGAATGCCCCGTCATCACGACGATATTCGCCGCCAGACCGAAGGCACATGCGACAAAGGCCGCCACGGCGAGGATAATCATAAAGTGGCTATCCCCGCTGAAACTGGTGGAGAAGAGCAGAATCACTTCATCACGCATGGCAATCAACAGCAGGGTGATCGGTGCGGCGAGGGTCACAATCCAGCGGGTGACCCGGCTGTATTGCTCGCTTAACTCCAGGTTTCGACCTTCCTTGTAGAAACGGGCAATAACCGGGGTGAAGGCGTGCATGAAGGCCAACCGGACTTGCTTGAGATTACGCACAATGGTCGCCCCCAGGGCGTAAAAAGCGATGCTCTTTTCCTGATAGCCGTTGAAAGCCAAGAACTGCGTTCCCAGACCGGACATGAAATAGAACAGAGTCAGATTCAGGTTTTGCGGAATGCTGAAGGTAATCAGTTCTTTGTGCAGGCGGAAACGCTTGACCTGAGCCAGCAGGCGCGCCAGGGAAAAATGCCGGGCGAAGATCCACACGGCGGCGAGAGCCAAGAGGGCGTTGGAGAGAAAATACGCCCAGGCCAGAGCGACGCTATCGGCTCGCCAGAGATAGAGTAAGCCCGCAAATACCAGCAACAAGAAGGGCTTGAAGAACCCCAGGAGCAGTGCGTCGTATTTCATAATCATCATCGACTTCGTCGCGGCGACGATGATCTGGGTCAAGGCGATGAACGGCAGGGCCAGGACCATCCATTTCACCGTTGGCGCAAGGTTGCCGATCTGCGAATAATAGCGGGCAAACAGCGGCTCGGCCACGGTATGACTGGCCACCACAAACACCCCCGTGAAGAACAACACGAAGACCAGGGCGTTGGCCATCACCTGATACATCACATCCTGCTCGTCTTCGTGGTCTACGTGACGACTGGCGAACATCAACACGCCATCCTGCACGCCGGACAAGGTAAACGAAATGGACATCTCAATCAGATCGTTGGCAATGACGTACACCCCGGCGACAACCGGACCATAAAGCTGATAGACCAACCACAAGAAGGCCGGATGCAGCATTTTGGCCAGCACACCCAGAAAATTGACCAGGGTTCCTTTGGCCAGTTTTTGTTCAATGGCCTCCATCTCAGGCATGAGAGAACTCCTCGATCACTTCGTCGTAGTGAGTCTCCAGGATGTCCACCGTGTGCTGAATATCCAACTCCTGCTTCATTTTCTCACGGGCGGCACGGCCCATGTCATCCAAGCGTTCCAGGTTGGAAAGCAGATCCATGATACCTTGGGCAATGGCTTCCACATCCCGTTCCGGGGTCAACACGCCGGTTCGGCCATCGTCCATGATTTCGGGAATCCCGCCATGACGGCTGGCCAGGGCCGGAACGCCTCTGGCATTGGCTTCCTTAAGGACATTGGGTATCCCTTCCGTGTCGCCATCTTTCGCCACGACGCTGGGTACCATCAGCAGATCCGTTTTCAGGATTTCCTCGAACACCTGATCCTGGGGAAGTTGCCCAAGGAAGTGAACGCGATCCTTCACCCCGTAGCGTTGAAGGATCCGCTCATAAGCGTCTTGTCGATCCCCGGCGCCGATGATCCTCAGCTCGGCCCGAAGCCCCTGCGTCACGGCACGGGCGAAGCCTTCAATCCCGTATTCAAAGCCTTTCTTTTCCACAAAACGACCAATCATCAGCACCGAAGGCAGATGGGCTTCGTCTCTCGGCGGGCGAACCTGCCATTCGGGAATGCGAACACCACGGTGAAACACCCGTATCTTTTCCGCTGGAACACCAAGACGCATCAATCCATTCGCCAGGTCTTGCGACACGGGCAGGAAGCGATCAATCCGCTTCAACAGAGCTTGGCTTCGCCCCCAGTACAACCAATATTCAGGGCGGAAACGTTTGTTGGTCAGAAGCAAGGGGACATCATACCCACCGAAGGTCACAATCAAGGGTAGGTTTGCTTTGTTGCAGTAAGGTAGCGCATACACTCCACCAGGGCCGAACTGCGCGTGAACAAGGTCGAACTTTCCTTCACGAATACGCTTCATGAAGCGTCGGCTGTAGGTCGTGGCCAGATAAGCCAAGGCATGGGCCTCGCCTTTGAGACTTTTCACCGGGCGCATCGCATGGACCCGTTCAAAAGGAAAGCGCTCCGGAAAATAGCGGGTATGGCAAAACGCTTCCATCTCATAGCGTTTATGGTGAATCAACTCCTGGTAAATGAAGGTCTGGGAGTAGGGAAGAAAATTGGTGGTAAAATGCGCGGCACGGCGCGACTGGACGGCCATGATCCCCCCGTTCCAAGTGGGTTACACATCACGCGAAACCGTGGGCGATTCCGGTGCAGGCAGGATGCTAGCAACCCGCAAGGCCGCTGTCAACGAGTAGCCTTTAGTCTCCATCATTTTTCCAAACAATACATCCGCGTGACAAATGGCTGAAAAACCTTGAAAAAACATCGACATTGGGAAGAATTTCAGTAGAATCGTTGCGGGCTCGTCGCAGGGAACATCCCGCAGAGCCCCCGGACCGGACAAAAGCCCGGTCTTCGAGTGAATACCAATGCCCCTCTTACACAAAAAAGGGTTTATTATGCGTGATCTGATCTTCGTTGCTCTGTTTCTGCTCAGTCTGGTTTTCTTTAGCTGCTCGTCCTGCAAGGATCTGACCGGCGGTTCCGGGGAGGTGATTTACCAGACGGATTTCTCCAAACCCTTGGGAGCCGATTGGAAGGACGAAGGGGGAGATTGGCGCGTGGAAGACGGCGTACTGAAAAGCGAAAAAGCCCGCAACAAAGACCTGGTATTGACCAGCAAGTCTCTTCCCCAAAACGCAGTGATCGAATTCAAGATGCGCTCCTTCACACCGTATATCGACGCCAAAGTCCGCGCCTGGGGAGCCTTAGACCCCAACGGTGAGACGATGCACGACGCCGGAGCCTACTCCTTCATTTTAGGAGGCTGGAAAGGCCGCATCAGCACCATTGCCCGTATGGACGAACATGACGAAAACCGCGTGGAAGACCGGGAAACCACCTTCAAACCGGAAACCTGGCTGGCCTGCCGCATCGAACGCAACAAGGGCACCATCCGCTGGTTCGTCAACGACAAACTCTTTTTGACCTACGAGGACGACAGTCCGCTATCGGCGAACCAGTTCAAGTATTTCAGTTTCGCTAACTGGAGAAGCCGGGTGGAGTTTGATGACCTACGCATCCGCGCCCTGCCCTGAGCGATTGCCAACACGCCGCGTTCGGGTCGTTTTTTGAATCCAACAGCACCGAGACTCCTATGCCCAGCGAAAAACTACCCGATTTCTTTCCTCGTCTGACCCAGCAAAGCGGTACGTTGCTGACCACGCGAACTCTGGCCGTCGAAGGGCTTCACGGTCTGGCCAGTGCGGCTGCGGCCTTGGATCTGCAACGAAGCACGGGCCGAACCCTGCTGGTGGTTTGTGAAGACGAAGACCCGGCACGTCGCTTTGCCGACAACCTCTCCTTCCTGCTTGGGGACGATGCGGACTCCGTTGATTTTCTCGGTGAACGCCAGGTGGCGCTCCTGCTGCATGACACCTGGTCGCCCTACCACCGCGGGCGCATTCTACCCGACCGCCGCGCACGGCGTGAACGCCTGAGTACGCTCTATCAGTTGGGGCAACCCTTTCGTCCGCGTTTCGTGGTCGCGACCGCTCAAGCCCTGTGGAGGAAACTTCCACCCAGGGATCTGTTTGACAAACGTTCGCAGTATCTTATCAGCGGAGTAGACATCGACCGCAACGCCCTGCTCCGTTCCCTGAATGAACTGGGCTACGATAACGTCCCTCTGGTGGAAGACCCCGGCACCTATGGCGTGCGGGGAGGAATCATCGACATCTGGTCGTCGATGTACAACCAACCGGTGCGCTTGGAATTCTGGGGCGATGAACTGGTCAGCCTGCGCACCTTTGATCCGCGTAGCCAGAAATCCAAAAAACAGCTTGAGGAACTCTACCTGCCACCGGTGACGGAGTTGCTGCTTACCGATGCCATGCGCACCCAGGGGGCGGCCAGGCTTCGCCAGACCGCCGAAGAAGCCAACGCTCTGGACCGTAAGATCCTCTCCTTACTGGAAGACGTGGAAAACGGCTTGGACAGCACGGAACTCGATCCATACATTCCGCTGTTCTACCCGGAAACCAGCACCGTGTTCGACTACCTTCCCAAAGACGCCATGCTCTTTGTTGACGGCGTGGTGGAGGTGGAGAATCAGCTTGAACGCCGCTGGGAAGAATTTACCAGCGCCTACGAAGAAAATCGGGAGGCGGGTTATTTCGCCCTGCCCTTGGATACCTTCGTCCTGACACCACAGAAAGTACAAGACCGCCTGGAGCTTCGCTCGCGCCTTTTAAGCTATCACATCCTTCCCGACACCGTGAAACAGGAACCGCTTCGCCTTCATGCGGAAAACCACGACGGCCTTCGTCAGGAAATCGCCGGGTTTCGCGGCAAAGAACAGGCTCTTCAACCTCTGCTTGACCGTTTGGTTCATTGGCATGAAGACCGCTACAAGGTGTTTCTGGTCTGCCACACACCGGCAGCTCAACAACGGATGGAGGATCTTCTCAAGCCTCACGGCGTGCGGGCCTACACCTGGGATGAGCCTTTTCCGAGGGTGTGGGAAAAACTGCACGACTTCCCCGACCGAGGCATTCACCTCGTTCTTGGCAGTGTCCCGCGTGGTCAGGTCATCACGGAAGCTTATTGCGTGTTTCTCACCGAGGACGAACTCTTCGGCAAGGAAAAGACTCGCAAACGGCCACGGCGCAAGGCAGAGCAGGAAGCCTTCGGCACCAGCTTCGAGGAACTCTCCGAAGGTGATTTCATCGTCCATGTCGAACACGGTATCGGCCTGTATCGCGGATTGATTCAACTGGAAGCCGGGGGGCAGACCAACGACTTCCTTCAGATTGAATACCTGGGCAACGACAAGCTCTTTCTCCCCGTTCACAGCCTGGACAAGATCCAGAAATACCGTAGCGCCGATGGTGTGATTCCCCGCCTGGATCGCATGGGCGGCACACGCTGGCTTTCCGTGACGAACCGGGTCAAAGAAGCCGTGGCGATCATGGCCCGCGAGTTGCTGGACCTTTACGCCAAGCGGGAAGCCACACCGGGCTTCGCCTTCTCACCCCCGGACAACCTGTACCGTGACTTCGAGGGCACCTTCCCCTTTGAGGAAACCATCGACCAGGAACGGGCGATCAACGACGTAGTCAAAGACATGGCCCGCTCGCGCCCAATGGACAGGCTGGTCTGCGGTGACGTGGGCTTCGGAAAAACCGAGGTAGCCATCCGCGCTGCGTTCAAAGCGGCGGAAGACAACAAGCAGGTTGCCGTGCTGGTTCCTACGACCATTCTGGCCTTGCAGCATTATCGCACCTTCCGGGAACGCTTCAAAGATTACCCCATCCGCGTGGATATGGTGAACCGCCTACGGACATCCAAGCAGATCAAGGTGACCTTGGAACAACTCAAAGACGGTCGCCTGGATGTGATTATCGGTACCCATCGCCTGCTGAGCAAGGACGTGAACTACAATGACTTGGGCCTGTTGATTGTCGATGAAGAACAGCGCTTCGGCGTAGCGCACAAGGAACGCATCAAAAAAATGGTGACCAAGGTGGATGTCCTCACCCTGACCGCCACCCCGATTCCACGAACCCTGAACATGGCGTTTTCGGGCGTGCGTGATTTAAGCGTCATTCAAACCCCTCCCACCGACAGGCTGGCAATTCGCACCTTTGTCTGCAAGTTCGATGAAGAAACGATCCGCAAGGCCATCCAAACCGAACTGCGGCGCGGCGGGCAGGTGTATTTCGTCCATAACCGCGTCTCCAGTATTTTCAGCATGGCCAACTTAATCAAGCGTCTGGTGCCGGAAAGCCAGGTCACGGTAGGTCATGGTCAGATGCCGGAGAAGCAGTTGGAACAGGTGATGGTAGACTTCACCGAGAAGAAATACAACGTGCTGGTCGCCACCACCATCATCGAGTCCGGCCTGGATATCCCCAGCGTGAACACCCTGATCGTCAACCGGGCGGACACCTTCGGCCTGAGCCAACTCTACCAGATTCGTGGCCGTGTGGGACGTGGTCGGGAACGCGCCTATGCCTACCTGATGGTTCCCAACACCCAGGTCTTGACCAGAGACGCCCAGAAGCGCTTGAATGTACTGATGCGTTTTACCGAGTTAGGCAGTGGATTCAAGGTCGCCAGTCATGACCTGGAGATTCGTGGTGCAGGAAACCTGCTCGGCAACAGCCAATCCGGACACATCGCCGCCGTGGGAATTGATCTCTACATGGAGTTGATTGAGGAAGCCGTGGCCCAACTCAAGGGAGAAGCTCGCACGGTCACCGTGGAACCGGACATCAAGATTCCACGCCCCGCCTTCTTGCCAGAAGAGTACATTCCGGAAGCGGGGCAACGGTTGGAATTGTACAAGCGGCTTTCCAAGGCTCGCGACAACGAAGAAGTGGAAGAGTTGCTGGAAGAAATCGGCGACCGCTTTGGCCGTCTGCCCGACGAGGTGAAAACTCTGGGTGAGGTCATCCATATCAAAGCGCGTCTGCGCGGCTTCAACGCCGCCGGGCTGGAACTGACCTCTCTGAAGATTTCGCTGAACTTGGGCGAGCATTGCACCGCCGATCCTGCCCGCCTTGTGGCCTTCGTCAGCCGTCCGGGAAGCAGCTACCAGATGACCCCGGAAGGCAAGCTGATTCGCTCGCTACGTCCTCATGAACGGAAGGAACCACTCAAAGCCGTTCATGCCGTGTTGGATGAATTGCAGCACTACCTGAAACGCGACGAAGGGAACGAGGAATCATCCTCTGGGACGGCCACACCACCACGCCAGCAACCCCAAACCCCCAAAGTCAAACGGCGGTGGAATTAGGGAGAATGCAGGAAAGCATCTCCGTTTGCTGACAACGTCCTAGCCGCTCATGGGAATGCCTTTTGTGAGAGGGGCAGACGAACTCTGTCTCTCCCGCAGGATGAGAGAAATCACGGCCCAAACACCTGAACATGCGTTCGTGCTTTTTGGAAGCATCGCCGTAAGGAGTACGCCTTTTTCCAGGCTGGGAAGCCGCAGGCGGGCTTTGCCCTTGCATCCCCTGCGTGGTTTTGCTAGAAAAAATGAATGAGTATTCACTCGTTTGTCGATCCGTTTCGTAACCATCTCTTGTAAGGAGGAACCATGTCCGCCACTGATTTCGTGTTCAACATGCGCGAGTATGAATTTCTGCTCTTTGAAGTCTTGAAAATGCAGGATACGCTGAAGGATCTTGAAAAATTCAGCGACTACGGTGAAGAAGATTACCGTGCCATTCTCAGCCAGGCTTTGAAAATCAGCAAGGAAACCTTCGCCCCCCTGAACGGCCCCGGCGACCGTGAAGGCGCTCATTTCGAAGACGGCAAGGTCACCACACCCAAGGGTTTCAAAGAAGCCTACCAACAATTTGCCGAAGATGGCTGGATCGGTGCCACCGTGAGCATGGATCATGACGGTCAGGGTCTGCCCGCCACCATGAACACGGCGATGATGGATATGTTCACCGGCTCCAACTGCTCCCTGGCACTGTACACCCTGCTGAGCGTCGGCGTAATTCACGTTCTGGAGAAATTCGGCAATGACTGGATGAAAGAAGTCATGATTCCGAAGCTGCTGAGCGGTGAATGGTGCGGCACGATGGATCTCACCGAGCCGGGTGCAGGTACCGACTTGGCGATCATCAAGTCCAAAGCCGAGGCCGTGGACGGCCAGGATTACTACCACGTCAACGGAACGAAGATTTTCATCACCGGTGGCGATCAGGACATGAGCGAGAACATCCTTCACCTCGTTCTGGCCAAAACCCCCGATGCCCCTGCCGGAACCAAGGGCATCACCATGTTCCTCGTGCCGAAGTTCCTCTTCGACAAAGACGGCAACATCACCGGCCCCAATGACATGTCCTGCGTGGGTATCGAACACAAAATGGGCATCAAAGGTAGTGCCACCGCGCAACTGAGCTACGGTGAAAACGGGAAATGCCAGGGTTGGGTCGTCGGCGAACTCTTCCAGGGTATGCCGATCATGTTCAACATGATGAATGAAGCCCGCCTGGAAGTCGGTGTGCAGGGTGTCTGCCTCGCCGCCGCCGCCTATCAGAACGCATTGACCTATGCCCGCGAACGCCTGCAAGGCCCGTCGGTCAAGGACTTCAAAGACCCCGAAGCCAAGCGCGTGGCCATCGTCAACCATCCTGATGTCAAACGGATGCTCTGGACGATGAGTTCCTATGTTGCCGGTATGCGCGGCCTGCTGGCGGACACCGGAATTTACCTTGACCTGGCCCACAACCATCCCGATGCCGAAACAGCCCGGATGTACAAAGGCTTCGCCGAACTGC
The DNA here is from genome assembly GCA_963677705.1 of Myxococcota bacterium. GTDB lineage: Bacteria > Myxococcota_A > SURF-8 > SURF-8. The sequence goes on from OY782497.1 coordinate 1,109,055, forward strand.
TCACGCCGATCTGCAAAGCCTATAACACCGACCGCGGTTTTGAGCTGTGCAGCACGGCCATTCAGGTCTATGGTGGATACGGTTACACCCAGGATTACCCGGTGGAACAGCACACCCGTGATGCCCGCATCGGTCTGATTTACGAAGGCGCCAACGGCATTCAGGCTCTGGATCTCCTGGCCCGCAAACTGCCGATGGGTAAAGGCGCGGTCTTCATGGGATACCTCGGCGAGATGGACAAGGTCATCGCTCAGGTTCGCGAGCAGAAGTGCTTCCCCAACATGGCCGACAGAATGGACGCCGCGAAGAACAAGCTCACCGAAGCCGCCATGCACCTGGGCGCTTTGGGAATGCAAGGGAAGCTGGATGAAAGCACCCTGCAGGCAACCAACCTGCTGGAAGTCTTCGGCGATGTGGTCATGGCTCACGAACTGGCCAAACAAGCCCTTGTTGCCAAGCCAAAGATTGACGAATACATCCAGAAAGCGGGCCTCGCCCATGACGATCTGGAAGGCAAGCAGAAACTGTATGAAGACAACTCGGAAGCCGGGTTCTACCACACCCGTATGAACAACTTCCGTTTCTTCGTCAACAACATCCTGCCGCGCACGCTCTCTAAGGTGCAATGCATCCTGGAAGGCGATCGTAGCGCTCTGGACGGCGTGCTGCAATAAGCACCCCCGTTCCCCCAAGAACGACCAAGCCCGGAAGCAAACGCTTCCGGGCTTGTTTTATGCGATCAGAGAAGCAGGGAATCAGGCATACAGCGGCAGCATCGGGCCGTAAACTTCCCGCGCACGGACCATCATCTTTTCAGCGACATAGGCGCTTGAAACCTGCGGATTCTTGGTCAAGGCTTTGATGCAGGCGCTTTCAGAGCCGTTCACGCTGGCTTCAGCCGCTTCACGCTGGTATTCCTCCAAGCGCAAAAGCATATCTCTCTGGCCTGCGGGAAGCTCCGGCGCATCGCCACGTTCCAGGCGGTTCTTACCGAACTGACAGCGGACTTCCACCACGGTTTCACCATCAAAGACCTTGGAATGCCCACGGTTGGGAACGTTCAACACCAGCGAGACGCCATTTTCATCATCCAAGGCCTGCACGACGCGCATGGCCATGTCTCCGAAGTCGGCATTGCCTCGATGTCGTTTCAAGTCAGGAATCTCCTTGCGGCCTTCTTCCTCAAAGTGATCGTAGAAGGAATCCAAGGTTTTCAAGATATGTTCCGTGCGGGTTCCTTCCTTGCGGAAGAGATCCACAAAACGTGCCGGAGCGGTGTAATACGGCAGGTAGCTGTTGGGCCAATAGCCGGGGAATTCCTTGCCGAGCTTGACGCTTTCTTCAAAGCGCAGTTTGTGTTCGTTGTCGTAGTCCTGCGGCGTGGTCAGGCTTTCGTTGGCCAGGATCAGGGGTTCACCGCCCGCCGTAAGCTTGGCATACCAGGTGGCGTGGTTCAGCCCATGACAATCGAACATCACATCCTTGCTGTCCCGACCCAACACCTTGGCCAGCACGGCGACATCATGGTCGCTCTGGTCGCACATCCCCACCACGCGGGAGAAACAGCGGTCGTTCAACGCCTGGGTGACGATGTTCGTCGGGTTGGTGTAGTTGAGCAACATCGCCTTGGGCGCAAAGCTATCCATCGCCGAGGCCAGTTTCAAGGCTTCGGGTACACTGCGCAATCCGAAGAAAAAGCCACCGGGCCCGACGGTTTCCTGACCGGGAATATCAAACTCCAGCGGTAGGTCTTCGTCTTTCTTGCGCCCTTCAAAACGACCGGGACGGCTGCTGTTCAACACGGCATCCACATCCTTCACCGCCTCAACCAGATCCAGGGTGGCTGTGACACGAAACCCGCAATCCGCCGCAAGGGCCATCTTGTCACACAGGCGGCTGACAATCTCCAGGCGGCGCTCGTCAATATCATACAATCGGACTTCTTTCAGGTGCAGTGTGTTGGCATGATGGATCAAGGCCGCCACAAGTCCGGGAGCATACGCACTGGCACCACCGACGATGGTAAATGTTTCAATCATGGTTGTTTTCCTTTCAACAGAAACGACATGTCACGCTTCACGAAATTCACGCAGAAAATCGGAATCAGGAACCACACCACCTCGTACACCTACCATGCGCGAAGCCACGGCACAGGCGGTCTGCATCGACGCTTCCAGCTCACGCCCTTGAGCCCATTGGCTGATAAAGGCACCGGTAAAGGCATCTCCAGCGCCGGTGGTATCCACCACCTCCACGGCAGGAGCGGAAACACGGTAGGTTTGGCCGTCAACATAGCCCATCGCACCGTCTTTGCCCAGGGTAACCAAGGCATCTTTCGTGAACCGGTGAAAGGCTTGAGGCCTCTCACGCCAACCGGGAGCCGCCATATCCGCCTCGCCCTCATTCAAAAAAACGAGATCAAAACGAAAACGCGGATCGTCTCCCAAGGTTTGAAGCAACTCCGGTTGAAACCCTCCGCTTAAGCAAAGGCGGGAGCCTTGTTGTTGCATAGACTGCAAAGCATCCCCCATCGTTGCCATCTCATGCAAACCGACCAGAACCACATCCTTCACAGGCAAAGAGGGCACCTGCGAAAACGCCTTGGTATCGGCTTTACTCAGAAAACAACGATCCGAACGTTCGTTCATAATCAGGGTGATCGCCGTGTTGTCTTGGGCGGGCCAGGTAAGCAGGGAAAGCCCCAGACGGTTTTGCAGATAACCTTCCAGAGCCATATCACACAGGCCGTTGCCCTTGGGAAAAGCCAAGGTGACCTCCAAGCCCAAGGACTGCGCAACGCTGGCCGCGTTGGCCGCGCCGCCAAGGCCAACGGGAATATCCGGTAAAAAGAGTTCTTCTCCCGGTTCGGGCATACGTTCCGGTTCGGGCCAGTACAGCTCGAAAAACACGTAACCAAGAACCAGCAAAGAGGGCTTCGGTGTAGCAGTCGCCATAGGAGCCTCAACAGATACGTTCATGACAGGAAGTGCAGCAATCAAAGGCCTCTTACCACAAAGCCCCTGCACGGGCAAGCTCAATCCGGACGAATCGCCGAGGACTAATCCCGCGTCATGGAAGGCATCGGCGTTTCCATCAACCGCTCATACGCCTGCTCGGCCAAGCGCCCCAGCATGGCATCCGGCAACGCAGACAACGCCGTGAAGGCCATCATCACGTCCTCATCGCTTCGCAGGCGTCGCACAGGCTGAACATCGCTTCGAGCTTCATCAATCAACGCGGGAAGAATCATCCGGGCGGCGATGTCCTCTGCCGAATCACGCAAGCCGGGATTGAAGGCAAACAAAGCAATCTGGGTCAGATGAATCAGGCGCAAGCCCTTACCAGCCTTGATGGTAACCAAATACGCGCTGAGTTCCTCCAAGGCATGGCGTTGGCCTTCTTTCGTGGGAATATCCGAAAATACACGATCGGCCCAGCTTGGCGTGACGAAATGATCCTGATTCAACAGGTGCTGAAACTCATGAAAGGCAACGGCCTGGGCCAGTTCGTCCCGTAAAAACTCCACCGCATCGCTGACGCGAGGGTCTGACTCTTGCTTTCCCGGCTTGCCGATGTAGCTGTCCAGCAAACCGGAAAGCGCATCCACAGGCATTCCGGAAATTCCTTCCTCCGGGGTTCCTTCCTTGGCCGAATCCATGCGGAAGAGGCTTTGCCGAAGCCTCGCCTGGGTCAAGCGTCCCTTTTGCCGGTTTCGTTTGGACACATCGCGTTTCAGTCGGGCTAAATCCCCTTCCTCAAGCAGAGAAGCCACGGCCTGACGGAGATTGTCCGAAACCAGATGGCGCAGGCCGGGGACTTCAACCGAGCGAAGCGGCATCATACTCCCCTGGCCATCCACAACCAGCATTGGCAGGACACTTTGCCGGACATATTTTTCCAGGCGATCCAGATGCACCGTGGCACCATACCCGCCTTGAGTCGTCAGGCCAAGTACACTCTTCACCACGGGAAGGCCATCCACCCGGCGCAGGAAAAACAAGGGGTGTTCATTCTCTCCGCTGCGCAAGGTCCAGCGATCCTCCACCCAATGGGGAAACAGCATTCCAGAACGGCACACGGCTTGGGCTTCCGGCTGCTCACCGGCCATCTGCATCAGCAGTTGAAGGATGTTCGGCGGCAAAGGTAGCAGGCTGACGCAGGAGGCCGTGACCATTGACGCATCAATGTAATAGGGAATACCTGCCTCATCCAAGGATCGGTTCACGTCCCCCAAGGCGGCATAAAGCTTCCCTTCATCCGGGCTGTCTTTCTCAAAGAGATCCAGGGTTCGGGTCATTTTCTCCGGCAGATCCTCCACATCGGGAAGACTTCCCACAAGGATCTTGTGACGCTGCGCGATATCATCATTCACTTCGGCCAGGAGGGCTTGGGCCTTTTCATCATCTTCGGAGCCTAGAATCAACAACTGACGCAGACTGCGCGCCTGGTGGACCTTATCGCCATAGTTCACGAGGTCATGAACCAGAACGTGGGAAAAGGCTTCGTGGTCCCGTTCGGTCAAGCTCAATCCGAGGAGGCTTCCGGCCAAGACCAGCACCAGTACTCCAACCACCATCCGGTGCATCCACCAGACCGCAAACGCCCCCTTGGAATTCCCGCTTCCGGCGGCCTGGCGCAAGCGCTCGGTGAGTTCCTGTTTGAAGCGGTTGACATCGCTGGGCCAGGAACCGCGAGCCTGGTAGGAGGCAAGCAGGTGTTTCTTATGGTGCAGATAGCGCAAGGCCAAGGCAGCGCGGAAGGGAGCGGCCAAAGGTTTATAAAACGATGCCTGCTGCAAAGGATCATCCAAAAGTGGATGCAGCAAGGACAGGCCATGCTTGCCATTCTTGCTTTCTTCCTCACGCAACCGAGCAAGGATTCTCCGTTCTCGCCATCCGCGAATGCTCATCGTTTCCCCCGCAACCACACCGCCATCTTACGCAGCTCCGCCAATTTCGCGGCCTGTACATCGTCCGATAAGGCGGCAAACAGGCGCGTCATCCACAACGCCGTGTCTTCATCCATTCGTTGCGGATGATCATCGACCCAGCGCTCAAAACCGGACCAACTCCAGCCGACGGACATCTCCGGCAAATGTTCATAACGCCGGATCAGCTCGGCCAGCACCGCTTCGGCCTGACGATACTTCCTCTCCAAAAGCAGGCGACAGACATTGAGGCTTAAAGCAATCACCCGCCGATCACCATCCAAGCGTGGGTTGTCAATCAAGCGCTTGTAGGTCTTCTCGAAACGGTGTTCCAACCCTCCGTGGGTCAGATAGACTTCCAGAAGATCCAAACTGACACCAATTTCCTTCTGGAATACGTAGGGGCTGTCATATTTTCCGGTACGAATCATCTCCCGCACCAGATCCGCAGCCTTTTCGGTCAAGGTCACACTGGATTCGGCATCCCCCAGAGTCATCCAGTAATAGGCTCCGACGGCACGGAAGTTTTCCACAAGTTGGGTGTTGGGACCATAGGCTTGCAGCAAGTAATAGCAGGCTTCCTTGGCACAGGTCAGATTGGTTTTCGCCTGTTCAATGTCCTTTTCCTTCACCGCAAGGTTGTGCAAGGCCAGGTATGAGGAGGCCAAGCGCTGATCTCCGGCACAGAGAGCGCGACGCGCATGGTAGCGGGCCTGATCCAGATTCCCGGTCGCGATGAAGCAATCCTGGGCGGTCATCTCTAAAGAGCTTTTCAGTTCCAACTCACTGGCGCGCCAACCTGCGGCTTTGTATTCATCAATCATCCGCGCCAAGCCTTGGCAATCCCGCTGGTGCAGATAGGTTTCCGCAGCGATGAGTTGGGCATCACGCAGTTCGGCACGATACATTCCCGGTGCCTGGGGGATATCCAAGGGATCACAGTACAAGGCTTCCACACTGCATTGAAAACGTCCCTTCACCCGTCCGGTCCCTTCTCCGCCTTCGTTCGCATCGGGTTGTTGGCCCTCTTGCCCCTGACCTTGTCCGGCACCGCCCCCCGTACCGCTGCCGGGAGCGCCTCCCGAAGTGCCCGGTGTAGAGCGCCCCAGCATGGACAAAAGCTGGTCTTGCAAGGTCAAAGGTCTGGTATTCTGGGGAAGACTGATTTCATCGCTGGCTTCCTGATCGGTCAGCTTGGACAGGTGACGAAGTTGAAGCTGAGCCAGCCAGGTTACAAAGGCGCTGTCTTCCGCTTTGAGTGGTGCGGCATGTTCCACTTTCGGAGCCATCCCTTTGTAGCGATAGACAAAACCACCGACGAGGGTAGCCCCCAAAACAACCAAGATCATCCAAAGCGTCAGCGAACGAACCAGACGGTGTTCCAGACGCTCCATCGGTTCCAACACGGACTGCATCCGTTCATGATAGCGCAGACCGGCCAAACGGCAGACCTTGCGGTAGGCGCGTTGGGCCTCTTTCTCACGCCCATGACGACGAAGCCAGGAAGCCGTCACGTAGGCCTCGGTCATCGCCTCGGCGTCGCGGGTACGTCGTCCACGCAGGGCGTTCAGCACGCCTTCGTCGGACGCATTCGCTGCTAAGCCCAGGCGTTGACGCAACCAGGCATCCAGATGCTGTGCATTCCACTCATTCATCGCTAGGCCAATATCGACAAGCGGCCACGTTGGACCAGAAACAGACATAGGCCGGATGCTGCTCATCCACCGGCATCCAACCGCTTTTCACGCCCCGCTCTTTCAAGGCGGCACGCATCCGACGGAAGGCTTCAAAGCCGGAGCCTCCGCCCTGCCCCGTCTCCGTGTTGTCATAGACGAAGAAGTAGGCAAAGTTCTGGGTTTTATCCATGCCATCCAACATGGCATTAATCGGGCTGTCGGCATCACTCAAGGATTCCATTCCGGGCCAGTCGGCGGCGCTCTGGGGAAGAAAGACCATACCGAAGCGCGGGTCCAGGTAGCTTTTCAGGTCGAAGTAATTCAGTTCAAAACGAGCGCCCGGTTTCAGGTTGCGTTCACCGATGATTTTCGCTGCTTTGGCAAAGGTCGCCTGCGGGTCCAAATACAAGACGGCGTCATCTTTGCAGAGAAAGAACATCGGTCGCAGGTTGGTTTCATGCTCTACCGGCACCTTGACATCATAAACCCGTGCCCCCACTTGCAGCAGAGTAACCAGGCTGAACAGTACCAGCATTCCCACGCTATTCGATACGATGTCCGTCATGGAATTGAGGTTGATGAAATCCGGCTTCATCCGTCCCCCCTTTCATCCGGGAGGCTCAAGATCCAATCCGAGTCCAGGGTTTCCAGGCCGACGGCGAGGGCGCGGTCGTAGCGTTCACCAAGCAGCAGGTTACGGAACTGATGATACACCGGGCTGCCTCCCGGATAGATTCCGAACAAAAGAAATTCTTCATACACCGCGCCGGGAATCTCTCGCACGGCCTGATTCACGGTAAGCAGTTGGTCCAACACCTTGCGAATACCATCTTGACTGACGGGAACGATGGCTTGCTCAAAACCGTGGGTAAGGCCGCGCAGATGACGCAAACGTTCACGGCGTTGCTCAACGACAGCCGTCAATTCCGAGGGAACCTCCTCCGGCTGTTTTCCGGAAACAAGAGTGGCCAACTGCTGATTGGGCGGCACCAAAAGCATTCCTTCCGGAAAGCAGAAAACCTGATAGGCCACTTTGTAGCCTTGGGAGACATCCCCCACCAGTTCCACCTTCTTACTGGCCATACCGGCCATCAGACTTTGAAGAAAAGCCAACACCCCCAGAATGCACAGAAAGATGCTTAGGAAGGGGAAAAGGTCCATCCCTGCGGGTGCTGCCCGACGACGCCTGGCCATCCGTCACGCCTCCGGTTTCTCGGTAGATTGCTCCTTGGCCGATTGCCCCAAAAGCATCACCTGAGCGTAATCATCCACCGCCTTGCCCAAAGCCCGAACCTGCTCGGAAAGGGAAGCCAGCTCCGGCGCAATAGCTTCCGGCTGACTGCCTTTCGCAGGGACCGTGGCTGACGCCAACGCCATCTCGGAGGTTTGCACGTTCACGAAAGAGGCTTGCCCTTGGATGCCCGGAAGCTTGGGTAACCAATCCCGATGCCAATGCTCGTTCAAGGTTACCAGATAGCTTTCTTCCTGCTTTTGCAGGGCGGTAAGCATCCACATCAGAGGAAGGCTCAAGACCAGAGCCAAAAAGGTGGTGTCGAAGGCGGTTCCCAGATTGCGGGTCACCAAGGGAAGATTATCGCGAAGAGCCTGGGACATCCCGCTGGCCGATTCCACACTATTCATCGCTTCGCTGAAATGACCGACCGCACCGCTGATCCCCCAGACCGTGCCGATGAATCCAAGGATGGGAATGGCCCAGATCATGAATCGGATCATCGCGAAGCTCTGGTCAAGTCTATCCAGTTCCGCCTGGTGTTGAGACTCCCCACGAGCCTTATGCTCCTCGCTCTGGCTAAGGTTTTGCAGACGTTCCACCAACAAGTTGACCGAAGCCTGCTCGCGGTTCAGGCTATGACCCGCCTGAATCTGCTGTTCCAACCACGCCTTGGCATCACTACCCGCCGAGCCGTCTTCCAGACTGGTCAGGCATTGATTTTCCAAGACCTGAGAAAAGGCCCGTTCCCGACGTAATAAGCTACGTTTTTTTATCAGAAACAGAAAGCTCCCGGCAAAGAACCAGACAATAAAGGGGCTGATCCAGTTACCGACAAGCAGTTGCCAGAACCGGGGCAGATCGCCATCACCCAGGAATCCGGAAATCAGCAGGCCGGGAATCAGCACCAACACGGCGCTCCAAAGCATGGGGGACGAAAACCCGCTTTCCGTTGGAAAAGGACGCGGTGAAAACATCTCGCCATCATTGGCCTGAACAGGCACACGTATGGGTGATCTGCTGGGTGTTATTCCTGAAGCCGTCATCCGTCTCCCCCTCTGATTGATCCTTCGCGGTTCATTCACGAAGGCTTTGCCAAGAAACGACCAAGCCCTGGCAGTTTGGCATAGCTTCCCCGGCTTTTCAATGACTCACCATGAATTTCATCTCCACCAGGATAAAGCCTCCTTTGAGGCAAATCATTCCCATCAAAAGAAAAAGAGCCGTAACAACCCGGTTCAGAATCCGGCATCAAACAATGAACCGGCAAAAGTGGCACAACTTAATGGACTTTTTCCTGTTTCCATGACGGACAAGACTTTTTTTGACAAAGGCCAAGAGCATAATGAAATCTATCAATTTGATGTCATTTGTCTTTTATCAATAGTGAATGGTAATTCACTCTTTACATTTGCCAGTACCCTTTCTATAATCCATCCGTTTTCGCGTGGTTCAAACCAAGGTTGAGTCGTTTTTTCACCGATCGCCCTTGACAGCACGCCACATAGTCCATATAGTTCGTGTACTTTGTAGACATTAGGGGTTGACCATGAAGATTTCAACAAAAGGTCGTTACGGATTGCGGGCCATGCTGGAATTGGCCATGCACCACGGCGACTCGCCGGTTCTGATGAGCAGCATCGCGGAAAACCAGAATATCAGTCGTAAGTACCTCCACGCGTTGTTGACCTCCCTCCGTTCGGCGGGTTTGGTGCGCAGCGTGCGCGGAAGTCGCGGCGGGTATACCCTGAGTCACGATCCCCACCAGATTCGGCTCAATGAAATCGTTCATGCCCTGGAAGGCAGCTTTGCTCCCGTTGATTGCATCGACGAAGAACACATCTGCGACCGGGCCGACCTCTGTGTCATCCGAGATGTCTGGGCGGATCTGTCCAACGCCATTGAGACGTACCTGTCAAGCATCACCCTGGCGGATCTGATGGAACGTCAAAAGGCTCAGAACGCCGCTCAAACCATGTATTACATCTGATACGGGAGAACCCCGGCAACCCTGGAGGGGATATGTACGCGGAAACCATTACACAACTGATCGGCAACACGCCGCTGGTAAAACTGAATCGTCTCACCGAAGGGCTTTCGGCCACGGTACTTGTCAAACTGGAAAGTCAGAATCCCTTGTCCAGCGTGAAGGATCGCATCGCGCTGAACATGATTGAAACCGCCGAACGCGAAGGGAAACTGACCCAAGACAGCATTATCATCGAACCGACCAGCGGAAACACAGGCATCGGCCTGGCCTTCATTGCTGCCGCCAAGGGCTACAAAGCCGCACTGACCATGCCGGAAACGATGAGCATGGAACGGCGCCGCCTGCTGAAGATTTTCGGCGCGGAACTGATTCTCACTCCCGGAGCCAAAGGAATGCCCGGAGCCATTGAGAAAGCCCAGGAATTGGTCGCCCAGGACAAGCGGTACGTCATGTTGCAACAGTTCCAGAACCCGGCCAACCCGGAGATTCATCGCAAAACCACCGCCGAGGAAATCTGGAAAGACACCGAAGGCAAGGTAGACATCTTCGTCGCGGGGGTTGGAACCGGTGGTACCATCACCGGTGTCGGCCAGGTGTTGAAGGAACGCAAGGCCGATGTAAAAATCGTCGCCGTCGAACCGGTAGACAGCCCCGTCCTTTCCGGTGGAAAACCCGGTCCCCACAAGATTCAGGGAATCGGTGCGGGTTTCATTCCCGACGTACTGAACAAGGAACTGCTGGATGAAGTCCTTCAGGTCGGACACGATGCAGCCGGAGACACCAGCCGTCGTCTGGCCCGCGAGGAAGGCATTCTGGCCGGAATCAGCGCCGGAGGCAATGTCTATGCGGCCCTGGAACTGGCCAAACGCCCGGAAAACGAGGGCAAAACCATTGTCACCGTGATCTGTGACACGGGAGAGCGTTATCTAAGCACCTGGTTGTTTGAGGAAGAATAAGCATCACCATGAAACCGGACGAAAAACTCACACTTTCCACGGCCTCCATCTCGGAGGCCGTTTGTCCCAGTCCTGCCGAAAGCCATCTGGCCAGCGTCGTTCAGGCTCTCTGCCATAAAAACGGCGATATTATCCGCCGACACAAATGGGATCCGAAATACCAACCGCTCCCCTCCAGAGACGCAGTTCAGGAACTGGTTTTAGGCCTGCGCGGGGTTCTCTTTCCCGGCTATTTCGGCACCTCTGATGTCAACTCAGAGAACATCAGTTTTTACGTCGGTGCTATGCTGGACCGTTGCTCTCGCCTGCTGAACGAGCAGGTTCGGCGTGGACTGTGCTTCGCCTGCAACGATGAGCGGCACTGTACCAACTGCGAGATGCGATCCAAAGACATCACGGAGCGCTTTCTGCTTCGCCTGCCAGAAGTACAGCGCTACCTCTCTTTGGATGTCCAGGCAGCCTATCAAAACGATCCGGCAGCCACGCAACCCGGTGAAACCATTTTCTGCTATCCGGGAATTTTAGCCATCACCAGCTATCGGCTGGCCCACGAATTGTATCACCTGAACGTTCCCCTGATTCCACGGATGATGACGGAAATGGCTCACAGCGATACGGGAATCGACATCCACCCCGGCGCAGAGATCGGGGAAAGCTTCTTCATTGACCACGGTACCGGGGTGGTGATTGGCGAAACCAGCGTGATTGGAAAGCATGTCTCCATTTACCAGGGTGTCACTCTGGGTGCGAAAAGCTTCCCGCTGGACGACCAGGGCAACCCGATCAAAGGCGTTCCACGTCACCCGATTCTGGAGGACGACGTCATTGTCTATTCCGGTGCCACGATCTTGGGCCGGGTGACCCTCGGCAAAGGCTCGATGATCGGCGGTAACGTCTGGTTGACCCAGAGCGTACCTCCCTTCAGCAAAATCACCCAGGCGGCGGTTCGGGATTGCAGTTTTGAAAAAGGTGGAGGGATCTAAGCATGACCCGAACGATGATCCGGCGTATGATGATTTCCCGTCTGACGGAGAACCGAGCTTCAGTGGAAACCAGCGATGCCATCGCCGTAGAACGCCCGCTTCTGCTTTGGATCAACGAACAGGTTCAGATTCACTTTTCGCGCAGTCCCGGCCAGGACGAAGCCTTGGCCATCGGTTGGTTGATCTGCCAAGGAGCGCTGAAGAATCCAAGCGATGTTCACGGCTTCAACCTGTTGGAAGATGAAGCGCACGATACCCTTTACCTGACAGTTGACGCAGCCGTTTTGCGGGCAACTCCGAACCAACGGGATGCTTCGGGGCAAAAGCGATCTTCCATGATCTACGATGGCGTCCGCCAGGATACGCGCCGCATTTCACCGGATACCATCTGCGAACTACGCGACACTTTGGAAGAACACCAACATCTGTTTCACGAAACCGGCGCCAGCCATGCCGTGGCTCTCTTTGCGGAATCCGGGAAGCTTCTGGCCATTGCCGAAGACATCAGCCGCACCCAGGCCGCCTTCAAAGCCATTGGCCTGGCCTTTCTCTCCGGTCAGTTGACCCAATGTTGTTATGCAATCACCTCCAGCCGGGCAGGCTTTGAACTGGTTGACCATCTATGCAAAACACCGGTGTGCCTGATTGCCGCGGTGGGCGCCCCAACCAGCCGCTCGGTTGACCTCTGCCGGGCGTTGAATGTCACCTTGGCCGGCTTTCTGCGTAAACACTCAATGAACATCTACAGCGGCACACAGCGGGTTATCCTACCCTGATTGCCTCACCGGTCAGGAAGCCATCACGCAAGGATCAACCAAACAACCCGCTAACGAAAAAGGCATCCCTTCGTTTCATTTCAATTCGGGTTATGCTATACTTGCTTCCAATGTAAACGCGGATTGCCGAACATGATTCGGATTGACATCGACCTTGGCCCCAATCCCCACGAGACATGGAGGCAGGATTCACGATGAGGATTCTATCAGGCGCTATCTTGTTGCTGGCTTGGTTGTTTTCAGGATTGCTGCTTTCCTGCGACGAGGAAACCACGCCGGAAGAAGTGGTTCAAGACAGTAATCTGCTCAGCGACGATGAGATTGACCTGGACCTGCTGGAAGACTGCCAAAGCTACTGCCGCAGGCTGGGAGTTTGTTGGGACGGGGTAAGCAAAGACGAAGTGATTCAGTGTGTGGATGACTGCGAGTATCTTCTCCGCACCGCCCACAGTCGCGCCATTGACGAAGACCTGCTTGCCTGCAACGATGAAGCAACCTGTGATGCCTTCAGCCTCTGCATCAAAACCGCCAGCCTGGACAACCTTCCCGAAGATGGCGACAGTGAAGAAGAAACAGACGAGGAAAACGACGACCCTTCCCCCTTCACGGACGATGATGATGACAGCAATAACGAGGACATATAGCCTCTGACCCAACGCCCTGCACGATCCATCGGCCCTTTCAACAGCCTTCATGCTCTTCGGCATCGCACGACGTTGGCATCCGGAAAGATGACCGTTTTCCATCTTCCGCCCCTACTTGCTGTAAAACATCCAAAACCTATTTGAGATTTTCGTCCTTCATGGTGTATAAGGTAAAAGATGCTTTCATGAAAAACCGGGTTGGGGCAAGACCCAACCTCGTGAGTTGCCGCCTTCGGCTCCGTAAACAAACAAACCGAATCCATTCCACTTTTTGCGGATGCGGGGAAAACGATGACAGAGAAGAAACCCACGACCCATGACATGGATCAGGCTTTTGAAGAAACAATGGACGCTGCAATTGAGGCGGAATTCGAGCCTTTGGCTCCGGAAACGGCAACACCTCTGGAGTTGACCCCCGATGATCTGCTGGAAGAAGATGTTGAGGAAGACCTGCCGACGATTCAGCCGGAAGAGGCGCTTCCCGTCTTGGAGCCGGAAGACCTGAAGCCGGTGGATGAAGAGATGATTGAGGAAGCGCCCATTGCCCTGTCTTCCGACGACCTCGTTTTGGAACCGGATGATGGCGTAGACGACGAGAACGACTCGGCGGAAACCTCGCCAGTCAATGAAGTAAATGATACGCCTGACGAGGAAGAAAGCCTGAGTGAAGCTCCTACGGAGATTCTGCAAGTCCCCGAAGAAGGTTTGGCCGAACTGGACGCCATCGAACCGATGAACGAGGACGAGCAGGCGGCCTATTTGGAACGCCTTCAGGAAGAATTGCTTACCGAACTGGACCTTGCCACCGAGGAACAGGCCAAAGCTCCCTTGTACTACGCACTGGGAGAACTCAGAGAGAAGAGCCATCAAGATGACGCCGGGGCGGCGGAATACTATCAGAAATCCTTTGAAGCGGACCCAACCCATCTGCCGACCCTGAAAGCCGCCGTAAAGCTCTTTGAGAGCGCTGAAGCCTGGGACGTGGTCAGCCAACTACTCAAAGCCCAGTTGGATTGTGAACTCTCGGACAACGACCGCCAGGACGTGATGCTTCATCTGGCCCAGATTCTGGCAGACCGGCAAGACCAGCGGGCTGAAGCAACAACGGTCTTGATTGATGTGCTGGAGATGAATCCCCACCACCTCACGGCGTTCAAGCTGGCCGAGAAATACCTGATTCAAGGCAAAGACAACGAAGCCCTCACGGACTTCTATGCCAAACAGATGCTGGCTCTTTCCGATCATCCCCTGACGGTGGAGATTCTGCTCAACTGGGCCAATCTCTTGGAGCAGCAGACCGACGGCGAAGACAAGGCCATCGAAACCTATCAGAAGGTACTGGAAAGCGACCCGGATAACCTCCTTGTTTTCAGCGCCCTGAAACGACTGCTTCCCAAGAAGGAACGGTGGAATGAACTGGACCGTATTCTCTCAAAGGAAGAAAGCCTGACCACCGAGCCGGAGCGCATTGCTCACCTGAAACTGTGGCGTGCCAAGCTGTACGCAGAATACCTGAACAATCAGGATTTCGCGCAAGGTCTGCTGGAAGAGGCCCTGGACGTGGAACCGGGAAACCGCCTGGTTCTGGACCGCCTGACCCAACTGCTGGAACGCCGCCTGGACTGGAAACCCTTGGCCAAACTGTGGGAAGCCCGGCTGGAGCAATCGGACAATGCGGAAGACCAGGCCACACTGGCCTTCCAGTTGGCACGGCTGAATCTGGACCGCTTGGAAGACGAAGAGAAGGCCATCACCTGGTTTGAAAAAGCCTTGGAAAGCAATCCCGGTCATATGGCCAGCATCCATGCGCTGGAACACCTCTATCGCACCTTGGATCAAACCGATAAGCTGATTGCGCTTCTGGAACGAGAAGCCGAACAGGCCAGTGAAGACAAAGACCGCGCCGGTCGCCTCTTCCTGGTGGCGGAGCTTTACGCTCAACAGAAAAACGACCCGGAAAAGGCGGTGGAAACCTACCGTAAGGTGTTGGATCTCCTGCCCGGTTATCTCCCGGCGATCAAAGCCCTGAGCGAACTCTACGGTCGGCTGAATCGCCCCAAAGACCTGATTGAAATGAACGAACTGCTCCTGGAGAAAAGCCCGGACCTGGCCAGCGAGCAAAGCGTTTACCTTTTGGAGCAGAACAGCAAGCTCTATGAAGAGCTGGATGACTTGGACCAGGCCATCGAATGCCGTATCCGCATTCTTGATTTGGACACTCAACACCTGCCCAGCATTCAAGCCCTGGGACGGCTCTTTGCCAAAACACAGCGCTTTGATAAGCTGGTGTTGATCAATGAAAAAGAGGCGGAGTTGATTCATGACGACAGCCGCAAGCTGGCCCTGCTGTTCAAGAGCGGTCAGATTCTGGAAGAAAAACTGAACGATGCGGATCAGGCCATTGAGTTCTACCAAAAAGCTTTGGCCCAGAGTCCGGAATACATCCCGGCCTTTACCGCGTTGGACCGCCTGCTTCGCAATATGGAACGTTACGAAGAACTCCTTCAAGCCTACCGGGACAAGTTGAGCCAGGAAGAAGGAAGCCCCGTCGGCCTGGATACGCGGATGCGCATGATTGAACTGGCCACGGAGAAACTGAACGACGCCAGCACGGCGGAAGCCCTGTTCAAAGAGATTCTGGAACGCGACCCCGGTTACACACCGGCAACAACGGCCTACGCCAAGTTCCTCCATCAGCAAAAGCGTTGGGAAGACCTGCTGGAACTCTACCGGCGCATGGAAGAAGCCAGTCAGGACACGGGAACCAAGGCTCTGTTGCTCTACAACATGGCGGACATTCTGGAGAACCAACAGAGCGACCAGGTCAAAGCCATTGAGCTGCTGAGCAAAGCCCTGGAGTTGGACTCCAACAACACCCCGGCCCGGCTGACCCTGATGCGTCTGCTCACCGAGCAAGGGAAGAATAAGGGCTTACGCGATTTGCTGGAAGAAGACGTAAAAACCTACGAAGGCAGCCAGACACAGATTCCGCTGCTTCTTTCCCTGGCCGATGTCGCAGATGACGAAGCCAAGAAAATCTCTTGCTACCAAACCGTGTTGGAGATGGTTCCCACTCACCCGCTGGCCTTCCAGCAGTTGGAAACCCTGCTGCGCAAACAGGAACGTTGGGAAGACCTGGAAGCTCTTTACCGTAACCGACTGGCCACCGTGAAAGACCCCAGCCACATCCAATTGTTGAAACGGCTGATTGTGGAAATCCAGGAGGCCCACCTCCATGACCTGGACAAACTGGCCACGCTGTATTCGGAGTTGGCCACGGATGAAACCCACCCCGACCCCAGCGCGTTGATGTTCTTTGAGGAAATCTACATTGAAGAAAAACGCTGGGACGAACTGGCCGAACTCTACCGGCGTTTACTGGAACAGGCCGTGAATCCGCAACGCAAGGTGCAACTGCTGACCCTGCGAGCGATGATTCAAGACGTGCGCCTGGGTGACGCAGACGAAGCAAAGACATCCTACGAACAGGCATTGGAAATCGACCCGGCCTATCTTCCGGCCCGCCTGGCGCTTCGCGCCCTTCAGGTGCGCACCCACCAGACCCAAGACCTTCAACAAGATCTGGAAGCAGAGCTTACCCAAGAATCCCTCCCGGAGCGGAAGCGCCAACGCTTGCATAAGCAATTGGCGGACCTGTACCTGAGCAAACGAAACAACGAGAAAGCCACGGAACATCTGCTGGCTCTGCATACGCTGCTGCCCTCGGACACGGACAGTTTCCAGCGTTTGATGGACCTGCTCAAAGGGGATGACGATCTTGATACACGCATTGAGGTCTGTGAACGACGACTAGACGCCCTGGACGATGCCGAAGAGCAAGCCGAGCTACAGTATCAACTGGCCCGTTGGTACTTTGACAAGAAGGACGATGACGAAAACGCGCTCTCCTACTGTGAAGCCTGTCTGCGTCGCCAACCGGAAAACACGGATGCTCTGGAACTGCTGGCCAAGATTCATCTGCACAACGCCGAGTGGCAAGCCGCAATCGACGCGCTGAAGAAGCACGCTCTGTTGGAAGACGACCCCACCTTGGTGTACGAACTGACCTACCGTATCGGAGAGATTTATCAGGACAAACTGGAAGACATGGACGAAGGGCGCATCGTCTTTGAAGCTCTGCTTGAAAAACGCCCGGAAGACTTTGCTATTCAGGAACGGTTGATTGCCATTTACGAAGCTCAGAACGATCTGGAAAGCCTGGAAAGCGCCTTGCTGGCTCTGCTTGAGAACGATATTCCCAAAATCAAAACCGCCAAATATGCCGAAGCGCTTATTCGGCTACGCCTGATGAAAAACGAGGCCGATGAAAGCGTGCTGACCTTCTTCGGTCGCGCCCTGTCCGCCTCGATGGATAACCAGGAGTTACGCAACTTCTTTGTGGAAACCTGCCGAAGCAACGGCTGGCTCTCTCAAGGACTGGACATTCTGAATACCATTCTGGTGAACCATGAAGACCGTCTGGATTCTGCGCTGAAAGTATTGCTATTCCTGGATATGGCGGTGATTCAGACCGAAGAATTGAACGACGATGCCAGCGCGTTGGCTCTGCTGGAAAAAGCCCGCGCCCTGGACCCGAAAAACCAGACGGTGCTGCGTCGGCAGGCGGATCTCTTAAGCCGCGACCCGATGCACTATCTGGACGCCATCGACACCATCCGCATTCTTCTGGAGCGCTCGCCCTTTGATCCCGTGCTGCTTCAAACGCTGTTCACTCTCTTCCATGAGCGTTCGGAGTTGGATAAAGCCTACTGTACCAGCATGGTGTTGGAGTTCCTCAATGCAGGGACGGACCCAAGCAAGGATCTCTTCCGCCAATTCCGGGAACGGGCCAGCGGCGGTATTCCTGTTGTGCTGCCGGACGAAGCGCGACGCATTCACCTGCTTCACCCCAACGAGCGCGGTATCCTCAGCGAGTTGCTCCGGGATCTCGCTCCGGCCTTGCACACTCTTACCAACCCCAAGGTCACGCCCTACGACCTGTCTTCCTGCAAAGCCGCCGAAGGCTCCTCCAGTCTGATTCATGTGTTGGAAGCGGCAGGCTATCAGATGGGGGTGGAAACCTTCCAGTTGTACCTCAGCGCCCAAACCCCTGATGAGTTGCAGGTACTTCCCGGCAGCCCGGCCAAGGTGGTGTTAGGCGGAAGTCTGGCCTTCGCTCAGGAAGGCGTCCGGCGTTTCCTGGCTGGAAACGTGATGAGTGCCATTCATTTCCACCACAACCAATGGCGCTACCTGGGCGCAGACCTCATGCAGCAATTCCTGGATGCCATCTGCCAGCAGGTGATTCCTGACTTCACCGTGGATGGCCTGGACCCCTTGACTGCAAAGTCTTACGCAGAGGCCGTGCGGGACAACTTGGATACGGAAACCCAGAAAGCCGTGGTGGAATTACTCAAAGGCTACGCCAGACGCAAAGAACACCTGGACTTCCCAAGCTTCCTGGCGGCCAGCACCTTGACCGATCACCGCTTGGGCTTGCTTCTCAGTGGCAACCTGGAAGCCAGTTTGGAAAGCGTTCTCTTCCTTCATGAGAAGCTTTCCTACAAACCGCCCCGAAACGCGGAAGACGCCGAAAAGCAATACGGAGGTATTCGCTACCTGCGTGAGTTGCTCCACTTCGTGATCAGCGACGATTACTTCGCTCTGCGCAAGCTGCTTCGCCTGAATGTGGATTAAACAAACCTGTTGACGGACCTTCAAGGATACCCTGTTTTCGCCGAACTTCTTGAACGAGGGGTTCGGCGAAAGCGTACTCAAGCCCTGAAAGGGGAAACCGATGGATCTTGGTTTACGAAAGCGTGTGGCCCTGGTTACCGGTGCCAGTCGCGGACTGGGTTACGCCACCGCGTTCCGGCTGGCCGAAGAAGGCGCGCACGTCGCCTTGTGCGCCCGCAATGAAAAACCTTTGCAAGAAGCCGCCCAACGCATCGCCGAAGCCACCCAGGCCGAAGTCTTGGCCGTTCCCTGCGATGTCACCGAGCCCGAAGCCCTGGAAGGCTTCCTGGATGCAGCCCTGGCCAACTGGGGCCGGGTGGACATTCTGGTCACCAACGCCGGCGGCCCCCCACCGGGGCAGTTTGACACCTTGAATCAGGAGCAATGGGAACAGGCGGCCAACCTGACGCTCTTTCCCGTCGTGCGAGCCATTCGGCAGGTCTTGCCGGTCATGCGTAGCGCCCAATGGGGACGGATTCTCAACATTACCAGCATCGCGGTCAAACAACCGGTGCAAGACTTGCTTCTTTCCAACGCCATGCGTAGCGCCGTGGTGGGTCTGGCGAAAACCCTGGCCGATGAAGTGGCCGCCGACGGCGTGACGGTAAACAACATTGCTCCGGGGTATTTCAATACGGAGCGCCTGCAACAACTGATGAAAGCCCGCGCAGAGAAAGCAGGCATCAGCCAACAGGAACAACAAGACATCTATGCGCGAAACGTTCCCTTGGGCCGCATCGGCGATCCGATGGAGTTTGCAGACTTCGCCGCTTTTCTATGTTCCGAACGTGCCGCCTACATCACCGGGGCAACATTCCAGATCGACGGCGGGCTGTATCGCGGCATGACCTGAGCCATCACCGAAAACCCTTTCTCTTACCAGAGGGACATGGTTGTTATGAATCACGCCTTTTTGAAATCTCTGCTTCTTATCGCCCTTGTTGTCTTATCGGCCTCCTGCGCTCAGAAGCGTATTGTGCTGAAAGAAGACATCACCATTGAGGGCTCACCCTCACCACTCTCGGCGGAAGAGAAAGCCTTTCTCAAGCTTTCCGCCCGGCAGCTTTTCGACCGTGGCTTCGGAGCTTTCGATACCCACCAATACGCCTTGGCTCTGAAGCATTTCGACCGTATTCTGGATGCCTACCCGGACCATGACCTGGTTCCCGATGCCGCTTACAACGCCGGCTTGATCTATGAGAAATCCAAGAATTACGATCTTGCAGCGGAGCGCTTTGCCCGTGCGGAAGAAACCGTACCCCTCGGAAAACATCGCGACCTGCGCGACGCACGCTTTCGCCTGCTGTACTGCCTGATGAAGTTGGAACGTTGGCCGGAGATCGAACAAGCCTCCAAACGTACTTTGCAAGACCCCGGCCTGGAAGACGATGACCGCGTGCAAGCCAAGGTCTTGTGGGCCGTGAGTCTCTGGCACCAGAAACGCTATCAAGAAGCGGCAGAGAACCTGGAACCCACTTTCCGCGACTACCGCTACGGCATCCGCCTGGGAACCGTGTTTGATGAATTTTACGGGGCGATGGCCGCATTCTATCTGGGTGAAGAACAGGCCCGCCTTTTTGATCAGGTTCCGGTACGAGAGAAAAGTATCCTTCTTGACCTGGAACAGAAAGCTCGGCACCTGATGCAAGGCCAGCATTGGTATCATGAGAGCATCAAACAGAACAACGGCTATTGGGCAACCAAGGCGGCGTTCAAGATCGGTCTGTTGTACGAGAGCTTTTTCAACTCCTTCATGGATAGCCCCATGCCCTCCAACCTCACCGAAGCGGATGAACAGGAAGCCTATCGCTGCGTGGTATCGAACAAATTCATTGCCTTGGTACGCAAGTCTATCCGCATTTATGATCGTGGCGTAGCGATGAGCCAACGTATCGGCGTACAGAACGACGCCACCCAGGCGATGGTGGAACACCTGAATGCAATGAAGGAACGCTACATCCACGAACAGACACGATGCGAAATCTATAAAGACGAGAAGTGGCTTCGTATGCTGGGTCTGGACCCGGAAACGGCGGTAGACACACCGGGGAAACCCTCGCGTACCCATTAAACACGGTCCTCCATTCTCTCCACCAAGCCAAGGAATCCTCCTTGGCTTTTTGCATCTCAGTTCTCCAACACCGTTTCTCCGCTGTAAGCCTTTGTAAAGGATTTATGGACTTTCATCGCTCAGGCTATGGCGATCCATTGACGAAAAAGGATGTTGTCTTCTATCCTTCAGGAAAGACACACCTGGAATATAGAATCTATTTTGGTAAAGGAGCCCCCATGAAAGCTGGCATCTGGATTCAAATGACTCTCTTGATTCTTCTTGTTGTCGGCTTGCCCGCCTGCGGCGATGATGCAAGCGATGAAGACAACGATGACTCCGATGGCGATGTTACCGACGACGATGATGACGATGATGATGAAGACGGAGATGACCCCACAGACGGTGACGACGCCGACGGCGATACCTTGCCCCCCTTTGAACTTCCCCAAACCTGGCTCGACCAGAGTGTAAGCTGGACCGATTGCGATCTGTACGAAGACCTTCCTCAAGGCGTGACCCAGAAGCAGGCCCAATGCACCGAGGTTCAGGTTCCTCTCTTCTGGGATGATCCCGACAACGGAGAAACCATCACCCTGGCCGTGAAACGGATTCTCGGCCCGACTCAACCCGCCGCCCGGCAACTCTGGCTTCTTGAAGGCGGTCCCGGCGGATCAAGCATCGCCGATTTCCCCGGCATGATGGACAACCTCTTGACCATCTCCCCAGACACCGACAGCTACGCCATCGACCATCGCGGCGTGGGCTTGTCCACCCGCATGGGTTGCCCGGCAGAGGATGAAGACAGTGACCAGGGCCGCTCTATTTCCAACGAAGAATGGGAAGCCTGTACGAACTATCTTCTGAACGAATGGCACGACCCGAACGGCTTTACCGTGACCAACGCGGCGATTGATGTAGGCTATATGGCCGAACTGAACCGCGAAGAAAACAAAGACATCTTCGTCTACGGCGTATCCTACGGAACCTATTGGGGGCATCGTTACGCGCAGATTTTCCCGGAGCAATCCAGGGGGATTATCCTGGATAGCGTGGCACCATCCGACCCTGGGTTTCTGGATCAATTCGACATCCAAGGCAATGTGGCAATGCACCAGTTCTTCGACGCCTGCGCCCAAGATGAGTTCTGCCACGAAAAATACGGAGACACACCCTACGAAACCGCCGTGGAAGCCCTGCATCAATTCCGGGATACCGACCATTGCTCGGTCTTGCGCTCCAATTATGGCATCACTGCCGAATACCTTCAGTGGGCCGCCTTCTCCGTGGGGCAATCCTGGTACGGACGCACGATGGTTCCTCCTTTGTTTTATCGCCTGAACCGCTGTGACGATGACGACGTACAGGCCATTGTCAACATGATCTACACGGTGCTGGGAACCGGACAGACCGAGCCGACTTACAAACAACTGGCCAACAGCTATCTGTTGGGTGTCCATATCGGTACGTCGGAAATGCTCAGTGAACCGGTCCCCACGGTGGATGAGATCCAGCAGGCTTATGACGAGGACTTGATCCAGTTGGGTGTAGGACGCCGCATGGTTACCCGCTATCATGCCGGGTGGCCTCGTTATGACCACGATGCCTACGTCCACCAATGGGCCAGCCTGGATGTGCCTCTGTTGATGATGAACGGCACCTTGGATCTGCAAACGCCCATCGAGATCGCCAACGTAGCCAAAGCCAAACTGACCGGACCGCATCAGTACTTCGTCACCGTTCCCAACGCCAACCACTGCGTGCTGTACCAATCTCCGGTCAGTGATGCCGACAGCCCTCATTGCGGGATGAGCATTATGTTGGACTATTTCAACGATCCCCTGCGTGAACCGGATACAAGCTGCCTGAACGACCTGCTCGTCCCCGACTACCAGGGATATGCCGCCTACGGCAACTACTATTTCCAAACCACGGACCTTTGGGAGAACGTCGCTCTGACGCTTGATTGCCCCGTTCCGAATGGCTTCCTGGACAACGAAACCGACAGCTATACAAGCCTTGTCATCAAGGGGCAGCAGACCACGCAATGGCAGGTTGGACAGGGAGAGTATACGGCCCAGTTGGACGGAACCGAGGTTGATGTCGACAGCTATGCGATATGGATTCACCCTTCGCAGTCGGAAAGCGGAACGGATCTGATCGCTGTAGACAGCTATGGCAACTTCCGTCAGATTGCCAGCAACCACCGAGGGTATCGGGCCAGTCAGTTGTTGATCTCCAAAACCTCCATTCAACAACTCAAAGACGATGGCGAGAACCAGCTTGATTTCAATCCCGTACCCTACCCCTTCTATTATTACATTACGGAAGTGGAAGAGAAGCAGGATGGAGACGATCACTACAACAAGTTCTGCCCGAAGGCGATTACCGACTTTGAAAACATGGATCAAGCTCTCTACGTCTGCCACGAACAGAACACCACGTTTGACGCCGGAGAGGAAATCCAGCTAGCAGGCAACATGATGCTTTCCACCGACGCCGAAGACCTCACCGCAGCGTTCGGCCATGAGACCGCCTGCACATGCTCCAAGAACCAGACTGAAGCCATCGACTGTGCGGACTTCGATGCCCTGACGCCGGCGGGACGAAAGAAGGCCCAGTTCCGTCCTAGCTTGCCACCACGTCCCGGACTGCCCACACCGCACATCGAACCGGAGTTCCTCAACGAACGTCCGTCCACACTACCGATTCTTGACCTGGATGGCTTCGTAGGAAGTTCTTCCAACTAGAAGGAGAACCAGGAGGACTCATCTCCACGACACCTTACCCCCGTTCGCCCGTTCGATCCCACCCAACCCGTTGCGCGGAAAAAGAAGGGATCGAGCGGGTGTTTTGTTTGGCTTCCCCTTCCACCGATGACATCCCCCTTGGCGAGCTTTTCTTTCCGCTTTACAATCCTCAACGAATGGCCTAGACCTGCTTGCGTATCCGCTGTGTCTTCTTTTCACCCTCACTCACAGCGAAACACAAACGGAGGTAGTCCGGTGAGCCAGATCCGCAACGCACAATCACCCGATTCAGGAAACCCTTCCGTTCAGGCGATCCACACCAAACGTCCCTTTCAAACCGGCAAGGTATCCGGTCTGGCCTTCGCTCACTTCCTTCACGACCTGTACACCAGTCTACTGGCCCCTACCCTGCCCTTGCTTATTCAACGCCTGTCCTTGAGCCTCACCGAAGCGGGTTCATTGACCGTCTTTATGCAGCTACCGAACCTGTTCAACCCCTTGTTGGGTTTATGGGCGGACAAGAAACGTTTGCAGCGTCTGTTCATGGTGCTTAGCCCCAGCCTCACCGCCTTGGGAATGTGCCTGATCGGTTCCGCACCCAATTTCGGGGCGTTGGTCTTGCTTCTGCTTGCCGCCGGGCTTTCCAGTTCCCTGTTTCATGTTTCCACCCCGGTCATGGCGGCCAGATTGAGCGGTTCCTACGTCGGGCGCGGGATGGGCTTTTTCATGCTCGGTGGAGAAGCGGCTCGAACCACCGGGCCATTGCTGGCAGTGTGGGCCTTGTCCACCTTTGGCCTGGAGGGACTCTGGAAGCTGATGGTTTTCGGCATCCTGGCCAGCCTGTTTTTATGGATCAAGCTGGGCATTCACGACACGGAACCGAAGAAAAATGAAGCGCGCCTGCCGATCCTGAAAACCCTGAGCAAACTTCGCCGACTGTTCCTTGCGATTCTAGGCATCGTACTGGCCCGCTCGTTCATTGCCGCGATGATCAGCACCTACCTGCCGACTTTTCTGACTCACGAAGGGCACAGCCTGGCGCTGGCTGGAGCAAGCCTTGCCATTGTAGAGGCCGCCGGGGCCGCGGGTGTTCTAACCAGCGGATGGTTAAGCGACCTGCTGGGCCGTCGGCGCATCCTGGTGGCAACCATCTTGATCGCGCCTTTGATGTTGATGGGTATTCTCAGCGTAGAGGGCTGGCTGCTGGTTCCCTTCTTTTTGGGCTTGGGCTTTTTCACCCTTTCCACCGGCCCGGTGATGATGGCAATGGTTATGGAGCAATCCGGGGAAAACCAGGCCACGGCCAACGGAATCTACATGGCCTTCAGTCTGTTCTTGCGTTCCCTGGTGATTCTTCTGGTCGGTTATCTTTCGGACCAATTGGGTATGCACACCGCCTTGTGGATCAGCGCCTTCATCGGTTTTCTGGGCTTGCCTTTCATTCTGCTTCTTCCCAAAAGTCCTGTAAACAAAACCAATCCCTAAGCGCTTCGGATTACAGGACGGCGAAAGGCGCTCCCCGCGTTGCAGGGAGCGCACGGAAAATGAAAAACGGCACCCAAGGCAAGGTAGGATCGACGAGCTATTGCGGGAGAGAGGATGCCGGGTTTTCAAGGATCATCAGACGATCGCGGGTCATTCAAACCACGATCGGAAAGCCAGAGCCAACAGGCCCAGAGCCAGAGCGAGGCCGGATACGGTGGATTCCTGGCTGCACCCGCTGCGGTCTGCTTCCAGGGTACGTTCTCCAACTCCATAGATTTCCTGCACACCCGCAACATCATCAAGATGAAGCGAGCGCTTTTTAACTTCCCTGGGGCGGCTCAGAGCATACATCGTCGCCTGGGTTTCCTCGCTATGGGCCAAGCCGAGAAGATGGCCGACCTCATGGGTTAAGGCGTTGGTCAGATCAAAGCCATCCTCGCCCCAGTTCACGGTTTCACCATTGATGACGATGTCCGCCTCCTTGATTTCTCCACCGGGTTCCGCGTAGGTCAAGAAGGTCATGGACAACTGCTTGGCCTCCCAGGGCCAGTGGCGAGTCCAGACCACGCAGTTGGTTCCTGGACAGGGCCGCTCTCCTTCATAAACACGGTCGTCAAAGGTGGTCGGCTGTTCCAAAACCACCTGCGCCCGATGCGGCGTGAAATCCGCCCAAGCGCTGATTGCATCAGCCAGGGCTTCTTCAAGATGACCGTCGTCCTCCACTGCGGGATCAATCGCCCAGTATAGCGTGGGCGTTTCTTCCCAATACAATGGAGTTCCCTCCGTATCGGTTTTCAAGGTATACCCGAAAGCCATGCCGGACAGACAGCCCAGAAAAAGGAACCACAAAACTCCAAAGAACAACTTTCCCCTTTTCGGGGCACCGGTCCGCTGCATATCTGCCTCCCTGCGCGGTGAAGTTCAAATCACGTCCATGTGTCCATTCGTGATGCGGCAGCGACGCCGCGACCTAGAACTTCAATCGGTTCTGGCGACCGGTTCTTGAAATCTTTCCAATATATGGGGATGGCACTTGAATATTTTCCAGTTTTTCCAACCTATTTCCTTAAGTTGGAAAATAATGCACACAGAAAACATCACGTCAACATATTGACGATATCAATCTTATCAACAAGAAATTGAGGAAGGAACCTTACCCGGCCTTTCGCGCTCTGCGCACAATCTCCCCGCGAACCAGATCCTGTTCTTCCAAGGGGATAAAATGACTGGCCTGCTGAACACAGATCATCCGGGCATTGGGTTTGCGACGCAAAAAGCAATGGGCAGAACCACCAAAGAAGGTATTGGAATGCCCTCCGTAGACCAACGTGATGGGACAACGAACTTCAGACAGCCGCTGCCAGACGATGTGGCTCATGGTAGAAAAGGTTTTCGATTCCCACTCCGGCGGACAACTCAACCTGACTCGTCCATCCGGCAAGGACTCCGTTCCACCCTCAAGATAATCCTTCAGGCATTCTTCCGGCCAGGTACGAAACACCCCTCGTCCACGGTAGGCCTCCATCATCTCGTCCAGGCTGTTCCAGACTGCCCGACGTTTTTTCGCCATCTTGGCCACAGAGAGATGATGGGCCAACCCCAGGCTTTTGGCCCATTTCCAGGGTGTTAAAAACCAGGTGGGAAACATCACCGGGTCCAGCAAAACAAGCGCCTTGACCAACTCCGGGTAGCAGGCCGCCACGTTGAGGCTGGTCACCGCACCTAAGCTGTGACCAACCAAGACCATCGGCTCAGCAAAGGTCTGGAGAAAGTCTTTCATGTCATCACGGTAGACATCCCAATCGGTGAGAATCTCCGGATCGTTGTTCAAGGTGCTTTGTCCATGTCCGCGAGCATCCCAGGCGATGATCTGAAGCCTGTCCGCCAGCGGTTCAAGCAGACGTTGGTAAGTCTGGGCATTCATCCCATTGGCATGGGCAAAATGAATCCTCGGCGCACCGGACCCAGCCCTGTCCCAGTTCAAATACGACTGCCGTCCACCTTCTCGTTCCACAAACCGGCGCTCAAAAGCCATCCAATACCTCATTCGGAATCTACGATTTTCAAGCCAACAAGGCGTTTACAGAATATTGTAATGCTTAGACAGAATAGGTCAACGAATTGCTTTTTTTCCCGTTTTTCACTTAACCCCTGTCACGAAACGCCGATTCAGTGGTCAAGGTACGGCGGTTGGAAGCGTACCGATCAACCCGGTAATGCGGGAAGATTAGCTAGAGATATTCGGAACTTCCACCCAGACACAAGTTCGTAAGTAACGTCCGTTTCAAGACCAAGGGGAGGCAATCAAACCATGACGTGGACCATACGAAATAAACTTTTAGCCATCGTAATCCCTTCCATTATCGTAACTGTTTCGCTCATGGCCTGGATCTCTTACAGCAAGGCATCCAGCAGCCTGTTAGCTTTACAGGAAGAGCAAAGCCATATCCTTGTGAATTCCATTCGCAAGGAAATTGTTTCCTGGCGGGCGGACCAGGTTCACCTCGTTGATGAAGTATCCCGCAACCCTGCCTTTGCAGAAGCCTTGGTAGGGAATCCTCCAGAGCGGGCTTTGCACGAGTTGAATCAACTCATCGGCTCGACGGAAGCCTTTGAAGCGGGATGGATCACCGACGGTGCCGGTGTTGTCTTTCTTGATTCCCTTGGAGGCAAGACAATTGGGAAAGACCTCAAGGGCGTGAAAGAATACAGTACGAACATTCGCAGGGCTCAGGAAGGAAAAAGCCATGTTTCAAAAGTCATTGCCTCTCCAATCACCGGGCGGGTGATTCAACTGGTTACCGCTCCGATCCTGCATCAAGGCCAAGTGCGTGGAGTTCTGGGTGTCGCTCTTGAATTGGAGGGAGTGAACCATCGCTACATCAAAGACACCAAAATCGGTGAAACAGGCTATCTGTATATCATTGGATCGAGTGGGAAAACCATCGCTCACCCGAAAGAAGAATACATCAACAAACTGGACATCAAGGCCTTCGACTGGTCCAAAGATATGTTCACCAAGGACCAAGGGACCATTGCCTACAATTTCAAAGGCACAGACCGTATGGCCTATTTCAAGAAGGACAATGAAACCGGTTGGATTTTCGCAGCCGGGCTGGACTTGGTTCAGGTTGTCGCACCGGTTCAGGAAATGGCCACCTACGTGTTGCTGGTTGGATTCTTCTCCATCATTTTCCTTTTGGTTATTCTCTTCCTCGCCATCAGCCGAATGATCTCGACTCCGCTGAACAATACCAATGATATGATGCGAGACATCGCCGATGGTGATGGGGATCTGACCGCCCGTTTGACCCGTGCCAGCAACGATGAAATCGGTGATCTGGCAGACAACTTCAATCGCTTCGTGGAGAAGATCCAGGATCTGATTCGTGACATCGCCGGTACGGCCAAGCGCCTGGGAGATTCTTCTTCCTCCTTGAGTTCAACAGCATCCGGCCTTGCATCCAGTGCAGAAGAAATGAGTATGCAGTCTGCCACCGTCGCAGCTTCCGTGGAAGAGATGAGTACCAACATCTCCACCGTCGCGGCAAGCAGCGAAGAGGCCAGCGCCAGCGTGAACAACGTAGCCGGAGCGACTGAGCAGATGTCTCACAACATCAATACCGTCGCCAGTGCCGCCGAAGAGATGAGTTCCAATATCAATAATGTCGCCACAGCCATTGAGGAAATGACGGCCAGCTTAAGCGAAGTTTCCAAGAACAGTGCCGATGCGGCCAGTGCCAGCACAACCAGCGCCCAGACGGCCAACGATGCGCGGACCCAGATGGAACTTCTTGGCAAGCAGGCCAAGGACATTGCCAAAGTTGTGGAAATCATCAACGACATCGCCGACCAGACCAACCTGTTGGCGTTGAATGCAACCATTGAAGCGGCCAGCGCCGGAGAGGCAGGCAAGGGCTTTGCCGTCGTAGCCAACGAAGTCAAGGAACTGGCCAAGCAAACGGCTAAGGCGACGGAAGAGATCGCCAACCAGGTCAGCAGTATGCAGGACGTAACCGAAGATTCCGTGGTCAAGATTCAGGCGGTCAGCGAGCAGATCAATCAGGTGAATATTCTTGCCGGAACCATTGCCGCTGCGGTGGAAGAACAAACGGCCACAACCAACGAGATCGCCCGCAACATCGCTGGTGGCGCAGAAGCTGCTACGGATATTTCACGCAGTGTCCAGGAAATGTCCCAGGGCATCGGTGAAGTGGCTGTCAACGCCAACGAAGTCAGTTCCGGTGTGAATGGTATCTCCAGAGCCAGTGCGGAAATCGCCGATGTTTCATCCCAGGTTTCCAAGCAGGTTGGAGAAATCAACGAAGTCGTCAACAGTACCGCCAGAGAGGCTGGTGTGGTTCAGGAAGAAAGTAAAGGACTCAACGAATTGTCCGAAAAACTGAACAGCGTTGTCTTGCAATTCAAGTTCTAACAAGACCACCTTTTGCTCGAAACCACTTGCCCCCGCCACCCGGCGGGGGTTTTTGCTTACGGATTCTGCTCAACCTTTTCCGTTGCTTCAGCTGAACCCGGACACAACTCCACCGAAGAATCTCAAGGGCGACAAACGCAGGAACAGAATCCTGGAGCAGATTGACCGACACTCTCCACAACAACAAGAGAAGGTTCATTCCAACCAGAGAAGAATGGAAACCGATCAAACACTCCCTTTTACCTGTCAGAAAACGATCCTCCATGAAAAACGCCCCGGAAAACCGGGGCGTCTAACATTGTGATCAACGAAAACCAACAGATGGATTATTGTCCCTGTTGCATCGGCGGGGTCAGGTTCATCTTGGGAACACTCTGGTTCATCTGGGGAGGTACCACTCCGCCAGGACCACCTTGACCCGGTTTACCCATCATCTGCATCAATTGGCGCTGGACTTCTTCCATAGACTTGCACTGGTAGTCGGCAGGAACGGTGAAGAAGGCATTGTCTACCGTCACTTTTTCAATCTTCTGAATGTTGACCAGCTTCCGGCCTTCTTTTTTCATCTCACCAACAGCCACCACTTTCACCGGCAAGCCCTGGTTGAAGGCATCGGTCATCACCTGGGAAAGCTGACCGACCGGCCCCGCTTTGCCCCCCATCAATTTGTAGAAACGGCTGTAGGTATCACGAATGCGCTTCGTTCCGGCATTGGGAGCAATCCAGACTTCCACTTCCGGCTTGGCATCTTTGAGGATCACCAGTTTCTTCGCCGGAAGCCCGTTCACAGTCTGGCTCTCTTGCGTATTCTTCAGGCTGTAGGTAGCTTCAACCATTTTCCCCTGCTTCTTCATGTATTCCATCATGGCATCGATCTGCTTGGAAAAATCGCTGATCTTCATCGTTACACACTGCTTATTGGCGTGCATTACGTTTTTCATCGTGTCTTGGTCGAAATCAATCACCACGGAAACGTTGCGTGTGGTGTCGTCGATGCGCATTTTCCCTTCACCAATGGTCAATTGGCTTTTCACCGTCTGACCATTCTTCTGGTCTTCCTGCTGCATACGCCATGCTTCGGTAGCATGAGCCAAGGAGGACAACCCGACGAGCATAAGACCAACAACCACAAAATGACCCAACCGCGAAAAACGCATCCGACTTCTCCCGTTGCAAGGGGTTCTTCAAAAAAAAGGCCGGGAACACGCCCGGCCTGTCGTGTCAAAAGGAAGGCTATTCTACTGTAGTCAAGTACAATTGCCAAGCGTTAAGTTGTCCACGGGAAGCCGTGGCGGTGGTGGAGGTATCCACGACGTTCAAGATCCAGTCACCACTGATGGATTCCCCGCGCAGCGGAGTGAAATCTCCATTGGGATCTTGATAGATCCCGTAGACGGTAATCAAGGTCGTGCCGCTTCCCTCAGACCAGTGCAGTTTGACTTGCCGTCCACTGGGGCTGATCAACTTCACACGGAGTTGGTTGATGTTGCTATGGGTAATGGAAACACCGACAGAGATCTGATCCAACATTCCAATGTCATCCACATGGATGAAGCTGGTCATACCCAAGGCATCCGGAGCCGGAATATCAATGGGCAGATCATCCAAGGTGCCATAGGCCGTTCCAGGAATGGTCGTGGTTACACGCAGGGGAATACTGACACCGGTCAGGTGGGTATCTTTCGGAATAACCAGGATGTCAGTCAGGCCGGAGCGCACCAGCGGGTTAACCGTCACACGACCGGTTGAGGTCACCGTAGCGATGTTCTCATCGGCAACGGCCCAATCCACCACGCTGTTGATGGTTGCAACAGCTTCCGTCACGGCGGGATCAAAACCACCAACGGCGGTAAGATCGGTCTGCTGTCCGGGGAATAGACTAAGCAAGGTCGGACGGGCCAGGACGTTTGTCAAAGGGGTCACACGGGCAACAAAACTTCCGTAACGAGCGGTAGTGCTGGCCGAAGAACTGTATTTCACTCTGGCCTTGTAGATGGAATCATCATCACAGTGAACCATCAGGTGGGCGTCTGTGGTATCCAGATCGTTGTCGGCATTATCCAAGCGAGAATAGGCATACATGGAATACAGTTCCACGTAGGGATCAAAGGAGCTTCCCTCACCGGCGGCAACCTCCACCATCAGAGAATGACCACGCATACAATGGAAACGGAACCATTTGTAGGAGGTACTTCCCAGGAAGCGGTCACTGACCTCACCATTCATGGGAATTTCCACATCATCCACACCGCCTGAGAAGGTCACGGCCATCACCGGACTCACGTTGTCATCCCGATTGGCATCGTAGTAAACCGGTTTCCAATCGGCAACCAGGACGACATGGCCCAACCCATTGGTGTTATAGCGGGTCAGAATGCTGAAGTCCTTGGATTCCCCAGCGGCGACACTACCAGCGGCGTAAACCAGATCCGGCGTTCTACTCTCAGCGATGGTGCCATCTTCATCCGTGAAATAGATCCCGATGTCCACGTTGTCCAGATCACGATCCGATTCATTGACCAGGGTTCCGGTATAGGTGACCGTCGTGCTTCCGGTGCTGGCTTCCACGTTTTCCATCCGCAGGTTCGTGCTTTCCGCCGCATAGGAAGAAACCTTCAGCGTATAGTCTCCTTCGGCATCTTCCCAGCTATCTACGGCGATGAAGAAATCTCCGCTATGAGGAGCCGTATAGATGATCTCTTCGGCAGTCAGACTGCAACAATTGTCCGAACCGATCTGGCAATCCACCGGCATCATATCGCAGCTTTCAAAGAGATACAGAGACGGATCGTAATTGCGGGTTGTCGGCGTCAGGGTAACGCGAATCGCCTCACCAGCCTGCAGACTGATACGATACAGGCGGTCAGGGCCGATGGTGTCATAGCTACCAGTTTCCGTGGGCATCGTACAACTGCTGGGTACATAGACGGTGTCCATCGCTCCCACGGTACTGCCGGTAATAAGCTGGTTCTGTCGGATCACCTGGGCACTGTCGCACGCACTGACACAAGTACCGCTCTGACAGACGGAAGGCCGCGTACAGTATTCCGCCAAGGTGTATTCGATACCCTCGGCATTGCAGGCATAGACACTGCCGTCTTGGCAGATCACTTCACCAGGATTACAGATGATGTTACGACAATCATCGTAAGCGCAAATCTGCCCATCACCGCAAAGCACACGGGTGTAGCTTTCGCCATCGGAATTGCAAATACGCAGCTTGTCATAGTAGCAGGCGCGTTCGCCTGGACGGCAGCTTACCGGCTCAGTGGTGTCGTCATCATCGTCATCGTCATCATCGTCTGCGGCGTCGCCGTCTTCATCACCATCCAGGTCATCATCATCGTCGTCGGTATCACCGTCTTCGTCTCCATCGATGTCATCATCATCATCGTCGGTGTCACCGTCTTCATCTCCATCGGTGTCATCCACCTCTTCTTCGTCTTCAACTTCATCACCGTCGAGATCACCATCGCTGGTATCCCCATCGACGAGGTCTCCATCAGAAACGTCTCCATCGGAGTCATCGCCGTCAGTAACCTGGGGCTCATTCTCGTAGGTGACACTTCCGCAGGCCGTAGCCAGGAAGAACAAAGAGAGGAAAAAAGAAAAGCGGAGAAAATCAACTAGGCGGGAAGAATCTTGAGTCATGGCTGTCATTCCGTGCTTCGTGTTGTACCATCATTCACAGGACGTGAGTCTCCAGCTAGGAGACGATAGTCTATTTTTATATCTCAAGCGGGCTTGCAGGCGCAAGGGATTTATCGAAAAATAGCCCTTTCGAGCTTACAATTTCCTTCCTTATCCTACAGTGAAGGAATCCCCTTACCGGAAAACTAACACTTTCTTAACACTATACCTTTTCAATACATCCCTTCGACGGACCCAAAAAAATCAGATCCATGAAACAACGAAATCTGACCAACCTGTACCCTCGACAAACCAGCCATTGAGTAGAAAGGTCCATCCTTTTTTCCTTACCTGAACCTGCTTCTATTCCTCAACCTGATACCCGGCCTGAACGATCCGAGCTTTGATGGAGTCTTTATCCAGATTGTCGCCACGAATGGCGACCTTGGACTTGGCAAGATCCGGTGTCGCTTCCTCCACGCCCGGTTCGGATTCCACCGCACGTTTGACTGCCGCGACACAATGACCACAATTCATTCCTTTAACAGTGAGTAATAGATCCATATCCTTTTCCTCCAACGTCTTTGATTGAAAACGTAGCATAAGTTTCTTGGCCAAGGTCCAGGCAAGCAACAGCACCAGCAATCCTGCACTGAGCATGGAAAGCCACCCGGCGTCCCCGTGGTGGTGCATCATCTGTTTGCTTACGGAAGAGCCGGGAAGTAGGCTATCGAAAACCAGGCCAAAGGCCATACTCAGCACGGAGACCGTTGCCAGGTAGATTCCCAGCACCCGCCCCCCCAGGGCACGATACACCGCGCCCATCGTGGCCAGATTCGTTGCCGGTCCGGCCATCAGGAAAACCAACGCCGTCCCCGTGGGCATTCCCGCCGCGATGAGGCTGGCGGCGATGGGAACGGAACTGGTGGTACAGACATACAAGGGAAGGCTGATCACCAAAGCAAGCAGCATCCCACCGATACCTTGCGTCCAACTGACCGTAGACAGATAACCCGGAGAGATCCAGGTGGCAATCAAGGCGGCAGCTAACACTCCAAGAATCAACCAGGTATCAATGGCTCCAAGCAGATCATACACCATGTAAGAACCCAGACGACGCCACCAGGGTTTGGCCGCCTCCGTTTGATCCGAGATGGTGTGAACGGGTAGGATGGAAGCTTGCGCTTTCGGCTCGGTGAGTGTGACCAAGGCACCGCCCAGAAACCCGGTAACAAAGGCGGCAGCCACCTTGAACAACGCGAAGGGCCAGCCCAGAAACGAGGCACTGACCAAAATGCTGTCCACCCCGGTTTGAGGTGTACTGATTAAAAAGCCGGTGGAAGCCCCAGCACTTGCGCCATCATTCTTCAAGCCGATGGCTGTCGGCACCACACCGCAGGAACACAGGGGCATCGGCACACCCACAAGAACCGCTTTCAACACACTCCCCAAGGAGTTCTCGCTCATCTGCCGACGAACCAGATTCTTGGGCAGAAAAACATGAAGCAGACCAGCCAGAAACAAACCGACCAGCAAACTCGGAGCCAACTCCAACAGAACATTCCAGACTTCAAGAAGATACGTCATCAACAACCTCGTCTAGCTTGAGCGGTCCCAGGAACACACAGACCAAGCGGGACTCACGGGAAGGAACAACCAACCCGTACCAACATGGTACCTCTTTCCCCCAGGCGTTCAAGTCCATTTTGGTACTAGATTTTGAAGATGCCGCTTCCAAGCCATTGGCCATCATCCAGCTTCCGCATCCAAGGAGCGATGAAGAGAGCATTCCGGCCCTTGCATCCTGCCTTGCTCCGTGGTAGCCTGCTGCTCAATCGTGAATCAAAAAGCCTTGGCTTCTTGAGTCATTGCCGATATACTTTGATTTGTATCCTCTAGCTTTGTTTTGGGAACCGCGCACAAATTCGGAGTTGCACGATGTCGCAAAATGGATTGTTGATCACTTTTTACATGGCCCTGCTTATGGTTAGCCTGTCTTCTTGCTCCAAAACCGTGGAAGACGCCCAGGACCAGGACGAATTCGTTCAGCAAAGCATGAACGAGCCCGTACAGGCTGATGATGGCTCAATCATGAAATCCTTTGATCTGAATCAGGATCTAAAACCGGATATTTTCAAATATTACAACAAAGCTCAAGACCCGGCGACGGGAGAGAACACCCTGCGTCTGCTGCGCAAGGAATTGGATCTGAACTACGATGGCAAGATTGACGCCTGGATGTACTACAACGCCAAAGGGGCCATTGAAACCGAGCGCTATGATCTGGATTTCGACGGCAAAGTAGACCGCACTGACCACTTCGGAAAAGGCGTTCTGATCAAGCAGGAACTGGACATCATGGGCGACAGCAAGCCCGATGTGACCAAGTACTATCTCAAAGGCCAGGTGGCCCGGAAAGAAAAAGACCGCAACAGCGACGGCAGGACCGACTACTGGGAATACTTCGACAATGGCCGGATTGAACGCATCTGCGAAGCAGACCCCAACGACCCGGAAGGTGTGTATTGTCGTCAGGCCGACCAGCCGCCCGTCGCCGCCCGACGCGAGCAGAAGCCGGAGGAACCTCCCAAAGAGGAATCCAAGCCAACCACCGAAGAGCCTCCAGCCGAAGACGAAGCCGGCGAAGCTGAAAGCGCGAACGAGGGGGAATAATCCTGCATTCGTTGTGGGCCGCCTCTGTGTGAACAGACGGACCCACCTTCCCAACAACGGCATCAACAACATTGAGACAACTCCACCCTAGAACGCCGAGCCGCACGATGAACGAGGACTCCAAGCAGAAGAAATATTCCCACGACACCATACCCCCTGACGAGAACGAACCCCACGATGAATCGCAGGAGATGGGAGAGGAAACCACCACCCGGTTAGGACGTTTTTTGAAGCTGTCCGGCCTGTCGGGTCGTGTGGGTGCGGAATACCTGGGCAAAGCTGCCCGTGGAGCCTTTGCAGGGAAAGAACGCCGAGACGCTCTCTTGGGAGAAGCCCACATGGCGAACGCCAAACGGGTTGCCGAAACCTTCGGGGAACTGAAGGGCGCGGTGATGAAGCTGGGTCAGATGATGAGCCTGCAAAGCTATGATTTTCTGCCCAAGGAATTGACCGAGGTCTTGCGGGGCTTGCAAAAAGACGCCCCGCCGATGGCCTTTTCCAAGATCAAAGAACAGATCCGAAAAGAATTGGGGCAAGATCCCAAGGATCTCTTCGGCGCCCTGGAGCCGCGGGCTTACGCCTCGGCCAGTATCGGACAGGTTCACCGGGCCGTGCTGCGGGATGGTCGTAAGGTGGTCGTCAAAGTGCAGTATCCCGGCGTGGATGAGATGGTGGATGCCGATCTGGACAACCTGGAAAGCATCATCGGCAACGCCGTCAAACTGCTCTATCACGGGGAAATCAAAACCCTGATGGCTGAAGTCCGCGAGCGCATCGGCGAGGAACTGGACTACCGCCTGGAACTGGCCAACCTTCAGGAATACTGGGAACGCTTTGCCGACGACGAAGACATTCTGGTTCCCAAACCCGTGCCGGAATTATGCTCCCAACGCATCCTGGTTATGGAACGCCTGCATGGTGAAGACGGCAACAGTCTGGCCTTGGACGATGTCCCCCAGCAACGGCGGGATGACATCGGCAAGCGTCTGGTCACTTTTTTATTCAAGCAGTTCTTTGAACTGCACACCCTGCACGCCGATCCCAACTTGGCCAATTTCGCCTTCATGCCCGACAACCGGGTGATCGTCTACGACTTTGGTTGTATCAAACGCTTCCCCGATGACTTTGTCACCGGCTACAAGCAAGCTCTCCGTCACGGCCTGGCCCATGATTGGATTCCCCTGCGACAGACCATGAAGAGCCTGGGCATGTACCATCTGGACGACAAAGAGTACCCTGATGACTGGTATGAAAACCTCGCCGGTCCGGCCTTGCGTCCCTTTGAATCGGGCCGCTACGACTTCGGTGAGTGCCATATCGCCGAGGATCTTCACCGCGTGAGTATGAAAAACTTCGGCGAGTGGAGCCACTGGCAGATTCCCCGCCACCAGATTTTCCTCAACCGGGTGATCGTCGGCATGTACGGCAACCTGCGCCACCTGCGGGCACGGGTCAACGTACTGGAGTTGCTTCAACCCTACCTGAACGAAGCCTGAGTCAGACACAACCTGCGTTTACACACGAACGCCCCGCCGGATGGCGGGGCGTTGTACGTTGCAGTCGAAGTAACTTCTTCGGTTATTTGCTCAGAGTGAATTCATCCAGAATCTGGGAGCCGTCACCACTGAAGGCCGTTACGTCCAGGGCATCCCAGCTAACATCCACGGTCACGTAGTTGCCGATATCTCCGTGATAGCTCACTTCGGTCCACTCCGCCTGACCATTGGAATAGCCCGGCGAGAAGAAACCACCGGCGACCACATGAACCGTACCGCCCTGCTCCACCGGCACGCCGCCGCGCATCAGCTTGGTCCGTTCGTAGTTGTGGTCGTGACCGGCAAAGGTCAGGTCTACGTTGAATTCGTCAAACACGGGAATCCAGGCATCCTGAAGGCGCTCGGTGCTACCATGATTGGACGCGGAATAGATGGGGTGATGGAACATGACGATGATCCACTTGATATCCGGGTTGTCTTTAGCCGCTTGCAGATCGCTACGCAGCCAGGGAACCAAGCCCTCCACAATGGACGAAGTATTGCTGTTCAAGCCCACAAAGTGAGCGCAGCCGTAGTCAAAAGACCAGCCATACTCTTTCATGTCATCATCAAGTTGCGCCACCTGCGGCACCGCAAACTGCCTGTAGAATACCGTGGCGAAGAACTCATGGTTGCCTTGCACAGGCATCAACACCGTGGTATCCATCAGCGGCTTCATGGCATCAAACCACTGGTTCCATTGTTCCTGGGTTCCGTTGTCGTTCATATCGCCATTGAACAACCAGAAGTCGGCATCCAAAGCGGCCAGACGTTCGATATTCTGCTTGATCCCAGAATAGCCACCGCGGCTGTCACCGGCGGAAACGAACATGAAGGGTTCATGATTCCCGGAGGGAAGACCGGTCTTGAAGGTCAAGATATCGGAAAGGGTCAGGTCATCCGAAAAGGTGGCGCCTTCTTCATCGAAGCTGCTCCAGGAACCCACCCGGTAATAATACAGCGTGCTGGGCTGCAACAAACCCATTTCCACGGTGCAGGTTACAAACTGTTCATCGCCAGCCTTATGCTGCCCCTTGTAGCTGAATTCCTCCTGGTAGAATTCACAGCTTCCGGATTCCACGTACTGGGAAGCGTAGGGCATGGCAATGCCTTCACCTTCATCTTCCACAGCATCCGCAGGGACAACCCAGATTTTCGGTTCGTAGTTTTCAATATCAATGTCAGAGAAGGTCCATTGCAGGGAAATGGAGGTGGAGGGATCATGCTGCCAGGTCATGTGGATGTTCATCGGTTCCTTACCGGCATCCGCTACCAGGTTGGCAGGCAAGGCGGGCCAGACTTCCGCGCTCTGTTCGCGCTCGGTGAAGGGATCTTCTTCTTCAATATCCCCATCGACCTGGTCGTTGTTTCCGGTCTGATCTCCGGCATAATCCTCAAAGCGGGAACAGGCCTGGCTTGCACCCAAGGCAAGCAGAAGGACGATCCAGAGGGATGCGCCATGACGGATTTTCATTCGGGTACTCCTTTCTACACAGAGAATCTATTCTACCATTTTTATATTACAGGGCCAATTGTACCATGCCCATTAATACGTCGTTCTTCACATCAAAACCTTCGTCTTCCTGGCGCATGATGTATTCAAAGTCCATGCGCACCATCTCGGCCACATGGAAGTTCATGCCCGTGGTGATCCAGGTCTTCTTTTGCATCACCAACTCACCCGTGGGGAAGTCTTTGTTGAAACCGTTCTCAAAGCCGTCATCACCATCCATGTTTTCATAACGCAGGAACAAGCTGATGATTTCCGGCCAGACATCGGCAATCACATCCACATGAAACCCGCTTCCGCGCATCGCGTCGTAGCTTCCATCTTCCGTGGCGTTGGGATCGGTCTTCCAGTCCTTGACCACGTATTCACCCAAGACGGTGAAGATGTAAAGCTGAAGCTTTCCGTCCAGCCCGTACCAGCGGTGTTCACCACCGGTATCATAATAACGGTCAACATGAGCATAGTTGAAGGCCAGATTGACATCAAAACGCTTGATGGTTTCAAAGAAATCCTTGATCCCGCTGACGCTGTGACGCTCGTCAATGGCTTTCAGCGTGTTGCCGATACTGTAATCCACGCGGAAGGAATACAACAACTCGTCGGTATCCTTCAACTGCTGCGTGGCGCTGGCCACACTGTTGTAAATGCCACCACGCAGACGAGCCGCTTTCCAGGGATCGGAGAATTCCAGACTGGCACCAAGCTGCCGCTTGGGAATCAACACGTTGAGGATGGGTGCATAAGCCGTGTTGCGTTTTTCCGTGCTGGTCATGTTGGCCTGACTGAAAGGGATCTTCATACGACCGATACGCAAGTCCATGAAGGAGAACTGGTCCCAGCCCACGTAGGCATCTTTCAGGTAGTCGGTAGACGGGTTCCCGTCTTTCTCACGGGGGACCAGGTCAAACTTGGTGGTGTAATACAAGCCGAACTGGTTGAAACGCCCCTTGGCACCGAATTCCACGTTTTCCAGCACATAGCCGCGGCGATGACCCCACTGACTCTTGTCCGCCACCTTGGTGTTCAACTCCGTCGGCGTTCCTTCAATATCCACGGTCTGGTGGTCAATGAAGGAATAGACAAAGCTGTTACGCACCAGGAGGATGGGATCAAACATCTCCGAGACGTATTTCGCCTTGCGGTCTTTGGTGAACAGGAAGGAGGGCAAGGCCTGATCCTGCTGCGGCTTCACCCAGCTATCCGAGGCTTGCAGCGCCCCGTCTTCAGCTTGCGCCGCAGGCGCTTCCGCGTTTTCCTGGGTAGCCGGAGTATCAGCGTTGTCAGATTCGGGCTCCGGTTCTACCACGGGAGGTTCTTCATTTTCCCGCGGCCAGTACCCCCAATCATCCGAAGAAATCCGTTCGTACAAGCCGGCATAAGCCTGTCCGGACATCGTGAGAACAATCAGCAACAGAATCCAGTGTGACACCTTGCGTTCCATACGTGACGATCTCCTTATGGTTGGTTCGAGCGTCATGAAATTGGGTCAAAAACGACGACAAGAAGCTGTTTGATTGAATGAAAACCAATCGGAGCTGAACAGCTCTGGAAACTCTTGGACCGAGACGCTCTGGCCTTACCATAGACCGATTAGAAAGTACAGTGAAACCCGCCGTTTAGCTGGTTTCTTAAAAAACCTTAATAGTTTTGAGCCCCTAGAAGGAGACCCGTTACGGAAACAGGCACTGAATTTCAACAAAAAACACCCGCATACAAAGCTTACTATAATCCTAGTATTTTGATTTCACTTGATTTATCGTTCTACTCATTCCATTGTTAGAAGTCTGTCAGCATCAAGTTATGTTCCATTTAAAATACGCTTCACAGCCCAGGAAAGGGCTTCCCGGACAACGGCATCCTCTTCATTGTGTATCATTTCCTTCAATTTTACAACCCGTTTTTCGTCCCTGTGTCTCATTTTGTCTGACCCGATACAATAGGCGGCATTACGACGCAAACCGTTCAAGCCCGGCCTGGAAAGCCCATTGCCTTGAAAAGCCTCTTTGAACTGGGTTTCATTCATGGAAAACAAGGTCTCCCACGAAAACCAGGACTCAACCCGGCGCGTAGCAAAATCCGGGTGAATGGTCTGTTCGTTTACTTTTCGGTTGTAGGGGCAGACTTCCTGGCAACGATCGCATCCGGCCAGCCAGGGCGCAAGCTTCGGACGCAGGGCTTCATCCACAGAGCCTTTGTGTTCAATGGTCAGATAACTGATGCAGCGGCGGCTATCCACCACGCGAGGTGCCTTCAAGGCACCGGTGGGGCAGGCATCCAGGCAGAGGCGGCAAGAACCGCAGCTTTTCTCTACAGGGGTATCTAAAGGAAGTTCCAACGAGGTGAGAAGCGAGGCGAGAAAGACGAAGCTGCCATCCGGGGTAATCAGATTGCCATGTTTACCGAGAAACCCCAAACCGGCCTGCACGGCAAAGGCTCTCTCCAACAGCGGCCCGGCATCCACGTAAAAACGATGGGTTCCGCCGTAGGTTTCCCGCAGCCAGCGCACAAGTTTTTTACCCTGCTTTTCGGCAAGCCGATGGTAATCACGACCCAGCAGATAACGGCTGACACGCAGCATCCCCACCTGAGGAGGTGTTTCGGAAACCACTTGATTGTAAGGAAGGGTAAATACGACCACCCGTTTGCAGGATGGCAAAGACAGGGTTGCATCCACGCGCCGCTGCGGTTCACGGGCCATCCAGGCCATCTCGGCGTGGTAGCCCTTGGAAAGCCATTCTTCCAAAGCACGAGCGTTTGAGTTGTCCAGAATCGGCAGGCTCACCCCACCGCGCCCGAAACCCAGTTCGCGGGCTTTGCCAAGCAGGGCTTGCTTGATCTCGTTCATTGCCTCAGCAGGAGCGCGCCCAGGTGCGACGGGGAATCATCGCCAAGGCCAAAAAGACAACCATCCAAAGTGCGGCGTTCTCCGTTGTCTGTCGGCACCCCTCATCCCCGGAGCCCTCGTTCTCGTCACCGCTCGGAGCTTGAACGTCTTCGTTGTCGTCACCATCAACGTCATCCTCGTGGCCCGGACCGAGGTCATCCTCATCCCAGCTACCTTCCAACTCAATCCGTAAGGTATACTCACCGGATGCCGAAGGCATGTCGGCAAAGTAGGCGCTGTCTACACTGATCTGATACAGCGCCCGTCCAGGCGCTTCAAATACGAGGCTTTCCACCTCACCGGCTCCGGCATCATCCGCAGCGTCAAGGCAGGGGCTGTCCGTCTCACAGCTTTCTTTCTGAATCACCAGGGCGGCATCAAAACCTTCCTCCGGGGTCAAGGTGATACGCACCTTCGCGCCTTCGGGCAAGCCGAGCTGATAAGTACGGTCCCGTCCTTGGGCCTCAAAATCACAACCCTCCGCAGGCTGCACCTGATTACTCACGGCGTCGGTGGAATCATCCACCTCGAAGGGAAGATCGGCAAGGTTCCCGATCTCCGTTTGCGGTTCACAGGATTCACTGACCGTCTCTCCCTGGGGAAGAGACAGATAACCTGCCCCGTCGTTCTCTCCGGCGAAATCCTGATGGACGTTGGTCACAAGAAAATTCCGAACAGCTTGTGCATCGGCGTCAGGCATGTATTCCATGACCAAGGCTGCGGCTCCGGCGATATGGGGTGTCGCCGCGCTGGTTCCATTAAACGGGATGGGCCAATAGGACCAGGTATAGACATCCGTCGGAGCATAAATATCCGGCTTCTGGCGACCATCCTGCGTGGGACCGTGGCTGCTGTAATACGCAACTTCCATCGAACCGGTTTCCACCGCACCAACGGTCAGACAGCCGGGAGCATCCGCCGGGTTGGCAATGGTTCCTTCCGGCACCTGCCAGGGTGTATGAAGCCCCGTCTCGCTGTACAGGCGCAGGTTCAATTCCGGCAGAGGAGGAAGCCCGTTATAGCGAATCACGGCGCGACCGCTACCGAGGTTGCCATAGAGCTGA
Organism: Myxococcota bacterium; assembly: GCA_963677705.1. Taxonomy (GTDB): domain Bacteria; phylum Myxococcota_A; class SURF-8; order SURF-8. Next base: position 1,151,990 of record OY782497.1, read on the forward strand.
ATCATGATGGACTCGGTGGGATTGTCGTCACCATTCTGGGTTCTGTCGGCCACTTCAATCACATTGCCATCGCTGTCTTGCAACTCCAGAGCAAAATCATGGGCGGCTTCGCCCTGCGGCTCATCCCAGCGTAGAATCAAGATCACAACGTCCGCCGCAGAAAAACCGATGTACTCTTCCCCGCTGTCCAGGGTTTCAATCAGGCCATCGCCATCATCATCACGAACCGGGCCGGTCCAAAAGCTGGTTGCTTCATTCCCCGCCGCGCCGACATATAAAATCCCGGCCTCATAGGCTTCATTGACTTTTTGCGCCAGCCATCCGGTACCATCCGTGGGACCATAATTGCTGAATCCGATGCTTGCCGTAACGACATCCGGTTGAATGTCCTGGGTGATGGTTTTCAATGCCGAGACGAAGGCAATCTCCGTCGTCAGACTCATCAGGGTCAAGCGGGCATCCGGAGCCATGTCATGAACGACTTCCGCGCAGGCGGCCCCATGAACCCCTTCCCCTTGACCAAGACTCAGGTCCACCTCTACGGCATCGGGCAGTTCCACTCCCAAAAGGGATTGATAGCCGTTGAATTCCACATCCAGAACCAGCACATGGGTATCTTTTCCGGTGATGCCCATATTGTGCCAGCCTTCGGCACCGGTCATGGCCACCCCTTGGGTTGGTTCCGGATCGCCATTGGCCGGATTCAAGGGCTTGGCCACGAGAGGAAAGCGCACCAGACGCAAGCCCGGCAGATTTTCCAACTGATCCAGTTCCCGTTCCGGTAAGACCGCCTGAATCCGTCCGTCCTCAACCAGTTCCACCTGTCCACCCAAGGTCTGTACGTACTGCTGCACAGCCTGATTGTAGCCCGCGTCGGTTTCAAGAACCAGCCTTGCCTGCTCGGCAGTAGGGAACAGCACAGCGGATTTCATCGGCCACAAACGGGCGTCGATGCGTCCTTGAAGATGGGCACGGACCAGGCTATCCAGGGTATCGGCGTACAAGGGTGCCGCGACGAGGCATAACAGCGCCGTCACGAAAAAGAGAATGGAGCGTTTCATCGAGTGGTTCCAATGGGCTGAAAGGTTTTTCGTCCTTTGACAATACGTTTTTTCGGCGTTACGTCCTGGCCTCGTTTCTGACGAAACTCCCTGCTCGCCTCCAGCATCAGCTTGCCGGGTTTACGGATGCGCATCACGCTGGGGTCTTTGGCTATCCGGCAAATCTGTTTGGGAGACACCAGTACCTGATAGCTGCTGCCGATGCCCCATTCCACCAGAACATCTCTGGCGAAAACAGGTTCTTTCCAACGCAGAGTCTGAACCACCAGCCGCACCTTCATGTCATAGACTTCAATACCATGAGCTTGGGCATAGCCCAGCGGATAGGCGGCGGTAATCATGTTGTGAACGGTTGGAGAAACCTTCGGGCAGACCAGGCTTCGGCGACGTGTCACCGGATTGGGAAGCGTCTCTTCATCTTCTTCGGAGGCCAGTTCCTCTTCTTGGTCGTTGTCGTTGTCATCATCATCCGCCTTCAGAGACGGAGTGATTGTTGCAGGAGTTTGCTCACCGCTGGAAGGGGCTGCTTGCTCCTGGGCTATGGGTGACTCTTGCTTGGCCGACGAAGGAGGCTCGGCCCATGCGAACGCGGAAGCAAGCCAGAGGCTGAATAAAAGCAGGGTTTGAAGCTTGCGAAGCATCACCATCCCCTGCTCCTCTCATTGAAACCGTGTAGCAATGATCGGATCGGAGATCTGACCATGTTGAATCATCTGGCGGACCCGCCCAGCGAGGATGCGATGCAAAGCGGCCATATCCGGGTCCGTCGCATTGATGTATCCACCCTGCAAGAAAGACTCAATCAGTTGACCGTCATCAACCGTGTTGCGCCCCATGGCCAGGCGGACCAGTTGAACCAGTTCGTTGAATACTTCCTGGCTGACCCGCTGGCTTAAGCCATCTTCAACCGGGAAGGTGGGTACGGCCATCGCCGCGCTGGTGGTCTTCTCCTGGAATTCATCCACACTGATCGAACCACTTCGGCCCGGTCCATTGGGGCTGGCATAGCCGGTGACCAACTGCTTGTCCGTCTTCTTCTGCGACGGCTGAGATACCGCCGCATCGTCGATCTGCCTGCGGATCTTGGTTTCCGTCCAGACGGAATCCGAAGCATCGGGCACATCTTCTTCCAAACGGCTTTTGGTTTCACTCAATGCACCGTTGAGCAGCCGGTCGAAATCCTCGAACAACGGGTTTGCCCCGGATGAATCGCTTACGTTACGCCCAGGAATGCTCTGCGTGTACTGACCCGTTTTTCGCGTCGGTGCATAGCTGGAGGTGATCCCTCCTCCTCTGGCGATACGTTGAGTTTTCAATTTCCGCTCTGTGAAATTGCTTGTAACGATACCGTCTTTCGTACCCCGGCTTGATGGCGGCAGGCTGATCGCCCCCGTATCATCGACATTCAACTCTTTGATTCGCTTGGATGGCTTCGAGTCCGAGGAGGATGGCGTGGGACTCTCTTTTGAGGCAACACGCTTGGCCCCCATCGACGGAAGCCATTGGTGGGTCATGTTGGGAGAATCCTGACCAACCGCTCCGGAATCATTGAACGCCGGAGCCCGTGGAATATCAAAAGCGAGGTTGTCGCTATCCTGGTCGGATGGATTGGGCGTCTGTTGCGCGTACTCATCATCCACCCAGTCCCGCTCGTAACCACGAACCGGCGGTCTCGGATAACGTCCGCTTACCGAGCGGTCGAACGTTCCCGGTTCCGGTGGACTTTCCAACACGCTCAGCACATCCTGGATCTGATCCTGCACCTGTGCACGATTCAAACCCGATGGCGTCGTCCGTAGGGGAACCTGCGATTCCGAAACCGAAGGTGTTCCCGGTTCCGGCGTCGTCCACGCTTCCGCGTAAGCATCCATCGGAGGACGTGACATCGGAGGCGGAGTCATCCCCGGCCTTGGCACACCTGAAGGCGTAGGACGTTGAGGATATTGTCCTGTAGGACGCGGAGCCGGAGACTGATAGGTCGGCCTATGCGTAGGCACACCCGAAGGCGTAGACCGGGCGGCTCCAGCAGGACGCTGATGATAAGGCCCGGTCGGCGGCTGATTCGGATCTGCCGCAGGAAACCCGGCGTTGGACGCGCGAGTGGCAGGGAAACCTCCCGAAGAAGCCCCTGGATGCAGTGGATACGCAGACGTAGGAACCGCTCCGGAACGCGAAGGCGGCATCGCTTGCGCGGGAGGCGTGGCTCTTCTCTGCCAAGCACCGGAAGCCGAGGGGTCCGGCTCTTGGGGAAACACCCCTGTAGATGGAGGTTGCTTCCCTTGGATCTGCCCCTGTCTCTCCCATTCTCCGGTTGAAGGATAAGCCCTCGACCCAGGTTGGGGTGACTGCGCGTTGAACTCCCCAGTAGGAACTCGGTAGATTCCCCCGGAGGATTGACGGAGTTGCTTGATCCGACCGCTCTGACTGGGTGGCGGCGTCAAGGCTTGCTCGACATTCAACACCGGTTGGCCTGTCGGTTGCCCTTCGGGGGGCGTCTGATTCCAGGTCTGCGGAGCCGAAGGCTGCATCGGCGGCATGGCCGAAGGACTCTGCTGCGGAGGCTGCCCTTGCATCGGTGGCATGAGAGATTGTGCAGAAGGAGGCACGGACGATTGCTCGTGAACTCCCGATACAGAGCTATCCTGAGCGGGTCGCCTTACCCTGCGTTTGACAAAACTGCGATTGATCGCGTTGTGGATGTCGTTCAAGCCGCTCAGAACCGGTTTGACCGGTTTTCCGGTAAGCTGTTTGATTTCCTCCATCGCCTCTTCATCGGTGGGGTCCAGAAAGGCGCAATACAGCACCTCCTTGCCTCCCTCACGCTTCAAGGTGATGGGTATCGTACACCACTTTTCGGCAATCTCACGGGAAATCAGTTTGGCGATGTAGGAAGGAATCCGGATGTGTTCAAGATAGACGGGTGGAATGCCCAATTGGAGGCCCGCCGACTGCACAAAGGTATGCTCGTCGATCGTGCCCTCTTCCAACAGAAGCTTGATCGGATTCTGGCCCTCCGCCTGAGCCCGCGTGGCAAATTTCGTCATTACCGCTTCGGAAACGAGCCCGGTTTTGACCAATGTTTCAACGAGTTGTGTTTTCTTCACGTTTTAACCTGCATAAAAACCGTTGAAACCACGTACCTAGAACAGCGAATGTACCACAAACAGGCCATCACAAACAACAGCTTTTTCCATTTCATTCCGGTTGTTTCATCCATGAACGAAAAGGTGAAATCACGACAAATCAGATCGCCTTCTCTCAGCCAAACCATGCCAAAGACGATCATAAAACAACCATGCAACAACTCAGACCCAAAACCAAGCAGGTCACACTAGGCAAACGACCTTACGGAGTAATGCGGTCTACCCCCATGTAGGGGCGCAAAACCTCTGGAATCACGACCGATCCGTCCTTTTGCTGGTAATTTTCCAGCACCGCAACCAAGGCCCGACCAATGGCCAGACCGGAACCATTCAAGGTATGCACCAGTTTCGGCTTGGATTTTTTATCCGTAGAATCCTTATAGCGGGCCATCATGCGCCGCGCCTGGAAATCTTCACAGTTGGAACAGCTGGATATCTCCCGGTAGGTGTTCTGGGAGGGAATCCAGACCTCAAGGTCATAGGTTTTGGCGGCGCCAAAGCCCATATCTCCCGTGCATAGCACGATTTTCCGATACGCCAGTCCCAAAGACTGGAGCAGATATTCCGCGTTGGCCGTCAGCGCTTCCAACTCATCGTAACTGGTCTCAGGGTCACAGACATGCACCATTTCCACTTTCTGGAACTGATGCTGGCGGATATATCCGCGGGTGTCTTTGCCATAACTTCCCGCTTCGCTGCGGTAGCAAGAACTATAACAGCACATGTGAAGGGGAAGTTGATCCTTGGCAAGCACCGTCTGGCTGACCAGGTTGGTCATTGGAACTTCCGCCGTGGGGCTGAGATACAAGTCCCAGTCTCCACCGATCTTGAACAGGTCTTCCTCAAATTTGGGAAGTTGTCCCGTTCCCAACAGGGTTGGGGTATTGACCAGGGTGGGAGCGAAAATTTCCGTGTAGCCACGCTCGGTCAGGGTATTGAGAAAGTGGTTGGCCAAGGCCCGTTCCAGGCGCGCACCCAAACCTTTGAGGACGGTAAAACGTGCGCTGGCGATCTTCGCCCCGCTTTCAAAATCCAAGATGCCTAGATCCCGGCCCAGTTCATCATGCCACTTCGGCTCGAAATCCATCTTCGGCGGCTCGCCCCAGCGGGAGATTTCCACGTTGTCATTTTCATCCTTACCCACCGGAACGGACTCGTGCGGCAGGTTCGGAACGGACATCAACAGCTTGGACAGGTCTTCTTCCACCTCTTTCACAAGAGGATCTAAACCCTTGATTTGCTCACTTAATTCCTTTTGCCCTTTGCGGGCCTGCGCCATTTGCTCAGACTTCGGACCAAACTCGGCCACAATGGCCTTGATCTTTTTGTTTTCTTCGTTCTGGCGATAGCGCAAGGCTTCGATTTCCTGGATGCGTTGACTACGCAATCCGGCCAGTTCGGAAATTTGCGACAGGGTTTCCGCGTTGGCCCGCTGGGCCAGTTTCTCACGGACGACATCCAGGTTGGCCACCACGTCTTTTACATTGAGCATGGGTTGTGCCTTTCATGCAAGAGGCTCAAGGTCGGGTCAGCGACCGAGAAAAATCGGCTGTCTGTATAGCACCAGACCACGAATGTGTCAACGATCCCTTGCGCCGGAATGCAATTCCGATTAAGCTTGGATCCGACGCACGATAGGTACGCCAACAAGCCGGGAATCCAAACTCTTTTTTCACCTTTTTCTGATAAAACAACGTGGAAACCATCCTCGCCGAACTCTGGATTCTTCTTCCCATCCTCTACCTTGGGGTGATTACCTCCATCCAGGATTGGAAAGAACACAAAATCTACCAGAAGCACGTTCTCTTCGGGCTGGCGATCGGCGTAATCTGGCTTGCCGCCTGGGGCTTGTATAATGGAGTGTTCTACCAGAACTGGCAGATCCTCACCATCAAAGCGCCTTTGGTGCTGCTCAGCGCGCTGATCAGTTTTGTTGTCGGCTTTGTCATGTGGTGGTTCAATGTCTGGAGCGCTGCCGACGCCAAGCTTTTCGCCGTCTACACCCTGTTGCTTCCCGTGTCGCTGTATACCCATCACACACAGCACTTTTACAGCTTCCTGATTCTGCTGGTGAATACCTACACCGCCGCCTTTTTCATCATTACGGCGGATTTCCTTTTCAAAGCGGGCAAGCGCGCCCTGGCCAGGCTCCGAGAGTATTCCTCGACGACGGACAAAGAGCGCAGGCAATCGCGTCAGGCTGCGGGGCAGTGGCTGCGTGAACAAGGACCGATGCTCCTTCGTACCGCCTTGGGGATCATGTTTATTCTGCTGGTCTACCGTTTGATGCGCCAAGGCGTGCAGGATGAGTTGGAGCAGTGGTTCACGGTGGACCGTACCTTGTTGATTCTCTTTCTTTTTCTCGCTTTTCGGCCCCTGCACCGTCTCTTCCAGCACCCGGTGATTTTCGTGATGATTCTGCTCGGCATCGCCGGGCATGTGGCCTATGAGCAACACCTGAACCCCGGTTGGCAAAGCCTTTCGGAAACCCTGTCCATCGGCCTGATGTCCCTCGTTCTGCTTTTGTTCCGTCAGATTTACGCTTATTGGTCCAAGACGATGGAAACCCAACTGATTCCCGTGGAAACCTTGGAAGAAAACATGGTGGTCAGCGAAGCCACCCTGGAAATGCTCAACGACCAGGATCTGTTCAGCGAGATTGAACGCAAAGCCTTCAGTGCGGATGGAATCAACGACGAGCAATGCAAGCGAATCCGGGAGCATTTCGTCCACCCGCAAACGCCGGGGATGATTGAGGTGGAAACCACCATCGCGTTTGCGCCTTTTCTCTTTGGCGGACTGGTCCTCAGCGTGCTGGCCCAAGGCATCTTCCTACGCTTCCAGAACGGATAACCTGTCTTTCTGTTCAGTATTTCAAGACGGGGTTGCCTTGGATGTAAGGAAGTGAAAGACATCTCTACCTGGAAGGATCTCACTGATATTGCTAACACTTTTCAAATACAGCCTTCAAGGACGGTTTGAAGTCTGGGATTTCGCCGAAAAATCGACGGAAAAAGCGCCCGGTGCCTCTTGATCTAAGGCCGATTGAGGACGATAATAAGGATATGAAAGGTTCAGTTGTTTCAAACCTACGCTCGTATTCTTCTGCGAGACCCATTCTCTATTCAACCAAGCGGATGGCCACGGCGCAGCCACACCAAGGATGGAAGGTGGTCCGGCGCTTGTGTGCTTGCAGTCAACCTTTTGATGGTATGAGGTGATCCATGAACGTAAATGTGACTTTCAAAGGCTTTGATTCCTCGGACGCGGTAAAGAGCTATGTGCAGGATCGTTCCAAGAAATTGGACAAATACCTGCCGCCCAACACCGTTCTTAATGCCATGTTAGCCGATGAGGAGCCGAGAAAGATTGCGGAAATCAACTGCCGGTTCAAGAGCACCTATTTCGTCGCCAAGGAAGAGACGGAAAACCTCTATAGCTCCATTGACCAGGCCTTCGACAAGCTCTTGCGCCAGGTGAACAAAGCCAAGACCAAAATGGTGGATTCCAAACGCGAAGGCTAAACCCTCACCTGTTTGCAAACCCGATTCGACTTCAAACCCCGCCTTAAAGGCGGGGTTTTGCTTTCGGTGGAATGACTCCGATCGGAACCACTTTTAACACTCTTCTTCGCATGACGACTTACATTCCGGTGCTGTCATTTCACTAATTCTGATACAATCTTCCGGAACCTGGCAAACCAGAGTAAAACGCAAACTGTTTACTTTTGAAGTGAATATTCAAATTCAATAGACTTTCACCTGAAACTATGCTTTACTGAGTTTCCTTTTCAATGCGCTTTCGGTCTGGGAAAAACGTTGATACGATAACCATCGACCAATACCAACGAGCCACAAGAGCTTTTCAACAAAGAGCCTCTGGGCAATAATACCCGGAGAATAACCTGATTCAGAAAGGTTTTTAGCAATGGACATTGCACCTGACAAGCAAAATATCCCTGGTACTACCTAAATACCTATGTGACAAATTCTGTCGATGGCCGAGTTTATATTGTAGATGGCCAGCAACGTCTTACAACTCTATCGCTAATACTTATCAAGCTGCATCATTTAGCCAAGAAATTTGAATCAAAGCTCTCTGGTTGGATTGAGGGTAAAATTGCCGGGCAGTCCGGCTATGAGCAAGAATTTTGGATGAATCACATCAGCCACAGATCGACCCAACAAGCTCTGTTCGACAAACAGGAATTGAAGAAGATAGATACTTCAAGCGGAGTTACTGCGCAGAATATGGTAAGCAACTTTGAAACGATCAGCACTTGGCTTGATAAGGCCCTTACGGATAAGCATAAGTTCGAGACATTTTCATTCTATTTTCTTCACCGGCTCGTTTTAATTAATCTCTCTGTTGAGCAGACAGAAGTCTCTATGGTGTTTGAGGTAATCAATGACAGAGGAGTTCGGCTGCGCCCATATGAAATCCTCAAAGGAAAATTACTCGGACAGATCAGTAAGATTGAACTCAATACTGGTGATTACAATGGCATCTGGGAAAAACAGGCAAAGGCTATAAATGCACATAAGGATGATGAACTGGACAGCTTCTTCCGTTTTTACCTAAAAGCCAAATTCGCATCAACGCGCAGAGAAGGTCAGCGTTTCGATGGTGAATATCATCGCACGATGTTTACCGCCGATATCGATAAACAACTGAGTCTCAGCCGTAATCCAGCCAGAGTAAAAAGCTTCCTTAAAGGTGAATACAACTATTATTGCAAGCTGTATTTAAAGTTATTAGAGGCGTACTCTGATCCAAGCACTATATTTAAACACGTTTACTACAATGGTCTTCTTGATCTTGATGCGCCATTTCTACTTGTAATGTCTTCATGCGAGCTCAACGACCCGGACGAAGATGAGAAGATCAACAAAATTTCTTACGAGATAGACCGATTAATTTCGCTGCTTCAACTTCAGAGCGCATACGACAGTAATGATTTTGCTGATGCTCTTTATGTCATCTCCGAAGCGATCAGAGGTAAGAACGTTAACACTTTTCGGGATGCATTTGACAATCAACTGACCACAATGATTGCTGCGAGAAGGAATGTATCACAAGCAGAGTCATTCAGCTACGCGACGTTCAAACAAACAGGCATAAATTTGAATACTCGTTATAAACGATATTTCTTTGCCCGTATTGATGAGTTTCTTGCAAGCAACATGAATCTCAACCAGAAGCAACCGATTGCAGACCTTGTTCTTAAAACCGGTGCAAAAAACGGATTTCATGTCGAACATATATTATCAAGAAATGATGAAAATCTTGCATTGTTTAGTGATGACGAAGAACGGTTCGAGCAAGAGAGAAATCGTCTAGGAGGCATTCTCTTGCTCAAAGGTAAGGATAATATATCGAGCAACAATGAACCGTATAGCGAGAAGCTAAAATCATACGCCAACACGTTATACTGGAACGAAACTCTCCGCTCCGACAGCTATAAGTCTAAGCTTGATATGACTGCTTTTCGCGCAAAATATAAGCTAGATTTAAAGGCCTGTGACAGCTTCGGTCCTGATGAACTAGAGGAGAGACATAAATTGCTCTTTGAGATGGCAAAAGTAATTTGGGCATAGAACGACATTGAGATATCCCCCCTCGTCCCGCCGCCTTCGGCGGCAGGTCGGGTGGTGGTTGTGTGGAGCCTTCGTGTTAGCCGTCGTGGCGGAAGGTTTTGCGGGTCAGCGGCGGTTGGTTGTCCAGGCCCAGCGCCAGCTTCAGCGAGGTTAAATTCATCGCGGCGGGAACCAGCCTGGATTTCAGCGATTCCAGGGGAGTCATTTTACCCGTGTATTCCCGCAAATCCCGTTGCAGATTGCTCAGCAGCACCGAACTGGACGAGTTGACCCGGCGGATGGCTCCGGGAAGCAGCATCTGGGCGCGGTGGGCCTTTTCACGGTAGCGTTCGGCCTTGGCCCGTACCCGTGGCGCATCATGACCTTTGAGGTTTCTGTAACCAGCCAGACAGTCATCCACCACACGAAACACCGAGGGCCCCAGCCGCTCGAATTCCTGGCGGTACATGCTGCGCTGAAGGGCTTCCATCTCCTCCGGGCTGATGTGCGGATGGTCGAAACCGAGGCTGAAGCCATCCTGCTTGGAATAATCGTTGTCAATCATCGGCAGCAGGCGGCCTTCGGCGCGCATACGGTCATGCAAAGGCGTGCCGTAGGCCGGGCCGTAAATCAGGAACTGGCAGATCGAGGGCCGAAGGCGCATCAATTCATCAAATTCCTCCCAGATGATTTCCGGCGTCTGGTAATCAAACCCGATAATCATCGAGGCGTTCACCGTGATTCCGTGGCTGTGCAGCTCGCGGAACAACTCGGCGTAGCTTTTGCCTTCCATCTTGGAGAATCCGGCCCGCTTGCCTTCATAGCCGACCCAGATCCAATCGATGCCCATTTCCACCAACTCGGTGGGTTTGAACTGGGAAAGCGCCTTGACGCTACTGAAGATGCTCAGCGAAAGGGGCGGAAGATCGGAACGGCGGATGGCCTCAAGATAACCTTGCCCACGCTTCTTGTTGAGCAGGAAATCCTCGTCGTTGATCCAATAGGTCGTAACCCCCAGATCCTTGCGGTACAAGTCTTCAACGGCACGGAAGATGCTTTCACCGTCCGGCAAGAACTGAATATGCTTCCGTTTGAAATAATGGCTCGTCGCGCAGAAGTCGCAGCCGTTGGGACACCCCAGACCGGCGAAAACGTATCCCGTGCGGCCCAGAGGCAGAGAGAACAACTGCGTGTCCTGAAGAATCACCGGCTGCTTGATCGGGGCATCGACATCTTCGCCAAGCAGTTCACGCATGAAGCGAACTCCTTCACCCCGGCAGATGTAATCGGCCTTCGGCAAGCGCTCGTCATCCAGCACCGTTCCGTAGCCGCCCAGAATAAGTTTCGTCTGCGGGGCGACCTTACGGGCAATCTCCACCATCGGCAGAAGCTTGTGTAGGGTGGGCACGATGAAGGCGATCCCGACGTAGTCGTAACCCTTCTTCAATTCCTCGGCAAATTCCTTCAAGGTGGGATAATGCAGGGTCGTCGTGGGCGTCTTGATGTTCTCCGCGATGAAGTCTATCCCCCATTGCGTGGTAACCCCTCTGGGACGAAACATCCCCTGAGCCCACATCAACTGGTGGCTTCCCTCATAGGATGCCCCGAAACCGTCGCCATACTCTTCACCGAAAGGTTTGCAAACAGAGGAAAACAATACACGGGTCATGACGAACCTTTCCGCTTGATAGGCCGATGGAGAATACAAACAGCTACAACACGACACCTACCCCTGGAAGGCCGCTAGAGGGCAACTACGCGCTGATTTTTTCGTTACAATAACGCCTGACGATTCCACGAACGGGCGGAACCCTACCGGGGATGACGTATCCTGTCAAGTGAAAAGCTTGTCAGGTTTGCCGGGTCTTTGCGCAACGTACTTGAAATTCGTGTTCTTTGTCGACCATCTTCTTCATGGAAGTACGCTCTGCAACATTGACACTCTGCGCGGCTTGGGCTACACTCCGTGCATCGTCGAAAGTAGTAAAAGTCTGGCCTTTTTGACAAAGCGAGCAATCCCTTGAAAGATCTACATTACACGAAGATTGCCCATTACCGGGTGTTGAAGAAATTGGGTGAAGGCGCAATGGGTGCCGTGTTTCTGGGCATGGATGACAGCCTGGAAATGCAGGTAGCCATCAAGGTGCTTTCTCCCAAAGTCGTTGTCAACCGGGAGAATATCACCCGCTTTGAACAAGAAGCCCGTGCGGCGGCCAAACTACGCCATCCCAATATCGGCAACGTGTTCTTCATCGGTATCACCGATGACGGCCTGCCCTTCTACGCGATGGAATACATTCCCGGCGTAAGCCTGGAGCAGGTGGTAGACCGGCGCATGGTGCTTACCGGCGATCAGATTCTCAATATCATGGTTCAATCCTGCCGCGCCTTGCAGCAGGCAGCGAACCACGGCGTGTTGCACCGGGATGTCAAACCCGGCAATATTATGATCGACAACTCCGGCTTTGTGAAACTGGTGGACTTCGGCTTGGCCAAAGTGGCCCACGGCGATCAGGATCTTACCCGCAGCGGCATCGCGATGGGTACCCCAAACTACCTCAGCCCGGAACAGGCCAAGGGCGATCCGGCGGATTTCCGCAGCGATATGTACTCCCTGGGAGCCACCTTCTACGAACTGCTCACGGCCAGACCACCGTTTATCTCCGACACCAGCGTCGGCGTGATTATGAAACACCTCAACGAACCGGTGGTTCCGCTGCAAACCTACAACCACCGCTTCCCCCGCCAACTCTGCGATGTCGTCGAAAAGATGCTGGCCAAACGCCCACAGGATCGCTACCGCGATTTCAACCTGATTATTGACGACCTGACCAAGATCCTTTCCCGCGTGCCGGATTTCGCCGAGACGGAGTTTGCCTATTGCCCAAGTTGCAACAAGCCCAGCGTATTCAAAAACGGCGTATGTCTGGCCTGCAATCGGCAAACCGGAGAACAAACCATCCGGGCCAAGTTCTATGGGGTGAAGATCAACGGGTTTGAATCCCTGAAAGCCAAACAGGCTCTGGTGCAATGGATGCAGCGCTCCACCAAGCTCCCTGCGGCGACCTTGGAACAACGCCTGCAACGCCTGCCTTGGGTCATGTCACCCAAGCTCGAAGCCCAACGGGCCGAGTCCCTCAAGGACAGGCTACAAGGTCTGGGAGTCGAGATCGAACTGAATCCCGTCGCCGGAACCGAAGAATCTTCCGAAAAAATCGTCAAAACCAACCGCTTGAAAATGCCCGGTCTGAGGGATGAACTGGGCAATAAGAACCAGAAGCAGTCTGAAGTAGGGACGGAAGCCTCACGGAATATCAGCAGCAGCCCCAAAGCGAGGCAGCGCAAGCAGTTCATGCAATACACTCCCTTGCGCCAGGTTGAAAAGAGCCGCCGAAACTACCTCTGGCGTTTGCTGGGCGGCGTAGTTCTTCTTGGCTTGGTGGTTTTTGGTGCCTTGCATTACCAGGCGAAACTGGAAGAATTGGAAAAAGCCACCCAAAAAATTTCCAAGCACGAACAAGCCAAGGTCACATCACGAGACCAGCAAAAACCAACCAGCCCCAAGCAAGAAAACCAAGGTATCCAAGAACAAGCCCAAGCGGAGGAAAGCTCGAAGACCGCCCAAGAAGGAACTCCGACAGCAGACCCGCAGGAAACCACAAGCCTTTCCGGAAAATTCCATTTGAAGGCCCTTCCTCCTCTGGAAGATCCGACCCCCTTGTTCCAACTGGCGGCAATGCTGGATGATACCTTGAGAAAGCTGACTCCGGTTATCGGGTTGAGTTTAGCGGATACCCAGAATGTCGCAGTTCACACCCAAGACGATTTTCAAGCAATGAGTCAAAGCCTGGGTAGTTCCTTAGACATCCATCAAGCGACCATGCCCTTTTCCTTGAAGCAATGGCCTGTTTCACGCAAAGCCCAATCTACGGTGGAAGTCCTCTGGCTGGCCCGGCGTTTCGTACCGGTCTGGCTATCCGAGGTGGAATCGAAGACGCTTCCGCTGTGGTTTGAAATGGGCATTGCTGGATTATGGAGCTACCAAGCCTATCCGACCCTCTTCCATCCTTTGCTTGCGCGGAACGACATTCCAGCACTTCCTTCAGATCCCACAACGTGGGATCAAGGGTTTTCCACCCAGGCAGAGCGTTCCTTGATTCAGATCATGAAACTCTTCCAACGGATGCTGGGAACCGTGGATATTCACCAGCTTCAACAAGTTGCAAAGGACCATTGCCAAGGCACGCCCTTGGACGAGGCTTTCAAAAAGCACACTCAGAAAACACTGGCTGAGTGGATCACGGATGGAGTTCAGGAACAACCCGTGGGGAAAGCGGCCCCTTCCGAGGAGACGCCTTCATCCCCGGAAGCCAATACGCCCGCGGATTCGGCAACACCCTAGCGCCGACTTCCCAAACGGGACGGACTATGAACACAGGCAAAACGGCGCAGGTTCCACCGCTTTGTACGGAAAAGATTGACACTTTCATGAAGCTTGTTTACACCTAAGAATGCGTTGGAGGCTCCCTCCTACGCGGACGCTTTTGTCACGCAACCCTGTTGAGTTGATTCTGTGCCGGACTTCAGGTATTGAGCCGGCGTGAAACGTATTTTTGTAACCAGGAGAGAACGATGCCGAAGATTCAGATCAATCAAGCCCACAACCACAACAAAGAAGACATTGAAAAGCGCGTGGAAGGTTACCTGCTGCGTATGCGCGACGAAAAACTGAAAGCAATGGGCTTTGACTACACCTGGTCTGGAGACAAACAAAGTGCCGATTTCAAAGGCTCCGGTTTCACAGGTAAAATTGAACTTCTTCCCAACGAAGTCAAACTGCGCGTGGATCTGAATCTGATGCTTTCCCCCTTCAAATCTCAGGTGGAAGAGAGCATGAAACGCAACTTGGCGAAGAGCCTGGCCTAAACATCTTACGTTCCTGCACAACAAGGAACGTACTCATTAGATTTGACCATCCGGACCGCCGAATTCGGTCCAACCACGGGGAAGGAGAGTTCCATGAGAAAGACCATGACCTGTTGGCTGCTTGCCGTGATGGCGGTTTCCATGCTGGTTGCCTGTGACAAAGTCAACCGCACCAAAGATCCTTTGGAAGTGGAAACGGAAGCCTACCTGGAACTGATCAAGCAGAAAAAGTGGGACGAGGCCTATGCCCGTTACACCGATGAGACGCGCAAATACTGGACCAAAGAGGAATTCGTCAAATCCGAGGAAGAGCGGGTCACCCCCTACCTGGGCGACATCCTGATCAAACGCATTGAAAAGCATAAACTGGATGCCACCATCTTCACCGAGTTCATCTCCAGAAATCGTCACCTGAACAGTCTGGAAGAAGCCAAAATCAAATTGCAGTACAAGTACGAAAACGGCAAATGGTGGCTGGATCGTCCCGACCTGGTGCAAAAAGGCAAAGACAAGGAACGCCAGGAGCAGGAACGTAAAGATCGTGTTGAAAAGTACGGCAAACCCTTGAAGATCGAAGAGTTCAAGGTGCGCACGGAAATGATGGATGAAGGCCCAACCTTCGTGTTCAGTGGAAAAATCACCAATACCGGCACAGAAACGGCGGAGATGGTGATGATCATGGTGGAGTTCTTCAACGACAAAAAAGAGAAAATCTACAGTGTGGTCGTGGTGCCCATTTACATTTCGCCCCCGGAAGGAAAAGAAGCACTCAAGCCCAAACAAACCCAGAAATACCAGATCAGTATTCTGTCTGAGATCGGTGACGACTGGGACGGCTCGATCAACTACTACGTGTACGATGCCGGTCCGATGCCCACGGCTCAGTAAATCTTCCTTGTCTGTTTTCTGTACGTTCTCAAGGCGGCCTTCGGGCCGCCTTGTTTCGTTTTTGATGTCTTCCTTCTGCAATGCAGTCAGCCCAATCAACCCAATGCTTCTTACTCTACCGAGGTACAATCCTGCGTATTCATGAAGGGATATGTTGGACGAAACATGAAGAATATGCTAGCTTCCCTTCTGCATTCACGTCATTGAGACATGTGTATCTTCTCATTGTTTTCTTACGAAAATCCAGTCATGCAAGGATCTGGAGGCATCCCATGAATCGCACGTTTTTCCTTCCCCTGTTTTTGATTCTGTCCCTTTGTTTCGTCTTGGCAGCCTGCGACGACAGCAGTTCCGGAGATGACGACGACGACACCCCAAGCCCGGATGGTGACCTGGCGGATGGGGACCAGCCTGCCCTTGATGGTGACATCCCCAGTGATGATGACGATGACAACGACACGGATGGCGATACGGAAGCGGAAGAGGAAGAATTCAGCGATGGTGATACCGACGGCGATACAGAACAAAAACCGGACGGCTATTGCGAATGGGAACACGACTGTGACGAAGGTGAGCATTGCCACTTCGAGAGTCACCGCTGCCTGACCGCCTGCGATCCCACAACCTTTGACGACGATTGTCCGGGTAGCGAAACCGTATGTGTCATGCTGCTGACCGGCGAAGGCATCGGTAACGGTGTGTGTGTCGCCAAGGAAGTGGGTGGCAAGGAATACGGTCAGAACTGCAACAGTTCCACACCCTGTAAACAAGGCTTGTATTGCGACCAGGAAGCCGGTCGTTGCACCAAATTCTGTGACCCGGACCGAGAGCCTCCTTGCGAGAATGGTCTCGCCTGCGAACCTGACAGCAGCGTCTACAATCTGCCCGTCTGCGTATTCTGCGGAGTGTATTCCCCCTGTGAGGAAGGCTTCCGCTGTGATGGCGGCTACTGTGTTTCCACCAGTTCCTGTACCAGTGTGTTGGATTGCCCCGATGGTACGGTCTGTCGCGCCGGATACTGTAATCGTACCTGTGCCACCCAAGGCTGTCCCGATGGTCTGAGTTGTGATAGTCAAAGCGGCTTATGCCAAAACACCTGTGACCCGGAATGCGCCGAAGGCGAATGCTGTCTGGATGGCCATTGCGGCCCCTGCTGTTCGGAAAGCTGTGCCCTTGGGGAAACCTGCCAGTTCGATGCGGCCTGCGCCCCCGGCTCCCATTGTTGCCTGCCGGTAGAGGACTGCACGGCTCAGGAAGACGGCTTCTGCGGAAACGCACGCTGTGATGAAGAGACCGGAATCTGTACCGAACAATGCCCTGCCCTGTGCCCCTTCGGAACGGTGTGCAGTGCCTCCACCAACTACGAGTGCATCCCGCAACCCTTGCAAAGCAGTTGCACCCTGGGGAACTTCTGCAACCTGATGTGCTTCAGTTGCCAAACCAGTCAGAGCGGCCCTTTATGTCAGCCGGACTACACCCTTCAGGGCTGCAATCCAAGCTGCCTGCCGGAGCGGGTGATCTGCGGACAGGGCGACATCCCAGGAGCCATTGATTGCTGTGACAACAACACCTGCTGCGAAACCTCCGACGGCACAAGCGTATGCTGCCCAAGTGGCCAATGCAATCCCGGCGTGGGTTGTGAAGGCGGTCCCACGGAACCGACCTGTGAGGAATGCGACGCTCTGCTTGGAGTCTGGTGCCTGGAGGACGACGAAGACAGTTGCCAGACGGATCTTGCTGAGTTGGAAATCTACCGCAACGCCCAGGAACCCTGTTACATCTCTACCTCCCGACTTGGTGGAACCTGGCTCGGTGAAGTGATGGGGTGTGGAACGGAAAGCCTGGCTCGCCTGGAAGAAAACGGCAAAACCTGCGCCTTTTACTGGGACGATGAAACCAACATCCTTCGTTTGAACTGCCAGAACGATGCCGGTGATGAAACCTGTCAGAGCAACTACTGGGGAAGTGAAACCCAAAGCTGTGAAATGATCGACGAGGACGGAGACATCGACGGCGATGAAGACGGCGACGAAGACGGAGACACCGACGGCGACGAAGACGGAGACACCGACAGCGACGAAGACGGAGACACCGACGGCGACGAAGACGGTGACATCGACGGCGACGAAGACCTTGGGTGACGAGGCGATAATCCACCCTTGATTGCCGAAAGAACTTCGGTGACCAATAAATCAAAGCCTCGCTGAAAAAACAGATAGCAGACTTGGAAAGGTACGGATTGGAAGGCAGATCCCCTGCTTTTCAGTTCGTACTTTCCCGTTTATGGAAATGTTTCGGCATTTCTTGCGAGATCCATCAGGACTGTGTTACTCTGGGGCATTGGTAGTAAGAAACGTCGGGGACGTCCGTCCTGTGATTCTCATCACAGAGGCGTTCGTTGCGTCATATCTTCGGTTCATTCAAGACTCTTGGCTTACGGGGAATCGTCATGAAACAGGTCTCTTGGCTCCTTCTTGTCAGTCTTTTATCGGTACTCGTTTTGCTCTCCGCCTGCGATGACGACGACAACGGAGGCCCCCAGAATGACGATGACGACGATACCGTGACCGACGATGACGATGACATCGACGGCGACGACGATGACGATGACATCGACGGCGATGAAGACGGTGACTCCGACGATGATGACGATGATACCGACGGCGATGAAGACGGTGACTCCGATGATGACGACGACGATACCGACGGTGATGTCGATGGTGACTCCGATGATGATGATGACGATACCGACGGTGATCTAGACGGCGACTCCGATGATGATGATGACATCGACGACGATGATGACGATACCGACGGCGATGTTGACGGGGACTCGGATGACGATGATGACGACACCGACGGAGATGTCGACGGTGACTCCGACGATGATGATGATGACACCGATGGCGATGTCGATGGTGACTCCGACGATGATGATGACACCGACGGAGATGTTGACGGTGACTCCGACGATGATGATGACGACACCGACGGCGACCTAGACGGGGACTCCGACGATGATGATGATGACATTGACGGCGATGAAGACCAGCCCTGTGACGACTGCGAAGGCTTTGCCGGAGAGTATTGCCGCAGTAACGGAGACGGAAGCTGCCTCGCCGATGCCATCGACCATGTCTGGATTGAAGAAGACGAAGGCTGCGCCTTCCTCGTCACTCTTTTGGACGCGGAGGGTGAAGAGGTAGGAAGCTCGGAAATTCATTCCTGCATGGAATCCATCGTCCTTGGAACATGCAGCCTGCTTTGGGATGAAAACGGGGATCTGCTCGCCCAGTGTGACGACTGCGAACGGCGTTACACCCAGGATTCCTGCGACGATACCGACGGAGACCTAGACGGGGACTCCGATGATGACGATGATGACGATGATGACACCGATGGCGATGTCGACGGTGACTCCGACGATGATGATGACGACACCGACGGCGATGTCGATGGTGACTCCAACGACGATGATGACGACACCGACGGAGATGTTGACGGTGACTCCGACGATGATGATGATGACATCGACGGCGATGAAGACCAGCCGGTTTGCGATTGCCAGGCCGGAGACATCTGCTGCACGGACGGCTGCCATTTCGATGCGGAGGGAACGCTCTGCGGCGAAGGACTCACGGAATGCAGCGATCAGGACAGCTGTGACGGACAAGGCATCTGCCAGCCCAATGACTTCCCCCAATACACCGCCTGCGGCGATGAAGGCTCGGTCTGTGTCAACCAAGACCATTGCAACGGCCTGGGCGTCTGCCAAGACCAGGGCTTCGTCCAAGACGGCACATTGTGTGATGGGAACAATCAATGTGTTTCCGGAGCCTGCCTGGATTGCTTCGACGCCAACGGCTGCGGCAGCAATGCGACCTGCAACCCGGCCACCTACGCCTGTTCCTGCAATGCGGGCTATGAAGGCGACGGCGAGAACTGCCAGGACATCAACGGCTGTGCGGATGACCCCTGCTTTGCTGGCGTGACATGCAGCGACGTCGCCGCACCCGGAACCGGCTACACCTGCGGAGCCTGCCCTGCTGGCTATGAAGGCGATGGTGAAAGCTGTAGCGACATCAACGGCTGCGCAAACAATCCCTGCTTTGATGGTGTCACATGCAGTGATATCGCCGCACCGGGAACGGGTTACACCTGCGGGGCGTGTCCTACGGGCTATGAAGGCGACGGCGAAAGCTGTAGCGACATCAACGGCTGCGCAAACAACCCCTGCTTCGCCGGGGTACAATGCAGCGACGTCGCCGCGCCGGGAACCGGTTACACCTGCGGGGATTGCCCTACCGGCTATGAAGGGGACGGCGAAACGTGCAGCGACATCAACGGTTGCGCGGATAATCCCTGCTTCGCCGGGGTGCAATGTAGTGATGTCGCCGCGCCGGGAACCGGTTACACCTGCGGGGATTGCCCTGCTGGCTACGAAGGCGATGGCGAAAGCTGTAGCGACATCAACGGCTGCGCCGATGACCCCTGCTTTACAGGCGTGGAATGCAGCGATGTCGCCGCACCGGGAACGGGTTATACCTGCGGAGCTTGCCCTACCGGCTATGAAGGCGACGGCGAAACATGCAGCGACATCAACGGCTGCGCGGATGACCCCTGCTTCGCCGGGGTGACATGTAGTGATGTCGCCGCGCCGGGAACCGGTTACACCTGCGGGGATTGCCCTACGGGCTATGAAGGCGACGGCGAGAACTGCCAGGACATCAACGGCTGTGCGGATGACCCCTGCTTTGCTGGCGTGACATGCAGCGACGTCGCGGCCCCCGGAACGGGCTATAGCTGCGGGGCCTGCCCTGCTGGCTATGAAGGCGATGGCGAGACGTGCAGCGACATCAACGGTTGCGCGGATGATCCCTGCTTTGATGGTGTCACATGCAGCGACGTCGCCGCGCCGGGAACCGGTTACACCTGCGGGGATTGCCCTGCTGGCTACGAAGGCGATGGCGAAAGCTGTAGCGACATCAACGGCTGCGCCGATGACCCCTGCTTTACAGGCGTGGAATGCAGCGATGTCGCCGCACCGGGAACGGGTTATACCTGCGGAGCTTGCCCTACCGGCTATGAAGGCGACGGCGAAACATGCAGCGACATCAACGGCTGCGCGGATGACCCCTGCTTCGCCGGGGTGACATGCCACGACGTTCCGGCCCCCGGTGTGGGATACTTTTGCGGAGACTGCCCCTCCGGCTACGAATACGATGCTGGAACGTGCATTGATCTTGACGAATGCGCCTTAGGCACCGACACCTGCGATGACAACGCCACCTGCACCAACCTTTGCGGCTACTACACCTGCACCTGCAATGACGGCTATGAGGGCGACGGCTTCACCTGCGATGAACTTCCTGTTTGCGGAGGGTTGCACGCGGACGATCCCGCCGTGTGCAACGGTCACGGAACCTGCTCGGACACCGACACCTGTGAATGCGATCCTGAGTATTATACGAATCCTTTGTTCCCCAATTACCCCTGCCAGTGCGACAGAACGCATTATTCATCCGACCCTGACAACGGCGGCATCTGCGATCAGACCTACGATTGCGGTAAAGTGTACTGCACCGAAGACAGTGATTGTCCCTACAATGGCCCATGCAAAGACGATGGAATTTGCACCGGCACGGGCGATTGCGAAGGCAATGGTGACTGCGTGGATGACGGCAGCAACACGGGAGTGGGAGTTTGTGAATGCTATGTCAGTTCACACGCCGCTTATTTCGGACCCGACTGCTCGGATTACCTGGTCTGCCCTGATAACGGCGGTTATGCCTTCGCCTATGAGGGGGCTGATCTCTGCGGCCCACATGGTGACTGTGAACTAGACCCGGACAACCCAGATAGCCAGCTTGGTATCTGCGTTTGCGAAGACTACGTCTATGGGGATGAATGCCAGCATGATACGCGCTACTGCAACGGGTACTGGTACCTGGATCATGAAGTCTGCAATGGTTTTGGTACGTGTGAATACAGCGAAAGAGATGAGGAATTCGCATGTGTCTGCCGTGATGGCTTTGACGGATTCACCTGTAGTGCAGCAGAGTGTTTTACCACGGTCAACGGGGTTTGCAATGGCCAAGGAGTTTGTCGCAAAGACTTTGAGTGCCGTTGCAACCCGCCGTATACTGGGGATGTATGCACAGAGATCGCCGTGTGTTATAGCGTACCCGGGGATGACCCCAACGTGTGCTACGGTCATGGCACCTGTGTAGACCATGACACCTGCGAATGTGATCCGGGCTACGGAGGCCCGCATTGCCTGGAGTTGGAATGCAATTGCGCTCCGGGCTATGATCCCTACCAGTTTTGCGCCGGCTGTCTGCCCGGTCACGATCCTGACCAGAACTGCATCAGCTGTCTACCCGGTTACGATCCCGACCAGAACTGCGATGCCTGCGCGGATGGATACATCGGCTATCCCAACTGCCGCGACAACCCCTGCGAGCCTGATCCCTGCAATGGAAATGGAACGTGCAACACGGCAAACGGAAGCTGCGCGTGCGACGAGGGTTACGACCCCGCCCAATATTGCGGCGCCTGCGCGGAAGGATACATCGACTATCCCGACTGCCGCGACAACCCCTGCGAGCCTGATCCCTGCAATGGGTGGGGAGTGTGTAGCCTCGCCGATGGAAGCTGCACCTGTGCCGAGGGTTACGACCCCGCCCAATATTGCGGCGCCTGCGCTCCGGGTTACGGTTGCTATCCGTATTGCATCAACACCGTTACCTGCGCCGATGGGGTATGCACCGATCCCAACACCTGTTTCCAATGGCAGGAAAGCCCCACGGGTGGAACGATGAACGAAGAAAGCGCCCTCACCCACTGCGAAGAGCTTGATCTTGAAGGCGTCGGCTGGCGCTTACCGAACATCAGCGAGTTGCGTACACTTGTCCGAAACTGTCCGGATATCGAAACCGGCGGTGCCTGTGGGGTGGTGGATGAATGCGCCCCCTGCGGGATTGATGCGGAGGATGTCTGTGTGGATAGCTCCTGCTGGGAAGAAAGCGCGTGCAACCCTTCGTCCTGCGTCGACGAGGGTGGCCCTACCGGCTGCTACTGGCCGCAGGAACTAGACGGAAACTGCAATACCTTCTGGTCCTCGTCATTCACGGAAAGCGGTGGTACGTTCTCCGAAGTCTACTCATGGACCGTGAATTTCTTCGACGGCTACACGCACGGCCTCCTGGCCGAGGAAAACTCCAACGCCCGGTGTATGCGTGAAGGCCCGGCGATGTGCTACGGTCACGGCCAGCAGGAGAATGGAAGCTGCGTTTGCGATGAAGGCTACGACCCCGATCAAGATTGCGGCGCCTGCGCGGAACATTATATGGGCTACCCGAACTGCATTCTCGATTTCGTTTGTGTGGATGGCGTCTGCACGGATCGATATACAGATTTGCAGTGGGAGAAAACGGCCGCAGGTACTGCGATGACTTGGACAGAGGCCCTCTCCCGTTGCGGGGATTTGACACTAGATGGCGGCGGCTGGCGCCTACCCAATATCAGCGAGTTGCGCTCGATCGTCCGCAACTGCTCGAATATCGAAACCGGCGGACGCTGTGGGGTGGTGGATGAATGCGCCCCCTGCGGGGTGGGGTCGGGGAACGTGTGTCTGGAAGAAACGACGACATGTTACGAATCCAACGTGTGCGATCCGTCGTCCTGCTCCAACAATGGCGGCCCCACGGGTTGCTATTGGCCGGAGAAACTAAGTGGAAGATGTGATAGGCACATAAGTTATTGGTCGTCGTCGCCCGTCACCTCCGGTGTCAGGAACTACAAATGGGTTTTGTATTTCTACGACGGCAAGGTGGACACCTGGAGTAGGGGGGATAATTCCTTTACCCGTTGCGTGCGCACCGGGCCGTAACGTTGGGTGTTGGGTGATCGTTGCCCAACCCAGGGATCAAGGGTGACGTTTCCCCTTGGATTTCCCGCCGTGCATCTCATGGTTCGTTTGGAAAACCAAGCTCCGTGTCCTTGAGAAATCCGTTGCAAAAGCGGAGGTCTTGAAGGGCACGGAGCCTATGATTCACGGCAATTGAGATTCCTCTTGATACACGGTAGTTACCGGCTTCCCCAAGGGCTTATCTACAAGCGATTTCCGGGCCGGGCGGTTTCCTTCACTTCCCAGATGTGTTATAGAAACTTTCAGACTTGGCCCCTTTGGTTTTGTGTCCCTGGTCTATCCTCTGCTCTACGCCACTTCAGGAGTGCATCGACCGATGATTGTTGCCGCCGTGTTGCTCGCCCTGCTGTTCATCTGTGTCACCTATGCGCTGTTGGCGTACAACGGCCTGGTCAGCTTACGCAATCAGGTACGCAAAGACTGGTCCAACATTGATGTGCTGCTCAAGCAACGCCACGATGAAATCCCCCGTCTGGTGGAATGCTGCAAAGGCTACATGCAGCACGAACAAGAGGTGCTGGTGCGCATCATGCAGGCAAGAAACCGCTATCAGGGGCTTTCCAGACCGAGGGATCTTGCAAGCATGGACCAGAGCCTGCGTGAATCCATCGGATCGCTGTACGCCGTGGCGGAAAACTACCCAAGCCTCGCGGCGGATCGCCTCTTTCTGAAATTACAGAGCCGTATCGGTCAGTTGGAAGACTCCATCGCCGATCGACGCGAGTATTACAACGACCGCGTAACCCAGTACAACACCCGTCTGGAAAGCCTTCCCGATGTCTTTTTGGCCAAACTGTTTCAATTTCAAGCAGAGCAATGGTTCTCTCTGCCCAACCATCAGGAGGCCAAGGTTCCTCATCTCGCATGGCGCGGATGAAAATACGATGATGTACCAAGCTTTGCTTGACCTCCATGAACTTTGAGCTATAATTTCAACCCTGTTCTGCTAGTAGTTCTCCTTGAGTACGGAAAGCGCCATGACCGACCAAATCGGAAACGTCTTGTTGGATCTCGGATTGATTAGTCAAGAGCAACTTAGCTCCGCGATCAACCTGCAACAGAAAAAAAATGAACGGTTGGGAGAACTTCTGTTTCAACTCAAGTACATCTCTGAAACAGATATTCTAAAAGTATTGGCCGAACGCTTCCGCATCCATTACATCACCAGCGAGAAGCTTTCCAATATCCGTATTCCCCGGCAGGTTCTGGATATGATCCCGCTGGAATACGCCGAGGCCAAGCACGTTCTGCCCATCTTGTTCGACCAGGACCGCAGCGTACTCAGCGTGTTGGCGGCTGCGCCAACCGACCCGAAACTACTGAAAGAAATCCAACTTCTGGCTCAATGCCAGGAAGTCAACGCCTATCTGGCGCTCAAACCGGCCATCGAAGCGGGTATTCGCAAGTTCTATCTGAACGATCCCCGCGCCTTCGAGCAGATTGAACACGGCAACATGGTCGAATCGCTTTCGGTCTACGTCAGCGAAAACAACCTCAGCGCCACCCAGGTACCCGAGATTCAGGAACAAAGCCCCAACCTGCGGTTGAGTGACGAGGTACAGGCCGGTTCCCTGATGAGCCAGAACCTGTATATCGAAACGCTGAATATCCTGATTTCCTTGTTGGAAATGCGCCGTGGCGGAGCCTTTCGCGGACACAGCGCCAGCGTAGCGCGCATGTGCAAACGCCTTGCCGAAGACATGGACCTGCCGGCGGATGAAATCTACTATCTGGTCGTCGCCGCCTACTTCCACGACTTAGGCAAGAAAGACGGCATCCATCCGACCCTGATCAACCTGCACACGGAAAAAGACCTGGAGCTTGCCCAGAAATTCTACTTGGCTCCAGTGCGTCTGATTGAGCATATCCCCTTCCCGCCGCAAGTTCTGCAAACCCTGACCCACATGTTCGAGCGTGTGGACGGCAAAGGGTTCCCCAACGGACTGGCCGAAGATGAAATCCCGCTCACCTCGCGCATTCTCGCCGTGGTGGAAGCCTACGAGGACTTGATCCGTAACCAGGAATGGGCCGAGAAACCCATTCAGGCCATTTTGCAGGAACTGGTTCATTACAAGGGAACCTGCTTTGATGAGCAGGTACTGGATACCCTCTATGACGCCGTCATGGAAGGCCAAGGGGAAGCATCCCAGGCCGGAGGCGAAGGCAACACGGTCTTGATGATCGACGCCACTTCCAACTTCGGTTTCCTCGTCGCCCGCCTGCGTGAAGTCGGCTACCGTGTCTTGATTGCCAAAGACACCGACACCGCCGTCAATCAGGTCAAAGAAGGCGGCGTGAATATGATCTTGAGCGAAGTAGCCAGCCAACCCTTGCATGGTTTCCAACTCTGCAAGGCGATGAAACAGAATCAGACCTACAAAGACATTTTCTTCCTTTTCCTCAGCTCCAAGGAAGAATCTCCACGCCTGATCCATCAAGGCTTTGATGCCGGGGCCGACGACTTCTTTACCCGCCCCTTGCGCGTGGAAGTGATCCTGGCCAAAATCAAACGTCTGTTCGCCAGCAAGCAGGAAACCAAGGTCGAAGACACCCAGGCTCCCAAGGCCGCCGTGGTGGGTTCCCTGAAGGATGTGGCCCTGCCGGATATGCTGCAACTGCTCACCACCAGCCGGAAACGCGGAATGCTCCATGTGACCAGCGCGGACAAGGAAGCCAAGGTGTATCTGGATTCCGGCATGATTACCGAATGCCTGTTCGGTGAGAAGAGCGGCGTGGAAGCCTTCAACGAGGTGATTATGTGGTCCGAGGGTGAATTTGCCCTGGAAACCGAGGTGGAGATGCCTCCTCAAACCATCACCATACCGCCGTCCAATCTGATCCTCGATGCGTTCCGTCTTGCCGACGAAGACAACATGGACGACTTTGACAACTGGTAAACCATCTTGCCTAGCCAAACCAAACACGCAACCAAAGCAGCGCCGTGGAACCCTCTTGAGCTTCATGGTCTGGAATCCGCCTGTTTTTCCCTCGCCTACGAGCGCATTCCCAAACGCCTTTTGCCCAAAGGGAAAAAGGGGCCAAGCGCTCTTGTTGCCGCCTTGGCGGAAACCCTTGGTCAACTGACTCAGCGCTTCAACCACGGCGAGCGTAAAGGTAAGAGCGATTACCTCTCCAACGACGCCATCCTGTATGCCTATTCCTTGCAGTTTCTTCCGTTGAACAGCCTGCGCGTGCAATGGGTTTTATCGGAAAGTCTGCGCACCGGATGGCAAGCCAAGCCGAACAATATCTTGCGTATCCTGGATCTCGGTAGCGGTCCCGGTTCCGCAGCCCTGGCGGCCATCAACATGGTCCGGCACCATCCGGCCTTCTCCAAGGTCACCGAGTTGGACATCGTCACGGTGGATCGTTCCCGCAAGGCGCTAACCGTGGGCAAGGAACTTGCCGACCGAATCCACGGCGAGCAAACCCCCAAGCGAAACTGGACGGGGATCACCCACGATTTTCATCGTTCTCTGCTACCCAAAGGCCCGTTATTCGACGAGCCTTTTGACCTCATTTTTTGCGCCAATTTAATCAATGAGCTGCCCTTCACAGCCTTGAAGCGGCAACGCTTTGCCAAGGAATGCGCGGACCAACTGACGCCATCGGGCCTGCTGGTCTTTGTTGAACCGGCAACGATGGAGGAAACACGCAACCTGATTGCCCTTCGTGCCTCGCTGCGCAAACTGCACAGCATCGCGCCCTGTCCGAACCAGGCGCCCTGCCCCTATCATGCCGAACGGCCCCAGGACTGGTGTCATACCAGCGTACCGCTTCCCTCCTGGCCTTGGTTGGAACGACTGGATCACCACACCGGACTGGACCACACAAGCCTGACCTTCAGCTACTGGACGGGAAGCCCTCAGCCTCCTGCCGATCACGAAAAGACAGCCCGGCCAATCCGCGTCATCAGCGACATGCTGCGTAGTTCCAACCGCTATTTCCGCTGGGTCTGCAAACCGGAGGGTGTGAATAAAGAAACGCCCCGGCGTATTCTCTCTACAGAGCCCATTTTGAACGAAGAAGGCACCCATCCCATTCCGCCCCATCGCGGCCAGCGTATCTTCTTCGGTACCTTTGTGGAAACGCCCTCGGAAGAAACTCCGAAGAAATCACGCCGCACACCCTATAAAACGGATGAGAAGCCTTGGCGCTCAACCAACAAACAGACGGATGAGAAGCCCCGGCGCTCAACCAACAAACAGGCGGATGAGAAGCCCCGGCGTTCAACCAACAAACAGGCGGATGAGAAGCCCCGGCGCTCAACCAACAAACAGACGGATGAGAAGCCCCGGCGCTCAACCAACAAGCGGACCGATGAGAAGCCCCGGCGTTCAACCGATAAGCGGACCGATGGGAAACCACAGAGCAGCCGCCCTTCCAAACCACCCAAGCGCTCGCCTTCCAAACGCTCATCCACACCCAAAGGGCGTTCGACAAAGAAGTAAGAGAAGCGCACTCCCCAACACAGAACGCTTTACTCAGAAAGGCAACAGCCTTTCCTTGATGGTGCCGATCTCTTGATGAAGCACCCAGCACGAAAAAGCCCCGCCATCCGGCAGGGCTTGGGTAATCACAGATAAACGAAGTAAGTCATTCAGTAGCTACGATGCTTTAACTCCACCACCACGGCGTCCATCGGACTATCCGGGCTTAATGTGACCTGGGTCGTATGGGTCTGATAGCGGCTCTTCACGACCTCAATCATCAAGGGTTTACCCAAAGGGAGGTTATCCAGGCTGGCCGGGGTAGGCGTAGGCATTTCCTGTTTATCCACAAAGACCTTGGCCCCTTCCGGATCGGAATAGATGTAGACTTTCCCGCTGGTCGGCTGATACTCCGGGCTCCCGACAAGATCCGTAGAGAGGTTGGCCTTCATCCCATAGGCGATGAAAACCAGAACAAGCAAGACGACGGAAAGAACGCCGGACACCTTATAAATCTGCTTCCGCTTCTGCTGAGCCAGATCCTCAAAATAGGCTTCCGGATGCACACCGGTCGGTACGTTTACGGTAGCAAAATTCCCTGAAGCGGTAGGCAGTTGACCGGGAAGCGCGGAGGTACCGGGCGTCATGGTGATGGCAGATGGTGTCGGCGTGGGGTCCGAGGAGGAACGGACTCCGTAGGCACCGGATTGTCTGGCTCGTTCGACAAACGAGGTACCCGCCCCCACAGCCTGACCGATCGTCGATTCGATCGGAGAATGGACGTTGGTTGTCTGGCGCTCCAGATCCATATCACCAAAGAGCTGGTCCGACAGACTGCCCGTGCGCTTGATCTCAGAGGGCGTAGCATCGCTCTGCGGTTTGGCGAAGGTGGCCAAGGTGGGAAACAGTGCGGTCATTCCCGCCGAGAGGGTCTGCACACCCAGATTCAACCCGGCCTGCTTGGCTGCCTGGCCCAAGGCCTGGCGGAATTCCTTGGCAGATTGGAAACGCTGCGCCGGGTCCACGGCCAGGGCACGCAGGATCACGGCTTCCAGCGCCGGAGGGAAGTTGGGGTCGATGCTACTTGGCTTGGGAATATCCCCGTCCGTAATGGCCTTCAGAATCAAGAACTCTGAAGGATGCCGCTTGAACAGATCCGTCAGCAGGCACAGTTCATAGAGAATCACGCCAATGCTGAACAGATCGCTTCGACCATCTACCGATTGCTCCCGGCATTGCTCCGGCGACATATAGGCGTAGGTTCCGCGCAGGCTGTTATGGCTTTTCTGATCCTGATTGTAACTGGCGTGGCTGATCCCGAAGTCAAGAAGCTTGACAATCCCATCCGGAGCCAACATCACGTTGTGCGGATTGATGTCCAGATGGACGATGTTCAAAGGCTGGCCGTTGCGGTCCGTCGCGCCGTGGGCATACCCAATGCCTTCCAGCAATTGCCGAACAACCTCGACACCGCATTCCAAGGTCCAGTGTTTGCGCTGTAAGGGCGCTTTGATCATCACCAGATCCAGGTTCACTCCGTGAACCAGATCCATCGTCATGTAATAACTGTCCTGCTCTTTTCCAAAATCGTGAATACGAATCAGGTTCGGATGGGACAGGTTGGCAATGATTTTTGCCTCGTTGATAAACAGCTTGATGAACGAGGGATCCTGGGCCAGATGGGGCAAGATACGTTTCAACGCAAAGGGAGGCGCATCGGCAGGCATCTTGACGCTTTTCGCCTCAAAAATTTCTCCCATGCCGCCCGAAGCCAGCTTTTTCATCAGTTGAAAACTACCGAATTGCTCCATATCCGCCATCTGTATGTCCCTATCGATCAATTCCCTTACGGGAAAGAATCCCTTGGTTTCGGTAATAATGCCGAACCTCTTCCATGCGCGTCACCACGTCCGCCTTGTCCACAAGGATCTGGCTGGCGCTCATCCCGGTTAGAATCAGTTCCACTTTATCGGGCTTTTTATCAAGCAAGTCAAGGACTTCCTTCTCAGAAATCATGGAAAAGGCACAGGCCGTCAACAATTCATCCGCTACAACGAGATCGTAGTCCCCACAGGCCATAGCTGCAAGGAGTTTTTCCACACCATCACGGAGGCGCTGCATGTCCTCCTCGCGGGGGGCATCGGGATGAACCATCGTGTCTTCGCCGTAACGCTCTACCGTCAGCCAAGGAAGCATGTCCGAAGCCAGGAACTCCCCGTAGCGAATTCCCTTCATGAACTGCCCGATGTAGGTTTTCAGCCCATAGCCTGCGGCACGCAGGGAAAGCCCCAAGGCCGCAGTCGTCTTGCCTTTGCCCATGCCGATGTACAAATGCACGTAGCCTTTGTCCGGCAATTCACTGAGCGGAGACGAATCATGGTAGCGATCCATATCCACGGTCATGGTATCACCCGATGGTTTGTTTAACCGGCAGCCCGCGATCAACGGCCTGCGGCTTGTTCAAAACTCCAATCATCAACATAAATATCCGCGCTTCCATCCCAGGGACTCACGTCATAGAAACGGATACCCGGTTTAGCAGTCACAGCCCCCGCAGGTGCGGTGCGGGTAAAGGTCATTTGTTGCCAATCCGCACTGTCTGCTGTGTAATCGTTGGAATAGGAGGGGTTGCCACCATCCACTTCATTATCACTGCTGTCGTAATAATGGATGAACGGACGCCCTTTGCCTGCCGCGTCGTTGTCCAGAGCCCAGAAACCAAAGGTATACTCGGTACCTTCGGCCACCGAGATCGGAGCACTTTGGATGAAATCCTGATTGCTGGTAGAGGTGAAGGTGATACGGCAACTCGCCGCTCCGCCATGAAATTGTGTGGTATCATAGCTGGACGTAATCGCGGAAGTCAGTAAATCAAAACCGAAGGGCGTTTCACCACCGTTCCATTCGGTTTCAAACCCAGGATCAAGCGTCGGTTCATCGTCTTCCACATCCCCATCTTCGTCACCGTCCACATCGCCGTCGGTGTCATCGGGGCCAATCACGGTCAGCGTGTAGCCATCTCCTCCAAAGCCATCGTAGCTATCCACCACAACATAGACCGTCTGATTCGCTTCCAGGTTCAGCATCAGATTCAAGCTTTCACCCCAATCCTCCGCTTCTTCTCCAGCGATGCAGCTTGAATCATCCGTGCAGTCACTCAACAGAACCAACCCCGGAGACAACCAGACATCGTGGTTGTTCAGATCAAATTCAAACAAGGTTTGCTCGTCAAAGGGGTTCTGGAAGACAAAGACCTGCTCGTCGTCTTCAAAGCCATAGCTCAGAGAACAGGCCGTGTAGCCACTCAAGACACTCTGGCCCGGCGTTCCGTTGGCGTCTACCGGGACATTCATTTCCAGTTGGCGCGGCTCTGCACAGGTGTAAGCGTACTCTTCAACGTCTTCATCACCGTCTACGTCGCCATCAATATCGCCATCCACGTCACCGTCTACGTCGCCATCTACATCGCCGTCCACGTCGCCATCTTCGTCGCCATCTTCATCGCCGTCTTCATCACCGTCTACGTCGCCATCTTCATCACCATCCACGTCACCGTCTACGTCGCCATCTACATCACCATCCACGTCGCCGTCTACGTCGCCATCTACATCGCCGTCTACATCGCCGTCTTCGTCGCCATCCACGTCGCCGTCGGTGTCATCGGGGCCAATCACGGTCAGCGTGTAGCCATCTTCTCCAAAGCCATCGTAGCTATCCACCACAACATAGACCGTCTGATTCGCATCCAGGTTCAGCATCAGATTCAGGCTTTCACCCCAATCCTCCGCTTCTTCTCCAGCGATGCAGCTTGAATCATCCGTGCAGTCACTCAACAGAACCAACCCCGGAGACAACCAGACATCGTGGTTGTTCAGATCAAATTCAAACAAAGTCTGCTCGTCAAAGGGGTTCTGGAAGACAAAGACCTGCTCGTCGTCATCAAAGCCGTAGCTCAAAGAACAGGCCGTGTAGCCACTCAAGACACTCTGGCCCGGCGTTCCGTTGGCGTCTACCGGGACATTCATTTCCAGTTGGCGCGGCTCTGCACAGGTGTAAGCGTACTCTTCAACGTCTTCATCACCGTCTACGTCGCCATCAATATCGCCATCCACGTCACCGTCTACGTCGCCATCTTCGTCGCCATCTACATCGCCGTCTACATCGCCGTCTACATCGCCATCTTCGTCACCATCTTCGTCGCCGTCCACATCACCATCTTCGTCGCCGTCTTCCAACTCTTCTTCCTCTTCGATGTCACCATCTTCGACTGGAGGAGAGCAATCCGCACGAACGCCAAAATCAACGAGACTTCCCAGATCTTGGGCCATCAGGTCCACGGCACGTAAGACCCAGGTGCCTTGAATATCCGTGGCATCATAGGCTTCCAGGTGAAGCTCACCCTGTACATCATCCGCACTTGCATTTTGGTCAAACAGTGGGACTTCCGTGCCGCTGGGGTCTACCAGCACCAAACGGAGTTCCGCCGGATTAGGGTGGTTGAGGTTCAGATCCAGGCAGAAATCAACAGCCTGCTCACTATCCGCCACAACAAAACGGGCTCCGATTCCGCACTCATCGGCATCAGGAATTTCCTGGGGCAACTGCTCTACGGTAAACTCTTCGTATTCGCAGGTGTCGCCGTCTTCATCACCGTCTACGTCGCCATCAATGTCACCATCTTCGTCACCGTCCTCATCACCATCTTCGTCGCCATCCACATCACCGTCGATGTCACCATCCTCATCGCCATCGGGATCTTCATCGCCGTCCACGGGAGGGGCGCTCTGGCAGGCTCCCTGCTGGCAGGTTCCCGTCCAGCCACCTTCCGCACAGAAGCCACCTTCGTTGTAGAAATCCTGGTCGCAATAAAGCACGTTGCAATAGGGATACGGCGCTTGACGGGCGGTATAGCGGGTGCAATCCGTATCGGCGGGGCAGGAGAAATCATCCGGAATGGGCGGGCAGACATCCTCATCGCCATCCGCTCCGGATTCCACACAGGTTCCGGCCTGGCAGGTTCCTTCAAAACCGCAACGGGTACCGTCTTCCTTAGGCAATCCAACGCAATAGGGTTCACAAGTCGGATAAGGAAGCTGACGAGCTTCAAAGCGGGCGCATTCGCTTTCTTCAGGGCAGACAAAACCTGCGGGAATGGCTTCGCACTCTTCCGGTTCTTGCGTATCTCCATCGGTGTCGGGTTGATCCCCGTCTACCGTGTCATCCCCATCGGTCTGGGAATCATCCGATTGATCCTCATCTCCATCCACATCCCCATCCGTGAGGCTGCCTCCAGGGGAAAGATCCACGGTGGAATCACAACCAAGCATAGCCAGCACGGCAAAGAGCAGTAAGTATCCAGCGATGAAACGTTTCATGTATCCAACTCCTTTGCGCCCAGTCTCAAGATGTGATCCATACAACGGTGCCGGAGGGCGCGATACAAAACCCGGCTTAGGAGGGACCATACTATCAAAGCCGGAATTAGAAAGCCAAGGGAAAAGAGAGGCTTTTCCACGGTCTAACCGAGGGGCATCCGAGAATTGGAAAAACCTGTTCCGAGGCGCTTTTATTTCAGCGACAAGGCATTTACAGCTTATAAGAGATGATGTTCCATCCTGTTTTGTCGCACGCGATCCCCTTGATTTATTCAAAGAATTGACCACGATCCCTTGCCAAGATTTCACGTTGCCGCTACCATTGCATAATAAAATGCTCTTTTCCTGATACCCTTGAAACAAGATCTTTATTCCGCTCGTTCCAAACGAGAGAAGGAAAGCATCCCATGACCTCTCCCGATCACGACAAGCACGGTCTGCATTGTCTGGCAGTTCCAACCCCGTTTCCGGAATTGAAATCCGTAAACCTGTATTTTCTCCGGGCAGGCGGCGGGTTTTACCTTGTCGATGGCGGAATGAAGGGGGATGATAACCGGATTCAATTAAAGAACAAACTAGATCGCCTTGACCTTCAGCTCAAAGATTGCAAAGGGGTTCTGCACACCCACGGCCACGTAGACCACTTCGGTTTAAGTGCTTGGGTCCATGAACAATCCGGAGCACCTTTATACATCCACCGCCGGGAAGACAGCCAGGTGGAAGATCGACCGTGGCAGGATTTCTCCGATGCTTATACCTGGCGAACAACTCTTCTTCAACGCTGCGCCATGCCGCAAATCATGTTGAGCCTTGTAAACCAGGGCGGCAAGATGTTCTGGTCATTCAATGATCGCCTCCCCAGCCAAGGACTTCGCTGGTTGACGGAAGGAGACAGT
The DNA here is from genome assembly GCA_963677705.1 of Myxococcota bacterium. Classification (GTDB taxonomy): domain Bacteria; phylum Myxococcota_A; class SURF-8; order SURF-8. Next base: position 1,186,215 of record OY782497.1, read on the forward strand.
TTTGTGACCGACTCCGGGATCTGGAGTGTTATGGAAACCCCCGGTCACAGCCCAGGCTCGGTCTGCTTTTTCCAAAAAGAGAAACGTTGGCTTCTCAGCGGAGACACCGTGCTGGAATCCATCTCCCCCAACCCATTGATTGAGCCATCCAACGAAGAGGGTGATTCCAGCCTGAGCCTGTTGACCTACCAGCAGAGCCTGCGCAAATTGGAAGGCCGAAACCCACAGTGGATCTTCCCCGGCCATGACAAGCCCTTCACCAACTTCGGTGCCCTGCATCAATCTCTTCTCGGCTTCAGCAAGAAACGGCAGGACACCTTGTATCAGCAACTCAGCGGTCACACCTATACCGTGGCGGATCTGGCTGAGATCCACTTCCCCAAACGATCCGTTCAGGAACAATATCTGATTTATTCGGAAGTACTGGGGAATCTGGAGGTGATGGTGCAGCAAGGGCGCGTAGTTCAGGAATCGGATGAAAAAGGCATCTGGCGTTTCAGGGTTACAGCCTGATTCAACGGGCTTTCCTTCATCAGACCAAACCCAGATCGAGCCCGCCTGAATCAAGGCTCTCCGTCTTGACTAGCGGGCATTGCGGCCATTGGAAAGCAGAATCACGGCAAGATAGCCCCCTTTGGCCTGCTCCAGCAAGACCAACCCGACGTGGGTCCACGCGCTGTTGTTAAATCCGGCGAACCGGAGCAGTTCGCTAGAATCACTCAAAGGCAAGAGGGTATACATCCCGATTTTCCGGTTTGGATCGGAGTCCATCGCTTGCTCAATACGCGCCCTCAGCCGTGTTTCATTCAGGCTGTTCCGTGATCGGGATGCCTTGACGAAGGCCTTGGCCATCTCGGTCAATCCCGGTTCCAGAACCAGGTCTGCCTGACGACTACGCCGGCGCTGAGCGTTGATTTCCCGAAAGACGGAACGGGGGAGATCCATCTGCCGGGCGATGGCATAGTTGGTACTTTTTGTCATCGTCGCGTATAACTGGGCCGCAAACCACTCTTGGGTTTCTTTCTTGTAGACCAACCCAAGCCCCAAGGCATTGAACCGTGCGTCCATGAGGACTTTCCTATGGGAAGGGCTTTGCAGGGTTTCTTCCAGAAGCCTGGAGAGGTTCGGGTTTCGTCCCAGGTTTTCTCCAAAGCGATCCGCGTTGACTCCAAAGGCCGCAAGGCGCTCTTTGGGAGATCGCCCCTCATCATCCAGGTGGCTGACCCGTGACTGCTCAGCCATCCACCGAGCATGACGTTGAGCCACTTCGTTCAAGGATGTATCCAAGCTGAGGCTTGCCCGATTGCCTGCATTGCGAGCAAGGTTGATATAAGCCATACTCTGCTGACGTAGTTCTTTCAGGCTCTTACCTTGCGTCTGAATGGTAGCCCGAAGCCGCTTTTTGGCTCGTTTATAGCCCACATACAAAGGAAACTGATTGGCTGCCGTCCGCCCTTCTGTGGAGTCTACCATCACCTGCACCAGCCAGGTACCCAGCTTATTCAAGCGGATACTTTCGCTGAATACGCCAATGGCCGTGGTGAAAGGCTTGAACTCCTCGACATACCCGTTGGGATTGGTCAGATAAATCATCGGACGGCGCGCCCCGGCAAGGGTTTTGCCTTCCAGAAGGACATCCCCCGGCGTTTTCAGATAATTGGCCAAAGGTCGAAGCAGCACATAACGTTTCAACAGAACCACCACCGCCGCCGTCTGTCCGTCTTTCGTGACCACTCCGACGCCGACATGGCTTGGCTTTTCGGCAACCTTCGTTTTGGCCCAAGCAACAAGTTCCGAAAGCAGGGACTTTGTTTCATTGGCCACCCCAAACGCGCTGGTGCTTTGCAGGTCCGTCACCCCGTGACGCAACAACCAGGTCTGGACCTTACGTCCTTTCTCTGCGTTTCGGGCCTCCTTGTTCATGGTCAACAAGCCTTCGGCCCGGTGACGACAAGCCATGACCAGATTGACATCCAAGGTCGGTAGAGCCTGACCGGCCAGCCCGAATTCATGACGCAAGGCTTCCTGCAAGGCTCCTTCATTTTCATTGGGGGAAAGTTCCGGGTGCCCGACATGGTAGGTTACTCCCTGAGCCCACGCAAAGCTTCCCCACAACATGACTACGATCAACACCAACCCGCGAACCAAGCGTATGCAGCCTTTCATAACTTACTCCCACCCCGACAACCACCAAGGCGATTCAAAACCATTCAAGATTCCATGATCCAGAACCCGTATCGTAGCCCATCCCTTCGACTTCGGCAAGACCGGAGATTTAGGTACCAAGGGATCGCCAATCAGAGTATCGGCGTTTTTTCATCAAGCCTAAGCCTGGAAGGGCCCGGCAAGGCCCATTGATCCCAACGCAAAACAGCCGGGAAAACCCGGCTGTTTAACTCGCTCCGCAGAACGATGGGTAGGCAACTACTTCTGGGTCGGGTCCTCATCCCAGAAAATATCAAGACCTTTGTAATAGGTTCCGTCCATCGCGTGACCATGTTCGTTATCGCCACCAAAGTGGTAGGTGAACTGCAACCATTCGCCTTCGTTTTGTTCATCCCGGCCCAAGTTGATGATTTCCTGACAGCTAGCATTGTCATCCATTTTCTGGAAACGGAAATAGGCACGGGTATGATCATGGTGAGGCGAATAATCCGTGTCATAGATCATCGACTCTTTGTTGGAACCCAACATCGGCTGGTCACTGTTACTCTCAATGAAACCACCGATGCGCAACACGTCGTCATCGCGGTCCAGAATATTTCCGTGATAGCTCCATCCCCAACGTTGGATGCTGTACACTTCACCTTGAAGCACGCCGACCATTTTGGTGGTCAAACCGGGGTTGCCGTCTTTGTCCTGATCGTAGGTATCAACCAGGGTGGCTTCGTCATGGCGACTGGGGAGGGGATCGTTGATCGGATCATCCAAAACCGCGCCACGAACCTCGGTCACGTAATCGGTATTGAAGGACGTTCCCGGATCAATGCTGGCCAGGGCGTTCACTGGGGAAACCTGTACCGGAATGCTGTCCGTATACTGCTGCGGTGTCACCATATAGGCAAGGTCGTCAAACGCCTCATAGGTGTCATCCTTGAAGTTCTTCAATTCAATGAAGCACCATTTCTGATGCAGATACAGTTCACCATCCTCTCCACGGGTGATTTTCAACAGAATGTGGTTGATGGAATAGGTGTCTTGTTTGTTGACCAGAGGGATTCCTGTCGTAGTGGTCGGTGTGGTGAACAAGCCACCCCAGGAGCCGAGCAATTCGTCCCCGGGTTGGGAACTGTCCTCGCCCGCGCCATAATCAATGGCATCAAAGCTCTTCAGGCATTGGCCTTCCTCGGAGGCATAGCTTCCCATGTTGGCCGGAATCGTTCCTTCAGGACCGTAGCGATTTTCACTTTCCACCACGCCTTCGGGAAGATGACAGCTATAGGCCCAGCCGTGATAGACACAATCCAGGTTGTCGATACAGGGAATGTAGCAATAGCTGGTTTCACCGGTTGAACAGACACGTCCGGCTCCCAACGACAGGCAATCGGTATCCTCTTCACAGGTTTTTCTACAGTATTCGTCGAGACAGATGAACCCATCTCCGTTGAGTTCCACGCACTCCGCATCATCCACACAGCCCTTGGTCTGGTTATCCTGGTCTCCCTCTACTTCCAAGGGGTCCGTCTCACCTTGAAGGATGCAGCGCCCGTAGTTGGAACAATAATAGGGGTTCTCTACCCCTTCCGGATTATCGGCAATCTCCTGCTGATCGCCCAGGCTGTACATGTTGTAACAGTCTTTGCTTTCAAAGCAATCCGCTGCACAGATGAAATGGCTGTCGCTTGTTGCTTTGCAATACCGTCCTGCTCCGCAGGAGGTATCCATTGCATCGGAGCATTCTTTCAAGCCCAGATCATCGAAGTTGGCAATGGTGCCTTCCGATTTGTCACAACCGGAGATCAGAAGCAGCACTGCGGAAAAAATCAACACCGTCCCGAAAAGGAATGATACGTGTTTCATGATAACCTCCTTTGCATCCTACCAAATATACCCGATTGAGGCGCTTGTGACAAGCATCCAACCATCTACCGTATATCCAGGGAATCCCGGATTGTTGGTTTGGAGCCCTTGGGCTTCGGGAATGACCTCTCCCGTCGTCAGGTTGGTACTCTCATCCGGGAATTCATCCACAATCTCGTTGGGGTTCTTGTAGGTCTTGCGCTCGAACATCTTCCAGAATTGAACGGCGATATCTGCGGTAAACTGCTGCTCACCAATACCGAACTCAAAGCCGTGACCGATGGTGAAGCCCATCGTATCGGCATCGGCGTAATTGGTGCGTCCGGTCTGCGCCGGAACCGGCGTGGGATAATACATCCAACCGATACGCGCCTCAAAACCATCAATGTATTCGTAGTCCGCACCGAAGTTCATGCTGATTGTGTTCTGCCATTTGTAATCGCTGGCGCTTTTGCTGGTCAAAGCCTGACCGTTTGCATCAGTCGCCGTCCAGGGATAGGTGTCCCAGTTGTAATAGGGAGACGGCGGGAAGTAGGCTTGGTAGTGCGGGTAGGTGTGGCGGGTATCCAGATAGTCTTCCCAAAGGTTCATCTGTACCACAAACTGCGTGGTCAACCCGATCTCCGGCACCTGGGCGCCAAGGCTCCAGGCCAGTTCCGTCGGTTCAAAATCCTGAGCCTGGGCGACACTGGCCCCGGCGCGCTTGGGAATCTTGAACTCGTCATTGGCTTCGGAGTAGTTCCAGAGCATCAACTCACCACCACCATCGACATCCAGGAAGTTGCGATAGCGGAACACGAAACCGAAGCTGAAATATTCCAACACATCCACGGGAATGTTACCGACCTGAATGCCGACGATGGGACGGATACCCAACTGAATATCGGCACCGGCGTTGACCAGAGAGTAATCCTGGACGCTGGCATCAGGAATATAAATGTTCAGATTCGCCGTGGTCATCATCGTGATCTGCGCACTCAGACCAATGGAGAAGATGTTGTTCGGCTCCATATAGCTCATGCCCAACACGCCATTGACCACCGGATCCCACTGACCGAAACGGGCAAGGTGAATGCGGTTGGAGAAATACTGCTCCAACTCGTGCGGGTAGTAGGATTCCACGCGGGCCAGGAATTTGGAGTCCACGGGGAAGGCTCCGATCATGCCGAAACGGAAGGTTCCGATTTCCAGCTTATCCAGACCGAAGTCCTGGGTTCCACCGGCGATGATATAGGCTCGAAGGTCATCCACCGTCGTATTTCCACGGGCTACCGGCAATTCGGAGGTCGGCAAGCCGCGATCCTGCAAGCCATCCACGGTTCCGGCATTGGAATCATAAATGGTGATCGGCACATCGGTGCCGTCGGGCTTCTTCATCAGACTGACATTGAAGTTGGGCTTGTACAACAGGAAACCCAAGGTCATCTTCGTCGGGTACCGTGACATCAAGGCCGGGTTGCTGAACAGAACGCCGCTGTCACTCCCGAAGGACACCTGACTGTTTCCGCTGCCGTTGGCCTGGGCGTCATAGCCAAGCAAACGCAAAGGACTTGCCTGCGCCATCTGCGGCAGTGTCAATAACACAATGCCGACCATCCATAACCAACCTCGTCCAAACTGCTGTCTGAAATGTGTAGCCATACTGAATCCACCTTTGCCGTCAGAAACGATCAACGCAGGTTCCTTTTCAGGAAAGGGTGCAAACGACCGCCATCGATCTCGCGATCCGCCCCCAAACCCTGGTCAATCCATAGTGAAGCACAATGACTCTGATAGATAAAAGCTGTAGAATTCGCACTAAGATTCTGAGACCTTACCAAAACCCTGCTTCCCTTGGCAACGCTTTTCAGCATTTTTCCACACATCTTACGCACCGCGTCATAACTAAGATCAAACAACAGATTCAACCATCCTTGCGATCTTGCTTGCTTTTGTCGCACTGCGGCATGGATGAGAGGATTTAACAACTACTTAACAATTGAACAGTCAAATGGTGTGAGCCTTCCTCCCACAAGATTTATATTGGTAGATGCGCCATCGGCGCGCTTCCATGCAGAAAAAGCAAACATTGACAGAAATCTGCTTCCGGTTATGCTGAGGGACTGACGCTTCATCTTCCAATAGGGATCGTACAAGCCATGAATTCTGGTCTGGAATCCAACGACCTGTTCCGCCTTCTGGTCTTAAAGGCCGATATCGGCATTTTGGTCTGCGATTCTTCCTGCACCATCCGTCTGGCCAACCCGACCCTGCTTTCCTGGCTGAAAATGAGTGAAAAAGACCTTGAAGGCGTCTCTTGCCGGGACGGCTTCCCTTTGGAAGATTACAAGGACGGCCCGCCGTTTAAGCCCTCCCGGTCCTACCACCGTGAAACTCTGCTGCATCGTCGAAACGGCGAGCCCATCCCGGTGGATGCCTTCGGGCGTTGGCTGCGTCTGAACGACGAACAGCTTTCAGTGGATTGGATCAGCGACAACAGTCGTCTGGCCTCGCTACGCCAACGCGAGCAGGAAGTGGAACTGGAAAAAGGAAACCAGTTTGCCATCGCCAACAAAATGATCGACGGAACCCGCGAAGCCGTGTTGCTGGTAGACCGTCGGGGCCGCCTGCGACGCATCAATACAACGGCCAGCCGCCTTTTGCGCTTACCCCGCAACCCGACTCGGCGGATTGAACTGGATGATGTCTTCGATCTCTCCAGACTCAACCCGGTCCCAACGATGTTTTCCAGCGAGCATGAACTTCCCTTACAACGGGGAGGCATGGTGCAGGTACGTATCGAGCCCCTGGGCGCGGGACGCCCCACTTTATGGTGGATTCAAACCCCGGATAAGAAAGAGCAACGCTACCGGGCCGAGGGGCGCGATGAAAAGCGCATGATCCAGGAAGCCTTGCAGGAATCCGGTGGTGTCATCACTCAAACCGCGCAACTCCTGGGTATGAACCGTTCCACTCTTTGGCGGAAAATGCGCAAGCTGGGCTTGGACAAGAGCGAGGGGAAAAGCAAGGGATAAGCAAAACCCCCTGCCGGGAAAGCAAGGGGTTCTTCGGATCGTTCGTCGTCTTGTCTTCGGCTAGAATTCCAATTGCAGGCCCGCCAGGAAGCTGTGGTCCGACATATCCCAACTGGAACCGGAACCGAAATCATCCACGTAGCTGTAGACACCTTCAATGTACAGATAGGTATCGTTCACACCCACATCGTAATCGAAATTGGAGGCAAGTTTCGGGTCGATGATGTCCAGGTTGAACAACACGCCATAGGCCACATGCAGACCGAAGGTGCCGCCCATCCCCTTTTTCACACTACCGCTTTCCGTTTCATAGCGTGCGATGTTGTCCCGTTGGTTGGAAACCCACCACAGATAGTAGTCAAAACCGAACTTGACCATCGGCACCAAAGGGATGTTGTACTCGTCTTTGAACCAGTCGAACTTGTACACACCGGAAAGCTTGAAGGGTACGAACTCCAGGCTGGTTTTGTCCGTACTGGCCGTACCGCTCTGGTAAAGCCCCTTGCCTTCCGTACTCCAATAACCAACGGCCCCTTCAATGCCCACCGAACCGAAACCCTGCCAGGCAAGGTATTCAAACCCGCCTTGGAACATCAATTCATTGGCGTTGCCGAAGATGGAGCGCCCCGGCTCGGACGAAGAACCTTTGTCGATATTGGCCAGATTGTAGGCACCGAAAGCAATGTGGAAAGACATGGTCTTGGGAGATTCCGCGCTCTTTCTGAAGTCCGCGTCATTCAGATCCCTACCAAGATTCGGAGCGGAATCGTTCGGATCATCCTCGACCGGCGGGTAAGGCTCGGAAGCCTCCGCAGGAGCCTGAACCTCATCGGCAGGTTGCTCTTCAGCAAGGGGAGCCGTCTGCGCGGGTGCGTTATCCGTCGCGTCCGAGTCGCTTTCCGGAACTGCCTGGGGGGCATCTTCAGAAGCTTGCTCGGAGGCTTCTTCATCGCCTTCCGCCCATGCCGGACAAACCCACAGCGAGAGCAACAGAATCGATACCAGTGAAATCAACGCTTTCATTGTTGCGTCCTCCAGCGAGAAACGGCCAAGCCTCCAGCCAAGACCAAACCAAGCAGCCCCAACAAGGCCAAAGCCTGAGACACCGGGCTACCGTTGTAGGCTAGATCCAGCAAGCGAACCATAGGGAACAAGCCCGCACGGGTCAAGGAACGCACCCAGGGATGCTGACGAAGCTCACGGGCCAAGGGAGGAGAAACACTGTAATAGTAACTGACAAACGATCTTCCCGCCGAAAATGACATCAAGACATCATCCCGGAAATGACGCAGCAAACGGACTTCATCATCATCGTAATGACCATAGGCCGCCGTGGCGATGAAACAGAAACCTCCGTCTTCGTCACAGCCATCCCGTTGACAGGCTTCCCAGAAGTCGTCTACCGGCTGGGGCACACCGTAAATCGGTTCGCTCCAATTGGCGCTTACGTTGCCTGCGCCATCCATCGCTTTGATACGAATAGCATATTCCACAGAATTCTTCAGGCCGGTGATCGTATGCTCGGTACCGCTAACCCCATCGGGACTGGGATTCATGCAGCCCTCGATATCTTCACCAACATCGTCATTGTCGTCGTCATCATCGGTCACATCATCGTCATCGTCCGTGACATCGTCATCATCATCATCGGGTTTTACGTCGTCGTCGTCATCCGTAACATCATCATCGTCGTCGGTCACATCGTCATCATCATCGTCCGTGAGATCACCATCTTCGTCGCCATCAATGTCATCGCCGTCGGTGACATCGCCATCTTCATCCGCTTTGACAGCCCAATCCTCGTCATCGTCTTGGTAGCGTGTCCATTGCTGAGCTTCCAACTCAATGGAGGTCTCTTCGCTGCCATCAGCGTCGTCACCATCCACCGCGTCGTCATCATCATCGGCTGAGGTGGTATTTCCCGTTTCCAAAACACAGAAGAGATACTTCACACCGGTTTCCGTGGCGCCGGTCTGGCTTGTGGTAACCGCCTCCCAACTGATGGTCAGACGGTTCTCACCGGGAATGGCGCTACCCACCGTTTCCACATCCGAGGGCGGATCGCTGTCAATGATAACCTTGAACTGTGCCGAGGTTGTTTTCTCCGTCTCAGTATAGGTGCTATCATCATCGTCATCGTCATCATCGTCTTCGTCATCATCGTCACTAGAACTTGAATTCGTATAAACCCGCTCGGTATACTTCGCCTGCACAACTACGGTATAATCGTAAACCAAGCTATTGGAGGCGTCTGACCGTGTTTTCCCCTGGTTATCCTGCTGGGTAAGCACATTGGTGGTTGTAAACTCCGAAGAGCCTTCCTTATCGGAAAATGTCCCCTGATCCATCAACGCACCATCGGTGGCACTATCCACATAGACCGACCACGAGATGTTACTGATGTCGTCGGAATCACCGTCATAATCATAGCTGAAATTGATTTTGATCGCATCGCTTTCGGCGGCGCTCACCTCGGTGGGTTCTGATTTCGAGCTGTTATCACCGACTTTGACCTTGTCAATGGTCACGTCAAAGGTGTCGGCCAAGCCCATACCAGGCATAAGAAGCACCACGGACAACATGCCGAGGATTCCGGTCAACCAGCGAAATGTCCTTGAACAACGCATGTATTCCTCCCAAAAAACAACATTCCGTGGAGGTATCTAGCAAAATTCAGACCAAAAAAGCAAGATAAAGATCGAATTTAACAAAAATGTATCCAACTAGAATCACTGAACATTTTACCCAACCAGTCCAAGGGAAAGGAAGACCGATCACAATATTTTCCCAGGCTTGGACAGTTTGTCAATTTGCTTCGTCCTTCCTGGAAACCATGACATTTTGTCACTGTGCCTTGATTAACGATTCTTTTCCCGCCAGCGCCTCACGCGAGGGCATTCCGGGTCCGGGTTTCTCCACTCTCCACCCAGTGCCAGACTGACCGCATGACAGCCCCCTCGGCAGAGATCCAAGGCCGGGCAGGTATCACAGGGTGCAAGGGGATGATCCGTCCAGGTGCGATAGGCCTGCAAGGTGGGTTCGTCCAACCACTCCTTGGCCACCTGGGCAGAGGTCTTCTCTAACACCGGTAGAAAACTGCACGGAGCCACCTTGCCTGCCGAGTTGGTGCTAAGCAGATGATTTCCGGCCTCACAACCAAGCATTCCCAAAAAAGGCCAGGATTTCGATGGTTTCTGGTCTGCCACGATGAACGGGACGAGCGAGCAGTCAATCTTGATTGCGGGCCTGGGCCAACGAGCCAGCCGGGTCAGCAACGTGGGGAAACGGCTTATCTGTTCCGGGGTCAAGGCATGACGGCCATACTCTTTGGCACCACGACCCACGGGTTTCATGCGCAATAACTCCACCTCATGCAAACGCAGCCTTCTCGCCAGGCGAACAACATCCGGAATGTTCTCAAAGCTTCCTCGGCTCACCACCATGTTAATCCCGCAGCGCACCCCGGTTTTGCGTAGCAGCCGCAAGGCTTGAATGGAGGCCGGATACGCCGAAGCACGACGGTGAACACCGAACGCGCCCTCTACGCCATCCACACTGACGTTGACCTGACCGAACACCTTGAACAGAGAGGCATTCTCTTGTGTGACATGTTGACCGTTGGTGGTCAGGTTGGGGATCATATCCAGGCTGCGGGCATAAGCCGCCATATCGAACAGGTCGTCGCGCTCCAAACTTTCACCGCCGCCCATCGCAAGGTGAAACACCCCGAAACGGGCAAGGTCATCCAGCATGGCTTTCATTCCCTCGGTAGATAGCTCATCGGCAGGCGCTTGGGGCAAACTGTCCGTGTAGCAATGGGTGCAACCTTGGGAACACCGGTTGGTCAACTGAACATGCACTTCCGTCGGGGCGCTCAGGTGGCTTCGGCCCAAGGCCCAGGAAGGATGATCCATCCCCCGCTTTCGCAACCAGGAGGAACGCAGGAAAAAAAGCATCGGCGGGGAGGTCCACTCCACCGTGGCACCAAACGGCTCATAACGCCAGCGCAGCCGAGACATGGCAGCACCGCGAACGCGGGTAAGGACATCTGCGAGTTTCATTATTGCAGCCTTTAGACAATCTCAGCCATTCGCTTCCACGCGGCAGGATGCCGCGAAGGACAGGTCCGAAGGGTTAGCCCACAACAACCAAGGTCCGTGATGGACCTTGATCTAACTTGCTGACAAAGCTCTCGCCCCTCACTCGGATGCCTTTTGGCATCCTGTCTCTCCCAGAGGGAGAGACGATGTTTCCCTCTCCTGCGGGGAGAGGGAAGCGAACGAAGTGAGCAAGGGTGAGGGAAACCAGGGTACATCAATTATCTCAACCAAGGTCCGTGATGGACCTTGATCCCTGCCAGGTCAAGGAAGTACGCTGCCTTGAAAGACACGGTTTACCGGACCACTCATGATGGTTTCCAGCATCCCAGGCTCAAAGCGAACCATCAAGGTTCCACCGGGCATATGAATCCCCTGCTTGCGGGTTTCATCCACCCGGCCTGTCTTCACATTCGCCGCAGCCACCGCACAGGCACCGGTTCCACAAGCCAGGGTCAACCCCGCGCCTCGCTCCCAGGTCGTCACCTGAGTTCCCAAGGCGGAAAGCTCACAGAAATGCACGTTGATCCGCTCCGGAAACCAGGGATGGTGCTCCAAACGCGGCCCCCAGATGGAGGCCTGGTCGGCATCCAGATACTCATGGACCACCAGGTGAGGATTGCCCATCGAAACCAGGGTTGCGGCAAAGGCCCGCCTTTCGGTTTCAATCGTTCCTTCCACCAACATGGATTCAAAGCTCGTGGTGCAGCTCTTCGGATCGAAACAAGGGGCTCCCATACGGACATCCACCATGAAGCGCCCTTCCTCTTCCCAGCAGGTGCAGGTCTTCACGCCGGCCAGGGTATCAATCTCAAAACGGTCTTCCTGCATGAAACCGAACTCCCGCAAATGACGGGCCAAGGCACGGATACCATTTCCACACATCTGTGCTTCCGAACCATCCGGGTTGATCATGCGCATACGCGGCGTTCCCTTGTCCTGCATCTCGAAAAAGAGCAGGCCATCCGAACCAATTCCGAAGCGCCGATCACACAGGCGAACGAGCTGCTCGTGATCCAGGCTCTCCGGTATCACCGGAGGCTCAAACAGCACAAAATCATTCCCGCAACCTTCGTATTTGTAAAAAATCAAGGGTTCCATGAGATTGTTTCCTCACAATGGCGTTATCCAACCAAGGTCTGCGACCTCCCTGGAAAGAACATGTTGCTAGTTCGTTTCTGCCTGTTTGGCTCGTTGCAGACGATCCGCCTCTTTCAAAAACACTTCCATTGTCGTTTTGATAGTCTGCTGCATCTGACTTTGACTTGCCCCGTCAACCTCGGTCGTCGCATCCACCTTGGAATCCATCCGCGACCAGATCAGACGACCATCGGCAGGCCGGAATTCGTAGGAACTTTCCCCCTGCCCTTTTCCCATAAAACGAAGTCGGTTGCTCGCTTGAGCCGTTGGACCTGCCTTCGTTTCTTCCGTGGAAACCAGCCACGCATCTTTGCCTAAGGTCAGATCCTGCCGCGCTCCCAAACGCCAGACTTCCCCATAGGCTTTCGCTTGCTTGCTGTTCACATGAAAACGGCTCGTGGTATTCACCGGAGCGGATTCAAAGGGAGGCAGCAAGAGGTGATCGTTCAACGAGACGCTCCAGGCCGTGGCTTTGGTCAAGGTGGTGGGAAGCTGTGGCACCCAATCCAGGAAACTCTGGCGGACGGCCACCAGAACCCCGTTCAAAGAGGGATCATGGCCGCTTGGATCAGACAAAGAAACCATCTGACCATTGGCTTCGGTAACCAACTCCAACTGCACCTTGGAAAGATCCACCTTTTTGATGGAAGGATTGTTTTTTCCCTGCACCATCGCCCGGATTACGAAATCCCGCAGAGCGATACGCCAATGAAGCCGGTTATCCTTCTTGGCTTCCAGGCTGACATCCAACTCTCCGACAATCATATTCCGCACCGGTTCCTGCCCTTGGATCTCCGTCTGTTGGGTCAACCAGTACTTGTACACCAAGGGCATCTGCGATACCTGATAATGTACCGGCTTGCTTTTCTCACACGCCGCCATACCCAAGGCTATCCAGGTTACCAGCCCAAGCATCCACCAACCAAGATGAAGATTCCTCATCGTTTCTGCTCCACACCATCAGGAGTTCGGACATCCTTCACTTTCAACTGCAAACGGGATCGCCCCCGAAAGACATTGATCTCAGGATTAAAGAGCATAGCAAGCTTTGACGCCTCTTTCAATTCCTTCTTGCCCATATTGAAACCGATCGCTTCCACATGCCGCGTCTCATCACCCAGATCCAATTTCCAGTGCTTCTGGTTCAACAACCGGGCCTTCAGTACAGGAACCTCATCGGCACGAAACACAGGACGCGGATTCTTCATACCATAGGGCTCCAAACGGGTCAGGTCATTCAGCAAATCCTGGTCGATGGCGAAAGGGTCCAACGTCGCATCCACCGACATTTTCTTACGATAATCCTCCGGACCAAGCGCCTGTCGGGCAATAATTTTCAGGCGTTCCTTCAAAGCCGGAAGCTTGTCCGATCGCACGCCGAAGCCCGCCGCTGCGGCATGGCCTCCGTATTGATCCAGCAGGTCCGCGCAGAGATCCAAGGCCAATTTGATATGAAAACCGGGAATACTGCGGCAGGAACCCCGTGCTCCATCCGGTTTCAAACTGACCAGAAACACCGGCTTGTTGTATTGCTGCAACAACTGGTTGGCCACTATTCCAATCACCCCTTCGTGCCATCCATCCCGCGCAAAGAACAAGACCGGCTCGTCCTCATCCGCCTCTTCCGCCATCTCCATCGCCTGGATTTCAATCTGCTGGCCCATCTGCCGCCGGATGAAGTTCCACTCCACCAGGGCTTTGGCCGATTCCCGCGCCTCGGTAATGGATTCCGTGGTCAGTAGCCGCACCCCCACATCCGGCTGGCCGATGCGCCCTCCGGCGTTGATAGGCGGGCCGAGGATATAGCCCACATCATAGGTGCCGATGTCCTTGGTCGGTGCCATTTTCAGCGCTTCTTTCAACGCCAGCACACCGGGGCGGATTCCTCTGGAAAGCAGGGGAAGCCCATGTTTGACCAGGATACGGTTCACTCCCACCAACGGCACCAGATCGCAGACCGTGCCCAAGGTGACAAGATCCAGATAATCCTTCAGCGCCACATCCCGCCCGTTGGCAATCCCCTCTTCCGTCACATAACGCCGCAAACCCGCACAGAGCATCAAGGTCACTCCTACGGCGGCAAGGTTCTTGTCCGGAAACGGGCAATCGGGGCGTTTGGGATTCAACACCGCGACGGCCTTCGGTAAATCGTCCCCGACTTCGTGATGGTCCACGACGATCAGATCCACCTTCAAATCCGCCGCGACGTGAGATTCTTCAAGGCTCCGAATGCCGTTGTCCACGGTGACAATCAAGGTCACGCCCTCTTGGGCCAATAGACGAATGCCCTCGGCGTTAAGCCCATAACCTTCCTCCAGACGATCCGGTAGATACCAGCGAGGTTTCAGGCCCAGGCGACGAAGAAAGCGCACCAGCAGACTGGTACTGGTCATTCCGTCGATATCGTAATCCCCCCAGACACAAACAAACTCGTTCTTCCGGATCGCTTGTCCCAGGCGCTCGACCGCCTTGTCCATCTCTTTCATGGTAAACGGGTCGGGAAGATCGGCCAGGCTTCCTTCTAAAAAATGCTGCGCCTTTGCAGGATCATCCAAGCCCCGATTGACCAGCAGCCCAGCCAGATTGAGGGAAATATCCAGGCCTTTGGCCAAGGCTTGCACGACTTGGGCCGGTGGGGTTTTCAAGATCCATTCGTTTTCAAGTGGCATAGGTTCTGATGCTTTCTTGCCTTGCAAAAGGCGGGAGAATGTCAACGGTGAAGCCCGAAGCTTACCTCTGGAAAAAACACTTGTCAAAAGAAGCAAAGCCCCCTACTTTTACCCTATCATGCGAATCACCAAGGAGCTACATAAAGGAGCTACATAGATGATGCACTCCAGATCCCGTTTTGTCTTTCGATGCCTGTTGTTGGTCAGCCTCGGTGCGCTCATCGCCTGTTCGGGTTCCCATTTGTGGAAACCGACCCAGGTTTCCCAAGGTGTTCCGCTCTGGGCCGAGGAAGCCCACGGGGTATATGACACCAAACAGGGGATGGTGATTCGAGGTCTTGGCGTGGCGAAAGAGATCCACAACCTGGACCTTGGTCGGGAAACCGCCGAACAGAAAGCCCGTGCCGATGTCGTCACTCAGGTAGAGGCGGTACTGAACAAGCTCTTTCAATCCTATCAGACCGGCCTCTCCCCCCAGGAACGGGAGGATTTCTCCAAGCGGCTGGAGCAGGTTTTCTATGAGTTCGGCAACAAAACCATGATGTCGCTCTCCATCACCGAGCGCCACTGGGATGCGAAGAGCAATAGCTGGTATGTCTGCGCGCAGTTTTCATCCGAAGAACTCAAAGGCTTCCTGCAAGAGCGCTCTACGCTGAGTGAGACAGAAAAAGAATACGCTCAGAGTCACGTAAAAAAAGCCCTGGCCCAATGATGCAGGCGGGCGTACCAGGAGCGTGAATTTCCATGTGAGGACATTGACGATGTCATCCGAAACATACGGATGGAGTCTCATGGACGGAATGTCAGGCGAAGAACCGTGGCGGCAACCACGGCTCTTCGCGTTTTATGGGTTCCTATTCAAGCCTTCTTACCTCTCTAACAAACTTCTTTACAATCTTCGTTGTGATGAAGAACGGGTTCGATTTGTGTACCTGCTCTGCCACTCGCTCCGCCTCACAGACACCAAGCTTGCCTTTACGAACCAAAGTCTTCATGGGTTCAAGACCCCAGAGAACCGAAACCCCGTTCTTGGTACAGTGTTCTCGTAGCGCCCTGTCATTGGTGAGCAATACCCAACCATAGGCCCTGGCCATAAAGAAGCAAAGACAATCGTTGATACTCAGAACTCCCTTCATATTTGCCGCTTGAATCCTCATTTCCAAGTTGGGCTCAACCTCTAAAATGCCTACATCCTCTAAGCTGATTTCCTGAACCTGCCTCACTTCCTTAAGAACCTCCGGTGTTGCATGGAGTGAGCCAACATGCCTGGAAATCAGGCCAAGCACGGACGGGTCCGCCTCCAAGTAATCGATCAAAACACAGGCGTCCACAAGCAGAAATGTCGGTTCATCCTTGGACATCGAAATCGTACTCCCAGCTTTTCATCAGGTCGCGCATTTCAGCCATGTTCAATCCAAGGATTTCGGCACCACGGCCTGCCGTAATCTTTGCTTGTTCTACAGCTTGGCGTACAAGGTGGTTCAGTCGATCTTCCATCGCATCGGCAGGGATGAGTTTGTTGAATTCGGTTGAAGCAACAAATGGGAAGTCATTCTGACCCATTGGTTCAGGTTCCATGCTCTTCGTTAACGATTTCCCGGTGCGTCTGGCATGTTCCATTTTAAAAAGCATCCATGCCTTGTTTTTTTTCTCACCGGGTAAATCGCGGGTTAGTCGATGAATTACCGTGGCGTAGCTTACCCTGAACATTCGCTTTACCTTCATGATACGATCGTAAAAATGAAGCCCTTTGGTTCGATTCCATTCTTTTTTAAACGACGCTTGAGGCATAAGGAACTCCCCGCCGAAACGGTCCGCCTCACGCTCTTGTTGTTCATCTTCAGTTTCTTCAAGGTCAGACTCATAAGATCCCAGATGCATCAATAAATGACCAAGTTCATGAGCCATACTGAAAATCCAACGCTCAACGGTAATCCGTTCCCAGGTGTTCACAATGATTGCCGGTCCACCATCAGTTTTTCCAACAGACAGGCCAAAGAAGGTATCCGAAGCAAGCGTGTAGGGATACACCTTGATCCCACCGTCCTCAAGAAGCCCTGCAAGGTTGCGAATGGGCTCATCGAAATCGTTTTGGCTGCCAAACAGAATTTTCCTGGCCTCCTTGGCGGCATACTCCGGCTTGTCCTTACCCCTGTAGCTCTTGAGTTTGTTTTGTAGCGCGTCAAGCTTGAAGGGCCGCCGATCATCAAGAAGACCCTCCAGCATGTTGAAGTTGTTCAGCCAGGTGGTTACATCCACAAGAATTTGATCCCGGCTGATCATTTTCTTGTTGGCGCGGAATCTTACGTGAGAGAGAGGCTTTACCTCTTCAAGAAGCTTTTCGATCCCGACATCCAACGCATCGGCAATCTTCCGAAGCGTCGCCACCATCGGTTCGGATTTCCCTCCCTCAAGGTTCCGGTAAGCCTGCGTGCTAATCCTGGCTTGCTTGGCTACATCCGCCTGGGTACGCCGCTTATGCTTTCGTATTCGCCTAAGGTTGGTTGCAATGATGGATTCAATCATGACCAAACCTCCAAATAAGACAATCAAGACATAATTACAAACCTCGTTAAAAGCATAAGCTCTATCATTGCCTTTGTCAAGTGTGTTTGGGGGTCTTCAGCGGTACAGGGAAAATGGAGTACCTAGGTCATTATTGGGAGGTACTACCATGCACCAAACAAGAGAGCTTGACAACGGATCTTCCTACGGGTAACCCCGTACCGTCCTGGGGAGCCAAGATTGAAAATCACGCCCAACGGGTAGAAGGCTCTCATCTTTTCTTGACAAAGGACGATACTCTAACTAAACTCGGTGGTGGAAACGGTTTTACGTAACATCGCCATCATTGATTTCCATATCACCTGTCTCTTCATGACCGGCTTTCCCACAGCGAATTTCTTCTAGCATTTCCGGTTTGGTGCGATACGTGGAAATCCCTTCGAGATGGTGACTCTGTCCGAATCCAACCCCCAGCCGATACACCATGTGACTCGGTTCCGGTTTGTAATCCATCCAGTAGTACTTTCACCTATTTTTTCGTTCAAGCAGCGTGGAGAATTGTAGTGCCAACAGAAAAGAAGCCGACAGAAGCAAGCGAAACCCAGGAAGGAACCAAGCGTAAGGTTCGCCGTAGGGTCATCGTCAATCAAGACGGGGGAACCACCCGCACAAGCCGCAAAGTGGCTTCCAAACCCGTCGACTTCCCCAGTGGTCCGCTTCCCCCATCGCCCTCCGCGACGGATTCGGCCTTTGTTCCACCACCACCACCGCCCCAGCCGATGCGTGTCAATCCGCTGGGGGGACGCCATCAGCGGTCCCGTTCGGCGGATGAATTGCTGCAAGATGTGCAAAGCGGCAACCGGATCAACCTCAAGGAACTGAAGGAAATCAACATCAAGGAACTCACCAAACTGGTCAGTTCTCTCGGTGTGGAAAACGCCAGCGGCCTGCGCCGCCAGGAGTTGATTTTCAGCATTCTCCAGCTTCAGGCGGAAAAAGAAGGAGTGATCTACTCCGAGGGGGTCTTGGAAACCCTGCCTGATGGCTTCGGCTTCCTGCGTTCACCGGACTACAACTACCTTCCCGGCCCGGACGACATCTACATGTCTCCGTCCCAGATTCGCCGCTTCAACCTGCGCACCGGTGATACCATCAGCGGCCAGATCCGTCCGCCCAAAGAGAACGAACGCTATTACGCCCTGCTAAAAGTGGAAAAGGTCAACTTCGAAGACCCGGAAGTCGCTCGCGACAAGATCCTCTTCGACAACCTGACTCCTCTGTACCCCAGCGAGCGGATCAATCTGGAGTCCGATCCCAAAAGCGCCAGCACCCGTATTCTCAACCTGCTGACCCCTTTGGGTAAAGGCCAGCGCTGCCTGATCGTCAGCCCGCCGCGAGCAGGTAAAACGGTTCTCCTGAAGGAAATCGCCAACTCCATCAGCTTCAACCATCCGGAAATCGTGCTGATCGTTCTACTCATTGATGAGCGCCCGGAAGAAGTGACGGACATGGAGCGCAGCGTGCGCGGCGAAGTGATCAGCAGCACCTTTGATGAACCGGCCACGCGCCACGTTCAGGTAGCTGAGATGGTCATTGAAAAAGCCAAGCGCCTGGTGGAACACAAATACAACGTGGTCATTCTGCTGGATAGCATCACCCGCTTGGCGCGTGCCTACAATACGGTCGTGCCGCCTTCGGGGAAAATCCTCTCCGGTGGTGTGGACTCCAACGCCCTGCACAAACCGAAACGCTTCTTCGGTGCGGCTCGTAACATTGAAGAAGGGGGTAGCCTGACCATCATCGGAACGGCGCTCATTGATACCGGAAGCCGCATGGACGAAGTCATCTTTGAAGAATTCAAGGGTACCGGCAACAGCGAATTGCAACTGGATCGCAAGTTGATGGAAAAGCGCATCTTCCCGTGCCTGGACATCAACCGCAGCGCCACGCGCAAGGAAGAACTGCTCATGCCGCCGGACGAACTGAACAAGATGTGGATTCTACGCAAGCTGCTGCATCCGCTGAACGTCATCGACGCCATGGAGTTCCTGCAAGACAAGCTGATGAAAACTGCGACCAACAAAGAATTTTTGGACAGCATGGGCGGTCAGTTCTAAACACTCTTGCCCATCAAGACACGCTGCCTTTGAGACTGAAACGGGACGCCTTGCGCGTCCCGTTTTTGTTTGAAAACATCTGTGTTTAGCGGCGCATGGACGAGGCTTGATCCAGCAGGCGTTTCACCCGGTCTTCCATCGCCGGGTGGGTGCTGAACAGGTTGGCAATCCGTTTTCCGGACAGCGGGTTGGAAATAAACAGGTGGGCCGTGGCCGGTTGCGCGTTGTGCATCGGACGGACCTGGTTGCCGACACTGATCTTCTCCAGGGCGCGGGCCAGATATTCCGGATGCCCGGTCAACTCGCCGCCGGTCTGGTCGGCATGAAACTCCCGGCTGCGGCTGATTGCCATCTGAATCACCATCGCGATCAAAGGCATGACGATGGACATCACAATCAAGCCCACGATGCCTCCGCCTTCGTCATCGTCACGACCACCACCGAGAATGGCACCCCAGCGGGCAATGGAAGCCAAGACGCCGATGGCTCCGGCCAACGTTCCTACAATGGTTGCGGTAAGGATGTCCCGGTGCTTGACATGGGCCATCTCATGGGCCAGCACGCCTTCCACCTCGGCAGGCGAGAGCATATCATACAGTCCCTGGGTCAAGGCCACTGCGGCATGACTGGGGTTGCGCCCCGTGGCGAAAGCATTGGGCGCCGGAGAGGGGATCAGGTAGACCTTGGGCATAGGCAACTCGGCCCGCTTGGCCAGCCGTTCCACCATTTCATAAACATCAGGCATCTGGGTCCGGGTGATTTCCTGGGCGTTGTAGGCCCGAAGCACCAGGCTGTCGCTGAACCAGTACATGAATCCGTTACTCACCACCGCGATAACCAGCGCAAGAACCATGCCTTGCTCGCCGCCTACGGCATACCCGAAGATCATGAACAGCCCCGTCATGACCATCATCAGAAATCCGGTTTTTGCTACGTTCATCCTTGTTGTTCTCCTTGGCTGCGGATGGGTTGTACAATCCGAGTCATGCCAACAAGATAAGGATCATCCACCACGCTGTCAATTCAAAGCGGTCGGCCTGGTTATGAACTTGAATGATTGAAACATCCAACACGCTGAAAACGACCCACGCCCCGGTCAGAAAACCGGGGCGTGGCAAGGCTTGAAATCGGTTTGGTTTACAACAGATCAGCCAAGGGATCATCCGCGCCGGAACCTTCAGGCTGCTCCTCCTTGTTTTTCAGCGTAAACGGTTCTTCAAAGAAGTGGCCGAATCCCAGGCTGAGCATCACACCGGGGCTGGAGAAATCCGCTTCGCTGTCAACCGGATCGGCCCAGAGGTAGAAGAAACCCACCCCAAGGCGCAACCAGGAAAGGGCACTGACGTTGATCGAGGCCATCGGTTGCAAAACAAACATCCAACTGCCATCCTCGCTGATCGCTTCCAGGCCATCGCCGGGGCTTTGCCTCACCCGGCTATCGAAGCTGCCGCCACCAAAGCCAACCAGCGTTCCAATGGGGAAATGTACGTAACGATCCAGATGGAAGACATACTCCAGGGTCAACCCGCCGTATCCACCGGTGGCTTGCCGTTCTTCACTGATATGGGGAAGGCGACCGGTTGCAGTCCGGTAGTAGCGTTGAGTGATCTGGTCGGAACTGTCCGATTTGAACATGCTCATTCCCATGCCGCCAAGCCGTAGATGGCCATCGAGGAAATAGCCGTAGCCACGACCACCCACCATCATCATCGTACCGCTCATCTCACCCCAGGCAGAATTGATGTCCGGGAAAATCATACCCAGGATCACTTCACCACCACCGAACTCACGCCAACAATCACAGCTATCGTAGCAGGTCTTGGTGGCCGAATCCATCTCCGGCTCTTCGGCAACTTTGGGGAAAATCTGGGTCTTCGGTTCTTTCGCAGACTGAGGGGCCGCTTCAGCTTGAACTTCCGGTTGAGTCTCCTCGGCAGGTTGCGGGGCCGCTTCAGCTTGAACTTCCGGTTGAGTCTCCTCGGCAGGTTGCGGGGCCGCTTCAGCTTCGGCTTCCGGCTGAGGCTCCTCGGCAGGTAGCGGGGCCGCTTCAGCTTCGGCTTCCGGCTGAGGCTCCTCGGCAGGTGCCGCAACCTGAGCCCAGGCAGATGTAGAGAAACCAAGCAACAGAGCAATGCAAAGGACAGACAAACGCTTCATTCTTCCCCTCCAAAGATGTCCTGTATGACGGAGCCGATGGGCTGGAACCACGTGGAACCCACAGAGGCAAACCACCAAACCTACACGGTTCGCGTCTCCCCCAGGATACCGCAAGTGCCAGACCTGTTTTTCATGCAGCAAGGGTACACCGTGAGGCTTGAGGCGTCAAGCAAGCGCATGTTTTTCAACGAGTTGAAATTGCAGGATTGCAAGGTTGAGATATGAAGCGTTCTCCAAGAAAAAACGGGAACGCGAATTGATTTTCACGTTCCCGTCAAGATGGCAAACCTGTAAGGTTGTCCGTTACCTCACAGCATGATTGGACATTTAGCTTTCGTGAACCGCCATGTTGATTTTCTTCTGCAACTCGTCAATGTCGCAGGGTTTCTGAATCAGATCCTTGGCACCGTGGGTCATGCCTTCCACCGCTTCATCCACCGTTCCGTAGCCGGTCAGCAGGATGACAGGAAGTTTCGGGTCCAGTTCGTGGATGTCCACCATTACATTCACCCCATCCATGCCGGGCAGGTGGATGTCCACCAGGGCCACGCCAAAGGGCTTGGTGCGTACCTGCTCGATGGCCGCTTTCCCGTCATAGGCGGTGGTGACCTCAAAGCCACGACGACGCAAACGCTTGGCCAAGGTATCGGCGAAGTCTTTTTCATCATCCACAATCAGCACCTGCGGATGTTCGGTATCCGGCGCGGCATCGGTGGGAACCACCTTGCGTAAAGGACAATCCGTCTCATCGCTGTCTTTGTGGGCTTTTTCCCAGATCCTTTCCAGCGCGGTATGCGGCGTCGGATAGAGGTTCTCACCACCGATTTTCTCGTAGAGGTGGGAACGATGCAAGGTATCCAGAATGCGCTCGTTGAATCCGGCAAAGGACACCTCGTAGTTACCGGAGCGCAGGCGTTCCACCAGCAGGGAAAGCGCTTCTTCACCAGATGCGTCAATATCGTTTACGCCGTTGGCCACAAAGAGCAGGTGTTTCAATTCCGGCATTTCACGCACGCGGTTTAGAACTTCGTCTTCCAGGTAACTGGTGTTGGCGAAGAACAAGGGGCCGTCGAAACGGATCACCACAATATGCTTGCATTGCTTCAAACCGAAGCGCTTGGCGTTGTGCAGGTGGCCATCCGTCCACAGGGAAAGCTCGGCGATACCCGGTTTCATTTTTCCATAAAGGAACACACCGATGGACAGAATCACGCCGATGAGAATCCCTTTATCCAGGTGCGGCGCAAAGGCCAGAGTAAAGAGGAAGGAAATCACGGCAATGGCACCGTCAGAGCGCTTCACATGCCAGGCATGAACGATCCCCTTGAAGTTGATCAGGCCGATCACCGCCATCATAATCACCGCAGCCAGAACGGATTGCGGCAGGTGGTAGAGAAGCGGCGTGAAGAAGAGCAAGACAATGACCACCAAGGCGCTGGTGAACACGCTGGACATCCCCGTCAAGGCACCGCCCTGGATATTCACCGCCGAGCGGGAAAAGGAACCGGAAACGGCGTAGCTCTGGGTGCAGGAACCGAGGATGTTGGCGACACCTTGACCAATCAGTTCCTGGTTGGGGTCGAGCCGTTGACCGGTACGGGCGGCCATCGCCTTGGCAATGGAAATGGCTTCCATGAAACCAAGGATGGAAATGATGATCGCTGCAACAAAGAGCTTTCCGAAGACGGAAGCATCCCACTTCGGAGCGCTGATCTTCGGCAAGCCTTCCGGCACCGTACCGACGACATCCCCGCCACCCTTCATCGTGATTCCGTCCAATTTCAAGGGGACATTGCCCACTTTCATCCGCCAGACATCACCGTCGCGGCTTCCGTCATTCACTACAAAACGCATGGCTTCGCCTTCACCGATGGCGGCAAATTTCATCTCACGAAGCTTGCTGCGTTTTTCACTGGCCGAGGCTTTCAGCTGTTTCAGGTGGCGGTCCAGCAAACCGGCCATCGCATGAAGCTCCATCGCCGATTTGGGATGCACGTCTTTCGCCCCGGCGATCACTTCTTCCTGCTTACGCAGCATGTCCAGGCTGACATCATGCTGCGAGTGGCAACGGATGCACAATCCGGCGTTGCCTTTGCCCAAGGTTTCTTCCACCTCCGGGCCGAGGAGGGAGCGCGTTTCGCTCATCAACTCCACATCATGAATATCGTGGTTGAAGGCTTCCACCAACTGACGTGTGGCGGCATCATCAATCTGATTCAGGTTGATCTTCGTATTCTGTTCCAGACCAATGGCCCAACTGATGATCGTAGTAACCAACACGGCGGCCAACACGAAAGGAATACGCGGGTTAATTTTCTTCAGGCCGATCATAATCGCAAAGGCCATCACCCCCAGGAACAAGGTCGGCCAGTGGGTGAAATTCACCGCAGCGACCAGCACGCGCCAGATGGTTTCATAGTGATGCTCCGCCTTGTCCACGCTGACGCCGAACATCTTGGAAAGCTGACTGGTCGCAATGATGATGGCCGCAGCGTTGGTGAAACCGATGACCACCGGATGCGAAAGAAAGTTGACAATCACCCCAAGACGCAACACCCCAAGGGACAATTGGAACAAGCCCACCAATAACGCGAGGAAAATGGCATAGGCAATAAAGGCTTCACCTCCTGCCGTAGCCAAAGGTTCCAAGGTGGCGGCAGTCATCAAACTCACCACGGCCACGGGACCGGTCGCCAATTGGCGGCTGGAACCGAACAGCGAGGCAATCATCGGCGGCAGGAAGGATGCGTACAAACCGTAGTAGGCGGGTAGCCCGGCCAGTTGCGCATAAGCCATCGACTGCGGAATCAGCACCAGTGCCACAGTTAAACCGGCAATGAAATCTGCGCGAAGTTTGGTGAGGTTGTAGCCTTTGAACCACTCGATAAACGGGAAAATTTTGGTCAGCATGTTTCGTCGTTCCCTAGTAGCTGCGTGATAACAACGGGGTTTTGGCGATAGCGTAGTCTTCTCCAGTATACAATGGTGGGGCAATCTACCATCCTTTCCCCTGTGACGCAAGGAAGCATTGATAAAAAACTCTAACTAAATCAATGTAATTTGCTTGATCGTCTCCAAGAGTTTGGGGTATAGTCGCTTCGGAAGCCATTACCCATTTCCGGCATGGTGCCATGCTGCTTTACCACTTGAGGATTGTTATGCCGACGATTTGCCTCTTTGATGGAACCTACACCCAAGGGACACAGTTTGCAGAACGCCTGGTTGATGCGATGGGCTTGACCCGTCGTGATGAATTGCTGATGGAATCTGTGGCCAAAGACCACGGGGTATCCGTAGATGACCTGACACGCGCGATTCAGGGTCCGGCATTTTTATTCAACAAATACACAAGAAAACGGGAACGCCTGCTGGTGATGCTGAAAGAAGCCCTGGTGGATGCCTTGTCCGAGGAGAACGGCCTGATCGTCGGACCGATGAGCCATCTGATTCCGCGCTCGATTCCGCAGATTCTCCACGTCGCGTTGGTCGCCGATACGGAATCACGCATCAAAGACATGATGGCAAGCCGCTCCCTGTCTGATAAAGAGGCCGAAAAGCAGATCCATGACGCCGACGCCAAAAGCCAGCAATGGACACAGTATCTCTTTGGTCTGGGTGCCTGGGATAAATCTCTTTTTGACATGAAAATTCCCCTGCATGAACTGGGCATGGATAAAGCCCTGGAGTTGGTGCAGGAAAACGCCGGCAAGGTCGATCAACTGGCTCAGACCAAAGCCCAAAGCGCCCTGACGGATTTCGGTTTGTCGATCAAGGCCGAGAAGACCTTGGTGGAAGCGGGGATTCTGCACCGGGTGAGTTGTGAGAACGGCGTACTGCGCGTGGTGGTGGATGAATACGTGATGCGCCTGGAAAAGCTGGAAGAAGAGATCACCGCTCTGCTCAAGTCCTTGGCTGGCGTCAACGACGTGCAGGTGATGACCGGTCCCAATTACCGCCCGGCGTCCATGTTCTCTACGGTGGACTTTGATCTGCCGGAAAAAGTTCTGCTGGTGGATGATGAGAAAGACTTCGTCCTGACTCTCTCCGAGCGTCTGGAAATGCGGGATCTGGAACCTGCCGTAGCCTACACCGGTGAGGAAGCCTTGGATCTGCTGCGGGAAGAAGAGCCGGATGTGATGGTGCTGGATCTCAAGATGCCCGGCATCGACGGGATTGAAGTCCTCAAACGGGTCAAGACCGAGCATCCCCAGGTAGAGGTGATTATCCTTACCGGTCACGGCAGTGAAAAAGATCGTGAATTGTGCATGAGCCTGGGAGCCTTCGCCTACCTGGAAAAACCGGTGGATATTGAAGAACTCTCGGCAACCATGAAAACCGCCAGAGAGAAAATCAAGGCCCAAGCCTAGACCGATAAACCGGAAGCCCGGCAAGGCACACCGGACGAATGGAACGGAACCATGCGACTGTTTGAGCGTTTGACACGACGTATCGTCTTTCGGGATGAAGACGAGCATTCCCACGACGCGCCGCCCTCGCGGTATCGGCGGATGTGGCGCAATACCGTCCTGGCGGTCATTACGGTTGCGTTGGCCCCCTTGGTCATCATGACCGTGGTGAACTATTACCTCTATGAGCGCAGTTTCAACGAAGAGATCAGCCATCCCATTCAACGTATCGCCTCAGTAACCACCCACTCCATTGAATCCTTTCTCACCGAGCGTATCGCGGCAGCCAAATACATCCTTTCCAGAGAGCGCCTGGATGACCTGACCAACCAGGAACGCCTGCGGGATTTCTTTCGCCGAATGCGCACAAGCTTCGGTGGGATCGTGGACATCGGCATCATTGACCAAAGCGGTGTGATGGTGACCTATGCCGGGCCGTATAACCTCAAGGGAAGAAACTACGCCAACCAGGATTGGTTCAACAAAGTCTTCGTTCGTGATACCTACGTGTCGGATGTTTTTTTGGGGCACCGCAACATTCCTCACTTCATTATTGCCGTGAAACGTGAAAGTGAACAGGGTGAGGTGTTCATCTTCCGTGCAACCATCGACACCAATGTGTTGACGGATTTGATTCAGGTATCCGGGCTGAAGAAATCCAGCGATGCCTTTATCCTCAACCGTGACGGCGTGTTGCAGACCCCTTCCCGCTTCTTCGGTAAAACCCTGGAGCCGTTTCCGGGGCAAATGCACCTTCCCGGCAAGGGAACGGAAATCATCGACGACATTGAAATCAAGGGCACGAACTACGTTTTCGGCTATTGCGCCATTGAAGATTCCCCCTTCATTTTTGCCATTCTGGCGGGCCGCAGCGACTTGATGAGCGCCTGGTTTGCCGTAGAAAGCGAGATGCTTCTGTTCACTCTGGGAAGTATGCTTGCCTTGGCGATGTTGATTATGGGTATCAGTTCCAACTGGGTTCGACGAATCAAGAACGCAGACCTGCGCCGCCAAGCAGCGATTCACAAGGCCGAGCATTCCAACAAGATGGCTTCCATTGGTCGTCTGGCTGCCGGTGTGGCCCATGAAATCAACAACCCGCTGGCAATCATCAATGAAAAGGCGGGCCTGATGCGGGATATTATCGAACATACCCCGGAGATGCCCAGGGCTGACAAACTGACCAAACAGGTTGATAAAATCATCGCCTCCGTGGAACGTTGCAGTTCCATTACCCACCGTCTTCTGGGCTTTGCCCGGCATATTGATGTCTCCCGTGAGCAGGTGGCCGTGCTGCCCCTGATTCAAGACGTCTTGAGTTTCCTGGAAAAAGAAGCGCTGTTCCGAGACATCACCATCACGGTCAATAAACCGGATACGCTTCCCACCATTGAGAGTGACAAAGGCCAATTGCAACAGCTCTTCCTGAATATCATCAACAATGCTTTTGATGCGATGAAGCAAGGCGGGCATTTAATCATCACCATCGAAGACCATTCACCGGCTTCCGTGGTGGTGCGCATTCAAGATGACGGGATGGGCATTGCGCAGAAAGACATTGAACGCATCTTCGAGCCTTTCTACTCAACCAAGGGTTCCAAAGGAACCGGGTTAGGTTTGTCCATCTGTTATGGAATCGTCAAAAAACTCAAAGGCAACATGACTGTAAACAGTGAAGTGGGAAAGGGAACCTGCTTTGCCATCACCCTGCCGGTTTCCCTGGATAAATAAGGAGAACGCCCGATGGACGCCATCCGAGTCCTGATTGTCGATGATGAAGTGGAGTTGGTGGAAACCCTGGTGGAACGACTGGAATTACGGGGCTATGAGCCCGCCGGAGTGCATACCGGCGATGAAGCCGTAGATCGGGTGAAGACGGAACCCTATGATGTCGTGGTGCTGGATGTCAAACTGCGCGGTGAAAGCGGCGTAGATGTGATGAAACGCATCAAGCAAATCAAACCGGATCTTCCCGTCTTGCTTCTAACCGGTCACATGAGCCAGGAAACCAGCGAAGAATGCCTAAAAGCCGGTGCGTTGGATTACTTAATCAAACCGATTCAGATTGATCGCCTGATTGAAAAACTCAACGAGGCCATCCGGCTATATCGTCCTTAGTACGCATTTTCCATGAGAGTACAGATCCAATGGCTTCCTCCCTTCCGAACGGACTTCGTTTTTTCGGTCGCATCATGGCCGGAGTTTCCCACGAACTGAACAATGTCATCACCGTAGTGGAAGAGGTGGCCGGTCTTTTGGATGACTTGATTCTGCTAGCCCAGCGGGGAAAACCGCTCAAGCTGGAGCGCCTTGCTCTGCAAACCGAGAAGATCCACCGTCAGGTGGCACGTGGCAAAGCCCTGGTCAAACACATGAACCGCTTTTCCCATAGTGTGGATGAGCGGCAAGGAGGATGCAACCTGCGACAAGAGTTGGAGAATCTCTTTGCCTTGAGTGAGCGGCTGGTCAACCAGAAACAAACCACGCTTGAGTTCTCCTGCCCGGATACCCTGCCCACTCTGAGCTGTGATGCCTTTGTGCTGAAACACACGCTGTTCACCTGCCTGATGGCCTTTCTCACGACCGATACGCCCCGCGTGCCTCTTCGGGTTGACGTGGAATCCATCGACCGGGGCGTAACCATCCACCTGACCGGTCAGGGCTTGGATGCCGAAGCGCTTGACCGCTTGCGCGAGGAGCTTGACCCACTGTTGCAAGACCTTGCAGCAAGCTTGAATGTTTCCACAAGCTCTGACACCACGATCTCGTTAACCATATCAGGCTGAGGAGCGTTGAGTTTCCGGCGTTATACGTACATGGGGAAATGCCATGAGACAGCTTTTGACGAAGAACGAGTTGATCCAATCCAGCCTGTTACTCAAAACGATCCTGCTTGGGGTTTGTTTATTGCTCGCTCTGGGTGCCCTAGCCTGCTCCAGTGATGACAACACGAAGGATGATTCTACCACCGACGGAGATGCCGACGGGGACGATGTCAATGATGGCGACCTGGATGGAGACGAGGAGCAGGCAAGCTTGGAGCCTATGCCTCAGGGGAATGCCCTGACAATCACGGTGAACCTGGAAAGCGCCCTTACCACGGTAGATGAAAAATTCCTCTCCTTCGCGATTGATTCCTCTCAGGTGGTTGGCGGGCATTGGTGGAGCGAAGAAGATACCGGCGGTTCCGTAGGAAGTCAGCTTTGTGATCCCTTTGATTTTACCCGCCCCAGACTCCATGCCTTGGCCAAAGAATTGACCCCGGCTTACCTGCGCATTGGTGGCTCGGAAGCCGACGTAGTGCAATATGATCTGAGCGACAATCCACCGGAAGAAGCGACGGAACCCTTTGAGTTTGTGTTTGACAAAGCCAAGTGGGATGCCTTGAACCGCTTTGCCTTGGATATGGGCTTTGAGGTGTTTTTCACCTTGAACGGAGGTCCGGGCAATCGCAATGAAGAAGACAAGAGCTGGCAGACCGACCGCGCCCGTGAATGGATGAGTTACACGGTTGAGCAAGGGTATCCCGTTACCTTGTGGGAATTGGGCAACGAGATCAACGGCTACATGATGTTCCACGGCATGGACTGGAGCATTCCCGGCGACCTGTACAAAGAAGACATCGCCACTCTCGCAGCGCTTCGGGATGAACTGGACCCACAAGCCAAGATCGCCGGTCCCTCCAGCGCTTTCTGGCCGGAATGGGGTGAAATGGCGGCGGTGTACCCAGACTTCATGGAGGCCGGAGGCGGCACGGTGCTGGATGTGATTACCTGGCACTACTACCCGCAGCAGTCCGACCGCTGCCCGCTGCAAAGCCTGTTGGCCGAAGACGAGACGATGCTTGACCCGGTGAATCTGGATGAAATCAACACCTGGGCCGACGAGGTGGAAAGTCTTCGCGACATCCATGCGTCGCAAACGCCGATCTGGCTGGGTGAAACCGGGAACGCCCAGTGCGGTGGAGCCATCGGGATTTCCGATCGCTT
This sequence comes from Myxococcota bacterium, assembly GCA_963677705.1. GTDB lineage: Bacteria > Myxococcota_A > SURF-8 > SURF-8. The sequence goes on from OY782497.1 coordinate 1,216,329, forward strand.
TGTCTCCTCCTTCTGGTGGATGGATGAACTGGGGCAAATGGCCCGACGCGGCCAGCCCGTGGTGGTACGCCAAACCCTGTCCGGTTCGGATTACGGCATGATTCGTGACAACCACTTGGAGCCCAACCCGGATTACTGGCTCAGCGTGTTGTGGAAGCGGCTGATGGGCACCACGGTTCTTGATCTGCAAACGGGGAGCGATACCCCGCGCGGCTATGCCGCCTGCACGCCGGATGGCCAAGGCGTAACACTGCTGTTGATGAACCTCAACCAAACCACAGCACAACTGGTCAGTCTTCCGGATCTACCCACCCGCTTGGATGTTTATGAAATCACCGCGTCGGATCTGATGGGCCGTGAAGTGAAGCTCAACGGAGATGCTCTGGTTTTACCGGAAAGCAACGAATTCCCGGCAATGAATCCGGTGACAGTCCATCATGGCGAACCGTCCTGGTTTGAGGTACAACCTTTGAGCCTGGTCTTTCTCCACCTTGCAGATGCCGAGGCTGCGGCCTGCCGCGAATAGGGAGTGAAGAACAAAATTCGATCGTGAACGGATGAAGGGACACGCAGATGTGGAAAGACATTGCCTTCGTCGCCTTGGGCGGCAGCATGGGAGCGGTAAGCCGCTATCTGGTATCCGGCTGGGGGAACCGCCTTGCTCCGGATTCCATCCCCTATGGCACGATGATGGTCAATGTCCTCGGTTGTTTTCTCCTGGGCCTGCTGATGGGTGGAACCCTGTTTGACAGTTGGTTGCTACGCCATCACAAGCTGGCCTTGGGAGCAGGCTTTTTGGGAAGCTTCACCACCTTTTCCACCTTTGGAGTGGAAACCATCCGCCTGGCTCAAAACGATCAATTGGCTCTTGCCGGATTCTATGTCGGAATCAAAATCGTTCTTGGCCTGGCCGCCGCAGGCTTGGGAGTGTACATCGGCCAGACCTTTCTTTCCGCTCGCTGAAAGACCACACAAGGCAATGTCGGGTTGACCCATCCTCCAGACTTGCCGACAAACTTACTTGGAGTCTTTCTCTCGCCGTTGTTTCACCACTCGTTCCACCACATCGTTCAAGTCCCACGCCGCTGAGCGGATGGTATCACGCAGATGACCGGCGGCCTGTTGTACGAAGCGGGACGCGGAAGAACTCTCTTTCAAGTCCTGTGCGGCATTGTCCAGACGATGGATGGATTGACGGAGCAGACGGGGGACTTCCTCCGCACCGGTCCGGTAGAGTTGGTAGGTAAACTGACCGATGTCCTCCAGCACCACCTGGGAAGAAAGCTGCTGGTTCTGTTCCATATGACCGCGAAGGCGTAAGGCCGCTTGCCGCAGGTCTTGTGCAAAGTGTTCGGCCTGACGGGCCGCACGCTGGGATTGAGTTGTCTGCTTCGTCATGGTGCAATCCTCGAAAAGAATACGGCGTACAACACGATGTTGGGTATAGAGGGGAAAGCCTGAGTCGCTCCCCCTAAGGTGTGACGGATTATACCGCAACAGAGGATTAATCGCTACTTTTTCCGCAGGCTCATCCGATCTTTCCAACAGACCGCGCCAAGGCGCAACAAGGCACGATTGCCCCCTCTGGTTCCCCTTACCCCGCTCTCTTCGTTCGCCTTCCCACTCACGAGAGACAGGTGCATCTGTATAAGGGGTAAGGACCATGTCAGCACACTCCAAAGGGGGGGCTCCCTAGGTTTCTTCACATGTTCTTCAGTATTCCACCCTCCTTGATAGACTGGAAAATTTCCCGCATGGACCAACCAATCCTTGCCCAATCAAAAGAAATTCACTATACTTGTGTTCACGTTTTCGACCGCACCGACAGCTCAAGGAATCACCGTGACCGAGGTTAAACCATCCCAAGACCGTTCCTCTACATCCACTCCGGGCGGCACCCGCATCATTGCCTTTGCCAGCGGCAAGGGCGGCACCGGACAAAGCATGATCTGCGCCAACCTTGCCGTCTATCTTGCACAGATTGGTAAGAACATCCTGCTGGTGGATGGTGTTCGCTTCGGCCACAACCTGCATACGTTTTTGGGCATGGCGGCACCGGACCATTCGGTGGATGACCACTACGATGGGGAAATCGAGGAATTTGAAGACCTCTTTCACGAAACTCCGTTCAAGCAGCTACGCTTGCTGCGGGGACTGCAAGAGCAAATCCGTGGTCACTTTCAACAACCGGATCTGTACGAAGACATCCGCCGGTCCGGCTACCATTACGCCATTGTGGACCTGGGGAATTATCTCACCCTGAGTCAGTTGGACTACTTCCTCGCCGCAGACCATTCCGTGTTGGTTACCGTGCCGGAACCCACCGCCATTGAAAACACCTATGACATTCTGAAGAGCATCTATTACCGTCTGTTTCGTTTCATGGAAAACCAGGAAGAAGCCGAGCAGTTGGTCAGTAAAGTGATGGCCGAAAGCCAGGCTCTTGGTGTAAAAACCCCACGGGATCTGGTACGGGTGATTTTGATGTTCAACCCGGAAATCGGCGAACATTTTGAAGACGCCGTGAAAGGCTTCAAGCCTTGGCTGTTGCTCAATCAGGTTCGCGCTCGCATGGAATCGGACATCGGTCCGGGCATGGTCAGCGTGATCCGGCGCTACTTCGGTCTGGGGATGCAATACATGGGTCATGTGGAATTTGACGGTGCCGTCACGGCTTCCGTTCGTCAACGGCGCCCTCTCCTGCTCACCAGTCCGGATAGCCGCGCCACAGACGACATTGAACTGATGGCCCGAAAGATTCTCTCCTTTGAACATTCCAGCCGACGGGGGTAGGTGTACGCCATGAAAAAAGGGTTGAACCAAACCCACTACGAAATTCTGGAAGTCAGCCCCGGAGCCAGTGAAGAGGAGATCCGGCGGGCCTACGAGCGGATTCGTAATATCTATGGACCGAACAGCATCACCGCCTATGGGCTTTACAGTCAGGAAAACCTGAACGAATTTCTCGATAAGGTAGCCCAGGCTTTTCACGTCCTGATGGACAACGAAGCACGCAAGGAATACGACGCCGGTCTGTTCAGCCAGAAACCCACCAAATATGACAGCGCCGAAGGCATTGTCATTGAGAATATCGACCTGGAAAGCTGGAATACACCCAATCAACTTCGTGCAGAAAGCGCCGGGGCAGAGCCTCCTTCCAGTTCCCACGATAGTGACCAAACCCCAGCGCCATTACCCAAAGTGCAAAGCGGGCGCAAGGTGGGTCTTCCTCCTCTGGATGTGGATGAAAGCCTCGTGTTCAGTGGAGAAGTACTTCGGGAACTGCGGGAGAAGGCCGGAGTTTCCATCCGTGATATGGCGCAGGAAACCAAAATCAGCCCCGGCAATCTGCGCTACATTGAAAACGAAGATTTCAAAATGCTTCCGGCCAAGGTCTACGTCAAAGGCTTTGTCAAGGAGTATGCCCGCTACTTAGGCTTGGATGGAAAGCGTGTCGCTGCCGACATCATCGACCGTATCGACAAACAGGGAGTAACCTTCGACGAATGAGCATCCGTATTTTAGGCATGGACGTGGGAACCAAAACCGTCGGCTTGGCCGTCAGCGATGAACTGGGTTGGACCGCGCAACCGGTGACCACCTTGAAACGACAGAACGATCCCCAGACCCTCAACGACCTGGCCGTCATTGTGGAAGACTACAGTGTTCAGGAATTTGTCGTGGGGATTCCCCTGCATATGAACGGTCAGGAAGGTACCAGCGTCGAGATGGCCCGCGGCTTTGCCAAGCAAGTGCAGGAGCGCTTCGGGCTTCCGGTTCATGAATGGGATGAACGCCTTTCCACGGTCACTGCTGAACAGGTGTTGCGCCAAGGGAAGGTGAAGGGAAAGAAACGCAAAGAGGTGGTCGATAAACTGGCCGCCTCCGTCATTCTGCAAGGCTACCTGGATCACCGTCAGATTTCAGGCTGAGCCGTCACCAAGGAGATTCCGGTGAAAAAACTGATCGCTCTGGCTAGCGCCGTTGCCGTGGTGGTGGTTGCCGCCTATGTGATGATGCAATACAACAGTCTGGCCCAATGGTTGGTTACTCCCAAAGATGATGACGGTCACGCCCAAACCGTCACGGTGGAAATCCCTTCCGGAGCCAGTGTGTTGAAAACCCTGTACATCCTGGTCGATGCAGGCTTGATCGACGCCCATCCACTGATGAAATACCTTCATCGCGTGCAGAAAGACCTGCCTGCCGTCAAAGCAGGAGAATACGAACTGGCAAGCAACCACTCGCCTCTGGAGCTCTTGCACATTCTCGCCAAAGGTACGGTCAAGCTTTATGCGATCACCATTCCCGAAGGCTTGCGTATTGAGGAAATCGCTCAGATTTTTGAAAAGGAAGGCCACGGAAGCGCCCAGGAAGTAATGACGATCCTTGCCGATCCATCCTTCCTGAAACGTGCCGACATCCCTGCGGGGAAGACGGAAAGCTACCTTTCTCCGGCCCACCGTCTGGAAGGCTATCTGATGCCGGAAACCTACAAGTTTCCCAAAGGCTATTCCCTACGCAAAAAACTTGCCGCAATGGTGGAAGGCTATCACAAAGTGGTTGGGCCGAAGGAAATCGCCCGTGCTAAGGAGTTGGGTCTGACCGAGCATCAGCTTGTGACTCTAGCCAGTATTGTGGAAAAAGAAACCGGTGTGCCCCAGGAAAGACCTCTGATTGCCGCCGTATTTCTGAACCGTCTGAAAAAAGGAATGCTCTTGCAGACCGATCCCACCGTGATTTACGGTCTGGTGAATTTCAACGGCAACATCACACGAAAAGACCTTCAGAATCCCCACCCCTACAATACCTATGTCCACAAGGGGCTTCCTCCCGGTCCCATTGCCAACCCCGGAAAAGAAGCGATCCAGGCCGTTCTGCATCCCGCGGAAACGCCCTACCTGTATTTTGTCAGCATGAACAATGGAACCCACAAATTCAGTGTAACCTACGCCGAACACGCCAAGGCGGTACGGGAGTATCAGATCAAAGGCAAGGTGGGACCATGACTTCCAACCAGCACCTGTATGGGCCTCGCCTTTACTTTCGGAAACCGGAAGTCAGCGACGCTCTGCGCTATGTCACCTGGCTAAATGATCCACGTATTCGGTCTACCCTTTCCTTCACACGCCCCATTTCCCTGTTTCGGGAAGAGCAGTATTTGAAAACGCTCTCCGACGACCCCTTGAGTCTGGTTCTCGCCGTCTGTACCCGCAAGGAGCAACGGCATATCGGTGGTGCGGGCCTGCATAAGATCGACATTTTCAATCAGCGTGCTGAAGTGGGCTTGTTTATCGGAGAGCCTTCCTTGTGGAATCAGGGCTACGGACGAGAGATCATGCACCTTCTATTGGGGTATTGCTTCAATCAGTTGGATCTCAACCGCGCCTGCTTAAACGTCTATCCCTTCAACCCCGGCGCTATCGCACTCTATGAAGGACTTGGTTTCCAAAAAGAGGGCACCTATCGGGATGCCTTGTTCCGCAAAGGCCAGTATCACGACGTTCTGGAATACTCCATGCTTCAACGCGAATACCGGGAGCGTTTACCTAACTACCCGGACTGGGTACAGGAGTTGGCCCGATGACAACCTTTCTTTCGGATGACATCCTGGCCCTACGGCCCATTGAAATCTCTGACGGAAACCTCTTGGTAGACTGGCAGGAATCATGGCAACAAACCGAACTGCTTGCTGAGAACCTGCCGGAATCCTTTTTTCAACGAGAGCAACAGGCCCGCATCTTTCAAGCCAGTGATGATCAGGATCTCTTCATCATCGAACGCCGTTCGGACCATCAAGCTCTAGGCTGGGCCGCCATTTACGATATGCACCCAAGTTACCGCCAGGCCCGGCTGTTCCTCATGATGGATCAAGACGAAGCCATCCGCCAAGGTCACGCTACACGAACGGGGCATCTGTTGATTCGCTACGCCTTTGATGAGCTGAACATCCATCGCTTGGAATGCCTGATTCATACCGAAAATCCGGCGGCGATGGCCCTTTGTCATACGCTTGGGTTTCAGCGTGAAATCATCCACCGCGAGATGTTTCAGTTCGGTGAAGGCTTCATTGACGGCCTGACCTACGGCCTGCTCAACGACGCAACCCGGCGCATCTGACCTCCCACCCATGTACCGTTAACTACAGAACGCTGACAACGGTTTCGATTGCTCCTCACTCCTCATGAGTCAACCATGCAAAAACCCCGACCAGATGACCGGGGTTTTCATATCGGAGTCGATTGGGCTTATTTCAAGGCTTCGTCGATCATTTTCTTGAAGTTCTCGAAAGGCTGCGCACCAACCAGTTTCTTGCCGTTGATGAAGAAGGTCGGGGTACCACGGGCGCCGACTTTGCGACCCAGATCCTGGTCCTTCTTGATCTGTTCTTTCATCGCACCGCTATCCAGGGCGGCTTTGAACTTGCTCATGTCCAAACCGAGTTCCTGGGCATATTTTTCCAGGTCGGCGCGTTTGAGAGCTTTCTGGTTGCCGAACAGTTTGTCGTGCATTTCCCAGAATTTACCTTGGTCACCGGCAGCCAGAGCCGCTTCGCTGGCCAACGGAGCATCTTTGTGGAAGGGCAGCGGGCTATGCTTGAAGCATACACGCACTTTGCCTTTGTATTCCTCATCGATTTTCTTCAGGGTCGGCAGTACGCGGGAGCAGAAGGGGCATTGGAATTCGCTGAATTCCATGATCGTAACCTTCGCGTTGGCCGGGCCTTTGCAGATGGAACCATCGACGGGAACATCATAGACCTTGTTGGGGTCTTCTTTGGGGCGGTTGTTGCGCTTGGGAGCTTCAGCCTTTTCTTTGCCCTTTTCGGTCAGTTTGGCATAGAGCTTGTCACCCAGGATGCCGCCATTGGCTTTGCTGACGCTTTCCGCAGTTTTCAGGACTTCGTCGATCAACTCTTTGAATTGCTCGAAGGGGCGAGCGCCGGTGATTTTGCGACCGTTGATGAAGAACGCCGGGGTTCCGCGAGCGCCGAACTTGGTGCCTTCAGCTTGCATTTTCTTGATCGTATCCAGGCCGGTTTTGTTGTCGATGGCGGCTTTGATCTTGTTACCGTCCAGGCCCAGTTCCTTGGCATATTTCACCAGATCGTCGGTGCCCAGAGCTTTCTGATTTTTGAAGAGCAGGTCATGATATTCCCAGAACTTACCTTGACGACCGGCTTCCAGAGCGGCCAGGCTGGCACCTTCGGCGTTCTTATGGAAGGGCAGCGGATTGTGCCAGAAACCGACACGCACTTTGCCTTTGTACTCGTCCATGATCTTCTTCACGGTCGGGTTTACGCGGTTGCAGAAGGGGCACTGGAATTCACTCATTTCCACCACGGTGATCAGGGCGTTGTCTTTGGCACCCTTCCACCAGATGGAATCGGCACCGCTGGCCAGATCGAATTTATAGACCGCGGTATCTTTTTCATCGTTACCGCCTTTGCGCTTGGGCGGTTCGGCTTTGGTTTTGCCGTCCTTGGTCACTGCGGCATAGATGTCTTTTTCGCCTTTGAATTGTTCGGCGTTTTTCAGTTCGGCATCCACAACCGCTTTGAACTTGTCATAAGGTTGGGCACCGGCAAGACGGATACCATTAATGAAGAAGTGCGGGGTGCCACGAGCCTGGAAGGTACGGGCGATATTCTGGATTTCCTTGATTTCCTTGTCATACTGATCGCCATCAACCGCTTTTTCGGCTTCGGCTTTGTCCAAGCCCAGTTCTTCGGCAAATTTCAGCAGGTTTTCTTTGTCCAGCTGTTTCTGGTTGGCAAACAGTTTGTCGTGCATTTCCCAGAACTTGCCTTTGTCACGGGCCAAGAGGGCCAGGCGGGAGGCGGGCATTGCGTTCTTATGGAAGGGCAGCGGGTTGTGCATGAAGCACACGCGGACGTTGCCTTTGTTTTCATCCATCAGTTTCTTGATGGTGGGGTTCACGCGGTTGCAGAAGGGGCATTGAAATTCACTGAATTCAAGAATGGTGACCAGCGCATTATCCGCACCTTTGCAGGCGGCGTTCGGTGGTAGCGGCACCTTGAAGCGCTCTTCATCTTTGGCTTTTTTAGCCAGCTTGGCCGGCTCAGCTTTCTTGGCCTGATCTTTGGTATCCTGTTTGGGTTGATCGCATCCGACGACGCCTAGCAAGGCAATCAGCAGGACCGGCAACAGGACAAGCGCGAGCTTCCGATACGTTCCCTTCATTGTTTGACCTCCGGAGTTCATCTGTAGTAAGTGAAATTCCATAACAAAGTCCCGATCTTTCGGGCGAATTGACCAATTTGTCAATAGATTGAGCAATTGGCGGACCATAGCAGAGAACCACATCCATTACAACCTTTTTTTAGGCCTGGAATATGACCTGAAACCCCGGACCCCTGGAAACTATTCCCTGGGTTTTGTAAAAAAACGAAGAAAAGAACGCCTATCGAGTCCCAGGCGGCGGGGAATGGGAATTGCGAATCGGATTTCTTGTCTTTTAACAAAAACTTGTCCCTTTTTCCTTGCAAAGTGGTCAAGGGATCACCATATTGACAAGGGAGAATTTAGGTCTTGATAAGCAGGGCCCCGAATGATGGAACCCCGGATATGGAGAACCGAACGATGGAAGTGGAAAGCAACAGCTTGAAGATCGAACGTAACAGCTATGTGGAATTTTCCTACAAGCTGACCAATGACAAAGGCGAGATGGTAGAGCATCGCCCGGAGGCCGCCCCGGCCAACTACGTCCACGGCTACTATCAACTGCTTCCCGCCGTAGAACGTAAAATGGCTGATCTGAAGGTGGGCGACACGCTGACCTTGACCTTGGACCCGGAAGAAGCCTATGGAAAGTATGATGAAAAACTGATTCAGCGTGTCCCGAAGGGCGACATTCCTCCCGGTGAAGAGATTGTTCTGGGCCAGGTGCTGACCGCCGTCAACGACCACGGTCACACGATCAACCTGCGTGTGATGGAAATCACCGACGATGAATTGGTGCTGGACGCCAACCACCCGATGGCTGGAGAACGACTGACCTTCGATATTAAAGTCACCTACCTGCGCTCGGCCAAACCGGAAGAAATTGAAAAACTCCCGGTGCTGAACTAGCCGAGAAGGCAACATACAATAAAGGAAAGCAGGGGGCATGTTTGCTCCCTGCTTTTTTTATGGTTCCGGGCCCATCTCCGGGGACGTGGCCGTTTATCAAGACGGACGGCGTCTCTCGTTCCTATCCTCTATGGTGGACCTTCGGTTCCCTGGTTTCGGGAGCTATCCCCTCAGGGTTTGCAGATGGTGGCAAATTCCGCTTGGAAGCAGCGGGTTGCTTGAGTTCCGCATTCCGGCAAACGGCGTTGCTCAATCAGATTCCCGTTTTCGTCATAATGGCTTTCCACACAGGTGTCGTCACTGCCGTTGCAGCCCTCATCGTAGGCATAGAACGTTTGTAGTCCCGCGTCATTGACTTCATAGCGGTAGCAGTGTTCCGGGAGTCCGTCGCAGTCACGATCCACCGTCTTTCCGCTTCGATGCCCGGACGACGTGTACTCATAGCTGTAGCAGAAACCATCCAAGTCGCCGTTGCAGTCATCATCCAAGCCGTGGTGAATCAACAGGTCATCGGTATTATAGCGATATTCATGGCAGGCCTGGTCATCGGTTCCATCGCAATCCAGATCCAGGCTTTCACGAACCAGTTTGTTGTTCTCATTGTATTGCCAGCTTCGGCAGTCATGATCCGGCTTGCCGTCACAATTGCGATCAAAGGATTCCTCAATCAGTCGCCGGTTTGTATCATAAACGCGGTTGTGGCAGGAACTATCCAGCACGCCGTCACAATCAGCATCCCAGCCTTCCAGCACGGGACGGTCCCGGCAATCCGGTTCATTTTGTCCTACGGGTTCTTCGCAGGAGGGGCAACTGGGGCAGGATTGCTTCTCATCCTTGCAGCCGGAAAGGCACAACGAAAAGGCGAAGCCCAGTAGAAGGACAGTCGGCAGAAAGCGTTGAAAAAGCCAAGGCATCATTGTTACCTCTTTCACGGTTCATCCGCCAAGCACCATACCATAAGGCCCAACGGAAGCCAACGGGAACAAGCCAATCGGCGGAGTCAACATCTTTCCACTTACCTTCCAGCCCTACGGGTCATGAAACAATAGCCCCTTTTAAAACGGACGAATTCTCTAAAAAGGAACGTTGAACCTTCTGGTTAACGATCTCATCATGACGCAGCTTAACCCCCGGAGACGTCGATTCCTGGTCTTTCGGTCGAGGCTGGGCTACTCCTCTTCAGCGCTCAGACCGTAGGCCACCAGTTTCCGAATCAAGGTACGGCGATTGATGCCGAGAATCCTGGCCGTGCGACTGCGATTGCCTTGGCATTCTTCCAGAAGATTCAGGATATGCTCCCGTTCCACAGCCTCCAGGCTACGGGCATCGGTGGTCACCGCCTGTTCCAACTCACCGAGAAACCATCCGGGGAGATCCCGTTTCTGAATCAACCCGGTTTTGCGGAAGATCACCGCATGGTCCACCACGCCCTGCAATTGACGCACATTACCCGGCCAGGGAGCATCCACCAGCAGGTCCATCACCTCCGGGCGAAAGCCGGTGACCTTGTTTTCAGGGCTGAGACGATGCAGAAAATGGTACGCCAAGACGGGAATATCGGCCCGGCGCTCCCGCAGTGGAGGAAGGCTCAGACTGGTCACGGCAAGGCGGTAAAACAGATCCTCGTGGAACTCTCCCTCTTGAACCATTGAGCGAAGATCCTGCTGGCAGGAGCAGATCAGCCTTGGCTTGGCCGCATCCTTGTCCTGCAACAGACGCAGCAAACCAGCCTGGGAAGACGGAGGCAAAAGATCCACGGCATCCAGAAAGAGCGTTCCGCCCAACGCTCGCTGTAAACTCCCTGCATTCTCTGCCCTCATCGCCTCCTGGCCGCAGTGCCCTTCACTGAAAAGTACGACATCCACCTCCTTGGGAGCGATGGCATTCAGATCCACGGTGACGAACGGCCCCTGGGGCGCAACCCCCAAGCGGTGAAGCTGACGGGCAATCAGCTTCTTCCCCGTTCCCGCCTCACCATAAATCAACACGTTGGCCTGGCTGTCCGAGACGCTTCGCACCTGCTGCATCACTCCCTTGAAGCTTGCACTTTGATAGATCACCGGCTCGTCATCGCCATCGTCCCCATGATCCACCTGATGTTCGGCAAGCTTTCGAGGTCGTATCTGCGCTGCGACTTCGTGAATCAGGCAGATCAGGTCATCCAGATCAAAGGGCTTGGTAATATAGGAATACGCCCCTCGTTTCATCGCCGTCACGGCGCTGTCGATGGAACCGAAAGCCGTCATCACGATCACCGGCTGGTGCAGGTTTCTCGCCTGGGCCGCTTCCAAGAGATCCAAACCGCTGGCCCCAGGCATTTTCAAGTCCGTCAACAACACATCAAACTGGGCTCGTTCCAGCTTGATCATCGCCTGCTCGCCATCCGTGGCGGTACGAACCTCAAAGCCTTCTTCCAAAAGAGCCTGAGACAACATCTCACGCATGTCCGAATCGTCTTCGACAATCAACACGACAATGCCGGGGTCATTCTGGTTTGGGCGGCTCATCGGTCCTCCGCGTTTTCTTCGTCATTCATCGGGAAGACCAGGGTAAAGCACGCTCCCCGCTCGGCAGGAGCTTCCGCCAAGGCATAACCGCCATGCTCACGGGTTACACGGTCCACCAAGGCCAGCCCCAACCCACTCCCCTGCCCCGAAGGTTTGGTACTGAAAAAGGGCTTGAACAGATGAGGTAAGTCTTTCGTGTCGATACCGGGTCCGGAATCAGTCATCGTCAACACGAGGCAGGAGCGCCCCTCGGTGATCTTGACATCCAGGCGAAGGCGAATGTCCCCGCGCCCTTCCATTGCCTGACAGGCATTGACCATCATATTCATCAAGGCGTGTTCCATCATCCGACGACGCATGGACAGGCGAGGCAAAGCCCCCGCAGCCTCCAAGGAAAAATGCACGTCGGGATAGAGGCTACCCACGGTAGACCAGGCCTGCTGGGCAATAAAGGGAAGGTCCAACTCCTCTTTGCTTTCCTTATCCATCCGCGCCAGATCCAAGAGGCTACGAATCAAGTCGGCAATGCGCTTGGTCTGCACGATGATTTTATCCAGCACCGCCCGATTGGGATCTTCGGCAGGAAGACGCCGCTTGACGAGTTGGGCGTTGCCACGCATCACGTTGAGCGGGGTGCCGATTTCATGAGCCAGGCCGGCGGTCAGTTCACCCAACGTAGCCAGCTTTTCCGCTTGCACGGTCTGTTTTTCCGCATCACGAAGTTTGCTCAGGTGGGCGTTCAAGCCGTCGGCCAATTCCTGGTATTCATGAACACGCAACATGGAACGCGGCACCGGAATGGGCTCGGCCTGATCCCGCGTGGCGTGGCGAAGTCTGGCGGTCAATTCCAGAAGCGGACGAACCAGTACGTTGCCGAACAGAAGGAAGATCCCCAAAGCCAGGCCCGCGCCGATGAGCAACGCCGTAGCCATCCCCAAAAAGCGATCCTGCACCCGTAAAATGCTGGCGGCGATGTCCGCACTGACCACCAGACCCCAGCCCAGTTCCGGCAAGGTAGACACAAAGGCCAGACGCTCCCGGCCACTGATCGAACTGCGATAGCGAAGGGTTCCCTGCTGGCCTTGTAGAAACCATTGCACCGGCGGATTCTGTAAAAACGCCTCCGGTTGCCGGATCAACTCCGAGCGCCCGAAGAACAAAGGGTTGCCTTGTCGGTCTACGACATAGACATTGCGATGTACCAGGGACGGCAAGCCGCTGCTCAATTCACTGTGCAGAATATCCGGGTCAAGCAGGCAGACCAGGAAGGAATCCCCAAGGCGTTTTCGCAAAGGCAGCAAGGGGTGCTGGGGATCGTTGGGAAAGATCAAGCCCCCCAGCGAAAGGCTGGGATGGTCGGGAAGGTTGATCCATGATACGTCGGAAGAAATCCCTTGACCTTGCCGGGAGGCTTTCATGGATGAAGCCAGAATCACCCCCTGCGGATCCGTCTTTTCCAGATAGCGGCAGGAACGTAGAGACTCCGTACCGAAATCCTCCAGGCTTTCCAGTTCCTGGGCGCTATCCCACAGGACACTTGCCAGTACCCGTTTGGCCAGAAAGGCAATCTGCTTGTTGGTTTCATGGAACTGCAACTCCAGATGTTGGCTTTCCGAACGGTAGGCGCTCCAGGTCGCCAAGACGATGGGGACAAAAATCACCACCACCAACACCAGCAAGGTTCCCAGAAACAGATGTTGCAATGAAAAACGTTTGGGCAATAACACCGTCTTCCCTTTTTATTCCTTCATGGATGCAACCACAGGTGCATCGAGGATTGAACGTCAAAACCAACACAGGAACCAAAGAACCAGAAACCGATCCCATCATCCCTTACCTTGCTTACCTTGTTCGCCCGCCCTCTCCCGACAGGCGAGGGAATCATCGTCTCTCCGACAGGGTGCCGCAAAGCATCCGAGGGGGTGCGAAGCAGCATCCGCGCACTGGAGATCAACGGAGGATCAATTCTACGGCAAATTGTGCATAGACACCAACCACTTGGCAATGCTTACCAGACGCTTTTTCATAAAAAACGAATTCTTTTCTGATAACCTCAGAGGAATAACTGTTATTTGCATCTTGCATACGAGTTGACTTGCTGGTATCGTATAGGCGTGTCAAATGACGGTTTGGAAGGTCCATTCAACGTGACTTTCCCACGGTGGAACACCCGCTAGAGGCGGGAGGGAGGCGACTGCTATGGGGACTGAAGCGATTCGCGGATACAATGCGGTGAAAGTATTTACGGCAACCAAAGCCAAGGAACGTGAAAGCCTGGGTGAAACCATCACCTCCTGGCTCAGTCAGCGACCGGAGATCGAGGTGTTGAACACCGTCATCACCCAATCTAGCGATAATGAATTTCATTGCTTGACGATTACGATTTTCTATAAAAAATAGGAGCCATGTTTTCCCTTCGTGCAAAATGGTGTAGCGAAGGGCCACGCCTTGGATGCGTTTTTAACGATACCCTGTTCGAGGAAATGGCCGTTTCATGTTCCAATCTCCCCTGTTAATGGTCGGATTGCGTAGCCCCTTTTATCCAGTGGCTTCCCCGTCCAGCCAAAGCATTCCCCGTCCCGATTCCCTGCTTGCCCGCATGATTCCTCTGCTTTTGGAGTCCAACGGCATTTCCGATCTATCAGACCTTGGTTCTCTTCACGTTGCCACGTCCACCCCGGAGGCGGAGTTCGGTCAGAATCTGGCCCGGCATGTTGCCGTGTTGTCTGAGCTACCCCAGGTTCATGCCGTAACGATGGAACAGGGCTGCAATGGGCTTTTCGCGGCGATGCAAGCCGCCGCCTTGCGGATTCAAACCGGCCTGGAAGACCTGGCCCTGGTTGCCGCAGTGGATATGCCCGACCGTGTTCCGGCCCAAGGATACAACCCGGCTCCCTCGCCCCGCCTGATGCAGCGGGTTCCCCGCTACTTCAGCCCTGTTTCCCTGATTGCCGAGGAGCTTTGCCGGGAAGCGGGTGTAAGCCGTGACGAGGAAACCGGCTACCTGAAAGCCCTTCGGGCGCGGGTAAATGCGGAGAAACTGGAGAACAACCCCTGCGTGGTTCGTCCGTGGGATGAGGAACCCAACCATGAAAGCGAACCGCTGGTTCAAAACGAGATCGCCCGCCAGGCTTCTCCCTGCGGCGGAGCCGTGTTGATCTTGCTTGCGGCTCCGAGTTGGGAAGATCGCCTGATCGGTCCACGTTGCCGTCTCAACGGTGTACGGACCCTCTCTTTCTCTCCGCAGGAACGCGCTCCCCAAGCCCTTCAGGCGGTATCCCGTTTTCTGAAAAATCACAAGCTGGAGCCGGAAGCCCAGGATGTCTGGGAACTGTTCGACCCTCATGTGGGTTTCCCCGCCGCGTTCCAGAAAACCCTTTCCATTCCTTCAGAGCGCATCAACCGTTTCGGTGGAGCCTTGATGCAAGGTGATGCAGGAACCGCCACGGCGGGACGCATGATGTTGGATCTGATGCTGGGTTTGCAATCCAACCAAGCCCGCGAAGGAATGGCCGTTGTCTATAGTGGTCGAGGCATGGTCGGATTGGCCCATTGTTCCAAAGGCTGATAACCCGCCCTCTGTCCTTCAGGTGATAAACCGATGTACTTTGAACCCCAAGCTCTTCCAGAAACCCACCAAGACGAGGCCACCCGCGAGAAAACCCTGGTGTATCTCCGCGCAGGAATCCGTAACAATGAAAAGGCCAACCCTTGGCGGGATTTTCCACATGCACTTCGAGCCTGCCTGGATAACCTGCACCAACAAAAGGCGGATGGAGCCGTACTAGCCTTTGAAGCCGACGACGGTCAGGCCTTGAAGCGGTTCATGAGCGGCTTTCGCAAGGATACCCACCTTGAAGATTTGTACTCCTGGTGCGCCGCCTTGCAGGAAACCCACCAACATCTGAAATGCCTTGCCATTCCCGTGGCGGTGATTCTCCCCGAACAATGCTCCGCACCACTGATTGACACGGCTCTTCATGCCCGTCGTGTCTACCTGCAACAACCAGATACGTTATCTGCTTCACGGCTGATGAGCCAGGGCTTTCCCCTGGGTGGCGGAGCCAAGGAGGTTCTGCTTCGCTCCTTTGAAGTAACCAAAGAAGGCGGCCCTTTCCCCTATGTGCGACGGGCTTTTTTCGAGTTGATGACCACATCGTTTCCCCAGGACCGTACTTCAAACCCAAGACCGTCCACCCTGCTTTTGCGCCGTAGCGACCGCGTGATGGAAGATCCCCAGAGCCTGCTGCGCCGTGCGGTGGATGAATCCCTCTATTTCATGAAAGGGGACGCCAAACCGGTACGCCAGAGCGTGCTTCCCCTTCCCGGTGAAAGCGGGCGGCTTCAGCTTCTTTTGGAATGGCGGGAATATGCCGAGCAACATTTCGGCAACCCGGACTGCCTGCTGGCCGCAACGCTGGCTAAGGTTTTTTCAGGTGGCTCTCTGGACCGGACAGGGGAACTTGACGAAAGCGCCCTGCTTCGCCTGGAGCATGAAGCCCTGACCCAACTCTGG
Source organism: Myxococcota bacterium (assembly GCA_963677705.1). GTDB lineage: Bacteria > Myxococcota_A > SURF-8 > SURF-8. The sequence goes on from OY782497.1 coordinate 1,232,444, forward strand.
GCGGATCGAACCTTCCGTGACGCCGTGCTGGATGGATGAAGCCTTCGGTTGAATTCGGGTAACCTCAGCCAAGTCACCACCGTATTTTTCCAAGTCCCAATCTGGTTTCACCTCAGAGACTTGAGGGTGCCTCCGTCGTGGTCAAGGCTCCTTGCAGGGAATGCAGGTAGCGCCGCCGTGCGCCGGAAAGGAAATTGAGTACCTCCGGCTCCAGGTAATCGGCATAGGTCCAGGGGAGGGATTCAAAATGGCCCTGGCGGATCATCAAGGTCAGTTCTCCAAACACTCCATGACCTAAATACAGGCGGTGCGGCTTGTCCCGGCTTGAGCTGACAATGAACTTGTCGGTGAAAAGATGAGAGGGGTCCAGGTTGATCGGGCGGGAGGCAATCACGTTTTCATCCTGAGCCTGGCGGAGAAGCTGCATTTCAATTTCGTGGCAGCGCACTTTCAAAGAGGCCAGACTTTCACGGGGAACCAAGTCCCGGAAATCCAACATCACCTTCTTCATCTCGCCTTCGGCCTGGGACCGCTGGTAGTCACTCATGGTAAAATACAGCGGGCCCACGCGGCGTTCCACAGAGCCGAAACGATTGACCAGGTGGTCCAGGGCGTGCAAGAGCCAGCGGTCCTCTTTGAAAAAGCAACTGACAATGAGTTTGGCCGGGTCTTTCTGGGTCTGAAGCTTGCTCATGATCGCCCCACATCAAATACGTGCTGTTCTGGAAAACGCCGGGAGAGTATAGCACAGACAGCTAGATTGGCAAGTACGCCCACGGGTCCATGATGAAGGTCCACAAGTTGAATCATCTCCCTCGTTGGACTACTGGACTACCAAGCTACCCACTGAGGAACACAGAACAAGGTTCCCTCCAGGAAACAGCATATAAGCAATGGTATCATTGAGTGATTGCAGAGCTTTTACGATCTATGATTGATCCAGAATCCAAGATGTCCTGGGATCAGAGCACACCGTTCAATTCAACCCACATCCCCCTACAGGCTTCCCTCCAAAGCTTTTCGTTTTCAAACCACCGAGCCATCATCCAAGAAAATGCGTTGGCCTCATCTTCCTTCTTTCCCAAAATCTCGTTTGGCGCTATAATGGTGCGTTTTCAAGGCTTGGTTAGGTTTGTTCGTTCATCGGTCTGAAAACGCCATACCCATGACCCCACGGGGTCACAAGCGTTCGCTTCATTGGAGAAACCATTACGATGATTGCCTTGGAGGTTTTGCTCGGATTAGCCGGAAGCCTGGTTGGCCTTGGTGCGTTGGAATACACCACGCACAAGAGGAACCTGGAATCCTTGCCGATCCGCGTTCATGTTTCCGGCACGCGGGGAAAATCCAGCGTGACACGCTTGCTCACGGCGGCGATGAACCACGCCGGAATTGCCACGGTGGGCAAGACCACGGGAACCCTGGCACGGATGATTATGCCCAACGGGCGGGAGGTTCCCGTCTACCGTCCGGCGGGAGCGAACATCATCGAGCAGCGTCGTATCATCGGTGCCGCCCGCGACTTGTCCGCCCAAGCCATTGTCATTGAGTGCATGGCCCTGCAACCGGTATTGCATTGGATCAGTGAAAACAAGCTGGTCAGAGCGACCCACGGCGTGATTACCAACGCCCGCCCGGACCACCTGGATGTAATGGGACCAACCGACGCCGAAGTAGCCCAATGCCTGGCAGGGATGATCCCGGTCAAAGGGAAACTGTTCACCTGTGAAGAAAAGCACTTCGGGATTCTGGACGAAGCGGCCAAAGACCGCGGGAGTGTCGCCGTCGGTGTGACATCCAACGATACCAAAGCCGTAAGCGATGAAGACATGCTTGGGTTCCGCTACTCCGAACACAAGGAAAATGTTGCGCTGAGTTTGAAAATTCTCGCCGACCTGGGCGTAGACCGTGACACGGCCATTCAAGGGATGTGGCAGGCCAACCCCGACCCCGGAGCGCTTTCCGAACATCAGGTAGACTACTTTGGCCGACGAATGATCTTCATCAATGCCTTCGCAGCCAATGATCCAGAATCCACGGAAAAAATCTGGAACTACGCCATCGAGAAATATCCGGATGTAGACCGGGTGATCGCTCTGTTCAACCTGCGCGGTGACCGCCCCTCCCGCACCCAGCAGCTGGCTAATGATGCGGACTTCTGGCGTAAAGCCGACCGCATTGTACTGATGGGCTCCGGTGGCTACCTCTTCGCCCGCCTGGCGGCTCGTTTGGGTGTCGATGCCGGGTGCATGGCCTTAACGGAAGGGGAAGCGGAGGCGATTTTTGAATCTCTGCTGGATGTCAGCCTGCAACGAACCTTGGTTATCGGTATGGGCAACATCGGCGGACAAGGACTCAACCTGGTGCGGTTTATCCGCAACCGTGCCATTCTGGGAAAGGAACGCGGATCATGGAACTCTTAGCGCTTAGCGTAGGCCTGGGCTTGGTCATCGGCCTGTTGTTCACAGAGATTTTCGGTATCGCTACCGGTGGATTGATCGTCCCCGGTTACATGGCGCTGGCGATGAGTCGCCCGCAAGATATTCTGGTTACCCTGCTGGCCGCGTTTGCCACCTTCGGCGTAGTACGGGCTTTATCGACCTTCCTCATTATCTACGGTCGCCGCCGGACCGCATTGATGATCCTCATCGGCTACCTGATGGGCATGATCGCCACCCAATGGCCCGGCTTGTCTGCGGTGGATTACAACATGATCGGCTTCATCATCCCCGGCCTGATCGCCATCTGGATGGACCGTCAGGGCCCGTCTCAAACGATGGCCTCCTTGGCCATTGTTTCCATCATGGTGCGCTTGATTCTCATTCTCGCCGTGGGCCAGGAGGTGATCGGATGAAAAAGCTTTACTGGAGACCCCAACGGGTTTCCTTGAAACTGCTTTGGGTTGTGGCCCTGGTGGGTATTTCCGGCCTGATCGCCGTTGAAAACTACCGGGTACGTGAACAGCAGCCTTTTTATGTGGAAAAAATGAGAGCCGCGAAATTGGCCAAGCGGGCCTTCGAGGTGATCTTGCAGGAACGCCTTCGCCTTGGCCATCCCTTGGATGCAGAAGCAGACCCGGCGGGAACGGGATTGATCGGCGATTTATTGACGCCTGTAACCACGAACCCCGGTCACCTGCCGGCCAAACAGACCTCGGCCAACCCCAACTTTGCCGCCGTGATCGTACATCTGTTGATGCGTGCCGGTGTCGAACCGGGTGACCGTGTCGCCGTAGGTGTTTCAGGAAGCTTCCCCGCCTTGAATATCTGCCTTTATGCGGCCATGAAAGAACTGGAATTGAAACCGGTGATTATCTCCAGCGCGGGGTCTTCCCAATGGGGGGCCAACTTCCAGGACTTCATGTGGCCGATCATGGAAAAGGTTTTGGAAGAGAAGCGCGTTTTCCCCTTCCGTAGCGTGGCTGTCTCTCGCGGCGGAATTGATGACCGGGGTCTTGGGCTGACCAAGAGCGCCCGGAAGCTGCTGGACCATGCCATCGAGATCAGCGGCGCACCCCCACTCTTTGTTGCCAACTACGACGAAGGACTCCAAAAGCGTATGGAAATCTTCCAGGAGCAATCCGAAGGGGATGACTACGCCGTGTACATCAATGTCGGTGGCGGCACCACCTCCGTAGGCACCAAGGTTGGTAAAAAGCTGTTCAAACCCGGCTTGAACCGCTACCCACCACGTGGGCCGATCGCCATTGACTCGGTGATGTCCCGTTTTGCCAGCGACGGTGTTCCTGTGATTCACCTGATTCAGATCGACACCTTAGCAACCTATTACGGTCTTCCTTCATCCCCGACAACCATGCCCAAAGTCGGTGAGGGAAAGATTTTCTACCGTGAGGTTCATAGTCCGCTTTTGGCCCTGATTGTGCTGTTGATCATCACCGCTCTGCTTGTGGCCTTTGTCCGCCTGGATTGGGGTTACCGTCTTTTTGCGGCGAACAAACGGGACACGGGAAGCAACAAGCCGGAGCGCATGGTTTAGAGTTTCGTACCGACCCAAGCACCACGCCGCGTGGCGTCGAGAGCGACCTTCGGTCGTCTCTCGACCCTTGGGCGTTCAACGGCTGGAGTTGAACGCCATCGGACATCGAAGTGCCTTCGATGTCCCCACGCGGCTTCCTTCCTCGATACGCAGCCCACCACCGCATCTCTGAATCATCGTGGCGGTAGATCCGTTTTGTTTTATCTGGAATTCCTGCTGTCCGAGACAAGTGACATGGCCTTATTCCAAGATGAATCACTCTCCTGGTAAACCAAATGTCGCTTATTCCTCCACCCGGTTGGCTCGAACCAAGGCATCGGCGAAGCGGCGTAGGCCTGCCGTATCACGGATGTCCGTCTCGAAGTGGGGAACCAGGTACAAAGGTACGCCGGAGCCTTCATCATCACGCAAGCGGCTCAGGTTGGTATCTTGCTTGTCTTGCAACAGGCGATGCTCGCGGTACAGCTCCCAGAGTTTGGGAGCCAGGCCGGTAAGAAGCACCTCATCGGAAAGCGTCTCTTCCAAAGCCTTGAAGAAAGCGGGGTAATCCAGATCGCTTTCCAAGCGTTGAGTCATACGGTTCAAGACGTAACCCTGAAAATGATACCCCTGGCGGAGCAATTCCCGGTGGAAGAATGAGGCTTCCTGCAAGCTGTTCTGTTCCAAGGTGCTGACCACCAGGTAGGCGGTCTGAGGATCATGCAATAAGGTCTGCACCTTCTTGGCCCGTTCTTTGAACCCATCGTACATGCCGTTGAAACTGAACAGGAACTCGGAGAGATCCTCCAGCATTTCCAATCCAACCAGTTTTTTCAGGGTACGCAGCACGTAAGCGCTGCCGAAGCCGAGCATCTTCATGCCCATCTTCCCCGCCGTGAGATAGGGTTTGACCACCCAACGAAAGACGCTTTGGTCCAAGGCATCAATCATCCGCTTCGGGGCGTCCAGGAAATCCAAGGCATGAACCGTCGGCGGAGTATCAAGGATAATCAGATCCCAGGGCGCTTCCTGCTCAAGCTGATACAATCTCTCGGTGGCGGTGAATTCCTGGCTCCCGCCGATGGCGCTGGAAAAATGCTTGTAAAACTTGTTGGTCAAAATGCGCTTGTATTGCGCTTCATCTTGAGCGTAGCGACGCACCAAGGTATCGTAGGTCTGCTTGGCGTCCAACATCAAGGCCCAGAGTTCCCCGCCCGGTGGCACATCATCAAGCCTGGAGAGATCCACCCGGCGGGCCTGGTTATCAAGTTGCTGCAAACCCAGGCTGGTGGCCAATCGTTTGGCCGGGTCAATGGTCAAGACCGCGGTTTTCTTACCGCACATTGCACCATACAAGCCAAGGCTCGCTGCGGCGGTGGTTTTCCCTACGCCCCCCGGCCCGGAAAGCACCAGGATATGATGCCGGTCAATCACCTCACGCAAGATCATGGCTTGTCACTCCCCATCGCAGCACGCAGGGAATTGCTCAAAGTAGCCAGTTCTTCCGGCCCGAAGCGCATTCCAGACAAGCGAGGAAGCAAGACCGAAGGCAAAGGAAGCTGTTCGCGAAGTTTCTGCAAATAAGGAGCCTGAGCCTTCTCACGGGCCAGGGTTTCGCGAGCGGCTTCCAGCGGTGCAGCCAAAGGGCTGTTGTTCTCGGTGGTTTGCAGGAGTTCCCCAAGGCGTGCCTGCTCCTGCTCGGTCAAGCCGGAGCGGATCACCTGATTGACCACCACGGCGCTTTGGGGCATCTGAAACTCATCACGCACGGTGTAAAAGGTTTCCAGGGTTTCGGAAACCGGCATCTCCTCCGGCAGAGTAACCAGAACGATCCCCGTCTTCTTCGGATCTTTCAACAGCTCCAGCATTCCGGAAGCCTCCCGCAGCACCGGGCCACCGGTCACGGCCTTTTTCATCACATAAGGAAGCTTGAGTAGAAACAAGCCGTGACCCGTCGGTTGAGCATCGACGAGAATAACATCGTATTTCGGTTTTCCCTGTCGGTCGGTTTCCTTTTCGTGGAAGTAGATTTTTCCCAGCACAACGAGGTCATTCAGGGCAGGAACCACCTTCAGGAAGTACTTCACCGCCCGGTTTTCAAACACCAGCCGGTAGACCAGTTCCAGGCGGATCTGCATCAGCACGTATTCCTTCATCGCCGCTTCGGGAGTGATGTTCACGGTGAAGAGGTTCGGTAGAGGATGTTGAAGATCCGGCCCTGCGGTGGGAATATTGAGGTATTGTGAGGCTTTGTCTTTGGCGTTGATCTGCACGTACAGAACCCGCTTACCCTGCTCCAGAAGCAGACGAGCCAAGGCCGCCGAGACAACCGACTTGCCGACGCCGCCCTTCCCCATGACCATAATCAGTCGTTTCTTCAGCAGTTCCTTCATCAGCGCTCCTTGCTCCCGAAGGTACAGGTCCACCCTGCATCTGTCAAGCAAGCCTTGCGGTGACATTCCCGGGCGAACAGAAAGAAACGGTGTCGGAATCTTGCTCCTTCCCTTCGTCTAACCCAAGCGGACACGCAGGAGAAATCGGCCTGACAGCCCGGTTTTCTTACCACAATTTCATGGGAAATCCGTTGCAGATTCCTTGGTCCTGCGGCAGAATAAGCTTGGATTGTTTTGTTCTGCATGTTGCTTTGTTGGAGGAATAATCATGAACGCCTATCAATGGCTTGCTTTGGTTTTGTTTGGGTTGGTTAGTATGGCCTGTGACGACGGGGCATCGGGCACCGGAGATGACAGTCCCACCGATGGAGATTTCGTCTGCCCGGAAGGCTACGACTGTCCCCCCTGCGATTCGGACGAGGACTGCCCGGAAGGGATGAGCTGTGATGAAGCCCTGGGCTATTGCCTGCCCAGCGACCTCCCCGGCGGTTGCAGCAGTGATGAGGACTGTTTTGGAAACTATACCTGCAACCTCGAAACGGGTCTGTGCGAACCGCCTTCCAGCGATGATGACGATGACACCTCCGACGGCGACCTGGACGGGGATGAAGATGGCGACGCGGAAGAACAGGAACAAACCCAACGTTGCGAAGATGACTTCTTCTGCACCGACGATAGCTGGAACGGAAGCGAATGCGTTTATGAATTGAGAACAGGCTACTGCCTGATCAACAACGCCTGCATTAGCGAAGGCACGTCCAAACCGGACAGCGCCTGCATGGCCTGCCGTCCCACCGTGAACGCCGAGGATTGGTCCAACGCGGAAGATGGAGCAAGCTGCGATGATGGCCTGGTCTGCACGGAAGACGATGCCTGCCAGTCGGGAAGCTGCCAGGGCGAAACGGTCACCTGTGACGACTCGGTGGATTGCACTGAGGACCGCTGCGAAGAACCACTGGGTTGCCAGTTTGAACCCAAAGACGAACTCTGCGCGGCCAACGAATACTGTGACCTGACCAATGGCTGCACCGATGGCGGCTGTATGCAAAATGCCGTGCGCTGCGTCGATGGCGTGTTTCAACGCTGCAATGCGTCGGGAAGTTGGGAAGATGAGCAATCCTGCCTTGACCCGACACCGGTCTGCACGGCGGACGGCTGCCAGGAATGCGTGAACGGTGTGGAACGCTGCGAAGGTCGTACCCGTGTGTATTGCGAAAACGGAAGCTGGGTTGAAGAAGAATGCCTCGGTCCCGATCCGGCCTGCCAGAGCGGCGAATGCCAAAGCTGCACCAACGGGGATCTGTACTGCGACGAGGTAAACGGCGATTACCGTATTTATGAATGCCGCAATGGAGCCTGGGTACTGGATGAGGATTGCGAAGGCGACACGCCGATGTGCGGTGACCTGCAAGACGGCAACGGCATTGTCTGCCTGGAATGCGCTCCCGGAGAAACCCGTTGCGATGGTCTGAGCCACCAGATTTGTGAATCCGACGGCCACTGGACCTTAGACCCCTGCTCCGGCGCAAAACCCTTCTGCGAAAATGGCGAGTGCGTAACCTGCCTGTTGGGAAGCACCCGCTGCGGCATGGTCAGCCAAAGCGAAAACGCCAACGATGTCTACCTCTGTGTGGCGGAAGACCTGGGCGGCGGTGTCACTGAACACATCTGGCAATACAATGCCGCCTGCCCGCCGGAAGCCCCCAACTGCACGGATGGCCTCTGCGAATCCTGCAACGAAGGAGACACCCGCTGCGCCAAAGACCCCGGCGAAACGGAAATCTGTGATGAAAACGGGCTGTGGGTGGATGGTCCCGATTGCCCGGAAGGCTCGGTCTGCGATGTGGAAACGGGCGAGTGTGCAGGCAACTACAGCCTGGAATTCGGCGGGGACGACTTCATGGTTATTCCTGATGAGAATGACTATGACCCCAACGCAGAATTTACCCTGGAAGCCTGGATCTTCCCCACCAGCTTAAGCGGCAACTGCGACACCAACGCCAACACCATCCTGGAAAAATGGGATGCCTGGCCGCAAGGGATTTACCTGCTGGTAGTCTGTGCCGATTTCTATGACCGTCCCAACGTGGCCCGTTTCATGGCCATCGCCGACCAGGATCATCAGGATTACCTGCATTCCTCCAACAATTCCATCCACATCGGCGAATGGAACCACGTTGCCGTAGTCTGGGCCGATGACGCCATTGATTTGTACGTCAACGGCGTTCTTGAAAACCACCATACCAACCTGATCGGCTGGCGGCGTCCGGGCGATTTCACCCAGAACCATCTGGTGGTAGGCAGCATGGACAAAGCCGACGGAACCCACCGGCCCGGCTGGGGCTTCAACGGCTACATTGATGAAGTCCGTATTTCCAAGATCCGACGTTATGAAGGGGATACCTATACGCCACAGACCGGATACACATCCGACCTGTTTACCACCGGCCTATGGCATTTCGACGATATTGACAACGAAGACCTGTGCATTGATGCCAGCGATCATCACGACGGAGACAATACACATGGGGCTACCTACAGCGACGTGGGCGTGGGAGAACAACCTTGATTCCATGACAATGAAACAAACAAGTACTTTGCGGGGAGGCGATGCCTCCCCCTCCTTTCATCAAGCCGCCTCCCGTTTTTCCAGTGGATTCCTTCTGGCCGCCGGACTGGGGTTGTTCTGGCTGTCCAATCAGGCGGCGTTGGCGATCACCAGCCTGCTTCTTCCCCAGACGATGATTCTTCTGGCTCTGGGAATGATGCTTGGCTGGTTGATGATGGACCGCCTCTCCCTTCGCGCCACGGGTACAAACAAACTGGCGATTCTACGAAGGCTTCCGCTTCCAGCAGGCTTGCTGCTTCTCGCGCTGGGTTCCCTGCCTACGCTCTTCGGAATCATCATTCCCTTGTGGACCTGGATGACGCTGCTCATGGCCGGAGGGTGTGTTGCCGCCTTTCTTCGGGTGGAGATATTATCAAAGCAGCTTCAGAGCCCCTCGTTTTCCTGGAACTTCAGCGGAATGGCTCTGGGCATGGTCGTCTGGAACGCGGCACTGGCCGCCTCATTCAGTCTGTACGCCTTATGGCTCGCCTTACTCACGCTGGCAGTTCTTTACGGTTTGTTCCTTTCTCCTGATGAACGCGAAGCCCACGACTCGGAACCTCAAGACAATGCCACAAAGACCCAAGCTCTGGGCGCGTGGCTTGTATTTCTCTGGCTTTCCGCCGGGCTTGCCTTTCTTCTCGGCTGGCGGCTTTCCGGAGTGGTTGCTTTCAACGCCGAAGCCTTGATCTGGCTTTCCGGATTTGCTTTCTTCGGCCTCTGGTTGCTCTTCTGGCTCTTGCAAGATGTCTCTCCGGGATGGATCGTTCAAGCCTTGTTGGCACTCTGCTGGGCGCTCTCCTTGACGGGCTTGCTGTTTTCAGACAGCCTGCTTCCATTTCTGGGAACCTTGGGCCGACAAACCCACGGCCCAGTGGCCCTTTTTCCCCTGGTGGTAGGCGGCTTACTTCTTGGGCTTGTCTGGGCGAGCCTGCTGCTCTCCATGCAGATTCGTCTTTTGTCGCAGAACAGAGGATTAACCCTGCCTGTCATCTTCCTGGTATTGTTTGCCACCACCGTGTTTGCTGCGGTCTTCATGGCCAAGCAAGCGCCCTGGATGCTTCTTCTCGGCACCTGTCTTGCTCCGTGGTATATCCGTCAGGCTTGGGTTCTGGCCCGCAGCCCGGAGACTCGCTGGAAAGCCGCTTTTCTTTTCCTGCTTTGGCTTTCGCCGGTACTTTTGGGAGCCTGGACATCCAACGGCGGGCTGCTTGGCGAAAGTAAATTCCACTGGCCGGGCACACGAGGTCTGATTCAGGTAAACCCCACGGAAACCGGGGACACCCTCAGCCTGGAACGTCTGGAACGCTATCAATTCAATTACAGCGAGGACGATGACCCACGGCGTCTGTTGGGTGGTCTGCTGGCAACCTGGACAGGGGGCGCACCACGCCGGGCCATTTTCCTCAATACCCTGGAAGGCCGCGTGGTAGATGGGTTCCGACAAGCCCTCGGAACACGGGGGGATCTTCCCATCGTGGTCAATCCGCTGGCCTCCCCCTTGTACCCCCAAGACAGGGAGATCGTACCCATTGCCCTGCGCCTGGACAGCCACCCGCAGACCACCAGTCTGCATTGGGGAGACGCCTTCAACCGTCTACCTGCCGGTGTTCAGGCCGATGTCATCATCCAAGATGCCGCGAGTCTGGTGCGGGCCGATGCCGGGTTGTATCTCACCAAACCCTGGTATGACATGCTCGCCCGGTCCCTCTATCCCCACGGTTTGTTTGTTCAACTCATCCCTGTTTCAGACCTGAACCGCAGCGCGCTACAAGGCATTCTACGCAGTTTTGCCGAAGCCTTCCCCAAGGGGGAAGCGCACCTGATTCCCCAACTTGACCCGAACCTGACGCTGGCCTTATGCAGCCGCCCCATTGCTCCACTCCCCAAGGAAGCCACCCCGTCGGATGCCACTCAAGCTCGCTTCCAAAGCAATCTTCGTCAAGCCCATGACCTAGGCTTCATTGCTCGCCTGGATGACCTCGCCCTCTGGGAAACCCTGCTCCCCGGCCTGACGGTGTCCGATGCCATGACCCTGGCCAAGAACTCCCTGCCGCTGAAACTGGCCTCTGCCCGAAAAGCCCTGCGTCGTTTCGGGGGGGATCTTTCCCTGACCGATGATCTCACAGCCTTGGCCATCAAGCAGAATCAAACGCCTGAAAAGCGGGCTTTCGGCCATCTGCTGAAAAGCTGGCAAGCCCTTCGTCATGGTCTTTTTGACGGAGAGATGATCGGGGTGGCCCAAGCCTTGCGTCTGGCCCCGAACTGGCCCATGTTGGAACGTCATCTGGTGGAGTTCACCAGAAACCAAGAGCGCCTGGGCGAGCTTGACAAGGTGTTAATCGGCCTGCAGGCCCTGCGTGACTCCAAGCCAGAGAACAGCGATTACGCGGTATGGATTGCCACCATCCAATTCAAACACGGCAACAACCAACAGGCTCTTGCCGAAGCAGAGGCCGCCCTGGCGTTGAACTCCGAGCGGGTGGATGCCTTTGTGCTGAAAAGTGCCGTGTACCTGCGGCAGAAAGACTATGGCCGTGCCGTGGAAGCAATGATGGAAGCCTACGCCAGAGAACCGGAAACGGTTCAGCGGCACATCACCGGCTTGCAACTCGCCTTGGAGAAAGCCAATCGAGACGTGGAACTGAAAACCCTGAAAACCCAGAAAACCTATTTGGACCGCACCCTGTACGGTGTCAGCGACCAACTCAACGAGGAACCCTAGCCGCTTGAGATGATGGCTTGAATCCTCTACATCTTTTCGGTACACTGCAAGGGAAAACAGGTGCATCGTAGGGCGTTTTCCCGTCCAATGCCCACCATCAACGAGGGCTCACCACGATTTGGAGTAACTATGGAACGCATCGACCTCAAGGTTGGGTTCAATTGCAACAACAAGTGTCTGTTCTGCGTCCAAGGCGACAAGCGCTACAACTACCCGGACAAAACCACGGATGAGGTAAAACGCCTGTTGGCAGAAAATCGCGAGCAGAGCGATAGCTTGGTCTTCACCGGCGGCGAGGTGACTATCCGCCAAGATTTCCTGGAATTGGTTGCCGAAGCCAAACGGCTGGATTTCCGCGTGATTCAGATCCAGACCAATGGGCGCCGTTTTGCCGATGATGCCTACGTAGACGCAATCATCGAGGCGGGAGCCAACGAGTTTTCACCGGCGATCCACGGACACACAGCGGAATTACATGATTATCTGGTCCACGCACCGGGCGCGTTTCGCCAAACGACACGCGGTGTGATGAACCTGAAAAAACGCGGTCAAACGGTGATTATGAACTCCGTGATTACCAAACCGAATTTCCGACACCTTCCGGAAATGGCCCGTTTGTTCGTTGCGCTCAAGGTCGATCAGTTTCAGTTCGCCTTCGTCCACGCTCTGGGAAGCGCCGAGAAGAACTTCTTCAGCATCGTCCCCAGAAAATCCCTGGTGGAACCCTACCTCAAGCAAGCGCTGGACATTGCCATTCAAGCCCGTGTGCGAGTGATGACCGAAGCGATGCCCTACTGTTTCATGAAGGGCTATGAGGTCTTCGTTGCCGAGCGCTATATTCCCAGAACGCGCATTGTCGATGCCAACTGGGTGGTGGAAGACTACACCGAATACCGTTTCAACGAAGGCAAACTGAAAGGATCGCCCTGCGAAAGCTGCACCTACAAGGAAGAATGCGAAGGCCCCTGGCGGGAATACCCCGAAGCCTACGGCTGGGAGGAATTCACACCGCGCAAGGAGAAACCGCGTGAGTGAGCAGAACCAGGTCAAGGAGCAGGCCGTCCTTGAACCGCGCCATTGGGTGCGCATCACCGAAGCCTGCAACAACCGCTGCATGTTCTGCCTGGACTCCGAGAGCCTCACCGGAAGGCACCTTCCCTTTGACGAGGTGGCAAGCCGTATCCGCGAGGGCTTTCAGCCCGGCGCTCGGCTGATCCTCTCCGGCGGAGAAGCGAGCATTCATCCGCAATTCATCGACTTCGTTCATCTGGGAAAACAAACCGGCTACGGCTGGATTCAAACGGTATCCAACGGTCGGATGTGGTCTTCCAAAACCTTCTGCGAGCAAGCCATCCAGGCCGGATTGAACGAAGTGACCTTTTCCATGCACGGTCATACACCGGAACTGCACGACGAACTGACCGGCGTTCCCGGCGGATTCAAACAGGCGCTTCGGGGGATGCTCAATCTCCGAGCGGTTCCGGGCATGGTGGTCAATGTAGACATCTGCATCAACGGCAAGAACTACAAACACTTAAAAGAGATCATCGCCTTTTACGAACGCCTGGGTATTCATGAATTTGATCTGCTTCAGGTGGTTCCCTTCGGGCGGGCCTTTGAAGAACATCAGGAGACGATGCTCTACGATGTGGATGAAGCCTTCCCGTATTTGAACGAAGCCTTCCACTTTGCCAAAAAGCCGAACCATTACATCTGGACCAACCGCTTCCCCCCGGCCTATCTGGAAGGCATTGAAGACCTGATTCAAGATCCGCACAAGTTGCATGATGAAGTCCGGGGGCGCTCGGATGCGTTCAAGACCTGGTTGGATGGTGGCCCTGCCCTGCCCTGTCGTCAAGCCGAACGCTGCCGTCACTGCTTCCTTCAGGCCTTCTGCGACTGGGTAGAAGATCAGCGGGCTTTGTGGCAAAACCCCGCCGAAGCCACGGGCCTGCGTGTGGACCTTACCAACCGTGGGTTGTCCGAGAAGACCTGGACGGCAATCCTCAAACACTTGCCCTTTGAAACCCTGACGCTGCGGCTTTTCGCCGAAGACTACCAACAAGCCGAAGTTTGGCTTGAACGCCCTTTCAAAGCGATTCACTTGAAACTTCAGCGCTATGCGGATCTTCCTCAAGAGCTGCCAAAGAAGCTTACTCGGCTGATTCTGCACCGGGAAAGCCAGCTTTCCCTGCTGGAGCGTCACCCGAATACAAACTGGGAATTTCTGCTCAACAAAACCTTCTGGAATGCCTTGCAGACAAGGCCGGAACGTTGGACTTCTCTTCCCCGGCTTGTGCTTTCTCTGGTGGAAACGGAAACCCTCTCTGAAACCCAAGATCTGTTACCGGACCTTTCCTCCCTGGCTCGGCTGAACCCTGGCCCAGGAGTCACGGTTGAAGGTATCGCCCCCTGTTTCTGTATCACCTCCAAGGAGGAAGAAGCCGTGTTAGACACCGGGGTATTGGATCAGAAGGGGCGGATCTCCCAGCAGGCCATCACGGATCGTTACATTCGTTGCGCTTACCGGGTAAAATCGGTACGCTGTCGAGGCTGTGTCCATCATGACACCTGCACCGGAATGCCGATCAACTACATTCGTCATTTCGGCTTCCGGCATCTCGTGCCGAAAACCCCAACGGAAGGAGATGGGCGATGACACGCCAGAGCCCCCTTTCTCTTCTCTACCTCGCCCTTTGGGCTTTGATGGCTTTGAGCATCGGCGCTTGCTCGGATGACTCCGACCCGTCCGATTCCGTCACACCGACGGATGGAGACGAGGACGAAGCAACCCCGGAAGATGGAGACACCCTCTGCACGGACGACGAGCGCCGCTGCGACCCGGACAACACCGATGTCGTCCAGCAATGCCAAAACGGGAACTGGCAGCTTTGGGAAAACTGCGTGGAAGCCGACCAGGTTTGTGAAAACGGCGAATGCGTCATTCCTGCGGATGGCGATGAGGAACAGGACGGAGAAGCCGCGGAACCGCTGGAGATTCTCTCGACCCTGCCCACCCAGGATCAGGAAGACGTTCCCTTGACGACTGAGGAAGTGCGTTTCAACTTCAATCAACCCTTTCAGTTCGTCGGTCAGACCCTTCAAGGAGCCTTCACCTTAGCCGCTGAGGGCGCACCGATTCCTTCCATGACCGCCAACCTGGCCCTGCCTGAAGAAAGCCTCGGTCAAGGATGGTACAACCAGTTCCGTTTGATGTTCAATGCCCCGCCCGAAGCAGGGATTCTCTACAGCGTCACCCTGCATGACAACAGCTTTGAAGCGGAAAACGGAGAGCACCTGGAGCCATACCTGCTTTCCTTCCGCATGGCGGGTGAGGCCGACGGAGACTACGAAGAAGAAGTGGACGATACCCCTCCCGACCTGGAGCGCTCCCAGCCCAGCGAGGGCCAAGAGGTGGATGCCAGCCGGGACTATGCCCTTCTCGTCTTCACCGAAACCCTGAACACCCGCAATTTTGATGAACGAACGGACGTTACTTTGACCGGTGTACCGGATCATACGGTAAGCCTGGACGCCCGAATGACCGAGAACGACAGCCAGATGGAAATCAATTTCCGGACCCCTCTGCAAGCCGGAACGGCCTATACCCTGACCCTGGAAGAAGGCTTGACGGATCTGGCAGGAAATCCGCTGGGAGAATTGAGCCTCCACTTCTCCACCAGCAGCGAAGACACCCAGTAAGGCCCGGCTCTTCACGTTTGCTTACCGAGCCTTCGCGTTAGAAAGGAATCACAGCATGAACAACTCAAACGCCCGATGGACCCTGGTTCTTCTCTGCCTTGTCAGCCTGAGCCTTTTCTCGCTGGCCTGTGACAACGAAGACAGCTCCGACGACGATGACGACGATTCCTTGGTGGATGACGACGACGACAACGATGATAACGACGATGACCCGACGGATGGAGACACCACCGACGATGATGACGATGACTTCAGCGATGGGGATGCCGACGGCGACGGTTCCGATGACGATACCGACGATGACACGACGGACGGTGACGACTCGGACGGCGATACCGATGATGACGATGATGATGATGATGACGATGATGACGATAGCCCCTTCAACACCATCTACCAAGACCCTTTGCTCAAAGACGGCGTGGTTACGGCGGATGACCCCATTCACGTCTACCATAGCTTCACCTGGTGGAACATCGCCAGCCGTGCCTGGACGGAACCCTTGAACCTTGACCGGCAACTGATCGGTCTTCTGAATCAGGCCGAAGACAGCATTCACGCGGCGATTCACGGACTGAACCTTCCTGAAGTGAGCCTGGCCTTGATGCAGGCCCATAACGCCGGGATCGATGTCAAGTTGGTCATGGAAAGCGATTACCGTGATGACCCGGCGGTGGATCAACTGGTTGAGGCCGGCGTTCCCCTGGTTTTGGATGAGCGGGACAACTCGCTGATGCACAACAAGTTCATTGTGGTAGACGGCACCATCGTCTGGACGGGAAGCACCAACCTCACCGAAAACGGAGCCTGGCACAACAACAACCACGCGGTGATGATTTACAGCGAAGCACTGGCTGATGACTTTGAGGCGGAATTTGATGAAATGTTCACCGATCACGCCTTCAGTACCCAGAGCGAAGACAACGCCGGAGGCTCGTTCCAGATCGGCGATGTCGGCCTGGAAGCCTATTTCAGCCCTGACGAAGAACGCTTCCGCAACGAAGGCATTCAAGACCACCTGATTTCCCTGGTGGAAAACGCAGAAGAAAGCATTGAGTTCTGCATCTTCGCCTTTACGGTCTGGGATTTATCCGACGCGCTGATTGCCGCCCACAACCGAGGTGTCACCGTGCGCGGTGTGTTTGATGAATACAACGCCGCCAGCGATGACAGCGAGTTTGAAGCCCTGCATAACGCGGGCGTCAACGTCATTCTGGATGCAAACCGGAAATCCATGCACCACAAATTCATGGTGGTGGATCACGAAACCACCTTTCTCGGTTCCTACAACTGGACCACCAGCGCGGAAACCAAGAACGATGAAAACGTGCTGATTATCTATGATGAAGACGTAGCCGACAGCTTCACGATGGAAGTGGAGCGCGTCTGGTTGATGGAGTAAGAGGGTTGAAACAGAGATTCAAGCGCAAAGCGCGGCTGGGGTGGGTTGCAAGCCTCGCCTGTCTGCTGCTGTGTTGTTCCTGCGCCAAGCGACCGGAACCTACGGCGGATGAACTGGTCGCCTCGTTTTCCCGTCAGGAAGCGCCGTCCGGCGAGCTGGTCATCCCGGATTACTACCTGCTGCGCCCTGAAAAACAAACGGAAACGGAGCAGGTGGAACAATCCGATGCCTCCGCCCAGTCCTCCGCCCCGCCAGCACAGACAGGACAAAGCGCATCGGTACCGATGAGCGACTTGACTCTGGAAGAGTATGAACAGATTGAAAACAGCCCGGTAGACTGGGAACAGGTGGTTAAAGGCAACGATCCGGCCCCCAAGCCCTGGTGGCTGACCTCGGACAGCTTCGAGGCTCCCAAGCTGGTCAAGATCCCACGGCTGCACGCCCCACACCACTTGATGCACCGTCAGGACCGACCCACCGTGGTGCTGCGCATCAGTCTGGACCGCGCCGGAGCGGTGAAAAGTGTAGCGATTCTGAAATCCTTCGGGGATGGTTTGGATGAAGCCTGTGTTGACCGCGTGCGCCGGGCGGAATTCACTCCCGCCACCTGGAATGGGGTTCCCATGCCCTTTACCGTGCTTCTCCCCTGCCGCGTTCACCCTTCCACCAAGCGCCGCTAACCGCCCCTCGTGGGCTATGGGTTCTACGACCCACCACGGACACAACGGTAAAACTGCTTTGTTGCCGAATCTTTCTTTGCAAGATTCAATAAAGCATCATCAAAATGCACAAGCCAAACATATTGCTGGTTATCTTCAACTATTGACGTCGACCAATATAAATTACAGGTTCCTTCTAAACCGTTTTGCCAATAACAACCATTCGGGCCTTCTTCATCAGTACAGGCTGACGGATTACAGAGATCCGAGTTTCGGCATGTACTCTCTAAACATTGATCTTGAATAGTATCGCCACAAGGCACACAATAATCCCGAATCTCACAAGTTCCATTAGATTCAATATCATAGCAGCCGTGAACCAGAGTCCTTAGTTCGCTAATGTTTGGAAGTCTCCAGTCTTGGTAACTACCAAGACTAAGTGTAGCGCAGTAATTCGATGCATCATCCCAAGTCCTATTGTCGTTTCCAGGCGTTTTTTGCCAGGTAAACCCTGTCACCGGGTCCAGACATGTTTCTTCATTGCAGGTGAAAACGCGGCAAGTTCCTTCTTCACAACCAGCATTCCCACATTCCTCTTTCACGCCTTCGCGGTTGCCGCAGGAGTCATACCAGTAGAGATCGTCCTGGAAGCAAGCCGAGGAGGCTTCGGAGGTGCAATCCTCCTCCTCATCTCCGTCAGGTTCATCCCCGTCGGGTGTATCGCCATCTTCAATGGGGTCGTCACCATCGGTCTGGTCACCGTCGGCGCTGGCGATGCACTCCAGGCCGTCGTCATAATAACCCTCGTCACACACACACTGGGCCTGCCCGTTGTTGTTACGGCAACGACCATGACCGGAGCAGGTGACGTCTTTGCAGGGGTCGGCCTCGTCGGAAGCTTCACAGCGGAACTCCGTTTCGGTAATCACCAGGGTCTGACCATCGCTACAGTCAGGATAGAGGCAGACCACCTGGCATTCCCCCGAACCGACGCAGGTTCCGCCGCCGGACACGCTGCTGTCCACCGGGTTGAAACTTCCGTCTCCGCCGCAGGAACCGCTGGCCGCCTTGGCGCTGATCCGCTGCGCTCCCACCGGGCACTGTTCGTCACAATCCGTACCGGCTTCAATGGCGTCGCTGGACGCGCAGCCGGAAAGAATAGTGTAGAGTGCAAAGTTGCAGAGAAGCAGGAAACAGGCAGGCATCGTCCTTTTCATCAAACCCTCACAATACAACGAGGTTTCCGGTTCATGAAGAAACAATTGTACAGGTTTTCTGAAAACGATGTCCAGAAGTTTTCCAGGCGATATGGGAAGATCATGTCGGGTAAGAAATTTGCCCGACCTCCAGGCTTGTACAGGAGACGAAATTCTGTAATAATCAAGCGTACTCTACGCCTCACTCAACCCCGGCTTGGAGAACACTGATACCGAAGGAAAAACAAGAAATGGTCTGAAATTGCCCTGCCGTGATGGAGCTTCCCATGCGAAACATTCTACTTGCCATCATCATCTCGCTTACCCTGGCAGCGGGTTTCGCATTTATCACCATCCAATCAGATACGGAGCCGCCCTCCTCCGCAGACGCTCCGGGCCTAGAGACTCCAAGCAAAACCCATAACGGAAACGTGAGCATCAGACAGGCATTCCTTGCCGTAGCCATTCTCTTCGGACTGGATTACCTCCTGAACCAAGACCTTCCCGAAGAGGAGACGCCCCCGCCCCCAACGATTGGCAAACCGGAACCAACTCCCACCAAACAAGGCCAAGGCAGCCCTTCCACACGGATTGAGCGAGGTCTTCAGGTACTCAAGGAGTTGCGCCAGAAAAACAAAGCAAAACAACAGGCGCGAGAAGCCGAGAAACAACGTGCCCGGCAAAAGCGAAACCAGAAAGAGAACGGAAGCTCCCCTGCCCAGCGTGTTAACGACCGCCTACACATTACCGACTCATGCAGCAGGAATCCAGGACTCTGCAACTAGCAAAGCCTGCGTATCTTCCGATGAAAAAACGGCCCGCAAGGCAGGGCCGTTTGTGATGGATAACGTGAAGTCGGGTTTCAGCGCTCAGCCTTTGACAAGGCGTTTTCCAAAAACTGAATGGACTTGCGCAGGTACTCATCCGCCTGATAGAGATCCTCCATCTTCTGATTGTCCAAGGCTTCCTGGCTGCGGCGGCAGATGGTTTCAATCTTCTCCAGCACGGCTCGGTTCTGTTCACTTTCACGCAAGGCAGGACGGATCTTATCCAGCAGCTTGGTCAGGCTTCCCAGGTGCTGCTCCACCTGATGGCTCATATCCAGCACGATGCTTTCATGCTGTTCCTGGAGTTCATAGTCCTGATTGTCTTCGATCATCCCCGCGATTTCCTGATCGGTGAGATAAGCGAAGCTACGCACAACGATGGATTTCTCCTCCCCGGTGTCCAGGTCTTTTCCACTCACGGTCACCGTACCATCGGCATCAATATCAAAGAACACCTCAATCCGGGTTTCCCCACGCGGCAAGGGACGAAGCCCTTCAATACTGAATTCTCCCAAAAGCTGGTGACTGTCCGTCGTACCCATTTCGTTGGAACTCATACCCTGGTAGACACGAATCGCCACCACGGTCTGACCGTCCGTCTCTGTGGTGAAGACATGGCTCTTGCGTGTCGGCAGGGGAGTATCCTTGGGAATGATTTCCTTGTAGTAGCCACCGGTAATTTCAATACCCAGGCTGTGGGGTGTCAAATCCAGCAGCAAAGCGCTGTCTTCGGTCTGCTCACTGAGCATACTGCTTTGAATCGCCGCCCCCAGGGCCACGGCCTCATCCGGGTTGATGCTGCGCAGCGGACTTTTCTGGAAGAACTCGGTAACCTTGCGCTGCACGATAGGCATCCGCGTCTGGCCACCCACCAACAAGACGGAGTCAATATCCTGTGCGGTCAGTTTGGCATCCCGCAGGGCTTGTTCGGTGATGTTGACGGTCTGGTCCACCAGGTCTTCCACCATGTATTCCAGATCATCACGGACCAGCACTTCTTGCAGGTGCAAGGGTTGACCGTCTTTATCGGTAGATAAGAACGGCAGGTGGATTTCCGTTTCGTTGGAACTGGACAAGGTGATCTTGGCGCTTTCCGCCGCATCCTTGATACGCTGGATGGCCATTTTATCCGAGCGAAGGTTCACGCCGTGGATCTCTTCAAAGATGTCCATCAGCCAGTCCATCACCCGGTTGTCGAAATCCTCACCGCCGAGGAAGGTATCCCCGTTGCTGGTGATAACCTCGTAGACGTTCTCGTTGACTTCCAGGATGGAGACATCGAAGGTTCCGCCACCCAGATCATAGACCACCAGGGTCTTGTTCACCACTTTCCCGTAGCCATAGGCCAAGGCGGCACTGGTCGGCTCGTTGATGATGCGCATCACGTCCAGCCCGGCTATCTGGCCAGCTTTTTTGGTGGCGTGACGCTGGGCATCATTGAAATAGGCCGGAACGGTAATCACGGCTTGGGTGGCTCGTTCACCCAGATGCTCTTCGGCGATCTTGCGCAGTTCGGTAAGCAGCATCGCCTGAATCTCCGGGATGGAATACACCTTTCCCTGGAGTTGAATCCGCACGTCATCATGGGGGCCTTTCATCAGCTCATAGGGTGCGCTGACCAAGGCAGCCTGTACTTCCGGGCTTTCCCATTCACGACCGATAAAGCGTTTGGCCGCCGTCACGGTATTGGTAGGGTTGGTGATCGCCTGACGTTTGGCGGCATGACCGATTAAGCGCTTGTTGGTGTGCGTGATCGCCACCACGGACGGCGTGGTTTTATACCCCGCTTTGTTGGAGACGACCATCGGGACGCCGTCTTCAATACAGGCCACGCAACTGTTCGTCGTTCCAAGATCAATTCCGATGACCACGCCCATCAACGATTCTCCCGCCGAGACATCTCGACCTTCAAGTCCAACCCAGGTTCATGCAACTCACTCAGTTTGAAAAGCACATGACGCGCAATAATGCAAGTCTTATGATGATTCCAACCGAACCGATTCTTCCATTTCAGACGACCGATCATCCAAACCAGGACTTTGCCTTCCTCAACAACTCCGTTGCCGCTTTGTGCTTGGGGTCCAAGTCCACAACGGCTTGCAGATGTGGGATGGCTTCTTTTTTCTCTCCCGTAGACATCAGACAACGCGCCAGCAGGACACGCGCTTCTTTATGCTTGGGGTTGGCTTTCACGGCACGGGTCAAAAAGCGCTTGGCCTTTTCAGGTTCCCTGAAATCCATGTAGTGCGCTCCGATACGCAAATTAAATTCCGCGTTCATCGGTGCCAGATCCGCAGCTTTGCGGTACATATCCAGGTAGCCTTCTTTCCCGTAATTTTCATAACTCTGCGCCATGTCGAAGAATTTCTGAGCCCGAAGCGCATTGGACTTCTGCACAATGCTGTCCAAAGCCTGATTGTATTCTTCGTTGTAGGGATCGAAGGTCTTGGCCATGTTCAGGTTGTTTGCTGCGGAGAGCCAATCTTCTTTCTTGATATCTTCCATCGCGAGCTTGTAATGCTCTTTGGCTTTCAAGACCCGCTGTACCATAGGGTTCATGCGAAGGCGAGCCATACGCTCAGCTTCTTCATTTTTCGCCTGACGCTCTTCCGGGCTTTCCAGGTCCAGCCCCTCGACGTCTTCCTTTTTGATTTTATGCTCATCCAGAAGCTTACGCAGGTACTCCATCCGGCTTTCTTCATGGGAAAGAACGCGGTTGGCTTCGGCCATTTCGTTGTAGACTTCCTTCATTTTTGTGCGGAAGGAGCCAAGCTGTTTGCCGAAGTGGGTGTCTGGATGGAATTTCTTGCTCAGGCGTAAAAAGGCTTTCTTGATTTCCGGCCGCTCCGCCGTGTAGGAGGAGACCCCTAGAAGCTTGTAGAAGTCCCGACGGCCAACGCGGTCATGGTAGAAAATGATTTCTTTCTTCTCTTCAAGGGAGAGGTCTGCTTCTTCCTGAAGGTCCGCCGGATTGAACACATGACCGGCATATTGGGGTGTATGCTTGCCATCGGTCACCTGTTCGTTGGTCACTTCAAGGACACCACGCTCAATCAGACGACGGATCATATGCGCCGTGGCTTTCCGGTCACTCATACTCAGATGGTAGAGTTCTTTCACCGCCACTTCACCCGTGATGCGACTGACCAGAAAGCCTTCCTGGACGGTAAGATCCATGCTGCTTAAATCCAAGCCGGACTTCACCCGTACTACGGAGGCATCTTTGATGATGTACTGTCCACCCATACCGTCATCCACCCGAAGGATGCTCGAATAGTCCTGTTTCGTCATGGCGATAGCTTTCTGAAGAGTACAACCAGAATGAAAGGTCAGCCACTTACCCCATGAATGGGAAATGTTTTACGTTACCAACACCCTATCCACACATTGCCGCGTAGCCTACACGATAATGGCGTATTATACCTAAAAGCAGAGGAAACCTCAACGAGAATGTCACGAGACGGAAAAAAAGCGCCAACCCAAGACCATGATTTTCGTCGAAGTTGCACGAGATTCTACAAAATCATTAAATTTTTGCAAGCTATTTATACAATGAGCGACAATTCACACTTGGTTACAGTTGGTTACATGGTAAGAAATGAAATTGTGGACCAGCAACATGTTTCATGGCCTAAATGCAGCCTTCATCAAGGAGCGACCAGAAGCAAGCGCCGAAAAGGCATAGTTCCCATCAAGTCAGGACCGCCCCTTCAAGGGGCGGTTTAATCTGGCCCTATAAGGGCCTGGTACCGGCCCAACCTGAAGGTTGTAGGTTCCGGACTTCCGCATTGGTTCCTAGCTACCCTTAAAAGGGTCCTTATGTTCTAGGCAGCGTCGACATGAGTTATAGATTTTCCTGGAAAAGACGACTCTGCTGGTCTACATTCCTTTAAATAGAAACTATTCAGAGGAATACAATGGATGCCACTTATCACCGTCATGATATCTCCGACCACGCGTGGGAACTCTTGGAGCCACATTTACCGGGGCAGAAAGGCCAATGGGGCGGGATTGCCAGAGACAATCGACGATTCATTAATGGTGTGTTTTGGATCTTGCGAACCGGGCGGGCAAGGCCCGCAGCCATAATATGCTGGGTCACTTCGTTCCCACGCATGGCGCGATCTTCCACCCGATTATGGCAGTTGGAACAATACCCATCACCGATTCATTCGTTGGCGAGATAAAGGTATCTGGGAGAATTTACCGGATAGTTTGATTGATGATCCCGAAACCGAATGGCTGATGATCGACGCCACGCATGTTAAAGTCCATCACGATGGCATGGGTGCCCGAGGCGGAACGCAGGACGCGGGTCAAACAAAAGGGGGCTCAATTCCAAGGTACACCTGGCCGTGGATGCGCATGGTAATCCGCTCCGAGTCCTTGTTACAAAAGGTACCCAAGCTGATTGCAAAGAGGCTGAAAATCTGATCGAAGGGCTACCAGCCTCTAATTTACTGGCTGATCGTGGTTATGATACAAATAGCATCATTGGCCTATGCGAGAAAAACGATACGTGTCCGGTGATTCCTCCAAAGAAGAATCGAACGGTTCAACGTAACTACGACAAAGACTTGTACCGTGAACGCCATCTGGTTGAAAATGCCTTTGAAAAGCTGAAACGTTGGCGTGGTGTTGCGACGCGTTATGCGAAGAACACCGCGTCTTTCCTCGCTGCGGTACATATCCGCTGTCTAGCCCTATGGCTTCATATCTCCTGACGACACTGCCTAGCAGACTCAGTTGGTCGGTCACTTGGTCCTGTTTTTCCTGTTCCCGAATGTACTTCACGATGCTCTGCTCGTTGATTCCCAACGTACTCACATAGTAGCCCTTGCACCAGAAGTGCCGGTTCCCATACTTGTACTTGAGATTCGCAAACTGCTCGAAGATCATCAGCGAGCTTTTCCCCTTCAGGTAGCCCATGATCGACGAGACACTGTACTTCGGAGGGATCTTCAAACACATATGCACATGGTCAACGCAGGCATTCGCCTCTACAATCTCCACATGCTTGTACTCACACAAACGACGCAGAATCGCGCCAATTTCCCGTTTGTACTTCCCATAGATGATCTTGCGCCGAAACTTCGGCGCCCACACAATATGATATTTGCAATTCCATTTCGTGTGCTCTAAGCTACTGTCCATAGTCACTCTCCATGTGTCGCTTGGTCAGCGGAAGCCGGAACGGCTTCTATATACATGAAGAGTGACTACCTTCGCTATTCATAGGCTTCGCCTTTTTGGAACCCCCCGCATAGCGGGGGGGATTCAGGCAGATAAAAAAACGACCACCGCAAGGGTGGCCGTTTCGCTATGTCGTGTTTACGCTGAAAGAATCGAGAGATTGGCTCGTTATTTGGTCAAGCTACGCGCCGAGAAAATAACCTGAACCACACTGTCTACATCGGCGTCCGTTCCTTCAGGCAGGGTATAGCCTTTGGTTTTCATCTGCTTCATGAAGGCCAGCACCTCGGCATGATAGGCTTCATCTTCGGTTTTCAAGCGTTCCAGGTCATCCCGGTTGGCCACATAGTTCAACTTGCCCACCAACTCCCGCAAAAAGTCGTCTAGGATCTCGGCAACGATGGGATGGAATTGTTTTCCCAGGGCGAAGGTTGCCACTTTGCCGCCGATGATGCGATCCGTACCCATCTCTTCCGCAAAATCCTGGCAGGTATCGACAAACAACAAGGCAAGAATCGCCGAGTGCAGGTCTTTGATTGCCGCCGTGATTTTTCCCGGACTGATGAAGTTGGGGGTTTGCTTGATAAAGCCGCGCTTCTGGCTTTTCTTGATGATTTTCAGCTTGCGCAGCCAGTTCCAGGTTTTCTCAATGCGCGGAATCATCACCGCCGCGCTGGTTCCCAGAGTTCCCATGTAAGAGAGGCGTTCCACAACCCAGGGACCGACATCGGCGTCGGTTTTGGGGAAACCGTTCAACTCCACCATGTTGCGCAACATCGAAGCGATGGGGTCCGCCCAGTAGATCAATCCGTTCATCGCTTCATGATCCATTTCGGCGGCCTCTTCCAAACGTCCCATCAGGTGAAAGGCCCGTTCATGCAACTTACTGCGAGAACCGCTTTCGTAAGGGTAGGCAGCAAGGATCGCCAACAACTCAAAATATGCGCCCTGAAGGCGGCGCAATTTGAAAGCCCGCTTCCATCCCGTAATATGGTTGATTACAAGACGCTCTTTTCCATTGAAAACAGCGCTAACACTCTGCGGCGTAATACCGACGGTCTTGGCAATATCCTTATGGGTAAAACGACGATCACCACGAACGTCCGCAAGCAGGGAACCCAAGGTATAGTACTGAAAAATATTCTCCATGTTTTGCTCCAGATTTAGTGGTTTATGCTGCCGAATTATTCAATCTGCAAAGGGATTGTAGCGTTTATGAAAGACCTGTCAATCTTTTTTTGCGCACCTGAGTTGAATCGGTGCCAAAATTGACGATACAGAATCACTTTCGAGAACAAAATAATACATCCTCCTACATCTGCCAGATGAGATACAACAGAACACCAAGAACCTCTCCGTATTTCAACCAATCATAACAACATATATCATACATGTAACAACGAACAAGTCCGAAAACCATAAACGTCCATATCTGATTTGAAACTAATTCAGGTAGATGGCGACAGACGAATGAGAGTCTATATTCCAGGGACACAATCAGATTATGGCCAATTGTTTTGGGTCATCTTGACTGCGAGTAACTAATTTCACCCGGAAATACTCCAAGATACTCGACATAATGAACACAGAGTTTCCAAGATATCGTTCGTTGCTGATTTTTGAACGAATCTATGTTTGAAGAGGAAGCATTAATCCGCTTTGTGCGGCCAATTCCGTGCCAATCGCTCCACGGCCCGTATCGGCCCCAACGATGTACAACCCTTCAATACCACTGCAATGTAAGGCACGGGCTTTGCCGCATTGGTCCACACTTTGTGCCGCGCCGACGGCATCTCCGGAACCTGACCGCCCACTCACCGAAGAAACAAAGCGCGGACCGTGTACAGAGCGATGAAGGATCGTTTCAAATAAATGGGGGAAACGACGCCGTAAGCCTTGTTCCAGAGCCTCCACGGTTTCCTGTTCACCGCCTGCTTTGGAAAGGTCTGCGGGGAAAAGGGTTCCAGCCAGGACAATCTGTTGTCCTTTGGGCGCCAAGGCGCCATCGAAATTGGTGGGAACCACAATGTAGAAGCCATCCTGGCATAGATCCGAGAAACGCTCCTGGTGAATCCGCGTGCAGATATCCGCCGGGTCACCATCGGGATAGCCTAAAATCAGGGGTTCAGAGAACACCGGCTCTTTGAGAAGGTAGGCAATGCTTACGGTTCCCAACGAGGGCCGTTGGTATGGAGCCTGCAACAGAGAACGGGTAGATTCCTCCAAGAGTGCAGGCAAGGCGTTGACGCCGCCATTGAAAAACACCGCATCGGCATTGATCAGCCCTTTTCGGGTGAACACCCCGGTTACGCGATGGTTTTCCACAAGAATCCGCTCCACCCGCTCTTTCAGGCGGATCGACACACCATGTCTGGTCAATCCACGAACCAGGGTATCCATCAAGCCCTGACAGCCTCCGCGTGGATAGCCGATGCCCGGCCCTTGTACCATGCGTTGAATGCAGCACTGAAATTCCCCGGCGCTGGCCTGATCGTATGGAAACACAAAGGCCAGAATGGAGCAGAGGGAGAGAAACAGGTGGTAGTTCCGGTCATCGGTGTAGCGCAGGGTCCAGTCCCGCAGGCTTTGATCGAACGGAGCCTGGTACCCTCGCGAAGAACCTTCCATGGGTGAAATAGATCGACGAAGCGTAGGCGGAAGGCGTGAAGAGACATCATCCAAAGGGAAGCAAAGCGTGGCGAAATGCTGAAGCACACCGAGAAGCTTGCGCGGGCTCACCCCCAAGGAAAGACCCAGGCGGGCCAGACCGGGGATGTCGGCAAAGCGAGCCGGTAAAGGAAAACTCCGCGAGCCGAGAATCACCCGGCCCGCAGGGTTTTTGATGATAAATTCCAGGTTTTCCCCAAGAAGCCGGGCCACCTTGCCCAGTTCTCCGGCATGGCTGCAAGAAAAGACATGGGGAGCGACATCCACCGTCACGCCGCGATGGCGTAGGCTGCCACACTTACCACCGGCACGGGAGAGGCTTTCCAGAAGAGTCACACGGGCACCGGTTTGTAACAAACGGGCGGAGGCGGCCAAGCCGCCCACCCCCGCGCCGATCACCACCGCATGACGAATCATGAAACCTCGGCTAGCCGTTCAGGTGCTGTTTGAGGGCTTCGACCATCATCACCTGGTCTTTCACGCCACCCGTTTCACGGATGGAGTGCATGGACAGCATGGGAATGCCGATGTCCACGGTACGCAAGCCTAAGGCCGTACTGACGATGGGACCGATGGTCGATCCGCAAGGCATGTCGGTACGCACGACGAACTCCTGCACCGGAACCCCGGCACGGGCAGCCATCTCTTTGAAATAGGCGCGGGTTACACCGGTCGTCGCGTAGCGCTCGTTGGCGTTGATCTTGATCACCGGCCCGCCGTTGAGTTGCGGCATATGACGCGGCTCGTGCAGATTGGGATAGTTGGGATGCACCGCGTGGGCGCCATCGTTGGAAAGCTGAATGCTGTTGGCCAGGGCGCGAAGAAGGTTTTCCCGCGTGCCGGCAATGCGCTCCATCACGGCGGAAAGGAAATTACTCACCGCACCGGCCAGGGTGGAACTGCCCACTTCTTCGGCATCAAACAACACGATCAGTTGGCTGACTTCCGGTTCCGTGTTGGCTTCCAGAAGCGCGTTCAGGCTGGCATGGCTCCCGGCGAGGTTGTCAATCCGTGCCGCGCTGTAGAATTCCTTATCCAAACCCACCAAGGCGGGCGGCTGCACATCCACCAGTTCCAAGGTAGACGAAACAATCTGCTCCGGGTTCACATCCAGGGCTTCCCCCAGACGACGGTTCAAGCTTTCCGTATTGAAGGGCGTACCATCATCCAAGCCCACCAGGGGCGGAAGATGATCTTGCTTGTTCAGTTGCAAGCCCTTGTCGTTGACGTTGCGGTTCAGATGAATGGCCGGTTGCACGATACGACAAACCGGCGTTTCCAGATCCACCAGACGGGCCGTAGGCACGGCACTGGACGGGCTTTTCAGAAACACCCGACCGGCCACGGTGAGATCACGATCAATCCAGCTATTGAGCAGCGGGCCACCGTAGACTTCCAAGCCGAACTGCTTGTAACCATGCCTGGTATAAGCCGGGTTGGGTTTGAGACGAAAGCCGGGGCTGTCGGTATGGGCACCGATCACGCGAAACCCGGTTTCCTCTACCGGTTTGCTTCCCAGACGAAAGGCGATGAGTCCGGTCTGTTCACGGGTGACGAAGGCCGTATCACCGGGTTTCAGATCCCACGATTCCCGCTCGTTCAAGGCACGGAACCCGGCTTCTTTCAGCAGAGCCTCGCTCAAAGCCACGGCATGGGCTGCGGTTTTTCCCTGGTCCAGATAGCTTAACAAACTATATAGGGTATCGGAATAATCGATCATTCCTCGTATCCTTTCCATTCGTTCATGGTTGTTGGTTCAGAAAGGTCAACCTTTAACAGCAACCTTACCGTGGATCGTCTCACCTTGTGTGCGACTAGTCAACATTGATCTCACGGATCACCTTGGCAATATTGGTCTGTTCTCGTTTGGCATCTTCCCGCGTAGGGAACTGCGGGCGCGGTTTTCCCACCTCGCCCAGAATGTTGTAAAAGCCCACCGGCTTTTCTTTTCCCTTTACCCGCACGGGCATCAATTCCTGAGCCATGAAGGTTTCCCTGACCTTACCGAACGTCCAGGGCGTGACCAGAATCATTCCCGGCAGAGCCATGCCTTCTCCACGCTGAGCCAGGTTCACGGTATCACCGATGACGGTCCATTCCATGCGATCTTCACTGCCCAAGTGCCCGGCGACCACTTCACCTTCGTTGATCCCGATGCCCATGTACAGCGGCCACAAGCCCTGCGCTTCCCGTTCCTCGTTGTAGGCGAAAAGCTCTTCCTGCATCCGAATCGCCGCACGGATGGCCCGCGCAGCATTGGGTTCTTCACCGAACAGACCACCCCAGACCACCATCATCGCATCCCCGATATACTTGTTCACCAAGCCGCCTTCGGCCTCGATCACCCGCACCATGCGTGTGAAATAGGTATTCAAGGCTTCCACCATCTGCTGCGGGGTGACCTTTTCACTCTGCGCGGTAAACCCGCGAATATCCGAGAACAGCACCACGGCGTTTTCGGTGCGCCCCCCCATTTCCAGTTTGCCGCTACCCAAGGCGTTTTCCACCACCCGTGGGTCCACGAATTTACCGAAGGTGGCACGGATGAATTCCCGCTGGCGCAACCCTTCCACCATGCTGTTGAAGCCATCGGCCAGGGTTCCGATTTCGTTTTTCGGCAAGCCCTGCAACTGCACGGAGAGATCCCCATCTTCCACCTGATGCACGCCATCGGTGAGCGCCTTGACCGGAAGCACGATGGCTTTGGCCTGGATGCGCGCTAAATACAATGAGAACATCAGCCCGAAGGTATACAGAAGCAAGCTGGCCACCAGAGAGTTCCACTCCATCGCCGTCAAGCCGGAGAGATTCAAGGTAACCATTTTGTTCAACACGTTCCCCGCCAGGTAAAGCAGGATGAACAGAAACGGCAGGGTATTGAAGAAACTGAGAAGCTTCAAGGCACTCTGCAATCGGTCCCGGTGAAACAGCAGGCTCTGGCTCAAGGTTCCCAGCGCAGCAAACCAGATCAACGCCGCCGTAACCAGAATCGCCATTTGCAGATCCCGGCTTTTGAACAGACTCAACATCCCCAAGGTGACCGGAGGAATCACGAAAAGAAAGACAATCTGGTAGCGGCTGGTGAACGAGTTGATCCGCCGCAGTTCACGGTTGATCAACCCTTCTTCCTTGTCCAACGCTCCGGTCAACCGGGCAATCATCGGCTTTACCCAACCGATGAAAACCAGAACCGTCCAGATGAAAAACGTCACCGTAGCGATGCTCTGAATGGTGAAGCTGAAGAAACTACGCTCACCGAACCAATTCACGCCCAAGGCCACCGTCAAGGTTCCCATGCCGACCAGGGTCAGCCACCACGCCTTGGGTGTTGCCTTTCGCTGTTGTTCTTCGTCCTTGTTTTCATCTTTACTCTGGGCCAGCATGGCCTGCTGAGTGACTTTAGCCTGACGCTTTTTCACCGTTTCAAGCAGGTTTTCCTTTTCGTGAACGGTACGGATCGCCGTCGGATCTGCGCTTTCATCCTCTTCATCTTGCACACCGGAGAGCAACAGCATCCGTCGGGTAATCAACAACCCGCCCCAGATCATCAGCACCACGGTGACAACGAAGAACAGTACCGGATTCAAAAAGGCATAGGCGTAGCCGCTGTAAAGATAGTCTTTGGTCCCCAAGGCGAGGTAGCGCCGAAACCACTCTTCAGCCTCGCCCCGTTGTTTTAACTGATTGGTCAAGAGGGCCAGTTTCAACATCGCCGTCTGATTCTTTGGATCTTTCTCTACGGCGGCCTTCAAACCCTCCGAGGCTTTTTCCAGTTCTCCCAACTTTTCATAAGCCAGGCCCAAGGCCAGCATATCCGCCGAGTTCTTCCCCTGTTTGGTTTCAATGTCTTTGACGAGCGGCAGCAATTCCTTCACGTTCATGCTATCCAATACATGCAGGCCCATGCGCGTAAGCGGGTTGTCTTCCAAGGCGCCGATGGTGGTATCCAACACATTCTGAAGACCATCGGCTCCCATTCCCTGCAAGCAGGCATGGACCTTCTTCAACTCCGCTTGAACCGGAGCATTCTCCGGCAAGGCACTCAAGACCTTCAAAGCGTCCAGGCAATTTCCCTGCTTCAACAATTTGTGAAAGCTCTCCGGAATGGGCACGGGCGCCGGTGCTACAGGTGCCTCACAGGGTTCCGCTTTGGCAGGCTCTGTCTGTTCCTGTCCCGGTAACTCCACGGGTTCCGCAGATGGCTCTTGGGCCCAAAGCACAGACTGAAACATCCAAAGAAAGCCAAGCACACATGCGAAACGTCGTCCAAAATGCGCCATGCCAAAACCCCATCGCGAAGCGGAATCTAGGATAAAAAGCAGACAAACCCGGAGAGGGATTATACCCAATGGGCCACGGAAAGACAATGTCCGTACAGGCTTTCCTTCACAATTTCTGTAGAGAAGCGGCTCGGACCACGAAAAGATCAATCCGCGATACCCCACGATGACCCTTCCCAAAAGCGATGTTCTTTTCAGAAATATCCAGTTGACACACTGCGATATTCATGGCATACGAAATACAAGGACGTGCTACTCTATCATTTTTGCTATTCTTGAGGGATTCACAAAACGGAGGAATTCAATGAACAGATGGCTACCGATTTATGCTCTGGTTCTGATTGCTGCGCTTTTCTTCGTCGTTGCCTGCGATGATGACACCGATGAAGAAGTAGCCTTTGTCACCCTTCATAATGACTTTGACAACGAGGAGATGGAATACAATCCACCCTGGACGATGTGTCATGTCAACTATATGGGGGTGGATTTCGGACATATTGATATTGGCGAGCAGAGTGCCGAGCTTGAAGTGGAACCCGGCCTTGATTACGTCTTGATGGTGCTGGCCTGGGATGATCCGGATTGCAACCCGGAAAACTGCCTGCCGGTGGCCAGTCGGAATGAAGAGGAAGTGGTCACGGACCAACAACGCACGATTTCCATCAACATGCCCAACCATCAGGGACCATGCCCGCCCGAAGGCGTGCAGCCGATTCCGGAAGAACTCT
This sequence comes from Myxococcota bacterium, assembly GCA_963677705.1. Lineage (GTDB taxonomy): Bacteria > Myxococcota_A > SURF-8 > SURF-8. Next base: position 1,264,799 of record OY782497.1, read on the forward strand.
ACAATCGAATCCTGGAACTCTATCCGGAGTATGAGTTCTTGCCGTATGATCAGAGAACCGAAAATACTCAGTGTCAAGACTGAGTGCTTTGGGAATAACAAGATTCATTCATTGCCTCTCCAGGATGGCCCGGCGTAAGTCCGGGCCGTTGTCATTTGTAAGAGGGTGGTCTATGCGATCCTTGACCCGGTTTCTACCTGCCTTGGTCCCGGCTCTCTGCCTCGTCGGCTCTCCGCTGTTCCTCTGCTCCTGTGAAGAGATGTATCCTGAAGTCGTGGTCAGCAACACGATCGATGAGCATATTCTCATCCGAAACATCAGTTTCAACGGATGCAAATGGGAAAACATGTTGGCTTTTGAAGACTCCACCAGCCCCGGCCACTGCCTGCCCGGTTCGGATCGGATTCACTTCCAGAAGTTCGACCCCAAGAAATATTGTGAGGAACAGGTAGACGATGGTACTATTGATGGACTGTGCTTCTGCGACGAAAGCGACAGGCCGGAAGAAGATCCGATGGATAGTGGCCTGATCAACGAGAAACCGCTCTGGTTCAATTACCAGACCAAGCGGAGCTTCAACGCCCAAGGCGGCTTTCATCACTTTGAGTTGACACCTGATGATATGGAGCAGGACTTTTCCGTGCCCGGTCCATACGGCCATTAGAGTTGTTTTGCCATGCTGACCCATCTGTTGTTGCTGTTTTTTCTTCAGACTGCGGATGCTGAACCCCAGAACCCGCCACCTGTTCCGGCGGCCCCTGAGCCGGAAGTCATCGTGGAAACCGAACCGGAAGGAAGCGGGGAGACGGGGGAGTCCGAACCCGGCAAGCCTAGAGACGACACGGGGGATGGAGTGGTTTCTGAGCAGGAAGACCCTTCGTTCACTCTTCCTGAAGTGACGGTAAAAGGAGTGAAAGCTCCAGGCCGGGATGACACAGCAGACGCGGCCCATATTTCAGGAGAAACCCTTCGCAATTCCCCTCGCGCAAGCACGGTGGAAGCAATCAGCCAGGAAGCCGCTGATGTGTATGTATCCGGAAAAGGCGCGGGAGTGCATGGCGTCTCCAACGGAGCCTCCGGCGCAATTCACGTTCGTGGCCTGGGAGGAAGCCCGAATGCCCAGGTGTTGGTTGTTGAGGATGGCGTTCCCGATATTCAGGGAATCTTCGGACACCCCATCCCCGATGCCTACGTCCCTTTCCTGATTGATGAGGTCAGAGTCGTCAAGGGCGGTGATTCAACCCTGTACGGTTCCAATGCCCTGGGTGGAGTAATCCTGATTGAAAACCGTTGGCGGCGGGAAGAAGGGTTTGAACTGGAAAATGATTCAGCCTATGGGAGTTTTCAGTCGATCCGTGAAACAGCAGCCTTCCTCGGTCGTTGGGGAGATTGGGATCTGGCCAGCGCGTTCCATTATTACCGGACGGACGGTCATCGAGAAAATTCCGGCGGCTACAATATGGTTGGCTCCTTCGGACTTCGCTGGCGAGTCTCACCTGCTTTGAACCTGACCTTGAAAAACAAAGTCCTTCACCTGGAGGGAGAAGACCCCGGACCGGCAACCCATCCCAACTCAGACCACTGGTACGATGTCTGGCGGGATAACCTCTCCCTGCGCCTGGATTATGAACACAACTGGTTTGACTTTCGCGTGCTCCCCTACCTCAACGTCGGGATTCATCGCCTGTATGACGGATTCTATTCTGAAGACTACATGGCGGGAGCCTCAACCGAATTTGATCTTCACCTGCACCCAACCGTAGACCTCCTGCTTGCCTCTTCTGCAACGTGGATCGAAGGCGAGGTCACCAACCGAATCACCGATGAAGAGGAAGCGGTTGACGGGCTGGCCAACTATGCCTTCTACAACCAACTGACCTGGAAGCCGCTGGATACGCTGAGTTTCGTTCTGGGTTCAAGGGAATTGTACAGCACGAAATATGGGTTCGCCTTTCTCTACAAAGCCGGAGCCCGCTGGGAATTTGTTGATGGGCTTTCACTTCGATCCCGCCTTACGCGAAACTTCCGCCAACCGACGCTACGGGAACTCTACCTTCCATTTCCCACCGCAAACCCGGACCTGAAACCGGAATACTCCTTGAACTGGGATGTCGGCTTCGGTCTGGATTTCAAGCACGTGGAATTCTCCACCACCGGGTACCGCACGCAAGCGGAGAACATGATCAAATATTTCGGTTCCTGGCCTTCGGCGGAAGTGGTGAACATTGATGAAATCGTGATCTGGGGCGTAGAAGCGCACCTGGGACTGAAGGAACTGGGACCGGTCAATCTATTTGTTACGGGAAACTGGCAGGATGTGGGTCGCTACACCAAGCAGAACCCGGATGCGAAGTTGAATTTCACCCTTGAAGCGGCCCATGATTTCGGTGAACATTGGATTGCGGGAAGCCTCAGCGGTGAATGGGTTCACGGTTTGTATATGGAGAATTACCAACGAGATCCCATCGACAACGTGTTCTTCATGGATATGACCTTCCGCTATCGTTATGAACCTTCGGGCCAGCCGTTCACGCTGGAGCCCTATCTTTTACTTCGCAACATGCTGAATCTGCGCTATGAATACATTAAGAGCTACCCCATGCCGGGTATCCATACGATGGCGGGTCTGAAAGTGAGGCTTTAAGGTGGCAGTAAAAAGGAGATTCTTTTCCCGTCGTGAACTTGCGACCTGTGGGCTTTTCGGTGCTGCCGGATTGCTTTTGCCGGTGCTGTTTCATGCCTTGCATCTTGGGCATATTTTCATGCCGATGTATCTTCCGTTGGTGGCTCTGGGCTACTTCGTTTCCCCAGGCCCGGCGGCGCTTACCGCCTTTGTCGTACCACTCCTCTCCGGTGTGGTAACCGGGATGCCTCCTTTCTATCCCCCCGTGGCCGTTCTCATGGCGGTTGAACTGGCCATCATGGCCGGTTTGATTGCGCTCATCTATCGTCTTCGGCCCACAACCAACGAATGGTTGACTCTCGTTCCTGTCCTCCTCATCGGACGCATTCTGTATGTGGGGATGGTATACCTCGTCTCCATGTTTATTCACCTGCCTGCTCCCTTTGTCACCGGGGTATCCTTTATCAGCGGTTGGCCGGGGTTGATTTTAATGTTGGCGGCCATTCCTCCACTGGCGCGGATGGCCAGACCGAAGCGTGAACAGAACCAAAGCCACAGGGAACACTCATGACACCGTCACCCATCAAAGAGTATTTTGACTCCATCGCCGACCAATGGGACGGTTGGATGGATATGGAAACGATCAATCAACGCATTGAAGACGGACTACGACATTTCGGTGTCGAAGCACACGAACAGGTCTTGGATGCAGGCTGCGGAACAGGAAACCTGACAAAAAAACTGCTGGAGCGACTTACGGAATCGGGCCGCGTCACCGCCGTTGATGTCAGCCCACGGATGGTGGAACTGGCCCGCAAAAAGAATGACGATCCGAGGGCAAACGCAAAGGTTGCGGATCTCAAAGACCTTCCCCTGGAAAACAATCAGTTGGATCGTGTCTTCTGCTTCTCCATGTGGCCTCATGTCGCCGAGCCTGAAATGGCCTTGCAGGAAATCAAACGGGTTCTCAAGCCGGGAGGGCTGCTCCACATCTGGCACATTGATTCACGACAGAAGATCAACGAGGTCCACGCCAATGCCGGAGAAGCCGTGCACAAAGATATTCTGATCCCCGCGTCGGACTTGGCCGAACTGGTTCGCCAGACAGGGTTCGATATTGAAGAAGTCAGGGACTCCGACTCCGACTACCTGATTACGGCGGAAAAGGAGCGCTGATTCATGAGTTGCAACCGCTTCGTCGAGGTCTGGGGAAGCGCGGAAGGACCAGCTCGGACTCTTGCTCCTGCAACCCGTTTGGGGATCGGCGCGCTATGGTTCGCCTCGGTCCTTGCCAATGATCCGGCACAGGCTAGCGGACTTGCTGTGACCTTGCTCGTTGTCCTCCCCTGGTTTGTGATGGTCAAGCCGCCACGTCTTCTTCTTGGCCCGCTGTTGCTGTTCGCGTTCACGCTGTTTGCCCCCTTCGTTCTTTTCACGCCGTGGGTAACAACAACCTCCGGCCCAGCCGCCGATCTGATGATCCCCATGCCCTGGGCCGTCGCCTGGCGTATTCTGATCAAAGGAACGGCGGCCCTGTTGGTCACGACCTGGACCGCGTCCACAATGAGCTTGCATGAATTGGAAACGGCCTTGGTAAACTTACGTGTTCCCGGCCCATTGGCCGAACTGTTGTTGCAGATTATCCACCAGGCTCACGCCCTCGCCGAAGAGACACGGATGATGAGCCAGGCGGTACGGGTTCGTGGAGCCTTAGCCGGATGGGGCGCGATGCTATCCGTGGCCACGGCGCTTCCCAGGGTATGGCTGCCACGGGTTCTGTACCGTGCGGATCGTGTCGGCGATGCAATGGAAATACGCGGCTACGAACTGGACGAAAACCTTGACTCCACCCTTGGCCTTGGCACCAAAGATTATCTGATGCTGGCCTGGGCTGGGTTGGTTCTGGCGGGAAGCCTCTACGTGCGGATCTATGGGAGTTAGCAATGCAGTTGGAATGCAAAGATGTCCGTGTCAGCTATCCCGGACAAACCCCTCCGATTCTTGAAGGGTTGAGTTTCAGCATTGAAGCCGGGGAACGGGTGGCTCTTCTCGGCTTGAACGGATCAGGCAAAACCACGCTTTTCAAATCCATCGTCGGACTTCTTCCCCACGAGGGCCAGATTCATGTTGATGGAATACGGGTTACTTCCGAGTCCTTGGCTCTCATCCGCAGCAAGGTTGGTTTCCTGTTCAATGTTCCAGAGGATCAACTGCTGTTTCCTCGTGTTCTTGATGACATTGCCTTTTCCCTGCGGCAACGAAAGGTTTCAAAGTCCGAGGCATCCCGACGTGCCTATGATTCACTGGTAGAAATGGGAATTGAAGAGCTTGCCGAGCGGCCTGTTTACGAGCTTTCCCACGGACAGAAGCTTCGTGTGGCGCTTGCCGGTATCCTCGTGACCAAACCGGAACTGCTGCTACTGGATGAACCCACCGCCGGGCTGGACCCTCCAGGCAAGCGGAAGTTGGCTGAACGTCTACAAGGTCTGAATGCGGCGATGATGATTGCAACCCATGATATCGACTTTGCGCGCCTTGTCTGCGATAAAGCCCTGTTGATGGAACGCCAGATTGTAGGGATTCAAGCCAGGACATTTGAGGATGTCGTCAGCATGTGGAGTTGAATCCAATTGGAGGAAACCACACCGGTTAGAGGGGACCACAGAAGAACTGGGATTGTATCAAGACCGCTTCGGTTGAAGCTCATTGGGGTTCAGTTCGGCAGCGATAGAGACCTTCTCACGCATCTTCTCTTCTGATGTTTCATCTCGCATAACACAGGCTAAAGATCCGGCCTAAACCAAGCCTCACTCATCCAACACCTTGCGTAGTTTCTTGGCCAGCGTCTGCGGGGAGTAAGGTTTGCCGATGAAATTCAGTTCTTCGTCCACAACACCATGATGCACAATCACGTTTTCCGTGTAGCCAGAGGTATAAAGAACCCGTATCTCCGGATGGATTGTCACCAGACGGTCGGCAAGTTGCCGCCCGTTCATCCCCGGCATAACCACGTCGGTCACGAGCAGATCAATGCAGTTCTTGGTTTGCTCGGCCAGGGTGAGGGCTTCTTCCCCGTTGGGCGCGTGCAGCACTTTGTAGCCAAGCCGCGTGAGAACTTTGATGGCGAGATTACGTACAATCTCTTCATCTTCTACCAGAAGCACGGTTTCGCTTCCCCTGGGCATTTCCTGATTCGATGCCGCCTTGCCGAAGCTCGTCACGCTGCCTTCCACCTGCGGGAGATATAGCTTGAAGGTCGTCCCCTGCCCTGCTTCCGAGTAAACTTCGATAAACCCATTGGATTGCTTTACCGCACCGTAGATTGTGGCCAAACCAAGGCCCGTGCCACGCCCTTTCGGCTTGGTGGTAAAGAAGGGTTCGAAGATGTGTCTTTTCACCTCGTCGTCCATTCCATGACCGGTATCACTGACGGCCAACATTGTAAAAACACCGGGATAGACTTCTGAATGATGCTTGCAATAGTCTTCATCCAGGTCCACATTGGCCGTTTCGATGACCAGCTTTCCTCCATTTGGCATGGCATCGCGAGCATTCACCGCCAGATTGACAAGAATCTGCTCAAACTGCCCCGGATCGACTTTTACGGAACCCAAGCGCCGATCCGGAATGGTTTTCAGTTGAATGTCCTCTCCAATCAGACGAACCAGCATCTTGTGCATGGTCGAGATGATTTCGTTCAGGTTCACCACTTTGGGTTCAATAATCTGTTTCCGCGAGAAGGCCAGCAATTGGCGGGTCAGGGTCGCTGCGCTTTTGGACGCCTTGTTGATCTCAATCAGCATTTCGGCCAAGGGATCCTCGTCATCCAGATCAAGAAGAGCCAGGCCCGCATTCCCGGAAATACCGGTAAGAAGGTTGTTGAAATCGTGTGCAATACCACCGGCAAGGCGCCCCACCGCCTCCATTTTCATCGCCTGCTGCAGTTGAGCTTCCAAACGCTTTTTTTCGTTTTCGCTGCGTTTCCGATCCGTAATATCCTGGTTGACTCCATAGGCTTTTACCGTTCTTCCCTACTCATCCTTCACGATGTAATATCTGACCGCAAAATATCCCACGGTGCCATCTGCATGAAGAATCCGGTGTTCAAAATACCGGCTGAAGTTCGGATCATCGGTTGCGATCGCTTTACGGACTTCTTCTTCAATGAGAGGAGCATCCTCCGGATAAACGAAGCGTCTGGTGTAGTCCGCAGAAGGGATCTGATACCCACCCATCTCTTCAACGCTGGTTCCTAAAAGAGAGTATAGACTATCCGTGAACGTATAGGTTCTGGTTCGAAGATCAAATTCCCAGTACCCCAATTGAGCGATGCTTACCGCGCTGGCCAGCTTGGCCTCGCTTTCTTTCAGAGCATTTTCCGCAATCTTCCGTTCTGTGATATCCAAGACACTGCCAAGGAAATATTGCGGCGTTCCTTGTTTATCGCGTATCAGCACCGCGTCGAGGACACCGTGGAGTCTACGTCCGTTCTTATGGATGAATTGCTTCTCCATGCGGTAATGGTCAATCTCTCCCCTCGCCAGTTGAGACTGCTTTCTCAGGTTTTCTTCAAGCGTTTCGGGGTGAGTGATGTCCCTTAGGTGCTTACCAACCAACTCCTCTTCAGAGTAACCCAGCATTTTGCAATAAGCCTGGTTGGCTGCCTCAATATAAAAATCCAATGAAACCTGTGCCAATCCAACCGTGGTGTAATCATACACACGGCGAAAACGTTGCTCGCTTTCCCGGATGGCTTCTTCAGTCCGCTTGCGATCGGTAATGTCCTGAGCCGCACCTCGAAGACCGATGGTTGTTCCATTCTCATCAAGAACACGCTCTCCATGTACCCACATCCACCCTGTCGTTCCATCCTCCAGACTGGTCTCCAGTTCAAGCTCGTATGGAATGCCGTGGTGTTTGGTCTTTTGCAAGGCAGCCGATAACCTGGCCCAACTGTCAGGGGTAAACAGCTTCCGGTGTTCCGTGTACGGGGGAGGTGGAAGGGTGGGGTCGAACCCATAGATCCGGTAGAGTTCTTCTGACCAGACAACCTCATTGCTTGCCACATCAAGATGCCAGCTTCCCACATGAGCGATTCGTTGCGATTCTTCCAGGTCTTTCTGATTCATACGCAACAATTCCTCAGCCTGCTTGCGATCGGTAATATCCTGCAAGGTTCCCCGAAGCGAAACAACCTTTCCATTCATCACATCCGACTCACAGACGGCCCTTACCCATTTACGATTCCCCGCGATCGTGAGCATTTCCACTTCCAGATCATAGGGAGTGCCAATCTCAAGGGCTTCTTGGAATGCTGCCTCGATCCGTTCTATTGAGCCAGGAAGAAATCGGGTCAGTTCTTCGGATGAATTCGGATCATACCTTCCTTTCTCGCGATCATGGATGGTGTAGGTCTCATCCGTCCATTTCTGTTTCATCGTTGCTACATCGAGTTCCCATCCCCCGACTTGGGCAATCTTACCCATTTGGGTAAGCAGGTTTTTGCTGGCCATCAATTCATCCAGCATCTGCCTTCGTTCGGTAACATCACGAACGATCCCGACGGTATGCCATCCGTCGGGTCGCTCCAAAGCGGTTAATGATACTTCAACGAAGATTTCCGTTCCATCCCTTCTTCGTCCTGAAAAGTCCACATACTTGGGGCTCGCGGTAGTTCCTTTCATGGACTTGATAAACGACTCCCAAGAAGGTATCTGCGCAGCGCGAAGATGTTCAGGAGAAAGCAGAGAGTAAAGGTCTTTACCCAAGACCTCATCAGGCTCGTATCCGAAAATCGCCCCTGCCGCCGGGTTCCAGAACGAAATCGTCCCATCAGGACGAACCATGATAATACCATCTTGGGCATTGTCCGTAATGGCCCTCAGTTGCTCTTCACGCTCTTGGAGCGCCATTTCCGCTTGCTTCCTGTCGGTAATCTCATGGACCGTCACAAAAACCTGATACGGTTTTGTTTCACCCGACCGGAATTGAGGCGTTGCATTCAACACCGCCCACGCTAGCTGCTGTTTTTGGGGATTGTACACACCTGTCACGGTATTGATCACCGGCTTGCCGGTCTTCAATGCAACCATTGAAGGGTGGTTTTCCCCCGTCAGTTCATTTCCGTTTTCATCGACAACATACCATGTGAGGTGCATCGACGTTCGGCCTAGGAACTGATCACGGCTGATTCCCCATATTCTCAGGAGCGCCGGATTGCAATCGACAAGCGAGCCATCAGCCCTTTGATAGAACACGCCTTGGGTCATGTGTTCAAACAGATAGCGGTATTTCTCTTCGCTTTCAGAACAATTCGGATCTGCACAGTTCCATTCGGTTGGAGAATTCTCATGCGCTTGTAAACCGATGATAGGCCTCCCGGCGGCATCAAGCTCCTCAGTCAATTGAGCTTTCGTTTTCCGTTTCCTAGACATGACTACCCCATTGCAGATGAGCGCCGCATGATCCAGCGATGACAACGAGTAGGCGTCTCTTTTTTCCCCTGTTATGAAGCGACAGAATAATACAAGCTTGCCTGAATAACAAGGAGAAAGCAGGAAACAGCCCAAGGAAGAATCTTTCCTCCCTTCCGATGAATCCCATCCAATCACGTACAAAACAGCTCACTCCTGAATGATCCAGGGTAGACAGAAAGGTCAGACGTGAGGAGCCATAGAAAAGCCCGGTCAAACGACCGGGCTACCTATCAGAAAAGAGTGGATCTGCTTCAGGTACGGATCACAGCATCCGTCGGGCAAACCGTGTGGCAGGTTCCACAGTGAATGCACATCGCCGTCAAGATCTCATGCGGTTTCTTTTTCTCACCCACAATGGCTTCGGAGGGACAGCCTTTGGCGCACGATCCGCAGCCGATGCACTTCTCGGCATCAATGCTGAAGGTGAGTAGTTTATTGCAAACCTTCGCCGGACAGGTGCGGTCACGCAAGTGAGCTTCGTATTCATGACGGAACCAACGCAGGGTGGAAAGCACCGGGTTGGGTGCCGTCTGGCCCAAGCCGCACAAACTGGCATCGGCAGTGACGCGCCCCTGTTGGGTCAGTTTATCCAAGACTTCGTCCATTTGATCCGGGGAATACTTGCCTTCGGTGATGTTCTCCAGCATACCCAACAGGCGCTTGGTGCCGATACGGCAGGGAACACATTTGCCGCAGCTTTCACGCTGGATGAAATCCATGAAGAATTTGGCCACATCCACCATACAGGTGTCTTCGTCCATGACCACCATCCCACCGGAACCCATCATCGCACCGACGGTCTTCAGGCTTTCATAATCAATCTCGATGTCCATATGGTCGCTGTCGATGCAACCACCCGACGGGCCACCCATCTGCACGGCTTTGAATTTCTTCCCGTGCTGAATCCCACCACCGATGTCATAAATGATTTCGCGGATGGTCGTTCCCATCGCCACTTCCACCAGGCCGGTCAGGGCGATTTTTCCGGAGAGCGCAAAAACCTTGGTGCCCTTACTGCTGGCCGTTCCCACTCCGGCGAACCACTGCCAGCCTTTGTCCATGATGCTGGGCAGGTTGGCCAGGGTTTCCACGTTGTTGATTACCGTGGGTTTGCCAAACAGACCGGACACTGCCGGGAAGGGCGGACGAGGACGCGGCTCACCGCGTTTCCCTTCAATGCTGTGCAACAGTGCGGTTTCCTCGCCACAGACGAAGGCACCCGCGCCCATTTTAATCAGGATCTCCAGATCGAAGCCCGTACCCAGAATGTTCTTGCCCAGCAGGTTGTGTTCTTTGGCCTGGGCGATGGCCACCTTCAAGCGTTCAATGGCCAGGGGGTATTCGGCACGGATATAGACATAGGCTTTGGTGGCACCGATACCGTAGGCGGCGATGGCCATTCCTTCCAGCAGACGGTGCGGGTCACCTTCGATCACCGCTCGGTCCATGTACGCACCGGGGTCGCCTTCATCGGCATTGCAAACCAGGTATTTCTGGGTGGCTTCCTGTTTGAGTGCGAATTTCCATTTCAAGCCGGAGGGGAACCCGCCGCCACCGCGTCCGCGAAGACCGCTTTTTTCCACCTGATCGCAAATCTCCGCCGGCTCGTGGGCCAGGGTTTTCTTCAAGGCTTCGTAGCCACCCCGGACCACATATTCCTCAAAGCTTCCGGGATCAATCACACCGCAGTTAGCCAAAACAAAACGGGTCTGCGGTTTGAAGAAAGGTAGTTCATTCAAATACGGCGCGCCATCCCAGGGTTTCTGATCCCCCACGGCACCGAACTGCCCGAACACCCATTGCTCTTCCGGCAAGGTGTCGGAAAACATGGAATCCAACACGGGAAGTACGTTCTTTTCGGTCATATTCCGGAAGCTGATCCGTGTGCGACCGGGAAGTTGGATATCCACCAGCGGTTCCTCGGCACACAAACCGATACAACCGACCTGAACAATCTCCGCCTCGGTCGCTTTTTCATCCAACCATTTTCGGATGGCGTCCATCGTATGGGCGGCACCGGCTCCCAAACCACAGGTTCCGGAACCGACGTAAATGACCGGCTTGTCCACCGCCTCACGACGGAGGGCTTTGACCTGATCTTCGGAAACGGGCGCATTCTTGGACAACAAACTCTCAAGCATCGCTCGCCTCCTTCCGGTATTTGTTCAAGATGCCTTTGATCTTCTTCGGTTCGGCCTTGGCATGAAAATGCTCGCCGATTTTAATAACCGGCGCCAGACCACAGGCTCCGATGCAGGCGACGATTTCCAGGCTGAACAAGCCATCTTCAGTCGTTTCACCAGGCTGAATGCCCAGTTCGCGGGTCAACGCTTCCAACACGGTAATGCTGTTTTTCACATGGCAGGCCGTTCCACGACAAACGGTAACGGGAAAACGGCCCATCGGCTGGAAGCGAAATTGGTTGTAAAAAGTTGCCACGCCATAGACGTGGGAAACCGGCACATGGAGGTGGTCACCAATGCGGGACATGGACTCTTTGGAGAGATAGCCCTCCTGATCTTGCACTTTTTGCAGGATGGGGATGAGCTGGTCCTGCCCCGCGCCGGAATACTCATTAAGGATGGTTTCAACATGATCGGACATGGGTTTACCTGTTCCTGGCGACGCACAATGCGCGTGCTTGGGCGCATTGTGAAAAACCGCACCGCCCACCCTGCCTTGACGAATCAAGACGGGATGGACGATGCCTTTTCGGGCTTAAGGACGAGCTTGACGGCGAGCCACCTGGTTGGAACCCATCGGCTCTCCGTCTTTCACCTTCTCGATGTTGATTGCACAGACCTTGTATTCCGCTGTCTGTGAAATCGGATCGAAGGCGTTGTTGGTCAGGACGTTTCCGCAGGCAGCAGCGAAGTGGAAACTACACCAGCAAACCCCCACCGCCGAGCGCTCGGTCACCCAGGCACGCAAGGTGATTTCGCCTCGCCGGCTCCAGGCACGAACCCAATCGCCGTTGTTGATACCCAGGCGCGCCGCATCATCCGGATGGACTTCCATCCACTCTTCACCGCAGAGGTCGGTAACTTTCTCCGAGTGCTGAGTCTGAATGGTGTGGTAATGCCACAAGCGACGACCGGTGGACAGGTAGAAGGGATACTCCTCATCCGGGATTTCCGCAGGAGCCCGCCATTCGATGGCGTGGAACTTGCCTTTCCCACGGGTGAAGTTTCCGTCTTTATGCAAGAAGGACGTCCCAGGATGTTCTTCCGTCGGGCAAGGCCATTGCAAACCGACTTCCTCGATGCGTGGCCAGCTAATCCCTGCCATGCTGGGCGTCAGAGAACGGATCTCTTCCCAGATATCATGGGAGCTTTGCCAATCCCCCATGTTTCCGCCCATGCGTTTGGCCAGTTCCTGCAACACCCACCAGTGGCTTTTCGCCTCACCGGGGGCTTTCAAAGGACCGCGTACCCGTTGCAGACGACGTTCACTGTTGGTGAAGGTGCCTTCTTCCTCACCCCAGGCGTAATCGGGGAAGATCACGTCTGCATAGGGCGTGGTTTCGTTGTGGAAGATTTCTCCCACGACGACAAACTCACAGGCTTCCAGGCACTTCTTGGTATGGGCCATATTCGGTTCGGTCAGAACAACGTTCTCGCCATAGATGTACAGGCACTTCACCGAACCATCCGCCGCACCATCAAACATCGCCGGAATCATCAGGCCGACTTTGTCATCCAGTTTATCCACACCCCAAGCCTTCTGGAATTTTTCCTGAGATTTGGGGTCGGTCACCTGCTGGTAGCCGGGATACACGTTCGGCAAGGCGCCCATATCACAAGCACCCTGCACGTTGTTCTGCCCACGCAAGGGGTTCACACCACCGGAGCGTTTACCCATGTTGCCTAAAACCATTTGCAGGTTGGCCGTGCTTTTCACGTTATCCACGCCACAGACATGCTCGGTAATACCCAAGGTATAAACCAAGCTGGCCACATCAGCCTCTCCCAGGAGACGGGCGACCTTTTTCAAGGTTTCCACAGGCACCCCAGCCATCTCGCTGGTGCGCTCCAGGGTGTAGGCATCCACAACCTTCTTCAGTTCCTCAAAGCCTTCGGTATGGTCTTCGATGAACGTTTTGTCGTGCCAATTGTTGGCGATGATTTCACGCATCAGCCCGTTCATGTACGCCACGTCCGTACCGGGTTTAATACGTACATACATCGTCGCCCATTTCGTCAGGTCGATCTTTCTCGGATCGCTGACGATCAAGGTCGCACCCCGCTTCACCGCCCGCTTGATATAGTAGGAGATGACCGGATGGGCCTCGGTGGTGTTGGAACCGATGACGAAGATCAACTTCGCGTCTTCCAGTTCCTTGATTGAATTTGTCATTGCTCCCGAACCAAAACTAGCCGCCAGACCGGCGACGGTGGGAGCATGTCACGTTCGGGCGCAGTGATCGGAGTTGTTCACTCCCATCACCGCGCGGGTAAATTTCTGCATGGCATAGTTGTTCTCGTTCGTGGTGCGAGCGCAACTGATCGAGGCAAAAGCCCCCGGACCATGCTGGGTTTTGATATCCGACAGCCGCTTGGCCGTGTAATCAAGGGCTTCATCCCAACTGACTTCCACCAATTCTCCTCTTTTACGGATCATCGGTTTCTTCAACCGTTTGGGATGGGAGGGGAACTCGTAGGCGAAACGCCCTTTGACGCAGAGCATCCCGTCGTTGGGTTCCACATTGCGACCGGAAACACGGGCGATGCGGTTGCGTTGTGTATCCACATGCAACGTAACCTGACAGCCGACACCGCAATAGGGGCAGGTGGTATCCACCTTCTCCAGTTCCCATTCGCGGCCCGTGCCCACGGCTTTCTTTTCGATGATTGCCGCCGTCGGGCAAAGCTGGGCGCATTCGCCGCATTGCACGCAACTGGAGTCCATCATCGGCACATCGCTGTCACAAACCACTTTGGTGGCATAGCCGCGATGCTTGAAGGTCAGCACCTCGTTGACCACCACCTTGTGGCAGGCTTCCAGGCAGCGACCGCACTGAATGCACTTGTTGGGGTTTAGAATCAGCATCGGACTGGAAACGTCCATCGGCTGCTTTTCTTCAGGAATGACTTCCCATTCCTTGATCCCCAGCCAATAGGCCACATCCTGCAACTCACAACGACCGTTGGCCTCGCAACCGACGCAGTTGTGGTGTCCGTTGGACAACAGGTTACGCACGATGGTCCGCCGCGCTTCCAAGACCCGTTCGGTCTGAGAATGGACCACCATGCCTTCCTGAGCAGGAACCGAGCAGGACGTTTGCAAACCCCTCATTCCCTCGATCTCCACCACACAGACACGACACCGGCTGGACGCTCCGGTTTTGGCGTGCCAACAGAGCGTGGGGACATAAATCCCATGCTCCCTGGCCACCTCCAGAACGGTCTGACCGGGCGTGAAGGGGAGAACTCGCCCATCAAAGGTTATTGTCATGCTACCTCCCTTCGCATCGTTCATACATCTCACAGTCACAGCATTTTTTGAAACGACATGCCCACCCGGATTCTACAAGAACCTCATTCCTCCCAAATGGAACACAGGTTCTGACCAGGTGTACAACACGCCGTTCAGTCGTTCTTTTTCGCCATTTCACTCCACAAGCTACTGTAAAGAAAAACGAAATCTTTCACCAATAAGAACTTGGAATATGTCCGGCGTTGACATCTTATAGGGGAATGAGCCACAAAGACTCATCAACGACCCCTCTGTCAGTGAACCAGACATCCAAAAGTAGCTATCTCCCTGGTTTCATATCATATTCCGCATAATACGGCACAAAGCCGATACGATGTGGCATAGTCCGTATGGCGTACACACACCTCTTGCCTGTACCAAGCAAAATCGTGATTTCCCTGACTCCATGAAAAGAAACTCTTTGTACCCCTCAAAAAGCCTGAAACGGACGAAGAAAAACACCCATCTCCCAAGCTTGACAACCCCACACAAATAACGTTGAATGGCTGTCTTGATTCATGAAATTCCCTGGCGAACCAGAAACCAACCCTGTCGTGATGGCCTGATACGTGATCGTATCGTTGAAAGGATGACCCATGTATCTCTTTTCCCCGGAAACCCTGCACAGTATTACCCAACAAGCCACGGGGAAACCCCTGGATGAAGCCTTCAACCACATCCGCGAACGGCTGGATGAAACCTGGCCCAACCGCATTCACGCCGACAAACCCTGGATCTTCAACAACGCAGCCGGCGCGATGGGACAATTGAAGCTTCTCTACGCCTCGATGAGCGAATACATCATCTTCTTCGGCACCCCCATCGGCACCGAAGGCCACTCCGGGCGATATTTTGCCGACGTACACGATTTCATGATTCAAGGTGAGATGTGGACATACTTTGAAGGCGACCTGGAAAAGACCATTTACCTGCCCGGCGACTGGGCCACCCTACCCGCCCGTCGCGCCAAAGGCTACCGCGCCCATGCCGACACCTGGATGCTGGAATACGCCCGCGGCCCCATTCCCTTGATGCTTCCCACCGGTTCCTTTGATAACATCTTCTCCAATCTGGACCTTCGCAGCATGTTCTACCTTTACTGGACCTACGGAAAGATGGCCATCTCCGAACTGCTCAAAGGGAAGATATAAGGCTCGACGCCCACGTTGCACAAACGGCTTTCTTCGTGAAAGAAGGATGGCATTCCCTGTTCTCATCCTTGATGATGAGTTGTGTGATTTTCCAGGGTGAAAGAAACGAACCCAAACAAACCCGACACGGGAAAAGCCCCCATCCCCGGCCTTCAGGCTTTTCGGAATCTTGACATTTCCACGTCTTGGAGTACGGTCTATTCAAGAGATTTTTTATCCGTCTTCAAGCAGGTTCAGAGAGCAAAGGTCAGGTAGGGTTTCATGCCATCCAACGCCACCAAGGAACAGCGGTCCCTGTTGAAGTCCGCCGGGTTGATGAGCCTCATTACCCTGCTCAGCCGCTTTACCGGGTTGGCCAGAGAAGTAACCGTCGCCCACTTCCTGGGAACGGGCATGGCGGCGGATGCCTTTGCCATCGCGTTCAAATTACCCAACCTCTTTCGTCGTCTGGTGGGTGAAGGTGCCATGAGTTCGGCCTTCATTCCCGTTCTGGTGGATCTGCAAGGCGACGACAAAGAAACCCTGAAGCGGGTTTGCGCCAGTTTCTTTACCTTGATGGCCATGCTGGTGGCCGTCCTCTGTGCCGTATGTGTTCTGGGAGCCAATTTTCTGGTTTCGGAGGTCTTTGCTCGTGGCTACCAGAATGACCCGGCCAAGCTGGCGTTAACGGTCCTACTGACACGATGGATGTTCTTCTACCTGCTGTTCATCAGCCTTGCCGCCGTCGTCCAGGCTATTTTGAACAGCCACAAGATTTTCGGTCCCAGCGCCTTTACCCCCGTGTTGTTGAACCTGATTACCGTCGGCGCGGCATTTGGTCTGGGGCAACACGTCATGGAACCGCACAAAGCCCTGGCGATCGGAGTGATGGTCGGAGGGTTTGTGCAGTTGGCCTTTCAGCTTCCCTTCGTCTGGCGTCTGGGCATCCCTCTCTGGCCCCACTTTGATTTCCGTCACCCGGCGATCAAGAAGGTTTTTCTGCTCATGGTTCCCGGCCTCGCCGGAGCGGGCCTCTACCAGTTGAATATCTGGGTCAGTCAGATGATCGCCACCTTCATTCCCAACAACGGCGCAGTGGCCAGTCTGGGTTACTCCAACCGCCTGCTGGAATTCACTTTGGGCGTGTTCATCGTCGCCCTAAGTACGGCAGTGCTACCGACCTTCAGCGCTCAGGTACGAGACCGCCAACTGGACAAGCTCCAGGAAACCCTTTCGTTCGCCCTGCGCATGACGGCCTATGTAACCATCCCATCAATGATCGGCCTGTTCCTCATTCGTTACCCGCTGATCCGCTTGCTGTTCAAGTCCGGCCAGTTCGATGAAAACTCCGTGTCGATGACCGTCACGGCCTTTAACTTTCATATCACCGGCCTGTTGTTCATCGGGCTGACTCGCATCCTCGTTCCGGCCTTCTTCAGCTTCAAAGACATGAAGACACCGGTCTATGCTTCCGCTTTGGCGATGCTGATCAACGCCGGAACCTGCATCGCCCTCGTCGGACCTTTGGCTCAGGGGGGCATCGCCCTGGCCAACTCCATCAGTGTCGCCATTCAGACCCTTGCCTTGATTCTGTTTTTCCGGCGCAAGATCGGCGGGCTTCCCTGGGGAAACCTGTTCTGGGGCTTTGCCAAAATCACCCTGGCCGCGGCGGTGATGGGCCTGATCGGTTGGCAAATCAATCAGATGTGGCCGGAAAGCTTCCTGGAAAGACGCTGGCACCAAGGCCTGCTGGTTTTTACCCAGGTTGTGACTTGTGCGCTCAGCTTCATGGCGCTTTCGTGGCTGCTTCGCCTGGAGGAATTTGCAACCCTTTGGAGTCTTCTCACACGCAGGTTTAGACGGGGTCGCGGAGCCTGAGAGCGTTCCTGCGGGAAAAGATGCTGACTTTTCCCAAGGAAACCGCTACAATCGTAGCCACGAAGACGCTTTTACCATCATTTCTCGTTGGGCCTTGACCTAGGTAGCGTTACGAGTCGCTCTCTCGTATGAACGCAGCCCGAAAAGGAAACGCGATGTTCTTGGAGGATCCGAAAACCATCCTGATCGTCGAGGATCATGAACCCAGCCGCAAGCTGTGCCGTGACCTGCTGGAATTGGACGGCTTTGAGATCATCGAAGCCACCGACGGCGAAGAAGCGGTCAACCTGGCGCGCATTTATCGCCCGGACCTCGTCTTGATGGACATACAATTGCCCCTGATGAACGGTCTTGCCGCCACCCACATCTTACGGGAAAAACCGGAAACGGCCCAGATGCCGATTGTAGCCTTCACCGCTTTTGCGATGAAGGGCGATGAAGAGCGCTTTTTGAATGAGGGCTTCTCCGGATACATCGCCAAACCCATCGACACACGCCGTTTCTCTCAAACCGTGCGTTCGTTTTTATCACGGAGTCACGAAGATGAATGATTCGTCCTTGACCCGCGAAGGGCTGGAACTGTTTTCCGAACTCTACCAGGTGGTGTTTACCACCCAGCAGGTGGAAGAAGCGGGCCTGGACCTGCTGCATCGGATGAATCAGGTGTTTTCCTGCAAGCATTCATCAATGTTCCTGCAAGACGATCTGACCGGTCAGATGAACCTCTGCGCTTATACCGGTGCGCCGGCTGTTGCTATTGAACGCCCGACGGAATTGAATCATCCGGAAGGGAAATATCAACGGCTGATGGGCACCCGCATTCCCTTGGTTGAGCAGGTGGAAACCCGCGAGGGGGTCTTGACCAAAATCGGCTTTGCCTTTGAATGCGAGCAGGAACCCAACCTCGGCGTGATTCTCCTCTTTGTCGGAGACGATGAAACGGCCAAACAGAACCTGCTTTCCATGCTGCCGGATCTATCTCGCCTGCTGGGACAGGTGCTTTGGCGTATTAAGAGGGATGCGGCCCACGCTCGCAGCGAGCAGGAAATCCTCCGCCTGACCCGCTTCCCCAGGGAAAACCCCAACGCCATTTTCTGCTGTGACAAAAACGGCTATCTGACTTACCGCAACCAGGCGATGTGGGGCTTTCAAAAAACCAACCGTCTAGGCAATGTAACCAATGTCCGGGAGTTATTCCACGACGGGGGCCGCAGCGCCAGCCACATCTGCCGTTGCGTGGGCGAAGACATCGTCAGCCGTAACCATGAGTTCAACGTCGGCAACCGCGTCTTGCTTGGGTCGATCAGTTCGTTCAAAAACTCGCCGGACGCCTTTGTCTTCTTGCAGGACATCACCGAGTTGAAGCATCTGGCCCAGGAAATGGCCCGCAGCAACCTGGAATTGACCCAGATCAAGGAAGAACTGGAATTGCAAAGCCGTCGTCTGATGGATTCCAGTCGCCACAAAAGCGAATTTCTGGCGAATATGAGCCATGAACTGCGTACTCCACTCAATGCCGTCATCGGCTTTTCCGAAGTCCTGCTGGACGAAGTCTTCGGGAAGGTCAATGAAAAGCAGAGAGAATACATCAATGACATTCTGGAATCCGGCAAGCACCTGCTTTCATTGATTAATGATGTGCTGGATCTCTCCAAGATCGAAGCGGGAAAAATGGAGTTGCTTCTGGGGCAGTTCGAGTTGGAAGCGCTGCTATTCAATGCCTTGAACCTGGTCAAAGAACGGGCTTCACGCCACAATATCACCACAACCCTGGATATTGACGAAGGCATCGAATTGATGGAGGCCGATGAGCGCAAGCTGAAGCAGGTGGTCGTCAACCTCCTGAGCAACGCAATGAAATTCACCCCCGATGGCGGCAATGTGGGGATTACGGTCAACCGCGAAAGTGAGACGATGATCCGTATGTGCGTCTGGGATACGGGCATCGGCATCAGCACCGAGGACCAGGAGCGCATTTTCGGGGAGTTCAACCAGGCGGACAGTTCACCGACCAAGAAATTCGAAGGCGCAGGTCTGGGTCTGGCCATCACCAAGAAATTTGTGGAACTTCATGGCGGGCGCGTCTGGGTAGACAGCCGCCTCAACGAAGGCGCCCGGTTCTACTTCACCCTACCGTTGTATCAGACCGAAGAAGGGAAAGAGTTTATTCTCAGCTAAAAACAACATCTTTCCTATCCTGCACAACCGCAACGTGGCTTGTATTCACCGAGTCGCATCCCTTGCCTTCCAAGACAGCCAAGAGCCGATTTTTCCCTTGGTCAAGCCCCTTCGATTGGGTATACTTCGGCGTTCGTCGACGTTGAAATTCATACGGAACCACAAGGCGTATTTTCATGACTGATTCAGGCAAACCGAACCCTCCCGTTCCCCAGGGAACGGATTCACCCGCAAGCCCTCCTCCTCTTCCTTCGTTCAACGAGGCTCCCTCGAAACCCGTGGTTCAGAACGCCCGAAAAAAACGGGTGGTGGTGACCAACGAACGCAAGCCCGGAGGCAAAGGCCCAGGCGGGAAACGTAGCCGCCTCTGGCGATGGGCCAAGATCGCCTTGATCTCGATGCTTGCCTTAAGCCTTGTCGGCGGGGTCGGGATTGGCTTGTACATCAAGAGCGCCTTGAAGGAGTTGCCGGAGTTCAGCGCCCTGAATTCCTACGATCCCAAGCTGGGCAGCATCATCTACGCCTCGGATGAGAGCGTGATCGGGGAGTTCGCCAACGAAAAGCGTGAAGTGATTCCCTATGAAAACATGCCCAAGCTGTTGATTCTGGCCTTCGTCGCCAGCGAGGATCAAAACTTCTTCTACCATTACGGTGTCGATCCCTTGGGCATCCTCCGCGCCGGAGTTTCCTTCCTGCTCACCGGTAAAAAGAAGCAGGGTGCCAGTACAATCACCATGCAGACGGCACGGACCTTTGCTCTGACCCGCGAAAAGACCTTCAAGCGCAAGATCAAAGAAATCCTGATGACCCTCTTCGTGCTGGAGCCCAATCTGAGCAAGGAAGAGATTCTCTATTTATACCTGAACCAGATCTATCTCGGTGCCGGTGCTTACGGCGTGCAGGCTGCCGCCAAAGCCTACTACGGGAAGAACGTCTGGGAACTGACTCTGGCGCAGATGGCGGTCATCGCCGGGCTTCCCAAAGCACCGGGCAAATGGGCTCCAACGGTCAACTACGAACGGGCGAAGATCCGTCAGGAATATGTCTTGCGTCGCATGTTGGAGGATGAATACATCACTCAGGCCGAGCATGATCGGGCCGTGGCCGAAGACGTTCACCCGGTTCCGGAATATGACCCTTTCCTGGCCAAAGCCCCTCACTTCACCGAACACGTTCGTAAAATCATCTATGATAAATTCGGTATGGATCGCGTCTTGGAAGACGGCCTGCGTGTCTACACCACGGTAGACCTGGACGCCCAGAAAGCCTCTCAGAACGCCATCTGGCACGGCCTGCGTTACCTCGATCGCCGCCAGGGCTGGCGTGGCCCCCTTGCTACCGTGCCGAAATCCCTGTGGAACACCTTCAGCCAGGCCTACCTGGACAAACACCAACATCCCGTGTTGCGCCGTGATGCGGTGTATCCCGGTCTGGTCACCGAAGTACACAAGAAGCACGCTACGGTTCGCGTGGGCGATGTGGAAGCAGAGCTTCCGCTTTCCAACTGTGAATGGGCCAGAAAGCCCAAGCCGGAAGCCTTTTGGGAATATGACAAAGTCACCGACCTGACCAAGAAGTTTGAACCGGGCATGGTGCTGCTGGTACGCCCCACCGCCAAAGCCAAAACACGGGATCTCTATGATTACCGCCGCCAGGATCTGGTGGAACGGGACAAGCTGATCTGGGATCTTGAGCAATGGCCGAAAGCGGAAGCCTCCATCCTTTCCAAAGACCCGGAAAGCGGTTATGTGGTCGCCATGCAGGGTGGCTACGCTTTTGAAGCCAGTGAATTCAACCGGGCCATTCAATCCTGCCGTCAGCCGGGTAGTACCTTCAAGCCTATTGTCTATACGGCTGCCATTGAAAAGGGCTGGAATCCATCCACGATCATCATTGATGCTCCCGTGGTCACCGAAGACTGGAAGATGCGCTGGAAACCGGAGAACTACAATTCGGATTTCAACGGTGAGGTGAGCCTGCGGTACGCCCTGGTCAATTCCGTGAATATTCCCGCCATCAAAACCCTGGACTACGTGGGCATCAAACCAGCCATCGAATATGCTCATAAGATGGGCATCAGCCGGGAGATTCAAGAAGACCTGTCCATCGCCCTGGGAAGCGCCTGCGTCAGCCTGGAAGAAATGGTCAACGTCTTCAGTCATTTTCCCCTGCAAGGTTATAAGCCGCGCACCGTGTATATCAAAACCATCACCGACCGTTACGGTACCATCATTGAAGACAACCGGGTCTATTATGACCTGAGCCTTGATCCCATCGAGAAAATGATCAAGCTGGAAGAGGAAATCACCTCGGTACGTGAGCGCGTCTTGAAACCCACCACGGCCTTCATCATGTCCTGGCTACTGACCGAAGTCGTCCGGGCCGGAACGGGGTACGACGCCAGCAGTCTGTACCGCAAGGTCAAATTGGACAAACCCGCCTGCTGCCTGGACGGAACCTGCTCGGATGAAAACGAGTTGGGCTGCGAAGACGGCGTGCGTATCGGAGGAAAAACGGGAACAACCAACGATTCCTTTGACGCCTGGTTCTTGGGATTTACCCCGCACCTGGTGACAGGCGCATGGATCGGTCATGATGACAATTCCCGCCATCTGGGGAAACTGGAAACCGGTGGTCGGGCGGCCTTGCCCATCTGGAAAGACTTCATGACCAACTACCTGGAAGGCGACCCGATCGGCTATCTTCGTGTTCCCAAAGGCATCGTCTGGCAGTTCGTTGACCCGAAGACTGGGCGCTTGGGCGGCTCGGTCAAGGCTCCGTTCAAAGTGGGCAATGTGCCGAGAGAGCATGTGATCCGGGAAGGCGAAGCCGATCCGGAAGAATTCGGCAAATACGATATGTACTAACGGGCGCATCCTTAGGCCCTCTTCAACCAAGGAACCATCATGTTTGGTTTGGGATTCTGGGAAATCATGGTCATTCTGGCCTTGGCCTTGATCGTCATCGGGCCGAAAAAGCTCCCCGACATTGCAAAAACCCTGGGGAAAGGTCTGCGGGAATTTCGCAGCGCCACCGACGACTTGAAAAACAGCTTCGACCCCACCGCACCACCGAAGCCGCGCCCTCCGCAAGCCCCGGCACAAACGCACCAACCGGAACCGCTTCTTGAAGACGACGACTTCAAGCCGGAATACCTTGCAATGGAGAAACACCCCAACGAGCAGGAGGACTCCAACCCGGAGCCAACCTCTTCGCCCACGAAGCAAGCCTCCGAAGAGTCTTCCTCGCCCAAGAATGAAGGCTCCAACTAAGCAAAACAGGAAACGGTGCATCTTGTGACGGACTCCTCTTCCCATAACGGCGAAAAGTTTCTTACGCTGACCGAGCATCTGGAAGAGCTTCGCTGGCGTCTGATCCGTTCGGTGATCGCCATTCTTGTGGGCTTTGTCATTGCCTGGATCTTCCGCCACGACCTGCTCTTTCTGGTCAAGGAACCCCTCTTGCAAGCTCTACCGGAAGAAGCCAGGCACACCGTTCTCTTGCGGGTGATGGACCGCTTTTTCGTAGACATCAAGCTGGCCTTCTACGGAGCGCTGTTCCTCGCTGCACCGTATATCATGGCTGAAGCCTGGGGCTTTCTCGCTCCCGGTCTTTACAAGCATGAACGGAACATGATTCTTCCCTTCTTTCTGGGAAGCCTGATCTTTTTCGTCATCGGCGTGCTGTTCTGCTATGTCATCGTCCTGCCTCTGGGCATGACTTTCCTGGTTTCTTACAGCACGGATTCCTCCGGCCTGCTTCTCACCGGCCAGATGTCGGAAAGCCTGCAAAGTGCCAATGACCTGCTTCAAGTAAGCCTGAAAGAATACGTCGGCTTTGCAGCGACCCTGCTTCTGGTTTTCGGTGTGGCGTTTGAACTGCCCCTGGTCTTGAGCATCCTAAGCATGTTCGGCCTTGTCAATACGGAGATGCTTCGCAGGAACCGCAAATACGCCGTCGTGCTTACCGTCGTGGTGGGTGCCCTGCTCACCCCACCGGACCCGATGACCCAAATCTCCCTGGCCATCCCCTTGTATATGCTCTATGAACTGTCCATCTGGGCCAGCCATCTGATTGAGAAATTCCGCCGCCGTTCGTAAATACAGGAGCCACCCTTTGAAACGTATCTCAAGGCTTCCTGGAGGAAAAGGGAAAGAAACAAGTTCTGATCCCACCTCCGGGGAAATGAGCGTTTGTCAAAACGGACGGCGTCTCTCGTTCCCATTCTTGATGGGGAGCCTTGAGTTCCCCGGTTTGAGGCGTTGAACCAGGAAAATTCCTACCTTGACGACCCCGGCCTTTTCTGCTAGAAAGTGTATTAAGTAGAAGGCATTCAGGTTCACCCTTTGGGTGACGTAAGATGGAAGTCGGTGCAAGTCCGACGCGATCCCGTCACGGTGTTCGATCACGCTTCGCTCACAAAGCCACTGGTAACGCTGCGAAGGCAGAGCGAAGATACAGGTCGTCAGTCCGGATACATACCTGAAAGTCGTTCCCGATGGATTCGCCTCGTGGACTGGGCGTAACGGGAGGCTCACCCGCATCGTCTTGATGCCGACCCCACCCTACACGCGCATCGACCGAGGCCAAGATACCCCTCTTGGACAAGGAGACTCCGATGCACAAAGGTACCGTACTCTATCTCACTGATGTCATGACTTTTCCACAGGAAGAGGACGACGAAAAGCTTCTCTCCAGCCTGAATCTGGACCCCGAAGCCAGTATCATCGCCGCCAGTGCCAAAGGCTTTTACGACCTGCACGATGCGACCCGGCTTCTTTTGTACCGGGGTGCAAAGTACGTGGAAGCGGTCAAAGCCCG
Organism: Myxococcota bacterium; assembly: GCA_963677705.1. GTDB lineage: Bacteria > Myxococcota_A > SURF-8 > SURF-8. The sequence continues at coordinate 1,289,380 of OY782497.1, forward strand.
CTCATCGGCGTCGGGAAGCCTGGAAGTCTTCGGTGAACCGATGCGCCTTTTCGGCTGAACCACACACCGACGGCACATTGTCGTTCAGGCATTCACATCCTGTCAGCGCGTCTTGTGAAACCGATACGAGACAAGGAAAAACCGGCGTTTAGGCCGGTTTTTCCTTGTCATTCCTTGATCGCGAACCGAAGCGTCTATTCCTTGGGGAGAACCAGACGCATTTTGACTTGATATTTGTCAAAGCCTTGCTTCTCAAAGAGATTGGTCAAGGCTTCCTGGTCCATGTTGACATCACTGATCACCCAGTCTACGCCCTGACTGGAAAACCAGAAGCGGCTGGTGGTCATCAAGCGTCCGGCAATCCCCAAGCCCCGGTATTCAGGCTCCACATACAAGGTGTGAATCACCCCGCGGTCCACGCCGCCGGAAAGGATGTTGTATTTCAAGATGCTGCACTCAATGATGCCCACCACGTTGTTTTCCACCTTGGCCACCATAATCAGGTGACGGTCGGAACTGATGCGTGAATCCACCAGTTTAAAGGTGCGCACTTCATTGATGTCAAAGACACGCTTGAGTAAATCCACCACGCCGCGCACTTCTTTGGGACCGACTTTGACAACACTGTACGAGGTACTCATGGGGACTCCTGTTGAATGGGAAGTGAAGGAAAACCAAGAACAAGATTATGCAGAATCGTTTCCGCCGTCAAGGCATCCTCTTGTGAAAGCAGAACATGCAAACCGTGAAGGTCGTTCCAACTCTCGACAACGGAAACCGCACCCTCTTGAAGCGCGGAAAAGGCCTTGGCGATAAAACTTACATCCTGTCCGATCCGGTTGCCCAGCACGCTGACGCTGGCCAGGGACTCTTCAAAACGAAGGCGGTCGGAGAAGACTTTGTAAAGCTCCAGTTGCAGCTTGCTTGTCGAATGCAGGTTGGTCGGGTCCAGGCTCAAGGTGACATGGCCCTGCTGATGATTGCCCTGAGTGTAGACAATTTCCGTCTCCGGAACCTCCAAGTGCTGCAACAGGCCCAGCAAGGTGGGAATGTCTCCGGCTTGTTCCGTAATCAGATGAATGCGCAACCAGCGATCCCGCCTGGCCACCGCCACGGCACGAGCCGCTTTCTCTAGCGGCTTGAGCAGCAAGGTTCCGTTGCGTTCCTGTTCATCGAAGGTGCTGGTCAACCAGACCTCCAAGCCGCGCTGGCGGGCAAATTCAATGGCGTCGGGGTTGAGAACTTTCGCTCCGGCGCGCCCGATGGCTTCCATCTCATGATAATTCAAGCTGGGGATGGGTTGCGCATTGGCTTGGGTTCTGGGGTCCGCACTATACACTCCGGCGACATCCGAGCAGATTTCGCAGTATTTGGCATTCAGACTGGCAGCCAGAGCTACAGCGGTGGTATCGCTGCCTCCACGGCCCAGGGTGGTAATCTCCCGACGATAGCTCATCCCTTGAAACCCGGCGAGAATGACGATCCGTCCTTTTTCCAATTCGTCTTGAATGCGAACCGGGCGGACTTCAATGATTTTCGCGTTGGAATGGCTGTCGTTGGTGATAATCCCGCATTGGCTACCGGTGAAGCTGAGTGCCTCGTGACCCAAGTCATGAATGGCCATACTCAATAACGCCATGCTGATGCGCTCTCCGGTGGAAAGCAGCATGTCCAACTCGCGGTTTTTCGGTGTATCGGTCACCGAGCGCACCAGGCCCAGCAAATGGTCTGTACTTTTTCCCATCGCACTGACCACGGCCACCACCTGATGCCCCTGCTCTTTGGTATGCACAATCCGGCGGGCTACAGCCTTGATCTTCTCCGGATCGGAGAGGCTTGAGCCACCATATTTCTGTACGACAATCGGGCGGTATTCGGACATGGTAGTACCTGGGTGATCCATCGTATGAATGATTCAATTCACGGGGGAATAGTGTAAAACCACTCCCTAAAAAGTCAAGCAGGCTTCACAACAAGTCACGCGAGGTGGAATCGCCGTCCCTATCCCCGGTACGCATGGCTCAATCGCAGACCACCACGAGCGTGAAATCCATGTAGGGACCAACCGTGCGATCGAAGGTCACCAGCGCCCCATGAGCGGCCAAGGGGATTTCCACGGACTCGTCAATGCCACTGCAAAGGGTTTCCGTTCCGGGAAACTCCACCTGACCACAGCCATTCAACGGCAACAGGGCAAAGCCGGACAGATCCTCAAGGACGAGAATAAACGCGGCCAGGGTATCTTCTTCTACCACTCCGAACTGAACGAGGAGAGGGTCTTCCTGCTCAATACGCACCGTGCCATCAAAGCAAAGGCGGGATCGCGGCTCTTCCTTGGCTTCCGGGGGATCATCATCGTACCAGCCGAGATCCAACAAAGCCAAGAGATCCGCATCGCTGTTCGGATCCCAATCCGGGCTATCATCCGGTGCTTCACAGCTTGCCAGGTCTTCCACACAAACAGGGGCGCCCTCGGTATCGGGCGGTTCTTCCGGTTGGCAATCCAGGTCATCCCATGACTGCGTTGGGCATTCACAGCTTCCGTTGTCCGTCCATCCGCAGGTATCCACATCCTGAGAGCAACAGGTTTCCTGACAGACCCGGAAGTTCCAGTCCTGATCGGGGCAGAGGCAGTGTTCCAGGTTCTGCCAGAAGCAGGGATCTTCCTCCAGGCAGCATTGCGAGGTACATTCCTGCCAATCCCAACTCATTTCCGGGCAATCACATGCTTCGTTGTCCGCCAGATCACAGGGATCATCTTCCATGCAGCAATCCCAGTCTCCATCTCCGGTATCGCTGTCATCATCATCGTCGTCAGGTATCCAATCATCATCATCCGGGCCTCCGCCGTCGTCGTCATCGGCAACTTCAATGCTATCAAACAGCTTCGCGCTCTTACCATCCAGGTTCTCTTTCAAATGACTTTTCATCGAGCGGGCAATCAGGTCCGTATTGCTGCGCGAATCCCCGGATGTGGTGACACAACTGGCCACCCAGAACAGCAGCAGGAGCAAACCAAGCCAGAGCCATCGCTGTTTTTGCAAGAGTTTTCCAGTACTTGTCATCGCCTTCATCACGTCATCCTCGTTACAAGGTCCACCGACCCAACGGCACGCACACTTGCAGCACTCCCTTGGTTTCCAGGCTTCGGTGGTGAAGAGAATAGAATACCAGCAAGTGGAGAAAAACGAGAAGGATTTTTTATCGCCCGGATCCTCTCTCCAACCAGCCGTCTGGGTGGAAAACGGACAGCGTCTCTCGTTCCCATCCTTGATGGTGAGCCTTGGATTTTTCGCTCTGACATCAGAACCTTTTTCCTGTGGCATCCATGCCTTTCTGCGACTCAACCTGTCAGGTTGGAATCCTCCGATCAGACAATCTCACCTTTTGTTTCTCAGGGAAGACATCAACGGTCCGGCATGGTGTCATCTTTGCACATGCTTTCAAACACCGGCTCCCCTTCTTCCCAGGAATTGAAACCGATGGGTAAAAACTGCGCACTGGATTTTTCAGGTTCCCCAAAGCTCCATTGATCGCCAAGATCCATGCTTTGTCCATGTTGATCAAAGGAAACACGAATCATCTCTTCGCCGGATTCATCCGCGAATTGCGACACCGGCGTGACCGTTTTGGATTGACACACGCCGCCAATGCTGAAATCCAGGGAGTAGCTGGCACAAACCGACTTGCCCTCTTCAAAAGTACCAAGAGCATTGCTCTCAAAATAACTGGCTTCCACCTCGGCGCCCAGTTCGTTGTTGGCGTAGGCAAAGACCAGAGGACAGGTCCAGAGGATGTAGTCACCCAGAGGGACATCTGCGAACTGGTAGGTGAATGACGCCCCGTTCTGCTCGTCGTCCAAGGTGCCGTTGTGGTCTTCGTCTTTCATCGCGGGTTCTTCAAACACCCGAAGGGCGTGGTGGTATACTTCGCCATGAAGCTTGGTGGAAAGCGTCAAGGTGGTTTCACTTTCCATGAACACGCGGTCCATCACCTGCTCGGCCAGGGCATTGTTGTAGTACCAGATGGAATGGTTCCCACCGGAGTCTACAAAGAACCAGGTTCCCGTAGGCACGGTAATCGTCACCGCTCCGGTTCCCCATTCAAGCTCAATGTCGCCGAGATCCTTGTCGTCCCCTCCTTCAAGGGTGACACTCTGCTCCCAGGGTTGCACAAAACATCCATCGTCTCCACCGGAGAGCGTCAGGGCACAGGCAACGCTCAAGGAGTGTTCTCCAGATGCAAGGTCTTCAAAGACAAACGCACCATCAGCATCGGGAACAAGGGCTTCGCCATCCAGGCTGACTGTGAAGTGACCGGCAAGGTCTTCCCCCAAGGCCGGGTAGTTTTCCACATCGGCATCATTCACCGGAAACACCAAACGGCCCTGTACACGGGCCGGTTCCCCACTATCATCATCATCGTCATCCGAGTCGCTATCATCCTCCGTGCAACCCCACGCAAACAGGGAAAGCACCACGAAGAACAGAAACAGTACGGAAACAAGACGGGAGGTACGATTCAGCATGAAAAACTCCTCAAGCCAGACAGGTCGGCTTTTTCTTGCCCGCCAGGGAAGAAAGCAGCGCTCATGGATTTGGATCAATCAGGTTGAACGGGGTGAAGCTTACTCAAGTGGGGAACAAAGGTCAATGCTTTCATGTTGGCTTATCAGCGTCCACGGTCGAGGCAACACCACAATCTTCTCTGCTTCTTTTTCACGGAAAAAAACTCGCCGGTATCTCTAAGGGTAGAGCCTTACCCTTCAGCATTTCCCCAAATGGCCGATAGGCGCAAGAGAGCAGATACTCCCAAGGCGGTAGGTACAAGGGGAAGTTTATGAAGGATTTAGGAAAGAATCGACGCCGTTTCCCACGTCATGCCGTAGCGATGTCGGTAGGACTAAAAGAAAAAGGCGGGTTGAGACAGTATGAAAGCCTCGACGTGAGCCGTCACGGGGCATTTTTGCTCTGTGATGATCCCAAGGCCCTGCGTCAACTTCTTCAATTGGAGTTCCAACCGCCGGGTTTTCCCCTCATTCATGTGATGGCCAAAGTGGTCCGCGTAGTGGAACCCGGAAACGAATACGGGTTTCTCCCCGGTATGGGAGTTGATTTCTTTGCTCTGTCCAATGAGGCGAAAGATGCCTGGGATCGCTTCGTGTTCAGTTTGGCCAAGGATAGGGATTCCGTGTTGGATATGGCGAAGAACTACTGCCGCAAGCAACCCCGCGAAGCCTCTTCCCCTGGAACGTCTTCGGATGACCTTTCCTGCGCGCTGACTCCCTCCCATCCGAACGCCAGCACATGTTGCCAACAGACCAACTTCATCTTACGCTTGAAGAACAAGCGTGAATTACGGGACTTTTACGACCTGAATCTGATCAGCGGTGGGATGTTCCTACGCACAAGCTTTGCTCAGAAACCCGGAGACAGTCTTTCATTGACCCTGGTTTCTTCGGACACCGAGCAGGAGTTCGGGCTTTCAGCCAGAGTGATCTCCAACCAGGAAGAAAATGAAGAGCAACGCCTGGGCTATTGGTTGGCCCTGGAAATCCTGGACGACAGCCGGGGGGCTTCATTGCTGGAGTTTATCGAAACCGGTGAGGAAATCATGCTGTCCGAGGAGGAAGAGGAAGAAATTCTGGATGATTTTGACGACGAAAGCTGGACGACACAACAAAGTGCCTGGGCCTTGAACGAACAGGGAAAACAAGTCCTTTTCGCCAAAAATCCCGGCCCGGCAGAGGCCATCAAGCGCTTCCGGCAAGCCATCGAACTGGACAAAAGCTATCTTCCCGCTCATCGTGGCGAATGCTGGTGCTTGAGCCTTTTGGAACGCCACGAGGAGGCGATGTCCAAGCTTCGCGCCATTCAAGCATTGCGAAAAGAACTCCACCGGGGCTTGGATCGCTTCGCCCATTGAGTTCCTGAATCAAAGGATTTTCCCATGAAACTGACTCGCGCAGAGATTATCCGTAAGGTAAAAAGCCTGGAAGACCTCCCCCCCTTCCCCGCCGTGGTCGGAGAGTTGGAGCGGCAGCTTGCCGATGAAAACGTCACCACGGTCAAGGTGGCCCGCGTCGTAGAGCAGGATTCAGGCCTGGCGATGCGTTTTCTGAAAATCGCCAACTCCGCACTGTATCACGCAGTCAAGGAAATCATCAGCGTGGAGCAGGCCGTCACGCGGCTTGGCCTGGAGGAAGTACGCCGGGTGGCCATCGCGACGGCTCTGGTCAATCAGTTCAAACAACACTCTGGAGAACATCCGGAATTGTACTGGCAACACGGCTTGACCGTAGCCTTGATGACACGAACGATTGCAGGAAAGTTGCAAACCTCCTTGCCGGATGTTGAGTTGGCGACCGCCTTCACCGCCGGCCTTCTTCATGACATCGGCGAGTTGGCCCTGCTCTCCCTCTTCCCCGATGCCTGCAAAGAACGAAACAAAGTCATCGAAGAGCAGAAAATCCCCTTGCGTCAAGTGGAACTGAATCTGTGGGGAATCCAACACGGGGAAATCGGCGAGTTGCTGGCACGAAACTGGGATCTCCCCGAAGGCATCTGTCAAGTCATCCGTTTTCATCATCACCCCTGGGGAGCCGACCCCCAATGGCGTCCCCTGGTTCATGTGGTTCATATGGCCAACTTCCTCTGTAACAACGAAGGCTGGAGCCGCCTGGGAACCCTGCAACACGAAATTCATGATGAACGAGCCTGGCAAACCGTGGGGATGTCCACCGAAGATGGAGCCTGGAAGGATCTCGACCTGCCTGCCCTGGTGGAAGAAGTCCGGCATCAAGGCGAGCAAAGCTCAACGTTTTTGGGGTTGATCCGCTAAGCAACTCAAAGCCTCACCGGACTCCTGACTAAACGGATCTTACAGGTCGCTCTCTTTCAAGAACGGGTTCTCCAAAGCGGTCACTCCGCTCTTGCTCTTTTGCCATGCCTTGGTTACAACTTTCCTACTCAAACCACCAAGGCACCTGAACCATGCAAACGGCTCCCTTTTCCTTTCGACAATGCTCTGACAAACTTCATGCCTGGACCCAAAACCCGGAATGGACGCACCAGACGTGGCTGGATGAGGAACACAACCGGCCCCTGGAATCAAGCGAGGATTCCTGGAGGCTCCTGGAAAGGCTCCATGCCACCAACAAGCACCTGTGGGATCTGGAAGACCGTGTCCGTAACCCCGCCTTGCCGGAAAAAGAACTTGTCGCCCTTAAACGGGCCATCGACCAGGCCAACCTGACACGCAACCAGTGTATTGAGCGGGTAGACCATTGGGTACTCGCGTTGCTGACACCCGTTGAACACCTGCGCTCCGGCGAAAGAAACTACCACACGGAAAGCCCCGGCATGATCCTGGACCGGCTCAGCATCTTGCACCTTCGCTGCCGTGCTTTCTCTGAACAGAGCGACATGGAGGCCAGACATCAGCAAAGCCAATGGCTCTTACAGACCCTCGTCCACGCCGCAGACCAGACTCTGGCTGAAGTCCAAGCTGGTAGCAAACGCTTCTTTATGCTTCCTGAACTGAAACGCTACGGACAAGACAAACGTCAGACCTGATTGATAAGCCACCTCAGCACTCAGGCAAGAAGCAAGGCCTTCATCCACGCCATACCTTGACCACGGCGCAGACATATTCTGACATCATTATATCTTGATCATAAAGTAATGCCACCAAGATTACCTTGAAAGCATTGCCCTCCAATCAGATTTTTTCCGTCGTATTCATCCCCAACCGGAACAAGGACTTCTCCCCTAAAGCAGCGATCCCCCCAAAGGATCACCCATTTTGTTCCTGTTCTTTTTTCCGGTTATCATGAAACAGCTTCATCAAGCGACGAACGAAGGGATTCTGCACGGAATAGGTCACCATCGTTCCGGAGCGCTGTCCTTCAACAATCCCCCGGCTTTTCAGCAGGGTCAGATGTTGAGACACCGTTGCTTGAGGGAGATCCAAGCGTGTCCAGATTCCTTTGACATTACTGGCTTCCTGAATCAACCCGTTGACGATCTTCAACCGTACCGGGTGGGAAAGAACCCTGAGGATTTCCGCCTCGTATTCAAAATCCCATTCAACAATAACTTTTTTCTTTGCGCTCATTGGTACCCCACTTGATTTAGATTTCCATCCATCGAAACCTTACCCCAAGAGTATCCTTCGATCGTCGGCCTCAAGACCCGATATACAACGTGCGTGATGCTTCCATCCTTCTCCAGATACAACTACCAGAACGTAGTTTACCATTTAACAAACAAAAATTGCAATAAGAAGGAAAGCAATTTTTCATCTATATCGGGAGGTTGAAAAAGAGTGTTGCAAAACAGATCATTGCACTACGTCTACGCGCCATCGTATGATTTCGATTCCAGGAATAATTCGCAGACCGGCCCCCCCATCAATCCAAGCCTCAAAACGAAACCCCGCTCCATATGGAACGGGGTTTCTTCATCGTATCGGTCTGAATAACACCACCTAGCGGCGGTTGTTTCCGCGTCCACCACCACGGTTGTCTCGACGCGGCGGGCGGCTACCGCGGGAATCACGGGAGTCGCGGTCACGGGGAGGACGTTCTTCCCAACCTTCCGGCTTCGGAAGCAACACGCGACGGGAAAGGCGCATCCGGCCATTGCGTTCGATCTCGATCAGTTTGACCTCGATCTCCTGGCCTTCCTGCAACACGTCTTCCACGCGCTCCACACGGCCCCATTCCAATTCGCTGATGTGCAGCAGCGCATCGGTACCGGGCAGGATCTCGATGAAGGCACCGAAGTCCGTGATACGAACCACTTTTCCGTTGTAGACCTTATTCAGTTCCGGTTCCTCGGTCAGGCCGCGGATGATTTCCAGGGCCATCTGAGCGTCGGTGTCATTGGAACTGGCCACGCTGACCAAACCGCTGTCGTCCACGTTGATCTGGGTGTTGGTCTGTTCCACGATTTCACGGATGGTCTTGCCGCCCGCACCGATGATGTCACGGATACGATCCGGGTTGACCTTGATCGTGGTGATACGCGGTGCAAAGGGGCTCAGTTCGGTGCGCGGCTCCGACAGAGCCTCAGCCATTTTACCCAGAATATGCAGGCGTCCCATACGGGCTTGTTCCAGCGCCTGGGCGAGAATCTCGCGGGAGATACCGCTCATCTTGATGTCCATCTGCAAGGCGGTGATACCGTCTTTGGTACCACAGACCTTGAAGTCCATGTCGCCCATGTGATCTTCGTCACCGAGAATGTCGGTCAAGACGGCGATCTGGTCTTTATGGTCCATCAGGCCCATCGCGATCCCGGCAACGGGTTTACGCATCGGGACACCGGCGTCCATCATCGCCAGGGTTCCACCGCAGACCGTCGCCATGCTGGAGGAGCCGTTGCTTTCCAGAATCTCGCTGACGACGCGAATCGCATAGGGGAATTCCGGGGTGTCATCGGGAACCATCGGCGTCAAAGCGCGGTGGGCCAAGGTACCATGACCGATTTCACGACGACCGACGCTTCCCAGTCGTTTGATTTCGTTCACGCTGTACGGCGGGAAATTGTAGTGCAGGAAGAAGGTGCTGATGGTATCCCCACGGATGTCATCGACGCGCTGACCGTAATCCGGCGTCGCCAACGTGGCGGTACACAGCGCCTGGGTTTCACCACGGGTGAACAGCGCAGAGCCGTGGGTGCGCGGCAGCACGCCCACTTCACAGGTGATGTCCCGGACTTCGTCCAGCTTACGACCACCGATGCGCAGTTTGGTATCAATCACCATGTCACGCACATAGGAACTCTTCATGTCATCGAACAAACCACCCAGGAAGGGCATCCCTTTGGCCAGGGTTTCCTCGTCCAGTTTTTCGGCGAGTTGTTCTTTGACCGCTTTTTTCACTTCAGACAGCTTGGCGTAGCGGGGAAGCTTTTCGGCGATGGCATAGGCCTCGGCGATGCCCGGCATACCCAGTTCCTTGACCAGATTCTCAAAGCCTTCGGGCATGACCGGCGGAACCACCTCAAGGCGGGCTTTTCCGGCCAATTCAACCAGCTGCTTCTGGATGGCGATCACCGGCTGGGCGGCATCAAAGCCGAACATCAGCGCGTTGACGACCTGCTCTTCGCTGGCTTCCTGAGCGCCACCTTCCACCATCATGATTGCCGAGTCACTGGACGCGACAAAGATGTCCATCTCGCATTCTTTACGCTGTTCCGGGGTGGGGTTGGCGATGAACTCACCATTCAAGAATCCCACGCGCACACCGGCGATGGGACCATCCCAGGGGGCGCCGCTCAGCGCGGTGGAGCAACTCGCACCGATCATCGCCAGCACGTCGGTCTCATTGTCCCCATCGTAAGACAGCACGGTGGCAACAACCTGGGTTTCGTTTTTGAAGCTTTTGTCAAACAGCGGGCGCAAGGGACGGTCGATGGTGCGGGCAACCAACACCTCGGCGTCTTTGGGACGCGCTTCACGCTTCAAAAACCCACCGGAGATCTTTCCAGCGGCATAGGTCTTTTCAATGTAGTCTACGGTCAGGGGGAAGAAATCCTTCCCTTCCATAGCTTCTTTGGCCAACACGGTGGTTACCAGCACGCGGCTGTCACCGTATTCAACAAAACAGGCGCCATCGGCTTGCTTGGCCAGGCGCCCGGTTTCCAGAGTCAGCGTGCGTCCGCCGAACTCTACCGATTCGCGATACTTGGTCATGAAAATGCCTTTCAATCAACAGGGGCATTGGATTGGATGCGTGCCGCGTTCAAGGTAGCGCTCAGCGATCAGCAATATCTTCCACAATTCGTATCGTTACGTGGTTGAAAAACATTGCTGACGGCTGAACGCTTTCGTTTGCATAAACCTCCGCGTCCGCCCCAAGGACACGGTTTGCAGCACCGGGCAGTCCGGGGCAAGAGCCCCGAACCGCCGTAAACATAAGGTTTCAGCCTGCTAAAATCTACTTACGGATGCCAAGCTGTCCGATGATCGTGCGATAACGATTCACGTCTTTGGCCTTCACGTAATCCAGCAGGCGGCGACGACGACCGACCAGCTTCAACAAACCACGGCGAGAGTGGTGATCCTTGTGATGGATCTTGAAGTGCTGGGTCAGGTTGTTGATGCGCTCAGTCAGAATGGCGATCTGCACTTCCGGGCTACCGGTGTCGGTATCATGAGTGCGATATTGCTCAACAACTTCGGTCTTCTTTTCTTGCGTAATCGACATAGTTTGCTCCATCAAATGATCCAGATTTCTTCCGGCGGGAAGAACCCGGCATTTATAGGGAACTCCTGTGCAAATGTCAATAAAAACGAATGGAAATCCCTCTTTTTTTCGGGGTTTACCCCTGAGCCTGAACGCTCTTTTTCCGGCAAGGAAACCCCGCCCTGAAAAGCCGGACAGCCTGGCGCTCCACCCAAGCCGGATGACCCCAAAGAATGGAATCGTCCTTTCCCGTCCCATCCTGACCCCAACCGTCACAACCTACTGTAAATAGAAGAAGTCTATCGCTACACCGAACTGGAAAGCCGGTTGGAGGTCTGCCGCAGACGCAGGCTCAGGGTTCTGGCCAAGCCTTTCATCAGCTTCAAGGCCACGCGGGGGCTCTGCTGCTCCACCTTCTGATACCCGGCCTTGTCCAGCAGGATAATCACGCTGGGTTGCGCGGCAATGATGGTTGCCGAACGGGGGTATTTGTCGATGATGGACATTTCCCCCACGCTCTGCCCTTTCCCGATTCCGGCAATTCCCTTGTCTTCACCCTCTGCGGTTTTCTTGGTCACGGCCAGTAAGCCATCGGCCACGAACGCCATGCTATCACCGGGATCGCCTTCTTGAAACAGGACTTCATTTTCATTCAATTCCACCACAGAGCTGAAGCGGCTTAAGATTTCCAGTTCCACCACATCCAGGGTGTCCAGCATCGGTACCTGGTTGGCCAGAGCCTGAATATAGCGCATCACAGCGGTTGTCATCATACCCCCAATCGAATCGAAATCCCGGACGAATCCCCCTACCCCTACAGGATACGAACCATGTCCTCAGCATTGGGAACGAGGCTCTTCAAAACACACCAAGGAGAAAAGGCAGGACAAGCTTACCTTGAAACGGGGAAATCGTCAAATGATCCGGTAGGTTTTGCGAAAAAAGGAAGTTACTCCCATTGACCGCCATGCGTCAAACTCAATTCGCCCTCTAAGACGGCTTCCACATTGCCGGCTTTCGCTCTGGAGCGGATGGGGTTGGTCGTATAGTCCCATTGCGCCGGAGCCGGGCCTTTATGCCCACCTTCAGGAAGCTCCCACCCCAGGTCATCCAGGGTTCCGGCAAAGGCACCGTTACCCCGGTTGGGATCTCTCTTAAACACTTCCTGGTTCTGGCGAATGGTTTCCAGGTTGACTTTCGCTTCGGCCATACGGCTTTTCTTGACATATTCCTGGTATTGCGGAACCGCGATCACGGCCAGCAGGATCAAGCCAAAAACAATCAAAGCCATTTCAATCAGGGTAAATCCCTGCTCATATCGACGTTTCATACCGGCACCATCTTCAAACAAGGTTTCTGATGGCCATCATTCTATTGAATAGAAATGAAAAAGTCAAAGGCTTTGCTCGAAAGGAGGCCTGCCCACAGCCCAAGAACAACAGGTCACTTACGAAAGCTTTTGCTGGCGCGTCAAGGTCAACAGAGTGACTTCGGCGGGAACCCCCAAACGCAGAGGTGGCCCCCAGTAGCCAGTGCCCCGATTGACATAAACCTGACAGGAACCGTATTGGTGCAAACCTTGAATATATGGCTGTTGAAGACGAACCAGGAAATTCCAGGGGATAAACTGCCCACCGTGGGTATGGCCGGACAACATCAGATCCACCCCTGCTTTGTCCGCGTCAACACAGCTTCGCGGTTGGTGGGCCAGCAGAATACGGGCGGTGTCCTGAGCCGCTCCACGGAGTGCTTTGTGCGGGTCGGACTTCTCTTCAGGGTGCATTCGTTCGGCGCTGTAATCCGTCACACCTGCGAGGATGAGTTGTTCTCCGTCTTGGGAAAGAGCGACATGTTCGTTTTCCAAAGTGGTAAAGCCCAACCCACGGGCTGCGTTCGCCCAGTTCTTGGCACTCCAGTAATACTCGTGGTTTCCGTTGACCCAGAACACACCATGAGGTGCCTTCAACTCCGCCAAGGGAGCAAGATCATGGGCCAACTGCTCCGGATGCCCGTCGGCCATGTCTCCGGTGAACACAATGCAATCCGGCTGCTGATCCATCACCAGACCAACCACCCGTTCGACATAACTCCGTCGGATCGTTGGGCCAACGTGCAAGTCAGAAATCTGGGCAATCCGGAACCCCTCAAAGCTCTTCGGCAGGCGAGGCAAGGCCACCTCAACGGGTTCCAAGGAGAGCCTACACCGTGCTTCCGCAACCCCGAAGCCGTTGGCCAGCACACCAGCACCCAGCAAGCCCGCCGTAGCGGATTTCCCCAGGAAAGCCCGGCGGGTCAAGTCTGCTTGGGTCGCCGCCGCGTCTTCACGTGGCTCACGGCGCAATCTCCCACGCAGCCCATGATAGGCTTTGACAACAAGATGAACGAAATCACGGAGTAAAACCAGCCAAAAGAGGAAAATAAACAAGCCCATCCCCAGATAGGAAAGCCAGGATAGTAAGGTCAAGGGCCAGGGGTACGGACCGGATGTCCAGGCACGATAGGCAAACTCTCCGGACATTTCAAGGGCAAACAGGCCAATCCAGGCAATCCATGCCCGACGTTTCCAGACCTTACCCAAGGTTTCTTCCCGAAACAGACGAAAGCCGACAAACAGGTGCGCCGCGCTGAAAACTGTAAAAATGACAAGAAAAAACAGGAGTTGTTTCATGGTCTTGGTTTCTCTCTTCCTTGAATCGGATCGCCAGGACAGGAATGGCTTCTACAAGCAAGCGAGATGCGATCCGTTTTTCGTGATAGGCTGGCACATCATGCTCAGCGTATGATGCAGAACATAAGCACCTTGCCGCGTTTTGCAAGTCGGATTCTATCATGGTTCCACAACGCTTCAAGATGATTCATTCCATTCCATATCCGTATTGGGTCAACAAGTCAGATCGTGACTTCGTCGGAAGATCAATCTATTCAACCATTTCAACAAAAGAGAAAACCGTCGTGATGGTTGCAGAAAGAAGGCGTTGGATGTAGAATGTTTCCGTCGAGTTGTTGGCTGTATATTCACCTCGTTTGACAGGAAACCTCATGGATAACGGACCCGCCTCCTTTCATGCCTTCGATTTTCTTGCGGATTTCGTTCTTGTTTGCAGAACGGACGGCAGGCTCCACTATGCCAACCGTGCAGCAGATGTTTTTTTTGGCGAGGTGCTGACTCCAACCCTTTCCCTGACGGATCTCGGCCTTCCGCTGCATCAGGACCAGCTTAGCCAACCCATGCAAACAACAACATCCTGGCCCTTGTCCGGAGAGAAGGCAACACGGATTCACTGGCGCGCCTCCTCACGAAATGAAGAATCTCTGATCTTCTGGCAGGGGCGAGCGGAAACGCCTACTCCAGAAGAATCCTTGCAGGAACGCCCCCAAGAGAGTGATGTCTTAGACCAGAAAATCTGGGACGATTTCTCGCGGATTGCAGATGGTGTCGGACTGGGACTTGCAAAATTCAAGCATGGAGAGATTCAGGAACTGTCCCCCAAATTGCGCCAATGGCTTTTGCTCCACCCGGAAACCTCATGGACTCCGAGCCCTTTGGAACAATGGATCCATCCATCCCATCAAGAGAAGATTCGTACATGGATCAACCACCTCCTTGCTGGAAATGCTGTACAAAACCCATTCCCATGCGACATTCTTGATGCTCAAGGCCGCGAACATCCTGTTGAACTTTGTTTCGTTTCCCCCACCCTCAATGAACACCAGGAAAGCTATCTTTTTTTCCATCCCCAACCACGCCATTCCGTGTTGGATACCTTCCTTTACCAGACGGAATGGCTGGACCGGATCTTCAGTCGATTTGAAGATGTGCTGTACGCAATGACGCCAGACTGCACGTTGGTCTATGTAAGTCCCAAAATCTACGACTGGTTCAAGCTTCCGAAAGAGCTGACGGGCCGTAGTTTTCTTGAATTCATCCACGGCGATGACTTGGAAACCGTGCTGGATGATCTACAATCCTGCCTGGTAGAAGGCAGGCCCTTTCTAACAACCTTCCATATTGAAGATAGCGAAGGAAATATCCGCCTACTGGAAGATCAGGGCATTCCCTTCCATCAGGATGGCAAGCCTCTTTTGATCTGCGGTTTTTTGCGCGACATAACCAGCCGAGAGAGCGGTCCCTTGCAATGGAAGCTTCAAAACCAACAGCTTAAATTAGCAATGATCGGCAACGAACTGGGGTATTGGGATTGGAACCTTCAGACCGATCGGATCAAGTTGGATAAGAGTTGGTTTGCGAGATTGGGGTATTCCCCTGACGAAGTACCCCAAACGATGATTGAGTGGAGTTCCTGGGTTCATGAAGAGGATCTCCAGATCATTGCCAAAAGGGTCACAAAACATTCCCAAGGACTATCAGATATCCACGAAGCAGAGTTGCGTTTACGAGCCAAAGATGGCTCTTGGCTTTGGGTGAGGGATCGCGGGAAAATCATTGAATGGGATTCCCAAGGAAATCCTCTGCGTATGATCGGTACCTACTGGAATATTGATCAACGGAAGAAAGTGGAGGAATCGTTACGCCTTCGTGAAGAACAGTACCGCCTCTTGTTTGACAACATTCAAGATGGCGTGTTCATGATCCGTGACGGACGGCTCGCGATCGTCAATGAATCACTTGCCAGCCTCCTTGGCTATTCTCCAGAGCAGATGATTGACAGGCCCATCACGGACTTCATCTCTCCGAACCATCTCGACAAGGTGCTTGAAAATCACGAAAAAGGGAAGAGTCGCAAGCACTTCAACCCAGATTACGAAACCAATTTATTACATAAAAACGGAACAGGGGTTCCGGTCAACATCCATGTAGGAACCTTGCATCTTGAGCATGGTGCCTTTCTTGAAATTGGCACAATCAAAGACATCTCCGAACGAATCAAGGCGGAAAAAGAAACCAAACGTTTGCACGAAGAGTTATTGCAAAGCCAGAAGATGGAAGCCATCGGTCGCTTGGCCGGTGGCGTTGCCCACGACTTCAACAACCTGCTTACCGGTATCAGCGGCCACGCCTCACTCTGCCTGATGGACATTTCTCAGAACGATCCCTATTACCAAAGCCTGAAAGAGATCGAACGTGCGGCGGAACGAGGTACCCGGCTCAATCGCCAACTGTTGACCTTCACCAAGAAGAAACTGGTCAATTCCCAACTGATGAACCTGAATGAACTGGTTCGTGAAATGGACCGTATGGTCAGCCGCCTTATTCCAGAAGATATTCAGCGTTCGTTCCAGCTTCAAGACGACCTCTGGCCCATCCTGGCCGATCGCTCCCAGATGGAGCAGGTCATCCTGAACCTCGTGATCAACGCAAGAGACGCCATGCCCAACGGAGGACGACTGGTGATCCGCACCAAAAACCTGGAGCGGGGGTATCGGGGTGATTTGTTCTCCAGCAAAAACGAGCCTTGCGTCCGCCTGACCATTCAAGACAACGGGCATGGGATCAACAAGGAAATCCTGCCTCACATCTTTGAACCCTTTTTCACCACCAAATCACAATCCCAGGGAACCGGGCTTGGTTTATCTACGGTTTACGGCGTCATTCAACAACACGGCGGACACCTGGATGTTGAAAGCCAGGTGGGCGACGGCACCTGGATGCACATCCACCTGCCACGCGCCGAAGGCAAAGTGCCGGAAGCCAAGCAATCGAGCTTCTTCAACCATGCCGCCTTCACCCCCACGGAAAATGTGACCATTCTTGTGGTGGAAGATGACGATGCCGTCCGACAGGTGGTTACGCAAATGCTCACCCGTTTGTCTTTCCATGTGCTTTCTGCCGAAGACGGAGAGCAGGCTCTGGCCTTGAGCAAAGAGTATGACGGCGTGATTGACCTCTTGTTGACCGATGTGGTGATGTCGGGCATGAATGGGCGTGAACTGGCCAAGCAGATTGTCTGGCAGCGCCCGAAAATCAAAATCCTTTTCACCAGCGGCTATTCCGAAAATCTCATTGCCCACAAAGGGGTTCTGGACGACGGCTTGAATTTCCTGCCCAAGCCCTACTCCACCAAAAGCCTGCTGACGAAAATCCGCGAAGTACTGGCCCAGGTATGAGTTTCAATCAAGGAGCATGCTCCATGCGCGTACTGATCACGGGAGGATGCGGGTTTATCGGCTCCAACTTCATTCGCATGGTTTTAAGCCAAAGGCCGTCCTGGGACATCGTCAACCTGGACGCACTGACCTACGCGGGCAATCCTGCCAATCTGGCCGATGTGGAAGCTCATCCACGGTTCCGTTTCCTTCACGGCGATCTTCGCGACGCTTCACTCGTCACCCGGGTCATTGAAACTCACCCGCCGGAGTTGGTGATCCACTTCGCGGCGGAAAGCCATGTGGATCGCAGCATTGCCGGTCCCCTGCCCTTCATGCAGACCAACGTGATGGGTACCGCTCACCTGCTGGATGCGCTGCACCGGCAGAGACAAGGGAGGCTGGTTCATATCAGCACCGATGAAGTCTACGGTCCACTGGCTCTGGATGCCGAGGCCGTGACGGAAGAGGCTCCGCTGAAACCCTCCAGTCCCTACGCGGCCAGCAAGGCCGCCGCAGATTTGCAGGTTTTGGCCTACGCTCGAACCTATGGCCTGCAAGCGATGATTCTTCGCGGCTCCAACAACTACGGCCCCTTTCAATATCCGGAAAAACTGATTCCCCTGATGACCGTCAAGGCCATGCAGGGGCAGGAACTCCCCCTCTATGGCGATGGCCTGCAACGACGGGACTGGCTCCATGTGGACGATTTCTGCCGGGGAATCCTTGCCGCGACGGATCATGGCCGCTGGGGAGCCACTTACAACCTCGGCGGAGGGAACGAACGCAGCAATCTGGAGATTGTGACGCGCATTCTACGAACGATGAATCGCTCCGAAGAAAGCATCCGCCTGGTGGCTGACCGTCCCGGTCATGACAGACGCTACGCCATTGACTCCACCCTGGCGAAAAAAGAGTTGGGTTGGACACCACAACGGAACTTCGAGCAGGGCTTGGAAGACACCATCCGTTGGTATCTGGATCATAAGCAATGGTGGAAAAGCGCGTTTACCCAAGAAGGATGAAATCGTCATATCTGCTTTTTGAGAGCCTGGAAACTCGACTTACTCTACCCTCGCACACGTGACCTAGCCTTCTTTCCTGGCCCGAAGCAACAGGAAATTGGGACGCTGGCAGAGGCGTTCATAGGCCTCCGGTTCTTTCTCGGCAAAACTCGGCAAAGGTTTGGGTTCTACCAGACGCTCAATCACAAAACCGTTTTCAGCAAGACTTTCCGTGATCTCGGTCAAAGGGCGATGATAAAAGCGCATGGTTCCAATGGACCATTGTTCCTCAATCAGTTCGGTGTGGAAGTAGATCGCATCTGGATGCTTCTCAATGTCCCAACAGGGGTGATGGGTGGAAAACACCAGCAGACCATCCTTGGTGAGAACACGGCGACATTGCTCAAACAGCTTGCGCCAATCCCGAAGGTAGTGAAACGCCAGACCGGAAACGATGAGATCCACCGATTGATCCGCAAGGAAATCCCAATCCCGTTCAAGATCCCGGCATAACACCGTGGCCTTGTCTTCCACTCGCCGACGGGTCATCGTCACAAACTCCGGACAAACATCCACCGCCGTAAGCTGCGCAACCTGGGCTTGTAGACAATACTCCGTATAAAAGCCCGGCCCGCAACCGGCTTCAAAAACACGCAAGTCTTTCAAAGCGGGAAGAAGGGCCAACAAAGCGGGTCGTTCATAAGCCGCATTCCAGGCTTTGTCCTCCACCATATCCGCATAGCGTGAGGCCATCTGTTCGTAGCAAGCCAGTGCCACCGGTTCAGGGTTTTCAGTCTGCTTGATAACACCCACTGGATTCTCCTTGAATGAATACGAGGGAGGCATCCTACTCAAACCATGCCGACAAAGCAAACGCCCCGCATCAAGCGAGGCGTTTGGGTGTTTATTGTTTCCCGTCCTGGTAGGTCGCGTTGGGTCAATCCCTGGCTACAAAGCGGGAATGGAGGTAATCGCGGTTCAAGCGGGCAATGAAGTTCACGCTGATCCCTTTCGGGCAAGCAGCCTCACACTCTCCATGATTGGTGCAATTGCCGAAGCCTGCGGCATCCATCACTTCGACCATCTTTCGCACACGTTCATCACGTTCCGGCTGCCCTTGAGGCATCAAGCCCAGATGGCTGATTTTCGCCGAAGCAAACAGCATCGCGCTGGCATTGGGACATTGGGCCACACAAGCGCCGCACCCGATACACTGGGCCGCCTCAAAAGCCAATTCGGCATCGTGCTTGGGAACCAGCGTGCCGGAGGCATCTGGCGCGTTGCCGGTTTTGGCGGAGATGAAACCACCGGCTTGGATGATGCGATCCAGGGCGGAGCGATCCACCACCAGGTCTTTGACAATGGGAAAAGCTTTGGCCCGGAAGGGTTCGATGTACAGCACATCGCCGTCTTTGAACGCCCGCATGTGAAGCTGACACAAACAGGTTTCTTCCTGAGGACCGTGAGCGTGGCCGTTGACCACCGCCCCGCAGGAACCGCAAATACCTTCCCGGCAATCATGGTCAAAGGCGATGGGCTCGTCTCCTTTGAGCAACAAGTCCTCGTTCACCACGTCCAGCATTTCCAGGAATGACATATCCCGACTGATGTCTTTGGCTTCATACTGGACCATCTTTCCCTGGTCTTGGGCGTTCTTCTGCCGCCACACGTAGAGGGTCAGGTTCATTTGTAACTCCTCTGCGTCAAGCTGACGTTCTCGAAGGTCAGCGGTTCAACATTGCGCAAGGGTTCCTTGCCCTCTCCCTGATATTCCCAGGCCGCCACATGGGCGAAGTTTTCATCGTCTCGCAGCGCTTCCCCTTCCGGCGTCTGGCTTTCCTCACGGAAATGACCGCCGCAGCTTTCCGAGCGCTCCAGGGCGTCACGGACCATCAGTTCCCCAAATTCGAGGAAATCGGCCAGGCGCATCGCCTTTTGCAAAGTCTGGTTGAAATCGTTCCGCTCACCGGCCAAGCGCAGGTTCTGCCAGAATTCCTCACGGATGGCGGGGATTTTCCCCAGCGCCTCTTTCAAGCCCTGCTCGGTCCGTCCCATTCCGCAGTGTTCCCACAGCAGTTTGCCAAACTCACGATGGATACTGTCCACCGTGCGAGCGCCCTTCATCCCCAGCAGTTTGCCGACGCGGCTTGAGATATCCTCTTCAGCCTTGGCGTACTCCGCATGGTCGGTACTCTCGAAGCCGTAGCCTTTCCGGGCCAGGTAATCGGCCACGGTGTAGGGAATCACAAAATAGCCGTCTGCCAGTCCCTGCATCAAGGCACTGGCTCCCAAGCGGTTGGCACCGTGATCGCTGAAGTTCGCCTCACCCAGCACGAAGAGGCCGGGAAGGTTGCTCATCAGGTTGTAATCCACCCACAAGCCGCCCATCGTGTAGTGCAACGCGGGGAAGATGCGCATCGGTGTATGGTAGGGGTTTTCGTCGGTGATCTTGGAATACATGTGGAAGAGGTTGCCGTATTTGGCGCGGACCTGATCCTCTCCCATGCGTTGGATGGCATCCCCGAAATCCAGGTAGACCCCCAAGCCGCTTTCGCCGACTCCGCGCCCTTCATCGCAAACCGCTTTGGCGTTACGGCTGGCCACATCACGGGGAACGAGGTTCCCGAAGCTGGGGTATTTGCGTTCCAGGTAGTAATCCCGTTCTTCGGCGGGAATCTGCGCGGGCTTGCGGGAATCCCCTTTGCTCTTGGGTACCCAGATACGCCCATCGTTGCGCAAGCTCTCGCTCATCAGGGTCAGTTTGCTTTGGTAGTCCCCGGTGACGGGAATGCAGGTCGGGTGAATCTGCGTGTAGCATGGGTTGGCGAAGCAGGCTCCTTTTTTGTACGCCTGCCATGCTGCGCTGACGTTGCATCCTTTGGCGTTGGTACTCAGGTAGAAGACATTGCTGTAACCGCCCGTAGCCAGAATGACGGCATCCCCGGCGTAGCGCTCCAAGGCTCCGCTTTGCTGGTTGCGCATCACCACGCCCTCGGCACGACCATCCACGACAACGAGATCCATCATATCCCGCCGGGGATAGATTTCGACATTGCCAAGACCGATCTGCTTGCTTAACGCCTGATAGGCTCCCAGTAGGAGTTGCTGACCCGTTTGGCCTTTGGCATAGAAGGTACGACTGACCTGGGCTCCACCGAAGCTGCGGTTATCCAGATACCCGCCGTATTCACGGGCGAAGGGTACTCCCTGCGCTACGCATTGATCGATGATGTTCCCAGACAGTTGCGCCAGACGATACACATTGGCCTCTCGGCTGCGATAATCGCCACCTTTGATGGTGTCATAAAACAGGCGGAACACACTGTCGTTGTCGTTCTGATAATTCTTGGAAGCATTGATCCCGCCCTGGGCGGCGATACTATGGGCCCGGCGTGGACTATCCTGATAGCAGAAGCTTTTCACATGATAGCCCAGTTCGGCCAGGCTTGCCGCCGCGCTGGCCCCGGCCAACCCGGTACCGACAACCAGAACGGTATATTTTCGTTTATTGGCCGGATTGACCAATTTCAGATCGAATTTATACTTGTCCCATTTCTCGCTCAACGGACCCGATGGAACGCGGGCATCCAGTTTCGCCATGACGACTCCTCCCGCTTAGTGAACCAATCCGGCTAGAACCGAGATCGGGATGGTAAGAAAACCAAGGCCAATCAGCACGGCCAGAGAGATGGCCGCCTTCTGACGAAGGCCATTGTACTTGGGATGATTCACGCCCAGGGTTTGCAGGAAACTCCAGGCACCGTGATAGAGATGGAAGGTCAACAGCAGCATCGCCACAATGTAGCTTCCACTGACGGCGGGGTGTTTGAACCCGGTAATGACATTGGCGTACACATTATGCGGGTCGAAGTGGGGGACTGCCGTTCCCATCGTCAGGTGCAGAATATGAAAGACAATGTAAGCCCCCACCAAAGGTCCGGTGATGCGCATCGTCCGTGAGGCATAGCTGGAGGCATCCGGCGTCCACTTCACGTAAGCCACCGGACGAGCCGTTGCACTGGTACGCCACAAGACATAGGCGCTCCAGACATGCAGAATGGCCGAGGCAATCAGCACCAGACGAGCCAGCCAAAGCATTCCCCCCAGACTGTGAAGCATTGCCGAGTAGGCGTTGAAGCGCTCCGGTCCCAGAAACACTTGTAGATTCCCCACCATGTGGACGATGAGAAACCCGAAAAGGATCAATCCCGTGACCGCCATGACGAGTTTTCTCCCCACGGTGGAACGGAAGAAGTCAAGAAACCATGCCATGCGGTTCCTCCTCCCAGGTTCAGAGATGTTTACACGAATGTTTCCCAAAATCGTTCGCCGCTTCGTTCCACGAGCCGAAACCCGATAACGAATAGGCTAGAAATATCACGGCACCAACCCAAGGGTCAAGAAGTCCGTACCATGAAAAAGACTCCTTGCCCTTATAACCAAGTTCATAGCCTAAACAGACATTCCTTTTGCGTCAGTCCATGAAGCATTGACGATCCCGGAACGAAACTTCATCCCGTGCGAAAAACAACTATAATTTGTTGCAATTAGCAAAAACTATGATATAAAAGAAGCCAAGTATGCGTGTGGTCACGATTCTGGACCCGCAATTTTTCACACAATTTCCAATCTAAGATTGGAGTTTTAGACCTAGCAACCGATTCTTTTCAAAAGAAAGCCAAGGGAAGCAACACAGGGAGTATCCAGCATGGCTCGTATTTTGATTGTAGATGATGAAAAAGGATTCAGGGAATCCTTGCGGGCTTTACTCATTGACGAACACCATGAGGTCTTTCTTGCCGACGATGCCGAAAAAGCGATTCAGGTTTTAGCCAAAGGCCCGTTGGATGTGGTGATTACAGACATCATCATGCCTCGTATCAGTGGTATCGCCCTTCTGAACACGATCCACAAAAACTATCCGGAAGTCTCCAGCATTGTCATTACCGGAGAACCTTGCCTGGAAACCGCGACCCAAGCCCTGCGTGCCGGGGCAATGGATTATCTGGCGAAACCCATTCAGAGCGCCGATGTGATTCGTCTGGTCAGCAAAGCTCTGATGGAAAAACAGGCATGGCGCCAAAGCGTTTGTCAGTGCCAAGACCTTCAATACCAACTGGCAGAGCGCACCCGTGAACTGCACGAGCTTACCGACAAAGTCCGTCTGATTACCGAGGTCGCCAGCGGATGGCTGAGACATGGCTCTCAAACTGATATTGCCAGCCGTGTCTTGGGTTTACTGGCCCAGTTGGTCGGTGCGGAAGGTGGTAGCGCCTTCCTACGCAATGCCGAATCCCTTCATCTGGTGGATGCTCTGGACCCCGGCCACCAACGGCGGGAGATCCCTCTCCCCCCACCGCCCAGCTCGGTTCTGGGGACTCTCTACGAAACCAAGAAAGCCTTCATGGTGGATGACGTTTCCCGGCAGGAACAGACCAAGCCCTCCGGGTTCTCCGGCTATCGTAACGGTGCCTTCCTGGCCATCCCCATCCGCGGGGACGACGATCAACTACTGGGAGCCTTTACCCTTCACGACAAACTGACTCCTCCCTTCACGATGTCTGACCTTCGGGTTGCGGAAATTCTGGCCGATCAAGGCGCACAAGCGATGAAACGAGCCTTGGAACTCCAGTCCCAAACCAGCAGCAGTACCAGAAAGATCGTGGAGGAAAACGAAGCCAACATCTAAGCTGCCGAGTACATCCATTCCCGACACCATAGAAAAAAGCCCCGACCCAATGGCCGGGGCTTTTCGTCAAAGAGTATCGAAGGAAAGAACAAAGGTTCCCCTTTAATCCTCCAGAATGCTTTTCACGGTATCCACAACCCGTTGGGTGGTCAAGCCGAAGTGGGGGAACAACACGTTGCCCGGCGCGCTCTGACCGAAAGTATCCACGCCAATGCACTCGCCGTCCATACCGACATAGCGGCTCCAACCCATCGTCCGCCCCGCTTCAATACTTACCCGCCGTGTCATCGCCGGCGGCAAGACCTTGTCACGATAGCTCTTGTCCTGAGCCTCAAACCATTCCCAACTGGGCATACTCACCACGCGGGTGGGAATGCCCTGCTCGGCCAAGGTTTTGTGGGCATCGAAAGCGAGGGACAGTTCACTCCCCGTGGCGATCAATAGCGCTTTGGCATGGTTCTCCGGTTCACTGAGCACATACGCCCCGCGGGAAAGATCCGACGCCGGAGCCAACTCGGCACGATCCAAGACCGGCAATCCCTGACGGGAGAGAATCAAAACGACCGGACCCTCCGTGTGGGTCATCACCGCTTTCCAGGCTTCCACGGCTTCTTCCGGGCAACCGGGGCGCAGCACGGTCAGGTTGGGAATGGCGCGCAGGCTGAGAATCTGCTCGACCGGCTGGTGGGTCGGACCATCTTCCCCAACCCCGATGGAGTCATGGGTGAAGACATAGATCACAGGCAGTTTGTTCAAGGCCGCCAGGCGGATGGAAGGCCGCATGTAATCAACAAAGCTGAAGAAGGTTGCCACGTAAGGACGCAGACCTCTATGATAAGCCATCCCGTTGGCAATGGCTGCCATCGCATGTTCACGGACACCAAAGCGAATGTTGCGACCGCTTCCGCCCTGCCCTTCAAAGTCGCTTTCACCACCGATCAAGGTTTTGGTGGAACAACTCAGGTCGGCGTCACCGCCCACCAACCAGGGGATGCGTTTCGCCAGCGCGTTGAGGCTATCTCCACCGGTTTTGCGTGTAGCAACCTTTTCACCAGCTTTGTAAACGGGCAGATCGGCATCAAAGCCTTCAGGCGGGGTCAAGGTGTGGGCCTGTTCCCATTCGACGGCCAACTCCGGATAGGCTTCTTTCCAAGCCTGGAAGCGCTCTTCCCAGTCTTTCTGGGCCGCCTGACCACGCTCGGTGGCATTCATCGAGGCTTTGACATCCTCCGGCACAGCGAAATTCTTGTTCGGGTCCAAGCCAAGGGCTTCCTTGCTTTTTTTCACTTCGTCGTCACCCAGGGGCGCACCGTGACAGGCTTCGGTTCCCTGTTTGCTTGGCGAGCCGTAGCCGATGGTGGTCTTGACGATAATCAGGCTGGGGCGGGAAGTGTCAGCCTTAGCTTGGGTCAAAGCATCGTTCAACCCATCAAGATCCTTATCACCGTCATTGACGGTCAACACCTGCCAACCACAGGCCAGAAAACGCTTGGCGGTATCTTCCGTGAAGCTGAGGCTGGTCGGACCATCCAGGCTGATGTCATT
Organism: Myxococcota bacterium; assembly: GCA_963677705.1. GTDB lineage: Bacteria > Myxococcota_A > SURF-8 > SURF-8. The sequence continues at coordinate 1,314,854 of OY782497.1, forward strand.
GGAATCATACAACCAAATCAGTTTTCCCAGCTTCAGATGACCGGCCAGGCTTGCCGCTTCATAGCTGATGCCTTCCATCAGATCGCCATCACCCACCAGGGCGTAGGTGTAATGGTCCACCACGGTATGATCGGGGCGGTTGTAGCGATGAGCCATCATGCGCTCGGCGATGGCCTGCCCGACGGTGTTGGCGCAACCTTGGCCCAGGGGACCGGTGGTGGCTTCCACGCCTTCGGTATGATACCACTCCGGATGACCGGGGGTTTTACTTCCAAGCTGCCGGAAGGTCTTCAGATCATCCAAGGTCAGCGGATAACCGGTAAGATGGAGCAAACTGTACAGCAACATGCTTCCATGACCGGCGCTCAGGACGAAACGGTCGCGGTTGGGCCAGGAAGGGTCCGCCGGGTTATGCTTGAGATGATTCTGCCAGAGGCTATAGGCCATCGGAGCCGCGCCCATAGGCAGGCCGGGATGGCCGCTGTTGGCCCGCTGGATGGCATCCATACTCAAGCCACGAATGGTGTTGATGCAGTGAAAATCATGGGAATGGGTATCCATGAATATCTCCTGATTCTGGGGAAAATGGGTTGGGTGTAATCGACACGATACAACGAATGTCTTGGCCCTAGACCTAACGCCACTTGGTATGAATGTCAACCAAAACGAGTTCCCAAGCAGGGATTTCAAAAGAAGCTCCCCTATTGCCCCTAGACATCATAGACGATGGGAAAGAACAAGCAGAAACCCCTCCCTTTGCATGGCACCTGACAAAAAACGTCACTATCCATCGCCTATGCCGAAACTCTAAGGTTTGACTTGGAAAACGGTAGACCGGCTCTGAGATGAAATGCCCCAAAAATTCGGGGGAAATCGAACTCCCGATCAAATCCCAACCTTTCCCTGCGCTTCAAAGCTCGTCCGATACTCGCAGGATTCATCAAATAAAGATAGCATTTCAATAACTTACAACAACAGATATATAAGTTTCACATCAATCTTTGGCTGCGCAGCATTCTACTGGTCAAGCGATTCGGTCTACTGCTCTTGACAGTGCTGACAAAATTGTCGCGAATCGGATGCTTCTCCATTCACTATCGAAGCCCCTCCCAGACCTGCCCTAGTAATTTCAACAAGATAGCTGTTTTTTCACTTCTGGCACGAGCATTGCGTTATTACGCATCAGTTTTTGTGAAACCACAATCGAGTTGATCTTGAAGGAAACAACGAGCGGATAACAATGAATTGGGAAAGCAATCAGTCTTGTGGATGGGCCATCTCCCGGCGTACCAAGGAGAACAGCCAGGGACAACATGCCGCAAGACCGCTTCGGAGGAGATACCTGGAGGGGAGACGTGGGGCGCAAGCCCTGGAGGTACGAGATCCACGCTGTCAGATTCCACATCGTTCTGAGGAGAAACGAGAGGAAGGATAGCGGGTTGCCCTGCTCCTTTGGGCAAAGGAGTTCTGGCCAAGGGTGATCCGAACCCCATTGGGGAACATAACACGAATCGTGATTCGTACCCCCGGAAAAGCCGCTTCTCGTTGAAGCGGTTTTTCCGGTTTATGACCGAGATGACTCAAGGGTTCAGCGTCCAACGCATGGAAAGACGGCACAGAGCCAAAACCCTGCGATGCTAAATACTTGACAAAACACTGGAACCATTTATAGTTTTCAAAAATTTGCGCGATCGTGCCTTTTCAGATTCAAGGATCCTGTCCTTTTTCATCAAAGAATGGAGAATTTGCTATGTTATCACAACGCTGGTTTGTCACCCTCACGACTCTCTTTCTTTTTGCCTCTATCGGCTTGACCCTTGGCTCCTGCTCTGAAGATGACGGCGGAGGCGGGGAGTGTGAAGAAGACTCCGATTGCTCCGTGCAAAGCTTCGGTGAGGTATGGAAATGTGAGGAAGGCGTCTGCGTGGATCACTCCAACGACAGCGGCCTGACCGATGGCGACAGTTCCATCACCGACGATGATGATGATGATGATAACACCGGTGATGACGACGACGACGATGATGATGACAACGACGATGACGACCTGCAACCCGTCGATTGCGACACCCACGGCGAACAATGGTGTGATGGCAACGTGCTGTACACCTGCCTGAACGGCGAAGCCGCTCCGCAGCGTTGTGGGGATCGATGCATCGAAACCGGCTACCAGACGGCGGAATGTGTCGGTGGGTCCAGTGACGATGATGACGACGTCACCGACGACGACGATGACAACACCGGAGCGTGTGATAACAACCCCTGTGTGGAGCCCCACAAGACCGTTTGCACCGAAGTCAACGGCCAACCGATGTGCAGTTGTGATGAAGGCTATGTGATGGACGGAAACACCTGCGTGCTTCAAGGCACGGCCACCGGCGATTGCAACGGTCAGGAATGGCCCATTGCTGACGGCGGCATAGAAGTCGAAGTCCCGATTACCGCGACCACGGAAGGCAGCTTCCTTTTCGTCGATGTCAGCTTCAACCTGGCCGGCAGCAACCAGGACAACTATGAAGACAAGCAGATATCGGTCAAGCCGCCCTTCGGCGAGAAAACCATCATCTGGGAAACGGGAGACTCCGCACGAGTGCCCAACCTCTTCCGCCTTTCCCGTTGGGCAGGCAACACCGCCGCGGGAGCCTGGAAAGTCTATTTCAAAGATGTGGAACGGAACTTAGGCAGCAGCACAGCCAGCCAGGTCTGCTTGACCTTCCATGCCTCCGATGACTTCGACAGCGCCGATTTCGACAACGGAGAAACCATCAACGCCAACCTGACCACTGCGGCACGCGGAACCTCCAAGGTCTTCTTCTACCTGTCCTACCCGCGCAAGTTTGAAACCCACGGATGGTTCAAGTCCGGTTATCCCGTTGCCACGGCGGACCGCAACCTGTTCAGCTTCAGCCTGCGTTCCCCCAAGGGCGTCACCATCAGCATCCCCAATGACGGGGCCAACTTGAACACCGACATGTTCAACCAGGTGGAAAACGACTGGGCTACGGGAATCTGGGTGCTGACCGTGACCAACAACTCCAGCCAGGATCTGATCCTCGAAAACGCACGCATCCTGGTCAATCAGGAGTACTGATCGCCCCAGGCACAAACCGATTTTCTTCATGAAAAACGGCGGGACATCCTGCCGTTTTTGGGTTTATGCGTTGGGTTGCTTACCTTATTTCCCTTTATCCCGCTTGGCGTGTTTTTTCAGTACCCGTTGCCAGGTTTCCGTGGTCAGGAAGCTGTCCTTCCAGCGGTCCACCATCTGAGTGAACATCTCCCAGGGAAGGGTCAGGGTCAGAGCATCCAAGGCCATGAAGGGACGGCAGGAGGGATCCCAGCCGCCGAGTACGGCTTTCGGATGGCCTTCGCTGGCGAAGGTACGCGGCCAGGCAACCAGGTTTCCGCAGCCGGAGCCATAAGGACTCGCCACTTCATGGAAGGATTTGGTGACGAAGGCCACAAGCTGATGCAAGCCGGAGATGATTTCCGGCTGCTCCATAAACAGCACGAAGGGCGGCGGAGTCTGGAACTGGTCATACGGTTTGAAGACCAGAACCTTGTCTGAAGCCACAGGCTTTTCGATCTCATCATAGTAGGCTTGAGCTACCGAGGCATCTTCCAGGTAGTGTTCCGGTTCCATGCCTTGCGGAACCTCTCCTTTGGAAATGTAGTTGGGAAGAAAGCCAGGGACAGGGCGAATGAACCCCAAATGGTAGCCGGCTCCAATGCAACCGAATTTCTCTTGGGTAATGGCCATCGTTTTTCCGGTACGCATACAACCGCGCAGCATCGCCACCGCACAGGACCAGCCTTCGGACTTCGGCATCATCGCCCCTTCAGGCTCATCAGGCAGGTAATCAAAACCGTAGGGCACTCCGCTCAAACCGGCAGCCTGGAGGAAATCTTGAACGTGTTGAGGATCGAGAGTTTTCATCGGTAACATCTCCTTATATAGTTGAGGTCCAAAGCCACCTCGAAGGAATCCACGGTTGCTCCTTGCCTTGTGCGGCATTACGGTATCATGTTCTGAATGCAGGGGCAACCTGCGAACGTCCCAGGACCAGGACGATTGTAGACGACACCCAGGCAAACCACGAAGAAGCGGGCTCTCTCTATCGGTTCAAGGCTCCTGTTCGGTCTGATGTTTCCTTGTTAGAACTCCATTGAATTGATGGATTCCTTCCAAGAAGTACTGGACAAAAGAACAGAAATTTTGTAGTTTGGCCCGTCGTTCTCACGCCGTGAGACGCTTCCCTTGTTGTTTGAATGGATGAAGTGACATGAAGGATGTAATCAGCGTTCGCGGGGCTCGCGAACACAATTTGCAAAACGTCAACGTAGAGCTGCCCAGAAACCAGCTTGTGGTGATTACCGGCTTGTCCGGTTCCGGCAAGTCCAGCCTGGCCTTCGATACCATCTACGCCGAAGGCCAACGACGCTACGTGGAAAGCCTGAGCGCTTACGCCCGGCAGTTTCTGGAGCAGATGGGTAAGCCGGACGTGGATCAGATCGACGGGCTGAGCCCGGCAATCAGTATCGAACAGAAATCCAGTTCCAAAAACCCACGCTCCACGGTCGCCACCGTCACGGAGATTTACGACTACCTGCGCCTGCTTTTCGCACGCATCGGTCAACCCTTCTGCCCCTCCTGCGGCAAACCAATCAGCGCAATGAGCCCCCAGCAGATGGCGGACCAGGTGATGGCTCTGCCCGAAGCCACCCGCTTCATGCTGCTTGCTCCCGTAGTGCGTGACCGCAAAGGCGAGTACCGCAAGGAACTTGCCCAGTTCCGCAAAGACGGCTTCATCCGCGTCCGTATCGACGGCATCATGAGCGACCTGTCCATTGAGGAACCCAAACTCAACCGCAAAAACAAGCACACCATCGAGGTGGTCATCGACCGGATGGTGGTCAAGGAAGGTATCCGCTCCCGACTGGTGGATAGCCTGGAAATGGCGCTGAGGCTTTCCAGCGGTCTGGTTCAGGTGGAAATCCCCGGCGGGCAGACCATGACCTTCAGCGAACACTTCGGCTGCTCGGACTGCAACGTCAGCTACCCGGAAATCAGCCCACGGCTGTTTTCCTTCAACAACCCCACCGGAGCCTGCCCCGACTGCCACGGTCTGGGCACCAAGATGTATTTTGATCCGGATCTGCTCATCCCAGACCCTCGCCTGAGCCTGGATCAAGGAGCCATTCTTCCCTGGTCCAGCAAGACCGGCTACATCTACTCCAGCATGTTGGAAGCGGTGGCCAAAAGCTACCGTTTCAGCCTGCACACTCCCTGGGAGGAACTACCGGACACTGTCAAGGATGTCGTTCTCTACGGCACGAAAGGCAAAGTGATTCATTTCACCTTCGCCAACGACAAACACAGTCATTCGGTCAACCGTGAATTTGAGGGCGTGGTCACCAACCTGGAGCGCCGCTGGAAGGAAACCAACTCCGACTACATCCGCCAGGAACTGGAAAAGTTCATGAACCACATGACCTGCCCCAGTTGCCACGGAAAACGCCTGCGCCCCGAAGCCCTGGCGATCCGCATTGACGGTCGCAATATCGTGGAAGTCACGGAATCCGCCATTGGTGATTGCACCCGCTACTTTGAACAACTGCGCCTGAGTAAAAAAGATACGCAGATCGCCGAACGCATCATCAAGGAAATCCGCGAACGCTTGTCCTTCCTGGTCAATGTCGGCCTGGATTACCTCACCCTGGACCGCAAAGCGGCCACCCTTTCCGGCGGTGAAAGCCAGCGTATCCGCCTGGCGACGCAGATCGGCTCCATGCTGATGGGCGTCCTCTATGTGCTGGATGAACCCAGCATCGGCTTGCACCAGCGGGACAACAACCGGCTCTTGGATGCCTTGCAACATCTGCGCGACCAGGGCAACACCGTCATTGTCGTGGAACATGACGAAGACACCATCTTGGCCGCCGATCACGTCATCGACATGGGACCGGGCGCGGGGGTTCATGGCGGCAAGGTCGTGGCTCAAGGAACCCCGAAGGAAATCGTCACCTCCAAGGACAGCCTTACCGGCCAGTACATTGAGGGAACCCAAGCCATTGCCATCCCGGTGGATCGCCGCCCGCCGGGTAAGCGCATGTTGAAATTGCATCAATGCCAGGCCAACAACCTGCGCGGTCTGGATGTGAGCTTTCCTCTGGGAACACTGACCTGCATCACCGGCGTGAGCGGCAGCGGAAAAAGTTCCTTGATTATCGACACCCTGCTCCCCACCCTTCAACGGCAACTCAACCGCCGAAAAGGGGCCGTGAACTGCGATCGCTTGACCGGACTGAGCCACGTAGACAAAGTCATTGCCATTGACCAGAGCCCTATCGGGCGCACGCCGCGAAGCAACCCGGCCACCTATACCAAGGTCTTCACACCCATCCGTGAATTGTTCGCCCAACTTCCCGAAGCGAAGATGCGCGGCTACAGCCCCGGACGATTTTCGTTCAACGTCAAAGGCGGGCGCTGCGAAACCTGCCAGGGCGATGGTCTGATCCGCATTGAAATGCACTTTCTGCCGGACATCTACGTGACCTGCGAATCCTGCCACGGGAAGCGGTACAACCAGGACACTCTGGAAATGAAATGGCGCGGCAAGAACATCGCCGATGTCCTGGACATGACCGTGGAACAGGGAATGCACTTTTTCGAGAACGTCCCGGCGATCCGTTCCAAACTGGAAACCCTCTGGGATGTCGGCCTGGGCTACGTCAAATTGGGTCAAAGTGCGACCACCCTTTCCGGTGGTGAAGCCCAGCGGGTGAAGCTGGCACGGGAACTGAGCAAACGCAGCACGGGAAGAACCCTGTACATCCTGGATGAACCCACGACGGGCCTGCACTTCGATGACATTCGCAAGCTCTTGGATGTGTTGGAACGCCTCGTGGAAACCGGTAATACGGTGATTGTGATCGAACACAACCTGGATGTCATCAAAACCGCTGATTGGATCATCGACCTCGGACCGGAAGGCGGATCACGGGGCGGAAAAGTGGTGGCTCAAGGAACGCCGGAAACGGTGATGGAGGTTGAGGGAAGCTATACGGGCTTGTACCTGAAAGAGAAAATGGAGCGGGACCACGCTCGGCAGACCAAATACCATACGGGCGAGCCGGTGCGGAAAATCCGTGCCAAAACGACACGTACTTCCAACGGAAACGCTCTGTCAAAGGTACCCGCCACATCCAAAACAAAGGCAGCACCGAAGTCAAAGACCCAAGCGAAGGCGAAGGCAAAGCCCAAGCCCAAGGCCAAACCGAAGAAAACAAAGGCGGACTGAGTTGCTTACGTCCACTCCTTTCGGTTCGAGGGTCCATCTCCGTGGGGCGATTGTCTGGAAAATGAAGGGCACCTGATGTTGCCATTCTTGCGGATAAGTTCTGGAACGTTCTCAAGATACGAATCTGATCCTGATTTTTCACAATAATCCGATACTCAGCCTGGGACCAATCACCTTGATCTCTTTGGCCTTCACCGAGTTTTTACTGAAAACTCTTTGCCCAATGAGTTGGGGTATGCTACATCAGAGCGAGTTGTTTGACAGGAATCTTTCAGGTTGTTTCAAATGGAGTTCACCATGAAAATTCTCGTGCTCAATGCTGGTAGTTCCTCTGTAAAATTCGATGTTTACGGCATGGAGGGGCAAAATGAAACCTGTATGTTCAAGGGTTTGATCGAAGGGATTGGCGAAGAAGCCCCCAAAATTCGTTATAAAACCGGCGACAAGAAGATGCCACCCACCGTCATCGCCGCAGCCAACCACAAAGAAGCCATCGGCGTAGCGATGGAACACATCCGCAAAGAACTGTCTAAAGACGGCGACACCTTCACGCCGGATGCCATCGGTCACCGTGTCGTTCATGGCGGCACCAGCTACAAGTCCGAGAAGGTGGACGATCACCTGTTGAAAATCCTGGACGATTACACCGTCTTGGCTCCCCTACACAACCCGCCCAACATTTCCGGCATCCGTGCCTGTATGGAACTCTTCCCGGAGACACCGAACGTGGGCGTGTTCGATACAGCATTCCATGCCACCATGCCGGACCATGCCAAGCGCTATGCCCTGCCCCATGAACTGACCGAAAAGCATAAGCTTTTCCGCTATGGCTTCCACGGAACCAGCCATCGTTTCGTCAGCCAGGAAACGGCCAAATTCCTCGGTAAACCCCTTGAGGATCTGAAAATCGTCACCTGCCACCTGGGCAACGGGGCGAGCCTCTGCGCGGTGAAGGGTGGAAAATCCATTGATACCACGATGGGCTTTACCCCCCTTGAGGGCTTGATGATGGGTACCCGTACCGGAGACATCGACGCCGGGGTGGTGTTGTTCCTGATGGAAAAGGAAAACCTGGGTATTGCCGAAATCAACAAACTTCTGAACAAGAAGAGCGGCTTCCTGGGCATGAGCGGCGTGAGCAATGACGCCCGCATCATTGAAGACAAGGTTGAAGAAGGCCATAAGAATGCCACCTTGGCCTTTGACTTGTTCAATTACCGCATTAAACGTTCCATCGGCTCGATGATCGCGGCGATGGACGGCGTAGACGCCATCGTTTTCACAGCGGGTATCGGTGAAAACTCCCCCTGGACACGCAAAGATGTTTGTGAAGGCTTGAGCTATCTGGGTATCACCTTGAACCTGGAAGAGAACGACAAACGCGGTGGCTCGCGTGATATCACCACGCCGGACTCCAAAGTCAAAGTGCTGGTAATCCCCACCGATGAAGAACGCATGATTGCCCGCGATACCGTTGAGGTACTGAAGTAGAGCGAATCCGATTCTGCCATCACCTTGCTACGACAGCCCCGCTTCATGCGGGGCTTTTTTATACGGAGAGCGTCGCATTCGATCCGAGAACCTTGCACGCTTCTGAATGAACGCATCTCGGCAACACTCAGCCTAAGCACCCACCCAAGCCCGATGATTCAAAGCTTGTTCCTTACAAGCACTTCGATCCGTCAGTACGAAATGAATTCCCCGATAAAGAAAATCGCGCTCGTTCCTCTTGCTTGGGTGGATTTTTTCTTGTAGTCTATCCAAGCCTATGGGAACGATAGACGATTGAATCGGGAACCACTATCTAGGAGGACGAACGTGCAAACCACTCGTATCGTGATTCTACTGATCGGCTTGCTTGGCCTGATTGTTTTGAATTTGATTCCTCTGTTTCGCCAAAACAAGGACGAGAAAGACGGAGAAAGCGTTGCCGTGGATCATCGGCGCATTCTGAGTTTCTCAAACCGTCTCGTGCTGGCCGGTTGGACCGGCGTGATTCTTTGGGTATTGATCAACATCTTTTTCCCCACCGTGGACCCGAAAAGCATTCAAGGCTTTCTGGAAGGCTGGTTCGGCATCGTGCTGGGTGGCATCGGAGTCCTGATGTCTCTGGTGATGATGTTCCGCGCTCAGCACAGCTTGGGAGAAAGCTTCCGTATGGATATCCCCTTCGGCAAGAAACTTCCCCTGGTCTGTGAAGGCTGCTACGCCCAGACCCGCAATCCGTACTTCTTAGGGCTGATGGTGCTTGTCTTCGCCATTTCCCTGCTCATTCCTCGCTGGTTCAGCCTTTTCCTGCTCTTCCTGGTCTACATCGGTTACGAAATTCGCGTGCGGCTGGAAGAAGAATATCTGGAGCGCGAACACGGTCAGGCATTCCTGGATTACGAGAAAGAGGTTCCTCGCTTCTTCCCCTGGAAGGGAATCGCCAAACTCATTCGTGGCAACAAAGATGCGGACACCCCGGTGGAAAACACACCGAAAGCTCCGAAAGAAGAAACCCAAGGCCAGGAACCCAAAGAGAACTGAGCAACCGTTCATAGCCCATGCTTGTTGGTAGGATTTACAGCGGGATGTCTCGCAGGAAGCAAACCAAGCGATGAATTGGAAGAACATTCTAACCGTTGTTGTGAGTATGTTTTTTCTATGGCTCGCCGTGCGTAATTTCCAGTACGGCGAGTTTCAATCCGCCGTGCGACAGATGAACCCCTGGTTCTTCCTCCCTGGAGTGTTGGTATATTTCGCCTCCATGTTTCTGCGGGCTATTCGCTGGCAGCGGATGCTTCGGCCCATCAAAGCCATGCCGCTGGGCCATGTGTTCCGCTACATCATTCTGGGTTACATGGCCAACAACCTGCTCCCGGCAAGACTCGGTGAAGTGGTCCGCGCCTATGTCACCGGCAAACGGGAGGGCGTCAGCCGCTCGGCCAGTTTTGCCAGTGTGGTTTTGGAACGCCTGTTTGATGGCTCTACGGTCGTCGTGATTCTGCTGGTGCTGTTGCTGTTCTTCGCCCACTTGGACAAAGGCTGGCTATGGTACACGGCCCACTTGAGCATTGGCGTGTTTACCGGCGGCCTGGCCTTTCTTTTTCTGCTGGTCTACAAACGAAACCTGGCTTTAGGGATCTTGCGTTGGTTTCTTCGTCCCTTACCCCAAAAGCTCGCAGAAAAACTGTTCTCCATCGTCCAGAAGTTCATGACCGGCCTGGACCTGCTTCGCTCGCCGATGGATTTTCTGGTATCCTTTGGCTTGAGTTTTATTATCTGGGGAGTGGAAGCACTGGTTTATTGGCTGTTCTTCACCGCCTTCGGCTTGGAACTCCCTTGGGCGGCAGCCCTGGTTACTCTCGTGGTCGTCAACCTCTCCGCCATGATTCCTAGCACACCGGGATTGATTGGCGTGTTTCAGTTCGCCTGCGTGCAAAGCCTCGCCCTTTATGGCATTGCTGCGGGAAAAGCCCTGGCCTTCAGCGTGGCGCTGCACGCCACACAGATCGTTCCCGTTACCCTGCTGGGTGTCGTGTTCACCTATGCCTTGGGACTCAGCTTCAACGAACTCAGCTCAGTGAAGATCAACGAAGACTCTCCGCATGAAGAAACCACCGGACGATCTGAGAACGGATAAGGCTTCCAGCCATGACGATGAAACGTGACATCACCGTGACAACCCAGCAATATCATCCCTTTGATTGGGTTTTGGATAGCTGGATGAACCCGGACAGTTTGCGTCAGTGGCTCTGTCTTGAGGGGATGTATGTGTCCGGGTTTCAATCGCCGGAACGCTTGGTCTGGGATGCCGCCGACAGCTTGGATGAGCAAGGGTTTTGCGTGATGAAAAACCGGATGGGTGAAGGCTACGCCGTGTTTACCTGGCCGGGAATCCGATCCCTAGCCCATCGACTGGCGCTACCTTATGTAGCGGAAAGCCGGGTACAAATAACATTGGGGTTCAATGATTACGGTGTGATTCAGCACGTCGTTCATAGCTGCTGGCCGGAGGATTCCTCCGCCGAGCCGGTATGTCGTTTTTTTCACGAGGCGTGGCCCCAAGCGATCGAGCGACAAACACGCTTTTTAGGTAGCTTGAAAAGCTGAGGGTCAAACAGGATTCAACTCACCTGATACGAGGGCGCGTTACTCGCTTTCGGTTTCAACCTCGTCGCCCTCTTCGTCGCCGTCCTCATCTCCATCTTCGGTATCATCGCCGTCTTCGTCCCCATCCTCATCTCCATCTTCGGTATCATCGCCGTCTACGTCCCCGTCCTCATCTCCATCTTCGGTATCATCGCCGTCTTCGTCCCCGTCCTCATCCCCATCTTCCGTATCATCACCGTCTTCGTCACCGTCCTCATCCCCATCTTCCGTATCATCACCGTCGGGAGGGATGTACTCGAAATCCCCATCGGCGGGGTATTCGCAGGCGATGAGTGCATTTTCATCCACACAATGTCCTTGACCATCCAGGCAGCGTTCTTTAATCACCCACTGGCCCGCGCTGCACAACTCCACCTGGGAGTAATCCTCGCTACATCGTGTCGCACCATTGGGGCAGTTCTGGTCCGCGCTGGGGGCATAGCCGCCGCCGTCGGAATTGTCGCAGGAGAAACAACAGAAAGCTGAAATCAGCAAACACCACGCGCTGGGGAAAAGTCGATTCATCGGATTCCTCGTCCAGGTTGTCAGGATTCGTACTGGCTACCCTGCATAGCGGAGGACGCCTGGAAAGTCAATTCCTGGCAAGAATCATCTCATACATTCAAGCTCAAACGTTGCCAGATTTCCCAAAGCCAACAAAGTCAGGACCGCCCCTTCAAGGGGCGGTTTGATCTGGCCCTATAAGGGCCTGGTACCGGCCCAACCTGAAGGTTGCAGGTTCCGACTTCCGCATTGGTTCCTAGGCAGTGTCGTCAGGAGATATGAAGCCATAGGGCTAGACAGCGGATATGTACCGCAGCGAGGAAAGACGCGGTGTTCTTCGCATAACGCGTCGCAACACCACGCCAACGTTTCAGCTTTTCAAAGGCATTTTCAACCAGATGGCGTTCACGGTACAAGTCTTTGTCGTAGTTACGTTGAACCGTTCGATTCTTCTTTGGAGGAATCACCGGACACGTATCGTTCTTCTCGCATAGGCCAATGATGTTATTTGTATCATAACCACGATCAGCCAGTAAATTAGAGGCTGGTAGCCCTTCGATCAGATTTTCAGCCTCTTTGCAATCAGCTCGGGTACCTTTTGTAACAAGGACTCGGAGCGGATTACCATGCGCATCCACGGCCAGGTGTACCTTGGAATTGAGCCCCCTTTTGTTTGACATGCGTGGCGTCGATCATCAGCCATTCGTAGTCGGGATCATCAATCAAACTATCCAGTAAATTCTCCCAGATGCCTTTATCTCGCCAACGAATAAACCGGCGATGGGTATTGTTCCAACTGCCATAATCGGGCGGTAGGTCGCGCCAAGGTGCACCGGTTCGCAAGATCCAAAACACACCATTAATGAATCGTCGATTGTCTCTGGCAATCCCGCCCCATTGGCCTTTCTGCCCCGGTAAATGTGGCTCCAAGAGTTCCCACGCGTGGTCGGAGATATCATGACGGTGATAAGTGGCATCCATTGTATTCCTCTGAATAGTTTCTATTTAAAGGAATGTAGACCAGCAGAGTCGTCTTGTCCAGGAAAATCTATAACTCATGTCGACGATGCCTAGCTACCCTTAAAAGGGTCCTTATGTTCTAGCAGACTCAGTTGGTCGGTCACTTGGTCCTGTTTTTCCTGTTCCCGAATGTACTTCACGATGCTCTGCTCGTTGATTCCCAACGTACTCACATAGTAGCCCTTGCACCAGAAGTGCCGGTTCCCATACTTGTACTTGAGATTCGCAAACTGCTCGAAGATCATCAGCGAGCTTTTCCCCTTCAGGTAGCCCATGATCGACGAGACACTGTACTTCGGAGGGATCTTCAAACACATATGCACATGGTCAACGCAGGCATTCGCCTCTACAATCTCCACATGCTTGTACTCACACAAACGACGCAGAATCGCGCCAATTTCCCGTTTGTACTTCCCATAGATGATCTTGCGCCGAAACTTCGGCGCCCACACAATATGATATTTGCAATTCCATTTCGTGTGCTCTAAGCTACTGTCCATAGTCACTCTCCATGTGTCGCTTGGTCAGCGGAAGCCGGAACGGCTTCTATATACATGAAGAGTGACTACCTTCGCTATTCATAGGCTTCGCCTTTTTGGAACCCCCCGCATAGCGGGGGGGATTCAGGCAGATAAAGAAAAACGGCGCGTTCAACCAAGAACGCGCCGCGAATCATGTCACCTGAATAAACGGGGCTTACAAACTGAGTTGGAACATCATCACAAACTGGTTGTTGGCCACGTCTTTCAGACGGTCTTCGCTGAACTCCTCGGTGCCCACGGCCTCCAGTTCCATTTTGTAGGTGTACTGCACCAGCAGGCGGAACAGATCCACCGGACACCAACTGGCGGCAACAGTGATCCAGCGCAGAGCCTGGTTGGCGCTCTGAGGCATGGGTTGCTCGAAGTTGGTGTCATCGGGATCCCACCATTGATAACGCAGGGCAATTTCATACTCGCGTTTGAGGTAACTGTACCCGGTGAAAATCTGGTAGCCCATTGCGCGGGTGAAGGAGTTCTTATAGCCCATACGCTCGTATTCCCCGGCGTTGATCGCATCGTTCATCGTCTGCATCGTCCATTCACCGCCCAGGAAGAAGCCATAGCAGTAAAAACGCCCATCCGAGGCAATGGAGTAGCGATCATTCTCGAAAATCAAGGGTAGTTTCTTCTGGTAGTAAAAGCCACCACCCAATTCAAAATGAATGCGATCGTGAATCCAGTCCCGTGTGTCCAATTGCAAGCGCGTGGCATAAACGCTGGCGTTCCAGATTTCCTCTTTGGGTTTGCTCAGGTAGTTGAAAACGCCCGCCTGTAAGGTAATCGCATCATCCAGAAATCCGGCTTGGTACTCAAGACCGGCATGACGACCCAGACCGATGTGGACGAAGTCGGTCAGGTACGCGGAGCCATAGGGTTTGACGTACTGGGGGCGATCATGAAAGTACATCACGCCATCCCCCACCAGTTCGGAGTAGAGGAAGGGAACTTTCATCACGCCCACTTTAAGACGGCTGGAGAAAATGTGGCTGAAAACCTTCATCTGCATGTAGGTATCCGCACCGCTGACACCGGAAGCAAAGTTTCCGGTTATCTTGTAGCCGATGCCCAACTTCCAGTCTTGGTTGATCGAATACGGGTCCAAGTCACCCCGGAAACCGATCTGAGCATCCCAGAGTTTGAAACCAGCCTGACGGAACACGCGGTTGGTTTTGTCCCAATCTTCATAAATCGCCCCGGTACGAACCAAAAACACCGGACGCAGGTATTTCCAGACATCGTTGGTCTGGCGATCGAAGAACTCCCGCACCGGGACATCCACCTTATCGCGCCCTTCCAGTTGGCGTTCTTCCTCTGAAGCCGCTTCGGGAGTCGCATCAGGCGTCGCTTGCACCGTCTCATTTTGGACCGCACTGGTCTCTTCCACAGGGGCGGGGGACGGCTCCGGGGGTTGTTCCACAGGAGCAGGGCTCGGTGCTTGTTCAACAGAGCCAGGCTGTTCGGGTTCCGCAGCAGGCGGGTTGGTTTCTTGACCAACGGTCGGCTCCGAATCCCCCTCAGTAGCAGGAGCGCTTTCTTGAGCGAACAGTCCGCAGGGCGCGATCAGCAAACCCAGACAGATTGCAGTCCATACAAAGAAGAGACGACTCCGAAACATCCCATACCTCCCAGATTTCGAATAAGCTTCTACATGAAAGAATCAACAAGCAATGGATTCGTGACTAAGCGTCTCCATCATGGTCAAAAGTCTGATGAAACGCAACTTCTTTCACCAATCAGACGATGTTTCATTCTCAGCCGGAACTCGATTCTGAGCATTTTCGAAATGCTGAGGCTATTGACAAACCCGGACTTCCTTCACCCTGCTCTCTTCGTTCGCGTTCCCTCTCCCCGCGGGAGAGACAGGATGCCCAAAAGCATCCCAGTGAGGGGCGATGACTTTGTCAGCGATCTAAGCATTTTCTAAATGTTTCTACTTAGAAACATCGGGTTGAGACGATCTCCATCCTTGTTATGGGCATGGAGATAAGGCATCATCCGTATCCATGTATAAACAAGCCGAGGAACGTGTCTTCCCATATTGCTCCAGCACCTGCCAGGCTTCCATTCCGAACTCGCGGTCCGACAGCGTCACGCCTTCCGGCAATTGGGTTGCCGGATTATAAGCCGCATTTTTCTGCAAGGCCAGGCTGTAAGTTTGCGTATCATCAATCGTTTCCGGGCCGACGTAAGACCACATCTCATCATTGCGTTCCGCCAACAGGCGCAGACTGGCTCCGGAAAGGTTCACCTTGTAGTAGCTGTTGAATCCCGGCGTTCCGGCAGGTTGGCGTTCCACACAATAGGTGTTGAGCATGTCCTGTTGATCCAGCGGACCGGAACTCCAGGATTTCCAGACCGTATCGGCATCGGCGATGGCGGCATCGGTCTGCAACACGGTCTGAGCGGCCAGGGCCGTGACTTCGGCCACCCGCATTTCCTGACTGTTTACCTTCACCCAGGCGATTTCGTCTTTCACCTTGGGAGCATGGGTGGAGAACACCTGCTCGGCCACCGCCTGCATTTCATCATCCAACGGCAAGGCTCCGGGAAGTACCACGCGGAACTCGTTGGTGTAGGATGAAACGCTCATCGCGGTCAAGTCAACATCCAGGTCCAGACGATAGACGAAGTTGGCATTGGACCCGGCCTGGATGATAATCACGCCGTTGACCTCTTCCGGCGGGTTGATGGTGCTATGACTGTGTCCACCGAGAATCACATCCAGCCCGGTGAGATTTTCCGCCAGGGACTCATCCGTACCTTTTCCCAGGTGACTGACCATAATCATCAGATCCACATCCTGGCGGTGGGCATCCAGGATCTCCTGGGCCAGAACCTGGTAATCATAGCGGGTTTCGAAGTTATCCATGTACGGGCCTTCGTAATGCTGGTTGGTTTCATCATAGGGCATCGGGTGCATTCCGAAAAAGCCCAGTTTCACACAACCAACCTGCATTTCCGCATAGGAAACAGCCTTAAAACCGATGGGATTGCTTCCCGTGTAGGTGCTGTTGCTGGCCAGAACAATGGAGTGTGGATCATCAGCCATTGCCAGAAGAGCCTCTTCACCCCAGGCAAAGTCATGGTTTCCCAAAACGCGGACATCGAACTTCATGCCCATCATCATATCAATGGTACTTTGCCCTTCGCTCAACTGTTCGGCAACACTACCTTTTTCCATGCTATCCCCTCCATCGGTGAACAGCGTGTAAGGATTTTCCGCCTGCACTTCCTTGAAATAGCCACGAATCAGGGCGAAAGGGTTTTCCGGCGATGGGCCGGAAGGCATCTGGTAGCTGGAATGCAAATCGTTGGTATGCACGAAGGTCAGAATCTGGCTGCTGGCATGTTCGTCACAGGCGGGGAACCGTTCGCTTTCCACCTCCCCGTCACCGTCTTCATCGCCATCCACATCCCCATCTTCCTGTGTCGTGTCATCATCGTTGTCATCATCATCATCCGAAGAGACATCCCCATCGGACAAGGAATCCTCATTATCCTGGGAATTTTCATCATCCGAACTGCACGCAAGGGAGAAAATCACCATGAACAGCAAGGTAAACAAAAGGAAACGCTTCGTGGTTTTCATGCTTGGGTTCCTTTCATGATAACCGAAGATCACAGGTTTGACCGGGATGCGTCCCAGCCGTTGAATGAATGTATTGTGCAACGAGAGGCTTCGGAGAACGTAACAACCAGAATGCACGGCATTGTCCCAGGAAATCCCCAAGGGTCAAGTTAGAAATAGATAAGATGGCACCAGCACAACATAAGTACATACATAAGAAATGCATACCACATTGGACTACCTGATCCCACAAAGCATCTTGCCCACCGTCTTTCTGAAATGCTTTTTTGCTTGCAGCTTTCCCTTGCGACACCGGACAAAGGCAGGTATTCTAAAGCCCTGGGCCCTAACTGATTCCCTGGAGGAAAGGATGCGATTGCCGCTTCGCTGGACCGTACACGTCGTTGCCATGCTTGTTCTGTTGGCTTCTTTGGGCTTTCTTGCCGCCTGTTCCGGTGGAGATGATGCACCGCCAAGTGATGGAGACATCACCACGGATGGTGACGAGTCCGAACAGGATACCGATGACGACTCTACAACCGATGACGACGACGATGATGACATCACCGAAGATGGGGATGACGAAGACCCCACGGATGATGATGACGATGGTGAATCCGATGGCGATGAAGACGAGGATGATGATCTCACCGAAGATGGGGATGAAGACGACGACCTGATGGAACAGGAAGAAGAGTCCGGCGAGTTGCACGAAGTCCTCATCACCGCTGAAGGCTATGACCCCACCCTTCTGGTGATTGCCAACGGCGACCGCGTCCGCTGGGTCAACCGGGACAGCGTCAACCATACCGTGACCAGTGGGACGCCGGACCGCAAAGCGGCGGATGGCCTTTTTGACAGCGGTCAACTGGCCCCCGGTGATGACTTCGTCCTGAAATTCACCACGGATTTCCACTTCCAGTATTTCTGCCGTTTGCATCCATCCATGACCGGAGAAATCTACGTCAACCAGATTCCCGCCGATGGAGATGAAGACCTGGTGGATGACGAGGAAGACGAGCCGGAAGAAGACGGCGATGAACTCGAAGAAGAAGAGCTTGACGAAGAATCCCTGGAAGATGGGGACGAAGACGGCGATGAGATGGAGGAAGACGGGGACGAAACCGAAGAAGATGAGTTGGAACTGGATGAAGAATCCGGCCCCCAGACCTATGTCATTGAAATCCGCAACTCCTCATTCAGCCCGGCAAGCGTGGAATTGGATGTCGGCGATACCGTGGAATTTGTCAATGTATCCTCCCAAGCCCGCCGCGTGGTGAGCCTGATCCCGCAGAAGTCGGGAGAAATCTTCGACAGTGGAACCCTCTACACCAACCAACGATACAGCTTCACCTTCCCCTGGCCGGGGGTGTTTCCCTATGAGGAAGCGACCCGGCATTATCAAGGAAGCATCGAGGTGATCGGTGTCGCGTTGGATGGCGACCTGGACATCGACTTCCCCGAAGAGGAGGAAGAAGAGGAGTTGGAACTTTCCGACGGGGATGAGCAGGAAATTGAGGATGAACTGGAACTCGAAGAGGACGCCGAAGACGAAGCTGAAGTAGAAGACGGCGACGCGGAAACCCTGGACGACGAAGTTGAAGACGAGGCGGAAGCCGAAGAAGAGGTGGTAATTGTCGCCACACAATGCGGCGCCTGCACGGAAATCGCTCCCGGTGAGTTCTCCTGCGGCGATAACTACACATGCTATCATCATGACTTCGCCACCCAGACCGAATTCTGCGCAAAGCATTGCAACAATCCTGAAGAGTGCCAAGCTGGCTATCCCTGCACGGATGGTCTGTGCATTCCGGCAGTTACCTTACAATGCAACGAAGACCATGACCTCGCCTTTACCGACTCCTGCGGGAACGCCGGAGTGGCTGAAGTCTGCCAACCCTCCGCAGCCTGCAACGATGACCACCTGGACTGCCGCCCGGTCACATCGGAATGGGATTGCAACGACGGAATCGACAACAATGGAAACGGCTATGCCGATTGCTTGGATGACGACTGTCTCTCTGAAGCCGATTGCATCGCCTATGCCTGCCGGGATATCCGCGTGGAAGGCTGCACGGTGGAAGACTTGAGCCGGAACACCTCCAACTTTGAGAACGATTTCTCTTCATACGCCTGCTTTGCCGGTGACTTCCCCGGAAACGATGTGGTGTACTTCTATACCGTACCGGAAGCCTGCTATGCACTGAGCGCCACTCTGAGCAATTTCATCGGCAACTATGATCTCTACGCGCTGGACCAATGCGACAGCACGGAATGCGGAGACAGACACTCTACGGGAACCACCCCGGTGGAACAGCTTGATCTGGATGTCGAACCGGGCCAGGAACTCCATTTCGTCGTGGAACGAGGAGATGGTCTGACTCAGAACAGCCCCTTCAACTTTGAGATTGCCTGCGCCTGTCCTTGCCACGATACCGGTCTGGAAATCACCGCAGAAGACATTCCTTTCGCGGTTTCTTCTGAAAGCAACATCGGAGGCGAGAACCGCTTTGACAGCTATGAATGCCTGGCCGAGCGTGCCTATCCCGGCCCGGAACGCATCTTCCGTCTGACCGCACCTACGCAATGCCCGGCTTACCTGGCGACCGTAAATCTGACCAACGTCACCAACAACGCCTTGGATCTGATCGTGCTGAAGCACTGCGGCACCACCGATTGCGGAAGCAACGCCTCAATCAACCAGGATGTCAGCGATGAAACCGTGATCTTCCCGATCGGCGGCGGAAAGGATGCCTTCCTGGTGGTGGATGGTTACCTGCCAGACGGATCCAGTGCCGGCGTGACCGGCTCCTTTGACCTGGATGTAACCTGGTCGTGTGTTGAAGATGAAACGGATTGCTTCGACGAGATCGACAACGACCAGAACGGCCAGACGGATTGCTACGATGCTCATTGTGTCGCGACTCAGGCTTCGTGCCAGGGCGAATGGAACTGCACGGATGAAATCGACAACGACGGTAACGGCTTGACCGATTGCGAGGAAGGCAGTTGTCGCGCTACGCCGGGCTGCCGTCCGCCGGAAGTCTGCAACGACGGGGAAGATAACAACGCCAACGGAATGCTGGATTGTGCAGACCTGGAATGCCGTGACAGCGATCTATGCCCGGATTCCTGCTTCCCACGGCTCACGCTATTCTGCGGGGATTCCCTCGCTGACCAATACACAGTGGATGACATCAGCACCCATGCCGTTGATGTCTATACCTGTGGAGGACAGGACTACACGGGATACAACGAACCGGAAAAGACCTATTACTTCACCTCAACGGTGAACCAGACCGTCACCCTTACGGTTACGCCCTACCACCAGACCCTGGATTTTGATGTGTTTGTCATCCCCACCACGGCGGAAGATGACTGCTTCCCCAGCCAATGCCAGTATGCCGGGGTTACGCGGCAGGCCGGTCAACCTCAAGAACTGACCTTTACCGCCTTGGAGGGACAATCTTATCAGATCGTGGTGGATGGCTACACCGGCACCCACGGCGTTTTCCATCTTGGCATGGAATGTACGCCTTAACAAAGTGATCCAAAGGACCGTCTGACTCGTGCTTTGTTTCTCAATCCACCGCCGAACAGCGTATCATGTTCGGCGGTGGTTTCACGTTTGCTTTCTGATGGCGCTCCTCATCATCGGTGGGCGGCTCTCCAACCCCGCTTTTGCAGAAGATACCCCTCGTGATCCACTGCTGCGGGCCGTTCTGGAAACCCCGGATGGCTACCGGAATCTGCCGCCGCCAAAGCTGGGCGACTGGCGCATGGAACATCCGGAAAAGGAACAAAGCCTTGCCGCCTTTCGTGCATTGAACCCGGCCAAACCGAAACCTGGACAGCAGGTTGCCTTACTTCCTCTGTTTCTACCCTCTCCAAGTCAACGGATCTTGCTTGAGCAGACTCAGGAATACCTCCATCTCTTTTTCCAGATGCCCGTTTCTCTGAGTCCTTACGAGCCGCTGAGGCTTCCCCCTTCCTACAGTGCCAAGCGCCAAGCCGACCGGGGAGAGCAGTTCAGTGCCTCGGATCTGGCTCAAGCCGTACTTCTGCCCAAGCGCTCAGCCGAAACCTTCCTGCTCATCGGCATCACGGAAAAGGATCTCTACGCCTGTGGGCAAACCCGTTTTATCTTCGGGCAGAGTTTTCCTACGTGGGGTGTTGCGCTGATCAGCCTGGCCCGTCTACCCCACGCGCAGCCTAAGCCCACAGAGCAGAGCGCACAAACGGAACGCTTGCGTGCCTGGCTGCGCTTGGTGAGCCATGAAGCCAGTCATGCCTTTGGCCTCCCCCATTGTTCCAAACTTGCCTGCCTGATGAACGGGGCGAACAATCTTCGTGAGATGAACCAAACCCCACTGCACCTTGGTCCTGTCTGTTTGCTGAAATTACACCATCAGCGTGAGTTTGACATCCTGGCCCGCTACCATGCCTTGCGTGAGTTTTACCGGAAATCCGGCCTTTTCTCTGAAGAAGCCTGGGTTCAACAACGCACTCAAGCCCTGGAAAAGACGATACAACCCACCCCTTCGTCAGTGGATCTTCCCCTTCCCTTCTGATCCCTTCCGCCTCGTCTGATTGAAACATCCTGTTCACAAAACGTTAGCGTTTCTTAACAATTCACAGGCTTTTATCTGTTTTCACGATAAGTTATATCCTCCCTTAAAAGCTAGGGATTTCCTTTGGCTCACCGACTACAGGTGTTATCATTGTAGGTGGGTGTACTGGGTACAGACCCAGACAAGTTTTCAGATCCAAACAACCGGTTTTCCGTCCAGACGAGAGTACGATGACCCCACGCAAGAAAAGTTCGGTCAGTGTCTATGAGTTTGACAGCTACCGCGAGTACCTTCGTGCATACTACAATGAGCGAAAGCAGAATGATCCCACCTTCAGTTACCGCGCCTTCGCCAAACGTGCCGGGAATATTGCGCCCAACTACCTGAAGTTGGTCATTGACGGGAAGAGGAATCTCACCCCGGCGATGGCGGAGAAATTCTCCAAGGGTTTGAAACTCAACCCCGACGAGACGGAGTTCCTGCGCAACCTGATCTCGATGAACCATGCCAAGACGGACAAGCAGCGAAACCTGTTCTACCAGAAGCTTCGTGCCGACCGGATGTACAAACGGTATCGCCGCGTTGAAAGTCATCAGTACGACTACTACAGCGCATGGTACAACGTGGCCCTTCGGGAACTGGTCAGTTTACCCTCGTTCAAGGAAGACGAAACCTGGATCGCCAACCGGCTGGACCCACCCATTTCCCCCCGGCAGGTGAAACAAGCCTTTCAAAAGATGCTGGAATTGGGTATACTTGATCGCGATGCGGAAGGTCATTTGACCCAATCCGCCCCGATCATCACCACGGGCAACGAAGTTCGTTCGTTGATGGTGAAGAACCTGCACCGGGAAATGATGGCGCGGGCTGCGGAAAGCATGGAACGCCAACCGCCGGAGCATCGGCATATCACCGGAATGAGTGTTGCCATCAGCCATCGCCAAGCCGAGGAAATCAAACGCCGCATCATTCAGTTCGGCAAAGAAATCCTTGATCTGGTGCAGGAAGACGATCCACCGGAGGAAGTGTATCGAATGAACATTCAATGGTTCATGCTGACATCGCCTCATGGCGCGGGAGGGAAATCATGATCCTGCGAATTTTATTGGTCATACTGCTGCTCGGTCTGATGCCCGTCCTGGCCTGTACCGACCAGGCACCCCATGATGACACGGACCAACCGAGCGACGATGACGATGACAACGACACGGATGAAAACCCATCCGGCGATGGCGATGTTACGCCCAGTGATGGCGACAGCACCGATGACGACGATGACCAGACCGACGGTCTGGTTCTCTACGGAACCGGCGGTCAAGAAGGAAATCCGGCCATTGTGCGTATCGGTCTAAGCACCCGCTTTCTGGATAACCCCGACGCGCGGATTCAATGGAACAGCCTGCGCCTGCGCGTGACCGGCTTGAACTTTGCCCAGGAAACCCTCAACCAGGAAGACCTTGTGCTGGACATTGTCGGCGTGGCGGAATTTGAGTTGGCCCAGGCCAACAACATCCGTATCGAAGCCCGCATCCCCAGCGAGACACCCTACCGAGCCTTGGCCCTAAGCCTGGATGAAAGCCTGCCCGCCCTCTTCGCGGAAGGAAGCCTTCCCAGTGGCCAGCCCATCACCTTGAAGATCCCCTTGACGGGCATCGGCTTCTGGCCGTCCGTCTCGCCTCTTTCCCTGGTTCCCAACAGCCGTCAGGCTTGGGTTGTGGCGCTGGATGCCGAGAAACTCGTTCCGGAAAGCCTGCTCAATCAATGGAACCGGAAGGCCGGTGCGATCACCATCAGCGAAGAGGAAAACCCGAAGTGGCTTCCTCTGATTCAAAACAACCTGATGGCTGCCTTCGGCATTTACATTGATTCCAACCAGAACGGTCTCTTGGATCGCTCTGAAGACACGCTGGAAGGCCGACTTGCCAGTTCCATTCCGGACCAGAGCGGGCAACTTGCCTGTGAGGATTCCGACGATTGCCCCACGGATCAGCGTTGCTATTTCGGCATCTGCTTGCCGGAGATTGAAGACGAAAGCTGCGAAAGCCACCAAGACTGCCTGGACGATCAACGCTGCAACCCGGACAATGGGCACTGCGAAGCCATTGAGGCACCGTGGACTTCATGCAATGATTCGGACGATTGCGCGTCTGACGAGTTGTGCATCTATCATATCTGCCTGGATTACCAACCCTGCGAAGATGGCGGGGAGCCTTGCCCCACGGGCCTTCGTTGTGACGACACCCTGAATCTCTGTATGCCCGGCCCGACGGAAGATATCTGTTGCGACAATGAAGACAACGACCGTGACGGCATTGTAGATGAGGGCTGCATCTGTTCCGGCTCCTGCCAGGATCATGGCGACTGCGCCCCGCCGATGTCCCTGTGCTTGAACAATCAATGCACCAGCAACCCCATTGCCTGCCTGAACGACGAGCAATGCGCGGATGGCTGCCACTGCGGTGTCATCCCTGGAATACCACGGGAGTTTGGCCAGATGTGCCTCTTCGATATGCTGGACCTGCCCTGCATTCAATAGCTATCATGAGCGGTTAGAGTTGAAACGGGACGCCTTGCGCGTCCCGTTCCATTTTATGGATGTCTGCTACTTGAAGCGATCCAGCGTGATTTTCAATCTGGGGAGTTAGAATGATAGAGGCAGATGGTTATCGAACCAGCAGCACGTCATCCAAACTCTGCCTAAGTACGCTCATGGCGAGTGATTCATCGACGATGAATCGGTTCGAGCCATCCTTCGATACACCACCCTCCGGGTGGCACTCGGGATGAGCGAAGAGGAGAAGTCAATGTCCCCACATAGAAACTCACACTTGAAGCGGTCCGGCAGGCCAACCCTACAAGCCAAGTTCCTTGGCACGCCGAATAAGGGTTTCGCCCATACGAAAGGCCGTTTCTCCATCTACGGGAAGTTGTTCGGCGCGACGTTTCGCTTTATGCTCTGGATCGAAAGCGCTTGCTTCGTAGCGTGAGTAGTCATCAAACTGGCAGGTATCCGTGGCGTAAAGCCGAAGCACCTCGCCCCCTTTCAAACGACGGCCCAGGTTGTCTTCCATGATCTTCAATACCTGAGGATACCCCATCTCCTGCATTCTTGTTTCGCTTACGTTCATCGTGTAAATCACCCCCACCGGCAGCGGACGGTTGCGCTTGGAGGTATACTCTTTGTCGTACATCAAATACTGGAAAAGAAAGCGCTCCAGAAAGCAGCGCATCTCTCCACTGAGTGCGCCGAGGTAGATCGGTGAACCGAGAAGCAGAGCATCCGCCGTCTCAAGCTCTTTCAGGAGTGGAGACAAACCATCCTTCACAGCACAGCGCCCAAGGCTTGGCCCGTCTTTGGTCTTGCAGGCAAAGCAGCTATGGCAACCTTTGAAGTCAAGATCGTACAAATGAACCAACTCGGTATCGGCCCCCAGAGACGCCGCCCCTTCCAGGGCTTTGCCAAGCAGGGTTGCCGTGTTCCAGGTTTTGCGCGGACTGCCGTTGATGGCAATGGCTTTCATGATGCAATCCTTTGTCTGATGTCTTCGTTCGCAATGAGCCGCTTGCAGAGAGGGCGCAATCGCCAGACTCGCTCAAGCCTTCGGCTTGGTCAGAATCATCGCATAGCTTTCGCGGTAGCCGTCAAGCTTTTTTGCCTGCTCAAAACCGGCCTGCAAGGCTTCGTTGCGTGCCGTTTCCATCGAAACCCGATGATCTACCGGCGGTCCCATCGTGCGTTCCACCCCGGCGGGAAGGACATCCCAATCCACCATTGCCAGATGCCCCCCCGGCGCGAGTACACGAAGGATTTCTTTCAGAAAGCCCTTGCGGTCAGCCAGTTCATGGTAAACCAGACTCAAGATGGCGGCATTCTGGGACTCCTCCTCAACCGGCAAGGTGTGTTCCGCCGACTGCACAAGCGTTACCAGCTCGCGGCGAGGATGACCGTTCAGTTTGTCACCCAAGCGTTCCAACATCGCCGGTTCAATGTCCGCCCCCGTGAAACGAACGCCCTCCGGAGCCAGATCCAGCAAGGCAAGGAGAAAATACCCTACGCCGCAACCAATATCCAGCACCTGCTGGCCGGGCTGAAGGGCCAGGGCTTCCGCAACGGGTTCTTGAGGAAAATATTCCTTGCGTCTGGGGTCTTCCAGTTTGGCAAACTTCTTCGGGTCAAATTTATGGTGATGATCCTGAGACATATTTCGGTTCCTCTATCGTTCCGGTTTATAAATCGTCAATCATTCCAATCATGGCTTTTGCCATCGGGCACGAAGCAGTATCCTCCGAACCGGTCACACTTTCAAGCCCCAAACACAGATACGGACGGCAAGCCGTCCGTATCTGCATTGAACCGTCTACGTTTCCTCCCGCTGTTTATTGGAGGTTTTTGAAATACTCTTTATAAATGGGATCGTTCTCCATCAATTCACGGCGTAAGACCTTTCCCACCAGGGTTTTGGGAAGTTCCTCAATGAAATCCAGGTAGGCGGGAACTTTGTAATGAGTCATGTTCTCCTTGCACCAGGCCAGCAATTCCTCTTCGGTGATTTTCCCCTGCCAGTTCGGTTTCAACACAACCCAGGCTTTGATCTTCTCACCGGTTTCACGATCCGGCAAACCGGCAACCGCCACTTCGCTCACCGATTCATGGGCACCAACCAGTTCTTCCACCTCTTTGGGGAAGACGCTGTAACCTTTGTATTTGATCAACTGCTTTTTGCGGTCGCGAATGGCAATGCGCCCTTCGGTATCCATGTAACCGATGTCACCGGTGAGAAGCCACCTTTTGCCGTCCATTTCGATGATGGTCTGATCCGTCTCGGAGGGTTTGTTCAGATAACCGACCATCACCTGAGGGCCCGCCACGGCGATTTCTCCCATGTGCGTTTCCTGGTCCGCTTCTTCTCCGTTGGTTTCATCCACCATCGCCTTTTGGGTTTGGGGATGCACACTGTCCACAATACGCCAATCCGTTCCAGGGAAGGGAAGACCAATGGTACCGATTTTCCGATTTCCCCAGAAGGGGTTGGCCGAAACCACCGGTGTGGATTCCGTCAGGCCGTAGCCTTCCACCAAACGAGCCCCGGTATTCTCTTCAAACATTTTCTGTACCGGTCGGTGCAGCGGTCCCGCTCCGGAAACGCACAAGGCCAGCTTTTGGTTGATTCCGCTCTCGGCGATGCCGGGGACTTCGGCCAGGCGTTGAAAGAGGATCTCCGCCCCGACATAGCACACGCCGTTGTCCGGGCCGATTTTCAAGATGGTGTCAATCAGTTCTTCCTGCTTGGGCGGCCTGGGGAAAAGCATCATCCAGGCCCCGCCGACAAGAGAAAGGTTCATCACACAGGTCATCGCAAAGCTATGGAACAGCGGTAAGACTCCGACACAGCAGGAACCGGGGTCGATTTTGTAAATCCAGCTCAGAGCTTGCTTGGCATTGCTCACACAGTTGAAGTGGCTCAGCACCGCCGCTTTGGGAACCCCCGTCGTCCCACCGGTCATGATATAGGTCGCCGCATCGTGGGCGTTGACCGCCACTTTCGGTGGGTTGGGTTCGCTCTTCATCATCTCATTGAGCCAGATGGTGTCGGCAGGCATGGGACCGGATGGAATTTTTCCCAGTTTCTTCCCCAGCCATTTCTTCCAGCCGGGAAGGGAGGAAACCAGGTCGGTGATGTTGGTTCCCATCAGAATCTTCACCGGCGATTGCTCCCGGATGGGAGCCACCGAGGGCTCATACAGGGCATCCAGACAAAGCAGGGCTTTGGCGTTGACCGTTTTGAGTTGGTGCAAGACCTCCTGGGCTTTGTAAGTGGGGTTGATCCCGCTGGACACCACGCCCAATCTCGCACAGGCGTAGTAATGAATCACGTATTGAAAGCTGTTCGGCAAGAGCGCGGCAGAAACATCCCCCGCCTTCAGACCGGTTTTGTCCATCGCCGTGGCCAGCCGGTCCACCATCTCATCCAGTTGCTTGTAAGTCAGGGCGCTATCCAGAAACCAGACCGCTTTGTGGTTTGGAAACTTGGTCACGCTCTGCCGGAGCATCTCTCCCAAGGGGAGTTCTTCAAACTCCATGTTCTTGGGTACTTCATCCGGCCACCCGGCCTCCTTGGAAAACCAGGGCTGGTCTTCCGAGACGAAAAAAGAATGATTCGTCGTCATGGTCTGCTACCCCCACGCCAGCGCGGTTGACAGCAATGCCCCTCCCCTTTGATGGAGCATCCTTCATCACCGCAAGTTTTGTATTCTGTTCGTCCCTAAGGTTCTATTCGTTTCTGTCTTTTCATGGTGCAAGACATACTTTTCCAGTGTACGCACAGAGGCCCATGTTGTCAATCGTCAACAGAAGTTGCCTTGACGATTGACACACGCCAAACTCTACTACTTCTTTGCTTGACAGTCCCAGGCCCGCTAACTAGGATATTCGCACGTTGAATTACAACCCTGTGGAGGAAATCATGGCAGGCTCCGTCAATAAAGTCATTTTGATCGGAAATCTGGGGCGCGACCCGGAAGTCCGTTATACCCAGTCCGGTAAAGTGGTTGCCAATTTCAGTCTGGCCACCACGGAAACCTGGGGCACGGGAGAAGATCGCCGCGAGCAGACCGAATGGCATAACATCGTGGTCTGGGGGCGTCAGGCCGAGCATGTCGGTCAATACCTGAACAAAGGACGGCGTGTTTATGTGGAAGGCCGTTTGCAAACCCGCAAGTGGCAAGACCGTGACGGCAACAATCGCTACACCACGGAAGTGGTTGCCCAGAACGTTGTTTTTCTGGACCCGCGTGGCGGCGGTGGTCAAGGCCAAGGTCAACAGGGTGGTGGTGGATACGGCGGCGGCGGACCGGACTACGGTGGTGGCGGTGGTGGTCAAGACTACGGCTACAACCAAGGTGGAAACTATGGCCCGCCCCAGGGCGACAGTCAACAAGGGGGGGGAAACTATCCGCCTCCGGGGAATGCCCCAAAACAACAGCCTGCCGGTGGCGGCTATGACGGTCCCCCGCCGATGGACGATGACGACGACATTCCGTTCTAAATCATCCGATCCCCAACACGATCAGCAACGCCCCGCAACCATGCGGGGCTTTTTCATGCCTGGGATTCCACCAGCCACGACAAAGGGCGAGCCCGTAGACTCACCCTTTGTTCTCTGCCCCGCACAAGCGGGTTCAATCATTCAAGAAGAGAAGCTCTTAGCGTACCGCGTTGGGAACGTTGGTTGCCGGAATGGTTTCCGGGTCACAGGATACCGCGTCCGGCAGGTTGAGCAACTCACCCAAGCTGAAGCACTGATACGGCTGGGCCGGAATGGGGAGTTGTCCCGCCGCCACCCAGACCAGAAGCTTGGCCGGATCGAAAATCACGAAGTGCATCGGGCCGTTGGTGGCGATACCTGCATCGTTGTCGATATTTTCCTCATCCCAGGGAGCTTCCTCACCGGTACGGGGATTCACACGATCACGCATCACGGTCGCCAGACCGTTCAGATCCAACTGACCAAACAGGCTGTCTTCACCGTCTTGGTCTACCAACTGTTGCAAGCGTTCCTGACGCATGATGCTGGAATCCGGGTTCTCCATGTCCTGGGGAAGATCGTAGTCACCCATCGAGGCATCCAGGAAGTGGTTCACGGCATAAATCGCCCCGTTGTCGGCCAGTTCGCGAGCCACCTGATGGTTGGCGGTCAGCTCGAAAATAATGCCGTCTTGAGCGTTGCCATCGGCCACAACCAGAGTTTCCGCGCTCATATGCGGTTCGTTCATGATGAAGTCACGAGCTTCGTCCAGGCTGCTGTAATTGGCCAGCAACACGGATAGCATCTGGGCATGGCTGCGGCCTTCGGTTTTGGTTTCACCCTCCGCGGGGTCGGCTTCGTTGGAGCAGGCACTCAATCCGGCGGCGTTCATACCCGTGTAGGGCGTGAGGTTCAAGGGGAAGCCGACATACAGGTTGGCAATGCCATCCTTCGGCTGGCGCACGAAGATCACCGGATACTCGTGAATAATGGAGATGTCCATGCTACCCCAATCCAGATTGCGAGCGTGGAGCAGATGCCCGTCCGGCGTGGCATCGCCATTGGCCAGAACTTCGGTACAGCCGGGGCCACGATCACCGCTTTTCTTGAAGGGAATGTGTTCCAACATCACGTCACCGAAGTTGAGAATCATGCACAGGTCCATCGTCATGCCCACATCTGCCGTGGCATCCACCAAGCCCTGGCATTCATCTTTGATGGCTTGGTAGCTCTGAGTATCAGCCATTTCCAGAATTCCGGCGCTTTCGGCGATGTCCGGAATGTAGCGCATAATCGGATCCGCGAGAACGAATTCTACGGCTTCGCCGATGATGTCATGCAGCAGTTCACCATGCTGGTAGCCCATTTCGTAGGGTGTTCCATGCAACCAAACGACATTGTACAGTCCCATTTTTTCCATCTTGGGACCAATGACACCGTCGTCATCTTCCTCATCGCCATCCGTATCATCATCATCGTCATCATCGTCGGAGGTATCCCCATCTTCGTCACCGTCGGTATCTGCCGTTTCTTCATCATCGCTACCACAGGCGATCATCAACATCGCTGAGAGCATCCCGACAAGAAGGATGAGTATCCACGCTTGGTTTTGCTTTTTCATGCTTATTCCTGAAAACTGAGGGGGTCACGCGACCCGGTTTGAGAACTGTAGCCAACTGGAATCCTGAATACTAGTATGTAGCTCCAGTGTAGAAAAGACGCAGGCTTTCGTCAAGTCCAGCCATGCGACAAAATCACGGCGGACAAAACACGGCGACGAAAATGGTTCCGATCCCATCTCCGGGGAAATGAGCGTTTGTCAAAACGGACGGCGCTTCTCGTTCCCATCCTTGATGGTGGGCCTTGGATTCCCCGCTTTTGGATTAGAACCGACAAAAAAGCCCCAATGGAGAAACCATCGGGGCGGGAACACAAACGGAAAAGAGGCTCTACCCTACCGTGTAGGTTTTCTTGCGCTTGGGCCGCACGAAATCAATGGGCGCAGTGACTTCTTCCTCGGTCATATCTTCACGCAGATCAAAGCGACCGGAGGAATTGACAAGGGTTTCTTCCAGAATCTCCGGTTCACTGCCGGATTCCTGACTGAGAAAATCCATGCTCTGCTGCTGCATGTTCGGCAAAGGCGGAGGATTCAGCACATGACGACGCGGCTCGGCCTGGGCCGGTTGAGCGGGCACGCTCACCGGTGATGCCGTGCGGCGCGGCTCTCCGAATTGAGGGTTGCTGGTGGTTGCCGGAGTCGTCCGCGAAGGACCGACTTCACCGCCATCTTCCTGCTTGCGAAGCTGGCTCTGCTGCTTGCGCACCAACGCGGGCGTGCTGATGTCTTGAATCTGCCGATCCGACATCGGACGCTGGCGATTGTCTACCTTGGCTTTCATCGACGCACGGGGTTGGGCTTCTGGAAGTTCACAGAACCCGGTGGCGACGATGGTGATTTTGATCTGGTCCTGCATGTCGTCTTTCAGCACATAGCCGAACTTGAAGGCATCTTCATCGGTCAGATTCACGCGGCTTTGAATGAAGTTCACCGCACGATCGACTTCGCTCATCAACAGGTCACGTCCGCCGGTGATATTGACCAGCACACCGCTGGCGGTGGAAATATCGAAATCATCCAGAAGCGGGGAACTGATGGCCATCTCGGCAGCCATGATGTCACGGTTCGGACCTTCAGCCCAGCCGGAACCCATCAGGGCCAGACCCTTGTGTTGCATCACGGTCTGTACATCGGCAAAGTCCACGTTGACAAAGCCTGTGTCATTAATCATATCCGCAATGCCCATCACCGCTTCCACCAGCACCTGATCGGCCCGTTTGAAGCCATTCTGCACCGTGATTTCTTCACCACCGGGCAGGTCGATCAATTTCTGGTTGGGGATAATCAACAGGCTGTCCACCACCTGACGCAAGCATTCAATGCCGTAGGCCGCCACCTTGGCGCGGGAGAGACCCTCGAACTGGAAGGGCTTGGTCACCACACCCACGGTCAGAATACCCAGTTCCTGGGCCTTCTGGGCGATAATCGGCATGGCACCCGTTCCGGTTCCGCCACCCATGCCGCCGGTGAGAAAGAGCATATCCGCGCCTTGCAGGAAGGCTTCCACACTGCTGATGGATTCCCTGGCCGCCTGCATCCCGGAATTGGGATTGGAACCGGCTCCCAGGCCACGGCACAGACGCGGGCCCAGTTGCAAGGTATGTTCCGCCTTGGATTGCTTCAGCGCCTGCACATCGGTATTCACCGTACACAGGGTGATGTCACCGACATCCTGCTCCATCATCGTGTTGACGGTGTTGCAACCGGCACCACCCACACCCATGACGGCAAGGACAGGTTTCATCACCGCCGTCTCGGCGTCGTCCATATCAAACTTGGGGAAATCGCCCTCGCCGAAGCCGCCGGGCATCTCTTCCCCTTCATCAAACTCGAATTTCGGGAAATCGTGGTCACTCATCTGGCCTCTCCTTTTGTCGCGTTCTTCGTACCTTTGAAGATTCTGAATGTCCATATTTTTTCCTCACACCCGTTGTTTGCCCTCAACCGGTGGGAGGCTCGTGTCTACAATTCGTGCAAGGCCGCACCGATGGCCTGGGCCATGCGACCGAAAAAGCCTCGTTTGGGCTCGACGGGAATGGGATCACGGCGAGCGGCGCTGATCAACAATCCTACCGCCGTAGCGTGGCGACTGCTCTTCACCATATCACTCAAGCCCGTCACTCCCACCGGGGTACCGATACGCACCGGAAGGTCCATCAGTTCATTGGCCAGGTCCGCCGTACCTTCCAGCATCACCGTTCCGCCGGTCAGCACGATACCCGCGCCCAAGCGATCGAAATAGCCGGTGTCAGACAACTCACGGCGTACATCCATCAGGATTTCTTCCATCCGCGCCTGAATGATGTCACACAAACCGCCACGGGGGGTAAGCTGCGGATCTCCCGTACCAATGGCCGGAACTTCCACCTGCTCGTCGGGGTCAACCAGAATGGGGCTGGCCGCTCCCTTGTCGATCTTGATCCGCTCGGCAGCGCTATAGGTGGTATGCAGGCTCATGGCGATGTCGTTGGTAATCAAATGACCGCCATAGGGCACCGCGCAACAATGCACCAGAGCCTGATTGTGGAAAATCAGAATATCGCTGGTTCCCGCGCCGATATCCACCAGCGCCACGCCCAGCTTGCGTTCTTCATCCACCAACACGCTTTCCGCGCTGGCCAAAGGTTCCAGGATCACATCGGCGACCACCAACCCGGCTTTCTCACAGCAACGAACCAGGTTGCGCACGGCGGTTGCCGCAGCGGTCACCACATGTACTTTGCCTTCCAGACGGATGCCTTCCATCCCTTCGGGACGACGCACCCCGCCTTGGTTGTCGATGGCATATTCCTGCACGATGCTATGCAGCACCTGTGTCTCCGGCGGAATAGCGATGGCTCCGGCCTGTTCCTTGACGCGGCTGACATCCTCTTGGGTGATTTCCCGGTTCTTGATCGCGACCACGCCGTGGCTGTTGATACCACGGATATGCTTGCCGGAAATCCCCACATAGACACTCTTGATGTCCACATCCGCCATTTCCTCGGCCTCATGAATGGCCTCGCGGATGGAATCTACCGTCGCGCCGATGTCTACCACCACACCTTCCTTCAGTCCGGTGGAACTGGCCTGTCCCACACCGATGACTTCCACGCTTTGATCCGGCTTGATCTCGCCAACCAGAACCGCCACTTTACTGGTCCCTACATCCAGGGCGACGATAATTTCCGATGGTTTGCTCATGCCTTGCCTCCCAGTCTATTAGATATTCATATATTCGTCATCAAGATCGCTGACGATCTCGTCAATCTCATTGTCCGGCGCACTCCACAGCTCAACGGCCACACGCTCCGGGTTCTTGCGGTTATCCAGATGGATCGCCTTGGCCTTCATCTTATCTTTGGTCAAATGAGCCCAGAGCTTGGCCAGTCGATCCAATTTGCGCCCCAAGGGGCCGTGCCCCAGATAGACCGTGGTCGGTGCTTGACCGATCACCAGGTTAAACGTCCCATGACGGTAATGCACCTGATTCAATGCGGCGGTACGGCCCATACGATGATCCAGATAGTTGGAAGCCATCTCCAAAGCCTGGCGTACCAGGGTGCATCCGTTTTCGTATTGCTCGAAATCCGTTTTCGTCAGGCCCGTCAATTCCGGCCATTGCTCGCGTTCCGTCTGGGAAGCCACCACGAAAGGCTCTCCGCTGGCATCCACCAGATAGGGAAGCTCATCCAACACCACCAGACCGGCGGGAACCCGTTCTTCGATCTGAATACGCAGACCGTCGGGAAGCACGCGGTTGAGCGTGGCGGACTTGATCCAGTCCTGATCTTCCAGCTTGCGCCGTGCCTGAAGCAGATCCAGGTCAAAGACGTTCATCCCTTCATGGATCCCGGCAACGGCCAGCACGGAGTCTCGTGACAGACGGTTCAGACCATCCAGGTTGACCGCATTGAGATGGAAAATTTCCCCTTCGGCGACGGAACTGAATACCTCCCGACCGGCAAGCATCAGTCCGGTCAACACCAGGTACATCAACAGGCCACGAAGCAGCACATCCCGCAGAAGACCGCGCACCCGCAGACGTGTACTCTCGTCACGCTTGACGTTGACACGGCGTGTTCCCAGCAAGTTGCTGCGGGTTTGTAGCGATGAGGTCTGCTTGCGAGCCATGTGGGTTTCTCCCTCGCCTAGCGTGTCAAACCACGGGTTTTGTAGCAACGGGCATCCAAAGCAATCTGTTCGGTCAAGTCCTCAAACGACAAACCGGCTTCTTTGGCGATCATCGGCAGCAGGCTGGTGTCGGTCATACCGGGAAGGGTATTGATTTCCAGGATGTACACGCCACCTTCCGGCGACAGGCGCAGATCCACACGGGCATGTCCGGCGCAGCCGAGACAACGGAAAGCATCCAAGGCCACCTGACAACATTGCTCCGCCTCGCGGGTATCAATGGGAGCCGGGCAGAGGTATTCGGTATCATGGGTCACGTACTTGGCATCGTAATCATAGAAGCCGCGTTTCGGGCGGACCTCGACGGTCCCCAGCACCTTGCCGGACAACAACCCGACCATGACTTCCTTGCCGGGAATGAAGCGCTCGACGACCACCTGCTTGGCATAGCCCGCAGCCCGGCGAAGAGCTTCGGCATAATCATCAGCCGTTTTGACAACACTCACCCCCACGCTGGAGCCTTCCCCATCGGGCTTGACCACCACCGGACATTCAAACGGAGGCTGCGCGTCCTCATCCGCCAGGATCTCATCACGAGACAGTACGCGGTATTTGGGAGTAGGAATCCCCTGAGCTTGGAAGATGCGCTTGGAATGCACTTTGCTCATGGCAATGGCGCTGGCGGTGACATCACTTCCGGTGTAAGGAATACCGAGGATTTCCAGCAGGCCTTGAATGGCACCGTCTTCACCATAGGTTCCATGCAGAGCATTCCAGACCAGCTTCGGCTTCATCGCGTTCAGCGCTTCGGCAACGCCTTCGTCTTGATCGACAAAACGCGCATCATAGCCTCGCGCCACCAAGGCTTTGTGAACCGCTTCCCCGGTTTGCAGCGAAACATCACGCTCCGAGCTTTGCCCGCCATACAGCACCGCGATGACATCGCCCTGGTTCAACCAACGCTCCATCACGCCTCTCCTTCATTTTCCAAAAGGTCCAAGACCTCAACACAACACTTGTTCACATCCCCGGCACCCAGGGTAATCAGCACATCCCCGCGTTCCAGCATGGGTCGTACCACCGAGGCCACATCTTCCCGGTTGGGAACACAGATCACCTGTTCATGACCGTTGTTGCGAATGGCGCGAACGATGTTTTCCGGCGTGATACCGTCAATGGGCGTCTCGCTGGCGCGATAAATATCGGTCACAATCACCACATCGGCCTTGCCGAAACTGCTTGCAAACTGGTTGAAGAAGTCACGGACACGGGTGAAACGATGGGGCTGGAATACCGCAACGACCTTCCCTTTGAACAAGGTTCGGGCCGCTTCCAACGTGACACGAATCTCCGTAGGGTGGTGACCGTAATCATCCACCACCGTGACGCCGTTGATATGACCGCGCACTTGAAAGCGACGGTCCACACCGGCGAAACGGGCCAAGCCATCTCGGATGGATTCCAGCGGAACTTCCAGTTGCATCGCCGCTGCGAACACACCCAGCGCGTTCAAGACATTGTGCTTACCCGGCAGGGGCGTGGTGAAACGGCCCAGGGTTTTGCCCTGACGTACCACGGTGAAAGCCATGCCACTACCGGCAGGTTCCACATCCACCGCACGGAACTCCGCGTCCGTATCCACACCAAACGTTACACAACGGCGAATGATACGCGGCAACACCGCCTGAATACCGACATGGTCCAGACAGACCACATTGACGCCATAAAACGGAACCCGGTTGGCAAAGGCCACGAAGGCATCATGGAGCTTTTCTACCGAACCATAATAATCCATATGTTCCGGTTCAATATTGGTGACGATATTCATCGAAGGCGTCAGAGAGAGAAAACTGCCATCGCTTTCGTCGGCCTCCGCCACCAGCAGGCGGCTTTCACCCAGGCGGGCATTGGTGCCGAAGCTGGCCAGCCGTCCACCGACGACGAAGGTCGGGTCCAGGCCCGCCTCACTGAGTACCCAGGCCAACAAAGAGGTGCTGGTCGTTTTACCATGACTGCCCGCGACGGCAATGCCGTCTTTCAGACGCATCAACTCCGCCAGCATCTCGGCACGGGGAATGACGGGGATCTCCAACTCATGGGCCCGTTGCACTTCGGGGTTGTCGGCTTTGACCGCGCTGGTCACCACCACGACATCCACCGGTTCCACCTGTTCGGCTTTGTGCCCGATGAATACGCGAGCGCCCAGTTTTTTCAGGCGTGCCGTGGTGATGCTTTCCTTCTGGTCGCTTCCGCTGACTTCAAAGCCCAAGGTAAGCAGCACCTCGGCGATACCACTCATGCCGATTCCACCGATGCCCACAAAATGCACGCGCTTGATTTTCGTCCGAAACACGGTGACGTTCTCCCATTCTTTGTTGGCCAGTTGCAGCACCATGTGTTGCGCCCTCCCCTAATTTCTGCGGGCCAAAGTCATGATTTCGTCCACAATGCCCTTGGCCGCGTCAGGCTTGGCCAGGTCTCCCGCTTTCATCCCCGTTTTCCGTAAGCCTTCCCGATCCGCCATGCGTTCACGCACAAAGGCCTCGGCGTAATCGGGGGTAAACTCGTTTTGTTCCACAAGCCAGCCCGCCTCACGGTCGGCAAAGGCTTTGGCATTGAAATACTGATGGTTGTCCGCCGCCGTCGGTAGAGGCACAAACAGCGCGGGCCTGCGGGCAATGGCCACTTCGGCGCAACTTCCCACACCGGCCCGACAGATCACCATATCCGCACGCTCATAAGCCGCGACCATGTCATCCACAAAGGCTTCCACGGTGGCATGTACCCCGCCCTTTTCGTAGGCTTCGCGAACCAGATCGACATCGGCTTGACCGGTTTGATGATGCACCGACAACCCCGGCATTTTCGCAACGACATTCGGGAGAGCCTTGGCCAAGGTCACATTCAGAGCATGGGCTCCCTGGCTTCCACCAAACACAAACAGGTTGAAACGCTCCGGATCGACGGGCCGCTCGGTCACACGAAACAGCTTTTCCACCAGGTCTTTTCGCACCGGATTTCCCAGGGCCACGGCCTTCCCGGCGGGGAAGGTCTTGACGCTGTCTTCAAAATTCACCACCACGCGATGAACGATCTTCCCCAACAGACGGTTGGCCGTTCCGGCGAAGTGATTCGGTTCCACAATCAGTGTTTTACGAAACAGCACACGAGCCATCAACAAAGGTGCGCCGCTGACGAAGCCTCCCGTTCCCACCACCACATCGGGACGGAAACGAAGCAGAACCCAGAGGCTTTCCACCAAGGACCAGGGCAAAAGAACCAGGCTAACCAGGGTTTTCCACAAGCCCACGCGCTTCAACCCTGCGGCATGAATAAACGACAAGGGGTAGCCTGCACGGGGAACCGCTCTGGCTTCCACGCCTCGACGGGTACCGACAAAGCGGATCTGCGCGCTCGGGTCGCGTTCCAACAGAGCCTCAGCAACGGCCAAACCGGGGAAGACATGTCCCCCGGTTCCTCCTCCAGCGATGAGCAGACGCATGGGTTTCATGCACGCCTCCTTGCCGGTGGGGAGGCCTCATCCGCCGTGACGGATCGACTCACGGAAAGCACCAGACCCAAGCCCCATAAGGTTGCCAGAAGCGATGACCCGCCGTAGCTGACCAAAGGCAAGGTAATTCCTTTGGGGGGAAGCAGACCCATCACCGTTCCGGCATTGATGAGCACCTGCACGGCCAAGAGCGTAGAAATCCCGAAGGCGAGGTAACGACCGAAGAGATCCGGAGCCTTGGCACTGGCCCGATAGCCACGAAGAATGATGATCGCATACGCAGCCAACACGGCGCACAGGCCGATAAAACCAAGCTCCTGACCAACGGTAGAGAGGATGTAGTCGTTATGACTTTGGGGCAAGAAGAACATTTTCATCGTACCCCGACCAATGCCCAGGCCATCCAACTGACCGCTACCAATGCTGAGCATACTTTCGCGAACCTGATACGTGGCTTCCTGAACCCCACGGGAACTGCCGATATACTTGACCGCTTCCCACCAGGATTCCCAGCGTTTGAAGCGATAGGGGAACTGATAAATCGCCAAACCCACCAGCGGCACCATGAGCAGCACGCTGGAAAACAGGTAGCGCTTGGGCGTTCCCGCTACGTACAGCATCGCAAAGCCGGTAGCAAACAAGAGCATCGTCGTACCGAAATCCGGTTCGATGAGAATCAGGCCCATCAGCAAACCGGGAAGAATCAGGTGATAAAGGAACCCGGTTTTGAAATCGTTCATGCTGTCATGACGGCGAGCCAGGGATTGCGCCCAGTAGAGAATCAACACCAGCTTGGCCAATTCCGAAGGTTGCAGATACCCCAAGCCCATCGGCAACCAACGCCGTGCGCCCATCATCTTCACACCGATACCGGGAATCAGCACCAGCACCAGCACGGCACCAATGCCAAACAGCAGGGGATACACCCAGGCCGAGAACCGACGATATTCAATGCGGGAAAGCCAGATCATTCCGAAAAGGCCCACCGCCAGAAACAGAGCCTGGCGCGTGACGTAATGGAACTGGTTATCATGATGCAGGTCGGCATAATAGGCGCTGCTGGAATAAACCATCAACAGGCCGAACGCGGACAAGGCCAGCACCACGCCCAAAAGCAGCCAATCCACATCCGGAAGGCTGCTGCGTTTTGCTGTTGTGTCGTGCCAGACGGCATCCACCATGATTCTGTTTCCGTTTCTCAGTAAATGTTGAATTTCAGCTTCAAGGTGCTTAAAGCCACCAGAGCCAGCAGAATCGAGACGATCCACAAGCGCACAACAATTTTGGGTTCGGCCCAGCCGTGCAGTTCCAGGCTGTGATGAAACGGAGCCATACGGAAAATGCGCTTGCCGGTCAGTTTGAAACTACCCACCTGCAAAATCACGCTCAACGCTTCCACCACAAACACACCACCGACAATGAGCATGAGCAGTTCGTTCTTGCTGAATACCGCCACGGCCCCCAGGGCACCGCCAAGACTCAAGGAACCAAGATCCCCCATGAACACACTGGCCGGAAAGGTGTTGTACCAAAGGAAGGCCAGCCCTGCGCCGAAGAGCGCCCCGCAGAAGACGGTCAATTCCCCTGCGCCGGGGACATAGGGAACATTCAGATATTGAGCAAAGACACTGTTCCCGCTGATATAGGCCAGTCCGGCGTAAACCAGGGTCGTGGTCATCACCGGGCCGATAGCAAGACCATCCAGTCCGTCGGTCAAGTTGATCGCATTGGCCGTCCCTACCACCACCAGGGCTCCGAAGGGAATGTAGATCCAAAGGGGCAGGGAAAGGATGGGATCCCAGGCAAAGGGTACCGTCAGGTCTTGACTCAACCCACCATGCAGGAACATCACGGCAAGAATCCCGCCGGACAGCGCAAACTCCAAAAGCAGACGAATCTTACCGCTCACACCGGCGCTGTTTTTGCGGCTGACCTTCATCCAGTCATCCATGAAACCAATCAGGCCGAACCCGACGAAAAAGGCCAGGGCCATCCAGGGATGCCATCCATCCAGGCGCGACCACAGCAAAGTAGCCAGTACCACGGCAACAAGAATCAACCCGCCACCCATCGTCGGCGTTCCCGCCTTACTGAAATGCCCCTGCGGCCCGTCTTCACGAATCTGCTGACCGTATTGCTTGGTCTGCATTTTACGAATAAACCACGGAGCGAGCAGGAAGGTAATCAACAACGAAGTCATCGTTGCCAGCGCCGTGCGCAACGTGATGTACTGAAACACCCGAAGCGCCGTGTCATCCCCGCCGAAACCGTAGAGCAAATGATAAAACATACCGCTTATTACCCTCGTTCCGCCTGGGCTTCCAGGCGTTGCATCACCGTTTCCATGTGCATACCGCGACTTCCCTTGACCAGCACCCAGTCACCGGGTTTGAGCAGATTCATCACCTGATCCGCCGCTTCCTCACTGCTGGCAAAACTACGAACCAAGTCGGAACTCAATCCGGCTTGGACCGCCGAACGAGCCGCCGCGTTCATTTCCTCTCCGACGGTAACCAAGGCATCCACACCGAAATCCGAGCAGCGCAAACCGATCCACCGATGCAGTTCGGCGCTTCGGCTACCCAGTTCCCGCATATCGCCCAGCATCGCTACGCGACGCCGGTTACCGGAAAGCTCTTTAAGCAAACGCAGACCCGCTTCCACACTGGAGGGGTTGGCGTTGTAGCAATCATCAATCACACTGAAGGCACCCAGACGCTTGTGGACTTTCAACCGCCGTCCGGGAATCGTGGTGCGGCCCAGCCCGTTGGTCACTTCCACAACGCTCAATCCCAGCGTCAAACCAACCGACAACGCCGCCAAGGCATTGGACACGTTATGTGCGCCGGGAACGGGAATCTCCACATCGAATTCGCGTCCACGCCACACACAATGAACCTTGGAACCCTCTTCATTACGAACCACGTTTTCCGCAAACAGATCCGCCGCGCCGCTTTTCTGACTGAAAGAAACGATGCGGCAACGCAGTTTCTTGGCCTGCTCTACCACCAGAGAATCATCCAGGTTGACAATGGCAATCCCCTGACTGCCCAAGCCCTGAAACAATTCACCTTTGGCTTGCGCCACTTTTTCCAGACTGCCCAAGCCTTCCAGGTGCGCTTCATGCACGTTGGTAATCACTCCAAGATCGGGTTGGGCAATTTCAGCCAACCGGGCGATTTCACCCGGTTCATTCATACCCATCTCCAATACGGCCACCTTTTCCTGGCGCAAACCAAGCAAGGTCATCGGCATTCCGATACGGTTGTTCAGGTTGCCCTTGGTTTTCAAGACGGGATACTTGGCGGCCAGACAGGCTGCGGTCATTTCCTTGGTGGTGGTTTTTCCATTGGAACCGGTGATCGCTACAATCTTCACGTTTTTACGCTGACGCCATTCGCGGGCGATCTCTCCAAGGGCATACAGCCCGTCATCCACCACAATCACACTGACCGTGTCCGTCAAGGCTTCGGGAAGTACAATCTCACGCTCGACGATGAGACAGACCGCGCCCAGTTCCGCTGCCTTCACGGCAAACTCGTTGCCATCAAAGCTTTCTCCATGCAAGGCGACGAAACAATCCCCGGATTGGGTCTGACGACTATCGGTGACGATGCGCACCACGGATTCAACCTGGCCGCGATGAGTCAGACTTCCACTGACGACGTGAACCAGTTCGTCTACCGTGAATTGGGCTGTAGACTCAACCATGTGCTTCCTCCCGCATCGCCAAGGCCGCCTTGGCTTCCGCGACATCATCAAACGAAGTCTTCACCGTGCCGACAATCTGATAATCTTCATGTCCTTTACCGGCAATCACGACCGCGTCTCCCGCTTGGGCCAGACTCACCGCCAAACGTATCGCCTCACGGCGGTCCACCTGACGGGCAAACACACCAGCGACCGGGCTTTCACCGGCCACGGCGCGACGCCAACCAAGCTCCGTCAACCCCGGCTCGATATCATCCAGAATGGCTTCCGGGTCTTCGGTACGCGGATTGTCCGAAGTCAACACCACACAATCCGCCCCCTTGGCTGCCGCTTCACCCATCAACGGGCGCTTGGTCTTGTCCCGATCTCCACCGCAACCCAGCACGACCCAAAGGCGATCCGGGTTCAATTCCCGCACCGCCGAAAGGGACCGCGCCACGCTATCAGGCGTATGGGCGTAATCCACCAACACCACCGGTTCCACCTCGGCCACCCGCTGTAACCGTCCGGGAATATGGCGACAGGCCGTCACACTCCGAAGCACCTCATCCACCGAATAGCCCAGGCCCAAGCCCACGGCAGCGGCGGAAAGCAGGTTCTTCACGTTATGGTCACCGGGCAAAGCCGAATGCAGGGAACGCTCTTCGCCCATCAACGAAACCCGCGCCGAAATACCGGAAAGATCCGTGCGCTGCTCCAGGCATCGCACCTCCGCACGAGCCAGACCTTCGGAACTGAAGGCGAGTTTCTCGCCCGGATGGGCGTCATACAAACGCTGACCACGCGGATCATCCACGTTGAATACCGCCACGGTTTTCGGTTTGGGGCTTTGATGCAAATGGCGCTTGAAAAGCAAACCCTTACATTGAAAATAATCCTCTAAATTTCCGTGATAGTCAAGATGATCCTGCGATAAGTTTGTAAAAACCCCGACATCGAACGCCACCCCGTCAACACGCCCCTGGTCCAAAGCATGGCTGGAGACTTCCATCAGAACGTGGCTGACCCCGGCTTGGGCCATGTCAAACAGTAGAGCTTGCAGGTCCATCGCGCCGGGTGTGGTCGTTGGCGCGGGCCGTGTTTCCCCGGCGAAGCGGTAATTGACCGTGCCAATCACGCCCGGTCTGGCCCCAAGTTCCTGAAGCATCGCCTCCAAGATATAGGTATTGCTGGTTTTCCCATTGGTGCCGGTAATGCCGATCACCGTCATCACCAACGAGGGATCTCCGTAGAAGCGGGAAGCCATCTCCCCACGCAACGAGGCGCTCTCTTCCACCACGACTTGAGGGACCGGCAGATCCAGTTCGCGTTCCACAACCAGGGCGGATGCCCCTGCCTGAACCGCCATTTCGGCGTAGTCATGACCATCCCGGCCACCGGCTCCGCGTACACAGACAAACAGGGTACCCGGTTTCACCTTGCGGGAGTCATCGGTGATCGCAGTGAGCGTTACCTCACCATCCCCGATCAAACGGGCGGGAAAAGGGGTCATCCATTGCTTCAGGGTCATACTCATCGCGTCGCCACCCGTTTGCTGGCAAGAATATCCAGGGTTGAACGAAGGATCTCGCTGAACGCCGGCCCAGCCACCTGACCTCCGTAGTATTGCCCTGCCTTGGGCTCATCCACCACGACGACAACGGCCACCTGCGGGTTATCCGCCGGAGCGAAGCCGACAAACCAGCTCGTCCACAATTCCTTGCTGTATTTGCCCAGTTTTGCGTCGAACTTCTGAGCGGTTCCGGTTTTTCCGGCAACTTTCACATTGTGCAGGCGGGCATTGGTTCCCGTCCCACCTTCCTGGGTCACGGCAACCATCATGTCGGTCAATTCCCTCGCCGCAGCCGGAGAGATCACTCGGCGCACCACCGTCGGTCCGTTGGTCTGAATCACCTCACGGTTTTCATCCAGAACTTCCTTGACCAGAATGGGCTTCATCAACAAGCCACC
Organism: Myxococcota bacterium; assembly: GCA_963677705.1. Taxonomy (GTDB): domain Bacteria; phylum Myxococcota_A; class SURF-8; order SURF-8. Next base: position 1,358,425 of record OY782497.1, read on the forward strand.
ATTGGCCACACCGGCAATGGCCGTTGCCATCTGCAAGGGGGAAACGATGATCCCCTGACCGAAGGCCACGTTGGCCAGATCAATGGGGTACCAGCGGGATTTCGCCGGATCGCGCACCAAGCCGGAGGTTTCCGAAGGCAACCCCAGACCGGTTTTCTGTCCAAAACCCCAATCTTTGAGGTAGCCATACAGACGCTTCGCTCCCAGGTCCACACCGATCTTGGCCGAGGCGATATTGCTGGACTTGGCCATGATCTCCTTCAGGGTCATCTCGCCGTAATCATGGGTATCATGAATGGTATAGCCACCGAAACGCCACTGCCCTTTTTCAGCGTCAATACGATGCCCTTTGGGATACAGTTTTTCTTCCAGCGCGGCCCCAATGGTGATCACCTTCAAGGTGCTACCCGGTTCCACAGCATTTTCCACGCTGACATTACGGAACAGGCGCCGCTGGCCTTCCTGATCCGTGGAGACATCAAAGCCTGGCGCTTGGGCCAGGGCAAGAATTTCTCCGGTATGCACATCCACGGTCACAGCGGAAACCCAGTTGGCTTCATTCTCTTCCATCGTTCTGGAGACAATCTTTTCCGTTTCGTACTGGATGGTTTTGTCCAGGGTCAAGACCAGGGAATTTCCGGCAGGAACCTCCAAAGAAAGGCTTAAACTACTGGTAGCCACTTCACCCCGGTTATTGCGCATCCCTTCCAACTCGACGGATTCTCCACAGAGGATGTCATTGAACTTACGCTCCAGGCCCATCACGCCTTGGTTATCAATGTTGCACAATCCCATAATGGGTGAAGCCAAGGCTCCGAAGGGATACACCCGCTTTTGTTCCGGATGCAAATACAGACCACGCAACCGCGATTTTCCGGTAACTTCTTTCACCGCTTTGCGGAAGGAATCTGCGGCTTCTTCGCTGGAATGCCGGGTCAGATAAAGGAAATACCCATTGCCGCGAATCTTGGCCGCCAAGCGGGAACCGCTCTCTTTCCCAAAGGTTTTAACCAGAATCTCTTTGGCTTTTTCCTTGCGAGCCCCTTTAAGAAGACTCGGCGCGGCCACGACGCTGTAAGCGGTCATGTTCCCCGCCAGGGTGTTGTATTCCCTGTCCAGAATTTCCCCACGGCGAGGTTCGATGACGATTTTCGCCGTGGTCTGGCGCTCCGCCCACTCGCGCATCGCTTCACCTTGGCGAATTTGCAGGTTGTAAGCCTGGGCGACCAACACACCAAACAGAAGCACAACCACCCCGGAAAAGAGGATGATGCGTCCGTTGGAAGGATGAGCCGTAGCGGTCTGGGTTGTCTTACGGGCCATGATCGGCGCTCCGTTTCCGTACACTCGTTAGGGTTTCAGCTCACGAACCATGCCGCGCATCGGGCGAGCCATTCCGGCTTCTTCGGCGTGCTGCTTGATCAAAGCCGGGGTTTTGCGCTGGTTGACCTTGCGCAACAAACTGTCCGATTCCACCCGGATTTCCTCTTCACGCACCTGCTTGGCTTCCGCCAGATCAAATTGCACCATCCGCGCCTGCACCCGCGACCAGGCGACGAAGCCGGTCAGCAGCACCAAGGCAACCAATAACGCGATAAACCAGGTTTTGTCCCCTGCGGTATCGCCCATCACAAAACCCGGCTGCACCGCCACGGCCTCGTTGGATTTGGTGCGCACGGTGCGCGCCGCCTCGTCAGCCATGCGTCCGGTAAGTCCCTTTTTCAGTTTGACCGAAACCGTGGCTTCCGATGTCCGTAACCCTTTCATCGTCTTGTTCATGGTTTCTCCACCTTTTCCACCACCCGCAGACGAGCGCTTCTCGCACGGGGGTTTTCATCCATTTCCGCCTCAGTGGGCTGAATCGCTTTTCGGTTCACCAACACGGCGTCAGGAATGCGTCCGTCACCGACGATGGGCAACTTGCTTGGGCCTTGCTGCTTGCTGGCCCAGGTTTTGAACATCCGCGCAACGATGCGGTCTTCCAAGCCGTGAAAGGTGATGATCGCCAGCCGTCCCTTGGGGTTCAAGGAAGCCAGAGCTTGTTCCAAAAACACTTCCAAGGCGTGAAGTTCATCGTTGACCGCAATACGGATAGCCTGGAAGGTGCGGGTTTCCACCCGGATATTCTTGGGCCAGGCGCGACGGGGAACGGCAGCCCTCACCGCTTCGGACAAGTCCGCCGTGGTGTGCATCCCGCCGTCCTGAATACGTTCTTTAATCACTCTGGCAATGGACTTGGCAAAGCGTTCTTCGCCGTAATGGCGCAAGACCCACTCCAACTCGTCTTGCTTGATTCCCCGCAGCAGATCCCTTGCGCTGGTTTTACGGCGAAGATCCATACGCATATCCAGCGGGCCTTCCAACTCTTCACGGAAACTGAATCCTCGATGGGCTTCGTCCAGTTGGAAGGAACTCACTCCCAGATCGGCGAGAATGCCATCCACACCGGGAAGCCCCAGGTCATCCAGCACCTCTCGCACGCGGCGGAAGTTGGACAGATGCAAACTGGCCCGTTCGCCGAAGCGAGCCAAACGCTCGGTACAACGGGCAATGGCTTCTTCGTCCTGGTCCAGCCCGATCAGCGCACCATCGTCGTTCAGGCTCTCCAGCACGGCTTCGGAGTGACCGCCACCACCGAGGGTGGCATCCAGGTACAGGCCATCGGCTTTGTGTACCAGATGTTCGATCACCGCATCTTTCAGCACGGGCTTGTGCATCCGTCTTGTCCTTTTAGCTTGCGGCCTTCATGTTTACGGCAGTGTCGGTATGAGCCGGAACATCGCTCCAACGCCCATGATCCGGCAAAAAGCCCATCGCCAGCAAAATATCGGAGACATAGGGACTTGCACCGACACAAACCAGGTCTTTGCCATCTTCACGCAGGCGTGAACGAAGGCGCTCCAAGAGGAAAGCCAGTTTGAAATAAACATGATCCGTGCCGCTGAAATCCAACACCACGGTGTTGATTCCACGCATGATCCATTGATCCACCAGATATTCGACGGTAGGAAGGTCGTCGGCTCCGACGTGACGCCCCATCGCGACCACACCGGCTCCCGCTGTCGGTTCAGCCGTAATCATTGCTATCTCCCTGTCTTGGCCGACGGAGTTTGCCCTCTCCGTTCGGCTCCTTCGTTTTTCGTCTAAGCGCGATTCACAATCCAATTTTTACAACCAGGGGTGTTGCCCCACACCTAGTTGGTTTCGTTGCTCGCAGTCTTCTTCTGCCTCATTCTGGCCAGTACCTGCCGCTTGGCCGCGTGGGCCGCCTGCACCAAGGTGCGCTGATGCTGCAAGTAGATCGGAGCGTTCCACAACTCCGCATACGTCCCGAACCCCAACCAGATGACATCGCTTCCCGTGGCCGCTTCGGTTCCCACACGCAGTTCCTGGCGGAAGGTCGGCGGAAGCACGAAGCGCCCCTGTTTATCCAAGCGCAGCGGGCGGGCCGGGCCGATGAAGCCACGGACCAGGTTTTCCACCTGCTCCTGATCGTCAAAGGCCATCATTTCATCCACCAACTCTTGCCAGATGGCGTGGGGATAGACTTCCAGGCAGCCCTCTTTCGGTCCGTAGGTGATGACGATTTCCTCTTCGTCCTGCTCCCGTAATTCACGCATCAAGACCTTGGGCACTCCCAGACGGTTTTTTCCGTCCAGTTGCCCTTCATGCTCGCTTTGCCAGCGGTAGCGCTGCGGCCTTGTCATCTGCGTTCCTTACCTTCACAAGCCTGGTCGATTGACATCGAAGCATTCCACCCAAGAACCTCTGGAGAAACCCAAACACGCCACCATCCGACCCGCTCCAGCGCGGCCTTTCTTTTTAGGGAAAGAACCCCACATAAGCAACTATTTTCTCCATCTTTTGGGATTCTAATCCACTAATAGGGATAAATCAAGGCTTTTCAGACCAATTCCGTAGAGATTACGCATAAATACACTGAGTGGAGAATCACAGAGCAAGCACAAGATGTTGTGGCAATCGAATGAGGGATACTACATCTTGTGTCTTCAAGGGAAACATTCCCCCATCTTCCCCGGCTGTCCCTGGTAGTCCCTAATCGTGGCCGGGTTTCTTTCATGGAAGCCATAACCACGAACCCCTGTACATTTGTTAGGTTCTTTGACTTTCCGGCATCTTTGCCGTGTCTTCCCCTCCCTCCAAATGACAAAAAGCAGGTCTTCCCGGTGCGAGGCTGCCCTCGTTTCATCTCTTTCATTCAAAACATCTTGAAGAAGATGGAGTTTTTTCGCTGCTTCTGTCAATGGACATGGCCGGATCGGCTCAAGAATCCTTCCCCCTCTTGAGCTACCTGCTCTTTCCAACTACACCTTGTTCCTTGGATGATCCTCGTGAAAGCGATCCAAAGAAACCGGTGAAACCGCGACCATAAAATGGAAAATCTCCCAACAAGTGGGAGATTCCAACCACCAGCACACAAGCATTCCGATGGAGCCTTGAGCTTCCATCTCGTAAGAGAAGAAAGGTGCTGCTGAAGACTCCAAGCAAGCTGACAGCGTCAGCCAGACACAAAAACCAGCTTATTTGGCTTTGCGCTCGGTGCGTTTTTCCTCGGCCTTACGAGCCAAGCGGGATTTCAGCAAGTTGCGGGATTTAATCCGACGCATTTTCTTCGAGTTACGGCTATCACCACGTCCCATTATGTTCTCCTATCGTTACCAGATTCACAAAAACCCGACGCGCACGAATAGCTTAAAATCCTGTACTTTGCAAGAAAAACTTGACCGTAGTATCGGATTTTCTCTCCTCCGGGCCGGATGACTCCAAGGGCTCTCACGGTGCGCAGGGGCTACTTTTTGGGATATTTGTTCCAATGACTGAAGGCATTGACTTCGGGAAGTACCTGCACCGGCACATTGTGAAGTTCCCGACCGTCCACGATGATGTTCTTGGTAACCACCTTGGCTCGGTTGCGCACGCGCTCCACGGGTTCTTCCAGCATGTACGCCCGCTTGCGACCGCGACGGTCCCGGACCCACATTCCGGCAATACGTCCCTGCTCATCCTCCACGATACCACGCGGTAGGAATCGATGTCTTGGTTGCGATTCCATGTTGTCTCCTTCCGCGAGAAGTTCTACAGAAACACCCTGGGTGACATTCGCCAGACTGTTCCAGATCGGTCTATCACGTCTGAATCGTTTTCTACTCCCCGCATCAGAAATCGGTCAGGTTTCATCAAAATGAAGTCAGGATCTCCCGGTATCGGCGAAAAAACACCACAAGCAAGGTCAAGCCCAAGCAGGAATCAGCCAAACCGGTGCGGGAAGGCTTGAGTATAACCCATTTCTTCTCCCAAGGCAACCTGTCCGACTCTGGTCCAGATAGGATCACTCCCCGCCGATCTTTGGCGAAGCCTTCAGTTGAGTCATTCAGAGACTGGAATCAGGGATTTTCAATAATGGAGAGGTAGCTTTCATAGCGCCGCCGGGAAATTTCTCCCCGCTCAACGGCTCGCTTGACGGCGCAGTTTTCTTCATGACTGTGCGTACAGTTGCGGAAATGACAATCAGACAGATGAGGCACAAATTCCCGAAAGCCACGGCAAAGCTCGGCGGGAGATAAGATATGCAAACCGATGTCTTTCACACCGGGCGTATCTAAAATAACGGTGCGTTCATTGACCTGAAGCCATTCCACGCGGGTGGTGGTATGACGCCCTTTCCCCGTCACCGGGTTGACGGTTCCCGTTTCAAGGGCCATGTCCAGCAGGGTTCCCAACAGGGTGCTTTTGCCGACCCCCGAATGCCCGGCGAAGACACTGGTCGTTCCCATCAGCACTTCCCGCAGAGGTTCCAATCCTTCCCGCTTCGCCGCACTGACACGAAACACAGGTACGCCCAACTCTGCATAGAGTTTCTCCGTGCGGGCCAGTTCGTCGGCATCCGTTGACAGATCGGTCTTGTTGATCACCAGATGGGGCGTTAAGAAACCATGCTCGGCCAGCACCAGAAAACGATCAATCAAGCCTTCCCGCAGGGGCGGCTCATGAACGGAGACAACAATAAAGAGTTGGTCGGCGTTGGCGGCAAGGCACTTGCTTTTTTCGTCAGCCACGCCGCGTTCCAGAAAGGTTTTACGCTCCAGGCGTTGAAGGGGGCGGGCTTCGCCTCGTCCGCTGGGCTCGGCGATGATACGATCCCCGACGGCGTAGTCATCATGCAGCCCGCCACGACAACGCCAGATTTTCCCGTCGTGATCCATACGCACACGCAGCCAGATGCCGCGCAAGCCTTCCACCGTTCCTTCCAGGGTTTGAGGCAGGTTTTTCTTTACCGTAAACCGACGGCCTTCGGCCCGTCTGGGGGCATTGGCCGCTTTGGAGCGCTTGCCAAGTCGTTTATCGCTCATGGCATATCATCGCCTTCGTGGGAGGCCGCGTCGCTCTCTTCTTCCTTACCTTCCTCATGGGGAAGCGCCTGCTCATCCGGTAGAGGATCATCCACATTCATCGTTCGCGGAGGAGCCGCCACTTTCTTCACACTGCCCGGCGTGATGATGAAATACTGTTCACGCTCCATGCGTGAGGCCCTATCACGATCCCGTTTGATTTGACTGCGAATGGCTTCAAGGGCACCGACACGGTCGCTCAGGTCCGTATCAATGGTGTAGGTTTCATCCTCTTCGCCGTACAGTTCCTTGATATAGCGGCTGCGTTCCTCAATCTTCTTTTTGAAGATCCGCTTCAGATCATCCGGGCTGGAGATCACCCGCGGAGCAAGAACCGCAATCAAATTCACGTTCTCCGCAGAGGTTCCCCGGCTCTGGAACAAACGTCCCACCACGGGAATATCTCCGAAGAAAGGAACCTTCTCCACATCTTCCAGTTGCTTCTTGCGCAACAGACCGCCCAAAACCACACGGTTACCGTTCTCACAGCTTGCAATGGCCTTCATCTGGCGCTTGGTGGTGGTTGGTCCCAAGGTTTCACTCATCGAGGCCAACTCCTGAACCTCAATGTTTACTTCCATTTTCACCCGACCGTTTTCGCTGATTTCCGGCTTGAGTTTCACGGTCAAGGCCACATCCTGACGTTGAATACTCAACACCGGGTTGTTATTGCTGTCCCGTGCCGAGCCGGTAACGAAGGGAACGTTGCTACCGACCACCACCTCCGCGTCTTCACCATCGGCTCCCATCAGGTAGGGATTGGCCAGCATTTTGGCCCGGCTGTTGGTGGTCAACGCCCGAAGCAACACCCCGAAGGATGGTACGGAGAGATCATTACCCACGCGATTGCTCACCGTCTCATTGGTTTCGGTCTGCGCTCCCACGGCGATGCCCATCAGTTGCGTCGGGTTGAGGCTCAGGGCACTCAGGCTTCCGTAGTTGGTTCCCGCCACCACGGTACTGTCACCGGGCATACCGCCGGCTTTGGCACCCAGCACGGAAAGCCCCAGGTTGGTTGCGTCCTGGTCGGACATCTCCAGGATGACCGTTTCCACAAAGACCTGCTTGGGAAAGAAATCCAGCTTGGCTACAAGGCGCTTGATTTCTTCAATCCCTCGTGGCGGACCACGGAGAATCAGTGCGTTGTTCTGTTTGTCCGGATCAATCTTCACTTGCAGGTCTTCACCGAACTCGCGCTTCCCGCCCTTCTTCTTTTTGGACGATCCCCGTTGATTCACCACGCCGGAGAGGGTCTGAGCCAGCTCTTCCGCCTGCTGGAACTGAAGGAAAATGACATCCATCATTTCCGTGCGCTTGATCGGATGGTCCAACTTCGGCAAAAAAGCCAGGACCGTATCACAGGCTTCTTGAGAACCAACCAAGAACATACTGTTGGTGCGTTCATCCACCACGGTTCGTTCCAAGCCAACCAGATTTTCTCCCGCCGTGCCTTGAAGAAACAGGTCTTCCACAATGCTTGCCACGTCGTTGACATCGGCATTCAAGGCCGTCCAATGGATGATTTTGCTTTGACCGGGGCTGATGTCCAAGGTCTTCAACACGCGCACCGCACGCGGCAAGGAGGTTTGCACATCAATAATCATCAGGATGTTCTGAAAAACAATCACCTTGGCATTGCGGGAAAGCAGGCTTTCCGCCGCACTTTTCAACGCTTCCACATCAAAATATTTGCATTCATAGAGCAGAATGGCACTGGCGCTTTCATCGGTCTCTTTCGGCAAGCCCTGCTTGGAATAGCGGGAGATGGTTCCACCCACGCGGGCAAAACTGTCTTCACTGACGCCGATACGAAACGGCCCCACGGTGTCAAAGGTGGTCTTCGCATCTTCAATCAAGGTTTTCAGCAGGGTCATCGCCTGGCTGGCGGGGATACCCTCTTGAAAGATCACCTTGACCTTGAAGCGATCCATCTGGTTTTGGTCAAACATAAAATTGGTTTTGCTGGCCTCAGCGGTCACCTTCAGCAATTCACCGAATTTGATGTCTTCCTCACCAAACGTCAGCTTCCCATCTTTGAGTTCCACCTGCCCCCAGACGGGCTGCACCCAAAGAAGCAGCAGACAAGCAACAATCCATCCTACAACGCCGTGACGCGGCCAATCCATGTTCATGGTTCTTCACACCTTGTTATACAACTCTCGGTTCAAGTCGCTGCCATCCTAGTCAGATCCATCAAGAAAGGCAACCTGTCGCGATGGAAAATCCATCCTGGTTTCACCTTTTCAACGATCCAGGCAAAAGAGCCATTGCTCAAATCCTCCCCTTGCCCTATGCTGGTCCGAGAGGGACATCAACAGCAGGCAGCCATCCGGCAAACGGAACCCCGTCAACCCGCACAGAAGGAGCGGAAACGATGAAAGTCTATGAAGTTCAGCAAGCCTTCGGATTAAGCAACCTTCGTCTCGCCGAGCGCCCCAGCCCCCAGCCCGGCCCTTGGGATGTCCGGGTACGTATTCACGCCAATTCCCTGAATTATCGGGATCTGCTCATGGTGCTAGGCCACTACAACCCACGCCAACCCTTGCCATTGATTCCCCTGTCGGACGGTGCGGGCGAGGTGTTGGAGGTGGGTGAAAAGGTGACCCGTTTCAAACCGGGCGACCGCGTTGCAGCGATCTTCGCCCAAGACTGGCTGGATGGTGACGTAACCCCGGACATCGCCAAGACCACCTTGGGCGGGCCCTTGGACGGGATGCTGGCCGAAGAGGTCTGTCTTCCTGAAAACGGCTGGGTGATGATCCCCGATCATCTGGATTACATCCAGGCTGCCACCCTGCCCTGTGCGGCGCTGACCGCCTGGAGCAGCCTCGTCGTTCATGGAAACGTGAAAGCGGGAGATACCGTGCTGGTATTGGGCACGGGCGGCGTCTCCATCTTCGCGGTGCAGTTTGCCAAGTTGCTGGGAGCGAAGGTCATCGCCACCAGTTCATCCGATGAAAAGCTCACCCGCGTCAAAGCCTTGGGTGCGGATGAAACGATCAATTACAAGACACAATCCGCCTGGGGAAAAGAAGTCCTTCGGCTGACCGATGGCCTGGGCGTGGATCACGTCGTGGAGGTGGGCGGCAGCGGAACACTGGCCCAGAGCTTGAAAGCGGTTCGCCCCAGCGGCACGGTGAGTCTGATCGGCGTGCTTGGTGGAAGTGAGAAAGCGTTGAACATCCTCCCCATTTTGATGAAAAACATCCGTGTTCAAGGAATCCTGGTCGGTCACCGCGCCGGGTTTGAATCCATGAACCGCGCCATTGCTCACCACGGGCTCGTACCGGTAGTGGACCAGAGCTTCTCGTTCGGCGAGGCTCCGAAAGCCTTTGACGTCCTACAACAGGCCGGGCATTTCGGTAAAATCTGCCTTCGTTCCGAATAAATCCGTAGGTTTCTCAGGTCTCTTTGGGTAGGGTTCCGACGGCGTTTCAATGGGGGTGTGGATTGCCATCGGGGAACATGGATCCTGTCTCGGAGATTCACGCGCTCAGTTGGAGTGCCGCCCGGAGGGCGGTGGTTCGCGGGCTGCGCTAATTTCTCTACGGTGCCGTTTCTTCCTTGATGATGGATTCACCTGGGACTACCCGACCATGAACTTGCGTTTCCCAAGCAGGCAGGCTAGAGTGAGGCATCGTTCACAACCCTTGCGCTTGGCCCCGCCGCGCCTCAACCCAACAGGAGCGCCGCCGTGAATCCGCTTCGAATGTTCTGGTCCTGGCTTCTGAAAATCAGTGTCTTCCGTATCGCCATGCTGGCGTCGTTCATCTTTCTGGTGATGTTCGTGCTGAAAACGGAATATGGAGTCAGCGTGAGTTTCCTGGATCAGATGGAATTCAAGATGCTGGATCTGAAATTCCGGTGGCGCGGAACAAGCCCTCACAGCGATAAGGTGTTCGTCGCCGCTGTCGATGAAAAAAGCATTCAAGCCCTGGGCCGCTGGCCCTGGAACCGCGCTTATGTGGCGGCCTTGATTCAGAAACTGGCGCAATCGGGGACCGCCGTCACCGCCTTTGATGTCATCTTCGGCGATGAAATTGAAAAACCCAGTATGTATTATCAGGATGTGTTGGAACACCTGGATGAAATGGATCTCTCCGGCTGCGGAAATTCCTGCGAAGAATCCTGCGAGAACGCCTTGGATCTACTGGCCGATTGGCTCAACGAAGCAAAAAAGCAGAACGATCCGGACGCCATCCTGGCCGAAGCCATCGGGCACATTGACAACGTTATTTTAGGTTTCTTCATCTTCAATAGCGCGGTAGAAGTCTCCCACCTGGACCCGAAAGTTCGCCAAGAAGGACTGGAGCGCATTGAACCGGGCAAGGTGGTCTTGACCAACTCGCTGATGAGCGATGAAGAACGCAAACGCTTTCCCGTGCGCTATTCAAAAGGGCTGGCGGTGCGAGCGCCCCTGAAGGTTTTTACGGATCAGACGGATTACTACGGGCATTTCAGTTTCCGTCAAGATGAAGATGGTGTAATCCGCTGGGCGGATCTGGTTACGGAGGTGGAAAACGTCCTGCGCCCGGATGACCCGGAAGACAGGTTGATCTTCCCCAGCCTTTCCCTGAAGAGCGCTGCGCTATTGCTGGACAAAGAGGTGGTCATCACCACTTATCCCAAAGGAGTAGAATCAATCAATCTGGGGATGGATGCCGACGCGGTGCGCATTCCAACCAACGATCGCGGACGGCTTTTAATCAACTTCCAGGGTCCGGCCCATACCTTCCCCCATTACAGCGCCATTGATATTCTGAAAGGGAAGATTCCCAAAGAGAAACTGGAAGGCCGGGTCGCGCTCATCGGGGCAACGGCGACCGGCGTCTACGATTTACGGGTCACGCCCTATGACGAGAACTTCCCCGGAGTGGAGATCCACGCCAACATCATTGACAACATCTTGAACCAGGATTTCATCTCCCGGCCTTTCTGGGCGGGCATGGTGGAGGTGATTGTCATTCTGTTCATCGGCGTGATTTTCGGCTACAGCCTGACCCGCCTGGATGCCCTCTGGGGGGCTACCCTCGCCGTGGTGATGATTATCGGCTATTACATGCTGGACCGGCTCTTCTTCTTCGCCAACGGCTATTGGATCAGCACGATCCTTCCACTGACCCAGATATTGGTCACCTTCATTCTCTGTTACATGTACCGCTACATGGTGGAGGAAAAAGAGAAACGCGCCACCCGTCGAGCCTTCAGCCAATACCTCAACCCGGAAGTGGTGGACAGCATCATGTCCGACTACGACAACCTCAAACTGGGTGGCCAGGAACGGGAAATGACCGTCATGTTCAGTGACGTTCGCGGCTTTACCACACTCTCCGAAACGCTCTCCCCGGCGGATCTGGGCGAAGTGATGAACCTCTATTTCACCCCGGCTACGGACATTCTGATTCAAAACAGGGGTACGCTGGACAAATACATCGGTGATGCGATGATGGCTTTCTGGGGCGCGCCACAAGACCAACCGGACCACGCGATTCTAGCCTGCCGCGCCGGCTTGCAGATGATCGCCAACCTGACCCTGATCCGCCAAACCCTGAAAGAGCGCTATCCGGACAACACCGTTCTGCACAAGTTCGATGTCGGCCTGGGCGTCAACTCCGGCCTGATGTGGGTCGGCAACATGGGTAGCGACAAGCGTTTCAACTACACCATGTTGGGGGATGGTGTGAACCTCGGTTCTCGTCTGGAAGGCACCAACAAGGTCTACGGAACACGTTCGATCATCAGCGAATACACCCACGAGTTGGTCAAAGGACATTTCCTCTGCCGTCGGATGGACCTGATTCGCGTCAAGGGTAAAACCAAGCCGGTAGGAATTTACGAACTCATCGCCGATGGCAAAGGCACGCCGGAACAGCAAGAGATCGTGCGTCGTTTTGAAGAAGGCTTTGAAGCCTATCTGGCCCGAAACTTCCAACAAGCCCTGACCCTCTTCCAAGCTCTGGCCGAAGAATACCCAGGCGACGGCCCCACGGCCCTATTCGTCACGCGCAGCCGTCAATACCTGGAAACACCCCCGGATGAGAGTTGGGACGGCAGTTTCACCATGACCACCAAGTAAACGGGGAATCAGCCCGCTTTGAGCCAAGATCGGATTCAAAAGCGGGTTTTCCCCTTTGTATTTCCCACCTGTTCCAGTCTATTTGGGGTTCCGATGCCGTTTCCGGGTAGGTGACCCTTTGTCACAACGGACGGCATTTCCCGCTCCCATCCCTTGAGGGTGGACCTTGGGATAATCCAGGGTTGGGAATTGAACCATTTCAACATGACAAACACATCCCCTGCAAGACGCGCTTCGCACTCCTTCAGAACACGGCCTCTTGAATGGTCTTGGATTGTCGTATGAAACGATTAATACCGGAATGGGGGTTGGAGCTTACTCCGGATAGGCTTCGACGAGGATGTCTTCACCAACCGCTTTGACACGCATATCACGCAGGCGGGGCGCGTCGGTCAAGGCCTCCACAGACAGACCACCGACAAGGGGAAGCCCTTGCGCGCCAATCAGTCGCGGAGTTAGAAACAGGGCCAGTTTGTCCACCAACTTCTGCTCAAAGAAGCTTCCAATCACCTGGCTTCCACCTTCCACCAGCACGCTGGCAAGGTGCTTCTCTTTGGCCAGACGGGTCAACAGCACCGAGAGATCCAAGCGATCCTGATCGCTGGGAAGCACCCAGACTTCGGCTCCGGCATCACGCATCGCTTCCCGCCAGGACTTGCGGCTTTTGCTGGTACTGACGAAAATCACCGGCTTACCATCGAGCAGGCGCACCTCGGCAGGCGTCTCACCCAAGGCATCCAGCACAATCTTCACCGGGTGGCGCACGGATTCACGATCCGGCAGGCGGGTGGTCAGTTGCGGATTGTCGTAACGCACCGTGGAGGCTCCCACCAGAATGGCATCGTAGGCATGGCGCAATTGATGAACCAGACGATGACTTTCCGGACCACTGATCCCGCCGCTGGTCTGCCCGCTGTCAAAACTCCGGGTCGCGATACGACCATCCAGACTGGCTGCCGCTTTGACCAAGACAAAGGGGCGCTTTTTGGAAATGTAGGTAATGAAGCGCTCGTTAAGCTGTTTGGATTCCTCCTCCAGCACACCGACTTCCACCCCAATCCCAGCATCCCGCAGGCGGTTGATTCCTCCGCCGGCGACCAAGGGGTTGGGGTCCACCATCGCGACGTGAACGCTACGCACTCCGGCGCGAATAATCGCATCGGCACAGGGCGGAGTTCGGCCATGATGGCAACAGGGTTCCAAACTGACGTAGAGATCGCAATCTTTGGCCTGGAAATCGAGTTTCTTCAATGCGTCGATTTCCGCATGTTCCTTCCCCACCTGATGGTGATAGCCTTCAGCCACCACCTCACCATCACGCACGATCACACAGCCCACCATAGGGTTGGGGCTGACAAAACCTTCTCCTTGCCTGGCCAAAGCCAAAGCCCGACGCATCCAGCGTTCGTCGTGTTGGTGATCGTGGGGAGCCAAGGGCATGAGACCTTACGATTTGCCGGCTTGAGGTTTGGTATCTTTCGGAGCGGCTTCTTTTTCTTTCTGCTTGCGTTTTTTATCCAGGTGGCGCAGTTCCTTCTTGAAATCCTCCGCCGCCTCAAACGCCAGATACACCGAAGCGAAGCGGATGTAGGCCACCGGGTCCAAGTCGGCCAGGTGTTCCATCATCGCTTCGCCAATCAGTTTGGAGGAAATCTCTCTCTCTCCACTGGTCATCACCAGACGGGTGATTTTGTCCACCACGTCGTCCAGCACGTCTTCACTGATTTTACGCTTGCTGGTTGCCAGGTGCAGCCCTTTACGGATCTTCGCCGGATCAAACACTTCCCGGCGACCATCCTGCTTGACTACAATGGCCTGGGTTTCTTCAGCCTGTTCGTAACTGGTGAAGCGATGCCCGCAACTGGGACAAGCCCGGCGGCGCCGAACCTGTTTGCCTTCCCGCACCACGCGGGAGTCAATGACATTGGTTTCGCTATGGGCGCAACGCGGGCAGTGCATGATGACTCTATTCCTTCGGCTCCAGGTCGTGGATCAAGTCCAAACGCCGCTGGTGCCGTCCGCCTTCATAGGGCGTTGAAAGCCAGATGGACACGATTTCCTTGGCCACCTCCGTTCCCAATACCCGACCGCCTAAGACCAGCATATTGGAATCGTTATGCTCACGGCTCATCCGCGCCGTGTACGCATCATGGACCAGGGTACCACGCACACCGGGGAAACGATTGGCGACCAAAGACATGCCGATGCCCGTACCGCAGAGCAGCACGCCTCGATCAGCCCGGCCTTCACTCACCGCTCTGGAGACATGCGCACCAATCACAGGGTAGTCAACACTCTCCCCGTCCTGGCAGCCCAGATCCTCCACCTCATGGCCCGCAGCCACAAGAACAGACTTCACCAGGGCTTTCATCTCCACCGCGCCGTGGTCGCTGCCGATCACCAGCTTCATCGTTCACCTCCTCGCACATCCCACAAAGAACGGGTACCCAAGGAAACGGGAACGATTTAGGCTTCTTCCTCATAGCGGATGCGTTCGGTGCCACGATAATACCCGCAGCTGGCGCAAATGCGATGGGGACGCATCGGCTCGCCACAGTTGGGGCAGGTCACGGTTCCGACCGGGCTGATGGCCAGGTGGGAGCGGCGCATATCACGACGGGAAGCACTTTTACGTTTTTTCGGGACGGCCATGAGGTACTCCTTCTTTTTTCACAATCAGGGCGAGAATTTCTTCTTCGCCTGTTTCAATCCTTCCAACCACTTGGAATTGGACGGCACGGCGGCGGAGCTTTCAACCCGTTCACCTTCCCAATTTTCCGTCCAGTCCACACTTTCTCCGTAACAACCCTCCCCTTCCGCGCAAGACGGGAAACGGGGCAGGCTTAACAGCAATTGTTCGGCACAATACAGGCCGACATTCACTTCGTCATCTTCATAGGTTGCGCAGGCGGCATCCCCGATGGTTTCATCGGATTCTTCAATCTCCGCAGCCTCTTTGACCTTGTCTGCCGGAACAAACACATCCTTGATACGCACCCTTTGATGGTGAGGCATTTCCCGCAGGCAACGCCCACAAATCAGATGAAAGTCCGCTTCCACCTGACCTTCAATGCGTACATTGAGGTTTTCCTTCTGCAAACGCAGGGAAAAGTGTAAATCTCCCAAGGACTTATACGCATCCAGCTTGGAAGGAGGAAAACGTTCATCCAGCCAGGCAACAGAACGCGGCTCGTCGATCACCAAGCCATCCGTAGGGATTTCCGTCAAACGAATCTTCATACCAGGTCAACTTCCGTTCATGCGCACACGGGCGCAACGCCACCCGATTTTTCCAGGTGGACAAAACAAGGTGGACATCATAAACAAGCGAGACGGATTGTCAAGAAGAAAATCGGCGTACTTCTTTCCTGTTTTCAAGGAGTTAGAAAGCAAGACAGGAAAGAACCACCATAGAAAGACTTACCGACAACACCCTCGCCCCTCGCCGGGATGCCTTGAGGCCTCCCGGCTCTTCCGGAGAGAAAACCCAAACAAGGTAAGCAAGGGTTCGGGGAATCGTGGATCTTAGCTGAAGAACAGCTATTTCTGCTGTTCTTTGTACCACTGTACAAAACGGGGAATACCTTCGGGAATCTTCACCTTGGGTGCGTAATCCAGTTCCTTTTGAGCCAGTCGGATGTCGGCCCAGGTCTGTTCTACATCGCCGGGTTGCATGGGCTTGCGTTCAATGATCGGCTCTTTACCCAAAGCCTTGCCGATGGTCTGAATCAACTCCGACAAGGTGGTCGTGTCCTGCTCACCCAGGTTGTAGATATGATAACCGGAGCAGCGGTCCAGTGCAGCCAGAGTGCCTTGCACGATGTCTTCGACGTAGGTGTAGTCACGCCGGGTTCTGCCGTCACCGAACATGGAAATGGGTTTCCCCTGGTCAATGAGTTTGGTAAACAGATGGATGGCCATCTCCGGGCGCTGGCGCGGTCCATAGACCGTGAAATAACGCAAGCAGCTTATCGGCAAACCGGTCAGATGGTGGTAGGTATGGCTCATCAGTTCCCCGGCTTTTTTGGTTGCAGCATAGGGGCTGATCGGCGTTGAAACCGGGTCGCGCTCCGTAAACGGCACCTCGGTGCTGTTACCATAGACGGAACTGGAACTGACAAACACAAAGCACTCCACCTTGCCGCGGATCGCGGCTTCGTAAAGATTCATCGTGCCATTGATGTTGGTGGTCCAGTAAAGTTGCGGCTCCTGGATACTGGGTCGAACCCCGGCACGGGCGGCCAGATGGATCACCTGGGTGATCTCGTTCCAGGGAAGTCCGTTCACCGTGGTTTCGTCGCGGATGTCTCCACGGACGATGCGCCCCCCCTGCCGTTGGGTGCGTTCGGCGTTGGCTTCTTTCAAGGCCGGGTCGTAATAGTCATTGAAATCGTCAATTACCACTACCTGGTTTCCACGAGCTTGCAAAGCATCGCATACATGGGAACCGATGAATCCTGCGCCGCCGGTGACAAGAACGGTCATGGGAGTCTCTCCAAAAGGGGTGAAGCGGGATCAAGGGTCGTACATGCCTGGCCGAAGGGGCTGGGCTGACTTCGACAATCCCGAAAAGCAATCGGCTTTTTGTAACGGCTTTCCAAGGCTCTGTCAAATCCCTAATCGGTCAGATGCAAGATGGTTTGGAGTGGAAAGGCCGAGGGTTATGGGTCGTCCGTGTTGATCCAGACTTTTTTGAGCAGCCTGCAACACGGCAGTCACGTTCAGACTATGCTCGGCTCCGCTTCGCGGAGTCTCTCGCGTGGAAAGGCAGCGGAGAAAATGCTTCGCCTCAGCAAGCAAGGGTTCTTCCGCATCAAAAGAAAGAGAATGCCACACGGTTTCCCTGGTTCTGTCTCCCTGGGAATTGAGTTGCAAGGCCGGGCGGGCATCTTCCCGGAAACGAAGGCTTCCGCAAGTTCCCTCAAGCAAAAGCTCACGTTGTCTGCATTCCGCGTTCGTAGAGACGTACAAAACCGCCTGACGATGATGGGGAAAATCCACGCGGAGGGTGATCTCTCCAGCCTGATTTTGTGTTGCCTGCACCCAGCGGGGCGCTTGTTGAAACAGATGCAGGCTCAAGGCAACATCGTGGGGAGCAAGGGACCACAGCGCGGAAAGCTCCTCGTGGGCAGCCTGTGCGGGATTGAAACGAAGGCAACGAATGCGCTCCAAAGAACCGATCTTTCCCTCGGTCACGGCTGAAACCATTGCGTTCACCGCAGGATGGTAGAGCAGGATATGCCCGGCCATCAGCACCAGTTCGTTGTCTTCTGCCCGTTGAATCAAAGGTAAAAGCTGCCGGGTCTGGAAGGCCACAGGTTTTTCAACCAATACGTCTTTCCCATGACGGAGGGCTTGATCTGCAAAAGAGATGTGGCTTGCCGCCGGAGTGGCGAGAACCACCGCATGGATAGCCGGATCATGCAGCACATCTTGAAAAGATCGGATAGCAGGCAAAGACGCATGGGGAAAAGAGTCATTCAAGCCGTCAAGTAGGCGTTGCGCAGCCGTCGGGGAGGAATCCACCACGGTGGCAAGGCTTCCCAATTGATGAAACACACGGGCCAGGTTCTTCCCCCAGCGCCCGCAACCGACAAGGGCCAGACGGCTCATGAAGAAGGGTTTCCCAGGTGAGCGCGGTACCAGGCGATGCTATCGGCCAAGCCCTGCTGAACGCTGTAATCTGCGGAAAAGCCCAAGCCCTTTTGGGCCAGGGAGACATCGGCATAAGAATAGCGGATGTCGCCCGCTCGTTCGGCTTCATAGCAGGCGGAAAGTTCGGAAGGCAACAGTTCTTGAATGCTGCGGTAGAGTTCGTTGAGGCTGGTTTGTTTTCCCCCACCGATGTTGAACACCTTGCCATGCTGGGAGGAATCCGCTTGGCTGGCCAGGATATTGGCCCGGACCACATCCTTCACGTAGATGAAATCCCGGCTCTGTTCGCCGTCTCCGAAAATGGAAGGCGCTTCACCGCGCAGCAAGCGGCTGATGAAAATAGGAATCACCGCAGCGTAGAGCGAAGCCGGGTCTTGATGCTGACCGAAGACATTGAAGTAACGCAGGCAGACCACGGGAAGTTGGAATAGATCGTGGTAGTTTCTGGCGTACAATTCACCCAGGTATTTTTGACTGGCATAGGGCGAAATGGGAACCGCTGCCATGCTCTCCTGTTTGGGAAGGGTCGGTTCATCGCCGTAAACGGCGCAGCTACCGCTGAACACCACCGTACCGCTTTGATGCTTGCGGGCACTTTCCAGGATATTCAGTGTTCCCGTGGCGTTGACTTCATGGGTGAACAGAGGCTTTTCCACACTCAAAGGAACGCTGCCGATGGCGGCCATGTGAAACACGGCGTCAAAGTGGGTTTCTCCGAAGAGCCGGGTTAGCAACTCCAGGTCGCGAATATCCCCTTCCACCAGGGTGAAACGCTCCGAGAAGCCCTCGTGGTCTTGCACAAAGGCCAGGTTTTCCCGCTTGCCTGAGAAGAAGTTGTCCAGCACGGTTACGGCATGGCCTTGGGATAGCAACTCCAAGCACAGGTTGGAGCCGATGAAGCCCGCGCCACCGGTAATCAGATAATGCTTCAAGCCGTTGGTTTCCTGCGTCATGCCGTCCTCCTTGTTTCGGGCTTACTCTTTGGGAAAGAGTTGCTCGTCAATCAGTTCCACCGGAATGGGACCACACTCCAGCACCTTGGTGAAGAATTCCGCCCGATTGAAGGCTTCACCCTGTTGTTTTTCCATTTTGGCTTGCAGACGTTCCAACTCGCGGCGTCCCAGGTAGGCGCTGACGCCCTCGGCGGGTTTCCGGCAGAAGCTCTGCACTTCAGCCTTGGCCTGGTACTCGCCCAAACCGGCGCGATCCATCAGCAATTTGGCGGCGGCGGCAGGTTTCATGGTTTTGGTCTGAAGGCCCACGTCAATCACCACACGCAGGGCACGAAGCAACTTGCCGCGACAGGCGAACAAGCGGACTTTGGCGTCGGCGTAGTAGCCTTCATCCAGAGCCAGGCCTTCACAGAAGAAGCCCCAGCCATTGCGTAGCATGTTGGAAGAAAACAGGTGGCGAATGGGGTTCTGGTTTCGGCGGTTATAAAAATCCCGCAGGTAGTTGCCGGGATAGGCTTCGTAGGTGCAGATCATCGGAATCTGCCAACGGCTATGACCGCGCAACCAGAGTCGTTTCTCGCCGGGCTTGGCGCCTTCAGCGGCGGTGGTCCAAAGGAAACTGCGCGTATCCGGGCACCGGAACCCCGGTCCCTGATAAACGGTGTAGGGTGTGAAAGGCCGGGCAAAGGCCGGGGTTTCCATTACATCCAGGTCTTCCTCAGGAGGAAGCTCCAGATGAAGCACCTGTTCGGTGAATTTGCGTACCCGTTTCAATTCATTGGCATAGGTCTTGAGGAAATTACGGCTGTTCGGCGCGTCCATTTCCAGTTTTTCCACCAGATTCTGCCACCGTTTTTTCTCGCCCAGTTCCTTGGCGCAGGCTTCCAATTCCTGCTCGGCTTCGGCGACACTCTGATTGGCCATCTTCAGCAGTTCGTGGTGCTTGGTGTTCACCCGGTGTTTTAGGCGCAAGAACTGGTTGTAGGTGGGTTTTCCCAGGGCGAACTCAGACTTGGCCGTGTTGGGGATCACTTCTTCTTGCAGGAAGGTGGCGAATTCCGCCAGTTCGTCGGCCATCTGGACGGCATCTTCCTGGAGCGCTTCCCGCAAGCTGCCACGAAGCTGGTCTGCAAAGGCATGGATCTCATGACGGAAATAGGTTTCTGCGCCCAGGGCTACCTGAATGGCACCTTCGGCATAAGCGACAGGAGCCTTCACGGTGTTTTTCCGTGCCTGACGCAGCAGGGTAAATCCGGCGTTGATCCGGCGCAGGGCGGCAATACCCCGTTCTTTTAAGGTAAGAATATCCCGACTCAGCAGCACATGAACCCCGGAGAGGATTTCCTCCAGGTAGAGTTCCGGCATATTGAGTTGGGGTTTCAGTTTCTCTTCGCTCAACAGTTGAAGGTCCAGGTGATCCAGAATCAGGCTTAAATCCACCTGATCGTCCACCGGAAGCATCCGCTTGTTGAAAGCCTTGAATTTACTTTGAAAATCAACCAAGCGGGCATGATGCCGTTCCATGCCTCGCGGGCTGAAATCCGCCAGTTCCTCATTATAATCGTAAATGCCGGCGATGGTCGCCTGGACAGGATTGCTTTTCAGCCAGTACTGAATGAACTGGTCCGTCAGTTTGTTGAACTCTTGTTCCTTGGCCTGCGTCATCAATTCCTCCAAGCTTCGCACCGTGCGAGGTGGCGCGCATTATAAGGCACCTCGCGTACCAGGACAAGTAAAAGTCCTGCCTATTTGATGAAAGACGGCGCGTTTCGTGTTCGATCCAAGCCATCATCCCATAGCACACCAAGATGCAAGATGCTGAGGATCTCATGAAAAATCAAGTTCTTTTTCCTGCTGAACCGATGAAAAAGGCGTTTGGAGTCTTCCACCCCAAACGCCTTGAATCACGATACGATGTCAGCAGGCTTCGTTTTTTGTTTTTGAGTGGTTACCACTCCTCGCCGATCCATCCGTAATAGCGGCCCATCCAGTAGGGCAGCATGTAGTCACAACCGGTACGTTCCCGTCCATCTCCAGTACATTGCAGCTTGTACGGTGTGCGGTGCCACATCACCATGTCCGGGCAGCGTTCGCTGATATGGATGGGGTACAGGCTTTCTTCCGGGAAGTCCGGGTTCACGGTGATCTCCGGGTTGTTGGTATGGTCACGGGCGGTATCACGCAGCGGCGCTTCAGGGAAGCCGTCCATCTGCCACAGGGCGCCCATCAGGGCCGTGGGGTCTTTCTCACCGGTGGAATAGAGATACCAGGTGGTATAGACCGGGTTTTTCTCATCCACCGCCCGACGGTTGGTTTCCGTATCATCGACGTTGAGCCACAAGGTATCCCGGAAAATCTCTTTGTAACGCTGGCGAAGATCCGGGTCGTCTTCCAGGCGCATCAGGTGGAACCAATTCTCGAAGGCCATATAAACATTATAGTATTTGGTGCCATATTTCATGTAAACCCACATATTTTCACGCAGGATGGTGATGTAGTCACGCTCGAAAGCCAGCTCTTCGTAGTAATCTTTGAAGCGTTGTTCTCCACTGACATGATAGGCGATCTTGAACCAGGCCAGCCCACAGATGGCATTCAGTCCATTCCCCGCCGGAAGACCTTCCCAGTTCATACCGTCCAACTCTCCGTGGGTGGTCATCTCACCATCGGGGTCCACAATGGCCAGCCCATTGTCCCAGATGTGGTCGGCCAGGGCGACAAGGAACTCTTTGCTGGTTTGCTTCACTTCTTCATCGTCAACCAACTCATTGGCCATCGCATTGCCGATAACCGCACCGGTGTACTGGTCGCGGCTGGCGTCGGCTTGCCAGAACCAGTCGGCAAACTCACCCGTTCCCTGGTGTTTATCCACCTCCGGGTAGAGACTGTCCCACATACCGTCTTCACTGGGGTCGTCTTTGTGCGCGAAGCCTCGGCCCGTCAAACCGGAAACGCCGGTGAGGTCTTGAAAAAACTTCCATCCTTGCACCAGGTCACGGATGGTGGCTTTGGCTTCATCGGTGTCCAGCACGGCGGCACGGTATGCCTGGGCCATTGTGCATTGACCGCCCATGAAGGAGCTATCTCCGTAGGTTTCAAGTTGGTAGTCGCCGTTGGTGGCATCCGGTGCGCCGAGATCAAGGCTCCAACCGTGCCAGATGTGGCGCTCTTCATAAATACGCTGGTAATCACCGGCCAGACGGGCCATGCGACCCTGGGCTTGAGGATCGCCAATGCGGATACCGAAGACTTCGCGAGCTTCAGCGCCCGCGGCATCGCCGGCCTGGATCACGAAATAGTAGAAGCCTTCGGTCTGTGGCGTCCCAGACCACACGCCGCTTTGTGCATCCAGGCTGGTGCCGTCAGGCAGGGTACCTTCCACGAGGGTCCAGCCGGAGTAAGGAGTTTCGCCACCGGCGGCCTGGAAGGTATAGGAAAACGCCACCCCGGCTGCGGTGGTGGGAGGAAAGGTTTTCACAAGATGGAACACGACAGGCTCGTCGCTTTCTTCATCCCCGTCTTCATCGCCATCCAACAAATCTCCATCTTCCTGAGTGTCGTCGTCTTCCTCATCACCATCGGGAAGTAAGCTACTGTCATCCCCATCGGTCTGGGGCGATTCCGACTCGTCGTCATCGGAGGAACAGGCAAAGGACAGGAATAGAGCGAGGATCAGCGTTATCCAGGTACAAGCTTTCATGTTGCGTTCCTAAGTTGCAGGGTTGGGGGTTTCTGACGTGGCGGATTCTAACCAAAACGAGGATGTCCGGCAAGAAAAGCCTGACGAAAACCTAACCGATTCGATTCCGGGGGGCTTCCATCCAGGGGGAGGAAACGTCCGGTGTTACCAATCTACCCGGTTTGTACCGCATCCCAGTGAGGGAAAATAACGTAGTCAGCAAGCTGGCGCCCCTTCGGATGGTGGGGCGTTTTGCGTTGCACGAAGATCCCGACTTGACAGAATGTTTGTCCCTGCCCAGAAAACATATTTTCTAATCACAGATTGAATTTCTTTGGTTTTTTCATCTCAAGTCTGTATACTTGATTCGTCTGTTTTCGTTGTAAAGGAATCGGAATCGTCAAGCCTCAGGAGGCTTTCGTGGCAACATCGCATCACATAATTATGTTCCTCTTGATCGTTGTCGTTGCATTTACGGCCTGCTCTAGGTACAACTCCCAAGGCGATCACGAGGAAACTCCAAGCCTGGACGGGGATATCGTTCACCAACCGATCCCAGACGGAGATGAACCTGATGGTAACGAGGACACGGGTGAAGGCTTGGAAGCTGAAGACGGAGATGCCGAAGAAAACGAAGACTGTGGTTACATCTGTCCAGCTCATTCCCACCCCAAAACAAACTGTGATGGCTGTGATTGTGACGAGGATTTTACCCGGCAGAACGGAATTTGCACCTGCTCCCTTCCCTGCCAAGACAACGCTCATCCAAACGACGACTGTGATGGTTGTGAATGCGACGAAAACTTTGTGAACCTGTCGGTGAAGCGTGTCACTGCCCTCTGGACTGCCCTGGTGAAAGCGAACCGGATGAGACCTGCTCAGCCTGCGTTTGCTCCCTCACCTGCCAAGACAACGCTCATCCAAACGACGACTGTGATGCTTGTGAATGCAATGAAGGCTTTGAATTCTTTGGTTGGAACTGTGTCCAGCCAGCGGCGAGTTGTATGATAGTATGGCGAGATACTGCCTGTGATGGAAACGAAGATTCTTGCTATTCTCGTTTCTATAATGAGAATGAAGATCCGTATTATTTCTATGAAGATGACAACTGTGATGGCATTCCCGACCATTCTTGCGCTTCTTATATCTTTGATGAAAATGGACACTGTACACTGGACCCCATCTTGTAGACCAGAAAGGGGTCATTCTTAGGTGTGATCAGGCGGCGTATGTCTCCGCTGTGTGATTGAAATATACGTCATCCGGCGTACGCTCGTCAAGTCCCTGATGAAAGCGCTCTTCGTTGTAAAACCGGAAATACTCACGTAAGCCCGTTTTCACCTCCTTCATCGTTTCATAACCCCTGATATAAATATCTTCGTATTTCACGCTGCGCCACAGCCGTTCCACAAACACGTTGTCCAGCGCACGCCCTTTGCCGTCCATGCTGATTTGAATGCCGTGCTCGATGAGTACGCCCGTAAATGCCTCGCTGGTAAACTGGATGCCCTGGTCCGTGTTGAAAATCTCCGGCGCACCGTAGCGCAAGAGCGCCTCTTGAAGCGCCTCCACACAGAAACTGGCATCCAGCGTGTTCGACAGCCGCCAGCTCAAAACCTTGCGCGAAAACCAGTCCAGAATCACCGTCAGATACACGAAACCGCTCGTTGTGCGGATGTAGGTGATATCGCTGGCCCAGACCAGGTTCCGCTGCGTGACGGCGATGCTTCTCAGCAGATACGGATAGATCCTGTGCGCCTGATTCGGGCGGCTCAGGTTCGGCTTTGGATAGATCGCCTCCAGGCCCATCAAACGCATCAGCCGCTGCACGCGCTTGCGATTGATCCGAATGCCCTCCATTTTAAAGAGCTCTATCCTCATCCGACGCGAACCATAAAAGGGCCGCCTGGTGTAAATCTCGTCGAGCAAATTCATCACGCGCACATCTGACCTACTGGCCGGTTTCGACTTTCTGTAAAACGCCGAGCGGCTAAACGACAGCAGATCACATTGTCGCCGGACGCTGATCGTTTTGTTTTCAGGCTCAATCATTTCGCGCTTAACCCCGGAAGAAAGGGTCTGTCTTCTTTTTTAGCCAGTCGATTTCAACTTTCAACTGGCCGATCTGACGATACAATTCGTCGCGCTCCTTCTGGATGCCAGCATGCTGGCGAGCTTGGTCTCGCTCGCCAGAGAAGACTTCCGGAAGATTCTCCAGCAATTGGCTCTTCCATTGGGACACCTGGTTGGGGTGGATACCGTGCTCGCTGGCGACCTCGTTGATCGTCCGCTCTCCTCGAATCGCTTCCAAAGCCACTTTCGCCTTGAACTCTCCACTGAACGTCCGTCTCTTTCTCGGCATTTCTTCCTCCTTTTGAAGCTGTCTTCTGGCTTTCTGGAGTCACATGCCCAGCCTAACATCCACCTAAGACCACTGTCCATTTTTCGGGGACCAGCTCAGTGGGAGTTCATTTTCTGGGATGAAGCGTGTGATGGCATTGCAGATAGTTGTTCCCATTACGCCTATGACAAACTGGCTGATAACTATATTTACTATAATTATGATGAAGATTGTGATGGCACACCGGATCACTCCTGCAAACGCTTCAGCTATGACGAAGATGGTTATTTATTAACAGAAGATCACGATGACAATTGCGATAACACCTACGATTCATGCTCACACTATGTCCATTACGAAGGTGAGATGAGAAGAACAAAGTTTTCAGATGTTGGGTGTAATGGTACCATAGAACACTGTTATAGTGAGATTTTTGATGAAAAGGGAAACCGTTTGAAATATGGAAATGACTCCGACTGCGATGGTTGGCCAGATGACTGTTGGGTCGAAGTATATGATGAAAACGACAACTGGACAGAAAACTATTATGATGAAGACTGTGATAGTCAAGGGGACCGAAACTGTTGGATATCGACCTTCGATGAATATGGAAATGTTTTTTAATGATACGGATTGCGATGGTCTGGGGACGTTAGCGTGTTTTGCCAATACCTATGATGAACATGGAAATCTATTGACCTCTGATACAGATAACGGATGCAATGGGGCTTTAGATGAGGATTGCTGGGTCTTTAGCTATAATGAGCAAGGGAACATACAAACCTACACAGAAGATGATGACTGCAACGGCACCCCAAACGACTGCTACACCTACACCTATGACTGCCCCTAAACATTGAGCGCGAAACGGCACAAGAAGCCCCTCTCCTCTCCCCAAACATACAACGCCTCAAGTTTGCAGACACAGCCGGATGACGTGGGCCTGCAGCTTGACCCGGCGGAGAAGCGCTCAAGATTTTTTCCTTCTACCTTCTTGAAAGCTTGCCAAACTGCGGCGTGGGTGCTTCAATACCGGCGGTATGAAATTCACTCTTTCTTTCCTCAAGGACTTTCCTTGACGCGCACATAAGGAGAACATTGATGGACCTGACCAAAATCAAAGCGCCGCGTGGAACCGAGTTGTCCTGCAAGGGTTGGCTGCAAGAAGCCGCGTACCGCATGATTCAAAACAACCTGGATGCCGAAGTGGCCGAGAAGCCGGAAGAGTTGATTGTCTACGGCGGCTGTGGCAAGGCGGCACGGAATGTGGAAGCCTACCAGGAAATTCTTGCCAGCCTGAAGAAACTGGCCGATGACGAAACCCTGATTGTGCAGTCCGGAAAACCCGTCGGTGTCCACAAAAGTCACCCCGGCGCCCCCCGTGTGTTGATCGCCAACGCCAACCTGGTCGGCCACTGGGCTACCTGGGACTATTTCCGGGAGTTGGAGAAGCAAGGTCTGATGATGTTCGGTCAGATGACGGCAGGTAGCTGGATCTACATCGGTACCCAGGGCATCTTGCAAGGCACCTACGAAACCTTCATCGCCGCCGCGAAGAAACATTACAACCAGGAGACCACCGAAGGTCTGCTGATGGTCACCGCCGGTCTGGGTGGCATGGGTGGCGCGCAACCTTTGGCGATGACGATGGGTGGCGGCGTGGCCCTGTGCATCGAAGTGGACCCGGCCCGCGTGCAGCGACGCATTGACCATCGTTATCTGGACAAACAGACGACGAATCTGGATGAAGCCATCCAATGGTGCCTGGAGGCGAAGAAGAACAAACAGGCTTTGAGTGTCGGCTTGGTCGGCAATGCGGCGGACATCCTGCCGGAGATTGCCAAGCGGGATCTACCCATTGATCTGCTCACCGACCAGACCAGCAGCCACGATCTCCTGAAAGGCTATGTGCCCAACGGCATGAGCTATGACGAAGCCCTGGCCCTGCGGGACCGCGACCCGAAACAGTATGAAGAGCTTGCCACCAAGGCTTGCGTGACCCACCTGAAAGCCATGTTGGAGATCAACGCCAAGGGGATTCCCACCTTTGATTACGGAAACAACATCCGTCAGGTGGCCCTGGAAAACGGCGTGGAAAACGCCTTTGACTTCCCCGGTTTCGTTCCGGCTTACATTCGCGGTTTGTTCTGCGAGGGCAAAGGCCCCTTCCGCTGGGTAGCCCTGAGCGGCGATCCGGAGGACATCTACACCACCGACCGCGAACTGATGAAACTCTTCCCGGAGAACGAGTCCCTCAAGCGCTGGCTGACGATGGCTCAAGAGAAGGTCCACTTCCAGGGTTTGCCCTCGCGCATCTGCTGGTTGGGCTACGGAGAACGGGCCAAGGCCGGAAAACTGTTCAACGACCTGGTGGCCAGCGGCAAGGTGAAAGCCCCCATCGTGATCGGTCGCGATCACCTGGACAGCGGCTCGGTAGCCAGCCCCAACCGCGAAACCGAAGCGATGAAAGACGGCTCGGATGCCGTGGCCGACTGGCCCATCCTGAACGCGCTGATGAACGCCGTCAACGGTGCAACCTGGGTCAGCTTCCATCATGGCGGCGGCGTGGGGATCGGCTATGCTCTCCATGCCGGTGTGGTAATTGTCGCCGACGGCACCAAGGAAAGCGAAGAGAAACTCCTGCGCGTGCTGACCAGCGATCCGGCCAGCGGCGTAATGCGCCATGCAGATGCAGGCTATGAAGAAGCCCTTGAGGTCGCCAAAGAACGCGGCGTTCGCATTCCGGGCAAAACCTGGTAAGCGAAGGGAAACCTGTTCCGGCCCGCCAATCGGCGGGCCGTTGCTTTCCTAGGAGACAAAACGATGAACCCGATCATGAGGATTTCTTCCATCGCGCTTCTGGCTTTTCTTGCCATGCTTGGCGCATTATCATCCTGCCAGCCTTTGCCTGATAGTTGCTGTGATTGTGTCTACGAGCATGATTGCGTCAGCCGGGATTCCGGCTCGTGTTCGATGAGCGACGATCCCTGCTATATCGAGCATGACGAAGACGACGACAACGACCTGCTAACCGTGTTTTGCTATCTCTTTCATGACCCCGACATCACCATTTTTTATTCCTGCGCCCACAAGCACGGCTGCCTGAAGGTATGCCCGGAAGATGATCCACAGATCATCTGGGACTGAAGCTCCTCCCGTCCCTTCCCGGACACGGTGTTTCGGCCCCACATGCCGGTGTGCTGTTTCATCCCGATACGAAAGGAATTTCAACCCGCTTCAACGTTGCCTCACCCAGAGGGATGGTGTAGACTGCTTCTCCATTAGCAACATCGTTTTCACCTGTGAGGCGTATCAATGACCCAAGAACATCCGTCGGGAATGGCCACGCTTGCCGAAGGTGTCCGTGTCGCTCCCTTGCCGGAAGGCCGCGCCGTAGTAGTTTCTCCCAAAGGGGACCGCATCCTGGAGTGCAACCCGCTTGAAGCGGAGCTACTGCATTTCTTTGATGGCCGAAGCCTGGAAGATGTGGCCACGGCGTATTATGCCGAGCGCCGCCATATGCCCTTTCAAACCCTGGCTCAGCTTTGCCGCAATTTAGCCAGCCTGGATCTTCTGGCCAATAGCCCGCGAGCCCGTGCCGAACTGGGAGCCAGTAAACCCCCGTTGAAGACGCGCCTGGCAGGCTTGCTGGATCTGACCTTGCTTCGTCTGGGGCGGGTAAGCGTTGATGAACGAGGCTCGAAATCCGGCGGTCTGATCGCCTGGGCCTTTCCCTGGATGCTGATTTCCATCGCACTGGGTTTCCTGCTTGCCACCGGCCTGCCCTCGGCCAAAAACCTGCTCTTTCCTTTGCAGGACCCCGCCTTGGGTCTGCTGATTGCCGCAGGCGGCGTTTCCGCTGCGCTCTTCGTGCGTGACCTTTTCCGCCGTCTGATGGCGCGAGCCTTCGCCACTCATGCTTACCCCATCCGCCTGGCTGCCTTTTTCGGCATTCCCTACCTGGATGTCGGCGGTGGCATTGTCGTACTGCTCTCCACCACGGGCAGACTGGCAACTACGGCGGCAGGATTCGGCGGAATGCTGTTGGGACTGGCCTCTTTGCGCTTCGTTTCACTCTCCGCACTCTTGCCCATGCCCTGGCCTGCCTTGTTGAATCTGATTGCCGCAGGCTTCATGGTCGCAATGGCTGCGGATCTCTTCCCGCTGGGACGCACCTTCGCCCAGCAGGTGCTGGGCTTCTTACGTCCGGACACGATGAACAATCGAGATGCGCTGGCTTACCTGCGGCATCGCTCAATGAGCAGTTTGACCAAGGGAGAGACTTTTCCCGGTGAAGTGGCTCTGATTCTCTTTGTCTGCTGGTGGATTGCCTGGTTCGTGCTGGCCAGCACGGGACTGGCCTCTCTGGTGGAAGGCAACCTGCAAGGTCTGGCCCGTGGTATCGTCGCCCTGCTGAACGGGGAAGCCTCCTATAGCGCCGCGACCGTACTGATTTTACTGGTGCTGGCAGTCTTTTCCGTCGCTCTCGGCTTACTGGTTACCGCCTTGACCATGCTTTTCAGCCTCAGCCCCCAGGCCAAAGCCGGACGTAAGGTCAAACCCCTTTCCGCTCTGACCCCGGAAGAAACGGTCCGGGCTCTGCAACAGGTTCCCGTGTTTTCCGCGTTGCCCTCGTTACTGCTCAACGTGCTGGCAATGCAGGTGAAGCGGCTGAAAATGGCCCACGGAGCGGTGCTGGTCCGTCAGGGAGACCCCGGCGGCGCCTTTTACGTCATCCTGGACGGGGAAGCACGGGTGCTGGTGGAATCAGACAGCGGCGTTACCACGGAAGTGGCGGTCCTGGGACCGGGTGATGCCTTTGGAGAAATCGCCCTTCTGGAAAACGGCCCGCGCACGGCCACGGTCAAAGCCAGCCGCAAAGGCAGCGTCTTGCGCTTGACCCGTGACGAATTCGAGGAAGTCGCTCAGTCGCATCCCACGGGCAACCTGGTCAGTCTGATCCGTGGCGCGTCGGTACTGCGTCAGTCCCCCTTGTTCTGTGAGTTGAATGCGGAAAGCATGGCCGCGCTCTTAGGTTCGGTGGACCTGATTCCGGTGAATCAGGGTGAAGTGGTGGTGCGTGAAGGCGATCCCGGCAACGGGTTTTACATCGTGCTGGAAGGCTCCTTCAGCGTGCGTAAGCAGGAACGCAACGAACCGTTGGCCATTCTCGGACCGGGTGATCCCTTCGGCGAAGTGGCCCTTCTGGAAAACGTGCCCCGCACGGCCACGGTCAAGGCAGATACCGACGGCAAGGTCTTGGCGATGGAACAAACCGCGTTCCTCTCCTTCTTCCAATCTCACATGGGGCTGGGTGCCAAACTCTCGGAGTTGGCCGCGATGCGTGCCTCCAAGGCAGGGAAAGGAGGGCGCTCATGATCGGCAAACTGATTTTCCGCGCCTTGCCTATCCTGATGCTGGTCTGGGGGATGAAATCCAGCGCCGATCAATGGAGCAAGTATTTCTCTTCGTTCAAAGGCGCTTACGGCAGCATGATGGCAGAAATGCAAATGAACAGCATGAGCCGGATGATGTCCGAAATGTGCCGTATGGGCCAGTCCATTCCTTCTGAACGCAGTTTTGAAGCGTGGATGAGAAAAAATATGGTCAAACGCGGCGGTGGTGACCCCCTCAATGATCCTTTCGGTGGTGTATTCTACATGGTGGAATCCCAGGGAACCTTGTATCTTGGCACCAACGGCCCGGACACCGAACCCAATACCGACGACGACATCTTCGTCCCCATTGAGTGCGAGAAAAGCAACAAGAAAAAGAACAGTCCTTTCGGCTTGTAGTGCTGGGCTTTCATCCCAGCTACAAGCAACAGCGATGGAAAATCAAGCTACAAAGGCATCATGAGAGCAATACCGTTGGGCTGTTCCAGGGAAACGGATTTCTTCATGTACGAAAAAGCCGCCCGGATGGGGCGGCGGAATAGTCGTAAGACGAAGGGGAAAGCTTCACGCTAGCGTTCTTCTTTGAGCTTCCGACGGCAGAGTTTGGCGTGATATTGAATACTGCCCCGGTAGATATGCCCCCAGTTCTTGGATAGAAGGCCATCGAGGTGTTTGACGGCCTTGTCGCACTCA
Organism: Myxococcota bacterium; assembly: GCA_963677705.1. Taxonomy (GTDB): domain Bacteria; phylum Myxococcota_A; class SURF-8; order SURF-8. The sequence continues at coordinate 1,389,628 of OY782497.1, forward strand.
CCGTTCTCTTCATAGCTCAAACCGATAAGCAATTCGGCCATCGGCGCTTGATCGTGCTTCTTGTCCAGCTTGAGGCTTTCCTGAAGCACGTTGATTGCTTCCTCGTATTTCTTCTTCTTATAGAGGCTTTCCCCTTTGTGAAAGAGAATCAAGGCATGGTTGCGCGGATGAGGATGGTAATTCAAGGCGACATCAAATTCCTGAATCGCGCTGGTGTAACCACCGATTTTTTTGTCCGCCAAGCCTTTTTTGTAATGTTTGTCCGCCATTTCCAGGCGCAACTCTTCCACCTTTTCCTCCAGCATGGCCCAAGCCGCCGGAGTGAGGCGCTCCTTGTCCAGTTTATCGAACTCCTTGATTGCCGTTTCCTGCTGTTTATCGCGGATCAGGCGCAGCACGTTGTCCGCAGCCACATCAGCGGCATCGCGGGCATCCAGAACCAGCTTCTTCTGCCGGTCGGCCTCGGTAAGCGTAGCAAGCTGGTTTTCCAGCTTTTCCACTTCCAGTTTGAAGGCGTTGACCCGCAGTTCCATAATCACCACCGCGGCGGCGGAAACAACCAGCAGAAAAAGGATATACGCGCCGATGGTGCTTTTCCTCCAGCGGGACTCGAAGTCCTCCTGGGCGGCACTGATCTTCTTCACTTCCCCGAACAAGCCTTGCACACGGTTGTCGGTCTTGATGTTCATGTTTCGGGTTTCAATGACTTCTTTTTTCAGCTCACGAAGATCGTCCTGCAACGAGGGCACATAGGATTCGTCCAAGGTCGCCTCCCTTTTGGGTCTGGTAAATCATAGCGAATTGATGCCAAAATCCGGCCTTTTTCGGTTAGCACATGCAGCCGGTCAATTCAAGAAAAAGCTTCCCCGACAAAAAGAGTGTCCAGATTGGAACACCTGGGAAGACGGGCAAGAAGAAAACCTCTTTCTACCTGCCAAGGATTTCAGGAACTTGCCCAAGCGGCACGCCAAAACGCCAGTTTCTCGCGCCAGATTGAAACAACCGAAACAGGCCTGGACACACCTGAAACACTTGTTTTCACTAATTTTTCTTCGTTTTACTCTTGCCAAACATCCCCTTCCTTGTTATCTTGTTAGAAGAGACCTTGTGTGGTACAAGCCTTGGCAGACCACACCTCGTGAGTCCTTTGACATGGTGAGACGAACCCGGCGGTATCCGACCCGACCTCAACAGAACTTCTCGCGTTCGGAACCTCCCACCTAGCAAGCCGAGCCAACGCCTCACCGCGTCCCCCTACCGGGGACACCCCAAACCCCATACCTTGACAGGGTATGACGTTGCACACACTCCCACGGTGGAGAAGGAGGAAGTCCGGCATAAGCATTGTCAATAATTTGGCTATATTCTATTGAATGTCGATATCTTGACATTCGACCGAGAGGTAAATTATACTTATATCACTCCATTAAAGGGACTCCGTTTTCCGTGTCGGTCCCCACAGCTCGAAGGTTGTATCATGGCTATTGCACTTAACAAATCATGGACCCAATTGTCTGCCAATGACAACGAAGCTCTTGCCAAAGCCGTCAACGCCGGGGATCTGTTCACCGTAATTTCCCTGCTTCTAAGCCCCAGCGTGGACATCAATTACATCACGCAGCGCTTCCGTATGCCTCCTCTGCATCTGGCTGTATACCGCGGTGAGTTGGAAACGGCCCGCCTACTGGTGGACTACGGCGCGGACATCAACCAGCCTGGTGAAAATGGCGTCACGCCGCTACTGATTGCCGCCCAGAAGCAACATGTCGAACTGGTCCGTGATCTGCTGGCCAAAGGTGCCCAGGTCAACCACCGAAGCCAAAGCGGGATGACGGCCCTGATGTGTGCCTGCCAGAAAGGCAACCAGGACATGGTAGACATGCTGCTGGACCACGGTGCGGATTTCACCTTGCGGCAGAAAGAGGGACTCACGGCCTCGGACCTCGCCGTGCGACACGGTCACCTGCATGTCATCGCGACCCTGCATAAAGGAAGTGATCAAGCCCACAACTGATCCTCCTTACGGAAACAACCGACATGGCCCCCGATCATCCGGGGGTCTTGTTGTTTCTTGATAGATCCACGATTTCACAAACTCCTCCAAGAAGGTTCCTCTCATTCTCTGCAAACGAAACCAAACCCTTGGCAATGTTTACGCGGTTTCCGGACAATTCTCTTACGACTATCAAGATTTCCTGACAAAGATCCTAAACTCATCGGATGTCCATTGTGGGAGATTTTTCCTTATCATGTAAGAACCACCTGAAATGTTTACAAAATCTTCCCTGGCAAGACGAATATCGGCAAGCGTCATCCTTGGCACGGACATTGCCATTCTAGTTGGCATGTCTTGAAAACCTTGATTTTCCAAACCCATTTTCCAGATGGAGACCTGCTATGAAACGCCTTAGCCTGCTGCTTGCCTTCCTTCTTTTATCGCTGACCCTGATGATCTCGGCCTGTGATGACTCCGAAGAAACCTTCCAAAGCAACGATGACGACGACGACGTAACCGATGACGATGATGATGATGACGACACCTGCACGGAAGGCGATACCAAAACCGCCGAGGACGGCTGCAACACCTGTAGCTGCATAGATGGCGAATGGTCTTGCACGGAGATGGCCTGCGAAGACCTGAACGCCTGCCTGGCGGCTTGCGGCGAAGGTTGCCCGGCTCCGGATTCTTGGATCTGCGCGGAGAACGGTCAGCGCTACTGCAACCAGTGCATTCTTGACTGCTATGGCCTCTCTGCGGCTGACGACGAAAGCCTCTGCGATGAAGCCGCCTGCACCAATGGCGAAACCAAGCCCGCCGAGGACGGCTGCAATACCTGTACCTGCGAAGACGGAAGCTGGTCCTGCACGGAAATGGATTGCGACGAGTTGGAAAGCTGCTTGGAAAACTGCGGCGACGGCTGCATTCCTCCCGGTGGGTTGCTCTGCGCCTCCGATGGCAACCTCTATTGCGGCACCTGTGAACTGGCCTGCTACGGCGTCACTGAAGCGGAGCGATCCCACTGTGAAGTCCAAGCCGGAACCACCTGCAACGCCCAGGACGGAGAGCGCTTCTCGGACGACGGCTGCAACACCTGCTCCTGCCAGGATGGCACCTGGTCCTGCACGGAAATCGCCTGCTCCAGCGCGCAGAATCTTTCTTTCTCCGAATGCCTGGAAACCGATGCCATGGAGGATTCTACTACGCCCGTTCTGGAAGCAAGCTATGACTCCGCGACCGGTCTGGTCCACGTCTCCCATCTGAACGCTACCCTGAACTGCTGCCTCAGTGACCTGGACCTGGATATGGATATTGATGGCTTCGTGATCAACTTCGCCTACCTGGAACGCTTTGACGAAGCCGGTCCCTGTGATTGTGTCTGCCCGACCAACGTCAGCTTTGACCTGGCCAATCTCGCCACGGGAACCTACACCCTGCAATATGGAACCGGCGCGATAATGCTCAGCACCACCGTTACCGTAGGCGATGCTCCGGCCCAGGGAAGCGCCACGCTGAACACTCTTTCCGGCTGCTTGAACGATCTCAAGATCGACACGCCGACGAGTTCCGAACCGGAGGAAAGCCTGCAAGCCCGTTTCGATGCCGGCACGGCAACGGTGATCGTCAACCACCGGAACGCAGAACTCAACTGCTGCGTGGAAAGCATCAACCCACGTTTGACCCAGGAAGGCTTCACCCTGCGCCTGGGCTACGAAGAACATTTCGACGATAACGGCCCCTGCGACTGTGTCTGCCCCAACAACGTGGAAACCCATTTGCAGAATCTCTCCGCCGGAACCTACACCCTTTACGCCGGAAGCGTGTTTACCACCTTTACCGTGGTTGAGGAGCAATCCCAAGGAGCGATCAGCCTGGATACGCTTTCCGGTTGCCTGAACGATGACCGCCCGGACAAAGACGATGCGGAGCCCGTGGAAAGCCTGCAAGCCCGTTTCGATGCCACAAGCGGCGATGTCATCGTCACCCACCGGAACGCCTCGCTGAATTGCTGCCTCAGCGATGTCCTTCCCCATCTCAGTCAAGACGGCTTTACCTTGAGCCTGAGCTATGAAGAAATCTATGATGGGTCCGGCCCCTGCTATTGCATGTGTCCCAACGATGTGGAAACCCGTATACACAACCTGGCCCGTGGACACTACACCCTGCGGGCAGGAGGCGTGAGCACCACCGTTGAAATCCCCTGACGGACTGTCCCTACCCTTTCGCATTACCAGGCGGACTGTCCCGGACAGTCCGCCTGGTCATTTAACCCATCATCCATCCTGCCGGAGACATTCTGCCGACTTTCTCTCTCTTTGCCCCTTGACGCCGCCCTCCGGGCTCCTTACATTGAAGAGTGAGTTAGGGAAATTTTACAGATTTGAGGACATTCATGATTCTGCCCTGTGATTGGGCAAGGGGTTAGTTTGCTGTTTTATACATCATCACTTTGGACGACGAAAGGAACGAACCGATGGATCTGATCGATCAAGCAATCGCATTTGAAAAAGAAGGACACCAATTCTTCATGGACCACGCTGCACGGGTTTCCAACCCCACGGTGAAGTTCATCCTGGAATCCTTGGCCGAGGATGAACTGAAACACATTGAGTATCTTGAAAAATTGCGGGATGGCTCCTTGAAAGAATACCAGGCGAGCCCAGGGATGAAGAACATTAAAAACGCGCTGGAAAAAGCCGTGAAGCAAAACCCCCATTTCCTCGCCGACGACCCCTCCATCCGTTCCGTCCTGGAAAGCGCGATGGCCGTGGAACAAAATGCCAAAGAGCAATACACCAAGGAAGCGCTGGCCCAGCAAAGCCCTGAAAATCGCGAATTCCTGGAGAAAATTGCCAAAGAAGAAGATCGCCATTACTGGCTGTTGAAGAACCTGTTGGACTTTTACGAGAACCCGAAAAACATTCTGGAAGATCAAGAATTTCAATATTATGAGCTTTAACCCCGGTCCGGCTTGACAAACATTCTATATATTATATACACCAATGGCGCATTGACAAACCTGTCTTTGCGCCATTCGTTTTACCCCAGACTCAACCATGCCTCAACGATGCCGATTCTCAATGCGTAACCAAACAAGGTATTCCAGGCTCTCTTTGGCTACAATCCCAAGGTTCGGCACAACCCCACCAAGGGATACTCGTTTTCACTCCACCGCGTGCCCCAAGCGTGGGGTGGGCTTTTGAAAATCCAACTAGACGGACACGTTTTTCAACCGGCGCCCCAGGCCGGACAGATTCATCAAAGGAGCAACATCGTGACCCATGTATCCGATTCTTCCTCCAACACGATCAATACCAACCCATCAACCCATAGTTACTGCTGTCCGGATCTCCCACTGGATCAAGTGGACATCGAGGTCTGCACGGCCCTCTGTGCCGAGCGTCGTCGGCAGCAGGAAAACATTGAGCTGATTGCTTCGGAAAACTATGTCTCCCAAGCGGTGCTGGACGCCGTGGGAAGCATGGCGACCAATAAATACGCCGAAGGCTACCCCGGCAAGCGCTATTACGGCGGTTGCCACCATGTCGACAAACTGGAAACCCTGGCCATTGAGCGGGCCAAGACACTCTATGGTGCCGACCATGCCAACGTGCAGACCCACGCCGGCAGTCAGGCCAACATGGCGGTGTATATCGCCAAGCTGCAACCCGGTGACCGTGTCTTGGCGATGGACCTGGCCCACGGCGGGCATTTGACCCACGGGTTCCGCCTCAATTTCAGCGGACGCTTTTTCGATGCGGCGAGCTACGGCGTTGATCCCAAAACCGAACGGCTGGACATGGCCGAAGTCCGACGCAAAGCCCTGGACCATAAACCGAAGATGATCATTGTCGGTGCCAGCGCCTACTCGCGGACCATCGACTTTGCCGCCTTCGGCGAGATCGCCAAGGAGGTGGGAGCGATCCTGATGGCGGACATGGCCCACATTGCGGGTGCCGTAGCCACGGGCCTCCACCTCTCCCCCGTTCCCTATGCCGATTTCGTCACCGCGACCACCCACAAAACCCTGCGCGGTCCCCGCGGCGGCCTGATCCTGAGCAAAGCGGAACATGCCAGTGCCATTGACCGGGCGGTGTTTCCTGGGATGCAGGGCGGCCCGTTGATGCACGTCATCGCCGGAAAGGCCGTGGCTTTCGGAGAGGCTCTCAGACCTTCCTACAAAGACTACATGACCCAGGTTCACCAGAACGCCCGCGTTTTAGCCGAGGAACTGGCCCGGCGGGGTTATCGGCTGGTCTCCGGCGGAACGGACAATCATCTGGTTCTTCTGGATGTCTCGGTGAAAGGCTTGACCGGTGCGCAGGCCGAACACAGCCTGGAACGGGCGGGAATTACCGCCAACAAGAACATGATTCCCTTTGACAAGCAGCCTCCGGCCAAGGCCAGCGGCATCCGCCTGGGAACCCCGGCGATGACCACACGGGGACTGAAAGATGAGCAGATGAAGCAGATTGCCGCCTGGATTGATCGTGTTTTGATGAACCAGGACGATGAGACGGTGATTCAGGCCGTTCGGGAAGAAACCCTGCAACTGTGCAAAGACTTCCCCATTGACCCGGTGACCCGCCTGGGGAATTTCGGGATCTGATCACCGCCAGCAAGGGATAGCAAGAAACGCAACACCCCACCGCGCCGCCCCTCCAGATTCTCTTCTGGAGGGGCGTTGAGGTTTTCTGGCCGAAAACCTCGTGCTTGAATACGCCGGGTACGGCGTATTCAAGGCGCGGTGGGCGCGACCAAACAACCAGAGCGGGTCACGGGATCACCCTGTTTCACCCCTGATCCATCCCCGGTGATGTTTGAAAAACGCAAGTCGAAGCAGCGCTGTGGATTGATCTTTTTCTTTGATGGTGTACAGTATGACAAGGTTCATTTTCCGCTGAACCTGCGCTGTGGATTGATCTTTTTCTTTGATGGTGTACAGTACAACTCCACGCCGGGGGACCAGAGATCTTGCTGTGGATTGATCTTTTTCTTTGATGGTGTACAGTACAATTCCACACCGGGGGACCAGAGATCCTGCTGTGGATTGATCTTTTTCTTTGATGGTGTACAGTCGTAAATCTGAAAGGATGCAACGGGATTGCGCTGTGGATTGATCTTTTTCTTTGATGGTGTACAGTTCTCGGACGAATCGTCCAATGAACCCATTGGCTGTGGATTGATCTTTTTCTTTGATGGTGTACAGTATGGAACGCCGTCATCCGAAGTGGACGCCGGCTGTGGATTGATCTTTTTCTTTGATGGTGTACAGTGTTTCAGCGAAGGGAGTAAGGCTCCCATGAGCTGTGGATTGATCTTTTTCTTTGATGGTGTACAGTCTGGTGGATACCAATACTACGGATATGGTGCTGTGGATTGATCTTTTTCTTTGATGGTGTACAGTTGTCGCCGAACAGGGCCAGCACGGCAGGGAGCTGTGGATTGATCTTTTTCTTTGATGGTGTACAGTTGAAGGAACCTGCCCCAGTGACCGCCGAACGCTGTGGATTGATCTTTTTCTTTGATGGTGTACAGTCACCCAGGGGCGCACCGTGACAGGCTTCGGTGCTGTGGATTGATCTTTTTCTTTGATGGTGTACAGTTTCCCCGGACGCACCCCTGGGCGATGTGAAGCTGTGGATTGATCTTTTTCTTTGATGGTGTACAGTCAAAACACTCGCGGTCAACGCTGGTTTGGTGCTGTGGATTGATCTTTTTCTTTGATGGTGTACAGTGTCTGGAAGTTTTGGATGATGTCTTTCATGCTGTGGATTGATCTTTTTCTTTGATGGTGTACAGTGCTTGGTCTCCGCAGGCTTGGGGCTGGTTGGCTGTGGATTGATCTTTTTCTTTGATGGTGTACAGTCGTCCGTCAGTTCGGCGTCAAAGTCGGTGCGCTGTGGATTGATCTTTTTCTTTGATGGTGTACAGTCGAAACTCGGCTGGACAAGCGAAGCCTACCGCTGTGGATTGATCTTTTTCTTTGATGGTGTACAGTAGACAGGGACCGCATTCGCAGCCTTAAGGAGCTGTGGATTGATCTTTTTCTTTGATGGTGTACAGTGAAAGACAGGATGAACCACTGGAAGCGCGTGCTGTGGATTGATCTTTTTCTTTGATGGTGTACAGTGTTTGTTCTTCTCGATCTCAAACTGCGCCTGCTGTGGATTGATCTTTTTCTTTGATGGTGTACAGTCGTGAATCGCCCTTACAGGGTGCGCTGCATGCTGTGGATTGATCTTTTTCTTTGATGGTGTACAGTCTCGATGGCCCTGGCTCGTGGAGGTATCACGCTGTGGATTGATCTTTTTCTTTGATGGTGTACAGTTCTGCAAGGCCTCCATGCTCATGTCGTTGTGCTGTGGATTGATCTTTTTCTTTGATGGTGTACAGTGTGTAAGGATCTGACCATTGACCGTGGGCAGCTGTGGATTGATCTTTTTCTTTGATGGTGTACAGTGCTTGTCGAGAATCCCTTACCATAACAGGAGGTTAAGGGAGAATCGACCTAGAAAAACTCGAGTTGTTGCGGCTGTTTTTCCGGCGGTTTGTCCGTTTTTCCCCAGAACACCTTCTGCCTGCCGTATTGCGCATCGGTCAGCATCAGCATCCGTACCTGTCCCTCCGGGGGGAGCATCCCCTTGACCCGCAGGGCATGGACATTGGCATTTTCCTGGCTGGCGCAGGGACGAACGTAGACCGAAAGTTGCAGCATGGTAAAACCGTCTTTCACCAGGTGCGTGCGGAAGTTGCTTGCACGGTTGCGCTGCTTCTTCGTCTTCACCGGAAGATCAAACAAGACAAGAACCCACATCGCTTTGTACCCGCTTACAATCATAGTTTCGGTAACTCCAGCACCGGCATCTTGTTCACGATGGCCAGAGCCAACGAGGCAGCACTCTTTTGGATCGCCACCATCATCGGCCCCTTGCCGGATGCAAGAACAACCGGGTCGCTCAAAAGGGCCAGCAGGCTTTTCTTGGCGTCCCGGTCCAGCGTATCAACTTGATCATAGATCATCTGCTTCACTTGTCGGTCTACATAGGGGCGGTAGGGCTCCATCAGATCATCGGCCAGACAGAAAGGGTTGTTGCGGTGCCGATGAAACAAGCCCAAGGCCGGATGCAAGCCGGAGCCGGTCAGTGCCCTGGCTACGGTGGCGCGGATCACCATGTAGCCATAGTTGAGCAGGTTGTTGGGTACCCCTCCCTCCCGTTCCCGACGAAAGCCCTTGCCGAACAAGGCCGGAAAATACAACCTTGCCCCTTGAGACTCGCAGTTCTCCGGGTCGCCGGAACGAACCGCATCGGCCAGCTTGGCAATGCGTGAGCCGGTTCGTTTTTCCCGTCCCAGTACCTTGGCCTGATTTTTCAGCTTGGCCTGGATAATCAACTTCCAAAGCTGCTTCTTCAAAGGCTTCAACATCTCGGCCTGGGCGCGCACCCGCTCGGTGTGCAGGGTGTTCCCGGACATGGGCAGGAGCATCCCGGCAGGATGGTGGTCTTCAGCACAGAAAACCACCACCGCACCGTGGTTCATACATTCCACCATCGCGCTGTGGCTGTAGCTGATCTGCTTATGGTCCAGCATCAACAGGCCGATGTCTTCACAGGGAACGCGCTGGGTTTCCCTATCCCGGCTGGCGATTTCCAACTGGCCGCAGCGGTAATTCAGCTTCACCCCCGGACTGGATATGACAACCGTTCGCTTAATCATTGGCCTTGCTCAAGCGCCCGATGGGATCGACAGCCACTTTGATGGGTTCCAGTTCGTGCCATGCGCCGAAGGATTGAATCCGTGCAAAGGGGGTTATTTTTAACGCCTTACCCTTTGTATCCTTTTTGGGCATCCTAGCATCATTATGAGTGCGGAACGTTAAATCCATACTTCCAGAACCTTTGGAAAGTGTACTGGAGCCAGAGATTATTGTTATATAGCAAAGGTGGTGTTTTCCATTCTTGTGGAAGACGACCGCTTCTTTTCTGGCCAAAGACAGCTTGAAAGTCATGCCCTCACCATGATCACGTTGAACAATGGGTTCCTTTCGTATCCGGCTTCGTCTGGCCGCTTCCAAGGTCGGGACGATACAGACAAGCATCTCTTTCACACCGTTGTTGTCTCTCTCCACCATCTCCAGGTGATGGTTGTTTCCCAACAACACGGCCCTGGGAGCGATGCCGTTTTTCCCTCCGAAGACTTCAATCCCTTTTTGCTTGCGTTCCACAATCCGCACGCTGCGAATGGGAACACCGCTGGGCATGGTCGGTAGAGTTTGAAACACCTTGGGCGGAATGGTTCTTCCATCCTGCTCCGGGTTGTAGCCGTTCTCCTCGCAGTGTTTGGTAAGGATGCGACGAATTGCGTCATCTCGAATCCCTTTAATCATCGGCCCCGTCAAGCTTCTCACCCCAACTCGCCGAACAAACCACTCAGGATCTCGTGTTGGGCCGTAATTCGTCTCCTGATGGAACCCTCCCAAGATTTTCTTCTCTGCCCGGTGGGACACCAACATCCCTTCGGTGGTGATTTCCTGGTCTCCCAGTTTCCAGGTACGCTTGCGGGAATCCACCATATGCTTCACATCATCGCGAAAGCGTTTCCACGGCGGCGGAACCTCGGAGGGGTCTTGCCCCCACTTGGAACGCTTGGCCAATTCTTGGACATGCTTACGGGTTGCGCAGGCAACAACGATGGCATCAAGGGCATGGTGCCGGTGGTCTTCCCGGTTCTTCAGATCCTCCTGGCCGGACAAAATGGTATTCAGCCCCCAGACATGACGCAGGTCCGAGGTCAGTTTGCCGATCACGGTTCCTACGGCCTTCTCACCGACACGCAGTTCTTTGGGGAACAACTGATTCAAGTATGCCACGGCCTCGCGAGAGATATACTGCGTATCCACCAGTTGGCGGGCAATGGCGTGTTCCGTATCGATCTTCTCCTGATTGAATCTGGCGAATTTATCATGGCCGATGCTGGGCATGTTTTTCAGTCGCACCAGCATCTTGTCAAAGCGCTCGTTTCCGGGACCACCCAGCCATTCAACGGGTAGGCGTTGCCCTTTCTCCCGGTTGGCCTGGGTGACGCACAACACCTTGTTTCTGTAGGAATCATCAAAGGAGCGAGATCGGGGCAGAATATGATCGATGTCCACCACGTTCTGATCGGACAGCAGATCCTCCTGGTCGATTGTTTTTCCCGTGTAGACGCAGAGGTGGTTCTGGTCTTCCCACAGCTTGTACTTGATCACATCATCTCGTGTTGGGGTGAGAACTCCGTGTTCACGATACCACGCTTTCACCTTCTCGTTTCGCTTCCGGTTTTCCTCAATGGTGCGACTGATCGACTGCCTCCGTTTCGGTCCATGTTTTACCTCCCGCGCCAGTTCCACCACAATCCGCGAGGGTTTGCCGTAGGTCTTGATCAGTAGGTTGACCACCTTTCGCGTTTCATGCAAGGCCCGCGTGACAATGGGATTGGGAAGGTCCGGTGGTAAAGGGAGAAGATCATATTCATCCGGCTCGTTGGAGGGGGGAATCACCCCCTGCTCTCGTGCTTTCTGGATTGCGTGGTATTCATCCAGGCCGTCTTCCAGAAATTGCAGTAGATTCTGAATGGCCTTATAGCTGTAAGCCAGATAGTTTCCCGTCGGCTGCACGGTGCGCAAGCCTTCAATCTGTTTCTCGGTGAGCCCCAGTTCTTTCGCTGTCTCCGTGAATTGGTCCGCATCCTCCACGTTCGCCACCAACTCCCGCAAGTGGCCTTTGAAATCTCCATCCAAAGCAAGCCATGCTTCCTTTTCCTTCTTGGTTTTCTTTCCGTAATACCCTTTGATCAGTTGCACCTCGAACTTGTTGCCGTCCAGGTGCTTTCGTTCCCCGGCTTCCAGGTTGAAGCGATGCTCCTTCGGTAAGGCAATCAACTTGCTCAGTTGTACGAAGGTCTGCTTTTCTTCAATCCCCAGGGCGTCCACCAGTGTCTTGCGTTCGGCAGTGTCAAGCTTGCGTCCTTTTCCGTATTCGTCCAACACCTCAAGGTTGTTCACTTCTTTAAGCAGGCGGAAGCGTTGAGCCTCCCAGGTTCCCGCCGGAGAACGGTATTCCTCCGGAAAGAGCGGGCAGTGTTTCAACTGCGGGGCCATCTTGGCGTTGACGAACTTCTTCCCCCAACTGGCCCTACGATCCTCACTGATTGCATAAGACCGCTGATAGAAGATGATACCCTCAACGGCCCTTTTCAGATCCTTGGTCAGTAAACCAGGGTGATGGGCGGCCTGGGCGGACCAAAGCAGATTGAACTCGTCTTCAATCATCGCCCTTGACGGGAGGTGCTCGTAGCCACCGCCACGGTTGCGCAGAGCAACGCCTTGCCGTTCGCGGGTGTTTTCCTTACCCGCCCCTTTGTCATAGCCGCTATCCAAACGGTAAAGGTATTCCCCGAAACTTCTGGCCTGGCTTTCTTCCATCGCCTTAGCCAAGGTTCCGATTGATGTCGCCAGGATTCCTTCTTCTTTCAGATCCCCGGATTTTCGGTTGGACTTGAAACCTCGTCGTTGATTGATATGCACCAAGGCCCGCCCGATTTCATCTGGACGCAGTTTCGTATCCAATCCCCGTGTACGGATTTCATAGGGATCGGCTTGAAGAAGCGATTCCTGCTTCTCGTTGTCTGATGGAAGCAAGGCATGGCTTAGCAGCAGGTTTTTCAGGGCTTTCTTCCGGTCAGAGCGGCGGCGGATAATACGCCGTTGGCTTCGCTTTTGCCTTCGGGTTTGACTCTCGCTGGTTGAAATCCCCCGTTTTTCATCCACCTCAGCCCCTTTGGGAAAGACGCGAACACCGGCATCTTTCAAGGCTACGGGCTTGTTTCCTCTTTCTTCAAGCACAGCCCAGCCCACGGATGTCTCTCCAAGATCCAACCCAAGAATATACGACATCGGATTCCTCCTCTCGATAGACAACATACTCTGATTACAAAGACTTATATCACAGAATCCACAGATATAAGTATTGTTTTTTGCTATAAAACGGTTTCTGACTTTCATTGTAGTCAAGAAGTCGTGGTCACAAGGATCATAATTTTCCGCTTAATGATGCTTGATTGCTGCATAGGAAAACATTCTAACGGACGCAGACCCGGATCGGCATCAGCCAGGAAGGAACAGGCGTATGGATAGGATTGAAGAAGTTGGGAAAGCAGTGGGAAAGAAGACGACACCTTACCCATAAAAGTAAGGTCGCCCCACAAGGGGGCGTTGCCTTCGGCATAAGCCTTGCTGTGAAAAGCTCTTTGCCTTTGATCATGTACAGTGCTTGTTTTTTATCTCAAATGGATCACCTTGTCAAGTACTACCGAAGAATATCGGATAAACCGGGTGTGAAGTCCCATCTGGGGACATTGAACTTGTCATGGAGGTTTCTACCATCCAGCCTGAGTGCCGCCCGGAGGACTGTGGTACGAAGGCTGGCTGGAACCAGTCCCGCTTCGCGGAATCACTCGCCATGAGCGTACTTTATCTTAGTTCGGATGAAGTGCCGCGGGTTGGAATCTTCTTTGTCTTGTTCTCTCCATCATTCAACCTTCCCAGATTGAAGATCACACCTGCTGGAGTGGCCCTTGTTAGTCACCGTTGGGACTATCCGGATGAACATGGCATTTTGCACAATCGTCGGGGATCTCGAAATCGTTCAGATGGTCCGGCATAACCGCACCGGAGGCATGGCATTCCGCACAGTTGGCAGACGGATCTTTGGCATGGTCGGTATGTATCGAACCGTTGTAACCATGACAGGCTCCACAATCAGGGGAGTCATAGCCTTCCTCCAGATGAGGGAAAGTTGCTATTGTACCATCATGACAATTGAAGCAATAGGGGTTCATCCATCCTTCGTGACTCTGTACGAGGTGCGGTCCCTGCTCCACATTGAAGTCATCATCGTCATCATCATCATCATCGTCATCGTCATCGTCATCGTCATCGTCAACTGCGGCGGTATCATCATCATCTCCACCGCCCGTACAGGCAATGAAGGAAAAAGAGAGAAACAGCAACACAAAAAGGAGTACAATAGCAGCAATTGGGGGACTGTATTTCATCAATTACCCTTACTTCGCGAAAGCCCGTGACCGAACCAGCAGCCACCGGCACGTTATAGACCAAACTGAAACCATGAGGCACACGAACCGCATCTGAGTATAGCCCACCCTCCCCGGCCAGGTGAGTAATTATTAACCCGGCAACAACAAGTTAGACGAAGCATCCGTTTTGTCATTCCCGCGAAGGCGGGAATCCAGTGTAAAATCTGCTATCTGGATCCTCCGCCTGCGCGGAGGATGACGATTCCTAAGCTAGGTTATAATCGCCGGGTTGATAAGCCATCCTCCTCATGCCAGGACCAGCATGACATATTCTGAACAACTATCAGTTGGAGGCTTTCAGCCAACGCAGCACCGCTTGTTTTTCTTCGTCTCTCATCCCGGCTTGGGACTGCATCGACTCCAAGATGCCCGGCCATTCTCCATCAGAATAGGCATAGGGCGGATAGGCTTCGTGGCAGTTTCCGCAACGCTGCTCATACATCTGCCTGACTGGGGAAATGGGTTTGTTTCCACCAAATTCTTTCGGACTGCATCCGGGTGCAAGCAGGAAACCAACCAGCAGAATCATACAGCACATGACACCCAATGGAGACGGACGATTTACTTTCGTCATGGTCGTATGCCTGTTAAAGAGAGAATTGCAGTTGCATCATGAAGATATGCTCGGCCATACCGTTGTCATCATCGTTGGCGGACAGATCATCTTCATGGCCCATTTTCGCCAGATATTGATACATAGTCTGCAACTTCACGTTCTGTTGATAAATATACCAGCCCAGACCGACACCAGGCATGAGCAACATGCCGTCTTCTTTGCTGGAGTTGCGGTCGAAGCTGTCAACACGCAGGAAAGGCTCCAGGCCGATGTCGAAGCAGTAGGCCAAACTGGTGTAGGCTCCCCAGAATAGGTAGCTGGGTGCGTTGCGCTGGCGTTCCATAAAATCCATGTGCAGCAGGTAAAATTCTGTTCCCCAATACCAGCCATCCTTGGCCAGAACAAACTCAAACCCGGCACGGGTATCATTGCTGGTTTCCGCGTTGGCTTCCACGTTATAAGAGGCGCTGGCGGCAATCAACATCTTCAGACTTTGATCCACACGCGGGCCACCTTCCTGCAAGGCCACCGCCCCAAAGGGCATGTACGCCAAACGCAGTGCGTACATCAGGGCTGGGACATCGTTGTCATCGCTCAAGTTGGAGGTCGGCATATTCACGCCAATGCCTTCACCGTTGAAGATCCCCACCTGATATTGGAACTGATCGGCGACCAGGCCGTGAAGCATTACACCCACATCGAAGCCGGTTTTGATAATCGGATTAACTGTGTTGATGTCAAAAGGAATATTCACCCGCGTCGTCAAAGAAGACGGTGCATAGGGTGCCATGCTCTGGCCAATACGTGTCTGGCTGATCCAGTGCATCGGCGTTTTGAATTTTCCAACTCGAATCCGGAATTCATCGGCGACGTTGCCCTCCAGGAACATCTGGTTCAACAGGCAAGCTTTGCCCGCACAGGCACTGTTGATAGCCAGGTTGAAAGAGAGTTTACCGAAGGCTTTTCCGGCCATGCCCAAAATGGCGTTGGGGACACCAAAGCCCAGGTCCGTCACGTTATCCGGATCGGCGAGGTTCAATCCTTCGTCATCCACGAATTTCATTTGAAAGCGAGTCTGCAAGAGGAAATAGGGATTCAGCAAGAAGTTTCCGCTTTCATCCTGCCAACGAAAGCCTTCTCTTCCCGCGAAAGACACCACGTTGGATTCCACATATTTCATGGTCTGCTTGGTGTCACTCTCAGGAACCGTCGGAGCCTCGCTGGGTTTCGCTTCAAGGTTTTCAGTTTGCGTAGCCAGAGCATTTTGAACAGCGCGTTGCACGGCCTGATCAATCATCGCCTGGATTTCTGGAGATACGACTTTGGGGGACGTCACGTTCTTGCTCGGTGCCGATTGCGGTTCCTGTACAACATCTGTGTTTTCCGCCAAAGGTTCGGCCTGAGCCATCGCCACGGGAGCCAGGATCATCATGAAAAGCAGGAAAGGAAGGGAACGGGGGATACATGAAACCATGAAAGCACTCCTGATTTAGAAGCGAGTAAACCGCTTGTCATTGTTAGGGGTAATGGCGATACATTCAATTTCAACCAGCCAGTCTGGGCGGCAGACCGGAGCCTTGACCATCAGGCGAGGCAACTCTGGAAGACGTTCGGCCAGGGCCGATTCCACATGGGCTCTGTCAGCGATGTCCCGCAGGTAGACAATCATCTGAGCCACATCATCAAATCCTGCATGGGCATCAGACAAAAGCGCCTCGATGTTGTCCAAGGTACGCTGGACCTGTTTGTCGATGTCGCCCACATGGAGGGTTGAACCGCCTGGTTCAATGCTGGCGGTCCCCGCGATAAAGGTATGGTGTCTGTCACCATAGCTGACGCATACGCCACGTTCGAAGGTCACGCCGTACAAGGCTGTGGGGCCAAGATTCTCCGGGGCATGAAGAAAACGCACCTGTTCCGGCACAAGCCCCGGTACTGCGTAGAGATCCATCAAGACAAGGCGTGCGGGATCGGCATGGCGTCCCTCAATGCCCGTGCTGGTAATGTAGTGGGTGTCCGCCGTCATACCGTGGTTGGTAAACAAAGCCCGGCGTTCATCCACCAAACCTTGGTAGTTGACATCCACATTCTGCACGAACAGCCAAGTACGGATGACATCCCGTTCCAAGGTGGCTTTGTAATCGGACAGAACGGAAAGAGCCTCGTCAAACAACACCCGCGTCTGTGTCGCTGAATCTGGCCGTGTTTGTGATTGCCTATGACTCAGGCTTCCCAGCCATACATGAGTATGCTCATCACGCGGTACCGCAACACCTTGAGAACCTACCCGCGTCTTTTTCAAGGGTACGTGCCCATCAATGTGATAAGCCCACAAGGCCATTTTGTGTTCCGGCAAGGGGGCTTGCTCTACCAGGGAGATCGCCGCAAAATCGCGTTCCGTTCGCCCCCGCATCAGCGAGGATTCCGCGATGCGAGCGGCCTGGTTGGCTGCATCACTGAGAAAGATCCGGCGAAAGACACACGAGTCCGAGCGGAGTCCGAGTTCTTTCAAGACCCATTCATAAGCCTCTTCCAAATGGCGGCATTCCGGATCAATCCCTTCCGGTGTACCGGGAACCAGGCAAAGATGGCATTCACTCGTTTCGCCCGCCGCAAAGACAGACGCGATGATTGATACCCCGCTTTGCGGGTGCATCCAGGATTGATACTGCATGATGCTCCCTATTATAGCGAGTTCACAAAATCAATCAGCGCCTGCCGATCGTCTTTGCTCATCTTACTGAAGATCTCAACACTGACCGAGCCTTCCTGATCGAAGTGCCACATGATCGCTTCCATCACATTACGTGCGCGACCATCGTGAAGGAAGTGGGTATGGCCATCCACGATCTCTTGCAGACCGATACCCCATAGCATGGGTGTGCGCCATTCATCACCGCTGGCTTCCCACTGCCCGAAGTCATCACCCAAGTCCGGCCCCATGTCATGCAAAAGAAAGTCGGAATAAGGGTGAATGGTCTGGTCGGAAAGCATGGGCATACGAGTACCGTCAATCAATTCAACGGCATTCGGCCCCGTATGCAAGGTGGGAGTATGACACAGGTGGCACTTGGCTTTGTAGAACATCTCTTCACCACGCAAGACGGAAGGCTTCATCACATTGCGCCGCGCAGGAACTCCCGTTCCGTGCATGTACATATCCACCCCCGCCATTTCATCACTGGAGACTTCAATCCCGAAATCTTCAGTGACCTGGTCCTGCCCTTCAGCAATTTCATCGGGAAAACGGGGATTGGTGGCACCGATGTCGGAAAGGTAACCCAATTCCACGGTGAGGTCTGCGTGCTGCGCTTTATGCCCGCTGAGGCCAATCACTTTCTTACCGCGTTCAGTGACCCATTGCAGTTTACCAGTAATGCCATATTCCGGGTATTGCATGGATGCCAGGGCTTTCAATTCTTCCTGGTCCACTGCCAGCATCAAACCCAAGCCCACATGACGCAAAGGCGTACGCACGGAGAGTCGCATTTCATCCGGTTTGATCTGCTCGTCATACCAATCGAAGACACGATAGTGTGGGCGAATCAGGCAGTAGGTTTCGCCATCATCAAAACTGCGGCACATCGACGCCTGCTCACGAATCAAACAATACCCCAAGCCGGTATCCGGGTCGGGTTCGGTGATCCACGTGGAGCAAGGAGTGTCTGCCGGATCGCATACACCTCGGTTTTCCCAGCAGACAGGCTCGTCGTCATCCAACAGGGTGTATTTCACCCTCAGAGTTCCTTCCGGTACTGCACCAAAGACGGCGTGGTCGTGTAGCACGCGACCAATACTGCGGTAGTATTGTTCGTTGGGTGTACGCACGAAAGCAAGGAAGGAGGAAAAGTCATAGCCCGTTCCACCGTGAGTGAACAGGGTGGATTTCGTCCGTCCCGTCCCGGAATGGCAGGTCGCGCAGCTTTTTCCGCAATACAAAGGGCCAAGCCCAGCGGTTCCATCCGGTGGCGGCTCTTCCAGGCTGTTGGCCACACGATCCGTTTCATAAGCCAGATCGCCTTCCAACCAACGATCATAGTACATTTCATTCGCTTCAATTATCGGTGAGGGCCTATCATAGGCCATCGTGGTACTATCAAAGATCGTCAGATCCCCACCCTGATAAATGTTGTGAGGGTCATCCAGGGAACCGGAACAGGCCATCACTCCGAGACTTAAAACACAAAGAATAGATTGTAGAAGAATAGGCTTAGGTCGTTTCACGATAGACCTCCTTGGCACCGTGCGATGCGCAGGCGATATCATACAGAGAGTTTTCATTGAAGCTGCTGGCAGGCTCTTCCATGCAGAAATCATTCATAGGATGGCCCTGGTCATGAAAAGCCGGGCTTTGGCAATCCGTTACGCTACGCCCCAGGATGGGAGCCAACAAGCGAAGCCGGTGCATCATGCGATGAAAGCGTTCCGGCAAGAGAGACTGGTCCCCATCAGACAGAGCTTGCTTGGGCTTGTCGTGGACTTCGACCAGCAAGCCATCCGCGCCACCCACCAGGGCCGCCGCGGCAATGGCCGGGACGAGATCCCAGCGACCGGCAACATGACTTGGGTCCACAACGATAGGTAGATGGGTCCGCCTACGCAGGGCCGGAATATCCGCTACATTCATCGACGAGCGCGTCTCCGTGGAAAAACCGATGGTGCCACGCAAGCAAAGAATCACGTTGGGGTTGCCACCTTCGAGGATGTAATCTGCCGCGCAGAGAAACTCATCCAGGCTGGTGCCAATGCCGCATTTGAGCAAGACGGGGCGCTGGCTGGCCAGCCTTCCCACATCTTTAAGCAACATGTAATTCAAGCCATTGCGCATTCCGATCTGAATGGCATCGACAGACTCATCCACGGCGTGCAACTCTCGCTGTCCCAAGAGTTCAGACACGACCGGCAAGCCTGTTTCAGCACGAACCTTCTGTAAAATCTCTAAGCCTTCATGCTTGAGCCCTTGAAAACTAAACGGACTTGTACGCGGTTTGAAAGCACCACCGCGAAGGGCGCGGGCTCCGACCTGTTTAACTGCACGGGCAACGCTCAGGGTCTGTTCATGAGATTCCACCGAACAAGGTCCGGCAATGACGGTAAATTCCTTGCCGCCGAAGCGCACGTCTGGAGAAAGCTCCACTACGCTTCGTTCTGCTCTTGCATCTCGGGCACTTAAAACATAGGGTGTATTGATACATCGAATATCTTTCAGAGAATGAAGACCGGCCAGGGCGTCCTGCACCTGGCCACCTTCACCATTCACCACCCGCGCTACGAGCGAGACATGATTCGCGTCGCGGATGCAATGAACATTGGACATCGAAGACTGATCACCATCCAAAATATGTATAGCTTCCTCTAACTCACGGTCAGAGGGATCGACCAATGTAACAAGCAACATAGTATGCCCTTCTTTCCAACACACTGGTAGTTCGTAATTGTTCAAGCCCCTGTTCCCTTGGTAGGCATCCACCCTCTTCCAACCGGCCAAGATGGAAGAGGGCAGAAATGGGAAGAAGGGCTTCCCGCTTCGCTCGACTTACTCGTACAGGGTACTCATTACCGGACCGCTGAAGCTGTCCATCACGGTACGGATGGCAGCTTGAGCGGCTTCAATCTTGGCGGCTTGATCGGGATCGGTAATCGCGTCACGGAAGGGGGTATGAATTTCCAATACGGCATCAATAGCGGCCTGGATTTCCGTTTTCACCTGCTCATCCAACGTGGCGTTCTTTTCAGCAATGTAGGTAGACAGGCACTTGCTTCCGTTGGAGCCTTCATAGATCATTTGGATGCTGCGGATGTTGTCTGCAAAGTCCTGAATGGAATTGAAACTGAACTGCGACTCCACCAACTCCGTGCTTTGCTCATCGTAGGGATCGGCAATCTTTCCGTTGGCCACTTCGTCGGCGATGTCTACGCAACCATTCACGAGCTGCTGCATGGCATCCACCTGGCTGTAATAGCGTCCGCCTTCCTGACCGGCGAGGTAGAAGGTTTCGCCGAAGCCTTCATAGCCATCATCTTCAGAACCGCTGGCCCAGGCTTTATACAGCGTTTCGGTGTCGTTGCGGAAAGATTCCGTCACGGCGTCAAGGTATTCTTTCATCCGTGCATCATCCACCAGTTCACTGGCTGAGCGGGTCTGGTCCACTCCGAACAACAGGTATTCAATGGTGTGGAAGCCCTTGAGACCACCGCCCAGGTTTTCGCTGATGCTGTCCGGAGTCAGTTCCAAGCTGCTGGCTAGAACCTGATCCAACTGCACGCGATCTACCGGCCAACTATCCAAAGCCGGGTCCAAGCCATAATCTGCGACGGGACCAAAGAGGAAAGCTTCGCTCTGCTCCCAGAACACACGGGCCTCCGTCCACTTCTCCTGCGCCGTGACAAGGTCATCGTCGTTTTGCATCACCGCAACGGTATCTGCAAGGTCACTGGCAGCATCAAAGAGGTTCTTGTAAGTTCCGATAATTACCGTATCCGTGGTTTCCTGAAGGATGGGTTGAAAATTATAGCCGTTGACGACACCATCCGAATCACCGTCATCGCTGTCATCACAGGCGATTGCACCCAGACAGAGGCCCAGAACCAGAATCCACAACATGGTTGCACTACGCATGGTCATCTCCTTTTCATTATGAACGCTTGCGAGTATCGCTTGCCGGGTTTCCCATCGTTACAACAAGACGAAGGGGAACCCGCTTACCTTGAGAAAGCTCGCGGCTGCGAGCGAAGAAAGCTAAAGAACGAAACCCAGACCGCAGTTGACTTCGTGCTGATGGCGTTTCCAATGTTTGTCTTTGTTGATCCACCGGGAGAGATACTCGGCCTTGAACACAACGCGAGGATGGGGGAAATAGTTCATCCCGGTTGTCACCACCTGGCGCTGCAAGAGCGGATTGTCAAAGCCACTGCCTTTTTGTGGTGGTTCCCACATCGTATCGTAGCCGTCGTAATGCACGAAGAGATCCAAGCGGTGACGCACAGTGGGATCAATCAGCCCAATTAGATCCAACGAGCTTTCCAGGAAATAGCCATAGACGGAACTGGCCACCGGGGTACGAGGAACTTCCAGATACTTACTTAGGCTGGAGTTCTTTTCCGTGATCGCGTCCGCATTTTCCAAAAAACCGAAGAGCGCTTCTCCGGCCATGCGAAACGGGCCGTAGTGATAACGCAGATGAAAATCCGTCACATAGACCCGTGCTGAAATATCATCCATATCCCTCTTGGGACGATTCTCCGTCGTGTTGCTGGTGTAAAACGATCCACCAAACATCAAGCCGGGTACACCCGCATAATCGGCACGCATCGCCACGGCCCAATCATTGGAGCGTACCGCTTCAAAGCGCCGCTGGGTTCCACCACCGATCCAGGTTGAGGAGGCAAAGCCTGTGGAATCTAAACCGGTAATCCCCTGAAGTTGGAAATTGAAGGAAGCCACACTGAGGAAGAATTCCGCTCCCGTCTCATGCCATGTGGAAGGCAACAAGGCTTCTTCAGCTTCTGCGCGCCCCACGGTGGGAAACATGTTTGGAGTGTGGTAACTGGAAATCATTCCCACCGGTACAAGAAGATGCCCCAACCGCAGGCCCAAGTCCAAGGGAAGATTGAATTCTTTTCCGAATTTGAACTCCAAGTACGCCTGTTCCAGGACGATCTCGCCACCTTTCTCCACCTCCAACTCATATTCACCGAATTCATCCCACTCCACCTCCATCGCAGATCCTGTTCCGCCATGTTCAAATTCGATTTCCGATTGGAAGGACAACCATGTTGTAAAATCATACCCGGCAAAAAACACCACACGGGCCAGGTCCACATCGGTTTGTCGATATTTCGAGGGGCTGTATTCCTTGTTCGGGTCCGGGCCGTAAAATTTTGTGGAAACAAGGAACTCCCCATACCCACCGATGGACCAACCGGAACCACTTTCTCCAAGAATTGTGCCCATCAGCGCCGCCTCTTCCGTCCCCGTTTCGCTATCCGTGCTTGGGGAGACTGCATCGGTTTGTGTCGTCTCCACTTCCTGACGTGCCTCTTCCAACTCGGACAAGCGCTGATTTAGAGCCTCCAATTGTTTCTTCAGATTCGCCACCGACTCATTTTCCTCAATGGGAACAGAGGGGACGGGAACAAGATGCGACCGCTCGGCCAAAGAAGATCCCTCGATCGAGTCGGGTTCTTGAGCCCAAAGAGAGGCCGATGTTTCGAAAAAAGAAGCGATACAAAAAAGACACATGAAAACGTATCTACTTGTAAAGACAATCAAAGGTGTTTCAATTCGGACGATCATGATAAATGGCCTCGTTGTGGTTACTTCAACTCATGGGAAGAGAGCCAAACAGCATCGGGGTGCGAGATGTCATCCTTTGCGCCCAAACGGAGGCGGATCGAACAGAAAGTCTCTTCCGACAAACAAAGCGCTAGCTGGCGTGCCTCTTTGCCGGCCAAGGCCGGAGTTATATGTAGCAATTCCACCAGAAGACGCTCCGCCACCTGGCAACGCTCCTCGAAGAGCCTGGCTTGGGTTCTTCCCTTCTCGGTCAGAGTGATATATTCCCTGGTTCGGTAATGCACGTATCCCTGATGTGCCAAGCGAGACATGGCGTTGCACACACTGGCACCTGTAACGCGGCAAACCTCTGCGATGTCACGTACACGGGCCACCTGCTTCGTTTTCAGAATTTCAGCGACTCCGAAGAGGTATTGAATCAGGGTTGGTGTCAACGGTTTATCCATGAAAAAAACTCACAAAAAGCGTCTTCTGTATTTACAAGAGATGTCTTTATGATACAGACAATTCGCTGTCAAGTGTTTTCTGGTTTTTCATGATTCCGCAAAGACCGTAGCAAACACCTCCGTGGGCACCGAAAACTTAATCCAAGCCTGATTGGGTGATTGCCGTATGACAGAAGCCACCTTCCAGACGTGAGCGCCTGATCTATCCTTTGTGATTTTTGAAAGAAGGAATCATTGGGTAGTATTTCGTTGGTGACCCAACCAAGACGGGGATTCGCGATGAATGCCTCCTATATCATGTCGCGTTGGATCGAGCAGAACATCAAGCCGATGCACCGCTCCTGGTCAAAGGCCCCGGCCAATTTATGCTTGCCGGTTCATCCCCACGGGCGTGGGGAATACAGATACCTCCTGAAAGTCAAGAGCCCGTTTTGACTCTTTGTTCAATTGTCAAAGAACCATGTCCTATCAAATCGGGGCCACGCTGAGCAGGCCGAAACCGAATCCCTTCGCCGAGCCGATACCGCAGGCCAGCAGTTCTTTGAACTGGGAAACGTCGTTTACCTGCAAAGACCCCTCGAAGCGGATCGAATGAAACGTCTTGGCGGGTGATTCTCCTCGCCGTTTACCCACCAATTTTCCTTCTGGGATGATTGTAACATCCAGCAGACTGGACCCTCCCGTTTCCAGTTTTCTGGTAAGCCAAGCGCTTAGCTCTTCATCTTTCACAATCGGCCAGCGTTTACCGTTCCGTTTGACGGTAGGGTTGGCTCGCAGGCGGAAACGAAGCATCTGCCCGGATCTCAACCCCTCCCACGTGATGGAACTCTGCTTGGATTCCAGGATGTTCAACCGTTCAGCGAGACGTTCCGAGACCCAATCAGGCTGGGCTTCACTTTGAACAAGAACCGTCACGGTATCCTGATCGGTATCGCGGGGAAGGGGCTCTACGCGGAAGCGAACCGTACCTATTTCTTCAACGGACCCGGAAGGAAAGGCCAACAGCAAGGTACGGTGCTGCCAGTCCGGGTTGGCCAAGAACGTCATGGTCCGTTTGTTGGTCAGGGGAAGATGGAGTTGAGACAAAATCATAATGCCTCCTTTGTGCTTCCTTCACCGGGAAGCCATTCGGTGCGAACACAACGGATGTCGAACCGGCGGTTCATCGAAAGAAAACTCACGGGTACGTCTTGACGAACCTCTCCTTCCTCACCGGGCTTGCATTCCAGGAGGATACGCCGGGCTTCTGCCTGATGTTTCTTCGTCTTCCTGGTCACAAGATCCGAGTAGGTATGAAGGGCTTCTTCCAAGGTGACGCCGTGCCGCAGCCCATCGAGCAGGCGAATCGGTTCTCCGGGTGGGCAGGCTTTGCGGCCCAAACACAAGGGTCAATGAGGAGCCGCCAAGGCCGTATCCAACGGTGCAAGAAGTGAGTCGTCTCCTTCCAGACCAACCAGAAAAACGGCATCCATCAGGTAGTAGCGGTTGGAAAGAACGGCGTCATTTCTGATTGCTCCGCTTGCTTTCGCCACTTGCTGGGCGGTATGGAAATCCCGCAGAATGGTTCCCTCACGATCCACGCGAACGCCGATTCGCAAAGACGCAATATCCACCACGGACTCGGAGCGATC
This sequence comes from Myxococcota bacterium, assembly GCA_963677705.1. Taxonomy (GTDB): domain Bacteria; phylum Myxococcota_A; class SURF-8; order SURF-8. Next base: position 1,414,694 of record OY782497.1, read on the forward strand.
CCGTCCCAAAGCCGCCGCGAGAAGGCCGATGACGCCGCTCTTGGACGGCTCCCGTTCCGAGAAGCGGCTTCGCGTCCCCCAGGACTGAAGCGGCCCGGAGCAGCGCAACAACAAGGTACTCATGACCAGACCGCCGCCAGGACACCGTCCAAGAGCGCATCCAGGTTCGTTTCAGATCTCGGTCCCAGGATGAAGAATGCCTTCTTTCCGTTCTCGCCATACATGGTCTTTAAGGACTTCAATTGTTTTTCCAACACCTTGATGGAGTTGTTCACCAAATCCTCACCCCCTTTTTCACCTGATTGAACCGGAGAGATGAACGCATTGGCCAGGTTCCAGGGTTCGCCACCATCTCGGACGATCGATTGCACGTAAGACGGAGGCGTCAGAGCGGCCATGCTGTTTTGTTTACCGGTAGGAATAGCCAGGATCGCCGCCCGCAGAAACGCTCGAAGACCGCGACTTGCCAACTCGGTGTCTCCATCCAGGTTTTGCACGAGTTTCCTGGTATCGATGACCAGATAACGATAGAAGCAAGCGCTGTTGAATTCCACCACGCCCATCATGCCCGCGCCGGTGTCTTCCCTCGTGTTCAAATCATCTACGGCGGTATAGAAGTCCATCTCCATCTTCACAGTGTTGGTGCTGATGGCATGGGCTACTTGGCAAGACGCTTCCACGTTCTTGTCGGCCAGATCAGCCAGCATTCGACCGAAGAGGGCCAGATCCACGGCTTTCTTGCCATCAAATAGGATTGCAAGTGCTAATCCCAGTTTCTTCTCATTTTGCTTCAATGCTTTCTTATCACTACCTTTGCTTGGCTTTATGATCATTGATAGCAAATCCCACTGTTCGTGGCATATTTGAGCAAATAGATCCATGTTCTCTTTTGCAAGATAGAGGAGGTATTTTGTCTTCTTGTCTTTGTCGATCCCTATTTTTTTATCGCTTTTCTTTGTCTTTGCTGATTCCACTGCCAGTTCAAAGGCTTTCTCTGCAACAACCATCGCTTCTTCTTCGTCATGTCCTTTACTGACAAGATAATCGCAGGTGCATCGTAACAGTAATTTGGTTCGTTCCGCGAAATTGCTTTCATCCAAAAATTCCTTGTCATGAACATAGGTTCGCATGGAGCGCTTGGATACGAATCACGCTGCTTGCTCTTTTGGTCTTGCTCGTTTTTGCTGGCACCGCCTAGGCAGCGTCGACATGAGTTATAGATTTTCCTGGACAAGACGACTCTGCTGGTCTACATTCCTTTAAATAGAAACTATTCAGAGGAATACAATGGATGCCACTTATCACCGTCATGATATCTCCGACCACGCGTGGGAACTCTTGGAGCCACATTTACCGGGGCAGAAAGGCCAATGGGGCGGGATTGCCAGAGACAATCGACGATTCATTAATGGTGTGTTTTGGATCTTGCGAACCGGGCGGGCAAGGCCCGCAGCCATAATATGCTGGGTCACTTCGTTCCCACGCATGGCGCGATCTTCCACCCGATTATGGCAGTTGGAACAATACCCATCACCGATTCATTCGTTGGCGAGATAAAGGTATCTGGGAGAATTTACCGGATAGTTTGATTGATGATCCCGAAACCGAATGGCTGATGATCGACGCCACGCATGTTAAAGTCCATCACGATGGCATGGGTGCCCGAGGCGGAACGCAGGACGCGGGTCAAACAAAAGGGGGCTCAATTCCAAGGTACACCTGGCCGTGGATGCGCATGGTAATCCGCTCCGAGTCCTTGTTACAAAAGGTACCCGAGCTGATTGCAAAGAGGCTGAAAATCTGATCGAAGGGCTACCAGCCTCTAATTTACTGGCTGATCGTGGTTATGATACAAATAACATCATTGGCCTATGCGAGAAGAACGATACGTGTCCGGTGATTCCTCCAAAGAAGAATCGAACGGTTCAACGTAACTACGACAAAGACTTGTACCGTGAACGCCATCTGGTTGAAAATGCCTTTGAAAAGCTGAAACGTTGGCGTGGTGTTGCGACGCGTTATGCGAAGAACACCGCGTCTTTCCTCGCTGCGGTACATATCCGCTGTCTAGCCCTATGGCTTCATATCTCCTGACGACACTGCCTAGGGTGAGGAACGAGAAACTCCGGTTCTGCTTGCCTGGGATCTTACGAAGATCAAAAAGAAGCGCAAAAAACGCAAGAAGCGAAAGAAGAAGAACCGAAAGCGTTCTGACTTGGAAGATCTGCCGACGATCAAGCGTGAAAAGCGGGAAGAGCTACCGAAACCCAAGGACACAAAGCCACAGCAAGCCGCTATCGATGCGGAATTTCTTCCAGGGCCTCTTTCCGGGAAACCTTATCGGCCCGTGTCGAATCAGTCCGACACGTCCGCATTGATTATTCTCGGTGTGCCAGCGGGACACGATTTACTCACGACGATAAACAGAAGGGATCGTTGCCGCTACGCACGATACAAGGTGGATGTAGATGGTGTTACGGCGAGCGTGAAATTCGGCAAGCAGCAGGAAGCAACCGCACGAATGAACACCCAAGCCCTTGCCAGCTATCTGAAACTTGGCTTGGCTTGCCGTTGGATCTGGCGTTTCGAGGTAAACGAAGGAACCCTGATTGCAACCAAATACCTGGGAAGCCAGGGGTATGGTCAAAGCCCGAAAACCGCCGTCTTAGCGAGGCTGACAGACATTCAACCCGGCAATGTGGTGGTGATTGCGGATACCTCGAAGGATGATCGTTTTCACGGCGGCGGGCAATCGATCCAAGTCAAAGCGACACACCACAAGCCTGCGGATCTTGCTCCCGATCTTGCAACCTGCAAAGAGGCGACACGCTGTTACGAGCAGGTGCAAACATGGCGCGAAATGGTTGGGCCGCATGTTGAAACGCATTACCGGGAAATGCTCGCTCAGATGGAAGAGCGCATCTTTGATGAAAGCCAAAGAAGCTTGAAAGCGTTGGCCCGCTATCTGACTTTTTTCCCCAAGGCAACCATCTTGCCCAGGCGAAAAGCTTAGCTCCATCCCTGATTGCCGAAGCCATGAAGGGCGGAAAAAGCCACAGCGTTTGTGATGCGGCGGCAACACTGGATGATTCTCTCACCTTCCCCGATGTGATCCGGCAGGCGATGGCGAAACGCCTGAAGCTATCGAGCTTGAAAGCCAAGGCCAAGCAAGCCATGATGGCGGATGAGGGGTTTCGTTTCGTCCAGTGCGTAACCAAGATCAAAGGGCTAGACAACGCGGCAACCAAGAGTATCCGCAACGCATGGGCTTCGAAGACATGGAAGAATTCGCAGATTCTCTCCATGAACACGGCGGCGGAGCTTTGTCTATCCAAAGGGGGAAAATGGAGCCAAGACCTTGATGGTGATATTTCCACGGGGCAAGCCAAAAAAGGCATGTGCGGTGTCATGACACTGCAACTCATCCAAAAGCCAAACAGCCAAGAAGCCCTCGCGAAAGAAGATTACGACGAAAGCCCCTACTACTGGTTAAAATTCAAGCGTATCGACAACCTCAATCTTCCGGTCAACAGCCCGTATGGTTTTCAGATGATGGTGCGCATTATCGGGCAGAAAACCTACCGTTCGTTGACTGGTAAGCAAACCGTGCCTTTGCTTGAGGTGTTTTTTGTTGAATAAGGACCACCATTGGCAAGGCTCAAGACCGTTTTACTTACCCGGCGGATGCAAGGATTCACGAAGCAGGCTTCCAGGTGCTTTGAGCACTATCCAAGTCAACCGTGTTTGTGACATACCAAGGGTTCCCGCCGAAACCCATGCTTGCCTTGGATCAAAACGGCGGTTTTCGAGGCTTGCAGCCAGCAAAGACGAGGCTGCGAGCGATTCGATGGCAACGATCCACGATAGGACCATTGCTCTCGCGCCGAAAATGGTCCGCTGTTGCGTTTCTTGAAGGCAAGACAGGGATTGATATAGGCTGGCCATTCCGAAGGGCACACAACGCAGGTTTTCAACCGCGAAACCTTGTGTATTGGAAGACAATCCGCGCTATCATCCTGGTAAAGCAAAGGAGCGCAACCATGCAGTTCGATTTCGAGAAATACAGCGTGTGCCATGTGATGGGGCCCAAAGGAAGTTATTACGACTTGGCATTGTACCCTGGTTATCAACCCGGTTTCTTTGAACGCCCCGGCTATGAACCACTGGTGGGTTTCTGGACGCTTTGTGAAGCGATGGGACGGCGCATACTGGAAGTGCAGGCGGTGTTGGAAGACCACCCCAAGCGCTTTGTGTTTACAGACACACAAGGACGAACCTTCAAGTTGCGGCCATTGACGCCCGAACTCTATCGGCGGCATATCCGCAAGACCTTAAGCCACCCCTTTGACCTACCCACTTACAAAGCCATCAAGGAGTTTTTCCACCACGGCAGATTGCCGGACGGCACACAGCTTGAAGGCTGGGAGTGAAAATGGGTTTGGTTCTTTACAGAAATATGAGTTCCGAAGAATGGGACAATCTGGAAAAAGGACAAACTCCCATTTTGCCAAGTAAGGATGGTAACAAAGAAGAATCAATGGTAGCTGATTATTTCAAGCGCCACAACCTACCGCACCCAAAAAGGTTCGTCTCAATCGCATTTACGGTAGCTTCAAGGGATATTGGAGAAGCAATGTGGGCTTACGGCTCGATTAGGGTTTTCCTAGGCAGCGTCGACAAGAGTATCAGATTTTCCTGGACAAGACGACTCTGTTGGTCTATATTCCTCTAAATAGAAACTATTCAGAGGAATACAATGGATGCCACTTATCACCGTCATGATATTTCCGACCACGCTTGGGAACTCTTAGAGCCACATTTACCAGGGCAGAAAGGCCAATGGGGTGGGATTGCCAGAGACAATCGACGATTCATTAATGGTGTGTTTTGGATCTTGCGAACCGGTGCACCTTGGCGCGACCTACCGCCCGATTATGGCAGTTGGAACAATACCCATCGCCGGTTTATTCGTTGGCGAGATAAAGGCATCTGGGAGAATTTACTGGATATTTTGATTGATGATCCCGACTACGAATGGCTGATGATCGACGCCACGCATGTCAAAGTCCATCACGATGCCACGGGTGCCCGAGGCGGAACGCAGGACGCGGGCCAGACAAAAGGGGGCTCAATTCCAAGGTACACCTGGCCGTGGATGCGCATGGTAATCCGCTCCGAGTCCTTGTTACAAAAGGTACCCGAGCTGATTGCAACGAGGCTGAAAATCTGATCGAAGGGCTACCAGCCTCTAATTTACTGGCTGATCGTGGTTATGATACAAATAGTATCATTGACCTATGCGAGAAGAACGATACGTGTCCGGTGATTCCTCCAAAGAAGAATCGAACGGTTCAACGTAACTACGACAAAGACTTGTACCGTGAACGCCATCTGGTTGAAAATGCCTTTGAAAAGCTGAAACGTTGGCGTGGTATCGCGACGCGCTATGCAAAGAACACAGCGTCTTTCCTTGCTGCGGTACATATCCGCTGTCTAGCCCTATGGCTTCATATCTCATGACGACACTGCCTAAATCCTGACACTGTTTTGCCTGACTTAATCGTTGCAAGTCCGATTGACATCCAAAACGATGTCTATAATGAAAGAAACAACAATATTTATGGTGTCGTAAAGGTCCAAGGAGACAAAAAGAATCGAGAGGGTATTCTCGTTGATCTATGTAAGAAGAGAAATGGACATTTATATTCAGAGGCTCGGCTATACCGTCCACTAGAAAAGAGAGATATACTTAGAACAGAAGAAAAAGAAGATGATTGGATCAGCAATTTGCAAAAAATGAGTTAATCTCATTCACAACCTGTTTAATCCCCCCATCCAAGTCACATTCCCAAATCACGCAAACCCGCCAGCCCATCGCTTCAAGTTCCTTGCGGGTGCGTTTGTCGCGTTCCACGTTGCGCTCGATCTTCTTCTGCCAATATTCCCGATTCGTCTTCGGAACGCACTTACCGCGCTTGCATGAATGCCCGTGCCAGAAACATACGTTGACGAAAACCGCGATTTTCGCCTTGCGGAAGGTCAAGTCGGGATTGCCTGGAAGGTGTTTGTTGTCGAGTCGGTATCGGTAACCTATGCGGTGAAGCGTTGTGCGAATAATCAATTCAATGGACGATCCTTCCCCTTGATCGCCGCCATGATCTGGATTTGCCTGTCTTTTGGAAAGGCATCCGCTATTTACGCCTGAAACTGTCCTGGGATTTCGATTAGAAGCGACTTCTCCGCTTCGATAGCGTCTACAGAGGCGTTGTAAGTGCGGAGCAAATTGGCGAACGTCTTCAAGAAGGCGTCACGGCTGAACGTCGCCAGTTCATCGATGTTCTGGGCGACGAAGGTTTCAAGCATATTACGCGGCGTCTGTATTAAGCAAGCCCGTGTTTAAACCTTTGGTCGGTGAAAACCAAAGACGTTAGAGCATTCAAGTTGCTTTTTCAATCCTTGCCCACTTGGTTGCTTGGTGGTTGCTTGAACCAAAAAAGGATTCCGACAAAAGCCGAAATCCTTAATGATTACTGGAGCCAACGAGGGGACTTGAACCCCTGACCTGCTGATTACGAATCAGCTGCTCTACCAACTGAGCTACGTTGGCCAGTCTGCCCTAGAGCAGAGCGATGGAACGCTACAAAAAACAGGGGGGCTTGTCAAGAAAAAGCTTTGCCTCTCAGGAAATTGAGGATTTCGGTTCTTGAAAGGAGGTGGCCTCTGGTGTCGTTGGGTAGGCACATCAAATATATCTCATTGATTATATGGATGAAAGCAAGATGTCATGAGAGGGTCCGATCCCCGGTTTTACGCAAAACGAACGTGACGGATGGTGGGTTGTCGTTTGCTAGGCAGTGTCGTCATGAGATATGAAGCCATAGAGCTAGACAGCGGATATGTACCGCAGCGAGGAAAGACGCTGTGTTCTTTGCATAGCGCGTCGAGATACCACGCCAACGTTTCAGCTTTTCAAAGGCATTTTCAACCAGATGGCGTTCACGGTACAAGTCTTTGTCGTAGTTACGTTGAACCGTTCGATTCTTCTTTGGAGGAATCACCGGACACGTATCGTTCTTCTCGCATAGGCCAATGATGTTATTTGTATCATAACCACGATCAGCCAGTAAATTAGAGGCTGGTAGCCCTTCGATCAGATTTTCAGCCTCTTTGCAATCAGCTCGGGTACCTTTTGTAACAAGGACTCGGAGCGGAAACCCATGCGCATCCACGGCCAGGTGTACCTTGGAATTGAGCCCCCTTTTGTCTGGCCCGCGTCCTGCGTTCCGCCTCGGGCACCCGTAGCATCGTGATGGACTTTGACATGCGTGGCGTCGATCATCAGCCATTCGTAGTCGGGATCATCAATCAAACTATCCAGTAAATTCTCCCAGATACCTTTATCTCGCCAACGAATGAATCGGCGATGGGTATTGTTCCAACTGCCATAATCGGGTGGTAGGTCGCGCCAAGGTGCACCGGTTCGCAAGATCCAAAACACACCATTAATGAATCGTCGATTGTCTCTGGCAATCCCGCCCCATTGGCCTTTCTGCCCCGGTAAATGTGGCTCCAAGAGTTCCCACGCGTGGTCGGAAATATCATGACGGTGATAAGTGGCATCCATTGTATTCCTCTGAATAGTTTCTATTTAGAGGAATATAGACCAACAGAGTCGTCTTGTCCAGGAAAATCTATAACTCATGTCGACACCTCCTAGGATGTCGTTCAAGGCGACAATGGCGCAAGAAATCTCTTGGAGAGCGGTTTCAATCACGAGGGCACTCAAGCAGTCCAGACGGATTTCCCACTCGATCCAACCTGACATGACAGTGGGAGCATTCATCGTGAACCTCCGTCTTGGTCTGGTCACCAACGAGAGACTAGCGAAGGTTCCCCTCTTTCAGAAATCGCAGGAGATGGACCCAAAGCGTCCAACCCTACCCTGTGCGAAATCAAACACTGCTTGACATTTTCCCTGGCCAGGCTATGGTAAAGTCTCTGCGCCATTCCGGCGCTGCGCGTTCTGCGCCATAAAACGTTGCGTTACTTACAGATTCCGGGGGGGATCGTATGCGTGCGGTGTATAGCCTGTTTATGCTGGCTGTTATTACAATGGCTCTGACACCTATGGTGTTGTTGTTTCGTCTGTTTACGGGAACTCGCCGAGGCGGGTACTCAATGGTGCGCCTCTGGGGCCGAACCCTGGTTCGGGCCTTTCGCATTCGCGTTGAAACCAAGATCGCGCCGGATCTGGACTTCTCCGGCTCCTATGTCTACATGAGCAATCATCTCTCCCAGGCCGACATTCCCGTGCTGATGGAAGCCATTCCGGCAGGGCTTTCCTTTATCTCCAAAGACACCCTGGGGAAAATCCCCTTTCTGGGCTGGAGTATGAAACTGGTGGGGATGGTGTTCATCAAGCGAGGCAAGAGCCAGGAAGCCATCGACAGTATCAACCGGGCGGCCAAAGACACCCCACCGGACATGAATTTCCTCATCTTCCCCGAAGGGACACGCTCTGATACCGGGGAACGCAAGCTCAACCCGATCAAAAAAGGCGGCTTCCATATGGCCCTGGCCTCCGGTCGGGACATCGTCCCCGTGGCGGTGATCGGTACGCATCGGATCATGCCCAAAGGAAGAAGCGGTATTTTCTCCGGGGACTGCGAGGTTCGTCTGGGATTGCCGATTCCGGTAACCGAAGAATCAAGCCTTGACGAACTGATGGTCCAGTATCGCTCGGCGATGGAAGACTTGCTGGAGGTTCCTCTGGTCGAGCGAGCGGAAACGAAGGATACCGTCCTGGCCAGCCAGTGAGTAAGCGCGAGACCTTGTCTTGTTTTTCTTGAAGACCTCATACGCCCCGTTGTAAGGAACTTGTTGGAGCTCAAATCCAAAACCGGGGAATCCAAGGTCCATTATCAAGGATGAGGTTCCCATCTATCCATCTTCACCTTCCCCATGGGATTTCCACCTGGTGTGGATCTCGGACGATCTTCAAGGCTAAGCGGTACCTCACCGTGTTCGGGCCATGAGCGGATTCCATGCACACTCTGTACTGAATATCTCAAAGAGAGAACGGCCTGGGTTTCCTTGGCTCCAGGGCCTTCGTAGTATCTGCATGGACAGTACTTCTTCGGGTAGATGAAACAAGGTTCCGTCCCTGAAAGATCACACAAGCAGTAAGAGATACACCGGGTAACAATTCTTCTTGATTCCTGTTGTAGACAAGGGTGGCTTGAAAGATTACATCAGAACTCAAACTGCCAAGAATATAGCATAGCCCTTGTTGCCTTTCTTGACTTCCCTGAATGCCTCCTTTAGGATGGCGGCATCGTACCAGGAAACTTAGGTCGTTTGTTTGTTCAATCGTGGTGCCTGTTGGGCCATTAAGGCACCGTCGAATTTCAACGAAGAGGAGAATGTTGATGAGTTTCAAGACACACAAACTAGCTTTACTGTCCCTTCTTGTCTTTGCCTTTGCGATTACCGTGGTGGCGGGTTGTGATGAAGATGATGAGAGCGGCGTCAATCCGGCCAGTTGCTTCGACCTGAATGAAGAACTCCAACTGAAGCAGCTTGAATGCTTTGGTGACAAATGCGGCGACTGGGAAGGCCCGGAAGCCTGGGAAGACGCCTGCAAGTGCGCCGAAGACGGCGAGTACTACTATATAGAATGCGATGATGAAGGCGAATGCAAGGCGGAATGCCTGTCGAAGCCTGGAAACGATAACGAATGGTGCTTCCTGCTCGCGGTTCGTGGCCAGCAGCTTTCGGAAGAGGCGGTAAAGCAGACTGAAGATTGGTGCGATTGTCGGACCAAGGATCACGGCTACTGGGGAATACCCACAGACGACAACGAAGCCGAATGCTATTCCGACAAAGAGATCTTTTGCTTTGAAACCTCGGCTTCGTCATACGAATACGGGTACTGCCTCTGCACTGCTGAAAAATGGAGTAAAGGAGGCTATTGGAGCTACAACGAATCGGACGAAGATACCGGAGAATGTGTCACCTACAACGATTGCACCTTGGAAAAAGCCGGCCTGAAGAAGCATCTTGAAGAAGGTCAATGCGAGGAAGAAGGCGACTGGAAGGCCCGTTTCTATTTCAAAGATCCCGATGATCTCGATGGTGGGTACTCCGATGATGACGATGACGATTACTGGGACGATGATGACGATTGGAGTGACGACGACGACGACGATTGGAGCAATGAGGGAAGCGATATCGTCACTGCGATGTGTACTAAACTTCATCAGTGCAAAGATGATTTTGTCGGGGATGGCGAGATGTTTGCTGATGACGCCGGGTTTGAAGCCGCTTATGGCGCTGACGCCGCGGCTTGCCAGGACATGTACTCCAGCGCAGTGATTGATGAAGAAGCCCAGACCGGCCTGGACTGCCAATCCACGTGTTACCAAACATCCGCCTGTGACGACCTGATGACCTGCTTGAGTGATTGTGCCGCTTGAGCCAAGCGTTTCTGATGTCGTGACGTGGCTGTTCTCTTTCAGAGAAAACACAAAAAATTCCTTCCGATCCTTATTTTCTATCCCTCCGCTTTTCCGGGGGGATTTTTTTTGGAACTTGCATCGGTAGATTACCGGGCATGGTCGGGGTCAAGCCGATCATCCCTTGCGTCGTTCGGGTCAACGGGTTATGATGCGATCATAAAAATGGGTGATGGTTATAGCGAGCCTCAACAGCTCTACCGGAACAAGAAGGAGAGACTCATGAGGAAATCGGGATTAGGTTTGGTTCTACTTGCGTTGGCTACGTGGCTGGGCCTCGCCGGGATGCTATCTGGTTGCGATGATGAACCGCCTCCAAAGTGCTGGACCCCTTCTTCTGTCGATGTGATGTGCTACAAATATCATGAATGCAAAGCTGAGTTCATCGGGGATGGCGAGATGTTTGCTGATGACGCCGGGTTTGAAGCCGCTTATGGCGCTGACGCCTCGGCTTGCCAAGACATGCATGCCTATGTCAACGACGCCGATGACGTTGAAATCACCGAAGAATCCCTGGTCATCCAGGACTGCGCCGAAGGCTGCTACGAAACCTCTGCTTGTGGCGACCTGATAACCTGCTTGGCCTACTGCGCTGGCGTCCCCGGCGATGATGATGATGATGACAATGACGACAACGACGACGACGATAACAGTTGCACGGTTGATGATGAGTGTACCGGCTGGGCAGTGTGTAGGATCGACGAAAACGATGAAGCCGCTTGCCTGAATGTTTGCGCCGACACCTATGTCGAAGGCATCTATGGCAATGAAGATTGCGCTGGACCTATCCAGTTTGTGACCGCTCGCTTTGGCGATTGCGACGATGTCCTCTGCCTGGACAACACCGACTGTGAAGGCCTGGGCGCTTGCGACAAGAACGAAGCCAGCCCCAAACGCTTTTCATGCAATGTTGATGGTTTCTGTGTACGTGATTGAGAAGCATCTGAAATAGTTTGCTTTTAGGTGGTTTTTCAGGATTCACCTGTGAGGAAGCATAACGGTGAACACAAAGCTTCATCCAAGGATTATATGGTTGCTTTTTCTTCTCGCCCTTTGTGCGGTACTATCCAATTGCAAGGACATGCATAAAGAGGATACGACTTATGAAACAGTATCTTTGATGTGCGGTAAGTTTCATGAGTGCAGGAATAGCCTTATCAACGAGGGCACCTTGACCGAAGACGAGTTTGAAGCATCTTGGGGAAATGACATCACAGCTTGTGAAGCGATGTATGATGTTGAGGTTCATGATCACGATCTAAAAGAAGAGCTTTCGGGGGTGAAAGACTGCTCGACTCTCTGCTATGAAACATCTGCTTGTGATGAGCCATATAACTGCTTAAGTCACTGCACCTGCGCTGCAACAGATGATGAGGATTCCTGCACTGCTGAGGAAGGTGTATAATCATCGTTGTGTTGGGTGAGGTTGCCTGATATTTTCTACTTGACCCGCCCTGCTTGCTCACACTCACCACACGTTGGGGCCCAGAAAAGAGCCTGGCGGCACCACCTAGGCAGCGTCGACATGAGTTATAGATTTTCCTGGACAAGACGACTCTGCTGGTCTATATTCCTCTAAATAGAAACTATTCAGAGGAATACAATGGATGCCACTTATCACCGTCATGATATCTCCGACCACGCTTGGGAACTCTTGGAGCCACATTTACCGGGGCAGAAAGGCCAATGGGGCGGGATTGCCAGAGACAATCGACGATTCATTAATGGTGTGTTTTGGATCTTGCGAACCGGTGCACCTTGGCGCGACCTACCACCCGATTATGGCAGTTGGAACAATACCCATCGCCGATTCATTCGTTGGCGAGATAAAGGTATCTGGGAGAATTTACTGGATAGTTTGATTGATGATCCCGAAACCGAATGGCTGATGATCGACGCCACGCATGTCAAAGTCCATCACGATGCTACGGGTGCCCGAGGCGGAACGCAGGACGCGGGTCAAACAAAAGGGGGCTCAATTCCAAGGTACACCTGGCCGTGGATGCGCATGGTAATCCGCTCCGAGTCCTTGTTACAAAAGGTACCCGAGCTGATTGCAAAGAGGCTGAAAATCTGATCGAAGGGCTACCAGCCTCTAATTTACTGGCTGATCGTGGTTATGATACAAATAGCATCATTGGCCTATGCGAGAAGAACGATACGTGTCCGGTGATTCCTCCAAAGAAGAATCGAACGGTTCAACGTAACTACGACAAAGACTTGTACCGTGAACGCCATCTGGTTGAAAATGCCTTTGAAAAGCTGAAACGTTGGCGTGGTGTTGCGACGCGTTATGCGAAGAACACCGCGTCTTTCCTCGCTGCGGTACATATCCGCTGTCTAGCTCTATGGCTTCATATCTCATGACGACACTGCCTAGATCTCCAACCTACCGAGTCATGGCGGAGCGAGAACAATTCTTCGGATTCACCCCATCTGAACGATCCGGACGTTCTGGTTTCTGTCGGTATTCCGGGTTTTGAGCGCAGGAAGAGCGTTCGATGGTTGCGCAAAGCGTCAATTTTTACTAGGATCAGGTTGTACTAGCTGTATGGAAGCAAGAATGAACCAAGCGCACCGACACTACCGAAATGCTACGCTGGAACGCAGGGATCTGTTGCGTGTTCTCCACGTTCGCGGTTCCTCCTTCGAGCGCGGTTTACAACAGGGCATGTTGCTTCGTGAGGAAGCCTGCAAACAGACTCACAGCCACTACCTGAATTACCTGGACCGCATTCTGGATACCAGCCCCTTGGGGCGTTTTCCTCAGCACTGGCGTTCGCGCCTGAGAAGCTTTCTCGGCAAGGATCTTCTGCCCCGCTTCGTGCAACCGGTATTGGCTCAACCCCTGGAAGAGCGGCGCGGCTTTGCCGCCGGTGCAGAGATTGATCTGAAAACCCTGGAGCTGTTCCATATCGTCCCGGAACTACTGAACGCCTATGTCAGTCTAAGCAGTTCCAGCCGCGGCGTGACCCGTATGCTGCCTCCCGTTCACACCTCGGACCTGGGCTGTACCAGCCTGGCTTCCTGGGGAAAAATGAACGAGCAGGAACACTTCCTGGTAGGACGGAGTTTCGACTACCTGGGCACGGATGTCTGGGATCGCGCCCCCACCGTGACCTTTCACCATCCCTCTGACGGACAAGCCTACGTCTGCTTATCTACGGCAGGTTTACCTACGGCGGGCCTGACTGCAATCAACGAAGCCGGGCTGAGTATCGCCATTCACCTGATTGCAGCCAAGGACTTCAGCCAGGGAGGCGTTCCGCTGTTTGACTTGGCGGATAAAGTAGCCCGTGATGCCCGTACCCTGGAGGAAGCGGCCAGCATCCTCGCCCGTTTTTACCAGAATACCGGCGTCACCCTGGTCTTGACCCACGGGAAAGAACGCCGGGCGATGGTGATGGAACTTTGTGGGCGACGTAAGGTCTTGCGTCAGGTTGCCAAACCGCCCTTGGTTCAGACCAATCATTTTCTGACACCGGGAATGCAGGATCTCCGCCTGGATCACGCGACCATCCGCTCGGCCAGCACCCTGGCCCGTTACCAACGAGCCAAGGATTTATTCGGGCGTCACCTGGGGAAGATCAACGAGCAGCGCATGGTGGATTTCCTCGGCGACCACTACGACCCTTACTTCCACCGCGAACGGGCCTTCGGTTGCATTCTCGGTCAACCGCACTGCCTGCAATCGATGGTCTACAACGCCGATACCAACATCCTATACGTCGGCAGTGGCAAAGCCCCGACCCATCACAGCAGTTTGGCCGCCTTTGATTTGAACCGGGAATTTTCCCGAAGCTTCACGGATCGCGACGACACGCAGCCCGATCCGCTAAAGCCCACGGCCTGGGCTGGCGGAATGCGTATGATTGCCTGCCATGCCTTTTTACAAGCCCACCGCATGGTGGAAAACGGGGAAGACCTTCGCAGCGTGGTTCCCCTGTTGGACGAGGTGGTGGTGGAATTCCCTGAAGATGCCATTCCCCGCTTCCTGCTGGGGATGATTCTTCTGAAGATTGGCGAAACCACCCAAGCCCTGGCTCACTTCCGTGAGGCCGCCATCCGCCCGGACCTGGCCCACCGCCGCTGCCTCTACCACCTCTGGATGGCCCGCACCCATGACCTTCTAGGACAACGTAAACCGGCATTATTACGATACAAACAGGCTCTTTCACAGGATGGCATGGTTCAACAGAGCCTTCTGGACGCCTGCGCCCACGGAATGAGAAAACGCTACAAAAAGCACCTTTTATCCAAAATCCGTCTTGATTTTCTCCACGGTGATCTCTATTCTTATTAAGTCTATGGCTATGGTGGACTATTCACCGACCCCAGGGGACGAACGATCAACCTTACGGAGAAAACCATGTATGATAAAAAATCACTGTTGGGCCTTTTACTTTTTGCTGGAACCCTGATTGCCGTTCATGCCTACGCGACGTGGACAGACCAGGTCGCGGAAGAGGAAGGAATGGGTGAGCAACACTCCGATGTGCTTTCCTGTGGCGGAAATGATGGCAACGAAGACCGTGAAACCGTCGCCTGCGGTGGCAATGACGGCAACGAAGACCGTGAAACCATCGCCTGCGGTGGCAATGACGGCAACGAAGACCGTGAAACCATTGCCTGTGGCGGAAATGATGGCAACGAAGACCGCGAAACCGTCGCCTGTGGCGGAAATGATGGCAACGAAGACCGTGAAACCATCGCCTGCGGCGGAAATGATGGTAACGAAGACCGTGAAACCGTCGCCTGCGGTGGCAATGATGGCAACGAAGACCGCGAAACCGTCGCCTGCGGCGGAAATGACGGCAACGAAGACCGCGAAACCGTCGCCTGATTTGAACTCCATGCAATCTATCTGAGTGTGGAAGCCCCGTTTCGGCGGGGTTTCCTCGTTCTTTCTGCTTGTGAAATCCCCTTGCTTTTCCCAAACCAAACCGCTACTCTTCTATAGTCTACAGCATAGATAGACTATCTTCCAACTTCGTGAATACCCAGCACGAACCTTCAAGGAGACCAGCCATGAAACATCTCATCACCAGCTTCACCGTTCTCTGTATTGCCTTGGTGCTTGTCGGATTTACGACCTATGACGCCCCAAGTTCAGACGATCTCCTGGGTCAGCCAATGGATTCCCAAGCCGGAGTGGTCGGTGAATGCCCTTACATGAAAGCCCAAAAGGAAAAGGGCGAAGCGACGGAATGCCCCCACAAAAAGGCGATGAAAGCCAAAGGCGATTGCCCTTGTCAAAACGGCGAAGCCTGCCCCTGTAAAGCAGATGGCGAATGCCCCTGCATGAAGGATGGCGCGGATTGTCCCTGCAAGAACGGCGAAGCCTGCCCCTATAAAGCAGATGGCGAATGCCCTTGCATGAAGGATGGCGAAGGCTGCGGACGCTGCGGTCAAAACCAATAAGCGCTCTGATCCTGAGGTACAAAAACCCCCGCTTGATGCGGGGGCTTTTTCATTAATCAAGGGTGGAAACGGGGAGAACCATCGCTTAGGTAATCAGTTGCTCCACGCGCATCATGTGCATTCCGATGTCTTTCGACTGCTCCGGCGGACCTTCGGTGACCAGCATCTTTTTCGTGATCGCATCAATCATACTCACCTGGCTGGTCAAAACCATAAAGGCGCTGTCGATGTCCGGGAACTTCATGTGAATGAAAGGACGGCGCCGGGTGTAGGTGCCCCGCCCTGCTTTGGTTTTCCCTGCCTTCATGCGTAAATAAGCCGCCGGGCCGCCTTCCACCGTCCATTGGTAGATACGATCCGGGCTTTTCTTGACGATGGCCTGGAAGTCTTCGTCCCCGCCTTTGTTCAGTTGACTCAACGCATTGGTAATCATGAACAAGGTCAGTTTTACCTTCAAGGCCCGCTTTTCCGGGTCCGTAGGAAGGGCATCGGGCATGAGGATTTTCAGTCCCAACAACAAGGGTAGCGTGGCGGCGATCACCAAGGGATGGCGCAGGCCACGAAGGCGCGGCAAGGCCAACTTGCCGGCAAACAAGGCATTCATTTCCCGCGCTGTTTTGAAACCGAAGCGCACCGTTGGGCGCGGATGAATACCAATGTGAACATCAAGTTGACTGTCTTTGAATTCCAGATACGCCCCAAGATCGCTGTTCAATTTGCAAAACTGCACCGTGGCGTTCATCCTCGATACCGCTTTTTTCAGCCAGGGCGTTTCATCCAGAATAATCTTGGTCAGCGGCAGTACGCTACGCAGGTAAATGCGTGATACCAGATAATCTCGCTCGGTGTCGGCCATTAGATTTCGTCCTCCCAGTCCTCATCGGCCTCGAAGTCGGCCTTCATCACCTCGTTGATTGCCCCGAAGATGCCGTCACTGTCGATTTTATAAATGTTCATCAGATCGTCGGGATAACCCACCATCGCGAATTCATCCTGCAAGCCCAGTTTGCGCAGTACGCAGCCTTTACCGCTTTGGGCGATAACATCGGCAACCGCTCCGCCAAGACCACCGATCACACTATGATCTTCCACGGTGATAATCCGCCGGGTGTCCATCAGGGCATTCAACACGGCTTCTTCATCCAGCGGTTTGATGGTGTGCATGTCAATTACGCGCACACTCACGCCTTGCTGTTCCGCCATCTCGGCGGCATCCAGAGCAGAGAGCACCGGGCGGCCTGTGGCGATTACGCAAATATCGGTGCCGGATTTCAACTCGATGGATTTTCCGATCTCGAAGTCGAAGTCCATATTCTTATGAACCTGAGGCTCAAAGCCACGACCGATACGGATATACACCGGGCCGTCATGCTCCAACGCACGGGTCACGGCATGGCCTGTTTCCCAGCTATCGGCGGGGGCAATCACGGTCATGTTGGGGAAACTGCGCATAACCGCCAGGTCTTCAATGCAGTGGTGGGTCACACCGGCCTGCCCGAAGCTGGTTCCACTGTGGGTGGCGATGATCTTCACGTTGGTTTTCTGATAGCAGATGTCCGTGCGCACAAATTCCGCCGACCGCAAAGCGGTAAACACAGCGAAGGTACTGACTACGGGAATCAGCCCGGTCAGGGCCATGCCCGCACTGGCGGCGAACATGTTGTTTTCGGCAATGCCGAAATTGAAGAAGCGTTCCGGAAAGTCTTTCTGGAAACGCCCGATCTTGGTGGACCCGGCGAGATCCGCCGTCAAGGCCACGATTTTATCATTCTGTGCGCCAAGCTGCGCCAGCACTTCACCATAAATCTCCGCCGCGCTCAGGTCATCCGCATCCGCGACGGTCCAGGTCAATCCCAAAGCTTTCGCCATAACGGGTCTCCTTTCAGTTTCAAGCCATCGCGGGCTAGATCAAGTCTTTGTAAAATTCGTGAATCGCCTGTTGCGCCTTCTCGGCCATGCCGTCGTCCAAGCCTCCATAGTGCCAGGCGCGCTCACCGCTCATGAAGTCCACGCCGAAGCCTTTCTTGGTACGGCAGATAATTACCGTCGGTTTGTCTTTCGTCGCCTGGGCGGTTTCAATGGCTCCACAGATTTCGTTGTAATCGTGTCCGTTGATTTCCAGCACGTTCCAGCGAAACGCCTTCCATTTGTCGGCCAAAGGCTCCAGACCCATCACCTCTTCGGTGGGACCATCAATCATGAAGGCATTGGAGTCCACAAAGACCGTCAGGTTGGCAAGTTTGAAATGGCCGCCGGCCATCGCCGCTTCCCAGACGCTGCCTTCGTTGCTTTCACCATCACCCAACATGCAATAGATGCGATAATCCTTCTTCTGCATCCGCGCCGACAAAGCCATGCCCAAAGACATGCCGATACCGTGACCCAGGGAACCGGTGGAAGCATCCACGCCTTTCACCTTGTTTTTATCCAGGTGCATTCCGAAAGGGCTGCCGGTTTTGTTGAAGTTGTAGAGTAGATCATATTCAAAGAATCCGGCCATGCTCAGCGCCACGGCATGGCCCACCCCGGCGTGCCCTTTACTTAGCACGAAGCGATCCCGGTCTTCCTTCTCCGGGTTACCGGCATCATAGTTCAGGTATTTGAAATACAAGGCCATCAGCACATCACCGATGCTCATCGAACCGCCGATGTGTGCGCCGCCGCATTTGTAGGTGATCTCCACCACCTTCTCACGGTACTCCTTGGCTTTGCGATACAGATTTTTCAGGTCTACATCATCCAGTTTCATGTCGTTTCCCTTGGTTATAGGTCACACAAAACGAACCCAATTGATCAATGTCTCTTTAGAAATCGGTGCAGGAATAGCTAATGCTCGGTTGTAGCAAGCATGACGCATCCCGTCAACCTCTGGCGTTATCCATGAGGATCCTTGCCTGATTTTCAGAGACTTTTCGCCAAAGATGCTGGACAAGCGTTCCGCCCTATGGTACTTCTTCCGCATTCTGGAACTAACTTGGTAACTTTTTAAGGAGGTGTTGCATGACTCGATCCACCCGACTACTGCTCTGCTGCGCATTGCTGTTCACATTCATCATCGGTTGCAGCAACCAGCAACAAGCCCCTGAACAACCGGCCAAAAAAGAAGAAGCCAAAACGGAAAAGGCTCCGGCCAAAGAAGAGAAAAAGGAAGAGGCCGGTCCTCCCTGGAAACTGGCTCCAACCGCCGTTCCCGGTAAGGTGGGAGATACGGTGTTCTCCGTTGCACCCATCGGCAAAAAGTGGAACATCGTCGGTTTCAAACTGGGTACCCTGGAAGCCGTTGACGGCAACACCGCCAAGCTGAAGAAAAACTCCCTGTCCACCTTAGACAAGGTTCCCGGCGCCCTGATTACTCCGGTCCCGCAGAACGAAACCTACAAAGCCGGTGATGTGGTCTTCGGTGATGTCTATGCAACCGCCCGCGTGGCTCGCGTAGTCAAGGTCGATGGCCAGACGGTGGAAACCAAAACCGAGTGGGTCAACAAAGTGAAACCGATCAAAATGACCGCTGGGAAAAACGTGCGCAAGCAGCCCGTGGGCATGGAACCGATGGCGCTGGTGGCTTACCCGAACATGGGCGGCACCTACCTGGGTACCCTGGCCGTGGTGCAAGGCGACAAAGCCTGGGTCATCGCCCAAAGCGGTCATATGAAAGAAGTCAAGAAAGACCAGGTCACTCCCCTCGATCCCACCCCGGTCTACAAACAAGGCGATGATGTCTTCGCTACCTGGGGCGGCGGCAAGTTCTTCCCGGCGAAGATCAGCAAGGTCATCGACGGCGGCTTGATGTATGAAGTATCCTATATCAGCGACAACCCCGCGTTGAAGAAACCCGGAACGAAAGCCTTCTGGGAAGTGACCAAAACGGCCTTGAAACTGAAATAACACGGAATCACGCCCATCCTGGGCAAGACCGAGACCAACAACGCGGCGTCCCGAATTGCCTTTCGGGTACGCCGCGTTTTCTTTGCTGATTATGATCGTCCATGCAAGGGACGAACGGAGACAGCCTATCCCTTCTTAGTGCGGAGGCCCTCCACCGTTGCCAACCTGAGTAACCATTGAAGAGATGGTAAAGGTTTGGAACAAGCTGCCCGGCGTGTAGGTTCCCTCTGTGTAAAGACCGTTGGTGTTGGTTCCCGTCGAACTTCCTCCCAGATAGATTGCATAATCGCCCGGAGCAAGATCCGGCGAGGAAAACACCACAGAGCGATAGCGTTTCATCGGGGCAAAGGTGAGTAACTCCGTGCTGTCCGTGCGTTGAATATGGAACAGGCTACCCGCTTGTTGGTCGTTGTTCAGAGTTACGGCAACCGAGTACTGAGTGGATGAAGCATCCGGGTATTCGGCCATTCCGGCACTTCCCACCGCCACCAGGAATCCGCCAAATACGTTGACCCTATCGTCCCGTGAGTCCCCGGAGTCAATGGCACCGTTGCCGTCATCGGTAGGACCGTTGACCAGAATGGTTCCACCATTGATTTCGATGCTGCCGTTGGAGTCCAACCCATCGCCCCCGGCGTTCACAAGAATATCCCCACCGTTGAGACACAGATACAATTCACCGCTGGAGGTTCCTCCCGGATCCCATCCACCGGAGCCATCCCCACCGGCACAGTTGAAGCCATCATCCGAGGCGTTGATTTCAATGCTTCCGCTATTCACAATGACTTTTTTCGCCTCAATGCCTTCATAGGACTGGCGGATCAGAATCTCGCAGGAGTCCAGTTGAATCGTCTCGTCGGCGTGTATCCCATCTTGTCCACCGGTGTTGCGGTCCCCCGTTCCTTGGCCTAGAGTCACACTGAGGTCCAACACGGTATTGCTGACAAGAATCGAGCCGTTGGAATGAATCGCGTCATCAGCGGAATCAACGGTCAAGGAACCACCACTGATAATCACGCTGGCAAGTCCCTTGACGCCTTTGGCGGATTCCGTGGTGGAAACAAACTGGGAGCTTCCGCCGCCACTTACAATGTTGAATGTTCCACCACTGATGCGAACATCGGTGACCGCCGACAGGCCATCTCCACCAGCCGTGACATCAATCAACCCGGCACTGATCGCAAGAAACCCTTTCTCCGGGTCATCCTCGTTATCGGAACGAAGGCCATCTCCCAGAGCAACCACATGGAGTTCCCCACCTTCAATGGTGATATTGTCTTTTCCGCGCAGGCCTTCATCCTGGGCGGTAACGGTAATCTGACCGTTTTTGATGTGTAAGCTGTCCTTGCTCACGATACCGTCGTTGAAGTTGGCGTTAACGGTAAGGCTTCCCTCACCGGTGATGGTCAGATCTTCTTTACTGAACAAGGCTGCGTTGGGTTCGTCTTCCTCTGCTGTGGCGTACACGTAATTGGCGGCATCGGTCAAGGTGTTCTCGGTTCCATCTTCCAGTTTCAGATCCACATCTTCAGCCTTGATGATGTAGAATGGAGAACTGCTGCTTGAACTGATCGAGGCGTTGTCCAACACGATAACCACGGGGTTCTCATCCTCGGTATTGACCTGGATCTGACCATCGCACAGGGTACCCCGAAGGATATATGTACCTGCCGCCGTAATTACGATGTTATTTCCATCCAGCGATGCACCATGACCATCTATCGTACTGCCATCACAGCTTAAGGTCACGATCGTCGCGTTATCATAATCGACAACGACAACGACATCATCATCGTCATCATCATCGTCGTCGTCGTCGTCATCGTCGTCATCGTCGTCATCGTCGTCATCATCGTCATCGTCGTCATCATCGTCGTCGTCATCTTCATCCTGTGTGACCGAGGTATCGTTGCAGCCAAGGGCAAGCATAACGAAGAGAAGGACCAAGGTAGACATGGCAACAAGGTTTCTGACCATTCGTTCATTCATAACAAGCTTCCTCCAACATGGGTTGCATGGACACCACGGGATCGTTTTTTCCTGCCGAAAGAAGACAAAGAAACGTGAAGCCGTCTCAGACTCCCCACAATGCAGGCGATCTTAATGCAATGCTAACAATCAATTCTTAAGAGACTCTTAAGCAGCGAAGAAATAGAAACTTTTTTTAACAGCTCGGTTCCCTCGTCAATCCTCACTCCCGATGAACCGGATAGGACATCCCTTACAAGCTTGGGTATGACGTCCATTGTGACCTTGATAGTACCTCGGAGGAAGCCACAGAAAACCATTTCGCTGGAACCCTGTGACGAATGGGTCAAAGGATGGGTAAGAGAAAGAATCATCAGAGACTTCCCGGAGCTTAAGAAGTTCTTAAGAAATATTTGCTATCCGTTAGAAAATGGTGATTGCGTTCGTTCTCGAACTTGGAGAACACGCCACAATTCACTCTTTGAAAAGCGATTTCCGTGAAGGACGTATCCATGACACACCCAAACCATTCACGCATCATGTTCCCCGTTCCGGTCAGGCCGACAAGACCACGTCCGGCCCGTGGGAGCCAACGTCCTTTTCCGATCTATCCATATCGGGGTGATCGCGTCGGCGTGAGGCGTCGTTTCATCAACCATGCCTTCTACCATCACGCGGTGTGTCCTCCACGGGGAGGCTGTTACCAGGCTCTCTTTTTTCATTCCCGTTGACGTGTTGAAATTCGTTCTCTTTGCCACCTTTAGACGAGGCGCCACATGGAAAGTCTGCTGCTTAGCTTCGGATCGGTCAAACTGGAATGGCATCACACCCTTCTGTCCCTGTTGCTCTCCTTTCTGCTTTCAAGCCTGATTGCGGTTGTCTATGAGAAAACCTTTCGTGGCCTGAGTTGGTCGGTGAATCTTCTACAGGCGATGATTCTGGGAAGCATGGTCGCCTGCATCATCATGATTGCCATCGGCGATAACATCGCCCGTGGAATCGGGATCGTCGGTTCCTTGGCAATTATCCGTTTTCGTACCAACCTCCGTGACCCACGGGATCTTGTTTTTCTTTTCGGTTCCCTGGCTATCGGTGTAGCCTGCGGCGTTCAAAGCTATTCTACGGCGATTGTCGGTACACTGTTCTTTTCCCTGGCGGCAACCGGCTTGCAACTGACGGAGTTCGGAAAGCATCGCCGCCACGATGGCCTTGTCCGTTTTCAACTTCCCGCCGATGGCGATGCCTCTTCTCGGATCGCAGAAATCATGACACGCATTCCGGACCACTTCGCGCTTGTCACACGTCGAAGCGTGGCTCAGGGTTCGATGATGGACTACGCCTATCAAGTTCGATTCCATGAGGATCAAGACTGCGAACGGCTGCTGAAAGAACTGGAAACCGTGAAGGGCATCACCGGCCTGTCCTACTTGAACCAACAAACCACGGTGGAAATGTAGGTGAATCGTGAAACGATGGAAGAAATACAAGTTCGTCGGATTCTGGCTGCTCTGCGCTCTTGTCACGCTGGCTGTGTACCAGACGTATGCCGTGGATGCCGATTTCCTGGGCGTCGTCGAAACCCGGACCCATAAACTCAGCGCACAGGAGTCAGGCCGGATTCAAAACATCCTGGTCGCCTTGGGAGATCCCGTGAGCGCCAACCAGTTGTTGGTTCGCATCGACACCTCGGACCTGGATGCGGAACAGGACTGGTTGAAGCATGAACTGAAACGTCTGGAGGACATGGAAAGCGCCGACCGAAGCCGCTACGCCTTGGAGTACGAAAAGCTTCGTCTGCAAAGCGATGCCGATCTCTCCCGCCTGGAACAATGGCGCTCAGACCTTGAAGGCAAGAAAGCGGAACTTCGCTCGGTCAACACAGCGATTGAGCGCCTGGAACAAGCCCAGCAGGCGGGATTGGGACGAGCCAAGGAGTTGACGGATCTGACCATCCGACGAAACGCCTTGAATCAGTTGATCAGCAAGCAGACCACCGCGTTGAAGCGGAAGACCCCATCAAGAAAGACACGTACCACGAACCAGGACGGTGCTGAAGGGGATCGCGTGGTGTTGTCGATGCTGGGGGAACGCCTGGAGCGGATCAACGAAATCAAGCTCCGTCTGAAGATCATTGAAACCCGCAAAGACCGCAGTCAGGTAATCACACCGTGTGCGGGACGAGTGGTGAAAATCAACTACATGCCCGGCGATGCCGTCGAAGCCTTCCAGACCATCTTGACCGTGGAAGAACCTCATGCGGAATTCATTGACGTATACGTCCCGGAGACAAGCAACCGCACTCCACACCTTAACGAACGGGTCGCCGTCTTTCCGCATCGAACGGGAACCTTCGACAGTGAAGGAACGGTGGTGTTTGTAGATCCCGGATTCTCCGCCGTTCCGGAGCGGCTGGCCTTCCGCAAGTTGATTTATTGGGCCAGAAAATTCCGCGTGCAACTGGACGCCAATCACCACCTGATGCCGGGCGAAGCGGCCCATGTCCGATTGCTTGGCAGCCACTTGCCAAGGGTTGAACCCTACGCCGAGGCCAAAGAAACCAACAGCGCTGCACCTGCGAACCGGGAGAAGCAATCTCCGGCTTCCTTGGGAATGCAGAAGCTTACGCCGATTCAACTTCCCCAAGCCCTGCACAAACGCACCCGCTTCGAGCCCTCCGCGTTGGCCTGGCTTCCCGATCTTGAACGCTATCTGGTTCTGAGTGACGATACCGGACGGAAACCGGCGAAGCATCAACCCTGGCTGTTTCTGATGGATCTTCAGGGAAATGTGGAGCCGGAGCCGATCCTATTGAAAGGGGTGGAGAGTATCAACGATCTGGAAGCCTTAGCGATGAAGTCAGACCAGGAGTTCTATTTTGTATCCTCCCAGAACCTGAACAAGAAAGGAAAGCGCACACCCGAACGCCAGTATTTGTTGCATGTGAAGCGGGAGGGTCGAAGCTTTGAGGTGCTTGGAAAGGTCGCGCTGGCGAACCTGATTTTTCGCAGCTATGACGAGACACAGCGGCATGATCTGGGACTGGAGGTAAGCGTAGCCAACGGGCAGCCTCTGCTCAACATCGAAGGGGCCGTGTGGTATGAAAACAGCCTTCTGCTGGGCTTGAAGCAACCCATTTCCCGCAAGGGTGCTCTTCTATGGCGCCTTGATGACCCGGATTCCATGATTCAATCCGCCTCCCTGAAGCCGAAGCAGCTTTCCCTTTATGGAACCGTCAATCTGCGCACCACGCAAGGACAAGCCTCCGGCATCTCCGGTCTTGCACTTGCTCCCGATGGAAGCATTCTGGCTCTTTCCACCGTTCCGGACGTAGGAGATGACAAGCAATGCGGTGGCCTCTATCGTGTGAAACCCGTGACCGACGGCATTCTTGAAGTCCATCCGCTGCTGACCTTCCCCACGATGAAGCCGGAAGGCGTGTGTGTGCGGAATAAAACCCAGGCAACCCTTGTGTTTGATACCAACGATGCCACATCGTTCACCCTGGATGTTGGGATATAAGCTTATGCTAGGCAAACTGACCACAAGATCCGTTTTCCTGCTTGGGGCCATGCTATTCTCCGTATCGGCCTTGGCCCAGGAGCATGTAAACACCACGTCCAACACTGAAGGCCCGCTGCTCAGCGAACACGAAGCCGTGGTAATGGGACTCAATCACAGCCGCCCGTTGCAATCGTTTCAATACCAGCTTGCCGCTCAACGCCAGCGAGCCGCCTCCGCAGGATCGCAGGTTCGTAACCCGGAATTGCGTCTCGGCGATCTCTCCACCCGTTACTTCGATTCCGAGGTAACCAACCAGGAATTGGAAATCGGTCTGCGTTGGAAACCGCCCAAGCTGGGTGAGTTGGATCAGGCACAGGAGGAAGAAACCGTTGGCTTGTGGGAAGACAAGGTTAAGCAGTGGGAAGCCCGCCGGGATCTGATTGTTTCGATCCGTGAAGCTTATGCGACTCTAGCCATGTTACAGATGCGTCATAGCCTGACCGAACGCCGTGTAGCCTTGCTCGCTGGTTCTCTTCAAACTCTGACGAAGCTTGCCGATCTCGGCGCACGATCCTCTTTAGACCGGCTCAAGATCCGACGCAAGCATATTCTCGCCCAAAAGGAACTGGTAGGACTAGAGCGCCGTTACGAAGACGAAAGCGCGCGGCTGGTAGCCTTGACGGGGAGTCCGCAGGGACTTCGTGTGCGTTGGGACGACCCTCCCCTGCTTGTGCTGGATGAGGCCTTTCTGAAAGCGAAACTGCTGGCCCAGCATCCCGCTCCACGTTTGGCCAGGCAGCGCTCCCAGCTATCCAAGGCTCGCTATTGGGCTGAACGGACTTCGTTGATTCCCTGGCCAACCACCGTTGAATTATCCTACCACTATGAAAGTCAGCAACCCGACTGGGGAGAATTCATGGTGGGCTTTGAGATTCCGCTTTTCAATTGGAACCTCGGCGAACTACACGCCACGGATATCGAACGGAAACAGGCTTCCGTTTCCTCTCACGCAGTCAAGGATGGCCTGGAAGCCCAACTGCTGAAACGCCTCGGCAGCTATCAGCAAGCCTTGGCCGAGTACCAGACGCTACGGAAGGAAACCCAGGACGCGCTTACCCAGACCGATGACCTGGTAGCCAAAGCGCGTGGGTTGCAATGGCCCGAAGACGAAATTCTGGACATGGAATTGGAAAACAACACCCTGCGTAGGATGGTGCTGGAAGCAGGCTATGAACTTAAGCTGGCGGCAATCCGCCTGGGTGGAGTCCTTGGAGTGGAACAGGACAAAGACCTGATGAAAGGAGACAAAAGATGACAGCCAAAGGCTCTTGGATCATCAGCCGGTATGAAAGCAAATACCTGATTTCCGAGTCTGAGGCCCGTGCCATCCGCCAGGCCATTGAGGGGCTTTGCGTTCCGGATCATCATGCGGATGAACAGGGTTTGTATGTGGTGAACAACTTCTATTTTGACACGCCCGACCTGCGGTTCTATCATGATACCAAGTTCAAGCAATTCAACCGGTTCAAGTTGCGTGTCCGTTACTATGGCGATGTCCCTCAAGGCACCCTCTGGTTGGAGATCAAACACAAGGTTCGCAATGTGACCTGGAAGACCCGACGCCCCTGCCCGCTGCCGCAATGGGAATCCGTCTTGGAATCCGGCCAGCAAGGGATGGATCGCAAAACCCAACCTTTATCTTTGCGTGATTCCTTTGAAAACGCAGTACTGCGTTTCGGCGCGGAACCGATGGTGCATGTACGTTATGTCCGTCAGCCCTTTTTGTGCGATTTTGAAAACTACTGCCGCATCACCTTCGACCGCAACCTTTCCTTTCGGCCAACCCACGGCTCAATGGATCTTGTTTCGTCCGAGCCATTCATGAATTACGACGACGCCGTAACCTCCGTGGTTGAGAATGACGAATCCCCGGTGATTCTGGAAATCAAAACGGAAACCCAGGTGCCAACGTGGATCATGGGCCTGATTCGCCGGTTCCAGTTGCAACAACGAGGCTTTTCCAAATACTGCTACGCCGTTGACAACACGATGGAACAAGATGACATGGCGATGCGTTTCACGCCTCTTTCACCAGGTTGAAGTCTGCAATCAGACATTGGCAACGGATTCCGCCTTTCATCATCACAACCCTTCAGCCAAGGTCAGAGCTTCTTCCTGATTGTGGGCTGCCTTTGCTCTGGGAAGGCCCAAACACTGCTGAATGGTGCGGATCGCCCAACACCGCTTCAACTGGACCTCGATATCCGGCACGCAAAACGCCCCGACCAGATGGCCGGGGCGTTTATCATCGGAAAGAAAGAACGCGCTTATTTCTTGGCGGCTTTCTTGGCAGCTTTTTTCGCGGGCTTCTTGGCGGCGGGTTTCTTGGCCGCTTTTTCCTTCAGGGCAGCCTGGGCGGCGGCCAAGGAGGCGATAGGCACGCGGAAGGGGGAGCAAGAGACATAGGCCAAGCCCGTGCGGTGGCAGAATTCCACGCTGGAGGGCTCGCCACCGTGTTCACCACAGATACCAAGCTTGATGTCCGGGCGGGCGGATTTACCCTTCTCCACGGCGATCTGCATCAGGGTGCCGATACCGCTCTGGTCCAAGACCTCAAAGGGATCTTTCCCGAGGATACCTTCATCCACATAGAACCGCAGGAATTTACCCGCGTCATCACGGGAAAGACCAAAGCCGGTCTGGGTCAGGTCATTGGTCCCGAAGCTGAAGAACTGGGCGACTTCGGCGATTTCGTCCGCCGTGATGGCCGCACGCGGCAATTCGATCATCGTACCCACGAGGTAATCGAATTCCATTTTCTTCTTCGTCATCACGTCCTGGGCCACTTCGTGGACGATCTTGGCCTGAGCCTTCAACTCGTTCACATGGCTGACCAGCGGGATCATGATTTCCGGCTTGACTTCCATACCGGTCTTCTTCACCTGGACCACGGCCTCGAAGATGGCACGGGCCTGCATTTCGGTGATCTCCGGATAATAGATGCCCAAGCGGCAACCACGATGACCGAGCATCGGGTTGGACTCGTGCAGATCGGCCACGCGGGCGCGAATCACATCCTCCGGCACGCCGGAATAGTCGCTGGTGCGTTTCACGTCTTCGTCGGTGTGAGGCACGAATTCATGCAACGGCGGGTCCAAGGTACGGATGGTGACCGGGAAGCCATTCATCGCCTTGAAGATGCCGGCAAAGTCTTTACGCTGCAAGGGGAGAAGCTTCTTCAGAGCCTTACGGCGAGCCTTCTCGTCTTCAGCAACAATCATTTCCTGCATCGGTTCGATCTTGCCTTCGCCGAAGAACATGTGTTCCGTGCGGCACAGGCCGATACCTTCAGCACCGAAGGAAATGGCGTTGGCGGCTTGATCCGGCTGGTCGGCGTTGGTGCGCACACCCATGCGACGCGCTTCGGTGGCCCATTTCATCAGGTCGGCGAAGCGCTGATAGACTTCGCTCTTCTCCGGTTTCATCTTCTTGGTCACGAGAACCTGAACGACTTCGCTGGGCAGGGTTTTCACCTTGCGGGCGAAGACTTCACCGGTGGTACCGTCAATGCTGATGTAATCACCCTTGGCGATGGTCAGGTCGCCAATCTTCATCTGGTCTTTTTTGTAGTCGATCTTCAGATCGCCACAACCGGCGACGCAGACTTTACCCATCTGACGGGCAACCACGGCGGCGTGGCTGGTCATTCCACCGCGAGCGGTGAGGATACCCACGGCCTTGGCCATACCCTTGAGGTCATCGGGGCTGGTTTCGATACGAACCAGAACGGCGGGATCGCCGCCTTTGGCCATTTCCACGGCGTCATCGGCATTGAACACCACGCGACCGCTGGCCGCACCCGGACCCGCATTCAAGCCCTTGGCCACCATCGTACCTTCTTTGAGCGCGATGCGTTTGTCATCGGGATCGAAGATGGGTTGCAGCAGTTGGTTCAGGCTTTCGGGGTTGATGCGCATCAAGGCTTCTTCCTTCTTGATGCGACGCTCTTTCACCATATCGACCGCGATGGTCACTTCGGCGAAGCCGGTGCGCTTACCCGAACGGGTTTGCAGCATGTAGAGCTTGCCCTTCTGGATGGTGAATTCGATGTCCTGCATATCCCGATAGTGCTTCTCCAGTTTGGAACGGATGGACATCAGTTCCTTGAAGCTCTTCGGGTCTTTCTCTTTCAGTTCGTCAATCTTCAGCGGCGTGCGGATACCGGCAACGACATCCTCGCCCTGCGCGTTCATCAGGAACTCACCGTAGAATTTGTTTTCGCCGGTGGCGGGGTCACGGGTGAAGGCCACACCGGTACCGGAGTCATCGCCCATGTTTCCGAAGACCATCGACATCACGTTGACGGCGGTGCCCCAGTGGTCTGGAATGTCATAGAGCTTACGATAGACGATGGCGCGCTCGTTGTCCCAGCTCTGGAACACGGCGGTGACGGCACCCCAGAGTTGATCCCAGGGATCTTCCGGGAAGGCGCGTTTCAGGCGGGCCTTGACCATCGCTTTGAACTGAGCAGTCAGTTCTTTCAGATCCTCGGCGGTGAGGTCGGTGTCGAACTCCACGCCGCGATCCTTTTTCATTTTGTCCATCAGTTCTTCGAAGGGATCTTCTTCACCCTTGCCCGCACGGACTTCCATGACCACGTCTGCGTACATCTGCACGAAGCGACGATAGCTGTCATAGGCGAAGCGTTCGTTACCGGTCTGAGCAATCACGCCCTGGACGGTTTTGTCGTTCAAGCCGAGATTCAATACGGTGTCCATCATGCCGGGCATACTGACACGGGCACCACTGCGCACGGAAACGAGGAGCGGGTTTTTGGCATCGCCGAACTTCGCGCCCATTTCCTTTTCGATCTTGGCCACGTTGGCCTTGACATCTTTTTCCAAACCCTTGGGGTATTCCCCGCCGTGTTTGGAGAAGTAGGTGCAGACTTCCGTGGTGATGGTGAAGCCTGCCGGCACGGGCAATCCGAGGTTCGTCATTTCGGCCAGGTTGGCCCCTTTGCCGCCCAACAGGTTTTTCATGTCGGCGGAGCCTTCGGCTTTCTTCCCTCCGAAATAATACACGTGTTTCGAAGCCATTCAGTATTCTCCTTCCGTGGTTCCAAAATGTGTCAGGCCAAACGTGTCCGTCCGGCACAGACAGGGGACATCTAACAGTGAATCACAAGATCAAAACAACCGATGTTTGTTTCGCGGTGCGCAGGATACCAGGGAGCCTTTGCCTTGTAAACATGAAAAGAGAGAGAAATCAAAGTTTTTTCCACAAACTTTTCTTGGTTGCACCCCGCGTCGGGTTTATAATTCCACTCAGTAGAAAACCATTGGAATCCAAAACCTGCGTTTTGTCATTCGCGGTGTTTTGGATCATCCACCCAAGGAGCCCAGCATGGTCCATACCTACACGCATTATCTGCTTTCCCAAACCACGGATGAGATTCCGGACTCCAAACGCCTGGCGGCGCTGGTGCAAACGCTGCTGCAAAAGCCCTTCGTCTCTCGTCCCTTCCGTTTTGAGATTCTTCGTCACGGCCTGCCGGTCTTCAGTCGTCTGGTCCATGAAACACCGGACGCGCCGCACCTGCAACCCTCGCCGGGACAAACCCTGCAACTGACCTTCTATGACCTTCAGGTTCCGGCGTGGACGGACACCTTCGGTCAAGCGGGGCTTGGCACACCACATGGTCTTACCTTCCAAGTCGGTCATACGCCGATTTCCTTGACAGAAAAACACTGGACCACCCGCGGGCCTGTTCCCTCGCATCTGGCGGCGTGGATGCTCTGCCATGCCACGGGCAAGGAAACCCCGCCCTGCTTGAACGAAGCCGACGGCACGCTCTCAATGTGGTCTTCCATTCTCGGCACCCGCTTGGATGAGTTCGGAGCCTTTGCCTAAGCATCGAATCGCGGCAGCTAGCGTCATCCCTCAACCGAAGCTTGACCTGAAACGCATCCTGTCGCAGACTAGCCGGTAGGGACAACGCACGCATCAAACCAAACGGCCCCATCGCTATGAGCCCATACGAAGGAGGATCTCCATGCCCCATCGTCGGAAACACCATCATCCCTTTTCCATCAGAAGCACACTTGTTCTTGCCGCGTTTCTTTTCAGCCTGAGTGGGATGGTCACTCCATGTTTTCAGGCCCACGCGGAACCAGCCCAAGCCATCAAGGTGGAAAGCATCGTGCATCAAGCCACCGTCTTTCCGGATATGGCCCGCGTGACCCGCAGTGGCAAGGTGAACCTCAACGAACGGGGAAGCCAGACCCTGGACCTGGTCAACCTCTCCGAGCGTCTCTACCGGGAGTCCTTCCAGGTAGGCGGCAAGGGAACGGCCAAAGTGCGTATTCTGGGGGCCAGCCTGGAACGTGTGTTTTCTACCCAGGAAGTGGACAGCCGACTTGAAAGCCTGGCCCAAGAGCTTCAACAGCGTCAGGATCAAGATCGAACCTTGCAGGACCAACGAGACGCCGTGATGGCTCAGATGAAGTTTGTACAATCCCTGGTCAGCACCTACGGAAAGCATGAAAGCCAGGACATGGCTACGAAGCGGCTGAGCATCAATGATTGGAAGCAGGCGACAAGCTTCGTGGGAGATCGTCTCAACGGACTGGCCAAGCAGTTGCAGACTTTGGATATTCAACGCCGCGACCTGGCCAAGACCATCGCCGCCCTGCAAACCCAACTGCGCGAACTGCGCAGCAAGCGAGGCCACTGGACGATTACCGCCCACGTCAGCCTGGAAGTCCTCAAGCCGGGAAGCTTCACCGCCACCGCGCAATACCTGATGCCCGGAGCAAGCTGGAACATGGTCTATGATGCCCGCTATCAGCCCGACAAGCGGGAAGTGGAACTGGGATGCTACGGTGTGTTGAATCAACGTACCGGTGATGACTGGGACAACGTAACCCTGGTGCTTTCCACGGCACGCCCGAAATTGGATGGAACCTTGCCCGAACTGGATTCCCGCTACGTCGATTTCTACTATCCGGCTCCGCCTCCCGCCCCCCGTGCGATGTCCCGAAGCCGCAGTTTCAAGAAAGCGGAAATGAACCTGGCCGTCGCAGATGAAATGGCATCGGGAGAAGCGATGGAAGAGGACTACGACGACGAACCCTCCATCGCCCAGATGGCTTCTGCTCAAGTGGAAACCATCGGCTTTGCCAGTTTCACCGTACCCAAGAAAACCAGCATTCCCAGCGACAACCAAACCCACAAGGTGTTCTTACTCGCTCGTTCCTGGACAGTTGAACCGCATATCGAACTGGTTCCCGAACAAAGCGAAGCAGCCTTTTTGGCTGCCAAGACCACCAACCCCTTCGATTTCCCCCTGCTTGCCGGAGAAATCAACCTGTTCATGGATGAAGACTTTGTCGGGCGGGCAAGCATTCCCACCACCCAGAGCGGTGAAGAATTGCTGCTGCCTTTCGGTCAAGACCCGCGTGTCAAGGTGGAACGAAAACAGATCACTAAAAAACAGTATAACGAAGGCGTCATCAACAAATCCATCCGCGTTCACTATCACTATTCCATCCGGATATCGAATCTATATAAGGATAGGGACATCCAGGTTCGCCTGCTGGAGCGCATTCCGGTCAGCCGCCACAAAGACATTCAGGTCAAGCTCTCCGAGAAAACCAGCCAAGGCTTTACCAAGGATAAGACCAAGCCGGGCGTGCTGAGTTGGTCTTTCTCGTTGAAGGCCAAGCAGAAAACAGACATCAGCATCCAATACGACATCGAATACCCCAAAGGGATGATGATTCAGGGCGCGCCGTAAGATCAACACAGATTACCTCTGATTGAAGGTCCGGCTTCAGGCCGGGCCTCCTTCATTTCGTCCTTTGCTTCCAAGCTCGACATCGTTTTGAGATTGACTGGCACTCTCCGTGAGGGATCGCTCGGCAGGGTTTCGCCTGCAATCCGGACAAACTGGCGTATCGACGCAACCAGAGCCGTTCATAAATTAAGTTGACCCCTACCCGGTATTTTGGTAGAACCCTACGTCACTTTGAATAGAAAGGCGCATTGCATAACAAATGGCTTTGATTTTGATAGGTTAGGAGGATTCAGTGACCGCGTTGGCAACTGTTCGACAATTACTGGCCCAAGCCGCTGAAGGTGGCGCAGGGGCTCAGAGTCCTGGGATCATCGACACCCTGCTACCGATGGGTCTGATTTTCCTGGTTTTCTATTTTCTGCTGATCCGTCCCCAGCAAAAGCAGCAAAAGCAGATGAAAGAGATGCTCTCGCAATTGCAACGGGATGATGATGTCATCACCTCCGGCGGAATTCATGGGAAGATCGTCGGAATTACGGAAAAAGTCGTGACCCTGGAAATCGCCCCGAATACGCGCATCAAGGTACAGCGCGGAAACATTGCGGGGAAGAAAGGCCCGGAACCCAAAGAATAATCTGATCGCCCGCTCATCCGTGCGGGCGTTTGCACCCATGCAGGAGTGATTCGTTATGGAAAGACCGTGGTTGTGGAAATTTATTGCGGTGGTCGTGTTGATGGTCGCCTCGGTGCTGTATCTGGTGCCGAGCCTGCAACCGGAACTGCCCGACTGGTACAAAGAATACGTCACCAACAAGAAACTTTCGTTGGGTTTGGACCTTCAGGGCGGCGTCCACATCGTACTTGGTGTGGAAACCGATAAGGCCATCTTGGACTTCGTGGATCGCCAGACCGAAGACATTTATCGGTATTGCGAAGATGAGGAACTCAAGTGCCAGTTGGTCAACGTGGTGGATGATGAACCCGCCCTGTACGTGACCTTCGCCGACAACGACGCCAAGAACAAAGGGAAGAAATCCCTGGATAAATGGCTGAAAAACGTGATGCAGAACGAGGGTGCCCAACCCGGCGAAGAGAACAGCATCCGTTACAGCGTGCTGCCGGAATATGCCAAGCACCGCGCAGACTACGCCGTGATGCAGGCCATTGAAACCATCCGCAACCGTATTGATGAGACCGGCGTGCGTGAGCCTCTGGTCGCTCGCCAGGGCGAAAGCTCCATCCTGATTCAGATGCCCGGCGTGAAGGATCTCAACCGCGTGCAAAGCCTGATTGGCCGCGTGGCGCAGTTGGAATTCAAAGTCGTGGACGACAAGGGCATGGAACTGGCCAAGCACAAAGACAACCTGCCCAAAGGCTGGTCGTTGAAATACGAGAGCGCCACGGACAAGAACGGCACAACCCATCAGGTTCCCTACCTGGAAGCGGTAAAAGATAAAGAAGGTGAAAGCCTTGCCAGCTTCAAGGAATGGGTCAAGGCCGAAGACCGTGTCCCCGCCGACCGTGAGCTGCTTCTGGAAGAGTTGGAAAAGGATAAAAGCCTGACCACCTATTACCGCAGCTATACGCTGTACAAGCGCACGCTGATGACCGGTGACACCATTGCCGACGCCGGTGTAAACATCGACCAGCAGAACAACCGTCCCTACGTTTCCCTGACCTTCGACCAAAGCGGTGCCAAGCAGTTTGCTCAGGTCACGGAAGACCATACCAAAGAACGTATGGCCATCGTGTTGGATAACACCGTGTATAGCGCCCCCGTGATTCAGGGCCGTATCGGTGGTGGCCGGGCGATGATTACCCTGGGTAGCCTGCGCAGCTATCAGGAACTGTTCAATGAAGCCCGCGATCTGGTTGTCGTGCTTCGCGCCGGTGCCCTTCCCGCCCCGGTGAAGTTTGAAGAAACCCGCTTCGTCGGTCCCACCCTGGGTAACGACTCCATCGCTTCCGGTAAGCTTTCCATGATCATCGGCTTCAGCCTGGTCATGATCTTCATGCTCGTCTACTACCGCATGGCTGGCGTGTTTGCCAACCTCGCTCTGATGCTCAACGTGTTGTTCATCATGGCAGCAATGGCTGGGTTTGAAGCCACGCTGACCTTACCGGGTATCGCCGGTATCGTGTTGACCATCGGTATGGCCGTGGATGCCAACGTAATCATCTACGAGCGCCTGCGTGAAGAGCAGCGTATTGGAAAGACGCCCATTGCCTGCATTGAGAGCGGCTATGACAAAGCCTTCTGGACCATCTTCGACGCCCAGGTGACGACGATGATCGCCGGTTTCGTGCTGTGGTCTTACGGCACCGGCCCGGTGAAAGGTTTCGCCGTGACCCTGATTATCGGTATCATCTCGTCCATGTTCACCGCCATCGTGGTGTCCCGCGCATTCTTTGAATACGTGACGATGAAGTTCAAACCCCAGACCCTGAGCGTCTGATTGCGATTAGCAGATAGGAGCCGACGATGTTTCAAATCGTTCCCCCGGATGTAAACGTCCAATTCATCCCCAACGCGAAGAAATTCGTGACGTTCAGCGGTATCCTGATGGCCGTCAGCCTGGTCCTGTATCTGGTGATGGGGCTTAATTTCGGTATCGACTTCGCCGGTGGTACCGAAATGCAGGTGAAGTTCAAAAGCGAAACCCCTGTCCAGGACATCCGCGAAGCCGTGGAAAGCGTGGAAAACCTGCCCAGCGTGGAAGTGCAGAGCTTCGGCGGCTTGCAGGAAGAAAACGAAGTGCTGATCAAGATCGGTGACATCAGTTTTGTCAATGAGAGCATGAGCGACAAGCTGGAATCCGAGCTGAAAAGTACTTTCAAAGATCAGAATCTGAAGAACTACGAACACAAGACCGCCGGTGGTGATACCCTCTCTTTCGCCACCAAAACGGAAATTGATGAAGCCAAGCTGAAGGACATGCTGTCCAAGTACAACATTCCGGCCCACAAGATCGACCACAAAGAACGTGGCGATCGCCTCTATTACACGGTGGTGCTTTCCGGACTGCACGACCGAGTGACCTCCGCGCTGGAACAGAAGTTCGGCAAAGACAGCTTCGAGATCCTCCGTGATGACAGCGTCGGCCCGAAAGTCGGTGCCCGCCTCAAAGAGCAGAGCTTCTACGCCATCATCTATGCCCTGGGCCTGATTCTGCTCTACATCGCCATCCGTTTCGATATCCGTTTTGCTCCCGGCGCGATTATCGCCCTGGTTCATGACGTATTGATTACGGTGGGTATGCTGGCTCTGTTCCAGATTGAATTCAGCACGGCAACCATTGCCGCCCTGTTGACCATCGTCGGATACTCCCTCAACGATACCATCATCGTCTATGACCGTATTCGTGAGAACATGCCCAAGGTCCGCCAGCTTGGCTTGGATGAAGTGGTCAACCGCAGCGTCAACCAGACCCTCTCCCGTACCATCCTCACCTCCGGCACCACCCTGTTGGTTGTCGGTAGCCTGATGATCTTCGGCGGCGGCGTGATCTTCGACTTTGCCGCAGCGATGCTGATGGGTATCTTCGTTGGTACCTACAGTTCCATCTACATCGCCAGCCCGATGATGATTTACATCTACAAGCGCTCCGGTGGCGAACAGGAAGCGGTGGCCCAGGCTCAAGGCTAAGCCCCCTTTTCAACGATCCATTCCGCGCCTCCCTTCGGGGAGGCGTTTTTCGTTATCAGATAAACAAGGCCTTTGATTGCTTTGACGAGGGTGAAAAGGAAGGAAGGAAGGAAGGAAGGGAACCGCGGGACGCAAGACCGGAAGCATCCACGGCATCGCTTGATAGGATTGATCCATTCTCCATATCTGTCGTGAGCGGGATCTGCCATAGAATAAGGTCGTTATAAAGAACAAAGGTGCCATCAAAACTCTGATCGGGCGCTGCTTGCTCACCCATCGAACCCAAGATACTGGAGCCGTTACGGATGAGCTGCTCATGTACCTTGGGGATGCGGCTACCTCGCCCGTCGGAATCCTACACAAGATGGATACATTAGGATAATCATGCTTTTTCTTGCATCACACCTTAAAATTGGTAGGATGAACGTTCTATCCGTTCAGAATCTGTGACTTGACCACTCAGAGTTGAAATCTGAGAAAAAAAGGGGGGTGTCATGCAAAGCCGGTTTGTCCTATGGAGTATCCTTTTCATCATGCTGATTTCTCTGATGGCGGCCTGTTCATCCGAAAGCTGTTCGGAGTGTGTTTCCGATGACGATGATGATAGCTCCGATGGTGACACAGACGACGATGACGATGATAGCTCCGATGGTGACACAGACGATGATGATGACGACGACGATTCCGATGGAGATGAAGACGGCGATATGGATGGAGACACCGAAGAAGAAAGCGACCCCTGTAACGCCGACCAATGCTGGATCGACAACACCTGCGTCGATAGCGGAACCATCAACCCGGACCATGCCTGCGCGATCTGCGATCCTACCACAGACAACAGCGCCTGGAGTCCCGTTGCTCAAGGAACCGAGTGCCGGGCGGGTGGCCTTTGTGATGAAGCGGAAACCTGCGATGGCCTAAGCTTCAGTTGCCCGGCTGATCGCCCCGCGACCTCTCAAACATCCTGTAATGATGAAAACGACTGCACCAGTGACGATACCTGTGACGGTATCGGGACCGGCCTTGAGCATTGCGTTGGAACAAGCTACGACTGCAATGACAACGGTATCTGTGCCGGCGATAGCGACATCTGTGCCTGCTCAGAAGGCTTTGCCGGAGACTTTTGCGAGCAATGCGCGGAGGGCTATTATTTCTATCCGCGTTGCTTCAATGACCTCGTCTGTCTGCAAGAACAGTACTTTGATGAATGTGAGGGAGACATCGCGGAAAGCTATTCCGAGGTCTATGATTCAGAGGGACGGGTTCTCTATCAGAGTAGCCAAAGCGGGGGGATGTTCGGTATTTGTGCAGAGTACAGCTATGATGAAAACGGCAACCTGACCCTTGAAGCCTTTGATATGGGTTGCACGGGAACCCCTTCGGCCTGCATCCGTTACGAATACGATGAGAACGGCAACAAAACTCTGGACGGCATGGACTATGGCTGCAACGGCGAGTTGGACGAAGAATGCTACCATTATACCTATGATGACAACGGGAACCTCATTTACTCAGAACTCCGCTTCGAGTGCGGTGAGACATCCGATTACGAGTGTGAAACCTACACCTATGACGAGAACGGGAATCGTCTGACCTATCTGGACGATTCGGACTGCGACGGCACCAACGATCACTGCTTTGCCTATACCTATGATGAGAATGGCAACAAGCTCACAGAAAAGGAAGACAGCGACTGCGACGAAACCAACGACCGTTGCCATACCTACACCTACGACGCCAACGGAAACATGCTTACCGAGCAGCACGACAACGAGTGTGACGACAACGGAGAGAATTGCACGTCCTACACCTATGATGACGCAGGGAGATTGATTGAAACCCGGACCGATGCCTACTGTGACGATGCTCCGGAAACCTGCAAGTATTTCGTTTTCGATGCCAACGGCAACCTGACAAGCGAAGGAACAGACAGTACCTGCTCCAACACACCGGATTCCGGTTGCGTACTTTACACCTACGACGAAAACAACCAGAGGCTGGACACCAAAGAAGACGAAGACTGCGACGGCGAAGATTACACGGATTGCGAAAGCTATTCCTACGATGAAGAAGGCCGAAGGATTTCGATTACGGAACGAGACACCTGCACCGAGGAAGAAACCCCTTATTGCACAGGGTTCTCTTATGACTGCGGTGATATCGTCTGGTAAGCGCAATCTGGATTCCTTCCCAGGCACCAGCCCATTGATGGGTCCGTCTTAAAAGAGAAACCAAGCCGGGAAGAATCCTAGAGCCACCCCTCTGACAGCCTACACCCCTGACCTTACGTTCTTTGCCTTCCTCCCATCCAGCATGATGGGAGGAAGTTTTTTATGGTTCAATACCCCCAAGCTGGCAATCTCAAGATCCGGGATGGCGTGTTTTTCTTCTTCTTTCCTCAAAGGTGCGCCTTGAAATCGAAAAAGGATGTCTTATAGTAATGATAGTTAGGGGGAACAAACAGTTCATTGTACAAACATTGCTTTTTTGAAACACCATGAGGTGAGGAGGGTTACACTCCTTGCCTGTTTCCAGTTTTATGGAGGAAAACGATGGATACGATTCGCACGATCTTAGAGAAAAAGGGACATCATATCATCAGTGTACAACCTTCCGTGAGCATTTTGGATGCCATTCGTACCCTGGCCGGTCAAGGTGTCGGAGCTTTGCTGGTCATGGAGGAAAGTGGAAAGCTGGTCGGGATCTTCACCGAGCGCGATGTGCTGCGTCAGGTAGCCAAGAACCCGGAAACTCTGACCACCACACAGGTTTCCGAGATCATGACCCGCGAGTTGATTGTCGGTGTACCGGATGATGAGTTGGATTATGTATCCAACGTGATGACGGAGAACCGCTTTCGGCACCTCCCTGTCTTGGAAAACGGAACGGTGGTCGGACTGATTTCCATTGGTGATGTGGTAAAAACCCTGAAACGTGCCAAAGACTACGAGAACCACCTGTTGAAAGATTACATCAGCGGTTCCTATCCGGCCTGAGGCGACAGAGGGTTCACGACAGTCTTCCATTCAGAGCATGAATCCAAACCCTTCGGGACAAACCCTCGGCTTCCGTGTCTTCAAAGGGCGCACTGCGCTTGACCTGGGAGAGAATCATCCTTACCTTAAGGTGGATGGCGTGGTCTGTTGTGGGCGAGGGCGTTGAAGTTCCCCACAAGAAAGCAACCTTGGCTTCTGCCGTAAGGCGTGAAGAGACGACATTCCAGGGCTTGCCGACAGACTGCACCGGCACCACGAAGCCACGCCGGAACCCTGCTTCGGCGAAAGAAAGGATGACCTCATGCTGCCTCTGATCATCTTGCTGTTTACCCTGCTCCCGGCGCTGGAGTTGTATGTTCTGTTGGAAGTGGGCGGAATGATCGGGGGGCTGAACACCATCCTGATTATCATTGTCACCGGTGTAGTGGGTGCGGCCTTGGCCAAGCGCCAAGGGTTACATGTCTTGATGACCATGAACCAGCAAATGGCTAAGGGACAACTGCCCACCGATGCCCTGGTGGACGGCGTGCTGATTCTCATCGCTGGTGCCTTATTGCTTACCCCCGGGTTCATGACCGATGGTTTCGGTTTTGCCTTGCTACTCCCTCCGGTGCGGATGGTCGTTCGGGCCGTGTTGAAGAAACGATTTTCCAAACACATTCATGTGCAGAATTTCCACCAAGGCCCAATGCCCGGCTTCGGCGGCTTCGACCAATCTCCTGGCTTTGGCAATCAACAACCGCCAGCGCAAAACCGACCGGAACCGCGCCAGACTGCTGCCGACGGAGAAACCATCAAACCGAAAAAACAACAGGTGGAAGTGCGACCCGGTGTCTTCATGGATGTAGATGGCTGAAACAATGAACCTTTCTCTGCCACGTGTAACGCCCCGAAACGAGTCAACCCTGAAGGCCGGTTATCCCAACAGGCCACGGACAAAGCGGACTTGGATCACCCCCTTTGCCCTGCTGCTTGGGCTCGTTCTCTTTCTCCTGACGTCCTGCTCCGAAGACAGCGCGGCCTATGTGGAAGATATGTGTATGATCGACTGCACGGAAAGTCAGGCCTGCTGGTTTTCCCTGTGGCGAGACAACGCCCTGCCGGACGACAAGGAAATCCCCGTTAGCGGAGCCACCGAACAGTACCAGGTGGAAGCCCAATGCCGCGAGCGTTGCAAGGACTTCTGGGGAAGTACCTCCACGAGCAAACAAGACGCGATGCGCTCGGCCTGGAATGCCTGCACGGACCAGATGACCTGTGACTACGTTTCCTGTGTTGCACCCTGTTGCCTGGAACAAGCCTGCACGTTCAGCGGCGAGCAGGCCGGAGAAAGCTGTGAGGAAGACGGGGATCTGGATCTTATCCCGGACGCAGACGGAGATGACGAGCAGGAAAGCGAGATCCCGGAAGATGGCGATACTGAAACCTGAAGGTTGAAAAACATCCCGACAGTGACCGGAAAAACCAGCGACCGGGCTTAGACCTCCTCCTCCGAGATGGGTTCCCAATCACAGACTGGCTTGAACTTCGGCTCCACCTTTTCCTTTCTAGCCACCAAGGCTTGCTCTCTGGAGACCAGCACAAGCTCTTCCAGCGTTTCCAGCAACTGGGTCAAGCCCTGCCCTTTCTGTGCGCTGATCGCAAGATCATGCTCGCCCAATTCGTCACGCTGGGCCTCATCCAGACAATCCACCTTGTTGAACACCACCAGCCGGGGAAGATCCTCAAGGCCCAGGTCATCCAGAATACGGTTCACCGCGTCAGCCTGGGTTTCATGATGGGCATCGGAGGCATCCAGCACATGAAGCAAGACATCGGCGTCTTCCAATTCCTCTAAAGTGGCCCGAAAGGCACTGACCAATTCCTTGGGAAGATCCTGAATAAAGCCTACGGTATCGGTAAGGACAATGTCCGTTCCCCCCAAGAGATGAATCCGTCGGCTGGTTGGGTCCAGGGTTGCGAAGAGACGGTCTTCAGCAATGACATCGCTTTTGGTCAGGCGATTGAGCAAGGTCGATTTCCCTGCATTGGTATAACCAACCAGACTGACCACAGGAATACCTTGGCTCAGGCGGTTCTTCCGCCGTAGTTGGCGCTGACGCCCCAGAGCATCAATCTCCTTCTCCAAGCGGTCAATGCGCGCACGCACGCGACGACGGTGAATTTCCAGCTTGGTTTCACCCGGTCCTTGTGCGCCGATCCCGCCGGTGATGCGGCTAAGCCCTTTGGCCCGTTGGTGCAAGCGGGGCAGTTCGTACTTCAACCCAGCCAGTTCCACTTGCAGGCGTCCGGCCCGGCTTTTCGCCCGTTGCCCGAAAATGGCAAGAATCAACTGGTTGCGGTCCAACACCTCCACCTGGGCCATGTCCGCAATGGCCCTGGCCTGGGCCGGTGACAAGGCCCGGTCAACGATAATCATCGACGCACCAAGGGAAAGGCTGTCCAGTATCAGTTGTTGCAGTTTTCCTTTTCCAACCACGGTACGCGGGTCCACGTTGGCGCGAGTCTGAATGCCGTGAGAAACCACCTGCAAGTCGGCGCTTTCCGCCAGACGGATCAACTCGGCCATGCTTCGTTCATCGCTGCCACCCTCACGGGTTCGCACGCCAATCAGCACCGCCCTGTCCTTTCCCTTGGCTTCCTTGGTTTGCTTGCCATCGGAAAGCACGCTTTGAAACTCGCTTTCCAATTCCCGCACGACATCCAACACGGGAAACTGCAACGCATAGACACTGGGAACCTGAAGGCGTTCGATACCATCTTCTCCCAACTGCCCCGGATGCAGATGAGCCAGCTCTACACGGGAGCAATGACCGTCCTCCACACAGAGTGCGCAAACGACATCCAAGCGGGAGAGCCGCAAGGCAAGCAGGTCTTCATCATCCAAACCTTCGCCGAACAGATGAGTATGCACAAAGCGGACACCGGCAAGGCGGCCTGCCGCCCCGCGGGAACGTCCAAGCTCCGGCAGCTCAATTCCTTTGGCTTCCCCCACCACGACCTCGGTAACCTGGCCGCGACGGTTGAGCAACACCCCTACTTGCCGACGTAGTTCAAATGAAAGCGCACAAAGACTATCCGCCAATTCCGGGCTGATCGCCAACTCGGCGGGAACACGACGACGAAACAGTTTTTTCAAACGCTTGATGACTTCGGAACGAAGTCCTTTCAGGTTGCCTTTGGGTTCAGAAATGGTCGTACCTCCAGAAACAATGGACAAAAGAAGAGCGGCGCTAGTCATGGTCACACAAGGATCATGAACCACAGGCCCTTCATGGAAAAAAGGCTGCCGCAGAGCGACAACCTTTCAGGTGGGTTGATCGAGGAAACAGGTTAAACATACGAGATGTTGTTCTTGTTGGAGGCGGGCGGAACGGTAGACGAACCAGGGTCACCCTGGGGAAGCGCCTGATAGTTTACGCTACGCAGCACGTCTTCCAGGT
The DNA here is from genome assembly GCA_963677705.1 of Myxococcota bacterium. Lineage (GTDB taxonomy): Bacteria > Myxococcota_A > SURF-8 > SURF-8. The sequence continues at coordinate 1,457,866 of OY782497.1, forward strand.
CATCCACATCAATACCTTCTTCCACACCATCCATGCGGAGCTGCTCTGCTTTCGCGGCGGCTTCACCATAGGCAGCATCCAACGCCGCAACACTGTTGTAGAAATACAAGGCCTCGCTGGGTTCCTCACGCCGTTCGTAGGCTTCCGCCAACAACACGCGCAAGGCTTTCACACGTTCCTGAGTCAGTTCAGGCAAGGCCAGCGCCTCACGAAGATACTGGGCCGCTTTCATGCCCACGTCTTTTTCAATGTAGCAGGCCACAATCAAGGCAACGGCTTCATAGCGCAGATCGGGAGCCTTGCACTTTTGCAGTTCGTTAATCGCTTCGGTGGGCTTGCCCATCTCCCGGTACGAACGCCCCAGGTTCAGATGCCGCAAATCTTCTCCGCCATTGTGGCCTGACAGAACAGCCGAAGACGTTGCTTTCTTCGCCGGGCTATGTTGGATGGCATCATCCATCCAGGCATCGCTCTGGCTGCCGCCGGTGGCGGAATCATCATCCAGATCGGCCAATATCTCTTCAGCGAGGTTGATCGCCTGGGAACTGGCTGGCGTAGGTTTCGGAAGTGGCGGCGGCGGTTTGGGCGCTCCCGGCTTCACGGCTTTTCCTGGAAGCGGGGGCGGTGTTTTCCTCAAGCCGGATGTCTGACCGCTGGGAGGTGGAGACAAGGGCGGTTTTCCCGGCAAAGGCGGCGGCATCTTCCGCGCAGTACTCTGGGATGCCTCCGACGACACAGGCTTGCCAAAGTCCAGAGGTTCGTCGTCCTCAACACCCGGTTTGTCCAATCCAGGGAAGCCCTGCAAGGTCGGGTCCGAGGGAGGCATTGCCGTTTCCGGTTTGGCAGGTGTGGATACAGGTTCTTCCACTTTTTCAAAGGGCACGCTGGTTTCGGCAACCAGGGTTTTCGGGCCTTCCTGGTCGTCCATTCCTTCGTGACATTTCTCAAGTAGCGCCGTAATGTCTTCCCGACCCGGACGAGCCAGGTTCAGGTCTTCCAGAATCTCCAGGGCTTCGTCATACAAGCCCTGCTGGATAAAGAAGTCGGCTTCTTCAAGCCCGTCTTCAATGTCATCGTCACTCAGAGCTTCATCATCGTCTGACAAGGCAGCGTCCTCACGGCTCTCAACCGCAACAAGCGGCTCCTCCTCGTCACCAACCGGACTTGGAACGCTTTCGTTCATCATCTCCGGTTCGATTTCGATCTCATCAATATCAATCTCGTCGTCTACGAGCAGGTCATCGTCTATGTCAACGTCCGGAATCTCTTCCTCTGCCGCAGCAACATGGACACCGCTGTCAAGGTCCACGACGAGTTCTTCATCATCGACAATGACTTCCAACTCACCATCATCCGCAACCAGAACTTCCGGTTCGTCAACCACGGGTTCCCCGAAAATCGCCTCTTCCAACTCCGGCTCAGCCAGTTCCGGTTCGGCCAGTTCGGCTTCAAAATCCATCTCCGGATCTGCCTGGATCATGGCTTGGATCTCGGTCATCACACTTTGGGTGTCACCGAATTTGATCTTCTCCATGAAGCCTTGGGCCATTGACACGTCATGCCGGAGTTCAACGGCTTCCTGGAGGATGGCTAGTGCCTCTTGGGTCCGGTTCTCACGCAGGTGAGCCAGACAGATCTGCATCAAGGTCACATGGGCGTCCTGGGCGCTGCCCAGAGCGAGGTACACATCCCGCAGCAGATCCAACGCTCTGATGTTGTCCGGGGCTTGCTCTAAAATATCTCGCAAACGTCCTTCAGCCTGACTATGCAAACCGTATTTGATGAAGACCTCGGCCTCGGTCATCAGCTTGGCAAAAGCCGCAGGACTTCCCCCGCTTTCATGGGGACGCGGCACCACGGTCACATAACCGGAACCGGAGGGTTTGCTCGCCGGAGGAACGGAGCTGGGAGCGACAGGTTGCGCAACCGCTGCGGGTGCTTGCGGCATCGCCTGAGGGGTCGGAGCATTCACCGTATGGTAGGCACCGGTCGAAGCGGCATCACCGAAATCCGGCAAAGGCACGTCATCCGGCTCATCCAGGTCCACTTCAATCTGTTCAACGTCATCCAACTCCGGCAGGTCTGCGGCCTGACTCTGCTCTTTCACGACTTGAAGAATCTGGCTTTGGGTAGGAAGCTGCTCCAGGCTCAGCCGTGCTTCCTGGTCTTCCGGGTCCAGTTCCAGGATTCGTTCATAAACCCACTGCAAACGGCGTGTATCGCCATCGCGTTTGATGATCTGAACCATCTCCCGATACACGGTGATGGTTTTTTTGTATTGTTTCAGTTGCAGAAAAGACTCGGCCAGCAGAAGCAGGGTTTCCAGGCTCTCCGGGTCCAACTTCAACACGGACTGCAAGAAGGTCAACCCTTTTTTGACTTCGCCCTTGTTCAGGTACAACTGGGCCAATTCACGCCCGCGTTCCAGATCTTCCGGTCGATGCTGGAGGTAACGAGCCAACACACGGGTGTAGTCATCCAACTTGTTGGAGTTCTGCAAAAAGGCCAAGGTGTCCAGGTATTCCTGAACACCTTCCTCCACCATACCGTTGTTCAACATCCCTTCGGCCAGTTTCACCCTGGTCACCAGGTTGGAAGGCTCCAGGTTGACCAGACGACGTAGGACGTTCATTTCTTCGTTGACGTTTCCGCTCTGCTGGGCTTTCTGCAAGACGGCATGGTACTCGTTGATCGCTTCACTCATCAGCCCTTGAGCCTGATACATATCGGCGAGACGCAACTGCAGGTCCGAGTTGTCCGGATCGAGCAGAATCATCTGCTTGTAAACAGCCAGCGCTTTGATATGGAACCCGTTTTTCAGGTAGATTTCACTCACGCGACCGTAGTGCTTCAACGCAGGCTTTACTTCACCCAGACGGGCATACAAATCTCCCAACTTCTGGAGTGTACGTTCATCGGAAGGGTGGTCCTTGATGATCTTTTCGAAGACCTTTACGGCGCTTTTCAAATCCCCCTTTTGGAGGTATTTCATCGCCTGATCTGTAAGCTTTTCCTTACTCAATGGCCCAACGCCTTTCGTGGTTCACCATCAAAAAATCGGATTGCTTTCCATTGTCTTGACATTACCGGACGAGCGCGGGTGGAATTTTACTATTCTCACCCTCTTTTGGTCAAGAAAATGCCTGTTACGACAAGGTGATTCGTGGCTTTTTAGCATATTTTCATCGCGAAGAAAAGTCCTTGATCCATCCTTTGTAAAAAAAGATGGCCGGACACCTACGAACCGGAGTGTTCCGCTTTCTCGTTTTCCTCTTCCTGCAAGGGGAGACATCCCTTGTTGTTGGGGTCCAAAACCAGGTTGGTCAACGCCAAGAGGATTTCATCTTGCACCTTGGCCATATCTTTGCGCCGCTCTTTGGTACCATCATTGAACAACAGGGAAAACACAAGATCATCACAGCCGCGGCTCACCGCATACCCGCTGAGAGCCAAGACCGCTTCCAGCGTTCCGGTTTTGGCGCGAATACGTCCTTTGGCTTCGCTATCCGCAATGCGCCGACGCAAGGTTCCATCCTGACCGAGAACCGACATTGCAGACAGAAACTCCGGTGCCAAGGTCGGTTCCCGTTTCATCATCCGCAACACCCTCAGAATCAGGTCCGGCGAAATCTCATTGACCGGTCCCAAACCGGAGGCATTACCCAACTTGAAGCTTCCCGGTTTCACGCCAACCACATCCACCAGAAACCGCGATACCCATACTACCCCGTTTTCCCAGGTTCCCGGCGTGCCGGACTTTTCTGCGGCAAGGGTCTTCAATACCTGTTCCGCCATGAAGTTGTTGGACATCTTGTTGAGCAAGCCGATCAGTCTACCCAAGGTGGGACTTTCAAAATCCAGCAGTTCGACACTGGCATCCTTTGGTTTTTTACCCAGTTTGACCCAGCCTTTGGTGCGGATGCCACGCAACTTCAATTCATCATGGATCACCAGACCGGCGAACATCGGCGGGTTGTCGATACGCCGGTAGGTACGTACGCCCTGCTCACGATCAGGATGGATACGGCCACGGACCTTGATGTCATTGCGCCCTTTTCGGTTTACCGGGGTTTCCACAATGACCATGCTCCAACGTTTTTCCGTGGTGATCTCCGTGGTCAGGTCATAGTAAACGGTTCGTGGAGCCACCATCACCCGCGCCGGTTTTCCGACTTCCAAGGTGGGATAGACATGCACGCCGACACTGTTGAAGTTCACACTCATCGCTCCCAGGGGCGCACGGTAGGAATAGTTGGTCGCGTCATCATCCCAACCGGGGCCTTCACGCTGGTCATCAAAGAAGCTGTCATCGACAAGGATGTTGCCCTCGATACGCCGCAGTCCTCGGTTGTAAAGATCCATCGCCAGTTTGGAGACGCGCTCGTTGACCAGCCAGGGATCACCCCCACCAACCAGATAAAGATCCCCATGCAGGACGCCTTCGTCATCGGGAGCTTCCTTGGCAAAAATCCGAGTGTGAAAGCGGTAACCCGGTCCCAGGTAATGCAGAGCCGCAGCCGAAGAAACGATTTTCATGTTGCTGGCCGGGTTAAAGGTTTCCTGAGCATTCTGTTCCAGTAAAACCCGACCGCTGTTCAGATCCTGAACCTTGAAACCAACGTGCAAACCGGCCAATTCAGGTCTGGCCAAGGCTCGCGTTACAACAGCCTTGAAACCGGCTTCATTGAGCGCTTTCCCTCCTTCATACCACAAGGCAGGGTCCGTAAACGCTGGCGATACTCCCTGTAAAGACAGAGCTTTCTCTGAAGGCGGACCCAAAGGGGGCGCATCAGGCGAAGGTTCACCCGCGTCTGCGAGCAGCGTTGAAAAGGAGAAAAGGACAGATAGAAAGACAAGAAAAGAAACCCAAATCAGGCGTTGTTGACGCATCAAGATCCCCCGTACTCGGACCGTGTTCGATCATTCGCGGGCATTGTATCAGAAGAACAAAGAATATCCAGGGGTCTTGAAAAAAAGCTCGAAAAGAAAAAAGCCCCGTGGGGAACGGGGCTATGAATCAAGGTCTTCTCCGAAGCGGGATATTGGGGAGATAAACGATCTAAATTGGGACTTGGGGAAGATAATCCTAGAAGGGATTGGGTAGGAGGGAAAGTATGGTGGGTGAGAAGACCATAGAGCAAAACGCCGAAGCGTTTGGTTTTGTCAGTTTTCAAATAACGAACCGGCTGAGCAGTACAACCAACATGCCGATCGGGCTTCTTTATTAGCAATGGCCGTGCCAATTATCAAAGGACAAAGTAGACTAGACAACTAATCTAGTGAATTTACTAGAGCTTTCTTAAGACTGTGTTAGATTTTTGACATTAATACCCTTAACCACGAGGAAGATTGTTGCGCATTTTTTGCGCATACTTGATCAGAGAATACTCGGACTAAGCGAAAAGCACCTGAAATCAGGGGGATGAAGAATCGAGGAAGCGAAGGTGTGAATTCATCCATGTTTTTTCAATATCTTAGAGATATTCAGCGCCTTTCAAGAATGCGCATTTTTTGCGCACTAGATTTCAGGATACAAGATTTTCCCATTTAATTCCGCTGTTATCATGGTGTTAACGCGAAAACACTCCAGAGGTCGCAAAAGGAAACCTCGGACAATAACGCATATCTTTCGCCAATAAGAAAACACAGCATCGGAGAATAGAGGTACTGATTTGCCATAATACAATCAGCCCGCGAATCCATGCGCCGTAGCCAGGGTTTTGAGTTTTCAAGTGCGTCGCCAACTTGGTGCCACAACAGGTCGGATCTTGCTTTTTCCCGTCGAGGATTCTACACTGGTATTTATGTTATCCCAAGTGGTGATGATCCGTGTTTTCAAAGAAAAAGAGAGTGAGGAATCCGTAGCTTGCCGAAAGGCCGCTCCGATCCGACCCTCCATCTCTCATTGGTAATTTTCCGGGAAAGAGACAGCAACGATGACACATCAACCGTGGGTTGTGGGAATCATGGGCGGAAGCTCCTGCAACGAGGAGCAATATCAGCAGGCTTTTGAGCTTGGTTCCTATCTGGCGAAAAAAGGGCTTGTCGTGTTGACCGGCGGCGGGCAGGGAGTCATGGAAGCCGCCAGCAAAGGCGCCCAAGACGCCGGAGGGTTGACCATCGGCATTCTTCCCGGACCCGACAAAAGCCGGGCCAACCCTTACGTGTCCGTGTGCATCGTGACCAACCTGGGCGATGCACGAAACCCGATCAACATCTTAAGTTCCGATCTCGTCCTGGCCATCGGCGGTTCCGGTGGCACACTCAGTGAAATCGCCCTGGCCTTGAAAAACGGCAAACAGGTTATCGGGCTTTCCACCTGTGTTCCCGTGTTTTCGGATGGTCAGACCCCCAGACGTTTCCTCATGGCCCAAGACCTGGATGAAGCAAAGACCCTGATCGACACCTGGCTGAACGAACGGAGCAAGGCGGCTCCCTAAGCAATGAACCTTCCACACCGGCCATCACACGGAATCCATGCTCTTTGGCGCGGGCTTGCCTGCCTGGTTCTCGTGACGAGCGTTTTCCTCGCGCATCCGCCTTTGGGTAAGGCGGAAAACTCCCTACCGCTGCTGGTGCTGGATCTCTCCCAGGATCTGGAACAGGAAAGCTCTCTGGAGCGTGATTTTCTCCTGCGTGAAATCCGTATCCGTTTGCAACATCAAACCAGGGTGGAGCTTGGCTCCCTGTACACACCCGCCAAAAACCGGGTGCGTATCCATCGCCCCAACCCATCCGGGGCTGTACTTCTTGACCTGTTGGATGAACAAAATCTGATTTTACGCACCAGAGCCTTCACCTTGATGGGATTGCCGGACGACAACCTGGATGTGGCCCGCATCGTTGCCGAACTGGTCCAGCAGAGTGAAACCACCTCGTATACGGAGCCTCTTCCACCTCCACCGATAACACCGAAGCCCACGCCGGAACCCATAGAAACCCAACCCGATCCGCCCCTGCCAAACTACGACAACCGTGGGGCAGAGACAATTCGCTTGCAGATCCTCGCCCGTGGAGGAGGGGGCTACGTTCAGGGCGGTATGGATGGCTTCGGACAGATCGGTATGGCCACCGAGTTCCACCTTGTACGCCATGCCTTTTTCGGTTTCAGCCTGGACTATGAAACACCCTACACCTTGAAATTGGATGACAAGCGTTTCACCCATCAGGCCATCGTGCCTGCAATCCTGGTCGGCTACGCTCATCCGCTTCGCCGCTGGCTGAACCTGCGCCTGATGCTGTTTGCCGAAGACCGTGTGGTGTATGTCGAAACGGATATTCCCGCTCAAGGGAAAACCCTGCGTTGGAGCCAGAACCTTGCCGGAGGCATGAGCCTGGGAACCGGTTTCACCCTTGGCTCCTTCTGTATCACCTTAGACCTTCAAGGGAAGCTTTCCACCCGTCAGGTTCATCGTTTGGAAGACAAAGCCGTCTTGGACACCGGGCTTTTTCGGGTTTACGCCCTTGCCGGAATCGGGTATGGTTTTTCCCTGTGAGTTCACCAAACCATCACGCTTGACCAAAGGATGATGCGCTCATGAAAAGCGACAAACGCCTGCTTCCGCTTTCCACCATGCCCGAACTCAGCGCTCGTCGTCTGAAGCTTGTGGCAACGGATATTGACGACACCCTCACCGTCAAAGGATATTTTCCGCAAAACTTCATCAGTACCCTGGCCCAGTTGGCGAAAAGCGGTCTTCAGATTCTTCCCGTCACCGGACGCCATGCCGGCACGGCGAAAACCCTGGCCTGCTATCTGCCCCATATCGCCGGCGTGATTGCCGAAAACGGCGCGGTGTTCGTCCCGGCGAAAGACGGACCTATCGAGTACCTCTGTGATACAAGCCGTGTACCGGATTTTCGCAAGCGACTGGATGAAGCCTACGATGCCATTGATGCCCGTTTCAACGTCACCCCCACCGGTGAGGATGCCTTACGCCTCACCGAGCGGACTTTCGTCCGTGAGGATCGCTTCACGACAGAGGACTTTGAACAGATGGAAGAGATGGCAAGTTCCTACGGACTGGGCTTCATGTACTCCACCGTTCATGCTCACCTGATGCTTCCCGGTGTGAACAAGGCGGACAGCGTGATCCGTGTAGCCACCGAACGTCTGGGCGTAACCAATCCACGCCTGCAAATCATGACCGTCGGCGATAGCCCCAACGACCGCAGCCTTTTTCTGTCAGAGAACTTTCTCTATTCTGCCGGGGTGCGCAACGTGGCGGATTTTGAAAGCGCCCTGGGGCGCGACCTTCCCCGTTACCTGCTCAACCAACGCGAGGGGCGAGGCTTTTCCGAACTGGTTCGTTTTCTTGTTGAGGCACGCAAAGGGTAAACAATCCGATGACTCATTGCCATCCGCGTTCAGAAGCCTATGTAAAATCGACCCACCGGGCAGCCCTCCGACGAGAGTTCGCAAACTCGCTGCTGGTGCGTTTTCTTCCGCTCGTTCTTTGTCTGCTTTGTGCCAGGCCAGGTCTGGTCCATGCGGAAAACTCCTGGCCTCAGATTTCCTTCCCGGATGGCTATGAAGAGTTGCTCGCCTCCCCCATTCCGCACTGGACGAAGATTCCGGCAGACCAACGGCTGAACGCCGCCCGTGCCTTGTTGAATCAAAACAGACTGGCCCTGGCAGGCCTGATTCTGGCGGATGAAGACCTTACTCCGCGTTACCGTGCCGTGGCCCTTCGCGCCCGACTGGCCTTGATGGCCGGAGATATCGACACCAGCCGGACTCTTCTGACTGCCTACGACCAGACTCTTCCACCCGCTCCACCCAAGAGCCAATATACCGCCAAAAGCTTCCATAAAGAAGACGAACAGGACGCCTTGAATCTAGCAAGCCTGATGCGCTCCAAGGCATGGTTCGGATGGGCGGCGGGCAAAGTCACCCACTGGGCGACCATTCATCCGGACTGGCCCGCCCTGGCGATTGAGCGGATACGCTGGACCGAGATATTAGAGGGGCGTAAGGCCGCCGAGGAACGTCTTTCCTCCTTAAGTCAACGCTACGGATCCTTGTCTTTTCATGTCGCCAAAGCAAGGTTGTTGAGCCAATGGAACGACAAGGCTGCGGCGCTTTCCGCTCTGCTGGATGCCCGCGCCCTGGCCACAGACGCATCGGAAATCCTCGCCATCAGCGAGTTGTTGAAGGAACTTGGGGCATCCGACCTTTCCCAGACCTTGCTTGCGATATACCTGGAGCATAGCCAAACGCTGACTGAGGCACTCCCTTATCTGCCGAGGCTCGGCACACCGAACAAAAAACAAAAGGCCACGCTGAACCGCTTGGACCCCGATCAGGAAAGCCCGACCCTGGCCGTCTGGTTTGCCCAACATAAAGAGCGTGAACGAGCCGAGCGTTGGCTGAAAGATCATGCCACCCAGACCTCGCCCCCGGATGCCAACGAACTGCTGACCCTTCGCGCCTTGGCACAATCCACCCAAGAGGCCCAAGCCCTTCAAGCCCTGATTGCACAATGGCAGACCCGCCTGGAGCAACTTCCGAAAGAGCTTTCCTGGACGCAAAAGCACCTGGAATGCCTACTCAGCGCACCTCGGACTGTTGAGCTTCACCCTCCGCTATCCAGGCTTTATCAAGAACGAAGCCGCGCCTTGAAAGACAAGGCGATCACCCTATGGCAGAAGATCGAGACCGCCCGACTTCTTTCCCATCTGCGCTTGGACGGCGAAGCGAAAGCCCTCCTCAGCGACGCCTTGAACCTGGCCGGTTCCCCCAAGGAACGGGCGATGATCCTGGCCGATCTCCTGAGCTGGGCCAAAGACCATGAACGCAGGCAGACCAAGGCGCTAAGCTCCGTGGCGTTGTCTTCCCTGGCCAATCTTCCCTTGAAGAACTTGTCGTTACAAGAACTGCTTCTGCTCTATCAAGGGTTCTCCACCCACGGCGACAAGACGGGAAAAACCCGCATCGTCCAGGAACTTCAAGAACGTTGGGAAGACAGTTCCGCCGGGCAGCGTCTTCAATGGATCCATGATCGCCTGATCACCCAGAGCCTTCGCCATCGGTTTCAGAGCCTGGCTCAAGGCAAACTTTCCAACGATGAGCGACTGTTGGCCATCAAACTTGCCCTACGACATCATGAACAGGAAAGCGCCTGGGGGCTGTTTTATCAAGCCGTGAACAAAGAGAACACCCCGGAAAGCCTTGCCAGACGGCTTCTGCCTCTGCTGATTGATTTCCGGGAAACCCTGGTTTCCCCCAGCCGGGGCGCGGTACTCAGCCTGGATCTCTCCCAAGCGATGGTTCTGTATCTTCACAAAGCCTCCGGCGATTCCAGGACCGCATTCTCCGACGAGAAACTGGACCAACTCGCCGCCTTGATCCATTCTTCTCCGGCCTTCAACGCCAAAGCCCAGGAAGCCTTGCGTACCGCAGCATGGCGATTGAACAATGAACTGGATGAACGGCTGATTCCTCTGGTTCAACAGCTTCAGCAAGCCAGCCATACCGACAAGTGGAAGCTCTTCACCCAACTGCTGCGCTACCCCAACCGCGATTACTTAACCATCGCACTGCAAGCCGAACCCTGGGCGTTGGTGGAAGACATTCCCGCCTTGACGGAAGCGACCCGCCTTCTGGAGCGTCACAGGAACCTAGATCCATCCTGGCATCATGAACTCTGGGATCAGCTTCTTTACCAGGCCGGTGGACAGCAACGCGGCAGGCTGGCCTTCCAGGCGGCGCTCGCCGCAGCGACTCAGGCGATGGAGAACCAGGCCCGTGATGACAAGCGGAAACAACGCCTGACCCAACTGCGCAAAACCCTGAAAACCACCCGTGACCGCCTCTACGAGAAACAGTCTACCCCCCTTACGCCCTTTCGTGTGGTGTTGACCCAAGACTCCCGTAGGCGGGGTTTCGGCTCGGAAGAATTGCTTGAGCAGACCCGGACGATGGAACACCTTCTGGCTCTGTGCCTGGACGAGCAACCCGGAACGCCTCCCTTAGAGACACGCTCGCTGGTGACCTTGGTGACCGACGAAGACGGTCTGATGGAGCGCCCGCAGACCCAATACAATCAGAAGCTTTCTTCCAAAGCCTCGCACTGTCTGCGTAACACCCTGTCTCTGCTCAGCACTCAACCCCTTGGGCAATCCTTTCAACGGGCGCGGTTCACAATGACCGTAGAACCGGACGCCAAGGGAGACGAGCCAACAGCGATGCCCAGCGAACATGATAGCTGGAATGTGCTACTGAAGGTGGAAAAGGATCTCGATCAGCGGGAAGCCGCGCTTGGACAAACAAGCAAACTCTTTCACCACGACCAGGAGGTTTATGAATCCCTGGCTGGACTGAAACTGGACCAAGGCCCGGAGTTCTCCCGGCTCCTGACCTGGCTGCGCCTTCAAGGGAAGGACAGAGACGCCAAGCGGATTCAAGGTCAAGCAAGTTGGAGCCGTGGCCTGCGTCTGATGCTGTTCTGTCTGGCTGGAATTGTCGCCTTGTGGTTTATCCGACTCCACGTTCTGCGTAAACGTCGTGAAAGGCGCAAGGTTGAGCAAGACCTTGACCTGTAACAAAGCGTCTTCCCGGAGTTACTCTGAATACTCCAAACAGATCAGGCTCGCTCTTTCATGGAAGCATCGGCCTGTAGACCTGTGATCTCGCGTTCCTGGTGAATGCCGAAGGCGGATGTCTGGAAGGGCTTGGAGCATCGGAAACCAAGACCGCGCTCCCCTTGACAAGCTTCGGACAGGCTTTGGGACGCGGGTTGCGCGCCTTGCAGGATACAACCCCTTGAACCTGCCACCGGCAGCAAGGATCATCACCCAAAAAAGAACCCCCTCGTTCGAGGAGGCCATGAAAACAACAATGGATGTCTTCTGCCGTCAGGCGGAGACGTTAGGGCCAGGTCTTGCTTTCCTTGGTATACAGGTAGCGCAGGGCAAGACTTACTGCGTGCATTTGATGCTGGGTGACATCAATACGCAAGCCCGGTTCCTTGTGGTGATTCACAACACCACCAATGGCGATGGGATCATCCGTTTTATTCTCCACCAGCATGTCCACCTCTTTGTACAAGGGGCCCATGACCTGCCAACTGGTCAGTTTGTGCATCACCTTGTCGATGGTGCAACGGAAATACTTCATGTCCTTGGTATTGCCCGTCGCTTTGGCAATCTGATACGCATGGATGATTCCCTCTTGGGCATAGGCCGTATTTTTTCCGCGCTTGATGGTGCGATGTACGTCGATCATCCAATAAGCCAGACGGCGGATCACCTTCCGGTAGGGTTTCCCTTTCACATCATCGTAGTCCTGGTATTCCCACATCGCCATGATGGACCACTGGAAGAATCCCTTGGTCTTATCGCTGTCTTTATCCTTCTTCAGGGCCTTGTCCACATAGACCTTGACCGCACGGGCCAGACCTTTTTCAAAGGCGGGAAGGTAATGGCTCTTGGCTTTCTCAAGATTCAGATACTTCACGGTTTTAATCAGGGCAAGCAGGGCTTCGCCATCCGCATAGGGGTTGGGGCTTCCGCTTCCCTTGAAGGTGGTGGGGTTCATCGCAGAAGCAAAACGCCCTTTGGGAGTCTGCATGGTCAGAATGAATTGCAGATAGCCTTCCAGACTTTTCGTCAGCAGGGTTTTCTTCTCTTCGTCCAGGTTGGGTTCCGCACGAAGGAAGTCGATGATTGCCAGGGAAATCAGCGCCATCGTGCCCAGGGAAATCCGCTTATCCCGACTGCCCAGCTTGGCATAGTCGGCATAGGTTCCCGTTTCGGGATGGGTCGTGCTGATCTTCTGCCAGAAATCAAAGGATTTCCAGAATGCGGCGCGGGTGTCCTCGCCGGGTTGGTGCAGGTGCAGCAAAGCAAGGGACCAGAAAGCTCCGGCCTGACGGACGGCGTTGTCATCCGTGCTTTGTTTCTTGTCTATAAAGTTGTATTCATAATTGAAATTACCCGCCGGTTTCTGATTGTTGATCATGAACTGACGCCCCAGTTTCATGCTTTCTTCAAGAATGCTGCGGGTCAATGTGGGCTGGCAATCGGGATCAGGACGACCTTTCTTTTTACGCCATTCCTTGCGTTCTTCCTTGGTCATCGTTTTGGTATCTTGTTTCTCCTGCTTACAGGACGAGCAGCCGGAGAACGAGACAGCCAGAATCAAAAGCAACATGCTAAACACAACCAGCGAAAGCCGGGGGAGCCTGTGGAGCGTCATGGGTTCCTCTCCTTTGAAAAAATGAAATGAAACACGTCTAAATGAGCCTCTTTTCTACCGTGAGCCGCTTCATTCGTCAAAGGAAACCGTACCCAAGGCGTCGATTTTTCAAGCTTCACCTCGGATTCCGGCCATGACTCGCCTGCCAAAGGGATCTTGCCAGAGTTGGGAGCCTATGCTAGCGTCTGACTTGGCTCTAACCTCAACCGTGAAGGAGCGGTCATGTACGAAGTATCGAAGGAAGCGCATTTCAGCGCAGCACACCATCTGCGTAATTATCATGGAAAATGCGAACACATGCACGGCCATAACTGGCGCGTTCGGGTTCACGTTCGCGGAGAACAACTCAATGATGGTGGGATGCTGGTGGACTTCGGCATCCTGAAGAAAGCCCTCAAGGACGTACTGGAAACCCTGGATCACAAAGACGTGAACGAGATTCCACCTTTTGACACGATCGAACCCTCTGCGGAGAACCTCGCCCGCTACGTGCTGGAACGCATCGGCACCGTGATCGACACCGACCAGCGGCAAACCTTCAAGGTGGAAGTCTGGGAAACCACCACCAGCCGAGCGGTATATCAGATTTGACAAGATCACAGACCGCAAAGGGGGACGCATGAAACGAGGGATGCGATTGGCCTTGGGCGTCAGCCTGGCCCTGGGATTGGGGCTTCCCGGCATGGTGGGTGGTTTGTTCTGGTGGGCCGGGTCCGGTGCCACGATGAAAAATGGTGAAGGACCGATTTTTGAGAATCCATCCGGCCCAACCGCCCCATCCGTTCGCCCGGATGCCTTGCGCGTTCTGAGTTGGAATATCCATTACGGCGTGGGTCCGAAGGACGACGCGGGGAACCTGCGGAGCCGGGAAGAGGTATTGCATTGGCTTGGGGAACTGGCGAAGGCCATCCGCGAGGTCAACCCGGATCTGCTCTTGTTACAGGAAACGGACTTTGATTCCAAGCGTACCCACGGCATCGACCAGATGCGCTGGTTGGCCACGGAGTTGGGTTATCGCTACATGGCCCCGACGGTAACCTGGGATAAAAACTACGTTCCTCACCCGGCCTGGCCGCCATCTCAGCATTACGGCCCGATGACATCCGGCCAATGCGTGTTAAGCCGCTTTCCCATCATAACGAACCGGCACCTTGCGCTACCCCAGCCCGATGAGAACCCGTGGTGGTATAATCGGTTTTACCTGAACCGCATGGTACAACGGGTAGAGATAGACGTTGCCGGGACACGCCTTGGCGTGTTCAACATTCATAATGAAGCCTTCAATCAGAAAAACCGCGAGCTTCACGCTCGCCTGGTGGCCGACTGGGTACACGATATGGCTCTGCCCTATCGCCTTGTCGCCGGGGATTTCAACGCCATTCCCCCAGAGGCGACCTTGCGCAAAGCTTTTCCCGACGAGCCGGAAACGGATATGACCACAGACCGAAGTATTCAGATTCTGCGGGATACCTGGGCTGGTTGGGGAGAGGTGTACCCGGAGCAGGCCACCCGCGCCGATGAAAGCAAAAGCTTCAGTTTCCCGGCCCATGCACCGAACCGACGGCTGGATTACCTCTGGTTCAGCCCCGCGTGGTACCTCGTCGAAGGGGGAATCCGTCAGCAGACAGGAGCGAAGAGCGACCACCTTCCCAGCTATGCGCTTCTTCGCTTCACCCCACCCGAAGAGAAAGCCGCTAACGAAAACAATGTGGATAGCTCCCGAAAAGACTTGGGAAATCCGTAAAGCTCCGCTATACTCCCACTTTGATTCTTCACCAGCATCACTTGAATGATTTGAAACAATGAGTAGACGTATGCGGGCCACCAGACATCAGACCGCCTTTTCTCTGTATAAAACCCTGGTTGTGATGGGTCTATGGTTGGCCTTCTTTGGGCTTGGCCTGCTACCCGGTTGCGAAAAGGAAAGCCCGCCACCGGAACCCTCCTATGAAGTGACCTTGTTGTACTTCAACGATTTCCACGGTCAGGTAGAAGCCTTCCGCAAGGGATACAACGACAAACACAACGTAGGCGGTTTGTCTCGACTGACCGCCGTCGTCACCAAGATCCGGGAAGAAAACAAAGCGAAGAAGATTCCCGTGCTGGTCATGGTCGCCGGGGATTTCCTTCAAGGTTCGACCTTGAGTACCGCCTTTCAAGGGCGGGTGGAATTGGATCTTCTGAATAATCTGCAACTGGATGCCTTGACCGTAGGCAATCACGAATTTGATTACGGCCTGGGGAATCTGCTGGAACTGCGTGAGTTGGCGCTGTTCCCCATGCTCAGCGCCACCGTGTATAAAAAAACAAGCAACGAACTGCTTTTCGAGCCGACGCTGATAAAAACCCTGCCCAACGGCTTATCCGTGGGTATTCTGGGCTTGACCACCGATGAAACCCGCGTGACCACCAACCCGAAAAACGTGGATACCTTGCGCTTCGCCGATCCCGCCCTGGCCATGCAGCGCTACCTTCCAGAACTGGAAGCCCAGACGGATCTGGTCATCGCACTAAGCCATGTGGGCTATGAGAAAGACCTGAAACTGGCTCGGCAGTTTCCCGAAGCCGATGTCATCCTCGGTGGACACAGCCATACCCTGATCAACACGCCCAAACAGGTAGGCGATGTCATCCTCAGTCAGGCCGGGGATCGAGGAGTCTACCTCGGACGCCTGGACCTGAAGATATACAAAAAGCAGGTTCAGCTGGTGTCCGCCTCGATGATCCCCATCACGGAGGATCTTCCAAAGGACAAGCAGGCGGAAACCATTGCCCAGGATTACATTGCCGGGCTGGATGAGCAGCTTAAAAAGGTGGTGGGGAGTACCTCGGTGATCCTGGATGCCGACCGCCCACAAGTGCGGATGAGAGAAACCAATCTTGGCAGCCTCTCAGCAGACCTGATGCGCCAGTTCGCCCAAACCGACGTCGCTCTGATCAACGGCGGGGCGATCCGCGCCAGTATTCAACCGGGGCCGATCACGCTGGCCGACATCACCCGCGTTTTCCCGATGAACAATTCCGTCGTCACCTGTCGCCTGGACGGTCTGTCGCTTTTGCGCACGCTGAATTACAGCGTCCACCGTCTGACCAGCAAGGTCGAAGACCCGCAATTCGGTGGATTCCTTCAAATTTCCGGACTGCGCTTTGAATTGAAAAACGGCAAGGTCACTCAGGTAACAATTGGTGGTGAAGCCTTGGACCCGGATCATATCTACTCGGTTGCAACCATTGATTTTCTGGCTGACGGCGGAGACGGTTACGAAATGTTGAAAAACGCTCGGATGAAATACAACACCGGGCAAACCCTGCGAGACATCTTGTTGGACCATCTGGTCAATGTGCAGTCCAACCTGAATGCTCAAACAGACGGACGGATAGGAATCCGTTGAAACGCTTTCTTTTCAACCATTCATTTGTTATGATGCCTGAACGTGTTTTGGATGGCAGCATCTTTTGGGGAGTCATACCTTGAGTCGATTGCTGGTGGTGGATCAAGATGCGCGGGCTTTACTGGTTATGGAAATGAGCCTGCGTAATGCGGGGATAGAGGTAACCGGCGCAGAAAATGCCGAGGAAGCCTTGGCCCATCTGGAGGCGGAAGAATACGATCTGATTCTCTCCGAGGTGGACTTGCCTGCTTTGAACGGCTTTGAGTTTCTGGAAAAGGTTAAAACCGACACCCGCCTGTCCAACATCCCCTTTATTTTTGTCACCCGCCGCCAACACGTCGAAGACAAAATCCAAGGCTTGGAAATGGGGGCCGATGACTACATCACCCGGCCCATCTACCTGCGTGAATTCGTCACCCGTATCCGAAGTTTTCTACGCAAGCGGGAACTGGAAGCGGTAGGCACAGCGGATCTCCGTCAGAAATACCGGGGAAAAATCACCAGCAACGTCATTCACGACATCATTCTTTCTACGGAAGAAGGAGAACGTTCAGCCCGCTTGGTGCTGGAACGCCAAGGCCGTAGCGGAGCGATCTTCATCAAGGAAGGCCGCATCATTGATGCCGAATGCGGTCGTCTGACCGGTACCCAGGCTCTGTATCGCCTTCTACTATGGAATGACGGCGCGTTCATGATCCATTTCACGGAATGCGACCGCAAGCCACGGATCAAACTTCAAAACGAAGAACTGTTTTTCCAGGCGATGAGCCGTTCGAAAGTCTGGCGCCAGTTACAGAAACTCGTCAAAGGCTTGAGCCACGTCTCCCTGTTGGATGTGCTGGAACGCTCGGACCGCTTGCGCGATCCACCCGAAGCGCTTCGACTGGTGGTACGCACCATGATGACCGGCAACCTGCCCTCCCCTTCTAAAGTAGAAGAAGACCTGCCGCAAGAGTTTGTCAGCAACCTGAAGTTTCTGGCCAGGAATTGGGAAAATTCGGATGAACGTTTCCTGATTCGCATTGAAGAAGCAGAGCAGGACGACGACAAACTCCCCGACGGCACGATCAGCGGCACCTGGAGCATGGATGAGAATACAGAGTTGGCCCAGTATTGGCGCGACCTGCTCTTGCGTGACCGGGAGGATGAAGGCCAAAGTATCGCCGATCGTGTCACCAAGCCGAGCAATCAGCCCAGCGGGAGCAACACCGTTCAGGAATCCATCACCCGGCGCTCGGCCACAGAGACCAGCAGCACCGGGTCGAATACGGACCAGTTCCCTGTGCTTCAGGAAACCCCGGCGTTCCCGATCCGTGCCGTTTCTCCTCACCCGATGAAACCGGCCCCCAAAGCGAATGATCTGATCCCCAAAGACGAAGACATCGGCAACACGGCAGCCCCCCGGCAAGAGACAACCCGGAGCGGAGCAAGCCCTCTGACCCACATCAGCCGGGAAGACACGTCCCAAGCCTACTTGGAACCTATCGAACGCACACCCGCGCCCAGTCTGGCCAATGCCGCGCCTCGCGCTTCCAGCCCGGCGACCTTCCCAGCCTTGTGGGTGGACCGCGATATTGAAGAACCGGAAGCCCTTCCCACGGAACCGGCTCCGTCTACGGAATCCGCCCAAGAGATTCCCATCCGACCCAACGTATACCCGGCCCACAGGGCGGAATCCAGCCAGAGTATTCCCGTACAGCCTCAAGTGCCGATAGGTCAGAAAGGCAGTACAACCGAAGCACAAACTCCGGAGCTTACTCCCTCGCCGAGTCTGACGATGCCGGATCATTCCGACAACGACTCACCGAGCCAGAGTGAAAGCCCCGACGAGACGCTTACGACACCCAAGCAGCACATGGGAACGGATCAGCACCCGATCCTGAGTTCAGCGACAAAGAAAGAACCGTCTCCATCCAACAAAGACACAGCGCAAAACGCAGTTGGAAAAGCTGTCAGCCCCGCCAAGAATGATTCCACGAAACAAGAAACGCTGGATGTCATGAACGCACAACTCGGTTCTCTGGCCACAAACCAAGACCCCTATGATTTCTCGGACCTGGATGCAGACATGGAGCATGGCCCGCTTCCCTGGAAGATGATTGCTCTGTCCGCTCTGATGTTGGTTATCTGTGTGGGTGTGGGTGTGGTGTGGTGGTACCTGGATCACCGAGCCGATTCCGAGGCCACCCAGGCGCCCCTTGCGGCCATCGAGACGCCGAAAAAAGATGTCAAAGATCCGCTTGGCCTGGCCAAAGCCAGCGCCGAAGTCGTGTTGGATGATAGCGCCAAAGAAGGTTTGCAAGCCTTGGCCAACCCGGAAGAAGACCGTACCGGCGACAACCCCTTGGTCGAAGGCACGAGCGAAGAAACAGAGGAACAAAACGAACAGGCACTCACCGCCGAAGAGGAAGAACCAAGTGAACCTCCTGCGGCGCTCGCCCAAGCTCCAGCAGAAGAAAACACCGAGGCTGAAGAGGCTCGCCAGCGCAGCCGAGAACGGGCGCGTGAAGCCAGACAACGCAACCGTCGGTCACGCTCCAGAGATCAAAACCGTGCGCAACCGGCTTCGACGCAACCGGCACAGAGCAATCAGGACACCGGAAACACCTCCGATGCGGCCAGCTATAACAGCCTGATCCGCAAAGGCGGCAAACTGATCTCCGCCGGGAAATTCGCCCAAGCCGCCGCCATCTTCGAACAGGCCGTCGCGTTGATCCCCAATCGTTCTGTAGGACACCGCAATCTGGGAAAAGCCTATTACAACCAGGGGAATTTCCAGAAAGCTCTCAGCGCGTACAAGCGAGCCACTCAGCTTAGCCCGCGTCACGCGGCAAGTTGGCTCAGCCTGGGGGAACTCTACCAACTCACCGGGCAGACGGCCAAAGCCAAAAACGCCTATCAGACCTACCTCAGACTGGCTCCCAACGGACGCTCTGCCAATGACGTTCGAGCTTTGCTTCAAGGAATGTAACGTGACGGAACCTCTTTCTCTGGCCATTGAATCAAGCTGTGATGAAACAGCCGTGGCCATCCTCCGCGGGGAACGCGACGTGCTGGCCAACGCCATCGCCAGCCAGATCAAAGAACACGCCCGCTTCGGCGGTATCGTTCCGGAAATCGCCAGCCGGATGCACCTTACGGCCCTGGAACCCTTACTGCAACAGGCTCTTGACGAAGCGAAGGTTTCCCTGACGGATCTGAACTTCATCTCTGTGACCCGCGCTCCGGGGTTGATCGGCGCGCTACTTGTCGGCGTGAACTTTGCCAAAGCCCTGGCCTACCGGTTGAAGATTCCCCTTGTCGGGGTGAACCACCTGGCCGGTCACATGCTGGCCGCTCGTCTGGAAGAAAAAGCTCCGGCCTTTCCCTATATCGGCCTGATTGTCTCCGGTGGCCACACCGCGCTGTACCGGATTGATGATCCGCTTCATTTCCATCTGCTGGGACGCACGGTGGATGACGCTGCGGGGGAAGCCTATGACAAAGTCGCCAAACTTTTGGGCCTGGGTTATCCGGGAGGTATCGTCATAGACCAATTGGCCGAGCGGGGTAACCCTAGAGCCTATGATTTCCCCAGAGGAATGATTAAAAACAAGAAACGGAACCTTGATTTCAGTTTCAGCGGTCTGAAAACCGCCGTGAAAGAAGCCCTTGGCGAACGCAACCTGGAAGGCCAAGACCTTTACGACCTGTGCGCCTCCTTCCAAGAAGCCGTGGCCGATGTACTGGTCAAGAAATCCCTCTGGGCCTGCCGTGCCGAACGCATCAATCGTCTGGTGCTGGCCGGTGGGGTTGCCGCCAACAGCCGCCTTCGCAACCTGGCTTTGGAGCGCGGCACGAAAGACAAGCGCAAGGTCTATTTACCCTCAAAAATCTTCTGCACAGACAACGCCGCCATGATCGCTGTAGCCGGATACCATCGCTACCAGGCCGGATTGATCGACGACATGACCCTCAACGCCAACGCCAGCGAGCACCTGTTTTAATCATGCCCACATCCGCACAACTTCTGAAACAATACGGCCTTGCTCCCAAAAAAACCTGGGGACAGAATTTCCTTGTTGACCCCGGAAGCCTGGACCGCATCGTCCAGGGATGTCACCTGGATCGGGATGACAAACGGGTGGTGGAAATCGGTGCAGGCTTGGGCGCGTTGACCGAACGGCTGCTTGCAGCAGATCGCAAGGTCGTAGCCATCGAGCGGGACCGGGACATGGTTCATGTCTTACGGGAACGCTTTGCCGAAGAACCCGGCCTGACCATTGCGGAAGAGAATGCACTGACCTTTGATTACCCGGCCCAGGCCGATGACGGTCCGTTCAAGTTGGTAGGGAATCTCCCCTATCAGATTTCCAGTTCCATTTTATTTCTCACGCTGGAACACCGTTCCGTGTTTCGTTCCGCCCACTTCCTGCTACAGAAAGAAGTGGCTCAGCGGCTTGCCGCCACACCCGGTAACAAAGATTACTCCATCCTTTCCGTGCTGTTCGGGCGGGTCTTTCAGGTTCAGCGGGAAGCGCTGATCGGCAAGGGAGCCTTTGTCCCACCGCCGAAAATCGACAGTCTCTTTGTCTCCCTGTTCCCCAGACGAGAACCGGTCTTTGCGGTGGAGGATGAGAAGCGCTTTACTCTATTTATTAAAGCGGCCTTTCACCAGCGGCGCAAAACCCTGGAAAACTGTCTGAAACGACAGCCGTTTCTTGAAATATCGGACGACCAACGCACCACGCTTCGCGAAACATACCCGGATCTGCTCAAACAACGCGCCGAGCAACTTGACCTTCAACAGTTCGGTTTCTTGTATGCCGCCCTGAACCATGAAACGGCGGATTCTCCGGTTTCGCCCCCTGCGTAGTGCGCTCTTGGTTTTTTTTAGACTTCGTCAAGGCTCATGTTGACCTAAATGATGGGCTTTGCTATGCTATTTTCTACGTTTGACGACACCGGAACGCTTCATCCTTCGTGATCCATTACGAATGACCTTGGTGGTGAATGCGGAACAGGTGGCAACCAACAAGAACACGAAACTTCGGTTTCGTAGATGATACGTTAGCGGCACCCTGCTAAAAAACGGTTGGAAAGGTCCAATCATGGTTATACAGTGTCCCAATTGCGCGGCGCGTTTCAAATTCGACGAAAGCAAGCTCTCCCCCAAAGGAGCAAAGTTCCGCTGCAAAAGTTGCCAACATGTTTTCGTGGTCACGCCCCCCAATGCTTCGGCCCGGAATGTTGCGGCTCCAAGCCTGACACCCCCAAGGCCGGTGGTTTCGGCCCCCTTGCCCCCACAACCCCCGAAGGCGGCACGCCCGGTTCCCAGTCCACCCCCACGAAGCTTTGCTTCATCCTCTTTCCCGCCACCGGACGAACCCCATAACCCCTCTTCGGGTCCGTTGGGACAGACGCAATTGGCCTCCTCCTTCTCTGCCCATCCTCATCTGCCCACGTCCAACCGCTCGGCCACCTTTCCCGCGCCTCAGAACAGCGCGGCCAAAGCCACGGGAAAAATGCCCCAACCCACGGGAGGCTTTCCTACGATTCGGGATATGGCCAAAAGCGGGAACTCAATCAGTTCCCAATGGGACGCAGGAGATTTCTTAGCCGCCCAGACGGGAAGGCATCCGGGTACCGAAGCCAACATGGCCGCAGCCAAGGTTGCCCCACCGATGGGCAACGATCAAGGGATGGTGGGCTTACCCCCGATGGAAGACAACCCGGCGGAGACACGGTCCATTGATCTGGAAGACCTACACGCTCAAGAACAAGCCGGAATTGATCCGGCGGTGATGGGCAATTCCGACAACATGCTGGATCTCAGCGGAGACGAAGAACCGGGAGCCTTGGAATTGGAAACCGGACCTCGCCCTATTCCGACAACCATTGAATTTCAAGGGTTGAATGACAACACGGGCATCGATCCGGCCAAAGCCACGGGACAAGCCCCTGTTTTGGACAAGCCTACCGGAACGGTTGCTTCTCCGGCGACACCTCCGACAGCAGCACCGGCCTTTGCCCCCAAAGAACAGACCAAGGTAGCCTATGCTCCCGCCCCCAGTGGGGATGACAGTATACGCGATCAGATGACCAATGGGCTTGATGACGTAGGCCCATCATCCACGGATTCCCTGGGCGACAGCCTGGAGTTGGATGCTCCCGCCTCCAAGAAAAAAGGCTCCGTATCTTTGCCCGGCAACTCCGCGCAAGGCGTTTCCCTGGATAGCAACGAAGACAAACCCCAGGCCAAAGGCTTCCGTCCTCGCAAATTGAAAGGCCGCAAAACCACCAAGGTGATGAAAACAGAAGAGATCCCTCAACTGTTCTCCCGTGCGGTCAAACTCGCCTTTGCCGCCGCTGCCCTCTGGGTGGCCTTGATTGGCGCCACAATGGCCCGGCAAGGCGATGAGTTTGACATCAACGTGCTGACCCTGGGCGGAATGGTCAATGCGTGGTTGAGTAGCGGAGAAGCCTCCGCCCTGGATGATGAGTAAGCAAGCTTGAACCAACAGAGATGACCTTTCCGGTCATGCTATCGTAAGGTATTCAGGGCCTGGGAGAACACAAACCCTGGCCCTTTTCACATGGACGAGAGGATTTCCCATGCAAGGCAGCATCCGGTTGCATAGTATGTTTCTTGTACTTTTCCTCTGCTTGAGTAGTGGCTGCGCCCACCCAAGCGTTGCTTTGGCCGGGGAAGACCCGAAGCTCAGCGTACTTCACGCGCTGCGTGATGAGTTGGACCGCAACCAGGAACGCCTCAAGGTGGATGACAACCCCGCACCCTATTTCATCAGCTACGAATTCAAGAAAACCGAGAGCCATGAGATCCTGGCCAAGTTCGGCGCGATTTACGCCAGCAACAAGGATCAACAGGCCAACTTGCGAGTGGAGGTGCGCGTCGGCAGTTATGAAGATGACAACACCGGCAAGAAAGACCTTTCCAGCTACCTGCCCTTTGAGATCCCCGTCGGGTTGCCGGTCAGCAGCGCCGCGCCCATCGATCAGGACACCACGGCCATGCGCACCAGCCTCTGGCTTCTGACGGATGACACCTACAAAAAAGCCCTGTATGATTATCTGCAGAAAAAGGGAAAAGCCGTCTTTGACGTGAAGAAAGACACGCCGGACAGCTTCAGCCGGGAAAAGGCGGTTCAACATATCGGCCCCCGGAAAACGCTATCCTTCGATGCGGCCAAATGGGAAGACTGGGCACGGCGTATCACCCTGCTGTTCAAAAAGGAAAAAGACATCCTTCAAGGTCGGGCCACGGTCAATGCCACGCGCAGCACCCGTGTCTTCGTCAATACGGAAGGCACCCAGATCGCCGATGAAACCGTGTTGTTCAGTATGGTCGTTGATGCGGAAAGCCGCGCTGAAGACGGCAAGGTACTGACCGGAACCCGTACCTTCTATTTCCCGGAAGAAAAGCGTGGCCCCACGTGGAACGAGGTGGAAACCAGCGTGCGTGGTCTGATGAAGGAACTGCTTGCCTTGGCTCGTGCCAAAGAGATCGACCCTTACAGCGGCCCGGCCCTGCTCAGCCCCAAAGCCACGGCGGTTTTGTTTCATGAAGCCGTGGGACACCGGCTTGAAGGCGAACGCCAGATGGATGACGAAGAAGGGCGCACCTTCAAAGGCAAGGAAGGCAAACGGATTCTTCCGGAGTTCCTCAGTCTGATTGATGACCCCACCCTCCGCCAGTGGGATGGCCTGGCCCTGAACGGCTATTACCACTATGACAGCGAAGGCGTTGCGGCCCAACGCACCGTGCTGGTGGATCACGGCGTCCTGAAAACCTACCTGATGAGCCGTACCCCCAATGAACACGCGGCAAAAAGCAACGGTCACGGTCGCACAGCCCGCACCGCCGACCCCATTGGCCGCATGGGAAACACCATTCTGATTTCCGATGCCCAAACCAAGTACTCGCTTCCCGCATTGAAAAAACAACTGCTGGCCGAAGTCAAACGCCAGGGAAAACCCTACGGATTGTACATTGAAGACCTCAACGGTGGCGATACGAATACCTCAAGCTACGGTTATCAGGCGTTCCGCATCACGCCGAACATCGTTTACCGCATCTGGCCCGATGGCCGGGAAGAACTGGTTCGCGGCGTAGAGATGGTGGGAACGCCGATCAACACCTTGAACAAAATTGTGGCCACAAGCCGGGAAACCGATGTCTTCAACGGCTTCTGCGGCGCAGAAAGCGGTTATGTGCCGGTAAGCGCCATTGCTCCGGCGGTGCTATTGACCGAAGTCGAACTGCAACGCAAGAAAGAAGAATCCACCAGACCGCCCATCCTGCCCAGCCCGTTTCATCCCACCGCGAAAGGGGGTCAGTGATTCTTCGGTCTTCTTGCTTCTTCATTCTCGTAGTTCTGCTGTTTGTGTTGGTTTCTGCTTCCGTTTTGGCCGAGGATTCCAAGCCTTCTTCCAACAGACTGCCGCCCTATGAAAGCAGCATCCAGCCCTTATCCAAGGCGATGATGCAAAAAATGGCAGGCCGCAGTTGGCATGAAGGCTGCCCGGTTCCACGTTCCGACCTGCGCCTTGTGCGCGTCCGAGCCATCAACCTGGAGGGCCAGAGCTACCTCGGCGAGTTGGTCGTTCATCATCTCGTCGCCAAGGACGTTACCCGGATTTTCAAACGGATCTACAAGGCGCGTTTTCCCATTGCCTCCATGCGCCCCATTTCCGAGTTTCAAGGCGATGACCAGAAAAGCATGAAGGCCAACAACAGCAGCGGCTTCAACTGCCGCCTGAAAACCAGCCACAAAGACACCTTCAGTAGCCACGCTTACGGGATCGCCATTGACATCAATCCTTTGTGGAATCCCTATATCTCCACCAAGGGCGTGGTGAAACCTGCCGAAGCCCAAGCCTTCACCGACAGAAGCCTTGCTCAACCGGGCTTGATTACTCGCAACGACCCGCTCCGCCTGGCCTTTCGTCATTTCAATTGGCAATGGGGCGGCTTGTGGCATCGTAACCGCGACTACCAGCATTTCATGAAAAAGGGACTGGATCTCATTCCGAAGGATCCTCCGCTGACGACACCTGCCGCGACGCCCACCACGCCTTGATCCGCACCAGAAAGGCGGCAACAGCTACGGCACCCAAGGCTCCCAGGGTATTAAAGAAGGCATCCGTCCATTCAAAACTACGGTAGGGAATGAGGCACTGAAACCCTTCCATCGCCAGACCAAACAGGGAACTACCCAGCGCAATGAGGCCTGCCCCATACAACGGTTTCACCGGCCAGCGATAGGCCCAAAGCCAGAGGGTGCAGAGCAGAAAGTAGGCGGATAGATGCAACAGTTTGTCCAGAGGAAGCAGGCCGCCATAGTCCAGCAAGAGAGAGAACTCGTTGTACAAGCGAGCCACATTCAGCAGCGAGACGGTAAGCAACAAGGCAGTATAGCCCCAGGCCAGCCGGGTGGGCCATCGCAGCGTGGTGAGGGTGGTGATAAAAATCGGGGTCATGAGTGCGATCCTTCGGGCCTAAGCAATGATCCGAACCTACCAGCTTTTGCGAGGAAGAACAATGATCCATCGGCCATGATCAAGGACTACTCCAGATCAGACGCGGGATCGCATGAGATACGATTCCCCGGAAACGATAGTCGTCAGCCCCCCAGCCTCGTGAAGAACTACCCCGCAAAAAGGAAACCAGATATTGTCTATAGACATTTTCCAGATTCAGACGATTTTTGTTGACCGAGGGGAAATCCGGTGTTACACTATTTAATGGAAAGGGATGCGTGTGCCCGCATCCAGGTTTTCGTTGAAAAGTACTCAACGGTTTCCATAACACCTTTAAGTCTTAAGCCGCAGGGCAATTTTGGCGAGGACTTAACGGAGGACATGGGGAGTTTAACGCTTGCGTATCGCAGATTTAACCAGCTTTTATTCGCCATCCGGCGGGGGCGTAAGGACGTATATCCATCAAAAGATGGAATACCTCCGTTCCCACGACGAGGTGGATTATAGCCTGATTATGCCCGGCGACGATACCTCGGTTTCCCAAGAGGATGGTGCAAGCATCTACACCGTTCGCGGTTTCCCGGTAGATCAGAAAGGTCTGTACCGTCAACTTTCCGATGTCGGCACTCTGGTTCGGCTGCTCGGTGAAATCAAACCGGACGTGGTGGAGATCGGCAGTCCCTACCTGGACCCCTGGCTAGCTCTGATCAGCAAGCTGAATTTTCCCCATCGTCTGGTGGGGTTCTACCATGCCGATGTCCCGGACACCTACGTCGCACCGGCCACCAAGTTCTGGCCCAGTCTGGCACGCGATGCCGTGATGGGAATGAGCCGCCGCTACATCCGTTTCACCCACAATCAGTTTGATGCCACCGTGGCCACTTCGCCTGTGACCCTGCGCAAACTTGAAGAGATGGGTGTCGAGAACCTTCACCTGGTTCCACTCGGTGCGGATACGGACACCTTCCGGCCCGGTAGGCGGTCCCCGGCTTTACGCCGCAGTCTCGGCTTACGCCGTAAAGATCAACTAGCCTTGTATGTCGGTCGTTTCCGCGAGGAAAAGGGCTTGCCGGTTCTGCTTCAGGCTGCGCAATACCTTGAAAAATTGGACCACGTCCACGTAGCCTTTGTCGGCACCGGCCCGATGGATGACGAAGTCCGTGCGCTTTGCGCCCGGAACGAGCGTTGTCACTACATCGGCTACGTTGGTGATCGTGACGAGATGGCCGAACTCTATGCCGCAGCGGATGTGTTAATCAACCCATGCCCCTATGAAACCTTTGGCCTCGCCACCCTGGAAGCGCTTTCCAGCGGTCTTCCCGTGTTGACACCCAACACCGGCGGCGCGGGTTATCTGGCCCAAGCCAGTCAGGCCGGGATGACCTTCAGCCCGCAAGACGCTCTGGATCTTCTGGAAAAGCTGGACCGCCTGCTGCGTTCGGATCTACGCCTGCTTTCCTCCCGCGCACGCAGCTTCAGCGAAGGCTTCTCCTGGCAGAACACCTTTGACAAACTGTTTTCACTCTACAAGGAACTGACGGATGCCACGGCCTCGCGTTCTGCTGTCGGTGCATGATGTCGCCCCGCCCTTCCTGAAACCCATTCAAGACATTCTTGGCCTGCTTCATCATCTGGGCTTTGCTCCACCGGCCCTGCTTGTAGTTCCCCGTTACCATCGCCGTGTTGACTTGCGTCATTTACCGGACTTCACGATGGCACTCCGTGGCTGGCTTGATGCCGGTTCGGAGTTGATTCTTCACGGCCATGTTCATCTTGATGACTCCAGGCCCGAAGGACTGGTCAACCGCCTGAAAGCGCGCTTTCTGACCGCCGGTGAAGGGGAGTTTTTATCCTTGTCCCAGAATGAGGCGCTTCGACGCATTCTGGATGGACGTGAGATTCTGGAAAGCACCTTGGGCCACCGTCCCGTGGGTTTCATTGCTCCGGCCTGGCTACAAGGTGAAGCCTCCATTCGAGCCATCGAACAAAGCGGGCTTTCTTTCTATGAAACCCACACCCACCTGGTTCGAGTCAGGCCCGCACAACGGACCCGCTCCGTGGTCATCAACTGGGCGACCCGGACCGCGCCGCGCCGTTGGGCCAGCATCGCTTACAGCGAAGCGCTTCTTCCCAGCCTGGCTTTTCATGATGTTTTACGTGTGGCGATTCATCCGCCGGACATCCTCTTTCCGGAAACCCGCCGGGCTCTTGTAAGGCTGCTAACCCGCCTTCGGCAAAGCCATCAGGATATTCGCTACCAAGACTGGCTGGATGAAAGCCGAAGTCGGCTCTAGCCGGTGCCTGCTCAGTTGACCTCTCCAAGAACCTGATTTTTCAAGGAGGGCGGCAGGAAGGCCATAATCGCTTCAAGCAGTTTCTTTTCCAGAACGGGCTTGGTCAGAAATTCATTGGCTCCACTCTTCATCGCCATTTCCCGATGCTTTCTTCCACCACGACTGGTCAAGACAATCATCGGCAGGGCATTGAAGTCGGGAGTATTCCGGATGCGCTCCATCAGCTCATACCCATTCAAACCGGGCATTTCCAAGTCAACCAGCAGCAGGTCCGGCTCGGTGGCATGAAGTTTCTGCCAGGCGATCATTCCGTCTTTCGCCGTGATGGTTTCAAAATTATGATCTTCCAACATGCCCTGAATCGCCTTACGGATGGAAAGGGAGTCGTCGGCAATCATCACCTTGACCCGGCTGTCCCGTACCTGCCGAGGTGTGGATACCACCGGCATCTCAGCCTGAATCTCAAACAAGGCGGGAACATTCAGCACCAGTTGCGCCGTACCGCTTCGGGTAATGGTTACGCCGATATACTGCACGGCATCCACCAGAACACCCGGTAAGGGACGGATCACGATGTCTTCATGACCCACCACGTTATCCACCCACAAGCCCAACCACTTGGTGCCGGAACGGAGTACGACGACAGGTTTGTTTTTCGCCACCTGGTTGTAGTCGCTGTCTCTGTTGAGATTCAAAAAACCGGACAATTCCCGGATGGGGATGGGCTGTCCTTTCCAGGACACCATGAATTGGTCATCCAGCAAGGCATCCACTGTATCCGGTTCAAGGATCGTGTCTACGTAGCTCATCGGCAGCATCAGATCATGGCCGCTGACTTTGACCTGAATGACGTTCTGAATCGCCAAGGTCAAGGGAAGCTTGATGATGAAACGGGTTCCTTTCCCTCGTTCCGATTCCACGTTGATCGACCCGAACAAACTGGAAACATGGTGCAAAACGACTTCCATCCCCACACCACGACCTGAAACGTCATCAATGTCTTTTTTCGTGGAAAACTGCGGGTAGAAAATAAACCCGATGACTTCATCATCGCTTTTTGTCGCCACATCCTCAGGCGTGAACAAGCCTCGTTCCACAGCCACATCCCGCAACCGATCAACATTGATCCCTCGTCCGTCATCCGAGATTTCCAAGACGACATGCTGTTCATCCTGGTAAGAACGCAGACGGATCTCCGCTTGTTCATCCTTCCCCGCTTCGCGCCGCTCTTCGGGAGACTCGACGCCGTGGGTAATGCTGTTTCGGATCAGGTGCATCATCGACTCGCCGATCTGGTCGCTGATCGCCTTGTCGATCTCGGTTCCGCTGGTATCCATGCGCACCGTGACCCGCTTTTTGAACCGGCGAGCCAGATCCGCGGTTTGATACGAGAGATAGCGAAAGAGGTCTTCAACGGGCACCATCCGCGCATCAATCATATCATCTTGCAGCGTCTGAATCAGTTTGCCCAGTTGGTGATTGCTTTCGGAGAAGTCCAGCAAGAGGTTTTCCACGTATTTGATGTAGGAAGCAACACGGAAGTCGATCTCTTCCAGGGTTCGTGAGAAGACGGCCATTTCGCCATAGGTATCGAATTCCAACTCGGAAAACCCACCGTGTCCACCCATCCCTCTGGAAAGGGAGTTGGGAAGTTCCCATTGGTGGCGGCGCAGGAAATTGTTCACGGTCTGGGAAAGGTTCTTTCGTTCTTTGCGCAGTTTCTTGGCCAGGTTGCTCATGATGGCAGCCTGCTCGCTGATATGTGATTGATTGTTGCGCAATTCCCAAACGTGATTCATCAAGCCGTCCAGGCGATCCATGCGGACTTTGATGGAGCGTTGAACCAGAGCCTGGGACGAAGGGGATTCAAGGCTTACCGTAGAAAGCGCCTTGTCCGGCTTGGCCACGGCTTTGGATTGAACGAACTCAGAGGAACCTCTGCCCGCAGGGCTTCGGCTCAGGTCTTCGAGCATACGATCAAATTCCTGTTTGATCCGCTCCAGTTGCCCCATATCTTCGCCGTGAAACTCCAGCAGGGGTTCCAGCAGGTTCTTCACTCCATAGAGGAAATCTAAAACGGGTTCGTCCGCCGGACGTTTACCCTGCGTGACCTCGTCGGCTAAATCCTCCACCCGGTGCGCAACACTGGATAAGACCGTAAAACCAACCGTCGCCGCCGCACCTTTCAGGGTGTGCATGGTACGATAAATCCGCTTCCAGACCTCATAGCCGGTTTTATCCTGTTCCAGATCCAGTAGATGTTGGGAGAGATCCTGAATGTGTTCCCGGCCCTCTTCACGAAACAAGTCCCGCAACTGTTCCAGGTATTCGTCTTTGACGGAAGGGCTCTGAGAACCCGACAAGAAGGAAGATTGGGATGTCTCATGCTCTTGAGCTGATGCACCCGTTCCCTGTTTCTCTTCACGCCCATCCTCGAAAAGAAGAACGAATTGTTCATGAGTGAGAAACATCTTTGCCAGACTTTTGAAGTTGCTAATCGCCGCTTGCCCGTCATCCTCTTTGTTTTCAACGGCAGCAAGAATGTCCTTCATCGTAGCCTGGGCTAGGCCGAAGAGATCCGTTACCGATCCTTCCGACGGAAGAGAGTTGTCTTGAATGCCCTGCAACAAATGAATCAGTTTCTGACTCAGCGTCTGAAGCGATTTCAACTGAACCATCGCCGCGCCATCACGCAAGGTACTCAGGCAGGTCAGCAACTCTTCCTGGATCTCAGGATCATCAGGGGTTTTCGAGAAACGCCCCACCATGCCTTCCAGCCCGGCAATCAGTTCTCGGCTTTCAGCCAGAAAGCCTTCCAGCAAAGGGTCAGATTGTCCTTCGTTCGTCGTCGTCCCGGCAGTCGGCGCCACCGTTGCTTCCAAACCGAGATCCTTGCACAGCGTCTCTAAAATTACGGCATTCTCGGCTTCCTTGTCAGCACGTAGATTGTCCAGCATCTTGCGGATGGCATAGGAAAACTGGTCAATCGGTTGGAACACATCGGCCATACGCAGGCCGTCTTCCATCATCGCTTCATCCAGATAACGTTGAAACATCGAGGCACACTGAGCCAAAGCCTGGTTTTTGACCATGCTGGCTGCGCCCTTGGTATTATGGACAGACTCGTAGATGGGAAAGCGTCCCTCAACAAAGGCGCTATCTTCCAACTGCCTGGACAAATACAGGTCAATGTCTTTGAGGTAGCCTTCCACCTCGGAGATAAAGGAATCCAACAGTTCCTTGTTGACCGAGGCCATGATTAATGATTCTCCTCATCCTCGGTGATGGTTTC
Organism: Myxococcota bacterium; assembly: GCA_963677705.1. GTDB lineage: Bacteria > Myxococcota_A > SURF-8 > SURF-8. The sequence goes on from OY782497.1 coordinate 1,489,522, forward strand.
CTCGTCCGGTACGGAAGCAAGCTCGGCGTCCTCTTCAACCGTTTCATAGTCCAGAGAACGATCTTCCTGGGTCTTGTAGCTGAAATCGCGACTGGCCTGCTGTTCCGCCATATCCTCCAACTCATGCCAATCGACATCGGCCTCGGTGCGCAATTCAAAGGTACCGAGGACATGGAACTGACTGATCGTGCTGTTCAAGGTTTCCAGCGGTGTACGTAGCGTATTGGTTACATAAGTGGTTTTATAAATCCCGATGGCCGTTTCGCGACTGACCTGATGGATGGATTTGATCGCGTCCACCACGGCGTGCATTCGACGTACCTGGAGGTTAGCCTGTTCACTGATTTCCTTGATCCGCGCTGCCGCAGAATCAATGGATTCTTCAATCTCACGCAGGCTGACCACGGCTTCATCCGATTGTCTCCAGCCCTGCTCCACCTCGCGGGTCACTTCCTCCATTGCCAACACGGCATCGTTGGTTTCAATCTGAATGTCTTCAATGAACTGGCTGATTTCTTTGGTTGCGTTGCTGGTGCGTTCCGCCAGTTTACGAATTTCATCGGCCACGATGGAGAAGCCCTTGCCCTGCTCGCCGGCTTTGCTGGCCTCAATGGCGGCATTCAAACTGAGGATGTTGGTACGCTGGGAAATGTCGTTGATCAATTCCACGATGGCGTTGATCTCCAGGGAGCGATCCCCCAGGGTTTTAATGGTTTTCGCCGTAGATTGCACGTTGTTACGGATACGTTGCATACTCTGCACGGTCTGGTTGACGCTCGTAGCACCTCGCTTGGCGGCATTCACCGAATGGCCGGTCTGATTCACGGCGAGGTCAGCGGAGATGGAGACTTTCTGCAACGAGCGGCTGGCCTCGATGACGATTCCCGTCACATGGCGGATTTCCTCCCCCTGTCGTTTGGCATCCGCGGCAATCTTGCGGCTGGTTTGCAGAATCAGGTTGGCTCCCTGTCCCACTCGAAGACCGGCGTTCTTGACCTGGACAATCAACTTGCTCTGACTGTCAAGCATCATGTTCAGACCATCCACCACGCTACCCAGCACATCTTGGGTGACACGGCCACGAAGGGTCAGGTCGCCTTCGGAAACGCGGCTGACGACATTGAGCAGGTCGATGATGTTTTCCTGAAGCCGGCTACGGTCGGCGTCCGACTGAATGAGTTGGGTGATTTCATCCAGCATCTTGTTGATGCTGATCCCCAGATTGCGCATACTCCCCGCCATTTCCACCACGTTTACACGACGGTCCGTGTATCCATGACGGATGGCTTCAGCGGTTTCGGTCAACTGCTTCAAGGGCTCGCCGACACGGCGCATCAAGAGGTAGTAGATCAACACAGAGGTTGCCAGACCGATGAAAATCACGGCGATGAACACAATGATGTTGGATAAAAACAGGCTGCTGGTGGTGTTCTCAGCCCGGTTGAGAGAGCCGGTCACCTGGGTCTGCGTTTCTTCCATGCTGGTCAAGGCGGAAATCCCGCTGCTGCCGGTTAATCGCGTGGTGTAACCCAGACTATACTTCTGGCTGGGAATGCGTGCCAGCACCGTCAGGTTTTTGATCTGCCCTTTCGTCGCCGGGTCCAGCGAGTTGTAGATCCGATGAACTTTGATGTTCCCTACCTGCTCTTTGCGAACTTTGCTCAGGTAGTCTTCATCGCTCATCAGCCTGTCCAACAAGGGATATTGCTCGGAGATGGTGCCTGCGGAAAGAGCATCGGGACGAATGACGACTTTGTCGGAAAGGTTACTGACCAGTACCATGTTGTTTTCGCCAAGCAGGCGTTTCAGATCCTGGCTGTCGGGAACCGTCTGCGGGTTCAGCTTCAAGGCGTCCATCAAGATCCCGACGCGAATGGCCACGGTTTCCACCGACTTGATTTCCGCTTTGGTCACCAATTGAGCCAGTTCATCCGACACGGAACGCATACTGGTGGAAGACAACTCCGTGGCGGATTTCAGTTGGTCTTGAATCGTTTCCAAGTCACGGGACGTGGTGAAGAAGATAAAGACCAAGCCCACGAAGGGGATGATAAACATGATGCCGATGGCGAAAAACACCAGGCGTTGAATATCACCCAGGAAACTTTTCGGCTGATGCTGCTGATCCATATACATCGGATTCATCGAAGCAACCCTTTAGTTGGTGTAGTTCAAGCTGATAAAACGAGCAATGACCGCTCAACGAATCGGCTGGTCAAAAACCTTACGGTTGAAGGCTTCCCGGCAGGCTTCGGTAATTCGTTGATGCAGGCTGTCTTTATCCAGTACAAGCACGGAATTGCCCCGCCAGGAAACCGTTGGAAAGCCCAAGGTTTCATCCTTCTCTGTTCCCAGATTTTCCGGCCAGAGAACGATGCGGATAATCTCGTTGGCGGACAGAACAAAGCTGTCGTTGCGGCATCGGATCAGGATGCAAAAGAACTTATTGCTGCGCCAGGGAGGAGGCGGTTCCTTGAACAAGCTGATCAGATCCACCACGGGACTGATGGTCCCGCGTAAATTGGTAATCCCCAACACGGAGCGCGGCGAACGAGGAACCGGGGTAATGTTGTCCAAGGAAAAGACTTCAACCACATCCTCGGCGACAATGGCCGCAGTGCGTTCCCCGAAACGAAACACCAACCAACTTGTTTCGCCGGTCAATTCATGCCTGGGTGTAGTTTCTTCAAAGAGAATCCGTGGCTCTTCAGTCGCTTCGCCTGCCTGCGGTTCCTCGTCCCGATGCGCTTCACGATCCTGCCCCATCCACGAACCCCTTCCTCAGCCAAGCATCGCTTCAACGCGGGAGACCAGGACGTCCACATCGAAGGGTTTTCCAAGATATTCGTTGGCTCCCTGCTTCATCCCCCAGAAACGATCGCTTTCCTGATTGCGGGTGGAGACCATGATGATGGGAAGTTTTTCAAAGCGAGGGTCGGAACGCAAACGGCGGCAGACCTGAAAACCATCCAATTGCGGCATGATAACATCCAGAACGACGGCATCGGGGTTGTTTTCAGACACCAGAGTGACTGCTTCTGCACCATTGGTCGCATGAATCACCGTGTGGTTCTTGCTTTCAAAGGCCTGTCGAAACATTGTCGCTTCCGTAGGAGAATCTTCGGCGATCAAGATCGTAGCCATATCACCTCTCCAAATTGGGATTCACTCCCAGTCATGTTTTCACAAAGACAAAACCCGGTTTTGTCGAAGGAGTTTCACGCCTTGTACATGCCCGAACGAATGGAATGAGCTTAGCCAATTTTCACAGCCAAGTCAACGATACCCCTTGCTTAAAACAAAAAACGAGACCGCCGTGAAGGGGGTCTCGTTGTTGGTTTGATGCTTTGTACTACGGTTTAGAACGCCATTCCGATGTTGGGACTCAGCGACCAATAGAAGCTGTGATCCTGATATTCCAGACGATCGCTGAACGCAGCACCCATGCGCATATCCACACCGATGACGAAGGAAACCGGGTCCATGATTTCCGGAATCAGATAGCGGTAACCCACCATCCAGAACGGTCCCACCATGTCATAGGGTTGGTTTCCACGTTTGAAGGTATATAAGCGGACTTCCTTATTCAGGTGGTCCATATCCGGTGCAATCGCGGCCTGAATGGGGTCCGGATCTTTGTTGAGATGCCAGGCGCAGAATCCGGGACCGGTATACAAGCCGGATGGTCCTTCACCAAAAGGATAGTATTGGAAACCGAAGCCGAGTTGATAGCTGAAATCCACCTTGGGTTTCATCATCACATCATCAAAATCCAGCGGGTGGTGATAATACCAGAAGACCATAACACCCAGGTCTTTGCTTTGGAAACTCAGTTCCAGCCCCATTTCCAAGGGCATATCACCTTCCGTATACGCATGAAGATAGCTGATACCACTACGGGTTTGAATCAAGATCGTTTGTTTGTAGCCCTTGTCCTCTTCCTCTGCGGGTTCTTCCTGGTCCGCACCGAGTTCTTCCTGGTCTTCTACGCTTGCATCCACAGCAGCCGGTTCTTCGACGGGCTGGTTTTCCATCGCCGGTTCAGCCGGGGTTTCCTCGACGGGAGGCATAAAGGAAGTCGGCGCAGGCTGAGGAGCAGGTTGTTGGTTTGCCTGGGGTTCTTCGACGCCAGCCGACGGAGCGCTCTGCGCATCTTGGGTGGAGGGTTCATCCTGGGCAAAGCCCATACCCGAACCGGACAATAGAACCACAGCCAGCAAAAGAGTGTGTTTCCACCAATGCATAGAATACCTCGAATCCCGAAAGTACTTTCAGTTAGGCGGCGTTAACCTGGAGCGATACACTGTGAACGGGCGCATCTTAGCCAAGATTCCCGCCTTTTGTAAACAAATTATTTGGTTTTCGCGAACAACGCTCACGAAAAGGAGCCCGTACACTGAGATTTCTACAAGAACAAAAACACCGTTTTGTCTGGATTCTCCATGACATAGCCTGGAATATCCGGATTCAATCAAAGCGTCCACGGGGAATTGCGTGGTGCTCCAACCATTCCCAAACATTCATCAAACCAGATGAAGAGTTCGGGATTCATTGACAAAGTGGCCAAGAAACGCTACAAGGAAAGGGTATGTGTCAGAACGAACCGCTACCAATCCAGCTGGAATCTGAGGGATACGGCGAATGGCCGATAAACCGCTAACGGTCCGAGGCGTGGGGTTTCCACCGATCAATCACGCCTTACACAAACCGCTTCACCAGCAGCACGATCCTGCTTCCTCCGAGGGGATGGCAAGGAGCCGGAAGGCATCATCCGCCGAAGCCTACACCCTTCGTTTGTCTCCAATCAGCCAGCAGTTTCAGGAAATCTACTCCCAGGCTCTGAATCTTCAAGACCCTGCCGAACGGGAAAAGCGCTTGACCGACGTGCAGCACGCCGCCGCTCGCTTTGCGGAAACCGGAGACGAACGGCTTATCGAACCTTTTCTTGGCGAGCAAGCGACCAGCCCAAGAGAGCCTGCTCCATCAGTCCTTGAAGAAGAAGCCCAGGCTTTCTGGCGGGATTTACTGAACGCAGGGTTTGAAATGGAACGCTGGCAAGCCACCCATGAGGGCCTTGATGACAGCCTACGCCCCTTGCATCTTGAAACCAGCGATGCCCTGCTTTCCCACGACGGAGACGCCAGTCAGCGAGCCACCCTGTTCAACCGCTTCACCGAAATAAGTGATTCCTTTCTTCAACAAAGGGATACAAGCTTGACCCAGGAGCGGTTTACCCGACTTCTGCACACCCTCAACCAGTCTGCAAGCCTTGAGCAATCGTCCGCCCTCCTTCGTGAATTGGAAACGGACGAGAAGGAATAGCAACCGTTCAAGCCCACGCTTGGTACGCGATTCTACAACCCCCTACCCAACCAACAAGGTATCCAGGTCTTCATTCCAGGCGCGTTCGGTTTCACCACGCACGATCAGGCTATCCGATCCACTGAGGTCCGGATCATCCTCCACCCAGGCTTGAGCCGCCGTCTTGGCCAGTTCAAGAATCTCCCGGTCCCGAATCAGATTGGCTAAACGAAAGCCCGGAAGGCCGGATTGTCTGGTACCGATAAAATCGCCCGGCCCTCGGATTTCCAGGTCTTTCTCCGCGATACGAAACCCATCGTCCGTCTGTTCCATCACACCAAGCCGCTCGAAACCGTCATCGGTGAGGTTTCCACCCACCAGAAGGTAACAGCTAGAGGCATACTCACCACGCCCTACCCGCCCACGCAACTGGTGCAACTGGGCCAAGCCGAAGCGCTCGGCATGGGCGATAACCATCACCGTAGCGTTCGGAACATCCACCCCGACTTCCACCACGGTAGTCGCCACCAAGACCTGAATTTCTCCCTGCGAAAACGAGCGCATCACCTGCTCTTTTTCCGCCGAACTCATCCGGCCATGCAGCATGGCTACACGATACCCGGAAAACGGTCCTTCGGAGAGACGCACGGTTTCTTCGGTAACATTCTTCAGATCCAGGGTTTCGCTTTCATCAATCAGCGGCACCACCACATAGGCCTGACGGCCCTGATCCAACTCCCGGCGCACCGTCTGCCAGAGGCGGTCTTCTTCATCCTCACGAATGATGCGTGTATCAATGGGTTGACGACCGGGAGGACGTTCATCCAACACGGAGACTTCCAGATCTCCGTATACGGTCAAGGCCAGACTTCGGGGAATGGGCGTTGCCGTCATCACCAGGCAATCGGGGCGGGTTCCCTTTTGGCTCAAGGCGACCCGTTGACGCACACCGAAGCGGTGCTGCTCATCAATAATCACATAGCCCAATTCCTTATACGCAACCTGATCTTGAAAAAGCGCGTGGGTTCCTACAACAAACTGACAGCGCCCCAGAGCCATATCTTCCAACAGGGAACGCTTCTCCCGTGCACTCATCCCCGCAGTCAACAGTCCAACCCGCAAGCCCAAGGGTTCCAGCATCGGCGCAATCCCGCGTGCGTGCTGCTCGGCCAGAATCTCCGTAGGAGCCATCAAGGCGACCTGGCGTTTATTTTCCAGAACCATCAGGGCGGTCAATACGGCAACCACGGTTTTACCGCTACCCACGTCTCCCTGCAAAAGCCGGTTCATCGGGCTTGGGCGTTCCAGATCCGAAACGATCTCCCGCACGACACGCTTTTGAGCCTGGGTCAATTTGAAGGAAAGCCCCTGATAATAGCGGGTTGCCAGATTGTTCAACCGTTCGTGGGCGTAGCCGGGTTCCTCGCCGTTGCGCCCTCGACGCATGGCCATAACCACCTGCACGTAAAAGAACTCATCAAAGATCAAGCGCTCCTGCCAGGGGGTGGCGCATTCATTCAAGGCCAGAACGTTGTCATCATCCTTGGGCTGGTGAACGCGAAGCAGGCATTCGGAAAGCGTTTCCAGGTGAAAGCGTCCCCGAAACGCCGGAAGTAGAGGGTCTTCTACCAGGGGAGCATATTCCGCCGCAACGCGAGCCATGATGCTGCGGAAGGTTTTTCCGTTCACACCGGGGACATCGGAATACAAAGGGGTAATGGAGGCCAGGGAGCCAGGAGCTTCAACCTGGGTTTCTTCCAATTCCATTTCCGGGTGAACAATCTGCTTTCGTCCACGAAAGACGGTGACTTTGCCCGCAAAGCAGACACGATCCCCAATGGCGAAGCGCTTGGGAATGTGCGTCGCACCGTAATGAAACCAACTCAGGGTGACAAAGCCCGTCGCATCCCGCACCGCCACTTCAAAGGGCTGCTTCTTGTGAAAGCGCCTGCCGCTGGACATGGAGATGATTTCTCCTCTGGATTGCCCAAAGTGTCCGGGGGTCAGTTCGGCGATGCTTCCTTCGTCTCGTCGGTCGTCGTAACGACGCGGCAGGTAATAGAGCAGGTCTGAGACGGTGAGAATATCTTTCTGGGCCAGGGCCTGGGCGGCTTTCTCTCCGATTCCACGAAGCACCTGGACGGATTGCCGCAGGCGCAGGCGATTGAGAATCCGAACGAAGCTCCGTTCATCTTTCGGCGCCTGGGCAAAAACCGCCTGATCCAGTGAATCCAAGACCCGCAAGGCGGACAGAACAACTGTTTGCTGCTCATCGACAGGCAAGGCGTCAAAGCCATCAAACAAGGCGAGAAAGCGATCCAGTTTGTCCCGCACCCGTTTGGTGGACGAGGCATCGCGGATGGGCCTGGCCAGTCGGCGCAAGGTGGGTTCCAGATCCCGCAAACGCGAAAGCGCGGCGAACTGGCGCCGCGCCGCAAAAAGCAAGGGGGATCGTAATGGAGTCAGGTGTTCAACCAGAAGTCTGGCGGAGTCTTGGCTCATCGTAGATCAGATCGCCTTGTATTCCACCTTCTCAATTTCATATTCCTTCAGGCCGGACGGGGTTTTGATGCGCACCTCATCGCCTTCTTCCTTGCCGATCAACCCACGAGCGATAATGGAATCAATGCTGATCAAGCCTTCATCCACGTTGGATTCTTCGGTGCCGACAATGGTGTAGGTCAATTCGTGGCCATCCAGATCAATAAGGGAAACCGTCGCCCCAAACACCACGCGGGTCTGGCCGACGAACTTGGAAGGATCAATCACCTCGGCACGGGAAATCTTGTCTTCCAATTCACGCTTACGCGCTTCAATCATGCCTTGTTTGTCTTTGGCGTATTGATATTCCGCATTCTCGGAAAGATCGCCGTGGGCTCTGGCCACTTCGATTTCCTTCACGATCTTCGGACGTTCGACGGAATTGATATGCTTGAGTTCGTCTCTGAGTTTCTGAAAACCTTGACGGGTCATCGGGACGCGCTGCACCATGATCTCACTTCTCCTCGATCCGGGTTCCTGGAAAGCCGCGCTCTAGCGCGGTTTTGCGCGATAGCCATACGCATGAGCGGGCCCTGTGGCCCGCATAAAAACATCGTCCCCCACCGGGGACGACAGCTTGCATAGTATGCCAATCTCCGGCATTTGGCAATGATTCTTTTACAAAAGTGTTGAGAAAAACAGATTTTGCCAAGCCTCGTTCCAGAGCGGCCACGGTTCGTCATCAGCCTTCATTCACCGATCTTTTCCATTGTGTAACGAAACATCTTGATCTAGTCTCTGTTGTTAACGAGTTCACGTCCCTTGACAACGAAACCGTTGAAAGGACAGCCGGGTCTACGACCAAGGCCATGAAACCAGATCATGAAACCGAGGAGGCTACCCATGAGCACAACCCACGATACCTGCGAAATGCCGGACCACAACCCGCCTTCGGACGAAATCAAGGCCATCTTGACGGAAAACAAGAGCGTGGCCATTGTCGGCTTGAGCGATAAAGAAGAGCGAGACAGCAACAAGGTGGCTCGGTACATGATGGACCACGGCTACACGGTGATTCCGGTGAATCCGACCAAAACGGAGATACTGGGGCAGACCTGTTACCCGGACCTGGCCTCCATTCCCCAGGCCCCGGACATCGTTGACATCTTCCGCAAGCCCGATGCCTTAGCCGCGGTGACCGATGAAGCAATCAAGGTCGGTGCCAAGGTGGTCTGGATGCAATTGGGCCTGGCCCATCATGACAGTGCGGAGAAAGCACGCGCCGCCGGCTTGAAGGTGGTGCAAGGCAAGTGCATCAAGATCGAACATCAACGTATGGGCTGAGCCTTCCCCCCATCCAATCATGAAGTCAATCGACCAAGCGTCCCATGCGGGGCGCTTGATTGTTGTTGATCTCGCAAGCATGATGTGGGCAGTGGGTTTGGTGTAGATACATGAATCCATCGAATCGAAGCCTTACCGGAAAACTCTTCTACGGCCTGTGTAAGAGGGCTGCCCAGAATCTGACGCACGACCGCGACCCGCTCTTCAAGGGCCAGGTGATGGGAGTCGAGAACGCCGCGCCTTCGCCTGTGGGACACGCTCTCGTCGAAGGAGCAGGCCCACGTGCTGCGGCTGCCGATCGAGCGTGTGGCCTACGACGGCGAGAAAGGCACGCTGGCCGTCACCTTCCGCAACGCCGGGATCAAGACCCTGGCCAAGGAAATGGGGCATGGCGGAACGGAGGGAATGCAATGAATGACACCACAAACCATGTACCCCCGGGCTTCACCACGGAATACCAAGTCCACTTCCGGCAGAATGACCGGAATTCAAGAAAGGAAATCCATGAGGGCGAAGCTCCACCCACGCCGGAAAATGAGCAGGAATGCGAGCCGGGCAACGTGCCGAGGATCGCACGCCTCATGGCCCTGGCGATCCGTTTCGATGGTCTGGTGAAACGCGGCGAGGTGCGGGACTACGCCGACCTGGCCCGCCTGGGCATGGTCAGCCGCGCACGGATCACGCAGATCATGAACCTGCTCCTGCTCGCCCCGGATATCCAGGAAGCGATCCTCGACCTGCCGCGCACGATGAAAGGCTATGACCCGATCACCGAACACCACCTGCGCCCGCTCACGCGGACACCGGATTGGGAGAGGCAAAGGAGGATATGGGGAGAGCTTGCGAGCAATTCATGATTCCATCTCACACTTCATTGCCCTCTCGAATTTCTTCCGAATTCGAACAAAGTAATCTTCAGCCAAATCTCTTCCAACATTGACTCTTAATACATCACTCTCCTCATCGACTGTTAGCTCTTCTCCTACGTGAAATTCAAATGACTCTTCTATAAGCTCATCCAACCAAGAAGTTTCGAGCCTGAAGGCAGCAATGTCCTTGCTTCCATCCTGTTTGATCGGAAGTCCTGCTGTTTCACGATCCGTAGCATAAAGGAACACGACACGGTCTTCAATCTTATCAGAGTGGCGTGTTTCCTCTAGAATACCAATTAGTTTTAGCTTGAAGGTGAACAAGCCTTCGCTGTAATGCGCGTGGTAAAGGCTGGGTGGATGATAAATTCCTCGTGCATACATAATTCTTTCGACAGTTAGTTCATGCCGATTGATGGAACGTGCCGCAGCCCTTATAGACATCATATCGTTCGTTATAAAAGCATTGCTTAAAAAGACGATGCTTTCAGCACTGTACGGGCTTAGCGAAGGGCCAAATTCTGAAAACTGATAAGTATACTGGCGAGAAAAACGAATGAAACGATTTACTGGCTTCTTTTTTCTTACAATTGTCCTTAAGTCTTTGCCCAGAACTATTTGAAGCAATGTCGGGCGCGGAACAGGGCTGACTGCGTTCTGATGTATGTAATCGACTATGCTATTTATAAAATCGTAAATTTGTGTTGTCCGAACACTCCATGAGTTTGGGGTAGGACTCTGCTGACTCTTTTCCATGTATTTTTTCAATAACGCAAAATACCGCATTAAAAGTACGGTGAAGTTCACTATATCGGCGGTCGCACCACTGGAAAGAGCGGCAATCGTTTCCACCTCTTTGTACAACTCGTTAACCTGATTCGCCGAAACGGGAGCATTTTTTAACGCATCATTCTGCCGCTTAATTATCAACCTGACTGATGCCTCTCTAATACGATCTCTTCTTACCTGCTCTTGTTGAATTACAGATTCGATAAAACGTATAACGTATGGGTAGTAAATCACTTTAACGAATGCCCAAATACCTGCAACCAATCCTCCAAACAATGTGAGCATTGTTGCCCAGTGAGCTTTAATCCACTGAAAGACAACTTCAAAATCTTCCATCCATTAACTCCTAATTTTCCAGCAGATGCCGGAGAAAAAAACGCCTCATTTGAGCCCGCTCCCTGGGAAGCAGAGGCTTGGCGGGTCTGCTAAAGACATTTTAGCTGGAACCCCCTGAAACTCAAGCATTTTCCCTTGTAGACGCAGCCTCCGTTTCGCTCCAACGACATTTTAATTGACCTACAATCTTCATGGTGATATGGGGACGTCTCATTTCGGCTGCGGGCGAAGGTGTCACCGTCCGGCGGCCTGTTTTTGCTTTGCGAGGTGCCCATGAAGAAGGACACTCCCGGTCGGCCCAGGATCGTGGAGATCACCGCCGCCAGACCTCCCACGGCGCGAGCGCCGCTTCCACCTCCCGCCGTAGTTCCGAAAAGTTCATGATTTCCTACCTCCCGGTTCGGTTCGCAGGTTCATCCTACGCTACCTGCTCGTCGAAGGAAAGCATCCACGTAAAAACTTGCTCACTACGAAAGGCAGGAGCGAGCCAGAATTCAAGTCGCGAATTTTTCGCGGCTTTTTTCGGTTAACACCAAGTGGGAATGCGGGTTGAAGCTGCCCCGGTTTTTCTTTATGATTTCCGATATGTTGGCAATGTGGTATTGAGGCGAGTTTTCCCTGGTTGGAAGAACCTCCGACTTGGAGTTCATATCCAACCTTCTCTTTATAGCGTCATAGAGCAAGATTCTCTGCTTTCTCTCCGAGAGCCCCACCCGCTGGTTAATAGCCTTAAAAGCCGGAAAATACGGAACGGACCAGAACACGAAACCGGAGTTTGTCGGGTTAACCGCACCCTGCCAGCAGGGTTTTTGACCAAGATGGGAAAGTGGGTATCAAGACTTGGCAATGGAATTGGTTGAGTATTGTTCCAGAAATGATGGTTTGCAAAATAAATATTATAAATAGAACATGCTTTTGCTTGTCGGTTACACCTCGTTGGACCTGAGAAAAACCTCGTAAGCCCAGACCACGAAGAATCTGCTTGAAGGCAAGGATTCGAGGCTACCAGGCATAACGCACACCGGCTCCACCTTGCCAGAAGGATGCAAGGGGAATCGCCTTGCGGATGGGGGCATAATCCACAGCGGCTTGCAGGGATACGGAGAGTTGCAGACTCTCGACGGGCTCACCTTCCAGGCGAAGATCAACGAGGTTCTGGAAGGTACTGAGGTAGCTGTCCGAACTATGGGACCACAGGATTCCGACACCACCGGATAGCCAGAGGCGTTCCAGCAGGGCGGTATAGCTTTGAAACTCCAGATTGGACCGTTGCTCGTGGTTACCCTGTCCGTAATCCAGCATTACTTCGTAGCGTTGAGCACGGGTGTTGGTTTCTTCAAATATGTAGCTTAGACCTGCGGCACCGATAAACACGCCGGGGGCGGTTTCATAGCGTAGGTCTTCCCAGTAGGCATAAGGTTTCAGGCAATGATGGGCAACCAGGTTAAACCGGGCGCTGGCGTCGCTACGCCATCGCGAGTGTCCCAGGTAGGCATCTCGCCACGAGTCCTCGGCATCCTTGGCTTCTTCGACGGTCAAGGGTTCTCCGGTGTAACGAGCCGAGAGGTCGATCAAGATACCTGCGGTCGGTTCGGATGAGAGGGAGAGAGAGCCATCGGAAAACGCGGTCTGGGGGGATGGTTCTGTAACCGCTTGTGAGGAGAGAATATCCAGGGTTGCGGTCTGGTTGATGCGAAGTCGCTCATTCCAGGTAACGCGGTTGTCCAAGGCGACGGAGTGACGATCCAGTGAGGAGGTGGTTATTTCACTGAGATAGCTTGTGGAAAGCTGCCAGAACACCGGGTCGCGCAGTGGCCGAACCGAAAAGGATAGAGCGGCAAGGCCGTGATCGGATTGAGGGATAAGGTCCACGGCATCCGGGCGAAGCCCGCCTTGCAAGGCAATATCCCAACGCTTGTTCGTGTAACCCAAGGTGGCTCCGTCAATCAGACCGATCATGCGGTTGTGCGTATAAAACCGCCCGGCTTCGGCAAAAAGACCGAGAGTCTCGGATTGGTAGGCCAGGCGAAGTTCTCGAACTAACGGAATGGCCCGCGTTCCTAGCTGATAGCGGTCCGGTTGATTGTCATAGCGGATCAAGGCATCGCCCCGTATTCGCAGAGAAAGCCCTTCGGTGCCCAAATCCTCCCCACGGGCCAGAAGCGAAACCCGCTGCTCGTGACGCACCGTTTGGGGCTCCCCGCTTGTCGCGTAAGCCTGATAACGGGTTTCAGCCCATCCGGCGAAGCGGGCCAGAGAGGTTTCCTCGCTATCGGCATGATATGCCACCAGTGGTCGTGTTTCATTCTGAAGGGCGCTCCGCCAACGCTCTGCCAGAGTTGAGGTTTCCAATTCCTGATCGTTCCGCTTTCGGGTGGCAGGGGGAGAGGATTGGGGTTGAGAGGAACCAAGAACAATATCATTCCGTCTGGGAGGACGTGTTGCCTGGAAGATGCTGCCCTGGCTGTGATGATCTGCAACAAATTCTACCCGTAGCTGGGCGATGATCTGGCCGTGACGCGAAATCGGCAACAGGTCACCGACATGAATGCCGTCCAGGCTTCCTTGATTCAGATAGGCAACCTGCGCATTGACATAGACAACGCGGGCAGGCGTGGGTGAGGCTTCCTTGTCCGTAGCGCTTGGGCCTGGGTCGTCCGCAAACGAGGGCAGGGTACATAGCAGCATCAAGACGGCACTCAGCGCAAGACCCAATGGATGCATACGAGGCCATCGCTTTGCCGGATGAATGGCGCTAGGAGTCTTCATCGGTCCTTTCCTCGTGGGTGACAGGACAGGCAGCGTGTATCCTCGCAGGAATAGTTCCTCACATCATCATGTTCACGGTCCATGCGTGAACAGGTATGCTCTCCGTCGTGACAGTTGATACAGGTAAAACTTTGGTACGTGGCTTCCAGGTGGCAGTCTGCACAATCGTAGCGTCTGTGGTCCCCGCTGGTGATGGGGAAGAAGGCGTCATGCTCATCCCTGGAAAGGGCTGTTCCGTCGCTGTGGCAGGCGTAGCAGCGTGCGGAGAGGTACTCATAGTTTCCGACACCCTCATGAAGCGGGTCCGTCAGGTCTTGGCGGTGGGTGTGGCAGCCGGTGCAGGAGTAGGTGTTGTCGTCTCCTCCGGTATGGCATTGGGTACAGCCGATGTCCTGATGGGTGGATCCTGGGTCAATGGGAAAGGACGGGTGTTCGATGGCGGCGTTGCTGGATGCGGCGAAGGGGTGGCATTCCAGGCAGGCTGTGGATTCGTAAGAATAGCCGGGTATGCCCTGGTGCAAGCTGTCGGTGACGCTTGGGTCATGGGAATGACAGGTCAGACAGGTGAACTCCCGGAAAGAATCAAATCCACCGTGACAGACGTTGCAGTCGTTCTCCGGGTTTTCCGTTTCGCCGTGATCCGTAGGAAAATAGTCTTCATCATGCCGTTCCGTTGTTATGGGCAGGATCTCGGTATCCGGCAAGGGGGGCGTACAATGCAGTTCCACGAGAAGAAGTGCAAGAATCAAGGGGATAGGAAATAGGGGTTGGATCGCTTTCATTGGCCCACCCTTGAATGACATCGGTAACATTTCTCTTCTTTGCATTCGTAGCCGTTCACGGTCCGATGACGGCGTTCTTCGCAACCGTGGCAGCGGGTACAGGAAAAGCCTCCGCTGGAGCAGGTGCCCGTGGCAGCCGGGAGTCTTCCCGTGTGGCAGCCCAAGCAGTCAATGCCGGCATGGGGTCCGGTGTAGATGGGGAAGCAGCGTTCGTGGTCCGTGAATCCGGCAGCCTTCCAGTCAAAGGTGGTATGACAGCTCTGGCAACGACGTGAAAAGCCGCTGTGGTCTAGGGCCGTACCGCTACCGAGAGGTCGATCTTGGCTATGACAGCCGGAACAATCCGTCGGGACACGGTCGAAACCCAGATCACGGAGATCCCTATGGCATTCCGAACAAGGCACCTGGGCGTGACGGCCAGTCAAGGGGAAGCCGGTGCGGTTGTGATGAGAGGCTGCCATAACGATGCGGGTAAATCCTTCTTCAGTGTGGCACTGTTCGCAACGTGTTCCCAGTTTTCCCCGATGCACATCCGTATGACAACCGATACAATCCTTGGGTAACTCCGTCTGCAACCCCTCTGTGTGGCAATCGACACAAGCCACCTTTTTGTGTAACCCACGCAAAGGAAAGCCGACATCCTGATGGTCGAAGTGGGCTCGTTTCCAGTCCCGTTCATCATGGCAGGCCGCACAGTGGGTCTGTTCCTTTCCTTCTGCGTGGATCTTCCAGGATGGCGGAGCCGACCAGCCATCGGCAGCTTGGGCCGTTGGCTTCTCTTGGGGAAGCGCTGAGAGAGGCGTTGTCCGGGGTAAATCGTTTGCTTCAACACCGGCATAGGCTCCACGATGCTCGTCTTCATCGTTTGCTTCAACACCGGCATAGGCTCCACGATGCTCGTCTTCATGGCATTGTTCGCAGTGCTTGGGGCTTGGTCGATACCGAATGGTGCTGATGGTTTTGGTGAGGAAAAGCTCTGGGTGGCAGAGCGAGCATTCCAGGTTCTTATGCCGTCCCTTCAAAGGAAAATCAGATTGCTTCGGGTCATTGTGATCGAAGCGCAGCTTGGAAAACCCTTCCGGCGCATGGCAGCTTTCACAGGAAAGGGATGGTTGCAAGGACGTAAACTGCCCGTAGTGAATATCGACATGGCAGGTATCGCAGGACGTTTGAATCGGTGTGTAGCGAGTGAAGGCTCCGTGCTTGTCGGTCTCCTGGGGATGGCATAGTTCACAGGCAACCAACTGGTGTTCTCCGACAAGGGGATAGCTTGTGTGGGTCTCGTGATTGAAGCTATCTCCCAGCAGCCAACTGCTTCCCGTATGGCATTCCGTGCAGGCTTGGGTTTCAAATTGCTCGCGGTGCGGTGTTTCGTGGCAGAGGGTGCAATCCTCTTTCCAGGCTTTCTGAGGCTGACGCAGACGCCAGGGGGAGAGGATCCAACTGGAGAGCTTTCCCCGTTGATGCTTTCCTCTGGGATGGGCCGGAAGTGGCGTTCCCATTGTGCGCAGGTGGCAGTCCGGACACGATACCGCCCGGTGAGCTTCTTCCAAGGGGTAGCGGCTTGTTTCGTGATCTTCCAATCCGTAGTTTACGGGAGTGAAACCTGTTTCCCGATGGCATTTGGCGCAGGTCAGACGGTCCATCTCCTGGGTGGGAATATCCGGATGCGCGTTGGGATGGCAGCGGTTGCAGGTATCATGGGCAATGGGTGCAAGGTGTTTCTTTCCCTTGGCATCCGCCGGGTGGCAGCGCAGGCAAGGTGTTTTGCGGTGGCGGCCTTTCAGCGGGAAGGCCGTTCGGTCATGGAAATCCAAAGCCTTTGTGGTGGTATCGACCTCCCAGTTTTCCATGTTGTGGCACGAGAGGCAATCGTTACCGAAGCGTCCATGATGGCTGTCTTCGTGGCAATCCGTGCATTGCTTGTGGGCAAGCGGCTTCATCTTCAGGTAGGTCGTTGCTCTGGGACGAGGAATCGTCTGGGTGCTGGGGGAAGAATCTACCAGGGTAGGGTGACAACGGTCACAGGCAACACGAGCATGGGCTCCTTCCAAGGGCCAGCTTTTTTCATGATGGAACAGGGGAGAATCCGTCCAGGCCTTTTCATCATGGCATTGCTCGCAGCGATCTTCAAGTTGACCGCGATGTTCATCGAAGTGGCAATCTTGACATGCGGTACCCAGGCCCAATTGGGTGACCGTTCCAGGCTCCTGCTTGAGATAATCCCGCACGTTTGGGGCTCGGATCAACCTTGGGTCATGGCATTGTTCGCACGTGGTCTGTTTGTGGGTGCCGTGCAGGGGCCATCCTGTCTCTTGATGGGGAAAGCTTTTCTTCCCACCCTTGGGCCAAAGGATCAGGGCTGCGTCACGTCCGTGATGCTCGATATGGCAACGATAGCACGGCTTGGCTTTGGGTTCACCCTGGGCGTGATAGCCTTTTTTCGCCTTGATCCGTTTGGCCAAGGTTTTATGGCAGGCCAGGCACTTCTTGTTATCAACCCGGTTGTTGGCACTGTGGCATTGGTCGCAATCGGAATAATTATCCCAGCGTTCGTGGGCGCGGCTCAATTCTCCCGGAGAGAATATCTGTCCCCAGGCGAGCTGTGGCCAAAGTAGAAGGAGCAGCAGCCAGCCAAGGCCATTGGCACGATGTTGGACGGTTAGAAGATCCATCGGTATCCCACATAGAATTCAAGCCCGACATGGATCAGGACAAGGATTATCATCAATAGAGCCAAGGCGGCATGACCGCCACGCCACATGCCTAAAAGGCGCTTTAACACGGGTTGGTAATCCATCTGCACGCGCAGGCGGAACATGGCTCTTGCGTAGCGGCTAAACTTGCGATGCCGTTGCGGGTCGTTCAAGGTTTTGCCTGCATTGTAGACCAGAAGAATCGCCTTCATATGACGAAGGGGCCAGGTCCAGACAAGGGAGAACAGCAGACCCGGAAGGGACAAACTCCGTTTCGTTTCCAACGCCAGGGTTTCACGGACCTTCACCGCAGCATCGAGATGGTGAAACAACTCACCGAATTCCTGTTCCATGCTTGTTGAGATGGATTGCAGCGCAGCGTGAGTGAGGGGACGGCCACGAGGATCACGGGGAACAAAACCGTACAGGTAACGTCCAATGATTCCTGTAAGCACGACAATGCCCAGACTCAGATACAGCGCGGTGCCGTAGATATTCTTCATATGGAAGGCGGAATGAAGAAGGGCGGTTCCCGCCGCCATCAACCCGGTGAAGACATGGAGACTCAACCATAGGCGGATGCTACCGACTCCGTGGAGGAGCCTAACTTCCCGGCGAAGCAGATAGCCTAGGTTGCCAAGCATGAACAGCAGGCCCATCACTCCGAGGGTTTGACCCCACAAGCCTGCCGGGCGGAGATCCCGCAGGGCTTCGGAGGCTCGGACCTCTTCATCGCCAAGGTAATACGGAGCGCCAATCCAGAACAAAGTTGCGATGACCGCCAGAGCCAGACCGGCCAATAGCAGACGAAACCACATGGGAACATCCATATGGCTTGCCGTGTCGCCTCGCAACCCGCGGGCGTGGGATTGCTTTTGAATCTGCTTGAATATCTCATTCTCGGAAAACGAGGTATACGCCTCGGTTTCTTCCCCGAAATGGCGATCCATCGCCACCCCGGCGCGGCTGAGGAAGTCGCTGGGAGGATCACCCCCGGCCAAGATCAGAACATCATCGTTGGCAAGGGTTCGTTCACCTTTCGGCGTGGAAAGGCGGACCTTGTCTTGGAGGATTTCCACCACGGTGCTTTCCCAGAAGGCCTCAATACGGCCTGATTGGATCGCTCGCTGCAAGCGTTCCCGATTCTCCGGTTTGGCCCGGCTGATTGCTTTTCGGCGGTAGGACAGAGTGACATGGGCGTCGGTTTCTTCGGCCAGCATCCAGGCGGCCTCCAGGGCGGAATCTCCGCCACCAACCACCAATACCTTGCGCCCCCGGTGCAGGTCCGGATCGCGGAGCAGGTAATAGACCTTGGCACATTCTTCACCGGGAACCTGCAATTTCCTCGGAGAGCCGCGACGGCCCACGCAAAGCATCACCCGTCGGGCATGAACAAACTCTTGCCGGCCCTGTTTGGAGGTCGTGATCCGGAACACCCCCTCGGCCTCCCGTTGAATCTCGTGAACCTGCACACCGCTTTCCAGGTGTATGCTTTCATTGTGCAGCACGCTTTCCCAGAACTCGATCAGTTCTTCCTTGATCATCGTTTTGGCAAGAGCCTTGCCGATCAAGGGTAAGGTGACCACGTCGGTGAGTACCAGTTTGCGGCGAGGGTAGTGCAGGATTGCTCCCCCAAGGCTCGGTTCTCTCTCGAAAAAGCGGTAGCGCAACCCGTGTTCTTGGGCCGCTAGGGCAGAGGTCAGACCGGCTGGACCGGCCCCGATAATGGCGACATCGGCGACATCCTCCGCGAGATCCCCCCGTGGAGCTAAGGAATCCTTCAGGTTGTTCATTCCTTCCGTGGCTTGACGGATGGCATTGCTGATCAATCCCATCCCCCCCAATTCACCGGTGATGTACAATCCAGGGACGTTGGTTTCAAAGGTTGGGCGCAGATGGGGAAGATCCACACCTCGTTGAGCATGACCGAAAACCAGACGGATGGCTCCAACGGGGCATTCCGCCGCACATCGACCATGACCGATACATTGGGTAGGGTCAATCAGCGCTCCGCGATGGTCGATCAAGCCCAGGACATCGTTTCCTTGCGGGCAGACCAGCGTGCAGGACGCCGACCCGATACACCGGGTGGGATCAATGACCGGATGCAGCGTCGCAGGCATATCCAGTCCGGCGTCTTGCAGAGCCTTTCGGCGTTGCCGCAACCGTTTTCCCTTCCGTCTCAAACGTCCCAAGCGCCACAAGCCATAGCCGAACACCAGCCCGACACAGGCAACGCTAAAGGCGATAATTTCCCAAGACATGTTTTTCGTCCCACCTGAAGAGCTGATCCGTCACGTTTTCACACGGAACGTTTCTCTTTCATCATACCCCTGATTCGGCATTTCCTGGCTTTTCTTCACTCTTGCCCAAAACAACGTTTTTGAGCTGAAAGGTAAGCGCCCACCTTTTTGTTGTGGAAGAATCGGATTGACAGATTCGGTTCGTTCACACATAGACTGGGGGCAAGTTCATGGTACGGGTGCCTAGCCTGTTCCGTCAACGTCTTTCTCATGTCCCTTGTCTGGAATTCGCCGGGCTGGTGGCCAGGCACAAGGGCGACAACCAACGCGAAGGGCTTCTCTTGTTGGTCGCAATTCGTTGCCATGCTTTTGGGTCAATTGGCCCATGCCGAAGGCGCGCTTGTTCGTTCGTTTCGTTCAATTTCATCCGCTTTTCCGGCATCCGGACACACCACTCCTTCCACGATCCAGTCGTCCAATCCGCATTTGCACTGCACGATAGCCGAACCCGATGTCTCTCAGGCGGCCTGCTCGTCGTCCACCCAGCGGTAGCCCACCAGCTTGCCGTCGGCGAACTCCACGCTTTCGAGCCGCTTGGCGCGCACATCGTCGATCCTGACCACGTCCGCGATCCTCTTCCCGGCGGCGTACTCGGACGGTGTCATCCCGTCCAGGGCTTCGTGGGCGCGGTACTCGTTGAACCAAGTCCGGTATTCATCCAGCAGCCACTGCAACTGCTCGACGCTCTCCACCCGGAAATGGTTGAGAAACTCCAGCTTGACGCTCTGGAGCGCCCGCTCGGCGAAGCAGTTCATGGTGGGGTATCTGGGTGGGGATTTCAGTTCCTTGATCTCCGAGACCGCCAGAAGCCGCCTGACCTGGCCCTTGAAAAGCGGATCTCTGTCATGGATCAGCTTCAGTGGATGGCGCTTCCACTTGCGAAACACCTCGACCAGGGTTCCGGCGACACGAAAGGAGTCCAAGTATCGGCGACCCTCGAAAGTACGAATTTCCAGGATCTCCTTGGTGAACGTGTCGCTGACCAGCAGGATGGCCACCTCCGAGCCCTTACGCAGGTGCGTGAAAAAGAAATCCATGCACCACGCCTCATCCTTGAAGGTTCCGATCCACTTTTTCCACTTTGGTCGGTTGTCGTCGATGGGATCGAGGCCGTGTTCCTTCAGAATCCTGGCAACCGTGAATTTCGATACCTTGATGCCCATGCGCGCGAGCGTCTTCGAGACTTTGACGGCCCCGAACCGGGGATTTTCCCGTTTAATCCGCAGTACCCACTCGACAATTACTGCATCCACAGGAGGTCGACCTCCGGGATTCTTCGGCTTTGTGAACGGATGGCGCAGACGCGCCGCCCAGTTTTGCACCGTTGCCGGGCTGGAGCCGAGGAACTTCCTCTGGAACAACCGATTCCCGCGCGTCAGCAGATAGGCGTAGACTTGGGCCATGCGGGTTGAAAGCGACATGGGAGCGCGCTTGTTGCGCGCTCTGTGCAGTTCCTTCCCGAGCGATTCGTTGACGGCCTTAAGCGCCAGGTTTTCCGAATAGAGGCGGCGCAGCTCGGTCGGATGAGGCGAATAGCCGATCTTGGAAAGCTGATCGACGATCAGGAGCAAAGGCCATGTCAGACAGAGGCGGAGCAACGGCAACGGCATAGGACAACGGCTTTCTACATCCAGCGATTTATAATAGATTCTCCCGGGCAAGCCCAAGGTCCTTACCTTAGCGGTTTCGTTGGAACGGACCCTACCGCCGCTAAGCCGATGCGGCGGGAATTAGCTCATTCATCCCCGGGTAAACCCGGGGAATTCTTTTCTTCGGCTGCGCTTAATTCTGGATGGCTTTAAGCTGTACCTGAAGTAGACTTTGCGATTACCTGTTCAAATTCATCGATTCTTTCATCTCTTAAGTTTCTCCCAGCCCCCTGGGCATAATTATCGTATTGATCCAGCGCGTCCATAAGACTAGTTGCATCCAATTCAAACCATGATATGATTTTGTTGACATTCGTTCCATTTCTCCACATTATCCAGGCAGCCGATACAACGAGATAGGGGTCCGAGGAGATTCGCTCTGTGTGCATTTTGATCTCATCTATTGTTTCATTTTCAAGTGCTTTTGGCATACGTGCCATAACATTTATCAGCAAGTTTTCCCATGATCGCTGAGGATCAATTGAGACTGTCTGAAGGCTCATATCCCAAGCAATATCAAATAGAAGAACCCAGACATTTTTTACTTTTGTAGCATCAAACCGTATATGATCACCTCCAGCAATGCTCATATCTAACGCGCCGAGCATTACACGAGCGAGAAAACGACTGGGATAATCTGCTTGCCAACTATCACTACTTCCACCTGACGTTCTTTCTATTCGTTGTTCTTCTAAGAGTTTCCATGTGCGAACCAAAATATTGATCGGTTCAGTTTCTCCGAGTAGGCATACTCCGATGGTTTGTTCGACCCATAGTGGTAATTTGCTGTATGGATTCATTGCAGCAAGAATTTCTGGATCTCTGCAAACCAACAAATTCTCAAACCACTGCCAATACTCAGGAGGGGAATTCGCTGCGTCATCATCATTTTCTAGCGATGCGGCATTGGCCGCAAGTCTCCATATTGTAATTGCCGCAATTAAATAGGATAGTCCCTTGGTTTTTAACGGTCTGATTAGTTTAATAGGACATCCGAATTCTAGCGAGTTGATTTCTTCGAAAAGATCCGTATTTACATGCGCTTCATGAAGCTTCCATCGATCAAACAATATGTCTGTGACATCACTATTGTGGCTTAATATTTCCGACAAGGTGTCAATTGCGCAATTTTCAGGAGAGAACCCTGAACGGGAGTTGTCTTTTCCAGCTTGAATTGCCCCCATAATCAAGTAAGAAATGTACTCGGTGGCAATCAGAGTTCCTTGCGGGTGTCCCCTTGCCGGACCGTCCGATAAATTGAATGCGGCGCTAAGTAGAGAATCTCTGCAAACCGAGAGAATTTCGGAAAGGCCTTGGATGGGGTCGATCAGGCAGGATGTGTGGGAGGCTGGATATGCTCTAAGTTAACGGATCAGAACGGATTTCTTGTATGTTCGCGCTGCTCGCCGTTATTCATTTCTCTGTCTGTTTCGGCGGAACCAACCCACGCAAAAGATAAGGCCAGATTTGAGGATTGGCCGTGCCGCTCGGAAGCGACCGTTGTGAAAAAATGAGGGGCAGCGGGCCGGGAATTCAGGGCTGGAACCGCTCCAACCATCCCCCGCGAGGGTGCTCCAAGGCCGACGACCATAAAGCGCTTGCAGAAAACCCCTTCCACAGGAAGATCGGACGGCCATGCCGGGGCTCTCGATTATCGGGACGCTCTCGACCAAGCATTTTCGACCATGCCCAAGGATGGCCAGGGTACCTGCTTCACGCCCTGTCATCTGATTTTCCGGCATCCGGGCGCACCACTCCTTTCACTATCCAGACGTCCAATCTGCATTTACACTGCATGATAGCCGATCCCGATGTCTCTCAGGCGGCCTGCTCGTCGTCCACCCAACGATAGCCCACCAGCTTGCCGTCGGCGAACTCCACGCTTTCGAGCCGCTTGGCGCGCACATCGTCGATCCGGACCACGTCCGCGATCCTCTTACCGGCGGCGTACTCGGACGGCGTCATCCCGTCCAGGGCTTCGTGGGCGCGGTACTCGTTGAACCAAGTCCGGTATTCATCCAGCAGCCACTGCAACTGCTCGACGCTCTCCACCCGGAAATGGTTGAGAAACTCCAGCTTGACGCTCTGGAGCGCCCGCTCGGCGAAGCAGTTCATGGTCGGGTAGCGAGGAGGACTCTTCAGTTCCTTGATCTCCGAGACCGCCAGCAGCCGCATCACTTGACCCTTGAAGAGCGGATCGCGGTCGTGGATCAGCTTCAACGGATGGCGCTTCCACTTACGGAACACCTCGACCAGCGTTCCGGCGACACGAAAGGAGTCCAAGTATCGGCGACCCTCGAAAGCACGAATCTCCAGGATCTCCTTGGTGAACGTGTCGCTGACCAAAAGGATAGCAACCTCTGTTCCCTTTCTCAGGTGCGTGAAGAAGAAATCCATGCACCACACCTCGTCCTTGAAGGTTCCCATCCACTTCTTCCACTTAGGGCGGTTGTCGTCGATGGGATCGAGGCCGTGTTCCTTCAGAATCTTGGCCACCGTGAATTTCGAAACTTTGATGCCCATGCGCGCCAGCGTCTTCGAAACTTTGACGGCCCCGAACCTTGGATTCTCCCTCTTAATTTTCAGCACCCATTCGACGATCACCGCGTCCACAGGCGGGCGGCCACCGGGATTCTTCGGCTTCGTGAACGGATGACGCAGACGCGCCGCCCAGTTTTGCACCGTGGCCGGGCTGGAGCCGAGGAACTTCCTCTGGAACAACCGATTTCCTCGTGTCAGCAGGTAAGCATAGACTTGGGCCATGCGGGTTGAAAGCGACATCGGAGCGCGCTTGTTTCGCGCCCGGTGAAGTTCCTTCCGGAGCGATTCGTTGACGGCCTTGAGCGCCAGGTTTTCCGAGTAAAGGCGACGCAGTTCGCTCGGATGGGGTGAATAGCCGATCTTGGAAAGCTGATCGACGATCAGGAGCAAAGGCCAGGTCAGACAGAGGCGGAACAACGGCAACGGCATGGGACAACGACTTTCTACATCCAGCGGTACACATCAACAAGGTCCACATTTGCGGGTGGCGAAGGTACAATACAGAATGTGCGGAGGAAGCAAGATAGTAAAGGCATACGCCCCTGATAGAGGTTTGGGACAGGCTACCCGTTATTGATTTCGGCTTTCACGCAGAACTGCGTTCACCAACTCGTCCAATTTCGACAGAAACCGTGACTTGTCTTTCGGCTGCATCGGCTTATTTCCACCGCTAATGACACCCATGTCGCGAAGGTACGAATTCAACTCCCGCGCCGCCAGAGCGTTACCAATTGAATCTGGCGTGAATTCGCGGCCCTTGGCCCCCAGTACCCGTGCGCCGGATTTGATACACCGATCAGCCAGTGGGATATCCGAGGTGATGACGATGTCGTGCTCTCCGGTTTGCTCGGCGATCCAATCGTCCGCCGCATCAAATCCAGCCCCAACGATAATCGCTTCAATCCAGTCGCACTTCGGGACATTCTTCAGCTTATTGGCTACAACGTTAACCTTGAGGCCATACCGTTTGGCGACCTTGTACACTTCATCCTTGACGGGGCATCCGTCTGCATCAATAAAGATTTCATGCATGCGAAAGACTCATTCCTTCTTGGATCAGTCTGTCCTCAGCCGCATAAAAAACCTGCTCCGGAGATTCCGAAAGCAGGTCTTTTTCTTAGACAAGCTTGCTGGTCTACCAGCGACGGTCACCACCGCCCTGCTTTCTGCGCGGTTTGTCCTCGGCGACGTTGACTTTCAGAGTCCGTCCGTCCAGTTCGGTGCCATCCATGGACAGCGCTTTCTGAGCGTCTTCTTCGTTTGCGAATGTCACGAAGCCAAAGCCGCGACTGCGACCGGTATCACGATCCATGATTACCTTCGCTTCCTCGATCTCACCGAAAGAAGAAAAAGCGTTCTCCAGCCCCTGGTTGTTGGTGTCCCAGGACAGGCTGCCAACGTACAATTTGTTCTGCATCTCATCGATCCTTTCGAAAATGGAAATCCGTGCCCGGGAACCGTTCCCGGATTTGATCGAATCAGAAAAATACAAGGAGGTGTTGTTCGCAAGACATGCACTTGAGTCCAACACCGAATACCTTTTACTGGTGCTTTCAGTCTGAAGCAAGGTACAGCACGCCGGTTCGAGAAGCAAGAGAATCCATCACCTCACACAAAGAAACATTGGACGGCCCGATCCATCCGTGTCGCTTATCGCGAAGCACGAACTGGTTGCCTCGGCGTTGGATGTCGAACAACTGGGTCGCCCACGTTTTCACCGTAGCCGGGCTGGAGTCAAGGAAGGAATCTGTGAACAATTTGTTCCCACGCGTCAGCAGATAGGCCAAGACTTGGTTGGCGTGTGTGGCGACCGACATCGGCGCGCGCTTGTTTCGCGCCCGGTGCAATTCCTTCCGGAGCGATTCGTTGATGGCCTTCAGCGCGAGGTTTTCCGAGTACAGGCGGCGCAGCTCGGTCGGATGGGGTGAATAGCCGATCCTGGAAAGCTGATCGACGATCAGGAGCAAGGGCCAATAGACGAGGAAGCGAAGGGACAACATACCACGCGATCTTTCTTGTTGGACGTTTACGGCCTTGATTAACAGTCAGGTTGAAAGTCTACAATGGAGATTATGCCGCAAGCAAGCATACGAAGATGGAGTTTTCGGACATGACGGCATCTGTTCCAGGTCTGCAAAATCGGATCATCAGGCAACTTGAGCCGCAAGCGCTGAAACAGGGCCTGAAAGATCATCAGGCCGGAGTATGATATGAGGTCAAATCCTGCGCTTCGAAGCGAACGGGCAAAATACGGTGGATTTTCGTCTGAATTCATGCTTTGCTAGACTTCGCTTGCGGTGCGCTCCTGCTTGGGCTGTTTTGGCTGTGATAATCCACTATCGCCCAGCAACCACGAGCCCGCAAGTGCTTTCATCTACTAAATGGACCCCTGGGTTATGCAACCTGGGGGTAAACTCTCGATTTTAAGACCGACAAAGGAAAAACATTTCGAGCAGGATGAAATCCTGCTCGATCACAGGGGAAAACAGTAAATGACGACAAAACATATCGGTTCGTGTCTTTGCGGAGCTGTCAGGTTTGAAGTTGATGGAGACTTTGAAAGCTTCTATCTCTGCCATTGCAAACGCTGCCGCAAGGATACAGGGTCCGCGCACGCCGCCAATCTGTTTTCCACAAACGCCAAACTGAAATGGATTTCCGGTGAAGACAAAGTCTCCGCCTTCACGCTGCCGTCGACCCAACACAGTAAATGCTTTTGTTCGATTTGCGGCTCGGCGCTTCCCGGTTTTCAAATGGAGGGCAAGCATCTGGTTGTGCCTGCGGGCAGTCTGGATAGCCGCGTACCGATCAGGCCCGACGCCCACCTTTTCATTTCCAGTAAAGCGGATTGGGACAAAGACTTGGACAAAATCCCAATGCTTGCAAAATTACCCGGTTAAATTCCTGCTAATGAATCAGGCGCGAACAACCAAGGATATCGATCTGACGATTGAAAACCCGAAGAACCTTGGAACTGGAGATGGTACGATAAACGAGCGTCTGAGAGAGGAACTACAGGAGCAAACCGCCATTGACTTAGGCACTATCGTCAGGAGAAGTGGATTTTCCTGGAAAAGACGACTCTGTTGGTCTACATTCCTTTAAATAGAAACTATTCAGAGGAATACAATGGATGCCACTTATCACCGTCATGATATCTCCGACCACGCTTGGCAACTCTTAGAGCCACATTTAACGGGGCAGAAAGGCCAATGGGGTGGGATTGCCAGAGACAATCGACGATTCATTAATGGTGTGTTTTGGATCTTGCGAACCGGGCGGGCAAGGCCCGCAACCATAATATGCTGGGTCACTTCGTTCCCACGCATGGCGCGATCTTCCACCCGATTATGGCAGTTGGAACAATACCCATCGCCAATTCATTCGTTGGCGAGATAAAGGTATCTGGGAGAATTTACTGGATAGTTTGATTGATGATCCCGACTACGAATGGCTGATGATCGACGCCACGCATGTCAAAGTCCATCACGATGCTACGGGCGCGCGAGGCGGAACGCAGGACGCGGGCCAGACAAAAGGGGGCTCAATTCCAAGGTACACCTGGCCGTGGATGAGCATGGTAATCCGCTCCGAGTCCTTGTTACAAAAGGTACCCGAGCTGATTGTAAAGAGGCTGAAAACCTGATTGAAGGGCTACCAGCCCCTAATTTACTGGCGGATCGCGGGTACAATACAAATAGTATCATTGACCTATGCGAGAAGAACGATACGTGTCCGGTGATTCCTCCAAAGAAGAATCGAACGGTTCAACGTAACTACGACAAAGACTTGCACCGTGAACGCCATCTGGTTGAAAATGCCTTTGAAAAGCTGAAACGTTGGCGTGGTATCGCGACGCGCTATGCAAAGAACACAGCGTCTTTCCTCGCTGCGATACATATCCGCTGTCTAGCCCTATGGCTTCATATCTCATGACGACATTGCCTAGTAGCCTATCCGATTGATGTATTGAGAGCAACGAAAAGCCCCCCCCTCTGTCTGGTGAGAGAAACTCCGGAAGATCCCTCCACAACCAGTTGTCTGGGGCCAAGTTGTGCTTCGCGATCTTTGACTTCTCTCCTTGTGTCTCACCATCGGTATTCCCCGCCACGGTTACAGAATTTTTCCTCACTGAATTGAACTTGCTGCCATGCCCGGTTGACCCCTACATTGAGAATCGGCTGAGAATAGCTTAAACGACCAGAAACATTATCGAAAAATCGACCAGCGGGATCGATCATCCCATAACTTCCGGTCATTGCTTCGTTCGATTCCGGGATCAGCACTGCTCCAACCGCACGTCTATGCTGGGCAATAAAGCCATCGAACTCGGCAGCCGAAATCATAAGATCGTCAATTCTTCCATCGTTCTGTCCGTCAATCGGCAAGACCTGAAAGGCCTTCCACCGTTCCGGTCCCATCGCTTTTATCCAGGGAATCATGTTCTCGGTCATCGTCAGCTTCGTAACTACCGAATTGACCTTCAACCGGATGCCCGCCTTCTTGATCCTCAAGGCCAGTTCTACATACTGTTCAGGTCGGTATGCCCGTCCGTTTTTAGCCCTACCGAGATCTATTTGAACTTGAGGGTTGAAGCTATCGATGCTGATACCGATCCAGTCCAGGTGTGGAGCAAGACGGCAAAGCAGCTCCGGATTGTCAATCAATCTGGCCCCGTTGGTAATCAGGGCGGTCGTTGTTCCGCTCGATCTCAGGCTCGCGAGAATTTCAACTAGGTAGGGGCAGAGAAGCGCCTCGCCTCCTGCTAGGGAAACCTTGGAGAAAGCACCTCCGACCATCTTCGCAAGCCGGAACTTGTCGGCTTTGCTCATCGATGCTCGGCCATTTAACGCCGCTTTGACATCATTGAATACTGCGAAGCAGAACCGACAGTTCATGTTGCACGCGGCCCAGATATGCCAATTAACGGATGGAGGGAGTTGTCTCGTTGTCATGACCTACCTCCTTTGCCGTTTGACCAGTTTTGGGGCTTTTTCGTCGCATGTTCGACCGTAACCACCACTTGATTCTCTGCGACGATGCAAGCCGTGTTCTTCAACTCGGTCAGGTCATGGCCGTCACGTTTCGCTTTTTGTATGGCCTTCGTGTCGATGTGGTACGCGACACAGCCTTTACCAGCATGGTGCGGTGTGCCGAAGGTGAAGATCGTCTCTATGGCTGCTTGGGGAATGCCCCGCTGCTGAATTCGTTTACGGGCATGGTGGGTCAATACAAGTACGTTCGATGCTAGCATTTTTTATCCCTCCCATTCGTTTGAGCCCGCTTCAATGAGGTCATTTCAACGGGTAAACTCACTTGAAGCTGGAGTCTTGGTACGTTCTTTTCACCCCTTCACGCATTTCTTCATGCGGGTCATTTTCGCAGACCCAACGAAGCACGTGATAGCATTGCCCAGAGGGGCTGATCTTCAGTCCGCAAAGATCGCGGATAAAGAAAAATCGCCAGTCCCAGTGGTTCTCGATGAAATCGTCATCAACGGTGGTAAAAGTCGTTGGTATGCCAAGAGCTTGGCGTCGAATAAATGGACATCGTCAGGACCACGCCCTCTATCGCGACAGTGTTGTATAAACTGTTCGGGGACGAGAGTCGGTCCCTCCGGGTATTTGATGGAGGGTGGATTGACTAGCAGGGCAAGTGGATGTGAGGTATTGTTCAACACACGCATGAATTGGCTCCTTCCGGAAATTGGTCCTAGCATGAAGCGAAAGATGTTTCATGCTGAACGGCTTCGTTGAAGTATCCCGGCGAGGCAATCTATACGTGCCTTGGGAACACCATCTGGTGTTCATCACCGGTGCAAAATCGAGAGTTACAGGATCTCTTTTGAGCGACGCACCTCCTTTTGTCTTGTAGAGTTCGCCTTACGGGCATCGACATGGCCACCGAGTGCAATCACATGGGCTTGCCGCAACCACCAGAAAGCCCCAAATAAAGCGCTCAGCGGACTTTTATCGAGGGGGATGTTTTCTTGATGCCGAAGCTGTTTATAGGCCAACCTAGCCAAATCTCGTAACTCCGGTATCGGATCTTGTTGGCGAACCCAGTACAATACTTGGTGACCATAAGGCTTTCCTTGTCGCTTGGGTGAGGCCCTTAGCTCAATCAATGCATTCAAATAGGCTTCACGCCATATTGGACGAGGCTCGACAAAGTCCTCGTTCCTGATCTGAATCGGCTTGGTGATGGATTTATCCCTCACCAACTCAGAGTCGTCGTCAGGCTGAGTACGTTTAGGTTGCAATTTTCTGGTTTTCAAACGCTCCAGACAAAACGCAGCAAAAGACTCCCGCAGCGAAACCAACTCTGGGTCCAAGCGGCGTTCCTCACGTATTTGCCGCTCTGTCAGAACAAATCCAATGTATTCAAAAATTCTACCCCAGGGTGCGGGAAGGTTCGGCTTGGGATATTCACGCCACGTGCGCAAATCGTCAAGCAGCCCTGCTGATGACAGCGTGGAAATCATCAACAAGAGTGATTTCAAAGCTGGCCAGACCCCTGCAAACCAAAGTAAACATCTGACAGATTGTTCAAACATCCGTAGGTCGAAATCTTCTTTGGACTTTTCTTCATGGGCCCGTCGGGTAATGGCTCGCATCGCAGCAAGTTCCTTTTCCGCTGTTTTAACCCACGCCGCTTTTCGCTTGCTCGGCAAAGCATCAGGATGGCTTTCGTTTCCATAAAAACGGATTATAATCCCCAATTCCCATAGAAGAGGGAGCAAACCCTTGTCATTGAGTGAAAGCTTTTCAACGATAGTCATGAAGAAAACGAGGTCGTCGAGAAGAAGGAGATGAAAAGCTTCTTGCGGGATAAGGTCTGGGTTGGGCCTTCCCCATTCACCTTTCGAGAAGTCACGTAAGAAATCCATTGGGGGCCGGGGATCATTCCCATGCATACAGCGTCTGATAGCGGCTTCATAAAACCCCTCCAGGATGGGGCGATGACCACGAGCCTGCATTTGATGTACATGATCCAGGAAGGAGCGAAAAGCCGAAGGAATTTGCAAAGATGATCCATAGTGCAGTTTGGCGCTGATTTGAAGTTTAATCCAAAATTCTACATATTGAGGATACTCGAATACGATTGACGACCAGGTATTGGAAAGCCCGATCAGCCGACTGAAATCAACCATCTCCTCAGGTCGAATCAACCCTTTGCGCCAAACCAACAAGACAAGCTGTTCGGTAAGTAATTTGCTGTCCGCCAGTTCAATCAGCGCGTTCTTCCAATCGACACCAAATTCCGTGAACAGATCAACGTCCCGCCAAGCCTCTTCGGTCTGGATGTTTTGTCTGTCTTTTGTTTTTTCTACCCAAGTGAATGGAGATCCACGAAAGTACCCAACCCCAATGGATGCACCATTCATGATTTGGAACAGGTGTACGAGCCCGGCGTGGAAGGATAGAAGGTGGTTCTTTGAAGGAGTCCCAGGGTTGCTTTGAAATATCAAATTCAAGGTATTAAGCAAAGAATGACGATCAAAGTAATCCTTTGTCTCATCCGACAAATCATCAATGGAGTCAGGCAAATTACATCTTTGCTTCAGATACTGGGCGAACCGCCCTGGGTTAGGAAGCGGTTTCAAATGGTCACAAGCCTCCACCTGCTCAAGGATCAGATCCAGGACCATCAATTCGTTTGGTTGAATAAGTGGCATTTTCCCTCGCTCTCAAGGCGCGGTTTCCCAAGAGTACAAATCCGCTGCAACGACAGCGGGCACAAGAAACCAGGGGCAGCAAGCGTAGGTTGGCTTGCAACGGATGGCGATGGCACCATTGGGGCCTAACAAGACCCATGCGTCGAGATTCCAAAATTAATTTAACATGTTTTCTTCAACTGTCAAGCAATCTTCTTGTTCCAACAAGGTTTAAGGTTTGACGGTGACAATGGCACCCCGTCAAGTCCCGTGGTTCCCGAAAATTGGGTACATACTGCATTTCCTTGCCTTTACGAGAATGCTCATAGAAGCTCTCCCACATGAACACTCTACTCGAAATCGCACTTTGGGCCGCCCTGAATCTCTTCCTGTTCGTCTGTATTCAGCGGAAGCTTCTACTAGTCAGCATCCTTCAGCGACAGCAATTGATTGTCTACAAGCGGAAAGCCCCGCAGCTGAAACTTAAAGAACGGGACCGCCTTTTCTGGATACTGGTTTCAAAGATCTGGTCAGACAGGAAAGAGCATCTGGTCATCGTCAAACGGATTGCACCATAGCTATCAGCTGGCAGCCTGAGAAATCGTTCGCAGCTTCCAGTTGAATGATCCCAAGCTCGGCCCGGCATCAAAACCGATGGACACGTCTGACCAGTACACATCATTTTTGCTTTTCAGTGAACGATACAGGCGAAATCAACCCGGATTGGGCGACCAGCAATTTCCCAGCATCCCCTTTCCAGGTCAACAAAGTCGGGTCCAGCCTTGTGTCTTGAAATCAACTCCAAATCCTACCTGGATGGAGTTTTCGGGTAGCACGGTGCAAGATGCCCTGAATATCATCTGGCACCTTCACCAATTTCATGACATGGTCGAGAAGTTCCTGATTGGTTGCCGA
The DNA here is from genome assembly GCA_963677705.1 of Myxococcota bacterium. Taxonomy (GTDB): domain Bacteria; phylum Myxococcota_A; class SURF-8; order SURF-8. Next base: position 1,521,954 of record OY782497.1, read on the forward strand.
CCCACCTTCACTTTGGAGCGCCTGCAAAACAGGCCACATTATTGTATCGAAGGTTGGCACCTTATTGGCGGATTTGGTCATGCGGATCTCCTTGGTCTCGCTTTATCATTATGAAGTATTGCGGGCCGATTCGCATGGAGAGACTCCATAGGGATTAATTGGACCATTGCTCGGCCAGATGCTCGGCCTGTTCGAGAACCGTCTGGGTGGCCTTTTCCTGCTTGTCAGGTGGGTATCCGTGTTTCTTCAGGATACGTTTGACCATCACCCGCAGCTTGGCCCTGACGTTCTCCCTCACCGTCCAGTCAATGCTTGCATTCCGTTGAATGGTCGTCTTCAGGTCAAGAGCGATCTGCCTCAGCACCTTATCCCCCAACACTTGCACGGCGGAGTCGTTGGTCTCCAAAGCATCATAGAAGGCCAGTTCATCCACGGCCAAGCCGAGGTCTTCACCCCGCTTGTCCGCCGCCTTCATTTTTTTAGCCAGTTCGATCAGTGCATCAATAACCTGTACCGTTGTGATGGCCCGGTTGGTGTAGCGTTTGAGCGAAGCCTCCAGTAGTTCCGAAAAGTTTCGTGCCTGAACCAAACTGGTCTTCCGGCGGGTTTTGATTTCGTCGTTCAGAAGACGCTTCAGGGCTTCCAGAGCAAGGTTCTTATGCTCCATCCCTCGAACATCGGCCAAAAACTCATCGGACAGAATGGACAAGTCAGGCTTATCCAACCCGGCAGCCGTGAAGATGTCCACCACTTCGTTGGACGACACCGCTTGGGATACAATCTGTCGGATGGCCAGTTCCATCTGTTCGGCGGTCATACCCGTTGTTTGCTTCGGGGTGCGCTTGACCAAAGCGGCTTTCACCGCCTGCAAGAAACCTACCTCATCTCGGACGGCGAGGGCGTCTTCATGAGGCACCGCCAAGGCAAAGGCTTTGGATAGCTCCGTTACGTGCTGAATCAGTCGTTTCTGGCCGTCCTCGACACCGAGAACGAAGTTCAAGGAGGCTTTGATGATGCCCAATCTGTCTGAGGAATTGCCGGTCAGGTAGCCAGAATAATCGAAACCGTGGAACAACGCCCGGCAGATATCGACCTTTTCTTTCATCACCGATACGGCTTCGGCTTGTATGATGGCTGTAGAACCTTTCCCGCCGCTTTGGGTGTAATTGGCCAGGGCTTGTTTCAGGTTGTCAGCCAAGCCGAGGTAATCGACCACCAGTCCGCCCGGTTTGTCTTTGAATACTCGGTTGACTCGGGCGATGGCCTGCATCAGGCCGTGGCCTCTCATGGGCTTGTCCAGGTACATGGTGTGCATACAAGGGGCATCGAAGCCGGTCAGCCACATATCGCGGACGATCACAACCTTGAAGGGATCGTCCGGGTCTTTGTATCGTTGGGAAATCTTCTCCCGTCGGGGTTTGTTGCGGATGTGCTGTTGCCAGTCCGTCGGATCGGAGGCGGAGCCGGTCATGACGACTTTAATCTGGCCCTTGGTATCGTCCTCATCGTGCCAGTCAGGACGCAGCTTGACGATAGCTTTGTACAACTCTACAGCGATCCGGCGGCTCATGCTCACGATCATCGCTTTTCCGTCCATAGCCCCCCGCCGGTTCTCAAAATGCTCCACGAAGTCGGCGGCGATGATCTCCAGCCGTTCCTCACTGCCCACCACGGCTTCTAACGCTGCCCATTTGGTTTTCAGTTTTTCCTGCTTGTCTACTTCCTCCCCTTCGGTGACTTCCTCGAAAGCGGGGTCGATCTGCGGTTTGTAGGTTTCATCCAGGGTCAGCTTGGCCAAGCGGGATTCGTAGTAGATGGGAACGGTCGCTCCGTCTCGCACGGCCTGCTGGATGTCATAGATACTGATGTAATCGCCGAAGACGGCCTGGGTATTTTTATCCTGGATTTCAACCGGAGTACCGGTAAAGCCGATGAACGAAGCATTGGGCATGGCATCCCGCATATGCCGGGCGTAACCATCGATGAAATCGTACTGGCTGCGGTGGGCTTCGTCGGCAATGACGATGATGTTCCGACGGTCGGAGAGCATGGGGAAGGTATCGCCCTTGATTTCCGGCAGGAACTTCTGGATGGTGGTGAAGTAAACCCCTCCACTGGCTACCTTGAGTCTTTCCCTCAGACCATTTCTGGAGTCAATCTGCACCGGCTTTTGCCTGAGCAGTTCATGACAGGATGCGAACGTGTCGAACAACTGGTCGTCCAGGTCGTTGCGGTCGGTGATGATCACGATGGTAGGGTTTTCCATCGCCGGGTTCAGGATGACCTTTCCGGCATAGAAAGCCATCGTCAGGCTTTTTCCACTGCCCTGTGTATGCCAGACCACCCCGATCCTTCGGTCACCGGTGGTGCGGCTGGCGGTGACGGTTTCATCGATGGCCACCCGGACGGCATGGAACTGGTGATAGGCGGCAATCTTTTTGATAACGGCTTCCTTGGATTCCTCGAACACCACATAATGCCGGATGAAGTCCAGAAAGATGGACTTCTCAAAGGCACCGTGAATCAGCACCTGCAACTCCGGCATGGTGTCTGGGGCTTCAGTGATGCCGTCGATAGTCCGCCAGGGTACAAAACGCTCTCTGGGAGCGGTAAGTGAGCCAATACGGGCTTCCAGACCATCCGAGATCACCAGCACCTCGTTATAGGTGAACAGGGATGGAACCTGCATCTTGTAGGTCTGGAACTGATTGTAGGCGGCGTCGAGGTCGGCGTTTTCATCCGTCGGGTTCTTCAGTTCGATCACGCCCAGGGGAAGACCGTTGATGAAGACCACAACATCCGGGCGGCGGTTGTGTTGGCCTTCGATGACCGTAAACTGGTTGATGGCCAGCCAGTCGTTGGCGTCGGGATTGTCGAAGTCGATCAGATGAACCGGTTCATGGCTGGTGCGTCCATCATCATGGGTCACTTCCACAAAAACGCCCTCGGTGAGCATCCGGTGGAAGGCGTGGTTGTTGGCGACAAGGGATGGCGATTCGGTGAGAAGCACCTTTCGCACGGCTTCTTCGTGGGCGGCGGCGGGCAGATGCGGGTTGAGCCGCGCCACGGCAGCCTGCAAGCGGCCTTTCAAGGCCACCTGATGGAAGTCCTCCCGCTCGGAATGGAGCATCCCTGGGGCGATATCGGGGCCGTACAGGACAGCATAGCCTAGGCTGGAAAACCAGTCCAGGCAGAGGGATTCAAGATCGGATTCGTGGTAGGTGGGGGTCATACGGTTCTTTCTTTTTGCTACTACTGTAGTATCAGCCAGATCTCTAGTTGATACTGAATCGCCACTCTGGTATCAACAAGTCCTTTTGTTGATACTCTGTTCCAATCAAAGCACTCGGCTTCCTTCTGTGATGTTGACTAAATCAGGAAAAGCCAGCATGGCCGGTCTAGGCCCGCTTGCCGTTCGGATTTCACGCAATATGTTGTTTTCTTTCAGTACTTTCGTTATTTTTCTGGCTGTTGGCTCTGGAATACCTGATTCATGGATAAAATCGGTTCTATTAAACACCGGCCGATTGAAAATGAACTCCACCGCATGGATGGCGTACTGAGAATGGGTCAGTTCGGCCACCCTGGTTTTCATTTCATCATACAGTTTGAGGATGGCTTCCGCCTTGGACTGGTTGCTTTCCGCCTGCTCGACAATCGCTTTCAGGAAGAAAGCGGACCACCCCGTCCAATCGTCATCACGGGAAATCGCCAATAACCGCTCGTAGTATTCGTCCCGGTTTTTGTCAAAGAATTCGCTCACATAGAACATCGGGGACTGGATTATTTTCTGATAGAACATAAAGAGTGGAACGCACATGCGACCTAAGCGGCCATTGCCATCCAGAAACGGATGCAAGGCCTCGAATTCCGCATGGATAATGCCGAGTTGGACGAGCTTGTCCGGTTGTTCGCTATGGACGAACTTCTCCCAGTCGCTCATGGCGTCGGGGAGTTTATCAAAAGAAACCGGGACGTATTTCGCTTCTTCGATGGTGCATCCGGGCGGTCCGATCCAGTTCGGGGTTTGCCGGTATTCACCGGGGGCTTTTCCATGCCCGCGCACGCCGGAAAGCAGGGTTTTATGGGCGGCTTTGATAACCCGGCCACAAAGCGGCAGACTTTTCAATTGCTGTTCGGCTTCCCGCATGGCGCTTCGATAGTTGATAATCTCATGGATATCCGCTTCCTTTTCCGGAGAGATGCGCTTGTCTCCCGGTTCGGCTTCGTATTCCAGAACTTCGCCCATGGTGGCCTGCGTGCCTTCGATACGGGAAGACAGCACCGCCTCTTTCGTGGTCAGCGGGCTTAGCAGCACGGCGGCGTTGGGAATGGCGGTCAACAGGCCATCGTAGCGCGCCAAGGCGCTCGCCGCCGGGCCGATTAAAGGCACAAGCGCGGCCCACTCGATATTCTCCGGCGGGAATTTGCCGTAATGGTACTGAACCGGTGTCGGCATGTCTCGCTCCTTATCTTGTTTCCACCCGCACCTCCCCGCTCAGCAACTGGGGCAGCAGCGCGTCGCGCAGGGCTGCAAGGGTGCGGGACTCGCTGATGTTTGCTTCTGCATTTTTGAAAATAGGAATTACCAACCTATTAAAAGCGCCGACCAGCGTTTTCGGGGGGACGACCAATTCACTTTGATATGCCATGTTGCGGTTCAAACCTGGAACCGCGGAATCCGCACCAAGGCTTGGTAAATCAAGAAGGCCAAGTACAAAAAACAGGAAGTGCATACTTTGGATTGACCCTTTGGCGACAACGTAAAAGGTTGTGTCGATTGGGAAGAAATCGCTATTCGCCCACGTGACGATTCCCGGATTCCCTTTTCGTCCAACTACGATTCCCGGGCCATTAACCAGGGGTTCATTATGCCAGCCAATTATCCCGTTAGAACCGTAAACGGGGTAATCTCCTTGGATGCGGTTTTCGTTCTTCAGAGCTTTTCCATAAGCGAAATCGACAATATCTCCAACTCTTCCAACCTCCCATCCCTCCGGCACCTCACCCAATTCCGAATCCACCAGCCTATCGGGGAAGAGGGCGGCGGTTTGGGCATCCATGCCTTCGGGTTCCCGGCCTTCCATCTTGGCTCGCACGGGGTCGAAATCCACGAACCATGACTTGAACACGGCCCTGGCCATCGCCTCCAGGGTTTGGTTCATGCGCCGGTTCAACTCGATCTTGTCATCCAGTGTGCCAAGGATGTGGGCAATGGCGCGTTGAGTGGAGAGAGGGGGAATAATAACAGGCACTGGGTGGACAAAATTACGATTGAGGGATGGCTGAGCACTACCGGAATTATAGGATTTGAAATCGAATGCTTTGAGGAAATAGTAGACAAATTTTTCGTTGTTTCCATGAAAATCTTTTACATATAAGGCAGTATTCAAAGGCCAAAAGTCTATTGCCGAAAAGTTTACGACACCAAAAGACGCTCCACTTCGGCCAACTGTAACTCCCGGTGCTTTGACTCGTGCTTCGTCATGATAACCTGTTATCCCAAATGATCCAAGGATCGGAACTTTTCCGTTCTTTCTTTTTTGATCTGGAAGATCAATGCCTCTTTGAAGTGTTGCGACTTCACCGAGTGTGGTTTCTTTCCACTCAGCCACCATACTCCAGTCCCTTCGATACCATTCCACCCCATGCTGCTCCATTTCCCGTCTCAAGGCCGGGTTCTTGACGGTTTCCGTCCAAAGCAGGTCTACCTTCTGGGGGACGGACGTTTTCTCTATCTCCCTTGCCAGCCGGGCAATGTCGGCCAGTGTGAGTTGTTTTCCAAATAGAGCCAAATCAATGTCGGAAGAGACCGTGTGCGTTGCCGTTGCTCGCGAGCCGAACAACACCACCCGTTCCACCTTTTCATTGGCACGAAGAATGGAAAGAATCACCTCACGGTGCTTGTCTTTCAGCCCGTCTGTCATTGGTTTCTCTTGGCCTCCAGGGTTTGAAACAGGCGGGCTAACGCCGGAAAGTAATCTTGTTTTATCAGTCGCTTGGCTTCGTTGGCCGTTTGCTCCTCGTAGGTATGGCTCAGCAGGTTTCGCTTTTCCAACGCATCCAAAAGAACCTCTGCGTCTTCTTCCGAAAGGTATTCCACCTCAAAGCCCTGACGAATGGCAGCGCGCGGAGATTTCACTTCAAAGCCTTCATAGAACAACAGATCCTTTAATACTTTCCAGGATAGTTCGAACGTGAACTCGAAGGTTTGCACCAGACCTGCACGTTCAAGGTCGGAGTATTCATCTTGCTTGCAGGCGATATCCAGTTGCGCTAAAGCCTTACCGAAATTCTCAAGTCGCTGCTGCCAACGGGTTTCATCTGTATTGGTCATGATCTATCCCTTTTTACTAATCAAAACCCCAGCCCCTTCAGGTTCTTCCGAATCTCTTTCTCCAACTTTGCCGATTCCTTGAACTGTTCATCCAACTCGGTAGTCAGCCGCACCATCTTTTCGGGGAAGGGTTCGCCGTCATCCTCCACATCCGCCGCGCCTACATAACGCCCCGGCGTCAGCACAAAGCCGTGAGACGTGATTTCATCCACAGTGGCACTTTTGCAGAAGCCGGGGATGTCTTCGTATTTGCCCGTGCCCTTGTCCCCCCGCCACGCATGGTAGGTTCCGGCAATCCGGGCGATGTCTTCGTCGGTCAGTTCCCGATGCACGCGGTCCATCATCGTTCCCATCTTGCGGGCATCGATGAACAACACTTGCTTTCGTCTGTCACGGTAACGTCCACCCTTCTTATCCTTGGTCAGAAACCACAGGCAAACAGGAATCTGAGTGGAGTAGAACAACTGCCCCGGCATGGCCACCATGCAGTCCACCAGATCGGCTTGCACCATCTTCTGCCGGATCTCCCCCTCGCCGCTGGTGTTGGAACTCATCGAGCCGTTGGCCAGCACATACCCCGCCATACCTTTGGGCGACAGGTGGTGGATGAAATGCTGCACCCAGGCGAAGTTGGCATTGTTCTTGGGTGGGATACCGTATACCCAACGGACATCATCCCTGCGCTGATCCCCACCCCAATCCTTGGAGTTGAAAGGCGGATTGGCCAGGATGAAGTCGGCCTTCAGGTCTTTGTGAAGGTCTTTGTGGAAGCTGTCCGCGTGTTCCCCGCCGAGGTTGCCGTCAATACCCCGAATGGCCAGGTTCATTTTGGCCAGCCGCCAGGTGGTGGGATTCGACTCCTGCCCGTAGATGGCCAGGTCGCCAACGCGCCCGCCGTGCTCTTCAATGAACCTTTCCGACTGGACGAACATCCCGCCGGAACCGCAGCAGGGGTCATAGATGCGCCCCTTGTAGGGGGCCAGCATCGAAACCAGAGTCCGAACCACACAGCGGGGCGTGTAGAACTGTCCACCTTTCTTTCCCTCGGCAGAGGCAAACTGGGAGAGGAAATACTCGTACACCCGACCTAAAATATCCTTGCTACGGTTCTCCTTATCACCCAGGCCGATGGTGCCGATCAGGTCGATCAACTCACCGAGGCGTTGTTTATCCAAAGCGGGCCGGGCGTAATCTTTGGGGAGAACACCTTTCAAACTGGGGTTGTCGCGCTCGATGGCGACCATCGCGTCATCAATGATTTTCCCGATGAGCGGCTGCTTGGCGTTGGCTTGCAGATGTACCCAACGGGCCTCCTTCGGCACCCAGAACACGTTCTCGGCCTTGTATTCGTCCCGGTCTTCCGGGTCTGTGAAATCGGTATCCTTGCGGGCTTTGAGGTTTTGATACAACTCTTCAAAGGCATCGGAAATGTACTTCAGGAAGATCAGGCCGAGGACGACATGCTTGTACTCGGCAGCATCCATGTTATTGCGCAATTTGTCAGCGGCAGCCCAGAGCTTCGTTTCAAAGCCAAGGTTGGCCCCGCCGTTCTTTGCCGACGACTGCGTTTTCGCGCTCGGCTTGTGGCCTCTGGGCATACGATTCTCCTGTTTTCCTTCAGTCCGTTTCATCATCCGTTTCGTCGGGCTCTGGGTCTATCCCTTCATCTGGAATGCTGTCTGTCGAAACGGGCACTGCACCTGCCATCGGTTTGCCCATCGCCTTCTCGATACGATCCAGCATGGCACGCATCCTGGCTTCGAAGAACGCCCTGAAATTGTCGGTTCGAAGCAAGCTGGGGTCAATAATATGGGTTCCAAGAATAATGTCCATCCGTTCGGACTCGATACCGGCGCTTTTCTGGAGCCTAGCCAGATAGACGCTGGGGGCGTTCTTGCCGATAATCCGGTTTGTTTTGGCCGCGAGCGGCGTCTTGTTGATGATGCAGTCGGTCTGGGTCTTCCCGATTCCCCGCTCCTCGCACCAGCGGCGCGGGAAGATGTGGTGGATGTCGATCTTGTCGTCAAAGTACATCTGCACGTCGATGGACTCGCCGCTACGGAAATCCAATGCGCCTTCACGCAATAGCAGGGCCGAGATACCTTTGTAAGCGGCGCTGTTACGAGTGCGCATGGTGAACAAGCGGGTAGGCGCGAAGTTGGCATCGCTGATCGTCGAGGGCTCCGGGCCGCCATCGAGCCAGGCCAGCAGTTCTAACACATCCTTGGCGAAGCGGGTTTCCGTGGCTCCGTGGTACAACTCGCCAAGCACGCCACACCAGTACCAACGCGCCAGCTTGGTCCGCACGCCGTCCATCTCCGCCTCCTCGGCCTTTAAGGCCAGTAGCGACGCCAGCGGGACAAGTTGCGTCCGGTAAGGCAAGTCCCAGGCACTGAAGATGTGCTGCGAATGCAGCAGTTTTGCGGCCAGTTCATAGCCCTTTGTCACTGGCTCGGCCCATTTCTTGTAGTCTTCCAGCGAGAGACGCAGGATGTCCTTACGCTTACAACCCACGCCGGGGGCGTCCGCCGCAGGTTGGCCACTGGCCAGGTAGGCTTCCCGACGCTCACGTGTGGCCAATAGGGTAATGGATTGGAGGAAGTCGGTGTTTTCGACACTCGTTAAAACACGGTGTCTACGTATGCGTTTGGAGCGCTCCTCCCAGTCGTCCCGCAGATGGTAGTTGTCCACCGCGAAGGTGGCAGTGAGCAATTCAAAGACGTTCAGCGTAACGCCACCGGTGTTAACCTTCTCGAAAACCTGGCAGACCGCCTCCTTGGGCGTTTCCTTGCGAAGCTGAATAATGGGAATCTGGTATTGCTGCATCTGCTGTAGCACGGCCTGGACCAGGGCGTTCCATCGTTGCAGACGTTCCGCCATCTTCTCCGGATCGGCTTGCAGGTAGTTCATCTGCCAGGAGGTTAGTCCGGCTACGTCGTATATCAATGTCAGCGGTAGAAGTCCCGCAGCGCATTCAGCCTGAATGGTCGAATAATCCGCCGTCACTTCTCCACGGAAATTGCGGACCAGACGGTCCTCACCAAGACCTACGATGGCATCGTCCCGGTCGCCGTTGGGGCTGAGCGACTTGGCTATGTCGAGGTAATACCAGCGCTTGATGGTTTTTTTCTTGATGTCACGGGTGATCACCGGTTTACCGGAGTAAAGTGCCAGGAAGAGCGAGGTCAAGCGCTGCTGGCCGTCTAGGATGAGCCGTTCGGGCTGAGCAGATGTCGCGTTCTCGACTCCTTCCACCAAGCGCGTCTTGAAGCGCACGTCCTGCCCGCCGGTTTGCAGCATCATCACCGCACCGATGGGATAGGCCAGCGAAACGCTGGCCAGCAGGCTGCGGATGTGCTCATCGTCCCAGACCCAGCCGCGCTGGAAGTCCGGCAGTTGGGTCTTGCCTTCCTTGATCGACTTGACCACATCCTGGAGGGACTCCTTGGTGCTGTCGAAGGTGGTCAGGACGTTCATTACTTTTCTCCTATTCGGTGCATTCGCTCTTCTCGCCAAGTCTTCCTTGTCCAAACCAATCGGGGTACTGCCCTGGAGGCAATCCTCCTTGGGGTAGCTTAAGATTCCTCTCATTCCTATCGATAGCGCATAAACACATAGGAAGTGTAGCACCTACGATCAGAATGGCAATGAAAATATCTGAGAAAGGCAATATATCGGATGAATCCATAGAATTACGGGATCTATGTATTTGTTATGCGTGCAAATTATCCACACCATGACGACAAAACCTGTCATCTGAGATATGAGAAGTTTTAGAGCGAGTCTCAACGGAGCCTGCTGACTCGATGGCATCTATGCTTCTTAACCTTGCAAGTTTCCTACGGTACGGACACATTCCCGCTTCCCGATTCCGGGCTTTGGCCCTGCATGGTTCCCAAAACCACGCCGGTGGTCACTGCCCCGGCCACCACCGCGCCGGTAAGCGTCCAGAACCACCAGGTTTCCCACCACTGGGCGGGTTCCTTTTCCAGCAGCAATTGCACCTGGGTCTGCCGCGCCGGTTCGACGTACACGTCCTGCGCGGTGGGCAGGTAGTCCTCCCGCGTCACGGCCAGCCTGTATTTGCCCACCTCCAGGGCGTCATCCAGGTCCACGTTGGGCCACAGCCCTTTGGCGTCGCCGTTTAATGATACCGCCGCGTCGTCTACGTTGACGCTGAGTTTCAGAAAGCCATCGCCTTGGTATTGCTGGCCGAAAAGCCGACGCAGCGCAAAGCGTGAGGCAGGAAGCAGGCCATCTGCCGGGCCGAGAAAGCTTTCCTGTTCGCGGCCAATGATTTGTGCTTTTCGTATATCCAGAAGTTTCAGGTTGACCAGGAAGGTCTTTTCCACTTTACCCACGTTGCCCGTGACCAGATAGCCCACGCCCAGTGTGCATTTGCGATGCACGATAGCCGAACCCGATGTCTCTCAGGCAGCCTGCTCGTCGTCCACCCAACGATAGCCCACCAGCTTACCGTCGGCGAACTCGACGCTTTCGAGCCGCTTCGCCCGTACATCGTCGATCCGGACCACGTCCGTAATCCTTTTCCCGGCGGCGTACTCGGACGGCGTCATCCCGTCCAGGGCTTCGTGGGCGCGGTACTCGTTGAACCAGGTCCGGTATTCATCCAGCAGCCACTGCAACTGCTCGACGCTCTCCACCCGAAAATGGTTGAGGAACTCCAGCTTGACGCTCTGGAGCGCCCGCTCGGCGAAGCAGTTCATGGTCGGGTAGCGAGGAGGACTCTTCAACTCTTTGATCTCGGAGACTGCCAGAAGACGCATCACCTGGCCCTTGAAAAGCGGATCGCGGTCGTGGATAAGCTTCAACGGATGGCGCTTCCACTTACGGAACACCTCGACCAGCGTCCCGGCGACACGGAAGGAGTCGAGAAAACGATAGCGCTCGAAAGCACGAATCTCCAGGATCTCCTTGGTGAAGGTGTCGCTGACCAGAAGGATGGCGACCTCCGTCCCCTTTCTCAGGTGCGTGAAGAAGAAATCCATGCACCACACCTCGTCCTTGAAGGTTCCCATCCACTTCTTCCACTTGGGCCGGTTGTCGTCGATGGGATCGAGACCGTGTTCCTTCAGAATCCTGGCCACTGTGAATTTCGACACCTTGATGCCCATGCGCGCGAGGGTCTTCGAGATCTTGACGGCTCCGAACCGCGGGTTGTCCCGCTTAATCCGCAGCACCCATTCGACGATCACCGCATCCACAGGAGGTCGGCCACCGGGATTCTTCGGCTTCGTGAACGGATGACGCAGACGCGCCGCCCAGTTTTGAACCGTAGCCTGGCTGGAGCCGAAGAACTTCCTCTGGAACAAGCGATTCCCGCGCGTAAGCAGATAAGCATAGACTTGGGCCATGCGGGTTGAAAGCGACATGGGAGCGCGCTTGTTTCGCGCCCGGTGCAGTTCCTTCCGGAGCGATTCGTTGACGGCCTTGAGCGCCAGGTTTTCCGAGTAAAGGCGGCGCAGCTCGGTCGGATGAGGCGAGTAGCCGATCTTCGAAAGCTGATCGACGATCAGGAGCAAAGGCCAGGTCAGACAGAGGCGGAGCAACGGTAACGGCATGAGACTACGACTTTCTACATCCAGCGGTACACATCAACAAAGTCCACATTTGAGTCTGGCGAGGGTACAATACGGAATGCAGAGGACGCAAGAAATCAATAAGCTTTTCAATTATCTGGAAGGATGAGCCGACTTCTGGCAGAATGCGTGGGTACTGTTTTGCCTACTGAGAAAGAGGTTGAGCACACGCTCCGTCGACCACCCAATCGCCGTTTTCTGATTTTCCCGTTGAGTGAAAGGAAGCAATGATGACCGATATGAAGAACCTGTTGCATAAACCCGAATTCCCCCGCGCGTCCAAATACGATCCGGACTGGGTGATGGACAACCAGATGGGACCGAACGCCCTGTGGCTTCTGGAGTGGCTCTGTGAGTCGCTCGACCTGAAGCCCGGCATGCGCGTGCTCGACCTCGGCTGCGGCAAGGCCATGACCAGCATCTTCCTGGCGAAGGAATTCGGCGTCAACGTGGTCGCCGCCGATCTCTGGATGAGTCCGGACAACAACTGGAAACGTGTGGTGGAGGCCGGAGTGGCCGATCTCGTCTGTCCGGTGAAGGCTGAGGCTCACACCCTGCCGTTTGCAGCGGGCTATTTCGACGCCGTGATTTCGGTGGACGCCTATCAGTATTTCGGTACGGATGAGTTGTACATCGATTACCTCTCGCGCTTCGTGCGGCCCGGTGGCCAGTTCGGCATCGTCGTGGTGGGTATGGCGCGGGAAATCGACGACGGACTCCCCCCGCATCTGACCGAGCCGCAGTCCAACGGCAAGGTGTTCTGGGACCCTTCCTGCCGCTGCTTCAAGACGCCGGAATTCTGGACGAAGCTCTGGCGCGGCTGTCCGATGCTGTCGGATATTGCTGTCGAGGCTCAGCGGGATGGTTGGAAGCACTGGATGGAGTTCGAGCGAGTGCTGGAGGCGGCGGGAAAGAGCATCTTCCCCTCGGAAGCCGAGGCGCTGGAGAAAGATCGCGGTGAAACTATCGCATTCCTGCGGTTGATTGCAAAACGCACGGATGTTGAAGGCCATGACTTTTACGATCCGGCGCTGGGGGCGAAGGTGGGCGTGGATGGATAGATGATTCTGCGACTTGCTTTGAAGCAGTTTGGACCGGCATGAACGCGACCCTGACTTACAACGAAGGCACCTTGCTCCTCGACGGTCTATCGCCGAAAGAGATCGGCGGGCTGTTCGCCGAGGGTGTCTGGAAGTGGGATGCCCGAGTTGGTCAGTTCCGCACGGACGCTTATCGCTATGGCGAAGTGGCGGAAGTCCTGCGAGATAAACTCGGTTCATCCTTCACTGATCAGATCGCCAGGCCTGCCAACCTTCGTTGGCCGAAGGTAAATCTTCACAAGCCCCGCCGCGACCAGGCCGAGGCAATAGACGCCTGGCTCTCCTCCGGTGGACGCGGGCTGGTGGTCATGCCCACAGGCAGCGGCAAGACCGAGGTCGCCCTGCATCTCATGGCCCGGCTCGGCGTGTCCACACTGATAGTAGCCCCGGTGCGCGATCTGATGTACCAGTGGCACGCACGCATCAGCGCCGGTCTGGGTGTGGAGGCGGGCATCATCGGCGACCGGCTGCACAAGCCTTCCGCCGTCACCGTCACCACCTACGACAGCGCCGCCATCCACATGAGCAGCATCGGTGACAAGTTCGGCCTGCTGATCTTTGACGAGGCCCATCATCTGCCGGGCGGCTTCTACCGCGACGCTGCGATTATGAGCGCAGTCACTCTGCGGTTGGGTCTCACTGCCACGCCGGAGCGCTCGGACGGAAGGCATATCGATTTGGACTGGCTGATCGGACCGGAGGTCTACCGCCGCAAGCTGTCCGAAGCCGAGCACCTCGCACCTTTCGAGACCGTCCGCATCCCGGTGAAACTCACCGACGAGGAGCGCGAACGCTACGAGGACGCCTCGCTGGCCATACGAACCTGGTACATAGAGAAGCGAAAGGAGAAGAAGGATTACAATAGGAAGGATCTCTTGACCGAGGCCAACCACGACATCGAGGCGCGCCGGGTGAAAAACCTGATGTACCTCAAGGAGTCCATCGAGGACCGCGCCGACGAGAAACTGCGCGTGCTGGAAGACCTCTTTCGCCTGCATCCGCAGGAGCGAGTGCTGGTCTTCACCGGCTCCAACGCGATGGCCATCGACATTTCGCGCCGATTCCTCGCCCCGACCATCCTGTCCCACACCATGAAGAAGGAGCGCCAGGCCGTGCTGTCGGGGTTCGCTTCGGGCGAGTTCCCGATGCTAGTAGCCAATCAGGTGCTGGACGAAGGCGTGGACGTACCCGCCGCCAAGGTCGCCGTGGTCGTGGGCGGTCAAGCCTCCACCCGCCAGGCCAAGCAGCGCTTGGGGCGCATTCTGCGACCTGACGGAGCCGCCCGAGCGACCCTTTACGAAATCGTCTGCGAGGAAACCCGCGAAGTGGATCGTTCCCGCAAACGGAGACGAAGCGATGCTTACGAGCGAACACGCCATCGTAAGGTTTGAGCGCGGTCTGGCGCTGCCAGATCGGCTGAATCGCAAGAGCGACGGCCATTACGTCGATCTGGCGGCGGCCATGCTGCGCGTGTACGCTGAGGGTGCGGGACTCACCCGGCGGGACTTGCACCGACAAATCAACCGTCTCTTCGACGAGGAGCCCTGCGACGCCCGGCGCATCGCCTCATTTTGCAAACTGCTGGACGACGCCAGCACGTTTCACACAGACAGCGGCGGCAAGGCAGCGCGCTTGCGACTCAAGGTCTTTCGCCTGGCGGCGAAGAAGCATCCGCTTGTGATCGAAAAGCAAGAGGGAACGCTGTTGGGCGAGTTGGAGAACGAAGAGCAGGAAGTCAAGCAGGAGATCGCTTCCGAGCTTGGCATGACCTGGGAGGAGATCGAGGAGGCCCTCTACGCCGATGTCATGCAGTTCCACCGGCTGAAAAAGCCGCCCGACTATCCCGACTCCGCCGCCTTACTCAGCCACTACAATGTGGCCCAGACGCAGGCTACGCTCTACAAGACGCAATCAGCGACGTTGACCGCGAAGGAGGACTTCAAAACCATCCTGCGCTACGTCAAGCTCGCGGGTCTGCTGCACGAGATCCGACGTTTGGATGAATCCACTTACCGTATCCAATTGGACGGCCCGGCGAGCGTTCTGCGAACAACCAGCCGCTACGGCGTGCGATTCGCCACGTTGTTGCCCGCCTTGCTGACTTGCAAGGGCTGGTGCTTTACCGCCAGAATCAAGACGCCCTGGAACATCCTCGCCACCCTGGATCTCAGTCCCGAAAACGGCCTTAAAAGCCGTTTGGACGCACCGCCGGAGTTTGACTCCAGCGTGGAGGAAGGCTTCGCCAAAAAGTTCGGGGAGGAACGCAACGGTTGGCGGCTCGTTCGCGAGGGAGCTATCCTGCACAAGCACCAGAAGACCTTCGTGCCGGATTTCGTCTTTCGTCACGATGACGGACGGGAGGTGCTGTTCGAGATAGTTGGTTTCTGGACACCGGAGTACCTGAAGGCCAAACTTGAAACGCTCAAAGCCTTTTCCGACCGGAACATCCTGCTGGCTGTCTGCGAGAACGAAGGTGCAGTGAATGCCTTTGAAGGCTGGGAGGGCCGCACCATCATCCCCTACAAGACAGGGATCAAACTGGGGCCGGTGCTGGAGGCGTTGGAAAGCACTTCGTAACCTAGAGTCGTAGCTTTCTACAATGGATTGGTTATGTCGGAGAAAACGTCAACGGCGATGGATTATCTGCCAGTCCAGGAGTTTTTCTCGGTTTCTGTTTCAGATAGGGTTGGCGGGTTTGAATATGAGGTTCTCGGTATATAGGTAGTGCAACGTGCGGCGTGCGGCCAGCGCCAACCAATCCGAACGGGCCTTTCCGCTCGTGTCAAACCAAGTGACAACCGACCTGCAGACGAAATATCTGGAATCAGAGACGATCCTGTTGCAATTCCTGGGACTATCTTCACATTGGCCTTAACCGAACAACGAACACCCCTGCCGCTTAAATCTTTCGATCATCTCTTTCAGTTCCTCTTCTGTAGTCTCGAAATACACGGCCATGCATGTCAGGCACATCATCCGTTCAATCTGCGGATGGATGAGTTTCTTATTGAGTCCAATGTCATTCTTTGAAAGCTTCTCCTTGTCACAATAGGCACAATTGATTTGCTTACCTCGGCTCATTGTTCTACCTCGAGTAACGTGTATGCGGCTAAGTTCTTCCCTCCGTATTCATCCGAGTCAATCTTCTGTAACTGTTGCCGGATCACAGTGCGCATCTGTACTGCGGGACGCAGACAATATCGCTTGAACTCCCATTTGTCGATGCCACCCGGTTCAGTGACGTGCGGAAACAGCAGTTTAAGGTAGGCCGTGCACAACCGTAAAACAGCTTCTGTGTCGCGAGTGTCCGCATCGGGAGGATAGGTCACCAGATTTTCAACGACATGCCGGTAAAGAATTGTTTCCGCTGGTTGGCGCAGCAAATGCATGATCTCAGAAAAATATTCCGTGTTCAGCGCCCAACCGTTTATTTTCAAGTTTTCACTCATACGTGGGATATCGCGTCCCCGGATAAAACCGTGAAACCGGTCCAGTAGTGCCGACTCGTAAAACACTTCTGGTAGCTTCTTAAACATATCTTTGGTTTCGTCCATCTCTGCTTGTGGAATGTTCCCCAGAAGTATGACACCGGCTCCACCAATTATGCGGTTCTTGCCAACAGTGATCTCCCCACTTTCCATGTAGGCTTTAAGCGCACCCCGCATCTCGCTCGGGTCGTGGAATTTGATCGACTGGATTTCGTCCAGCGCAACAAAGTCGTTGGACGCAATCAGACCGGGACTCTTCCCATTGATGTCGCCGAACATCTTCGCCCGCGTCAGCGTCCCCCCGCTTACCAGCCAGCCGTATTTTCCTACGCGCCCGAACATATATGATTTACCTGTTCCTTTAGGTGCCAGCTCTACTAAATTTAGTCGCGGTTCGATGAACGGAAGCAGACGTGTCAGCACAGTGTGTTTCTGCACCCAATCTTCGTATCCCTCTGGGTTGTAATCAATCGCCCCCAACACAACGTCGATCCACTCCTCCGCAGTGAACTGACTGCGAGCCTCTCTGTAAGCATCCAGATCAATAGTGTACGGACAGAAATTCTTGTATTCTAAGAGCGTGAAACATCCTCGCGGATTCTCTTCGTCCGGACTCCGGTACCCCAGCTGCACAAGCCCCCACCCACCAGACGTTTTTACAACGTCATCCTTTATCCGGTCCCATATATAATCCTCGATCAGTGTTTCAGCATAATTAAGCCCCAATTCCGGAATCGCAAACATATACTCGTCAGACCGCACGCTGAATTGGATTTCAATTTTGGCCAGAAACTTCTTCGTGCGTCCCTCACTTCGCGCCTGGTCTTTCAATTCCAGTAAATTTTCCCTTCGCGGGATTATTTCGTAAATGTATTTTCGCAAAGCCTCAGCATCGTGGATTCTGCCGTCAGACTCTGCTTTACGCTTCAAAATCCAATCTCGCATAAACGATGGAATCGACGCAGCTTTAAAGATCGCCACAATATTAGGATCCTTAAAGACCGTCGTGTCCGGGAATGCCGCCCGCAATTTTTCAGTACCGATCATGGTTGATTGCCCTCATCAGATACTACAGATCAAAATCGTCTTTCTCAACAATCTGCGCTCGTTTTCCAACCGTCTTTACTTTTGGCGCGAACTGCCCTGTCTTCGAGAAAACCACAACCGGCACCAGACGCTCCTCCAGCGTCGCCCCGCCGTGTAGCTCAAATCCTTGACCGCCGCCTTTCTTTGGTAATCGGTTATACCCGCACACCACCCAATGCTTGCCGTCCAACGTTTCCTCCAGTTCCAGTGGACATGAATCGTGCGCTGATCGCTCACGATAGCGCCAATTGGCGATTTCCGTGCAAATCTCACAGGCAAGTGTCTGCGCAAGCCTAGGTTCGCCCTGCCATGCCAACACAGCTAGCCGCGAACTCCCGTGGTCTGCTGTAACAAGCACACGCTCAAATTTCACCAGCCCCTCCGCAACACTCGGTAACACCTCTCCATCTATCACATCCAGCGCCGCAGCCAGATTCTCCTCCGCGCGTCGATTCTCGTGCATCTCCACGCCGTTGTGTGCAATATTATCGAAGCGTTTGATGTCAGGCAAACGCCGATCAGCGTTTGGCCAATGGATGTTGTTGAACAGAGTTGTTGTTGGCAAATTTGCCTTGCCCACAGCAATCGAATCTACACCCATATTTCTTTGCAGCGCCAGTGCGACCAACATCGGCAACCACTCTGCACCCATAGCGTCCACTACTTGCAACGCGCACCCGTTGTCCGATGCATAGTGCTGGATTATAGCATCGCGCGGTTGCACGGAACTCGGAGGTGTCATCCTTTTGGCCATCTCAAAAAACTCCGGCGTCACGCGCCCCGTTATTTTCAGTTCACGGTATTCCCTGAAATAGTTTTCCAGAGTCACGTCACCAAAATCGATATCAGTGTACAGATACGCTGCCACTTCTGGATAAACGTTTTTTACGGCGTTAGATGCAATGCCATCCACTGAGCAGCGCCGTAATAATTCCGCCCGCTCTGCTTCTGTTCGGCAATTCAACCAAGGCGCGACTTGCGACGATGATTCACCCGCGCAACAAGCAATGAACTGCCGTATGTCAGCGTCGGATATCCTAACCTTCGCTTCCATTATAGCATCCCTGCGTTCATTAGCATACATCGCTGATGCATCCAGACATTCCGCAGCGCCCGTTATGTATGCGGATCGGAATTTGTCAGCAGTAACCGATTCTTGCATTACAACATACTCGAGGTAGCTTCCTCTGGATGCAACTTGTTTAACAAGCCAGAGTATTGCCTCTCTTTCCGCACCCTTGTGTCCATCAACCACACACAATACGTGTTTTTCTACTCCACCTTCTGGGAAAAAATACGACTTGAGTGTCTCCGACAGATTTTTACCTGCACCTTTTTTCCCCTGCTCACACATCCACCTCAATGCATCCTCGGACAATCCAGCATCTTTTATATTGTAAAACACGCGAGCGAAATCCCGCAGACACACCACCTGCCGGACCTCGGCACTGAGCCCCGCCAATTCCCGCCCTTCCGAAGCAACAACAATTCGCCGCGCATAGCTGTCATTAGGATGTTCCTCGGCATATCGCAAATACTTCTGAAATGTGTCGCACATTTCAGGGATGAAGTGTGCCAAAGCGTCCTCGACTAGCATAACCTCCGTACGCCCGGTGATTGTTTTCGGTTTTTCAGAAGCGGCACTTGATGCAACCTGTTCGGCTCCAATTGCAATCAGTTGCTTCCCCTGGCGGTAGCGCGGATTGACGAATACATCCTGGAGTATCGATCTTGTGCTGCTATCGCTCAGCAAAAAACAAACAGCTTCCCGACCTGACGTGCTGTCCACCCATTCGCGTAAAGCGACAATCGCAGCCCGTTTGTTTTCATCCGTTAACAACGCAAGATAGCCGGGCAACCCCAACAATAGAACAGCCTTACCGCGAACATCCTGTGCTGTCATTGTGTCGTTAACCCGTTGAAATACTTCATCAGGCATTGGAAGCCACGCGCTTTCCTTCACTATATCGCTCAAACGCAACTCATAATTGCCACGTTCTCGGCAAAACAGGCGCAACGCCGTCCAGCTCTCCCCTGGAGGCAGAACCACTACCCGCGCCTTTGCGTCAGCCATTGGATTCCTGATATATTCGCAAAACTCGTTCAGTGTCATCGCATCACTCCAGCACCGAAATCCCTACATCTGGGATTTGATGAATCAGCTTCAGGAGCAAAGCTTTCGCATCTGCATCAGAAAGCCGGTTGACTTTTTCTGAAGCCTGCATCCGTGTACGATTCTCATATTCCTTTCTGACGAATGCCTCAATCGCTTGGTGAAGCCCCTCATCCGTCATCCATCTGTTGGGCGCGTCGCCCAAATTCCTACTCAACCAATTGCTCAGTTCTCCGACACTAAATCCGATTTTTTGATATCGAGGGGACACCACTACTTTGAAGAAATTGTCACCAGCCTGGACCACATCCAGAAATGCACCTTCTTTTTCGAGTTCTTCATAAACGATTTTTAATCGTTCCGCTGAAACACTTCCTGGATTCAACACCGAATCGACGATGCTCTTGGCATCGTCGATTGTCAAAACGCATTCGGCTGGCAGTGCGTATTTCCGGCTCCATTCCTCAGGGGATTCCGTACCTGTGCGTTTGCGCCACAACGCTACCACCTGTTTGGAAACCAGCGTTCGGCTATACTCCTCGATCTTGATAAGCCCATTCGCCTTAAAACTATGCTCATCTGCTTTTGTAGAATCCGGTGGAAAGATATTATATAGTTCGCGACCTTCTGCGATCGACGTCGGCCAGATCTCTCCGAATATTTCTCGCATCGCATCAAGTTGCCGTGCCATATCTACCCTAAAGAATATATCGTGGATAACCATATCTTGCTGTTCTAGAATCTCTTCAAATGATTTTACTTCATCGCCTGACAACGATGGTCTGATGAGCAATTCAAAAAAGCGCAGCAGCGCTGGATGTTTTCTTGCCCAGAACCCTGTCGGCACCTTATTCTCAACAAATACGGCATCGTGCAAGCGCTTTAGCGCGTCTTCAAAGCTCAGGTATCCCGATGAGCCAGCCAACTTGCGAATATGCTCGGCGCAACGCGTCTGCCGGAAAACCTCTTCCAGTACGGACTCGGCGTCTCCACGTTTCCAAAGCCAGCCACTAGTTGCCGCAAAACGCTTTTTGACTGCATTGTAATAGACTCGCGACGAATCGCCCATACGTTCCGCAGCAGCTTTCAATTCTGGCTTAACGTTATCGACATATTGCTGGAATGCCTCTTCAAAAACCATTGGAGTCATATACTTGGACATTGCCTCTGCCAGCCCCTGTGTCGCCAGAAGAATCTCACCGATCTCTTTCACCTTATTTCCACGAGCCTCGAAGTCTCCCTTTGAACTGATGCTGTTTGCCGCACACAAAGCGTCGATGACTTTGCCCATCTCCTCCGCGCTTGGTTCAGCTTGCTCACGAATATATTCCGGAAGCACCCACAATGGAACGCGCTGTGAAACATCTTCCAAACGAGCCCCTACCGCGTTCAACGTTGACTCTACCGTTCCGTCCGTAAGCGGACTGCTCCCAAAAATCACACTACTCTTCTCGATGAACACCTTTTCCTCTTTCGACAAGCGACATATAAGTTTCTCGTTCTTGATGGTATTGGCCCCGTTGTCTTTCACCACTGCTTCGATGATTTCCGCTAGTGCCGCTGCGTCCAGCGCCTTGCTTATCACACCATCCGTCCATTGCAATTTGCGTTGTCCAGTTAACCATGTTTTCAGCACGAAGCCCAGCACGAAGGCCGAATGCGGAACCCATAGCAGTCCGAAAGGGGGGCGCTGCAACTCGATGTAGAGTTTGCGTATGGAGCAGGTGTTACCAGCACCCACTGTGGTGTCCTGCTTTTTCTTGCAGAAATCTCGCAATTGCGTCAGCGGATGATTCGGATTCAAATTGAACCATACATCCTCGCCGGTAACACCGTTCTTTTGCCAAGTACTCACCACGTTCTTCGCCGCACCAGGTTTGGAGAACTTGTCGAACTCTATACCCGCTAGCGCCCAGTTTTGCAATGCATTCGGCGCGCCAAAGGCACTGATGTTAAAGCCACACAGATCGTCCGTATATGCCTCGAACGTCTGCTTCGCATAGTCGGTGAGCCAACCTTTTTTTAATTGCCCCCACGTAACTTCCTCTTCAAAGGGTTCCCCTCCGTTTGGATTGGGTTTGTAAACGATCAATTTGACAGCACTCGTCACTTTGGATTGCCACGCCTCCTTGGCGCTGTTGACCTGTGTCTCGAACACCTTCTTGCTCGCGCTGTCGTTTGCCAATGCGAGACGGGCGCTGTTTTCCGTGAACTCCTCCCATGCCTTTGCTTTGTCTCGGCAGAAGCTGACATTCGGCAACGTCACAAATAACATTCGGTGGTCTTTGAACTGCTTCGCCAATTCCCTTGCCTTGCCAGGAATGCGTAGAATTTCCTGCTCGTCCCGCGCCAGAATGAACATCACAAGCACTCGGTTTCCCATCGCACTAAAAGCCTCGCGTCTTGTGATGCTAGACGCTGAAAGACCACCAATAGCTGCAGCGCGAACATCAAAACGACTGCCGTAGTTCACACCTTTTAATTGCTTAACCAGCTCTGTTTCGGTGTCTTTTAGAACGAGATCTCCAAACTTGCCTTCCAATGTCGCCATTTTCTGCTTAATCTCTATCGAGTCCGTGCGGTCACGGAAACGTTCGCAACGCCCGTTCACAATCGCGAAACAATGCTTTTGCTCCAAATTGCGTAGGATTGCATCCACGTCCGGTAAAGCGCCGTCCCCCTCGAAACAACGTTGGATATTTTCCACCGCCATGCTCAACAGAGGATGCCCCGTTCCCTGAATCTGTTCGATCAATCCAAATAGCAACACCGCCTTGAAAACGCGTTGTTCGTCCGGTTGTAATTCCTGTTCACGTCGAGCGTATTCCGCGCGCGTCTCCTGCAAGGCTTGACCCGTCCCCAGATCATCCCGTTCCACGAAATACCGCCATAGATGATCGACCGTCAGAAACTGATGATTGCGAACCTCCAGCCCGCCTTTCTCAATGAACGCCCGGAACTCCTCGCCGTTCAAGAACTCGAACATGCTACGCTGGTTGGATCCGATCGCCACCGACAGATGTTTCAGCAAGAATGCCGCCATCGGATGCAGTGGCAGGATACCCTTGAAATCTGCCGCATCAATGCCCGCCTTGTTAACGACCATATAATTTTCAGCCACACCGTTCACGCTGTGCCACAGTTCGTCGCGCTCTAGCTTCCACTCATTTGCCTTTTCCTGCTTGATAACGAAAGCGTCTGCCGCCAGTTTCAATGCGGTCTCATTTGGCAGTTCAAGCCGCCTGAACGTGAATCGGTCGTTCGCTTTCTTCGCGCTTTCGGAGCCAGCCGCCACATACGATGAAATATCCGTGTGCGTCA
Organism: Myxococcota bacterium; assembly: GCA_963677705.1. Taxonomy (GTDB): domain Bacteria; phylum Myxococcota_A; class SURF-8; order SURF-8. Next base: position 1,544,999 of record OY782497.1, read on the forward strand.
CCGGCACAAAATAAAACTTCCCCTGCTGTGCAGCCTCCGCCAGCTGTTCCAGCGTCTTTAATGCCGCACGGTTCTGATCCATGAACGCCGAGAACTCGTCCCAGATATAGACCAGCTTAGAAATCCCATTCGCATTCAAGGATGCGTCCACCCACTCCAGAAATTCTTCTGCGCTCAAACCCAGATATATATTTCTTGCCTCCAGCACCCGCATCGCGTCGCTAACCAGACCCGCCTCCTGATTCGTATCCCGCAGTTTTTTTTCCAATGCATCCGCTGTTTTAATGCCCGCATTTAGGTGCGAAAGCTGCGCTTGCATCTCGTTGCGCTTTGCGAAGAAATGCGGCCCATCCTGCCGGATGCGCTCAATAACTTCATCCAGCTTGCCTTTCAACGGAACGGTGTGTCCGCCCGTCTCCAGCGCCTTCGTAATACCGCGCTGCAAGCGCATCAGAAACTGGTTTTTCGCATCTACTCCGTCCGAGTTTATGTCATAAACGGCGAGCGTCCTTTCGCCACGCAGTTCCAAAACCCCTTTCCGCACAGGGGCTGGTATCTGCGCCTTGCGCAAATCCAGCCATTTCTGGATGCGCGCCTCGTCGTCAGTAAACAGTTTTTGCAGCACCAGCGACGCATGGCTCTTCCCTGTGCCGTAGGCACCAGTGATCCAGATCGTCTTTTTTCCACCGTTCAGGCTCTTAAGAAGTTCCCGCAATATATCCACAAACGAGTCGTGTGGATAAAATGCCAGCCAGGTTTCAGGACTTTTCTCAATGTTCGCACGCGTCATAATTGGTGCGTAATCAGGTCTAATCCCGAAATAATCTTTGTAGAATGCCATGTCTTTCAACCCTTTATGATACTTCTACTTCGCAAGAATCAATCCGACCACATCGTCTAGATTTTTCTTTTCAGGGTATATCCGTACTTCGTCCAGCCCAAGCGTGAAACTGCATGCGATATAGTCTGGATGCATCGCCGCGAGTCCCATGCACTGTTTCTTTAACTCTTCCGGCGAGATACCGAACACCACCAACGGTGACACTATCGCCCCGTCGAACTCTGCCGCTATCATTTGGCGTACCGTGAACACACTACCTCCAGTCTTCTCTGCCATCACGTGAAGCCCATAAAGAATTACAAGCGGATCAACCGAACAAGAACGACGCGTAAGCCCGATTACGGATTTGCCTTTCATTTCGGTTTCAATCAGCACATTATCGCCTTCGCAAAGCGGAGAAGTCTTAACCAGTTGGAAAAGTGACTGCAAAGCGCCTTTCCTCACCGATGCAGAACCAACGGATTGTGATAGTTTTTCATCAATCCGCTTCGTAGAATATCTGGTGTCAAATTCCGTATTGCAGACATACCATTTTACAAGTGGAGAAATATTTGCCAAACGGAACCACAATAATTGCCAAAAAAGCAAGTCGCTGAAACCGCGTTTCTTGCCTATATCTAAAAGAAGCATTGTCGTAATAGCCGTTGAATCTCCAATCAATCCTGCCTCTCGGAACCAAGTCACGGCTGCGGGAATCATCCGGTTGCCTAGTGCAGTTGTCTGACGGAAATTTTCGTCTTCGTTTGCCAGAACTTCAATCCATTCTGGTTTCAGTCCAAAAGTCATGTATTTATTGATACCGCTTATATTCATCGTCTTTGCTCCTGCGTATCGTTTTGAATAATACCGCAAACATCCATCGTTAGGGGCATAACATCTCATGCAATGGACACACGTTGCTTCATCAATTACGACCTTCACCTGGCCGCTACATGTGTCCTTCTCCAATCGTAAGGCACCTGTCGGGCATTCCGCCTCGCATGCCTTGCATCCCGCGCAGGCAATAGCTTTGTGCACTGCGTATGCTAGCCACTTGGTGACGGTCTTTTCGGTTTTACCGTTTATCCATACACATTCTAATATCCCTCTCTGTCCGTCTCTGCGAAATGATAGCTCCGCGCCTTCAATTTTACCAATAGCTTTAATCCATTCCTTTAATCGCAATTCAGTTTCAATTGGGAACTCACAAATCACGCGGTCGCTTTTACGTTCTACGCCTGGTTCTACAATGACTTGCTTTAAGGATACTCCACTTTTCCGCGCATGCCATCCGCCTTCGAAAATAAAAGCCTCCGCGTCTTCCTCGGAAGAAAACTCACGGTCAATTGTATCACGTACCGCGTCAGCAAACGGCGCAACCTCTTTTGTATAAATCCTCCGTATAAGTTCAATCTGGCGATCAGTTGACATCGGACACATCAGGCATCCGACACGGGGCAACCCTTTTCGGTATGCTTCGTTCAGAATCAAATCATGCTCAAAAATGTAAAGCCAAAGCTCATGTGCGGACCAGGCCAAAATCGGCATGGCATTCACTTGTGATTGGCTTTTCAGGCCATCTCCAATGTCGTCGTATCCAGAACGTCTTTGACTCTCCTCACCACGTACCCCGACAAAGGCCATGGTTTTAATTGACCTTTTTCCTAGCTTTTCTTTAAGCGCTAATATTGCGGGAGTACTCTTATGGACTGAACAGCACCAACGTAACACTTGTGATGGCGGTCCGAATAGTTGCCAGTTTTCCAATGCGGGGGTCTTGGCGGAGACCTTCAAAAATGGACGGTTTTCGTAGTGACTTTGGATTTCTTCCCAAAGGCTGTAGGTATCCGGAAGTTCCATGTCCGTGTCACTAAAAAACACTGGCACGTCAAACGGAAGAACCTTATGGCAAAGGTCGAGCAGAACCACCGAGTCCTTGCCGCCACTAAAACCAATATAGACAGCGTTGCATTTTCCCTTGTAAGCGTCGTACATTTCCTTGATGCGCTTTTGCGTGTCCACCACCAGTGCGGTCATTACCCCCCGGTTTTTCGCCAACATCTCCTCAACATTTACAGGAATCAGCTTCTTTTTTTTTCGCGTTTTCGTACTTTTAAGAGAGCTATCGTCCCAACGCAACTTCCCCTTCCATTCAATGCTCATCGAATTACCGAAGTTGAGCTTATTGAGTCTCGCGATTTCTTGGCCTCGATACAGATACACGTTTTGCTTCGCCCATAGGAGAGGACGACGCTCCGATGGATCGAATGCCAAACGTGCATCTAACCCTGTAATCGCCAATTCCTCTGCGAAGACCGGACGGATTTCGCTCGCCACAAACTTTCCTGTTTGTGATGTCAATCGATACCCGCCTGTTTGTTTATCCCACTCGAAGCTATACATTCGTGCCGTCCTCTGGTACAATGCCGTTTCTTTTACAAATACTTAAATAGCAACGACGATTTGAAATGTACTGCTTTACAGTTGTAGCCTTGACTCCATTCTTTCTTGCAATACTCTCCGCGCTTTCCCCATTCGCCACGCGTCGGGCCCATTCCGCGACCCGCGAATTCGTACCGGCATATCTGAATACCTGCCATGTTGATGTTGAAAGTGTTCGACCATCTAAACCTATGATTCCGCCATCAGCCTGCTGTTCTTCAGTACGGGATAACATCTCCGCTTCTTTTAATTCTTCCGGCTCGGTCTCCCGTTCCAACCGCAAGCGCCTTTCCAGCAACGTTTCACCGTCATAGCTGAAGAGAGCAAAACCATTGGCAACAACCCCACCTAGCAAATGCATAGCCAAAGCAGAAATCGCCCATATCTTGCCGCCATACTCAACTTGGTTGGAGTCATTTCGTACGGTGCAAATGATATGGCTGTCTTTTGTGAAGACCAGTTTTGAACCGATCGGCACGCCAAGCATGTTGAATCGGGTATTCGCACTGCGCACACGCTTGCATGATGCTGACTTTCCATTGGCTCTAGCACGGCTATTTGCATTATTCGGAAATATATAATTAGCTCCTTTGTAGTGTTTTCCGCAAACACTCATGAAGGTGGTGTTATCAAGAAGGGCATATTTTTCACGTAACCTTGTCCGATAGGACAAATTCAAGGCAAACTCCAGTTTTTTAGCGGTTATTTTTTCTTCCAACGCAACCAACGTGTCAACAACAGCTGTCAGCTTCTCCGAGAAATCTTCCGGTAGCATAATAGACTCAGTATTGCACCAGCAAGGTACCCCACCTACTTCGATCGCATGGACATCTTGCAGAAAGTGCACTCGAATACTCTCTAACGCTTCAACGGTCAAGTGCGGCATAGTTTGTTTCAATTCATGGAAGGTAAACATGCCGCCCGCCTCTTCAATCAGACCTGCAATCGTTTCCGAGATTGCCGCCAAACAATCATTCAAATTAGGTGGGGGCTGAAAACAAAAATAGCATCCCTTTCCCCACTCAGCGACCGTAAAACCCAGATGTCTAAGAAATGCCATGCAATACTCCGGCTTCGAAATATGCTTCAATATACCGTAAAAATCTCTAAACAGCTGTTCGACCGAAAAACAACCGTACTCTAGGAGCCATTCCATCGCCTGTTCTTCGAACGCAATTTGGGACTCATCGTTCAAAATCATCTCACGGGAAAACCACAACCCATTTTCAAGTTGGAACATTTCGATTTTCATTTCTTCAATCTGACAATCCTCAACCGGGATTTTCTGTCGTAACAGTCGCACTGCCATCGGATCGAAAGATACACCATTCGGGCATTCCCGCGCCAATGCTGCTATAAGTTCAGAAGTAGTCATGAAACCTGCTTAACCGAAATTAATTTTAGGAAACTTCAGTTTTCCAGACGACACCATCTTGTCAATGAAAACTGCCAGTTGGGCTCTTGCAAGCTTAGATGGTGAAGCCTTCCCGTTTTCCCATCGGTTGATTGAGTTGAAGCTGACGCCAAGTTTATGCGCTAAATCTTCTTGGCTGATTCCCAGTTGCTTCCTAATATTACGTAGCAATTCCGGATAGTTCTGTTGGTCCATAGCCATATCATTTCCTTAAACGCCTTGTTGACATGAAGCTTGTTATAACACTAGGGATGCCATGGTCAAGAAAAATTCAAATCAGTCACCCGTTCTGCAATCGCTCGTGGTTCATTAACAAATTGCGCACTTACAGCCTATTTCAATAGGTCTTCCGTCTTGAGCCTGTCCACCAAACCCTCCGCATCGCCTGAACCACCCAAAGCAATCTCCTGTCGGCGACAGCCCAATAGCCGGCTTTGATCCCGCTTGACCGCTCCAACTCCGTACGAACGATCTATTTACGCTTTGATGTGCGCCTTTAGGCGGACTATCACCGCTCGTTATTTCCTAAGCCGGGACCCAACCTGACCGCTACAGCTTGAGCAGGTTGTGCGTCGCGCACCACAGCGACCACTGCGCCTCCATCTAATAATCCCCCACAGCAGGAAGCGGGTATGTCCCCGCGTGGACATCCGCCCGAACACCGGCTCGATGGCCGAACCACGCTGGCGGTAGGCTGTGCGGCCTCGTTGGGTCAGCAGTTTGCGCTCCATCCGTTCCCGCACCGTCGCATCTTTCGGAATCTGCTTTCGTCCGGCTTCGTTGCTCCTTCGCGCCTTGACGGACTTGCGTCCCGCCGCCCTGACTAGGTCCAACCTATTGAAATAGGCTCTTAGGCATGACAAAGATGTGAACATGAGACTCCGCTTCGAGTTGACCAAGACCGAACCCAAAAGGAGCCACCTACACCTGGAATTTTCCCGCTACGTTCTGGTGTTGTGCCGCTCGTGGCAAAAGTGAAGATTTGACGTACGATTACTCTCATGCATAATGATAGGGAACGAGATCGTATCATTATGCAAACTGCCTTTAACGAACTTAGGGTAGCATGATCGAGAGACACAAAACTGCAATTAAGCGCGTTAACCTGTCGAAGCCTCTCCAGATCGCGATTGCTAGTGGTTTGCTCGACAATACTAGCTCCATGTTCGACTACGGATGTGGTCGGGGAGATGATCTAAAGAAACTAATAAGACTGGGATACAATTGCAGTGGCTGGGATCCAGCCCATAAACCAAACACAAGTAAGGTAGAATCAGATATCGTTAATCTTGGCTATGTTGTCAATGTTATTGAGGACCAAGCGGAACGTAAATATGCCTTACTAGAAGCATGGAAAATAACGAAACATGTTCTTATTGTCTCTGCTCGGTTGTCAATTGAATTAAAGCAAGGCAACTACAAGTCATTTGGTGATGGTCATCTATCTTCAAAAGGAACTTTCCAGAAGTTTTATAATCAGCAAGAGCTTCGTGACTGGATTGATGAATCTCTTGGTGTTCGATCGACACCAGCTGCGCCTGGTATTTTCCTTGTTTTCAAAAGCGAAGAGAAACGTGAAACATACGCTGCCTCCAAGTATAGACGGATTCCTGCTAAGATTATTGGGAGGAAAAGTGATGAGTTATTTGAAGAACATAAGGAGCTCTTGGAGCCGCTAATCAGCTTTTTCTCAGATAGAGGGCGATTGCCATCTGAGCATGAAATTGATGTCTCCTCGCAGCTAAAGGGGAAATTAGGTAGCATCAAAAATGCTTTCGCGATCATCCGTCGAGTGACTGGCAACGCTCAATGGGAAGAAATTGTTGATGCTCGATCAATGGATTTATTAGTGTATTTAGCGCTTTCCTGCTTTGGGGGCAGACCTGTATTTTCCAAATTACCAACACATCTTCAATTGGACGTAAAGGCATTTTGGGGCAGTTACAAAAAGGGATGCGAGAAAGCTGATCAACTTCTATTTTCTACAGGAAATTTGGACCTAATCAGTAAGGCATGCCAAGCTGCCACCGTGGGAAAACTCACTTACGATGCTCTATATATTCACTCTAGTGCCGTTGGCGAGCTACAGCCTATTTTGAGAGTATATGAAGGCTGTGCAAGAGCATATATCGGAGATGTAAGTGGAGCCAACATTATTAAGCTTCATCGTCACAACCCCCAAATCTCCTACCTAAGCTATCCGGAGTTTGATGAAGATCCTCACCCGGCTCTAAATAGCTCTCTTGTTGTGCCGCTTAGGACCTTCAATATTCAGCATTATGATTATTCCGAGTCAAGCAATCCACCAATCCTTCATAGAAAAGAACACTTTGTTCCAGACTGGTACATGGGAAAAGCTAAATTCACAAAGTTGACTAAGTCGGAAGAGAAGGCCGGGTTGTATGAGAACACGAATATCATCGGAACGCGGAACGGCTGGCTCAAGGTGTTGACAGAAAAAGCGGTATCGCTGCGAGGGCACAGACTGGTAAAGCTTAGGAAAACTGAAAACACATCAGAGAAAGTTTGAACCCCACATGCGCACACCGCGTTTTTCCACAACTCTCAACCATTCAACTGGAACATCCAATTCGCCCAACTCCTCAAAATGACATCGAATATCCCGTTCCACATCAAGTTCGGAATTTTCCACTGAAGTCCAACTTTCAGAGAAAAAGAGCAGACTTTCTGCGGAATGGGTACCGTCGTTTGCCGGTGCGAACTCGAGCAGGTGGTTTTTCTGTTAGCGAAGGCGAAAAACCTTTAAAATTCTGAAACTATAGCGCACTCCATAGAAAGAAATAAGCCCCAAAAACGCACCGACGCTGTACATCCTAGACAAAATCTTCGGTCTTCCGGACCGTCCATTTACGATACGCTGGGGTTCTTACAGCAAATACAGCAAGTTCTAGATTGATGGCGACATTTAAACAACTACGGGTACTCTCATCAAACCTACAGAGGCCGGGAAACATTAGAGGCTTTTTTTAAGTATTACATTTAACCAGGTTCCTATTCCGTGGTATTTTCCTTCACCCTCGCTTGTCCACATATCAACAATCTCAAATCCTTTTACTTGGTCAACAAGTTTTCTGATCTTGCTTTCATCCATATCATTGAAATACCTCCCATCTTTTGAAATCCTACTTTCTTTGCCATAACGAAAAGAGGCATATAGATATCCAGACGGCTTAAGTGAAACTTTAATTTTTTCCAATACACTTGGTAAGGTGGTGTGAGAAACATGCAGCAGTGATGCACAGGCCCACACTGCATCATATTCACTCGATTCGTAAATATCGTCGAAACTACGTACAGTTGCTTCTATTCCTGTGTTTTTACGACAAACTTCTACAATTTTATCAGATGCATCTAATGCATATACCTCGTAACCTAAATTTTTAAACGCTAACGAATCGCGGCCTGATCCACATCCAGCGTCGAGAATAGACGCTCCTTCAGGCAGATGCCTCAAAAACCTATTATAGAGATCAGTCATGTCTACGAGGAAAGTATTTTTGCAGTACTGGCTTGAATTTTCATCGTAAAATTTAATTGTTTCTTCTGTATTCATAATCCACCATTGTTTGGATTCGAAGATCGACTTGAAAGCTTTGTCTTGATGAAATCAACAACCTTGATCATGGCGAGAATTGACAATATTATCAATATATAAAAGCCTGCAAACCAAAACATTGAAAATGCACTGAGTTGACTTGGGCAATATACCTTGAAGGCCCCAAAGGCAGATATTAAACTTGCAATCAACATAAGTGTACAATAAATGGCAATCATGCTGTAAGAGCCTAGGCCTCCTAGAATTGGTTTCTTTGGGCGACCTTCAATAGGATGGTTCGGATTGAATCGGGCGAGTTCTTCAAGATAGCATTGTAAGACATCCCGGATTCGAATCGCTATCAGAATGAGGAGTAGGTTTGAAATGCTAGCAAACATCATCATGATAAACGATATAAAATCACTATCATATTTTAGACTAGCGATATACCAGAGCCCCCCCGTGAGGGTAATTGAGGTGATTGGAACTCGGTTTAAGTGCTCGTTCAATCCTCGTACATGTTCATGGTTCTTTTCGTAGCATACTTTTTCTCTTTCGAAAATAAGCATGTCCAATTCTGTATTACTTCCACTAGTTGGCATCAAGGCCTCCAATAGGTTTATGAATACAGGCTGTTACAAATTACATGCTACCTCTTTTTCACTGTACTATGCCCAAATTCATGGGTCAATACTAGGATAGGCGAGATTGAACCCAGAAATCAACTCTTTACTCTTTACACTGCCAGCCGCTGCCGCTTGTACTCGATCCGCAACCCGATGAAATGACAGGGATTCGGCAACAGGTCCAGTTCGCTCAGCCTGGCGACGGCGTAGTAGGTGAAGGCGACGATGCCGCCGTGGTAGACCATCTCCTGGTCGTTGGTGTCCAGCTCAATGCCCGCAGCCATGTTGCTCGTGGGACTTCCGAGCAAACCAACGCTATCCTGCACAACCAGATCGGCTCCCGGCACGCTGGTGAAAGTGGATTTCCGGTAAACCTTGCAATTGACGTTCGTCGGGTCCGGGTTGCCCGCCTCGTTGGTGAAGAAGAATTTCACCGTATGCAGCTTGGCCTTGTTGATGCCGGGGATGGGGATGGCTACTTCGTCCCCGTAGTGCTGCATGTGCCAGACGCCGTGACTGTTGCTGAATTCGCAGTTGTCGCTGCGACCGGCGGCGGCCGGAACCGTGCGGATGAAGATAATGTCCTCATCGAACTTCACGTCGTCCACATCGTCGGCATCGAAAATGACGTCATTCTGAAATGTCACCGCACCAGAAAAGGTGTCGCCCGCTTTGAGCGCCCGCAGATTCATGCCACCTACCAGGGCCGCCAACGCGGCCTGGACTTCAGCTTGCGACAGGGAAAACGGCGAACCGGAGACGGCCTGCGTCGAGATGCTGGATGCCGCGTGCGCGCCGGATGCATTGCCAATGTGGTTCGAGATGGCATCCGCGTTGCCTTTGACCGTCTGGTTGGATCGCCCGGCCCCTGCGATTTCCTGCAGGGCCGCTTCGACATTGCCGCCGGAATAGCGGTTGCCGGAGTCCTGGATCGGCACGCTGCTGGCCGCGTGAGGCCCGCTGGTATCGTTCAGATGGTTGGTGATCTGCTGCTGGAGGTTGTTGTCGCCCGACTGGCGGGTGCTGGCCTCTTGCGCGATGGCGTCGGCATTGGCTTTGACTGTCTCGGTAGTCCGACCGGGCCCTGCAAGATTTTCGATTGCTTCCGCATTGCCGTGAACCGTTTCGGTCGTCCGATCCGGCCCGGCCAACTCGGGAGCGGTCCCCACCGGCGGCCCGACGTTGAGTACCTCCGACCAGGCGTTCTCGCCTGCATTCATTCGGCATTTCGCCAGAAGGACGGCGTGATCCGGCAGGTCCGGGTAGTCCGGAGCGGAGGCGGGCGTGCCTTCCACCACCTCGAAATGCGCGGCGACATTCGGGACCGTGGGCAGGTACTCGTGGATGCAGACCACCATGTCGAGACGCGGGTGCGTAGCGTCGCCCGGCGGAACGGATACGGAGACGGGTCCATCCTCCTCGATGCGCACGCCCTCCGGAGTCAGCAATACACCCGGATCGATGCTTCCGTCCGCGTGAACGGTGAATCCGGCGTAGACGCCCGGCGGCAGGATGCCGACCAGTTTTCGATTGAGATCCGCCGACGAGCGCGGCGAACGGTAATCGTGAATGCGGGATTGAGTCATGATGCAGCTCCTATTCGAAGATCCAGTCGTCCAGGCTCCCCCCGTCATCAAGGTCACCGCCATCGTCCCAGGTGCCCATAACGATGGTGGTGTCGACGAGCGGCAGCGTGTGCGCCGGTTTCAGTTGCGTGATGGTGTCGTAGAAGACTCGCTGGTCGGCGACAACGCCGTCCCAGGTGAGGATGTGAACCAGAAAGCGTGACCAGGTGGACGTTCCCTTGTAAGGCTCCAGCACCTCGACGCTGTAGCCGAGTCGGGCCAGCCCTTCGGTCATGCCGGGAATCGTGCCGCCCTTGCGTTTGATGGTATGTGCCGCCAGAACGCGCGCCCGCAGGGACTCATCCGATTCGCCCGTACCGCGAAAGACCTGTCGCTGGCGGGCCAGTATGTCCAGGTACTCACCGGACGCCGTGGCAGCCAGCAGCTCCGGAATGATAGCTGTGAGAGTCTCTCTTGCCTCGTCCAGCCGCTCCCCCCATAATTCGCAGAACTGCGCGACCATCGAGGCGGCTCGGTCTTTCTTTTTGAGGAAGACCGGCAAGAGCCACCACAGATAATCTGCCAGTTTCGCAATGTTGTCGGCGGGTCTACTCATGGCTGGCCGCCTCCATCGTCACGGATACCATTCCCAATTCGGGAAACTGGTTCGGTTGGATGGCGATGTCCGAAGCCGGACTGAGGACGACGACCGAGTAGACGCCGGGGATCGCCATGACGATGCCGACGATCTGGGCAACGACCACGTCCTTCCCGACACCCAGAGGGATGATGGAAAGCGCCGCATCCTCGATGTCGCCGAAGAAGATCGACAGCCTGCGTCGGACCTCGGCTTCCAAAGCCACGGCATCGTACCCGGACCTGGGGATGACGGAGAGGATCAGGTCCACTGGCACGATATCGGGGCTGCGCACTAGGGCGTCCGCCGTGATCGGGCGGTTCTGATCGACGACTTCCTGGACCGAGGCGAGCAGAGCGGGGTCTGGAGGTCCGGCCTCGCCCATGATGTAGATATCCACCGTCCCCTCGCCGCGCGGCAAGGTATCGTCCACAAAGGCGGACTTCACGCCAGGCACCGACAAGGCCCAGGAGACGTAGGCAGCCGCCGTGCCGCCCTGGGACAACTCCTCCCAGGCCAGAAAACAGCGCTGGCGCAGATCGGCGTCCCTCTCCTCGTCCGCGCCCACTACAGAAATCCAGTCCGTGGGATTGGTGACGGCCTCGATTCCGGCGATGTAGGTCTTCATCTTGGAGATCGAGGACGGCCCGACGTTGAAACTGGAACCGGCGCTTTCCGCGATGACCGGCACCTGGACGGAAATCTGTCCACTTTCGAGGATCGCATCCTCGGTCGTGAAGAAACGATATTCCTTGCCCGCCTGGTCCTTGGGCGTCGTGACGATGGAGCCGGAAGGAATGGGGATGTTCGTGCTGCGCGGCACCTTACGCGAGTAGATGACGACGCCTTCCGTTTTTATTGCAGGTTTCCGGGTCAGCCCATATTCCCTGGCCTTGCGGTCGAGCCAGAAGCCGGTGGCGGTGTCGAGGAAGCCCTGCTTCAGCATCTCGGCCCCGAAGGCGTAGAGTTCGGCGACGACCTCGGCGTGGACCTCGGAAAGCGTTCGCACGACCGAGCCGACGTTGAAGTTGGTCAATCCCGTCCGCTGGCCGATGGCGGTCAGCATGGAGGCGACGAGTTCGGTGTAAGTCTTGATCTGCAAGCTCATGGCAGCGTCCCTCCCGTCCAGTTGGCGTTGAAGATGAAGTTCATGCGGCTGGTGTAGCCTTCCCCCAGCGGCGTGAAGGAGACAGAGAAAGCCGGTTGGCGCGGGTCGCTTCCGGAGACGAGCATCACCTCGATGGAATCCGGCTCGATGCGCGGGGCGACCGAGGGGTCGTAGGTCAGCGCATCGGCAATGGCGCGGCGCACCAGGTCGCCGTGGTCCGCGCGATCCTCTTCCCCGAAAAGCCGTGGCAGACCCGCCCCGTACTCCGGATGGCCGAAGAGATCGCCCGGCAGCGTGTCGAGTAGATGCTTCACGTCCTGAAGGAGCGTCGCTCGTCCATCCGATGTCAGCGCCAGATCGCCGGTGGTCGAAACCACCAGGTCGCCCGTGTCGTCGAGCAGGAGGTCAATGCCGAGGTTTTCATTAAGCGGCATGGCTACCCTCCCAAGAGTTCGACGACGGGACCGAAGTCCGCCGTCCCGGCCAGGAGACAGACCCCGGCCACGTAGGATTCAAGATTCCAGGGCGGAACGTCCTCCGCCGCGCCCACGTTCGCGATCAAGTTGGGTAAACTTCCTCCGTCCGCGTGCAGCACGTACAATCCCGCCGACTCGATCAGAGCGGTGATGGCGTCCACCAGCGCCTGGATTTCGTCGGAGATGGCGGCGAGGACGGCGGCTTTCTCGGCGATCACCTGGGCGAGCTTTTCCAGGAGTCCGGCGTAGCCGTCCCCGACTTTCAGCATGCCCATCGCCTGCATCAGGATTTCCCCGAGGCGCTGAAACGGCGGAATGACCTCGCCCAGGCGCACCGTCCGCCAATCCGGCGGCGTGCTCATACCCGCTTCGATCAATGCGGGAACATCGAAGCCGGTGACTTCCTCCGTCCAGGACAGGTCGGGCCGCCCGAAGAGCAGGCCTAGAAGCACCAGCAGACGTTGCAGGCTTGGTAGATCGTTCGCGCCGACGAGAAACAGCATGGCAGAGACATTGGCGTTGCCCGCAAACTGCGGTCGGTGCGCGTCGCCCAGATCGTCGAAGGAAGCGCGCCAACGGGAGAGGAAACCTTGCAGACCGTCCGGCTGACCGCCGGTGAAGAAGGGTCCCTTGTCCAGGTAGAAGGAGATGCCCGTATTAAGCAGATTGAAGATCTGGTCGATGATCTCCTGGATCAACGCGCAGATCGCCGCCATCGCCGCCTGCATGGCGTCCGCCATAAACTGCGCCAGTTGCGCCAGCGTCTCCAAGAGTCCGGCGAGCGTATCGAGCAGATCGGTCAGGGTGCTCGCAGCCTGACCTACAGCGTCCAGCGCCTGCGGCACGCCTGGAATCATGTTCAAGGTGAAGGGCTGCCAGCTACCGCTCATCGCTTGCCCCCTCCACCGGCTTCGGCTGTGCGGCCACCGCCGTTTCGGCCATCCGCTTGACCGCCTCACCCTGGGCTTCAACCAGCATCAGCAGGACCTCGCGCAGACGCGCGTTCAGTTCCTTCAGTTTCTCGGCCAGGCCGAGGGTCGTCGGTTGTTTCCACTGCGTCATCACGTCACCAAATCCGGTTCACCGTCCACTTCGGCGTTGGTCGAAATGTGGACGCAAATTGGACTTAAGACCTCCGCGATGGCCGTGCCGATGTTGCGGTAACCGTCGCGCAGCTTCTGCTTGGATGCCTCGTCGGGAAGCGTGTCGATCAGGGCCGCGTTCAGCTCTTCGAGCTTGGCCGCCACCGCGTCCACCATCGCCTGTCTCGTTGCATTCTGTCCGTCCGTCAGCGCCATGTTCACACCTGCGAAATAAAGACCTTCGTACTCAAGAGCGTCGCCATCGCGGAGTCCGCCGCCGCCAGGGCCGCCGCCACCGCCGGATTGGGGGCAATGGGCGCGCCGAGGTTGCCCATGCCGAGCGGCACCGTCTTGAGTACTGTCAGGATCGTGTTGAGGATGATTTGCAGCGGCATGCCGCAAGCGGCCGGTTGTCCGATGGCCGAAATGCCGCCCAGTTGCACCGGCCCGGAGGTCGCCCCGCCGAGATTGATCATGGTGGGCGGCGTCATGGCGTTGGCCCCGATATCGATCTGGCCGCCCATGCAATCCAAGGCGATGCCGCCCAGGTTGACGACCACTTTGTAGGCGGCAAACTGCGGCGCGGTGGGTCCGGGCGTCACTGCCGGAGCGATGCCGGGTGTGGCGGCGACCAGCAGTTCGTAGGAACCACCCACCACCTCGCGTTTGTTGAAGGTCGTGGCTATCGAGGCTCCTCCCGCCACATTCTGTGAAAGGGTGCCCGCCACCGACTGGTCGAGCGAGCCGCCCACCTTCTGGGTCAGATCGCCCTTGGTTTTCTCGGTAAGGGAGGCGCACTCGATGGAGGCCGCCCGATGGGCCTTGACCGTCCAGGTGTCGCAGGCGACGGATTCCGCGCCGTCGACCTGGACCGGATGATCGCCGCGCACGCGCTCGATCTGGTCGCCGACGGTGTGTTCCTGGCGTTTGTCGGTGGTGATCAGCTTCAAGGAGGCGCAGGAGACGACGATCTCGTTCGCACCAGGCTTCATCTCGATTTTCTGGCCCTGCTTGCCCCGAATAGCGAAGGTGCCGGAGGTGAATCCTGGCGGCGCGGCGTTGCCGTAAAAGATCGGGGCTTCGACGTAGGGCTTGGTCACATCGCCTTCGTGGAAGGACACCGTGACATCGGCTCCCACTTCCGGCAGTGCGAAAATGCCGTAGCCGTTCTGGGCGAAGAGCGAGGCGCAGGGGACGTTGGGCAGGGACAGTCCCTGCTCGCCGGATTCCTCGTCGGCTCCCACAACGACATCCACCCGGTAGTAGCTGTCAGGGTCGGAGTCGTCGTCATGCACGGCCACGACCTTGCCCAATAACGAAGGTCGGAAAAAAGCCCTCAGATCGGGATGCAGACCTTCGACCAGCTTCTTCAGTTCCATCGCCAGGTCACCGCGCTCAGCCATCGCTCACCTCCGACAGCCAGAGTTGCGAGCGAGCGCCCGCGCCGCTGATGCCGACCGTGTGGCGGACCTGTTCGACGAAGTAGCGATACTCCGCGCCTTCCCGATCCACGATGGCGACCACCTGGCTGTGCCAGACCGGCGTCCCCATGACGGTCAGCAGGAAGCGGCCACCGGGCAGCGCATTCCACGCGATCACATCCTGGCCGTGGGTGAAGGTGAAGGCGGGCTCCTGGGCCAAGTCCTGCGGCCGCCAGTGGAAGCCGCCTTGCGGATCGTAATAGAAGTTGTGCTTCAGGTCCAAGCGCCGGTTGAGAAAGGAAATCGCCTCGACCAGGGTGTTGTCGTGCAGGGGCAGCTTGTCGATGAGCGTCGAGCAAGGCTCTACATCTTGTGTTTCGAATCCACAGCCACCTACTAGATGCTGTATGACGGCGGTCGCCTCCTCGTCCTGGTAGGTCCGGGTGACGCGCGTATCGACCAGCGCCCGGCCCCGGCACAGACCCCAGACCTGCAAGGTCTCGCGCAGATGTCCGCGTAAGACCGTGCCGTCGAAGAGAGGCGCAAGCTCCTGGCCGCGCCAGCCCCATTTCAAGACTAGGGAATCGCCATCCTTCGCGCCGTCCTGCCACTCGAAGCGGACATTGGAAAGGTCGAGGCAGGCCGTGGCCACGGGTTGGTTGCAGGCGGCGGCGACCTCCATCGTGCGGACGGAGCCGAGCCTGTTTTTGCCGCCCAAGGTCACTTCGATTTCGGGGGCGTTCCAACTCATGGGGCGCCTCCCATCGCATCGGCCTTGCCCTGGCGGAAGGCGGCGGCCAGCGGGTCTTCCGATCCCACCGCGTCCTCGTGCGCGCCATTGGCGGCCTCATCGGCTTTCACCGCCTGCTGGGCCTGTTGCGTCGCCTGGCTCTTCTGCACAGCCTCGCGCCCACGTTTCTCCACTTGCGCCGCCACGGGTTCGAACTCGGAGAAGCCGATGCTGACCTCCAGGTCCGTCGAACCGGGCTGGTCGGAGACATCGAGCCCCTTGAAGAGCACGGTGCGGATGCCGCAGGCGTCGGTGAGGCGCGACTGGATGGAGAAGATGGTCGGTACGGCGTAGCTGGCCTTCACGGTCTGGCCATCGCCCACCGGGTCGGAGCGGTCGCGAAAGGCGGCCTGCAGTTCACGGTACTGGTCGATGGCGGGTCGGGTCACGGTTCCCGCACGATCCTCTTCATCGACCAGGGTCAGGTTGATGGTGATCTCGGTATCCTCGTAGCCCACCGCCTGTTTGATCTTGCCGGAGCGTCCGGGGATGTCCGCCTCGTCCACCTTGACGGACTGGCGAATCGACATCTGCCGGTGGGGAACGGGAAAGCGGAAAAGCACGTTGGCAATATCGGGCGTGCCGTCCGGCTTGACCGCACCGAGAGTGACCACCTGGAATTCCTCGTTGCGAATCTCAGGCATGGCTCACCCCCAATCGCAACGAGGCACGGGCGAATATCTCCGTCAGGCGTTCCTCCAGGTCATCCAGAGCGTCGATCCCCGACACCGTGACGCTGATCGCGCCCTTCTGGAACACGACGGATGGAGCCGAAGAACCCGCGTCCGAACCATTAAGTTTCCCTGAATAGTTGCCCGGCTGCGGCTCGTAGCTGATGGAGGCGAAGCTCGGCGGCTCCAGCCGGATCGTGCTCAGGGAGCGGGAGACGGCCTGCGCGGGCGCATCGGATTCCTGCTCGATGCCACTGGCGAAGGTGGGCAGCAGCGAGCGGCCCGACTTCGTGAGCGCCGACAACGGCCCTTCCTCGGCGTCCGAGAAAGGCAGCAGGCTGCGCAGGCCTTCGAGCAGCTTGGTGAAGCCCTCTTTCAAGGTTCCCCAGGCGGCCTGAATGCCTTCCCAGAAGGCCTCGACCAAGCCGATTCCGGCATTCAGAAAAATGTCCGCCAGTCCGGCAAACCAGCCGATCCAGGCTCCGAAAATGCCCTTGATGTTCTCCCATACGTTAACGAAGGTCGCCTGAATCGTTTCCCAGGCTCCCGACCAGTCGCCGGTCAAAAGCTGTAAACTTGCTTTGAAAACGCCGGAGATCAGGTTCCAGACCAGGGCGATGGAGTTGTAGACCATCGTCCAGGCCGTGGTGACCGCCAACTTGATCGTTTCCCAGGTCGCGGTGGTCAACGTCGTGAGGATGCCCCAGCTTGTGACGAAGAGCCCCTTGAGCACGGCGATCTGCGGGAAAAGCAACTGCGTTACCGCCGCCCAGGCCCCGCCGATGACGGTTTGGATCATCGGCCAGACTTCCGCCGTATAGCTGGAGACCGTATCCCAGGCCTTGGTGATGACGCCCGCCAGGAAACCCACTCCGTAAGCAATAGGCGTGGCGACGGCATAGAAAGCGTCCTTGAGCCAAGCCCAGGTTTCCGATAACAAACCTGTGCTCTCGCCCATCTCCTCCGTCCCGGAAGTCCACCACATGACCAGCGCCGTGATGCCGGTGATCAAGGCTCCCACGGCCAGCAAGACTCCTCCTGTGGAGACGTTGACCATCGTCATGGCCATCATGACCTGCGCGCCCATGATCAGCGCCGCGCCGCCGATGAGCAGCACGGCCGCCGTCACCGCCGCCAGCACGACCACGGTCTTTGTAAGGAAGGGATGCGCCTCGGCGAAGGTGGAGATCTTCCCCGACAGCCAGGCGAAGGCGTCCGCCAGACCGGCCACGATGGGCAAGAGCGCATTGCCAATGGTCTCGGTCAGCACCGCCGCGTTGGCCTTGGCCCGGTCGAAGGCCGCCGCCGCCGATTCGTTGACCTTGCGGAAGGCCTCATCCGTGGCTCCGGCGCTGGTCCCCATTTGCTCCAGGATCGAAGCGAAAGAGCCCGCCTGGTTGCCGGTCAGCGCCAGCACGCCGGAGAAGGCTTCCACCGAGCCGAAGAGCTTCGACATCGCCTCCTGGTTGCCGGAGGTCTTTTCGGTGACGTGAGAAAGCCACCCGGCCAGGCCCATGCTTTTTACCGCCGCGCCGGAAAACTCGATGCCCAGGCTTTCAGCGATCTTCACCGCCTCGCCGGTGGGCTTCAGGACGGCGGAAAGCATGCCGCGCAGACTGGTCACCGCTTCCGAGGTGGTCAGACCGCCCAGGGTGAGCGCCGAGGTGGCGGAAAGCAGTTGATCCAGGCCCACGCCAGCCGCCGAAGCCAATGGCGTCACTTTGCCGAGTGACCCGGACAACTCCCCAATCGTGGTCTTGCCCGCCTTCATGGCGACAAACATCTGGTCGGAGACGCCGGTCACCTGGTCGGCAGCCATGCCGTAGGAATTCATGATGGAGGTCAGGCCATCGATGGCGGTCCCGGTATCGGTGATTCCGCCTCGCGCCAGTTTCATCGCGCCGCCAAGCATGACCGTGGCGTCCGCCGCGTCGCCGTAACCCGCCGATATGGTGGTGTACAATGCCTTGGCCGTGTCCACCGGCATCTGGCCGTATTCCTTGGACAGCTCGCGCACCTGGCTGGTCAGGGCGTTCATGTCGGTGGTCGAAATGTCCACCAGCGTCGAGACCTCGGCCATCGCCGTGTTGAAGCCCATCGCGGAATGCACCGCCAGGCCCAGACCGCCCGCAATGAGCCCACCGGCGATCATCGCCTTGGTGCCGACGCCGGTCATGACGCCGGAGGCTTTGTTCACCGCCTCCATGTTGATGTCGATGGGCTCGCCGAAACGGCGGTTCACGCTGTCGGCGACGGATTCGGCCACGCCGCGAAAGCGCAGCAGCGAGGCCTCCGCCTTCACCAAAGGCGCGGACAGCGAGTTGAACCCGCTGACCAGAATGCCGATGCTGTTGGCGAAACCCGTCATCTAGCGCCTGCGTCCTTTCCGTTTGGCTTTCTGGACAGCCTGACTCTCCTGTTCGGAAAGCCACAGAGCCGCCCCGGCGACCTCCGCAAACTCGTCCGCGCAGAGGCCGTCCACTTGTTCGAAGGTGTAACCGCCGAAGCTGGCGCAGATGCGCGCCCGAAGCTGCTTGTAGCCGTCCTGCCGAAGCGCCGCCGCCTCGGCCTCTACCAGTTTTTTATCGAGGCTCCCTGGGCGAAACCCATGCCTTTCTGGATCTGCTGGGCCAGCGTCACCACCAGGCCGGGCTCCCACTCGTTCTGCATGGCGTCGTAGTCGGGCTTGGGGTGCACGAGAAATTTCTGCACCAGCAGTTCGTTGGCGTCGGCCTCGCTCTTCACCTGGCCGATCAGCTTCTTGTACTCGGCCCAGGGAGCCTTGCGGGCCAGGAAGACCTCGTCCTCGCGGCCGGGCACGACGATCTGAAAGAGGCGCAGGTTGGGGTTGTCGGCGCGCAGGCGCTCGACGATTTCGCGGATCTGGGTGTCAGACGTTTCGTTCATCGATTTTCTCCTTCCTCCACGCCGCATAGCGTGCGCGGAGCGTGTCCATGTTCAGGTTGGGACAGGTCTTGGCGGGGTTCAGTTCGCAGTGGCCGACGATCTTCGCCTCGGGAAAACGGGCGAGCAGTTCGTCCAGCAAAGTGAACAGCGCCGCCATCTGCTTCGATGTGGTCCAGGTTTCCCTCACGGACTCGCCGTTGCGGCTGCGTCCGCCGATCAGGCAGATCCCGATGGACTCCCTGTTGTAGCCGCGCGCGTGGCTGCCGATGCGCTCCAGAGATCGCCCGCTCTCCACCAGGCCATCCGTATCCGGATCGTAGGGCGCCCGCAGGCTCCGCAGTCCGTTCAGGACCACGAAGTGATAGCCGATGTCCGTCCAGCCGTTGCCTTTCGGCGGCGGGTCGGTGTGCCAGCGGCGAATCAGAGCGGCGTCTCCGAAGGCGGAGTCCGAGCAGTGAATGACGATCAGTGAAATCCGGCGCATGTCAGTTCCCCAGCAAGGTCAGGATTTCCTTGATCTGCAAGGCACCCGTGCCGATCAGCACGCCGGTCAAGAGGAATGCGGCGTTGCGCAAGAGCTTGATCGTCTTTTCCAGCTCGACCACGCGGGCGGAGAGCTGCTCCACCGTCTCGGTCAGGCGTTCGGTCAGCCGCACCATGTCGGCGTGGGCCGAGCAGGTCTCCAGGCTGCCGTCGGGGGATCGAGAGCACATGGTTCGCCTCCTTAAACCAGCCCCTCGGCGTCGAGGGCGATGCCGGAGAGCTTGCGTCCCACCGACTCGTCGTCGATGGAGAAGCCGCCCTCTACATCGGTAAACTCGAAGCCCAGGAAGCGGATGATTCGGGTCGCGTTGTTCTTCGGCGGATAGACGATCAGGATCGTGCAGTTGCGCAGGTCGAGCAGATCCGAAAACTCCTGGTCTCCGATCTTGAAAGTCTTGATCTGCACCTCGCGCGAGCGGCGGGAATTGACGCCCTCCTCGATGACCGCCTTGTTCAGCTCCTTCACCTCGAAGTCGAGTTCGTACTCCTTGAAGGCGCGCCCCATCGCATGCGGCTTGCGGTAGCCCGCGCCGCGAATGGGGGATTTACTCTGGCTCGCCTTCCAGGAAAGGTTCTGGAGCGCCATGATTTTTACGCCATCGACGAGCAGCGAAATCTCCTCGCCCGACGTTCCTTGGATAAAGCCTTCAGTGGCCATCGTTCACCTCATCACTTCAGATAGACCGTGGTGTAGATCATCTCCATCGCCCGGCGCGGCTGGATGCCGAGAGAGACGTAGACGTCGCCGAGCAGGCGGTCCTGTACGGTGCTGACCGCGCTCAATTCGAAGGCGTCGATCTGACCACCGTCACGCATCTGCTCCAGGGGCCGCGCCATCGCGGATTCCAAGCGTCGCAGGCCTTCGCCCGCCGCGTCGTTCTCCTCGCCCACGTAGGGTTGTCCGGCTTCACGCGCCGCCTTGGCCCCGTAGTAAACCGCCCGCAGATCATTGACCCGCGAGTAGTCCGAGCCCTCGGCCGCCGCCGTCAGCGGGTGGGCGATGATGAAGCCTCGTCCGGGCTTGAAGCGCACACAGTTGACCCGGTTCTGGATCAGCGTCTCGATGTGGCCGGGGGAAAACTCCGGCACGAGTTTCAGGATGTTCTTGACCGGCTTGTTGATCAGGGACTTCTGCACTTCCAGTCCAGCCATGACGCCGCCACAGGAAGACGTCACCGGGTGGACGTACTCCTCGCCGTCCGAGTCCATGAACTGCGCCCCGCCCGCGAAGACCACCGCGTTGCGGTCTCCGACTTGGGCCATCATCGCGGCGATGCTGTCCACGTAGGTTTGCAGATCCGACAGGTAGCCCGCCGAGCCTTCCTCGTAGTCGCTCTCGAATTCCGGCGTCTCCAGGATGGCGAAACGCTCCGCCTGGTGCAGGGTAAACATCTGCTCACAGTGCAGGAGCACCGCTGTCCACAGGGCGTTGGTGTTGGCTCCCACCGCGTGAATCCAGGCCGTGTCGGTCTTGGCGACCGTCGCCTCCAGCCCGGCCAGGTAATCGGCGTTGATGGGTTCGCCGCCTTCTTCGCCGTCGGTAAACGGTTCGTAGCGCGTCGGATCGGGTCCGCCATCGCCTTCCTCCAGGCTCGGCATGAGCCACAGTGCGGGCGTGGTCAAAAGCTCCGCCACGTAGACGCCGCCCGCGTTGATCACATCGGCGACGTTGGCGGTGGCCGTGGCGATGAGCCCGGTTGCTTCATAGGTCCGCACCAGGAAGGGCGAGACGTTGCGGTCCTGAATGGTGATGGTCGTGCGCACCACGGCGTCGGTGATCCGGTAGCCCAGTCCGCGCAGGCTCTGAGGCATGCTCCGGCTGTCCACCAGCATGCCGCTGGGCGAAGGTATCGCGTGCCAGTCCACATCGAGGATCAGCAGCCGGTCCTGGGCCTGCATGTCGTTTTGCAGCGCCACTAAAAGATGACCGCTGTTCATGTCGGCGGCGATGCCTTCGGGCACGTCGTCCACGTCCAGCCAAGGATCGAGAGACAGTTCGCCGAGCAGGAGCGGAGGAGCGTCGTGCGAATCGATCACGGCGACGATCTTGCGGGCCGTGCGATCAAGGAAAAAAGCGATCTCCTCCGGGTCTTCGCCCTGCATGACGGCGGCCAGGTCGATCCAGAAGGCAGCCGAGGAGACGTTCGGGTTGAGCATGCCGAAGGCGCTGTAGTCCCAGATATCCTCGACCATCGGCGGAAACTCATCGGTGTCGATGTAGTAGAGCCGCTTGTCGGTCGTCATGGCCAACTCGCCGCCGGGGCCGTCGAAGGCCTGCACGAGTCCGGTGATGACTTCGTCCGGCTGCAGAAACGGCGTCAGGTCCAGGGTGCGCTCCGGGATCAGCACGCCCGCGTTGGAGAAGTTCCAGATGGTGGGATGTCCGTCCGCCGAGGCGTAGCCCAAGACCGCGAATCCGGATTGCTCCAACGGCCCGGCGGGGATGATCGGCATCTCGACGCCCACCACGGAGGCGATCTCCGGCGGCATTGGGATCTCCTGCACCTGGTCCAGGTTCTCGTCGTAGATCACCACCCGGCAGGGGTTGTCGAACACGGCGGCGTAACCGGAGACGATGCTCACGAAGGTCTGGGTGACGTTCAACCAGTGGTTGTTGCCCGCCTCGCCGTAGGGCCCCCGGATACGCATGGTGTCGGATTCGTCGATGCCGGGAAGAACGATCTGCGAGCGCACGCCGGTGCCGATGCGCACGGCGTGGATGCGGGTCGATCCGGCGTCGAAGGCCTCCTCGATGGCGCGCAACAGCGGCCCGCCCTGGAAGATGGTCTTGGCCTGCTTCTTGGCGTCGGGGCCCGACAGGGTGAAGACCTTGTTCGGCTGGCCGTCGTCGGCAGGACCGATCTTGGCCTCGACATTGGCCAGTGAAGCCGGAATGACTCCGAGATGGCCGTCTTCGTACTCGGTGTAGGAATCGGGAATGATCTTGCGAACGGTCATGTCAGCCCTCCTTCACCGGGCGTTTGAGCCAGGCCTCTCGCAGCCGCAGGAAATCCGCCTGGGTCAACCGGGTGCGATCCGTCCAGCCGTAGGCCGCCTTCAACGCACCCAGCACGACTGCATCGGTCCCGGTGCGGCGGGCGAGCAGATCGACGGGAAGTTGCGCCGGTCGGGTCGAGCCGCCCAGCAGGCCTCCGCGTCGCGGGCGGGGTTTGTTGGGTGGAACGGGGGCGGTTTTCGTGTTCCCGCCGTCAGGCTTCACCTCGGTCTTTTTCGCCTTCGCTTCGCTCGCCTTTTCCGGCTTCGTCTTCGTATCGGTTTTGTCGGCGGGCTTGGTTTCCGCCGTCTCGACCGGAATGGGTTTCTCGTTTTCGTTCATGGCCTATCCTCGTTCAGGTGAATGCGTTCGATGACGTGCTCGACCGGTTGCTCGACCGGGAGCATGCGCCGGGCCGATAGGGTCAGCGATCCGCGATACAGAAAGGGCTCGCCCGTGATGTCGGGCGGTATGTTCTGGCGTCCCCTGGGTTTCAAACTCGCCAGATGGAAGCTCACGGGCGGGTCGCATTCCGTGTCGATCAGTTCCAGCGATCCCGCCGACAGGGCGGTCAGCAGCGCCGCTGATTCGATGCTCTCCAAAATGCCGTCCACGATCTCTTGGCCGTGCCGTCCGGATTCGGAGGGCGAGGAGACGGTCAGACGGAAGCTCTCCTCCGCCTGGTGCAGCTTGCCCACCGTGGCGACGAAGCCGTTGTCATCATTCCGGGTGGTGAAGTCCTTCTTCCCGCAGCCGAGCGGCTCCACACCGTGGGTCAGTTCGATGACGGTGCAGCAGGGATAGCGATGCTTCACGTTGGCCAGGTCGTCGGAGTAGACGTGCAGACCTTCCACTTGCGAGGCCGCCCACAGCGCGAGGGCTCGTTTCAGCGATCCGTTCATCGCGCCCTCCGTTTGAAGCGGGCGATGGCCCGACCGACGGCGCGCCCAAAGACCTTGTTCGCCTGCTTCTGGCCCTCCAGGAAGGCCGGTTCGAGATAAGGCTGGGCCGGGCTGTGCTTCGTTCCAAACTCCACGTAGGGCGCATACTCGGTGTTGGTGCCGACGTAGGCTTCCGCCCAGGAGGCAACCACCGGCGTGATGGACGAGCGCAAGAGACCCGTATCGACCGGGCACAGTTCCTTGGCCTTGGCCTCGATGATCAGCGTCAACTCGACCACGGCCTTGCCCAGTTCCTCCTTCACGAGGCCGGGCATCTGCTTGAGCGCCTTCTGCAGGTTGGCGATGGCGCGCAGGTCGATGTTGATCTGGGCCAGCCCTTTACCCATGCGCCGCCTCCCGCTTCTCCAGTTCCAGGTGCAGATCGAGATGCGTGATCTTGCCAAAGAGTTTCTGCGGTTTGACTTCGGTCACCCGGTAGCGCGTCACGCCGATGCGGAGGAAGTCCTGTTCCAGAACACCGGAATCCGACAGCACCGAGGCCACGGCATCCGCGCCGATCTCGGCCAAATCTTTGGGCGCAAGATCCTTCACCTCGACCGGAATGCTCCCGACCTCGATCTCGGACGCCTCACGGGGCCCGAAGAAGGAGTCCTCGCCCGCGACCTGGGGCCGGAGGATCGTCGCCGTCTGACCCGCCTGGCGGATCATCCAGGCCACGTCCCCCGCAGCTTGTCGGCGCTGGCGTTCGTTCATTTCGCCGATTCCTCGCGTTTCCAGACGGACAGCGGCTCGCATTTCATGCGGGTCTTGCCGGTCTCGTCGTCCTGATAAGCTTCGCAATGAAAGCGCAGGAGGCGGCCCTCGACCTCGCAGCCCGCGAAGACGCCGCCGCCGTAGGTCACGTTATCGTTCCAGTCCACGGAGAAAGCGGGTGCGATGGTGGCCTGCGAACAGCCCATCAGGTAGTCGCCCGCTTCCGTGAGAATGGCTTTGCGCGAATCGATCACGAACTGCTTGTCGATGCCGCAGCCGGTGAACAGCAGGACCGCCAGTCCGAGCAGCACGAGCAGGGACAGATGAACCGAACCGCTTTTCTTCTTCGGCTTGCTCATCTCGTCGGCCACTTTCCGCAGGAAGTCGCCCACCAGCGTGCCCTTGCCGCCACCCGCCAGCGCGCCGAGCGCCAAGAGACCGGCCGTTTCACCGTTCAAGGCCAGCACGACGCCCGCCACCACCGTGGCGACCTGCACCAGCGTGGTGAAGACGTCCCACTTGCCGTAAGTGAAGGGATCGAGTTCAATCTTTCGTTCCATGTTTTCAACACCTTTCCGGTCGCCGCGCGCCGATGTGGTAAACCAGCGGCTGGGCTTCCAGTTCGAGCAGGGTTTCGTCCGCCAGGGGGTTCAAGCGCTTGATCAGCGCCGTGTACTGCGCCAGAAGGTCCTTCTCCAGATCTGCGAAGTGCTTCGCCTCGCTCGAGCGGCTCATGCGTTTGTCGCCGGAGGAGAAATCCACCCGCTGCGCCGCCTGGGCCCTCAGCAGATGGCAGACCAGGATCTTCGTGCGGATGAGCCAGGCTTCCCGATGCTCGCCCGGCATCTCGGGCGATACGATCTCACCAGTCAGCTGATAAGAAACAGCCAGATCGGCGGCGACCACCGGTAAAGCCCGTTCTGCCGCGCGCCGGATGTAGGCCAGCGGCGCGAGCGGCTCCCCGTCCTCGCCCGTGAAGTCGAGCAGGATGTCGTCGGCGAGGGCGGCGAGCATGGGCTCAGTCCGCCTTCGTCTTGGAGGCTTTGCCCGAGGCCTTTTCGACCGCCGGGTAGCCGATAGCGATAAGCCCCCGCGTCTCCGCGTCCTTGAGGCTGGCGCTGATCTTCTCGATCTTGGCCTCGCCCTTGGGTGCAAGCTTAAGCGGCTGTTTCTCCCCGGCTCCGTTCGGCACCACCAGGTGCGTAGCGAGCTTGTTGGTTACGGTCATCATGGCGTCTCTCCGAAATCATGGGGAAGCGGGGCCGATCCCGAAGGCGGCCCCGCTCCCGTCAGGGGTTTAGGCGAAGGTCAGGTCCAGCGACTCGCCGCAGTGGACGAAGCCCGAGCCCTGGGTCGCGCCGCCGACGATGGTGACGTCGCCGGTCCCGGCGTACTCCACCTCCAGGTCGAAGGTGCCGCTGGCCTCGTCGGTTTCGATGATGATGTCCTCCGAGCCGTCGCCGGAGAGCACGGTCCCGTTCCCGGCGGCGACGAGCGTCATGGTGGCCCCGGCGGTGCAGGTCAGGCGGATGCGCTCCTTGGCGGCCAGATCCTGCATCAGTGCGTTCTTGAGCTGGATAGTGACGGCGATGGTGTCATCGGCCTCGGCTCCGGGCGTCCCGAAGGTCAGCACGGCGAAGCGGTCGGCGAATTCCTGGGCCATCTCGTCCAGGGTCACTTTCTGCACGGGGGAAACAGCGTCTTGAATCGGCATGGTTCGTTCTCCTTCTCAGTGGTTAGGAAAAGTTCAGGTCAAAGTGAGTCGTCGCGTCCAGCAGGGGGCTTCCCTGCGTGGCACCGGCGGCGATGGTAATGACGGTTTGCACGGGACAGGTCACGAGCAGGTCGAGCCGTCCCGTTTCATCGGTTCTGGCGATCAGGTCGGCGCTGTCCACACCGGAGAGCGCTTCGCCGTGCTCGCCCACGTTCAGCCTCGCCCGGTCGTCGCAGGTAATGCGCAGGACGTGGGCGGCGGGAATGGCTTGGTCGAGGTAGTCCTTGAGTTGCAGCGGCACGAGTTTTACGTTGGGTTCAACGTCCTGGGCCTCGCCCCAGGTCACGGTCACGAATTTCCTCAAGAGCGCCTGCGCCAGCTTGGCCGGAGTCACGGCTCCATCGGGGAGTACAGCCCCGCCGCCCAGAGGAATGCTCGGGTCGAGGCGGTCGGCCGGGATCGAACCGGGTTTCAGGAAGCGGCCATCCAGTCTGGTCATGGGCCACCTCCGATCAGCGTGATCCGGTCGTTCGCCTTGAGGGTAATCTCTTCATCCAGCCAGGAGAGGACGTTCGTGGCCGGATCGACCGCATAATCCTCCCCGAAAGCCAGCACGAGACCGTTCAGAGCCACCTGCATCCGGTCGGGGCTGGGCCAGAAAACCGGCAAAGCGAATTCGCTCTGACCGTCCTCTTCCACCACGATCACGCCCGATTGCGTCTGGCTCACGACCGTCAGCGCGCCGCGCTGCACGGCGTTGGCGAGCGCCGGGTTCAATGCTTCGACCGTTTTCCGCTCCCCCGGCGCGAAAAGCAGTCCCGCGCCGGGGATATCGAGCGTCGTGGGCAACGCGTTTTGCAGAGTGATGGGCATGACGACTCCTTACGGTTCGATCACGACCTTGGCCAAGAGATCCGGACGGGTGACGCCGTGCGCCGCCTCCATCCAGGCCAGCCAGCCCACCTTGAAGCGCTTGGGCTCGTTCACGGTGTCGGTCGAGAGCGCCTGCCTGATCGCGAACTTGCCCACTTCCTCGTCGGGCACGAGGATCACCTCGTTCAGGTTCATCGAGGCGGTGGCGATGATGTCCGCGCCGTTGTAGGTCTTGAAGATGCCCTTCAGCTGCAGCTCGCGCCGGGTCTGCGGGTCCAGCTCCCAGCCGCGCATGTCATTGGCGCGCGCGCCGCGCAGCAGGATGTACTTCACCCGCAGCTCCATATCCTCGATGAAGCTGATGGCCTGGTTGATGGCCTCGTCGGTCAGCTTGCCGCCGGTGACGGTCACCGTGCGTTCGGTGGGAACCGCCGCCGAGAGCACCGTGATGGTGCGCTTGTCGATGGCCTTGCGGATCTCGTCACCCGCCGACTTCTGGATGTCGATCATGGTGCCGACATTGCCGTGCTTCAGCACGCCGATGTCCACCATCGGCATCGAGTGGATGCGGTGGATGGGGAAGACGACTTCCTCCTCCTGGATGCCGCTCTCCACCGCGTCGCCATCCTTGCTGATCCAGTAGGCGGCCAATTTCGGCTTCTTCTGGTACTTGGCCTCCTCACCGGCGGGCAGCTTGTGTTTGGTCAGCAGCAGCGAGGTGATCTCGCGCGTCTGAATCTCCATGTCGATGGGCGGCGCGATGGCGGCGGCCAGCGCCTTCAGTCCCTCGGGGCTGTCGGCGGCCTCGCTCATCAGCTTGGCCATTGTCTGCATGTACTCCTCGGAGTGGACCTGGGTCAGGTTTTCCATCGTTGTCCCTCCCTTACACGTAGAGCTTGAAGCGCAGGACGCCCGAGGCGGCCGCGATCACTTCGCCAACGGCGAATTCGTCCTGGCCCTTGACCTTCAGCTTGCCGGTGGCGTCGCAGGCGAGTTCGTCGCCGGGAGCCGGAGAGCCCACGAAGACGTCCGTCTCGTAGATCCCGCCCAGGCAGAACACGCCGCCCAGCTCGCCGTCCTTGGTCGTCTTCTCCAGCAGGCCAAAGCTGCGTTTGGCAGGGTCGGTATTGACCGACATTTCGTTGTCGCCGGTGAGCAGCACGAACTGTCCCGCGCTTCCTCCTCCGGTGATCGCTCCGAGTCCGTAACGGAAACCCGGAGCCAGCGGTTGCACGTAAGGCATGTAAGGTTCCTCCTATTCCGTGGCCGGGATTCCGGCGCGGTCCTTGTAAGCGGCCATGAATCCGGCCGTCAGCTTGTCCTGCAGGTTCTGCGGTTTGGGGTCCAGCGAGTCGCTCGGACGCTGCGCGGCGTCGGAACGCATCCCTCCCTGAGCCTTGCTCTTCTTCTTGGCGGGAGCCTTTTTCTTGTCCTTGGCCTCCTCTTCGTCCAGGTCGGCGTCGGCGTCGTCCTCCTCGTCGTCCTTGGGCTTCTTCTTGCCCGCCGCGAAGCTCTGCACGGTCTCTTCAGTGGCGGCGAAGGCCTCGTCCGTCATCTTCATGAGCCGCTCGATCTCCGCCGTGCGCGAGGTCTCGTCGCCGAAGTCCCGTCCGGCTTCCTCCCACAGCGCCATCAGCTTCTCGGCCTTGGTGCGCCGCAGGGCCGCCTTGCGCGAGGCTTCGGCTTCGTCCAGCTTGCGCTGCAGCTCCGCTACCTGGGCGGCGAGCTTGTCGATCTCACCCTGTTGCTTCTTGATGAGCTTGTCCTTCTCCGCCTCCGACAGTCCCGCCGGATCGGGCGGAGCGTCCTCGGCTCCCTTTTTCTGCTTGTCCTTGTCTTTCTCGTCGGCCATTGGTTCTTCTCCTTGGCTGGAAGTGGTTTGGCTGGCCACCTGTTTGATCTCCGCCCGTTCGTCGGCTCCCTCGCGGTCCAGAAGTCCCATGCCCGTGAATGTGATCCCGTGCAGGACTTCGAAGACCGGCTTGTCCTGGTAGGCGCGGCCCTTGTAGTTTTTGAGGTGAATGCAGTAATCGGCCTTGTTCTTAATCCGCTTGCCGCAGACCGAACACTCGCCTTCCTGGTAGTCGCACTCCATCGAGACATGGGAGACGATGCCGCGCTTCATGAGCTTGTAGGCCAGCCGCGCAGGCTCCGAATCCTCGGTGAACAGCTCGCCGACGCATTCGACGCGGCTGTTTTCGCCCTCGTCGACGTAGGTCGCCTCGACGATGCCGCCCACGATGTCGCGAAACTCCTGGCTGTGGGCCAAGTCGATCTTCTTGCCGACGGCGGTCTCGGCGGCCTGTTTCAGCTCCTCCGCCGTGAAATGGTCGCCGTTGCGGTTGGTGCCGACGTGCGTCAGGATGAACTTGAAACGCTTGTCGCCCGCCTGGGCCGCCTCGGTCTCCAGCGACTCGAAGGCCACCTGGCCGGTGACGCGCGTGTGGATGCCGGGCTCCCGAACTCCGCTTTCGGCTTTGGCTTTGAGCGGCCCGCTGCCGATGAAGAGCAACTCGCGGGCGTGCTTGCCGCCGCGCTCGGGGTCGTTGCGGATCATGGCGTATTCCACGTCGATGCCCTGGACGCGCGCCTTTTCGAAGCGTCCCTTGAACAGCTCCCGGATGGCAGCCTCGTCGGGGAAGGCCTGGTCACGGTAGGACAGCAGCAGGTGCTTGCCGCGCGCGCCGTTGACGATGCCCTCGATCAACTCGCCGATGTTTTTTCGGGTGTAGTGGGTGCCGGACTCGTAATCGCGCTTGGCGTTCTCGTTGAGCTGCTTTCCCTCCCACATCGTCATCAGACCCTCGACGAAGTGCAGGTTGGCTTCGTAATCGTTGGTTCCGAACTGCGTGATGTAGGGCGGGTCGGCGTAGACCAGGTCGCAGTCGTGCGCCTTCAAAGCCTCCAGCGCATCCAGCCGCACGGCGCGGTTCTCCTGGCCGTTGTCGAAGACCAGCTTGTTGACCCGCGCCAGGTTGTAGCGGAACCGGGCGGCGAAGTTGGAGAGCGGGATGTTGGTCAGCGAGGTCTGGCGGTTCTCCGGATTGCGCACCGGGCCGGTCAGCCCCTTCTTGCTGCGCGAGAACTGCCCGAACTTCGCCTTACCGGTCACCGTCCAGCCCAGTGCCGTCAGCGCCAGATCCCTCTTGTAGCCCTTGAGCGTCTGGATGTTGGCCCAGGCGACGTCGAGGAAGTGCAGAATCGGCTTGGTGAAGTAGTAGCCGTGGAAATGCTCGCCGCAGAAGCTCCCGGCCTGCGGATTGTCGGCGAAGATCGCCTCGATGTCCTCATCGGACAGCGTTTCCTTGCCGTTCTCGATCAGCGCGCGGGCGATGTGATGGGGATAGTTGAGCTTGTCGTTGGCGACGACATGGAGACCCTTTTTCTTGTAGAAGTACCCGACGTTGGAGCCGCCGGAAAACACGTCCAGCACCGACTTGGCATCCTTGGGCGTGTGCTTCCACAGGAAATCAAGGATGAAATACTTGTTGCCCATGAAGGGAGTGACGCGCACGGCGTCGCCATCCTTGGGCGCGGCCAGCGCCTCCAGCAGGTCCGGATCGTGGTCCGCCGTCAGCGAGAGGAAGAAGGCTTCCTGCTCGTCGAACTCGCCGATTCTCACTTGCTCTACATCGGTTTCCAACGCCTCGGTCGCCAGCTTCTCATCGACGATCTCCGCCGAGGAGCCGCTGTCCGGCGCACAGACGAAGAGATGCTCCTTGGCCAGGCTGTTTTCACCGTGGCCCGCCGAGATGTGGTACTGGTGCTCGCGGGTCTTCATCCGGCTGGACTTGCCGTTCTGGGCGACGATCTTCTTGATCTCCGCCTCGGTCGGGAAAGCCTGGTCGCGGTAGCTGATGATCCAGTGCGGGATGTGCTTCGCCGCGCTGAGGAATTCCTCGAAGAAGCCGCGCGCGTTCGACTGCGTGACTTCCGTGCCGATCTTGTACTGGCGGGTCTTGGAGTCCGTCTGGATCTCCTTGCCCTCCCACCAGGTCATCAGCCCCTCGATGAAGTGATAGGCGCGCTCGTAGTTGGTCTGGGAAAACTGCGTGGCGTAGGGCGGATCGAAATAGGCCACGTCGGCCTTGATCTCGCCGAGGCGCTTCCGTGTATCGCCGTGGCTGGCTTTGCATTCCTTCTCGCCCTTGAACACCAGCGCGCCGATGCGTTGGCAGTTTTTAGCGAAGCGCTCCTTGAACTCGCTCGGGCTGTCGGCCCGGTCGTCCTGCTTCTTGGTCGTGCCGAAGTGGCCGAAGCCGCCCTTGGCCGTGATGCAGGTCTTGCCCAGTGCGAACAGCGCGATGTCTTTCTTGTAGCCGGAGAGCTTGTCGGCGTTGGAGCGCACGATGTCGATCAGCTTGTGGACGCCCGGCTCGAAGTAGAGCCCGCCGAAATGCTTGCGCACGAAATCCTTCGCGTCGCCGTGATCGGTCAGCAGGATCTCGATCTCCTCGTTGGACAGGGTGACCGAATCGTTTTCCACGATGGCGCGCGCGATGTGGAAGCAGTAACGCAGGCGGTCGTTGGAATGAACCGCCAGGCCTTTCGATTTGTACATGTAGCCGACCACCGAAGAGCCGGAAAACGCATCCACCGCGCTCTTGGCCGCCTCCGGCGTAGCCTTCCAGATCCAGTCCACCAGCTTCTGCTTGGAGCCGATGTAGTTGGTGATGTACTTCGGGCGCTCCTCGGCGCGGGCGCGGGCCATCAGCCCCTCGTGCGCCAGCAGCTCCGAAAGCTCGGCCTCGGCTTCGATCAGGAAGTTCAACTTGTCGGCGTCGGTCTGAAACATGCGGACTCCAGAAAAAAAAAAGGCCCCGAACAAGGGCCGTCGATGGTTTCGACTTCCACTCGTTCGGGGCCTCCGGCGTATCCGGCCAGCCCTGGCCTGGTTGTCACGATCTCAAAACCGCCGAAACAATCGGTCGGTTCAGTTCACGGGATGCAGCATCTCACATCCCGCCCGTTTGCTCAAGCGGACGTTTTCTGTAAGAGTGTGTCCGCTTAGATTGTCACATGAAAAGTTTGAATGAAAAGCGCGGTGGCTATTCGTTTGTCCACGGTCCCGGCGCTTTCCAGTGAGCGGTGAACGCTTCACCGTTGGCAAGAGCCGTCGCGACCGGTTGCAGAAAACCGACCAAGATCGGAACGAGATCCGAAAATCGCTCCGGAGCATCCTCAACTCTCGTGCGTACACGAAACGCTTTCCATTGCATCTGTTTGTCGTCGTTCTCCATAAACTCTTTCGAGAAGGCCACCGGCTCCGGATTGATATTCTGCTCGCGATTGCGAAAAGTTCCGGATATGGCCTTGGCGAGGATTTTTCCATCAAAGTCGTAGGTGCGCGACATCAGCCAGATATCGAAGAAATCCTTCATCCGGCTGTTGATTTGTCCGTGCCGCACCATTGCCTCGAATTTTTCGGCGACTTTGGTCTCCTTCGGATAGCCCCGCAACCTTGGAGTCGGGAAATCCAGGAGGGTCGGGAACTCGATCATGCGTGGAGCCGGAACCACCACATCCCCAAAGCCGATATCGATCTGGATCGAGACCACCGATTTGGCCAGATAAACCTTCATCTGGACCCGAACGCCTTCGTATTCGGCGTCTTCGGTGATGCTGCCGACACGAATGCTTTCTTCATCGAAGCGCAATCCGTCCGGTTCGACTTCCACACGCAAGGTATCCTCGAAAACGGTGCGCACGGCTTCGAAATCGTTATCCATCCGGCCCAGCAGATCAATGTCCATCGTCGGCCGCATTTTAGGAGCCTGCCAGACCCAGAACATCAACGCGCCTTTCAGGACGAACTTATCCCGATGGGATGAGACGGACAACCTGTAGAGCAATCGTTCGATGGCGTAGAACTGGAAAAGCTCCTGAAAGGGGCGTCCTGAGCTTTTAGACAGATTCCGCAATCGCTGATGAATCGAGGCGGGAAGATTCTTTTTGGATTCCGAACTCACAGGATCGCCTCCAGGTAGGGACGCATGACATTCTCCACCCGACAAATCCGGGCGTATCGCAGCAGAGCGTCCACGTTCTGCGTGTTGCGCTTTCGGTAAAGGCGGATGGCTTCGAGAACGATGTCCTTGCCGATCCGGTTTCGGTACTTAAAGCAGTCGGCCAGCGTTTTCTCTGGGTTGTAGATCTTCACGGTCGCGCCATCCATGTCGTGAAGTTCAATGCCTTCGGAGTATGCGTCGCCGGAAAAGCGATAGACTTTAATCGGCGGGTGATCCAGTCTCGGCGGGCGTGACTGCCGAGGAATCGCCAGATGGACATCGTGGGGGATTTGCGTGGTCAGATCGTGAAAGGAAAGAGCGGAAATCAGGCAGATCACGGCATCCGGAAGCTTATGGGCCACCGTGATCAGATCCGGATTTTCGGGTGGTTCCTCCTCGGCCAGCCTGTACAGACCGCGCGCAAGCTGTTCGAGTTCACCGCGATCCCTCATGGCGTAAAGCGTGCGGCAATGAATCCCGGCTTTGAGCGCATCCCGCGTCCGGATCGTTCCCCCATGTTCCCGGATTATGGTTTTCGCCTCGTTCTCCATCTCAATTCTCGCCATCTGCGGCGCACGGATAATAGTGCAACCACTTATTATTAACTGGTGTCAGTATTATCCACCAAGAACGAATTGTCAAGGCAATTTCAGGTAGTTTCGATGACGCTGGACAATGCGCAGCGACACCCAGGATGCCTCGGCGGTCCCGGAGCTTCGTCGATCTTGAACACCCGTCCGTCCAGCGGCGCACATTCCGGACAGGTGCGCTCGTCGTGAGCCGTCATCCACTTGACCTTCTTGATTCCCACCTCCCGATAAAACACCTTGCGGCCCTCGTTGTGGGCGCGCAGCGTTTCCGTGCGGGCGATGAGCGTCGCCCGTTGCTGCGTCGACTTGAACACCGTTTTCCCGGCTTTGATGAAGGCGTCCGGATCGTCCACCACCTTGCCGATTTCGCGCGCCACCTGAGGGATGCTTTTTCCCTCCAGCACTCCCTGCGTGATCGTGCGCTTGATCCCGGAGGCCAGTTCGGTAGAGACGTCGCCCAAGAGCTGCAGCTCGTAGTTGGCCAGGAAATCCACCGCCGCGCGGTCGATGGTCGAGAAGGTCCGCGTCAGCAGGGACTTGCGTTGGAGGTCGGAGAGATTCTGGAAGTCAGGATGTTCCAGCGCATCCAGTTGTCCGATGCCATCCTCGATGCCGAGTTTCATCGCGCCTTCGACGTTGGCGCGAATGCCGACCTTCCACTCCGCCTCCAACTCCTTGGCGATGGCGTCGATTTCGCTCTCCAGATCCTTCAGAATCGCCAGCCGCATCTCCTGCCAGGGCTTCAGCGCCGCCCGTTCCTCGAAGCGGCGAATCTGCTTTGCGACATCGTCGGATGCCGCCTTCAACGTCTTCGTCAGATCAGCGACATGTGCCTCGGCGTAGCGGTCCCGCCGCTTGACCGCTTCCTCGACGGCCAGTCGGATGCGTTTGGCCTGTTCGGTTTCAGCTATGCTTCGCATAAATCCGCTCCACGTCTTTTCGGGCCGCCTCTTCGCGTGCCTGCTTCACCGGTTTTTTCAATCCAAGCCGTTCGCGCGCCTCCTCAACCGTCAACACCTCAAGCGCCACCAGTTGCGAAATCTCCTGCACGGACCAGTTGCGATCCACCACTATTTCCTCTCCCTTGCGGCCTTTCTCCTCCACGTCCGGGGACAGGCCCATCTTCTGCTGCAGCGTGCCTTTCGAGATCAGGTTGCGGTCGTACAGATCGATCAACAGCTTCTTCTGATCCACCTCGTTGGTCAGATCGAGGTCGGAGAACTGGTAATGCAGCGCCTTGTCCTCGTATCCCTTGCGCTCCGACCACTCGTCGAACACCCAGTCCAGGATCGTGCGCGCCGCCTCCTTGATCTCCTTCAGTTGCACGACCATCTTCTGCATCGAGACATTGGCCGTGGCGAAGTTCGGGCCATCCCCGGTGACGATGCTGCGCGCCATACCGAGCGCCACCAGGATGTCTTCCTTCACCTCGCGCACCTTGCTCTCCGTATTCAGGGAGATGCCCTCGGCTCCGTAGGTCTCCGCTTTCACGAAGAACGGCACCACCAGACCCGCCTCCATGTCCATGTGATCCACTTCGTTGCGGATCTTCTCCAGCATCTTCTGGTCGGGCGTGATGATGCGCCCGCCGTAGGCTCCGCCCACCTGGATGAAGCGTAAGGGAGTCGTCCAGCGCCTGGCGATGGCCCGCTCGGCCCGGCGGTAATCCCGCAGCAGTTCGATGGCCTCGAAGGCGGGCAGCACCATGCTGTTTCCCCGGCGCTCGAAGGGCGGCGCGTTCCAGCGCAGGTGGATCATCTGGTCCAGCGCCAAGGGCACCGGATCGAGCGGCGCGCCTTCCGGGGAAATCGGGTGCTGGATGGCTTCGACGAGTTCGTCGCTCTCGTAGCGAAGCTTGACCGACACCGGATTAACACAAATCACCTCCTCGACATCGTCACCGCTCTTGGCGCGCAGGAGGTATCCCACCGCATCGCCCTTGATGAGCAGCTGCGTCACCATGTTGCGCACGAAGTCGTTCAGCCCCAGCCGCCAATACAGATCCATCGCCTCTTCCTGGACATCCTCGTCCTCGCAGCGGATCGTGATCTCGTCGCCCAACGCGAAGCTGCGCCAGGCGTTGATGGCGTTGGCGACCAGGGGTTCCTCCTGGTAGTACTCCCAGGCCTTGATGGCGCGGTCCTCCCAGGTTGTGGGAATGGCGTCCTTGGCGGCCAGCCCCTTGAAGGCGGTCCCGACCAGCGCCGCCGCCGCCCCGAGTTCAGGTTCATTCCGCGCGCCGGTCGTTTGAGGCGGCTGTTTTCTCTTGTTTCGTCTGCTCATCTCGTCCTCCATCAGTAGAATTTTCTTTTCAGCGGAACCGGCGACACGTCCACCTTGATCTCGACCGGATCGTAGAAATCGATGCGTTCCTGGGCGCGACGCAGGAGTACGCAGCGCAGGGCGTCGATGATGTGGTCGTTGCCTTTCGAATAGACCACGCATCGGTCCTTGAGCGTGTAGGTCTGCGTGCAGAGTTGGTCCTCGATCTCGTGGTCGGCGTCGGGCAGCTTGAGCGTCTTCGCGTTCAAGGCCCCATTGATCAACGCCGTCATCTGCTCCTTGACCCGCTTGGTGATCGGGCGACCGTCGCGGTCCTCGCCCACCGAGATGGAGCCTCCGAAGTCGTAACCCACCAGGCGTCCGGCCAGCGCGCGGTCTTTGTACTTGTCCAGTGTGAGCAACTCCTGCACCACGGTCATGCCATTGGCCCCCCGATCCACGCCGATGCCGAGCGGCGCGTAGAGCCGGTCGATCAGCGCGATCACCTCGGTGATGACGGGATAGGCGACGTGCTCGGCGTGAACGCGCAGACGAAGGGTCAGAATCCCCGTCGCCTGCTCCTCCTCGAACAGCAGCAGTTCGGTCGGGTCCGAGGTGTAGCCCAGATCGCCGCCGAGCCAGTACAGGCCGTTGCCGCTGCCCAGATCCAGAACCTGTTCGATGCGCTGGCGGATCTCCTCCTCGTTCTCACAGCCTTCCAGATCCTCGCCCTTGAGAACGCGTTTCTTGTAGTCCTCGATCCGGGTGACCGCCGCGAGCACCTGGGCGGTGACGAAGGCTCCGTAGGACGGCTTACCGTGTTCGCCCGCCACCTCGTGCTGCCATCCGGCGGCGTCGCGTCCACCGTAAAAATCCAGCAGATCCAGTTCTCGCGCTTCGCTCCAATCCGGGGCGATCCACGACGGCCAGTGGAAATGCGTCCATTCCCGGCTCTGGCTGATGCGGTAGTAGGTCGTGTCGCGCAGACCGTTGGGCGTCGAGTAGACCCGGAACACTCCGCCCGCGTTGAGGCACTGCCGCAGGGCGTTCCACGCCTGATCCGGCAGCCAGGCCGCCTCGTCCACGAAGAGATAGTCCACGTGCAGGGAACGGAAAGCGCTGCCGCGATCTCCCGCCGGTCGGAAGTACAGCTTGCTCCCGTTGGTGAACTCCACCTCGAAGTAGGGCTGGCGCTTGATCTTGACGTTGCCCTTGGCGTTGCGGGCCAGCGAAGCGCGCAGTATGTCGCTGTGCTCGATCTGAAACTCCACCTCCTCGATGATCGTGTCGAGATGGCCCTGGTAGGGCGCGGCGATCAAGGCCGATTTGCCGGGATGGATCACCGCGAACCACAGCGCCAGCGTGGACAGGTCCACGGTTTTGCCCACGGCGCGCCCGTCCATGTGGACCACGCGCGGGGAGGCGCATTCCAGATCCTCCACCTGGTAGGGCCGGTAGCGCCGCGGCATCCCGTCGCGGTTCAAGAGAAACGCCTCGCCCCAGCGCGCCGGGCTGCGGATGACGTCGAAGAGCGCGGCTTCCTGGGTGGTCAGGTCGTTGTTTTGCTTTGCATTTATCAGTTTCATGATTTATGCTCCTCATAATCCTTTAGGCGGAATGGAGAACAACAATGGCTGAAATAGGGTTGTGCAAAGCCTGTAAGAAGCCTCGGCAGAATTTGACTTTTAAATGTTCTAAGTGTGGAGATAAATTCTGCACATCTTGTCGAACAAAGGCTGGCCAAAATGGAAAATGTCCTACATGTGGCAAGGCCGCTACACTTAAGCCAAATAATTAGAATCACTGGAACGCAGAATGGAGGCACGAGTGAAAACAAGAGTGTGTAAACACATGACTCGTAGTGGCACTTGCGAGCTAATGGAAGAAAATGGAGATCAGGCAACCGAAATTCAGGCTGCTTTTGGTGACCAAGTTGAATCTTCCTTTGGCTCAAATAATTGTCCCGTAAGAGATCATTCGCAGTGGGCTCATTGTCCATATTTTGTACCTTTGGGAAGGTGAAACAGGCGGTCCGCTCAGGACCGCCGTGGGTTATGGATTTCGCGCTCAGTCTTCGCTGGCCAACACTTCCCTCCGGAAGCTCGCCACCAGGCGTTCGGCGAAGGCGGGCTGCTGCTCCAGGATGGTCTTGTAGACCTTGAGATTGAAGGCGTGGAACTTACCGTCTCCCAGGCCGATGGCGTCGGAGGCGATGGCCACCACGTCCAGGATGTCGCCTTCGGTCATGTCGAGCAGGCTGGGTCGTTCGGCCAAGCGCTTGCCGATGCGCCCCGCCGCCTGGGCTTCCGCTTTCGTCAGTTTCTTCTTCGCGTTCATCGTGTGCTCCTATCGCTGAAGGGGTGGGCCCGAAGGCCCACCCGAGTCTCGTTATTCCACGTCCACGTACTTCTGGGCCGTCGCCAGCAGGTGGTTGTAGTCGCCCGCCGTGGCCTCCTCCATGAAGGCCTTCGCTTCCTCGTGCATCCCGGCTTTCACCAGGGCGCGCTTAACCCGGCCCAGGATGTTGAAGGCGTTGCCGTCTTCGCCGATCAGCTTCACCGTCGGTTTCTGCTTCGTTCCGTTCTCGTTCGTCATCGTCGTGCTCCTTGTTTCGTGCTGCGCGCCGTTGCGCAGTTGTCTTAATGTCATGCAGGTTGCGGTCCAATTTCGACGATTTGCTGTATAATTCCAGTAGGATGCAAGCTCGCGAAATCTCGTAACCTTTGGCCGTGCGCCGTTTCCGCGCCCGCTGATCCGCCGTGAATTCCCGCGCGGGCGAGCCATGTTTCCAGACACCGCTGACATTTCCAGCAGAGTGAATCCCGCGTGGTTTCGCGCGCTTGCACGAGGCGACAGCTTTGCCTGGCTGTGGCGCGTTTGATGCCGGATTCGGGCGAATGGGCGCTGACGTTTCTGGGGGCTTTACGCCATCGCAATTGACGCGAGGTTTCGCGCGCTTGCGGTGCCGCTGACCTTTCAGGGCTTCGCATGAGCCCTTCTTCGTCACATTTCGTCTCCCGACCAATAGCCACAAGGCTGCGCGCGTTTTCGCCGTCGAAATTGTCGCGAGGTTTCGCGACGTTGGGGTGCCGATATTCGCCGTCCGAATCCCCCGAATTGGAACACGACCTGCATGTACATGAAGCCAGAACGGCAACGGAGCCGCCAACGAAAGGACAGAGACCATGAGCAAGCAGACCGCCAAGCAAGCCTACGAAGCCAGGATGAAGCAGATCAACGAACGCCTGACCACGATCCGCCAGGAACTCGACCACCACCAGCGCGAATTCAAGAACGAGGAGCGAAACTGGGGGTATGCAGGCGACCTCGGCTACGTCGAGGAGCAACTGCACATCATCGAGGCCTTCCTGAAAAACGAAGACATCGCCGACTGAAGGAGGAACATCATGGCCCACCTGATCAAGACCAGCAACGCCACCGACCCCAAGACCGGAAAGGTCATCCAGCACGCCCTCTGGGATACCGGCTACAGCTACCAGATCCACCGCTGGGACGAAGAGACCGGCGAGAACGTGATCGTCGACGAGACCGATTATGAAGGCTTCGCCGACCGCAAGGCCGCCCGCTACATGGCGCTCGGCGAGATGAGCAGCCTGCACATGCAAGCCCTGCACGACGTCCACGGCGACACCTACGTCAACAAGTACGGCATCACCATGCGCTGGGCCGAGAACATCGGACGCTTCGTCACCATCCCCGACCGCGACGAATAACCCGCCAAGCAATCCCACCTCATCGAGCGGGCCCGACTGGCCCGTCTCGTCGTTCGTGGCGCTTACTCTCCGCCGCTCACGATCTCCAGCGCCAGCCCATGCGCGACCATCGCGTCCACCAGCGCCTCGCAGGCCGTCGCCACGTCGCCCTCCGGCATCTCGATCTCCGCGCCCGTCTGCTGCTCCATCTGCGTTTTCAGCCAGTCCAGGTACTCGGCCAGCGTGCGCCCGTCCCACCCGAAGGCCAGGGAGTGCATCTGGGTTAGGATCTCCTTGGGCGTCCCGACAAACAGCCGTCCGTCCACCGGCATTTTCAATCGTCGCGTCTTCATGGTTCAGGCTCCTTTCGCGACGCGCCAGTCGCCGCCGGAAATCACCGCTGCATGCGGCGGGCGTTTCGGATACAGATAGGCCGCAATCCACTGGCCGTTCGCCAGCCGGATCGTCTTGCGCTCGTAGAAACTCGGGTGTCCCTCCAGCCGGTCGAGCGCCGCCAGCGTCTCCCGGTCCACTTCGTAGATCTCGCCCAGCACGGAGGTGGTCCCGCCCGACATCAGACCGGGGAAGGGGCCCAGGTCCACGAGATCGAAGCGCGGCTCGGTCCTGGCGCTGCCGATCCATTTCGCGCGCGCCAGCAGCCGATGGTTGGGCTGGCCCGTCATCAGGGTTCCGTAGGTGAAGATGCGCGTCGTCGTTTTCATGGCTCGCTCCTTTCTCGGCGCGGCGGCTCAGGCCGCCCGGCGCGTGTTCTTCCAGGCGCTCTGGCCTTCGAAGTTGGCCAGCAGGTGCAGGCGCGCCGTCTTGTACTCGTCTCCGATCATCCCGAGGCTGAGCAGGAAGACCCGGAAGTCGTACTTGGCGGTGGCGGCGTTGTAGGCCCGCTTCTCGCTCTTGGCCGACCGGCTCTCGATGGCCTTGCTGGCCAGGGCCAGGCAGAGTTGGATGTAGGCCTTGACCTTCCCGGCGTGCAGCGTTCCGTTGAAGAGCCGGAACTCGATGGTCCCGCGATACCAGATGTTGTGCAGGTTCAGTCCATGGTAGCGGATATGTGGCGCGCCACATATCCGCTATTATGTTCAGTCGAAAGTTATGTGGAGTACGGCGGGTGCAAGCCCATGCTGACACAACCCGCCGCCGAATTACTCCACATAAT
The DNA here is from genome assembly GCA_963677705.1 of Myxococcota bacterium. Taxonomy (GTDB): domain Bacteria; phylum Myxococcota_A; class SURF-8; order SURF-8. The sequence goes on from OY782497.1 coordinate 1,586,041, forward strand.
ATCATCAGAATTTCTCCAACAGCGCCAAGACCTCGTCGGTCGGTTGATAAGGTTCGAAACCTGCTTCGGCGAAATCACACGCATCAAGTGCCTGTCGTTTCATTTCAAGGTCTGCATCTACATACCCATGAGTCGTATTCACGCTTGCGTGGCCGAGCCAGGATTGAATCGTGGTCAAATCTACGCCAGCCTGAAGCAACTGCATTGCGGTGGTGTGACGCAGTGTGTGCGGAGTGACATGGCGCTTGGCCAACGAAGGCAAACTGATTGCTGCTTTTGCCGTTATGCGTTTGAGGATGTGATTTACGCCAAAACGGCTCAGGCGTATGCAACGTGCGTTGACAAAAATCGGCGCACCGGACTGACGACCATCTTCTCGTTCGGCAAGCAACTCCCGCAAGGCGTCGGCGACATCCTGAGCAAAAGGGACGACACGTTCTTTCGATCCTTTACCGCGAAGCAGAACCTGATGCGGACGAACCAATCGGAGGTCTCCGACATTGACCCCAATCGCCTCGGATACACGACAGCCCGTCCTGACCATGAAAAGCAGCAAGACGTAATCGCGTCGCCCCTGGCGAGTGCTCTGATCGGGCGTGTCCAGGATAGCGTCTATTTCATCTTGGCGCAGATAATCGATCACTTTCTGGTTGGTTCTTTTTCCTGGAATGGAAAGAATCCTTTGAGCATGAGCGACCAATTCGGGAGCGCTGTAGGCGACGTGCGTGAAAAAGCCACGGATCGCCATGAGCCTTGCATTACGGGTGCGAACGCAATTACCACGGTTTTTCTCCAGGTGGTCCAGAAAGGAGAGGACGAGATCGCGGTCGATTTCCTCGATGCTCAGTTTACCGGGTGGTTTTCCCATACGTTCCGAAGCAAACACCAACAACAACCGCAATGCGTCTCGATAGGTGGAGACTGTGGCTGGACTGGCTTTGCGTTGCGCCGCCAGTCGTTGGCGGAAAAACGATTCCAACATCGCAGACAAGGTGATCGAAGTTTTCTTCGTCATGAAATCACCTCTTCGATCTGGAGGGCGCGATGAAAACGATCAGCCGCCAGCCCGAGCAATTCCGCCGTCGCCGTGAGATAATAGGCAGTATCGCTGTAGTGCGCGTGCCCAAGATGAGTCGCCAATATCGGCAACATGGCTTGCACATCCGCACCTTCCCTATACCAGCTTACAAGTCGTCGGACGGCAAACGTGTGTCGCAAGTCATGGAAACTCGGACCCGAGCCTCTCGCTTCGCGAATCCCCATCTGACAAAGCATGCGCCAGAAATCCAGTCGCAACGTGTGCTGCGCGAAACGGCAACGCCGGGTGTTGATGAAAAATGCCTGAGAATCGCAGTGGGGGTAAGTCAGATCGCGCAATGCTTCATAATCGCGCAAAACATCGAGTGTTGTCGGATGTACGATGACCATCCGGTCTTTATAGAATTTTGTGCAGATTATGGTGAGAACACCGCTTTGAAGATCTACGTCCTTCCTATCCAAACGTATCACCTCGCCGATCCTAAGGCCGGTGCTCGCCGCCAAACCAATCATGGCGTGAAGCGTAGCGCCTCGAATCGGATTTTTTGCGGATACCGTTTGGGCAAGGGCAAGCAGTTGCTCCAACTCGCTTTCGCTGAATATGTATGCGGGAGAGCGCCGTCGAACAGCATGCAATGCGCGGGGATCAAGGCGAGGCGTGTGCGGCTCGAAGGTGGCCAGATAGTCGGAAAAATTGCGCACGATCTGATAGTAACGCGCACATCGCTTATCGGAGGCCAGAGGGTCTGCACTCGCGAAACGCAGCGCCAATTCCTGGGTGATTGGGCCATCATTGCCATCGGAGATGAGAAATCTATCGAACGCATGCAGAATACTTTCCTGATTGGAAAACTTGAGTCCGAGACTTCGTCGCAGTGCTACATAATTTGCCAGCCGGTTTGCATATTTGCTGGAGAAGCGTTTCATTTCGCACCTCCTGCGGAGAACGGCAGAGAAACCACAGCCAGGCTGGTCCGATCAACCTTTGTGTATATGGCTGTTGTGTCGATGCTTCGATGTCCGAGAATATCGGCGATGTGTTTGATCGGCACGCCGACATTGACCATTCGTGTGGCCAAGCTATGGCGCAAAAGGTTCGTACCGCGCGTTGGTGTGTCGATTCCCATACGCCTCAGGTGGCGAAAAATCACGGCTCCAATTGCGCCGGATGACTGCAACGCTCCTTGGGGAGCGCGATGGCGGACGAATACTTGTGGGATTTCAAGAGGAGGCCGTCCATGCAGCGCATAATCGGCCAGCGCGGCTCCTATCTCTTTCGGCAGGGGCAACACGCGCTCCCGTCTGCTTTTCGTGCGGGGAAGCCTCAATTCGGCAGTTTTCCACCCGAGTTGGCGAAACTCCAATGTCCGAATTTCGTTGGCTCGAAGGCCGAGCCCTGCAACCAACAGCAAGATGGCTTTGTCACGCAGTCCTTCCGGGTGATGTGTTTCAATACTGTCGATCAATGCACGCACGTGCTCCCACGGCAAATGGCGCGGCAGTGTATCCAACCGCCATCGGTAGGCCCGTGGGACAACGCGATCAAGATCGGTGTCGATGATAGCCTCCCACCGCAAATATCGCAGAAACCCACGCGTGTTCGAGTGAAGATGACGACGCCAACTCCGGCTTGGATATTGGTTGCCGTATGCGGTGACGAACTTCAAAATATCGGGACCGCTCAACTGCGACAGAGGCTTGTCGCCGTTTTCATCCGTCCACCATTGCAGCAACATTCTGGCTCCCCGCAGATAATTTTCTCGTGTAGCCGATACCAGACCTCGCACATCTGCGAGGTAACGGTCGTATCCAGTAAGATGTTTTGCATATGGATCGATGTCTGGCGATTCGGATGCTGGTGTGGCGGCGACAATACGATGACGTCTCAAATGCTCCATCACATGGCGGATCGCGTTGGGCGCAGTATGAAATATGCCTTCCTTTGGAAGCTCGATTTCGAGAAAACACTTCGCAAGCGAGTCGTCGATTTCGCCTGCATTGCGTACGCCCTCGCCTCGTGCATAGAGACTGAACTTGGCGACCAACGTAAGGATGGCGCGGGCCGTTGTGTTTGCGTACCCACCCTCGCGCAACTCGGCAGCCATCGCGTCAATGTGCATGGCCAATGGCCCGCGCCGCATTTGTCGCAGCCGCGTGGGAGATTCGAAAAACTGTTCCAACATGCTAATTCCTCCTCGTTATGGCCGAGCGAAATGCCTGGCCGATTGAGGAATGAGCATAATAGTTATGTGGAGCAGGTGAGTAGCATTTCCCAGCCGTTACAGGCCTGCCCACGCCGTACTCCACATAACTTTCGACTGAACATAATAGCGGCTGTTGTCGTAGTGCTGCGGGTTGCGGTTGAGCCGTCCGTACCAGGCGGTGTTCAGGTCGTCCATCCGCGTGGGGCGGCGCGTCTCGATCTGGCGCAGGAAGCTTTCGTCCACCGGCTTGGCGTAGCTGGCCTTGCGGCCCGGGTTGACATTCAGCGCGGCGTAGATCAGGTCTTCCTGCTTGTGGACCGTCTTGACCAGGTTGGCGACCGCCTGCGGCGTGAAGCTTCCGGCTCCGATGTGGATGTGGATTCCGCAGGAGGCGTCCACCTTCGCTCCGGCGCGGCGCACCGCTCTCACCACCTCCTGCAGGTCCGCGATGTCCTCGGCCTTCAGGATCGGGCTGACGATCTCCGCCTGCCGGTCCCGGCTGGCGCTCAGGCTGCTGTCGGTGACCACCTTCCAGGTGCGGCTCTTTGCGTCCGTCACCGTCCAGGCGTCGTAGCCCAGTCCCTCGTGGCGCGTCGTCCCGCCCACCACGCTCTGGATGGCGTTGGCGACGATCTCGCGTGTCTGCTTGATGGTTTCGATCTCGATTCCGAAGGTCAGGTCCTGCATCCTTGTCTCCTTGTCTTGCGTGGGTTTCGTTTGCCTCACGTCCAGACAAGGTTGCAGGTAGCGTTCCAATTCGACCGAATTGCGCCTGTAATTCCAATGGGTTGCAAGCTCGCGAAAGCTCGCGGCTATTTCGCCTTTGCGGGCTTGGACGCGCCTGACCGCATCCTATGAAGGCGCGCCCCAGCGACAGTTTTGATTGGCTGGCGTGACAAAGGTAGCAGAGTGAATCCTTAGAGGTTTCGCGGTCTTGTGGGTCGAGACAGGGTTCATTGTCTTTGCGCCGTTTTCCCGCCAAAGCGCATCCCCGTCCGCTGACCTTTTGGGGCTTGTTCGCCCATGCGAATTGTCGCCAGCTTTCGCGCGCTTGGGGCCGCGCTGACCTTTCAGGGCTTTGCATGAGCCCTTCTTCGTCACATTTCGCCGCAGAGCCAATAATGGTGCGGGGGGGCGCGAAATGCCGAGGCGAATAGCCCGCAGGTTTCGCGCGTTTGCGGGCTCGGTTTTCGCCATCCGAAACGCTCGAATTGGAACGCGACCTGCAATGTACACAAACCAGAACGGCAACGCAGCCGACGACGAAAGGACACAGACCATGCAGACGAACCTGAGCAAGACCAACCTCTACAACGCCCTGGCCGACGGCATCCTGAAGGCCGCCGCCGAGCGGATCGGCTACGCCCGCGAAGACCTCGACCGGGTGATCGAAGCCCTGGCGATGCACGACGAGGCCCACCGGATCATCCTGGACACCCTCTGCTGCGCCGCCTGCGGCCCGGTCGCATCCTGGGATACCTACGCAGATAAGGCCGCCGAGCAGATCGCCTCCGCGATCAGCGAGCGCGAGTTCGCGAGCGACCTCAAGATCGACATGACGAAAGGAGCCTGAACCATGACCACGCCCAACCCTGAAACCCGCATCGCCGAGGAGGCTTTTCGGGGACTCCTCACCCTGATCGGCCGCATCACGGACGTCCACAAGAGCGAAAGCCCCGTGGGCCTGGCCGTCGAGAAGCTCGGCGACCGCTTCAACCAGACCGCCATCGACGTCATCCGCACGAACACCGCCCGCGCCCTGGCCGACGACTTCAACCGAGACGCGATTCTGCACGCACTGCCTGGACTGCCGGTAACCCAGATGGTGATGGCCGACATCATGGCCGGAGCCCTGAAAGACCTCGTCGCCGCCGCCAATCAGAGCGGCGATTCTTCCCCAAACGTCAACTGAACGAAGGAGAAACAGACCATGACGACCACGACCCTGAAAGAAGCCTGCGAAGCCTACATCGACCACATGAAACAGAAGGGCCAGAGCCAGAGCACGCTCGGCACGATCCAGCGCACCTTCGCCTTGCTGCTGGAGGAGATGGGAGAGGACAAGGAGGTCGGCAAGATTCTGCCGGTCCACGTGGACCGCTTCTTCAAGAGCGAGCGGGCCACCATGCAGCCGGGCAAGGACGGGATGAAGCCGCGCGCCCAGGCCAGCGTGCTCCAGATCCGCCGCATCACGCGCATGGCCCTGGTGTGGTGGAAGGAGGCCGGGTACACCGAGCGCTTGGCGGTTCCAGGCGAGGAAAAGAAATTCATCGAGAAGGCCGAGAAGCGGGCCGCCGAACGCGCGGAAGGAGAAGCCAAACCCAAACGAGGCCGCAAGGCGAAGACCAAGGCCGCCGCTGAAGTGGAAGCCGCCGAGTCCGGCGACGATGCCCAGAGCACGGAGGCCTGAACCATGACAACGGTCAAAACCAAAACCGGCGACCGCATCCGTCTGATCGCCATGCCCAACGACCCCGATCCGATCCCGGCGGGGTCCGAGGGCATGGTGGTCGAGGTGACGGACGGTCCGCTCGCCCAGATCATCGTCAAGTGGGACATCGACCGATCCCTGGCCCTGGTTCCCGGCGTGGACGTGTTCGAGATCGTCGGGCGCGAGGAGGACTGAACCATGCGCGTCTCCCAGGCCGTCGCCGCCTTCGCCGTCCACCTGCAGGCCAACGGAAAGAGCCCACGCACCATCGACGGCTACCGGCGCGACCTGGCGCTGCTGGTTTCCTTCACCGACGACGCGGGCGTCGAGTCGCTCACGCCCGATCTGCTGGCCCGCTTCGTCGTCTCCGATCCGGTGCGATTGAGCCGGGACGGACAGCCGAAGGCGGCGCTCACCGTCAACCACCTCAAGGCGGCGCTGAAGTCCTTCGGGCGCTGGCTGGCGGCGACGGGCGTGCTGCCGAACGATCCGGCCCGCACCATCGAGATCCGCCGCGCCGAGCGCCGCTCGCCCAACAGCCTGACCGAAGCCGAGCGCAAGAAATTGCTGCGTGAGGTCGCCGCCCGCAAGGGATCGGCTGCCGCCCGCGACCGGGTGATGCTCGACCTGTTCCTCGGCACCGGGGTGCGCTTGGCGGAACTGGTCAACCTCGACATCGGCGACGTGGACCTGGACGGCAAGCGGATCACGATCCGGGCCAAGGGCGGCCATACCGAAACGCGCTTTCTCAACTCCAAGCTGCGCGTCACCCTGCGCAAGTACCTCCGCCGCCGCGCCGACATGTCGAGTCATTCGGCGGCGCTCTTTCTCTCCAACCGCAACCGCCGCATCTCGACCCGCCAGGTCCAGACCCGCTTCAACCAGTGGCTGGCCTGGGCCGGGATCGAACGCGAGGGACTGACCGTCCACTCCCTGCGCCACACCTTCGGCACACGGCTCTACCGCAAGACCCACGACCTGGTGCTCGTCGGCAAGGCGATGGGCCACCGCAGCGTCGAAGCCACTCGGGTGTACGTCCACGAGGACGTCGAGGCGCTGGAGGAGGCCCTCGAAACCCTCTAGTCCTCCCGCGAACATGCTTTCCTCTCGACCGGCTCCGGCTTCTCGGAGTCGGTTTTCTTCGGCAGATCGGAGAGGCAGACTCCCGGCATGGTCGCACCGCAGTGGCGACACACCAGCGTGCCGAAGTCGTCGCCGCAACCGGCGCAGCCGACCCACTCGGCGGATTGAAGACAGATGGGACAGGTGACGTTCATCGCTTTATCCTTTCGCGGACATATCGTTGGAGATCGCGTCCTCAAGCCGCCCCTTGGGCTCACTCGAAATGGCGTAGGAGTCGTCTTGGTGGACGAAAGCGCCTGGCGCGCCGCTCGTGGTTTCGCGAGCTTGCGGTGAACGGCGAGGCGACTTGGGTGAAATTGTTTTCGCGTTCTGCACGGAATCAGGCCTCCGGGTCTTGCGGATCGCCGCCTTCGGCGGGTAAAGCCTCGACCACCTTGGCCGTGACCGGGATTGCGTTGGCCGCCGGATCGGACTGCTGGCCGCCCGTCACTTTCATGAACAGCGCCGCCATCACCTCGGCGGGCGTCGAGCCGGTGAGGTTGCCGCCGTCCTTGGTGGCGCGCGTCGCTTTCAGTTCGCGCAGCAGATCCAGCACCATCCGGTTCAGGGTGTGGAGCGCGTCGGGCGGCGCGCCTTTCTCCACCGCCGAATCGAACTTCGCCGAGACCACGGCCAACTGGTGGATCAGACGCTGGTCCGAGGCGGTGAGGTTGTCCGCGCCCAGCTCAGTGGCGAACTGCGACTTGATCGCTTCGTACACAGCCTGCTCGTCGGGCATCAGCCGAGCCGAGTAGGCTCCGTGCTTGATCGACTTGGTGTGTCCCTTCTCAAAGGAAGCCGCGCCCGATGGCTTCGGACTTCCCTTCGGACGTCCCTTGCCGGTCTTTTTTCCCACCGCGCCGCCGCCGTGGTACTTGCAGTAATCGCTACCTTCGACCGCAGGCATCTTGCACGGCTCGCCCTCGTGACCGGCGCTGCGCCTGAAGCCCTTGCAGATGCGTTTTCCCTTCTTGATTGGTGTTTTCATTCTATTTTTTCTCCCCGGCAGGCCGCGAAGGCAGGCTCGCCGCTCTCTGTTTCTCCAAAATCCGGCGCACCTGGCGCACGGACAGCAAGAGCCGGTCGGCGATCTCCGAAGTGGTCAGTCCCTCGTCGTGCAGGTCCGCGATGTAGCGGGCGCGCCGTTGCCGGTTGATGGTTTCGTGCGAGGGCACCCATAACAGCGTGGTTCTGCCGTCGAGCGCCTTGGACAGTTCGTCGAGCAGTTCCGTGGAGAGCACCTCCTGGGCGTTCACGTAGTTTGTGGGTCCCATTGCATCGTCTCCGTTTTGTCCACGAAGGAGCCGTCCGCCTCTCGGATGTGCCGTTCATCAGGCAGCAGGTCGGGCAGTTGTTTGAGATAGGCCTTGCGAGAGCGGGCGTCGTCGCTGGTGGACTCGTAATCCGGGCAGTCCTTGCGGCTGCGTCCGGTGACGCGGTGCAGATCGCAGGTTTCCTCTTTCGATCCTCTGCGCCAGTGTCCTTTGGCGCAGCGCGCCTTGAGGATGTAGCGCCCGGATCGGGCTGTCTCGCGAAACTGCTTGCAGTGCGCGCACTCGGCGCAGACGACACGCGGCTTGGCTTTCAGCTCCCGCTCGAAAGACTCGTCGTAGGTCGCCGATGCGGGTGCGGGCGTGGATTGCATGCGGGTCATGATCCGATTGCCTCCTGGTTGCTGTGGGTTTTGGGTAAGGGAAGATGTTCTTTTCCACGACGGCGGAAGGAGAGCGAGTGGCCGCCGCGACAGATCAGTTCGATGGAATGCGGGGTGATTGTCCCGAGCTTCTGACCGGGATCGATGAAGCAGGCGACACCGTAGTCCGAAGCACCGAAGGGGAAGCGGTAGCGTCCCCGGTTCTGGTAGAGTTCGGATTCGGTCCAACCGGCGGTGATGGCTTCGTCGCGGATGCGGTTCACCTGGTCGAGGGCGTACTCGCTGACCGGCGCGATGAAGCGCATCGTTTCCGGATCGAAGGCGGCGTCGCCGTCCTGGGGAAACAGGAAGGCGGGCTTGGCCGGGCGAACGGGTTTCCGGGTATTTGCGGGTGCGCTTATGGGTGTCGGCGCTGGACGCGCGGGTCGATTGGGTGATGCGAGCGGCGCTTCGGCAAGGCGTCGTTTGGCCTGCTTCAGGTCGGACAGCGTGTAGTGCGCCTTGGCGATGTCGCGCAGTTCCTCGAAGCGTCGGACGAGTTCCGCCGCCTTGGCGTCGGTTTTGCGAACGCTGCTGGTGTTGGTCGCCCCGATGGCTTTCTGGAACTTCTCGAAACGAGCCTGGAGCCAGAGATACCAATCCGGTGAGAGGCGACGGTAGATCTTGCTGTCCTGCTCGATATCCTCGGGTTGGTCGTCAGGGTTTTCCGGATGGATGACGTCGAGATCGGTGGAAACCCAGCATTCGCAACCTCGCTCGCCGCAGATGTGCAGACGTGCTTGAGATGATTGATCTTTCCGGTCTTTTTGCGCCCCAGGGGCCATGACAGAATCCTCCTTCGGAGGGCTCCGTCCTTCGCCTGTGACGACCGGATCGGGAACCTGTTGTTTTCACTCGGTTTCAGGGACAGGGCACGTCCCGTTTTTTTTCCCTATAGATATATAATATATGCATCTGGTAAGCAGAGCATCTGGTCAGTCCTTTAGGGACGAAAAACGGGACGTGCCCCCATCGTCATCTTCTTCCGCCGCCTCGAACGAGAATTCCTCGTTGGGACAGCTCGCGTGCGCCTCCAGGTATCTCCTGGCCGCATCGAGGCAAGCGGCATCCTTCCCCCACACCTCGACCCGGCTCTTGCCCTTGGTCGAAAGGCAGGACAACTCGAAGCGCTTCAATCCGCATTGCTCCCGCACCCGGTCCTTGTAGCTGTAGAAATTCGTGCGGGATATCTTGAAATCCATGTTTTTCGGAGGGTCTCCACCCACCAGCGGCCACAGAGTCCGGGCCGGGCTCACGAAGCCCAGGGACTTCCATTGCTTCATGGCGAGCCGCGTGAGCGTCTCCAGCTTCTTGTCGGTGCGCTCCTGCTGCTTGCGTCCCAACAGATCGTCCACCGACACCAGGTCGGTCACCGGCAGCTCGGGCAGCACCAGGTTGGTGATGACCACGATGTCCTTGCCGGGGTCCAGACCGGGGCGGATGCGATGGATGGACTGCAGCACTTCGTCCTCGCGCGCCGTCTCGGCGATGGCCTGGATCAAAGGCTCCTTGTAGACCAGCACCTTGACTCCCACCTGCTTCCCGGCGTAGACGCGGATCTGCTCCTCCGTGTCGGTCGAGAGGTTGTCCTGGTGATAGAAGGCCGCCGCATAGCGCAGCACCGTCTCCGGGGTCATGCCCGGCATACCGAAGACGATGGCGCGCTTGAAGTCCTGGAACACGTTGGAGCCTCGGTTGCCGTAGAAGTGGGTGACGGCGGCCTCGGGCGGCAGGACGGCGGAGACGGCCTTCTTGATCCCCTGCTTGCAGATCACGAGCGATTGGGGCTCCTCGGCCAGGAATCGCTTCAGCGCTTCCAGCAGGCGGCCTCGATGGAAGGCGTTGCGTAGAGAGCCGTAGGAGCCCGAGGTCGAGTAGACCTGGGTCACCCGATTCTCGAAGGCCATGCGAGGCGCGTAGAGGATCGGCTTGACCCCGAAGAGCTTCTCGTAGATCTCCGGCTTGCCCGTGGCGTCGAGGATGACGGTCGGACCCGGCAGGGTTGGAGGCGGAGCCTTGACCGTGATCTCCAGCAGATTCTGGAAACGGCGCTTGCCGCTCTCTTCGTTCTCGTCGTCGGGTAGACGCTGGGTCTGAAAGCGCAGGCGCGAGAGATTCGATGTCGCGTCGCGCTCGAACAGCTCGTAGCGCAGCACCGGCAAGAGCACGTTGAGAAACTGGTAGGGAATCCGTTCGCGCGGCCCCTGGGGATCGAAATGCAGGCTCTCGGCGATCTCGTCGTGCCGATAGGGGATGGAGCCGAGCGCCTTGTGCAGGGTGTGGGGATCAGAGGCCGGATACAGGAGCGCAGATCCCTGGTAGACCTCCGCCAGGCGGCGGTGCAGTACCTCGCCGGTGATGCCGCGCGAGACACGCCCGTCGTCCAGAAAACGTTGCAGGCTGTCGAGCAGGCACAGCAGGGGCCGCAGTTCATCCGCCTCGTCGTAGCTGTGTGCGAACTGCAGATCGTCCTCCAGTTGCAGAAGCATCTCCCGGAGCAGACGGACGTGAGGCGGCCTCACGCGCACGCTCTCCACGAACTGCGCCATGATGTCCTCGTCGAAGACCACCACCTCGAACTCGTGAGCGTAGTCCTTGACCTTGTGCAGGTACATGGGCTGCTGGACGAAGAAGTTGCGCTGCTTGTCGCGGAATTGGCGGAAGTAACCGCAATCGGAGCGATGGACGCAACGACGGCAGAGATGCTCGTTGACGTTCAAACGACGCTCGCGCAGGGTCTTGGCCGCCTCCGGTTGCAGACAGGTGGCGGGCAACTCCTCGCCCGAGGGCAGCGTGACGCCGCCGTGGCGCCCCTCGATGCGTCGCCAGCGGGGCTTGAGATGCGCCGGGATGTTGTCGAAGAGATCGAGGCGCGTCGCCACCCACAGGGTGCGCAGGCTCATGGCGGCCAGCTTGTTGAAGACCGTGACCGTCTTGCCCGCTCCGGCGGGTGCCTGGACCAGAAGTGAAGGAATGCGTCCGCCGCCGTAGGTTCCGCTCTTCACGTCGGCGATGTATTCCTCCACCCGACGCGCCAGATCCTCGCGCAGCTCCGCCACCTCCTGGAACATCGGCCCGGACGGCTTTTCCAAGACGGTGTCCGGGGCGCGCAGGAGTCTTCGGGAGATGGCGCTCTCACGATAGCGCGAGTAAATCTCGCAGGTGTCGTTGCAGTCGAAGCCGAGCCGCCGGGCGATGTGGCAGTTGAAACGGTAACGGCTGTCGCGGAAGACCGTGGCGATGGCGCTCTTGGTCGAGTTTTCGATCTCGCGCGGACCGGAGTGGGAAAACGGCGCAAGCACCGTCAGTGCATGGCGCGTCAGAAGCTGAATCGTCTCCTCCCGACCGCGCCCGATGGTCTTGAGATAGGAGGCCAGCAGCACGGTGACCTGGTTGCGGTTGGCCAACGTGGCATCCGGCACGCCCACCGCCAGCGCCTGACGGATGCAGGGCGGGTGGATCAGATCGCCGATGGCCGCGCGGTACTCACGCGGCGGCATCCCCTTGGTGTCGGCCACGATGCGTGGCTGCGACTGGCGGGCCGCCTGCAGTTCGGAAACGTTCTGCGGCTTCAACTCGTAGCGCGGTCGGCTGCGCACCTCGTCCGAGGCCAGCGCGTAGAGTCCGCTCAGGTACTCGCAGGAACCCTTGGGACGGATCGGAGCCGCCCCGCACGTTTGGGCGAGATCGAGGATATGCGCTTCGCCGCGTTCCAGATCCTGCGTCGTCAATGCGACCTTGTAGGAGCCGCTCTTCTGGTGCCGCGAGTTGGGTAGACGGAACTGCCGCCGGTTCGAGTAGATGGCGGGGTCGTAGCGCAGATCGCCGGTCTCCTCCTGGATGAGTTCGGCCAGGCGGCGGTTGATCAGGTGGTTGTCCAAAGCGGGCGTCTGGCCGAACACCTCGTGCGGAATGACGAGATGGAAGCCGCGCCCGCCGGAGAAATACAACTCGTGGGGCGCGTCGTAGCGTTCGCAGAAGGCGGTAAGCTTCTGCACGAAGGGGATGGCGGCCTCCAGGTTGTCCAAGCCCTTGTCCGGGCCGATGTCGAAGTCGAAGGCCAGATCTACGAAACATTCCTTGGGAACCGCGTCCGTGGCCGCCGCCAACTTCTCCTGCAGCCGCTCGATGCTCGACGACACCACGGGGACGTGGCGGTTCAACTCCGCTAGGCGAAGCCGGTACTCCAGCATCATCACCCGCAGCCGAGCCAGGGCGTAGGCCAGCGGGTAACGGTTCAAAGTGGTGTAGAGGTTGAAATGCTCGAAGACCCGACCGAAGGCTTCCAGCGCCTCCGGCGTATCCTCGATCACCAGCCAGCGGATGCGGTAGTCGATGGACTGCAGGTGCTCCGAGTAGATCTGCGGGATCAGGTAGCCGAGTTCCGCTTTGGCGCGGTCGGCGAAGTTGCGTCCGGTGAGAAACCAGTTGAGGTGCTTGCGGGAGTGGCTGTGCCAGACCTCGCGCACGAGCGCGTCGCCCGGCAGCTTCAGAAAATGCCCCAGTATTTCCTCGAAAACCGGCGTGCAATCGGGATCGAGTCGGGCGCTCATGCCGCCCCCGTCTGCAGGATGGTGACGCGGGCGTCCACCTGCTGGTTGCGGGCGGCGCGATGAACCCCTTTGGAGTCGCCCACGATGATCGCCTGTTTCCGCGCCCGACTGACGGCGGTGTAGAACAGATTGCGGTGCAGCATGTAATGGTGCGAGGAATGGATCACGCAGATGGCGCAGGGGATCTCGCTGCCCTGATACTTGTGAATGGTTGCGGCGTAAGCCAGGATGACCGAGCCGATTTTGCGCTTATCGATTTCCACCTCACCCCGGTCTTCGAAGTCGATCACCCAGCGACCGGCCTTGGCGTCGGCCAGGCGCACGTAACCGACGTGGCCGTTCATGACGCCGGTGGCGTAATCGTTCCTGATCTGCATCACCTTGTCGCCCGGATAGAGCATGGGGCCTTGCTTGGGTTTGGGCGGCGGGATGTCCCGCCCGAACAGTTTTTGCTGCACCAGCGCCTGCAGGGCGACGTTGAGATTGAGTATGCCCACCGTCCCTTTTCGCTGCGGGGCCAGCACCTGCACGTCACGCAGGAGGTCGTAGCCGAGTTTTTCGGACAGGATCTTCTCGTAGAGATGCAGGATGTAATTCAGGAGATCGTCGGCGTCGTCGAAGCGCGGGATCAGCTTCCAGTCCGGCGTATCGGGATCGCTTTTGCGCGATCCGATCACGCGACCGTTCAGAATTTCCAGGCTGTTGCGGCGCAGCGCTCCTGCCTGGCGCACCACCTCGTCGAGCAGCGTGTACGGAATGAGCTTGCGGTTGAGGATATCGCGCAGAACGTTGCCCGGCCCGACCGGCGGCAACTGGTTGTGGTCTCCGGAGAGGATCAGACGGGTGCGCTTGAAATCAATGGCCGAAAACAGCCGGTAGGCCAGGGGCACGTCGAGCATCGAGACTTCATCAAGAAAGAGCACATCCGCGTCCACCGGATTCTCCGGCCCGAGGCTGTACTCGTTGCCGTTGTAGCCCAGCAGACGGTGGATGGTCTCGGCGTTGCGTCCGGTGGCTTGCTCCAGCCGTTTGGCGGCCTTGCCGGTGGGCGCGGCCAGTTTGATCTTGAGCTTGTCGCGCTCGAAGCTTTCGACCAGGCGGCCGATCAGGTAGGTTTTGCCTGCGCCGCCGGGGCCGGTCACGAGGTGCAACCGGTCGCGTCGCGCGCCCTCGAAAGCCTGCCGTTGACAGGCGGTCATCCCCTCGATGTAATGGGTGTGTCTGCTCATTATGCATTCCAACCTGGTTCGTCGATCATCCGCGCTCTGCTCCATCTCACAAAACATGGCCCGCGTGATGCCGGTTGAGTAAAGCAACATGTATGCCAGAGAATATTATCAAGTATGTTCGGCATGTTGCGGGGCACTGACGAGACTCACGAGCGAACCTGCGCGTCCCCGCTGGCGAGTGATGCGCACCAGCCCGGCCTTCTCCATCGCCGTCAGATGCTTAAAAACGGTGGAGCGATCCCGGCCCAATTCCGAGGCGAGTTCGCCGATCTTCCGGGGAGAACGCTGTCGCAGCAACTCAATCAGCGAACGCTGGGGCTGGTTCTCGCCTGTCGCTTGTATTTTCTCCGGCGTGGCCGTTTCCGTAGCGACCGGCGGCCTTTCTGAAAAATCCGGCGGCAAGTGGATGATTTCGATGACAGAAGCACCGCGTCCTTCGGCCATCATCACCGCGTAGCGGACGGTGTTCTGGAGTTCCCGCACGTTGCCGGGCCAGGCGTGCTTGGTGAAGAGTGAGAGCACCTCGGGCGAGAATGCGAGCACCGAATCGTTTTTACGGCTTTCGAATGTTTCGAGAAAGTGATGCGCCAGAAGTTCGATGTCGCCCCGGCGTTCACGCAGAGATGGCAGGCGCAACGGAACGACGGCCAGACGGTAATACAGATCCCGTCGAAAACGTCCGGCTTCCACTTCCTGCAACAGATCGACATTCGCAGCCGCCACCACCCGGACATTGACGGGAATGGATTTCAGCGCGCCGAGCCGGATCACTTCCCGTTGCTGTAGAACACGCAAGAGCCGCGCCTGGTTATCCAGGGAAAGGGAGGCCACTTCATCCAGGAACGCCGTGCCGCCGGAGGCCTGTTCGAAGCAGCCTTTCTGATCTTTCACGGCTCCGGTGAAGCTGCCCTTGACGTGTCCGAACAGCATCGACTCGGCCAAACTTTCGGGAATGGCCGCGCAATTCAGCGCCACGAACGGGCCTTTGGCGCGCGGACTGTGGAAGTGGATCGCCTGGGCCAGACCCTCTTTGCCAGCGCCGGTTTCGCCTTGAATCAGGACGTCCAATGGGGAAGGCGCAAAGATATTCTTCACATCTTCGAAGAGTTGGGTCAAAATTGGATCGGTCGTGATCAGCGAGCCGTTTTTTGAGTAGGACAGTTGTCGCATCAAAAGCCTGTTTGCACGAAATCGTCGGAATTCGAACCAATTGTTCGGCCCTGATGCTAAATGAGTCCTCCGCCCACGGAAACTGATGTTAGACCGCTGTATGCCTGCGTCATACTTTGCGGGATGAGCCTGCAAGCACCGCGCAAGTTGCAGGCAACACTCGGATGAAATGGGACGCTGCAAGGAGCCTGCAAGGAAGCTGTAAGCTTGCAGCGACCTAACAGCACTTTACGAAATGGCATTGGAACGTGACAATCGCTCCAGAAGAAACGAGTTGTCATTGTCATTTGCATTTCAACGGTTCGGAGGCGAGCGATGAGTCACCATAAAATCCGCAGACTGAACGTGACGGATGGATTCCTGGGCGGTCTGGACGTCACCTTCAAGGACGGCCTGATCTGCCTGATCGGAGGACGGGGAAGCGGCAAGACCACCATTCTGGAACTGCTGCGATACGCCCTCAACCGCCAGCCCCTCGAGGACGGAGCGAGAAAGGCGGCATCCAGGCGCTTCCGCACCCTGATCGAAGCCAATCTGGGACGGGGAGCGGTCGAAGTCGAATTCGAGACGCAGGACGGCATCGTCTATCACATTGAACGGCGGGTCGGAGAGGACCCCATAGTGTCCGACGCTAACGGCGAAACGGTGGACCCTGCGATTCTCGATTCCGGCATTCAGATCGACGCGGCGATCTTCAGCCAGAACGAGGTCGAAGAAATCGCCATGAAGCCGGATTACCTGCGCGACGTGCTGGACCGTTTCTGCACGCGGGAGCTGACCGACATTCAACGGCGCATCGAGCAGGCCAAACTCGCCCTGCAGCGCAACGGCTCCGAAGTCGTGCAGCTGTCGGTCAAATCCGCTGAAAACCGCGAGGCGCTGAAGAATCTGCCCGAGCTTGAGACCCGCCTGCAGGCGCTCAACGAGGAATTGAAAGAAGCGAAGCTTCCGGCCAATATCGAATCAGCGGCCAAGCTGAAATCCCTGCGCACTCATGAATCAGCCGCCCTGACGCGTATCAAGCCTGTACTGGAAGAAGCTGGCGAAACGCTGGCACCTATACAGAATGCTTTGATCGGCGAGTTTAAACAGGTGTTTTCCGAGGACGTGTTGAATGGTCCGAACGGGGCGATTTTTCAGGATCTTCGCCAGGCCATGCTGACCGGAGTGGACAAGTTCCGCAATGGCATCAAGCAGGCGGAGGAAGCGTTGGCCGCCATGACCGAAGCTGGATTATCGGCGGTGGCGATGCTGAAAAAGGCTCAGATGCCTCAAGAGTCCGCTTATCAGGATCTGCTGAAGCAGTCGGCGGAGCATCAGCAACGGCTGCGCGAGCGGGACAAGCTCGCCAAGCAGGTCGCCCAGTTGCACACGGCCAAAGAGGAAGCCGACCGTATCGAAAAGCGCCTGGGCGAACTGGCCAAAGAACGGAAACGTCTGCTCGCCGATTATTCCTCGGAGGTGGAGGCGCGCTTCCGCCTGCGCGAGAGCGTGGCTGAAGACCTTACCTCCCAGCTTTCCGAAACGATCCGGGTCAAGGTGGCGCAGGGGGCCGACCGCGAGGCCTACCGGCAATTCCTGATCCAGTATCGCGATCCCTCCATTCGCGAGTACAACAACCCCACCACCAAGATCGTCAACAGCTTGTCTCCAGTCGATCTGGCCGCTCTGGTGGAATCGCGCAAAGCCGAGGAACTGGCGGTGGAGGCGGAGATCGATGAACGCTTCGCACTCGGCGTGCTCAACGGCCTGGCCGCCGATCTTCGCTCCCGTTTCGAACTGGAGCTGATCACGCTCGACGACGTGCCCTCCATCGAACTTTTCGTCTGCAACGAATGGCGCATCTCCAGTCGTCTCTCCACCGGTCAGATGTGCTCCGTCGTGCTGCCCTTGCTGCTTTTAGACAGCGTTGCGCCGCTCGTGATCGACCAGCCGGAGGACAACCTCGATAACCGTTTCGTGACCGACAACGTGGCGGAGATGGTGGCGCGCAACCAGGAGCGGCGGCAGATGATCTTCATCACCCACAACCCCAATATCCCCGTTATGGGACAGGCCAGTCAGGTCGTGGTGATGGACGCCAGCGACGGCAAGGGCGAGAAGGTCGGCGAGGGCAGCGTGGATGAGATGAAAGACAAGATCGTCGAACTGCTCGAAGGCGGGGAGAGAGCCTTCCAGGCCCGTCGGGAGAAATACGGATGGTGAACGCAAGCGAGTTAGGGAAAATTCAGGAAGCCCTGGATGGCGGCGATTGGATGGTGCAGGTCGAGGCGGTGGATCTGGCGGTCGAACTGATGGGAAAACCGGGAGCGATTGGCGAGGCCGAAGCGGACCTGCTGATCGAACGGTTCTGTGATTCAGGCATGAAATGGGAAGTGAAACTGCGCCTGGCCAAGGCGGCCCACAAGCTTTCCCAGGAGCGCGCCGCCTTGGTGATCGCCCGTCTCAAAGACGATCCGAGCTTCGACGTGCGCCAGGCGGTGCGCAAGGCGCTGCGGCGGCTCAACCAGGCCTCGTTCATGAAAGAGGAGCAGCCTCGTCTTCCGGCCGTGGCCGATCTGGCGCGCAAACTATCCCGATCCGGCGTACCCGATGCCGACCGGTTGGTGCGGGAGGTCGAGCACGCCACCCGAAGCCACACGACGGCGGAGCTGTCCCACGAACTGAAAAACATCCTGCAGCGGATTCTGACGCCCACCAACCAACTGGTGAAAGCCATGACCGCCGAGCAGCGGAAGGTCGTCGAAGCCCCGCTGGCCGGACTGCGCAAAGGGACCAAGGCCCTGGAGGATTTCGCCAAAGGCATCGAATGGCTGGCTCACGGGCGCAATCTGGAGTTCGTGAAGACGGATGTGCAAGACCTGGTGCGGGATGTGGCGGATTCGGTCAAACCAATTCGAGGCGTCTCGGTGCTGACTCCCTCGCGCCAGGAAGCGAAGCTGGATTGCGTGCCTGAGCGGCTGACCCGCGCGCTGGCCAACATCCTGCGCAATGCCGTGGAGGCGACGCCTTCGAAGACCGTGGTGGTGCTGGACGCCTTTTTAACGGAGACCGGCGACGAGGTGGAATTTCGCATCACTGATCAGGGGCCGGGTATTCCGGAGGACGAACGGGACTATTGGTTCAAGATCGGCAAGACGAGCAAGAGGGAAAAGGGACATATCGGTATTGGATTGTACATCGCGCGCCAGGTGATTGAATTCGAACACGGCGGAACCATCACGGTGGATAACGCTCCCAAGAAGGGAGCAATCTTCCGCGTCCGCGTTCCGTTGAAGGCCCCGGCGAAGCGTCAGTATTCGAGCGAGAATGAGAGGTGATGATGGAAGCGAAGTCGTTGCGCGCACTGATTGTGGACGATCTACCGGAGTCGCGGACTGCAATTCTGGAGCGAGTGGATGTGCTGGGCCATGAATCCGACATGGCCTCCTGCGTGGAGGAGGCCCGTAAGCTGCTGGGGAAGAACGACTACGACTACGTCGTGCTGGACCTGCAGATTCCGAACCGCAAGGGTGGGCCGGATATGATTGAGTACGGGATGAACTTCATCAACGAGATCATCGCCGAGCACACCTACATGGCCATCGTGGTGGTGACCGCCCACGGGAAAACCTATTCGCACGTGGTGGAGGTGATGGGCAAGAGCCCGCTGGTGCGCTATGCGCCCAAGCCCTTCACGAACGATAGCGAACCCAACCTGACCAAGATGATCCGGGAGGCGCTGGAGAAGGCCGAGGAGTACCGCCGCGCGGGCCTGCTGCCCTGCGCCCTGTCCAACAGTCGAAAAAAGCAGAAGACCGGCACGGGGCTCGATATGCCATGTGCGAAAAATAGTGTATTCATGTGATCGTTCTTGACTTCAGCCGAAGATGTCGTATATTCTACCAGTAGCGTCCGAGCTTGCCGATCAATATCGGCGATTCCGATCTGCTGACTCCCTGTCAACAGAACCTCAAGGCGCTGGAACTTTTACCCGAGGTAACTTGCCCTAGAGGCAGGAGGAAATCCATGACCCCCTTCAAACCTATTGAAATTGATGAGCTTGAGTCCTCACCGCTGGCTATTGGTATCGAAAATGCCGGAATGCCAAAGAGGGATGCAGAATGGATGATCCGTCTTTTTCATAGTACCGGTTTTCTTGGTGAGACTATTGGCATAACGCCCATTACTCGCTTTGCTCAGAAAATCCAATATCTTCATGACCACGAAAATATTTTTACTGAATGGATGAATACCAGCTGTCCTGTTATGCATGCAGATTTAACAAAGGCTGAGCAAGACTTTTTGAATGATATTGTCTTAATCGTAAAAAGACACAAAGATCGAGATGCAGCAATCTTCTTCGCCTTTTCATATGTTTTTCATAATTATAAGCAGTTGACATTAAAACACATCGCTGATGACAAGAGAGGCTTCGTTGACCTGATAGCTTTTCAGAGCTATGGCGTTGAAACGTATGATTGGTTCAAGGAGTTCGTAAACCCATCACTGGATATCAAGCCAATCAACTGGTCAAAGGCGATGGAATCCGTTCGCGCCGGACGGGAAACCATCGACGTGGAATTTGCACAGGCCCTTGTTAAAAGCTTTCCTCGCGAGAAAAAAGCCTTCTGGCTTTCGGCAATAAGCTGGGACTTACTGAGCGAGGCTCCAGCTTCTGTTGACGACAGAAAAAGAGATTCGAGACGGTTGGATTTCTGGCTGGCGGCAGGAAAACCCGAAAAGGCGATCAAGAACCCGGAAGTAGGCAAGGCCATCTGTGGCTATTTGAAGGGAGTTCCTGATTCTCAACTCCGGGTCGCAGCGCTCAATCTTGCAACGGTCTTGACGGATTCGCTCGATGCTTCAGAGTGGCAATATATTGCGCCAAAATGGACGATTTTCCCGAGCCTCTATTCCGGAGAGGAGGAGGAAAGCATACTCAAGCTTCTTTGGGAGCAACACCAGGCGCATGATCCTGATGAAAACTTGCAGATGGCCCTGCTGCGCCTTTTCCTGTTGCGATTTCGTGAGGGTGAACTCACATCTGAAGTTGTCAAACCGCTGGTGACTACTGCCAAGAAGGAACTCGGCCAAAATCGCCCATCGCTTAAGAAGGATGCAGAAAATCCCTTCGATCCCCATTCGCTGAACGCACCCCTGGCCTTTCTCTTCCGTTTCGGTTCCCCCAGCCAGGCGCTGGAAACGATGCTCACACTTTTCAGTGCGCTTGAACATCCTGCTGTCACACCGGACCTTAGATATTGGAAAGAGGAAGGGTTGGTTGATCCGCCGGAACCTTATCGCTGGATTCCCGACCGGATCGCCGCTGTCATTCATGCGCTTGGAGATGAACAGGGGAAAGACGCCGCATTGGAAAATATGAGGAAATCTTTGGCGCAGTTCTTTCTGAAGCGGCTGAAATCGAAAGATATTGTTAACGACAGAGATGTAATCGATGACGATTTCATCGAGAACCGTTGGGAGTGGCGGTATTTTTACGTCCGGGCTCTTCGCGAATTGAAGATCAATCCCCTCGGAAAAAGTCACCATGTGCTTCGTTGGGTATCCGAAAACGACCCGCATGAGGAAGTACGTGAAGAGGCGAAAAAAGCGTACAAAGAACTCCGGCATCAGGTCAGCTTGCCTGCTGAGACATCTCCTCGGAAACCGCTTTTCGCCGCGTTCTGGTGGCTAAGACAGGCTCATCTATATTCACTGGAGATTAAACCGGACCCACAAGGGGCCCAGCGCACCCGAAGCAAGGAGGTGACCTACACAAACAGAAACTGACCGTTGATTGTGAGGTTCCGCTTGGGAACGTAAGCGTCCCGCCCGGCCTTTCGGCTGTCCGAACCTCGTCTTTCAGTTTGCAAATGAAGACAAACGCGAGAAAGGACAAAGGAAATGCGTATATCCAACGTACTGGTGCTGACGCACCACGCCCGCAAGCGAATCCAGCAGCGGGGCATCCCCCAAGCAGCCATAGAGACGATCTTTACCTTCGGCACACCGCACCATGCCGGTAAAGGCTGTGTCGCGTACCATATCGACACGAAGGCCATACAAAAAGCGAAACGTGACGGCCATGACCTGACCGAGTTGAAGAACACGGCTTGCATCGTCGCAGAGAACCGAGTTGTGGTTACGGTCGAGCATGCGACGAAAAAACCCAGAAACTGGTCTAACGAGAAAGGGGGTCGGCCATGATAACGAGACCACTCCCTCCATCCGTGAACTGGCATATCTGGGCCGCATGCAACATGAACTGTCGATTCTGTTTCGCAGTTTTCAATGATGTTAAGGCGACGTTGCATGGCAGACCGTCGATGGATAAAGCCAACAACATCCTGCTTGCGAAGATGATCGGGAGCGCCTTCTCCAAGGTTTCTGTCGCAGGCGGCGAAGCGCTTCTTTGTCCATACCTCGATAAGATTCTCTCCTGCTTGAAATCGAGCGGAACAACGACCGCCCTAATTACCAACGGGGCCAGATTGATCGATAATCCGGAGCTGCTTTGCCGTCTTGCTCCACACCTGGACTGGATCGGCATCAGCATCGATAGCTTCGACCCTGCAGTTCAAATAGATCTCGGCAGGGCTAAAAACGGACGCGCATACCGACCTGAGCAGTATGTAGAACTGGCCTTGAAGATCAAGAAGGCGGGCATCCGGTTGAAGGTCAATTCGGTAGTTACGAAGCTGACGATGACCGAGAACATGATTCCCTGGATAAAAGCGATGAGACCGAAACGGTGGAAGGCATTCCAGGTCTTGCCGATTGACGGACAGAACGATGGAAGAATCGACGATCTATTGATTTCCGCTGCCGAGTTCGACGGCTTCGTTGCCCGGCATAGACGTGAACTTGGAGCCGTGCTGATAGCGGAATCGAACGAAGCAATGACCGGAAGTTATGCGATGGTCGATCCCGCCGGTCGGTTTTTTGACAATGTATTGGGCAGATTAAGGTACTCCCAGCCTATTCTTGATACTGGAGTAATGCGGGCATGGCAGCAAGTTCAGTTCTGTGAGGAAAAATTCCGCAGCCGTGGTGGGGAATACCGATGGTAACCTACGAAGCTAGGAGTCAACTTATCCTGCGACAAGCGCTCTCAATCACCCTTATCGCGTCCATTGGCAAACTGGTTGGACACTCCCGCTCGCCGTTACTACCTCGGCTGCTACTGCATCGATTCGACCGATAAGGGGGTGGGCAAGAAAAAGTGAGTCTCGACCCGTTCCATCTCATCAGCGCCGCCGCTTGGCGGCGTTTTAATTTTATGGCTTGGTAAACGGCGGCCTCCGCCGAGAAATTGTGCATGCGGCGGCCCTAAATTGTGCATGAAATTGTGCATGGCAACGGCTGTTTTGGAAATATCGAGTAAAATCAACGAGATTAAATTGTGCATGAAATTGTGCACGACCCGCCTAAATTGTGCATGAGCCTTCGGGACTCTCTCCGCCAACCGCCATTTTCCCACGTTTTTCGCCGTAAAATGCGCCCCCGAACCGCCAGGTCGAGCCGCTGCCCATCATCTTGCGAACGGGCTCCTGAAAAGGCCGTCAAAATTCTCCGATAGTCTTGTTTTAACAACCAGTTACAAGGCTGGCACAGCCGTTGCTCTATACCCGCCCATCCACCGCACATCGCGTTGGAGTCAATCGGAGCGAGAACGATGCAACGGTCCCACATGGAAGAACCCTCCTGGCGTGAAGCCTACCGGATGTCTGAAGTCGGACGCCTTGAAACCCAGCAGATCGATCCCTTGCACAACCTGGATGTCGAGTACGTCCTGACGCTCGCAGAGCAGGCCATCGAGCGGCGCTGGGGCGGGCGAGCGGCCCGCACCGCCAAACGGATGAAGGCGCTTTTACGGCTGCGCTTCCTCGAAGAGAACTCGCTGGAGCAGTGCGGCGTCGCGTTGGACGTGACCCGCGAGCGTGTGCGCCAGATGGAGACGCAGTTGCTGCGCGTGGTTCGCAAACACCTGGAGCGCCAGGCAGGCCTGCGATGAAACGCCAGATCGAAAAGATGCTGGCGGCCTCCAAGGACTCTCGGCGTCGGGCGCGTGAAGAAGCGACCAACTTCCCCTGGGCGATTCCGGTGTTCGCCATCGCCTTCGCCATCGGCAAGCTCACCCGGCTCGTCACCTTATGCGACGGCATGATCCGTCTGGCCGAAATCGATTCCGCTTACATGGCCGAGGAGTTGCGTGAGTGCGCGCACTACCTGCTTCGCGCCAGCGAGCTTCTCGATCCCGATGAGCAAAACACCCCAACAACCCAAACCGCAGTCCCTCGGGCTTCCCGCTAAAGCGGCTTTCAACACAAGGAGCTGATATGACCACAAGCACCCAACATTTTTCCACAGCCTGGCGCAAGCTGATCCGCCACTGCGCCCGGCTCAACTTCGGCCACCTGGAGAATCTGGTCTTCGTAAACGGCGAGCCGCAGGACGGCTTCCGCAGCATCAAGACCTTCTCTCCCGGCAAGGACAACGGTCCCTCCAAGCTGATCGACGCTCCCGACATCGCGCGCAAGCCGCAATGGGTCGAGGTTCTGTCGCTCGCAGCCAGCACGCCGAATCTGCGAGTGGTCAAGTTCGAGATCGCCCACGGTCTGCCGCTCAAGCTGCAGCTGGAGACGGAAATGGAGGCGGATCATGCCTGAGAGCATTCTGACCTATTCGTCTCTACGCGACTTCCGCAACTGCCGCCGTCGCTATTTCAACCGCTTCGTGCGTGAGATCGTTCCCGCCGAACGGGACGCCAACCTTACCCTGGGCAGCGGCTTCCACCGGGCGTTGGAATCCTGGTTCCGGCTGGATCTGGAAGGCCGGGCCAAGGATGCCGCAGCCGTCGAAATCATCCTCGGCGAGATCGATGCGCTCTATCCCAACCGCGACGCCGATCTCAACCAGAAACGGCTCTGGCATCTGAATCAGGCGATGTTCCAGGGCTATGTCAACCACTACCCATCCGAGCCGTTTCACATCGTGGACGTAGAGAAGGAGTTCGCCGCGCCCCTGATCAATCCGGCCAGCGGACGGAGTTCCCGCAGCTTCGCCATGCGCGGCAAGGTGGACCTGCTGGTCCAGATGTGCGACACCGGCGAGTATTTCATCGTCGAGCATAAAAGCGCTGCGCAGATCAGCGGCGATTACATCGACAAGCTGCCCCTCGACCTGCAGGTGGCGCTCTATGCCCACTACCTGGCCGAGGATATGGGCATCGCCATCTCCGGTGTTATCTACGACGTGGTCGCCAAGGCCAAGCTCAAACAGGGCCAGGGAGAAACGGAGGAGGAATTCGCCATCCGGCGAGCCGAACTGATCGCCAAGTCCAAGACCGGCAAATCCTCGGCCAAGCGCAAGCTGCCGGAGAGCGACGAGGAGTACGCCGCCCGCCTCGCCGAGAAATACGCCGACCCGTTGATGTACTGCCGCGAGACGCTGCTTCTCTCCCAGGACGACATCCGGGAGACGGTGGCCGAGGTGTGGGAGTTGTCCCAGCAGCTTCTTCTTACCCGGCGCACGAACCAGTGGTTCCGCAACACCGACATCTGCTTCGGCATGAACCGTCCCTGTCCGTACTTCCCGCTCTGCCGTTCCAACGACAACCCCAACGTCCTCGAAAACCTGTATGTAACCCGGCCCGCCCATAGCGAGCTTTCCACCGAACCCGACGAACCCGCCTCATTCTGAAGGAGGAGACCATGAGCCTGTTGCCCACGAAGAAGACCCCCGTCAAGGCCGAACTGGCCGACCAAACCATCCTGCTGTACGGCGCGCCGAAGGTCGGCAAGTCGTCCACTTGCGCCCAGGCCCCCGGCGCGCTGTTCCTGGCCACCGAGCCCGGACTGAACCACTTGGAGGTGTTTCAGATCCCGATCACCAATTGGGAGGAGTTCCTCGATGCGGCCGCCGAGGTGGCCAAGGGCGGCCACAACTTCAAGACGATCATCATCGATACCGCCGACAACGCCTACCGCTACTGCACCGCCTATGTCTGCGCCAAGCACGGCGTGAAGCATCCGACCGATCTGCCCTACGGCAAGGGCTTCGCCCTGGTCAACGCGGAGTTCCACCGGGTGCTGACTAAGCTGGCCGCGCTGCCCTACGGACTGTTTCTCGTCAGCCACGCCCAGGAGCGGGAAATCGAGGGCCGCACCGGCAAGTACCTCAAGGTCACTCCCACGCTGCCCGAGACCGCCCGCAAGATCCTTTTGGGCATGGTCGACATGATCCTCTACGCCGACCTGGAGAACGAGACCACCACGGACGGCCGTAGCGTCGTGCGCCGCGTGCTGCGCACCAAACCCAACAAGCATTACGAGGCGGGCGACCGCACCGGCAGGCTGCCGGAACTGCTGCCGCTGGAATACCGCGCCTTCGCCGAGGCCTTCGCGGGCAAGAGCGCCCAGACCGCCAAGACCCAGAAACCCAACACGTAAACAAGGAGATCCGCGATGTACGAACACGACGACGAAACCAACAATCCCTCCGGGGTCAATCCCTACGACCTGGAGCAGTTCGACGACGATTACAGCACGACCGAGGTGGACGAGAGCGTCGGCGGCGAGCCGCTTCCGGACGGTAAGTACCAGATGAGCGTCGAGAAGGTGGAATTGCTCTACTCGAAGAACAACAACCCCATGCTGGTCTGGCAATTGCGCGTGCTCGGTCCCCGTTATGCGGGCCGCAAGTACTGGCACCGCAACATGATCGTCACCAAGGAGAACATCAAGTGGCTCAAGCGCGACCTGCTGATCGCCGGGCTGAAGATCGAGAAGCTGTCGCTGTTGCCTCAGCACCTGCATGAACTGCTCGACCTGGTGGTGGAGATCCAGCTCAAGACCAAGGGCGAGCACCAGAACTCCTTCCTCAACAAGCGCATCACCCAGGCCGAGGTCCAGGACGATCCCTTCGGCGACGACGACGTGAGTTTCTGATGGCGGATCGCGACGCGCGCATGACGGTGGTGGTCGACACCCGCGAGCAGACTCCATTCGAGTTTTCGGAGGGAGTCCTCGTGGCGCGTCGGGCGCTTACTGCCGGGGATTATTCGCTGGAGGGCCTGGAGCAAGAGGTCGCCATCGAGCGCAAGAGCCTGGACGATCTGGTGAACACGCTGATTCACAACTGGCGGCGTTTTGCGTTGGAGTTGTCTAAGCTGCAAGGAATGCGGCGCAGCGCCGTCGTGGTCGAAGGCTCCGTGGCCGATGTCCTGCAGCATCGCTATCGTAGTTCGGCGCATCCCCATGCCGTGCTCGCCGCCGCCAACGCGGTCTTTCTGACCTACGGCGTGCCCGTCTTCTTCTGGGGCAGCCGCCCGCATTGCCGCCGCATGCTGGAAAACCTGCTCGAACAGATCTGGAAGAGGCGGCGATGATGGCGCTCGGCAATTCAACATCCAAATCACACCTGGTGGTCCGGGGTCGGGTGGAGCGGCTGTTCTGCTCGCGCCCCGGATTCACCACCGGGATCGTAAGACAACACCACGGTGCGAGCCTGCGCTTCAAAGGCCCTTTCACCGTGGCCGAGGGCGACTTCGTGATCTTCCAAGGCCGGATGACCAAGACGGACTGGGGACCGCAGCTTGAGGTTGCAAAGTTCGAACCGGACATGGACCTCGATCTGGATGGCCTGGTGCGCTTCCTTGCCCTGAGTAAGGCCTTCAAAGGCATTGGCCAGGCGCGAGCCAGAGAAATCGCCAACCGTTTCGGAAACGACTTCGACCACGTGGTGACCGAAGAGCCGGAACGACTGATGGAGATCAAGGGTATCACCCGCGAGATCATGGAAGGGGTGCAAGAGGAATGGCTGGAGCGTCGGAGCCATGGGAAGGTCATCGCCTACCTTTCCGCCTTCGGACTCACGCCCTATCAGGTCGACAAGTTGATGGAGAAGCTCGGCAACTCGGCGCTATCTGTGGTGAAGGAGAATCCCTACATCCTGATCGAATTGGTCGATGGTTTCGGCTTCCGGCGCGTGGACGACATCGCACTCAAGACAGGCACGTCGAAGGACGCTCCCGGACGCATCCGGGCGGGCGTCCTGTATGCGTTGCAGAAGGCTTCCGAAGACGGTCACACCTGTTTGCTGTTCGAGGATTTCGAGGACGCCGCCATCCGGCTGCTGACGCTCGATTCGGACGAGTCGCTCGAACTGCTGGCGGAGATGATCTTCAGCCTTATTGCCGAAGAAAAACTGACCCGCTTCACCGGCGAGGACGGCGGTACCTACATCGCGCTCAGCGGATTGTTCCAGATGGAAACGTACCTGGCGCGGGTATTCGAAGCGTGGGGGCACGCGGAGGATTATCGATGATTGGAACTCCCGATTTGAATGAGATGAAACCTGAAGAAATCCTTGATGAAGTGGCCTCGATCTTGGCCAAAGGCTACTTGCGAATCAGCAAGATGATGCATTCTCAAGGCAATGATATTACTGCGAATTCTTCTCCGTTAACCGAGAAAGAACTGGACTTTTCGGGCCACCGAAGCCCCAATAGCGACGCGGGTTAACGCCCGGCAGAAGTCGCAAAGGCGGCAAACGATGTGAGAAATATACGGAGTCCAATTCATGATCGAATACTTCGACATCGACAAATTAAGCGGAGAGCAAATCCAGTGTGAGATCGCCGACCTCCTGGCGAAGGGATACCGACGACATGTTCAGGAAGGGGCCAAGGCTCAGACCATTAGAGATTGCGATTTGATGCCGGTCAGTAGAGGTCGCGACAAGGTCTCTCAGGGTGTCGCGAGGAATAAGTCGACTTCTGATCTCGCAGCCGGAGGGTGATGAAAATGAGATTCGATATTCAGCGCGAAGTCGAGCGCATGCAAAATATGACGGTGCGCGAACTGCGTGAACAGTATGTGAAAGCCTTTGGAGAGCAGGCGCGCAGCGGCAACAAAGCCTTTTTGATCAAACGAATCGCAT
Source organism: Myxococcota bacterium (assembly GCA_963677705.1). GTDB lineage: Bacteria > Myxococcota_A > SURF-8 > SURF-8. Next base: position 1,614,405 of record OY782497.1, read on the forward strand.
GGCGGATGCAGGCCAATCTTGAAGGCGGTTTGTCCGAGCGCGCCAAAAAGCGCGCGGCGGAACTGGCCAACGAATCCGACCTGCGCATTCGCGCACCGAGAGAACCGTTTGATGCGAATGAAGGCAGGGTGGAAATCACGGCTCGGACGACAGAGCGAGACCCGCGTCTTCCTCCGCCAAATACGGAACTCACGCGCAAATACAAAGGCCGAGACTACAAGGTCGAAGTGCTGGAGGATCGCTTTAAATTCGACGGTGCCTTCTTTCCGACGCTCTCCGCCGTGGCGAAGGCCATCACCGGCACCCACTGGAACGGCTACACCTTTTTCAAAATTTAGACGACTGCGAGACAAAACGTGAAACGGGAAACCAGACAACCAATCGAACAACCCAAAACAATCCGTTGCGCCATCTACACCCGCAAATCAACGGATGAAGGGCTCGATATGGATTTCAACTCGCTGGATGCCCAGCGGGAGTCCGCCGAAGCCTACATCACCAGCATGAAGAACGAAGGGTGGCTCTGCCTGCCCGATTTCTACGATGACGGCGGTTTCTCCGGCGGCAACATGGAACGACCTGCGCTCAAGCGGCTGATGGCCGACGCGGAAGCAGGAAAGATAGACTGCCTGGTGGTCTACAAGGTGGACCGGCTCTCCCGTTCGCTGCTCGATTTCACTCGCATCATGGAGACGCTGGAGAAGCACAACGTCTCCTTCGTTTCGGTCACGCAGCAGTTCAATACGACCCACTCGATGGGCCGTCTCACCTTGAACATCCTGCTTTCCTTCGCCCAGTTCGAGCGGGAAATCATCGCCGAACGTACGCGGGACAAGATGGCTGCCGCTCGCCGAAAAGGCAAGTGGACGGGAGGCATGCCGGTTCTGGGCTACGATGTGGACCCGCGAGGGGGGCGACTGGTGGTCAACGCCTTCGAGGCGGCCAGGATACGTGAAATCTACGACATTTATCTGGACCGGCAATCCCTGCTGGCGACCGTTGCGGAACTGAATCGCCGTGGGTGGACGACCAAGAAGTGGACCACCAAGAGGGGGTTGTCGCGCGGCGGCAAACCTTTCAATAAGAACAATCTCTCAAGCCTGCTCAACAACGTCCTCTACATGGGCAAAGTAAAGTACAAGGGCGATGAGTTTGAAGGCGAGCACGAGGCGATAGTGGACGAGGCGGTCTGGCGCGCCACTAAGGATATGCTGCGCCGCAACGGTCGGAACGGCGTCAGCGACAACAGACCGACCCACCTTCGCAATAAGTACGGGGCATTGCTGAAAGGATTGATGGACTGCGCCTGCTGCAATGCCCGGATGGTGAACACCAGCGTCAAGCGTGGCGACAAGGTCTACCGCTACTACGTCTGCACGAGCGCGCAGAAGAAGGGATGGGATTCCTGCCCGACCAAGTCGATTCCCGCGCTGGAGATCGAGGACTTCATCGTTGATCGGATACGCGGTATTGGAAGAGACAAGCGCCTGACGGCGAAAACACTGTCACAGGCCCAGGAACAACTGCAAGAGCGCCTGGTGAAATTGACGGAGGAGCGCCGGGGACTGGAAACCGACCTGCGCCGATTGAGCCTGGAAGAACGCCAGTTGCTCAAGGAGACGGGCAGAGACGGTTCAGGCGAATCGTCATCCGTCTCTCATCTCGCCGAGATTCAGGAAAAAATGACGCGCGTCCAGGAGCGGGTGATCGAAATTGACCGAACTCTGGCGCGCCTCCAAAACGAGTCCATCGACAAGGAAGAACTCACGGCGGCGCTGGCGCATTTCGACCCGGTGTGGGATTCCTTGCGAGCGCATGAAAAGGTTCGGCTGATCCGACTTTTGATCCAAGGCATCAGCTACAACGGCGAGAAGGAAACCATCTCGATCAACTTCCGGCCCAGCGGGATCAAGGAGTTGGCAAAGGCCAGGGAGGTATGAGCATGAATGACACTGGATGGAAGGTCGATTTCAAGCTACACTTCAAAGAGGGACGCCACCGGAAAAAAAAGATTCGCAACGGCGATGCTCCGGCGGACTCAACGCCCGTTGCCCCCGGCACGATCCCGCGTATCTCCAAGCTCATGGCTCTTGCAATCCATTTCGAGAAACTGGTTCAGGAAGGACTCGTCGCCGACTACGCCGAGTTGGCCCGGCTCGGACATGTCACGCGCGCGCGCATAAGCCAGATCGTGAATCTGCTCAACCTCGCTCCCGATATTCAGGAAGAAATTCTGTTCCTGCCACGCGTGCTGGAAGGCAAGGAGCCGATTACCGAACATCAGGTTCGGGAGATTGCCAGGGAGGCGGATTGGAAACACCAGAAAATCTTGTTCGATTACCATACAAGTATCACGTAGTTAAATGGAAATAACTGTAGATTATCCTTCAAAGCACATCCTTCTCAATTGGTCCAAAGTGTAGTCTTCTATCCTTTTAGGAGTCGGTCCTGTTTCACACCGCCCATTTCTTATTATTATAAAACTATCAGAATATTTTTGGGCCAAAGCGAGATCCTGGGTAACCCATAGCACTATTCTTGACTCGTTTCGAATTTGCTCATAAACAACTTTTGAACAAATCTCTTTATTTTTTTCGTCCAGAGAAGCTGTATGCTCATCTAATAGTACGATTGATGGTTCTCTTGATATTGCAAGCAGTAATCCAAGAGCTTGTTTTTCGCCTCCAGACAAATATCGACCTAGCACGTATTTTCTTTTTAGACCTGGAAAATATTCTTTTGACCAATCTAGAAGCACTGCTTCAAGCTGATCTTCCTTGCCCCCGTTGGATCTGTTAGCTAAAACAATATTTTCCATAAGCGTTACGTCAGTTATAATATTTCTCTCAGGTTCTTGCAGTAATGGTATATGCTTCGCTTCCATTTTCCGTCTCCATGATTATTCCCAGTGAAAGAAATGTTTCCTGCGGCTTGTACATCTTGAGATATAACTCTGAGCAACGAGGTCTTTCCTGCGCCATTTGGCCCTAAAACAGAAACAACAACGTTCCCTGCAATAACAAGATTTTCGATACTCACAATTCTTCTATCACCCTGCTTAGGATAAATTACAGCATCGATATTCAAGACAGCACTGCTAGCAGACTTATTAGAGCTATTATCAGGTGGCATTGCTCGTTTCCTTATTGCGTTGTATGAATAGTACGAGCGCTAGGAATATTGCTGTGAGTAATCTCCTGAGATTTGGGCTGCTCTGCGCAATGCCAGTGACGATTGTAATATCAGCAATGATTGTCACAAATCCCATGTATACTATAGAACCAACAATAGGAGAAAGTAGTTGCCCCCTAGGTGTTAAATCTTTCTTCCTTGTAAAATATTTTACAATTTCCTCTCCCAGTAGTATGCCAACCAATGCAATGACTAGCACGTTTAAACCGAAACTGTTATCATAGCCTTTTTGATGATTCGCAAAGATGGCGCCACCGAATGCGGCAATTCCATTAGAGACGCCAAGTATTAGCGCGTAGTAAAACATCCGAGAGTACCCCAACTTTGAAAGCATATCTGCATGATTTGCAAGCGCGCGAATCGCTATTCCAAATTTTTTGTGCGCCAAACGTGCTAACATTGCCATTAATACAAACACAATAACAATAAGTAAAACAAGCCGAGTAATTTCTATTGAAAGAACGCCTCCTGATGTTAGTGTGTTTTTGAGATAATCATCAAAGATTGAAGGGTAGTAAAATATCGTTTTTTCCAGTCCGACGTTTATTGTAGAACCAACAATGATTAACGCCGTTGACTGCGCAATAACCATACCAACTATACCTGATATTAGCTTGTCTGTTTTTGCGACAAGAAATACAAAAGCGGTTACCAATCCAGCCAAGATTCCAGCAAATACTGCAAGGGTTATTCCAACGAACGTGTGATTGGATTGTGCAAATATCATAGCCACAGATGCACCTAAAGCGAAGCTCCCTTCTATTGTTAGGTCAGGGAACGATGCATACCTTAGAGTTAATACCATCCCTATGGCAGGAATACTATATATCAGTCCGCTGTTGAGGCAATCTACCATTCCCTGAATTAAATCGTACATTATAATACTCCGGAGATGGTAGGTTACTTTTCGTCACCACATTTGTACACTTGATTTGCCTTTCCAAGCAAAGAGTCAGGGAATTTGACTCCAAGCTTTTCGGCAGTGCAGAAATTTAATATAAGATTATCATTATACACAGGAATCACGCGCTCAACAACAGACCCTGGATTTTTGATTAGACGATCAACAAGGCGCGCTGTTTCTCTGCCAACGGCCTTGTATTCAACTGAATACGCAGCCAATGCACCACTTTCAACACTACCAGAATCTACTGCAATTACAGGTTTATTTGCTTCAAGTGCTGTAGAGATCACTATTGTTGCATTCCCAACAACAGTGTTATCTGGGCCGATGAACATAAGATCAACCTTAGGAATTAGTCTTCTGCAAGCCTCTCGGATTTCTCCTGCGTTTGAAATAGTTTCAACCATTAGCGATAGACCAAGTTGCGGCGCTAGTTCGCGTATTTCTTTAAGAGCTACTTCAGAATTCCTTTCTGTCGGATTATATAGCATGCCAATCGTATTAATATCAGGATATATATCTTTAATTAGCTGTACACTTTTCTTATAATTGATTCTGTCGGAAACGCCAGTGCCCCTTTTTTCCGAAAGAGCAGGTTCTAAATCATCGGGATTCGTCACAAAACTATACACAATTGTTTGTTTTTCTGGTGCCACATTGAAAACCACACGTGACACTGGTGTTGAGACGGGCACTAATACCGTTAAGTTATTTCTGAGCATTGTTCGAGCAAGTGTTTCAATTTCTGCAATGTTTCCTTGGGCATTAGCAAAATATAAAGTAGAGTTCTCGCCGTTGCGATATCCAAGTGATACCATTTCTTTTTTAAAACTATCAATGATTTCATTAAGTACAGGATGATCCACAAATGTAATGAGTCCAATGTTGGGTCCACGATCATTGTTGGATGAATGCCACCAAATAGCCGATGTCACCCCTAGTATTAAAATAACAATGATCGCTAGCAATGTAGGCTTTCTCATTTTTCTTCCTCCTTAAACGGTTTCATCCCTTTTTCGAGGACCTGTTCGGAGTGGAAATATCAATTTCACGAAATGCGATACTACCAGGATAAGATTTTGAGGAACAAAAAAATGTGGCAGACTTATTGAAGCCAAAAGAACCCAGAGATGTATTCAATACGGTGACTTTCACAATATCATGGATATTTTTAAGAATCTGGTATGATGATTCTTTGCTTTTTAAATCATTTGAAAGATGAGCAAATGGTTGAATCGAAAGCGCGTCTGGTTTTCCACAGCGCTCCCATTCTTTAATAATTAAGTCAGCAGCTAATGAGATAGTATTATCTGTATCATTACTTTCTACGCAAGTAAAAACGACTAAAACATTACTAAAAGCCTCAAGCCCTTTGGGTACTGGCACTATTCCTTCTGGGCGGTTAGCACTTGTAACATCCCTGAAATGAGCGTAGTCAAAGTGTACAAATAACATTCTCATTACGGAGCCTATTAGTAGAAGTTGTCTTTGGATATACTCCATAGCCTAGAAAACAATTCTCTACCTGCTTGCAGCGACTCAGGTTCGGCTGTCATGTAACCTCCAGTAATGGTGTAATCGCTAGGGTTTGTTAAGGTAACAAGTATTGATGCTCCATCGAATAGAACAACATCAAGAGAACCTAGTGTCTGCAAATATTTCTGAGAAAATTGCTGACTATAAAGATCTTCCAATGTTAAATATTTTGTTTGTACTCCAAAGTTTTTCTGCTCTAAAGACACTGAAAGTAAATCCTTCTGTGATGCTTCGTCGCTTTTCGAATAAATCCAAATTCTTTTTATTGTTATTGAGTGTTTTTCGATTAAATCGCGCTGGGCTTCTTTGGCTGGTCCTCTCATTTCAGCATTTTGATTCCACACTGTAGCTCGCACAATGTTTGTCGCTAAAAGCTCTTGTTTAGTAGAGCGAATGCCTTCCAACCATTCAGCAATAAGCTCATCAGTTGCTTTGAAAGATATTCTACCAATTGCAAGTGCCTCGATATCTTTTTCAATGCTTGATAGCTTTCTTCTTCTTGCATCGATCAATGGGCTGCGTTCAGAACTTTCTGATAGCTGCCTTTTAACTGCGGCATACGGCGTTTGAGTGATCTGATATTGAAGATGATTTTGGACATTTAACATAGTCATGAATAGATAAAATAGTGTAACTAGGGCTGTGCCTGCAGCAGCTGATAACAACGCATTTACAAAATGCCCTCGAACCCCTGTTTTTGAGGGAACAAGAAAGCTTGCCAAGATGCTAATAACGAACGCAACGAAGTATACAACTATCTGTTGGTTCATTGCAGTCCTTTGTAGCAATTATGGCAAGTAGGAATACTCTACACCTTAGTATTCTTGATACATTTCAAAAAAGATGCATTCTGTCAAGAATATTTTTCGATTTTATAGAAAGGCATATAACCATAAATACAAAAAGTAACGGAATATCATGATATTAAGCTCAAAAGGGGTTTACTTGATTACAACAGTTCCTTATTAGGAGAAGTTATAGATAACGCAGCTTCAACTATTTCCGTATCATGAAATAGCCCTTCTAAAAATAGCCCTTCTAAGCAAAAAAGAACTGTTGATAAATCAAGTTCTGAATCAGGAAGCCCCCTTAAAAACGATGCTGTTTTCCTTTTCCAATTATTTAAGTACAGATTTAGGTGTTCTTCAATGTCGTATGGGAGAAAGTTTAATTTTAATATTTTAACCGTAGCTGCTGCAATTCGCGATTCAACCCTAAAGCGTTGAATATCTGGCGTATGGATCCACTGCTCCTGGAGTCTGGCTCGTGTTATCATTGTGTGTGCAGCTGATACAATGCATTCATCCCAACCAGAAATGGAGATATTGATATTAGCGATGCGGTGCAGAACCCAAGCTGTGCTAACAATATCATCCCAGGAGTATTCTTTCATTACACCAGAAACCCATAGTCCATCATCGGTAGAATTATTGATGAACCATAATGCCGCACGGTCTCTTGAATTTATGCAATGGCGAATTTCAATAGCTGAAAGATTATCATTTTGCGAACATAAGTGTAATAACTCTAGACCATATAAAACAGTAAATAGCTCCGAAATCGTAACACCTTCACCTGGAGCCCAACCTCCGTCATCTCTTTGAGTTTCCAGAACTACTTGCAAATACTCTTTAAGAAGGGGAAAGAGTTTTCCCGTCCTGGCAAGTATAATTGCAAATGCCAATGTATGTCTGAAATCGGGCTTTTTTATCATCAAAGATGTAATCGGGTCAATAAATTCTGCAATAATGAATCTTGGATAATTATTCTGGGTATTTGATAACGCCCAAGAAATACATCCATCTATTCGGGACTCGGAAAGATTTCCAAAATATTTAAGTGCTAATTCTGTGGATATTATTGCCGAGCCTAGGCCTGGCTTTTCGCGCGCATAAATAAGATCGCCACGAAACACGGCACTTTCTTTTACTGCCAATGATGACTCAATTATTCCAGCTGTAGGATAATTCCAAAAATAAAGAAGCAGTTTGTTCTGCAAATTTTGTTGACCAGGCTCAATGGTAGAACCTTTATCCATATTTTCGTTCATCTTATTATAAGAAAGTATTTGGTAAATAGATGCAATAGTAGCAATAATCAACCCCAAAATGGTCAAACAAACAGTGAGTGGGTCCATATTTAATTCTCCATGCTGTCGCTAATCAAAGGTTTGTTTCAGAAAGCGATGCAAAGACCTCACTATTTATCGTATTCCTAACTCATCTTCAAGTTAAATGTTAAATCAGGAGTAAAACCTCAATTCGACGGTTCCTGGGAATGTTCTCCCCGCTGACCAAAACCAACCCGGCTTCTGTAAACCAGTGATGCTCTCTCTGGAGAGAAAGCAGAGAGGTTTTGGAAATGGACATGGAAAACAGGGATGCGTCTCGGCCCCCGGACCGGATGCCGGACAAAGGAGAGAATTTCCGGCATGGAGCGGAATGCGCAAGCGGCGAGAATCACGGCAGAAACAACAAACCCCGGAGACGCGAATCTCCGGGGTTTGTGTTAACGAACCAGCCGCTTTGATTTAGCGACTTTAATTTTGGCTCCCCAGGACGGACTCGAACCGCCGGCCCGGTGGTTAACAGCCACCTGCTCTACCGACTGAGCTACTGAGGAATGCTTCTATTGTCAAGGTGTTGGTGCTGGCGTTGCTCTACTGCGTAGGGCCCACCGCATCAGCGAGGTGGAACATAATCATAAGGTGTTCTCCTTGTCAAGAAAATCTTGCAGCGTATCGTCATTTCAATTCTTGAAAAGCTCAACGGTCCAGACCGTGTCGTTCGGAGTTATGAAGCCATAGGACCAAATAACGGAGATGTAACGTAGCGAGGAAAGACGCTTGGAACGCATGGTCACCCCACACCAATATTTCAATTTTTCAAAAGAATTTTCAACCAGATGGCGTTCATGGTACAAGTTTTTGTCGTCGTCGCGTTGAGCGGTACGGCTCTTCTTCGTAAGAATCTCCGGACGCACATAGTTCTTCTCGCATAGATCAATGATACCATTTGTATCCTAGCCACAATCAGCCCGGTAATTAGCGGCAGCTAGCCCTTCAATCAGATTTTCAGCCTCTTTGCAGTCAGCTTGGGTACCTTTTGCAAGAAGGACTCGGATCGGAAACCCATGCGCACCAAGCTATGCCTGGACAGCTTGCTAACAAACCCTGCCTGTACGGATGGAGGAAACAGTCCTCGTGGCCATGAATCTCACCAGGAACGTGGTGGACACCCAAACTATGAGCCCGTTTAAGGACACGGAGATCGGTGTCTTGCGCACCGAGGTCGGGGCCAGCCTGGTCACCCAAGGAGAAATCCGGAAGTGGCTGGAGGCGGGCAAAGACCGGCTGGCTGTGACGCGGGAGGGTTACCTGCCCACCGCGCAAAACGTGTACGTAGAACCGGAGCAGTGGTTGCCGGAGCAGTGACCACCGGCGTGGTCTTGGGAACGATGCAGGGCCATCCGGCAGTGGGGATGTGTCCGTGCCGTAGGGAACTTGCAAGGTTAAGAGGCAAAGATGCCATCGAATCAGCAGGCTCCGTTGAGGTTCGCTCTAAATTCTCTCATATCTCAGATGACAGGCTTTGTCGTCATGGTGTGGATAACGTAAAGAAAAGTATCGCGGAGAAGAATGTAATCATCGAAATCCTGTCATTTCTTTCGTTTCCCCTATCTTTGTAACTTGTTGGGAGATAACCACCGAAGGATTCTCTGAATCACATCCGGTTTTCCTTGCAGGACTTGAGCGGTTCGGGGTAAAAGATATGGAGTTGACTATTTATCTGTGATCGCTTTCAGAGTAGTACATGGCGAGAGCGCGTAGAGTAAACCCCAAGGCCAAAAGCGCTCTGTTGACGACCTGGACTGTTCGCGGGTCATTGTTTCGCTCGGTAGTATAACACCTTGAAGGTTTTGGCTGATGGATGAAAAACAGATTGAACAAGCCCTGATCGAAAAGCTGATTGATCTCAAATATGACTACCGTCATGATATCAAAGACCGCGAAAAGCTTGAGGAAAACTTTCGTGAGCATTTCCAAGCCCTGAACCGCGTCACGCTCACCGATGGCGAATTCAAGCGACTTCTGGACGAAATCGTCTCTCCCGATGTTTTCGCCTCCGCCCGCTTATTACGTGAGAAGAACAGCTTCACCCGCGATGATGACACCCCGTTGAACTACACGCTGGTCAACATCAAAGACTGGTGCAAAAACACTTTTGAGGTCGTCAACCAGCTTCGCATCAACACCGACAACAGTCACCATCGCTACGACGCGCTGATACTGATCAACGGCATCCCTGCTGTCCAGATCGAACTGAAGACCCTCGGCATCAGCCCCCGTCGTGCCATGCAACAGATTGTTGACTACAAAAAAGATCCCGGCAACGGCTATACCAAAACCCTGCTTTGCTTCGTTCAACTTTTTATCGTGTCCAATAGAACTCAGACCTATTACTTTGCCAATAACAACGACCGCCATTTTGCCTTTGACGCTGATGAAAACTTCCTGCCCATTTACCAGCACGCTGCCGAAGACAATACCAAGATCAATCACCTCGACGAATTCGCCGAGTCCTTTCTGCCTAAATGTACGCTTGGCACAACCATCAGCCGCTACATGGTCTTGGTAGCCAACGAGCAGAAGATGCTTATGATGCGCCCTTACCAGATTTATGCTGTGAAGGCCATCGACCAGTGCATCCGCGAGAATCGTGGCAACGGCTACATCTGGCACACCACCGGTTCAGGGAAAACCCTGACTTCCTTCAAGGCCTCCACGTTGCTCAAAGAAGAACCGGACATTCACAAGTGCCTCTTTGTTGTTGACCGCAAAGACCTTGACCGCCAGACCCGCGAAGAGTTCAACCGCTTTCAGGAAGGCTGCGTCGAGGAAAACACCAACACTGCGGCCCTTGTCCGTCGCCTCGTCTCGGATGACCACGCCCACAAGGTCATCGTCACCACCATCCAAAAACTCGGCCTCGCTCTGGATGAAAACAGCAAACGCAATAAAAACCGCGCGAAGCAGGGGCGAACCACCTACAGTGACCTGCTCGCGCCGCTCAGCGACAAGCGCATGGTCTTCATTTTCGACGAGTGCCATCGTTCCCAGTTCGGTCATACACACCAGGTGATCAAGAGATTTTTCCCCAAAGCCCAGCTTTTCGGTTTTACCGGCACGCCGATCTTCCCCGAAAACGCCACCGTCCGGCAGATTGAAGACGATGCCCAGTCGCTGGTCACCACGCAAGACCTTTTCCAGAACGAGCTTCACGCTTACACGATCACCAACGCTATCGAAGACCAAAACGTTCTGAAGTTCCATGTGGATTACTTCAAGCCAGATGGCGTAAGCCCGCCCAGATCCGGCGAACCCCTCGCGAAACGCGCCGTTATCGAGGCCATCCTCGACAAGCATAACGCGGCGACCGGCGAGCGCCGCTTCAACGCGCTTTTCGCCACGGCTTCGATCAACGATGCCATTGAGTACTACGAGCTTTTTAAGCAAGTCCAGGCCGAGCGCCGGGCCAGCGATCCTGACTTCGTTTCGCTCAAGATCGCCGCCATCTTCTCCCCGCCCGCAGAGGGCGACACGGATGTCCGGCAGCTTCAGGAAGATTTACCCCAGGAGCTTGAAGACAATCAGCAGGAGCCGGACAAGAAAAAGGCCGCGTTGAAGGCGATTCTTGCCGATTACAACGCCTGCTACGGCACGAATCATTCCATCGGTGAGTTTGACGGCTACTACCAGGATGTCCAGAAGCGTATCAAGGACCAGCAATATCCCAACCGCGATCTCCCCCAAAAGGGCGCGGAGAAGATCGACATCACCATCGTCGTCGACATGCTGCTGACCGGCTTCGACGCCAAATATCTAAACACCCTCTACGTCGATAAAAACCTCAAGCACCACGGCCTGATTCAAGCCTTTTCACGAACCAACCGCGTACTCAACTCCGCCAAGCCCTACGGGCATATCCTGGATTTCCGTGGCCAGCAGGAAAGGGTTGATGAAGCGATTACGCTGTTTTCCGGTGCGCAGGCCGAGCAGGCCAAGGAAATCTGGCTTGTTGACAAGTCTCCTGTAGTGATCGAGCAACTCAAGAAAGCCAAACAGAAACTGGATGACTTCCTCAAGTCCCAAGGGCTGGAAGCCCGGCCCGAAGCCGTCTACAACCTTAAGGGTGACGACACCCGCGCGGCCTTCGTCAAGCAATTCAAAGAGGTCCAGCGTCTTACAACCCAGCTCGACCAGTATACCGACCTCACCGACGAGCAGCGCCGGGAGATCGAACAGACGCTCCCCAAAGACGAGGCTCGCGCCTTCCGTGGTGTGTATCTTGAAACCGCCAAACGTCTCAAAGCCAAACAGGACAAGACAGGCGGCGACACTGACGGGGATGGCGCCCGCGCCACGCAGAAGGAGATTGACCAGCTTGAGTTTGAGTTCGTTCTCTTCGCCTCGGCGGATATTGACTATGATTACATCATGAAGCTCATTGCCCGCTTCAGCGGGCAGACGCCGAGCCAACAGGAAATGAGCCGCGATCAACTCATCCGCCTGATTCGCTCCGACGCCAAATTCATGGACGAGTTCGACGAGATTACCGACTACGTGCTGACGCTCGAAACAGGCCGTTCTCTCACCGAGGAAGAGATCCGCAACGGCTACCAACGCTTCAAAGATACGCGCTACACCGCCGAACTCACCGCCATAGCCAAAGATCACGGCCTGACGAACGCGGCGCTGCAAGCCTTTGTGGACGCCATCCTCGACCGCATGATTTTCGACGGCGAACAGCTTACCGACCTGATGGAGCCGCTGGACCTGGGCTGGCGCGAGCGCCGCGTGAGGGAGCTGGCACTGATGGACGACCTCGTCCCGCTCTTGAAGAAACGCGCCGCCGGGCGACCCATCTCCGGGTTGAACGCCTATGAGCAGTAAGGCGGAAACGATGAAGAAGAAGAGCAAACACGCCTTGACACCCAAGCTGCGGTTTCCGGAGTTTCGGGGTGAGCCGGGGTGGGAAGAAGAACCGCTCAGTGATTTTTTAACTGAAAGCAGAATACTTGGTAGCAAAGGGAATGTTGCCAAGAAAATTACCGTCAAACTTTGGGGAAATGGAGTCTTTGAGAAGAATGAGGCCGTTCAAGGCAGCATCCACACTCAGTATTTCCGACGCATGGCAGGGCAGTTCATTTACAGCAAACTTGATTTTCTCAATCAGGCATTCGGTATTATTCCACTAGCTTTGGACAATTTTGAATCGACAGTTGATTTGCCGTGTTTTGATATCGCCGATGGACTAAATCCTGTCTTCTTGCTCGAATATGTTAAGCGGAAAGACTTTTACGAAAGGCTAGGCGAAACTGCCGACGGAAGCAGAAAGGCGAAACGAATTCATGCCGAAACATTTCTTTCGTTCCCAATAGCCCTTCCCGCCCCAGCCGAACAACACCGCATCGCTGACTGCCTCTCCTCCCTCGACGACCTGATGTCCGCCGAAGCCCGCAGGCTTGACGCGCTGAGAACCCACAAAAAAGGGCTGATGCAGCTGCTTTTCCCCCACGAAGGCGAAACCACGCCCCGGCTGCGTTTCCCGGAGTTTCGGGGCAAGGGGAAGTGGGAAAGGCATACATTCGATGAATTTGTAATCAAGGCTTTTTATGGGACATCCAAATCAACTTCAACGAAAGGACGATATCCGGTACTTCGGATGGGGAACATGGTCGATGGAGGGATAAATCTCTCCAATTTAGTTTACATCGATTTGGATACCGACGCATTCGAGTCCCTCAAACTGATAAATGGAGATATCCTTCTGAATAGAACCAATAGCCTTGATTTAGTTGGAAAAATTTCACTCTTTCGACTCCAAGAAGATTTTATAACTGCTTCATACATTGTCACCTATCGTTTGGAGAGAACACGAATCGATCCTGCATTTTGTAACTACATGTTAAACTCGCCGCTGTATCAGATGAAAATCAAGGCACTTGCCAAGCCAAGCGTCAGTCAGGCGAATATCAACCCAACTACATTTCGGAAAAAAATGATCATCGCTGTTCCTACACTTTCTGAACAACAAAAAATCGCCGACTGCCTCACCTCCCTCGATACTCAGATCGAAGCGCAGGCGGCCAAGATAGAATCCCTAAAGCAGCACAAGCGCGGCCTGATGCAGCAGCTTTTTCCCGTTGCGGAGGGAGCCTGAGACCATGAACGAGTTGATTCGGAATTCAGTTGTCAAGCAATCCTTGACAACTCAGGCTGTTGACAAACCCAATATCGGGGTTTTATGGATGACTTCGCGCTTTATCGTCATTCCCGCGAAGGCGGGAATCCAGAATAAAATAAGTAACCTGGACCCCCGTTTTCACGGGGGTGACGGGTTGCATTCGTGTGTATGTGACGGTTTGACGACGTTATCAGCAATCTGAACTGTCAAGGAATCCTCGGTAGTTCAAATCAACGATCAAGAAACGAAAACGGTGAGTAGTGACAGGAAAGAACGATACGATATGGCTAAAACGTTATCATTCAATGGCCTTCCCGCGTTAGCCCAACACCTTCGTGATGAGTTGGAGACCAAGAAGTTTATCCTGCTCTACGCCTACAACGGCGTGGGAAAAACGCGCCTGTCCGGGGCGTTCAAAGACCTCGGTAAAGATGCCAACGATGACGACAAGCGAGATACACTCTATTTCAACGCCTTCACCGAAGACTTGTTTACTTGGGACAACGACCTTGATGGCGACAGCGAGCGCTCCTTTAAACTGAATGCTGATTCCAAGTTCTTCGCAGGCCTTGGTGAACTGGAAATGGATAACCGCATCCGACCCTTGCTGAATAGCTACACCAACTTCGATTTCAGGATCGACACAGACAATTGGAAAGTGCGCTTTTCCCGCGACATTACGACCGGCGAAGGCGAAGAGGCCAGAACCGAAACCGTGGACGACATCAAGGTGTCTCGCGGTGAGGAAAACATCTTCATCTGGTGTTTTTTCCTCGCCATTGTGCAGCTAGCGCTTGATGACGACGGCTCGGGACCCTACAAGTGGGTCAAATACGTATACATCGATGACCCCATCTCGTCACTTGACGAACAAAACGCCATTGCCGTGGCAACACATCTGGCAAGGATGCTCAAGAGAGAAAACAGTACGCTGAAAACGGTCATCTCGACGCACCACACGTTATTTTTCAACGTGCTGTGCAATGAATTGAAGCCCAAAAGAAAGAAACCCAACAGGTTCTTTCTGTCTCAATCCAGATCATCGCCTGGATACCTCCTCCTCAACACAAGTGATACACCGTTCTTCCATCACGTGGCTGCACTGGCCGAACTTTACGAGGCGGAGCGTAGCGGAAAACTCTACACGCATCACTTCAACATGCTCCGCGCGATCATGGAGAAGACCGCCAGTTTTCACGGCCACGCAAACTTCTCCGACTGCATCAGACAACACGAAAACGATATCGATGGTGTTCTGCACACCCGAATCATCAACCTTCTGAGCCACGGTAACTACTCGTTATATGATCCGCGTGAGATGATGGAGGAGAACAAGCAGCACTTTCGCAACATCCTATACGAGTTTATCGAGCGCTACCCGTTCAATCCCGAATTATTCAACGAAGCCGACACGGAAGAAGAAGCGATATGACTGAAAACGATCAGAAACAACTCGGCAAAATCCTCTGGGACATCGCCGACCAATTGCGCGGCGCGATGAACGCGGATGACTTCCGTGATTACATGCTTGCCTTTCTGTTTTTGCGCTATCTCTCGGACAATTACGAGCAGGCGGCCAAAAAGGAACTGGGGCGGGATTATCCCGACCCGGATGCGGTGGGCAACGGGGGCCGCACGCCGCTGTCGGTGTGGTACGACGATAACCCCAAGGATGTCAAAGACTTTGAAACACAGATGCGCCGCAAGGCCCACTATGTCATCAAGCCCAAACACCTATGGGCGAGTATTGCCAACATGGCCCGTACTCAGAACTCAGAGCTGCTGAACACGCTTCAGGAAGGGTTCAAGTACATCGAGAATGAATCGTTTGAAAGCTCCTTCTCCGGGCTGTTCTCAGAGATCAACCTCGCCTCGGAGAAACTGGGTAAAACCTACCCGCCCCGTAACGCGACGCTCTGCAAGATCATCCAGAAAATCGCCGAGGGGCTGGCCGCGTTCTCCACCGATTCCGACACGCTGGGCGATGCCTACGAATACCTGATCGGCCAATTTGCCGCCGGATCGGGCAAAAAGGCGGGCGAGTTCTATACACCCCAGCGCATCAGCGACATCCTCTCCGCCATCGTCACTTTAGACGGCCAGAACCCCAAAAGCGGCCCACGAAAGAAGCTGGCCAGCGTGCTGGACTTTGCCTGCGGGTCGGGCTCTCTGCTCCTGAACGTGCGCAAGCGGGTTGTCGATGCCGGAGGCAGCGTCGGCAAAATCTACGGCCAGGAAAAGAACATCACGACCTACAACCTTTGCCGCATGAACATGCTGCTGCACGGAGTGAAGGATTCGGAATTCGAGATCTACCACGGCGATACACTGACCAACGACTGGGAAATGCTCCGCGAGCAAAACCCGGCGAAAAAGCCGACCTTCGACGCGGTCGTCGCCAATCCGCCGTTCAGCTACCGCTGGACCCCGACCGAAGCGCTGGGTGAAGACATGCGCTTCAAGAACCACGGACTAGCCCCGAAGAGTGCCGCCGACTTCGCCTTTCTGCTGCACGGTTTTCACTACCTCAAAGATGAAGGCGTGATGGCGATCATCCTGCCTCACGGCGTGCTGTTCCGTGGCGGCAAGGAAGCGGCGATCCGCAGGAAACTGCTTGAGGACGGACACATCGATACCGTGATCGGTCTTCCGGCGAACCTGTTTTACTCAACGGGCATTCCGGTCTGCATTCTCGTGCTCAAAAAATGCAAAAAGCCGGACGACGTGCTGTTCATCAATGCCGCCGAGCATTTCGAGAAAGGCAAGCGGCAGAACTATATGGCCTCCGAACACATCCGGAAGATCGTCGATACCTACCAATTCCGCAAAGAAGAAAAACGCTATGCCCGGCGTGTCGAGATGGAAGAGATCCAAGAGAACGATTACAACCTGAACATCTCGCGTTATGTCAGCACGGCGAAACCGGAACCGGAGATCGACCTCACAACAACCCACGCGGAACTGGTTGAGACAGAAAAGGAGATCAAAGCGGCCAAGGATAAGCACAACGCCTTTCTCAAGGAACTGGGGCTAAAGCCTTTGCCGTAACTGAGATGCACGACCGGCATTGAGGACCACCTCCCAGCGCTCCGGATCGCCCTTCCCTTCCGTACACTCCCGCTGAAAGCGTGTGCGGATGATCAGGAAGCCGCCCTGTGTCACCTACGGTTCCCAGGTTCCAAACAAGGGACTGGGCAACTCTGCTCCGTATTGGTAGTTCTGAACTCCATCCCCAAGCGGTTCGACGCATATCGGCCCCGACGTAACGTCGCATCGGGCCCGAAGCGGAAGCCGCTGTAATGGTTCGGCGTGCCCCGGCACCGGATCAGCCAGCTTCGGTAGAACAGGTTACGAAAAGCCCGGCGGGGCTTTAACCAAGCCCAGGTGGCGCCGTTTCCCCAGGCAGAAAGAAGTTGATGGAACCGGCTGGACACCCGTACCCTGAACCTCCCTCCTTTCTGCATGAAAGAACCGGATCTATCCATCCGATTCTTCCACAACAAAAAGATGGGCGCTTGGCTTTCAGCTCAAAATAGCGGTTCTGGGTAAGAGTGGTCGTATCCCTTATTCTTGAGGTGTTTCTTTCCTGTCGATCCATACATAGAGCGTGGGCAGCACGAACAGGGTCAGCACGGTGGCGCTGAGCAGTCCACCGATGACGACGACCGCCAGCGGTCGTTGTACCTCCGCTCCCGGTCCCGATGCGTACAGCATGGGAATCAGTCCAAGAACGGTGGTGGCTGCCGTCATCAGCAGAGCTCGCAGTCGTAAGCCTCCCGCCTCGATGACAGCCTCCCGTGCGTTGCGGCCTTCGTCCCGGAGTTGTCGGATGAAGCTCACCAACACGGTCCCGTTCTGCACCGCCACGCCGAACAAGGCAATGAAACCAATGGTGGCCGGAACGTTCAGTGTGATGCCAAACGCCAGCATAGACAGCAGCCCGCCCACAAGCGCAAAGGGCAGATTGACCAGCACCAGGAAGGCGGATTTCAGGGTTCCGAGTGCTGAGACGAGCATCAGAAAGATGAGCAGAATGGAAATCGGAACGACGATCGCCAACCGCTTCATGGCGCGCTGCTGGCTCTCGAAGGTGCCGCCGAATTCAATCCAATAACCGGCGGGTAGGGAATCGGAAAGCCTTTCCAGTTTCCGCTGGGCTTCCTCTACGAAGCCGCCAAGATCGCGCCCGCGGATGTTCGCTTCAACCACCACACGCCGCATATTGTTCTCGCGGCTGATCTGCGCCGGGCCTTCGATGCGCTCGATCCTGGCCACCCGACCCAGCGGCACCCGTGCTCCGGTTGGAGACGGAACGATCAGGGCCTTGATGACTTCCATACTGTTTCGGCGATCCTCCGGGAAACGGATTTTGATATCGAAACGCATCTGGCCATCAACCAGTTCCGTTGCCACCTTCCCGCCGATGGCTGTCTCCACCAGCTCGTTCAGGTCGGTCATGGCGAGTTTGTAGCGGGCCATTTCCATTCGATCCGGGATGATTTCAAGTTGCGTAAACCCCGCTACCTGTTCAACGCTGACATCCTCTGCACCAGGAATCTCGCCGAGGATGGCCGCGACGGCGTCCGCTTTTTCTTTTAGGATATCCATGTCGGCTCCAAACACCTTGACCGCCAGATCACTCTTGACGCCGCTGATCAGTTCATTGACCCTGAGGGCGATGGGTTGACTGAAAGCGAGACGGACCCCTGGGATTTGCTCCAGTCGCTCCTGAATCGCAACAACCAGATCATCCTTGCTGCGGCCTGTCGTCCAGTCGGATTCGGGATGCAGCATGATGAGCAGGTCGCTTTGTTCCGGTCCCATCGGATCTTCGGAGATTTCAGCCCGACCCGATTTCGAAACGACGGTTTTGACTTCCGGGAAGCTCAACAATTCTTTTTCCATGAAACCTGCCGTCACGACGGAGCCTTCCAACGAAGCGTTCGGCAGGCGCACGACATTGATCGCGATGGCGCCCTCATCGAGTTCGGGGAGAAACTCCGTTCCCAGGTATGGAATCGAAGCCAACGAGGCGATGAGAATGCCCACGACGAGGGCAAGAACACTCCTCTTGTGGTCGAGAACGCGAGTGAGCAGGCGGGTGTATCCACTACGCAGCGCGCTTACGACACGAGTTTCATCTTCGGAGGCTCTGTTTTTGGAAACATAAGACAGGATAACCGGGATGATGGTCATGGCCATGAGCAGAGAGCCGAACATAGCAAAAATCATGGTGATCGCCAGAGGCTTGAACATCTTGCCTTCCATGCCTTCCAGCATGAACAGCGGCACGAAAACCAACACGATAATGAGGATGGAAAACACGATGGGGCGCGCGACTTCCCGCACGGCTCCGGCGATGATTTCCAGGCGCTTCCCTTCAGGATACCGCCGTATGTGGCGTGTGACGTTTTCCGCGATGACGATGGAGCCATCCACGACCATGCCGATGGCGATGGCCAGACCGCCGAGGGTCATGAGATTTGCCGAGAGCTGCGCCAGGTCCATTAAAATGAAGGCGACGAACGCGGTCATCGGCAGACTGGCGGCAACCGTCAGCGCCGTGCGAAGGTTCCCGATGAGCAGAAACAGAACGATCACGACGAACACACCGCCTTGCATGAGCGAACCGCTCACGGTCTTGGTGACGGCGCTCACCAGTTCGGTGCGGTCGTAAAACGGATTGAAACGAACGCCTTCCGGAAGCGCTTTCCGGATGGACGGAATGGCCGCCTTGACCCGGTCTACGACTTCCTGGGCGTTTTCGTCCTTCAGCATGATGACCATGCCCGCGACAGCTTCACCCTTGCCGTCACGGCTGACGCCGCCCAGGCGTGTCATATGGCTTTCCACCACGTCGGCAATCTCACGGATCGTGATCGGTGTTCCGTCCTCGGCATGGAGAACGACGTTACGAATGTCCTCCGGCGACCCGTACAGTCCGAGGCTGCGGATGTTTTCCTGCTCCCAGTCGCGGATTACGAAGGAGCCCCCTGCATTGGCGTTGTTGTCGGCAACGGCTTGGACCACGGCATCAAGTGTCAGTTCGTATTTCAGCAAACGGTCGGGATCGACGCGCACCTCGACCTGCCGCACCAGTCCGCCGAAGCTGTTGACCTCATTGACGCCGGGAATGGTGCGTAACCTCGGCGCAACCAGCCAGTCCTGCATGGTGCGCAACTCGCTCAGGCTGTGCCGGTCGCTTTCCAGTGTGTATTGGAAAACTTCGCCAAGTCCTGTGCTGATCGGTCCCATCTCCGGCTCGATGCCCGGCGGAAGCTGTTCCTCCGCCATCTGCAAGCGCTCGAAGACGAGTTGGCGTGCGAAATAGGTGTCCAGATGATCTTCGAAAATCACGACGACCTGGGAGAGTGCCGTTTTTGAGGTGGAACGCACGAGTTTGACGTAGGGCAGGCCGCCCATGACCGTCTCGATGGGAAAGCTGACCTGCTGCTCCACATCAAGCGGACCCAGTCCGGGGGCTTTCGTCAGAATCATAACCTGTTGATTGGTGGTGTCCGGAAAGGCGTCGATAGGAAGACGCAACCATGAAAGAACACCGGCAACAATGACCAGTGCCGCTCCGATCAGAACGATCAGGCGGCGGTGTAGAATGAAATCTATCATGCCGTTTCCTCCTCTCAATGCGCGCAGCCTTCGCCCATTTTGGAGCGAAGCACGTCGGATTTAAGGAGGAAAGCGCCCGCGACAGCGACAATCTGCCCCGGTTCGACTCCGTCCAGAAGTTCCAGGTAGCCGTCGAGCATACGTCCTTTGGCCACCGGCCTCCGCACGAAATAGTCGTCCTTGTAGTGTACGAAGACGAAATCCCGATCTTCATCGGAAAGAACCGAGGCGATGGGAGCTGCCACCGCACCCTTCGAGGGATCGAGTCCCAACCGGATTTTGGCGAACATGCCCGGCTTAAGTCTGCCGTCCGGATTTTTGATGGTCACGCGAGCCTTGATGGTCCGAGTCCGCTCGTCCATGACATCGCCGATATAGTCCAGTCGTCCCGAAAACGCTTCGTTCCCGTAGGCTGGAACCGTCAAGCTGACCGGTAACCCCTCGCCGTTCATGGCCCGCTTGACGCTTGCCAGTTGGGCTTCATACAGATCGACCCAGACCCACAAAGAGTGCGTATTGCCCACCTGTAACATGTTGTGTCCGGGCTCAACACGCTCGCCGAGGCTGGCGTGAAGCTTGAGTACATTTCCTTGGAACGGAGCGGTGACATGGACTGTTCCGGTCGCTCCCGGCTGTCCTTGGCGAACCAGATGATTGACGTTGGATTTGGACATGCCGAGGCGCAACAGTTTCTGACGCGCTGAACTGGCCTGGATATCCGCCGACTCAACGTCCCGCTCAGCGACTAGAAACTCGCGTTCGCTGGTGATATTCTGCTCGCGAAGGGACTGCTGACGTTCAAAGGACTTGCGGGCCAGGCGCTTGTTGGCCAGAGCTTCCAAGTATGTGGACTGGGCTTCGGCCAACTCCACACTCTCCAACTCCACCAGCGTCTGACCGGGCATAACAGGTTCGCCCAGATCGACGAACACCCGGCTGACAATTCCGGACACGCGCGGCGTCAAGGTCACTACTTTACGTTCATCGAAGCTGATTTCCCCGGTCAGAGGAATTTCGGAATCGAAATCGCGCTTCGTCACTTCCTGTATCTTGACAAGGCCTTCCTCAATGAGTCGTTGGGGAACTTTCACGATTCCGACTTCATAGCGACACTCGTCGCAGGAATGCGTTTTCACGCCGTGCTCGCAGGAAGCAGCAAACAGTTCCTCAACCGGCTTGTCGAGGTCCGATCCTTCTTCGTGGTCATGTCCTTCGTGACCTTCTCCTGGATGTACGCCATGTTCTTCTTCGTGGGCGTCACAGTTCTCACCGGGTGCGCACCGTGGACTCTCGGTCGTCGCGGCTGTCTTTTCTGTGTGATTGTGTCCGGCATGGTCGTCCAGATTGTGGGCCTCTTTGCCAACCGTAGGCCCATCACAAGCGGAAATCGCCAAGAGGATCAGAAGAAGCAACGATAAAGACATTCTGTTCGTCAGCACCTTCATGTTGTTGTTTCGTTTATTCAATTTCGCCTCCGGTCAGCGTGATGAGATCAAGATAAGACAGCCAGGCTCCCTCGAAAGCGGCCAGAGTCTTGGTTTCAGTTTCGGTCAGAGTTCGTCGTGCATCGAGCAGATCCATGATGCCGGCTTCGCCGACGCGATACATGGCCTCTACGGTCTCAGCCGTTTGATGGGCTTGGGGGGTGATGATTTCCGCATACCGCCGAGCGCGTTCGATAGCCTGGAAGGCAACCGCGTGAGCTTCCGCAAGATCTGCCTGGAGTTCTTTTTCAGCCAGTTCCCGTTCGTGGAGTGCGGCGGATTCCATCGCCTTTGCTTTGGCAATTCCTCCCTGGTTCCAGTTCCAAAGGGGAAGCTCAATGGACAACATCCCGCCGTAATTGTGTGCGTCCAGTTCCCTGTCATAGAAACCGCCGAGGTTCATGGTCGGCAATAGACGGTGACGCTCCGCCCGAACGGTCGCCTTGGATGCCAGAATACGCTGAGAAGCGGCCTGCACCACCGGATGGTTTGAAAGCACCCGTCCAAGGAGGACATCGCTATCGGGTATCCTGGGCAACTTGCCCCAATCGAAAGATACAACGTAGCCAGGCGGTAGATTTCCGCCCAGCCACACGTTCAGGTTTTCTCGAAGCGATTCCAGAGTCTTTTCCAATGTGGTCAGATCGACTCGCTGCGCCTCCAATACGATTTCCAGACGTGCAGCCTCCATCGGACGCGCTTCACCTTTCTCGACGCGCATTTGAGCGACTTCGACGAGTCGTTCTAGCTGGGAGACATTTTCTTGCTGGACACGCAGCTGCTCCTGGCCGATGGCGATGCGGAAGAAGAGCCCTTTCAGTTTTCGGACGACCTCCAACCTTCGGGCGACCGCATCGAACTTCGCCGCCTGGAGTCCCGCTCGTGCGGCTTCTGTATCGTTCAGGTAGGCTCCCGGTGCGTCTATCGGAATCTGGAGTTCGATACCCCAGATCAACGCTTCGTCTGAGCCGTCGATGGAGCGACCCTGCCCAAGGCTTATCCCTACTTCGGGGTTCGGGTATTGGTCACTGACACCGATTTCCGCTTCGGCTTGCGCTGCCTGGTCTTCAGCCAGTTTCATGGCCGGATGCTTGTCAATGGCGGATTCGATGTCCGACCATCGCAGAAGGTTATCGCTCTGACCGAACGCCGCCGGGGAAAGAGTGAACATGGCAAGCACGGCAATAACTGCCGTAATTCCTTCTTTGTACATAGAAATTCCTTATCATACCTGAAGGGATGCGCACACGAAACCACATCCCCCTTGAGTCTCAAGTGGATGGAAAGCTACAAGGTAGTATGATCAGGACAGGCGGGGAGGTCGTTCGATACGGTTCATGAAGCCATTGGCGAGAAGTTCTGTAGAAAAATGAACGACGGTTTCCGACCCGTAAATCGAAACGGATGGCCGAAACGAGGAGTCGAATACGGGAGAGTGACACTGGCAGGGACAAAGGTGTTGTTCGCTGTGATTTCCGCCGTCGCCGCACTCCTCACAGGGAGAGGTAATCGAATCTGAAACGAGTCCATCGGAAACAGATTCTGTGAAAGAGGACAATTTTTCCGAGCAGGAATCGAAGGCGCAACTCGTGGAAAGCCCCAAAGCAAAGGCTACGAGCACAAGGTATATTAGAGTGTGAGTAACTGCTTTTCTCAATGTATTTCCACGGGTTGAGATACGACCAAATCACACAGGAATTTTAACGACAAACCATGCTGGTGTCAAGCGCGATAATCCAGGACTACCCCAAATTTGGGATCGAAAAGGGCGAGTTGGTGGCCCTGCACTGCGGGATCTAGCGAGGTTTTTGAAAGTCATCTTCGGATGGCTGAGCCTTGCTTTCTCAGTGGGGCGCACCGACCACCTGGGGCGTTTCCGCGTGTACATCCAGCAGGCTCTTGTAGTTCTCACCCAGGGCAATCAGTTCAATGGTCATCGCCGGGGCTTCGGCGCGAACCACTCCCAAGGGCGCGGCCCGACGGCTTACCGCCACCTTCACCCCGTGGGCGCGTTCGGCGGAGCCTCCCTGGACCCAGGTCACATGGAAACTCCCCGCCGGGGTGACGAGGCTCTCGGTTTCCTTGCCCTTCTCGCTCTTCACCGCTTCAATGCGTTTGACCAAGGCCGGTTTGGGTTTCTTCGGCAGGCGGCTCTGGTCCAACTCCACCAGGGTGTTTTTCCCTACTTTGTACAGCAAGCGGTGCAATTTGTGGCTCACCGGGGAATACAGACAGCGGGTGATGATATGGTCCATGCTGTCCGGCTTGCGCAGATCAATTTCAAACCACCAGGCTTCTTCACCCTCGACCGTTTCTTTGCCATCCACGGCAAAGACCACCGGCATTTCCTCGTGGACTTCCGCTCCGGTGCGTTTCTGGGTGATTTTATACTTGGCCCACTGACCGGGAACCGGAGTGATGTCCGCCAGTTCCAGAAGATTCGGCACATAGGGAAGGCTTTCCGGTTTCTCCTTCACCACCTCCGGGTGGGGCGTGGAGCCCGAAGGCGCCTCCTCGGCCCAGGCCAGGCCGGACACCAGGAAAACCGCCACCATGACCCAGGAGATGCCACGTCCAATCATCATCGTTCGCCTCCGGAAACCAGCGGGTTGATTTCTCCCGCCGCCTTGTTCAATGTCAGCACGGCAAGTTGCCGTTGGAGTTCTTCCAGCACTTTGCCGGTTTTGGCGTTGTTCAACGCCGTTTGCGCGTCTAGAAGATCCAGGCTTGAAGCCAAGCCGTTTTCGTATTGCCTGTGTACCAGATCATAGCTCTCTTGGGCAAGATCAAGTTGCTTGGCGGCAAGTTCGACGTTGCGCTCGCCTTTATCCAACTCCAGAAGGGCTGTTTCGACATCCTCACGGACATCCAAACCCATCTGCCGGGCGCTGTTTCTGGCCTGGCGGATCTTGCTCGCCCGTTCACACAACTCCGCCTCGCGCATACCGCCCTCGAAGATGGACCAACTCGCGCCGAAGATCAAGGCCCAGGAGTCCTTTTCTCCAGAGAAACCTGCCGCACTGTTCCAGGTCCAGTTATAGGTGACATTGAAGGTGGGGATGTACTTCATCCAGGTTTCCAGTTTATCCCGCTCAGCCATCTCCACCGAAAGGCGACTGGCCTTGAGATCCAACCTGTCCTTGACAGCTTTCTGGCTGATGTCATCCAGGTTTCCGGACACGGCTTTGGCCTTCACCGGTTCCTCAATGCTGTACGGTCCCTTCTGGCCGATCAGGAAAGCCAGGCTGGTTTTGGCCAGCGTCAAGCTATCTTTGGCATTTTTCAGTTCCTTGTCTGCGTTGGTCCGTTCAATCTCCGCCCGCAGCAGGTCGATGCGCGTTCCCTGCCCAACCCGCAGGCGAGCCTCGGAAAGCTTTTGAAATTCCGAGGCGTTTTTCAGGTTTTCCTCCGCGACGAAGATCATTTCCTTCATCGTCTGTACGTTGTAATACGCCGCCGTCACGGCAAATAGCAGTTCGTTTTTCTGATAGCGGGCGTTGAAGTTGGTCAGGTCCACATTGGCGTAAGCATTGCGCAGCAAGGGAATACTACGGGCGTTGAACAAGGCCATGTTGGCGGTAAAGCCGAAGGATTTCCCCCATTTTTCCTGCATTACAATCTTGGTCATCGGTAGGCTGTCCCCGCTTCCGCTGAGCATGGCGGTCAGGGCTGCCGGGTCGCTGAGATCCGGGCTCATCATCGCCGATTCTTTCTCGTTACGGGTCACGGAACCGTTCATGGAAAGATTGGGCAAAAGAATGGACCAGGCCTGCCAGATGAGGATATCCGCCTGACGGATGGTTTCTTGCAGGTTTTTGATGTTGTAGTTGTGAGCCAAGGCCATCTTGTGCGCCTGCCCCAAGCTCAAGGTCGGTCCGTCTCCGTCGTAGGCGGGGCTGTCTTTCGCCGCCCAGGCCGGGAGAGCCATGCTCATCATCAGGACCAGGACCAGAGCAACGTGAATACGAGTTTGCATGATCAAGGCTTTCATCTATCCCTCCACCGTCGATTCCGTCGGTTCCATATTTTCATCGTCGTCATCGCCATATCGCTTGAACACCTTGTCGGTCCAATCCGTCAGGCGCAATTGAAGGATGTACATGACCGGCACCAGGACCAGGGTCAAGATCGTGGCGAAACTCAGGCCGAAGATCACCGCCTGGGCCATCGGTCCCCACCATTCCACGCTGGAGGAGCCGGTATCCAAGGTCAAGGTGGTGAAATCAATCCCGATGCCCAAGGCCATTGGGGTCATCCCCAGAATGGTGGTGATGGCCGTCAACAACACCGGGCGGAAACGAACCAGACCGGCTCGCACCAAGGCGTCATACGCTTTCATCCCCGCCTTGTCCACCAATTGATTGGTGTAGTCAATCAACACGATGGCATTGTTGACCACAACTCCGGCAAGACTGATCACCCCCATGCCGGTCATGATGATTCCAAACTTGTTCTGGGTAATCATCAGGCCCAACAACACACCCATCATCGACATCACCACGGAGCCGAGAATAATCGCCGGGCGGGTGACCGAGTTGAACTGGGTAATCAACACCAGAGCAATGACCATCAGGCCGATCATGAAGGCTTCACCCAAGAAGGCCGCCGCCTTGTCTTGTTCCTCACTCTCACCACCGAAGTATAGCTGATACCCTGCCGGAAGCGTCATCTTTTCCGTTAAAAGCTTCTTGGCGTCCAGAATCACTTCGCTGGAGCTGCGACCGGAGACATCACCGGAAACTTTGATAGAGCGTTTCTGGTCAATGTGATTGATACTGCCAAGCCCGGCGGTGGTGTAGACCTTCGCCACGTCGCGCAAGGGAATCTGTACGTCATCCTTCCCGGTGACAATGATGTCTTCAATGTCTTTGATGCTTTTACGGAAGGGATCGTCAAAGCGCACGGTGATGTCATATTCTTCGTCGCCTTCACGCAATTTCGCCGCTTCCGTACCGTTGATTGCCGTGCGCACGGCCTGACTGATGGATTGCGTGTTGACCTTGCGCAGCATTGCCTTTTCGCGGTCGATGTCGATACGGATTTCCGGCTTGGCACCATCAAAATCGTCTTTCAGGTCCACCGTTCCGGGGATGGTTTGCAGAAGCTTCATCGCTTCGCTGGCCAACTCGTCCAGTTTCTTGAAATCAGGTCCGCTGATTTCCACGCTGATCGGGTCGCCGGTGGGCGGGCCGTGTTCCTCGATCTTCACCTGAAACTCCGCCCCGACCATGTTTTTCGTCACCTTGCGCAAGGCGTCTACGTCATCCCAGGTGCTGGAGGAGCGCTCGTGTCTGTCTTTGAATTCCAGATCAATCACTGCGCTGTGAGTGGCGCTCTGGGAGCCGAACATGCCACTGCTCACCCCGACATTCCCAACCACGTCTTTCATATTCTCGCGTTTCATCGACACGGTTTCAATCTGCTTGGAATAGCCATCCGTGGTTTGCAGCATCGTTCCCTGCGGGCCTTTGATCGTCACCTGAGCGCGATCCGGCGTGGTCGTTGGGAAAAATTCCACACCCGCGCCAAATGTACCAAAGAGCATCATGGTCACGACAAGCATCACGATGGAACCCCCGAAGACCGAGAGGGGGTGATTCAGGCTCCATTCCAGCACCTTCTTGTAGCGCGGCATAATCAGCCCTTTGACCTCACCGGAGTCATCAAAAAGGGCTTTGCTACGTTTGGAAAGGAAGGTTGCGGCAACGACGGGGTTGATGACCAAGGCGACGAAGAGGGACGCCAGCAAGGCGATAATCACCGTCTTTGGCAGATAGCCCATGAACTCGCCCATCACGTCCGGCCAGAAGAGCATCGGAGCGAAAGCACCCACGGTGGTCGCCGTACTGGAAATAACCGGCCAGGCGACTTCCTGAGTGGCCACCTGCGCTGCGGTCTCCCGATCCAAGCCTTCCGAGGCATGACGGAAGATATTTTCCACCACCACGATGGAGTTATCCACCAGCATCCCCAACGCCAGAATCAGTGAGAACAGCACAACGAAGTTCAAGGTAATACCGAAGGCCCGCAGGACGATGAAGGTAATCAGCATACTCAAAGGAATGGCCACGGCAACGAAGGTTGCGTTTCGCAACCCCATACTGAAGAACAGCACGGCCAAGACCAAGAGCAAACCGGTGATGATATTGTTCTCCAGATCGGTGACCATATTCTTCACGTCTTTGCTGGCATCTTGTCGGATACTGACCTCGGTCCCTGCCGGAAGCATGGGCTGCATATCCTTGAGCAGCTCGCGGATTTCATCGGCAATGCGTACAATGTTTTCACCGCTGCGCTTTTTCACGCGGAGCGTAATGCACTCTTTGCCATCGGAGCGGCTGATGGTTTCCCGCTCTTTGAAGCCGTCGATTACACGCCCGACATCTTTGATTTTCACCGGATGGCCTTCCGGCGCTTTGAGTACGATCTCGTTCATCAGGCTGACGTTTTTGTATTCACCGGGAATGCGAACCAGATACTTGGTACCGCCCAACTCCAGATTTCCACCGGGCGTGGTGAGATGCTCCTGTTGGACGCGGTTGATAACCTGTCCCACGCCGAGGCCGTAGTAGTGCATCCGTTGTGGGTCGAGGTAGACTTGGATTTCCCGTTCTAACCCACCGGTGATGTCTGCGCTCAGCACGCCGGAAACGCCTTCAATACGGTCCTGAATGTCCTCGGCCACCTTTTTCAGTTTGACCATGCTGTAATCGGCACTGAGACTGACCAGCATAATCGGCCAATCGCTGGAGGTGATTTCAATCAGCATCGGGTCTTCGGCATCCGGAGGAAGGTCCGCCTTGGCCTGATCCACCTTGTCACGCACCTTCTGGTAGGCATCGTCCATTTCCACATCGCTGGAGAATTCCAGCTTGATCATCGAGGAACTCTCGGCGGACGAAGAGGTCATCTCTTTGACATCGTCCAGATCCTTCAATTCGCGTTCCAGGATGTTTGTTACCAGGGTTTCCATGTCCGCCGGAGCCACACCGGGATAGATGGTATGGACCAGAATGATGGGAATCTGCACATCCGGTGCGGATTCCAAGGGCAGGGAACGGTAGCTGTTCATGCCAAGAATTACCAGAATGACAATTCCGACAAACACCGTTGTTTTGTATTTCAATGCAGAGGAAGTCAAACTCATGGAAGGATTCCTTCTACCCGGTTTCGACAACAAACCGGAGGCAAGCACCTCCAAGAACCGTGGGACTCACATCAAATCCCGAAGTAGCGGACCAGGGAGGCAACAGAGGCAAGAAAAAGGAGGCAAACGAGCAGGGTATGGAGAAACTCCGGCCTGGATGGCCCAGACCGGAGAACCGTTTGAGTTAATCCACGACAATGTGGATCGGTTGTCCGTCAACCAGGTCGCGCTGCCCGCTGACCACAAGTTGGGCACCGACATCCACGCCGTTGACCACGACAAGGTCGCCGGCGATGGCCCCCAGGGTGACATCCACCCGGCGGGCTTTCCCATCGTCGTTGACGAACACGGCGCGGCGGTTGTTTTCTTCTTCAATCACCACGTCTTGCTTGGCCACAACGACATCGTTGTAGGTGTTCATGTCAATCGAATAATTGGCCGCCATACCCACGAGGATTTTGTGGTCCTTGTTGGGGATGTTCAGGCGGAGTTCGTAGGTCTTGCTTGCCGCATTGGCCGAAGGAACCAGCACGCGCACCGTTCCTTCAAACGCTTCATTCAAGGCATCAATGCGCACCTTCACCGGCGTGCCTTTGCTGATCCGGGCCGCTTCCTTTTCAGGAATGCTGGCGCTGACCACGATGGTACTGTAATCCATCACCTGCAACAGCGGCGCACCCGGCGTGACGTATTCGCCCTGTTCCACCAGTTTATTGGTCACTACTCCACTGATGGTGGAACGCACCACGGTATGGTTCAGGGAAACACTGGCAATGTTCAACGCCGCGTCAGCCTGATCCAGATTGTTTTTCGCTTCATCCACCTGCTGCTGACTGATCAAGGCTTCTTCGCGCAGCTTGCTTAAGCGATCGTAGGTTTTCTTGGCCAGATCATAGGCGGCTTGGGCCTGATTCTTCTGCGCTTTCAACATCTGATAATCGATGCGCGCCAGAACCTGCCCTTTCTTGACGTGGTCGCCCAGGTCCGCCGCCAGGTATTCCAGGCGTCCCGCCGTTTCTGCACTGAAACGGATGTCTTTATCGGCCAGGGTCGTACCCATACCTTCCAGGGTTTCGGTCAGGCTGGACAACGCCACGGGGGCTACCTTGACGTTGATCGGGGCCGCTTCCACCTTCGCCTGCGCGTCTTTGGTACTGTCGTCTTTGGTTTGAGAGTGGGCTTTGCTGGAGCAAGACGCGGCCATCATGGCGATGCCGATCCATACGATCATGCCCAGGATCATTCCGTTGCGCTTCATGGGTGATACTCCTCAATCATTTGGTTTCGTCAACCAGCACCTTCTGAAAGAAGATGGTTTTAATCGTTTGTTTGATCTCGTCCGCGTCAAGCTCTTCGTCGCTGATCATCTCCGAGGTCGCCAGCAGGAAATGAGACATCACCATGCCGAACAGCGCGACCATCAGGGAGACGGAATTGACTTTGACAAACCGGCCTTGTTCAACGCCTCGGTCGAAAGCATCCACAAGCTTCGTTAGTAAGGTCGTTTTACACTCGTGGATTCTTGCCATATCGTTGCGAAAACGTTCCGGGGCCGCTTTCTGATAGTGAATCTGACTCATGTAGATGGGCAGAAAGTTCGGATTTTTGCTCACATGATCCACATAGCCGTCGATGAAAGCGTTTATGATTTCATAGGGATCTCCATCCACATCCACCACGCCGAGCAGGTGTTTCATGGTTTCTTCCAGACGAGCGACCATCAGTTCGTGAAACAAGGTCTGCTTGTCTTTGAAGTACTTGTACACCGTGCCGATTCCCATCTCGACGTTCTTGGCAATATCACTGACCGAGGTTTCGTGGTAACCCTGCCGTGAAAAGAGATCCTCGGCGACGCTCAGGATATCCTGACGGCGTTGCTGATCTTCCCGTTCGCGGCGACTGGTGGTGTGTTGAATCATCCTTGTTAGCACTCCATTTGAAAAACATTCATTCGATATTTGAATTTCAATTCAACTACTGAATCAACATTCACAATAACGATGTTTCATCAACAGTCAAGCTCCCCTCATCCAATTCTAATACTGATGTGTGATTCCAAGTCCCAGCAGGAATCGGTCTAACGCTCGGCTACTAAAGCAGGTTTCATACCAAAATAGTGGTCAAGGGATTATCTCTAGAATTATCAGCACACTACGAAAGCTTGATTATCTCTCATTCTGACCGGAATGGATGAGGATTTCTCTGCCAAAATGGAACATCAAGCCTCTAAGTTTACGATTTCTCACGCGCATTGGGAAATCATACCAAAATGGGATAGTTCAAAGTGACGCTGAGAGGCAACCCGATGCAGCGATGTCATAATCTCAACGAGAAGCATCCTCCAAAGCCTTCTGACGGGCCTTCTCCTTTTCTTCCTCGTGTTTCTCCCAAGCCTGCTGCTGTTTCTGATATTCCTCCAGGCTGATGATGGGGATGTCATCGGGTAGTTTCATCCCTTTGCCGGGAACCCAGGTTCCTTCCGGAAACAGGCGACGAGCCTCCATTTCCTCCCAGTTCTCATGGGTTAGGTGGCGCGCCGGTGGATCATTGGGGCAACCTTCTGTCATCATCGTCACCAGGGGATCGAACCACTCTCCCCAGTCATCACGGTAATAGACCTGAGAAGCGATGATTACGCGCTTGGGATCTTCCGGGTCTTCCTTAAGAGATGTCCTCTTGGTATTCTGACTGATCACGCGGGGATCATCGCTCATCGGCAAACCGACGGTCATGGTGAACAGGCCGTTTTGGTTGACCTGGGAAAAGCCGTAGATCCGAGCATAGAAATCCGGCGCACGATTGCTGGCAATGAACACATGGTACAAAGGCCCGATCATCATCATGGCCATCGGTCTGCGACCCGTGCAGAGCAGCTTCGGCCCCAAGGTGCCCTCTTGCAAGGCCTTGTAGATACTTTCCTCAATGTAGTAGCCACGAAAACGATCCAACTGCGCGCTTTCCCATGCCGTCATTCCCGGATAACGAAAGCTCGGCACCAGACAGTCTTTGACCGAGGTACAACGCAGGCAGAATTCCGAATAGCTTTCCTTGGCTTCGGCGCAGTAGCGATTCAAATGAGGGGTATCCATCACGCTCAAGGAGGCGCAGTCCAACGCACTTTGGGCCTCAGCACAGAGCGGAGCCTTGCCGCAGGCATCCGGACAGGCCGCGCAGGCTTCATGAACCGAGTAGTGCGTCAGGCGGTTTTCCAGACAGATGTCTCCCCGATCTTGCGGCAGGTGATAGCACAGCCTACTCTGGCAGGTATTGTCTCCTGAACACGCCTCACAGAGCGCATGTTGTCTGGCTGGTTCTCCACCTGATCCGGCAAGGCTTACGACGACCACCAGGCCGACAAGCCCAAGCAGTCCCCCAACGATTCCCAAGGTTTTCGGTTGTACGGCCATGCTCTCTGGTCCCCATTCTTCCACAAACACCATTCCTAAATCAGCGACAGCCTTAGAATAGTCTTCCTCATGCGGCTTGTAAAGCAAACCTTCAAGTTGGAAGAAATGCGGGGGTTCCTTTCTCGTACTGAAAACGGCGGCCCGAAGGGGGCCGCCGTGTCGTTATTGAACCTGCTGGATTTACACGCGGAACTTGCGCTGATCCACAAACGCCGGGTATTCCATTTCTCGCGTAAACTGCCCCTCTTTTTCCACCAGTTCGGGGAAGAGAAGGCCACGGCCCAAGGGGGAATCCTTGGTGCGTTCTTCTACGTCTGCCTTCAGCTCATCACTGTAGCAATAGGTTTCACGCAGTTTTACCGCGCCGTCTTTGTCACCCGTGGCTTTGATGTCCGCCACGGTCTTCAGCATGTCCGACACCACCTGGAACAGGGTTTCCATGTTCAGTCCATAATGGGTTTTCCCGTCCTGCTCCACCTTGGTGATGGCCCCTTTGTCCAGGAAGTAGTGCCACATCATATTGCGTGCCTGGTTGTGGGCCTGGGTCGGCTCGAACTTCAGTGCGGTAATCATGGACAACAACATACTGTAGTGGGAGGCCTCGGCGACTTCCTTTTCCAATACGCCTTCTTCAGCCAGCACTTCTGCGCTCCACATGCCGAACAACTCGGCCCGTGCTTCTTCCAAAGGGCTGTATTCGGCTTCCAGATAATCACGGGGCTCGCCGGGGGCTTTGTCGCTCTGACGACCGGTGGTGTGGCCGATCTCATGCAAGGCGCTATGCAGTTGGCCGGCCTCGAAGAGTTTGTCTCCCAGCCTGTCCACCACCTCCGCCGGGAGGAACTCCCTGGCAATGAGTGATCCGCTGATACCGTGAACGGCCTTGCCGGTGTTACGATACACCATGTTGACCGTACCGATGTTTTTGCCGACCCACTCATCGTTGGGCAGGCTCTGGGCAATGGTGGTCATCGGGCCGGTGACGTAATCGCCGGTCCAGTTGACGACATCGACAAATTTCAGTTTCGGCAGTTTCTCCGGGTCGATGCTCTCCCGGCGGTGAGTCCACGGCGCGTTGGCTTCCAGATAGGCTACTTCGCCCACAAGGCTTTTCAACAAGGCGTCGGCCTCACGGTTCAACACGGTCACATTGCCCGATGCCGCCCCTTTGGCGTTCTTCCAGTTGTCCAGATACACTTCCACCGCGGTGGAAATGACGATGTCAATGGGGCTGTCATGGCGAACCCAGTGGTAATCGGCCAGACGGCGGGCTTCTTCGCTGCCGCTGTTCATTTCTTCAATCTTGGCATCCAGGTAGAGTTGGAAACTCAGGTTTTCCGTCAAGGCACGCGCTGCTTTGAGGTGGTCAATGGCCTCCTGGCAAGCTGCTTCGTATTTCTCTTCGTTGCGCACGCTGAGCAAAGCACCGACATGACTGCGTTCGATCACTGCATTCACCCGGCGGCCCTCTTCACCCAGTTTCTCCAGCTCCTCTTCGGTCAGGTCATCGGGATAGAAGCTGACGCGATCCGGCAAGGGGATGTCTTGATACAGGTATTTTTCCACACGGTTGAAGGCTTCACCTACTCCGGCACGAGCGGCCAATTCCGCCACGGCTTTGCGGGAAACACTCAGTGTATGGTTTTTGCGCGGCACGAAGGCCCACGGACCGTTTTGCAGGTGCAGCATGGTACGGTAGGCTTCCAGGGCTTCTTTCGTTTCCCCTTCGGCGACAGGAATCAAGGCATTAAGCACCTGGGCCAGTTTCACCGTGTCCGAGGTCACTTGATCCCGATAGACGGCGTTCATCGCCTCTGCGGCACGCACCAGGTGGCCGACAAGCTGAATCTCGCTGTCGGAAAGGTCGCGCAGGTCCACCTCCACGGGGCCGATTCCCGCACGACGGGGCGGTTCGTTGGTTTGCTGATAGGCAACAAAATAGACGGCGGGTTTTTCCATAACGATTCCTTTCCAGGTGCTTGTGCGCCCCAAGGCGCGACGGTTCCCAAGGTGTTTTCCGAAGCCACCAAGCCCTTGACGCAACGTGAATGAAACCTCAACCCACAACGAGCCTTCGGGGGCCGGAGTGTCATCTGTCCAAGGGGGTAGCCGCTTCTCACCGGGGAAAATACCAGAAATCAGGGGCCGCTTGCAACCATAGCTTTGACAAAATCGTGTTTTGTGCAAGTCAATCCGATTCCATCTTCTTTCCGGGGGAATCTGAATCTCGGAATATCAGACCGTGAAAGGGTAAACACCATCATCGCGAGTAAACCCGCCAGGCGGGATGGTATCGAGCCGTGACCTTTCGCCGACCCTTCCCTCGAATCCCCACCCTCCGGATGAGCGATTACAACGTCTGCGGAGACAAGGTCTATGGTCCGGATTCCTGAGAAGGAAAACCACATTATCCCACCGTTTTTCCCTGATGCGGAAATTTCTCGCCTTTTTTCTTGGTTTCGCGTAGACTTCTTCTCCGTCACAGGCCTTTTGAAGGTGTATATGGTGTTGTTATCGACACGAAACAAGTTGTTGAGGGTGTTTTGCTGTCTTGCGGGGCTGGGTTGGCTTTGTTGCCTCTGCTACGCTGAAGACCTACCCTCCACCCTGCCGGATGGGGTTTCCACCAACCGGGATGCCTCGGTGCGTCTGTACGTTCCCGTGATCCAAGGTGAGATGAGCCTTGCCGAGCGAAAGCAGCTTACCCAACGGACCCTGGAAACCCTGGGGCGTTTTTCCGATGTACGCAGCTTCACCGAAGAGGATTTCTCACGGCAGAAGCAATGGCTGCGTGCGCAGGGAAGCCTCTCGTGTACGTTTTACGAGGAATGCCGGGATCGTCTGATGGAGAACCTGGGCATCACCCACACCCTGCGTCTTGCTCTGGAACCCGGCCCGAAAGAAGATTCCCTGGTCATTGTTCTGGACCTGCAACACGGCATCCGTCATCGCACGATCCGGGAAGCCCTGCCCGATCAAGACACGGCAAAGGTGGCCATCCCTCGCTTCTTGCCCGATCTGCTGGGATTGTCCGATTCCCTTGATGAAAACCGGGGAATGATCCGCCTGACCAGCCGTCCTTTGGGGGCGAAAGTGTCCATTCATGGGCAGGAATTGGGTGAAACGCCTTTGGTGGTTCATCTTCCTCCATCCCCCACGCTTGCGCTTTCTTTCCACGGACCGAACCGGAACGCCGTGACCAAGACCCTTTCCGTCCAGGCCGGACAGTGGCAGACCCTGGATGCCGACCTGGTCCGCGAAAACGGCAAGCTGTTGGTCGATACCACCCCTGCCGGGGCGACGGTCTTTATTGATGGCGAACGGCAGGGGGAAAGCCCCTACCTCAAACCGATACCGGAAGGGCGGCATCACATCCGTCTGGAACTGCCTCCTTACCCCGCCTTTGAAAAAGAGATGGAGATCCGCCCTCACGAAGTCACCCGCATCGTTCATGCCTTTATGTCGGCTTCCGTTCCCTTGCGCGTGGAAGCGCCCCGTGGTGACACCTGGGACAAGGAAACGGAAATCTGGCTGGACGGCAACCTCGTGGCCTACGAGCGCTACACGGGCAACCTGGCTTCGGGTACCCATCAGCTCGCCGTGGTGCGTGAGGGCTACGAAACCTATTACGAAGAAGTATCTCTTCAGCCGGGAATCGAGGAGCGGATCATCGCCCCCCATCTCGATCACGGGTTGACCGTGCGACCGGGCCAGAAGACCGTGATGAAAAACGACTACCGTCCGGCCACCTTTACCACCATCGCCGGGGTCTTGGCCCTTGGCTTCGGGATCTATCTTGAGTTGGAAGCGCAAAAGCATCTGAAAACCAGCCGGGATAAAACCCTGACCAGCAGCCAACGCTCCAGCGCCCGCCAGGACGCCTACCTCTCACGCGGGTTCGGTGCAACCCTGATGTCCCTGGGCACGCTGGCCACGGCCACCGGAGCCACCTTCTTCTTTCTCCCCTTCCAACGCACCGAGGCCGTCTGGCCCCAGCAAAGCCATCCCGACGAAGATAAACCGGCCAAGCAGGAACCCAACGAACCCTTCGTCGTCGGCGCAATGATGCGTGGAACCTTCTGATCCGTAGACAAGCCCGCAAGCTTATGCCGGATTCCTTCCAGGATCGGCATGAAACCGATTTGCCCTTGAACGGAACTGCAACCGGCTTTCCCAACTTGCTGAAGATCGGATTTTGTCGTCGATCAGGAAACGTGGTTGATGATCCTACGTGGCATGTCGAATCTGCTGCTTGAGCCAATCTTGGATGGGGTGTGATGTTACCGCGAGGTGAACGATCCTTCAACGTTTCAGCTTAATTGCGGCAGACTGAATGATGTATCTGCATTGGGTGTTGATAGTCAATTCTTGAAACGGTGTTGTGATTTCACGGACACTTATTATCGAAACGCCCACACATGGTGCTAATACAAAACATTGACTCACAGATAGTTGTTCATTATAATCTGTATACTGAATATTTAGATTTATCTTATCTTTATAGTGGAGGGAAGCCATGAAGGCCGAGATGCGTATTTTTGTTGGAATAATGGAATTATCCTTACTGTGTTGCCTTGTCCTTTTTGCTGCTGCTTGTGATGAAAACGGCTCCGAGGATGACAACAATGACGACACGACGGATGGTGATCAAGAGGAAGATGTTGGTGCAGAAGATGGCGATGAGGAAGACCCCGTAGATGGTGACGAAGAGAGTGATGAATCCGATGGCGATGACGAACCCTGTGATGGTTGCTTGATCGGTGATCGTTGTATTCCTGCTGAACAAGATCACCCAGAATCGTCCTGCGCACTGTGTGATCCCCAACGAGATGCAAACAACTGGTCGCCGAAACTCTCTGGAACCGAATGCCGTGCCGCAGCTGGTGCCTGTGATGTGGCGGAAGTCTGCGACGGCGTTAGCAACGATTGCCCTACGGATGAAAAGGCTACCACGGAATGTCGTGCTGCAGCCGGTGCCTGTGACGTGGCAGAAGTCTGCGACGGTGTAAGCAACGATTGCCCTACGGATGAAAAGGCTACCACGGAATGCCGTGCCGCAGTCGGTACCTGTGACGTGGCGGAAGTCTGCGACGGCGTAAGCAACGATTGTCCGGCGGATGGCTTGGCTACAGACGGAACCGTTTGCGAAACCACCAATCAGTGTGTGGCTGGTGTATGCGAAGATTGCTTCGACACAAACGGCTGCACCGATTTCACCGAAGACTTAAACAACTGCACCGATCTCGCCTGCGAAGCCAATACCTGCACAAACAGCCTTAGAGACAACGCTTGCCTCATTGATGATACTTGCTACACGCAGCAGGAGGACGATCCGACTAACGAATGTCAGTGGTGCTTGACGACCCAATCGCAAACGGCATGGACCTACAAGGCGAACGGTGCGGCATGCAGCGATGACGGGCTTAGCTGTACGGATGATATTTGTAGCGGTGGTGGAACTTGTACCCATAATGCCAATGATAACGTCTGCCTTATCGCGGGTAGCTGTTATGACAACATGGCCATTGATCCAGCCAACGAATGCCAATGGTGCGTGGTTTCCCAGTTGAATACGGGCTGGACAGGCAAGGCCAATGGCGCAGCCTGTTCGGACGATGGCAATCCCTGCACCGACGACATCTGCAATGGTTCGTCACCTTCCACCTGCATCCATCCAAACGACGACACCAACACCTGCACTGATAATAACGACTGCACCGACAATGACATGTGTACAAGCGGCACCTGTTCCGGCCAGACCTATACGTGCAACGACAATGGAACCTGCAACAGCGACGATGATGTCTGCACCTGCGGTACTGGTTACACCGGTGACTATTGCGATGCGTGCGCGGATGGCTACACGGGCTATCCGTATTGCCAACTACACACCACCCTCGGCTTCGTGGCCTTCACCGCCGGAAGTTTCTGGATGGGCTCTCCCAATGGCAATTGCCCGGAAGGGTATCCGGGAGATTGCACGTGGGAAATGGAACGAGAAGCCGTGGGTGAGGCTCTACACGAAGTAACCCTGACCTATAACTTTGAAATTGGACAGTATGAGATCACCCAAGGTCAATTTCAAACCTTGACCCAGTGGAACCCAAGTTTCCATGGTCCTAATGGGGATGGAGTCGAATGCGGTGCCAATTGTCCCATTGAAAACATTTCCTGGTTTGATGCGGTAGCCTATGCAAACCTTTTTTCACAGTACAATGGCTATTCTCCCTGCTATGAATTCTCCAATGTCTTCTGTGAAGATTCTTCAAATCAAGGCACGGACTATGTCGCCTGCATGAACTCCGTTCAGGGTGGAATTGATGGAGCAACAATAACTCTCGCCGCCGGACTTAGCAAACCTCAAGACTGTGAAGGTTACCGCCTACCAACCGAAGCCGAGTGGGAATACGCAGCTCGATCCACAAATCAGTATACCGCGTTTTACCAGAGCGAGAATAATGACGGTACGATTACACAACCAAACTACAACGATCCGAACCTGGACCAGATCGCTTGGTATTATTCGAACTCGGATACAGGTTCAGGCCGGATGACGCATCCCGTAGGGGGTAAAGAACCGACGATCTTGGGCTTATACGATATCATTGGCAATGTTGCCGAATGGACGGGTGACTGGTATTGGGCGGATTATCAGAACCTTACGCTCATTGATCCTATTGGAGTAGACAGCGGATCCATTCGTACCGTTCGTGGAGGACATGCGGGGTACTGGGCCAATGATTGCCGGTTGGCGTATCGTATTATTTCTTCCAATCCCACTCAACGTTCAGGCACGATTGGTGTACGACTCGTCAGGTCATTACCGGGTGGGTCTCATAATTCTGCTGGCAACTCCTCCCAGGAGTAATAGCCCGAACGGCACAAGAATGAGTTCGTCGTAAAGGATGAATTTGTCCAATAGTTTGTTCCCCTTGAGGAGGAGCATCAAAGGGGGACATGTGATTCATGGGGTATGGGTGTTCCTGGGGTGGCGGAGGAAGTTTAAGGGGTAACGCCCCAGGTGGTCGGTGCGCCCCACTGAGAAAACAAGGCTCAGCCATCCGAAGATGACTTTCAATAACCCCTCCATACCGGAGGGGTTTTTGCTTGGAAAAAGATCATGATGAAACGTCGTGCAGGTCTGTAACACCGCACTCCTTCGTTGACGCCTTCTTGACTCTATGCTAGATTTTCCTTCACTGGTTTGAAAAAGAAACGTGCGGACTTGATCGTTTACGGGATGTGACACGCAGGTCCGGGAAGGCTTGGTACAACCATGAAACACGGTTTGTTCGTCGCGTTTGCGCTTGCGCTCTTCGTCTTGTTTTCCTTTGCCTGTTCGGAGGATTCCTCAAACTCCGAGGGCGACAACGACCCGTCCGACGGGGACGATCCTACGGAAGATGGGGATGATCCTACGGAAGACGGGGATAACGACACCACAGCCGATGGCGACGAAGAGTGGGATGGCGTCTGTGAACCGGAATCCTTGCGTTGTGTAGGGCAGGATCTGGAGCGATGCGGGGATGACGGGCAATGGGCTTTTTATCGTAATTGCCCCCAATATGGGCTTGTCTGCCAAGAAGATGATTGCGTCTTGGCTGATGATGACGACGATGATGACACCACGGACGGGGATCAGCCCCCTCTTGATGGGGATGAAGAAGATGATCCGGACGGAGATGAAGAGGATCTGGACGAAGACCTCAGCGACGGGGATGAACAGGAAGACGGCGACGAGGAGGAATGGGAAGAGCTGGAATACGTCGGCACACCCTGCCCCGGCCATCCTGAAATGGTTTCAGTCAACGGCGAGTACTGTATCGACCGCTTCGAGGCCGTGGCCAATTCAAGACTGGCTAGGCCGTCAACCCGCAAGGGGTAGGCAATACGTACCGAAAAGACTTGTTAAATCTAACATGGAGTCGTTAAACTGGCAACGGAATTGAATAGACAGGATTCAGATTGGGATTTGGGGAAGAAACAATGTCAGACAACAAACCAAGCCCTTATTCGCATACAGACTCTACGGAAAGAGATTCAATCAAACTACTTGAAAGCCTGTTGGATAGCCAGAGGTTCAAACCTCATTTGGACAAAAACGATAAAACGCCGAACCATGATGGTGAGATTGAACTTGTCGATGAAAAGAGCTATCCGCTTGGCAAAATCCAAGTTCAGGTTAAGACAATGGGAAAAGGGGCCAAGAGCTTTTCATGCAAATCACCATACGTGGGATACTCGGATGTCACCTTATCGCCTTTTATTCTCGTTTGTACGGACAATGAAAGCGGCAAGGCGTATTGGAAGCACCTTCATTCCCATATGCCAGAATACAAGCCGAATCAGAACTCTTTCACAATCTACTTTACCGATGAAGATAGGATCGATTCAACATCGGCCCACTACGAAAGATGGTTGCGCTTGATTCAAGATCGGAAGAAAAAAATTGATTGTTTCCATATCATAGCAAAGGAAAACAATGACAAGATTGGCTTAAGTGGTGTTTCGTCTGAAAAAATTGCCTACTTTCAGATATTCGTTGATGAAATCAATTCGCTTCTTGACTGTTCCTTTTCAGCGTTGAAAAGTTTGTTATTTCCTTTGGCTTGGAAGATTGGTGTAGCAATACACGAAGATTCAATAGCTACGAATTCTTATTCTTTGTTCTTGATTCCCCAAGGTTTAGCCCATCCAATGGTGATTAAGGAAGATAAAGCACCTAGCCTGTGGAATGATACTGACAATTCTCCATTCAGAAGAATCCAAGTCTCAGATTATTATGGGGATACCCCTGAAGATCCGAAAGATCCTGCCAAGAAATTCATTGAAAAAGAACTTAAGGAAGCCATCCAGAAACGTTCATTTCGGATTTATAGTCAGG
This sequence comes from Myxococcota bacterium, assembly GCA_963677705.1. Lineage (GTDB taxonomy): Bacteria > Myxococcota_A > SURF-8 > SURF-8. The sequence goes on from OY782497.1 coordinate 1,655,832, forward strand.
AGCTATCGACAGAGTTACTATTATATACATTGTGGAAACACGGTGATCTGCTAGGCATAGAACCCAAAACCGAATATGAAGTTACGGAACTAACCAAACTGTTCTATCAAGATATTCCTCGAAATAGTGGGGTTAAGAATCTTGAAGATGCTAAAAGGTTTTACGAAACTGCGATCTTCTTTACTTATTCTCCCCCTGAACCGATCCTTAAAGAACCTTTCCTGCTGAAGTCGTTTATGGATAGGACCACTTTGTCTTTAGCAACCGTTGTTGATGCTCTCGAATTTCTTGTTTCTCAGAAGATAAAGACAATAAAATCTCCCTTGAAAGAGCCTTCTGCAATACCAAAAACAGGGGGGAGCTGGGTTTGGGATGGCTACACCAAAGACGAAGATTCTTTTAATGTGCGATATCTGTTGACTCAAAGCTTAAAGGAATACAGGTCATTTATTAAAGGGAACAGGTTTTCTATACCAGATTCACCGTATTTAGACTTTGAAACTTGTATCTATTTTCATTTTTTCAGAGGATCGGATGGAAAGCCGTTTTTGCATGAATATCATATCGGTAACAAAGACTTAAAATTGCCAAAATTGATTATTCAGACATATGATGAATCAGGCTACGAGATTAAATTGCCAAGCCGATTCAGACCTGAAATAATTATAAACTCTGAACAATATCAACTCAGTCACACATCACACTCCTTGAATGCTGGGCCTTTCAAGCGCACTCCTCTTCATAACTTGGTCTATGATTATTTCTGTTCAGATTTAGAAAGATGCTATGGGTTCAAAATAAGATCAGAAAACATCTGAGTCTCTCCACATACTTTTCCTGCTTATTGCAAACCAAGACTATAATTCCACGCATACCCTTAGAGATGTGATCGATAAAGCAAAAGGCTACGGAATTCCAATATTCGTATTTGGTGTAGCATTTTCTTGGCTTGTGTTTCCTTGGATGGTTTCTGCTGATACTGGCGGTTTGTTTTTTTACGAGCACGACAGCGAAGAAATCGAAGACTCTATGTCACTTGTAACCTCGTTTCTGAACAATATCTACATCCTTGAATGGGAGTCCGACGCCTTTGAAAACCTGACGATCAAGACCACACAGAACACTGGGGAGGTGCTGGAAGCCAGTCCTTGAAAAATGGCTTTCGGCAACCAAGAGAAAGAATGGCATTCCTTCATGCCATCAAAAAGCCCCGACAGGATTCTCCGTCGGGGCTTGCTTGAATGAATGGACCCTACCTGCTCACTCTTCCTTCGTTTCCCGTTCATAATAACCGGGACGATAGGTGAACTGCTCGACCAGACCTTCCGGGCTGTCATAGCCCATCACCTGCTTGAGAGAATGAATCGGCTCCACCGGTTTCAGGCGCTCAAAGACTTCGTGAATCTGCTCCGGACGAAGTTCAATGTCCTGGATGGTACCACCGGGTTTGATGGACAAACCGATGGGCTGGAAGAGGTTGACGTAGTTGCCGATCTTTTCATCATACAAATCAATGAAAATCCCGGTGAAACTGGCGAAAGAATAGGGTTTGAAGATCGCTTGCCGCACGGTGTCGGCCAGGCGGTTGTATTCCAGGTTGGTGTTCACCACCGCCGCCTTCAAGGGCGAAGGGCTGTTCTGGGCGCTCAGGATATACTTCATATACAGAAAAAGCTTCTGCTCCGGGAAGCCCAGGCTATCCAACTGTGCGGTGGTATCGAAAATATTGAAATACTGATGACGCAGGCGGCGTCCGATGGGCGTAATCAGTTTGCCCACAATGGACTTGGCATCTTCGTACTCCAACAACTCCATGAACAGCGGATTGAGATAGAACAGCGTGCGACCAATGGGGGTATGGGTATGAGGCTTCTCGGCATCATAACACACATCACCGGCGGTCAGGGTGTCGGTATCCACCAGAAGCTTGATCGGCGTACTGCTCCAGTTGGGCTGGATGTATTCGTTGGGAACGCTGATCATCAGCTTATCCCCCGGAGGGTTCACAAGCAGGATGTTCTCGCAGGCGTCATCATAGACTTCCTTGAAGGGCGCCAGCACGGACATCAGGTAGCCGCAGTTGGTGCTGGGATGCTCGGTCAAAGGACGCCAGATATGCCCGAAGCGACCGCCTTTATCACCGGGGACATAGCCCATATGGCTACCGCCGAAATCGACATTGATGCTGCCGTGATGGACCGCCGCACCCAAGCTGCCGTCGTTGAATCGACCACCAATGGCACCCTTGTCGAAGGGATACTGGCCCATATAGCTATAGATGGAAAGATCCACACCGAAGACGGATTCATCGGAGCATTTCCATTTGCAGGGTAGCACCCGCTTGGGATCATACTCAAAGCCCATCATCCGGGCATCGGCACTACGCAGAAAGGCCAAGGCCCGACCGACGAAATCCTGAAACAAGAAAGGCGGCCTGGAAAACAGCGTGCGTGTCTCCGGGATTTTGGGCAGGTAGGCATCGGGGTTCAGATAGGGGGGTAACCAGGTTCGGTTGGTCATCGTCATGGGTCGGTCCTCCAGAAAGAAAAGGAAAGTACGGGGGATCGCCGCAATGGCGGAGCATCGCTACCAAGCGGGTTTGTTCGGCTCATTTCAGCGCAGCCTATAGCCAGCCAGTCTTCTATATATCAAAAAAGCGTTTGGAAAAACAAGGAGAAAACAAACCTTCCGGCAAGGCTCTTCCCCCACGCGGCTGTCCACGGCTCGATGATGACACGGTCCCCACAGACATGAAAAGCCACCTTGCCCCGCAGGGAGGAAAATCACGCAACGCTTTCGCAGAATAACCAGGGCAAGTAAACCCAGGTACGCCCCAAAAAACATCGACCGCCCCACGAGGGAGCGGTCGATGATGAAACAGGATGGAAACGCCGGATTATCGGATACTGAAACCGCTGGTGCATCCTTCATTTTCACAGAGGTCCGTCCCTCCACCGATGGTTGACGAGGGAATCTCTCCACGCAGACTGTACCCGTTACCGATCAAGGCCGGCCCTTCAATGGCATCCATCTCCACGTAGTTGCTCATCGCCACATCACCACAGAGCCAATACCCGCTCCGCGGGGTCGCCTGATACCCACTGCTCAAGTGAAGTTGGTCGTCCGGGCAGCCCTGCTCGCAGGAATAGCCACCGTAGTTGTTTCCACAACCACACTGCAACTGACCGAAGTTCACGCCATCGCCTTGGCCGATGGTATCATGCGGGTTGGTCGTCCAGCCGGGGCAGAGCGAACGCCAGGCGATGATTTCCTGATCGTTCTCGCCGTAGGGATCTTGAGCAGCCAGGCGTTTGGGAGTCCATTCATTGATACAGCCATGCTCATAGGCTCCGGTTCCATCGTAGCTGGGATAGCGGATGGAAACAAAGCCCACCTGATCCGTTCCCGGTGTGGTACTTACCGCGCAGGCAATGCGTGGTGCGTTGGGGTTGCTTCCCGCAGTGCTGGGCGCTTCGCTGGAATCCGCGCAGTCTTCACCGGCACAATCGGAGGAGCAGCTTTCATCACCGGGAGGACAGGCCACACCGCAGGCATTGAAGCGGTATCCACCGCTCAGAGCGACATCCGTCATGGTCACGCGGGGTTCTTCCGTGGAGCTTTCGTTGTTGACCACCACACATTGGAACTGACTATGGTGGTTCATACCACGCCAGACACTGACTTGCCCTTCGTCGTTTTCCACACAGAACCACGGCCCGCTGGCATCGCATTCCGGGTCTTCCGGCAAGGGTGCCGCATTGCATAGCCCATGATTGGGCGTCAAGCCCACGTTGGGTGGGTTGTTGGTCGGTGGTGGCGGAACGGGGCAGCTTCCACTATGGGTATCACAGGACCATGTTGCGAAGTCCAAGCCGTAGTTGGGATCTTCCGGGTCACCGTTGCCATTGAACGAGGCATCCCGGTTACGGGTACACTCGCGCCAATACTGACTGGTCTCACTGTCCCCATAGGTGACGGCAAAGTCGGTTTCACAGCGGGAGCGCTCGGAGATCACATAGCGACCGGTCAGACCGGAAACCCCTTCATACCAGGCACGATGCAATTCGACGAAATAACTGAAGGCGTTCATCACCTCGTCTTCACTCAGGTTGACAAAGCGGCCCGTCTGCCATTCCGTAATGTCACTGAGATCGTTGTCGTTGTAGTCGGCGGTTTTGCTGACGCAGGCTTTGGTCAAGCTGTTCACTTCTTTGGCCCGCAATTTCCGCCCGGTCTGGGTGCCTTGATCATCATAGATGTAGGAAGGCACCAGGGTGTCAAAAGCACCGCTTTCCAAGGTCACCTGATCGTCATTGCGCACGCTTTCGTAAAGATCCAAGGTCGCGAATGAGGTACAATCCCCTTCATTCCCTTCACGGACCAGGGAATAGACACCATCAGCCCCACACAAGCGGATGTCCAGACGTTGATTGTATTCGTTCTGCAAGGTGAAACGGTCTACAGTACGCAGGGAGCAGCGTGCGTTTTCCTTCAAAGCGTCATCGGTAGATTCCAGATACGGCCTGGCCGTGTCACGCACCCAGCCATCGTTGTCACGATCACAACGGCGCGGGCTGGGGTTGTCGCCGGGCTCCCAATAAAATCCCGTCAGGGTTTCGCACATGCAGTGCAGGCTTTGATGTTCGGTATAGGGCCAGATGCGTCCGGTGTATCCGAGTTCTTCTCCGCCGGAGCAATCGACGTAGCAAGTCACGCAGCGCGGCGTTCCGTATTCCGTCCAAGCCTGCCCTTCTTCACATTGCGGAGTCTCACAGTAGGCGTTCTCACCGGTTGAGCCTTCCCGACAGATTTGGCCCTCTTCACAATCCAGTTCCGCACAGGTCAAGGGAGTGCGACAGGCTTCCGGGTTCGCCGGGTCCGGGGCCGCGCCGGAAACGCAATCGCCGCATTGTTGGAAAGGCCAATCCCCTTCACAGCTACGCAGCTTACCTTCACAGTTCAAGTCACTGGCGGCGCAACTGGTGATACGCTGACAGTCGTGCAGATCGTTCTCTGCATACCCCTCCAGACAGCCGCCACACGACGCGGAGGCATCCGGCGGGTTGACGCAGCTTCGATGTTCCGCCTGACAACTGGCAACCAGACTTCCCGGTGCGTCCGCTTCACAGTTGGGCAGGTAGCATCCACCCTGATCTTCAAGGTAGTCGCTCAGGCAGTCACCACAGAAAGCATCGGCGTTTTCCGTATGTTCGGTACATTCCCGGTTCTGTGAGGCGCAATCCAGGCCCGTACATTCCACAACGGCGCGACAGACCGTGAGGCTACCACTCTCATCAAGAAAGTCTGCCTTGCAGGCTCCACAATGGGCCGTATCTGTCTCCTGAACGCAGTTCCGATGTTGACCTTCGCATTGGGCCAGAATACTTCCTTCCACGCCGGCGGTGCAGGTCGGCTCCGGGGGGAGTTCCTCACAGCTATGAGTCTGTGTGTTCCAGGTCCAACCGTCTTCACAGGCTTCCATGCAGGAGGCATCCTGGCCGACAGGCTCTTCGCAGAGTTGATGATTCTGGCAGGCCGGGTTGAGATCGGCACAGCGGATGGCATCCCGGCAGAGATCCGATTCGTCATCACAGACCAGATCGTTTTCGCATTGCTGTTCGTCATCGCAGGGACAATCCACCACATCGTTGGAACAGGCCGCGCAGAGAGACGATTCCGTACAGTACAATCCATCGTTGCAGGATTCATCTTCCGCACAACGACATCCTTCCGTCGCTTGCGGACAGGGGTCTACAATACACAAGCCCTCGTCACAGATCAACTCTCCATCGCAGGCATCGTCTTCAGCACAAGGGCAGCCCTCTTCGCCAGCCGGACAGGCTTCGCAGAGATTGCTCTCATTGCAGCGAGCGCCCAGGTCACAGGTGCCGTTGTTCATGCAGACACAGCCGATGCTTCCACGCTCGCAGTCCGTACAGGTACCCTGCACGCATTCGCCCTCCGTGCAGGAACCTTCATCACAAGGGCAACTCAGGGAGCCATCCGGGCAGAGCGCCGCCTTGCAGACACCGTCCTCACAGGTCGCTCCGGCGCCGTAATCGGCCAGGCATTGGGCGTCTACCGAACAGGGGCTACACACCCCACCGGCGCAGATTTCCCCTTCCTGACACGGGCCGACATCGTCACAGCTGACCGGTTGGTCGCCGTCTTCCGGCTGATCGCCATCATCATCATCATCATCATCATCATCATCATCGCCATCATCCCCATCGGTCTGGGTAATGGGGCTATCCGTGTCACCATCCGGCTCATCATCGCCACTACCGGACCCACTTTTGCAGTTGGCAAGAACGAGGATCACAAGCAGCATCCAAAAGACCAGAGGCCATCGCGTTTGCGTAGCGCGGCGTTTCATTGCGCTCTCCTTACAGGGCTGTGAAGTCCGTGTAGTACACATACAGTCGAATATCCGTTACGGCATTGAGGTCAATATCCTGGTTGGCCAGTTCATCACGCTGGTTCAAGATCAGATTCCAGGAGGTATTGACGAAGGGACGATCCCGCAGGCGCTGATTCTTGTAGACATCGGCGGTAAAGATCCGGTTGCCGTTGAAGAAGGGGTTGATCACCGCCGTCCGTTCCGGGAAGCGGTAGTAGTTCTTCAAACCGTCCACCCCCTTGATCACGCTGGTTCCCTTGGGTTTCAGGTAAAGACGTCCCACGGTATCCCCCACCGACGAACCAATAATTTCCGCTTCGATGTAATCAATTTTATGATTGCGCGTGAGGGGAGAAAGCCCCAGGAAATTGGTGGTGAAGGGAATGGAAAGGTAGCCGTCTTTGTCCAGCAGGGAGGCATCGGTCAAGGTGGCACGCATCTGGTTGATACGCTCGTTCTGCGTCAAGGAGCGGCCTTCATCATCCAAGCGTGGAATGGCCAGAATATCATCACGCAGGCTGACAATAGCCACACGGGTATCCGGCAAGCCGTATTCTTCCTCAAAATCATAGAAGGCGTTTTCCAGATCGGTGAGGTAGTTTTCCAGGTTGTAATCACCGTACTGCACCATACGAATCAGGAAGAGCTTATCCAGTTCCGCATAGCTTTGGCTGGTGTAATACTCATAGACGCGGGTGGCGCGGTAGGTTTCTTTCAAGACATCCTGGAAGGAGAGATCGGCGTTGATGTAGGCATCGTTTCGATAGATGCGCACGTTGGGATCGTTCTTCGCCGCTTGAATGTTGATTGTCTGCTGCTCGGATTCGCTCAGTTCCTGCTCCAAGCGTTTCGCCTTGTTCAGCTGTTGCTGAATTTCGCTCAAGGCCAGACGCATGTTGTAATCGGCGCGCAAGGCTTCCAGTTCGATTTCCTTGATTCCTACCAGCATTTCGGCCATGCGGGCGTTGGAGTCAATCATCGCCGCATCGCATTCCTGGAGAGTCTGCCAGTAAGCCGTATCGCGGTTGATTTCAGAAATCTCCTGTTCTTTGTCATTGATCTGAGCTTCCAGGCTGGCTACCGTCGCCTCACCGGCCACGGTCACGCCGACATAAATACCCAGGGCAACCGCCGCCGTCGGACAATCGGTGGCAAAACCAACCGTACATTTGCTCAGATTGGACAACTGCGCGGCAACGGACATGGCCCGTTCCACGCGCCCGATGGCAAACCGACGCTTGGCAATGTCCTCTTCCAGACTGATCGTTTCACCAGCCTGGTCATAGACATAATCTGCCAAATCCACAATGCGGTCACACTGAGCCGATACGCGGGAACGCTCAATCTCCACCCGCTCGATGAGGGAATCATATTGGGCCCGGATCTGCTGCATCCCGATCTGGGTCATTTCAAACTGGCCCATCGCTTCGTAGACCGTTCCATTGCCTACCAACCCACAGGGATCGCCATAACGGGCCACATCATCGTTCAGATAGGCGTACCGACTGACTGCCGGATAAATCCGTCCGTCCGAGCCTTCAAAGGTACCGCAGATTTCCCCAAGCTGTGATTCGTAATTGTTGCGCAGGCGCACCAACTCGGCTTGGAATTCGGCGGCATCCGTTTCAAACGAGCGGTTCTGAGAAAGCGCCGTGTTTTCCCTTTCCTTGGCCACACTCATCTTGTTGCGTGCGCGGACCAAGATCACCTCAAAGGCGTTTTGATCCATCGGTCCCAAGGTAGGGAAGGGAATGTAATCCGGCGCAAAGCCGAAGTAGTTCAGTTGACTGGTGATGGATTCATACATCGAGCGCATATCCAGCATTGCGGCTCGGTAGCGCTTCTGGACGGTTTCCAGTTCGGCGACGATCTGCGGTCTGTCTTCCGGTGAGAGCGTGTTGGTAATATCCACCATCAACTGGGAAAGAATCACCGATTCCATATAGGTTGCGGTATAGGCCCGCTCGACCACCAACCAGGCCAGATCCGCCCGGTTGAAGTTGTTGTAGCGCTCGGCTACCTGACTCCAGGCTCGCGCCCGTTGGGTGGAAGCACGGGTCAGGCGCTCAAAATACCAGACCACGGTTTCCGGCGTGACGAAGTTCCGCCCACTCCCCTGGTATTCCAAAGCCCGCCAGATGATGGGACTCATGGAGTAGAAACGGTCCAACGCTTTTTGGTAGTATTGCACCGCTTTGTACAGGCTGTACATCTCATACCCTGCCGCACCGGACAGGTTGATGCCGCCCGGCTCGAACAGGCTCCCCTCAAACGAAACCGCGTTGGAGTTGGCCAGATCATAGCGCGAGGCAAAGGCTTTGGTATAGGCTTCATCCCCCATCATCACCAACAGCTCCGCGTTGAGGCGCTCGAAACCATCATGAACGTAATCCGGGTCCAAGGATGGGTGACAGGCTTCCGCGTAGGAGAAGTTGGTACAAAGGTATTCGTTGAGTTTGTCTTTGTTGGCTTCCGTCAAGTCGTCATAGTAGTCCTGCCAGATGCCGAGCAGACAATCAACCCGCTCTTCGGCTTCTTTGATCTGCTCCGGATCGTAGCAGTAGGGTTCCTGGTTGGAATTGGGTACACACTCCACCGGAGCAAAGCCGATGGTATCGCCGTCGCGGCTGCGGAAGCGGGTTTTATAGCGGAACGCATCATCGACCGTGGAATACATCGGGTTGAACACTGCCTGCTCTTCGGTCTGTGGATAGAAATTCTTACCATCCCGCAAATCCAACCGGTTGCCGTCGCAATAGATTTCATTTTCGTCTTCGCAACGCCAGGTAGGTTGAACCTGAATCAGCACATCACCGCTCTGCCGCCAGGCATTCAGAGTATCCTGACAGAAACCGGGCTCCGAGCAACGACCTGTATCCATGTCGCAGTCCACATCCTGCTGACACGCTTCGTCGGCAAGGTCCGCTTGAGACATCTCCAGGGCATCGACGGTAAAGAAAATCACCTCACTGCCTGCCGGACAGGGTATGCGGGCATCGGCATCCGTCGACCGGCGGACACCACAATCCGTGCGATCGGTTCCCAATGGACAGATGGAGGTTTCCGCTCCCGGCCCGCCATCGTCACAACGGTCGTTGTCGGCATAATGACCCAGATTCGCCGAGTCGCCGCAGGTGTTGTCATTCGGCGGAACCGCCCCACCGTAATACCCGGTTACCGCACCGGGACCACCATCAAACAAACCGTTGGCTACACAGAGATAATGAACGTCTTCATCACTGGTTTCATCAATGAAGGTAGACCCTCCGGGAGACGGAACCACGCCGTCAATCAAGCCGACCATGAGGTCGTTGACATTTCCGCCGTTCATGCTGTCATTGCCGTAACCCAGTACATCTTGAATCATCTCCGGCGAGCAACTGACGGCCAGAATATCTTCCGGCTCATCGCGGTCATCCACCGGCACGGAACCTTCATACACATCAGCCAGACCGTTTTCATTTTCGTCGGCGTCATCCAGGTCCACGGCTTGCCTGCGTAGAATCATTGTCCCGTAGGCACGGAAGGGCTCTTCCCGGTCGGGTAGGAAGGAATCGAAGGTTTCTTCGAAAATAATAAAAAGCATCGACTGGTTGATCAGCGCACCATCCACCAGACGGATGCTTCGACGCAGCGTTTTTCCATTGGGTACCGGGTTGGATGCGGCCATGCTGATGTTGGTATCCAGCAGGTCTTGTTCCAAGGTTTCACTGCCATCGTTGTAGGGGATCTGCGAATCGCGGCATTCGTAATGATAGCGCAGACCGGAGGCATCATCCACTTCGCTGCCGTTGGGGAAATCGCTGAGCAGCCAGGGAATCTGCGTCAACTCATAGCCCTGCCCTTCGCCACGTTCTCGACAGGTCGTATCCGAACTATCCGTGTTGTAACGCCCGCCAACATAGACTTCGGCGTCGAATTCATCCAGGAAGGCCAGACACACCCCGCCCACGGTACGATCACAGTCTGCCGCATCGGTGAGAAAACGCAGGGACACCGCAGGATTACCAACGTATTGCAACGCTTTTCGGCTTTCAATGCGCCCTGTCATCAGACTGGAATCGGCATCATCCGGGCGCAGATTCATGGCCATCGGCAGCTTGGTAACCCCGGTAGGCACCGGGTTGGAGTTGCGATCGGAGGTATACACCACCAGCCCCAGTTCATTGTCATCGTGCATGTAACAAGCGCCGTCCTGAGCGGGGCAATCCTCGGTTACCGAAGGCCAGTTCCAGGATTCCGTTTCCGTAGCGGTCAAGGCCGCCTGCATACTTTCCCAACTGAGGTTTCCACCACGAAACGCCCCCCAACGGCGGACAAGGGCATTCTGCACATTGCGTAGCAGGGTGCCTCCCTGATCCGAGTTGCGTTCGGTGCGCCAGGCATCCAGCCCGTCATCACGGAAGTTTGAATAATACAGGATGTTGCCTGCCCACTGCCCTTCCGGCGATTCACTGTAGCTGATGGTAATGGTCTGGGTACCAAAGCGGGGATGGATCACCTCAAGCACGCCATCCCAACGCACTGCCGAGGAGCCATCGGCCCCGGTGATTTCAATCTGAACCTCGCCGCCGTTTCCTTCAACACCGATTTCAACATACTGCACGGATTGGGCATCCCCTTGCTCGCCGATCTGCAACCAGACCAAGGGGCAGTCTTGCATCGGATCGCATTCCACCTCATCACCGTAAGGATCATTCTCTTCGGTGGAACTGCCATCGGCGAGATACAGGCGATGGCTGCGCTTGCGTACAAGAAAGGTTTCAAAGGTTGCCGCGTTGTTGGTGATACGCAACGAGTCCACGGTGTTGACGTTAGAGAACTCCAGCACCCGTTGACTCAGTTCAAACGAGCCATTGACGGATTTGGATTCCTCCCCGCCAGGCTCTGCCACAGGAAGACAATAACCGTTCTGACCGTCCTGGCTGACGCAGGATGTCCCCTCGCCACAGCCATCATCCTCGTTCGAGCAGATCACCCGACAGACATGCTTGTGACAGGCCGTTTCACTGGGGCAATCCGTGTCGTTGGAACAGTCCGAGTAACATTGACCGCGAATGCAGGTCTGGAATTCCGGACAGTCCGTGTCCGCGTCGCAGGTGTTTTCCGGTTCTTCACCCGTCTGGGTGCAACTGCCATTGATGCAGTCCTGACCGTCCAGACAACCTTCCATCAGTCTGTCCGAAGGGCATTCCTTGTAGGTTCCGTCTGCCAACACAAGATCCCGTTCACAGGGCGTATAGCACACAGGACTGTCTGGGGGCATAGGTTCCACCGAGCCTTGAACCACACAGAGGTCGTCATAGCATTCCAAACCGGGGTTGCAACTGGTATCCGTGTTGCAGCCACAAGCTTCCGACCCCAGGTTGCAGGCATAGCAGACCCCATCCATGCAACGGTTTCCTTCCTGGCAGCGTCCGTTATCGAAGCAGGGACCACCCAGGTAGCCGGTATTATCTACACAGATGGAATCATCCCGGCAACTAAGCCCTTGCTGGCAACTCCCCCCGGCACAGGGGCAGTTCAACTCTCCGGGCACGCAGCCTTCGGGTTGGCAGAAGCCATGCACGCATTGATCCGTCGGGTTGTTGCAGACATCGGAAGCAAGGCATACACAACCGCGTTCACCGGGTGTGCAGGAGGGAGCCACGCACACACCGGCATCACAGAGCAGGTCTTCACCTCGACTGCTGGTACCACAGCGGTTGTCTTCGGTACAGGCGCATCCCTCCGAACCCACCGGGCAGGTATCGATTTCGCACCAGCCTTCAAGGGTACAGATCGCGTTTCCGGCCAGACAGGCTCCGTCATCACAAATACAGCCGATGGTTCCCGGCAGGCAGCCCAGGGCTTCACACAGACCTTGCTCACAGATCAAGCCCTCATTGCATTGCTCACCCTCCAGGCATTTGCAGCCTTCAGCTCCGTCAATACAATCCGAAGCAACACAGGTTCCCTCATCGCAGATCAACTCTGCACCGGAATCCGTGGTCGCGTTACAGGTTCCGTTCTGATAGCAGTCGCAACCTTCTTCCCCCTGCTGGCAGGAAGGCTCACGGCACAAACCATCCGTTGCGCATTCCAGGTTCTCCAGGCAGGTGCTGTTGGGAAAGCAGGAACAGCCAAGCGTACCAGCCTCGCAATCGCCATCATCGTCATCATCATCGGCGTCATCATCGTCATCGTCAGTGAGATCCGTGTCGTCCCCATCTTCCACGGGCAACGAGGAATCCCCGTCCAACTCCGAGTAGGTATAATAGTTGTTGACTTCCTCTCCGGAACCGCAGCCCAGCACAAGCCAGGTCAGCGACAGGATCAGCATCCATCCGAATCGGGTCATTGTTTGCGAGGACTTCATCGCAGCCTCCCTTGATGAAACGCACGGTGTGCCTGTTGAAGAACCGTGCAATGCGTAATGAATCAACGCCACCCATCCAAGACGGAAGAGGCGTGAACCTGTGGGTTATTCCTGCAAGGAGGCCTGCGGCGATGACACCACGGCCCCACGTAGATCCGCACAGCGCACTGAGGACAAGGTCAGCGAAGCCGCAGAGATTTCCTGATTGTGCGCGTCATAGAATCGAGCGATGGGTGCCGGCATGGCGGTATTGGCAACCCCAATGAAGGACAAGGCCATGCGGGTATCCACACGGCGAAAACGCCCCATCACTCCGTCTGAAAAGCGGACGTAGTCTGCACCCGATGACCCCAGGTCAACCAGCACATCACAGGCCCGCACATCTGAATTTTCAACCACCAGTCCTCCGGTCAGGCTTGCCCGCTCACAGAGATCGCTTTCGTTGCAAACCAAGCCTTCATCACAATTTCCGTTGTCACAAGGGCAGCCTTCGGTCCCATCTACACAGCCTTCACGGATGCAGAGGTCGTTCTGACAGACCAGGCCATCGTTGCATTGATTCCCTTCCAAACAGGCACACCCTTCCGCTCCCGCCGGGCAGGAAGCATCGACACAGGTTCCATTCTCACAGGTCAAGCTCTCGTTGCAGGTGCCATCGTCATGGCAGGCGCAGCCTTGGGTACCGTCGTCGCATACCGAAGGAACGCAATAGTCCTGCATACAAACCAACCCGGCATCGCAGGAGCCATCATCACAGGGGCAATTCAGACTTCCCGCCGGACAACTTGGACCATCTCCGTCTTCATCACCATCCGGGGAGGGTTCGTCACCCTCTTCATCCCCATCTTCATCGGGCTGCTGGTCACCATCACTGACCGTGTCATCATCGTCATCATCATCCCCGCTGCTATCCGAACAACCCGACAGCGCAAACAATGCCGCCAGAGCAAAAAGAACAGGCAGGAAAACCGGTATGGTTTCAGACTTCAAGGTAATGTTCGTTTTCATCGTACTCTCCTCGTCGCCGTCCGGTTACTTGGAAGAAGCTTTGTTCAGGGTCTTGGTTTTCATTTTCCTGGAAAGGGCTTTCTTTTGCTTCAAGCGTTTGTTACGGGCTTTCATCTTCTTCTCAAAACGTGCCTTGTTTTTCTTTGCAATCAAAGCCTGACGCCGCTTGATTCCCTTTTTCAACCGTTTGTAACCTTTCACACCGGACCAGCCTATTGCTTTCCCCAAAGACACCAGACCACCCATGCTACCCATGCCAAGCTGAACGATACCCCAGGTTCCGGAAATCGCGGTCGAGACACCATCTCCGGTAGAGTCCGCAAAGTTCCCGGCGATCTTGTCGTTCATATCCTTCTGTTTCCGGAATTTCCTGAACGTCACAATCTCCGCCACTCTGGAAGCCACGTTGCCGATACCATCCAAAACCACACCCGCCGTTACAATGGCTTTGGCAGCAGCACCCGCACCAAGAAGTTTGGCACCAAGCCCACCGGTCAAGGCTCCCAGGGCTGCGCCCAGCAGGCCTTTGCCGACAATCTTGGCCGTTAGCTTCATCTTCTTCTTCCAGGTGGTATTCTTCCACTGTCCCTTGGCAATCTGTGCCGAGGCTTCCATCACGCCGGCGGTGATTCCTCCGACAATGGCCCCGATGGCAATCAATCCAAGCTGGCCGTCACGGTCGATACGGTTGGTCGGATTGCCTCGGTTGAAGCCGTAGACATCCGAGCCTTCTACGGTGTGTTCAAGGCTGTTGTCATCCAGTTGGGCGAAGGCCGGATCGGCGGCAGTCCACCGACCCAATTGCGGATCGTAATATCGCGCACCGAAGTAGATCAGACCGCTGGAATGGTCTTTCTCTTTACCCGTAAACCCGTAGTCCTGCGTCGCACCGAGTTGATACCGAAGTTCTCCGTAGGGATAATACTCACTGCGTTCAACCACCGCACCGTTTTCATCCGTCACGGCCACAACGCCGCCCAAGTGGTCATGGTGCAGGTAACGCGCTCGCTCTTCCTCCCCTTTGAGCAGACGATTCAAGCTGGCTTCCAGAAGAACCGCCGGTGCATCCACCGTCTGTTGACCGGCAAAGCCCACCAGACCATTGGCCGAAGCATGGGCGAGCCAGGCATCGGCAGCGGTGATTTCATCATCGGGATCAGGCGTCAACGCATCGGTTTCGCCACTGGCCGGAGCAATGTCTTGGTATAGCTCCGTGGCAAAAGCCGGATTTTCCAAACGCGCCATGCGCGTATCATCCACGATGACATACGTTACGGCCACGCCGTCACGGACTTCAAACTCTGAGGAAATGGTATAGCTCGTCCGGTCACCGTCCCGTTTGATGACACGCTGCACACCGGAATCATAGAGGTAGACGCCCTCGTCTCCATCTTCATTTTCAGAATGGATCAGCCGTCCGTAGTGGTCCCACTCATAGGTTGATCCACCACGATCGGTGAGATTCCCCGCCGCGTCATAGGCGAGGCTCACGCTTCCGGCCTGGGTTACGGCGTAGGGACCGGCCTGGTCTCCGTAGGTATAACTACCCACATGAGCCGGACTGGCCGCACCCAGCGAGGAGGTTTTCGAGGTAATCCGATCCAGGCCGTCATATGCGATGTCAAGGGTTTCGGCAAAGGCAGCCTGATCGTCATCCAGACTGGCGTTGGTCAAACGATACAAGGCATCATAGGTATAGCGCGCATTGCCGGATGGCGTGGAACCGCTTCGACCGTCCAACACGCGGGTAACATGGCCGATGCGGTCACGCTCGTAGGTATAGGAAAGAATCTGGCTGCTGTCCGGTCCGATGGCATCCAGGCTGATCAAGCGCTCCCGCTCATCATGACCACGGGCCACGGTGACACCGTTAGCAAATTCATAGTGAGTCAACAGTCCCCGGTCGTCATAATCCATGTCGTTGATTACGCCGGGTACGGCAATCAGACGGCTGGCGCCATCCAGGTCAAAGGTGATTTCCCGTCCGTCGGGATAGGTGTTTTTGCTCGGACGGCCCAGGTTGTCATACTCGCTTTGGATCTCGAACAGGTGCCCATCCAACACGCGCCCGAAGAAGATCCCTTTGCCGCGCAGGTCAAAGCCGTGACGATCTTCCCCCTGCTGACCGTTATCCAAGGGATAGGTAGTTTTGGCCAGATAACCGGCGACGTTGGTACATTGATCCAAGGGGCAGCTTCCCGGAGTATCGTAGAGGTTGGTCACCAAGGTCGCTTCACGGTTGCCTTCTTCCCAGATTTCCGTCAGGCGGTTGTCGCCGTCATAGGCACGACGAAGGGTCACGCCTCGCGCATCGGTCCTGGAAAGCAGGTTGCCTTCATCATCGTAGGTCAAGCTCGTTGCGCCCCGGTCGGGATCGTCCACAGAGATCACTCGGCCCATGAAATCAGAAACCTGCCGCCGCTCGTTCCCTTCGGGATCAACCACTGCGGTCAAGTTGCCCAGCTCGTCATAGGCAAAGCGCGTGGTCAAGCCCTGAGAGGTGGCACTGAGGCTGCGGGTTTTCGCGACGACTTGTCCTAAACCGTTGACTCGCTCCACCTCCGGCGTGTTGGCATAGTTACCGTTCTGGTTGGTGTCTTCCAGGTCATAGACCCTGGTTTCTCTGGGCAGATATTCTCGACGGGTGCTTGGCTGCTCTCCAGTCGAAACCTCCGGCCAGCGTTGCAGGGTTTCCCGCCCGGCGGCGTCATAGGAAGTCTTCATGGAAAGCACATGACCCGGAGGCGTCAGATCACAGGCCTCGCTCTGGGCCATGTGATCCTGGAAGATTTCCTGCTTTTCACCCTTGGTGTTGAACACCGTGTAGCCTTTGACCAGATACTGGCCATCGCGAACCTTTTGGCGCTCCTGATAGACTCTCCCGTAACCATCGTAACACTGGTGCCGTTCGATATCCAAGGTACCGCCCTTCTCCGAGCGGGAGCGGATGGTCACACGACTTGCCGGGGAACCCACCTGATAGCTGAATTCCTCCGTTGCAAACCCGGCTTCTTCACCGGGAAGAGTGATGCTTCGCAGGCGTTTGAATTCATCATAGGTATAGTAGGTACTGTTGCGCGGCGTTTCCGGGCTGGCCCCTCGAACCAACATCCAGGCCGTGGCTTCAATGGGTTCATCCCACACCGGATCATAAACCACGTCACGGCGCAGGCTGTAGTTGCCCACGTCATCGGAAAGATGAATGTTACTCTCAAGGATCTTCAACCCGGCGGCATCATAGACCCAACTGCGGCGGTGGTCGTGTTGACCTTCCGCGCCCAGGGCATCCAGACTTTCAATGACGTTACCATGCACGTCGTACCGATGGCGTTCTTGGGTAAGACGATCACCTTCGGCGTTCACCCGTTCGGTCACGCGGGAAACCTTTCCCTGCTGCACCTGACCCAGATCCAGACCGATGAAGGCATCGCCGTCATAATACGTCAGCGTTTCGGTAAACACGCTGTTGGCCGCGTCACCTTGTGCCGTAGCGGTACCATAGGTCTGTTTGCGAACGGGAAGGCCGAGCATCCACAAGTCGTTGTTCTCTTCCGGCAGGGCATATTCCGTGCGCTCGTAGGCTTCGTCACCCAGGCATTCCACACCGCAGGGTTCCCCGAAGTCTGTTCCTTCACAGGCAACACAACCACCGCCACCAATGGAAACAATGCCTAGGTCGCTTTTCAAGGTTACGTTCCCGTAACCATCATACTGAACGCGCTCTTCGCTCTGCACCCAGTCGGCTTCCGAAAGCCCTTCACGGGCCGTGGTGATTTCCGAAGTCTGACAGAGAAAGCGGATGGGAAAGAGTAGACCATTTTCCGGGATACCGGTCAGGGGGCAGTCACGATACTCTTTTTCAAGGTATTCGATGGACCGTCCCTCGGCACCACGAATCTCACGGGAAAGCATCAGTCCGTTGCGGTAGGAATCCTCCACCCCCAGATCATACTGTTCCAGGATAAGAGCCTCTTCACTTGTTTCATCACCGGGTTCCATAATCTCCACCGACTCAAACCCACGGAACTGCTTTTCCTCTCCGTCATAATAGCCCTGATGATAGCGGAACCGGCGGGTTTCATCGACCTGGTTGATTTCATCCCAGCTCGCAGTCTGGCTGACCATCAACATCGGATGCGGCAACGGATACGACCAGCTTTCAGAGCCATCATCGTCTGCTCGATAGGTCACGGCGCTTTCGTATTGAATCTCCTGCACCATGCCCAAGCCGTTGGTGATGCGGGATAGCAGGTTGGGCCGCACGGGGAAGATTTCCAGGCAGGTTACGTTGCCGGAGGCGTCGATCCAAACCACATCGGAGGAGCCGTTGCCGTTCATGTCTGCGTACAGAACCGTGACCGCCGAAGTACGTTCGGGAATTTCGCCATCAATATCCGCGCTGGTGATGGTTTCCATCGCATCGAAACTGGCCCCGTTGCGGTTGATCCAGTAATGAACCTCATTACCGGACACCAAGACGAGGTCGGCCAAGGCATCCCCGTTCAGGTCTTCCAACTCGGCATCTTTCGCTTCCTGAGCGGTGAAATCGAAGCCCGAAATCACTTCCCAGTCCGACCACTGCCCCCAACCGAGATTCAAGCGATAGCGTAACTCGCTTTGCATCACCTGCACCGGGTCGGTTAAGCCGTCGCCGTTCATGTCATTCAATTCCAGACTGTCCGACTCAAACCCCGCGCCGATACTCGCCGCGTTGTCATCGCTTTGAAAGCCACCCGATCCCACATTGCGGTAAATCGTCGTCACGTTGGAGGCATCCGCGCCCTGACTGCGGATCAGATCGATCTTCTTGTCGTTGTCGTAATCCATAAAGCGGACGGTACGCAGTTCGCCATCACTGGCGTCAAAATCTCCTGCCAGATCCGGCGTACCACCGTCTCCACTATCCCAGAGAGAATAGACACTGTCCCAATCTCCACCACCGAGGTTGCTCAACACCTGGCCGGTCTGGGAGTTGATCATATCCACAAAGCCATCGCCTTCAACATCCATCACCTGCACGTAAGCCGAACTGAGATCGAATCCACCCTGGTTGCCCACCGAACTCTGGTAGGGACCATCAAAGCTGAAGCTCCCATCCGGATTACGTGTATTGATAAAGAACCGGTGCGGCTCTCCGGCTTGGGAGGAATCGACTAAATCCGGGAGGGCATCGCCATTGATGTCAATCAAGGTTGCGTCACCGGATTGGAGATCCACCCCAATGGAACCCATGCTTTCCACGTAAGGGTTCAGGCAGTCTTCCCCTTCACCACACAACACCCCCAGAGCTTTGGAATACTCGAAACTCTGAGCCGCCGGATACTCACTCCCTTCACGCCCATAAAGCGTTACGGAACTCAGACGGCTGAAGCCGCCCGATTCGTCATAGTCTTCGTAGTTCAGGGTGTAGTAACGAATACGATTCTGGTGAGCGAACACATTGACCTGACTGAGCCGATGTTCCAACAGTTCATTGAAGCCGGCCTTGCAATCTGAAAGCTTATCCTGGCGGGTTTCGTAATTGAAGGTCACCGAATACAGGGCTTGACCGCCCTCCCCGGCAAAAGCCCAGGCGATGCGTTGCACCAGGGTAACGTTTCCGAACAAACTGTAGCTGTAAGTGAGTTGATGACCGAAGGGATCGTGGCGTTCGGTAAGATAATAGCGGAAAGTTCCACCGGCTCCCCCAACGCGGGCATCCTCATTCAAGGTACCCTCAGCATCCGCACCGAAGTAGGCGACCTGCCCGTTGGGATACTCCGCCTTCCACCATCCCTGGGTTCCATCTCCGGCATCCATCCAATGATAGCGGACAAAGCCTCCTTCAAAACGGGCGCGGTAGACCGCCGGATTCGTTCCGGGAATGCGCACAAGCTGGGTCTGGCCGTTGACGCTGAATTCATCGTCCGTGTCGTATTCCGGAAGGCCGCGCACCGTTGAGCGCTCAATGTAGGGCGTATCAAAGGACCAACCGATTCCCACCACGGAACCGCCGCCGCCCGAACTGTAGGACAAGCCCAAGGAAGGCGTCATCCCCGGATAGCCCTGGGGAAGATTGAAAGGTACGGAATAGCTCATCGTTCCCATCGCGTTGTTCACGCTGATGTTCTCACCGACACCTTCCAGAGAACCTGGGCCTTCCGGCAAACTGACCCGACTATCGCTGACGCCCGTATCAGCCCAGGCCGCATGACAGGTCACCATAAGAGCAATCATCCAACCGAGCCAGATCATTCTACGCTTCATCGTCACCCTCCCCAACTGGGAAACTCCGTGCTTGCAATCAATCCCGAATCATTGACCGGCTTGCCTCTACCAGTAGGTCAACAAGCAAAGCCCTCACTGGGATGCCTTTGGCATCCTGTCTCTCCCAGAGGGAGAGACGGTATTTCTCTCTCCCTTTGGGAGAGGGAAGCGAACAAAGTAAGCAGGGTGAGGGAAATCAGGGTTTGTCAATGTCCTCACCGCCGTTCTTTCACTCATCGTGGTCTACAAACCTTTGTAGGCGCAGGGGAAGCAGCAATAAACAGAGTAGACACAGTTGTCATCATCCCCGCAATTCCTCTCTTGCTTGAACCCACGGATGAATTTTCCATCCGGGCAATACCAGGTGGATTCTTCACTACCTGTATCATTGGTGTTGACCCATTCGCAGTCACACTGGTTCGTGTTTCGGATTCCAATGGATTTCCCTTGACCCACGTCAATATCTCCGCGAAGAACCGCATCCCCAGCGACATCCAACCCACCACCGGTAGTCACCAACCCATGACTGTTGTTGTTCAACAGCAAGGTATTGGTATCCGTGAAGACATCAATCTCATTGCCATCAAGCAACATGTTCTGGTTATTGCCGGAAAGCTTCAAGATGGCTCTGCTTCCATTATTTTCGACCCCGACAATCCTCGTTCCACCGCTGAAATCATTGTCGTAATTGATAACCAAGGTGTCATCATGATCGTGGACCAACGCGCGGCCACCATTTCCACGTTCAGGGTGGTCACCGAATTTGAAATCCGTCCCATTCAGGTTCAAGGTTCCATTTACGGAGAGATTGTTTCCCACCACCATGTCATGGTCTACATTGAAATCCGTGCTGGTTGTGGTCCACAAGGCGAAAGGAGCAGGGAAGAAACGCTGGCGGCCCATCAGGACGTTACCGTCCAAACTCACTTCCAGATAGAGATCATCTCCCGCCGTGACGATGCCGGTCAGAGCCTCCACGCTCTGGCTGCTGCTGCTTCCCAAGAGGGCCGAAAAACGCCCACCGTACACCGTGACGGACTGCGTTTCCGTCCAGGCCGCTTCTCCTCCCGATGACGAGCGATACAGGCTGAAGCTCATATCCAGGCTGCCGTTGTAGGGTTCGCCATCCAGATCCAGGTTCCCACGGTAGGGAATCTGCCTGGGAACCGTATCCGGTACCGCCTTGTAGTTCGCCACGGCAAATGCACCGGTGATGAAAATGGACGTGAAGATCGAGGCGATCACTGCGGGGAGAATGCTGACTAGTTTCTTCATCGTTTGATACTCTTTCCGCTACGTATTGATACGAGCTATTCAATTTCACCCGTTTTAGAAAGGACAACAGATGATCGCGGTGTCGGCGACACCAGTATCATCACAATCGCTACACCAGTCTGTTTTTTGCTGGAGTCCGCAAACGTAATACCCTTCAACGCAAAAGGTATAGGATCCCCACGAACCAAACTCGCGTCCACCATCGACATTCATGACGTGAATTTCCCCACAGCCGTCACGGCAATTCCGTTTACTGAAGTAAAGTCTACCACCGACGTTCAGATCATGTCCCACCGTGGCGTTCATATCGACGTTCAGATTATTTCCCACCTCGGCGTTCGTATCTACGCGAAAGTTTCCGCCGGTATTGACTCTGGCTTGAGAGTTACTGTTGAGCCAAAGCTCCGCTCCCTCTCCTGAGTCCGAATACGAGTCGATCTCGTTACCATCCATTTTCATATGCTGGTTGCCCGTTTTCAGATGAAGCGGTGTGATGGAATTGAAATCGTTATGTTCACTACCCACAATGGGGCCTCCAATCTTTACACCACCTGAAAAATCCCCGCTGTAATTGATAACCAAGGTGTCATCATGATCATGGACCAAAGCGCGCCCCCCGTCTCCACGCCCAGCATGTCCACCAAAGCTGAAACCTGTCCCATTCATGGTAACATTTCCATTCACGGAGAGATTGTTTCCCACCACCATGTCATGGTCTACGTTGAAATCCGTGCTGGTTGTGGTCCACAAGGCGAAAGGAGCAGGGAAGAAACGCTGGCGACCCATCAGGACGTTACCGTCCAAACTCACTTCCAGATAGAGATCATCTCCCGCCGTGACGATGCCGGTCAGAGCCTCCACGCTCTGGCTGCTGCTGCTTCCCAAGAGGGCCGAAAAACGCCCACCGTACACCGTGACGGACTGCGTTTCCGTCCAGGCCGCTTCTCCTCCCGATGACGAGCGATACAGGCTGAAGCTCATATCCAGGCTACCATTGTAGGGTTCGCCATCCAGATCCAGGTTCCCACGGTAGGGAATCTGCCTGGGAACCGTATCCGGTACCGCCTTGTAGTTCGCCACGGCAATAGCCCCCGTAATCAAAATGGAACTCAGGACCGAACTGGCAACTGCAATTAGAATGACTTCAATGCGTCTCATCGGACTCCTCATTAGGCTGATCGTTGTCATAAGATCACTGGTTTTTCGTTCTTACTCCGCGGGTTCCCAGGTAGTCGGTCTATCAATCTAAAGGAGAACCCTGTCTTTCCCTTTGCACAAAACACAGAGAAACGGTTAGCATCACTACGAAACAGCTTACTAGGGCACAACCTGAGGCTAAGCCGAGACAGGCACCTCACACAGCATGGGTACGTGAATTGTATCAAGACTTAACATAGGCTTCGCCTTCTGTAAATAGACAAAAGTCTACCGGAATTCCTGGTTGGCTCATCGTCTTGACGAAACCTGGACAGATGGCGTAAATCTATTGATATTCAACGGTTTGAGTTGGTATGTTGTGCTTCGCACAGCACCACATCAAGAGAGGGGATCAGATGCTTTTGGGCTGGCCTGCCAGAATCTTCGATCGAATCTACGAGGGCCTTAAAGAAACAGGTGCCTACTCTGCCGACTTCGGCGAAGAGGGGGTTTCCAATCTGGAAGAAGAAGCCTTTGCGCGCCATGCCAGGAACCTGACCTTACGCAATCTGCAATTCACAGCCGTTGTGATGGGATTCTTGACTGCCGGCACCTTCCCCACAGACGTGATTCTTTTTGAGATCGGTTCACCGGTGTTCACCACTCTTTTCTGGTGGCGTGCGTCGATCATTTCAAGTTGTGTGATAACCTTGTTACTCATCCGTTCTTTTCCTTGGTGTAGAAACCATCCCGATTGGCTTGGCGTGGTTTCCTTTTCCCTGCCGGTCCTTGCATCCGGCTATCTTGTCGGCTCCTATGGGGGCTTGGAGTCTCCATTAACCTATGGAATTTATACCACTCCGTTTCTCACCGTGTTACTCATCACTCCGCTTGGGTTTCGTATCGCGGCGACCATGAACCTGGTGATCTTATTCGGTTTGGCCTTTTTTCTCCCTCACCCTGACTATCTCAACCATCCGCTGGCCGGGGCACCTCCGGTATGGATGACCGGGGTTGTCGCAACGACGGTAGGCATTGGCCATGTGGTGTACCATCTGCTCCGCATCAATTTCCTGCAACGCTTCGCCTTGAACCGTATTGTCGCTCGTCAAACCGAGGAACTTCGTCAACGAGCCGATGCCTTGTTGTCCATTCAGGAAGAAAACCGCAAGCGGATCGGTCAAGATATCCACGACGAGCTAGGGCAGTTGCTCACCGGCTTGCGCATGGAAATGGATCGGTTACGCCTCGTCAGCCAGAACCCGAACACGGCACCAGCCAAACAAGATCAGATTCTTCAACGATCGGAAAGCCTGTTGAATGCAGTTCATGATTCCCTTGAAGGCATCTTGAATAACCTCTTTCCTCTTTCCCTGGAAACCGAGGGTTTGAATCAAACTCTCCAACGGATGATTCATGAGATGAACCATCACCTGAAGGCAGATTACCATGCCGATTCCCAGGTGAATCTCTTGTCGCTCAGCCGCGAGCAGGCCTTGGTTTTGTATCGTATCATCCAAGAATCACTGACCAATGTCATCAAACATGCCCAGGCAGCGAACGTAGATGTCACTCTCTCCTTAGAGCAAGAAGAGAATGAAATCCCAATGCTGCATTTCACCATCCGTGACGATGGTCAAGGCTTTGAAGTGGAGCAACCAAGCCGCCCTGGAGCCTTTGGATTGGCTGGTTTGTACGAACGGGCCAAATGGTTGGATGGCCATCTGCACATCACCAGCGCACCCGGAAAGGGAACCACCATTCAAGGACGTATCCCCATCGGTAGAAACTCCGAGGAACAGAACCATGATTAAGGTATTTCTCGCCGACGATCACGACATCGTGCGCAGCGGGCTACGCGGTCTGCTTGAGGAAGTCCCGGATATGCAGGTCTGTGGCGAAGCCGCTACCGTGACAGACTTGCTTGCCTTGCTCCCCACAGTCAAGGCCGATGCTCTGATTCTGGATGTCAGTATGCCAGGACATAAAGGCCCCAAAACCGTCGAAGATATCTGCTCGCTGCACAAACCACCGAAAGTCATCGTCTTTACCATGTATCGTGAAGACAGCCACGCCGTTCCCTATTTACGGGCCGGAGCCTCCGCCTTCGTCAGCAAACGACGTCCCACCAGCGACCTGCTGGAAGCCATCCGGGCCAGCCAACGACATGAAACCTACCTTCCCGACGAGGTGGCCGACCACCTTGATGAACAAGGCGTTGATCTTCAAGCCCCCATCGAGCCGGACCTGACCCAGCGGGAACGCCAGATTCTTCGTCTGCTGCTGGAGGGCTATCGCTCGGTGGCCATCGCCACAGAAATCGGTGTTACGGCCAGTACGGTCAATACCCACGTTCAGAACATCAAACATAAGCTAGGTCTGTCTTCCCTGGTGGATCTTGTCCGCTACGCCGAGCAATACAGCGATTCCCTGTAATGTATCGCTCAATGGCTCCAAACAGCTCGTAAAGAACCTTTTCAATCCTTTGCACGGTAGACCCAAAACAAACGGACTTCCTCCACAAAGGAGAGAAGTCCGTTCATGATTGGCAAAAAAAAGCGTTTGAACGCTTAGCAGAAGCTAGTCACAATCGGGGTCTGTGCCAGCCGGGCAATAGCTGTCACAGTGACCATCTTCGTCACATGCGTCATAGAAGCATTCCCCGCTATCTTCCGAGCAGGCGCAATCCAGGTCTTCACAGCAGGGAGAGTATTCCTCGGCACTGCTATAGTTCTGAGCGGGTTCACACACGCCCTGGTTGAAGTCGCAGGCTTCGGACGATCCATCGGAACTGGGCAGGCAAACATACACCGGATCGCTGTCGTCATCGTCATCGTCGTCATCCGTGGTGTTATCATCATCATCATCCGTAGTGGTATCATCATCGTCATCATCGTCACCACTGGGAAGTTCGTCGCATCCGCTGCCATCCGTGATGAGAATGCACTGGGAAATATCATCGCATTCGTCGTAGGTATCCACACAACAATAGACGGCCTGCTTGGAATTGACGTACTCCTCGTTTTCACAGAGGGTTTGGCAATCTTCCTCTCCTCCGGTACATTGATTCACTTTTTCGCAAAACGCGGTGCAGTTATCATCGGTGGTTTCCTCATCATCTCCGCAGCCCATACCGAGAAGTGAGAATGCCAGCAGCGACAGCGCAGCCCATAAGATGGTTTTCGTTTTCATGCTTTCCGTTCCTCCTCCAAAACAAGTCAACAAGAATCCATAAAGTGGAAGGCATTTTAGCAGAGGGTTCCCTCAAAGGCAACGTTTCCACACTCAAATCCCATAAACGCAACAAACCGGGGAAACCCCGGTTTGGAATGATCCTCGTATGAAACGATCAAATCAGACTGGCCGCTGTTACACCGCGTCGGGCCATCACTTCCTGAAGTTTAGGCTCCAATTTACGTTCCAGGTCCAAGAGATCAATCACCAGACCGGCGCTGTGGGTGGTCAACCAGCCCATCCATGCTTCGCGGGAGCGCTCCAGTTCATGGCGGAAACTCACCGTAATGGTGATATCCGGACCGGGGCTTTCCGTGCGCAGACCAAGGAAGAACCGTCGGTCTTCCATCAGGCGATCCAGCAGGGTCCAGGCTTCCAGGTCTTCCGGACGGCCTTTAGCCAACAAATCCGGCAAGTCATCCGGCTTGTCCGATGCCTCGTTCCAAGCCAATTCATGCCCTCCCATTTCCAGGTAGAGCTGTTTCTGTTTTTCTTTTAGTGCTACCTTTGTTGCAAAATAGTTCTCTCGAACCAGAAACTCCAACGCACCGAAGGTTTCACCGGCACTCAGGTGAAATTGATAATAGAGAATCCGAGAAATTCCCAGCATCAACATATTCGGCGGGGCGAAGCTACGGTTGCGCTCCCCGGTGAGTGGCATCCATTCAGGTCGAATGATACGACGCTCCAGGATATGCGTCACCTGTCTGGGGGAAAGCCCGATAATTTTGGCAGCTTCTTGAGTCGTTATCCTCATCAATTCATCTCAATCACACAAAAGTAGCGCATACAAGAGGATTTCGCATACCGGATCATCAATCAAACCGTTCTTCCTGCACAAACCCAGGGATACCGGAACGCGAAACCGGGCGCGATACCAAGCGTACCCGGACCTTCACCCTAAAGAATATGTCATCACTTGTCAAATTCATTCCTGGCCATTTTTCGGAAAAAGACGGAAAAAACCATCGATGTCACAGATTTTCCCAAGGATCAGCCGAATATGGGAACCTGAATCATCCCTTTGTTTGCAGCCTGTTTAGCGCCTGTTTGAACCAGGCGACAGCATGGAACAGGTGCCAAATCTTGGAAACCATATCCTGGCGAAGTCCGAAGGTCTTCTTGACGGAAGGCTTGTGATTGTGTAGGCAGGAAAGACCGTGTGTGTTCAAAGAAAAAAGAGGAGTCCATCATGGGATTTCGAGTTGTGTCCGGCCTCGCCGCTATCGGCTTCTTGGTTTGTGTCTGTGCCTGTTCCGAAACCAGTTCCCAGGATCTGTATGAAGGGATGACCTGTGATGGCGACGTATTCCAATGTGATGGAAATACGCTGAAAATCTGCGGATCGGAAGGACGCATTGCCTACGAACCCTGCGATACCATCTGTGCCGACCTGGGATTGATCTACACCAACATCTGTGAAAACGATGAAGCGCGGGGTCATGACTTCTGCCAGTGTTCCGAAGAAGGGCCCTGTTCAGATGGGGAAACCCGCTGCATGGATCATGAAACCGTGGAAATATGCAATCAGGGAAGCTGGGGTAGCGTCGGCTGTGAGGATTTCTGCGAAACCTCCGGGACGGGCGAAAGCCAGGGTTGCGCCATCGATCAGGCCACCGGGGAACAGGCCTGCCTCTGTGGAGACGCCGTCGCCAGCATCTGCGATACGGAGTACCGCAAATGCGCGGAAAGCCCGATCAACCCCTGCGGAGTGGAAGGCTTGGAAAGCTATTCCTGCAAAGCACGGTGCGAGGAAGAAGAACTTGTTTTCGACGAATGCCGCTATGACCAGGAGCAGGGCGAGTTGTGCCGCTGCGTGGAAGCGTCGGAAGAAATCTGCGGGTGGTATACACCGGAATGTGTGGATGAAACCACGGTAACCATCTGTGAAGACGGCAGCGAAGCCCAGGTTTCGTGCGCCACACTCTGCGCCGACATCGGCCTATGGAGCCTTGGCTGCCGCTTGGATACCGATCGCGGTGTGGAAACCTGCTTCTGCTATTCCGATGGTGAAGAGGTCGATGATACGACAGACGGCGAAGAACTTGAAGAAACACCCGAATCGAAATAACGCGGAAGAAACACGCCAGAATCCATCGAACCTGACCGATGACTCATCACGCAAGCGATAAACGGAATCTGCATCCACCCTCGGATCCAAAGCATAGGCAGGCCCTGCTTGACCTGATCTTCTGCATCATTCCGGGGGATTCACCCTCAACGAGCCTTCCGGGCTTGTCCTTCAACGGATTGCGGGTATACTGAAGGCTCGGAGGTGCGACATGGTTGTTGGATTCCTGCGTGTACGGGTTCACCTGTATTATGCGCCAAACCTGAAAGAGAAACGTTCGCAAATCAAACGGGTGCTGCATCGCATCCGGACGAAGTTCCAACTTGCAGCGGCGGAGACGGGAGATAACGACATCCTGAACAGCGCCGTCTTGGGGTTCAGTGTGGTATCCAACGACGAAACCCACGCGATGAACATCCTAGCCCATGTCTTGGATGAACTGGACACCAAAGGGGATCTGGACGCGATGGAACTGGATCGAGAGGTACTCCATCTTGAAGACGCCTAAACCAAGCCTTGCCATTCTGGGAGCCGGATCACGCGGGATGCACTACAATCATCTCCTGCGCGAACATCCCCGTATTTCCTTTATCGGTCAAGCGACACGCCGCATGGAACACGCCCGCCGTCTGGCAGACCAGGGCCAACCCGTGCCGTTTTTCTCGGACTGGCGGGATATGATTCAAAGCAGGCGACCGGACATCGCTCTTATCGCCCTGCCCTCTTCCGAAGTGTTTCAGATCGCCGAGCAATTGTTGAACAAGCCCCTATCTGTCTTGGTTGATGGCACGCCGGGCGGAAAAGCCAAGCCTGTCAAACGACTGATCAGCCTGGCAAATGAGCAGGGCCAACGCATCGGCTTTTGTCATCCCAAACGGCACCAAGGCGCCGTGAACGTCATCCGTGCGGTTCTGGAAAAGCAGGCTCTTGGCCCTTTGCACTCGGTGGGTATGACCCTGCTCTCCCCCAGCCCTTGCCCGGAAGGACGGGAAACGCGCACCCGGTTTGGCGAATGGCTGTATGATCCCTTCAGCCTGCTTCACACCTGGTTTCCTGATACACCATCCAACCATCATCATCTGGCTCGCCTGGATGAAACCACGAAGACGTTTCGCCTGCTCGTTCAACTGAGCCTTGGTAAGCTTCCGGTGTCTTTGTCCGTCCTCAACGAGGAAAATCTCCTCAGCCAGACACATTGGGAACTACGTGGACAGCGTGGAACCCTGCTCTGGTTGCAAGAGCCCAAGGAAGAAAGCCTGCGGGTGCTTCGTCCCGGAGAGAAGCCTCGCGACCTTCCCATCCCTCAGAATGATCCCTACGGGGAGGCACTGCATCAGGCTCTTTTCTCGGACGAGACGGGGATGAAAGCCAATCACCACGTTACGCTTCACGCCGTGGGAGACATCGAGCGCTGCTGGAAAGAACGACAAGCCAGGGAACGGCAAGCCAGGAAATTCGCGGATCAGCTTCGCTCCACAAGCTGGGAAGAACTTCGTCAGGACTGGCAAGCGATGCAACGTTATGACATTGCGGAGCTGCTCCCCTCGCTACTAGTTGAATTAAAGAACGCGCCCGATGATCCTTCCGTGCAACAATGGCTGAGCCTGCTGAAACGCATTGCAGAGCATGAGCCATTAACCCGCAACCATGCCGACGATGCGCTCGCGTTCGTGCAGTCCGCAAAGACCTCAGACTGTGACGACGAAACGGCCTGGGCCTTGGGTCAGGATCGATCCTTCACTCAAAAAACCTTTGTTCTGCGCCTGGACAACCGCTGCAATGAAGCCTGCTTGTTCTGCAACGTGAAAACGGAAGCCCACGCCAAACTGAACCATGACACCGAACAGGCGAGGCAAGCCATTCTCCGCCAAGCCAAGGGTGGAGCCAAGAGCCTGGTTCTCACCGGTGGGGAACCTACGTTGCGGAACGACCTGCCGGACCTGGTCGCCTTCGCCCACAGCCTGGGCTTGAACGTGGAGTTGCAAACCAACGCGCTGTTGCTGGAGGATCTCTCCTTTGCGTTGCGCCTGAGTGATGCTGGGCTTTCCGGAGCGTTGGTGTCCCTTCATTCCCACACGGAACAGGTAAGCGATCATCTCACCCAGCGGCAAGGGGCTTACTCACGCACTCTGACCGGCATCGACAACCTGCTTCGTACCGGCGTGCGTGTGCGGCTCAGCCATGTATTGACCACTCACAACGCCCAGGATGTAGCCGACTTCATCGGCTGGCTGGCCCGGCGTTTCCCGGCGATTCATGACGTGGATGTGATGATCAACCAGCACATGGGTGAAGGCAAAAAGCATCCGGAGTTGCTGCCGCGTTTTTCAGACATCGCCCCTGGTCTGACCCAGGCCCAAGCTTTGGCTGCCCGACATGGGATTCGCCTGAACAATGCCCTGACCTTCCCTCCTTGCCTTTTCGGTGACAAACCGGAAGAAACCCTGGAAGCCAAACGAATGCGCGCCTTCGAGCGCCACGGCAAAGAACCGGATGCTCACACCCTGATGGTTGCCCGCGAAAAAGTGAAAGCACCGGTATGTCACAAGTGCCGGTACGATCGCTACTGCTTCGGCGTCTGGAAAGGCTATGCCGAAGTTCACGGACTGGACGAGCTGAAACCGATCCCTGCCGACCCAACCCGCAGCGCCGTGGAGAAAACCTCATGACTCGAAGCCCGCTACGTATCGGCATTCTGGGAACCGGCTACACGGCCACACGCCACGCGCAAGCCTACCAGGCCTTGGGTTTGACTCCTTTTGTCAGCTTGGGACGAAATCAGCACCGGGCCAGGGAGTTTCAGAAACGCTTTTCCATCCCGCATAACGCAGAAACCCTGGATGAGTTCCTAGCCCTTCGTCCGACGGCAGTCAGCCTTTGCACACCGACACCGACCCATGCCGAGCTGACCCAAGCCTGTCTGAAGGCCGGTATTTCCCTGTTGGTGGAAAAACCCGTGGTGGAAACTCAGGAAGACCTGGCCAGTCTGGCCCCGTTGATTACCCGTCAGGCCTTTATCATGGCCGGACATACGGAGCTGTTTCAACCGACACTGCTCCGCTTGATGGCCTTTCTTGATCGTCAGGCTTTGGGCAAGGTTCACCGGATCACCGTTACCAAACAGGGGCAGGATCAAAGCCCGAAGGGAGATACTCCGTTCTTTGCCAGTACGCCGCGAAGTGTGCGGGATCACCTTGTTCACCTGCTCTACCTGATTCACCGAGCATCCGGTCATGCCGAACCGTGGACCATCAACAAATCAGAGCTTTCCTTCCACCAGGGACGAGCCTTGTTTCAAGGGGATTTCACCCTGAAAGAGGATATTCAAGCGACTTTAGTGATGGATGAGCGCCCCAATCAGGCCATGAAAAAAGAGCTGCTCGTCGAAGCGGAACACGGAAGCCTCCGCTGGGGTCTGGGCGGACAAGGCCCCCACGCCGAGGTCACCTTGAACGGAAAAACCAAAGCCCTCCCCGACTACAACGGCGAATCCTTCACGGTGATGGTCAAACACTTTCTTTCCCATATCCATGAGCAGAGCCTGCCCCAAGAAGACCTGCGAGCGGGTTTTGTGGTGGGAAAGCTAGCCTGCGACCTTACAGACCCATGCGCCACGGCGGAGCCACGGCCTTCCCAGAGCGATGCCGCAGATTCTTCCGGCCCCTTTGAAGCACTGAAGAAGCAGGCCAAAAGTTGTTGGAGCGACCAGGAACGGAACCAGCTACTGAGCGAGTTGAAAACCCAAGCCACAGCCTTTGACAAACAAGGTGAGGAAAGCGACCCGCGCATGGCGGCTCTGCTGAGCCTGATTCGACGCCACGCAACAAAGCACGGCCTACACTGGCGAAACCTGGATACCTTGCTGACGCTTATCGGGAAGTATCCCAGCGCTTCGGTGGAGCTTCTTGAAGAGAAACTGGCCTTGGCTTCCACCCAGGATGAACTTCGTGAAGCCGTGTTCCGTTTTGACATCACCTGCAATCAACGCTGTCTGTTCTGTAATGTGATGACTCCGGTCCACAAAGAGATCAAGCACACCACGGACGAAGCCCTCCATGCGTTGCAAAAGCTTCGAGAGGAAGGCTTCAACGCGCTGACCCTCACCGGAGGTGAACCGACCTTGCGCAAGGATCTTGCCCAGGTCATCCGCACGGCCAAGGAACTGGGCTTTCATTGGGTGAACCTGCAAACCAACGCAGTGCGCTTGGCCGATACCTCCCTCTGTGAAGAACTCGTCCGTGCCGGGCTGGACCGTGCAATGGTTTCCCTGCACAGCCACCGGGCGGATGTCAGCGATGGCTTGACCCAGGCTCCGGGAACCTTCCACAAGACCGTGCAAGGCATCCGTAATCTCACCGCCCAAGGCGTCAGCGTGGGTTTGTCTCATGTGTTGACCACGCGCAATGCCTCGGATCTGGTGACCTTCGTTCAATTCGTCACGGATCAACTCCCTCAGGTGACACGCCTGGACCTTATGCTGAACCAGCACATGGGCGCAGGAAAAGAGCATCCGGACCTGCTACCCCGCTTTGATGACGTGGAACCGCACCTGCCTGAAGCCATTCGCATTGCGGAAGAACACGGCATGGCCATCCACAACGCCTTGACCATTCCTCCCTGCCGTTTCGGCGGGCGCTGGGATCTGACCTTGGAATACGCACGGCTTCGCCAGTTTGAATTGGAAGGACGGCGTTTCGACAACCAAACGGATCTGGTACGCCGCGAAAAAACCAAAGGCAATGCCTGTAGACGCTGCGTGTTGGACCCATACTGCTACGGTGTCTGGCAAGGCTACGCCGACATTCACGGTCTGGACGACCTACGCCCCTTGCACAAGGAGGATCTGCGCCGCCCGTGAAAACCCTCCTGCCACGCCTGCTGTCTGTGTTGTTCGTCCTCACCTCCGCGACGACGTGGGCGCAGACCTACAGCGGCCCGGCTCCCTTGCATTTCCCCTCCACAGACAGTTGGCAGCAGATCACGGAGAACGGACGAACCACTCATTTGCTCCTGGCTCCCTGGAAGCTCAAGGGCCAAGACATCACCCTGGTACGTGAAACCCTGGTCAACCAGCGCCGCCACGGAACCTTTGAACGCAACACTCCGGATGGTCGTCCGTTGGAGCGGGGACAGTATCTTCACGGTTTGCGTGAGGGAGAGTGGACTTATCATGCCTACTTTCCCGACTGCCGGCAAACGGGGCATTATGAACGGGACAAGCAAGTCGGCCTCTGGCAAACCCGCTGTTACGGGACACTGGTTGCGGAAGCCTTTTTCATGAAAGGGCAAGCTACGCTCTGGCGCTACAACATGGACGGCCAACGGCTTCGCAGCGTTGAAGGCTGGAAAGATGAGCGACGCCACGGGCCGGTTTACCGTTTTGATGACGCAGGCAATCAGGTTGAATCCGGCGTGTATGACCAAGGCAGGGAAACG
The DNA here is from genome assembly GCA_963677705.1 of Myxococcota bacterium. GTDB lineage: Bacteria > Myxococcota_A > SURF-8 > SURF-8. The sequence goes on from OY782497.1 coordinate 1,688,997, forward strand.
GGAACCTGGGTGGAAACCATCCACCAGGTGCGTGTCTCGGAAACCAACTACCTTGAAGGAAAACGCCACGGTTTGCACCGAGCCTGGTTTCGTTCCGGCTCCCTGCGTGAAGAAGGGCGTTACGTGATGGGCTTACGCCAGGGAGTGCATCGTTCCTACTGGGAAGGTGGAGCCTTGCATTGCCGAGGCGATTTCACCCAAGGCACAGGCCATGAAGATTGCTACTGGCCCAATGGAGAGAAGCAATCAATGGGCTCCTTCAACCTGGGAAAACCCCAAGGACTGCATCGGCGCTTCTCACGCATGGGTCAGGAGATCCTTTCGGAACGTTACGACAAGGGCCTGCTGCACGGTGAGCGATCCCACCATGATGAAAAAGGCGTGCTGCTGGACCGCAATCGTTTTGAACGGGGAAGCGGGGCGTTCATCGAACGCAATGACGACGGCAAACAAACCGCCAAAGGCAGCCTACTTGACGGATTGAAGCACGGGCAGTGGATCGACTACGCCAAGCGTGGTCAAATTCCCTTCCGTTGGCGAACCTACGAACGCGGCGTTTTGCACGGTACTGCACGGGAACCGTTGGATGATGGCCGTATCTGGGAAGGCCGTTACGAGCAAGGACTCCGCGTGGGACGTTGGACGGTCTTTCGGGAAGACAACCATCGCCTGGGAAGTCTGATCTTCCGCAGGGGTGTTGCGGCAGGCAACCTGGTCAACGAGCAAGGCGCATCGGAAAGCTGGCGTGTGTTCAAGCTTTCCCTCGAAGACCTGGAGCGCAGTCTGCGTATGGCCGGGTTTGCGGGCCATACTCTTTCCGACACCGAGCGGGAGATCCACATCGTAACCACCCTCAACCCAGGCGCTCGTCCGGCCCGTGTTCAACACAATTTGTTCGGAGGGCTTGGCTACACGGTCACGCAATACGATGAACAGGGACATCCAAGCTACCGTTTCGCTCACCTGTTGAGCCAGAACTGGGGACGCTGGCAGTGGTTCTATGATGACGGCTCCTTGGAGAAAGAAGGGGTCTTCATACAAGGTCGGTTGGTTCAACCGATGACACGATATGCCAAGCAAAACGGACGCCTTATCCAATGGGGGCCGGGAAGCGATTCCCCCCGGCGAGCCTTCACCGATCAAGGTGTGATGGTTCTGAACAGTTGGCCCGAAGGCAGGGCTCAGCGGGTGGTGCGAACCAACGAGGACGGAGAGTTGCTGGAAACGGGTCTGCTGGAACACGGTCAGAAAATCGGCACCTGGATGAGCTATCAGCCGGATGGCTCCTGGAGTGAAACGATCTTTTCCAAAGGACGCGGTCAGACCAAACACTACGCTCCCGGCGGAGAATTGATCGCCCAAGGCCCGGTGGGCGCCCTGCCGGACAACGCCTTTCTTGCCGACGAACCCTTGACCAACCCCAAAGAAGGAGTCTGGCGTTTCGTCTCACTCAACCATGCCTGGATGGTGGAAGCCGGCTTCAAGGAAAACCGGCTGGATGGTCTCTGGAGCCTCTTCGACGCCCAAGGCGGGCTGCGCATCACCGTAGAAATGAAGGATGGTCTGCGCGAAGGCAAGGCCGTTCTCTGGCGGGATGAAGGGCTACCGCTTCTGGTCAAGCACTTCCATCAAGACCTGGCTCATGGACCGATTCGCATGTATGACCAGGCGGGTAAACTCTTGGGAGTGGGTTCCTATCGTAAAGGGGTGATGAGCGGCGAGTGGATGATGGATGACCCCAACCTGGGGTTGCACAGCGAAGCGATTCTTGGTGAGCAGGACGGCTTTCTGATTGAAAATCATCGCAACGGCGTACTGGCCACTCATGGCCGCATCCTGGGAAACCGCGTAGAAGGTCCGCTGGCCATGTTTACCCCGGAGGATGAGCCTCTGCTTCGTGGCCGGGTGGGTGTCGGAAACCACATACAAATCCGCTTTGAGTCCCTGCCTACACCCCACCCGAAACTGGAAAAGCTACTGTCCAGACTCTTCGGCCCCATCCTTGACGCGGCGAAACATCCCCAGGAGAACAACAAGGCACCCTCCCATGAATGGATGTGGCTGGAACGGGGTAGCGCCCCCTTTACCCTCACCGGCCCCTGTCTGGCCCATGAAGCCCTGCCCTTCGAGTTCTTCTCTTGCCTTCCCGACGGACTATGGATCTTACGCGATAGTGAAGAACGCACCCTGGCGGAATGGAATTATGACCGAGGAACAGGCATCGGCATCTGGCGCTGGTTCCTGCCGAGCGGAAAGCTTCTGCTGCAACGCCGCTTTGCCGAAGAAGGCCAACCTGTGCAGCAAGCCGACCCCTTCCGGGTTTTCATCCCCGGTGAGCCTTAACGAAAGGTTCAACGTCAGATCCAAGACCCACCATCAAGCATGGGAACACGAGAAGTTATCCGTTTTGACAGCCGCCTGTCTATCCGGAAAAGGAAGCTTTCCCTCAAGAAAACGGGCGCTTCAACCGGAAAGATTGAAACGCCCGCTCATCGGTTTCGATCCGTTTACGCGATGGCTCAGGATTCCACGCAGGTGGGTAAATCCTCACTCTCCGCAGCCATCGAGCAGATATTGTCAACAAACATCGAGCAACTGGCCAGCGGAATCAGGTCTTTGGTGGTCATCAGTTCATCCAGGTCATCATCGCTGGAGCTACCGAGAATCACCAGAATGCAGGTGTCATGAACGAAGCTTTCCTCTCCGGCTTCCAGCAAGGTCGCCAAGGCCGGAAGGCGGGTTTCCAGATCACGTTGACATTCCACGGACTTGGTATACATCGCCTGACAAATGGCTTCCTTGTCCTCGGCACGGTAGGCATCTTCCCAAGAACCATCACCGTCCGTCTCGCCGGAGTCATCATCATCATCGTCTCCGGTATCATCCCCATCTTCCGGCAACACACCCGGAGCAAGACATACGCCCTTGTCCACGTCACAGGTCCATCCGCCGGGACAATCTCCCTCTTCGACGCAACTCAAGTGAACATCCTTGGGGATGTCGGTCTCTACGGCGCAGGAAAACAGGCCTGCACAGAGAACGATCATGCAACAGGCGGCCCAGAGCCTTCGGGTTTGGATGGGTGTCATGGTTAAAACCTCGCAAGCAACTGGACGGAAGCCTGATCCTGCGTGACGGCAGGAGCCAAGACAACGCGCCGTCCCTGAACCGGATCGTCCGGGGTCAAGAAGTATTCCAGGCAGAAAGAGGTCACGGTAACGGCGGCCAGGGCACCGGTAACGCCCCACATCACGTTGGCCGCCAAGGCGTGATCGTCCGCTTTGGACTTGGCATCTTTCACACTTTTGGCAGATTGCGCCTCGGTCTTGGCCTTCTTCACCAGAGATTGGAACTTGTCTTCCAGGTGCGCCGCCTCCGCGCTGACCAGCGCAGCGGTGATTCCCGATGCCAGGGTCAACCCCAAGGGAAGCCAGGAATATCGTATTGCGCGACGCGCTAACACCGGCTCACCCTGTGTGGAAGATTCCGTTCCCGGTTTCGCCTGGGCAGCAGGGGCAAGCTGAGACACCATCTCATTCACTACATCGTGAGCCAAGGCGTTCAGCGAGGCGTCATCCAGGGAATGCAGGGCATCGTTTTTTTCCTGATGAAGCAGAGTTTCCCCCGTTTTCACCGCGATGAGTTCCACCATCAGATTCCGTTTTCTGCCGCGGATCTGGGCTTTGAAATAAACCCCTTCGTCGGCAAGCCAGGCCGTGCAGGCCGAGCCAGAGGGTTTGGACACGCAGGGCGACGAGGCCGACGGCTCCGCAGAAACGCTTTCCGTCAACGCGAGGTCACTGGGGAGTACAGCATCAACATCGGCTGCGCGCAAGAAGGCTTGCTCCAGGGTGTCACAGGCCGCTCGGTCTTGCGTCGTTCCCTGACAACTCACAAACAGGCTTTCGTTGGCCAAGGCATGAGACGAGAGGAAAAACGACCCCGTAAACAAACCCAGCAAGGTGAGAGTCTGAATGAAATGTTTCATCTTAATCCTCCTCTCCTTGTTCGTGGTTCGTCGGCACAGGAGTTACCTTTTGCATCGGCGACACGACAGCCTCAACCTGTACGGGGCGAAGGGACGGATCCTCGGCCCACGGACCTTGGTGGGTAAGGTTTGCCGGAACAAGCAGTTCCTGCCCTCCTTCGTAGCGCAATTGAATCTCCGTCAATAGCTGACCGTAAAAAGCCGCCAGATAATTGGCCTTGGCATCGGTCAGAGCCTTTTTCGCCTCAACATAGGTTGCAATGGGTAGAACGCCCGTTTCATAGGCCGCCTGGGCATTGCTGACGCCTTGTTTGGCCGTCTGCACGGCGCGTTTGGCAACACCCAGGATTTTCCTTGTGTCGTTGAACTGCCGCAAGGCTTGCACCAATTTCAATTCCATCTGCTTGCGTTGTCGATCGGCCTGCAAACGGGCCTTGTCTTTGGTTACTCTCGCTTCTTTGAGTTTCCCCCAACTCAGGGCATCGGCCATCAGGTTCCATTGAAAGGCAGCCGTAACCATCCAGTAGTTATCTCCCTCGGTGTAACCGAGATCACCATCTTTGTACCCCGCCTCACCCACCAGCGCCACCGTGGGAAGCAAATCTCCCCAGGCCACCTGAACCAGTTCTTCGCTGGCGCGAGCCGCATCCACCAGACCTTTCAACTCACCCCGCTGACGAAGCCCGAAGAGCAGCGCCGAAAAATCCGGTTCGTAGTCGTAGTCCGGTCCAAGAGCTTTCATGCGCACAGATTCCGCCAGCGGACGACCGACGAAATCGTTGAAGCTGTTGCGTTTCTGTGCCACATCGCTTTCCGCCATCGTCAACATACGCTCGCTGTTCTTCGCCATTGTCTCGGCATAGTTTGCATCAAAAGCCACACCGAGTTGAACATCCAGCTTGGCTTTGGCCACGCGCATCAGTTCCCGGTCACTGGCCAGGCGTTCACGCATCACCTTGACGGTTTCTTCAGCCTGCAACAGTTGAACATACTGAGCGACGGTACCGAAAGCGACGCCCTGTTTGGTGGCCTGAAGGCCATGACGGCGGGCGGAGATACCATGCTCGGAGGCCGAAAGCAGGCTCCAGCGCTTGCCACCGGCGTACAAGGGAAGAGTCAGTTTTCCGCTGACCTGATAGACATTCTGATTGACCAGCACCATTTCCGGAATCTCAATGGGCAACCCCAGGCTGGCGGTATCCAGGCTCAAACCCTGTTCTTTATCCAGGCGGGTTGAGGTAGCCATGAACTCCGGCGTGGGGACAAAGCTCAAACCGGCCTGCAATTTCTGGCTTCGCGCCAAGGAGAGATCCAGCTTGGCGTCTTTGACCATCATCGCCTCGCTGGTCGCTTCCCGCATGTAATCTTGAACGGGATGCTCCGCAAAACCGGAACTGGGCCAGAGCAACACGCTGGAACCTAGAGCCAAGGCCAGCAGCCCCACAACGGGATTGGCCGGAACCTTCTCGGTCTGCGCATTCTTCTTCGCGTCATATTGCCGGTGCAAGGCGGCGTAATAGATGATCGGGATCACCACCAAGGTCAGGACCGTGGCCACGGTCAGACCGATAATCATCGCCCAGGCCATGCCTTCCCAGAGCGCACCACCAAACAAGGCCAGCGGGAACAAACCGCCGATGGTGGTTGCTGCGGTGAGCAGAATGGGCCGTAAGCGCTTCTGACCGGCTTGGACAATGGCATCCGTAAGGTCCGCCCCGTTGGCCAGGGATTGATCGACAAACTCCACCCAGACGACGGCGTTCTTGATCACCATTCCGGCGAGGCTGACCACCCCCAGGAAGGCCATGAACCCGAAGCTGTTTCCACTGAGCCATAGGCCACCCACCGCACCGATAAAGGCCAAGGGCACGCTGAACAGAATGACCAGGGCTTGCTTCATCGAGCCGAACTGGATAACCAGCATGATCAGCAACAGCGCGATAATCAGTCCGAAGACCACAAGCAGTTGGGCAAAGTTCTTTTTGCGCTCTTGCTCTTCACCGGCCACCTGAATGTTGTAGCCATCCGGCAAGGTCACGTCTTTCAATTTCGCCCGCGTCTCACGCATGATATCCGCAGCCAGACGGCCATGCACGTCGCTGAGAATGGTCAAGGCCCGGCGGTTGTCGTAATGCTTCACCACGCCCTGTTCCCACGCGGGTTTCACGGTAGCCAACGCGCTGAGAGGCACCTTCGCCCCCGTGACGCTGGATGGAATGGCCAGTTCGTGTAGGGTGTTGGTCAGATCCCGCTCACCATCCTTCAGGCGAATGTACACAGGAATTTCATCGTCACCCGTGCGCACGACGGTTGACGGCAGGCCATCGTATGCAGCCAGCAGGGTCAAAGCCACTTCGGTGTTGGTAATCCCCACCATCGCCGCCGCTTCGCTATCCACCTGAACGCTGTAGGTCTGCACCTGACTTCCGGTGTCGTCCCGCACGTTGAGGGTACCGGGAATGTCCCGTAGAATCTTCTGCAACTGATCGCCAATGCCAAACATAACCTTCATGTCCGGGCCGGTGATACGCAGCATGATCGGCGCAGTTACCGGAACCCCCATCAAGAGGTTCTTCACGTAAATCCGCGCACCGGGAACTTCTTTGCGGAAGCGCTCATTCAACGTTTCAACCAGGGCTTGGGTCTTCGTCTTGTCTTTGGTGTTGACCATGAACTGCCCATAGTAACTATGGTTGAATTGAGGCTCAATGGTAATGAAGAAACGCGGGCCACCTTTGCCAAGATAATTGACATAGCTGACCACTTGCTCTTCCTGCTTCAACACCTCTTCCACCTGACGACAGACTGTCTCCGTGTTGGCGAGACTGCTTCCCTCCGGCAACCAGACATCAATGGTAAACTGGTCCCGTTCCGCTTCGGGGAAAAAGGACATCCCCACCACCAGAACCAGAACGACCAGAGAACCGATCCAGGTCAGAACGGCTCCGGCGATCACCAAGGCCCGCAGACGGATTCCCTTGCGCATGAATCGCTCATAGCGCTGCAACATCGGTCCCGTTTCTTTGGCACCCTGGTTTTCCGGATCTACCTTCATCAGAAAGCTGGCCAGAATGGGCGAGGTCGTCACGGCAAGAATCAGAGAGGCCAAGAGACTGGCCGATACCACAATGGGCAGCGAACGGATGTAGGCTCCCATTTCGTCTTCCAACAAAAGCAGCGGAAGAAACGCGACCACGGTTCCCATCGTCCCGGTGAGAACGGGAATAATCAGATCCTGCACGCCTTTGACGCTGGCCTCTACACGATCCATGCCCTGTTCCATGTAGGCCTGGATGTTGTCCATGACAATGATCGCGTTGTCCACCAGCATTCCCAGGGCGATGATGAATGCAGCGATGGAGACGGATTCCATGTCCACACTGAAAAGAGGCATGAACGCAAAGGTTAAAATGATCGACGCGGGCAGACTCAAGGCAACAATGAAAGCCGAACGTCGCCCCATGAAGAGGAACAGCACCACGGCAACGATCATCAAGCCTTCAAGCAGGTTGACCATAAACTCGTTGATAAAGTCCTCGACATGACGCGGCTGATCATGAAGCAGGCTCAATTGCACACCGGGCGGGAGCCGTTTTCTGAATGCCTCGGCAACCACCTTGACCTGCTCCCCCATCTCCACGATGTTGTAGCCGTCCTTCATACGGACATCCAAAGCCACGGCGTTGATACCATTGACCAGCATTTTATCAATGGGCGGTTCCTTGTAGGCGCGGCGCACATCAAAGACATCTTCTACCCGCAAAGGTGCGCCACTCTGTCTGGAGACATCCAGAATGGCTTTCTTCACGTTGTCCAAAACCTCAAAACTACCGGTTGGATCCAAGCGATAGTTTCGCTGGTCCGTGCGCACGTAGCCCGCCGGGCGGTTGACGTTCTGGTAGTTAAGGTATTGGGAAACCTGTAAGGGACTGAAGCCATAGCCATTGAAATCGGACAGGGAACCCTCAATGTAAATGGCTTCCTCACGCTCACCGATCACTTCGATTTTACCGACACTATCCACCTTGCGAATATCGGCTTCCAGGTCTTCGGCAATATCCTTCAAGATACGCGGCTCAACGGTATCCGAGGACAAGGCCCAGATCATTCCCGTCACGTCGCCGAAGTCATCCATTACATCCGGTCCCATCACGTTGGCGGGAAGATCCGGGCGGACTTCTTCAATCTTGTTTCGCAGGCGCTGCCAGGCCATATCGACATCGGAGTCGTACTGAACCTTGACGAAGATAATAGACAGGTTTTCGCTGGAAGCCGATCGTAGCTCCCGTAAATCCCCCATCTCCGAGATGCTGTCTTCCAGCTTTTTCGTCACCAGGCGCTCCACCTTATCTGCGCTGGCACCGGGATAGATGGTAATTACCAAGGCAATGCTGATCTTGATCTCCGGGTCTTCCCGGCGGCTGATTGTGGTGTAATTGACAATCCCCCAGATCATCAACACACCCAAAAACAACCAGACCAAGGTTTTGTTGTTGATGGAAAATCGTGGGATATTCATCGTACCTCCACGCTATTACCCGGTGTGACGAACTCCTGTCCGCGAACGATGACACGCTCTCCTTCGGCCAGGCCTTCGAGAACCTTCACGCTTTCATCCACCACCCAACCAAGACTCACGGTGCGTTTTTCAACCTTGTTCTCCGCACCGGCAAGCACCATGATGTAGTGGCTACCATCCCGATCTTCCTTGACCGAATACAAGGGAACAAACAAACCGCTTTCCTCTTTCACCTTGACAAAGAGGTGGGCCAACATACTGGGGCGAATTTTCTTGTCCTCGTTCTCTACTTCAACAACAACGCTGTAGGTGCGGGTTTTACTGTCCGCGACAAACTCCACATGGTAGACCTTGCCTTGTTTGCCTTTCACCACACCGGGGAAATCCACCTGAACGTCGGCTCCTTCCGTGAAATAACCCAAATCACGCTGGGTCACGCCGAATTTCACCTTGACCTTGTTCAGATCCAACAAAGCCACAACAGGGCTTCCCGCAGCGATAACCTGACCGACGCTGGTCCGGCGGTCTTTCACCACACCGTCGATGGGGGCATAGAGCCGCGTGTAGGCCAGTTGCCGCTTGGCTTGCTTGTGCTGGGTTACCGCAGCATCGTAGCGGCCCTTGAGTTCATCAAGCTGGCTTTGCGGAAGCACGTTCTGTTGAACCAGTTTGTCCACCCGTTCCAGATTGGGTTCGATGGCCTTTTGCTGAATATCGGCAAGCTGGCTGACCAGGGTGTAATCCTCCGGGCTCAAGGTGGCGATGAGCGTCCCTTTTTCGACATAATCGCCTTCCTTGACGTTGATCGAACGCACGCGACCGGGAACCATAAAGCCCACGCCGTGGGATTCCCAGGGATGCACGTAACCGGAATAGCGCCTTGTCTGCGCCTTGGTTTCCGTTTTCACCGCAGCGGCATCCACCAGCACTGGAGGTGTGATCACCGATTCATCCTCAGCAGATGCTTTCGCGCAACCAACGAGTATCATTGCCAGGGCGATCAACACACCACCCCCCCAAAGAATTCGAGTCATCGGATTCTCCCTAAGCTGTTTGCAACACGTTTTCTACAATCATATTCAAGAACCAGTGCAGTTGATCCTCGACCTCGTCATCTTGCATCCGCGTATGGGCAAGATAGAAAAGCCCATGCAGATAGGCATGACCAATGAGAATGACCTGCTCCAGTTTTTTTTCAAAATCCGGACCAACGGGAAGTTTGTCCCGTTGAATCAAGGCAAGAATCAATTGCCTGTATTTGTCGGTGTATTTTTCTTCAAGCCGATGATTGAGGGTGCGAAAGTCATCGTCCGTGAAAATCTGCGCCAAAAGCTGTAAATACACTCTGTAATTGCCTGGGTTCTGATCGCGCATCCCTCGATAATTCAGGTTGATACGCACCATCGTATCCACCAGAGGAAGCTTCCAGCTAAGCACCTCATCCTGGTCGAACTCCACAAAGCAGCTACTGATATGCTCGAAGAGCGCCAAGGTCACATCTTTTTTGTTGGAGAAAAAACGGTACACGCCGCCTTTACTCAACGAGGTATGCTTGACGATCGCTTCCATCGTCGCTGCCGGATAGCCCATCTTATCAATCACAATCAAAGCGGCATCCAGAATCTCATCCACTCGCGTCTGTTGACTTTCATGTCGTGTCACAACAAAACCCCCACCGAAAAGGCAGTCACTGTCTCAATAGCGACGAATGCGTCACTTTTGATCTATCGTCACTTGTATGGATTCCTGAACCCTTTGTCAAGAACAATAGTGACGCTCACGTCATTTTTCATTCAGTTCATAGGCTGAATCAGGATTCACGCGATGATGCGGAGAAAAGGCTAGACAGAAGTTCAGGCGTTGCCTTCGGGAAGCTTGGCCGCCTGATGGTGAAAACGCCACCAGTCACGGGCCTTCGCGTAGCGCTCTACCACGGGAGCCTTGGGCAGACTGCGGAAGAAGACTTTTCCGTAGCTCTTTTTATATAAGCGATTATCTAAGATGGCCACAATCCCGTAATCATCCCGACTGCGAATCAAACGACCGTAGCCCTGTTTGAGACTGATTACCGCCTCCGGCAACTGGTAATCGCGGAAGGGATTCTTTCCCTGGGTTTTGAGGTAATCCACCCGCGCCTCAATAATCGGCTCTCCCGGCGAAGCAAAGGGAAGCTTGTCGATAATCACCAGACGAAGACTTTCTCCTACAATATCCACACCTTCCCAAAAAGTTCCCGTCGCAAAAAGCACGCTGTCCGGGTGGTCACGGAAGCGTTCCAAAAGCTGCCCTCTTGGTGCGTCGCCCTGTTTGAACAATGGGAAATCCAGTTTGTCTTTCAAACCTTCATAGACCAGGTCCATGTTGGCATAGCTGGTAAAAAGAAACAGCGCCCCGCCGCCACAGAGTTTGATTAAAGATTCCCCAATGGTCACACAGGCTTCGCCATATTCCTGCTGCCAGGGTTCCGGCATCGCCGACGGCACATAGGTCAGCGCCCGCCGTTGATAATCAAAGGGGGATGGATACAGCCCCTCGCGGGCATCTTCCGGGAAACCCAGGCGCGTTTTGAAAAAGCGGAAATCGCCTCCCGTGCTCAGGGTCGCACTGGTGAAGATGAGGCATTTATCCGTCGCAAACAGGGTTTGTCCCAATAATGGACCAATATCCAAGGGGGTTGCACGCAGACTTACCGAACGCGGGCGCACCTCGGCCCAATAGACCTGCCCTTCATCACTCATCGTCACCAGGGCGGTCAGATCCCGCATCACCTGCGTGCAGCGTTCTTTCAGGGATTTCAAATCCGGCCTGTCATCGGCCAGGTCGGCAATTTCCCGTTGCAGAGTTTCCAGGCTATCATGAAATTCCAGAAACACTTCCTGTTCACTGGGACCGTAGAAATCCGCCAACAAGCGGAAGCGGGTTTCTCCGGTGGAACGGAAAAGGTCAAAAAACGTCCCCGCTTCGGCTTTCACACTTTCCAGGGTTTTCTGCAGACCGGAGCGCAAGAGCAGGCTGTTATCCACTTCCCGGCGCACGTCATCCAAGAGTTGCAGAATGCGGTAGCTGGAGAGTTCCAGGCCGAAATACTGACTGGCCACGTCTTCCAGATTGTGAGCTTCATCTAAAATCAACACATCGTGGTCGGGAATCACCTGCCCGAAATCTCCCTGCCTCACGGCGAGATCGGCAAACAGAAGGTGGTGATTGACAATGACAATGTCTGCATCTTGCGCCCGCTTCCGCATCTGCATCACGTGGCATTTATCATAAAATCCGCATTTACTGCCCAAGCAGTTTTCATGGGTGGAACTGATCTGCGGCCAGGCACTGAAATCTTCCGGAAGCTCGGTCAATTCCGCCCGGTCGCCCGTCGGCGTGGTGGGAGCCCAGTCCAGAATCTGCTGGTATAAGGTGCCTTCATGCTTGAATTTGAAGGTGGCCTGGATATTGAAACGCTCGAAGCGGTGCAGGCAAAGATAGTTGGAACGACCCTTCATGTAGGCCGCACTGACATCCAGATTCAGAGCATCAAGCAGTTGAGGCAGGTCTTTGAAAAATATCTGCTCTTGCAGGGTTTTCGTTCCCGTTGCCACCACGACTTTCGCGCCGGAAAGCAGCGCTGGAACGAGGTAGGCCAAGGTCTTCCCGATCCCCGTACCGCCTTCCACAATGGCTGGCAAGCCATCGGCGATGCTTTCAGCAACATCCAGAGCCATATCCAACTGGGAGGAACGGAAATGAAACTGTCCGGTCTGCTCCAACAGGCCGTCTTCGCCCAACACACGACGCACGTCTGCCAGCAATTCGTCCCGGTCAACCCGTTGTGCGAAGGTTTCATCCATTACAGCATCCGCCCTTTCATTTCTTCGCGCAACCCAAGGTCTGCATCCCCATAACGCTCTTTCAACGCACGAACCAGGCGTGTAGCCTCCGTGACCAGGCGGTCATGTTCCAACTCCGACAGTTCGTTGAAGATTCCCGCCCGACGACCAATACGGAAAACCTGCCGGGTGTGATCATCCAAAGACAGGTAGGCATCCAGGGTTTCCAGGAGCAATTCCTGGTCATCGGGAAGTTGGCCGTTGAGTTCCATCAGCAGGTTCATCATGTGATCGCTCACCACCTGACTGCGGATTCCATTCAAGTTTTTGATGAACAAGCGGATTTCCCGCACCGTGCCATCTTCGGAAAGAGGAGTGAATTCCGCGGCTTCAATCTGCGCCAAAAGCGGGCTATGGCGAATGGGCGTAAAGGTACGCAGGCGGATGAAATGGGGGTTGATCGCGTTGAGAACCCGTGCGCTTTCCAGGGCGTGGTCGTCACTCAAGTCTTCCATTCCCACGCCAGGCATGAGGTATTCACTCAGTTCCATTCCGGCCTGCAAGGCCTGCCGCCCGGCCTTGATATGAATGTCTCCCGTGGCACCTTTCTTGATGCGTTTCAACACCTTATCCGAGCCGCTCTCCATGCCGATATGCAGCCGGTCCAGACCCGCCTCACGGATCTCCGTCAGTTCTTCCACACTCTTTTTCGCAACGGTAGAACTGCGGGCATAGCTGGTGATACGACGTATCCCCGGAATGGTCTGTTTCAGATGGCGAAGCACGGAAACCAGGTCACTGGTAGGTAACTGCAACGAATTGCCATCCTGCAAGAACACGCTTCCCGTCCCACCACTTAACCAGCGGGCCATCATCGCATAAGCCTGGCTGTTCATCCCTCCCTGGTATTTCCAACCCAGTTCCGGCGGGATACGCCCGCTTGAACCCACCCCTTCGGCCTGGGAAAGGATCGTCTCTCGCGCCTGGGCTAAAAGGTCGATCTCGGCCTTGACCTCCTCCACACGACGGCGGGAAAAGGTGTGGCGTTTGTAGACGTTGCAAAAGGTACAATGATTCCAAGGACAATTTCGGGTTACGCGCACAAGCAGGCTCTGGGCCTCGCTGGGTGGGCGAATGGGCCCCAGTTCAATATCGGCGGGCAGCTTCGGCTCTGGCATCGGCTCATCCAATCCGCGTTGCGGTTTCAGTCAAAACAACAGGAGGCCCAGTGTATATCGAATGGATTGCAAAGGCAAGCCGCTTACGGATCTGAACCACCCTTCCCTACCCGCGACTCATCAAGGCGAAGTTCCCGGATTTTTGGTTGCCGGAAGCCCCCTCTTCGGGCTACAATAGACGGCGTTTAATAGGAACCTACGATTTGATAACCATCTACCTTCCCATGACGAAGGCACGAACAGGGGATCCAGGCATGAAACGATCGGTTCTGCTTCTTTACGTATTCAGTTTTCTGCTGTTGTTGGCTGTGGGTGCTTGCGGAACGGATAGCGAACCCGCCGCCGACGATGATGATGACCTTTCCGACGGCGATACCTGCGGCGGCTGCGAAGACGGACTTGTCTGTTTAAGCGGACAATGCGCGTGTAGCCCCTCAGAACCCGATTGTTGTGTCGATCCCACCGATTGCGCAACCGGCCTGGTCTGCACCAACCACGTCTGTGTCGATCCCGGTACGACCGATGATGACGATGACAACGTCTACCCGGATGGGGATACCGACGGCGATGAGCCCGACGGGGACACGGAAACGGACGGCGATACAGACGATGACGACGATGACGATGATGATGACTCCGATGGAGACACGGACGGAGACACAGACGGGGATAGCGATGGCGACATCGACGGTGACATCACCCTTCAATGTCCTGCGCACTTCGGCCTTGGAAACCTGACCCACCTGGAAGACCTTCCCCTCTTCCGCCCCGGTGTTCAGGCTCACATGAGCAGTTCCACCGATCCCGATGGCGAGGATAACGATTACAGCAACGTACTGTATCAGGACGGCAGTGAGAACGTTCTGATGGAAAGCAATCAGCCGGGTTGCATCACCCGCCTGTGGTTTGCCGCCGATGTAGCCAACCTGCGTGAAGGACTGCTTCGCTTCTACTTCAACGAAGAAAGCACCGCCCGGATCAGCTATCGGCTCAGCGAAATCGTCAGCGGTGACAACGCTCCCTTCGTCGCCCCTCTGGTGGGTGAAACCAGCGAAAGCATCTACATCCTGGTACCCATCTGCTACGAAGAGAGTATGCGTGTCACCCTGGATAAATTCCCCAACGGCTTCCACATCAACTACAGCACCTACGGCGACGCCCAATGCCTGGAAGAATATAACCCGGACGTGGATCTCTCGACGGTGACCAGCCAGTTGGTTGACAACCTGGGTAGTGATCCAAAACCCCAAAGTGGTTTGGTTGAAACCAACGCAGACCGCGCCCTGCCCATCGGAGCCAGCGACCGCTTCTTCGAGTACTTCGAGGAAGGACAGATCATGAGCCTGGAAGTGGACATCGCCCCGGCCAGCGAAGAGGTGCTGCAAAACACCTTCCTTCAAATCTATTTCGAGGATAAATCCCAACCCAACGTCGATGTACCCATCGGTATGTTCTTCGGCTCCGGCTTCGGCGAGGACGAGGTTTCCACCCTGGCCGCAGGGATGAGCCCCACCGGCTACTGGTACAACTTCCTGCCCATGCCTTACTGGAGCCGCGTCCGTATTTACGTGGAAAACCGCTCCTCCGAAGCCATCTCCAGCTTGAGTATGCGCGTCAAGCGACTCACCCAGGCACCGCCCCAAAGCCAAACCGGATACTTCCACGCTTACTACCGCGAGGGGCTTCCGGTGACCAGCGGTCAAGATTTCGTGGCGGCCAGCGTCACCGGTCAAGGGCATTACGTGGGCACCATTCTGGCGATGGAAAGCAACCCGTCTCAGTACTCCAACGCCTTCCTGCTTGGCGATGAGCGCATCACCGTAGACGGCAATCGGGGACCGGATCTTTCCGGAACAGGGACGGACAACTACTTCAACGGCGCGAAGAAATGGCGCTCCGGGGCTTACACCCATCCGCTGTTCCACGTCAGCCGGGCCAGCACCAACCCGTTCCAATATACCGGCATCCGCTGGCATCTTACCGACGCGATCCCCTTCAACGCCTCGATGAATGTCGCCTTCGAAGTGGGTGATGGGAACGACTACCCCGGTATGTATCGCAGCGTGTCCATGTTCTATGGCTCCTGCCTGAGCGGCATGGTCTTGTCCGACCGAGTGGACGTAGGCACCAGCATTCCAGCCGACAACCCCCTGACCGAAGAATACCACTCCTGTGAATTTTCCGACTGGGACGCCCAAGGACATCGCGATCAAGAGGGGGAATTCACCGACGATCAAAGCACCAGCTACACCGATAGCGGTCGCGGCTTTGTCGGTACTGGCGGCAACATGGGTTATATGAGCTGTGACTTCACCCTGGACCCAGGAAACCAGGGTGTGCGTCTGGTCCGCCTGCTGGATTACTCCATCCAGAATCAGCTTGCCAATGTCTATGTAGACAGCGAATTGGTGGGGCAATGGTATACGCCGGGCAACAACACCCGCCGTCGCTGGCTGGAAAGCGCCTTCAACATTCCCAAAGAGTTTACGGTCAACAAATCCCAAGCCCGGATCAAGATCGAATACGCCAGCGGCGCAGAAGTCAACGCCTATCAGCTTGACGCCTATTCCTACCTGGAGCTTTCGGAAACCGTGCAAGGCCCAGGTCAGGTGGACGCCGACAACGTCAGCTATGAAATGCAGGGTATGCACCCGGTGTTGAGTTGGTTCGCCCCCAGCACGGGAACACCTCCCGCCTTCTACCATGTCTACCGTGGCAACGCCTACAACTTCACCGCCGATGACACCACTCTGGTCGGCACGGTGGATACGGAATCCTTCACCGACGAAGAACTGAGCAGTCAGACCACCTATTACTACAAGTTCATCGCCGAAGACTGCACGGGTCGACGCGGCCCCGTATCCCGTCATGCGGAAATCGACACCGGTGTCCCGCCTGTCTGTTTCGAGGCGGAGGAAACCCTGAACACGGATAGCACATCCACCACGATGAATTGCACCGGCGAGGGGCTGGGCGTACAGAGCTATGACGGAGCCAGCGGCGGGCAGGTCTTGATCTGCGAAGCCAGCAACCTGGCCCAGCGTGTCACGCTGAGTAAAGAGATCGACACCCAGGCTCATTACCAGATTTACATCGACGCCGGAAAAGACCAGGATGCCGCCATCTGGGAATTGCTGGTCAATCAGCAACGTCAGGGAGATCGCTTTGACGGTTATGCCGGTGGGCCGGAACTGGTTACGAGTATTGACATGGGCAGCAAAACCCTGGCTGCAATGAGCAACAACTTCTCCTTCCGTGTCACCGGACAGAATGCAAGCTCCGGCGGGTATAAGGTGATCCTGGATCGCATCTGCCTGTATGGAAGTGAAAACTGAACCAACCCGATGAGTACGACCTTCGTGAATCCATCCACCTCCCCCAAACAGCCCGAATGGCTTCGTTCATTCGGGACTGCGGGAGGTGTGTGCATGGTTCTGGCTTGGCTCTTTCTCGGCCTGGGACTGACCGCCTGTGCGACAACAAACGGCTATGGATCAGGTCGGGGGCTTTCCAACGATGAGATGAACGAGGTTCTGAAAGACGATCCGAAGCACCAAGACCTTGCCGCCCACTACCGCCCGAAGGAGGCGTCAACACCACCATCCAGCATAGATACCAGCAACTACCGTGCGGCCATGACTCTTTACACCACGGACAACCGGGTTCAGAGCAGCACGCAGTTTGCAGGCAAGGTGGTACTGTACGATTTCTTCACCACTTACGCACCGCAAAGCCCGGTGATGATGCCCCGGTATGATGAACTCTACCGGCGCTACAAAGACAGCGGTTTCGTGGTGGTGGGCGTCAGCCTGGACATGCAGGGGCAAGCCCTCGTTCCACCCTTTTTAGACACCATGGACATCAGCTACCCGGTGTTTCTTGCGGATGAGAAAACCAGAGGCGGCGAAACCCCCTTTGGCTTCATCAAGGAAATCCCCGTTTCTATTCTGACCGATCGAAAAGGAAGACAGGTGGAAGGCTTTCTGGGCGCGGTAAAACGTAAACAACTGGAAAGCGCCATTCGTCGAGCCTTGGGTTTATGACACAATGGATATTCAACGAAGAAAACACCGGGCAAGGCCTCGTTTCGTCCTCGCGGTGATCCTCACGGCGGGCTTGGCGATAAGCCTTTTCTCGGCTTGCGATGTCGTGAAAAATCCTCTCGGACTGGAGGGGGAAGCCCTTCCCTGCCCGGAAGTCTGCACCAAGATGCGCAATTGTCATCCTTCCCTGTCCGATAAAGACTTCGATGGTTGCATCCAGGTTTGCCGTAATAACGGCTGGGGAAATTCCTTGGTAGACTGCCTGGACCAACAGGTCTGTGATGACGGGTTTGAAACCATTCTCACCTTCTGCCTGGACCCGGAAGGGGAACTGGAAGGGGATGGCGACTCCTATTTCTAAACCGATGACGTCCTTACGTCATGCCAAGCCTGAATGGCTCTACCTTTTCTGAGACAACAAGCGATGAGCCCAAACCTCCAAACGGATTCCTTTTTCATGCGTCGCCTTCCATTTTATCCCCCCGCCCTGTTTGGCTTGTTCGCGCTTCTGCTTTGGCTATCGGCCTGTTCGTCATCGTCCAATCCCAGCAGTCAAACACCAGCCGACAACACACCGCCCATCAACGCGCCTGCCCATTCCCCAACCACCACAAACGAGGTGGAGAACCCACCTTCCCAAGACGAGCCTTCGGCAAGCGGTGGTCTGGTGATCTGCCTGGATGACTCCTTGCAACCGGTGATTCAGGAGATAACAGACCTGATGAAACAAAGCGCCGGCTTCGCCTTCACGCTGAAGGCTGACAACACGGAACAGTGGCTTCTAGCTTTGGGCAAGACAGAGAAGGCACCCTTTTGTGACCTGGTTCTTTTAGAAGGACAAGAAAGCATCCTGAGCCTATTGAACGTTCACGCGGTGAGGCGTGAAGGAGCCCGCGCCCTGGCTGCCGATCAACTGGTTTTGTTTTCCAGAGCCGATGAAAAGGTACCCGATGCCTTCAAAGCGCTATCCGGGGCGCAAAAGAAAACGGTCAGCGTGGCTCACGGCAACACCTTCACCGGTATCCATACGGAAAACATTCTCAAGCGTCTGGGCCTGTTACCGAAGAAACGCCCGGCTTTACGCATTCAGGATACCCGCAGGAAGGTTCTCCGCCGGGTACTTCGCAGACAGGAGCGTTTGGGCATTGCCTACCGGGCAGATGTTCTTACCGAACCGAAGTTGAAAGTGTTGATGGTTTTCCCCCAACCGGCCCTGCATGAGATTGTCTATTGGGGTGCCGTGACGAACCGGAGTATCGCTCCCGATGTTTCCAGGGAAACCCTACAACTTCTGACCAGCCAGACAATGGGCCATTTCTGGAAAAGCCATCACTTCCAAGCACCTTCCCAAGAAGCGCGAAGCCTGGCCATCCCCCAAGAGTCTACCACGCCCTAAGTCAGCCCTGCTTCTCAAGTTGTTTGATTAATCGGGGAAGTTGGCGAAGAATCCGACGGATCTGCTCGGCGGCCTCATCCCCCACGGCCCGAACAAGGTCCGTTGTCCAATCCTGCAACATTTGGATCTGTCGTTCCGTGGCCTGGTTCATCAACATCATTGCCTGAGACTTCAAGCCATCCCAGTTTTCGCTCTCTTGCAAAGAAAGCAACTGAGGGTGAATGGTTTCTTTCAGTTCCTTCAGAAAAGAGGAGTTGTCAGGAGCCGTCGTGGCGGAGCCAGACGGTGCGTTGGTATCCACGTTTCCTTCTTGGGACAACAGGCTTAACAGACGAGCTTTATCAAGAGGCTTTTTCCAGACTCCATCGCAGGGACAATCGGAGAAGACCACCTCTTCCCCCTCCGTCACGCCGCCGGTGAGAATGAAGATTTTGGAAACAGGCGGTTGTTGCTCGGCACGAATCCTGGTGATCGCTTCCACACCGTCAATGCCTGGAAGAAGGTAATCCATAAAGATGTAATCGGGATTATGCAGGAGAGCCTGCTCAACCCCCTCTTCACCGCTTTCAGCCTCCAACACCTCAATCTCTTCACTTTCCAGCATCCGCTGAACCAGATACCGATTGAGATCGCTGTCATCTACAACCAATAAAGTCCGCGTCATGGTCTTCTCCACCCTGTGCATGGTTCTTCACCCATAGCCATTCTCGCGATAACAAGCCTTCGGAACGACTGAAAAACCTTCCGTAAAACCATGCGATTCTAGCTCACCTTCGACCTACACCACCCCTATCAACCGCCATATTGCCTTCTATTCATTCGTCGATAGACAAGATTTCTTTAGTTCTTTCGGTCAACTACCAAAGTTCCGCTGTCGGTTTGGCGCATCTGGACATGCCCAACGAACTTCCTAAAACAAGCTTGGGATTGATCCCAGGTTAAGCCCATGCTATGATTGATAATACAAACGATTCGCAACAACGTTGGAAAAAGAAAAACATGATTGGTGATGCGTCTCCCCTGTTCATGCTGGGTATGGTGGTTCTAGCCGGTTTTCTGGGTAGCCTTATAGCCCGTCGCCTGCACCTTCCCGCAATTACCGGGCAAATTTTAGTAGGAATCCTGTTAGGCCCATCGGTGATTGGCCTTTTTCAAAAAGAAACGCCGACCATGCTTTTGCCGGTCACCCACTTCGCTCTGGGACTGATGACCGCAACGGTCGGTAGCCACCTGCGCTTTCGTTCTCTATGGAATGCCAAAAACCGGCTGCTGGTTCATTTGGGATTTGAAGCCTTTCTTACCCCGCTTCTGGTGTTCAGCACCCTGATCTGGCTTCCCGGCGTATCCTGGCCTTTGGCCCTCTTCCTTTCCTGCCTAGCCATTCCGACGGCTCCAGACACGACCGTCGCGGTCATCAAAGAAACCCGCGCTCGTGGTGTGTTCGTCAAAACCCTGCTGGCAAGCGTCGCGCTCAACAACATTCTCGCTGTGCTTGCTTTTGAACTGATTCAGCATGTGGTGCTGGCCATTCAGGTTTCCGGGCCGGAACACGAATGGACCTCCATTCTCATTCAACCGGCCAGACAACTGTTTCTTTCTGCGGCCATCGGCCTGGGTATCGGCGCGTTGACATCCTGGCTGGCGGAAAAACGCCTGGTTCCACCCTCGCATCATACCTCTCTGTCGGTGATCGCCCTGCTTTTTGCCAGCGGCTTGGCTCAGGTGCTGGACGCATCCAGTTTGCTTTCAAGCCTCTTTCTGGGTATCGCCTTCGGCAACTTCGCAGCACGCAATGACAAGCTAGGACACGGCGTGTTCGATGACTTGGAACAGGTTATCTTTGCCGCCTTCTTCACCCTGGCCGGAATCAAGTTGGATTTCCACTACGCCCTGGAAGGGGGCGCGGTGGCCCTGGTCTTGTTCTTCGTTCGCGTCGGCGCAAAGTCCGCTTCCGGCTACCTGGCAATGAAACTGGCAGGAGCCACCAAGCCCCTGCGGCATTGGCTGGGTCTGGGACTCATTCCACAAGCCGGTCTGGTGATTGGTTTGTTACTGGTCTTGCAACAAAACCCGGCCTTCAGTGATCTGGTTCACCAGCTTTTGGCTGTGGGATTGACTGCGGTCTTGCTCAATGAATTGGCCGGTCCTCTTCTGACCCGCTTTGCTCTGAAGAAGAGCGGCGAGACAGGCATGGACAAATCCCGCCTGTTGGACTTCCTTCACGAAGAACACATCATCACCGATTTCGAGGCCCAAGACAAAGACGAAGCCATCGCCAAACTATGCAAATTACTGGTTCGCACCCACCATCTGGAAGTTCCCTATGAAACACTGGTGGAATCCGTGCGCAACCGGGAAAAGGAAATCAGCACATCCATCGGGAAAGGCTTGGCCATTCCCCATGCGATTCTACCCGAAGGAGAACGCATCGTCGGCGTAATGGGCATCAGCCGAAAAGGTTTGGAAATTCCCACGCCGGACGGGCGCCCCGTTCATTGCATGGTTCTTCTGGCAACACCAAGGGATCAACGCAACCGTCATCTGGAGGTGCTGGCCGCACTGGCGGAAAGCATCGGCTCTGATGAAGAAATCCGCAAACAACTCTTCCGGGCCAATTCGCCGGCTCATGTCTGCCAGTTACTCTATGCCAAGCAGTTCAAAAGCTACAATGTTGTGCTGGATGAGGAAGCCTGATTCTCCATCGAAGCGGTCCAGGTTTCATGGGACAAACGCAAGCGCCCCTCAATCGTTGAAAAAGCTTGAGGGGCTATCGATGTTCGAGGCAACGCTCGAACATCGACGAAAAGAGCCCATCTGTTCCAGGTGGGCTCTTCAGCTTGCGGGACGGGAGTGACACGACAAGGTATCACCCCAACCCTTCACGACGGATCTATCAGGCTTACACGGAATAGGTGGTCAGGCTACGACGCACCGCCAAGCGGATCATCTCTCCCGTAATGGGTTTGAGCATGGTTTCGCTTACCGGCGGCCAGACATCCTCCATGTCGTCATCGACAAAATCTCCCGACATCAGGATGTAGGCTCCTTCGTAGCCGGACTCTCGCAATCGTCGAATCAACTCCCGACCACTCATGTCCGGCAGGCCATCATCGGTGACAATCAGGTCAAAGCTTTCCCGTGCCACCGCCTGAACGGCTTCCGAGCTATCTTTGGCTTCCGATACCGTGTGCCCCTCATCTTGCAGAAAGAGGCTCAAGGATAGGCGAATGCCACGTTCGTCATCTACAATTAGTACGTTTGCCATGTTTCTTCCCCCGAAGATTCCCCTTTATATACTATCGGCAGTAATTCCGCAATCTTAAATTGTATTCTTGTGGAACACACCTTTCCTGACATGGGAACCGCACGAACCGATTCGAGTCATTCTTTCTTTGGATTTCGGAAAATTCCATGCTATAAACCGCCACTTACAGCGACGTTGGACCTTGACAGCCGTCCACGCTTCCAAGACCTCAAGACCAGGAGCCGGATCGATTGCACCCATGAACACTCCAACCAGCCGCCTTGAACGCTGGCTTCAACAGACAGGGCTTGCCGCAGGACTACTTCTTGTATTCCTTACGGTGGGTTCCGCCCTGTTCTGGCTTAGGCAATATACTCAGGTTCCAGAGCCGGAATCCTGGAAACAAGCGGCAACAGCCATTGATAAACGATGGAAAAAACATGACTTTGTCGCAGTTGTCCCGAAATGGGCCACAAGCCACGAGGCGGTGTTCAGTCATTTCAAGCTTCCCTACCGATATACAAGAAAGGTTTTTGAGGAAAGCTGGCCACTGGCCGAGCGCCTCTGGGTGGTGGAAAGCTACAACCGCCTGAATCCCTCAGCCGCCTCCGATGTCGGCTGGAAGCAACTGGGTCAGGAAGAGTTTGGTGATCTCACCCTCTACCTTTACCAGCTACCCGATGGAAACCGGACCAGTTGGTTGGCCACAGATCACCTGGAAAAAGCCAAGGTATCGCTGGGGAATGACAACTCCCCGCTTCTTCCACCGGAAACGCGCCTGGTGCAATCCATCGCCTGCCATTGGGACGGCCACATTTGGCAATGGAAATGCCCTGGTCCGGGTTGGTCCCGCATCCAGGTCGAGCAAAAGCCCCTCTCTGGAGCTATCCGCAAGGTGATTTTCGCCCATCCTCGCTCCGACAAAATCATTTGGATCGACTTTTCTCCCACAACTCTGAAAAGAGAACTGGTTGTCGAGATGGGCTTGAGTCGTTATGCCACCAGCCAGAAAAACGGCGCGCCGGTGTTTGTTTCCGTCTATGCGGGAAATACGTTGCTGGATACCCTTCGTTGTCCCAACCGCAACGGCTGGTTCCGGTTTGTCTTACCGACCACGGAACTTGCAGGCAAGAGCCAAGCCTTGCGCTTCGGTATACGCACCGAGGTAGACCACCGCCGTCATTTCTATTTTGATGCCTTCCTTCGCTGAGAGCCACACCATGACCTCACCGACCATCAAACCACGTCATGCCATCGTCCTGGGTCTGGGCCTGGTGTTGATCCATATGCTGTTGACTATCCTCACCTGGGACAACACCGGCTTCGTCAAGGATGAAGGCTATTATTTCAGTGCCAGCCACGACAATGTACGCTGGTATTACGACCTGTTCTCCGGCGAAACCAGCAAGGGAACCCTTCGCGCCCTCACCGACGAAGGGATTGACCGTCGCTGGAATAACAACCACGAACATCCGCCCTTCTGCAAAACGGTGATGGGACTCAATCACAGCCTGTGGCACGACACCCTGCATTGGGTGAAGTACGGCAACAGCCACCGCATGGCCACCTTGCTCTGGACCTCCATCCTGGTGTTCTTCCTCTTCTGGTATGCCAGAACTCTGGTCGGAGCCGGTTGGTCGGCAGGCGCAGTGTTGATTTATATCACCATGCCCCGCGTATTCTTCCACAACCATCTGGCCACCTTTGACATGCCCGTGGTGACGATGTGGTTTGTCACCGTGCTGGCCTTCCGGCAAGGCTTGAAATCACCGCGCTGGGCCGTATTGACCTCCATCCTTCTGGGAGTGGGTTTGGCGACAAAGAACAACGCCTATTTCCTTCCCGTTGTCTTTGCCCTGCTCTTCCCGTTCACGCCACACTGGAAGAAACTGCTTTCGGAACTTCGCCACCCCATCGTCACCGTGGGGCGTATTCAAAGCATGGACTGGGGTCTGCTCGCCGGGATCCTGATCTTCCCGCTAATGGTGCTTCTCCGGCGCCCGGACCAGGCGGGCTTTGCGGCCTTTATTCTCGTATCGCTGCTTGCAGTCTGGTTGATCTACCTCACCCTTCGCAAAACGAAGCCGCTTCCCTTGCGTTGGGCCTTGATCGCCCTACCGAGCCTCGTCAGCCCCTTGACCTTCTTCCTACTCTGGCCGTGGATCTGGCATGACACCCTCCCCCGTCTGGCCGAATACTTCAACCGGCACCTCAATCCTCCGGCCTGGGAAACGCACTATCTGGGAAACCTGATTCTCAACCCGCCGCCCTTCCCCGTGGACTATCCCTTCGTGATGTGGCTCTATACCCTGCCTGTCAGCGTGGTTTTCCTCGGCTTGCTGGGCTTTGCGATGCTCCTTTGGCGGAGCCGTTTCGGTCAGGTGGTGAAAGGTTTCGTACTCAAAGCTTCAGGAGAAAAACGCTGGAAGCATCCGGGTGACGCCTGGAACGGTAGCCTGGAATCCATTCCCTCCCGTTTTGACAACTGGCTGCTGATCGTCAATATTCTTCTTCCCCTGGCGATCATCGCCAACCCTAAAACACCGGTTTATGGCGGCACCAAGCATTTCATGACCGCCGTGCCTTACCTCTGTATTGCCTGCGTGATGGCCTTGCGTTTCATCGCCCAGCGATTCTCCAGCCATGCCTGGTTCCAGTCGCGGGCAGGCTTGACACGAATGCTTTCTCCGGCCCTGATCTTGCTGGCCATGCTGCCCGGCGTGTTCGGACTGCTGATCTGCCAAGGCAACGAGCTTTCCTATTACAACGAAATCATGGGCGGGCCGACGCGCTCTCCGGAAGTGGGGATGCAGCGCTCCTTCTGGGCTGCCGGATCGCGACTGATCCTTCCTGAGTTGAACAAACTGAAACGCCACGGTCAGCGGGTCTATTACAACAACACACCCTATGATTCTCAGCGAGCCTACAAGTGGGTCGGCGAAATGGACCAAGGCTTTCATCCTGCGCGGGACGAATGGCGGGCCGACCTGGCCGTCTTGAATACCTGGCAGTTCAAGTTGGAAAAAATCTATGAGGTACGTCGGGCCTTCGGGACCAATGCTCCCAGCGCCGTGGGGGATCTTCTTGGCGTGCCGCTGGTGGAAGTCTACGTGAACCAAAACCAGAACCTTCCCAAAAACAAGGCGATCACGCTTCCCTATTTACTGCAACCCTCCCAGACCTACCGATAACGATCAGGCCGGAAGGATACCCTTCCGGCCTGGTGTTTTCATTCGCAGAGTTGTACCGAACACGCTACTTGCGTGAACCTCCCCCCATCAAGTAGAAATAGCTTGTCGCCCAGTTGCTGGCAATCACCACAAGGCCAAAGAAGACGGTTCCCAGGCTCATCAAAGACCAACCACTGACGATATTTCCAACAACGCATCCTTTGGCCAACGCGGCCCCGGTTCCGACGAGGAACCCTCCAAGCAAGGCGATCAACAACTCATCCGGCGGCTTGGGAAGCAATCGGGCCTGACCGCTCATTCTCGCCGAGGTATGGGAGCCCAGCATCAAGGCGGAAACCAACAAAACCAACCACCAGACAATCTTCTTCTGTGGCTTGGGTTTCGCAGGAGTCGGCGAGTCCTTGCCTTGCGTCACTGCGCTTGCCACTTGGGGCTTTTCGTAAACGTGCAGGATGTCGGAATCAGTAACCAGAACCTGGGCAAACAAGACCCCATGAGTCACCCCCAAGGGATAATTCCGGCCACTCTCCGCAGATGAAAGGTAGGCAGCCATCGCCAACAGACCGATGGCAAGTCCGGCCTGCCAGGGTTTCCACGGCTGCGTCAGCCATCCTTTCAATCCTTTTGCCGCAGTCTGCTTGGAGGATGTCCCGCCGGTCTTTCGTCTCCAGATCCAAAGAGCCAGAACGGTAGCAAGAGCAAAAAAGACCGCCAAAGACCAATACGGCAAGCCGAGCAGTGCAAACAGGCTTAAGGGTTTCCCATCCGGTGCCGTGGTGGTCACTCCCTTCATCCCGTTGTACAGGTCTTTCAGCGGGCCGTATTCCACAAGGGAAACACCCAGGGGAATACCCAGTAAGGCGACAATGGAGTTGAGATTCCCCGTTGCCGCCTTGTAAAGACAACCGGAGACACATCCACCGGCCAAGACCATGCCTACACCAAAGATGACACCGCCAAGCAGGTAATTCAGCCACCACATCGGCTTGACGGTCAAGGAGATCAGATCCAACCCCAAGAGCAGGGCAAAACCGAGCATGGAAACGACAATGGCCACCCAAAGACCCAAAGCCTTGGACCAGGATTTCATCAGAATGATTTCACTGAAGGCGGACGAACCGCAGAGGTCTCCTTTTTGCAGGAAGAACCCGAAGAGAAACCCGATGGGCAAGGCGGTCAAAACCCAAAGCCCGGTGATCCAAGCGAGCAGGAGCGTCCCAAGAAGAAAGACCCCCGCCGCGCCTGCCCAGCGTCCCCAGTGTTGATTGGCTTCCATCGTCACCTCCCCGATTGACTTATCCAAGCATGGCCTTGAGTTGTTCCATCGTAGGCACCTTGCCCGTGCTTTTCACCTCACCATCCACCACAAGGCCGGGCGTCATCATCACGCCTTTGGCGACGATCTCCTGAATATCCTCCACCTTGGTCACTTCGGCGGCAAGCCCCAGTTCCGTCACTGCACGGTTGGTCATTTCATACAGTTTGTTGCATTTCATACAGCCCGTTCCCAGTACTTCAATTTTTTTCATCGTCAGTTCCTATTCTGCAATCAGGTTTCCATAAAGCCACCCGGAAACGGTGGCCATCACAATCACCAACAAAACGTACACAACGGTTTTCTTCGTTCCCAAGACACCCCGGATAACCAGCATGTTCGGCAGAGACAAGGCCGGGCCGGCAAGAAGCAGAGCCAAAGCCGGACCTTTACCCATTCCGGCACCGAGCAAACCCTCCAGAATGGGAACCTCGGTCAGCGTCGCGAAATACATGAAGGCTCCGACCACCGAAGCCACCAGGGTTGCAAACAGACCATTGCCACCCACCAGAGAGGCAATCCAAGATGCGGGAATCATCCCCTCGTGACCGGGCCTTCCCAGAAGAAAGCCAGCAATCAGGACACCCCAGAAGAGCAAAGGTAAAATCATCTTGGCGAAATCCCAACTGGAGGACACCCAACCTGCGCGTTCGTCTTGATCAAACCAACGCCAGACCACGAAGGCGAGCAACAGAGACAGCGCACCCGTAACCCACCACTTGAGTTGATAGATCACCGTCCAGAATCCGGCTTCATTCCCCTGGGGCTTTCCCCAATTGGCCATTACCAGAATGCCGATCATCAGCGCGAAATAGAGAATGTCCTGCCAGGGTTTACGCGGCATGGATTCCTCCGGCATAGCGGGCATGTCGGCCTGCTTTCTGGCTTCATCCTTCCGGAACAGAAAGGCCATCAAAAGACCGATCACCACGCTGAACAGTACCGCCCCTACGGCTCTGGCAATTCCCAGTTCCATCCCCAAAACCCTGGCCGTGAGGATGATGGCCAAGACATTCACTGCGGGACCGGCATACAGAAAGGCCGTCGCCGGGCCAAGCCCCGCGCCGCGAGCATAGATTCCGGCAAAGAGCGGCAACACCGTGCAAGAACAAACAGCCAAGATACCTCCGGAACTGGCCGCCACGCCATAAGCGACGCTACGCTTCGCTTTGGCTCCGAGGTATTTCATCACCGCATTCTGCGATACGAAACTGCCAATGGCACCGGCAATGAAAAAGGCCGGAACAAGGCAGAGCAAGACATGCTCTTGCGCGTACCACTTGATCAGGGAAAGAGCCTCAAAGACCGCCCCGGTAAAACGTGGGCTGTCCACTGGGAGAAACCAGCAGGCCAGAAACACGGCCACAAAAGCAAGAAGGATCTTCCGTTCAGACATGGTCTTCGCCTTTCACCGAGAACAAAACAGGCAGGCGCACGAGCAACTCATCCCTTACCTGACGAAAGGCATCCAGCCGCGCCGGTTCCCCCTGCACACGAGCGGGATCGGGAAGAGCCCAGTGAAGGTGAGGCACGTTTTTCAAAAATACCGGACAGACTTCCTCCGCACAGAGGGTGACAACCAGATCAACCACTTTGTCTCCAAGATCATCAACGGATTTTGAATGAAGTCCCGACGTGGAAACGCCCCGTTCCGAGAGAACCTCAAGCACCTGGGGGCGCACCGTGGCCGGTTGGCTTCCCGCCGAAGAAACGGAGACACCAGCCGGAGCTAGGTGCCTGGCCAATGCTTCGGCCAATTGACTGCGGGCGGAATTCTGCACACAGAGAAACAGCAGGCTCCGGGGCTTTCGTGCAGCGGCCTTGCGAGCTTCTTCCAACCAGGTCGGTTCCATCTCCGTTCCTCATTTCTGCTACGTGGCATATTGGCCACATTGACAAGATAAAGGCAAAAAAAGAGTCCGCCACGCTTAGCGGAGTTGAATCACCTGGGTTGCGCAGGAAAAGAAACTCAACACGCAAGGAGTCAACAAGCGGTAGTAGACCATATTGCCTTCGCGCCGATCATCCACGATACCGTGGGCCCGTAGAATGGCCAGGTGCTTGGAAACCGTGGTGCGATCCGAGCCGACGTACTCCGTAAGCTCTCCCACCGAGCGCTCGCCATCGGCCAGCCGATGCACGATTTTCAAGCGGCTCTCATGGGCCAGGGCTTTAAGTATCTGCGCCTGCTTTTTGAAGATGTTTGTCTCATTCATCGTTTCACCACCTCTCCAATCTATCTATGTGGCATTTTGGCCACATTGTCAAGCACAAAACAGGCAAAGGTCTTTCCCCAAGACATCCAGGCATGAAAAAACGGGGCGTTGTTCACACCCCGTTTTATTAACCCGGCAACAATAAGTTAGACGAAGCATCCATGTTGTCATTCCCGCGAAGGCGGGAATCCAGTGTAAAATCTGCTGTCTGGATCCTCCGCCTGCGCGGAGGATGACGATTCCTAAGCTCGGTTCTAATCGCCGGGTTGATAAGTCCATTGATGAAATCTTGTTCGATCGCAATGCCTTACGGCTTTTGGGTTTGAGCCTCCGTGTACGGAGTCCAGGAGATGGTTTTGTTGTAGAGTTCCTCCCCGGTTTCGGCATCGAAGAAAAGAACATGCACGTTGTCCCGGATGGGATCGAAGGTCACGATGGTCGTTGCTTTGTTCCCATAGAAGAAATCAAACTGCGAGGAAGGAACCACGTCTTCCGGGTCGTAAATGTCAAACTCACCGTTGACCAAAGGCCAGATGGGATTGCCATCGTTGCCGCCTGGACCCATCATGATTTCCCACATCGAGGCATACTCGCCGCTGCTCTGCAAGCGGTTGACCGTCCCCAGGTGGAAATCTCCGGTAAGCCACCAGATATTTTCAATCTGCTCATCAAGGATGTAACGCAGGAGTTCCTCACGCTGTGCCGGATACCCCTGCCAGCGATCGAAGGCCATCAACCAGATTTCATGGTCAAACAAGGTGATCGGCACTGAATTGAGGATGATCTTGAAATGAGCGTTGCTTTCCTTCAAGCCTTTTTTCAGCCATTCCATCTGCTCACGCCCGATGTAGATCGCATCCTCGGTTTCGCGGGTATCCGGCTTGCGCTCTGAACGGCAATCCAACAGGAAGATTTCCGCCGTGTCACCCCAGGTGTAGCTACGCCAGAGCTTGCGCCCTTCCGCTTCAATCGGTGTCGTCTGGATCATCGCATCAATCCCCGTTTCATAGATTTCAATGGGGAAGTCGTCTTTTTCCAGGCAGGAATTGTCGCACACCTCATGGTCGTCACGCACGATGTATTGACCGGTGGATGTCAACAAGGCACGAATGCCATCATCATCGAAGCATTTCTTCCAGATGGACCAGAAGTCCTCTTTGGTCACGTCCTCACGAAAAGCCTTGCGTGACAACACCGCGCCGTCGTTGTAACTGTAATCTCCCAGGTGAACAAACATGTCCAAGTCGTACTGGGCGGTGATTTCCAAGGCTTTGAAAGGTTGCTTCTGATGTTTGGTGCCGTGGGTTCCACCGATGACCAGAGGGGCCAGGCAGCCTTTGGGAAACGCCGTGCGGAAGTGACCGATGCGCGAACGACCTGTCAGAGTGTCACCGTCCTGAATGAAAAAGGCGTAGTAATAATCCGTTCTAGGAGCCAAGCCGTTGAGACGGACCTTGATGTATCCCTCATCCGGCGTGGCCTCTTCGTCAGTCACCAAGGCGACCTGTCCCTCTTCCTCCGCCATACGCCAGACCTTCAAACGCTTGGGCTGGTTGTCTTCCGTATAGGTCCAGACGGTCGCTTCGTTGGTGGTCATCGACCCGGCCTGGACTAAAACCGTAAAGACCTCGGTGTTATGAGGAATGCTTTCCGGATCGAACTCCACGAGATCAGCCAGGTCAAGGCTCTGGGCATCCACCTCGCAACCGATCTCATCGGGTAAAGGCTCTTCCTCTTCGGTATCCCCATCCACCTCATCACCGTCTCCATCATCCCCATCCGTCGTGTCATCTCCGTCCGGTTGCGGCGTATCCGAAGCGGAGTCATCATCTCCCGCGCAGGAAGAAACCAAACTGACCAGACATAGAAACACCAACGGAAAGCAAACGCGAATCATCGTCTTCATCGTCTAAAACCTCATTCCAGAGTTGACTGGGTAAAAAAGGTGCAGGAGCCCATCAGACAAGCCCTGCCGATACACTCAGATATGCGTTGAGTATGCCAGAAAGAAAAAGGGATGCCAACCGTAATCCGTTCTGTAACGGAAAACCAATGAGGAGAGAGGATTGTTGAGGAGGAAGATCCAATGTAGGATGTAACATACTCAAACCATTGAAATACAGTCTTGATGACTCCTAGACCGCATCAATGACATGGACAGCCTTGACTTTTTCGGTTTTACAGTGAAAATATTTTCAAAGCATACTGCAAAACAAGAACACCGCAATAAGAGGGATGTACGATGGTTTCTAGTATCTCTATCCCAAAGAATCTTGAAAATCTGTTGAAAGAAAACCAGGAACTTCATGGTGGGGTCTCGACTACACTCGCGAGGTTCGGAGAGATTCTATGCAAAGGGGAGATGACCTTTTTCCCTGAGTACACAGACCATAGCTCTACCCATGTTCAAGAAGTGTTGGATAGCATTGAGTCCCTGATACCGGATGTTGTTTGGGAAGATTCTCTACTGAATCCGGAAGATGCTGCGGCGATTGTTCTGGCTGCGCTTGTTCACGATTCAGCAATGAAGTTAACCGAAGACGGCTTTGTCATGATCCGGGATGGGCAATGGCAAGCGGAACCGGATAAACGGTTTGGGGACAAGCCGTGGACGGACCTATGGGAAGAGTTTATCAAAGAGGCTCGGCATTTTGATGGTTGGAAGAATAAGCAACTATTCGGCTCCCAAGAACCTGTGAGTTGCCCTCCAGACTCTCCAAAAGACTGGACCACGCGTGATCGGTTGCTGATCGGCGAATTTCTTCGTCGTCATCATGCCCGTCTGGCTCATGAAATTGCGGCAAATGGCTTTCCAGGCCCAGGTGGGAATCTGTTCTTCAATGAAGCCATTTCAAAAGAAATGAAAGATGCCTCTGGAATCATTGCGCGCAGTCATGGGATGGATCTTCGTTCCTGCATGGGAGCTTGCATCAAGAGGAATCAGCCAAAGACAAGGCTTCATGGAGTATATCTCCCATATCTCATGGTGCTCATGCGGATTGGAGATTATATCCAGATCCACTCTGATCGTGCATCAAAGATCATGCTGAATCTGCACAAGCTTCAAAGCCCTGTTTCAAGGATCGAATGGGCAAAACACTTTGGCGTCAAAGAAATTACGGCAGAACATGACGATAAAGAATCTTTGTATGTGGATGCGGCCCCTTCAACTTCTCACATATTCTGCAAACTAAAAGACCTGTTTCGTGACATCCAAAATGAAATGGACCTATCCTGGGCTGTTCTTGGTGAAACCTATGGACGCCATGAAAAGCTGAAACAACTTGGGATTCAGTATCGACGCCTACGAAGCAACCTGGATGACGTGAATGAGTTTGCACAAGAAGTCGATTACATCCCCCGGCATTTGTGCTTAAGAACCAAAGGTGCAGACCTCCTTAAATTGCTTGTCGGCCCGTTGTACGACGAACGACCGGAATATGGTATCCGGGAACTTCTTCAAAATTCGGTCGATGCGGTGCGGGAGCGTGAGGATTACCTGAAGCATCATTCCAAGCCACCGCATTTCGAACAGTACCAACAGGAAGCGGATGTTGTGCTTTCCATTGAAGAAAACAAAGATGGAAAAGGTGGAGTATTCACAATCACTGACAACGGCATTGGCATGACCATTGAGACCGTGAACGATTATTTCCTTACCGCAGGTGCTTCTTTTCGACAAAGCGACACATGGAAACAGCAACATACCGATGAAGACGGAAGCCGAGTCCTCCGGTCCGGTCGATTCGGTATCGGTATTCTTGCAGCATTTCTGCTTGGAGATAAGGTCAGCGTAAAAACCCGACACGTTTGTGAGGAAGAAGGACTTGAGTTTTCCTTTGCCATTGAAGACCAGCATATTGAGGCTAAGAAGAAAGTTCTACCAATTGGCACAAGTATATCAATACAGATAGATGAGAATGTATTTTCACCACTTCTGCGCGGTCGGTTCTTCCTGTATAAAGATGAAGAGGAAGTAATACCATTCACAGAAAGGGCAGACATATATGAGTGGGACTGGTATGCCTACCCTTCACCAACGATTACCTATAGATACCCAGATGGGTCGCACCGAAACTCCGACAATAATAGGAGGATCCTGTCAAATTCAAAATATGACAGATTGAATACCATACATCACCAAGGAAACACAAGCATCAAATGGACTTGGCACTATAAACACGATCTTTGCAATGGATTTCAAATCAGAGACTTTGATTATGGCTCATCTTCAGATACACTGTCACCAGGAGGAGAGCATTCTCAAACTATTTACAGACCAACACTTATTATCAACGATCCAGACGCCCAGATTCCTTTGAATCTGCAAAGAACAGAAATTCTCTATCATAAATGCCCCTTCAAAGATGAACTTCTAAAGGATGTTTGCAAGGACTTTCTTGCTTATAGCCTGGTCTTTTCACCAGAAATCCCCCCTTGGCACGACGGCTTTGCAGGGCATGACAGCTTGGATCGGTATCCTGCCTTCAATGACCGGAACAAACACTTATTCTCCTACAGCCAAAACGGGACGCTATTTGTGGATCGGTGGTTTATTGTAGAAAACAAGATAGATACAATGCTTGTGATCCCAGACGATGGCGTTTCTGTAGACTATTTGAAGAGAACCAATGTTGGCAAAAATCTTTCCATTATACTGAATAGTTCATTTGATGATTATTGGGAAAATCTTCGATACCAAAAACAGATTGATCAGCTTGGAGAGTGGGCTACCCATATAACAGAACATGGTAATGAGAAAACTTACGCATCCCTCCCATGCTATAAATTGGCAGAATCCTTTTTGTTGGTAAACCCGAGAATTGACATGTGGGATCTTACAGAATCCGAACATAATATCGACGCTCATGTAGACTGCATAATTGATGACATGAATACATACAAACACTCTTGTCCAAGATAACTTTCTAAGCTAAAAGCAAAATGCCCTTCTTTGGGTTGTGGCAGAATCGTGTTGTCTACGCATGATTCATTCACAACGGAAAAAAGGGCGACCTCATGGTAAAAGTTTCGAGTCTGTTCAGTCAACTTCTTTCTCACGTTCCTCGTCTGGAATTCGCCGGGCTGGTGGCCAGGCATCGGGCCGAATACCGCGCGAAGGGCTTCTCTTGTTGGTCGCAGTTCGTCGCCATGCTCTTCGGCCAACTGGCCCACGCCGACAGCCTGCGCGAGATCGGCAACGGCCTCACCTGCTGTTTGGGCAAGCTCCGCCACCTGGGCCTGACCAAAGCGCCGCCTCGTTCCACCTTGGCTTACGCCAACGCCCATCGACCCGCCGAACTCTTTCGTGACCTGTTCTACCGAAGCTACCAGCATTTTCAGGCCCACGGCGGACTTGGTTGCCGCAAATCCCGCTTCCGCTTCAAAAACAGGCTGCTCTCCTTGGACGCCACCGTCATCTCGCTGTGTCTCTCGCTCTTTCCTTGGGCGTCCTACCGGCGCGCCAAGGGCGGCGTCAAGGTCCACACCCTGCTCGACCACGATACCTACCTGCCCGTCTTCGTGCAGATCACTCAAGCTCGGCTCCACGATGTCTGCATCGCCCAGACGCTCGACCTCAACCCCGGCTCCATCGTGGCCATGGACATGGCCTACGTCGATTTCGACCTCTTCGCCCGCTGGACCGAACGCGGCATCTTCTTCGTCACCCGACAGAAGAAGAACGCCGCCTACGAAGTGATTGAAACCCGCACGCCACCCAAACACCGCAACATCTTGGCCGACGAGATCATCCGTCCAAGCGGCAGGATCACCCGCAAGACCTGTCCAACCCGCCTGCGCCGCGTCGTCGTCTGGGACAGCCGGAACGAACGCGAGATCGTGCTTCTGAGCAACCACCTCGACTTCGGGGCCACCACCATCGCCGCCATTTACAAGGACCGCTGGGAAATCGAGCTGTTTTTCAAGGCCTTGAAGCAGAATCTCAAGGTCAAGACCTTCCTCGGCACCAGCGAAAACGCGCTGATGATCCAGATTTGGACAGCCCTGATCGCGCTGTTGCTGATCAAATGGCTGCACCATCTCTCCAAAGCGGGCTGGTCGCTCTCCAACCTCGCCGCGATGCTGCGGCTCAGCCTCTTTACCTATCGTGATCTGATGGCTTGGCTCAACGCGCCTTGGGACACCGAACCCATCGTCCCCACCCCGGAACAACTGACGCTACCGCTACCCATTTTCAAGAATACCAGCTCCACCCGAACCCCAACCTGAACCCGGAAACCGCGTTCTCCGGCCAAAATCCACCCTGATTTCAAGTAGGGCTACGACAGCTCACACTTGTTTTGGACAGCAGTGATCTTAAGATAAACACCATTCAAGAGTTCCCTAAAGCGTGGATAGAGAAAATTAAAACACAGGCCAATGCAGAGTATAGCTTGTACACTTCAATATTAAATTTTGAGGTAGAGAAACCGAATCCCGTTGCACACAGGAGTACCATCATTAGTTCATTTAGAGATGGATATGATGATGTTTTTAATAACCTACATAACATTATAACTTTTACTATCAGCAGGTCCGTTGACTTTTCGAGGATGGAACGTGACGCCAGGGCAGCTATTCAAGCTATTAGCGATAGGACGTCAGAATCGGAAACAAAGATTAAGCAGTTCGAAGAAGAAGCAGAGAAGTCACTTGACACGATTCGAAAAACTCTAGCGGAGCAAGGGGTATCTCAACAGGCCTATTTTTATAAAGAAGATGCAGAAAATCACGAACGGCAAGCCAGCCTATGGCTCAGCCGAACGGTGTGGCTTTCAGTCGGATTAGGGGTATGCGCTATCGTCTCATTCTTCCTTCATAAGATCCCCTTTATTCGACCGGAGAACGCATTCGATGCGATCCAACTAGCTATAAGCAAAGTACTTATTTTCTTTACCATTACCTATATGCTTGTTCTTTCTGCCCGTAACTACATGGCACATAGACACAATGCGGTTGTCAGCAAACATCGGCAAAATAGCTTAGCCACATATAAGGCTTTAGTGGAAGCCGCTGGCGAGGAAGCAAACAGAGACATCGTCTTAACTAAAGCCGCAGAAAGTATTTTCACAGCCCATCTCACAGGGTTTACAAAGGGCGATGGATCGGATACCGGAAACATGTCTATGGTCACAGTACAACCGTCATTCAAACCCCCTATTGGGTAGAAAACAGAGAAGAATCAGCCAATAAAAACCATAGTACCTCTTTTCTTATGGTGTCCCCCTGCGTTCCACCGAAGCAGATTCCTTTTCCTCTTTACTAGGGATTCCTAGCCTCACCAACCTCGACCAGAGTTATGCACCAAATGTACAAGGCCAATCAGCATACACAGACATGGTATACAAGTGGCTTCGTTGAGGGGGGGGCTATCACCTCACAAACCTCCGCTCTCCGGGCGGCACTCAGGATGAACGGAAAGAACCCCTTGCTCCCAAGACATCACAAGGAATGAGCGCTTGAAACCTCCATGACAACGTCAATGTCCCCGCATAGAAATCACACCGAAGCCAGATTGGGCAAGCAAGTTCCCTGTTTTCTTTTCCCGGACTATCGGCTACAATCAACCCTGCCTGATCAAATCAACACGGTCTTCCTGGGGGAAAAGGAAGTACTTTGAACAAGGGGGTAACGCATGGCGATGTGGAAGAGTTGGAGCATACTCGGTGTGGTTTTCATCAGCACATTATATCTTGCCGCTTGTGACGATTCTTCAAGCAGCGACGATGACGACGACGCGGCGTTTCCTTATCTTGAAAACGGAAAGTATCCCTTCGGCTACCTGCTCAACGGCGATGAAGAAGAGCAAGCCCGGCTGGCGGATTTCAATGTCGTGGTGCTGGAGCTGCTGGATACCCCGAACGAAGCCCTTGTGCAATCCCTGCATGATGCGGGCGTAAGCAAGGTGCTTTCCTACCTCAACGCGGGAAGTCTGGAAGACTGGCGCGAGGACTACGAGGACTTCCAGCATCTCTGTCTGGACACCTATGAAAACTGGGAAGATGAATGCTGGATGGATCTTTCCAGCGAAGCCTGGGTCGATCATCTGGTAACCCAACGCGCCCAGGCAATCATGGATCAGGGCGCGGACGGCGTGTATATCGACAACAGCGATGTCTATGAACTGTATCCGACAAGCGCCATGCGTGACGGCCTGATCCGCTTCTACCAAGGCTTGCGGGATCGCTACCCCGACGCCTGGATCATCATGCAAAACGGGGCCAGCCTGCTGACCGATCCTGATGTCGGCAACGAGGTGCAAGACCTGCTGGATGGCGTGGGTTTTGAAGATGTGAGCTACATGCCGGACTTTGACGCATCCGGCGAGGTCTACATGAAGCGGGATGAGCAGGAACACGAGCAGATTCTCTCCGTGTTGCAAGGTCTTTCAGAGAATTTGCAGGTTTTCACCATTGATTACACCGATGACCCGGAGGAGATGCTGGACGCGGTCGAGATCAGCCGCAGTTTGGGTTTCACCCCCTTCGTGGGACGGGTGGACCTGGAAGACCTGGAGTTTTACCCCGAACTTCTGTAAATTCTTTACAGAAATCAACAGGTTCCAAATCGTCACTTTTTCAGGACAACAACTTCAAGGCTGTAATAAAATCTTGACGGATTGCGCCTTCATCGGACCACAAAGAGGAATTACTCTCAGCGTTTCTACAAACGAAACCAAGCTCTTACACCTCTAACCAAAAACTCATCACTCTGGCATTGTCTTTGCTTTTCTTCCAGCCTGTCCCTTGGAAAGACTGAATGCAAACCAACCGTTTAGGGAGGGTTCCCATGAAACATGCTTCACGTATCAGCATCCTGCTTCTTTTGCTGGTCGTTGTTTTCCTGCTTGGTGCCTGCGAAGAGGACGATCAACTCTTCGTAGATGACGACGACGATACCACCGACGATGATGACGACGACGATGACGACGACGACGACGATGACGACGACGACGACGACGACGATGACGACGACGACGACGATGACGACGACGACGACGACGACGATGACGATGACGACGACGATGACGATGATGATGACGATGATGATGACGATGACGATGATGATGACGACGATGACGATCATCCCCGCTATGTGCTTCACGAATGGGGCGTCAACATGGTGGGTGAACACGGCGCGCAGCTTCGTACCTCACCGTATGGTTTCTACGGCGCCATCCCGGCCAAACCGGTCATTTACATTTATGGTGAAGAACCCTTCGAGTTGGATGTCGGCGTTCGTTTCACCGATGGGCAGGCCACGGAAACCTGGCCGGAATTGCCTCTCTCTTCAGAGCTTTCCTGGGCTGACATTCAGGTTCGTCAAGGCGACTGCGAGCTTTCTCCCACGCCGCAGCCGGAATATATGGACTACTACGATGACCCCGAAGACAGCAAAGAAATCTACGAACTGCCGGAGTGGATTGTTCCCGATGCAGACTGCCTGACGGTGAATGACACCACCAGCCGCCTGCTTTTCTATACCGGCACCATGCCCAACTACCAAAGCCCGCTGGTCGTCAACTACACCCTGGCCGATGACCTTTCTACAATCAGCTTCCACGTTGAAAACCGTGGCGACGAAGCCCTGAACAACGTACTGCTGCTCTACCGCGATGCCGTGGGCGGTTGCATTGATCCTTCCGGCTGCTCAGTGATGGAAGCCTTTATTGCCCAGATCCGTTTCAGTACCATTGCCGCCGGAGCCGACTTCTCTGAAACCGTGGATGTCTTGCATATCGTTCCTGACGAAGAAGACGAACGCCTGGCGTCTCCCGACTACTGGCTGCCGGTCGTCCTTCCCGACGAATGGCTGGCGATGGCTGATCGCTGGATGAGCGACGCGATGGAAATGGGATTGAATGAAGCGGAAGCGGAAGCCCTGGTTCGCGCCTGGGAGGAAATCGTCTTCGGCGTGTTCTTCTCGGATGTGACCTTTAGCCTTCCCGAATACAGCCTCGGCGTCAGCGCCCTGTTCCCCTGGAATGATGGCCGCGCCGATGACCTGCTTCCTTTGAGCCTGAATCCCTCGCCTACGGATACCAAGCGCGTGTTCTGGGAATTCATTCACCAATCCCGCCCCTGGCCGCAAGACATGGGCATGGCCAAGGGAACCGTGACCATCACCTACACCAACGAATATCCGGAAGACACCTGGAGCGAACCGGCCACCGGGGCCACCGTGACGGCCATTGACCAGAATCAACAAACCGTAGCCAGCACCACGGTCAGCGGTGCGGACGCCTCGTACAGTCTTTCCCTGCCTGCCGGAACGTATCGGCTGGTTGCCCAACGCGATGGTTATGAAACACCGGGTGTTGCGGACAATGTGGAAATCATGGCGGGCTTCGCGACCACCGTGAACCTGGAGATGTTCGGCGAAGCGATGGTGGACAAGCCCAACCTCTACCTCTACCCGGAACAGACCACGGATGTCTCCGTGCGCCTGGATCTCTCCGATGGCTGCGAGATCACCCAATCCATTCCGGCCTATCAGAGCGGATGGGATGTTACCGCCGAACCCAGCGGTTTGCTGGACGGTCAATACGGCTACCTGTTCTACGAAGCCGAGATTCCGGCGGACTTCGGTGTCGCGGAGGGCTGGAGCGTTCCCGCATCCCAGTTGGCCGACTTCTTTGACAATACCCTTACCGCCCTGGGCTTGAACGAAACCGAACGCCGGGACTTTGTGGACTACTGGCCGACTCACCTTCCCCAAGCGGCCTACTATCTGATTTACCCGATGAGCCCTGCGCGTATTGACGAGCTTATCGGCCTGGACATCACTCCCGCGCCGGACAGCCTGTTGCGCCTATGGTGGGTTATCGCCCCATCAGACCAGCCTCATG
The DNA here is from genome assembly GCA_963677705.1 of Myxococcota bacterium. Classification (GTDB taxonomy): domain Bacteria; phylum Myxococcota_A; class SURF-8; order SURF-8. Next base: position 1,728,757 of record OY782497.1, read on the forward strand.
AACTGACCGAGCCGGGCATCGAACCCTTCCAGCGTGAAGGCTTCGCCGCCGTGGAATGGGGTGTGGTGGTTCATGCTCCCACCCTTCAGGAGTAAGTCACGATTGATTGAAAGAGCGGAAACGACAACGCCCCGGCCAGAAGGTCGGGGCGTTTTACCTTGGAAATATAAGACCTCGTTTTTACATTTCATCCACAGCCGGGCCTTGTTCCTTACGCCCCCGATTGCGGCAATAAATGCGGATCGGGCTTCCCTCAAAACCGAACGCATCACGCAGTTTGTTGAGCAGATAGCGCTCGTAGCTGTAGTGCATCCGGTCCTTGTCGTTCACGCTGATCCAGAAGGTCGGCGGGCTGACTTCCACCTGGGTGGCATAATAGGCCTTAAGCCGTCGTCCACTGCGGATCGGCGGGGGATGACGGGTGAAGACCTCTTTGAGCCAGCGGTTCAGTTCGGCAGTGGGAATGCGCTTGCGGCTCTCATCATAGACAGTCTGGGCTTTATCTATGATTTTACTGACCCGTGTTCCCTCCAAAGCGCTGATGGTCAGGATGGGCGTATAGGTCATGAAGTTCAGGGTATCACGCACCTTGTCGATAAACTCTCCGTGGGTGCTGTTATCCTTGTTCTTCACGGCGTCCCACTTGTTGACCAACACAACGGAGGGAACTCCCTTGTTATGGGCAAAGGCGGCGATCTTGGCATCCTGTTCATGAATGCCGAGGGCGGCATCGAGCAGAATCAAAGCCACGTCGGCGCGATCCAGGGCTTTGAGCGCCTTGACCATCGTCCGCTTTTCCATCACTTCACTGATTTTCTTCTGGCGGCGTATACCGGCGGTATCAATGAGACGGATCTGCTTTCCGTGGTAGGTGAATACGCTGTCAATGGCGTCTCTCGTCGTGCCGGGAATGTCCGTTACAATGTGGCGTTCTTCGCCGAGAAAGCGATTGACCAAGGTGCTTTTACCGGCGTTGGGACGCCCAACCAAGGCGATGCGCAGTTCATCGGCTTTTTTCTCGTTGTCCCGCACGCGATGGCTTGGGTAGAACTCTTCCACGTCGGTCAGCAATTCATCCACACCCACGCCATGTTCGGCGCTGATGCTGTAGAGCTTGTCCATGCCCAGTCGGTAGAAATCGTAGGTTCCCTCTTCATGCCGCGGGCCATCCACCTTGTTCACCACGTAGTAAACCGGCTTCTCGGTCTTGCGCAACATGCCGTCCACCATCTCATCGCTGGCCAGAAGGCCATCACGAACATCCAAGAGGAAAAAGACGATGTCCGCTTCTTCGATGGCAATGGTCGCCTGGGCGCGCATTTTGACCAGCAGATCGTTCTCGGCGACGGGTTCAAAACCGCCGGTGTCGATCAGAGTGTACCGGCAGCGATAAAACTGCGCTTCCCCGTAGTGGCGATCCACCGTCACTCCGGGTTTGTCTTCCACAATGGCTTGACGCCGTCCGACCAGGCGGTTGAACAGCGTGCTTTTGCCCACGTTGGGCCTGCCGACGATGGCAATGGTCAATTGTCGTTTCGTGTGTTTCATGATTCGTTTTCGTTTATCCTAACGCTTGAGGTGATCACTCGTCAAACGAGTAGCCTAGTTTGGCCAAGGCACGGGGATCTTGACTCCACCCTTTTTCCACCTTGACCTGCAAATCCAGATGCAGCCGCTTACCAGTCATTTCGCTGATCGCCTTTCGGGCGGCGGTCCCGATGGCCTTGAGTTTCGAGGCGCCCTTCCCGATGATGATGCCTTTCTGGCTGTCGCGCTCGACCAATACATCAGCCATGATTTCATCTTTCGATGCCCCTTGCTTGTACTGCACGATACGCACCGCGCAGGCATAGGGGATCTCTTGCCCGGTTTGCAGGAAAACCTGCTCGCGCACCAACTCCGCCGCCAGAAAACGCAAGGTGCGATCGGTAACATCCTGGTCCGGGAAATAGGGCGGGCCTTCGGGCATCCGCGCCCAACTATCCGCGACCAGCGCTTCCACGCCGTCACCGGTTTTGGCACTGATCATGTAGGTTCCGGCAAAGGGAATCTCTGCCTTGTCATGCAGGCGCTGAATGAAGGCCAGCAGGCGATGCTTTTCCACCAGATCGATTTTGTTCAACACCAGGAAGCAGGGAACCCCCACCTTGGCAATGGTTTCCATGATCTTGCGGTTGGCATCACCAAGGTCGTCTTTGTCGATGAAGCGCGGTCCGGCTTCCAGCATCAGATAGACCAGATCCCCGTCCGAGATGGCGGAAAGGGCGCTTTCCAGCATGAAGAGATTCAACCCGCCCTTGGCTTTATGTACGCCGGGGGTATCCAGGAAAACGATCTGTCCCTCCTCCCCGAAGTGCTTGACCCCCAGAATGGTTTCACGGGTGGTTTGCGGCTTGGGGGTGGTAATGGCCACCTTGGTTTGAAGAATCTGGTTCAAAAGCGTGCTTTTGCCCACGTTGGGCCTGCCGATGATGGTGACAAAGCCGCTATGGTAATGCTTGACCTGTTGGTTTTCGGACACGGTATTGGTTCCTAACGAAAAGCGTCTCCACAGCCTGAAGCCTGGGACGGTTGCAGAATCATGGCCATCGGGATAGCCCAAGGCCAGGGAAGGCTTCCCCGGCTTTGCCGGGAAACACTCCATCGTGCCGGGTTGTAACAGAGCGAAAAACGAAAGTAAAGGCTTCAATCTTATATAACGACACCTTGGACGGCAGAAGTATCCTGTTTGGGGGGAAGAAACCCATGCCGTACAGGGCATCTCCCCCCATTTCCAACCATCCCCCGGAATTTCCATCCCACCCGTGGAAAACCCTGTGCGTTCGCTTGCATTTTATACCTCGGTTCGGTACAATAAATATATTCTTTTCGTTGTGCGCCAATTCGTCAATCACGCTTGAAACCAAAGAGAATTCCTTATCATGGCCTTACCGGACAGCCCTGAACTACGTTATGTCATGGAGGAAGCCGCCGAGCTTTCCATCGATCAGGATCAACCCACCACCTCGTTTCACCTTGTGTTGGCCCTTTTCATGGTGCCCAACTCCGCCTTGCTGCTGATGCAGGACATCGGCGTACAAGAAGCCAAGGTGATCGCCGTGGCCCGCCACGCCGAGAAAAGCGGTCAGGCCCAGGAGGATGAAAACATCGCCGAACTGATCCTGGAAGAAGCCGGGAACATGGCCTCGCGCCACGGGAACCGTGAGGTGACCTGCATTCACATGCTGTTGGCGATGATGCGCGTGACGGAATCTCTAGGTTGTCGTCTTCTGCGCACGGCGGAGGTTCCCCTGCCCCGTTTGCGTCAGAAAGCCTTCGGCCTGCTCAACGCACCGGTACTTCCCAAACGCTACCGGGATTGCTTTGCGCAGAGTGAAGAAGGAATGCGCCGCCGTCTGGGTTTGATGCACAACCAGGCCGCCCAGCGTTTTGCGCCACAAACCCAACCCCAAGCCACCCTGAAGGCTCCCCAGGCCGCCGTGGTCACTGAAGACGAAATCCCCAAACCCAAGCCTTCACGTAGCGGCAAAGCCTATGAAGTCCAACCGGTGCAACCCCAGGCGAGACAGACCAACCCCGCCCAGGAACCGGCAACCCCCAAGCAGGCGATGACTCCCGGTCATGCCCAAAGCGGGCCGACAAGCCTTCGCTCGCCCGTAGCCAACGCGCTGGATGCTCCCTTCCTAGACAGCACCTTTCCGCTCTTGTCTGCCGTCGGTCGGGACATGGTTTCTCTGGCTCGTGAAGGCCGCGTGGAACCCATCGTCGGCAGGGAACGGGAAATTCTCGATATCGTCGATATTCTCAATAAGCGGCGTTCCAACAACCCGATCATCGTCGGGCCATCCGGCTGTGGAAAAACCGTCTTGATTTGGGGTCTGGCCTGGACGATGGCCCAGAAGCCCCACCGTGTGCCGGGCATGGAAGGCCGTACCATCGTCGTTCTTGAACCGAGCAAGCTCTTGCAGGGAACCCACCTTCGTGGCACCTTTGCCGAACGGATGGAACAACTCAAGGCCGAGGTACGCCAGAGCGAAGGACGGATCATCCTGTTCATTGATGAGATTCACAACATCATCGAAGGCAGCGTGGACGGTTCCCAGGAAATCAGCCGTGAATTGAAAAACGTGCTGGGTCAAGGGGATTTCCCCTGCATCGGTACCACCACACCGGAGTACTACAAAGAAACCTTCCTGCGGGACCACGCCTTGGCCCGACGCTTCCAGCCGGTGGAACTGGCTCCCCCCAGTTTTGAGGAAACCCTGGAGATTCTTCAAGGCATCGCACCGGCCTATGAATCCCATCATAAAGTCGGCTTCTTGCCGGAAGCCCTGGTACGTTCCATCCGTTTGAGCGACCGTTTTCTTTCCGACCGCAGCCAGCCGGACAAAGCCATTGGCCTGTTAGATCTCGCTGGAAGCCTGGCCCGCCGGGAAGCGATGGATCAGGTCACCTCGGAAATCGTTTCCCGCGTGGTAAGCAAAGTGGCTCACGTTCCTTTGGACCAGATTGTCAGCCATGATAACGACCGCTACCTGCAACTGGCCAGCCGAATGCAGGAACGGGTGGTGGGCCATGAAGACGCCCTGCGCCGTGTTGAGCAGGTGTTGTTGCGCAATGTCGCCGGGTTCCGTGGCGGTGGACCCATCGGCTCGTTTTTGTTCGTCGGCCCTACCGGTGTCGGCAAAACCGAAGTAGCCCGCGCCCTGGCCATTGAACTGTTCGGCGATGTAAACAGCATGATCCGTTTTGACATGAGTGAATTCAGCGAGGCGCACAGCGTATCGAAGCTGATCGGTTCCCCTCCGGGATATATCGGTTTCAACGAAGGCGGTGCCTTGACTGACAGCGTGCGCCGGAAACCCTTTCAACTGATCCTGTTCGACGAAATCGAAAAGGCCCATGCCGACGTTCACCAACTCATGTTGCAACTGCTCGACGAAGGCCGCCTCACGGACAGCCGCGGGCAGCGGGCGGATTTCACCAATACGGTGATTATCATGACCAGCAACATGGGCTCGGAAGTCTTTGAACAGAAACAGAGCCGAGGTATCGGCTTCGGGCAGGCTCAACCCGCCCAAACCAAGGATACCCAGCAAGGTGTGCTGGACGCCGTGCGTCGCACCTTCAGCCCGGAACTCTTCGGTCGTATCGACGAGAAAGTCGTCTTCGGTCGTCTGACGACGGATGAAATCGTGAAGATAGCCAAGCTGTTGGTGGAAAAGAGCGCGAAAAGCCTGCTGCGGGAGAAGGGCATCCGCCTGCATGTGTCCGAGCAAGCCTGCCGCCATTTGATGACCCTCGGCGGCTATGACATTCAATACGGGGCCCGCCCGATGCGCCATATGGTGCGCGCCCAGGTGGAAGCACCCCTGGCCGAGCTGATTGTCAAAGGAATCTTTTTGGAAGGCGATAGCCTGGAGGCGATTCCGGTTGAAGGCGGTTTCCGTTTTCAGCCACTCGAACAGGACTGAACAGCCGGCCTCCTCAAGCCAGAAATGGCTTAGGTTTTCATCGTGATTCGCCGATCCTTGAAAAAGGAGTTCCCTGTTGATTCCACGCTAGAAATGGCGATGGGACTATGGTATATTCAACAAGTGCGAAAGGGGTGGTCGGACCCGGTCTGGCCCAAGCACGGACGAGCCTTCTAGCTGAAAGGACGGAAAACGATGAACGCACAGAACACGCAGGAAACAGCGCCGGAGTGGTTTCTCACCAAGACGATGAAGATCGTCGTCATCGGAGCAGGCCGCGTAGGCAGCACCCTGGCAATGAACCTGGATGGCCGGGGTTTTGAAATCCTGGCCTGCACCCATCGGACCCGCGCCGCCGCCGATGCGGCCAGAGAAGCCACCAAATTACCGCAAGTGGCCGAACTTACACCGGATTTAATCAGCGAAGCAGACATCGTTCTGCTTTCGGTACCGGACGAGGCCATCTATGACATCACTTTGGAATGCTTAGAGAAAAAGCTCTTTCGCCCCAACCAGTTCTTGTTGCATGTAAGCGGTCTGTACAGTTCCGACATCCTTATGGAAGCCAAGCGGCAGGTCAGTTTTATCGGTAGCCTGCATCCCATCCACGGCTTTTCCAGCCGACCCAATGCAATGGAATACCTCAAAGTCGGCACCCGTTTCGTGATTGAAGGCGACCCGGAAGCGCGTCACCTGATGCGCCGCATGATTCGTGCCGTCGGCGGCATTCCTTACAAGATCGCCAGTTCAGACAAGGTGCTGTACAATATCGCCGGAAACGTGGTAAGCAACTTCACCGTCGCGGTTTTGCACATGGCAGAGGAAATCTACGATGAAATCGGAATGCCCAAGTCCGTCGCCCAGGACTGCTACATTCCTCTGCTGGAGCAGGTACTGCTCAGCGTGCGTAACAACGGCGTAGGCCGATCCCTCAACGGGCCGGTGGCTCAAGGGAAGCTTTCCGTGGTGGAAGAACACCTGGAGCAACTGGAACGCCGCTTGATGGAAAACGTGGATCTCTATAAAAAACTGACCGAACGGGCCTTGGACATCGCCTATGAAACCGGCGTGCCCGAAGAGGTCTTGAAACCGATACTGGAAAAAGTACAATCGTGAACAAACCCTTGGTGGTATCCTGTCCCCGCTGTGGGAAACAACTTGACTACGATCCGGAAAATCCCTACCGGCCCTTTTGTTCCAAACGCTGCAAAGAGTCCGATCTCTACGACTGGTTGACGGACTCTCCAGACGAGGAGGAGCAAGACCCCGGCGCGGATGACCCCTGGTTGCATTAACATACTGCCTATCGCTATCGCTTGACGCTTGTCGTTCCCAACAACGGCACGGTTGCCGAAGGAAGTAAGATGGAACTGCTTTTTCATCAAGACCTGTACGACAGGGACGCCCTGGAGGACACCTTGGAGTCCTTCATGCACTTGGCCAAGACGGAATCCATTCGCCAGGAAAACGGCTATTACAAAGTCAACCTGGTGGAGATCGACCCCGATGTGGAAGGCATGTTGGAGGATGAGTTGAAAAACTACGCCCTGCACGCCACCATCGCAAGGAGGAGCGCATGAAGCTGGACCCTTCCAAGATCCATTCCGACGTCGCCTACTTCCGCTTTCGCAAACTCAAGGATCGCTATATCCTAACCAGCGAAACGGGACGTTTCGCCCTGCTGAGTGAAGAGCAGTTTCAAGCCTTCCTGGAAGGGACGATTTCCCGTGAAGACGACCTGCACCGCGAATTGAGCGAAAAGCACTTCTACCGCACCAGCGATTACTCCAGCCGTGCGTCAAGTTCGATGAGCCAGCGGATGGATTTCCTCAACGCCGGGCCGAACCTGCACATTCTGATTACGACCCTACGTTGCAATTATGGGTGTCGCTACTGCCATGCCAGCCGTGCGTCAATGGACAGCACCCAGTTTGACATGTCCAAGGAAACGGCAACGAAGATCGTCGAGCGTGCCTTTGAAAGCACCTCGCCCAGTTTGAACTTCGAGTTTCAGGGCGGCGAACCGCTGGCCAACTGGGACGTGGTCAAACACGTCATTGAAACCGCCGAGTCCCGAAACAAAACGGAAAACCGCGACTTGGCCTTCAGTCTGGTTACCAATCTCTCGTTGATGGATGAGGAAAAGATGCACTACCTCATCGATCACAACATCTACATCTGTACCAGCCTGGACGGCCCGAAAGAACTGCACGACGCCAACCGTCCCTTAAGCGGCGGTTCCAGTTATGACGCCACCGTGCGTTGGATGGACCGCATCCACGACGAATACACGCGCCGTATGTTCGATCTGGATGTCTACCACGTAGACGCCCTGATGACCACCACCCGCCAGAGCCTTCCCTTGTGGAAGGAAATCATTGACGAGTATGTCTCACGCGGGCAGAAATCCATTCACCTGCGCCCGCTCAATCCGTTCGGGTTCGTCAAAAAAACCTGGGATGCCATCGGCTACACGGCAGACCAGTACATGGATTTCTACCGCAAAAGCCTGGATTACATCCTGGACCTCAACCGCCAGGGAACCCAGCTTGTAGAGCGCATGAGCGCCATTTACCTGATGCGTATGATGAGCGATCGCGACCCCAATTACATGGAGTTGCGCTCTCCCTGCGGGGCGGGCATCGGTCAGGTGGCTTACAACTACGATGGAAAGGTGTTCACCTGCGACGAAGGGCGTATGGTCAGCCGTATGGGAGAAGACCTCTTCCAGATGGGCCATATCGACACCGACAGCATCGCAGAGATGGTGGACAGCGAAGTAACCAAATCCCTGATTGTCGCCAGCACTCAGGATGCGCTTCCCTACTGCCATGAATGCGCCTACAAGCCTTATTGCGGCGTCTGCCCTATTTACAACTACAGCACCCAGGGCGACATCTTCGGTCAGATGCCCAGCAACGAACGCTGCAAGATGTCCTTATGGAGTTTCGACTACCTCTTTGAATTGATCGCCAAGGAAGACCCGGAGTTGGAGCGCATCTTCGAGCGCTGGACCACCGTGAAATTCCGCCAACTTGATGCCTGTGATCCCTTTGGCGGCAGCCGGGAATCATGACGCATATCGAGGGCGAGCTTTCGCTGATCCTAAGCTATGCCTGCAACTTCTCGTGCGCCTATTGCCCCGTTCATAAAAGCCAGGAAACCATCACGCGGGACGTACTTTCCCGCGTGATTTCTTTTTGCCTTGAGCAGTCCATTTCGCGCATCCGGCTTTTCGGTGCGGAACCGCTTCTACGCTGGCAACGCATTCTTGACTTGCGCCGGATGCTGGACGAAAGCGGCCCTGCCGGTCAGGCCATCGAAGTGGAATTGACCAGCAACGCCAGCCTGTTGAACGATGAAATCCTTTCCTATTGGGAACAAGACGACCGCTATCACATCCGCCTGAGCCTGGATGGCGATCCGCAAAGCCAGCACAAGACACGCGGAGACTGGCCGGAACACCTTAAAGAGTTGCGGCGTCGCATCGTCAAACGCAAGCCCCTCGTTCACTGCAACATGGTCATCAGCCCGCAAACCGTGGGACAGATGCTTGAAAATTTTCACTACCTCTATCGCCTGGGCTTTCGCTTTTTCAATCTTCTGCCTGCATATTATCAGGTTTGGAGTGCTGAAGATCAAACCCGTTTGGAGCAGGGTTTCGACCGGCTGGCCGCCTATTGCCGCAGTATCCGTAGCGTGGGCTTTCCCCTGCATCTTCAAAATGAACGGGTACAGACCAGCCAGGCGCTGTATCGTGACAGCCTTGTCATTGACACCGATGGCGAGGTTTACACCAGTGACGCCATTGTCTGTTCCTCTCTTCGGCCCTTGCGTGAACAGCTTCGGGTGGGCTCCATCCTGGATGATGCCTTCTCCATGCACGACCTGAAATCCCCGACTCTCTCCTGGGCTTCCGCCCTGAACCAGGCTTTCGGTGTTGAAGCAATGGCCTCCACTCAGGCCGTCGATGCTCTGCTGGGAGACTTCGTTCGTAAACTCACCGTCGGCTAAGCCTCCATAAAGTGAGACACATCTGTTTCATCTGGAAATTCCCAGCATTTTGAGACGACCGTTGTGTACTGGAACGACAAACCGGTATTCCGAGACAAAAATGAGACATTGCTCTTGCCCAAGCCCCTGGGCTGTGTTAGGCTCCGCTGCAAGATTTTGGAGACTTCGGAATGCATACGATGAACATCCTGTTTTTGAGTGAGGGCCGACATCATCTGGCCCCCTTGGCGAAAGCTCTATTCCAGCGGCATGGGATTCAGGGCATCCAATCAAACAGCGCGGTCTTGCAGGTGAAACCTCTTTCAGAGGCACAGTTCGGTCAGCTTTCCCCTTGGGATCTTTCCCTGAATGAGCTAGAGCCGGTTGCCTTCGACCCTGCGTCCCCCACCTTGACGGATATGGTCATCACCCTGGATGACGCCTCACACGCCCTTGCCCGAAAGGCCCTCCCCCACCTGGCAGACAGCAACAGACCCGTCTTGCCACAACCGGAACCGTTGGCTCACATGCCGGAGACGGCTGAAAGCGCAGCGTTGATTCTCGGTGCGCCCAATCATATCCATTGGAACCTGGGCCACGAAGGAGAGAGCGTTGACGCCGAGCCAGGCTTTCCCGACCTGGTCGAGTCGCTGAATACACACATCAGTCATTTGATCCATGACGGCTATTTGCAAGGGATGCTGGATCAGCGCCGTTTTCTGCACGGCTTTCTGGATTCCCTGGCCGAAGGCGTGATCCTCCACGACACCCAACGCCGCATCTTCCTCTTTAACAAAGCGGCGGAACGCATTACCGGCTATTCCCGTGACGAGGTCTTGGGCCAGGATTGCCATAACGTGTTTCATCAGGGCTTTTGCGGCTCCCTCTGCGCCTTCCAGAACGGTGCCCCGAAACAACTGGCCCGTCCTCGCTATCAGGTGACCTTCCGCAATAAATCCGGAGAAGACAAACGTCTGGGGATGCGCGTCACGCCCCTGATCGGGATGGGTTCCGTACCCCTTGGCGTGATTGCCGCCATCCAGGACGAAACGGAAGTCTCTGAGTTGCGCTGGCAGTTGAAGGAACGCCACAGCTTTCACGGTATGGTTGGCTACAGCCCAAAAATGCTGGAGGTTTTTGAAACCATCCGGCAGGTCACAGACAGCGATTACCCGGTTCTGGTTACCGGTGAGTCCGGCACAGGCAAAGAACTGGTGGCCAACGCGATCCATCAGGAAAGCCGCCGGAAGGCGCATCCTTTCGTGCCGATCAACTGCGGAGCCCTACCGGAAACCATTTTGGAAAGCGAACTCTTCGGCCATGTCCGGGGAGCCTTCACCGGAGCAATCCGTGACAAAAAGGGACGCTTTGAACTGGCCGACAAAGGAACGCTGTTTCTGGATGAAGTGGGCGAGTTGACCCCGCTGTTTCAGGTTCGCCTGCTTCGAGTGTTGCAGGAAAAGCGCTTCGAGCGCGTCGGCGGGGAACAGCCGATCCATGTCGATGTGCGCATCATCAGCGCCACCAACCGCGACCTTCGCCAGATGGTACGCGAGGGTGACTTCCGGGAGGATCTCTACTACCGTTTGTGCGTCGTACCCATTCATCTCCCCCCTTTGCGTGAACGCTTGGAAGACCTGCATCTCCTGGTGGCTCGACTGCTGGAAACCATCCGCGAGGAAACCGGCAAGCCCACGGTGAACCTGGCCGACGACACAATGGACATGCTTATGCGCTACACCTGGCCGGGGAATATCCGCGAGTTGATCAACACCCTGCAATACGGCACGGTACGCTGTCAGGGCGAGTTGATCCTCCCCACGCATCTTCCTCCGGAGGTTCGTGGCGAAAACGGTCTGGTCCCCGTGATGGAACCCTCAAGAGACGCGGTTTTACCACCGGCCAACGGCTGTTCATCCCGACGCGGCAAACTGACCGAAGATCAGGTGCGCCGGGCGCTGGTGCAATCCGGGGGAAACAAGGTGGAGGCAGCCAAGTTGCTTCATGTGGGCCGAGCAACGTTGTACCGTTTTCTGAAAGATCACCCCGTGGAGGCTTGAACAATCCCCCACGGTTTCACCGTAAATCCTATGATGTAAGGCGATGGGAACCCTTTCGTCCTTTCGCCACAGCTTTTGGACTCGCCCGTTTCCGGGCAACACTTGACAAGAAAGAACGAGGAACCTTGATGAAAGCGCGTGAATTGTTGCAGGGAGTGCATTGGGTTGGTGTGAACGACTGGGACCGTCAGATTTTCGATGCCCTGGTCCCCCTGCCCGAAGGAACCAGCTACAATGCTTATGTTGTGCAAGGCAGTGAGAAAACCGTCCTCATTGATTCGGTGGAGCCGCAGTTCTATGACCAACTTGACGAGCGTCTTTCCAGCCTCGGCCTGGAACGCCTTGATTACATCATTGCCAACCACGCGGAACAAGACCACAGCGGAAGCATTCCCGACGTGCTGGAACGCTTCCCGGAAGCCAAAGTACTTTGTACGTCAATGTGCAAGAAATTCCTGAAAGGTCATCTGGATCTTCCTGAAGAGGTTTTTCAGGTCGTCAAAGGCGGCGAAACGCTCAGCCTGGGCGATCGCACCCTGGAATTCATCCACTTCCCCTGGGTTCACTGGCCGGAAACGATGATTACCTATTTGCAGGAAGACAAGGTACTCTTCCCCTGTGATTTCTATGGCGTTCACCTGGCCACCAACGACGTATTTTTCTCGGACAAGCACAAGCTGCGCGATCTGGCCAAGCTGTATTACGCGGAAATCATGATGCCCTTCACCAACATCATCACCAAAAACCTGAAGCGCATTGAAGGCTATGAGTTCAAGATGATCTGCCCCAGCCACGGTCCGGTTCACACCGATACCACCTGGATCATGGATCTTTACCGGGATTGGATCACCGGCCCGCCGCGCAACAAGGTCGTGATTGCCTGGGCGACGATGCACGAAAGCACCCGCATTATGGTGGAACACCTCACCGAAGCCCTAACCGACCTCGGCGTGCGGGTGGAATTGCACAACATGGAAGCGGGCGATACGGGCAAACTGGCCAGTTCCCTGGTGGACGCCGGAACCATTATCCTCGCCTCACCCACCACCTTGACCGGCCCGCATCCCACGGTCGCCTATGCCGCGTATCTGGCCAATGTGTTGCGTCCCAAAGCCCCCTTCGCCAGCGTGATCGGAAGCTTCGGCTGGGGCGGTACGATGGTGGAACAGTTCCTCGGTCTGATGCCCAACCTGAAAGCGGAAATTCTGGAGCCGGTTCTGGCCCAAGGGATGCCCCGTGAGGAAGACTTCGCCAAATTGAATCAGCTTGCCACAACCATTGCCGAAAAACACAAGGACTTCGCGAAAGCGGATTGATCTTGCAGGAACCTCGTGGAACCTTTCTTCGCCCCCGGCATCCGTCGGGGGTTTTCTTTTCGGGCAAGGTCTTCGCGTCTCCGATGGAACCGACGCATGGAAGCAGTCTTGGATCAGGGACATCCGTCTTCCCCATCACCCAAGAGAAAGCGACCGAAGAAAACAAAGGGCAGGAAATGGCTCAGTCGAGGATGATTTCCTCATCTTCTCTGGCACCATCCACGTCATCAAAGAGTTCCTTGGCCGGTTTGACAATGAACTCATCCAGGAAGTCATCGGAATGTTCCGGAGCGTGGTGGGTCAAACGCAAACTCTTCACGTTGGCTTTGCGGGCCAGTTTGATCGCTTCCTCGTAGGTGGAATGTCCCCAACCGATATGAGTTACGTATTCATCCGGCGTGAAGTGGGCGTCATAGATCATCAGGTCCGCATCCTGAGCCAACTTCATCAAGCGATAGTCCGGCACAGAGTAATGTTCAATATCGGTGGCAAACACCACGGCTTTGCCCTTGTATTCAATCCGATAGGCCATTACACCACCGGGATGGTTCAGACGTCGGGCCGTGATTTTCGCGCCATGCACATCAACAGGGCGGTTTTCCTCCATGCTGTAGAACTCAAACTGTGCAGGCATCTCCGAAAGCATGATCGGGAAATTCTGGTACTGCTGCTGGTTGACCAGACTGTCTTCCAAGCTGACGTTCAGGCTTGACGGACCAAAGATGTTGAACTGATTGCCATGAATGTAAGCCGGAGTGAAATAGGGCCAACCGTGAATGTGGTCCCAGTGCATATGGGTGAAAAACAGCGAAGCCTCTCCGGCACCCTGGCCGAAATCCTGGCGCATCATCTCCGCACCCAACTGACGAATCCCTGATCCGGCGTCAAAGATGATCGGATAGCCATCCACCTCTACGTACAAACACGTGGTGTTTCCACCGTAACGCAGGGTATGGGGGCCCGGCACAGGAATGGAGCCTCGAACACCGTAAAATTTGACTCGCATGGGTCGTCCCTTTCTGTTGTGACACAGGGTGCGAAGTCGCCTCTCCGCCGCTTTTTCACACAACTAGACATTAACTAAGTAAAATTTAGCATAATTTATACTCAGTGTCAAGTCCTAACTTGGCTTTTTTGGGTGTTCAAAACTCATGTTTAGGTCATAAGAACGTAGGCTTATCCTGCTTCCAAGTTCTTGAAATCCAGGAATATGGAATGTTACCCGATGAAACGGTGAGGCGCCGCAAGTGCAGCGCCTCACCGTTCTTTTTTTTCCGATTCGAGGGCTTCCGGTCGTTTGGCTCCCTTCAACCTACCCAAAGCGTGGTTATTAACCCGGCAACAATAAGTTAGACGAAGCATCCGTTTTGTCATTCCCGCGAAGGCGGGAATCCAGTGTAAAATCTGCTATCTGGATCCTCCGCCTGCGCGGAGGATGACGATTCCTAAGCTAGGTTATAATCGCCGGGTTAATAAATCCAGACGATTGAATCCTAGGCAGCGTCGACATGAGTTATAGATTTTCCTGGACAAGACGACTCTGCTGGTCTACATTCCTTTAAATAGAAACTATTCAGAGGAATACAATGGATGCCACTTATCACCGTCATGATATCTCCGACCACGCGTGGGAACTCTTGGAGCCATATTTACCGGGGCAGAAAGGCCAATGGGGCGGGATTGCCAGAGACAATCGACGATTCATTAATGGTGTGTTTTGGATCTTGCGAACCGGTGCACCTTGGCGCGACCTACCGCCCGATTATGGCAGTTGGAACAATACCCATCGCCGGTTTATTCGTTGGCGAGATAAAGGCATCTGGGAGAATTTACTGGATAGTTTGATTGATGATCCCGAAACCGAATGGCTGATGATCGACGCCACGCATGTCAAAGTCCATCACGATGCCACGGGTGCCCGAGGCGGAACGCAGGACGCGGGCCAGACAAAAGGGGGCTCAATTCCAAGGTACACCTGGCCGTGGATGCGCATGGTAATCCGCTCCGAGTCCTTGTTACAAAAGGTACCCGAGCTGATTGCAAAGAGGCTGAAAATCTGATCGAAGGGCTACCAGCCTCTAATTTACTGGCTGATCGTGGTTATGATACAAATAGCATCATTGGCCTATGCGAGAAGAACGATACGTGTCCGGTGATTCCTCCAAAGAAGAATCGAACGGTTCAACGTAACTACGACAAAGACTTGTACCGTGAACGCCATCTGGTTGAAAATGCCTTTGAAAAGCTGAAACGTTGGCGTGGTGTTGCGACGCGTTATGCGAAGAACACCGCGTCTTTCCTCGCTGCGGTACATATCCGCTGTCTAGCCCTATGGCTTCATATCTCCTGACGACACTGCCTAAAGGAAGGCCGGGGTTCTTCCTAAACTTCCCGCTTCCGTCTCAGCGCCAAACCGAAAAGACTCAGCAAAAACCACGAAGGCGAGCCCAGGGCGCAACCGGAGGAATCCCCGGAACCGAACCAGGCTTGCCCCTCGTCATCATCATCCACATCATTGTCGTCATCATCGTCGCCAGTCTCATCCACATCATCGTCATTATCGTCATCATCCACATCATCGTCGTCGTCGTCGCCAGTCTCATCATCATCATCGTCATCCGCATCATCGTCGTCGTCGGGTTCATCCCCATCCGTATCATCCACATCCCCATCAGGGGCTTCTCCGGAATCCAACACGGTAAGGCTGAAGCTCACCTCACCTTGGGTCAGGCGTCGGGTTTCACTGGTAATCAAGGACGATTCATCCTCCAGCATCACGGTAATGGAATAGTTCCCCGGCTCCCACTGCCAACCATTCACAACCAGGGTGGCACCTTGCTCGTCAGCCAGTTCTTCGTCGTTCACGAACCAGCGTCCGTGGATGCTTTCGCTGGTGGTTTGGATCACCCGTGGGTCCAGGGTCACCGTCTGGCCTTGATCGACCGTAAGCTCGCTTGCTTCCAGACCATCAAGAATGCCGTTGGCCAGCACGATGGCTTGAATGTGCGCCTCGGTGCAGACCGGACAGAAGGGTTCCATCAGTTGGTTCATCCGGCAGTGGACATGGACCGGTCGATAGATTCCCGTTTCCAGGTAGCGAGCCCCTTCGAAGATCCCGACGACGTCATCGTAGTCACTTTCTTCCGGGGTCGGCAGCGGGGTTTCGTCAACGATCCATTCCACCCAGGGGATGGATTCCCGTTCGGTCTGATAGGTCACATTGGGTTCGTAATCCCCGGCGGGGTAGCCTGGATAGGGCGTGGTGTATTCGTCCGCCAAACCGGCAAAGGTATGACCGAATTCATGCAGACCGATTTCCGAAGCCAGTTCGTGAACACTGAAGGTCGCCAGCACACCGCCGGACCCGCCATAGGTGGCATCATTCACCACGACGAACACATAATCATACTCCGGTACATTGCGAGCCGCAGCCGCCAGCGCCTTGGTGTCATCGACCACCAACAGGCGATCAATACCATACGCACCATAACCGGCATCCAAAGCGGTATCCACCTCAATGTTTTGTTCCGGATGATCCGCTCCGGATTGTGCCGAAATCAGGTCCACCCGGTGAAGGATGAAGTGGGCACCGTATTCATCGTAAGGGCTGGTCTGCATCAAGGTATCCACAAAGGTTTGGGCATCATCATGCCAGGCGTCCTGCTCGCTTTCCGTGTAGCCATCCCCCAACAACACCACATCAATGCGCGTTTCAGAAGGCCCCTCTCCGAACAAAACCTCCGTGGTCTCCGCATGAAGCGGTATCGCAACCAAACTCAGCAGCAGCACCAGCAGGAAACTCCATCCTCGTTTATTCATCGGTTCACCTCACTCGCTTGAACGGCTTCAAGCTGCGGGAACCGCGTCACCAAGGCCTGGTTGATCCTTACGGAAGAGAGGGCTTTGTAGGCAGGGGGATTGCTATCGCCTTTGGCTCGCTGCTCACGCTGGCGAAGTTCCAGGCTCTGCCCCTGTTCAAGACGGGGAAGGCGGACGGCAAACACCGCCTTACTCTGCTTCACGCTTGCCGGAACGGCATCCTCCTTCATCCCCGGCATGAGGGGCGGAACGCTCACCCGGCCCAGGTTCGGCAAGGCTTCCACCCGCAGGTCTTTCCCGCCTTCCACCACGACCAGTTGATAAGGAGCAAAACCGGGAACCCGCCTACCCTGTTTGGGCAGAGGTGCCTTGACCGTGATTACATCCGTGACGGTCAGGGCCTGGTTTTCCCAAGATAGCGTCACCAGAAGGTGTCCGTCCGTTTCCTCGGCAAAAGCAAAGCCTCCGCCAGCCAAACCAAGCAGCAGCGCCAAAAGCAGGGTTACAATCCTTCGTTGATTCATGATGTCCTCTGTGTTGTTTGTGTTGTCTGATCAACGTTTCTCAAACCGTCAAGCTTGGGTTATTAACCCGGCGATTATAACCGAGCTGAAGAATCGTCATCCTCCGCGCAGGCGGAGGATCCAGGCAATTAAATACACTCTGGATTCCCGCCTTCGCGGGAATGACAATGTTGATGTTTCGTCTAACTTATTATTTCCGGGTTAATAACCAGAGCCGGATTCATGATAGATCGTGAGTCTTTGAAGGGCCTTGACCGTCTTCTCAACGCAAGACCAAGCCCTTGATACGGAAAGCACAGACCCAAATCTACCACAGAGTGTAACAAAGTCTTTGACTTCCCGTCCATCGGAAAATGTTCCATCCCATCCTGCGGAAAGATGGAAGGCGTGTAAATCCGGTAAGAGCCTTCGCCGTAGCAGGAACATCGGGTCGCCGGATGAGAAACCCTCAAGAAATTGAAAAAGCCCTCCACGAAGGAGGGCTGAACGGGGTCATCGGATTGTATGAATCATGATTTACTGAACGGGCATCAAAACACCGGCGTTCATCTGAACACCGTGGCGTTTCAGGCTTTGCTCGATAGACGGGCCTTCCATACGGACTTTCATTCCGAGATAATCCACCAGGGAATCTCCGACATGAAGGGTCAAGACCTTGGCCGGGTCCGACGCCGTCAGGTCGCAGGCATCGGTCAAGTCAACCTGCTCCACCAGCAAGGTCGGACGACCATCGCGGCGGGTGAAGATGCCGGTCAAATCCACATGTTCTCCAACACGCAACAGCTTTTTCCCTCGTCCACTGGGATAGGAAACCAGCAAGCCGCCATGAACACGCGCCACCGATTCCTGCACGGCAACAACATCCTTGCCTAAGGCCGTGACTTCCACATCATACACCGTCACCCGCTGCCCTTCCTCGGTGGCAACCGGGGAACCGGACCACAACTCGAATACCGAGCGCGTCAGGCCGTAACGGAAGGTGGAGCGGGGAGTATGGCTGTGTTTTTCCGAACCGACGGTGCAACCGTTTCCGGCCACGCGAGGGCAATCGGCTTCGGTAAGGCTGAAGCTATCGCAGGCATCCCCTTGACCATCGGAGTCGGAATCCATCTGATCGGCGTTGTTCACCAAAGGGCAGTTGTCGTCGGCTCCGGTCAAGCCGTCCTGGTCCGGGTCATCGGTCACGGGGGTTTGAGGAATCGCGGTGTAATTCACATGGGGATGGGGGTTGTGTTGGAAGGTGCAGACGGCTTCGGCCTGGTCTTGTTCGTACTCCGGAGTACCGGGGCAGAAGAACAGCGGAAGCAGGTCGAACATATACTTGTCTTCATCGGCAGCCGTGTTCTGCAAGGGCTGCAACACGCCTTCCAACTCCGTTTGCACATCGGCCAGCGTCTGATTGAAGGTATCCGTGTCGGACTCGGACTGCTTGACACAGATTTTCTTCGTGTTGCCGCAGACATCCCAATCTTCACAGAATTCGGAATACGGCATCAGACCGGCATCTCCGTAAACCGGCTCTCCACCAACGACCGTCAGGCGCACATCCCAGGCTTCCGCTGCTAGAACGGTTTGGTAGGGACGACGGCGTCCGGCTTCATCGGCTGCAATGATCGCCAGATCGGCCAGCTTTCCGGCTTCCAGGCTTCCCAGCTCTCCATCAATAGCCAGGCTCTTGGCCGCTTCAAGGGTGGTCATCGCCACAAGCTCTTTGTTGCTTAGACGACCATTCCAGTAGGTATCCGAAACATGCCGGGCACAACGCATTTCCTGCAATTGAGACAGAGAACCCGACGGCGTCCAGTCCGGGCCGATGGAAACCTGAACCCCAAGGTTCAAGGCCGTGGGAATGTTGGAGGTCTGGCCGTACAAGTCGATGTTGCTACGCGGCGACCAGACCAGGTGGGCACCGGAGCAGGCCATCAGTTTCAATTCGTCGGTCAAACCGCCGGTGGAGTGAATCGCCACCAGTTCCTTAACCATCATCGTCGTTTCCGGGTGGTTCTCATCGGGAAGATAGAGATCCCAGAATTCCGTCTGGTTGTGGCTGTAGTTCACGCCTTCGGCCACATGCAGAAGCAAGGCCGTGGTTTCTCCATTTGCGAATTTGTCGCAGTAACCGCTCACCTGCTCCTCATCACCGGTAATGCTGTTCACAGCATAGATGTTGGTCTGCATCCGGTCGGCTTCCAAACCACTGGCGTTCGAGGACTGATCCACGTTACGGGCCAGAATGTAATGGCAACGACGTTGGCGATTGGCACCGGCGACACCCGTTGTGCCGTGCATGATCATACGCACTTCTGCCCACTTATCCACCGCGCAGGGGTGATCGTCCTTGACGGCATTGTAGTGTTCCTTGAGTTGGCTGCTGTATTGATCGTCATCGGGCCATTCATGGCGGTTGGCATACATCCCGTGATAGCGCAGACACTTGGTGCCGTCCGCTGGGCATTCCTCATCGGTTTCCGGGTTGCAACTGCGGCATTGCGCATCACCGGGGTGTTTCCAGCGGGGGATGGTGTTATAGCCACTGTGGTTGTGCGGATCCAACATGCCGGGCATCACCACACCTTCGGCACAGACCACACTGGCCTGGGCGTAGTCGGCATGGGAAGAGCAATCCTCTCCGGCACAGAGAATCTTCTTCGTCGCCTTGCTGAACAGAACTTCCCCGTTCAACCAGGCATCCATAGGACTGACCACGGTTCCTTTTATCAGGAAAATATCTTCACTTCCATTGCTGGGTGTACAGGCTTCAAGGTCCCCTTCCAAGGGATCATCATCGTCGTCGTCATCCGTGTCTCCGTCTTCATCTCCGTCCGAAGTATCATCGTCGTCGTCATCCGTGTCGCCGTCTTCGTCTCCGTCCGAAGTATCATCATCGTCGTCGTCCGTGTCGCCGTCTTCGTCTCCGTCCGAAGTATCATCATCGTCGTCGTCCGTGTCGCCGTCTTCGTCTCCATCCGAAGTATCATCATCGTCATCGTCCACGGAGACATCTCCATCTTTAGCTTCGTCGGAATCCGACGAGCTATCGTCACAAGCAACCAATGCCCAGGAAAGAAGCACGATCAATCCCATCTGAGCCAAAAACAACAAACGCATTGCTCTTCCTTTCATTTACGTGGAACCATCCCAATCCTAACCCCATCCTGGCAAGGCTCGGTTCAACAAGTATGAGCGAGGCTTTGATCCTCGGTTAATCTTCACGGCTGATGCCGATGACATCGGGAATACGACGCAACTGCTGGGCCACTCGTAACAAGTCATCCAGATTGCGCACTTGAAGGCGGAGTTTCAACAAACCTTCTTTACCGCTTCCCCTTTCCTCATTGGAAAGGGTGTCCCCGGTAAACTCCATGATATTGATTCCCGCGTCGCTGATAACCTTCAACACATGGGCAAAGACGCCTTTGTTATCGGCAATATGCACATTGAGAAGCGGATTGTTCACCCGCGTATCAATCTTCCACACCACGTTGACTTTGTCTCTGTCCGGCACTTTCGACAGGGTCGGGCATTGGGCGGTGTGAAGTTCGATCCCTCTGTCCTTCTGAATCACCCCCACAACGTTGTCACCGGCCAAGGGGTTGCAGCAACGGGCGTAGTGAAGAATCACATCATTGATGTCATTGATCAGAATGTCATCCCGTTCCGTTTTCAGAACGTTGAACAGGCGCTTTCTCAAGCTCAGGTTTTCCAAAAGACGCTGCTGGCGTAAACGATCCGGCTGCACCAGTCGCCCGCGGTTCAGGAGATCCCCCGGAAGGCGTTCCCGCTGCCCGACACGTAAAAAGAGTTCTTCGGCAGTCATCTTCTCTTTTTTCAGCAAGGCTGCAAAGGCATCGCTGGCGTAGATTTCGCTGGGGATCACATGATATTTTTGCAGTTCATGATCCATCAGATCCCGCCCGATCTCACCAAAGCGGGCTTGGCGCTGCTTGCGCAGACTGGCACGGATGCGAGCCTTGGCCTGGCTGGTCTTGGCCCAGTCCGTCCATTGTTCCGTGGGATGCACGGACGGATTCGTTTGAATACGAACCACATCCCCGCTTTCCAAGGGCCAATCCAGAGGACGTTCCACACCCTGCACCACGGCACCCGACGCATGTTGGCCCACCTCGCTGTGAATCAGGTAAGCGAAGTCCAGCGCGGTAGCACCTTCGGGAAGGAAATATATCTCTTTCTTCGGCGAGTAGACGATAATGTTCTCAAGCTCGGCATGGCTGAGAACGTCTTCCATGCGCAGATCGCCGTCGTTGGCGATCTTACCCAGCATCGCGACATAGCGCTGATAAAACTCTCGCCGCCGCACCTTGCCATCCGGCCAGTTGCTGGTCACGCCGTGAGCATTGATCGTCTGAATATCCGGGGTGATGAAGATCAGGTTGTACGTCAGATCATGGATATTCAGTTTGGTTTCCAAAGCGCGGTAGCCATTGCCCATCGGGCTGGCCAGGTAGTCGTGAAGACTTTCCGGAACATACATGTGGGTGGTATGCAACATTCCCAAGGCGGAATAGAGATCCACCGTATCGGCGCCGTCCAGCAACACAGCGTCTACCGTGACAAAGGGTTCCATATCTACGGAGATGGTCCCGACGGGGCTGAGCATATCGCAGGGGTCGGGCCAGAAGTGTTCCAGTTTGACCGGGAAACGATCTCCGACAAGGCGCGAGATGTCCTCCAAGGTCTGGTTGACCTGCTCCTGGTTCTGTTCACGGAACTGCTGAATACGCTCCATCACGGAACGATACGCGGCGGGTTGGGTGTACTTCAAACTCAGATTGGCCAACTCACGACTGACCTTGTTCATCCCCAGGCGGCGAGCGATGGGCATATAGACTTCCATCGTTTCCTGGCTGATGCGCTTGCTGGCCTTCTCCGTCATCGCATACATTTCATTCATGTTCTGCAAACGATCGAAGATTTTAATCACCAGAGGCCGCACATTGCGACTGGCCGCCTGCAAAAGTTTGACGTAGGTCAGCCGTTTGCTCTCCTGTTTACTTTCTTCCTGATTGACTGAACTGTAAGAGCGGATCTTGGTCAAGGCATCAACCAGTTCGGCAATATCCTTGCCGAACAACTCGGCGATTTTGTTTCTGGAACTGACCGTATCTTCAATGGTGTCATGGAGCATCGCTCCGATCAGGCAGGATTCATCCAACCCCGCCTGGGCGCAGAGCAGGGTCACTTCCAAGGGATGGGCAATGTATACACGACCGCTTTTGCGCAACTGACCACGGTGCAGAAACACGGCATAATCAATCGCTTCCAGAATCTTGGTCAGATCGTGATTCGGATAGTAATGGAGGTAGTAATCGACAATCTTCTGCCGATACCCATCCACAAGCTCTTTGTGATCCACGGACGAACCGTTCATGCCCAAAATACCTCGCCCTTCCCTTCGCCTTCGGCCAAGGGGTCCAACAACCAGACAACATTCCAGCCCACGACACTACCTGACATTATCCACCAATTCCTTCGCCTCATGCAAGCTGAATGCGCAAAAACAGCCATGCTTTCCCCCAAACAGGTGAACACCTGATCCGTAGTTTTCCGGCTATGGCGGTCTTGGATTGCTTTTGCGATGAGCGGGAGCGGACGGATGCAAACAGCGGAAGATTCTTCCGTGGGTTCCTCCACGGGTCAGATTGGATGGGTTTCCCTACGATTCAGGCAAAAACAGAAGGTAGGAAGAGATAAGTCAGGACCGCCCCTTCAAGGGGCGGTTTGATCTGGCCCTATAAGGGCCTGGTACCGGCCCAACCTGAAGGTTGCAGGTTCCGGACTTCCGCATTGGTTCCTAGCTACCCTTAAAAGGGTCCTTATGTTCTAGCAGACTCAGTTGGTCGGTCACTTGGTCCTGTTTTTCCTGTTCCCGAATGTACTTCACGATGCTCTGCTCGTTGATTCCCAACGTACTCACATAGTAGCCCTTGCACCAGAAGTGCCGGTTCCCATACTTGTACTTGAGATTCGCAAACTGCTCGAAGATCATCAGCGAGCTTTTCCCCTTCAGGTAGCCCATGATCGACGAGACACTGTACTTCGGAGGGATCTTCAAACACATATGCACATGGTCAACGCAGGCATTCGCCTCTACAATCTCCACATGCTTGTACTCACACAAACGACGCAGAATCGCGCCAATTTCCCGTTTGTACTTCCCATAGATGATCTTGCGCCGAAACTTCGGCGCCCACACAATATGATATTTGCAATTCCATTTCGTGTGCTCTAAGCTACTGTCCATAGTCACTCTCCATGTGTCGCTTGGTCAGCGGAAGCCGGAACGGCTTCTATATACATGAAGAGTGACTACCTTCGCTATTCATAGGCTTCGCCTTTTTGGAACCCCCCGCATAGCGGGGGGGATTCAGGCAGATAAAAAAACGGACGCGGCCTTGATTGGCTGCGTCCGTCGTATCGGTTTCATGGTGGGCGGTACTGGATTTGAACCAGCGACTTCCACCGTGTGAAGATGGCACTCTACCACTGAGTTAACCGCCCATGAAATCCGTCTTCAAAGAACAAATGGCGAGCGATACAGGATTCGAACCTGTGACCTTTGGCTCCGGAGGCCAACGCTCTATCCAGCTGAGCTAATCGCCCGTCGCTTTCGCGGCCACAGGAGCCACGATCCAGTCTCGCATGTCAAAAGCCACTTCTCCGTCGAAACAGCGTGCAATTGTCTAGCACCGCCCGGTAGCCTTGTCAACACTTTTCCAACAAAAAGCGGCGGCCTAACGGGCTCCGACTCCACGCATCAACCAGCCTGTTCCATCACATCCACCATTTGCTGGGCAAGCCCTTCCCAACGGAACCAGCGGGCACGTTTCAAACCGCTTTTGGACAGCTTACGCCGTTGTTCCTCGCTGCGAAGAAGTTGTTCCAAAGCACGGGCCATCGCCGGAGCATCTCCGGGTTCCACCAGCAGCCCATTCACGCCATGTTCGATGGCATCTTCCACGCCACCGGAACGGGTTCCTACCACCGGCGTCCCGCAGGCGTTGGCTTCTAAAAACCGCAGGCCGAAACCTTCCACGTTGCCCAGGTCTTCCACACGAGCGGGCAACATGAACAGATCGGCCAGGCTGTAGAGATCCGGTAACAGGTGATCGGAAACCTTTCCTAAAAACCGAACCTGCCCTCGGCGCACCCGCTCTTCGGCACGCAGCATGATGACCGAACGGTCCTTTCCTTCACCAGCGATCAGGTACACCAGGTCGGGATAGCGATCCGCCAGCCGGTCAAAGGCATCCAGAGCGGTTTGCAGGCCCATCGCTTCTTCCAATTTGCAGACACTGAGCAGAACCCGGTTTCCCTGAAGTCGGTAGCGTTCCCGGACCTCCAAGGGGTCACGGGGTGAAAACTGTTCCACATCCACCCCATTGGGGATGACATGAATCTTACTCTCATCCATCCCACGGGAAAGGAGCAGATCTCTGGTGTAGCGGCTGACCGGAAAGAGGCCATCGGCATTGCGTAGCAACATATCCCGGTAGACATCCTGCATCTGCCCGAAAGGACGGCGCAGGAGTTCCGCGCCATGCACGGCGATATAATAACGGTCAATGGCTCCGGATCGTTTGGCATTCAAAGAACCCAGAGCATTGGCGTAATGCCCATGAAAGGCCACCCGTGCGCCTTCCTGTTGAGCTACGCGGGAAAGCTGGGCACTGGCTCCCAGGTTGAACAGCACCCCACCCACCGAGGGTGAAACGAGGGTCAATCCTTTGGGCTTCTCCGCATCCCCCAGCCATTGTGCGGACGGAGCCAACACGGTCACCCGATGGTTTTGGGCGACATGCAGAGCCATCTGGCGGGTGTAAGTCTGAACTCCGCCGAAATCGTCCGGGCTGTCCTGGGCCACAACGATCAGTTTCATGAAGCCTCCGAAACATAGCAAACGACGCACAAGATACCATCCTTGATCCCTACAAGCAACGCAACCTACTCAACCCCGGCGGATGGTCATGTCCCTGGGGAGGAGTTTAGCAAGTTCCTTCCTCAGGAACCAAGGAAATTCCACGCATCCGATGAAGAAGTGTCCGCACATCCCCCTTGCCAAAGCCTGAGAAACCCATTACCTTGTGTGTAAGGGTTGCCATCGTTCACAACCGCCGAACAAGAACCAAGCAGGGGG
Source organism: Myxococcota bacterium (assembly GCA_963677705.1). Classification (GTDB taxonomy): domain Bacteria; phylum Myxococcota_A; class SURF-8; order SURF-8. The sequence goes on from OY782497.1 coordinate 1,754,098, forward strand.
GAATGGATGAAACGTTTCGTTTGGGTATCTATACTTGCTTTTTCTCTCTTCGTTGCCAGCACAGTCTTTGCGCACGATCTGGAAAAGAAAGGCCGTTTTGGTCTTGGACCCTCTATGGGCTGGCCGGGTATCGGTCTGACCACCAACACCTTTGTTGCCACCGACATGTCGGTTCAAGCGGACTTGTACCCTTTCTGGAGTTTCGGCGGCTTTGCCTTGGACGTGGATTACCTCTTCTGGCTTCACGACATCACCAAACAGGACGCCTTCCACCTCACCTGGTTTGCCGGTCCCGGCGCGGTCTTGATGGTCTTTCCCGGAGGCAAATACTACAACGGCGGGGCGGCGGGAGCCTTTGAAGGCGCGGTGGGCTTGTCCATGCAGTTCAACGATGCCCCAATGGACCTGAACCTCCAGCTCTCACCAGGTATTTCCTTCTTTTCCGGTGGAGCCGGGTTCTGGATCACCAGCATGATCTCTACCCGTTACTATTTCTAAGCGGCGGCAGGGATTCATCGCTCAGCCTCTCGCAGACCGGCAGGAGAAGGAGCCACCCAACGCCGGGGTTCTCGGAGATTTGAACAACGCTAGGCGCTTTCCGTCGGTTCCCTGGTCAGGTTGCTCTGAGACGCGGAGGCGTCCCAGATGGTCTGCAAGCTCAGGTGCCCCAAGGTGCCGACTTCATCCCGCAGGTTGATAGATGGCTGATGCAGATGCTTCAGGCGCTTGATCGGTGCGGCGGGTAGGCCGGTATCGCTGATCCGCCCTTGCCGCACCGCTTCGACGAAGTCTTCCCAGGCCAGCCGGTCTTCATCGGCCTGAAAGGACAATTCGATACCCACGCCCACCTTTCCTTTGTGACGGGAATTCGGCAAAGGGGTTTTCCAGGCGATACGCCCCAGCAGGTTCAAAGGGGTGTTGCGTGTAGGAATGGACAAGGTCAGACGCAAACGTTCGCAGCCGATCCCACAGTCTTTGACATAGACGAACATGCCGTTCTGACTGACATCCAGACTCCCCGCCCGAACCACGCCACCGGACAGATGAAGCATCACATCCAGCATATAACGAAACCGCCTGGCTTTGCGAAGACGCTGTCCCATCGCTTCCTCCTTGATGGATTGATCGATACTTTATAGATTCTATCTATCGTGTTGTACCGATTTCCCTTTGCTACACAATTCATTTCCCTGGAACTTATAATAACCGATGAAAGGCGTTTTTGAAAGAAATTCATTCACCAGGAAAGACAGACCCCAAAGAAAGCTTCCGATTCCCAATCCGGGAAAATGACCGTTTGATAAAACGGATGGCGCGTCGTGTTCCCATCCCCGACGGAGCCGCCCCGTGTCGGATGACGGCCAGGCGGGTCGGCAAGGGCGGCGGTCAAGGCCCGAACGCAGTGAGGTACAGTTCAGCCTTGAGGGCCGTCCGAGACACGCTAGGAGCCGGAAAAGACACGGAGCGCGCAGGCGGACAGATGGGAACCCCATCCTTGAGGGTGGGCCTTGGATTCCCCGGAAATGGGAGTTGACCCCCAAAAAACGCCGCCCCGGATGGAGCGGCGTAGGTGAATGGTGTGAGTGGGGTTGGCTAAGGCGCTGCCGGAGGCATAGACGGCATGGCGGGAGCATCCGGGGCCGTGGGTTGCGGTTTCTCACCCTTGTAATAGCTGAACTCTTTGGTGAATTTCTCAAGCTGATACTTGCGGGCCTGATAGACCTTGCCATCACCTTCCAGCTTCACCCAGACATTCCCTTTGGGTTCTTCCAGGTCTTTGCCGAAGGTCAACACGATACTCTTGTCTTTCGCCGTGGCTTTGACCACCGCCTGGGGCTTCTCAAAGCCGTAATCGGTAGCGGCGTTGGCTTCGTCGAAGATTTCCGCCCAGTTGAATTTGCTGATCACTCCCAATAGGTTGTTCAGCCTGGCGCCATCGGCATACCAGTTCGTTTCACCGGCTCGCGTCCAGGTCTGGTCTTCACCCTTTTCCAGCACCATCGTGCCTTCTTTCGTGGTCCATTCCAGCTTGGAAATCTCCTCACGAGGAAGTTCGACCAGGGTCTTGCTGCGCCATTCCTTCACCTCGCGCTTGAACAGCCAAGGCATGGCTTTGTCCGTGACGTAGACATCATCGGGTTTGGAAGCCAGGCGGATAAACTGACCCTTGTAGTCCGGCGAGCGCTTCCCGGCGGCGAAGTTCAGGATTTCCTGACCTTTGGCAAAGGCCTTGATCTCCAGGTAGTCGCTTTCGCCTTTGGCGATTCCATAGGTTTTCTGACGGTCTTTCTTCTTGCTGGCCAGGTCTACAACGGCCATCTCTTCCAGGGTTTTGAATGCGGTCTTCAGGCTGCTCTCGTTGGCTTTCATCTCCTTCGGTTCGGTGATCCAATATTGCTCACCGCGCTTTTCCACGGTGATGGAGCCCTCGTTGTTGGTCACCTGGATCTTGTCCAGGCTGCCTTCCTCACGGGCGGGGATCAGGTTTGCGAAGTCCGGTTTCTCCGGCGCTTCGTAGGGATCGCGTTCCAGCAGGAACACCAAGCCGATCAACACCACGAGTACGGCCAGGGCAATGAGTAGCTGGACATGTTTTTTCATGGTCCTTCCTCCGGTGTTTACAGTTTGAAGTTGCGATAGCGCATCTTACGAAGCTGCCAGCGGCCAATGCCGAACAGGATGAGCAGAATCGGCACGCCGAAAAGGTTCATGTAGCGCATCAGGTTTTTGGTTCCGGCTTCCATCTTCTCCAAGGGGCGATCGGTCAGACCGCGGGTACGGATGGAAATCAAATCGCCGTCCTGAGCCAGCCAATCCATCGCGTTGACGAAGAAAATCACGTTGGCCGGGTCGAAGAATTCATCTTGCGGCATACTGGCGTCACCAATGACCATGATCCGCGTCGGGGCGCTCTGCTTCAAGACATTGGCCGGATCTTGGATGTAATCCACGCCGCCCTGGTCGGCCTTGTCGGCGTAGAAGCTGTCAAAGCGTCCCGTGGCCACGGCCAGAGCGTTGAACGGCCCGCGTGTGGGGTTCTCCGGCGGGGTTTTGGGCTCCATCGGGTTGATGTCGTAGGTGCCCTTTTCCTGCCAGCTTTGGTCCGTGGTTTTGGCCAGCACGCTGTACTGAACCTTGTCGTTGGATTGCTTCACGGTCAGACTGGACATGAAGGGGAAACTGAGTTCCTGAATGTCCCCGGTGAGAACGTGGCTGCGGTCTAAGTCGTTGATCGCCGGGAAGAAGGGGAAGTTCACGATGTGCTGCATACGGAACATGCCCTGCTGGCTGGCCACGGTAATGCGCTTGCACTGAGGGTCGGCGATGAGGTTTTTCTCAACCGTGATGCCGTAGTGGGTCAGCATATCTCCCAGACCGGTGTCCACATCCTTGGCCTGCAACTGCTGCAAGTCCACCGTGACGTTGTCGATGAAAAAGCCCACCGTGCCGCCACGCATCAGAAATTGATCCAACTTGAATTTGTCTTCATCCGTCCAGCTTTCCGTGGGACCGATAACGAGCATCGTCACCACATCGGCGGGGATGTCTTTCTTTTCGGTGAAGTCAAAGGATATCACCTTGTAGTTGCGCTCCAACTCCTGTTTGACCCGTTTCATCTTCTCATCAAGCTTCGGCTCGCCATGACCGGAGGAGAAGGCAATGCTTTTGAGTTCCTGCGTGGAAATCTTCTTAATCAAACTGGTTATGTCATATTCCAGCTTGTCCGTATTCTGCACCACGGGAACGGTTTCCTTCTTCGTGCCGTAGGTCAACACGATACCCATGTAGGCCTGCTTGATGCCGAATTCATCGTTTTTCAACTCCTGAATCTGCACCGGAGGGATACCCTTCATCATCATTTCCTGGCGTGCGGTTTCCTCTTTGCCGGGATCGATGAATTCAAAGACCAGGTTTCCCTTGCTGTAGGTCTGGTATTCTTCCAGAAGATCGCGCACATAGGCCGCGTGCTGGTTATACGGTGCAGGCAGGTTGTCGGTGAAATAGGCTTCCACCTTGATCCGGTCTTCCAGACGACCCACGACATTCTTGCTGGCATCGGTCAGACTGTACATGCCGCTTTCGGTAAGATCCACGCGAAGGGGCGGCAGTTGAGAGACGACGACATTGACAAGCAGGATGATTGCGGTGAGGATCAACAGAAACACACCGTCTATCATCGTATTGGTTACGTTGTTTTTCATGGTTTCCTCCTTACCGCCACTCTTCCCGCTGCACGGCATAGACACTATAGGTCAGAAACGCCCCGCAGAAGGTGAGGTAGAACATCAGGTCACGAAGATCCAACACGCCACGAGCGATGTTGCGGAAGTGGTAATCCACACTGATGTATTGAAGGAAGGTAGCCAGACTCTCCGGCATGAACATCAGCACCTTGTCAATGATGAAAAAGACGAAGCTCAAGGCCAGACCGATGATAAACGCGATGATCTGGTTGGAAGTCAGACTGGTGCTGAACATCCCGATGGACAGATATGCCGCACCCATCAACATCGCGCCGATATACCCACCAAACACCGGACCCCAATCCATCGGACCCGCCGAAGCGACGGTCAAGGCGAAGGGGAAGGTTAATCCAAGAGCCACACCGAGCAAGCCCCAGGCGGCAAAGAATTTACCCAGCATCATTTCCACGTTGGTTATCGGCAAGGTAAGCAGCAGACCGATGGTGTTGGTTTTGCGCTCTTCGGCAATCAGGCGCATGGTAATCGCCGGGGCGAAGAAGATAAACATGATCGGGATCAAGCCGAACAGCCCACGCATGGAGGCTTGCCCGGCAACGAAAAGCTGTTGAAAAAAGAGCCAACCGGTGACCAGCAGGAACACCGTCAACACGATGTAGGCCACGGGCGAATTGAAGAAGGAAAGGAATTCCTTGGTAAACACGGTCAGGACGTTGCGCGGTTTGATCATGGCTTGCCCCTCCTAGTTCTTGGTCAGTTTGCGGAACACGTCTTCCAGGCTGACTTGCTCCGAACGCATTTCCATAATGACCCAGCCTTTATCCACCGCCAGATGGAACAGCTTCGGTCGCACGTCCTGGCCCGGTTGGGCCTCCACCATGAACTGGCCCTTGCCCTTGTGGGTGGCCTTGGTCACGAAATCCACACTCTGGAGGGTTTTCAGGTCGTCATCCCCGGCTTTGTCATAGGTGACATAGACGATATTCTCACTGCGCTCTTTGGCCAGCAGTTCATCCGGTGTACCGTCCGCAACCAGCTTTCCTTCGCTGATGATCACCACGCGGCTACAGGTCGCCTGGACTTCGGGAAGGATGTGGCTGGAAAGGATGACGGTCTTTTCTTTACCGATGTCTTTTATAAGGTGGCGAATCTCCACAATCTGGTTCGGGTCCAGGTCGCTGGTGGGTTCGTCCAGAATGAGGATGTCCGGATCGTGAATCAAGGCTTGCGCCAAACCGACGCGCTGCTTGTATCCACTGGACAGGGTGGAGATATTCTGTGTGATGACTTTCTCAATACCGCAGCGGATGGCGACGGCCTTGATTTTCTCCATGCGTTTGGCCTGCGGGATCTCACGCACGTTGGCGATGAATTGCAGGTACTCCAGCACGATCATGTCGTCGTACAAGGGAACATCCTGGGGCATGTAACCGATACGCTTGCGGATGGGCAGCATGTCCTTGGCGATGTCCATTCCGGCGATGGTCGCCGAGCCCTGATCCGGATTCAGAAATCCGGTGAGCATTTTGATGGTCGTGCTTTTTCCCGCGCCGTTGGGACCGAGAAAACCGACGACCTCTCCCTCCTTCACGTCAAAGCTTAAATCCTTGACGGCCTGAAGGGGACCGAACGACTTGGAGAGATTGCGAACTTCAATCATCTACACCCCCTTTTTGCGCCAGTGGCGCTCCATGAACGAACCCACTCCCGATTCCATCGGAGGGGACTTTGGAATAACAACATGGGCTTTACCAGGTGGATCGACGAACAAACCGGAACCACGTACCGGAACAAACGACGCGGTGTGTCGGATTATTCCCACTCTTTGCTTGTTTTTTCACCGTCTTCCTTGCCAGGTTTCAAGGAGGCTTTCATCGCTTGAGTTTGTGACTCATCGGATGAAAACGACGCGAATGACAGAGGGTTAGGCAAGCAAAGGTTTTGCAAACGATAAACGGAAAAGTCGCTGCGTCAAGGGAATCCTTGCATTTTTTCGGATTTTACGGACCTTGGAACCAAGGCGTACAAGGGCCTGTCTTTCTGAAAACCCTGCGAGATTCCGTCCTTTTTTCTTGACAAAGATGGCCCCGTTGTGTAGGAAGTCACGTCCGTATGAGAACCCAAACAGGGTGACGGCGAAAAAAGCCGTTTGAAATAGGTTGGTTAAGGAGGAAAATGTGGCTCATCATAAATCGGCCCTGAAGCGCATCCGGCAGAACGAAGTTCGTAACGCTCGTAACCGTGCCCTGCGTAGCGGTATCCGCACTGAAATCAAAAAGTTCCGCGCCATTCTGGACGAAGGCGATTACGAGAAAGCCCAGGCTGCCCTGCCCGGTATTTCCAGTGCGATCATGAAAATGCGCTCCAAAGGCATCTTCCCCACGGAAACCGCCGCACGCCGCGTCAGCCGCCTGGCCTTGGCCGTGAACAAGCTGAAAGAAGCCAACGCCTGAATCGTGACGGCTTGACAGACGTTCTTTTCCGTAAGTGTTTGTAGGGGCTTGCTAACGGAATTGTAGCAAAAGAACGTGACAGATGAATCCTGCGTGATACAACGAGGGGAGCTTTGGCTTCCCTCGTTTTTTGTGTTGTGAAAAGAGGTTTGACTCATGGGTATCCGATTTCTTCAAGGATGTCTCGTCCTTATGATCGCTCTGCTTGGATCATGCAGTTCGTCCTCGGATTCATCGTCCGATACCGACGGCGACACGAACTCTGACGGAGATGCAACGGACACCACGGACGGCGACGAGGAAACCTCGCAGCCTTGCAACCTGCCGGGGGAATTGTCGATCCGGCCCCATATCGGCGGATACAACGCGGTCATCTCCTGGACGGCGGAAAGCGGAAACGAGGATACGCTGGAGATCCGCTGGCAAGATGACGAAGGTGACCAAGGTCGCCTGGTAGCGCTGAGTGAGTCGCAGTACGTTCCCCTGGGCCTGATGCCGGAAACGGACTACGATTTCTCCGTGCGCCGTCGCTGCGGCGAGGTGTTATCCGACAAGCAGGTGTTGCAGGTCAACACAGGAGAAAACCTGCTTCATGAGATGGAAACGGCGGTTCCTTACACCGGCCCGGATGACGGCACGGTGATTCTGATGAACGTGTTCAATTACATTCCCACAATGGACCCGGATTTCGTGATCGTAACCGAGCGCACGGGAAAAATCCTCTGGGCTTACCGCACGGAAGACATTACCCTGGCTTTGGCCGATGTCGATTATTTCCCGGAGCGTGGCACCTTCTTTACCAGCATTCAGCTTATCGCCAGCGAAGTGGACCTTGCCGGGAATATCCTTTACCAGTTTCCCAGCGCCTACGCTCACCACGACCTGGACTACCTGCCGGGCCTGGGCCTGGCCTTTCTCTACTTCCGTATTCTGGAGGACTATGAGGACTTCACGCCCCGCCTGAGCGATGGTATCGCCATCACCGACCCGGATACGGAAGAACTGCTTTGGGACTGGCACACGGAAGACTTCATTGAGGCCGATGATTACGACGAAGAAGACATCCAGAACATGTTGCTGAATCTGGCCTATGACTGGACCCACAGCAACGACCTGGATTACCTGCCGGAACATCAGGTTTTCAGCCTGAATGTGCGCAACCTGGACCGCGTCCTGTTTGTGGAATACCCCAGCGGGAATATCGTGGCGCAGATCGGAGACAAAACCGGGCTTTGCGAAGGCTTGTGGTCGCACATTCATGAAATCGACTGGCTGGAAGTCAACCCCGATAAACTGGCCGGAAGCTTTCTGATGTACAACAACGGACGGGATCGTGCCGAAGGCGAAGACAGCTACACCAGCGCCATCGAGGTGGAGTTCGATCTGGAAGAACAACGCTGCGAGATTGTCTGGGAGTATGTCCCGGAGCCGAAATTCTATGCACTGGGTTTCGGTTCGGTATACCGCATGGACAACGGTCATCACATCATGATTAACGGTCCCAATGGCACGGTCTTCGAGATCGACGAAACCGAGCAGGTCATCTGGGAAGAGCGCTATCCCGGCTTCTGGATTTACCAGGCCAAGCCCATGCCACGAAGCTACTTTGAACGGGGGGAACCCTTACCTGCGGCAGAGTAAGAATCACCCTGGGGTTGATGCTCAATACGGCCTGATCGCGAAGAAGAACGAATACTTCTTGACTTCCCGAACCGTCGGGCTAGGCTCTCGCTCAGCCACATTCATCAACCCATTACCAATGCAGTGAAGGCATGGCTCACGAACCGACCACAGCACGCCCTCCAGCCCTGTTTTCCGCGACCTTGCGCACCTGGCTATTCTGGTTGGCCCTGATCGGATTTACCGTCCTGGTCTATTACTGGATTTCCAAGCGGATCTGGGATGTAGAGTTGTCGCTGGAACCCATCCGTCAAGGAAACTGGGGCTTGTTTGCCGCTGCCGTGGCGCTTTCCACCTTGAACCCCGTCCTGGCCGCCTGGCGCTGGCACCTGCTCTTGCGGGCAATGGATGTAAACATCGCCTTTCGCCATTCGCTTCAAGCCCTGTTCGCTGCCAACCCGATCAACCTGTTTACCCCCAGCCGCAGCGGGGATGTCTACCGCGCCTTCGTGCTTCGTGAGCGCTTGGCCTGGACAGACAACCTGGGAAGCATCGGCGTCGAGCGCGTTTTAGGGATGGTCGTCGTAACCAGCATCGGGCTGGTCGCTTCGCTGGTGCTTGGGCTTACAGAGCAATCCTGGGGGATCGGCCTTCTTTTTTTGGCGGAAATGGCGGCCATTGCTGTGCTGTTTATCATCCATTTGGAGCGCTGGCCCTTGCCGGAGCGCATCAAGACCAAGCTTGCCGCCATTCTCTCCGCGATGACCCGCATTTTGCGCCGTCCGGGCTATCTGGCGGCGGCCTTCGCGATCAGCCTGATTCACTGGCTGCTGATTATCGTCGTCTGCACGCTGTTTCTTTCCGGTCTGAGTGATGGTTTTCCCTTCCTCATGCTCTGCGGAGCCATTCCACTGGGTGCCTTGGTGGGGATGCTTCCCTTGACCTTCAGCGGCATGGGAACCCGTGACGCGGTGCTATTGGCCTTACTCGCCGGAGTGGTACCGGAAGAACACATTCTCTGGCTGGGCTTGTTCTACGCCCTGATTTTTTACTTATATGTCGGGCTGTTGGGTCTACCCTCACTGCTCTTCAGCATCCGCCGGGGGAAAATCTAATCGGAGTGCAGAGAACGGCCTAAGGGATTTTTTTCAACGACCGGATAGAAAAATGTTGAAAATCCCAAACGGGTATGTAAACTAGTGCCCTCTTGTGGGCCTATAGCTCAGTTGGTTAGAGCTTCCGGCTCATAACCGGATGGTCCCAGGTTCAAGTCCTGGTGGGCCCACCATCTTTCGATCTTTCCAAAATGACGAAGACCCGTGATTCGACTACTTCGATCCCACAAACAACGGATACAAAATCATACTGGCGCGCTCCCTTTGTCTTCTGGGTGCGCTTTTTTTCGGCTCATGATCTTGGATTCACCATTAATCCAAATAAAATCATCCCCTTGTTGGGGGTATTTCTTCCCTGCCCTTCCTCTTGTGGATTCAGGGCATTTGGTGTAAAGACTGTTGTGTCAGGTGGCCAGCCCACGTCGTTGGGGCTTGCCGGTGTTCTCGTTTTTGACCTGATCGTAACCGATCGCGAAGGAAGGCGTCTTTGACCGACAAGAAACCACGGTCCAAGCATTTCGGGACAACCGATGCGGCGACTTCGACGACCTTACGTTCCCTGCTTTCCGCGCTGGAGAGGATCGCACCCAAGCGACTCGCCGAGCCTTGGGATAACGTCGGGTTGTTGGTCGGCCACGCCGATGCGCCGCTTACCGCTGTAGGATGTTGTCTGGATCTGACCGAAAACGTGGTCGATGAAGCTCTGAAACGGGGTGCCAACGCCATCGTTTGTCATCACCCGGTAATCTTCCACAAGTTATCCTGCCTGCGTACCGATGAACCCCTGGGACACCTGCTCTCTCTTTGCCTCAAACACGACCTGGCGATCCTCGCCGCTCATACCAACCTGGACGCCGCCCAAGGTGGGTTGAACGATGAACTGGCCCGTTTGCTGGGAATAACCGTCCAGAAGCCACTGATCCCCCGTGAGGGAGAACCGGGCTGCGGCCTGGGACGTGTCGGAGAGATTGCTCCTTGTCCGGCTCGTGACTTTCTGAACCACGCAGCCACGGTGCTGAAGCTCCGTGAAGGGCGGCTGATCGGCGACGAGCAGCGCCTTGTACGCAAGCTGGCCTGGTGTAGCGGAGCCGGGGCGGACTTCATCCCCCAAGCGGCCCGTGAAGGAGTGGATCTCTACCTGACCGGTGATGTGAAATATCATGACGCAATGCTGGCCCGCGATCTGGGACTTTGTGTTGCAGATTTGTCTCATTTTGGCACGGAATGGCCTGTGGCGGACCTGCTGGCCCGTCGGATTCAACAAGAATTTTCAAAGAAATCCAATTCCTTGCCCGTTTTCGCCATCTCGACGGAAGCCGATCCGGCCCGCGGGATAATTTTCCAAGCTTTGCTTGACAATTTGGAAAAAGCGTGATTGTTCCTATCAAGTCCTATGCGAAGGAGGTACACCGGTGCGCGATCAACTTCTGCTATTGTTGAAGATCCAGGAAATTGATAACGAAATTACAGAAGTGGAAAATGCGCGAGAGGAAATCCCCTCGCTCTTGGAAAAACTTGAGGACAGGCTCACCGACAAACGGAAAAGCCAGACGGCGAAGGAAAGCCAGATTTCCGACCTGAACGCCCAACTCTCCGAGAAACAGCGCCTGATGGATCTTGAAAAAATCAAGATCAAAAACACGAAGAACAAAGAGTCAGCGCTTCAGAATATCCGTGAGTACGAGGCTTTCACCAAAGAAGTGGAAACCCATGAAACCACGGTGGAAGACATCGACAGCGGCATCAAGGAACTGAAGTCCAAGCTGGCTGGAGCGGAAGAAGAACTGCTGGAGTTGCAAAACGACATCGAGCAGATCATTGCCGAAGTGAAGGAAACCAAGCAGGAACTGGAAGGCCGCCTGGTGGAATTTGACCAGACCCTGGACCGCCTCTACGATCAACGCGACAATGTCGCCGACCAGATCGACGAAAGCCTGTATTACAAATACGAACGTCTGATGGAACGATTGGACGGTATCGCCGTCGCCCCGGCATCCAACTGTGCCTGCGAAGCCTGCAATATGGCCGTCCCGCCGCAAACGTTCAATGAACTGATGAAGGGCAACCGCCTGATTACCTGCGCCAACTGCCTGCGCATCCTGGTATATCGGGAAGTGGAGGAAACCGAGCAATAGCCGGTTTCATTACCCAACCATCCCCATGAGTGCCGACGAACGTCACGACCGCGAGCAAGCCTTGGCCCGTCTGGAACGGGAGAATGAGCTTCTGCGTGCGGAACTGGCCGAGGCACGCGCCCTTCTGGCCCACCCTACGGCATCCCACACCATTCATGGTCTGTTGACGATGGTGGTGCAGTTGGATGACGAGGGCCGGGTGGTGTATATCAACAGCGCCACCGAAGCCCACATCCGCCGCAAACGCCACGAGGTCTATCGTCAACCCCTGCACAGCGTAGACCGTACCCGGCTTGGCGTAGGCTACCTGCATCTTCTTTACCAGCAAAGCCTCAAGGAAGGCCGGGAAATCAGTACCGAGCAAAGCTACCCGGACCCTTTGTCCGGGGAGTTGCGTTTCGTGCAGGTCACCGTAAGCCCCTTGGAAAACGGCACGCAGATTCTCATTGAAGATCAGAGCCGTTTCAAGCAGATGGAGGGGATGTTCAAACGCTACGTCAGTCCCAAGGTCATTGACCGTCTTTTAGCCAGCGGCGTGGATTACAACGTCCCAGAACGCTACGAACTGACCGTTCTCTTTGCGGACCTGCGCGGCTTTACCCGCCTGTGTACCCGCTTGGCACCGGAAGATGTCAAACGGATCATCGACCGCTTTCTGGGGGTGATGACCAAGATCATCATCGACGCCGATGCCACCGTAGATAAGTTCGTCGGGGATGAAGTGATGGCCCTGTTCGGAGCGCCCATCCGGGTACCCGATCATGTCACCAAAGCCTTGAATGTCGCTCTGGCGATGCAGGAAGCCCACAAACTGGTCATGGAAGAATGGCGAGGCAGCGGTTTGGAGAACCCGCCCGGTCTGGGCGTGGGCATCAACACCGGAGAGATGATTGTCGGCAATATCGGCTCCCCGCTACGCATGGACTATACCGCCTTGGGTCACGAAGTGAACCTGGCCGCCCGCCTGTGCAGTCAGGCCAAAGCCGGAGAGATTCTCATCGGCCCGCACAGCTTCTCTTTGGCCAGAAAGTACTTGGAGAATCATCCCAACGCGATGTCCCGATCGGTGAAGTTTCGTTCCACCCAAGAGATTTTCGTCAAAGGAATCGATGCCCCCGTCAACCCGATCAGCGTTGTTGCTGTTCGTTAACCCACGTGGAAATCCATCCTCATGGCCAAGCAGCGCAGTCTCCCGGATCAACCCCACCGTCCGTTCTATGATGAAGCGGACTATCGCAACCCCAACCCCTACATTCAACGCACCACCGAGCAGTTCGGCTCGTTTCTCATTGCACCGACAGAGGCCATTGAGCTTCCGGGTCGCTGGCAGGAGCGTTGCGGCGGATTGCCCGTTGAACTGGAAGTGGGATGCGGCAAGGGACGGTTCATCACCCACTACGCCAAACGGTCGCCGGACCGCTTTCTTATCGGCCTGGAGATCAAGTTCAAGCGTATCTACAGCATCGCCAAAGGCTTGCACCGAAACGAGGCCCACAACGTCAACCTGCTCCGGTTTGACGCCCAGTATCTGACCCACATCTTCGGCCCGCAGGAATTGTCCGCCGTCCATCTGTATTTTCCCGATCCCTGGTACAAAAAGGAACGGCATCAGCATAACCGCTTGATTGCTCCCCGTTTTCTTTCCCAGGTATTTCAATGCCTCAAGCCGGGAGCCTCTTTGCATTACAAAACCGACCACTGCGCCGTGTTTGAGGAAGCCTCGGCGATGCTTCCGGAACTTGGTTTCGTTATTGATCGGCAGACCACGGACCTTCGTCAAAGCCCCTGGGCCGAAAACAACATTGAAACCGAATTTGAAACCACCTTCAAAAAACTGGGGATTTCCTGCTGTTACTTGCGGGCCACCCGACCGTGAGGAGATCGGGCCGCGTGGCGTTTCAAGCCGTCTTTCAAGACGCTTGAAACCTGGAGGGTTTCCGCTCAGGCCGGGAAACCCTCGTGAAAGGCCCGGCCCGGCCTTTCCCACGCGGCCACCCCGTGAAGCCTTGCGCAAAACCTACGGGCCCTCTTTTCCAGGATGTGGTAGTTTTTCTTTGAGATTTCCAGGATTTTGGCGTATGCTTGAACCCATGTGTCGGTTATGGCTTCCTTGATTGGAAGTCCGGTCTGGCGAGACGGGACCATGAAGGGCGCGTACAAAGAAACATTGCGTTTTTTGTGGAAAAAACCGGTGCCGGATCGTCTAACGTGCAGAAACGAGACAAACCACGAATGTGGGATCATGACTTCATCCAGGAGGAAAACCATGCGTTGTTCCAAACTTCTCCTTTGTTGGCTCGTGGTGTTGAGCTTCGCCCTGGCCCTTGGTGGCTGTGTGGAAAGCGAGCAAAGCGCGACCGATGATGACGACGATGATAACTCCGGCGGGCTGTTTGTGCTTTGCGGCGATGATGCCTCAAGCTGCGGCATTTTGAACTGCGTGGCCCTGGGGGATGACAGCATGTGTACCGTCAGTTGCTCCTCTGATGCCGACTGCCAGGCGCAGTCCACCAACGCCTGCTGCAAAGAAACGGAGTCCGGCAAGTTCTGCGCTCCCCAGGCTTATTGCGGCGGCGGGGATGACGACGATGATACCGTTTCCCCTGATGACGATGATGACGATGATGGTCCCTGTATCATCGACACCTACCGCTGCAACGCCGAAGGACAGTCCGAGCGTTGCGGTATCAACGGCTGGGAACTCTATGAACAGTGCATGGTGGGTTCCTGCTGCCTGAACGGAAGCTGTCAGAACGGGTATCCGATCAACGAAGTCAGCAACACCACCGTCTGCCCCGGCGAAGGCGATCTTTGCGTATTGAGTCAGCGCATGTGCCAGGGATCAACCAGCGTGTTCCTCTGTAAAGGCTCCCCGGCCATCTGGGAATACGAACGGGACTGCCCCAGCGGTCAGGTTTGCCAAGGTGGGGAATGTGTGGAAGACACCGGCGACGATGATGATGACGGCCCGGACTGCGGCAATGAAGTCCGTGAAGGTAATGAGGAATGCGACGGCAACACGGATTCCTGCGGGGAAACGATGCACGAATGGGCCTGCGTGGACTGCCATTGCGTGGAAGAGCTTTCCGGTGATCCCTGCTATGTCGACGCCGGCTGCGAAGCCTCCGATGAATACTGCCTGCCCGAAGAAGTGGGTGGAACCCAGGGCTATTGCCGCCAGTACTGCGACATGCCCGGCGAAAGCTGCCCCCGTGGCTATTCCTGCGTCAACGGTGTCTGCGATCTGATTGACGGTTACTGCGTCAGCGCCGCCCAATGCGAACAGGATGAAATCTGCCGCATCCTGGATGGCCACACGGATGGCCTGTGCCAGCGCCGTTGCGACCAATTCGGTGCCGTCTGTCCCTCCCGTACCCAATGCGACCTGGACCCCACCAGCGTCAATTACGGCATCTGCGTGCCGGATAACTCCGGCTGCGTCAGTGAAGTGTATTGCACCAGCGACAGCGAATGTACCACCAACGTGGGACCGAACTACTACTGCCATTACACGCCGGGAACCTGGGATGGCTGCTGCATGGAAAAATGCTACACCAACGATGACTGCGCGGCGGGTATGTACTGCCAGACCGAAGGTGAAAACGCCGGTCAATGCGGGCTCGGCCCCAGACCTCTCACCTGCCCGGCCTGCGCGACAGGGATGATTTGCAACACCCTTTACGGCATGTGCGTACCCAACTGCCCTCCCTGCCCGGAACTGCATACCTGCACGGCGGAAACCGCACCCAACTGTGTGGAAACCGAATGCGATGATTCGGGGGCCAACAACATCGTCTGCGGTTTGTTTGTCAAACCCTGCTGCCCACCAAAAAGCTGCTCTGCCGTGATTTACGGTGTCTGGGGAGTCTGCATCTAGCCCCTTCCCCCGCACACCCTCCTCGTAACAAGAATACCCTCTCAAGCCCCGCCAACCGGCGGGGCTTTTGTCTTATCTGTTCTGTGATGATGAAGCCATCCATCCCCCTCTCTGAACCGGGCGTGATTTTCAATGTGGGGAGTTGGAATGATGGAGGGAACAGAATCAATGGTTTTCGGACCCGCAGCACCTTATCCGAACTCAGGTAAAGTACGCTCATGGCGAGTGATTCATCGACGATGAATCGGTTCGAGCCACGAGCGATCCCTCGAACCACCACCCTCCGGGTGGCACTCGGGATGAGCGAAGAGAAACATCCATCACGAAATCAATGTCCCCAGATTCAATATCATGCCTCTCTGAACCCCCACGTTTGCAAAAGCCTTGCAAGAAGAGCCGAAGCGTGTCAAGAATAGAGAATCCTGTACGTTCAGACCCGAAGGAGGATCTCCCATGCGTCGTATTCTGCTATCCATTTTTGGCTTGCTGTTTGTCAGCGTGATGCTTCTCGCCTGTTCATCCGATGGCAATGACGGGGATTCGGACCAGACGCCTTCCGATGGTGACCAGATTGACGAAGACGGAGATACCCCGGATGGTGACGAAGACGGGGATTCCGCGGAAGACGAGGAGAAAGAACCGGACGGAGAAGAACTGGCCTGGGAAGAACCTCCGGCCTGCGGATCAGGAAGCTACAGCCATCGCTACATGATTCCCGGCCCTGAAGAGACGGGCTACGATGCCGAATTGGATGCCCTGGCCCTGAATTACGAACGCCAATTTCACGCCGTGGTTGCCTATCCGATGGCGGTCAATGCTGATGTCAGCGTCGCCGATGAGGAAAACCGCGCCTTGCTCAACGCCTTTCTGCGTGAAAGCGATGGCTGGGATTTTGAAGCTCACAGCGGAAAGCCGATCACCGAGGCGGTCAGCGCCTGGCACAAAGTGGCGGGTTTGTACGCCGGTGCGGGGATCGTCGCCGATGCCTTCCGTTACGGAGCGCTGCGCGACCAGGGGGCGCCTTGCGAAGAGATCGAACGGGCCAAAGGCTTCCTGCTTGACTCCCTGGAGGCAATGCATCTGGGGATGAGCATCGCCAATGTGCCCGGCGTGGCGGTGCGTGGCTTCATGCGCACGGATATCCCCGGCTACGGACTGGATCTGGAAACCACTCCGGTGTTTGATGAACAAGGAAACCCGCTGCCGGAAGAGAAAAACAACGGGACCTGGCGGGAAGACCAGAGCGGTTTGTATCCCAACTACAAATTTGAAGACAGTTGCAGCCGGGATATGATCCTCGGTTGGGCGGCAGCCAGCGCTGCGGCATCGGAAGTGATTCGCCATGACCCGGCGTTCTCGGAGGAGGTGAAAGCCCGCCTGCGTGATGATGCCAAAGCGGTGGTGGATCAACTCCAGGTGGTTCGGGATAACGGATACGATCTGGAAATCTTGGACGTGGATGGTCGCACCACCTACCACGGCTACCTCAACGAGCATTCCGTCGAGCGTGACTTATACATCCGCAGCTTTGAAAACGGCTTCTACGCTCTGATGACTCTAGGCATTGTCGGTGGTTTCTGTTACGCCGCTGAAGACGATGCCTGCCAGCAGTACCTTTTGGATGAATTGATCGACCAACGGGAGCTTCCACGTATCGCCCGCGATGAGATGGTCTATATGGACATGGGCCTGGAATCCAACTACTCCAATTACAACATGGGATTCATGAGCGCCTGGCTGGCAAGCCGCTATGTCAATGATGAAGCCACGCGGGAAGCCGTGCTGCAAAGCATCACCACCCAATTGTATGGTCAGGCCGGGGTGCCGCTTCATCCGGCAGGGACGAAGATGAGCCTGTTCGACTTCACCCTGGCCGCAGCCCAGACGGGCGGTTCCCGATTCAGTCAACCAAGCAACGAACCGGAAAACCAACCGGTGCAGGATGGTGTGGAAACCCTGAAAGCTTTTCCTCAACCACCTTACTGGGATGTCGCAGTCACACAGTGCGATGAAGACGAACTGGCCAGCGGCGAATGCACCTTCTCCGACGGCACGGAAACCGTGGTCCATTTTGAAGGGGGACGCAAGGGAAGTACGGTCTGTGAAGACCCCATTCCCAAAGCCATCCGTCGCGGCTCCAACTATGAATGGCGCTCCAACCCCTACCAGCCCAACGGCGGCGGGGATGGTTCCGGCCTGCTACCCGGTGTGGATTTTCGTGTGGCCTACTGGATCGGTCGCTATACCCGGCTCCCGGACTCAGCCGAATAAGCTGGCCTGCTGATCCTGGGGATACGGCCAGACCTTCTCTCCTTGAACGCGACCGATACGGGTGAACTGGGCGCGGGTGCCCAGGCTTTTGCGATCCGCATCAATGAGCAGGCTTTCAAAAAGCTGGTGCAAGACGGCGGCGTCATCGGCGGCGCGGTGGCTGACCGAGCCTTTGAGGTTGAGTTCATAGCGCAGGTAGTCCAGGCTGTAGCTGGCGAAAAGCCCTTTGTAGATTTCCTTGCTCAGCTTCCAGGTACACCACCATTCCATCGGCGGCGGCATCAAGCCGTTTCGCTTGAGTTCTGCATGCAAGACGGAGGCATCAAAGCTGGCATTGTGAGCAATGACGATGGCTTGGGAGAGGATGGGCTTCATCTCCGGCCAGCGTTGGGCAAAACTCTTTTCCTTGGCCACATCCTGATTGGTAATGCCGTGAACTCCCATGCTGGCGTCATCAATGCGCACGCCGGGGTTGAACAACCAGCTTTCCTTTCGGGTCACCTCACCTCGCTCCACAAGTACCAAAGCCACTTCCACGGCACGCAAGCCTTCCGGTGCCTGGGTGGTTTCAAAATCCAAAAAGACCAATTTATCAAAGCGTTTCATAAGCACCGCCATCCGATTCTATCTATTGATTGGAGAACATTTACGTTCTTTGATTCCTTGCTAAAAGGTAATTCATTCCTTGAGGTTGTCAAGAGGGGAGAGGAAGAGCGTACACCCGATAACCTCAGGATCGAACGCGGAAAAGCCCCATCAGACAGAAACAAGAGCGGCCTTGGATTTCCGCTTTGGAGATGTTGGACCACGAAAAAAGCCGGGGAAACCCCGGCTTTCACAAAAACACCGATTCGTGGTGCTTATTTGCAGGCTTTTTTGAACCCTTTGTCACAGGCTTCTTTTTTGTATTTAGCGCCTTCCACGGGGCTGACCGAAGCGCCTTTGCCTTGCATGTAGGCCTGGCTGGCGGCGAAGCAGGCTTGTCCGCAACCCTTTTTGCAACCATCTTTGTACTGTTCCAAAGCCTTGGTGGCATCTTTCAGGCGTTCGCCAGCACGGAAGCAACCCATCCCGCAACCGCTATTGCAGGCTTTCCGATACAGCGCGTCGGCTTTGTCCATGCTTTTACCGACACCTTTGCCGGTTTCGTGCATTTTCCCCAGCACCGCGCAACCCATGCCGTCTTTATGGTCACAGGCTTTTTTGGCCGCAGCTTGAATCTGTTTGGGCTTGGCCGGGCCGCCTTTGCCCTGTTCCAGCAGGAAGGCCAACTGACCGCAGGATTCCCAATGGTTTTTGTCGCAACCGGTTTTGAACGCGGTACGGGCTTTACCGGCCTGTCCGTCTTTCAGGAAGGCTTGTCCTGCTTTTACGCAGGCCGAGGAGCCGTCTTTTTTGCAGTTCTTCATCAGCACGTCGGAATTGGCTGCAAATGCAAACGAACTGATCATCATCAGGCCCAGGGCCAAAACAAACATCTTCTTCATCCTTCATCCTCCTAGAAAGGGGGGCTTGCTGCGCGGCTATCGCGCAAAAAAGCCACGTTGGAAACCGCTTCATGGTTGGAAGCGGAATGATCTCGAACGCCTCGTTTATCACTGGCAACGCATAATATGACCGTGATTGTACCAGAATCCTTGGGGCTGGCAAGAAGCTTTTGCTGATTTCCTGGAAAAGAGTGGAGTTTCCATCCGGTTCTTGATATAGTGAATGGAATTTGGATGCGGCTGTGAAATTATGCTTATGGACTGCCCGTGGCACTATTGGTACCAAGACGTGGGATTGTAAAAGGATTTGCCGGAGCCTTTGCATTGGGCTCCCTGGGTTTTCTGCCTTCATGCCTGTCTTCTCGCCATCGGGTCTTGGAAGATTACAGCCGGGTTCCTGCCTATCCGAAAAAGCCGAACCTGCTGGACCCTCTCGCCTACCTGGCGGCCTGCGGAACCCTGGCTCCCAGCCCATTCAATACCCAACCCTGGGTGTTTTATCCCCGACCAGCTGCTTTGGAGGTCTACCCGGATTTCTCCCGGAAACGTGAGATGGCCGACCCGCAATACAGGGAATTGGGCATCAGCCTTGGCGCAGCGGGAGAAGCGATGCGTATCGCCGCACCCAAAGCGGGCTTTTCTGCCGACTTGGAAATAGGCACTACGATCAGCACCCGCACACCCGCCGTTGTGGTGCGTTTGTCTCCGAGTACCCAAATGGACGCGCCCTTGTATCCGCAGCTTTTCACCCGCCATACCAACCGGCTGCTTTCCATGCCCATTCCCATCCCTGCGACGGAACAGCAGGCTCTACTTTCGGTGCCTTTACCCGAAGGCGTTTCGGCCTTTGCGATGACCGATGCTGCCTACATGGAGCACCTGGCCAAAGCCTCCGCAGCGTTGGAAAAAGAGCGCTTGGGCCAGGAATCCATGCTCCCGGATATTTCCCGTTGGTTGCGTGCCGATTGTGAGGAAGCAACCCGGCGTGGCGACGGAATCGCTCTGGAACGGCTCACGCGGCTGAACCCCTATCTGGAAGAAGAAAGTGTGGGCGATTACTGGCATGACCAGCCTGCCTTTGAAGAGCGTCGTATCCGCAGTGCGGGGATGATGGTATTGGTTTGCACGAAGGATGACACACCCGGCGATTGGGTTCGTGCAGGCATGGCCAGCTTACGCTTGATGCTTCAAGGTGAAACACAACGCTTGCGCCATCAACCCCATAACCAGACGGTGCGAAGCCAGGCCCACATTGATTTCGTTCGTGACCTGTTCCATGCCGGCGGTGTCCCTCAGATGCTCTTGCGTTTCGGCTATGCTCCGGCCTGGGGAAGTTCCCCCCGTCTGGCTTATCAAGATGTCACTTTGGAGCCCGATCAACCCAGCGGACCGATGGACAACTGGGACATCTAACAACTTGCCACGCGAGCTTTTCCGCTTCCTGGTTTTCGTGATCTATCCCCATACAAACTGCTCCGGTGGCCGTCTGAAACTCACCGGCGGTGGGTAGTCTTCGGCATAGCCCACACGCAGGATAAATTGCACCGGCGGCCCATCTGCCGAGCCGTTCCGGGATTCAAAGAGGGAAGCCACACGCTGCCTTGCCTGGCTTTCTTCAAGAGCCGCGCTCATCGGATGCAGGCCCAGGTTCCGCTCGCGGACCTGTAGGAACAAACGCTGGAACTGCCGTCCACAGTTCACAAGGCTTTCCGGAGTTTCGTCATCGGCGCACAGCAGCAGGAAACCTCCACCGCTTCGGGCTTGTTGAGCCGTCTTGTCAAGGGTCTGTTGAATGAACGACTCCGTCGTGACATCACTCTTGTGATAGAAATGGCGTACCACCCAACCGGCGAACCCCGTGATTTCCATGCCTTCCGTAGAAAGACCATCCCGTTTGGTTTTTGCTTCATCGCTGGAAAAACGAATCCACTGGGCCAATTCCTCCATCGCCTTGTTTCGAGCGCACTGCTCACTCATTCCTTCAATCACACACTCTTCAAGGCGTTTTCCCTGGGGTGAACTGTAGGGAACATACTCCATGTGAGCCTGGCTGAGTTGCGTCAAGACACGAAGATCGTCAGAGCGTATTTCCTTGCGCAGCAAACCGTTTTTCAAGGTGCGCCGCTGTTGAATCCGAGCCAGTGTCTGTCCGTCCGTTGCACCATCACCCTCTTGCAGATGAATACGTGCCACGGCCAGGGACGAGGAGGAAAAAATGGGTTCAACCCGTGTGGTGAAACCATACGCTGGGGCGGCTTGGGTCAGGTTTTCCAGAAACGCGCCAAGGCTGAGCAGGCTTTCCCGGTGGCTTGGATCGACGGCAGGCAGGGCGCGGGTAGAATCAAACTCCAACCGCCAGATGCTTGGTGATTCCAAGACCACGCGCCAGGGTTGGCTGTTGTGTCCACTGGGGGCCAGGCTTGCGGCACGCAAAAGCGCATAATGAGACGGGGAAAGCGGGCAGGAACCGGCGGTATCGGGAAACCTGGGCGCCGTGGCCATCCGGCGAGGACCGGCGCAGGAAAACAGAGATGCCGTACCGAAGGCTGCGAGGCCGACAAGGCCCACATGGAGAACCTGGCGTCGGGATGGGTGCATGATGTGCCTCCTTGGTCTTGGGTAAACATGGAGTGAACGACGGTCGATAAAAACTCTACAGATCGAAATCCGAACCGATCCCGGCCAGAACAAACACGCCCCAAGGCCGAGCGTTGGATTCCACATGGGTTCCTGTCATCAGGTAGAAACGGGGACGATCAAAGCGTCCAAGAGAAACCCAGGGTTCGGTGTAGAGCATCACCCCCAGGCGTTGATGGCGGCTCTCGGCCCGCAGGGAATAGGCGATATCATAGAAGGGACCAAGCAAAAGGGTTTCACCCTGAGGACCATTGAGACAATCCAGCAGCAAGGCCGGTCGATCCGCGATCAGGACATCCGCCGTTCTCATCAAGATGTCGTATTCCATTTCCAAGACAAACGCTCCCTGCCCGCCAAACCAATAGCCTCCAAGATCGGTCTGATTACGAATTACCAAACGGTCGATTTTTGCCCGCAGGGTGAACTGCCCGATGACTCGCTGCCCCCAACTTACCTCTTCGTCACCGCGCCGTCGTTGTTGGGCGCGATCCGAATAACTGGCCTGCGCCGTCGGAAAGGAAAGCAAACCGGCGTTGGCTCCGAAAAAACCGAAGGTATCGGTTTGCAGACGCAGCACGGCAAAAGCCGCCGGAAGCCATTCCAGAAAAACACCAGCCTGGGCGTAAGCCGGATTGATTCCCGTCAGAACTCCCGCTTGAAGATAGTGATCGTAGGTCTTGTATTGCTCGTGCCAGCGCTTGAGAAAACGATACGCTCCCCCGGCGTAGAACACCACACCATTGGGATTGTAACGACCCAGGATGTCTGCAAAGAGAGTAAAGCCTGCTTGTGTGTGGGATGAAACGTCGGAAACGGCTTCTTCTTCCCCACTACCGGAGTCGTCCTCTACGGTTTGGGCCGTGGCTTGCGAACTCAGGAGAAACAAACCAATCCCCAAGAGCAAAGGCACGAGCCAGAAGAGAAGACTTCCCACATAGCTCTGAGAAGTTTGAACGGCTTTTTTCCACCCGGAAACAGGATTCATCACGGCCTCCTCAAAAGAGTCACCGCCAAGTGACAAGAAAACCATAGTCACCTACCGGTGACATGTCAAGGAGTTTTTTTCTCCGTTTCTACAAGGCCTTCAGCGTGAGCGGAAAGGTGGGATAAAAATCCTTGTACAATGAAGAAAAAACTTCAAAAAATGGTATAGTTTTTCCCCCATGCAACGTCTTATGAATGGAAACGGAAGGAGGAGAGGTGGGAGCCGTGCCCCGAAACGACAACCCTGGGTTGCAAACAGGTAGCGATGAACAACTGATTCGTCGTGTTGCCAAAGGGGATCGTGCGGCCTTTCGGGAATTGTTCGACCGGCATCATGTCTATGTGCGTCGCATCGTGCTGGGGCATTGCGGGTTTACCGAAGACCTGGACGACATCGTTCAGGATGTCTTTTTACGGGTCTACAAGCGGGCATCCACCTTTCGGGGGGAGGCGAGTTTTTCCAGTTGGTTGTATCGGCTGAGCATCAACATCGCCCTGGACGCCATGCGCAAGCAAGGCCGCACACGCAAAGCGTTTGTATCCTGGAGCGATGACTTGCAGAACGTTCCCGGTGAGAAGGGGCTGGATGTCGTGTTGGACGAGGAGCAGCGTGTGCGAGTTCAACAGGCGATCGGGCGGATCAAGAAAAGCCGCCGCGACGTGTTTGTTTTGTTTGAATTGGAGGGTCACACCTTGCAGGACATTTCGGAAAATCTGAAAATCCCCATGAGTACCGTGTGGTCCCGGTTGCATAAAGCGCGCAAGGAATTCATTTCCGCCTGGCGCCGCATGTTGGCCGAAGAGGAGGTTTCGTGATGAAACACCCGCGTGAAGACAGACTCTGGGATCTGGCTCGCCACGGCACCGATTCCAAAGAACAGTTTCTGATCCGACGCCATATGATGGACTGCGACCGTTGCGCGTCCTCCTATGCGGAGTTGAAGCCTCTGGTGGAAACCGTGGATGCCTACGGCAAGGCGGTCGCCAAGGCGGCCACGCTGTCTGACGAACACCACGAAGCCCTGTGGCTGATGCTGGAAGACAAACTGGACGAGGCCGATTTTCACCGTGAAGAACCCAGCATGTTGGCTCGTCTGTTCCGCCCCGCACTGGCGTTTTCCGGATGGCTTCTGCCCGGTCTGGCCTTGGCCGCCGTCATGACCGTCGCGGCAACGCAGATCGAATGGCAATCGGACCAAGCCGTAGAACCGAAGATGCCCGCCCTCGTTCCTTTGGATGGGGGAAACCACACGCTTGCCGGAATCGACAACGCCACCCAAAATGACACAAATTCCGGAAACTGGATCATGGAACCCGGCCTGGCCTTCTGGCCCGTCATGCCAAGCGACAGCAGCCGACCGTCGGAAAACCTCACTCCGCCGGAAGGAACAACCCCGTCCTTGCCGCCACAAACAACACAACCAGCCGCGCCACCACGCCCCGCCCTCGCCCCTCAGGCCCCTCCGACAGCCGCAACCAACCCCACCCAATCTGACGAAGAAACCGAAACGGTGGAAGAGCATCCTGAAGATGTGCTTGCGGCAACACTCGAACGGCTCTATCGCGAAGGCGACTACCAAGGACTGATCCACCAGGCCCAACTCGCCCATCAGGGCGAAAATCTTTCCTGGACACCACGAGCCCGCTACCTTTATGCCCTGTCCCTGCGTGCCACCGGAAAGCAGAACCAGGCCTTGGACACTCTGGAGCAACTGGCTGCGGGGAAAGACAGCCTCCTCGCCGACCGCGCCCGCTACGAAAAGGCCGTTTTATTGTGCGAGATTCCGGGACGGGATCAGGATGCCAAAGCGGCACTGACAGCCTACCTTGCCGCACCGGGAGCCAAGCCCTTTGCTGAAGAGATGCGCTATCGCCTCTGCCTGGGGGCATCCGCCTCGCAGAGTGATTGGACTCAAAGCCTTTCCCCTTGTATGGATTACCTCGCTCACCACGCCACGGGGTATCGGGCAACTCCGGTTGCCGAGCGTGTCGCCAAGGTCTTGTCGAAACATCGGCGCTCCTGTTCCGAGGTGCTTCCTCTGGCCGAACGCCTTCCCTACGGAACCCTGCGTCAGGGGATGCAGGAAGAAATGGATTATCTATGCCTTCGCTGCTATATTCATCTGGAGAAGGGCGACATGGCACGCCAAGCTGCCGAGCGGTACCTCAGACGGCACCCCACCGGCAACCATCGTCCCGTGGCGCAAGACTGGTTGAGCAACGTCTCGGACACTCCAGAGCTTCCGTAACTCTGAAGGGCTGGAGTTTTCCGACGCTTACCCTGCGAGGGCTGGACGCTCGATGCGAGGACGCATCCCTCATCACTGTTGGAAGGGCTTTCTCCCGTCGTTTCAAGACGAGAGGTCGAGGTTTATGAAAAAAGGCCGGTTCGTGTTGAACCTCGCCTTGCTCCT
The DNA here is from genome assembly GCA_963677705.1 of Myxococcota bacterium. Classification (GTDB taxonomy): domain Bacteria; phylum Myxococcota_A; class SURF-8; order SURF-8. The sequence goes on from OY782497.1 coordinate 1,779,293, forward strand.
TCTTGCCTGTCTATCGGCTTCCGCTTGCACGGAATTTATTGATTATCCTTCCCTAGAGGACGGAGACTCCTCGGATACCTGTCTGCCTCCCGATGACATGCCTTCCTGCGCGAAGGACTTGCAAAACGGTGACACCCTCTGCTTTGACGATTCCGTCTCCATGTGCAAAGTCACCTGGATTCCCGCGCCAAGCTGTCAATATCTGATTCAGATGGTACATGTAGACGCCTGCCTCTACGGATGCGAGCAGATAACCTCGGATCTTGCCCGCTGCGCGGGTGGCGTCTGGGAAGATGGGGATGTCGAGGAGGATGTCGACCAGGACGAGGAAGAGCCGGCCAAATGGCCGGAAACCAAACCCATCTGTTCCATGCCCAACCAGGAAGGCTGGTGCTGGGAAATGCCTCTTCCTGCCGGGGGAAGCCTGAAATCCGTGGCGGTTCGTGGTGATGAGGTCTGGTTTGCCGGAATCAGCGGTCTGTACTACTACAAAAACGGCAGCCTGATTCATGAAGATGCCCCGGTGATGACCGACCTTCAATCCATTTGGTTGGACCCGGACGGAGAAAACATCCTGGCCGTTGGTCCGGAATACGGCCTGGTCTGGTGGGATGACTCCCAGTGGAACAGCTTTTCCAATCCGGGACAACCGACCCTGCGCAGCATCAGTGGACAGGACTTGGAAAGCCTCTGGGTGGTAGGTGACAGTCAAACCAGTTTCTACCCTTTGGTGGAACCCCTGGTCATGCAGGATGTGCCCGGTGGTGTAACCAACCTCCAGCGCAATTGCCAACCTGTTGAAAACCAAAGCTTCCTGCTGGCCGATAACACCGGCCTGTGGTCCATCAATCTGGATGGCTGGGAGAAGGTTCAGCAGGGAGAGCAGTTCACCGACCTGTGGTGCAAGAGCAGTTCTGAGCTGTTCTACCTGGATGGTACCAGCATCTGGCGCTGGGTCGTCGGCTCCGATCCGCAGGAACTCTTATCCGAAAAATACCAATGGAATGCCATTGCCGGTCGAGGCCGCCGCGTCTGGGCCGTGAACAACGAAGGCTGGGCGAGCCATACCGACATCTATCCCGGTGATACGCCGAGCTGGGTTTCGGCACGCCTTCCCTTCCCGGACTTCGATGAAGTACAACTGTACGACATCGCTTTCGCCTCAGATACCGTGGTCTGGGCTGTCGGCTCCGGTGGGTCTATTTTCCGCTACGATCCGCAAAGCCGTTGGCGTTCCATCGTGGATACCCCGCAGATCCCCTGGCGGGCGGTTTCCGTCATTCCCGTCGGACGGACGGTCGTGGTTGGCCGTCAGGGAGCCAGCGCCGACTATGCAAACGGAAGCTGGTCGGTCAAAGAGAAGAATGAAAATGTAGGGACCGATGATTTCATTCACGTTCTTCTGCTGGATGAAGACCACGGTTTCGCCATGACGGAAACAGACCTGTATCGCTTGGACCAACAGACCTGGACCCTCATAGAGGAAGCCCCGATGCCGGGAACCCTCGGTTGGTTGAAGATGTTGAAAATCCCCGGCTTGGACCTGGATGACAGGGTAGACGGCTTGAACCTTCTTCTCATCGCCGACAAGCAGGGAACCATCTGGCAATATCTGAATGGGCAGTGGGTTTCTTACAGCCAAACCCCCTTCCAATTGACCGACATCTGGATCTCGCCGGGCCGCAGGCTTTGGGCCGTAGGAGATTGCCGTAGCTGTGTGGCCCGCTATAATCAAACTCAGTGGAGTACCCAGGATGTCCCGGACGCGGGCTTCCAGGTGATTACAGGTAGCCTGAGCGATCCTTCTCTGGTCTACGCGCTGACCTCAGACAGCCTGTGGCGCTTTAACGGAAAGTGGTTCACCAAGGCCGATGATGTCTCGTTTGAAGGAAACAAAGTCATTGCCTGGGCGGGAAACCGCGAGAGAATGGTCATCATTTCCAGCCGCTTTGAAGGTATGGCCCGTGCCTATGAACATTTCGGCGATTACTGGACGGTGACGGACCTGCCTGCTGATGGACGATGGTATGGCATTGACGGCGGAAGCATCCCGCAGGGGGAAAATCAGGATTTGTTGGACCTTCGTATCGTGGGAGAATATGGTGTACTGCGTCGCTTCGGCCTGGTGCCTCAGTAACAGGACTCGCTCCCAGCCCTCTCAACATGGTTTCATCCAAGCGAGCAGACAGCGTTGGAGACAAAATGAACCCACGTCGCACAACACGACAACTGCACATCGGCCCGGTGACTCTTGGTGGAAACGCTCTCATCTCCGTGCAGAGCATGTGTACCACCGATCCGACGGACGCTCAAGCCACCCTGAAACAGATTCACGCTCTGCACCGTGCCGGTTGTGACCTGGTTCGTGTCGCCCTTCCCAACCGAAAAGCTCTCGCTCCGCTGAAGGACATCGTTCAGGCTTCCCCGATTCCCGTAATTGCCGACATTCACTTTCAGGCCGACTTTGCCTTGGCAGCCCTCCGGGCCGGTGTTCACGGCCTGCGTCTGAACCCAGGAAACCTGGATCTCCCGACAAGACTTGCCGAGATCGTTGACGCGGCCCGTCCGAAACGGATTCCCATACGGATTGGAATCAACGGCGGCTCGCTGGAACCGGAACTGCTGCGCAAACATGGTGGAGCCACAGCAGCAGCGATGGTGGAAAGTGCGCTGTCTCATGTACGTTTGCTGGAAGAGCTGCGCTATCCCTACGTCAAAGTCTCGTTGAAATCCAGCGATCCGGCCCTTACCCTCGCCGCCAATCGGGAGTTTGCCGCACTCTGCGACGTTCCCCTTCACCTTGGTTTGACCGAGGCCGGAACGGCCTTGTCCGGCACGGCCCGCGGGGTTGCGGTACTCTCTACCCTGCTGGCTGAAGGTCTTGGCGATACAGTACGCTTGTCGCTCTCCGCCGACCCGGTAACGGAAGTCCGCGTCGCTTCCGAGATGCTGGCTGCCCTTGGCTTACGCGCACCACGACTTCGCGTGGTGGCCTGCCCGACTTGCGGACGCACACAGTACCCCAAGCTGTATGGGTTGGCGGAACAGGTCGAAGAGGCTCTGGCCGATGTGGCGGAACCTTGGGTCGTCGCCGTGATGGGCTGCGTGGTCAACGGCCCCGGTGAAGCCAAGGGTGCCGATGTAGCCCTTGTGCTGGCAGAACACCACGGCGATTTGTACATCCAAGGGCACTTCTCGCGACGGGTGGAGGAAGAGGACTTCCTCCCCGCTCTCACGGAATCCATCGCCTCACTACGCGAGGCCCAAGGGTGAGGCCAAGCTCTGCATTCCCGATTCTGCTCCCCTTTTGCTAATCAACATTGACATTCTCACACAGGGCATAAGGATAACTGGAAGTGCAGGTGGAATCGTTCCAGCGATAACCATGTGATGCCCAGATGTCCGCACAATCCTCGTTGCCTCCGCTGTTGTTGGGTTCGTTGGGGGGATCCCAGTTGGTGTAACCGCCGGTGGTGCCATCCACCCAGACGTAGTTCCCTTCGGAAGAGATGTCGTTAAAGCCGATCCAGATGTTTTGATCCTCCGGCACCATCCGTTCAATTTTCGCTTGCTCGGCAGCACTGTTGATGGAAACAAGATCACCACCCAGACTCTGACAACCGGCCCTTGCCGTCGCCCAATTGAAAGGGCCGGAAAGCAGATACAACTTGTTGTCGTTGCACAGACCATTCTTGGTCGAGGCCGAGCAACACAGTGCGGGGTCGTCGGACTCTGCGCCATTCGGCAGGCAGGAAACGCACTGGTTGAGATAGGCCATGCCGGAACAGCACAGCGAGTCATCGGTGGTTTCCTTACCACTCTGTTTGCAGGTCAAGCGGTAGTTCAGCTTGGCTTCGATGTATTGCAGATCCACATGAGCCCAATCCGATCCGTTTCCATTGTTTTCTTTCGGGCTGACCCGAAACAGCAGTTGTTTACGATCACCGATGAACAATCGCTTGATCCGCTCTTGGAATACATCCGAGGCAAGGTTCAACCAGTGGGCATCCTGTTCGGTACTCCAAAGGTACACGGTATCCAAGGTGGCATCATTGGCCAAGGAAACCCATCCCGCGTTGTCACGGATCAACAGTTCCGCTCCGGGCTGGGGCTCGGAAAAATTGTTGTAACCCGTTCCTCCGGCAATCATACGTGCGTCCAGACTTTTGATTTCACTTTCATCCCAAGCCGACGAGGCATTGAAATCCACGGCAAAAAACACCCCCGGTCGCTTGTCCGCGCCTTCTTCAAGCACCCAGGTATCCTGGTTGTACTGCTCGAAACGTCCACCGAAGAGGACTCCCTGAGAGAAATCATCATACCAGGCGGCATCCGCACCATAGAGGAACGAAGGTTTGATGTAAGGGTCCAGTTCCTGCCAGTGAGCGCCATCCCATTGCCAGATATCCCTGAGAAGTGTTGATTCTCCGCGATGTCCGCCGATCATATAAAGCTTGGAGCGGGATTTGTCGCAGATGAAGCTGTAATCCGACCGGGCCGAAGGGCCGCTCTCCGGGCTGTAGTCAAACCATGTTGCGCCATCCCAACCCCACATATCATTGTAATAGGGGCCATCGTTTACGCCTTGACCACCGAACATCCAGATGGAGGGGTGGCTCTGGTTTTCTTCGTCCGTCACGTTGCAATACACCATCTTGTGGGCCATACGAGCACTTGGTGAGGTAGCCGGGGTCAGGGTGAGCCACTGGGGCCCTCCGTCGTCCTGCCAATGAACCCTCCAGGTCAGACCGGCTGTGTTGGTATCTCCACCGAAATACAAGGCGTAGTTCTGGCCTTCCATCCAAGCCATCGCGGCATCGGCACTGCTGTCAGGCTCGGTGGGCGAACCATTCGGCCCGGCCCAGAATCCCCAGCCGGAGCCTGTGTAATACCAGGTGTCCGCAGCGTCCGAAGCATATTGGTCGCCGCCAAAACGGATCATCGCATCGCCGACCCAGGCCATGACGTGACTCCAGGAGCCGGTATCGTGTCGGATGCTGGTTCCCTGCCAACTGAAACCATCCCAGAACAGGTCGTCCAGGAAACCTCCTCGGTTATTGTCTCGTCCTCCGTGAAGGTGCAACTGCGCCTGATCCGGTTTGTAGGTCAAGACATGTTCAGCTCTGGCCGTGGGTTGGTTTGTTGCATCCAGATCGATCCAGGATTCGTTGTTGTAGTATAGATAGGTGTCATTGAATGCCTGAGAATCATCTTGGCATGTGGACAAACGACATCCTCCGAAACGCACCAGAGCCTTGCGTTCGGAGTCATACATCTCGCAGGATCGAAGATACTCATTGGCAAAGATTTTACCCACAGGGGTAAACTCCCAATCCAAACCATTCCAGGCATAGCGTCCTAGGGTTGTGGGATCACCATAGTAGTTGGTGTAGGTGCATACCGCCTGGTCTTCGGTATCATAATAGAGGCTTTGCGGACTGGTCGCCGGATAGGGATCGGTCGCATAGGATTGCAACACCCAGTTATCTTCTTCATAAATCCACATATCCTCAAACACCACGTCGCTACCATCCCGTCCCGTGCCCATGACCATGTAGCCACGGTGGGCATCATAGGCCATTGAGGCATGATACCGTGGCGGAGGCGTGGTTTCCGGATAGTCCTGATGCCAGGTTTTCCCATCAAAGAACCAGGTTTCATCACTTACGCCGTTTTCATCTTCACCGCCGAACAACATCAACATGCCCAGGTTGCCATGAAAAGACATGGTTGCGCCTTTGCGGGCCGAAGGCGAGTCGGTGCAGGTGCATTCGGTGGGGTATTCACAACCGGGCCAGCAGACGAGATTCCAGTCTTCGCCATCGTAGGTCCAGGTTTCATCCATCAGATTCGTACACTCATCTCCGGTATTGCATCCACCGAACATCACCGTGCGATCACGCACCGGGTCAAAGGCCATTGCATGACCGGTTCGGGTTCCCGGCGAGGTGAAGGGAGTCTGCTTGATCCAACCATAGCCGGTCCAAAGCCATGTATCGTTGGCATAAGCCATATCTGCCGCATAGACATCCCAATATCCGCCAAACATCAACCCGGTTCCGGCATTGATATTGTAGGCCATGCCACACCCACCCCGCTGATAGGGGATGGAGGTTCCTTTCCGTACTCTGGTGAACTGGGGTTCTCCATAGACGGAGGCTTTGGCGTCATTGTAGGCCGCATTGACAGGAGCCCAGTATTCCCTCAAGGAACCGGTCTGGACAGTCTGAGACATACTACCGGATTCATACAACACGTTGGGGTTTTCAAGCAGGCTTCCCTGGGTTTTGTAGCCCATTGTGGCAATCCAGGTAATATCGTTCACCCTGGCCAGGTCGGACGAGTTCCCGGCTCGATCTTCCTCGGCGACATAGACATAAGGCGTATCTGCGGAAGAAATCTGGAACCCCCCTCCGCCACCGATGTCGCGTCCAAAGGAACCTTCGTCATCGGCGCGGGTCCGGCCAATCTCTGCCGCCTGAGTGATGTCTGACGCATCATAGGCTACAACGTTGGCCCCGGCAGACACAGAACCGGAGGTGCCACGCAGGTAGTAGGCCTTCGCGCCGTCGGTATCCATCGCTCCCCAAGGGACGCGGGTATAGCGGATTTTATCTTCGGTGTTGGTGTCCGGTGCCGAGGGAGGTGTGAAGTCAATACGTAGAACACCTAAATCTAATTGGGCTTCATTACCAAGGGCATCCGCCACACTGGCATAGATATGCCGATCGCCTTCTACGAATCCGGGGATGTAGTAAAAGGTGAAATCGTTGTTACTGTTCAGGCATGATGCCTCAACGAGTTGATCCCCGCCGTCCACCACCACACCGTCACCGGTAAGAAGGGTGGACTCATCGGTGGCGAAATGAACGGCCACCGGACCTAGAACCCCAGGACAGGCGGAGAAGGGGCAGAGCCCGCCTTGATAGTCATCTCCGTGTTTGACATACAGATCGTTGGAGGCGACACGGGCTGCCGAATAGTAATCACAGCGCTCGAAATGGGGTGTTCCGGTCAACGAGGGCGCTTTGAAGTCATAGGAAACGGTCGTGGAGTCAAAGCTGCTGTTACCGGCGGCATCTTGAGCGACCAGAGTGATCTGCTGAACGCCTCCCTCGGTTCCGTCGTCTACGACCGTCATGCTACAGGTGTAGGAAAGCGGCGAGGTTTCAACGCAATCCTGGTCTATATCCAAGGATTCATCACCGACATCCAAGGTGATTGTACCGGCTTCGCTGGACAGAGAAAAACGAATGGACAACTGATTGAAGCCTGTCTGGGCGCTGAACTCACGACACAGGGTGTTGGATGTTCCGCAGTAGGTTTCAAGACTCTCGACGGTGGGAACAAGCCCATCCAACTCAAAAGACACACCGGCAACCTGGTCGTCACAGTTTCCATATGGGTCACAAAACCGTGTCACGGCGACATCCACCAACTGAGCCTGATTTTTGTTCATCCAGGCCCACCAGCGATAGCTCGGCCCGCCATCGGGAAGCAACACCCAATCATCGGCGGCAAATACGCCTTGAGTATCCAGGGTGAGGATCGACTCGTTCCCAAGGCTTCGTCCACCGTCAGGTAGTAGGAAATCTTGACACCGAGCGCGGCGGGATCGGGGGAGGCGAAACTGGCCATGATCTGCGGTGCGTCGAAATCAAACGACACCTGAATGTCATCACTTTGCGGGTTGCCCGCTTCATCGGTCACGGATACCAGAATGTTACGCACGCCACTGCCATCCGCGTCTTGTTGCACGGTCAGACTACAGGAGAAATCCAGCCCATCACGTTCACAGGACTGCACGATATTCGTTACGCCGAGGCTGACATTCACCACTTCCGGTTCTTCGTTCAAGGTAAAGCGGACCACCAAACGGTTGTACCCAGGCTGCGCGCTGAAGACCGTGGCTGCGGGCCAGTTCGTCGGGTCGGGGTCCGAGCCTTCCAGGGAAACGAAGTTCGTGATCTGCGGAGCGTCAACATCCACCTCAAACCCGACCAGGGCTTCGGTATCCGCGCTCAAGATGTCTTCGCTACAGTTGCCATAAGCATCACACAAGCGGTCAATACGAACATCGTACTGGCCGGACTCTCCTTCGTCGGCGGTGCCGGACCAGGAAAACAGAGTGACATCGGAGGAGAAAGCATCCCAAGGGAACGAGGCGCCGTCACTCTGGCGCTGTGCCAGCAGGGACGGCGTGTTGCTGAGGGCTTCATCGGTGCGGAATTCATAGCGCAGGGAGTTGTCCAAACGCACGATTTCCGGACTGGCCAGACTGGAAACCACCTGGGGCGGGTCCAGATCAACCACCACCTGACGTTCCGCCCCCACCTGGTTTCCGGCCAGGTCGGTGATGGTCAACAGGATGTTACGCACACCGCTTGCGGAATCTCCGACCACCGTATACGGACAAAGGTAGTCAAAACCCTCGTGGGTGCAGGCTTCAGACACATCCTGTCCGGCAATGGTTACCACCACGGTTTTGGGTTGCTCGCTGATGGTGAACAAGACCATGATGTGGTTGTACCCGGCCTGGGCACTGAAGGTTTCCGTTTCCTGCCAGGTGGTGGAATCCGGGTCGGTGGCTTCGACAATTCGGAGGTTCGTAATCTCCGGGTTGATGGCATCAATGGCGAACCCGGCCAGATTGCCGGATATTACCTGCTGTCGGCAATTGCCATAGATGTCACACAATTCATGGATACTCGTCGTATACTCGCCGTCTTCACCATCCTGGGTGGTATGCTGCCAGGTGATGGTTTTTCGCTCAGCATCCAAGGTCGGGGGGAAATCGAAATCCCAGCTTTCCCCGGTGTTTTGCGTGGCCGTCAACACAGGCAACGAGCCCTCGGCCAGCGCTTCGTTGAGATTCACCTCGTAGCGGATGGTTGCATTCTGCTTGACCAGATCCGGACTGGCCGAGGAAGAGAGAATCACCGGCGCGATGAAATCGAAGGTGACCACCATCCGACCATAGCCTACGTTTCCGGCTTGATCCGTTGCACTGATGGTAATGTCTATCGGTCCAGGCGCATCCTGGCTGGAATCCGTGGTAAAGCGATAGCGGTAAGTACTCCCTTCAACGTGGGTCGCGGTTCGTGCACCAACCCGTACCGCGGGAAGGTCGGCAAGTTCCTTGTCCACCTGGAAGGAAATATCAAAGCTTGTGTCATGGGCGAAGACCGGGTTCACCTGGACCTGATCGTCCACCAGAATGGCCATCTCACTGACAAGGGGTGGCGTTTTGTTGACTTCAAAGCCATGTTCCGCTGCAACCGGCTGGGTGCGGACATTGCTGCCGACATCTTCCAACTGGACATCCTGGAACAGATAGTTCCCTTCGGGAGCGTTAAGCGGCACGGTGGCTTCATAGACATAGCTGACCGCAGAGCTATCCGCCGCCTGGGCGGTGAAAGAGATGCTGGGTTCATCCGCCCCCGCAAGCAAGGCTGTCAGGGTCGGCGCCTGCTTCAAGGGTTCGTTGGCCGACAAGACCGCCTGAAGCCTCGCTCCCGGTTTGACGTAGGACGGAGACACCTCTACGTTGGATAAGAACGGAGCAACAACATCAATCTCGATGGTCGTCAGGGAATAAACCCCCTGGTTGGCCGCTTCATCTTCAAGCTCTACGCTGATGGTGAAGAAAGCCGCAGATGCTTCGGCGGGAGAGATTCCCTGGAAGGTGTAATCCCATCCCTCCACGGCGTCCGTAAGGACCATCGTCTGCGTGGCATCAATCCCGTTACTGAAACGTACCAGCGGATCGCCGGCCAGATCATCGTTGACATTGAAGGACAGCGTAAAGGGGCTATTGGGACCGACCCGCTCCGGGGTCAAGTCATAGTCACGGACCTGAGGCACTTTGCCGTCAATCGTGATCGTCATTGTGACCGGCTCAGCCTGGTTTCCCGCTTTATCCGATCCCGTGGCTTGCAGCCTGTAGGTTCCTTCATCGCCCTGCTGAACGACGTAAGTCCAGGTGGTGATGATCCCCGGCGTTCCAGGAATCAACGGTAAGCTGTCCGACTCATCGTCCACATTGACCGCCGTCAGCTGAATCCCTTCAACTCCGGGTTGCTCGGACGACGTGACGGTCACCGCCAAGCGTTCCAAAGAATGCGCCGGGCGCTCTTCCGGGCTGGGTTGGCTGCTGATGTCCAAGCTTGGGTTGGTGAAGTCAAAGGTGACGACACCCAGGTTGCCGGTAGTGCTGTTTCCCGCCTGATCAAGAAGTTCCACCACCACCGAAGCCGCCAGTTCGTCCTGGTCCTCCGGGACTTCATCTCCTTGGGTTGTGTAACTGAACGTGTACGCAAACGGTTCGACCGCCTGTTGAGCCTCCATCGGGAAACCGCCAAGGCTCGCTTTGGGATACCCAGGAGCCAGAGTTTCCCCTTCATTGAGCGTGAAGGAAAGCATGATGGTTTTTCCCACACTCAGCCACGCCCCGGATGCAGGCGAAAGCTCCTGGCTTTCAAGGGAAGGAGCCACGGCATCCACATTGAGCGCCAGCAGGCTCTGCGGCTCGTCCGTACAATTGCCCAGATCATCACAGACATTGGACACGCGGACGTCAAACAAGCCCAATTCGCCTTCCGCGACGGTGCGGCTCCAGGTGTAGGTCAGCCCCTCTTCGGAAAGTTCCGATTCTCCAAACCCTTCACCGGGAAGGTCGCTTTGCAGCGTGGGTGTTTCACCTAAACGTTCATCAAACCGAAGGGTGTAACTGATCCGATCCCCCAAGCCTGCGCGTTCCGGAGATACGACATTGGACACCACCTTGGGAGGGGAAAAATCAAATTCAATCTGGTCGGAAAGCGCTTCGCTTCCCGTGTTCCCGGCACGGTCTACCAACTGCACACGCACAGTCTGAAATCCGCTTTCCGTGGTGGCGGCATCGCTTGGTGTGGTGTAGGAACAGCGATAGGTCAGTTCCTCGTCGGTCTGGGCGCAGGTCATCGCCTGACGACCAAGCCCCACATCCGGCGTGTTTTTCAAGGCTTCACTGACCATGAAAGAAAGCACTACCTCGCTGTTTTTTCCCACGCGGAGCTGCTCTGGAAGCTCCTGGTCCACCAGACGGGGTGCGGTACGATCCACCACGAGAGAGCCGGGCAAGGCGATCTGGTTCGAGCGATTCTCCGCGTAGTCCACCAGATCCACGGTAAAACGGTATTCGGTACCTTCCACGGCCTGTTCATCCACCAGATAGGTAAAGATGGTGTTACCGGTCTCTTCGTCGGTTTCCACATTGCCGATACTAAAATCATCCGGTGTGACAGACAGAACCGGCACTTCCAGCAGCCACTCGGTTGGGCTGACGGTGATATAAACGGTAGAGCCTGCATTGGCTTCCATCGGTGACACGGCGATCTGCTCAGACACGCCCGGAGGGGTGGTATCCAATTCGACCTGGGTATCATAGACGGAGGATTCGTACCCCTGATCATTGATGAAACGAATGTACACCCGGCGTTGGCCATCCTGACATTCTCCCGGCTCACATAACCCGGCGTTCAGATCCCACTCAGACCAGAGATAGCGCGTTCCGTCGTGGTCCAAGGAGTCCAGGCTTACGCTCTGCACGCCGCTGGAAAATCCGATGTCGTTGGCGGCAAGGGCTGTGGTCGCGTTTTGAGCCACAAAGGAAAGCGTGACGACAGATGTCTTGACATGGTCCTTCTTCGGACCGGTAGCTTCAAGGATCGTCAAAGTCTGGCTGGTCGGGTCGTCATCATCGTCATCGTCGTCATCATCGCCAGAGCCTTGGGCCGCCGGGGTGGGATTGAGTTGGAAGGCCACCCGCACGTCCGTATGTTTTCCCGGCTTCATGGAAAAGGGTTCCGACTCTCCGAAGTACTCCACCAAGCCTTCCTTGGATTTCTCCTGACTCAATTCCACAACAATAACCAGATTGTCTTCGTTGGGAATATCCGCCAGATCCAAGCTGGTTTGCCCGTCAAAATTGAAGGAAACCAGGGGTGATTCTCCGATGCGGGTCCAGTTTTCCTGGGAATCCGAATCCCGCTTTTCAACACGGCCCCAAACCCAGAGCCCCTCCGGGTAGGTTTCCGCTTGAGGAGGGCCGTCTTCGCCCCAATCAAAGCTCAAGGAGAAGGTACCGGATGAGGTGGAACGATCACAGGAGGCAAGGGAAAGACTCATCGCCACACAAACCAGTAGAAGCGAAATGCGTTTCATTGGGCACCTCCCGCACTGTTGAGAAGCACGGTTCCGCTTCCCGTATTCGGATTATCCGCCGGCATCGTTCCAATCACAACCCCGGCGGTCACGCCGCCGGCCACCACCACACCCACAGTGGTCCAGAACCACCAGGTTTGCCACCACTTGGGCGGTCGCTCTTCCAGGTTCAACTGCACATGGGTTTGTCGGGCCGGTTCAATAAAGATGTCTTGTGAATAATGGTGGAAACCTTCCTTGTCGGCATCAATGCGGTATTTCCCCGCAGCCAACTTACCGGGAAGGGTCAGGTTGGGGCTTTGACCGATCTCTTTTCCGTCAAACATCACCGAGGTTCCCTCTTCCGAGACAGACAGCTTCAGCAGGCCATCCCCGGTATAGGGTGCGCCGAAGAGACGGCGGACAACAAAACGCACGGCAGGAAGCAGACCTTCCGCCGGGCCGACGAAGTTTTCGTGTTCGCGTCCAATAACCTTGCCCTTGCGGATGTCAATGACCTTCATCGTCAGCATGTAGGTTTCATCCAACTGGCCAATGGTTCCCGTTACCAGATACTGAACCCCTAACGCATTGCCGATCTCCGCGAAGCAGGAATCGTCATCGCAGCCCATACCTTGCTTCGCTTCCTCAAAGTTGAGCATGGTCTGGATTTCCTGGCGGCTGATCGTCTGGAAGCCTTCAAACTGCTTCAATTCCACGGTAACCATGTCCAGCATGTTTTCCGCAAGGGTGCGCTCCACGCCGGTGGCCGAGATATCCATGATTGCAATGCGCGGGTTCTTTCCTAGAGAGGCGGTGTCGATGCGAATGGCGTCTCCCAGCCCCTTGAGCCTGCCGAGAATCTTCGTAACAGCCTCCGTCGCCACAACCGGCAAAGCGTCCCGGTCTTCCGTTTCCTGCGCGACACGAGCAATGGGCTTGGAATGTTTGATATCCAACAGTTGCAGGGTCAGCACCCAGACGCTTCCCACACGACCGACTTTTCCGCTCAGTAAGAGATCGCTATGGGCTTTGCTGGCAATAGACGCAACGCATTCGGTGTTGTTCGTACAATCCATCGTGTCGGAAAGTTCACCGAATTGGAGGATCTTTTTCAGGCTTTCGTCGGAGACGAAGGCACTACCGAACTCACGCTGCAAAACCATCGAGAGCTGCTGGTTGACATTGTCCTGTTCATCCTTCGACAGATCCGGAGCGCTCAGGTTTAGCATCGCCAAACTGCGCTCTGCGTCGCTCTGCCCTTCGGTGGGGGAGGATGCAGAATCGGCCCAAACCGAGCTCACCATCAACGTTATCCATAGATTTAATACTATAAAGAGACAAAGTATCCTACCCATGATGTGGTTCCTTATCGTATAGCGTATACCTTGGTAATCATCGACAAAACTGACACATCTTGATTATTCAGGTTTTCCACGTCGTGTCAATCGGATTATCCATCCCCGGAAACGGAAACCCTCGCACAGATAGACAGGGCCTGGCCGTAGGCACATGATTGTCATGATCCATATTTTTGATCTCCAAACCATACGAAGGACATGCTCTTTGGGCAGTAGCATGTATCGAGATCAAGAGCCAAGAAAGAGGCACGATTCCCTTTCTATTCCTACAAGCCCAGGTTTACCATCACGAGACACTCAAAGCTGGCATTTCACTACAGAGAGATCCTGTTCCTTCATTTGGAATCTCTTGACTTGTTCCACAAACCTGACAAGAATAGGAGCATGTAGGTTGGCAACATAATGATATAAGAAAAGATTTTCCGCGTTTACACCCTTTGGTGCCTCAAAGCGATTGGGGGTAGCGGATGATTCATCGTCGCTGCTGAGAGGAGAGTAAAAATGTTACGCAATGCCACGGTCCTTCTCTTTCTGGCTTTGTTTCTTTTCAGTTGTGATGAGGAGTCACAAGACGTAGAGGGTGGAAGTACCTGTAGCAACGACACGGATTGTTCAAGCGGGATGGTCTGCCAACGCGGGATCTGCCAACAAGAAAGTGAAAGCGAATGCACAGACAACGATGTGGATTGTGACGGTTCCTGGGTGCGTGTCTGCCAGTATGGAAGGTGGATACGAAACATGGATTGCGCCAACCTTGATAAAGTCTGTCAGAATGGTTCCTGCCAGAATCAAGACGTGGAGTGTGAGGATAACGATGTAGATTGTGACGGCACCTGGGTACGTGTCTGCCAGCACGGAGAGTGGTTACGAAACATGGATTGCGCCAACCTCGATAAACAGTGCAAGAACGGGCAATGTATCGACCCGATGATTGACGAAGATGGCGACCTTGAGGAAGAAGACCCAACCGATGGGGATGAAGAGTTGATCTCCTGCACGGATGAGCCATGTTGTCAGAATGGGCAATGGATGGCTGACACGAGTACCTGCAGCACAGGAAACAGCATCCCTGCCTGTACCGAAGAGCGATGCACATCAAACCACGAATGCCGGCCCGTCGTACTTGAAAATTACTGTTTGATGGACAACGAATGCTATATGGATGGCCAGAGTCATCCGGAGAACCCCTGCCAGGCTTGCAATGCAACCCTCAACGCCTGGGCGGCGATTGATGAAGGCAATGTCTGCAATGACGATGGCAATGCCTGCAACGGTGTGTATACCTGTCACGAAGGTGATTGCATGATCAGCACGCCGGAAGTGACCTGCCAAGCATCCGATGAATGCCATCTTGTCGGGGTCTGCGATGCCCGAACCGGTTTGTGCAGCGATCCGTTCCAAGCGGATGGTACTCTGTACGGAAGTTCCGATCAATGCTATCAAGGTGTTTGCGTGGATTGCCTGAACAACGCGGGTTGCCTGGATCTGGCTGACGATGGTCTGGAATGCACCGGCGCGGTTTGCGACCTGGCCAACCACCTCTGCGAGCATGATCCTTCGGCTCATGTCGGTCAATCCTGCGGAGACTCCACGGACAGCGAATGCGATCATCCCGACACCTGCGATGCGCACGGCGTCTGTCAACCCAACTATGCAGACTCTACCACCTTGTGCAACGATGACGGCAATGCCTGCAACGGCGTGTACACCTGCAACCAAGGTCTTTGCGATCAAAGCACGGACCCGGTCACCTGCATCGCCCCGGAGGTATGCAAACTGGATGGTGTTTGTGACCCCGCCACCGGCGTGTGTTTCTATGCCAACCAGGCCGATGGCATAGACTGTGGTGAGGATGATTTCTGTTACCAGGGTTCCTGTGTGGAGTGCATTGAAGATTCCCAATGTACGAACTTGCCCGACGACGGCCTGGAATGCACCTCTCCCGCCTGTGACCTGGATACCCACACCTGTGTGCATGATGGCTCCAAACATATCGGTGAGCGATGCGGAGACGATACGGAGAATGATTGCAATCAACCGGATACCTGCGATGCCAACGGTATTTGCCAATCCAACCATGAACCGAGTACAACGTCCTGCATGGATGAAAACAGTTGCCTGGAGGGTGGAAGTTGTGACGGCTTGGGCATGTGTGTAGATGGCACAGTCTGCAATGGTCATGGTACCTGCTCTGAATCACTCTGTAGCTGTTCCTCCGACTACAATGGTGATTCTTGTGAGTTCTGGACCAAAGACTTTGGCACATCGGTTTATGAGATCGCCAATGACACGGCGATGGATTCCCAAGGAAACGTCTATCTGACCGGCTATTTCAAAAGCACGATCAGTTTTGGAAACACAACTCTCCCTTGCAACGGGAGTTCCGATGCCTATTTGACCAAACTGGGGCCGGATGGCATTCCCCTCTGGGCCAAACGACTTGGTGGAGCCAACAATGATGTCGGCATGGGGATTGCCGTAGATACCGAAGACAATGTCATCTTCACCGGGTATTTTGAGGGAAACATCATCATGAATGGTGAAGTGGTGACCAGCCGTGGAAATTCTGACATCTTTGTTTTCAAGTACAATGCAGATGGTGAGTACATCTGGGGAAAAACCTTTGGAAGTGCGGATTCTTCCGCCGGAGGAAACGGGATTGCGTTAGATTCTCAGAACGACCTTCTGTTAACCGGCTATTTTGGCGGAACGATTGATTTTGGCGGGGATGAAACACGGGTATCCAACGGAGATAAGGATATTTTCCTGCTCAAACTGACGGCGGACGGGGAAACAAGTTGGGCTTGGAGCGCTGGAGGAGCAAGCGAAGATTCCAGCAATGCCGTAGCCGTGGATGCCCAGGACAACATCGCGATCACGGGTTACTTCTCTGACACAGCAACCTTCGGAGATGAAAACCTGACCAGTGCAGGAGGGACCGACATCTTCATCAGCAAGTTTGATGGGGACGGTAGCAATCTCTGGAATGAGAATTATGATGGCGGTAGTACTTCCCATTATGATGTAAATGATTATGGACGTTCCTGTGCTTTTGATTCGGTTGGACATGTTCTTGTTACAGGAGATTCTCCCGGCTATCCCAGACTATTTCTATATTCAAGTGATGGAAGTTCATTAATCTGGCACAAAAGTTTCAGTGACTATGGGGAAACGCAAGCCGTAGCGCGAAAGGTTCTGGTAGATTCTCAAGACAGGATTCTAATTACGATCAATTGCTATGACACCAATATTGGTGATGGTCATACATCCTATGGAGGAGGAGTTCTTGCACGATTTCTTTTGGATGGCACTTTCGATTGGCTGAAACATTATGGATTTTCTAGTCAGGTTTTCCCAATGTCTATGGTCTGGGATAAGGATGAGAATATCGTCTGGACGGGAAGGTATATTGCCAACACTCTGACGATTAACGAGATAAGTATCTCCAATGAGGGAGATTCTGACATCTTTATTGCCCATCTTCCTATTGGTAACTAAGCCCTAGGCCAAGCAATGCACACGCACCCTGCCCTTGCCTCCGGCTTTCCTTTCATTTGGGGGTAAGGGTAAAACTCATTGGGGCTAAGCCAGGGGACACAACATGGTCAACACTCCCGTGAAGACGGTTGATCTTGATGCAGCGGCCTTTCCCGGAGGGCTTGGGCACATGGGCTACTTCAGGCCCAAGGCGGTAGCCCTATGGGACAATGCGCTTGAATTCTTTCAGTCGCTCGAAGGCGCTCATTGAGTGAAACAGGCGGGCTTACGATGAGGCTCTATCGGTTTGGGTCTCCGCTCTTCGCAACGCAAGGAGTGAGAAGCAAGGGTTCCCCTACCCTTTGCCGCCGAGATGATCCTCAAGACCGGCAGGAACATCGGTAATGGGCAGCAACACGGTGAAGGTGGTCCCAACGCCTTCGGTGCTTTCCACCTCGATGGTGCCGCCCAGCTTGCGGAGAATCCCCAAGCTGACCGATAAGCCCAGACCGGTGCCTTTCTTGCGTTTCTGGCCTTTGGTGGTGAAAAAGGGATCAAAGATGCGGTTTTGCAGATGCGGCGGGATGCCGTGTCCGTTATCTTTCACCAAAACCGCCACAAAGCCTTCCTGCTTGCCTGTGCGCACGGCGATGTCGATACACCCCTGAGCGGGCAAGGCTTCGGCAGCGTTCAGGATCAGATTGACAAACACCTGATTGAGCATCTGCTCGTCCCCATGAACCCTGGGAAGAGTCTCTGGGATGTCCACCGTAGTGCGGATTTTCTGCATCTTGAGTTGGTTTCCTACCAGGTGCAGGGTGTCGTGAATGGTCCGGTCCAGGGAAATGGGTTCCAGCTTGGTTTCGCTTTCACGAGCGAAGTCCAATAGGTTTTTAACGATCTTCAAGGCCCGTTCGGTTTCCTGGATCAAATCCTGGGTCATCTCACGGGCCTCTTTCGGGTCGAGTTCCTCCAGGTCTTCATCCAGCATCGAACTGGTGAGCATGATGTTGTTCAGCGGGTTGTTCAACTCGTGGGCGACCCCAGCGACCAGGGTACCAATGGCCCGCAGTTTGTGGGAATCGGCCAGGATACGATGTCGCGTATCCAGTTCGTGAATCATGTGGTTGAAGGCCATCGCCAGTTGGGAGAACTCATCGGAATAGCGGCGCGTCGGGTGAATCATCGTGAAATCACCGCGTCCCAAACGCTGGGTATATTCCATGAAACGCGAAAGCGGGTTGAGCAACTGCCGGGAAAGGAAGGTGGCAATGAAACCCATTAAAACCACCAACGCCGCAGCGAACAACAAGGGAACCCTTTTCGCCAAGAGCAACATACGGTCAATGTTCGCCCGTTCCTGCAACACCAGATGTTCGGCGGAATCAATCCCCTGGGCCCCGTGCAACCTCAGACGAGGCTCAATCTCTTCTCGCTGCTGAGGCGTAACGGCCTTACCCAGTTCACCCAACAGGGCATGATAGCGAGTGACGTGCTGAACCATGCTTTCCAGGTTGTCTTTGCCGACGGTATGCAGAATATCTTCTTGCTGGCCCTTGAGGATCACTTCGGCATTGGAAAGATGCTCTTTTGCCTCATCCAGATTCGTGTGGTAGAGAAGGTGATTCTTTTCATACCGGCGGGCTTCCTGAAGTTCGCTCAGATAATTCCCGGCCACTTCCAGAAAACGGATTTTGCTTTGGATGTTCGCGATCACCCAGCTAGACCAGACCATCACGGAAATATTCAGCACAATAAACAGGGAAAACGCGACGATAATTTTTGCCCGGATGGTGAAACGGGGGCGTTCCAGCAAGGCTTGGTTGACCCGGCTTTCCTCGTTCCAATTCGGACTTGGAGCGCTCTCCGATGTCGTTTGTCTGCGTTGCGGGCTGCTTGTATTCATGGTCTATTGGGCTTCCAGATCGTTCTTTAGCTTGCTTCACCAAAACGGGTAAGGAAGTCTGCCGCCATCGCCTGAAGGGCATCATCGTCCAGTCGAACCCCATCCAGATCACGAGAAAACACCATCAGGCGACCCAGAAGACGTAGAGCCTTTTCGCAGGTCGATTGCGGATGGTGCCGTAACCATGCGGTCAGCAGTTCCCCTTGGCAGTCTACACCGAATTGGGCTTGGCGCAAGACACGTTCCAAAAAGAGGATGCGCCGTTCCCGGTTCTGTTTGGGACCGCCTCCGCCGAAAAAGCGAAAATGCACGTGGTTTGCCTGGGAGCCGGGGCCGACCGTGGCGTCAATCATTGCATAATGGTAGCTCATCCTCGTGTTGACGTTGAGGTAATCTCCTCCGACAATGGCGTAGTTGGCATCCCCGGAGCGGCGTGGGCCTCGTGTGTCACCCATGACCTGTTCTTTGAAATCTTCCGACAATCCGGCAAAGGCCCGTGTCCAGCGATCCGACCAGTGCAGCCGGGGGTCCGAGACACCTTTCCACCATGCGGCAAAGGGAAGACTCCGAACGGCTTGCGGGTCCACGGAATCCTTCTCTTTATCCAGACAGTGCCCCAGATCCATGAGATGAAGACGCAATGGAAGTTCCGTGTTCAACATCAGGGAGCCACGGTTTCCCTGACGGCGTTGTTCATCTCCCAGACGGAACAGGGAATGCAAGGTCATTTCGTGCATAAAACGAATGCAATCATGAATCGAGCGGCAGGACTTTGCCTTGAAGGAGCGCTCGGTCGGATCGGTAAGATTCAGTTCCATGATCGGTGAATACAAAGCACCGGAGTGGCGGTTACGCCCACTGGATGCAATACGCACCAATACACGCTCCCGCACGCCCTTCCACCGGGAACCGGCGTAGATGCTTCGCTTGGCCGCGTTCAGGCTGATACGGGTGCCGTTGTGCAGTCGCTTGTGAGAATCCCCCAGTTGAAAGAGGCTCGGTACGAAGAACTCGCGGCTCAAGGTGGCAATATGACCTGCCGGATTCCCGTGGATAGCCAGGAGCGCGGCAAGTCGCGGCAGAAAAATAGCATGGTCCGGCGTGGGATGATCGACCAGCAGAACGCTTCCTGTTTCAAGATCCTCCGGTTTCAATCCTGGTTCGTAGCGAACAAGATTTCCTTCGGCTCGGCCTGCGCAAATCGTCACGCCACCTTCCGCGAGGGGCGATCCCCCCGAATGCTTGCGTCGTGCCGCCCCTTGTGGAGACGGACTGAGTCGTCGGCTTTGCAGCAACCAGACCTTGCCTTGAGCATCCAAGGCCCATTCGATCTCCACCGGGTAACCCAGTTCACGCTCCACACGCATGGCCATCACCGCCACGGAAGACCGCGCAATGTCATCGAGGTAGAAATCATCGTCACGACGGGAGCCTTCGGCCCGTCGCAGGTCTTGCAGTTGATGAGGATCGCTACGTTCAAGGCGTAGAATATCCGGCTGACGCTCACCGCGAACAACGACATCCCCAAGCCCATTGACCGTATGTAGAATCAGGGAGTCGGATTCCGGATTCAGCGGGTCTTGGGTTTGGACGATTCCCGCCGCCTGGGCCTGCACCATAGGCATGAACAAGACCGCCATCGGCGTATCCACCTCACGGAAACCGGCGTGCAACCGGTAGCGCATGGTGCGATCGGTGAAGCGGCTGGATACCACCTGAAGGTAGGCTTCGGCCAGGTTGGCATGAGGTACATTCAAAACGCTCTCGAACTGACCGGCAAAGCTGAACCTCCCATCCTCACCAATCGCGCTGGACCGCACGGCCCATTGCGTGGTTCCTTCCGGGTCCAACTGTGCCGCGCTTCGTTCAATGGCCTCTCGGATCTCCTTAGAAAGGGAATGGTGAGACAACAGAGAGCGGAGGCTCTCGGCAATATCATGAAAGCGTTTTGTGTCACCGATATAGGCAATATCTTTCATCGCCAGACGAACACGCTGCTCAAGGTCTTCGGCATTCATCAGGCGACGGTAAGCCGCCGTGGTGAGAATGAATCCCGATGGCACGTTGTGGGGAAAAAGACGGTTCAAGGCCGCAATCCCCGCCGCTTTACCGCCGGTGAGGTGAGAATCACCGGTTTTCTCATGATCCAGAAAGACGGAAATCGGCAGCGAGGTCGTATCTTTTCTTTTTGAAAAGATGGGCAGCACTTCCGCCCGAATGCGGTCCAAGGCACCATAGAGATCCGTAAAACGATCTTGACTCAGGCTGTTGAGTTCCTGGGCCATGAGCAAGGTTTCATCCAGCAAATGCAGAACCGGACGGCTGATGCGGGTATCGTAACAAGGAAGATGGTCCAGATCCGCTTCCAGATCGGTAAGCCATTGCAGAAGCTCTCCGTTGTGATTGAGCAGTTCCTTGGCGATTTCCTGTTTGACCCGCAAGGTCTTGGCTTGTCTCTGCATCGAAGGATTGGTGGAATCCGCCATGAGATACTCCTTCCTATCAACCTGCCCAGAAGGCTTGCCTTGCCCCTTCGGCGGCAGGTTTCGTTCCAAGAACATCACGCAACGGAAACGTGTTGAAGCGGTGATGTTCCATGTGTTCGGTTCGGGTCACTTCGTGGCTCGGCACAGAGGCTCTAGCCTTGAAGTTCCTTGGTTGCCCTGGCAATCACATCACGCAGGTCATTGGGTTTGAAGGGCTTGGCGATGAAATCAAAGGCGCCTTTCAGCAAGGCTTCACGCGCCACTTCCACCGTGGCATAGCCGGTAATGATAATCACCTTGATCGCCGGGTTCAGCGCGTGAACCTGTTCCAACACCTCAATGCCATCCATGTCATCCATACGCACGTCCGTGACGACGACATCAAAGGGCTCTTCTTTCAGACAAGCCAAGGCATCGGTTCCGCTTTCAAAGGTCTTGACCGTATCACCGTTTTTTTCCAGGGCCGGTTTCAAACGTTTTCCGACAATGCTCTCATCGTCAATTACCATAATGCGCAAGGATTTATTCATCATCCAACTCCATGTGGGTTCGGTGTACCAAGAGCCGTCGATCCGTCGGAATGCTCCGTTTTTTCGCTGGGTGCGAAAAGCTGTTTCCCCAACTGAATCAGGTTACGCTCGGTTTCATCCGGGGATTCTCCAACCATCCACGCCATGAATCCGCGTCCGGTCGTTTGAACACGGAAGGCGTCCCCCAACCGTTCTTCCAGTTTCTGATCACGCGGGCCGTAAAGGAAAATGAAATCCGACGCCTCATGACCGCTGATGGAGGCCACCAGCCGTAGCGGGGACGTCGTTCCCACTCGACGCAGGTCCAGATGATCCGCGTCCGCAACAGCGAACCAGTTCTGAAACCGTTTCGTCGCTTCCTCGGAACTGAGGGCCGAGTTGTCTTCTTTCTTCTCATCTTCTTCGGCTCCGATGAGCATCAACACGAAGGGACGACAATGCAACGAAGGGGATTCGGTGGTAGACGAGGTATCCGCCCCGGAAGGCAGCGTAAGGTCGGCAAATTCAATGCGGTTGTTGGTGCATTGGGTATCCAACTCCAAGGTCGTCAGCCCGCTGGGGTCAGCCACCGGCCTTGTCGGTTCCACCACCATACGTTCCAGTAGATCCAGCACCCAATGAAGTACGTCTTCGTCTTCTGGAAGTTCGCCACCATCCATCCATTGCAGGGCTTTGGCCAATAGCTGGTATTCCGGTTCCTGATGAGGGCTGCTCTCTGGTGAGCCTTCGCTTTCGGAAGGCTTCAGTCGGGGAACCAGATTCCCGGTTTTTTCCAGCACCACGGCGTGTTTCTTCAAGACATCCAGGGTTTCAAAGCGCTTATCCGCCTGTTCGGGTAACAAAAACAAACTGTTGGTGGTGAAGGAACTCAGGCGATCCAACACCGCATCAACCAGGGTGATGACGTAATGACGGTCCAGGATATATTCACCACGGTATTTCTCTTGACCATCCTGGGCCAGATCCATCATCTCCCGGCACAAGGCCAAGAGTTTACGGAACCGTACAGATTCCAGACGCAGGGAAGTCAAGGTATCGATCGAGGCTTCGGCCCGTGAAAACAAACCCATTCGTTTCAAGAAAGACATGGTTCAGCTCCCTTGGCTGGCGGCCTGCGGGGCAAGATCCGCCGCAGGTGTATCCTGACCCTTCAGAAGTTTGGACTGAATCCGGCGACGCTTGAAATAGGCACGCAAGACGAAGAACAGAATCATCGCGCTACCGGAAAGCCCGCTGACATACAACAGAGCCTTGCTGATAAAGTTCAAATATTCGTTGTAGGCCGGGTCGTAATTCCAATAGCCCAGTTGTTGCAGGTAGACAGGAATGGCCACGGCACGGCTGACCACGCAGAGCAGAATGATGCAACTGGTGACCAGACGGATAATCACTTCCTTGACCACCTTGGTTCCATAGGCTCCGATGTAAATGCCGATCAACGATCCGGAATAGAGCAAGAGCGTCAGGCGGATATCCACCATCCCTTCAAAGGCGTAGTTCAACGCACCGAAGGCTCCCATGTACATCGCAAGGTAGAGTTCACTACCCGCTGCGACGGCGGCTGGAACGCCGAAAACATAAATCATCGCCGGAACGCCGATGAAACCGCCCACACCGATGGTTCCTGCCAGATAGCCCACCGCCAAGCCGCAGATCAGAATCACCCACAGGGAGACTTTGACATCGGCCACGGGGAAATAAATGAGCGGGTGCAGACGGAGCTTGGCCAGGAAATCGACGATCTTGCGTGAGGGTCCGGTTTCATCGTTTTTCTTGGAGCGTACAATATCTCGCAGCATGGAGATGGAAACCAAAGAAAGAATCACGGAAAAGACGATACTGATGTACAAGTCCGCCCCGGCCCCTTTACTGTCTCCACTTCCACCTTGCGTGAACAAGAGCTTGACAATCCACACGGCAAGGCGAATGCCCACTGCGGCGGTGGCCAACATAAAGATGGCCAGCTTTTTGTCTACGTTGCCCATTTCGCCATGCTTACGCGAGCCCACCATCGCCTTGCCGAATTTGTGGGTGATGTTGCTGGCCACGGAAACCGGCCCTAAAACACCCAGATTCATCATTCCCGGCGTCATGAAAAACGCGCCGCCAGAGCCGATGAATCCGCTCAAGATCCCACCCACAAAGCCGAGGAAAGCGACCTGCAAGGCCGTGGAAAGGTCGATGTCGATGAATAATTGACCCAGTGATCCAACCATGTTCATCCTCAATGAAAACTAGGGGTTGATGCCAAAGAGAAACCGCGTTGGTTCGGCTTGGGAACTCATTCCAGCTTCACGAGTTTCAACAGTCGATGAGCAAAACCGCCAATAATGAACGCGGCAATGGGAACTCCGACAACAACCATCCCGGTAGCAAGTACGCGGTGCATGGTTCCTTCTTGATGGAGGAAGCTGAGAATCGGAATCTGAAAACGCATGACCACGAAATAAATCAGCGCAACGATGGCACTGAAACCGATCAATTCGCTCCATTGACGCATTCCGAAAAGGTACTGCGCTTTCAGGTCTTCCGTTTCAATAACCGGGATATGGAAGGCGTCGGCGAGGAAGGCGATGAGGTCGCGTCGCATCCGCTTTTGCACGGAAGGTGCTTTGTGAACGAAGGTGCTGCCTACGGCAATGAGGCTGAAGTGTTCGTTGGCCGACAACTCCTGCACCAGTGCCTGGGGTGCTCCGCAGACCTGATGAACACCACCGGCGCATCCGGATTGAATCAAGTGGTCCATCACTTCGGGAATGCCGCAGCCCGTTTCCGAACAATCCAGGTTTTCCTCGTCATCCAAGATCCCACCATGATCCTCCAGGTTATCCTGCTGCAACGGAGCCTGGGCCGGATCTTCCAAGGGAACATTTCCTTCCTCTCCATCCAGGCTATCCGTATGGACGTAGCGAATCACCTGCACGGCGGCGTTCCATTTCTTGGCTACCTCCACCAGATGCTGGAAGGTTTCATCTTCGGCATCGAATTCTTCCTGAATGTAGGCGATATTCGTTGTGGCAACACTGCACACCAGGGATTTCAAGCCTGAAACGGAGGATAGAATCTCCGGAATGACCTTGGCCTGATTTTCCAACCAGGGCGAATAGGTAACCACCGTATCCCCACCGGAGGTGCTGACCTGAACCTTCATATCCTTGGTGCGTTCATCTTTTCCAAGGGCAAGCAGGCATTGCGCCTGAGTGATCAGGTCGTTCAGATGATTTTCAACACTATCCAGAATGCTGAACTCCGGCAGCCCGGCCAGGGTTTGCACCAGGGTTACACCATGTTCCATCGCCATATGGGACGCATTGATCGTCAGATCGTAATTTCCGGGGGCTTCCCAGTCCATGCCGTGCAGGGAGCGGGTCCAGCGGTGAATGTCTTCATCCACACTTTCAATGAAACTGCGGGCGCGATCTCGATCCAGATTCATACGCTGAATCACGGAATTGATCCGGTCTTCCACATCCGCGATCACCCGAACCCGAAGCACGTTGGGGATGGAAGCCAGCACGGCATGACCCGCCCGACCATGATAAACAAAACTCCCCTTTCGGGCCTGCTCGCAGAATTTCAGGCTCATGAAGGCCTTGAAACGATTGATCTGAATATCCAACTCTTCGGTGAGCGGCTGCTTTTTCAGAATGGCCATCTCGATCTTGCCTACCGGGATGCCTTGGGCCGTAGCCTCATCAATCAGGGTATCCCGGCTCAGGCAGGCATAACCAAGCGCTGTGGCCAGCTCTTCGGCAAGCTGCTTTCCATACCCGTAACTTCCACGAGAAATACAAATAATCTGCATACGCTCATTCCTTTCCAAGGCAAACGCTCAGCCGTTTCGGTTGGAGAATGAATGGGGAAGCCTGCTGGTTTCCTTCAGGTTCGAGCCGCTTACAGAGCAAATCCTCTGCCAAGTCTTTCATACGGAAAGAAGCCTTAATTTCATAAAGATACAGAATATGGCCCAACAGCACCCTTTGTTGCTCATTGCAACGAAATGCCATGAGAACGCCGCAAAAAGATTCTATCTTATTGAAATTATGGATGAATCAATGAGAGGTTGCAATTTGCAACAGATGTTGCGTTTTTCATCGCTTGACGGAGTCAGCCTCGTTTCAGCCGTCGGTAAAGCGATACGCGGTCGATACCCAGAATTTTTGCCGCTTTGGATTTGTTGTTTCCCACCAGACGAAGGACTTTGTCGATGTATTCGTTTTCCACGTCCTGAAGGGTTTTCAACGGCCCCTCGTCCTCAGGATTCGATCGGGTGGAAACCTGAAATTCCGTGGTCAGATCGTGCCGTTCAATGCGTAGACCACCAGCCAGGGTTACGGCACGTTCCACCAGATTTTCCAATTCCCTCACGTTGCCGGGCAAGGGAAGCTCTTCCAGCCAACCCAAAGCCTCTTCGGAAAAACCGCCCAGCCGTTTCCCGGTTTTATACCCTACCTTGCGCAAGAAGTGCCCGGCCAGCGGGCGGATGTCTTCCCGTCGTTCCCGCAAGGGAGGCAGGTGGATGGGAATCACATTCAGACGGAAAAACAGGTCTTCCCGAAAGCGCCCGTCCGCAATCCGTTGACGCAGGTCTTGGTTGGTTGCAGCGATGATGCGAATGTTCACGGCGACGGGGTCGGTTCCTCCCACGCGCAGAACTTCCCGCTCTTGAATGGCGCGCAACAGTTTGGCTTGCATGGTCATGGGCATTTCTGCGATTTCGTCGAAAAACACCGTGCCGCCATCTGCGCTTTCCAACAACCCGCCGTGGGTATCCGTCGCGCCGGTATAGGCGCCCCGCTCGTGACCGAACAATTCGTTGGCGACCAGGTCTTCGCTCAGGGCCGCGCAATTGAAGGCGACAAAGCGTTGACCGGCTCGTGGGCTCAGTTGATGGATGGATCGGGCAATCACTTCCTTACCGGTTCCAGATTCTCCGGTGACAAGGACGTTGGCTTCGCCGTGGGCGATTTGCTCCAGCATGGCTTTGATGCTCTGCATGACTGCGGAATCGCCGATGATCTGCGGAAAATCGGTATGCAGGGTCTGCACCAGGATACCCGATTCCGAGTGAAAGCCTTTCTTTTCCAGCGCCTTGCGTACCACCTGCCGCACATCATCCGGGGTGACCGGCTTCTGAATGTAATCGAAAGCACCGTTCCGCATCGCTTCCAGAGCCGTGGGGACCGAGGCGTATCCGGTGAGAATAATCACCTCGCCGGGGTCCATCCGTTCTTTGGCAGCCGCCAAGATCTGAAGACCATCCACCTCACTGATCACCAGGTCGGTCAACACCAGGTGATAGTCCCTCGTCTGAACCCATTCAAGGGCTTCCTCACCATCGGTTGTGGCGTCCACCTCATACCCTTCTTTGCGGAGAATCCGTGTCAGCATCCGCAAAGTCGGCGGTTCATCGTCCACCACCAGAAGGCATGGGTTTCCTGGAACGGGCTTCTTCACTGCGTAGGTCTTTCTTCCCGGTTGAGTCTGCTTGCGCCAAAATGACTGCCCCCGTAGGGACAGTTCTTACAAGAGCTTCAGATCGGGTATACTAACAACGCAGGAAATGGTCAAGAGAGCGGATGGCGAAGGCCGGATTCTTCAACGCGACGCTCCACGGCGGGTTTGTCTGAAACAGGCAAAGCCGCTTTACATCTCTGCTTTCTTCTTGCTTCGATCAAACGAAATTCCGTATACTTCAGTGACAAATATCGTGCGGCAATACAGAGCCTGAGATGTGGTATCAAGGCCGATTGGAGGACGGAATGAAAACATTGGAAATGATCCCAAGAAGTTTGAGGTTAGATATCCCACCTTCATAATTATTTGTGTAGCTGAAAACGGGGCTTCCACTCTATCCCGGAAATACCGAAGCATCGATTAAGAAAGTTGGTTGACCATCGTAGTCGAGCTGTATGGAAGTTGCCATTGTGCCCCGCCTCATTATCGGGGTGTAATTTTTGCTATCGAACATCCCATTTGGATAGCCGACAAAGACAACCGGAAGCAGGACATCGGCACTTTCAACTTCTTCCTGTGAAGGGATAATGTCGGTTGAGATGTTCATCTAAAAAGCTTTGACATCATTCTTCCCGATCATATCGAGTTCCCACGATACCGGTCGGACTACGATGTCAATTTCGGGTAACGGATGGCCATGCCATGTGGCACCGAAGGCGGGATCCGATTTTATGAAGGATGGGTTACCGATGTCTGGCTTTCTGTTCTTGATGGTAGTGTAGTAGATATACCCCGCCTATGCCCCTTCAACCACATGTTTGTTGGTGATCAAAAATAGTTCTGGACCATGATCTGGAAAAGTGTGGGAGAGGACGAAGCTGGTCCCTGTTCCAATAAGCTGTTCGTTAACGCTCTTGGTCTCTATTGGTACAGTACTGAATAACAGCTGCTGGGATAGAGTACGGATTTCCATAATTGCCCCCCCCATGGAGTCAGATCATAAATTCAGGCCGGCAGGGCAATACCAGCCACGCCGCCGGTCCCAATGGTCCACAGTGTAGTAACCAGTGAGGTACCCAACGATCTTAACTTTTCAGAAAGATATGCTTTTGTCATCATAATGTCCTTTCGTTTGATGGTTTCTGATGAGCTTCCCTTGAGAAGCAGACCAACCCAGCACAAAAGTACTAGGACGAGAAGGACCACGAGACCAACACACGTCGGAGGAATCGAACCCACCACTGCCTGACCCACCAGCCTCAATCCATGATCAACACAAGACTATCAATATGGCAAGGGGATGTCAACTTGATGACATACATTAACCCGGCAACTGTTCATTGGTGCCTTAAGCGGCCTATTTGATCTTTAGGGAATGCAGTACTTTTTTACCCAGGCCGGGGTCATTGTGCGTTCCGTTCACGCAGAAGCAACCACGCCGGATTGACCACGTCTTGAGCGGCTAGCGACCGATGCGCAGTTTCTGGCCGATACTCAAGGCGTTTCCCCGAAGGTTGTTCCAGCTTTTGATCTGCTGAATACTCACGCCGTATTTCGTGGCCACCTTCCACAAGGTATCGCCCGGCGTGACGATATGAACCCGGCCTTTGTTGCCTTTGCGATCCGGTTCGCCGAAGACCACGTCACGCACCTTCACCTTGTCCGGGTCGAAGCTCTCCTGCTCTTTCTGAAGCTCTTCGTCACTTTTCGGGGCATCGGTGTAGACGAGAAGAATCTTCCCCGGAATCAGGCGTTGCTTCTCTCGTAGCCCGTTCCAGGCAATGACCTCCGAGGAACTCACTTTATACTGTCGGGCGATACGAGCCACGGAATCCCCGAAGCGAACACGATGCTCACGCCGGACGGCCCCTTTCGGACCGGGCTTTTTCTCCAACACCAGGCCATGATGGCCCGTGGTCATGCCAGGAAGGGTTTCCCCGGAAAAACTGCCCAGCCCTTGGCCCAGCGTGGGAATAATCAACTCGCGCCCCACCCGCAAGCCTCGCGTGTTTTTGATGTTGTTGAAGGCCAGCAGGTCGGAGACCTTCACGGCGAATTTCTCGGCGATCTTTCCCGGAAAATCCCCCGGTTTGATGACATAGGTCAGCAGGGCTTTCTTGGTTTTGTCATGGTCCAGTTTGGCGTAATTCTCGCGGAAGCGATCTCCCAAGCCCAGAGGAAGCGCAATTTCATAGCCTTCCTTACCGGCATCCGGCGGGGTAACCCCACGACGCAGTTCCGGATTGAGCCGCCGGAGGGTGTCTTCATCGGTTCCCGCACAGCGAGCCAGGCTTGCCAGGTCGGTGGGATCGGGCACCATGACCAGGTCAACGTCTTCAGGAGCCTGATAGTTCAGATCCGTGAAGCCGTAGCGGATGGGATTCTTGGCGATGATCGCCGCCGCGATGAGCTTGGGCACATAAAGCCGACTTTCGCGGGCCAGGTAGCTGTATTGGCTGATTTCCCAGAAATCGCGGCTTCCATACTTCTTGATTGCGTTATACATCTTGCCGTGACCGGCGTTGTAGGCCGCAATGGCCAAGGGCCAGTTGTTCAGATTGGCATAGCAGTATTCCAGGTAATTGGCCGCCGCATGGGTCGCCTTGCGCCAATTGATGCGTTCCTCGACCCAGGGGTCCGAGCGCAAACCGAAGGGACGGGCCGTGTAGCTCATGAACTGCCACAAGCCCAAGGCTCCGGCCCAGCTTTTGGCTTCCGTCGTGAAACCGGATTCGATCATCGCCACGTAAGCGAGGTCTTGGGGCAATCCGCGCTCGTTGAATACCTTGCGGATGTACGGCAGGTAATAGCTGGAACGCTCCAGGTAGCGACGAAACCAGCGTTTGGCCCGTCCGCTGAAAAATTCAATCCAACGCAAAACCTGAACGTTGTTGACGTAGGGAATATCCAGATCCGTTTTCTGATTGAGGTACTGCAAACGCTCCCAATCAACGCGGCTGGCGTGCAACGGGCTTGGCCTCTGACGCTCTACAAGGCTGTGCCGCTGTTGGGCCGCAACAAGACCGATGGCATCATCCCGCGTGACCGGCTGACCGTTCTCCAGAGAGTTGGTCCATGAAGCCGGGGGAATGAAAGCCTGCTCCCGCAATTCCGCATCCAGCACGCGGTCCATTTCTTTGAGTACGGTGACTTCGTCCGATTGCTCGTCAAAGCCTTCTTCGTCATGAACCAGAGAGCCGGACTCCGTCATGGACACCGCCGCCGCAGAGGACGAATCCGAGGTCGGTTCCTCCGCCATCAGGGAAGAGATCCCCACAAACCAGACAAGAAGCAAGCAGGAAATCGTCCGAACCATCATTCCTCACCACCCGCCTGAACGGCGAAAGCATCACGAATCCGCACCACGCCCGATGCCGCGAAAAGGCTCCGCCGGCAAAGAGGCTAATGAAGCCGCATACGAAGCTGGTCTTTCGCCCCTTTGGCCAAACTGCGCAAGGCCAGTGGTTGCGCGGAAATCGTCACGGTTTTCAACGAGGCATCCGCCGGAAGCGAAAACAGGGTATCCACCAGCAAGCCCCCAAACGTGCGCGGGCTAATGCCTCCATGAGAACAGCCCAAGGCACCCAGGCTTATGGAAGCCGTCTCAAAGCGGATCAACTCTCCCAAGGCCGCCATCAAGGTCAACTGCACCCACAAAGGACGCACGAAAGACTTCTGAGAGAAATCATAAACCACCAGTTTCATCACCAAGGGAAAATTCCCCTGGTCGCAACGCTGCTTGATGATGTTTCCCACGTCCTGGGGTGCCGCCTGGGCCGCTTCGACAGCCATACGGTGCAGCACGTAATCTCCCTCTTCCCCCGGTTCGGCAACCAGAGGTTCCACCGGTCCCATCACGAGGTTCCGATCTTCCGGCACAAGCAGGGCATGGGCCGCGTGATCTTCCGGCTTGCCCTCACGAAATCTTACATCAAGTCCGTTCAGGGAAAGGGAAGGTAGCGCGTTGCGATTCATCATTGTCTTATTCATTACACATCCAACCTGACAGCCATAGGCAACCAATCGGCTTGGCAGTGTAGGACAAAGTGCGAAAAAGACCAAGACATTCCGGGAAAAAACCAAACCGGCCACCATGAAGCGCCAACACGCCCGTTTACAGCGACAGCAGGTCGTTACGAATGCGTTTTGTAATATACTCACGCTGAGCCTTGGCTTCCAGGTGAAAGAAGAACCAATCATGGTTCTCGGTGGCTTTCAACTGCAAGCAGGCAAAGTCGCCGGCTAGTTGGAAATCATCCCAATCCACCCGATCCCCGACCAGGGAATCCCGCCGGAAGCGGTGCATGTCATAGCCGAAGGGCGACACCTGAAAGGTCTGCTGCCAGACGCTGGAGTCTTCATCCGCCTCCTGTTCAAAGCAGTGCATGAATGTGTCTTCCACACTCTGCCATTGGGGAAGCTTGCCATTGATCGCACACAGATGAAGATAGATCCGCCGGGCGGCTTCCAGAAACCGGGAAGGGTTGTCAGCGGTAACCTCCTGCCCATCTTCGTCTTGAACATAGCGCCACTGCAAGCAGGCCGTATCTGGAAAATGAACCGCTTCAGCATGGCCGATATCCGGCGCCATGTTGTGAATCAATTGTTGAAAGGCGTTGAGCGGTTCCCAGCGGCCCTTTTTCTTTACCGCAAGCTCTTCAATGTCATTGTCTTGGGCCGACAAGCGCCCGGAGAAACCCTGATGAGCCCAGGTATCCGCGTAGCTGTGTAAGGCAATACCCAGTTTGATCAACGCCCGGCGTCGAGCCTGGCCTTCATCCGCCGACTTCAAAGCAAGCAGTGCTTGGGTCAAGAGATCACGGGCAAGGGGCGAATCCGGGGAAACGCGGTATCGGAAGGGTTTCTGGCCATGATCCTCATCCGGTGGCAGGAAATGAAAAGGAATGTAGACCTTTCGTTGAGAATCCTTCCGGGCGTAGGTCAGGTAGCGTAAACCTTTGTGGGCCGTGCAGACCGGGTCGAAGAAGCCCTCTTTCAGCATCTTCTGGGCACACGCCGGAGGGTTTTCGATACCCATCGGTTTATGCTCGACCGCATCATCAACATACTGAGACGCAAGGGCAATGCACTGGGCTTCGTCAGGAGAAAACCCAGCCTGTTCGGCCAGCACACGAATGGCTGCATAATGAAAATCCTGCTGCATGATCCTCCTCCTTTCGCATTCGATTTCGGGTTGAGAGTTTATGAATGGTTCAACATCCCAACGCGGACAATCCACGGCCCACCCTCAAGGATGAAAACACGACGCACCACCCGGTTTATCACACGATCCTTTCCTCGGAGATGGGATCGGAACCAGCCAAAAACCCAAAACGCCGCCTTCGTGATGAAAGCGGCGCATGACAGCAAACAGGACAAGAGGCGGCTTATTCCACGTCACACCAGCCGACATTTTCCTCAATCATCACCTCGCCGCTTCCCTCGGAAAGATCCAGGTTTCCCTGCCAGATCGTCACTTCCGATTCCGTTTGGTCCGTCTCGTGGCGATGAATGGCCAAGGCGAGGTTTCCCTGATCCACATCCGCGAGGATCACTTTGAAGTCAAACAGACACATGCAATCGCAACGGGCACTTCCATCTTCGGGCTGGTCCACTTCTTTGAAAATGTAAGCATCCCCTTGCTGAACAATCCCCACACTGTGATTGCCACAGCAGTTGAGGAAAATATCCTTGTTGTACAGGGTCAACGCCCGGTTGGACGGATCGTAAGACCAGGTCAATCGCTCATCCCCACACATGGAATCCAGTTCATCGTCCGGATTCTCCTCCTCGACTTGTGCGCCGCCCTCATCATCCACACTCTCTTCCCCGGTCGCGTCTTCGCGAAGCTTTGTGCTGGGCGCACCGAATCCTCCGCAGCCACTCACGCTATGCTCCGTCGCGAGGTCTTCATCCTGCCAACTCAGGGCCGGGTCATCCTCCGAATCCGAGCAGGACAGGTTGATCATGCAGGCGAGCCATGCTGGTATCCAAACAAACAGGGTCCAGGTCTTCATGCGTTTCCTCCTTGATTGTAGGTCTTGCAAGTTCCCCTGCCGTAAGCATCACGCTGCCTTGGGTCATCATTGTCTGGCAGGGGGAAGAGAGGGTTTCGTTCCTTCAAGAATACGAATTTCCTTGGAAAAGCGCAAGAAAATGTTCTTTCTTTTTTGATGGAAAGCCCGACGCAAAGGGTCTATACTGCCCAGGACTCGCGCTGAGCTTCTTGCAAACGATTGGATCACCCATGACCTACGCGCCGCCAAACCGAGCTTTCCCTACCGGGGTTCACCAACCGAACCAGCCGGTCGCGCCTCGTCCCATGCCTTTTGGCGTGCTTTTGCTCAGTCTGTTCAGCATCATCTTCGGGCTGACCTCGCTGATGATGCAACTGGTATCCTTGACTGACAGCAGCGAGGACGAACCGCAGGACATCAACGCCCTGCTGGATGAAGCCCTGAAGCAAGCGCCCCCTGAAGCCAAAGCACGGATTGAAGCCTTTCGTTCCAACCAGAAGATGCTGGATCTGACGGAAAAGATTCTCGCTGAAAGCAAGACTATCTCCCCCTACCCCTTTCTTTACCAAAGCCTTGAAACCATGCTTAGCCTGGGCTTGCTGGTCGGCGGGGCGGGGCTCTTCCTTCGTCGGAATTGGGCGCGGATCGTTCTGATCGACGTGATTGTCGGTGGTACCTTCGCTCTGGGAGCCTATGTTTATCTGATGATCCCCGGTTTCCTGCGCATGATTGGTCTTCTTTCAGATTCGCTCTCCCTGCACCTGGACCCGCGGCAATGGAGCGCACGGCTATACGAGGGCTGGTCCGGCATTTTCCTGATTCTCATGGCCTTGCACATCCTGGTGGCCTATTACCTGGCCAGTTCCACGGTGAAGGATTTCACCTGGCAGCCCGCACCATCCAACCCGAAACCTTCCAACTCGATGCGGGAGAACTAAGATGTTCGGTTTTTGGGAAGCGCTGATTGTTCTGCTCCTCGTCCTGGTTGTTGTGGGTGGCGAGCGCCTGCCGGAGTTGGGCCGCACCATTGGAAAGATGATCCGTAACGCCAAAGATGAGGTGTCCGAGAACACGATCATTCAAACCAAGCCCGCGAACCGCAAGCCGTCATCCAACGACAAAACCTCCTGAGCGCCCCACTCCAGCCGATCCACGAAGCACAGCCTGGTTTCATCGGATTCTTCCTTCTCCCCTCACTCCCCGAACGTCACTTTGGAAAAGCCGGGAGAGTAGTAGCCGACGTGGTCGTACAGCCAGAAATCCGCCGGACGGAAAATGGTGCATGGAATGTCTTGCAGGCAGGTATTGGAATATCCGTCAGACGTACAATCCAATGACAGTTCACCTTCAATCGTAACGACTTCCGACTCCGAGCCCGACGGCCACAGCGACAGGCGATGAGTCAAAATAGTTCCCACGCCTCCCATCGTGCCTACCCAATTTTGGCTTATTGCCCAGGTTACCCAACCATCCGCATTTCCTTGCCCCAGAAGAGCCTGAGGGGTTCCATCCCCAGCGTGGATAAAAGAGACGACAAGCGGCGCGATTTCCCCGATGGTTTCCTGCCAGGCTCCGTTCCACTGGCAGATGCCAATGGACGTGAACGGGGAGGTCTCCGCCAGGAAGGGTTCCTCGCGGTACTCCAGCACCGTGGCCCACAGGCCGCAGTCGCAATGCCCCTGCACCACGAAACGCAGCGGAGCCGCGTTCTCCGGCGTGGCCCAAGTGCAAAGGGCACGGCAGGTTCCGGCTTGTGGGTCGATCTCCAGAAGCGCTTCCACCGCGCCGACGTACAACTTGTCATCATGCCACGTCATGCCCGTGGCCGCCGCTTGTCCCGTCTCCACTGGGCTGTTTTCCGGAAAGGCAATGTCGAAACTTTCGCAACCGGCTACCACCTCCCAACCACTTTCTTTCCGAACAGCCACACCTTCCAAGGTTTGTGCGGCGATGCGGGTGCCGTCCACGACCAAGGCCAGCACCGGGCCGGTGAGGGGAGCCGGTAACGTTTCCACCGTCCATTCTCTATTTTCCAATCGTGCCACTTGACCGGTCAACCCAGCCCAAACCACGGCGGAGCTTCCCGTGCCCGTTCCTTGCAAGGTATACACGGCCCCCGGCGTCGTCGGATCGCAACGCAGGGTCGGCGTGGGGCTTTCCTCGTAACGCCACAGGCCGCGTTCATCCCCAAACAGCACCACGTCCGCACCGTCGGACCACACCGCGTAGGCCCAAGCCTCGTTGCTGCCGCTGGTGGTGGTCCAGGTGGAATCTTTGCGGCGCGGTTCGGTGGTGCCTTCGACGGGGGCTTCACAAGCGACGATCTGGGCCGTTTCCCACAAGGACGTTATCTGCCATTGCGGACATTCCTCATCCTCGCCGAACTCGGCAAGCTCCCATTCCCCGCAGGCTTCATCATCCTCTTCCACCTGCTCCACATCATCTTCCGTATCTACGGAATCTCCATCAGAGTCATCCCCGTCAGGATCTACATCATCATCATCGTCGTCGCTTGGATCGTCTTCGTCCCCATCGGGTTCATCTCCATCTTCCTGAACATCTCCATCGGAAGGCTCATCATCCCCATCCTCCAATGTATCCCCGTCGGAAAGGGGTTCTTCGTCGCCATCTTCAACCGACGTGTCGCTATCCCCATCGGAGGTGTCACCATCCATCAGGGAGGAATCCTCTTCGTCGCCGGTGCAGGCAGTGAATAGAAGCAACAGCAGGAAGGGCAGCACACCCAAAGACCTTGTCCAAGCTTTCACGATTACCTCCTGGGATTGCTTTCAGAACTGGAATAGCTTGTGGGGATACGGACGCAACGGACAACATTCATGGAAGCGAAGTCCCAACGAACAACCGCTGCATTGGAAAACGAGACAACCAATCCCGCGACATAATCCGGTAACGGAAGCGTCTGCCACCAAAATCCGGTCCAGTAGCTGGTACAAGGCCCTTCCATTCCCTCCGGCCAATAGCAGCCATCATTGGGGCCTTCCCCACCAGCGCATCCATTGCAGTCACCGTTTACATCATGGCAATCCGGATAATCTCCATTTGGGCAGCAAGAGCCTCCCGGCTCCGTTGCCGGGCAGCCCCGAATCAAGGAACGAAGCTCATCCACCCCAGGTAACCTCCAATCCTCATACCCAGCCCAGGTCGTGGATGCACAAGCCATAACTGTAAACATTTGATCTAAAGCCCGTGGATCTGGTCGGTTCATCCACATCAAACCCGTGTCGGGGTCGGTCCAAACCAGAGGGGTATCACAGTCCGGGTACTCTCCAAAACCGTCCAGGCAGGCCGAGCAATCCTCGGTCATGTTCTCCGAATCGCAGAGACATCTACCGTTTCGTGGGTCAAGGTGTCCGTGGTCATAGCAAGGGGAAGCTCCATCGCCATCCGTGAGATCGTCGCAGGACGTTGTGCAGGCCCGGCAAGCTTCCGGGTCGGATGGATTCTCCACACTACAGTTGATCCATCCCTCAATCTCCGGAACGGAGCAGGTTTGGAGATATATGCAGTCTCTTCCAGGGGAGAGGGCCACCACCCCTTCCTCTTCGCATAGTTCTCCCGGAGCGCAGGCAACCACGCTATAAGATGATACATAGTTAAAGCAGCCCAGTTCCCGGTTCAGTCTCCTAAACCATCCAACAAACTTTAGGCAGTCAGTTTCCGGGCAATCCTCTTCACCAAATCCTGAACAGAAAGCAACCCAGTCGATTTCCTCTTCGTCGTCGTCTTCGTCCCCATCGGGTTCATCTCCATCTTCCTGAACATCTCCATCGGAAGGCTCATCATCCCCATCCTCCAATGTATCCCCGTCGGGAAGGGGTTCTTCGTCCCCATCTTCAACCGGCGTGTCGCTATCCCCATCGGAGGTGTCACCATCCATCAGGGAGGAATCCTCTTCGTCGCCGGTGCAGGCAGTGAAGAACAGAAAACAAGCGACGGTCCAAACGAAAAAACGAAGCATGGTACCCTCCTGGGGTTGTCCTGTTTCGTTGAGTCTATCACAAAAGATCAAGCAGGATCAAGAACACGTTTTGCCACAGGTAGAAAAGAAATTTCAGAGAATGAATCGCTCAGCAATCAAGAGGGAGATGGCGTGTTGCCGGTTCTTGACCTGAAGTTTTTTCAGGATGTTGGTGATATGGAATTTTACCGTGCTTTCCGAAACCTTGAGGATCAGAGAAATCTCCCAGTTGGTTTTTCCTTCCAACAACCAATTGGCGACACTACGCTCCCGCGAGGTCAGGGTATCCACACAAAGAAGCAGATCCAGCCGCTTGCGACAGCGGCTCAGGTGAGGCACAATCAGCTTTCCAATCAGCAATTCCCGCGGCCCTGGGACCGTGGTGGCACTGGCAAAAGAAACCAGAAAGAGCGACTGCTGGCGGGCGGAATTGCGGAACATCGAAAAGCCGTGAGCCAGACCAAACGACTTGCGCCGTTCAATCACCAGGCGTTCATGGTGGCTCAACCGACGCTCGTAGTCATCCCACACAAAGGCCTCGCAAGACTCCCCTCTCTTCAGGTAGTGTTCCATCTCCATGCGAACCGGGTCATACTTCAGATAGCCTTCCTCGTCGTACTCATCCATCCAGTCCACCGGATTGGATAGATTGACCAGAATCGCCGGGTGATCACGATGGTAACTGGCCTTCATATGACCGTACAAGACATACTCAAACCCCAGAAAATCCGCCATTTCCATGATCGAATGATGAAAGGCCTCCTCCGAGTCATGAGACAAGGTGGTGTCGATGAAGGAGAGGATCTCCATCAATTCATGTTTATTGAGATACTTCGAGACGGTCTCGTAATTCATAAGAAACGCAGCCTACCCAGATGCTTGGTATAAACACTCAATCTACGGCACGAACCGAGCAATTCAAAGGAAGGAAAGACACGGAATATCCGCCTGCGCAGACGTGTCGGACCCCTGATTCCATCTCGCGTCCGGTTGCTGGTTCACACCGAAATAGCCCACCCGATTTTCTCAAGTCTAATCAGATTCAAACAGAAGGTCAAGCTTCCCAAGGTGCCATGCCCGAAACCAAGGCCGTTTACCCGCCAAGCCGAGCAACTCACACACCGTTTCAGACCCAATTCTATCAACGACCTTGGACAAGTCCCCGCTCAGATGAAAAGCAGCAGGCTTACCGCCATAACGGCCATTCCAGCCACAAGCCCATAGATCGCTTTATGACCTTCCCCATATTCTCTGGCTGTCGGCAAGAGTTCATCCAAACTGATAAAGACCATAATCCCCCCTACGGCACCGAACAGCACACCAAACACCGTGGGCGTAAAATACAGACGAAGCAGACCATAACCAATGGCGGCACCAATGGGTTCGGACAAGCCACTGAGGAAGGACAGCCAGAAGGCCTGCTTACGGCTCCCCGTGGCCTGATACACCGGAACCGCAACGGCGATCCCTTCGGGAATGTTGTGAATGGCTATGGCCACGGCGATGGAGATACCAAGTCCTGGGTCGGCCAAGGCACTGGCGAAAGTAGCCAAGCCTTCGGGGAAGTTGTGGATGGCAATGGCCAGCGCGGTAAACATGCCCATACGCATCAACTTACGATCTCTGGGCTGTTTCTCCATATCTTCAACGCGCCGGGCTTCATGGGGGTTTTCCACATCAGGGACCAGACGGTCAATCAGGGCAATAAGCACAATCCCCAGGAAAAAAGCCCCCACGGCATACCAGGTTCCCAGCACCTCGCCATGAACCTTGACCAAGGCTTCCTGGCTTTTTGACAGAATCTCCACAAAAGAGACGTAAATCATCACCCCGGCGCTAAAGCCCAGAGAAACGGATAGAAACGCTTTGTTGGTTCGGGAAAAGAGCAAGGACAAGGCGCTACCGATTCCGGTAGACAATCCGGCAAAGAGGGTCAGAAGAAAAGCGGTTCCGACATTCTCACCAAGAAAAGATCCCATCAAGACTCCTGGTTGCTTGGGCGTATTGCAGGGTGTTAGATTTACGGCAATAATTGTTTCGGGTTGACCGCCCGGCGCTTGTGACGGATCTCAAAGTGTAAATGGCTTCGGCTGGCGTTCCCGGTTTTTCCTACCGTGGCGATGGTTTGCCCCTGGCTGACGGAATCCCCTTCACGAACAAGATTTCGCTGATTGTGAGCATAAACCGTGATGTAATCGTATGGATGCTGAATAAGAATCAGTTTGCCGTAGCCTCGCTGGTTGTCCGTGACGTAAATCACTTCCCCTTTGGCGCTGGCTTTCACCGGCGTGCCTTCCGCCGCGCCGATATCCAAGCCATTGTTGGCCTTCCCGCCCACCATCCCGAAGCGGGTAAGAACCTGCCCGCGGACGGGCCAGATGAAACGGGGCTTCTTTCCCGCCGCCCGTGCCGCTACGGCGGTAGAACTCTTTTGTGAGGTAGATGAGGAACTTTTGCGTTGATTGTTCTGCTTCTTCTTTTTTCCAGCCGCCGCCTTGGATTTCTTTTCGGAACGGGCCTTGTTGGAGGCCACGGCCCCGGCCACCGGTTTGCGTCGGATTTTCCTTGCGCCGGGCACGAAGATGCGGTCCCCCACGCTCAACTGATCCGGGTGACGCAGGTAGTTGACCTGGACCAGATCATCCACCGGAACGTCATAATAGCTACTGATCTTTGAGAGCGTTTCGCCCGATTGAACGTTGTGATACACACCAAAAGGCTGATGACAGCCCACGATGAACAGCAGGGCAAGCCCCACAAGCCAAGATGCCCAGGAAATCCTCCAGCCTTTGCGCGCACATCCCCCTTCCGGAATACACCACTCCGGCGAGGTTTGAACAGTGTTGACGCGCACAGCCAAAGGCATCGAATCCATCCTGCAAGCAGGTTTCATCATTGGTTGCGTGTTGCCACCGAAGGCAACGAACCCATTGTCGGCTGGATCATACTACATTAAATGGAAGGAATCAAGGAGAAATCCCGCGCATTTTCAGCAAGTTGACAAGAATCTCAATCCAATTCGGCTTTGGCCAACAGTTCCTTGGATTCCTCTCGCAACGCCCGGAGCATTGGCCCGTCAATACCCAGGCTTTCGCAGGCTTTCTCGACCAGGGATTTAGACATAACATCCAAGCGCACTGTTGGCGGCATCACCGCTTTTTTGATCATACCGTAATCCAGGTTGTTGGTCAGTAATTCCGCAACCGCAACAACCGCTAACAACGGAGGCATTTCTCCCTGTTTGGATGGCGTAGTATGGTGATTCCCCACGGCCTGGCGAATGGAATCCGGCAATTTCCAATGGGCCGTCAACAAGGCGGAGGTGTCTTCGTGAATAGCATCCAAGGCTCTCCAGAGGATATCTCTGTCCAGTTTTTTGCTCTCTTTGTCGTTCCCCAGAGCAATCAGCGAACCGGCGATCCCGACATCGTGCATCAACCCCGTCAGAAAGGCCATGTCCTGCACGACACGTACATGTTTGGCAATCACACCGGCGACATGGGCACAGGCAATACTATGACGCCGAACCGCTTCCATCATTCCTTCATAATGCGGTGAGCGAAAGATTTTCATATCCATACTCACCTGCCAGACGATGTTGCGCACTTCATCCAGGCCCAAGCGGGTCAGAGCATGGTTCAAACTGGTTACCTTCGAGCGCCCCGCGTAAAGAGGCGATTGCACCACCTTCATCACCCGACCGGCCAGCACCGGGTCCATGCCCAACACGCGGCCCAGAGCCTGAACCGTAACATTGTGTTCCTGAGTCAAACTATGAACTTCCATCGCGACTTTGGGAAGCACAGGGGGTTTGTATTTGGGACTGGAAAGAAGGCGAACCAGTTTACGCCGCAGGTCTTTATCCAAGGTCAATGCCGCAGCATCTTCGTCACCTACAGACCATTCCGTTTTATTGACCACGTTACGAGCCTGGACGCGGGCGATGAAATCGTTGGCGCACGCATCCCGCTCTGACATCTGATCCTTTTTCGCCATGTGTACAACCCTCCACCAGGAGCATTCAAGGTTCTTCATACAGGGTTCAATCCCATACCCCTAACAAGGGGAATCGGCGAACGGCCTGAAAACCTTATGGTCCGCATCAAGGGGAGTTTTCTCCCAGGGATGAAGGAATCCTCTCCGAAATTCATCCACTGAGAGCCGCGTTGTCAAAAACGAAGTATGGGGCCGTGTTCCCAAAGGAACACAAAGTGCGTCTTGAAGCCTGCTCTGAGCTTACCAAGCGGGCGCGCCTTGAATTTGAATGCTCCACCCCCTTCAAGACATCCGCCTTCGGCGGCTTCTCAGACACCGGTAGAGCAAGGCCGACTTAGGCAGGCCAGACCTGATCTGTTTCGCGTTTTTTATTCGGGTTCTTTGCCGTCTTCAGCGGGTTACTCGGTTTCAGACTCCGAGGCAGGTTCTTGCTCGGCTTCCGCTTCATCGGCGGCTTGCTCGGCGGCTTCTTTCTGTTCTTGCATCGCATCACCAGCTTCGTCTTGGGCTTCTTCCACCGATTGCTCGGCCTCGTCTTCGTTACCCGGTTCGGGGAGTTCTTCTTCCTCCTCCTCGAAGCTATCCACGGGTTCGGGTTCGGGTTCGGGCTTGGCCTGGCGTTTCTGGTAATTCTTCCGCCATTCATCAATGCGACCATCACCGTCGATATCATCCCCGTAGTGGGTCATCTCTCCATTGACGAAGCGTTCCCAGTGATCCACACGCCCATCGCCGTTGGCGTCGCTTTCCTTCCAGACAAGCTGGTCGTTCTGATAGTACTTGAACACATCCGGCTGTTCGTCGAACTGGAAATCCAGTTCCTGCATACGATCGTAAT
Source organism: Myxococcota bacterium (assembly GCA_963677705.1). Lineage (GTDB taxonomy): Bacteria > Myxococcota_A > SURF-8 > SURF-8. The sequence goes on from OY782497.1 coordinate 1,821,523, forward strand.
TGACCTGCATCTCTTTTTCGGTTTTCAGGCCCGGTTTCAGGGTGTCGATGCGATCAATCTTCCCATCGAAATCCAGGTCGTATTTTTCAATGGCCACCTGTCCGTTTTCATCCAACAGAATCTTGACATCCACTTTCCCGTCGTAGTTGAGATCCAGTTCCTTGCGGGCGACCTTCAACTCCGGGGTAGCGCTTCCCGCCGTCATTTTGGGAATGTAATACTTCCACACATCGGTCTTGCCGTCTTGATTCAAGTCGAACTGTTTGCTGGGCAGTACCTCGCCTTCCGGATCCCAATCTTTGGAAGCCGCACGATCCCGGTCCATTGCTTCTTCGGTGCTGCTTGCGCAAGCAGAGACCATCACAAGAAACATTCCCCAAATGACCATGACCAAGCACGAACGGTGCATACTCATCAAGCTACCTCATTTCCCCCAAACACCCACCTCGGATTCCAAGGCTCACGGGTGGTTTTCCATGACTTATGGCAAACCGGATTGCTGCAATGGATGAAACATCGCTTTCTGAAAATCGGAGTATAGCGGATTTCCCTCGCTGGAACAAATCATTTCCCCGGCAGGAACACAAAAAGCGCAAATCGAAGCCTCACAAGATAGGTTTCCTTGGATTCCAGCGAAGCGATAGAGCGGTCAAACGAAAATCATCCACGTCGTTTTTTCGGGAAAATCCCTTGAAAGACTTGCCTTTTTTCCTATCTTGCGCTAAAGGCAAGTGGCTTGGATGAGAATTATTTCTGGGCTAACCGTACCAGTGCGAACCATAAGGCAACCTATAAGGCAATCCATCGCCACCGCGCCAAGGAGAACGCTATGTTTAACCTGATCGTTGAGATTGAAGGGCAAGAACCCACTCGCTATGACTTCGATCAGGAGGAAGTCACCATCGGTCGTCTTTCCTCCTCGGATATTCCGATCAAAACCACCAATGTCTCCAAACAGCATTGTCGGATCGTTTTCCGAGAGGGAAAGTATTACATCATCGACCGAAAAAGCACCAACGGAACCTACCTGAACGGAAAACGGATCACCACTCCCCAAGCCTTGAAGCACGGTGACAAGCTGTTCATGGGCGATACCGGAATGACCTTCCTGCTCCCGGATGCAGCGATCAGACCGAAAAGCGATTCCGGCAGCTTTGCGGCGGTGAAAAACGGTGCGCCCGTTGCGCCGATGGTTATGGAAGACGAGCAGTCCTTGAAGCGCACGGTGCAGATGAAAGCGATCACCCCGGAGGAAGCGGCACAGACCCAACCGCCGGCAATCCCGGAGGACATGGCTCAGACCCAACCGCCCGCCATTCCGGAAGAGATGGCGCAGACCGATGTCCCCACGATGACCCTTCCAGCCGCCAAAGCAGAACCCGATAACGAACCGAAAAGTGAAAAAAGCGCTGCGGCGTTGAAAAAGACTCCAACCCCGGCAGCCTTGGGAACCCAGGAGTTTGAGGAATTCAAAGGCCGTCTTCCGCAGTGGCGTTACGCCATCTTCACCCAGGCCATGCAAAACAAAACCATCCAAGAGATGGAAAGCCCCTACGAATACAAACTGGATGATGAAGCCTTTGTGAAGAAATTCACGCCCGCGCTGAAAACCATCATTTCCAAAGTCTTAGGGAAAGACGGCAGCAAAGAAGTACGCGCCCATCTGGAAACCCTGTTGCTGGAAGAACTGCTTGGCTACGGCCCGCTGGAGCGCTTCGTCTATGACGAAGAGAACGAGCAGATTTTCGTCAACGGCACGCAAAGCATTCTGGTGACGCGCCTGGATGGCAAACAGGTCATTGAAGAGAGCTTCAGTTGTCAGGAAGCCGTGACCCATGTCGTAGGCCGTATCCTGCACTTCAATGGTTTGGATTTCGATCCCTCCCAGGGCTTTGTGGAAGCAAGACTTGCCGACGGCGATACCATCACCGCGATGTTTGCGCCCTACAGCAGCAAGGGAACCACGGTGCGTATCAGTCGCTGCGTGCATGTTCCCACGGATCTTGACGACTTGGTCGAGAAATCCTGGATCTCCTCTGACATGTCCCAGCAGTTGAAAACGGCTGTTGCCGAAGGACGGAATATCCTGATCTGCGGTGAACACGAACGCGACCGCACCCAGCTTCTCTTGGCCTTGTCCAAGGAACTGTCTGACCATGAACGGATTGCCATCATCAACGGCAACGACAGCTTCCCGCTAACCCAACCGGATGTCTTCCACCTGGAAGCGATTACCCAGGATTCCGACCACGCACTGAGTCAGCTTTCCACCGGAGATCTGATCCATGCGGCAATGCGCCTGGGTTCCACCCGCTTGGTGGTGAATCAACTTGGGGAAGAAGGTGTGGATGAATTGCTCTTTGCGCTTGGCGCGGCCATGCCCCGTGTATTTTTCGGCGCTTGGGGTCGAGATCCTCAAGATAGCCTGAGCCGTTTGGAGTTGATGGTTGGCGGTCTGGGCGGCGATGACGAACGCAAAGGCTTGCGTCAGACCTTGAGTGAAAGCATTGATCTGGTGGTAACCCTGCGCCGCTATGCCAATGGCGAACGCCGTGTGGTGGCCATCAGCGAAGCCAACCTGGAAAACAACCGCTACCAGTTCCCCAACCTGTTTGTCTTCCAAGATGCTGGCACCGGGGACAGCCCCAAGGGGAAATTCAAAAAGGTACGCTAACCAACCCGCGTTCCGTTGAAGATCAGTAAGCCCCTTCATCATGAAGGGTTATTGACAAACCCCGGTTTCCCTCACCCTTGCTCACTCTGTTCGCTTCCCTCTCCCCGCAGGAGAGGGAAAAATCGTCTCTCCCTCTGGGAGAGACAGGATGCCGAAAGGCATCCCAGTGAGGGGAAATGACTTTGTCAGCAAGTTGCAAGCCCCTTCATCATGGAGGGGCTTTGTTAGCTTCTGAGTTCAAACCGGCCAAGCCTCAAGGATGGGAATAAAAGACGCCGTCCGTTTTGGCAAACGGCTATCTCCCCGGAGGTTGGATCTAAGTTTCTTTCTCGACCGACTCTTTCACCCTCAGGCATCCAAAACGTCCCGGATCTTGGTCATCAGATCAAGAGGGGCATAAGGCTTGCCTAAGAAGTGAATTCCCGGCTCAAGAACGCCTTCATGGGCAATCACATCTTCGGAATAGCCGGAGGTATAGAGAACACGCATCCGAGACTGACTTTCCTGAAGCCTCGTCGCCAGTTCCTTGCCATTCATCCCCGGCATGATGACATCGGTCAGAAGCAGATCAAACCGACCGGGATACAGATTCCCCAAGCGTAAGCCTTCCTTGCCATGAGACGCAACGCTTACGCGGTAGCCCAGACGACGCAGAAGGCGTTTGGTCATATCCCGTACCACCTGCTCGTCTTCAACAAGCAGAATGGTTTCCTTACCCCGCGGCCAGTTCTGCAAAGAATCCGACACATCGGCAAGACCTTCTTGCGTGAACTCCGATTCAGAGACAGAAGGCAGATAAATGTCAAAACGACTCCCACCACCTGGACTGGAGAAGACTTCAATGGAACCGTGATGCTGGTGGACAATTCCATAGACCGTAGCCAAACCCAGCCCGGTACCTTTGTCCTGACTCTTCGTGGTGAAAAATGGCTCAAAGATGCGGGCTTTGGTTTCCTCATCCATCCCTTGCCCGGAATCTTCCACGGAGACACGGACGTAAGCTCCCGGCTCAATGCCGGATAAACGCTGAGAGCTTGTTTTATCCACAATGACATTGGTGGTCAGCACACGCATTCGCCCCCCTTGAGGCATGGCATCGCGGGCATTGACCATCAGGTTCATCAGAACCTGTTCAAATTGGCCGGGGTCCACCCGAACGGCATTCAAGGAGGATTCCAGCGACATCTCCAAGTCAATGTCTTCTTTGATCAGACGGTGTAAAAAGCGGCTCAAGGATTCCACGGAGGCATTGACATCCACCACCTTGGGTTGAATGATCTGCTTTCGCGAGAAGGCCAGAAGCTGGCGGGTCAACTCGGCAGCCCTTGTCGTGGCTTTGGCGATTTCCTCCAGACCGGGATACAAAGGGTCCATCGGATTGATGTCCATCATCGTCAGATTGATGTTACCAATGATCCCGGTAAGCAGGTTGTTGAAATCGTGGGCGATACCTCCGGCTAAACGACCGATGGCTTCCATCTTATGGGCTTGCTGCAACTGTTCCTGAAGCAACCGCTTTTCTTCCTGCGTGTTCTTAAATTCGCTGAAATCTTCAACAATCACCTGACAACCCGTGATTTTCGCGTTCTCATCCCGGATCGGTGAAATATAATACCGCAAGTGAGTTTTCTTCTTCCACTTGGTTTCATAGGGTCTTTCAGAAACAAAACTCTTTCCTGTATTGAGACAACGAAGGAAGTCTTCCGAAATCCCAGAACCGACAAGACTGGGAAAACGGAGAAGATTGATCTTCATCGTTTCTTCCAGACTGGGAGAACCAAGGATCTCGACCAACTCCTGGTTTGCATGAAGGATCTGTCCGTACCGTCCAATGCTCAAGATACCAAGCGGAGCGTTTTCCACCAGCAAACGGTATCGTTCCTTGGCCTCATGAGTGACACGTTCGTTTTCCATCCGCTCCGTGATGTCTTCCCCAAAACCCAGAAAACGGGTTGAAGAAAGCCGGACGGCATGAACCGTCATCCAGAAGCGCTCTCCGTTCTTTTTGGTGAAAAGGAAATCCCCAATAGCCTTTCCCGTTTCCTGAACCCTCTGAAAATGCTTGATTCCTTCCAGGGCATACTCTTTATCAAGCAGGTCGGGAACCCGTTTCTCAAGCAGTTCCTCCATCGAATACCCCGTCATGGAGCAAGCCGCCGGGTTAACCTCCAGGTAACGCCCCTGCTCGTCAACGATGAACACGGCGATGGGAGAACTGGAAATGTAACGCCTGTATTTCAACTCGCTTTCAAACAGAGCCTCCTGGGCTTCACGGCGTTCGGTTGTGTCTTCCACAAAGCCTTCCATCGCAATCACATCGCCGTGTTCATCCAAGCGTCCTTTCACACTTACATCAGCCAGGAAGGTTGAGCCATCCCGACGTTGGAACATCACCTCAAAATGGTGGATCTCCCCACCCCGGCGGTGGATTTCCTCCAGAATTGCCTTTCTATGAGAGGGATGAACGTAGACATCCGTACCGATGTCGGTGATCTCCTGCAAGGCTTCCTCGGAGGATTCGTATCCAAGCATCTTTGCAAACGCAGGGTTGATTGCAGAAAAGCGCTTGGGTCCAGCACGGAAAATGCCGATCGCCGCGTTGTTGAAAATCCCTCGTAGCCGTTCTTCACTTTCTTCCAAGGCTTTTTGAGTCTTCTTCAGTTCTGTGATGTCTTCAAAGGTAGAGAGAACACCAATCACATCCCTGGTACCCGGAGTGAAAATCGGGTTGGTATTGATGGTGAGCCAGATCATGTTTTCCGAATCATCGGCGTAGAGCCCGCGAACCGCATTGCAGATAGGTTCCAGGGTGCGCAAGGTGAGCATGGATGGATGGTTCTCACCAGGAACCGGAGTGACTCCATCTTCCAAGACCATTTTCCATACGGGATCATGGGAATTCCGGTTCTGCAATTCCCCGGAAGGAAAACGAAGAATCTCCCCGGCATGATCGTTGGCAATGACAATCTTCCCATCAAGATCCTGCACGACGACACCCATGCCCACCGCTTCAAAAAGAGCCTGATAGTAGGCTTCCGTCAATCCAAGGCGTTTGGCAACGTCTTCCCGTTCGGTAGATAGACGCTGCAATTCCTGTTCTTGTCTGGAAAGTAAATCCGTCTTCGTGCGCAGGTGCTTCTGAAGATCCTGACGTTCTTCTTGAACAATTCGGCTGTATTCCGTTTTCTCCAAGACGATAGCCAACATACGCACGGCGTTTCGCAACAAGGAACGTTGATCGCGATCCAAGGAATCCAAATCGCCTTCTAGCGCCACCCGACCAAAATGATGGCTCGCCGTGGCGACATCAATAATCTCTCCATCACTTGTGTCATCTGGTCTCAAGCTCCGAAAGGAAACTCCCGGTACAAGCGTCCGGGTGGCATCCAGGAAAATTCTCAACACCTGCTCCGGTGTCCGGAGCTGGGAGAGATTGATCATGAGAAGAAACAGATCGTGTTCAAGAACCGGCATACGTTTTCCTTAAAACCTGCAATATAGAATCAATCAATAAGAGCCATTAAAGGGGCGGACGGCGTAAAAACTGAGGCGCATGGTCAGCCAGCCAGGTATCCGGATTCACAAAATAGGGATTCTCCGTAATCACACCGCCACTGATGGTATACGGATGGGTTTGCAAAACCTGCATGATGATTTTTCCTGAAAATTTAGTCACATTGTATAAACAAATGCTGATCCACGGTTTACCGGGAATGAAATAGTTGAGCCGAGATTCATAAGCCATCAAGTGTTCCACTCCGGGGATACCCTCCAAGGCCCAGACCATCTCCGCCGTCGCCCTGATATTCCTCGTCCCCTTGGCTTGACTCTGCTTGTAAAAGGTGTTGAGCCCATCGTCCATATCCCATGGAGAGAAGGTGCCGTTCGGGTAATAAAGGTCTTTGGCGCTATCGAACTGGAAGAGATCGTCTTTCTGTAAAAGCTCCTTCCCATCGCGATACCTGGTACAGAAGCGGTCTTTGAAATCATCCAGTGAACGCTCGGTAGGGCAATAAAGTTGCAGATCCCTTTCCAGCGCTCCCTGATGCAGAAATCCGAGAATGATCTCATCCCTTTCGGATTCCGTTTCATACAAGCCACAAAAGTGCATTCCCCAGTTGCATTGAATATCCCCAAAACCCAACTGCAAACGCTCTTGGTCCGATGTCTTGATGTACGGCATAAGGCCCCCTTCTTGATGCTGAATCGAACAACAAAAAGACTGTGGGATGTCTTGCCCGCTTCCCTACCACCATGATGACATCACAATCTGATAACTCATTCGGTAAGGTCCATTTAACCACAGAATGGAAGAAAATCCAATGCTTTTCCCTGAAGGGGTCCACAGCAAGACACCGCCCCGTCTTTCCTTTTATTATCGGATGGTTACCATCAATTCCTTACCCGCAAACCCAATACACGAAGATCAACTCATCGTAACGATGACCGACTCTTTGATTCTTCCGTCTGTTTTTGATCCTCCGATGGATAAAAGACTTGACTTTCTTCCGTTTTCCGGAAGAACTGATCTTACGAGTGGATCATTGTTCAACGGCTGCCCATCATGACACAGAGCCGATGATCCGTCTGTCAGAACTCAGCCTCCCATGCAGACAAAGGACACCATGAAACGAGGAAATAAACGCCCTTACGGCGGGTTCAAGTCTTCCAAAAACACCAGCAGACCTCGCCAGGATCGACAGCGTTCTTTAGAGAACCGGGAATTCGACGGCCTGCGCACCGTCTATTCCCACGAACGCTTCCGTTTGGAAAGCCCGGAGGATCTCACCTCCCGCGTGGTGGACCTGGTCACCCCCATCGGCAAGGGACAACGCGGGTTGATTGTTTCACCTCCCAGGGCGGGAAAAACCATGCTGTTGCAGAACCTGGCCCAAGCCTTCCGGCGCAACTCCCCGGACACCGAGGTTTTCATCCTGCTGGTCGATGAACGCCCGGAAGAAGTGACGGACCTGCGCCGTGCGGATGTCGGCGAAGTGGTCTTTTCCTCCTTCGATTCCACCGACCGGGACCACATCGAGATCGCCGAAACCCTGCTCGCCCGCGCCAAAGAACTGGTGGTGGACGATGAAAAGGATGTGGTGATTCTTCTGGACAGCATCACCCGTCTGGCCCGCGCATACAACACAACCTCTCGCTCGACGGGGAAAATCCTCTCCGGAGGTATGGGTGCCGAAGCCTTGTATCTGCCGAAGAAATTTTTCGGTGCGGCCAGGGCAATGGAACGAGGCGGTTCCTTGACCATCCTCGGCACAGCCTTGGTGGATACGGGGAGTCGCCAGGATGATTTGATCTTTGAGGAGTTCAAAGGCACGGGTAACATGGAGTTGCACCTGGAGCGCCGTCTGATGGAAAAACGTATCTTCCCTACGGTGGATATCAAGAAAAGCGGCACTCGCAAGGAAGAGTTGCTGTATTCTGAACTTGAATTGGCGGCAATGAACCGCTTACGGCAGGAACTGTTTCCTTTGGACACCGTAACGGCGATGGAAACCTTCCTCACTCATCTGAAAAAGACGGAAACGAATACCGAGTTCTGCGAGCGTTTCGCTCACTGAGGAAAACGGCATTCCAAGATCAGCAAAAAGCCCCCACCAAGGGTAGGGGCTTTTGTGTTGTCGATCTCGGATAAACTCAGATGCGCTGCATCAAGGCCGTAACCAGTTTGGTGAAGCGTTCGCTGGCTTCGTTGGCCGTTTCCGTCACTTCCTCATGGGTCAGGGGTTGAGGAAGAATGCCTGACGCCATATTGGTAATCAGGCTGATTCCACCGATCTCCACCCGCTCTTCCTTGCCGTCTTCGTTTTTGAAAACAATGTGGTTTGCAGCAATGGCTTCCGGCACGGTACTCATGCCCACGGCATCCCCACCGACAATGCGAGCCATGCGGACTTCCGCCGGAGTTTCATAACTCGGACCGGTCATCCAGACATAGACGCCTTCTTTCAGATCCAGGCCCTGTTCACGAGCAAGGTCGAACATCAGTTTTCCCAGGCGCGGGCTGTAGACCTGACTCATATCCGGGAAGCGAGCGCCCAGATCATCCAGGTTATCCCCTTCCAAGGGGTTGCGTCCGGTGAAATTGATATGGTCACGAATACGCATCAGATCGCCGGGGCGGAAGGCTTCGTTCACCCCACCGGCGGCGTTGGTGATAATCAAGGTACGTACCCCCGCCATCGCCAGGGTCCGTGCGGGAAACACCACGGTGGAAAGCGGATGCCCTTCGTACATATGAAAGCGTCCGGACATCGCAATCACCGGCGTATCCCCACAACGACCGGAAATCAAGGCACCACGATGTCCCACCACCCCGGTTTGCGGAAAGCCGGGAATCTCTCCGTAAGGAATGACCGTCGTATCCCGCAGGGTTTCACCGAAACGACCCAAGCCGCTACCAAGAATAATCGCCCGCCGTGGCACCTCGCCCAAGCGTTGCTTCAAAAAATCGGCGGCGGTATGTAGAGCCTTCATGGTTTCCTTGGGATTAGTCATGGACATCGGCTTCTCCTTTGAGGTAAACGAAGCGGGAGCGGCTTTTCGTTTTGAACGAGCCAAGCCCTTCCGTGATGGACATCGGCGCGGTTGCCGTAGAATTGGATTTGTACCTGACTTTCCGAGTTTTGGAAACTTTTTTACGCAGGGAATCACCATGCGCGTCGCCTTTCTGGCTTTTCACTGCCGCTATCATTATCAAGCTCTGGGTGCAGCCTTTCTGGAAGCCGCTCTGGCCCAGCGCCGCCCGCAGGATGAATGCAGGCTGTTTCAATATCCGCTGACCACACCGATGGAACACGTCTTGGCCGATCTACTGGACTTCTCCCCGGATGTTCTTTGCATAAGTGCTTATTTATGGAGCCTGACCAAACTCCATGACGCGGCCCTTCGGCTGAAAACCATTCAACCCGCCTGCACCTGCATCCTTGGTGGCCCGGAAGCCTGGTTGGCTCAAGATGACCCCGACCACCCTTTGCTACGCCCCTTTGACAGTGGTTTGTGCGGCGAGGGAGAAGGAACTCTGCCGGATCTTCTGGATAGCCTGGAGGGCAACGAAATTCTACCCAAGGTGATCCAGGCCCAACCCATTGAAGACCTGGACGCTCTCCCCAGTCCCTTTGAGCGGGATTTCCTCCGTCGTGATGTTCCCTTTTTGCACCTGGAAAGCTCACGGGGTTGCTCGAACCACTGCACCTTCTGTATCAGCGGCAAGGAACCGACACGACGTTACAGCCTGGAGCGCTTTGGACATGACCTGCAAACCGTCTTGCAGCGCTTCCCCAAGCTGACAAGGTTGAACCTGCTGGACCGCAGCCTGAACGAAGAGACTCAACGCTTTATCGCGATTCTGGAACTCTTCCTTTCCTTGGACAACCAGCGGACCTTGCACTTCGAGTTTCACCCCGGCTTTACTGATGACGAACAGCTTCGTTTCCTGGAACAAGCTCCCCAAGGACGCTTTCATCTGGAAATGGGCATTCAAAGCCTGGATGCCTCCGTAACGGCTCTGGCCGGACGCCGTCAAGACGCCGCCCAGGCCCAGGACGTCGCCCGGCGCCTGCAACAAAGCGGCACCTTGGATCTGCACCTGGATCTTCTCGCCGGATTACCCAGGCAAGACCTTTCCCAGCTTCGTCAGGATATTGATGCCTTGGGCCGCATTGCGCCGGAAGCCATCCAACTGGAGCGCTTGAAACTGCTACCGGGTACCCCGATGCGCCGTCACGCCAAGCGCCTGGGTTTGCACTACGCAAACACGCCGTTGTGGGAGATTCTTCAGACCCAGGACATGACCGCCAAGGATCTTTGCGAGACGGATCGGCTCTCCCGCCTTCTGGACCGCTATTGGAATGATGCTCACCTGCAAGGCACCTTGGAGGCTCTGGTACGGGATGGCCTCCCCTTGACCCAGGTGTTGGACACCCTTGACCGGCTGGACCCGGCGCGTGATCCGCAAAGCGTGGAGGCCCGTTTCGAGACGCTACACCATGCCCTCAACGAGCTTGAAAGCCCCCAGAACGTCTGGGACCAGTTCTGGTTTGACCGCTGCCTGCTGGGACTTCCCCGCGTGTTGACGCCAAGCAGCAAAGACCCGGACAACCGCCCTCGCCTGCTGCGTATTCTCAAACGCCTCCATGTGAAAGGTCGCGGCCACCTGGAGCGTTTCAGCACCTGGCCCAAGCCCCTTGGCGATCTTGCCAGCGGTTTGAATGAAGAGGTATCAGACAGCACAGGCTTTGACCTTCTCTTTCTCTACCTGCCTGGAGAGGTGCAGGTCGGGCTGCTTTCGGGAAACGATAGCGCCCCCATCCTCGACCCTTTGGGACACTTTGAGAAAGGACGGCTCGTTCCCGAACGGAGCGAAGAGGAAGAGGAGATTTTCTAAAGGCGGAGCCGGGCTCCGCCGGGGAAGTTCTGTTGCAAGAGATACACACCCCCGTTTAGGGGGACTGAGCTTCCTGGGTAGCCTTCGACACACCGCCCTCCGGGTGGCACTCAGACTGTTTGCAACAAAAAGGCTTGCAAGTCCTTTGCGGGATCGGTACACACCATAAGAGAGTCCTTGGCATTTCCAGGAGCTTCAGCTTGCTGACAATGTTCTCTCCCCTCACTGGGATGCCTTTCGGCATCCTGTCTCTCCCTCTGGGAGAGACGAGTTTTCCCTCTCCCAGAGGGAGAGGGAAGCGAACGAAGAAAGCAGGGTGAGGGAAGCAGGGTGTGTCAATCGTAACAATCCCTTGGCATTTCCAGGGGCTTGATGATGAGCGCCGAAGACACGGACGAAAACCAACACGGCGAAACCCTCAAGGGGTGAAGGCAATGAACGAAACCAAGGCAATCCACACTGTGGGGCTGCTGTATAAAGCCTCCAGTCCCGAAGCCAACGCGCTTTGTACGGAGTTGTCAGACTTTCTGGAAGCCAAGGGTATCGGGACGCGGTCTTTGAATGAAACCCAGCCCGGCATCGCAAAGGAAAGCCTGGAGGATCTGGACCTGGTGATTATCCTCGGTGGGGATGGAACCCTGATTCATACGGTCAAACTGCTGGCCGGGCTATCCATTCCACTCTTGGGGATCAACATGGGTACGCTGGGCTTCCTGACGGAAATCAATCGGGATGAAGCCCAGGAGGTGCTGGACCAAGTGCTGAGTGGAGACTATCGGGTGACCTCGCGGCACCTGTTGCGTGCGGAACTGTTTCGTGATGGTGCCAAGGAGCCTCTGGTCACCGGGGATGTTCTCAACGATGTCGTGTTGAGCAAAAGCGTCCTGGCACGCCTGATCCTGGTCGATGCCTACGCCAACGGCGAATTCGTCAGCCGCTACCGTGGAGACGGACTGATCGTGTCCACCCCGACGGGTTCAACCGCCTACAACCTGGCAGCCAACGGCCCCATCTTATTACCGACAATGAACGCGATGGTACTAAGTCCCATCTGTCCCCATTCCTTCGCCAACCGTCCGGTGGTGATTCCCAACGACACCATCTTGACCCTGCGTCTGGTAGATCCTCCGGACGATGTCTTCCTCACCCTGGACGGTCAAGCCGGGTGTGAACTCCAAGCAGGGGATGAAGTCACGGTCCGCCTGTCCAATCATCTGGCCAATGTGGTACGCCATCCGCAGCGCAGCTATTATGAACTGCTTCATCACAAGTTGGGCTGGGGGGTTCATTAGACACCATGTTGACCCGCCTGGACATTCGCCACTTTGCCATCATTGACCACCTGGACCTCACGCTCCCTCAGGGCTTGATTGTCCTTACCGGTGAAACGGGAGCCGGAAAAAGCATCCTGGTGGAAGCCTTGAACCTGATTCGCGGTCAGCGGGCCAGCACCGATCTGGTTCGCTCCGGGGAGAAAGAGGCCATCGTCAGCGCCGTCTTTCACCTGCCGGAAGATCATCCTGCACGAGCCCAACTGGACGAATTGGGGCTTTCATCCAAAGAGGATCTTTTAGTGCGCCGCGTGGTTTCCCAATCGGGACGCAGCCGGGCTTTCATCAACGATCAGGCCGTCACCCTGGCCAGCCTTTCCGCGATATTGGGAAATTTGGTAGACATCAGCGGCCAGCATCAGGTGCAGACCCTTTTCGATGCCCACACCCATCTGCTTCTTCTGGATCAACTGGGCGGGCTGGAGTCACAACGACAGCAGGTTACCGAACAATACGAAACGACCAAAAAGGCCGTAGAGCATCGGGACGCCTTGAAGGCTCGCGCCCAGAAGCGACTGGAGCGGGAGGATTACCTTCGTTTTCAACTGAAGGAACTGGAAGAGGCGAAGCTCTCTGTTGAGGAAGAGCAGCAGCTTGAAGCCGAACGTAAAACCCTGCTCTTCGCGGAGAAGATCCGCCACGGGCTGGATGCCGCCTTGGCCGAGTTGGACGACAGTCCCTCGCTGGCCGTTCGTGTATCCCGTGCCGAAAACCAGTTGAACCGCCTCACGGAAGTCCACGAGCCTTCTGCGGAACTGAGCCAGCGTTTGCAGCAAGCCCGGCTGGATGTGGAAGACATCGTGCAGAGCCTCGCCGCCCAACGCCAGGGCATTCATGACGACCCGCAACGGCTGGAAGAGTTGGAAGAGCGGGCGGCCCTGATCCGTCGTCTGTGCAAAAAACACGGCGGGGATGTCACCCACGTATTGGACAAAACCAAGGCGATGCACGACGAGTTGGAGGGCATTGCCCGCTTGGATGACGAACTGGCTCTCGCCGAAGAAGAGATTCGGAAGAACCTGCGTCAGTTGGATGTTCTCTGCCTGGAGTTATCGAAAAAGCGGCGGGAACAACGCGACGAGCTGGGCAAAAAGGTCGCCAAACAACTTGCCGGGCTGGGCATGAAGAAAACGGAGTTCAAACCACGCATTTCCCCACTGGCGGCCAACGACGAAGGCTTGCAGGGAGAGCATGGACGCCTGGGGCCCTTCGGGGCGGACGCCGTCGAGTTTCTCATTGCACCCAACCCCGGAGAACCACCGAAACCCCTGCGGGACATCGCCAGCGGCGGTGAATTGAGCCGCGTGATGCTGGCCATCAAAGCGGTACTGCTGGACCACGACCCGGCGGAAACCACCGTCTTTGATGAAGTGGACGCAGGCATCGGCGGCGAAGTGGCCCAGGCCGTGGGGCAGACCATCCGCAGGCTTTCCAAAAAGAAACAACTGCTTTGCATTACCCACCTGCCGCAGATTGCCGCCACGGCAGACCACCACGTAGTGGTCAGCAAAAGCACCCGGCAAGGGAGGACCTTCAGTCGTGTGGAACCCCTTGCCGACGAGCAGGCCATCGCCAGGGAACTGGCCCGGATGATGGCCGGAGATGCCGGTGGCCAAGGAGCCTTGGATGCTGCCCGATCGCTGCGTAAAAAAGCCCGGAGCATGTAGCCGCTTCCGACAAGAGCCTTTCGTCAAAGTAACAGAAGCCCTCTTTTTGTGAATGAAACCTCGAAAACGCGGAAAGCCTGGAGCGTGGACCGGATCGTTCAACCAAGCCCCGGAAGAGAAGAGATAAATCCTACGGAATCCTTCCTTCCGATAGTTGACAGATGCCCCCGGCTCGCCTAGGCTCAGCCGGAGGATAGCTCGCGGTCGGTCGAAACCGGTCCAGACGGTTTCGACAAAGAGATTTCGGCGAAAATCGCCGAAAATCTCCCGTCCTTCGATCTCCTGCGGAGTCGAAGGACCGACCGCGTTCACCGCGCCCCATCGAGACGGCGCAGCAAGACAGAGTACGAACCGATCGGATAGGAAGAACCATGCACTTCGTGGATCAAGTCAGGGTATATGTGGAATCGGGACACGGCGGCGGCGGATGCTGCTCCTTTCACCGGGAGAAATTCGTTCCCAATGGCGGGCCGGACGGCGGTGACGGCGGCAAGGGTGGAGACATCCTCTTCCGCATTGATGAAGGCCTGGCCACCCTGCTGGATCTGCGCTACAAGAAGGAAATCAAGGCCAAGAAAGGCCAGCCCGGTGGTGGCAACAACAAGACCGGTGCCTCCGGCAAAGCCACCATTGTAAGGGTTCCTCCCGGTTGCCTGATCTACGATGATGATACCGGCGAGTTGTTGGCCGATCTGACCCCGGATCTACCGGAAGTCCTGCTTGCCAAAGGCGGCGACGGTGGCAAAGGCAACGCCCGCTTTGTCAGTTCCATCAATCAGGCTCCGCGCCGTACCACGCCGGGTTTCCCCGGCGAGCAGTTCAACCTGCGTATCGAGTTGAAACTGATGGCTGACGTGGGCATCATCGGCTACCCCAATGTGGGAAAAAGCACGCTGATCCGCAAGATTTCCAAAGCCCGCCCCAAGGTGGCCGACTACCCCTTTACCACCCTGGTTCCCAACCTCGGTGTGGTGGGGACTGCCGATGGCCAAAGCTTTGTGGTGGCTGACATCCCCGGTTTGGTGGAAAATGCCCATTTGGGGGAAGGTCTGGGCCATCAGTTCCTGCGTCACGTCGAGCGCTGCTCCATTCTGCTGCACATTGTCGAGTTCAACCTGGAACGCGGGGATGACCCACGGAAAGACTTTGAGACAATCAACCGGGAACTGGCGGCTCATTCCGAGGTGCTGGCTCAGAAAAAACAGATTGTCGCCTTGAACAAAGTGGATGCCGGACTGGACGAGGAGATGATCCAGGACGCACGCAAGCAGTTTGAAGCCCAGGGCATTCCATTTTTCGCCATCAGCGCCCTTTCCGGCGAGGGGGTCAACGCCCTGACCTATGAGCTGGTCAAGCACATCCCCCGTTTTGTCAACCCTCCCAAACCGAAAAAGGTCTTGCCCACGGATTTTCTGTAAAAGGGAAAGGGCGTCCGGGCGGAACGTCGTTGGAAAAGCCACCCCCATAAACTGCAAAAGCGAGCCTCATGCTCGCCAAGCAATGCCGTCCCTCGCCGACGTGGTGTCGACTATCGGGGTCAGTGTCGAAAGTGTTGCCATGCAAGGTATCGTATACCCCCCGTCCCTTGCATGGCTAACGGTGATGGAACCATTCTTTCAAGGACTGCTTGAATTTGGTTTGTGTGACCCGCCACGGGTTTCACCGTTAGCTCCTTACTTAGCCAAAGCCGTGCCATTTACACTAAGTGCCTGAGAATATAGACAGTATTGTAAAAGATGGCCCGTCCTTTGGGTTTGGGTGCCCTGAATTTCCGGGCATTCATGTCATACTGTAAAGCCAAAGGGCTACGGTAGAAGTTGGCCAGACGCATCGGGCCGATACGCGGGTCAAGCCTGTGGTTCGGAAACATCGGATATGGTGACATGGTCGTTCTCCTCGTCTGAATCGGGCGAAGCCCGGTGGTCCCTGATGCAACGCGACCCTCATCCGCAGGGATTATTCAGCATGATTCATGCCAGGGAGGATATCGACCAGAATCAGCGTGATTTTAGCCTGAGCGTCCCCCAGAATGTCAGTTTTCCAACGCGATGGATGTCAGGGCACGCAACCTTTTCCGCGACGACTCGCGGATTGTGTTCAAATATTTTACACTCTGATGTACGATTGTTTCATCAGGCCGAGAAAACCCGTCTCACCAAGAAAGACAACTATGTCATTTCAACATACCAGATTGAGGCAGATGAACATGGTATCGTAAGAAAAGGTAGGTTGTTGAAGGATGTTGCACGACAGAGAAGCGATTGACAGACGCAGGTCCGAGGGGGCAAACCGAGGGGCTGAGTTTCCATAAATGGACATTGGCTTTGTTATGAAGGTTTCAACCGTTCATCAGGAGGAGTGCCGCCCGGAGGGCGGTGTATCGAGGGACCAGCAACCATCAACGAGCCTCCCTTGCCCGACCTTGCGTTGTGAGAACTTCGTTTGTTGACCCCTCCCTCGATACGCGGTGTTCCACCGCTACCAGGGATGAGCGTGGGTAGACGTATCAATCATCAAACCGTGGTCCCTATCCGCTCATCCTGAGTGCGGACCGGAGGGCGGTGGTTCGAGGGGTCACTCGTGGCTCGAACCCATTTATCTTCGATGAATGGCTTGCCATGAGCGTAGCCTGTCTGAGTTTGGATGAGGTGCTGCTCGTTCTGAAACCATCAATTCGCTTCCCTCCATCATTCAACCATCCCTGAGAAAATCACGCCCAACAAAAGCAAAAGCCGCTCTGAAAAGTTGCGCAGCCGGGGCTTTCGTGGTAGGGTTCGCCACTTTTTTCCGAACCGTTACGTAAGGAACCAACAGATCATGGATAGCTCCCAGACCATCGACACCACCCTCTTGCCGCGACACATCGGCATCATCATGGACGGCAATGGCCGCTGGGCGAAAAGCCATCTTTTAGAGCGCATTCGCGGTCATGAAAAAGGCGCAGATGTCGTGCGCGACGTGGTCACCACCTGCCGCAAACTAGGCGTGGAAGCCCTCTCTCTGTTCGCTTTCAGTACGGAAAACTGGGCTCGCCCGAAGCTGGAAGTGGAAGCGCTGATGCGCCTGCTTCGCAAATACGTCCTGGATGAGCGGGCGGAAATCATGGACAACAACATCCGCCTCGTCGCCTCCGGCCAGTTGGACAAGCTGCCGGATTCCGTGCGTAAGCCCCTCTTTACACTGATGGAGGACAGTTCCAAGCACAGCGGCATGACCCTCAACCTCTGTCTGAGTTATGGCGGACGCCAGGAACTGACCGACGCCTGCCGCAAGGTGGCGCAGAAGGTGAAAGACGGCCTGTTGCAGCCGGAAGAGATCACCCAGCAGGTAATCAGTCAACACCTGTATGTCTCGGATATTCCTCCGATCGACCTCATGATACGCACCTCCGGCGAGCAGCGCTTAAGCGGATTCATGCTCTGGCAGAACGCCTATGCGGAGTTCATGTTCCCCAAGGAATACTGGCCGGAATTCAACCGTGACCTGCTCTTTCGCGCCATCCGTGATTTTCAGACGCGGGAGCGCCGCTTCGGACACATTTCGGAGCAACTCAAATAAACGGATCTCTGGGTCCATTGACGCGAAGCCCGAACCCTTCACCCCCAACGAAAAGGGACACCCCCATGTTGAAAGATCGAGTGCTTGCCGCCGTGGTCGCCCTGCCTGTGCTGCTGCTGATTCTGATTTTCGGCGGAAGCTGGCTGAACCTTCTTTTGTTTACGGCTGCCGTGGCCGTGGGAAGTTTTGAATATTTCCGCATGGCCTTCCAGAAGGACACCCTGACCCAGTGGGCGGGAACCACGCTGGCCGTGACCTGCTACCTCGTCTGGGGTGTTGCGCTGATGCGTCATGCCGACGGCGGTGTCTTTATGGGCACGCTCTTCTTCAGCCTGCTTGCCATTTACCTTTACTTCCTCTTTCGGCCCCATCCCATCGACCAGGCCGGAGCGCGCATGGCTTTGGCCGCCGGAGGATTGGTCTACCTGCCTCTGCTCGGCTTCTACCTGTTCAAACTGCAACAGCTTGACCAGGGCTGGAAATACCTGCTCGTCCTGTTCTCCATCAGTTGGCTCAACGACACCGGCGGCTATTTTGCCGGACGCTTCTTAGGCAAGCATAAGCTGTATGAAGCGGTCAGCCCCAAGAAAACCTGGGAAGGCTCCGTCGGCGGGGCGGCCTGCGGGGTGGGCGGCGCGTTCCTCTTCGCCTGGATTACCGGCCTGGAGTGGTCCTGGTACTTCACTCTACCGATGGCGCTGGTTGCCGGAGCCATCGGCCAGATGGGCGACCTGGTGGAAAGCCTGATGAAACGCAGCCACGACATCAAAGACAGCGGCGGAATCATCCCCGGCCACGGCGGCATCTTAGACCGCATCGACGCGCTGATTTTCGCCGCCCCGGTGGTCTACTATTTCATCACCTGGTTCACCCTCTGCGGGAAATAACACCCCCTACCGAACAAGAAACTCTGTAACGCCGCGATTCTTCGCGGCGTTTTTTGGTTTATGGATTTGCGGCATCAAAATAGCCCCTATTTGTTTCCCTGATGTCTTAGCCCAAAGAGTGACGCTAGAATTTCCTTCTTCCCCTCTGTTACAGCTTGACTCATGCATATTAACCAAGAAGAGGCACTTCAACCTTTTTAAGGCGACCCCACTAGTAGCATATTCCTTCAGAAAAGCGCTCTAAACAGAACCACTATAAAATCTCAGATAAGTTGACAATATTTTGAATCTACTGTAGAATTATCAAGCTTCAATCAACTTTCTGCTGCTATGATTCATATCTTCTGACGATACAACAGGAGAGGGGAATAAACAGATGGACAGAGTGACAACGTCTTTATTGAGTACATTCTCAAAAGAACATGACTTATCCAACAAAAAGGAGTCCTCGCAGTTTGAGCATTATATATCGTACATTGTAACATCTAGTTTCGTCCGCGAGTCTTTTACCACATCCGACATTGTAACAGGCAACGGCAACGATACTGGCATTGACGGCATCTCAACAATAATCAACGGCAAGCTGGTAACAGACATAGACAGCGAAACACTCACAAACAACCAAAACATCGACTGTACGTTCATATTCATCCAAACAGAAACGTCATCTTCCTTTGACTCTGGAAAGATATTAAAGTTTGGACATGGTTCATATGACTTCTTTTCAGAGCACCACAAACTCCCTCGAAATAAAGATATAAATAATCACCATGAAATAATGACAAAAATTTATAACAACTCAAAATATTTCACACCAGACACTCCAAAGCTAAAACTATACTACGCCACGACAGGAACAGTAACAAAAGACGCCAACATAGAAGCAAACATAAATAAAGTCAAAGAAGACCTGCGCAAACTCAAAATGTTCAGCAGCATTGACTTTATTCTCATTGGTGCAAATGAGATAAGGAAACTAGATCGCCAGTGCACTAGCGCCATATCAAGAGAGTTTAATTTCGAAAGCAAAGTTGCACTACCGGAAATAGATGGCATCTCCGAAGCATACATAGGAATACTACCGGCAAAGAATTATTTATCTTTAATTCAAGACGAAGAAGGAAACCTTGAAAGGGAGATATTCAACGATAACATAAGGGACTACCAGGGCGAGAACACGGTAAATGAACGAATAAAAAACACCCTACAATCCGAATCCGAATCCAAGAGATTCCCATTAATGAACAACGGCATCACTATCATCACTAAAACATTAAAATCAGTGGCGAACAAATTCAACATCGAAGACTATCAGATTGTAAACGGATGCCAAACAAGCAATGTCCTTTGGGAAAACAGGAAAAACATAGACGACGACATGTTGATCCCTCTAAGGCTGATTTCGACAAAAGATGATAATGTAATCAACTCAATTGTTGGCGCAACCAATCGCCAAACAGCGATCCGAGAAGACCAACTTATTGCATTATCTGAATTTTCCAAGAGATTAGAGGACTATTTTAAATCGTTTGAAGGAAAAAACAAGCTATATTATGAACGAAGATCTCGCCAATACGACAAAATTTCAGGTATTGAAAAAACACGAATAATTGGGCAAGACAAGCTCATTAAATCATACGCATCGGTATTTCTTGAAACTCCACACCAGGCGACAAGAGACTACCAATCTATCGTAAAAAAAATTGGCAAAGGAAAAGGAGTATTCGAAGATGACCATAAACTAATTCAATACTACACGTCAGCACACGGATATTATCGACTGGAATTTCTGTTCAGAAATTCCAGTCTCGAAAACAAATACAAAGCATTTAGATTTCAACTTCTTCTGATATTCAAACTATACATAGAACCAAATCCTTCTCCTCCTAAAAATTCAAACAAAATGGAAGGCTACTGCGAAAAAATAAATGCCGTTCTGGGTAATAAGGAAAACTCTAAAGACACCTTTAAAAATGCGGGATCAATACTTCTGGAACTGTCTGACGGCACTCTCAACAGAGACAAGATTAGAACGCATGAATTCACCAAGAAGATCATCTCCAGATTTAGAGATATACGTAAATAACCATTGATGATAGGAAACCGAAACACTTAATCACGTGGTTAACATTGTGTTGGAACTGGCAGACTTCACTTTTTTGCTTCCCGGAAAGTCCCGCCCCCCCACCAACGCACGACATGGGCAGGGTTGAACAGCCCTCAAACCCAACTCTCCGAGATTGGTTCAAAGCTTGCAATACCCAGAGTCGTAACAAGGGTGAATGCCCGGTAAGCCCTTGACATGGTGTGACGCATGGTGCAAAAGTTCGCTTTCGCACAGGGTGTTTTTGTGCGAAGTTGAACATCTGTTCGTTTTCGCACGGGCATTCTTCAAAACCGCTGGTATGATAAACAAAAGGAGTAATGGAATGCGGCAGGCTTCTTGGTTGGTACTGTTCCTTCTGGTTTCCGTTTTGACAAGCACGCAGCTCTGGGCCGCGCCCAAAACCGCCCTGGAAATCATCGAAAAAGTCGATGAGGTCACCTTCGGTTACAAAGACCAGGTGATGAAGGTGCGTATGACCATCATGGACAAAGACGATGACAAAGGCAAAAGCTATGACATGGTGATGAGCCAACTGGGCAAAGACAAACGCCTGGTGCGCTTTACCAGCGGTGAAAACAAAGGCATGGCCGTGCTTTCCCGCGGGGAAGGCCAGATGTACGTCTACCTGCCCGCCTTCAAGAAGGTTCGCCACGTCGCCAGCCACAGCAACCAGGAAACCTTCGCCGGTTCCGACTTCACCAGCGCAGACATGGCCGCCACCAGCTACGCCAAAGGCTTCAACTGCTCCCTGGACAAAGACAACGAAAAATACTGGTTCTTGTCCTGCACCCCCAAAGACGGGAACGGCAACGGCTACAGCAAACTGGGCCTGATGGTGGACAAGCAGGGGTATCGCATCTGGAAGACCGATTATTACATCGAAGGCAAGCTGGTCAAAAGTATGCTGGCCCGCGACCTGCACACCTTCCCCGGCGGCGCCTCCACTCCCCGTGACATCATGATGACCGACGCCCGCACCGGCCACAAAACCCGGCTTTATGTCCTGGATCTCAAGGTCGATACCGGCCTGAAGGAGAAGGATTTCACCAAACGTAAGCTCCAATGGGGTCGTTGATCATCCAAACGATTCCGTTCTCCAGCCGCGCCTCAAGAAGTCTTGGGGCGCGGTTTTTCTTCTCCTGAGCCTTGACCTTATGGAAAAGGAAACCTGCCATCCGTTTTGACAAACGCTCATTTCCCCGGAAATGGAAGCGGAACCAAGGAAATTCCCCCCAGACCGCACCCTTCCTCGTCTTGAGGAGTCGAGATTGTCAGTTCTCTTCGGCTTGCTCGCGCAGCTCCTCGCGGATCGCTTCGGCGCTTCTGGCTTCCACCCGGCGCACGGTGTCGAAATCCTCACGAATCAGACCGATAATCAAAGGGTTTTTCGTATCGACCGGCTTGAACAGCCATTCGTCCACACCCTCTCGGTATTCATCCGCTTCAGCCTTACGCCAGAAAGACAAGACCTCGCCCCACTCCCGCACCACCAGCAGACCCTCTTCCAGTTCCTCCGGCGTCATCTTCTCTCCGTTGGCGTACAACAAGGGTAAAGGTTCTTCGTCCTCGCTTTTTCCAAGAAAACGGTTTAAGAAATAGACAAGAACGCCTAGGCCGAGAAGGCCCAGCACGACTTCCAGGATTTGCAACCATAAGGGATCGGACGCGCTCATGAGTCACCTACCGAGAAAATGTTGAGATCCATCACGCTTCAGGCCTAGCCGCTTGTAACAGACCGTGAAGATTCTGTAAAGCAAAGCCCGTCAGACAAACAACCATGCCCAAGTCCACCAACAAAACCGGCAAGCGCCGCACGACAAAGCCAAGGAAAAGCCCTCCGACAAAGGTCGGCTTGTGGCTGCGGATGAAACGGGCTTTCTTTCGTGTGACCTTGCTTGCCGTCCTCGTCGGGCTGCTCTGGTTTATCTGGCCCTTGGTTCATCTGCTGAGCATGGATCAACTGGCAAGTCAGCCCCCCGAACGAAGCGCCTTGATGACCCAACGTGAAGAGCAGGCCCATCACGCCGGACAAGATTACAAGATTCGCTATTTTTTCCGGCCCTTGCCGGAGATCAGCCCCTGGTTGGTTCAGGCCGTCTTGGTGGCCGAGGATGCCCGCTTTTACCGGCATCAGGGGTTTGACTGGCAGGAGTTGGGCCATGCCGTGCAGGATTCCCTGACCGAAGACAAGCGCCTGCGCGGAGCCAGCACCCTGACCCAGCAATTGGCCAAAAACCTGTTTCTCTCTCCCCAACGCAGCCTGCGACGCAAGCTCTTGGAGGCGCTGTTTACCTGGCGCTTGGAGGAAAGCTTGAGCAAAGAGCGCATTCTCTGTCTCTACCTGAATGTCATCGAATGGGGACGAGGCATTTTCGGCGCAGAAGCCGCAGCCAGGCATTATTTCGGCAAGAAGGCCAAGGCGCTAAGCCTGGACGAAGCCATCCGGCTGGCCTCGATCACCATCAACCCCTTGCGGTTTCGACCGCAGCATACAGGGCGGACGATGACCCGACGACGCCGATTCATCGCCGATCAACTGCTGCTTTCCGGGATCATCACCGAGGCTCAACGCCGAAGTCTGCCCTACTAACGAAACAGATGAAAAAGGAAGTAAGAAGCTTTTCTTTGGGACGGATTGAAAATCCTCCGGCATTGTTCGTCAAAACATGGCTTTTTTTCAAGCAATGATGATAGTCTTAGCAGGTAAAGAGTAAAACAAGATCAAGGAAGACGGATTCATGAAGATCATCTCAGCCGTACCGGAAGCCCCCCATCAAGACCCAGCCCGTCCCCTCACCGAGCGCATTCGGCGTTATTTCCGCTGGAAACGCCACGGCATCATCCGGCGTCACTTCGAGTTGGATCACCCCTTGGGCTACCTGTTCTTTGAAGTTACCCGCCGCTGCAACCTGCAATGCGTTTATTGCGGCAGCAATTGTGAAGTGAAAGCCCAGAGCGAGGAATTGACCACGAAAGAATGGATCGACATCGCCCGGCAGGTGGCGCGTGACTTCGATCCGACAAAGATCATGATTGCCATTACCGGCGGCGAGCCGCTCTTGAAGCCGGGCATTCTGGATTTATACCATGAACTCTATCGCCTGCGTTTTCCCTTCGGCATGGTGACCAACGGAACCAAAGTCACTCCGGAAATGGCCAGGAAAGTGGTACAGACCGGGATGGGGTCCATCACGGTAAGCATGGATGCGCCCCCGGCGATCAACGACACGCTGCGCGGCAAGGGAATCAGCCGGAAGGCCGAAGCGGCACTGCGCAACTTCCAGCAGGCGGGTTACAAAGGCAAGCTGGAGGTGTGCAGCACCATCACCAAGGCCGCCCTGCCCCATTTGGACGAGATGCGCTCCTGGCTGGTAGACCACGACGTAACGCTCTGGCGGATGGCCGCCGTGATGCCCATCGGCAGAGCCGCCGAACGGGAGGATCTGATGCTCAACGAAGCCGATGTGCGCTACCTCCTGCAATGGATCAAAACCGCAAGAAAAGACCGCACGCTACCCGTGCCGGAGTTCGGCGAAGAAGGGTATCTGGGTGAAACCTATGAGGGCGAGGTACGGCCTTACCTGGCTCAATGCGACGCAGGCATCCGCACGGCGGGCATTCGCTGCAACGGTCATATTGCCGCCTGCCCGGAACTGCCGGAGCTTTTCGATCAGGGCGATATCCGCACCGAGCGCTTCAAGGATGTCTGGGATACCCGCTATCAACTCTTCCGCGACCGCTCGTGGACCCAAAAAGGAGACTGCGCCACCTGCAAGGCTTACGGCAAATGCAAGGGTGGCGCACTGCACCTGTACACCGACCAGGAATCGCCTTTCCTGCGCTGCCTCTATCTGATGGACCGCCAGGCGGCAGAGGGAGAATACTCCGGTTGTGCCAACAAACCCCAAGCCGAACCCAAACCCTAAAACGCACCGAGGCAAGGAGATGACCATGACGCGAATCCTCTACAAACTGGCCTTCTGGGTTCTGACTCTGAGTTGGCTAGGTGGTTGCGACAAAGACGGCGACTCCTGGGATGAAGGCGGTGGAGACTTGTACGGTCCCCTCAGCTATAGGATAGACTGTGACGACGGCTACATACCCTGGGATAAGCATTTCGGCGACTGCTACAAAGCCTGTGAAACCGACGAAGACTGCGCCGAGGAAAACCAAGGAGCGAATGACGATTCATCCGCGACGGATTGCACAACCATCATCTGCAACCCCGATCAAGGGATCTGCTGGGAAGGCTGCGAAACCTGCTTTGAAGACGCCCACTGTGAGGACGGTCAGACCTGTGAAGAACAGACCTGTGGCTCCGGAGAAGACTCCGACCCCGACGGCGATAGCGAGTTGGAAGAAACAGAAGCCGATGGCGATGAAGAGTTGGAAGACGACGAAACCAGGTAGGAGGACCAAACCATGAAACGACTGTTCTACAAACTGGCCTTCTGGTTTGTCACCTTGAGTTGGGCAGGGGGAAACCGGGGATGCGAGACCTCTCTTTATGGCCCGGAATGCTATCACAACAGCGACTGCGGGAAGAATCAAGTCTGCTGGGATAGGGAATGTAGAGATAGTTGTGAGACGGACGAGGACTGTTTGGGTACTTATTTTGACAAGGACGAATCCAACTACGACATTAACCCTTCCTGGTCTGACTACGACGCTGACCCTTTCTGGTCTGATTCCATCCAAGGCTACGCTAATCCGGGCATCAACTTGTGCGATCCTAAGCTGAAACTCTGCAAACCCATCGGTTGTTATACAGATAAACACTGCAACGAAGGCTATGAATGCACTTACCACCAATGCATCAAAGTTTGCGAGCAAGACAGCGACTGCCCGGAACTTTATGTGTGCGATACACTGCTGTCCAAAACAAGTGTGAGCTGTCGTAGCCCTACTTGAAATCAGGGTGGATTTTGGCCGGAGAACGCGGTTTCCGGGTTCAGGTTGGGGTTCGGGTGGAGCTGGTATTCTTGAAAATGGGTAGCGGTAGCGTCAGTTGTTCCGGGGTGGGGACGATGGGTTCGGTGTCCCAAGGCGCGTTGAGCCAAGCCATCAGATCACGATAGGTAAAGAGGCTGAGCCGCAGCATCGCGGCGAGGTTGGAGAGCGACCAGCCCGCTTTGGAGAGATGGTGCAGCCATTTGATCAGCAACAGCGCGATCAGGGCTGTCCAAATCTGGATCATCAGCGCGTTTTCGCTGGTGCCGAGGAAGGTCTTGACCTTGAGATTCTGCTTCAAGGCCTTGAAAAACAGCTCGATTTCCCAGCGGTCCTTGTAAATGGCGGCGATGGTGGTGGCCCCGAAGTCGAGGTGGTTGCTCAGAAGCACGATCTCGCGTTCGTTCCGGCTGTCCCAGACGACGACGCGGCGCAGGCGGGTTGGACAGGTCTTGCGGGTGATCCTGCCGCTTGGACGGATGATCTCGTCGGCCAAGATGTTGCGGTGTTTGGGTGGCGTGCGGGTTTCAATCACTTCGTAGGCGGCGTTCTTCTTCTGTCGGGTGACGAAGAAGATGCCGCGTTCGGTCCAGCGGGCGAAGAGGTCGAAATCGACGTAGGCCATGTCCATGGCCACGATGGAGCCGGGGTTGAGGTCGAGCGTCTGGGCGATGCAGACATCGTGGAGCCGAGCTTGAGTGATCTGCACGAAGACGGGCAGGTAGGTATCGTGGTCGAGCAGGGTGTGGACCTTGACGCCGCCCTTGGCGCGCCGGTAGGACGCCCAAGGAAAGAGCGAGAGACACAGCGAGATGACGGTGGCGTCCAAGGAGAGCAGCCTGTTTTTGAAGCGGAAGCGGGATTTGCGGCAACCAAGTCCGCCGTGGGCCTGAAAATGCTGGTAGCTTCGGTAGAACAGGTCACGAAAGAGTTCGGCGGGTCGATGGGCGTTGGCGTAAGCCAAGGTGGAACGAGGCGGCGCTTTGGTCAGGCCCAGGTGGCGGAGCTTGCCCAAACAGCAGGTGAGGCCGTTGCCGATCTCGCGCAGGCTGTCGGCGTGGGCCAGTTGGCCGAAGAGCATGGCGACGAACTGCGACCAACAAGAGAAGCCCTTCGCGCGGTATTCGGCCCGATGCCTGGCCACCAGCCCGGCGAATTCCAGACGAGGAACGTGAGAAAGAAGTTGACTGAACAGACTCGAAACTTTTACCATGAGGTCGCCCTTTTTTCCGTTGTGAATGAATCATGCGTAGACAACACGATTCTGCCACAACCCAAAGAAGGGCATTTTGCTTTTAGCTTAGAAAGTTATCTTGGACAAGAGTGTGTGCGATACAGAAAACCGTGTATGTATACGCTCAGATGAGGAGTGCACACGTAATAAACATTGTGGAGTCGGTGAGGCTTGTGTTGATGGCATCTGCATTGAAGGAGGATGTATCAGTGAGGAAGACTGCACAAGCGATGAAATCTGCGTCAATCACCGATGTATGGAAGGGGAATGTTTCACAGATGAGGACTGCGTAGAGAAATACGGTGAGGAAGCCGTCTGCTCGGCCAGTACGTACCAGTGCAATGTCGATGCCTGCACCACCGACGAAGTCTGCCAGGCGATATATGGGAAGGAGTTCTATTGTAGAGACAATATGGGATGCACAGACCGTGGCTGTTCCTACCACGTAACCTGTGTAAACAGATTTGGAGAAGGCAGCTATTGTGATACGGACGAGGGAATCTGCCGCATCGAAAGCTGTGAAAACTATCCCGGCCTTTGCACCCAATACTATGGACAGAATTGGTCCTGCTTCCCCGATGGCGAGTGTGCAAACACCAATTGCGAGAACGATAGCTACTGCCAGGAACTGTATGGTCAAGATGGAATCTGCAATCCGAATTACAACCGCTGCGTGGTCGATGCCTGCACCAGTGATGAGTCATGTAAACTCTACCGTGGCTGGTGGGATGACATAGAATGGTTCTGTGATGCCATGCAGGTCTGCCGCCTCGTTGAGTGCGAAACCGACGAAGACTGCCGCTATACAGACTATATCTGTCAAGACCGCCGTTGTGTGTATCAACAACCCACTGAGGACGGTGATGCAGAACAGGACGAGCAGGAACCCGACGGTGATGAAGACAGCGATAGCGAGTTGGGAGAAACAGACACCGATGGTGACGAAGACGGCGATAGCGAGTTGGAAGAAACCGAAGCCGATGGTGATGAAGACGGCGATAGCGAGTTGGAAGAAACAGACACCGACGGTGATGAAGAGTTGGAAGGCAACGAAACAAGGTAGGAGGACCAAACCATGAAACGACTGTTCTACAAACTAGCCTTCTGGTTTATCACCTTGAGTTGGGCGGGAATACAAAGAGGATGTGATAAGGACTATTCTCTCTACGGCCCACCTTGCTATTTTACAGACTGTGAAAAAGGCTATGTCTGCTGGGATGAGCATGATGGCGAATGCTACAAAGCCTGTGAAACCGATGAGGACTGCGCCGGGGAATATCAGGGGGCCAACTACAGTTACTACCCCGGCGATTGCACAACCATCATCTGCAACCCCGATCAAGGCATCTGCTGGGATGGCTGCGAAACCTGCTTTGAGGACAAGCACTGCGAAGACGGTCAGGTTTGTGAAGACAACCAGTGCGAATGGGAGAATCAATTGGCTGACGAGGATGAGCAAAGCCAAAGGTAACGCCCCGGATCGTCCAAAAAACAAACGGGCGACCCGCAAAGGATCGCCCGTTTGATTCGTTCTTCCCTTATCCTGCTTGGACAGCACGATGTCGGGTAGCCTTCCTAGGCCACCATGCTACGGCCCAAGGCAAAGGCTTTCTGGTTGATCTCCAGCAGCTTGGCCGGAATGCGCTGTTCCATCGCTTTTTGCCACGCGGCTTCCTCAAAGGGCATGAACTTACTCAACATCCCCAGAAGAATCACGTTCACCGTGCGCACGTTGCCCAGGTCTTCGGCATGTTTCTTGGCATCCACCAGGTGGAGCCTGTCCCCGAAGAGGCGCGAAAGTTCTTCTGCGACATTCGCCGGGTAGGTCTGCATTCCCGTCGCCGTGGTCAGGCTTTGAATGCGCTGGTCGTTGACCAGGCAGACGGTTTTCTCGTGGGCCATATGGGCCCAGCGCAGGGGTTCCACCACCTCGAAGCTGAGGATGACATCCGCCGTCCCCTGCTCGATGACGGGTGAATACACCCTCTCACCGAAGCGGACGTGGGCGTTCACCGCGCCACCACGCTGCGCCATACCATGAATCTCGCTCTTTTTCACATCCAAGCCGGCGTTGGCCGCCACGCGAAGCAGCAATTCTCCGGCCAGCAGGATGCCCTGCCCGCCGACACCGGTAATCAATACGCTGGTGTTTTTTGTAGGTTCCGTCATAATCCCGTTCCTTTCGGACATGGGTTGGTTCTTGGTTCGTCAAGGCCGAAGCCTCCGCGAAAGCGTCGCCGCTAGGCGTTTTTCTTGGCCTTGCGTTCGTCCATTTTCTTCTTGAACGCCACGGCACGTTCCTTGTGACCTTCCACGTCATCGGTACGATGGATGGACTCGAACTTGCAGACTTCGGCGCACAGGCCGCACCCACGACACAAGGTCTGGTCAATGGTGGACAACTTGCGCTCGGCGTCCCAATGAATGGCCGGGCAACCCAGACGCACGCAGGCCTGGCAACCCACACACATATCGTGGTCGGTGGCGTAGGGCGTAAGCATCTCTTTGGCCCATTCCACACAGTGATACTTGGCCACGATGACCGTGGGGCCTTTGAGTTCCTTGACCGCCTCGGCATGGTCTTTGATGGTGCTCTTGAGTTTCTCCACCTCACGCGGATTGACCACATCCACCTTCTGGACGCCGCAGGCCCGGCAGACTTCGGCCAGATCCAACTTCGGCACCTCGTGACCCATCAGGTTCTTCCCGGTCACCGGGTTGCTCTGATGGCCGGTCATCGCCGTTACACGGTTGTCAATGACCATCACCACAATCTGGTTTTCGTTATGAACGGCGTCAATCAGGCCGGTGATGCCGCTATGAATGAAGGTGGAATCTCCCAGGGCAGCGAAGATTTTTCCCGCTTTTTCCGGGTGGGCTTTGTACAGGCCGCTGGCCGCCGTGATGGACGCGCCCATATCCAGGCAGAAGTCCAACGCATCCAACGGTTTCAAAGCCCCCAGGGTGTAGCAGCCGATGTCGCTGAACACCGTGCCACGTCCCACCGTTTTCAGGCAATGGAACACGTTACGATGGGCGCAGCCGGGACACAGGGCGGGCGGACGGGCCGGAGCTTCCACCTCGGAGACGGAACCGGACAGAACCTCTTTGCCGAAGACCTTCTTGATATGCTCTACGCTGAATTCACCGCACAGGCCGGTGAGATCCTTGCCGCCATCCACCTGGATTCCGGCCACCTTGAAGTGTTCTTCCAAGAAGGGTTCGCCCTCTTCCACGATGTAGAGGGTATCCACCTTGCCACGGAATTCTTTGGCAATCTCCACATCCACGGGCCAGGCCAGACCGTATTTCAACACGCTGGCTTGCGGGAAGGCATCTTTCACGTACTGGTAGCTGATCGCGTTGCAGACGAAGCCGATCTTCCCTTGTTCACCTTCACCCATTTCAATACGGTTGAAGGGTTGGCTGCGAATCCATTCCAGAATATCCAAGGTGCGCTGTTCCACCACCACATGCCGTTTGCGGGCATTGACCGGCAGCAGAATGAATTTGCTCTGATCGCGTTCGTAGGCTTTGATCTCCCGCTCTTCACGGTCATGCAATTCCACCAGGCTGGAGGAGTGGCTGATGCGCGTGGTCTGACGGAAGAAGACCGGTGTATCGAAACGCTCGCTCACATCAAAGGCGGCACGCATCATCTGTCGTGCTTCCTCACTGGAAGAGGGCTCGAACATCGGGATCTTGGCCGCACGGGCGTAATGGCGGTTGTCCTGCTCGTTCTGGCTGGAGTGCATCCCCGGTTCATCGGCGGTGACCAAGACCAGCCCGCCGTTGATGCCCATGTAGCTCAAGCTGAACAGAGGATCTGCCGCCACGTTGACACCAACGTGTTTCATGCAGCAGAGGGCGCGGGCGCCTCCCACCGCAGCACCGGCGGCGACTTCCAGGGCGACCTTTTCATTGGTACACCAGTTGGCATGAACCTCCGGATAGGTGGACACGGCGGCGGTAATTTCCGTGGATGGGGTTCCAGGGTAGGCCACAGCGACATGCACACCGGCTTCCCAGGCACCACGGGCAATCGCCTCATTGCCGGATAAAACCACTTTTTCCTTTTTTTGCTCCATCAGATACTCCTTTCGGACTCGATGAATCCCGCCAGGGACAGACCACCAACGGGGACCAATTCAGCGTATAACAAACACCGTGCAGCTTTTGGGGGACAGGCGGAAAAGCCTTCACCCCTACGCGCCGCGTGGATCATCAAGACCTTGCGGGGCTTGATGATCGGTCCGGGTTTTCAAGCACGCAGGCTTGAAAACCTGGTGGTTGACCTCGTCCAAGGACGGGGTCAACACGCGGCTACCGGTTCTGAAACCAGCAGCAGACATCCGGTTCAGGAAGCAGGGAGGCTGCAAAATCACCCGCTTCTTCCTCACCTCGAAGCACACGCAAGGCACCATCGGCCAAGGCTTCCAACTCGCCCTCGCCGGGGTAGATGTGCATCTCGCCCAGAGGTTCGACCATACGACGAAGTCCTTCCACAAAAGGCTTCATCCAGGCCAAGGCACCGGTAATAATCATCCCGTCCAACGGCAACCCGGCCACCACGGCCATCGCACCGATTTCTTTCGCCGTTTGATGAATCATCGCCTCAATCACCAACTTGGCGTGGGTGTCGCCATCGTTGGCCATCGCTCCCACCTTGCGCATGTCGTCGGTGCCCAAATAGGCCATCACACCGCCGGTACGAGCCATTTCGGTTTTGATTTCTTTTTCCGTTTTGCCGCTATGGAAACAGTAATTGACCAGTTCCGTGGTAGGCAAGCCTCCGCAGCGGTTGGGTGCAAAGGGACCGCCGTCCATCGCGTTATTCACGTCCACCATCTTTCCATGACGATGGGCCGAGACGCTGAAACCGCTACCCAGATGGGCAACAATCAGTTTCTGGGTTTCATAGGTCAAGCCATGCTCACGGCAATAACGCTTCACCACGTATTTCATGTTCAGGGCGTGGGAGAGCGAATGGCGCCACATCGCCGGATGACCACTCAAACGAGCGGCATCGGAAAGTTCATCCACGCTGACCGGATCGACGATGAACGCACGGGCCTTGGCCTTACCGGCGATACGATCGGCAATAATACACCCCAGGCCGCTGGTATGGGGAACCTGCATACGGCCTTCCATGACCATGTCCAGCATGGCTTGATCCACGGCATAGGTTCCACTGTTCATCGGAGGAAACGGCCCCCCGCGACCGCTGACGGCATCCAGCTTTTCTACGGGAACCTTGACCTCGGCCAGAAAGTCCAGCACGCCTTGGGTACGGAAGGGGATCTGTTCCAACAACTCGAAGGGCATCTCATCGCCCAGAGGGATGTTTTTTTCGTGAAGCAAGGTATTGTTTCCAAACAAGCCCACCTTGGTGCCGGTGTTGCCGGGGTTCACGGTGAGAATCATAAAGGTGTCGCTCATCAAAAAATCTCCTAGGCCTGATTGCTGCTGGATACGATGCCCAAAGCCATAGAACACAGGCGGCTATAGGGTGGGTCGGCGCGGGAAAGCATCACGATGGGAGCGTTGGCTCCGATCACCACGCCGCAAGCCGTCGCTCCGGCAAACAGGTACAAGCCCTTGGTGGTGGCGTTGCAGGCGGTAATGTAGGGCGCGATCACCACATCCACGTCTCCGGCGACACCTTGGCCATCATCGAAGCCCTTGATTTCACAATATTTCGGCGACATGCAGAGATCGAACGCCAGGGGTCCGGCTATGCGTGCCTGACCATAGGCTCCCTCTTTGGCTTCCTGGGCGATGGTCGCCCAATCGCTGGTTTCCGGATCTTTGGGGTTCACTCCCTCATAATAGGCCAACAGACCGATCTTCGGGCTTTCATACCCCAATGAGCGGAAGAAATCCGCCGCACAGGAAACGATCATCCGCTTCTGGTCCAGATCGGGATGGAGAATGATTCCCCCGTCGGAAAATCCGACCAGTTTCGGGTAACCGGGAATCTGCACCACGGCCATATGGGTCAAACCACCCTTGCCGCGCAAACCATGTTCTTTGTCCAACACGGATTTCAACAGGGAGCCTGTAGACTGCTTTCCTTTCATCAGAATTTCGGCCTGGCCTTCACGAATCATCGCGATAGCCGCCATCGTCCGGTCCCGCTCGTCGCCCTCTACGGGGACAATCTCACAGCGGTCCAGGCCCAAGCCTTCGGACTCGACAATGGGCCGGATGGCGTCCGCATCCCCGACGAGGATGGGCTTGACCAGCCCTTCATCCACGGCCAGCTTCAATCCACCGATCACCAGTGGGTCGTGAGCATTGGGTACAACGATGCGCCGTTGGCCTTTGGTCTTGGCCAGTTCAATCAATTCCTCAAAGGATTTCAAGATCATTGGCGAAAACTCCCTTAGCGATACCTGATGAGTGATAACAAGAGTGTGAGCTGCGGGCAAGGCCTTGGTCTTTTTGGGTCAAGTAGTAGAAAACACCAAGACTTTTGCCCATACGCCGGAAAGGACCATAGAATCCGTGGGCCACTTAGTCAAGCGTTTTTTCCCGCCTTTTCGTCGGCTTTTCCCGGCTTTCGGGCAAAAAATCCTTGCCCTCTCCAGCGGAGTATGGTAGGCAATCGCGTTCTTTGAACCAAGGAAACAACGGTTTGCGAAAAATCGTTTGAATTTCGGAGGATACAATGGGTAGAACTTGTGCTTATTGCGGAAAACACGCTGCGACGGGAAACACGGTCAGTCACGCGAACAACAAAGCTCGCCGTCGCTTCAACGCCAACATTCAGAAGGTTCGTACCGTGGAAAACGGTCAAACCGTGCGGAAATACGTCTGCACCCGCTGCATTCGCTCCGGTAAAGTGGTCAAACCCGTGACCAAAATGAGCGAAGAAACCAAGTAAAGAACACGACAAGCCCTTCGGGCGCATGGTCGTTGGATGTTGATGCCGTACATCCTCGCGTTTTTGCGGGGATGTTGGTGTTTTATGTTTTAGGCTCCTTCGCCTTCCAGCAAGGCAAGCAATCGACATGCTTCAGGACAGCCTAGCTCGTCGTCACTTATTCGACCTCTTCCGCTTCTTCCGGTTCCTCCATCAGAGTTTGCTCGCCATCCCCATCCGATACCGCCTGCCCTTGATCCCGCTGCTTCACCTCTGGGGGTAATTCCAACTGGAAGGTGGTACTGGGAGCCTCGTCCTCCGGTTCCATCACTTCGCCGCTCGGATCTTCCTTGGCGCTTTCGGTCAGGAAAACAAACAAGTCCGTGGCCTGATGACCCAGATAGAGGACATAGCCCACCAGAAAGAGCAGTCCGCTATAGCCCAATACGGCAGCAATGGGGCTTTTCTTCTTCGGTAAATAATGATTGTAACGACCTCGGTCACGTCGTCGGGACATGGATACCTCCCTGGGACTTTCATTCATCAATCCATCACGGTCCACCACCCCGCACCGGGCCGGACGATCCCTCGCTTTGGCGTGGATCGTCCTCAAGGTTTTCCCTTGGAAAACCTATCCCTTGGCAGGCATATGAATGCCTGCCAAGGGCCCGGTTGGGTACACCCAAAGAGCCCTCACCCTGCTCCCTTCGTTCGCTTCCCTCTCCCCGTGAGGAGAGGGAGAAATCGTCTCTTCCAGTGGGAGAGACAGGATGCCGAAAGGCATCCCAGTGAGGGGCGAAGGCTTTGTCAGCAAGCTGATTTGGGTACACCCAAAGAGCCTCTCACCAACACGGGGTTGATTCTCTGCGATGTCACTGCTAAGCTGGGCAAGATGGTTTTCATGTCGCACCATGCGCCAGCCAGTATAACTTAGGTTTTACGATCGGATGGTCCATCTGTAAAGGAGATTTCCAGTCATGACCCAGTTTCACCGTTTTTCCGGCACGGAAAGCTACATTGCCTCCTCCCAACTGCAACAGGCCGTCAACACCGCCTTGGCTCTGGAGCGCCCCCTGCTTCTGAAAGGGGAACCGGGAACCGGAAAAACCCTGCTTGCCACCAACATCGCCCAAGGTTTGGGGATGCCCTTGAAAAAATGGATGGTCAAATCCACCTCCAAGGCCGTGGAAGGTCTGTACGTGTATGACACCGTGCAGCGGCTCAACGATGCCCGCTTCGGCGACAACGATGTCTCGGACATCCGCCGTTACATCAAATACGGGGCCCTGGGTCAGGCCTTCCTGAGCAACGAACGAACCGTGGTACTGATTGACGAGATCGACAAGGCCGACCTGGAATTTCCCAACGATCTGCTTTCCGAACTGGACGAGATGGCCTTTACCGTCCTGGAAACCGACGAGCGCATCACGGCGAAACACCGCCCGGCCATCATCATCACCAGCAACAGCGAAAAGGAACTGCCCGATCCCTTCTTACGTCGCTGCGTCTTTCATTACATTGAGTTCCCCGATGAAGCGATGATGGCCCAGATCGTGAACGTTCACTATCCGGACCTGGAAAAGAACCTGCTTGGGCAATGCCTGCAAAAATTCTATTGGCTGCGCTCGCTGGACGACCTGCGCAAGAAACCCAGCACCAGTGAATTGATTGACTGGGTCGGCGTGCTGCTCAAGGCCGGGATTTCGGAAAAAGAGTTGCGTAAGAGCCTGCCTTTCCTGGGTGTATTGATCAAAAAAGAACAGGATATGGCGATGAGTGAAGAGCGCCTTCGCCGTAACGGCATCCGTGTTTAAGGGAGTAACCTTTCATGCTGCTTCCCTTTTTCTATCTGCTGCGCAGCCGCAAGGTGCCTGTCACCGTCACCGAATGGATGACCCTGATGGAAGCGCTGAGCAAGGGCTTGGCCTACAGTGACCTGGCCGTCTTCTACAGCCTGTCGCGCTCCCTGCTGGTCAAGGATGTTGCCTACTACGATGCCTTTGACGACTGCTTCGCTCACTTCTTCAAAGATGCCGACTTGCCGCCCATGCTCCATGATGAATTGGAGAAATGGCTCAGCGATCCCAATCCGCTACCGAACCTCAGCCCGGAAGAGCAAGCGGCCCTGGATCGTTGGGACTTGGACAAACTGCGGGAGGAATTTGAAAAACGTCTGCAAGAACAGACCGAGGCCCATCACGGCGGCAATCGCTGGATCGGCACCGGAGGTACCAGTCCTTTCGGGCATGGTGGGGTCAATCCCCAGGGCGTGCGCGTTCACGGAGAGAGCCGGAATAAATCGGCCATTCAGGTAGCCCACGAGCGGCGCTTTCGCAATTTCCGCAATGACCTGGTCTTGGACGTGCGCCAGATGAAAGCCGCCTTGAAAAAGCTACGGGCGCTGGAGCGCGTCGGGGCGGCGGATGAATTGGACCTGGATGAAACCATTGATAAGACCTGTCGCGACGCCGGTGAGATTGAGTTGGTCTTCCACCCGGAGCGCAAGAACCGGCTGAAGCTTCTTTTGCTCATGGATGCCGGCGGCAGCATGGACCCTTACGCCCGGTTGGTCAGCCGTCTGTTCAGCGCAGCGAGCCAGATGAACCACTTCAAGGAGTTCAAGCATTTCTATTTTCACAACTGCGTCTATGAGTTTCTCTACGAAGACATCTGGATGGACAGCCGCGTTGCCACGGGGGATCTGTTTCGTCAACTGGACGCCTCCTGGCGACTGATCTTCGTTGGGGATGCGGCGATGGCCCCCAGCGAACTGATGAATCCCTACGGATCGCTCTACTACTACCACCGCAACCAACAGGCGGGCGTGACCTGGCTGGATCGCTTCCGCGACCACTTCCGGCGGGCAATCTGGCTCAACCCGATCAACAACCGCCGCTATTGGAATTACACCTACACCACCAAAGTAATCGGAAACATCTTCCCCATGTTCCCACTCACCCTGGGCGGATTGGAAGAAGGCATTCAGGAGCTGAGGAAGTAAAATCAATGGTCGTATCGTTCTGAGAACAAAGCATCGGCTTCCAGACCAAAGCCAAAGACCCATGAAGAAAAATCCCATTGGTAGCCTTATGACGGTTGAATGGAAAACCGCCCCTCTTTCAGCCTACGAAGAGTAATCATGCTTTGGAACGGCGACGACGACGGCGAAATTCGCCATCCCACCCCGGCGGGAGCAAGCCCTTCTGCTCGAACTCCTTCAGGCGGTATTGAACCTTGCGCGTGCTGATCTTCAGGATCTCCGCCGTCTTGGATGTGCTTCCGCTGACGCTTTCCAAAGTACGCAGAATGGCTTCCCGCTCCAACTCATCCATCGTCATACCCACCTGAAACCCGGAGCGCTGCTCACCATCATCATGACTGAAGCCGGGCAGATCCTTGGCGGTAACCACACGACCACGGGTAAGAATGACCGCCCGTTCCACCACGTTTTCCAACTCGCGCACATTACCCGGCCAGTGATAGGCCATGCACTTGGCCAAGGCTTCATCATCAATGCTTAAAACCACCTTCTCGTTCTTGTCCGAGTACTTGCGGATGAAATGCTCAATCAGAAGCGGGACATCGCTTTTACGCTGGCGCAAAGGGGGAAGGTTGATCGGAATGACGTTCAGGCGGTAATAGAGATCCTCACGGAAGCGCCCGGCGGCCACTTCATCTTTCAACGGGGTGTTGGTTGCCGCCACCACCCGCACGTCCACCTTGATGGTTTTCGTTCCACCGACCCGCTCAAATTCACGCTCCTGCAAAAAACGGAGAATTTTCACCTGGGTCATCTCCGGCATCACGTTGATGTCATCCAGGAAAAGGGTGCCGCCGTGAGCCAGTTCAAACCGTCCTTCCCGTCGTCCAAAGGCTCCGGTAAAGGCTCCTTTTTCATGACCGAACAACTCACTTTCCAAAAGGGTTTCGGTGAACACGGCACAGTTGACTTTGATGAACGGCCCGTCCTCACGACTGCTCAAGCGGTGAATCGCTTCGCCGATCAGTTCCTTACCGGTACCGCTTTCACCATAAATCAACACATTGGCGCTGGAGGGAGCGACCTGCTCGATAACCTTGAAAACAGCCTGCATTTCCGGGTGGTTACCAACAAGTCGATCAAACTTCTTGCTCTGGCGGAGCTGTTGACGCAAATATTGCGCCTCTTCCAAGAGGTTGGATTTTTCAAAGGCTTTTTTGACCACCAGTTCCAACTCATCCATATAAACCGGCTTGGTCAGATAGTTTTCCGCCCCTTCGCTCATCGCCTCAACGGCATCTTCAATTCGCCCATAGGCGGTAATCAGAATCATCTGGATCTGCGGTTGTTCCCGCTTGACCTGCTTAAGCAGTTCAATACCACTCATACCGGGTAAACGAATATCCGAGATCACCAGGGAAGGATCATATTTTCCAATAATATCAAGGCAGTCCTCAGCCTTATCCACTTCTTCGACTTCATAGCCTAAATCCCGCAGGTGGTAGGAGATCGTGGTCCGTGCGGAATGCTCATCATCTACAACGAGGATTCGGTTCCGGCTTGCCTCGATCCTTGGTCTTTCGCTCATCCCGTCACTCCCTTAGCATTGACATCCTATGGGTATAACCCATGACAATCCCTGACTACTAAGCGCAAGTTTTGCACATTTCCTGTCGTTTTCCAAGGGTAAAAAGCAATATTTGCATGAAAATCCACATCTCCGACCCTGGGCGACATTTCCCTTCTTTCTCCCACAAGTGGATTACATTTTGGAATCACAAAAGAAATAGCGGAAAAGCATGAACCAGTAAAAGTCACTGAGATTTTGGCATGATAGATGCTTAACTAGAAGACCGTGCGTTTTGCTGTTCTTTCCCCTACTATGGATCGGCAATCTCTACCCCAACCGCCGATCCGTCCGACCATCCCCCCTAGCGGTCGGACCAGAACCGGACCCCCCTACCCGGTTCATTTCGATCGTCACCCCAGCGATCGACCCGTGGTCACGGATCTCCCCCATCCGTGGCCACTCCATTTTTATGCCCCTCCCTACCGAAGCGGGATGGCTATCAATCCCAGGCGCTGATGTCAAGCCTTCGTTTTGTTTTTTTTCAGAACGAACCGGCCTTGCGGGTTTCAATATCCTTCTGTCATTCCCTGTGAAACAGTCCCTTGGCTAGCTATTGAGTCTGGCCACAAAAAAACTCCCGGTGGAATTTCCAGCCGGGAGTGAAATGAACAACGAACAAGACCTACTGGCCCTTCTTCTTCAGCAATTTCCTTTTGTATCCCCGCATCCGTTTGGCCCATTTGCCCCGTGGAAATTTCTTCAAAGCGCGGTCCAATACCTTGATGGCCTGGGTGGTTTCCCCCTGTTTGGCCAGGCAACGGGCCAGGTAATAGCGGCCAATGATACTTTCCCAGCCGGGATGTTCCATGATGTAGTTTTCCAGGTTCATCCGCGCACGGGTTAGCTGTCCCTTCTTCATCATCTGATAGATGGAACGGTAATACGCTTCCACCACCTGACGTTCAGCCTGGGCCGCACTGTTCAGGTAATCATCTGCGGCTTCTTCATGGCGGGATTTCCCCTGTGGTTTCGCTTGTGCATCTGCCGGATTGGGGTTCTCGTTCCGTGGCGTCTCTTGAGAGGAGGCTGAACCTTCCTTCGGAGATGTCTTCTTCTTTTTACGTGCAGGTCGCTGCTTCCTGGCGGGCTTCTCATCTTGCCTGGGCTCCAAAGGGGCATCTTCCAACAGGGTCTTCACCAGGGATTTTGGCAGGAAACGATAGGCATCGGTGCGGGTGTGTTCCGGGTTTTCCTCATCGGCACGCCGATCACTCTTCAGGTTGTAGGCCAACCAGTCCCGGTCTTTCATCGCCACCTCGACCGGGTCGAATTCCACCGTAGACAACCCCGGAGCTGCATCATCTTTTTTCGGCTGGTTGGGATGATGGATCGGCGTTTCCGCAATCACTTCTTGTCCGGTACTGACCATCACACGTCGTTCCGGGTCCAGGGTATCGGCAATCTCCTCGGCGGTCATATCAGGTCGGGCGCGCTCCACCAGACTCAGGCGACTCACGGAAACCTGCCCATGATAGACCCGCACGATGGCCTCTTCCTTTGGGCCATAAGCCACCTGAAACACTGTACCGCGCACCCCGGCAGCAATGCTTTGCGTGCGTACCCAGACCTGGTTCTTGGCTTCATCCGTTCCCAGAAATTTGGAGACATTGGCCCAAAGCTTTCCAGCGAGCAGCTTGACATCCAGGCTGCGGGCATCCTTGGCAGGGCTGACCTGAATCTCCCTCAGTTCCAGGCGACTATCACAGGCAAGACGTAGCAGGCTACCGTCGGCAAAGCGGATCTCCGCCCGGCTGGCAAAGCCGGTTGAAAGGATATCCTGCTTGAGCAGAGCATCCCCCGGCTTGAGCGTTTGTTCCTTCTCAGAACGTGTCACGGTGACATCACCGGTGAAACGGGTCAGGGTGGCGAACGGCACCTGCTCATCCTGCTTGTCAGCAGCGTTCCCGGTATCCGGCGCGTGTTCCTCCGTGGAAGGCGTCGGCGGTGACTCTGTCTGCAGGGGGCTTTCACAGGACAAACCGGCGAAGATCAGCGCCCAAAAAGCAACCGCAAGGATACTGCGAAGGGATTGAAAGCCTTGGTTATGTACCATCCTTGCCCCCTTTCATGGTACCGGACAATGAATGTCCTCTCCCAGATAAGGTATTGGTGTTTCACCAAAGAAAAGTGATGCACTTTCTTTTGTCTTCTCTGCCATTCAGGCAACCAAGTCTTGGAATCGGCTCCTTTTCGCGAAACTAGAGCGACCCATTCCCCCTGTATCCCCTGAGATGTC
The DNA here is from genome assembly GCA_963677705.1 of Myxococcota bacterium. Taxonomy (GTDB): domain Bacteria; phylum Myxococcota_A; class SURF-8; order SURF-8. The sequence continues at coordinate 1,862,043 of OY782497.1, forward strand.
GTGAGACTTTCCTTTCTATGCCTCCGGCTCAGGGAACAAAAGCAAAGAAGGTTTGACAAGTTCGGTCCGCTGCGCTTGTATAATGTCATGGTTTGGTTTCTGTTGCGCTCAAACCAAAACAACAACCCATTCCCCCTTAGAGCTTGAAAGGTGAGGTAGAAGTATGAGCAAGCAGGCAGAGCATCGCTCGGCATGGGATGTAATTACCGGTTACGTCAAGGATTTTGCGGTACTGAAAGAAACCCGGAAGGAATACTGGGGGATCCAGGCAATCAACTTCCTGGATTGCACCATCTATTTCGGGCTGATTACCGTCGCGGCGGTGTTTTTGAGCAAGGAACTGGGTTTCAACGATGAAGACGCCGGCTATGTGGTCACCTTGTTCACCTCCGGGATTACCCTGTCCCTCTTGGTTAGCGGTGTCGTGACCGACTGGCTGGGTATCCGCCGTTCCATTGTCATCAGTATGCTGGCAATGATTGTCCTACGTGGAATGATTGCCTTTGCCGGGGTGATGAGCGATACCCCTCACGCGGAGGTGATTTCCTGGAACGGGCTGATTCACGGCCTGCAGATGAATCCCACGCTCCCCTACCGAGGCGTGATCGTCGTGGCCAGCCTGACCTTAATGGCACCGTTCATGGCGATGATGCAGACGGTGTTCCAGGCCGCCAACAAACGCTTCACCACCGGAAAGAGCCGTAGCGCCGGGTTTACCCTATGGTATCTGTTCATGAATGTCGGCGCGATGATGGGCGGCTTCAGCATTGACATCGTGCATAAGATTCTGGATCTCAGCTACGCCCACATCTTCACCCTGGGAGCCGTTCTCGGCGTGCTTTGTCTGCTGGTGATGTTGGTTATGGTACGCAACGAAGAACAGCTTTACGGTCCCGATGAAACCCCGGAAGAAGAACCGGAAGAAGACAAAGACAAGCCCAAAGAGAAGAAGAATCCCCTTCAGATCATCAGAGACGTGGTCTCGGAATCCGCCTTCTGGAAACTGCTGGTTCTCATCGCTCTGACCTTGGGGGTTCGCGCCGTCTTTGCCTATTTCTACCTGCTGATGCCCAAATACTGGCTGCGCACCATCGGTGAAGATGCCAACTGGGGGACGTTGAACGCGATCAATCCCTTCCTCATTGTCATCGGGCTGATTCTGTTCATCCCCATCGCCAACAAGTTCAACCTGTTCAAGATGTTGACCCGTGGCGCTCTGGTCAGTGCCGCCAGTTTGTTCTTCCTGGTGGTTCCCTGGCAGATTTACAGCTCGGACATCGCTACGGCGCACTACATTATGGCCATTCTGTTCATCGTGCTGCTCTCCATCGGTGAAATCATCTGGTCGCCCAAACTCAGCGAATACACCGCAACGGTAGCCCCGAAGGGACAGGAGGGAACCTACCTCGGTTTCACCATGATTCCCTGGTTCCTGGCCAAAACCGTGGTCAGCCTGCTTTCCGGTCATATGCTGGTGCGCTGGTGCCCGGAAGGTATCGGCGAGCAAATGGTGGCGGGAAGCGTCAGCTTCTGGGATAGTCCCGCAGCAATGTGGCTGATTCTCGGTGTCGTGGCCGTGGTCGGCTGCGTTATCGCCATCATACTTGGCCCCTGGTTCACCGCCGGTCAGAAATGGAGCGTGGAAGAAGGCTAAACGCTCTGATTGGATCTCCTTTCCTTCCCGCCGGTTTGCCCCCGGCGGGATTTTTCATTTCAAGCGTGTGAAAAACCTAGCCAACTCACGGACATTGCGCTACAATCCTGTTTCAAAGAATGGTATGTGCGATTCATGACACCTACACGAAGGAGTGCGGACACGATGGCTGGCAAGCGTTTATCGATAGTTTGCGTGCTGATTCTGGGGCTCTTACTGCTTCCCGCAGCGGGCTTCTCCCAGGAAAATACCGACGATGAAGTTACCGATACGGCGGATGACGATGATGATAACGACGACAATCCCTTTGAAGATGCCGGGAGCGTGGCCTGCCTGAAAGACAGCGATTGCGACGAAGGCGAAGTCTGCCGCGATGAAGGGATCTGCATCAGTTCCGAATGCAGCCAGGATGAAGATTGTGACTACGAAGGCTACATCTGCCACTCGGACGGTCTGTGCGTACCGGAAGTCTGCCTTTGGGATAGCGATTGCATGGAACACCAACTCTGTTTGGATGGCGAATGCAAGTCGGACCCGGCAATGTACATTGAAGGTGGCGTCGCCAACTGCCACCAGGGAGGACATCCTCTCGCAGCATTCCTGCTTCTGCTGACGCTGGGCTTGATCGCCCGCCGTCGAGCCTTGGCTCACTGACCGCTTCCGCAGATTCCATTCAACAAAAAACGAAGCATTACGCTTCGTTTTTTTGTTGTGAATCATCACCGATTAGAAGGGGTTTTCCATATGCTTCTGCCCGCGTTCATCCAGAGTTTTATTGACCCACATGCTGGCTTGCCTGCTTGCCTTTTTGCCTCGGCGTAAGGGATCATACCCGAAAAGGCGCATCAACAACCCCACCGGCGTCAGCACGAGAAAGAAAAACAGGCTCAAAATCACCGGGGTCATAATGCGGTTAAGCAGATCGGCCAAAGCCATCCAGGCTTTGTAGATGGGACGCAAGGCCGACGGAGCCAGCAGGCCCAGCAGAAGAAAGGCCGTGGCGATTCCGTAAAGAACCCAGCTTGCCGGGCTGGGTTGCCAATCATGCTTGTAAAGCAGGTAGCTTGCAAGCAGCGCAAAGGCCGTGGTCATCAATAGACCATACGAGCGCAACTGCCTGGTTGTGGCTTGCTTGGTCATAGCGATCAATCCAGTTCAAATTCCTCCCGCCAATCACCCTGATCGTCAAAGGCGGGTTGATCCTGTTTGCGCAAGATCAGGTTTTCCAACACGAGCAGGTCCATATCCGTGCGCATGAAACAGCGGTAGGCGTCCTCCGGCGTGCGGACAATAGGCTCCCCGCGCACATTGAAGGACGTATTGACAATGCAGCCGATGCCCGTGCGGGCTTTCACGCCGCGAATGATCTCATGATAGGCCTTGTTCCAGCGACCGTTCACACTCTGCACGCGGGCGCTGTAATCTACATGGGTAATGGCGGGAAGATCGCTTTTGGGAATGTTCAGCAACTCCAGACCAAAGCGCCCTTGCTCTTCCTCGGAAAGTGCCCGCCGCCGGGCTTCGGTAACGTGTGCCACCAGCAGCATGTAAGGGCTGGGGGTATCCAACTCAAACAAGTCTGCAATATCTTCTTCCAGGCAGCTTGGGGCGAAAGGCCGAAAGCTTTCCCGGTATTTGATCTTCAGGTTCATCGTCTTCTGCATCTCGGTACTGCGGGCATCGCCGAGTATGCTACGTGCCCCCAAGGCACGGGGACCGAACTCCATCCGGCCATGAAAGAAGCCCACCACCTTTTCCGAGCAAATGGCCTCGGCCACCCGTTCGGGAACCTCAGCCTCCGGGATTTCCTCAAACACCGCACCGAAGTCTTGCAGCCGCTTGGTGATCTCCTCGGTTGGATAGGCCGGTCCGAGGTAACTTCCGCGCATGGCGTCGTCCCCATCCGCAGAGACGGTTCTCGGTTTGTCAAGATACTGATGCCACCCGGCGAAAGCTGCGCCCAAAGCGCCACCGGCATCGCCCGCAGCGGGTTGAATCCACAGACGCTTGAAGGGACCGTGACGCAGGATTTTTCCGTTGGCCACGCAATTGAGCGCCACGCCTCCGGCCATGCAAAGGTTGTCCAGGCCGGTTTGGTTGTGGATATGACGAACCATCTTCTCCAGCGCCATTTCCGTAATCACCTGCACGCTGGCAGCCAGGTCCATTTCACGCTGGGTCAAGTCGCTTTCCGGCTTGCGCGGCGCTCCACCGAAAACCTTGTCAAAGCGCCCGTCGGTCATGGTCAGTTTGTGCGCGAAACTGAAGCGATCCATCTTCAACTGAAAGCTTCCGTCTTCACGAAGAGAGAACAACTCATCAAGGATCGTCTCGACAAACCGGGGTTTGCCGTAAGGAGCCAGGCCCATCACCTTGTATTCTCCGCTGTTGACCTTGAACCCCGTGTAGTAGGTAAAGGCGCTGTAGAGCAAGCCCAGGCTATGGGGAAAATGAATCTCCTGCTTGATCTCCAACTCGTGCCCCTTGCCCACGGCCCAACTGCTGGTGGGCCATTCCCCCACGCCATCGACGGTCAACACCGCCGCCTGCTCGAAGGGGCTGGGATAAAAGGCGCTGGCGGCATGGCTCTGATGATGCTCGGCAAACAGCACGGGCGCGTCGGTATCCAGTTGACGGCGGATGTCCTTACCCATGAACAGCTTGTGCTTGATCCACATCGGCATCGCGGCAAGGAAACTTCGCAAGCCGCGAGGCGCATAGCTGAGATAGGTTTCCATCAGCCGCTCGAACTTCACCCAGGGCTTGTCGTAAAACACCACCGAGTGAAGATCCTTCGCCGTAATGCCCGCTTCTTTGAAGCAGTATGCCACCGCATGGCTTGGAAAACCGGGATCATGCTTTTTACGGCTGAAACGCTCTTCCTGGGCGGCGGCAACGATGACGCCATCCCGCAGCAAGGCGGCGGCGCTATCGTGATAATAAGCGCTGATTCCAAGGATATAGACAGAGGAAGATGTCATTGGAACGCGCCATTAAAAAAGGGTGTAGATAAACGGAGCAATGGCCGAGCCTTGGGCGGCAACCAGAATCAGACCCAACAGAAGCAAGGTGCCGATAATCGGCCCCAGCCACCATTTTTTCCTTATTTTCATGAACTTCCAGAAATCACCCAGCGCGCTCATCGTGCGTCAAGCCTCCTTGAAAAGAATTACGACAGGGACCATTTGGTTATACGGAAGCCGGAAAGAGGGCGCAAGCAAAAAGCAAACAGACCCCACAAAAGAGTTACCATTGTTGCTAACGCAAAACACATCACGATAGCATACGGGCTTGACACGGACGGAGCATGAGGAAGCAACCCTTTCTCGGAGGTCAGCCCATGTCCAAGCTTCGCGTGATGACCCTGAACATCAACACCGGCCACGGCCCCCACGGGGATTTCCGTGAGGATATCGCCTACAAGCATCTGGTGAATCTGCTGGATGATGTTGCCGCCCAGATCGAAGACAGCGATGCGGATGTGGTCTGCTTGCAGGAGGTGGATTTCCGCTGGGCGCGAACCCACTCGATCAACCAGGCGGAGTATCTGCGCAAAAAGACGGGCTATCCCTACCTGCACGGTCATGCCCACCATCACAGCGTTTTACCGGATCGCCTGCGCGAACTGATCCGTCTACCCATTTCCACCGTATTCAACCGCGACACCGGAACGGCCATCCTGAGCCGACATCCTTTCAAAAGTGTGCGCCATTACAATTTCGGCCAGAGTTTTTCCAGACGAGGCAATCCCACCGTAAACTATTGGGCCAGGTTGCTTAACGAGAGCAAGGGCTACAGTTTCGTAGAGGTGGAGATCGACGGACAGCGCCTTGGCGTGCTGAGCCTGCATCTGCTCAACGATATCATCTTCCAGATCCTCGACACCTTTGGCAGAACCGTGCGCGGGGAAACCTTCACCCGCGTCTGGCAGGTGGAAAAGCTCTTGGAGCATGTTGAGGAATGGACGGGACGCGGAGGCTTACCGCTGGTTGTGGCTGGGGATTTCAATACCGTACCCAGGGAAGGCCAGCTTCATTTTTCCAACAGCAAACGCGGCGACCCGGACGACTACCGCCGGGATATGACCACGGTTCTTTTGCGTGAAAGCGGGCTGCTGCGCACCGTGTCGGAATTATCCGGAGAAGGGCAAGCCCAGGACTTACGGCAGTATTTCACTTACCCGGCGGTGATGCCGGATCGCGTGCTGGACTACGTTTTCGTTACCGAACCCTTGCAGATCAAGGATCTGCACGTTCTGGCCCATCCGGTGAGCGATCACCTCGCCGTTCAGGCGGATGTAAGCTGGTAGCCGAAAGCCTCTGTTCGTGCATTACATGAATTTCTTCAGGTTGTAACGCTGGGCCAGTTCCTTGCGTTCGTTGTCGGGAAGGGAATTCATGTAGCCTTTCCAACCGGGGAAAGAAGCCCGCGTGCCAGCGCCAGACACGACCAAGAAAGGATTTCGGGTTCTTGTCATATTTCCCTCGAAAGGGGCAGGACGCGCAACCGGGTTTGCTCATGGGACGGCTCCGTAGAACATAAGGACTTGATTCAGAAAAACCGGGAAGCAACAAAGCTTCCCGGTTTGATCGTCGATAACTCCAGGTTTCCCTCACCCTTGCTCACTCGATTCGAGCCCCTCTCCTGAGAGGGCGAGGGACAATTCACCTCTCCCTCTCAGGAGAGGTCGGAAACCAAAGGTTTCCGGGTGAGGGGGGAAACGCCTATATCCGTCTCTTAGCCCTTCAAGACTTCCTTCACACCGGCGACGGCACCCAGCACACCGGAAGCTTCATAAGGAATGAACAGCTTGTTGGCCGGGTTCTGGCTGATCTTCTCCAGGGCTTCCAGGTATTTGATGGAAATGAGTTCCTTGGTCGGACGCCCTTCATGGATACCATGATACACCACGCGGATGGCTTCGGCTTGGGCTTCGGCGATTTTCAAAATAGCGTTGGCTTCCGCCTCGGCGGCCAGAATACGGGCCAGCTTGGCACCTTCCGCATCCAGGATGTTTGCCTGCTTGGCACCTTCGGCCTCGGCGATGGCGCTATCACGGGAACCTTCAGCGCGTTTGATCTGCGCGGTCTTGTCACCATCGGCGGAAAGGACCATCGCCCGGCGCTCACGTTCGGCCTTCATCTGCTTGGCCATCGCATCTTCAATCTCACGGGGAGGATGGATGTTTTTCAGTTCCACGCGGGTAACTTTCACGCCCCACTTGTCCGTGGCTTCATCCAAGACGATACGCAGCTTGTTGTTCACCGTTTCACGACTGGTCAAGCTTTCATCCAGATCCAACTCACCCATCACGTTACGCAGGTTGGTGATGGCCAATTGGCGAATCGCCAAAGAGAGGTCTTCGATTTCATACATCGCTTTGAAGGGATCGCTGATCTGATAATAGATCACGCTGTCCACATTCATGGTTACGTTGTCATGGGTAATCACGGGCTGCGGCGGGAAATCCATCACCTGCTCGCGAAGATCCATGCGTTTCCACATACGGCCTTCCAGACGGAACACCCGGATGGAGTCGAAGAAAGGCACCACGAAGTGCAGACCGCTGTCTAAAAGACGATGGAATTTACCCAGGCGTTCCACTACAACGGTTTCACTTTGCTTGACCACGATAATGCCGGACCATAAGGCGATGACGGCAACACCGACGGCCAACAGAAACAGAACAAAAATGGCTCCCATGCTAGCTCCTCCCGAAAGTTAGTTGATAAATGGGTTTGTGTGCGCTCTTAAAACAACCCGATCCCCAAGGGGAATCGGGCTTATCAAAGGTTTGTGTGACTCAAGATGCCGTCTCGGCATCCTTCTGCTTGGGCACCACGGTAACCGTCGCCCCTTCGACATGGTCAATCACCACCTGAACCCCTTTGGTCAGGCGTTCGGGTTGGGAGGAGATGGCCGACCAGACCTCACCCCCGATTTTCACGCTGCCCCTGGTCAGTTCACCTTCCACCGGGTCCACCACAACGCCCACTTTTCCCACAAGGCTGTGTACGTTGCTCAGTTTCTCCTCGCCCTTCCTCTTCAACAGGTACTGCTTCAAGGTTTTCTGGATCACAAAGAGCATCGCCACACTGACCACAGCGAAGATGCCGAACTGGTATTCCGTCGGCGTACCCGCCCAGGCAAAAAGCGAGGTGACAAAGGCACCCAGGGAAAAGGGAAGGGTGAAAAAGGAAACGGTAATCACTTCCACAATGGCGAGGATTAAGCCCAGGCCGATCCAGAAATGAACCATTTCCAGCGACTCCCAGAAAGCTTCCAAACCTACCACGGCGTTCCTCCCACGAGTTGTAATACGGATATCTCCACGGTCTGAAACTACCACAGCCCCGCACGGCGGACAAGATAAATCTTGCCTGAACCTTTGTGAAACAACCCGGTTTGAGTCTGGTTTCAGGGCTTGTCCACGCCGTGGATTGCCTGCAAAATCCACATGATTGCTTGATGAGACAAAAGCTTGGCGTTTCCGATGCCTTGCGCTATAATCCAATTCTAACATTTTTCCGGTTCACCATTCACCCCTGGTTTCCCCAGATGTACGGAGGGTCTCCGCCATGTTCAAGGTTTCTTCGCTTCTGAGTGCGTTCCTGATGCTGCTGTTGAGTTTGTCGCTGCTGTTGCCCGCCTGCTCGGATGATTCCGGGGACGATGATGATGATACCACCTCGGACGGTGATGAAGACGGGGACCAGACCGACGATGACGATGATGACGTTGACGATGATGATAGCGATGGTGACGACGAGATCGTCAAAGAACCGCTGCCCTTTGAACCCGCCGGCCCGGATAGCGCCCCGGACCCGATGGCCTTGGGCCCCTTCCCCGTCGGCGTGAAAACCTTCACCTTCAACGATCCGGAACGCACCACGGAACTGACCGGCGAACCGCGCCGCCTGGTCACGGAAATCTGGTATCCAGCCGTGCAGGACACCCGTGACATGGAAACCTGGATCTATGAACTTCAGGCCGAAGCGGAAGACGAGCAACTGGGGGATGCCCGTGACAAAGTCCTCGCAACCGACATTGAGGGGCTTCCCAGTATCGCCGTGCGTGACGCGGAGATCGCTCGTAGCCACGGTCCTTTCCCGGTGATTCTGTTCAGTCACGGCTCCAACGGAATCCGCTGGCAGTCGCTGTTCTATACCGAGCATCTGGCCAGCCACGGCTACATTGTCATCAGCACCGATCACGAAGGCAACACGCTGTGGGATCTTTTCCGCGACGGCTGGAACTCGCTGACCGTAGGAGCCAGCGCCCTGCCCCGCGTACAGGACATGACCTACCTCTTGGACCGCGCCTTCGAGTTCAATCAAGACCCGGAAGATTTCTTCTATCAGATGATGGACGAAGAGTTGGTCGCCGCGACAGGTCATAGTTTCGGCGGTTTCACCAGCATCGCCGCCCCTTGCAACGACCCGCGCATCAAAGTCAGCGTGCCTCACAGCCCGGTGATTTCGATGGCCATGCTTTTCGGCTGCGACCTGGATGCCTACAACGTACCCATCATGGTGATGGGCGGCACCAAAGACAACACGCTGAACTGGAAAGACCAATACTGCGATTATCGCATGATTCAGGGTGTGCCGAAGTATCTGTACGAACTGGAAAACGGGGGTCACTTCACCTTCAGCGAGATGTGTGCCCTGGACCTGGTACGCATGGCGGAAGATCTGGACTTCGGTGATGCCGCCAACGCGCTGACCGATGGTTGCTCGGAAACAGAGAACGCCCCGGTGGATGATTCCCACAATTCCACCAATTATTACGCCACCGCGTTTTTGAACTACCACCTTCGCGGCAGCACGGCCAGCCTGGATTATCTGGTCGACAAGGACGAGTCTCCCTTTGAGTTGGTCAACTTCTATGAAGGGGATATTCCAAACTGGACGGGTGACGAGGAAGGCTGCAACGAATAAGCAATTCCCAAAGAATCCTATTTGAAAACCGGGCCCATAAGGGTCCGGTTTTTTATTGATCCAAGATTGTCTGCAAGAATGAACCAGCAAACGACGAGCGCCATTAACCCATCTTCCACCACCTGCGGTACCAGGCCATCCCGGCGAAGAAGATCAGCAAGGCGATGAAGGTTCCACCCTTATCCACACTGCGGCAGCTACTATCGGAATCGGAGCTGGCTCCCTCCTCGTCATCATCATCATCATTGTCATCGTCATCATCATCGTCATCATCATCGTCATCATCATCGTCATCATCATCGTCATCATCATTGTCATCATTGTCGTCATCATCATTGTCATCATTGTCGTCGTCATCATTGTCGTCGTCATCATTGTCGTCGTCATCATTGTCGTCGTCATCATCGTCGTCATTGTCGTCGATGTCACCGTCTTCATCCCCGTCGATGTCACCGTCTTCATCCCCGTCGATGTCGCCGTCTTCATCCCCGTCGATGTCGCCGTCTTCATCCCCGTCGATGTCGCCGTCTTCATCCCCGTCGATGTCGCCGTCTTCATCCCCATCAACTTCGCGCCAAGATGGAACCGCTTGGCAATCCCCTTGGGCGCGCAACTCAAAACCGGCAACTCCCAGGGTTTCTTCCAACTCCTGCACGCTTTCCCAACTCGGCACATGGGTTCGGGTAGAGATAAGATCCGCTGAAGGCTGCCCGATCGTCCCATCAAGGGATGTCTGAGATTCACACAATGGCACCCCGTTGGCTCCGTGTTGACCTCCGGGACCACCCAGTACGGCATCAATACGGGAGTCTCCCTGGAAGAATGGAGCGTTGACAATCCATTCCGGTTCTCCCACGGCGTTCCCGCCATCTCCACCATGACCACCGGAAGCCCCACAATAATCAGGGAAAGTCATAGGAATTTCTCCACCGGTGCCACCATTTCCACCCGTTCCCGGTTGTCCGGGTTGAAAGTGAACCAAAGGCACAAAGACCTGTTCTCCGGCAGACAAGGTCACGGTGGACAAACTTCCGTTATCGCCTCCGGCACCGCCATATCCACCTGCGGCAGCCGTTGGAACATTCGCATAGGATTCACATCCGAGAGCCGAACCATAATCCCCACCGTTGCCTCCAAGACCACCGGCTCCCCCCGCACCCGAAACCAAGGCCAGGTCTGCATGAATGGTGGCAAGGCCGCCAGCGCGAACCCAGACCTGGGATGAAGCCCCTCCGTTCCCACCGATTCCGCCGAATCCACCTTGGCCGCCTCCTCCCGCATTGTAACAGCTAAGGGATGTGCTGGTTCCATGCTCGCCGTTCCCGCCCCATCCCCCATGACCGCCTTGGCCACCTTGCAAGCCGACATGGGCATCCTGATCAATGAAAAGGTCACCCACGGCGCTTAATTCCAAATGCCCCGCCGAACCGCCCTCTCCCCCATCGGGTCCACGGCCTCCCATACCGGAACTGAGACCATCCTCCCAATCCTCAGGACGGGTTCCCGCAAGACCTCCATGCCCAGAGCGCCTTGTGAGATCGGCGGCTCCGCCTTGTCCTCCACCGAGTTCCACCGTGGCATTTTCATCCAGGGTGATACAACCATCCGCCACAATGGACAGGTTCCCTCCGGCTCCGCCTCGTCCGCCGCTGCCACCATCCCCACCATGTCCGCCGTCGCTGAAACAGGCGCATTGCTGGCCATCTCCACCATCGCCGCCGAAACCGGCAGCGCCACCGTTGCCGCCTCTGAGGTCAATCAGGACGGAACTGGTCAAAAGAACGTTGTACAATGCCCGGATGGACACTCCCCCGCCGGCACCGCCATCTCCACCCACGCCGCCGGTACCGCCGTCACCTCCATCCCCACCAGCCGGACCGGGATCAAGCAGATAGCCCGTAGCCCCCTTTCCACCATGACCCGCCGCGCCACCGTTGCCGCCGGAAAGGACAATCTCTCCCCGAAGAATCACATCCCCGGCAGCGATGAGTTCCAGGCCCGTTGCGGATAATCCGTTCCCCCCAGACTGACCGAAACCTCCGTTTTGCCCGATTCCCGTAACCCCAATCGTTCCAACACCATCGGCACCGTTTTCTCCTGCCGCACCATCACGAGCATCTTCTGATACCCAAAGAATCCGCCCATTGATTTCAATGTCCCGTGCGGATTCCAGCTGGACACGAGACCCTTCAATCTCAATTCGCGAGGTGGCATCGACAAAAATATCGTCGTAATAATGCCATCCATCCTGAAGAGTTACGACGGCATTGCCTTGTAAGTTCAGACTTTCCGCCCAGACGGAGCCGGAGCCGAGCCAACATGAGACCAGGACAATCAAAAACACTCGCCAATTCATAGACTTCTCCCCCTATCCGTTGATTACCAGATCATTAATCATTTCTCAGATGGACCAATCTATCGGTGAGAATCGACCCAAACCAGAAAAAGTGTATAAACGCCATCAGACCGGTTCATCTTCTGAGGCACCCCAGCCTGAATGGTCGAGTCACTTGCCTCAACGACCAAGCGGGGTTCATCCGACAGCAAGGCGGCTCGTTTGATGAAAAAACACCTGACAAGTTCCTTTACACGTCCTATAGTTGTTTCTTTATACGATCGCTTTTTCAGCTTTGCATGATAGGGGGGAGAACCCCACGAACGTAGGTAGGAGCATGTATAGATACCATCCCGCTTGCACCCAATGGCGGACCGGGATTCACCAAGGTCCATCGCATTGCACACGGACGCGGTTTCCGTTTTTCAGCTTCCTGGTGGCCCTCGTTTTGTTGAGCTTCTCGCCGACGAGTCTGGCTGAGGAATCCAGCCCAGCCGATAGCCCGCCCCCAAACACGGAGGCTCCTTCCCCAACCGTCCAACCCAGCCCCGAAGAAACCACCATCCAAGCTCAGGCGCAGCCCGCCCTTCCCTCCTTATGGGCTACCGCCAACCGGGACACCTTCGTCTACGAACAGGCCGATCCGCAAAGCCCGAAGACCCGTTTACCGAAACATACAGCCGTGTTCATTGAAGAAACCGATCGCTGGGGCTGGTCCCGCATATGGACGGCGGATCAAACCAAAGGATTTACACCACGGTTTCATATCACGGATGGTCAAGGCCCGGCACCGGAAAAGCTGATTCTCGCCTGGGCGCCTCCCGCAGAGGATGGCGACACGGAAGGGGATGAGGAAGAGAATGAAGCAGAGCAGGAAAAGGAGGAGCCACCTCCGGAGATTCTGCCCTTAAGTGAGCAACAGCTACGTGAACGCTGGGATCTTCTGAGCCGTGAACGCAAGGCTCTGGCCTCCTTTGCCAAGGGTGAGCTTTCAGACAGTTTTCAGACGGCAGACCTGTTTACCCTGGACCTGCTTGATGCCGAGGCGGTAAGCAACCGCTGCACCCAACTCCGACTCAAGGCAGATGAAAAACGCCGCCTTGTTGCCTACCTGGAGAAACTCAAACACCGTGCTTTGACAACCCCGGCGGAAGATCCAGCCGGTTCCTCCCCGAACTCCGATGAGAAAACGACAACGCCCTCGGAGACGAACCTTACACCGCAGGCCCAAGTCCCCGACGGACAAAGCCCATCAGAGACGACAGCGTCTTCAGATGCCACGAGCCCCAACGAGAACGCCACCCCCATAACGGAGACGCAAACCCCGGAACCGATTGAGGAGCCTCCCTCTCAGACGGCCCCCTCCCAGCCGATGCCCAAGCACGAAACATCCCTTGAGGCAAGCAAACCCACCAAGCCTGCACCCAGCCGCTTGGAGCTTGAACAGGCGGAACTGGATGCTTTGACCCTGCGGCTTGCCTTTCTGGAAAAGCCTTTGGAGCAACGTAAGGCTCTCCTGGATGCCGAGGTGGAACGGAAGCGGGCCGCCGAGTTGAAGGCCAAAGCCGAGGCGGAACAACGTCAGGCGGAAGCGGACGCTCGTGCCGCTGAGGAAGCCCGACGACAAGCCCTGGAACGCGCCGAGCAGGCACGCTCGGAAGCCGAACGCGCCCTGGCCTTGGAACTGGCCCGTGTAGAAGGGGTGAAAAACGAACTGGCCGAGTTTCGCAAACGGCTTTCCATTACCCAACAGGAAAGCTTCAAGCAACGTGAGCAACGAGCCAAACAGCTTAGCGATCTTCTTGCCCAGGCGGGCAACGTGGCGGAATCGTCCAAAGAGGCGAGCGAGTTGTACGAGAAGATCGTTCAGGAACTCACCAAGGTTCGTGATGGGATTTCCAGCCAGCTTGACGCCTTTCACCATACAGCCAAGGCTCCACGATTCGTTGGGGAATTGAAAAAGCTGCGTGCGCTGAACGAAGACCAGGAAGCCGAGAAGCGCAAGCTGGAAGAAAGTGTGGAATCCTTGGCCAGGGATGCAGACGAGCAGGATAGCGAGGCCCAGGAACTGGCCCTGGCGGAGCTTCGTGCTACGGTGGATTGGGAAACCAGCCTCAATGATCTTCGTCTGACGCTCCTGCATCGCTTGAGTGAACAAGACCGCAGCGAGCTATTGGGATTCGGCCCACGGGGAATTGCCCAGTTCAGCCGGGAGTTGCTCCACTTCAGCCTGATGCTTCGCTGGATGGAATTCGGTGGCGAGCGTCTGGTGATTGAGAAACTCACCCAGTTGCGTGACCCCTATCAGGCCTTGGAGGTGCTGACCAGGCTTTCCGTGTTGTTCCTGGTGATTTTCGGCTACCTGTTCGTGCGTCAACGTCTGGATCGTTTCGTCCAGGAAGATGCTTCCCCGCAGAAACGGACGACCCAACTGAACCCAAGCTTGGGGTTTTCCCAACGTCTGAAAACCATCCTGCGTCCGGTCTACCGCGACGTGCTGTTCCTGATTCTCACCTTGCTCTGGCCTCTGTTCCTGGATGTTCATTCCGGACGTTCCACCGGAACCTTGCTCTATCGGCTGTTATTACTCTTCGCCTTCTACCGCCTGTCACTGAGCGTCGGTTTTCGTACCCTGCTGTGGATAATCCTGATGAACATCGGCCAACTGGACGAGGCACGACGCGATAAGCTGGAACGCTCGGTATTGATTGTTTCCCGCTTTATCTTCTCCATCTTCGCCTTGTTGACCATCGCCGAGTTCATGCTTGGAGAAGGATACTTGTACCACCTCGTGGCTCGTGTGGCACGCTGGGGTTCGTTGGTCATCTTCGTTTCACTGGCCTTTTGGTGGCGGAAGAAAGTATCTTCGGATTTCACCACCCTTTGGCCGGAATCCTCATTATCCCGTGAACTGCTTGCGGCTCGCGGGCGATGGTATGAATTGATCTTCACCCTTCTGGCCCTTGTCTATCTGGTGATTTACGGTTTCTTCGGGGCGATCCGTCATATGGCACTTGGGTTTGATCTCACCCAGAAACTGGTGGCTTACCTTTTCCGCAAACGCCTGGAACAGGAAGCGGAAACCCGGCAGGATCAACGGGCGATGTACCAGACGCTCCCCAAAGAATTGAAGCAGGCCTTTTCCGAGGCTCCGGAAACAAGCCTGATTCAACGCATTGAGCATTTCCCGAAAATGGATGCGTTGCTCCATCAGATGGAACGTTGGGAGCATGGCGGGCAGCATGGAAGTTTCCTCGTGGTCGGCAAAGCCGGTGTCGGGAAAACGGAATGGCTTCGGGAAGCCTTACGGCGCAGCCAGACCTTTACCTCCACCTACCTGGACCTGCACGAGCGTCTGATTGAACCGGAACGCCTGGTATCCGTGTTGTCCGAAGGGATCTTCCCCGACCAGCCTGCATCCACCACCGTGGAAGAGCTTGTCAAACGCCTTCGACAAGGGGAACGGCGGACGGTGGCTCTGGACAACCTGCACATGGCCCATCTGCGTGGGACTGATACCCTGCGCGGCTGGTGGGCCTTCAACCGCCTGATGGAACAATGCGGCGACCACATCTTCTGGTTGGTTTCCTTTGGCTACCATCCCTATGAGTTCTTGTCCTGGGTCCGCAAAGACCGTGATGTTTTTCGTGACGCGGTGATGCTCAAGAGCTGGAACGAAACCCTGATTTCCCAGATGCTGGCCAAACGCCTTGCCTCCGTGGGATGGAGCGCCGATTACCGCGCTTTGACGCCGGGTGGAGAGAGCGGAGTGTACACCCAAGCCCGCTTGGAACTTACGGCGCGAGACTTCAACCGGTTGATCTGGGATTTCAGCCTGGGTTCTCCCCGATCGGCGCTCCATTACTGGCGCAACTCTCTGGTTCAGCGGGAAGATCAGACTGTGGCGGTTCGCCTGTTTACCCAACCGGACGCCAGCCTTTTGGAGCGACGCGACGAGATCGACAAATTCGTGCTGGCTTCGGTCTACTGGCACGAAACCCTGACCGTGGAGGAAGCCGCCTCGACCCTGCATTACCCACTCTACGCCTGCGCGGATTCAATGATTAAGATGAATGAGTTGGGAATCCTTTCCCGTCAAGGCAAATGGTATTCGGTCACCACGCCCTGGTGGCCACTGGTCACCCGATACCTTCGCCGGAAGAACCTGATCCGCAATTGAGCTTGGGAGAAACACCATGCCTGAATCCAATCAACTGAACATCATCGAATTCATTCGCCTGAGCGGTGTCTTGAGCGGTCTTCTGGTCCTGTTCATCACCTGGCTGACCGGTCGCCTGCTGGGAGCCGCACTGAACCGCCTCGGTTCCCGCTTCGCCGACAAGCGCTTGCTGATTAACCAACTGGCCACCCTGGTACGCTTCGTCATCTACCTCAGCGGTATCACGGCGGCTGTCGCCATCTCGTTCAGCCTGTCCCAAGAGGTGCTGCTGGCGATGGCCGGAACGGCTGCGGTAACCATCGGCTTTGCATTGAAGGATCTGGCGGCCTCGGTTCTTGCCGGGGTGATTATCATCATCGACCGCCCCTTTCAGGTGGGCGACCGGGTCAACTTCAGCGGGGTCTACGGAGAAATCTCGGCCATCGGCCTGCGTTCCGTGCGCCTGGTCACCCTGGATGACAACATCGTAACCATTCCCAATAGCAAGTTCCTGACCGACATCGTCAGCTCCGGCAACTGGGGCGCCTTGGATATGCTGGTACAGATGGACTTCCTCATCGGGCAGGATCAGGACATCACTCTGGCCAAACGCCTTGTGGAAAGCAGCCTGACCAGTTCGCGCTATGTCTATCAGGAAAAACCCTGGAGCGTTCTTGTCTCCCAGGTCGTCAAAGAAAACATGGTCGGTGTACGCTTGCGGGCCAAAGCCTACGTTTTGGATGTGATGTACGAAAAACCCTTCGAGTCCGATGTTACCGAGCGGGTTCTGGAAGCCTTCCGTCGTCACGCCATCCTTCCCCCGGCGATGTATCTGGCCAATGTTCCGCATCCTCCGGCCCCCTTGCGTAGCCTGAAAGAATCCTTCCATCCGGTCCATCAAGCCTCCCAGCAGGCGGATACCTCATCCGGCACCTGAATGGTCACTACGCTTGGAAGCAACAGTCTGTAACAAACTCCGTGTACTGAAACCCTCACCGTTCCCGAAAGACAACCACCATGATCATCAGAGCCTTGATTCTTCCCTGCCTGCTCGCTCTTTCCTTCACGGCCTGTCAGACAACGGACGAAACGCCACCCCCGGATAGCGATGGGGATCTTGACTCGGACAGTTCGGAAACCGATGTCCCTCTTGATGGAGACGCGACCGAACAACCCGACAGCGAGGATGAAGAGAACCAGGAAGACAACATGGGGTGGGATTACCGTGAAGCGTGGCAAAGCCCGCAAGAAACCTGGTCTGAATGCCCACAAGAAGAGTATCAGGCAGGCGTGACCCTGAAAGACAAGGCGGCCTATTATGACTGGATTGTTCCCGCGTTGCATCAGGTTCCCCGTGATTCCCAAGGGCACGAAGACTACTCCCGCGTATTCCGCATTCGATGCGATGCCAACGTGCCTGATACCATCGTAACGAACGAACAGTTGCCGTCCTGTTCCTTCAGCCTTTCGGAGAACAATGGCTTGTGGACCAGCCTCTACGTCGCCTCTCAGGCTTTCCGCTATGCAAGCACGGGGGAGGCGGACGCCCTGGAGCAATTGAAGCGGACATTGAACGGAACCTATCAGATGCTTTTGATTACCGGCCAGGACGGATTGTACACGCGGGATTTCCGCGACCCGTCGTTACCGCAGCAGTTCTGCATTGAAGACGAAGAACCCTACGCCAGCGCGACCCATGAGAATGAGAAGTACGCCCGCTATTCTCCTCCCGATGAGCATATGGTGGGTAATTCCTTTGTGAAAATTGACGACAACGGCTGCTTCATGGATTGGGACACCTCCTTGAACGACGGTAACGGTGGGTGGCGAAGCCATCCGGATCATTGCACCGACCCACGCTTCGCCGGGTTCTGCTGGCAGCGCAACGTCAGCAAAGACGAGTATGCAGGTCACATGTTTTCCGCCGGAATTGTGGCCAAACTTGTCGATGACCCGGACGTGCGCCGCATCGCCTTGGATATTCTCTCGAAAGTCGGTCCTTTCCTGGTAGAGAACAACTTCTGGATCACCGACTTCGATGGGCGCCCGACCCGTTATGGCTCCGCTCACGCAATGAGTCTGGATGAAATGCCCGGCTCCAATGCCATCATGGCCTTGGCTTGGATCAAAGAAGCCGCCGTAGCAACAGGAGATGAAAACCTGCTTGCGGTGTACAACGATTGCCTGCTTCAGCTTTCCGGTGACCTGGAATGTATCGACCAGCCCTTTGAAACCCCGAAAGATTACCGGGAGTACCTGGATACAATGGGCCTGGCCTTGGGCTGCAACTCCAACTACGATACCATTTCCATTGCCGAGTTGAACTATTTCAACCTGATCTGGTTTGAAGAAAACACAGTCTTGCGCCAAGAATACCGGGACTATTTCCGGCAAAACACCCAAGGACCGGATAGCGATGGCCGCGATCTGTGGCGCGAAGGAAATCCTTTTCGCAACATGATGCTGGTCAGCCGCATGGCTCCCGACAGCTACGACCCGACGGAAGTCAAAACCCTGATCGAAGAAGCCATCTGCACGCTCAAGCGATTCCCCACCGACACGATACGCCGAGCCCAAGACGCTTCCGGCTATGAGCCCTGGTGTGATTCCGAACGACACGGCAGCCTGGCCGAACAACCCATCCCGGTTGACGAGCGCTGCTCGTCCGTCTTCGAGTGGTGGGGTGATCCCAACCAGCGGGAAGTCTGTAGCGAAGACCTGAAGTCGGCCAATCCCCCCGCAGGATTTTTACTGCCTTACTGGATGGGCCGCTATTTCGGCTACATCTCGGAGGAAATGTAAGCTCACAGGAGCAATCAATCACCTCCCGCAACCAAGGGGAATATGATGTCACAGAAAACACTGCGTTGGGGAATCCTCGGAACGGCATCCATTACGGAAACGATGATTCCAGCCATCCAACGCTGCCGGAACAGTTCTTTATACGCCATCGCCAGCCGCAGCCAGACCAAGGCAGAAGCCTGGGCCGATCGCTACGCCATTCCCAAGGTGTTTTCCAGCTATGAAAGCCTGCTCGCCTCCGGCGAGGTGGACATGGTCTACATCCCCCTACCGAATAGCCTGCACGCCGAGTGGACGATACGCGCCTTACACGCGGGTTTGGATGTCTTATGCGAAAAACCGATTGCGCTGAACGCCCAGGAAGCCCAGACCATCGCCGAAGTCGCTAGCCAACACGGAAAACTCGTTGTTGAAGCCTTCATGTATCGTCATCACCCGATCTACGAGTGCATCCGGCAAGTCATCGCCCAGGGCAAGATCGGTCGGCTGATCTCCCTTCACAGTGAGTTTTCCTTTTTGCTTGATGAGCCGGATTCCATTGTTGCCGATGCTGGCCTGGGCGGCGGAGCGCTGATGGATGTCGGCTGCTATTGCATTCACCTTTCCCGCCTGATTGCAGGGGCCGAACCGCAACAGGTCTCGGCTTTTTCCATCTTTCGCGGCGTAGACCGAAGCATGAGCGGCGTGCTGGAATTCCCCGGTGGCATTCTTGCCACCTTTTCCACCAGTATAGAAAGCGCCGAACGGCACCGGGTGGAAATCCACGGAGAAACGGGAGTCCTCGTTCTGAAAAAGCCCTGGCATCCCGGCGAAGATCAGGCCGGGTTCATCCTTCAGCGCCACGGCGAGCCGGATCAGTTCATCCCTGTTACCGGGGAAAATGCCTACAACCTGCAAGCTCAAGAATTTGTCGATGCCGTATCGGGCCAGACACCGGCCCGCTGGCCTGTTTCCGATGCCGTGGCCAACATGGCCGTACTGGATGCTCTGAAGCAATCCGCCACAACGCACATTGCCTGCACGCCGCGCTTGCCCCCCTCTTCAGATGACCAATCCAAAGGCTAGGGACACCTGAACTCATCTTCCCGTTTCCTTCAAAATCAACGAATGAGTATCTGCCATAAAAGGCAAAAACCCCGCCGGATGGCGGGGGTGTCACATGAAGCTAGAAGCAGCTTACGGAGCTGCCGCATCGGTTTTACTCATCGCACCGGTGGTCAGGCTTTTAGTAACGGTAGCCCAGGTGACAATATCGCTAGTAGCGGTGGATGTCGCGGTGGCTTCCGTAGCCGTCGTAGCATAGGTATAGCTGGCTGGAGCCGCCCCTGTCAGGCCGCCTTGATCAAGCTGCCAAGCTAGAGTTGCCATATTGGGAGCAAAACTCCCCCCTCCCTGCATGGGATTATCCCGATAGGTCAATTGAGCTTTGTAGATTGCATCAACGTTGGTTAAGGCTTCAGCGGTACGGGCTTTAGCTATATAGCTGGTATAGGCGGGCAGTGCAACAGACGCCAGGATACCGATAATAGCAACGACGATCAATAGTTCGATCAGAGTGAATCCTTTTTTATTCATGATTGGAATCCCCCTTTTCTGATGTTATTAACCGTATCGCAGCAAAATATATACCATTTGAAGCTTTTATTCTGGATTACCCTCCAATATTCCAAAGCTCTTTTGCCCAAAGCCTTTCCGATGCCTGAATCATTGGGTCGTCCTCTAGAACGAACGGAAGCAACTTCAAGGGGCTGTTTTTATATCACCAAGCTTACATTCGAGGCAGAATCCATCTTCTGTTCACTTCATAAAAACAAAAACCCCGCCGGATGGCGGGGTTGTCGTATGAAGCTGGAAGCAGCTTACGGAGCAGCGGCATCCGTTTTGCTCATAACACCAGTTGCCAGATTCTTCACAACGGTCGCCCAAGCAACCACGTCGTTGGTGGCAGCGGTCGTCCCGGTGGCTTCCGTGGCGGAAGTGGTATAGGCATAGGAGGCCGGAGCAGTACCGGTGGTGGTGCCATTGTCCAGAGTCCAACCAAGGGTAGCGATGTTAGCAGCGAAGGAACCTGCACCTTGCAGAGGATCATCACGATAGCCGAGCTGGGCTTTGTAGATGGCATCCACGTTGGCCACGGCTTCAGCGGTACGGGATTTGGCGATGTACTGGCTGTAGGCCGGGAGGGCCACGGCGGCCAGAATGCCGATGATGGCGACGACGATCAACAATTCAATCAGGGTAAATCCTTTTTTCATGGTTTCCTCCTTAGGGAAAGTGAAAAAGTTAAAAGGAATCAAAGAATATCAAACACCAGAGTCAATGCTTGCTCAGGGAATAAAGCAACCGCCGTGCCAAACGTTGCGAGTTTTCGCCCCATCTCATCAAGCTCGCGGAAACTGGCAGGAATCCGCCCTTGTTGGCAAACCGGGTTGCCAACATCCTTGGTTTGGCAGATCAGGCTTGACAAAAAACGACCAAACCCGTCGCGATGATGGTGACAATTTTCGTCGGTCTGCCAAAAAACGTCACCGTCTACTGGCAAATTATGAGGTTTCGGTAAAGATATGCCGGCTTTCGTCATCACACATTGGGACAGAATGTGGCACATTGTCGCAGAAGCTCTCTGTTGGTGTAAAATGAAAGGCTCTTGTGGTATCCTTTGTGATCTCTTCTTGAGGTTTATTTGAAAAATATGAGCGTATCGTGTCCTTTTGGCACACACAGAGTTCCTGCCCCCACAGAGAGCCTTCGGCACCCCGTCTCACAGAGAATGATTTGAGGATGATCTTTGGAATAGGAATTGAAAACCAGCAGGCTCGTGGCCTTATGCTTCCCTACGATTGATTAATAGCTCTCCAGGGCGTCAATCATCCGCAGGCATTCGGTCCCCAATTCCAACAGGTTCTGTTGGCAGTCGTTTTCATACCAGTCTTCCATAATGGAGCGGATCGCTCCGAAAATGGCTCCGGAGAGAAGGTTTGCCTTGAACCGATCCAGGGCACCCGCCGGGTGACGCTCCAGGGCACTGGCCATCAGACGCTGATAAGTCATATCCTGTTCCACATCCAAGGCCAATAAATAGGGGGAAGCCGTGACGATGTCGTACTCAATCTTCAAGGTCTGCTGGTTCTTCATCGTGTCGCGGGCCAATTGCAGAATGGCGACCTTGGCACTGGTTAGAGGGGTGGATGCCGCCTGTGCTTTGTCCAACACCTCTTGAAAGCGCTGCAAACGCTGGGGCTTGTCTCGAAAAACCAGGTCTTCTTTGTTGGGGAAATAGCGGAAAAAAGTCCGTTGGGAGACATCCGCCTGCTTGACGATGTCTTCCACCGTGGTCTGGTCATAGCCGTGCTGTAAAAACAGTTGGGTGGAAATACGAATCAAGTCCTGACGGATCTTCTGCTTTTTGCGCTCACGAAGAGATAAACGAGGCATGGGGCCAACCTTTTTCCGTAACAAACAACAAAACAACCAGATGCTACGTGTTCCTCTGTTCATAGCAACAATAGGGTGCTGTGTCAAATGCCTTTTTATGTCATTTTCGGCAGTAACGCAGTTCTACCGGGTGGTTACAACCTTGAAAAGACACACCGTGATCCATTCACCCCAAAGGGGTTGCCCCCTGATACCCTTTGTCAGAAAGACACAAAAAAGCCCACCCCATCATGGAGGGCGGGCGATTCGATGGAAAAAGAGAGCGGAAAGGTTGCTTAGGGACCGGTCAAGCCCTCAAAGCGGGGATCAGCAACCAGCGCCTTGAGGTCTGTTTCACGGCGGATTTCTTCCCAGGCGGTGAAGCCCTTCTGTTTGGCCGTCTTCAAGGTTTCCAAAGCCTGGTCAATGTGTCCTAACTTGACCAAGGCAACGCAGAGGTCAATCCATCCTTGGGGATACTTGGGGTCCAACTCCGTCGCAATAGACAACTCCGCGGCGGCTTCCTCGGCACGCCCGGCACCCAAGAAGGCAATACCCAGGTTATAATGACCAAGAGGGTTATGGCTGTCCATGCTGACCGCCTTACGTAATTCCAACACGGCATCCGAATACTTGCGCTGGGCAATCAACGCTGCCCCCAGGCTGGCACGCGCCATCGCGTCACTGGGTTCTTTCAAAATCCCTTTGCGATAGGTTTCGACAGCCTTGTTGTAGTCTTTTTTATCGAAGTACAAGCCGGCAAGCAGGGTGTAGGCTTTGGCGAAGTCCCCATCGTTTTCCAGGAAAACCTGCAAGGCGGTAATCGCCTCATCATCTTTCTTTTGTTTGATCAAACAGTTGTATTCCCGAACAATGGCCTCGCGGGATTTCGGGTCTTGGGTCCGGGCATCTTTGTACCAGATACAGGCGTTTTCCCAGTCCCGCATTTCTTCATAGGCCAGGCCCAGACGGAAGCTGTTGCGGTAGCTTTTCTGTTCTTCCTTGTCGATCTTTTTATACCAGGTGATCGCTTCGCTGTATTTCTTCTCCGAGTACAGGTTGTCGGCACGGTTCTGATAGAGGCTTGCCGTCAGGCAGCCGATCAGGAAGATGGGGATGAGCAACAAGATCAGGGCTTTCATCGGAACTCCTCGTTTCGGTTCGCACCCTTGGTCATGAAGGATGCGGGGTACCCGCAGGCGCGGCAGGAGGCCGCGAAAAAACAAACGCCCACGGAATAGAGTCTTTGATCAGTCCGGTGTCCGTGATGGACACCGGGCGCGGGTTCGCCGGCTTGATTTACTCGCCGAAAAGCTCCCGGCGAAGCTCGGTCACCTGGTGTTTGCCACCGATAAACAGGGTTGAAAGGGGCAAAACCTCTTTGGCTTGATTGACCATCTCCCCGGAAACCCGGCGGATATCCCATTGCGCATGGGGATCTTCCCGCAGGCGGCTGAGATGGTACAACTCGCGCACGTTGGTACGGAACAGCACCCGGCGACGGTGGGCATTGGTCAAAACATAAGGAGCGGCCAAGGAAGCTTCATCTGCCAGGCGTTCCCAGAGAAGCTCGCTCTTACGGGTCACTTCCAGGAAACGCTCTTCCATGCTCACGGCACGGATGGAATCCGGCACGGTAACACCATAGCCCGGATGATAGTCCTGGCAGGTCAAGGTAGCCATGCGGTGCCGTTTCATCTGGGCAAAGCAGGTGGCGGAAAGCACCAGTTCATACTCCAGGTTGACATGTTCGAATTCACGCAACACACCATCCCAGAGTCTCATCCGGCGGAAGCTTTGCAGGAAAATCTCCCGTTTTCTGCTTGCGTCCATACCACGTGCCGCGTGCAGGCAACGATCATAGCTACCGCCACCCGCCGAATGCAACAAGGCGGCAAGAATCCGCTCGTCTCCATCCGTGGGAGCCTCCACCAAGGAGACGGTTTCCTGAGGCATTTCGACCTGATCCAGCACCGGAACCATCCCCTCCACCATGCTGCGGATTTCCGCCCGCGTATGCTCTTTGTAGGCGGTGGCATCGGTATACTTGACCACGCTGGGAGCAACGGTTTCCACGGCGGCGTACAAACGCCGGGCGAAGTCTTTCAGTTCATGTAGCGGATGGCTACGGCAACGCACCAGAAGGCTTTCCAGGTTCCGGGCGTTCAGGGTCATCCCCATCTGGGTTTCGGTGGCCAGACTGACGATATACCGGGCGTCCTCTGCGGCCAGTCCTTCCAACATCCGCGCTTTTTTAGGGTTCTTCGCTTCGTCGGGATGAGTCTGATGGACGTAAGGCAAAAGCTTCTCAAACAACTCGTGGTAGGTGCGGTTTTGCAGTTTGACCAACTCGACGAAGGCATCGGCGAAGCCCGCTTCGCGGATCTCATCCGGCAGGACGAAATCATCCTCCAGTTTGATATAGCGCTGGCTCTTTTCCGTGTAGCTGCATAGCCGTTGACGCTGGATCTCCTCCATCACGTAGCGGCTGACGTTGATCACATCCACGTTGAACACGGCATGTTCGGCAACGCTGGCATGACCAAGGTTGAAGATAATGGATTCGTTGGATTTGCGCGCCTGATTGACCTCGTCACGGGCGTCCTGGCGTAGTTGATCTACGCTTCGCGGATCACGGCTGATGCGGGCATACGCTGCGCAGAGGGTTTCCGGCGTGAGGTTGTCCAAGTCCATCCAGCGTTTGCCTTCCGCAGCCAGATGCGCCAAGCGGCGGGACAATTCACGAGGGTCTTGCAAGCCGGGATCGTAGGCACGGTGGGCCTCGGCGGTGAACTCCCGCAGTCCGGCGATCAGGTCTTGGTCGATATTGATTCCGGCCAACACAACCCGCATGGGTTTCTCCTTCAAGCTTGGCGCGAAGCCCATCGGGCACAACGCGCAGGGTCAAAAACAGGATAGAAGAACAGCCTGTCGCCGTTGATCTCGCTCTTCAGTCAAGGTGTTTATCCTACGAGTCCGGTCAGCATAGCAAGCCTTGATCCGATAGGCAAGGCGTATGTCTTTCCCTATCGTATCCATCCCCTAGCGGCTTTCTCCCAGAGGAGGAAGACCGAGCATCGACCACACCGCCCAAAGCAGACCAACCACCGCAAGACCCAACAACACGAAAAACAGGGCCAGCACCAACAGGGCATTGAGTTTCACCAGCCAGGGGAAAACAAAGGCCAAGAACACCGAGCCACTCTGACCTGTGGCGGCAAGCACCAGATGAACCAGGAACACGGCGGCAAGCAAAACCATCGCCGGTCTGAAGAAGCCCTCGAAATCCGACCGGGACGGACTCAGGTGCGCCCCGACACTGAGCATCGCAAAGAGATAAAACCAGAAGCCCGGCCTGCGCCAACTGGCTTCGTGCAACAGGGTCTGAGCAAAGCGGGTCAACTCCCGGCCCATACTCTCCAGATACAGGGTCAAACCACCAAGGGATTGCAAGGTATCGGCGGTAAACAGTACGTTCTTCCCGCCCTTGGGTAAAAACGCCGGAAAGAACTGGGAAGTCAGCAGGAAGATAACCAAGGCTCCACCGAAAAAGGGTGCAACGCTGACCAGACTGTTGCCGATCACCCGCTGGTAAAAGCTTTGACTGTCATAGCTGTGACGTACATAGCCCAGGCTTCCGCTTTGGCGATCCGGCTTGAACAGCGCGAATTCTTCCACCCGGTTGCGACCAATCCAGCAGGCAACGACGTGACTCAGCTCATGAACAGGGGTACCCAGAAAGGCCACGGCGAGAACACTTCCCCATCCGAGGGTACGCAGCAACAGCCGGTTGATCGTGCGCCCCAGCACAAGCAGCAACAGACAGATCCCCACGACCGGCAGCACAAAACCGCCTAGAAACGAGACCGTAGACAGGGCTCCAGCCATGATTACGGCAAGCAGTTTGGTTCCGATCTGGTAGGCGCTATCCATCATGGTCTAAGCCTAGCGAAGCCGAGGCAAGTTGGCAAGACTTTCGTTTCAATAGACGATAATTACGCTCCTTTTTCCATGATGCTTCACGCCGTGTTTTCAGCAGATGAACCCATGAAAAGATCGCGTTCCCTGCTTTCCAGGTTCTCTCATCCTCATGAACCGGGAACGTCTTTCCTGACGCTCCCGGCAACATAGGTCATTGGGGTAGAAGGAGGAGTTACGGGTAGGAATCAGGCTCAATCCGGCAGGATGGGCATACAGTAGCCGGAAAGGCATTCAAAGGTGTTCAGTTCATTGCGGTTGGGATCGTTGCATGCCTCCAAACCCAGGCAATCTTCATCCTGTGCGCAGGGGACGGGCAGGCATTCGCCAAAACGGCGGGTCATGAATTGCCCCAAGGCCGGGCAATCTTCGTTGAATTGATGATCGGTGAACATCTTCTCATGGCAGACCCCCTCACAAACCAGAATATCCCAGGTTTCAATGCAACTATGCCAGCTTGGGCAATCATGATCCGTCTCACAGGTTTCCCGCGTGCAGAAGCCTTCGGTACATTCGAAGTAAGGGCTGATCCAACGAAAGGCGTCATCGCAGCGCCAGAGGTCCACGCAATCCATCTCGTTTTGGCAGGGAACAGGCTCGCAGGAACCGAAACGCTGGGTAACAAAGAGGTTTTCGTCGGGGCAATCCTGATTGAAGAACTCCCGGCTATAGACCCGCTCGTCACAAAGGCGCTGGCAACTCTGGCTGGATTCCTCCCCGAAGCAGATGGACCAGTCCGGGCATTCGTCGGTGTGTTCACATGCGGGAAGACTTTCCTGCTCCTCCATATCGCCATCACTTTCCGGCTGAAAGATGGAACATTCATACAGGCAGCCTAAAAAGTCCGAGCAGGGAACCTCCAGGCAAGCCGCGAGACAGTCAGTTGCATCGGGATAAACCCCTTCATACTTCAAAGCACAATCCGTCTCGTCAAACTCGAAGATCCCATGAAAGCGGCTCTCATCCAGTTGGGCAATCACCGTGTCCCGGCAGCGGAAGGCTTTGTCACAGAAGCGGGCCGGAAAACCGTTCGGGTCGATCTCAACGGTTTCTTCCATCTCAACACGGTCTGTATCACCATCCAAAATGGCTGCGGTATCCTCATCACCGTCTTCTTCGGCATCGGGAAGGAATTTGGAAGAACTCCCGGAACATCCTGCTCCAGAAAGGCTTACAAGCAACAAGCAAAGGGGACCAAGGCTCACCCAAAACGTTTTCATCGCGTTTCTCCTTGTGGGTCGTGGTTTGAACCTTGATCCTACTGGAAAGGGATCGCTTTGAAAAGGGAGCCCGAAGCAAAACCCTGTATGTTTATTACATTGCTTGACTCATCCTATTGGGCCGCTGGCGCGCTTGCATGATGTCGCCAAAAAGCCCTATTGGCAGATCCACACCTTGATTCTTTCCAGAATACGGAAAGGTTTCCCTCATCTTCGGAGGGGCCCTTTAGGCTTGCTTATTCCGCGGATTTCTCATCCTTTTCCAAGGAAATCTATTCAAGATCCCCTGCATCCCGCCGATGTTAAATTGTCAAGTTTGTGACGCCATGTGTAGGAAAGGCGGGTTCGTATGGGCTTTCAATTTCGATTTCATTCCATCTTGCAGCAGCGTGAACATGCCGAAGATGAAGCCGGGAAGCGCTTGAAACAAGCCAAAGAAGAGCTAAACGCCGTCCGTGAGGAGATTGTCGGGCTGCACGGCAAACTGCGTGACAGCGCGGTTCCCAAAGGTCCGATAGATGGCCGCCGTTTGGAGTTGCTGGCTCATTATCGCAAAGGCCTGTTGCTCGCTCTGGATCATGAGGAACGCCGGGAAAAAGAATGTCGTATCCGGGTGGACAACATGCAACAACGCCTTCTACACGCCTACAAAGAACGCAAGGTCATGGAATCTCTTCAGGAAATCGACCGAAACGCCTGGAGTTTGTCTCAGAAGCGCTTGGAAGCCAAGGTTCTGGATGAGTTTTCCGTGACCCGCAGGCGTCGTCGTGGGGAAGAAAGCAGCATGATGGAAGAAAACATGGCGTCAAAAAATTAGCATAAAATCCAGAGATTTATCGTTCATCACGAGATTGTGGCAGCGTCTGTCACAATCTCTTTTTTGTGTAATATATTGAAAATTCATGTTTTTATACACTTCTTTTAATGTTGTGTCATTATTTTGATACTATGATCGAAAATTATCTTGCCAGCAGGCCCGGAATCCCGTACAACTGTCAGGTGGCTTGGTATTACATCAAACCGGAACCTTTCGAGCCCGATCAGGGTTGAGCGGTTCCTAACGTGCTGTTTCCAGGAGTGATCCGGGTTGAAGAAACCGATTCGCATCTTGCTGGTAGACGACGAAGAGCTTGTACGCAATACCTTGGCGGAGTTTCTATCCCATTGGAACTATGAATCCGCCTTTGCAGGGAGCCTTCAGGAGTGCTACGCACTATTGGGCCGCGAGGAATTCTCGCTGGTACTCTGCGATGTGCGTCTGGGAAGTGATTCCGGCCTGGACCTGATTTCCTATCTGCGCGAACAAGGCAACAAGACGCCGATCATCATGATGTCCGGCTATGCCACCATCAAACTGGCTGTGGAAGCCACCCGCCTGGGAGCAGCCTATCTGCTTGAGAAACCGATCAACACCAAAGAGTTGAAGCGCAGCATCCAGAAGGTGTTGTCCGAGACGCCAACCCCGATCGAGCCGGTAACGGATTCGTCGGCGGATGAGCAAGAAGGCGGGGATTACTACTACAGCCAAGACCCCAAAGTTCAAGACATCATCCGTATGGCCAAGATCATTGCCCCCACCGACGCGCCGGTGCTGATTACCGGAGCCAGTGGAACAGGCAAGGAAGTGCTGGCCCGGATTATCCATCAGCATGGCGACCGCAAAGACGGCGCGTTTGTCGCGGTGAACTGCGGCGCGATCCCTGAAAACCTGGTGGAAAGTGAACTCTTCGGCCATGTAAAGGGAGCCTTCACCGGCGCGGTACGCAACCGGAAAGGGTTGTTTGAGGAAGCCAACGGCGGCACGCTGTTCCTGGATGAGATCGGCGAGTTACCGCTTCATGTGCAGGTGAAGTTCCTGCGCGTGTTGCAGGAAAAACGTTTTGAACCGGTGGGTTCCAACAAGAGTGTACGCAGTTCCTTCCGGCTGGTTTCCGCGACCAACAAGGATCTTGAGCAAGAGGTTGAAACGGGCGGCTTCCGTAGCGACCTGCTCTTTCGGATCAACGTCATTCATCTGCACAACCCCACCTTGCTGGAACGCCCGGTGGATGTGATCCCTCTGGCTCGCTTCTTCTTAGAGCGCTTCAACCTGCGACACCAGTACAAGATTACCGGCATGACCGAGGAGGTGGAGGAACTGCTGAAGCTCTACCACTGGCCGGGTAATATCCGCGAGTTGGAAAACACGATGGAGCGTCTGGCGATCCTCACCCAGAATGGGGACATTGAAAAGCGTATGCTTCCTCCCAGCATCCTGAAGGTCCACGCCAAGCCGC
The DNA here is from genome assembly GCA_963677705.1 of Myxococcota bacterium. Lineage (GTDB taxonomy): Bacteria > Myxococcota_A > SURF-8 > SURF-8. Next base: position 1,891,821 of record OY782497.1, read on the forward strand.
GCTCGGTTTTGGAAGAAATTCAGGAGAGTATGCTCGCCCAGGCTCGTGCGGAACTGGATGGCGGCGTGGGCAAAATCGACCTGGCTGAAAACGTGCGCGGCTTCGAGGCGGAAATCATTGCCCGCGTTCTTCAGCAGACCGAAGCCAACAAAAAAGAAGCGGCCAAGTTTCTATCCATGAACCGCACGACGCTGGTGGAAAAGGTCAACCGTTACCCTGAACTGGAATCCTTCCGCCGTCCTCCCAAGCGCAAACCGCGCCGATCCACCAAGAAAGACGCCAAAGCGTAATCACTTCTCTCTGATTCGACTTTCAGCTATAGCCGCAAAGTGCGGTTATGAGAGAAATATGAATCGAATCAGAGGATTCAAAAAACACTAAAATACGATATGTTCCGATTCATCAGAAAGAGACAACCGCATTTCAAGAAAATTATTGATTTACCTCTGAGCAGCGGATATAAACGAGTCCATCTCAGGTTGAGTCTGTATGTTTTACTGCATCTGTCTCAGGGCAGAGTTATGTAGAAAGGGAAAACCATGCGTTCCTTCATGAAGTTTCTTTCTGTTGTTTCCTGTGTCTCCATGATCTTTCTTCACTGTCAGCCCTTAATGGCTAATACAAATCAAAAAGCCAACCTTCCAGCAGGAACACCGGTTCCATTTCAAATTGACAGAGTAAGTCAAAGTGGGAATGTTTCCGCACATGTGATTCAGGAAATCCGCAACAATGATGGAACCGTGATTATCAGCAACGGAACTCCTGTTGTTATTCACGCAGAATTTCAAGAAGGGAAAGCCCCTTGCAAAGAGGGGAATCTGACGATTTCCAATGCTACAGTTTCGACTGTCGATGGTCGACAGGTACTTCTTACCGGTGGTTTTTCAGCCAAAGGTGAAGAGAACGTAGGGCTGTGCGTTGGTCTAACAGTTGGTTTGTTTTTCGTAATTACAGTGTTTTCGTTATTCATGTTGCTGATTCCCGGTGAGGATGTAGACATGCAGCAGCAGGTCGTACACGGTTTCTCAACGAGTCAAGCTCTATAGCTTGGGTTGGATCAACATCACAGAAACCAAGAACCCGCCGAACCATCGCGAACGATGGCTCGGCGGGTTTGTTTCATTCAAGGGGCAAAACAGGGAAATCCTACGAGCCATCCTCAAGGACGAGAACACGAGGCACCCTCGTTTGAGCAAACGATCTCCTCCACGGAAGTGGACGTTGAACCTCTCTTCGAAGCCTGAAGGCTGCTGTCTTCAAGAAAGCCATCGACCAGACTGCGCCAGACGGCAACTCCCTGTTCAAGCAAAGCATCCGGGAAGTCAAAGTCCGGGTTATGCAAAGAGGGTTGCGTTTCTCCACTACCCAGCCCGAAGAGCATTCCCGGCTTGCGGGCCGTGAAATGACCGAAATCCTCACTCCAGAAAAAAGGATGCTCAAGCATGGTCAGATCATGATGCCTGGCCTGAAGGATGCTCACGGCCCGTTGGACGATACGCGGCGCGTTCCTTGTCGCCGGGAAGGGCTCGTGCGGCTCCAGGGTTATGGCCAGTGCATGGTTTGCCGCCTGGGTTTGGATCATCTCGTGAACTCGCCTGCAAAGGGCGGCTAAATCCTCATCCTGCTCTGCACGCAAGGTCACATGAAGTACCGCGTCACCGGGGCTGACACCGAAGGTGGGCTCCCCCAAGCGAGCATGGGTTACCGTGCAGCGCTCGGCATGGTTTTCTCTGGCGCACAATGGAAGATGGGTCAGCAGATAAGCCAGTGCCTCTTTGGGACTTTGCCCTTTTTCCGCCTCACCGGCATGGGCTGAACGCCCCCGGAGGTGCGCTCGCATTCCCACACTGGCCCAGGCAAAGGAACCTTCGCGAAGCAGAACGCGGCCCAAGGGTTGACCGGGAATGTTGTGCAAACCAAGCACCACATCCGGGTTCAGGTTCTGGAAGAACTCGGATTCGACAAGGGGCAAAGCGCCCTCGCCGGTTTCTTCGGCAGGTTGAAAGACCAAGGCCACACGACCTTGGTTCAATGGACGGCGTTCAAGATCCAACACCAGACCCAAGAGCATGGTCATGTGTCCATCATGACCGCAACGATGGGCCGCGTGGGGTTGGGTGGATGTGGGGTCATCCCGGATGGCGTCCAGGTCGGCACGAAGCAGCAAGGTGGGGCCGGGTCGGGTGCTTTCAAAGAGAGCCGCCAATCCGTAACCGGGAAGCGAAGTATCCAGCTTGGTCGGTGGGTGCGTCTGGAAAAATTCCTGTAAGAACGTGGCGGTACGACGTTCCTCACCGCTGGCTTCGGCGAGATCGTGCAAGGCGTGGCGAAGGGATACAAGCTGTGAAGTCATGGATGCCTCACAAAAACGCCGCGAGCAACAACTCGCGGCGTAGGAAGATCGAAACAAGATTGTTTACTGAATCATGAAGGGATAGGTAATGGTCAGGCTGCCGCCGGATTTCTCAAACTTGGTCTGATACAGCACATCGGCGATGCACTCCCCGACTTTGGTACCGGCAAACTGTGATGAAGTAACCACGGCCTGACTGACACTTCCCCGACGGGTGATGCGGAAACGTACCGCACATTCGCCTTTGGGGCTTTGGGCACGGTATTTTGCCGCGCAACGTCCGATTTTCCCCATCCGTTTGTTCACGGTCTGGGATACCTGGTGCATTGTCAAGGGGCCGGACTTGGAAAGATTCGCCAGATCCAATTCGCCTTCGGTTTCCATCGTTTCATCGTCATTGAAGTCCAAAACCGTGGTGTCGTTCCACTGACGGCTACGATTTCCCCGCGAAGCTCCACGCCGTTTGCCACGGGCTTTGCGCTTCTTCTTGGCTTCGGCCAGTCGTTTTTGCCGGGCCTCTTCCTCCGCCTTTTTGGCGGCTTCGTCCATTTCCGCTTCCAGCTTGATCTTCGCCTCGTCGATTTTGACGTACATCTCCCATTGATCGCGAAGCTCGGCGTATTTATCTACGGTTTCCTTTTCAAAGTATTTTCCGATCACCGGAACGCTGGTCAGACCGGGAACTTCAATGATCTGATAATAGGCCAGGGTCAGCACGGTGGCGATGGGAATCAGCACGATCATCCCCATCAGAATGAAGGGCAGAGGATTGATCCGCTTTTTCTCTTCCGGTTTGTACGTAGAGATCGAGACCCCTTTGGGAGCCGCCTTCTTCTCTCGTTTTTTACGTCGTCGGGTGGCGGGGTTTTGCGGGATACTTTCCGCTGCGCTTGCCTGAGCTGCCTGTTCCTGACCCGCGGCTGTTGCCTCTTCACCCTCGGTCTGAGCGCTTGGCGTCGTCTCCTGGGCGGGTTGGCTCACCGGGCTATTTACACCACTGGCCAGGGCGGAGAGATCCACCTTCTTTTCTTCACGAACCGGTTCCTGGGCCGTCTGAGCCACCAGTTCGCTGAAGCTTTTGCGCTTGGAAGGGTCTTCCTGAATGGGCGGCATGGTTTCGCTCAACGCTTTCAAGCGATTGCGCTCGGCCAGTTCCTCGGCTTCTTTCCTGCGCCGGAATTCCTCACGCTTGCGAGCAATCAGGTCTGGAAGATCCGAAAACTCCGGCACATCAAACAGCCGTTTCCAGTTCTCAAAACCCGCTTTCCAGATATAGGTTTCCCCGGTCAATTCGGCATCCAGCAGAAACTGCCGGGCGTCTTGCAGGGTAAGCGGACCTTTTTTCTGTTTGTTGTAGGCCAGATACCAACAGGCCTGGGCTTCAATGGGCTGTTGAGGCAAGGGCTTGCCTTCCATTGTCAGCCGGGGTTTGGCTTCGTGGGATGTCTGAGCCGCCTGTTGCTGAGCCTGGGCTGAGGCTTGGGCCGGTTGTGCCTGAGTCTGGGGTTGGGCTTCGGCCTGGGCCTGCTGCGGGGATGCCGCAGCGTCGCCGGAAACCTCGGCAGCCTTCATTTCCATCGTCAAACGCTGCGCCGGATCATAACCTTCCGGGCGATAATGCACGGTTTCACCGCATTTTTTGCATTTGAACTTAAAGGGTTTCCCCTGGACTTTCTCATCCGGAACATTATAGCTGGCCTGACAGTGATCGCAGATAACTCTCATGCTTTTCCCTTGTGATACGCAAACGAACGGTTTGCAACGGGGTGATATGTACAAAAAAGCACGACGGCAAGAAACGCCTCAACGTACCGTAAAGAGCTAAAAGATGCAAGTTTGAGTGCGCCTCTTGGACCTCTTTTTGTGCTGAAATCACTTACAAGGGTGAAATACCTCGCTTCTTCCAGGGGTATCCGGGAAATGGGAAGACATCAGCTCCACCTTTTGACCCTGTGAAGAACACTGCAAGAGGCGCAAAGACGAGAAAACGCCGGAACAGTCCGGCGTTTGAAAAGTCATGGTATGGCTGGTTTTAGTTTTTAGTAGGCGCAACCGCCCGTCCAGTCGCAGGCATTACAGCAGACACCGCCGGAGCCGGCAAAGGCTTCACAGCAGACGAGGCCTTCGCAGCAGGGTTTGTCCGGAATATCCGTTGCCGCAGCACCGCAAGCCTGGGTCGCTGTGGAGCATTCGATGTCCGTGCAGGTTCCACTTTCGCAATACTGACCTTCCGGGCAGGTACCTTCGGGTTCACTTGCCGAACAGGTATAACACCAGTCGGTACATTGATAACGGGTGGCCTCACTGCAACAGAGTCCTTCCTCGCAGTCCGGACACGTCGGCTCATCGCAGATTCCGGTCTGTGAATTGCAGATCCAGTCCGGGTGACCGGGGCACTGGGGCGAGTTGTTGCGGCAATCAACGCGCCAGCAGTAGCCGTTGATGCAGCTTAGCGGGGCTTCACAGGCAGGATTGCAGACATTGGGGACGCAGTTGCCATCATTGCAGTAGGTATCACCGGAGCAAGCCGGGATGCAGATGTCTTCGCAACGGCCCGTCTGGGTGTTGCACATCCCGCCCCCGGGACAGCCGTAGAGGTTGCAGGAGGCTTCGCAGATGCCGCGATTGCAGACCTGGCCGGTAAGGCAGTTGGCATCTTCCACACAGTCTTTGCAGATTCCATCGACACAGCCTTTACCGTCCGGGCAGTTGTTGCCGGAGTTGGTTGTCGTGTCACAGGGTGGGTCACCGCAGACACCCACACCGTAGTCTTCCAGGGCGTAGCAACCGGAGGAATACTCTCCGCATTGGGAACTGGGGCCGTCCGGGTCGCAGATCGCACGGCAGAGGCCGTTCTGGCAGATCAGGTTCATTTCGCACTGGCTGGTTTCCAACTCACAGGCACTACCGACCCCCAGGCCACCGGCGGGAGGCATACAAGCTCCCTGATATTGGCTCATACCGGGTTCCAGGAAGAAGGCGCAAATGTCCGTCTCTTCGGCGCATTGCGGGTTCAGCGGTTCACACAACGGGCGGCACTTATCCAGACCTTCCGCATCGGTGATGCAGCGTGAGGTAGACAGGCAGGGGTTGATATCCGGGTCTTCAATGATGCAGAAAGCTCCATCCTGATAGACCTCAAGGCATTGGTGCAGACCCGTGTCACAGGTCAAAGGGGATGTGCAGTCTTCCTGAGTGAAACAGCCGCCGAAGACACAGGTTCCGCTCTCACCGCATTTGCGGTCGGAAGAGCAATCCTCTCCGCTGCGACAGGCCGTTCCTTCTTCACAGACGCCTTCGTTGCAGATCCAGGTGGCCAGCACGGTGGCGCAATCGTAGTCTTCCTCGCAGGTAACCGTGGGATCTTCACAGCGTTCGGTTTCCTGGTTGCAGATCAGGATGCCTTCGCAGTCGGCATCCGAGCGGCACGGAAGTACACAAGTCTGATTGGAGACGTTGCAGTAGTACTCGCCATGACAATCCAGATCCTGCTCACAGACGACATCCACACAGGTTCCGCCATCCACGGAGAGATCGCAGTATTTGTTTCCCGCGCAGTCTTCGGTGGTGGCGCAATTGAGAACCTGCACGCAGACATTCCCCGGTCGGCATTCTTCCAACGGGGAACAGGGCGGGGTGCAGGAGGGAGCGATGCAGGTACCGCTGATGACATCGCAGACTTTGTTCTGGTCCGCGCAGTCGGCATCCTGGGTACATTCTACACTGACACAGGATTCACCGACCAGAATCTGACCTTCCGGGCAGGAAGGGGTATCCTGACAGCGCCCGACGCTGGTATTGCAATACAGGCCATCGGGGCAATCCGCATCCTGGAAGCAGGCATAGGGATCCTCCACACAGGTGCCCGTGGCGACATCACAGGTACCTGTAGTGCAATCCAAGTCTGTCTCGCAAGTTTGAACGTTGTCGCCATCAAGGTCATCATCATCGGTCGGGTCTTCGTCGGAGCTGTCGCAGGCGACAAGCAGAAGTCCGCTGACTAAAACGGTGACCAATACAAGCAGATTCAGGGGGAACGGAAATTTTCGATCGCTCATGGCGCTTCTCCAGGACTGCATGCTTCTCCAAGCATGGGATGAGGGTCGGAAGATGAAAAGAGCAAGGCCATTTCAGGAACCTTTGCGGTCAATCATCCTTTTAGGTTTACCAAATTTTAATCGGATGTCAACAAAACGAATTGTAAGGATCACATTAGGACAGCTCAATGTAGGAGGGTGTGCGCAGTGGTTCCTGAAGGACTTACAACGTAGGAATGCGGGTTCTCACCACCGTAAAATGTCAGAACGCCTCTTCTCTTTGAACGATGGAGAGAGAAGTTACTCGCGATCGGTCGCCTTCAGTCCACGGCTTTTCAGGCGACATCAGGACGCAGGGGGCAGAAGCTCGAATCTGGCGCATCGGGTTCCGTACAAATCCATCTTACCCGGAAACCTCTACAAGCGATTTCAAGCGGACCATTCATCCATCATGTTGCGTGTTCCTGATACTCCTCACGGGGAATCACGATATAATATTACATTAAATATAACAGGCATTCTCCCCGTGGGTCCAGGGCCCTTCACCGCCGTACCTGTACGCTTGCAGAACCCCGCCAGAGTCTTGTCTTCCTGGTCACTGGAAAGGACACTCAGGCTGCATCCGTCCTCCAAGGCGAAAAGATTTTCGATGAAACTGCCCTGAAATCATGCTTCTTTTCCAACCCACAAAACGAAACCACCAACAAGGAGCTCGCCGAATTGACGCATCGCCCCACACCGGAAGCCGAAGGAACTCCAGCTAACCTATGGACAATCCCTTTGTTTTTACCTGCCCTCAATACGACACACTGCCATATCACACCGTACACCGAATAGAGATATGGTATAGATAACGATAAGTAATGAACCATTCCCTTGACAGAAAGCGGGCAAAAATCCTATAACCTTCCAGATGTCCAAGGAGATCCTGACCTTCGGGGCATGGAATGATCGGCTGAAATCTCGAACAGCGGTTTGCCCGTTTTCCCTGCGGGACGTGGTTTACGTCTGCGGTGGAAGGGCATACGCCCAATCGATGAGAGCATAGCGCCATGAGTCTGGCCTTTTCAAGCGACGCAGAAGCCAAAATCCGGAAATATCTGGATGATTACTACAACACCCAGGCCGCCTTGCTTCCCGTGCTGTATGTGGCGCAGGATGAGTTCGGGCATCTGTCCGGCGAGGTGATGGATCTCGTCGCCGAGCGCCTGGGACTTTCCCGGATGCACGTACAAAGCGTGGCAACTTTTTACACCATGTACCACAAAGGTCCGGTGGGAAAGTACAACATCCAGGTCTGCCGGACGCTGAGTTGCGCGATGAACGGCGCATACAACCTGATTGAACACATCGGCGGCAAGCTTTCCATTCAACCCGGCGAAACCACCAAGGACGGGAAATTCACCCTGACTCCGGTGGAATGCCTCGCCCTGTGTGGCAGCGCCCCGGTGATGATGATCAACAAAGATGTCCACGAAAACCTGACGGCGGAGAAGATCGACGCCATTTTAGACGGTCTGCCGGACTAGACCCAAAGGAGTTCCCCCGATGACGGAAAAAGTCCTCACAACTCGTTTCGGTCTGGAAAACTCCCATACCCTCAAGGTCTACGAGGAAACGGGCGGCTACCAAACCGCGAAAAAATGCCTGGAGATGACGCCGGATGAGATCATCGACGAGGTGAAGAAAGCCAACCTGCGCGGTCGCGGTGGTGCGGGCTTCCCGGCGGGTGTCAAATGGGGCTTTGTTCCCAAGGACACCAGCAAAGACCATTTCCTGGTTATCAATGCCGATGAAGGCGAGCCGGGAACCTTCAAAGACCGCTACCTGATGCGCCTGGACCCCCACCAGCTTCTGGAAGGGATGATTATCGCCAGCCGCGCCATTCGCGCCGAATACGCTTACATCTATGTACGCGGAGAAATGTGGTTGGAGAAAGACCGCTTGGACGAAGCCATCGCGGAGGCGGAACAGGCAGGCTACCTGGGAGAGAACCTCTTCGGTACCGGCAACAAGCTGAAAATCCGCGTTGCCACCGGCGCAGGCGCCTATGTCTGCGGTGAAGAAACCGCGCTGCTCAACTCCCTGGAAGGCAAACGGGGCGAGCCGCGTCTGAAACCGCCCTTCCCTGCCGTGGTGGGAGCGTTCGGTCAACCGACGATCATCAACAACGTGGAAACCATCTCCAACGTGCCGCACATCATGCAAAAGGGCGGAGAGTGGTTCCATCAATTGGGCGTGGACGGCGACGGCGGAACGCGCATCATCGGCATTTCCGGTGCGGTGAAGAAGCCCGGCATTTATGAACTGCCTGTGGGCTTCAACACCAAATCCTTTATCGAAGACCAAGCTGGCGGTATGCTGGACGGTCTGAGTATGAAAGCCCTGATTCCCGGCGGTTCTTCCTGTCCTGTGCTGAAACCGGATGAGATTGACATTCCTTTCAGCAACGACAGCTTGAAGAGCGTGGGCAGCATGGCCGGTTCCGGCGGAATGATCGTCATCAGCGACAAAACCTGCATGGTTCGTGCGATGGAGAATCTGGCTCATTTCTACGCCCATGAATCCTGCGGTCAGTGTACGCCCTGCCGTGAGGGAACCCATTTCCTGCATCTCATCATCAAACGTTTGGAAGCCGGTCAAGGCACGATGGAAGACATCGACAAACTCTATCGACTGGCCAACAATATGGAAGGTGCAACCATCTGCCCCTTGGCCGAAGCCGCCGCGTGGCCGATGAAGTCCTTCATTACGAAGTTCCGTGACGAATTTGAAGCCCATGTCACCCTGGGTCGCTGCCCGATGAATCACGCCATCGGCTGATTTTGAACGGCACGCCTTGGCGTGCGGGAGGTTTTTTTGATGACCGAAACAGTAAAAGTCACCTTCGACGGCGTGGAGTACGAGGTACCCAAGGGACGGACCGTGCTGGAAACGGCCAAAGACCTGGACATCCCCATCCCGTATTTCTGCTGGCACAAGCACCTTTCCGTTTCCGGCAACTGCCGCATGTGCCTGGTCTACATCAGCCCCGGCCCGCCGAAACCGCAGATTGCCTGCGGCACCTACGTCGCCGACGGCATGACCATTGACACCAAGAGCGAGAAGGTACGCGCCCAGCGGCAAAACGTGCTGGAATTCCTTCTGCTCAACCACCCGCTGGATTGCCCCGTCTGCGACAAAGCCTATGAGTGCAAGTTGCAGAACTATACCTATAATTATGGCAACGATGCGGGACGGTTTGTAGACATGCACGACCAGAAGCGGGTCTACAAGCGGGAAAATCTGGGGAAGATTTTCACCGAGATGAACCGCTGCATCCATTGCACCCGCTGCGTGCGTTACCTGCGCGAAGTGGCCGGGGAACCGGAGATGCAACGCCTGGAGCGTGGCCACGAGTTGAAGATCGGCACCTGGAAAGAAGCCTTCGAGAGCGATTTCGCCCTTAACGCCGTGGACATCTGCCCCGTGGGTGCTTTGGGAGATCGTAAATTCAATTTCACCACCCGCGTCTGGAACCTTCAACCCACGCCAAGCGTTTGCGGTTCCTGTTCGGTGGGATGCAACGTCACGGTGGAAAGCTTTGAAGGCGTGGTGATCGACGAAGAAAAACCGGAGAAAATCGTCCGGCTTCGCCCCCGTGAAAACCCGGTGGTCAATGCCACCTGGATGTGCGACTACGGTCGTCATCATTTCGATTGGATCAACCAGGATCGCCTGCGTGACATCCGCGTCAACGGCAAAGCCGCGAGCGCCGACGAGGCGGTGAAAGCCATTGCCAACAACGTGGAGCAGATCGGCAAGGGAAGCTTTGCGCTATCGCTGAACTCCTGGCTGACCACGGAGGAACTCTGGCTCGGTAAAAAACTGGCCGCCTTGTGGGAGGGTTCCACGCTGGCCTTCGTGCCCGGTTACAACAAGCAAACCGTTTTTGAAGACGTGACCCAAGATGTGCTGCCTGTGACCCTGGTTTCCGACGACAAGTCCCCCAACAGCGAGCTATCGCTGAACTCCTGGCTGACCACGGAGGAACTCTGGCTCGGTAAAAAACTGGCCGCCTTGTGGGAGGGTTCCACGCTGGCCTTCGTGCCCGGTTACAACAAGCAAACCGTTTTTGAAGACGTGACCCAAGATGTGCTGCCTGTGACCCTGGTTTCCGACGACAAGTCCCCCAACAGCGAGGGTGGTCGTTTGCTGGGTTTGCCGGAAGGCTCCCAGGAAACCCCGGCGATCCTCAGTCTTATCGACGCAATGGAAAACGGTTCGGTGCGCGGTCTGGTTATGGTGGGCGATCCCTGCCTGAGCCATCCGGATCTTGATCGCGACCGCCTGCTTGCCACCGTGAAAAAGCTGAGCTGCTTCGTGTACCTCGGCCCCAATACCAATGAGTTGTCCGACCTGGCGCATATCGTGCTGCCTAGCGCGGCCTATGTGGAAAAACGGGGAAGCCTCATCAACCGCCTGCACCGCGTGCAGAAACTCCGCCCGGCGCTGCGTTTGATCGGCGATACCGACACGGAATTATCCTGGCTGTCCAAGCTGGGTGCGCAGTTTGAAGACGGTTTCGGTTTTGAAGACTACAAACCGGCGCTGAATGCCTTGGCCGAAGAGGAAGCCGCGTTTTCCGGCCTGCGCTATGAAGCCCTGGGGCTTCTGGGTGTCAAGCTCGTTGACGGCAAGGCGGAAGACAAAGCCGATGATCTGCTGAAACTGGAAGCCAAGATCAAAGCCCAGATGCTGCGTCATGCAGCCAGGGACAGTGACAAATCCAGCGGTCACGACGCCTAAGGGGCTGAAAGGAAACGACGATGGAAGCGATTTTCTTCTGGGTATTCGCGCTCATCTCCGTAACAGGCGGGTTGATGCTGGTGTTTCATAAGAACCCCATCCATTCCGCGCTGAGTCTGGTGCTGACGCTCATCGCGACGGCAGGGCTGTTTGTGGTGCTGCGTGCCGGATTCGTCGGCGTGTTGCAGGTTTTGGTGTATGCCGGTGCGATCATGGTGCTGTTTGTCTTTGTCATCATGGTGCTTAACCTGCAACGGGAAGAACTGGGCTTGCGCCGTCATCGCCTGATTAAAGTGATGGGTATCATCCTTGCCTCCGGCTTTGGTTTGAACCTCGCTGCGATGCTCTTCGAATTGCCCACGAAAAAAGGCATTACAGACCCTCAAGCGTTGTTCGGCACGGTGGAAGGCGTCGGCGAGTTGGTGTTCACCACCTACGTCGTTCCCTTCGAGGCGCTGTCTCTGCTTCTGCTGGCTGCCATTGTGGGCGCGGTGGTGATCGGTAAAAAACGCATTTAACGTTCGTTTTCGGAACGCTTTTTTCAGAAAGGGCCATCCTGACATGAGCTGGCTGACCGACATCGGAATTTCTCATTATCTCGCCCTGGCTGCGCTGCTGTTCACCATCGGCATGATTGGGGTGTTGATCCGCAAAAACGGTTTGATTGTGTTCATGTGCATCGAATTGATGCTCAACGCCGTCAACCTGACCTTCATCGCCTTTGCCAATCAGGTGGGCAATGAGATGGGACACGCCATCGTGTTCTTCATCATGACGGTGGCTGCTGCCGAAGCGGCGGTGGGCCTGGCAATCTTTGTCGCGTTGTACCGTGGCAAGGAAACCGTATACGTGGACGAAGCAGACTCGCTTAAGCATTAACCGGACCTGCGAAGCGTAAGCCAACGCACTTTGCAACCGGCTGGCCTTGTACGAGAGGACGATCATCATGGCGCACAGTGAATCTCACGAACCCCACGCCGCCGAGAAAATCAATTGGCTTCAGGCGGCCCTGGCTCTTCTGGCCTTGGGACTACTGCTTCTTTTGCTGTTGTCGAAACTGGCCACGGGGGAAACCGTCTGCGACATCACCCAATGGGTGTTCCTGATCCCCTTGCTTCCTGGTCTGGGCGCGTTCCTGAACGGGGTCTTCAACCGTCGCCTGCCGAAGTTCGTGGTAAACATCATTGCCATCGGCAGTGTCTGGTCCAGTTTCTTCATCGGCTTGATGCTGTTCATCCAGCTCAAGATGACCGGCGAACCGGTTCACGCGGTGATGTACCACTGGATCTTCTCCGACGCGCTGCATTTGAACATTGCCTTCACGCTGGACCAACTCAGCGGTGTGATGGTGCTGGTAGTAACCTTCGTCGGTGGTCTGATTCACCTCTACAGTGTGGGCTACATGGCCGACGACGAAAGCTATTCCCGCTACTTCACCTACCTGAACCTCTTCACCTTCAGCATGTTGGTGCTGGTACTGGGCGATTCCATTCCGCTGATGTTCGTCGGTTGGGAAGGCGTGGGCCTCTGCTCCTACCTGCTGATCGGTTTCTGGTTCGATGATCCGGCCAAGGCCACAGCGGGTAAGAAAGCGTTCATCGTCAACCGTATCGGTGACATGGGCGTGATGATCGCGATGTTCATTCTGTTCTACGCCACCGGCGCGTTGAGCTTTGCGGGGATTCAGGAAAACGTAGACAAGATCAGCCCGCTGTTGGCCACCCTGGCCTGCCTGGCGCTGTTCCTGGGAGCCACCGGCAAAAGCGCCCAGCTTCCCCTATACGTCTGGTTGCCCGATGCAATGGCCGGTCCGACACCGGTGTCCGCACTGATCCACGCTGCGACGATGGTTACCGCCGGCGTGTACATGATCGCCCGCTTGAGCTTCCTCTTCGTGCTTTCCCCGACGGCCATGCTCGTCGTGGCGACCATCGGTGGGTTGACGGCCCTGTTCGCCGCGACCATCGGCCTGTTCCAGTATGACATCAAGAAAGTACTGGCCTATTCCACCGTCAGTCAGCTTGGCTACATGTTCCTCGCCGTCGGTGTGGGAGCCTTCTCTGCCGGAGTGTTCCACCTGATGACCCATGCCTTCTTCAAGGCCTGCCTGTTCCTCGGTTCCGGTTCGGTGATTATGGGAATGCACCACGAGCAGGACATCCGCAAAATGGGTGGCCTTGCCAAGAAAATGCCGATCACCCGCTGGACCTTCTTCCTGAGTTGCCTGGCCATTGCGGGAATCTTCCCCTTCGCCGGATTCTTCAGCAAGGACGAGATCCTCTGGAAAGCCTTCACCACCCATAACATAGTGATCCCCGGTGCCGAATACGTGTTGTACGGCCTGGGTATGCTGGCCGCTTTCTGTACCGCGTTCTACATGTTCCGCCTCTATTTCATCACCTTCAGCGGCGAGAACCGTGCGGACAAACACACCCAGGAACACATCAAGGAAAGCCCCTGGACGATGACCGTCCCCTTGATCATCCTTGCCGGATTCGCGACCATCATCGGCTTTGTGGGTATGCCCCACGTGATGGGTCCGAACCTCTTTGAACACCACCTGGAGCCCGTTCTTGGCGAAGCGACGAAGGTCATTGCCAGCGCAGCCGGTCATGGGGCGCATCCTTCCGCGGCTCTGGAATGGGGTATGATGGGTGTCAGCCTCGCCGTGGCGGGTTTGGGCATCGGTCTGGCCTACATGCTTTACGGTGGCGGCAAATTCGTGTTCAAAGAGAACGCCAATTTCTTCTACAAGCTGCTGCGTGACAAATACTACGTGGATGAAGGCTACTTCTATGCCTTCGTGCGTCCCCTGGTGAATTTCAGTCAGTTCCTCTGGAAGTTCGTGGACACCTATCTCATTGATGGCTTGCTGGTTCACGCCTCCAGTTGGACCGTACGTAGCGTGGGCGAGGGACTGCGGCTCTTGCACACCGGAAACGTGCAGCACTACTTGTTTGCCTTCCTGCTTGGCGTGGTGGCGATCTTCGTCTACCTGCTGCAAGGAACGTGGTAAGAACTTTCAGGCACTAACCGCTAGCTCGATTGGGAACCGCCTATGGCAATTCAAGATTTTCCCGTATTGACCCTCATCACGATCCTGCCCTTGGTCGGCGCGGTGATGGTGGCCCTGTTGCCCAAAGGGGAGGACGGCGTCGTCAAGACCTTCGCCTTCACCTGGTCCACCCTGGTTTTCCTCACCAGTCTGGTGATTTTCGCCGGATTCAACCCCGCCGTGCCGGGGATGCAACTGGTGGACAACCTGTCCTGGATCGACGAATTCGGCATTCGTTTCAGCTTGGGCATTGACGGTATCAGCCTCTGGCTGGTGATTCTCACCACCTTCCTGACCCCGGTGGTGGTGCTGGGAGCCTTCAAGGCCGTGCCGAAGTACATGAAAGGCTTCATGTTCAGCATCCTGCTGCTGGAAACGGCGATGATCGGCACCTTGTTGGCCACCGACATCTTCCTGTTCTACGTGTTCTGGGAACTGATGCTGATTCCGATGTATTTCCTCATCGGCATCTGGGGTGGTCAGAAACGCCTCTACGCCGCCGTGAAGTTCTTCATCTTTACGATGGTCGGCTCCCTGTTGATGCTTCTGGCCCTGATCTATGTCTACTACCAGCACTTCGTGCAGTTCGGCATCTGGTCTACCGACCTCCACGCCTTGCTTCAGGTGCAGTTCGGCTTGACGGAACAGGTTCTCCTGTTCATCGCCTTTGCCCTGGCCTTCGCGATCAAAGTCCCGATGTGGCCGCTGCATACCTGGTTGCCAGACGCCCATACCGAAGCGCCGACCGCCGGTTCGGTCATTCTGGCCGGTGTGCTGTTGAAGATGGGAACCTATGGTTTCCTGCGCTTCGCCATTCCTTTGTTCCCCGTGGCGGCGGCCAAGGCCATGCCGGTAATCGCCGCGCTGGCCGTGGTGGGCATCATCTACGGTGCGCTGGTGGCCTTCGTGCAGAAAGATGTCAAACGTCTGGTAGCCTATAGCTCCGTGAGCCACCTGGGCTTCGTCATGCTCGGTATTGCCGGTATGACCTTCACCAGCGTGCAGGGTGGTCTGTATCAGATGCTGAACCACGGCATCAGCACCGGCGCCTTGTTCCTCGTGGTAGGCATGATCTACGAACGGCGTCATACGCGCATGATTTCCGACTTCGGCGGGCTGGCGAAGGTGATTCCGCTGTTCGCCACGATGTTCATGATTACCATGCTTTCCAGCATCGGCGTTCCGGGACTGAACGGCTTCGTCGGCGAGTTCCTCATCCTCACCGGAACCTTCACCAGCCAGAGCCTGCCTTACGCGCAAGTCTGGGTAGTCCTGGGAACCACGGGGGTTCTGCTGGGTGCCGTCTACATGCTGCACATGTACCAACGGGTGATGTTCGGTCCGGTAACCAAGGACGAAAACAAGGCCTTGAAGGATCTCTCCGTCCGTGAAGTGGCCGTGCTGCTGCCACTGATTCTGTTGATGTTCGTGATGGGCCTGTTCCCCAATCTCTTCCTGAAATACACGGAAAGCTCCATCCACGATCTTCTGAAAACTTACAACGCCAAGGTGGAACGCTATGAACAGCGTGAAGCCTCGTTGTCCGAGCCGCGTCTGGGCGGGGTTCTGGCCGTGGGGCAGAGCGCCACGGATGACACCGAGAACCAAGCCGTTGTTCTTCGCTAATTTAGGCACAGGGTATCCACGATGACAAACGTGAACCTTTCCGAATTCATTCATCTTGCGCCCATCCTGATTCTCAGCGCGTTCGCGTTGGCCGTGCTTCTGCTGGATGTCTTCAGCGACCACGCGCCGGATCGTAAACGCATGGGCTATCTCACCCTTCTGGGCCTGGGCCTTGCCGTTCCGGTATTGCTCTACCAACTGGGCATGGATGGCGCAAAGCCGCTGTTTTCCGGAATGATCGCTTTAGACGGCTTCGGCACCTACTTCAACCTGCTCTTCGTAACGGGTTCAATGGTCACGGTGCTGTTGGCCATGACCTATTTTGAGGAACACGGCCTGCATCGCGGGGAATTTTACGCGCTGGTGCTCTTCGCCACGGTGGGGATGATGCTCATGGGTATGAGTACCGACCTCATCAGCTTCTTCGTAGGTCTGGAATTGATGTCGATCAGCATCTACGTGCTGGCCGGGTTCATGCGCCACGATCCGCAATCGGTGGAAAGCAGCCTGAAGTACTTCCTGATGGGAGCCTTCGCCACCGGCTTTCTGATGATGGGCGTGGCCTATCTCTACGGACTGGCCGGGAGTACCAACCTCGCGATGGTCGCTCAAGCTCTGGCGGGCAAAGTCAGCGTCGCTCAGACTCTGGGTGGAAATGCAGCCAGCCTTTACGGCCATATCGGGATGTTCTTCATCGTCATCGGCTTCGGCTTCAAGGTGGCCTCGGTGCCCTTCCACATGTGGACGCCGGATGTCTATCAGGGCGCGCCGACACCGGTGACCGCGTTCATGGCCGCGCTGGTCAAAGCGGCGGCCTTCGGTGGGTTCGTGCGCATCTTCGCCACCGCGCTTTACAGCCTGAAGAGCGGAAGCTTCGACTGGTATTCCATCCTCTGGGTGCTGGCCGTGTTGACCATGACCTGGGGTAACGTCGTTGCTCTGACCCAAGACAACATCAAGCGGATGCTGGCCTATAGCTCCATTGCTCACGCCGGTTACCTGCTCATCGGTTTCCTGGCTATTTCCAAGGCGGGAAGCGCCGTCAGCGCTATTCTGTTCTACCTGGCCGCCTATACGGTGATGAACATGGGTGCCTTCGCCGTGGTGATCCTCGCCGGGCGTCGCGGGGATGAAAACCAGGATCTCACCGGCAAGGGCTGGGCGGGCTTCGGACGTCGCAATCCCGGTTTGGGGGCGGCGATGACCCTCTTCATGCTCAGCCTGGCCGGGATTCCCGGAACCATCGGCTTCATGGGTAAATTCTACGTCTTCCGCGCCGCCATTGAGGAACACCTCTATGTGCTGGCTCTGCTGGGCGTACTGAACAGCCTGATCAGCGTGTTTTACTACCTGCGCGTGATTCTGGTGATGTTCATGAAGGATTCCGAGGCCGACAGCGAACCGGCCAGTGCCTTGCGCTTCGCCACACCGGGAACCCTGGCGGTGATCCTGATGACTGTGTTGACCGTGGGCTTGGGCCTTCTGCCCTCCGTCCTGCTGCAACTGACCGACTCCGCCTCAAAAACCCTGTTCTAACCGACA
Source organism: Myxococcota bacterium (assembly GCA_963677705.1). Classification (GTDB taxonomy): domain Bacteria; phylum Myxococcota_A; class SURF-8; order SURF-8. Next base: position 1,909,222 of record OY782497.1, read on the forward strand.
GGCTCCTGCTACGTATACGAAAACCCGGCCAGATGGCCGGGTTTTCTGCTGAGGTATCTTCCACACCAGGAACGGCCTTCCTCTCTCTTCCCCCTTCTTCCTCCCTTTGAATACTCCTATTCTTTCCCTGGAGTGCGATGTTCAATCCGGGAAGGTTGAGTGATGGAGGGAACATAATCGATGTTTTTGAACCAGCAGCACATCATTCGAACTCAGACAGGGTGCGCTCATGGCGAGTGATTCATCGACGATGAATTGGTTCGAGCCACGAGCGATCCTTCGATACACCGCCCTCCGGGCGGCACTCAGGATGAGCGAAGAGAAACAACCAAGCCGAAAATAGCAGTCAGAATGAGCAGAGAGAACCTCCCCATGATAACGTCAATGTACCCACATGGAAATTCACACCCTGCCCCTGTGACACGCCGTGCGCCGTTGACAAGAAAGTATCTCCCCGCTATACTGCCTTTTACTTCTTCACGAAAAACGACTCTTCTTACACAGTCCACCCCTTGACTCTGAAAGGCGGTTGTCATGCGTTGGTCATTTCTGGCCCTTTTCCTTTTGAGTATTTGCACGTTTCTGCTTTCTTCCTGTGGAGATGATGGCGGCTCGTCCTCTGATTCCTCGGATGGTGACCTCGTTGCCGACGGGGATGATGAAACAGGGACGGAAGAAGATGGAGACACGGAAGACGACACGGAGCCGGCCAGGGTTTCGGAAAATTACAAGGTGCGCGGCAGCATCGAGCAGATTTATATCTGGTTGGCCGAGCCGGGGATCACGATGGAAGTCGTTTCCTCCCAGGATGAAGTCATCGCCTCCGGTGAAACGGATGATCTGGGCAGCCTTGTTTTTCGTACCCTGCCCCCTGCCGAAGACTACCGCGTGCGCCCGGCTGATGACCCGGATGATTACACCGACCAGATCCATGTCATGTCCATTGAAGGCAGCCAGCCGGACGAGGACTTCTACGCATCGCAGACCCTCCAACCGGGCTATGGCTATCTGACCGCCCGCGATGGAACCACCCTCTCCATCTTCGTTTCCCTGCCGGGGCCGGTGGAAGACGGGCCGTATCCGACGGTGGTCAACTATTCCGGCTACAGCCCATCGCGACCGGGGCAATCGTTGGGAGAAACCGCCGAGTTGTTCTGCGACGACTACCCCATCCTCTGTGACGCCCCCAGCGCGCCATCGGCCTTGATTGCCGGGGTGATGGGCTATGCCTCGGTCAGCGTCAACCTGCGGGGAACCGGCTGTTCCGGTGGAGCCTATGACTACTTCGAGCCGATGCAGATTCTGGATGGCTACGACGTGATTGAAATTGTCGCCCGTCAGTCCTGGGTCAAGCACCACAAAGTGGGCATGGTCGGCCTCTCCTACCCCGGTATCACGCAGTTGTTCGTCGCCAGTTCCAATCCACCCAGCCTTGCCGCCATTGCACCCTTCTCCGTCATCGCCGACACGGTCACGTCCACCCTGGTTCCGGGAGGTATCTACAACAACGGGTTTGCCCTGGAATGGATTCAGATGGTCTTGGACAAAGCCAGCCCGTATGCCCATCAGTGGATTGTCGATCTGGTGGACGCCGGAGACACGATCTGCGAAGAAAACCAGCTTCTGCACGGACAAAAACTGGATGCCATCGCCAAAGCGCTGGAGAATCCCTACTACACGGATGAGGTCGCCAAACCCTTGGACCCCACCACCTTCGTACAGAAAATCAACGTTCCGGTCTTCATGACCGGTCAGACCCAGGATGAACAGACCGGCCCCCATTTTCCAGCCTTGTTTGACAAATTCACCCAATCGCCCGTGACGCGGTTCACCGTGACCAACGGGATTCACATGGATGGCTTTGCACCGCAGATTCTTGGGGAATGGGCCAACTTCCTTTCCTTCTACGTCAACCGGGAAATCCCCGGCATCGACTCCACCGTTCGCGGGATTGTGCCGCTGTTCATGGTGGATGTCTACGGCGCGCAAGGCTTGTCCCTGCCGCCGGAGCGCTTTACAGAGTACACGGATTTCGAACAGGCCAAGGCGGACTACGAAGCGGAAGATGCGATCCGGGTGATTTTTGAAACGGGAGCCCAAGAAGGCATCACGCCCGGCGGGCCGGAGGGCGTGTTTGAAGCCGGATTCAGCGAATGGCCCATTCCGGAACTCGTTCCCACGCGCTACTACTTCCAACCGGGAGGGGCTATGTCCCTCACCACTCCCGATGCCACCGAAAGCGCCTCGTGGTTCATTCCCGACCCGGAAGCGGGGGACCGGATCACCTTGAACAGCGGCTCGGTGGAAACCCCGCAACCGGATTACATCTATCGGGATCTCGTTTCCGGCAAGGCGGTCAGCTTCCTCAGCGAAGCCCTTGAAGACGATCTCTTTCTGATCGGTCCGGGGTCGGTGGATCTGTGGATTCAATCGACGGCGGATGATGCCGACCTGGAAGTACAACTGAGCGACGTGCGGCCCGATGGCAAGGAATCCTTCATTCAGAATGGCTGGTTGCGGGCCAGTCATCGCACCCTGTTACCGGAAAGCACCGACCTGCGCCCCGTTTCCTCCCATTACGAAGAGGATGTCTCTCCGCTTCCCGCCGACGAATGGACCCTCGTCCGTGTGGAGCTGATGGCGATCAACCACATTGTCCGGGCCGGATCTCGCCTGCGCCTGAGCATCGACACCCCCGGCGATAGCTGCGCCAGATGGCGGTTTCTGCTCCTGGAAACGGACGACGACACGCGGCACTACATCGCTCATGACTCCACTCATCCGTCCAGCATGGTGCTACCCGTCGTTCCGGATCTTGTCACCGAGGGCGAGCGGCCCGACTGCACGGCCCTTCGCGGCCAACCCTGCCGGGACTATCTTGACTTCGTGAACAACGAAGCCCTGCCCTGACCGGGGCAGACGCTCACCCGACGCGGCCTACCGTCCGTGTCGCCACAATGGTGTCATAACACGAAAAAGGAGTTACGAGAAACTCGTAACTCCTTGATCTTACTGGTACCGCCTATCTGATTTGAACAGATGACCTCCTGATCCACAGTCAGGCGCTCTAACCAACTGAGCTAAGGCGGCGTAAAGCCTTTGCCGAAACGGCAGGTAGGTAACCTAGTGAATACCGCGTGATCTGTCAAGGATTTTCTCCGGCAAACCAAAGCGCGGTGATTCGAACGCTGGCAGGGGGAACGACCGGGGCAAGATGCAGGATGGACCTGGAAAGAACCGGAGAAAAGACAGGCGGGGAAGGGTCATGAGCCGCGAATGTAAATGAAAAGGGAGACCTGCCATCATCGCTCAACCTAGGTACTGCCGTCTGATCGAAGCGGAATCTCCACATTGTTGAGCGACGACACCTATATACTTAATCGGGTTTTCTTTTCTTTGCCTGGAATGGTAGCTTGGGCGGCGTACAGATCGTTTGGCTACTCTTCTGCATTCCTATGGCTCGATCAAGCAACGAGGAGGACATAATATGAACCTGGCAGATACATTGAAAACCTTGGATCGCCCGATGATTTCCTTTGAGTTCTTCCCACCGCGGACTGAAAAAGCGGCGGCGGGTTTTGAAGGCACGATCGAGACCCTGGCGAAACTCAAACCCGACGTCGTCAACGTAACCTTCGGGGCGGGTGGCTCAACCCGCGAGGGGAGCTACCAGATTGTTGATATGCTGAAGAACCGAAAAGGCTTGAACACGGTGGCTTATGTTGCCGGCTACGGTCTGGGGCCCGACGATATTGCTGCGGTCGTCCAAGGCTATGAAACACTGGGAATTGAAACCCTTTTTGTCATCCGTGGCGATGAACCCAAGGGAGACGACAGCTTCCGGCCTCACCCCGACAGCATGGCCTATGCCTCTGAGATGATCGGCTTCATTGCATCTCAATCTTCTCTTTGCCTCGGTGCAGCCGGATACCCGGAAGGTCATATTGATGCAACAAGCAAGGATGAGGATCTCAAGCACCTGAAGGCAAAGGTTGATAAGGGCGCAAAGTACATTGTTGCTCAGTATGTTTATGATGTGAATCTGTTCTTCGATTTCGTCCGGCGCGCCCGCGAGATGGGTATTGAAGTTCCGATCCTACCGGGTATCATGCCCATCTATTCAGAGAAGCTGACCCGTAACCTGGCGCGGATCTGCGGTGCGTCAATCACCGAAGACATTGAAAAGGGTTTGGCTGCCCTGCCGCCGGACGACAAGCAGGCAGTGCTTGATTACGGGGTTCAGGTAGCAACACAGCAGTGTCGTGAATACCTGCGCCGAGGCGTGGACGGGCTGCATTTCTATACGATGAATCGTGCCAATACCGTGGTGCGTGTGATCGAACAGCTCCGGCAGGAGGGCTTGCTTCCATCCGGTTGATTCCGCGTGGAGTCAGGTGGTGATGAAGCCATAGCCCGTTGCAGGGTTTCCCACCGATGTATCACGAGCGTACTCTCCGGTAGGCCGGGTTCATTCAGAACCCGGCCTTTGGGATTCCACCATTTTCGTTTGGCGACTGGGGTATCTTTTGATTGCAAGGGACTGATATGACGTCGCCAGACAAAAAGATGAAAATTCAAACCCTTCGTCAGCCAAGTACCCAGATCAGGGTTCTTTTATTAACCCGGCGATTAGAACCGAGCTTAAGAATCGTCATCCTCCGCGCAGGCGGAGGATCCAGTCAACTGAGTTTACTCTGGATTCCCGCCTTCGCGGGAATGACAAAATGGATGCTTCGTCTAACTTATTGTTGCTGTGTTAATAAGCCACCTGCTTGCTTAACCCTCCTGCCTTGCTATAATCGGAAGGCCATGTTGTTTCGTCACCTTTCTAGGAAGGAAGAAGCCTGATGCGTTGTTCTCCGTTTTTACTCGTCATGTATATCGCGCTCTTCATGGGTGTTTTCGTGTCCTGCTCAAACAGCAGCAACCCTTCCAGCGGTGACGAGGATGTTGAGATCGAGATCGACCCCAAGCTTTCGGCCCTGATCTTTGAAGGAGGTGTTGCCGTAACGAGACCAATACCAAGTACCTTGTCCTGTGATTCCCCTTTGCGCATCAAAGTGATCCGGCACAGCGAGTTACGGATTGGAGCCCCGTTTGCCTTTACCCTGGAAAGCGAGCAAGATACCCTTGAAGAAGTTACCAGTGTCCTTGTTGCCCTTAATGATGCAGATGGCTACATTGAGGTACCAGGGCGTTTGTATAACCATGTGTTTGAACTAGCGGGCGAACTGGAGGCGCTGGATTCCATTCAAGGAGAATCCATCTCGCTTCAATTCGCCTTACGGACCCAAACAGGGGTCATTGGACCATTAGCCCCTCTTGCCATTGCCATTTCGGACAAGGAAGAAACCCAGTTTCATTCCGCAACTTATTATGATGGTATCAGATCTCTGTATCTTCGGAACAGCCAAGCAGTCTATTCTCCCCCCCCTGAAGGCGCTCTGGATGACGGGTTACCGCAAATCGAGAGTCTATCAGGTATCTCGAAGTTTCCCCCGGAAGGTCCTTTCTCTATCACTATCAAAGCTGAACACTGTGAGGAGAACCTGTCTGTGGTCGTGAAGAGTCCATTTTCTGATTTCTATTTATCAGTTCCTTTCACATCATGTTCCACATCCTCTGTACATCTTTGCGGTTTTATCTCTGGCTATTTTAGAGAGAAAAGGAACGTATCACCACCAACTATTTTTCTTGGCGATACCATGGTATATCAATTCGCCTTGCAAAATAAACAAGGGGTTGGCCTGTATCGTAACTGGGCGATTCAACTCGTCTCCCCAAAGGAGGCCAAACTATCAAGGCAAGAATACTATACCAATACCTGGGTCACCATTCCCGCTGGCAGTTTCATGATGGGTTGTTCTTCGGGGGATAAAGACTGTGTCGGAAATGAGTCACCCCAACATCGTGTTGACATCCCATCTTTCAAACTTATGAAATATGAAGTAACGCAGTTTCAGTATGAGTTCACCATGAGATCAAACCCTAGCCATTTTAGCCCATACGGTGATGGTCAGGATTGTGGCCCGGAATGCCCTGTTGAATCAGTTTCATATTACGATGCCCAGGACTTCTGTGAAAATATCGGAGCTCGCCTTCCGTCCGAATCGGAATGGGAATATGCAGCCAGAGCGGGATCAACGACCCCATTTTCCTGCGGTGATGATCCATCCTGTTTGGATGCTACCGCTTGGTATCGTGACAACAGCAAAGGACATCCTCATCCGGTTGGGCAGAAAGAAGCCAACGCTTTTGGCCTTCATGATATGACAGGGAACGTCTTTGAAATCGTACAGGATGATTTTTGCAGTTATACCTACGCGCCTACGGATGGGAGTCCACATGAAGATTGCCATAGCGATCATGCAATGCGCGGAGGGTCTTGGTATACGCAGCATGTTCGCTATTTGAGAACCTCTCACCGTGAGGCAATCCCCGGCGGTTACTCCATCATCGGATTTCGATGTGCGATGGATCTGTAAGTACTTAAGGAAGTGTCAATGGTACATCTCATAGACAGATTCCATTGGCCCTGCAACACCTCGAATTGCACATTCACTGCGTTCAAGATACAAATAATCTCCGCCATCTGTCGTTGCATCACAAAAGGATGACCCTATGGCTCCTGGTATTGCGGGACTCCCATCTCCTCCATAATATATGTCGCGTTGATATGGTTCTTCATCTCCAGCAATCTTCCATAGTTTTTGACTCTCTTCATCAATGCTAAAAACATCGGCTTGTGATCCTTCGTAAAACATCACACCAACATCAGTCATAAAGAACTGGTTAGGGTAGTAATACGCTTTTGTGTCAAATGACATTCCATCATATGGACATCCACGAGAATCGTTTCCGAACGGGCAATCGTTCATGGCCCCAGGACCACTTATAGCTTTCATTTTCATAAGCATGTCATCATCACTGTAATCAACATGATAGATATGACCGCCAAATCCAGCATAACCGCTATTATCATCAAATATTTGCAGGCTATAAATAAGATCATAATTTCCCACATCAATGCACTCACCAGCATCATCATACATGCATATACCTATTTCTTCACGCGAACCATCCAATGTCAGCCTAGATACCCCGCGACCTGTTGTAGCAATAATTTTCTCATCATCGATATAACTAACTATATAGTATGACTTAACAGAAGACGGATCGTCTCTCGTATATTTTTCACATACATAGTCATCAACACGCTTACTGTCCAAACCATACAAAACAACACATGTATACAACGAGTCATCGTTATCATAACCATCATCGTTTTCATCGACATAAACATTCAATGGGATGAGCATGTTTCGCTTATATATTTTTGCGATCCCAGCAGTGAACAACTTGCATCCATTATCAATTCCGAATTGCATTCCATATACGTAGTATTCTTCAAATCCACCATCCTCTGCAAGAAATACCATACGAAACACCACGTTATCGGAAATAGAAGAAGATAGATCATCCGGCCCCAAGACCATCACTGCGTTGTTCAGATCCGGATCCCAAACCATACTACGGACTGTACAATCCTTTGTATTATTCTCCACAGGTAGAAAACCATAGGTAAACAACTCTCCCGTCTCTACGTCATCCCTCCATAGAGTCTTTTTCTCCTTGGCCCACCAAGGGTTAAAAGGACGACCGTCATCAACAATCGTGTAATCACCGTAGTCTTCTGTAGAGTTATCGTATAGGCCAGATTCTCCTTCGCAGATCACAAGCTCTGCGGGTTCCGGGGTCTGGGAGTTGTCTTCCTGTCGGCATCCGGCAGAAAGCATCAACAGAACAACAAGCGTGATGGTGTGATATGCAAACCGCGTCATGGTCGTGTCATCCTTTCCAGACTGATTCATCCTTCCCTTAGCGGGTCAGTTCCAGCACCAGGTGGTAGTCCTTCTGGCTACCGCCGAAACGAATGCGCAGGCTGTGGCTTCCCTCACGGAGCATCACGCCGGACTTGGGCGTGGTAAAGGGTTCTCTGCCGGGCAGGGTGATGGAAGCCCAGGAGGCACCGCAATTGAAGCCCAGCTTGGCCTTGGCGGAAAAACGCCCCTGCCCTTCATGGCGCTCATCCACTTCCAGACGCAGGCGAAGCCGCCCTTCCGCCGCGCCGACCGTCACCAACAGCGGCTCCGTCGGATGACGGAACTCCAGCGTTCCTGTTGCAGGCTTTCCCTTGGAAGCCACGGTCAAGCCGTCCATAGCACGCAGACGAACCCGCAACGGAGCCGCTTCCAGGTGCAGATTCACCGAGGTTTCCTCTCCCTCCTTCAGCACGACGGGAAGGCTCTGCGCCCGATACCCTTTGGCTCCCACCCGCAACCGGTATTCCTTGCCGCGAACCAGCTTGTCCACACGGAAAGGGCTGGTTCCCGAAAGACGTCGCCCTTCCAGAAAGACCAGCGCATTCTTCGGTTCGGTATGCAGCACCAGGGTTCCAAGCAGGCTGTTCAGTGCCACCCGGATGAGATACGGCTCTTCGGAAGCCTCGGTAATCAGAAATTCCTTAGTCACCGGCACGTAGCCCGTGCGGCGCAGCGTCACCGTCTGGGGTTTGGAAAGCGGAATATCCGGCAGGCTCAACGGGGTCGTCTCGGTCAATCGTTGGCCGTTGAACTGAACTTCGGCCCCCGGCGGATCGCTTTCAAGAATCAGCTTACGGCTCAAGGCTTTCAGTTCCAAGGCTACATTCTGCGCTTCGTTCTCTTGCAGGGAAAGCTCATGACGAAGGCGCTGATAGCCCGGCGCGCGAAGCTCCAAGACGGACTCACGGTCCACCCGCAAGCCACGAAGCACCAAAGGCCGTGTCTCGGCTTGAAGGACGCCATTCAAAAACACCTGGGCCAACGGGGGAGTGACCGTCACGGTTACCGGCCCCGCCTTGGGCACGCCGGGCCAGGCGATCCAGGCCAGAAACGCCCCAAGAAAGCCAAGCAGGGAAAGCAACAAGACCCACCGCCGCGAGGAAGCCCCAGCCGTTCCGGTGGTTGCGTCGTGATCCGTGGAAAGAGAGGATACCTCATCCTGGGGAAGAAAGGGTTTGGCCGCAACCAGGGTTCCCTTCTTCTCCGGACGTTCAATGGGTTTCTCGGCAACAATGGTGCGCTCCGGGATCTCCACGACTCCGGTTTCACTTGCCCGATGCACCTGCTGCACATACCAGGAAAGCGGTTGCTCCGGCTTGGGTAGGCGGCCTAGAGCCTCGTTCAAGGCTTGAGCCATCTGCAGGGCGGTATCGTAGCGCTCCGCTTTTTCCAGACTCAGACTACGTTCCAGAATCCGTATCACTTCGTCGGGGAGCGTCGGATCATCCGGGCGCGTCCAAGCCCCGGAACAGATGCGGGCAAACAGGCTTGCGGAGTCCTCCCCGGCTTTCCGCGGGTCATCGGGTGCAAAGACCTTGCACCCATAGAGCAGTTCAAACAGCACCAGGCCCAACGAGTAGACATCGCTTCGGCGGTCTTGCGGCTCTCCGCGCACCTGCTCCGGCGAGAGGTAACAAAGCTTTCCCGCCAAACGATCCTCGTGAACCTCTTCCCCGCGCCGCACTTTGGCCAGACCGAAGTCTGTAAGCTTCACCTCGCCTTCGCGGTCCAAGAGAATGTTTCCGGGACTGATGTCCCCATGAACCAGGCCAAGCGCCTGGCCCTGCTCGTCACTCAGACGATGGGCGTAGTCCAAGCCCTTGCAGGCATCACGAACGATACGCAGGGCGTGGGCTGCGGGAAAGGGAATCGCCTGGGCCTTGAGTTCACCAAGCAGGCGGGAAAGGTCCGGCCCGTCCAGGTATTCCATCGCCAGAAACAGGCTGTCGTCTTCCTGACCGAAATCATAGATGTGGACGATGTTGGCGTGGTTCAACCTCGCCGCCAGACGGGCTTCCTGTTGGAAACGCCGGACGAAGTCTTCCTTGCGAGCCAAAAAGGGAAGCATACGCTTGATCGCCACCAGTTTTTCAAACCCGGCTTTGCGTACCAGCTTCGCTTTATACACTTCCCCCATTCCGCCCTGGGCGATGCGTTCCAGAAGTCTGTACTGGCCGATTCGGTCCTGCATGGTGATCGTTTGTCCGCCTGATTGATTGCGCTCTTGGGTGAGATATCGAGGAGCGAGAAGCATCCATAGTCATCAAGACCAGAGGACAAGCCCCTTCCTTCCTCCAAAACACCGCGTGTAAAAGCGCTCTCACTTTGCCAAAGAAGCAGAACCCTGGCAAGCTATTTGATGCGCGGCAGAGCGACAAAAACAGGCTCTTTCCTTCAAACCAGGAGAGAGCCTGTGAAACGAGGTCTTCGTCCGTGCTTAGATGGTTTCCCCTCCGTCCACGGTCAACACGGTTCCGGTAATCAGGCTGGCCGCTTCGGAACAGAGGAAGGCCACGGCCTGGGCTGGTTCGCGTGGTTCCCCGATACGGGGAATGGCGTGGGTTTTCAACACTTCATTCAAGACTTCTTCACTGGACCATAAGGCCGCGCTGAAGTCCGTTTTAATCAAGCCCGGCGCGACGGCGTTGACCCGGATACCACGCGGCCCCAACTCTTTGGCGAACACCTTGGTCAAGTTGATCACCGCCGCCTTGGATACCGAGTACAGGCCAATCAGGGGCATGGGGGTAATCCCCGCCACGCTGGCCAGGTTGACCACCGCACCACCGCCGTTTTTTTCCATGTGGGGCACGCATTCTTTGATGAAACTGTAGTAACCCACCACGTTGGTGGTCAGGATCTTGGTAAAGATTTCCTCATTGCTGTCAATGATGAACCCGAACTGCGGATTGGTCGCGGCGTTGTTGACCAAGAAGTCGATGCGCCCCAGTTCGGCGGCCACCTTGGCAACGGTTTCCCGAATGGCTTCGGTTTTACCGGCATGGCAGGCCAAGGGAAAGGCCTTGACCCCAAACTCCCCGCGAATCTCTTCCGCCACGGCATCCAAGGCTTCTTGCTTGCGACTGATCAGAGCGACGTCCGCTCCCAGCCCGGCAAGCTGTCTGGCGATCTCTTTTCCAATACCCCGGCTGGCTCCGGTTACCAGAGCTACCTTCCCTTGAAGATTCAACTGTTCTTTCATCATCGTCACCTACATCGAAAAGGGTTTGGTTGATCTCATCTGCGCGAGGCAATGTAGCACGAAAACGGGGTAGAATCAAAACCCAAGCAAGCCCGGACCAGGAATCGCCCGGCGTATCCGGGTAAGAATGGCAAGCCCCTGCTGAGTCGAGCCGTCCTATCCTGTCACGACCGTTAGGATACCTCAAGCTCTTCCCTGTAGCCATCGCCTTGGATGACGATTCACTATCAAGCCCATGCCTACGGAGTCCGGCGTTTTCTCGTTGCGTCCAGGGTGGATTCATGATACAAAATCTGCGGGAATGTTTGTCCTTGAAGCAACGGCAAAGTGCGCTTTCTTTTTATGCAAATTTGACTTAATTTTAGGTCGGGTGTATACTCTGCACCGTATTTGCGGAACAGTGTTGACCAAGCCGTATCAGCCCCAAGGCTACGTCTAATTGGTAGACTATCGACATAGGAGACCGGCTAACGATGGGAACTTTGCTAGTTGTGGATGACAGTCGTACCATCCGTCAAGCGGTACAAATGACCTTTCAGAATACGGGTATCCAGGTTTTGGAGGCGGACAACGTTCCGCAAGGCCTGGACATTCTTCGTCAACAGAAACCAGACATGGTGTTGGTGGATCTTGTCATCCAGGGTGACGCGGAAGCCGGCTTTTCCTTTGCCGAACAAGCCTTGAGCGGAAGCCAGACAGGCCGTATTCCGATCTTCATTCTCTCTGGAAAGAACCGCAACGTAGACAAGAAGCGGGCGAAACTGATCGGTGCCAAGGTGTTTATCAAGCCCTTCGACACCCAGGATCTCATCGACCTGGCAGAGCTGACCATTGCGGAAAGCGATCAGAAGCAAAGTTCGGCTCCCGCTCCGGGTTCCCCAACTCAAAACGCGATGGAAGCCGCTTCCGCGCCTCGCATGACCATGCAGATGAGCGCTTTCAACCCCGATGCCATTGCGGCACCGGCAGACCCCTTCGGTGTTCCTGCGGCCCCAAAACCCACAGCGAGCATCCCAGCAGCAGCTCCGATGCCCGATCCTTTTGCCGCTCCGCCTCAGCAGGCTCCGGCAGCAGACCCCTTCGCGGCTGCGCCTCAACAGACTCCGGCGGCAGATCCTTTCGCCGCTCCGCCTCAGCAGGCTCCGGCAGCAGACCCCTTCGCGGCTGCGCCTCAACAGGCTCCGGCAGCAGATCCCTTCGCCGCTGCACCTCAACAGGCTCCGGCGGATGATCCCTTCGCTTCTGCACCTCAACAGGCTCCGGCAGCAGATCCCTTCGCCGCTGCACCTCAGCAGGCTCCGACAGCAGACCCCTTCGCCGCTGCACCTCAACAGGCTCCGGCGGAAGATCCTTTCGCTGCTGCACCTCAGCAGGCTCCGGCAGCAGACCCCTTCGCCGCTGCACCTCAACAGGCTCCGGCGGAAGATCCTTTCGCTGCTGCACCTCAGGCCGACCCGGTGGAGATGGATGGCGACGATCTGGAGATTATGGATGACTTGGAGGAAATCGAAGAAGTCGAAGCTATCGAACCGGAATTGGAACAAACCAATACCCCGGTGGAATTCGACGAAGGCGATTTGGACCTGATCGAAGACGATCTGGAAGAGCCGGATTACCAAGACATGGTCACCACGGATGACGTTGTGGCCGAAGCCGCTCCGGCAGCAGACCCCTTCGCGGAAGACGACCCCTTCGGCCCTCTACCGGACCCGCCCTCTACGCAGAAAGCGGAACCGATCGCCGATCCCTTCGCCGGATTGGATCAGGCTCCTATTGAAGAACCCCCTTTGGAGGTTGCTCCCAAAGACAGCCCCAAAGATCCCTTTGCCGGATTGGCCGATCCCGGCTTTGACGACGAGCCGTTGGAAACCCACGCCAAAGCTCCCAACGATCCCTTCGCCGGACTGAACGAACCGGAACCCGAACCGGAGATTCCGGAGGTAGAGGCCGAGCCGGAGGAATTGGACGCCGTCGAGTTGGAAGAGGAACCCGCCGAGGCGATGGAGATTGAACAGATCGACCCGGAACCCATTCCGGACATTGACCTGGAACCCGGCCCAGACGCAGAGTTGGAGGTCGAAGCACTGCCGGAATTGGAAAGCGTGGATCTGGATGAAGACGCCGCGGAACCCATCCCCACGGAGTCCGAGCAACCCGTTCCCAACGTCCCTATTCCCACCCCGGAACCGGTTGATGTACCGGAACAATCCGCTCCTCTGGAAGTGGAAAGCCAAAGCATGGCTGAAGCGCAGTTCTTCGCCACCCAGACCCAGACGGTTAAGGCTCCCGTGCTGACCGATCCCAAAGCCCAGCCTGTGGAACCGGTTCCGGCAGAACCCATTCAGGAATCCGCAAGCGATGCTCTGGAGTATGAGAGTCCCGTTCGCATCACCGACGCCAGCCTGGAAGCGCATGGCGATGGTGACAATGGTGACTTTGTGGATGCTGCTCAGATCATGGCCCTGATGCGTAAAGTCCTGCGTGAAGAACAAGCCCAGGCTCCGGCAATGGCCGCCCAGGCCGCTTCCGCGCCTTCCGCTGGAGTGGACATGAATGAACTACGCGATGTCGTCCGCAGCGTTGTTCGCGACGAAATGAAAGCCAACCAGACGGCTCCTGCCGCGCAGGCTGTGGATACCGTGGCTCTCTCTGCGGCCTTGTCTCAAACCGTGAAGGCCGAACTGGCCAAAATGCCTGCACCTCAGGCTGCGGCCCCCGTGGCTTCAGACAAACTCTCGGATGGCCAGATGCGCACCATCGTCAAGGTGGTGGCTGAAACCGTTCATTCCGTGGTGCAGGGTGAAATGACCAATGCCCTGGCGAAACTGCCTGCCCCCAGTGCCTCTGCCGGTGGCGGCGGCGGCGCGGATCTGACGACCATCCGTCAAGCCATTCAAGAAGAGATTGGCCAACTGATGAGCCAGAAGATTGAAGCCATTGCCTGGGAGGTGGTTCCCAAGATGGCGGAAACCATCCTCAAGCGGGTTATCGCCAAGCAACAGCAAGGCTAAAGCCTGATCTTTCACGAGCCAATCAAGGCCGGGAGTTTTCCCGGCCTTTTTCTTTGCCAGCCTACCCGTCTTTGTTATGAACCCGGCAACAACAAGTTAGACGAAGCATCAACTTTGTCATTCCCGCGGAGGCGGGAATCCAGATTAAATTCAGTAGACCGTGTCGGGCAAGGAATTTGCCCGACCTACGATTCTACGATTCCTTGGCCATGAAAAACGGGCGGCTCAAGGCCGCCCGTTGCTTGGGTTATCAGGTTCAAAGAATGGCTTAGGGACGCGGAGAGGTTTTGCCGCAGCGGAAACCAATGTAATCGGCTCCCAAGCCCGGCAGCATGTAACCGCGATAGAAGGCGCGGGTTTCCGACAAGCCGGAGTTCCACGCACCACCACGGAAGACCTTCCGGTCGCAACCTTCCACGCAGATGGGATCACCACCGCAGCGAGTCAAACAATCCGACTTGAGATCCAGCACCGGGTTGTCGGCAGGATCGCCGCTGATGTTGGTCGGATACGGTCCGTAGTAATCTTCCACCCACTCCGCCACGTTGCCGGCGAGGTTGTAGACCCGGACACCGTTGTAGGTGGCCGTACCATCGGAACCGCCAGAGCCATAACTGCTCACGCTTTCCGGATATCCGACGAGGTTGTTGTAGTTGAGCCTGTCGTCATCCATCGTGTCGCCCCACGGCCAATTGGTGAAGGTTCCACCGTGGATCGCCCACTCGAATTCGTGTTCCGTCAACAGACGCATCCCGTTATGGCGACAGTACTGCTTGGCCTGTTCATGGGTAACAAAGACCACCGGAGAATTGGGACTACTTGTATAGTAGTTGTTCACCTGATTGAACGGGTCTTCGTTCTCCGGGTCACCTTCACAACCAACGGCACAATAGCCACTGGTAGAGCAGAAGGTTCCGAAGCCATCACAGACCGGATCATACGGATTGCTTGCAGTACAAGGATGCGCCAGGTCTTCGGCGAAGGCATTGGCACAGGCCCGGTATTCGCTGTTGGATACCTCTTTTTGCAGGATGTAGAAACTATCCACTGTGGCATAGTGTTCCAATTCATCATCCTGGTGGTAGGGGTCCGTGCTTTCCGAGCCGAAGCGCTCGTCTTCCGCTCCCGGTACTACCGCAGCGCCATCCGGTGCCATATCCACGCGGATCTTGTAATGGTAGACACTACTCCAGGCGTTGTAACTAACGTTAGACCCGTTAAGGTTGTTGTTCTTCACCCGGATGTGGAAGTACCACTCCCCGTTCTCGATGTTGCTATACTTGAACGACGGGTTTCCACCGTGGAGAATCAGACTTTCGGTATTCACCGATGTACCGGGGTCGCCGGTGGGGTTCTGGTCCAGTGAGAAGCTGTACCCTGCGATACGGCTGGCCACGGTACCACCACCAAGCTGGTCTTCCGCCGGAATCCAGTAGAACTGCGGATCATCGGCATCATCGGTGGTGTCTGCGGCATCACCGGCGAAGCTGTACCAGGTATCCGAGTTCGGGTGCGTGTTGGAATAGACCACGCTTCCGTCCAAGCTGGGCGGCGTACTGTCAATGCGGATTTCAAAATGGGTCACGTCACCCCAGGTACCAGTACCATCCTGAGCCCTTACGTTGAAGTAATTGATACCCTGAGCCAAGGCTCCCGCCGGACTGATTGTGGTTCCCGGACTAGAGTAGTCATCGCATGTTTCATCTGGATCATTGGGGTTAACCTGACTCCAGGTATAACTGTAACAGGTGATCCCTGAACCATCCGTCGCCTCATAGTTCACCGTGGCTGTGGTGGAATGAGAATACCAGTAGCCTTGGGTGGGGTGTGACGACGTCACGGTCGGTCCCGGTGGCTCCGTAGTATCAATCAGCACGCAGTAGGTTTCAATAGCGCCCCAGGTACCGGCAGCGTTTTGTCCTCTCACTCTGAGGTAGAAGTTACCGTCCGCTCCGGTATCAATGGTCAAGCTTGCCTGGTCCGTTATCGTGCTGGGAATCGCCGCTGGACTCCCACTGAAGACGTATTGCCAGTGCTCAATGGGGGCCGTATCAGTCAACGTCCAGGTGAACGTCGCCTCACGATCCGCAACCGGCTGCGGACACTGCACATGATGGGGAGCATCCCCCGCAATCACCGGCGCACCGGGGGCGGTGGCATCCAAGTTGAATTGGAAGTGAGCAACTTCACCCCAGATTCCCGCACCGTTACGGGCGCGGACATGGAACCAATGCGTCCCATCAGCCAGGTTGGATAGAGTCACACTGGCCGTATTGGTCAGGGTATCCGTTCCCGGATTGACCGTATCCGTTGCGCCCGCGCTCACTTTGTAGGCATAACGGTTACTCGCATACAAGCCGGAAATATCGCTGACCGTCCAACTGAATTGAGGGTCGTTGCTGTCATACCAGTTGCTCTGCACCGGATGGGTAGAACTACTCACCGTTGGTGCCACCGGGCCGGTGGTATCCACATTCACCTGAATGGTTTTCGTATCACCCCAGATACCGGACTGGCTCGCGGCACGGACATGGAAGTACCAAGTGCCATCGGCTTTGGCGTCCGGGCTGGTCCAGCTACGGATACTGGTGGTTTCTGCGACCTCATCCGGGATGGTTCCCGCAGCCTGATCCAGCACGTAGCTGTAACCGCCGATACCAGAGGTCGAGATCCCTTCGTTCCAGGCGAAGGCCGGGAAGCTGTCATTGTACCACAGGACCGGGTCGGGATGGCTGGTTGACCAGACATCATTCACACCCCAGGTCGGCGCGGAAGTATCGATATGCACCAGGAAGGTGGCCGTCGGTCCCCAGAGATTGGCCCCGTTCATCGCCTTGATGCTGAAGCAATATTCACCATCCGGCTGAGTGAGGAAATCAACCGAGGTAGACGCGCCCTCTCCCGTGGTGTCCGGCGTCTGACAGGTTGTACCGGAAACCCAGGTGTAGCTGTATTCAATCACACCGGAGGTATCAGTCAGACCGGACCATTCCAGGTGAACATCCTGGGCGTTGTACCAGTTGCTCTGCACGGGATGGCTACTGGAGATCACTGTCGGCATACCCGGAGCGGTCCCATCCACACGCAGGCGGTAGTGAGCCGGATCACCCCACATCCCGGCCTTGTTCAAGGCGCGGATATGGAACCAATGTTCACCATCCGACAGACCGGTCAGGTATTCCGAAGTCACCGTGGAACCACCATCCATGCTTTCATCCGGCGTGGTGGAAGAATTGGTGTCCAACAGCCAACTATAGCCGTCAATCCCACTGTAGGAACTGGCAGACCACATCAGCGTACTGTCACGATGCTCGTACCACTGATCCTGGTCCACATGCGGCGTTGCGGTAAGGCTGTCTATCGTCGGCGGTTCACCATCGATACGGATGATCCATTCCGCACCCGGCCCGGCCTGCCAACCGTGCTGATCCCGCGTGGTGACACGCCAGTACCAGGTACCGTTGGGGATATCGAAGGCCGGTGTCCAGGACGCTGACGTCACCCAGCCGCTCTGGTAATGGGTTCCGTTCCCACCCGGCGAGCTGTAGACATCGAAGTAATAGTATTCGGTATCCCCGCTGTCCACCGTGTTGGATGCGATGTTGGCGTCGGTCACCGGCGTCACCGCCAAAGTGGGCCGGAAGCTGGTAGCCCAGGAACCCGAAACCGGGCTCAGGTTGTTCGCCACGGGGATTTGGATATTGGTATGGAAGTTCAGATCATAGTCTGCCCAGGCCGTGGTTCCGTTGAAGTCCGAGGCAGCGGCGGCGATGTCATTGTCTTGAATGTCGCCATAGCTACCCGGCGTCAAGGTCCAGCGGAAGAGCAGGGTCAGTTGGTTGCCGTTATCCGCATAGCTGGAGGTCGGCGCACTGAGCATCACGCGGTCATTGCCGTTGTCTCCGTTTTCACTAAAGCCGACATCACGCACCCACTTGAAGCTACCGCGAGCATTCTGCCAGGTTGCACTGTCTTGACTGATACGGATCTCAACATCCTGGATGTTGGTGGAGCCGTTCAAGTCGCTGACCACCACCGTGGCTTCCTGATAGTCAATGCCGTCCACCTTGACCACGGTCTTGCTCACCGTGACATCGTCAATTACCGGCGCGGCGTTGATCTTCACTTTGTAGTGAGCGGCACTACCCCACACGCCGATACCGTTTTGACACTTGACATGGAAGTAATAGATGCCCGGAGCCAGGTCGTTGTAGGTTTCCGAGGTAGACCCATCGGGTGTACTCAGACTGGCCGGGGTCGTCGTCGCGGTTTGATCCAGCGTGAAGCTATAGCCGTTCACACCGGAGGGCGAACTACAGGACCAGGTGAATTCCGGATCGTTATCATCATACCACTGGGATTGATCCGGGTGGGTGGGACTGGCAACCACCGGGATGGTTCCGGTATCGATACGGATCTCAAAGTGAGCCGTCGGTCCCCAGGCACCGCTGGGTTGCGCCGAGTTCAAGCTGCGCACATGCAGGTACCAGGTGCCGTTGGCCACATCCGTATAGCTGGCAGAGGTCACATTGCCCATGCTGCTGGCAGCCGGTTCATCCGTGGCGTTCTGGGTGAAGGTCCAACTATACGCAGCCACACCGGACTGAGTCAGCGCATCCGTTCCCGGCGTCCAACTAAAGACCGGATCGTTGTGGTTACGCCAGCTTGGTGGCGCGGGATGAGTGGAACTGCTGATTACCGGCGCGTCCGGCATATTATCAATGCGCGTGCGGTAATGGGCCGTCGGTCCCCACACACCGGAATTGCTTTGGGCGCGAACGTGGAGCCACCACTCACCGTCAGCCAGAATTCCGCTGGTGTAGCTGGTCACATTGCCTTCGGTGGTTTCATCCGCCGCTGTGCCGGAACTCTGATCCATATGGAAGCTGTAACCAGCCACACCGGAAACGCTGTTTGCCGTCCAGGTGAATTGCGGCTCGTTGTTCACATACCAGTTGGCCTGGTTGCCGTGGGTCGCGCTTGTGACCACCGGCGCTTCCGGACCGCTGTCGATATGCACCACAAAGTGCTTCGCCGTTCCCCACATACCGGCTTCGTTCTTGGCACGGATGTGGAAGTACCAAACCCCATCTGAGGTAGCAGACAAAGATACCGTGGTGTTCACGCCCTGGCTAGTGGTGTTCGGTGTCGTTGTGGGAGACGTGTTGAACACGTAGCTATACCCGGCAATCGGTGCGGTATCCGTTGCGGACCATTCAAAGTCCACATTCCAGGAGGAATACCAGGTACCGATATCCGGATGGCTGGAAGAACCGAGGGTTGCGATCACCGGCGGCGTGCGATCCATGTTCATCTGGAAGTGACTGGTGTCGCTCCAGGTGCCATCGCCGTTCACCGCACGGATATGGAAGTACCAGATGCCATCGGTCAAGCTGTCAAAGGCGTGTTCCACACCGGCTTCCATGTTGGTTTCAGTGGGAATGGTGGCGGGAGCCTGATCCAGCACCCAGCTATAACCATCCACTCCGGTTTCCGCATCGGTGAACTGCCAACTCACGGTACCGGCATTGTAGGGATACCACCTGGCTTCATCCGCGTGTGGAGTTGCCGTCAAGTCAACCAAGACCGGCGGGGTCATATCCGGGCTGCGCATTTCCACTGCCGTGGTCATGTGGGCCGAGACGTTGCCCGCAGCATCCACCGCATCCACCTTGTAGTACCAGGTTTCGCTGTTCCCCACCGTATGGGTGTAGGAGGTGGTCGCCAAGCCATCAGCCAGACGGGAACCGTACATTTCCACTTCGATAAGGTTGGCCTGATCGTTGTAGCTGTTGATCTGCGTTTCCGTCGAACCATCGAAGCCGATACGGATCTGCTTGGAGGTAACCGGCGTGAAAATCATGCTGGAATAGCCGTGATCCGCCCTGAACCCACGCAGTTCCGTAAAAGAACCGCCACTGTATATCTCAATATTCTGACGGCGATAGATGCGATCATCGCTATCCAGGAAGTGCAAGCTCACTTTGGAGATGTCAGCCTCACTGACCCTGTAGAATGTTACATACTTCAAACTTGACGGGCTGTCACCGGTCCAGAAGGAGGTGATGCCATGATCGCCATCATAGGCACGGGCGAAGTTGGAACCCCAACCACTACCGCTTGTCACCAGGTTGTCCAGGTCCGAGGCCGTCTGGCTGGCATACACGTTGTAGCTGACGGCATCGGGAACCGGATCCCAACTTAGGCTGATCTGTCCCGCGGTGGCGCTGGCGGCCAGGTTACCCGGCACGGACGGCGGATCACGATCCGGAATGGTCACCGCGTTGACATCGGTAAGGTACGCGCTGGTGTGACCCAGGTTATCGCGAGCCTGAATACGGAAGCGGTAGGTCGTTCCCACATTCAGGGAGGGATAATAATATTCGGTTGCGGAGCCATCCACGATCTGGCGTTGATAGGCCGCATCCCAGGTACCGTCGTCATCAACATCCACATCCAGGAAGATGTCGTTCACACCGGCGTAGGCATCGGTGCAAGCCGGCCAACGCAGGGTGACACCGAAACCGCTGTCACTGTGATGGTTGGTCAGCGGACCGGCACAATCCGGACCCTGGGTATCCATCGTGATGTGGTCGATCGCCGCTGCGGCAGTGGTGTTACCACCGGCATCGCGGAACCAGGCATAGACCGTCTTCACGCCATCGCCGCCACCGGCCAGGGTGTGCGCCATCGTTGATGTGCCACCGGCTCCGAAGTCCTGCCAGTCTCCGCCGCTGGGTGCGCTAGAATCGTTGCGCACGGCAACCTGGAGGTTCTGCCAGGGATCGTTGGCCGTCAAGGTCAAGGTGACGTTCAGGCTGGTCGTGTAGGGATCGTTGTTGTTAATGACCACCGTGGCATCGCTTGGCGGAGTGGTATCCACGATCACCTGACCGATCTCGCTTTGAGGACCGAGGTTATTCACGTTATCGTAGGGAACCACCTTGATGTACCAGGTGCCATCGGCCAGAGCCGCCGTGTGCTGATAGAAGGCATTGTCGCTCCAACCATCAAACACGCCGCTGCCGAAGCCCGCATCCTGGGACCAGAACACATGGTAGGCCTGAGCATCACGCACTCCGGAGAGAGCATCCGTCGTGGCCGTCCAGGTCCAGGTTGGTGTGTTGTCCGCCGTGCGCATGGTTCCGGTCGTCGGGGCGGGAGCCACCTGGTCCGGACCGGTCTGATCGACGTAGGTGAAGTCCGAGGCAAAGAGGGAAATGTTACCCGCGTTGTCACGGACCCAACCATACACGGTACGCGCTCCCTCACCACCGATCAGAGTGTGGTTCAACAGAGAGCTTCCATCCCACGAACTGAAGGCACCGTAACCCGGCTCCGTCGGATCATTGGACAGATAGACGTAGTCGCATCCCTGACCGGAAACCGTCAGGCCCACGGTCACGTTGCTGGACGCATTGTAGTTGTTGCCGTTGTAATAATCCGGCGAAATGGCCAGGGTATCAATGATGCAACCGGAGATGTCGATTTCCACCTCACCATAGGTGCTGCTCATCATCGTATTGCCCACGGCATCGTAAGCTTCCACCTTCAGGTACCAGGTCCCTTCATCCAGGTCATCCAGGTGGGTGAAGCTGTTGGTATCCGTCCACGCGGAGTAGGTTTCACCCAGCGGGGATTGCGACCAGTAGACACGGTAGACGTTGGACAATGGCATACCGCTTTCGGCATCCGTAGAGGGCGTCCAGGTCCAGGACGGTGTCTGATCGTTGGTCGGAGACATCCCCGTTACCGCGATACCGGACGGTTCCGTCGGCGGCGTTTTGTCGATCCAGAACGGACCGAGGGTCGCCGTCTCATCCGACCAGTTCCCGGCTTCATCCACGGCACGCAAGTGCGCGTAGTAGTTCTGGCCGGTGGTGGCAAATGTACAATTGGTCGTAATCGCCGAGTCGTTGAGATCCAACTCGGTGCGGGTGATCTCTCCGGCGTCCTCGTTGCAGACCACGGCGTAACCCAGGAGTCCGGCGTGTGCATCCACCTTGGTGGCGCGACGGAGGCTCAGGTTATCCAGAAGCAACTCGGTTCCGTTGGAGAACCCGGCATTGTTGAATACACGGAAGTAGAAGCTCGGATCGCCATAGCCATTCTGCACCGTGACATAACCGGTGTAGTGACCATGAGGCAGGCCCAGGGAGCAATCCAGGTTGTCACTGCGGGTCGGGCGGCTTTCCGCTTCGTTGGCCATCACACCATCGGCGATGAGATCCGGATGCCCATCAACCGAACCGTCACGGAAGAGCAGTTTCCATCCCGCGCCTTCCGGCGGGGTATCCATGCAGTAGTAGTCGAACTCGAAGACATAGCTATCACCGGCTTTCAGGTTTTCAACCTGCTTGACCATCATCAGGTGTTCTTCACCACCGTCAGCATTGAGATACCAGCTATGACCCCCGAAGAAGCCATCGGTGACACTATCCATTCCCACGGCATCGTTACGGAACGAGCAGAAGCCGTCGGCGCAGTTGGTGTCTTCGGTCCAGCCTTCGGCCATCGCCCCGACACCCTTCTCAAAGCGTCCGTTCTCAAAGCCGTTGGCGCTGTTGCCGTCAAGATCCGTCGGCGTGGCAGCAACGTAGTAGGAGGTTTCCGCATCAACGGCTGGATTCCAACCGAAGATCACGTTGGTGTCACCACTCCACGCGCCGGTCAGATGACCGCTGGTGGTCGCCAGATCCGTTGCCAGACCCGGAGCGCGATGGTCGTCATAGGTCAGGTCGCTGGTCCAGGTGCGGTTAGCCACGGCAATCTTGAGGTTGCGGGCATCACCCGTACCGGCACTGTAGGTCGCACCAGCCAGGGTATAGGATGTTTCCGCACCGGTACGTTCATCATACAATTCGCCGATCAGGCTGTCGTCGATGAAGCAACGCACGCGGTTACCTTGAGCCTCAAAGCGCATGGAATAAGAAGCCTGCCCGCTTACCAGAGACTTGAAGCGCTTCAGCGCATCGGACACGCCGGACGGCGTTTCTTCCAAGCCGGTATCCTGGTACATCAGATAGGCCATGCCGGAGTCCTGATCCACCAGGCAGGAGTAATGGGCGCCGGTGCTGTCTTGACGAAGCGAGAAGCCCAGGCTTCCGCCGTTGATGTTCAGTACGCTTTCCAAGGCTACATCCGGGCTTTCCACCGTGGTCGTGAATCCAGGCATGGGTTCATACAGACGGAAGTCCACACCGGTATCGTTGCGGCCATCGCCGCCACCAAGCCATTCCATCTGCGCCAAACGATCGGCGACCACATCCATGTGGCTTTGCACCACAAGGTGATTGGCGGGCCAACCGAACAGAGCCGAGGCGAAGCCGCTGCTGGCGGTGGGATTGTAGTACGCCGCCGCCGGGCTGTTCACCACCAGAGCCAAACCTTTGGAGACGAAGGAGATAACAACCTTACCTTCCACCGCTTCATAGGTGTTGACCAGGGTACCATCGGCCTGGTAGAGGCTGACCGTCGCGTCCTCACGCATCGTGGCCAAGGAAACCCATTCGGCATCCATCGGCAGCATGAAGGTGGAGGACAAGAGGTTGCTCGGAATGGCCGGAGCCATTTCCGGCGTTTCAAACTCAGAGACGCGAGTCATACCGAAGGCGCTGAAGATCGCACCATCGCGACCGGCCAGACGCAGGGCGTAGCCGTTACCATACATATCCCCCATGCCTGTGGCCATGCTGACCACCTCACCGGCCACACAGTTCTGGCTGGCGACTTCTGTACCCGAAAGAGCATAGGCGGCAACCACACCGTCTTTCAGACAGACGGCGCGGACGGCATCCCCTTCAACGGTGAGGAAGTCACGACCGGCAGGAGCCACCGGGCTGCGACTGGAGCCGTCTTCCGTGCCGGTATAAACCAAGAGCGGCATGTCGGACTTGACGATGATCGCGCTTTCACGGGTCGGAGGAGAACCGGCATTGATGGTCAGACGCAGGTGACGATCCGCACCCAGGGCGTGGACTTCATCCGTCGCGATACGACCCATGCCTTCTACGTAACGATCAATCCGAATCTCTTCATCCTCGGCTTGCGGTCCAAGAGCGAGAATGTCAATCACCGTCGGCAGACCCATCGGGCGAGCATCGGCAGGCACCGCAAAGCGGGTTCCGGCGAAGCTGTCCGGGATGAGTTCCCCTTCGGTCACACCGCTGTCGGAGTGCAGCGCGAAGGGAGCCGAACCGGCAATGCGTGTCCAGGGGTTCGGTCCAGCGTTCAAGGTCGCGTTTTCACCGCGGTTGATCATGAACTGCTGTTCCCCGTTGGAGACGGTGTTGTTGTCCGCCAAGGACACCACCTGAATGGACGAACCGCTGCTCAGATCCTGACTGACATAGTACATGGAATAGCCACCATCCAGCGGATAGAGCGCGCCGGTGGTCTCTCCCATGTCCAGATCATAAGCCAGGCTGGCCAGAGCTTCCGAGCCGTTCCAGGATTGAGACTCAATGTAGCCATCGCTTTGCAGCGGCAGGCTGCGGTCATACCCGGTGGCGGCCAGGACCGGACCGAAGTCGGTGGGTTCCAAGCCCACCAGATAGGCTTTCACTTGGAAGCGGTACAACTGGTTGTCATCCAAGCCGGTGACCAGGAAGCCTTCGTTATCTGCTCCGTTCCACTCGTCACGGGAACGCCAGTCTTCCACCGCAGTGTTGAAGGTGCCCGTGAAGTAGTTGAGATACAGACCGGAATCGACATCCTGAATGGCATACGTCACGGCGTTGCTGTTGCCATCGGCACGGTGGATAAACAGGCGAATTGCCGCTTCACCATCACCGAGGATGGTACCGTCACCGGTGTAAACCGCGATGGGTTCAAACGGTGTAGAGACGGTTTGGACATCCACCTGACCAATGCCGCTTTCCACGGTATTGTTGGCCATGTCGCGAGCCATGACTTTGGCGTACCAGATTCCCGTGGTCAACTCCGCCGAGTGGGTGTATTCGTTGGAAAGCAGATCCACCGAATAGACATCCGTGATGAAGTTGGAATCTTTGGACCAGAACAGGGTGTAGGGACGAACGGAGTTCAAACCGCTGTCCGCATCGCCGGAAGCCGTCCAACTCCAATGCGGAGTCTTGCTTCCCGTCTGGGCTTCGTCCGGTACCGGAGTCCCCGGAGCCGGGAAGGGAGCGGTGATATCAAGGAAGGTGCCATCGGAAAGCATTTCGCTTTCGTTACCCGCTTCATCACGGAACACGGCGTACACCGTCTTGGGTCCATTGCCACCCACAAAGGTATAGCTGGCCGTCGTGGCAAAGGCTTGATAGGCACCCAGCGTTTCACCGAACCTCATTTCCGTGTTAGATTCATCCACCGTAAGATACAAAGTCACAGTCTGCTGATTGACGTAATCCGGACCCGGAGCCACGGAAGAGGCAACCACAATGCTTCCGAACGGAGGACGGGTATCCACGGTGAAGCTGGTTTCCAGGCTGGTGTTGTTGCCCGCACCATCATAGGCGGTGACACGGACATACCATAGGCCATCAGCCAGCGCCGTGGGGAAGGTGAAGCTGGTTTCCGTGGTGTACTGGTTGTTCGGCGTCGTGGTCAGCTCTTCAACCGTTTGCGCCCAGCGCACGCGGTAGGTGTTGGTCGGACGCGGTCCGCAGAGCGCATCCACCATCGCCGGCCAACTGATTGTCGGAGTGCTGTCATTGGTCGGATCGACCAAGGCGATGGGACCGGCAAAGGTAGGAGCCTGACGGTCAAGAATGATCGTATCACTCACCGAAGCCGATTCGTTCCCCGCCAGATCGTTCATTTTGAAGAAGACCGTGCGGGTGCCGTCCTGATCGTCCAGGTAGACGCTGCTCATGATCGTCGAGGCTGTACGCCAAGACTGCCAGGAGGCATCATCTTCCGGGCTGTAGGCCATCCGGTAGGGAGAACCGGTGTAGGTCTGGCGGCTGACATTAGACAACACCGCCGTGCAGGCTGCCCCATTGTTCAATTCGTAGGAAGTAACCACCGGCGCAGTCGTATCCACCAGCACAGTACCCGTCGAAGACCAGTCACTGACGTTACCCACTTTGTCTACGGCACGCACGCGCAGGTAATGGGTGACACCCGGTTCAGGCAGACTGTTCAGAGCCGTGGCATGGGTGAAGCTTCCGTTCTGGGTTTCCGGGCTGGGAGCATTCACAAAGATCTGCGTTGTACCGCCACCTTGCGGCCACCATTCCACTTCATAGGCATTGGTTTCCGCCAAGCCGCTTCCGGCATCATTGGCGAAGGACCAACTCCAGGTCGGCGTGGTATCGTTGGTCGCAGCCACTCCGCCCACGCTGGGGGTTCCCGGCGCGGCAGGCGGCAAGGTATCAACGATGATGCTATCGGAGTTAACCGGTCCGGTGTTCAACACCGTATCGCGGCAGCTCACATACACCTCTCGCTCGCCATCCCCGGCATCCAAGTCGAAGTTGGGAACCGATGCGGCGAAGGGCACCCAGGTGCAAACCCCCATATCCGAAGGTGTCAGCACGCACATTTCGTGGGCGTCGTTTTCCGTATCGGTAATGGTCAGGGTCACGGTGCTTCCAGCGACATAGGCATCGCCGTTGTTGATTTCCACCGTGCAGTCCGGGGCGTTGGCATCCAGGTAGATGCTATCACAGATTTCTGCGCTGATGTTGCCACCACCGTCACGGAAGCGGGCGCAGATCGTCTTCTCGCCTTCCGTATCGTTGGGCGGATTGAAGTTCCAGGTCAGGCTACTCTGGAAGGGCTGCCAGGTGGTCGTATCTTCGGGAACCGTGTTGTAGTCCAGGGACATTTCCACGGGGTTCCAGCTATCCGTCGCAGCAAGGCTCACTTCCACCGGCACCAGCGCGGTCACCGCCGCACCACCGGCGATGGTCAAAGCAAGGCTTTCCGGTGGCGTGGTATCCAGAATAATGGTGTCCGTTACCGCCGCACTCTCAGTCAATCCGGCATCGCGGAACTTCACGTATACGGTTTTCACACCGTCCGTAACATGCTCCAGCGTCCAGGACAGGGACGCGGCGAAAGGCTGCCAACTCCCGTAGGTGCTGCCATCATTGGACAAGGCCATCTCAATGGGCACCCAGGTGTCACTGGCGCTCAAGGCCAGGCTGACATCTTCGCTGTTGGTCCGCGTCGCACCGGCATTGATCACCACCGAACCGGACGGACCGGTGCGGTCGAGGAAGATCTGCTGGCTGACGGAACTGGAAATGTTGCCGCCACCATCACGGAAACGCATGTAAAGGGTCTTGATTCCGTCCGTGGTGGAAAGCAGGTCGTAGGTCAGGGTCATGCTGTCCGAGTAGTTCGTCCAGTTGGTCGGCGAACTGGATTCACCGAAGGCCACTTGCAGCGGCGTCCAGGGGTCCACCGCCGCCGGAGTCAAACTCAAGGTGGTGGACGCGGTGCGGGCATCTCCACCGTTGATGGCGAAGGAACCGACCGGGCCGGTCATGTCCACGGTGATCGAGTCCGTCAACGGGGTAATGGTAATGTTTCCACCACCGTCACGGAACTGCGCGTAGACCGTGCGTTCGCCCTCGCCGGGCAGCATGGTGAAGGGATGCACCGGATCAATGGGCGCCCAGGCTTCCCAACTTGCTGCATCAAAGTTGGTGCTGTTGGAGAAGCGCACGGAGAGCGGTCCCCAGGCGTCCGTCATATCCACGTCCACATCCACGGTGCTGGAAGCACTGTAGGTTTCGTGGGCCGGGAGCTGATTTCTCAACACGATGGAACCCGTCGGGCCTTCATCATCATAGGTGATGCAATCGCTGGCCTCACTCATGTTCCCCGCAACATCGAAGAACTGGGCGTAGACACAATGCTCGGCGTTGGAACCATCCAAGGTCATGTAGTAGGTCGAGGCGTAGGCTTCTTCAATGCTCGCCGGAGGATTGACGAAGTCCACCTTCATCGTCTGGACATCGGTGACATCCATCGTCACGGTGATGTTCACATCGTTGGTGAAGGCATCGTTGTCGTTGACAACAAAGGAGTTCACCACCGGAGGCTGGCTATCCAGCGTCCAGGGACCGTAATGGTAAGGTTCGCTCCAGTTACCGGCATTATCCGCCAGACGGACGTGGGCATACCATTCACCATCAGCCAGCGATTCACTGACGATGGCTACGTCACCCGCGCTTGCCGCAAAGTCGATATCCGGGGTGGCGTTGCGCGTATCGGCAACCTGATCCCAGACCACATCGGCACCGGCAACACCGGTATAGATTTGTTCCATACCCATCTGAACCAGAGAGACATCATCCACATAATGCTGTCCCGTACTGGCCGTGGTTCCGATGCTCACTTTCAGGCGATCCCCTGCGGAGTTGTCCACCGCGATCGGCGCGGAGCGATAGAACAACCAGTTACTCCCGGTGTCCGTGCTTTCATCCATCACCGTCTGCACGAAGGTGAATCCGTTGTAGAGGTCTACCTTGACGGTGAAGTTTCCACCGGTGGTGCTGTTATGACGGAAGCTCAGCTGGTAGGAATCCATTCCGGCTTCATCGTCAGGTTCAATCATCACCGTCTGACTCATCATCCGTGCGGTGGCCGTGGTCTTGTTGAAGCGACCATAACGTTCACCGAGGTAGGGAACCACAACGTCCCCGCCCTGCTCGGCCACATAGCCTTCACCGGTGAAGGACCAAATGCCCACCGCACCTTGCTCGAAGCCCGGATTCTGCAACAGGTTGCCACGGTTTCCGGCCAAGTCCTGCATATCCGGTGCGAAGTGGAAGGTTTCCGCCGGATCATCCACACCCAAGGTCAGGCTGATGATCGGGTTGTTGGTCATCCCCACCACAGGAGAGATGGTTTCCGTTCCCACCTCTGGCGGGACGAAGTCCACCTGGTCCACCGCAACCTTGATACCCGCACCACTGTAGAGCGGAGCCACGCGGAAGTGGTCGAAGCGGGCATAGGGTTGGTTGTTGGCCGAGATCAACCCGGCTTTACCGGCTTGGATCGGCGCGGAGATATCCACGACATCAAAGACCAGCGCATCGTTGACGAAGGCGCGGATCTGGCTGCCTCGCACGATGACTTTCAAGCGGTACCAGGTATTCTGGGCGCTGGTGAAGTCCGCTTCATGCCAGGCGGTTCCCGTTCCGGCAAACTGGGTTGCGCTCTTGTTCAAGAAGGCTTTACCCACTTCCGGACGCAGGGTGAAAGAATAGTATTCGCTGTCATCCACATACCGGAACAACAGACCGAAGGCATCGTCATCCAGGTTGCTGGCTTCCACGCTGACCACCATATCATGGGTGGACATGCCATCGTACACCAGACCGGTGATGGCTCCGGCGGTCAGTTCGTCGGTCAGGATCTGGTTTCCGCTGGCACTGACGATACCCCAGGTTTCATCTTGCAGCACCGTGCTGTAATGCACCAGATGATCGGACTCGAAGTCATCTTCATAACCACCCATCGGCTGGCTTTCTCCACCACCGGTGAGTTGGTAGCTGACCACATCCGCCTGGTTCATCGCGATCAGGGCTTTTTCCAGGGTTTCATCTTTGGCCAGAAGCACGGCATCCATACGCATCGGTTCCTGGCCCTTCAGGGTCAGGGTGTGCCAGCCTTCGGTCAAGGTCACGCCGCTGTAGGCGTTCCCCCAACCCCAACTGTCATAGCCATCTTCAGAGACGAAGACCGCCGGGACATCGCTGTTGGAATCAAAGGCGTAGAAGAAATCGTTCTCGTTGCTGTTTCTGGCATTGCCGCGCAGGTAGAGGTAATACAGCCCGTCTTCGGGAATGTAGAACTCCATGCTGGCCTGGCTGGAGGCATCGCTGAAGGCCAGGTATTGTCCGGCCAGACTGTCTTCGCTGTGGGTCAGGGTGGCGCCACTGATCGAAGAGAAGCGCTCCACCTCGAAGAACAACTCTCCGGCAGCCAGTTTCATTTCCACCGGATCGGAACTTCCGGGGTTGCCATCCACCGTCAGGCTAAAGGGCACATCATGGCCAACCATGACTTCCGGTTCGTTGCGGTCCTTGGTAACCAAGGTTGCCGCCGGGCTGTAATCGGATTCACTGGTTCCCAGCTTGCTCTTGGTACGGATCTCAATCAGGCTGGCACCGGACAAGGCGGTTCCCACCACGCCGTTCGTACCACCCCACTGGGAGTAGAGGCGCCAGACCGGAGTATCCGAGGTGAAGGCTCCGGCGGTGGTCATGTATTTGCCGCCGTTGGCATTGGTCCAGATGGCGTAGGTGGTGGTGCCGGGGTTCGCGCCGGTTTCCACCTTCACGTTAACCCGCCCACGATGACTGGTCAGCGGCACGTCATCCATCGCCGTGACAACAGGGGCAGGCGGCATCTGAGCGGTAACCACTTCTACGATACCGTTCTCACTGGTCAAGGAAGCATTGTTTAACGCATCGTAAGCCACCACGCGGAAGTACCAGGTACCACCACTCAAGGGCGTTACGTGAGTATAGGTGTTGCTGGTCGTGAAGGCCGTACCGGCAATGCCCGTCGGCGTGGTTCCCCACATCACCGCATAAGTCTGCGAAGTACGCAGGCCGGAGTGGGCATCCGTGCTGGGAGCCCAGGTCCAGGTGGGATACTGGTTATCCGTCGGCGAACCCGTGGAAGGCACCGGCGTACCGGGCTTGGTGGGTGCCTGATGGTCAGACTTGATGGTAAAGACGGAGACCGCAGACTCACCACCGGCATCCTGAGTCAGCACACGGAAGTAGTAGGTGCCGTTCCCCAGAGGACTCAAATCTACCGAGCGATCCGCGTCTTCCGTGGAAGGCGCACAGCCGTTGGCGGTATCCATACAATACAGTTGAGTACCAACGCTCGGACCAGCCGTGTTGGTCCAGGAGCAGACGGTTCCCGTCGCGGAACCCCAGGTATTATGGGTGAAGTCCGTACAGGAGATCACCGGTTGAGCCGGAGCGCTCAGGTCGACACGGAAGCGGAACACGCCGATGGGGGACGCGCCACCCTGGTCAATGTTGACCACACGCAGGTAGTGGTTGCCTTCGGTCAAGCCGGAAACCAGCGTGCTGGGCGAAGCCACCACATTGGACGGCGTACAGAGGTTGGTGGAATCCAGGCAATAGCGATACTGGCCTGGGCTCGGTCCCGTCGTATCCGTCCAGTTACAGGTACTGGCTGTCGCGTTGGTATAGACGTTATCCGTATGGTTGGAGCAGGTTACCACCGGTCGAGCCGGAGCACCGCCATCAATGTGATACGGACCGAAATGCAGGCTATCGCTCCAGTTGCCCGCCACATCGCGAGCCTTGACGTGGGCATACCAGATACCGTCGGCCAGATCGCTGCTGGTCATCATCGCTTCCGCGGTGTCCAGATTGGGACCGGCATTGTCACTATCCGCGACATGATCCCACAAGACATCATACCCGGCGATGACGCTATCCATCACCGCAGTCTGCACACGGCGCACGCGCAGTGCGTCAATCATCATGCTCTGATCGCCGGTCGGCTTATTGCTGTAGATGCGGAACATCTGAGAGCTGTTCGGACCGGTCTGGAAGTGGGCCACCAGGTGACCGCGTTCACCGGAAGAGCAGACGAAACTTCCCGTGCTGCCTTTATCCACCACGTTGCCATCATCCAGATAGGCTTTGGCCATACCGTAGCGATCATCTCCCGTCGCGTTACGGAAGAAGATTTGCCAATGCTGGCCGCTGGAGGCGTCCGGGCAGTAGTAATCCATTTCCAGGATCAGGTTTTCATTGGCCACACCCTCCAGAGATTGAGACAAGAGGTTGACCGCTTTGGAAACTTTACCCGTCATATTCCAGGAGTAACCACCAAACTGGTTGGTGTTCCCACTGATCCGTTCACCACACCCCAAGGTGGAGCAACTGGTCGTATAGAAGAAGTGGGTGGCATCAGCGCCATCGCCGTATTCAAAGTCGCCGTTCTTCAGGATGTTGCTCTCATTGTCCTGGGCGTCGATCATCGCTCCCTGGAAGTACCAGGTGGTCGCGTTGCCGTTGGGCACATTCCAGGCCAGTTCCACGCTGCGATCCGCAGACCAGTCGGCATCTCCGGTGAGGTGGGATTCGCTGGCGAAAGTCGGAACATCCGGGGCGGCCTGATCTTGCGCGCCGTAATCGGAAACGGCTTCGCCGGACTGACGCACGCGGATGGACACGTTGTCCCAACGCACCAAGCCTTTGCGGCTGAACAAACCGATGGGGCTGCCCACACCGAAGTCAACATTTTCCAGACTACCCACCAATTGACCGTTGATGTAGCCTCGGACGCTCATCCCGGAAAGCACCAGTTTCAGGTGAATCCAGCTATTCTGGGTCACTGTGGGTTCTTCACGAACGTCCAATTCCTTGAAGGGGTTGGCGTCGGTATAGCTGTACAGACCACTCTTACCATCCAGATAGCTGATTCCCGATGTAGCCAGCGCTTTGAAGTTCCGATACGTTACCGTACCAAAGGTCAAGCCGAAGGCTTCTCCGTTGTTGGTCGCGTAGGCATCCGCTTCAAAGATCACGCTCCCCCCGCTGGGCACCGTATCGTTGGTGACAAACACCTCGTTCCCATCGGTTACCAGACGACCACCAACCAGGTTGGCCCCGGCGGCTCCGATAATCACATTCCAGGAGTCATCCAGTTCGGCAGCCTCGAAGCGATCCGTGAAACCACCGGCAGGCACATAGGAACCCAGAAGGTCGTCTTCAGCACGAGACAGAAGCATCGCTTCCGGTAAGGTGCGATACACCGGGCTCGTCTGACCGTTCTCGTGGCCAATCAGGTATTGACCGTTGCTGGTCATGCAGGAAACACCCAGGCTCCCGGCGGCCCCGCTGGCCGCGTGAGTACCACGGGCGGTTTCAGACCATTCCCCCGTAGAGGCCGACCAGTCACGCAGGTTGTAATAAGTAATGGGATAGTTCGCCGCGCCGTTACCACCGACGAAAAGCAGACCGTTCTGAACCGCCACACCGGCAGCAGTCAACGTGGCACTGGTTTCAAAGTATCCCAAGGCACTGAAGCCGGAGATGGGATCGCCGGTCAGTCTGTAGCGATAGACCCTCGGCTCGCCAGCCGCAACGCAATAGAGATAGCGTCCATCGGCAGCCAGACCGTGGCAAGCGGCCATGCCGCCACCCAGCTCCGTTTTCACCCACGTTGCGCCATCATCGGTCACGGTGAACAGGTTCAGGTTACCCGACGCGCCATCCTGGGTGAAGAAGACGTTGTTGCGAGCATCATAGGCCAAGCCCTGATCTGCATCGGAACCCAGAGCAATGCTACGCACATGACGCCAATCCGAAGTGTGCTGGCAAACTTCACCGGCATTCAGACTGAAAATGTAATCCTGGCTGAAGCCCGTATCCCGCGAGGAGGCAAAGGCCATATCGCCAGACATCGGAGCATCACCATCGTAGGTATAAGCACCGGTCAACACCTGGGCGGTGTTGTTGCTCCAGGAGATATCCACCTGGTTGTTGGCCGTATCGGCGCTGACCATCATCGCCGGAGCCAGAGGCGCAGTGCGGTCGAAGGAACGCACGCTGGCCGGGTCGCTGGCATCGGAAATGTCTCCTTCAAACCCGGCGAACACGACGAAGCGATGAAGCTCCGCACTACCGACACGGTTGATCTGGGTGTACCCATTCAAACCCTGCCAGGCGTTGAGCGTATGCCAGTCCGGAGAGCCGGAGCCGATCATGCCCGTTGTGGCATTGACATAGGTCGATGTGGTTTCATCATAGATGGCGTATTCGGTGCTGCTGCTGTTGGTTCCAGGATTCAGCACGATACGATACGCGCCTTCATCCACACCCAACGGCAAGGAATTAACCGCATACACGACCGGTTGATCAGGCTTGGAAACCTGAATCACTTCCACCTGCCCGTTGGCCCAATCGCTGGCCCACCCGGCATTGTCATAAGCACGAACGCGGAAGTACCAGTTGCCACCGGTCAAGTCTACGGTGTGGGTGTAGGTGGTGGAGGAACTGAACGCGGACTGAATACCCGTCGCCCAACTTGCATCCAAGGTCCACTCGACTTCATAGGTATTGCTGCTGCGCAGACCGCTGGTCGCATCACTGGCCGCCGTCCAGGTCCAGAGAGGACGCTGGTTACCGGTCGGTGTGGAAGTCATCGGGATGCCCGGTGCTTCCGGCTTGATGCGGTCCAAAACAATGTCATCGGTAAGAACGGTGGCGGAAATATTTTCGCCGCCATCTCGGAACCAGGCCGTAACAGTCTTCAGGCCATCAGAACCTTCCAGTGCGAAGGTTCCACCATAAGGCAGATTTTGCCAGTTTCCGGTCTGGCTGCCATCATTACTCAGGGACATGGCCACGGGTTGCCAGGCGTCGGTGGCATCGGCATCCACCGTTACGTTGAGGCTTTGAGTGTATTGAGCCCCACCCGCCAGGGAGAAGCTTGGAGCCGTTGGGCCGGTGCGGTCCAGAATGATGTCATCCGCATTGGAGACTTCACCCATATCCGTCCAGTTACCCACGGAATCACGCAGACGGACGTAAACCGTGCGGGAACCGTCACTTCCACCGGACAAGGTCCAGGCGTAGGGATTCTGTGCGGGATCACTGGGGTTGAAGTCTTGAGACAAGCCATCGACTTCGCCGTCAGAGATCGGCGCATCGTTTTTCACCGCAATCTTCACAACATCGTTGGTTGCTCCGACATTCAGGTTGACGTTCAGGCTGTTGGTGCGATCTTCATCATAGTTGATAACCATGTTGGTCCCGGTCGGAGCCCCACAATCCAGGTTGTAGGTACCGGTCGTCGACCAATCACTCCAATGCCCGGCTTTATCCTGTGCGCGGGCCTGGAAATACCAGGTTTCTTCATCCCCGGTGGAAATATCCGAGGTGTGCAGGTAGTTGGCCGCAGCGCTGGAATCCGTCAAGACTCCGGTGCTAAACCCGCTATTCTGACTCCAGCGGACTTCGTAGGGTTGGGTTTCATGCAGGCCGACGCCCTGAGCGGCATCGGAACTAGCCGACCAGGTCCAGTAGGGTTGACGGTTGCAGGCTGGTGTAAGAGTCATTGGTCGACCCGGCACCGAAGGCGGCGTCGTGTCGTAGATGATGGTATCGGAAACCATCACGCTCTCGTTACCCAGAGGATCACGGAACCAGACATAGACGGCGCGGACTCCATCCCCGGAATTCAAGGTCCAGTTGTTGTGAATCGTCGAATAGGGCCGCCATACACATTCCGGGAGGCTACCGGGACTGGTGGCATTACAGATACGCATTTCGGACACGCTGGTTTCGTTGTCTACAGCGGAAAGTACCAGATCCACGCTGTCCGAGGTAGTCCATTCATCGCCGCTGTTGATGCTTACCGTCCCATTGACCGGGGAGGCCGTATCCAGACGAATCTGGCCAGTGGAGCTCCAGGCGGAGACGTTGCCCATCGCATCGTATGCACGGACGTGTACGTAGTAGGTCGTGTCGTTGGCCCAGGTGTCGCTCACCGTCCAGGCATCACTGTTAACATACAAAGTGGTTGCCCCGACAAACGTATTCACCGTGGCCCACTCAACCTGATAGCTGTTACCACCTCGAATACCACTACCCGGCGCGGGGTCGGAACTGGCCGACCAGGTCCAGCCGGGGTGACTTGTGCCGGTCCAGTCGGTCGAGCCGTCGTTCCAGCTTGCCGTCTGCGGCATCCCCGGCGTAGTGGGGGATGTGGTATCCAACTTGATGGTGTCCGAGTTGGCCGGGCTTTGCACGTTGTTCAACGCATCATAGCAACGCACATAGACGGTCTTGACACCGTCACTACCGGTCAATCCCCATGATGGAATGCCCGTATGAGTACCATTGATTGTGTACGTAGACCACGTTGTCTGGTCGTTGCTTACATCCACCGTATTCGCATCGCCACCGGCATCG
Organism: Myxococcota bacterium; assembly: GCA_963677705.1. Taxonomy (GTDB): domain Bacteria; phylum Myxococcota_A; class SURF-8; order SURF-8. The sequence continues at coordinate 1,945,214 of OY782497.1, forward strand.
GTTACGGTCAAATTTACCAAAGTGCTTCCCGTCCATTCATTCCCACTGTTGATCTGTACCGTACACTCTGGCGGTTCGGTATCAAGAATGATGGTGTCGCTGTAAGGCGATCCAACCGGGCGGGCGTTGCCACCTGCATCACGGGTCCAGTAGTAAATGGTTTTCAGACCATTGGATGAGGTCATCGTGAAGTTGCGGGTGAAGTATTCCACGGTCTGAGAGTTGCCGTCGTTCCAGGCTTCCCAAGTACAACCGCTACGATCCGCATTGGCGCAAACCATGTACTCATACGGTGCCCAGGCACTGGGGGCATCACTCATCTGGAGTTTGATGGAAACCACCGGGTTGCTGGTGGATGCCGCTCCGTTGTTGATGACAATGCTACCAACCGGTGCAACCTGATCCAACATGATGGTGTCCGTTACCGACGTCACGTTGATTCCGTTTCCGGTTCCGGCACAGGTGCTGCTATCCACACAACCGGCACCGTCGGCGAACTGCATACTCACCGAACGGGTTCCACTCACCGAGTTCAGGACATGAGCCGTCGAGCTACCCGTCACGGTATGCCAGGCACTCCAGGAAGAAGCTCCATCGTTGGCCACACGGTAGTAAATCGGTGTCCAGGGATCGCTGGCGCTATAATTCAACGTTACCGCCGTGGTGTTGGTATGAGTCGCACCGTTGTTGATGGACATCGTCACCGTCGGGCCACCGACATCCAAAATCACGCTGTCGGCATTGTAGACAGGGCTGGAGGTGGGAGACGGGTTGGTATTGTTTCCACCATCGCGGAACTGCACATAAACCCACTTCGTTCCAGGCGTATTAATCAAAGCCCAGTTGGAAACCGTCGGGGTGAAGTTGGTCCATCCCGTTCCGGAACTGAAGTTGGCATAGTTAGAAACCCGCATCTGCAAGGGCTCGCTGGGCGGGAAGTTCCACGGATCGCTGGCCGTGATTTTCAGGTTGACGATATTGGTTGAAGTCGCGGTCAAGGTCGTGCCGGAACCATCCACGATGGTTACACCCGTTCCGGTGGGAGCGGCGGTATCCAGAATCACCTGATCCGTCGCCGCCGTCGTGGTTCCGTTACCACCGGCATCCGTAGCCCAAACATAGACGTTCTTCGTTCCGTCCCCGCTACCCAGATCCCAGACAATAGGTGTGGTAGTACCGGTCAAAGTGTAGTTGTTACAACTGGAGTCGGTCTGGTTATTCACTGCACAGACACGAGCCGTAACCGGGGTCCAGGCTTCGTTGGCATAGGAAATCTTCAGTTCAATGTTTCGTGTCGCCGAGCGCTTGGTGCCTCCAGCCGCAGAGGCTGTGAACGCCGCCGCGACACTCTGAGGCGCGTGCTGATCTACCACAATGCTATCGGATGCGGCGGAAGATTGTAGACTGGTTGCATCTTCAACCTGCAAATAGACAGTGCGGGTACAGCCGGGGCTGGCACAAGCGGAAAGGCTGATTGAGCCGGAAAGCGTCCAGTTGGGCACCCCAGGCGTTGCCGTTGAAACCGTGGTCCAGGTGGTCGGCCAACTGGCATCGGTATCCCTGCGCAGACGGTATTTGATCGGCGAGGTATATTCCGTCACCGAAGCCGTCCAGGAAACCGTGGTACTGTTGGTTCTGGCCGCATCATTGTTCAGCTTGAAGGCGGTAATCACCGGGGCGCTGGTGTCCACATAGGTACAGGAACTCAGCACCGCCGCCGTGGTATTACCACCCCCATCGCGGAATTTGGCATACACGCAACGGTTGCCGTTACCTGACGTCAGGGTCCAGAAATGACTCTGCCAATAATCCAGAGCTTTCCAGCCGGTCGTAGAGAAACTGGTGGAACTATTGCTCAGGTTGACTTCAACATTCGTCCAGGTATCGCTAGCCGCACAAGAAACGGTTACGTTGCTGCTGTTGGTGTACGGACGCTGATCGATGGACATGCTGGTCGAGGTCGGAGCCGTGGTATCCACACGGAAAGCAAACCAAGAGGACCAACCGGAGACATTGGCCGGGCTGGCTTTGTCCACAGCTTGCACACGAATGTTGTAATTGCCATCAGCCAGGTCTGAGGAGAAGGTATAAGCCTGCGCGGAGCCGTTGTTGTAGCTCACCGTGCTGGGGCAGTTGAAAATCGTTCCGCTGGCATTCTGATATTGACATTTGTAGTAGCTGGTACCGGAACCCGTCACCGGGGAGGCCGTCGCGCCTGGATCGTTTCCACCACTGAAATACACGGTGGGACGTTTGGTCGCATAGGTCAGGCGGCTTTGAGCCGGACTGTTGGTGATAATTGCAAAAGGCGTAGCCGGAGTGGCCGGAGGCGTATTGTCGATACGGATACGGCGCTTTTCATTGCTTGCCGTTCCCGTACTCCAGTTGCCTACGCAGTCCACCGCACGGGTATGGAACCACCATTCACCATCAGCCAGGTTGCTATAGGTTCTCGCCGAAGCGGGCGCACCGCTGGCACCACCAACGCCGACATATTCGGTCGCGGTATCGGGCACGGAACTGGAACTGTGGTCAATGGACACGGAGTAACCGCAGATCGTGGTGTAGGAATCCGTATACCCCCAGTCGAAGAAGGGATCGTCGTTGTTGTACCAGGTGGTGTCACTGGAGTGTGACGAGGTCAAGGTTCCCGGTACGGGGCGAACCTGATCCATGTGATACGTGTAGTTGGCCGTTGCCGAGTTCCCCGCCGTATCATACATGTTCATGTAGATGGTCCGGGCGCCGGAACTGTCTTGTTTGACATAGCGATAGGCCGAGGTAGAGAAGGAAGAATAGGAACCGCCCCCCCACATATAACGCTGCTGATAGAAACTCAGGTTATCCGCCACTTGAATTTTATGGTAGTCGTTCTGACTCCACCACCAGATTCCGGTATCAGGATGTTTCCAGCAGGAAGACTTGTTCGGACCGGAATCCGAACAGAAGGGATCCCAATTGGCCAAAGGGCTAGCCGTCGTATACCGGCTGGGGGTGATATACGGCGGCGTGGTGTCCATGCAGTAGGTTTTACCGATATAATCGGTGGAAGCACTGCCGGCACCATCATAGTTGGCCCAACTGTTGGCGTAGCTGCTCCAACCCAGGTTTCCGCCATCACGGCCACGAATAGCAATCTTACGACACCCTTCGCCACCAGGCCAGTTCAAGGTAAAGGTACCCGCTGAGTTGGTTTGACGACAGGCAATGGTTCCCAAAGAACCAAGGGTTACACTACCGCCAAGGCTGCTCCAATCACTGTAATCAATGCAGGGACTCCCATAGGAGCCGCCAAATTCACCACCGGTGACTCTCACCTTCACCGAGGGCGCAGTATTCACGTAGACATTCTCGGTTGTCGAACCGTTGTTCACCACACGAACCGGCTGCGGATAGGGACGGATGGTTGTAGACCATTCATTGGCTAGCTTATACACATTGTTGGTGTGGGAATACGCAGCAAACTTGATCGTTCCCGACGTGTCGGGTGTACAGGTGAAGTACTGCGTTGTACTGGTTTCCGAGCCCATCGTCGGACCGGAGGTACAACCAACCGCAGAACTGGACGCTTTGCGAACAATCAGTGAACTAGGCAGGTTTTGACCATTGGTCTGGAACGTCACACTGGTTCCGGCCCAGGGCAAGGTGGTGGAAGTCACTCCACTCCAGGTAGGGGTATAGACCAAAAGCATGTTCTCTGAAGGAGTGGAACCGATCAACTGACTGTTGGTCCATCCACCCGACGACGGCCACAAGAGATACCACAGAGCATAGCCACCTCGACGCGGTGGTTTGTCATACATCTTTGCCGTAGTATCTGTATTGTAAGTCGTGGCATTGATTTCGGGACTTAGATAGGTGTAATCCGTACCACTGGAAAGACCTTGAATCTGCGGCCTACCATACCAGGTTCCGTTGATGTTCGGTCGAGGCAGATGAGTACCGGAAACCCACCAATCATGGGGATACCCGGCGATTTTCCTACCGGTCAAGGATTCATTATCCGCGTCCAGACCGGAAATGGTCGGTCCGTAGATGGGAAAAATCACCGAGTCGCCACCATCGATGACACGATAACCGGCCCCGCTGGAACAATAACGCAGGCGGAAGCGGATCCACCCCGGCTTGGTGGGCCAGCAACTGAAGGAATAATATGGGTAGCTTGTTCCTGAAATATCCTGAATGGAGGTATGACTGGCAAAGTTCTGACACCCCGTGGTACCTTCGTAATCTACGACCAGATCATGGGGAACGTTGGAGCCGGAAAACGAGACGGAAAGCTGTTGGTCCCAGTATTTGGTTGCAGGCGTCGCACTGAGAAGGCTGATGTATTCACCCTTGTTGTTCGTATAGGTGATACGCCAGGGCATACGGTATTCGTAGGTAGAGGAGTAGTGGTTGTTGTAGTTGGCAATCACCCAGATCCACTGCCGGGTTTGGGGCATTTTCAGAACACCGCTATCTTCATCTTTTCCCTCTCTGGGGCCGCTGACATTGTCCTTGTCCACTACGTCGGTGGAGATGTAACTTCCAGCATCCTGATAAGCCATGTAGAGTTGGGTGTCGGCATAATGGGTACCCAGGGCAATACCACAAAGCGTGTTGGGAACCCAACCCTCATTGAAATAGAAGGGGCCACCACAGAAATCACTGCTATGGAAGGTGGAGTGATTACTGGTCTGAATACGCACATCATCATTTAACGTGGCATAGTGACTGACACCCAACCAGCCGTTTTTGCCGTTGATGTTGCTGGTTACCCGCCAATCATAATGGAAGGCTCCATCATAGTTGACTTGGGCCAGGGCCGTCTGGGAAAACATGCCGACAACCAAAGCCAGCAACGCCAGCCCGATCCACCGCCGAAACAGGCGCGTCTTTCCCCAGGAGGTCCAAGATTTTCCACCGTCTGAGTTTGTATTCTGGCCGTTCATGACGAACTCCCCATACCGTGTATAAAAGGTCTTTGATTCCTTACTTGTATAGTCTGGCTTCCGATCTCGTGAACGAAGGAAAGCTCCCCCGTTGAACGTGTCGCCTTGCCCATGCGGCGTTGACTTCCACGGACCTTGCGGCAAAAGCATCTGCCGTTTTTCTTTGTGTTGTCCGTTCATGGCCGTTTTCCTTTCGTTCACAAGATCGTTCTTTCTCGTCGATTCCATCTCTACTGGCAACGCCCCCAGGTCAGATCACAGCTTGTATCCGACGGCTCGCAGCCGCGCAGGGTACTCAGATCATCTCCCATGTCACAACCAACGGTGCAGAACCCTCCTTCACAATGGGCTCCCTTCGTGATCTGGGCTTCCGTCTCAACAAAGCAATCGCTATCATTGACACAGGTGGGATAGGCATGGGGCAGACTGCTATCGCCGCAGATACCGCGATCCTCATCGCAGGTATCTCCATTGGTACAATCCGCGTTGCTGAAGCAATCCACACGGCAGATTCCGGTCTGGTAGCCGTCTTCCACATCCCCATCGGCTTCCCCGACAAGCACGCAATAGCTACCACGCGGGCAATCCTGATGCACGGCCCCGGATTCACCTCCGCTACAGCGGGAGCGACACTCATCCGCCGGATTGGGCAGATCGCTCGCATCGCACTTTCCACGCTCCAAAGAGCAGCTCAGACAGGGACCGCAACCACGCGGCCCTTCCATCTGGACACCATGATCACAGCTTGTCTGGCAGGTTCCACCGTCACACCAACTTAGGAAGGGGCAATCCTCATCCGTGGCACAGGAGGGGAATTGATCCGGGTAGCTTCCCGTTCCACAGACACCACGATCGGTGTTACAGCTTTGCCCATCCGAACACTCGGAGTCTTCAAAACATTCAATCAGACAGCTTCCCGTCTCCGCATCGCAATAACTGCCTCTAGCGCAGTCCGTATGGTCGGCACAAGGAGGTCGGTAATAGATGCAGCGACCATAGTCATTGCAGTATTCGTTGTTGCCGCAATCACTGTTGTTGTCACAGTCTTTGCTACAGAAAGAGGGGCAATGGTTGCCTTCCGGACATTCCTGAGTACGGCAATAGCCGATAATCACGTCCACACCCTCTTGCGTAACCTTGCAGTCATCATCTACCTGACACCCTGTCTCGCAGCGATCCCCGACACAGACCATCGTGGGATTAATGGCCTTACAGTCGGCGTCCGGGTCAGCCTGGTCTGTATCACACAGAGCGAGGAACTTACATTCGCGGGTTTCGATTTCACAGTAGTGATTATCCGGGCAGTCTTCGTTGGTCGCACATTCGGCACAACGCCCCGCTGCACAGACCGATTCTCCCGAACAGGTTCCACCAAAGCTTCCGTATTCGGTACAATCATAGGTGCATTTTGCGGCGTCAAGGTCACAGTAGGTGATAATACCACCGCCCAAGGGATAATCATGCTCGGCAGGCGGCGGATTCAAAGGCAGAACCGGTTGGCAATACGTCGCCGCATCACAATCATGGGTCTGCTGACAGATTCCATTGTAATCACAGAGCGAACCGCTGGGGCAGTCGGCATTGGTCTGACACTCGAAGGTACAGATACGCCCACCTTCCGCCAGTTCCTGGCAGTATTCATGAGTGGAACAACTTGGATCCTGACCATGACTGCAGGCGCATTCCCAATCCGCTTCACACTCGTTAGGCACGCAACGCCCTTCAAGTGTACACATCTCACCTTCCAGGCAATTGTCCAATACATTTTCGGCATTGCACTCGGACTGGCAGAGATTGAAGCCGGTTTCATCATCCATCGCGCAGTGATAGTAAGACCCCATATCCTCAGCGCATTCGTTGTCATCCACACAGGTAAACACCGGATTGCAACGTCCAAGGGATTCGTCACAAACAAAGACCAGAGAATCATCCGGGTTATCATCTTCACAGGGCGTCTCGGCATTGCAATCCTGAACGCAAAGCGTGGTTTGCAGGTCACAGTGGTAACCGGCGTCGCATTCCTCATCGGTTTCATTGGGACAGGTATCGGCTTCCTCACAGATACCGATCTCATTGCAACGCTCGGTTTCCGCATCGCACCCGCTGGCATTGCCATAACAATCGAAGACGCATTGCCCATACTGGGCTTCGGTGCAGGTGGTTCCGTAGGTCAAGCCCTCACGGCAGCAGTACATATGACCTTGGCCGGCGCAATCTTCATCCGTCTGGCAACCGTCTTCCACACAGACCTGCTCTTCCATTGCACACTGGCTCTGTCCCGGCGGGCAGCCGCAGAACTGACCCTCCGGGCAGTCGCCGAAGTCGGAGCAGATGCCGCATTTTCCATTAAGCAGACACTGCTCTCCATCGGGACAGGAGGTCGGCTCGTCAGGATCGCAATCCTGAGTGCAGAAGCCGTAATCAGGATGGCTTTCCTCATCCGGACAATAATGATACACGGGGCATTCACTCGTGCTTTCGCAGGGAACAGGATCATCCCCGGCTTCGGGATTGTAGGCACAGACATGGCCATTGCAGACATACATACCTTCGCAGACATCCACGGTGGGACAACCGGGTACACACTCAAAGGTCGGGTTATCCCCTTCCATATCGCACTTGAACCCGACATTACACATCTCGTGTTCCACACAGCCGAGTTCCTCGGTTACACATTCACCATAGACGCAGTCCTGACCTTCAAAACAATCGTCCTCGTCCTCGCAGTCCATCACACAGATAAGAAGCTGAGGATCACAGTATTTCCCTTGAGGATGACAGAGCGAGGCTTCCGTCTGTTCCGTACAGGTGGTGACATCACCGTCGGGAACATCTCCTTCTTCACATTGGCCACGACTGTTGCAGAAGTAACCTTCCGAACAGCACGTATCGCCACTGCAGACGGTGTCGTTCAGGCAATCGTAGGCGCAACTGTTGTTGCCGCAATACTGCCCTTGAGGGCAATCCGTATCTTTGTTGCAACAAGGCGGAGAACTCTGACCGATACACATATCAAGCTGGCAGCGGCCACGGTCATCACAAAAGGCCATTGATGCGCAATTCAACTCCGGCGGGTTGCAGTCATAACCGCAGGTGGTGTTTTTGCAATACAGACCCATCTGGCACTCATCATCCAGAGAACAAGCCTCCCCAAAGGGCAGTCCGTCCTGCTCTTCTTCCTCTTCAATATCGCCATCTTCCTGGCTCAACACGCAACGACCGTGATCGTCGCAGACGGAACCTTCATCACAAAGAACATTTCCGCAAGCGGCGCCACACTGACAACGGCATTCATTGGGATCGGTGATGATCCAGCAATAGCGGCCAGGGCCGCAGTCATCATCGAACACACAAGGCGTATCGGCATTGTCTTCATCTTCATCACCGTCGATGTCGCCGTCCGTGTCATCCTCTTCATCCACATCAAGATCACCATCAGAGTCATCTTCTGGATCACTATCTTCATCCACATCCACATCCCCATCCGAGGGAAGCGAACAGGCCACATCGGGATCTCCGGAATAACCCGGATCACAGAAGCAATCACCGCCTTCACAATGCGCATGAGTACCACACACCACATTCAGGCAAGCCGGATCGTCTTCCTGGTCCACCTCTTCATCTCCATCCGTGGCGACATCACAGGGCGCATAGTCTTTGCTGAAGCGATAAACATTGTCGCCACAAGTCAACACCAATAGTTCCTGCGCCTCACGATAACTCAACAGGCAGGCTCCGTTGGCGATGGAGACTTCTCCGTTTTCATCGCAGGTAAACTCACCGCCGAAGGCTTCTTCACCCAAACCATTCAACATGGAAATACTGACGTTGCAGCCACTCTGGGAACCGGGACCGAAACGAACAGAGCGATACCCCGCCGAACCGGCGTCATCGGGATGAATACAATAGGTCGCTTGCGGGGGCGCCGGGCAGGTACAGGGATTTTCTGCATCCGTGTCGCCATCGGTTGCATCCTGGGTACAGGCAGCATTCGGATCACCGGAGAAACCATCATCACAGACACATGTCCCGTTTTCGCAATGGGCGTTGGTTCCGCAGATCGTATCCCCGCAGACATCATCGTCGTCGTCCGTCGATCCGTCACCATCGGTCTGGTTATCATCATCGTCGTCGGTTACATCGGCATCGGTGACATCATCATCGTCGTCGTCATCATCGCTACCACGGGTACATGTGCCATCCGGCTGGAGGGTGTAAAAAGGCTCACAGACACAATTTCCACTGGCATCGTACACCTTGTGTTCACCACATGATTTTACATCACCGTCCCCACCAGAAATACCCCCATCATCACTACAGGCCGAAGCCATCAGCAGGGTTCCCAAGACGAGGACGCCAAGGGCCAGTCGTTGCATGTTCAGATAAGTCTTCATGATCCGGCTCCCGCCTGAAAAGTTGGTTCCACAGGGTTTGTGATGGAACATCATCGTCTCTACTTCCTATGCAACTTGGGTTTGTTGGCTCGCACCGCTTCTTCCCGGACCTGATACTGCTGATCCAGAGTGAGAACAGTAATCGTCTCGGCAATCACACCCTTTTCCGGGATGTGCTTGACCTTCACTTCAACCGGTTTGCCCTTCAACAAGGCCGCCGTGGTCATGGTGATGGCCAGCTTGGACGAGGCCTGGTTGACAAACTGAGTGGCTTCATCCACAAAAATCAACAAGGGGTATTTGTTCACTTTGAAATACACCTTACCGAATTTGTTCTCGGTACTGACCTTGGTTACTTCACCCCGAAAGGTCAGCTCTTCCACCACCTTGTCCTGAGTATCTTCCTTGTCCCCTGCCAGAGCGAAGCCCGGCACGAGCCCACAGAGAAAAACCAGAACCAAACCGATTGCCACACGTTGATAGGTCATCACACTCCCCTATTTCACGCGATAAAACGACGTTTGAGCCCCACTGATCGTCGGCGTTCCCGCCACCTCAATCAGAATCGGACTGACATCGGAGGCGGCCTTGACCATCGCCCCCATTTGCGTCACAACCACCTTAGACAACACCGCACCGGTAATCTGTTGACCAGCGTATCCGGTGAAAACCGCAGTTGCATCATTGGAAAGATCCCGGTCATGATTGACATCCTGGACCACAAAGGACGGGTTGGTTCCCGTCTCGGCGCGGACGGTCATGAAAAAGCCACCGCCCTCTTTGTCTACGTTACGCAGATCACAGGTACCCTTCATGTTCGGGGTAAACGTTGTAAAGAAGTAGATCCATTCTTCCTTGGTCGAGCAACCCGTGGGATCACCCGCCCGGCAATTCTGCTGCATCACCACGCCATCGGTAATCACGCGCTCACCTTCCAGGCCGGCATTGCTATCCAGTTCGATATGCCAACCTTTGGCAATTTTGGTCGAATCGGAGGTACTGATCGTGCGCCACAGGTTGCCCGTTGTACCCAGACTATCCGAAACAGAGTTGCTGCGCAGATCGCCTTCGGTGACCATCACACCATCATCACGGTCCACGATACCGAAAACCTGCTGGTGATAAACCGCACTGGTAGTATCCGAAGGATCTTCCAGGTGCTTGTCGAAGCTGTCGTAGAAGCTGTCATATTTTCCGGTACCGAAAAATACCATCAAACGGTTGTTGTTGGACGAAGAGCCCAGAATATCATCCGTAGGAGTTTCGTCCGTGCGCCAGATTTCCGGCATCACGGTAATGGAACGGGGGTATTTCAGGAATTCATAATCCTGATCGGTCGTTCCCACACGATCGTTTTCCACCTTCTGAGTGAAGTCACCGAGGGTTTTCCCACCCATACGGTAGGTGGCAAACAACACCTCACCGCTGACGGTGGCCATTCCTGCAGCACTCCCGATACTGAAACGGAGCAGGTGTCCTGCCAGGTCGCCGACATAAACGACATCTTCATAGCCGTCGTAATCCTGATCGCCAACGATAGGGTTGGACAAGACATTGTTGGTCGGCGTCGGGTTGGCATCAATGCCGGAAATATCCGCACTGGTAATGGCCAGTTTTTCAACCAGATCCGCTTTGTAGTCACCTCCGACACCGTTGAACAAATCCACAGCATAGAAGTAGCCCACTTTTCCAGCCTGCACGGCACTGCTTGAGGCATAACCGGAGCCGAAGAAAACCAGCCAACTTTCCGGAGGAGGATCTCCCGCACCCAACCTCACACGCCCCGTTGTGGGAACCGAGTAGGTCAGACCAAGATCATCATCGCTGTACCACCACATGTATTCTGGGTTCAAATGACCGGAGGGAGCCTGAATTTCAAAGGCATAGTAGGTGTTTCCACCGCCACGGGAACCAACAAGCAACACGGTGGTCCATTCCGAGGCACCATCATTCCATACATCATGAACCACCGGAGTAAGGTTCATCATCGGTTGACGAAGTTGGGTGTAGAAGGGGCGGGCCAATTCCTTGACCTTGGGAAGCACATCCCAGGGGACAAAGGCCCACAGTTCTTGTCCGTTGGTGGCATCGAAACAGTGCAACATACCATCGTTGGCGGAAACCAACAGCACCGGATGGCGTTGCTGGAAATCATCGGAGTTGGTGTATTCGGAATACTTCTCCGGCCCCGCGCTGTCTTTCCATCCATTGGCCGGAGCACCACCGACATACACAGGCTCGGCATGGGTCGTATCCCCAAGCAACCACTCCTGATTATCATCGGCGTCGTAGCGGGAACGCATCATGTCCGTCGCAACGAGATTGACCGAGTAATCTTCATTGGTATCCATCACGACTTTGCGTGAGGGGCTTCCGCCCGTGTTATCGGTATTGTTCTTTTCGCCAAGGAACCATTCTAAAAGTAATTGTGCTTCTTCTTCGGTATCCACGCCAAGCTGATCTTTCAAAGACGCAGCAGCCGCAGCATTAATCGCCGTCTTGCCTCCGTTGGAAGCCGCCGGACTGTCAGGGATTACGGTAAACACGGTACGACTTCCGGAACTGACCAACTCCGGCTCATCTTCGGTGTACCAGTCTTCGGTGCCATCATCCGCAGAGGTGCTGGAACTCCGGGAAATACACATCCCCAACACACAGACATCGCTTCCACTACAAGAGGAATCCACGCTGGAACAGGCGTTAATGAAGCAATACTTGGTACAGTCGGTGTCCGACGGACTGCAATCCGGGTGATACTGACAGGAGTCGCCTTGATCGCTGTGCGGGCATTCTTCGGTCTTTTCACACGTGATGGGAAGTCTGGCGGCATGGACTTTCCCGCGCCAGTCGCGAGGGTCAAACATGATGTCGAAGATCATCGGCTCGTTGTCTTTCAACGTACCGCCACCAGAGGTTGTGGTGAACGAATCGTCATCACTGGATACAACAAACAGGGAGCGCGTCGTTCCGTAAGTGGATTCGCGGATCGGGTCGTTGAAGGTCCACCGCATGGGAATGTAAATCGGTTCCTGACCTATGGTCAGGTCTGTCCATTGCAACGCAACCGCGTTATCCACCAACTCTTCCAACGGAGCAGGTACGGTGAGATTCAAAGGATTCGTCAGATCCACAGCGGGGAAGTCATCTTTTTTGAAGCGATAGAACAGCATCGCCCACCAATCTTCCCACAGCGTGGCCGGTTTCTGCAAACCGATGAACCCTTGGAAGAAGCTGGTTCCACCGGTACCGCCGATCAAGTGGGTCACATCACAGATATAGCCATACCCAAAATCATTTCCGGCGGTATAGGTATCCACGACGAAATTGAAGTCCACCTGATTGTAGGTTCCACGGAAGGTACTGATCTCCCAGACGACATCGAAATACGGCGTATCATCCGGTTTGTAGACATACTGAACGATGGTGATCTGATCATCTTCCCCCCTCGCCGCGCCTTCCAAGTCAATGCTGAATTGGGTGCGGATGGGATCCCCGGAACTCTGGGAGACATAATCCATCGACTCCACGGCGGATTCGGGGAAAATGGTCAAAGGTTCGCTGGAGGGGTCCGGAGCCGAGCCGCTAGTCAGAGCCGGTCCGGCATACTGGGTAGACCATTGGCAGGTGCCGCCGGTGGCCGCGCATACACTGGGGATCTTCAGACCGATCACCGTGTTGGAGAAACCGGGAATGGCCCGCCCTGTCCGCGAGGTCAAGGAATAAACCTGCTGCTTGCGCTCGCAGAGGTAGTTACCGGAGCTATCCAGCAGGCCGGGGTCGAACAAAGGCTGGATCGTACCGGCCATTTTCAACTGCTTATCCGCCAGACGCAGGGAACTGACACCAACCTCACCGCTGGAGTCGTTGGTATTCACCGGCGGGTTGGTGGTGTAGCTACCGGAGCAGATCCCCGTTCCGAGGCCTTCCAGAACATGATATTTGGTTCGATCCAAGGGCTCATCCGCCGCATACACGACCTGGCAGCCAAGCAAGAGAACCAACCAAAGGATAAATCCTGTATGCTTCATGATCTCCTCGCTCCCACCTAGTCCGAAATCCGCGTCAATTGCTCAACCGTCTGCACCCACTTGACCACAGGTCCTGGCGTGCCATCAGACTGCAAAGGCCGATACATGGAATCAATCTTGTACACAAAAATCCGCTTACGCTTCTGGGCGCGTTGCCCGGAGCCTCGGTTGTCGGTTACGGTATTGTCCACACGGGCGTCAATAGTATCAATACAATACATCGTATTCTGGTCACCGGGTGGGTAGTAATGCGTCGTCGCCGCATCCTGGCAATTGTAGCCCTCAAGGTTGGGGTTCGTAGACCCTGCAACGATGGTACGCGCCATTTCCGCCCCCGCTTCCGCCAAGGCCAAGCCGCGCACGCTATCCCGAAAAGCCATCGCGATACGCTGCTCCTGCACCGAGGTATTCATCGCCGCAACTCCCAGGAGCGAGAGCATAATCATCAACACCATCGACATAATCAGAGCCGCCCCACGGTTGGTAGCATAAAACCACAAGGAGGATCGCTTTGTATTGGACGCCATATCCTTCTCCCTTAGGGAACCAGGTTATTCAAAGACGCATTGGGCAAACTCACAATGGTGGACATCTGCGTGTAATGAAACTTTTCACTCCCCGTCACGTCCACGACATTGCCGCCTAAATAGAACTTCAACTTGACATCGTCTCCCGCTTCAATGGAGGCATCTTCATACTTACTACGCACGAGCAGTTCAATTTTCACCCCCAGGACCAGTTGGCGATTGGCCTGAGAGGAGGGATCATACGCCGGATCAAACACCGCCCCGGCAGAATTCACAATATAGGAATACTGAATATCCTGCACATCCTCAACCACTACAAAGTCCGTTTCCGGGTTGGCCGGGCTGGGGATGGTGTTTTCCAGGCTACCATCACAGGCATCCGTTGGCACATCACGAACACAGCGGAACAAACGGGTTCCAATCGCTTGGTAGGTGATCCACACCGGCTGCTGGACGATCATCGTTCCCGGCCAAAGCGTGGACTCCGTAACATTGGAAAAGCTATTAAGCATCAACTGACTTTCAGGGGTCAGCACGGAACCAAGATCCCCCACAATAGCTTGGGCGACACGGGTACGATTAATGTCCAAAAGATCCACGGCCATGCCCTGTTGAAAATAATCCTGTCCATCACCAAGAATTGCAGGAATCTCATGAACATCCACCATAAGCCCCGTTGCCCCATTACTGACAGACAGCTCCTGAGTCGTCACACTGACCGCACCCATGCCGGAACGAAACTGAATCACATCCGGCGACCCACTGTTGTTCAGACAATTCGGACCCAAGGCCATTTCAAGCTCCGGGTTGCTGGCACCATTGACTTCGGAACGATTCTGCCCACCCAGGCCCGCCATCTGCAATTCACCGGCAATAATATCCAAAGCGGCACGAACCGACTGCTGAGCCTGGCTCATCCGCCCACTGGTCTGATAGGCCTGGTGGCTAGATGCAAAAATCGTGACCGCCGCACCAATCACGATGGTGGACAGCAAACCCGACACCAGTAACTCAACCAAGGTAAACCCGGAACGATGCATTCGACCCTCCATCAACACACTCATGGCCTGACCTGCATGATAATGGGCACACGACCGGACGTAATCACCGGACGATCTGACCCCGCATCACTCGTATCTTCCCAACTGACCTGAACCTCTACAAAACGATAGGCTCCCGGCAGGTTGGGATCGACACCAATAGGACTGGTGATAATGGTACGCACGCTGTACTTGACCTGCTCAACGACATCCCCAGGGAGAGCCCCAGATTGATAATCCATCGCATTCACATCCACCGTAGTATCGGAGTCTGCCAGACGAGGATCTGTCGTCATCGTTCCTGCCGCCATCTGGTAGAAATAGGGATAGCTTTTCAATTCATTCAGCCGGGCGTTCATCAAGTTGGCACCGATACTGATATCCGCACCCAACACGTTTCCCTTGATTGCACTGACCTGCATCCCCGCCAAAGCAAACATGCCGATGGAAACCAGCAGCACACTCATCAAAATTTCAACAATGGTAAAGCCTCGATACATCATCCAAGCCCTCCCTACAACACGCCATTTGCAGACGTGACAACGCCCACAGGATTCACAGTGTATGTCACATAGCTGGAACCGGCACCACAGCCACCCCCATCAAGACTTTCGCAAATGGAAAAACTCAACACGGAAACCATTCCCGTGGTTGCAATCAACTGTCCACGAGGATTGAAGGCATGGGCATCAATAGCTGCCTGCAACTCTGCAGCTCTGGGAAATGTAACCCGCACCACCATCACATCTGTGCCATCCGTAAAGGTCCAGTTGTCATCCACGTCACGAAACACGACAACCTGGGTCGCGCCATCACCGTTTACAGAATCATCCACCACGACATTGCGCCCGGAACTAATTGCCTCAGAGCGCCCGGAATTCAAGGCTGTCAACACCTCACGCGCAGCAGCCGAGAACTGACGCGCATCCCTGTCTTTGCCCATGCTGGTGATCGCCATCGAGGCGAGAATCCCGATAATCACGACCACGGTCAGGAGCTCAATCAACGTAAGACCTTGTCTGTTTGACATTCGTACCATTGGACATTCTCCATGCAATCCAACCCGCACTTTTGACATGCAATTTTCATTCCACGAAGAGGGGCAACTTTGAAAAGCGTTGTGATTTTCAAACGATACTACAAAGCACCGAGAACTCAAAGTATATTTCTCTGTGAGGAAAAGCCTTGGCGGATCACCCCTTGCAGTTTCTGAAAAAGCCATCGATTTTCCAGGAAAAACCTGCAAGGTTTGCAGCAAAAAAAGAAAAAGCTATGCATGTTTTGCATAGCTCCTGAATCACACAGATATCAACAGCAAATCATACTGGACACCAACAGATCCGTGTCCTCGAAAAACAAACCGCGATCTATCAAGAAGTCAAGTCATTTACAACCGCTGTTAACTCTCCCAGTTGGTTCATCTGCCATGTATCGGCTGTTGCATCATCATCTATATTGCAAGTTCCACTGCAATCAGCTTGAATCACAAAAGTATTTGCATCAGAGGAAACGATCGACAAGGTGTATTGTTGCTTTGGAGGGGCTTCCAGCGTTTTCTCACTCTGAATCCCTGGAAGAGAAGCCACACTAGAACCAGAAGCTGGATAAGCTCCTGTTTTAGCACGATAGTTCTCCATCGCCATACGCACACTATGCATCGCTGAAAACGCGACTTCCTGGCGCGCCCGCGTAATATAGCCCGAATAACTGGTCAAGGCCACGGATGCCAAAATGCCGATAATGGCGACTACAACCAGCATTTCAATCAAAGTAAATCCGTCTGAATTCTTCCTCATCGCTCTCTCTCCTTCTTCCATCCAAACGGTTGTATCGTTTTGCAAAAAACGATCCAGGATTTACATATTCTGACCCATCGTAAAGATAGGCATGTAAAGTGAAATCAACACGTACCCAACGATACCTGCCAAGAAGACCATCATAACCGGTTCCATAATGGCAATCAAAGCGTTGATTGCCGCATCCACCTCTTCATCATAAAAGTCTGCAATTTTCGCCAACATCGCATCCAAAGCACCGGTACTCTCACCCACGGCGATCATCTGCACCACCATCGCCGGAAAAACCCCCACCTGCATCAAAGGTTCCGCGATGTTTTTACCTTCCGTAACCTTCTCTTTGACGTAACGGATGCCTTCTTCAATGATGATGTTACCGGCTGTTTTTTCTACCGTCTCCATCGCTTGCACGACAGGGATACCTGCACCGATCATCGTTCCCATCGTTCGAGTAAAACGAGACACCGCCACCTTACGGATGGCATCGCCAACCACGGGAACTTTTAGAGCAAGCATATCAATGTATCGACGGCTTGTTTTCCAAGCAAACAACGCTTTTGCAGTCATATAGGTTATCGTTATCACAACTCCCATATGCAAGTAGTAGGCAACAAAGAAATCTGACATTTCAACCAGCAGTTGAGTCGGCCCAGGGAGTGTCCCACCCATACCAGCAAACATCTCGGCGAAGGTGGGAACAACCTTAATCATCAGCACGGCAATAACGATAATGGCCACGACGAGAATGCCGATGGGGTAGGTCATGGCCCCTTTGACTTTTTTCTTCAAACGCTCAGAGTTTTCAATATAACCGGCGAGACGGTCAAGAATCGTGTCCAGAATACCACCCATTTCACCGGCACTGACCAAGGCGATGTACAAGGCATCAAACACACCGGGATGTTTTTCCAACGCACTGGAAAAGGTACTTCCCGATTCAACGTCGTTTTTCACCATGAACAGGGTTTTCTGCAAAACCGGGTCATCGGTCTGGGCGGCAAGAATCTCCAGCCCCTGCACCAAGGGCAGACCGGCGTCGATCATCGTTGCAAACTGACGGGTAAAGATAATCAGCGACTTAGGCCCAAGCTTTGGAGCAAAGATCGGAATGAAGCTCAGGTCAAGCTGTCCCGGCGCTTTGGCTACCGAGGAAGGAACGATTCCCTGCTGCTTGAGACGAAGCTCGACCACCTGCTCATCAATGGCGTTCATCGTCCCTTTTTTCATCTGCCCGCCACGGGTCTTGCCTTCCCAACGAAATACCGGCATGAAAATCCTCGTCTTGTTTCAAATCTGTTCGATTCGTTACCCGTATCGATATGTCGATCTATCTGCTTTTCAGTTTGGCAACCATCGTGCGGAATTCTTCCTGGTCTGAGCTATAGGCCAAGGCGTCTTCCAGGGTAATCACCCCTTGACTATACAACGCAAACAGAGATTGATTCAAGGTCTGCATTCCGTATTTATCTTGTCCGGTCTGCATGGAACCATACACCTGATGCAATTTCCGTTCCCGAATCATCGCCCGGATTCCGCTATGTGGAATCAGAACCTCCAAGGCCAAAGCGCGCCCAACCCCGACAGCTCGCGGAATCAGACATTGGGAGAAGACACCGGTCAGAGTGAAGGACAACTGGGCGGAAACCTGGTTCTGCTGGTGGGGCGGGAACATGTCTACAATACGGTTGATGGTTTGTACAGCGCTGTTGGTATGCAGCGTTGCAAACACCAAGTGGCCCGTTTCAGCAATGGCCAAGGTGGCCTCAATGGTTTCCATATCCCGGATTTCACCGATCAGCACCACATCCGGATCTTGCCGCAAAATGTATTTCAAGGCTTTGACAAAGGATGCGGTATCCGCACCGATCTCACGCTGATTGACCAGGCTGTTCTTATGGGGATGAAGGTATTCGATCGGATCTTCAATGGTCAGAATATGACTGTTCTGTTCCGTGTTGATCAGATCGATCATTGATGCGATGGTCGTGGTTTTACCGCTTCCCGTCGGACCGGTAACCAGAACCAGACCACGAGGACGCCGGGCGACTTCCGCCGCAATGGCGGGTAGCCCCAATTCACGGAAACTCATCACCTTGAACGGGATGGTACGAAATGCTCCGGCGATGGCTCCACGCTGCATGAAAACGTTCGCACGAAATCGCGACAAGCCCTTCACTCCGAAGGAGAGATCCAGTTCGTTGTCCGCTTCAAAACGGGCCTTCTGACTCTCCGTCAGAATACTGTAACACAAGGCTTTGGTATCCGCAGGAGTCAACGGCGGATGTTTCACCGGAACCAGACGACCATCAATACGCAGTTGAGGCGGCGCCCCGGTGGTGATATGCAAATCACTTGCCCCCCGCTCCGCCATCGTTTTCAGCAATTGGTGCAGGGTAATGGTTCGTCTCGGTTGCGGGCTTTGAGCTTGTTCCATGAATCTGAAACCTTATCCGTGAAGAAGAGTAACCCGGCGGTCACGGCAACCACAGGGAGAGACACAATTCCAAGTCAGTACTAATCCAGGCTGGTGTTACGCAACACCTCTTCGATGGTTGTAACCCCTTCAATATGCTTGATCAATCCAGACATACGCAAAGTCTGCATACCCAAACGTATGGCCTCACGTTTCAGTTCCACCGCACTGGCCCCATTCAACACGAAGTCTTTCAACTCATCGTGGAACAGCATGACTTCGTACAGGGCGACACGACCCTTGTAGCCGGTGTTAGAGCAGACTTTGCAGCCTTTGCCTTCTTTCGGGGTGAATGTCCCCAGAAGTTCCGGGTTCAATTGCGCATCCAGATAGACCTGTTCGGCAACTTCGGTATCTCCAACACATTCCTTGCAGATCCGTCGGGCCAGACGTTGCGCCACAACACAAACCACGGCGGCAACAACCAGGAAGGGTTCAACACCCATGTTCAGCAGACGACTGATGGTTGATGGTGCATCGTTGGTGTGCAAGGTGGACAACACGACGTGGCCGGTCAAGGCCGCTTTAATCCCGATTTCCGCCGTTTCAAAATCTCGGATCTCACCGACCATGATGATGTCCGGATCTTGTCGCAGGAAGGAACGTAGAGAACTGGCGAAGTTCAGACCGATATCTTCGTGCATCTGCACCTGGTTGATACCCAATAGCTGGAATTCAACGGGATCTTCCGCCGTAGAAATGTTCACCTCCGACGTGTTGATTTCCTGCAACGCCGAATACAGCGTGGTGGTTTTACCGGAACCCGTCGGTCCGGTAACCAGGATCATTCCCCACGGGCGGTGAATGGCGGACTTGAAATCATCCAAGGGTTGGGTATCGAAACCCAGCTTGGTCATATCAAGCTGGAGGTTTTCCTTATCCAGCAGTCGCATAACGACTTTCTCACCGAAGAGGGTCGGCAAGGTGGAGACACGGAAATCCATCTCGCGTCCTTTGCCCAACTTCAGTTTCATACGACCATCCTGGGGAAGACGACGCTCGGCGATGTCCAACTCGCTCATAATCTTGATACGGCTGACCACGGCGTTACGCAGCTTCATCGGCGGCTTCATCATTTCGTAGAGCACGCCATCCACGCGGTAGCGGATGCGGAATTCCTTTTCATAGCTTTCGATATGAATATCCGAGGCATGACGTTTGATGGCATCAAGCAGGGTCAGGTTGACCAGCTTGACGACCGGCGCCTCTTCGGCCTGGCTTTCCAGGTCAACGATATTGCCGGTTTCCATCATGTCTTCGTCTTCACCATCCACCTCGATCTCGCTGTCATCAAAGCCGTCCAGCAGATCCTCAAACTGGTCTTGCTGTTCGTAATAGCGTTCAATGGCGGCGTTGATACTGCTCTCAGAGGCAACAACGACTTCGACGTTGTAGCCGGTAAGGAACTTCAGATCATCAATGGCGCTGATATTGGACGGGTCCGTCATGGCCACAATCAAGCTGGACCCGGCGCGATTGATTGCAATACAGCTATGCTTTTCCGCCGTTTCCCTCTTGATCAGTTTGATCACCGCAGGATCGATCTCGAAATCATCCAGGTTGATTGAGGGGACACCATATTGGCGGCTGAGGAAATCCGTCAGCTCATTCTCATCCAAGAAACCGAGGCGGGCCAGGCTTTGGCTAAGCCGTCCACCCTGGCTTTTCTGGTCATCCTGCGCGTCTTTCAACTGCTGCAGGGAGATCAATTTCTCGCGAACGAGGATCTGTCCCAGGCGATTTCCCATCGACACACCTTTTCTGCTTACAGCGCAATGTACAAGGGAGACAAGCACCTTCGCCCCGACCACCTTTTGGTGAAGCGGAACCGTGGTCACCCTTGCCTGTCACAACGACTTCAAGAGGTTTGAGCAACTCAAACCCTAGCAGGAACCTTCTTATCGTGGTGAAAGTATACCAGGAAACCCACACACAAGCAAAAAAAAGCACTCAATTCGTTAAAATTCCAGAGGTATGACAAGACCATACACCAGGCAAGCCTTGTGGAACGAAGTTCCAGGCAACAAGGGCACAGATGGAGGAACCGCTCCACCGCCCATCACATCCCACCGATCATTTCAAACCACAAACAGATATCAGCCCTTTCACATCTTTCTGACCAGCCAGACAATCAGCCTCCAGCTCCTTGTTTTCACAAGCTTTAAGCAGCTTACCTTTCATGGTCAGGAGCATCTGGCGCACCAGATCTTTACGATCTTCTTGCGTACCGGCCAAGGCCTTGGTTTTGAACTCCTCATAGGCCCGCTCGCAACTCATCGCCGGGGGGCTGGTCTCCGCCAGGTTGGGCTTCGTTCCTGGTTTGTTCACATCATTTTCTGCCGTTCCCGGTATCGCCGGCTTCTGCGGCGTCTCGTCTTCACGTACCGGCTCGTTTTCCTTGGTATCCTTCAGTGTTTCGGCTTCATCGTTCTGACAGGCAACAAGCCCCAGAATCATCCCGGAAAACACAAGCACGACCCAAAAGAGTCTGCTTTGACCACGCGCATACTCCATCCCGTATCCTCCCCGATAAACACAAGCCATCATTCATCATCCGACAAAGCCAGCACACTTTACCAAAGCCTTTTTCCCGGAGCAAGAAAAGAGCGTAGGCGAGACGCTTGCAACAACGAACCATGCCGGACTTGAACCAAGTCCGGCATAAGGCAAAACCACAGGAGATTGTAGGCAGCACGGGTCAAACAAGGCCGCTTCAACAAATCGGGGATCAGGCTTTGGTCAGCTCAGCCGCTCTTTCGCCGCTTTCACGTCATCCACATTCAACACGCAACGGGCCTGCTCACCATTGTTGCCACCCAGGATGTACACACCCTCGATATTGACATGGGCTTGTTGCAGTTTACTCAGGATCGTCAGCAGACCACCCGGTTTGTCCGGAACGGTCATGTACACCACATCCTCTTTGCTGTATTGCACTTTCTCCTGTTTCAGCACCCGCTCAAAGCTTCCACGATCTTCCGGCACCAGGCGCATGATCGCGCCGTCCTTGTTGGCAAAGGTCGCCGCCGCAATCAGATCCAGTTTTTTAACCTTGTGCAGCAGGCGCTTCAGTTCGCCGGGTTTGTTGGGAAGATAGACAGAGAATTGCTTCATTACCTTCAGCATACGCACCTCTTTCCTACAAGAAATTCATGATCGAAAAGCCAGGACTCCCAAGGGAATCGGTTACCATCCACATCCCTTGATACATGGATCCTTGAGTCTTCCAGTTCTTCAGTATTGGCTCTATCCGACGGAACTTCCGCCTTCTGAGATCCCACCTTCCAGACCAGAACTGCGGCGTACACCACGCGGTTCTGCCCGTTCCAAGGATGGGGTTTCCTGTCATCAGCCATGCGCAAAAGGATGTTCAACACGAGTATAGCACAGTCATTCATTTTACGCGAATCCGAAAGAAAAGGGGTCGCGTTGTTCGTCTCAACCCTCCGTCTGATTCATTTTCCGGCACACTCTGGAAGCCACGCAAGCAGATCGGGGACCACCCTCCTCTGCCCTCATGCCCTATGCTTGGGTGTCCTGCCGAACCACCTGCTATTTTTTTCGTAAATTTTTGTCTGCCCCACGTCTTACTCCCAGAGACACGATATGAGGATCGCGGTATTCAGATGCAAGGAGGCGTGTCTCACCGATCCATGACCTTCTGCCCTCGGCGAAATCGGAAAGGATGGTTTCGACGAGTCGGGGTTCCATCACGAAGCCACGACGATTTTCGTGCCGGTGAGCCGTGTCTGGAGAATGAGGATAGACCCTACGAAAGTGATGCCAGGACGCATCGCTCAGGCTCACCGGATTTGTCTTCTTTCTTGCTCCTCCCAAGCTTGTTTTTCTCCCGATCACGCTTCCCGGCGCTCCCTCTGGACAACACCGCTCCAACCCGGTCCGGCGTTCGGCCCATCCGCCCATGCGGCTTGGTTCCGCATTCGCTCCGTCACGCCGAACGCCGCCCACGCCCTGCGACGGGACGCTTTCGTCCCGCTTCGGTGATCCATTCTCCGTGACGAACAAGCCCCTTCCAGTCTTCGCGATCTCCCGTTACGGGATGTCCGGCGAGCATTCCCCAACACAGAGTTCCTTCATCAAAGACCTTTGCTTCCTCACTCAAACCACCCCTACCTGCTCGTCAGACGGGTTCTATCCGGCAGGATAGAACCCAAGGATCACCGAAGCCGACGAGGGCTTCCCTCGTCGGTCGCAGGGCGTGGGGAAGGTCGCAGCTGCAGGCTGCGGCCTTCGACCGGGTTGGTTGGGCGAGGTTGCATTATGCGCCAGGAAGCGATGCAAGGAACAAGGGTTGCTTGTGCTTTGGAGCAATTCGTTACGATTGCCCAAGAGGTTTGGAAAAGCCCTGTTGCTGAGCTGTGCTGAGCATGTTCTGAAGGACATGGAGCCGGATTTCTCTTCCAAGAAGAGAAGAGCATCCAGGAAACCAAGAAAAAGAACACGGCGCGCTCAATCAATCCAGCGGATCACCAGAACTTCGGAAAGGAATGCCAGAAGCATCAGCAAGAGGATCAACCCGGCATACTCCACCTGCTGTTCATCCTGGTTGATGCGATCCTGAAACGCCTCCGGCGTTCCTTCGGGAAGATTGCCTTGCCGGGCCTCATCCCCCAAAGGTGTCAAGTCACTTTCCACCGGGTCCGGGTTGACGCAGGCACCGATGGGGCGACCCTGGCGTTGGGTTGTATAACAGCCCCGTTGGGACAAGGCGTCCAGACGGGCTTCGCCGTCCACCACCTCCACCGTTTTCGTCTGACCGTCGGGCATCGTCACCCGCAGCGAGGGTTGCGATCCAAGGTCCGCAAGAAGCCAATCTTCCCCAATCTTCAGACTATGCCGGGTTTGGACCCCCGATACGCCGGAAAGGTAACGGAAGGTTTCCTGCATCAGAGGAAGAAAGCCGGTCTGGATACAGAGGTCGTTCCATTCGCGGTCTACTGTGGAGGTGAACAAGACCACGCGACCTTTGCCGAAGGGTACCTCCACCACCGCCGGTTGCCCACCACGATAGCGCAGCCAGATACGTTTTCCTTGTCGCGGATCGGGGTCGTAGAGGTAGTAATGATGAATCTTTGCCTGGTAGAGACTTTGCGCCGTAGAGTCATCGAAGATACGAAACACCGGGTGACCGTAATCGAACTGGGAAAGGTAGGCCGAGGCTTCTCCGTGTTCCAAGGCCAGAGCATCCCCGGCAGCTTTCTCGCCTCGTAAACGCCCCGGAAGCAAGGGACCAAGCAAGCTGTTGTAATTCTCCGCATCCACCGACGGTCCCAGAGAAACAAACAAGCCACCTCCCTGTTGCACGAAAGCGGTAATCGCCTGAGCCGTCTCCGCACTCAACGCCGCGACCTGGGTCAAGGCCAATACATCGGTCTTTGAAAAATCGGCGCTCAGAAGCTGGTCCGAGGTGATTTCCTGAACCACAAAACTGGATCGTGCTTCACCTGCCGGGGACAAGGCCGGGCGCAGGTAAAAGAGTTCGTCGCGATGCCTGACGGTGGAGGGCTGGCCGTTGCACAAGAGAACCCTCGTCTGGCCCTGAACATCCAGAATCAAAGAGCGGCGATTGTCATCCGGCAAGGCATCGTTTCCGATCCGTGCTTCCATACTGAGTAGGCCCGGCTCCTCGAAACGATGACTGAACGATTTCACCGCGCTGCCTTGGGCGTCCACATCCACAAAGCCGCTGGCCAGACTCTCACCCTGGTAAAACAAGCCCAGAGGAAGACGCGTGCGGGGCTGGTCCGAAAAATTGGACACCGTCACGGAGAAAGTCCATTCCAAGGGACCGGAAAACACGGAGCGCGAGGCGGAAAGATCCGTCACGGCCAGGTTGGGAATCATCCGCCCGTCACGCAGATCATGAAACAAAAGCGCCGGAGCCTGTTCACCGGAAAAGGGCGGTGCGCCCCAGTCGTAGCCTGTGCGGGTGAAATCACCGATCAGATGGACCCGTTTGCGTTCCAAGGGGTGCTGACTGACCAACACTCTGGCCTGTTCCAGCGCGGAAAGAAGATCCGTGGTTCCCAAGCCAGCCTGGGCATGTTCCAACTTGTCCAATACATCGGCGCGGTCAAATCCCGGCGGAATGCAATCCAGGTGCAAGGCATCGGCAAGGCATAAGCCGACGGCATCGGAACGCCCCACGTTACCCAACAGCGTTCTGGCCCGTGCGATAGCCCGGCCAAAGAGGCTTTGGCCATCCATCTCGGCACGCATGGACATCGAGGCATCCAGTACGATCATCCGTGCCGCCGGGCCTTGGTCATCCGCCACCGTGGGTGCTTGGGGAGGTTTCCAGTAAGGACGTGCCAAAGCCAGAGGAATCAATCCCAGAAGCAGACAGCGCAACAGGAGCAACAGCAGTTGTTTGATTTTCAGCCGACGAGCCAGACGCTTGTGGCTTTTCATCACGAAGGAGTAAGCCGAGAAGGACCAGCGCAAGGCACGACGGCGGTTCAGCAGATGCAGAATAATCGGCAAGCCTGCCAACAACATGCCCCAGAGAAACGCGGGATTGTGAAAACTCAAACCACCCATCCCAAGCCCCTATCGCCGTTCACGCCGTTTCAAATAGGCCATCAATACCGAAGCCGGATCTTCGTCCGTCAAGACAGACTGGTAATCCATCCCGCCGTCCATCGCCTGCAAACGAACGTTCGTGAGCCACTCCTCCACGGCGCGAAGGTATTCCTCACGGATCCCATCGGGATCGGCGATAACCATGCCTTCGGTTTCCATATCCTCAAACTGCATCATCCGATCAAAAGGGAAATCCCGTTCATCCGGGTCCAGAACATGAAACAGGGTCACGTCATGTTTTCGGGCGCGAAACTGCTTCAACTTGGCAAACAAAGCCTGGGGGACATCCAAGAGGTCGGAGATCAGAAAAAGCATGATCCGCCCACGCTGACGCTCCAACAAGGTATCCAGCGGTGCAAGCAGGTCCGAGCCGCCTTCCGGCTGCAACAACACCAGAGATTGGAGAAATTCCTGCCAATGGGTCTTGCTGGCACGCGGGGGAACATCACGGGCGATACGCCCATCCTGACAGGTGACCAGACCGGGGCTATCCTGTTGACGTAACATCACCAGGGCCAAAGCAGCGGCCAGCACGCGGCCCAATTCCAGCTTGCTCGGTCGCTCGCCTTTGAACGCCCGATAGCCCATACTGGCCGAGCCATCCAGCAAGAAGATAGCTTTGAGGTTGGTTTCATCCTCGTATTTTTTCACCACGTAGCGATCCGCACGGCCATAGACCTTCCAGTCCAGATGGCGCAAATCTTCTCCGGGGCTGTATTCCTTGTGTTCGGAAAATTCAATGCTGGAACCATGCAGGGGTGAACTATGCAAGCCGGCAAGCAACCCTTCCACCACCAGGTTGGCGTGCAATTGCAGGTTGCTCAACTGCTCGACAAGGTCGGGCTGTAGAATCCGGGATTCGGCGGACATCATCTTCCCCGTCAACCGATCTGCGCCGGGAGACTCTCCACAATCTGCCGCACCAGATCCGTGGTGGCCAATCCCTCCGCCTCGGCATGGAAGTTACGCACCAGACGATGTTGAAGAACCGGTACGGCCAGGGCTTGGATGTCTTCCACCGTGGCGTGCAAACGCCCCTGCAACACAGCGCGGGCTTTGGCCCCTAAAACAAGGAACTGACTGGCTCGCGGCCCGGCTCCCCATTGCAGCCATTTACCTGCCTCCTCGGAAGCACCCGCTTCATGGGGGCGCGTTGCCCGCACCAGACGGACGGCGTAATCCACCACGTTGTCCGGTACCGGAACCCGACGGACCAAGTCCTGCAAGGAAAGAATCTCTTCCGGCGTCAAGATGGTCTGGAGCTCTTGTTCCACCGTTCCCGTGGTATTCTTCACAATACGCCGCTCCTCATCTTCAGAGGGGTAGCCCACGTCGATCATGAACATGAAGCGGTCCAGTTGCGCTTCCGGCAAGGGATAGGTTCCTTCCTGCTCAATGGGGTTCTGTGTGGCGAACACCAGAAAAGGCGGTTCCAACTCGTAGGTACGCCCTCCAGCCGTGACCTTTTTCTCCTGCATACTTTGCAGAAGGGCCGCTTGGGTTTTGGGCGGAGTACGGTTGATTTCATCGGCCAGAAGAATGTTGCAGAATACCGGTCCCTTGACAAAGCGAAATACCCGTCGTCCCGTTTGGGGGTCTTCCTCCAGAATATCCGTGCCGGTGATGTCGGAAGGCATCAGGTCGGGCGTAAATTGAATACGGTTGAAGCGCAGGTCCAAAACCTGGGATAAGGTGCTGATCAGCAGGGTTTTGGCCAGACCGGGAACCCCGACAAAAAGGCCATGTCCTCTGGAAAAGAGGCAGATCAACAACTGCTTGACGACCTCGGACTGCCCGACGATTTCCTTCCCCACTTCCGTAAGGATTCGCTGGTGTGCCTCGGCGATACGCTCCACGGCCTGAAGGTCGTGATCCGTCATGGTTTGCGTGTTCATTGGTGTTTTCATCCCGCTTACTCGTCATCTCTCGCCCAAGCGGTCTTGGGCCGCCCGTGCGTGATTCATCCATTCCAAAGGAAAAGCCCCACGGTCCGAGGTTGCGCCCTTCCCTTCCTTCAGGAAGAAGACCGAAACCTCATCCACGGAGCCAATCAACAGACCGATCGGTCAACCCCGACACGTAGGGTATCGGATCAGAAGTAGTAGTGCAAGCCCAAACCACCGAGCAGGTTGTCCGCTCCCAGACCGACGCCGAAGCCGTGGTCAACACGGAAGATCAACCCGAAGTCCGCACAGAGAGCGAAGTTCTCCGTCAGGAAGACTTCCGGTGTGAACCCGAATCCCAGACTGACTCCCATGCTTGAGTGCAACGAGCCGTCTGGACGTTGGTTGGTCGTGCTTTCTTTCTGCATGTGCAACACGGCAAACAGGCCCATGTTGGCCATATCGCCGTGGCTGAAATTGTAGATTCCTTTGAAGTCCAGAGAGAAGGCCCAGAATCCACCATCATCACGCAGACTGGAATCTTCGGCCGCTTTGGAGTTCAAATAGGCAAAGCCGAAGACGGCATTGATCGCCCAATCGTTGTCGATCCAGTATTTGAAGCTGAGGCCCAAAGAAGGAGCGTTGGGGCTGTTTTCCGTACTGGACGCAGGGCCGATACCTAAGCTGGCCGCGTTCAACATGTTGTCCAGACCCAAACCGAATTTTCCGTTCACGTCTTTGGCCCAGACCTGGGAGGACAACCCGAAGAGGATCATACCAACCAGAATCGCCAAAGAAAATCGTTTGCTCATCATGAAAGTATCCGTCTTCAAAGAAAATGCAAGGTGTTAAAAAAAAGGGTGGGCGGCCCTAAGAGCTGCCCACCCTCGTGAACGTTCTGTGCATCTCCGGCTTACAGTTCCGGAATCATCTGGAATCCGCCACCGGGAGTGTTCACACTGGGAGGCATGAACAGTTCGAAGGTACCAATGGATTGCCCCTGGTTGGAATCACCCGTCGAGGCTTTGCTGAAGCCACCGACGACCAGGTAGGTTCCATCTTCCAGAGCGGTGAGGGTATGGTCGCTGCGAATACGCACCATACCTTGCTGGAAGGAACTGGGGTCGATCCCCAGGGGGCGCTTCTGTTGGGAGGCTGTTTCATCCTCCGGGTCAACCATCTTCAACTCCAAGGAGGAAGCGACGGCCCCATCACTACCGCAAACCAGCATTTCATAGGTGCTTTGAATGCTATCGAAGAACAAGGGATTGGGACTCATCGGCGTATCCGTGACATCGCTGGCGCTGACGGAAATCTTTCCGAAGGCATCTCCGCTGAACAGAATCATGCTGGCATCACGAATGGAATCGCCTGACGGAGCGCCACCGGCATCCGCACCAATTCCACCTACGGCGAAAATGGCATCGTCATTCCCCGCCAACTGAGCCCAAGCCGACTTGTAGTAAGATCGGTTGACCTGCCGTTGGCGTTTGGCAATGTAGCTGATGATCGGGTTACCATCCTCCGTGTCCGCCTGAACCCCACCTTTGGGATCAATGAAGATTGCAGGCAATTCGGAAGAGTTTGCAACCAATAAGGACACGTCATTATCGCTTCCATCAGCTGTCTGGACCCGGATGCCGCCAAGAATCACAACGCGGTTGTTGTCCGTGTCATTGGAATCAAGAACAGCAAAAGCAACATGTTCAGCACGACGTGTATCGGCCCAGAATGTCGTGATATCTGTCGCACTTCCTTCCACAACGACATCCGTATCACTACTCACGTCCAGACTACCGACACGGGATTCATCCCAGCTCAATTCAAAAGTTCCAGCCGCCAGGTTGCGGTCTTCACCGGGCTTCCATACTTCCATGCTGCTCATCGTAATGGCCTGGCCATTCACCACACGATCACCATACCCACCGAACACGATAACCGTATCACCAATAGCCGTTGCCGTATGACCATAGCGGGCGACATTCATCGGAACCATAGGGGTTATGCTCTTGTCTTCCATGCTAACCAAATAGGCGGCATCCGTAGGCGTTCCAGCCTGGGTACGACCACCGGTAATCAGGACATAGCCTTCACCGAGATAGGTGGCGGCATGGTTGACAATCCCCTCTCCCAATCCAGAGCCGATATTCTCTGTTGTCAAGGTATCTCGTTCAACATCATAGGTAACCAAGGTCACTTCGTTGGAGTAGGTACCACCGATCATCGGATCCGTGGTACTGGCAGTAACCTGGGTCAATCCACCAACCACGAGGAAGCGGACCACTTCCGGCGTAATGTTCAAACCGGTTGCTTGATCGATTTCCAGACTGAAGTCTTCTTCATAGCGCGTCATCGAGAAGAAAGCTCGGTTGATCGGGGTGTCCAGGGTTTCGGTTTTACGCTTGAAAATATCGACGCGTTCCACCTGGGAAACCATCTTGAACTGTCCTTGACCCGACTGAACGCGACCGAAGACACCACCAACAACCAAAAGTTTACCACCAGGGATCTGTACCACGGCGTGACCGTGGCGTGGATTTTCCAGTTCCAGGGCTTCCTCGGAACTACCCGCTTTGGGAATTTCAGCAAACCAGTTGGTACGGGCCAGCATCACATCCACCTCCACGGCATCATCACCGGTGAAACGGAAGGGGGCACTGACGCCACGAACCAACACGTCTTTGGCCGCAACCGCTTCTTGGGTAGACTCTTCCTCATCCGTTGCCCCAGCCTGGCAGGTAGGAGACTGCGAACAGGTTCCCGGATTGAAGCGCCAGCGGATACGATCGTCATCATCCATTTCCTGCTGAAGCTGCGGGGTAACCCCATCCGGGCATTGCCAACCCAGGGTGGTTTTGCCGGAGATCAGATCGGATTGGGCATATCCTTCGATCAGGAAGACCAATTCACCCTCCGAGTAGGAAACCGCGTTCTTACCCAAGGAGAGACTCCCATCCGTCAATTGAACCGGACCAAACACTGGAACGAAGTCTTCACCCAGTTTCTGGAAGATACCGACTTGGTAGTTATCCACCAACTCCAGGGATTGAATCGTACCTTTTTTCCCCTGGTTCACCGGCGTGTAGGCATTAATGAACAGGGAGCGGTCCGGCGTATCCGAACAACCACTGGCGGCCATAGCGACCAGAACCAGCAGCATTGCAAACAACGATGTTACTTGGAAACAGCGCAACGATTTCATTGGGCTCACCTCGTTTATCCTTAGTACGCCGGAAGGCTGATGCGGTCGGACTTGGAATTGTCTTCGGGTTGCAGCACGATGGCCGTGGTAACCAAGCCACCGACGACTGCCGCCGCTCCAACACTGACCAGAGTAATGAACCACCACGTTTTGTAGTAAGGCGTCTCCGGAGGAAGAACTTCCTCTTCCTTGTCCATGTCCTGTCGGGTGTCACCCAACACGCCTTTGCTGAAGAAGAAGCTCTTGTCTACGTCCAGGGCGACCTCTTCAACAATCTCTTCCGGCTGTTCGTCGTACTCATCTTCATAAGCATCTTCCTCGGCGGTCGCACCACCAATGACCATGCGATCCGAGGGAAATTCCGTCACGATGGCATCACGAACAGCCACGGCAACCGCTTCAGCCACATCGCCGTTGTCTTTATCGTGTTTGAATTTGAAGCCGCCATCATCAACTTTGCCGACACTCTTATCCATCGCCATAATCACCAAAGGATAGAAGCGGCTGTTTTTCTTTTTGCTCTTCCAGTACCCGGTGACGAAGTAATCAACGCCCATCGCTTCACCCAACTGCTTGCAGTTTTTCACGAAGCTTTCGGACCAGTCGCCGTTACGGGCCATGTCACGGGTTTCTTCCAGGATCTGCATCAGACCCTTTTCATCATCATCCTGGCTTTCCAACGCGATGTGCTTGTCCACATATTCATCACGGGGAAGCAGGAAGGCATCGGCGTAAGGAATATGCTGCTCGGATTCGACCCGCAGGAAGGCATACCCACCGGCGAGGTTTTTGATTTCCGCCTTGCACTCGAATTCACGACCGTTCAGAATAACCGTCGCGCTTTTCGGGTTGCAGGTCACGGTCAATTTCGCCTCGAAGTCCCGATTGGACACCTTACGGTACAGGCGCTTCATTGATTTGAAATCACTGTCCAGTTTGTAGTCGGGATCGAACATGAACAGAGTACGCATATAGCTTTCCGCGTTCTCGTCATCATATTCGTAGGCCGCCATCGCCGCATAAGCAAAGGCTTCCTTGACCTCATCCCAGTCTTGGACGAGATTGGCGACCTTCACGAAGCGCTTCACGGCTTTTTCCGCTTGGCGAAGCGACTTCTTGACGTTGCCATCTTCCCAATGGCTTTTCGCACGCTTCAGGTATTTGCGGGCTTTCTTCAGGTCTTCCTTGGTACCCGACGCACTGGCCGTCGGTTTATCGGAAGCCTCTTCCAAACGCGCCTTGGCTTCGGACGTGGAAATCAGGGTGATATCGCCATCATCCCCCAGCATTTCCTCTACCGCGTCTGCGGCAGCACCAAAAGCCCCCGGCGGGGTTCGATCCCCATCCAGAGCATATCCCAGGATATAGGCTGACACAGCTTGTGCTGCGTGAGCTTTGGGAACCAGCCGATCCAAAGGCAAAAAGAGCGCGTTCAGCGCAATCACCAGGGTCAGCACCATCAACTGCGTCAAAGGGTTACAGGTTCGAAGCCGATTCATTCTGACTACTCCTAGCACGGTGCGAACAGCACCTCAATTCGGGGGAGTTGCTAGACCCAGCTCTCCGCTTCTCTTGGCCAACGAAACACTTCAGTTGTCTGTCTTCAGCGCTACTAGAAACGTAGATACCGTATGCAGGGCGCGAAACTACCACACGGATTAGAGATCCGTCAAATTCTTTGTCATTTTTTACAGGTTACGCCCTCAACTCTACCACAATACGGAAAAAACGCACTTCCAAAGCATCCCGGACTTGCCGGAAAATCCCCAAGCGTGGTACGGTATCGGGTCATTGATACAAACAAACCATCACCGTGCTTTTCAACCTGGAAACCAGTAATCGTTCATGCGCCTTTCCATCGTCACCAAAATTGCTCTGCTAAGCATCTTGGCCCTGGTCGTGCTGAGTCTCGTTTCCTATTTCGGTATCACCCAACTTCGCAAAAACACCAGATTATTGTACGAAATCAACGAGGGCTACCTACCGCTGTCCAAGCATGTAACCCAAATTGACCTCATTGTCAAAACCATCCAGCGGGACGTAAATCGCATTCTGGATGTCCACGATCCACGGCTGAAACGCATCCTGATTCAAAACACCCGGCATTACGCGGGGAACGCCCTGAAAAGCCCCTTGGGACAGGCTCAAGCCCATTGTGATCGGATGATTTTATTTACCACAAACCCCAAGGATAAGGAATTTTACCGCGTATCCCATGAACGTTTGTCCAGTATACAAGTCAACGCCGAGAAATTTTCAACGGCTTTGGACCTGTTTTTTGAGCAACTCAATGCCAATCAGGACACGGAAGAAGCCCTGCGTAATGTACGCAACGTCGAAGAAAGTGAGCAGCGTCAGCTCAAAGTTCTGAGCCTGTACCTGGATCGGCGCATCACCCAGAGCGTCCTGAACGTGGAAGCCGAGACGCAGCAATCGGTCTGGCTGAATGTCATCTTTCTGCTTTCCGGTCTGGGAGTCAGCCTGGTTATCCTTGTCATGATGGTATTGGTCTTGCGTCCGGTCGGTCAACTCAAGCAGGCCGCCAGACAGATCAAGGAAGGAAGCTTCGACAAAGAGTTGCAGATTTCCGGAAATGATGAACTGGCAGCCCTGGCGATGGAATTTGAGGGAATGCGCCTCTCCCTTCTGGAGCGGGACCACGCACTGAAGGAACGACAGGAACAGTTGATCCAATCGGAACGCATGGCTGCCGTCGGTCGGGTTTCCGCCCGTATCGTCCACGAGATCCGTAACCCGCTCAGTTCCATCGGCCTGAACATGGAAATGCTCTCGGATGAATTGGAACAGAACCAACCCGATGCCGTGGCTTTGATTGTTCCCATCCAGCGGCAATTGGAGCGGCTGAACCAGATCACCGAGCAATACCTGCGCTTTGCCCGCCTTCCCAAACCCAGGCTCAAGCCGGAAAACCTGGCAGCTTTGGTGGAAGAGCAGGTTCGTTTCGTCAAACTGGAGATGCAGCAGGCAGGCATTGACCTTATCCTTGAAGGCTCCGAGACCTATCTACCCATCCAGGCCGACGAAGACCAGATCAGTCAAGCCGTCCTGAACCTGCTACGCAACGCCAAAGAAGCGATGCCCGATGGCGGAACGATCACCATCCGTTTGCATAACGAAGACCATATCTATTGCGTGTTGGATGTAGACGACCAGGGCATCGGCATTGAAGACGATGCCCTGGATAAGCTGTTTCAGCCTTTTTACTCCACCAAGGAAACAGGAACGGGACTGGGTCTGGCGATGATCCGGCAAATCGTTCAGGATCATCGGGGGGACATCCGATTCACCTGTTTGGAGCCTAAAGGAACCCGTTTTCGGGTTCGTCTCCCTTACCTGGCTTTGGGAGAACCCCTGGAGGGCAAGGAGTAGGCACCAGACAGATCACGAAAGGGGAAGAACGTGGAAGACCAACCGAAACAAGCCATGCTCTATCAAACCCTTGCGGAAAACCAGGTTCGTTGCGACCTATGCAACCATCACTGCACCCTCTCTGAGGGCCGTACCGGCATCTGCGGCGTTCGCAAGAACATCCGCGGCATGTTGGCCAGTCTGAGTTACTCCCATCTGGCTAGCTGGCATGTGGACCCGGTGGAGAAAAAGCCCCTCTTCCATTATAAGCCGGGATCGCGCACCTTCAGCATGGCTACGGTGGGCTGTAACTTCCGTTGCAGTTTCTGTCAGAACTGGGATCTAAGCCAGTATCCTCAACTCAACCGGGATCAATCCCTCCCCGGCGGGGCGGTCAGCCCGGAAAGTCTGGCCCGTGAGGCGCAAAACCAGCACTGCCGGAGTATCAGCTTTACCTACAGTGAACCCACGGTCTTTTTCGAGTTGGCCCTGGAAACCGCCCAGGCCGCCAAACCCCTGGGTATTGATGCGATTTTCGTGACCAATGGTTACATGAGCGCCAAGGCCATCGACACCCTGCAAGGATGGCTGACCGCAGCCAACGTAGACCTGAAATGCTTCAGCGAGGAGAACTACAAGAAAACCTGTGGTGGAAAACTCCAGCCCGTTCTGGACAACATCCGCCACCTGCATCAGAACGGTGTCTGGCTGGAGATCACCACCTTGATTATCCCTTACTTCAACGACAGTGAAGAAGAGTTGGCCTCCATCGCCGAATTCATCGCCGAGGTGGACCCGGCCATTCCCTGGCACGTCAGCGCTTTTCATCCCGACTTCCAGATGACCAACCGTCCTCGTACCCCTTACGAAAGCCTGCTTGCCGCCTGCCGTCTGGGTACGGAAGCCGGACTACATCACATCTATACCGGCAATATCCCCGGCGGGCACTATGAACACAGCTTCTGCCGGCACTGCAAAGAAACCCTGATCCGTCGCAGCGGCTTTCAGGTTCTTGAAAACCGCCTGACACCGCAAGGCTTGTGCCCTGTCTGCGAAACCCCTTTTGACGGCATTCTGTAACCAGGAATGCAGACGATTCCAGGACACGGTAGGTCAAGCCCCTCACCGGAACCGGAACGGTTCCAAGCTCTTTGGCTCCCAAAGAGAACGAAGGTTCAACGGGATCGTTGAACCTTCGGGTGAGGGGCGTGCAATATCTCGCGTGATCCGGTCGATTCCGACAAGGCAGGAAAAGGGAGGGTTAATCCACGCTCTGAGCCGGTGTCTCGTCGTTTTCAAACTCCTCAATCAGTTCTTCCTCACTTTTCACCTTGCCCGCTTTTTCCAAGGCTTCCTGCTTTTTCTGCATGGTTTCCGTAACCCGGTTCAACTCGCGGGTTTTGCCGTCGTAAATGGTAAGTAACATCATCGAGCGCTGGGCTTCCCCGGAAAGATCAAAGGAAAGCCTTCCCGTGGCTCCCTCGAAATCGCGAATCCCCGCCAAGGAGGCACGCAATTCATTTCGGGTTTTGGGAGAGGATTTCATCGCTTCAGCCATCACACTGACACCATCAAAGGCATGGGCTTCCAAGCTGGTCGGGTTCCGTTTGTAGTCCGCGCTGAAGTTGCTGGCAAAATAGGCCATCGCGCCCGTGCTGTAACCATCCACAAAATAGCTGTCCGTAAAAACGGCTCCTTCCACATATTTCCCGCCCAGTTCCCCTAAACTGCGGTTGTTCCATCCGTTGGTGCCAAGAAGCTGTACCACTTTGATATCCCGCCCGGTGCGGCGGCGTTTGGCGGCGATACGACGTTTGTCACGGGGGCGCTTGGTATCCACTTCAATGTCTTCAAAGGCCAACGCCGGGGCCAGCAGACCGATGGACTTGTAAAAGTCGGGAATGAACAGGGCATCAAAGGTGACCACAGGCGGAATATTCTTGATGAATTTCTCCCGTGCTTTTTTCCATTGATAGGTGGAATCAAAACGGGATCGGCTCGGTCCATAACCGCCTTTCCGATAACTCAAATGATACCGTCCTACCAGTTTTTTGACCGGCGTGGAGAAGGTAGTCACGCCGTCTTCATAGCGCTCCACAGCGACAATCTCACCGCCCCGTTTCTTCACTTCATCCCAGAAGGCCTGGGCCATATCTTCCCCGTAGGGGTGTTGAGGAATCAACATCGCGAAGGTGCGATGCTCCCGCACGGTCCATTCGTAGTCCACCAGGGCTTGAACCTGCTGGCGGGGCATCGTGGCAAGGCGGAAAACATAGCTCCCCACCTCCGGCACACCGGGGGCACTGCTGAGGCTCATCAAGGGAACCTGATATTCCTCCGCCGCGTAAGCGGCTTCCAAGGCTTCTTTACGCAACAAGGGACCAACCACACCGAGGACGTGATCCTCCAAAACCAGTTTACGCATTGCCTTGGCCACGCCGACGCCATCCCCGGCACTGTCTGCGTAAACCAGGTCAATGCCCTGCTCGGCCAGTCGCAGTTTCAAGGCCAGATCCACCGCCTTCTTGGCCCGTTCACCATAAACCTTGTGCGATCCGGAAAGAGGAAGAATCACACCGATCTTTTTACGATCCAGTTGGGCCATCGCGGCGATATCGGCAAGAACCCGTTTCACACGCGGCGTAAAGCTGGAAGCCGGGTAGTCTTTCAGGAAAGCATCCCCGTGGCTTTTAGCTGTATCGAATTGACGCAGGTGCATGGCAAGAAGCACCTGTTTGGTCTGCAACCATTCCATAGGAAAGCCATCGGCAGAACGGCTTTGCGGCAAGGCAATGGCCTGGCTCAGATCATCCAGACTCATGTCTTTGTCAATGAGCCTTTCCACCTTGTCCCGATTGGCTTTGCTGGGCGAAGCCTTGTAAGAGGTCATCGCCTGAAGATACGCACTGACGCCTTGGCTTGCGTTGGATGGGAGAGCGATGGACTCACGCTGCGTATCCCCCTCTTCGGTCCCTTCTTCCGTCACCGGAGCCTGCGCCGTTTTCTGCTCGTCCGGGAGGGTGCGCTTTTGTTGCACAAGGCCCAGCAGGTAGTCGGCTTCTTCCAGAAGCGGACTGGTGGGGTAGTTGAGAATCAGTTCGTCCAAGGCTGTTTTGGCTTCATCCCAGCGTTCCTGTTCGATACGCGCCTTGGCCAGAAGGATGTAGGCATCGTCCTCGCGTGGGTCTTGGCTGGACTGGTCCAGGAAGCCACGAAGCGACTCTTCCGCACTGATGTACTCGCCGGTATCAAACTGGCTTTTTCCTTCATCATAGAGATCCGCCCGGCTTTTCCCCTGCCCTGTACAGGAAACCAGAAGGAGGATTAAAACAAACCCGGCAAGTCGTAAAAACATTGTTTTCATCACTGCTACATCCGCTCTATCTTTATGGAGTGAGCCATCAAAGCGCCCCTATCGCGCCTAGTAGAAATGAACCATATCGGATTGCCAATGGCCGAAGCAAGGGAAAATTCCTACTATTCCGTGGAAAGTCTGTTATACTCCCCACTGATGGCTTGATACCCTTGGGTCTTGGATAGGTTGAAAGCGGGGTATTCCCAACGAAGGTGGTGACCGGCAGATAAGGTACCGAGAATTTGCTGACAAGGTCTTCACCCTTCACTGGGATGCCTTTCGGCATCCTGTCTCTCCCAGAGAGAGAGACGATGTTTCCCTCTCCCGTGGGGAGAGGGAACGCGAACGATGTGAGCAGGGTGAGGGAAACCAAGACAGCTCACAACGCGGAATTTGGAAGAACGCACCACGGGAAGTAGAGCGCGTGCTTTGGGGGTAGCCACCGGCTGAAACGAGTATGGGGCCGGATGATTTGGCGATTTCTGGGGGACTTTTATTCACAGGAGACAGGTCGTGAGTAGACGGCAAGGAAAACATGGTTTCTTCGTCCAGTTGATCGGGTTGACGCTTACGTTGCTTTGGCTTTCGGCCTGCCAGCGGGTCTGCGAGACAACCTGGGTTGAGGGGCATCTTGCCGATGGGGATGACGAAATCGAAGATGAATTGGACGAAGAGATCGTCATCGACTTCGAGCGCACCGAGCGTGAATACCCGGAGTATGAAGAGATTGAACTCGTCGAGGAAGATGAGTTGGAAGAAGACGAACCCGTCCCCGCCGATGGGGATACGGTTCTACCGGATGGCGATCATGATTACGAAGCCTATGACTCCGACCTCCCTGAAAGCCCGGAAGACGTAAACGATGTTCCCGGTCAGATCAAAGACTACGATGGCCGTATTCTGGTTGAGAAAACTCATCAAGGTTACTGGCTTTATAGTGTTGCCGGAGGAATTCCCCAAGCACGCTATTACAACCAGATTCTCGGTCAGGCCGACGACGATCAGGCAGACCCGGACTTTACGGAAACCAGTGTCCGTTTCGGCAACGCGCCGGTTCATCCGTCCAGTGTATGGTTTGACAGCGGTGACGTTGAAATGGCGGCCTACCATCCTTTCAACACGGTAACCAGCGAAGAGATCACACCGGACACCATCGTACTACGTGCGATGGATATGGACGACAGCAGCATAGACCTGGATTTCTGGATGGATGTGGTTCCCCCTCCGACAGAAGACGGCTTTGAATTCCGTGACATTGTCGTCTTACCCCGTCAACGCAGTGTGGATACGGGCCGGGAAGTGCTGGCCTTGCTGATCTACGCCGCACCTGCCGGGAACGGAGGAATCATTGAAGCCCCGGTCTACAAACTTCGCGGTGGCACCTCAGACTCCACCATCGAATTTACCGACCAGGGTATCAGCAGCCGCTTCGGCTATAGCGGTGATCTTCCCCAGGGAGCGGCCAAAGCCCTGCGTGGCGAGGAAAGCATCCTGATCAATCTGGGTGACACGCTCTTCGAGTTCGACGAAGACGGCAACTACACCGGCACCAGTATGCCCTTCTTCCTCAATGATTTCGATGCCAGAGACGTACTGATTCACTCCATCTCGCTGAGTGAAGACGGCGATACCGTGGCTGCCATCAGCCAGGTGGAAACCTTGACCGGGGAGGAATTGACCATCCTCAGCCTGGTCGATGCGGATCTCTCCGACGAGCCTTTCTGGCATTACCAGTTCCAACACGCCTTCCCCAAACGGATTTCCGTATTCGGCCCCGACGACAAGATTCTTGCCGTGAACAACCCGGCACGAGAAATCTCGGATGACTTCTACTACGTAGACCTTGAACGCACTTCCCGCCCGGTCTACGGGATGCAACTTCCCTATTACGGACCTCCGCTCTTCGTAACCGACCCTCTGCGTCTTTTGCTGGTTACGCCGTATTTTCTGGAAAGCGAATCCGATTTGCTGTTATTCTTCCGCTACTATGAGTGGGATTGGCTGACAGGCAATTTCGCCGTGGAGTTGGATTGACCGGCCCAAGCCTCCCAGAAAGCGACGAACGCCAACCTTGAAAGCATCGGGATCATTTTCTCTGAGTATCCCTGTTGCGAAAGGGTGGCACATCAACAAGGATTGAGCGGATGGGTGAAAAGAAAAGCTGGCGGGAGATTGATCGCCAACGGGACGGACAACGCGGCGGTGGACGCAGGGATTCCGAAGAACGCAACCGCGAACGGGCGCAGCAGCAACACTCTTCGGCCTACAACCAGTATAAAAATGACCTGAGCAAACTCTTCGATGGTGCTGGTGCTCCGGAATACCTCCAGAAGATGACCGGGCAAAACGATGAAACATCCCGAAGTCGTCTGGCCCTGCTGGGAGCGATCCAGCGATCGACAAACCCACGCGAGTTGAACGATGCCGTCACGGCATATCGTGAGAAGTTCGAAGGCTGGCCCTTGGACGAGAGTTTGATTGTCAAACTGCTGGAGTGTTCCAACGAGGCGGTTCAAGCGGAAGCCTTGGCCTTACTTCGCGAGTTCATGGAAATCAACCCGCTTTCCAACAAACAAAGCATCAAACTGCGCCTGGAGCAGATCAGCCTGATGGGCGATGATGATGACCTGATTGACGAGGCGGAAGAACTGCTTGACGAGCTACGCTGATGGCAGACACCTTCACGCGGGAGGCTCCCTCATCCGACAAAGCCCGGATCGCCTCCATTCACTGGGCTCATCTTGCTGCGGCGTGGCGGAATCAAGGGTGGTGGGAAGGACCATCCCACGATCCCAAACAGCGCATGGACACCGTCGAGCGTATTCTCCGCGAGCGCTACAATCACGACGTGGTTTCCCAGACAAGCTGCCTTGCCGCTTATCAGACTTGTGGCTGCCCTGCGCCCCAGGACAGAGAACTC
Source organism: Myxococcota bacterium (assembly GCA_963677705.1). Taxonomy (GTDB): domain Bacteria; phylum Myxococcota_A; class SURF-8; order SURF-8. The sequence goes on from OY782497.1 coordinate 1,985,738, forward strand.
ACGCCTCGCCTGGTTGTGGAGCGCTACTGGCCTGCTCATGACCGAAAAATGTCCGGCGCGTTCATGACCCCCCAGACCTTAGCCGATCAGGTCGCCGACCATGTTGTGCAGAGCCTGGGAGAAACCTTTTCTTCTTCCATGAATCTCTTGGATGCCGCCTCCGGTACGGGAACCCTGGGCTTGACCCTTGTGCAACACCTGGCCCGGAAAACCCCGACAGAATCACACAGCGAGTTGTACGCGACGCTCTGCCATCATGCCTGCTTTGAAGAGTTGGACCCGGTGTTGTATCAAGCGGCTCTGGCTCGCTGGCTACGTCATGGCATCTCCCTGGTGGAACAGGCTGCGCCTGCACAAGCCTGCCCCTTGCCGGTTCATCATCGGAACAGCTTCAGTCAGCGTGAAACCCATCGGTTGATTCTTTCCAATCCGCCCTATCTGGGTGAAAAGCGGGGGCGTGCCGTGCTGCAATCGCTGGCTCAACTTCGTCCCCGACTGGTAAGCCGCCGTCACGGCAAGAGTGATCTGCTCTATTTTTTCATTCAGCATCTTTTGGACCGTTTGGAACCGGATGGAACCCTGGTGCTTTTGACTCCGGCCTATTGGCCCACCGCCGACGGCGCCAGGGTTTTGCGAACGGAGATTCTGCGTCAGCTAACCCTGGAACGCCTGGAATTTCTCCCTCCGGGAGCTTTTGGTGCCCATGTCGGCGTTCACGGGATGTTGGCTATCGCCCATAAACGCCGCAGTTCCCAAAGGCACCATCCGCTGTTGGTCATTGACGGTAAGGAAACCAAGGCAGCCTTGGAACAAGGCCGTTGGAATGACGGCCCCTGGCCCGTCCGCCTGGGGAGCGAGCACGCAGCCTTGGTGGAAACCATGCAGGGCTGGCCCCATCGCCTGGGGGAGTTCTTCCAGGTCAAAGCCGGTGTTCAAACCGGGGCGGACCGTTTCACGCGGGAGCATCAGCACCGTTTCGACATCGACGCCAAAATCGGGCAGGGAATCTTCGTGCTTTCTAACGAGGAACGAGATGCCTTGTGGCCCTCGTTGACGAAGACGGAGCGTAGCCTTCTGGTTCCACTGGTTAAAAGCCAGTCCATTCATCCCGGTCGTATTGAGCCCTCTTCCAAACCCGCCTGGTTGATCTACCTGGATGGCAAGCTTCCCATGGATCACCTCCCCGGCCTGCAAACCCACCTCTTGCCGTTTCGGCCTATCCTGGAACAGCGGCGCGAAGTGACGCTTGGGCGTATGCCCTGGTGGCGTTTACACTGGCCCAGACGGCAAGAGCTGTTTGAATCCCCCCACCTAGTCTGTCCCCAACGGGCACCCATTCCCACCTTTGCCTTGGCCGATAAGCCCCTGTATTCCAGCGTCGATATTTACCATCTCTCACCGCTTCCCGGCGTGGAAGGCCACCTGCAAGCCTGGTTGACCTACCTGTTATCCGAGCCGGTGGCGCTCTGGCTTTCAGTCATGGGCAAACGAAAAGGCCCGGCTCTGGAATTGTACAGTACGCCTCTGCAAGCCATCCCCGTCCCGGCGAAGGATCACAAACAAAGCCCCTTGCGTTGATTGACCCCGCTTCACGCAATGCCACCAAGGTCATCACGACCTTGGTGGCGCTCTTCCTGGAAAAGCTTGCCTGGTTCTTCGCGGCCTCCTGCCGCGTCCGGCTCATCCGACATTTCAGCACGGTGCTTGCTCCTTACCCCGGTTTGGAGTACACTGCTTGTCATGAGTGATCATCAACGAGCCATACGATGAAGTTTCAAGCCTGCGCCGATGTCCACGGAGCCTATGAGGTCTTGCGGGAACACCTTGACCCCCGTTTACCCTTGTTGCTTCTTGGGGACAATCTGAACCTGATGGACTTCAATACCCTGCAAGGGATCGTGCAGGAAGTGGTTCCTCAAGAAGACATCACTCGTGTTCTCAAAGCCTTTGCGACGCAAGGCCCGAAGGTAGCCTTGGAAACCGCCCGTGAAGTCTTCTTTGACCACCCTGACCGGCAGGCCAAAGCACGGGACGTGTGCGCCCGGGAATACCGCCAGATGGCTTCCGTACTCCCCGATGACACCAAGGTGCTGTATGGGAACGTGGATTACCCCGACATCCTGTGGGATGCTCTTCCCAACGCAATGCGTATGGACAACGGCATTCATCACTGGCACGGCTTACGCATAGCGGTCGTCAACGGAACCCCGCCCTATCCTCACTGCATGGGCTTACCCGGCCAACATACCCAGGAAGAGTATGACGATTCCGTGCTAGCCCTGGGCGAAGCCGCCGATCTTCTCTGTACCCATTTCCCCCCGGCCCTCCCCGGAGCAGGCTTTGATGTCCTGGTTAAGCGGGATGAAGGCGCGAGCCGCACGCTGGTTCGTTATCTTGAAGAGTTTAGGCCAAGCCTGCACCTTTACGGACACATTCACAATCCGGAACAGGTTGAGACGATGTTGGGTAAAACACGCATTGTCAATGTAGGGGGATTCCGCTACCGGCCCCGCATCTTTACCTTCGATCTCACAACCCGCTTTCCCGGTTCCGAAGACTAACCCCTGGACAAGGCTCTGCGAAGCGCCGATACGGCTCCACCATACCAGATAACCGTCCATTGCTTATCGCTCTGGTTGCATCATCTCACGCGGGCCTTGCTGGGTCTGTTGCATTTCCCTGGCTCGGCCCAACTTGGTTTCAAGGCGTGTCCGGTCCCGCTTGCTTAGAGAATCCTCCGGCAAGGCCAAGGCCCGCTCATAGCTTGTCACCGCTTCATCCGCCGTCTTCTGGCGGTAGGAAAAATCCCCCAAGCGCTCCAGAGGTTTCAGTTGATCGGGAGCCAAGCGCACGGCGCGGTTCAGTTCATAGCGGGTTGCCGTGTAATCGCCTTCGGCTTCGTAAATGGTGGCATAGGCCAGCATCACGACAAGACGAACCGCCTTCTTCCCCGTGTTCGCACGGAAATAGCGATCCGCCCATCGGCGGGCAGACTCGGAATCATCACGTTGCAAAGCCAGCGAAACCAGGGCTTCCCAGATCGAGGACAGCGGGGCACCCAGTTCTGCCGAAGCCTCCAAGGCTTGATACGCCTCATCCGTCCGGCCCAAGGCCCGAAAACAGTAGGCCAGCCAGGTTTTTCCTTCATGGCGGCGTGGATACGTTTGCACGAGTTTCTTCGCCAGGGCCAGAGCTTCCTTTTTCTTACCATCCCGCAAGCGCAGACGAACCGCCCAGACCTCACGCTGAACGAGACTGTCTTCATCCTGACTGGTCCAGCGGGAAAGCAGGGTGTAAAAAGGTTTCTCACTTCGTCGCTGAAACAGGAATCCGGCCAGTTCCTGTATCCGTTGCGGTGGGATGGCTTCCACAAGGGCGGCCTCATTCAAACGATAGGAAAGCATATCGTTGAAAATCGGGGTCACCGAACGATTCACAGGTGTCTTTTCCATCGCCCGCTTATGGGCCTGAATCGCCGGTTCGGCCATTCCGACCAAGGCATACGCACGCCCAAGCACCCGCTCTACACTGGCTTCATAGGGCATCAACCGAGCTGCTTTTTGCAAATGCAGCACCTTGGGAGCCAAAGCGGCACGATCCCCCACGGAGTAACGTTCACTGGCAATCAGGTGTAACCAGCCGTCCACAGGGTGACGAAGCAGCAAACGGCCAGACTGTTCTTCAAAGGCCTGCGCAGTGATTTCTTTGTTGTAGACCAGGGCGTGCATGGCCCGTTGATCTTCCATCACGGCATGATGAACGAAGTACCAACTTCCCAGAGCAATCACCAGGCTCGCGACTCCGGCAAAAGCCATCGTCACGACGTGGGGATAGGACACCTTGGCAAACAACCACCGTTCATAGGCCATCCCACGCGGGGCGGACTTCTCCGACTGCCCAAGCAAGGCACCGAGAATCAGCGCAAAGGGAGCCGCAACCGCCAGTTGATTGAGGCTGAAGTCAAACAGGTTGGCCACCAGCACGGTCATCAGACTCACCGTCAAGGCTCTGGCCGTGGCTCCGTTGGAGCGTCTCAGCAACCAACCCAACGCAGCCAGCATGGCAAGAAGCAACAGCAAACTTAGCAGCAAGCCGTATTCGCTGGCCACTTGCATCAGCAGATTCTCCGGGTGCATCACGCGCCCAGGAAAGACCTGACTCTGATAGCGCGAGAAGGACGTTCCGAAGGAACCTCCGCCAACCCCGAACCAAGGATGGTCGGCAATCATCGACCAGGCATCCCGCCAGATAAACAGACGACCTTCCTCTTTCTCCGTGACCCGTGAAGAGATTTTCGTCCAAAACGGCTCCAGAGCAAGGTAGGCCCCGAAAAGGAGGAAGGCAAACGAGGCCGGAACCACACGCCGGTCCACCGGAGGGGCATCGGGAAGGGGGCGCAGCAACACCCAGACAATCAGGACCACCACGCCCAAGCTCAGCGACAACAACCCTCCCAAGCTCAGCGAAGCCAAGGCTGCGGTTCCCACCACTGCGAACATCAGCAACCAGAAAAAACGGGGGCTGATGGCGTTGTGAACCAAGGCCCGCACCAGGAGCGTAAAAGCCCCCAGCAGGAGAAAGCCGACAAAGTTGTTGGGATTGACAAAGGTTGAAAAGAAAAAGGGCACGCCATATTGAAAGGGAACCAGAAACAGGATCTTGTCCGTTCCGAAGAGTTTCTGCAAGAACCCCAAGGCGGCAAACCCAAGTACCATCAAGCCCATGAAACGGCCCAGGCGATGCAAAGATCGAGAGCCTGAGAAAACGGCTCCTCCGATCCAGAAGACCAACCAAAGCACAAACCAGCGGGCGGCATCGGCAAGAGTGCCGGGCAGGTCTTGAGACAGCGGCATCCATTGACCTTGCCCATACAACGCGAAGCCATCCAGTATTTCATGGTACACGGCATCGGTAGGAGGGCTTATCAACGCCAACAACCAGGGAGGTAGCGGAAGCAGTTGGAGCAACGCAAACAAACCCATCCCGACAAACAACCAGCCAAAACGCGGCATGGAAGGCAAACGCCCCACCCGACCCAAGACAAGCAGCCCGCCCAAACCAAGCGCCAACAGAAGAAGATGGCCGACCAGAACAGTCACCGGCCTTACGGAACTGGTACCCAGCATCAAGGCCAAGACGACCAAGACCGCCATCCAAAGGCTCTCATGAAGCAGCGTTAACCCATCCGCCCCTTGCTTCGTGGTCCGATCTGGCATACGAGATTCCTGCATCAATCCTCGTTCATCGTGGACGTTTCCTCGTCCTTATTCAGTGGTTCCCCTTGATCGTCGTTACCCATGAACTCCGGCATGGTCGCATGTCCCTCACGGCGTATCCCTTCCTGCCGGAAAACCTTGGCAAAGGTTTCAATGAGAATCTTTACATCCATCGCCAAGGATTGATTCTCGATGTAGTGAAGATCCAACTCGAATTTCTCCGGCCAACTAAGGGCATTGCGACCATTGATCTGGGCCCAGCCGGTGATTCCCGGTTGGGTTTCATGGCGTCGGAACTGCCGTTGTGAGTAACGCGGAAGATACTGCATCAACAAAGGACGCGGCCCGACAAGGCTCATCTCCCCTTTCAGCACGTTCAGCAATTCCGGCAATTCATCCAGACTGCTTCGACGTAGCCAGTCGCCAAACTCGGTTAAACGGATCTCATCCGGCAGCAGGTTTCCCTCATCATCCACAGCGTCCGTCATGGTGCGGAATTTGTACAACGTGAAGGGGTGTCCGCCCTTACCGGGACGAGTTTGAGAAAACAAAACGGGGCTTCCCAGCTTCATGCGTACCGCCAGAGCCAGCACAGCCATCAAGGGGCTGATCGCCACGGTACCGGGCAAGGTCAAAGCAAGGTCAAAGAGACGCTTGCCGAAGCGGCTGTACCAACGATGGGATGATGTACTCATGGGTTGTTCTCCAAAAACGAAAGATCCAGATCGGCTCCCAGATCACGGCACAAGGCAATGCAGCGCTCGTAATGCTCAAAGAGACGCTCGTCCACAGCAAACAATTCCGGATGAAACAGCACACTGACCGTACCGCCCACCTGTTTCACCTGACGCAGCAGGGTTTCCAAAGGCTCCAGGCTCCAGGTAGGCTCATCCGCGAAGGTGCTGTCCATGTAAACCAAGGGGATTTCCTTCACCGGCGAAACCCGGTTTTCAAGCACGTTGTACAAGGGATACTCCCCAGCCGTGCCAGCGCGGAACCCGGCATGACGGGCAAACCCGACACTGAAATCATAGCGGATGCCTGCGTCTTCCATCTGAGAGGCCAGGCGACTGCTGTCAAAACGCAGGTAGTGGTTGCGATGATAACGCACCGTCCGCCCGAAGACATCCGCCATGCGTTCGGCTTGCTTACGATACAGCCCGCGCTCTCTGGCCGCGTAACTTCCATGCAGGCCCAACAGCATCCCCGCGTCCAGAATCGCGTTTCCCATGCGCCGTGCCGACGACCAGCGAAGATCATACCTGGAGCCATGACGCCCCAAGCCGTGGCGATCGGCAAGCATGAAAAACAGGGAACGCACGCCAAGTCTTGTTTCCAGATCCAACAAGCGTTCCAAACTCTTCCTCATCGTTCGCCCGTTCAGGGCGTGGTCCAGGCTCAACCAGCGAACCGGACGCTTCGCCACTGTTTTCAGCAACGCTTTGGCCAGCGAGAACGGCTCCAGGCTGGTACTCCAATCAATGTCATGGGTCAGAACCACACGAAAGCCTCTGTCTTCAGCACGATCCACGTTACTTCCAAGGCGTTCCAGAGCCAGAGAGTCAATCCAGGGTGTCTCCTTGGGCCAGGCAAGGTGCGTGTCATCAAAGCGACCAAAGCCATCTCGCAGGCCCGTTTTCAATTCCCGCTCCAGGCTCAAGGTTTCGTAGACACGATCCAATTCCTTCGTGTTCATCAGGCAGCGACCTTCATAGCTCAACCCCATCAGGCCATCCGACGAATCATGCTCCACGAAAGGAAGGTCCAGCGGTACAATCCCGGCACGGGCGAGCAGAATCGAAGCTGCCCAGTGGCGCTTGCCGAACCGCTCATCCCTCAACTGATGTAGTTCCCAGGTCATGGTCACCCTTCACCCTTGTTACGGCTCCCCGATGATACGACGGTAGGTATCCAACAACACCCGTTCCTGAACCTCCCAATTGTAGCGCTCAGCCATGACCTTGCGCCCCCGTTCTCCCATCTCGAAGGCTTCGTCAGGGTGTTCATAGAACCAATCGAACGCAGCGGCAATCGATTGAGGGTCCGTCGGGTCCACCGTTCGTCCGACGCCCAAGCTTTCGATCAACCCTCCCAGGTTGGGGAAGTTCGGGACAAGGATCGGCATCCCGACCGCCATGTATTCATAGATTTTCGTAATACCCTCGCCGGTAATCTGAATGTTGGCCGGAACCGGCTGCAACATGGTGAAGCCCAGATGTGCGGATTCCAGGGCCGGGCGTACCTCATGAAAAGGAATGCGCGGGGTGTAGTCCACCTTTTCCTGGCTGGCAAACCATGCTTCATCCGCACCGGCGCGACAGGGGCCGATCAGTTTCATCCGAATGTCATCATGGTGGACGTACTTCAGGGCTTCCACCGCTTTGGAGGTACCCCGCAGGGGCGTAATGGTCCCCAGGTAGGTAATCACCATCGGTTCGTCGGCTTGCCGCGTGCGGCTCTCTCCACTTAAAAATGACAGAGGAGGTACGTTGGTAATCACGCGGGTACGATCCGCCGGGAACTTGGCGGCGATCAGGCTGTCCGCGGCGAGAACGGCATCAAACACGCGGCTGGCCGAATGTTCCAGAGTCCACCAGGTCTTGGCCGTTGCCCCCTGCATCCAACGCGGAATGTAGTCTTTGTCGTACATGTGTTTTTCATAATCCTCATGCACGTCATACACGACCTTCTTGCCCAAGGCTTTCAAGAGCAAGCCCAAAGGGATCAATTCCGGATCGTGAAAATGATACACCTGCGCGTTGACCTGCTTGACCAGAGCAACCAGGCGGGCGTAGTTGTCAACAAAGCGTTCTTTACGCCGTTGCGGCTTGGGTAAGGCCCGAATCTGAATGTCATCCAGGACTTCATCCTGGGGATGGGTGGCAATAATGGTTACCTCGTAGCCCGCCTGGGCAAGACTCTTCCCCTCTTTATCGAACAGGCGCGGGTCCGTCGCTTTGTGGACGGTGGCCATATGGCAGACCTTGATCGGTTTCGTCGCAGTCATGGATGCTCGTTCTCCTTGGTTTTCAGGATGTCTCTGTAAACCTGCGTTCATTGATAAACGATAGAATCTTCTCGGCCCGGACGGACAGGTCCAACTCTGCGGCCCGTGCAAGTGTGGCCTCCGCCATGCGCTGACGGAGTTCCTCGCCTTGCTTCAGGCGGAGAATCGCCTTACGGATGGCAGACACATCCATCGGGTCCACCAGAAGGCTGCTTTGATCGGTCACCAGATCGCGGTTGAAATCCCGATCCGAGGTAATCAGGGGCAACCCGCAGGCCATCGCTTCCACCAGAGCGTTGCAGCTTCCCTCTCCCAAGGTGGGTAAGACGAAGACATCCGCCGCACTGAGATACTCGGCAACACGCGGATGAGGTACCGGACCCTGAAACGCGATATGCGGCTCCGCAGGCAACGACGGCCCTTTTCCCAGAAAAACCCCCAGGGCACCGGGAACTCCCTTCAAGGCATCGCTGACGCGCTGCGGACCTTTGCGATGCTCGAAAATCCCGGCAAAGGCCACAATGAAAGCATCGGGATCAAGCCACAGAGATTCACGCATCGCCTTTTTCTCTCTGGGAAAGAACCGGGCACGATCCACCCCGTTGGGAAACACCCCAATCCGTTCCGGACGGATCCGGTAAAGATCCTCAAGCTGTCCACGGATCACGCTGGAAACGGAGATAAAACCATGTGCTTGGGATAAACGCCTGCGGAATCGGTCCAACGGAACGTAATCCGGAAATTCATCCAGATTGCTTTCACCCACGGCAACAAACGAAGGCACCTGAAAATGATGCCCCGTCTCAATGGCTGACTCTCCGCTTAGCAGAAGAAAATGCCCGTAGACCAGATCCGGCACACCGCGAACCAGATGAAGGCTGCGTCGTACCGCCCGACGAAACAAGGCTCTGGTTGCACTGAACAGATTCAGCGGACCGACAAGACGCAAATACAAGGAAGGGAACAGAGGGCGAATCACTTCAATCGGCTCCCCCCCTTCAACCGAGATACGAAAACGACGCGGAGACAAACCGGTTTTGACGTAACGATGCACGGCCACCGGATGAATCACCGTACAACGAATACCCATGCTGGCATAGCGCCGAATCAGTTGTTCGGTGAACATTCCGCTGGCCGGATCGCCCGGCCAAGGAAAATTGCTCAACACAAACAAGATATGACGCGGCTTCCAGGTCATCACGTTCAGCCTTTCTTCCTAACCTTTGACAGACGCTCTTTCACCATTCGTCCGCCCAGTTGAGGCATCCAACGAAGGGTGTCCGCCACGGTCGGAGATAGAACCGTCGCGTCATAAACATGCCGTATCATACCACGCTGGCCGCGAAGCAATCGGTACAGACCGTAGATGGTATTGATCCAGACCGCACGTTTTCTGGGGCGTGGCAAAGAACGAGGCGCCTTGCCCAATGCACGATGGATCAATTCGTTATCATACAGGGCATTCATCAACTCATGCTGCATCCAGAACCGGGGATTCAGTTCAATCACATGGTAACGACCGCTTCGCGTATCCAGAACGAATTCCAATTCAAAAGGACCACGATAGTTCAAGGCATCTAAAACCTTGGCCGCAATGGTCAACAAGTCTTCCGGTTCATTGACCGTTTCCACCACATCCCCGTTTCCGGTTTTGGGTGGATGCTGCAAGACCTTGCGCGTCAAATGATGAATAGGAGCCACGGAATCATGCCAGCCGCAGACGCTGACGTTGTGCTTGTCACTGATACTGAGAACTTCCTGATAGCAAAGCTCGTCATCAGTAATTCCCCAAGCCTCGAACTCTTGTCGAACCTCCCGCCATTGCAGAGAATTTTCCACAAGACGCACACGGGGAAGCTTTTCCACCCCGCGCCAACTCCGTTTGGGCCGAACCATAAACGGGTATCCTAATTTCCGGGTCGGGTCTTCTCCACCGTCAATGGACCGTGGAACCTCGGCTAAATCCTTGGACTGGATCAGATCATAAAAACGGAAACGGTCCAGAACCTGGTCCAAAGCGTCACAGTCAAATGCGGAATGAAGCGTCATTCGAGCGGGTTTCGTCGCGTGGGAAGGAGTCTCTTTCTCCTGCTGGAACAGCGGTAGAAGCCGCTCATCGGCAAAGAAGATCGTCAAGTCATCAACATTAGGCAAGCGTTGTGCAAGCCATGAGGAGAAGGAGCCAAGATCCTGATCCGTAGGAGCCAACATGCGGATGGTGGGGAAACAAGCTTCAAGCAAACTCACCCCATCACCAGCCGGTTTGATCGCAACCAGATCGCCTTCATAACCAACGCGCTGAAGTCCACGCACCAAACCGTAGGCATTGATATAGTGGCTGCTTAGCAGAACGGTGGAAGACTTGCTCATGATTGGTGAACCTGCTGCATCGCTTTCATTCGATGAAGGACGTAGCGTCGCTCAACTCTCTGGGATAAACGATAGCTGTATCCGATCATACAGGACAAGAGAAACCAGCTAAAGGGGCTCAGCATGTTCGGCACGCCAAAGGCCAGCGCCAATAGCACGACAATATAGTTGATGAACATATACACACAGTATTTCTCATCGTCGGGCAATCGCTGACGAACCAACCAGAGCAGACGCCAAAGCAGCACAGCATAAATGGAGAAGTAAAGGATAAACCCAACAATCCCCGTATTGCTGGCCACTTCCATATAATCAGAGTGGCTATATGTTCCGATACCACTGACAACCTGGAAGTTTCCCAAACCAACCCCGGTGATCGGTTTCTCCCAGAAGAGATCCAGTCCGCGCTTGTACATTTGCGAGCGGGCATTATCAACATCCGGGTTGTCCATCGCCATTTGAAAGCGTGTTCCCATATAGGTGTTATGGAACATATAATCGGACAGAAAATACAAAACGAAAGGGATCAGAAGGAAGATCAAGAAAGTTCCCAGGCGCTTGGTCGCCAAACGGCGCTGGGTCAAGACGAGCCAGAGCAGGAAAAACAGAATCAGAACGATAAAGGTTTTCCGGCTACCACTGTAAATAATCGCCAGAATAAAGGGAACGGTGGCACCAAGAATCAACCCGCGAATCCATCTGGCTTTGTACACATTCCAGAAAAACATCAATGCCATCACGGACCAGAGCATACGAAAACCAAGGTTGTTCGAGTTGTTTACGACGCCGGAAAGACGCTCATGGTCGTTGGGATCCATCGCTTGGGTGAATTCTCCGGTCAGCATCGTTGAAATCAGCAGAATCCCTCCCAGACCGACGACCAGCGCCATAGGGATTTTGACATTGTCAAACAGCATTAAAAAACCGGAAACAGCGAGGACCAGAAACCAGCTCTGTATCATCAGTCTTAAAATCGTCATATACAGATTATAATCATATGACACAACAGAACCACTGACTCCGGACCAGGTGACAAACGCAATCAACAGCCAGACTTCTGGGGGGATTTTTACCCGATACTGAAAAAAAGTCATCCCGAAAAGAAGGACCAACAATCCTCCAACGGCACGATTGACATGTTGGAAGGCAGGCCACTCAGAGACAAATGTCATTCCCAACAAAAACAAAGCCAGCAGAATATTGACAAGAATATACGTCTGCTTGCTGATGCTCTTTGGCCTGGTTTGTATTGCGTCCATTAATCCTGTTTGATTCCTTGCTTGACCATCTGTTCCAAGACATACTGTACCCGCAGATTCGCGCAGGAATTGTGGGTGAAGATTCCCTTTTCAAACTGCCATCCACGCTGTTCATCCCAGACCATCCGCCCTGGTTCATCTTCAATACGGAGTTGGTCCCGCATATTCTGTCCCCAGACCATGTGCAGTTCACTGACCACCAGGCGGCCATCGGTACACTTGAAAATATCCAGATTCAGGCTACGGAAATTTCCCAGCTCGGTGACCTTGCGGGTCAGGTCCAACAAGGCATCATCCGGGCGACCATAAAGCACGATTCCCGTACCGCTGTGAAAATCACCAATGCGCCCCTTTTCAAACCCGAAATAGGAATCTCCAACCCGGATCATGCGCCATTCTTCGGCAATATCCACCCATTCCTGAAACAGAACGTGGTTGCGGAAACGCTCAAAGGGATGCCGGTACTTCACATGAAGCCCCACACCAAAGGCTTTACGAACCAGAGATCGGGCCTCGTTTTTGTCTCGGATCACCCAGACGCCTTTGGCTCCCGCGCCGAAATTCGTTTTCAACAGAACCGGCAACTCCACCTGGTCCACAAAGTCCAGAGCCTCTTTCTTGTTGTAAAAGGCCCAGGTCTTGGCCTGAGGAATATCATGGGCATCCATCCAATAGGCTTGACGCCGTTTGTTCTCATACAACCAGACCTCTTCAAACGAAGGGAAGATGGGTCGTTTCAATTCATTCACCAACAAACGCAGGCGCTCGTCAAACAGGTCTTTCTTTTCCGGGCTGGTCACCGAAGGCCAGACGAGAAAGATATCGCAGTCACTATCCCGGAATCGGGGCAACCAATCGACAGCGTCCAGGTCCATCAGGTCATAACTCAAACCCATTTCCCGGCAGGCGGCAACATAGGTCTGATGGCGTTTGGTATCTTCGCGCACAATGCCGAATTTGACAGGGCTTCCATCAACCCGATAGGTGGGGTCTTCCCCGGCATACGGATCGGTGGTGTTGAGTTTGTACTCCTGAAACTCGCCGGGCATAAGATGCCATAATTGCTTCTTCACCGAAACCGGAACAGGGTTGGCAACCTGGCGCATCCATTGAAACAGTTTACTCATCTCAACCTCCCAATCCCGTCAGATGACCGGAAAAATGATGCAGTAAAGAACCCAGAAACAGACTGTTCCGTCCTTCGTCCTGCCGACGATGACTTTCGCTCCACGCCAGGTTCGGGAATGCCGATTGCAGGCTCTCCTCCAACCCACGCAAGGTTTCACTACGCTGCTTCAAGGCGTTGAACCGATCCCGGTTGTTTCGCCCCAAGCCAAGCCCATGAATCCGTGCCTGCTTTTCCAGGGTGAGAAGCTTGTCCGGAATCATTCCTTTCAGACCACGGAAAAGTTTGGTTTTCAACGGTTCCCTGGAAAGAGGGAAGCCATAATGGCTGCCCACGGCGGCAAGGGCCGGGTCCAGGCGAGCAATCAAATCCGCCTGGAACGTTCCCGTCGCTCCGATGAAGGGGGTCGCCCGATAGGCGGCCTTGGCCACTTCGGCATCCAAGAAGGGAGCCAGATAAAAACCATATTGATTCCCCACGTCATTGGGAATGCCGTCGCCTTCGGCCATGCGGATTTCGCTATAATAACGCCGCATGGTCAGCAGATCCACCCGCCCGGATAAGCCCGTATTCATAATCCGTTCCATCTTCGGAATGATGAACCGATCCAAGTCTTCCAAGCTGATTTCACGTTCCAAGACCTGGGCGGCGAAGGGGTAATAGACGTTATTGCGCATCCATGACGGAAAATGCAGATGCTTACGGTTCGTAGCGAAATAATTCCGGTAATGCTCGCCACCCATACCGTTCAGTGCAATCCCGCAACCACCCAGGGTTTTGATCTTGTACTCTCTGGTGTAGGTTTCGCTGAACGCACCAATGTCGATGGTCGATCGGCCATCAAAGCAAAGCAGATTGTCCCGCATGATGGCTGCAAGCCCCTGTTCATTCTTGTCTGCCACCGGTTCGGTCGGAACCACGTCGATGTCCAGCCCGGCCAAAGCGGCCAGTTCTTCGGCGTATCGCCGTTCGATGTCATGAACCCCTTTCGTCCCGTGGGTATGCAACCGAAGCGGCGTATAAAGCCAGCGACTCAAGGCCAGAACGAGACGGCTATCGTACCCACTGGAAAGCCCAAGGTTCGCCTTGAACTCCGCCACAAAGGGGTTGATGTCCAGCATATACCGCCGCAGCACCGAAAGCTGTTCATCCAGCGCATCATGGCGGGTTCCGGCCATCTCCAGGCGATCCAGGCCTCTCGGCGTCAGAGGAACCCATTGCAGCGCCTTACCGGGAGGCATGGCTCCCCAGAGGGATGAGACGCACTCGATCCCGGAAATCAGGGTATCCGGCCCGACGACATAACCCGTGGCGACTTTTTCCAAAAAGGCCATCCGGTTGATGGAACGTGGGGAACGGGATGAAACCAGCAGAGCAAGGAAACTGGATGAAAACAGCGTGCGTTCTTCGTTGGAGAACACCTTCTGTACGTTCAGTCGATCCGTCAGCAGATGCAAGCGCTCATCCACATGGAAAATCAGTACAAACGATCCGATCAACCGGGTCTGATCCAGCCTTCCGGCTACGAAATCCGAAAGGATCGCGGTCAGGCCATCCCGATAGCCCATGCCCTTATAGACAACGGCACCAAGGGCGAGCAGACGATTCCCCTGCTCATCGCTAACCGTCACATCGACATCCACCGCCTGCTTGTTGTAATACCATAGGTCGTGGGTCTTGAAATCCATCACCACGGGTTCGGCAAAGCCCCGCTCGGTCATCAGACTTCGCACGGCGTCTTGATCGAACTCCGTATGTTTTTCAAACAGTACAAACGCACCCATCATCCATTCCTTTGCACACTATACCCAGGCCGAAAGATCCCGGTTGAGGAAATGCTCATTCCAGGCTTCCACCATCGCCAGACGGAAAAGCAGGCTGTCCCGTGGGGCGTTGTATCCCAGCTTCGGCGTTTCACGAAGCAGGTCTTGAAGACCGGAGGGATCAACATACTTCGTGACCACCGTGGGATGTTCCAAGGTTTGCCGCACCCATTCGCCCAGCGCACCACGCATCCAGACATCTTCCGGTGTGGCAAAACCGAGTTTGCTTTTACGCAAACGGACCTTGTCCGGCAGAAGATCCGCCAGTCCCTCTCGAAGCACCCGCTTGGTCCATCCTCCGGAAATCTTGCTTTTCACCGGCATGGACAGGGTCGCTTCCACCAGAGGATGGTCCAGGAACGGCACCCGGCTTTCAATGCTGAAGGCCATCGTGTTGCGGTCTTCATAACGAAGCAGGGCCATCACACTGCGGGAAAGGCGCATCTCGACCAATTCATTGACGGTCCCGGTCACCCGAACCTCCGACGGAACCCGCGGCACGGCGGATGCCCCATACAGGCGTTCCAGATCCCCGGTCTTGTTGCGCCAGAATTTCGTTATAAGTTTCCGTCCCTTCTCCCACACACCAGCAGGACGGACGGTTTCAAAGGCGGGAAGATCCTGGATGAATTCACGCCATTGACCGCGTTGGGTCAATTCTTTCAAATACAACCAGATGAAGGCTTCATATCCGGCAAGGTATTCATCCGAACCCTGGCCATCCAACAAAACCTTGATTCCCTGTTCTTTGGCCAGCTTGGCCACACGATATTGAGCGTAGGGCGAAGTCCCGGCAAAGGGTTCTTCCTGATGCCAGACCAGGCTGGGAAGATCCTCGACATACTCTTCGGAGCTTGGAAAGGTGTAATGCCTGGTCGCCTTGGTTTTGTCGATGACCGCCTCGATCCAGGGGCGCTCGTCAATTTCCGGCTCATCAAAACAGGCGCTGAAGCTGTGTTGCCAGTCTTCTTTCCATTGCCCTCGTTTGCGCAGCAGATACGACGTGGCTCCGACGATGGATGAACTGTCCAGCCCGCCGGACAGGCAGGTTCCCACAGGGACATCGGAACGAAGATGCACATCCACGGCATCTAAAAAGGCGGAACGAAAACGCTGGCTGTCCTGAAACAACTCGGCGTGGGAATTCTCAAAGCGAGGCTCCACGGAAAAAGACCAATAGCGGTGGCACTCCAAGGGCTTGCCCGGTTCCCAAAGAAGGTAATGAGCCGGAGCCAGCTTCTTCACATCCCGCAAGAAGGTACGTTCCTGATGGAATTCACTCATCCCCCAGGCGAGGAACCAGCCGAGAATGGTTTCATCGACTTCACGGTTATCCAAAAATGGAAGTAGGGCTTTGATCTCACTGGCAAAAACAAGGCCACCATCCGGGTCGATCAGATAATGGAAAGGCTTGATGCCAAAGCGATCCCGCGCCGCAAACAGACGCTTTTTCCGTTTGTCCCAGACCGCAAAAGCGAACATCCCGCGAAGGCGGGACAGGCAATCCGCTCCCCATTCCATCACGGCATGAAGCAACACTTCCGTATCCGAACGGCTCTGAAAAACATGGCCTTTCGCCTTCAGTTCATCCCGCAATTCCAGATAGTTGTAGATTTCGCCGTTAAAGGTAAGCACATAGCGGCCCGTGGGGTCTATCATCGGCTGCCGGCCTGCGTCAGACAGGTCCAGAATGCTCAAGCGGCGGTGCCCCAGGGCAATACCCGGCTCCACAAACACACCTTTGCCATCCGGCCCGCGATGGCGTTGCAGTGAATTCATCAGTTCTACGGAAACACGAAGTTCCTCTACCGTCATCCGAGGGGTTGCTAACCCTGCGATACCACACATCGGATTCACCCTACCCTATGGAAAATCCATTGTTCTATTCAATAGTTGCTTTCTTATGTACGCTAAACGGGCACGCCGGGAAAGTCAAGCATCACCTGACGGCAAGTACGCACAATCAGGTCATTGGTTCCCCAGAGCGATCGAAGAGGTGAAAGAAAGACCGTTACCTATCAGGAAGCGACGGTAGAAAGCGCCGCCATCCCCAATCGCCTAGCCCTGCCTGGCGTCTCGGCGAAGCAGAACGGCCAACATGACAAGACAAAGCAGGAGGTTCGCCACACGTCCAACCAACATCGTCTGCGGGAAGGTTTCCAAGGTCGCCTGTCCTCCCAAGGCCCAGAGCAGCAACACGCCATGCACCGCCATACCAAAGACGATGGTGAACAGATAATAGCCCTGCTTTTTGACCACGAAAAACAGCAAGCGAAGCTGCAAGGCGGCAAAGACAACCATATCCAACACGGCCCAACGAGCCGCCTCGATGCCATCGGTATAGTTGGGCAGGAAAAACTCCACAAGGTAAGGAAGCAGAAACCACAAGAGGGCGATTCCCCCGGCCATGAAGGCGACCAGGGCAAGAATGGGTTTGGCCATGAAGCGGGTCAAGTCCGAAAGGTTTTTGCCCTGCCCATACAACTGGGACAACTTGGGGTACAATACCTGAGCCACCGCAGTGGGAACCAGCATCAAGGCCGGGCTCATCATGCCGAACAGGGAAAACAACCCCAGAGAACGTTCTCCCAGTTCGCTGAGAATCAAGGTGCGATTGACCGTAGACCACAGAGCATTGAGTTGCAAACCAATGAGGATGGGCGCACCGATGACGATCAGTTGCTTCAAGTGGTTCCAGGAAACCCGGAAGCGAAGCCCTTTCAAGGGACGTCCGACATAGGTAATCGCCAAAGCTCCCAAGGCCACGGTCCCGGCTCGCAGGCACAAACCGTAATAGCCATAGGCCCAGACAGCCAAGACCATCAGCATATTCAAGGCTGCGGTAAGACTCAAAATCAACGACAGGCGGGAAAACCTGCCGTGGGTGCGGTAGGTAACATCCAGATAGGATTTCTGATAAAACAGCTGAAAGGCGCTCATCGCCAAGGCCGCATAACCCGCCGTGTAGGGAAGATCCCCTTGCAGGTAGAAGTAGAATGCCGCTCCTCCGAAGCCCAACAGAGAAAGAAGGGAGAGCAGCAGCATGTATCCCTGGGCCGATGCGGCCAGATCATCCGCCGTGTTGCGGTTATCCTGCCCCAGATAGAAAGGAATCTCCCGGTTTAACCCATCGTGAACGCCCAAGGTGGCAATCAATAGATAACCCATCCAGAGGTAAATGGTCTGAAAGGTTCCAAGTACCTCCGGCAAAACCAGACGAACGGCCAGAAAACCGGACAGACCATTCAGGACTGTGGCAATGCCGTTGCCGGTGGCATACACCATGATCGTGCGTTTCAGGGATGATTCCACGGGCTTGGACGATGGGGTCTTGGCTTGCTCGCTCACCGGATACTCGCTGGCTTACAGGTGGATGGAGTGGGGCGGCGCATACGCTACCTGTCGGTCATTGGGTTGTCAAGACCAGCCGGAGGATGAAAAAGAAACCATGCGGTCTGTCCGGAGAGATGCAAGCCCCTACGCATTGACTTTGCATCCAAGGAACGCTAAGAGCAACTCATTGTGATGGATCGGCTTTGGCTCCGTGCTTCGTTGTTGGAATGACCGACACGCGGCTCTGGTTTCAGGGGATGGTATGAGGAAGCGTTTTGCACTCATCGGCGCGGCGGGCTTTGTTGCACCTCGCCATTTGCAAGCCATACACGACACCGGGAACACGCTGGTTGCCGCGCTGGACCCTTGTGACAGCGTCGGTGTACTGGACCGATTTTTTCCCCATGCCGCGTTCTTCACCCATCCCGAAACCTTTGAAGCCTATCTGGAAGAGCAAGGCTCCACCAAGCCGGAACAGGCCATCACCCATCTGGCGATTTGCTCTCCCAATGATCTGCATGAGGCCCATATCCGACTGGCCTTACGCCACCATGCCACGGTGATCTGTGAAAAGCCCCTGGTACTGACGCCTGACGCCCTGGCGAAATTGGAGGAAATGGACCAACACCATCCGGAGCGAATCTACACCATGCTGCAACTGCGTTTGCATCCGGCCTTGAACGCCTTGAAGATGCGGCTCGACCGGGAGAGCAGTCCCCGAAACCACGAGGTGGAGTTCACCACGGTGAGCCATCGCGGCCCTTGGTACGAAAAAAGCTGGAAGGGGAACGAAGCACGTTCCGGGGGGCTGGTAATGAACATCGGCATTCACATCTTCGATTGCCTTCAGTGGCTCTTCGGGCCCGTGATAGAAAACCGGGTTCATCATCGTTCCTTCTCTCGTGCCGCAGGTTTGTTGGTACTTGCCAAGGCGCGGGTTCGCTGGTTCTTGAGTATCCGTGAAGAGGATCTTCCCCAACAAAGCCGCAACGCCGGACTGCGGTCCTTCCGCAATCTGAGTGTTGACGGCGAACCCATTGATTTTACCGAAGGCTTTGAGAACCTTCACACCCAAAGCTATCGGGCCATCTTAGACGGAAAGGGCTTTGGCGTCTCCGAGACCAAGGCAGCGCTGGAAACGGTCTGGCAGATCCAACAGGCTACCCCCTGTGTCGATCGGAGCGAGGCCCATCCCTTTTTGAAACAGGTACAGCGATGATTTCTCCCGAAGCGTGGATTCACGAAAGCAGCGTCATTGACCCGGATGTCCATCTTGGCGCACAAAGCAAGGTCTGGCTTTTCTGCCACCTGCTTTCAGGAACACGCATCGGCGAACGTTGTTCCATCGGGCAGAATTGCGTCATCGGTCCCCGTGTCCACCTTGGCCACGGCGTGAGGATTCAGAACAATGTCAGTGTGTTTGAGGGGGTGACCCTGAAGGATGACGTCTTTGTCGGGCCGTCTGTGGTCTTCACCAACATCTCAAACCCCAGAGCGTTTATCCCGCGCAAAGACCGTTTCCAACCCACCGTGGTTGAGTGTGGAGCCAGCCTCGGCGCAAATTGTACCATTCGTTGCGGTGTCACCATCGGCCATCATGCACTGATCGGAGCAGGCAGCGTAGTCACCAAGGATGTGCCATCCTTTGCTCTGGTGTTGGGGAACCCGGCACGGCGCCTCGGCTTTGTCAGCCTGGCCGGAAACCGCCTGCATTTCAACGCCGACGGGTTGGCCAGCGATCCTACAGACCAAAGCCGTTACCGCCTTGTGGATGCCGACACCGTGGAGCTTCTATCATGAACCCCACTCTCTCGCTCTGCGATGTCGCCGCCTGCTACCAGGCTTATCAGGCAGAGTTCGATCATGCCACGGCCAGGGTTTTCCAACATGGCCGATTCATTCTAGGGCCGGAAGTCTCCGCCTTGGAAACCCGCCTGCAAGATTATCTTGGCGTACAGCACGCCATCACCTGCGCCAGCGGTACCGATGCGCTACGCCTTGCCCTGATGGCCTTGGACATCGGCCCCGGTGATGAGGTACTCACCACACCGTTCAGTTTCTTCGCCACGGTGGAAGCGATTCTCCATTGCGGAGCCAAACCGGTGTTTGCCGATATTCATCCCCACACCTTCACGCTGGACCCGCGCCGCCTGGAAACACGCATCACCCCACGAACCAAGGCCATCCTGCCGGTCAGCCTGTTTGGTCTTCCCGCCGCGTTCGACGACATCGGCAAGATTGCCCAGGCCCACCATCTTCCGGTGGTGGAAGACTCCGCGCAGAGTTTCGGTGCCGGATTCCACGGAAAACCGAGTGCGCAGGCCGTCACCCTGAGTTGCACCAGTTTTTTCCCCACCAAGCCCCTGGGTTGTTTCGGAGATGGTGGCGCGGTCTTCACCCCGGACGAAGCCCTGGCCGAGCGTATCCGGTGTATGCGGGTTCACGGCCAATATGCCCGACATCATCATGAGCGGATCGGTTTGAACAGCCGCCTGGATACCCTGCAAGCAGCCATTCTCTTGGTGAAACTGGATCACTTCAACGACGAGCAGGCGGTACGCAGGCGAATAGCCCAAGGCTACCACGAAGCTCTCTCTGCCCAAGGGATTGCTTGCCCTATCGAGCCGGCAGGATACGAGAGCGCCTGGGCCAACTACAGCATTCTGGTGGAGAACCGCAGGGCTTTCATCGCAAAACTGGAAGCCGCAGGCATCCCCACGGCGGTTCATTACCCCATGCCGCTCTACCGCCAGAAAGCCTTGGCCTACCTGAAAGAAAACCCGGCGGATTTCCCCGTCTGTGAAGAGGTTTGCAGGAAGATCGTCAGTTTGCCGATGCACCCTTTTCTCACCACCCAGCAACAGGATTGGATACACAAGCATGTCTGAAACCTCCAAACTCATTCTTTGCGGCGACTGTTGCGCGGATGGCCGAAACGAACGCTTTCTGCGAGACGGCAATCTTCAACCGGTATTCGGAGACCTGCTTCCCCGCTTTCAAGAGGCCGATCTTGTCCTGGCCAATCTGGAAAGCCCCTTGACCACCCACGCTCAACCCCACCCCAAGGCGGGATGGAACTTCAAAGCCCATCCGGACTGTGCCAAAGGCTTGCACGCCGCAGGCATCCACGCCGTAGGTTTGGCAAACAATCATATTCTCGATTACGGCACCCAAGGGTTGAAAGACACACAAGCGGCCTGCAAGGAAGCGGGGATCGTAAGCTTCGGCACCGGAGAAGATCGTGAACAGGCCTTCACGCCCTTGCTATGGAAAACCAATGGACAGACCCTCGGCCTGTTGGCCATCGCCGAGCATGAGTTCAGCCTGGTTTCAAAGACCCAGGCCGGAGCGGCGGGATTGGAACCGGGACGTATCGCCCTGGTTTTCAAACGCTACCAAAGCCAGGTTGACCACTGGATCATCCTGCTACACGGCGGCTTGGAATACTACCCCTACCCCACTCCCAAACTTCAGGACACCTGCCGTCTGCTCGCGGACTTAGGAGCCAGCATCGTGCTATGCCAACACAGCCACATCGCAGGCTGCATCGAACACTACCACGATTCGTTGCTGGTTTACGGACAGGGGAATTTTCTCACCGACGACCCCGGTCGTGCAGGCATTGCCCGCTATACCCCACGCCAAAACCTGGCCCATTACCAGGGAATGCTGGTCACTGCGGAGCTTTCTGCGGATAGCTCCTTGACCACGGATCTTCTTCCCCTTCGGCAGCTTGGCCCGGAAGGTCATGGCGTGCGGATCATGCAGGGAGCAGAAAAAGAAGACTTTTTACACGGCGTGCAGCAGCGCTCCCAGACCATTCTGAAAGATGACTTTGTTGATCGTCACTTTCAGGAGCATGTCCAGACACTCCGTGTCTCGGCCTTCGGAGCCTTGTTCGGTCATGGCCTTTGGCGAAAACGGCTGGACCGTCGTCTGCATACCGAAGCCTTGTCCCTGCGTGACCCGGAACGGCGCCGATCGGCCTTGCACCAGATACGCTGTGAAAGCCACCGTGAAGTCTTGATTTCCCTGCTGGATGACGAGAACAAGGGCTAAATGCTTCCCGCGTTTCCTGAAATGGAATGAGCCGCCAAGGTGGCACCTTCCTCAGGAAGCTCTTTCCGAAAACAGCCACGCCCGTCCAGGATCTCCGGACGGGCGTTTTTCACATTATCAACCCGGCGATTATAACCGAGCTTAAGAATCGTCATCCTCCGCGCAGGCGGAGGGTCCAGACAACTGAATTTACGCTGGATTCCCACCTTCGCGGGAATGACAAAATCGTAATTAATTACGAATTTAACCTTGATTACCGTCTATTTTCGTAGTATATTACGAGTAGAAAAGAGGTAAGCATCAAGAGAGGTCAAGACATGAACATTGACAAACAGACGGCTCCGCAATCGGTCATCGAAGAGTTGACGGGCAGGCTAGCCAGATTCCGCATTGAATGCAGAATCACTCAAGCTCAACTTGCAGAGCAGGCTGGAGTAAGCAAACGAACAATAGAGCGAATCGAAAATGGTTACGACACCCAGTTTACCACTCTGATCCGTCTGCTTCAGGCACTAGGTCTGGCGGATCGCTTGAATCAGCTTGTCCCTGAATCCTCCGCCTCACCGATGGAACTGTTGCAAGGGAAGACGGACCCACCTAAGCGAGTAAGATCCCAAAAAGCCGTCAAAACGGACAAGAAATGGAAATGGGGTGATGAACAATGACCACAGTTGCGAAAGTCAAACTTTGGGGCACAACCATCGGAGCTGTAGCGTTGGAAGATGGGAAACACGTTGCATCTTTTCAATATGATCCCGTTTTTGTGGGTAGCGGCATTGAACTGGCACCGCTGATGATGCCCCTTGGCAATCAGACATTTTCGTTCCCGGCTCTGTCTAAAACCAGTTTTCATGGTCTGGCGGGTTTGCTGGCCGATTCCCTTCCGGATAAGTTCGGAAATGCACTCATCGACACTTGGCTTGCCCGGCAAGGGCGTAGCCCGGAATCATTCAACGCGGTTGAGCGTCTTTGCTACACCGGATCTCGCGGTATGGGCGCACTGGAATTTGAACCGGCCCAAGGGCCTGATCCCGCACAGGATACCAAGCTTGAAGTAGACAGGTTGGTCAAACTTGCCAGTGAAATCCTCTCACAACGTGATCAACTGCAAACCAATTTCCACGCTGGCTCCGCTGACGTGATCGCGGATATTTTGCGTATCGGCACATCTGCCGGTGGCGCACGAGCCAAGGCGGTTATTGCGTGGAATCGGGATACAGAAGAGGTGCGAAGCGGTCAGACAACCCTCTCCGAAGGTTTTGAGCATTGGCTGATCAAGTTTGATGGCGTGGATAGCAACCGGGATAAAGAGCTTGCCGATCCGAAAGGTTATGGTCTGATCGAGTATGCCTACTCGAATATGGCGAAGGATTGCGGCATCACCATGAGCGAATGCCGCCTGTTGTCCGAAGGAGGTAGGAATCATTTCATGACCCGCCGCTTCGACCGACCCGGCAACGACAAACTGCACATGCAATCCCTGGCGGCAATGGCGCACCTGGATTTCAACATGGCGGGAGCGCATAGCTATGAACAGGCCTTCGATGTCATGAGGCGACTGGACATGCCTGCAACGGCGACCGCTGAACTGTTCCGGCGAATGGTCTTCAATGTCGTCGCCCGAAACCAGGATGATCATGTCAAAAACATCGCCTTTCTTATGGATCGCAGTGGACAATGGACCTTAGCCCCCGCGTTTGACGTGACCTATAGCTACCAACCATCCGGGCAATGGACCTCCAGCCACCAAATGACGATCAACGGCAAACAGGATCATCTCACCCTGGAAGATTTTGAGCAGTGTGGTAAAGCGGCCCTTCTGAAACGGGGCCAATATAAAACGATCATTCAAAAAGTACGCAAGGTCGTTTCCCGATGGGAGGACTACGCCGACGAAGCCGGTGTCAAACCAAGACAACGAGACAGCATTCAAAACACACTTCGACTGGATGATTTTCGATAGTATCAACCCGGCGATTATAACCGAGCTTAAGAATCGTCATCCTCCGCGCAGGCGGAGGATCCAGACAACAGGATTTACTCTGGATTCCCGCCTTCGCGGGAATGACAATATTGATACGTAGTCTAACTTATTGTTGCCGGGATAATAATCCCGGAATGAAGGTCATAGTGAAGCCCGCACGACGTTCGCGGTCCTCTTTGCTCCTGTGAAGGAGAATCGAACTCTACGAATAGCGAATGGAAAATCATTAGATAGCAGGCAGGTATAGCGACGACATAAAGCACAAAACCCGATGCTCACTTCATGGAGAATCGGGTTCGTATAATTAAGATTGGTGGAGGCGAAGGGAGTCGAACCCTCGACCTCTGCGTTGCGAACGCAGCGCTCTACCAACTGAGCCACGCCCCCAATCCAGAGAAACCCTATACCCAACCCCTAGGCTTTTGGCAAGAAAAAGCTTGGATTTTTCAAAAAGAATGTGTCCTGAATCCGTGGCACCAGTTCTACCAGTGCTGAAAGCCCCTGCGTGGTGCTTTGCAACGCACCCCTTGCCCGAAGAACCTCCGTTCAAATTCAGACACCTCAGCAAACAAAGCTCCCAGAGAGACAAGAGACACTCCAGCGCCAAGAAAGGGAGGCTCTTTCTACCTCATCTCAGTCACCTGCACCAAAGAGATCAGCACCCAAGGTTGCAGAGAGAATACCGGGGGGAGGTGTTCATCCCCTGAGATTCAGGCCGCTTCGCCTTTTTCGCTCATGTCGTTTTTGCGCTTTAGCGGGATTTCGTATTTGCGGATCATCCGATACAAGGTTGTACGTCCAATCCCCAGGAATCGGGCGGTACGGCTCAGGTTGCCCTGGTTGAATTCGATCGCTTCAGACACCATTCTACGTTTCATGGCTTCCATTCTACCTGTCATAAACCTCTCCTTAAAACCGCTATACAGCATGAAAATGGGGGTTACCTTGTGTTCGCTCTTGAAACGGAAGCAAACTCTGTACCAGAGAGGTCCAAACCTGTCATAAACTGTCAAGTCGTCCACATTGGTATGGCTCTCTAGCAAAGATCGGCTCTGCCAAGAAAGCCTCTCTCTGCCTTCAAAAACCGTTCAGGAGAACAGCGTTTCCTTCCTAACTATCCCATTCATTACCTTGTCTCTGGGTGAAACACTTGTTCCAGTTTAACCCGGCCTTCATACCCATGATGGCCGCCAGAGCGTATTTCGAACCCATCAAGAACAGAGATATTCCATATAATTTCATGCAGATACAAAACATACAAAAACAATGGCACAAGCCTTGCTCAAGTACCACAAAGTGGAAAGAAGACCCTAAGAACACAAGTGAGTAGACCATGAACACGGAAATCCAAAAACAGGACTGGATACTCCCCGACGCAGAAAAGCCCAAGGAATCCCATCCACTAACGGCTTTTGGATCCAAGGATCTACGAGTACTCCACCTGACCACACCGGGGCAATGCGTTGAAGCTGATCGTGTGGTTCTGCAAGGGGCTCGCGCTCTACGCGATATCGGGATTAAAACCACCTTGGGAATCCTCAGCAATCCCAATCATCCCGAAGACTTCGAGCTTTACATCGACCAGGCTCGGATGAGAAATATTCCCGTGAAAATTCTCCACGGTCACCAAGACCTGGACGGTCAATTGCTCAATGACCTGCAACGTTACCTGCGCAGCGAGCAGATGAATGTCCTGCATAGCCACGGAAGCCGCGCCTTGGCCTACTCCCTGCTCACGCATCACCCTAAGCTGAGCCTTGCCACAACCCTACACCAGTCCTATTTAGACGAGTTGCGGCAACAGAAGCAAAACGAACTCATCGAACGCCTGGCGATGCGTCACCTGGACCGGATCTTCGTGGAAACCCTGGACCATCAAGCCTACCTGCTGACTCAGCGCATCAGCGCAACCCGCGTTGCTCTGGTGGAAAACATGTTGGATGACCAACGGGAGCGCCTGCCTTTGACAACGGCGTTTCCTTCAGAGGGGCCGCTACGGCTGCTCTATGTGGGAACTTTGCGTCATGACTGCGGTTTGGACAATCTTCTCAACGCCGTCAACCAGCTACGAGAGCGGCAGGATGTCCGTCTGGATGTGATTGGCAATGGTCCGGCTCTGGCAGAATTTACCCTGGCGACCCGAGAAATGAAACTCAGCGAGCATGTTCACTTCTGGAGGAGCGAGGCAGACTATCATCAGTTCGTTCGCCAATGCCACATTCTCGTACTGCCGATGAAGCAGATCGGTCTACCGCTTTCCATGATTGAAGCGGTAGCCTGTGCCAAACCCGTGGTCGCTTCACGACGAGGGGGCGTTTCCCAGTTGGTGGAACACGATTTCAATGGTCTGCTGACTCCCAATGCAGACAGTGAAAACCTTTTCCATTCGATACAGACAATCAGCGGTAATTACGATGTGTTTCATAAGAATGCCTTCTTGGCATCCCAACGTGTTTTGCAGCGCTACAGCGCAAGACGTTGGGCCAGAACCTTGGAAGTCCATTACAGTTATATGCGAGCAGGGTAAAGGAGGGGGCGATGGATTGGATCATTTTTGGCGACGAATGGCATGGTTTCCCGACACCCATCCGACACTTGGCCAATCATTTGGCCGCCCAGGACAAAATCATCTGGATCAACGCTCTGGGAACAAGCAGCCCTAAACTGGAATCCGAAGACATTCTACAACTCTGGGGTGGAAACTTACGTGCCAAACGCAGACAGCGTTCCAGCACCCGCGAACAGATGAAAGTGGTACTTCCCGGAGAGATCAAACGAATTTCTCTGGTAGACTTGAACCTTCTTCCCTGGCATCTCAGTTCCCCGGCACGTCGCAGTAACCGAATGACCATACACAGGGAAATCCAATGGGAAATCCACCGTTTGAACATCAAGCGCCCCACTGTGCTGGTCATCAATCCCATTGCCGGGTTCTACCTGGACGGCCTGGATTGCGGTCCGATCATCTACTATAAAACCGACCTCCACGAGAAACTGATGGCATCGGACCGGGAGTTGATCCAAGCCGCAGAAGCCCGGATGCTCAGTCGTGCCGACCTGATTCTGGTCAGTGAAGAAAAATGGCTTGATACGGGTAAACACCTGAATAAACAAGCTCATTATCTCCCATACGGCATTGATACAGCCTCCTTGAACCACATTAGGGAACAACCTGCGGAAGAGAAGGTCTTGGGCTTTTTTGATGACAGCGCCAAGGGGCTGGATGCTTCCCTCATTCAAGCCGTTTCAGCAAGGCTTCCCGAATGGACACTGGATTTCGTAGCCTCAGAAGATGAAATACCCTCTGAAATCAGTAAGCTTGAGAATGTCCAGATTGAACCGTGCGATCGAATGGAAGACTTCCTGGAGCGCATCTCGACCTGGAAAGCATCCTGGATTCCTTTGACCCCGGAGGCAAGGGAAGGCCACCGTCCTGTTCTTCTGGCAGCCCAAAGCAACGCGGCAGGACTGGCCACCGCGATGGTATCTCCTTCGACAGAGCAAGCCCTGTTACCATTCGTTGATTATTCCAAGGACGTTGACTCTCTGGCCGAATGGCTTGAAAAGCTCTCCGAGGAGGATTCCGAAGAGAAACGGCACCAACGCAAGCAAGCTGTTTCAAATAAGGACTGGCGAAACAAAGTGGAACAGATCTACTCCATTTTGGAACAGGTGTTCCATAAAAAGACAGATCATCGCAGGGTTGGCTAAGGTATCCATCTCAGGCAATCAACCTAGGGATTCATTCCTTAGCTTCGTTCTTTTGAAAACATGGCTCTAAGATTGCAACGCTCTCGCGGCAATACTTTCACGGAAGCACGGACCTGATTGTAGCGTCACTGTGGAAGATCATATTGCGAAAGACTTGCACGTGGGAAACGCAACACGACGAATGGGAAACCATTTGCACTACAACATGGAGACTTCCCCAATGCAAAGCTTCACCCGACCGGTCATGGCTTCTCGCCATGCCCAGGAGATGTACATGCCGTCCAAACACGTTGTACTGTTGGCGGAAGATGATGAAGTAACCCGCGAAATGTGCGCGTTCAACCTGGAACGTGCCGGCTTTGATGTACTTCATGCCGCGGATGGACTGGAGGCCATACGGGTTCTTGCTGCCCGTCGCGTCGATCTGGTGATCAGTGACATCAACATGCCCAATATGGACGGCTTCAAGCTCTATCGTGAAATGAAGGAAACGGAAAAAAACCGGGAAACCCCCTTTCTGTTTCTGACCAGCCGGACCTCGACCGAAGACCAACTTCACGCCCTGCGCCTGGGAGCCTACGATTACCTGTCCAAGCCGATGGACATGGAAATCTTCACCTTGAAGGTGCGCGGGCTGTTAAACCATTTCAAACGGGCGGAAGGCTCCGGAGAGAAAGACCCCTTGACGGGAATGCTCAACCGTTGCAGCCTGGAAAATGCGCTGGGCAGAGAACTGGATCAGGTTCGCCTGGCCGGTGGTCAGTTGGTGATTGCCCTTCTGCGCATCATGGATTTTGACAAGATCACCGCGACCCACGGGTACGGCATGGGGGACCGGGTTCTTTCCTACCTCGCCAGAAGCGTGCAATCCGGCCTTCGCCTGAAAGATATTTCCGGTCGCTATGAAACCGCAGACATCCTGCTGGCTTTCCCAGACAACAGCCCGGAAGAAACCATGCACAGCCTGCGCTATATCAGCCAGAATTTCAGGGATCAGACGCCGAAAGAGCTTTCCGAGCCACTGGGCTTCCGTGCGGGTCTGATTACCGCACGGCCCCATCACTTTACGTTGCAAGATCACATTTTGCGGGCTTATGCCGCTCTGGAAGGCTGCACCTGCCAAACCACGGCCTGTTTCTGTGTCTGGGGAGAAAATACATCCCATGTGAAAGGGGTTCGATAAGCACTGACTTACCAAGGGAGTGAGCAAGGAGGGAAGAACAGATCGCTCCACGACCGTACCTCCAACGGATTTTCTCTTTGTATTTACTGGATTTTTCTCATTCTTGCTTCGCGGCTGTTTTCTTTCTTCCCCCTTTCGTGACCCTGATCCTGTCAGCTTCTGACAGGAACTCCCCATTCTCGTGCGTCATGATCTCTTTGACGACATCGTGTCTAGCGAATATTTCATTCTTCTTCCAATCCATCCTCTTGGAATACCGCCGTTTTTCCACGGTTCAGGTTTTCACAGAGAGTCCATTTTCAGCGTTCTCGGTGTCAAAACTTCCGACAACCAGCGCAATTTGTGGAAAAATCCCCACCCCCATCCTCTGAACCCAAATCAAGAAATCCGAAGGGCTACCGGAACGAACCGGCATCATTATCTTCAATATTTTCCGATTGTTAGTCTTCCCATGAGCCCTCTGATGATGCGTTCCTGCTTCAAGTCGTTTGCTCAAAATCTCTGCAAATGTCAAGGTTTTCCCCAGGGTTTTCCACAGTTATCCACAGAAATCTTTACAAAACGCAGCGTGAACGAGGGCTAGTTAATCAAAGTTAAGCCTTGTTGAGTTCTGTTGAAGCCCGTCATGGCCTGTTTCAAACAGATGGTTGATCCGATTTTAACGCAAAGCGTTATTTTTGATCTTGACACGGATGACGCGAAGCGTTATTTTGCCTTCAGGGGAGAACAGATGACAACACGAACGAGAGTTCAATACACCAAAAAGGAGACCATCATGATCGTATCCGTGAAATGGGATGATCTTGTCGCCAAAGAAAAAGAAATCGTCCAAGAGTGGCGCCAGGAAATCACCCGCTTTGGAAACACACTGAAGGATGATGTCCGGGAAACCGTCAACCAACTGGAACAGACCGGCCAGAAAACACGCCGGAATCTGGAACAGAGCGCGAAACGGATCAAGCAAAACCTGCTCGACCAGGAACAGGCAATACGGGACGAAGCCCGTAAACAGGAAAAGCACCTGAAAGAAGGGGTTCAAAAGCAAGGGCACGCGGTAAAAGAACAACTTGATACCTGGATGGAAGGGGCCGAGGCCTGGACGGAAGACCTCAGAGAGAACCTGATTGACCTTCTAGGCTTGACGCCTCGCTCTGAAGTGGAGCGCCTGAAGAAACAGGTTGCCGCGCTGCAACGCCAAGGGATGCGCGTGCGAGGGATGGTTCAGGAGTAAGAACCCCAAAGCCTGCTCACCATCCAAGACGCTTGATCAAAATCCCCCGCCATCCGGTGGGGGATTGCTTCATCTCCAGAAAAAACTTATCCAAAACAGGAATCAAAGACGATGTTTTCCTTTGTATTTCATAGTCGTTCGCTGATTTTTCCAGGGCAGGAACCTTGCTCCGAGTCCCTGAAGAATCCAGCCCAGGCCAAGCAGGCATCGTTGCGAAACTTGACCCCACCGACCGAAACGCTATAGTAGACGGGTTGTATCAGGCCGACTTTGTTGTAACGATCCTGTAGACGTTCAATCCGACTGCTTAGAGGAGTTGCCCCCATGTCTTTCGAGGCCAAACCCTTGATTCATCAGGTTCTTCGCGAGGGACGAAACACCCTCACCGAAGCCGAGGCCAAAACCCTGCTATCGTATTACGAGATCCCCGTTGTGCAGGAGATCGTGGTCCACACCACGGACCAGGCTGTTGAAGAAGCCGAAGCGCTGGGCTTTCCCATCGTCCTCAAAGGCTTGGGTTCCAAGCTGACCCACAAAACAGAACGCGGGTTGGTGCAGCTTTCACTCAACAGCGCCGATCAGGTCCGGCAAGCCGCCCAGACGATCATCGAAAATGCAGGCGCAGACCTGGAAGGTCTGCTGGTTCAACCGATGCTTTCGGGAAAACGGGAATTCGTCGCCGGACTGCTCCATGATAGCCTGTTCGGCCCCGTCGTGATGTTCGGCCTGGGTGGAGTCTTCACCGAAGCCCTGCATGACGTGGCCTTCCGTGCTACACCCGTGGATGAAGCCGAAGCGCAGACGATGCTGGACGAGATCGCAGCCAAGAAACTGCTTGGTGAGTTTCGCGGCGAGAAGGCCGCCGACCGTCAGGCCTTGATACGCACCCTTGTCGGCCTTTCCCGTCTGGCAGAGGATCTGACCGAGGTGGTGGAAGTGGACATCAACCCGCTATTGGTGGGGCCGGATGGCGCCGTTCACGCCGTGGATGCTCTGGTGGTTCTGGGTGAACGGAAACTCAATCAGACCGCTCATCCACCCATTGCGCCGGAACGCATCCGCACCTTCTTCAGCCCCAAGTCCATCGCAATTGTCGGCGCCTCGGCACAGCTTGGCAAGTGGGGCAATTTCCTGGTCACCAACATTCTGTCCGGCGAGTTCCCCGGCCCGGTGTATCTGGTCAACCAGAAAGGCGGAGAAATCTCCGGTCAGCCGGTCTACAAAAGCCTGATGGACATTGAAGGCCCGGTGGATCTCGTCGCCGTGACCATTCCTGCCAAGTACGTGCGGGACTTGATTCCCCAGATGCAGCAGAAGGGGATTGAAAACCTGTTGGTCGTCAGCAGCGATTTCGCGGAAGCGGGCGAAGAAGGCAAAAAGCTGGAACTGGCCCTGGTGAAAGAAGCCGAGAAGGCCGGGATTCTCATTGTCGGCCCGAACACAATGGGTATCAACAACCCCTCTGAGAAACTCTACCTTACCGGAAGCCAGGTACAACCCGTTCCCGGCAGCACGGCCTTGGTGGCGCAATCCGGGAACATGGGAACGCAGCTTCTGGCCTTCGCCGAAGATCAGGGCATCGGCATTCGCGCCTTTTGCGGCTCCGGCAACGAGGCGATGTGCACCATTGAAGATTACATGGAGTTCTTCGCCGTCGATGAACAGACCCGCACCGTATTGATGTACGTGGAAAGTCTTAAGAACGGGCCACGCTTTCTGGACGCCGTCGAAGCCGTTGGAAAAAACAAGCCGGTGGTGATTCTGAAGGGCGGACGCACCGAAGCCGGTGGCAAGGCGGCAGCCAGCCACACCGGAGCCCTGGCCGCAGACTTCACCGTCTTTGAAGCCGCCTGCCGTCAGGCTGGCGTGATTATGGTCAACAGCCCCTCGGATCTTCTGGACCTCAGCGCAGGCTTCAGCAGCCTTCCCCTTCCCAAAGGAAACCGTGTGGGTATCGTTACTCTGGGCGGCGGCTGGGGAGTCGTCACGGCGGACCTATGCAACGAATACGGCTTGGACGTTCCCAAACTGGACCCGGCTATCGTCGCTCATTTCGACAAGGTCTTGCCGCCCTACTGGAGTCGAGGCAACCCGCTGGATCTGGTCAGTGACATCAACCCGGAAATCCCCCTGGCAGCCATCGAACAACTGCTGAAATGGGATGACTGCGATGTGGTAATCAACATGGGCATTCACGGTCAGGGCGTGTTCATGAAAAAACTTCGCGCCAATGTGTTGAAAGCGGACCCCAAATTCTCCCATGAATTTGCGGATATGATGATGCAGCAATACCTTGGCTTTGAAACCATGTACATCAAGCGCATCACGGAGCTGATGGAACAATACCAGAAGCCGGTATTGGGTGTCAGCCTGCTCACCGATGCCAACGCTCAGACCCTCTACCCTGTCGAGGGAAGCCCCTATGCCGGCGTGTTTTTCCAAACCCCGGAGAGCGCCGTCAAAACCATTGCTCGAATGCTGGAATACCAGACCTGGCAGCAACGACGTTTCGGAAGCAAGAGCTAGCGTTCTTCGGCGAGCAATCCACTCCGACTCACTCAAAACACCCCACCCCCCCGACCCGATGGCCGGGGGTTTTCTGTTTCCTGACAGAACCTTCATCTTTCATGGAACGCACTTTGGCACACTCAGGAAGAAACAAGAAGTTCCATTCCAATTGACAATGGGAACACGAACAGCCCCAACGAAAAGAAATTCCGATCTACGCCGGGGTGTTTCTTCGCAATCCCGACCCGTGGCCCCCTATCCTTTTTCATCTTGGCCTTGATTTTACGCAGGTTCCCTGATAAAACCTTGATATTCCTTCGTTCTATCGCCGTGGAACGAAGAATAACCGAAGAAAATCCGACACGTTTTCCAGTTCCGATGTGGCTTGTTCATCCGCACTAAAGAAAAGGCCGACCATCGGTTGACGCAATGGGTACAAACATGAACATTTCCGATATCGTCGCCATCGGACACAAAGGTGGTGCCTCCGATATTCACATCAAGGTGGGCCTTCCTCCGATGTTCCGCATCAGCGGCAGTCTTGTTGCTCTCAAAGGGGCGGAACGTCTCCAGGCCGAGCAGGTCATTCAGATGGCCAAGAGTATGCTCAGCGAACGCCACCGGAAAGAGTTGGAAACCAACCGGCAGGTGGACCTGGCCCACAGTATCACCGGGTTGGGTCGCTTTCGTGTCAATATCTATTACCAACGTGGGACCATCAGTATGGCCATCCGCGTCATTCCCCACAATGTGCCCAACTTTGAAGACCTCAACCTTCCACCGGTACTCAAGAAAATCTCAGATTTTCGCCGTGGCATGGTTCTGGTTACCGGAACCACCAGTTCCGGAAAGTCCTCCACCCTGGCCGCGATGATCAATTACATCAACGCTGCACGCACCGAGCATATCATCACCATCGAAGACCCCATCGAGTACCTGATTCGGGACAACCATTGCATGGTCAATCAACGGGAACTGGGGGTGGATACCTTAAGCTATGCCGGTGCCCTGAAAGCGGCCTTGCGGCAGGATCCGGATGTGATTCTTCTGGGCGAGTTGCGCGATCTGGAAACCGTTGAGGTTGCCTTGGCGGCTGCGGAAACCGGTCACATGGTTTTCAGCACGCTACACACGATGGACGCCACGGAAACCATCACCCGTATCGTTTCACTTTTCCCTCCACACCAGCAGAAATCCATCCGCCTGCAACTGACCAACACCCTGAAAGCCGTCATCAGTCAACGGCTGATGCCTCGTGCCGATGGCAAAGGGCGTGTTCCGGCCTGTGAGGTGATGATCGTTACGAACCGCATCCGTGAACTGATTTCCGATGAAACCAAGCTGAAGGAAATCCCCGATGCCATCGCCAACGGATTCCAGTCTTACGGAATGATGACCTTCGACCAGAGCTTGATGACCCTGGTACGGCAGAAATTCATCACCTATGCCGAAGCCTTGAAACAGGCGACGAACCCGGCGGACTTTGAATTGCGCTTCCAGGGGATCAGTTCCACCAGCGATGCCAAATGGTCGGATGTGGAAAGTACCCCAGAGGCCGAAGCGGATGACGACGATTTCACCATCGAGCGCTTCTAATCGGTCTTCCACAGGCTTCAAGTCTCAAACCACACCGCCCCGCTTTCGGGGCGTTTTTTTCGTTCCATACAGATTTTCGGCACGAAGCATCGTGAAAGAAAAACGCAATCCAGGCTTGGAGGGTTCACTGGTTTCGTAGAAAAAACTTCCGATGGGGCTTCGGCCATCGAATCAAGAAACAAGTACCTGACGGAGTTTTTTGGCCAGATCCGAGGGCGTGAAAGGTTTTTCCAGAAAATGCAGTCCCTCGTTGAGAACCTGACGGGTGACGATTTCATGTTCGGTATGGCCGGAAATATACAGAACGCGAATCTCCGGATTCTGCTGCTCAATACGATCGGCCAGCGTTCGCCCGCTCATGCCTGGCATGATCACATCGGTCAAGAGCAGGGTGATTCCCTTGCTGTATTTCTGGAAGAGCAACAAGGCTTCACCGCCATTGCGGGCCTGCAAAACCTGATAGCCCAGACGGGCCAGTACTTTGGCTGTCATCTCACGAACCAGCCGGTCATCCTCGACCAACAAAATGCCTTCCGTTCCCCTGGGAAGGCTGCGCGTCAGATCCGGAGTCTGAATGGGGTTCACTTGTTCATGAATCAAAGGCAGGTAAATATTGAACGTGCTTCCCGCTCCCGGATGGGAATAGACTTCCAAGGCACCGTCATGTTGTCGGACGATGCCATAGACCATTGCCAGCCCTAATCCGCTGGCTTTGTCACGAGGCTTGGTGGAAAAGAAAGGTTCAAACACCCTGGCAAGGACATCGGGAGTCATTCCACAGCCGGTATCTTCAACACTCAGGCGCAGGTATTCACCAGGAACGAGGTTTTCGTGGTCCTGACAGAAGGTTTCATCCAAAACGGCCTGGCTGGTGCTGAGGGTCAGACGGCCCCCTTCGGGCATGGCATCGCGGGCATTGAGGGCGAGGTTGACTACCACCTGTTCAATCTGTGCAGGATCGACCTTGATCGCGCCCTTGTTCTTGGGAAGGATCGTCCGAAACTCGATATGTTCACCGATCAGGCGCACCAGCAACCCCTGAAGATTGCGGATCAGATGGTTCGGGTCTACCACCTCCGGTTCAAGAATCTGCTTACGACTGAACGCCAGAAGCTGCTGAGTCAGTTTCTTCGCCCGTTGAGAAGCCCGGTGGATTTCATTCAGAGTATCCACGAGAGGATCACTGCTTTTAATATCCAGCCGGGCCAATTCCACATGACCGGAAATGCCGGTGAGTAGGTTATTGAAATCGTGGGCGATACCTCCGGCCAGTTTGCCGATGCTGTCCATCTTCTGGGATTGGAAAAGCTGGTTTTCCAATTTCCGTCTCTCCTGCTCTTCCCGCTTCTGCTTGCTGATGTCCTCGACAATGGCTTGAAGGCCGACAATCTGGCCGCGCTCGTTTTTGGAAGGTTGCACATGGTAGCGCAGGTACACGGAACGTTCCCACTTGCTCAGATACATCCGTTCCGCAAATACCGCTTCACCCGTTTCCAGACACTGACGACAATCATCCGCAATCCCTGCTTCAAGCAAGTGTGGATTGGTTAAAAGATTGATACTGCGGGTTTGTTCCATTGAGGTAGAACCCAGGATCTCCAAAAGAGGGAGATTCACCTCCAGAATCGTCCCTTGAGCATCGGCACTGATAATTCCCAGTGGGGCATTTTCAACCAGAGTTCTGTAGCGCTGTTCGCTACGGCGGAGAGATTCTTCGGTGCGTCGCCGTTTCGTGGTATCCACGAAGGCCATGATGCAGGTTCTCTGTCCCTGATGTTTGATGATACGTGCGTAGGCATCCACCCAGATTTTTTCGTTAAACCGGTTGGTGAACCGGAAACTGTGCAAACTGCTGTGTTCAGGCTTCAAGCGTTCCGCTGGATGGAGAAGCAGTTCCAGGCTTTCCCTGTCTTCATTCTGCACCCGTTCCAGGAAATCCTGGGTCGTCCAATGGCGAATTTCTTCCTCATCATATCCGAAGATATGTGCCAGAGCCTGATTCAGATAGATGATCCTCTCCTGCTGAAACATGGCCAGACCCAACATGGCCTGTTCGCTCAGAATGCGGAATCGTTCTTCGGATTCCCCCAGAGCTTTGCGGGCCTGTTCCCGTTGCAGAGCGATGGCGACCTGATTGCAGAAGGTTTCAATGATTGATGGAAAGAGCGGCTCACTGTGGCCGGAATGAATGATGATCACGCTGCCGTAGACTTCATCTCTCCAAGAGAAGCCGGCGACGTAGATGGAATCAAGTTGAAAGAGTTCTTCCATCTGCTCGCACAATTCTTTGGGAATGCTTCCCTCTGCAATTTCATATAGGCTTTTGGTATCCCTCTCCAAAGCCGACGATTCCAGAAAACCGCGTGGGTCCAAAGGGAAATTCATCCCGACAAGGCTTCCGCCGACGAACGAGGTAAGGGTTTCCTCATACTCACCAAGACCGGAGATCGCCTCCACACGGGAATGAGTTGACTCCAGGCTGAAAGAACTGACAACAACCACACTTCCCTGGGCTAGTTGAGAGATAGCCTGAGCGGCATAGTCATAAAGGGAGTCGTCCAAGGGCAGATCAACTAGCCCCACACTGATTCGGGCAAGAAGCTCCAGCTTTTGAATATATTGACGTTCGTGCTTTTGAGCTTCTTGCTGCTCGGTAACATCGCGGACCAGAACCAGTTCACAGGGGCAACCATGATGGATAATCTGGGAGCCGTTGAGTTCAATGTAGTATCGCCGCCCTTCATCGCTTTGTATGCGGCTTGGAACGATCCCCAATTCACGAGAGCCATCATGAAATTCCTGATACAAAGAAACAGTTCTCTCCATATCCTCCGGGACGATGAACTCCCGGATCGACCGTCCAAGCAGATCCTTGCCGGAGGGGCTGAGCATACGCTGCAATCGCTGATTGACAAAACGGATCAAGCCGTTTTCCAGAATGCAGATACCATCAATGGCGGTTTCAACCAGGTTCTGATAATTGGCCTGGTTTTCCTCCAACTGCTTGCTTTGCTCATGAACCAGGGTTTCCAGCTTCTTCCGGACCTCCCGGTTTTCTGCATCCAGGCGCCGGTTTTCATCCCCAAGCTGTTTGGACTTCACAGCCCGTGCCACCGTTTGTTGCAGCATACTGGGATCAACCGGTTTGGAGAGGTAATCCACGGCTCGCAGACGCATGGCCGACACGGCGGTTTCCAAAGCCGGATCGCCGGTCATCAGGATCACTTCCAGATGGGGCTGGGATTCGCGAAGCAGACGCAGAAGGTCCACCCCACTCATCCGACCGGGAAGGACGATGTCGCACAGGACAACATCCAGCGGGATGGTCGAAGCAATCTCCAAGGCTTGTTCCGGCGTCTCGGCGACATGAACGTCATGCCCTTCTTCAGCAAGAAATTCCTGAAGCGTAACCCGCATTCCTCGCTCATCGTCGATAACCAGCACACGACCAGGCACGGACTATCCTCCATCGCAACCAGCGAAAACCAATGATCTGTTGAAGTACACCTTGGGAAAGCCTAACACCACAATGATTATGATAAATTTACCATAATGGATCTAAGCTTTCAAGCAAAAGCCCGTTTGATATACTACGCGATGGTTGCGCTTTTCACTATATCTTTATTTTTGCATTTATATTTCTTGTTGCATTCTTGCAACGCTTGGTTCATGGTTGTTCCAGTAAGGATGGAAAAGCATGAATGATAGGGTTTCAGAGTTGCTGTGGGGGTTCGGAGATCGGCTTGAGAAGACCAGCCGGCTAGAAGATGTACCGGCGGCGGTTTATGAGTGTGTTTCATCAACCATCAGGTTTGATTGGCTGAATCTGGGCGTGCAGGTTATTGAGCCGGATGGTTCCATCCATCACGATAACTACAGTTACCGGGGTGAAGGTTTCGCGGAAGCCTGGTGGCGTTTTCATAAGGAAAACCTTGTCTCCGTTGACTTTATGATGGACAAACTGGCGGCAGCCAAGCCGGGAGATATTCTTGGCATGGAGTGCTACGACCCGGCCAACGAAGGACATCGCTACGCCTATGAAATGGCGCGGCAACGAGCCTATACCCAGGATGCCCTTGTTACAATTCTGACCCACAACCAAGAGATGATTTCTGTCCTGGCCTTGTATCGTGATGATGCCAAGAACCACTTTTCCAACCAGGACCGCGCCATCCTGCGTATGCTGACCCCTTTATTGGGCATGACGTTGAAAAAGCAAATGCTCCTTCGGCAGACCCATTATCTGACCGCAGGATTGGAGGTTCTGCTGGCTCAACGGCATCGTAATATTCTCATTGTAAATGACGATCTCGTACCCTTGTTTCTTTCTGAAGGTCTGACCGAACTCTTCGGGAAATGCCTTCCCAAAGAAGCGCTTACCAAGGGTATCCCTACCCATCTGCTGACGTGGCTGCATCAGTGCCTTCTTGTCTTTCCTGAACAACGACGAGTACGAGGGCTTTGTTCCTTGACGATGGAAACCTTGATCGGTCCCCTGCATTGCGACCTGTATTCGGTGCAGGAACCAGGAACCCCCAAGCCTCTGCACCTCGTCCTGGTATCGTCCGGTCAACCCAAAGAAGACTTCTCATCCCTGGAAAAACTGGGGCTGACAAAAAAGGAAACCGATACCCTTTCCTTCCTACCCTTGGGTTACACCAATCCACAAATTGCTCAGACGATGAAGGTGAAAGAGGTCACCGTCAAAAAGCGGATTCAACGCATAGGACAGAAACTGGGAGCGAAGGGAAGAACCGAAATCCTCTATGCGGCGATGCAGGCCAAAAAAGAACTGTCGGGTCGGAAATAGGATTCGATTCTTTGCACCTATCCTGGAGAAGAAGGAGCCTAGGCGGCAAAACCAAAACAAAAGCCTTCACCGGGGGCACAGGGTGAAGGCTTGATTCCTTTGAAATAGTAGAAGCGTGCGGTTCAGGGTTTGAACTGGGTATCGACAAACGCGCCAGGGAGCAGATCGGCCAGGGTGGCTTGCTGCACCTTCCCATCAAGGGTTGCCATAATCACAGTCATCTGAGGGGAGAAATCATGGAGCAACTGGCGGCAGATGCCGCAGGGCGTGGTGGGTTGTTCCGTATCGGTGACAATGGCCAGCCTGGAAAAGCGCTTCACCCCTTGGGCGACCGCACTGACCAAGGCGGTACGCTCTGCGCAGATGGTTCCACCGAAGCTGGAACACTCCACGTTGCAGCCCATGAAGACGGTTCCGTCTTCGGCTTCCAGGGCGGCTCCCACCAGAAAGGACGAATAGGGCGCATGGGCATGGAGGCGAGCTTGGGTCGCCTGCTTGATCAGTGATGTTTCCGCAGACATCGGTCCTCAGCCTTCCGGGGACTCGATTTCCCGCTTCACCACGCTACGCAGCTTGGCTTTGATTTCATCGGTGATGTCCAGGAACTTGATTCCCATCTCGCCGACATCTTTGCGGGTCCAGACCACCTCACCGCGAAGACAAAGCTCTTCTTCGGTATCGGGCAGGTTGATCGCAACATCGACGATGCTTCCCACCGGTTCCGGGGTGGGGGATTTGATGCAGAT
The DNA here is from genome assembly GCA_963677705.1 of Myxococcota bacterium. Classification (GTDB taxonomy): domain Bacteria; phylum Myxococcota_A; class SURF-8; order SURF-8. The sequence continues at coordinate 2,025,700 of OY782497.1, forward strand.
TCCACCTAAGCTGATGTTTTCGATCTTGTGAAACAAAAGCAGCGTAAGGCTGTCGTCGTTCTCGAAATCGACGGTAGCGTCTACTTCAATCCGCGAGTACTTTCTCTCCCGGTAGTCTCCCATAAGTCTTCCCTTTTTTGTTGATCCGCCCATTTGAAATGATCTATTAAATTACCCTCTATGTTTACGAAAACCCTCGAAAAAGTCAAGAAGCTTTTCATGGGAGGAAAAGCGGTGGGAGCAAAGCTTCTTGCATTGAATAGGGCGAACCGCAGAAAACGGGGGCATCAGAAGACAGCGCGAGGGATCAGGAAGAGAAGTCCAATTCAAAGGCGGCGCTTCCCTGGGGGCTGAAGCTATGAACCCCTGCCGTGACGGTGTCAATTTTCCGTGCAAGCAGTTCGACATCTTTTTCGTTGGTCTCAAGATCCAACTGTTCGGTATTGACCATCAACAGCGGTCCCTGGCGATAATGGAAAAAGGTTTCACTGTAGGCACTGGACACCGCTTGCAGGTAGCTCCTGGAGAACTTACGCTCGGATTCCCGGCCACGCTTTTCAATGCGTTGTAACAGGGTATCCACACTGGCCTGGAGGTAAATAACCAGGTCCGGGACTCCGGCAACTTGAATAAGGGCTTTGGAAATCTGATGGTACAGCTCCATCTCGGAAGGGCTGAGGTTCAAGCGGGCGAACAGGGCATCTTTTTCCAGGGTGTAATCCATCACCACGCCCTGCTGGAAGAGATCAAGCTGGGCCAGACTGGCCAGATTACGACTGCGCGCCAAGAGAAAATGAAGTTGGGTTTGCAGGGCGTTTTTACGGCCCGTTTTGTAGAAATCTTCCAGAAAGGGGTTGCCATCCGCGTCTTCAAGAACCAGGCGGGCGTTCTGACGCTCGGCCAGTTTTCTGGCCAGGGTGGTTTTCCCCACTCCGATGGGGCCCTCGACGGCAATGAGACGTTGGGTCAGAGCTTTCATCATTTGTCCTCGCTAGCGTTAGGACAAGTATACTCAATTGACTCCGGCAAACAAGGCTTTTTTCCAACCGATTTCCAAGGACTTGCGCTTGGGAGGCTTGAACGAGGACTAGCGCAGGTAGACTAAGTTATCCAAAAAAATGGATATTCTCCGAGCCGTGCGGCGGCGAAGTAAGCCCCACAGGGCGGCAGGCCAGATCAACAACAGCGGCCAGATCCATCCGGAGGTAAGAATGCGCTCCGGGTTGATCCACAAGCCCCAGGTCCAGTCGATCAGGAAAAGGAGTAAACCTACCAAAAGGTGGGCGGCATACAGCCCGATCAACATGCGGTGGGTGGATAACCGCACCTGGATTCGCGTGGATACACCCTCTTCCTGCATGTCGATGCGGCAGCTTTCCGGATAGAAGGAAAAGCCCAGCAGGGGAAATACCTGCAAACGCAGGTGGTCTGTACGCCGTTCAAGAATGCGGGTCACGGGACCGAAAGGGCCGCTGGTTGCCAAGGCATTACCCACCGTGACGCCCAAGCCTTCACGTCGTTTGGGAACCGTTTTTTCAAGATGGATGTCCAAACCGTTCACGTTTGCCTCCACACGCACTGCGAGGTGTTAAGAGCGACTCAAGGAAGAGCATCTTCCACCAAGGCTTTCAAAGCCTGATGAATCTTTCCGTTGCTGGCCAGGATACGCCTGTCATACACCGGGTCGTGACCTTGCGCGTAGCCGGTCACCATGCCGCCGGCCTCACGCACGAGCAGACATCCCGCCGCCACATCCCAGGGAGAAAGGCTGCTCTCCCAGAAGCCGGTAAAGATGCCGCGAGCCACATAAGTCAGATCAATCGCTGCCGAACCGCAACGGCGCACGCCCATGCTTCGTTTGGCGACTTGCTCAATGGCCGTATACAAACCGCTGTCTTCCCCGGCGCGCACGCAGGCAAAGCCGAAGGCTTGCACACCGTCCCGCAGATCATTCCACGGACTGACCTGAATGGCCTCGCCGTCACAGAACGCGCCGTGGCCCAGGCTTGCCGAATAGCATTCATCCAGCGCGGGCAGATAAATGACCGCGTCTTCGGGTTGACGGTTGACCATGCGGGCAATACTGACGGCGAAGAAGGGCAACCCAATGGTGTAGTTGGCCGTACCGTCCAAGGGATCAACAAGGAAATGCTGGGGGGTGTCGTTATTGTGTTCTTCCTCACCGACAAAGCCGTGGTCAGGGAAGGCTTGACGCAGATGCTCGAAAATCAACCGTTCGCTCTCTCGGTCTACAAAAGTCACCGGGTCTTTGATCGCCCCGGCTTTGGTTTCAATATCCTTTTCGGCGAGCTTGCGAAAATGCTTTCGTTGCAGCGCTCCGGCCAGTTTGGCCGCTTCAATCATCATGGGTAGGTAGTTGCTCATGGTCTGGTCCATGTTTGTCGTTCATCTCCGGTTGTGGAGTGTTAATCATCCTTGGGTAGAATGCGGGAAAGATTGACCGTCGTCAAGCGATCCGGTGCCGCGAAAAGGGGAAGTTCATGCCATCTGTCCCCCACATGAACGCGCAGGATGTGGTTTCCCACCGTGAGAGCATGTTGCGTGGTATCGGGATTCAACGGAAGGCCGTCCAGTTCCAGCGCGCTGGGTCTGAGCCGTTCCAGCCCACGCAAAACCAAACGCGCCCGGCTAGCGGCTTTCGCCGTGGGAACAAGCTGCATGGTGATCGCTTCCGTGACGGTCCGTGCGCTTTCAGCTTCAAGGCTTGGCTCATCCTGCTGCCAGAGAAGAATACTCCACAGCGCGAGAGATAGGCCAAGCGTGGCCAGGGCTGCAAGCAGGACAAAGCGCGAGGCGTTCCAGCCCGTCCTGGGTGAAGAAGAAGGGTTGATGGTGGCAGGCGGCTCGTCGGGAGGCTGCACCAGGGTTCGGGATTTCTGTTCCCAGTCGTAGTGGCTCTGCACACGCTGAGCCAGCGCCTGGCGGATCTCTTCCTCCGTGGCTTTGTGGGTCGAAATCAGGGATTCCGTGATCTCATCCAGTTTCTCCGGGTTCTGCCAGAGCTTGCGAAGGGCATGAACGAGGGGACTTTGCCCCAACTGATCCAATTCGTTCATCATCCTCTGATCCCGGTCACCGGCATCATCCGCCTTGGAAAACAACCCGGAGCCGCGAAAGGCTTCCACAAAACCAATGACCAAAGCACGGGTATCTCCCGCCACCAATCCGGCATGGTCACAGTCATGATAGGCCAGGTTGCCGGGCTGCGATTCCTCCCCGAACGGAGCCGTCAGGCCGAAATCCAAGAGAAACAATTGTCCTTGGGTAGAGACAAAAAGATTGGCTGGGGTCACGTCATTGTGGGCCAATCCTCTTGAGTGCAAGGCCAGAAGCGCCTTGGCGGCATGAGCGAACAGGCTACGAAGGCTCTCTTGGGGAAGCAGTCCCGGAATCAGTCCATGAAGGGTGACGCCTTCAAGAAAAGGAAACAGCAAAGCCGGACGCCCTTGCCAGACACCCTTGGACAACGCAAGCAACAAGGTTGGATGGATTGCTTTTCCGCAGAGGGAAGCTTCCCGCTCAAAGGCTCGCCGGGAGGATTCATCCTCGTGGGGAACTTTCAGAAGGTAGCGGCGTTCTTCAGAATCGTGAACCAGAAACAGATCCGCCATACCGCCCGTCGCCCAAAGCCCCAGGGATTGAAAACGATCAAACTGGGGAGCCTCGTCGGTCATCAGTCATACAATAGGTAGGGTTTGCGCCGCGTGGCGAAGCGGGTGGTTTCGTCGATGTCCAAGTCCAAGTAATCGTCTTGTCCATTCATCACGAAGCGGATCAACTCTTCATGGGCCAAAAGCAGATCCATCGCTTTGGGGTCCGAGACAAACTCGTAGGTTTCCGTGCGCCAGCCGAAGGCATCGGGCCAGTTTTTGGAAATCTGCCGAATCAATTCCAGGTACACATGCACACTACGGAACAGGCGGCGATCGGTAACATGAACCTGAACGCCAAGACATAGCTTCGCCTGGTGCTTCTGAAACATCGGCGTAAAGCCTGTGGGACGGAAGGTCACGCCGGGAATCTGCCGGGCGTTCATGATTTCGGCAAGCGTCTGGTCCTCCACCCCCGGTGCGCCCAGAAGTTCAAAGGGGCGGGTAGTACCACGTCCCTCGCTCAAGGTGGTTCCTTCCAGAAGGCATCCGCCCGGATACACCGTGGCCGTATCCAACGTGGGCATGTTGGGGCTGGGTTGCACCCAGGGAAGGCCGGTTTCGTCAAACCACATGCTTCGGGTCCATCCCTCCATCGAGAGAACCTCCAGTGTGGCACCGAGGTGTTCCTCCTCGTTGGCCAGCAGGGCCAACTCGCCCAGAGTCAAGCCATGACGGATGGGCAATTCCAGCCACCCGACAAAGGAACGGTAAGACTTTTGTAGAATCGTTCCTTCCAGATCCAGGCCGTTGATCGGGTTGGGGCGGTCCAATACCAACACGGGTACGCCAGCCTTCGCAGCCTGTTCCATGCAGAAAATCATGGTGGTGGCATAGGTATAAAAGCGGGTTCCCACGTCCTGGAGATCCACCACCAACAGTTCCGCGTCAGCAAGCCATTCCGGCTTGGGCCAGAGGCTCTCGAAATGATCGCCATAGAGACTGAACAGGGGAACGCCGTGAAAACGCTGGCCTTCGTGGCTGACTTCTTCCATATCCTGAGCGCTGGAATACAACCCGTGTTCCGGGGCGAGGATGCGAAGGAGATCGGCGCCCACACCCTGAAGTTCATCTGCCGCATGACGAAAACGGCTGGAGATACTGGCCTGATGAGCCAAAAGCACCACACGTTTTCCTCGAACACGAGAGGCTTCCTGATGAATCAGGCGGTCCAGGCCGGTTTGAACAGCACTCACGATGGCTTTACTCCTTGGGGGCTTTCGTCGGTTGTTGCTCGTCCGTCAGATCCTCATAGGGGCAATCCTCCGTGACTTCTTCATCTATTTCCAGTTCCACACCGGCCTGGTTGAGTTCCTTTCGCACCTGCTCGCGGTTCCGCAGGCAATCCCAGAACCCGATGACCACAAAGCTCAACCCGGAAAGGAAGATGATCTCCGGCAGGGCGCGGAAGATGATAAGCAGAAGCACCAGCACCATGACGCCGAGTTCCGCAATTTTGCCTCGACGACTGACTTTGTAGCCTACTTTTTTCATCGGCAAGGGGCTGATCATCAGCAGACTGAAAATCACCACCATGTAGGGAAGCAGGCTGAGCATCCAGGCGAAGAGGTGGGAACCGAAGAGGGTGCTGTCCACATATTTCAGACCGGTCAAGGTGAACGAGGCAACCAGGCCGCCCACGGCAGTGGTCGCCAAACCGATCATGTAGTGACCTTCCGGCGTGGTGGTGACATTGAAACGGGCCAGACGCATCGCCGAGGTAACGACCATGATGACCACGGCCACGGTCATGAACAGCCGTTCGTTGGGTTGGGCGAAGTATTCGCTGACCAGCGGATGACCGGTACAAAGGCTATAGATCAAGACCGCCGGAGCAACGCCGAAGCTGATGAAGTCGGAGAAGGAATCCAACTGCACGCCAAATTCGGAACTGGCATTCAACGCCCTGGCCGTGCTTCCGTCCAGTTTGTCCAACACGGTGGAGAAGAGAGTCATCCAGGCCGCCAGAACGTATTCGTGATTGAATGAGCTGAAAATGGATACCATGCCCAGCACCAGGCTTGATGCCGTGATGAAGTTGGGCACGATGAATTTGGTTTTGGTTTTCAATAACGTCGGGAGTTTCTCTTTCAGGCTTTCGCTCACGGTGGAGGGCTCGCTCATAATTTTCGCCTCGTCGATAAAATGGGCCTACGTTGCAAAGGGGATCTTTGAGAGGAACGCCGGGTCAAAGACCTTGCGGTTCTACCAGATTACAGGTGCTTGTCCAGCCAGGAAAGCAGGTCGTTGGTTACGCGCTCCCGTTCGATTTCGTTGAAGATCTCGTGATACATTCCCGGATAGGGAATGGCGGTTTTGTCAGCCAGAGTCAGGTTGGCAAAGAAGCGCTCGGCATCTTTGGGGTTGGCAATGGAATCGGCCTGTCCGTATTGCATCAGCAACGCTTCGGCGTGAAGGGCGGAGGCATTCTCAATGCAGTGGCTCTGCTCCTTGGAGGACTCCGTAAACCAGCGGGAATTGGCCACTTTGTGAACCAGAGGATCACTCACGTAGTCGTCAACGATGGCCTGGTCATGGGTCAGATCCTTAGCATCCAACTCTGTAGGCATACTCACGCCGGGCAGCACCTTACTGATCAACCGTCCCGCAGCCAGCATCAAGGGGTTCACCTTGGCGGCAAGACCCATATAGGGGCTGGACAGGCAGACGAAGCGGAAATCATGCTTGCGGTGAATCGCGTAGCTGGCCGCCAACAGACCGCCCATGCTGTGCCCGAATAAAATCTGCGGGGCTCCCTCGTTCCATTGGCGAACCTGAGCGAGAAAGCCGTCCAGGTCGGTCAGATAGTCTTCCCAGAGGCGGATCGCCCCGCGGGAGCCGTCCGAGCGCCCGTGACCGCGGTGGTCCAGAAGGTAGCAACTGATGCCTTGTTCCACCAGAATCTTCACCAAAGGTTCATATCGGTCAGCGTATTCGCCATAGCCATGCAGCAACACCATTGCGGCGCGTGGAGACGCGGCCTGAGCGCGCCAGGTGTGCAGGCTGATCTTGTTGATACGTAAGGTTTCGCGGAGTATCTGCATGGGAAAGAGCCTCGCTTGAGAAACAGGTTTGTCTGAACGATTCGCTGCCGGGCTACGATAACGCAAAGTTGATCTTTCGGCAAGCATTGCCTTTGGATGAACTGGGAGGAGCGCGGGGGAGCGCGGAGGGGAATCTCTCCATTGAATGGATGGAAAAATCCCGGAGATTCTTGCAGAAAGTGCGAAATATGATATACTTCTAGCCGTCGAATTCTCGCTATGACCCGAAACCAGATACTTTACGGAGAATCCACCATGAAACATCGGTTGGTTTGGGCCGCAATCTTTCTTTCGCTTCTCATGCTTGCCAGCGGTTGCGCGACCAAGGTCAAGTTGATTGTCGATCCTACAGGCCAGGGTGACTACAGCAGCATCCGTGCGGCGATCAACGAATTTGATGAAAGCGTTGAAGGCCAGGAAATCATTGTTCGCCCCGGAACCTACGAGGAGCAGCTGATCCTTCGCAACCGTGTGAAAATCACCGGAGCGGGACGGGATCAGGTCAAAGTCGTCTTTTCCAAAGAAGGGCCGGTTATCGCCTGTCGTGAAGTGCAGAATATCGCCATCACCGGCATGACGTTCGACAAGCAGCAGCAGGGACGCTATGCGACCATGCTGGCCAACCGTTGTGATATTGAACTGCGCAATGTCACCTTCACGGGCAGCAACGGCATTGGCTTGGACCTGAACAACTACGGTCGTGTGGCGATGGAAAACGTCACCATCGAAGGCAACGGCAAGGGAGGGCTTTCCGCCAGAACCCAGGCCAATGTGGTGTTGAAAAACAGCATCGTGCGCAACAACGGTCTGGTGGGAATCTCCGTCGAACGTTTTCCCCTTGGGGTTCCTCCGGAGTTGCCGCAGTATCAGGAAGAAGAGCGTTCGGAAATCGTGATTACCGATACTCTCATCGAAGGGCACAAGAACGGTTGCCGATTTGATAAAGGTGCGGAAGTGCTGTTGCGCAACAACCGTATCTTGAACAACGCAACCGGCGTGGAAGTGGGTGAAAAAGCCCTGGTGAAAATTGAACACAACGTCATTCAGGGTGGAATCATCGGTGTTCTGTTTGACACCGGCATTGACGGCAAACCCACCACGGACAGCATTGCCCTGGAAAACACCATCGTAAACATGGAGAAGTTCGGAATCAAGCTGGCCGCGAGAAGTGACCCGAAACTCTGGGGAAACATCATTGCCAAGAATCAAAACGGGATTTTCGCGCTGGAAGGACCGGAGCCGGATATTCAAGGCAACTACATCTACGATAACGCAAAGAACGGCATCTATCTCAAACAGGCCGGCAACACCAAAGTAAACCGGAACTACATCGTGCGGAACGGACAGGTGGGTATCGTAGCCTTCTGGTCTTCTCCCCACATCACACGCAACATCATCGCCTTCAATCGCTGGCATGGGCTGTTTGTCTCTGACCGTTCCAAGCCGACGGTGTTTCACAACACCATCTGGGAAAACGGGAAGTTCGGTGTCTGGTTCACCAAGGCCAGTGAAGGCGCGGTGCAAAACAACATTATCTCCCGCAACATGTTGGGTGTCAGTGGACAGAAAAACTTGGGTGGAAAACCCATCTTCACCTACAACAGTGTGTGGGGAAGCACGATGGGGCAGGATTACAAAGCGATCCAACCGCCGGAAACGGATCTGGATGAAGCCCCGATGTTCATCAATGAAAAAGCCTACAACTTCCGCCTGAAACCGGAGAGCCTGTTGAATCGCGGCGGCGCGAACAACGCAGACATTGGAGCCTTCGGTCAGGACTTGGCGGAGGATGTCAATCCACCGGATGCCCCGGACTACCTGATTCAAGGAACGATTCCCGGTTATCAGAAACCGGCAGAACCCAAGACCCCGGAAGAGCCTACGTCGATTCCCGATGATATGGAAGAGCAACCCGAAGGGTAATTCCACATACGGTGTAAAACAACACCACGCCGACTGCACCAGACCTCACCCCTCACAGGAATGCCGGAAAGCCTTCCCGTGAGGGGTTGTTTTTGATGGTTTCGTTTGGATGGATGTCTCAGGGACAGGTGCAGAAAGCTTCATCAAGAAATGCCACGCAACCCGCGAGGTATTCACCAGAGAAAGATCCTACCTGGCTCCTGCATGGGACAAACAGACCCCTGTTCAGAGAATCCGAAGGAGCCCGGAATCCTCATTGCACCTTGTGCGTTAGGGTTCAGAGATGGCGTTCAATACGGGATTCAAACGAGACATCTTCCCCTTCAGCCAGACGCCAGCCTTCCAGCGCGAGCAAACGGATTTTGCGCTCAATCCCACCGGAGAACCCGCCAAGCCGGAAGTCTTTTCCAACCACACGATGGCAGGGAACGATAATCGGGATGGGGTTTTTCCCCACGGCCTGGCCAATGGCCTGGGCGGAGTTGCACCGGATCAGCGCCCCCAGTTCGCCGTAGGTAATCAAGCGTCCATAGGGGATGCTCAGCAAGGCCTTCCAGACCTTGATCTGAAAAGCGGTTCCGTGAAAATGGATTGGCAGGCTCCGTCCTGAAGGGCGCGATCCGGTAAAGTAACCATCCAGCCAGAACTCAACCTCTCGCAAGGGATGGGTTTCTTCCAGAAGCGACTCATCAAGCGGTTTCTTTTTCCTGCGCGTCTTTCGCCCTTTTTCCACAAAGGAAAGAGCGCACAGCCCCATGTCATCCGCTTCCAAGCGGAGCAATCCCAAAGGGGAGGTGACATGAAGGCGCGTGTTTTCCTCAGAGACCAAAGATCCCATGTCTTCGCCTTGTCGTTTGCTTTTCCCAAACGGATAATCATTGATGAAAGCAAGTTATCGTGGAAGACATCCAAACAGTACACCCCAATTCCCCACGAATATATAAGGAAGTTTACAGGAAACATTCTCACAGATCAAGTTTCAATTGATCTTGTGTTACGGGTTTTGTTTTTACGCGGAAAATTCCACCATGTACAACGCGGCGCCCTCCCCTGTTCCATGTTGGCTGGTGAGCCGTGTTCTTTCGGGGTGTCGGTGAAACCCACAAAAAACGAGGAAACCGTCGGATGATGATTTCCTCGTAGTGCTTGCATTCAAGCCGGGTATTTCTGGAACGAAGGGAGCGTTAGCCCTCTACACGCTCTTTCAGGAAACGCAGTTTTTCAGGGCGGGTTTTGCCCAGATGTTCAATCACACCCGCTTCCAATTTTTTGCCGACCATCGGAACGGGAACATCCACCGTACCTTTTTCAATGAATTCCGTGGTGCCGTTGCCAAGGTCTTTCAGTTCCGTGCTACCTTCCACACGGGCTTTGCCACCAATGCCTTCACCGCTACGCTTCCAGGTGCAGAAGTGGCGGGGAAGTTCCCAGGAAAAGGTCATCTGGGCTTTGATTGTCCCAAAGGGCTTGGGCAGACCTTCTTCCAGATCCAACACGACGTAGGCGCTGGTGTCGGTTTTGCTTTCCACACGCATCCGGGGATTCTGGCCGCCTTGGACGCGGGTCCATTCCTCATACCAAGCCGGGTCGGTCATCGCTTCAAAAATCTTCTCCGGCGGAGCCTGAATGACATCGTGATACTCAAAGGTTTTGGCCATGTTGCTGTTACTCCTTATGGAAGAGGTCAAACATCAAACACTGGAATGGGTTGTACGCCGAAACGAGCATGTTACGTTACCTTGTTTTGACGCGCCCGTCAACCATTGACGCAAGGAATCATCACACGAGCCGGACCATACCTTGACTCCCTTCATACCCTGTGAGAGAATAGTTTTATCTCAGTAGGGTTAACGGAACCATCTTGAAACCGGAATGCAAAAAAGGAGTTTTGCGATGAATCCTATCAACCTCTTCCTACTCAGCCTGGTTCTTGGTCTGTTTGTTCTCTCTTGTGAGGAAAGCGACGATGGAAGCACCACGGATGGAGATGACTCAACCGACGGTGACAGCACAGAAGATGGAGACGTTTCCGACGGCGATGAACCGCTTGATGGGGATGTTGAAGAAGAGGTTGTCTCTTGCTCCTCTGCCGAGGCGGGCCATTTCCTCGACCTGGATGACAGAGCAGAATGGGCTCAACGTTGCAGAGAGACGACTCCTGTCTATCCTGAAGAACTGCGTGATCTTGTAACGGAACCAACCTGCCATCCTGTTACCGTTTCAGGGTTTGAAGACTCCTCCCCTTTTACAAATCTGGTCTTTTGCGAAGCTGGATATGGTGGGGGAGGTGACCTGGTTACCGGCTCATGGCCTGGTCCGGGTTATGGGCTGGCTAGTGGTCCGGATTGGGCTGACGTGCCAACGGGTTGGCATTGTGGGAGCTATCAACCTGAAGATGAAGAAGATGTTGGTGGCCCTCCCAATTGCACCGAAGCCCAGAACGCTGCCCTGGAAGAGTTGGCCGCCAGTCGTCTAACCGTGGACACCACACCCTGTGAAAGCATCACCGACCTGGACCAATGCCTGCGTACCCACAATGCCCCCTTCCACTGTATGCCGGTCTTCACCCTGCCCATTGTAGACAACAACGACGGTACCTGCGCCGTGAAACACCATTCCGAGATGACCTGTGCCGGGCATCACACAGAGGTTGGATTCTTAGCCTGCCGTCAGGTGCTAGAACCATTCGACAACCCGCAAAACATCGGAGATGGAACCGTCTACACCGGAGCGTTGAAGAACAGCACCACCGATGAATGTGTCGGTTTTTCAAACTATGAAACCGCTATCCCCGATGGTTGGGAAAAGGTGGATTGTTCTGCATGTCTGGGGGAATAGGAGTAAGAAGCACCGTAAATCGGCAGTGGTTTCAACCACCGGCAGGGGACCGATTTCGGGCTGATCCGATCACGCCTGGCGGGAGGTCATCTGCTCCTTCCAGGTCCGGTATTTCACCGAAGCTTCATAAAAGCGCAGCGCGGCAAGCTGAAAGCCCAAGCGCCCTTCCAGACATCCGCCTTGAACAAAATAGGCACGAAAGAAACGCCACGATGGGCTGAGCCAGGCTCGAAGGGCAGGATAAGGTTGGTTCTGCTGGGCCTGGTGGCTTCCGGCGATGTGTCCGTAACGGTGGGCTTTTTGGGAAAGCAGAACCAGGCCACCGGGCGGATGATGCCAGATCGGTTGAGTCAGCGCGCCCCAGTTTCCCTCTAAACGGACCTTGTCATGGGGTTCTGTGTCTGGTTCCCACCGGCCTTGATCCCGCAGGAACAGACGACGTTGACGGTTGGGATACCACCCACCATACCGTAAAGGTTTGTCGTGACCTTCCAGAGTCGTCAACACAGGCAGGCGAAAGCCGGAGAGGCCCAGGGAATCGGCGTGGTCCAAGGTAGCGAGGATCTCATCACGGAGGCTGTCCGACACGCGCTCATCGGCATCCAGGTTCAAGACCCAGCGCCCACGGCACTGCTGCCGGGCAAATTCTTTCTGATCGTTGCAGCCACGATAGACACGTTGAACCACCCGCGCCCCGAAGGCTTTGGCAAGCTGCGGCGTATCATCGTCACTGTAGCCATCCACCACGATCAGTTCGTCACAAAAGGCCAGAGAACGCAGGCAGTCTGCCAGGCGGGGCGCTTCGTTTTGCGCAACCACCATTCCAGACAGACGAAGCGTGGCCCGTGGGGCATTCATCGCCTACTCGCCCTGGCTCTCCCGTTCGCGCTCGGCGATACTCAAGCGGGAATGCCCCAGCTTTTCCAAGAGCGCGGTGCAGGCGTTATCCGTATACTGACCACAGACCACCCATTGGGTACCCACGGCGCGAGCAACATCTTTTTCCTGTTCGTTGTCCGCGTGGTGTTCACTGAACTTCGCCAGGTAATCCGGTTTCAACTCCTGAATCAGTTCCGCGACATCCAGGTTGTCCGTAATCAACACCCGATCCACATTGCCCAGGGCGCTGACCAATTTGGCCCGCTCGGCTTGAGGAATCAGCGGGCGGCCTTTCCCGTAGAGGTAATCTACGGCCTGATCGGAAAACACCACCACCAGCAGTTCATCGGCCAAGCGGGCTGCGGCTTCCAGGTAGGTAACGTGATCGACATCCATCACATCGAAATCGCCATCGGCAAGGGTGATCTTCATCTTACGACGACGGCGACGGCTCATCCAGTGTTTGGCTTCTTCGACGGTAATGATGGGAGCGTGACGATTCATGGTGTCTCCGTCTGCTTCGAGGATGCGTCCTCGGTGGGGGTTGCTTCAGGGTTTTGTCCGGCTTCTTCCACAGGGGCTTGGGATGGCTCCATCTGGCGTGTGTTCTTCTCACCTTCCAGAATGAGCATCGTTTTCATTCCTTCACTCATACGCATGGTTCCCTGCTTGTCATGAAGGACAAACTCCAGACCGGGATGTTTTTCAACCTGCTGGAAAGCCCACTCGGCTCCATGCACAAAGGCTCCGACTCCGAAGGCTTGGGCCAGCACGGGGTCATCGGCCTGGACGGTGATCTGCTGCAAGGTCTGGGTGGGCTGTCCGGTGCGTGGGTCCAAGGTGGGATGAATACGGCGCCGTTTGGTTTCAAACATATGTTCGTAGTCCCCGGTGACGGACATCGTCCGGAGGGCCGGTTTCAGACTGGCGAAGCCTTTCCAGGCGCGCCGCGGATGATAAAGTTTAATCTGCCATCCGGTTCCCCCGCGATCCCCACGGACATAGGCATCGTTCCCAAGGAACATCAGAAAATCCTTGTACCCGGCTTCGGAGAGAAAGGCATCGGCAAGACGAAACGCCAAGGCATGAGCGATCATACTGACATCCAACTTCATTCCCGCTTGCTGCAACAGGGCGGTTTTCGCTGCGGCATCCAAAACCAGCTTCTCGTCCCCAACCAGCGTAAGCCCCTGTTCCAACTCCGCCCGCAAGGCAATGCGCCGCTTCTGTGGATCAAAAGACCAGAAATCACGCACCGGCCCCAGGGTGCAATCTACTCCACCTTCGGAAACGCGATAGGCTTGCTTGCAGGCTTGCAGCACCTCGAAAAAGGCGTCACTGACCTCAAGGGGGGTTGCCCCGGCCTGTTGCTCCAGTTTGGCCAGTTCGGACTGCGGATCGGAGCGATCCAGCATGGCTTGCAGTTCACGAAGTTTTCCCACCAATTCCACTTCCCGCCGGTTGGTGGCCAAGAGTTTGGAACTGGCGATTTTTATAAAACCTTCCGAACCGAATAGGGTGAAATTCAGAGGAATCAGGCGCATTTCATCAGGGTTTTCAGGTTCTTCAACCTGTTCCGAGGTAGCGTTGACTTTGGCCAGAATCCGGTTCACTCCCTCCTGCTTGCGCTCCTCGGCAGATTGCCAGGGCCGAGCGACAAACACGACGAAACCGACCACCACCAGAACGGCGATGCCGGAAAGCAGATACCCTGCCTGCTGGTGTTTGACATAACGTTGGGAGGGGCGGCGCGAACGTCTATTCATGGGCTGGTTGTTCCTGCAACGAGTGGTTTCTCACAAGAACAGAGGACGCGAACAAACCGGCCTGAAACCCGAAGGCTTCACCCCACGAATGCCCCCAGAGCTTGCCGTCTATTCCACGTCGAAATTCTTGCGAATGGAGGAAGTCTTGTCTTTTTGAATGGTCACCGTGGTTACGTAGTGGACATCCTGGTTGACATTGATCAGCTTCACCTTGTGCGATCCACTCGGCACCTGGATTCTCGCGGGGGTTTTGAATCCACTGAACTTGCCATCAATGTACACTTTGGTCGGCGGGTCCGTCTGCACCTTCAACCAGCCTTTGCCGGACGAGCTAGACCGGGAGGAACTTGATGAAGAAGAACTTCGTCTGTTGGAAGAAGAGCTGCTGGAGCGCTCTTTTTTGCGACCATCATCCTTGGCTTTAAGACGGATATTCACCGGCTGAACCGCCGCGGCAATGGCTTTCACTTTGGTCGTTGCCGTTTCATAGCCATCCATTTCCAGGCGGATTTCGTACTCACGCCCGACTTCCAACTGCATCAGTTGGGTGGGCGATTGCTTGAACTGGTCTTTTCCATCCAGGTAGACCTTGGCACCGGGCGGAACGGTCTTGATGGATACCGTAGGACTGGCCGGCTGAAGTTCCTTACGGATGAGGCGAAACTCTTCCTTCCCCAAGGTGATGGGCTCAATGATGTCATGGAAGCCTTCCATGACGATCTTCAGGGTTTTGGCTTCGCTGCACTTTATGTCTTTGATCTTCAGCGGTGTCTGGCCGTAATCGACATGCTCCAGAAGCACCCGCGCTCCGGGCGGCTCGGTCACGACGATAAGCACACCCTTGACCTTGTCCGGATGATACAATTCACCGGCCACGGTAAGCCGCCCACCGATTTGCATATCAACGGTTTTTACGTCATCCAACAGCCCGCTTTTGCGGAAGGTCAGTTGATGCTTGCCAATGGGAAAATCAGGAATCTTGCACGGAGTGAAACAGATGGTCCGATCATCGAACACCACCTCGGCTTCAGGAACATTGGCAACAAAGATCGCCGTCCCCACGCTGCCGGTGGTTTCCATCTGCACCACGTTTTTCTCAGATTGACTGAGTAAAAACACCCCGGCCAACACCACGGCGAGAATCATCAGACCGCCGAGGAGGTATTCCTTGATAAAACTCTGCTGCGGCGGCAGGTAGGGGTCCATGCCCGCCGTCGTCTGAGTAACCCCACCTTGGTAAGCTTGCGTAAACGCCCCGGAAGCATTGGGTGGAGCCATCTGACCGGCAGAGTCCGCCTGGGGAACCTGCCCCTGGTAGGTATCCGGAATATTGTCCAGGTTTTGCTTCAGTGAAATGTAGTTGGAGGCCTCCGCCTGATTGAGATCAATGCCGAACTCCATCCAATCCGTATTGAGGATTTCCTCCATCTTGGATTTGGCTTCAGCAATTTCCTGGGCGAAGGTTTCGTGCATCCAGCCCATCAGGTCATTCTGAGTGAAAACCTGATCTTTGGTATAAAGGTAACGGGTCAACTCCGTACCCATATCCCCGGCGCGTTCGTAGCGTTTTTCAAGATCCCTCTCAAGACCTTGCATCACGATACGATCCAACTCTTCGGGCACATTGACGTTGTAGGTGCTTGGCGGGGGAATCTCCATCCCACGCACTTTCTCCAAGGTCGCGTAGTCGCTTTCACCGACAAACAAACGCCGACCGGCCAACATTTCCCACAGCACCGTGCTGGCACTGAAAATGTCGCTGGCTCCGGTGAGGTTCATTCCACGAACCTGCTCCGGAGACATGTAGCCGAACTTCCCTTTCAGGATACCGGCTTGGGTTTTGGTGATCTTCTTCGCCGCTTTGGCGATACCGAAATCAACCAGCTTCACTTCGCCTTCATAGCTGATAAGCAGGTTGGGCGGGCTGATGTCCCGGTGGATGACCTTCAGGATCTTGTCGCTGTCATCCTTCTTATGGTAGGCGTAATCCAAGCCTTCGCAGACTTTGGATATGATGAACGCGGCCATATCCACCGGAATGGGTTTGCGCAACCGCTTCAGGCGGTCGAAAATGGCGCGAAGATCCCGGCCTTCCACGTACTCCATCGCCATGAAGTAGGTGTCATTCACCCGGCCCAGATCGTAGGTCTGAACGATGTTGGAATGATGCAGACGCCCGGCGATGTTGGCCTCGTCCACAAACATCTCGATAAAGCCTTCATCTTCGGTCACGCTGGGCAGAAGACGTTTGATGGCCAGAACTTTTTTGAAGCCGGAATCACTCAGGGTCATGGCCTTGAACACTTCAGCCATGCCCCCCGTACTGATCTTATCGATCAGAATGTATCTTCCGTATTGGATCGGTTGATCCACGGCGTTTCCTTTTATCTCGCGGTGTTACCGGTTGTGGCGGACACGCCGCCGAATCCATTTTCGTTAAGCAATGAGAATGGCTGATTTTATTGGGCCGTCATGAAATTGCAAAGGAAAACTTTGCTTTTTTTCGGCCCCCATCGACCAAGCAGGTATTTTTGCACGAATTGCCATGAATTTCAACTAAATATGACAAAATCCCTCAACAATTCATCCTCGGCGGATCTCGGTTCATCCTAAAGACCTCCCCCACTCCCCCTGAGTCATGGCTTGCCAAGCCGCGCATCAAGGGATTGTCGGGGAGAATCGCCCTGCCATCGTGCTTCCGGCCCTTGATCGTTCCACGCGCTTCGGGTATTCTCTCGCCCTGAACAGATTCTCAATCGACCCTTCAGCCGGGAGGTTTTATCATGGCGATGATTCAGTTTTTCAACCCAACCCAGTACATCCTGGACACCCAAGCCATTGAGAAAATTGGACCCTTGCTGGCCCGTGACGGCATTACGCGGGTTCTGCTTCTCGCCGGAGGAGGAAGCATCCGTACCAACGGCGTATACGATCGGGTGCTTACCTCGCTGAAGGAACAGGGCATCGACCATGAGGAAGTCTGGGGCGTGCGCCCCAACCCGGTGCTGTCCAAAGTGCGCGAAGCCCTGGCCAAGGTCAACGAAACCCAATGCCAGGCCGTGCTGGCTGTCGGCGGCGGTAGTGTTATCGACTCCGCCAAAGCCGTCGCCGCCGGAGTCTATGAAGACGACCCCTGGACCCCTTACGCCCAGTTCAAAGCGGTCAGTCAGGCTCTGCCCATTTACGTGGTCCTCACCCTGAGCGCCACGGCTTCGGAAATGAACAGCGGAACGGTCCTGACCAACGAGGAAACCCGCCAGAAGTGGTCTACCCGAGGTCCGGCCCTGTTCCCCCGCGTCGCGTTGGTTGATCCCACCGTGCAGGCGGATCTTCCTCCCAATCAGACGGTCAACGGCGTGGTGGATGCCATGAGCCACCTCTTGGAATTTCATTTCATGAACCCCGGCTGCGAACCCGTGGTGGCGATCAGTGAAGCCCTGCAACGTACCTTGTTGGAGTTGATGCCCAAACTTCGCGCCAACCCCAACGACGTGGAGGCCCGAGCCAATTTCGCCTGGACCGCCACCTTGGCCTTGAACGGGATGCAGGGTGCGGGAACCGTGACCGGCGACTGGGCCACCCACATGCTGGAACACTCACTCAGTGCCGTCAAACCGGATGTGGCCCACGGGGAAGGTCTGGCGGTACTCTTTCCCGCCTGGATCAGTTACGTTCACAAGGAATTCCCCCGGCGCTTTGCTCGCTGGGCCAAGAATGTCTGGCAGAAAGACAGCGTCGAGCAGGCCATTCAGGCGATGCGCGACACCTATCGTTCCTGGAATGCGCCCAGTACACTGAGAGAGCTGGGATTCAACGAAGCGGATATTCCGGAGTTGGTCGACCTGACCTTTGAGCGTGGCGCGCCGGGCAACATGAAAAAGCTCACCCGTGAGGATGCCAGCGCCATCTACCACCTGGCCCTGTAAGCGAGAGACAACAACGATTCCAAACTATCGACGCCGTCAGCCCCTCACAGGCTGGCGGCGTTTGGTTTGGTATGATTCACACACCGGGCCGTTACATCCCTTGGTGCAATAACCAGGATAACTCCAAGGGAATCCCTCCCGTTACGACGCCTCGGTGAGCCCCAGTTTTTCTTTGAAAGCCTCCAGACCGATGGTCTCAATCCATTTTCCCAGTTTCATTTTGGGGGCTTCGCCGGTGTACAGCTCCAAGACCTTGTCGGCCAGTTCCAGGGCTTCTTCATCGGAGAGATTCTCGGCCAGCACCTTGGCCAAGCGGGCCGCGTTCCCGCCATGACCGCCCACCGTCGCCGTCCAACCTTTGGGGCGTCCAAACAAGCCGAAGTCTTTGATGCAGTTTTCCGAGCATTGCATCAGACAGCCGGAGACACCGATCTTGAATTTCATCTGGGTTGGTTTGCCATGAAAGCGTTTGTCCAACTCCAGCCCCACCTTCAAGGAGTCCTGCTGACCCATAGGGCAAAACTGCTTGCCGGGACAGATTTTCACGCTGCGCACACACAAGCCGATGGCGGCGCCCGGTTCCATGTCCAAGGCCTGCCAGGCTTCATCCAACTTATCTTCGTCAATCCCTACCAGGGTTACCCGCTGGGCGCCGGTCAGTTTGACGGCATCCACCTGGAACTGCTCGGCCACATCGGCCAGCTTGCGCAAGGTGGCTGGATCAATCAGCCCTCCGGGCACATGCGGTGCAATGGCAAAGCGTCCATTGTTCTGATAAATCGCTCCCTTGTCCAGACGATTGCGCCCCATGAATGCTCCCCTTTCAGCCTCTAGGTTTCATGACCATGTTCATTATTCTTCGTCCCAACAGTGACGGAAGAAAT
Source organism: Myxococcota bacterium (assembly GCA_963677705.1). GTDB lineage: Bacteria > Myxococcota_A > SURF-8 > SURF-8. Next base: position 2,044,631 of record OY782497.1, read on the forward strand.
CTACCACGATGGGCCTTCGGGGTCAACGTTGACACTGGGAGCGTGGAATGAATCGGATGGTTGCGAAGTACGCTTTCTTCCCATGAAAAACTGGAACCTGCCTGCAAAGCGTGCTAGGCTTTTCAGGCTTGTATCCAAGAAACAAGATACCGACCCTATTGAGGTGGACATGGACTTCGACATCAAAGACGCGGTCTACACGGCAATCAGCAAAACCCAGAAGAAAGATGAGCCCCAGGGTGAGGTAAGCCCCGTGCAGGGGCTCTATGGTTGCGGGCCGACCTATCGTTGCGGCGATTACTGGGTCTGCATTCAAGGCGAGGAAGCCATCGACCCGCGCTGGACGCCGCTGCACCGCGCCTTCTACGGTTGCGATCAGATGTTCCGCTTCAACAAAGCCACGGTGGAAGAAAAACTCCATATGCCCCTGTCCATCCCCGTAGGAGTTGTTCCCCCGGAGAAGGAGTTCTTCCGCGCCCGCTACGTCAGCCGTGCCATTGAAGGCGCTCCGATGATTCACCATGTCGTCAAGCATGGTTTCGACAAACTGGACCCCACCGTTCCGGAGCAGATCGGTCGTTTCATGACCCGGCTTCACTCGCTGAAGACCGAGGGCACCGGCCTGTTTGCCATCACCGAGGCGGGCATCTTCCCCGGCCCTTGGCTGAAATATTTTCCCATTGTGACCAAAGCCTTTTTTGACGAGATCGAAGGCAAGGGCTTGTTGGATGATGACCTGCTCAGCAGTATCCGGGCCATTTTCGAGGCGAATTATAAAATCGGCCTGCTCAATGAAGTGGTCGCACTGGCCCATAACCAGTATTCCCCACTGAATCTCTGGTTTGATGAGAACCTGAAAAGGATGACCGGTGTATTGAACTGGGAACGCTCCGGCTCCGGCACCACCTTCAGCGATTTCATTTCCTGGAAGCTCTGGTGCTGGGATGAGGACTTCTTTGAGGAGATTCTCAAAGGCTATGAAGCCTTGAAGTCCAGACCGGATAAGTTTGACGAAAAGCTTCAGTTTTACCTGATGATCAACGGCCTGCAAATGGCGGTATTCGCAGCGAAGCAGAAGCAGGAAAACAACAAGAACTACTTTTTGCGCCAAGCCCTCCTGGGCGCAGCCAGCTACGATGAAAGCTTCAAAGCCAAGGCCGATGCCCTGGGTTCCTACAGCCGCATGACCTTTGCATCCTAATCACTCCTGTCCAGAACAGGGGTGGTGTTGAAACACCTTGAGTTCACGATCTTCAGAAAGCCCGCGTCACGGTTTCCCAAAACCGTGTCAGCGTGGTTTTGTGTCGGGAAGGGTGTCGAACCGTTGGAGCGTCCGTGACACGATCCAGATCCCCTGAAAAGGGATTCCCACTCAACGCAGTCCGGCCCACGTCTTTTTCATGATCCAAAGATTGAACTAAAGACGCTGATGGCGTATACTTCGGCCCTTCGTTAACCCGTCTCGCCGGGACGTATCCGGCGGGCACACCTAAGGAACAGGTGCAAGAATGAGTGCCGAGATTACGATCAACCAAACAAGCCTTCCGCTTTCGGAAAACCTGCGGGCCGTTGAGGCTCTGAAACAGGCCGGAGCGCTGACCGATACCACCATCGCCGCCAAGCTGGACGGCACCGTGATTGATTTGACCCGCGAACTGACGACCGGCGGAACCCTGGAAACCGTGGATATTTCCAGTGAAGAAGGCTTGAATGTGCTGCGCCACAGTGCGGCCCACATCATGGCTCAGGCCGTGATGCGCCTGTATCCCACGGCCAAGCTGGCCATCGGCCCGACGGTAGAAAACGGTTTCTATTATGACATCGATTTCGGTGAAGAGGCGTTCAGCTCCGAAGATTTCAAGAAGATCGAAGCGGAGATGAAGAAGATCAGCAAGAAGAAACTCCCCGTAGAGCGCAAGGTGCTGAGCCGTGAAGAAGCCCTGGCGATGTGGGAAGAGCAAGAGGAAATCTACAAGGTAGACCTGGTGCGCGATCTGCCGGAAGGCGAAACCATCACCACCTACAGCCAAGGCGAGTTCACCGACCTCTGCCGCGGTCCTCACATTCAGCATACGGGCCGGGTGAAGTTCTTCAAGTTGATGAGCGTCGCCGGTGCCTATTGGCGCGGTGATGAAAAGAACAAAATGCTCACCCGTATTTATGCCACGGCCTGGCCTTCCAAAGAGGAACTGCAAGATTACCTGAAGCGTTTGGAAGAGGCGGAAAAGCGGGATCATCGTAAGATCAACAAGGTGATGGAACTGTATCACATCGACGACGACATCGGTAAAGGGCTGATTCTCTGGCTGCCCAACGGAACGGTGCTGCGTGAGGAACTGGAACGCTTCGCCAAAGAGAAAGAGTTCGAGTACGGCTACGACCGTGTCTACACGCCGCACATCACCAAAGAGAACCTGTACCAGACCTCCGGCCACCTGGAGCATTACAAGGACAGCATGTTCCCGCCGATGAAGATGCCGGATGAAGAGGAAGATTACTACCTCAAACCGATGAACTGCCCACACCACCATAAAATCTTCGCTGCCCGCCCGCGTTCCTACCGGGATATGCCCCTGCGGCTCAGTGAATACGGTCAGGTGTATCGCTATGAAAAGAGCGGCGAACTGGCCGGTTTGCTGCGCGTTCGCGGTCTGTGCATGAACGACGCCCATGTCTATTGTACCGAGGAGCAACTGGGGGATGAGTTCAAGCGGGTGATGCAACTCCACCTGGATTACTACAAAACTTTGAACCTGACCAATTACTACATGCGGCTGAGCCTGCATGATCCGGAGAAAGACAAGTTCGTCACCGATCACGCGATGTGGAAACGGGCCGAAGATGCCTGCCAGAACGGCTTGGACGAAATGGGCCTGGACTACAAAGTCGTCCGTGGTGAAGCCGCGTTCTACGGGCCGAAGGTGGATGTACAGTTCAAAAACGTGGTGGGCCGTGAGGAAACCAACAGCACCAACCAGGTGGATTTCCTTGCTGCCGAGAAATTCAAGCTGCGCTATGTCGGTACGGATGGCAAAGAATACTCCCCGGTGGTTCTGCACCGCGCTCCCCTGGGTACCCACGAGCGCTTCATCAGTTTCCTGATCGAACACTTCGCCGGAGCCTTCCCCACCTGGCTTGCCCCGGAGCAGGTACGCCTGATTCCCGTCGGTCAGGATTTTGTGGAATACGCCCGCAATCTGCAAGAAGACCTGCGGAAGCTGCGCATTCGTGTAACCATTGATGACGGCGGCGACAGCCTGAATAAGAAGATCCGTAACGCCGTGACCAAGATGAAGGTACCCAACCTGCTGATTCTCGGCGCCAAAGAGCGGGAAAACCAGGCGGTGACTCTGCGCCGCTACGGCCTGAACCGTCAGGAGAGTATGAGCTATGAAGCCTTCAAAGCCTGGCTGCTGGAGCAGATCGCGACCCGCGCCCTTCCCGAACGGGATACCGAAGAATAGGCTTGTCACCTGCCCAAGAGCAGGTTGTCTATCGTAAACGACGAAGGCGGGAGGAAACTCCCGCCTTCGGTTTGTATAGAAACGATTCCTGATCGAGCCTTCAACGCTGTCCGGGTTAGTAGACCTGATACAAGGTGAAGAAGGGACTGAAGGCCAGCATTTTGTCCAGCTTCTGCTCGCTGTAATCCAGGCTGAACGCGCCGTAGATGTCGAACTGCCACAGATCCCAGATCAGGACATGCAACCCAGGACCAAAGGCATGGGCGAAAGCCACCGTGCGGTTGGTATCCACCTGATCGGCACCTCCTTGACCATCGCTGCGCTGGTAGAGCCTGCGGAACAAGGCGGCATCATGAAACACGCTGATCTTGAAGACATCGCGCACCAAAGACAAACGGTATTCCAGGCTCAGTTCCAGGGCGTTTTCCACATAATGAGATGTGCTGGCTTTGAAGGCATAGCTGGAAAGCGGCAGGTTATCGTAGAAGGGCATATCTCCCAGGGTACCGACACCCCGGACACGCGGCGTGATTTCGTCGTAGCCCAGATCCCAGGTGTTCTTCCACTCCCCTTTGAACAGGTGGTAATGGTTCCCCGTGCTTCCGTGACGGTAGAGATATTCCAGCGTGGCACGGTGACCACGATCGAGGCGGAACAACTCTTTTCCCGTGTTGAATTCCAACATCAGACGCGGAAACCAGCGCCATTCCTGATAGGGGACCAGATGAAAGATATTCTGGTCCGCCGTCAGAAACTCTTCCGGCACTTCGTTGATACCGAAAATCGTATGGTAATCAAAACCGAAACCGGGAATCACACGCAGGAAATGGGTCACCTGAAAATCGAGGTTCAACACGGCCTGGGTGCTGAAATCGCGGTAGAGATCCAAGGGGAGATCCGCACGCCCTCGTGAGGTAAGTCCCAGAGAGACTTCCGGGCCGATACGCAAGAAATCCCACCATTGCGGAAGATAGTAGTAGCCATCCATACCGAGGTAGGTCAGCAACGGATCGACATTTTCCCAGCCCTTGTGCGGAGAGGTGATCGTGGGAGAGGGACGATTGATTTTCGTGGTGTAATACAGACCGAATTCCATTCGGCTGAGCCACTCATCGTTATCAAACAGCAGGTCATAATCTTTGTAATAGGCGTAAGGATTGAAGCCCTTGGGTAGCATCATCCGCGCCCCGAAGCCCGGCCCACCGCGACGCCCTCCGGATTTTCGTGCAATCAGAATATGCAGTTCGTAGGGGCTGGCCTTGTCGTTGAAAAAGTAGCCTCCGGTGACATCGGTCAATTGCACCGTCGCTTTGCGTTCGTTGTAGCCAGACTTTTTGACCAGTTTCCACTCTACGTTTTTCAGGCCGTAGCGTTTCTCAACCGTCTTGGTCATCTCAGTCAGACGGTTGGTATTGAACACCTTACCGGGAAGATCCAGGGTGAGGTTGATCAGAAATTTTTCCAGATTGCTGCGACTGAAAATGAGAATCTTCTCAAGCTGGCCTTCAAAAACCGTCAACACAAGCTGACCGTCTTCCAAGGCGCTGTCCACATGGGCCAAAGTATACCCCTGCTTCCAGTAGTGGTTTTTCAGGCGCTGGCGGACTCGTTGAGCCAGGCGCGGTGTGATGGTTGCCGTAGGGTTGACCCCCATCGCCGACCACAACTCGTCGGCAGGGACGACAACATTGCCTTTCAGACGGATGGTTGGCCCTTTGGCATCTTCCTTCACCGAACCTGTCTTGGGTGTTTCCTGCGCCGAAACAACGAGGGGGCTCACCATGAAGACAATGCAGCAGACAACCATGCCCATCATGATTGTGCAGACGCAACGTTTCGCGAACCCTCTCGTCATCGTAACCCCTTGACGATCCCTCGTGACAACCAGTTCCAGCCGCGCACAACGGCGCATCTTCTTCAATATGAATGCTGTGAAGGGACATCCCACCACAACAGACGCCTCCGCATTCCGGCACAACAGAACACCGGATTGCCCTTGGCTCAAACGACTATTCAATGTATCACAGAAGCGCTCTCGTGCAAATGCTTCCTTGGTTTTCTAACAGAGCCGCTAATCCTTGCGGCTTTCCAGGAGAAATTCGCGGGCCTGTTTGGTCAACTCCGCCCTGGCATCCGGGTGTTTATCGTTGGGAATCCATTGTCGATAGACCACACCGACCGATTTGAAGTCCGAGGCCAGGGTTTCGGTACTTTTCAGAGCCGCCTTGTTTTCCGCAGAGGCGGACAGCAGAAAGTGGGTGCTGGAAGCGGCAAGCTTTCGTGCGTACTGCGTACCGTCATGGGCCACCACGGCCTGCACCTTGATCGGATGAGCAATGGCATAATTCACCACGTAGCGAGCCCCCAAGGAAGTACCGAAGAGGTAGAGATCATCGTTCCGTACCGGACCCTGATCGTTGGCGATGCTCATCAGCTCGTTGAGGATGCTGTCATCGACATCGTTGGTTTTCGCGGAGCCGAGCGCCAGCTTCCATTCACTCTCTTTGTACAGGTAACTCAAGGCAGCGACGGCAAAACGCTGGCTGTCTGCGAAATCAATCCAATCCTGGCCAAGAAATCCACCGGGGTTGGGGGCCTGGCCATCCATGCAAAAGAGCAAGGGAAAGCTTTCCTTCTCATTTTTGGCTTGAGGAATGTAGAGATGATAACTCACCGGATGGTGATCTCGGTCTTCCAGCACCCCGCTTAACCGCTTGGTCCGCAAAGGGGAGACATCTGCGGTATCTGCCGGATTCTGGGTACTGGGGCGAGGCTGAGGCTCCTGCTCCGGCTCCATCCGCGGGTTCTCAAAGCGCAGGTAAAAGGCCGCGCCAACAATCAAAACGGCAAGTATCATACGGATGGTTTTCGCCATCGGGTTTCCTCACGATCATCAATCAGGGTTCACCAACGCAAACCTCTACCGTCATGTCAAGCGCGTCGCTCGGCTTCTTTCACGGGAAGAAACCCCAGAAGCAGAAGAATCAACGCAAACAACAAGCCCAAAGGAAAGAGAACGAGAATCATTTTTTTGCTGAGTTTATCCACCAAAGCCTTGGCTCCAAGCCCTTCAGCTTGAACACGCACATGCCACAGAGCCAGCCCTTCCCGGTTTTCCAGACGAAGGGTGCGGGTCAGGTCGGAGTCATCCGGCCTTCCGCCCTCCTTGCCTGCCGGTTCAAACCCTAGAAGACGCAGCCCGTAAGCGTGAGCAAGTTGCTCGGTCTGGGCTTGAGGAATCACACGCTCCGAGACAAGCAAGACCCCCTTGGAGGTCTGCTGAGCGCGAAGCAGGCACAGCTCCGCCTGACCACCCGGTTGGGTACTCAGAAAGAACGTGCCGGGATTGTTCAAGGCCTGCTTGGCCGCATGAAGCCGTGGCGTGTCGGTCAAGCCCGCTTGCTCTTTTCCCGGATAGGCACTCAGCACCAAGCCGTCCTTTGTAAGCAGCCAAAGGCGTTCCAGTCCTTTGGTTTTCGCCACGGTCTCAGCGAGATTCAGACGGGGAGAGAGATCGGTCTGCCCATCGTCCTGAGTGAAGGAAAGCAACTCGTTGTGAGCAAGCTCCGTCAGGTTAGCCTGATCCGCAGCACTTCGCGCCTGAAGTTTTTCGGGGAGTTCCGTGGCGAATCGCTCCAGCTTCTCACTTTCCAGTCTCCGCACGCTTTCCGTGATTTCATCGGGAAGAAACACGCCAAGCCCCAACCCGCCCAGCACAACCAGCGCCAGCAATCCGGTGAGGGAGCAGAGTTTCAATCTAGTTTGTAGTCGCATCAAGACGCCTCCACCACCACGCAAGGTCTTCCCGCTGCCAGTCTGCTTGGGGACGAACCACCTTGGATGTCGTCACAGGTTCACATTGTACGGCTTCCCCGAAAAGACGCAACGTGCTTTTATCTTCCGGGTAGGGAAACCCGACCAAACGACGTTCCAGCCGCACGATGGCATCATCTTGCGACACCGAAGGGGTCGGGGCTTGCACATGAACGGAAAGCCCCAAAGGAGCCAGTTCCGCCACCAGACGCCGTGCCCAGAGCAACAAAGAGTCGTCCTCCAAAGAAACGTGGAGTTGAAGCGCTCCGGCTTGCTGCGCGGCAGGCAGGCTGGCCAGAACCCGTTCACGTTTGAAGGAAAAAGCTTCGCAAGCCTGCGGGTCGGCTTTGGCCGCCTTGGGTGCAAAGAGAGCCAAAGCCTTGTTGCACTGCACCTGATGGCGAATCAACGCCATATAGGCGCGTCCGGAGGGATTCATCGCACGAAGCACCATCTCATCGGTCAACGGCCCGGTGGTTTGTTCCGACCAGGCGGCATCCACACGGGGAGCCTTCCCCTGCACCACTTCAAGGCGATCGAACAAAGGCCGTCCGGAAACAGCCTGGTCGAAGGCAACCCAGCGCCAGCGTGTGCCGCTCTGTTCCCGCAGCATGAAGGGACCGTTACCTACCGGCGGCTTGGTCTTCTCAGCGTGCAAACGAGCGCGGGCGGGCACCAAAGCAAAGCGTGGATGAGACAAACTTTTGAAAAGCTTCGTGTCGGGATGATCCAACCACAAGGTCAACTCTTGCGGGTTATCCACCTGCACACCGGAAAGCTCCGTGTTTTGAGAGAGCCGCAAGGCACGCGCACCGCGCAGGCTATCCAACAAGGCGGCTTCAGCGGAATGACGGCCCAAGGTCAACGCTCGTACCAGCGTCGCCTTGATGTCTTCGGCCCGCAACAGACTTCCATCATGAAAACGCACCTTGGCTTTCAACCACAGGTGAAGCCTGCGGCCTTCGTCCTCCAACCTCCAGTGATGCAGCACGCGGCTTTCAAAGCCCGCTTGGGTTTCCACAAACAACGGTTCATACATCTGCCGGGACAGGGTCCACTCTTGGGGAGTCCGAGCGAAGAGCGGGTCTACGTTGTGAAGCGGCAGCGGAGAGCGAAGGGTCAACACACCGCCCTGTGTGGGAGGAAGAGCCCCCAGGCCGCACAGAGAGAACAGCAACACGGCAAACAGCATCCAGCGGTGTTTCATGGTTGCATCCTTTCCACGATGCTCAGATTCTTTTCTGGGACATAACGTATCCCGAATAACTGAGCCGGACCGCTCGGTGACGAACACAGGGCATTGATTCGCCCGGCTCCCGGCCTGACCGCCCCGTTGGCCAGCGCCTTGTTGGCCATGCGATCCAGCTGAAACAGACGCACGCCATCGTGGTCCGGTTGAGCCAGCCCTTGGCTACAGGCCAACAACCACACGCCGGAAAGCCCACAGACAAAGGCCGGGTGCTGACCGCAGGAAAGATCCTCCAGCACACCGTTATGGTTGTACAAGGAGCCTCGGTAATCCAGCCAATAGCCCTGCCCTCCTTCCGGGTCGGGAAGGTAATCCAGGAAAGGCCGATCCGTGGAAGCCAGCGGTTTTGCGGAATCATCCAGGCTGGCCAAAGACGTATCACGCAGCAGGCTACCCTCCAGATACGGCGCGGTCACAACCTGGGTCTGATTCCGACAGGCCAGCGGCAAGCGATCAAGCACTTCTAGGGCAGGGTTTCCATCGTCCAGGCGCAGCCGCAAGCCCTGGGTGGAACCGGCCAGGGAAATGAACAGGGGTGCCGGGGCTTGCGTTCCGCAGGAGAAGACATGCCCAAAGGCCACGCGGGGATGGGCCTCGCTCCGGGAACGTTCCGGCAGAGGAATCAGCAGGGGCGCGTCATCCGTAGCCAAGAGAGAATGAATCTCCAAACGATCGGCCAGCAGAAGCACCAGGGTTTCGCCCCCATCCGCGCCTTTGACCACAGCCAGATCCAACGCTTCCCCTTCGGTGACGGCCACGGCCTGAGCCTGCCAGGGAAGTAGGATCGGTCCCAGTTCATCCAGCTCCCGCTCAAAGAGCGCAAAGCTTGCCTTGCCGGGTACCACCAAGCGAAAACGATGTTGGGCGTAGCGAGCCTGGGTATTGGAGGAAATCCAAGCGTTGTTTGCCAACATCACCACCTGAGTTTGCAGAATCAAGTGATTGGCATCAGTAAGAACCTGGAGATTCAACAAGCGGTCGTAGCCTTGATGATCCAAGGCAAGCCAGGAATCCGCCCGGCGCGGGTCGGCAAGCCCGGTGGTATTGGCCGTAGTGATCGAACCGAGATGGGGTTCCAGGTGGTGGCGAAGAGCGCGTTCCACCAAGGCTGCCAAGCGATTGGCCGTTCCATCACGACCTTGAACGGAAAGAATCAGATCCGCATCAGGGTTGAGAAATCCCGGAGCCTCTTCATCCAGTTTGGTCAACAGAACCTTGACGCCCTCGTCCAGTTCATCCTTGGCCAAGGCCGGAGAACAGAACACGCAGAGAAGAAGCGGAAGCAGCCCGATCAGCCAACGAAGGAAGCAAGGTTTTGTACTCATCGCGATTCCTCCTGCGGGGCTTGATCGTCCGGTTGAGGCGGGGCATCGTTCGGAGTGGGAGGCTCTGTGTTGTCCTGCGTCGGAGTCCTTGTTTCGCCGTTCGGTTCACCCTCGGACGCAGCATCCGTTTTGCTTTCCTCTTTCTTGAGAAACGCGATGTTGGGGCCGGTTCCGTCCAGGAAGACTTCTCGAATCGCCTTGGGGTCGAGGAAGTTGGAGGACACGCCGGTGTCACGATCAATTGCCTGAAAGCTGACCCCTTTGGTTGGTGTAAAGTCCTCCACGGGCTGATCGCGCAGCGCTTGAGCCATGAAATCAATCCAGATGGGCAGGGCCGTCTTGGTGCTGGACAGATGACCCATCGACAGCCCTTCGTCAAACCCGACCCACACAGCACATAAGAGCCGGGGTGAATAGCCGACAAACCAACCGTCTTTATACTTGCTGCTGGTTCCGGTTTTTCCGGCCAACGGGCGCTTCAATTTTCTTGCGGCGGCTCGGCCTGTACCTTGCTCCACCACGCTTTGCATCAGGTTGGTCATGATGTAGGCCAGGTTTTCATCCAACACCCGTTTGGGTTTGACTTCATCACGGAATAGCACCTTGCCCGTCGTTTGCTTGATACTCGTAACCCACACCGGAGCTTTGTCCAGCCCGCCGGAAGCCATCACAGCGTAGGCGCGGGCCATTTCCATCACGGTAACTTCCCCGGAACCCAAGGCCAGCGTAAGGTTGGCCGTCAGCGAGCTTTCAATGCCCAGGCTCCGTGCCTGTTCGATCACCGCTTGAGGGGTTAATTCCTGCATCATGCGAATCACCGGGATGTTCAACGACAAGGCCAGCGCGGTACGCAAGCGGACCAGCCCTCGGAATTTTCCATCATAGTTGCGCGGTTTCCAGGGGTTGTTGCCATTCCAATACACCACCGGGCTGTCATCCAACAAGGTCGCTGCCGTTGCTTTCCCTTGGGCCAAGGCGGTCAGGTAGGTGATCGGCTTGAAGGAACTTCCCGGTTGGCGCTTGGCCAGAATGGCGCGGTTGAAGGTGGAAAGATCGTAGTTGGCTCCACCCACCAGGGCGCGAATTTCATGGCTGTCCACATCCAGGGCAACCAACGCGCCTTGCACCGCCGGGGGCTGCTCCACCACCAGCCGAACGGGGTTGTCTTCCTTCACCGTGCGGCTGTCCTCAACACCATCCGGAAGACGCACCATCACCACATTGTGAAGGGTGAACGCCTCGCTGGGTTTGCTGTATGGTTTGGTTTTCTTGGCTGGTCCCCAGGGACGAAGCCAGCCCATGTCTTTCCAAGACAACACGCCTGCCCGTTCACCAAGATCCACGGTGACCGTGCCGTTCTCGTCGTCGATGGCGGTAACGAAGGCCAAGCCGATACGACCGTGATCGAGCGGAACCGGCTTGGTTTCCCAGACTTCCTTGCCCTGGGCCGCTTCAGTTTCCGCACTGAAGGCAAACAGTTTTTCGGTATCAAAGGGGCGCAGCTCACGGGCTCGTTTGATTTTTCGCTTCCAGACCTCGCGGGCCGATTGATTCAGATACAGATGCAAGGGGGCATAACCGAAATGCCGGTTCAAGGCCAGCAGGCCGTTTCGCATCGCCTCGTTGGCCGCATCCTGCAAAAAAGGATCAATACCGGTTTGAATCACCAGACCGTCTTGCAACGAAGCATCCGGCCCGGCCAGAGGTTTGACCAGGTCGCGGATGTGGGCGGTGACGTAAGGCGCATTCAATCGGCGGTTCTTCGGCGGGGTATAACTCAAGGGCGCGGCGTCGGCTTTTTCCCACTGCTTCTGGGTGATGAACTGTTCTTCCATCATGCGACGCAGTACGTATTGCTGGCGTTTCTTCGCTTGCTGGGGATGCCGGTTCAAGGCGTGAGCATTGGGCCGCTGAGGCGCACCGGCCAGGTAGGCCAATTGAGCCAACGAGAGTTCATGGACCGCCTTACCGAAGTAGTAATAGGCGGCTTCCGCCACGCCGTAACAGCCGTTGCCGTAATAAATCTGGTTCAGGTAGATGCTGAGAATTTCATCCTTCGTCAGTTCCTGCTCCACCTTCCAGACAAGAATCATCTCTTTGGCTTTTCGACTGACACGGGCTTCGTCCACCAGCAATACGTTCTTGATCACCTGCTGGCTGATCGTGCTTCCTCCCTGGGTGATACGCATGGACAGCACGTTACGCACCAGAGCGGTCATCAGGCGGAAGAAGTTCAAGCCCTCGTGCTGATAAAACGAGGCATCCTCGGCGGCGACCACGGCATCCAGCAGGGTCCGAGGCATACTCTCGCGGGGAATCACCGTGCGGCGTTCCGTGAAGTATTCACCAACCACGCTACCGTCCTGAGCCAGAACGCGGCTGACCTGGGGCGGATCATAGGTGAGCAGTGGCTCCAGGCTGGGCAGATCACGGCTGTGAACCCAAAACAGGGCCGCCAAACCGGCCACGGAGAGCAGAGCGCAGGCCACGCACAAAAGCAACAGACGAACAAGCCAGCGTTTCACCATCTGGAGTTTTCCTTTATCGAAACAAGCCTGCCGTGCATAATTCAACACGACGGGCGATTCCATGAATCAGGCCCGGTTGGGGCGAGCGACTCCGGCATCATACTAGATGCAGGCGTGGATGACAAACTTGTCTCTGGTCTAAAAACACGACATCCCGCCCGATGACCGGGCGGGATGAAATGATGAAGCAGGGATGAGAGCTAGCCTTGTACGGGCAAGCGGTCCCCAACAATGTCACGGGTTAAACGCTCGGCAAAGTCAATGCCGAAGAGAACCTGATCAACATCCAGGTTTTCCGGAGTATCTTCAGGAAGATGGTAATGGCGTGGCGCTCCCAGTTCAGGATCGACGCAAATCAGGCAGACCCCTTCATACCCATGAGCCAAGAACGCGCCGACATCGGTAGCACCGACGGGAATATCAAAGCCGGTTACTCCGTGAAACCGTGATTCTGAGGCGGCGGTTTTATCCACCCGATCTCGTAACCAGGCCGGAACGGGAATGGCTTCCACTTCACCTTCGGCTCTGGCGTAACGCAAATCCCCCAAGGATAGACCGTCCAAGCCGATTACAACCGTGTTCCGCTTGTCCCACACGCCTTCCATGTCACGGGCCAGGGCATCAGCCCCACCTAAGCTGGCTTCCTCGCAGCCTGTGGTTACAAAGACGTATTCCACATTGGGATGCTGATCCTTGGCCAATCGGCGGGCCATCACCGGCAGGGCGGAAACGCCGCTCAGGTCATCGTTGGCACCGGGGACAATCTGGTTGCGCAGCACGACATCCATATTGAGCATGAAGGCCAGAAAACCGGGGATGCTCAAGGCCCATTCCAAGGGGCGCAAAGGAAGGGTCAGCGGGCCGAGAACCAGACGGAGGGCATCGAAATAGGCCAGCGCAAATTGGGTTTTGGTGGCTAACTCCATGCTACGCTTCATGAAATGAAGCGCCTTCGGCGGCTCTTTTCCAAAGGTACGCACCGTCTGCTCCTGGAACAGCCAACCGGTAAAGGCGGCATCCGCATGAGCGGCAAACACAACCCGCAGTTTCATTTCTTCCCTGGCAGGTAGGATTCCCAACACATTCTGCGAGGGTTTCCAGGGAAAGAGTCTGCGTAAGAGATAACGTTTCCGGGTGCTTTCCTGCTTGTAGCTGGTTGCAGCCAACAGGTGCAGCAACAAACCTGCCGCTGGGAACATGCCACCGAGGACCGTACCCAGACTGCCCAGACCGAAGTGCAGAGCGATGTTGGCGTACAGGTTATCATTAAACAGGAAGGAATGCTCACTGACATCCAAGCCCAACTGAGCGAACTCCGCTTTCATGATCTGGTGCGCTTTGCGCTCATCCTCGCTGGTCGGCTGGCGACGGGGCGCTTCGGCAACAATTCGTTCAATGAGAGAACGGATGTAATCTTTTTCCTGATACGTGGAAAAGTCCAAGGCGGTCATGGGGGCCCTCCCGGTTGGGGGTTATCACTTCAAATGAATCAACCCAGATGGAGACAAAGCCCAGTGGTTCTATCTCTGATCGGATTGCCCCAAAGCCTAACACAATCCTCACCGGGGTCAACGCAAAAGTGAAATGATGATTGAATTTCAATACCTTGGCGTTGGTGTCGTATTTTTTCACGCTCAGAGTAACGCTTTTGGCTGGCCGCGGTGTTTGTCTCATCGTAGCGGAAACGCCCAAAGGGAAGTCCTTTGCCGCTTCCAAACATGGAGACACCGATGATTCACGTAACCGACTTACCACGCAAACCTTCCTGGATCTGGCTGCCTGTGACCGTCAGTGTGTTGCTGCATCTGGCCTTTTTCAGCCAGGCCGATGAATGGGGGCAGTTGGCTCCAAAGAGTTACGGAGCAAGCCGGGTGGAATTTCATACCCCACCCGTCGCCAAACCGGAACCCAAGCCAGAACCGAAACCCGAACCGAAGCCGGAGCCCAAACCCAAGCCTAAACCCAAGCCCAAGCCGAAACCCAAACCGAAGCGCCGTCCTCCCGAAGCGGTGTCCAACCGTGAAGCGCCCCCTCCGAAAGAGCCACCCAAGACGCCTCCCAAGGCGGTGTTCGGCGTGACCTCGGACTCGGTAAGCAAGGCACCTGGCGGCCCCAGCGTGCGGGTAGGCAATACCCTGGCCAAGAGCATGGAAAAAGAATTTACCGATGCCAAAGATGTCGGAATGCTCCCGGCAAGAAAAAAGCGCCTGGTACCGGTACCGACCTACGATCTGACCCGTATGCCTTCCTTCAAAACCAAGGTCGAACCGGTCTATCCACCCGACGCCAAGGCGAAAGGGATTGAAGGCGTGGTGCAACTGGAAGTCTTGATTGATGAACAGGGCCGGGTACGCAAGGTGCGCATTCTCTCTGCCCCAACCCGTGCCTTGGGAGCCGCTGCGGCCAAGGCTGCCGCCAAGAGCCGCTTCATACCGGGCCGAGTGGGAAAACAAGCCGTACCGGTAACCTTACGCATTCCATACCGCTTCGTCTTGGAAAACTGATCCCGACCGTATTGGATACCTTGTCCACCGTCGGTGGAAACTCCGTTCTTGTTGAACCTTTTGCAAAATGAGTTGGATGATGAAAGCCATCGTGTGCATCGTAATTATGCTTTTGCTTGTTCCAAGCGGTTTTGTTTTCGCAGAGCCGGAGCAAGCAGCCCCCCAAGCGAAGGAACCGCCCCAGAGCCAGACAGCACCGGGAGAGGAGCCCGCCTCGGTCAGCAAACAAGCTCCATCAACGGAGCCTACAACCGGGGAATTGCCAAACGATCCTCAGCCCGATCCGCTTCCGACCTTGGAACCATCGGAGAATGCCGTGCAGGAATCAGGCGACACCGAGCCAAGCTCTTTGACGGAAGAGGACGAGCCGGACGTCGTGATCGAATACGCCGAGGAAGCCGTCGCGGAAGACCGTTCCACTCGCGAGGACGTAAGCCTGGGTGCAACGACAGAACGCATCGTGCGACTTTCCGGGGTACTTCTGGAACGAGGCACCAAGAAGCCCTTGGCCGACATCACCGTGTATCTGCAAGGCACGGACCATCAGACGATGAGTGATACCCAGGGCCGGTTCGAGTTCTTCAATCTGCCGCCCGGAAGCTACACGGTGAACATTCCTACCACGGGCTATGAACCCTTCAAAACCGAAGAGGAGATCCGCGAAACGGAACGCACCGAGGTGGTGTACTACATGGAACCCCGCATTTATGGTCAGTTGGAAGTGGTGGTTCATGGACAGAAGGTGCGCAAGGAAGTCAGCCGCAAGGTCATCACCATGCGGGAGGCGAAGGTCATTCCCGGCACCCAGGGCGATGCGGTCAAGGTAGTGCAGAACCTCCCCGGCGTGGCCCGTGGTGGAACCAGCAGTGACGGGGTTGTCATGCGTGGCTCCAACGCCGAAGACAGTAAAATCTTTCTGGACGGTCATGAGATCCCCATTCTCTTCCACTTCGGGGGACTGAAAAGCGTGTACAACTCGGAACTGTTGGCAGACATCGATGTCACCACCGGCGGGTTCGGCGCACAGTGGGGAAACGCCACCGGCGGCATTGTGGAATTGAAAAGCCGGGCACCCCGCACCGACCGATGGGGCGGCTACGTGGATACCTCTTTTATTGATGTCTCGGCAATGGCGGAAGGTCCACTGACCGAAGACATGGGTCTGGCCCTGGCCGTTCGCCGCAGCACCATCGACCTGATGATGCCCTTCGTGATGAGCGGCATGGACGACGTGAGCTTTACCACCTATCCCGTGTATTATGATTATCAAGCCAAGTGGGATTGGCAGATCAACAAGGAAAACAGCCTGCGCCTGGATGTCTACGGCTCGGTGGATCAGATGAAACTGGGTATGGATGCCGTCGATGACAGCGAACCGGAGTTTACCGGAAGCCTGGGTATGGACACCCAGTTTCACGCCTTCATTTCCCATTGGCGTTATGACAACGGCACGGTGGAAAACGATTTCTCGCCGGGATATTCCGCCATCATGGGCCATTTCAATATCGGGCGAGACATCTACATCGACAACAACGCTCACGTCTTTGACATACAAGACACCGTGCGGATGAAAGTGAACGAAACCAACACCCTGGGCATGGGCGTACTGCTTCAACCTCGTCTGATGCAATTGAAAGCCAACGTCGTGCGCCCCCCCAAAGAAGGCGAAGTGCAGAAAAGCTTCAGCAACGAAGAGAAGATACACACCAACCTGACCGAAAGCGATCTCATCGGCTCCTTCCATTTCTTTGATGAATTGCAACTCGGTCCCGTGCTGCTCGTTCCCGGCCTGCGTCTGGACTACGAAAGCTACTTGAACATTGCCGCCTTGAGTCCACGCCTGACCGCCCGTTATCAGGTGGTAAAACCCCTGGTCCTGAAAGCCTCCGGCGGCCTGTATCACCGCACGCCCGATGCCGACGAGATGGTGCAACCTTTCGGGAACAAAGGGCTGGAGTTCGAGCGGGCCGTCCATGCCGTGCTGGGCCTGGAATGGAACATCACCGATGTAATCAACCTGGATGTGCAAGGCTATTACAAATACATGGACAATCTGGTCAGCGCCATCCAGAACCCCGTAGAGGGCAGCAACCGGTATTATGAAAACGGGGGAAAAGGCTATGTCTACGGCGGAGAAATCATGCTGCGCCACAACTGGACGGAAAACTTCTTCGGCTGGATCAGCTACTCGATCAGTCAATCCATGCGCACCGATGGCCCCGGCACACCCTACCGTCTGTTTGACATGGATCAGACCCACAACCTGGTTGTCGTAGCCAGTTGGCAATTCGCCAAAGGCTGGCGCCTGGGTGGGCGCTTCCAGTTCACCAGCGGGGAACCCTATACCGACATCTACGGCAGCGTATTCAATGCAGACAACGGAACCTATACCCCACTGTACAACGAGCGCAAAAAGAACGGCAAGCGCACCGAGCCTTACCACAAACTGGATATCCGCCTGGACAAAGAATGGCGCTTCGATACCTGGATGCTCACCGGTTACCTGGACATTCAAGGGGCGTACTACCATGCCAATGAGGTGGGAACCACCTACAACTACGACTATTCGGAAAAAGGTTCCTTCCGGGATCTACCCATTCTTCCTTCCATCGGTTTGAAAGCGGAATTTTAAGGAGCTGTCTCATGACCTGTCTGAAAACCAACCTTATGACCTCCCGGTATTTGATCGAACAACACGAAGCCA
The DNA here is from genome assembly GCA_963677705.1 of Myxococcota bacterium. GTDB lineage: Bacteria > Myxococcota_A > SURF-8 > SURF-8. The sequence goes on from OY782497.1 coordinate 2,062,218, forward strand.
AGGGCGAAACGATGGACAAGTCTCGTCGCCTGGTGGCTCTGGCCATCCTGATCCTTTTCGGTCTGCTCACCGGCTGCATGGAAACTTTTGATGATGACACGATGAGCCTGGTCAAGAAACCGGAAATCCTTGCCGTCGTCTTGGACCCACCCGAAGCCGCACCCGGTGAAGCGGTTCGCACCTGCGCCCTGGTCGTAGATGGACAGGGCGTGGTGACCGAGTCCCCCATCCTCTGGACGGTAGGCGACAGCGAAGGGGATTTGACCGACACCTTTGAGTTTACCGCCCAACGCGGCACGGAGGATCTGGTGGATGAAGAAGGTTTCAGCAGCCAGATGCTCAGCCTGATGGTGATACTCGACCCCGCGGCGATGGGTGAGATGGACCTGATGGATGTCGAGCAGGCCGGCGCGGCGCTTCAACGCCTCGTCCGTGAGGATGCCGTGCGGGTGGGAATGCGCACCTTGCTGGTCAATGAGCGCGAATCGCGCAACCGGAACCCGGAAATCACAAGTCTCATTCTTGAACGCGATAACGGTGAGCAGGTGGAGTTGGAAACACTGTCTCCTTTTGAGGATGATGCTATGCAAAAACGCTTGGAACTGGCCGCCCGTGCCCCGGAGATTCCGGCCCAAAACACAGTCCATTTTCTGGCGGAGTTGGAAGACGACGGCAGGGCAGAGGATCTGCTCGTGCAATGGATCGGCACCGGGGGAGATTTTGGCGCTCGTCGCGAAACCGAGCAGGAGTGGAGTTCCGGGAAAGTGAAGGAAGCGGACGAGTCCTTGGATGAGCAAGACCTTCGTGGTGAAGAGCTGGTCGATGCCCGCCTGGACCCCAACCTGCACAGCCTGTTTCTGATTGTGCGTGATACCGGAGCGGACGGCAACAACGGACAGAGTTACGTAGAGTTTTTCGTCCGTGTCGTGCCGGAGTAAAGCGCGGAGAAGGAACCTCCCGGTCCTGGGATTGGAACGATCTGCAACGGGGACACCAGGGAGTTTCCACCTCGGCGGCACAAACGCCGCGGGCGATCCTCACCCCAGGTGAGGATCATGGGGATGTCAACCGCAATGGGTTGACATCCTCTTCGTTGAAAGCCTTCCTACAAAGGCTTTCAACGGCCCGCTAGCTATCGCCGGATTGTTTCGCTTCCAGCTCTTCCCAGCGGGCGTAAAGGGCATCGACCTTGTCCTGGGCATCCTGATAGGCTTGGGCCGCGTTGCGACTCTGCTCCGGGTCGGCCATGATCGACGGATCCTGCAAGGCTGTTTCCGCCTCGGACAAGGTTTCTTCCGCTTCCAGAATACGCTCTTCCAGGCCGTCGTACTCCCGTTGATCCATGTAGGAAAGCTTCGTCGCTTTCTTCTCCGCTTTGGGCTTGGCTTTCGCCTTGGGCTTGTCCGCCTTAGTCTGTTCCTTCTCCAAGGACTTCTTGTGCGTCATCCACTGGTTGTAATCGGCCACCAAGGCATGACCGCCTTGGCCATCCAAGCCTAGAATCACGTTGCAGACCTGGTCCAACATGTAGCGGTCGTGGGTAACCAGAACCAGCGCACCGGGGAACTCCTTGAGGTTCTGTTCCAGAATTTCCAAGGTGGGAAGATCCAGGTCGTTGGTCGGTTCGTCCAAGAGCAGGACATCAGCCTCCTGGGTCATCAGCCGGGCAATCAACACCTTGGCCTGTTCGCCGCCGGAAAGCTGCCTCACCGGCACCACAAGCTGCCGTGAGTCAAAACCGAAGCGTTTGGCCCAGCCGGAAACATGCACCGGACGCCCACGCACCATGACGCTGTCCCCATCGGGACGCAGGGCTTCTTTCAACGTGTCCTGCGGGTCCAGGCTTTCCCGGTGTTGGTCAAAGACCACGGTTTGCAGGGCCGGAGCCGTTTTCATCTCTCCCGTATCGGGTTCCAGTTCATCGGCCAGGATGCGCAGCAGGGTGGTCTTTCCCGTTCCGTTTCCACCGGCCAGACCGAGACGCAGGCCCGGCTTGAGCAGGAGATTCAAGTCTTTGAACAGGGTTTTCCCGCCACGGCTCTTGCCCAGCCCGCGAACTTCCAGAAGACGTTTGGTTTTTCTACCGCTGGCATTGAAATCAATCTGCGCTTCGTGGGTCGTGGCCAGACGCTTCATCTCGTCCAGTTCATCCATCAGTTGATAGACCAGTTCCGTGTGCAGTTTATCTTTGCTGGCCCTGGCCTTCGGCCCTTGTTTGAGCCATTCCAGTTCATTGCGTACCCGGTTTTCCATGGTTTCCATCGCCCGGCTTTGGGTAGCCTGCAACTCCTCACGCCGTTCTAAAAACCGGACGTAGCCGCCTTCACTTTGCAACAGGCCATCGGGATAGGCCGGGTTCAACTCCACGATTTTCGTGCAGCAGGCTTCCAAAAAGGCGCGGTCGTGGGTAATCAGTACACAACTCAAGCGGCTTTGGGCCAGCCATTGTTCCAACCAGAAGATGCCTTCCAGATCCAGATGGTTGGTCGGTTCGTCCAGAAGAAGCAACTCCGGCTCGCTGGAAATGGCCACGGCCAACGCAACCCGCTTGATCCAACCGCCGGATAACTCCCCGACCGGTTTCTTGGGATCGAGAAAGCCCAGCTTGGACAACGCCATCTGGGCTTTGACCTGCTGCTCCGTCTCCGTCATCGGCATGGTTTCAGACAGTATCGCCAGGTGTTGGCGCACGACATCTTCCACACTCAGAGAGGGATCGAAGCGAGGCACCTGGTCCACCACGGCCAGACGCAAGCCCTTCTTACGGCTCACCGTGCCCGCCTCCGGCTTGGAGTCTCCACTCAGGACACGCAAGAGGGAGCTTTTTCCCACGCCGTTTCGACCGATCACACCGACACAGTCACCCTCGGAAACATGGAAGGAAAGCTTTGAAAACAGCAGGGTATCGCCATAACTGAGCCGGGCTTGGTTGATGCTGCATAACATGGACAGGTCACCTGATCTTGGGGTTCATAAGGGAGTACACCCTTTTTCTTGGGGCTTGGGTGTACCGTAGCCGACCGGCGCTGTCAATGCCGCGAAAAAAAGCAGGAGTCGGGGTGTTCAATCCACTTGAAAAGCATTAGGATTTCAAGAGAGAATGACGATTCCTGAAGAAGAACCTTTCATCGGGAAAAGGACGGTCTGGAATAATGGATGATACAACGATGCACTTCACCACGATACGGAATGCTCTTGTGCCGGTTTGGCTGCTTGCCCTGGTGGTCGTGGGATTTCCCGCTTCCCTCCATGCCCAGGAGGCTTCGGACTCAGTCCAAAGTGCGCCTTCCTCATGTGTCAACTGTCCCGGAGAGGGAAACCAGCAAACCCCGCTATCAACATCCGAAGAACCCACAGCCAAGACGGATCTCTCCCCCGAAGCCGACAAGACTCCGCCGGTTTTACCTTGTGAAACCCTTGGTACCCCAGATGAAACGACAGGACAAGATGCCCCGGAAACCGTGACGGAGGAAACCTCTCTCACTCATGATGAACCAATGGAAATGCCGCTGTCGGAGTCGGATCTCATCCCGGCGGGACCGGCGGAAATTCCCCGGCAGGGTTTCTGTTTTCCCAAACGCCCCAAACTGCGACCTTGTTGCGCCTTTGGGCATTCGCTGCGTACCACGGTATCCGGCAACGCCGTGCCGGTGAAAGTAGACAACATCCTCTACCCCAACCGTCTGGGGCATCACAGCTATGAATCCATTGGTTTACAGAGTGAAATGAATGGCTTGATCTATACCTGCCGTGGTGGAGTGATCGACTTCGCCCACATTCGCGATTACGCCGACTGGACCGCCTACCTCTATGAACGCATTCTTCAAGCCCTGCCACGGGGCGCGGTGATCTCCCTGCCGGATGAAGGCGCACGGCGGGATCTGGTCATTCACCGCCCCCAATATGCCTTGTCTACTGAGGAAACCAAAGACCTGGCCTTGCTCTTGGCTCAGCGCGTGGCCTTTCAGTTGTCCGTGTGGCATGAAATCGTCACCTGGTACGACCATCGGTCGGTCGCCCTGTTTTCCGAGCGCCTCAGTTCCTTCTCGCCGGAAGATTTATTCAGCAACGCCTTGGGTACGCAGATCGGGGCGATGGCCTTGCGCAGCGACAAACCTTACAACGACGCCGTGGACGAAGTCCTGAACCTGACCGTGCAATCCTTGGCGCCTCTATACAACCGGCAGACCAAGCGAACCCTGAACATGGTGGATGGCGTCTGGTGGGATCGCTCCAAGACGATGCCGGATATGACGATGGTCATGCGACGCAACCTGGATGTCGGCGATGTCATCCGCCCTTGGGTGATTCCCGACGACTACAGCCCCTATTGCCGGGATCGGAACGACGAGCCGGCTTCCATTCCTCTGCCGCTGATCGGCCCTCAGAAGCTCCCCTTGACCGATGTCTACGAGCTTCGTTTCTTCGTGAAACAGGAAGAAATGCCCAAGTTCATCCCTCCAGAGCGAGCCCATGAATGGATCGCCGAAGAGGATTTCCCCGCGCTCATCGAAACCATCCGTTACGGCGTAAAGAACCTTTTCGGACCTTTGGGGGACAAACCAACCATCACCCTGCAAAAGGCCGTGACCCTCTCCACCAAGGCGGGGAATTTCGACCCGGAGCATCCCTGCGGCATGTCCGACCCAAGCTGCTCCTTTACCAGAAACGAAGAGGTCAACGGGATCAACATTATGAAACTGCGCACCGCGGGCGGAAATTTTCCGGGAATGATGTTCGGCGGGACTCTGGCGGAAGGCTCCACGATGGGCGGCCTGTTCAGTGTGCTGAACCTCAACTCCGCCGTGGATTTCACCGACGGCACCTTTTCGCTGCACGCCAAGGCCGTTGAAAGCCCGGTCTTGTTTTTCTGCTCGGTAGAGGCGGAAGACGGATCGGGTCGCACGGAGGTGGATTATCCCTTCGTCAACCCCTTTGAGGTCAAGTGCCTGCCCGGCGCGTACTGGGGTCTGAAATTGGACCTGTTGGAAATGATCTACAGCAGCAGCTTGGATTCCTTCGGCTTTCGTCCCATCGAAGCCGGGGTGGTCCTCAACGCAATGGGCAACGGTTTCCAACCCCAGTTCTTACGACGTCGTTTTCTCTTCTCGCTCGGATTATCACCGGAAATCCTTTTGGAAGACCGTGGCGACAGAACCCAGCGAAACAGACCTTTTACAAGTTATTTCAGCATGATGTACGACCACATCTTCTGGGACAATCGCCTGACCTGGAAATCCTTTGCCAGCATCCGCGACGACCTGACCGAAACCGAACGCTTCAACGTGGATGCGGGCATGAAGCTTCAATACAACCTGCTATGGAGCCGTAGGGATTTTCGTGGTGGCGATCCTCTGCACAGCATCGTCAGTTTCGGACTTGAAGTCGCGATGGCCTATTGGTACCAAGACCGGATGAGCATTCCCAGCATGATCTCCTCCGCTCCGATCATGATGAGCAACGACTTCATTCCCGACCGTTGGCATATCACCGGTTTGGGCCTTTTTTACATCGAAACCACCATTCCCAAACTGGGTATGTTTTAGGCCGTGGCGTGATGAAACAGATCACGAGAGGGAGCAGGATGCCTACGTTCCTCTCCAACTGAAAAAAGCAGGATACCCGACTGGAAGCTCCTCCTGTTTTTTGACACAAGTGCATCCCAAAGAGAAGACCTTGAGGGTGGTTCAAGATCCACTATACTATACATTTGTTCAGCATCTCTGCTCTTGAGAAGAATAATAAACCAGGAAAACGACGAGCAATCCCCGCCTCTTCTCATTCCTTATGGGAATGATTACCGAAAACACAGTTCAACAGTAACCTTTCTAGCTTATGGGGAGGTTTCACGGGCTGTATAATCCGGCATTGCAGTGGCTTCTTACCGGAACTGATGGGATTTTTTTGTAAAGTAGTGGGAATTAGAAGAGAAAATGGAGTTTTGTTTGTGTGTTGTTACAGAGTTGTCTCAAGAGCGTCAAGTAGGTTCCATCGTCTTGCTGCGTCATTGCCTCTTGTTCTCTTGGCCCTGGATGGAAAAATCCTCGGATTTCCCGTTTTCTATAACTTTTACGTCGCGGTTCCATAAGAATATTTCTCCTTGCGCGGGGGACCACTTTCGGTATGATTCCAGATGGACAGAAGAATAGACGATTGGCAACGTCACGACAGCATGATTATACAACGGTAGGCATGGTAGGGCACCGGGCGGATCGGTGTTTATGTGTCCGTAATCCGTCCATTGAGGGTGCATCCGGCAAATTGATGCGTTCATCCATGCTGCTTCACTGTGGGTGAACGCTTAAATTCGGCGAGCTATCTGAACACGACCCGAAAGGCCGAACACGGCGTGATGGCTGGACGTGGTCACAATGGTAACGCGGAGGTACATTACATGGATAAACTGGTCAAAAAACCCAATTTTGAAGGCAAGGACGTGGATGTCCTGGTGCCGGAGTATGAGGCGGGACAGCCGGTGGAGAAAAATCCCTGGCGTAACCGGATGACCGACCGGAAACAGATGATGAACTACCTGAAAACGGCGGAACGCTACTGGTACGCCGAAGAAGGATACGGCAGTGAGAAGCGGAAAAACCCAGCCTGAACCAAGGGTTAACCAAACGATTTGAATCACGATTCCGATGGGAAGGGAGAGAGTGAATGGCTGTTGAAATTCCGAAAACAAAATACTCTGGTGGGAAAATTCGAGAAATTACCCTTGGAACGGGAGATAAAGCGGTAACTTTGGGTGGACAGACCGCGTACAACTTCCATACCTTTGAAGGGGAACATCCGCGTAAAATCAAGGTAGCCTTTATGGTTACCGACATCCTGCCCGACGATTGCCCGGCGGCGTTGAAAGAAGCCTGGGGTGATGTGATGGGTGATCCGGCGGCATGGGCGAAAAAAGCCCAGGATGAGTTCGGCGCGGACATGATCCACCTGGAATTGATCGGTACCGATCCCAATGGCAAAGATCTCGGTCCGGATCACGCGGTGGATGTCGTGAAAAAAGTGGCGGAAGCCGTGGATGTCCCGATCGTCGTTTGGGGAACGGCCAACAGTGCCAAAGATACCGAGGTGCTGCGCGCCGTCGCCGAAGCGGTTCCAGACCGTCGTCTGGGCCTCGGCCCCGTGGAAGAAGGTGACTACAAGCAGGTCGGTGCGAGCTGTCTGGCTTACAAACATGTGGCCATCGCATCCAGCCCCATTGACATCAACCTGGCCAAGCAATTGAACATCCTGCTGACCAACCTGGGCGTCAAGGATGATGATTTGATGATCGACCCCACCACCGGTGGTTTAGGATACGGTTTGGAGTATTCGTTCAGTGTCATGGAGCGCGCACGGCAGGCCGCGCTGACCCAGAACGACGATAAGTTACAATATCCTTTGTATAACAATCTCGGTAAGGAAATCTGGAAAGTTAAAGAAGCGAAACTGACCAAGGACGAAGAACCGACCTTGGGCGACGAAACCAGACGTGCCGTGCTGATGGAAGCCCTCACCGCCGTGACGGTGATGACGGCTGGCTCGGATGTGGTGGTCTTGCGCCATCCGCAATCGGCCAAACTGGTGCGTTGGATGTCCGATCAGCTTCAAGACTGATTCCAAACACACAGGAAACCCAACACAGGACCAAATAGAGGTAAGCACATGGCAGACAACAAGGACCAAAGCTTCGGAACGAAGAAGCGTAGGGATGAAATCAAAACCATTGAAGCGGGCTCCCAGCAGATGATCGACAAGGCGGCTGCCGACGGCACCCGGTTGATCTGGGATCGCGTGGATGACCAGACCCCCCAATGCGGTTTCGGCCTCGGCGGCATCTGCTGCCGCATCTGCTCGATGGGCCCCTGTCGCATCAAACCGACCAAAGAAGGCCAACCGGAAAGTCGTGGTATCTGCGGTGCAACGGCGGAAGTTATTGCTGCTCGTAACTTCATCCGTATGATCGCCGGTGGCGCGGCCTCCCACTCCGACCACGGTCGCGGCGTAGCCGAACTGTTCGTTCATGTGGCCAAAGGCGAAGCCCCCGGCTATGAGATCAAAGACGAACAGAAACTGCTCGCTCTGGCGATGGATCTGGGCGTGGAAATCGGCGACCGCAAGGTCAACGACATCGCCTATGACGTGGGCATGAAATGCTTCCAGATGTTCGGAAACCAGGTCGGCGAAATCGACCTTATCAAACGTGCCCCCTTGAAACGTCAGCAGCTCTGGCGCGAACTGGGCGTGACCCCACGTGGCGTGGATCGTGAAATCGTGGAGATCATGCACCGTACCCACATGGGTGTGGACCAGGAGATGGTCAGTCTGATGACCCAGGGAACCCGTGCGGCTCTGGGTGATGGCTGGGGTGGTTCGATGATCGGTACCGAATTGCAAGATATTCTTTTCGGCACGCCGGAACCGACCATCGGGTACATCAACCTCGGTGTACTGGAAGCCGATCAGGTCAACGTGGTGATTCACGGTCACGAGCCGCTATTGAGCGAAATGATCGTGGCGGCGGCCCAAGACCCGGAGATGGTGGCTTATGCCGAAAAAGCCGGAGCGAAGGGTATCAACCTGTCCGGTATCTGTTGCACGGCCAATGAAATTCTGATGCGTCACGGCGTCAACGTCGCCGGAAACGTGCTGCAACAGGAATTGGCCATTGTCACCGGCGCCGTGGAAGCAATGGTTGTGGACATTCAGTGCATCTACTGCTCCTTGCCGGAAGTATCCAAGAACTACCATACCAAGGTGTTCACAACCAGCAAGATTGCCCACATGGATGGTGCCGAACACATTGAGTTCGACGAGCACAACGCCATTGAGTCGGCGAAGACGATTCTGCGCGCCGCCGTGGATAACTTCAAAAACCGCAAAGGCACGCCGCAGATTCCGGAAGACAAATCCCCGCAGTTGGCCGGTTTCAGTCATGAAACCATCAACTACCTGCTCGGTGGAACCTATCGCGCCAGCTATCGTCCGCTGGTTGACAACATCATCAACGGCAAGGTTCGCGGCGTCGCCGGGGTTGTGGGTTGTAACAACCCGCGCAACACCCACAACAAATACTACCTGGACATGGTCAAGGAATTGCTGGCCAACGATGTCATCGTGCTGGTAACCGGTTGTGCGGCCCACGGTCTGGGTGAGAACGGCTTCCTGCTTCCTGAAGCGGCGGAAAAATACGCCGGAGCGGGGCTGCGTGAAGTCTGCGAAGCGGTCGGCATTCCGCCGGTGCTTCACATGGGTTCCTGTGTGGATAACAGCCGTATCCTGATGGCCGCGACGGCCTTGGTCAAGGAAGGTGGTCTGGGTGACGACATCAGCGACCTGCCCGCCGCCGGTGCCGCGCCAGAGTGGATGAGCGAAAAAGCCATCAGTATCGGTCAATATTTCGTGGCCAGTGGTGTGTACACCATGTTCAGTGGAAGCTTCCCTGTGATGGGCGCTCCCAAGCTGGCCGACTACCTCTTTGAGGGCATCGAGAAAGTGTTGGGTGGTAAATGGGCCTTCGAGAACGACGGCAAAATTGCCGCGCAGAAGATGATTGCCCACATCGATTCCAAACGCCAGGCGCTTGGTATCGACAAAGCCCGCGAGCGCGTGTTGATGGACATGGCGGACCGCCGTCAGTAAGTCCAGCCGACGAATCGTTCATCAAACGGTCTGACCACCTTCACGATTAAGGAGTGTTAAGATGTCCAAAATCATTGCTGCCGCCGGTATTCGTGGCGCGCATAAAATCTTCAATCGAGGATACGACGCTTGGCAAAAAGCGATGGATGAGTTCGGCGGCAACCAGGAAGTCGCCTTCCCCAACACCGGTTATTACCTGCCTATCATTTATGGTATGACGGGGCATCCGGTGAAAACCCTGGAAGACATGAAATATGTCTTCGACCGCAGCCGCCTTCTGCTTCCTCCGGTTCCCAAAGAGAACCATCACCTTCCCTTCTTGGGCCCCGCCCTGGACGCCGGAATGGCAACCCTCTTTATTGAGGAAATGGAAGAAGCCCTGAACTACCTGCGTGATCCCAACATGTATCTCGGTGAGTCGGAAGATGTCACCGATGACAACATCTGGTTGGGTGCCGCCGACGACATCATCCTGCGTAAACGTGGTGTGGAGTTCGTCGATGGTTCCGCGCCGGGTTTCGCGGCCATTCTCGGTTCCGCTCCGTCGCCGGAAATCGCGGCGAAGATTGCCCTGGAACTCCAGGAAAAGAACCTTTATGTCTTCATGGCCGGTGAACACAACGGTACCACCTTCAGCGAGCAACTGAAGGAAGCCGGCGTGCAGCTTGGCTGGAACACCCGTCTGGTCAGCTTCGGTCGCCATGTGCGCAGCGCCGTCTTCGCCGTCGGCTTCGCCACCCGTGCCGCATTGAGCTTCGGCGGGTTGGAGCCGGGCGACTTCCGTAAGATCCTGATCTATAACAAAGACCGCGTGTTCGCGTTTGCCATGACCTTTGGTACGGTCACCGACGAGTGGTATGCCAACGGCCTGGGCGTGGTCAACTACGGCTTCCCGGTTATCGCCGATACGCCGATTCCGGAGATTCTGCCCACCGGTGTTTGCACCTACGAGCATGTCGTCTCCAACATTCCCCATGATGAGATCGCGCAGAAATCCATTGAAGTACGCGGCCTGAAAGTCACCGTGGCCAAAGTCCCGATTCCGGTCAGCTACGGTCCGGCCTTCGAGGGTGAACGTGTACGCGGTTCCGACATCTTCATGGAAGGTGGCGGCGGTCGTACTCCGGGCGCAGAGTGGGTCACCACGCTGCCGATGGATCAAGTGGAAGACGGCAAGGTGGAAATCATTGGCCCGACGATGGAAAGCCTGCAACCCGACGGCGGTCGGCTGCCCATCGGGATCAAGGTGGAAGTGGCCGGTCGTGCGATGCAGGACGACTTCGAGCCGATTCTGGAACGCCAGATTCACCACATGATCAACTTTGCCCAGGGCGTGATGCACATCGGTCAGCGCGACATCAACTGGGTGCGTATCTCCAAGCAGGCCGTGGACAAAGGATTCACCCTGGAAGACATCGGCAAGATTCTGCACGCCAAGTTTCATCAGGACTTCGGCGGCATTCTGGACAAAGTCCAGGTGAAAATCATCACCGACGAAGAGAAAGTCAAATCCTTCGTGAAAGAGGCTCGCGAAGTGTATCGCACCCGCGATGACCGTATCGAAGGCATGACCGACGAAGAAGAAGAAACCTTCTACAGCTGCACCCTGTGCCAGAGCTTCGCACCGAGCCATGTCTGCGTGGTCACCCCGGAACGTACCGGTCTGTGCGGCGCGTACAGTTGGCTGGACTGCAAAGCCAGTTACGAAATCAACCCCACCGGCCCGAACCAGCCCATCGAAAAGGGCCGGGCCATTGATCCGGTCATGGGCCAATGGGAAGGTGTCAACGCCTTCGTACAGCAGGCCAGCCGTGGCGCGGTGGAAAAATACAACGCCTACAGCATCATGGAAGACCCGATGACCTCCTGCGGTTGCTTCGAGTGCATCGCCTGCATTCTTCCCTTGGCCAATGGCGTGATGATTGTGGATCGTGATTACAGTGGTATGACCCCGTCCGGGATGAAGTTCTCCACCCTCGCCGGTAGCGTGGGCGGCGGCTTGATTACACCGGGATTCGTGGGACACTCGAAGTATTACATTACCAGTCGCAAATTCATCAGTGCGGATGGCGGCCTGAAGCGCATCACCTGGATGCCCAAACGCCTGAAAGAGGAACTCAAAGACCGCTTCGACAAACGCGCCCAGGAAGAAGGGATTCCGGATCTGTTGGATCGGATCGCCGATGAAACCGTGGGAACGACGGAAGAAGAGATCATGGACTTCCTCGCTGAGAAACAGCATCCCGCGATGGAAATGGACCCGATGATGTAGGAAGTATGACCGGGAGGGAGCCTCTCCGGCTCCCTCCTCGGATTGATTATGATGGTAGAATGACAGCGAGGAAGGGAGAATTGACAGATGGGAATGTCAGGAATCCAAATTTTCAAACTCTTGCCGCGTACCAACTGCAAAGACTGTGGGTATCCCACCTGTCTGGCCTTCGCCATGCAGATTGCCGCCGGCAAGGAAGAACTGGCCAAATGCCCACACGTCGCTGAAGACGCCAAGGCAAAACTGGCCGAAGACAGCGCACCGCCGATCCGCACCGTGGTCTTGGGTGCCGGTGACAACCAGGTGAAGGCGGGTGGCGAAATGGTGCTGTTCCGTCATGAGAAAACCTTCTTCAACCCCACCGGCCTGGGCGTGCTGCTCAAAGACGATGATGCCGATGAGGTCAACGAAGGGAAACTCAAACGGATCATGGACCTGCAATACATCCGCGTCGGATTGAACCTGCGCTCCGAACTGGCTGCCGTGAAAAGCACCAGTGGGGATGCCGGAAAGTTCAAAGCCCTGGTGCAGATGGCGATGGACAAATCCGATGCCGCGTTGATCCTGATGGCCTCCGATCCGGCGGTGATGGAAGCGGGTATCGAAGTGGCCAAAGCGCGCAAGCCGATGGTCTACGCGATGGACAACCTGGATAAAATGGCCGAACTGGCTAAGGCGGCAAGCCTGCCTCTGGCGATCAAGGGCGAGAACCTTGAGGATACCGCCGAGAAAGCCAAAAAACTGAAGGCCGCCGGGTTCAATGATCTGGTGCTGGACACCGGAGCGCGTACCGTGCGCCAACTGCTGGACGACAACATCAACGTGCGCCGTCAAGCCCTGATGGCCAAAAACCGTGACCTGGGATTCCCCACCATCGCGCTCCCCTGCGAGATGACCGACGACCTGATGGAAGAAACCCTCATCGCCGGGCTGATGATTCCCAAGTATGCCGGTTACGTGATTCTCTCGGACCTGCAAGGTGAGAGCCTGTTCCCGCTGCTTCTGGAACGGTTGAACATCTATACCGATCCGCAGCGCCCGATGAAGACGGAACAGGGTATCTACGAACTCAACAACCCTGGACCGGAATCTCCGGTGCTGATTACCTGCAACTTCTCGTTAACCTACTTTATTGTCTCCGGCGAATTGGAAGCCTGCCGTGTGCCTTGCTACCTGCTGGTGCTGGACACCGATGGCCTGTCCGTGCTGACCGCCTGGGCCGCCGGAAAATTCGTTGGCGATGCCGTGGGACCGTTTGTCAAGAAATGCGGTATCGAGGAGAAAGTCACCCGCAAGCATCTGATCCTGCCCGGCGCTACGGCTGTGATCAGCGGCGATGTGGAAGAGGAACTGGGCAGCGATTGGGAAGTGAAGATCGGCCCGCGTGAAGCGGCCCACCTGCCCGCCTTCCTGAAACAGAACTACACCTAAGAACGCTACGCTTGTCGAAAGTTTATCGGGCAGCGGTAATCACCGCTGTCCGACCTTTTCTTTTTCTTTGCCAAGGAGAGTTCCATGATCGTTGTGGCGGAAAATATCAATGTCATGTCCAAAAGCCTTGGACCGGCGATGCGCAATCGGGAAGCAAAGCCAATTCAGGAAACGGCAATCAAGCTGACCGAAAACGGCGCGGATCTGCTTGACCTGAACGTCGGCCCGGCACGGAAAAACGGTGAAGAGATGATGCAATGGATCATCCAAACCGTGCAGGAAGTGACGGACCTTCCTCTGTTCATCGACACCACGAACATGGACGTGGTGGAAGCCGGGCTGAAAGTCTACAAAAACAAGAGCGGGAAACCAGTCATCAACTCCGTCGATGGCAAACCGGATCGTCAAGAGCGCCTGCTACCTTTGGTGGACAAATACGATTGCGAAATCGTCTGCCTGATGTACGGACCGGATGGCATTCCCCGTGATGAAAACGAACGCGGACTGCTTGCCGCCGATTTCCTCGTGGCCAGCGAAACCTATGGTGTGCCGCTGGAAAAAATGTGGTTCGACCCCATCGTCGTTCCCGTTTCCAGTCAGCAGCAGCAGGTGATCAGCTGCACCACCTTCATGTCCATGCTGCCGGACATGGCTCCCGGCTGCAAAAGCACCTGCGGCCTGTCCAACGTATCCAACGGCTCACCGGACAAACTGCGTGACGTCATCAACCGCACCTACCTGATGATGCTCAACCGCTACGGCATCTACAGCGCCATCATCGACGGCCTGGACAAAGACATCATTGCCATCTGCAAGGGTGAGCGCAATGATTGGCAGGAGTTGGTAAACAAGGCGATGGATGACCCGATGATGAGCCTCGACGGTCTGGATACGACACAGCAGGGCTTCGTCAAAACCGTGCGCATCCTCACCGGTGCCGCGCTGTATAGTGATAGCTGGCTGGAGTTGTAACCCGCCGGACAACCAAGGCCATGACCACGCGGGAATTTCTTTCCCGCGTTTTTTATTCAGGTTGCTCACAGCATCCTCTCTCTTCACAGAGACGCCTTTCAGCCCCCCTGTAAAGGGTGCTGAAATGATTCAAAACGTAACAGCGTACCAAACGCTCATGAAGGGAATCCTCCGACTTCCAGACTTCATTTGCTTGACAGTCCCCCTTCGCTACGGTACGAAATGATGCGTGAATGTTGGGATTTTTTTTTCCAAGGAGCGGAGTATGGTTCTACGAAGCACATCGCTTTGGGTGTTGGGTTGGATGCTTGGAATCCTCGGCGTAATGGCCTGTCAGGATTCCACGGTCTGGGCCTCGTCGGACAACTCGGACAACAAGGATACGGAACCCTTGCTGGATTCCCGCTACGCCGAACCCTTCGGATTCCGTCCGGATGTGCTACTGCAAAACCATGCACGGTTCGGTTATTTTTTCAACGGTGGGGAAATCTACGGGCGCAGCGCCAATGAAAACGGTGGATATGCCTCGTTGACGCTTGCCATGAAAGACTTCATCGGCCTGGAGATTGCCAGCAAATGGACCAGTGGCGTGCAGCAGGTGATTCAGACGCAACAACCCTGTTACGCTGAGGTGGAAGAAACCTGTAAAACCCGCTTCACGTCCTACCGTAGAAGCCGGGCGGAACTCGGATT
This sequence comes from Myxococcota bacterium, assembly GCA_963677705.1. Classification (GTDB taxonomy): domain Bacteria; phylum Myxococcota_A; class SURF-8; order SURF-8. The sequence continues at coordinate 2,077,219 of OY782497.1, forward strand.
TACCCCCAAATTCCGGCTGCCCATCGACTCGTCCTGGTTTTGGATGAATCTCTCTGCCGAGATCCGCGTACCGATCAACACCGGTGAAGTGCATGAACCGCGTATGGTGGAGGTAAACCCCGGTTTCCAGATGTATTTCAACGCGGCAAGCTGGTTCGGCTTCGAGTTGGATGGACAGGCTCTGGTATTCCTGACTGACCCCAAAGAGTCCGACAACCGTCAGGTGGTTCCCGGCGGTTTCATCCGTGGGAATTTTCTCTTCAAACTGAACAAGCACCATTTCCTGAGTTTGCAGGTGGATGAAACCCTCTGGTTTCCCGATGTCAGTTCCCAGGACGAAACCGACGCGGAAGATTTCCTGCGTTTCAATCGTACCCCCGGCGATAACCTGACGGAAAGCCAGCGGATTGCCATGCTGTTCCCCTCCACCAACCTGCTTAGCGCAGGCGGTGGATATCAGCTACGCTACGGACTGTTCAACGGCGGTATCGGCGCGTTGTATCACATCACGGACAGTGACGCCCGTCACCTGATGAGCCTGTTCGTAGATCTTCGCTTCGCCTTTAACTAGCTTTCATGAGCCCTTTGAGCTATAAGCGATCCTTCAATCATTCTCGACGAAGCAAGGAGCCTTCCGGTATGCGTCGTGTTACTTTTGTTTCTCTGATTCCCTTGTTCCTCCTCCTGGCCTCCTCCGCGTGGGCTCAAGAAGAGGCCTCCGGCGAAACCTCACCCCAAGAAAGCCCGGCCACCCAAACCCCGGAACAGGCCCAGGCAGACACGGCGAACGCCACCCCGGCTCCGGCTGACCAACCCGTGGTCAACCCGGAACCCACCGACGACGAAGCTCCGGTGGTCAACACCGAGCCGGTGGAGGAACCTGTTGAAGAAGCGCCTCCCGCCGAAGAGGCTCCGGTTCTGGATGAGTTCGATCCCAACTACCAGCCTCCGGCCCAGGAACAGACGGGCATGGAATTGGATCTTGGCGAACTGAAAGACCTGGAAGAACTCTCCGATGCCCAACCCCTGGAGAAGGAACAACTCAAGTTTTTCGAGTTGAACGGTTATTTTCGGATGCGCGCCGATTGGTTCCATGAACTGGACCTGGGTGTCTACAATCGCCTGCGTCCGATGTATGACCTGGGTACCGGCGACAGTGAAAACACCAACAAGCGAAAAGACAGCGACATCTCCAGCGCCAACCTGCGTCTTCGTCTGAACCCCACCTTGAACGTCTCTAGCGAGATCCGCATCAAGGCTCAGATCGACCTCTTGGACAACCTCGTTCTGGGCAGCACGCCCAACACCATGCTGCAAGGCTCCTACAACGACGGTGACGCCGGTCAGACGCTTTCGCCGGGTATCAACGCGATGTCCAACAGCCAGACCCAACCCAGCGACCAGAAAAACGCGCTTACCGACAGCATTGCCGTCAAGCGGATCTGGGCCGAGGTACGCACCCCTCTGGGCGAGTTGCGTTTCGGACGCATGGCGGAACACTGGGGAACCGGTATGTTCTTCAACGACGGCAACTGCCTGGATTGCGACTACGGGGACACGGTAGACCGCCTGATGTTCGCCGCAGACCTCTACCAGCATGTTTTGTTCGGTGCCTTTGACTGGCCCAGCGAGGGATTGACCACAGCCAACAACTACAACTACGACGGCCAGGCCAAAGACGCTTCCAACCTGGATGACGTGGCTCAGTTGGTCTTTGGTTTCATCCGCAAAGACACCGAGGCTCAGGCCGAAGAAATTCTTGAAAACAACGGCTTCTCCATCAACTACGGTCTGTACAACCAGATCCGTTGGCAAAGCTATACCCTGGAGCAGTCCGATGTCTATGGCGCAACGGCGGGAGATTTCGACAGCCGCCAGGCTCTGCGTGAAAAGATGTTCCGTCGCGATCTGAAGCTCTACACCGGAGACATCTGGTTCCGCTTCCTCTGGAAACGGCTGCACATCGAACTGGAAGGCGCCTGGATCAGCGGTTACATGGATAGCCCCGCCTTGACCGCAGACGACGAAGACCAGGAAGGCGTATCCCTGAATCAATTGGGTATGGTCTTCCAGGTCGATTACAAATTCCTGGACGATGCCCTGTTCACCGGCCTGGAATTCGGTCTGGCCAGCGGCGACCCGCACCCCGGCCCCAACGGATCGTATGAAGACGGCTTCGGCGCGGACCCGGTCAACGACGCGCAATATGGTCGCTACCAGCGCAGCAAAAACGGCAAATGGATCAACGACCGGGCAATCACCAACTTCCGCTTTGATCCGGACTACCACGTAGACATGATTCTCTTCCGGGAAATCATCGGCTGCGTCACCGACGCGATGTACATCAAGCCCACCATCCGCTATAATATCACCCCGGCTATCGGTGTGCAGGCGGATCTGATTATGTCGATGGCGATGGAGCCGGATAGCACCCCTAGCTATGCCCACCAGACCCTGGAATATGTCACCGACAGCCTGCCGGTCAACCGCAAACCCAGCCGCTATCTGGGTACGGAAATGGACCTGAAGGTGTTTTACAAATCCTTCGATGGCTTCGGCACCCAGCTACAATACGGCGTGTTTTTCCCCGGCCCGGCGATGGGCTACTGGGACCCCAACCATCTCTCCGAGGGTGTGACCATTCCCACCTGGTACTACGCCCCGGACATCGCCCAGAGCCTGCAATGGCACCTGACGGTGGAGTTCTAATCGGTCAGGCTTAACATCAAGCCCTACCCTCACGGGGATGCCGTTGGCATCCTGTCTCTCCCCAAGGGAGAGGGAGCGCGAGCAACGAGAGCGAGGGTGAGGGAAGCCTGAACTTTCCAAGCAACATCGGGCGTGGTAACATGCCCGTTTTCATGGAAGCAAGCCGACGGAATTAATGAGTGTACACCCCACCCCCCATGAAACCTCAAACGATGAGATCATCATCCGCTACCGGAACGTCTGCAAACGCTTCGGGGAAAAGCAGGTCTTGCAAGACGTAAGCTGTGACATCAAGCGCGGCAAGATCACCGTCATCGTCGGCCCAAGTGGGGTGGGAAAAAGCGTGTTCATCAAGCATCTGGTGGGCTTGCTCAAACCGGACAGCGGTCAGATTTTCTTGGAAGACCAGGACATCACCCACCTGTCACAAAGCAAGCTCTATGACGTGCGCAAACGCTTCGGGATGCTCTTTCAGGACGGCGCCCTGTTCGACAGCATGACCGTGGGCGAAAACATCGGCTTTCCTCTGTCTCAACACACCAGGCTTTCTGCGGCAGCCATCCGTGAGCGCACGGCAACCGTGCTGGCCCAGGTGGGTCTTCCCGGCGTGGAACCGCTCTTTCCTTCCGAGCTTTCCGGGGGGATGCGCAAGCGGGTAGCCTTTGCCAGAGCCATCGTGCTGGAGCCGGAAATCGTGCTGTTTGACGAACCCAACAGCGGGCTGGACCCGGTCATGGCCGACGCCATCGACCAGTTTATTTTGCAGATGCAACGCAGCCTGAAAACCACCTTCATTGTCATCAGTCATGATGTGGCCAGCACCTGGCAGATTGCCGATGACGTGGGGATGCTCTATCAAAGCCGACTGGTGGCCTTCGGCCCGAAAGAAGAGATCCGCCGGAGTAAAGACCCCATCCTTCATCAATTTTTCAACCGCCAGAGTGAAGGACCGATCAAGGTCGTATAGCCAGTTCCCGACCCAATAACAACCGGGTGCATTCTTCCCTTTCAAAGACCGGCGAACTGAAATTGTCCGTTTCAAGCTTGTCTTCGACCCATTCATTTTGGGTAAACAGGGCTTTGCCCTTTGACAAGCACGGCCCCTTGAGGTAGAGCAATGGCGGCGGCGAAAGGGCCAAAACAAGGCCGAATAGAAAGAGTTGTACCATGCAGATCATTCATCAGGCACAGGCAATGCAGGCGTGGGCACTGGCCCAACGCGCCCAGGGAAAAAGCATCGGATTCGTCCCCACAATGGGCTATTTACACGAAGGCCACCTGGCCTTGATGCGCCGTATCCGTAAGGATGTGGACCTTCTGGTTGCCAGCATCTTCGTCAATCCGAAGCAGTTCAATGTGGCTTCGGATCTGGAGCAATATCCGCGCAACGAAGAAGGTGACCTTGCCTGCTGCCGCGCCGAAGGCGTGGATGTCGTCTTCTTTCCCGATACCGAACAGATGTACCCGGAGCCGTATCATACCTATGTCGAAGTACGCGGTGGACTGGCCGAAGGTCTTTGTGGGGCAACGCGACCGGGGCATTTTCTGGGTGTAACCACCGTCGTAACCAAGTTGTTCAACCTAGTGCAACCCACCGTGTCGGTGTTCGGACAGAAAGACTTCCAGCAGTACGCGATCATCCGACGCATGGTCGAAGACCTGAACCTGCCGGTAGAAATCATCGGTCATCCCACCGTGCGGGAAGCCGACGGCCTGGCGATGAGTAGTCGAAACGCCCGCTTGACCGCCGAAGACAGACAACGGGCCCTGGTGATTCATCAAACCCTGACCTGGGCCAAGGCTCAGGTAGACGCCGGGGAACGGGATGCCAAGGCACTCTGCGACCAGGCCAGAGAACGGCTGATGGCCGTTCCCCATGACGAGATCCATTATGTTGATGTTCGAGAAGAAACCACGCTGGACCTGCTGGACACTCTGGGCGATGGTCACGCCCGTTTGTTCATCGCCCAGGTCTTTGGTCAGGTGCGCCTGATTGACAACCTGCGCATTTTCACGGACCCCAGCCGACCGGAATAAGCCTTGCGGCAGCTACCGATTCCTATGGAGCTTCTCGTTAGCATTTCGTGGACCCAACTCACAAAGGAAGGACCATGCTGAGCTTCATCAAACGCCAATTGCAACAAAGCATTATCGCCGGACTTCTGGTCTTGGTTCCCACCGCCGGAACCGTGTTCGTGATCTGGAATCTTATCGACGCCGTCGATCGGATGATGCCCGGCGTCTACCAACCGGAAAATCTTTTTGGAATAAAAATCCCAGGTTGGGGCTTGTTTACCGTATTGGTACTGGTTCTGGTAATCGGTGCGCTGACCCGTAACATTTTGGGAACCTACCTGTTGCGCATCAGCGAACGCATTATGAATCACATTCCCGTAGCCCGCAGCGTCTACGGTGTAATCAAGCAGATTCTAAGTGCCTTCTTGCAGGACTCCAGCGAGGCTTTCAGCCGTGTGGTGCTGCTGGAATATCCGAAGGAAGGAATCTGGACCATCGCCTTTGTCACCGGTGTTCCGGAAGAGGCGATTTCCAACCACATCGCTCCCCAGGGAGTGATCAGCGTGTTTGTTCCTACCACACCCAACCCGACCAGCGGCTTTTATCTGGTTGTGGAGGAGAAAAACACCAAACCCTTGGATATCACGGTAGAACGCGCTCTGAAGCTGATTGTTTCCGTCGGCGTGGCCCAGACCGAAGAAGCCCTGGAAAAAGCCAGCCGTACCGTGGCCAAGCAGAAAAAGGCACCGAAGAAGAAAAAGTAAGCCCGACGCAGCCAAGCCGACTATCGGCCTGGCCAGCCAGCAGATTGGAGAAGAAAACCGGATGAGCGATTACTTCGTGTGGGATCTTGAACCCGCCATTGTCAAATTCACCATTCCCCTGATTGACGCCCACATGCAGCTTCGCTACTACGGCATCATCTTCGCGACGATGATTCTAGGCGGATATTACCTCTGGCGCTGGCAGATGGGCCGTGCCAAATACAACGAAGAGGAAATGAGCGCCTGGTTCTTCATCGGTCTGTTTTGCGTCGTTGCCGGAAGCCGCCTCGGCCATACCCTGTTCTATGAATGGCATTATTTCTCCAGACATCCTCTTGAAATCCTTTACTTCTGGAAAGGTGGTCTGGCCAGTCACGGTGCCACCATCGGCTTGATTGTCGGGTTGATCGGCTACTCGCGCTGGTACAAGATTCCCACCTTCGAAGTGATGGACTGCATGGCCTTTCCTGCGGCGCTGGGAGCCACAATGGTCCGGCTGGGCAACTTCTTCAACAGCGAGATCGTCGGGCGTGTGACCGATGTCCCCTGGGCTGTGCGGTTCACCCACTACCGCGACCACGGGGAATATCCCCGTCATCCCAGCCAGTTGTATGAGGTTTTCCTCGGTTTGATCGTCCTGGGTGTGTTGTATCTGGTCGATCGTCACTACGGTGCAAAGCGCCCGAAAGGCGTGATGGGAGCCACCTTCCTGATTGTCTATTTCATCGGTCGCTTTACCGTGGAATTTTTCAAGGAATACCAATCCTTAACCCATGATGAAAGCTTGCTCACGATGGGCCAGTGGCTCTCCATTCCCTTCGTGTTGATCGGTATCGCATGGATGACCTATGCTCTGCGCAAAGGGCCGGAAGAACCCTACGGATGGATACGCCAGGAGCAAAAGGACCGGGAAATCCTGAAAAAGACTCAGGCGTCCACCAAGGCTCCGAAGAAGAAAAAGAAATCCCGCAAGTGATTCCATCGCTCCAATCCCTCGCCCCAGGCGGGGGATTTCTCGTTTTGACTCCATTGCCGACAAGGGGAAACTCTGTAGCAAGGCACAGGGGAATCAACGACGAGGATTTCTTGTTCCAGTCCCTTAAAAATCCGTCATGGCGCTTTGACTTCATCGTTTCCTTCTGGTATGAAGTTTGGTGAATCGAACTGAAAATTCATTGCTTATTGAGCAGAACAGGCGGATCGCGACCCCAAGGGGGGTGGCGCGAAACGGCTACTTTCAAAGCGAAACGCGAGGAGGGATCTCATGGCTTTGTACGAAGTGTTCATTCCTGCGAAACCGGGAACGGACGATATGTCCATCACGGTCAGGGTTGAGGCGTCCAGCTGGCTCTTGGCCTTGCGCTCCGGCATGAAGCAAATTGGCGAACAGGGGGATGCTCTCTCCTCCATCATGGTCGAAAACCGTCCGGACGGTACCGTGATCGTCAAAGATCCAGGCTCCCGCCGCCAGTTCCGCATCAATGAAATCACGGGGGAAGATGCGGACAAACTGAGTGAAGAAAGCGCCAAACGCGAGGAAGAAGACCGCAAAGAACAGGAACGCCTGGAAGAAGAAAAGAAGAAACTGGCGGCAGACCGCGAGCGTCTGGAAAAAGAACTGGCGGAAAAACGCAAACAGGAAGAAGAGAACCGCGACAAGGCACGGCACGAACACGAAGAAGCCAAAAAACGTGCTGCCGAAGAAGAAAAGAAACAGGCGGCAGAGGCAGAGAAGAAACGCGCCACCATGCAGGCTCTCCAGGCGGAAAAAGAGCGCCAGGAGAAAGAAAAAGAACTCAAGAAGCTGCGTGAGCAGGAAGAAAAACTGGCCCGTGAAGCGGAACGCAAGGCCGAAGGAAAATCCAAGGAAGTCAGCGTCACCAAATCCAAAGCGACCAAGCAGGACATCACCGAAGACGACAAACCGGCCACGGTGGACTGGGATGTCAACGACGTGCTGGCAGACCTGTACTTCGACACCGAAGAATTCTATGACATGGACGAAAAAGACGTGCTGGAAAAAGGCATGGAACTCGCCCAGGAACACATTCCCGCCGAGGCAGCCAGCGTCATTCTGTCCGATCTGAACAAACCCACCAGCCCGCTGTATTTCGCTGCCGCCACCGGCGATGCGAAAGACAAGCTGATGGCGATCCAGATTCCCAAAGGGAAAGGGATTGTCGGCTTCTGCGTCAGCGTCGGTGTGCCCTTGGTCGTAAGCGACGTGCAATCCAACCCCAACTTCTACGGCGCGGTGGATGACAAGTCCAAGTTCCAGACCAAGAGTCTGCTCTGCGTGCCGATCATCGCCCACGAACGCACCCTGGGTGCCTTGGAGTTGGTGAATAAAAAAGGAACCAACAAGTGGGCCGTGGAAGAAATGAATGTGGCGCTGTTTATCGCCAACAAGATCGGTGAGAAGATCATCATCGGTCACGAGCGTGAAAAACTGTAAACCGATTGATTAGATCACACTTTCTCAATATACAAGCACGGAGTGAGAGATTCGCTCCGTGCTTTCCCGCATCCTGGCAGGTGCGGGTTTCGGCCACGATGGTCACCAAAGGAGTCTTCATGAAAGGTTTTGTATTCGCTTCAATCCTCCTTTTCACCGCCGCCATCTGCTTGAATGGTTGTGCCGCGATGAATGCCAAATCCCTGCGTGCCGAAGCCCGTGTCGATGAACAGGCCGGTCAGAACGACACCGCCGCCGTGAAATATCGCGAGTCCTTGCGCAATGACAGCGAAAGCCCGGCGAGCCTGCTGGCCAACTCCGGCCTATCTCGCCTGTACCTCAAAAACGACGACTGCGAACATGCGCTGCCTCACCTTCAAAAAGCGCAAGGCATCGAAACCAAAGCCGAAGAAATCGGCCCGGAGATGAGCGCTCCTGTGAACGAAGCCATCCCGGTCTACCAAGGTCTGGGCTATTGTCAGGCCAAAGCGGGCGATCTGCTCAACGCCTCCACCAATTACATGGAAGCCTACGCGCTGAACCCGCAAGATCCGGCCCCGCTTCTGGCCATTGGGGAATTTCTGGACAAGATCCAACCGACTGCGGACAGCCACGCCTTGTTTGAAACGCTGGTCACCCGCTTTCCGGATCAATACTACGGCTACGCCTTCCAAGGCGACCTGTACTGGCGTGAAGGGGATATGAATCAGGCCAAGCCCTATTTCGTGAAGAGCCTGCAACTCTTCCCACACAGCGTTCCGGTACGGATCAAGCTGGGAAGCATTCTCATGGCCCAGGGGCAATACCCGGAAGCCAAAGAACAGTTTGCCGCCGCCCTAGCCCTGAAAGACGGCCCGGCAACACGCTTCAACATGGCCGGTGTGGAATTTATGATCGGCAATCTTGATGAAGCGATCAAGCACCTGAACGCGATGCTCAAGGTTGAGCCGGGTCACCCGCAGGCCAATGCGCTGTTGGCGCAATGCTATTTCATGCAGAAAAAATACAGCAAAGCGCTGGATCATTCCGAAGCGGCCCTGGCGAAGCTGGGCCTGGACAATTACGCACTGCTGGCTCTGGCCGGAGAAGCGGCCTACCGGGAGAAATTCTGGGTCAAGGCCGCCAAATGGCTGGGCGAAGCCTGCAAGAAACCGGACGCTACAGCAGCCAACTTCGGGATGCTCGGTGCAGCCCAAACCCACCTGAACCTGGATAACGAAGCACAGAACAGCTTTGCCACCGCCATTCAACTGGACCCGACCGTGGCCATTCCTTACCGCTACCTGGGGAAACTCTACCTCAAGCACAAGGTGCCCGATCCGGCGATTCAGGTGCTGGAAAAAGCCGTGGAACTGAATCCCAAAGATTACAAAGCCTACGCGCTGCTGGTGGAAGCCTATTACATGAAGGGACAGGAGACGTATCCCAAGGCGCTGGCCGCGGTGGAATCCACCCTGAGCCTGAAACCCAACCACGGGCGCGTCATGGCGATCAGTGCCGCGATTCTGGCCAGTATGCGACGGACCATGCCTGCCGTGGCGAGAGCCAACCAGGCGGTGGATGCCGGGTACAAAGACAAGGAATTCTTCGCCAAAGAAGATTTCGATCCGGTGCGCCGTCATCCCTTGTTCAAGAAAATGATGGCTAAACTCAACGGCGGAGAAGCCCAGGTCACCCAACCTGTGAGCCGCCCCACGCCGAAAAAACCGAAGCCCCAACCCATCGCGCCGGGTCTTCCCGCTCTGGTTCCCTTGAATTGAAAAGGCGCCGTCTCAGACAAGCAAAGCCCCCAATCGGGGGCTTTTTCATGACTCATTCACCAGAGGCATTCGGTTGACATGCGGAAAACCGAAGCACTCAATCCTTTTTCTCGGCGAGGATATCCAAAACGACGGCGGTGATGTTGTCATCGCCACCCCGATTGTTGGCCAGACGGATCGCCACGTTAAGCAGGCTTTCCGCGTCTTTCTTCTCCATCATCTCTTTCAGTTCCGCAGGCTTGACCGGGTTGGACAGGCCATCGCTGCAAATCAGGAAACGATCCCCTGGCTTCACCGTCACCGGACCGGCATCCACGGCGACATTGACATCAAAGCCCACCGAGCGGGTAATCACGTTTTTCAGTTTGTGGTTTTCCGCCTGCTGTTCGGTGATGTATCCGGCGTCAAGCTGTTCCTGGACCAGGCTGTGATCCGTAGTGATCTGGGTGAAGGTATCCCCGGAGAGACGATACACGCGGCTATCGCCGACATGGGCATAATAGGCCCGATCCCCACTGACGTAAATCAGGCTGACCGTGGTTCCCATACCCGCCAGTTCCGGTTTTTCAAATTGGGCATCCAGAATGGCCATGCTGGCCGCCCGCACGGCATCACCAAGCATCTCCACTTCAGGGTCCATCGAGGCGAACATCAGCATGGTTCCGTGGGGTTTGCCTTCGCCATCATCCTCGGTCGTTTCCTGAGCTTTTTTCTGGGATTCACGAATAAAATCCGCAATGGTAGTAACCGCAATGTTGCTGGCCGTTTCCCCGGCCATGTGCCCCCCCATACCATCGGCCACAACAAACAGCCCCAGATCCTGGTCAACCAGATGGCTATCCTCGTTGTGGTCTCGCTTCTTGCCTACATCCGTCTTCGCCCATGCTCGAATCTTCATTCGCCCGTCCTTGAAGGAAACTGGTTGGGATCATACAAAAAGGTCGGATAACAATAGCAGGAAACAGGAAAGTTATCAATACCCGACATCATCACGGGTGGAAAAAGAACCATCATCGTGACATAATTCAAACAATCCCTTCACCTCTCAAGACCTTGAGCATCAACGATGAAATAGAGCGAAGCCAAGCCTGTACACATTTGATGCAATTGACTGTGCAAAATCACCGGGCCCGATCCACCGGAAGATTCATTCATCTCCCCATCACCCTTGACCTTTTGCTCACTCCCGGCTAGGATGTTCCCATTGTAGAATGACGACGAACCTGGGTTCGTCAAACAAGCGTTTTTCAAACAAACGACACCAAACGAAAGGAGTTGCAGGATGCCCGTACAGGGAGTAGGGACTTTCGCACGCTGGATCATCATCCTTTTCATCACGGCATCGCTAGGTGCCTGCGCATCAACAGGTGCGCCCCTGCCAAAGGAGGAGATCCGGCCCCCCGTCATTGTGGACAGCCTGGCCGTGGTGCAAGGCAGCGAGGTATCCATCCGGCTGCGTGTCCCCAAGGCCAGAAAAGCGAAAAATCAACCGGAACGCATTCGCACCTTGAAACTGGTCTGGCAAGGGGACGACGAGGATCGCTCCAAGGCGACCATTCAGGAAATCCCTTCCATTCCCGCGCCGCAAGCAGGCTTGACGGTCCAGTTTACGGATACCGTCACACCGGGAAACTGGGTGCGCTACGAAGTGTTCAACCAGAGCAAAGACAAAGTGGTCAGCGCACGCTACGACATCGGTCGGGCCAAAGTGGAAGCCCCTGCGGCCAGTCCGCAAAACCTGCGCGTTGAAGCGGGTGACGGCTTCGCTCGTTTACGCTGGGACGCCGGAGCGATGGAAGCCCCGAAGCAGGAAGGCGGCCAGAGTCTTCCCCTGCCGGTGGTGATCTACCGGCTTGGTGAGGAAACCCAGACAGGAACCACCTCACAATTCCCCATCACCGAAACACCTTTGCAGGCAACCAGCTTTGAAGATTGGGGACTGGAACTGAAAACCAAGGTCCGCTACCGGGTCTGTCATGCACGGCTGGACAAGGGTCTGATCCTCCAAGGCGGCTGCGCAACCGAGGTGGAAATCTCGGTGGATGACGCAACCCCGCCGCCGGAACCGCAGATCACCCTGCTGACCCCTGTTCGCGAGAAAGGCGTCCTCGTTCGCTGGGAGGCCGTGACCGACCCCGGCGTGCTGGGTTATCGCGTGGAACGCAAGACCGGGCCCAAAGGAAAATACTCCGCCATTTCGGATTTCATTACGGTGCTTGAAACCACTGACCGCACCATGGACCAGGGCGAACACACCTACTACTACCGCGTAGTTGCCTTGGACCGTGGTGGTCATGAAAGCCGTAGTGCGGAGCAAAGCATCCTCTGGCCACCCAAAACACCGGAACCGGTTGAAACACCGGCACCCAAGGACGAGACAAACGCGGCCACGGCACCCGCCGCCAAAGATGATTCCAAGGCGGCCAGCCCGGAAAAGGCTACGGCGAAGCCTGCGGCCAGCCCAACCCAACCCTGACACCCCACGTTTCCGCAGGATGATGCCTCGGAAACCAGACTATTCATCAAGGAGTTCGTTTGCATGTTTCATGGAATCCATACCGCCATCATCACCCCGTTTTCCAACGGAAGCATTGACCGTGACACCCTCGCCGCTCTGATTGAACGCCAACTCAAGGCCGGCATTCACGGAATTATGCTCTTTGGCACCACGGGCGAAAGCCCGGTCATCACCGAGGCGGAACGGGAAGAAATGATTCCCTTCGCCAAAGAAATCATTGCCGGACGTGCCCTGTTGACGGTGGGCGCGGGAACCAACAACACCCACCACGCCATCGAGATGAGCCGACAGGCCGAACGCCTCGGCGCGGATGCCCTCTTGCACGTCACCCCGTATTACAACAAGCCCACGCCACGCAGCATGTTGGCTCACTATCAGGCCATCGCCGAAGCGAGCAAGCTTCCTCTGGTGGTTTATAATGTTCCCGGACGTACCGGAGTGAACCTTGCGCCCAGCACCAGCGCGATGCTCGCCGAGAATATCCCCTCCATCAAGGCGATCAAGGAAGCTAGCGGCAACATTGAACAGAACATGGACCTCGTTCGTCTGCTCAAAGGAAAAATCAACCTGCTTTCGGGGGATGACCCGCTGTTCCTGCCCCAGCTATCCATCGGTTTCGATGGTTTAACCAGTGTGATCAGTAATCTGGCTCCGGCCCGTACCCTGGACATCTACAACGCCTTCCAAACGAACGATCTGGAAACGGCCCGCACAGCCCACCTGCGTCTCTTGCCGCTGATTCGTGCTATGTTCAGCAGCACCAGCCCCCTGCCGGTAAAATCCGCCCTGGTCCGTCTGGGCCTGGTACGCGACGAGTTCCGCCTGCCTCTGGTCGGTCTCACCGAGGCGGAAAAACAACCGGTCTTCGACGCGATGGACGCCTTTTCCAAGGAGGCGGAGCTGGCATGAGTATTCACATTGCCATTCATGGGGTTGCCGGGCGTATGGGCAGACTGATTCTCTCCCGCGTGTTGGAATCGGACGACCTGATCCTCGCTGCGGCCTGGGAACACAGCGAGCATCCCGCTCAACGCCAAGAGGCGGCATCCCTGGTTTCCATGAATGATGGCGCGATCCGGGTCAGTGATGAATTTAGCGAGCAGGCCGATGTCATCGTCGATTTCAGTCTGCCGCAGGGCACCCAGAGCCTGCTTTCCCATCTGCTCACCCAAGACCAGCCTCCGGCCCTGCTCAGTGGCACCACGGGGCTTTCCAGCGAGATGGACGAGCAACTCAACGAATTATCCGCCAAGACCGCTGTGCTGCATGCCCCCAACTTCAGCCTGGGCGTTAATCTGCTTCATCACCTGGTCAACCAGGCCGCCAAGGCGCTGCCGGAAGGCTATGACATTGAGATTGTGGAAACCCATCATCGCAACAAACAGGACGCCCCAAGCGGCACGGCGATGCTTCTTGGCCATGCGGCGGCCCAGGCTCGCGGCGTTTCGCTTCCCGGTGAAGGGGTGTTCACCCGCCACGGTCACGTCGGGCCGCGTCCGGCGGGCAGCATCGGCTTTGCAACCTTGCGCGGCGGTGGCGTGGTCGGCGAGCATGACGTCAATTTCCTCGGCGACCAGGAAACGGTGAGTCTCTCTCACCGGGCCCTGACCCGCGATGTCTTCGCCGATGGCGCGATTCACGCGCTGCGTTTTCTGCATGGAAAACCGGCGGGGCGCTACACGATGCTGGATGTCCTCGGCCTGCGTTGAACGCGCCGGTTGAACACGATGGAATCATCGCGTCCAACCCAGGATGGCTCTCGCCCACGGCGGAGCCATCCCCCCCCGGCGAGCCGTCGCCGGAAGGCGCGTTCCTACCCGACGCCGTAGTACACCATCCTTCTTCAAATCATTGCTTCCCAAGACCTGTTCAAAAGGCCGTGTTCCTCAAGGATCGCATAGCGCACCCCGAAGGGCGCGGCCTTTGTTTCCTAAGCTCCACCCCTCTTCGACAAGCTCAGATCATACTTCGAAACCCCCGCCTTCGGCGGATTCCCGAGCGACAAAGAACGAGTCTCTTCTCCAAGAAGCACCGCATAATCACGGTTCATTCGGCATGGGCTGACAATCCGGGAAGCCCTCGTAGCCTTCTTCGCATTCCTCACAAAGGCCGCCTTGTTGCCCCCAGAAGCAGGTACAATCCACCGAATCATAAATCATCAGCCCCAGGCTGGTGTTGGCGATATAAACAATGTCTTCCTCCACCCGTATCCCTTGCGCGTGGTTGTCCATGTAGACGTTACGTATCACCTCAATGTGGTTGGGATTGCGGGCGTCCAGCAATTCATAACCGCTGCTGTTGGGGGTATCGTAAAACGAACGGTAGGAGACATAGACCAGCCCTTTGCGAACATCCAGCCCCATTGATTCTCCGGGAATCATTTTCGTAGCCATCCATACCGGATTACGTGGATCGACAATATTGATGATGCTCAGCCCCTCAAGGCTATCGGTGAGGTAGAGACGGTCGCCTTCCAGGTCCAAGCGATTGACGACGGCGGTGTCTTCATAGATTCCCACAAACGAGGGCTTGGCCGCATTGGAAAGGTCGTAGATCAGCAATCCCTGAAGTTGGTCGAGGATATAGGCATAGCCGCTGCGAAAACGGATATCGCTCACGGTCCCCTCGGTAACGATATTGGTGACATGGTGAATCACACTGGGGTCGGTCACATCTAAAATAACGAGATCCCCTCCCTGTTTCGCCACATAGAGAAGATTTCCCACGGGGAAAACACCACTCACGTCCGTATCCAGCCGGTGGCTTCCCAGCCAAGTCGGCGTCACAGAATCGCTGACATCAAGGATCTCCAACAAGGGACCGTCCGTGGCCAGATAGAGCGTTTTTTCCTGGAGCTTGAGACGAAGCAGTGGGTACTCCGTCTGGTATTGGCCAACGAGGAGGATCGCTTCGGGGTCGCTGACATCAAGAATACGCAACCCCTCGCTCCCTGCCGCCACGTAGGCCAGACCCTCGGACATCACCAGATCATGGGCAAAAGTCTGGTAGCTTCCAAGACGTTGCGGATGGACATAATCACAGCCCACACAACGAATCGCCCCGCCGGAGTCATCACAGAGGTATTCGTCGGAAAGGTACGCGCAGCTTTCCTCGGCACAGGCTTCCTGGCATTCGCCATCTTCATCGTAGTCCTGATAGCCTTCGGCACAATCTACACAGGTGTCACCTTGATAACCGACATCACAGATACAACTGATGGTTTCCTGCTGATAGCTTCCGTGGTCATGACATAAATCCTCCGGATTCTTCCCCTCGTCGTCGCTGTCAGGGGTGTTGGCCTGTTCGCTTCCACAGGCAATCGTGAACAAGATGATGCCTGATAGGATGAGTTTATACCATTCACCTGTCAGCATGAAAAACTCCTTTACTCACGCACCACCGGATAATAAGTGACCGGTTTCCCAAGATATTCATCGCAACGTCCCGCTCCGGATTCCAGGCCTCCCAGCCAAGAAACAAGCGAAACGATCAGGCTACAGATCCCCTTCTGTCGCCCGCTGTACCTGACGGTTAGACGATGCGGGACTGGATTTTTAGCAATGGAAACTTTCCTTTGACAATTCACAGGCTAATCCCCTATAATCCCCGTGTTTTTGACACGTTCAACACCGGTCGCAAAAAAGCACTGCATAGGGAGAAAAGAACTTGACACGTTTTTCCCCGTGTAGTATCAGGGTTCCTCGCTTCGCACAGGTGTGAAGCGGATAGGCACGTAGCTCAAGGGTAGAGCGCCATCTTGACGTGGTGGATGTTGGCGGTTCAAGTCCGCCCGTGCCTACCATCCTGTTGGATAAAGTTGCGTATTGCTGCTTTGACGATTGACGCGACCTAACCGAATAGAAAAGGGATTGCGCCATTAACGTAGCGAAGAAGGGCAAAGTAAAGCGAGAGCCCGTCAACGAAAACATTCGGGCAACCACGGTCCGGGTCGTCACCGACACCGGGGACCAGCTTGGAATCATGCCCATACAGCAAGCGCTTGAAGCCGCGTCCAGTCGCGGCCTGGATCTGGTGGAAGTCAGCCCCAACGCGGACCCGCCGGTTTGCCGGATCATGGATCATGGCAAATTCAAGTTCCAGCAGAAGAAGCGCCAACAGGAAGCGAAAAAACGCCAGTCCGTGATTCAGATGAAAGAGGTCAAGCTTCGGCCCAAGACCGAGATTCACGACATTGGCGTTAAGGTTCGGAATATTGTTCGTTTTTTGAATGATGGAAATCGGGTCAAGGTAACCATCGTCTTCCGTGGCCGGGAGATGGCCCATACCCAGATCGGCATGACTCTGATGAATAAGATTCTGGAGATGCTGGAGGATAAGGGCAATGTGGAGAAACCTCCCAAAATGGAAGGGCGCGCGTTAGTCACCTACCTCGCCCCGACCAAGACCCAAGGGTGATTGGGACATTCCCTTTCACAACGACCAAAGGATACGATCATGCCTAAGATGAAAACCAACCGTGCGGCGGCAAAACGTTTTAAGCGTCGGGGTAGTGGTTTCAAGCATCGCAAAGCCTTCCGCAGTCATATCTTGACCAAGAAGACCACCAAACGCTTGCGTGAGATGCGTGGACTCCACACCGTTGACAAGTCCAATGCGCCGTCCGTAGCCGCGCTCTGCCCGTACATCTAAGTCGGTCCGGCGTAGAAATTTCGACAACGATAGGAGAGACCGATGCCTCGCGCAAAAGGTGGATTCAAAACTCATCGCCGCCACATGCGGCTTCTGAAACTGGCTAAAGGTTATCGCGGTTCCCGTTCCAAACGCTTCCGCCAGGCTGCCGTGACTGTGATCAAGGCTCTGAGCTATGCTTACCGGGATCGTCGCAATAAAAAACGTGATTTCCGTTCTCTGTGGATTCAACGCATCAACGCCGCGGCCCGCTTGCATGGCATGTCCTACAGCCGCCTGATTGATGGCCTGCACAAACAGTCCATTGACGTTGACCGTAAGATCCTGGCCGAATTGGCCGTCAGTGATCCGCAAGGATTCAAGGCTCTGCTTGAAGAGGCCAGCCAGGCCGTTCACTAGATACCCAGTCGTCATCGGGTCGCACCCAGGCAGTACTAAGGAGACATCCACGATGACCAAAGCCGATTTGATCGAAAGCGTGTATCAGCAGGTGGGACTTTCCAAAAAGGAAAGTACACAGCTTGTCGAGTTGGTTTTCGATACCATCAAATCGACCCTGGAACAGGGAAGCAAGATCAAGATCAGCGGATTCGGAAACTTTGTCGTCCGTGAGAAATCCAAACGGATCGGGCGCAACCCGCAAACCGGAGAGGCCATTGAAATCACGGCCCGCCGCGTGCTGACCTTCAAACCCAGCCAGGTGTTGAAAAAAGCCTTGAATGATCCGCAAGGATAGTTTATAGAGGGTTCCTCTTCCGGGAGAACCGACGATGAACGAAACAATCCCGGATAAGCTCTTTTTCAAAATAGGTGAAGTCAGTCGGATTCTAGGTGTCAAACCCTACGTTCTGCGCTTTTGGGAGACGGAGTTCTCGAGCTTCGTGAAACCGGGTAAAAGCAAGAACGGCCAGCGACAGTACGAACGCAAGGACATTGAAACCTTGTTGCTCATCAAAAAACTGGTCCACGAGGAACGGTTCACACTGGAAGGTGCCAGGGAGCAACTCAAAGCCCTGCGCAAAGCCCCGGACGAACGGGAAGCTCTTTTGGGCTTGAAACGTGCCGAGGCGATTCAGGAACTTCGTTCCATCCGTGATGAACTCCAGGATCTGACCGACAAACTTTCTTCTTGATATTTCTTCGGGGCGTGGCGCAGTCTGGTAGCGTGCTTGAATGGGGTTCAAGAGGTCCAGGGTTCAAATCCCTGCGCCCCGACCATGAAATACAAGGAAAACCCACGGTTTACGCCGTGGGTTTTCTGTTTTTATGATTTTGTTGCTCTGTTCGCCGTGGCTTTATGCCGGTTTTATCCCTCCATTTGCGCTTTCTTCAAAGCGTCCACCGCCTGACCCAGACGGGCCATGACGTCACCGGCCTTGCCTTGCAGGTGGAGGTCCGTTACCTGGCTGGTATACAAGGAGGCTTCCGGGTTGATTTCGATCACCTTCGCCCCGGCATCCTTGGCGGCATAGGGCAACTGATTGGCGGGCATCACTTCGCCCGTCGTCCCGATAATCAACATCACATCACACTGGCGGGCATCGTTGAAGCTGTCCGTCGCCGCTCGCTCCGGGATTCTCTCTCCGAAGAAAATGAAATCCGGCTTCAACACCGCGCCGCAATCATCGCATCGAGGCGGCAGACTCTCAAAGCGTTCCACAAGGGCGGGCGTTGTAAAATCACAACGGGTGCAACTAAGCCGACCGCTGGTGCCGTGAAATTCACGTACCGTGCGGCTACCCGCCTGCTGGTGCAGGTTATCAATATTCTGCGTGATGACCGACTTCAAGAGCCCCTGATCTTCCCAGGAGGCCAGCACCTGATGGGCCGGGTTGGGCCTGGCCTGACCGAAGAAGTCGTAAAAAATCGTTTTGATTGCCGGCCAGCACTGTTCAGGGTGGCTTAGAAAGCGGTCCAACTCCAGCACGGAGGGGTCGTATTTGCTCCAGAGGCCATCCGGTCCGCGAAAGGGAGGAATCCCGCTTTCCACGCTGGCTCCCGCACCGGTGAAGGCGGTAAGGTACTTGGCATTGACAATCCATTGTGAGGCTTGCTGCAAGGTACTTTCATTCATCGGCTCGACTCCTTGTAAGGTGTTTTCTGCTTGTAGCACGATGCCCCAGGAAAGTCACGCTCCCTGTGACAAGGTCGGATGCCTGAGCAAGCCTTACAGATTGTGATATTCATCCACGGCGAGAAACTGCTCTTGAATTGCGGTTTCAATGGCCATCGGTCGTACTTCACGAACAAGACGCATCGACTGATCCGCCGCCATCCCGCAGGCGCGAAGCACCCCGGCAGCAACCAGGCCGGTACGCCCCAAACCACCGCGACAATGAACAATGACCGTCTGCCCTTCCTTCACCCAACCTAGAAGTTCCCGCAGAAGCAGTTTGTAGGCGGGAAGGTCCGTGGGGACGGCACCATCGGGAATGGGGAAATGCCGGGTAGACAGTTCCATTGTTTGCGCCTGGCTGAAGAGATCGGCAATATGCAGGAAAGGTAGCTCATGGTCTTCCAACAGCGTAACCAAATGGCTTGCACCATAAACATTCCGCAGTCGGGCAAGATCCGTGGGCAAATCCCGGTCCCAATGGGTGACCACACCGCGCACTTTTTTTCCCGGTGCAAAGGTCATCCCCAAGCGCCCTTTCCCAATCGCGTCAAGCAGGTTTGAAGGAAGAAAGCCGACCTGAATGGGGGCATCTTCACTGGTGCGTGTCGTCATGAAAGACTCCTTTGCCGTTAGGAAAATCAAGATAGCGTACAACCAATGGGGCCAAAAACGGCAGCCCGAAACCGGGTTCATCATCACAGACATGAATCTAGCACGAGGATGAAAAACGGGCAAGGAGGGATACTCCTTGCCCGTGCAGGCTTGGGTCGATACGGGTTTAATCGTCGCTGGCTACACAGGCGGCGACACAATCATCACAAGCCGGGCAGGAACTGGTGGCGCAATCATTACAGATGCGGGGTTCCGGGCAGCCCTCTGCCACGGTGCAAGCGGCCTCTCCCCAGGGGAGGCAGGTAACCGGATTGACACAACGATAGCAGTCGTTCTGATAGGCAAACAAGGAGTAGTCATCGCAGACAGGCGGAATGAGATCACACATCGGCGTGCTGCCATCGTCGCAGTGGGTGTCCCGAACCTCGGTGCAATCCGTCGAGCAGCTTTGTTCGTTCTCTCCCCCGGCAGCGTCGCAACTGGAGTCTCCGCAGGTGGTTTCTTCGCAGGTTTCTTCGCAGCTTCCTTCATTGCAGGCCCAATGACCCAGGCAACGGACATTCCAGGTTTCCGTGAGGCAATCCTGAGCCACGGTGCATTGAGGCGTCACAGGCATACAGGCCGCAACGCAATCTTCACACGTCGGGCAGGAACTGGTGGCGCAATCATCACAGGTTTCATCAACCTTGCAATCCTCGTTGTTTCGGCATCCGGCATCACCCCAGGGAACACAGCTAACCGGGTTGACACATCGGTAGCAATCGTTCTGATAAGCGAGAATGGATGACTCATCACAGGCCGGAGGAATCATGTTGCAGCTCGGCGTGGAACCGTCGTCGCAATGGGTGTCACGAGGGTTGGCACAATCCAGAGAACAAGAGCCTAGGTTTTCTCCGCCTTGGGCATCGCAGGTACCATCACCACAGCCGGTATCATCACAGGTTTCCGCGCAGATGCCATCGTTGCAACTCCAATGGCCGACACAGCGAACATCCCAGGTTTCGGTGAAGCAATCCTGGGCCGTCGTGCATTGAGGCACCGGCTCGCAGGCGCTCTGACTGAAGCGAAAGTCACACAAGCCGGGGCAACTGACTGAGACATCTCCGCTTTGGGTGCTGGCGCTGAGATTGCAATATTGGTTAACCGGTTCGTTGTCGAAGTTGCAACCGACTACATGGGCGCTCTGGTCCGGCGTGTCATCGTTAAACGTCACATGCACCACAAAGCCGCAATCCACACCCGTGTCTTCTTCCACCCAGACACGATCCACCGTGCCGAGAATGGCGCAGGCTTGCCCTTCGGACTCCGCCAGGCAGTAGTCACCGGTGAATACGGAGCATTCCGAGCAGGTCTCGTCACCATCGGTGTCTCCATCGACATCACCGTCCGAGGTATCGCCATCCTCATCCCCATCCGAGGTGTCATCATCGTCGTCATCCGTATCCCCGTCCGAGGTATCATCATCGTCGTCGTCATCCGTGTCCCCGTCCGTGGCGTCATCATCGTCGTCGTCCGTGTCCCCGTCCGAGGCGTCATCATCATCGTCGTCCGTGTCCCCGTCCGAGGTGTCATCATCATCATCGTCCGTGTCCCCGTCCGTGGTGTCATCGTCGTCATCCACGATAGGATCGGTTTCGTCATCTTCGCAGCCAAGAATCATGGCCATCCCAACCAAGAGCAAGACAACAAGAAGGCTCCAAGAATGTTTCATGGGTTTATCTCCTTTGGTTTTCATGTCATTTCAATCATTCTACCCACAATCGGGTTTGTTTCCAAGGTTTCTCTTTTTTCTCTAGCGCGTTGGAAGCTGCGGTGTGAAGAAGGCCCATTCGGTGGGCTGGGAAACCAGGTCGAATTCCAAGGTTCCCCCTTCGGCGAGGGTGGTATGTTTGATCCACGGCTCGTGGATCTCTTCACCATTGAAGCGCACCGCCTGGATGTAGATATTCTCTGATGTGGCCGCCGGAGCTTGGATCTGCAAGGTACGTCCATTCCCCAGGTCAACCACCGTGTCGGGGAAGATGGGCGCATGAAGATAGTAGATGTCTTTACCGGGAAGCGGGAACAGACCCAGCGCACCGAAGACATACCACGCGCTCATCGTACCGCAATCGTCGTTACCGGGAATGCCTGCCGGGGTGGCGTTGAAGTGGGTTTCGGCAATCCAACGCATCCACTTCTGAGCCAGATCCGGACGCCCCAATTCGTTGAACAAGGTGGCCGCATGAATGTCCGGCTCGTTGCCCTGCCAATAGTAGATGGGCGGAAGCAGCCCGCCGGTGAGGTCTTCTTCCTGCTGTTCCAACTCGCTCTGCTCGAAGAAATAGTTCAGCTTTTCCAGCATCGCGTCCACGCCACCAAACAGAACGGCCAGGCCCAGAGGATCGTGGGGAACGAACCAGAGATACTGCCAGGCATTGGCTTCGGTGTAATAGTCTTTCCAGACGTTGGGGTTGAAGTCATCGTCGGCATCCACGAAACTACCGTCGGAGTTCATCCCCCGGAAGAATGCCGTTTCGTCATCCCAGATCAGTGCGTAGTTCTTGCTTCGTTCAAGCATCCGTTCGGCAATTTCGGTTTCTCCAAGCGCCTGGGCCATCATCGCCACGTTCCAGTCATTGTAAACATACTCAAGTGTTTTGCTGGCACTGGAACCAACCAGGTCGGCAGGAACGTAGCCATAATTCAGGTAATGCTCCATCCCACTGCGCCCTTTGAAGCGGGCTTCTTCGGGAACGGTGTTGTCTGCCGTCTGCACCATAGCCTCCAGGGCGAAGTCGGCATCGAAGTCCGTCAGCCCTTTGACGTAGGTATCAGAGATCACCGCATCGGCGTGGCTGCCAATCATCGCGCCGCTATAACTGGCTCCGATGGGCCAACGGGGAAGCGTCCCACCCTTTTCCTTCATATCCAGTAGCGACTTGACCATGTCCGTTTCTTCCTCCGGTGCGATCAAGACCAGGATGGGGTGCAAGGTCCGGAAGGTATCCCAAAGGCTGAAATCGGTGTAGTAGACAAAGTCCTCGGTTTGGTGAACCTGCTTATCAAAGGCCATATATTGACCGTCCACATCCTGAAAGCGCGTCGGAGCCATAAAGACATGATACATCGCGGTGTAGAAGGTGGTCTGCTCCTCCAGGCTTCCGCCGGAAATACGTACACGCTCCAGGTGGGATTGCCAGAGTTCCTCCGCCTGGCCGCGCAGACCCTCAAAATCAAAGCCGCTCTGTTCCGCATCCAGGTTCTTCTTGGCCTGTTCCACACTGACATAACTGATTCCAACCTGAAGCTGAACCTGCTTGCTTTCCGGCAAATCCATATGGAAATAGCAGCCCAGTTCCGTACCGCTGCCGCTGGTCGCTCCGTCCTGCAAGACGCCATCCTGAAACGCACCGGAAGCGACAATGTCCGTATCGAAACGGCCAAAGAAGTAGATTTTCAACGTGCCGTCACGTCCGGTCATGCTGCCGTCAAAGTCGATCATTCCTTTCAACTCACGGGCATCGGCATCCAGTTCGTAGGTGCTATCAACAATCTCCTGTCCATCCAGCGTTTTGGCCAGGTCAAACAAGACCACCGCATCGGAGTCCGCCGGGTAGCTGAAGCGCATCAGGCTGGAGCGCTGGGTTGCAGTCAATTCCGTGGTGATGCCGCTTTCCGGGTAGGTTACGTGGTAATAGCCGGGGTGGGCTTCTTCGGTTTCTTTGTCGTAAACCTGTTTATAGAGTTGCTCGTCGGTGCGGTCTTCGTCCATTCCAAGTTGAGGTTGAAACACCAGCACGCCGTAATCGGGCGTCCCCGTGCCGCTGATATGCAGTTGACCAAAGCCATAAATCGCTTCGTAGTCATACCAATAGCCGGAACAGTTATAAAACTTCGCCGGGGTTCCCCAGTCCGCCGGGGCATTCTGCGGACTCACCTTGATCATACCGAAAGGCACCGTCGCACCGGGAAGCCCACTGCCGACATTGAAGCCCTGCCCTCCCGTCCCGATGAAGGGGTCCACGCGATCCACCAGGCGTTCGGGAAGGTTGGGATCTTCCTCCCACGGGGCATCGCCATCTTCGTCGGGAAGCTCATCATCCCCGTCCACGGGGGTATCGTCATCGTCGTCCGTGGCTTCATCACCATCCACCGAATCATCGTCATCGGAGGAAGAATCACCAGACGAACAGGCAGGAAGCGTCCACACAAGAATACACACCAGCAAAAAGGAAAAAACAACGCGCTTCATCAAGGCACCTCGTAGCAAACAGAGAGTCGAGAGTTCATTCAAGTCCCAGTCAGGGCTTACGCATTCCTTCGGCTTTGGATCACGATCACCACACCGATAATCAGGCAGATCAGCACCACGACACCGAAGACGATATAGCTAAGAAAACGATAGTCCGCCGGATGACTGTTATAGGCAATGACAATGGCACCCTCCACCGGGCTGGCCTGCTGCTTGGCCATGTAATCCAGGACGTCACCGGGGACGCCTTCCCAGAGGAGGTTTTCAATCATGCCGTCGACTTCCACGGTTTGGCCCATCTTGTCACTCATTGCCGAAACGTCGTCTTCAGAAACTTCCAAGACCACCTTGATCGGCTGGCCTTGCTTCCAGTTCGGCGGCAGAAGAGGAATGTAATCGGTTTCCACTGTGTTGGTCACGCGACCGTTCTTCGTGTATTCCGTCGTCTCGGTCACTCCCATTTCGGCAAGGCGCCCTTTGACATGGATATAATTGGAAGAGGGAGCCGTCCCTTGATAAAGGGAGGCCAGGTCAACCGTCGTTTTTGAGGTATCCCAGAAGCCATGAACCAGAGTGGGAAACATCGGCACGGCCACCAGAGCAAACAAGACGGCGAGGATAATCAGCGGCGCCGTTTTGGACATATCGCTGACACCCATACGACTTAGAGCTTCTTTCTTCTCCAGGGAAAGCAGGTTGGCTTCCGGCGGAGCGAGGTTCAGCAACGCTTCCATGAAGGGCTTGGCCTGGAAGGGGTCCACCGGCAACTGAACCTTCTTGATTTTATCCCCATTGTTGTAGCCCAACACCAGCATACGCATCTGGATGTAATCGTAAAGATAGATACCGACAAGCTTTCTTACGGGGATGCGCCATGTCCGCAGTCCCTGTTTGAGCATGATTTCTTCCTCTGTCAATTCGGCTTTGAGCATCGGGGCCAGTTGATATTGTTCCATCAGCCTGCTCCTTGAATGAGAAGGGTTGGTATCCAAATGACTTCGTGATTGAATCATCCAAGGCTTTAGCACGTTTTGAAGGAAATTTCCACGATGTGAAAACGTTTCATGCACAGGGAAAAATCCCCATCAAACAGGCCCAAGACAAGATGAACCCGATCGTTCCTAAAGGCTCTATCGCTCTTGTTGGCTTGATGAGTGATTGTGATTTTCACGGGGCTGTGGTACAAACCTCTTGAACGGATGAAGGTGTGAACACCCCTGTCACATGCCGGTGGACGATGTGTTGTATCTTCTCTGCAATGACCGGGGATGGATGGAACAGGAACAATGCCCAAACGAACCCAGGAAACCAAGCCGTCTTCTCGCAGGCAGGTTTGTGTATTGGATGCCCGGATCAAAGGCTTTACAGCCCATTTCAAGCTGCTGGAGCCGGAAGATCAGGCGCGCTTTTTAGATCGTTTCTACGCGGAGAGTTCCAAGGTTGTGGAGCAGCACGGCGGTCGTCTGCATGACCTGACCCGTGCTGGATTTCTGGCCGTCTTTGACATGGCGAGCAGCGCACGGAGCCAGGATCTTGACCCGGTGGATGTTCACAGGGTAGTCAATGCCGCCTTCGCACTCAACGAACAGTTTGTAGACTACTTCCGTTCGATCAAGAAGTACTTCTATGAAACACCGGTGGAAATGATCCGTCTGCGTCGCGGTGGTTTCGGGGTGAAAGAGCGCACCTTGGGTCTGGCGGTTGGCTTGGACATGGGCTGGGCCGTCTTCGCCTCAGTGGGAAGTGAATCCCTGCGGCGTGAACGGATTCTCGGACACGTTGCCAATCTGGCTCGTCGGCTGGTGCAGGTGGCCGCCCCTCGTGAAGTCCTGACCAGCCAGTCCATCCGCGACGCCTTGACCGATGACCCCGACTATTCTCTGGAAGATATTACGGCGGATATTCAGGTGGAAGCCCAAGGGCTGCGCTTGAATCGTCTGGCCGATTATGAAAACCGTTCAATTTACCGTATCGTTTCTTCAGCAACCCATGCGGTCAACGAGGAGAGGTTATGAAGGTTACTCCAAAGCACGTTTCATTCGTTCTAGTCCTTATGGGCGTGATGCTTGTTTTCTCTCTTGCCGGATCGGCATGGGCTCAGGCCGTGGTTCCTCTGGGGCCGAAAATGGGAAATAGCTCCGAGGCTCTTCCCAACGAACCAAGCCCGCAGACGGCGGAAGAACTTCAAGAGCAATTACAGAAGGCGAAGGAAGAGGCTCAGGCGGAATTGCAAGAAGCCCAGGAGCAGGCGGAAGAACAGGCGCAAGCCCCGGCTCCGGCGACGAACGAAGCCTCTCCCCCTTCTCCGGCTCCCATGCCTGCGCTGGTTGCACCCAGCAAACCGGCCAAGAAAAAGAAAGCATCCCTCCGTTTGAGTTCGGCAAAACCCTACGGTTTTAAGAAAAACAAAAGCAAGGCACAAAAGAAATTCAAAAGCGCGTTGTCAAAAGCGCGGGCTTGCGTGAAAGACGCCTCATCAATGAGAACAGGAACCGTCAAGGTGGCGGTGCGCGTGAACATCAAAGGCAAGGCGTTCAAAAGCACAGTGAAGAATCAGAGCATCGGAGATGCAAAAGCGGCCCAATGTATCGCCAAATCCTTCCAACGTCTGGGTAGTTTCCCCAAGCCGGATTCCGGCATGGCGGGGGCCGATGTAACCTTCAAGGTAACGGTGAAGTAATTTCCAACGTGGTTCGGAGTGAACAGACCAACCAATGACTGTCCTGGGTATATCAACGTCGGTATTTCGTACATGGCTGGGAGCGGCTTGCCTGGTCTGGCTGCTGTTTGCGCTGGGGTGCGAGGGGCGCCTGGATGGAGAATCCAAGCCCGCAGTATCAAACCTTGCTGTAAACCATGAACCCGTGCGCGGCGTGGCGGTGGTTGGTTTCCGTCTATGGGACGCCAAAGGCTACCCAACGGATGTTCAGTTGGAATACACCACGGAAGGTAAGACCTGGCGGAACTGTACTCTCTCCGGAGGAGCCTCGTTTGAGGATTTGCGTTCCGGGGAAGAGGGCCCTCAGCATGAGTTGGCCTGGGACAGCGCAACCGATATTCCCGGCGCGGATGCCACGGTCAGCCTGCGCTTGACAGCGGACAATGGCTTTCATCAGGCCGTTGGCCGGAGTGAGACCTTTCTTGTACGCAATGGCGATGCTCCGCCGACCCTCAGCCTGGCAACCCTTCCCAGCGAAGTGGGAGGCATGGTTCCCCTGTCCGTGATGCTGTCGGACGACAAAGACAACACCCTGAGCGTCTATGCCGAGGTGGCGATAGGCGACAGAGATTTTTCACCGGCCACCCTGACGGATGCCGAAGGCTTGAGCGCCACACCGGAGGGTACGCTTCACACCCTCTCCTGGAACAGTTCCGCCGATGTCGGGTATGATCTCTTGCAGAATGTCCGCTTACGGCTTTGGGCCGAAGATTCCACCGGTGCCGGAGAGGCCGTGGAAAGTGCGGTCTTTCGTGTTCGCCATAACCCTGAGCTGAGTATTCTTCTTGATGAGCCGGTTTCACGGGTACGTTTCGAGCTTCCACTGAGTTTCAGCTTGGTTGGTCCCACGGAGGAACGGGCCACCGGCCTGTTGGAATTCAGCCAGGACGATGGCGTAAGCTGGCAGCGGGCTACCCTGATTCCTTATTGGCAAAGTCCGTTGGAATGGCTTCGCGTGCATCCCGCCGGGGCGGATCATCTGGTTCGTTGGGATACCTTCGCCGATTTAAGTGAGTTGGTGGAACGCAAGGTGCGCCTTCGCCTGTCCATCGGTTTGATGTCCTGGCCGCAAGACCAGGCCCCCCTGGTGGTAGACACCCAAAGCTTCGACGTGATCAACAGCCCGCAGAAAGTCGATGTCCTTCTCTCCGAAGTGTTTCGTGGTGAGGGAACAGGAAAAGGATTCATTGAGTTGATCGGTCAGCCGGGTCATTCCCTGGACAATTACCGGCTACGTGAAGTCTGGGGAGATGGCTTCCCCGACCCTCCCCAGGAACCGTGGGTGATCTACCTTGACGGTTATGAAATCCCGCAAGATCGAGCCTTCGTGATCGCCGGACCGGATGGTGTTGCAGCGGATTTCCTTTACGAGCATTTCGACCAGTTCTTCCTCAAAGGATTGCCCACCAATTTCCTGTTGGAACATAACTATTATTCGGGAAACACCGATGAAGCCGGGGATGCCGAAGAGGAAAGCCGGGTCTGGCGCGTGGTGGATGCCCTTGGCCTGGGCGATTTTGCCGGTTGGTCGTTTTTGGGTGAAAGCCGGGCCGCCCCTGATCCCGGTACGGATCAATCCATCACCCGTGAGTTTTCCAACTGTGATTCCGAAGACAACAGCCAGGATTTCGTGGTGACCGATCCTAGTCCCGGTATCGTTCAGCCTTTTGAGGAATAAGTCAGAAACCCCGTATCCAGGCTGACCTTTCACGCCGCAGGGTTCAAGTACAGAAGAACCTGATGGTGCTTGTCTAGGGCTTTCTCCCTCCGAGATTCCACGAGAGCCTTGGATAAAAACAACTCTTCATCCCCATGATCGGGCCACCGTAACGAAGGGAGTTTCCTATGGATATCCGTCAATTCAACAAGCAAGCCTGGATGCGCCAGGTCGCCAACAAAAACCCCTGGACCATTCCGGTCAGTTCCGAAGAAATCCAACGTGCCCGGCAAGGAGACTGGCGCATCGTCTTGACGCCATCGAAAGCGGTCCCTGACCACTGGTTTCCCACGCTGGACGGCTGCCGGGTTCTGGCCTTGGCTTCCGGCGGCGGACAACAAGGGCCGATCCTCGCAGCAGCAGGAGCCACAGTGACGGTGTTGGACAACTGCCCGGCACAGCTTGACCAGGATCGCAAGGTCGCCGACCGGGACGGTTTGGACCTGCGCACCGTTGAAGGAGACATGCGGGACTTGTCCATGTTTGCCGATCAGGACTTTGATTTCATCGTTCACCCCGTATCCAACATCTTCGTGCCGGAGATCCTTCCGGTTTGGAAGGAAGCCTTTCGCGTGCTGCGCCGCGGAGGAACGATGATTGCCGGCATGACCCATCCCATCACCTACATCTTCGATCTGGCCTTGCAGGAAAAAGGGACTCTCACCGCCCGCTACTCCTTACCTTATTCGGATCTGGAAAGCCTGACGCCTGAAGAACGAGAGACGCTGATCGGCCTGGAAGAACCTTTGGAATGGAGTCATACCCTGGAAGAGCAACTGGGCGGGCAGTTGAACGCAGGCTTTGTCATGACGGGATTTTATGAAGACATCTGGGGCGCAGATCATGAAGTCGGCAAACTTTTCGACCGCTTCGCCCCCTTCTTCTTTGCGACCAGGGTTCAAAAACCATAATATCTCGGCAGAGAACGCGCACAGGTCCATCAATAAATCGGATTTGAACCAAGCCTGCACCCAGTTTACGGACAACGCTCTCGCTCCTCCAAGAAAAACGTTTTTGTGCAGTACCGCAAGTTTCTTGACTTTTCTCCACGAGTGCGTTACAAGACCGCCACGTTATGGAACAATCCATAGCAGCAACACCTGGGTCAACCAGGAAAGAGATTTGGATGCTTGTGCTCCTTGTTTGATTGTTTTTAGTTCGTACATCTGAACGAATGCCCCCTTGGGGGCCACGATGAGAATGTGTTCGTGTCGCCGAATGAGCCATGAACCTTAACAAGATAGGTTTGTCTTGTTCTCGTCATTACCAATCAAAAAACAAGGAGCATTTCCATGTCTATGAACGAATTCTGGACTTATTTTTTCGAATTATACGAATCCACACCCCGCCAAGGCCCCGGCCTTAATTCCATGACACGAAAAGCCCTGGGCAACCTGCCCTTTCTGACCGGCGAGATGCGCCTGTTGGATATCGGCTGTGGATCAGGGATGCAAACCCTGGAACTGGCCCGAAACTGTCAGGCTGCGATCACCGCAACAGACTTTCATGCGCCGTTCTTGGAGACTCTCCAGCAAAATGCGGCCAAGGAAGGGCTGGCCGAGCGCATCCAAACCCAGGTGGCCGATATGGCCGAGCTTCCCTTTGAGGATGAATCCTTCCATGTCCTCTGGGCGGAAGGCTCCATTTTCATCATCGGCTTTCAAAAAGGCTTGCAGCAGTGGCGCCGCCTGATCCACCCGGAAGGTTACCTGGTGGTGTCTGAGCTGACCTGGTTCAAAGAGAATCCTCCGGCGGAGCTGCGTGAATTCTGCCTGATGGACCCCAACGAGGATGCCTCCCTCCCCGCCCGACGGCGAGCCATCAGCCAAGCGGGCTATACTCTGCTGGATGAATTTCCTCTGCCACGGGAAGGTTGGTGGGATGCCTACTACAAGCCCATTCAAGACAGGTTGGATGCCTTTGAGGCGCGCCACGTCGATCACCCGGCAGCGCTGGAGGTGGTCAAGCATCACCGAACGGAACTTGACCTGTTCCGCCGCTACGGCGATGTCTATGGCTACACCTTTTTCATCATGAAAAAAGAATAGCCTCAGTCGTTGCTTTACGCCAACGAAGACACAGCCCGACATCGGCCCTGGCCGGTGTCGGGCCTTTTCTTTGTTTCAGTGTGGCGCGTTCATTGACAGATACGTTCCACTAAGCTAGCGTTAGAATCTCGTGAAACACATCGAAACGAAGACAAAACGCAAGCAGGCAGTCCAAGCATTGAGGAATGCCTTCAAGCTTTGAGGAGAACGCTCATGAAACACGGGTTTGCTCTAGGATGTACCTGCATCGTATTGGGGGTTTGGCTGCTTTCCTGCACATCCAGCGGGGGCGATGACGATCCGGTCACCACCGATGGCGACGAAGACGTCTCGGAGAATGATCCCACCGAAGATGGGGATGAACCGGACGGTGACGAAACGGACGGTGACGAGCAAGAGCAGGAAGAAGAGATCGACGACAGCGATGGCGATGGCCCGCCGGAACTGAGCTGCGACGAACCCGCCGACCTGCTGGAAGGAAGCTGGAGCCCGGCGACATCCCACCCGGACGCACCTTTCCTGTTCAAGCGCACCACCTTGGTGGAAGGCGCCTTGGGCGGGGGCGTGTATGCCCTGGCCCAGGAAGACGACGGCAGCCTCCTCGCCGCCGGAGAAGCCGGGCTGTTCCGCCTTGATGAAAACAACACCCCGCAACGCCTGACCGCCTGGCCGGAACAACCCATCACCGCGCTTTGGGTCTTGAGTGACCACCGGCTTCTGGCCGCGAGCGGCTCGGATCTGCTCCTCGGTTCAAGCAGCGAAGAACCGACAACCCTCTCTCTCACTGCCACGGTGAAGAAACTGGCTCCCCAGGGAGATGGCACCTTCCGGGTCTTGTTGAGCGACGGGCAGGGGCTCCACCTTGATCCTTCAACCCAGCAGACCACGGCCTGGTTTGGCCCCTTGGAGGGATTGACCGTCAATGGATGCCTCCCGGTTGAGCAAGGGGCGATCCTGGCCACGGACCAGGGGCTTCGCCTGTGGAATGAGGCCAGCGATACCGTCTCGCAACCCTGGAGCGGTGAAGCGGCGGGGCAGGCGATGACGGATCTGACCAGCCTGGATGGAGAAACCCTCTGGGCCACGGCGCAAACGGGTCTGGTTCAAGCGGCCTTCAGTGGCGGGGATGTGACTCTGTTCAACGAAGCACAGGGGCTTCCCTACCGTGTCTGGACACGCCTTGCCTTCGTCACCGACCAGCACCCCATTCTGCTGGGTGAAAAGGGAGCCTATTTCAATCTGCATCAAGATTGGATGAAAGCCCACCTTCTGCATTCGCGTTACTACGTACCCAGCCGGGATATCCGGGACGCGCTGTGGATTCCCACGGAAAGCCAGGCGACAACGGGAACGCTGGTACTGGCCAGTTCGGCGGGTATCGGTCTGGTGCGTTTTGCCAACGCCACCCTGCGTGAAAAAGCCGCGGCCCTGGATGAAGGCATGGTGGAGCGTCACGACCGTTTCGGCATGTTTTCCCGCTGTGTCCTGGCCGAGCCTGGGGATCTTTCCCAACCGATCCCGGTGGATGATGACAACGACGGCCAATGGACCAACATGTACTTAGCCTCCCAATCTTTCCGCTATGCCGCCACCGGGGAAGAAGCCGCACGGGACAACGCCCTCCGGGCCGCCGAAGGAATGCTCAGGCTGTTGACCATTACGGGAAAGAAAGGCTTCCTTGCCCGCTCCGTGGTGGAGCCGGAACGCTGTGAGCAGATGCAACAGACCGGCGGAGAATGGCACCTTTCCGAGAATGGCGAGTGGTGCTGGAAAGGGGATACCTCCGGCGATGAATACGTCGGTCACATGTTCGGCCTGTCGCTGTTCTATGACCTCGTGGCGGATGAAACCTGGAAAGCCCGCGTGCGGGATGCCTTCATAGACCTGCACGATGGAATCATTGAAAACGGCTACATCCTGGAAGACATCGACGGCAAGCGTACCAGCCACGGTTACTTTGATCCGGAGTTCATGCACGGTTTCGGTCGCTTCGGCGATTCCGGCTTGTATTCGGCAATGATTCTCGGCGGCTTGCGGGCGACCTACCACATGAGCGGTGAACAGAGGTTCCTGGATGCCTTTTACCATCTCGCCGTGGAAGAAGGGTATCGGGAGTATGTTTCGGAGATTGAGTCGATCAACCTGACGACCCACACCAACCACGATGCCGAGGAAATGAGTTTCCTCGCCCTGGCCACACTGATCCGCTATGAAACCGAACCCTGCCTGATGGCCGACTGGCAAGCGGGCTTGCAGGAATTGTGGGATGTACAGATCCCCGAACACAACCCGGAGTTCAACTTCATCTACGCCTGGCTCAAGCGCACCGAGGATTTCCTGCTGAATGAAGGCGTGGCGACTCTGCAACAATTCCACGACCACGGAATCCAGTGGAGTGTCACCAACTCCGATCGTCTGGACATCACAATCAACCCGGAGAACGACCGCTTTGACGATCTTCAATCCATCAAGGTGTTGCCCTTTGACCAGAAAGCCTATCCGCGCTGGTCGGAAAATCCCTTCCGTCTGGATGACTCCGGTAGCGGTCGGGCAGAAGAGATGCTGATTTCCTATCTCTTGCCTTACTGGCTGGGCCGCTATCTGAGAGCGATTGACGCACCGGCAACCCAACGGTAGCTGGCACAAAGGGTTCGTGTCACAAAAACACCCCCATGACCTTGGTCGTGGGGGGAACGCCTGGCAGGTGGGGTGGTTATCAACCCGGCAACAACAAGGTAGACGAAGCATCCATGTTGTCATTCCCGCGAAGGCGGGAATCCAGAGTAAATTCTATTGCCTGGATCCTCCGCCTGCGCGGAGGATGACGATTCTATTGGCAGGTGGGGTGGTTATCAACCCGGCAACAACAAGGTAGACGGAGCATCCATTTTGTCATTCCCGCGAAGGCGGGAATCCAGAGTAAATTCTATTGCCTGGATCCTCCGCCTGCGCGGAGGATGACAATTCTTAAGCTCGAATCTAATCGCCGGGTTACTATTCCGTCACTTCTTCATCGTCCAACTCTTCGTCGCCGTCGACTTCCTCTTCTTGTTCTTCTTCATCTCCATCCAGGTTTTCCAGGTCGTTGCAGTCCATCGAGTATTCGTAATACAGGCACCAGTCCGTATCGTCAGCGGTGGCTCCGGGCAACCAACCCGTTGGTGGACCGTTGTTGCAGGTTTCCGCAAACTCCCAACAAGTTCCATCTGGGGCTTTGGCCCATGCCGTCAAGGTCAAGCAAGCTGAATCCCTGTCTTCATCACAGGCAACGAATTCTCGTGTCGAAAGTCCGTAGGTACAGGGTTCTCCACCGATGAAGAAGCGCTCAACGGCGTAGTAAACATAGCATAGATCGTCTCTACTTGCTTCCAAACAGCCTGCTTCGTCCAGTGTGGTACAGTCGATAGGCTCCGCTTCCGTTTCTTCTTCTAGCTCTTGTTCTTCTTGCTCTTCTTGCTCTTCTTCGTCTCCGTCCAGGTTTTCCAGGTCGTTGCAGTCCTCTGTGTATCCAATGTGTAGACACCAATCCGAATCATCGTTAAGACCTCCGCGTTGCCAACCGCTTGGAGGGTCTTCGTTGCAGTCTGCGTTAAACTCCCAGCAGGTTCCATCTGGGGCTTTGGCCCACATGGACCAGTCCGAACAGGCATTGGAGCGATATTCGTCGCAAGCGACAAACTCCCGCAGGCTTCCATCGTTGGCGTAGGTGCAAGGGACATCCTGTATCAGAAATACTTGGGTTGCATAATAAGGCCAACAGAGTTCCGCAGCATCCGCTTCCCGGCAAGCCTCTTCGTCCAAGGTGGTGCAGTCGATGGGCTCCGCTTCCGTTTCTTCTTCTAGCTCTTGTTCTTCTTGTTCGTCGCCGTCTTCCTGGCTTTCTTCCTCTGCTTCATCCCCGTCGACTTCCTCTTCTTGTTCTTCTTCATCTCCGTCTGGATAAAGGTCGCCATCTCCACAAAAAGGCTCGGTGGGACAATCACGGGTCTCACAGATGTTTTGATTTTCAAGCATATTGACCCAACCCTCCGGAATGCAAAAGGTACCGAACCGCCAAAACTCATCATCAGGGGAAAGCGCTTTGACGATTAAATCACCACAACCATCATTTTTGGGGCCACATGCTGCAAATTCTGCTGTGAACTGATTGGAATCTATATGAAGGCATCCCTCTTCTTGGAGTATATATTTATACCCAAAATAGGCAGAACATTCATCCTCATGAGCGACGCATTCTTCCTCCGTAAGGCTCAGACAGTCAAGGGTCTCCGGTTCCTCATTTTCATCTCCGTCGAGGTTGCCGTCTTCCTTTTCCTCCCCATCATCACAACCCCAAACGGCTAGAAGTGAGAACAGTAGAAACGGCAAAATGATACACAGGCTCGTTAGACAATTCTTTTTCATGGGTATTCCTCCATTGGATTTCATTTACTCTGGTTCCACTCCGATTCCTGGAGTACGAGTCTCAACACGGCAGGCAAACCTTGCTCATGCTTTGGGGCTGCCTTTCCCTTCATGTGACCTCCAAGTGTCAAAAAGTGTGCGTGAGAGAAACATCCTAGTTGTTCTGTCATGGTGCATCTTCAGAATGCAGAGATTTCGCTCTTCTGTCAAGCAATCAGGAAACGTTTCATCAAGCAAGATAGTAACCCGGCAACAACAAGGTAGACGAAGCATCCATGTTGTCATTCCCGCGAAGGCGGGAATCCAGAGTAAGCTCAGTTGTCTGGATCCTCCGCCTACGCGGAGGATGACGATTCTATTGGCAGGTGGGGTGGTTATCAACCCGGCAGCAACAAGGTAGACGAAGCATCCATTTTGTCATTCCCGCGAAGGCGGGAATCCAGAGTAAGCTCAGTTGTCTGGATCCTCCGCCTACGCGGAGGATGACGATTCTCAAGCTCGGTTATAGTTGCCGGGTAAATAACCACAGATCCCTACCGTCCAAGGTAGGTTCAAAAAACACATTCCGCAAGGAGCGCAGAGCGCGTCTTGAAGCCCGTCCTGACGGTGTTGACGGAGCCTTTCGTTTTAGGCGCTTGTATCAGAAGGGTATCGTTTCTTTCCAATCTTGGGCCTGATCACACTCTTATTCCAACCAGACAAACAGACCAGGGCATCAATGCTTGTTCAGGGTGCGCTTCCAGTGATGCACGAGGTTCAGCGCTTCCAGAGGGGTCAGGGTGTCGATATCCACATTCCGCAAGGCTTCATCAATGCGGCTTTCCCGTTCTTTTTCGATGATCGTCGGGCCGAACAAGCTGAGCTGGCCGCTGGCCGCCTGCTTGGTCGCCGGGGCGCTGGGTTTCGCTTCCGGCTCGAAGAACTCCCCGCGTTCCAGACGTTTGAGAACCATTCCGGCACGATCAATCACGGTTTTCGGCAAGCCGGCCAATTCACCGACCTTTACGCCATAGCTTTTGTTGGTCGCTCCTTCCACCAACTTACGCAGAAATACGATGTGGTCCATCCATTCTTTAACCGCAATATTGAAATTCTGCACGCGGGCCTTGCGCTCGGCCAAGGTCGTCAATTCGTGGTAATGAGTCGCAAAGAGGGTTTTGGCACCGATCACATCATGCAGGTGTTCGGCCACGGCCCAGGCAATGCTCAAGCCGTCGAAGGTGCTGGTTCCTCGCCCGATTTCATCCAGAACAATCAGGCTGCGCCCGGTCGCATTGTGCAGAATGTTGGCCGTCTCGGTCATTTCCACCATGAAGGTGCTAAGCCCCCGATGCAGGCTGTCACTAGCACCGACGCGGGTGAAAATGCGATCCACCACACCCACCGTACACGCTCTGGCAGGAACGAAACTGCCCATCTGCGCCATCAGCACAATCAAGGCCGCCTGGCGCATCACCGTGGATTTACCGGCCATGTTCGGCCCGGTAATCACCATCACCTGCTGGTTTTCACAATCCAGGTACAGATCATTGGGGACAAAACGATCGTCGGTGAGGGTCTGCTCCACCACGGGATGCCGTCCGGCTTCGATACTCAGCAGCGTGCCTTCATTGACTTCCGGGCAGACGTAACTGTTTTTCACCGCCAACATCGCCAAGGCTTGCAGCGCATCCAGGTTTCCCACCACGTCCGCCGTGGCAAACAGCCGAGGAATCTGCAAGGCCACGCGGGCACGCAGTTCTTCAAAGAGTTTGCGCTCCAGGTCGTTGCGTTTTTCCGTGGCACCCAACACCTTCTCTTCAAAGTCTTTCAACTCTTCGTTGATGAAGCGCTCGGCGTTGGTCAGGGTCTGCTTGCGCATCCAATCGCTTGGAACCTTGTCCGCGTTGGCTTTGCTCACTTCAAGGTAATAGCCGAACACGCGGTTGTAGCGTACCTTCAAGGTGGGAATACCCGTCTTTTCCCGCTCTTTGGCTTCCAGACGGAGAATCTGGTCTTTGCCGTGGGTGGCCAGATCAATCAGTTCATCCAACTCGGCGTTGAATCCCAGTTTGAACATTCCCCCGTCGGTAATGATCTGCGGAGGCTCGTCCATCAATGCGACATCCAGGTCTAAAAAAACATCGGACATCGGGTCGATACCGTCTACGAAGCGTTTCAGCGGCGTATCGCCCAATTCATCAAGCTGTTCCACCAGCATCGCCAGGTGATCCAGGCTATCCCGCAGGGAAACCATATCGCGGGGGCTGGCCCGCAAGAGCGCAACCCGACTTCCCAAACGTTGCAGATCCGCCACACCACGCAGAATATCACGCAGGTGTTCCAGACTCACCGGATGCCGCACGAGGTAACTCACCACCTCTTGCCTGTCCAGAATCGGCTCGACACTGCACAAGGGGTAGTTGATCCAGCTACGCAGGGTGCGCGATCCCAAGGCGGTCACGCTTTGATCCATCAAACCCAGAAGAGAGCCTTTGCGGCGACCGTCAATCAGGGTTCGCTCCAACTCCAGGTTGCGCTTGGCCGTTTCATCCAACACCATGAATTCATCCAGCCGATAGGGGCGCAGACTGAGCAGGTTCCTCGCTTCCTGGCGTTGGGTTTCCTGAATGTATTCCAACAAAGCGCCACTGGCGGCCAAAGCCGTCGGTATTCCATCCACCCCGAACCCGGCCAGGGTTTCCGTTTGAAAATGCTCCTTCAACCGGGTCAGGGAACGATGCTCATCGAAGGATTGATCCAGCCGGAAATTGGCCAAGGGCAAGGCATCGAAGGGGAACCAGGCTTTCCAGGCTTCACTGGCCCGCAGACTTTCCGGTACCAGAACCTCCCGTGGGGCCAGCTTGGCACATTCAATGCGCAGAGACGCTTCGTCGGGCAAATGGGCGCAGCGAAACTCTCCGGTGGAAACATCGACCACCCCCAGACCAAAGCCTTTGCCGTCTTTGGCCGGAGCAATGGACAGCAGGTAATTGTTGCTGGTCGCATCCAGGTTTTCCGGGTCCATCACGATACCCGGTGTAATCACCTGGGCGATGTCCCGCTTGACCATCCCCTTGGCCAGCTTGGGATCTTCCATCTGCTCGCAGATGGCCACCTTGTAGCCTTTGTCAATGAGGCGTGAAATGTATTGATTCACCGCGTGATAGGGAACCCCGGCCATCGGCACCGGCTCCTCGCTCGTGCGGTCGCGGCTGGTCAACGTAATATCCAACTCGCGGCTGGCGGTCACGGCATCCTGAAAGAACAGCTCGTAGAAATCCCCGCAGCGATACAGCAAGATGGCGTCAGGATTCTCTTCTTTGAGTTGCAGGTAATGGCGCATCATCGGCGTGTTCGCGCCACCCTTGGCAGCCTCGTTTTTGGAGGCTTTCTTCTTTCCAGGTTTCATCGGCTTTACGGAGTTCATCGTTTTCTTTCACAACTGCGGCACAACCGAAGGAGAAACAGCTATCTCATCCGCGTATACGGGCTTCGGGCGTCAAGGTCAAGGCTGATCCTTCAACAGAGCCTTGGAAACCCGTTCCAACAAAGTGTAAGGATCTTTCTCTCGTTGAACCAGGTCTTCGGCCCAGGATTGAAACTCCGTCCCGGCCAGAAGAGCCTCGATACGTTCACGAACCCGGTCTTGCAGCAAATCTGAAAACTGCGCTTCTACCCTGCGGCGGTTCTTGACCTCCTGGTAGCCGCTCTGCTGCAACCAGTGACCGTGTTCTTCAATGACCTTGACCAGTTCGTCAATGCCTTCATCCCGAAAGGCCACCGTCTTCACGACGCGGGGTCTCCAGCCGCCTTCCTGCCAGTGAACCATTTCCAGCATGGCATTAATGTCGCGGATTGTCCGGTCTGCTCCTTCGCGGTCGGCCTTGTTCACGACAAAAATATCAGCAATCTCCATGATCCCGGCTTTGATTGCCTGAATCTCGTCTCCCATACCGGGAACCATCACCACCACGCTGGTCTGGGCCAGCTTGACCACATCCACTTCGGCTTGTCCCACACCGACCGTTTCCACAAAGACGGGGTCGCAGCCCCAGGCTTCCATAATCAGGGAAATCTCCCCGGTACTTTTGGACAGACCTCCGAGATGACCTCGTGTGGCCAGGGAACGGATGAAGACCTTATCATCGTTGTAATGACGGTTCATGCGAATGCGGTCACCCAGAATCGCGCCACCGGAAAAGGGGCTTGTAGGGTCAATGGCGACGACACCAACCTTTCGTTCTCCCTTGCGATATTCGCTGATAAGCTTATCAACCACCGTGCTTTTTCCAGCACCGGGATTGCCCGTCACACCGATGACTCTGGCCTTGCCGGTCAGCGGATAAATCCGCTTCATCTGCTCTACGGCCTGCGGGTCACCATCATCGGCATAGCGCATCAGACGCGCTGCTGCGCGAATGTCCCCTTCTTCGATTCGCTGCCAAAGCTCCACGGCGTAGCCTCCGATTTCACATGGGTTGGTTCTGGTTCGTAGCGCGTACTCATCCGTCCGGTTTTAAGACTATCATAAAGACCTTCCTTTGACCAATCCAAGGACCGTTTTCATCAACGGTTCGTGCAATTCCGATAGAAACGCCGGGTGTCGAGGCGGTCCCACGCCAGGGATTCCAGACAGAAATGTCATAGATGTCCGGGTTATCCCTCGCGAGGCTTTCCAACACGTGGAAGTATCCCCATGAGATTGCTTGACAAAACAAGACAAGCCGACATGGCACCATCATTGCTTACACCAAGAAGCCGTTGACGAAAACCTAAAAACTATTTCCGAATTTGACAGAGTTTGCTAGCAGACATTCATTCAACACAGCAAGGAGATCCCATGAAACGCAAAGTTTTTCTCGGTTTGACAATCCTGCTGCTTGCCCTCTTCGCAGGGTGTGCAGACTCCGGCGGCGATGACGGCCCGGTGGATGGCGACGATTCCGACGGCGATGAATCCGACGGAGATGACTCTGATGGTGACACCACCGACGATGATGACGACTTCCTCAGTGCCGATACGGGAAACGGGGGCGGCAACTGGGCCGATGATGACGACGACGCAGCCGATGATGACGATGACGACGACGATGATGATGACGCGGACCGTGAAATCGCAGAAAGCGATCTGTTCAAGGTAGACGGAGAAACCATCTACACCCTGCACCATGCCCGCGGTTTGGCGGTCGTGGATGTCTCGAATCCCTCCAACCTGCACGTGATCGGTCGCCTGCGCATGGCGGGAACCGCTCAGGAAATGTACGTGGAAAACGGCGTGGCCACCATCCTCCTGACCGGGATTTACCAGCAAGAGGAAGGCAGCGACCGGGTCCGCCGAGCCAGCAAAATCGTCACGGTGGATGTCTCCGATCCCGCCAACCCGGTGCTGATTGAAGAATTCTTCATCAGCGGCACGATGGTTGACAACCGCCGGGTCGGAAAAATCGTCTATGTGGTCAGCAGTTCCTCCTACTGGTGGGACTACTGCGACGGCGAATCCACAAACGAAGGCTCCGTTGAGATCAAATCCTTTGATGTTTCCAACCCCAACGCAGTCAGCGAAGTGGACAGCATCACGATGGACGGCGAAGGCTACGCCGTGTACGTCAGCCAGAAAGCACTGTACGTCGCCGACAGACGATATCGTTGGTACGATGAGGAAGAGAACGACTCCAACAAGGTACGCTACATCGACATTTCCGACCCGGACGGTGCAATGACCCAGCGTGGCGAATTCAACGTCACCGGTGCCGTGCTGGACCGCTTCAAAATGCACGAAGCCGAGAACGTCTTCGCCGTGGTCAGTGTGGACTACGAAAACAACGACACCACCCTGTTGGAAACCTTCGACATCTCCAACCCGGACGACATCAGCCGCCTGGGCCAGGTCACGGTGATTGACGACGAAGAACTGCACGCCAGCAATTTTGACGGCACGCGGGCCTACATCGTCACCTATTACCAGACCGATCCGCTCTTCGTCGTGGACTTCGCCGATGCGGCCAACCCCACGGTTCTGGGCGAACTGATTATTCCCGGCTGGTCCACCCACCTGGAAATCCGCGGCATGAAACTCTTCGGCGTGGGCATCGACGACACCGACCATTGGAAAACCAAAGTAGGCTATTTCGATGTCACCGACCCCACCCAACCTACGGAATTGGCCTCGGTCAGCCTGGGTGAAGGCTATAGCTGGAGCGAAGCCAACCGCGACTGGAAAGCCTTCAAAGTCTATGACGAACTGGGCTTGATCCTCGTTCCCACCCAGGAATACAGTTCAAGTTGGTATTCCTACGTCCACAAGCTGAACCTGATCGACTTTGACGAAACCACCCTGACTGCTCGTGGAAGCATTGTGAGTGACACCGAAGTCAAGCGCGGCTTCGTTGCCGGCGATCACCTGGGCCTGCTCTCCGAAACCCACCTGCAACTGGTGGATTACACCGACCGGGACAATCCCTCCGTGTTGGGTAGCACCCGCATCGCCAGCTATGTGGATAGCATCAGCCGTTGCCAGAACATGCTTTGCAACACCAACGAGTTCTATTCGGACTTCGCCTACCGCCTGCGTCTGTTCGATCCGCAGAACCTCAGCGATGAGCCCTCTTGGGAAAGCGATGTGCTGGATAACAATTTGAACGGTTGGTACCGTAGCCAGGCTCAGATCGTGAATCACGGCTCCAAGGTCTATCTGGTGGAAAACAACTACTACTATGACTGGGAGGACGACTGGGGTAAAGCGAACCGTGAAGAAGGCCCCTACCGTCTGGTTCATGCCTTTGATCTGGACGACACCGGCGCCCCGGAATACCTGGGTAGCGGCGAAATGCCGGTTGATGAAGAATCTTACTGGTATGGCTTGAATCAGGCCGAAACCCTTACCGACAACGGTCTGATGGCCGCCACGGAAACACGCTACAACTATGACGATGAGGATTACGAACAGATCACCTCGTTGAATCTGTACGACCTGAGTGACTTAGGCAGCATTGAAGCCAACAGCGTTGAAGTCGGCCTGCGTCCCCTGATGAGTGATGACCAGTTCAACAAACCCATCATTCGCGGAAACCATGTCTGGATTCCCACCTGTGAGCCGGTGGAAAATTCCAACGAAGACCGTCCTCTCTTGCGCTGCTTCGCCGTGCAGGTTGATGCCTCCGATCCGGACAACGTGAGCCGAGAAGCGAAAGTGAACATTCCCGGTCAGCTCATCGGTGTCAATGAAACCGAAGACCGCCTCTTTGCTCTGAACCGTGTTTTCGGCGAGGAAGTGGTTCATGAATACGGAGATTGGCAGTCTACCTATCTCTCCTGCATCTACAAACTGGAAATCCTGAGTGTGGAAGACGGCCAGGCCAGCCGCGTTCAGACCCACGAACTCTTCAACGATCCCTATTGCTACTACCTGGATGAAGAGTACTTTGGCGACGACGATGATGACGATGATGATGATTATGTCGATGACGACGATGACGACATCCCGGAAGTGGACCCGACAACCGACGATGACGATGATGACGACGACGACCGCAAAGCCCGCGTTCGCAAAATCCGTAAGGATGGCGAAGGGGAATGGCGTACCGAGCGACCCACCGTCCATGTTGAGGGAAATACCCTGGTGGCCGTTACCATCCAATACAACTACACCGCCGATGCCTGGGATGATGACACCTGCTCCTACGACCCCAGCCAACGCTACCGCAGTGTGATCGCGCTGTTCGATGGCACCAGTGGGGATGCCATTGCCGAAGAAACCATTCCCGGTTCCTACAGTGCCACCAAGGTGGATGGCGGCGGCGTGCTGGCCCAGAGTTACAGCTACAGTAACAGTTACGACGGTGCGGAGTACAGCTACACCTACATCGATGTAGACGGCTCCAAGGAAGAATTCACCCTGCCCGGTTCCAACGGTGGCTACTGGTGGTCGTATGCGGATTACGGTGTGCGTATCGACAACACCCTGTACATCCCGATGGGTTGGGAAGGCATCTACGCCCACGAATTGGGGCAATAAGCCAAAGACAGATTCATCAAGACGGATTGCTCATGAAGCATGACGCAGCACGCGGGAAGGCCATACGGCCTTCCCGTTTTTAGTTTGCGGACAAAGTCATCTCCCCTCACTGGGATGCCTTTCGGCATCCTGTCTCTCCCAGAGGGAGAGACGACTTTTCCCTTTCCCGCGGGGAGGGAAGCGAACGAAGAGAGCAGGGTGAGGGAAACCAGGGCTTGTCAATAGCCTCGCGGGAAGGCCACACGGCCTTCCCGTTTTTGGTTTGCTCTGCATCGTTCTCAGACCGAAGATAGAAAATCCCCGCAACGCAAAGCGCTGCGGGGATGATCTGCAAGGAGTTCCAGGATCGCTTATTCCCAGCCGATATCAATGGGCTTATTTGAGGTCGCGCCGCGTGCCAGTTGGCCGCTTTCGCCGGAGCCCCAGCATTTGACACCACCTTCATCCATCAGCGCGCAAACGTGGTGGGTTCCCACACTGATCGCCTTGACTCCCGAACGAAGGGTCGGCACATCGCGAGGGAAGGTAACATCCCCGGTGGCACCCTGGTTGCCGAGCTGGTCATCGGCGTCACTTCCAACACAACGAACCAGGCCCGTTGCCCGCACGAAGCAGGTGTTGCTCGCTCCGGTTCCCAGGGCGATGGCATCATGGATACCGATCACATCCACCGGCACGGCAGAATCGACGATAGCGTCATTCCCCAGTTCCCCGTTCTCATTCTTGCCCCAACACTGGACCTTTCCGCTTTCCAACAAAGCGCAGGTATGCGCCGCACCGGAAGACAACCCGATACTTTCGCCCAGCCCTTCAATGGGAACCGGTGTGTGACGGGTCACGTCGGGGTCCATCAACCCCAACTGAAGGTGTTCGTTGCTTCCCCAGCACGACACGGTTTTGTTTTGAAGACGGGCACAGCTATGGCTGGTTCCGGCGGAAACCTCAACGGCATCGCTGATTCCACTGACCTGGGTTGCCGTCAGAAT
Source organism: Myxococcota bacterium (assembly GCA_963677705.1). Classification (GTDB taxonomy): domain Bacteria; phylum Myxococcota_A; class SURF-8; order SURF-8. The sequence continues at coordinate 2,120,923 of OY782497.1, forward strand.
CTCGTCGGAGTCAGCCTGACCGGCCTGGCCTTGTGTGTTGTCTCCCCAGCAGTACACCGCACCGGTATCCAGTACGGCACAGCTATGCCGCCCACCGACGGCAATGCTTACCGCCGCAGAGGGCAACCCGGATACAGCCACCGGTGAGGTGTGGGTATCGGTCCCGTTGTTACCCAGACGACCGTTCTCTCCACGCCCCCAACACTGGACACGTCCATCGTCCAGAATGGCGCAGCTATGTTTTTCTCCGGCACGAACCTGGCTGACGCCGGAAGCAAGGGTCTGGGTCTGGGCAGGCAGATAAACGTACATGTCTTCGTTTCCAAGACCACATTGCGCATCGTCGTTCCGTCCCCAACAATACACTGCGCCCCCTTCCGTCAACAGACAGTTGTGCCGATCACCACTGCTCAGAGCGGTCACTACGGGCGGACAGGTTTCCCGCATTGTTCCTCGGCACTCACCATCATTCTTACAGAGATCATCCAAAGAGCAGGTATTGCCATCATTGCAAACGGTACCCGATGCCGCGTTTTGCCAAGCGGTTTCCACGGTCTCATTGTCCTCACCGCTGGTGGTAAGCGTGCAGATTTCGCAAGGATTGTCCAAATAAGCCACACCCTCGGCGTAGCAGACACCGTCGCGGTAGCACAACCCTTCAACAGAGGGGCACTCCTCTTCATCCACGGTATCGTAAGGTACGGACACGGCATGACCGATCACCGAGTAGGCGTAGCCATCGTCGAAACTTCCATGAACCGTGCATTCCAAGGTAACCGGGCGGTCGTCTCTCAAGGTGGTATCGAAGGTCAGATCGAATTCCAGGCAATCGTTTTGTTGCAGTTCGATAGCCAACAGAGCCCACAGATTATCACGGGAAACATCGGGGTACGCTTCCCCGCCCGCCGTGACATTGGAAATCAGAAGCGCCTCGCAGCGGCCATCCGCGCCAAAGGGTTCCAGCGGATCAAAGGCCATCACCTCTTCGCAGACATTGCACATGGAAATATGCTGGGTGACGCTACGGCCTTGAATGACATCGCCCACCTCAACATCCTGCCAGACATTCACACGGATGCAGCGATCGCCCCAATCGAATTCCTCCTCGTCTTCCGCATCACCGTCTTCGTCGCCATCTACATCCCCGTCAACAACATCATCATCGTCATCGGTGTCACCGTCTTCATCGCCATCAACCACATCATCATCGTCATCGGTGTCACCGTCTTCATCGCCATCAACACTATCATCATCGTCGTCGGTGTCACCGTCTTCATCGCCATCAGACACATCATCATCGTCATCGGTGTCACCATCAAGGACATCATCATCATCGTCAGTGTCGCCATCGCTGATCATGTCATCATCATCATCGGATGAAGAATCGTTGCAGGACACCAGGGAGAGAACCAGGAATAAAACAAAGAGACATCGCGTCAAAGGGCCAGACATGGATCTACCTCAAAGATTCTAGGGGTTGAGAACAAAAGTCGTGTTTCATAACGACCCAGAGGAATCATGCGGCAAAAACGAACAAATGTCAAGAATTACAGTACGCTATCGCGTTATGGAAGAATTCCTATGCAAAATTGCGGGCTTGCTGTCTTCCATGACAGTCTCCAAGAAGAATGGCTTACGGAGCATGATGCAGAGGTTGGATTCTTAGGCTGCCGTCAGGTGGTAGAGCCGTTTGATAACCCGCAAAACATCGGAGACGGAACCTGGTATTCCGGAGCGTTGAAGAACAGCACCACCGATGAATGTGTCGGATGAATGTGTCGGATTTTCAGACTATGACGTTGCGATCCCCAACGGCTGGGAAAAGGTGGATTGTTCTGCATGTATGGAGGAATAATACCGCGTAGGAACCCGTACTGACAACCAAGCGATTCACCGGTTTGTCGTTTCTTATCAATGAAGTCGGCCCCCTGACTGACGGGACACGGATCAGGAACCCAGCATGGAATCCAGAGGATCATGAAGGTTTCGTTCCTCGGCCTGTTCGCTGCGCCGCTTCAACAAGTCCTGAGCAAACTCCAAAGTCATGGGGAAGTAGCTTTCAAAGCGGGGGCAGGAAAGCTCGGTGCCTTTCAATTCATTCAAGGTCTGGGCGCAATTGAACACCGCTTTGTGGTTGAAGGCATCAAACACTTCATAGGGAATGCTGGAAAGACGTTCGCTGCCGGGAATGAAGCGCACCAGTTTATACAAGCGGCGCGGCACACCGAAGGTGGGTGCTTTGCGTCCCAGGTAATTGCAGATCATCTCGATCACTGTGCGGGCAGGCAAAGGGAATGGATCGGTCAGATGGTAGGTCTGACCAAGGCTGTTGGGCTGCATCGCCAGAAAAGCCGCCGCATCAATGAGGTAATCGACCGGGACAAAATTCATATTCCCCTGGCAGGGGCCGGGCAGGAAAAGAGGGAGACTGCGATCCAAGGTAAGCAGCAGTTGAATGAAGCGGGCCACTCCCTCAAAGTGGGTCATGAACCCCGTGCGGCTATCGCCAACCACCCAACCAAGCCGGTAGATCGTTGCCGGCAGGCGAGGCATACGCTCTCTCACCAGACGCTCGGCCCGAAAGCGGGAATGCTCCAACTCGTTAAAGAAACCGGTCTGCGAATCCAAAAGGTCTGTCTCACGAATCACACCGGTTCGACGACCGTGGACGTTGATCGTTCCGTAATAATGAAAGCGCGTAAGCCCGGAGCAGTCTTCGGCGAAGTCCAGCAGGTTCTTGGTTCCGGTCACATGAAGGTTGTGATACATGCGCTCCGGCAGGCCGAAGTCCTGAATCCCCGCGAAGTGATGGATCTGGTTCACACTGCTGCAAAGCAGGTTGTATTCCTCACCGGAAAGCCCCAGGTCCAAGGCGGTGACATCGCCAATATACAAACGAACCCGACGCTCCAGGCTTTTTTTCTTCAGGGACTGCTTGATGTGCGAGGCAGTGGCGACATCCTGGGCATGAACCAGCACATGAACCACGCTCTGGGTGTTGAGCAGGTAATGTTCAATGGTTTTGCTGGCCACCAGCCGTGGAAAGCCGGTGACGAAAATCTCATCCGTGGTTTTGCTCCGGCTGCCCATGCTCGGTTTTCCTTCCCGCTTCCATCAAACGCGATACCCGCTGGCGCACGCGCCGTCTGGTATCGGAAAGCCTGCCATTGTTATCAATCACCACATCGGCGTGACGGCGTTTCTCATCCAAAGGCATCTGGGCTTTCAACACGGCTTCCGCCTGACTGCGCGGCACCTTGTCGCGAGCGATCAGGCGTTCGATCTGTGTTTCCGGCTCACAGGCCACCAGCCAGACCTGATCCATGCCATGCTGCATCCCCGTTTCCAACAGCAGGGGCGCACTAACCACCGCCAGTTGGTGTCCCTGCCGGGCGAGGTCGGCCAGACGGTTTTCGATGTTTTCAAACACGCGGGGATGCACGATGTTATTCAGGCGGAGCCTGGCACCGGGGTTCTCGAAAACCAGTTGACGCAGGCGCTTGCGGTCGAGTTCTCCATTTTCCTGGAAATAGATCGCCCCAAACTCCCGGTGCAAATCCTGCCAGGCCGGTTTTCCCGGTTCCACCGCTTCCTTGGCCGCGTCATCGGCATCCATCACCGGAACATTCATCTCACGAAAAACCTGTTCCACCACCCCTTTACCGGAGGCAATGCCCCCCGTCAGTCCGATCACCAACATGGTACGACCTTCCATTTCCACCACAAGGTTTCCCTTACTGTTTCCATTGCTGTCACCGAATCAACGTCCAGAAAAAAGTGTACGCAAAAGTCATCGTTTTCGCAACGAGAAACCCTTTGGAAACATCAATTTTTCAAGTTTTTCCAAGCGAAACGGGCCTCACCAGTTCGGATGAAGCCGATCTCCCGGTTTGGCTTCAATCAGTTTCTCGCCATCCCACATGAACAGAGCGCGTCCATGACCCGTCCACCCCCCATCCAAGGTGAAGCGTATCCCGCAGAGCATGTGATCGTCCGTCAGCTTTTCCAAGGTAACATGGCGCGGCGGGCTGGACACGGTCATGCCTTCTTCCAGATGACTCAAATCCGGCCTGACCGCGTATAGATGACCGTAATGGATCGTAGGGCAAGGCTCGTAGTTCAGTTCGATCGTATAGGCATCCGGGAAGGTGTAGTTGGCCCGCGTATCCTGATAAATCCAAAACTGGGTGAAGTGACCGATGTAAGGTTCCAAGGCCTTGGGCGTTCCCGGTGAAGGGTTTCCCAGGGCAACGGTCAGAATGTCCGTCACCAGCTTGGGGTTGCCCATGATATATGGCCAGAGGTAATCCGCCTGAATGTTGTAGCTGGGAATTTCCAGTAGGTAGACCCGCTCCAACTCCGGCCTGTCTTTCACCGCATCACGCAGGTTCTCAGAAAGCTTCTGGGCATCCAGACCGGCACAGCCCAAGGTCCAGGCCGACCAGACGGTAATCAGCACATACCAGGGCGTAAAGACCCAGACCAGACGACGAGCCAGGCGTGGACGGGCTTTCAGCAGCGCGATCAGGCTCCAGGCAAAAACCACGGCCCACCCGGCAAAGCTGGGATAATAATAGCGCCCGGCGACAGGCATAATCACAGCCGGAGCCAAGATGGCGCAGGCATAGAGGAAATAAGGCCGCAAGGGATGATGCCGCAGGAGCCAGAAGAAATTGAGCAGCACTCCGCCAAGAAAGATGAAGCCCAGAATCCCCGCCTCGCCAAGCAGCCTGTCTCGTGGGTAAAACCCGGTGATAAAGGAAATCAAGGTGCCGAACAGGTGGTTCCCCAGCGCGTTCAGCAGACCATACTTCGCCAGGTAGAATTGGTTGAAGCTGATGATGGATGGAATGTTGGGTGGCACGAGAAAGGTTCGGTACAACATCGTGTAGACCAACAGAAGGGCCAAGGCCGGGCCTCCGAAGCGAAGCCTGTTCTTCAGGGTATCGAAGCGGAACCAGGCATCCACCGCCACGGCCAAAGCCACCGGCCCGGCGGCCTCTTTGGCCAGCATCCCCAGAAACAGCATCACAAGATAAAACAGCAGATACCCCGTTCGCTTGCGTTCTGCGTAGCGTAGATACCCTTGAAAGGAAAGCAGAGCAAGAATCCCTGCCTGAATATCCGCACGGGAGCAGATCCACTCGATCGGTTCCACCAGAATGGGATGGATCACCATGATGATTCCCGCCACACGGGCGGTACGCTCTCCGAAACGGCGGGCGAAGAGGTAGGTCAAAGCCACCATCACAACATGCAACAGAATATTGTGCAGGTGATACCCCAACGGATTGAAGCCGAACAACCAGTATTCCACCCAGAGGGTCAACACAAACAAAGGGCGGCTGTAAAAGTAGGTTCCCTGCTCGTGGGGCGGTTCCACAAAGCCCGTGGTATTGAACCAGTAGCGCATGATCTGTTCGGCAGTCAGGTGCCAGGTTTCCCAGAAGGGTTTGCCTTCGATGATCCGCACCAGGTGCCAGTTGTCATCCAGGTAAAAGGCACCAAACAGATGAAACACGCGCAAAAGAAAGGCGAAGCTCAACAGAAGAATCCAGAAGGTGCGGGTAGAGATCCCCCCGGAGGGCTCCGGACCCGGCCCATCGAACAGCCATGTTTCTTTCGATGCGGAAGATGACAAGAAAAGACCTCCGAACGAGGGATGAACGCAAAAATATCAAACAGATTTAACAAGATAGCGAAAGGATCAATCCATCGGTTGACTTCATGGGGATTAGCTTACAAAAATGTATCCGGAAAAGGCAAGCCCTTGAAAAAGAAGTTGTTAGCAGGCTGCTAGCATGGCCCAGGGTTCCGCAGAGATCGACCGGGTTTGGCAATCCCCTAAAACCAGAAAAAAAGCATGAAAATTCAAGGGGGATGTGTACAATAAACTTGCATTTTTGTGTTGTGTGTCCGGGTTGGTGTTTCCCATAGGCCGCTCGGCGATGTCTTCTGTTGAGGTGGTTGTATGAAAAAGCGTACCGGGTGTCACGGACACTCCCCTTTCTTGATGATTCTCGTTCTTCTGGCAGGATCGCTCTGGCTGATGAGTTGCTCGGAATCCTCTGACGGCGATTCCTCCGACAAAGAGCTTTGCGCCACGGTAGATTGCAACGGCGGTAGCTGCTATGTGGAAAACGGAGAGGCTCGCTGCCAATGCCCGGAAGGGTTCATCAGCGGTGACCAGACCTGCCTTCCCAATCCCTGCTCGCCGGACCCCTGCGTCTATGGTGTCTGCACCGTATCGGGAAGCCAACCGGTTTGCCAATGTGACGAAGGCTATGCCGGAGACTTGTGCGACCTTTGCGCCAGCGGCTACATGCCCCGTGACGGCGCCTGCGTGCAGGGCGATCCTTGCGAAAGCGACCCTTGCGTCTTCGGCTTGTGTTCGATGCAGAACGGAGAGATCAACTGCACCTGCAACACCGGCTACGCCGGAGAAATCTGCGACCGCTGCGCGGACGGCTATCATGCCGAAAGCCTGCGCTGCATCTCTGACGACGGCCCCTGCTCCCCCAACCCCTGCGTTCACGGGCAATGCTCCGAAAACGGTGCGGATTTTTCCTGCTCCTGCTTTGACGGCTACGCCGGTTCGCTCTGTGAAGGCTGCGATGAAGGCTACGTGCTGTCCGGCTTAAGCTGCGTTCCGGAGGGAAGCGTAAACCCCTGCGATCCCAACCCTTGCCTGGATGATAGCGCAAGCTGCGTAGAAACCGGCTCCGGCGGATATGTCTGCGAATGCCCCGATGGCCTGGTTTACAACGCCGAAAGCGGCGAATGCGAAGAATACACCGATCCCTGCGACCCCAACCCCTGCCAGGGTGTCAACCGCACACGCTGTGAAGGCCACACCGACGGCAGCCATGAGTGCTTCTGTGACGCGGGGTACCGGGAAAACGACAGCGGCGAATGCGTGGAAGACACCAGTTCCGTGCCGGTACGTGACTGCGGTGTGCTGGTTCAGTATCAAAGCGGAACCAGTGGACCTGTCTACCTGCGCGGCGAATTCAATAGCTGGGGTACCAGCCACCCGCTGACCAAGAACGGCAACGTCTGGGAAATCACGATCAGCAACCTCGCCGTGGGTGATTACGGCTACAAGCTCTACGACGAAAGCAACGATAGCTGGTTCTTGGACCCCAACAACCCCTTCACCAAATACGTCAACGGGGAAGCCAACAGCCGCCTGCACATCCGCGACTGCACCCCGCCGATGCTGGAACTGAGCGGACCTCCCACCGTGGGTGCGGATTCCATCCGCTTCGGCGTAGCCGCTTATCGTGGTCGCAACGGCGCGGACCTGGATGAATCCAGCATCCGGGTGTTGCGGAACGGCGAAGCGACAAGCGCCAGCTTCAACGCCGACGACGGCACCTTTACGGTTGAGGAAAGCGGACTGGATGAAGGCAAATACAGCTATCTGTTCCAAATCAGCGATGTAGAAGGCAAGCGCTCCGAATCGCTGTTCGTCCCCATCTGGGTGGAAGCCGAAGCCTTCGGGTGGGAAGACGCCATTCTATACTTCGTACTCACCGACCGCTTCAAGAACGGCAACACTTCCAACGATGGCGAGACCCTCAGCGCCAGCGATCCCAACCTGGATTGGAAAGCCGACTGGCAGGGCGGCGACTTTGCCGGGATCAAAGAAAAGGTGGAAGACGGCTACTTCCAGGATCTGGGCATCAACACACTCTGGATCAGTTCCCCGGTGATGAACACGCAAGGCGCCTTCTGGGGCTCCGATGGCCACAAGTACACCGGCTATCACAGCTATTGGCCGATCAGCACCGGCTGGACCGAAGACAATGAACTTCCCGGCGTGCAGGTCACAGACCCTCACTTCGGCAGCCTGGAAGACTTCCAGGATCTGGTCCAGACCGCCCACGAACACGGAATGCGCGTTCTCATCGACTTCGTCGCCAACCATGTCCACACCGACAGCCCGCTGTATGAAGAACACTGGCAGGACAGCACCCCCTGGTTCAACTGGGACAACGGCACGGCAGGCCAGGGCTATGTCTGCGGCTGGGAACGCCCCATCGAATGCTGGTTTGCCGAATACCTGCCGGACTTCGATTACCGCAACCTGGATGCGATGGAAACGGTGATGGACCACGCCATCTGGCTGGTCAAAGCAACCAACGTAGACGGCTTCCGCATGGACGCGGTGAAACACATGATTCTGGAATTCACCAGCACCCTGCGCGGCCACCTGGATGAAGAGATCGACACCACCGGCCAGACCCGCTTCTACATGGTGGGTGAAACCTTCACCGGTGAAGACGAGCGGGATACGATCAAGCTCTACGTCGGAGAAGACCTGCTGGATGGACAGTTCGATTTCCCCTTCTTCTGGAAATCGCTCAAAGCTCTGATGCGCCATGAGATGTCGTTAAGCGATCTGAAAAACTTCATGAACGCCAACGATGGCTTCTATGGTCAGAATGCAGTGATGTCCACCTTCCTGGGAAACCATGACGTACCGCGACTCATCGGCCACGCCGACGGCACCATCCCCGGCATGTATGACGGCATGAAGGAATTGGCCTGGACCAATCCACCCTCGGCGACGACGGACGAATGGCCCTACAAGAAACTGCGCCAGGCGATGACCTTCATGTTCAGTCAGGTCGGCATTCCGCTGATCTACTACGGCGACGAATACGGAATGCCCGGCGCGGGTGATCCGGACAACCGCCGGATGATGGAATTCAGCGGACTGAACAGCCAGCAGCAGGCCACCTTGACCGCCGTTCAGAAACTCGGCCAATGGCGTCAACGCCACACGGCGCTGCGTCGCGGAAGCCGCCAAACCCTGGTGGACGAAGAGAACTACTGGGCCTTCGTGATGAAAGACGGCGATGACAAGGTGCTGGTGGTCCTGAATCGCGGGGGTGAAAGCACCCAAAGCCTGAATGTCGGTCAGGCCGGCATGGCGGATGGCAGCTACACCGACCCGATTACCGGGCAGAACTACACCGTCAGCGGCGGTCAGGTATCCATCACCGCCGGTGCCGTGGAAAGCGTGATTCTGGAACAAGCGAACTGATTTACCCACGCCCGGCGGGAGCGTCAAGCTCACGGGCGGTTGTTCTAAAGGAAGGAAGATCCATGTCCCTGGTTTTTCGATACACCCAATGGGTTTTGCTTGGCCTGCTTCTTTCACTCGCCGTGGCCTGCTCCGATGACTCCTCCGGCGATGGTCCCGACCCCTGCGAGGGCATTACCTGCTCCGGCAACGGAACCTGCCAGGAGGCCAACGGCCTGGCCCGTTGCGTCTGCAACACAGGCTTTCATGCCGACGGCTTGACCTGTGTGGAGGATCTCTGTCTGGCCAGCGATTGCATTCACGGTCAATGCACCGATCCGGCGACCAGCAGCGAATGCACCTGCGAGGATGGCTATACCGGCGACGCCTGCGAGGACTGTGATTCCGGGTACGTGCGCGTGGGCCTGAACTGTGAGCCTCAAGGTGTCTGCGTACCCAACCCCTGCCTGAACGGCGGAGTCTGCTTTGAAGACGCGGACAGTTTCCGCTGTGAATGCGAAACGGGGTATGCGGGAAGCCTCTGTGTCAACTGCGATGAAGGCTACCATGATGAAGACGGCCAATGCCTTGCCGATACCCCCTGCTCGCCCGATCCCTGCGTTCACGGGCTTTGCTCGGAAGTGAACAGCGAAGCCTTCTGCCAATGTGAAACCGGCTACGAAGGCCCGCTCTGTGACCATTGCGCCTCCGGCTACGTGCAGAACGGTCTGGTTTGTGAACTGGAAAACCCGGAAGACCCCTGCCTGCCGGAGAACCCCTGCACGACGGAACACCAGACCCGTTGTGAAGAAACCGACGACGGAAATTACGAATGCCTTTGTGATGCCGGTTACCACGACGAAAGCGGAAGCTGCGTGGAAGACACGGAATGCGATCCGGATACCACCTGCTCCGGTCATGGAAGCTGCGTCACCGACGACGAAGGCTTCTCCTGTGACTGCAACCAGGGCTATTGGGGGGAGCATTGCGACCAATGCGACAGCGGCTATATCTGGGATGACGATGTCTGCATTCCCGATCCGGACAACCCCTGCAACGATGCCGACTGCCCGGAACCCCATCGCGGGGCTTGCGTGCCCGGCGAGGATGGAAGCTATACCTGCACCTGTGATGAAGGCTTCGACGATGTCGCCGGAGTATGTTACCCGGCCTGCGATGTGGGCAATGCGCAATGTCAGGCGGCGCGGGCAAGCTTCGGGAAACTGGTCAGCGCCAACGGTCACGGAGCGGTTATCGCCGACCTGGACGGTCGTAAGATTGCCGACCTCTTTGAACACGTCTACAAAACCTGGGGGCTGGATTCCGAAAGCGGCGATCGGGCCAACAGCCGGGACATGCTCTATGACAGCTACCTGGGCCTGAAGGTCAACGGAAGCGGCACCTGGATGAACACGGAAGCGCTGGATTACGCGGGCTACTACCGACAGGAAGGTATCCTGCATTTCGTTCAACACGTCGGGGATCTGAAAGTGGAAACCTTCGCCTTCGCCCCCTGGGAACTCTCCCGCCCGGCGCTGGTTCTTCTGGGTCGCGTAACCAACCGGGGAAGCAGCGAAGCCTCGGTGGGCCTGTACAGCCTGCACAACTACCGCCTGGGAAGTACTGATGGCCCCAGCGACACCGAACCGGAAGCCGACGGCGAATCCATGACCTACAACGCCTCACAATCGGCCTACACCGAACTCGGTCCCGGCGGCGGCATGGTTCACATGGCCCTGGGTTCGATCAGCCATTACGGCGCAGGACAAAGCACGGACAACGCCAACAACCCCTGGCAGCTTCTGTCCAGCGGCTCCAGCCTGACCGATGTTTCCAGCACCGGCACCGGTGATGACATTGCCTGCGCCTTCCAGAATGATCTCACCCTGGCCGCAGGCGAGAGCGGTTGGCTGGGCGTGGTCAGTGCCTTCGATCGCGGCTCGAACACCAGTCAAGTGGCCGATGAATTGAGTACGGCCTACCAAGGCAAAACCCCGGAACAGGTCTTGACCGAAGCCGTGGACGCCTGGGAAAGCTGGCGCAAACCGGCCCCGCAGGGCTTGTCCAACACGGAACAGTTGGTTTATCGCGTCAGCGAAGCCATGCTGCGCATGGGTCAGGTCTGGGAACCCACGGACGCGAGCAAAGGGCAGATTCTCGCCGCGTTGCCTCCCGGCGCGGAAGGGTTTGAGAGTTGGCACATTGCCTGGGTGCGTGACATGAGCTACGCCATCGCGGCTCTGATCCGCATGGGCCACTACACGGAAGCCAAAGAAGCCCTGCGTTTCATGTTGGATGCCGACAGCGGTCATTACACGGACTACACCAACACGGATTACCAGATCAGCATCACCCGCTACTTCGGCAACGGCACCGAGGAAACCGACAGCAACGAAAACGGCCCGAACATCGAATACGACGGTTTCGGCCTGTTCCTCTGGGTGTTGAACGAATACATCAACGCCAGCGGTGACACCGCCTTTGCCAACCAGCATTGGGACACGATCAGCCAGAAGATCGCCGGAGCGCTGATGAATCTGCGCAACGAAAACGGCATGATCGACCCGGACAGCTCCATCTGGGAGTTGCACTGGAACGGCCAGCAGAAGCAGGTAACCTACACAAGCCTCGCTGCGGCACGCGGTTTGTGTGATGCGGGAACCCTGGCCGGACTGATCGGTCAGACCACCCAGGCCGATGCCTGGCAGCAGGCGTCACGCGACCTCGTCGCAGCCATTCGCAGCAATGCCTTAGATGGCAACGTGCTGGTGCAAAGCGTGGAGGAATTCCAAAGCAACGCCGGACACATTGACGCCGCCGTGGTGGAAGCCTTCAACTGGCTGTTGTTCGATCCCGCCGGCAGCGTGGCTCAGGCGACTTTCCAGGCCTTTGATACCACCCTCAGCGCGGCCAGCGGCATGGGCTATTTCCGCAACGATGATGGTGGATTCTACGACGGTCGTGAATGGGTTTTCGTCGATATGCGCATCGCCCGCGCTTTGCGTCTGGCCGGTCAGACCGACGCCAGCCAGGCCATCGTCGATTGGACCACGGCCCAGGCCTTGAACAACATGGGCCTGGTCGCGGAACTCTACGACCCCAGCGCGCTGTCCAGTTCCACCAGCGGAGCCTACGAAGGCGCGGTGCCGATGATCGGCTTCGGCGCGGGAGCCTATACCCTGAACCTTTGGGAGCGAGCCAACCCGACCAGCGTGCAGGCTCCCTGTTCCATTACATGGTGATCGGTTGAGCGACACACGAACCAGGCTGTATCCCCTGCGCCCGTGGATCATCCACGCGGCGCTTTGGGGGTTGATCTGTCACCTTGCCGCCTGCTCGGAGAGCGACAAGGCGGACTCGCGTCCCTATCCGCAGGTTTCCTGCGCGTCGGATTTCCGATACGCCAGCGAAGATCCCAGCCTGGATGTCGCCGTGGTGGGCTCGTTCAACCAATGGAGCCCCGGCAACCACCCCTTGGAATATGACCCGGAACAGCAAGCCTATCTCGGTTCCTACTACGTCGGGGAAGGGTTGATTCCCTACCGGTTCTCGGTCAACAGCGAAACCCTGCTGGACAGTGAAAACCCGCTGACGATCTTTGGCCGTGACGGACTGGAACACAGCGCGTTGGACATGGAGGAATGCCGCTCCACCCATCTGGTGGTACTGACCAGCAAGCTAGAGAACGACACCTATTCCCTGGAACTGGAGTTTCAGGCTCAGAAGGGTGGTTCGCCGCTTTGGCCCGAAAGTGTGGACATCACCTTGGATGACAATCTCATCACACCGGACCTTCAAACCGATGTGGACCGTGGATACATTGCCTTTCAGGTACAAGCAGGCCTCGGCAAGCACAACCTGTCCGTTCAAGCTTCGGATCAAAACGGACATGTATCGAACCGTTTGACCCTGCCTTTCTGGATAGAAGAGCAGCCCTTTACCTGGAACGACGCCGTCATTTATCAGATCATCACCGACCGTTTCCGGAAAGGCCAGTCTTCCTTGGACGATCACGACATCACCCAACGCATGGGTGGAGATTTCGCCGGGATCGTGCAGGCCATCGAAGACGGTTACTTTCAAAAGCTGGGGGCCAACGTCTTGTGGATCAGCCCCGCCTATGCGAACGTCCGGGGCCAATGGGACGGCTTCGATGGGCGGCGCTACGAAAGCTATCACGGCTACTGGGCCGTCGCTCCGCGTGAGGTGGATGAACTCTGGGGCGGTGAAGATGCCTTGGATACCCTGGTTGCCACCGCCCATGAACATGGAATGCGTCTGATTTTGGATGTAGTCCCCAACCACGTTCATGTGAAACATCCCTACTTCCAAAACCATCGTTACGAATGGTTCAACCACCCGGACATCGACTGCGTCTGCGGCCTGCAATGCAGTTGGACGAAGGACATCGAACACTGCTGGTTTACCGAATACCTCGCCGACCTGGACTGGACCAACAGCGAGGTCGTGGACACGATGGAGGAAGACAACCTCTGGTGGCTGCGGCGCTTCAATCTGGATGGCCTGCGCATTGATGCCGTGGCGATGATGCCTCGTCTGGCGACACGCCACCTGCGCCACCGGGTGACCAGGGAATTCGACCAGGGCGGGCAACATACCTACCTGATTGGCGAAACCTTCACCGGTGAAGGAGGACGCAGCGACATTCGTGCCTCGCTTGGTCCTTACGGTTTGAGCGGGCAGTTCGATTTCCCCGTGATGTGGTCGCTGCGTTCGGTGATCGGCCAGGACTCAGGCAAGCTGTCCGACGTGCTGGACGCCCTGGATGCCAGCGAGGAAAGCTTCGGCGGTTCCGGTGCGGTGATGGGAATGATCGTGGGAAACCATGACGTGCCCCGCTTCCTCTCTCTGGCCAACGGAGACACCATCGACGACCCGCTCTCCCCTCCCTCCACGCCCACCACCCAGAGCGCCTACAACAAGTTGGGCCTGGCCTTTGCGGTGCTGATGACCACTCCCGGCGCGCCGATCATCTATTACGGCGACGAATACGGCCAGTCCGGTGCGGGTGATCCGGACAACCGGCGGGCGATGCGTTTTGAAAACGCCTGGGGCGAGCATGAGCAAACTCTCTGGAACACCGTCAGTCACCTTGGACGCCTGCGCAGCCTGACTCCGGCGTTCCGCCACGGCACACGGCAGGATCTTCTACGCAAAAGCGATCTCATCGCCTACACCATGACCTCGGACGAGGATCTGGGGCTGGTCGTCATCAACCGGGCGATGGAAGCCGCCAAGGTAGACCTGGATACCCTTCCGGACGGCATGAACTCAACGGACTCAACCCAATGGGCCGATTGCTTCGGCGCACCATTGACCTTTGAAAACGATTCCCTTACCTTAGTCGTGCCTCCCCAGGGGATGGCCGTTATCTTGAAAAAGGATCGCTGTGATGAAGCAAGTCTTGATGAAATCTAGTTGGATCGTCACCCTTCTTGTGCTGGCCCTGTTCGCCTTCGGCTGCGGAGATGACGGGTCGGGAGACGATGACGATGATGATACCACCACGGATGGAGACTCCGAGGAAGACGGAGATTCGGACTGGAATCCAGACGATGATCCCGGTGACGACGATGACTGCTCCGGCTATGGCTACGGCTACGGAGGTGACTGCACCGATACCGGAGAGTTGGACTGCGAGCAAGACCCCTGCGCCTTCGGCGAGTGCATCGACAACGGCACTCCCCACTGTGAATGCTGGGAAGGCTATGCCGGAACGCGCTGTGACCAATGCGCGGAAGGCTATGTGGTGCGCGGCCTGCAATGTGTCAAAGAAGATGCCTGCACCGGCTATATTTGTGCCTTCGGAGAGTGCATCCTGATCAACGACAGGCCGGTTTGCAACTGTGACGAAGGCTATACCGGCAATGCCTGCGACCAATGCGCCGAAGGCTACCACGTTGAAGACAACCGCTGCCTGCCCAACGGTGCCCGATAATGAGCGCGGCAGACCAAGACATCCGCGTCGCCGTGCGCTTCGTTCGAGACGAAGACCGGGACTTGGGCTTCCCGTCTTACGAAACACCGGGCAGCGCCGCAATGGATCTCAAAGCAGCCATTCGCGAACCGTTGACCTTGCAACCCCACGAGCGCAAGCTGGTTCCCAGTGGTCTGGCCATCGCCGTCCCGGAAGGCTTTGAAGCCCAGGTTCGTCCACGCAGCGGACTGGCCTTGAAACAGGGTGTAACCGTACTGAACGCTCCGGGAACCATTGACAGCGATTATCGTGGTGAAGTGGGTGTGATCCTGATCAACCACGGCGATACCCCTTTCGTGATAGAACGCGGAATGCGTATCGCTCAGTTGTTGTTGGCCCGCGTGGAACGCATCGCCTGGAACCCGGTGGAAACCCTGGATGACACCCAGCGCGGTTCCGGGGGCTTTGGTCACACCGGACGCTGAACCCTTTTCATAAAAAGACCGATCTGTTCCTCTCACTCAAGGGATACCTGCGATGACCGACACCTTCCCTACCGGTTTTGAAGCCCTTCGCCGTGACATTCAGGATGTGGCCTCCTACCTCTGGCAGCGTGGCTGGGCCGAAGCCAACGGAGGAAACCTCTCCATCCGTCTGAGAGAGGATCAACTCCCCGCCTTGCAGCCACATAGCAAAGAATGGGTTCCCCTACCCCGCCGCGTTGAGGGCTTGGGCGGAGAGCGTTTTTTCGTTACCGGTAGCGGCAGACGTTTTCGGGATCTGGCCAAGCAGCTACGCCCGAACGCCTGTCTGGTGGAACTCTCCAACGATGGCACGGCCTTCCGCCTGATCTGGGGCGGTGAATCCGCCGACTTTCGCCCCACCTCGGAGTTGGCCAGTCATCTGGCCCTGCATGAATCCCTGGCCCAAGCCAAACGCCCCCAACGTCTGGTCTTGCACACCCACCCAATGGACCTGATCGCCTTGAGTCATCTCTCGGCCTACAAAGATGAAGCCCGTTTCAGCCGTGCGCTCATCAGCATGATGCCGGAGGTGAAGGTTCTGCTTCCCCGTGGTGTGGGTTATGTTCCCTACGCCATTCCCGGCACCGTAGAGTTGGCGGAAGCAACCGGGAACGCCCTAGCTCGTGGCTTTGATGTGATTCTCTGGGAAATGCACGGCGCGCTGGCCGTAGCGGAAGAGATCCAATGGGCCTTTGACCTGCTGGACACCGCCAACAAGGGAGCCGCCATCTTCCTGCGCGGCCTCGCCACCGGAGAAACCCCGCAAGGCATGAGTGACAACCAGCTTGTTGAGTTGGGCCAGGCCTTCGGCGTGGAAGACTGAGCGTAAGCGTTCACCTCCCTCCCCACAGCAGTCAGGCTCTGATCCCATCTTTGGTTTTCGACCTCTCCCTCTGGGAAAGACTGG
The DNA here is from genome assembly GCA_963677705.1 of Myxococcota bacterium. Taxonomy (GTDB): domain Bacteria; phylum Myxococcota_A; class SURF-8; order SURF-8. The sequence goes on from OY782497.1 coordinate 2,137,323, forward strand.
ACGCCGAAATAACCCTGTGAAGGGCGAAAATACAGTCAGTAGTTTTTCCATAGGTCGGGCAAATTTCTTGCCCGACATGACCTTTCTCCCCCAAGGCACTCACCCGAAGACCATCGGTTTTCGACCTCTCCCCTCTGGGAAAGACTGGACGCCGAAAGAACCCCTCTGAGGGGCGAAAATGCGGTCAGCAAAAAACGGGCGGCCAGGAGGTCGCCCGTTTCACTTGAAAAGCCAAGCATTCCTTGGCTAGGGAGCTACAGGAAGGCTGGTAGACATCCCCATCAAGGGCCAGATGACCAACACGAACAAGGTCAGCACCACCATCAGAATCCCACTGGCCGGAAGGCCGGTCGTGAAGAACTCCCCGCTGGTGAACTGCTTGCTTTCATAAGCAATGGCGTTGGGTGCCGCACCCACTAGAAGCAGGAAGGGCATTCCGGCAGTGACCAGACTGGCGAAAAGGATCACTTCCGGGTCAACCCCCAGATAGGGAGCAATGGTGAAGGCCACGGGAAGGCTGATGGCAATGGCCGCCACATTCATAATCAGGTTGGTCATCACCAGAACGAAGAAGGCAATCCCCAAGGTGAACACCACGCCCGGCGCTTCCTTGAACATGCCCAGCCAGTTGACGGCCAGCCAGCTTGCAGCCCCGGTCTGCCAGAGGCAGTAGCCGATACTCATCGCGCCACCGAAAAGCAGCACGATATTCCACGGGGTTTCTTCAAAGTCCTTGATGGTCAGGATGTTGAACACGAACAGCAACACGGTAGAGGCGAGAATGATCGCGCTTTTGTCCAGCACTTTCATTGCCGGGAAGAAAGCACGCAAGCCCAAAACGACAATGGCGGAAAGGATAATCACCAGCGCCGTGATTTCCCGACGGGAGATCGGCCCCAACTCCGTATAAAGGCGCGTGGCCCGTTCCTTCAAACCGGGGATGGTTTTACGCTCCGGTTTGAAGCGAACCATCATGAAACCCCACAGCACGAAGAGCATGACAATACCCACGGGAGCCATGTAATAAGACAATTCGAAGAAGCCGATGTCCTTATGGACGATCTCTTTATAGAAACCTAAGGCGACGGCACCACGGGCTGCACCCAACAGGGTAATGATGCTACCCGCACCAGCGACATAGGCCATGCCGATGAACAGACCTTTTCCGAAGTTGGTCTTTTCGTTGGGGTCGTCGGTATACATGGCATAAATGGCCATCAGCAGAGGAAAGAGCGTCGCCGCCACCGCCGTATGGGCCATAATCAAGGTCAAGGCCAGGGTCATGGCAAAACAACCCAGGTAGATGTTGGCCGTCTTTTCGCCAATCAGCGAGAGCATCTTGTAAGCCAGACGACGGGTCAGACCGGTTTTGGTAAACGTCAGGCCGATCACCAGGGAACCGACGATAAACCACACGCTGGTGTCCATGAAATCCGTCAACGCCACGCGGGTTTCTCGAATCAGGAACATTGATTGCAGCACACCGATGGTGATACCGGTGATGCCGATGGGAATCACCTCGAAAACCCACCACACGGCGGCGAGGAGGAACAGACCCAGAGAAGCTTTGCCCTGTTGGGTCAATTCAAAGGTTTTCCCTTGAGGGTCAATGGCCGAAGGCCAGGCAGGACAATAATAGACGATTAAAAACAGGGCCAAACCAAGCAGCATGAAAAACAGCCGTTTCCAATCGAAGGAAGCCTTGGTTTTCGCGTCAGCGTTCACCGCACCTTGAGCTGCATCAGACATACCGGAACCTCTCCCTTATTCATTCAGGAATCGCCATGCTCTATCACAGCGTATAACGAAGCGCACCAAGAGTTTGCCTGCCACAAGATGGCCATTGACCTTCAACGGGGGAACCCTCGGTTTTTCCATCATAATACAGATCAGACAACCATCATTTCTATAACAGGTTTACCTCAAAACCGCTTGGATTTTCATCGGAAAAGCCAAGCTATTTCCCACGAAGCAAGAATCTATGAATTACCATTCATTCTGTAAAGGAGGACACAAGCATCTAACCACTTAAGATCACGTAGGAAACGCATCAAACATTTCATATCGACAAAAAACCTGTACAAAGTTTCAGGGTGTGACAATTTGCCCCAGACCTTGGCCAACAAACCACCGGATTCCTGCTCACCGCCCCAAAGAAGCCCGGAACGGATTCTTGCCTTCCAGGATCGCCTATGATAGTCTATTCAGTGTCTTTTTCTAGGTTGGAAGCTCGTCATCATGGAACGCTTGTTTACAGCCCATCCCGCGCCCGGCGGATTCGTCCCTCTGGAGCGCAAGCAGGCCCATTATCTGGGTCGTGTGCTGCGTTTGAACCAAGGGGATACCGTGGAATTGTTTGACGGCACCGGTGTGCTGTACGAAGGCGATCTGTCTTTCGCAAAGAAGAACGAGCGCATCGAGAACCTGCGTCTTGTGCGACAGGCCGACCCACCGGCACGGCGTTTCCACCTCTGGCAAGCCCTTCCCAAACTGGGGAAATTGGATTTCGTCTTGCAGAAAGCCGCCGAGCTTGGGGCCTGGTCCATCGTTCCCTTCGTCAGTCGTCATGGCGTGGCCCGCCCCGATGATTCCACGGGGAAGATTCCACGCTGGGAAAGCATTCTTCAGGAAGCCTGCCGGCAATCGGAAAACCTGTTCATGCCGCGCATTCACCCGGTGATGGGTTTTGAAGAGTTGCCCCTGTCGGACATGGATAGCCTGCTCATCGCCCATCCGGGACGCGATTCCCGACCGGTCAGGGATCTGCACGACGAGGAATTGGGAGAGAATGTCGCCTTGTTGATCGGCCCGGAAGGTGGTTTCCATGATGAGGAAGTGCAAGCACTCCTTCAGGCCGGAGGGATCTCTCTTTCATTGGGACCGCGTGTGCTACGCACTGAAACGGCGGGCCTGGCTACCCTGGCCGCGTTGCAATCCTGGTTTGGCGATGGCCACAAAGCCCGCGAGTAAGACCTTTTCACCACGAGGCGAGGCATGATTTGTCGCACTTGTCACAAAGAAAATAACGAGAACGCAACCTATTGCGCCCACTGCGGCGAGCCTCTCGCGGTTCCCGGAAAAGCGGTTGCCACCTTGCGCTTCGGTACCCGGTCCGGTGGGGAAACGGAACCTCCAGCCAAGCCAACGGCCCCGGTTCCCACCCAAGAGAAAAAAACAACGTCTGGCAGCGAATTGAAATCTCTGCTGAAAGACATTCTCTCGGACAAGCCGAAAGCCACGGGGACACAAACCAAGCCTCACGGTACCTCGCCCGGTGGTTTGCCGGACCATTTGAGAAAACCTGCTACACCACCGACAAACGCACCGGCTTTGCCGAACGCGAAACCGGCAGACAAACCAAGCGAAACGACACAAACTGAAACACGGACCTCCCCAGAGCCCGTGCGATCCAAGGAGCAGGCTCCGGCACCCACCCCCACCGAGCGCGTGGCGGTTCCCCCCCTTCAGGGACAGCTTCCCATTCAAGCTCGGACCAAGGTAGAGACGCAGGCCGCCGGCTCCGACACCTTCGAGGGGCTTTCCGCCGCAGAACCGACAGGTGAGTTTGAATTCAGTGGACTCAACGATCGCTCCGACACCGGATACAGCATCCCCAAACCTGTTGAGAGCGAAGACGAAAGCTGGTCTTTCCAAACACCCTCCGACCAGCCTTCATCCTCGGATACAAGCTCGTCTCACACCAAGGAACAGCCAGAGAAAAAAGCACCATCCATCCAAGAGGATGCCCCGGTTGAAGTGGAAAGCTTTTCTTCCTTCGTCAAAAAATTACGCGACCCTTCCCCGGAGAGGCAACAAACCCACACGGATGTCCAAGAAAAGACCTTGCCCTCATCCACGCAGGAAGAGCCAAGCCCCTTTGAGATGGGCTCGTCCCCATCCAACAAGGCTCTGAAAGAAGAACCTCGCTTTACCTCTTCCTCCCCAAAGAACCAGGTACAGTCCTCATGGGATTCACTCGATCAGCAACCCGATGACGAAACGGATGAAGAGCAAGAGGAAGAATACGAAGACGTGCAGGTTATTGCCGCCGGATTCTCAAGCCGATTGCTAGCCGGGCTGATTGACCACGGGATCGTATTTGGAATCTGGCTTTTGGCCCTTGGATTGGTCAGCATGGTCTTCGGTACGGAAAATCTACCGGCGGGTGAGTCCGGGACTTTCGGCCTGATCGCTCTCGGCCTGGATTACCCTTCCCTGCTATTGCCACTGAGTCAGAGCTATCTCTTGCTTTTTGCCATGTTGTATCTGCTGTTTCACTGCACGACGGGACAGACACCCGGCAAGCTGGTTCTGGGTTTGCGGGCCATTCAGACCGACGGAGAACGCATCGGTTTTTCGCGGGCCGTCGTGCGCTTGATCGGCTATTGGGTTTCCCTGGCATCTGCCGGACTGGGACTGCTCTGGGTGTTGGTGGATTCAAAAAAACAGGGATTTCACGACAAATTGGCCGGAATTCTGGTCATCCGTGTGCAATAAACCAACGCAGGACACACCGGAAACCAAGGTATTACGACGCGACAGAAGTACAATGCGGTTCCTGGGATAAATCATTGAACAGTCGGTCTTACCACTTGTACGACGAGGTAGGATCAAAAACATGCAAACCATGAAAAAGAAACGTGAAACTCCTTGAATTGGCGTGCGCGTTTGGGTAGCATGGTTGGTAGTGGGGGTTTCGTCTGGATGCAGCTTGCTGACCATGCACACGATAGCCGCCGAGTTCTGATACTCGCTACAGCGATTAGCAACTACGCGATACCGGGCCTTGCGCCTCCGCGTTTGTGACGTAAAGGAGAAACCCTTGGCGCAGACAGGGATGAATCTAAACCACGCCAACGATCAGCTCATGGCTCTGGAGCGGAGCATCCGCGAGCAAAGCCAACCCCAGGAGATCATGGAGCAGGTTTGCCACGTCTTGACGATGTGGTTTGAATTCGTCGGCTTTTTCCATGTGAAAGGCCCCAAGGCCATCGGATGGTTGTATCGAGGCCAGACGGAACTTGATGACCTGAACTTTGAAGAGATCGTGTTGGACCTGACCCAGCTTCCCGCCTTGAAAAACGCCCTGGAAAACCAGGTGATGGCACAATTGGACCCCATTGAAATCCCTGCCTGGCAAACCGTCTGGCAAGCACGCAGGGTTTCTCCCAAACCGGCCCTGGCCCTTCCTGTGCGCATCGGTCCTCGTGTGCCGTTCATGCTCTACGCCGATTTCTCCAAACGCCCCGATGCCGTCGTGATCGGTCTGATCAATCAGACCATTGGTGTTCTAGGAATGCGCCTGGAACAGATCATCCTTGAAAAGCGGCGCCAGAAAGCGGAACAGGCCAAGCAGGCCCAGACCACGCCAGCCACCGGCGAAACGCAAGAACAAACCCCTGCGCCCCAAGTGGAAGAACCAGCCCAGGCGGCTCCTATGGAAACCCCTGTAGAAACCACCGAGCAACCAAGCCCGGAACAACAGGAACGTGTCGCACCTGCGCAGGAAATGCAAGAAGAAGAGCAAGCTGCATCCATCCAGGAAACAGAGCCTCCTTCCGAAACTTCCCAGAAGGCAGTGGAAGAATCCATAGACGAAACGATACAGGAACCTGGTGAGCAATCACCGGCGACGGAACCATCCAGCACCGAGGACGAAGACGATGCAGGCGAGTTGACCCCCGATATGCTCAGCCTGGGTGAGATGGAAGATCCCTTTGCCTCCACCAGCCCGACCCAACCGGAGTTGGAAGCGGAAGCCGCCGAGCCAGGCCCTTCGGAATCCGGTGGGTTGTCTACCCGCTGGGTAGACCAGCTAAAATCGTCCAAACAGGGGAAGGTGAAAACCCGTTCCACCATTTCGGCCCCGTCACTGTTACCTGCGGGACGCAAAGGTCCGCAGCCCATTGAACTTTCTGACGTAGCAGCCCCTTCCGGAGACGTTGAGCCGCCTGATCTGCCGGACGAACAACCCAGTCAGCCTTCGGAGAAAGTAGCCCAGGTAGCCAAAAACGTTGAACCGGGAATGACCCCGCCGCCGGAGCTGGCCTTACGGGACACGCTCTCCGACGTGCAGGAAACCCCACACGCCAACGACACCCCTGAAGCAACGCAGGTCATTTCCGTCTTGAGGGATCAAAACGGAAACGAGGACAAACCGATCTTTGCCAAGGGACGACGCGAACGCAAAACCTTTACGGAGATGCGTGCCACCGTAGCCGAAGAGGTCAAACAGAGGAAATACGATCAGCCCCAGAGTAGCGAAGAACCACCTTCTCTGGCAACGGAACCAGCCCCTCCGGCTGTTCCAAACGAGGAACCACCCGCGCCACCCGTTCAGGACCAACCGATCCATCAAGACACAGGAATCGAACTGGTCAGCGCTCAGGAAACCCAGGCCGAACAGGTTCAGCAATACAAGCGCAAGACCTTTGTCGAGATGGCGATCTTCGACCCGGAGATTCAATTCGACTCCAAGAAGGAATCGGCCCAGTCAAACCGAACCCGCGTCACCGGCGCAATCCGTGGGGTATCCAGAGCGACGATGAGCGCGTTTCGTGCAGGCAACGAGCCTCCACCCCCACCTTCTCCTTTTGATGAGTTGGTGGAAAGCAACGACGACTATCTGGGTGAGGAAGTCCGCAAACGCACGGAAACCCTGATCCTTGATATTCCGGCAGATCACCCCATTCCTGTGGGACGTTTCCCGGAACCCTACACCCTGCCGGATGGTCATATCGTGGTCAATCTGCTGCATATGGGCGATCACGGGAAAAAGAAACTCTACCAGATGTTGCAGCAAGATGACCCACGCCATCGCTACCTTGGCGTGCTGGCCTTCGTCTATCACTTTGATGCCGCTGCGTTGGAACACCTGGCGCCCTTACTGTTTGACCGCGAACTGCATATTGCGGAAATGAGCCTGCGTCTGCTGAAATACTATCGGAACACCGCAGAATTCCGTCTGGTCAGCGATGAAGTGTTGATGCACCTGGAAGATGAGAATGATGCTTTGCTGGATGACGCCATCGGCTATTGCGGTGAGTTGCGCATCCTGGACGCCATCGACCAGTTGATCAACCTGATGAACAACAAAAGCCTGAAAGATGCCTGCGTCGGCGCGTTACAGAAAATCACCTTCCAGCCGATTGGAGATAGCCCCAGCAAGTGGCGGCGCTGGTACGATAAAAACGCCGACAAATCCGAATGGGACTGGGCCTTGCGTGCCTTGACGGGCCGTGAAGTCAACCTGGCTCAACAGGCGCTTCGGGAATTGGAAACAATGAGCGGCAAACGCATGGGACACTTCGATCTCACACAACGAAAGGGGCGCCAGCAAGCCCATGAAGCCTGGCGCACGTATTGGGAAACGGAAAAACTCTGATGAGATGGGAACGCTTGCTCAGTTTCACCACCTGTTTGCTGCTCGGTCTGCTGGTTTTCTCACAGACCGCAATGGCACAGTTTGATACGGACCCTCTTGAAACCTACCGCAAGCAGAACAAACAGCACGCAGAAGAAACCGCAAGGCAGGTGGACAAAGCCTTGGAGCACCACCCATCCAGGCTGCTGGAGGACAAACCGGAGGCCAGGGAACCCTCACCGGACCAGACAACCAAAGCCCCGACAGACTCCACCCGCTCCATCACGATCCCCGTCGCACCTTCCTCCAAGAAAGCCAATCAACCGCCGCTGCTTCGCCAAGGACTCGTTCGTCTGTTCCTGGACATCAAAGCATCATCCATTTTCTGGTTGCTTCTAGGCATCCCCATTGCTCTGCTGATACGCGGTCAGTTCCGGTTGGAAGAAGAAGACTGAGCCCTCTTGCCGCACCGCACGAAGACCTGTCTCCAAGGGCATCTTGGCCCTCAATCAGTCTTTCCTTGTGTTCGCTCCAGCCCCCACCCAACAAGGCGGATTAGCGCATTCGGCTTAAGGCCTGATTGGCTGCGGTCTTCACCTCAGCATCGGAGTCTTTGGCAGCCCCCTGCAATACCACCTTCGCCGCAGCGGTAGGGAAATTGGCCAGCGCTCTGGCCGCTGCCACACGGATGGCTGTGGTTTTGTTTTTCTTGCTACTCAACAAGCCTTCCTTCACCAGGGCTTTGCTCAATGGTTCCACCGCTGCGGCCTTGCCGATACGCGCAAGAGCCATGATCGCTTCCACCTGGATGCTTTCTTCTTCTTCACCCTGGGTCAAAGTGCGCTTTTCAATCAAGCGGCCCAATTGGTCCATCCCCTTGGCAATCTGCAACTGACCGACCATCGTGATGGCGTAACGCTTCACGCCTACGCTCTGGTCGTTCAAGGCCTGAAGGAAAGTCTCGTTACGCAAAGGATTGTCTTCCAATTCCGCCATCGCTCGCAAGGCTTCACGCCGGACCCGTTCATCCGGATTGGAGGCCAACATGGAAAGCGGCTCGGCCATGTTGACCGTTTTGAACTGCCCCATCAATTGGGCAATGTTTCGTAGAATGTACCAGGCGTTGTCTTTGTTCTGAACCTGCTCGGTGACGATGGGAGCCACTTCGTTGGGGAAATTCTGCAAAAAGTTCATCACCATCTTGCGCTCGTTACGATCTTCACTCAAGCGCAGCACATGAAACATCGGTTCCACAGCCCGTCCACCCAAGGCTTTCAGCAGATAATTGACATACTTCTTGGTGTTGTCATCCCCGTCAATGACTTTACGAATCAATTCATGGGCGCCACCGGCATTAAGAATCCCGTTCAAGGCATGAAGCAAAGGCTCCCGTTCCGCCGGGCCTAAGTGGCTTTCCGGCCTGGAAAGGTTGTCCATGTAGGTCACCAATCCTGAGACAAGATCAAAACGGCTGATTTCGCTCAAGTGCTTGCAGAACTCCGAAGAGAACTCCACCAGTCGGATGAAGGGTCGTCCGTTATCCATCTGGCTTCCCAAACGACGGGCGACGCTTTTGGCAAAGTTGGTCAGCTGTTCATGGTACAGAACATCATCCATCTGCTCCAGCAGCTTGTTGATGATGGAAGCCAGGCGCTCGGTGGGAATGGTTTCAAAATTCTGCATCATGCCGGACAGATCCACCGGGCCGGGAAGATCCTCTTTCGGGGCTTCCTCCCCACGAGCGGCCTGGTTGTTGGCCGCATATTCACGAAGCTGTCGGGCAAATTCGCCTTTAATCAAACCAGCTTCTTCCAAGAGGCGGGCGACATCGGCAAAGCAGGCCCGTTCTTTGGAATACTGAATCAGGAACTTCACCGTTTCACGAACGGCGCGGATCTTGGCCTGCTGCTCGTCTTCATCCATCACGGCGAGGTTGCTTTTAATCAGAGCGATTTCGGTAATAATGCCCTTGGTCAGATCCACCACGGCTTCATCATCCATTTTATCGAAGAGCCCTTCGGCCAGGATTTTATCCACGCCGTCAATGGGGTCTTCAAATTGCTCCAACACGTAGCGCGCCAGAATATCCGGCTCCACCTCGGCCACCACGGCTTGGACGCTGTCGATGATCGCGTCCTGAACCTCCGGTTGTCCTTCTAACTGAGGAAGCAGCATGTTGGCCCGACCGATCAGGTTGTTCAACTCCCGGATACGAACACCGACAAATTCTTTTTCATCAATATCCGGGTTTTCCTCCCGGTAGTCTTCCAGGTATTTTTCAAACTCATCCTTGGCGGCGTTGGGATCGCGCAGAAGATCCAGGATGCCGTCCACATCCACGTTGTCCAGGTTCCCTTGAAGAAACTGCTTGAACATCGCGCTCAAGCCCATGCTGCCTTCCAAGTCCTGAGCCATCTGATCGGCATCGGTGGCAACGAAGATACGGCTGTTCAGCGAAATGTTCTCAATGCCTTCGGCCTTGAGTTGTTGGTCCAAGGGTCCACCGTCGGCCAACTCCTGAGGCTTTTTAGCAATCAGCACCAGCAGGCGGATCAACTCCTGTGGAGTCGCCCCACGGGTAAAGGTAAGACTTTGGATATTGCGCTCAATCAGAGACATGGCAAAGTTACGCACGGCGGGCTTGGACTTGTCCTTGTCATCAAACTGCTTGCCGTTGACCATCAACATGCCGCTGAATTCACTGAAGGTGACCTTTTCATCCAGCTTCATTACTTCACCAAGCAGACTGGACACCTTGGCACTGGTTGTTTCCACGGCTTTGGAACCCGGAGGATACATCCCCACACTGACCACGGCGGCTCGGATGGACGTAACAAAATCCATCGCGGCTTTGGAAATCGCCGGGTCCAAGATCGGGTTCATGTCTACCGCTTTACCGGACATCGTCGCTCTGCGCGTGGGCTGTTCACTCATGACGGATTCACCTTCCGTTGCAGCAATCGTCGTCAAAACCAATCACCGTGCCTGCGCATTGCGTTCAGTATTCAGATTCCCTGCATCATAGGATCCAAGGAAACTCACCCCCAAACCCAAGCGATTCACCTTGACAACCTACCGGTCCCCAAGCCCAGAAACCCTCTGGGACACGAGAGAATAGAATACAAAAGAATGACTGCAAATTCAATAAGAAGCGAAGAAGGAAACGTAAAGTTCCGGGCGTAGGAAAGAACCCCCCGGCCCAATCCGCAGTTTTGTTTCATCTTGAATCAATTGGACTCAGCTATTCAAAAACGAGACAGGTGCCTAGTCGGATTCTTCCACCACCCGCGCACCAAAACCAGAGTTCAACCCCGTCCGTTCGGCCCAGTCTTTATCAATCACATGGGTCACTTTGGCCAGGAATTGAATCTCCCGTCCCATGTTGGTATCGGCCACGCGCAGATGAATCTCATCATCCTGGGAAATGGGCAGTTCCTCATCACAACGGACGAAAATTCCGTGGGCGCTGATGTTGTCTGTAAACAGCATCGGGCTGGCGGGAAGGTTGGTCACCGTTACCAGAAGTTCAATGCGCATCCGGTTTTCTTCACGACGCTGTTCGTCATACTGAGCGTCGTTGAGCAACTGCTCGTGTTTCTCATCCCATTGGACATGCCGCACGCCCAAGCGAACGGGCTTGCCGACGCCGGTGATGTCTTCGCAGGGTTCGGACCAGATCACGATGGATTTGTAGCGGAACTCGACGCCATTGCGGGTCCGCAGAGGGATCTCTACGGTATCGCCCGGCTCGAACTCATCCTCGACCTGGACTTCCATCCCGCCGTGGCTGATGTTGACAATGAAACCACTGGCGTTCTTATCATCGTTTTGAACGGTGGCTTCATAACGCCGGTTAAACCGTTTGTGTTCCCGTCGATTACTCATCGTCTTTTTGAACCTGTTGTTTACAAAAGTCGCAGGCATCTTGACCAAAACTCGCGCCAATTGCAAGTTTTTCTTTATCTTTGAGCAGGCAGGCAATCAATCCCACTATGATAGACTTACGATATTAGAAGATCCAACGGCGGTGATTGGCGTCTTGTTGGTCGTTGTGAGGGATTCATAAAAGCATTACTCCACAGCTTCGTCACTGTCCAATCTCTTATCCTGCCAATCTCCATAGGTTGTACTTGTCCCCTTTAAAGCCCATTCAGTACGTCCATTTGCGTTCCTAGCCAAAACAACAGCCGCGGCGGCACTTGGACTACTAAAGGATATGTTCTCTTTGAAAACGAGAACCTCTGGATCATCCGTATCTCTAATTTTCCCCTCGGCAATCAGCTTATCACGAAGTTTTAGATAGCTATCCCAAGATGGAGTCCCCTGCCTACGTACTTTAGCATTTCCCAATACAACCATCTCGCCATTAACTAAACGTGCCTCTGCATACACCTTCTGACTAGGGCGATCAATCACAAATAGTGGGGACGAAGTCATCAGCTCATCACTGCCAACACAACTTGTTGTTTGTTGAGAAACCAATTGTTCGGGTTTGGGTTGTAGACATGAAAAGCCAAGAACAGGAAACACAATTTCAATTTGTTCCAAGAAGTATTCCATGTCCGCTTGATCGGATTCTGGAAGTGGCGGTGGGCTAGGGGAATCAGAGTTATGTAAAATTGCGCGATCTGCCCGTTTGGCTAACCCAATGAGGCGACTTTCCAAATATCGCCCATGAGCTTTAGTTAAGTTTTCATCTTTACTGATCGCGAACACAACCCGTGTCCAAAACTCCTTAGAATCATCTTTGTCATGAGCCTTTAGCCGCTCAATGACACGATCTCCCTCCCCGATATAAATACGTTCCTTCAGGCTATCTTCAGGGTCTGGACCTGAAAGCATATAGACCCCAGTTCTCTCTGATTCCACTCTCTGATTCCACTCTCTGTTTTAACTTCACCAAATTACTTCTTGAACCAACGAGAACCTTTCCAGACCAGTTGATAATTTCAGCAGTCAAAAGCCCTTTAGGATCTCCATCCACAAGAAACAACCGAATTGTTTTTCCTGACATTCAGTCTTCTCCTCTCTTCCTCAGCCGTTGACATCCTTCATCAGCGCATGACCATAGGCTTCCAACTCGTCTTCGGTCATTTCGCGCACGGTGTCGATCAGGCTCTGGGCCTGGGGTTCTTCCACACCAAGTTGCTGCGCCACACCAAAAGCATCCAGTTCTTCATCCGGGCTGGCATGACCGCAGACACTCAATTGCCCGGCAAGTTCCCCTGCGTTCAACACGGGGACCACCAGACGCATCATGCCCGCATCACAGAAATCCAGAACCGGTTCTTTGGCAACCTTCAACTCGGCGGTCATCGCGCTGGCGGTCTGGCTGCACACAAAGGTAAGACGCTTTTCATCTTCCCGGATGGCCGCGCACAGCGGGTTGCGTTCACCACTGGAAAGCAGGATTTTCCCTTCGGCTGTGGCCAGGCTTGCCACCATCCCGGTGTCGTTATAAATGCGGTCCAACAGGGCCAGCCAATCGTTTTGCGAACGCAACTGCATCAAATCCATCGTTCATCCTCACTCTCTTCATGCTACTTTGAAAAACCGACGACGCCCCGTGTCAGAACGGTGACAACTCCCGGTTTCCCTCACCCCTGCTCACCTTGTTCGCGTCCCAGTGAGGGACAAAAAACATTCTCTGCAACCAGAGCGCCCCATGTCATAGAAGCGTCGCCGGAAACTCATCACCGTAAGGCAATCCTCAGCGCTCCTGGTCTTCGTCCGTATAAACCTTTTCCTGTTCCTGGTCAAACCCGGTGGCATCCGGTTCCACATCCCGCCCGGCGCAGGGAACCTTGGCGTGTTCCTTGTACCATTCATGTTGAATCAGCAGGTTCATGATTTCGTTGGTGCCGGTCCAGATCATCATCAGGCGGATGTCACGAAGCAGTTTTTCCACGGGGAAGATGTCGGTATAGCCAATGCCTCCCATCACCTGCATCGCCCGATTGACCACATCCCAGGCGGCTTCGGTGCTGAACTTCTTCGCCTGACTGACCATGCGCCGAGGATCTTCCCCACTGTCCGCTTTGGCAGCCGTGGCATAAACCAAGGCGCGGGCGGCATCCAGACGGGTCACGGCTTCAGCGATATGGAAGCTGACGCCCTGGAAGCGCATGATCGGTTTACCGAAAGCCATGCGCCGCGTGCTGTAACGGGTCGCCACTTCCAGAGCGGCACGGCCTACCCCCACCGCACCGGAGGCCGTGGTCAGGCGTTCGGGAACCATCATGCGGTTGAACACCTCCCCGCCACGATGCAGACCGAGAATCACATTCTTCTTGGGCACCTTGGTATCTTTGAACAGAATGCGCGCCGTACCACCGCCACGGGTTCCCATCAGGCCGTAAACGTGTTCCACCTTCACGGTGTCATCACGATCGACCAGCAAGGCACTGATTGATTGCTGCGGTTTGGCTTTGGGATCAAAGTTCGTGCGGGCATAAACCAGGAAGTAATCCGCCCCTTCCCCACCGACGATGAAGCGTTTCTGTCCGTTCAGCAGCAGATATTCCCCTTTGTCTTCGGCCTTGGTCGTTGCCCCGAAGAAGTCCGATCCGCCACGGGGTTCCGTCAAACCTTCGGCGCAGAAACGTTCGCCTTTCAAGGTGGGTTCCAGGTAATTGCGCTTCTGCTCTTCCGTTCCGAAGGTATGAATCGCCTCTCCGATAATGGTCACCAGCGAATAGAGGCAGCTTAAAGCCGCACCCAATACGCCCAATTCCTCCAGAGCGGCCACTTCGGTTTTCCAATCCATTCCGCCGCCGCCGTATTCCTTGCTGAAGCGCAGGCCCAACAGTTCACGCTTTGCAGCTTCCTGCAGAAACTCTTTGGGGAACTGCACCTTATCGGCATCCATTTCACGAAGCAGTTCTGCGGATACGCCGTCTTTCACGAAATCACGGGCGCGGTCACGAACGGCAATCTGTTCCGGGGTCAACATATGATCGAACATCTTCGGCTCCTTTCAACAATCATCTTCACGACGATCCGTAAACCATCTATCATGGTTGATACTACGTTACTCAAGTCTATCGGGGGAGTACGCTCAAGGCGGCACCCAAGGCACCGGCCAACTGCGGCTGTGGTAAAACACGAATGGGCGCTCGCAGCGCGCTTTCCAAGGCGGCAACCATTGCCGGATTCAAGGCCACACCGCCACTCATGAACACCTCGCTATCCGGCGGCAGTACTCCGGCCAGACTGGCCACGCGGCTGGCCAGGCTTTGCGCCAGACCCTTGACGATATTATCCACCGGCACGCCCTGGGCCACCAGGCTGACCACTTCGCTTTCGGCGAACACGGTACATACGCTGCTGATCGGCACGGCCTTGTCCGCCTTGGCCACCCGCTGGGCGATCTCATCAAAGGAAACCTGAAGCCTGGAAAGCATGACCTCTAAAAAACGCCCGGTACCGGCGGCGCATTTGTCATTCATGTGAAAATCACTGACCTCGCCTCCCGAACCAATACGAATCACCTTGGTATCCTGCCCACCGATGTCCACCAGCACCCCGGCACGCTTCATCCAGTGATAGGCTCCTTTGGCGTGGCAGGTGATTTCCGTCAGAACCCGTGTTGCCTGAACCCGCTTTCGGCCATAACCGGTTGCTCCAATGGGTACACGCTGGGTCAGCCCCGCTTCCTCGTGCATCAGATCCACCAAACGTTCGGTTTGTCGGTCCATCAATGGATCGGTCGGTTCCAGCTTGGTTGAGAGGATCTCTCCGGCGCCGTCAACCAGCACGGCTTTCCAGGTGGTGGAGCCAATATCCACACCCAAGGCTTTGGCATCAGACATCGAAACTCTCCATGAAGGCCAAAAGGCGGGTTTCCCCTTGTTCGTTGGCATACAAACGCGGGTCATTATGATCGGCTTCCAGAATCAGGGCTTTCAAGCCCAAGTCCTCGGCGAAGCGCTGTTTGACATCGATCTGCCCCACACTGTAGGGCTTGCAGGAACGATCGCTGTGCAGCACCGCGCCCTGAACCCCATAGTCCCGCGCCAGTTCTTTCATCGTTTCCAGACGGTTGGCCAGGTCGCGATTCAGATACACGCGCAGGTAGGCTTCCGCCGTGCTGTTGATCGGATCATCGGGTTTAATCAAACGACCGGCCTCAGCCCAGGCGTTGGAATAGGTGGCGCAGACGAAATTGAAGCCCCGCTCGGCAGTCAAGGTGGCCAATTCACGGATGTTGAACCAGATGGGCAGGTTGTCCCAAAGCAGGCGTACCTTCTCGTCGTTGATGCCACCGATACCACGGGCGACGCGGTCTTTCAGTTCGTCTTTGAGCATCTTGTAATACGATACGCATTCATCGGTGCCGCGCAGACTGACCACCGGAGCGATATGGAAAAAGGTATCGAAGCCCGTCCACGGTGAAGGTTTGGCCTGACTGATTTCAAGGCATTCTCCCCACAGACGGCAACCCTCCAACGCTTTACCGGTCAAGGTGCGGAAGGCTTCCATATCGAAACGGCGCTTGCTGATGCGCTCGGCCACGGCGATGGCTTCATTGAGTTGATCCACCACGTAGTCCACATGATGGGGTTTACTTTGACCGTACATGAACGGGGTATCCACCAGCACCAGAGGCACGTTAAGGTGTTCGGCCAGGCTGCGGTACCAGTAAAGCACCGTCTGACAGATGTTGGTGCAGCAGGCAATCATATCCGGCTTGGGCAAACGCCCCACCGGTGTTTTGTTGTTCAAAACGTTGCCGATATCCGTGCGGGCGTAGCTGCACAGGTCCAGGCCGTAGCCTACGCGCTCGGCGGCTTCGCTGATCTTCACCGTTTTGTGCCGCGCCCCGCAAAGGGCGGCGTGGTTTTCCGGGTAGATGACGTAAAAACCCAGTTGCCGGAAGACTTCAGAGGGGAAACCACTGGTCACCCAGACCACCGGCACGGCACCATCGGCATAACGCCCCTGGAAATAGTGCAGGGTCATCAGTTCACGCAGTTTGTCCGCGCTTTGCAGAGGCGGTCCGAAGGGCGTTTTTCTCGGCGTGCGATGAGCGGCCTTCCGAGCGCGACGATAGCGGTCAAAAGCGTTCACGGCGGGACCGATTACACGGCCCACCATTTCATACTGCAACCGTCTGGATATCATTGCAGACCTCCTTTCTGGGCCGCCATCTCCACAAAGGCTTCCAGGCGGGTCAGGCTTTGACCGGAAAGTTCGGCTTCCAGTTCGCTGTTCATCGTCAACATCGGCAAGCCTTTCGCTTCGGCCCAGGCCCGCAGATGGGGCAGGTCAAAGAGTTCCGGTTCGCAGAAGGTCACTCCGTGAACCACCAGACCTTGGGCCTTGCTTCGGGAAAGCAGGGTATCCAGATGACGACGGCGCACGGAAAACAACAAGGCTTGAGTCGAACAGGGAGGCTGACGGAAATACAGTTCGGTCAAGACATCCATCGGGTCCGCCGAATCGGGAATCTCTCCGGGAATCACCCGACGGCCCACGGCGGCATAATCATCGGCAACCACATACGCCCCGCCTTCATTCAAGGCAGAGAGAAAACCCATCGGCTCCGGGACGATGCCGCAAACCATCAAAGGGACACCTTGCTGCACCGGTTCCTCCCGCAGCTTGCTTTCCACTTGCTGCAACTCTTTCAAGTGATCCTCCGGCCAGAGAAATTCCCCACGGCGCAACACCCGGTAGAATTCACCATCCGTAACATCCAGATAGGCGCGACGCTCCAGCAGGGTATGCTTCAGCCGGTCGATCTGCCGATGCAGGGAGATCGCTTCACGCAAGGCCTCCTCGGTCAAGGGGGTTTCGGCAAATGCGGACAGGGATTCAGCCAGGCTTTGCACTTCCCGTTTGACGTACCTCCGGGTACTTTCGCGCCGTTCCCCTTTGGGGTGAATGAAATGGAACACGGGCTTTGCGAACTTCCCCAGGTCCGGCAAAACCGTAGCCAAGCCCTGAATGGAATCACAGGTATGGGGAAACAGCACGCCATCCACCGCATCCGCCTTGCCACCGGCCAGAAAGGCCATCGCATTACGCACCACGGGGCAGACATAGGTCTGAATCCGTCCCACTTCCGCACTCTGAGGCGCTCCGGGTGGTCCCCAGACCTCCAGGGCAAGGATATTCAAGGCGGTCAGCAGTTCCTTGGGGTAGCGGATGGGCAGTACGGCCAGCACCTTTCCCGCTCTGCGCTGCTTGTGTTCGGCAAGTACGGCATGTCGCATGGGCCTCTCCATCTTCTCGGCTGGTGAATCGCGTTGGTTTCCTGACAGCGGCACCACTGTACACACCTTTTAGGGCGCGGTCAACAAGGCAGATGGAGTTTCAACGGAAAACATCCGGTTGTTTCAAGAAGATAGCCGAGCAAGAACCCTCTCTGTCCTTCACGATGCAGAGGGTTTCATCCCATCCCAGACGGGGAAAACGCCTTTCCGACACCGGGCAGGGCCGCAGGATGAAAGATTTCTAAAAAAAATCTTGCTCAATTCAAACCACCATGCTACATGCTTTTCCCGCTGGTTCGAGGAACCATGTTCTTTACAAGAACGCCGAAGTGGTGGAATTGGTAGACACGCTAGATTCAGGATCTAGTGGCTTCCGGGCTGTGCTGGTTCGAGTCCAGTCTTCGGCACCATGTATTGCAAGGGCTTGCAGAAATGCAAGCCCTTGTTTTGTTATAGGCAACATCCTTTTGCGGGATGGCCCGGAGAGCAACGCGGAGTCCTTACCGCGAGGTCAGACCCGGTTGGGATTTCCTCCATCATTTAGTGGACCTTTTGTTCCCGGTTTCGTATTCTGCGCGTTCAACCTTGCACAGCGCCGGACCCGTGGTTGACACAACCCGTTTCCGGCGCATGAATCAACCTTGACCACGGTCTTCGGAAAAAGACGATGGACCCGGATAAATTACGACAGCGAGCGATGGACCCCAGCTACCGAGGCATTCTGCGCCTTGGCGGCCCTGCGGTCTTGACTATGCTCAGCCAAACCCTGATGAGCTTCGTTGACGCCGCGATGGTGGGGCGTCTCGGTGCGGCAGCCATTGCCGGGGTTGGGCTGACCGGAACGCTGATCTGGGGGATGTATTCCTTTTTCGATGGTCTGGTCGATATTACCGGAACCTTCGCCGCCCAGGAATTGGGAGCGAACAGGCCGAGCAACGCAACCAAGGCGACCTGGCAGGGTTTGTATATCGGTCTGATCGGCGGCCTGTTCCTCGCTCTTCTCTTTCCTCTGTTCACCGACACCCTGTTTGAATGGATGGGTGCCGCCCCGGATGTCGGCGAACTGGGCGTTCCCTATTTCAACGTCCGCCTGCGTTCGGCTCCTTTTCTGATTATGACGATGGCCATCGTCTCGCTGTATCGCGGGATCGGCGATATGACCACACCCTTATGGACGGGCATCGCAATCAACATCCTGAATATCCTCCTTGATGCCGTGTTGATCTTCGGGCTTTTCGGTGCCCCCAAGCTGGGAGTCTACGGGGCTGGGCTGGCCACAGCGATCAGCAATGTTGTCGGCTTCCTGCTTCCCTTCGGCCTGTTCATCTTCCGGGATGTCAACGACCCCTTCATTGCCCGCAAGACCTGGCACCTGGACCCGGCGTACCTCTGGCGCATGGTCAAGGTGGGCGTTCCTCAAGGGGTGATGTGGACCCTGGACATGGGCGCGTTCATCTTTTTCTCTGCGGTCATCGCCCGCTTGGGCACGGTATCCCTGGCCGCCAACGAAGTGGGCGTGCGCCTGCTCAGTTTGTCGTTCATGCCCGCCTATGGACTGAGTGCCGCCGGAGCGACGGTTATGGGCCAGATGAAAGGTGCGGGAGAACTGGCCCTGGCCCGTCTGGCCTGCGGTCGGGTGCTGATGATGACGCTCTTCTATACCGCTCTGGTTGCCGCCATCTTCCTTGCCTTCTCTGAACCGCTGGCCAAACTGGTGATCGACAGTCCGGAAGTGGTTACCCAGGTGGTGGGCCTGTTGGCCATTCTGGCGCTTCTTCAAAGCTTCGACGGTCTGGCCATCGCCGCCAGCGGGTGCTTGCGTGGCGCGGGTGACACCCGTTTTCCGATGCTGGTGATGATCGGCTGCCAGTGGGGGCTTTTCTTCCCGCTGGGCTATCTCTTCGGACTGCGTCTTGGTCTGGGCCTTCATGGTGCCTGGGTCGGCGGTCTGATCGGGTACATGGTCATGGCGCTCTTGATGCTGCTTCGGCTACGCTCCAACCGCTGGGAATCCAAACAGATCTGATCCGAATCCATCAGCCGGGACGGTGAACCTTGTCTTTCCTGCCGACTCAATACCCTTTCTTGGGGGAGAAGCTCACCCCGCGTTTCTGAAGAATCCACCGCAAACGGATGTCTAAAAGGGCGCTCGTTCCATCAACATCATCGCGAGTTAGGCAAGGTTTCACGAAACTTCTTGAAATCCGGGTGTGAGCGGACAGCATCAAAGTCGGTGTCTTTATCCAGATCATTTTTCGTCAGGGTTGGATCTACGTTATTTCGTTTATGCAGCCAAGTCAGACATTCCTCAACTTGTCCTTGCAGCCCATGAAAACAAGCTAGATTAAACAGTGTCCCATGAAAATCCGGTTTGATGGCCAGGGCCTGTTGGTACTTGTCACCAGCCTGGGAAAAGAGCCTGTCCACCTCTTCTCCACTCTTGGTCTTGGCTTGCTCCAAAAGGCTAGTCCCCCAGTTGTTCAATGACTCGTAATCATCAGGTTTGATGGCCAGGACTTGTTGGAATTTCTCGCAAGCCTGGGAGAAAAGCCTGTCCGCCTCTTCTCCACTCTTGGTCTTGGCTTGGTCGGCAAGGGCATTCCCCCAGTTGTTCAATACTTTGTGATCATCTGGTTTGATGGCCAGGGCTTGTTGGTATTTCTCGCCAGCCTGGGCAAAGAGTCTTTCCGCCTCTTCTCCACCAGTGGTCTCGGCTTGGTCGCCAAGGGTATTCCCCCAGTTGTACAATGACTCGTGTTTATCCGGTTTGATGGCCAGGGCTTGTTGGAATTTCTCGACTGCCTGGGAAAAGAGCCTGTCCGCCTCTTCTCCACTTCTGGTCTTGGCTTGCTCGGAAAGAGTAATCCCCCAGTTGTGCAACGCCTCATGACTATCTGGTTTGATGGCCAGGGCATCTTGGTACTTCTCGCAAGCCTGGGAAAAGAACCTGTCCGCCTCTTCTCCACTTCTGGTCCTGGCTTGGTTGGCAAGGGCAACCCCCCAGTTGTGCAACGCCTCATGACTATCTGGTTTAATGGCCAGGGCCTGTTGGTACTTGTCACCAGCCAGGGCAAAGAGTCTTTCCGCCTCTTCTCCACTTCTGGTCTTGGCTTGCTCCAAAAGGCTAGTCCCCCAGTTGTTCAAGGCCTCGTGTTTATCCGGTTTGATGGCCAGGGCCTGTTGGTATTTCTCGCAAGCCTGGGAAAAAAGTCTGTCCGCCTCTTCTCCACTCTTGGTCTTGGCTTGGTCGGCAAGGGCATTTCCCCAGTTGTTCAATGCCTCGTGAAAATCCGGTTTGATGGCCAGGGCATCTTGGTACTTGTCACCAGCCTGGGAAAAAAGTCTTTCCGCCTCTTCTCCACTCGTGGTCTTGGCTTGCTCGGAAAGAGTAATCCCCCAGTTGTTCAAGGCCTCATGTTTGTCCGGTTTGATGGCCAGGGCTTGTTGGTACTTCTCGCCAGCCTGGGAAAAGAGCCTGTCCGCCTCTCTCCCGCTCGTGGTCTTTGCTTGCTTCAAAAGCTCGTTTCCTTGAACGATGTAAGCCCAGGCCGCAGAATCCTTCAGTTCCTCGGTTCTTTCATGCTCATCCTCGGGAAGAAGCTTCAGTACCTCATCATAGTTACCCTGGAACAGCAAGTTGCGGGCTTTCTGCTCAAATTCCAGCTTCTGTTTTTCATTCTTCTTACGAGGGCAGTCTTTCACTCCTTGGATGAAGCATCTATCCGCGTCGTCCAGCATCTTCAAGGGATTTTTACAATAATCAGGTCCACCGGATTCTGTAGAGTCAGCAAATCCTTTCAGAATGTCTGAGACGTAACCAAATGGATTCTTTATATAATCCGGAAGAGATAGATTCAGCTTTTGGTGCAGCTCCATGAAAAATGCGTCCGCATCGGAAATGGTCACCAGATACGCTTGCTTGTCCAAGGAATGGTCCAGTAAGCGTGTTTTAACACCTTCCGAAAGCTTGTCGCCTTCCCGTTGGACCCAATAGAGACCATACTCAAAGCGCTCGATCTCGGCTAGATTCTCAAACATCGGATCATTGTCGCCACTGTATCCGACAATTACCCAGGGTCGACCAACGGAAGAATCACCAAAGACTTGAGGAATTTTCTTGGCCTGCTGTCCTGTTTCCTGTCTTGAATGACACTGAACAAAACCGGCAGCTTGGCCATGAAGGTGAAAGATGGATGGATCTTTAATGAAATCCGGTCGGAAATCCGGGGAAGCAGCGAGATCATAAACGGCGGGGAAGATGTTATAAAGGGCCAGGGCACGAACCACAAGATTGTCAAAATTCGTTGTCAATATTCGACCGATAAATTCTTCTTTTACCAAGTGTCCAAGCAACAGATGAGTCCAATTCAGCTTGGCATCCTTGACGTATTTTTCAATGAAATCGTGTCTGACACCGCTTGTCAATGCCGCCATAACGTCCTGATAGCCTTTTGGCTCTTCGGCTCGCTTATAGGCATCTTGATAGTTCGGGTTATTCTTGATGCGTTGAACAAATCCGGTTGCGGATGGAATATCTGCCGTTACTGAGCAACCGGCTCCAATCAACATTGTTCCCGGTTGCTTACGGTCTTTCGCTCGTTTCAGATCAGCAGCGATGTCGCCAACGGTCCGTTTGATTATCTTCATTGGCTTTCTCTTTAGGATAACTTCCATGTGATTACCCTTGCGTAACAGCAGTTGTATCTAACAGGCTCCAAACTAGCGCCCTTCAACCCTGGCGTTGGAACGACAGAGATAGAATGACAAGCCGATAACAACGAGAGCAAGGGTGATGGAAACCAAGAATTCTCTAAATTCTTCAGCCGTATCAATCCCCTCTGCCGCCGGTTAGTAATCCTGGTAGCGCATACAGGTGGGCATCCAACCATCGGCAGTGAAATACGGATCCCTCACGGTGAATGAGAAGGTACAGCAGTTGTACCACGGCGGCCAGACGTTGGGAGTCACTCCCGTACAGGTGTAGGTGCCGACAAACTCCCCGTCGGTATAAACATCCAGATCGACATCGGTGGGATTGGAGTTCCCACCGGCGGCAACCACATGCACCGCAAAGCGGGAGTTTGCCGGGCCTCCGTTGTGCAGCACGGTCTGCGTTCCCAGGCCATCGGTGGTCCAGGTTTCCCCGTAGGCTCCCCAGGCGCAATAGGTATCACTCAGACCGCCACATTCCGCATCCAGCTCTTCGCTTTCCAGTAGCAGAACGACATCCATATCCTGATTATCCCAGCTACCGATCACCCGGATGTTGCGCGTACATTGCCCGTTGATCGGCCAGTAGGTATCGTCACAATAGAGGCCACAGCTACCATTCTGGCATATACCGACGCCGTTGCTCGGCGGATCCTCACAACCTTGCCCGCAATAACCGCAATTGTTGACATCCGACCCATCGACGTACACCTCGCAGCCGTCCCGACCGTCCTCGTTACAATCCATGTAGCCCATTTCACAACTGGTACTCTGACACCTTCCATCCAAACACGAGGCCGTCCCGTGGTCCACCTGATCCGGGCAGGCCAGCGCGCATGACCCGCAGTTGTTGGCGGTATCCAGACGAGTCTCGCATCCGTTGTTGGAGATGCCGTCGCAATCGCCATAGCCGTCATCACAAGCAGATAACTGACATTCGCCATCCACACAGGTCGCCGTCGCGTTGGGGTAGTTGCAGGCATGACCACAGGCTCCGCAATGGTCCACGCTGCCAGTCAGGTCCGTTTCACACCCGTTGGGTCCGTTCCCGTCACAATCGCCGTAGGGTTCATTGCACGCAAGGGCTTGACAGATCCCATCCTCACAGCCTTGCTGGGCCGCATGGGGAACGTTGCAGTCGGTCAGGCAGTTTCCGCAATGATCCGGGTTGGTGTCGGTGTTGATTTCACAGCCGTTGGTTCGGATTCCATCGCAGTTTCCAAACCCTTCTTCGCAGGAAACCAGGGAACAACTCGTCACGTTGCAGGCGCTCACCGCATTGGGAACCACGCAGGAGATGTTGCATCCGCCGCAGTTGTAGATGTCGTGACCGTTGGTTTCACAGCCGTCGGAGGGGTCGCCGTTGCAGTTCATGTAGCCGTTCAAGCATTGCTGAATATCACAGGTGTAAGTGGTTTCGTTGCAACTGGCTACGGCGTTGTCGAACTGACAATCGGTGTTGCAAGCTCCGCAATGCAGGGCGGAAACGTTCAACTCCTGTTCACACCCGTTCCAGTTCTGCCCATCGCAGTCCCCGTAGCCCGGAGCGCAGGTGGTGGGAATGCACTGCCCGGCTTCGCAGGTGGAATCGGCATTGGGCAGATTGCAGTTGTTCAAACAGCTTCCGCAGTAATGGGGATTGTTGGCGCTGTCGATCTCGCAGCCGTCTTCGGGAAGGTCGTTGCAGTCTTTGTAGTCTCCGGCACAGATCCACGGTTCGCAACTTCCCCCGTTACAACGGGACACCGAGGTATGGGGAAGATCACAGACCAGACCGCACACGCCGCAGTTGTCTTCATCAAAGCGCAAGTCTACCTCGCAGCCATCGACCAACAAGCCGTTGCAATCCGCCCAGCCCTCTTCACACCCGCAGGTGGGATCTTCCGGATTCTGACACCCGGCACGATCGATCTGGCAGACACCGAACACGCAGGCGGTATCGGCGTTGGTGATGTTGCATTCACGGCTGCATTGTCCGCAGTTGATAACGCTGTCATCGGTATTGACTTCACACCCGTCGAGATCCACCCCGTTGCAATCTTTGTAGGCACCGACGCAGCGGTAGTCGCAATAGCCATCATCACAGTAAGATTCCGCATGGTCTACGTCGGGACATTGGTTGCAATACAAGCCACAGCAGTCCGCGGTGTCGTTGGCCAGACAGAGATCCCCAACCTCGTGGAAGTAGTTGTTGCAGGTGTAAGCGCAGACGCCCTGGTCCGAGCAATAGGGCGTGGAATGCTCCGGGGCGAGGAAGGTGCAGTCATTGCATTCATGCCCGCAGCAGTCCACTTCGTTGACCGGGAAGCATTCGTTGCCGATGGCATTGTAATGAGGCTGACAGGTGAAGCCGCAATGATAGTTGTCGTTTTCCAGAGTACAGACAGCAATGCTGTGATCCGGTACCGGGCAAGGCTCGCAGCGGTCCCCGCAATGGATCACCTCATGGTCACCGACGCATTCCCCGCCGCATTCGTGGGTTCCATCCTGACAGGTATCTCCCCATCCACGCAGGAAAATACTGTACTCGCCATCCACCCAGCCTTCATTGACCACACGGATTTCCGCGTTTTTCGGGCCAATGGATCCCGGCGTGAAATGAACGACGAATTCAATGTCTTCCAGGCTTCCCACGGGCGGGTCTGCGCGGCCATCACTGAGCATCACCGGGAAGCTTTCCGGCAAGCCTTCCAAAACGAAATCTCCGCTGGAACTGGCGGACTTGAAAATGTTCTCGACCTGCAACAAGCCGGTTCCCTGGTTGAAGACGCGAATGGTGAAAGGCTCGGCGCTCTGACCCGGTAGGTAACTGCCCAGATTAATCACGGTATCGGAGGGCTCCACGCCCACGTAAGGATTGATCACCTGAGCCTTGACAGTCAAAGTCACGGTTTCATGAGTGCCATCGTTGGACAGGAACCGGAAGCGCTTCTGATAACTCCCCGGAGGCGCATCTTGAGGTGGCTGAATACGGAACACCAGAGCCAGGCTTTCATCCAGGTCAAGTTGGGTCACGCCGACCGCCGAATAAGTAAACCAGCCGGGGGAAGAATCCAACCAGGCAAGGTCGGAAAGTTCCAAGGTCATCCCTCCGGTGTTGGTCACCAGCACCTGGGCCTCTTTGACTTTGGTGATGACCACATCTCCCAGATTGACCTCCACGTTGTCGGGGTCCAACTCCAGGTGTGGCAAGACGCCTTGACCTTGAATGAGAACATCCACTTCCGGGAACTCGTGACGGTCGGTGCGGATACGGAAGGAATTGGTGAACATCCGTTCCACCAGGGGACAGAACTGCAACTCGTAGGTGCGGATTTCCTGGGTGCGCAAACGGTAGGTGGGCGATGGGCCGGAGAGGATCACCACGCCATCGTTCTCGTTGGCGAGTTCGATCTCCGTAATCTGAATATCCTCGGAGCCGTCGTTCTTCAAGGTCAGGGTGCTTTCCGTGCAACTTCCCACCGGAACCATTCCGAAATTCACCTCGGAAGGTACGGTATTGAATTCCACCTTTTTCCCCGTGGCACGAAGGTTCAACTCTTTGGGTTCTTCCAAGGTGGGGCTAAGCACTTCCAAGGTACCCAGAACTTCCGTGGTTTGTGTCGGCGTGAACCGCAGGTTGAAATAAAGTCGATCTCCGAAGCCCAGCGTTACCGGACCATCATCCAATTGACCACGCAGATCCAGTTCAAACGCTTCGTCCGATTCCGTGTTCAGGCGGATCTCGTTGACCTGCACATTGGCTCCCGGTGCAACAAGAGAAATTTCCTGATCTTCAAACGAACCGATCAGCACGGAATCGAAGACGACACTGGATGGCTCAAAGATCAGGGTTGGGCGAACCCCCTGCCCTTCCAGGTAAATGGTGATCGGCGATTCTTCCGGGTCCAGCGCGTTGTGATAGACAAGGAACGAACCGGTCTGCGGGTTTTCATCATCCGCAAAAAACACCACGGGAACAGTAACCATGTCCCCCGTGCGAAGGGAAACCAGGTTGGGCGAGGCACCCTGACCGAGCCGGAACTTGCCGTCTTCCGGCTGAACATCAAAACCGGAGATCAACACGAGGTTGTGATCTTCTTCACTGAGTCGCTTGTTTTCACAGGTCACCGAACGTGTCGCCGAGCCGTCATTGAGGCTCACATAGCCGAAATCCACACGGCTTGGTTCACAATGAAGGTTGGGGACACCGACCGAATGAATACGAATGGGAACCAGGGTTTTCAGGGTATCCGCATTGTGGTTGATTTCCAGGGTGCCGCTATCTTCGTTGTCATCCGATTGCAGGTAGTCCACCGGGAAACTGCGCGATTGCCCGGACAAGAGGGTCAGGGTGGAGATTTCCTCCACATCGAAATCCGGCGAGGAGTCGTGGGTCAGACGTACCAGACCGATGGAAACCGGTTCGGTCCCGATGTTGCGCATGGTCACGGTGATGGATTCCGAGCCTCCCGGCGGTTGGGGAAGAAAATTCAATTCCATCGGTTCCACCTGAAGGTGACGGCCCGGCTCCAGTTCCTGCTCGTCTTCCTCGTCAGGCTCAAGGTCGCCATCTTCGGTATCCACGTCCTCCAGATCGCCATCGGTAGGGACAAGATCCCCATCCTCATCCGGATTTCCCATGTCGGAATCTTCGTCCGAGTCGCCATCCGGCAGCGGAGAGGAATCTTTGCAGAAACCCGCCGTACAACGCTGATCTTCCTCGCAATCCTCATCCGTTTCGCAGCGGGTGACCTCTTCAATGACACAGATCCCCTTCAGGCAGGTCTGCCCGCTGGCACAGTCGGTATCCACAATACAACCTTCGGAGGAATCCGAGCCGCTATCCGCGCAACCGCCCCCCATCACGGACCAGACGGTGACGCACAGAATGGCAATCAGCCCAAGACCCAACCGTTTCGCTTCGGTTCTCATATCGAACACTCCCAGTAAAACCCAGGTGTTGTTTTTTGCCTCTCGATCATAGATAAGTATGATATAGCACGTTTTAGACAAAAAGCCCACATCAAGCAACCAGCTTTTCAATCAAAGCGATACCGCACGGCGAATGAGAAACCTGTGAAGAACGCTCGCAAAAAACCAAACCCGCAAGCCCCTGGAATCGCGGACGATGCAACAAAGGCTCCCTCCACACCACACGAGCCCGCCATCCTGGGATTTTCTTTCGACACGTCTCCCTGGCTTCGGCGTCTGCCGTGGATCATCGCTGCGGTGTGCTGGGTTTTCTATCTGGGAGGGATCCAGAACCACGCCCCGCGAGGCGATGGCTCGGAACTGGCGGCGGCAGCCTACACCCTGGGTGTCACCCACCCGACGGGCTACCCTTTGTTCACCCTGCTCGGCCATCTCTTCTGCCAACTTCCCTTGCCCATCGAAGCCGCAGCCAAGGTAGCCTTGATGGTTTCTCTCTTCGGCGCGGGCGCGGTGCTGATGACCATCCGCCTGGGCTGGGCCTTGCTGCAACGCAGCGTCGATGTCTCCGCAAACCCCAAAGCCTGGTACCTGCTGACCAATCTTGCCGGGCTGACTTTCGGCTTATCCTCCGTGGTTTACACCCAATGCCGCGTTGCCGAGGTGTACTCCCTACATGTCTTTCTGATGAGCTTCAGTTTCTGGTTCATGCTGCGCTTCGAGGAAACCGGCCAGCGGCGCATGGTCAGCCTGGCCGCCATCTTCATGGCCTTGGGATTGGCTCATCACATGACCACCAGCCAATTGCTTCCGGCGGCTTTGATCTATCTTTTAGCCAGAGATCCCCGCTTCTTCCTCTCCCGCTACCTTCCTTTGGGAATCCTCGCCGGCTTGGGTGGAGCCCTGTTCTACCTGTATTTGCCCCTTGCCGATCTCACCACGAAGGGCTTCCCCTGGGGCGGAACCAGCGATCCCCACCTCTTCTGGCGACACGTCACCGGTGCGCAATACCAGCACTACCTTTATGAAGACGCCGCCACCACCTGGAGACATATCCTTGAAATCCCGATGATTCTTGGTGAAAATCTCCATGTTCTCTCCGTGTTCATCCCCCTGGGCATTGTCGCTGCGGTAAAACACTGGGGTAGGTTCTGGGTTTTCGTTCTGGCCTATCTGGCGTTCGCCAACCTTCATCTGCTGGGATACAACGTCTCGGATTATCAGGTGTACTACACCGCTCCGTTGATGAGTTACACACTCTTGGCACTGGTCGGACTGGCCTGGAGCCTGAACCATCTCATGAACTGGCGCAAGGCGGCATTTCTACGCCGCGCCTCAGTACCTGCTCTTCTGGCGCTTCCCGTCATCGCCGCCGTCGTTTCGTTGATTCATGGCGGGTTTCTGGTCGAACGCTACCACAACGAATACCCTCTGGGACGCGATTACGGCAACGAAGTGACGTCCATTCTGCCTGCGGGAAGCATTGTGCTGCAACGGGGCGACACCTACAATTACAGCGCCTGGTATCACCAGAACGTATTGCAGCAGGGCCGTGACGTGGCCATTCTCAACGCCGGTCGTCTGCGGGACCAATGGTATGTAGACTGGACCAAGAAACGTTGGCCCTGGCTTACCTTCCAGCGATCCGGCAACCGGCGTCATATTCTGGAGCGTACTCTGAAACAACACCTGGGCAAACGACGCATTTTCAGTAAAGGTCTGGCGGAACGAAAGCGTTTCCGTCCTCACGGCCCCTACCGCTTCATCTGCCGGGGTTACGTGCAGGAGTTGGTACGATCCGAAAACGGTAAAGCGGAAGGACCGATGTTCAAAGAAGCCGTGTTATCCGATACGATACGAGGCAGCAAAGCCGCCCGTTGGAAACGCCGCTTCACGCCGGAGGAAACAATCCTGCTAGCCTTCCGTTGGGAGACGGTTCCCTCGAAACCGGTTACGTTGGAGTGGGTCGGCCCCGATGGGCAGATCATGGAAACACGGGCACTCGAATCGAAAAACCGCTGGATCAGCTTGAAAACCAAGGATAGACCGCTGGGAACGTGGCATGTCCGAGCCACGATGAACAAACGTCTTTACATGGATCTTGCCTTTGAGATCACTTCTGGCGTAGACTAGCACGGTTCCAACGATTTACGACACCTGCGGGATAGGAGCCATGAGTATCGCTGTACAAATCCTGTTTGCTTTTGTCTATCTGTTCGGGTTTCTGCTTGGCCTGTGGAGCCTGCAAAATGCCGTGCGCGGCCTGCTTAGCGGCTCCTTTCTGGTCCCTGACTTCAGCGAATCCAACGCGGCTTTGAAAGGCGCCACGCGGAGAGAATCTCCGTTCTGGCTCGGCTTCTTCTTTGTGTTTGCAATGATGGCTTTGGGGCTAAGCAGTTACGGCACGGCGATGTTATGGGAATTGCAGGGCGGACTTGGCCGTTTCGATCGCCTCTTTCCCCGACCGGAAGGCTGCGAGGTGATCTATTTGCAGGAAACGGAAATCCGCGCCGAAGCGGGCCTGGCCTGCGCGGCCTCGTTTGAATCTCTGTACCGCCACTACCTGAATCACGCCCGACAAGCCAACTGGCAAACCCTGAAAAAGAACGCGATGATGCTGGAACTGGCCCTGGGGGAACGCTGGGTTCGTATCAGTGTCGCACGGATGCAGAACCCGGATGAACAAGGACACCAGACCAAGGTCATTCTTGAACTGCGTGAATGAAGGATAGAAGGGGAATCAACACACCCTCGGCGACATTTCCATCCAAGAATCCACGATGTGTGGAAAATACCAACGTCTTGTTGACCTTTGTGTGAAAACCGACTACACTTCCCGCGAAAGCTTTTCAAAGAATCTTGTCAAGGAGTAAGCCCATGAAGAAAGGATGGTTTTTGTTCTTATTCGCCTCGTTCGCGCTTGTGTTGGTCCACTGTGGCCCCAAAAGCGAGACGCCGGTGACAGATCAACAAAAACAGCAAGCCACCGCCGAGCAGGCCACCCAAGCCGCCGCTGCGGAACAAGTTCCGGTTGCTCAAGCTCCCGCCGCCGTGGAAGCCCCGGCTGTGAAACCCTTGCCGAAGGTTGGTGCCTTTGTACCGATCAAGGCCGGAAGTTTCATGATGGGCAGCCCCGCCGAGGAACAAGAGCATCTGTCCAACGAATTTCAGCGTGAAGTGACCTTGACCCGTGACTTTGAAATCATGGCCACGGAAGTCACCCAAGCCGAATTCCAAAAACGGATGAACGGCTACAACCCCAGCCAGTTCAAAGCCTGTGGCGAGAAATGCCCCGTGGAAAGCCTTAGCTGGTATGACGCGGCAGCCTACGCCAACGCCCTGAGCCGTGAAGCCAAGCTCCCGCCCTGCTACACCTTCACCGGTGTCGTTTGCGTGGAAGGCGGTGCGGCCCAGAACGAAATGGAATGCTTCAGCGAAGAGCGCAAAGGGATCGACGCGGCGAAAATCGGCTTTGCCGATGGCGCGAAAACCCCTTACGAATGCAAAGGCTATCGCCTGCCTACCGAAGCGGAATGGGAATACGCGGCTCGTGCCGGTAGCAGCAGTTCCCTGTACATCGGGGAGTTGACCGCCAGCAACTGCACCAGCGACCCCAACCTGGACAAAATCGCCTGGTACTGCGTAAACAGCCATGTCGATTACGCAGGCTGCTACGACGCTTCGGACATCGGTGGCCCCTCCTGCTCCGGCCCCAAACCCGTGGCGGAGAAAACCCCCAACGGCTGGGGTCTGTACGACACCGCCGGCAACGTCTATGAATGGACCAGCGACTGGTATTGCGAAAACATTGGTGAGCTTCCCAAAATCGACCCCATCGGCAAACCTAGCGGTACGGCGAAAGTGGATCGTGGCGGTAGCTGGGGTTCCAACGCCCAGAATTGCCGCACGGCGTTTCGCGGTTCCGGCGCGGTTCCGGCCAACCATCGCTATGATGCTCGCGGTTTCCGCCTGGTGCGCACCACCAAGTAAGGGCTCCATCACGCAGGATTGTTTCAACAACGCCGGGTTTCCCCGGCGTTTTTTGGTTGAAGGTCACCCTTTGCCTTCTCTTTTTGACAGCAAGCCATCCCTGGTCTACAATGCGTGTGTATCCGTGATCTGACGGGCAAACGATTTCATCCAACCCTGGAGGCTTTCATGCGCATGGGCACTTTGTGGCTTTTGGCGATGTTCCTGCTGATCGGCAGCGGCTGCGGCAAAGTAACTGGTAGTGAGGTTCAGTGGTTCGCCGACGGTGATGCCGAAGACGAGGCCGAAGACCAGAACACGGCGGATGATGACGACGACAATGATGACAGCGACGACACCACCCAAGCCGATGGGGATGAGATGGACGGTGACGAAACCGACGGCGATGAGGAGATGATCGACGAAGACGGCGATACGGAAAGCCCGGACGAGGAGCAAGAAGACGAAACCAACTGAACGGAGATCCTCTCCGAATCGGCTCGCCTCCATTTCCTGATTCTCTACTCTCCAACGAAGAAAGCGATGTCTTCACATGACATGGTGGGATGCCCTGCTCCTGGGAGCAATCCAAGGCTTGACGGAATTTCTTCCCGTGAGTTCGTCAGGTCATCTGGTTCTGGCTCATCATCTGATGGGCTACACCGAACCCAATGTTTTTTTCGATATTATCTGCCATGTCGGCACCCTGGTTGCCGTCTGCGGGTATTATTTCACCAGCATACGCAAGCTTGGTCAAAACGCTCTGGAAAAGCCCCAAGGTTCCTGGTTCTCCAAGGATACCTGGACCCGCAATCCCGGTCGGCTTTTCGTGGCCTGTGTGGTATTGGCCAGCATTCCTACGGGCTTGATCGGCGTTTTGTTCAAAGATACCTTCGAGCAGCTTTTCTCCAACCCCCGTCTGGTTGGCGTGGCGCTGCTGGGTACCAGCCTCGCGATTTTCTCCACCCGTTGGACCATCCCCAAGGCCAAGGGAACCCTGAGTCTCGGAAAAAGTCTGCTGATCGGCCTGGCCCAAGGAATCGCCATCACACCGGGAATCAGCCGCTCCGGAAGCACCATTGCCACAGCCACGGCCCTGGGTGTGAGCAAACAAGAGGCGGCGCGCTTCAGCTTCCTGCTCAGCATTCCCGCCATTCTGGGTGCTTTGGTCCTGAAAAGCCGCGATGTGGTCTGGTCGGCTCTGGATTGGACACCGTTGATTCTCGGTTTTCTCTCCAGTGCCCTGGTCGGCCTGGCCTGCCTGATCCTGCTTTTATGGTTGGTTGAAAAGGGGAAACTGCATTGGTTTGCCGCCTACACCCTTCCGGTGGCTCTCTTGGCCTTGTCCATGTAAGGAATAAAAAAGGGAGGCTCTGCACTTCAATCACGGTCGAGGCAAGCCCCGACCGCTTGCGTCTCAGGCTTCCAGGTCCAGGGAGGAATTGACCAGACCGGCCATCGACATGGATAGATACGCCGTCGAGCTGCTCTCGGTGGAGGAAGCCAACTCGGCCAGCAGTTTTTCCAGTTCGGTTTCTTCATCCTCTTCTTCAGCCCCAGATGCGCCCCCCGGAGGCGGTCCACCCGGAGGAGGCCCACCTGCCGGACCCGCGCCTTGAGGACCGCCAGAGGGCCGTAGCGATTGCAGGGCGCTATCCAACTCCGATTCGCTCAAGGTGCCGTCTTCGTCGGCGTCAAAGCTGGCCATCAATGCCTCGCTATCCACCGTCTCGCCATGCATCCGGCTCATTTTCTGGGCCATGTCGGAAAGCTCCACTTTGTCCACACCTCCGGAGCCGTCCGAATCCACCTTGTTGAACATCTCCTCCGAAGAGGGAGGCACCGGGGGGCGTTCGCTCATTGCAAACACGCCGGAGCCCGCCTGACCGATTGCTCCAATACTCATCACACATCTCCTTGGTTAAAAAAGTTCCTTCCCAAAGACCGGGAGTCATTCCCCGGCCCGCATGACAAAATCAACGGTCAGACAGCAAGGATCTTTGTATCGAAGATGTATGCCCTTGTAAAAAACATGAGTTATTTTAACGAACTAGGAAATGTTTTCTTCGCGGCTCACGAAACACGGAAAAAAGATCCTCAGATTCCTCAAAGAGTATCACGCCACCCTGCCAGTCGCTCCGTTGTAACGCCATGACGACAGACGGCTTTTTTTGCCTTTTCTTGTAACGAAACGTCTGACCAGCTGTCCTTGCTTAAAAGGAGAGGCTCTTCCCCCCACGACGAAGGTGAACCGTTGTGGGTTAGCCAAGAAAGCAGGTCCGTCATGATACTCGCTCCCAACAGCCCCGTTGATTCCCCAAACCTTGCCACGCCTGAAGTCCCGGAAGACAGCGACATGTTGCATGTCGGTTCCCTGGTTGTCGATCCGGGAAACCGCTCGGTCGCTCTGAATGGACGCAGCATCCGTCTGACGACGGCGGAGTTCGACCTGCTCTGCTTCCTGGCTCGCTATCCTGGGCAGATTCTAAGCCGGGATGTGATCTACCGGGAAGTGCGGGGCATCGAGTACAACGGCATCGACCGCTCCATCGATCTGCGGATCTGCCAGCTACGGAAAAAACTCCACGACAGCCCCAAGCAGCCCCAGCGGATCATCACCATCCACGGCGTCGGCTACCTGCTCACCCGCGATCAATAACCGCGCTGTCATCTTGCGGCAGAGCGCACGGGCTTGGAGACAATCGTTCAGCGGAATGATATCGCTTTGCGTCGCCGCAACAGCCAATCCATATGGTCGTTGATCCAGGCATCGGCGCGTTCGTTGTGGGGATAGCGGGCCAGTTCCTTCTTGAACTTCGGTCCATGCAACACACGGCGCCCACCCTGGCTCTCATCACCGATCACGGCATGGCACATTTCATGGTACATCACCGCTTCCACCACCTGCTTGGGAACCCGTTTGTGGTCCAGCAGGGGATGGATGCGTATCATGTTATGTTGCCGCAGGTAGGAGCCGAGAATCAGTCGTTGCGTGCGACTTCCCCATCTGGGGGTTCCCATCTGGCCCCAACGGACCAGGCAATCCAGCTTGCCTTGAAAATAGCGTTCATTGAGTCGCTGAAAAACCAGACGCAGGTCTACCACCTGGCCCCGCGTGGGTAACATCGCCTGATCCGGTGCCGGCTGTTCAAACTCCGGAATATCAATGAACTCATTGATGAAGTGACCGACCACATCGGGCCAGGCTTTCACCCTGCCGGAGAGTTTGTCTGCAATGGCGGAAATCACACCGTCCGGCGCATCCAGAAAATCCTGGTGCAGACGCAGGCGTAAGCTTGTACGGTTGAAGGAAATCATCGTGCGACGATTGTGATGCAGATGGACGGTCCAGGCTTCGCCGGTCTGTTCGGCCAGGCTCGCTTCCAGGTCCGCAATCTCGTCTTCCATACCATCCGTGGCCACCGTGCCGGAGTCACCGGGCTTGTCGGAAGCAGCCTCACCACCAGACGCCTCGGAGGTCATCTCCGGCGGCAACTCCTGGGATGTTTCCGCCTGTGGGGCATCGCTCTGTTCCGGCGTGGGCCGGGAGCCTCTCGTTGCATCATCCTGAGCCGCCTTGGGCTTCGGCTCCCCCTTCGCCGGGGGAGGATCAAACAAAGAGAGCTGGGTAGACGGCATCGGCGTTTTGGGCATGACGTCTAGTCCAACAGGGTACCGATACGAGAGAAGCGGAAACCGCTTCCTTGGGAAGCCGACCACCAGACCACCAAAGCATGTCCTTTCACGTTGTCCATCGGCACGAAGCCCCAGACGCGGCTATCCGAACTACTGTCGCGATTATCCCCCATCACGAAGAGGTGTCCTTCCGGGACGGTGTATTGAGAGCGCGGATGCCTCAAACGGCGGTCGTACAAGACATGAAATTCATGCTCGGCCAGTTTGTTGGTGAACAACAAACTATCCCGCGAGGGCTGGTTCTCGTCGAAGTCGGTAACGTTCACGTCTTTCGGCGGACTGGATTCCACCACCTTGCCGTTGATGTAGACCTCGGTTCCCTCCACCGTAATGGTGTCACCGGGAAGCCCGACCACGCGCTTGATGAAATCCTTGTCCGGCTCCACCGGGTAGACAAAAACGATGACATCGCCGTAATGGGGCGTATCCCACTGCACGAGGTATTTCCCCACCAGAGGGAGACGAATGCCGTAGCTCAGCTTGCTGACGAAGATGTGGTCCCCAATCAGGATGGTGGGAATCATCGAGCCGGAGGGAATCATGAAGGGTTCGATGATGAAGAGGCGAAGCACCAGAGCAATCATCACCGCCGAGAAGAGCGAGTCAAACCAGTCTCTGAAAATGCTCTTCTTGTAACGACCGAACTCTTTGGTCAGGAAGTGATCCAACTCCTGAAGGGACTTTCTCGCGGCGGGAGGATGGTCCTGCCTCAAGGCGTTTTCATAGCGGATAATCGCCGCACGAAGCTCTTCCAACAGGGCTTCATTGAAATCACGCTTGGAAAGTTTCTTATGGATTCGGCGGGCTTCCTTGATTGTAAAGGCACCATCACTGCGTATTTTGGAAATGGAATCGGTCACGAGCACCCCATCGGGAAAGACGAAAAACATAAGGTTGGGGTATTATAGTCCTCGCTTTCTCCTTGTAAAGACAATTGTTCCACGCTGTGCTGCACTGTTTTTCTGCCATTCCGCCTTCTTTTTGCCCTGCTTTTCCTTGTCAGAGATCGAACAGGCGATAACGAAAACGTAACAAAAACGAGTAGCTACAAATAGATGTCATTTTTGTGTAAATTCCCTTGACTTCCAACCCCCTATTCGATACAAGCTCTTTCCATCGCCGCTTGGGGCGGGTAGCTCAGTTGGTTAGAGCATCGGCCTTACAAGCCGGGGGTCGAAGGTTCGAGTCCTTTTCCGCCCACCATTTTTCAAGTGGGTCAGAAAAAGCGTTCTTTTAAAACGGGGTGGTAGTTAAGTTGGTTATAACGCTGGCCTGTCAAGCCAGAGGCCGCGGGTTCAAGTCCCGTCCACCCCGCCATTTTTTCAATGAATCCCTTGGGAATTTCTCAAGGGATTTTTTGCGTTGATGCGACTGGTAGCCAGGCCGTTCTTTCCCCAACCACAACCTGTTCCACCGCCATCGCATGGAGGTTTTTGCATCCAAAGGGATGACATGAAGAGTGGGTGGAAATAATGGAAAGCCTTCTTGCCTAAAGCCTTCCTGTGGGTACAATGCTCCCATCTTGCGAATCAACACCATACCGTGAGGGATACTGATGGAAGCCATTCGTTTTCAGGACTCAACCCTGTATCTGCTGGACCAACGCCGTTTACCCCATGAGGAAACCTGGCTGCGCTGTGATACCATCCCCAAAATCTGTGAGGCCATTGTAACCCTGGCCGTGCGTGGCGCTCCAGCTATCGGCGTGACCGCAGCCTATGGTCTGGTGGTGGGGTTGCAGGACGTGCAGCAGCGGACAGGCCGTATCACGGCGGAAGACTTCAAGCAGGTACAGGATACCCTGGCGGCAACCCGGCCCACGGCGGTCAATCTTTTCTGGGCGCTTGAGCGGCAGGAAAAGATCTTTCGGGCAAACCCCAAAGAGCCTCTTGCGGCGCTCTTGGAGGAAGCCCGCATGATCCATCAGGAAGACATCGAGATGTGTCGGACGATGGGACGCTTCGGCGCAGAAGTGATTGATGATGGCGATGGATGCCTGACCCACTGCAACGCCGGAGCCTTGGCTACGGGTGGCTATGGAACCGCCTTGGGTGTGTTTCGCGCTGCCTGGGAAGAGGGCAAGAAGATTCATGTCTATGCCGACGAAACCCGGCCCTTGTTGCAGGGAAGCCGCCTGACGACCTATGAGATGATCAAGGAAGGCATTCCGGTAACCTTGTTGTGTGACACGATGACCGGACAGTTGATGAAGTCCGGCAAGGTGCAGAAGGTGGTGGTCGGCTCGGACCGCACGGCGGCTAATGGCGACGTGGCAAACAAAATCGGAACGATGCAGGTCGCCATTCTGGCCAAGCATTTCGGTATCCCTTTTTACGCGGCACTTCCCACCAGCACTATTGACATGAGCCTGGCCAGCGGGGACGATATTCCCATTGAAATGCGTAGTGGAGATGAAGTGGCAGGCTTCGGCGAAACGCTCTTTGCGCCCGCCGGTGTGGATACCTTCACCCCGGCCTTCGATGTAACCCCCCATGAGTTGGTTGCCGGAATCATCACGGAAAAGGGGATTGTCCGCGCACCCTACACGGAAAACCTGAAGAAGCTGTTTGCCTGAACCCAGACGTATTCAGGCAGGCAGTTCAGGACGAACGGGACTTGGGACAAGGAGGCAGTGTATGAGCTTGAAAGAAACTCTGAACCCGGTGTTCAGCCGACAATTCCTGAAGTATTGTCTGGTTGGATTTTCGGGGATTTTCGTCAATCTGGGAGCTTTGTACCTGCTGTCCGATTGCCTTGTGATGAACATCAATCTGGCCAGCGCCCTGGCCATCGAGTTGTCCATCCTCTCCAATTTTCTGCTCAATGAACGATGGACCTTCAGCCTCAACCAGCGCATGGGTAGCTTGCTTTCCAGGCTCTTGCGTTTCCACGGGGTCACTGCCGTCGGTGGCTTGATTCAATGGCTCTGTTTTCTTGGAGCGAACCTCGTTCTATTCTGGCTGCTGGCCGAAGCCATCCAGAAGCAAGCCTATGTTGAGGCATGGAATCAGGGAGCTTGGTTGAGTTACCCGGTGGTTCACCCCCCGGATGTGGGCGCGTGGAAATACCTTTCTCAGCTTGGCGGTGTCGCCGTGGCTACCTTGTGGAACTTTTTGGCCAACTATTACTGGACATGGAGGAAACCCTCATGAAGCCTTCCGACGTGACCGTGCTTGTACCCACGTACAACGAAAAGGAAAACCTGCCGAAACTGATTCCCGCCATTCTGGCCGAAGTTCCGCAGATTCGGATTCTGGTCATTGATGACAACAGCCCCGATGGAACGGGAGCCCTGGCCGATCGACTGGCGGAAAATACCCCCCAACTCACGGTCTTGCACCGAACCGCCAAAGAAGGCTTGGGCGCAGCCTACCTTCATGGCATGGCGGTGGCTTTGGAGCAGGGAGCCCAGGCGGTGATTACGATGGATGCGGATTTCTCGCACAGCCCTCTGGTGCTTCCCCGCTTTCTGGACTTGCTGGACCAACATGACGTCGTCATCGGCTCGCGGCGCGTTCCCGGTGGGGATGTGGAAAACTGGAGCCTTTTGCGCCATGCGATCAGCGGAGGAGGTTCGTTATACTGCCGCCTGCTGCTTTCGCCCAAGATCCATGATTTCACCGGTGGCTACAATGGCTACACCCGCGAGGCTCTGAGGCGCATCGGTCTGGACCGCGTGCAGACCAAGGGCTTTGGCTTCCAGGTAGAGATGAAATACCGTGCGCTCAAAGCGGGATGCCGGGTGATGGAAACCCCGATTCACTTTGTGGACCGTACCCTGGGAGCAAGCAAGATGAGCGGTAAGATTTTTGTTGAGGCAATGCTCAAAGCGATCCGTTTACGCTTTCAGGTCTGATCTATCCAACATGGTGGTAGCAGAAACAAAGATCCGGTCAAGAGGGCAGACAAAAGTATAAAATGAAATAGTATAGGAAAGATCCTAGGCCGTGACGCTCGTGCCGACAGACGGGTATACCGGATTCACAGCGAAATACCACTGTATCAGTGTCTTATCCCGGTCTGTTGTCTTCTATTCCGTATCGAGAGGACGCCCCAGTTTTTTCAACAATTGTTCGACCATCGAGGGGGTGAATGGTTTGGGCATGAATGCGGCAATTCCAAGAGGAAGTGGGTCACTATCTGTCTGACCAGAGAAAAAACCGGAGGTGAGAATCACAGGGATCGCGGGGTTGATCGCTTCCATACGACGAAAGGTTTCCTTTCCGTCAATGCCCGGCATGACAATGTCCAGAATGACGGCAATCAATTCCTCTTGATGGCGTTTGAAGAGATAGAGCGCCGTTTCACCGTCTCCTGCGGTGATGGGAGAATAGCCGACACGTTCCACAATTTTTGCGGTAACGTTCTGAACGAGAGGGTTGTCGTCCACGACCAGAACCATCGGTTTTCTCTTGTCCTTTTTCGACCCTTGTTTCGGATCGCTGGAAAAGATCGGCGTGCTGGAATTGGAGGACTGCAAACAACTCAAGGGTGACGCTGGCATCACACGACCTATTCGTGGGTAAAACGTGCTTTCACGAAATCCTGAAACTTTCACGTGATGTTGAAACCTATGGTTTCAACATCACGAAGTAACGACACTTGACATTCCCAACATACGACTATGCGGGTAAATCCCAGTATGAATGAGCCCTTCGACTAGACACGATTCTTGCCTGCTTTGAAAGCCCGGCGTCTCGTCATATCAATCATAAGCAACTTACGCAAGATGCTCATTGTTGAGTCGATGGTGCGAATCTGAAACCTTATTGAAGCATACAAAAGTACATTCAACATAACGTGTCAACAAAGGATCTGTCAACTTCTTTTTTCGGAAGAAGCAAAATAGCATTCTGCATTTCCTCTGAGGCGTTGAATCTGTTCTTGTTACAAAAACATAAATGAAAAAACGCCGCCTATAATGGCGGCGCTGCAAACGGTTGATACCGTTCTGCCCCTGACCAGGATGCTTTTCGGCATCCGCGAGGGGTGGGTGTTTAATCGTTACTGGTCTTCACCGGACGGAAGGCATCCAGCCAACCGGCAAAGCCTGTGGGCTGCCGGGTCTGAATCCACAACTTACCGTGACCTTCAAAGCGGCAGACCAGACCCTCACCGCCGAGGAAGAGGGATTTCATCCCGCCGACTTTGGTGATGGTGTAGTTCAGCGTACTTTCAAAAGCGACAATGGCACCGGTATCGACAATATAGCTTCCGCTGACATCCACTTCATGGATCGCCCCAAAGCTGGAGAAGAAGAGATCCCCCTGACCGGTGGCTTTGAGCATGAACAGCCCTTCACCGCCGAAGAAGCTTTTGGCACCGCTCCATTTGGTGTCGAACTCCACCCCATCGGAGGAGCAGACATAGGCACCGCTCTGCATCATGATGTCCTGACCGGTCATCGGGTAATAATGCAGATCGCCCATCGACGCCGGGCTGAAGTAAATCTCCCCCTCACCGCCTTCGGGCCAGTAGGTGTTCTGGAAAAAGCTTTCCCCACCCACAAGGCGTTTCAAGCCGGAGAGCAGCCCTCCGCGGGCCTTGGTTTCCAGTTTCATGTTGCTGGACATTCCAGCCATCGCCCCCGGTTCGGCTTTCACACGCTCGCCGGCATCAAGGAAGCATTTGACCATCGAAAAATCGGGTTTGCAGACAATCTCGTGACGCATGGCTTCCTCCTTTAGCGAGATTTTTCCGGCAGCAGCGGGCCCAGCACTTTGCCGAACTCACTACCGTTGCGGGTTTGAATCCACAAGCGTCCTTTGCCGCTGAAACGACAAACAAGACCCTCGCCGGAAAGAATGGTGGACTTCCATCCGCCGACACGATTGATTTTGTAATCCAGGGTGGACTCGAAGGCGACAATATGCCCCGTATCCACGATGTATTCACCATCCACGTCGATTTCATGAATCGCGCCGAAGCTGTTGATGATCAGATCGCCCTTCCCGGTGGCTTTGAGCATGAACAGGCCCTCACCACTGAAGAAGCCTTTGAAGCCGCCGAACTTGCTGTCAATCTCAATGCTCGGCGTGCTGGCCAGATAGCTGGAGCCTTGGATGATCCATTCGCCATCCATCGCACGATGGATAATATCACCGGGCAGGGTGGGTGCGAAGGTTACTTCGCCGGGTTGGCCTTCGGCAGTGAAGGTGTTCTGAAAGAAGGATTCTCCGCCCAGAAGCATACGCTTCAAGCCTTTCCCCAACCCACCGGACTGGGTTTCCATCTTGACGTGGGTATCCATGCTGACCATTGCCCCGGCTTCAGCCTTGACCTGCTCACCGGCGTCCAGCTTGACCACGGCCAACGCATACGCGGGCCGATGAAGAATTTCAACCTGCATGATTCGTTTCCTTTCGTTTCGTTGCCACCGTGGTTAGTAGAACATCGGACTGACCCAGCCGACGAGGCTGTCCAGACTGCGTGTTTGAATCCAGAGTTTCCCGGTGCCGGTATACTCGGCAACGATCCCTTCACCGGACAGCACGGTGGATTTCCATCCACCCACCTTTTTCACGGTGTAGTTCAACGAAGGTTCAAAGGCCACCATATGACCGGTGTCCACGATGAACGAACCATCCACCTCAAGTTCTTCAATGCCGCCGTAGCTGTTGATCCACAGATCCCCCGTGCCGCTGATTTCCAGAAGCACCAGCCCCTCGCCCATAATGAAGCTCTTCAGACCGCCGAACTTCATTTTCATCTGCAACTCCGGTGAACTGGCCAGGTAGCTGGATGCCTGTACGTAGAGTGTCTGGTTTTCCAAACGATGATGGACAATATCTCCCACCATCCCCGGAGCCAGCACCAATTCCCCGCCCCCATCTTTCGGTTCATAGATGTTGACGAACACACTCTCGCCGCCCAGGAACTTGCGCAGGATGGCGATAACCAGACCGACCAGACCACGCCACATCCGGGCAAAGAACCCGGCGTTCTTGTCGTAGTTGGCGTTAAGCAGCGTTTCGATGCCCATGTTCCCGGACATGGAAACCATCGAGCCCGCCTCGATCATGATCTGCTCCCCCGGTTCCAGGTCGAAGCGAATCATGGCATACGACGGCTTGTAGAGAATTTCATGTCTCACGGTACCCCCTTTCCACGGATTCAAAAAAGAGCGGAAAACAAGCCCGAAACGACCTCGTCCGGGTCATGATCCCGCGTGGTTGCACTCGATCAGATGTCAGAAAGTTGTCCGGCGACGAGGCTATCAGGGCAGCCTGAATCTGTCAATTTCCAAACGATGGAAAAATAAGACGAGACAAGCCTGTGAAGGGATGGTAGCGCAAATCCCTTTTTACGGAATGGGACAGCCAAGACTCAGTCTTCGTTTTTCTTGATCCGGTCCTTATTCAGCTCTGCGAAATCGACGTCATCATCGCTCCAGTGATTGCGTACTTCACGGAACCGGGGAAGACATTCCAGGAAGGCTTCATAAAGGGTCGGATCAAAATGCTTACCGGCGCTTTCCTCAAAAATGGCAAGCACCTTCTCTTCCGGGAAGGGCTGCTTGTAAGGTCGCTTGCTGCTTAAGGCGTCATAGACATCGGCAATGGCCACGATACGCCCGCACAACGGGATGTCTTCTCCGGACAAGCCTTTGGGGTAGCCGCTGCCATCCCATTTTTCATGGTGACTTCCAGCGATCTCGCTGGCCATATCCAACAGAGGGTTGACATAGCTTCCTTCGTGACCAAGCAGGAAGTGAAGATCCCCCATACCGGCCCATTGATCCGTCGGTGGAGAAAAGCTCGGGTTGAGGATTTCCATACCGATCTTGGCATGTCGTTTCATAATGTCCCATTCTTCCGGGGTCAACTTTCCCGGTTTGAGCAAGACATGATCCGGCGTGCCGATCTTTCCCACATCATGCAAAGGCGAGGTCAGAAACAGGCTGTTGATGTACTCCTGATCCTTGCCGATCTTGTTGGCCAACAGGGCACTGAAATAACCGACGCGGATTACGTGATTGCCCGTCTCCTCGTCACGAAATTCCGCAGCTTTGGCCAGACGCCAGATGATGTCCATCCGGGACTGCATCACTTCCTGGGTGCGCTCATGGACCTTTTGCTCCAAGGTTTCGTTTTGACGTTGCAGGGCTTTCTGGAAATGAGCCAGGCGAAGCATACTGCTGATTCGAGCAACCAGG
The DNA here is from genome assembly GCA_963677705.1 of Myxococcota bacterium. GTDB lineage: Bacteria > Myxococcota_A > SURF-8 > SURF-8. Next base: position 2,180,344 of record OY782497.1, read on the forward strand.
TCTTCCCGCGTGATCGGTTTGCTCAAGAGATCCGTCGCGCCACTGTCCAAAGCACGGCGTTTGATGTCTGAATCACGCACCCCGGTGAGCATAATCACCGGGATGTTTTCCTTCTGGTAATTTTCTTGAAGATAGCTCAGAAGGTCAAAGCCGTTTTTGCCGGGCATTTCCACATCGGAGATGATGGTATCCACGGGAACGTCTTTGAGCAGATCAATGGCTTCATCCACGCTGTTGGCAAAATGAAATTCCCAACTCTCCCGTTGGGAGCGCAGCATACGACGTAAGCCTTCAAGAATGTTCTTCTCATCGTCCACAAACAAAATGTGGGATTTCTTTTCGTCGTTCACAAGCCACCTCCAGATTTCATGGCAGTTCCGCTTGTGTATCGACCGTTTCCACCGGGAACTTTACCCGCTCTTGGGTCTACCAACAGACGCTTTTTGCAGTTCATCACCTGTTGGGATACAAACAGGCAACGTAACATGCCGGAACGGTAGGATGCTCGACGAGACAAGCAACCCGGAATCTAGGGTGTTGCAGCGGGTGCGGCTCCATCGGCAGCAGGTGCAGCGCCATCGGCAGCAGGTGCAGCGCCATCGGCAGCAGGTGCAGCGCCATCGGCAGCAGGTGCAGCTCCATCGGCGGCAGGAGCAGCGCCATCAGCAGCGGGTGCGGCGCCATCAGCAGCAGGGGCAGCGCCATCGGCAGCAGGGGCAGCTCCATCGGCAGCAGGTGCAGCTCCATCGGCAGCAGGGGCGGCTCCATCAGCGGCAGGAGCGGCTCCATCAGCGGCAGGAGCGGTTCCATCAGCGGCAGGAGCGGTTCCATCAGCGGCAGGAGCGGTTCCATCAGCGGCAGGCATCGGGGAACCCGGCATGGCCTCTCCTTCGGAAGATGGTGTCAAAATAGCGACACGGACCAGGTCGCCGACCTTCACCGGGCCGCCTTCGCTGACCTTGGCTCTGGCATAATTATGACCCAGGAGGCGCACGATTTCGATTTTCCCCTTCTTAACCAAGGGGTTATCCGGAGCGCGCAACATGGAGCGCTCCACGCGCTCACCTGGAAGCCCAAAGACTTCCAATTCATCCTTGACCTGCAAGCCGGAAAGATGTCCTGCACCGATCACCACATGCTCTTCGGCGTCCAGGTTGGTCACGCGGGCACCCCAATTCATCGGATGAGCGGTGCGAACCAAGGTGGGTATCATTTGCAGAACAGCGGAACGACTGGCTTTTCGCAGCAGGGCATCCCCTTGCAGGGGTTGTTCCCCAAGGGTGAAGGTGTGGGTGGACTGCCGCGAGGTTTCTCCGGTGACGGTAAACTCGACAAGTGGTGTCTGTTTCCAGACATCAAACACACGGGTTGTCACCTTGATCGTCGCATCCCGGTCATGGCGTTCACCGATGACGTAATCCAGATCCTCCCCACCTCGTTTCATCTGATGAACGGTGCCGGTAATCAATAGATTGGCTTCCAGGGCATATCCCAGACGGGCAAGGTCTTTGTCTTCCACTTTCGCCCCGGTAACATTGCGTAACTGCTCAAACATTGCCTTACGCATCCGTTCTTCGGAGACGACGACGAAGCGGTTTTCCTCTTTCAGGTTTTCCATCAGGTGTCGGCGGATCAGCAAGCCAAGCTCGCCCATTTCATGGGTATCATCCTCAAACGGCAGAATGGCCACGGCCAGTTTCAAGCGGGTGGGCTTTTCTTTGATCGCCTCTCCCTGGCGCATACTTCGATGCTCGCAACCCACCAGAACGGTGAACAGCAGGATTGTCAAAATCAAGACCGATGTGTGTCGAATGAGGTGAACCATGACGGCTCCTTATAATGGATGGGACATCCACAGACGCCCGCGAAACAAAACGCAATTTGACACAAATGCTATCGACAGCTTTTTTCACAAATTGAGAAAAACATCATATAACACTGTTTTTATTTCACTTTATCATTATTCAGCGTGTCGGGTGGCAAAACTTCCTGTCAACTTTCCGACATTTTCACATTTTCCAGGTGTTCCCTTTTTGTCAATTTCCTGACTGAATGTGCCACCTGTGCCAAAGCAGGCCAATACGAAAATACACATATTCTCCACACAAGACAACAGGCAAACAAGAATGAATGACGACTCATTATCCACGGAGTTTTCCACATGTAAGGAATTGCTTAAATTATTTTAATCTACACGTTCAAACCACTGAATACTGGAGTCTTTTGAATAGACTATTTTCATGGTGCAAAAGGAAACATTTACAAAAACTGGCCCGATGCTTGCTCTAGCTTTGGGCCAAGGTGTTCACGCCTAGACAAGAAACCAACGAACTTCTGTACCCCCAAAGCCCGGACCAATGGAGAGTCACCATGCAGGCACCCGCTTTGAAACCCAACTCGATCAAACATCGCAAGCGCATTCTCATCGCGGATCCTGACATGATCCATGCGACCTATTACGGAGAAGCCCTGTCAAACTGGTTTGTCTGGGTGGATCGCGTCGGGAGCAACGAGGATCTGCATCTCCATTTGGAGCGTCATCCCTACGACCTCGTATTGGTGGATACCTCCCTTTACGAGTGCGAGTTGGTGTCTTCTCTACGGAACGCTTCGCCCGGCGGCTATGCGCCAACCGTGATCCTCAACCAACGGGAACAGAACATCGCGCTGGCCGTGGATGCCATGCACCACGGGTATTACGATGTCTTCGGCCCGGACACCACCATGCCCCAGGCGCTGCAATCCATCGCGGATGCCCTTGGCGTCAAATTGCAGACTCCCGAAGAAAGCTGGGATGACGAACGCAAACCCCTGATGCTGGAAACCGCCAGCCAGGCGATGGCCGATCTCTATCAGCGGGCTTACTGGGCGGCCACCAGCGATGCCAACGTGATTCTCACCGGGGAAACCGGTACGGGAAAAGAAGTGATGGCTCGCCTGATTCACAACTTCAGCAAACGGGCTAACGGGCCTTTTGTCTCAATCAATTGCGGCGCGATTCCCGAAGACCTTCTGGAAAGCGAAATGTTCGGCCACGTCGAAGGAGCGTTCAGCGGCGCGGTGCGTACCCGCAAAGGTCGTTTGGAAATGGCCGACGGCGGCACCATCTTCCTTGATGAAATCGGTGAGATGAACCTCAACCAGCAGGTCAAGCTCCTGCGCTTCCTGCAAACCAAAGAACTGATGCCCGTCGGTGGTACGGCGACCCGAAAAGTGAATTGCCGCATCATCTGCGCGACCAACGCCAACCTGAAAGAGATGGTGGAAGAAGGTGAATTCCGCTCGGATCTCTACTTCCGCGTCAACGTGATTCCCCTGCAACTACTCCCCCTGCGCAAACGCCGGGAAGACATCCCGCGTCTGGCGGATACCTTCCTGCGGGTCAAATGCGAAGAGCGCGGCCTGAAACTCACCGGCTTCAGTGAAGAGTGCCTTGTCAAAATGGAAAACTACGATTGGCCGGGTAACATTCGCGAACTGGAAAACGTCGTCGATCGCGCCACCCTGTTCCAAGAAGAAGGGGCCATTGGCTTGGATACGCTTCCCCCCCGCGTGCGGGATTCCCAAAGCTCGGCGTTCCTGGATGAAGACGACGAGGCCGACATCGCTCAAGCCAACGTAGAAGCCAGAGTGGAATTCACCCCGGTGAACCTGGGCGATCTGATTACCCACTTTGAAGAAACCCTGATCCAGGAAGCGCTGAACAAAAGCGGGTTGAAAAAGAAACAGGCGGCTACCTTGTTGACTATGAACCGCACCACCCTGTTGGAGAAAATCAAGAAATCCACCAACCTGTCGTCCTATCTGGAACAACGACGCATGTCGGGGTTCGCAACCGTATAAATCACCCTCTTCCCCGGTATCCACCGGGGATGGACTCCTCCTTCGTTGTGTTATCGTTCTTTGCGCCCCATGCTTGGCCACATGGGGCGCTCCTTTTTTATGGTTTCTTGGGTTAGTCTCTCCGTTCCCCTTCGCAACTCCCGCTCGCCGGGTCTAGTCCTCGCCATCTCCAGGGATCTCCCCGCTCGAAACTTCCTCTGCTCCTTTGCTTGGCAAGGCTTCTCGCTTGGGGTATAACCAAGCCTGCGAGGTCTTCAAACAACATCGTTGCTTGCCTGATTTTCCTCCGGGATTGCGTCGGGTTCAAGAACGAGTTTCATCATGGAGCAAGTATGCACCCCGTAAAGGTTGGCGCATGTGCGCTGAATCAGACTCCCCTGGATTGGACCGGCAACCAGCGCCGCATTGAACAGGCATTGGAAGAAGCCAGAAGCCAAAAGGTGGGAGTGTTGTGCCTGCCGGAACTATGCCTGTCCGGTTACGGCTGTGAAGACGCTTTCTTATCTCCGTCTCTGCAACGCACGGCGTTGGAGGTTCTGGCCGAGTTGATCCCCCACACAAAGGGACTGATTATCAACTTCGGCTTGCCACTCCTCGTTCAAGGGCGCTTAACCAACACCTCCTGCCTGGTGGCCGATGGTCGCCTGCTCGGCTTTGCAGCCAAGCACTTCCTTCCGGGTGACGGCATCCATTATGAGCCGCGTTGGTTCAAAGCCTGGCCTTTGGGTCGCGTCAAAGAACTCTCTCTTTTTGGTGAATCCGTTGCGGTGGGCGACCTTCTGTTCGATTGCGGCGGGGTGCGTATCGGCTTTGAAATCTGCGAGGACGCCTGGGTCGGCGCTCGGCCCGGTGCGGTGTTGGCCCGCCACGGACTGGACCTCCTGCTCAATCCCTCAGCCAGCCATTTCGCCTTTGGCAAACAGGAAACCCGAAAGCACATCGTCCAGGAAGGCTCCCGTGCCTTCGGCGTGGGCTACATTCATTGCAATCTGCTGGGTAACGAGGCAGGCCGGGCGATCTATGACGGCGGAAACCTCATCGCCAGCGGCGGACGGCTACTCGCTCAGGGGCCGCGCTTCTCCATGCAGGATTGGACCTTGACCACGGCTACGCTGGATCTGGATATGAACCGCATTCAGCAAAGCCGCTTCAGTGCCGAGGGAACCTCCAACCCCCAGGGCGATGGCATCCGCGTTATCCATACCGAAGTGCCTCCCGTTGACGTTCCTCCCTGCCCGGAGCCTTCGTTCATCCCTCCTGACTGGGAACAGAAGAACCAGGTGAAAGAGGAAGAATTTACCCGCTCGCTTGGTCTGGCCTTGTTGGATTACCTGCGTAAAAGCCGAAGCCGAGGCTTCGTGATCTCACTCAGCGGCGGGGCGGATTCCAGTGCAACGGCTTGCCTGATTGCCCTGATGGTCCATGCCGGTATCAAGGAACTGGGACTTTCCGGCTTCAAAGACAAGTTTCCCTACTGGCCCCAACTTCAAGCCTGCACCGAAGAACAGGCAATCATGGCCGAGATGCTTACCTGCGTCTATCAGGCCACGGAGAACAGTTCCGAAACAACCCACAACGCGGCGCGAAGCCTTGCCGAAGCCTTGCACGCCGGCTACCTGGACTTCAAGATTGATTCGTTGGTTCAAGGCTACGTGGGGATGGTCGAACAGGGTTTGGAACGACCGCTGCGTTGGCAGACCGATGACCTGGCTTTACAGAACATTCAGGCTCGCGTGCGCGCTCCCGGCGTGTGGCTTCTGGCCAACGTGAAGGGGGCTTTGCTTTGCGCCACCAGCAACCGCAGTGAAGCCGCGGTAGGCTATGCGACGATGGACGGCGACACCTGCGGCGGGATCAGCCCGATCAGCGGTATTGACAAAGCCTACCTGCGCCGCTGGCTTGTCTGGCTGGAAACCCAAGGCCCGCAGGGCGGCTTCAAGATTCCCAGCCTGCGCCTGGTCAACGACCAACAACCCACGGCGGAATTGCGTCCACCGGAAGACAAACAGACCGATGAAGCAGACCTGATGCCCTACGAGGTACTGGACGAGATCGAACGCGCAGCGGTGAGGGACAAACGCAGTCCGGTTGAGGTGTTTTACCACCTGCGCACCCGCTTTGCCGACACGGACGAGGAACAACTCGCCGCCTGGGTGGCCCGTTTTTTCAGGCTGTGGTGTCAGAACCAATGGAAGAGAGAGCGCTACGCGCCCAGTTTCCATCTGGATGACGAAAACCTGGACCCCAAGACCTGGTGTCGCTTCCCCATTCTTTCCGGTGGATACGAACGGGAACTGGCCCAACTGGATGCGCTGTTGACAGGCTTGAAAGAGACATCGCGAAAAGGTCTTGCGTGAACAGACCATTTCTTGACAACAGAACAGAGCGGTCTATGCTCAAAAGACTTTCATGATAGTTTGCATGTTGAGGGAGGAAATGATGGCGAAAGTAACAACGGTAGTCATTCCAGCGGCAGGTGTCGGTACGCGGCTTTTTCCGGCCAGCAAAGCCATTCCCAAGGAACTGTTCCCCATCGGAGACAGACCGGCCATTCAATACAACGTGGAAGAAGCCTATCAGGCGGGAATCCGTCGCGTGATCTTCGTCATCAACCCCTATAAAGAACACATTCTCTATCACTTTCTCCCCAACGAGCGCGTGTATCGGCAGCTCAAGCACAAGCGCCAGCTCGAAGCCCTGGAACAACTCAAGGAGTTGGAAACCAAGATGGAGTTCGAGACGGTGATTCAATACAACCCTCACGGTCTGGGCCATGCCATTCACGTCTGCAAGAACCGCATTCCCAAAGATGAATGGTTCGCCATCATGCTGGGCGATGAAATCGTCTTTCCGGAAACCACGCCGCCTTTGAAGCGTCTGGTAGACAATGCCGTCGAACATGATGGCTGCTCCATTTCCCTCTTGCCCGTGCCTGACGAACACGTCAACCGTTACGGCATCATCGGCGGGGAAGAATTGAACCACGACGACGGCCTGTGGCGTGTGGATACCCTGGTTGAAAAACCGGCTCTGGAAGACGCTCCCAGCCGTATGGCCATCACCGGTCGCTACGTGGTTCCAGCCACCATCTTTGATGCCTTTGATGACATCGGCCCGGATGCACGCAACGAAATCCAACTGACACCGGCGCTTCAAGCCCTGACGAAAGACTATCCCTTCCACGGGCTGGTTCTGAAAGGGGAACGCTTGGACATCGGCAACCCGGAAGGATTGGCTCAAGCCAACATGGCCTGGTTGCGTCGCTATGGACAAACCAACGGATAACCCAACCATTCATTTATCAATCAGCATCATCCAGCAGGATGAATCAGGGAAAAGGAAACAGACCATGAAATCCATCTGGCTCACAGGTATCTGTGCCTGCTTGCTTGTCTTCACGATGGCCGCCTGTTCGGATGAGGAGAATACCTCAAACGAAAACAACCCGACTGAAGACGGAGACTCCACGGACCCAAGCGATGGGGATGAACCCGACGAAGACGGCGATGTCACCGACTTAGACGGGGATACCGAGCAGGACGAGGAGCTAAGCCTCTTTCCCGAAACCCTGGAAGTGGATTACAGCCGCCCGGATGCCGGGGAACCGGTCACCGACGAGGAAGTCCGCGCCTTCACCCTGAAAGTGATGAGCTTCCTGAAAACCGTCCGTTATTTTGATTATGTGCTTTACACCACCCACGGCGTGGATGCCTCTACCGGCATGAAAGACTGGCAATTCTGGTACAACGAACGCTTCCGCAAAGAGGGCGATCTGGTTACCTTCTTCCACCCGGAAAACCTGAACGACGGCGGTCACAACCTGCATATTCCCTTAAGTCGCGTTTTAGGTGACCTGCTTTCGGCCAGTATGCTGCTTGAAGACGATACCGTAGACCTGGCCGCCGGGCAGCTCTGCAAGGGAATGAGTGCCTCGATGTTGGGCATGGTTCATGATGAGAACGACACTCTACCGCACCTGATGACCCGCAACGTGGTCGCCTTCAATCATGAGTTCCAAACCCATGACGGCAAACGTAAAGCCGTGGATTACTCCGGCTGGTTCTCCAGCTACACGCGCTGGAACTGCAACCGCTATCCCATTGAGAACAACCCGTACTGGGGCAAGGTCTGGGTAACCAACATCCGTTCCAAAGACGACGTGCCGCACATCTTCCGCCTGATTCCCATTCTGCGTTACGCGGTGGAATACGCCCACGGAGAGAATGTCCGCGAAGCCTGCGGCGAAACCCTGACTCTGCTGGAAGCCTTTGCCAAAGATATTGTGGATTCCGATTTCCGCATTCGCAGCAAAGATGAAAACGGTGAGTTGTTTATTCCCGGTTTCACAGACGACGAAGAACTCAACCGCGAGCAAGGCGACCTGGCCAGCTTCATCAACTACCGCGACCTGATTCCAAACGGAGAATGCAATGCCCGGCGCGGGGCCGAGTTGATCGGCTATCATGCAGCCCAGACCCAGGACTGCGGACGGGGGGAACCCAACACCTACGACCAGGCCTCCTTTGCCATTAACCGCTACAACCTGCGCATCTGCCGCTATTTCCATCTCGCGCATATCGGCAACGCACTGATTAACCGTGACAACGAAGCCGCCGTGTTGTTGTTGGATGGCCTTGACGAACGCATCACCGAAGCCAAAGAACTACCCGAAGAAGATATGCAGTATGAACCGGATAGCTTCCGGCGTAGCCTGGCCCTTTACCTGGCGCAAAGCCACAGCTTCGGCTTCCCGCTGCAAAGCGAAGAAGTGCGTATGATTCACCACTACTATGACAGGGCCGTGGACAAACTGCTCGCCTGGCCCTATTGGGATCCCTGGGCCGATAGTGTCCCCGACGGCACCACCGGCGCCTACCGCCCACCCAGTTGTGAAACCTTGGAAGACGGTGAAAGTTCCTGTTGGATGGATGTCCAGGACTTGCCTCAGTTGTTTGAGAACTGCTGGAGTCCCTTCGTCAATCCGTCCAGCGCCAAGCTGGTGGACTGCGAGATCGTAAGAAATCCGGAGATGTGGGAAACCCTGGAGATTCCGCAAACCAGGTAAGCTGTTATCGGTTCAGGCTTTTGGACGAATCCTCATTGAGAGACAGACATCATGGAAAGCTTTCCCATTCATCGCGTTGAGACGGACGAAGAGCGCACCACGGCCTACGAAATCCGTAAGCAGGTGTTCATCACCGAGCAGCAGATCGACCCCGCTCTGGAGCGAGACGAACACGACGATACCGCCTGGCATTGGCTGGCTTTTGCCGACGGAGAAGCGGTGGCCACGGTCCGCCTGGTCAAGGAAGACCGGGGAGCGAAACTGGGGCGTATGGCCGTGCTTCCGCTGTTTCGTCGCCAAGGGGTCGGACGCTCCCTGATGGCTGCCGTGGAAGGGTTCGCCAAGGAGCAGGAGCTTTCCCATATCCGTCTGCACAGCCAGGCCAGCGCCCGTGCTTTCTATCTGGCTTTGGGTTATGTGGAAGCGGGCCGTCCTTTTCTGGAAGCCGGTATTCCCCACGTCGAGATGATCAAGGAGTTCGACAAGGAATAGCCTTGGTAGAGAGTCCATCATGCCAAAGGGGAGCGATGATGTCGCTCCCCTTTGTGGTATGAATGATTTGGTATCGTGCTAAACAACCACATCTTCAGGCAAGGTGGGCGCTCGCTTGACCAGGTCGTTGAAACGCAGACGAACAAAATAGACGCCGTCATCCAGGTGGGTTCTCACGTTGCAGCCGGAGCGATAAAACACGCCCAGCATTTTCCGGTTACCCCCCATCACTTCGGCAGTGAACCCGGCAATTCCTTTCTGCTTGGCCACTTCCATCAAAACCTGCAACAACTTGGTCCCCAATCCCTGCCCCTGCCAGGCAGGGTTCACCGCGAAAGCCACCTCGGCCATGTTGCTGGCGCGGTCCCAGAACCAGCGCCCCACACCGATGATTTCATCATCGGGTTCTTCCCCCAAACAGGCCACCACCGCGAACTTTTCCTCATAGTCCAACGCAACCAGGGGAAGCGCCTTCTTGTGGGGCAGGGTTTTCACCGTACCCATGAAACGGTAGAAAATATCTTCTTCACGCAGGGTGTAGAACAGGCGACGTATCTTGTCTTCATCGGTGGCATGGATGGGACGGAGAGTCACCTCATGCTCGGTTTTGCGGGTTAGAAAGCGCCAGTGTTGATCCGGCATGGTTGCATGATCGGCGGATAAGACCTGATCGGGATAGACATAGTTAAGCTGCTTGGCTTTCTCCAGCAATTCCTCACGAAAATCCGGATGAGCGATATTGATTAAGGCCAGCGCCCGCTCACGAATACTTTTTCCATGCAGGAAGGCCACGCCGTATTCCGTCACCACGTAATGCACATCCCCGCGTGTGGTCACCACACCGGCACCGGGTTGCAAGGTGGCCACAATGCGGCTGATCCGGCCTTCTTCCGCCGTGCTGGGTAGCGCAATGATCGGCTTTCCCTTTTCCGCCAGCGCAGCGCCACGAATGAAATCGGCCTGCCCCCCAATGCCGCTCTGAAAACTGGTGCCCAAGCTGTCCGCGCAGACCTGCCCGGTGAGGTCGATCTCCAGGGCGGAGTTGATCGCCACCAGACCTTTGTTCATCGCCACGTTGCGCGGATCGCTGGTGTAGTCGGTGGGGTAGAACTCAAAGGCCGGGTTGTTGTGAATCGCATCGTACAGGCGTTTGGTTCCCAGGCAGAAGGCAGAGACCACCTTCCCCGGATGCAGGGTTTTGTTGCGATTGGTAATCACCCCGGCTTCATAGAGATCAATCAAGGCATCACTGAACATCTCCGTGTGAACCCCAAGGTCGCGCTTGTCCATCAAATGACGCAACACGGCGTTGGGAATCTTCCCATAACCGACCTGCAAGGTCGCTCCGTTGGGAACGAGACGGGAGACGTAAAAGCCGATGCGGTCGGATACGTCATCGGTCTTGGGAGCATGAAATTCCAAGATCGGCTCATCGTATTCCATAATGGCGTCCAGTTCATCCACACTGATCGAGCTGTCCCCCATCGTGCGTGGCATATTCCGATTCACCTGAGCCACCACATAGTCCGCATGGCGGATCGCCGCCTTGACCGATTCTACGCTGACTCCCAAGGAACAATTGCCGAATTCATCCGGCGGTGCCACCTGTACCAAGGCCACATCAAAGCGTAAACGCCCGCGCTGAATCAGCTTGGGAATCTCGGACAGGAAAATGGGGGTGTAATCCGCATTGCCTACCCGCACCGCTTCTCTGGCGGCATCACCGATGAAAAAGGTGTTGAGCCGGAACATGTCCTGCCGGGAGGGGTCGGTGAAGGGCATGTCAACCAAGCTTACAATGTGGAAAATTTCCGTGTCGGCAAAGTTATTGGGAAACTCGGCCATTTTGGAAACCAGATGCCGGGGCGCGGCACAGGCTGTGGAGATATAAACCCGGCTTCCCGGACGGATCACTGAAAACGCACGCTTCACCGAACCCAGGCGCTCCCTGTACAGCGTTTCCAAGCGTCGTATTTTCCACTTCATCATATCACCTCAGCAACAGGTTTCATCAGCCACAAAACAGACAGATTCAAGCTTCACACACGTATAAAAAGCGAGTCCGTGGCCTGTCACCCCGTTGGGAGACAAACCACGGACCCTGCATCGAAACGGATTCCCCATGCGGGGAAAGTAACCCGGTTTACTTGGACTTCATCATCTCAAAGTACATTTTCACCGCAAGAGAGATGGAGGCCAGCTTCGACTTGGCCGAATCGCCTCGGCTGGTCAGGATCAGCGGCATGTCTCCGGCAAGAATGACACCGGCGCAACTGGCACCGGACTGGGTGGTCAGGGTTTTGTAAACCATGTTTCCAGCATCAATATCCGGCATACAGAGGATGTCCGCCGAGCCGCCGACTTTGCCTTTGTATTTCTTTTCCGCCGCGATGTGGGCATCCATCGCCACGTCGAAGGATAACGGCCCTTCCACGATGCAATCATCCCGCCCGGCGAAATGCGCGGCAATCTCTTCGGCTTCCACGGAACTGGACACGCTCTTGTTGATCGTCTCCACCGCGCTCATCACCGCCACCTTGGGTTGCGGAATGTTCAGGCTCTTGGCCACGCGCAGGGCGTTTTCAATGATCTGCACGCGCTTGTCTTTGTCCGGGTAGGTGTTGACTGCCGCATCGGTGATGAGCAGGGGTTTCTTGCGCGTGGGAATATCCAACACGAAGATATGGGAAATAACCTGCCCTTTGACCAGCTTGCCGCTGCTCTTGAGATAGCGGAAGACGGTACGCAGAATCTCGTCGGTGTGCAGACTTCCTTTCATCAGGATATGCACTTCGCCGTCATCCAGCATGTCTACGGCGGTCTGCGGAGCATCTTCGGTGTCCACAATGGCGTAGTTGTTGTCGTCAATCACCAGATCGAAGTCATAGGCAATCTGGTTGATCTCGGCGAAGTCACCCAACAGACGGAATTTGGCCAGACGATACGACCCGGATTCGTTGGCTCGCTTGGCTGCGAGAATGGCGTCTTCGTTGTTCGCGCCGATAATCGCGATGGTCGGTTCCCTGTGGTCATGCACCGTCAGGTAGGCGCTGTCAATCAGGTCATCCATCGTCAAAATGGGAGCATTGCGGCGACGGAACTTGATCTCACGCTCAAAGATGATGGTATCCAGAAGTTGGTTTTCCTTGCCACGCAATTCCGCAACGCGGTTTACCTCACGGGTGTAATCTTTGATACACTCCGGATCATAATTGGCTTGGAACCATCCGGCGGCCAGACTTTCAAACTCCAGGCTGGCGGGGACACGCACCAAGGGGAAACGTCCGTTCAGGTTGGCTTCGATACGGGAGTACAATTCGTCGATCCCGACCAGGCCACCGGTCACGGCCAAAACCTTCACCGGTTCGGCTTCGTTGGTGATGCGCAGGATGCTGGCAACGATCTTCCGTGCGAAGAATTCCATGATCGTGTCGATCTTCTTACGCTGCACCTCGCTGGCGCCTTGACGGCGGAATGCGGTGAGGGCGCGGAAGTCACTGGTCCCAGCCAGACTGAACAACCCACCTCGGTGGTGAATGATCGCATCCAGGTCTTTGAGGTTCAATTCCTTGTTGGTAATCATGTCCAACAGGGTAGGCATGTGCAGCCATCCGGCACGGCTCACGCTGGGCACGGAACCGAACGCATCGAAGACATCCACCACCTGACCGCCGCGATGCAGCGCAATGGAGGTACCACCCCCGACGTGGGCGGTCACCATGTCCAGACGATCGCGTTCAATCCCCATCAGGTCGGCGGTCAGACGCCACACGGCCTTGTGGTTCAGGTAATGGGCACCGACACCGTCCCGTTTCATGGCCAGGAATCCGGTGAGGCGGTTGACCAGTTCCATTTCATCGGAGCTGGGCATGTCGCGGGTGATCGCCAAAACCTCTGCGGGGTGCGGCATTTTGCGAACCAGTTCCATCCCGATATAGACACCCTTGTTGGCCGGGTGTTCCATGCGCGGCTGTTCCATATCCCGCAGCATTTCCGGGGTGACGCGATAGATTCCCGTTCCCACCGGTTTGGGGAAACCGCCACGAATGGCCAGACCGTCAATGTCGGCCAGGGTCAGACCATTGGCCTGCAACCAGCCGATCACGCTTTCGGTACGGGTTTCAATGGTGTCTTCACCATCGATGGGCAGATGCACTTCGGACTGGAAGACCTTTTCCATGCCCTCGAAAAGCGCCAGTTTGGTGGAAGAACGCGCCGTATTCAGGCAGAGAATCCGCTTGGGCTTGTCATGGATTTTCTTCACCACACCGGGCGTGAGGTAATGGCGCATCAGGACGTCACTCCCGTCGTAGTCACGCTCCAGACGAATCAGCTGCGTGAGCAGATCCCCCAAGAAGGCGTTGACACGAGGGCCACCACTGATCTCGCGCAGGGACTCGATCATCGAACTGAGTTCCATGCGCAGGTCGGTGACATCCTCTTGCGCATCAAGGGATTCAATCCGCTTGAAGACGTTTTCCATGAAAAGCTGCGCGCTGCTTTCCAGACGGCGTTCGTTGGTGGTCAGATACACTCTGGCCTTATGAACGTCCGAGATGCTTTCAATAACTTTTCTGATGTCGTCCACGTTAATTCCCGCTTGATTTGATGAGATTGTTTACAGATTCTGGATTCGCGACGTGGCTTAGATCCTCGGCAGGCTGAATGTCACCGGTAGCGATGCGACGAAGCAGGCGGCGAACCACTTTACCCGTCGCCGTGCGCGGCAATTCAGGAACGAGGAGGAACTTGTAAGGACCGGCATAATCCCCCAGACGCTGGGCGAGATAGGCTTCGATTTCCGTAGCCAGGGCGGATTCGGCCATCATGTTCCCCAGAGGGATCAATTCCTGATTGGGAACCAGGAAAACAATGATGCGATCCGAGGGTTCTTCATGAATACCCACCACGGCGGCTTCGGTGATTTTTTCATGGACGATCAACACGGCCTCAATCTCGCTGGTAGCCAGGCTCTGGTCGTTCACCTTGATCACATCATCCAGGCGACCCATGAACCAGTGGAAGCCGTCGGCGTCTTCACGCAGACCGTCGTTGGTATTGTAATAACCGGGAAAACGATGGAAATAGCGCTCGCGGAAGCGTTCGGCCTGACGCCAGATACCACGCGCCATCGCCGGCCAGGATTGGCTGAATACAAGCTGACCGCTTTGGTTCGCCGAGCAAACCTCACCGGCATTGTTGAGGATCTTCGTCCCCACGCCCATTGCCGGAAGGCCCAGGCTTCCAGGGCGGTTCAACTCGGCGTTGGCGTAGGTGTTCATCAAGGCCGTTCCGGTTTCACTCTGCACCCAGAGGTTGATCACCCGCTCTTTGGTTTCCGCCAGGTACCCGGTGCAGAAGTTGACCACACGCGGGGTCAACACGTTGCCGCAGCTTGCCACCATCACGAAGCGCTGGGCGGTATCCGGATCGTTGGTTTCATATTCCGTGCGCAGGCGCAATAAGACGCGAGGCGTGGTCAAGAGAGCGCAGTTTTCCTGGGCACGCAAGACCTTGTCCACCACCGGGGCGATGGGCGTGGTGGTGCCGATGGAATGCAGCAGGATGCAATCTCCGTTGAGCAGCGGCCCCCAGAAGCCGTAGCTCTGCCCCGCCGCGCTGGCCAGACTGACCGTACAGAAGATGGTATCCACGCGGTCGTTGGACCCATTGAAGATATGGTCGTAGCTGGTCGCGGCCTGCACCAGAAACCCACCGGTGGCAAACACGGAACCACGCGGCATCCCCGGCGCCAACTTGGCATAGAGCAGCATCAAAGGGTGTTCTGCCGGAACATTCAGAATCTCCGGTTCCGGTTCTCCCTCACCTTTGCGCAGGAAATCCGCATACCCAAGAACATTTTCACTGATCGGGCATTCTCCGATGCAGAGCAGGGAGCAGGGGAGTTCTTTCAGTTTCCCTGCGAGGTTGCGCGCCCGGTTTTCGTACATCGGACGACCACCGCAGTTACCCAGCACCACCAGGCTTGCCCCGCTGTCTTCCACGCTTTCAAAGGCCAGATTCTCCGGGAAGCGGAAGGGGATGGGCACGTAGGTCAGGCCCAGGCGGGCACAGGCCAGCATAATCACCACCACTTCGGTGCATTCCGGGCAGTAAAGCGCAACGCGGTCCCCGGCTTTCAAACCGTGGGCTTTCAGGGCTTTGGCCATCGCCTTCACCCGGACGGCCAACTCGTCGAAGGTGACGGTTTCTTCCTCGCCGTAGGGGCTGATGGAATAAATCGCCTGGCGCGAGCCGTAGCCCCGTTCCAGGTTGAGATCCAACACATTGCGGCACCCGTTGAGCATTCCTTCGGGGAACCAGGCAACACTGGCCTCGGTGAAGTCCTCTTCCACCACGGTTTCGAAGGGCTGGGACCAACACAGGCGGTCGGCCTGCTCACGCCAGAAGCGTTCCCGTTCTTTCATCGATGCGACGTGCGCCGCACGATACCCGTGCAGGGTGGTGGGTGGATGCTTGGCAAAGGGTTCCGAGGTCTTGAGAGTGTCGCGGGATTGTTCATTTTGCGACATGGGCAACCTCCGTCAAAAGATGAAGTTCATGACAAAGAGTGGGATAACCCGTCAAAAGTCGGCGCATTATACCGTTCAATTTGTGACTGTCAACGATAAGATTCCGTGAATTATTCCGGAATTTCTCTAGGATTCCGCTAGGATTCCACGAATGAATGAAGGCTCATTCTTTTTCCTGATTGTGCCATAAGATGCCTGTTGGTGCGAGCTTTTTTCAACATTTACCCAACGAGTCTCCCCAAGGAGCCCATGTTTCGCACCGTATACATCGCCCCTATCCGATAAAAATCGGAAACCATGAGAAAAGCTTGAAGGCCTTGCGCGGCCCAGCGACGAACCAGCGATGAACCAGCCAACGAGAAAAGTTCTTGAAGATGCTCTTGAGTTCATCGTAGGATCGCCAAGCAGTTCCCTTTTTCCAACCTGTCCCACCGCCATAGCATGGAGGCTTTTGCATCCCTCCTTCCGCTGTGGTAGATTCGTTAGTGTTGTTCAAGATACCGTAGGTTGGGCAAATTTCTTACCCGACAGCTTATGGCTGCAAGATCCAGACGGATGGCCGAAGCCGCGGAAAAGGTCCGAGTATATACGTTCAAACTCAATAAATCGGAGAGTTTATCCAAATGAAGAACTATCTTACCATCAAGCTTGCTGTCCTGGTCGCGCTCTGTGGCGTTTTTCTCTTTGCAGGTTGCAACAAACCCTCCAATGGGGCGGATCATCAACAACCCGCAGCGAAGGCGCAAACGGACACGGAAACCAAGGCCGCGACCGATGGGAAAGCCGCTGCTGCACCGGACAAGGTGGTTGCCTATTACTTTCATGGTGAGCGTCGCTGTAAAACCTGCCTGGGCATTCAGGCTGCGATTCAACAGACAATCCAAGAACGCTTTGCGGATGAAACGACCAAGGGCACGCTTGTCTTTCAAGAACTCAACACCGATCAGGATGACAACAAGCACTTTGTCCAGGAGTTCCAGTTATCCTTCGGCACCTTGATCGTGGCGGCCAAGGCCGGAGAGAAAACGGTCAAGTGGGAGAACTGCGAGAAGGTCTGGGAATACGGACACAACCCACCAGCCTTGATGGAGTACACCGAGAAACAAATCCGTCATTACCTGGGGATGCTGAAAGGTCAATAATGGAACCCTTTCTTCTGGCCATCGGCAGCGCCCTCTGGCTGGGTGTGCTGACCAGCATCAGCCCTTGTCCACTGGCGACAAACATCGTGGCGATTTCCTACGTAAGCAAGCGGGTGGACCGGCCTGTCCTGGTGCTTGCTTCCGGCTTGCTGTATACATTGGGACGCACCCTGGCTTATTTTCTGGTGGCGATGATCGTCGTGACGAGTCTTGCCGCCATGCCTTCGGTGTCGATGTTTCTCCAGGGAAACATGAATCGGATTCTCGGACCGGTACTGCTTGGGGTCGGCCTGCTTCTGCTGGATCTGATTCCCTGGCCCTGGATGGGGGGTGGTTCCGGCGTTTCGGAGGCCCTCCAGAGACGAGTGGACAAATTGGGCCTGTGGGGAGCGGGGTTGCTTGGAATCGTTTTCGCGCTGACTTTCTGCCCCGTCTCGGCGGCGCTCTTTTTCGGTAGCCTGATCCCGCTGGCGGTCAAGCACCAATCAAATGTACTTATGCCGTCACTTTATGGGATCGGCACGGCCCTACCGGTGGTGGTTTTCGCCCTTATCCTGGCTTTTGCCGCCAATCGCCTGTCAAAAGCCTTCAATGCCCTGACCCTGATCGAGCGCTGGATGCGACGAGCCACGGCCTTGGTGTTCATCGGTGTGGGTGGCTATTACTGTCTGGTGTTTCTGTTCGGGGTATTGTGAGCGCATAAGCGAGGATGAATGCTCTATGCGGCCTTTGTGATGTATCTGGAGTAGGAGGAAGATTTTCGTAGGATGTGGATTTCCATGTGTGGAAATCAGGCTTTTGTATGAGACCGATGTTCCGACGAATCGATCCGGGTGAGATAGGGAGACAAGGAGATCCCCTCTTGCTGAAAAACGGCTTCGCCGCACATCGAAACGACGATAGACCACCGAAAGCTCCTACCGTCAGGATGTGGAAATGCCGCGTAATGAAGTGAGATCGTCAGTGAAAGCGACGACCCGCCAGCCGATGATACGGCATCTTGTGTAAATCCCCTTACAAGTCTTGCCTTGTCAACCGACAAAAGACATTGACAGAAGGAATGGCTTGAACAATTGACAGAACCATCATGGAAAGCGTCAAGAATGACAAAGGATGGAGTTGGCAGGAGGTTCTAGGAATTACCCTCAATCTTCAGCAGGGCTTCCCTTGCGGCTTCGCGGACAAATTCCGACTCTTTGTCGTCGTTCATGATCTCTTGTAAGAGCGGCATGGCCTCTTTAGCCTCCGAGTTGAACTTTCCTAAGGCACGTGCCGCCGAGCGGCAAACCCATTCACCCTGATCGTCCTTCAAGGCCGCAAGCAAGGCTGGAACAACCTCCTTGGCCTCCGAGTTGAACTCTCCTAAGGCACGTGCCGCCGAGCGGCGAACCCATTCACCCTGATCGTCCTTCAAGGCCGCAAGCAAGGCTGGAACAGCCTCTTTGGCCTCTTGGCCAATTTGTCCCAAGGAACCGGCGGCTGCACTGCGTACATCTAGCCATCTGTCCTGTAAAGCAATTATCAAACCTGGAACAGCTTCTCTTGCCTCCGGTCCTATTTCTCCCAAGGCTTCCGCTGCTGCACTGCGTACATCATCATAGATCTCATCATCCTTCATCACGGCAATCAAAGCTGGAACAGCCTCCTTAGCCTCTGGGCCAAAGCTTCCCAGCGCTTGAGCGGCTTCACTGCGAGTATCAATATCTTGATCGCTAGTCAATACTGCAATCAAAGTAGGGACAGCTTCTTTAGCCTCCGGCCCAATTTCCTTCAAAGCTTCCACTGCCGCGCAACGAACCCTGTCTTCAGGGTCGTTCTTCAATACGGCAATCAGAGCCTGGATCACTTCCTTGAACTCCGGCCCCGTTCTTCGTATGGCCTCTGAATCAGCAACCAGGATATACTCGTATGAACCAATCTTGATATCGAGGAAATCTCTCAGCAAGGTGTTGATGACTTTAGATCTGACCGAACCTGAGTTGTCATTCCGTAATACAGCAATCAAGGTTGAAAGTACTTCTTTGGGCTTGCTCCTTAGTCTTCCCAAGATGGGAACGATTTCGAGACGAACGTCTTCGCTTGCATCACCCTTCAAAGCAACAATCAGGGCCTGTATAGCTTTGGTGCTATCCGGGCAGTATTTTCCCAAGGTATCTGCCGCCGCTTTACGAACCCACTCCGATTTCATATCCTTCAGTGCAGCAGTCAAAGCCGGAATCGCTTCTTGGGCTGTTGCTTTGGTGCTTCCCAGACCTAGAACCGCATCACGACGGACAAAGTAATCTTTATCTTCTATCATTGCGTATAGCAAAGAAGAAATGACCTCATTGGATTCCGGATCAATGCATCCTACAACTTTCGCGATTATGCTACGCACCTTCCCTTCTGGATCATTCTTCATAGCCTCAATCAACACTGGCATAGCCTCCTTCGCCTCTTGGCCACACTCCCTAAGCTGTTCCACCGCAAAGACTCTGTCATTCTCATGGTCGCTTTTCAAGCGTTTGCAAAGCTCTTTCACCCGCCGCTTGGTTTTGGCTTTCCGCACTTCCTCAGGGTCCAACCCGGCCATGCGGGTCAGTTCTTCATGCACGAAGGCCGGAACATCAGCATCACGGCTTCTTGCTTCCACACAGTCCAGCAGGGCCAGCAAGAAGCCTCGAATGCTCTCTAAACCACCTTCTTTCCGCCGTGCCTCGTCAAAAAAATTGTTCCAGAAGGCATTGCGGTCTTCGGCTTCTTGGGAAAGATCCAGCACCCGCAACGCCGCAAGGTATTCCGCCACCGGATCTTGGCTGATCCGAAGACTGTTTTGCAGGTCGTTATTTTTCAGAAGAAAACCGAAGCTGTGAAGGTAGGCAAGGATCTTCGAAAGGTTCGTTTCGTCACCGAGTTCTTCCCGCACCGTGTCTTGCCTGCATTCCGAAGGCCGAAAACTTGACTTCAAACACAGCCAAGCGACTTTCTTGGCCACCCGTTGAACGTCGTAAACGTCCGGGGCCTCCTTGGCCTGGGCCACGCCTTGCAGGGACTTCAGAATCAAGTCCGGCATGGTTTCTGAAATGTTCTTTGATGCCGTTGTCCTCTCTTTGGCTTGGATCATCTCTTGGGCAAAGAGCCGAGCCACCAGCGCCGTGATGGCACGATCCCCCACGATCTTGCTCAGTTTTTCCAGGGCATCACCAAATTCGTCCAACTCATAGTGTGCCTCTTTGACGTAGGCCGCCAGAAAAGCAATGATGTGCTTGGAATCAATATGCAAGGGATGAATGGTTTGTGGCCTGCGCTCCTCAACATCCGTTTCCAAGCGGGTTGTGACGATAAAAGCCCCTAGTTTCAGAGTTGGATCACTCGCCAAGCGGACACATGTACGATCCTCTTCGGACAGTTCGGAAAGGTGGTCCATCACCACAAGGATCTTTCCTTTTTCAAGTAGCAGATCAAGGACAGCATCTTCTACAGGCGGCAAGCGGTGTTGCACGGCATGAAAAAGAGGGCGTTTGCAATGAGGGTCATGTCCCAGCAGGTTCCCTTCAATCAAGACAGGGAGCATAAAGCTTTCGTTTTCGTCCACCGATTCCGGGCTGCAAACCCATTTGGCAATCCGATAGGCCAAGGTCGTCTTCCCGGCTCCTCCTTCGGCCTGGATGCGTAAACAAAAGGGCTTCTTGGCCAAGATGGGAGCAAAATCAGCACGACGTGGCTTCTCGATGGTTTCGGTTTCCTTTTCACCATGTTTTTGAAACGCAACGGGCATCGGTTCGTAGGGATCGTTGCGGATCTTCTCAAACGCACCGCTCTGGGAAAAGCGCCCCCAAACTTCTTGACAGTGCTGTTTCACCCAGGCGTTCAAGACTTGATCGGACCGAATGTAAACGGGTAGCAGGCAAAGGCTGTGTAGCCCGATGCTATTTCCACCAACCGTCATGGAGAGCTTGGACAGCCGTTTGTGTAGGCCCAACAGGGACAAAGGCTTCAAGAATAGGAGTACGAGAAAAACCAACTGAGACAGAAGCCAAATACACAGAAGGCTAACGGCAAGAATCGTGCTGACCATGTTCTCAAAAACCCTGGTTTTGCCTCGTTCCAAGATTTCATCTCTGGTAATCCAACCCGCTTCCGAAGCCGGTGGCTGTGGGGGCGCGGAGACGGTATCCATGTGTTGGTCGGCCACTTCCTGTGGCATTTCTTTCATCTGAGGTTGCTCTTGGTCTTGCTCCGCCCCGACTGATCTTACAGGAATACAAAGAAAAGCAAGCAAACAAGCCACGAGGAGGACTTGACACCCCCTTGCAGATCCTAAGCCCTGCTGTGTACATGAAAACGCCATTGGAACAACTCTCCCTGATGCAAAACCAAGAGCTAGAGCGCAAGTGAAATTGGCTTTATTCTACTCAACAGTTCTTTAGTTGGCAAGGTTCCGTGGCTTGTACGTGGGGCAATGGGGTTGATCCGGAGATGGTTCTATCTCAAATGTCAGCATCGCTGATATTGAAAAGAGCCCGATTTGCGCTTGATAAAATCTGAAATTATCGCGCGAAGATCTATTTCCGCAGCCCACAGGTCTTTGATGAAGATCTGCACATCACGATCATGGGTGGCGAAGCCCAGACCATCGTCAATGACGACGGACTTGAAGCGGAGATGTCGTACAACCTGTCCCAGCAAATTGCGATAAAAGACAATGTGGGTGGACGTAGCCCTTCTTGATCCGCAGGGCAGGATATTGAAAGCGTTTAGCCTACCCTGCGAACCGCGTCGCAAACATCGTCATGGCTGGTATGGGGCATCATTCCGCACGTGGCAGCCCATAACCTTGCCACGAGGAGGGAAAGTACGGTTGGCCGTCCATGCGCCAGATTGCCATCCAGGGCAGACATTTCAGGCAGAGAACAACAAAGCCCTGGACGGAGACCTTGGGTGGCATTCGCTGAATGGATGGTACGAGATTCCAAGAGAGGAACTTTAAGCAAGAAGAGTGTCTCAAAGACAAAAACGCCCCGACCAGATGGTCGGGGCGTTCGTATGCTTGGTTGGGGTTGAATTGATTACGTAGCTTACTTCAGGTTCCACCCTTTGCGGCGCAAAGCCACACCGGCAAGGAGCATCAGTAAGGCGGCCAAGGCCGCGCCGGTGTTGATGCTGCGGCAACCGCCGCTTGATCCGGAACCGGAGACATCATCCTGGCCGACGAAGTCATCATCATCGTCGTCGTCCGGTTGAACCGAATCATCGTCATCGTCATTGAATATGTCGTTGTCATCATCATCGTCCGTCACGTCGTCATCGTCGTCGGTTACGTCATCATCATCATCGGTTACATCGTCGTCATCATCGGTTACATCGTCGTCATCGTCGGTCACGTCATCATCATCGTCCGTCACGTCATCATCATCATCGGTCACGTCATCATCGTCATCGGTTACGTCGTCATCATCGTCGGTTACATCGTCGTCATCGTCGGTCACGTCATCATCATCGTCGGTTACGTCATCATCATCATCGGTTACATCGTCATCATCGTCCGTCACGTCGCCGTCGATGTCTCCATCTTCATCGCCGTCCATATCGCCGTCTTCGTCGCCGTCGATGTCGCCGTCTTCGTCGCCGTCGGTGTCTCCGTCTTCGTCGCCGTCGATGTCACCATCTTCATCCTGCACGCGCTCCAGCAGAATCTCGAACCCGCCCGCCGTATCAGGGCTTGCCGCATGGACGCCCAAAAGAAACACGCTGTTTTTCTCACTAGCGGGGATCTCGATTTCGTAGTGTTCGGCGTCGCCTGCACCGGCTTCGTTCAAACTAGCACTGCACACCGGCGGTTCGCAGTCTGTCATCAGCAGCAAGGCCACATCCGCGCCCGCATCCGGGGTGACGCTCAGCGTGTACGAACCGCTGGTGAGTTCGGCATCCAAGAACATCTCCGGCCCCATCAGGGCTTCGTCGCTGCACGCTTCATCCGGCGTGAAGGTGTCCAGCAGGCCGCTCAGCGTCAAGCTCTGCGGCTCATCCACGGTGAGGCGGATCGGCCTGTCGCAGGTTTCACCATCGCTGATTGAGAGGCATTCTCCGTCGTAGCAGCGTTCATCGCCTTCTTGAGAGTCATCACAATACAACCCATCTTCGGCGGGAGTGGATTCACAGCCGCCCAGGCCATCGCAGGCGCTGGAGGCATCGCAGATGCCCGCATCACAAGAGTAAGCCGTTCCCGTACAGGCTCCCGCGCCGTCGCAGTGGTCGCTATGGGTACAGGCTTCTCTGTCGTCACACGCCGTTGTATCGGCGAGGTCGTTCGGCTGGCAGGTACCCGCGCCATCGCAACGGTCCTGGTCGCTGCACAGAGTTTCAGCTTCTCCACAGTTGGTACCTAGGGCTTCCAGGTTCTCCAGGCAAAGCCCGGCACCGTCGCAGGTATCGGCGTGGTTGCAATCATTTTCCGTCGCATCGCCGCAGGCCGTCTGGGCAGGTTTGAAGCCGTTATCCGTACACGAACCGGACCCATCACAGGTGTCTTGATTCACGCACTCCGTGCCCGCATCTCCACAGGCCGTCTGAACAGGTTTGAAGCCGTTGTCCGTACACGAACCCATTCCATCGCAGGTGTCTTGATTCACGCACTCCGTACCCACATCCCCACACGCCGTTCCGGCATCCAAGTTATTGGGCAGACAAAGACCCGCGCCGTCACAGGTGTCAGCGTGGTTGCAGTCCGTCTCCGTTGCATCGCCGCAGAGCGTCTGGACAGGCTTGAAGCCGTTATCCGTACAAACGCCGGACCCATCGCAGGTGTCCTGGTTGGTACACTCTGTGCCCGCGTCCCCGCAGGCCGTTCCGGCATCCAGGTCGTTGGGCTGGCAGGTTCCCGACCCATCACAGGTGTCTTGTCCACTGCACGCCGTGGCAGCCTCGCCGCAGGTTGTACCGTTGGGTTTGAGTTGACAGGTGTCGGCATCACAGCAGTCGGAAAACTCGCCGTTGGTGCTTTCACATTCCTCATCACCCACCAGAATGTCATCTCCGCAGGTCGTCTGGTCGCAATCGCTGCCGCTGTAGCCCGGCGGACAGGCGATGACAATGCTGAACTCCTTCTCCAGAAAATAGGTAATGCCGTTTATTTCCGATGTCACGGTAATAAGAAGCGTGTATTCTCCGGCCTGAATCGGCGTACCGTAAATGCCACCTTGGCTATCCAGGCTTAGTCCAACGGGAGGCGTACCATTGGTCAGTTCATAGTTGTACTCGTTGGTACTGCCGGACCCGGTCAGGTTCTGGGAATAGGGTTGGTTGATAAGCCCTTCGGAGAGAGATTCGGGAGATATCTGCAAAGGGATCTGACCGTGATCGTTGTTTCCCCAGCAGGTGATGGCCTTGTCGTTCCTCACGGCACAGGAGTAAAAATCTCCACTGCTGACGCTGAGGTAGCGTCCCTGCGGGACTCTATCACCCCCGCCCCCTAAATTCTCTCGGCCCCAGCAGGCCAAGGTACCATCGGCGGCCACCGCGCAGGTATGGGCCTGTCCTGCACTGACGGAAGTGTAGGTTCCACTGGGGGCATCGCATCGACCATGATCTTCTCGACCCCAGCAGTTCAGGGTGCCATCCAAGGCAATGGCGCAGGTGTGGTAGTCGCCTGCGGAGATGGCGGTATAGTATCCCGTGGGGGCGCTGAGCTGGTCATCGTCGTTCTCACCCCAGCAGGTAATCATGTGGTCTGCCGCGCCAATGGCGCAGGCATGATGTAAGCCCGCTGTAACCGCGAGATAACCACCGCCGCTGGGATGGTTGGGGGGCGCGTCTGCGCCCCAACAGGAAATACTGCCATCTGCCTGCAACCCGCAGGTATAGCCGTCATTGGAGCTGATCATTCGGTAGCGATAGTTGGGAATGCTGCCGAGGCCGTCCCCCCAACAGGAGATTTTCGATTCGTTATTGATGGCACAGCTATGACTTTCACCGGCGCTGACCGCGATCACAGTCCGGGATGTAGGATTGGCCTGACCGTCTTCGTTGTTTCCCCAGCAGTCCACTCTTCCGTTGGGTTTGACGATGCAGACGTGGGAGTTTCCCGCACTCAGGCGAATGGTACCGCTACTCAGGCTCTCTGGAACCTCGGTGATATCATAATCATACGTATCACTGCTTGGTGGTCTCCCCCAACAACTGACGGTGCCATTCATATGCATACCACAGGTATGGTAATACCCTGCCGCAAGCCCGATGAATCGACTGTTATCCGGCGTGTCTGCTTGACCATAGGTATTGTTTCCCCAGCAATCCATATAGCCCGTATTACGAATTCCGCAGGTCGTATCTTTTCTCGTACTAATCGCAAGAAAGATGCCGTCGGGTGCATTCGATTGATCCGCGTCGTTCGCCCCCCAACAGGTCACGGTGCCATTACTTTTTAGCCCACAGCTATGGTAGCTGCCCACAGAGACGCTGATAAAGGTTCCGCTGGGTGCATTCGTCTGACCAGAAGTGTTCAGTCCCCAGCACGCTACCGTGCCATTGGTGCGAATGGCACAGGCATGTCTGTAGCCCACACTCACGGTCGTGAAGGTGCCACCGGGTCGGTTCGGGATTCCATCCCCCCAACATGCCAATGTACCATTGGTCCTGATACCACAAGTCGTGTCGAATCCAGCACTGATGCTGGTGAACGTGCCGCTTGGTGGGGAATCTCCGTAGCAAGCGACGGTATGATCGCTCTTGATACCGCAAATATGATAGGCGCCATGTGCAACAGAGATGAAGATGGTATCAGGCATATGATTCGTGAAAGAATCTGCAATGTGTCCCCAACAAACCACCCTGCCATTGCGTTGAATGGCGCAGGAGGTGTCTCGACTTGAAGATAGACGCCCATGCTCACTGCCGAAGAAGGTTCCATCCTGGCTGGCATAGAGCGCCTGGGATTCCATCGGCCCATCAGCCCTAGATCCTTCCATAGAGTCCGTAGAGTGTTTTTCCTGATTCGTCGGATCATCCGAGAAGGATACGGGCACCTCCGTATCGTTGGTTTCCACACAAGCCGCCATCAAGATGATGACCAGGAAGACGGATACGATCATGTTTATTGACCTGTAACAACGCATTGGAACCTCCAAAGTATGAGTTAATCTGCATCGTTTCTCTACAGACGAATTTGAAACCTAGCACAACTGACAAGAAAAAAAACCTAGCCACTTGGCTAGGTACCGAACGGTCCCCTAAACCCTCTGATACACTCCAGGAATCGTACCTTTCAATCAGCCGCTTGAATAGGTTACCATCGCGATCAGACCTTCCCTGGGCCGCCAGCATCACGAGAGAAAGCCAGCACAAAACGCCCCGGCCAGATGGTCGGGGCGTTTGAGTTTGGTTCGGATTGAATACGTAGCTTACTTCAGGTTCCACCCTTTGCGGCGCAAAGCCACACCGGCAAGGAGCATCAGTAAGGCGGCCAAGGCCGCGCCGGTGTTGATGCTGCGGCAACCGCCGCTTGATCCGGAACCGGAGACATCATCCTGGCCGACGAAGTCATCATCATCGTCGTCGTCCGGTTGAACCGAATCATCGTCATCGTCATTGAATATGTCGTTGTCATCATCATCGTCCGTCACGTCGTCATCGTCGTCGGTTACGTCATCATCATCATCGGTTACATCGTCGTCATCATCGGTTACATCGTCGTCATCGTCGGTCACGTCATCATCATCGTCCGTCACGTCGTCATCGTCGTCGGTTACGTCATCATCATCATCGGTTACATCGTCGTCATCATCGGTTACATCGTCGTCATCGTCGGTCACGTCATCATCATCGTCCGTCACGTCATCATCATCATCGGTCACGTCGTCATCATCGTCGGTTACATCGTCGTCATCGTCGGTCACGTCATCATCATCATCGGTCACGTCATCATCGTCATCGGTTACGTCGTCATCATCGTCGGTTACATCGTCGTCATCGTCTTCATCGCCGTCCATGTCTCCATCTTCGTCGCCGTCAATGTCTCCGTCTTCATCCCCGTCGGTGTCTCCGTCTTCATCCCCGTCGGTGTCACCGTCTTCATCCCCGTCGATGTCTCCATCGATGTCGCCATCCTCATCTTGCACGCGCTCCAGCAGGATCTCAAACCCGCCCGCCGTGTCAGGGCTTGCCGCATGGACGCCCAAAAGAAACACGCTGTTTTTCTCACTAGCGGGGATCTCGATTTCGTAGTGTTCGGCTTCACCAACGCCCGCTTCGTTCACGCTGCCACTACACGCCGCAGGGTGGCAGTCTGTCATCAGCAGCAAGGCCACATCCACACCCGCATCCGGGGTGACGCTCAGCATGTACGAACCGCTGGTGAGTTCGGCATCCAAGAACATCTCCGGCCCCGTCAGGGATTCGTCGCTGCATGTTTCATCCGGCGTAAAAGTGTCCAGCAGGCCGCTCAGCGTGAGGCTCTGCGGCTCATCCAGGGTAAGGCGAATCGGCCTGTCGCAGGTTTCACCATCGCTGATTGAGAGGCATTCTCCGTCGTAGCAGCGTTCATCGCCTTCTTGAGAGTCATCACAATACAGCCCATCTTCGGCGGGAGTGGATTCACAGCCGCCCAAGCCATCGCAGGTATCCTGATTGATGCACTCTGTTCCCGCGTCACCACAGGCGGTCTGGGCAGGTTGGAAACCATTGTCCGTGCAGACTCCCAGCCCATCGCAGGTGTCTTGATTGGTGCACTCTGTTCCAGCGTCACCACAGGCGGTCTGGGCAGATTGGAAACCATTGTCCGTGCAGACTCCCAAGCCGTCGCAGGTGTCTTGATTGGTGCACTCTGTTCCAGCGTCACCACAGACCGTACCGCTAGCCTTGAACCGACAGGTGTCGGCGTCGCAACATTCCCCCAAGATACCGTCAATGCTTTCACATTGCTCATCACCAACCTGGATGCCATCTCCACAGATGGTCTGATCGCAGGTTTCTCCATAGTAGCCTTCGACACATTGATCGCATAACGTACCGGTCCAATGGGCATCGCACTCGCAAGAACCGTTGCCGGTTATGCCATCGTTGCAGGAGCCGTGATTGCAACTCAAGGGACATGCCTGGCAGGTCGGCCCGTAGTAGCCTGTATCACATCGATCACACATCACACCCGCCCAGCCAGTATCGCACTCACAATAACCGTTGTTGCAAATGCCTTCGTTGCAGGTGGAATAACGACAGCATACTTCGTTACCGCCACAGTAGCCGCTTTCGCATCGATCATTTTCCGACTCACACTCTTCACCACCAGCTACCGAATATTCATAGGCTCCCATTGAACACTGGCTTCCCCTGTTGACCATACGCTGATCCTGGGAAATATTAAAATTTGGAACATTGCAAATACCCGCATGATGTACCGGACTTGAGGTGGTGTGTTTGTTTGTGTATGTAAAACCACCATTGTCTGCAATCGTCTCAAGACCGGGATTGAGAATGGTTGTCGTATCCGGGTAGGCGCAGATATTGCCTGTTGCGCCTTTATCGCAAATATTAGCGGGGGCCGCACATTCCGCACCGGAATTGTCCCATGATGGATTCCGGCTTCTACCGATGAACGTGTTCCTCATGGAAACGACACAGCCACAGAGATCCTGATTGTCACCATAAATACCGATACGATTTCCGGCAACAATGCTGCTGGTAAGATAAAAATTATGACCTTTTTGACCCATGGAAATCCCGCTGCACCCATAGTCGGAGAAGTTGTCATAAATCGTCGATCCGACAATGTATAAAATGCTGGTAGGATAATCCATTGCTGGAGAACTGTAAAAACCGCCACCATACCCTCCGTTGAGTGCCCACAAACTGTACCATGCGTTATTTCTGGATATCGTGGAATTCACAATCCATATTTCGGCGTAATTACCATAGACCCCCCCACCGAATCCGGCATTGTTTTCACGGATTGCACATTTCTCTATATAGAGCTTCGCAGTGTTTGTTGCGCTTGGGCCGGAGTCTGAAACGTAAATTCCACCGCCACCTTCCGGCACGGGAACGGAACCATTTTGAATGACCAGTCTTCGGAAAATGATACGTTCGGGTGAAGGCAAACTTGACCTAATGTGAAAAACACGGTCGAGCGCGTTTCCATCAATTACGGTCATTCCGTCCGTTGCACCTTCGATAACAAGTTGGGTGGTGATATCGAAATCACCTGTGGCATTGTCGTTTTCGTACATTCCGGCGCGGGTGATTCTGTACTCCCCTTGAGGAACCTTAATGGTATCTACTCCCCATCCCGCAGGGCAGCCTCCGAACGCAGCATTGGTATTGGCAGCCTGAATCGCTTCGCGAAGCGAACAGTCGGAGCCGGTATTCCATTCATCGACTGTCGTGTTGACGTTGATTGTTGCTGCCTGAGCGACCTGGGGAGTAAGAAGGAAGAACCACTCTTGTCCAAAACAGCTTTTCTCGGACAGCCTGTTGAATACGCAGCAAACCTAATCGCAATAACCTGACCTCAAATATGCCGCTAAAACAAGGCTTCTGAAGGCATTCGGCGTAGAGTTTCTCCTCTTCACCGTCTTGGACAGCTAAAAATCGGGAATGGAGACCTTGTTTTTCATTGGCAATTCGGCTCTAGTATTTTCAGTAACTTATCTTGTCCAAAACGCGGTTTTCAGATCGTCTTGGACAGTAGTGAGGAAGAACGAAAAAACAAGAAAAATCATCGTGATCCAAACCATGTTCATCCGGATTGGCTTTCTTCCGTCTTTTCCCATACCGAGGGTAGAGAA
Source organism: Myxococcota bacterium (assembly GCA_963677705.1). GTDB lineage: Bacteria > Myxococcota_A > SURF-8 > SURF-8. The sequence continues at coordinate 2,210,174 of OY782497.1, forward strand.
CTGGGCATTCGGGGTCATGGTCTACTCCTATTCTGTCATCTGTCGCGCACGTAAAAGGTTTTAGACGCGATTCTATTACCATCGGGTGGAAAAACCTAGCACAACGTAAACAAAAAAGAACCTAGCCACTTGGCTAGGTATCAGCATACGGACACATTCTGCCATTTAAGGCCAAGTTGCCAGCAATTCAAGGGTTCCCCTTGTCCCTTGTGAAGCATTCATGACCACAAGCCATTTTTAGGAAACCCAACAACTCTTGTCGGGAAAAGGAAAGTACATCCCGTTAAAAGTGAACGCCAATGGACGCGTAGGGAATACCTAAGGGAACGTAGCTCACGAGGGCGTTTGTGTAGACCGTGCCGGTTGGAATAAATAGCCCGACATCGCCGAACAGGATTTTCCCATGACCGCGAAACCCGTAGACGAAGAAACCGAAGATATTCTCGCGGGGTGAACGAGCGTCTTGATGGAACTGTGTCCAGAATGGAAGGTGATATTCCAGGGCAAAGGACCAGTGTTTTGCAAAAGCCACCCGATAGCCCAAGGCAAGCATGGTCAACATAAATTCTTCGGAATAATCTCCTTGACTGTCAGCAACGTGCTGAATGGCGCTTATGTTGAAGCTCAATTCCAGGTTGATAAAATGACGTGAGCCTATGCGCCGGGAAAGCTCCGTATCAAACCCCGCATTCCACAGGAAAACATCCGTATTGGTAAACACACTTCCAAGGCCGGCATGAGCGCCGATGGCCCAGGCCGTGGGTTTGTCACGGTCGGTATGAAAGCGCAAACCGGGGAGTACCCCCATCGCACCGACAGGCAGATTGGCCAGAATAGTCAACTCCAGGTTGTCGGTCAGGCCGTGATTGATTGCCCAGCCCACACCATACAACCCGACCATCGTGGTTTCCCCTTGCTTCAATCCGTAGGCCGTGCTGGACAGGGCGATGCGATCATCTCCCCAGCAATTCGGACCGCGATGTTTTGTATCGGTTCTGTCGATTTCCGAACAACGCCGGTGAGCCTTCATCAAAGCGCTCATCTTGATCGTTTTGTGCTGAGGTTGCGGTTTCTTCTTCCGGCGAACAACGTTATAGCTCGGTTGGGGCTCGGCCTTATCCTTGAACGACTTGTTCGGTGCTGGCTGCGTATCCATCGCTGATGCGGGTTCTTCCTCTGAAGTTACGGACTCTTCAGGGCTTGATTCCGCTGGCGCTTCTTCTTCTGTGACTTCAGCCGGTGGCTCTTCGGGGACTGGCTTCGCTTCAGCTTGAGATTGGGGATCTGGGCTATTTTTAGCGGCGGGTTCTTCATCCGGAGTTGTGGCAGGCTCTTCTGGGCTTAGATCGTTGGGGGGTGTCTGGTTCACACGTTCCTGATCGGTTGCGCTTGACTCGCTACCTTCCACTTGAGGAGTAGGCTCTTGGGCCAGGCCTGGTTGAGAGTCCAGAACCAGGCTCAAACAAAGTGCAAGAGCAAACCAGACGGTCTTCAACCTGAATCGCTTTTGTTCTTGAGAACCTTGTAAAGAACCGCGTCCCTTCATGGCGTCCATGCTTGTCTCCTTCGTGATCTCGAACCCCAAACACGTACACGACGCCGTCGTGGCTAGCCTGCCTGGGTCAACCTGTGGAATGTCCGAACATGAAATATCTAGCATGAATGATGAAAAAAGGCAATGCTCTTCCATGTGGCTGCCCAGCCCATCGCCGGGAGACTTACCAATCAAAGGGACTTGCTGGCGGCAAGTGGCAGATGCCTTTTGAAACCTTGGAAGTCGGATTTCCTTTGTAGAGGAAAACAACTCGCCGTAGGTATAGCCCCACGACGAAGTTTCATGTACCCAGCGATCCCCTTCTGTTGCGTATCCAGGTATAGCCCTGATCTTCTTTCTTGAGTTCTGATTATATCTCTGAAAAGATCATCCTTTGTTCAAACGGATGGTGTCTCGTATTCCCATTTTTGATCGTGGCCTTTTGATTTTTCGGTTTGGGGAGTTGTTTTTTTTTACAACGGATCTCTTGACAAAAGGCAGGGGTTCCGCCTAGACTGAATCCAGTCGGAAAGGGCGTGGAAGTGTGGTGAAAAGCCACTGCGGTCCCGCCGCCGTAAGCGAGGACAAACCCGCAATACGCCACTGGGGAAACCTGGGAAGGCCAAGGGTGAGGATGATTTGCGAGCCGGAATACACTCCCTTTCACTGATCTGATCCCAATGCCCGCGAGGACGGGAAGAGGAGTTGCTTTCATGGCATGTATACCGAACAAGTCGTAAAATGGTAGCCTGCATTTTCGCGGAGAAGCTGCGGTGTGGTTTGCCGTTGGTTTGTTCGTAGAAAGCCCCTTCTTTCCATTCTAAAAGCATCCCGGTTCAGATCACTTCTTCCTGCTTGTTCTGCAAGCAAGAAGAAACCGGACCTTCGTGACCACCCACGTCGGGAGTCCCCATCCTCCCGACGCCTCCTCGCTGTCGGTTGCCATGCCGTAAGCGATCAAGGCCCCCTCGTTTCTCTCCCATCCGAGGGGGCCTTTCTTTTAACAACCCGACCAGGATGCGTTGACCTCGAACGTTGCGAGTGTTTTCCGCTTCGGTTTGTGTCGCAAAGCGGGGATGATACAACGTCCCCATGATCCGGCTGTCGTCCAGATGGAAAGAACGATCTTTTCCTCCAAGGTGTTCGTCTCGCCTGTCAACCAGACTCTCGGTTGGGGTGAGCCGCGAAACCCTTGCGAAAACCCTATAATCCGGGTATCGTTTCCATTCGTGTCAGCGATAGCGACAAGTACCCCGACGAGATAGGAACCCTGTTTCGATGAGCGCCAAAAACAAGACTCAAGCAGAAACGCGATCTGCCAAGGTGAAAAACCTTGCCACGATTTTCCAGGGAGCGGATGCAAAGCTTTCCACGAGCCCTTACAAACTGGATTACGGGATCGAGCCTTCCGCCGATGATGAGCAACGCTACAAGGCGATTACATCCATTACCCTGAGTGATGAGCAGCGAATAGCCTTGGTTCAACCGGAGCAGACCTACCCAAGAGAGCGTGTTATTTTAGGCGTTCACTGGCATCCGGAGTTCATCCCGCTGGACATTTGCCTGGAGCGCGTCCGCAACACCTTTCCCAATATGGAAGACAGCCTGCTTATCCCCACCAACCACAACGAAATCTACACTCTGGGAAACTACAGCGGCGTGGAGGTGGACTGCTATTCGCCGGAATTCAACCTTAAAGTGCAGCTTTTACTTCATTTCCGTGCCGACCGAGTCGCTGAAGGCAAAGCCGATGTGCTTAAGGCGATGATTGCTCATACCTTCACCTACCGCTCCAGCCAGCTCTTTCAATTCATCGACGCCCTGCTCAATCCTGGTCGTGAATCGTGGTTGCAACAGGCGGCAACGAAAACCGGTGTCGATGAGGAAGAAGTGGCTTTCGTTCAGAGCCAGACGCTGATGATCAAGAAACTGCTCGACCGGTTCGAACCGCTTACTCCGCCGATGATGATCAAAAACAAGCTGCTACGAAACTGGTTTGACAGCCTGCGCGACGGAACGAATAGCAAGCAGATCAACAAAGCCCAACTGTTTCTTAAAGCGGTCAAGAAGATCGTCAAACAGAACTTCAATCTGGATTACTTCTACGAAACCGAAGAAATCATTGAAGAGGCCCGCCATAACGGCGCGGTGGTCGTCGTGCCTCACCCAGAGCAGTTCTGGCCTATTCTGCTGGCGGATTATGACATCGACGGCTACGAAATCTGGAATCCGCAGAGCCGCCAATACACCGAATGGCTGATTACGGTGATTCATCGCCTCAACACCACCATGAAGAGACGCGAGCGCCCCGTTCTTTTGACGATGGGTGACGATTGCCACATGGGGGAGAAGGTCAAACCCTTGGATCAACAGGAACCGGCCAAGGCGAGCCGGGAAATCGGTCTGCAACCGGCCTGGAGCGATATGTCCATCCAGAAAAACCTCAACCGTTTCAATACCAGCCGGGAAACCGTGATTCGTGAGTTACGAGACAGGCTCGGCTGATTCGAGGAGGAGGCATCATGGGAATCGGTAACGAGTTCAGACATGAGTCCATACAAGACCAAGTATCCATTGTTCAGTACCTCAAAGCCATCGCGGAGGGGCTTGAAAAAGGCACGCTGGAGTTTCAGGACAACAAGGAGTCCGTTCAGTTGTTTCCTCATGGACTGCTGAACTTTGAACTCAAAGCGAGGTCAGACGATGGCAAGGCGAAGTTGACCTTGAAAATATCCTGGAAGGAAAGCACCGAGCCAGACACCAACGGAAACCTCATCATCAAGACGGAAACCTAAGCTCCATGTCGTTCACTGAAGCAGCCCAAGAGAACTTCCGCTTTCTAATCGTTGAAGTCCTCAAGCAAGTCGAGGACACCCGTTCAATCCTTGATTCGCCCAGCCAGGAGATGATCGAGAAGATCAAAGCCCGCGATGATTATATCGACAACCTGAAGAACTTCATCGCCACCCGCACTTACCGTACCTTGCTGGAAGCCACGGACCTGACCAAAATGACGGCCCAGATGCTTCAGGCGATCAACATCATTACCGGTAACTTGGAACACATTGCCGATTATTGCACCAATATCGTGCGGCAAACCAAGTATCTGAACGATCCGGCCTTTATCAAACAGTTCAAATACCACCTGTTCTTCGACATCATCATTGAGGGCTTGCAGAAGATCGAAGACACCCTGTTCACCAACAACGTGGATCTGGCCCTGGAAATCTGCCGGGCCGAATTTGAACTGGACAAACTGTTCAAGGTCAAGTTCGACAAGGTGATGCAGAAGTTGCGTGAGGGTGGAGAAGCCGAGAACCTGATCACCAGCCTGTTCATCATCCGCTACCTGGAACGTATCGGTGACAGCCTGTTGAACATCGGCGAAGCGATTATCAGTGCGGTGGTGGGCGAGAAATTGAAAATCCATCAGATTTCCGCCCTGGAGGAATCCTTCGATGGTTTCACCGAAGATACGGCTCATCAAAACGGAGAATTCCGCTTTGAAAATATCAGCGAAACCAAGTCGGGCTGCCGCATCGGGCGGGTTCGAGATGAAAACAACGGCTCCGGTCAACGTTGGGTGCTTTTCAAAGAAGGGGCCGCCAAAAAGCTGGTTCAGGAAAAAGAGAACTTTGAACGCTGGGACCAACTGGCACCGGGTCTTGCACCCAAGGTCTATGGATTTGAACAGAATAAGGGGAAAGCATCCATCCTTTTGGAGTATCTGCCCGGCACCACCTTTCAGAAAATCCTACTCTCTGAGAACGTTGAAACGGTCGCGAAAGCTCAGGATTCCGTACACGAACTCTTGTTGGATCTCTGGGACCATACCCGCAACGATCAACCCGTGTGCGCTCATTTCATGCAACAGCTTCGCTCGCGTCTCGGTGATGTTTTACGGCTGCACCCCTCTTTGGAAGGCAGAGAGCAATCGCTACACGGGGTACACTCCTGCTCCTTGACGGATCTGTTGGATGAGATGGAAGACATTGAGGAACAAAACCCGGCTCCCTTTTCGGTATTCATTCATGGCGATTTCAACGCGGACAACATTCTGATCAACACCCAGACCGGAAAAATCAACTTCATCGACCTTCACCGATCCCAGCACATGGATTACGTGCAGGATGTCTCGGTGTTTTTGATGTCTAATTTCAGAATGCCTCTGTTCGACCCAGCCATCCGCAGCAGGCTCAATCGCGTTGACCTGATGTTCATGCGCTTTGCCAGACAATATGGCCATAACCGGGGAGACCGCTTGTTTGATCTGCGCCTTGCCTTGGGACTGATCCGAAATTTCATCACATCGACACGGTTTATCATCATGAAAGACTTCGCCAAGGATATGGCCCTGAGGGCCAAGTATATCATGGAGAGCCTCAGCGCCCATAACGGCAGACCTTGGGAGGAATTCACCCTGACCGAGAACGTCCTGGTGTATTGATGTATTGAATCCACGTTTCTTTCAACCTGTTGCATGGCTTTCGAGCTTTACCTTCCAAACAAGGGCATATCATGAAAATTGGCGTTGTAGGCATCCCCGGAAAATGGTCCACCGAACAACTCGCCGACTTCGTTGAGAAGAAAACCGGGTACAGGCTGGTTATCTTTATGAGTGACACCCGCCTCGATCTTGAGGACGGTTCGGTCTATTACAAAGACACATGCCTGAACGATCTGGACGCAATCATCATCAAGAAAATCAGCCCCATCTATTCCCCGGAAATCCTCGACCGTTTGGAGATTCTTCGTCACCTGTATACACAGGGAACCCCGATCTTCAGCAAGCCGGCAAGCATTGAAAAAGCGGTTGATCGCCTCACCTGTACCCTGGAGCTTCGACGCAACCAAACACCCATGCCCCATACGGTGATTACGGAAGACTTCGACACCGCCGTGCAGACCGTGAGGAAATTCGGCAAGGCCGTCTTCAAACCGCTGTTCACCAGCAAGGCGCGAGGTATGGTGGTCCTTGAAGCCGACGGTCAGGAGAAGGAAGGCATCCGGGCGTTCCAGAAAAACAACGCCATTTTCTACATCCAGAAAATGGTGGAAAGCCACGGCAGGGATTTCGGCCTGTCCTTTCTGGGCGGGAAATACATCGCCACCTATGCCCGTGTCGGACAGAAGGGCAGTTGGAACACCACCACCCATTTCGGTGGGAAATACGAACCCTACGAACCTTCCCAGGATGTGATCGAGATGGCCCGGAAAGCCCAGGCACCCTTCGATCTGGATTTCACCTGTGTTGATGTGGTCGAAACACCCGATGGCCCAATGGTGTACGAAGTCAGTGCCTTCGGCGGTTTTCGCGGCCTGATGGACGCCAATGGCATTGATGCAGCGGAACTGTTCGTCAACCATGTGCTGGGAAAGATGAATCGTGGCTGACTCCACTCATTCGCTTCAGGAACTCGCCCAAGACTTCGTTCACGGTCGGGAGTTTCCGCATGTCATCCGGCTTCGGCTTGGTGAGGTGCACATCCATACCCGGACGAACTCGGAGGAGCTTGCCGAGAGACTGCACGAATACATGGGTTTCTTCCTGGACAAGCAAGATGGCGAGCCGGACATCCTGATTACCGCCGTACAGGCGGAAAGCCCGGAGCTTGATCTTGACTTGACCATCAAGCAACCCGGTCCGGGGAAGACAAAGATCAAGGAAGAGTTCATCGATATACATGGCGGACGCATCGTTCGCAAGCGTATCACGGGCATGGTGTTCGGCTTCGGCAAAGGACTCAACATCGCGGTGGGTGATTGCGTTACCCACAGAAACCAGGTGACCAACTTCATCAACAACCGATTCATGCAGTGGACTTTGAATCACGGCTACATTCTCGGTCATGCAGCAGGGGTGAAACTTGGCGACAAAGGCTTGGCAATTGCTGGTTTTTCCGGTGCCGGGAAATCCACCCTGGCGCTGCACATGATGAATCTGGGAACCACGTTTGTGAGTAACGACAGGCTGCTGGTGAAGAAAACCGCTGATTGCTTGGACATGCTTGGTGTAGCCAAACTGCCGCGCATCAATCCCGGAACCATCGTTCATAACGAGAAACTCTGGCCCATCCTCTCAGAAGAGGAACGCGCCCGATTCCTGGCCATGCCCAAGGAAGAGCTTTGGAGCCTGGAATTGAAGTATGATGCCTTTATTGATGAACTTTACGGTGCCGACAAGTTTGAACTTTCCGCGCCGATGCAGGGATTGGTGATCCTCAACTGGAACCATAACGAGGGCCCGGCGCAGATCCGGGAGATCAATCCCGCCCAACGCAGCGACCTGCTTCCGGCCTTTATCAAGTCACCCGGATTGTTCTATGAACCGGACGGGCTGGAGCCTGAGATCGCTTTCAGCCAGGATGTTTACGTCGATCATCTTTCGGCATGTAAGGTATTTGAAGTGACAGGTGGTGTGGATTTCGATCACACAGCGAATACCTTTCTGGACTTTCTGCACTCATAACCGAACTCACAATCCCAGGCTCTACGGCCTGACTCCGTGGTTTCCCTCCACCAGCCGATGCCGTCGATGATCCACATATTCCACGGAATCCATCGTGTTTATCGACCATCCGAAGATTGCCCGGTTTGTAGAGAATCCCTACCGGACGTGGTATCCACTTTAACAAAGCCGTTTGGCCTGAGGAACCGAGCCTGGATCGACATTTGTCTTGATAGCGCCTTGGTTCATTCTTCGTTTTGTCCAGAATCTGGAAACAAGAAAAACATAGTCATATCCATTGCATTGTTATGACTGTATTTTTTTGATTTTTATGTAATTTTCTATTCTTCCGTAGAATTCACCCTTGCAAAAAGACAGCCCGCATGATATGTTTTCTCCTGTCTTTTGATTGGTACCCTGGTTTTTTGGAGGCTTTTGATGACTGAATACAACCAACGAAAGGCAGGATGGCAACAACAGGAACCACAGTTGATTGGAACAAGTGGGTATTTTCAGCAAACACTCCAAAAGGCCAGACGACTGACCCGCCAATCCGGCAGTGTACTCATCCTCGGAGAGGATGGCAGCGGCAAGAGAACGCTGGGGTACTACATGCACAGCCAGGGGCCGAAGGCTTCCATGCCTTTCATCTACATTTCCTGCCGCTTTGCCCAGGAATTCTGTGACTCAAACCGAGCTGATGAGGATCTGCCAGAACCCCCAAACAAACCCAATGCCTTTATCTCTATTGTAGAAAAATCCTTGGATATCGGCGAGGTTTTTCTGGATGAGATTGCTGAATTAAGTTACCATAACCAGAGTCAACTGCTACAGTTTCTCAATGGAAAAGCAGGCGCAAGCACGTCTCAATGGAGAAACACGGATAGCGTGTCCACCATGCTTTGTTCCAGCAAGCAAAGCTTGATTCCGCTGGTGCAGAAAGGCTCATTCCGAAGGGATCTTTACTATCTTCTCAGCGGTAGGATCTTGCAGGTTCCGCCTTTACGGCATCGAACGGAAGACATTCCCCTGCTTGCCGAGTATTGGTTGCAGCAGTTTGGCTATGGACACCTGCGGTTTCATCAGAAAACGATGTGGGATCTTGCCGACTATTCATGGCCGGGAAACATTGATGAACTGAGAAACTGCATCCATCGGGTAGCGTCGTCTCATCAGAGTATAGAACTTGGTCAAATCATTCTGCCTTCCCATGTTGCGCCCTACTTGAACGGCTCTCTTCTTGAAGAGAACATCGCAGAGCGGAAACCGGATCACGCGGAACATTTTTCCAGGTTTGAAATCTTGAAAAAGCGTTTTGAGTCAGAAGAAATCTTCACCCATGAACTGACAAAAGAAAGACCATGAAACGAACGACCTTTACAAGGTGGTCCTGAGAAGGTCAAAAAGCCAGGTACCAACCATCACAAGTCAGGTTACCCATGAGCTTCAAAGTACTGGATGTTAAACAATTCACCAATCTGGATGATCTGGTCGACCAGGTGGCCATCAGGTTTCCTCTCCAGTCTCTTGCCAAGAAACTGGGGTTGAGTCCCTCCTCCTGCCATGCCACCTTGTATACCCATCGACAACGGGTCTACCGCCAGATCAAAGGTTGGAAGTCACTTCTGGGAGTCACCAAGGAAGATGGGTACTACCTTGAACTGCTTGCCCTGATCAAAGCCTTTCCTCAGTATGCCCAGAAAATGGAGATGCTGGAACGAGCCTACCTGATCGTCTCCAAGCTTCAAGATACCCTGGACCCGGACTGGAAAAGTGTCTCCGGGTTGCTCTATGCTCTGGATCCTCTAGTTCCCATTGTGCGCAACCTCACAGACCTGAAAGATTTTCCAATCAATGAGTCTGAAATTCCCCGCTTCGCCCAAGATCAGGTGATCTGGCTCAAAAATAAAAGCGGACCCAAGCGCACCTTCCAGGCCAGGGTCAAACGAACCTGGACATTCCTTAAAACCATTGACGCGGTCTATTTTTCCGATCAACTGGACCGCTGGGAGAAAAGTTCGCCCGTGATCTGGACACCGTGGAAGAACAAGGAACTGCATGATTCCTTGCTGCGAATGAGACACTACCTGTATCTTCAGGAGTTTACAGACATCCTCTTTGATCCGGATTGCCTGTTCAGTACTGCCCTGACCCTCGCCGTTCCGGAAAAGCACCTGGGTCTGGTGGAGCAATTGATCAGCCAGTTCCATCGGGATCTTCTTGAGCGCTTGAGTTTTGCACTCAACTCTGACTTTCTGCATCACCTGAAGGGGGTTGATGAAGGTCACTACCTGCGCGTCCTTGATTATATCAGCAAGCTGTCCGATCAAGGAATCTTGTTTGATCCTGCGACAATGGATGACAAGCATTGCCTTTTGCGCATTGCTTCGATCGGAAGGAGGATAACCCAATGAGATGGGTCAGCACGATTGTTATCCTCTGCCTTTGTCTGGTTTCATGCAACAATCAGTCCGAACTGATTTTTGAATCGGATGGCGACCTGGACCTTGGCCCTCCAGATGAGATGGAAGGCGAAGGAGAGTTGGTTCATGTTTCTTTTGAGATGTCCGAGGTCAATGTCACGGGTCAGATTGGAGAAATCCGTTTTCTGGATGATGCCGAGAACAACCTGGGAAGTGCCAGCGGCTCTGTGAATATCTCTCCCAATGGAGTCAACGCAGCGATTATTCCCATGCCCAATCAGTTCTGGAGGCTGGATGCGGACTTCGGTCGTCTGGACCTTCGTCCCGGTGGCGGGGATGGTGAAGGCAGCCTGAGCAGTTTGCTCTTGCCTCACTTTGTAATTACCCGTGACGGGGGACGTTGGGAGAACATCACCATCCGCTTCAACATGGAGAACTACCAACTTGCCGAAACGAAAGAAGAGCGACGGGCCTTATTGAAAGACCTGTTGAACGGACTTGAGGTCTTGGAAGACGGCGAGGTGGTTGGTCATGGCGATTACGAAAAGACAATGGCCTTGCTAAGCCCGGAAGGCTGGGTGGTTGAGGAAGAGATTCAATACAGTTCTTCATCTCAGGGGCAATATATTGCCGAACAAAGAACAAACCTGACCTGGAAAGACAGTGGCGTAGAGATGTCCTGGGAAGATGCCCAATCCTTTTGCGAGCAAAGTGGAATGACGATCTGTTCACGAACTGACTGGGCATACCATCTGGATGTTACGTCTTATACCGATAGGCTCGTTAACCCTGAAGTTGGAATCTCGGAGATCCCTCATTGGCTTCCGGACGCACGTGTCTATGATGTGCAAGACGGTAGCGTTGGAGAACCATCGCTGAGTGGTGCCGCTGTTCTCTGCATTGATTATGGGGGGTATTCCCTGTTCCCGGAGAGTTTCACTCCGGAAAGCATGGGCTTGGCCTGGGAAGAAACCGATGAAACCCTGGCTTATGAAGAGGCCAGAAACTATTGCGAGACAGCCACCATTCAAGGGGTCAAGGGCTGGCGTTTGCCCGGTATCCGGGAGTCTGCCTTAATCAACCTCACCCACGACGGTGTGGAAGAAGCCCACTGGGCCGAGGAAATGGATCTTTGGGATGAAAGCCGGGCCTGGGCCTGGCAAGGTGAGATATGGGAATCTTTGGGAATCCGGGAAATGCTCTCTGTCAGTTGTGTACGTTCGTTCCCGTAAAGCAAGAACCGTTGTCTGATAGGCTTGACGTTTGAAGGGATGGTACTCAATGAAGCGCTGGATATGGATTGCAAGTCTCTGTCTTTGGATGGTTTCCTGTAGCGGTTCAAGTGATCTCATGTTTCATGACGAGGAGGGTCTGATCGATGATTCTCTATTCTACATGGAAGGCGAAGGGGAGCCGGTTCGTGTCTCCTTTGAGATGTCCGAGGTCCGCGTCAGTGGTCAGATTCGTGAGATCCGTTTTCTGGATGATGCCGAAAAGAACTTGGGAAGCACAACCGGTTCCATGAGCTTCTCTCCTGATGAAGCCTGCGTCGCGATTATTCCCATGCCCAACGGGTTCACGACGCTGGATATAGACTTCGGTCGTCTGGACTTTCGTCCCGGTGGAGGGGATGGTGAAGGAAGCCTAAGCAGTTTGCTTTTACCTCACTTCGTGATTATCCGTGATGGGGGGCGTTGGGAGAACGTAACCATCCGCTTCAACATGAAAGACGACCAACTTGCCGAAACCAGTGAAGACCGGCGGGCCTTGCTGAAAGACCTGTTGAACGGACTTGAGGTCTTGGAAGACAGCAAAGTGGTCGGCTATGGCGATTACGAAAAGACAATGGCCCTGCTAAGCCCGGAAGATTCGCTTGTTATCGGTATCGAAGAGATTGAGTACCTTTCTGATGGCGAATTCCCTACCCTGTTTGACCCTAAGGGTGGCATCATGTGGACAGGGGATCTTGGTATTTTATCTTGGGAAGAGCAGCTTGGTGTTTGCGAAAGGTATGGGATGCACCTGGCAACCTTCCTGGATTGGGCCTATTTCTGGGGTGTCGAGGATGCAACGGAGCGGAGTATCCCAATACTCAGTTACAACTGGTATTGGGTAACAAAAGATACGAAGTATGATTCGGTATCCGGTCTTTTTCACCATGATGATTCAATCGGTCCGGACGGGAATATTCTTTGTGTGGGCTATGACATGGACTCTCCGTTTCAGGAGGGCTTTTCTCCGGCAGAGCTAGGATTGCTTTGGGAGGAAACCGGGGAATCCTTATCCTACGAAGAAGCGAAGAACTATTGCGAAACCACCACGATTCAAGGAATCGATGGCTGGCGTTTGCCGGGTGTTCGCGAAGCGGCGTTTGTCAACCTGAGCAAGGAGGGGATGGAGGACTCTCACTGGACGGAAGAAAGGTTTTCTGTCGCTCAAGAGAAGGCCTGGGCCTGGCTTGGTAAGGTTTGGGAACCCTTGGAAACCCAGGAAAAGCTTTCTGTAAGCTGTGTGCGTTCGCTACCGTGAAGTCTTATTTTCTAAACGTTCGTAGGAGGTGCAAATGGAAAGAAAATGTATCGGTTTCTTCGTTCTTCTGACAGTTTTACTCTATTCTTCATGGGCCCACGCTACCGATCGATGGTGGAAAATCGCCCCAGCAACATGCTCAATCAACACAAGCGACTCAGATCCTTCACAGTTAGGGCCACAGGCTGATGGATCTCTCAGAATGAGCAGCAGCTTGTCAGGCAACATTACGGCTGTTGCATACTGCCCTGTTTTTCTGCCGGACGGTGTCAGCCTCGAACTGTTGCGTGTCCGTACTTTTCAAAGCGGTGGCATTCCTACATACACCAATATCAACACCTATTTGAAACGGATGGCCTGGACCGGCTCGCTTTCCAGCTATACCACGGCTTATTTAATGGCTGGAGACACGTATGATGATGTTGCTCTGTCTGGCACGGTGGATAATGAGGATTATCAATATTACATACGCATCTATTTTTATCATGGAACGTCGGCGACAAGCGTTCCCAGTCTGGGCATGATTGAAATCCGCTATGATGATGCGACTGCAAGATCCGTTGCGTCTACATCAACAACGGAAACGACAGCATCAGCCACCGATGCCCAAGCGAAGACAAGTACCACAAAGGCTTCCGTGAAGGCTCCTGCCGGTAAGGTTGCCACCACAAACGGCCAGGTCAGCCCCAAGGAGCCATCGGAAAGTGTTTGCCATTTCGATACCTTTAACAGCACCTGCAAAATCGGATGCCCAAGCGGTTATGTTCGTGATACCAAAGGGTGCCCCGTTTGCAAATGCTATCAACCGGACAAGGAATCCATAGAGGGAAACTGCAAAACCCTGACCTGCCCATCCAACTGTGATGAAACCGGCTATGTGGAGGTCAAAGGTTGTGCAACCTGTACCTGTGGGCCGGCCTTGTAGCTAGTAAAACCTTGGCCTCGTTACATCAAAACCTTGGTCTCGTTACATTTTGAACTTTCAACTTCAGGTATTTGCAGCCATGTATCAAGACAACAAACATGGGGCGCCGTAGTTCTGCGGTGCCCCAAATCATTTTATAAGACAAGCTCTTCCGGTTGGAGTTCCCACTTCTCACGTAGCAGACGCCTGCATCGCTTCCCACTCTCTGAGCAAATCTTCCATACAATGAACCGGGGCCGAGCAGGCTCCGTAGCGGCAGAGGTAGGCCGTGGTCTGTCCGTTCAACACCGTTTTTCCTTCAAGGCTTGGAATCAAAGGCAGCAGTTCTTGCTTGATGCCATCGTTCTCTAGTGGGATCAGCAGCAGGTCCGGGTGGTTGAAGGCAAGCAGATCCCGGTGAAAACGTGTAAACGCTTCCTGGTCATTTCCTGCCAGCAAGACCACTTCGCCACGAGGACGATGCCGATAGCGCAGAGCATCCAAAAGCCTGGGGCTATCCAACCCGGCTTGCCGAAGGCGGGAACCGTAACGGCGAAGCAGGCTTTCCGCCTCGGTTTGAAACTCCAATTTTCCGGTCAGCACGGACGCTTGCAAGAGCAGAGAACTGAGAGTAGACAGGCCGCTGGGCCGAACGCTGTCGTGAAGGTCCGTCACTGCGGGAAGAGAGAGGGATTCGCTACGCTCGTTGCTTGTGTAGATCGTGTCGTGATCCGCGAAGCGACAACGCACTTCGTTCAGTAGGTCCAACGCCCAACGGAGATGATCCTCTTTACCATCCAACTGAAACCAGGCGAAGAGCGCTTCAATCATGTTCGTGTAATCCGTCAAGACGCCGGAGTTTCCTGGGCGACCTTGGATGCTGGTACGCAGCAGGATTCCTTCTTTCGTCTGATGATGTTGCCGGATGAACTCCAACGCACGGTAAGCGGCAGTCCGGTAACGCGGCTCGTTGAACACAGCGTAACCGTGAGCAAGGGCATGGATCACCAGACCGTTCCAACTGGTAATGATTTTCTCATCCAAGGTCGGAGCCACCCGCGTAGCCCGATGGCTCAACAAGGTCACGCGCCCCTTTTCCAGGATGGCTCGTCCCTGCTCCAAGGAAAGCTCGTGGTTCCGGCAACATTCGTCAAACGAAGAACGTCGGCTCAAGACGGAGTTTCCTTCAAAATTCCCCTCCTCGGTAACACCGAAGAGATCGGCCAGAAAGGCACCGTGCTGCTCCCCAAGGAGATTTGTAAATTCATCGCGGTTCCAGACATACGTACTTCCTTCCTCCCCTCCGCTGTCAGCGTCCAGACTTGCGGCGAATCCTCCCTCTGCCTGCTGCATGGTATCCATCATGAAATCCTGGGTATCACGAGCCGCCTCTTCGTAGCGTGCATCCTTCAAGGCCGCAAAAGCCTGGGTGTACAACAGGGCAAGCTGAGCGTTGTCGTACAGCATTTTCTCAAAATGAGGAATCATCCAACTGGGTTCCACGGTGTAACGATGAAATCCGCCGGAAAGATGGTCACGAATGCCACCGGTGGCCATTGCATCCAACACCCGACGGAGCAATGCCTCCAAGGGTGGGTCAGAGTGGTTCCGTAAATCATGAAGCAGAGTCAACCAGACCTGCGGCATGGGAAATTTCTGCTGGCCACGGATCCCGCCGTGCTGCCGATCTTCCATTGACAGCAGAGCCTTCGTGGTGGTGGTCAACGCATCCAAGGAAGGAAGATTCTCATCTTGTTCTTCAACGGTCACGTGCAGGTGCTGAAAGATCAGAGCCGCCTGGCCGTCCACTTCGGATCGTTTATTGGAAAACACATCGTGAACGCGGGCAAGGAGCCCTTTGAACATGTCCTTGGGGAAATACGTCCCGGCGAAAAAGGGTTTCAGATCCGGCGTTAAAAACACACTCATCGGCCATCCGCCACTGCCGGTCATCGCTACGGTAGCTTTCATGTAGATTTCATCCAGGTCCGGGCGCTCCTCACGATCCACCTTGATGCTGACGAAATACCGATTCATCAAGGCGGCCACGTCTTCATGCTCGAAGACTTCGCGCTCCATCACATGGCACCAATGACAACTGCTGTAGCCAATGGAAAGAAAGATCGGTTTGTCTTCGCCTTGGGCCTGATTCAAAGCCCGCTCGTCAAAGGGTTGCCAATGGACCGGATTGCCGGCGTGTTGTTGAAGGTATAAAGACGCCTCTGAAGCCAGGCGGTTGCTCGTCGCCAAAGGCTTCCGCTCGGAAGGCGAATGGGATTCGTTCTGTTTAGGATGGTTCATTCTATCTGCCTTTTCTGGCTTGATCCGCTTGATGAAAGCGGGTTTGTGAAATCAAACCCTCGTCGGTGATGAAAAGATCGGGCCAGTTTCTCAATTTCTTCTCCCGAACCACGACAAACCGGCTCAACCGGTTGCAGACATGTCATGTGCCCCGGCTTCTCCCACGGGATTCATGAACGATGCGCCAGAAGGCAGAGATTTCCCCCCTCGTCCGAGACAGCATGAGACAAGTAACGATACAGAAAAGGGGATGTACAGACTTCAGAGCGAGCTTCCACCTTTGGCTGAGATTGGACCAAACAGAATGAAAAGCGATGAAATTCCGGTTTGTTTGACAGAACGAGGCCAGCGCTATCCGGTAAGAGAATACGACTTTTGTGTTTTGCAGGACTTCTGGCACATCGGTTGCAGATTATGCCATGCGGTGTCGCAACAATAGGCCGTTTATCTCGCGATGAGACACCAGGGATTGAAACGCCGATGGAGGTCTGTAGTAATGGAAAAACCGAAACAGCTTCACGCACACAACGAAAATCTGCTGCGGGTGATCCGATTATCCCAGGAGATGCTCGCCTTGGCCGACGAAGGTGACAGAGACCGCACGGACGCTTCCTGTGCCATCATCTATGGTATCTTGAGGGATTCCGGCTACAAGTTGCGTAAGCTGGCGGACGCGGAATGCGAAAAGCATCGGGAAAGCGGCAAGTGGACATAGCGGACTAAGTTAGGAAGAGCCAACAAACTAACCATGTAACTGCTTCATATATTTTGCACTTTCCCGCAAAGTGTCTCTTGACCGGAAAGTCGATTGTGCTAAGGTGAGGCCGATTCCGGGGCCGTGGGTTGGTCAAGCGAGCCCCGTTTCGGGATTGCGGTCTGACACCAAAGCATAACGAAGCCAAGGGAGCTTCATTGAATCTTGCATCTGGAGGCGTTGTATGTGGGACTATACGAATAAAGTAAAAGATCATTTCCGCAATCCGCGTAATGTCGGGTTCATCAAAGACGCCGACGGCACCGGCATGGTGGGCAGCATGGCCTGCGGGGATGCGTTGAAGCTGATGTTCAAATTGGACGAAGATGGTAAGATTTCCGAGGCCAAATTTCAGACCTTCGGTTGTGCCAGCGCCATTGCTTCGTCCAGCGCACTGACCGAAATGATCGTCGGGAAAACCCCGGAAGAAGCCCTTCAGGTGACCAACCAGCAAATCGCCGATTACCTCGGTGGTCTGCCGGATCAGAAGATGCACTGCTCGGTACTGGGGAAAGAAGCCCTGGAAGCCGCCGTTGCCAACTGGCGCGGTGACGAGGTGAAACCCCATGAGGAAGAACACACCGTTTGCGTATGCTTCGGCGTGATGGACAAAGACATCGAGCGGGCGATCCGCGAAAACAACCTGACCTCGGTGGAAGATGTGACCAACTACACCAAAGCCGGCGGCGGTTGTGGCGGTTGCCATGAAGAGATTGAACTGCTTATCAAAAAGGTTACGGGAAACGATGCGGTTCCCGCCGAACCCAAGCCTGAAGCGCCGAAGAAGAAACTGACCAACATCCAGAAGATGAAACTGGTTCAAGAAACCATCGACAGGGAAATCCGCCCTGCGCTGCAAGCCGACGGTGGCGACCTGGAATTGGTGGATTTTGAAAACGACACCGTCTACGTCTCCCTTCGCGGAGCCTGCGCCCAGTGTCGCGTTTCCACGGTCACCCTGCGCGACGTGGTGGAAAAGAAACTCCGCGAGTTTGTGTCCGATGACCTGCGCGTGGTGGAGGGTGAACGATGAAGACCGTATATTTAGACAACAACGCCACGACCGCCGTTGCTCCTGAGGTCTTGGAAGTGATGCTTCCTTTCTTCAAAGACCTCTACGGCAATCCTTCCAGTGTGCATACCTTCGGTGGGCAGGTCAAAGCCCATCTGGATACCGCCCGGCAACAGGTGGCGGATCTGCTCGGCGCTCACCCGGAAGAAATCTATTTTACAAGCTGCGGCTCCGAGGCGGATAACCTGGCCATCTTCGGCACCGTGGAGGCCCAGAAAAACGAAAAGCGTCATCTCATCACCACCCGCGTGGAACACCCCGCCGTCAAGGCGACCATGCAATACCTGGAAAAGCGCGGTTTCCGCGTGACCTGGTTGGGCGTGGATGGTCATGGCGCGTTGAGTCTGGATGAACTGCGGGATGCCATCACGACGGACACGGCTCTGGTCAGCGCGATGTGGGCCAACAACGAAACCGGCGTGATCTTCCCCATTCAGGAAATGGCGGAAATCTGTCGGGAGAAAGGCGTGCCTTTCCATACCGACGCCGTGCAGGCTGCGGGAAAAATTCCCATTGATGTCGGCACGCTCCCGGCCAATTTCGTTGCCATCAGCGGTCACAAGCTTCATGCCCCCAAAGGGGTTGGGGCGTTGTACATCCGCAAGGGAACCCAAGTCGTGCCGAGAGTGATCGGAGGCCACCAAGAGCGAGGCCGCCGCGCCGGAACGGAAAACGTGGCGGGCATCATCGCGCTGGGGAAAGCCGCGTCCTTGTGTGACGCCCACATGAACGAAGAAAACCAGACGGTGCGTGCCTTGCGTGATAAACTGGAGCAAGGCATTCTGGCCACCTGCAAAGACAGCGTGGTCAATGGCCAGCACCGCTTACCGAACACCAGCAACATCAGTTTCAAATACATCGAAGGCGAAAGCATCCTTCTGCACCTGGATGATTTGGGCATTGCCGCCTCATCCGGTTCAGCCTGCACCAGCGGTTCCCTGGAACCCTCCCACGTCATGCGGGCGATGGGCGTTCCCTTCCAGGCGGCTCACGGTAGCGTTCGCTTCAGCCTGTCGCGCTACAACACCGACGATGAAATCGACTATGTCCTGCAACACCTGCCGCCGATCATCGACAGACTGCGGGCGATCAGCCCCTTCGTGGAAGAGGAATAAACATGGTCTTGGAATGTTCCGTCTGCGGTTACGTCTTGGACTTGGAGAAAGGCGACCCCGAACATGGGATCGCTCAGGGAACCAGGCGAGAGGAGATTCCGGACAATTGGGAATGTCCAGAGTGCAGCGCGACAATCCAGTCTTTTGTGGTGGTGGAAGAGTAATCCATGCCGGAATTGCCGGAAGTTGAAACCGTTACCCGGCAGATGGCTCCAACTCTGGAGACACGTCGAATCCTTGGCGTGGAGGTCTTTGATAGAAAACTGGTTTCCACAGCAGAGGATGCCGCGTTTCGCGGCGCTCTGCTCGGCGCACGCATTGAGAAAGTTCAACGTCTGGGGAAGCAGATCGTCCTTTCGGTGTCTGACAGCGCGGGGAAGCGTTGGCACCTTGCCGTGCATTTGCGCATGACCGGTCGTCTGTTTACCGGAAAGGAACGCGAGCTTCGGCAGCACAAAGCCCTGCGGGCGCTTTTGGAATTGGATGAGGGAGCCTTGGCCTTTTGCGATACGCGGCGCTTCGGCACCTTCCGTCTGACCCAGGATCTTGACTCGCTGAAACCCCAGGGGATGGACCCGACGGAACGAAACTTTACCTTAGCCCGACTTTCGGCTATGCTTGGTTCCAGCCGTCAGATGCTCAAGCCCTGGCTTTTGCGTCAAGACAGGCTGGTGGGACTCGGCAACATTTACGCCTGTGAGATACTGTTCGAGAGCGGACTGTCACCCTTTCGCCTGGGGGATTCGCTGACGAAACCGGAGCAAGCTCGGCTGCATCAACGCATCCGTTCCGTTTTGCTGCGGGCCATTCGTCACTGCGGAACCACCTTTCGGGACTTCCAGGATTCCAACGGGGAGATCGGCTCCTATCAACAGTACCTGCGGGTTTACGCAAGAGAACAAGAGCCCTGCACGGTATGCGGTACAACCATTCAACGTGTCGTTCAACAGGGCCGAAGTACGTATTATTGTCCTACGTGTCAACCGAAAGAACCCAAACCCGTTTAAGGAAACCATCGAGGAGAACACCATGACCGAGATGAAATTCAACAGCATCGAAGACATCCTGGATTTTGCCATCAGTGAAGAAGCCGCTGCCGCGACCTGGTACCGTGAGCTTGCCGCGAAGATGGACAAACCCTGGATGAAGAAAGTCCTGGAAGGATTTGCCCGCGAAGAAGACGGTCACAAGGCCAAACTGGAAAACGTGAAGAAGGGAAAAATCTTCGTGCCCGTGGCCCAGAAAAGCATTCAGGATCTGAAGATCGCCGAATACGTCGTGGAACCGGAAACCACCGAGGATCTGGATTACCAACACGCCCTGATCTTCGCGATGAAGAAAGAAAAGGCGGCGTTCAAGATGTATAGCGACCTGGCCGAACTGGCCCAGGACGACAACGTGAAAGAGCTGTTCCTGGCGCTGGCCCAGGAAGAAGCCAAGCATAAGCTTCGTTTTGAAGTGGAATACGATGATCGTGTTTTAACTGAAAACTAAATCAATGTTCAGTAGGGGGTAGATGATGGATAAAACCACTTTGGAAGGCTTGTTCCAGCAGGCGATCAAACGCGAAGTGGAGGCGGGGGCTTTCTATCGCGATGTCGCAGAGCGTGTGCAAAACCCGGCGGTGAAGAAGATTTTTCAATCGCTGTCCGAAGAAGAACAGAAGCATGAAGAAATGCTCTGGCGCTATCACAGCGACCCAAGCTTCTATATGAAATTCAAGGCACCACAGGATTACAAAGTTGCGGAAACCGTAGAGCTTCCGGAGCTGAAAGCGGACATGAAACCGGCGGATGCTCTGGCCCTGGCCATGAAAAAAGAACAGCAGGCCGCAGAATTCTACCAGAGCCTTGCCACGATGAGTACGGAAGAGGATCTGAAGAACATCTATGAAGAACTGGCCAAAATGGAACTGGGCCACAAGCATCGTTTGGAAAACCTCTACGTCGATGTCGGCTATCCGGAAGTCTGGTAAACGGATCACCCAAGGATAACCCTACCATGCACCGCAGGCATAAGGAGTCTGGAACCATGAACGAACAGGTCAGCCAAGCAATCAACGCGCAGATCAACCGCGAACTGTATTCCTCTTACCTATACTTTGCCATGAGCGCCTATCTGGAAGGCCAGGGGTTCAAAGGAGCCGGTCACTGGATGTTCCTTCAGGCGCAGGAAGAGTTGATGCACGTTCAGAAAATGTATCAATTCCTCGTGCTGCGTGGCGCGGAGGTCACACCGGAAGCCATTGATGCACCGCCCAAAACCTGGGACTCCATCCAACATGTCTTCCAGGAAGCCTACAAACACGAGCAGTTCGTTACGGAGAATATCCACAAACTGCTGGATGTCGCGTTGAAGGCCAGCGATCACGCAACGGCCAACTTCCTGCAATGGTTTGTCAGCGAACAGGTGGAGGAAGAAGCCAACACCTTGGAGTTGGTGCAAAACCTGACCCTCGCCGGTCAAGATGCCAGAGCCTTGCTGTTCCTGGACCGTGAAATGGGCCAGCGGGTGCTGACACCCATCACCAACGCCTGATGATCCGGTAAGGAATCGGTAGGCAGGCTGAGAACGCTCCGCCTGTCTACCGTGACAATCGAATGCTGTCACATTACGGCAAGCAAATGAAAAGAGCCCGTTTCGGGCTTTTTTCATGGCGTGAAGCGACCGAAGCCTTGACCCAAGGAGCATTCGTTCCCATTGTATCAAAGAATCCGAAACAGGGGATCGGTTTTTACCAAGGGGGAAATGATGGATGAACGTGCAAAACAGGGACTGTTGGAAGGCTTGAAGAAAGCCATCATGGCCGAGGGCGACGGCTACCATTTTTATCGGATGGCGGCTGAAAACACCCAGGATGACAAAGGCAAGCGGGTCTTCGACATACTGGCCCAGGAAGAACTGAAGCACGCACGCTATCTGAAAACTCAGTACCGCTCCTTGTTGGAAGTCGGTAGGTTGGATGATCAAACCACACTGGGTGACCACGAAACCGTGGACGAGGTAAACCCCATCTTCAGCGAATCGCTGAAGGCACGGCTCAAAGATGCCCATGTGGAAATCAGCAGTTTGTCCGTGGCGATGCAGTTGGAAGAAAACAGTATGCGTCATTATCGGGAATTGTCCGAGGCCACCGAAGATAAAATCGCTAAGCGCTTCTTTTCCGAGTTGGCCTTATGGGAACAGGGACACTATGAAATCCTGGCCCGGCAACTGGAGCAACTGAAAGAAGAATACTGGAGCCTCAACCGCTTCTCTCCATTCTGATCGGAAGCACGTAGAGATGGCGACGGATCAAAACCAAGTGGATAGGGAGATTGTTTGATGCCATGTGATTTGGATGCCGCTCTGGCGTCGTTGAAAACCAGAACCAAGGGAGTCATTCTCACCCATCAGAATCCCGATCCCGATGCGTTGGCGGCAGCCTTGGGCTTGCAAGCGGTGTTGGATCACACCTTGTCTTTGCCGACCACCCTGGCGTTTTCCGGAACCATCGGACGGGCGGAAAACAAGGCAATGGTAGAATTGCTGAACCTGCCTCTGGTCAATGTAGACGACGGTGATTTCGATTGGTCCGGGTATGACCTGGTGGCCCTGATGGACACGCAACCGGGAACGGGTAACAACGCCCTACCGGATCAACACCCGGTGGATATTCTCGTCGATCACCATCCGTCCCGCAATCCTCTGGATGAAGAACACACGGCCTGGATGGATCTGCGCCAGGATTACGGCGCCACCACGGCTATCGTTTATGAATATCTGAAGCACTGGAACGTCCCCATCGACAAACGTCTTGCCACCGCTCTTCTGTACGGTATCATCACCGACACAATGGACCTGGGACGGGAATCCACCGAGTTTGAGCGTTCGGCCTACATTGAACTTCTCCCCTTGGCTGACTTGAAGACGCTGTCCAACATCCGTCATCCCAGCTTGCCCTTGCATTACTACCGGGTGCTGAGCGATGCGCTGAGCCTGGCCAAGCTTCACGATGGCGAACTTATCACGGTGGCTCTGGATTCCGTGCCCTATCCGGACTGGGTTGCCGAACTGGCTGATCTTCTGGTACGCGGAAAAGGCATCCTTGCCACTCTGGTCACCGGAGGGTATGAAGGTCGCCTGTTTCTTTCCATGCGCGTGGGAACGCAAGAACTCAGTGCCGGGGATCTGGTGCGGATGTTGGTCAAACAGGAAGGCAAAGCCGGAGGACATTCCCACATGGCCGGTGGCATGATGCGCCTCAGTCAGGGAAAAACCGCCCAGCAGGCCGGAGAAGAGATGGGACTCGAACTGGCGCGTCTGTTGAAACTGGATGACCGTCCGGCGCAGAATCTGGTGGACGTAAAACCGCCATCCTCGGAACCTCAGCGCTAAGCGCCCGAAGCCGGGAAAGCGAGGCTCCCCCATTGACATGGAGCCAATCGTGCTTAGGCTATGACTACACGGGGAAACGAGCAACGTGTCCTAGGGGGAAACCCAACGCACGATCCACGTTGTTGGTTGTAGATATTGAAACGTTTGAACATAGAAACTTCGTAACCAAACCATCGGATCACGGCTCTCCTAGTTTCGAGCGCCAACGATCCAACCAAGGAGGAACATTATGGCCTTTACACTTCCCGAACTTCCCTTTGACAAGAAAGCCCTGGAACCCCATATCAGTGCCGAAACCCTGGATTACCATCACGGCAAACACCATCAAGCCTACGTCACCAATCTGAACAACCTGACCGAAGGCAAACCGGAAGCCGATAAAAGCCTGGAAGACCTGATCCGCACCGCCGAAGGTGGCATTTTCAACAACGCCGCCCAGGTCTGGAATCACACCTTCTATTGGAACGGCCTGAAAGCCAACGGCGGCGGTCAACCCAGTGGGGAACTGCTGGACCTGATCAACCGCGACTTCGGTTCCTTTGACAATTTCCGCAAGGAATTCGCCACCGCCGCCGCAACGCAGTTCGGCTCCGGCTGGGCCTGGTTGGTCTATGACAACGGCAAACTGGAGATCGACAAAACCGGCAACGCAGCCAACCCGCTGCGCGATGGCAAAACGCCGCTGTTGACCATCGACGTGTGGGAACACGCCTATTATGTCGATTATCGCAACGCCCGTCCGAAATACATCGACATCGTCCTGGACAACCTGGTCAATTGGGACTTCGTCGCCAAGAATCTGGCTGCTGCGAAATAGTCAAGGATACGGATCAGACTGCCACCTGATCGGTGGGGGATGGAGCAAGGCCGGGCATCTGCCCGGCTTTGCTGTTCTTGGAGGCAACGAAGATTGAACGCGGACAACGTGAACGCATCCATCATGGATCGGATTTCCCCCAGCAACTACCGGAACTTCCCTCTTTTGCTTGACTTTGCCCCTTTTCCTGCTAGCATGGCTTGCCCTCGATAATTGGAAAGAAAAGAACCAAGGATATTCATGGGTTAATCGCGGGGCACGGCGTGGTTTCGCCTTTGGGTCGAACTGTTGAATCAATCCCTTCGGTCATAACGAAGGTTAGGCATCGTGAGTGGGTCGTGAAAAAGAAATATCTGCTGCTTTCCGTAATTACCCTCGTCACCGTGGTTATCGACCAGCTAACCAAATGGTGGGCCAAGGGTCTGCAATACCAGAGCCCGATCCGGGTTATTGATAACTTTTTTGATTTCATCTACGTAGAAAACCCAGGTGCAGCCTGGGGCATGATGGGCAACCTGGAACCCTCTGTACGGATCCCTCTGTTCGTCCTCATCAGCATCGTTGCCGTGGGCTTCATCGGATATTTCTTCCATAGGCTCAAGGATGACCAAAGCCTGCCCATCTGGGCCTTGTCCCTGGTTTTTGGTGGTGCGATGGGTAACTTCATCGACCGCATCTACCAGAGCTTCGTGATTGATTTCATCGACTGGCATTATCATCAGTACCATTGGCCCACCTTCAACATGGCCGATGTTTTCATCAGTGTAGGAGTGGTGCTTCTGGCCTTTGAGATGTTCTTCGGAAAAAGTGAGTTCTCCCTGATCTATGCCGAGCAGGAAGACAAACCGGATGACGATACATCCACGAAGAAATGAGTCCGATGTCATGAGTCAGGCCACGGTTCAACCCGTGGCCTTTTTTGTTGGTCAACCCCAGCCCGCGCCAAAGGAACTCCATGCACCCGATCCTGCTTCATCTGGATGCCTTCTCCTTGGGGTCTCTCTCTTTCGGGCCGTGGGACGTTCATGCCTACGCGGTGCTGGTTGGTCTGGGAATGCTTCTCGGTGCCATCGTGGCGGTGCGCTACGCACCCAAAATGGATATTGACCCCGGCGATGCCCTGGATACCTTCCTTTTTGTCGCTTTGGGTGGGATTCTCGGCGGGAGGCTGCTTCATCTGCTGGTTCATGCCGGTCACTATTGGGATGCCTGTTTTCATCCAACACGGTCTAACCCACTGTTTCAGGATGCCGCACCGGGGCAGGCCCAGTGCTTCGCCTGGCTGGGGCTCTCCGGCGGAACCATCTGGTATGGCGGGGTGCTGGGTGCAATGCTCGCGGGCCTGGCGGTGGCACGGTACAAAAAGATTTCCTTTTGGAATCTTACCGATCTGGCCTTTCCCAGCGTGGCTTTAGGCCACGTTTTCGGACGCTTGGGGTGCTTCTTCGCCGGGTGTTGCTACGGGAAACCCAGTTCGTCCTTCTGGGGAGTTGCCTTTCCCGGCGGCAGTCTGGCCAGTGCGATGCACAACAGCCAAGGATGGATCGAAGGACTTCACGCCCATAGCCTGCCTGTGGTTCCCACCCAACTGCTGGAAGCCGTGTTCAACCTGGGTCTGGCCATTTTCCTGCTCTTCCTTCGCGGCAAGCGTCGCTTTGTCGGTCAGATTACCGCCCTCTATTTTCTGATCTATGCAACAGGGCGCGGACTTCTGGAATTCCTGCGCGGGGATGTCGAGCGGGGGTTCCTGCTTTCCTGGACTCGTGAAGTCACGATTGAAGGCAACACTCTCTTGCTCCCCGATGGTCTGTCTACCTCCCAGGTGCTTTCCCTGCTGTTGATTCTCGTCCTGGGCTTCTGGTATTGGAAGAAAACCCGCCAAACGGCTCCAACGAAAAAGCCCCCAAGCCAAAGGCAAAGGCAAAGGGGCTGAAAAAACCGCGTGACGCGCTGATGACGATCCTAGTCTTCGGGAGGAATCTCCTCTTTGGTGGCAACCAGGGCATCGGGATGATTGAGGATCTCCAGACGGACGTTGTCAATCCGCGTTTCCGTAGCGGAAAGAACCGTAAAACGAAGAACGGGCGGAATATCATACGACTCATCGACCAAATCATTGGGTTCAAAGGCCAGGATCGCATTCTCTTCAAGCCCCTCTTCCGGATCCGGCCAGAGAATCACTTCACCGGGAGCAGGGACTTTGCCGGATAGGTCCATCAGCAATCCACCCACGGTTTCATAGTCGGCATCTTCCGGGAAACGGATGCGCAAAGGCAAGGCGTCTTCCAGGTCTTCCAGAGGGAACAGGGCTTTTACCCGGTAGGTATGGGGATGCGTCTGCACCAGCGGAGGTTCATCTTCGTCGTATTCGTCGTAGATTTCCCCCACCATTTCTTCTAGAATATCTTCCATCGTAATCATACCTGCGGTGCCGCCGTATTCATCTACAACAATGCCCATGCTGATTTTCCGCTGCTTCAACTCGGCTAATAGCTCATCTACGGTTTTGGTTTCCGGGATGAAATAGATGTCGCTGCGCATGGTGTCAGAGAGCAGGAAGTTGCCTTTGCCATCCTTCAGGTGGTTGAGCAGATCCTTGACGTAGACAATCCCCACCACCTGGTCCGGTGTTTCTTCATAGATGGGGTAGCGGCTGAACTGGCTTTCCTGGATTTCACTCCAGGCATCTTCCAGCGTATCTTCGGTATCGAACATGACCATGTCGGTGCGGGGAACCATGATCTCTTTGGCCTGGGTGTCTTCCAGGTCCAGAGCCCCGGCGAGGATTTTTCCCACGCCTTCATCCAGGCTTTTTTCTTCCGTGCCGCGCCGGATCATGAATTCCAGGTCTTCACCGGTAACCAACGGACCTTCATGGCTTTTCAGCTTCCCACCACCAAGCCAGACGATGAAGCGGCTGATGAGAACCAGACCTTTGGAAAAGGGCCAGGCCAGATAAAACAGCAAAAAGCTGATACGGAAAATGGGGAAGAGCTTTTCCGGGTACTGGTTGGCAATGGTTTTGGGGACCACCTCGCCGAAGATCAGAATCAGCAGGGTCATCACCCCGACAGCCAAGGCGATACCGGCCCCTTCGGTGGCACCGTACCCCGCTTGCATCAGCAGATCATGGCTTAGATCGGTGGCCAGACTGGAGGCCAGAATGTTGACAATATTGTTGCCGATAAGAATGGTACTTAACACCTGATTGGGCCGTCTGAGCCACAACTTCAACAAACTGGACGTGACTCCGTTTTCAAGAAGTTGCTCAATTTTGCTTCTGGAGAGGCTGGTAATCGCCGTCTCCGAGGCTGAAAACAGGGCTGAGGCGAGAATGCAGGTAAGGATACCGAGAAACTCTATCGTGGTGCCGTCGTCCACCGCTTTTTAGTCCTTCGTATGGGTAGAATAAGGGAGGAAAACAACGCAGCATAAGCCCCTCTGAGCGCAGGAATCCGTCAGGCGCTCCAAGTGGCAATGCCCATTGTTCCGAACTGTCCGTTGGGTCGTCAGGTAGAGAGATCCCCCAGGCAGGGGAACTCCGGAATCCTCGTCATCAACCCGGTGCATCAAATGACCTCCGCACGCAGATCATCGCGCACCTGGCTGAGAATAAAGCGGGCCTTCCCGATGAATTGAGAGGTAGGGAGAATCAAGGCCAGGTAGTATTCCTCGCTGATCACTTCGTAGACCACCTGATACAGCTCGCTTTCGGTAATCAGGGTGTTGGACACGCCGATGTCCTCGGAAATCGCCAGGCTGCGAAGTTGATTGATCACACCGGTCACTTCCGCACCCAAGAGTTCCAGGTCAAACCGGGCGTTCGGGTCAATGTAGTCGGCGACGCTGATGCCATCAAAACCCATCAGGATACAGCCGGCGGCTCCGGTGCGTTCCACCAAATTCTTGAATACCAGATCAAAGTCCACGTCGGTTCTCCTCGATCCGCTCAATCAGACGACCAAGACGCCGAAGGGCTTGTCTGGCCGCATGTTCCACAACCTTGAGTGCCATCGACTTCAGGTTGCGACGAATTCGTCTCAACGATCCAAATGGGCCGTTGAAAATCCGTTCCTGGTTTGTGACATCCGAGCGGCTGGGATCACCTTCAGGCGGTGCATCCGGTTTCCCATTCGCCTTGTCAGCCATAGCCTGGGCACGTTGCTGACGTAAAACCTGTTTGGCTTCATCAAGCAACTCCAACGCCGACGGCGGGGCATCATCCCCTTCAACCAATTCATTCAACAAACGAATGGCGGCAGTGGGATACCCTTGATCTAAATACAGCTTTGCGACCGTTACGGTCTTGATCGGCGTCTTCATCAGCTCCCCGTGCATGAAAGCTCTAAAATAGTCTGCCGCAGGATGGGGAAGAAGTCAAGCTGCGAGAATGATTTAACACGCTCCTCGTGATCATGATTTCATGACTCCGGCACCGGGAAGGGTTGCAGGGGGCTTTCCGGCGAGGTTCCAGTTTTTGAAATCTTGGGGATTCGCTTCGCACGATCAGGCACATAGGCGGGGAACCTCCCATCGGTTTTAGACGGGTCAAAGAGATGGCCACACAGGCGTGGAATCGTCCTGTTTCGTAAGATCCGACAAAAAGGCCCAACGTCGAGGCGTGGGCCGAATGGGTGTAAGACTGGACCAGCCTAGAGTTTCATGCGGTTGAAGATGAAACCCGGAATATGGCGGATGACGGTCATAATCAACCACCAGAAGCCGGGCAGGTAGATTTCACCATTCCTGTTTTTATCCAAGGCGGTGACGATCCCCTGGGCGATGTCTTCCGGTGAGGCATACAGCTTGTTTTTGGGTAGGTGGGCCGTCATCGGGGTATCGACAAAGCCGGGTTTGAAGGTCAATACCTTCACGCCGGAGGGCTGCAAGCGGTTGCGCAAGCCTTGGGTATAGAGGGAAAGCGCTCCTTTGGCCGAGCCATACATATAGTTGCTCTGGCGGCCACGATCCCCGGCGACGGAAGAAATCACGGCCAGCTTGCCGCGCTTCTGCTCTTCCATGAAGTTGGCGACGGGAGCGGCAATGCCGATCACGGAAAGGAAATTGATGCGGAACAGCGCTTCGGCGTGGGCGTGATCCGTCTGGCCTTGCTTCTGATCGCCCAACAGACCTTGAGCAAACAGGGTGGTGTCCAGGTGGGGCAGTGCCTCCAGGGCGCTCTTGGCGACATCGCCATAGCATTCCAGGTCCAGAAGGTCCGCCTGGAGAGTCCCGGCGATGTCGGCGCCACGGGTGGAAAGATCCTCGGCGCAGAGTTCAAGCTGGTCTTTTTCCAAACCAACCAGGAACATCCGGGCTTGTTTCATCGCCAGAAGTCGGGCTGTTTCACGGGCAATGGCCGAGGTGGCCCCGACGATCAATACCTGGGGTTTTTCTTGCGTCATGACTGGGTTACCCTCCGCCAGAAGCTGGATGAAAAGTTGGGGTCGATGTATTGCTGAAAGTCCTTCCATTGCGGATACCCACGCTGGAAGGTCTGGGCTGACATGAAGGAATCCTTGGCCGGATAGAGTTTGCCGCCATTGGCCATGACGATGTCATCCAGACGCCGGGTCAGTTCCTTGTTTTTTTTGCCTCGATTGGGGAAATCCAAGGCCAGGGTGACGCCGGGTTTGGGGAAGGAAAGCATCCCCGGTGAGGCGACATCGCCGAAGTATTTGATGACGGCCAGGAACGAAGCCTGCCCGGATTGCGAAAGCACATCCAGAATGCCGGTCATCGACTGCTGGTTTTCCAACGGAACGACAAACTGATATTGCACCATGCCCCGTTTGCCGTAGATGCGGCTCCAGTTATGCACTGCATCCAGCGGGTAGAAGAAGGGATTGAAGTCTTCCCGTTTCTTCACCGTTTTGGAGCGCTGCCGCTGGTAGTAGGTTTCATTGAAGGCACGAATGCTCAGGCTGTTCAAAGCGAAGCTAGGAAACTCGAAGGGAACGAACAGGGGAAGTTTCGGTTTGGACAGCACAATGGGGCGTTCCGTCTCCGGTTCGTAGTGGCCTCCGCGCATGAAGTGTCCCCGCCCCAGATGGGGAGGACGAGCCAGGCAGTCGATCCAGGCTACCGTGTAGGGATAGTCTTTGTCCGAGTCCTTGGCGATGTCAAAGAACTCCTCCAGGTTCTCGAACTTGATGCTTTCCATCTCGATCTTCGCCGAGCGGATGGGAATCAACTGGATTTCCGCCCAGCGGATCAACCCGGTCAAGCCCAGCCCTCCGATACTTGCCCGGAACATCTCCGTGTTTTCTTCCGGAGAGCAGATCAGGCACTCGCCGTCGGAGCGAAGCAGTTCAAAACAGCGCACATGGCAGCCGATGGTTCCGGCGACGTGGTGGTTTTTGCCGTGGACATCGTTGGCGATGGCCCCACCCAAGGTGACGAATTTCGTACCCGGTGTGACGGGGAGAAACCAGCCCAAGGGTGCGGCGAAGTCCAGGATTTCGGCAAAGGACATCCCAGCTTCGGCACGAAGCACACCGGTGGTCTGGTCAAAGGCGATGCCGTTTCTCATCAGCGACATGTCAATGAGCGTACCGCCGTCGTTCAGGCAGCTATCGCCATAGCTTCGACCCAGCCCGTAAGGAAGCAGGCTTTTGTCGCTTGTCTGCAAGAAGGAAAAATCCGCGTTGCGGTCACGGGGGATGATGACATCATGCTCGTAATGAAAATGCCGCCCCCAGGATAGATACTCACCCATAGCTGCAAAAACTCCTTTGTCGCAAACGGATCTACGAGAAGGGAAAACGCAAGGGGAAGTATAAACCCACCGGCATCTCAGGGCAATGTTTAATCCTGATTTTCAGAATCGTAGAATCGTAGGTCGGGCAAATTCCTTGCCCGACATGCTTTCCCTCACCCGGAAACCCTTGGTTTCCGACCTCTCCTGAGAGGGAGAGGTGAATTGTCCCTCTCCCTCCGGGAGAGGGAAGCGAACGAAGAGAGCAGGGTGAGGGCGATTCTACCAGCGACCAGCCTACTTCCTCCCGGCGCACTCCGGGAATCTGTCTTTCAACTCCGGGTGCATACACAGGTCGATGCCGTTGACATCTTGAATCGGGCTGATGTAGCTACTTCCATCATCATAGTCTTTCCAAGGGTAATCGGCCCAGACCACCAAAGGCCCCCACATTCGGGCATAGCGCTGCTCTCCCTCTTTCTTACTCAGGTTCCATTCCTCGCCCGTAGGTAGATAACGCAGGATAATCTCTGCGGCGGCTTGGTTGCCCGTCCCACAGGTGGAACGGGTATCCGGACTGCGTTCTGGATCGTAATCGCCATAGACGATCCAGTCTTCCCAGACGTCATAGAACAGCTTGTTGATGTTATTCTCCGTAGGTACCACCACATGGGTGGTTTTGGTATCCAAGTCCACCTCCATCACCGAATAGCTGCAATCCAGGTTCGTGGTCGCCAGACTGATGTTGGAGAGATAAGCTTTTCGGTCCCAGAGTTTAACATTCGCCCTAGCGTAGTAGGAATCCTCATCAGCCATCATTGCTTCTTCTACGCCCGTGTCCAGATTGTAGCCCATCAATACGTCATCATAGAACAGATAGACCAGCATGTTTCCATAGACATCAAGGCATTTAATGGCTCTGGAACTAAGGACTTTCTCCTCTCCAGTTTCTTCGTTAATTGTATAGGCATAGGAATTTCCTTCTCCTGTCCGGCCATCAATCCAAAAAACACCTTTTTCACTCACAACGGTTCCGTCTTTGAATGAATCACTTCCTGTAACCAATCGGGGATTCCAGTTATCTAATTGAGTCGCATAAAGCTCTACTCTTCCACTTCCTTCTTTTCTCCATAAAAGTTGATTAGCTCCTAAAAAAGGCCAGTAAGAACTTTGATTAGGTTTGGAAAAGCGAGCGGTTTGTTTGGTGGGGTAATCGAATAGCATCAACCCTGTGGGTTCTCCACTCTCAAGATGACTGTAATAGAACGCAGCCCAACCATTCCATGCATCAATCCCCGTAATCCTATACCCCCCCGGCTGACCGATCTCAAAACGGCCTTCGTCATCCAGGTACTTGAAATGGAAGTCCAGCTTGCAGGGTCTAGGTGTCGCATTTCCAGTCCAACAGGTGGGAAGACAATCAATCTTGGCCCGCCCCGTTTGTTCATCCGTACAATCAGGTTGTTCGTAGTCCATTGCCTGGTCTTCATCCCCATCTTCACCATCAAGCGGTTTTACCCGGCAGACACCTTCGGAGCAGGTGTAACTCACACCTTGGGGAGCTTCCCCACAACGGCTTTCTGCTTCACAGTCGCTTGCCGTTTCACAGCGATCCGCCTGCTTGTTTCCCCCGAAGCAATGGTGAATCTCCTGAGGTATGGAGGCTTCCTCCTCCTGCTCCAGATCGCCGTCGAGTTGGGAATCCACATCGGAAGACCCGGAATCACAGGCGTAAGCCAAGAGGGAAAGGAAAAGAAAAAGGAAACAAAAAGGGAAACGAAAACGTCGCGTAAAAGCAGGGTACCGAGAACCGTTCATCATGACATCCTTCCTGAAAAGAGAACCAACAAGATTCTACGTTGTGAAAAGCCGAAGACCCTCACCCGAAAACCCTTGGTTTCCGACCTCTCCCAGAGGGAGAGGCAAATTATCCCTCGCCCTTTGGGAGAGGGAAGCGAGCGCAGCGAAGCAGGGTGAGGGCGATTCTACCAGCGACCATTTTACCAGCCACTGCCTTCCCTGCCCTATCTCAGAGTATCCACCCTGAACGAAAAGAATCTACCACAGCGGAAGGAGGGATGCAAAAACCTTCGGGTCACGATGGAGGAGGATTGCATCCGGAAAACAAGCGCTCAAGGTGGGGGCTTAGGAGGGCATCCATTCATAGAGGTGATAATGGGTCTGGGTGAAACCCAGGGCATGGTAAACCTTCATCGCCGTTTCGTTGTCTTGGTCTACATACAAACGAAAGCCTATCCATCCCGCCGGGGTCTGAGCCATCTCCTTCAGCGCAGAGAACAAGGCGCGAAACACCCCTCGGCGTCGGGCCGAAGGCACGACGTAGACGGACTGAATCCAGGCAAAGCGACCGTTGCGCCAATCCGACCATTCATAGGTAATCATCAGTTGGCCCACGGGCGTTTCTCCATCCCAGGCCAGCAGATACATCCCCAGGGATTCATCATCCAGCACCGCCTGCACCCCGCTGGAAACCGTATTTTCCGAAAGGGTTTTGTCTTCCGACTCGCGGGCTAAGGCCAGATTTCCCTGAACCAGAAACGCATGGTCACGCGGGGTGGCAGGTTTCACAATCAGCTTGCTTGTCATGGCATCAATCATGGTTGGAGGGTGAAAAGGGGCAGTCTTCCGGGTGTCGCTGTTGGTAATAGCAGGGCGGTTGGTTCTTCGTCTCGCAGACCATGACTCGCTCGTCGGTGACCAGAAGATCCACTTGCAGGTCATGGGCGCAATGGGGAACGGCATCAATGACCTGGAGGTCAAAACAGAAACCAACCCGCAAGGCCGGGCTTTGCAGCATGAAGCGGTCATAAAATCCGCCGCCGTAGCCCATCCGCCCGCCGAAGCGATCAAAGGCCGCGCCAGGTACGACAATCAACTCCAGTTTGGACAACTCCGCGTCCGGCAACTCCGCCTTGGGTTCGGGGATGCCCATATACCCCGCTTCCAGTTGATCCCAGGATTGCGTCCAGATATTGCGCATCGTATGATCGCAGGCCACCACCTTGGGGAGCGCCACTTTCTTTGCCGCCTTCCAGGCTTGCTTGATGACCGGTCGGGTGTCGATTTCCGAACGGAAGGGAACGAAGGCATGAATGGCCCGCGCCTTGGCAAATGCGGGAAGATCCATCAGGCGTTGGCAGGCACGCAGGCTTTTCTCCTGCCGTTCGTCTTTGCTCATGGCGTTGCGCAGCGTGAACAATTGCTTTCGGATCGGGTCTTTACAGGGAGCTTTCATCATCGCCTCTTCTTGCAGACAACGGCGGATACCAGGAAAACGCCAGACCGCTAGCGGACATCCAGCCGGATCATTCTTGTTGCGTAACGATGGACTTCACGCAGGACATCCCGCAGGGCCAACCCTTCGTGAACCCATAAGCCCACCTGCCCATCGGTCAGCAAGGCGAGGACCAGACCGTTCTCGACGTCAAGAAGATCCTCGCCTTGTTGCACGGCCAGCCGGGTGTGTTGCTCCAAGGTCGTTGGCAAAAGAACCCCGTCCGAGAAATCCATCATCGCCCGTTCGGCCAAGGTGTGCAGGGTGAATTTCTCTTGGGTGCCGCGATCAACACTGAGCATACGGATCAACCCCTGCTGTTCCAGACAGGCTTGGGGTGCGCAGAACAGGGCGCCGGCGATTCCGGCTTCTGTTTGATCGACCACTACGGCCAAGGCTGTTGATTCCGTCATGGTAGCGTTCCTTATTTTCCCATCAGCATCTTGTACAAACCGGCAGGCAACAAGCGGGCGAAGAGAATCATCATCCAGATCGGCAAGGGGAAGTTGATGTTCAGCCAACCCCTTTCCAGTTTCGTCAGGATATGCCTTGCCGCCTTCTCGGCACTCCACATGAAGGGCATGGGATGTTTGTTGCTCTGGGTCATCGGCGTGTCAATAAAGCCCGGATGCACGTTGACGAAGCGCAAGCCCGTTTTGCCGTAGGTCAGACGGAGGCTTTCCATCGCCGTGGAAATGGCCGCTTTGCTGGCGGCATAGGCCGCCGCTTTGGGAAGTCCGCGATACCCGGCCAGACTGGAAATCACGGCCAGGGTCCCGCGCTTACGCTCGGACATCGCCGGAAAGAGCGCTTCCACGAAATCCAGCACGCCGAAGTAATTGACCGCGAAAATCTTCCGATGCAGGGCCACGTCAAAAGCCCGGCTGGATTCCATATCCCCAATGCCCGCACAGAGGATCACCGTATCGGGAACGTCAGGCAAGTCCGCACAGGTTCTCTTGATCGCCTCGCTGTCGGTGACATCACAGACCAAAGGCTTGAAGCGCTCGCCCAGTTGCCTGGCCATCTCCTGAAGCACATCCTCCCGCCGGGCGACACCGTACACCGTATGGCCTTGGGACAAGGCCACGCGGCAGAGTTGCTCACCCAACCCGGAAGAGGCACCGCTGATCAGAAACACGCTCATCTTGCTTTTCCTTTCTATTTCATCTGACTGGCCACCAAGACCACCCCGGCAAGAATCAAGCCGATACCTGCAAGCTGGGTCATGTTGATGCTCTCATGAAGCTTGAACGCCGAATACCCGACGACAATGAGAAAGCCCATCGTGGTCATGATCGGATAAGCCAGGCTCAGCGGAATCTTGCTTAATACATAACTGTAGGCCAAGACATTCAAACCGAACAAGACCACTCCACCCAACACCAGGGGGTTGAGCGCAATGGCCAGAAGGAGGTCCACCGGCTTGTCCAGACCCAACTGCTTGGCCTTCATACCTTCTTTAATCAGGATATTGGCGGCGGCATTGGCCACGAGGGCAAAGGCCAGCGCGATGAACTGCGGCTTCATTCAAACCTCGATTTTCTCGCTTACTTCCAATAGACAACACTCACGCAGGCGATCAACCACAAGACGATGTCGGCAATCAACGCCTTGTCCGTGAACAGGATGTTGGTCGGGCTTCCCCCCTCCTGCTTCTGATGTACCAGATAGAGGTAACGAAAGATGCCGTACAGCACAAAGGGCACGGTGTAAATCAGGGCGGTCGTGCCAAAGTGCGCCACGGTCTGCGGACTCATCGTGTACAGGGCATAGCTCATGACCGTGCTGGCTGAAACGATCATAATCATCTGGTCTAAAAGATGTTCGCTGTACTCGATCAAGACCTTGCGATGACTGGCCTGTTCTTCCTGCAACAGCACCAGTTCATGGCGTCGCTTGGCGAAACCGAGAAAGGCGGCAAGCAGGATGGTACACATAATCAACCACGGGCTGGGGTGAACATCCAGTACGGCGGTACCCCCCAGCACGCGCAAGACGAAGCCGAAGGCGATGGCACCGATGTCCAGCAGCACAATATGCTTGGTGTAAAAGCTGTAAAGCAGGTTGTTGGCCGCATAGATCAGCACCACCCAGAACAGTCCGGTGTCCAAGAGGTAGGAAAGAAACAGCGAGCCCAGACTGAAAAAGGCAATTCCCATCTGAGCGATGGGTACCGGAAGTGCTCCACTGGCCAGGGGGCGATGCTTCTTCGTCGGGTGGGCACGGTCCCGTTCGATATCCACCAGGTCATTAAGCAGGTAGACCGAACCACTGATCGCGCAAAAGGCGACAAAGGCTCCAAGCGCCAACAGGAGTTTGTGAAAATCAAACAGGTTCAGGCTGAAAACGAGAGGGCCGAAGATAATCATGTTTTTCGCCCACTGTTTCGGGCGCATGGCCTTGATCAAGGTTTTCATCATATCCGGTTCAAGTATCTGCATCGTTGCTTCGTTCCTTTCTTTACAATCTTCCTTTGAACGTCTTCGTTTCAT
Source organism: Myxococcota bacterium (assembly GCA_963677705.1). Lineage (GTDB taxonomy): Bacteria > Myxococcota_A > SURF-8 > SURF-8. Next base: position 2,246,935 of record OY782497.1, read on the forward strand.
CCTCGACTTACCAACGGAAATCCAAGGTCCAGGAGGCATCCTCGGCGTCTCCGGCCAGGGTCAGACTGGTTACGTTTTGTCCATCCGCATTCAGGATGGAAAGGCTTCCCAAGCCCTGCACGCGCACTTGAACACGGCGGTCCGAAAGTTCATGGATGCAGGAGTTGTCCTCATCATCGGCGCAGGCGGGGAGAGCTGCTCCCTCCCATTGGAAACCCAGTGTATCACTCAAGTCACCGTCAAGGGAACTGAGGCTGAAGGTCGTGGCATTGGTGCGGTCGGTAAAGGAGCCTTCTGCACCCAGGAAGCCATGCACCACACGATCCCTACCCACCGCATCCGGCCCGGCGACGCTTCCCACATCCGCGAGAGTCTGCACACCGTCGGGATAGGCAGGCACCAAGCTTCCCAGCTTGACCAGAACGGGGATTTCCGTCAGCGCGGCTTCAACAGAGACAATCCGTCCTCCGGCCAGCGCGTCTCCACCCTCCCAGGGAATCCAGGTTCCTTCCGGCAGATAGACATCCCGGCTCGTTGCGCCTTCCGTTTGCACGGGAGCAAGCAGCACCCCCTCACCGACCATGACCTCGTCGGTCAAACGCCAGGCTTCATCGTCTTCAGGGAACTCCAAGCCCAGCCCGCGCCAGATGGGCACGCTGGTTTCATGGGCCTCTGTGGCCAGACTATAGAAGTAGGGAGCCAAGCTCATGTGGAAGGTGGCCCAGCGTTTGAAATGGGCGATGGTTTCCTCATCCTTTTCCCAGTTCCAGTTCAAGGAAGCCTGATAGCCGTGGTGGGTACGCATCACCGGCGACCAGGCACCGAGGGTGGTCCAGCGGAAGAACAGTTCCTTGGTGCTTGGATCATTCCCCACGGTGGATTGATAACCGGCGATGTCGTGACCGTAGGTGGAAACACCGACAACGCCCAGGCCGATACCGATGGGTAGAATGGTCGGCATCCCGTCGTCGGCCTGGAAACTGGTGCGTTGATCCGCCGCCCAGATCACATCGGCCAATTCCGGGGTTCCCAACCAACCGGAGCGCCCGAAGAAGAGCCGGTCTTTCCCATCCCCAACGCCGTCCAAGACTTCGCGTTGCAGTTCCTGCCAGCGCACCGGATGCCGGTTGTGTTCATCCAGGCCCGACCCGGCATAGGTTACCGCATCAGTGGGCATCCATTCCGCAAAATCGCCCATCCAGCCATCGGCCCCCAAGGCAACCGCCGCGTCCAACTTCCCTTTGGCCCAGGCGTAGGCCTCCGGGTTGGAGAGATCAATCAGGCTGCAATCCGAGAATTTCGCGCCGGTAAAGCGGTAGGGTTCACCGTCTTCAGTTTGAATCAGCCACCCGTTGGGTGCGGTTTCTTCCCAGCTCTGGGTTCCTTCATAGACAAAGGTGTTGGCGTAGAGCAGGAACTTGAATCCCATTTCGTGCAGATCCTCGGCCAGGTCTTCCATGTCCGGATACAGGTCGCGGTCCAGATCCCAGCCTTCCTCCAGCACGTAGTTGTCTCCGTTCAGGGTGGCTCCTCGCCAGTCTTCCGTCCAGATTGCGCTGGAAGGTATTCCTTCTTCGCGTAGCTTGGTCGCTACACGACGCACGTTCTCGCTGCCGAAGATGGCATCCAGCCAGGGCGCGAAGGCAAACATCGGCGGCAGACGCGGACGCCCGAAGGCTTCGCCCGCCTTGTTGAGCGCATCCTTGCCGTCTTCACCGGCGAAGAAATGCAGCGTCGTTGGTAGTTCCACTTCCACACGTCCCTGGTTGGGGTCTTCGGAACAAAGGGCGAAAGTGGCTCTTAGGTGGGTCTCCGCCGTCAAGACGGTATGGCGACTGCTCAACATCTGGGGAATGGGCAAATGGCTGGAATGCCGACGGCCAGAGAGCATCCAGGTGGGGTCGGAGTAATCATCGTCCTCCGCCTTGCCGACACCTTGCTCCTGCACCCAGGTAAACACGGTCTGTCCACGGTGGTCTACGTCGGCGGTTTGTGCCCCGAAGCCCATGAAATGCTCGTTATCCAGGCAGGAAAATCCCCAACTGATGCGCCGGGCTTGTTCGTTCTGTGCTTCAAAGCGCACAGTGAGATGCTCCCCACTGAGAGCGAAGATCACCTTGGCCCAGGCTTCGCCGTCGTCATCCTGCAACAACGCATACGCTTCGTCCCCTTCCTTGACCAGTTCCACAGGAGCCAAGGCTTTCCAGGGACCGTTGGCCACATCGTTGGGCTTGAAGGCACCGAACTGCATTTCATAGGACATCAGAATGTCTCGCACGGCAAAGCCGGTCAACGGCGCGGGCTCTTCCTCGTCTTCCTCCGTGGCTTGGGCGATCTCCTGGTAGGGAAGACCATCCCAGACGACGGTTCCATCTTCTTTTTCAATGGTGAGGCGTTGAGTCTCGGCATCATGAACGACGGTCAGGGCTCCCAGGGTCATTTGGGAGACGGGGCCATCGGGAAGCTCTTCCTCGGTATCCCCGTCTTCATCTCCAGTGGAGTCTCCATCGGAATCGATGTTGATCAAACCCTCGTCGGACCCGGATGAACAAGCGAGCAATCCCCAGAGCATCAACACAGTCATCATCGCCATCAGGTGACGTGATCCGGTCATGGCTACCTCCTCATCGAAACATCGTCGTCAAGTCTCTTAGCATACGTCTCTTTTGTACCTCGCCCCAAGCCATTGGTCAAAAGTTTCCTTGGTAAAGACGCATCCTTTTTCCAGGAAAGGTGGAAAAGGCATGGACGAAGTCCGGCAGGCGCGTTACAGTTCGCTGCTACTGTCAGCTTGCTGACAACGTCATTTCCCCTCGCTGGGATGCCTTTCGGCATCCTGTCTCTCCCAGAGGGAGAGAGGGAAGCGAACAGAGTGAGTAAGGGTGAGGGAAACCGGGGTTTGTCAATAACCTCTGCGACTGTTTGACTGCCTTCGACAAGGAGATCCACCGATGACCGACATCGTCTTGACCAATATTCGCACTTTGGTTAGCTGTGATCCGGCACGCAGCACGCCCAACAATCCCCTGGGCCGTATTGAGGATGCGGTCTTGGCCCTCTCCGGGGACACCATCGCCTGGGTCGGGCCGCGTGAGGATCTTCCGCAAGCCTATCAGCCTTGGCCGCAGAAAGACACCCACCACGCCGTGGTCTTTCCGGGGTTTATTGACAGCCATACTCACCCCGTCTTTGCCGGGGGACGTGAGGTGGAATTCGCCCGGCGGATCGCCGGGGTGCCCTATATGCAGATTGCCGCCGAAGGCGGAGGTATCAACGCCACGGTACGGGCCACCCGTGAGGCCGGTCTGGAGAGCTTGAAGCATACCGGGCGAGGCTGGCTGCTGAACATGCTTCACCAGGGTGTCACTACCGTGGAATCCAAAAGCGGCTATGGGCTTTCCACCCAAAGCGAACTGACCATGCTTCAGGCGATTAAGGAATTGAACGAAGAACTTCCCCTGGACCTGATTCCCACCTTCATGGGAGCCCACGAGTTCCCCCCGGAATACCGCGAACAACGGGACGCCTATGTGGATCTGGTGATCCGTGAAATGATTCCTGAAGTGGCGCGGAGGAACCTAGCGAGCTTCTGCGATGTCTTTTGTGAAGAAGGCGTTTTTACCGTTGAGCAGTCCCGCCGGATTCTGCAAGCAGGAAGGGAGGCCGGGATGAGCCTACGCTTCCACGCCGATGAATTTGTGGATTCCGGTGGTGCGGAGTTGGCCGCGGAACTTGGTGCCGTGGCGTGCGATCACCTGATGGCCGTTTCGGACAAAGGGATGGAAGCGATGGCCCGGAAGGGCGTCATGGCCTGCCTGCTTCCGGGAACCTCCTACTATCTGGGTAAGAAGACCTACGCCAACGCCCAGGCCTTCAAAGAGCGGGGTATTCCCGTCGTTCTGGCCAGCGACTTCAACCCTGGTAGCTGCGTGATTTCCAGTCTACCCTTGGTGATGAACATGGGCTGTACCCAGCTTCGTATGCCCTTTGAAGACGTGATTCTCGCCGTGACGCGCTTTGCCGCGCAGTCGCTTTTGTTGTCCGATCGTGGTGTGCTGACCCAAGGGATGCGGGCCGACGTGATCCTGACCGATATGCCCACCCCGGAGTTCATGGTTTACCATGTGGGACGCAACCACGTCCGGGAAGTCTTCAAAAATGGAGCTTCCGTCTGGCAAAATCCGAACACCCCGCTGTTCATGGATTCCTAGTGCTTCATACGCATTGAATCCGCAACGGCGACAGCGAACCGCAGGCCAAGGCGGGCCAGGGTCACGGAGCCTCGGAGCCGATACGGGAAGGAGCCTCGGAGGCTTCCGCCGGCTCATCCGTTTGTGGGGATTGGGCAGAGACCTCTTGGAGAATTTCCTCCGGGAATTGACAAACCTTCCCCGGCTTTGCTACACTTGGATTTGAATAGGGACAAACGTAAGATTGGGCTGTGTTGCGCTGTGCTTTGGCGGCTCATCCGTTTGGAATCCGAACCCGTTTCGCGCTTCCACCATTTGAGGAATTCATGAAAGCCTTTGCTTTTTCGGCCTTGTTGCTTGTCTGCTTGTGTTGGTGGTCCACGGCGGCGATGGCTGCTAAGAACGACCTCACCTTGTGGCGTTTTTGCGATCTGGATGAAACCGTATCCGACAGCTACCGCTGCCTGCCCAGCGGCTCCGATTTCCAGGTCAAGCCGGACAACGCCCGCTTTCAGACCTGGGCGAAGCAGTTCGCCGCCGCACTCAGCCCCAAGTTTCATGCTCCGCCCAAAACCCTGGGTGCTACGGACTTCGATATGGGCTTTGAGTACTCCCTGAACCAGATTCCCAGCAGCACCGGCTGGGATGACGCCCTGGAAGGCGTGGACCGGAAAACTCCCGATCCGGGAAAGGCCGCTTCGGCGGAAAACATGCTGCATACTGTGCAACTGCACTTCCGAAAAGGCTTGCCTTTCTCCTTTGAGATCGGTGCAACCGGCACCTACCTGATGCAATCGGAAATGTACCTGCTGGGTGGAGAGATCCGCTGGGCGGCGTTTGAAGGCTTCCATTTCGCCCCGGAAGTGGGCTTTCGTATGAACTACCAGCACCTCTTCGGCGCACCGGATTTGGATGTTGACATGTTCAACTGGGATTTAAGCGTCGGAAAAGCCTTCCCCCTGGGCGGGATGATCGTCCTGAACCCCTATACCGGTTACTCCCTGGTCTATGCCATCGTCGCGCCTCATGTCGTGGACCCCTCGTTTGACAAATACAACAACGGAAAGCTTCTGAAGCTGGACCGCGTCAGCCCGGTGATTCACCGCTGGTTCATCGGTTTGCAGATGATTATGGTCGGTGTGATTCACTTCTCACCGGAAATCTATGTGACCAGCGAGCAGGTTTATACCTACAGCTTCCACTTGGGCGCGATGTTCTAAGACTCGTCCCGTAGGTCTCATCCCGCTTGATTCCGTGTGGACTCTCAACGCCCCGCCATCCGGTGGGGCGCTTTTGTATGAACCCGATGGATAGTTGGAGGCTGTTCCGGTAAACCCTCCGGGCCGGCAGAGACATGGTCAGGCTTGGGTTAAGGCTTGATGATGTTCGGATGAACGGCACAAGGCCGATGACTGGGACAAGCCTGCTTGAACAGGAGTCTCCTTTCTTTCGGGATTTCTTGCGAGTCATTTTGTAATTTGCTGAAAATACTGATTAAAACAGGCAAAGCAATAACGCGCTGCATGGTTGACAGCCTACATTCATGGTGGTAACACCGAAGCCTGTTTTGGGTTTGAACTTCAGGCGGATGACCATGCCTGGCCACAGTCGATTTCGAAGGAAAGGAAACTCCATGAATACCTACGGGCTTGACAAACTCGGCATCTCCGGTCTTAAGCATGTTTACAGAAACCTACCCACGGCAAAGCTGGTGCAGATGTCTCTGGAACGCGGCGAAGGAGAACTGGCGGCCAACGGCGCATTGAAAGTGGTCACGCCGGGCCCGACGGGACGCTCCCCCAAGGGCAAATACGTGTTCATTGATGATGCCCGCAAAGGGGAAATCTGGTGGGGAGACAACAACCCGGAACCGCCTTCGCCGGAAGTCTTCGATACCCTGTGGAACAAAGCCCTGGAGTATGTGAAGGGCAAAGACCTGTTCGTGTTCGATGCCTTCGCCGGAGCCAACAAAGACTACCGTCTGGGCGTGCGCACCATCAGCACCAAAGCCTGGCACAGCCTCTTTGCGCAAACCCTGTTCGTGCGTCCCACTGAGGAAGAACTGGCCAATCATGAAGCCGGCTTTACCGTGCTGAATGTCTGTGAGATGCCCCTGAACGGCAAAGAATACGGCCTGAAAAACGATGTCTTCATCGGCCTGGATTACGCCAATCACCGCGTGCTGATTATCGGCAGCCATTACGGCGGTGAAATCAAGAAGAGCATCTTCACTGCGATGAACTACCTGCTTCCCAAGCGGGGTGTCCTGCCGATGCACTGTAGTGCCAACGTCGGGGAAGAGGGTGATTCCGCCCTGTTTTTCGGGCTGTCCGGTACGGGAAAAACCACCCTCAGTGCCGACCCGGCGCGGCGATTGATCGGCGATGATGAACACGGCTGGTGCGATGATGGCATCTTCAACTTCGAGGGCGGGTGCTACGCCAAGTGCATCAACCTCAGCGCGGAGGATGAGCCGCAGATTTACAACGCCATTCACTTCGGCTCCATCCTGGAAAACGTGATTCTGGATGACGCGCTGGAACCCCACTACGAAGATGGAAGCCTGACCGAAAACACCCGCGCCACCTATCCGGTAGAGTTCATCCCCAACTGTCTGACCGATGGCGTGGGTGGACATCCGAAGAACGTATTCTTCCTCGCTGCCGATGCCTTTGGGGTCTTGCCTCCGATCAGCCGCTTGAACCCCAACAACGCGGCCTATCATTTCATGAGCGGTTACACCGCCAAGCTGGCCGGAACCGAGGCCGGTGTCACCGAGCCCCAGGCCACATTCAGTGCCTGCTTCGGCGCGCCCTTCATGTCCCATTTCCCCGGCGTGTATGCCAAACTCCTGGCTGAGCGCATTGAAAAACATCAGGTCAATGTCTGGCTGGTCAACACCGGATGGTCCGGGGGCGGTTTCGGCGTGGGCAAACGCATGGCGATCAAAGTCACCCGCGCCCTGCTTACCGCAGCATTAAACGGTGAACTGCTCAAGGTGCCCACGGTTCATGATGATCTGCTGAATCTGGATATTCCCGCTCAATGCCCCGGCGTGCCGGACGAGGTTCTGATTCCGCGCAACACCTGGACGGACAAAGCAGCCTATGATGTTGCGGCCCGCAAGCTTGCCGGGTTGTTTGTGGAAAACTTCAAACAGTTCCATGCCACCACCAGCGAAGAGATCCTGGCGGCAGGCCCGAAACTGTAAACGCCGACACGCAGGTTTTTCTGCGTCATCGCTCAAGGCCTCGTTTCTGCAAGCGGATTTCTAGCGAGACAAAAGAAACGAAGAACAAAGAGAGCGAGTGAGAGGAAAATCAGCCTTTGTTGCTGTTCGGATGCCCCCGGCCTTGAGTCGGGGGTTTTCTTGTCGGTAGCGGATCGGACTTCAAAAGAAGACAGAAAACAGCCTCGGGAAAATGGAATGGCAGGAGAGGCGAGTCAGACCGGAAGCCTTGTCAATACGCTTGATTACAATGTGTTTCAGCCTGCCACAATGTGGGAAGAACACAACGAAGATTCATTGGTTAGAAATAGGGGAAAGTATTGACTTGCCCCGGAGGGCCAACTAAACTAACTCGGTTGGTGGCCTTGCAAAGGTCTGTTTCAGACCGATCAATGGCGGCCCGTGATCCCTTCGGATCATGATGAGTTTTCACCGGGAAACCGAGCTTCGTAAGGGTTCGGTGGAGCTTGCGTGTGGTGATCGTACCAGACCAGGTTGACGAGTTCGTCCCACCGTCCCTTGCCCCGTCCATGAGGAACCTTCGTATGATTTCGCGCACATCAACTTTGAGTCTCATCCTGTTTGTTCTGTTCGCATCTCCCCTACTCATCTCCTGCGATAGCACCGTTTCCGTCTCCAATCAGGACGGCCCCGTTGCGGATGGAGATGAACCCGACGGTGACGTTGTCGATGGCGATGAGCCCGATGGAGATGTGCTTGACGGCGACGAACCGGACGGCGACATCGTCGATGGCGATGAGCCCGATGGAGATTGGGTTGACGGTGATGAACCCGATGGAGATGTGCTTGACGGCGACGAACCGGACGGCGACATCGTCGATGGTGATGAGCCGGATGGAGATCAAGGTCTGAATTATGAAGATCTGATGTTGGGTGAACCGACGGATCTTCCTCTGACCGTCAGTGACATCGCCGTTGTAAGCAGCAGCTTGTATGTCGGTGCGGATCTTCCCATCTGGGAAACCTACCTGGATCTGAAAATGACGCATCCCTTCTGGGAAGACCTGGAAATCACCTTGACCCACCCCACGGGACGCCAGGTGGTTTTCTCCGGGCTGAGCGGTTCCTCCGAGGCCGGTGTGGTACGGACCTTGTCCACCACGGACTTTGTCGGTTTTCACACCCAGGGTGAATGGACGGTAAGCCTTCGGGATACCCGCCCGGCGGATGATGGTCTGCTGACGGGCTGGATCCTTCGCTTTGCCCCACCCACCGACGCAGTGAACCCGCTGGATGAACCCTTGCCGCGCTTGATTCCGGATCACGATGGCGACGGTATCGGACATCGTCAGGCCATGCCTGCCGTCCAGGAACTGTCCAGCCTCTGCCTGGATGTGAGCATTCGCAACGGCTTTGCCGGAGACTATCGCATTGAATTGAAAACCCCTACGGGGCTGCGTCGGGTGATTCTGGAACGCGGTCAAGAACAGGGGGATTTCGGAACCCGGACCTTCTACACGGAAGCCATTCGCGGCACATTCTCTGCCGGATACTGGACGATCTACGTTTCGGACCTTTTGGAAGGGGACGAAGGAAGCCTGACGGCCTGGAGCCTGGATTTCAACTGCCCCGATCCTGCGGACGTCGTGGATGGGGATGAAGAGATGGAGGAAGACGGCGACCTGGACGGAGATAACGACGGGTATGAAGATGGCGATGAAGAGCTTGATCTGGACGGGGATGAAGAGGATGAGCTTGAAGAAGAGGAAGAAATCATTCTGCCGGACCCCGCCGGAAGCTGCACCACGCCCAACGAGGTGGAAAGCCTGCCCTTCAGCCGTGAAGGCACAACCACGGATGGACAGATGAATCTGGTGCCTCCGGCAACCTGCGCCGGTTGGACCATGAACGGACCGGAATCGGTCTATGCGGTGACCTTGACAGAGGGACAGGACATCACGGTGGAATTGAGCGATGTGTCCGTCAACTTCAACCCCGGCCTGTATGTGCTGGGCGCGTGTGACTCCGCTGCGGATTTCTGTACGGGACGGGATCGTGGCCGTGAAGGCGAAGGCGAATGGGTTTATTTCCAGGCTCCCGCCGATGGAACCTATTACATCGTTGTGGATAGTGGCGAAGCCGAGGACGTCGGTGAGTTTACACTGGATGTCGCAGAGGGAGCCCCCTATCTGCCCGGAGAGCGGGAATACAACCCGACGGATGCCTTCCCTGTGACCCTACCGGCAACGACAACCATCATCAGTTACATTCAGGTACCGATGGCCTTTGAGGTGGACAGCGTCTGTGTGACTGTGGACATCACGCATCCTTACATCGGGTTGCTTTCCATCAAATTGCAATCGCCGGAAGGCACGGTGCGCACCCTGCACAACCGGGCGGGTGGTTCCGCAGATGACATTCACCGGACCTATGAAGTCCACAACTTCAATGAAGAGAACGCACGCGGAGAGTGGATGCTTACTGTGAGGAACTACGGCAACGCCAACAACGTCGGTACCCTGGATGGATGGAACATGGTCTTTGGTTGCGCCCCACGCAATGCTCCGGCTCCTGCGGATGATGACGATGACGACGATGATGATGACTTGAACTCCGATGACAGCGTTGCGTGCAGCCAGGATCAGTTCGGCAACAACCATACCATCGAAACGGCCTGGCCTATTGATGTCCCCACGTCTTACGAAGACCTGATGGTCTGCTACAATGGGGATGATTTCTACAGCTTCAACCTGTCTGCCGGCCAAGTCCTGAACGTTTCAGCCAGCTTCATTGACAACAACGGGGACATTGATATCTACCTCTACGGACCCAACCCGACCAACTCGACCACCAGTTCGACGGCCTCCAGTGCAGGGACTTCCAATTCGGAGTCGTTTACCAAAAGCATCACCACTGATGGTCAATACGTGTTGAAGGTGAGGATGTTCACCTCCAGCGCAACGACCGGGCAACCCTACGATTTGACGATCAACGTCCATTGATGGTGAAAGGATACATCCGCTGATGCCCCTTTGCCCCCACCAGCAAGCCTTGATGCGCCTCGGCCCGCTCTTGCTGGTGGGCGTGTTTGGCCTGCTGTTGCTGCTTGCACCATCCACCTTGTGGGCGGAACCGGCGGGTGTCACGGTCACCGATTACCGCTCGGAACACCACATCGGTCTGGAGATCGCCGCCGGGGAAGCCCAGGCTCCCGTCAAGGCCACCTTCACCCATTATCTGATGCACCTGGATGTCAGCTTTCTGGAGGACTGGCACGCTCGTTTCGGGCTGCCTTTTTCCGGCTATCAGGGCTTTGATGTCCCGGACAACTTCGTCTTCGGCAACCCGATGCTTGGCGTTGACGGCCTCTATGCGCTGAATGGATACGTGCAGTTCGGTGGGGGCTTGCGCATGTATCTTCCCCTCGCCACCGGGCGGGAGGCGGATATTCTCACCGCTGGGGCGGACCCGCGCCGTCTGGTCTTGAGCCACTGGCACCATCGCTTGGGTTATAGCCTGGAACGTCGTATGCCCATCTCACCGGAAGTTACGGTCCGTTTCACGCAATGGGGTTTGTTATTGCAATGGGATCTGGGCTTGGATCTCGCTCCGGAGCTTCGCTCTACCCGACGCTTTGATACGGTGAAAACCATGTTGGTGCTACGGCAAGCCTTTTCCGCAGCCTATCAGCCGGTTTCCTGGTTTGAAATCAGCGCCAGTCTGGCCACCTTGGTTGACCCGGACCCCGACACGAAGAACTTCAGAAGCCTGCTGTATGATGGAACCCTGACCCAGCGGACCTTGTCCATCGCCACGGTTGGTCCTCGCTTCAAATGGGACTGGGCCGAGTTGTATGCTCGTTTGCACGCACCGGTAGAGCCCTGGTATTATCATCATGTGTACCTGCACGGTAGCTTCGGTTTTGCCGTGGAATTCCATTAGCAGACAGGGATCTTACTTCGATCCGTCTTCCCATTCTGCCTTTTCACCATGCCGGTTTTGCCTGGGTGAGACGCTCAGATGGGTGCCGTTTTCCCCAGACCATCCTTGTTCTGACATCCTGCGCTCTTGGCCAGAGTGTTGACAAAACATGAGAAACTGCTTACCCTTTGCCGGTTGCCAACCAACAACGGAATCATCATGAGCAAACCTCCGAAAAAAATCTCCCTGGTGCGCGAAAACGGCCCTCAACCCGTTGCGACAGTGCGCAACCTTCCCTCCGTGGATACCGTCGAATTGGATATCCCTTCCGTGGAAGCCGAGGAAAGCCAGGATCTGGAAGCCGAACCGCTTTTGCGTCTGGACACCAACGAGTTGGGAGTTCCGCCCTGTCCTCTGACCCGCCGACGCTTGCAGCAGTTGTTTGACAACCCAGGACAGATCAGCCGCTTTCCCCGCCCCTACGCTCCGAAGTATACGGACAAGCTTTCCGACCTGCTGGGTTATCCCAGGGACCAGATTCTTGCCGCCGGTGGAGCCTACCGCTCGCTGCTGTTGATTTCCCGGACCTACCTGAGCAAATCCAAAACCGTGGTCGCCGTCAAACCCGCCTGGCGTCGTCTACAAACCATCCTGACCGGGATGGGCGTGACATGGGTTCCGGTTCATTACAGTGATCCCTTTGAAGCGGACAGCCGTGACGTGTTGGAGGCCATTGACGAAGACACCGATATGGTGGTGCTTTCCGTCCCGGACCGCGTGACCGGCGCAATGTTACCGCCGGAGGATGTAGACGCCATCTGTGCCAAAAACCGTCAGGCGATGGTGGTGGTGGATACCACCTTTGCTCCCTTTGCCAGCCTGGCCACGGTGCCCTTGTTGCGGGACAATCCCAACCTGGCGATTATCGGCAGTCTGGACAATGCCTACGGTCTGGCCTCTCTGGGAGCCGGATATATTCTGGCAAGCAAAAGCATTATCGAAGATTTGAGCAAGCTGGCCGATCCCCACTGCATCAGCCTTCCTGCCGAGGAAGCCGCCTGTGCAGCATTGGATGATATTCCTTATTACCAGAAGGCGTATGAGGAAATCCGCAAAGCCAAGCTCTTGTTGTTCCGTTTTCTGGAGGAGCGCAAGCTGGAGGTGATGGATACGCCCGCCAATTTCCTGCTGTGGGAACAGCCCCAGGCCAAGGAGGTGGTAGCCAAGCTCAAAGCACGATCCATCTGGGTCAAGGATCTCAGTGATGAAGAGGATCTACCCGACACCCTTTGCGCCAGTCTGGGAACTACCGATCAGGCCAAGCGGGTCATCCGCGCCTTGCAGGAAATCTATGCAGACATGAAAGAGGAAGAATAAGACGCAGGTTCTTTCCCCCTCTTGAATCGTGAATTCTTCACTCAAAAAGCCCCTCGCGTCCACGCGAAGGGCTTTTTCAGGTTCAGTGAAAATCAAAGATCCACGATCAACGATCGGAACATGAAGCACGATCCGTTTTGACGAATGGTCTCCCTCAACAGAAAACCGGGCGCGTAAGCACCCGGTTTTCAAGCCAAAGCCTTGTGTTAGGATCTAATTGGCGCGCAGTTTCAGGCCACGACGGCGAAGCAAGGGCAGACCCAACAGAAGCAGCCAAAGAGCGCTGCTTCCCTGCTGCCGACAACCACCACCGTCGGATCCCGATCCGTTGTCATCATCATCATCATCATCGTCGGTTACGTCATCATCATCGTCCGTCACGTCATCATCATCGTCGGTTACGTCATCATCATCGTCGGTTACGTCGTCATCATCGTCGGTTACGTCATCGTCATCATCGGTCACATCATCGTCGTCGTCGGTTACGTCATCGTCGTCGTCGTCCGTCACGTCCCCATCTTCGTCCCCGTCGATGTCACCGTCTTCATCCCCGTCGATGTCTCCATCTTCATCCCCGTCGATGTCTCCATCTTCATCCCCGTCGATGTCTCCATCTTCATCCCCGTCGATGTCTCCATCTTCATCCCCGTCGATGTCTCCATCTTCATCCCCGTCGATGTCTCCATCTTCATCCCCGTCGATGTCTCCATCTTCATCCCCGTCGATGTCCGGAGTTTCCTCTTCAACGTAGACCCTCACATTCAGATTTTCCGTGGCGGTACTGGAAGCGCTAAGAGCGAGGCGGGCAAAGATGGTGCCGTTTTCCAGCGCCGTGAGGTGTTCAAGCCAGGTATCCGTTCCACCTTGGGCGAGGGTGCCTTCTTGAATGCAGGTGGTCGGGTCACAGGTGGTGAGCAGCACCATCACCACATCCACACCACTGTCCGGGCTGATGCGCAGAGCGTAGCTGCTACCGGCCTGAACGTTCAGCCCCACGAAAAGGTCACGGGTCAGGGTGACATTCAGCGGATCACAATCCGTTTCCGCGTGGAACAGGCCGGAGCCGTCAAAGCTGAGCTGGCTTTCCTGGCCCAAGGTCAGGCCCATCGTATCCTGGCAGCGGTCGTGGTGGTGAATTTCCTGGCAGACGCCATCCAGGCAGGCAAAGTTGTTTCCGCTCTCAGAGGGGCAACCGGACCAATCATTCACCACATCATACACGCAACCTTGATCCGGCTCGCAGGTGTTGGAGGTGCAGGGGTCCATGTCATCACACAACACCGATTGATCTTCGCATTCACCGCTTGTCGGGTTGCAACTTGCTGTGGTGCATTGGTTGTCATTCTCCACACAGATCACTTCGGTGTAGCGGCACAGCCCCGTGGATTCATCACAGGCATCGTTGGTGCAGGGGTTGTCATCGCTGGCACAAACCTTGGGTGTGAACTCGCAACCCGTGCTTGGGTTGCAACTATCCGTGGTGCAGAGATTGGAGTCGTCACAGTCCACGACTTCATTCAGGCATTGACCATCCACCGGATTGCAACTGTCCGTCGTGCAAAGATTGGAGTCATCGCAGTCTACCGCTTCATTCAGACATTGGCCATCTGCCGGGTTGCAACTGTCTGTGGTGCAAAGGTTGGAGTCGTCACAGTCCACCGCTTCATTCACACATTGACCGTCTGCCGGGTTGCAACTGTCTGTCGTGCAGAGATTGGAGTCATCGCAGTCTACCGCTTCATTCAAACATTGACCATCCGCCGGGTTGCAACTATCCGTGGTACAGAGGTTGGAGTCATCACAGTCCACCGCTTCATTCACACATTGACCATCTTCCGGATTGCAACTATCCGTCGTGCAGAGGTTGGAGTCGTCGCAGCTTACCGCTTCATTCACACATTGACCATCCATCGGGTTGCAACTATCTGTGGTACAGAGATTGGAGTCGTCGCAGCTTACCGCTTCATTCAGACATTGACCATCCACCGGGTTGCAGCTATCCGTCGTGCAGAGGTTGGAGTCGTCGCAGCTTACCGCTTCATTCAGGCATTGGCCATCCACCGGGTTGCAACTGTCTGTGGTGCAAAGATTGGAGTCGTCGCAGCTTACCGCTTCATTCAGGCATTGGCCATCCACCGGATTGCAACTATCCGTGGTACAGAGGTTGGAGTCATCACAGTCCACGGCTTCATTCACACATTGACCGTCTGCGGGATTGCAACTATCCGTCGTGCAGAGATCAGAGTCGTCACAGCTTCTGGGCTCGCAAGCCCCGGTTCCCGCCGCGCAGACATCACAAAGAGATTCACAGGAGGTTTGACAGCAGATGCCTTCTGCGCAGATTCCGCTGTTGCACTGAATATCTTCATCGCAAACACCGCCGGGCTGTACATAGCCGATTCCCAGACCTGGGCTCGGTTCATCGTTGGCCTGGAAATCCACGCTGCAATCATTGGTGTCCATCGCATAGAGGATGCGCTCCAGGCTGCTGCCTTCCGGGGCTGAAGAAATTCCCGTGGTTCCCTGGTAGGTCTGACTACCATAAACCATGACATCCAACACGGTGCTGGCGGAATCAATCAGAATAACCTGATCGCCAGTATTGCCCAGCGTGATCGTACCTGTTGCCCAGGCGCCATCTGCGATCATATCCGGCATGCTCTCACTACTACTTAACCACTCCGCAAGGATGGGCATACCGGGATAGTCTCCCAGGAAACCGGTGGCCTTTTGCGCCACAATACCCAAGTCTTCCGGAAGCATGGATACCCCGGTAGGGAAGCGGAACATACCTTCACCTGCACCAAGCTCTTCCTCGTCTCCAACACCATACCCTTCCAGGGAAAGGGCTGTGCCGCTGCGGTTGGCCAGTTCAATCCACTCACGGTCTGTATCCGATCCTGCCGGATTGGCCATCACCTCATTAATCAGCACCGGGGAGGCAGGGTCGAAACTCGGTGTGAGGTTGAACCAAAGCTCGAAGGAGTAGTTTACGGTAGTGTCTCCGACCTCTTCCCAGGTGTTGTGGTTTCCAGTGTGGACAGTCCCATAATTGGTCAAGGCGTCCAGTGCATCCGAAAAGCCATCAATATGCCAGGCATCGTCAGAAGCATTGGACCGGAAACTGGCAATGGTAAAGCGAATGGGGCCGGTGGGCAGGCCACCGATGGCCGTCCAGGGAACGGAAATCTCAACCGCGGTTTCCAAAGGATTGGCCGCAACGGCTCCAGCTGTGCTTGAGGACGAAAATCCTTTCTCCCAGATCAGAACACCGGGAGTTCCACTTCCCAACTGGGTAATCAGAAGATGCTCCCAGGCCGCCTCATTGGCTACACGGGTGTAACTGTTGGAACCGAACCAGCTTGCCTCACTGTCGGGAGCGGTATCCAGGGCGAATTGAAACTGTGGGAAACCGGTTCCGTAGGCCGTGTCAACAAGGTTCCCAACCTTCACCAAGATGTACAGGTTGACAACATCAGCGGTGATGCGAACTTCGGTCAGATCAATCAGCGTGTCAGGAGAAGCGAAGTTGGTGCGTTCATCGCCCGCCTGGTCTTTCCAGACGTATTCTCCTTCACCGGCGCTATTGCGGAAAAGCTCTCCGGTATTGTCTGCACCAGGCGTGGGTGCCCACCAGTCCGCGGCCTGCCCATCCACCACAATCGGGTGAGCCTGGGACATCCCACCGAAGAGGGTCAATCCCAGCAGAAAAGAGAAAAGACGTAGGCTATGGTTTCTCATCACAATCCTCATAGGCAAAAGATACATGGGGTTCAAGATGTCTGTGGTTCATGGTTTCTAAGGCCACATTCGCAGCGAGTATAAACGCTTCGGTTCCACTTGTGAAGCCCTAACAACACCTTTCCTGCCTGATGACAAGCGTCACAGAATCTCGGTTTGCCTTTGCGTATGTCAGATCCAAATCTGCATTGCAAGGAATGCGCACATCCAGGCCCTGCCCACCTTTCAAGGAGGCTCTTCTGTGTCAACATCTTATAATCACAAGAATTATCGGAACCGTGATTCCCACGGCAGAAGAAGCCCCCTTTGAGTCGGTGGAAACGCAATTCCCCAAAAAAAGAACTTGTCAAAGCAGGGACAATTGGGTAAGGTGCGTCGGTTTTTCGTCCGAAGGACGACAGGTTTGGAAAACGCCGACAGGGTTTTGAGCCAAAAAGCCGAAAATTTTCTTGCGCTTCGTAAGAAAATCAAGCAAGATCACCGCCCTGTTGACTTGAAAGGAGAGCGTCATGCTTCATAAATGCACTACGGTGAAACCCGGTACTCCTTGCACCCACATGGGTAAAAACGGATGCACCTACGGCGGTGGCGAATGCACCCCGGTGATCGATAAATGCGAAGGCTGCAAAAACATTCAGGAAATCGACGGCGGAAAGTTCTGCGAAGTCTATGCCGAGCCTGATCACATGTGGCTGAACGACACCTGCCCGATGGCTACCCACGTCAAGGTGGACATCAAGGTTGCCACGCAGAAGATCAACCCGTTGAAGGCCAGCAAGCGCGCTGCGGCGGGTAAGAAATAAGCATTCAAGGAATCTGATACGTCCGGTTTCCCGGTTCGTGGTTTGGCTCCTTGGGTTGTGGGGAGCTGGGCGTGTCGGTTTTTACATTCCATTGAAAATATAGCTTAGGCGGAATCGGAGTCTCATCGGTTCCGCTTTTTTCTGTCCTTTTCCAAAGTACCAGCCTTCCAGTGTTTATCCGGCGTTTCAAGGGGACAGAAGGTCTACAAAAACACGCCACCCAAGGGGAAATTCTCCTCGCCGGCAACGACAAACATCCCTCACCCTGTGACTAATTTTCCTTAAGTTTTCCATCAATACTCCGATTGCGGAAAATGGAAGACGGAAACGCACGTCTTTTCCGGGGGATGCTGGCTGTATCAATAGAATCTCCTATTACCATTGCAGACATTGTCAATGAAAGGGAGCCGTTATGGGTGGATTTCTGAGCAGCATGAGCATTCGTACCAAGTTGATTGTCATGAGCGTGGTATTTATCCTCATCCCCATTGTTTCATTTGTAACCCTGGCCCGGTACGAAGGAACCCAAACCAATACCACGGCCAAAGAACTGTTGGACGAGGTGGTCAACAAGGGACTCAGCGATCAGGTTATGGGTATTTTCAATAACCTGGAAGCCCAAAACGAAGTGATTCAGATGAAAGTCACCAGTGACCTGACGGTTGCTCAAGATGTTCTTCGTCGCCAGGGAACCATACGCTTTGGTCTGCCTGTGACGTGGCTGGTCAAGAATCAGTTCAGCGGAGCGACCTCGGAGATAAGCCTGCCACGTATGTATCTGGGCGCACAGGCCATTGAAAACAATCCGTCTTTTGACACCCCCTCTCCCGTCGTCGATGAGGTCAAACAACTGGTTGGTGGTACCTGTACGGTGTTTCAGCGGATGAATGAAGCTGGAGATATGCTTCGTGTTGCGACCAACGTGGAGACTCAAGATGGAAAACGGGCAGTAGGAACCTTTATCCCTGCCGTGGAACCCGGTGGAAAACCGAACCAGGTCATTCAAACCATACTTAGCGGGGGTACCTTCCGTGGGCGAGCCTTTGTGGTCAATGACTGGTATCTGACGGCTTATAGTCCAATCCGAGACGCCCAAGGCCGCATTGCCGGTGTCATCTATGTCGGTGTCAAGCAGGAAACCGTGAAAGCCGTCCGAGATTCGATCATGAAAACGGTCATCGGGAAAACCGGCTATGTTTATGTGTTGGGCGGAAAAGGACAACAGAAGGGACATTACATCATCAGTCAGAATGGAGCCCGTGATGGAGAAAATATCTGGAATGCCAAAGATGCAGATGGTCGTCTGTTCATTCAGGACATCGTCAACAAGGCGGTGAAACTGGACGGAAAAGAGATGTTCAGCGCAACCTATCCCTGGAAGAACAAGGGAGAAGACAAGGCACGGATGAAAGTTGTCCGGGTGGCCTATTTTGAGCCCTGGGATTGGGTCATTGGTGCTGGTGCGTATTTTTCGGATTTCCAAGATGCTCAACAAACCCTGGATGACGGGCTTGATAGCATGGTCAACTGGTTTTGGATCGTTGGCTTTATCCTCGCCATTGGAGGGGGAGTCTTCGGCCTATGGTTCGCCGTGAGCCTGACCACACCGATCAACAACGTCAAAGACATGCTGGCCGACATTGCTGAAGGCGACGGCGACCTGACCAAGCGTCTGCATATTGATACCCAAGATGAGGTGGGAGAGTTGGCAGAGAACTTCAACCGCTTCGTTGAGAAGATCCATGTTATGATTCAGGAAATTTCGGAGTCAAGCATCAGCATGGATAGCGCAGCCAAGGCAATGGCGCAAAGTGCGGAAGGGCTGGCAAAAGGGGCGGAAACCATGCGCAGCCAGTCGAAGCAAGCCACCGCAGGTGTGGAAACGATGAACGTCAGCATCAACAGCATGGCCGGTGCTGCAGAAGAAGCCAGTACCAATGTCAACACCGTGGCCAGTGCCATTGAGGAAGTCAGCACCAACATCAGTACGGTCGCCAGTGCCGCCGAGGAGATGAGTTCCAATATCAATACCGTTGCGGCAGCGGTTGAAGAAATGACGGCCAGCCTAAGCGAAGTCTCTCAAAACAGCGCCAATGCGGCCAACGCCAGCACCACCAGTGCCCAGACAGCCAACGATGCACGGACTCAGATGGAACTTCTGGGCAAGCAGGCCAAAGACATTGCCAAGGTCGTGGAAATCATCAACGACATCGCCGACCAGACCAACCTGTTGGCGTTGAATGCAACCATTGAAGCGGCCAGCGCCGGAGAGGCAGGCAAGGGCTTTGCCGTCGTAGCCAACGAAGTCAAGGAACTGGCCAAGCAAACGGCTAAGGCGACGGAAGAGATCGCCAATCAGGTCAGCAGTATGCAGGATGTAACCGAAGACTCCGTAATCAAGATTCAGGCGGTCAGCGAGCAGATCAATCAGGTCAATATTCTTGCCGGAACCATTGCCGCTGCGGTGGAAGAACAAACGGCGACAACCAACGAAATCGCCCGCAACATCGCCGGTGGTGCAGAAGCCGCTACGGATATTTCACGCAGTGTCCAGGAAATCAGCCAAGGTGTCGGTGAGATTTCCGGGAACCTCAGTGAAGCGGCTATCGGGACCAATGAAATTTCCAGATCGGCGGCAGAAATGGCCGATGAAAGCAGCAAGGTGGCCGGACAGATCGCAGGGATTGACATGCAGATTGCAGACAACGTGGACCAGACCGGCGTAATCAATGGCGAAACGGATCGCCTGGCCGATCAGGTGAACAGATTGAACAAGATTGTCGGCCAATTCCGCATCTAAACGGACGCGAATCTTTCAAGCAGATCGTGAGCCCGATCCTTCCCGGATCGGGCTCTCTTTGTTTGTTTCCCGTTTCCAGCCCCCTCTTGTCCCAAACAGGAGACAACAAGGATTGGTCTCCCTTGATACGCACCTTTTCAAGCCGAACCTCCTGATAAGCGGGACAGCCTAACGTGGATTCCTACCTGGGGCAGGCCGAATCCACCCAGGCTCAGCCAGAGTGCGGACCGGGGGCGGTGGTTTGCAGGCTACCCAAGCCCTTGCCCAATGGCTCTTCTTCCTTGAGAACGGAATCGCCCCGGAAAGCCTGCTTTGAACGTTGACAATTCCGGGGATTTTCGCTACACGAGGAAGGTTCCTTCTTGCTGGAACAGCCCCCATAGCTCAGTCGGATAGAGCACTGGATTCCTAATCCAGGTTTGCGCAGGTTCGAGTCCTGCTGGGGGCGCCATCCTTCGGCGTCGGGCTCCTTGCCCGTGGGACGAGGCCGCCCGACCCCGTCGCCACTGTCATGCGTATCAAAGGAAGCCCTATGTCTCAACCTCCCGATGTTCGATCCCAAGGCCATCCCAAAGGACTCTACCTGCTTTTCGGCGTAGAAGCCTGGGAACGTTTCAGCTATTACGGTATGCGTGCCCTCTTGGTGCTGTACATGGTCAAGGTGTTGCAGTTCAGCACGGAAAAAGCCGGAAGTATTTACGGCATGTACACCGGCCTGGTCTACCTTACGCCGCTCTTCGGCGGTTACCTCGCCGACCGCTACCTCGGCGCACGCAAGAGTATTTTCATCGGCGGACTGCTCATGGCCCTGGGGCACTTCGCGATGGCCTTTCCTCCCTTGCCCTTCTTCTATGCCGCGTTGATTCTGCTGATCCTGGGAAACGGCTTTTTCAAACCCAACATTTCCACGGTCGTGGGAAAACTCTACGAGAAAGATGACCCCAGGCGAGACGGCGGATTTACCATTTTCTACATGGGCATCAACCTGGGTGCTTTCTTCAGCCCCTTGGTTTGCAGCACTCTGGGTGAAAGCGTGGGCTGGCACTACGGCTTCGGGGCTGCGGGTGTGGGAATGCTGCTCGGTCTGGTGATGTACATGATCTGGGGTAAACGTTTTCTGGGTGATAAAGGCATGGAGCCGACCCGCCCGCATCTGAACGCCGACGGCACCAGTTCCGACGAACCTTTGACCCGTGAAGAGAAAGAACGCATCGCGGTGATTTTCATCATGAGCTTCTTTGTGATCTTCTTCTGGGCTGCCTTTGAGCAGGCAGGCAGTTCGATGACCCTCTTTGCCGACCGCTCCACGGATCGTTCCATTTCCTTCATCCAGGTCGCTCATCCCATCGCCTGGTTCCGGTCCATCATGCCCACGGTTCCCTGGCAGTTCCCTGCCGGATGGTTCCAGGCGGTCAACCCCCTGCTGATTGTCCTGCTTGCTCCGCTGTTCTCCCGCATGTGGCTGGACCTCGCCCGTCGCGGCAAAGAGCCCAGTACACCGGTGAAATTCGTCTTCGGTCTGGGGCTTTTAGCCGTTGGTTTTGTGGTGATGATCGCTGCGGCGGCCATGTACGTCGATCACGGCCCGGTGAGTTTCTTCTGGCTCTTCGCCGCCTACCTGTTGCATACCCTGGGCGAGTTGTGCCTCTCTCCGGTAGGCCTGAGCATGGTCACCAAACTGGCTCCGTTGAAGTTCGCCAGCCTGATGATGGGGATCTGGCTCGGTGCCAGTTTCCTGGCCAATCTGGTGGGGGGGCTGTTCGCCGGCAACTACGATACGATGAACCCGGTGGCGTTTTTCGCCATTCCCGTGGCGACGGCAGGCACGGCAGCCTTGTTGCTGCTCTTGCTGGTGAAACCCCTGAAGCGGATGATGCACGGAACGCGGTAAATGGTCTGCCGGTTCTCTGACCGTTTCTAGCGCCGAGAAGCCCCAGAAAGAGCTTCTCGGCGTTGTTTTGTTCTACGGATACGAAATCTGAAGGGCGGCAATCTGGCCCTGTCTGGCGAGATCTGCGGCTTCACCGAGAATACGGGCTGTTTCTTGAGGAGCATGGAAGCCCATCGAGTTCTCCGCTGCCACGAAATCAAGCCGCCACTGTGCCTTGCGTTGGAATTCCAGCACCGGAGCAAGTTGTTCTTCCGTCGCTCCTTTTTCACGGGCTGCAAGAATTGTATCAATCAAATCGACAATGGCTTTCCCTCCAAATTGCAGAAGCCGATAGTTGCTATCCTGAATCCTCGCCACACGGGCCAGAATCTCTTTCTCGGAAAACTTATGGCATACCTGGCAGGCGCGGTTGACGTTTAACAGAGGACTACGTACCCAGTGGTCGGAAACCTTCGTCGCACCGTCGCGCATGTAGGGCATGTGGCAATCCGCGCAAGCCACACCGGAACGGGCATGAATACCTTGGCTCCACAATTCAAATTCGGGGTGCTGCGCTTTAAGGATCGGTGCCTGGGTTTCCTTGTGTTTGTAATCATAAAAACGTTCGCCATCGGCGAGTTTGGTATCATCCCAGAACATCTCGGCCTGCTCGACCGTCAACCCATTTCCCCAGGGGAAGGTCAGCTTGAAACTGCTGGAACAGTAGTATTCAACGTGGCACTGGGCGCAGACCAGGGAACGCATCTCCGTGCGGGAGGCATCCTTGTTGATATCGTAGGGGCGATTACGCGGCCCGTCGCGCCAACGCTGAACGGACGGCAGGTGAGAAACATCTCCGCCCCCCTTAGCCAATCGTTCCATTCCCTGGATAAGTCCGGGACGGGTTACGCGAATCGACATGGTTTTCGGGTCATGACAATCAACGCAGGAGACCGGATGCCCATGACCGATCTCGTGCAACATCTTGTTGGTCTCTTTGTAACTCATGGCATAGGTCTTCTCAAAACCGGCGATGGCATCCCCGTTACCGAGCTTACGATACAGGGGCATCACGGAGCCATGACAGTGGATACAGGAGCCGGATTGAGGCTTGGTCTGGCGTAGGGTCTTTTCCTGATCTTCAAGCATGTAGGCGTGACCACGTCGGTCGCGATAGTCGATGGAAAAGGCATACCCCAAAAACATGCGCTTGAGCCAAGGGTCGCGCTCGATCTTTTCTTCCGGGAGAGCCTCACTGCCCCCGTGCCCGCCATAGCGGGTTTTTGTATGCTGGGCTGTCAGCTTGTAGGTATCGTACTGCTTCGGCCAGTTCACCCCCCATTTCGCGGGGTCGGTAGTGTCTTCATCCACCTCAACCAACCGCACGAAGGGAGTGCGCTCCTCTGCTTTGCGTTCCGCAACATTTAGCAGCAAAGCCGTGACTCCCGCAGTGGCCAAGGCAACGACGATCAGGATGGATAGATAAATCCAAACAGGTTTCGATTGCTTGCTCAGTTCACTCATTGTATATCCTTTTGTCTGCGCTCTTGAAGCGCCATCGGACCACCCAATCCAACAGGTTCACCATGACCAACAGAGACATGGCAACGCACGCAACGAGGCGCACCTTCGATGGAGATGACGGACATTTCATTGACGATGTCTGCGTGACAACGAAGACAGTTTTCGTGCAGGATCTCTGCATTCTTCGGCGTAATAACAATCGGTTCCGGGAAATTTTGTAATGTGAACGCCTTGGAGTGATTCCACCCGTTTTCAGCTTTTGCCAGATACTTGCCCAGAAAATCGGCAGGTAGATGACAGTCTACACAGGTTGCTGCGGTATGATGACTGGCTTTCTGCCATGCATCATATTGAGGGTTCATGATATGGCAGTTCGCACATGATGCAGGTTCCTTGCTGAGATACGATAGACCTTCGGCATAATGAAAGGTCGTCAAGCCAAGCCCCATCAGAGCGCCAATGGCGGCAGCAATACCAGATATCCAGATGGAAATCTTCAAGCTCAGTACCTCCAGATAGATGTTCATCCACATCCTCTGCGGATTCAAGAACACGCCCAAACTGATAGCTATTTGATTGGTACATCCAGACTGACAATACTCAATGTTCAAAAAGTCTACCAAAAACGTAGACAACTGGCAAAATAAAAAACATGCGTTTTCCTGTGCATCCCACACGACGACATCGAATCAAGATTTTCCCATCTTCACGTCTTCCCCCCTTGCACTTTGTCAGCGTTTTCGAGACAATGAAAGTGTGGCTTCGAACGCTTCGCCCGTCGATGCTTGAAAGGAAGGATCTCATGCGTTGGATATGGCTTGTCGGTTTGCTCTTGCTTGGTTTGAGTTGTTGGATGGCGACCCCTGCGCCCTGCCATGCCGAACCTCTGGTTTCTCTGGATACCCAGGGGAAACCGCTTCCGGGAGCCGTTACCCAATGGAAACAGGAGCGCTTTGACCGGGTGAGCCTCGTGTTGAAAGAGGCCAAAGCCAAAGAGGTTGCAGCCATCCTTTCACGCAAACTTCCCCAAGGAGAAGCCTACGCGGTCACCGCACAGAGGGTGCGCATCACCGGCATTCCCGTGGGAGAACTATACCACCTTCTGGCAGCCATCGACCTGAACGAGGCGGAAACTCCGGAAGCCTTCCTGCGTTCCTTCCCGGCAGTCCAAGGCGCCCCCAAAGGCCATGAGGAAGCCATCCGTGGGCTCATCGCCTCCGGGGTTCTGCCCTTCCGGAGTCGTTGGACGGCCACGGTGGTTTCCGTAGAACGGGCGGCCTTTCCTCTCTGCCAGGTACACGTCAAACTGAACCAACTGCCCAAAGAAGCCCTTCCGGTGGCTGGGTTGCGTGAGGGAAACGAAGTGACGGTGGTTCCCAACTTCAGCTTGAAAGACAAAGCGGACCCGTTGCTTGCCAACCTGGCCGAGCCGATCAGTATGCTCAATACCGGTGCCTACTTCCTGCGCCCAGGCGATACGATCACCTTTCAGATCGGTGGTGTCTACAAAGGAAAACTCTTGGCTGCTCAACTGGTGCGCACGGACAGCACCCGTCAGGTTCTCCCATCCACGGCCCCGAAACCCAAAAACAAGCCGGTGAAGAAACCCAAGTAGCACCGGGCTCATGGAACAGCAGCGTAACCCTTTGTTCACAAGCAGGCATAAGGATCGCGCCTTCTCGTCTGCGGTCTGAAGACTGGCAGCCCGTGTCAAAAGAAACAGGTCCAACGAAATCGTCGTGAGAGTTTCCTTAACGCGAAGCAACAATACGGTCCTGACAGCTTGATGCTTGCCCCTTCATGGTTAAAAACAATTGAGAAAAACAGAGAAATCAAGCTGGAAACCGGTCTGAGGTACGTCACAGAATCCCATCTAGTAAGAAAACGAAGTCTATGAGAGTAAGAGTCCGATATCCCGATCCGGAGAAGAAGAAGCAACGTCACTGCCATCTTTTGTCGAACCAAAGAGAAATTTTCATTTCCTTGTCACAGAAACTTGCAAATTGCGTCGAGAACCTATAAACTAGCCTCGGTTTCGAGATAATCCGATTTATTCCTCTTTTCAGGGAGTACAAGAACGTTGAAGGCACTACCCTCTACTTTGGATGTGAGACATTTCACAAACCTGGATGAATTGATTGACGAAGCTCTTAAGCATATCCCACTGAACAAGATCGCCGCGAAACTGAATATTACGCCCGCGTCTTGTCATGCCACGGTGCATAACGCCAGGCATCGGGTTTATAAACAGCTCAAGGGTTGGAAAATGGTTTTCCAGGTCCGCCGTCAGGGTGGAGCCTATCTTGAGTTGCTGGCCTTGATCCGTGCCTATCCCTACTACCCCCAGAAGCAGGAAATGGCCGAGCGCATCTATCACCTGGTGGGACGACTCCAGGAAGACCTGGACCCTTCCAGAAAAGCGCTGACCGGCGTGCTGTTTGCCCTGGACCCGCTGATTCCCAGCCTTCTGGGCATGATGGATCTGCCCCAGTTCCCAACCAATGCGGATGAGATTCCCGCCTTTGCCAGTTCCCAGATGATCTGGGTGGATGACCTCAATGGTCCGAAGCGGCATTTTCTGGCCCGTATGACCCGAAGCTGGGAGTTCCTGAATCTTATCAAAGCCGTGCAATTCAACAAGTCTACCCAACGCTGGGAAAAAGGAACTCCCGACGTGTGGGTTCCCAGCATGGATGATCCCCTACACACGCCTTTGGTGCGTATGCGTCATCATCTCTATCTGCAAGAGTTCTCCGCCAAGCTCTTTGACGAGAACACCCTGTATGAATCCACTGAAACGTTAGCCCTCCCCAAAGCGCTTCTCCCCGCCCTGAAACACCTCCTGGAGCAGCAGACCAAGGAGATTACAGAGTTGCTTGGAGATGCCCTCAACGCCGAAGGTTTGGAAGCGTTGCGTCAGCAGGATGAAGCGCGTTACAACAAGGCCCAGGCACTTTGGGATAGCCTGAAAGAACAGGGCATTGAGATCCCGCAGGAAACCGAAGAAAGCAAGCCGTGCCTCGTGCGCCTTGGCTCCTTAGCCAGAACGGTACTGGATTAATCCAAACGCCGTCCAAACCAACCATACAAAACGCCCCGGAAGAGTGATCCTCCGGGGCGTTTTCCTGTTTGCTCTATCAGGTGGTTTGAACCGGTGGAAGCTTACTCCTCACCCAAACTTGGCGCATCACCATAGGCCAGCGACTCGATGAAATGGGAATACCAGGCGCGGGCTCTGGCATCATCGAAGAAGGGGAAGTGCCCATAGAAGGGGAACATCGCCGCGCCGGCGGTGACCGCCTGCCCATCCGGCCCTTGCACGTTCAAGGAAACCGGCGGCTCCAGGGGAAGAATACCCAGGAGTTCCAGCCCCCAGATCGGGCGATAGGTCGGTTTCAGGTAAGGGATTCTCGCCGCAGTGATCGCCGCTTCGGAGGTATCCATCGGCGTGAAGGGGTCACCCATGCCGTTGATGCAGAGCATGTTGCGCGCCTTGCCATCGTAGGGGATGTCCACAAAGTAGGGCGTATAGTTGAGCATATCCGTGATTTCCACCAGGGTCTGCACCATGCTCACGATGGGGTGCAGGTCATGAATTTCTTCCTCCTCATCCGCACCCAGGATAAGTTTGAGCAGTTCGATGATGTCGAAGGGATCTTTGCGTTCCAGGATGGTCATCGCCATACCACCACCCATGCCGGAAAGCACCCAGCCTTTGACCTTGTCTTCCACCGCTGCGGCCAAGGCACCGGTCATGCCGCCGTGACTGTGTCCGGCAAAGTAGATATTCTGCGGATCGAAACGGATCTCTTCACCGCTCTGGCTCACATCCGCCGGAATCACAAAGCGGCCTTCCGTGAGCATCCGCGTCAACACGATGGTGTCAATGGCCGACTGCCGGAAGTTGCTGCGTCCCGCCTCTGGGTTGAGGTAATTGAAACTGTGCATCTCTACGTTGGTTTCGTCGTTGCCACGGGTACCATGCAGGGGTTGGTCGATCCCGATGGAAGCCACACCGACGCGGGCAAGCTGCTGGGCCGGTTCCGTTTCGCTGGGACCGAAGTGACTGGTATAGATGCCGCCGGTTCCGTGGGCCTGCATGGTGATCGGCCAGCCGTTTTCAGGCATGGACTCATCCTTGGGAATGGCAATGACAAAACGCAGGCTTTCCGTGCGCACAATGATCGGATTGCCTTCTTCATCAAATTCAATGCCCCCGCCTTCAGTGGCATAGGGAATATCACCACGCTGGAAATTGGGGCTTTCGTACACCCCTTCATACTGACCATAGGCTCCGGCGACATTCACGTAATGGATATTCGTCACCGCGCCCGGCGTGAAGCTGTCACTCCAAAGCCAATCGTGAATGGTTTTCAACTCGGCGGTGGGATCTCCGGTGGTGAACACCGTGGCAGCGCGGACGTTGTTTTTGCTCAATAGCTTCGTGTCTTCCAGGAAATCCTTCAACGGCGCGTACAATTCCGCCAGATCTCCGGTGCCTTCCAGCGCTTCCCCCAAGGCTTTGGGTCTACCGATGGCTTCTCCATCCGCACTTTTCACGGCATCGGTAACAATGGCGGCATAGGTCCGCGCTCCGCGAAGCGGGAAGCCCCAGGCCGGTCCCATTGCCAGAAGGTTTGCGGCCTGATACGGCGTTTCTTCGACGTTGTAGCGAATGCGTAAAGGAATCAAGCGGCCATACTCGTCACTCTCCGGGTCCACATCCACCAAGAGGAGCGGGCTGTCCCAGAATACCGTTCCGAACATATTCGTGGGAAGAGAGCTTGCGTCCAGGGCGTTGTTAAAGGCGAAATAGATGGGGCTGCTGTTGCCAAAACCATCCAGTTCCGCTTCCGCGACATCCAGGTAGCCTTGAAGAATCTCCATCTCTTCCGGGTTGGGGAACCCCGTAACATCCACCCCCTTGCCTGCTTTCAAACGCAGATTGCTGGGGAAAGGAAAGGCGAAGAAATCCTGGTGGCTGGCCGCTTCGTCAAAGCGTAGCTGAACCCCGTCGATCTCGGCGGGAAGAAGTTCCTCCCCGTCATCATCATCATCATCATCGTCATCGTCATCGTCGTCATCGTCATCGTCGTCCGTTTCTTCCGGTTCCTCCGTCATGCTTCCATAGCCATCCTCCTCACTCAAGCTACAAGAGGACAATCCCAAAAGCATCAGTACCATGAAAAGCAATACGAACCCACGCGCATAAGCGGACATCAACGCCTCCCGAACGGCTGGTAACCCGTCGTCTCAAAGCAGAACGAACCATTGGGCAATCACGGACACTCCAAGGACCAAGGCGGAACGAAGACCATCCGGCCCCGCCGCTTGCAGCCCTACCCTGTTTTAACGTTGTACATCATAGTCAAAAAAACTCCCTTCTGGCAAGAAGAGAGTTTGTGTGTAGGGAAAACCGGGCCTGATTCTCAATCTGGAGCGGTGAAGGGATCAAGAGAACCAACGAACGGTTTGTTGAACCAGGAGCCGCAAGTCCGCACTCAGGCCAGGTATACCTTGTATCCGCGTATCCGCTCATGGCGAGTGATTCATCGAAGATGAATTGTATCGAGCCATCCCTCAATACCCCCCCCTTGAGTGCCTCCCTCGCCGAGGGGCTATTCCTGTTCTGTTTCCGTCTCGTCTTCTAATTCTTCATCCCCATCAATATCCCCGTCAAGCTCTGGATCTTGACGTTCCCCACGGACACAAATGACATTAAGCCTAGCACTAGCCCAATATATGCTAAGAAAACCAACATCAAACCCAATTACCCAGTATGTATCCTCCATTACACCTTCAATATTCACTTGATAGTTTCCCACTTGGGATGAAGACCAAAGATCAGCAGCAATGCAGAGACCATCGTGATTGAGAGGGTCCACCATCCAAGGTTGCTGTTCTTGGCCATTTTCATCAAAGCACCCCCCTGATTTACAACCTTCTTCGTCATACCCGCAGGTGTAGTAGTCCAGACATTCATCTGTAATCCCACAAGCGCCATCGGCTTCGATCTTGGGACAATTCATGATGACAGTCCGTAGGTCACTGATTGTAGGGAGCCTCCAATCGGTGAACCCTTCCAGTTCAAAACCTGCACAATATTGCTCTGCATCAGCAAGGGTCAAGCTCACGGAATCATCATAGGGGTTTTGCCAGGTCAACCCCGTTGCAGGGTCCGTCCATGCGGTAAAGGGCTGGTCCCAAAAACAATCGTGATGAATATCACTGTAATCATCATCGTCATCATCGGATGGGGTTTCATCCCCATCCAAGCCGGCATTGTCGTCGTCATCGTCCGAGGACTCCTTGTCCTCGGATTCGTCACAAGCTGGAAGGATCAGCAGGAGCGAAAACAGAATCAGGAAAGATAGGTAGCTCTTTTTCATCGTCATGATTCATCTCCTTGGTTTTGGTTTTCGTATCCATTTCTTCGCTGTCTTCAACCCTGGAACCTCTTGAAACCCCTCGGTCTATCTCATTCTTCCTGGTTGCGTCTCGGCTGCATTGCCCTGGGGGTGTTTCAGAAATATCCTTTCTACAGTGAATCATAACAACGCGGATTTCGTCAAGCGATTCCGGAAAAAAGAAAGGGCTTGGAGCCATGCGTTTTCTCAAAGGATCACCCGAACCATCGCCCTCCGGGCGGAACGTGGAATGAAGGCTTGAAGCATCCAAGACAAGAGCCGAGGCCCTTGGCCGGCAACAGGAACCAACCCACCGTAAACCAGCCCGCTGTGGATGGGCCGAGACACAAACCGACACCGGCAGAGACGCATCACCAACATAAGGTGGACAGGGCCGAAGCTTGTATGCTAGTCTCCGGGGCGTTTCAACGGGAGCGAAATGGAATGAAGCGACTTGTACCTTTTGTTTTGTTACCACTATTGCTGCTTGGCTGTCCTCTTGCCTTGGCCCAGAACGAAGCGCCCCCCCCGGCATCCGCCGAGCCATCCAGCCGTGCCGCCGACGATGGCTGGGATGATGATGACTGGGAAAGCGACGACTGGGGGGACGAACCCGAACTCCCCGAAGGCTACACCCAGGCCGATGTCTATGACCTGCCACGGCTGACGGAACTGGCCTTGTCCAGAAACCTGCGCATTCGTGAAGTCAAGTGGGATCTGGTTTACGCCCGCGCCAAAAACGATGAAGCCTGGTGGCAATGGTTCCCACGGATCAAGATCCGGGCGGCCATCGCTCCCGGTCCGGGCTATGACCCGCCTCATGTAGACGACGATGTTCCCGGCAGTGCTGAACGCTGGCTGAACTACCAATCCAGCGAGTATTCCATTCAGGGCATCTTGGCCTATGCCGACCTGGACGCCAAACTGCCGTTGTATACCTTCGGGAAGTTGTCCAGCGCCCGGCGCATGGGTGAAACCGGTCTGATGCTGGCCAAGG
This sequence comes from Myxococcota bacterium, assembly GCA_963677705.1. Taxonomy (GTDB): domain Bacteria; phylum Myxococcota_A; class SURF-8; order SURF-8. The sequence continues at coordinate 2,277,755 of OY782497.1, forward strand.
AAAACATCCGTCTTGAACGAGCGAAGATTCTCTATGAACTGCAACGGGTATACTACAGCCTGGTGATGCTCAAAGACGCCGAAGACCTGCTCGCCGATGCGGAAAACAACCTGGGAAAAGCCAAGCGCAGCATGAACCGCTTGCTGAAGGAACACGCCGAGAACGTCTCGGAGCAGGACTTGTACAAGATCATGCAGGCCGAGGCGGAACTGAGCAGCCGCCGCTCGGAATTGACTACGGCGAAAAAGGTGGCCAACAAGGCTCTGCGCCTGCTTACCGGCCTTCCGACCAGCGCCAAGATTTTCATCGACCAGCAACGGATCAAACCCAAAGAGTTGAAGGTTGAGGATTTATTGACCCTGCAAAGCGCCTTCCTGGAACACCGCCCGGCGCTGAAAGCCCTGGATCACCTGGCGACGATGAAACTCTGGGAAAAAGAGCTGCAATGGGCCAATTATTTTCCGGACCTGGTACTGGGAGCCGGTTATGGCGTGACCTACACGCCGATGACCCAGGATCTGACCCATCCCTACTTGAGTGATCGTTACAACCGCCGCAGTTGGAGCTTATACCTTGGGTTGGAATACAAGTTCGACGTTCCCTTGCAGATTGCCCGCTTCCGCGCCGCCAAAAGCAAGCTGTTCAAGGCTCGCGCCACCAAACGCACCGCCGAAGCGGCACTCAGCCTGGAATTGACCGAAGCGCACGGCAAGCATGAGGAAAACCAGGAAAAACTGGGTGTCCAAAAGAAGCTGAAGACCGAAGGCCGCAAGTGGATGATTAAGGAACTGATGAATTTCGATCTCGGCGTAGGGAAATCCAGCGACCTGATGAGCGCCTTCAGCATGTACTACGGTTCGGCCTTCAAGCATTCGGAACTACTTTACAAACTGGCTTGCAGCAAAGCGAAACTTCAGAAGCTGACCGGGAAGACTTCCAGCCTTCCCTTGGAGGTTCCACCGGACTTTACCGCCATTGATGAGGCGGAGGCCCACGCCGAGTAAGCGCTTGGAACGGATTGTTCAGGGAATAAACCAGACTCCCTTCGTGTTTCTGGTATAGAAGGGTTTTGAACGAACGACGTAAGGAGACAAGAGCATGGGACGGATGAAAACGGGCGTATCCCTTGTGATGAGCTTGGTTTGTATGATGGTGCTGCTTGGTCTATCCAGCGCCGCCTGGGCTGACCCGGCGGAGGATCTGGTCAAAGCCAAAGAAAAACAGGTGCGTGCCGCCTTGAAGCAGAACACCAAAGAAGGCACCCCGGCCCACGAGGCCAAACGGGAAAAAATCCGTGGAATCATCAACACCTTTTTTGATTTTGAGGAATTGGGGAAGCGCTCGTTGAGTGTCCATTGGAATGAGCGCACCGACGAGGAACGCAAACAGTTCTTGACCAAACTGCAACGCCTTATTGAAAACAGCTACTTAGACCGCATCGTCGGTCACGCGGATTATCAGGTCCGTTTCATGGGCGCACGGGACATGACCGACCACAAAATCGTGCGCATGAAAATCAAGAGCGGCAAGCAGGTGGCCCGTGTGGAGTTCAAACTGCTGGAGAAGGAAGCGCGCTGGGTGGTTTTCGACATGATGATTGACGATGTCTCCCTGCTGGAAAACTACCGCACCCAGTTCTCGAAAATCATCCGCAAAAAAGGCTTTGCCGAAGTGCTGGTGAAAATGGACAAAAAACTCTCCGGCCAGGAAGACAAAGACCTCGGTTCCGCACCTGGTTCGGGGAAAACGGGGAAGTAAGGTTTCCCGGCCCCTGACTCCGATACACGAATCCCTCTCCGAACTTGGATGAGGGATTTTTTTCTACATGCTTTCGCCACCACGATTGTCGAGTACGCACGAATGAACCCTGCCAGCCCAAGCCTGCACCTTCAAACCTGCCTGAGCCGTTCCATGCTGTGTGAAACATGGCGTGCCGTAGGGTCGGGGCAGGAGGTGATCGCCAAACGGCTGCGCCCGGAGTTGCTGCCCAACGCTCGTTTGGAAGCCTGGTTCCAGGAAAGGCATCGTGCGCTTCAGGGCTTTGTACACTCCCATGCCGTGCGGCAACGCGAACTTGTTGACGATGAGGTTTTCACGGTGCTGTTGGAACCTCTTTCCGGAATCCCCTTGACGGACTACCTTGACCGGCATGGTCCCCGCGTTCCCTGGAAGGTCTGGCGGCCCTGGTTGCATCACGCCCTGACGGCCCTGGATGCCTTGCAGGCCTTTCTTCCCGGCTTCGTTCATGGGGACATCCGCCCGGAGAATCTTTGGCTTCGAGAGCCCCCCCCGAACGATACCGACAACAACGCACGTCATGAGCTGGTGTTGATGGATCTCACCGGGCTTGCCGAACCCAACGCACCGGGAACCTTTTCCAGCCTATCACCGCACCGTGCCCGTGGGAACCCGGCCAACCCCGACGATGACCGCTTCGCCTTGGCCATGCTGTTCTACCAACTGGAAACCGGAGAACATGTCTATGGAAACCTTGACCCAGGGAATCCCGCGGCTATTTTGAAGGCGGCCCAAGGCTTTGATGACGTCTCGTGCCGCGTTAGATTGAAGAAACTTCCCGACGGGGCGCGCTGCCTACTGGAACCCCTGCTGGGTGCTGGAATGACGAACAAGCAACCCCCAATCCTGTCGGATTGATCTTGTGAGGAAACCATGAAACGAACCCTGCTGCTTGGTCTTGTTGTTTGCCTTCTGAGCATTAACGCCCTGATCCTTGCCTGCTCCGGCGAGGACGAGACGAATCCCACCGATGGTGATGACCCTACCGATGGTGATGACCCTACCGATGGTGATGACCCTACCGACGGTGATGACCCTACCGATGGCGATGACCCTACCGATGGCGATGACCCTACCGATGGCGATGACCCTACCGATGGTGATGACCCTACCGATGGCGATGACCCTACCGATGGTGATGACCCTACCGATGGCGATGACCCTACCGATGGCGATGACCCTACCGATGGCGATGACCCTACCGATGGCGATGACCCTACCGATGGCGATGACCCTACCGATGGCGATGACCCTACCGATGGCGATGACCCTACCGATGGCGATGATGAAGAAGACGTTCCTCTGGGCAATCAGGTCTTGCTCTTTACCGGGCATTCCGGCATCGGACCGGAGGGGGTTTACGAGAGCTACGGCAAGCATGATCGACTGGTGCAACGTTATGAAGACGCGGGTTTGACGGTTTCCGTGACGGATCAATGGCCCGATGATCTTCAGGATACCCGCCTGATTGTGCTTTGCGTCCCCGGTTCCGGCGATGAGGAAGACCTCTTCACGGAGCAGGAAGTTGTGGCGATGAAGGACTTCCTTGACGACGGAGGGGTGATCTACCTTGAAAACGAGAAAAGCTTTTACAGCGGAACGCTGGTGCAACAGGATTTGCTGACCCGTCTGGGAAGCGCGATCCGTCAGAACGATGATGCCCTCGGTGAAGGTGGGTATTATGGAGTGATGACCACGGACATCGGCGATCACGCTTTCATGGAAGGGATCGACAAGCTTGGCTTTGGCGAATCCGCCGAGGTGCTTCCCAACACGGCGGAAACCCTGGTCAGCTACCAGGGAAAGGCCATCGTCGCTGCGGAATCCCACGGTCTTGGGTTGTTGGTGGTCTGCGGGGATCAGTCGATGTTGGACGACCATGCGTTGGAAACCTACCCTCCCGACGGCGGGGACAACCTGCTTTGGGCCGATGCCCTGGCCCGGCTCCCGTAAAGAAGTTCTTTCAATAGACGGCTTGTTTTTGTTTTCCAGAAAAAACGCGGCGGGTGGCTACCCGTCGCGTTTATCGTTTGGTCACAGAGTCCATGTTGATTTGAACTGCCGCTTATTGCTCCGTACCCAGATACCCCAACAGGAACGCAACCATGCCGGTGTCGCCTTCATCAACAATATCCAATTCCGGGATATGAGCCCGGTAGGTCAAGCCCACTTCATCGGCCTGATTTTTCAGGAACAGCGCATGGTTGGGGTGATGGAAGAAGGAATTGAGGTCTGTAGGAATGGCATAGGGAACCAGGGTATTGCGAACGAACATCGGAGCATCATCGGCAGACATCAGCGCCAGCATATCCACATCGGCACGATAGGCGACAATCTCATCGGTGTAGACATCATCAAACTCATCGATCCCGTAGAAGGAGAGCATCAGTTGTTCGGCAGCGGGCAAAAGTGTAAACACCAGATTGAACGTGATGTTGTACTCGGCGAAAATGTCATCCGTCCAACGCAGAAGATCATAGGTTCCCTGGGTTTCGATAGCCCCTACGGCGGAAAGCCGTGTGGATTCATGAAGCACCGGATCGCGGTGATCCGGGTCGGCCATGTCATCGTGGAAGCCAAGCCAGAGACTGGTTCCGGCTCCGGCAGAACCGCCAAAGGCAGCGACACGCGCCGGGTCGATGTTCAGTGTATCGGCAAAGTAGCGCATGAATTGCAGGCAGCGGGCGGAGTCTTTCAGCGGTTTAATCACCCCCTCTTCGTCAACCTGTTCCAAGAGCCGGTAGTTGATCGTGGCAAAAGCGACACCGGCTTCCAGGCTTTCCCGGATACTTTCAGGGCTGCTGTAGATGTCTTCTTTGACTCCGCTGGTAAATCCACCGCCGTGAATGTAGAGAATCAACGCGGTCGGTTCTTCTGAAGCCGGGAGGAAGATATCAAAGGTTTGCAGTTCATCGTCACCATAGGGAATGTCCTCGGCAAAATCCGCCTGAATCTCATCAAGATCAATGGGAGATGATGTGAAACTGAGCGTCAGGGGATCATATTCAATCGGCTCGTCATCATCATCGTCGTCATCATCATCATCGTCGTCGTCGGTCACATCATCGTCATCATCGTCGTCATCGTCGTCGTCATCGTCGTCATCGTCGTCGTCAGTCGCATCATCGTCATCATCGGTCACATCATCGTCGTCATCGTCATCATCGTCGTCGGTCACATCGCCATCGGTCTGAGAATCCTCGGTGTCATCGTCACTGTCCGAGCAGCCAACAAAGACCAGGGCAACAAGCAGAAGCATCATAAAAAGTTTATACTTCATGGCAAGACCTCCTTAGGGCCAAGATGGTTTGGTACGGATGAGTGAAGCCCCATCTTATCCGAAAGGAAGAGAAAGCGCAATAACGACCTTTTGTTGTCAGATTTGATGAAGAATGCGAGGGTCCGGGACTAGTGAAAGCCATCCCGGCTGGTGCCCAACAGGTAGTTGTCCCGATCAATGGGGGCCAGGCGCTTATCCATACGGTGCAGTAAGGCGAACAGAGGCAGCGCAACCAGGGTCGTGGTAATCAGCACCGCAGGCAGGGTGAGCAAGCCCTCTTTGGCATACATCGCTCCGGAAGGCTGAAACAGGGCCAGGGTGGCGGAAAGAGCGGCTTGCCCGAACAAGGCCGTGAAGGCGGTATACAGCGCACCATAGCGTGGCTGGCGAAGAATCAGGCGTGTGGTGGAAAGGCGGGTGATGCCGAAAACGCACAAGCCTTGAACCACATAAAGCCCAAAGGGCATAGCCTGGAAGAATCCGGCCAGCCAGCCGATAACCACCGAAATCATCAGACCGCCGAAGCTGCGTCGAAACAAGGCCAGGTAGGTGACGAAGATGGAAACCAGATCCGGGCGGAAGCTTTCCAGGGGGAGAAAACTCCACAACGAACTGACGGAAAGAAAACTCAGATAGGCCAGCACCATCAACGCGAGGTTGCGTCCCATCAGCGTTCCTCCACACCACGTTTGGCGACAAACACTTCCTCCAGGCGGGAGAGATCCGCGTAGGGTTTGACCATCGCTTCACGGAAGATACCTTGACTCATGTCACCGCTTTTCACCACAACCCCCAGAGGAAGCCCGGCGGGGAAGGTGCTGTCCAAGCCACTGGTGACGATGCGGTCGCCTTCACGCACATCTTCGGTACGCAGGCTGAAAGCGAATTCACAGAGAAAGGCCTTGCGATCCGCCATGCCTTTGATGATTCCCCGTGAGCGGGTACGCTCCACACGGCCATCCATGCTGCTGTCCGGGTCACTCATCAACTGAACCACACAGCGCGAGGCCGTGGTTTCAATCACTTTTCCCACCAGACCGTCTGCGTCGGTGACGGCGTCGCCGACATCCACCCTGTCGTCATAGCCCACATCCAGCGTGATGCGATGAAATTCAGGCTCCAGGCTGATGCCGATCACCCGCGCAGAGATAAAGCGCAAGTCATGCTGTTGTTTGAAATCCAACAGGCGCTTCAGCCGAAGGTTCTGCTGGCGGTCCTGTTCCAACTCCCAGAGTTGCTGCTTTAACTGCTTGTTTTCCTGATCCACGGTTTCGGCAAACCGGCGTGCCTTCCAAAGAGCAATGTAGCCGTTGTACATGGAAGCTACGCCGTCAGCGGTTCCCACCAACAGGGACTGCAAAGGTGTGGTTACCGTTGCAGCGGCACGGGTGAGCAAGCCGCGCTCCTCTTCGGGAACGCGATGCACGGCCAGGGAGCCGATCGAGGCGAGCAGGATCAGCACCAAGGCCAAGGACAGCTTGTAGCGATCGAAAAAATTCATTCGCCTACATTGCAAGGGGGCGCGAGCAAAGGTTCAGAGCGTTTCTGTCAGGTGGAGGCCACCTCTCGAAGCAGTTCCAGTTCATCCAGGGCTTTGCCGCAACCCTGAACCACGCAGGATAGCGGATCGTCCGCCACAAACACGGGGACACCGGTTTCATCACGAATGAGCAGATCCAGATGTTTGAGCAAAGCTCCCCCACCGGCCAGAACAATGCCACGGTCCATTACATCGGCAGCCAACTCCGGCGGGATATGTTCCAGCGTCTGGTGCAAGGCTTGCAAAATGGCCCGGATGGGGTCTTCCAGAGCCTCGCGGATCTCATCGCTGTCCACCTCCACCACACGGGGGATGCGCGTCAGCAGATGCTGGCCTTTGACCTCCATCTGCTCCACCTCGTCCCCCGGATAAGCATTGCCCACCGTGACCTTGATCTGCTCGGCAGTGCGTTCTCCGATCAGCAGTTGATGGCGTCGACGCAGGTGGTTGATGATCGCCTGGTCCATTTTGTCCCCGGCGACACGGATGCTCATCCCGTAGACGATACCCGCCAGGCTGATGATGGCCAGTTCGGTGGTTCCGCCGCCGATATCCACAATCATGTTGCCGTTGGGCTCGGTGATCGGCAACCCGGCACCGATGGCTGCGGCCATCGGTTCCTCAATGAGGTAGACCTCACGGGCACCCGCCATGTAGGCGCTTTCCTTTACCGCTTTTTTTTCCACTTCGGTAATACCCAAGGGTACGCCGATGACCACACGGGGCTTGGAAAACGAACGGTTGGCATCATGGACTTTGTGAATAAAATGCTTGAGCATCGCCTCGCAGACATCGAAGTCGGCGATGACCCCGTCCCGCAAGGGACGGATGGCGACGATATTGCCCGGCGTGCGGCCCAGCATGGCCTTGGCCTCACGGCCCACGGCCAGAACTTTCTTGCGTTCTCCACGGCCTTTTTGAATGGCCACGACGCTGGGTTCCGAGCTGACGATTCCGGTATTTCTCTGATATATCAAAGTGTTCGCAGTTCCCAGGTCAATAGCCAGGTCCGTGGCGAACATCTTATTGAATAAACCCATTCCGCTTCTCTTCCGGCGAATGTGTTTTTGGCGAACAAACGCCCCTATTAAACCCGCGAAAGCATACTGCCAAGTGTGAGAAAAGTCCAGGGCTATGTCCGGCTGTGACCTGTTTTTTGGCTAGGCACTGTTACACAAAATGCGTCGCGGCTCTTTCAGATGATTTTCAGCCGAATCGTAGATCGGGCACATTTCTTTCTCGACACGTTGGCCAGCGACTATCTTACCAGCGACCGGTATCCGCTCATCCTGTGCTTGAGAATCTCCTCCGTTTCAGGTAGACCTTCCAGGATACGTTTTTCTGAAAACCCTCTGACGATGAAAGGAAGCGTGATGAAAGCGCACACCGTCTATCATTGGATGAATGTTCCCAAACGCCGCGATTATGTCCGCATTACCGATCTGATTCACGAAGCCGTGGCCGACTCCGGGGTGAAGGAAGGCATGGTACTGGTCGGGGCGATGCACATCACGGCTGCCGTCTTTATCAACGACTGGGAAGACGGCTTCCTGCAAGACCTGGATGAAATGCTGGAAAGCATCGCGCCCTTCGGCAAAGACTACAAACACCATCATACCGGCGAAGACAACGGCGACGCCCACATGAAAAACATTCTGGTGCATCCCCAGGTGATTCTCCCCATCACCAACGGTGAACTGGACCTCGGTCCCTGGCAGCAGATTTTCTATGCGGAGTTCGATGGCCGACGGAAGAAACGCTTGATTATCAAAGTGATGGGAGAGTAAGGGTGTCTCCAACCTAGGCAACCGATGATCGATTAATCACCGAGGATGGGACGTTTCATCCTCGGTTTTTGTTAGTTTTTGATAAGGTCACGACTTCTGTTATCATACTCATGTTCCGAACTATGACAAGCCTTTCTTTTCACACCCTCCGCCTCTTACCACCCATCCAACTGTAACCATTTACAGATTCGTGATTTAATCACCAATTAATCACTGAACAAACTTCCTCTTTGTAATACTAGTGTGTTACATCATCGCCACATGTCTTCACTTCACATCTTGACGATTCATGCTTTATGCGCTATCTTTTCCGCACTGTGTAAATTGGGCATTGTTGTGAATACGGATTATAGGGGTCTGGCACAACACAATTACGAGGAGAAGGATTATGAAATTTGGAAGTTTTGGACTTGTGTTTCTTCTTTCGCTACTCATGATTTTCGTCAACGTTGGCTGTATGGACAGTGACGATGACGACGATGATGATACCACAACGGATGGAGACACCACCGACGACGACGACAATGACATCGATGGCGATGAAGACGGCGACACCGACGACGACGACGATGATGACATCGACGGCGATGAAGACGGCGACACCGACGACGACGACGATGATGACATCGACGGCGATGAAGACGGCGACACCGACGACGACGACGATGACATCGACGGCGATGAAGACGGCGACACCTTTGATGCCTCTCTCATGGCTATTTTCGGAACGGAAGATCAAGATACGGTCGCTGGTGCCGTGTTTGATGCGGATGGAAACAGCTATTATGCGGGTATCACCAAAGGTGGTGTCGATTCCTTCAACAGTTCCATCTTCTGGGCCAAATACACGGCTGCGGGTCAACTTGCCTGGGTCAACGATCTGGGTCACAGCAACAACAACGATGACGGTATCCGAGTGATCGGTGATGCTCTGGAAGGCAACGGTCCTTCTCGTATGATCGCCCAAGACAGCGAGGGTAACATTTACATTACCGGGCGTGGTAAAGGATACAAAGCCAGCTCGTTCTATGCCAGCTATGCCATGCGCATCGATCCGGCTGATGGCTCCGTAGTCTGGGGCAATGTCTTCAAACGTGAATGGACCAGCGGCTCGGATCTGGCCCGCACGGAAACCAGCGGAAACGCCTGTACCGTGGCCGGAAACCGCATGTATATCGTTGGAAGCACCCAGGGCGATGCGATGGTTCTGGTCTACTCCTTAAACACGGCAGATGGAAGCCTGGTAGACCGCCTCGCCGTAGACGCAAGCCCGACCGTCAACGACCGTGCCTATGCCGTGGTCGCAGATGAAACCAACAACAAACTCTATGTCGGTGGCTGGGAAGGCACGGACAATCGGCCCATCCTGTATAAATTCGACATCAGCACCGATGACATTACGCTGGACTGGTACGAACGGTTGAATACCGGTGATTGGGACGGCGGCACTCAGATCAGTGACCTGGATGTGGATAGCGAAGGCAACGTATATGTCAGCTATTGGATCGCCGGCGCTGCCAAATGGTATGAAATCACCAAACTGACCAGCGACGGCGATGTTGTCTGGGGACGTCGTTACAACGCCACCGGGGAACCCGGCATGGTAACCGGAAGCGTAAAGAACGAAACGATGATCATCCGCGTATTGGGAAACCACGTTCTTGTCGGTGGGCGCGTAGGCATTCAACATGTTACCTGGGGAGACACCTCCAAGGGTGACAGCGGCATGGTGATCTACGATCTGAATGGAAACATGCTGGAAGACCGCTATTACTTCACCGGCACGGACAACACCAAAATCACCATCGACCATATCAAAGCCTTTGGCATGGCCAATGATCAGTTGATGGTTGCCGGAACCATCTGGCCCAACGACAGCAACTTCCTTGGCGAATGGTTGACCCCGGACGGCATTGAAGAAGCCCTGACTCCCGTGGAAGTGGGAACCCAGGAATTGGTAGATACCGATTACACCATCGCCAAAGTATCCGACGGCTTCACCACCGATGACCTTGCGGACGCGGAATTGCGCGCCTTCGGTCATGATAGCTTTGACGCCAACTTCATCGTGCGGGATCAATCCAGCGTCTTCAGTGCCAGCGACGCCGAGAACCGCGCCCCCTCAAGCGATGATGCGTACCTGGTGAAAATGAGCGGCTTCATGGACTAAGCCTCTCCATCCGCAACAATCGATACCCCCCGAAGGGTTCACCCTTCGGGGGGTTGTTGTTTAGGCAGAATCCGCAGGTTGCGGGTTTGTGGTCATCAAGAAGAAAGGGCGGCTTTTCCTTTTACCCCGCCACCTTGAGCAGTCCTTGCAGAAAGAGGATTCCGGCAGGGAAATCAAGCAGGGAAAAGAGGGTGGCAAGCAGGCTTCCACCAAGGATGAACCCCAGAGCCAGAAGCTTGCCCATGTCCTGCCCTTTCAAGGCACCAACGAGGCCGGGGTCACGACTGACATAGGCGCTGGCGGCATAGAGTTCTTCACCGATCAGGGTGTAATCGCAGGTGGTGATAAAGAAAGGCAACTGGTTGACCATTGCCGTTCCGGCAATCTGCATCGCGCCGGATTGCTTGCCCGTTTCGGCCATGACCAGGGCTTCCGCGAAAAAGGTACCTTGAAAGAAAATAGCCGCCGGTTTTTCACGGACGATCAGCCCATCCACCCCGGCGGTATACCCGAATTGGTCATCGGTGAGGTAATGCACGGTATCGGGCTTGTATTCCTCCGGACGGCCTGCGGAAAGGCAGGCGCTTTCCACCACCTCACGCCCGGTGAGCATCACCAGGCTGCGCGAAACGGGGACATCCAAACGGGCACGCACCTTGGCCGAAAGCTTGGCCACATGGTGCAGGATGTTCAATCCGGCGATGGTCTGCGGGTCATCCACGTCTTGAATGCCGGGAATGAAGACAACTTTTCTATCCATCTCCGCCGCTCGCCCCACGGCGCGTTCCAAGGCATCCAGGCCATCAATACGGCGAATGAACAGGTTGGTTCCGCCCTTCGAGCGGGTGTAGAAATAAAGAATCAGCCCGCAAATGACCAGCACGGCAAGAAACAGGTTGAGCATGGCCCCATTGAAAAAGCTTGTTTCCGCAATCAGTGGGCCGATCTCTTCACCGTCGTGGTACCCCCGCGCACCCAGCACACGAAGCCGGTACCATACCGCCTCACGCTTGGGCAGGTGTTCTTCTTGCGCGGCCTCCAGAATGCCATCCAGGCCGGGACGATGCTCAAAGAATCCTGTTGCGCCCAGCTTGCGCCAGACTTCCACCCGAAGCCCACTTCTCGCTTGCTGGGCCTGGGGCCACATCGCCGAAAGACTGGCCCGCGCCTCACCCTTGATCGTATGCACGGCGGCCTCTAACTGTGGCAGAGGAAGAGAGTCATCAACACGGTCCGGCGAGGCCTGAGAGTCAATCACCTTGGAAAAATACTCCGGCCCGGCGGCGGGAGGCGCTTCCAGATAGACACGCAGGGGAACCCCTTGCACCTGATTGAGAGGAACGCCGTTCTTGAACCAACTGGGCTCGGCATCACCGGGAGCTTCCAGGTAGACCCAGAGGGGGACATCGGTCACTTTCTCCACCTGCCCGTGACGGCCCGATTGTTTGAAATAAACCGCTCCGGCATCCGCTGGGGCTTCCAGGAAAACATCCAGAGGCACATCCGTAACCTGATCAATGGGCACCCGAAGATCCTGTTGACGAAAATAGGAGGGACCGGCATCCGCCGGTGCATCCAGAAAGACGCGCAGGGGAACGTTCTTCATCTCCGCCACCGGGGTGGAAGCCCCTTCGTCGGCAAACGCGAACCCGACCTGGCAGAGCATCACCCACACAAGCAAGAACTGGACAATAGCCTTCACGGTCATGACCTGTCTCTCATTAAGCGTCAAGAAAACGAAACCCCATCCACCCGTTCCACGTTGGCCAAAGGAAGATCAGCCTGGCGTCCACTTTCAAACCGCACCCGAACGCCGGGGACCATGCTTTCCGTCGGCAAACGCAAGGGTTCGGTCAAGAATGCAACCAGCGTGGCCGTTTGACCGAACCAAGGCTCGCGCAAGCAGCGCAGCCGCATTCCCGGTTCAAGTCTCTCTTCTCCACGCAGTCCCCCACAGGAAGAATCCGCCAAGGGCAGAACGATTTCAGGCCGGATGGCACCAGCACGAATCTGGGTGGCACCACTACAACTTACCACGTTTCCCTGGTTTTGTGAAAGAAGATGCCACATTTTTTCCATCATGTGGAGTTTTCCGAATCCTTCGGTAAGAATCAGTGTCATGGGCAGGGTTTCATCCCCTGTGACCGCGAGGGATAATTCATCGCCAAGAAAACGTGTCAGTTCACCATCATCTACAGAAGGCACAATCACCGCCCGCGCCCCTGCTTCAACCGCATGAAACAACCCTCTGGCAATGAGCGCCTGGTGAAAGGCCAAGACCTGTCCTCGGTGATCGGCCTGGATCGACCCTTCATCTTCCAAAGTCTGAAGAGGGCCGATGCACTCTCCTCCCACGCCCAACACCCCATGAAGCAGACAGCCCTCTCCTTCCACGGTAACGCCAGTGGCTCCGTGTGTTTCCACCACCTGCCCGGTGAGGTAGGCCGGGCATTCCAGGCTTCGCGGCGGCTTGCGCAGGAAACACTGCCCGGTGACAGGGCTGACGCTCTCCAGGATGCCGTCAAAGGGAGCCGTTACACAACGTTCAACGAAGCCAAACCAATGACGAGAACGCCCCAGGCATTGACCTTGCCGAAAGGCTTGCCCCACCGACACCTTCAGGGATGTGGAAAGCTCTGCTGGAGAAATTCCCAACTGGGCGGCAGCAGCCAGAGCGACCACCTCACCGGGTTCCTCGGAACGAACGAGAATATCCTCGGCCTGCACGCAATCACCAAGCGAAACCAGCACCTCTCCCGGCGAAGCCAAACGACGAACCTTGCGTACCCGTCCGGGCCTGGGCATGAACGCCGCACTCATCGGCTCACCTCCTGCTTGGAGGTTCTCTCCGGCAAGGCACCCAACGCGCTCATCCAGCGCTTCATCAGTGCCTGAGAGGCAGTTTGGTCATCGGGCAGGGAGAGCGGACGCCCGCGAGCATCCACCAACAGGCCAAGACTTCCACCCACAATCTCCTGGTCACGCGGCACACCGGAGCCACGGCCCAGGTTCACACCCCGCCGAGGTTTGGCAATCAAACGTGCTGTGCATCCGGGAGGAAGATCCATGCGGAGCAACTCTCCCCAGTGAACCTCACGCTCTTGAACCGGGCCATCATCGGGAATCAAGCGTAAGCTCAAGCAAATGTCTCCCTGCTTCCCCTGACCCGATGGCGCCAGGACAAACCCTAAAAGCGCAAGGGCTTCCCGTTCAATGAGATCCAACGCGGCGTGTTCATCCACACCGAGCAAAGCCCCCAGATGGGGCAACATGAAAACACGATCCACCGCCAGGCGAAACAAGCCCCACGGCTGGAAAGCGTCCAGCATCATCAAGGCGGCCTGGGCTGGCCGAGGTGCATGGGACAACACTCCACCGGAGGCAATCACCCAGTCGAGCCGGGAAAGCCACGGACCGGCAGACTCGGTAGCGGCCCGCAACCCGGCGTTCAAGCGGAAGTCTTTCTCTGGTTCATTCTGCGTTGTGGCAAGGCTTTGATGTTGTAGAAGGGATAGCCGCAAGGCTTCCCTGGCCAATGCCTGCTCCAAGAACAGATCCTCCACACGCATGGGAAGGGTGGTTGGACGCAGCATCTTGTTTTTAATCTGGTTGCGTGCCTCGCCGTCGTCCAGATTCATGGGCAGCCAACGAAGCACCTTGTCCAAGCCGGCCTGAACCATCACATTGGCAACGGAGTAGCTCAAGCCCAGGTTGGCGCTCACGGTGCGTTCCAATGTTCCATCCAGCACGGTGAAAAGATCCGTTGTCGCGCCACCAAGATCCACGGCGAGCAGGTTCTCATTCCGATGGTTTGCGAAGCGGTGTAACAGGTTTCCTACGGCGGCAGGGGTCGGCAGCACGGGATGATCCACCAGGGAGACAAGATCCTGCGTGCCGGGAGCCTGCTTCATCACATGGTTCATAAAGACCTGATGCACCTTTCGCCGGGCATCATCTCCCTCATCGCTTTCCACGGTAGGTAGCACGTTCTCGGCAAAAACAACCTCCATCGTATCACCCAGAATCTCACGCACGACGTCTCTGGCTTGAGGGTTTCCGGCGAAAATCACCGGTAGGCGTGTCCCCTGCCCCATGCGCGGGCGAAGCCCGGCAGCCCGAATCCACTCGGCCAGTTCCACCACATGACGGCATGAGCCCTCGTCGGTCCCTCCTGCCAGTAAAATCATATCGGGTCGCAGGGCATGAAGACGCGCACTCCAGGCCGAGCCGGAACGGCTTTCATCCAACGACAGCGTATCCATAATCAAAGCCCCGGCTCCCAAAGCAGCACGCTGGGCCGCGTGGGTACTGAATACGCGGGTGACTCCGGCAACCACCAACTGCAAGCCCCCTCCGGCGCTACAGGTAGACAGATACAGATCGCAGCCTTCAGCCCGTTCGTTCGCGTCATGGCTGGGGCGGATCAACGCTCCGGCGTGATCCATCAGAGGACGCGAGCCTTGGCGTTGCAAGGTCTGCAACGCTTCACGTACCCCCAGGACAATGTTCTCCAACGGAGCTTCGACGGTGGTAGGAGCTTCAGCCTGAGCGGCAAAATGCCAACGGTCCCCATCCGGTTCAAACAGGATGGCTTTGGTGGTAGTGCTTCCGCAATCGGTCACCAGCACCACAGGAAGCTTGTGTTCATGCTCACCCATCAAGCACCTTTGTCCTTGGCCATTTCTTCTTCCAGACGACGCAGAAGTTCTTCCACCTGCCGTCTATCCTCCAGCAGACGAACCACATCGGTCAGACCATCACCATGAAAGAGACTTTCCATCACCGGCTCCAGCACGGTCAGCGAAGCCCCGGCGACGGCACTGGCCGGGCGCAGGCTTTCCAGAACCAACACGGCGGCAGCGCCCATGTTCCGCCGCACCAGTTCCTTGGACAGCCGGGTGAACCACTCATCACGTCGCCGAAGCAACTCCGGCGGAAGCGGCTCCGGGCGCGGATCGAAGGCGTGACGCCAAAACGCGCCCACGCGCTTAGCCCAGGAGGTTTTGGGCGTGGCTTCGGACATACTGCATCACCTCGTCACGACGATCTTCAGGGATCAGAAGAAACAAGCCTTTCCGCTTGGAATGAACATTCGGTTGGGCATCACGATACAACCAGACACCCAAACGGACCGGTTCCAGCCGAAGAATATCTTCATAAGCAATGCGGCGGGTGCGCCAGGCACAGGTGACGGAAATCTCCTGCTCGCTAAGGTTTGCCGTCTGCGGCAACAAGCCGGGAGCCAACTGCCAGAGCATGGCCAGACCCAGAAGGGCAATCACCCACGGTTGGGGAACCAGCCAATAGCAGACAAGCAAAGCCACGGCGAGAAGCAGCAAACCGAGAAGCACGAGCCAAGGTTGCCGCACTACGGGATGAACCCGGTATGTCATCGACGCATCCGTCATCAAAGCGAACCTCATACCTGGACCCCACGGCACCACACGCAGGGGGCAAATCAAGGGAACGAAAAGCCGATGCTAGCAGAGCCCGACGGAGTGGTCAATGCCGGGGGCAAGGTTGCAAACTCAATTCCATCCCATAGCCGGTTCCCATCCTGCTTCGGGCTTGATGGATTCAGAGATTTCATCCTGTATCATCCTCAATGCCTGCGTAAGAAGGTGATTTCTTCAAAGCCGGTGGCAGGCTCCGTGCCGCGCCCTTGCTCAACAAAACCAAGCCGTTCATAGAACCTTACGGCGCGATCATTCAACACGAAGGCATTGACCGTCAGATCCCCGCGAAGCTCTGCCGCATACAACACCAGCGCGTTCCCGATTCCTTGTCCCTGAGCCTGGGGATGCACGAACAACCCGCCGATGTGGTCATCCAACAAGGAGATAAACCCCACAAGGTCACCATCACTCAGATAGACATAGGTTTCGCTCTTGGGTAGATATTCGTTGCGGATGGTGTCTCGCTCCCCTGCCCAGAAGTCCGCACGAATGAAATCGTGAGCGAGGATGGATGCCTCATACCAGACAGTCAGCAGGCTTTCGGTATCTTGGTTACAAAACGGTCGGATCATATCTCGTGTTTCCTTTCAGTCGGAGAGATTCACAGGGTTACGCAAAACTTGTTTATCGAAACAAAAACCGCCCCCTAAAGGGCGGTTTTTGTTTCAGATGAATCATCCGACTCAGAGAGTAGGAGTTTCTGCGAAATTCCAATCATCCAGGTGAACGCTGCCATCGCCGTCCCAGTTCTCACTGACATCATAGAAGCGCAGCCCAATCACCGCGGCCACGGCACCGGCAGGAGCCACGCGGGTGAAGCTGACTTGTTGCCACTCGGCATTGTCCTCGGTGTAATCGCCAGAGTACGCGCTATCGTCCCCTACCAAGCTGTTACCATCATCATAGTAACGGATGAACAGGCGGCCTCGTCCGGCAGTGTCGTTATCCATCACCCAGAGGGAGAAGGTATAGCTGGTCCCGGCAGTCACCGTAATGGCATCCGCCTGGAGGAATTCCTGGTTGGATTGCGAGGTGAACTCAATGCGGCAACTAGCGGCCCCCCCATGATAAGTCACGGCATCATAGATCGCGCTGATATCAGCGCTTCCCAAGGAAAAACCCAATGGTGTTTCATCCTGGCCCCAGGCTGTTTCAAAACCGGGATCAATGGTCATCGGCTCTTCGATATCACCATCGACATCGCCGTCCACGTCACCATCTTCGTCACCATCAACATCGCCGTCCACATCACCATCCACGTCGCCATCTTCGTCGCCGTCTTCATCACCATCGACATCGCCGTCCACGTCGTCGTCATCGTCATCATCGCCTGTGTTGCAATTGTTCGTGGAAGCACAGGTTTGGAACGTTGCACAGTCCGAGAAATTCAGCATACAGCCCTGGCATTCGGGGCTCATAGTGGGAGCAGAAGTTAGACAAGACTCAACACACTGTGCGTGGGTCGGAGCCCCCGGAAGCTGACATGTGGCAATGGCCGTACAGAAGGTATCACAGTCACTGGCCCAGTTGTCCTCTTCTTCGTCGCCGTCTTCGTCGCCGTCCACATCACCGTCTACATCGTCGTCGTCGTCATCGCCCGTGTTGCAGTTGATGGCGCTACAGGTGTCAAACGTGTCACAATCGGTGAAATCAAAGACACAATTCTGACATTCTTGGCTTGCACTGGAAAACTGACTTTCACAGCCCGAAACACACTGATCTTGGGTCGGAGCACCATCCGGGTGACAAGCGATCATTGCGGTGCAATAGGTGGCGCAGGCTTCGGCCAAGGTCTCTTCTTCGTCGCCGTCTTCGTCGCCATCCACATCGCCGTCTTCGTCACCGTCCACATCGCCGTCTTCGTCACCGTCCACGTCGCCATCTTCGTCGCCGTCTTCATCACCATCCACATCGCCGTCTTCGTCACCGTCCACGTCGCCATCTTCGTCGCCGTCCACGTCGCCGCAGTTATCTTCTTCGGTGTGAACTTTGGTATACCAGCTATAGCTGTTCAAGCAGATGCGCTCACCATCTTCCACCGGGGTGGTTTCGTTGGTTTCCTCGTTGATGGTTACTTCCTGGAATTCCAGGTCAGCCAGGGTTCCGGCGAACATCGTGCAAGCTTCTTCGGGAAGCATGGACAAGGTGTATTCACCATTCAGAAGTGGCATGAGAACGGTTTCGCAATCCAGATCCGCAACCTTTTCCACCGTCATCGGAGCGCAATCCATGAACAGGCGCACACAGAAACCACAGGTTGCCAGACTCTTGTCATTCAGAGTGGTCATGTAGGTATCGGCTGTATCATGACCGCCACGGTCGGTACGGTTTTCAACGATCAACATCGCGGTTTCGTCACTGTTGTTGGACATCAAGGTCCACATCTGGTCGCCACCTTCGGTTTCCGCGTACATCGCCTCGTAGGAAGACGTATCGGGTTGGTAACGATAGTCCGTGCAAGGAATGTCACCATCTTCGTCGCCGTCCACATCACCATCTTCGTCATCATCATCATCGTCATCATCACCGACACTCGTTCCCCGGCAGGTACCATCCGAGCGGCAGGTGTCGTTGGTTGTATCCGGGTTTTCGTCGTCGCAGGCACGACCAACCACGGGAGCATGAATCACACCCTGGGTGGGATCACAATAATCCGTGGTGCAGATATTGTCATCGTCCATATCCGTACGACCTCCACCGACACATTGACCGGTCAGACAGCCATCATTGACACTACAAGGGTTGCCATCATCGCAGGATGTTCCATCGGATACGGCGCTATAGACACAGCCATAATCCGAGATACAACTGGCGGACTGGCATTGGCCTGCGAAGTCACAGACCACGGTTTCCGTACCTTCCACGCACTCCCCGTCCTGGCAGGAATCACCGGACAGGCAGTAATCGCCCGCTTCACACTCCGAGCCATCCGAGCGATCTTTCACCACACACTTGCCTTTTTCTTCATCGCAGGTGCTGGTTTCGCAAGGATTGTCCGTCATGCAGCGCTCTACGGCATCAAAGGAGCGGCGATCGGCACTGCACACCGAAAGTACGTTGTTGGAACACTGATATTCGCCTTCGTTACAGACCGTGCGTAGTTCTCCACCCACGCACGCACCCGATTCGCAGGTCATCCCTTTGGCCTGGCAATCCTCGGTATCCACCCAGGCACCGTTGACACAACTCTGGACAAAGCCATCGCTGCACTGAACGGCATCTGCATTGCATTCCGGGCTTTCGCTGTCGTCTTCGTCGCAAGCCACAAGGCTCAACAGAGCGAACAACAGCATCAGGTACAGGCTCACATTCCCATGTTTCATGATGAATCCTCCATTTGAATCGTTGCGCGGGGTCCGGGGCCAAGGCCCAAGGTACCAGATTGATTGATCGTTCACGCACAAACGAGACGGTTTCAAGCAACCGATCCTGAAGAACCCCCGTTCAAGGTGGATCGGCATTGTTGCTTCACCGTTAGGTTTCGTTTAGTCTTCCTCGATATCTGCCATCGGCGCGGCAGCTCCGCTTCCCGACGGGTCCATGTGGCAGGAACCTTCAAACAGCACGCCTTCATCAATGGTCAGCGAGCGGGTTTCCAGGGAGCCTGTCATTTTGGCCGGAGCGTGCAGGTTCACCCCGCCGGGCGCTTTGATATTCCCTCGGATGGTGCCATAAACCACAACGCGGTTGACCTTGATCTCCGCCTCGACATCCGCCCCTTCACCGACGATCAGGACATCGTCGGAAATGATCTCACCTTTGAAGCGACCATCAATGCGTACCGTTCCTTCAAAGGTCAGTTTCCCTTCGAATTGAGATCCTTTACCCAACAACGCATTGATCTCGCTGGTATTGGACGCCATGATTCACCCTTTCTTGCCGATGAGTCTCACTGGTTGCTTGGGGGTCATCCCGGTTTCAGGCATGTTGGGTCGTTTGTTTTGGCTTTTCAGGCTTTGACTAGCGCCCCGATTCCACCCCTGTCCAAGCTGGTCCCCACGAGTTCTTTCAGAAAAAAAGCCCCGGACGCACCGAGGCTTCATGGAGTGTTCGGAATCAAACAAACCATCCCATCGAAACGCGGAAACCCCTATTCCGATTCGGTGGCTCCCGATCCGCATTGGGACGTGATCTTGGCACAATCTTCCTCGTTCGTTTCCAGTTCATTGATGCAATCTGCGGCGGTTGCATTGATTTCATCCGCTTCGTCGCAGGCATTGCGGCAGGATTCCGCCCAGTTATTGAGAAGTTCCTGGCTGCCAAACTCCTGATCACAGGCGAAGATTTTGTCGCAAGCATTGCGGCAGGCTTCCCGATCCGGGGCATCACAACCAAGACTCAGCAAGGTAACCAACGTCAATACCGTCACAAAAGCCACTTCCCACCGCATCGTGTTCACCTTCTTACAAAACAAGGAATGATTACGTGTACTATCTTTGCAAAAACCTTACATCATTCACTTTGAATGTCAAGGCTTTTGCCATCTTGGAATCCCTGCCGTCAACCAGCATGGATTGATGAGACTTAGTAGGTCTGGTCTTCCCGTTCCAAGCTGCATTCGCCGGCGCGGATCATTCCACAACTGCTCTCGAAGATGCAGATGATGGTTTCCTCATGGAAGTTACCGGACTGGTCGCAAGCCTGCTCGCATTCGGCCAGGTAATCGCCCATATCGACATTGTATTCGCCTTCCCAACAGGCAACGACTTTATCGCAGGCATCCAGGCAGTCTTCCACCTGAATCGACTGGCTGAGCATCCCCTCGCTGGTTGCCGGGGCATCGGTATCATCACCACAGGCCACCAACAGCAGGCAGGACAGAAGCGCAACAAACCCCAGGATGATATTCTGTTTCATGAGACAAGGCTCCTTTGAAATGGTTCCAGATGGTTCCAGAATGATAATAAGAAAATGTTCTTCTTTGTAGCTATCACGGGCTTTTAGCCAGTGTCAAGTTTTGGTTAACTCCAATGGCCAAGCCCTTGCGTAAGGTTTTTACATGCCATGAGTCATCCCCATCGTCCCGGCTCTTCCAAGCAGGCCTCGAAACGCAGCTTACTGGTTCAGTTCGTCGCAGGAATTTTCATTCCAGTTGTCCAGGGTGAGGTCACAGCGGTTTTTATCCGCCTTGGTCGGTTTTCGGCATAAGTAACCGAGTTCCTTCAATGTATCTCTTTCCGCACAACGGCACGCAGCCTGCCAATGCTGGCTGACGTTGGGGCATTCGGTACAAATGCGCAGGGCCAGGGTATGGCAGGGTTCGTAGTCACCGCAACCACTGGCCACCAGCCCGGTGAGGACAAACAAGCCCAAACCGAGCCCGAAGGCCAAGCGGGTCTTGAGTTGTGAAACGGTCTGGTTTATCATGGGCGGCCTATGGGATTGATTCGCGCTGCCGCGGCCCCTTGGCCCCATGCAACGCAGGTTGATAACGGGGATTACTCTACGAGCCGCCGGGGCTTTGTCAAGCTTATTGTTGTCAAGCCTTCCAACGAAGCAAACGGATAGACTCACAGGCCGGACGAGAATGAACGCCATGATTGATATGCACTGCCACATGTTGCCGGGAATTGATGACGGAAGCGCCAACGATACCGAAACGCTGGAACTGGCCCAAGGTTTTTTGGAACACGGATTTTCCCAGGTGGTGGTCACTCCTCACATCAGGCCGGGAATGTTCAACAATACGGAATCTTCCATCCGTGAACGCTTTGCCTATACCCAGGAGCTGCTCAACCAGAATAAGCTGGATCTTCCTCTTTTCGTCGGTACGGAATACTATTACGATGATCGCTTTCTTGCGATGGTTCATGACGAAGCATCGGACCTGCTCACCTTCAATGATGCCGGCCATTATCTGCTGGTGGAGTTTGATACCAACGTGCGCCCGCTCCAACTTCGTGATGCCGTTTACAAGCTGAAACTTCGTGGAATCACCCCGATCATGGCTCACCCGGAGCGCTATTCCTTTGTGCGGGACGACCTGGAGTATATTGAAAGCCTGATTGACGGCGGAATGCTTCTTCAGGGAACCCTTGGACCTTTGACCGGCCTCTGGGGTGGTCGGCCCCGTGCTTTGTTGAAAACCCTGCTGGAGCGGGGAATGATTCACCTGGTCAGCACGGACATTCACCGCTCGCGACAGATCGGACGCTTGTTCCATGACGGGGTTGAGGGACTGACGAAACTGCTTGGCGAGAGCCGAACAACAACGCTGATGCAGGAGAATCCGGCACGTATCCTACAAGGTGATGAGATTCTCTGACTGCGTCGTCCCCTTTCCCATCTTGGGTTGTGGCCCACCATTTCATCTTCACATTCTCCCACACCCCATTTCACACCACGTTAAAAGGCTCCTTTGGCAAATCCGTATGTGAACTTGCATTGTTCGTTCGTTTGCGGTAGGGAACAGGTTCCGGTTTGACCGGTTGCTTGGCGCGTTCCCGCTTTTTCGGAAGAAGGCATTATGATTCTACGCCCTTGGTATCGCTCATTCATCGCTCATGGAGCCTTGCTCGGCCTGATGCTGAGCCTCCTCGGTTTTCTTGTCGCCTGCGGCGGCGGAGGTGGCACCACGCCCTATCTGGTGGATGAAAGTTTTGAAATGAGCCACGAATGTACCAAGGAATTCCACGAAGAAGTGGGCGATTGCGTCACCCTGCTCGGTGGCGGCGTGGTGGCTCCCGTCTGTCTGCTCAGTGAAGACGACTGCGCGGAGCATTTTTACATCACCAAAACCAACGGTCGCCCCACCTTCGTGCATGTCAACGCTCCCTTCCCCTGTTATTCAAGCTGGGTGGCAGATACCTTCGCGGATGAAGACAGCGATTTCTACCAGCACGGCAACTATCAGGTGGTGGCGATGACCCTGGACGGTTACGTAACCAATGACGAAGTGCATATCCGCGAACGGACGGCCCGCGAAGACCTGCAAACGGATGAAATCTGCTATTATCGCTTGGAAAGCACCATCCGTTACCTGCCGGAAGGCTCTTATACCTTGAAAGTGTGGGACGACAACCGGGAACTGGTCTTGCAGGCGGATTTCCAGAAAAACCCCATCGGAGACAACGATCCTCCGTTCTTCTTCTTCCATTGAGGTGCCCGTGAACAGTTTGCTCGGTCCGGCATGGATGATCTCTTGTTTCGCTTGGCTCGTGATGACGAGTACGGGCGGTTTCGCCTGGGCCGAAGACACCGAAACAAACACGGACGCCGAAACCACACCCTCTGACGTGGAAGCTCAAACCGAAGCGGAAACTCCAACCGACCCCGAACCCACCGAGGATGACCCCAAATTGCGCGGCTACACCGAAGAAGAGCGTAAGCAACTCCTGCGGGCGCGGGAAGAAGACAAAACACTGGAAAGCCCTCAAGGAGATGTGTTTACGCCGGTAGACCGAGACAAGGTTCCTTTGGAGCCGATGCCGGACTGGATGGTTCAAGATGAAATCAAACGGGACTGGACCTTCTCCCTCGCGCCGGGCTACAGCCTCTTGTATTTGAGCGAGGATGAGGAAACCCGCCACGGAGGCGGATTACGCGGGCTTGTGGCCTACAACTTCACGGACAACTGGTCCTTGGATTTCCGGTTGAGCCTGGCCTTGGCCGAAGGGGACCGTGGCGAAGACAGCGGTCTGTACAGTATGACCAACATCATCTCGGCGGGTCGCTACACCTTCTTTTCCTACGATACCGTGTTGCGGCCCTTCGTCTATTTCGGCGTGGGTTGGGGTTATGCGTCTTACGACCTGGAAGCCATGCGCATCGTGCGTTCTCACCACCTGGTGCTGGAACCGGGCGGTGGTTTTTCCGCCAGGGTCTACAAGCACTGGCATCTGGGCCTGGAAGCCGGGTTCACGCCCTTCTTCCTGGGCGATTCCGAGACGGCCAACTCCTTTGTCTTCTTTCCCCGCTTCGTGATTGAATACCAACTCTAGCCGTTTGCCACGGCCTCGATATTCCCCAATCCCCACTTGAAGCCACTCAGGCGACATAGAAGCCTCAGCGGGCGAGATTCCGGTCCAGCGCGATGCTGCGATGGCGGACGAAGATACGCTCGTCCAGAAGTCCGTAAGCCAAGGGGGCTTGATGCCCAAGTCCCCAGATCAAGCGCTCTTTGTCCGCCTGCATCACTAGGTCTTCCAGCAGGCCATTGATCTGCACGCAGGGCGCTTCCAAAGAACCGCTGATGCTGTGAGCCAGGTCGTAATCTTCCGTCCAGACGGAGACGGCGGACAGGCCCAGGGGGTTCAGGATGGCCAAGGCCTCATCAATCTCATCGGGTAGACTGCTCAAAACGGGCGTGTCAGGGTTGTTCCATGCGCTTTGCTGGTGGATGTTCTCCAAGGAGAGCGGGCTCGCTTCCAAGGAAAGATCCCGCAGAAAGCCCTTCCAGGCTGCCTCATGTTCCTGCAACACAAGCAGGTTGGCGGCCCCCTGTCGCCCCGGTGTCAAGCGGGAGAGAATCAGGGTTTCCCAATCCGCGCCGGGTGGGGAAAGAATCCACAGGGTTTCCTTGCGTTCAAAATGAGTGACCACGGACCCGGAGACGATGCGTCGTAGAGGAGCCAAGATTCCTTCAGGACCGGTGAGGATGGTCAGGCCATAGCCCGCTTCGGCCAACAGAGCTTCTTCGTCTTTGGAATCCCTGGGAAGCCGCAAACTCACCCAGTCGGCGGGCCAATCCAAGCCACGCTGCCATTGCTCCAGGATGTCTTGCAGGGCTTGGGCGGTATGGAGCATATCCAAGCCGGGGATGAGCAGCAGGCTGTTTCCAGTGCGCAGGGCGGCAAGCAGAATACGCCAGAGCCGCTCCGGATGCTGAAACACGGCGGCGCGTATCGGCCCGCAGGGCAGGCATTTTTCGGCCAGCCTATGCCCGGAGTCCAGATCCAGAGCGCGGGACCACTCCCCGCTGGGATCGGGCCGTTTGATGGCTCGTTCCAGAAGATCCGCCCAGCGTTCCAGGTCCGAGGATGTCACGGCGAGGCGTTGCTGAACACTGATGCTCATACGGGCGCGCAAGGCTGCGGCGCGGTCTTTTTCTACTGCCTCGATAAGCTGTGAGCCCTGCTGACGGAACAGAGAGAGCAGACGGGCCAAGGCCTCGTCTTTTTCCCATCCGGCCAGTTGATTGCAGTGGGCCTGGGCCGAAAGCCGGTTGTCAAGCTGGGATGTCCCCATGACCTTTCCTTCCTCTGCATGACCGATCACGGTCTGCGGCACTGGGATTGCATTGCGGATCGCCCTGTCCTTCAGATGTACCCAATTTTACAGGGATGGACAAGGATGTTTTTCTTGACAGAGGGGGTATGAATATACTATACAACCGTTCAGTTGTCGAATCCCCACGGACCGTGCTATACTGAAGACCTCCACGGAGGCCGCGCCAGACTGCAACAACCGATACCCAGGGGGCGATCATGATTCGAGAAACGCTGCCGGTTGCACGGATACTCAACACCGGAGAAGAACTGCTACGCGGTGAGGTGGTCAACACCAACGGGTCGTATCTTGCCGAACAACTGGAGGCCAAAGGCTTTCAGGTGCGGGAAATCCGCGTCATCGGCGATGGCCTGGAAGACATCACCGGGGCACTGCGTGAGACCATAAACCGAAGTGACCTGGTCTGCATGACCGGCGGGCTGGGACCGACCAGCGATGACATCACCAACGAGGCCGTAGGCCGAGCCTTTGACCGGGAACTCCTGTTGGATGAGGACGCCTTGGATGCCATCAAGGCCCGTTTCAAGGAATTCGGAGTCACCTTCCCGGAAATCAACCGCAAGCTGGCCATGCTACCCCAGGGTTGCAGGGTCTATGACAACGCCTTGGGCACCGCCCCCAGTTACCGACTGGATCTTTCCGAGCAGAAAAGCCTGGTGGTCATGCCCGGTCCGCCCAGGGAGATTCATGCCATTTTTGAAAGCACCATCCTGCCGGATCTGCTGGAGCGCTTCCATCAGACACCCTTGGAAACCAGAAAATATGTCTTGTACGGCAAGGCGGAAAGCCAACTGCAAGAACAGTTGCAGGATCTGATCGACAAGGCTCCGGATGTCAACGTGCGCTTTCGCTGGAAGATGCCGGAAGTGGTGTTGAGCCTCACGCCGGGAAGCGACACCGACGACAGCCGGGAACGGTTTACAGACTTCTGTGATGAAGTGCAACGGCGTCTGAGCGACGTGATAGTCAGCAACAACGGAAAGGGTTTGAGCCAGGTTGTGGTGGAAGGGCTCTGCCGACGAAATCAGACGGTCAGCTTTGCCGAAAGTTGCACCGCCGGACTGGCCGGGGCCACCCTGACGGACATCCCCGGAGCAAGCAAGGTCTTTACCCAGAGTGTGGTGGTCTACGCCAACGAAGCGAAAATGCAGCGGCTCGGCGTGAAGGAACGCACCCTGCGTGATGGCGGCGCGGTTAGCGAAGCCTGCGCGGTGGAAATGGCCGAAGGCTTGCGCGCTGAGAGTGGCACCACCTTTGCCGTTTCCATTACCGGCATCGCCGGGCCGGATGGCGGGACGAAGGAAAAACCCGTCGGCACGGTATGGTTTGCGCTGGCCGGGCCGGATGGCACCAGCACCCAGCGTCGGCGCTTCTGGGGAACGCGGGAAACCATCCGCCTGCACGCGGCGTATTATGCGCAGTATCTACTATTCAACCACTGGCGGCAAACGGAAGCGGGCTCGACGGCCACGGCGACGAAATGACCGACACGAAGGAACACGGCCCGGCGTGAAAGCCGGGCTTGATGAAACCCATAGAAACAAGAGTACAACCTTACGGAAACAGGGAAAGGACGACAGGTATGGACGCGAACAAGGCAAAGGCTCTGGACCTGGCCATCGGACAGATTGAGAAGCAGTTCGGAAAGGGCTCCATCATGCGCCTGGGTGATGAAACGCCCCAGGCCGTGGAAAGCATCAGCACCGGCTGTATCGGGCTGGACATCGCCCTCGGTATCGGTGGGATTCCCCGTGGGCGCATTACAGAAATCTACGGCCCGGAGAGTTCCGGTAAAACCACGGTGGCGCTGCAAGCCGTGGCCGAAGCGCAAAAGATGGGCGGCGTAGCCGCATTCATTGACGCCGAACACGCGCTGGACTTGAACTACGCCAAAGCGCTGGGCGTGAAAACCGACGAACTGCTGGTCAGCCAGCCGGACTACGGCGAGCAAGCCTTGGAGATCGCCGAACACCTCGTGCGCAGCAACGCCATTGACATCATCGTGGTGGACAGCGTCGCCGCCTTGGCCCCCAGAGCGGAAATCGACGGTGAAATGGGAGACAGCCACGTCGGCCTGCAAGCCCGTCTGATGAGCCAGGCAATGCGCAAACTCACCGGCCTGATCAACCGCTCCAGCACGGCGATGATTTTCATCAACCAGATCCGCATGAAGATCGGCGTGATGTTCGGCAGCCCGGAAACCACCACCGGTGGTAATGCGCTGAAGTTTTACAGCTCGATCCGTATGGATATCCGCCGTATCGGCGCAATCAAGAGCGGCGAAAACGTGATCGGTTCGCGCACGCGGGTCAAGGTGGTCAAGAACAAACTGGCCGCACCCTTCCAGCAATCGGAGTTCGACATCATGTACGGTTCGGGGATGAGCCGCGAAGGCAGCGCCTTGGATCTTGGTGTAGACCTCAATCTGGTGGAAAAATCCGGTTCCTGGTACAGCTTCCAGGGAGAGCGTATCGGACAGGGGCGGGAGAATGCCAAGACCTTCCTTACAGACAACCCCGACGCCTTGACCAAGCTGGATCTCCTCTTGCGTGAGCATTACGGCCTGATCGAAAAGACCGAAGAACCTCAGCCGGAGACCCCAGAAGACGCCGCAACCGATGGTGCGGAGAAGCCCAAAGGGAAGAAAGGGAAATAAGCCCTCAACGCCCCAAAGCCCATCTGATCGGGCCCATAAAATGAGTCTACTCAATCCCCGAATCCCGGTTTACCGGGTTTCGGGGATTCGTTTTCTACCAGGATTTCCCCCAATCAACCACGCTCCCTTCACTCCCCGAAGGTCACTTTGGAAAAGCCGGGGGAATAATACCCGACGTGGCCTGTCACAAAAAGTTGGGTCGGACG
Source organism: Myxococcota bacterium (assembly GCA_963677705.1). Lineage (GTDB taxonomy): Bacteria > Myxococcota_A > SURF-8 > SURF-8. The sequence goes on from OY782497.1 coordinate 2,305,875, forward strand.
AATGGGGGTAGGTCTGAGTACACAATCATTGTCTCCTGTCAGGAGTCGATGAAAGACAAGAAAGTTGATATAATCTATCATTCCAATATTTTCAAGGATACTGGAAACACCCCAATCAGATGGCCAGGTATGGGCTTGATGGTTAAACCAACCTGTTGTGTCACTGGGCATGAAACAGGTTCCTGTGTTCAGACCGTATTCGTAGGATGCGTAAACCCAACGATCCGCCAAGCCAAACCCGGTAAGCCCCCTAGACCATGTGTAGTCGGACTGCGGCAGAAGGCTCTCTCCTTCCAGGTAGTGCAGAGATCCATCCCATGAACAAATTTGCAGATCCGAGACGAGAAACAGATCGTGAATCCAATACAGGCTGCCCAAGCTTCGCTTCAGGCGGGTGACCCACAAGCCGCAACTAGCCTTACCCTGCACGGCAAAGCGAACCTCATCCCCTTCATTGTTCTCAATGGACGTGTCCATGCACAGGGCTTTGCAGGTATGGGCCACCGGATCGATCTCCACCAAGGTTTCCGTGGCTCCCACGTAGAGTTTGTCCTCATGCCACAAAAGCCCCGTGGCGGCAGCTTGGTGTTGCTCTACGTCCATCTCCTCCGGGAAAGCAATACCGAAGACCTCGCAACCCGTTACTGGCTCCCAACCTGTTGTTTGCCGAATCGCCACACCTTCCAGGGTTTGGGCGGCAAGGTGGCCTGCATCGTCCAAAGCAAGAGCCAACACCGGCCCGGTCAGGGGTTCCGGCAGGTCTTCCACCGTCCATTCACTATTTTCCAATCGCGCCACTTGGCCGGTCAGTCCCGCCCAAATGATAGCGGAACTTCCCGTCCCCGTTCCTTGCAAGGTGTAAACCGTTCCCGGCGTCGTCGGATCGCAACGCAGGGTCGGTGTCGGGCTTTCCTCATAACGCCATAAGCCTTGTTCGTCCGCGAACAACACGACATCCGCGCCATCGGACCACGCCGCCAAAGCCCAGCCTTCATTGGAACCATAGCTACGATAGCGGGAATAGGTAGGCGTTGAATCACCCATTTCGTCGTCTTCAATGTCTCCATCTACATCAACACACGGTACAATCTCGGATTCCCGCCAGAGGGAGGTCAATTGCCATTGTGGGGCTTCCTCGTCTTCGCCAAGCTCCGGCGTTTCCCAGTCCTCGCAGCCTTCACCAAGTTCCACGTCACCATCTACCGGGTCGGATTCAACAACATGGTACAAGTCATCCTCTTCCACCTGCTCCGCGTCTTCTTCCAGTTCTTCGGAATCTCCGTCAGAGTCATCCCCATCAGGATCTACATCATCATCGTCGTCGCTTGGATCGTCTTCATCCCCATCCTCATCTCCATCAGGATCTACATCATCATCCCCATCTTCCAATGTATCCCCGTCGGGAAGGGGTTCTTCGTCCCCATCTTCAACCGAGTGTCGCTATCCCCATCGGAGGTGTCACCATCCATCAGGGAGGAATCCTCTTCGTCGCCGGTGCAGGCGTTCATAAAAAGAAAGCAGATCATCATCCAAACAAGGTTGCGGGTCATCCTATCCTCCTGGGGTTGTTTGGAGCTTAGTCTATCTTAGTTTCAAGGAAAGATCAAAAAAGAAAATTCAAACAATTTCTGAAGCTCTATGGTTCGCGTGGGAAAGGCCGTCCGTATGGTACGGGAAGCCTTGCCGGTGTATTCCGCCGAACCGGACGTAAGAGCCACCGGTCAAAGCACTTCCTAGCGCCGGGCGATGTTCCAGGCCATCTACGCATCAACGAAAAACCGCACGGCAGAACGCCGTGCGGTGAAGAGACATCATGGAAGCAAAACCGGCTTAAAACAACCCGGAGCGATCGGCCAAGGTTCGTCCTTGGGCCTTGCGGGCGCAGGTCGGGCAGAGCATCCGCTTCAACTCCCGCTTCAATTCCGCATCGGCAATACGTTTGACGTAATCCATAAACCGCCTTGGCGCGTAATACTCGCCGCACTCGCCGCATTGTACCATTTCCAGTTTCGCCAGCGTCGTACCGCATTTTACCAACCGCCGGGTAGACCCCTCCGTGACCAGACTCAGCGCACCTGTCGGACAGACGTTGACGCAACTCCCGCAGCCGATGCAATATTCCTGGGGACGCAGCATATCGACAATCACTACCCGATCACCACCGGCATCGGTGAAGCGAAGAGCATCCACCTCGACCTTGGTGCGGCAGACCTTGGCACATTCCCCGCAGCCGATGCAGATATCGCAACGCAGGCAGCGCTTGGCCTCTTCACGAGCCATCTCTTCGGTCCATTCCAACTCGATCTGCTCGAAATTCGTCACGCGCTCTTCCGCAGGAACCAGGGGAAGCGGAGTCGGAGGAATGCGCACCTTGTCTTTGGCTTCCATCTTCACCGTTTCCACCCGCATCCGTGGCTTGATGATCGGCGCATGGTGATCCAAAGCCTGCCCCCGCAGGTAGCGGTCCATCTGCTGCGCCGCCCGTTTTCCCATCGCCACCGCTTCAATCACCGTCGCCGGACCCAGGACCACATCGCCTCCGGCAAAGACGCCTTCCACGCTGGTGGCCATCGTCTGCGGATCGACCTCAATACGTCCCCGGCGGCTGACTTCCACCGGTTCCTTGGCTTCCGAAAGGTAATCCAAGTCCGGCATCTGACTGATTGCCACAATCACGCCATCGGCGGGAAGAATGAACTCCGAGCCACGAATAGGCACCGGGCGTTGCCTACCGGATGAATCCGGCAGACCCAGTTCGGCCTTGAGGCATTCCACACCGGTCACCTTGTTGCCGTCGCCCACGATGCGCACGGGAATGGTCAGCAGGTGCAGGGTTACGCCCTCTTCTTCCGCTTCCACAATCTCTTCGGGTAAGGCTCCCATTTCCGCCCGGCTGCGCCGATAGACCACATGAACATCCTTGCTTCCCAGACGACGACTGACCCTGGCGGCATCGAAGGCACTGTTGCCGCCACCGATCACCACCACCCGGTCACCGATGCGTTCACGATGGCCGATCTGTTGCCGACGAAGGAACTCCACCGCGCTATCGACCTGGGCGTATTCCGCCTCGCCGTCGATCTCCATATGAATGGGTTTGTGGGCGCCCGTAGCCAGGAAGATGGCCTGATAGCCCTGGTCACGCAAGGCTTGTACATTCAGATCACCACCGATGGGCGTATTCAGACGAATCTCCACGCCGTGGGCCTTGATGGCCTTGATTTCTTTGTTCAGCACATCACGGGGCAGGCGGTATTCGGGAATCCCCACCGCCATCATACCCCCCGCGACGGGAAGCGCTTCAAACACCGTAACATCGTAATCCATATCCGCCAGGTAGACCGCAGCGCTCAACCCCGCCGGGCCGGAACCCACCACGGCGACCTTACCCAACACACGGCTGGGTCGATGCCGTAAGGCTTCGTCGTCCAGTTTTTCTACCGCGCTGGCCACAAAGCCCTTGAGGGCGCGAATGGACAAGGGCGCATCCTGGTACCCTTTGGCACAGGCCCGTTCGCAGGGATGGGGACAGATCAGCCCGCAAACCCAGGGAAAGGGGTTGTCCTGACGAATCAGATCCACCGCCTCGCGGTAGCGCCCGTGAGCAATCAGGCTGGTATAGCTCGGAACATCAATGCCCGCCGGGCAGGCGGCCTGGCAGGGCGCGGGAACGGGGTGGGTAGGCAACGCGGAACGACTCATCGACCTTCCTCCTTGCTGACAGCCTTGGTTTCAATGGGAGCAAAGCGCCGGCGCAACGCTTCCTCGGTCACGGTTTTACCGTGGCTGACCAGGGTCAGACAGCCGGTAACACACTTGGAGATGCACGAAGGGAGCTTGCCCTCATCCAGGCGGTCTTTGCACAGATCGCATTTGACCACCTTGTGCTTCTCTGCATCGAACTGGGGAATGCCCCAAGGGCAGGCACTCATACACAGCTTGCAGCCCACACACAGGTCTTCATCGACGTAGACGATGCCATCCTGGGGGCGCTGACGCATCGCACCGGAAGGGCAGACACGGACACACCAGGCGTTTTTGCAATGCAGGCAGGTGACGAAAGTAAACGCGACGACCGGGATGCCATCCACCATCTTCGGGCCGTTGGGATAGATACGACAGAGCCGCGGCCCTTCGGGTAACAGCTTGTTGGCCTTGCAGTGGATCTCACAGCTATAGCAACCGATGCAGTTGTCAATGTCCTGATGAATACGGTATTCACTCATGCCAACCTCCCCGCTTTACGAACGCGCACAAAGCTTTCCGAAAGGGATACGCCGCCCCCGGCGGGGTCCCAATCCTTCAAGGTTCCACGGCAGAGTTTCTGGTCGTCCGCCCCTTGGTTGTAAGCCCGATGCAGCAGCGGTACCGTGCGACCGAAGCCATGATACAGGAAAAGAGCATCGGGGTGAACGAACTCCGTGACATGGGCCGGAATGAGAATCTGGCGTTGATCGCAGTCGCAGAAGACTTCAACCAGATCCTTGTCTTCAATGCCCAACTCCCGCGCACGATCCCGGTGAATCCACACCGAGTTGGTGGGAAAGACTTCATGCAGGTAGGGGTTGTTCTGGGTCTGACCTTGCGTATGAATGGCATGGCGACCAAAGACCACGCGGAAGCGATCTCCGGAAAGCTCCGGCGGTTTCTCATAGTCCGGGAAGCTGGGCAGTCCGGCATCGGCCAGTTTCTGCGAGAAGAATTCTATTTTACCCGAAGGCGTTTTGTAGGCAATCTCCTCCCGGTCTTTCAACGGCAGGTTTTCCGAAACCAGTTCCACGTAGCCTTTTTCTTCAAACTGATCCAGGGTGATTCCCGTTCCTTCAAGCTGATACTGCCAAAGCTCTTCAATGCTTTCGTATGGGAAATACTGACCGGCTCCCAACCGTTTGGCCAGTTCCTTGAAAATCCACCATTCCGGTTTGGAATCATACACGGGGTCAATGACCTTGCGCCGCATGGTCATGCGCGGCTTAGCCCCTTTCTGCACGATGATCGGCGAGTCTTTCTCCAGATACCCGCAGTTGGGCAGAATCACATCACTGAACCAGGTGGTTTCTCCGTACTTGGCATCAATGGATACAATCAGGTCCAGCTTATCCAGCGCGGCAAGCTGCGCTTCGCGGTCGGGAAACCCCACCAAAGGGTCATGACGATAAAGAATGTAGGCTTTGAGCGGATAGGGTTCGCCGGTCATCATCGCCGGATAGAAAAGCTGATGCAAGCCCGGCCCGGCGTCAAGATGTTTGTATTTCCAACCGACCCCATCGGCGCGTTTTTCCGTGACCTTGGGCACGCGGGATTTCAGGCTTTGCAAGCCTTTCGCTCCGGCATCCTTGACGTCTTTGGGAAGAAGCTGACCACCCTCGGTTTCAATGTTGCCCATCAACACGTTGAGGATATGCAGACAACGGCTGGCCCCGAAGCTGTTGTGATAGCGGGAGAACATCCAGCCGGGATGAAAAATCACCTTCGGTCTGTCTTCGTTGATCTCTTGCACGAAGTCGCGAATCTGTTCGGCGGGAATGCAACTCTCCGTAGCGGCCCATTGCGGCGTGAAGCGCTCGACGTAGGTTTCCAGTTCCGAAAGCCCCAGAGCATAGCGGGAGACAAAGTCTTTGTCATAGGCTCCCTGCTTCAACACTTCATGGATGATACCCAACAGCAGCGCGTAATCCGATGCCGGACGGAGCATCCAGAAACGGCTGGCCTTGCTGGCGGTCACGCTGGCCCGGACATCGGCCACGGTCATTTTCATGCCGCGCTTTCGAGCATCCATGATGGTGCGGGCCTCACTGACGCGCAAAGCTTCCAGCATGTTGCGTCCGAACAACACCAGGTGCTTGGTGTTCTTGATGTCATACACGAAGCCTTTGCGGCCCATGCCGGTCACCGATTGGCTGGCGTGGTGAACGTTTCGCCCGCAGGAAGCATCATGGTTGGACAGGTTGGGCGATCCCAAGGCTTGCAGGAAGGTCTGCGGTAAATCCTGAAAAGGCCCACCTCGGCTGGACAACATCACGCAGCGCCCGCCGTAACGCTCCATCAGGGGGTTCAGCTTCTCCGCGATGTAATCCAAGGCGCGATCCCAACTGACCGAGCGCCACTGACCGGCCCCACGGGAACCCTGACGAATCATCGGCCCTTTGGGTCGGGTTTCGTTGTAAACGAAGCAGGTTCCGGCGGAACCCTTGCCGCAGAGCGCTCCCTGTTGCAAATGAGGGTTGCCTTCGATCCAGCTTACCCGACCGTCGGTTACTTCACAGCGGATGGGACAGCGAACCGAACACATCCCGCACAAACTGTAGATTGATTTCTTCATCAGCGTTCCCTTTGACCCATGCGGCGTTTGGCGCACGGGAATGAACAAGTCCAGCGACGAAACACAACGAACACCGCCTAGGCCCGCTGCACGTTCATAGAGGCTGCCTCGTCGGCTTCGCCCCTTGGAATACCCTGTGGTAGCTCTGTCGTCGTATCATCGGCCTTCGAGGCGGCATGAAACCGACCCATCACGTTGCGGTGCAGACGCGGTAGAGCGATACGCACGAAGAGATAACAGACCACAAACGGCGCGACAAAGCTAACGGAGTACCCGAACCAGCGAAAGCTCAGGTCGGAAAAGCGCAAGCTCAACCAACCCGCAGCGAGAAAGGCGGGCCAGATGGAACTCATCCCAACGGTGGCTTGAAGAAAGAACCCTTTGCCGAATGCTTCGTTACCCAAGAGGTTCTCGGCGTCATAGCTGTGCTTATCCCCTTGACGCAAAGCGCGGATGGACTGCTCGTGACGCTGTTTCATCTCACGCTCATGGCGTTCCAACTCCCGGCGATTCACCCACCGGGCCGTCTTTTCGCTCATGGTTCCAAGAGCAAAGGATAACAAAGCCAACCACAGCACACCCAACCAATAGGCCGCCGTAGGGTCAGACACCCAACGAAAGGGTGCAATCAACAGAGGGTCTATCCATTCCACAAACCACATGATGTGTACCTCATGGATGAGAGGGCATTGATCGTTGTTCCATCCGGCCCCCGACGCCCGGCAAGCCGGGCGGGCGAAGCCTTCAAGCAGGAAACGGCCCCTCACGGACCGTTTCCTACATCATTGCTTAAAATGGCGGCAGAATCGAGAAGCCAAGGAAACCCTTGGTGGTGTAGCGGATACCCACATACAAGGCCAACACGATGAACAGACGCTTGAGCCAGATGTCGGGGATGTACTTCTGGGTACGCGGACCGATCATCGAACCGACGAAAATGCCGATCAGTTCCACACCGATCAGGTGCCAGGGAACCACAACACCGGAGCCGACCATGTAGGTAAAGATACTGATCACCATGCCCACCAACACCGCCAGGGCGCTGGTTCCGGCAACGAGGAACATCGGCAGTCCGGCCACGCTGGTCAGGAAAGGCACCAGCAGGAAGCCACCGCCCACACCGAGGAAACTGGCGATGGCGGCAATGACAAATCCACCGACGGCGGGAATATAGGCTTTGAACTTGAATTCCACACCGAAGAAGGTGAAGCGGATCGTCTTTTGAGGCAGGAAGAAAATGGACACGAAACCGGCAATGATAATACCGTAGGCCACATAGTGCGCACCGGCGAACAGACCACCACCCAGGATGCCGAAGAAGACGCCGACAAGGACCAGACCCAAGGAGGCGAACATCATTCCGATGCTGCCTTCCAGCACCTTCACGCCTTCATTCTTCTGACCTTCGGTGTTCTTTTCTTTGGATTGTTTCTCAAAGGCTTCCGCCGCCGCCTTGGCCGCCTTCTGGCTCTTACGCCCGCGTTCGGTGGTCTGATAGAACAGGTATCCACCCAGCACCAGCACGATCAAACCAAAGAAACCGATATAGTCTTTCAGGTTCACCTGACCGGCGGTCAGTTTCGGGACCAGATAGGAACCGGCCACGCTACCGATGGCCAGACTCAAACCGATGGGCAGCACCAGACGCCCCATGCGATAATAATTGAAGCTGGAAATCAAGGCCGAGAAACCGGTGAGCCATTGGTTGCTCACGCGAATGGTATCGGTAATCAGGCTGTTCACCGGATGCCCTTTGCCGAAGCCTTTGGCATAGTCACCCAAGCCGAACGCGGTGATATGGCCGACACCGGACATGATGCCACCAAAGGCACCGACGGTGCTGAAGATCCAACCGACGATGATGGCCCAGAACAGACCGAAGACCAGGGACGGGTCCGGCGCACCGGGAATCCCCAGGATGCCGGGCTTCTCGCCGGGTTTGATCATCTTCTTCGTGACTTCGGCCTTGGCCGGATCTTTCAGGCTTTTGGAAATGGCATCACGGACCTGCTGCGGGCTGGACTCCGTGACGAAGGAATCGACGCTGGGCTCCTGGGCTTTCGCCACCACGGGAGCAATGCTGCTAACACTTACGAACAGTGCAACAACCAGCAGGATACGTAGCATCAGAGGAATCGGTTTCATCGGAACACCTCATCGTTTGGGGGAAAGAATTCAGGTCAAAAACAAAACGGATGGACAGATTCGGGCCAAACCTCCCCTGGACCTCGACACCCGGCGAGGCCAGAGAACGGCATGACGCTGTACCCAAGGCTTAGAAGGCCAACTGCATCATCATCCGCGCACGGAAATCCTTGGCGCTGGCCTTGGTTTCATATTGTTTGAGCAGGTAGCTCAGATCCCCGGCCAACTTGAGATTGCGGCCCAGGGGATAGAAGTTCAACCCGAAGGTCGCTTCGTGATCGCCTTTGAGTTCTCCGGCTCCTTTGTAGGTGGAAGCCAGGGCTTCCGCTTCATCGTCACCGGCGGCTTGGATCAGGTATTCGGTGCGAGCCTTGATGTCTTTGCGCAAATCTTCACTGGTTCCCACGTAGGTGTAGCGAACCGCCAACTCGGCCCAATGCTCAATCAGGTACCCTGTCTGAATCACGGCGCCGATCATGCCGTAATTGAAATCGCTGGAAACATCGTCGGAACCGCGATCATCGCTTTTGTCGTAAAAGCCGCTCCACATCGTACCGAAAACGGTCCAGCCGCGATATTTGGTCATCGCTTCCAGGCCCAGACGCATCGCCAGATCCCGATAGGCTACCGGGCGGGGATCGTAGCTTACGCCGAGACCGGTGGTGAAACAAAAGTCCGTCTTGGCCCAATCGGTTTCCGTGGTGACATCAATCCCATTGTATTGATACGCGTAGTGACCCACCACTTCCGGATGAAATTCCGTGAGGCTGTCGTTCTTATCGCTGACCACCATCGGCGAATCCATCGCTTCCTTGCTGATCGGCGTCAGGTCGCGGCCCATCCCCGGACGGGTGGCCACACCGTTGTAAATACCTACTTCGTATTCATGCTCGGTCTTTTTGCCCATGCCGTTGTGCAGGGTGAAGCCAAGCTGGCGCTCCGAACCGAAGTAACGGGGGCCGGAGCTGAAATCCACCAACGCCTGGTTCTTCCAGCTATTCAGGCGCAGGCGGGTAAACCCGACTTTCTGCGCACCGACGCGGATGCGAAATTGCTTGGTGAATTTGTAGTCAACAAACAGATCCATAATATCCAGCTTGCCGGGAATCAGTTCCACCATGAACTTGTAGGTCAGATCCTTGGTCAAGACATGGCCTTTGAGGAAGGGTTGAATGCGGCGGAAGCGGAATTGGTTTTGCAGATCCTCGTTGTTCTCCCCCACGTTCTTCCAGGTAGCATCCATCTGCAACTGGGCGGCAAACCCGAACTGAATGGAAGCCCGACCATCCTCGCTGGTCAGAATCAGAGGCTTGATCTTGTCCCAGGTGTTGTCTTGGCTTTCTTCCAAAGCCGGAGCAGGAGCCGCTTCTTCGGCGGGAGCGGGAGTGGCGTCTTGGGCTGCTGCCGGAGCTTCTTCGGTCAAGGAGGTCGGTAAGGCGGCGGGTTCCTGGCTTTCCGCTTGGGCTTGGTTCTGCTCTTGCGCCGCAGCCATCCCGGTGCCGAACAAGCAGAAGATCACGAACACGGAAAACAGAACACATTGTTGTTTCATGGTTATTTTCTTCCTTTTCTCTTCAAATCAATGTCGAACAAACCACTTGGTTTTCACCACTCGCGTTCCACGTATCTACCGATAGGCAGAAGACGTGCCACTTTGGTGAAAACAATATTTTCCTTTGAATCCCCAGTAGATAGAAACTCTCTCCCCAAACGTGCTTAGGGCACTGGAAACAAGGTTTCCAGTGCCGGATTGCCGAAATGGAGTCTATCCTCTAAAATTCCCCTGGATTCTCTATCGGATTACTGGGCTTTGCGGTTTAGGGCTTGGCTCGCCATACCAGAGAAGCGAGAAAGGCAAGGTTTGAAAACAATGAGAAGTCTTTTGAATAACAGGAAAAAAACGGCAAGTGGAAACGAAGATTCCAAACAACTTCATTCTATGGGCGTCATGCCTGATGCGTATCGGAAACTTTCTTTCCAGAGTGGAAACCATGTTGACGCCCCGGTTTCCGCATGAAATGAAAATGTGCAAGCCTTGGCGTGATTTTGGCCTGTTTGCACGAAATGGCATGAATGCTGCTGACCACGTTCACTAGCCGGGCCGATTCATCATCCGGGGGAGAGGACGCTTGGAAAAATCTCCCCCGGCAAACTAGACAAAACCCACGGCCTGACGCAAACTTGAACCGGACAACAACGCGCAGCCCTCGGCCCCAGGCAAACCTTTCGATGAGCGCGTTTCCCCGAACGACACGGGAGCAGGGATGAAAATCCGTCATAAATTTCTGGTTCCCTCCACCATCGCGATGAGCGTTCTCGGCTTTGGAATCTACTTCATCGCCGTCTGGATCTTTGATCGAAGCGTAGACAACGAAGTCCTGCACAGGCACCAGATGCTGACCTCCTCCATTGAGCGCGAAACGGAACTGCTGGGGAAACAAGCCCTGCAACTTTCCGCCGTGTTGGGTCGTCTGCCCGTGGTTCAGCAAGCCTATCAGATGGCGATGCAGGGAAACATGGATCTGGAAAACGATCCGCAGGTGCAACAGGCCAGAGAGCGTTTGCGCAAGGATCTTGCCCAGTACGAAGCCGACTACCGCAAGCTCACCGGCGAAAAGCATCTGATGGTTCACTTTCATCTGAATAACCATCGCAGTTTCTTGCGCCTTTGGCGGAAAAAACAGGAGTTGCGACAAGGCAGATGGGTGGACATTTCAGACGACCTGAGTTCCTTTCGGCAGACCGTGGTTCGGGTGAATGAAACCAAGAAGCCGATTACCGGCGTGGAATTGGGTCGAGGTGGGTTTATCATCCGTGGCGTCGCCCCTCTCTTTGATGACCGGGGAGAGTTCATTGGTTCGGTGGAGGTCTTGCATTCCTACCAAGATGTCCTGCACCGCGTGCTGGACCCGGAGAAAACACGGTACGCACTCTTGATGGATGCCTCCTTTCTACCCATCACCACGGTGTTTCACAAAGCAAACCTGCCGCGCATCGCCGGAGCCTCACGGCAGTACCTTCCCGTCTACCCGGCTACGGGCGAAGCCCTGAATGGTTTGAGTGATCCGGCTTTGCTGGATCAGGGCTGGCAACGTCCTGTCTCTACCTGGCAAGGAGAATCCTTCTCGACCATTACACCGGTGAGGGATTTCTCCGGGCGGCGCATCGGTCTGGTTGCTCTGGCTACCAACGAAAGAGACATGCTCCTGGCCCGTGACCGCTTCCGCGTCTATGTGGCCGGAGTCACGGTGAGCCTGCTTCTTGTCCTGGCCTTGGTCTTAACCGCTTTGGGCCGTCGTGCGTACCGACCGATGAAACTGATGATGCTGCGTATGGAAGACATCGCCGATGGCGAAGGGGATCTTTCCAGCCGTCTCGTGGTGGAAAGCCGCGACGAAGTGGGTGCCTTTGCCCGTCTGTTCAATCGTTTTGTGGAGAAACTGCAACATTCCTTTTCCGACATGTCTCAGGCCACCTCGGACATCTTGCAGAAAGTGGATAACATCTCCGCCCCCGCCGGGGGTGTGCAAACGGAACCCTTAAGCCAGGCGACTCCCACTCAGGATCGGGAAGTCCGTTCCATCGCGGAAGCCAAGCGCCGGATGGATCACATTGTGGAAAAGGTGGATGAAGCCGTGCGGCAGCGCAGACGCATCGAGCAGGCCCAGCAGCGCCTGGTGACCATCGTGGAATCCAGCGCCGATGCCATCTGGAGCGTGGACCAAGACGGCATCATCCGCAACTGGAACCGTGGCGCAACGAACCTTTACGGCTACGAGGCCGGCACGGTCTGGGGTCAGTCCTTGGCCCTGCTTTTCCCGGACGAACCCACGACGGAAGCAAAAGCCATCCTCCATGCCGTCCGTGAAGGGCGACCTTATAAAAAACTGGATACGACACGCAAAGACCGTCAGGGCAAGCCCTTCCCCGTATCCGTCTCGGTTTCTCCCATCTTCGACCCCTTGGGCCAACCCAACGGAGCCGCAATCATCGAACGGGACATCCGGCACCGCAAAGACCTGGAGAAAAAAGCGGAAGAACGTCGGCAGCAACTCTTTCAGGCAGACAAGCTGGCTTCGCTGGGAACCCTCATCGCCGGTGTGGCCCACGAGATCAACAACCCCAACAGCTTCATTCTGCTTAACGCGCCTTTGGTGCGCGACGTATGGGAGGACATCCGGCCCATCCTTGAAGAATACCACCGGGACAAGGGGGATTTCCCCATCGGCCAGATGACTTACAGCACCTGCGGCGACAGCATCACCACCTTGCTTTCGGACATTGAACAAGGCGCACGGCGGATCAAATCCATTGTCGGCGGGTTGAAAGATTTCTCCCGACAGGACGAAAACGCCTTGGACCAGGATGTAGACCTCACCGCAATGGTACGCCAGGCTTTGACCCTGACCGAAAACCGCCTGAAGAAAACCACGGAGCGGCTGACCCTGGATCTTCCCGAAGGCATTCCCACCTTCAAGGGACACCGCCAACGGGTGGAGCAGGTAATCATCAACCTGATCCTCAATGCCTGCGACGCCTTGACCTCTGCACAAAACGCCATTGACATCGCCGTGAAAACCCTGCCCAATAGAGAGGGCGTGCGTTTGTTGGTCCATGATGAAGGGCAAGGTATTGCCGCCGAGATGCTGGAGCGCATTCGCGATCCCTTCTTCACCACCAAACGCGACCAGGGCGGCACGGGGCTGGGGCTGTCCATTTGCGATGGCATCCTGCGTGACCACGGCGGCGTGTTGAGTATACGCTCCGAGCCGGGAAAAGGAACCTGGGTCACGGCGGATTTCCCGCTGACGCCGGGTGGATTTCAGCGTGATGACAAGGACCAGACGAACGAGGCCGCAACAACCGAGTCTTCCAACGAAGGACCCTAACCATGAGCCCGGAAGCGTCCCGCGCAATTCTACTGGTGGATGACGAAGAGCAGATCCTGCGCAGTTATGAAATGACCCTGCGCATGGGCGGGTATCCGGCGGTGATTGCCTGCCAGAAAAGCCGTAAGGCGCTGGCCATGCTGGCCGAAAATCCCATCGGTCTGGTACTGCTCGACTTGACCATGCCGGAAATGTCCGGCGAAGAATTGTTGGACCAGATCAAACAGATTCATCCCAACCTGCCGGTGGTCATCATCACCGGGAACGATGCGGTTCCCACCGCCGTGCAGTGCATCAAAGCCGGAGCCGAAGACTATCTGGTCAAACCGATCTGCCGTGACCGCCTGTTGACCACGGTACGCCGGGTGTTTCGGGCCTTGGATAAAGAAGCGGACCAGCAACGGATGGAGCAAGCCCTACGGTTCGGCAAACTCGCCGATCCATCCGCATTTTCCGAGATCGTAACCAACAACCCGGACATGCTCGGCGTCTTTCGCTACGTGGAAGCGATCAGCCGCAGTTCGGAATGCCTGCTCATCACCGGAGAAACCGGAGTAGGCAAAGAATTGCTGGCCCGTGCCGCCCATAAGGCAAGCGGGCGAAGCGGCCCGTTTTTGCCGGTCAATCTGGCCGGGCTGTCTGAAAGCATGATTGATGACACCCTCTTCGGTCACGTCAAAGGGGCTTTCACCGGGGCCGACCGTCCCCGTCGCGGATTGGTGGAAGAAGCCGCCGGTGGAACCCTGTTCCTCGACGAAATCGGCGACATGCCACCGGGCTTGCAGGTCAAATTGCTTCGTTTGTTGCAAGAAGGCGAGTTCTTCCCACTGGGGAAAGATCGACCGATGCGGGCGGACGTGCGCATCATCGCCGCCACACACAAGGACTTGAACGCACTCTGCCAGACGGATGTCTTTCGCAAAGACCTGTATTATCGCGTCGCCACCCACCATGTGACCTTGCCTCCCCTGCGACGGCGTCGTGGCGATATTCCGCTCTTAATCAGTCATTTTACGGAGGAAGCCGCCGAACAATTCGGTCGCACCCTTCCCGATACCGACGCGCAAACCCTGGCCAGCCTGATGAGCTACAACTATCCCGGCAATGTGCGTGAACTGCGCTCCCTGGTTTTTGATGCCGTGGGAGCCTTCGGCAGTCTGGAGGCGGCCATCGAACCGCTCGTCCGTCGGGAATCCGGAGATGGCTCTCTTTCAGAAGATCCCCCTCCCTCCGCGGCATCATCCGGCACCGACTTGGGGCTGTCCTTCGGAGCCAGTCTGCCGACCATCGAACAGGCCAAAGATCTGCTCATCGAAGAAGCCTTGTTGCGCACCGGTGGAAACAAAACCCTCACCGCCAAACTGCTGGGGATCAGTCGCCAGGCCTTGAACAAACGTCAGCGACGGGGCGAAACGGACGAACGCCGGTAGGGAGAAGAAGAAACTCACCGTTTCCTTTCCTTGTCTGCATTGCCAAGGGCGCAGAAAGCAGGTACACTTGCAGACAGGGTCATGATCCCGTTTACCCTGAATCGAATCCTGTCCAGCGAGGGGAGTTTCAAACGCAATGAACAAACAACGACTCATCCTGGTTCGTCATGGCATTACCACCGTGGGATTGACTCCCACGTTTTTGGGGCACACCGATGTCCCCCTTTCCGATGAAGGACGCGCCCAGGCGGCACAAACCCGCGAGTTCTTGAAAGATCACCGGTTTACCGCCTGCTACTCCAGCGCTCTGTCTCGCACCAAGGAAACGGCGGCGATTCTCTGCGACGGCCTTCATCCCACCCCCATCCCGGATGCCGCCTTCAACGAGATCATGCTGGGAGATTGGGACGGATTGACCTTTGAGCAGGCCAAAGAACGCTACCCGGAAACCTTCGCCAAGCGCACCGACCACACCGCCCGCTTTGAGATTCCCAATGCGGAAACCTTTGAAGAGTTGCAACAGCGGGTGATGACGGGCCTGGAAAGCCTGGTTGAAAAGCATCCCGAAGGGGATCTGCTCGTGGTGGCCCATGCCGGCGTGTTGCGCTCGGTGATCTGCCATATCCTTCAGATTCCACTGGATTTTCAATTCCGCTTTTATCCCCGCTACGCCGGGGTTAGCGTGGTGGTGCGCGGTCATGCCGACCCCTTCCGACATGCGACAGAGACACCCTTTTCCGTGGAAGGGATCAACATCAACCTCTTTGATGAGATCCCCGAAGGCTGAGCAAGCGTTGCGCGGTGAAAAAACTCGGTCATTCCGTAGTGATACAATCCGTGCAAGAAGTGAAAAAAGTTCTTGAATCCAATAAATCGCCTATGATACACATCAAGGCACGCTTCTGTACTTTCGGCTAACTGCCTTCAGATAACCTTCTTGCGTGGAGAAAACACATGTCGGGACATAATAAATGGTCTACCATCAAGCATAAAAAGGGCGCTGCCGACGCCAAGCGTGGTAAGATGTTCACCAAGCTGATCAAGGAAATCACCATCGCGGCCCGCGCCGGTGGTGGCGATCCCAACGGCAACCCGCGCCTGCGCACCGCCATCGCGGCGGCCAAGGCATCCAGTATGCCCAAAGACAACATCGAACGTGCGGTGAAAAAGGGCACCGGCGAGCTTGAAGGCGAGTCCATTGAAGAAATCGTATACGAGGGATACGGTCCCGGCGGCGTGGCGATGATTCTTGAACTGGCAACGGACAACAAGAACCGCACCAGCGCCGAAGTGCGCCACATGTTCAGCAAGCATGGCGGGAACATGGGTGAAAACGGCTGCGTCGGTTGGATGTTCGACCGCAAAGGCGCCTTGACCTTCAACAACGAAGAGCGCGAAGAGAAGGTCGATGAAGATCAACTGATGGAAATCGGCCTGGAAGCCGAAGGCTTCCTGGACATCGAGGAAGAAGAAGATCAATTCGTGGTCTATACGGAACCCACCGCGCTGTATGCCGTGCGTGAGGTCTACATCAACGCCGGACTGGAAGCGGATGACGCCAAGCTGGTGATGATTCCCCAGAACACGGTGAAGATTGAAGGAAAGAAGGCCGAGCAGGTCTTGAAACTGTACGATATCATGGACGAATACGATGACACCGTCGCGGTGTGGTCCAACTACGAAATCGACGATGAGGAACTGGAACGGATTATGAATTCCTAACGCGCAGGTCTCACCGTTAACGAAACGACAAAGGGCGCGCTTGCGCCCTTTGTTTTTGCAAGGAACAGGCAAGAAACCCATGCGGGTATTGGGCATTGATCCGGGAACGCGACTGGCCGGTTACGGCGTGGTGGATGGCCAACAGAGCCGATTTCATCATGTGGACAACGGCGTGCTGGTGCCCAAGCCAAGCTGGCCCATCCCCAGACGCCTGGCCTACCTGCAAGGTAGACTGCGGGATGTCCTGACCGAGTTCAAGCCGGATTGCGTCGCGGTGGAAGAAGCCTTTGTAGCCAAGAATCCGCAGACTGCCTTGAAGCTGGGCATGGCCCGTGGAGTCTTCTTTGCCGAATGCGTTCAGGCTGGGCTGGATGTCTACGAATACGCCCCGGCGATGGTGAAGAAATCCGTCAGCGGCGGCGGTCGGGCCACGAAAGATCAGGTTCAACAGATGGTACGCATTTTACTGGGTCTACCGGAAGTGGCGGAAGAAAACGCTAGCGATGCCTTGGCCGTGGCCTTATGCCATCTGCAACATTTCAATCCTGTGTTGGAGGCGCTGAAGAAATGATCGCCGGAGTATCGGGACGTTTGACTCGCAAGGAACCGGGCGTGGTGTGGATCGACACCGGCGGCGTGTGGTACGAATGTCTGGTCAGCTTAAGCACCCTGGCGGCCTTGCCGGAATTGGGTGACACGGCCAGGCTCTTCGTGCATACCCATGTTCGGGAAGACGCCCTGCTGCTCTTCGGCTTCTCGGAGATCAAAGAAAAGGAACTGTTTCTCTTACTCTCCACGGTCAAAGGCATCGGTCCCAAGGTGGCCTTGAACATGCTCAGCGCACTGGACGTGGAAGCGGTGATTACCGCCCTGCATCAAGGTGACCTGGTCACGCTGAACCGCGTCCCCGGCATCGGCAAGAAAACGGCAGAGCGCCTTGTGTTGGAATTGAAAGACAAGGTTCAGAAACTCTTCACCCTGGACCCGGCCCATGCAGGCAGCACACCACACTCCGGGGAAGGCTTTGCGGAGCAAAACGATCTGGAAAGCGCGCTGTTAGGTCTGGGCTATAAACCCAAAGACGTGGAAAAAGTCACCAAGACCTTGCTGAAAACCCTGGAGCGCGACTGCCCCATTGAAACCCTGATCCGTGAAGCATTGCGGGAGTTGAACTCATGAATCCCGAAGAACGTGACGGCGACCTGACCCGCCAACCCCAAGACAGCGAAAAGGCTCTGGAGCGCTCCCTGCGTCCGACCACCTTTCAGGAATACATCGGCCAGACCCAGGTGATGGCCAACCTGGAAACCTTCGTCCATTCCGCACGTCGGGAAGAACGCACCCTGGATCACTGCCTGCTTTTCGCCCCGCCGGGGCTGGGTAAAACCACCCTGGCCCATATCGTCGCCCATGAGATGGAAGTGAACCTGCACATCTCCAGCGGGCCGGCCATCGACAAAAAAGGCACCCTGGCCGGTCTGTTGACCAATCTGGCCCGTGGTGACGTGCTGTTCATTGACGAAATCCATCGTCTGACCCCGGCGGTGGAGGAAGCCCTGTATACGGCGCTGGAAGATTTCGAGTTCGACATCATCATCGGTGAAGGTGCCCACGCCAAAAGCGTCAAGCTTCCGCTGCAACGTTTCACACTGGTCGGGGCGACCACCCGCAAGGGTATGTTGCAAAAGGCCTTTCAAGACCGCTTCGGCATTCAACTGCGCCTGGATTACTACGAACCCAAGGACTTGACCGAGATCGTTCGGCGCTCGGCGGACATCATGAGCATCGGTCTGAATGACAACAGTGCCAAGGAGATCGCCCGACGCAGCCGCGGCACGCCGCGTATCGCCAACCGCCTGCTGCGTCGCGTGTATGACTTTGCCGTGGTCCAGCAGAAAAGCGGAATCGACCAGGAAATCGCCCGCTATGCCTTGAACCAACTGGGCATTGATGATGCCGGGCTGGATGAGTTGGACCGCCGCATTCTGCAAACCCTGGTGGTCGATGGCAACGGCGGACCTTTGGGAATCAAAACCCTCTCCGCGATTCTGGGCGAGGAAGCCGAAACGGTGGAAGATGTCTACGAACCCTACCTGATTCAGCAAGGGTATCTGCAACGCACCAGCCGGGGGCGTATCGCCACCCCCAAAGCTTACAAACATTTGGGAACGAAACTGCCCAGGGGCCACCAGGCAAGCTTGGACCTTGAGGAGAACAATGATTGATCTGCCCTCCGGCAGACCTGACACCGCAGCTAAAGCGGGAAAACTACACGCCCACGCTCCGCTTGGTTTTTGCGGGATCGGCGTGCATAGCGGCAAACCCTGCCGTATGGACTTACGCCTGACTTCCTCCGGCGGCATTCGCTTTGTGCTTGACCGTCAATCCATTCCCGCAAGTTTGGAGCATCTGGAATCAAGCCATCTGTGCAACCGCTTGAGCCATCAAGGCGCAAGGGTTCAAACCGTAGAGCATCTGCTTTCCGCTCTTTTGGCCTTGGGCTTTCGTCATGCCGAGATCCTCGTTGAAGGTGGGGAACTTCCCATTCTTGACGGCTCCGCCAAAGAGTTTGCTCACCAGCTTGAGCCCTTTCAATCCGTAGCCTTTCCCATCACGAAACCGATCGACCGGGAAATCCGTGTACACGATGGAGAGCGCTTTGCAGCCTTGATTCCTGACGATGCCTTCAGCATGGATGTCCGTCTGAACCATCCTCATCCTTTGCTGCGCAACCAACGCTATGTTGGAAGCCCTTTCGGTCCTCACTATCAAGAAGCCATCGCCTGGGCACGAACCTTCGGCTTTGTGCAAAGCTGGCCGGAGTTGAAGCACCAAGGTCTGGCACTGGGAAGTTCCCTAGACAACACCATCGGGTTGACCCGCCGAGGTCTAGCCGAAGGCTGCGCGTTTTCCCATCCCGATGAAGCCGTGCGGCACAAAGTCCTGGATGCCCTGGGAGACATGGCCCTCTGGCCCTTTCTTCCCCGTGCGCGCTATGTAGCCTACAATGCCGGACATGCCTTGAATGCTCGCCTGGGACAGCGATTGTATTCGGAGAAGCACAAGCAACAGAGACACGGAACGACAAGCTCGTATTGACTCCGTGATTTCTCTGGGAGTAATCTCTTGTCATCCTCCGCGAAGGAGGATGATCCAACCGCGAGAAGACATACAACATCCCAGCCTGCGCGGGAAGTATCGAACCGAAGTTGCGTCCGGCTTACAGAGGCCGGATGACTGGAACACGGAAAGGAACGGTCATGAAACTGGGAGAGATGGAACTGATTGCCTTGTCTGACGGACGCTTCCGCCTTGACGGTGGAGCGATGTTCGGCATTGTCCCCAAACCGATCTGGAACAAGATGATGCCTGCCGATGAGAACAACCGCATTGAATTGGGCATGAACCCCTTGCTCATCCGCACCGAAGGGAAAACCATCCTGATCAACAGCGGTATCGGCACCAAGGATGACGACAAATTCAAGCGCATCTACGGCATCGACAGCCAGGATGGGCAGCTTGTAGAGAACCTCGCCAAGCACGGCATTCAGCCGGAAGATATCACCGATGTGATTATCGGTCATTTGCATTTCGACCACAACGGCGGTTTGACGCGGCAGGAAGGGGATCACATCATCCCTACCTTCCCCAAGGCAACCATTCATATCAGCAAGCTGCATCTGGACACCGCACGCAATCCCTGCGAGCGGGAACAGGGTAGCTTCCGGCCCGATGACTTTGAACCGGCCCTTGCCGCCTGCCCGACGAAAATCTATGACCAGGCGTGGGAGTTGATTCCAGGGAAGATTTCAATCACTTTCGCCCACGGCCATACACCGGGGCAACAGGTGGTCACCCTGCATGACGGGGGTAAGACAGTGATTTTCTGCGGCGATGTCATCCCCACCAAAGCCCATCTGCCGGTGCCTTATGTGATGGCCTATGACATCAACCCCGTCGCCAGCGTAGACGAACGACGCGCCCTGGCCCAGCAAGCGGTGGATGGTGCCCTGCTGTATTTCGAGCATGAACCCGGCCCGCCGCTGTGGACCGTCCACTTTAACGGCAAACACTTTGTCCCTGGTGACAAGGTGTCGATGGACTGACAACTCCGATCCACCCAACCCGATCCACGAGGAAAACCGATGTCCAAGATTCTTGTGAAGAAACCGACGGAAGAGGAACTGAAACAGAAAGATGTGACAAGCTGGGGTATCTGGACCTGTGAGCCGTCCACCTTTGATTGGCACTACGACAGCACCGAGCATTGCTACGTGCTGGAAGGCGACATCGTCGTCAAAACCGACGAAGGCGATACGGTCATCGGTCCTGGTGATTACGCTGTCTTCCCCAAGGGGCTTTCCTGTGTCTGGCAGGTCAACAAAGCGGTGCGCAAACACTACCGCTTTGAGTAGAGACGTCTGCAAACCCCCACGGCGGATTGACCCGCAGCCTGAAATCTGCTACGATTAGCTGGTGCTCAACCTGTAAGCCTTGGTTCGGTTTTTTCGAGGTTCTCTCAAAACGAGAACCCCTGAAGCTCCGACATCTACCCGTGAAGCCGGTCCCGGCATCAGCAGACGGTTCGCGGCGCTCGTGGGTGGTGAGAGTTGAGCTGCGGTTTCGTTCCATCCCGGAGTCACGACCCGAACCAGTCCATCCTCACGATGGCACATGGCGTTGCCGCCTGGGATCTTGTTCAACGATGCAGAAAAAACAACCCTCCTTCAAAGGAGATTCATCAGGGTGAGTACAACGCTTGCAGCCATTGGACTAGGCTCCAACCTGGGGGATCGCTTGGGTTATCTGCGACTGGCCAGCCGTGGATTCCAGCAAACGGAAGGTGTACGTTTCGTCGCACAAAGCCCCGTTTATGAAACGCCTCCTCTGGGCTATACCGACCAACCGGCCTTTCTGAACATGGTCCTGCTGCTTGAAACAAGCCTTGACGCCAACGCACTTCTTTCCCGTTGTGCGGAGTTGGAGGACCAGGCCCAACGCAAGCGACTCTTCCGAAACGGCCCACGCACCCTGGATGTGGATATTCTCTTTCTAGGAGACGAGATCCGTCAGCATGACCCCATTCTTCCCCATCCACGGCTTCATGAGCGTCGCTTTGCCTTGCAACCGCTCTGCGACATCGCTCCGGATTGGGTGCATCCCCTCCTTGATCAGTCCGTTTGTGAACTGCTTCAAACCTGTACGGATGATTCCATGCTCTGCCTGGTTGCGCAACACTTGCCAGAAGCCGCCGGATATGATACGGGGCTGTCTCACTGTTAAGGCTTTCTACCCGTCATTCTGACGAAAGGATCAAACCATGAAATTCTTCATTGATACCGCAGACATCAACGAAATCAAAATGGGTCTTGAAATGGGCATGGTGGACGGAGTGACCACCAACCCCAGCCTCGTTGCCAAAACCGGCAAACCCTTTGAAACCGTAATCAAAGAAATCCTGGAACTGGTTCCCGGCCCGGTGAGTTTGGAAGTAACCGCTCTGGAAGCCGAAGGGATGCTGGAACAGGCCCGTGAACTGGCGAAAAAGGGCGACAACGTCGTGGTGAAGATTCCTCTCACCGTGGAAGGCCTGAAAGCAACCGCCGCCTGCACCCGTGAAGGCATCAAAACCAACGTGACCCTTTGCTTCAGTGCCAATCAGGCCCTGCTGGCCGCCAAAGCCGGAGCGACCTATATTTCTCCCTTCGTGGGACGTTTGGACGACCAAAGCGACGTGGGCATGGACCTGATTGCCGAGATCGTGCAGATTTATGATAACTACGATTTCGAGACTCAGGTGCTGGTAGCCAGCATCCGCAACCCCATTCACGTCAAAGAAGCCGCCCTCATCGGCGCGGATGTCTCGACCATTCCCTTTAGTGTCATCAAGCAACTTGCTTACCATCCGCTGACCAATATCGGCCTGGACAAGTTCATGAAAGATTGGGATAACGTCCCTAAATAACAATTATATTTCATGATTCCAAACCCGCCTTCGGCCTTTGCGCCCCAGGCGGGTTGTTATTTTGTCTAGGAACTTGCTTGCTTTTTGGACCAAGACATGGTCAAAAGGAAAGGGATGGGGTGATTTTTCCCCTCATCCTTGGTTTACGGTTTTCATAAACCCTCGAAAAAGTCCTACTCGGACCTTTTCAACCCCTAATTTTGGTAACGGTATGTATGACCCCCTGGTTTGTCGGGGGGCGCTGTTGGTACCCCGGACTGTGTAGGTGATTGATCATGGCCAGCGATCCTTTGATGGACGAACTTCTGATTTTCTGTCGTATTGTACAAGCTCACGCCGAGCGGCTTTGCAAAGACGAGGGGTTGAGCCCTCAACAATGGCTGCTTTTGGACATGGTCAAGCGCATGTCCCAGGCGGATTCCGGACGCCCGATGCTTTCCAGCCTCGCCCAGATGCTGAAGGTTTCCCGCGCCAACATGACGAAGCTGGCCCGCCAGCTTACGGACAAAGGGCTGATCGAGTCTACCGAAGGCTCCAGGGATGGCCGCGTACTCTGGCTGCGTTTGACCGCCAAAGGGCGGAACCTGCACCAACGTCTGGCTCAACGTTCCCAAAAATGGCAGGATGGCGCCCAGAAAGAAATGGGCGAAAAGCAGCTTACCGACTTGCAGGAACTGGCTCGCCTGTTTTTCTCTGAGGTGACTTTAGAGGAAAAGAAATAGCCTTTCCCAAGAGCGGAAAGAAGCTTTTCTCAACCAAGATAAGTACATGATTCCAAGCGGGTGGTTGCCGTTGAACACGGGAACCACCCGTTCTTTTTGCGCGTTTGATCCCATCTCCTGGGACTTGGAATCCCCGGTTTGGGAATAGAGCCTTTTTATCCGTTTCTCCTCCCCAGACCGGGGAAGCCAAGAAGGATCTCTGGCGGACGCTGAATCCGGGTCTGGAGCAAGCAAGACACACTCTCTTTTCCTATCGGAAAACGGCCTTGTAACCTGGCTGGATAGGAGCCAAACATAAAAAAAACCGGATGACCCCAAGGTCACCCGGTTCGTTCTTAATTCGGAGTGCCGTGCTTACAGGCAGGTGCCCATCAGGCAGTTGCCGGAGCAGCAGACATCCACGCCTTCGCGGCAGGCTTCGTTGGTGCGCAGGCATTCCATGCTCTTGCGTTCGCCACCGCAGCCCACGGCATTGGTTTCTTCGCAGAGGTAACCGGTTTCCGGGCCGCAAGCGTAGCAAGGATCGGTGGTATCACAGCTAGAGGGGCAGCTCGGCGTGACGCAGTTACCGCTCTGGCAGACCGTTCCATCCGGGCAGGGCTCGGAGCAGCAGCTACCACAGTAGTAGAAGGTGCCACCATAGTTGCAGCATTGACCTTCAGAGCATAGCGGGTCGCAGAATTCGCAGCGTCCCGTGTTGGCGTTGCAGGTTCCGTAGGTGCAACCGGTCGTGCTGCAATCAGCAACACAGGAACCGCCGGTGCAGATCTGACCCGCGCCGCAATCGGCATCACTGGAACAGGTTCCATCGCCATCTACGGTGTCATCATCATCATCATCGGTGGTATCGTCATCATCGTCATCGTCGTCGGTATCACCGTCTTCATCGTCGTTGTCGTCGTCGTCATCATCCCCAAGAGGAATGCACATGCCGCTGTTGCTGTCGCATTCGTAACCGGGACCGCAATCCTGGTTGGTTACGCAGGTGTTGTCACCATCCGCGTCGCCATCGGCATCGCTGCTCTGCTGCGGCTGGCATTTCAACTGGTCATCGGAGCCGAACATGCAGACATAGACCAAGCTGCCGACACTGCAACCGGCGCAGTCGGCATCGCTGGTGCAGGTTGTGGCACAGGCATCATCCAGACAGACGCCTTCGCCGGTGACCGCGTCAAGCTGACAACTGGCCATCGTCGGACAATCCGAATGACCCAAACAGGTCACGGTGTCATCATCGTCATCGTCATCAATTACCGACGAGTCTTCCTCGTCACAACCGACGAGACTCAGCACCAGAACCATACAGAACCAAAAAACCGCACTCATAGACACAAAACGTTTCATTGTCGCCTCCTGAAAAAGACGGATTAAAGTCATCTTCTTCGTTATTATCACAACAACACCCTTCCCCTATACCACGGATTGAACGGTAAATGCCAGAAAACTACCATAAAAAATTGGTTTTTTGTTAGCCCTTGTTAGCGAGGGCCTTTTGTAAAGTAACACGGAACGCCTCGTTTCCTCTTGCCATTTCCACTCAGTGTATGGTACGCTAGCTCCGATGTTCGCAGTTTTACGACGGATTTCCTACGTTTGGCCCCTTTTCCTTACCCAACGGGGAGCGTTCCATGTCCCACCCTCTAATGGAAACCCTGCAAGCCTACATCGGACAGGCCCTACCTCCCGGTGCCCCACCCTTTTCTCGAAGCTTGAACGGAACCTTGCAGGTCTTGTCTCCCCGTTTCGTGAAACTACGCTATACCATTGCGAAAAACTGGACGACCCCGGCCCAGACGATGCACACGGCGATGATGGCCGCCCTCTTGGATGATGCGATGAACATGATTGCCACCCTCGCCGGTGACGGTGGAGAATACGCTCCTTTAGAGTTACACGTTCAGTATCAGAAGACCGCCGAGGTAGGTCAAGACGTGGTGGTCACAGCACGGGTCATTCAGGAAATCGGAGATACCCTGCGTGTGGAAGGGGAATTGACCAGCGGTTTCGGCTCCCGCCTCGCGCTGGCCTATGCCCATTTCGTCCCTCTGACACCCCCAAACCAAGACTGACCTGAACTGCTGACCAGTGGTTTTATCCCTGCCGGAAGATCCTTACTCCACCGCCCTGTCACGGCTTGATCCCCTTGCTTTTTTCAAAAAGCCTCTTGCCGAAACCCGGTAAACATGCTTTCCTTACCTCCTATCATTATGGGGACGGGGCTCAATTCGTTTGAAGGAAGGAACGGAGTGATGCGTCAAAACGTCTGCTTTCACCTGCTCGCGGTGTTCTGGATCAGTCTGCTTTTCCTGGCCTGTAACGACAGTGAAGTCAGTGTTCTGGAAACACCCCCGGAAGATGGCGACACGGACCAGGCCGTATTCAACCCGGATGATACCAACCTGGACGATGACGACGATCCGGACGGGGATGAAGATGGAGACATCCTGGACGGAGATGAAGACCAGGGCTTACCCGACGACGACGATGATGACAATGACCTGGATGGAGACGAGGACGGGGATTTACCCGATGGCGATGAAGACCAGGGTTTGACCGATGATGATGATGACCTGGATGGAGACGAGGACGGGGATCTTCCCGACGGTGACGAGGATCAAGCGCTAAGCGACGACGATGATGACGATGACGAGCTTTATGTTTCCGATAGCCCCATCTACCAACCCGGCGTGCTTGGAGTCGATACCATCGGCCTTGAGAAAGACGAAGATGAAGCCCCGGTGCCGATGCTCATTCATGTGCCGTCCGAGCCGGGATCTTATGCCGTAGTGATCTTTCAGCATGGCTATCTGATGTCCAATGCCTATTACAGCGATTTACTCACCCACCTGGCCAGTCACGGTTTCATTGTTATCGTTCCGCAGATGTATACGGCGGATCTGAACCTGCTGGACGACCCCAACTCCGCCGAAGAAGCGGAACTGGCCCAGACTCTCACCACCTGGGTTCACCCCCACCTGGCCAACCACGTTTCGGTGACACCACGGACAGACAGGCTGGGCCTGGCCGGACACAGCCGGGGCGGCAAGGTCATCTGGTCCGTGCTGAAGCAATCCAGCCGTCAGGCCATTGCCGTGGCAGGTGTGGACCCGGTGGATAGCAGCAGTGCCCTTACCGGGGAAGTCGCCGTGGTAGACGGCCCCTTCAACTTCCCTTTCCCGTCTCTGGTTATCGGAACGGGCTATGGTCCCCAGGGCATCACGCCCTGCGCCCCATCGGGAAAGAACCACGAACAATTCTACGAAGCCAGCGCCCCCTTGGCCTTCCATGTCGTCGCGACGGAATATGGCCACACCGATATGCTGGATGATGACACCGAGGGCTGCGGCCTTCCCTGCACCACCTGCAAATCCGGGGAAAGCCGGGAACCGATGCGCAAACTCACCGCCGGACTTCTGGTGGCTTTCTTCCGTGCGACCCTGCAAGGCGCAACGGACAATTACGTCCATCTGGCCAATGCCGACGACGCCCCCATCGCAGTCACGATGGAAGCCAAAAGCCGTTAAGGTAGTAAGAACGAACCAACCTTGTACGATGGGGGCTTGTCCCTCTCAATGAACCCGTCCATTGAGAGGGGCGATTCTACCATGTTCATGGGTGATCGAAACATTCTGTCGAGAGACCTCCCTCGATATGCGGCTTTTCAAGCCGCTACTCGGGATGAGCGAGGAAGGTCTTCAAGATAAGCGGGAATGATCTACGGTCTATTGTTACCTGGAGTAAAGGTAACCCACCCACGCTCAGCCTGAGTGCCGCCCGGTGGGCGGTGTATCGAAGGCCACCCAATTCGTTGTACGATGGGGGCTTGTCCCTTCACGGAACCTGCTCATTGAGAGGGGCGATATTTATCGAACCAAGAATCTTGAGCATTTTACCCAACCTGTGCTACACTGCGTCTGCTTAGAAA
This sequence comes from Myxococcota bacterium, assembly GCA_963677705.1. Taxonomy (GTDB): domain Bacteria; phylum Myxococcota_A; class SURF-8; order SURF-8. Next base: position 2,332,995 of record OY782497.1, read on the forward strand.
CGATTACTCACCGCAAGGGGAACGACCATGCACGCTAGTAGCCTCCGTATCGTCTGGCTAGGAATGATGTTGACAGCCTTCTCGCTTAGCGCCTGCGGAAAGCTGGGCGAGGACATGGTTACGGTGGAAGAAGTCAAGGCAGACCCGGATTTCCTGGCTGCCATCGTCAATGTGGAAAAGCTGCACCTTGGCTTTGTGGAGTACAGCGAAGCGGTCTACCCTGACAACCCCGCGACGGGAGTCTGCGAGAGCAACCAGGGGGAATTGGGATGCCAATGCAACGCAGACAACACTTGTACGGAGGACATCTACGAATGTACGGCCAATGCCAATGCTGCCATGTTCTGCAAAACCCGTTCGGCGAACGGCATGATTCGCGCATTCAACCGCCTGGCCAAGTGGGACAGCTTCCTCTTCAACTACCTCAGCCTGCTGCAAGATTTCGAGAACGCCAAACCCACCGAACAAAGCGACAGCAGCCATGAATGGGATCTTCACGGCCTGACCGATGCCAACTCCCGCTATGAACCGAAACTGGTCATAGACCGCTCCTCAAGTGGAGCCTACGAATGGCAAGAAACCCTCAGCGTCCGCGTGTATGATGGAAAAGACTATTCCGACGAGGAGTTTACCCTGTTTACAATCTTGTTCAACAAAACCGATGACGCGGATGACGGTATCGGTAGCGGGGTGATTCGATTCGACTTCAATGACATTCAAGTCGCAGATCCCTACACCGATGCCGAAGGTGATTTAACCATCACCTTTGACATGAACAAAGCGGAAGGCACAAAAACCTGTACAGAGATCGTTTTGGCGATGAACAACTTCACCTTTGAGGAAGAAGGGGACGTGTACGAAGACGTAACCGAAATCTACAAAGTCTACCACAACACGGGCTATGACGAAACAGACCTTGACTCGCACGAGTACACCGATGGCAGCTACCGTTACGAACACCAGGAAGCGTTTTTCCCCGCAGGCGCGCCAGACAGCGAGCAGGAAGACTTTGACAATTTCGTACAATGGAGCTTCTTCACCGATCACGGTCAGGTCATCAGTAACGTGAGCTCCAACGACCTGAGCGGCGCATACATCCACCATGTCTGGAAGAAAGAATGCTGGGGCATTGATGAAACCTACGGTGGCCAGGGCTTGTTCTACCGGGTCAATGAGAAATACATGGAGGATGAAATCACCGGTGTCTTGTCCAGCACGCCGGAGAAAGACCAGGAGATCGGCGACATCATGGATTGCATGGACGGCACCTTTTCCGCAAGCCCGTTCTAAACGCCATCCCTTTTCGACAGAAAAACAAGCCAGGCCATCTGGTCGGGCTTTGTCATACCTGCTTTTTCATCCACAACAAACGGAAGATTGGATTCCTGTTCCAAAACCCAAACAAGCCGCAAAAGGTCTCCCTTCTGCGGCTTGCGGATCGTTTGCTTACTTTCCAAAGAGAAAGGGTTTATCCCTCCGGGTTGGGTTTCTTCTTGGAGCCGTTCCCGTTCTTTCTGCCGTTTCTGGAACGCGGCGTCTTGGCTTCCCCTTCCCCTTTCACCTCGGCCTTTTCCGCTTTGCGGGACGGCTGTTTGGTGGAGGGATGTTTGCCCAGATCAATCCCCGCCTTGAAGGCGATCTCGTTGATTTCCTTGGTCGCCGGCGGAACATTGTTCAACACGGCTTCACGCATCGCCTGTTTGGGGAAGAGCTTGGCCACGCTATGCAGCGCACCCAAGGCCACCACGTTGGCGCTTTGACCGGCTTTGAGTTCCAGCGCTTTTTGGATGATCGGCACCTTGAAAATGCGGATGTCCGGCCGCTCCGGCGGAGTGATCTGGCTATCCATGATCAGCGTACCGCCGTATCGCAAATCCCCCGCGTATTTGTCCAAGGCCTTCTGGGTCAGCGCGACAAGAATATCCAATCGCGTCGCTTTGGGGAATTCAATCTTCGTCTTAGAAAGAATCAGGTCGCATTTGCTGGAGCCGCCACGGGCTTCCGGGCCGTAGCTCTGGCTTTGCACGACGTTCAGACCTTCGGCCACCGCCGCTTCGGCGAGGATGATCCCGGAAAGAATCAGCCCCTGACCTCCGGAACCGGCGAAGCGCACCTCGCGCCGTTTATCGGTCTGGTTGGCCTGTACACGGCCATAGACATCACCGTCTTTGCGCAAACGCTTGATCTGGCGATCATACTGCGTGAGGTAGTCACTACGACTGCTCTGGTGCAGAATACCATGACGGTAATGGGGGCCGTCCGGGCCGTCGTCATCCAGAGGAAGCGGAATGTTCGGGTCGGTGCTGATTTCATCCTTGGGCACGTTGACCGCGTTGTTCTTCTGCTCCAGAAGCATATCCATGTTGTTTTTGTAACGCTGACGGTTGCGCCGCCCGTGGGTGGTGAAGCAGCCTTCAATCACTTCCACAACACTGAAGCTGGGGTGCATCAAGCCTTCGTACAGAATGTTATCCAGTTGCTTCAGCCGGTAGGTATCCCCGCGAGCGACAAAGCCCGCACCGCTGGAGACGGCCAGACCGGAGGTGTCGAAATGGGGTTCCACGTTGCCGTAGGGGCTGGTGGTGGTGCGATCCCCACACGGAGTGGCCGGGCTGTATTGCCCGCCGGTCATGCCGTAAATCCCGTTGTTGAACAACACCATCGTCATGTCGATATTGCGCCGACAGGCATGGATGAAGTGGTTCCCGCCGATGGCCAGCGCGTCCCCGTCACCGGTGGCGATAATCACATGAAGATCCGGATTGGCCAGCTTCGCGCCAGTGGCGAAGGGAAGAGCCCGTCCGTGGGTGGTGTGAACCGTATCGAAGTTCAAATAGGTGGCAATGCGCCCGGCACAACCGATCCCGCTGACCACCAGAATTTTATCCAAATCCCAACCCGTCTTATGGATGGCCCGGATCAAGGATTTCATCACCATGCCGTGACCGCAACCGGGGCACCAGATGTGCGGCATTTGATCCATACGCAAATAGGCATCGTAATTGAATGCCATGAAAGCCTCCTTGGCTTGAATGACCGTTTAGTCGTTGTCCTCCAGGGCCTTGATGGCCATGTCGATGATTTCGTCCGGAGAGATCACTTCCCCGTCCACACGGGTCAGACCGAACACACGGCGGCGGTCCGGGATGGAGTTGGCCACCACGCGGTGCAGTTGACCCAGACTCATTTCGGCAACGAGGATCTTCGCGCCGTGCTTGGCCAGCATACGCATCCGACGGCGGGGGAAGGGGAAAAGGGTGATCGGTCGGAACAGGCCGACATTGTACCCCTGATCGCGCAGTTCGTGCAGGGCGGCTTCCGCCGAGCGCGTCACTCCGCCGATGCAGGTGATGATGAGATCGGCATCTTCGGTGAACTGCTCTTCCACCTGCTCGATGGCCTCGATCCGGTCGTAAATCTTCTGATGCAGACGACGCATCAGGGCATCGACGATCTTCGGATCCTGGCTTGGGAACCCTTTCAGATTATGCGCCAGGCCGGTCGTATGAAAATGCTGTCCTACACCCAAACGGTTCATGGGAGGAACATCCATCTTCAAGACTTCTTCTTCCATGTTCTGCTGCACGTCTTCCATCAGCATACGGTTGACGATGGGAATCTGCCCTTCGTCGGGGATGGCGATGCGCTCGCGCATGTGACCGATGACTTCATCGGCGAGAATAATAACCGGATTGCGCAGTTGTTCTGAAAGATTGAAGGCTTTGATCGCCTGGGTGAACATCTCTTCCACGTTGGCCGGACTCAGTACGATGATCGGATGATCGCCGTGGGTACCCCAGCGGGCCTGGAGAATGTCTCCCTGGGCCGGGCTGGTCGGCAGCCCCGTGGACGGACCTCCACGCATCACGTTGACCAGCACCATCGGTGTTTCCGTGATGCAGGCATAACCGATGGTTTCCTGCATCAAGCTGAAACCGGGGCCGCTGGTGGCGGTCATGCTCTTGACCCCGGCCAGACTGGACCCGACAATGGCGCTGATGGAAGCGATTTCGTCTTCCATCTGGATGAAGCGTCCACCGACACGGGGAAGGCGGGCACTCATTTCTTCCATGATTTCGGTACTGGGCGTAATGGGATACCCGGCGTAAAAACGGCATCCGGCATAGACCGCCCCTTCGGCCAGGGCCACATTGCCCTGCATCAATTTGAATTCCTTGGTCATGGCTATTTCCCTTTTGCCGCCTGGGTGGCGTCCTTGGTATCCTCCGGTTTGTCGATGGCTTTACGCTCGACACGGATGGCAAAATCCGGACAGCGCAGCTCACACAACATGCAAACCTTACAGGCATCCACATTGATTTTCAGCTTGTCGCCGTTGACGGTCAGGGCATCGGTGGGACAAAATTCTACGCAAATCATGCACTGTTTGCACCATGTGTTGCGCAGGGCGATGGTTACCTTTTCGTTTTCGAACAGTTCTTCGCGTGGACCGCTCATTCGCTTCCTCGGACGATGGTCGAAAGGTGACAAAAAGACCGGAGGGTAGGAAGAGGACAGACATCTCCCGACACACCGGTAAACACGACTGGTTTCTGACTGGAATATCCCGAAGATCGCGCCGGACAAGGTCCGACGGCGCGGGGGATGGACAACGACTTGGCAGGTAAAGGTTCCATCTTCTTGTCTCCGGCCCGACGTTCTTTGCGCCTGACCGGGTGAAGCAACCTTGTTATTCCAGGGCTCCGAAGTAGAGGATTGCAAGCAAAGCACTTGCAAGCCCTTCGGGCGTTGACAACATCACCGCCGGGAAGTAATAGCCCCCGGATGGCTGATTGCCGACTATAAAGAGATGATTTCCTTTTGACAAGGCTTTTTCAGTCATCCGGGAAAAAACTTCCTCGCTGCGTAAATCGGAAACAAAGCCTCGCCCACACCACAGCAACCTAAAACACCCAAGGATCTATTCTTTTTTCGTTTCCGGTCCCTTTTTCTGAAGATCAGCCCCTTCCTTGGAATCGTCGCTCTCATCCTCCGGCGTGGGTTCTGCCGAAGCGGATTCTTCCGATGTGGCGTCTTCTTTCTTCTCCTCGGTCACCTCTTCCGCGTTTTTGTTTTCGGCTACCGTCTGGTCTTTCGTCTCTTCGGTTTCCTCAACATCCTCATCGTCCTCTTCATCAGGAATCAGAGAGTAAACGGCATCGCAGAAACTGGGAGCGCGGGACTCAACCAGGGCGGCCAAAACCTCGGTATCCTGTTGCTGTTCCGGTTTGATGTAGGGGAAAATGAAGGGGCGGACATCTTCATACTGGGTGATCCAATAGGGATTTTTCGCCTCGTCGGGAGCCAGGGCTTCTTGATGGCGGTTCAACACGACGCCGAATACGGGGATCTGGTATTTCTCCAAAGCCAACAGGCTTAACAGCACATGGTTGATGGTTCCAAGGCTGCTGCGCCCGACCAACAACACCGGCCATTGCAGGGCTGCAAGCAGTTCAATGAGCAAGCCATCCTTCCCATAGGGAACCATCAGGCCGCCCGCCCCCTCGGCCAGCACGAAATCGGACTCCTCTGCTTCGACATGCTCCAAAAGCAACTGAATTTCATCCAGCGTGGGGGCTTTATCTCCCAAGGCTTCGGCGGGTGTGACAGGACGTTCCCCTTTATACCGACAGACTTCCACGTTGTCGGACAGCTTGGCCGCCTCGCGAAGCGCCTCGGCATCTTCAGCATAAAGCTTACCGTCCTTCGTTTCGCACCCACTCTCCAGGGGTTTCACCACCCGCACATTCATTCCCTGGTTGACGAGCAGGCGGGCGAACGTGCGGCTGACCAGGGTTTTACCCACGCCCGTATCCGTACCGACAACAAACAACTTGTTGGTTTCCTGAATCTCTTCCCGGTCGAAGAGTTGTTTCATGGCTGTCCTCGTTTCATGAAGATCACGGGTTGGCAGGCTGTTTGGCTTTGGGAGCCTCAGGAGCCTTCGCCTTGTCTTTGACCACCTTGGCCGGACCGAAAAGCAGGCTCATTGTTGTTCCGTTCACCTCCATCTGCTTCCAGGAAAAACCGTCCGGCGTGTTGACGCGAATATCCGGCTTACGATTGTGGTTGGCGTCCATCCATTGCCAATGATCCAGGAAATACCCATCCATGCTGGCCAGGATCGTCACCGCCTTCAGCGAGGGCAACGCCTTTTCCTGGATTCGGGCCAGGTTGATTTTCGCCACGGTCTTTCCGCTGTCTTCGGTGTAGGTGTAACAGACCAACCAGAGTTTCCCACCGGGCAGGGGCAGATGAAACTGTTCGTAGTCATAGCCCGTACCATAGTCTTGAATACGAAAGACCTCACGGTTTAGATAATCGGACAACCAGACCGAAATCTTTTGCAAAACCGTTTCTTTAGCCTGCATCAGCTTTTCAACGTGAAAGCCTTTGCCGCCACCTTTACGGGTTGGTTTGGTCCGATGCAGGAACAAATCGAAACCGGGTTGGCGGTTTTCCACCTCCACCTTGACCAGAAACTGCCCATCGGCATCAAGGATCGCAGACAGGGCCGTCGCTTTGAAGACATCATGGTCACGATCTTCGGCCCAAAGGGTCTGACCCGGCTTCAAACCGATCGTCGTAAGCTGGTCGGCGGCGTCCAGAGTGCCGGTGGCGGGAACATGCAAGCTGTCCCCCAAAGCAACGGCTTCATTGCTGTCTTTGGAAAGATAGAGAAGCGGCTGGGCGAAAGCGGTGGAGCCAAGACAGAGTATGATCAAACCGAGACACCAAGAAATCATCAAGCCCTCCCTTTCAGTTCGGAGTGGAAAGCGATGTCACCCTCGTTTTCACTGACGTGTTCTTCATCGTTACCGCAAGGTCAGGGTATCAATGGGTTTCGGATCTTGCAAGCAAAAAGGCCGAGGTCTTATGACCCCGGCCTGACGAAACAGCAATAGGCTGGATGCTTCTTATTGCTTTTCAGCTTCTTTCTTCTTTTTCGCTTCTTCCAGGTGGCGCAGGCGATCCCATTCGGCGACTTCACGCTCGATGTCGATCCCCCAGTCGCGGGCTTTGGCTTCCATGTAGAGGCCGATACCATTGGTCACACGCTGGAATTCCTTGTTCAGTTTGTTCTGGCGATAGAAGTCATAGAGCTCCATGAAGTCTTTCTTCTCCGCCAGCTTGCGGGTGGCATACAAGGTGGCGTAACGGACCCATTCGGTTTTGTCACGGAACACACCGGAAGCCATCAGATCGGCCATTTTCGTCTTGTCACCGAGGTTGCTCAGGGCATAGACGGCACGCTCGCGGGTACCCCACTCTTTGTCTTTCAGCTTTTTAACCCAGCAACCGGCGTCTTTGGCGCACTCTTTGGCTGCGGCCAGACGGTTGCGGAATTGGGCCATCAGGTCTTTGGTTTTGACCGGGAAGCCGAAGAGATCCTTGCTGCATTTGCCCGCTTTGACGAATTCGTCGAATTTTTCCAGATAAGAGCCATCCGGGTCTTGCATACTGATGACGTTGGCCGCTGCAACACAAGCTTGGGGGAATTCCTGGAACTGACCACGCAGGTCTTTCAGTTTCACTTCGCCACGTTCAGCGGCTTCCCAGATTTTTGCCAGGTCTTCGGGTTTGCTCACGTTGGAGGCGATCAGCACCTTACCCATGATTTCTTTTTCGTTCAGGTAATCGGTGCTGGCTGGCTTCTCGGAGAAGCGTTTGAGCAGAGCTTCAACATACAGTTCGCTGGGAGTACGCTCCATTGCTTGCAGCAGTTTGGCAAACACTTCGTACATCAAGTCATCACCCTTGGCGAATTCCTTGACCAGAAATTCGGGCACCTTGGGATCTTGCAATTCACCCAGTACGTTCAAGATTTTGATGCGAATCCACACCGGTTTGAAGGGTGGTTTGTTGTCGGCTTTGGATTGCTTATCGACGTTGATCGTCCATTCGCGCAGCTTGGGGTTGACTTCCAGGAACTTCGGTTCGTCTTCGAAGGTCTTGTCTTCGGGAAGTTCAATGGCGCTATCATAGGTAGCGATCAGAGCCTCGCGAACCTTGTCGCCGCCGATGCTGATCAGGGCTTTCTGGGCATCGCGGAAGAGGTTCAGGCGGCTGGCCGGATCATCATAGAACAGCCCGGCAACCAGATCCATCGCGGCTTCTTCGGCTTTGATGCGGCCCAGGGCAATGGCGGCATAGTGACGAATGGTGATTTTTTCCTTTTCGTCGTGCAGCACGCGGACAATCTCCGGCACGCCGCGTTTGTCACCCAACAGGCCCAACCCCTGGATGCAACCGGATTTACCCGTCGGTCCGGTGTTGGCGTTCTTCACACAGGAAATCAGCGGTTCCACGCCCTGGGGATCGTTGATGCGACCGATGGCCACGGCCAAGGATTCCGTCAGACGGTCATGTTCTTCGCTGTCTTTGGTCTGAACGATCTTCAGCTCATCAATCAGCTTCGGCAAGGCAACCGGATCGCCGATATGGCCGATGGTGTCCACCACGCGCAAGGTCCAGTATTTCTTTTCCAGCAAATACAAGAGGTTAGGAACCGCTTTTCTGCTTTTGTGTTCCTGTACATAAAGAAGGGCGTTGGCGCGGGTACGCTTGTCCAATAGATCCTTGACGTAATCGTCCTCCGTCTTCTCCATCGAACAGGCGGTGAACAGAGTCGCCAGAATCGCTACCGCAACCCATAGGGCCGTGATTCGTTTCATACTTCACCTCGATTTCTCGGCAATGTTGTGAAAAACAGCTAATAAAAGACGAACTTGTCGTATCCTCAATGGGATTTCGCAGCATCCGTTATAAAGAATCTTGGTCGCTAAGGCAAGAAAAATGGCCGGTTCCCTTCGGGAAAGACTTCCAGCAGGGAAAAAGAGACGCAAAAACGGAAAAAAAGCCAAGCAAAACCCCCGCTTCCCAAACCCGAAAGCAGGGAAGCGAGGGCGAAGTTCTTGCTTGTATCTACGAGAACTTGTGTTATTTTCCGACCCAATCGTACTCGGTTCGCGCTCCGGTGCCTACATCCAAGCCGGCCAGAGGCCCAAAACGCTTGGTGAATTTGTCCTCGGTGATGTTGGTCATGGAAACCATCTTGTCCAGGAACTCTTTGTTGTGGAAATCCCGTTTCATCAGGCGGATCTGGTAGGTCAGGCTCATCCGATACTCCACGCTGTCGGTGCTGATTTCCCGGTTGGGGATACGACCCCGCTCGTTGAGCGCCTTTTCAAAGGGAATGGGTACTACCTGGCCGTTCTGCACGGTAATCAGAGCATTTTTTCCGCCACGCAGGAAGTAATCGAAGGCCCCCCAACCCAGCTTGCGGCAGTATTCCTTATCAAAACCCACCGGCGGATTGCAGCGCATGATGTAGCCCAGGTTTTCCGAGGTGATGGTCACCGGCACATCCAGTTCCACCAGGACATCCTTGACCCGGTTGCGCAACAACCCGGCGAAATCCACTTCGGCGTAGCGGATATGGCCGTGGTCATCCACTTCGGCACCCTTGAGCCCCATGATGTCTTCTTTTCTCACCTTTTCAATCACGCCTTCGCCGACTAGCAGAAGCCCGTGGTTACGGCCCATCGCATGGCGCTTGATGATCGCTCCGGCGATCAGGTCAATGATGGTTTGCAACGGAGTGTCCTTGGGGATCTCCTCCGGAATCAGGGAAACCGTCGCGCTGACGCTGTTGCTGATACCCTGAGTGATGTAACCTGCGGCACGCCCCATGACCACTAGGAAGTACCAGCGTCCCACGCTTTTACCATCGCGTTGGTAGTTCTGGGCATAGAGATCGCCGTAATGAACCGCCGTCCGATAGCCGAAGGTGGGGGTATCCTGAGGCAAGATACCGATGTCGTTGTCAATGGTTTTGGGAATACCCAGGCAGGCCATGTCGGTTTTCAAGGCCAGATGGGCCGCGCTGGTGTTGGTGTCATCGCCACCGATGCAGATCAGGTGGGTAATGCCACGCTTTTTGAGTGTGTCCGCCACCGTGTTGAGCAGTTCGGGGCTTTTGGTCGGATTGGAACGGGCCAGGCCGAGGTAGAACCCGCCCTTGTTATGCAAACGAGTGACCTCAAATTCCACCAAGTCCTGAAAGGCGTTGTCTACGTCACCCTTCATCAGATGGCTGAATCCATCCCGGATACCGACGACTTCCCAGCCTTCATCCATTGCATAGAGCGCCGCAGCACAAAGCACGGCGTTCATTCCCGGTGCCGGGCCGCCGCCGCCAAGAATGCCCAGAACTTTTTTCTCTGACATGGTCGTTTCCTTTCCCTGTCTTTAGAAAAAACACGGTCACTGCGGACCGCACAATAACTCAGTTGGAAACCCCTTGAAATGGCATCAAAATACGTAAAGCTTTTTGGTATGTATCACCGGGATATTGGCTTGTCAACGACCAATCCATGCCGAAAAAGCATCTCAAGAACCCGTGGAAAACGAATGTGACAACGCCATGTAACCTTCTTTACGGAACAATCTCTACATATCAAGATGAGCTGATTCAAGCCGATTTTGTTAAGAGGCTTGGGGATTTTCTCCTGTCCTCGTTCCATTCCCGGATCTGATTTCCTGCTTTTCAAAAAAGAGCGGACCATCGGACGAAGGGAATCGCATCAAGAATGCTGGATTTTCCAGCGAGGGTTTTGTACAATGGAACGTAGGGACAGATTTGGGGACTACAGAAGAAATAACGGAATTGCAACTGGACTACTTGTGTGAGTAAGGAGGAAGGTGATGCCTAAGCATGTGATGATCGTTGACGATGATGCGAACAATGTGGATTTTCTCAGCACGGTTCTGAAGAAACACGGCTACCAATGGTCTTCGGCAAAGGACGGGAAGGAAGGACTTGAGGCGCTGAAAAGCACCCGGCCTGATCTGCTGGTTCTGGACGTGATGATGCCCAAGAAAACCGGCTTCGCCATGTTCAAGAATCTCAAGGGGGATGAGAGCACCAAGGATATTCCGGTCATCATGCTCACGGCCATTGCCGGAGTAATTGAGGAAGACAAACAGAAAAGCAGCCATGAAACCGTCGGCGAGATCGGCGGTGCCTTCCATGATAAAATGGAAAAAATGGTGGAAGACTTCCGCAAGGAAGCCGATGTCCGTCCGGAGTCCTTCCTGGATAAGCCGATTCAGCCGGACTCCTTCATTACCGAAGTGAAAAAACTGATCGGCGAACCCTAAACGAGAATCAACCGGCAAGGTCATCTGTCGGCCTTGCCGGTATTTCGTATTGTGAACGTGTCCGATAGGCTTGGTTTTCAAACGGGTATCCGCAAAGCGGATGGACTGCGCATGATTTCATGCGTCGTTGGGGAAAAGGGTTATGGGTAACACCAGGGTGCCAGCCAAAGGAAAAAAACCGATCAAAGCCGTAATCATCGGTGGTGGACGAGCCGGCCAGGCCATTCTGGAACTGGTTGCCTCCAAACGCCTGACCGTCTTTGACCTGGAAATCCTCGCCGTGGTGGACCTTGACCTCAAAGCCCCCGGCGCGCAATACGCCGATGAGCACTGGTGGCCCACCCTGGACAGTATGGAAGAAGCCCTCCAGCTTCCCGGTCTGGAGTTGGTGGTGGAACTCACCGGCGACCCTCAGATGGTGAGCAAACTCTACCAGCTTGTGCCCGAAGGCGTGGAGGTGATGAGTCACAACATCGCCCGCATTTTCTGGGAGGTGTTTGAATACGACCGTGCCTTGGTCAAGGAATACCTGCAACGTCGCAAGCTGCAAAAGCAGATGGACCACGAGCGGCGCGAATTGCAGAACATCCTCAACGCTATTCCGGATGTGATTATGGTGGTGGATACCAACCTTTCCATCACCTGGGCCAACCAGCGCTTTGCCGACGTAACCGGTGTTCCTTTGAGTGAGGCCAAAGGCCGGACCTGCCACAGCACGTTTTGCGGCAAGCTGGCTCAAGAGGACTTCGGTCCCCACGCCTGCCCCTGCCGTCGAGCGATCAAAACCCGGCAAACCGTCAAGGTGGAAACCCAGCGTAAAATCTCTGATGATAACGTGAGAACGTACCAGATCACCGCCAGCCCCATTTTCGATGAACACGGCAAGCTGACCCACGTTGTGGAAGTGAGCCGCGAAGTCACGGCGTTCAAGCAACTGGTGCAGCTATCCGACCAGCAGCAGCGCTTGTTCCAGGAATTGATTGAAGCGGCCAGTGACTTTGTCTCCATCAAAGACAACAAAGGCCATTATATGGTCATGAACCCGGCCTTTGCCGCCTTCTTCGGCAAAGAGCCCCGTGATTTCATGGGACGTCGGGATGAGGAAGTCTTGCCCGGCGAGGTTGCCGACACCCTGGAACAGAACGACGCCCAGGTTCGTGAAACCAAGAGCCATCTCTGCCAGACCGAGCGCCTGGTCTTGGATGACAAGGAACACATCCTGCTCAGTACCCGCTTTCCCTTGTGGAATCACGAACACCAGATGAACGGTTTATGCCAGATCAGCCGCGATGTCACCGAAGAGCGTAAGCTCCACGAAGAACTGGTCAAGGCGGAACGCCTGGCCGCGGTAGGCAATGCGGTGGGTGGACTGGCCCATGACATCAAGAACATCCTCAACGGCTTTGAAGGCGGGCAATACGTGCTGGACTTCGGTCTGGATGTGGAAGACATGGACGAGATCCGCAAAGGCAAGCGCATGATTGAGCGCAACATCCAACGGGTTTCGGCGATGATACGTAATATGCTGGCCTATTCCAAAGACCGCACGCCGGTGATGGAAGCCCACGCCCCCGATGCCCTGCTTCAAGAACTTGCCGAGCAGATGCGTCCCACCGTGGAGGAACACGGGATTGAATTTGCCTGCGACACCGAGGACAGCCCACGAAGTATCCATATGGACAACATGATGGTTTATCGGGTGCTGATGAACCTGCTCTCCAACGCCGTAGATGCCTGCAACGAGAAATCCTACGACAGCGACGAAGAAGAAGGTGGCGAGGAAGAAAATCCACGGATTGAAATCAAAGGCCGTTTCGTCGATGAAAGCAAGACCTACGTCATCACCCTCACCGACAACGGCATCGGCATGACCGATGCGGTGAAGAAACGCATTTTCCAAGGCTTCTTTTCCACGAAAGGAAGCCGGGGAACCGGCTTCGGGATGCCGGTCAGCGTAAAGCTTTTGCAGGAAATGGGCGGAAGCCTCTCCCTGGATTCCAAATACGGAAAAGGAACCACCTTCACCGTCACCCTACCCGCAGGCGGCTAAGCCCACATCGTCTTCCCATCAAGAGGAAAGTATTCCCCATCATCGGGGGATTCCACGCTGAAGCCTTTCCATCCACATCTGCCCGGTAAGGAAATAGCAAAGCCAGAGGAATCACCCGGAGGCCCGGCATCCTCTTCGTTTATGCTGTCTGTGGCGCTTCGGAAGGTTTGTCGTCTCGGATCAGGTGCAAGGTCTGGGTGGGGAAGGCGAAGACCAAACCCTCTTCGCTGAAACGTTTGAACACGGCAAGGTTGATCGCCTGATTGATATCCAGGAAGGTCTGATAGTCCGGCACTTCCACGTAGTAGACCAGTTCAAAAATCAGGGCGCTGTCTCCGTAAGAGAAGAAATGCGCCCGCACGAAACGTGTCTGTGGTGTATTGGCCACAATCTCGGTCAGCATCGCAGGAATCGTTACCAGTTTCTCATAGGGCGTATCATACTCGACACCGAGCTGAACTTTCTGGCGACGCTCAATCAAAGGCTGGTAGTTGCGGATGCGCTGGTTCAGCAATTCACTGTTGGAGAAAATGAGCATCTCACCATCCAGACTGCGGATGCGCGTGCTTTTCATGCCAATGCGCTCCACGATACCGGAGTCCTCTCCGATAAACACGTAATCACCTTCCTTGAAGGGTTTGTCCAGAATGATGGAGACGGAGGCGAAGAGTTCTCCCAAGACCTTCTGCGTTGCAAGACCGATGGCGATACCTCCGACACCCAGCCCGGTGACGATGGTGGTGACGTTCACTCCGGCGCTGTCCAGAATCACCAGAAGCACCGCCGTCCAGACCGCCACGCGAGCAATCAGGCTGATCAGTAGCGCGCCGCTGACTGCGTTTTTGTCGTCCTTGTTTTTTTCCTGAATGCGCTCCACCAAGAGGCTGATAAAATAGTTGGCCCACAAGCCAAGCTGGAACAGCAGACTGATCCCGGCCAGCATACGCAAGGTGTTTTTGGCATCTACGGGCAAGATGAGAATGCGGCTACCGATGAACAGCGAGATCAACAGCAGGATGGGCAGTTTCGTTTTCTGAATCACACCAGCCATCATTGCCCGCAGGCTATGGGTTACGCTGTCTTCTTCGTCGGAATGAATGCGCTTGGCAATGATGCGCCGCAGGACAATAAGCAACAAGGTGGAAAACAACGCAATGGACAAGGCGGTGATCCAACGCAAGACCTCGTTGCCGAAGACCTGGATTTTCATAATGTCCCAGAAGGTTTCTTGTAACATGGTTCCCGTTTCCTTTATGTCTTGCTTCGTAGAACGGCGACGTATCCAACGTATTCAATCATCATAAACAAGAAGCAGAGTGGTTGCAGCCCCCCTGCTCGACGGCTGATAATGGCCGAGCTTCCCTCACCTCTTACTCACAGAGAGGGAATGATCGTCTCTCCCTCTGGGAGAGACAGGATGCCGCAAGGCATCCCCGTGAGGGAACCCCTTCCGTATGCGATACCCAATAATGTCCCTTACCTCTTGGTGAAAAACACTCGGTTATTGATCCCTTTCACCGTCGTGTAGCCGGTCATGGTCATCGTATGGGCCAAGCCTTTTTTGTAGCGCTCTAGTTGCAGGGCCACACCTTGGGCTTCGCCGCCCACGGCTGCGCGGACGATGTCCCGACCGGCCAATACGGCGGTCGCACCCAGGGCCAGGTATTTGAAGGCATCCAGGCCGGTGCGAACGCCTCCGTCGGCAAAGATCAACACGTTACCGCCTACGGCCTTGACGATCTCCGGCAGCACCTCGGCGACACCGGGAGTGCAATCCAAAACGCGCCCGCCGTGGTTGGAAACTCCAATGGCGGCAGCACCGGCTTCCACACAGTCTTTGGCGTCATCAACACTCATAATGCCCTTGAACAGCACGGGCAGTTCGGTGCTTTGCACCAGTTCGGCCAGTTCTTGTTTGCTTTTGCGAAATACCGGCTGCCCGGCAGCGGCCATGTTGGTACTGCCGCAGCCATCCAGATCCACCCCGATGGCACGAGCCTTGGCGGCTTCCGCCCGCCGAAACAGCTTGTGCAAAACATCCTGAGCGCGGGGCTTGAACACCGGGATACCGTGACCGTTCAGGTCTTCTAACGCATCAAGGGCCGGGTTGTTTTCCACCGTGTAGAGATAGGTATCTCCCATCAAGCCCAAGGTTCCCGCGTTACGGCAACCGGACAACACCGCGTTCTGGTAGGTGCCTTCTTCCACGGCATTGGTGTAGCGGCTCACACCGGAAACACTGGCGGCAAGGATGGGCATGGACAGTTCCAGGCCGAACAGTGAAAGCGAAAGCTGCGGGATGGTCGCATCACCAACCAACCTCGGTACAAGCTTCAAGGCTTCCAAGGCTTGAATGTTGGCGGCGAAGCTCCGGCCCATTCCGGCACCACCGAAACCGATGGCCTTGCCGTAGGCTTCCCGGTTACAGATACGCTCATCGTCCCCATCGCAGTGGGGATACACTGCACAGACACCCATCAGACGCTCACGGGCCTTGTCCCGGACGTCTTCCAGCGTCACACTGGGTTGATCCGTTTCCGCTTCCACATCGGCACTGCGTGCGGGAAGTTGCACGGTACGACGGCTTTCCGACGCCTCCCGACCATCGGGCATGGTGGGCATGGGACGAAAAGCGTTCTTCTTGGCTTTACACACCGGACATTCATCTGGCGGCTCCTCGCCAACATGGACATAACTGCAAATCACACAGAACCATTTCTGGGTCATGAAGTCTCCCCCTCTATGGGCCATAACCATCGTGTTTTACAGATGGTTTACCCAAATCAACGTAGCTCTCACCTCACTTGTTTCAAACAATCCGGATTTCCTTTGTATCCCAGCCTGTTTTTGGAGTCAAGCCACCGCGCTCCGGAGCCGAGCCAATTGGGTGTTGAAAGAAGCGACAGATCACCAACGGATGATAGCTGGATTCAAGCAAGAAATCCCACCGGCACTCAAGAAGAATCCGTCGCAGTCATTGCCAGCATGAAACAAAGGGCGTATACTTCCCTTGAACGAAACGATAACACCGCGCTCATCCGGTAACAAAGACAGCCTTCTGGTTTGTATCTACCTGGGATTCGCGACCCCGATGGGTGGCGGATGACCGCCGGACGAGGAAAGGACCGCGTCACCATGCGCAGCCTACCGAAAGTTTTGATTGTTGATGACAAACCAACCAACCTCAAGCTGCTTTCCGCCCACCTGGCGATGGCCGATGTGTTGGTAGAGACGGCTGCGGATGGTCTGGAGGCCCTGGAGCGTGTTGCCGAACATCCTCCCGACCTGGTGCTGTTGGATGTCATGATGCCCCGTATGGATGGCTTTGAAACCTGCCGCCGACTGAAAAACGAGGAACACACGCGGATGATTCCCGTGGTCTTGGTCACCGCGCTGGACAGTTCCGAAGATAAGGTGCGAGGCATTGAAGCGGGGGCCGATGATTTTCTGACCAAGCCGGTAAACAAGATTGAGCTTCTGGCACGGACCCGCGCCCTGCTGCATGTCAAACGCCTCAACGACCGCGTGTTGTCTTTGCAGGATCAACTGAAAAGCCTGTTCGAGATCACCACCTTCGCCGAGCGTTTCGGGAATCGCCAGGTGTTGATGAACGAGTTCGCCCAGAACTGCGCCGCCATTGCCAATGCACGGCAGATGGCCATCGTGCTGCGTTCCGGAGACAAAGAACTGATGTTCGCCGGAGGTTTTCAACTCAACGCCGAAGGCTGGAAAGTAAACGGGATTCGATGGAACGACTGGCCTGGAAAACGATGGAGGACCGCCATCCCTTCGTGTTGCGTGCCGCCGATCCGGCTGCGATGGTGGAGTACGACCTGGACGGCTCTTTTGCCGGGGTACCCCTGATCAGCCACTCCAAAACGGTGGTGGGTGCGATCAATGCGTTCGGCATTGACGGGGAACTGAACGAAGAAACCATCCGCGTGTTGTCCATCGCCGCCCAGCGGCTGAGTTCGGAATTACAACTCCAAGATTACAGCATCCATCTGGAGAGTCTGGTCGAGCAGCGCACCAAGGAACTGAAACAGGCCTTGTTGAACCTGAAGTCCGTGAACAAGGAATTGACCATCGCCCAGCAAGACACCATTTTCCGGCTGGCCAAAGCAGCGGAATACCGCGATGAAGACACGGCGGCTCACATTATGCGCATGAGCCATTACTCGGCGGCCCTGGCCAAAGCCTGGGGCATGGATGATGCTCAGGTCAATGACCTGCGCCTGGCCAGCATCATGCACGACGTGGGCAAGCTGGGTATCCCGGACAGCATTCTGCAGAAGCGGGGCAAGCTCAGCCCAGACGAATTTTCCATGATGAAAGAGCATACTCTGATCGGTGCGAAGATCCTCTCCGGCTCCAACGTTCCCGTTTTACAGATGAGTGAAGTCATTGCACTGTGCCACCATGAGAAGTGGGACGGCAGCGGCTACCCGCATGGTCTGGCCGGGGATCGCATTCCCATTGAAGCGCGTATCGTCGCCATCTGCGATGTCTTTGACGCTCTGACCACCAAGCGTGTCTACAAGCCCGCATTCAGTGTGGACGATACCCTGGACTACATCCGTGCCAACACCGGCACCCATTTTGACCCCGAACTGGTAACCCTGTTTCTGGATAACCTGGAAACCATCTTGCACATCCGGGATAAATACCCTAACGAGTAGCCACTCACGGAGCCGACTGGCAAGCAGGCGATAGGAAGGGTTTTCTTCACCCGGCAGGTGTGAACAGGCAACCTATCGTCATCATCGGTCACGATAAATGATCCTGAAAGAAGAAAAGAAACAGGTTTCCCACCTGTATGATAATACTGAAACCGGCAAAGCATCTGGCCACCCGTTGCTGGATGATGAATAATCCGCTTCGTTGCTTTCATAAGGAACAACTCCCATGTTGTTTAATTCCTGGCTATTTGTTCTGTTTTTTGTCGTCGTCTACGGCATGTATCTTGTGCTTTCCAAGAAGCATAAAGCACAAAACCTTTTACTGCTGGTTGCAAGCTACATCTTTTACGGCGCGTGGGATTGGCGCTTTCTCTCCCTTCTTGGCATTACGACTGTCGTCAACCACGTCATCGGACTTCAGCTCTCCAAACGATCTGAAGAACGGGTCCGAAAGATCCTGCTGGCCCTCTCGCTGGTCATCAACCTCGGCATCCTGGGCTTCTTCAAATACGCCGACTTCTTTGCCCAGAGTTTCAGCAGCTTGTTGCATCTCTTCGGACTTAAGGCGGACTGGGTTACGTTGAATATCGTACTGCCCGTGGGGATCTCCTTCTATACCTTCCAGGCACTCAGTTATACGATTGACATCTATCGGAAGAAGCTGACTCCCACGAAGAGCCTGCTGGATTTTGCCCTGTTCGTCTCCTTTTTCCCCCAATTGGTCGCCGGACCCATTGAGCGAGCAACCAACCTTTTGCCCCAGGTTCAGAAACCAAGGGTCATCCGTTTGGATCAGGTCAATGCAGGCATCTACCTGGTGCTTTGGGGATTCTTCAAGAAACTCGTCATTGCCGACAACGCAGCCATTCTGGCCAATGCGGTCTTCAATGACCTTCCCGGCTACCAGGGGCTTGACCTGGTGATTGCCGCGCTTGCCTTCACCGTACAAATTTACGGCGACTTTTCCGGCTATTCCGATATTGCCCGTGGTCTGGCCAAGCTGATGGGTTTCGACTTGATGCTGAATTTCAAACTCCCGTATTTCTCCATCAGCCCAAGCGATTTCTGGAACCGCTGGCATATTTCCCTCTCCTCCTGGCTACGAGATTATCTGTATATTCCCTTGGGGGGGAACCGAGGCGGCTCTGCCAAAACCCTGCGAAATCTGATGTTGACGATGGCGCTCGGTGGATTATGGCATGGTGCATCCTGGAATTTCGTGATCTGGGGTGTCTACCACGGCCTGTTGTTGATTCTCTATCGCCTGATCGAGTCGAACGATCCATCTTCACAACGAACCATGCCAACCTTGGAGTATGTATCCAAAGCCATGCTGATGTTCATCCTTGTCGTCATTGGCTGGGTCTTTTTCCGAGCCCGTGGAATGGATCAGATTGTGTACTATGCCACCCACCTGGGGTTCTCCACCTCTGCATGGAGCCTGATGGCTGGGTTCAAACTCGCCCTGATAAGCGCCCCCCTCTTTGTGGTGCAGCTATACCAACACGTTACGGGGGATCTGTTGATTATCACCAAGCTACGGCCAGTCTTTCGCTTCGGTATTTATGCTCTGATGCTGGTCGGTCTGGCTGCTTTTGCGGCTGCGGAGAAAGCAAGCTTCATCTATTTCCAATTTTAAGGCAATACAATGCGATTTGATCCCAGACCCTTACCCAAGGAATGGATTGCTGAAACAAGCAAGACAGAGGTATGGCTCAGCCTTCTGGTTCCGCTTGGAGTGTTGCTGCTATGCTGTTTCCTGCCAACCAACACGTATATCCTGTTTCAGGAATTGGATGGTCACGCATCCAGAGCAACGCGGGTTTACGAGCGTCTGCTATCCCCTTCCAAGCCTTTGGATGTCGTTTTCCTAGGCACTTCCCACACAATGGTCAGTGTGAACCCGAAGCAGATTGAGCAGGATCTCGCCACTCAGGGAATCACGACATCGGTAGGGAATATCTCCATTCCCTGGCATGGACGCGATATGCAATACGCCATGCTGAAGCATCTGCTATCCAGGCATCATCCGAAGCTGGTGCTGATCGAAGTGCGGAATATCGAATCCCGCCTGTCTCACAAACTCTTCCCCTATATCGCCGATCCGTTTGACCTGTTTTCGGCTCCTTTGCTTCTCAATCCCAGCTATTTCAAAAACCTAGCCGGTCTTCCAGGGAGAAATGTCCGTGCCTTGGGAAAATCCATCCATCCGGAGGCCTTTGGGATAAAAGCCGAACCCAGCTACGGAGAAGAGTACGATTTCTATCAGTTTGAGCCTCATGATGAGTCGTTTTCCAAAGAGGAGATGGAAGAAAAGAAAAACGAGCATCTTCGAGCCAAGCGCTGGCGATACCTGCCGGAAAAACTGGACTGGTTGGAATTTCGTTTCCCTCGTCATTATCGTAAGGAGATGATAGACCTGTTGGAAGCCTCCGGCGCGAAGATTGCTTTTTTATACCTTCCCTTCTACGGGGCTCCCGAACACATCAACGACATGGACGATCTTACGAAGCATGGTCAGGTCTTGATGCCACCCCAAGCCATGTTGGAAGATTATTCCTTGTGGTTTGATGCGACACACCTTAACATTCATGGAGCCAAGAAGCTGTCAGCCTGGCTGGGAGAGAGCTTGCCGGATCTGTTGAAACAACTTTGAGCGTTATCTCCCCTCTTGTCCGGTGCATCCACGCAAGGGGATGGAAATCACACGATGATGGATGATCCGAATCAACCATGAAAAGAGAATCATGATGTCCTCATTCTACGAAACCTTGGAAGCCATTCAGCAACGCCCGGAGCCTTTCAGTGTTTACACGGCAGATACGCTGTGGACCGACCCGCACATTGCCCGGAAAATGCTGGAAACTCACCTGAACCCGGAGACGGAACTGGCCAGCCGAAAGCCGGAGTTCATCAAGCGCTCGCTGGACTTCATCGGCACCCGGTTTTCCCTGGACAATACCAGCCGCGTGCTGGATCTCGGCTGCGGGCCGGGCCTGTACACAAACCAGTTGGCCAAGCGCGGGGCCCAGGTGACCGGTGTGGATTTCTCCAGTTCTTCCTTGGAATACGCCAGAGCCCAAGCCCAGAACGAAGGGCTTTCCATTCGCTATCGGCAAGCCAATTACCTGGAGATGCCCGCCGAGCCGAACCAGGATCTGGTACTGTTGATTTACGGCGACTACTGCCCCTTAAGCCCCGCGCAACGCGGAAAGCTTTTGTCCCTGGTTCGAGAGAGCCTCGCCGAGCAGGGGCGCTTCTTCTTTGATGTGTTCACTATGGCGCAACTGGCCGGGTTTCAGGAACAGCGCTCGGTCGATCTGCTTGGGCCGGATAACTTCTGGAGCGCTTCGCCCTGCCACCTGTTCAGCACCGTATTCCTTTACGAAAAAGAACGTTTGTTCCTGAGCAAACACACCGTTGTAGAACCCCAACGCATACGAAGCATTTACAACTGGTTGCAACATTTCAGCCTGGAAAGCATCACCCAGGAGCTTCGCGAACACGGCTTTGTGCTGGAAAACGCCTATGGTGATGTCACCGGATCGCCGGTCACAGAGGACTCTTTGACCTTGGCTTTGGTTGCGAAGAAAGCCTGAATCACCTTGGGTTGCATCGGGCGTTCTTGCCTCTTTCATGGTTTTCCCAGAGGGCCGTTGCCTTTTTGCATCCATCATGAAATACTGGTTTTGTACATCCTTTTGACTGATGGAGGTGACAATGAAGGCCGCGTTCGGACGCATCATCCTTCTCGTACTGGCCGCTTGGTTGCTCTTGGCCTGCGAATCCGACTCCAAGGACACGACCACGGAGTCATCCTGCGGCTTTGGTGAAACCAATCAGAACGACCAATGCCTGCCCGACCGGGACGGGGATGGCGTACCGGATGCAACGGACAACTGTCCCAGCCTGAGTAATTCCGACCAGAGCGACAGCGACAACGACGGCTACGGAGATGCCTGCGATGAAGTGCACCCCGGTAGCGGAAGCGATGGCGACATCACCACGGATGATGACGATGACATGATGCCGGATGGCGATGAACCTGATGGCGACGATCTGGACGGAGACATCCCCACGGATGACGATGATGACACGCTGGACGGAGATTCCTCCGAAGAGGACGAAGAAGATGAATCCGACGGAGATGAACTGGATGGGGATGAGCCGGACGGCGATGAAGACGACCTGCCGAGCGGTTCGGGAACGGCGGATGACCCCTTCATCATTCCCGGTGATCCGACGCTGCCAGATTATCATGACAGCCAAGATACCACCAACGCCACCAGCGATGAGTTTGATCTCTATCCCGGTTGGGACAACCTGGATGAATCCGGCCCGGAATACGTCTACCAACTGACGGTGAACCACACGACCAAGATTCATGCCTATCTAGCCTTTCCTGAACCGGATGGCGTGGATGTGGATATTCACCTGCTGGATTCACTCAACCCGCTAAGCCTGATCGCTCGCGGTCATTACGAAGTTGAAAGCGTGGTGGAAGCGGGAACCTACTACCTGATTCTCGATACCTATGTCTCTGACGGTGTGGAACATGCCGGTCACTATGATCTTACCGTCGAACTGACCCGTGTGGCAAGCGGTACGGAAGATGACCTGATCGTGCTGAACGAAGACCTCTCCCAGCCGCTTGCCCTGCCGTTCTTTTATGAAGATAGCCGGGATACCACGAATGCCACCAGCGACGCCTTCGACAGCTACCCCGGCTGGGATCACCTGGACGAGTCCGGCCCGGAATACATCTACGCCTTCCGGTTGGACCGTGAAGCGCGGGTGCAGATTTACATTGACAACCCGGAACCCGACGGCGTGGACATCGACCTGCATCTGCTCAGTTCCCTTTCCCCTCTCACCCTGGTAGAACGCGACCACACCAACCTGCTTCTGACCCTTCAGGCCGGAGTGTATTACATCGTGATGGATACCTACGTCTCGGACGGGGTGGAGAAGGCGGGGCCGTACCACCTTCGCGTGCTGGCACGGCAACCGGGCAATGACGATGCCTACTTCGAGAACTACATCCTCGACGCGGTGGAATTCCTTTATACCAACTATGCTCTCTTGGGCTATGGTGATTCCGTCTTGACCCATGACATAGAATACGGAGATTACGGTATCATCCCCCGCACCGGCGGTGCGCGCACCATGTGCGTGGCGGCGGTGATGGAGGTGATCCTGACCGCGATGCAGCTTTACGAAGCCGACACCGGCGACACGACGGTCTGGGATTTCCTGCCGATGCGAAGCTGGCAATATCTCTCGGAAGACGACATCAAGGCTCACATCTGGGTCAACCACAGCTTGGACAGTTATGGCACGGCGGATGCCTTGCGACATTTCGGCATGGGGGAGAACGTTCCCTTTGAAGACCTCACGCCGGGATCGTTCATCAACATCAACCGAACCACAGGAACCGGTCACGCCGTGGTTTTCCTCGCTTTCATTGATGAGCAGGGCATCCAGTATGACAGCTACAACGACGATGTGATCGGGTTCTATTATTTCTCCAGCCAGGGTGGGTATGACGAAGGCAGCGGCGGCCTTGATTTCCGTTACGCCATTTTTCAGACGGATGACTACGAAACAAACGGCTATCCCTCCATGCCCTACAACCGGGACATTCACATCATCTACAGCACCAGTCAGACCTACCTGAACACTGGCCGGATGTACCATCCCTCGCAGTGGGTGATGATGAAGCGGGCTCTCCCCGAACGCCTGCCTGACGGCACGGTTCCGGAGAAGCCCCAGGTCTCCTTCTTCGATGCCGAATACTTTGACGGAGTCACCGTGGATGACAACCTAGACGATTGATGGTAGAGCCTAGGGCGCTCCACCTTCCCCGACAGGGAAAACCGAGTATCCGATCATCAAGCCCTGAACGAACCAAGCACGAAAAGGAACCCATCTCTTGGATAGACTGATCATCGCCGCCGTAGACAAAGTCCGGGAAAAAGACCTGCGCACCGGGTGTGACCGCTATCAGAAACGCCTGAGCCGTTACCATCGTTTTCGCGAAGTGGAGGTCAAACCGGTCAAAGCCAAGGCCAACCAGGAGGAACAAAGCAAGAATGAAGAAGCCCTGCGGCTTTTGTCCTCGCTGCCCAAAGACTGCACCCTGGTCTTGTGCGATGAACATGGCAAACAGCCGACAAGCCGAGAACTGGCAGCGAAGCTTTCCACCTGGCTTGGTCTGGGCAAACCCACAGCCTTTGTCATCGGCGGAGCCTTGGGCCACGGAGAAGCCATCAGGCAGCAAGCGGCGGCGACCCTCGCTCTTTCCAACCTCACCCTCCCCCATGAGTTGGCCCGCCTTGTCTTGAGCGAACAACTCTACCGAGCCTGCACCATTCTCGCCGGAGAACCTTACCACAAAGACTGATCATGTCTGCTTGTTCAAAAGGTTCGGCAACGTGATTTTCTTTTCCGGGAAATCCCTGTCATGCACGCTGTTTCAACAGCTCGTGAGAAACAGCCTTTGAGACGTAGACTCGATATGCGTTCAAAAGGAACGCGGAAAGATTACGTTCAACCTGAGTGCTGCCCGGAGTGCAGCGGTTCGAAGACTGCCCAATCTCTTGCACGAAAGGGTTTCTTTCTTGAAAACGGAAACGGGCGTAAATTTCAATCTGGAGAGTTAGAATGATGGGGGGAACAGAACAGATGGTTTTCAAACCAGCGGCACCTCGTCCGAACTCAGGCAAAGTACGCTCATGGCGAGTGATTCATCGACGATGAATCGGTTCGAGCCATCCTTCGAACCACCGCCCTCCGGGCGGCACTCAGGTTGAGCGGAGATAAACAGTTACTCTTAAGGCGGCACGAGGAATGAGCGGCTGAAACCTTCAAGATAAAGTGAATATCCCCACATAGAAATTCACGCCCACGGAAACACCCTACAAGAAATAATCGTTGCAATACCAACGGAACCATGATACATACGTAATACGATTTTGTGCTACGTATACAGAACAGAGAGTAACCATGACACGTAGGTTCCCGCAAGCCATCGTTGGGTTGGCGTTGGTGCTTGGGTGGTGGCTTGGTATGCCGCAGAGCGGCTGGGCCGAGAGCGAAGCGTTTACACGCGGTCAAGACAGTGAGTCGGAGTTTCAACAACTTCCCGACGAGCCGGAGCCACCTCCTGTGCCTTCTTCCCCCCAGGCTGAGAGTGAACCGGGCCAAGAACCGAAGACGGCACCTTCTACGTCATCGTCTCCGACAGATCCCGCGCAGACACCATTGCCAGCCAGCGATCCCACGATGGTTGAGCCGACCGATCAGGTCCAAACCGATCAAGCCCAGGCCAACCCGGATTTTCCGCCAGAGGAAGCCCTGCCACCAGAACCGGCGGACTCCGAGCCGGAAGTCATCGTTGAGATGGATGAACCGGCCAAGGACGAAACCACCCCGGAGTTAAGCGAAGTCACCGTCACAGGTGAACGCCCTTTGAGCGCCAGTTCGGACCAGACCGTGCGCAACAAGGATTTCATGAACTATCCCCGGCGGACCGCTTCGGATCTGTTACGTTTCGTACCCGGACTGCACATTACTCAGCACACCGGTGGAGCCAAGGCGCACCAGATTTTCCTTCGCGGCTTCGACGCCGAACATGGTCAAGACGTAGCCGCCTTCCTGGACGGCATTCCTTTGAATGAATCCTCCCACGTTCACGGTGCAGGCTATTTGGACCTTCATTTTCTCCTGCCGGAAAGCGTAGCCAAAATCTGGGTGGTCAATGGGCCTTATGACCCACGCTATGGAAACTACAGCACCGCCGGAGTCATCAATTTCCTGCCATACAAATCCAAACCCAAAACCTACAACCTCACGGTGGGCGGTGGAAGCGACCTCTACGCGGAAGGCCTGGCCGAATACTCCCGCAGCTACGAAGTCGGCGATACCTACCTGGCCGCAGAGTTCGACCGCACCGACGGATACACCGACCCCGGCTATGCCCATTACGGACGCGGCTTTGCCCACCAGCGTTTTCATCTGGGGATCCTGGGCGAACTGCGCTTGCTCTACGCCGGTTATGGTGCCCGCAGTGAAGCGGCGGATATTCTCCCCAAAGTATGGATCGACGAGAAAAAGGTTTCCCGCTTCGACAGCCTGGATGACTCCAACCGTGTCGATGTCGATCGCCACCTCGCCGGGTTGACCCTGGATATGGAATCCTCGGACCTGCAAGGACGTGTACAAGCCTATTACAATTACAAAGCGACACGCATTTTCAGCAACTACAGCTTCTACTACTTCCACCCGGAACAGGGTGATCAGCTGGAACAACGGGACAAGCGCCACTATGCAGGGTTGAACACCTACCTGCGTCACCTGGCCAAAACCGAAACGATGGATTTCAGCACGGAAGCAGGGTTCACCCTACGCAATGACTGGATCAGTCAAACCCAGGCCAGTGCGGAAAACCGGGAACGCTTCAACGTGATCAATCATTACGAGTTCACGGAAACGGCCCTGGGTTTGTATCTGGATGAACGGATGCAACTGGCCCCTTGGGTGCGGCTGATTCTAGGAATGCGCTACGACCTGCATTTGTACGAAGGCGACGGCATTCAAGACAGGTTGGGTGAGTTCGACATCTACACCAACAGCACCCCTTTGTACGACAACGACCCGGCAACGCTTTCCACCTATGCCCAAGCCTTCAGTCCCAAAGCTACGGCGGTATTTTGCCCTTTGAAGAACTGGAACATCTTCCTCAACTTCGGTCGTGGCTTTGTGTCTCAATATGCACGACAGTTGGCCTGGAAGGCCGAACATTCCATCCCCGCCGTGATGGCCGCCGAGTTGGGGAGCCGACTCAAACTCTGGCAGAAACGGATCAGCCTTGCCGCAAGCGGTTGGTGGGCGGAAAAAGAAAGCGAACTGATTTTCGACAGCGAGTTCGGCAACAGCCTGCCCCGTGGCAAGAGTCGCCGCTTCGGCGCAGACCTTGAATTTCGCATCAGCCCCATAGAATGGCTTTATCTCGGCACCGATGTCTTCTACGTTCACGCCCGCTTTGTCGAGAACAACCAACCCGTACCCAACATGGCGGAATGGCTGATGACCAATTTTGTCGGCCTGCGTCACCCCAAGGGCTTCAACGGCTCGTTGCGTGGGCGCTTTCTCGGACCGCGCAAGCATGACATGGGCTATGAATCCGACGCATACTACCTGGTGGATCTGCAACTCGGCTACGACATTGACCCGGTGGAAATCTGTTTGATGGTGGAAAACCTGTTCAACATTGAATGGTATGACTCCGTCTACGCCTATCCCAGTCGTCCCGTGCGAAACGGGGAGGTTTTGGAGGGATTGCACGTCACCCCCGGAACCCCCACCACGGCGCGGCTTCGTATTACCACGCGCTTCTAACAACCAGACAAGGAGAACCGAGCGATGCGTACTACCCCTAAAACCACCTGGATGATGGCCCTGTTTCTTCTGGGACTGTTTTTCGTCTCTGCCTGCGACGACAGCGACAGCGATGACGACGACGATGATGACGGTGGCCAGACCGGAACCCTGATTTTCACCCTCAACGCAGAAGATTTTGTTCGTGACGGCTTTGTTTCCGAAGACAACTGGCAGATCAATTTCGAGCACGTCTACATCAACATTCAAGGCCCGACCGCCTTCCAGGTAGAGCAGGATCTCACCGAAGCCAAACTGCGCGCCGCCAAACTTGTTCATGCCGGACATCCCCACGCGGACATCCCCGACGGCTCGGCCAACGAGGCGTTGTTGGGTGAATTCTTCATTGACGGTACCCAGGGACCGGAGCCTATTGAACTGGGCCGTGTAGAGAATGCCCCCATCGGCAACTACAACTACATGAACTTCATGATTCAACCGGCGACGGCGGAAAGCGACGGCCTGGTTTCCGACTATGAAGGCTACAGCATTGTGATGATCGGTACCGCAACGAACAACGACGACAACACGGTGATCAACTTCACAATCAGCCTGGATGAAGAAATGGAATACACCAGTTGCGGTCCCCATCCGGAGAGCATCGGTGTCGTGGCCGAAGGCGGTGAAGGCACGGCGGAAGCCACCTTCCACTTTGACCATATCTTCGGCGATTACGAAGAAGGCCCGGCAGACACCGACGACGAAGAAGCGATCAACTACATAGCCATCGGTTTCGGTCCCTTCGCAACCCTGGCCACGGACGGAACCCTGAACGTAACCCAAGCCGACCTGGAAGTCCTGGACGAATACGATGCGTTCATGGAAGCCCTGCTCACCTTGGGTCACTACGGGGAGGCCCACTGCAACTGCAACGCGGGAAGTGACGACTAAATCATGAATCAAAGACCTGGATGTACCTGGAGGCTGATCTTCGGATCAGCCTTTCTTCTCTTCCTGCTTCTGGCTTCGGCCTGTGATGGCAGCGATAGCGATCCTGCTGCGGATGACGATGACGACGGCAGCCACCCGGAGACGCTGGTTTTCACGCTGAACGCCGGTGATCGTGTCCGTGATGGGTTTGACTCCAAAGACAGCTGGCACCTGGAATTCGATCACGTCTACATCAACCTTCAAGGTCCGACGGCCTTTCAGGTAGAGCAGGATCTTACCGAAGGGAATGAAAGCGATGATGTAGAAGCCACGCGACTTACGGCGAAGCTGGTTCACGCCGGTCATCCCCACGCGGAGATCCCCGACGGCACGGCCAATGAGGCTCTGCTGGGCGAGTTCTTCATGGATGGTGCCAAGGGAGAGAATCCCAGCGAACTGGGGCGGGTGGAAGATGTGCCCATCGGCAACTACAACTACATGAACTTCAACATTCTTCCTGCGGGCTCACAAAGCGAAGGCTTGGTTGCGGATTACGAAGGCTACAGCCTGGTCCTGATCGGCACGGCCAGCAACAACGAAGATCATACCCTCGTGGCCTTTAAGCTCATGCTGACGGAAACCCTGGAATTTACCAGTTGCGGACCACATCAGGAAACCGAGGCCGTGGTAGCCGAAGGCGGAGAAGGCACGGCAGAGATTGCCTTGCGTTTTGAAACCCTTTTCGGAGACAAGGAAGAAGGCTCGGCGGAGCCGGAAGACGAGGACGCGGTCAATTCCATCGCCATTGGTTTTGATCCCTTTGCCGCCTTGGCCACGGATGGAAGCTTGACCATGACCCAGACGGAACTGCAAGCGATGCCGGAGTATTCCTCGTTCCTAGATGCGTTGCGCAGCATTGGTTCCTATGGACATTCCCCCTGCAATTGCACGGGAGCGGCAGAGGGACACTAGGCAGCGTCTTCCCAGGTGAGATACGCCAGATAGAAAAGACACAACGGGGAAAGCCCAAGCTCTTTCCCCGTTTGAACCAGGCAAGGTATCAAGCATCAGCGAAGGATGGAAAGAATATCTCTTCCCAAAGCCTGGAGTTTGCTCAAACGCACCAGTTCCAGATCCAGCCGCCGGGTTTCCAACTCCACATGGGCCGTTTGACTGGCTCGTTGGGCATCAATCACCGTCAGGGCGTTTCCGGTTCCATTGACGTAATTGGCCTGGGCAAGGCTCAAGGTTTCATCGGCGAGTCTGGCCTTTCGTTTGGCGGAAGCAACCAACAACTCACTTTGAGTCAAGGCGCGGCGGGCTTCCGCCAGGGCCGATGTCGCTTCATCTTCCAGATAATCCAGCCGTAGCTTCGCCTGCTTTTCGGCCAGTTTTTTCTGCCGAAGCGCCGGGTAGAAACTTTCATCAAACAGCGGAACACTCAACACAAGCCCCAGGTTCCAGCGGCTGCGCTCCGTGTCCTCCATGCTGTCCGGGACAAGAGCGCCGTAGTTCCATTGCCAGGTTGCGTTGAGTGTAGGAACAAACTGCATCCATTGGCTCTGCGTGCTTTTGCGGGATGTCTCCAAGGTCTTTTTCGCCTGACGGACATCCCAACGCAGAGCGATGGTTTCGCTCGTGCCAGTCAAAAAGGTTGCCAGGGAAGGAGGTTCTTCCACAGGCATCGGCGGCTTCTTACTTCCCACCAGAACCTTCAACGCATCCCGTGCGCTTTCCAGCGCAAAGATGGCCTTGAGTTGCTCGTCCTGCACGCTCACCAGATCGGTTTGCGCCTGTTTGACATCGACCAGACTCCCCACGCCGTTGCGATAACGCACCGTAGCGGATTCCACATGGTTGGCCAGAGCCTTGGCCTGGCTGTCATAGACATGGATCAAACGCCAGGCCGCTGCGGATTGGTAGTAGGCTTGAGCGACGGAGTAGAGCAAGGTCTGGGAGGCTTCATCAACGGTCAGTTCGGCCAGTTCCCGGTTGGAACGGGAGGCATCGATACCCAACCACTGCTGGGCGGCAATCAAGGGCATCTTGGCTTGCAAACCTAACGCCATTTCATTCTGCGCTCCGGTTTCCAAGGTCACGCCGTTCTGGGTGGTACTGTCCGCGTGGTCATTCAGCGTATAGCTTGCCGTTGCATAGAGAGTGGGCAGAAGCACGGCCCAGGTGGCTTTGAGGCTCTGCGCGGCGGTTTGCAGATCCAAGCGGATGGCTTTCAGAGAACGGTTTTGCTGGTGCGCCTGCTCAACCGCTTCTTCAAAAGAGAGAGTCGGCCCCGGTCGCAAGGCCGGTAGAAGGTTTTCGTGTTCATTATCATCCTGCGCCATCGCAAGACCGGAAGGAATCAGGGTGACAAGCGCCAGCAAGCAGGCTGCAACGCGGAGAGTTTGAAAGTGCGGGAAGATGGATCGCGTCATCGTTCGACCCTCCTTTCGGTGTCATCCACGGGGTTGATCGTACCAGCCCATTCACGAAGATATTCCACCATCGTAAACAGAGAAGGGATCAATAACAGCACGAAACAGGTGGAGACCAGAATACCGAAGCCCAGCGAGACAGCCATAGGAATGAGCATCTGAGCTTCCGGTGAGGTTTCAAAGATCAGCGGGGCCAGCCCGAAGAAGGTGGTAATTGTGGTCAGCAGAATGGGCCGAAAACGTCTCGTTCCGGCTTGGATCGCCGCTTCGGTGGCGGAAAGCCCCTGCCGTCGCAGATCATTGGCCGTGGTGACGAAGACGATGGAATCGTTGACCACCACACCGGATAGAGCCAGAAGTCCCATCAGACTGAACATGGACACCGACATTCCCAACACAAAGTGACTGAACAAAGCTCCAGTCGCGCCGAAGGGAATGGCCATCATCACCACAAAGAAGGGTTGAAGGTAACTACGTAGAGGAATGGCAATGAGAACATAGACACCGATCAAGGCCATGATAAACCCGGTGACGATGAACTCCCGGAAATTCTGAAAATCCTCGGCGCGTCCACGCAACCCGGCACTAAGACCAGGATACTTGTTTTCCAGGTCGGGGAGGTATTGCGAGAACAGGGTTCGTTGTACGTCCTGAGCGTTGACGATCTTCGTATCGACATCGGCCTGAATACGCAGGGTGCGCCGTCCGTTGGTGCGGGCAATGGATTTATAGGCCCGGTCTTTGGTGGTGGTCGCTGCCAGGGAAAGAGGAATCTCTTCTCCGGCGGGAGTGCGCACCATCAGGTCTTCCACCGTTTTCAGCGATTCCCGCTCGGCTTCGGGAAGACGGACCATTACCTTCACTTCGTTTCGTCCCTGCTGCTGGCGCAAGGCTTCCGCACCGTAAAACGATCCACGCAACTGCTGGCCGATGGCACTGGCCGTCAATCCGGCATTGGCTCCTTCCGGAGTCAGTTTGAAGTTCCACTGCGGCTTTCCTTCCTCAATGCCATCGTCCACATCTTTCACACCGTTGAAAGCCGAAAGGTACGAGGCGGTTTCTTTGGCCGCCTTTTCCAAGGTATCCACATCGGAGTGGGAAAGGATGAAATCCAAGGGTTTGCGAAGCCCGTGACGGGTAGAGCTGAACCCCAGGGACTCGATACCCACCAGTTCTCCCAGTTCGCGTTGCCAGGTCATGGCAAATTCTTTGGAGCTGAAGGCGCGTTCCTCCAAGGGTTTCAACAAGACCACCACACTACAGACATGAGTGCCGGATTCATCGCTGCCGCGCCCCATACCGATGGTAGACATCATTCCCAAGCTCTGGCTTTCTCCCTTGAGTTTGCTCAAAGCCCGGTGGGCGGCATCACTGAGCTTCTGCACCACCTTTTCGGTTTCCAAGACATTCACCCCGTAGGGAAGCACGGCCTGGGCGACCACTTCGTCACGGTCACCACCGGGGAAGTCGATGCTTTTGATGTAGCCACCGGTATACAGTCCAACCACGGTAAGCAGAAAAGCGACACTGATCGCCAGGGTGATGCCGGGATGATGCACGGCTCGACTGACCAGGGGGCGATAGCGGGTTTCAATGAAACGCTCCAGCCCGCCGGAAATAACTTGTTGCCAGCGCAACAGAAAGAAGCGCGGCTTGTCTTCGTGTTCATCCTTACCCATGATTTTGGTTGCAACCAGGTGAGCAGGAAGCACGAAGAAGGATTCCGCCAAAGAAAAGGCTAACACCAGGCCGACAATAATGGGAATGGCGAACTGGATCTTCCCGATCATCCCCGGAACGAAGAGCAAGGGAGAAAAGGCAGCCAGGGTGGTGGCGATGGAGAAAAACACCGGCACGGCCATTTCCCGTGCAGCCATTACCGAGGCCTTCAGCGGCGGAACGCCCTCTTTTCGTAAATGGTAGATGTTTTCCCCCACCACAATGGCATCATCCACCACCATACCCAGGGTAATCATGAAGGCAAACATGCTGATCATGTTCAGGCTGATGTCGAATAGGGGCAGTAGGAAG
The DNA here is from genome assembly GCA_963677705.1 of Myxococcota bacterium. GTDB lineage: Bacteria > Myxococcota_A > SURF-8 > SURF-8. The sequence goes on from OY782497.1 coordinate 2,365,658, forward strand.
AAGGCTCCCATGAACGAAGCAGGTATCCCCAAGGCCACCCAGAAGGCCAGCTTGGGTTCCAAAACCAGACCCAGGATAAACAGTACCAGCACCAAACCCATTGCCGCGTTTTTCAGCAGCAGGTTCAAACGTCCGATGAACATCTGGGAACTGTCATTCCAGATCGCGGTCTGAATGGTCGGCGGTAATTCCTTTTTCAATCGCTCGGTGAAGTCCTTCACCGCGACGGCAACCTCGGCGGGCGATTCGGTACCCAGGCTGTACAGACTGAGCAACACCGCCCGTTTTCCGTTAAACTTGGCGTAGAGATCCTTGTCTTCAAATCCCTCATCAAGTGTGGCCAGTTGCCCCAAGGTCACCGGTTGCTGATTCTCCCCGCTGAGGATGGGAATATCGGCAAAGTCGGAGGCATGGTAGCGGCGTTCATTGATCCGTAACAGAACTTCTCCGCCTTCGGCTTTCACGCCACCGCTGGGTTGTTCAATGGCGCTGGATTGAATCTTGGCAGCCACATCCGGCAAGGTCAGTTTGTTACGGCGGAGGGTTTCCGATGAGATTTCCACGCCGATTTCCAGATCCCGCACACCGGTCAGATCCACAATCGACACACCGGGTAACAACAACATACGCTCACGGATATTTTCCGCCAGCTCCCGCAGGTTCTGCTCCGGGATATCGCCGTAAAGGACGAGATCCATCACGCCGCGCTTACGTTGAGCCAGACTGACCAAAGGGCGTTCCGCTTCATTGGGAAAAGTAACAATGCGGTCCACCGCGTTCTTGATGTCCATCAAAGCCCGTTCGATGTCCGTGTTGGATTGCAACTCTACCGAAACGGTCCCCTGCCCTTCCCCGGCCTGGCTATCCACACGCTTGACCCCTTCCAGGTCACGAACCTGCTCTTCAATGGCTTGGACCACGCCGCGTTCCACTTCTTCCGGGCTGGCACCGGGGTAGGAAACGCTGATCATCACGGTATCCATGATAAATTCAGGGAAGACTTCTTTCTTGATCTGCATCGCGGAGAGAAGCCCGCCGACAATCAAGGCAAACATCAGCAGGTTGGCCGCAACCGGATTCTGGGCCATCCAGGAAATGGCTCCACCGGGAAGCTTGGTGCCACTCATGGCTGCACTCCCTTGGAAGTCGCCGGAACGGAAGGTGCCGCCCCGGATGAGCCTTTCTTCTTCCCCTTCATCGCAGGCTTGGTGGGTTCATCCGTTGAAGAGTCGTTTTTCACAGAATCCGTCATCAGGCGAAGCTTCATACCGGGAACCGGCAAGGCCAGACGGCTGGTGATGATCTTCGCCCCTTGGGGAAAATCACCACGGACATACACCTTGGTTTCATCTTTGAACACGGCTTCCACTTCCGTCAAGGCCAAGGTGCCTTCCTGCGTATACAGATGAAGTTGGTTGTTTTCCTGCAAGGCGGTACGGGGTAGAGCCAAAACCTTGTCAATGGTTTTTCCGGACAGGGTTACATGGACGAAGGAACCCACCAGAAGCGGCAGGTTGGTCACTCCGGCTTGGCTTGACTTCCCCTCGGAAAGCGGAACGGCTTGGAAGGGATTGGGGATTTCCAAGAGTACGCGGGCCAGCTTCCCTTGGGTGGTCAAGGTTGGCAACAAGCGCAAGACATGAGCTTGCCGCTCCACGCCCTCCTGGTGACTCACCGTCTGGCGAATCGTCGCCGGAGAGCCTTCCTCGGCGTTGAAGCCGGGAATATTGATCCAATCCAACTGCTGCGGAGGCAGGGTCACTTCCACCCAGACGCGGTCGGAAGCCAGCAAGGTCGCAAGGATGGTCTGACTGGTCACCTGCTGGCCGACTTCCACACTTTTACTGACAATGCGCGCATCAAAGGGCGCACGGACGCGGGTGCGGTAGAGGTTGACACGAGCCTGTTCCAAAGCGCTTTTGGCCGCTTCAAGCTGGGCCTCGGCGTTTTTCACATAGGTTTCACGACTGGCCAGTTTACGCCCTTCTTCAGTGGGCTCCAGGTTCCCTTCCACCAACTGCAATTCACGCTGGGCGGCTTTGGCCAGACCTTTCTGCTCTTCCAGGTTCAATTCCGCCTGGGTAACATTGGCCTGGGCTTGGCGATAGGCCAGGTGATAATCCGTGCGGTCAACGCTTGCCAGCACATCGCCTTGTTTCACCTGACCACCGGGGATGAGCGCCGAACTGACATCGGTGATGCGTCCGGCCACCTGGGGAGCCAGGCTCACCTGCTGCGCGGGGATCACTTCCCCCATCGCCTGAATCGTCGCCGGGTGCTTGGAGTGTTCAATCTCCATGACTTCCACCAGGGGAATGATTTTCGGACGGTCTTTGCGTTCGGGTGCGTTGCGGCTCAAGGTCAAGCCGGTAACAATCACGATCCCCGCAAGGAAGATCGCCAGGCCGATGAAGGTGTTTTTTGTTTTCGGAGAAACTGACACGGAATGCTCCTTACTGGAAGGACGTGGATCGAAACGAATAGGACGGTAACCGGGGGGAAGATACAAGAACTTCCGCTTTGGTAAGCAAGACCCAAAGCGCCCATGAGTGTTACAACAATTCCCACTCATGAATCATCGTCACGATCATCCTGATCGTCAAGTCTTAAGGAAATCGTAACAGTTTTTCGCTACTTATTTCCGTTTCGGATCATGGCGACCCCGAAGGATAAATCTTGTTACCCAACACAACAACAGAGAACACCCCGGCAGGGATCAATGGGTGCGATCCACAATGAACCGGGCCAGATCGACCAAGGGATTGGCCTTTTCACCAAAGAGCGACAAGGCGCCAACCGCCTCATCGGCCAAACTCCGAGCATAGCTCTTGGCTTCATCCAACCCAAGCAGGGTGACATAGGTTGTTTTGCCCTGGGCTTCGTCTTTACCGATACTTTTTCCAAGCTCTTCCTTGTCGCCAATGACATCCAGAATATCATCGGCCACCTGAAAGGCTAAACCGACCGCCTTGGCATAGCGATCCAACGCGGTTCGTTGCTCGTCGCTCGCGCCACCAAGCAAGGCTCCACAACGAAGCGCGGCGCGGAACAACGCACCGGTTTTCATGCCGTGAAGCGTTTCCAATTCGTGCTGAGTCATCCCTTGGGGCGGTTGAATATCCAGAACCTGACCGCCGACCATACCGATGGCTCCTGCCGCCTGAGCAATTTCCTGGGTCAAGGCCGCGCAAAGCGCCGGGTGAGCCTCCGCATAATGCACCGCCAACAGCACAAAGGCTTCCGTCAGCAGTGCATCCCCCGCCAGAATGGCCAACGCTTCCCCGAACTGCTTGTGATTGGAAGGTCTTCCACGCCGAAAATCATCGTCATCCATTGCCGGAAGGTCATCATGGATCAAGCTGTAAGTATGAATGAACTCCAAGGCGCAGGCGGCGGGCATGGCCTGAGGACCATCCTCCGTAAGCATGGCCTGGGTGGTCAAAACCAGGGCCGGGCGGAGCCGTTTGCCACCGGCAAGCAAGGAATAGCGCATCGCCTCCTTTAAAGACGGTGGACACATGATGGCTTCGGCATAGCTTTCCAGCGCGTTTTCAATGGCGGGACGGACGGCATCCAGGGCGGCAGGGTAGTTCATGGGGTGATCTCCAACCCGATAGAGTGATGAGGCCTTCATTCCGGGGGCATTCCTCCTACAGAGGCGACCCCACGGCCTATTTATTGGCATGAGCTGTGCTTACTTTTCATGCGAGGGCCGAGTCTACGGGATGATCTTGGCCAAGGCAAGCATGAATCGCACGAAGGCCCTGTCAGAGCGTGCGATTTCGCACATTTCCGCTTGCTCCCTGTCCCGTCTTCCGTTAGCATGATTCCCCGCGAGCGGAGTCTTCTCTCTCGTTCTTCATCATGAATCCAGTCAACCTTGTGTGGAGAGTTCATGCATAGCAACATTGAGCGGCGAAAACGAGATCACCTGAAATACTTCCGAAAAGGCGAGCGGGGCGTTCCCGCACGAAAGCAGACCACGCTTTTGGAATGCGTGAAGCTGATGCACCAGGCTCTACCGGAACTGGACCTGGACGAGATCAAGCTTGCCACTCAGTTTGCCGGACGGGAGTTCCAGGCCCCTTTGTTCATTACGGGGATGACGGGTGGCACCAGCGAAGCCGCAACCATCAACAAATCCCTCGCCCGTGTGGCACAGGAGTTTGGTCTGGGCCTTGGATTGGGAAGCCAGCGCGCTATGCTCAAGCATCAGGACGCCGAACTGACCTATCAGGTGCGTGATGCCGCTCCGGATGTGTTTTTAGCGGGAAATATTGGTGGAATGCAGTTGGTCACCACGCCGATGGAAGACATCCTGGGTCTGGTGGAACGCATTGAAGCCGACGCCTTGTGCGTCCATCTCAACCCCGCTCAGGAATTGGCCCAGCCGGAGGGTGATCGCCGTTTTCGGGGTATCCGCAAGGCGATCAAAAAACTGGTCGCCGAAAGCCCGAAGCCGATCATCGTCAAGGAAACCGGGGCCGGCTTGAGCCGCGCCGTGGTGCGCTCCCTGAAGATGGAAGGTGTGAAATCCTTTGATGTCTCCGGCGCGGGCGGAACCAGTTGGGTTGGCGTGGAACTGCTTCGTCGTGAGGATGAGCATAAAGAAGCCCTGGAAGCCTTATGGGACTGGGGCATTCCAACCGCCGTTGCGGTGATGGATGTCGCCGACGAACAGGTTGAGGTGATGGCCTCCGGAGGAATCCGTACCGGTTTGGACGTAGCCCAGGCCATCGCACTGGGAGCCGATATCGTCGGCCTGGCCGCGCCGGTGATTCAAGCCTATTTCACCGATGGCGAAGACGGCGTGCGCAAAAACCTTTCCGGCATCATCGAAACCCTTCGACGCATTATGCTGGTCACCGGCTGCTCAACGATACCGAAAATGAAACGCGCTCCGAAAGTAATCCTTGAACCCTTGGTGACCTGGCATGAACAGCGTGCAAAAACAGCCTGAAGACATACCAAGCGCCTGCGGCAAAGTGATTCTTCTGGGAGAACACGCCGTGGTCTACGGCACCCCGGCTCTGGCCTGCGGCCTACCGGGAGCGGTTCGCCTTCGGATGGTTCGTTCCCGCGAAAACGGCTTGAGGGTGTCGGTTCCCGCCTGGGACTTCCGCCACAGTGTCGGCACCCACAGCATGGTCGGTGAGGCACTGCGTGTATTGACCGATGCCTTGCCCTGCTTTTCCTCCTTTGACCTTGTCTTTGATGCGGATCTGCCGATGGGAGCCGGTCTGGGCAGCAGTGCCGCCTTGTCCGTCGCCTGCGTGCGGACGATCAACGCATTGATGAAGCAGGGGCTTGACGACGAAGAGGTTCGCGACCTGGCTCATCGGATGGAGAAGGTGTTTCACGGCACGCCATCGGGATTGGATGACACCTTGGCCACTTTTGGTGGCTTGTGCCTTTTCCGCCGTGATGGTGCCTGGAGCGACCATGACCCGGAGGGCGAGGTACTGACGCATCAAGCAAGGCGGCTGAAACATTCCGGCTTGCGTTTGGTGATCGCTGAAAGCGGCGTACCGAAAAGCACCAAGAAGATGGTCGCCAATGTCCGTTCTTTCGCCAAACGTCACCCCGGCATTGCTCAAGCCACCTGGACGGAAATCACGGATCTGGTCAGTTGTTCGGTCAAGGCCATTCAGCAGCAGGATTGGCCCTCTCTGGCCGAGGCGATGAAGCGCAACCAGGAAATTCTCTGCGAGTTGAACCTCGGTGTGGCGCAGTTCAAAACCATGACCGATGTGGCGTATGAAGCCGGAGCAATGGCAGCCAAATTGACCGGTTCCGGTGGAGGCGGTTGCATGGTCATGCTTGCTCCGAAGAAGGAAGAACACGTTGCCGAGGCCTTGACCCAGGCCGGATTTCCCGCATGGACGATTACCTTGGCCCCGCAAGAGCCTGGCGAAACCTTGAGTACCCCTAACAGGGCTTGCCCCTGAGAAAGATACATTCTGATGAAACAAAGTAACGAACCGAGCCGCATTCCCGGTTGGCACAAACTCTCTTTGGACGAGCGCCGCAATCGTACCGCAGCCTTACGGAACCTCGACCAAACCACCCTGCGTGACGCCATGACCCACGGGGGATTGCATCTTGATGATGCCAAGCTGATGATTGAAAATGTCATCGGCACCTATGCCCTGCCCTTTGCCGTAGCGCCGAACTTCACAATCAACGGACGTGATGTCCTGGTGCCGATGGTGGTGGAAGAAGCCAGCGTAGTGGCGGCGGCAGGCAACGCGGCACGATTGATCCGTGAGGGTGGCGGTTTTACCGCCCAGGTTACGCCGCCGGTGATGATCGGCCAGATTCAGCTTTTTGCAAAGGATGTCCACAAGGCCACCGAACAGATCAAGGAACACCGCAAAGAGTTGTTGCGGGTAGCCAGAGAAGCCGACCCGATGCTGATTCGTTTCGGCGGCGGGCCTTTGGATCTGGAAACCCGCCTGGTTCCTGACGATGACAGCGAAGGCCAGTTCCTCGTGTTGCACCTTCATGTGGATGTCCGCGACGCGATGGGAGCCAACGCAGTAAATACGATGTGCGAACGCCTCCGTGGTCCACTGGAAAAATTGACCGGCGGGCGCGTTGGCTTGTGCATCCTCTCCAACCTTGCCGATCAACGCCTGGTTACCGCCGCGTGTTCCGTGCCTGTTGAAGCCTTGACGATGGAAAACCGCAGCGGTGCGGAAGTCGCTCAGGGAATCGTCATGGCCAGTCTTTTTGCCGAGATGGACCCCTACCGCGCCGCGACCCACAACAAAGGCATCATGAACGGGGTGGACGCCGTCATGCTGGCGACAGGCAACGATTGGCGTGCGGTGGAAGCCGGAGCCCATGCCTATGCGACGAAAAAAGGAGGCTATGCACCTTTGGCCACCTGGCGTCTGATGGAGGGAAAATCGTTGGTTGGACGCCTGACCCTTCCGATGGCCGTGGGGATTATCGGTGGAACCACCAAGGTGCATCCCGGCGCACGAGCCGCCTTGGAGATTCTCGGAGCAGAAAGCGCCACGGATCTGGGCATGGTGGCAACCTGCGCAGGTCTGGCCAGCAACATGGCGGCTCTTCGAGCCTTGTCTACGGAAGGGATTCAGCGCGGTCATATGCGCCTGCATGAACGCAGCCGCAAACTGGCCAGGGAAGGACAGAAGCCATGACCACGAAATTCGCACCGTTCAACCGCATCAGCCAGATTACCGGGGTGGAAGACCTGGTAGAACCCATTTTATGCGGCGCAGCCAAGCTCTTGGGTTGCGGAGCGGTGGTTCTGATTATTTTCGACGAGAACAACCGCGCCTTACGCATCCGTGTCGGTGCCGAGGCGGGGAAAATGGAGCAGATCAGCGCGGTTGAAACGATGATGGGGCAAGACCTCTCCGGGATCACCGCGCCCCAGGAAGCGGCGAAAGACAGCCTGATTTATCGCTGCTGGGAAGAGAACCTGATTTATGAATCCAATTCCCTCTTGGAACTCATCGGCAGCGTTCTGCCCATCGAACTGACCAAAAGCATTGAAGAGATTATCGGAGAACACCGCTTCGCCTGCGTTCCGGCCAAAACCGCAAGGCAGCGCTTCGGACTGATGTTGTTTGAAAAGGAAGGTCTGCATCCCTTCAGTCGTCAGCAGCGAGAATTGCAGATCCGCTATGCTCATCGCATTTCCAAACTTCTGGAAGACCATCTGCAAGGGAATCTGATTCACGAGCGAAGCCAGAACCGCCGAACCCGCGAGTTGGTATTTCAAGTCTCCCTGGTGTACCGGGATGGTCAATTCGTCGGGGGGTCCACCAATGAAGAACCGGACACCCTGGCCCACCGCACCCTGGAACGCTGGTCGAACGCCATGCAAGCGGAATTGAAAACCCTGTTTCACGACTATGAAACAAGCCTCCATGAACACCATGACCTCCCAGCCTGGGAGCGGGATTACAAACTGGACGACGAGGGAGACAGGCAACTCAATATCAACCTCTTTCCCATGTTCATGAACGAGGGAGCCTGGGTAACCTGCCGCTTTCGGGAATTCCTTACCCGCGAGGAACCCCTGGCACAAAGCCAACTCATCCAACTGACCTTGGGAGAGACGGTTTCCACCCTCTATGTAGACCCGGAATACCGCATCACCGGGTGCAATCAGGCCACAGAGGATTTGTTCGGCTACCAGAGCGGGGAATTGGTCGGTCAACCGGTCGGCTTACTGTTCCAGGAACAGCGGGACGTACTGGACGTACTGAACCACCAGTTCCTGTTTTTATCCGATGGCTATTTCAAGGAAATGGCCGTCGTTCGCCACAAGAATGGCCGTGTGTTCCCGGTGCGTGTGGAAGCACTCTTACTTGCCGACGAAGAACATCAGGTGTTGGGATACATGGTATCCATTCGTGAGCAGGGTTCGGACCGGGCCTTGGGTGATGATCTGGAAACAACAGGGCAGATTCTGCGCCGGGAACGACTTGCAACAATGGGGGAAATGGCGGCACAACTGGCCCATGAGATCCGAAATCCCCTGGTGGCAATCGGAGCAACTCTGGAATCACTGGCCCAAGACGTTGAAGACGCGGAACAGCTTGAAACCGTCGAGGCTCTTTCCAGTGAAATCACGCGCATGGACAAGATTCTCAAAGACTATCTCTCGATGGCCACACGCAACAACAGCAATTACGCACCGATGAATCTGGTCAAGGTCTTGGCGGAAGCCCAGCGTCTGCTGGGACGAGCCCACTCATCCGACGGGAAACGCATTCTTGTTGATGCGCCGGAAACGGTTTCTCTGGTCGCGGATTATGAAGGGATCAAACACGCACTGTTCAACCTGATGCTCAATGCCATCGAAGCCAGCCCCAGGGGAGGTACCGTTCGTTGTGGAGTAAGGGAAACCACACAAAGCGTAACGGTGATGATCGACGATGAAGGGGCCGGGTTGAAGCGAAGTCCGGACAGTTTGATGCAGCCTTTTGTGACCACCAAAACCCACGGAACGGGACTTGGCTTGGTGGTTTGCAACAACATCGCCAAAGCCCACGGGGGAATGGTGGAGTTACGCAATCGCCCGGAGGGAGGTTGCCGCGCCACCTTGGTTTTGCCACGGAGAATGATGATATGACGATGGATATGCAGACAAGCAAACAGGAGGAAGTCGGCCAGGCTTTTTCCGTTTTGATTATTGAAGACGAACGACTCTATGCCCAGGCCATCGCCAGGGAATTGAAACGCAAGAAAGTGGTGTGCGACCTGGCCTATACGGCGGAAGACGGCTTGCGACTGGCGACGGAAAACGTCTACCACGCCGTGTTGCTGGACCACAAACTTCCCGACGATGACGGCATCCGTATCATTCCCACCTTGCAGGCCAGACAGCCTCGCGCCGGGGTGGTGATGATGACGGCCTTTGAAACCGTACAGAACGCCGTGCAGGCCATTCGCCAGGGAGCCGAGGATTACATCGTCAAGCAACCCAGCGTAGCCCCCATCGTGGAACGGATGCTGGAAATCCGTAGCCGTCACCGTATACGTGAGCAGCAAAGCGGCTGGGATGAGCATAAGAAATCGGGTATCATCGGCCAGTCCAGCCCCATTCAACAGGTCGTAGAGCAGCTTGACCGCGTGGCCGGTCACGTACAGACCACAGTCTTGCTAACCGGAGAAACCGGTGTCGGTAAGGAAGTCGCCGCCCGCTATCTGCATTCGCTTTCCACCCCGCAAAAACCCTTTATCGCCGTGGACTGCGTCGCGCTTCCCTCGGAGCTGGTGGAAAGCCTGCTCTTCGGTCACGAGCGCGGTTCCTTCACCGGGGCGGATCGCAAACACGAAGGCGCATTCCAGGAAGCCGAAGACGGTGTAATCTTCCTGGATGAAATCGGCGACATGGATCTACAGTTGCAAGGCAAGCTTCTGCGCGCCCTGGAAAACCGTACTTTCCAACGGGTGGGCAGCGTGAAGGAGTATCCCATGCGGGCGCGGGTCATCGCGGCCACCAACCGCGATCTGCTTGAGCAGGTGAAGCAAGGAACCTTCCGTTTCGATCTCTACCAGCGCTTGAGCGTCTTCCCCATTCAGATTCCGCCCCTGCGCGATCGCGGTTCGGACATCCTTCTCTTGGCCGATCACTTCGTCAGCTTTCTTTCCGAGAAAATGGGCCGTGAGGCTCCGCTGCTTGCCGAAGATGCCAAGCAATCGCTCTCTCAATACGATTTTCCCGGCAACGTGCGCGAGTTGAAAAACGCCATTGAGCGAGCCTTGATTCTTGCCGACCAGGGGCAACTCACGATCAATCACCTGCCGGAGCGCATTCGAGGATTCCAGCCGGACCAGTCATCGGCATCCAAAACCGCAGAGCAGAACTTCTTTGATTTCATTCCCGGCGTGGATACCCTGGAAACGCTGGAACGCAAAATGATTCATAAATCCCTGCTTTCCACCGGCGGTGTGAAGTCCGAGGCAGCCAAGCTTCTGGGAATCAGTCGCTTTCAATTGTTGCGGCGCATGGAAAAATATAATATGAAAACTCCTGGAAAGGAGCCCAAACAAACCGGTGACTCCTAATTCTTGACCGTTCGAGGGAGCCATGACACGTCCGTTCAAAAAGCCGGTACGACCCATGCGTACCAACAAATCCGCCCCCACCAAACGGGACGCCTCTACCAGCGCGTCGGATCTGATTAAACGGATCAAAGAACGCCAGGCCCAGCAAACGGAAGGCTTTGATTACCGGCGGGCCTCTCTGGCCCTGCATGGCCCGGTTTGCGCCCGGTGCGGACGAAGCTTCGAGGGCAAGGATCTCCCCTTGCTGACCGTGCATCACAAAGACGGGAACGCCTACAACAACCCCCGCGATGGAAGCAACTGGGAAAACCTCTGCGTGTATTGCCATGATGACATTCACGCCCGCGAACACCTTGCCGAAACCATCGGACTGGACAACGAGCCGGAGGAATCCCGCCGGGAAGATCAAGCCAGTTCGATGGTCAGCCTCGCCGATAAATTAAAAGCAGCCTTGAAGGAAAAGTAGGCCGGTCTTTCCGGGTTGTGCTTCGGTAGAAAATAGAGCCACAACAAACGATAGACAGGAAAAATTCCTCCACTCCCACCCTGTGTTCCCGATCAGGGCGCAGTCCGTCTCGAAGGACGGGAGGAGTTTCTCCCTCAAGCCCCAGGTGATCTCCCAGGAAAGCTCCAACAAACTGCCGCTTCAACCTTCCCGAAACTTGACAGCTTTCCTCAAAACATAGTATTAATACTATGTACAATCGGGGAGGAAGGACGAATCGTGCGGTTTCATTGCGTCAACGAAATGGTCCGAACCCGTGTCGTGGCCAGCGCCCAGCGAACGGCGCTGATGGTCAAACGGCGGGGGCAGTGGCGTGACATCACCTGGGAACAGTTCGGGGCTATCGTCCGGGATGTCTCCAAAGGGCTGATTGCTCTGGGCCTGAACCCTGGGGACAGAATCTGCGTCCTGGGCTCTACCCGTGCCGAATGGGTTTACGCCGATCTGGGCATCATGGGCATGGGCGGTATTACGGTTCCCATTTACCATTCCAACACGGCCAGTGAATCGCGCTATATTCTGCAAAATTGCGGAGCCAAGCTGATTTTTGTGGAAAACACCGCCCTGCTGGACCGCCTGCAAACCGTGCGCGATAGCCTAGATGAAGACCTGCGTTTCGTGTTGTTCCAGGGCAATCCCCCGGAAGATGACGAGCGGGTTCTTACCCTATCCGCGCTGATGGATGCGGGCCGTGGCGTGCCCGATGAGGTTCTGGATGAAAAAGCCGGTCATTGCAGTTGGGATGATGTCGCGACGATCGTGTACACATCCGGCGTGACCGGTGACCCGAAAGGTGCCGTACTGACCCACGGGAACCTGCTTAGCCAGGTGGCCAACCTTCACGATCTACTCGGCTTGCAGGAAGACGACATCACCTTGCTTTTCTTGCCGCTGGCCCACATTTTCGGTCGGGTGATCGCACTGATTTCCTGCTACGCGGGGATCACCTGCGCCTTTGTGAACAACCTGGAAAACCTGATGGATGACCTCAACACGGTCAAACCTCATTTCTTCGGTGCCGTTCCAAGAATTTATGAAAAACTTTACGACCGCATCCGCAACCAGATCAAACAGGAAAACCGGCTGCGTCGTGGTGTGTTCCATTGGGCCATCGACACGGGCCGTGAGGTAAGCAAAGCCCGGCAGGAAAAAGTCCCCCTGCCCTTGACCTTGAACGCACGCTATCGTGTCGCCAAACGCCTGGTCTATGATCGGCTGGCCGAAGTCTTCGGCGGGCGGCTTCGTTGTTTCTTCTCCAGCGGTGCGCCGTTGAACCGGGATATTGCCGAGTTCTTCCACGCCGCCGACATTCTTATTCTGGAAGCCTACGGCATGACGGAGCTTTCCGGTGCCGTAACCATCAACCGGGCGGATAACTACCGCTTCGGAACGGTGGGTCTCCCCTTCCCGGATACGGACATCAAACTGGCCAGCGACGGGGAAATCCTTGTGCGCGGCCCAACGGTGATGCGGGAGTATTACAACGACGTCGAGGAAAGCGCGTCCACCCTGGTGGATGGATGGCTGCACACCGGGGACATCGGCGAAATTGATGTGGATGGCTTTTTACGGATCACCGACCGCAAAAAAGACCTGATTATCACTGCCGGTGGCAAAAACATCGCCCCGCAGAAAGTGGAACGCATCCTTGCCGAAGACCCGCTTTTCGACCAGGTTCTGGTTCACGGCGACCGCCGCAACTTCCTCTCCGCGCTGGTTACGCTCAACGTAGAAAGCATCACCCGCTGGGCCAGGGAACAAGGCTTGCATTACAACAGCCTGGACGAACTGTTTCAGAAGCCGGACATCGTGCGCATGGTGCAAGAACGGATCAACCGCAAAAACCATGAACTGGCCAGCTTTGAAACCATCAAGAAGTTTCATATCCTGCCCCACAATTTCAGCCTGGAAAGCGGGGATCTGACCCCAACGCTGAAACTGAAGCGCACCTATATCTTCCGCAAATACGCGGATATTCTGGACCGGTTCTACAAATCCGAGGAACGATGATTCGTTTGATACAGCGTCTCGTATGGATGGCCCTGCTCGGCATCGGCACTCTCTGGCTTGGCTCCTGCGAAGATCCGCGCCTGAAACTGCCGCCTTTGCAACGTTTGGATCGCCAGTTCACGGCAGATGGCTTTCACTACGTATTGACCCAGGCCGCTGAAAGCTTTGATCTGAACAACAACGGCTACGGAGTCGGGGTGTACCAGCAGGTCATTCCCCAAGCGACGAAAACAACTCCACCAAGCCCTGCGGCCAAAAACCGGGTTCGGCTGTTTCTTCTTCCGGCCAACGGACTCCCCAAGCAACTGGAGGAAATCCCTTCTTCCATCGCCATGCCCTGCGAGGTGGACCTGACGCATTTTGCCGATTCCGATGACAACGGAAAACCGGAGCTGTTTCTTGACTGTCCAGATGTCACGGACCAGGGCGGGCAAAGCGTTCTGCTTGAGTTGTCTGGAAAGAAGGTCCACCGTCTGGCCAAGGATATCACGGGCCGGTTCACGCGGCGCAACCGGCCCGGCGTTCCGCCAATGCTGCTTGCAGAAGCCAGCGTCTGTCTGCTCAAACAGGGAGATTGTACGCAAGGTGGGGCGTTTCAGGTTCCCAAACGCTGGTTCTTCGATGGCACGGATTACCGCACGCCCCTTACGGCGACGGAAGATGATGCCCTGCTCGCCGAGGCTCTCTCCTTGGAACGCAGTGCGCTGGAGGTGCTGAAAGACACCTCAGCCTGTCCAGTGGTCTGGCGTCATGCGGCCAAAGCGGCTCTGCTGCGTATTCTTGGCGGTCAGGTGGAATTGGGGATCAGCCGCTATCAGGATTTGATGGGCCGGATCACGCCACGTTGCGGGGATCGCCTCGCCGATACTTATGACCTGCCGACGAGCCCGGAGGATCTCCCCGCCTGGAAGAGCCGACGAAAGCTGGACTCACTGCTCCAACCATGACACAATAGCCCGTGCGACTACGCATTGAACCCTTCTCACCGACGGAGGAGCTTGATGAAGCGATACTCCCTGAGTTTGTTTGTCCTGATTGTGCTGCCTTGTTTCTTCCTCATCGTGGGCTGTGAACCCTCGACACCGAAACACGAGAACAAGGCGACACCGGAACCATCCTCCAAGAGCTACAAGGTTACGGAACGAAGCGATGACACCAAGACACCGGTGAAGAATCCACCCAAGAAGGCAGACGCCGATTTCGGCGGCTTTGATCAGGGAACCAGTCTGGAAATCCTGAAGATTGAGCAGACCGTGCAACCGATGGATAAAGCCTTGCTGGAAAGCCTGGAGAAACAGGGCAAACCCGTGGTCTATGACGTCAACGTCGTGGCTCATGTGTACATTGATCCGAAAATCAACGATGACGCCATCCGCGTTGCGCTGTTCAAAGCCCATGATCTGGCCATCGCCAAGGTGAAAAGCCCAACCCGAAACGTGCGCCAGGTCACCGTGCGCGGCTACGCCAGAACCAAAGGCTGGCAGAAGGATCTGGCCGGAGGCTATGCCACACTGGTGGTTCCCAACCGCACCACCAAACCGGAATTTACCCTGGTCAAAGAAACCCTGAAAGAGTTGCGTGGCCAGAAAGATACTCTTTTCGGCTTGACGGAAGAAGCAAGAAAGAAACTCGCCGTGAGGCTGTTCCAGGCCAAAACCAAGGCAAGTAAAGAAACCCAAGGAAAGGAAGCGTCTGCCTACCATCAAGCCCGTGATACCGCCTTCCAAACCATCCTTGGTGAAGAAACTCCACTGCGGGCGGCATTCATGATTCTGGAAGAAGCCCGCAAGAAAGGTTGGCCGCAACAATGAAGCGAATGACCGGGCTTGCCTGCGGCCTGCTGGCTTCTGTGACGGTTCTGGGGTCATCCCTCTTGTTTGCGCAGGAGGACAACCCTTTTGACACCCAGGATGAAGCCGAGGACACACACGAGCCGGAGCAACTCTTCCTCGCCGATGCCTCCTCTCCTTCAACAGCGAAACCATCCACGGAGTTGCCCAGCTACCGACACCCTATAAGCCATTATCCTTTCGTGAAAAACAATGGTGATCTGCTTGCTCGCGTGAGGGATCTTCCCCTGCCCAAAGGCTATGAACGGGTTGCCGGGTTGCCTGGCTTTTCCTCCTGGGTTCAGGAGCTACCCCTGTTCCCGAAAGGAACCCCTGTCACCAACCCTTATGGGTCTGAGGTGCTTAGCCCACCAGCCGAGGTACTGGCCGTCACCACCGTACCGGTGCTTTCCAACGCCTGCCAATGTGCAGACATGGCCATCTTGCTATGGGCTTACTACCACCAGTCTATTGGCCAGGAGAAAACGCTTCGTTTCAAATCGGTTTCCGGAGATTGGATGGATTATTCCGCCTACCGGACGGGAACCCGCTACCATCCCACCGAAGATGGGCGCCATCTGAAAAGCTATTCCACACGGGATTCCAGATCCGATGCCGGCTTCCAAGGCTTTCTGAAGACCGTGTTTCTGTATGCCGGGAGTGCCAGCCTCTCGCGGGATCTCCCCCGCCTGGACCCGCGTTTCGTCCAAGCAGGGGATCTCTTCGTTCAACCTCCAGCCAGAGGTGGACAAACCGGACATGTGAGTGTTGTGGTGGATACCGCCCGCAACGCCCAAGGTCAGCGGCTCTATCGTATGGCCTATGGCTACATCCCGGCAATGAGTCTGTTTCTGGTATCCCCTGAAGCGGGACAAGGTCACGATGGCTGGTTCACCCAAGAAGGCTTTGCCGAGCATGTCCGCGCCTTCGGACCGGGAGTCTGGCGACGCTTCTCCAAGTGAAACGAATCAGATCACTCCCCCTGTCAGGCAAGCCCTTGGTTCAACCTTGTATGATTCCTTGATAGACGATGTAGCACCGCGGTGAGGAATGAACGACGCATTGCCCCATGAACCATAGGGTAGGATAAACCTCACCACATGGCTGCGGCCCTCTGCGCGTTCCAGCCTGTCGGGCTTGGAATAAACCCTGTCTCGTCTCAGGAAAAGATACGCTACCGGCTCTCACCATCACCTTAGATACCAACCCACGAAAAACCCCGGCTCGTTGGAGCCGGGGTTTCTGTCAGTCAGAGCAGATTGAACTTACCAGAGCAGATACACCGCATTGCGGTTGGAGTTGGACAAGCCCACATCCATGTAGCCATCCTGGTTCCAATCGAAGCGTCCCACACCATACAAGGTATCTCCCTGGGTCGCGATCGTACCGAGGTTCAGCATGTGGGTATGGGTGACCGGGTCCGGGAGTTGAGCTGCCGGGTCACTGGCGGAGCTTCCATACCAGATGCTGAAGCGGGTTACTTCCTCACCGGCGGCATCGTTATACCCCGTTCCAAAGACTTCGGAATAGCCATCACCGTTCATGTCGCCAAGGAATCCCGCCTGATGGAAGGTCAGATCCGGCGTGCCAGTGTTCGGCAAGCGATAGCTGCCCTGAGTAATCACGGCATTTCCTTCTTCCATGCCGCCGTACCAGAGGAAGATTCTCTTCTTGCCGCTGTTTCCGACAAAGAGGATATCTCCATACTCATCCCCGTTGAAGCTGGGACCACCCACACTTCCGGCAAAACCAGGATAGACATCATCAAAGGTACCCAAGGTCGCTTCAGAGGTTACGAAGATGCCATCCTCACCGCTTCCTTCTTGCAGAGGAGCCGTGTAGTCCCAGAAGTTGGCATCTCCAAGAAGGACGTGAACACGATCTTGGGTGGCCCCGCCGATCAAACTGTTCTTGTTGTCAACAATGACATCCATGATTCCATCATGATTCAGGTCCACCGTAGACACGGTCAGACCATGATTGTATCCGGCATAGAAGCCGATGTTGCCGGTACTCCCCACCGGGGCGACAATGGAAAGGTCACAGGTGTCGCAGTAGGGAGAAGCCAGGGCGTTGACGAACAAGGTACCGTCACTGTTGGCATCCAACGCAGCCCAGTCATCATGGGAACGGCCCTTATACAGGAATACCGGACCGGGGAAATATCCATCTTGCGGGTTATCCGCACCAAGGACGATGTCATCGAAGGCATCCCCATCGAAATTACCGATGGCGATGTCGGCTCCGATGGCGTTCCAGTAACCATACCCTGTAGCGACATTGGCACCATCGAAGTAGTAGTCCGCCACGCTGGGCAAGCCGGAGGATGATCCGAAGAACAATTCCACATGACCTTCGTAGCTACCATACACGCCACTACCACTTTCGGCAGGAACGAGGAAGCTTCCAACCAGCAGGTCATCACAGGTTTCGGTGTCGTTGTCACCGACGTTTCCAGCAGCAAGACGATACCCGAAGCTTCCGCCTTCAAGGCCCACAGGAGCAGACAGAGTCACATCCGGTGTACCGCTGGGAGTATCATTGCCATACCAAACATAGACGCTGCCGCGGGAATCGTCCGCATACACGTCACTGATGGCGATATCATCCCGACCATCACAGTTGAAATCACCCACGGCGGAGGCATACCCCAGATAAATATCCGCTGAGGTTGACAAGTTACTACCCAAGACCTGGGTGTAGAGCGGAATTTCTCTGGCAACGGGATCGCTCTCCGTGGTGTTGCCAGCTACATCCATGACCTGGATGGCAAAGCAGTAGCTCATACCGATATTGGCCAGAATGTTTTTCCCGCGAATCAACAGGGTCTCACCGCCATCTCCTTCTCCGACCACCTGCCAGTCCAAGTCATCCGAGGTCGTGGCGTTATCCCAACTGAAGTCGGAACAATCCTCCGGGCTGCTGGTTTCCATATAGCCGAAGGTCAAAGAATCAACATCAATATCCTGTGTGGTCAAGGTCGTACCGTTGCCTTCCGCATTGAAGAACAAGGTTGCGGAACCTGCACGACGGGAGCAGTTTTCAGCAATCTCTTCCGGGGTGGAGCCGCAATAGCCGGCACAGGCCGCCGGTTCCTGTTGATAGCTTTCCGGGCTTACGCTGTCAGTAGCTTCACCAATGCAGACACCCAAGGAGGCTGCTGGAGGATCATCATCGGCGTGAATGCGTAAAGCCTGACCTGTGAAGTTCGCGGCGTTTCCGGAAAGGTCTTCAATGGCCACCTTCAATTCGATGTACAGATTGTTCCCTGCATTGGGAATCGCAAGGTTCTCAAAGACCACGCTACCGCTGCCATCACAGGCATCATCCACGACAACCAAGGCCGTGTTGTTGCTCAGACCCACGGTTTGTCCCTGGTCCGTCATCGCGGTGAGGGTCGCCACCTGACCGGCTTCCAGGCCGGTGGTTCCCAGCTTGATGCGTAGATCCGGACCGGCAGCCAAGGGGAGAACCTGTCCGTTGATCTGACCATCCCGATCCGCTTCACGGTTCCAGGTATGAACATTCAAAGCCGGGTCCGGGTTGGAGAAGCTGACCGTGGGCAGACCACTATCGGCGATGATGCCAGTCTGGCTCCAGAAGGTCGCGTCATCTCCGGAACCGATGTCGATACGGATGGTGTTGCGGGGAGTTGCCCCGGAGCAGTCCCATTCCTTCAACGGCACGTTGGTGTAAACCACACGATAATCTCCGTTGCCGGCATCAAAGGCGATGGTTTCACTGTCGCTGATCAGCGTTCCGTTCACCGTCAGGCTGGGATTCATCCCATCGGTTGCATCATTTCCAATCACCAGAATGGACGCCAGGAATTCACCGCTACCACCGGTTCCCGTTTTCTCATCTGCGGTGAAGTGCAAGTCGGCACCGGAAATCGCCCGACCATCGGCATGGTACCCACCAATCACCAGGGTGACCGTGAAATCAGCGGTAATGGTAACGGGGTTGGTTGCCGCGTTGTTGCAGGTGCCGGTCTCAGTGGCAACCAGGCGCAACTCCATCGCTCCACGTTCAAGGCTGACATCGCCGATCGCTTGAACCTGGGGATTTTCACTGGCAGCAAAAGACCAGCTTGAGGAGTCACTGAAGGCGACCCAGGCATCATCCCCCGCGCCTGTGGGGCGTTTCTGCAACTCAACCAGGGCAGCCCGATTGGTCGCGCCCAGGGTGAACTGCCAACCACTGCATACAATCACCTGACCGTTCTGGGTGCATTCAGAATCCGTGTAGGTGGTATCACCCGACGGCGTATCCAACGTCAAGGTCGGAAGCAAGCTGTCGGTGGTATAGCTGTTGGTATCTTCTTCCGCCTCGTTATGAGCTTCATCAAGAGCGCTGACGGTAAGCGTCGAGTCACCCTGCGGGAAAGGTACATCCGTGAAAGCGACCGAGCCACTGTTGGCCGGTACGGTCCGGCTGATCGGTTGATCCACGCCGTTGGACAAGGTCACGGTCACATCGCGTGTGGGGAAAGGCTCTCCGGCCTGGGTTCCAAGCGATACCGTCACGTTGCGCTGGCAGCTGCCGGTGATGTCCCCACCACAATCGCAACTGAACAGGTTCATCGGATCGCCCCCGTCCAGAATGGATACCGTGGGCGCAATGGTGTCGATGCGTAAGGTTTCTGCGGCAGCCGCGACCGTCAGATCGCTGGTGTTCCCCACGTTGTCCACCAGTTGAACTTTGATGGTATGGGTGGCCGGGGAAAGAGGCAGCACCACCGGATTGCTTCCGGCACGGGTGAACGTAGCCTGGATCTCCCCTTGGTTCATGTCTTTAGCAACAAGCA
Organism: Myxococcota bacterium; assembly: GCA_963677705.1. Lineage (GTDB taxonomy): Bacteria > Myxococcota_A > SURF-8 > SURF-8. The sequence goes on from OY782497.1 coordinate 2,385,363, forward strand.
GGGTGTTGGTGTCACCGGAGGAGCGGTACACGCGAGCCCGAACCAGGTCCGTTGAACTGCTGTTGATGGAAAGATCCATCTGGAAGTTACCGTCTTGCACGGTACCTTCCGATCCGTTGAGCCAGAGGTCTTGACCGTCGTTGTCTACGTTGTTGCTGGTGATCGACCAGGAATCAATGGACGGACGAACCGAGTCAACGGTCAGGGTTCCCATCTCGGAACGGACGTAGCGAACGGTATCCACCGCTTCCACATACATGGTGTGGCTGCTCTCATTCAACAGAGGCACGTCCTCGAAGAAGACCTGCTTGACAGTGTCATCGGTGCTGATGACCTTCTGCGCTACGATGTAGTAACCCGCTCCGCCTTCGGCGTCGCCCTGGCAGCGCTCACCCGTAATCACACTATCACCGGAGGTGTCCCCCAGATCGGAGCAAACACGCACGGTCACGCCGTTCAGCATCCCACCGACAACCGCCAGGAAAGAGCCCTGGAATCCGGGAGCCTGGAGGTCTTCATCGCGGGATGCGGCCCAGGTGGTGCTGCGTTCACTCAAGAGCGGGAAGGGATTGGCTCCGTCACGGAACTCGATGCTCGCGGCGGTGCTGTCGATGTAGTAATACTTCTCACGGGGGCCGCTCTGACCGGTGCAACATCCCACAGTGCAGTTGCTGATGCACGAGCAGCTTTCATTGCCGAAGGCATCGGTATGGGAAAGCAGAATGGTCACGGCACCTTGAGGTAAGGTTCCAGTGATGGACGCTCTGGTCTGGTTGGTACCTTGTTCAACCAGGTTGAAGTATTCCGCTCCCAAGGGGAAGATGTCGTCTCCCACACGGTATTGGGCGCGCAGGTTGCCGGTTCCCGGCGTTCCGTACATCACCACAACGGACAAGGCCAGATCAAACTCATCCGTGGCCGGATTGAAATCATCCGTCAGGGTGGTTTCGCTGGGAATGAAATTCGTGAAATAGGGGACTTGCTTATCCACCTTCGCGGTGAAGACATAGCTCCCCGTGTTACCGGCAAGATCCTCAGCTTCCAGGGTCAAGGTAACCGTGGAAAGATCCGGAAGAAGCGAGCCGTGAATGGTCACATCATTGAACTGGATTTCTCCACCTTCCACCGTGGCTTCGTAGGGCGTAGAGGTGAAGGTTCCCGCCTGGTTGCTCACCGTCAGTTGAACCAACTGACCTTCTTCCAAAGTGGGGCCTCCTTCGGGGCTTACGCCAAAGCGGAAGGACGCGGTATCCCCTTGGTTGAGGCTGGCGCAGTTGTAGGTCACGGGGACGCTTTGCGGGTTCGCCGTCGCTGCCGGTTCGATCTGCGAGAAGGCCGGCGGCGTGAAGTCCACGACAACGGTAATACCACCCGGAAGCAGGGTACAGGTTCCCGTGCCGCTGGGATGTTCAAATGTGGCAACCAAGGAATAAGTTCCCTCGGAGGGGAAGTGCAGGTTGTTGATCGTCGCTTCGCCGAAGCCATCGACCATCGTACTGCCGGCCACAGAACCGTTGATACGAACCGTAACCAACTGGTTGGTGGCAATATTGGAACCAATGCCCAACACGGAAAGGCTGCGCGTCACTCCATTGGCAATGTTGCCACCATCGGCGTCACCGATACCGAAACGCACGTTGGCCGTACTGAAAGGAGCTGCCAGAGTATTGGTGTAACACCCGGTGTTCACGGTAACGTGAATCACTTCTTCTCCCAGGTTGCCACCCTGATCCCTGTAGGCCGCTTTAAGCCAATAATTCCCATCGGCGAAGGCGAAGCTGAATTCAGCCTGGATGGTTCCACCGTTGTCTTCAAGAACATCCGTCATCGTGGAAATCGGGCTGGGAGAACCCGCTTCCGGGTCGGATGTGTAAATATAGAGATATGCGGTCCGGCCTGCGGTTTCTCCGTCAAAGCTTACCGTGATAGGCGTCGGATCGCTGACGCCAATGGTGTCTTCATCCACCGGAGTGACGAACACCGGTGTCGGCGCGGTCATATCCAGGTTGACCGTCAGGCTGGCGTTGCCGATGTTTCCGCAAACATCCTCGACAGAAGCCTCCAGGCTCTTGAGACCATCACCGGCGGAGAGGCTCACGTTCAGATTGGCCCTGCCATTGGCCAAGGCTTCCGAGACATCGCTGCCATTATGGCTGACCGTAACCATCTGACCGTCACTGGCGCTGGAACTAAGCACCACGGCGATGTTCTGTTCCTGGAAGTAGGTACCTTCCGTGGGAGAGACAAAACTCATGCTCGGCGGATTCAACGCGCTGTTGATGGAAACGATGTTGGAGTAAAGGGTCACGCCCAACGACGTCGCCGCCGCTTGCAAGGTGTGAACGCCGGGATTGACAGTGAGCAGAATCTTGGCAATGCGATCGCCATCGGTGGTGCCATATACCGGGGAGAGTTCATCCACCTGAATGGCAATGTCGGTTCCGACGGGAAGCTGCGGCGCTTCAATTTTCACTTCCACCTGAAGACCGGCGGTGCCGTCATCAGCATCATCCACTTGAACGAGGCAGATCGGTTGAATCACGTCTTCATCAAAGGGATTGTAATACTCCTCCGGATCGCCACCTTTCCCGACACCGATGATTTTCAGCGATTCCGAAACGGGACGGAAGTCCGCAGTCAAGCCGCAGGGGGCTGCCGTCAATTCCGCCCGGTTTCCGGCTACGTCGGTAAACCAGACACTCAAGGTATACCCATCATCACCGGCTTCACTGGGTTCGGCGGGGCGAGGAATCGTCAGATCACTGAAAGCCCAGATACCGGAATCCACATAGGCGGCGCAAACCGGATCGGGGTCCACATCTTCCAGACCGGGATCGGCAAAACGAACCTGGGCGCAGAACTCATCGCCGGCTTGCAGACCTTCCACGGTACCGGTGAGGTTGAACTGAATGCCGTCGGTCAGGCTGAGGTTTTCATCTTCCACCAAGGTCATATGAATGGGAGCATCGCAGGTCTGCTGACCGGAAGAGAACTCATAGCTTCCCGGCACGGGAGCAACGGTATCCAGATTGTGGGCCAAGGCACCACTGGAACCTTTCAGGTTGGCATCGGTAGCATCGACGATATTCGCCCGGAAGGTATTCACTCCTTCGGGAATCGTGAATTGATGGGTGAAACTTGTGTTATCATCCCCAATGGGAACCGTCACCTCTTCCGGGGTTTCCGTGTCGCCTTCGGTATGGGTGAAGGTAAAGGTCATTTCCGTATTCTGGCACACCACGACATGGTTGGTGTCCACCTGGGCGGTGAAGGTCACCTGAACGCCATCCGTAGCGGCGTCTTCATCCAGGTTGTTGCCCAGGTCTTCCAGGTTCCAATAGCCAGTGGTTTCATCCACCGCGATGGGCGTGGAAACCAGTACGATGCAGTCATCCACCACCGCACGCACGGAAATCTGGGATTCGCAGGTATTGCCCAAGGTATCCAAAGCCGCGAAAGACAGGGTATGACCATCATCGTTGTTGTGCGTGAATTCCACGCCCGGCCAGGTCGCAACACCGGACGTGACGCTTTGCAGGCCCAGATCATTGGCATCCAGAGACAGGCTGACGTTGGCCCCTTCATTCACATGGCGGACATTGACCAGCACGTCATGCTGAATGTTGGGAGCATCACTGTCCAGGTCATCCTCTCCGGTCAAGACGGTACCATCCGCAGGATCGGGGCAGATGGAACAGCCCGCCAGGCGGACGGTTGCCAACGCAAAAATATCCGGGTTACCGGTTACTTCAACGCGAAGCTGGTGCTCTCCGTAGGCAAGAACGACGGGCCAGTTGGCCAAACCATCATCTCCACCGCCGGAGTTTTCTACGCTGAGCGTAACCGCCGTACCTCCATCGATGGTCGCGGTCAAACCCTCACCATCCGCCAGACCCAACGAGTCAATCTGAACGGCTTCGCTGTGGACTTCCTCCGCCTCCGTGGCGTAGCAGCCATCCAACATGAAGACCGTACCATCCAGCGAATCGGGCAAGGAAAGCTGAGCAAGATCACAGCCGGCTTCGGCATCACCCCAGTAGTAGTCATCGCAGACACAGAGACCGTCTTGACAATGGGCGTTGTTTCCGCAGGTGACGTTATCGCACTCATCATCCCCGTCGGAGTCATCGTCATCGTCGTCATCGACATCCCCGTCGGAGTCATCGTCGTCGTCCTCGACATCCCCGTCGGAGTCATCGTCGTCATCGTCATTGACATCCTCGTCGGAGTCTCCATCGGTGACGGGATTATCATTGTTTGTGTCCCCGCAGGAGCTGAGCAACATCAGTCCCATGAGAGCCCAAAGAATCCAGAATGTCTTGCGTCCTCGCATGCCGATCTCCTTCTTCATCTGGTTGCCATGCGTTGGCTCGGTTTCAATCTACACATACCCGGTTTGTGTTCGTTTGCTTGTTTGCGCATTGGCGATAAAACGTCTTTTCGTACCTGTTCATCTCCGCTGCGTTTCTGGTTACTCTTCACCCAGGGAATCGGATTCTTGTCGAAATAGTTGAATCGAATATCCGCCACATCTTCCAGGCTATTCAATAGCTGGAAATAAAATGAAATCGCATTTCCCCCGATGTCTTACTTCACTCGAATATCATTGCTATTTTATCGCTTCTTCGTTCAAGAATAGCAAGTTTTTCTCTTGGCAACCCGTAAGAAATTCCAAGGCATCCGCCTCTGCTTGCTCCTTGGAAACCTCATAATCTTCCCGGAACCGCTCAATCAGCTCTTCAACGCTCTGCTTGCCGTTGCAGCGCTCCCAAAGATAGGTGCCACTACCGTTGAAATCATGCAGCATACTATCATCGGAGCTGATGGCGACGGCCAGCCCTTCCACCGTGCGGGTGGCGACTCGCGGGTTTCGTTGCGGATAAAGATGTAGCATCAAACCTCCTTCACGACATGATGCCTGGATTCCCTGTTCCCTTCAGACTTCCTACTTCGATCAGAACCATACACCATGTTCCAAAGCACGACAACGTTTACCTTCATATAAGTAGGTGGTTCAACGTGGCTGTTCCAGATGAAGTTTTTTTCATCGGCACAGCAGCGGTGTCGCTTATCCGAGGGCGACAAACCAAAGGGCCCCGTCAAGCTCCCATCGTGCATTCTTTGAATTGAGTATACCCCAAAGCCGATATAGAATCAATTCCAGCCTGTTGTAAAACGGAGCAGTTCCACATACCGCCTGGCCTCCTGTCAGGCTGCATGATGGGATCACGTCCGGATTCACGGAAGAGCTTCGGCGTTCTTCTAGGTTGACAAGCTTCCGCCCATTGTGTAGACAAACGTCAACCCATGCAGCTTCACTTCGTTTTTTTGTGATGACACCCCGTGGTTTGGTGCTAGCGTCACAATCAACGCGATGGGATGCCTTTTCTGGAAAGACAGGGCGAGATGAAAAATTGCTCCTTTGCACCGGGCTTTCCAACTAACAAAAAACACGGACATTCCTTTCAGGGAGATTCCGTACCGATCAACCCTTAGCCCATTGATTGAGCGTACACCATGACAGTGGATGAGACCAGCCGACAGGATTTGAGCGCCCAGGACGAGCTTTCGGATTTCAGCCTGGAAGAGCGCGATCTGCAAGCAACCATGATGTGGCTGTTTTCGGTGATCATGAACCGGAAATGGCTGATTATCTTTGTATTTTGCTTCATCGTATTTGCAGGAGTGTTGTTCACCATCCGTCAGCAGAAAATCTACAATGGTGTAGCCATTGTCGAAGTCACCAACCAGGCCGATCAGGTGCTGAGTGACGTGCGGGAAGTCCATACGATGGGCGGAGGCTGGAACTACTACGATAGCATGGTTTATTTTTCCAGTCAGGCTCATATCATCAAGTCCCGCACCGTCGCGGACATGGTCGTCAAAAAACTCCACCTGGACAACGATCTAAGCTTCCTCGGCCTGGAAAACATCGAAGATCCGGCCTTGCTGGAGAAAAAGCTCGCCGAGGCAGACCCGGCTGGGATGCTGCAAAACCAGATCATGGTCAATACGATCAAAGAAACCCGGCTGATTGAAATCGAGTACCAGCACAGAAACGCCCAACTGGCCACGGATATCACCAACGCGGTGGCCGAAGCCTATGTTGAACAGAACCTACTACGCAAGATCGAATCCACCCGCAGCGCCATTGTCTGGCTGAAAGATCAGATGACCGATGCCCGCAAACAGTTGGAGAAATCAGACAAGGATCTGTACGACTTCAAGGTTCAGAATAACATCCTCACCACCAGCCTAGATGAGCGTGTCAATCTGGTCAGCAGCAAACTGAACGAACTGAATCGCTATCTGGAGCAGGCCCGCAACGAAATGCTGGTGGCCAAGGAAAAATATCAAGCGGTAAGCCACACCGACCTGGAAGAAAACCTGGACCGCTTTAGCAGCTTGAAATTTGTAAGCAATGAACTTATTTCTAAACTGAAAGACAATTACCTGAGCGCCCAGCGCAAGGTGGATCACCTGGCTGAACGCTACAAAGATCAGCATCCGATCATGAAAACCGCTCAAACCGAACTGGCTGCCGCCAAGCGCTTTTATCGGGATGAAGTGAAAAACGTGCTGGACAGCATTCGTGTGGATGCCTCCGTCAAGGAGCGCACCTTTCTGGCCATCAAACAGCAAGTGGAAAACCTGAAAGAGCAAGCCCAGGAAATGAACCAGTGGGAGATGGATTACAAACAACTCCTGCGGGATCGCGACAGCAACCAGCAGCTCTACGACATGCTGGTGAACCGCTTGAAAGAGAGCGACCTCACTCTGATGGTGCGCACCAATAACATTCGTGTGGTGGAACGGGCACAGAAAGCCCTGGCTCCGGTGAAGCCTCGTGTACGATTGAATCTGTTGTTTACCCTGTTTTTGGCGGTCGTGCTTAGCATCGGGTCGGCAATTCTACGGGATAAGTTGGACAACACCTTGAAGACACCGGAGCAGATCAAGCAGTTGAGCAAAGTCAACCTGCTTGGCTTCTTCCCCAAACTGGGGCTGGGCAAGAAGGAAATCCCGGAGAGCGAGGTCTACGTTCTGGACAATCCACGCGGAACCATTGCCGAAAGCTTGCGTGTGGTTCGCACGAATCTCAGCTTCATCTCGCCGCAAAAGCCTATCCAAGCCATGCTGGTTACCTCGGCCAGCCCCCAGGAAGGAAAGACCAGCGTCGTCTGCAACCTGGGAGTGACCATCGCCAAAAGCAATGTAAAAACGCTGCTCATCGATACGGACATGCGTCGTCCACGTCTTCACAAAGTGTTCAAATTCAAGAACGATGTGGGTATCAGCAACCTGATTATCGGCAACAAAACCCTGGATCAGGTTACCAAGAAACTTCCCGGCGTGGAACATCTGGATATTCTGACCTGTGGTCCGATTCCCCCCAACCCCAGTGAACTGATCAGCACGGAGCGCTTCAAGGAACTCGTCGCCGATCTGCGAACCAAGTATGACCGCATCATCTTTGACAGCCCTCCCATCGTTGCCGTAACGGATGCCGCGATTCTTTCCAATCTGGTGGACGCCGTTGTGCTGGTGGTCAAGAGCAATTCCACAACCAGAGGGCTTTTGAAGCAGGCTGTCTCCCAGCTTTCCAACGTCAAGGCCAACCTTGTAGGGTACATCCTCAATAACATCGACCTGAACCGCAAAGGCTATCGGGGCTACTACAACTACTATTACTACAGTTCGTACTATGGCCCGGACACAGACGGCAAAGACGATGGCTCGACGAAGAAACTGTCTCATGAAGACATCTCCGGTGTAACTTGATCCGCAGCATCCACCAGCAGAAACACGCACGAAAGGCGCTCGAAAGAGTGCCTTTCGTTTTTCTCCTTCCAGTTCTGTCATGATCGCCCTGGCACCCGCCTTGTTTCCCCACCGGAGAATCGCCCCTCCGAGCTTGAACGAACCACGGGAATATGCTCCGACTTGCTTTCCTATTCGGCAAGGATATGATAGGCTATCCGCTTGCGAGGCTTGTGTGCTTCGCCAGCTGTTTTTGTAATTACGAACCCCCTTTGGTGACCCCTATCGCTTGATGAAATATCCGCCCTGCGTATCAACCTTGTTTCGACCCACGAGTTGGATAGGTCTGTTGTGTTGTCTATTGACATTCGCAAGCTCTTCCTGCTCGCTCCATATTCCCGACGACCTGACGGACCAGGATGTCGCGGACATCATCCGTCTGCGCCAGACCCAGGAAGAAACCAGCGCCATTCTGGCTCGCGTCCATTACCGGCTTGGCTTGGATGATTTCAAACAAGGCGCCCTGCGTACCAGCCTGACCCACCTGGAAAAAGCCTCCATCATGGCCCCGGACTGGAGTCTGCCGCCCATCGAGCTGGCCAAACTCTATCCGCTGGTCACCGGCGATCAAGACGCCAGCGTCGCGATGTTGGAAAAAGCCGTTGAACTGAGACCCAACAACCCGCGTACCCATCTACAACTGGGCGTCGCCTACATGGAGCAGCAGAACTACGACAAAGCCGAAGAGATGCTTTACCGGGCGATCCTTCTCAAACCGGGCTACGATGAACCCAAGCTGCGCCTGGCCCAACTCTATCAGCGCTCCAAGCAGTGGAAAAAAGCGATCCGCGCCTACCAAGACCTGCTTCGCGCCGATCCGAGCAACCTCTTGTATTACAGTGTCCTCGCCGATTGCTTTGAGCAGACAAACAACGTCACCCAAGCCGAGCAATCCCTGTTGGCGCTGATTCGGCAAAACCCGAAGAACTCCTATTCCTTTCACAAACTGGGCATGTTTTACCAACGCCACAGCAAACCGCAGCAAGCCAAAGATGCCTTTGCCCGCGCAGAGAGCCTCAAACCGGCCAAAGAAAAGCGCAAGCTTCGGCCTCTCTTGCCCAGCCGACGATAAGGTTTTTCAAGCCCGCGTGTTTCGTGCCTGTTTGTTGTAAGCTTCCCGTTCCTTGATTTTCCCTTTTCGGAGTCTCTGATGAAACCCGGTGTGACCCTTCGCCTTCCGACCGAATACCTGCCCGATCACTTTGACCCAGATGCCTGGGACGACCACGCCCTGCATGTCATCCCTTTGGGCGGCGTCGGGGAAATCGGCATGAACAACATGCTTTATTGCCAGGAAAACACCCGTATTCTCATTGACTGCGGCGCCCTGTTCCCGGATGACTCCCTCTACGGTGTGGATCTGATCGTTCCGGATTACACCTATCTGTTGTCCGAGCCGGAAAAGCTGAAGGCAATTATTCTTACGCACGGCCACGAAGATCATATCGGTTCGCTGCCCTTCGTCCTCAAGGAAGTCAACGTTCCAGTCTACGGCCCACCCTACGCGCTGGGGATTGTCCGCCGGAAACTGGAAGAACACGACCTGCCCCACAAACCCCAATTGATTCCCATCCACCCCGGCGACAAACTCAACCTGGGGCTGTTTCAATTCCGCTTCCTTCGCGTGAATCACTCCATTCCGGATTGCCTCAGCGTGGTCATTGACACCCCTCACGGACGTCTGTTGCATACCGGCGATTTCCGCATGGATGTCACCCCGGCCCCACAGGACCATTTCGACTACGCCGGGTTCGGCGAGATCGGCGACCAGGGGGTAACCTGCCTGCTTTCCGACAGCACCAACGTGGAGGTTCCCGGCTTCACCGCCAGCGAGCAGGACGTGGGACGCGCCTTGTTGGATGTCTTCATGGAAGCGAAGGGAAAAGTCTTCGTCAGTTGCTTTGCCTCCAGCATCCCGCGCATTCAGGAAATCCTCTCGGTCTGCAAAAAAACCGGGCGGCACATCCATTTCAGTGGTCGCTCGATGCAAACCCATCTGGGCGTCGCCCAACAAACGGGCTACGTGAAACTTCCCTACGACCTGCTCATCCCCGAAGAGGCAGTGTCTCAACTGCCGCCGGATAAAGTCTGTGTGGTGCTGACCGGAAGCCAAGGGGAATTCCGCAGTTCCCTGGTTCGTATCGCCACCGGGGAACACAAACAGATCAAGATCCAGGAAGGCGATACGGTGATTTTCTCCAGCCGGATCATCCCCGGTCACGAACGGGCGATCAACCGGCTGATCGATACGCTTTATCGGCAAGGCGCGGAAGTGGTTACATCTAAAAACGCGCAGGTTCATACCAGCGGGCACGGACACGCCGGCGAGCTATTGACCATGCTCAACCTGGTTCGTCCCAAGCACTTCATTCCCGTTCACGGTGAGTGGCGGCATCTGGTCAAGCACGGTCGCCTGGCGCAAAAGGTGGGCATCGAATCCCGAAACGTGCATCTCATTCAAAGCGGTGACGTAGTGCAATTCAACGAGGAGCAATGCTCTCTGGTGGGCCGGGTGGTCACGGGGCGCGTCTTTGTTGACGGCAAGGGCGTGGGTGATGTAGCCATGCCGATCATTCAGCAGCGACGCAAAATGGCGGAAACGGGCCTGATCGTCACCATTCTGGTTCTGGAAGGCGAGACGGGAAAAATCCTCAGCGGGCCGGACATCATCAGCCGTGGGGTGACCCTGGTGGAAGATGAACAAAGCCAGAAGTTCTTCACCGAAGCCAAGCAGCGTATCCTTCGCCTGCTGGATGAACTGCCGCCGCGCAGTATTCAGGATGTGGAAACCCTGAAGGAAGAAATGCGTCTGAGCGTGCGTCGCGTATTCCACAAAGCTTTAGAGCGTAAACCGGTGGTGATTCCGGTGGTGATTCAGATGTAAGGAGATTCTCCCTCAGCGACCGGGAATGCGGGGTAAGCCCACCTGACGAAGCAGACGCCGCTCCCGCTTGGACAAGCCATAGCAATCCATCACCGCTTCATCCAACACCACCTGCAAGGCTTCCAACTCATCGCCGGTGGAACCGGCGTGCATCGCCTGTTGTATCCGGCCTACGGCCTCAATCACCGGCTGTTGCAGATCATGCCCCACGGCGGCCAGAGGAAGGCGCTCCAGGTTGGCCCGCAGCACCTTCACAGAGATCACATGGTGTTGGTAATAACTCTGCATGGGAAGACTGTTCAGTACGCCGCAGAGGTACGTGGTATCCAGGTTGGGAATGTGAGAAATCAGCAGATTCGTATTGTTCAAGGTCAGACGGCCTTGGGTATCCACCGCAAAACACAAGCGGCGTGAGATAAAGCGATAGACCAGTTTGGGAGTGGACCGAAACAAGCCCTCCGGGCAGACCTGCTGAAACGTTTCCGGCTCAAAGCCAATGAAGCGGCTGGGTTCCTTCAAAAAGCAGGGTTGAACATCCGTCCCGACGAGAATCCCTTCCTCCCCATCATGCGCAGGCGCATCGTGAAGAAATTTTTTGTTGTTTCCGGTGACGATGCCCAGACCGAAGGAAGCCCGCCTCTGAAAATAACTTGCTCCCGATTCCATCGCTCGCCACACCGGCTCAAGATCATCCCTCCACGCCACGTTGAACACCGTCTCCGGTGAGGTATGAAACAGGCTTGGAGCAAGGCGATTCACGGGTTGCGCTTTTTTTTCTGCGGCGTGGTAGTGAGCAATGCACACGGCCTCATCCTTCGGGAAGCCCTCGTGTTTGCAGGTTTCCAACAACAGAACCGGTGCGTACAGGGAACGGAAGCGGTGTCCGCACAAGACCAACCGACGCAAGCTGGAGCGCGTCAGAATTTGTTTGCGCAAGGGAGCATACTGTTTGACATCCAGCAAGGCATCGGGCACGAGGAACGACAGCACACCTTTCGGTTTCAACAGGGAAAGGCTGCGGTGAATAAACCAGGCAAAGGGGTTTCGACTACCCACCTGAGAGACGAGAGCCTGACAAGGTGGTTTCGGCTCCAGCGCGGAGGCTTCCGAGGATTCCAGTTCCACCGAACCACCCCAGGGCGGATTGCCGATGATCCAGTCCAGACTCTCCGGATCTTCCTGAGAAAGAAAATTGCCGCAACGCAACGGAGACGGCAAGGGGTCGGCCTGGGGACAGCGCAGAAAAAGATTCATTTCAGCCAACACAACCGCCGTGGGATCAAGATCCATTCCCCGAAGATGCCGGGTCACAACGGCATGATGGCTCTGGGTCGGGGAGTGCCCCTGATCCCGGTAGAAACGGACCATGCGATCATAGGCTTCAAGCAAGAAAGCTCCGCTGCCGCAGGCCGGGTCCATCACGCGGAAGTCCGGGTCATCCGTGGCCTTGAAGGATTCCATCGCCAGACGAACCAGGTCCGGCGGCGTGAAGAACTGTCCGATCTTCTTGCGCTCCCGCTCACCTTGCAGACTCTGATAGGCATCGCCCAGCGGGTCCGTCATCAAGCGATCCGGCGCGAAATGAAGAAAGAGGCTCCACATTTCCTGAAGGCGCTCGAGTGTTGGTCGTTTTTCCCCGCGTAAACGCAAGGCATACAGCAAGTGGGATTCACACAGGAGGCGCGGCTGGTGGGTGGTTCCCTCATGAACCAGACTGCGTTGCAACAAGACATGACGAAACTGCGCTTCGGCCTGCTCCAAAGGCTGTCCTTTGCGCCGAGCAAGCAGATAGAGAAACAAGCCCTGCAACCAGGCGCGAAGGCTATCCTCCTGGGCCAAGCCTTCGTGCTGCGCATCCCTGCAATCCAGATGAAGACGACGAAGCTCGGCAAGAAAACGCCGTGTCTCACGGACCAGGGAAGCCTTGGGGTCGATGCCTTTCTTTTCGGCTTTCGGCTTAGCCTTGCTCACCAAACAACCCACGCTCCAAGACATCGAGGGTACGTTGATCCACCAGCAGTCCCATATGGCCGCATTCGGAAAGGAAGACATGCTCGGCGCCTTCCAGGCGGCAGGAGTGATAAGGAACCACCAGATTGTCATGGGCCGTGTAGATGGAGGTAAAGGGCATCGTGAACGGCTTTTCGGCCTTCTGCAAGGTCTTCAACCAACTGGAACCGGGTTCCATCTGTTGCAGGTTTTCCCAAAACGGCATCAACACGGACAGACGGCTACCATGATGGGGCGTGCCGATGGTAAACACACGCTCGACCTTCTCCGCTCCGTACTTGGCCATGTAGGCTCGAATCACCAAGCCACCCATGCTATGTCCCACCAAGGCGAGCTTCCGCTGACCGGTGGTTTGGAGAACCTGCTCCACCCGCTCATGAAGTTGCTCGGCATAACCATCAATGGAGCCGAACATCGGGGTCAGGTTGATTGTGAAATAGCGTCGTTCCCGGTGTGCGGCCCGCAGGCGATGAATCAACCAGTTCCAGTTCATCCGGCTCTGAGTCAAACCATGCACAAACAAGACGGGCGGCGCTTCGTTACCCATCCCTTCGTTCTGGGCTTTTTCCAGATTGACCAGGTAGCCCAGAGGGACCATGCTCACCATTCCCAACTGAGCGAGAAATTCCTTCCAGAAAGCACGGAAGATCCCCTTGGGGTAATCTTCAAAATCTCCTGGACGCCAGCCGTCCTGGTTGAACAGATTCCGTCCTTCAACATAGCCGAACATCATCGTCAAAGCCACCATGAACAGGTGTCCAAGCGCGTAGAGCAAGACAATCAACAACAGAATTTTGAACAGCATAGCGTGTTGACTCCTTAGTCGTGAAATCGGAAAACGGCCTGATCATTCAGACCTGGAACCCCTTGCAACAAGGCGCTAGGGAATCTCAGGAACCCCTTGATGGCTATCGTCATCAACGCGGTAGTCAAAGACCTTTTTCAAGGTACGTTTTTCAAACTTCGCTCGCTCCTCGGCAACGCCTTCTCCGGCTTTGTCGGTAATACGAACGAAGTCCATGTTCATCCGCGTGCGATTGGTCACCTGGGCCTGCGCTCCTTCCGGGGGAGTGATTTCCAAGTCGGTGGTCATGTTCACCAGCAGGGTAAGGCGCACGTTTCGTCCCTGGTCAGGGTCGAAAACAATCAGAGCTTCTCCGATACCCGCGGCCTGCAAAACGATGTGGCTCGGAGCCCTGTCATCGTTCATGATCTGGTCAAAGAAATAGGTGCCCGACAACTCCACACATTGCCGAGAGGTATCGTTGGGACAGGGGAGATCCCGCAGGTATTGGTGGTGGTAACGCACATGCTGGGTCAGTATCGCCCCACTGGGAGCCTGAATCGGCGTCAGTGATTCACGGGCCCAGGTATCTCCGGGCTTGACAGGCTCTTTGGGAAGCCGCACAAAAAAGTGCTGAACAACCTGCTTGACGTTCTGGGCCAGGGCAAAGGCACCGGGATCGGTGAAGGCGCTGAGATCAAACTGAAGCAAATCGCCCTGATCGCTCATCGTCGCCCGGAAGGGACGATCACTCAAGTTGCGCAACCCCGTGTTCACTTCGTCAAGGTCCGGGTACGACTCCATATAAACCTTGGAAAACAGGATGTGCAGATCCACACGATCCACCGGCCCCTGATGAACCTGCATATCCATGATATCCAAGCGGCCATCCATGTAGCTTTCCGTGTTCTGTTCTCTGGCAAAGGCCTTTTCCATGCCGCTGATATACGTCGCCTGCCGGTTGGTCAGACGGTATTGTTCCAAATGGCCGCGCTGGAAATGATACCGCAGCAAACGCCCCTCAGACTCTTCCTTCACGGTATCTTTGCCTGGCGGTGCAGCCCAGACAGAGGCCCATCCACCCAAGACAAGACAAAGCGGAATCAAGATTCTCGCAAGCGCTCGCAGCATCAACGGCTCCCCGCATTGGAGAGGCAATCCACCGTCTGGGTGCAATCATAGGAGGTCAAGTAGGCTTCGTAGCACGCGGCGACCGCGTCTCCGTAGACTCCGCCACCGGTCTGGTCACAAGTCGCCTTGCACGCCGCCACATCGGAGCTGCCCGGATAGCAATCATTGGTCACTTCACAGGCGCCGTAACAGGCTTGCAGATTTCCTTCCGGGTTATCGGCATCCCCATCACTGGTGTCGTCGTCTCCATCTAAGTCATCATCGTCATCTGCCGTGTCATCGTCGTCATCCTCTTCCCCGTAATCGGTAAACCAGGCTTCGGACATCGAACTGCCGATACAGATGAACAGATTGGTACACTCACTGTTTTTCTTGGCGCAATCAAGAAGGAGTTGCATCAGGACTTTGGGGGCATCCTCCGACTCATTGGTAAACGCATCTTCACACTCCGCCTGACAGATTTCTTTTTCCGGACCAAGGCCAATCACCGTGGTTGCAGAACAGGTGTCGATCTGGGCACAGAGTGTGGGGCAATCGGCCACGGTGGCCGTGTGCCAGTCCGTAGGTCCAAGGGCTTCGCCTAACTCCGCAGAGCATTCTTCGCAGTCCTCGTTACATCCGGATATTCCAGCCATCAACCCAAGAATCAACCATCCAGCCACCAGGGCAAGCATCATATTTCGGCGCATCGGACACCTCCAGGTTCAACCATCATACATCACAATCTTGACTGGGTAGTCTACACCCTTCGCCCTGCTTTCACAACGCAAAAGATGAGGCTTTCCTCCCTGCCTTTCTACAAAAAGCCACGTTCCTCCTGAACGCAAGAGCGGCCTACTGATTCCCCTTACGGCTCGATACGGACCATTTCGGAAAGCACGCGCCCTTCGGCAAGGTTGGGCGGCAAGGTATGCAGCAGAAAGGCCAAGGTCGGGGCGATGTCCACCACCTCCACCTCGGTGGCGTAGCGCCCATGCACCAGGCCCGGCCCGGAAAGAATCAAGGGGACGGTGGTGTCGTAGGTGTAGCCGGTCATGTGGGTTGTCGGATACTCATCGTTCATCACATAGGGCTTGGGAATCGCCACCACATCCCCGCTACGTCCGGGAAAATAGGAATGAAGAATCTGCCGTTCCCATTGACCGCCAGGAAGTTGTCGTAAACGAACATCATTCGCACTGAAGGCCAGCAGGAAGTCTTCCTGCTTGACCAGCATCTCTTTCAAAGCATCCTCAACAGCGTTCTCAGACACCCCCAGTTGAGTGATGGCAGGATGGTTGAGGAAGTAATTGAAATCCGAGGTGTAGGAAATCCAGGCTCCCCCGATGGGTTCTCCGAAACGGCTCACCAAGCCCTGTTCCAGGCGTTCTTTCAAGGCCTCCGCGTTGAGCCATCTCGCGTCAACCCGATTGGCTGAAAGATAGGACGGAGCCGGTGAGACGCCATGATCCCCGGTCACAACGACCAAAACATCCTCCATGCCACGGGGCAGGTGTTCCGCCAGACGGTTGAACAAAGCCGAAAGGCGACGGTCCATGTCCAAGGTCAGTTCTTCCATTTCGCAACGATTGGGACCGCGCTGGTGCCCCAAGGTGTCATGGCTGGAGAAACTGACGAAGAGCGCGTCCAGGCGGTCTTGTTGGCCCAACTTATAATGATCCAACGCTGCATCCACCATTGCCATCGTGATCTCGTTCCCGTAGGGACTGTTGATCGAGCTTTTCTCACCAAGGGTCAGCGTAGTGTTGAACGAATCCTCACCCTCATCGGAGAAACGGCAAGCTCCGGGCCGAGAGGCCCAGGTGTATGGTTGGCCCTTTTGCTTCTGTAGGGTCTCGTTCAATGGGGAAACCCAAGAGGGCAAAACCGCCTCGTTTGCATAGAAGCGACTGGTGGTCCACTGGAAGGTTTTCTTATCAAACCACAAGGCGGCATCGGCACGCCGTCCACCCATCAGCACTGCGGCCCGATCTTTGATGGAAATAGAAACCACCCGTGAACCGTTTCCCGTGTTTTTGATCTCATCGCCGATCGTGCTGCCAAGCAGGTTTTTCGGGCTTCGTCCCTCGGAACCCTGGGCACCTAGAACAACCTGGGAGTCATCGCGAACGCAATACATCGGTTCACCAAGCCGGAAGTCATACCACTGATTGATCGGAACTCCGTTGCGATAGGGATAGGCTCCCGATGCCAAGGTGGCATGGCCGGGGCCGGTCATCGCCTGCAAGACATCATGACGGGCCAAGGGCACGTAGGCCCCTTGATCCATCAGGTAGCGAAACCCTCCCAGATCCCCATCGGCCTGATGCGCCGGAAGCAGTTCGGATTGGTAACGCAGGAGGTAGTCAGCCCGGAATTGATCCACCACGATGAAAAGCAGCAAGTGCGGTGCCCGGTAGCCTGGGGCCTTGGGTGCTGAGACATCCGTACACCCCAGAAACAGGGCACCGGCAAGAGTCAGGCGTACCATCAACCCCACCAGGGCCAGAAGAAGCGGCCACGGATTGTTCGACAGCCAGGACTTCGAGAAGCGTATCATTGAACATCCCTTTGCAAACACGTTTCCGATTCAAAGAAACGTGGGTCTGGTAGCAGTCCACCTCAACCGGAATCCCGATCTTTCCCGACGAAGAGGATTTCTGAAACGAAGAACTCCCACTGTGTCATGAGATCCACGGGATACAAGCCAGAAACAGGTGGTTCAAGTTTCCCATGATCCGGTTATATTCTCACGATTTCCCCGTTAAATCTTCGCGAAGCCCAGCCTGAAGGCCCGTGAAATTTCTGGAATTATTCAAGCATTTCTAACACTTTCTTGACTTATGACCAAAGATAAGGCAAGCTATGACTAATAGTTTGGAAGAATCAGAATGCGAGCACCCCGCGCAACAGCGTAGGTGGGTCGTGTTTTCTTTGGAGGAAACAATGAAGGGGAAAGTATTGCAGACAGGGTTTGTCTGGTTTGTGTTGGTGTTCTCACTTGTGAGTTGCGTGTCCTCGGAATCAACGGATCTTGAGGACGACGATGATGACAACGGTTGCACCAGTGACAGCGATTGCAATATCGCCTCGGAGGTTTGCGACCTGGAAACAAGCCTCTGCACGCCTCGCGGCTCCTGCCTGGGAAACCCCTGCCCGACGGGCTACAATTGTGACGCATCCACCGGTGCCTGCGTCGTTTCTAGCGGAAGCACGTCATGCACCTCCAACGCGGATTGCCCCAGCGGTCAGATCTGCGATGTCGCCACCGGAGACTGCATCATGGGAAGCGATAACCCAACCGACGGCGATGAAGATGGCGACAATGCCACCGATGATGACGATGATACCACCGACGACGATGACGATGTGACCGATGATGATGACGACGAAGACGGCGACAGCGCCACCGACGATGATGACGACGATGAAGACGGTGACAGCGCTACCGACGATGATGATGATGACGAAGACGGCGACAGCGCTACCGACGATGATGATGATGACGAAGACGGCGACAGCGCTACCGACGATGATGATGACGATACCACCGATGGCGATGAAACCTGCCCCGGTTGCGAGAACTTCGTCGGTGAATACTGCATTGAACACATGAACGGCGCCTCTTGCGACAGCATGAATGTAGACCGGCTCACCGTTACCGACACCCAATCCGATGCTTGCAGCTTCATGGTGGAAATCACCTTCACCAATGGCAACCCTCATCAGACCGTGCTGGTCGATGATTGCGACTTCGCCGACATGGCCGTTCTGAACGGAACCTGCACCGTCAGTTCGGACCCCAACCTCGGCTTGCTCAGTGCGGTCTGCCCCGGCCTGTGTACCTTTATCTTCAGTAAAGACGCCACCTGCCCCGAACCCGACGGCGACGAAGATGGCGACAGTGCCACCGACGATGACGACGACCTCGACGGCGACGAAGATGGCGACAGCGCCACCGACGATGACGATGACCTCGACGGCGACGAAGATGGCGACAGCGCCACCGACGATGACGATGACCTCGACGGCGACGAAGATGGCGACAGTGCCACCGACGATGATGATGACGATGAACCCACCTGTGCAGATAACGAGTTTGACTGCTCCGGAACCTGCGTCGAAGTGGTAGACCTGGGATATGGCGAAGCCGGATCGGCAACGGTGAACACCTGTACCATCGGTGAGAACCGTTTCAGCAGCTACACCTGCGATGGGCAATCCGGACCGGCCAAGGAAGTGATTTTCCGCTGGCTGGCCGACCGCAGTGATGACATGGTGTTGGGCACTGAAACCATCAGCGATTGGGACCAGATGATCTTCCAGCTAAGCAGTCCCTGCACCAATGCCTGCTCCCAATATGCAGACAGTGAATACGGCGGATCAGGTGTTCAGGAATACTTCTACTTCACGGCAACCCAAGGTCACGTCTACTACTTCGCAGTAGACGGATACACCAGCAGTGAATGCGGTTCGGTTACCGTCGGCGTATCCACCGAATCCGACGCGGGTTGTGAAACCATCGGCCCGGCCCATTATGGCACTTTCGGCCTCGTTTTCTCCGCCCTGCTCTTCTACGGCATCTGGATCTTCCGCCGTCGCAAAAACGACGAAGCCTAGTTCCTTCCGACCCAGCCCCCGCCACGGCGGGGGCTTTTTTCCTGGTTGTTCATGCTGGCGCTTCCTTACATCACGGTTCCTGCCTTGGACCTGACCGCCTTGGGTTTGGGTCGCGTGTCCATCTTTTCCCTGCTCATCGGGGTTGCGGTCATCGTCCAGATATGGATTCACCACCGCTTCACTCAGCGTGGCGGAGAGATCCGTCCCCGGCTGGCCCAGGGTTTGTATATCGTGATGATTCTCGGTGCCTACATCGGGTCCACCCTCGGCCAGATTCTGCTTTATCATCCGGAGCTGGTGGCGAAGAACCCTTGGGTACTTCTGAAAATCTGGCGCGGCGGCTATAGCTCCATCGGCGGCTATGCCGGAACCCTTCTCTTCGGTTGGGTCGTCGCCCGAATCATGGGCGTCTCGTTTCTTCCCTACCTGGACCGCGCCTGGTTCGCCTTCTGTTTCGGCTGGGTGTTCGGTCGCACGGGATGCAGCCTGATTCACGATCACCCCGGCCTCCCGACCGATTTCTTCCTGGGTGTCGCCTTTCCCGATGGTGTGCGCCATGACTTGGGTCTCTATGAACTGCTGTTCCAAGTGCTGGTCATTCTTCCCGTCGGGTTCTGGATCACCCGCCGTCCCTGGCGAACGGGCCAACTGGCCGGCTGGCTGATGCTGCTTTACGCCATCGGACGCTTTCTCATGGATTTCCTTCGCGCCTATGATCCACGCCACGGCGGGCTGACCCCGGCCCAATGGGGCATGATCACCATGCTTGCCCTGGCCCTCTGGCTGCTCCGTTCCAGTCAAACCCATGCCCAAGCGCTTCAACCTCCCCTATGGGGAAAGGCACGCTGCGAGCTACCACGGAAAGCCACGGACACTTGACTTGACGCGGTGATTGACGTCCCCATACTTTCTGCCAGAACGAATCCGTTCTCAAGGAAGAAACGCCATCGTATGAGGAGTTGGACGGCCTTCGAACCACCGCCCTCCGGGCGGCACTCAGACTGAGCGTGGGTGGTTCTGCTTTCCCCAGGTAGCAATAGACAATAGACCTTCCCCGCTCATCCCGAGTAGCGGTGGAACACCGCATATCGAGGGAGGCCCATCGTGAGTTGGATTTCTTTGGGCTTCGATCGTGGATGAAAAAGCCAGAAGTGAAGTCCCCATACTTTCTGCATCCTTCTTTGACGAAAGCCTGGAAATAGTGTAGCGTCACCCCCTCTTGCGTGCTCCGAGGTAACCGAACGCGACTTTCACTGACAAGCCCGCCGACCAAGGCGGCGAAGGAGAGATCATGACTCGGAAAAAAGTGGATATTGCCACGCTGCGCGCCAAAAAAGCCAAGAATGAGGCCATTACCATGCTGACCGCCTACGACGCACCCACGGCGCGTGCCGAAGACGAAGCCGGGGTGGACCTGATTCTGGTTGGTGACAGCGCGGCCAATGTGGTGCTGGGTTATCCGGACACCATTCCCGTGGGTATGGACGAAATGCTGATGCTGACCGCCGCCGTAGCCAGAGGCAACCAGACGGCGATGGTGATTGGTGACATGCCCTTTCTATCCTACCAGATCAGCCCTGAAGAGGCGATCCGTAACGCTGGGCGCTTTATGAAAGAAGCCCGTGCCGACGCCGTGAAGCTGGAAGGCGGAGGTCCGTTGGCGGACACCGTTCGGCGCATCGTTCAGGCAGGCATTCCCTTGATGGGGCACCTCGGCCTGACGCCCCAGAGCGCCCAACTCCTCGGCGGCTACCGTGTCCAGGGAGCGACGGCGAAAAACGCACTGGCCATTGTAGAAGATGCCTTACGTCTGCAAGACGCCGGGGCGTTCTCGCTGGTCTTGGAGTGTATCCCCAGCCGCGTGGGCGAATTGATTTCCAGCAAGCTGGAGATTCCCGTGATCGGCATCGGCGCCGGAACCCAATGCGATGGTCAGGTGCTGGTGATCCACGACATCCTGGGCATCCGCTCCGGCTTTACGCCGAAATTCGTCAAAACCTATGAAAGCCTGGGCGAGAGCATGGCGTCAGCCATCAGCGCCTATGTCGGTGAGGTACAATCCCGAAGCTTCCCCGGCGAGGAACACGGCTTTGCCATCAAAGACGACGAATTCAACGCCCTGCAAGACCTGGTGGCCAAGCTGTAGCTTTGATCCACAGAAAGACACTCTGGTTGTACGATTGATATTGTCATAGCCTCGGAAAAGCACCTCGCGTTCATCCTGGTCGAAGGCCACCCGGTCTTCGACCTTTGTTGTTTCCGCAAGCCGTAAACACCTTGAGACTCCACGCCCATTTCATCGGGTGAGGAAATACCCAGGGGAGTTCTGTCGTGGCCGCACGATGTCGGGCAAGAAAGTTGCCTGGGCTACTTGGGCTGAATTGAATTTTCGGGTAGCATAAGAGTAACATATTACACAATCAGTCAGTCAACCTGGCGCAATGATAAATCCTCAATGGCGGAAAGCAATTCATTTTTAACCCTATTTTCTTGTAAATCACGAGGTTTATATGCTCTTAAGGATTGAATAGTTCTACGATGTTTGGCTTCTAGCCGTTGAAAGCTGTCACCCTCGGCAACATAATCAGTGAATACTGTATTTTCCAATCTGATGATCAGATTGTCACATGTATTTCTATGTTCAGATAGCCATGATATAGCTGATTTTGAATTTATATTAATCAATTCAACGATTGTGGAGTCATAAACTCTCACCATTGAACCATCAAGGTATTTCTCGCTAATTTGAAGTAATTCCAGAGAAGAATCAATCTCCACTTCACTATAAGAATCTCTCCCAGGTGTACAAGACAATGGTGCAATTATCAACATCGTTAGGGAGAACAAAGCAAGCCTTTCAAATACCAGATATTTCATTGCTATTACCTTCCTTATGGATCTGATATTGTTACAATAATCTCTGTTGATTGACCAAGACTCATGTCTTCATGTCGTATATTGTCCACATAGGATAAAAGGCTAGACATCGCATCTCGGCTCTTAAGAACCATATTCTCTCCCTTTGCAGATCCAACAAGGACACATCCAAGAGTATCTTTAGCAAAATTTCCTCTATGTATTTGTATGTTTCCTCGTCCTTTCACACCTGTAAGTTCTATCACCTCACCATTCGCACTGCTGCGTCTTCGAAATGCACTATAAGTACCTTCCAAAATACGGCTAACCTTCTTCTGATTATTCAAATCAGGCAACTCCAAAGAGAACAATAACAACATCATATCGTCAACTGAGTTCCGAACGGTGATATTTCCAATCGTAGTTGTTTCTGTTTCAATGCTTCTCTCGATAATTATCTCAATAATTGCCAACCCACTGGGGTCTATTCTGTTAATGGGGTCATTCCCTACGTAGACATAGAGGTTGGCCTGTCCACCCTCAAACAAGATGGGGTCTTTGGCCGTCCAGCGGCCTATCTCCGGGTCGTAGTCTCTAGCTCCGAAGCGGACCAAGCCCGTTTCGGCATCATAGATGCCCCCGGCAAAACCAAAGGGTTGAAAGTTTGGATTGGTGTCTAACGTCACGTTACCCCATTCATCGTAATCCATTCGTTGCACAATATCACCGTTACTCACCTTCACCACCAGCCGCACCGAACCCAGTTGGTCGGTGAGAAGGCGGTAGGTCTACCAAGCTTTTCGCCGCAAGCTGTCGGGCAAGAAAGTTGCCCAAGCTACTTGGGCTTGGGCTCCCAGGGTTGAAGGATAGATGATGACATCAAACCATCCACTTTGTGACAATAGGCGCGGCACCAATAATGATTAATGAAATGCAGGTTGTTATATATGTGACGCAACCCAACTCAGGCCATGCACCTCCTGGCTTTCTAGCCTTGTATGCAAGCCAACCAGCATAGATCGCACCAGAAAATACCCCTAAAACCCACAAAATATCATTAGTAATGTTCTTCTCACAATCAGAGATGATTCCACTTTTCTCCATAGGAGTAAGAATATAGCTATGAATCAACAAAGCCGCAATCCAAAAACCAAGTGGTTCCATAGGATTTTTTGTCAATCTCAACATTATACCATGCCTTCTGTTTATTGGTTATGCTGTTGGTACTGTTCATAGGATATTCGCCCCAAGTCGGCCCATGACATAATTGACAGTAACATATCGATCCTTGGATTCCAAGGTGATGGGTTTGTTACATAGTGTTCAAGCACAAGCCCTGATGGTAAATGAGTATCAGGAAGCCTTCGTGGTGCATGGGCATGAATACATGCCAAGTCTGTTGCCAAATCTGCCGCAGTAGCAACAGCCTGTGCTGTTTTACTCCCAGGAGCAACTGCCCGTGCAACATCATTGTATAATGCACCAGTACTAGCAGGTTCCTGATCAAATACTACACTAGAGAGGTTTCCAGCATTGGCAACCATTCCATAGGAGGTTTTGGCTGCCACTAAAACAAGAATTAGAGTTGTTGCGGCTCCTGCTGAGCCCATATTAGCCGCAGCCAGGAGTGCTCCCGTCAAACCCATACCATTGCCGATTACACCAGCAGCAGCAGACCCAGCAGCCCCGGCAGTTGCCAGAGCGGAAGGATCTAGGATTGTTTGCTCATCCACAAGCCCACTGGGATCCATATGATTCACCGGATCATTCCCTACGTACACATACAAATTGGCCTGTCCACCCTCAAACAAGATGGGGTCTTTGGCCGTCCAGCGGCCTATCTCCGCATCGTAGTCACGGGCTCCGAAGCGGACCAAGCCCGTTTCGGCATCATAGATGCCCCCGGCAAAGCCAAAGGGTTGGAAGTTTGGATTGGTGTCTAACGTCACGTTACCCCATTCATCGTAATCTATTCGTTGCACGATACTCCCGTTACTCACCTTCACCACCAGCCGTACCGAACCCACCTGTTGGGTGAGGGGCCGGTAGGTCTGCCAAGCTTGTCGCCGTAAGCTGTCGGGCAAGAAAGTTGCTCTACATCTTGGGCTACTTATGCTTAAACGACCCTATATCAGAAACTTCAACAATTTTCATTCCCATTGAATCCAATGCAGGAATTAGAATGTTCCATTCCCCATCTGGCCAATACAGCACGTGTGAGATACCTGCCGTATTATCAGTGTTTTTTTCTAGTTTGAAGATAATGCACACCATATAACCGCCGAATTGTCTATTTACGAATGTATTACTCTTCCTGAATACATATACAGATAAGACATCCAGAGGGTCTACAGTAATCATCTTCCCTGGGATCCTTCTTATCACAACGGAATTATCCTGCAACTTCAAAAAACCCATAGCTCCGAATGGATATTCATGTGCATCCGGGAACTCACCATCAATAAGATCACAGTTGACTTTTACAGTTCCAGTCCAACTGCCAAAAACATGACGGATTGGCTCTATTATACAATTACGAATCCACTCCCGCACTGTTATGTACCATGTGCCATCCATTGTCACTCCTCCCCATGTATGGCATCATATATCCAGTTTCCTATTGCTTTGCCCCACGCCTGAGTGGCTTCATACAAATTCTCATACATTACATCAGTATATTCATAGAATGCGTGTCCTTCATATTTCGAAAATACTCTTCCAAGGCCAAACGCAATATTCACATTAAACCCCCACCATTTTCCGCGTGGGTCAACAATAAATTCAGCCCCTCTGCCCATATAGCTACCACCAAGAGTAAGTGCTCCACCTCTAAGATCCTCTATACTGTCTGCGGTTGTGTATTGGATAGTGCAAGCAAGACTAAGCTCAAAAAGCCCTTTTGCATAGAGTTTCCCACCTCCGACAGTTCCAGCTAGACCGATATTTCCTTTATCATCAAAAACGAGCATGTCACTTCCCGTGCTACCTACTCCTTGGCCAAATGTCACACTAACTCCAGACCCAAGCGTCTCCAACCCCTCCGGATCAATCCTATTCACCGGGTCATTTCCGACATAAACATAGAGGTTGGCCTGTCCACCCTCAAACAAGATGGGGTCTTTGGCCGTCCAGCGGCCTATCTCCGGGTCGTAGTCACGGGCACCAAACCTTACCAAGCCCGTTTCGCCATCATACAAGCCCCCGGCAAAGCCAAAGGGTTGGAAGTTTGGATTGGTGTCCACAGTCACGTTGCCCCATTCATCGTAGTCCATTCGTTGCACGATATTCCCGCTACTCACCTTCACCACCAGCCGTACCGAACCCAGTTGGTCGGTGAGGAGGCGATAGGTCTACCAAGCTTGGGCCGTAAAATGTCTTGGCTGTTCATCTCATTTTGCGAAGAGATAATGAATTAACATGAAAAATCCAGCGAGACTCATGATTATACCGAATGGGGCTGCAAACCACATTCCAGGAAACATAATCGTTGCCCAGGGGTCATTACCATACCACTCTTTCTTCTCCTGACATATGCGTTCTCTTCCTGGTTTTCGTAAATTATATATTCCAACCAAAGTCAACACAACACCTATAACAATACAAATCACAGCTACAATAATGAGCATCGCATCATCCTTTCATCAATATATGGGCAGTGTATATTTTACATTTCCACCGGGATATGGCGTATCCTTCGGCGCTGCAGCATCGTAGCGACTGTTATCAAAGTCAAGCGATTTGCGGTTTCCATCGCTGATTATTTTTGAGCATTGAGTTCATGAAGAGAAGCAATTTTCGCATGCAGGCTACCACAGCCGACATCTTGCTTTTTCCTTCATTCAGCAAGTGCTGATAATGTTTGCGGATTGGTGGATTATACTGAATGGCCACCAGCGTAGGCATGTACAACTGGGTGCGGACATGATGCCGTCCACCACCGGTCATTCGCTTGCCACGAAACATTCCACTGTCCCGGTTCATCGGTGCCACCCCAACAAGAGCCGCAATCTGGCGTCGGTTGCAGATACCAAGCTCCGGCAATTCGGTAACCAGAGCGTTCGCAGTGGTCAATCCGATTCCCGGTATCGTTTCCAGAATCTGCGCTTTCTCGCTCAGTTCGCGATCCCTGCGAATCACCTCCTCAATCTGCGAATCCAGCTTTTTAATTTCTCGATCAAGAGTTCTTAAAACAGCGTGCAGACTTTGTGCGATAAGCTTTTCATCGGAATGCTCCATGCGATTCTTTTCCTGTGTTCTCATCGCAATCAGCTGACGGCGACGGGCAGTAAGGCTCTTTAGTAAAAGGCTATTTTCGCTGACCGGAACCTGTATCTTCGGTTTCATGCTCTTCGCATATCTGGCAATGACCAAGGCATCAAGGCGATCGGTTTTTGCCGCCACGCCCATGGCTCTGGCAAAATCGCGGATGCGTCGAGGGTTGACCACCACCACGGGCAGTTCATGCTTTTGCAGATGTTTAAGCAACGGTTTTTCGTAACCTCCGGTTGCTTCCATCACGATGCGTTCCGGCTGAAGCGTATCCAGACTGCGAACGAAGCTGTTCATTTCTTTCTTGCAGTATTCGTAGCTCCGATGCTTTCCGGAGTTCAACAAAGCGACATCAAAACGTCTCTTGCTCACATCAATCCCGATTATTTCTTTCATGCTACCCTTCCTTGCCAATACGGGCTCACTTCGGTTAAACTGGCCCCAGCGACTGTTCGGGTTATCCGGACAAAACGGACGACGGATCAGGCTACATAACGGGTTTTACGACCCAAGGTCGGGACGATCTCGCCGTCCACCGCCCGCGAGATTTTTGAGGGTCTCGCGGGCTCCTATTGTCGCTCGATTATACAGACAAACGCACTGGAAGGTATAATACAAGGTCGGGAAACTTCCTTGCCCGACATGCTTTCCCTCACCCGGAAACCTTTGGTTTCCGACCTCTCCTGAGAGGGAGAGGTGAATTGTCCCTCGCCCTTCGGGAGAGGGAAGCGAGCGTAGCGAAGCAGGGTGAGGGCGATTCTGCCAGCGACCTGCCTTCACTTCCTCCCTGCGCACTCCGGGAATCTGTCTTTCAACTCCGGGTGCATACACAGGTCAATGCCATGCAGGTCTTCATATTGCACGTTGTTCTGTTCGCTGGTGTCGTAGCTGCTGGACCAGACGATCAGATGCCCCCACATGTGAGCCCTCCATTCCCGCCCCGGTTCGTCGCTGATCGTCCACGTTTCCCCCGTCGGAAGGTACATCAGCATCAGGTTGGAATCCCCGTGGTCATTCATGCAGCCATACTCGCTCTGGCCGTTGCTCCCTGGAAAATACGTACTGTACACCAGCCAATCTTCCCAAACATCTTCCACAATCCGGTCGTTGCTCCCGTCTTCCGTCTCTACTAGAATCCGCTCTTCCTGTCTCGTCAGATCGTATTCAAACACAGAGAATCCACAACCATCCGCAATGGACACGATACTGTGACGATTGTCACTCCAGTAGAGCTTATCCCCCACAAGGTAGGGGTTCATCCCAGCCTGGGCCTGGAACTCCACAAGGTAGCTTTCGGTACCCGTCGTGCGGTCAATTTGAACGATACCATGCGTTTGCCCCCAGTAGACCACCTTGTCTTCATAGGTGCTGTAGTAGAAGACCCCATTCGGGCCACTCAGGTTATCTAACCGAACCTCTTCACCTTGGTCATCCAAAGACATCAATTGACAGGATCCTGAATTACATCGCATCCAGTAATAGTAGCCATTGGAATATCCAGTGAACATCATGGCGGATGTGGACGTGGGCTCGGTGATGGTTTGGGTCTGCAAGGTACTCAAGTCGAGGTCAACAAAAAATCGATAAGCGTTTTCTCCATCTAACGGCCAATATGCCCGGGAAGAAGAAACACAGTTCTGGTTAATGCCAGGATACAACCCAACAACGTAAGAGATATCCGATGAAATCATTGCAGTCTGCTTGGTCTGGTAATCAAAGAGCATCACTCCTTCCAGTTCTCGTTCCGTTGAATCAGCATTAAAGAACACAATCCAATCGTTCCAGACATCACTGCCATAGATAACCTGGAACATGTAACCGGGAGTGATTGCAGGTAGGCCGACTTCAAAATGCCCTTGATCATCGGTGTAGGCAAACTGGAAATCCAGCTTGCAAGGGTCCAGGTCTTGGTCCGTCCCTGTACAGGTGGGAAGACAGGCAATCTGTCCTCTCTCTGTTTCTCCCTCCAGGCATTCAATGTCCGTATCGCCATCCGTGCTATCAATGTCGCCATCGCTAGGATTATCGTCGTCGTCATCGTCAGGCGTGTCTCCATCGCTCAGCGCTTCGCTGTCCCCATCTTCCGTGGGCTCCCCTTCGGAGTTACAGACTCCCTCGGAGCAGGTGTAGCTCACACCTTCAGGAGCTTCCCCACAACGGTTTTCTGCTTCGCAGTCGCTTGCCGTTTCACAGCGATCCGCCTACTTGTTTCCCTCGAAGCAATGGTGAATCTCCTGAGGAATGGAGGTTTCCTCCTCCTGCTCCAGATCGCCGTCTTCTTGGGAATCCACGTCAGAAGACCCGGAATCACAGGCGTAAGCCAAGAGGGAAAGGAGAACGAAAAGGAAACAAAAAGGGAAACGAAAACGTCGTATAAAAGCAGGGCACCAAGAACCGTTCATCATGACAACCTTCCTGAAAAGAGAACCAACAAGAAACCAAGACTGGATTCCCGCCTTCGCGGGAATGACAAAATGGATGCTCCGTCTAACTTCTTGTTGCCGGGTTAATAACCGGCACCAGTCGGGCAAGAAATTTGCCCGACCTGCGTTGTGAAAACCCAAGACCCTCACCCTTGCTTGGCGAAATAGGAACGATGCACCGTGACCAGCACGCCGGAGAGCATCACCAGGGCCAGGAGGTTCGGTAGAGCCATCAGGGCGTTCATCACATCGCTGAAGGCCCAGAGGGTTTCCATTTTCGCAATCGACCCGACGAAGACCATCAGGCTGAATACAATTTTATACCACAAGGTCTTGGAACTGCCTTGCAGATACTCGACACTTTTTTCGCCGTAATAGCACCAACCGAGAATGGTGGAGAAGGCAAACAGCGCGAGGCTGATGGCGGTGATCTTGCCACCAAGACCCGTTCCCAGAAGATGGCTCATCGCCGCACCGGTGAGTTTGGCTCCGGAAAGGCCGCCGGCGGCCTCGTTGGAGATGATAATCACCAAACCGGTCATCGTACAGACAACCAGGGTATCAATGAAGGTCTGGGTCATGCTGATCAGTGCCTGGCTGACCGGATGATCCGTCTTGGCCGCCGCCGCCGCGATGGGCGCGGTTCCCATACCGCTTTCGTTGCTGAACAGACCACGAGCCAAACCGAAACGCAGACTTTCTTTGACTCCCGCTCCGGCGATCCCTCCCAAGGCCGCGTCTCCGGTAAAGGCATGGGTGAAGATCAAGGTAAAGGCTCCCGGTATTTTGTCCAGGTTGAGCAGCAAGGCGACCAGGGCGGAGAGAAAATAGAACGCGATCATCAGGGGAACCAGCAGTTGCGTCACGCGACCAATCCCACGTATCCCGCCGAGAATCACCAGCCCAGCCCCCACGGCAATTACCGCGCCGGTGATCCAATGGGGCAAACCGAACGCGCCGTACAGGGCTTCAGCCACGCTGTTGGCCTGGACCATATTCCCGATACCGAAGGCCGCAAGGGCGGCGAAGGCGGAAAAGGCGATGGCCAACCAGCGCCACTTCAACCCTTTTTCAATATAGTACATCGGGCCACCCGCCACCGTGCCGTCTTCGCGGACCTCACGGAAATGAATGGCCAAAAGCGCTTCCGAGTATTTGGTCGCCATACCCAGCAAGCCGGTAAGCCACATCCAGACCATCGCTCCCGGCCCACCCAAGGCAATGGCCGTCGCCACTCCGGCGATGTTGCCCGTTCCCACCGTGGCGGCCAACGCAGTCATCAAGGCTTGAAAGTGGGAGATTTCCCCTTCAACACTCCCCGGCTCATCATGCTTGGGAGGTTTGACGATCATCCACAGAGCGCGGGGGAGATAACGAAACTGCATGAAGCCCAGACGAATGGTCAGAAAGACCCCGGTTCCTACCAGGGCGAGAATCAGGGGAACTCCCCAAAGGAAATTGGCAACGGCGGACACGGCATGGTGCAGGCTTTCCATGACTTCTCCTGACGGTCTTCAAGGGTTGAATCAAAGGGGATTACTATACCAGGAAACGCCCCTTCTTTCAAAGGAGAAGACCGCCTAAACGAAACGCTTCCATTCCATCTTCGGAAAGGTGACTCTTTGCGAAACCGAATGGCACCTCGTGTTCCCATCCTTGACGATGAACCCTGGATTCCTCCATCCGAAAGAAGCTACCCCAAAAGAAAACCCCCGGCGTGATACCGGGGGCTTTTCCGTTGCATCAGGGAAGAGGCTTACTTCTTCGCCTTGTCCTCTTCCTTCTTCGGAGCCACGTCAACCTTGGGCGGTTCCTGGCTCTTCATGAAGGGGATCTCCGGAGCCAACTCGGTATGACAATCCGCACAGAGTTTGCGCTCGGCTTCTTTGGAGTCAACAATCTTCATCGCCGGATTGTCGTGGCAGCTTGCGCAGGTTTGCGGATCGGTCCAATCCGGCTGGCACCCGTCCGGGCTGGCCATCAGGTTGCAGTTGCGCGGCTGACGCGGCGGCAGGGTTTTGAACAACTCCTGAGCGTGCTGGGTCGGCTTGAGGTTGTGGTGGCAGTCCAGGCAGGGGAAGCCACCGGCATCGACATGCACGCGGTGAATCTCTTCGCTCTTGGCGCTCAGTTCGTTCAAGGACGGCAGCGGCGCAGGCTTGGCCATGTTGGCCAGGGCGTCCGGGTTGGACAGCATCTGGTAGCTGAGCTGCATCTCGGCGTTCTTCGCCGCCAGCATCTGGTTGGCGTGCCAGACTTTGGAACGGGCCTCCGGGTAGGCATGACAGCCACGGCAGCCGGTCGGGCCTTTCTTTTCCACATCATGACAACCGATGCAGGTCATGTGCATCGCGTCTTTCAGGGCCAGGGCTCCGCGTACTTCCTTGTCCTGGTGGCAGGTCGCGCAGGCGCGTTTGGGCTGGCCCGCTTCGTCTTTGTGGTGGCACTTGGCGCAGTCCACACCCTCGGCAACGGCATGGCCTTCGTGGGGCCAGATCACCGGACCGAAGGAGCTTCCCATGTGGCTTTTGCGCTCGGCATGGCATTCGTTACAGGTTACCGGCATCCCCTTCGGCAAGTCGGAACGGGTGATGTCATGGCATTCGAAGCAGACCTTGTGCATCGCCTTTTCAGCGTTGGGAACGGTCTTGCCCTGCTCGGTGGTCCAGGATTTCTCCTGGTGGCAGCCACGGCAGTTGCGGTAATTCTGTTTGGGGAAGGCTTTGTCCAAGTGGTGGCAGTTCAGGCAGTCGCGGGTTTTTCCGCCGAAGTCCATGTGGCTGCGGATGTGTTCACGGTGGTCCCAGCTCACTTCACCGCTCATCCCACGGAAGAACGCGGTGTGGTCGTAAGGTTTGTCGCCATCGGCCAGAATGTGTTGGTAATCCTTGTCGTGGCATTTCTGGCAATCACCCCACACGGCCTTGGCCGGTTGGTTTTCGATATGGCAGGTTTCGCAGGCGATCTTCCGTTCGGCGGCATAACGGGCGTGGTTGGTTCCCGTGCTTCCGGCTTCGGCAGGCAGCACCGAACGGTGGCATTCCCGGCATTGCACCGGACCCCGGTTCATCGCTTTATGGCAACCCTGACAGGACTTGTGGAAGGCCTGACGGCGGCTCGGCGCGATGCTCTTGGCGGGTTTCGCTTCCGGTTTGCCTTCGGCTTTCTCGCCTTCTTTCACCGCTTCGGCCTGGGGCATCACCTTGGCCATTGCCGCCGCTTCCATGCGATGGGGCGCACTGGCGAAGACGTGATCCGAGGGCCCCGGATGCGTGTGGCATTCCGAGCAGGGCTGGGGATTGGCGTCTTTGGGCGTACTCTTATGGTGGCAGGTGGTACAGCTGATGTCCGCATTGCGGGCATGGAACTCATGGCTCCAGGGTACCTCCCCGAAACGATTTTCCAGCACGTTGCGAACATCCTCCGGGCTTTCGGAATACCCAGCGATGATGCCGATGGCGGCAAGCAACAGAACCGACCAGAACAGAGGTGATGTGAACAAGTTCATGGATTTCACGCGACAACCCCGTTTCTCGACGAGCGTCCGGCCAGCGCCATGCGAACGCGCCAAACCGGAACGTGGAATAAGTGAAACGTGGCTTGCTTCCAAGCGTTGATTGACGATGCCAATCTACCTGAAAATCAAACCCGCCGGATTCAACATAGAGTCTTTTGCCGATCTGCTCCCGAAGAGCCAGAAACACGCATATCGGTACTGGATTGAATGCTGACACAGATGTGTTGAAACCGCAAGGAAATGGTCTGGGGTATGTCATTCAAAAATGTTATAACTTTCATAGTTGTCCGGGCATTGGAATCCGACAAAACCGATCGGCTTCACCGGGCGCAGATCCATTCGTTGCAGGGTGAAAAAGCGGTGGCGAAACAGAAGCCGTATGGGTATAATCATCATCTTGAAATAAGGTCGGATTACGCGGGGGAAAGCGTAAGAAGAGCGAAACAAGGGTTGGCACTTCGTAATCAGTCCTAGCTGTGGCAGGGGGGAAGACATGGTAGACACAGGGGAATTTTATCTGAATTTTTATTACGTGTTCGACCTCGTCACGGATGCCGTGCTGATTGTCGATCAGCGCAAGAGCTTACGCTATCTCAACCAGAGCGCGGAAAAGCTGTTGGGTATCTCCCTGGAAAGCGCCAGTCCCATTGCCTGCGACATGATTGAAGATCGCCTGGGTCATCGCTGCTTTACCGATGAAAGCCTGAATGTCCTTGCTAGCAAAGCGGAGTACCGCAAAGAATTTCAGTACAAGACCGCGGATGAGCCCCATCCCTGGTTGGAATTGCGTATCAACCACCTTTTGCTTCCCGGAACCCAGGAAACCGGCTTTTTCTGCATCCTGCGTGATATTACCGCGCAAAAGGAACAGGAAGCCCAGCAGCAAGAGTTGCAGAAGCAGTTGCAACGGATTCACCGCCAAGAAGCGATCACACGCCTTGCCGGTGGAATTGCCCATGATTTCAACAATCTGATGACCTCTTTCATGGGCAATCTGGACCTTCTGCGGATGACGATGGCGCAAGATGATGAACGAACGATGGAATTACTCAACGACCTGGATCACGCGGCAACGCGAGCCACGGAACTGACCAGCCAGTTGCTTTCCTTCAGCCGGAGAAAGACATCGAAACTGGCTCCCATTTCCCTGGACACGATCCTTCGGGAGCCCCTGGTCTCCCTGCGTCGGGCGCTTCCTTCCTGCATTCGTCTGAAAACGCGCATGGAAACCAAGGCCAGGGGCATCAAAGGCGATCCGCAACTGGTGGAGGAAATCCTCAATCACCTGACGGACAACGCCATCGAAGCGATGCCTGACGGCGGGCAACTGCGCGTCAGCGTACTGCGCCGCAAGGTCGATCAGGCCATCTGCCGGACCTGCGGCCAGGAGATTTCAGGCTATTTCACCGAGTTGCGTGTGGAAGACACCGGTCTGGGTATGGACCAGGGGGTGATGGACAAGCTGTTTGATCCTTTCTATAGCACCAAGTTCGGCAGCCAAAGCCGGGGTCTGGGTCTGGCCACCGTTTTCGGCAACATGAGGCATTTACGAGGGCATATCCTGGTGGAAAGCGAACTTCAGCAAGGCAGCCGCTTTTCCGTGCTGTTCCCGGAATACCCGGACTCTACAGAAGACCTCTTGCCTGAAGATCGCGCCATCCCCACCTCGACACCGAAAAAAAAATCCGCCGTGATGACGGAAAGCCCGCAGCGTGACCCGCGCCTGCTGATGGTGGAACACGACCGCTTGCTGCGTACCGTGAACGGCTCGATGCTTTCCAGCCTGGGTTTCGAGATCCTCCCCGTAGAAAGCGCCCAGGCGGCACTCCCATACCTGAACCAACAAGCCACGATTCCCGATGCGCTCTTGATTGACGAGTCCATGCCGGAGATGGATGTCACCGCCTTTATCAAAGACTGGCTTCGTGAGAACCCCAAAGGGGTGGTGCTGATTCTTTCCAGCGCGGAAGAGCAATACAAAGCGACGGGCTACCAGCCCCACGAGTTGGTGGAAATCTTTCCCAAGTCCTTCACTCCGGATCTTCTGGGCCGACGCCTGCGGGAACTGCTCGCCGACCAGAGAGGGTTATCCAAATAGGAGGGTGGTAGAGCCAATCCCTTTTCAGCCCTCATCCCTCTTTGGGGTCGCATCAATCAATTTCCCCGGCAACCTCACCAGGCGGATGGTGTAAACAAGACTGACAAGCAGGGTCATCGCAAGACCGGGCCAGACCGCCCAACCGGACAGGGTGGTGGCTTTGCCCATCGCCACAGCGATGGTCCCCTCGGTGATGAAATAAAACATCATGTTGAGTATCACGGTGAGCAGGAAAAGGAAGTCCATCGAGGTCTCGTAGAAGATAGCCTGAACCTCGTCGGGAAGCGCCAGGAACTCGTCCTTTCGCGGCATGTTCATCAAGGAAGGCCAGCGGCGGGCCTGGGGAACCAGCCAGGCACTACCGTACAGAATCACGGTCAACACCACGGGCGCGACGAGGAAGAGGATCAAGCCTTCCAGTTTGTCCGAATAGCGATCCGGCGTGCCCGCAATGCCGAAATGAACGGGAATCTTTGCCGGAAGGATGTCCCACACGGAAAGGACACGAAGCAGGCACAGAGTCAACACGCCAACATTCAACCCATGAAAAAGCCAGAAGCGTTTTTTCATCATGGCCTTGCCTCCTTCGCCGTAGAGGGGGTTGCAGATTTCATCATGGGGAGACTCTGGGCGCTAAGCACCAGCACCAGCACGCCGTCTTGGACCGTTGGTCCGCCGAGGATCACCTGCCCGCCGTCGCTTAAACGCAGTTCGGTTTTCAAAAGAGCGGGGATTTCCACCAGCAGCTTGAACTGGTCTTTTTCCGTCTTCGCCTGGGCCGTGGCAAGAAACTCCCGGTTTCCTGGGAGCCTCACACGGAAGGCTTCGCCCAAGGTTTTGGTTTCCAGAATCAGGCTTTTGCGCTCGTAGCGGGTATAGGGAAACAGAGCGGCCAGTTTGGCTGCCGTGTCGCGGATGCGCGGGTCGATGTAGGCGTCCCCGGTGCCGGCAACAATGACCGTCAGGCCGATTTCCAGCTTTGCGGGCGTCGCCTGCTGCTTCGTCGTCGGGGGATCCTCAGCCAGAGCTACCGAGACGACAGGCAAAAGCAGCCCAAGCAAACACAGCCAAGGTATGACAAACCGAAATCCGGGCATACGCCAACCTAATTCAACTTGCTATCGCCGTCTTCCACCACCCAGATGACCGTGGTTTCCGTGGCATCCTTGGCCTGCAAGACCAGGGTTTGGTTACGAAACGGGGTTTGAATGCGCTCTACCGTGCAGTCCTGGTCAGCAAGGACCGGAGCCGCGCCGGGACCGGGTGTTGCGGAGTCCGGGCCGGAGAGGCTCACCACGGCCAGAGCCAACAGACCCAGACAGGCCGCAGCCAAAGCCGGAGCACGCAGCCAGGAGGCAATCCAGGCGGGTTTTTCTTTGGGGGTTTCCGCGTGGTTCAGGGCTTCCAACTGGTCCACCCCGGAGAGGATACGCTCGCTTAAGCGATCGAAATCCACGGCGGTCATCGCTTCTTCGGTCTCGTGCCGCAGACCGGTTTCGAGCAGATCGGAAAACGCGGCGGCCTCTTCGATCTCCGGATGGTCACGCAGATCGGGTTTCTGGTCGGGCTTGCGTTGTCCCTCGTGCCGCCAGCGGTCTACATCCCAGTAAAGGGGCTTCAAGGGTTTCATGATCTCGTTTCCTTTTCCTGCAAATACGGCTCCATCGCCTTTTTCATGGCCGCCCGTGCGTTGAACAGGCGGGACATTACCGTCCCAACATTGCATTGCAGGGTCTGGGCCATTTCATCATAGCTCATGCCATGCAGTTCACGCAAGAGAATCACGGCACGGTGGGCTTCCGAGAGGCTTTCCAGGGCACGGCCCACCATGTGAGCCAGTTCTTGGGTGTCCAGGTTCCACTGGGGAGAGCCGCGAAAGTTGGACTGACCAAACATCGCCAGCGCATCTTCGGATATCGCGGCATCTTCCACCGGGTTTTCCATCAGGGTGAGCGGCCTGTTTTTGGCTTTCTTCAAGTGATCGTAGGAAATGTTGAGGGTGATCCGATACAACCAGGTGTAAAAGGAACTTTGACCTCGAAAGGATGAGAGGTTTCCGTAGACACGAAGAAAGACATCTTGGGTCAGGTCGCGAGCGTCTTCCGCGTCGCGCACCATGCCGTATAAAATGCCAAAGACCTTCTGTTGGTACTTTTCTACCAACTGACGAAAGGCCTGCCGATCACCGGCCTGGCAACGGGCCACCAAGTCCTTGTCTTTCAGTACCACCTTTCGTCGTCTCCTCCTTACAAGGGTTTAGACACGACAACACTTGAAACTATTCAGGAAAAAGCGCTTTTTGACACCATACGTCCCCTCGTTCCATTGCCCTTTGGCAGGCTGAATCCTGGAGCGTAGCCAAAATTCACTCCTATTCTAGCGCGGCATCCATGCCGTGACAAAACTTTTTCCATTTTTCAGAAGGAAGAGGTCATCATGAAAAAACTTCCCGGCGACCTCGTCTCCCGTCTCTCGTTTCCGTTTCCGGCAGAGCCGCCCGGTATCGGATGAAGGCAAGATGGCTCGAACCTGGACTGTGGTCCAGCCGATGATTCCGCGAAGGCCGGGGCCTCTGGTGCAGGGTCCGTCGGGACTCCCCATCCGACCGGAGAGGTTTGAGTGAAAATTCCCTCTTCCCCAGGTGGAAAAGGCTTGACGCCGGGCGCGTTTGGTGAAACAGATCAAGAAGTCGAGTGATGTGGACATCGCGGAGTTCTCTCCGCCCCATCCTTTGTTTGTTCTCTTCACACCCGTGAGGTCAGTCCATGATCGCCATCCAGAAACACAAGCCCGATGTGGGCGGAAAACTCATCGAAACCGACAAGCCCGGCATCCAACCCAACGAGGTGCTGGTGAAAGTCGAAGCTACCTCCATTTGCGGAACCGACGTGCATATCTTCGGGTGGGACCAATGGTCCCAGCAGCGCATCAAACCACCGATGATCTTCGGTCATGAATTCGGTGGGACCGTGGTGGAGGTCGGCGAGCAGGTCGGCTCCATCAACGTCGGTGACCACGTCAGCGCGGAAACCCACATTCCCTGCGGGTTTTGTTACCAGTGCCGCACGGGGAACATGCACATCTGTTCCAACCTGAGCATTCTTGGCGTAGACCGAGACGGCTGTTTTGCCGAGTACGTCGCCGTGCCGGAAATCTGCTGCTGGAAAAACCCCGATGACATGGACCCGACCATCGCCAGCATCCAGGAGCCTTTCGGTAACGCCACCTACACGGTGCAGGAAAGCAACGTCGCCGGGAAGACCGTCGCCATTTTCGGCGATGGCCCCATCGGCATGTTTGCCGCGCCGGTGGCCCGTGCCCTGGGTGCCACCCAGGTGGTGCTGATCGGAATGAATGAATACCGCATGGGCCTGATTGAAAAAGTGGGCGTGGATCACATGCTCAAGGCCGATGAATGCGACGTGGAAGCGGAAGTGCGTAAGCTCTTCGGCAAGGAAGGTCCGGATGTCGTCCTGGAAATGAGCGGGAGTCCGGTAGCCATTGATACCGGCCTGCGCTTGGTGAAAAAAGGCGGCACCTTCACCTTCTTCGGCATTCCCAGCCAGCCGCCGCGCATCGACATCGCCGAAGGCGTGATTTTCAAAGGAATCAAAATGATCGGCATCAATGGCCGAAAGATGTTTGAAACCTGGTACACCGTGCGCGACCTGCTGAGCAGTGGGCGCATTGATGTCAGCCCGATCATCACCCACAAGTTCCACCTGAAGGATTTCGAGCAGGCCTTTGACCTGGTCCATCCGGCCCACATCCAGGCGGGAAAGATCGTGCTTTATCCCCACGGCGTTCCGCAAGACTAAGCACGCCAGCGGTTCACTGAACCCATCCACCGGCTCCAGGTTTTCCTGGGGCCGGTTTTTCGTTGAGGGGAACTTGTCTAAGACGAGGGTAAGAAACGGTGTCCCTGAATAGCACAGGGTATATCTTGAAGGGCACAAACTTTTCTTTGGATCGCTCCACCACCCCGAAGGCAGGCAGGAGGGCTCTGTTCTTCTTCCTCAAAGCGTAGGTGTTTTGCCTTCGCTTGTGCTATGCTTCCTCACTGCGATTGTCCATCAACACAAGCTCCGACTCTTGCACCGGCTTGTTTCGTCTCTGGGAGGAACCATGAAACGCTCCACCATCGCGCTTGCCTGGCTTGTCTGCATCACGACCTTGCTGGGTGTGTTGGCCTGTGATTCCGGAACGTCCACGGAAGCGCCCTTCGATGGTGACCGCGACGACACAGACAACAACCTCTCCGACGACGACGATGACCTGATTCCCGATGGTGACACCATCGACGGAGACGAGGAACCCGGTTGTCCGGAGTGCATAAGTCTTCCGGGGCGCTATTGCCTGGATGCCCTCTCCGTCTGTCAGGCCGTGTTGGAATTGGAGGTTACCGAATTGGCCGCCTGCCGCTATCAGGTGACTCTGACCCGCAATGGGGCCTTTTCAGATCAAGCGGTGATGAACTGCCCGGAAGACCATGAGATCATTCTCTCCGGCTATACCTTCAGCTATGCCGACGGGGCGTTCTCGACTTACAACGACAACGACTGCACCGGCTTTTTCAGCCCCAATGCCTGCACGGAGGAAGACGGCGACACTGACGATGATGATGATGATGATGATGATGACGACAGCCCCGACGGAGACGAGGAACCCACGGATGGGGATGAAGAGCCCACCGACGGTGATGTCAGCGATGGGGACGAGGATCAGGAAACGGGGGAATGCCTCACCGGGCAACGGCGCTGCCTTGAAGGTCATCGCCTGGAAATCTGCGGAGACGATGAACACTGGCAACTCTGGCAGGAATGCGATACCGACGCCGGGGAGAGTTGTGATAACGAGCGCACGCAGTGCCTGACCGACTGCGAACTGCACCTGGAAGAAAGCTCCAACCTCGGCTGTGTGTTCTGGGCGGTGAATCTGGCCAATTACGGAAACGAGGGCTACGACGGCGGCTCCAGTCAACCCAACTACAGCGGCAAGGTGAAGCTGTTTGTCTCCAACCCCAATGATGAAGCGGCCACCTTGAGCCTGCGCACCCGTCTGGGGCTGGTGGATCTGGGGGACAACGACACGGTCGCGGCGAAAGGCTCCTTGGAGGTGGAACTCCCCCAGGAAGCGGCGGGAGACGTGGCGGACAAATACGTGGTGGATGGCGGACGCATTCAGTATGCGGGCTTTCGGCTTTCCTCCAGCCTTCCCGTGTTCGTCTATCAATTCAACCCTTCCATCATCAGCGTAGCCTCCAGCGATGCCTCCCTGCTGCTGCCGGAAAGCACCCTGGGAACTCTCTACCTGGCGATGAGTGTTCCTCATTCCTACAAACGCATCGACAGCGCCACCTACCATCATCCCAGCGGGTTTACCCTCGTCGCCACGGAAGACGACACCACCGTCACGGTGACGGCCAACGGCCCGACAGGTACCTTGTCCATTCCCAGCCATGACAGTCTGGCCGGAGGGGAAAGCCACGACCTCAGCGCTCTGGCCGAAGGCGAACCTCGTAGCTTCACCTTGAACGCCCACGAGGTGCTGAGCCTGGAAACGGCCAGCGACCACTACTGTGAAAGCATCAAGCCCCAGGACCCGGTGCATGGACGCAACTGCGTGAAATGGGATGACTTCACCAAAAACGTCCATTGTTACATCTACGGGCGGATGTTCTGTCAGCCGGGGCCGGACCTGAGCGGCTCGCTGGTGCAGAGCGACAAACCCGTGGCCGTTTTCGGGACGGCCAAGAACGCAATGGTTCCTTATTACATGTTCGGCAGCGAACACTTGGAAGAGCAGCTCTTTCCCGTCAGTACCTGGGGCTCCGATTACGTCTTGGGCAGGCAGGCTCCACGCTATCGCTATTACACCTGCACGCGGGGCAATCTGGCTCAGAACCATACCAGCACCTGTCCCTATGGTAGCGGGATGAGTTTCTACCGCGTGCTGGCCGCACAGGATGACACGCAGATCACGCTGAAAACCCCGCTGGAAAACCTGACCATTGAAGAAGCACCCAAGGAATACAACTACCACAACCAGGTGGACTGGATCACCAGCCCGCAGGATACCCACTGGAATGGGGAGATCGGCGGGGAAAGCTGCACGATAGAGGGGGAAAGCTGCGTGGTCAGTAAAACCCTGCACGCAGGTGAGATGTGGGAATTCGGCGATGTGTTCAATCATCT
The DNA here is from genome assembly GCA_963677705.1 of Myxococcota bacterium. Lineage (GTDB taxonomy): Bacteria > Myxococcota_A > SURF-8 > SURF-8. The sequence goes on from OY782497.1 coordinate 2,425,949, forward strand.
GCTTTCCGCCACCAAGGGGGTGATGGTGACCCGCTTGACTCCCAGCGAGGAATACGTCGGCATTCCTTCCTATGATTCCTCCCAGGCCTACGCGGAACTGCTCTGGTACAAGGGCGGCGATCCGGCAATGAACCTCGTGGTTCCCAGCGGGCAGTATCGAAACGATTACCAGCTTTACGTGGTGGGTTCGCTGCGTTATGGGTATCTGGGCTTGACCGCTCCTGCCGGTGCGCGCATCCTTTTGGATGAAGGTACGCCGGAGGAAGTCACGCTGGATACCACGGACGGCACCTGGGAAGATGCCGGGTACTCGGAGACCTACGGGCGCAGCTTCGTGACCCGCTTTTACGAGATTCACAACATGAGCCCGCGGGACTTCCCCAGAGAGATCCCCGGCTCGTCGGTATCCACCTTGAAAGAAGGCGGCGGTTATCATACCCTGCGCGGACTTGACGAGGCCCTGTTCGGCGTGGAAGTATACGGCTTCGATCACTACATCAGCTATGCCTATCCGGGCGGGCTGGATCTGAAGCCGATCAACCCCTTGTAAGGAGCAGACGTTGAAACGCTACCGCAACGAAATTCTTCTGGGCCTGTTCTTCCTGGTCAGCGTGAGCATTCTGGTGTTGATGGTACGCAGCATCGCCGGACACGGGCTGGAGAAACAGCTCAGGCTTTCCGCCCGCTTTCCCTCGGCGGCGGGACTGGTACCGGAAAATCCGGTGATGATCGCCGGGGTTCCCGTGGGTACGGTGGAGCGGATCGAGGTGGATTTCGACCAGGCCGTGGTCTGGATGCGGGTGGATGAACGCGCCCAGGTGCGGGAAGATACCCTGGCCCGGATTCGCGCCAAAAGCCTGCTCGGTGAAAAATACCTGGAACTGGTTCCCCATTCCAAAGAGGCCCGCCTGCTGCGCGATGGCGAAGGCCTGCAACAGAGCGAGTTGGCTCCGGAGTTGGATCAACTCTTTGCCAAGGCCGGGCCGCTTTTGGAGAAAATGGAACCGCTGGCTCCCAAACTAGGTGAGGTGCTGGACGAACTGGAAAGCCTGCTTACGAAACTCAACCAGACCGGTGAAAACAAAAAAGAGGTGCTGGAACGTATTATCGACCGCACGGATACCCTGTTGGCCCAGGTCAATGACCTGCTGGTGGCCAACGAAAGCAAGATCACCCACAGCCTGACCCGGCTGGACAGCCTCACCCGTCAGGTCAACGCCCGCGCACCGGAACTCCTGGACCAGACCGATAAACTGCTCAAACGGGCCAACCGTATCGGCGAGGCCGTTCCGGTGGAAACCCTGGAGCGCATTCCGGAAACCTACGCCAAACTGGACCGCGCCATCGAACAGGTGGATGGCCTCCTGGCCCGCATGGATGGCTCCAGCGAGGAGATGGAACGGATCATTAAAAACCTTGACACCATCCTGGGGCGGGTGGTACGCATCGACGAGTTGGCGCTACGGAAGTTCTTGCAAGAGGAAGGGGTTAATGTAAACCTTACGCAAGACGGAGCGTCCAAGGAACGAATCAAGCAGTTGAAAAAAAACCGGTAAGGTGACGGACACGTTGCTGGCCGGGATGAAATGAAACCTTGACAAATGAAAAAGGATCGTGGAAAATACGGTCCTTAATAGTACAAGATTCCTTTTCCCACGTTGTGGAAACACGACCAAGGTCAAGGATCGTTCTTTTAGTGTTGGAATGGAAGGCATGGTTTCACTGGCCGAAACCCTGCCACAAACAGTGTTGGAGCGGAAGAGAACGTGGCGGCGATGGTCGCCTTGCATGGAGAGACATCCTACTAACCCTATCGTTTGCGAGACGCGGTAAGGCTGTGGTTTATTAAGCGCTCTTCATTCAAGAAACCAATCATCGCATGACAACGTGGCGGAACAACGCTTTGAACGGAACCCTGGAGAACGCTTACGCGATTCGGGTGTCTGTCCGCGATGGCCAGGTGGAACCGACACCTGCGCCGACCGTGCTTCCCTTGGGAGCCTGACACGGAGTTGCCCGCCGGGTGGTTTTTGAACGCTCCATCAACTCGATGACAAGCCAATGGGGGTTTGTTGTCGTATTTTGATGCTGTCCTGAATTGATTTGAAGGACACGAAGGAGGAAATGGAACTATGAAGAAGAATCTGCTTTTCGTGCTGGGTCTGATCGCTATGTTGGTTATGGTCGCGGGTTGCGGCGATGATGATGATGATAACGGAAGCGGTATGGTCGCCGCGATGTGCGCCAAATATCATGAGTGCAAAGCTGATTTCGTCGGTGACGGCCTGATGTATGCCGATGACGCCGCGTTTGAAACCGTTTGGGGCGCTGACGCCGCTGCTTGCGAAGATATGTATGCCGCTACCGGCGATGCCGAAGACGTTGAAATCACCGAAGAAGCCCAGGCCCTTCTGGACTGCCAGTCCGCTTGCTACAAAACCGCCGCTTGTGGCGACCTGATGACCTGCATCGCCGACTGCGCTGGCGACCCCACTGACGATGATGACGACGATGATGATGATGACGACGATGACGACGATGATGACGTGATCTGCGCCAGCGACGAAGATTGCTCCGCGTGGGCTTCCTGCGCCGATGACGGCACGGGCGCCATGGATTGCCTGAATGTTTGCGCCGACACCTATGTCGAAGGCACCTATGGTAACGAAGATTGCGCCGGCGCCACCCAGTTCGTGACCGCTCGCTATGGCGATTGCGCCGATGTCCCCTGCGTGGACAACACCGACTGTGAAGGCCTGGGCGATTGCGACAAGAACGAAGCCAGCACCAAGGCCTTCTCTTGCAACGCTGATGGTCTCTGCGTGCGTGACTAATCGTCTCGCTGACTGATGTCTCGCAACGAGGGCTGCTTTGCAGCCCTCGTTTTTTTGTGCTTACAGCCTCATTCATGATGGGATATTGGGCAAAAAAGGCAGGTCGCTGGTTGCTCGATAAACCGCCCTCCGGGCGGCACTCGAGATGAGCGGATATTGGTCTCAGGTCATTTGGGGTAGCTTTCCCTCACCCTGCTTCGCGATGCTCGATTCCCTCTCCCGGCGGGCGAAGGACAATTCGCCTCTGACAAAATCGTAGGTCGGGCAAATTTCTTGCCCGACATGGCTTTCTGAAGACCCTCACCAGGAGACCGTTGGTTTCCGACCTCTCCCCATTGGTTGGTTTTCCTTACCCGACAGCACCGCATCGTCGCGACGCACCACCGTCAGCAGCGCCGCCATCCCGGATGGCATCCGGAATGGTCAAGAGGGACTCGCGACCTTTTCAACCCGGCGCGGCCCGATTCTACTCAGCGCACGTAGAATCGTAGGTCGGGCAAATTCCTTGGCTCAGCGCACGCAGCGAACGTAGTAGCGGCTGGTGCGATCCTGCGACATCAACTCCCCGTTAAGGAAGTTGACCACCAGACTTTTGGGAACCGTGCCTCCGGGAATCGGCGTTGCCGTCCAGTAATCCGCTCCTTCCGTTTTCGGGAAGAATTCGGCGTTGATCGCCGGGTTTTCCTTGGTGGTATCCACCAGAGTCATCAGTTCCTTGTAGTTGGGAACGTGCCAGGTCATTGCACCGTCGAAACGCAGGTTCTCGCAATAGCTCATCGCATCCTTCCAACTGACCCGCTCTTTCACGTTGTGCGGCTCCCAGAACAGGCCGGTGGCTTTGTCCAGAATCACGCCCTTCTTACCGAATTTCTTGTACTGCTGCACGGGGAGAGGATCTCCGGTGACACAGATGGTGAACTGAGGCACCCGACCGGAGGAGGTGCGCAGGTCTTTCATATAGAACACATGGTGATGTCCATCCTTGCCGATACGAGAATCCGAGGCCCACAACCCACCTTTGTAGAAAACAGGGCTGACACCGAACTGGAAGACATCGGTCTGGTAGTAAGGAGATTCCATGTTGACCCGACTGAGCATGGTCAGTTCAATCAAGTTGGGCAGACGCCAGGTTTTCCCGTCCAGGTTCAGGCTTTCACAGCGCGTCCGGGCGTCGTCCCACAGGGTTTCCACCGAGCGGTCCCTCGTTTCCCAGGTCAACCCGGTCACGCTATCGGTGGCCGTGTGATTCTCATGGCTTTCCCATTCACTGGTACTGGTGAGGTAGTTTCCATCCTGCCCGAAGAAGGAACGATCACGCTGCGGGCAGCTAATCATCGCCGTGTTGTCATAACAGGTGGAAAGCCCGGAATCCGGCAACTTGCTCTCCATCTCGCAGACGTTCTGCTCGGAACCGAGAATCCATTCAGTCTGGCTGGTATCCGGTGTGCAGAGGAAGCAGGAGTTGGAGGGGTTGCGATCTCCCCGCTGATAGCAATGATCGTCAATCACACAGTAGTCGGGTTGAATGTCGAACTCGCATCCCTGATTGCGCACGCAACGCGCTTCGCGGCAGGTCACGCCTTCAATCTTGCACCCCGCATCTTCCCAACTGGTACCATCGCAGTTCCAGTCCGTGGTGGAACAATCCAGGGAGGGAGCGCCTTTGTAGACATCGTTGCGGGTGTCGTCACAATCGCCTTGAGCCTCGGTCATGCCGTCTTTGTCATCGTCAAAACTGGGTTGAATGCGTACATCCACCGCCTGGGTGCTGTAGTTGTCATACTTGTCGTAACTGAACGCACGATAACAGTAGTCTTTGTAGTCGGGAACGTTGGTATCTTCCACCGTGGTTTTCCCCGCAGGAACCTTGACGATGGTTCCACCCTGGGGCGTGGTGGGACAGGAACCGGCCTTGCGCGAGAACAGCACCTCGGCCCCTTTTTCCTTGGGGCGTTGGATGGTCAGACGAACCCCGTTGTTGAAGCTGTCCGGAATGTCGTAGGCTTCCGCTTTGGGAGCGCTGGGCGCATCCGGAGGGGTGCTGTCCGTGGGGGTTCCCGTGACTTTGGCAGACAAGCCGGACTTGTTTCCGGCCATCGTAATCAGTTCCCAGCAGTAACTCTGGTCGTTTTGCAGGAAGTTGGTGTCCGTCCAACTCTGGGTGCGGGACTTGATCTTGACGCTGACGTTGATTTCCGAACTGTTCCGGCTCCCGCAAGAATTTTTCCAGCGTAGAACACGCACCACACTGACTCCGGCGGAAATGGAGTTGGTCCAACTCAGCTTCGCTTTGCCGCCCACCAGACCGTCTTCAAACCGGGCTTGGGTCACCGGAAGGATCTCGGCTTTGACCTTGGCAATACCCGCCCGGCTCCAGTTGCCGGACTTATCCAGAGCGAACACGCCGTAATGGTACAGACTCCCGGCATAGGTTTTCTTATCTTCGGTCTGGGTGGCATTTGCCGGACCTTCAAAGATGACCTTGCTCTGGTTGTCAAAGGGACCGCTGGGGTCTTTCCCCGTGCGGCGCAGCACCTTGAAGCCGGAAAGATCATCGTCCGGAGCCTGCCAGGAAATCTGCATCACACCGTCATAATCATCGTCCTGGGCATTCACACGCGTCGGCGCCGCCGGAGGAACGGTATCTTTGGGAGCGGCAGCCTTGCGCGCTCCTTTACTGACGTTGGGAGTGTCATCGTAGGTGAACAAAGTGAAATACTGCATCTGCCCGTTGGTCAAGCCGTCGATACGGTGCCGGGTAGCGGCATCACAGGAAGGCGTCCCGGCAGTATCACAAACCAGGGTTCCATTTTGCAAAGTGGTGGGGAATTGCCCACGACGGGTAAGCAGTTTCACACCCTTCAGGTCTTTGTCTTTGGGCAGGGACCAACTCAGCTCCAAGGCCTGACCTTCGGGAACCACCGTCGCCTCCAGGTTGCTCACCTCACCCGGAGCGGTAATATCCGGCATGGTGAAATGCACCACATTGGAAAGCGCCTTATTGCCGGATTCATCGGTCACAAGCAGAGCCAGATAGAGGGTTTCCCGTTCTTTCAAGCCGGAGAGATTGAAGGATGAAGAAGCCCCCGGCTTGCCGAAGGGAATGCTTACCGCCATCTTGGCCGCACGAGCCAAGCCGCCAAGGTCAAAGGAAGACGGCGCACGATAGACACTGTAGGTCATTTTGCTTTTCGGGCTTCCCGGATCGGCGGGTGTTGTCCAACGGAGCTGCGCCTTGTCCGGCGGTTTGGGCGTAAAGGCCAGGTTGGAAATCCCTTCCGGTGCCGTGGTATCTTTGGGGCGACCGGTCGCTTTCTGGGTCGGTCCGGGAACGCCACCGACAACAGGCGCGATCACGTAGCAATAGGTTGCACCGTTTTTCAGATCGCTGTCGGTAATACTGGCCTCACTGGACGCAGCCTTCTCAAAACTGCGCGAGGCTTTGTTTGAGTTGATGTCTCCGCAATTGGAGCTATCGAAGCGGGCTACCTTGACCTTGTCCACCTGCTTGGTCGGCGAAGGCGTCCAGCGCAGAGTCAGTGAGGCTCCGACCGGATCGGCATCCACCGTGAAATGACTTACCGGTTTGATGCTCACTTTGGCTTTGCCCTTCCCCGCTTTGCTGGCATTGCCCACGGTGTCCAGTGCGAAGACAGAGTAATGGTGCATCACGCCCAGGCGCGGTTCGGCATCGGTAAAGCTCTGGCTTGTGGCTGGCCCTTCAAACACGGTTTTCGCCTGGCGATCCTGAAGCCCCTCGACCGGAGCATCATCACGACGCAGGATTTTAATGCGGTTGAAATCCGCCGCTGTGGGGTTCTGCCACTCGACGGAGATTTCCCCGCTGGCCTTGGCCGAGACCTTCACCTGTTTCGGCGCGGCGGGAGGTTGAATATCTTTGGGTGTGCCCGCCGTCGTCTTGCCTTTATGGAAATTGGGCACCGCGTCATAAGAGAACGCGGAAATGTAGTACTGTTTACCGTTTTCCAGGCCACGCACCACATGCTTGGTTTTACCATCGCAGGCCGGTTCACCGGCGGTATCGCAGACGGCATCTCCATCCTGCGGGTTCTTCGGACGCGCCCCGGCTTTGATGCGTAGCACAATGCCTTTGAGGTCTTTGTCTTTGGGGGCTTTCCAACGAAGCGCCAAGGCCGCCCCTTCGGGTTTTGGCTCCGCGACGAAATCCTCCACGGGACCGGGCGGGGTTTCATCAGGGGTTTTGGCCTGCTGCACGGAACTGAAAGACTCGTTGCCCGTCGGGTCATAGGCACGGACAATGAACCAATAGCTTTGGTTTTCCAGCAAGCCGGTGAGCAGTTTGTTTTCCGCCTGACCGGGGTTTTTAGCCCGGCTCATGGAAAGCTTGGTGCCTTTGTTCGCCGTTTTCTTGGTGATTTCTTTGGTATGGTGGAAGACATCGTACCCGGCGACCGCTTTCCCCGTAGGATCTTCCGGGGCCGTCCAACGAAGCTCTACCGTACTTTTGTTTCTCGCTTCCGCCTGAAGATCGGTAATCGCCGCCGGAGGCGTCTGGTCCGGGGTTGTGATGGTCACGGCGGTGCCGAAGGAAGCGTTTCCAACCACATCGAAGGTCTTCAGGATAAAGGCGTAGGTCTTTTCTTCCTCCAAGCCGTTGACCGTCCGACGCTCGACTTTCCCCGGAGCTTTCGCCGTGGCGATGTCGATCTTGGTCCCGCTGTCAGCATTGCTTTGGGAGATGCTTCCTTCCTTGTAATACAACTCGTACCCGCGCACCTTCTTTCCCGTGGGATCTTCCGGGGCCGTCCAACGAAGCTCTACCGTACTTTTGTTTTTCGCTTCCGCCTGAAGATCGGTCACTTTTTTCGGTGGTGTCTGATCCGGGGTTCTGACACTGGCGTCGGAACTGAAGGTCGCATTGCCTGCCTTATCGAAGGCTTTGAGAATAAACCCGTGGATCTTGTCTTCATCCAACCCGTTGACCGTATGGCTTTCGGCCTTGCCCGGTCCTTTGGGGCGGGAAAGCGTTACCTTCTTCGCCTCCGCCGTTTTGCTTTTCGAGATACTTCCCGGCTTGTAATATAGTTCGTAGTGATCCACCTTCTTACCGGAAGGATCTTCCGGGGCGGTCCAACGAAGCTCTACCGTACTTTTGTTTTTCGCTTCCGCCTGAAGATCGGTAATCGCCGCCGGAGGCGTCTGGTCCGGGGTGCTGGCGCTGGCACTGGAACCGAAGGTGGCATTGCCTGCCTTATCGAAGGCTTTCAGAATGAAACCATAGCTTTTGTCCTCTTCCAAACCATTTACGGTGTAGCGTTCAGACTGACCGGGTTTCTTTGCACCAGAGATTGCGACTTTAGTACCGGAAGCGGCATTCCCCTTGGAAATGCTTCCTTCCTTGTAATACAATTCGTAACGATCCACCTTCTTACCGGAAGGATCTTCCGGGGCGGTCCAACGCAGTTCCACCGTGCTTTTGTTTTTTGCTTCCGCCTGAAGGTCGGTTACTTTTTTCGGTGGCGTCTGGTCCGGGGTGCTGGCCAGGGTTACGTTGCTGCGTTGCTTGTTGCCCGCCTTGTCGATGGCCAGAACGAAGAAGTAGTGTTCCATATCTTCGTCCAGGCCGCGAGCGGTGGCCGACTGCCGGGTTCCCGGCGCGGCAGGAGATGGTCCCTGCAAGACGCGCCCCTGCTTGTCCCCTCGGTCAGCGTCTTTCTCCGTGTAATAACGGATCTCATAGCGGTCGGCTTTCTTGCGACCTTGCGGGGTTTGATCTCCCGGTGCCGTCCATTGGATCTTGATCGTGCTTTTGTCCAAGGCCGTGGCGGAAAGATCCGTGATTTCATCCGGAGCCACGGTATCGGCAGGCTCTGACGTGGCGGTCTGCCCCAAGCCCGGCGCAGGCAGAAGCAATACCCCCATACCGATGATTATGGTAAACGAAACCAGACCGCGAATAACACGAACCACGTACCCCGATGGATGACTCATCAGTCCTTCCCCCGTTGTTCAGATTCCACGTGAGATAGCAACCACCGATTCCGCAATCAAGCCGACCGCAGAGCCGAGGATCTCAGTTTTACCAATGATGTAGCCTTGCGCGCTGGAAAGCGGCCCCGGAAGACCACCTCCGTCCGAACTTGCTGTATTTCTCGATACTGTACCATCATAACCAGAAACCCTCGAAGAGCAAGGGAAACCTTGTGACAAAGAAGACCCGTTTCCGGTATTCAAACGACAGCACTGTCTCATCGTAACGTACCGGATCGAATCAATCATCTGTTGAATCCGCAGCGCGGAAAGCTCGTTAATTTTACTTTGTATTTCCTGAACAAATACGCTAGAATGCGTTTCCGGGTCGTCGTAGAAAGCATCAAAGTTTTGCTTTGACGAAGCCCCTACAAGCACTCTTCATGAAACTCGTTGGACACCTTTCTCGCAACCAGTAATCTAACAACTGGTTTGTGTTGTGTGAAACGAGACATCAAGGGTATGCTTTGTTGTATTTATTGAAAACGTCGCAATGCAAGGCAACCGCTTTGAAGCCCTTGAGAAGCAGCGGTCTGTCTCTCAAATCATTCGGCGTATCGACACTGACAGGTTACTATGAACCGATTTTTTTCAGCGTTTTTCCTCGTGATGATGCTTCTTCCATCAATGGCTTGGGCGGATGGGGCGCTTTTTGGTCGTGTCAAGGTGGTTGAACCGAACCCAAGCGATACCTGGTGGAAGCAGGCTCAACTCAAGCCGAGTCAACCGGCAAACGCGACGGCAGGACATACGAGCCTGTTCCTGGTTCCCAAAGGTAAGGCGGCCCAGGAAGCTCCGGAAACCGCAACCGTAATTGTACGGGATTTCCAATTTAATCCTCGCTCCGTGCTGATCAGACCTCAAGGGACCATCCATTTCATCAACCGCAGTCCCTACGCCCTGACCGTAGTCATCGGCTCGGAGGAGTTGAAACTCTCAGCCCAGGGCGGCAAGGTGGACTGGAAAGCCGGGAAAGAAGGAAGCCTTTCGGTTCAAGCCCTGGAATACGCTCACATGCAGGCCGGGATTCTGGTCAAACCATCGGGTTTGCTCATCCAAGCCGATGCCTTGGGGAAACTGCCCCTGACCGATCTGGCTCCCGGTTCGTATGAGGTTCAACTCTATCATTCCGTGTGGGTGAAAGCTCCTGTGTTGAGTGTTCGCGAAGGCGGCACCCTGGGCCTGGAGTATCGCATTGAACTGGGTGCCGGAGCCCCCTTGGCCACGGTGGAAGCCCCCGCCATGCCCATCCCTCCGCGTCCGGTAAAGGCGATTCCCTCTGTCGCGCCCGTTGCGCCACCCAACCCGATACTTCCTCCCACACCTCCGGCACCGCCTGCTCCTCCGGCCCAAGCCAAACCAGCAGCGGCAGCCCCGGCGGATGCCGCCCCGAAGCCGGCCCCCAAGCCGGAGCCGACCCCGGAACCCGAAGAAAACGACGATTTTTTCCAAATCCAATAAAGACCAAGGATCTAACCGATGCTATTACGCCGACTCACCTTGTTCTTCCTGCTTCTTCTGCTGATTGTTCTGGTCGCAGGTTATGCGAAATTCGGAGAGCTGCGCGAATTTGAGCAGTGGGACACCAATGCCCAGAAAAGCCAGACGGTCCTTCGTCAGCTATTCCATGAACTGCATCTTCGAGAGAAGCTGGCTCTTCGGCAAGCCGCTCAGACGGCGGGAAATCCGGAACTGGTCAACGCCCTGGTTCGGGAGCAAGACCCACGAAAAGCTCATGATACCGTTCAGGAATTGTTGAAGAACCAAGCCGCGTTGATCAAATCGGATTTCATCTGGATCACCAACGCCCAGGCCAAGGTCATTGCCCGAAGCGAAGCCCCCAAGCAGTTTGATGACAGCATCTCGGAACTGCCCCTGGTCGCCGCAGCACTCCGTGGAGACGCCCAGAGTAAATTCACGGTCTTCTCCAATCAGTATTCCTGGGTTGCCTCTTCCCCCATTTACGATGAACGCGGAAGGCTCCTCGGCTTAGCCCTGGTCGGCTATACCTTGAATCCCGACTGGTTGAAGACGGTAGCCAATCAGGAAGGTGCAAACATCCTGTTGTTCAGCCAGGAGAAGGTGGATTCCTTCACCGGTTCCTCGGACATGGGCTTTGGAAAACTCCTTGGAAAACCGGAAACCAAGGAACTCTTCGAGGGGAAACTGTTCACCCAACGCCTTCCTTACAAGCAAAGCGCCGTGGAATCCGCCGCCTTGCTTTTCGGTGACGAACTGGCTCCCCGAAAAGCCGGGCTGGCCGTGTTGATTGAAAACAAGCTCCCCAATTACTTCCAACCGACCATTGCCCCGACCGATCCCTTCATGCACACCTGGTACGCCATTGTGGGAGTGCTGCTGATCTTGAGCTTCATCTTCACCTTGGCCACTCGCTGGGGAATCAAACATGAAGCCAAAAAGGTCGCCAAAAAGATCCTGGACATCAGCATGGCGGTTCCTGGAGCCACCCTCAAAGCCGGTTCCTACATGAGTGAGTTCGAGCCTCTGGTGAAAATGCTGTTGGGTCAACTTCCCACCTTGAACCAGACCCGTCCGCTGAAAACCCTGTCTGAAACCTCGGCCAATGTGCTGAACGAACTGCTGCAAGACAACAAGGGCTCCTCACCGGGTAAAACTCCTTTGCCGGGCCAGAATGCGGGAAACAAAGCTCCCAAATCATCCGCCAGCGACAGTTCGATTCAACCGATCACCTCCCTTGGAGCCGCTGCTCGACGCACCCCGGCAGAAGCCCAACCGCAACCGGCACAACAACAAAGTCCGATGCCCGGCTTTATGCCTGGAAGTTCCGTGCTGCCGCCCAAAGATGAATCCAGTACAATACCACCGGCTCCGAAACCGGCAAGTTCTCCGGCACCTCAGGAGGCTCCGGTGAAAAAGGAATCCTCTATTCCCTTGCCGCCTCGCAAGCAGCCCAGTGTCAGCAGTGCTTCTCCCAGTACTCCGACTCCATCCTCAACGCAGCCACCGGTTTCCCAGCTTGCGACACCTCCAAGTCCACCGACTCCTGCGCCGCAGGCTCCACCTCAGGCACCGCAAAACGCACCGATCCGCATGACGATGACGATGGCCACCATTGATCCCGCCGAGCAGGTTCCGGATAGTGAAGAAGCCTATCTGGCCAAAGTATTCCAGGACTACGTGGCTTTGAGGCAGAAGCTTGGAGAAGCTGCTCCGCCCAACCGGGAGAAATTCATCCATAGCCTGCGGCAGAATTCTCAAAAACTCAAAGAGAAGTTCAAATGCAGCCGGGTTCGTTTCACCGTCTTTGAAAAACAGGGAAAAGCCAGCGTCAAGGCAGCCCCTGTTCGCTAGATCCCAGCGGCATTCGGTCGATTTTTGACAGGATCTACGCCTCATTCACTCACCCAAGCCTCGGAATGTTTCCGGGGCTTCGTTTACCTTTGAAGGATACCCATGCGTTGGTTTCAGATTCTCAGCGGAGCCGCCTACGAAATCCTACTTGTCATCGCCGCAGCCATCAGCACCCTGGCCGGTTTTGAGCAGCCCAGTGCCGGAGCCATTCTGACCGGTGTGGTCTTCGGTTTGATTCTTCTCGCCGCTGCTGCGGGCGTCAGCCTTTCCGGCTACGGATTCAGCGGTCATTTTCTGCGTATGCAGGGCGTACAGCTTCCGGCAGTCCTGAAAAAGGGCATTGCCATATTCCACGGCGTTCTTGCCACGCTGCTTGGTGTGATGACGATTCTGGTTCTCAATGGAGGCTGCGGCAGCGAGGGTGATCCCCGCGCCTGGATGAACGGCGTGATGCCTTTCCTCTTCCTGCTCAGCCTGCTTTTCCTGGTCAATCTCTGGATGGCCAGAGGCTCTGAAAACGCAGTTCAAGAGAACCAGGAGTAGATCCTTGTTCCGCTTGTACAGGAAGGTTCAGAAAAGCCTCTTCGTCTGATTGACTTGAGGCGCTCAGTAGAGCGCCTGATTTATACCCCTCTCATCCTGTTTTTTTTCCAAGGACTGGCCGGTTCCATCGGCATCGCTCCTCTATCCTTGCTTTACGCCTCCGCTTTGTGATCTGACACGCAGTCTACGCCATCCAGAGAGCTTTCCAGCTTGGCGGTCAATTCTTTCAGTTGTTCCCAAAGCAGGGTCAAAGGCTCAAGCTCCATACCGGTATTGCATAGCATCTGTGGAGGGATCGCTCTGGATTTCTCTTTCAGGTCCAGCCCTTTGCGGGTCAGGTGAATGCTGACCTTGCGTTCGTCCCGCTTGCTGCGCTCCCGTTTCACCAGACCGTTTTGCTCCATGCGTTTCAGCAAGGGGGTCAACGTTCCGCTGTCAAGATGAAGCTTCTCTCCGATTTCCTTGACGCCGAGTTTGTCCTGCTCCCAGATAACCATCAATACAAGATATTGCGGGTAGGTGATACCCAGCGGTTCCAAGAGATGGCGATAGCTTCGGGTAATCGCACGGCTGGCTGTGTAGAGAACAAAACAAAGCTGGTTGTCCAGTTTCAGGAAGTCATCAGGCGTTGCCGCCTTTGGCGCTTCATGGGTCGGGCTGAGTTCGTGGCTCATGGTTGAATCCGGGGGAGAAGGGTTGTTGGTTTTCCTTGGGGTAAGCGCGATAGCCGGGTCAGGCCGGCAAAACCCGTTCAATATCCTTTTTCAAGCTCTTCGGTGTGGTCTGCGGACTGAAGCGGGCGATCACCTTGCCGGAGGAGTCCACCAGAAACTTGGTGAAATTCCATTTGACCGACTCGCTGCCCAGTAAGCCCTTGGCTTCTTTCTTCAGGTATTGATACAGCGGATGGGTTCCCTCGCCGTTGACATCCACCTTGGAGAACATGGGGAACTGAACCTTGTAGTTCAGCGAACAGAAGGATTTGATTTCCTGCTCGTCGCCGGGTTCCTGATCCATGAACTGATTGCAGGGAAAACCAAGGATCTCCAACCCTTTGCCTTGATATTCCTCATAGAGTTTCTGCAAGCCTTCATACTGGGGGGTAAAACCGCATTTACTGGCCGTGTTGACAATCAACAAGGCTTTGCCCCGATAGGCTTCCAGGCTCTGCTCATCCCCATCAATGGTTTTTACGCTGAAATCATAGACATTGCTCATCACGTAACCTCTTCGGTTGTAAGGTGCGCTCGTAGAAAGAACCGCGAAAAATTAAATTGCGCACAATCTTTTCATCACAGAAGGTAAGCAGCATCGAGAGAATGTCAAGCGATATGCCGATAGATGGACCTGACTTACCGTGTGGCTCAGGGATTATCTTACTTGCAACCGACCCGCCTTTACCTGGTTTCCATACTGCCTGAAGACGAGTGGCCTCGGCTCATGCCTCCTCGGTCCGATCCATCGAACCCAGCCTCCGGTGACATGCACCAAGGGTTTCCAAAGAGGCGAACTTTTCGTAAAAAGCATACCGACCTCAACCCATTCATCGCTTATAATGAAAGGAAGGTTGTTCGTTGTGATGGAAACGGGTTGTTTGGGTAGAAGGAGGGAACCATGAGGTGTTTCAGACGGGTTCGGTTCATTCTCGCCTTGTTGGTGTTGGGAAGCGTGCTTGGGCTGTCGGCCTGCCAGAAAGTGCCGGAAGAGTGTTGTGATTGCATCTACAAGTATATGTGCGTCAGGGAAGACACCGGCGCGTGCCATACCAGTAAAAATCCTTGCAAAGCGCCGGAAGATGACGATCCCTGGGATGATGAAGATGACGACGGCGTGGTGGGACTGATCAGCATGTTCTGTTACATGTTTCATACCCCCAAAGTCACCATCGATCGCTCCTGCGCCGAACGATACAAGTGCCTGCGCCGCTGCCCGGAAGATGACCGCTACGTTGAATGGGAATGATGAATCTTGCCGCAAGCGAGGGAAAGAAGGCAAACCGGGTCAGCGATCCGCATGAAACCTTGCCGTATCCTGAAAAGCATGGCATATATACACAAAGCCATGCGCGCCGCTTCTATTCCGTGAAACTTCTGTCTTCTCTGCGGAGAAGATCGGATTGCGCCGTGGTGTTTGATCCGTTGATTCGCAGCAGGCAGTAGCATCCATCCGGGGGGATGCAAGGACCGGATGGGTTGCGGTTGTTACTAAAGGGGCATCATCATGCGCAAGCTGTTTCCGAATTTCCATCCCTACAACATGCTCGTTCTGCGTCTGGGTTCTTTGGGGGATTTGCTTCACGTTCTCCCCGCCGTGCAGGCGATACAACGACACTTTCCCAAGACGAAAATCCACTGGGCGGTGGATGACCGCCACGCCCGCTTGCTGGAAATGGCCCCGGAGTTGGAAGGGCTTGTGGTCTTCGAGCGCAAGCGGGTAACCCCCATGCTCTCCAGCCTGGCCAACTTCTGGAAAGGCGTCGGAGCGGTGCGAGATTTCATCCGTCGTCTGCGTTCTTTCCGTTTTGTGGCCAGCTTGGATTTCCATGCCCGCCTGCGTTCCGGCTTTTTCTCTTTCTTCAGCGGAGCGAGGGTTCGTCTGGGGTACCGAACCTTGAGCGAAGGAAATTATCTGTTCAACAACGTCCATGTCCCCACGTCAGACGGACACGCCATTGAGCGGCACATGAAGCTGGCTCAAGCCTGCGGCGCAGATCATGAACCGCAACGGCCCAAACTGGTGGTTCCCACCAAGGCTTTGGAGGAAATCGACGACTTTCTCGCTCACCATGACCTACAAGCCGAGCGGTTTGTCTTCGTGCATCCGGGTTGCTCTACCGGCGTGAAGCAATGGCCGATGGAGCATTGGGCGACCTTGATGCAACAACTGCACGAACGCCACGAACTGCGCTCGGTGGTGGGTCACGGACCGGGAGAGGAAGAAAGCGCCCAGGAGTTGGTCCATCACGTCCCCGGAGCGATTCTTGCCCCGGAGCCGGATCTTCACGGCTTGGCCGCCCTCTGCAAACGGGCAAAGCTGGCGGTCGCTCCCGATACCGGCCCTTTGCATGTGGCGGCGGCGCTTGGCACTCCCGTTGTGGGATTGTACGGTCCGACCAGACCGGAGCAATACGGCCCTTACTGGGAACCCTGCCGGGTGGTGGATGCCGGAGCCGGCTGCCCGGATCGCACACGTTGCTACAAGCGCCGTCATCAGGAAGACGCCCGTTGCGATTGCTTGGCCAAGCTTTCCCCGGACACGGTACGAACGGCCTGTGAGGACTTGCTGAAAATCAGCTAGAGACACGACGAACAGGTAGATAGGATTGACAAGCCCCGGTTTCCCTCACCCTGCTCTCTTCGTTCGCGTTCCATCTCCTGAGCGGGAGAGGGAAAACTCGTCTCTCCCTCTGGGAGAGACAGGATGCCCAAAGGCATCCCAGTGAGGGGCGAAACGTTGTCAGTAAACTACCCGGCCTCGATCCAAGCCACGAAGGGCTTACACCACCACGGTTTGAATACCGAACTCCGGCGGGTCGAGGATGAACTTCTTCACCGCGCATTGATCCGCGGAGCGCACCAGCGCACTATGGTATTTCTCCGGGAAATCCTTCGGCACCTGGATGTCGATCTCCACCTTGCCGATTTTCTGCTTGACCGGATCCCAGACCATACGTTGCTTGAGTTGAATGCCTTCCGTGGGCAGGTTGCGCGCTTTGCAGAAGCCCAGAACGTAGATTCCGGCACAGGTGCCAATGCTTCCCAAAAGGTGCAGAAACGGTTCCGGTGCGCTGCCTTCTCCACCGGCTTTTACACTCTGGTCCGTCTTCACCACCTGCTCGCCAAGCTCTGCATCCACTCTCATGCCACCGGGAAAGGTAATTGTCATATCCATGTCTGGGTTCTCCTTGGTTGATTTCATCGCCTTACGGGTTGTCCGTTGCGTGTAAGGCGTTTTTTCGCTATACTTAGTCTATTGGAGTCAATCTGAAGCTTACCGTTACATCAAACAGCCCCTTTTGTGCAGACATGCACGAGGAGAGGCGAAGAAGAAGGATCGTTACGATGAAGATCGGCATTCTCGGTGCGGGCGTGATGGGTGAAACCTTTATCGAAAGTCTGTGCAAACGGCGCATTGTCGCCCCCGGCGATATCCTGGTCAGTGACCTGGGACGGGGACGGTTACGGGAACTGGAACGGAAATTCGGAGTACGTACCACCCTGGATAACGAAACCATCGTCCAGCAGACCGACGTGGTGATGATCTGCGTCAAGCCCCAGGCCGCCGCGCAAACCCTGAAGCCTCTGCACGGTCTGTTTCACGAACCGCAGGTGCTTCTTTCCATCATGGCCGGTGTGAGCCTGGATACCATTCGCCGCTTCACAGGTCACCAGGCTTTGGTGCGAGCGATGCCCAACACCCCGGCGCGGCTTGGGCTGGGCATGACGGTTTGGATGGCCACCGAAGAGATTCCAGACACCTACCGCATGATTGTAAAGATGATCTTCCAGGCGTGCGGCGAAGACTTGGAAGTCCATGAAGAAAAGATGATTGATGCCGCTACGGCGGTATCCGGCTCCGGCCCGGCTTACATTTTCTACATGGCGGAAAACCTGATCCGGGCCGCAGAGAGTCTGGGCTTTTCCACGGAGCAGGCTGACAGACTAGCCCAGCAGACCTTTGTCGGCGCAATGCAGCTTTGGCAGGAAACGGGAGAAGACCCGGAATCCTTGCGACATAACGTGACCAGCAAGGGCGGAACGACGGCAGCGGCGATCCATCACTTTGAGGAAGGCAACACGCCATCCATCTTTACCGGAGCGATCCATGCCGCCTTCGTCCGTGCTGAAGAGTTGCGCAATCTGGCCGACGCCGACCCGGAATCATAAAGGAGAATATTGTATAGCGTTGAAGCGAGGAAACCCTAACCCGGCTTGCGCCCCGCACGAGGATGAGCGGACTTGACCACGCCGCGTAAGCGTTCGCGGCTGACGTGGGTGTAAATCTGCGTCGTCCCGATGTCTGCGTGACCCAACATTTCCTGCACGCTGCGCAAGTCTGCGCCATACTCCAACAGATGGGTGGCGAAGCTGTGGCGTAGCTTGTGGGGAGAAAGCTCTTTCTGAATCCCTGCCGCCAAGGCATAGCGTTTGACCAGTTTCCAGATTCCCTGACGGCTCAAGCCCGTACCGCGCAGATTCAGAAACAGGGCATCGGACTTGCCTTTGTCCAGGCTGGGACGACCGACTTCCAGGTAGTGGCTCAGCACCTTGGAGGCGGATTGTCCCAGGGGAACCACCCGACCTTTGCTTCCTTTACCGAAGACCCGCAGCAACCCGCTGTCCAGGCGAAGATCCGACAAGGCGATGCCGATTAGTTCACTGACCCGGATTCCCGTGGCGTACAAGGTTTCCAGCATCGCCGCATCCCGCAAGCCCAATGGTGTAGACCGATCCGGCGCGTTGAGCAGGTCCAACATTTCCGTGAGGTTCAAGAACACCGGCAAGGCACGCCGTCGTTTGGGGAGTTCCAGGTCTTCGGTGGGATCGAGCGAGCAGAGCTTTTCCCGCAGTAGGAAACGGTGAAACATGCGCACGGCGCTAAGCATCCTGGCTTGGGTGGAGGGCTTGAGTTGATGCTGGGCCAGATGGTTCAGAAAAGCGCGCACCGCGTCCCGGCTCACCGCGTCAGCCTCGTCGATTCCCTGCTCTTCATCCATAAACAAGGCGTAGCGAGCCAGATCGAAGGAATAGGACTCCAGGGTATTTACCGCCAGCGAGCGCTCGAAGCGCAGGAAGGAAAGGAATTGGTCAACGGCGAGTGAAAAATCCATGCGGCAAGCCTAGCATGAAAGACGGGGAAACGCACCCGGCCTACAAAGCCCGGTCAGCGAATCATCTCCCTGGCGTTGTTGGCTTCGGTGCTACGCGGGAAGTTCTGAACCAGGAAATCTTTCCATTGCAAGCCGCGTTCCTTGTTACCCAGTTTGTGATAGTAGAGCATGGCCAGTTCCAAGACCAGCATGGGCACGGTACTGTCACTCAGGTGCTTGCGCACACCCACTTCCCACAAGGTTGCCAGGTCCGCCGATGGCCCCGCTTTCTGGCCGAGAGCCATCAACTTGGCCGGAGAGAACTGCTCGATCTGTCTTTCGTTCTTGCGTAGCAGGCGAATGGCTTCCAGATATTGGTGACTGCCCATCAGTTCCTGAACGCGGTCTACCACCGTGGTACCGTCGGAAAGGACATCCCCACCCAGGCTTTCCTTGAGTTTCATCGTAATGTGATGGTTGGGGTAGCCTTCAAACAAGCGCCGTCGC
This sequence comes from Myxococcota bacterium, assembly GCA_963677705.1. Classification (GTDB taxonomy): domain Bacteria; phylum Myxococcota_A; class SURF-8; order SURF-8. The sequence goes on from OY782497.1 coordinate 2,444,987, forward strand.
CAGTATTCGGCCAGTTTCTGTCCCGTGGCGAGCTGTTGATAGCCGAAGATCACCTTGGCCATGTAGTCGGGAATCTGCCCGAACATCGGGTCGGATTTCATCAGGTTCTTCAGCACGTCGCCGGCCTGATCCCAGGCTTTGACGGGGAACATATGGGTCAGCAATTCCACCGCGCTCCCCCGCCCCAGGGTCATGCCGCCGCTTTCCCGGCTGACGACTCGGAACACATGGAAGGCTTTGACGAAACGCGAGAGGTTGCAGTACAGCGTAATCAGGTCGCGGGCATGATCCTTGGCCTTTTGATAGTCCTGATGCTCCAAAAGGTAGGCAATCAGTTCCTCACGGATGTTGGTATCGTTGGGGTTGTCACTCAGACCGGCCATGATGTCTTCCATCGCGATGCTGGCCGCGACAACCTTGTTGCCTTCCACCACCTGCTGGCCGGTCAGAACACCGCCCGGCGTGTCATCGTTGTCCTGGAAGGTGGTCTGAGCCGGTGTGAGGTTTTGCAGGTATTTGCCCTTGGTATCCTCAATGGCCGCCATTTCCGCCGCCTTCCACTGCTCGCCGGTATCCAGCTTCTGCATATTTCCGGTGGTGGCCCGACGCATGTCGATGGCCGAAACCGGACGGGCGCGAATCATGCTCGGTTTCGGAGTGTGCATCGCCGCTTCCACTTCCTCCGTGGTCCGTTCATTCCCCGTCATCACGATCTTGGAGGTATCATGACTGGCTTCCACACTGGCGGGAGCTTTCTTCTTCCTCTTCAGCAACTCCAAAGGATTCGGCAAAGGAAGGCTGTCCTTGCTTGGGCGTTCCTCGACCGGAAGCGGCTCATATTGGCGCAAGAAAAAACAGGACAGGGCAGAGAGATTGAACAGAAGCATTCCAACAAAGGCTCCGCCGTTGGTATACCCTTCTCCCTCCTGCCCCAGAATCAAGAGCAAGAGCAAGACCGCACAGGCAATGGCGGTCTGTTTGAGCGAAGGCCGGATCATCGCAAAGGCTCCGGCCATCGCCGCCACCACTCCGGCTCCACCAATCATCTGAGTGGGACTGTCCAGGTTGAACAGCAAAAAGACCAGATAGCCCAGAATCCCGGACGCTGCAATCAAAGCGATGGTCAGAAGAAAACCGAAACGCCGCTCGACAAAAAAGCCGAAGAAAAGCAGAAACGCGGCATTCACCGCAACACTGATGTAATTGCTGGATACCAGAGAAGATAGAAACAGACCGCTGGCCGTCGGCTCCAAGGGGCTTAAGCCCAACTCCATCGAGAGTCCACCGGTGAGATAAAGGTAGGTCATCACCACCCAGGCTACACCGGTCAGAAGCACGGCAAACGGAATGCGGTTCATTGTTGGTCCCTATGATTTGCGACACAAAACCCTAGAAGATTATTGTCTGCGCAAGTCCGTCTTTTTGTCAAGGGCTTCCCGCGAGTCATCAATCCCCCCGATTTCATCCAACCCGACACCGGCTTCCCTTAAGCAACACCAATGGAACAGCGATCCGGCAAACAAGGCCGAGTGGTATCCAAACGAGCAGCTTCAACAGGAAGGAACTCGAATTGTAGCACAATTTCATGAATTTTTACAAAAAAACCTGCTTTTGCATCACGTTTTATTGGCAGATAGACCGTTTTGGAACAGTCTACGATTTTTGTTGCATGAAGTATCGACTTTGAGTATAATTGAATATAATTTTTGATAAGAAAGAGAAAAAGCGAGATTCCGTCATGACCACCAAGCTACCCATTCACGCGGTTCCGAAAACGATGGAACGCCCCAGAATTGCCCTGGAAAAGCCCCAAGCCCAGCCCCTCGCCAGGCGTGGAGACTTGCCGATGACCGTCTGGTGGATGCTGCTTGCCGTCATCGCCACCCTGGGCTTTGTGCTGTTCCTGGATGCCAAACAACCTGCGCCCATCCTGCCAAGTGCCGGCGCGGGCCTGGTTTTAATGGGTCTGGCTCTGTTCATCGCGATGATGATCGTCATCAAACGCCTTCTGGCAGCACGAAACTCCGACCTCTCCAATCAACCCGACGATCGCTTCGGCAGCGAACAACGACTCTTTGAAGAGCGGGAAGCGATGCACCGCGAAAAGCGGCACCAACAGGTCAGCCTTTACCGGGACAGACAACAAAACCACCAGGAAGACCACGATCGCCGTCAGCAGTTCATGGATGCCGTGAAGCTGTTCACCCCTCAAGCCGGGTTTGCCGAGAAATCAGGTGCCTTGGCTCAGTTGGAAGAGTTGGCCGATGCCAACCCGGAAGATCGTCTGAAAACCGTGCGTTTTCTGCTTTCCATGCTGCGTGAGGCAGACCGCACGGAATGGACGGAGTTGGATCGCCTGGAAAACCTCTGGCAACATCAGCTCCGTGAAAGCCTGAACCGCTTGTTTTGCCTGGATATGGTCTTGCGTCGCACCAGCTTTACCGGATTGCGGCTGCAAAACATCCATCTGGAAGACATTGACCTGGAACACTGCGACTTCACCGATGCGGACATCAACGGCTGCCACCTGAAAGGCTGCCGCAACGTGGATCTCTCCGGTTCCTGGGGGGAACCCCTCTCCTGGCCGGAGGCTCCGTTTATCGATCCCTCCGGTCAGCGTGTTGAAGCGGGCGAGGCACCTCAAGCCCAAGTTCATGAGATCGACCTTCTTTTCAGTCGCGAAGACCAATAAGACGTCTTTCTCACCCCACAAACAGCCTGAAAGCACATCGTGTTTTCGGCTGTTTCGGTTTTATGGACCCAAAGGAACGCGGCTTGCTCTTTTTTTGTAACAATTTCCCGATTCTCAGGTCTTAATGGTAAGGCACCTGGACGGAAAGGATCGGTGTATGAACCGGAAAGAACGACTCAACAAGCTGTTCAACGATTATGGCGATGCACTCTATCGCTATTTGAGTTCCTTTCGGTTTGCCTCGGATCGTACCTATGATCTGGTGCAGGCAACCTTTATGAAAGCCATCAACCAGGATCTGGCCAAGCTGGACAACCCGAAAGCCTGGCTGTTTCGTGTGGGACGAAACCTGGCGATCAATGAACTGAAACGCTCCAGGCGGGAACAACCGATGGAGCATCTTCCGGAGCGGGAGGATCTGCACGCGGAAAATCCTCTGGATTCCCTCTTGCAGAACGAACGTTACCAGCAGTTGGCCCAAGCTCTGGAGCACTTGAACGACCACGAACGGGACTTGCTCCGCCTGCAATTGGACCATGAGTTCAGTTACCGTGAACTGGCAGCCATCGTCGGCAAGACGGAAAGTGCGACCCGCGTTGCGGTGCATCGCGCCAAGCAATCCCTGCGAGAACAGATGGAACACGTAATTCATAAGCCCATCGCTCCCGCAGCTCCCATCCGACGGGCTTATCAAGGAGAAGAATCATGAAACGCTTCAACAAATCGGATAAGCTGGATGCAAGCCTGACCACGCTGTTCCGCCATGAAGCCAAGGCAGACCCGGAACGCATGGAGCAGATGCGCCGCCGCCTGCTGGCCGACCTTCCCGACGAAGCGCCCTCGGAAGCCAGAGGCACAACGCTCTGGACCTGGCTTGGTTCCCTGGCCAGCGCAGCGGTGGCCTTGAGCCTGTGGATTTTCCTCTGGAGTGCCCCGGCAACGGAGGATCCGACCAGCCCCAGCGCATTGCCGGAAAGGCTTCAACCCCTTGCCGCCTATGTCAACGATGAGGAAAACCTCGCTCGCCTGGAAAACCTGCTCGTCGCCTTGACGGATGCCTCAGAGAGCCAGGGTTCTTTGCAGCAGGCTGATCCAAGCTACTCGCTGGATTCCTTGAGCGTCGATGAAGCCTGGTCCCTGTCTATGGGAAATTACGACAACGACTTTTTTCTGTAACAAGCCATGCGTGAGCTTGTCCTACCCATAGAGAGGGTAAACAAGAACCACGCATAGGAGAGAGAACGATGAAAAAAACAAGCTTCCTGTTGATTGTCACACTGGCCTTCCTGATTTCCGCAACGGCGCTGGCCAAACCGGGGCGCGGCTTCGGTCGCGGCATGGGACACGGCGGACCTCCCTTCGGCATGATGGACCCGGACCCCGAATTTATGCAGTTGATCGCCAAAGCCACCAGCCTGGGCTTGATTCAACACCTGAATCTGACGGAGCAGCAGCGGGCGGAAATGAAAACCATGCTCACCCCCATCCGGGAAAAACTGCTTACCGAACGCGAGCGGATGACATCCTGGCATAGCACGGAAAAACAGCGACTCAACGACGTTATTTCCTCTTTGGAAAAAGGTGAAAAACCGGTAGCGGACGATTCCGCCATTGACCGCTTTGAAGAGCATCGCAAAGAGAAGAAGGAAACCTTCCAGTTGATGGATGACACCTTGGACCAGGTCTTATCCTTGTTGACCGACGAACAAAAGCAGCAACTGACGACCTTCAAGCCCCATGAGTACCTCGGCCTTCCTCGCCCGCCCTTTGGCATGAAACCCCTGCGCGATATGGCTCCCCTGGAGTTGTTGGAAAAAGTGCGTGCCGCCGACGAGGAAGAATTTCAGATGCTGGTGGATCACCTGCAAGACCGTGCCGAAGGAAAACGCAGCGGCTTGGGTCGAAACAAACGCGGTCAAGGCAGGGGCCAGGGAATCTATGCTCAAACCCGCCCGGAACGGCTGCAAGGACTGATTCAGATGCTGACCGCCGTGCGTGACATAACCGATGCCGAATTTGAAGACCAGAAGGCCACGCTGCAAACGGACCTGGACAACCTGCTTCCCGGACGACGCGGAAACGGTCAAGGCAAAGGGAACCGAAATGGTTTCGGCAAAGGGATGCGTAACGCAGACAGCACTGACGGAATGCAGGCCCCTCGCCACCGCAAAATGATGATGAAACTAATTGTGCTGGGCGACGCTTTTTATAATGCCCTATAAACCCTCTCCTCCAAGCTCAGCACAGGGACGGCCAAGGCCGTCCCTTTTGTGTTTTGAGAGAACCATTCTTCATGCGGAGCTTGTGCTACCCGGCTTGACTTCCCGCTCAAATGCCGGATAATGGTCACCACCGAAGCGGAGCCTTTCCCTTCGGAGTCCAACATGGGTCGGAAAGGCCAAAAACGCACGCCAACAGGGGTGATGGTCTTTCCCTTGTATTCTTTCTGGAGGAGGAATTCTCGATGAAACGTAATCTGATGACGATGGTTCTTGCCGTCCTGGTGCTGTTTTCGGCATCGGCGCTGGTGGGCTGCGATGCGCTGGATGACCTGCTCAAAGCCAAGGTCAGCGGCAAGGTGGTGGACGACTCCGGCAATCCGATAGAAGGCGCGGAAGTCAAGCTGTATGGGTTGAGCGAGAATACGGATTTTGTGGAAGGTGGCGATCCGGCCAGCGCCGAAGCCTACATCATTCCTGAAAAAATCGTCGCCAGCAACAACACCAAGGCCACCGCCATCACCGGAGCCGACGGTACCTTCGTGATGGAAGACGTGACCCTCGACGCCTTTTTGGCCACCGCAACCAAAGAAAACTGCTCAGTGGATTTCCTGGGTTTCAAAGAAGACAGCGGCATCCTGAACCTGGACAGCCTGCTCAAGCCCGACCTTGAAAGCGGCAGCACCGATTTCAATCTGGATAATTTCATCATCACCTGTGCCACGCCCCCGGCGGAACCCAACCCGGAAGACAACACCGAACCCTACGAGCCGCCTGAGCCGGACCCACCAAGCTGTGACGAAGCCACCTGCACCGCCGCCGGTGGAACCTGCGTAGACGGTGCCTGCGAAGTCCCGGATTGTTCCAGCGATGCGGATTGCGAAGCCGGGATGGCCGGTAGCTATTGCGAAAATCCCGGCACCCAGGACGCGACCTGTATGCCTCCTGATGAGAATGAAATCATCCCGCCCGCCGAGTCCCTCTGGACCACCTTCAAAATCACCGATGATGAAGAAAATGTTCTGGGTGATGCCAGCACGCAAAGCGTCGCCTTCACCACGGACAAAGAGATCCTGCGTGTCTATGGTTCCTACACCGGCGACGAGAAAGACGCCTATGTGATGGTGCAGACCGGTAGCCAGAGCTGCGGCGACTTCGAGCCCAAGCTGGACGTGATTCAGGTTCCCCTGGTTGATAGCAGCCTGCAAGGCGGCAAAGGCGATTACGTGGAAGTCTACAACTACGGCGGCTACATGAAAATCAGCCTGACCACCAACCCGGCCAACGGCGAAGGGGACCGTAGCTTCGTCGTCGAAGTGGGCGAAGAATGCCAGAAACCGGAACAACCCTTCACCGCCATCCTGACCTGGGAAGTGGAGCAAGAGGACCGTATCGACATCGACCTGCACGTCTGGAATGCCGCCGAAGAACAATGCTACTATGGCAGCAAGAAGAAAGACTGGGGTGAGTTGGACCTCGATGACCGTAAAGGCCCCGGCCCGGAAGTCTTCACCGTCCTGCCCGGCCATGAAGCGGACGGTCCTTACATCATCAAGGCCCGTTACTTCAGTGGTCGTTCCGATGCGGTCAACTGCAAGGTGCGTATCATCCGTGTGCTGCCCACCGGCGGCGTGGAAGACAAGAGCTACACCTTCACCCTGACCACCCCGAAGGAAGTGTACGACATCGGTCAGTTCACCTTGACCGAATAAACTCGTTCCCTGCTCAACACGAGCCTGTTCAGACGCCCCACCATCCGGTGGGGCGTTTTTTCCCTCTGGGATATAAGATCCCCAGCGTTTCGGTGGATGCCCTGGACTTCCCCCTTTCTCCTGTGTATGGTGGGCCGTCTCAGGTGACTATCCTTTGTCTTTGGAGTGTGAACCATGACCGACCAGCCCGCCGCGATGAAATTTCAGCGTACACCGCCCCATGCCTTGGAGACGGAAGCCACCATTCTGGGCGGTATTCTGCTGCAAGGGGACGCGATTTATGAAATCAACGACGTACTCAAGGCGGATAACTTCTTCGACACCAAACACCGGGTGATCTATGAGGCGATGTCCTCCCTGTCCGACGCCAGCACCTTGATTGACATCTTGAGCGTGAAGGATCAGCTTCAGAAAACCGGCAAACTGGAACAGGCCGGTGGGCTGGAGTACCTCAGTCATCTTACCGATACCCTGCCCAGTGTGGCGAACATCAAAACCTACGGGCGGATCATCCGTGAGAAATCGCTGGTACGCAAAGCCATCGACATCGGCAAGTTGATCGTCGGCGAGGGCTACCAGGAACCGGCCAGCGTGGACGACTACCTGGACAAGATGCAGGCCAACATCTTCGCCATCACCCAGGAAAGCAGTAACCAACGTCACGAACGCCTGAACCAGGTGCTGGCCCGTTCGGTGCAGGAATTGAGCGAGAAGGCGGAGCAGGAAGACGGTCACATCGGCGTGCCGACAGGTTTTTACGACCTGGATGAAATGACCCACGGCCTGCAACCCTCGGACCTGGTGATTCTGGCGGCCCGTCCGGCAATGGGTAAAACGGCGCTGGCTTTGAACATGATGACCAACGCGGCCTATGCCGGAAAAACCGTGGCGATTTTCAGCCTGGAAATGAGCAACACCCAGCTTGCCAACCGTATTTTGAGTATGGACAGCCGGGTGAACATGCAACAGTTCAAGCGGGGCAATCTGGACAACCAGCAGTGGTTGGACATCAGCGCCTCGATGAGTCGCTTGAACGAGTTGAATATCTACCTCGATGACACCCCGCGCATGACACCGACGCAGATTCGCGCCAAGTGTCGGCAGATCGCCGCCCAGGCCAAGGGGCTGGACCTGGTGGTGGTTGACTACATTCAGTTGATGAGCCTTCCTGCGGAAGAAGGGCGTTTCAACAACCGCGAAAACGAAATCAGTTATATCTCACGTAGCCTGAAAATGCTGGCCAAGGAAATGAACGTTCCCGTGCTGGCCTTGAGTCAGCTCAACCGCGAACTGGAAAAGCGCGCAGACAAACGCCCGCAAATGAGCGACCTTCGCGAGTCCGGAGCCATTGAGCAGGATGCGGACATCATCTTGTTCATCTACCGTGAATTCGTGTATGAACCGAAGAATCTGGACAAGCAGCACGACGCCGAGGTGATTATCGCCAAACACCGTAACGGTCCCACCGGCACGGTGGATCTCGTCTTCCTCAACGACACGGTACGCTTTGAGAACAAAACCGAACAGCGCGACCCCTACGACGACACCAACTTCCTGGAAGATTGAAACGGGGAAAACCGCGTGTTCCATCCGCCCCCACATTTGCAGGCCCGGTAGTTCTTTCCCAGTCCCACCGCCATCGCAGGAAGACTTTTGCCATCCCTCCTTTGCCTGTCGTAGATTCTTTTCGTTCACGGTGGATACTCTGAAGGTTCCGAAAAAACTCATGTCGGGCAAGGAATTTGCCCAACATGAGATTCGCCGGATGATACCGGGCAGATCTACCGGCTTCACCGAAAAAAGCGATGGCAGATAAAAAACCGGGGAAGGGTCACGCCCTTCCCCGGTGGATCTTTCACCCAGGTACGATAAGTCAGTTGACTTCCGGGCGCGGATACAGGCCGGAGCGTTTGACGATCTCTTCCACGGCCTCTTCCCATTCGATGGCCATGATGTGAATGCCGGCCACGCCTTCAATCTCTTTCAGGCGCTGCACGGTTTCCACGGCGATGTCGATCCCCACCTGTTTCTGGTTTTCCTTGGGGGCATCTTTCATGCGCTGCACCATCTCTTGCGGCACATCCATTCCGGCCACGTTCTTGGCCATGTAATTGGCCATGCCCGCCGATTTCATCGGCGTCACACCGGCGAGAATCGCCACCTTCTCATGCAGGCCACGCTCACGGACTTTGTCCATCCAGCGTTCAAAGGCTTCCATGTTGAAGATACACTGGGTCTGGATGTAATCCGCACCAGCGGCGATCTTCTTGGCCAGACGCGGCACGCGGATCTCATAGGGCGTGGCGAAGGGGTTGGCCGCCGCACCGATGAACATCTTCGGCGCACCGGCTTTGATCGGCTTGCCACCGAGGAACATTTCCTCGTCACGCATCACGCGAACCATGTTGATCAGGTTCATCGAGTCGATGTCATAGACATTCTTCGCCGTGGGGTGATCGCCGAATTTCTGGTGATCGCCGGACAGGCAGGTCAGGTTGTTCACTCCCAAGGCCGCCGCGCCGAGAATATCACTCTGCATCGCGATGCGGTTACGGTCGCGACAGACCATCTGCATCACGGGGTCCATGCCTTCTTCTTTGATGATCAGGCTGGCCGCAACACTGGACATACGCACCATTGCGGTCTGGTTGTCGGTGACGTTGACGGCATCGACAAAGCCCTTGAGCAGACGGGCTTTCTTACGCACGACCTCCGGATCGCAACCACGGGGAGGTCCGCATTCTCCGGTCACGGCAAAATGACCCGCGGCCAGCACTTTTTCCAAATTGCTTGCTGATTTCATCCCAAATCCTCCCGCACGATTTTACGCGGCCCTCCGTCCCGACTGCTGGACCAATCCGGGGCGCCGATGATTTCCTCGTAACGATCCAACTCCCCCTGGGCTTTCAGGTTGTCGATAATCAACTGCCAGCCGCATTCCACGTCCGGGTCGATCTCGCACTTGCCATGCACCGAACCACCGCAAGGACCATTCATCAGGCTTTTGCTGCAACGGGCCACAGGGCAGATGCCGCCGGTAAGGTGCAGCTTGCAGTTGCCGCAAGCCTGACAGCGTTCGGTCCAGATGCCGCCCTTGTGGTTGACACCGATGAAGTTGGTGTTCAAGGCCGGAAGCACATGCTTTGCCGGATAGGTTTCCGCCATGAACTGCACGCCTGCGCCGCAGGCCATGCTCAAGACCACGTCGTTGCGTTCCACCGTGTCGAAAATCGGCTCGATGTATTCTTTATCGCATTGACGTTCGACGGTGATTTCCTCTACCTCTACCTCATGGCCCTTGGCCCGGTAGGCGAGCTTCAGCTCGGCAGCTAAAATCCCGACTTCTTTACGACCGCCTGCCGCACAGACAGTGACGCAGCCCTTACAACCAACGAGTGCGATCTTGGAAGGCTCCTTGAGCATATCCAAAATCTGGTCAAACGGTTTTCGTTCGGCAATAATCATGCTTGACTCCCCATATTCTGAGACTTGATCGTGGGATTCGGACCCAATTCTCTCACACGCTCGGTCATTTCGGTAAATAATGTTGCCAATTGCGGGCCACTAGCGGCGGAGTTATTACGAAATTCAAGACGTTCAGGTTCGATCCCGCATTCTTTCAGCATGTTCTTGGCAAAATTGACTCGTTTTTTGGCTTTGAAGTTACCACCGATGAAGTGGCAGTCACCTTCCTCACAGCCGATCACCAACACACCGTCGGCACCCTCCAGGAAGGCATCCAAGATAGCCTGGTTGTCGGCCTTACCACTACAGGGCAGGCGGATGATACGGATGTTGGGAGGGTATTGCAGGCGCATCGATCCCGCCAGATCCGCCGCCGCGTAGGCGCAATAGTTACAACAAAAGGCAACGATTTTCGGTTCGAAGCTATCAGACACGGCTACATTCCTTTATGCTGAGGGAAGACATTGATCATAGCGCGAATTTGGTTGTCTGTAAAGTGTTGCAACTGAATTGCTTTGCCCGGACATTCCGAAGCACAGACACCACAGCCACGACACTCCGCCGGGTTGATGTAGGCCGCACCGATCTCGTTGTCGATCACCGGCACATCAAAGGGGCAGGCGCGCACGCAACACAGACAGACCGCACAGCGATCGGGATCGACGACGCTGATCACGCCGCCCACCTTAAGCACCTCTTTGGAAAGGACCGTCGCCGCACGGCTCGCCGCACCGGCAGCCTGAGTGATGGTTTCTTCCAGGGGTTTGGGCATATGAGCCAGACCGGCCAGATACATTCCGTCGCTGGCGAAATCCAGAGGACCAAGCTTCTGGTGGACTTCCAGCATGAAGCCTTCCGTCGTGCGTGGAATCTTCATCTGGTTGGCCAGATCGTTCGCTTCGGGCGGTTGAATGGCCGCAGCCAGACCCAGGCGGTCCACCACCAGCTTCACCGTGCGCTTGCCGCGCTCGTTCACCGTCACTTCCAGGCGACCGTCTTTGCCTTCCACCTGCGGCGGGTTGGCTTCATCGTAGCGCACGAAGAGAACGCCCTTGCGCCGCGCTTCAGCATAGAAACGCTCTTTGAGCGAATAGCTGCGCATTTCACGGAAGAGAATGGCCACGTTGCGTTTGGGGTTCTGATCCTTCAAACGGATAGCCAGTTGCAAGGACTGCGTACAGCAGACTTTGCTGCACCAGGGACGTTCTTCGTTGCGACTGCCCACGCATTGAATCAGGGCGACATCGCCGATGTTGTCCATGCCCTTGTCGGCCATTTCCTGTTCCAGATCCAAGAGGGTCTGCACGCCGGAAAGTTCGCCGTAGCCGTATTCGGTCGGCTTGGTTTCCTCGGCACCGATGGCAATCACGCTGGCACCATGTTCAATGGTAATCATGCGGGTATCGCCGTTGGTTCCCATTTTGATCTGGCTTTTGAAGTTCCCCAGGAAGCCTTCGTACTTGTACAGTTGGGCGTTCAAGTACACCGTGATCTTGTCGTTGGCTTCCACCTTGGCGATGAGATCCTTCAACCAGGCTTGCACGTCTTCGCCGTCGTGGGTCCAGCGTTTCTTGAGCGCCTTGCCGCCCAGGCGATCGGTCTTTTCGATGATCGCCACGTCAAAGCCCTGCAAGGCCAGTTCCATCGCTGCGGTCATTCCCGCCACGCCACCACCGATGACCAGACAGGAGTGAACCAGGGTCTGGTCCTGCTTGTAAAGCTGTTTGAGCTGCTTGGCGTTCTCCACCGCCATGTGAACCAATTCTTTGGCCTTGGTGGTCGCCCGTTGCGGCTCGCTGGCATGAACCCAGGAGCAATGCTCGCGGATATTGGCCATGCTGAACATGTAGGGGTTCAGCCCGGTAGCCTGCAAGGTGTTCTGGAACAGCGGCTCGTGGGTACGCGGCGTACAGGAGCTGACCACGATGCGGTTCAGACCTTTTTCCTTGATGACTTCCTTCATCAGTTCCTGGTTGTCCTGACTACAGGCGAAGAGACAACCCTGGGCGTGAACCACACCGGGGATGGTGCCTGCGTAGTCGGCCACTTCAGGAACGTTGACCACGCTACCGATGTTGATACCGCAGTTGCAGACCCAAACACCGATACGTTCTTCTTCCGAGCTGACATCCCGCTCGTCGGGCAGGTTCTTTTCAGAAAGCAGCGTACCGCGTCCCGCCGCCGTGGCGCGTTCGGCATAGGCTGCTGCGGCACTGGCTTGAGCCACGGTTTCCGGAATATCCTTCGGTCCCTGCCAGACACCGGAAACGAAGATGCCCGGACGGCTGGTCGCCAAAGGCTGGAAGGTGCTGGTGCGGGCGAAGCCGTATTGGTCCACGTCCACATCAAGGCGCTTGGCCAGTTCCATCACCTCGCGGCTCGGTTTCAGTCCGACGCTCAACACGAGGATGTCAAACTGTTCCTTGTGCATTTTGCCCATGTCATCGACATAGGTGATTTCAACATCTTTGGTTTCCGGAACTTCATCCACGCGGGAAACCATGCTTCGCACATAGCGCACGCCATAACGGTTCTTGGCGTTGTCCACGTATTGGTCAAAGCCTTTGCCGGTGGCACGCATATCCATGTAGAAGATGGTGGCGTCCAGACCGGCATCCCCGGCATGTTCCTTGGCGATAATCGCTTCTTTGGTGGCGAACATGCAACACACGCCGCTGCAATAGTTGCTGTTGCGCACATCACGGCTGCCGACGCACTGAATCCAGGCGACACGCTTCGGTTCTTCGTGATCGCTGGGGCGGAAGAGATGCCCTTTGCTGGGGCCGGTGGCGCTGAGCATACGCTCGAACTCCAGACCGGTAATCACGTTGGACCAACGTCCGTAACCGAATTCTTCCACCCGTTCCGGTTCAAACTGCTCGTATCCGGGAGCGAGAATCAGGGAACCGACTTCCAGTTCCACATCGCGATCCATATCGTCGTGGTTGATCGCCTCGGCTTTGCAGGCGCTGACGCACATCAGGCATTCCGAACACACCCCGCAAGACAGGCAACGCTTGGCTTCGGCAATCGCTTCGGCTTCGCTCATCACCGCTTCCACTTCATTGAAGTTGGTTACGCGCTCGCTGGCGGGAAGCTCATGGGGCCGATAGCGTTTGGTCAGTTCGATGTTGGCCAGATCATCGGGCATCGGCGCGATAACGGAGTGCGTCTCACGGCCTTCGGAAAGATCCTGGCCTTTGAACATACGATCAATGCTCACCGCCGCTTCGCGTCCGGTGGCTACGGCATCAATGGCAATGCTGGGGCCGGTGAAGGCATCGCCGCCGATGAACACGCCGGGCTTGCTGGTTTGCAGGGTGGTTTTGTCCGCTTTCGGCAAGCCGCGCTCGGTCAGTTCGACACCCTCGGTACCTTCCAGGACACCCAAGTTCACCCGCTGGCCGATGGCCAGAATCACCGTATCGGCTTCCAGTTCGGTCAGGTTGTCTTCTTTGTATTCGGGGCTGAAACGACCGTTTTCGTCAAACACGCGCAGGCATTGTTTGAAGGTCGCGCCCACGACCTTGCCGTTTTCAACCTTGAATTCCTTCGGCCCCCAGCCGTTGTTCAGGCCGATTTTCTCTTCGTCGATGGCCCGGACTTCTTCTTCCCAGGCGGGCATTTCATCGCGCTGTTCCAGGCAGAACATCTGCACGTCTTCAGCACCCAGGCGCAAGGCGCTGCGAGCGACATCCACGGCCACCGCACCACCGCCGATCACCACCACGCGCTTGCCGATCTCCGGCTTCTTGTGCTGGTTGACATCACGCAGGAAGTCCACACCACCCCAGACGCCCTGGGCCTCCGCGCCGGGAAGAGGAAGCTTGGTGCTATCTTGAGCGCCGATGCCCACGAAGACGGCATCGAAGCCTTCCTTCATCAGACTGTCAATGCTGCGCTCTTTGCCGATGCGCACGCCGTATTCGATCTTCACACCCAGGCGGGTGATGTAGCTGACCTCACGGTCCAGCACGTCTTGAGGCAGACGGTAATCCGGGATTCCGTAACGCAGCATCCCGCCCGCTTTGGGCATTGCCTCGAAGATGGTCACATCGTGGCCTTCCAGGCGCAGGAAGAACGCAGCGGACAGACCCGCCGGGCCACCACCGATGATCGCCACTTTTTTGCCGCTGTCGTCTTTCAGTTCCGGCATGGGCGGTTCGGGCTTGTGTTCGTTTTCGTAGTCGGCAAGGAAGCGCTTGATGTCGCGGATAGCGACGGGCTTGTCTACATTGCCACGGTTGCAGGCCGTCTCGCAGGGGTGCGGGCAGACGCGACCGCAGATCGCCGGCAGGGGGAGATCCCGCCGGATGACTTCCAGAGCTTCTTCAAAGCGGCCTTCCGCCGTCAAAGCCACATAGCCCTGACAGGCCGTGTGAGCCGGGCAGGCATCGCGACAGGGCGAGGTGCCGCGTTTGTCGATGGCGTAGGCACCGGGAATGGCCTGGGGATACATTTTGTTCACCGCTTTCACGGTGTCCATGTTCATGTTGTAGGCGTTGAACACGCCTTCCGGGCAGACCTTGGCGCATTCGCCGCAGGCCGTACACTTGGACATATCAATGTAGCGGGCCTTCTGACGCAGCGTGACCTTGAAGTTCCCCGGCTCGCCGGTGACTTCTTTCACATCGCTTTTGGTCAGAATTTCAATATTGGGATGTGCGCCCACGGCCAGAAGCTTGGGCGAAATAATGCACATCGCGCAGTCGTTGGTCGGGAAGGTTTTATCCAACTGAGCCATCCGACCGCCGATGGCGCTGTTCTTTTCAACCAGATAGACTTTCAAGCCGCTGTCGGCCAGGTCGATGGCGCTTTGCATGCCGCCGATCCCCGCTCCGACGACCATGACGGCTCCAACAGGAGGTTTCGTACTCATAGCAGTCCCTTCGCGGTTAAGAGGTCGGTGGTATTGGTCAGGTGCCCCTTGAGGCATTTCTGCACGCTTCCCTTGTCCAGGGCCAGCATCATCAACTCCGTGAAATAGAACACCGGCAGCGTGTTGGCCAGCTTGCCGGATTGACTATCCAGGTTCATGAAGCACATCGGGCAGCCGGTAACCAGGGCATCCACCTTCACGCGGTGAGCCATGCTGAAAATATCCGACACGAAGCCCGTGACCAAATCTTCGCGACTGACGGCCATACCTCCGCCGCAACACTGGGTTTTGTAGGGCCAATCCACGGTTTCCACACCCAGTTTTTCCAAGATGGTTTCCATCGTGGTGGGATTTTCCGGATGCGGATGCCCCGTGATTTCCGGGTTGCGCACGCTCAGGCAGCCGTAATAGCAGGCCACGCGCAGCCCTTTGAGTTCCGAGCGCACTTCCTTGGCCAGTTTGTTCACCATCTCTTCGTCGGCCAGGACATCCAGGAGGTTTTTCACATCCACGGAACCTTCCAGCTTGGGAGCGCCTTCCGGCTGGTGCCCTTCCTTCTGGTATTTGGCCGCAGCACGCAACTGGAAGAAGCAGGCCGAGCAGGGCACGACGACATCATGGCCGGTCTTTTCGGCAATGGCCAGGTTGCGACTGGACAAGGCGATGGCCAGGTCCGGGTTGGTGGAGTGGGAACTGGTGGAACCGCAGCAGTTCCAATCGTTCAGCTCTTCCAGATCCACGCCAAGACGCCGACAGACCTCGCGGGTGGATAGATCGAATTCATAGGCCGTGCCGGTAAGACTGCAGCCCGGATAGTAAGAATATTTCATCATGCCACCTACTTATCTTGTTTTTCAAAGATCTCGCGGATCTCTTCGAAGCGTTTGACCTTGTGGGGCAGCAAGCCGATCTTGCCACGGAAGAACATCGCCATGCCCATTCTCATGTTCTGCATGTACGATCCGCTTTTGCGTTTGTACTCACCCACCATGCCCAACTCATGCACGCGCCCGTTTTTACGGATGCTGTTGACGAAGGCATCATGGAACTGGGCAATGGTACTTTCTTTAGGCTGGCGTTTTTCCTCCAGAGCCCAATGCCGCATCGTGTCCATGATGTGTGGAATATCAATGCGGTTCGGACAACGGGTGACGCAGGTCTGACAACCGACGCACAACCAAAGATAGTGGGAGTCCAGAAGCTCCTCCTTCTGGTTGAGTTGCATCATCCGCACGGCATCGTGGGGCAGAATATCCGTGACCTCCGCCACGGTACATCCTGCGGAGCATTTACCACATTGGTAACACTCCATGACATTGACTCCGGATTGTTCCTGGAGCTTCTCAGCCAGTTCGGAACACACCCAGACGGTGGGTTGAGAATCGAGATTATTTTGATCGGTCATGGCAAAATCCCTTGTTCAAAAGGGTCATAAGATACGTCGTCCCTAAGGATTGATAGTAACAAGACACCCCGTGCTGTCAAGCGGATTCCCATATAACTTTTTCTCATAACTTCGCGTTATAGTTCTCATTTTCACATCTTCAAACCATCCTGAATAAGTCCTATTTCCTCTGGAAAAACGCAAGACTGCTCAACCTTGTCCAACCAGGTTGATGGGTCAATAAAACGCCAACGAAGAAAGTCTATTGAAATACTTGCTGTTATATCATATTGTCTCTGAACATACTGCATTATATCACAAAGCACTCGGATACGAACTCAGGTCGGCGCAGCGCTTGAAACGGGGTGATTTTCTTCTTGACAGCAAGCCCGTCCCTTCATAGTGTTGCAAGTTTTTTTGGCATCGGGTAAGATGGTGTTCGCTTGATGTGACATCCTCCGCTTCATATAACGTTTTTTCCCGTCGCCTTCAGCGCGACAAGGATAACGAGGTCATCATGCTCAAACGCATCGGAATTTCTCTGGAAGACGTGCTTTTGGATCAATTCGACGACGAGATCGAACGACGCCAATGGGCCAATCGTTCGGAAGCCGTGCGGGATCTGATCCGTGATCTGCTGGTGAAACGGGAATGGGAAGACGGCGATCAGGAAACGATGGCCGTGGTCGTGCTGGTCTACGATCACCACACCCACGACCTGGGCCACAAGCTGACCCATATTCAACACGAGGATCATCAGCAAGTGATCAGCACGATGCACATTCATATGGATGAGGAAAACTGTCTGGAGATTCTGATTCTCAAAGGCAAAGCCGCAGACATCCGCCGTACCGGCGACCGGCTTGTGGGCACCAAAGGCGTGAAGCTGGGGCGTTTCATCCCCACCACCCAGGGGCGCTCTCTGGTCTGAGCCTTCGGGCGACCGTCGGGTATTCCTCTCTGAATCCTTCATATCCTCGCGATAGGGTCGATCCTTTCAACAGACCTTGATCGATAGATTCGATCAATCAAGGTCGATTGGTGCATCATGGCTTTTATCGTAGCCTGACCAGCGCCCCTATTACCAGCCACCAAGGGCTTGCCTTCCTTGCCCGACAGGGTTTTGTTGACACGAGGAATCCCGCAACTACACGGGCTTATCCAACACCTTCCGCACCATCTTGGCCAGATCCTGGGGAGTGTAGGGTTTCCCGATAAATTCCAACCCATCATCCAGCACGCCATGATGAGCGATGATGTCATCGGTGTAGCCGGATACAAAAAGAACCTTCAGATCCGGCAGAGTTGCATGCAGTTCCTCGGCGAGTTCACGGCCATTCATCACCGGCATGACGACATCGGTAAGCAGCAGGTCGATCTCAAGGTTGTTGTTGTTGACCAGATCCAGAGCGTTCGGTCCTGATTCTGCACTATGAACCGTATAGCCCTGCCGCTTCAGGATCTTGATTGCGATGGTTCGCACCATCGACTCATCCTCCACCAAAAGGACTGTTTCTCTTCCTTGGGGTAGATTCTCTTCGGCCATACCTTTCGAGAGGGCGTCTGCCTCTTCGGTGATTTCCGGGAAGTAGACCTTGAAAGTTGTTCCTTTTCCAATCTCTGAAACGACATCAATATAGCCCCTGTGTTGCTTGACGATGCCATAAACCGTCGCCAACCCCAGGCCGGTACCATGCCCCTCTTTTTTCGTCGTGAAGAACGGGTCGAAAATCCTCCGGCGTGTTTCTTCATCCATTCCATCACCATTGTCCGAAACCGAAAGCAGGATGTATCTTCCCGGCGTGAGATCTGCTTGGGATGGGCAACAGTCATCATCGAATACCGTGGAACCGGTTTCAATCCAAAGCCGTCCGCCGTTCGGCATGGCATCACGGGCATTGACCGACAAGTTGATCAGGATCTGCTCCAACTGCCCCGGATCGACCTTGATATTTCCCTGCTCGTCTTGGGTCTTGATGATTAACTCAATATCTTCGCCAATCAGGCGCCGAAGCATTTTGTGCGTGTCGTCAATCACGCTCTTCAGATCCAAGACTTTCGGGTCGATAATCTGCCTTCGGGAGAAGGCCAGCAGTTGTCTGGTCAGAGAAGCAGCACTTTGGGCGGCTTTGTAGATTTCATCCAATGCTTCATCCATTGGATCGCCGGGGGGAAGATCCATCTGCGCCAGAGAAACGTTTCCTGTAATGCTGGTCAAGAGATTGTTGAAGTCATGGGCCACGCCCCCCGCCAGACGACCAATGGATTCCATCTTCTGAGCCTGTTGCAATTGACTCTGCAACCGATCTCTTTCTTCCTGGGCCGCACGACGTTCGCGGATATCGCGGGCCGTGCCTTGAAAACCGATCGGTTCACCCTGATTGTCTCGAATCAATTTCCCGATAACCTCAAGCGGGATGGGGGTTCCGTTCCGATCCAAGAGGTCAATCTCGCCTTTCAGGAAACTATTCTCCGGCGAGTTGTTCGGTGTCTCCACAATGATGGAAGGGATCTTCTCCAGCGTATCCGTCGTACAGTAATCCTCCAAACGGCTGCCAAGAATATCCTTCAGGGAATAGTTGAAAATCTGCTCACAGACAGGATTCACATAGGTGAAGCGCCCTTCAAGATCCATCGTCCAGATGATGTCCAGCGTGTTGTCTGCAAGCAATCGGTAGCTCTGTTCGCTTTGTGCCAGCGAGCGTTCCGATTCATGGCGCATCTCAATCTGATCACGCAGTTTTCGATTCGTGTTCTCGACTTGATTGGCTTTCTCACGCACGGTGCGGGTCAAGTCCCGCTCCTGATCGACGGCCCGTTCCAATGCGCTGAGAATGGAAAGCACGGAAACGGTGGTAAGAATGTTCAGAAGGGTGAAGTTTACAACGATCACAATCCATTTTTCCAATGGGTTTTCAGCCACAAGTTCCCATTGAAACAAACCGACGTGCAGAAAAACGCCGACGAGTACCAGGACCAGCAGATTGATACCCAAGGCGAGGCAGGCAAGGCGACGGCCCAGCAAAACCCCGACGATCACCGGAAAGGCGAATAACCACACCGGTCCACCGCCAAACGGCCCCAGCACAACCATCAACAACACCCCGATGATAAACGTCACGACGCCGATGAAAACAGCTCGAAAACGGTATCCCAGGCTGTCCTTGAAATACAGAATGAACATCAGAACAAAGACAACAATGTCGAAGGTGCCGATAAACCATCGTCTTTCATAGAACGAGAGATAAACACTCGGCACAACCGCAACAGCCCCGAAGATCACTCCAATCAGCAGAAGCTTTTTAATAAATGAATCCTGCCACGTTCTAAATACACCCGGTTGCGGGTTCGTGCTGAGATCCGAGCGCGTTTGCCCGAAATCCCCTGGCTCTGTCTTTGTCTGTTTTGATTCCATGTCAATTCGATTCATCCAACACGATACGTACTTTGCGGCTCAAGCTCCCCGTCGTGTAGGGTTTGCCAAGAAAATGAATCCCCGCCTCCAGCACGCCGTGGTGGGCTATCACCTGCTCGGTATAGCCGGAGCTGTACAGCACCTTCATCTGCGGTTGGTGTTCCGCCAGTTCCAAGGCCAATTCCTTGCCATTCATTCCCGGCATGACGACATCGGTGAAAAGCAGATCAATGGAACGTTTCTGCTCGGCCACCCGTTGCAGAGCCTCCAACCCGTCCTTGGCTTCCAGCACCTGATACCCCTGCCTGCGCAAGAGATCCACGGCCAGACGACGCACCAGGGTGTTGTCTTCCACCAGCAGGATGGTTTCGCTTCCACGGGGCAAAACCTCGGCAACCACTTCCTGGGCCGGGTAGCCGTCGGATTGCTCAAACACTGCCGGGAAATAAGCCTTGAAGGTGCTTCCTCGGCCCAACTCCGAATAAACTTCGATGCTCCCACCATGCTGCTTCACCGCACCATAGACCATCGCCAGCCCCAGACCGGTGCCACGTCCCTGCTCCTTGGTCGTGAAAAATGGTTCAAACACCCGGTTGCAGGTGTCGGCATCCATCCCTGTGCCGTCGTCCGATACGGCCAGCATCACCACCTTACCCTGGGGGCTTTGCGGCAACTCGGCATGGTGAATGCTGTCCAGTTCCAAGCTAGAGGTTTCCAGAGTCAGCTTACCACCGATGGGCATGGCGTCACGGGCGTTCACCGCCAGATTGACCAGGATCTGCTCCACCTGACCGGGGTCGATGCGGATCGCCGGCAGGTTATCCTCCAGATGGGTGGAAAGATGGATGTCTTCGCCAATCAGGCGCTTGAGCATCTTCTGGGTGTGGTCGATCACGTCATTCAGGTTCAGCACTCTCGGTTCCACAAGCTGCTTGCGGCTGAAGGCCAGAAGCTGGCGTGTCAAGCCTGCCGCACTCTGCCCGGCCTGAATGATTTCCTGCATACGCTCCACCAAGGGGTGGTGGTCGTCCAATTCCATCAGGGAAAGTTCGGCGTTTCCGTTGATGCTGGTCAACAGGTTGTTGAAATCATGGGCCACACCACCGGCCAGCTTGCCTAGACTTTCCAAGCGCTGGTTACGATGAAGCTGCTGTTTCAGTTTCTCTTTTTCCGCCTCTGCCTTCAGGCGCTCGGTGACATCATACATCCAGACCACGGCGAACTGTTCTTCACCGATGATCTCCCGCTTGACGCTCAATTCATAGCTTCGTTCCTGAAGATGAAGCACGGTCGGTTCGGAACCCTGCTCCCTGCCCTCTTGGGCTTTTTCTTCATGAGAGGACTCACTCTTCAGGCAGGAGGCAATCACATGAAAACCCAGCAGATCATGCAGGTTATACTCACGTAAGTTTTCTCGGTCGATTTCCAAGACCCGCCGAGCTGTTTCGTTGAGATCCACAATCTGACAGGTAGGCACGCGCACCAGTACAATGCCGTCTTGGACACGATCCAGAAGGGCACGAAAACGCTCCAGATCCCCCAAGCGGGCCTGCAATTCCGGATAATAGCTCTTGCGCATCGAGCGCTCACCCAGCCCCAGAACCTTGTTACGCAGTTTGTTCCAGGCCGGTGGTTGTTTAGAGGGCGGCTTCATAGATCGACTGCAACTCCTCGTCGGAAAACGCCTTGGGATTGGTCACCAGGCAGGCATCGTTCATCGCGTTGGCCACCAGGGCCGCGAGGCTGGCCGGCTTCATTCCTAGATCGGCAAGTCCCTGGGTAACTCCAGCCCGGCGCACCAGGCCACGAACGGCATCCAGGAGGATTTCTTTCTTTTCTGAAAACGCTATCCCCTCACGGAACAGTCCCAGTCGTTCCCCCATACGCAGATAGGGCTTGCGGGCGTCATCAAAATTGGCCTGCATCACATGGGAAAGCAGCACGGCGTTGCACAAACCGTGGGGAAGATCCAGCAAACCACCCAGGGAATGGGCCATCGCATGAACCGCGCCCAGACTGGCGTTGGAAAAAGCCAGACCGGCAAAGAGACTTGCCAGCATCATCCCTTCACGGCCCGTAGAATCATCGGGACGCTCAATGGCCGCTTCCAGATGCTCAAAAACCAGGGCAATGGCTTCCAAAGCGTTCAGGTCGGTTACTGGAGAGCTTGCGTTGGAGGCCAGAGCTTCCACGGCATGGGTCAGCGCATCCAAGCCCGTTGCAGCCGTCAGTTCGGCATCCATCGTCTTGGTGGTTTCCGAGTCAATCAGCGCGGCATCGGGCACCACCGCCTTGGAGACAATGGCCATTTTCGTTTTACGTTGCGTATCGCCAATGATCGCAAATTGAGAGACATCGGCGCTGGTTCCTGCCGTAGTCGGGATGCAAATCAGCGGTGGAATGGGACTGGGCACTTCATCAACACCTTCATAGTCGCGGATATGCCCTCCGTTGGTCGCCACAATACCGATCCCTTTGGCAGCATCCATCGGACTTCCCCCACCCAAGGCCAGAATCCCGTTACAACCGCTTTGATGGTACAAGTCCACACCGCGCATCACTTCACCATCACGCGGATTGGGCGTCACGTCGGGAAAGAGGACGGTTTCCAACCCGTGTTCCTTCAAGGTGCGTGTGACTTCGTCCACCCACCCGGTTTGAATCAAGCCCTCATCGGTGACAAACAGCAGTTTCCGTAGTCCATAATTGATCGCATATTGCGCGGCTAGATCCCGTGACCCTTCTCCGAAAATAAATTCGGGAGCCATGAATTTACGCAGATGATCCCGCGAATCCGTTGCATGTGCACCCCTTTGTCTGTTTCGTAGACGGATTCCCCGACAAAGAGTTTAAAGAAATTTTAATAAAAATGCAAGGCTTCCTCATCCCTTCAGGGACATTCGGGCACGGGGCGATTCTCAGGAACGCGAAACGAGGTTCCTTTCCAAGACAAGACATATGAGCAGCAGGAAAGACAAGGGAGAACGATCCACATTGCTTGCTGTTTTGGACAAGAGTGACAATCCTTCGGAACCAACGCCCTTCCGGGCGCCCCTCATCGCGACACAACAAGACACACGACGATGTTCAAAAGACGGTACAAATCCGGCCAAGCGCAGCGCTTACCCAACTTCCGAAGTCTATCAAGGCGGCATCCGTGCCGTTAAACAGACGAAACCAAAGAAGTGTCATTGAATGACAGATACGTTTTTTATCGGAAGATCGTCTTGGAAAACCGGAAGAGAAAGAGGTGGTTTTCCGTCCAGAACGGGAACCCGTTCAGAGAAACATCGTGCGCTAGTTGGACTTCTTTTGAATCGCGCTGAGCAGATCGGCATCTTCCAGGAGGCTTTTCAAGCCACCCGTGGTGTCCAACATCCGTTCTGCCAGCTCTTCCGGAGCGACGCGGTACGTCCCTTCGGCAAGCTGCTGTTTTACAATGGCAACACGTTCCATATCCATATCCGGTGTCTCGGCGATGCGCTCAGCGATACGATCGGCCATAGCCAAATTGACCGTCAAACCAGGAGTGGCTTGGCGGGATCGCTCAGGCGCTACGCGGGTTGAGCTTTGATTCCTGCTTGTGGCGGTCTGCGGATGCGGATGGATACCAAGTTTCTGTACTGAATTATTGATCTTCATACTACCTACCTAAATAAATACAACCTACAGGATACAACCTTGTCGGCCCTCAATGAGGTCCAACGACAATCTAGCACAGAAATCGGGTGGATTCCCGGAAACTTAAGAAAAAAATCCATTATTTTGACACCCTACCCGATGTTGTCAATATTTTGTCGGATTTCTTGACGAGAGACTTTCTTCACTAGAGTTTTCTTCTCTGTTTTCAATATGTTCTGCAAATCCCCACATCTGCTTACATTTCGCGTTTTCAATTATTTTTTCCGGCAACCAGCCCCAAGCACCTCAGACCGCCTATTATTTTGCGAAAGACCTGCAAGCTTTATCGCCTCTGTCCACTGAAACTTGAGCCGCAATATCGATTTTATTCAGTAATACCAAGCTTTTGTCATATTCTGTCCTATGGCGTCCGGACGTAAAAAGTCTTGTCAACGCACTGACACCCCGGCGTGTTGGCCCCTTTTTCATTTCAGCACCCAACCCCCGATGAGCTTCAAGCCCGGTTCGTAGGAGAGCTTCGCTCTCCTACGCATCTCCACGGGAATGGATGTGCGGCCCCAGGTGCCGCACATCGCGGGGGCCACCCCATCTCCACGAAACGCCTTGCACCGTTCCATCGACACTTGAAACCATGTTCATGGCGTTTCGTGGACTCCGGCGGCGTGAAATCCCCTGAAATTCAAGTAAGATCGTCTGACTCAGGAATCAACGCATCCTCTTTGCAGAACACTCGGACGCCGCCGGGTGGCGATCCGCTCCAGGCGGGTCGCCCGATGGGGTGGACCTGGGCGCACGACGTGCGCCGATCCCGTGGGGATGGAACGGTGCGCCACGGCGCATCGTTCAACCGGGCGCGGATGGATGTGACGATGGTGAAGATTCAGGGAAAAAGGGCTAACATGCCGAGGGGAAGACGGTTCCTCCCGCAGTTCACGTCGTTCTATCAACCCGGCGATGATAACCGAGCTTAAGAATCGTCATCCTCCGCGCAGGCGGAGGATCCAGACAGCAGATTTTACTCTGGATTCCCGCCTTCGCGGGAATGACAAAATGGATACTTCGTCTAACTTGTTGTTGCCGGGTTAATACCTTACTCCACGGTGACACTTTTGGCCAGGTTGCGTGGCTGGTCCACATCGGTCCCCTTGAAATCGGCGACGTAGTAGGCCAGAAGCTGCAAGGGAAGCACGGTCAGCAGAGGTTCCAGGGTTTCATCAATACGCGGGATGGTCAGCACCTCGTCGGCATGGTTCCAGATATCTTCATCGCCCTCGGTGGCAATGGCAAGAATGGTTCCCTGACGAGCCTGGGCTTCCTGCATATTGCTTAGGACTTTTTCGTAAATGCGGTTCTTGGTCACAATGGCCACCACGGGAAGGTTTTCATCAATCAGGGCGATGGGACCATGCTTCATCTCTCCCGCCGGATATCCTTCTGCGTGGATATAGCTGATTTCCTTCAGTTTCAACGCCCCTTCCAGAGCGATGGGATAATTGATCCAGCGACCCAAAAAGAGAAAGTCCCGCGCAGCATGGAAACGTTTGGATAAATTCCGGATGTGATCGGCTTTGTACAGGAGAACCTGCATCAACTGCGGCACATGAACCAGTTCCTTCAGTTTGTCGGCTAGGTCGTCTGGTTTCAGGGTTTCCAATTCCTGGGCAAGATACAGAGCGAGAAGGTACAAGACGGTCAACTGCGTCACAAAAGCCTTGGTGCTGGCAACACCGATTTCCGGCCCGGCATGGGTGTACAAGGTGGCATCACTGGCCCGTGGGATACTGGATTCCAGGACATTGCAGATCGCCAGAACCATCGAGCCGTTCTCGCGGGCGCGACGAATGGCCGCCAGGGTATCCGCCGTTTCTCCGCTTTGACTGATTGCAAGGACCAGGGTTTCATCGCCACAGACTCTATCGCGGTAGCGGTATTCACTGGCCCAATCCACCTCGACGGGGATGTGGCAGAATTGTTCCAGCCAGAATTTCCCCACCAGACCGGCGTGCCAACTGGTGCCGCAGGCCAAAATGAGAATGCGCGAAAAAGAGGCCAGATAATCATGATCGAAGGCCAGTTCATCCAACACCACCCGACCTTGGGCAAGATCCACCCGACCACGCAGGGTATCGGTCACGGCACGGGGCTGCTCGTGGATTTCCTTGAGCATGAAATGTTTGTACCCGCCCTTTTCCGCCTGGGCGGCAGACCAGTTGATCCGCTTGGCCGGGCGTTCCACCGGCTCCCCATCCAACGTCGTGATGCGCAGGTCATCCCGGCGAAGCTCGGCCAGGTCGCCGTCCTCCAGAAAAACCACGTCTCTGGTGTAGGATAAGATAGCGGGGACATCGCTGGCAATGAATCCCTCCCCCTCGGCCAAACCCAACACCAGCGGGCTTTGGTGCCGTGCGGCGATCAACAGGTCCGGGTCCGTTTCACTGGTTACGGCCAAGGCATAGGAACCGGATACCTGACGAACGCTCCTTCGCACGGCCTCGGCCAAACCATGACCGTGGTCCAGTTCCAAATGGATCAGATGGGAAAAAATTTCCGTATCGGTCTGGCTCTGGAAAAGCCGTCCCTGGGCTTCCAGGCGCTGGCGCAACTCCAGGTGGTTTTCAATGATGCCGTTGTGAACCACCACCACAGGACCGCTTTGGTGAGGATGGGCGTTCTCTTCGCTCGGCCTGCCGTGGGTCGCCCAGCGGGTGTGACCGATTCCGCAGCTTCCCTTTAAGGGGGTTTCAGCAAGTCGTTCCCGCAGCCTGAGTAATTTTCCCTGGGCACGGGCCAGGTTCAACCGCCCTTCGTAATGAACGGCCAGACCGGCGGAATCATACCCACGGTACTCCAAGCGTGACAGACCATCCAACAGGACGCCCGCCGCATCCCGTTGCCCGATATAACCAACAATCCCGCACATAATGTCTCTCCTTCACATGGCCCCTACAAGGCATGACGTACCCCGGATTTCATAGCATGAACGAGGTGGGTTTACCAGTGCTTCACTGAAGATTAACGGAGGGGCCTTGATTCGTTTGAAGGTCAGGAGTCAATGGGAGCGCTGACACTCCTCGTCAAAACCGTAGCCCACAATGGGCCAGCCTTGCTGCTCGGCGTGGCGACGCAGGCGGCGATCCGGGCAGACCGCCGTAGGATGGCCGACCATGCTCAGCATGGGAATGTCCGAATGATGGTCGCTGTAGGCATAGCTTTGGGGCAGATCCAGGTTTTCCTTGTCGGCCAGTTTCCTGGCAAAGGCCGTTTTGTCTTCGGCAATGCACATCGGCCCCAAAGGTTCTCCGGTACACACTCCCTTGTCATCCAACTCAAGATCCGTGCAGAGCAGGTGATCGAAACCGAGGTCTTCCACCACCGGTTCCAGAAGATAGCGCAGGCTGGCCGACAGAATCACCAGCACATGGCCCTGCTCTTTGTGTTCACGCACTTTCTGCAACATGCTGGGAGCCAAAAGCGGCTTGACGTACTCGGTATAGTATTGCTTTACCTCGCGCTGGAAATAGGCCAGTTCCCGCCCCTTGTAGTAGCCCAGCAACAAGCGCCCCATCGTGGCCGAACTCATCCAGTTTCGTTTGAACAACTGGTTGGCCAGAATGATTTTGAGGATGAAGCCCAGGCGCACCTCACCACGATCATACATGTAGCGAAAGCCCAAGGAAGCCCCGTCTTTGCTGAGCAAGGTGTTGTCGAAATCGAAAAAGGCGGCAATGCGCGGTTCACTCATCGGGCCTCCTCCACCGTGTCGGATGGTTGTGGACGGGGTGCGGGGTGCGGGTTCGCGTCCTGGTTCTGGGACGCAGCAGGTTTTCCCCGTGTGGGGAGCAACTGTTTTTCGGCCAGGAAACGGGCCGTCTCTTTGGCCATGATCTGCGCACCGGCTGCGGAAACATGGGTCAGGTCTACAAAGAGCTTGTGCTGATCAGCCTGTTCCAGAAAGGCCGGGGTCAGGTCCAGCACCTCGTAACCCAGTTCCTTGCCCGCCCCTTTGAGCAGACGGACCGCAGGGGCAGGGTCATAATAGCCGAACAAGGCATCTTGGTAGATCTGAATCTGTAGCGGAACCACCACCTGAACCATGCGGATACCGCGCCGTTTGGCTTCATCGGAAATTTCCTTCAAAAAGCCCTTGGTCCGTTGCCAATGCTCTCCCCCCTCACCGACAAGTTGCTGGCCAAGAATCCAGGGGTAATCCCAGTGGGTTTCAAAATGGAATTTCTCCGGATACAGGTTGTAGCCCACCGACACGTAGCCCTTGACCAGTTGCCGGAAGATATAGCTATGCTGGTAGAGAACTTTTCGGGTCTGTGGATCGAACAGCGGAAAGTGCTTCAAGAGCAGTTCATGCCAGTTGATATGCAGCATCGCGCTGACATCATCGGCGACATCGTTCATACACCAGACCATGATCAGCAGGTCTTCATCCAGATTCGTGTGTTTCTTGCGGTAGGCAATGGACTGCAAGCGGGTGGTATAGCCGACCACAGAGGCGTTGAGGATCTCGGCATAGATGTCGTGAAGTTCCAACTCCCCTGTCAAATGGGCATTAAAGGCTTCCGGTTCGTTGAGGAACAGGCCGAAGCCGACGCTATCACCGAGAATCAAGACACGGGGTTTGGTTTTGGGATTTTTGGGCTCCAGGCCACGCATCCCCAAGCTGTTGGCGATATACTTCCCAGCGATGGCATCATAGTGAACATGTCCATCTTTCTCGCTTTGGCGCATGATTTCCGGTTCTTTGGTATCCGTCAGGGTCGCGTTGGGCCGATTTTCATAAATCAGTTCCACAATATCCGCCGGTTGCCAGAAGCCGTGCGTGTCGATGGATACCTCTTTGGGCATATAGGCCGGTTCCAGGACACGCAGCATGATTTCCCCGGCGATCAGAGCCACGACGATACTTCCCACGGCGAGAATCACATTGGTCCATACACCGGGCGCGCCTGTCTGCCGGATGGAATCTCTCGCGTCAGGCGTAGAATCCTTGGTCTTTGAATCCTTTGTCATGGTCGTCCCCCTCCTGTTTGTTCATCCTTCCCCGGAATCAATCCCCACGCAGGGGCTTGTTCAATTCGTCATCGCGGTCATCGCTCTGGTTCAAGGTAACCAGCCGAATCGGCTCCGACGGTAACGGTGCCTTGGTGCGATGGGCTAGAATCAGTTTCTGGTAATATTGCAACAAGCGATCAAAGGTGGCGGGCCAACTGAAATGCGTTTCGACAAACTGCCGTCCCCGCCGACCGATGTCTTTCAGATCCGCCTGATTCAACAGGTCGATGGTCGCTCCAATCAGTTTTTTCGTGTTGCCGTGGGGAACCACCTTGCCACAATTGGCGCGGGTAATCCAATCTCGTGCTGCGCCCTGATCCGCCCCCACGACCGGCACACCGCTGGCCATCGCTTCGATGATGCTCAAGCCGAAGGTTTCCCAGGCGCTCAACCCGAAAATCATATCGCTGGAGGCATACCAGCGGGCCATTTTATCCGGGCTTTTGATGTAGCCGATGTAATGGCAGTCGTCCCGCTCGTAGGTCAGCTTCTGCACCAGGGGAAGTTCCGGGCCGGTTCCGGCAAACACAAACACGGCGCCGGTAGCCTCGGCAATGGCCGGAACCCCCGCCACCACTTCATGAATCCCTTTTTCCCGCAACAGACGATGGGGGAAGAAAATCAAGGGCCGGTTTTCCGCCCCCACCTCACGGCGAAGAATCGGATCGGCATGACGCGGATTGAAGCGCTCGATGTCAACCCCCAAAGGCGTTTGAATCACCCCCGGAATCTGCTGGCGGTCCAGTTCATTGACCACGCAATCGGCTGCGGCAAAAGTGGCTTTGTAGCGCCCATAGGTTTTGCGGGCAAAGCCCCAGCCCAGTTCCCGCAGGAAACGCCCGCTCCCCGGAAGAACCCGGTTGGCGTAGAATTCCAGGTAGGCCGTGGGGTAATCGGTATGCCAGAAGCCGGTCAGAATGGTATCCAAGCCGTGGGCCGCACTGGTCACCAAAAAGGGGTCCAAGTAGGGGCCACCGACCTCGATGAGATCCGGTTGGGTTTCCTTCAGGATTTTACGCAGCTTGAAATAGTTGAAGCTGAGCCGGTAATTGTTGGCCACGGGAACGGACGGCGCTCGAAGATGGCGCACACGGGCCAGGCCGTAGCGGTCAACACGGTCCTCGGTGGAGGGAATGACCAGGGTGTAATGCACGTCTTTCCGGGAGCCGAAATACTCCAGCTTGTGCATGTGGTAGGTCTTGACCCCGCCGCCGGTGAAGCTGAAAAAATTGTTGAAATCCAGCAGGCGGATGGGATTCTCCGGCGTTCCCAAGCTCTTGCCGTCCAGGTCGTTGAAGGAAGCATTCCCCCCCGTGACCGCGTTGTCTCGTTTGGAAAAGAAGCCCATGTGACTCCGTATGGTTACCGTCCCCAAAGGGAGGGATGTTGCAAGCCTAAGATGCGCATGGAAGCCGCAGCAAGCGAAGCCTGCGGTTTCTTCACGAAAAGAACGTACAATTTTAGACTTTTAGCCGGGGCTTGGCAATGAAAAATCCAACGCAATCCACGGGGGCTGACGCCCTGCTGAAAAAGCCCGGTGTATCATTGCATTTTCCATACGGCTCTGCTAGGATTGTAAGCTATTCAAAATACTTTACTCCCCCAGGGATTGAAGTGCCTTGAAGAACGCTTCTGCGCAACCCCTTGTAAGGTCTTGGACAGGTCATGGAAACCAAGGATCGCATCGTCATTTCCTTGCCGCCCGAAGAAATCCGGGCCTTGAACACCGACAACGCCGCCGAGCAGATTGCCTGCCTGGTTGCGGATAAGAACAGCATCAAACGGCTGGAAGGCAAGTTGGTGTTTGATTTTGAACCCTGGATGGACGACGGCCAGGAACCGGCGGAAAACGCGGACTTGCGCACCTGGTTCTATGATTTGGATGAGCGTTTTCCTTACCTGTCTTATTTTCTGGCCCATACCCGCGACGACGAGCAGATTCCCGTCTACACCAGCATGTTTGTTCCCTTCACCGTCGAGGGAGATACCATCCGCTTTGACCGGCAGGAATTGGAACGCTTTGCCGTGCGCAAGATTTCCCAGGTCCATCAATTCTGCCTGACCAACGGCCTGGACAGCCGGGAGAACATCCGCCATTTCTGCGAGCAACTCAACTTGCAGGTGTTGGAGGAACTGGACGAAGAGAAGCAGTATCCCTTCGACCCGGAGCCGGTGAGTTCCCGCTTCCTGCTGGATTTCTTCAAGACGGGCTACTACTACCACACCATCGACAGTTCGGACGAGCCGGTGCTTTTCGCCCTGGTGGATAACCCTGCGGAAACCTACTACGCAGAGATGGAAACCAAACTGTCCTTGTATACCTGCCGCCACTTTCCGGTGATTATCCTGGAGTTGCTGGTTCACGACATCCCGGACAACCCGCTGAACATGAGCTTCCTGTTCAATGTAGATATGGAACGCCACCGCCAGGAACTCGATGCCTACCGGCAGATGCGTTACATCAATCTGAACGTGCTGTTCCGCAGGGATGACGGACAGTTGACTTACGGCTTCACCCGCCTGCTTCCCCTTTCGGACGAATTACGCACGGAGATCGGAAACACGGTACAGCAGGCAACCCAGCGCTTGCGCGCCATCCCGCAGGCCTCCCGCAGCTTCAGCCGCGCCGTTGAGAAACTGTTCTCTGACAACCCGGAAGACTCCAGTCTGGGCATTCCCGTGATCCGGGAGCCAGGCGCTCCCAGTGAAAGCTCCACCGGGTTGCCCGGTGATCTGGCAGGCCTGGATGAAGAAGGTTCCAGCGCCGAAGCGGAAAGCACCCAGCCCGTAGAGGATGACAACGAGGACAACGTCCGCTTTTTCGGCGGGGAGTTGGAGTTGACCTCCACCAAGGATGACGACGCGGAGGATTCCGACCAGGATGACGACGCGGACGACGCCGAGGCTTCGTACAAGGCGATTCATCTGGTGGAGGAATCCGACGAAGAGGAATCGGACTCAGCAGACGGGGATACCGACGACGAAGAACCGGCCCACGCCCAGGATGCCGAGGTGCTGGAAGAGATCGATATCACCGAGATCGACCGCACCGGCCAGTATCGCCGCCGGATGCAAGACCCTTATGAACCCAACCTGCCCGATCACATCCTTCCTGAATCCATTCAGAAAATCACCAAAGCGCTTTCGCGCCCGATGCGCCGCCCGACGAAAGAGGTCCAGCAAGCGATCACCGTGCCCCAGGCCAGAAAGACCGTGGTGGCCCGAAACGAAGACCCGGTAGAGAACATGTCTCGCCGCCTGCTGATTCTGGAAAACAAGCTGGATCAGAAGGAACGGGAATGCAAACGGCTGGAGTTTGAGTTGGAGCAGTGCCGCGAACAGATGTCCCACCTGGACCGCCAAAACCTGCTGCTTGAAAAACGCTGGTGGAAAATCTGGAAGTAACCGCCGCTCGCAACATTCAACTCATTTTCTCCAATCGATCAGAACGGCTTCGGCAGCAAGTTTTTGCCCCTCAGAGATGTGATTCCTCCCCATGTTTTTTTAACCTTGGCATGTGAACCTCTAAGGAGGAAAACCATGATACGAATTGTTGGAATCCTTATCTTCCTTGAACTTGTATTCCTTGGCCTTGTTGCAGAAAACAAGTCCTATGCGGAAGAATGTTGCCCACGAACGACTGAAACGATTGATGCGGAGTGGTGTTTCAAGAATCGAGAAAGTGGGGTCGCAAACTACCTTGATCTTCTTGAGTGTGCAAAGCTTGCTCCAATACCATATATTTCCCCCTCAGGAACTCAAGAGGTTATGAGTGAAGGATTTTTCTATCTTCGAGTTGTGATAAGAAAGAAGCAGATCAAGGATCACCAAGAATTTTTACAGATTCTTGAAAAAGCTAGAGAATTGGGAGCGCTTTATGGTGGTACTGGTGACGAGAGTCCTGAGTTTTGTGAACTCTATGTGGCAAACCGGTATGAAGACCTGGAACGTTTGGGGAAGTATTTCAGTTTCGGATGTGGCAACCCTCCCTCCTCTTTCCTGCGGCAGCTTTATGATGAAGGGAAACTGAATCAACAACAACTACGTGCAGTCTGCATTAGAATCCGCTATTCAGCCAAGACCATCATGGAGAAGCCGGTTGATATTGATGATATTCACCAAGTGGTCCTCTACAACTACGACGAAAGCATTGTTCGTCAAAAAGACGAACAAATGGCAGCGGAGTATGGAGCCGATTGGGAGAAAGAAGCTTGTACCCCCTATCCTGATTTTGGGATTGAAACGGAAGTGGTAAACTGTGCAAGATTCCGAAACTTGAATCGTACCAAGAACCATCCCGCACGGGAGGGTGTTGTAACGCCATACACCAATTATGATCCTCCCGATCCACCTACTTCTGAGCAGAATAAAGATGCTGAGGACATCGATGAGTTCATAGCCGAACAACTACAGAAAATGAACCCAGGCAGAGTGTCCACCCAAAGACATCAAGAAGCCCAACCTTCCCCTTCCGTCACTCCCCCACCTGACACCCCATCTGATGATTCCCACCTGATCTTGCTCATCCTGGGAGTCCTGCTAGCTGTGTTTGCCGGGGTTGTTTTCATCGGCTACAAGATGAGGAAGAAGGATTGAGCGCTTCAAGAAGTTGTCAGCAGACGATTGAACTCTCTCCATCAAGAACCGCCTTTGATGGTTTGTAAGATCGGTGGGAACTCATTGACAACCACTATCTTTTGTCATACTCTCCTAGTTGGGAACAATTCGTATTTAGCTTGACGTACTTTTAGCGGACTTGTGATTCGGATGTGAATCTGTGGCTGTGAAACAAGGCTTGGTCGGGTAGTTATCCACCTCCGCCTGCCGTGAACGCTGTATATGCTTGAACCGAGTTATCTGTACATCTGAGACAATCAGTACCCGATAGGCTTCATCATATGGTTTGACGGGTTGAATTCTCAAACACCTTGAAAACAAACTCAAAAGAGAGACACATGAACGACAAGAAGAAACTGACCAACAACGCCGGGGCTCCCATTGCGGATAACCAGAACGCAATGACCGCAGGACCACGAGGGCCGATGTTGCTTCAAGATGCCTGGTTCCTGGAAAAACTGGCTCACTTCGACCGCGAAGTCATCCCGGAGCGGCGGATGCACGCCAAAGGAAGCGGCGCTTTCGGCACCTTCACCGTGACCCATGACATCACCAGGTACACCAAGGCAAAAATCTTCTCGGAGATCGGCAAGAAAACGGACTTGTTCGTTCGTTTCTCCACCGTGGCCGGAGAGCGCGGCGCGGCGGATGCCGAGCGGGATATTCGCGGCTTTGCCATCAAATTCTATACAGAGGAAGGGAACTGGGATCTGGTCGGAAACAATACGCCGGTCTTTTTCCTCAAAGACCCCCTGAAATTCCCGGACCTGAACCACGCCGTCAAACGCGACCCGAAAACCAACCTGCGCAGCGCCAGGAACAACTGGGATTTCTGGACCAGCCTCCCCGAAGCCTTGCATCAGGTGACCATCACGATGAGTGACCGAGGCATTCCCGCCACCTATCGCCACATGAACGGCTACGGCAGCCACACCTTCAGCCTGATTAATGGCGAGAACGAACGCTACTGGGTGAAATTCCACCTGAAGACCCAACAAGGCATCAAGAACATGACCGACGCCGAAGCGGAAGCCACCATTGGAAAATGCCGCGAAAGTCATGGTCGGGATCTGTTCGAGACGATCGAAAAAGGCGATTTCCCGAAATGGACGATGAAAATCCAGGTCATGCCTGAAAAGGACGCCGCCTCCATGCCCTTCAACCCCTTCGATCTGACCAAGGTCTGGCCGCACAAGAAATATCCCCTCATGGACGTCGGCGTGATGGAGTTGAACCGGAACCCGGAAAATTATTTTGCCGATGTGGAGCAGGCGGCCTTCAACCCGACGAACATCGTTCCCGGTATCGGTTTTTCCCCGGACAAAATGCTTCAAGGTCGTCTGTTCAGCTACGGAGATGCCCAACGCTATCGCCTGGGTGTAAACCACCATCTGATTCCGGTCAACGCCAGCCGCTGTCCTTTCCACAGTTACCATCGTGACGGTCAGATGCGGGTAGACGGCAATCACGGCGCAACCCTGGGCTATGAGCCCAACAGCTATGGCGAATGGCAGGAGCAACCGGATTTCAAAGAACCTCCTCTCGCCCTGGATGGTGCAGCGGATCGCTGGAACCACCGTGAAGACGATGACGACTACTACAGCCAACCCGGAGAATTGTTCCGATTGATGAGTCCGGAGCAACAAGAGGCGCTGTTCGGCAATACCGCTCGTGCGATGGGCGACGCCCCGGATTTCATCAAGCTGCGTCACATCGGTCATTGCCTGAAAGCCGATCCATCCTACGGCGAAGGAGTGGCCAAGGCGCTGGGCCTCTCTGTCAACGACGTACCCAAGGACTGAGACGGCGTGGTTTGATGAGTCGAACCTCCACGACCTCCCGCGTAATACGGGAGGTCGTTTCTATATCAGGCCGCCGCCTTTCTCTTTCTTCTCTTCTCCCTGCTTGCACCGTTCTTTTCCTTGCCTCGCTTACCCCTCTTTGTTAGGATGCGATTCGCGAAGTGAACACCGATGATGACCCGATTCCAAGACCCCCATGTCCACGTTTCGTGTGGTACCAACAAAGGAGACGGACCTATGGCTCGATCCATCCAATCCCTGTCCCTGGTGATGCTGCTTCTTCTCGGATGCCTTGGCCTGTTTGCCCTCGCCTGCTCCGAAGACAGCGACGGCGACGATGACGATACCCCGCAAAGCTGCCAGGAAAACGCCGACTGCGGCGTGGGAAATCTCTGCAATGCCAGCAACCTATGCCAGGCCTGCACCACCACCTGCGAAACCCTCGCCGACTGCGACGCCACAACCCAGGTCTGCGACACCACCATCGGCTGCTGCATTGATGTATCCTGTGGCGAGGACGATGACTGCGAAGACACGGCCCAGTATTGTATTGATAAAATGTGCCGTGAAAAATCCTGCACCGAAGACAGCGACTGCACCCGTGCAGGCAACCTCTGCCTGGACGATGTCTGCAAGCATCCCGAATGCACGGAATACAGCCAGTGCGAAACCAATGTCTGCAATCTGGAAACCTACACCTGCGAGTCTTGCAGCCTGGATTCCGACTGCCCGCAGAATTCCGGCCTGATCTGCTCCAGCGGCAACTGCGTCACGCCCGGCTCGGATGACGACGATGACGAGAACCTTCTGGGTTGCCAGGAATTCCAGGATAGCTGCCTGTTCGATCTCTTCAATTGCTACGGTGAAAAACACCTGGACCCATTGATGGACGTGCAAGGCGGTGGATGCAGCCTGCTTTGTGAAGACGGTAACGCAGCCGGATACCGCTATACCTTGACCGATGGCGCGGTCTGGGAAAACCATGTCACGGAAAGTGGTTTCTACGGCCTGGCAATCAAAGCCGACGGCACGACCTGTTACAAGGTGGAGCCGGACATCGTCAGCATGGTCTATTATATTTTCTACGATGCCAACGATACCGAAGTGGGCCGCTATCAGGTCAACGAAGCGGAAGGCTTTGTAGAGATCCGCTGCGCCGACGGTCAAAACAGCAAATACCGCTTTGACGAACTGTATCAGGGGACCAGCGGCCATTGCCAAGGCTTCAGCCGCAACGTGCGCTATGCGCCGCCTAGCCAGCCGGATTGCCCGACGGAATGCCCTTAAGCCGTCTTTTCCGCGTTGTTACTTGAATCCTTGATCTGCGGATAAACAGGATTTTCCATAGTTTACGGATTTTTTCGGGATAAGGCTCGTTACAATGGGAAAAAACCTTGACAAACCCGACAGATAGAGGTAAGTTTTTATTAATTGAACTTAATTTCCAAGTGATCCAGCCAGAGATCCGGGAGTAGCACAATGAGCAAGTTGAAACAAATTCGGGAAGATCGTTTAATCAGCAAGAGCGAACTGGCTCGCAAGGCTGGCGTCTCCGCCGTAACCATTGATCGCATTGAGAAGGGATATTCCTGCCGCGTGGCAACCAAACGGAAAATCCTGGAAGCTCTTGGGCTGGAAGCCAAAGACAAGAACGTGGTCTTTACCGGTGAGGATGAGTAAACTCCGGGTTCTGCTTTTTGCATGTACACCCCGCGCTTTCTGCGCGGGGTTTTCTGTTTCTGGAGGGTTGGTTCCCTCTTCGTGGGCAGGGCGGTTTCACCGCGTGCCATGCACTCAAGATGGGATGCGACGACGCTCTCTCTGAATAAGGACCGAAGGTCCGTGGCTCCAACGCCGCTCGTATTTCTACACGATGGGGTCTCCTTCTTGAGAATGGAATCACCCTGCGAGGCTATCTCTATCGGGACATTCTCCGGCAGGCATCTCGTCTCCTCGCCATCCGCAGCCGAACTCCATAAAGGGTACCCCAAGACACCAAACTGCGATCTGGAGTTTTCCTGAATTTTCAGGCGAAGCGATGAAACCTTTGGCTCCCTTCCGGCTCTAACACTCCGAAGCATCGCAAAAAGAACGCGGGACGACGTCCCTGTCTTGACAGTGCTTCGGACCTGCTTATTATCTGAAGAGCAACGTGCTACGGATCAGTCAACAGTGCCTCAAGATTCTGATTTTCATAAGGAGATTTCAATGGCCGGAAACGTGAAAGAAGTCAGCGACAGCAATTTCCAAGAAACCGTTCTTGATCACAGCCTGCCCACCCTGGTGGATTTCTGGGCTCCCTGGTGTGGTCCTTGCCGTATGGTGGGCCCCGTGGTGGAAGAACTCTCCGTCGAATTTGATGGCAAGGTTCAGTTCGTGAAGCTGAACACCGATGAAAATCCGCGCACGGCGACCAATTACAACATCCGTTCCATCCCCTCCCTGATTCTGTTCAAGGACGGCAAGGTCAAAGACATGCGCATCGGCGCTCTGCCCAAAGAACAACTGAAAGAATTCGTGCAAAGCAATATGTAAACCTTGCATGATCGACCATACCCAAAACCGGGTGGCTTAAGCCATCCGGTTTTTTGTTTTGGGGACCACCATCAAGGAGGAGAATAGAAGACACCATCCGTTTTGACAAACGGTCACCTCCCTGGAAAGGGGACCAGAACCTTCGATTGAGCCAAGCTACGTATAAACAACCCCGGATTTCCTCACCCTGCTCTCTCCGTTCGCGTCCCTCTCCCAGCAGGAGAAGGCATCCCAGTGAGGGGCGAGGACTTTGTCAGCAAGCTGGTAGAAATGACATGTTTTGCAAAAGCAGCTCCATTCCGCTACGATAGGAGATCATGAAAGGACAGAGCGATGATAGGACGTATCCCTTGGTTTGCGATTTTTGTCTTCCTGATTCTGGGAAACGCCTGCTCCCATTCGGCTTCAGATACTTCAAAAGATTGTAGCCTCTTTCCCGAAGACCGTCTGGTGATAGACGATATTCCCATTGAACAGCGCGTTTTTGTGGCTCCGACCTGGGATCTCACCACCTTACTACCGAATGAAATCAGTGAAGATCATCTTCGGCAGGGCCTGATGGAAATCCGAGATAGCTTTGGAACGGGCCGTTGTCACGGTCCTTATGCCTCCCCGGCCATTACACTTTATGCCTTGTATGAATCGCCCAACACATTTTCACTGGAAAACGATAAGGTCTTGTTACGAAATCTGCGTCTGGTTGAGGAAATCGGCCTGCCGTTCCGAATCATTCTTCATGGGGGGCGTTTTACCGGTACGTTGTGTGAGGAAGAACCCCTGCAATGCTTTTTCAAGCAATCGTTTGAAGGATGGCTTCAAGCAAATGATGATGGAATCATCACCGAAGCACGAGAAGGTGCTGAAACCCCGCCTTTTGTGAGCATCAGCCGCTATCATTCGGCCTTATATGTGCGAAAAATGCGTAATCTGCGCCGGGCGACGCAAGAGATTTTGGAATGGGTCAGCCAATCCCAACGCAGGCGGAGTCTTTTTCTTGGATTTTCCAAAGACCCGGAAACCATGCTGGCCCCTCCCGATGGCCGGACTGTGGATCCTCTGACCCTCGCAGAATATGATGACTGGCTCACCCGTGATGGAATTTACCAAGAAGGCATCTGGACCGCGCCGGTTGATTATCACCAGGGACTGCACGAGGTTTCCGACCTGGAAATTCAAGGAATACCTTTGCAACAGAATCAGTGGCACATGATTCATCAGTCCGAACAGAGCGGCGCGCCACATACCCTGATCCTGATTGATCCGGGCGATCTGGGCCTGCACGTTTTTGAAGGAATGCCGCTACGATATACGGTAGTTGGTGGTGAAGATGATGGCAGCATTTTTGAAACCATCCTCTGGTGTTTTTCCGACGATCCGGAACAGGACAATGGAGAATGGTTCACGAAAGATACCGGAGACGATACCGAGAACTACCGAGCTTTCATGAACGCCCTCGTCGATCACCATGTAACAGACATCATTCAGTCCATTCAGCAAGGTTTCGAGGATGCCGCCTTTGAATCGTCCACGGCAGCACGCAGCAGGTTGATCTATACCCATGAAATTCCAGGTGGAGTTTGGACGGGTTCGGAAACGGGCCCGACGGGGGATGGAGAATACGATTACACAGTGATCAGCCAGGCATCGGCTCCACTTTGTGCGGACCCACATGGAAATTGGAGTAGTGTGGCCCAGGTGCCTGGAGCATCGCTAGGGCTGGATGTGTTTGGCGCCTTATGCCGAGATCAGGAAATTCTGTCCGTGGACGCCCAGCTCGCGGAGATATCCGGAGTCGATCTGGGCCTGTTGGAATGGAATCCGGATTCGGACGAAGAAGCGATCTGGGAAGAATCTTTGAACCTTGCGGCCTCCTATCAGGTTCGATTCATCGGATTGCAAGGCTGGGAGGAAGTTACGGAAAACGGGAACGAAGCGGCTCGCGAAGCGATGGCCGATTTCCTGGTCCGCTTTGGGGATTCGCCCACTGGGAGCAACCATCAATAGATGCTCCCCAAGCATAGCAATCATCCCGCGATAAAGTCAGTGATTAGAATTCCCCGCGGCCACGATGGCTACGCTGAACATCACGCATGGTGTCACGCTCTTTGATGTCTTCCCGCCTGTCGTAGAGTTTTTTACCACGACCGATGCCTAAAAGTGCCTTGGCTTTACGATTGCGGAAGTAGAGTTCCAGCAAAAAGACGGTTACGCCTTTGGTTTGCAGGCGACGGTCCAGTTTGACGATTTCCCGTTTGTGCATCAAAAGCTTACGCGGTCGGGTCGGGTCATGATTGAAACGGTTGCCGTGGATGTATTCGTCGATGTGGCAATTGAGCAGCCAGGCTTCTTCGTTCTGGATCTTCACATAGCTGTCGGCAATGGTCGCCTGGCCGGCCAGCAGACTTTTGACTTCCGTACCGATCAGCACCATCCCCGCTTCAATGGTATCTTCAATCATATAGAGATGACGAGCCTTCCGGTTGCGGGTGATCAGACGACGTCCATCCGCCTGTGCCGCAGCCTGGTGACTCTTTTTTGTTCCCTTCGCCTTCTTGGACATGCCAAGATCCCCTTCCTCGCTATCTTGT
>OY782497.1:2487500-5184080 GCA_963677705.1 Myxococcota bacterium
GTTCGGCCCTCCACTAGGTTTTACCCCAGCTTCAGCCTGGCCATGGATAGATCACCCGGTTTCGGGTCTATCCCACGCGACTAATGCGCCCATTTCAGACTCGCTTTCGCTACGGCTACGTCTAACGACTTAACCTCGCCACGTAAGATAACTCGCAGTCTCATTATGCAAAAGGCACGCGGTCACCCTGTATCCGAAGACCATAGGGCTCCCACTGCTTGTAGGTGCACGGTTTCAGGTACTATTTCACTCCCCTCACCGGGGTGCTTTTCACCTTTCCCTCACGGTACTAGTTCACTATCGGTTACCAAGTAGTATGTAGCCTTGGAAGACGGTCCTCCCAGGTTCCCACGGGGTTCCACGTGTCCCGCGGTACTCAGGTACCTACCGGAAGATCCATTCCTTTCGCCTACGGGGCTATCACCCTCTGTGGCTGCACTTTCCAGAGCGCTTCGACTAGAAATGAATTTTGTAACTTCCTGGAGCATTCGCAGCTACTCCTGGTAGGCCCTACAACCCCGTATGTACAACGCCTGCAAGCTTACACACATACGGTTTGGGCTCATCCCCGTTCGCTCACCGCTACTGAGGGAGTCTCATTGATTTCTTTTCCTGTGGGTACTTAGATGGTTCAGTTCCCCACGTTCGCCTCTATAGCCTATATATTCAGCTATAGATGACAGAGCATTACCCCTGCCGGGTTTCCCCATTCGGAAATCCATGGATCAAAGTTAGTTAGCAACTA
The DNA here is from genome assembly GCA_963677705.1 of Myxococcota bacterium. GTDB lineage: Bacteria > Myxococcota_A > SURF-8 > SURF-8. Next base: position 2,488,246 of record OY782497.1, read on the forward strand.
CCCATGGCTTAACGCAGCTAACCACGTCCTTCATCGCCTCTTGGTACCAAGGCATCCACCGTGCACCCTTAGTAGCTTGATCACCAATAATTGGCTTTAGGTCAAGGTTCGGTCAAAGATCAACCTTTGTTTGCTACTCGTGCAATTATACCTTCGTTTCATTCATACACAATATACAGTTGTCAAAGAACCATGTATCGAAGCGTCCTTGCGGACATCAACGTAGTTTTGGTGGAGGATAACGGATTCGAACCGTCGACATCCAGCTTGCAAAGCTGGCGCTCTACCAACTGAGCTAATCCCCCGTTGGTGACGGTCGCGTCATCGCTTCCTTGTGATGGTGGGCCTGGGCAGATTTGAACTGCCGACCTCACGCTTATCAGGCGTGCGCTCTAACCAGCTGAGCTACAGGCCCCCGAAGCAGTCGGTCTCCAGTGGGACGACTCATCACTCTACACAAAAACATGGTAACTTGTAAAAGATCAGCGAATTGCTCGATCCTTCAAAACTAAACAGCAAGTTTGCGTGTACATGGAACTCAGAAACCATGTACCGGGCCGACCGTATCTCCGAAGAGATACTCCTTAGAAAGGAGGTGATCCAGCCGCAGGTTCCCCTACGGCTACCTTGTTACGACTTCACCCCAATTACCAGCCAGACCGTAGACGTCTGCCTCCCGAAGGTTAGCCCAACGGCTTCAGGTCCAACCGACTTTCGTGGTGTGACGGGCGGTGTGTACAAGGCCCGGGAACGTATTCACCGCGCCATGCTGATGCGCGATTACTAGCGATTCCAACTTCATGCAGTCGAGTTGCAGACTGCAATCCGAACTGAGGCCGGTTTTTTGAGATTGGCTCCACCTCGCGGTATTGCAACCCATTGTGCCAGCCATTGTAGTACGTGTGTAGCCCTAGGCGTAAGGGCCATGAGGACTTGACGTCATCCCCACCTTCCTCCGGTTTGACACCGGCAGTCTCCTTAGAGTCCCCAACTGAATGATGGTAACTAAGGACGAGGGTTGCGCTCGTTGCGGGACTTAACCCAACATCTCACGACACGAGCTGACGACAGCCATGCAGCACCTGTCTTGGAATTCCCCGAAGGGCACCCTCTGCTTTCACAAAGGTTCTCCAGATGTCAAGCCTAGGTGAGGTTCTGCGCGTTGCATCGAATTAAACCACATACTCCACCGCTTGTGCGGGCCCCCGTCAATTCCTTTGAGTTTTAATCTTGCGACCGTACTCCCCAGGCGGAGTGCTTAATGCGTTAACTACGGCACTGCAGGGGTCGGTACCCGCAACACCTAGCACTCATCGTTTACGGCGTGGACTACCAGGGTATCTAATCCTGTTTGCTACCCACGCTTTCGCGTCTCAGCGTCAGTTACGACCCAGGAAGGCGCCTTCGCCGCCGGTATTCCTCCAGATATCTACGAATTTCACCTCTACACCTGGAATTCCCCTTCCCTCTATCGTACTCTAGTCTGCCAGTTTCAAACGCACTTCCAGGGTTAAGCCCTGGGCTTTCACATCTGACTTAACAGACCGCCTACACGCGCTTTACGCCCAGTAAATCCGAACAACGCTTGCACCCCCCGTATTACCGCGGCTGCTGGCACGGAGTTAGCCGGTGCTTCCTTTGAGGGTACCGTCAGGCCGGTAAACCGGTTGTTCTTCCCCTCTGACAGAGCTTTACGACCCGAAGGCCTTCATCACTCACGCGGCGTTGCTGCGTCAGGCTTTCGCCCATTGCGCAATATTCCTCACTGCTGCCTCCCGTAGGAGTCTGGACCGTGTCTCAGTTCCAGTGTGGCTGATCATCCTCTCAGACCAGCTACTCATCTCGGGCTTGGTGAGCCGTTACCTCACCAACTACCTAATGAGCCGCGAGCCCATCCTAAAGCGGCCGAAGCCTTTGGCCAAAAAGCCCGGAGACCTCTTGGTATTATTCGGTATTAGCAACCCTTTCGGGTTGTTATCCCCAACTCTAGGGCAGGTTACTCACGTGTTACTCACCCGTGCGCCACTTTAATCACCCCCCGAAGGGAGCTTTAACGTTCGACTTGCATGTGTTAAGCACGCCGCCAGCGTTCGTTCTGAGCCAGGATCAAACTCTCCAGTTTATTTTGAGAAACTGGATCATGACCGAAGTCATGGTTCTTGAAATTGACTGAGTTTATCACCCGTATGCAAACTTGCTATTTAGTTTTCAAAGATCCAGCGTTTCCAGATTCAAGCCAACTTTTCGGTCGGCACGAAGACGGACTTTAATCAAACTTTCGTCCGATTGTCAACCTTTTTCTTACTTTTTTTCAGAAGCTCTTGGTTGGTATCCCGTAAGAGGAAATCACAAGGTCTTTTGTTTTCAAAGTTCGAACCGAAGGTTGCTCGGTTTGTTCCGTGAACCGTGAGGTTCGTTCGGAACGGGCGCCAGTTGTAATCCAAGTCGTTTTCGAAGTCAATGTTTTTTTTCAAGTCTTTTTTCAAACCCCCAACCGACATTCGGTTTAAGGTTTGGATCTTGAAAATCCGATCGGCTTCAGCCTAACCTGGTGCGTGACGCTTTTGAGTTGAAAGAGAACATCTGCTCCGCTTGTTTCCGGCTAGTGCCGGTTGTTTGCCGAAGCGAGATGGGGTTCTACGCGAAAGCGTTCCGCTTGTCAATTTTTTTCTCACTCTTTTTTTCATCGGCCAGAAGCCTGAAAGAGTGAAGCCAAAACGCGGTACCGAAGTCTAGCTCGGAGTGGCTCGCCATTCGAGCGTCACGAACCTTCTTTCAATACCAAGCATGGTGAATCAAACCATTCAACGTCCATGCCCATTGACAATCCCTGGTGGGTACATGCTGGATTCAACTTTCAAGGAACCGGATAACCGTGGTGCCCTTGCGGGCGTTTTGTTTCAAGGCTTGGTGGGTTGCGGCATCCGCTCTTTCCCGCCCTGAAGCGAGGGCGAGTTGTAGTGGAATGACCCTCTTCTGTCAAGCGTTTTGTAAAAAACTTTATCTGCCATGTAAATTCAGCTAGTTAGCAGGTCGTTTTTTGCATCTGGATTGAGTGATCATTCATTTTTGAGCATTCCGTGAGCGTTTTCCCTGCTTCGTTTCAGCCTCTACGCGCCGTTTTTAGCCGCATTTGGCCCAGAAATGCCCTCTTTTCCCCTCCTCTACCCCCCAACCGGCCCTCTGATGGGGGCTTTTCCAGCTTCCTCCGTCCGAAATTCAAGCTGGACAGCCTTTTGCGCGATACCTACACTGAAGGAACATCGAAGCACAGCCAAGGAGTTCATCATGAATCAAGCCCTTTCCGTCCTGCCGCCCAACGCCACGATTGAAACCCTACCTGCCACCGATCCCGAGCTGGAATCCTTCCTGATGAAAGACATCGACCGGTACTTATACATTATAGGGGATCTTGAGGAGCCTTACGCCTCCCGTTCCCGCTTCGTTGTTTTGCGTGTAAACGGAGCCATTGCCGGATGCAGCCTGGTTTATACCGATGGCGTCTCGGTCCTTCTTTGCTATTCCTCCACGCCCTGCCTTCAACTGGCCTGGGATGTTCATCGTTTGCAAGGTAGCTTCGGCTTTCATGTTACCGATCCACAGTTGCCGACTCTGCAAAAACACTGCACATTCTCAAGACTTCAACCCTTTTCACGCATGATGCTGCGATCCAATGGGCCCTTCGAGGCCGACTCCAAGTGCCGACTACTCACGCCCGGCGACCTGACAGCCGCGCTGGATCTGAAAACACGGGTGCCGGATATCTGGTTTACCGAGCATCAATTCGCCAGCAACACCTTTGTCGGTTGGTTTTCCGAAGACAACACACTGGCCGGGATGGTGGGAACCCATGTCGAAAACAAAGGATTGGGCGTGGCCGCAGTGGGAAGCATGGGCGTTGATCCCGCTTTTCGCCGTCGCGGGCTGGGGCGTCGGCTGATGACCACCCTTTTGCACCACCTGGTTCCCCGCACCCAGGCCATCGGCTTGAATGTCCGGGCCGATAACACTCCGGCGATCAAGCTCTATGAACAACTGGGCTTCGTTCATGTTTTGTCGTACAACGAAGGGGATGCTAACGTCCTGGCATAACAACACAATTTCACTGACAACAACACCGGGAAACGATCTCTCGTCTCCCGGTGTTTTCATGTCTTCCTACCGATCGTCTTCTATAAGCGCCTACGCATCTTCTTGAACAAGAAACGCCGACCAAGACCTGCCGACCCAGACCGGAGCAAGCTACTCTTTGAAGCGATAGCCTACGCCGCGCACGGTTTCGATGTATTTCCCAACCTCGCCCAGCTTGCGACGAAGCCCGACGATCTGCACATCCACACTGCGCTCCGTGACGGGATAATCGCCGCCTTTGACCGCTTCAATGATCTGGTTACGGGTAAACACCCAGCCGGGGCGCTTGGCCAGAAAACCGAGGATGGAGAATTCGGTCACGGTGAGCGGAACGACATCGCCATCCACCTGTACTTCATGGCGGTTGGGGTTGATCTCGATTTCATGAATACGCAGGGTGGATTGCTCATCGGGAACCTGATGAGATTGGCGGCGCAGCACGGTACGCACGCGAGCGACCAACACGCGGGGACTGAACGGTTTGACCACATAGTCATCCGCGCCCAGTTCAAGCCCGGTCACAATGTCTGCGTCTTCGGCCTTGGCCGTCAGCATGATAATGGGAATGCTCGCCGTCTCCACATCACTTTTCAGCCGCTTGCACACCTCCAGCCCATCCAGACCGGGAAGCATCAAGTCCAGAAGAATCAGGTTGGGCCGGGCCTGGCGGGCCTTCTGAAGCGCCTCTTCACCGCTTTCCACACACTCTACGCGATACCCTTCTTTGGCCAGATTGTAACGCACCAGTTGAAGAATATCTTCCTCGTCATCCACGGCAAGAATGAATTCCTTCGGCATCGGTTCTTCCTCTTTTCTGTAGGGTTTCAAGCTAGCGAGAGGTGCTTTATTCAACCCATCGCATCAACACCTTATCACAACCAACGACTCGTTCCATCCCACACGAAGCGAGTTCCGTGCGCGTTCTTTCCCCTAAACCCCAGCGACCGCGTTCCCATCCACCCAGGACATCACATCCTATTTCCGGCACTCGCCGGAGATTTTCCGGCAAGGCAACCTGGGCTCCTTATGCCCGCCCACCGGGGCAAAGTCAACGCATCACGCAATGTTGGAAGATTTCTCGCTTTACTCTAACCAGATCTTAACATTAATACAAGCGTCAAGATGCCACGACGAAAGCATCCCTCCAAATGGCTTGGAGGGATGCTCACTAGAATCCACTCTATATATAATAGGTATGGAAGGACTTCCCCTCCCCTCAGGCATTCATCGCTACGCTCAACTCAAACCGACCTTCCCGTTCATCCACCAAGACCGTCTCACCACTGTGTACGTCTCCTTGAAGGATCTTCTCGCTCAGCGGTTCCATTACGTATTCAAGAATCGCCCGTTTCAGCGGCCTCGCGCCGTAGGCCGGATCATACCCCAACTGCGCCAAGCGGGTTTTGGCCTCTTCACTCAAGGTCAGGGTGATTTCCCGTTCATTGAGCAGACTCTGGTAGCGGTCGAGTTGAATATCCACGATACGCCGCAGGTCTTCCAGGTTCAGACGGGTGAAGATCAGGCTGCTGTCCACACGATTCAGAAACTCCGGGCGGAAGTGATTGCGCAGCATCGCTTGAACCTGGGCTTCTATTTCCTCCAGGTTTTCCGTTTCCAAGATCACCTGGCTCCCCACGTTGCTGGTCATTATCAACACGGTATTACGGAAATCCACCGTGCGGCCCTGGCCATCGGTCAAGCGCCCATCATCCAAGACCTGTAAGAGTACGTTGAACACATCCTGATGGGCTTTCTCAATCTCATCAAGCAGCACGACGCTGTAGGGCCTGCGGCGCACGGCTTCGGTAAGCTGCCCGCCTTCATCATAGCCCACATAGCCCGGAGGCGCTCCGACCAGACGGCTGACACTGTGCTTTTCCATGTACTCGCTCATGTCGATGCGCACCATGTTCTGTTCGTCATCGAAGAGGAAATGCGCCAGACTGCGGGCCAGCTCCGTTTTTCCTACGCCGGTGGGACCAAGGAAAAGGAAGCTTCCGATGGGTCGGTTGGGGTCTTTCAGGCCGGCGCGGCTCATCCGTATCGCCTTCGCCACTCGATTCACGGCGCGATCCTGACCGACCAAGCGCTCATGGATGCGTTCTTCCATCTTCAAAAGCCGTTCCATGTCGCCTTCCAGCATTTTGTTCACCGGAATCCCCGTCCAACGGCTGACCACATCGGCAATATCTTCTTCGGTCACCTCTTCACGGACAAAGCTGACCTCTTTCCGGCTTTCATTCAAGGCCCGGTCGGCATCATCCAGTTCCTTGCGCAGCTCCGGAATGCGTCCGTATTCCAACTCGGCGGCCTGTTGCAGATCCCCCTGGCGCTTGGCCTGGTCGATCTTCGTTTTCATGCCGTCGATTTCAGCATTGATTTTCTTGACCCGCAGGGCCAGATCGCGCTGTTTCTGCCAACGGGCTTTCATGCCGCGCACATCTTCCCGACGCTCGGCCAGGGTGCGTTCCACTTCTTCAAGCCTGGCGGTATCCTTCTCATCTTCCATTTCCAAGGCCTGGCGTTCAATCTCCAGGCGGGTGATCTGCCGTTGCAGGGTATCAATCTCCGCCGGAATGGATTCCAACTCCATCTTCACCCGGCTGGCCGCTTCATCCATCAGGTCAATGCTTTTGTCCGGCTGGTAACGATCCGAAATATAGCGCCCGCTGAGCCTCACCGCAGCGACAATGGCGGCATCTTTGATGCGGATACCGTGATGGACTTCGTATTTTTCCTTGATTCCGCGCAGAATGGCCAAGGTATCTTCCGGGCTCGGTTCTCCGATAAACACCTGCTGGAAGCGCCGTTCCAAGGCTTTGTCTTTTTCGATGTGCTTGCGGTATTCATCCAGCGTGGTCGCCCCGATGCTGCGCAACTCACCACGGGCCAGCTTCGGTTTGAGCATGTTGGCCGCATCCTGGCTACCTTCGGCATTGCCAGCCCCCACTAACGTGTGCAACTCGTCGATGAAGAGGATAATCCGCCCTTCATCTTCCTTGATTTCTTTCAACAAGGCCTTGAGACGGTCTTCAAACTCCCCGCGATACTTGGCTCCGGCAACCAAGGCACCCAGATCCAAGGCCAGAACCCGTTTGTCTCGCAGGCTGTCCGGCACGTCCCCCTGGGCGATACGCTGCGCGATGCCTTCCACAATGGCGGTTTTTCCCACGCCGGGATCACCGATCAGCACCGGGTTGTTTTTGGTCCGACGCGAAAGCACCTGCATCGCCCGGCGGATTTCCTCATCCCGTCCGATCACGGGGTCCAGCTTGCCACGCCGGGCTTCTTCGGTCAGATCTTGGGTGTAGCGGGCAATGGCCTGGAATTTCTCTTCCGGGTTCTGGTCCGCCACACGCTGTCCACCGCGCACGTCTTGCAAAGCCCGCTGAATCTGCTCCAAGCCTGCGCCACGCTGCACCAGAATCCGGGATGCCTCACCGCCTTTGCCATCGGCCAATGCGAGCATGAAATGCTCGGTGCTGATATAATCGTCTTTCAGCCGCTCCGCCTGGCGATCCGCCGCATCAAACAAGGTACGGAAGTCCTTGCCGATATACATCTCGCCGCCCTCCACCTTGGGCTTTCTGGAAAGCTCCTGGCGGACCTCCGTAGCGACATCCGCCGCTTTCACACCGATTTTTTCCAAGATCGGCTTGACGAGGCTATCGTCCTGTTCCAGCAAACCGGCCAACATATGCAGCGGGTCCAACTCCTGATGGCCCATCTCACGGGCCAAACGCTCGGCCTTGGCCAAGGCTTCCTGGGTTTTGATGGTCAATCGTTCCGGTCGAATCATGCTTGCTTTCCTCTCGTTGTCTTCTTGGTTTGAACGGGTTCAAGCTTGTGTTCTCTTCTAAAAAATTGGAACGCTCCCCCCGTTTGTCAAGTCGCCTATATAAGCATTTTTCAACCTGTGATTTCAGTCCATTAGAATAACGCCCCATCTCTTCAACCTGTACATCCGTCACGTTAAAATTGGGGGCAAGGGCTGGTTTTTGTTGACCTTTACGGCATCCCCCTGGTATAAACGCCCCGGTCGTATGCCACGATCCCATGAACGGTTTGCTTTCAAGACAAAGCGTTTGGCGGTTCGTCAAACCACAAGCTTAGGACAAACGGAACGAACATGGCCCGCAAAGAATCTGTGCATCAAAACGCGGAACCCAGAGTCTACACGGTGATGATCGTCCCCGATCGCTCCGCGAAGACACGCAATTTCAAGGTGACGCGCACCAAAATCAAGACCGTGGTCAGCCTGGTTTTCATCTGGTTTCTGCTCACCCTGGGCATGGCCGGGTACATCGCCTTCGCCCCCAAAGGTCTGGATGACAGCGCCGAGGCGCTGCTGGCGGAAAACCTGAAACTGAAACAGAGCCTCGCCGAAACCGGAACCAAAGTCGCTCTGGTGGAAGCCAACCTGGAGCGTATCGAACGCTTTGACCGTAAGCTTCGTGCGATGACCAGCTACAAAGACACCGCACGCGGTCTGGCCGTCGGCCCCTTGAGCGAGGCGGAAATGCTGGCCGGAAACCGTCAGGCCGTGGGTGGAACCAACGAAGCCCTGGCCACCATGCTGACCGAAAAATTCGGTCAGTTGGAAAGCCTGGATCTTGGAAAAGAAATCAACCGTCTTCTGCAAGACACCAGCAAACGGGAAAGCGAACTGGCGGAACTGAGCGCCTTTCTGGAAGATCAGAAGCAATTGCTGGCCAGCACTCCGGCCATCTGGCCCGTTCGTGGCTGGGTCACCAGCGGCTTCGGCTATCGTTCCAGTCCCTTCACCGGAAGCCGGAAATTCCACGACGGCATCGACATCTCCAACAACCGCGGAACGCCCATCGTGGCTCCTGCCGATGGCAAAGTCATTTTCAATGGCACCAAAGACGGCTACGGCAACGTGGTGGCCATCAGCCACGGCTTCGGCTTGACCACGCGCTTTGCTCACTTGCAACAAGCCAAAGTCAAAGTCGGTCAAACCGTCAAACGCGGGCAGATCATTGCACTCCTGGGCAACAGCGGACGCAGCACCGGGCCGCACCTGCACTACGAAGTGCGTGTCAACGGCATTCCCGTGAACCCGCGTAAATACATCCTGGAATAACCTCATCCTGAAGGCCGCCAACTGGCGGCCCTTTCTTTGCTCTTGTTCCTGCCTGCGTTGGGGAACGAAAGGTCGTTGTGATGTGGAGCATCCCCTGGTTCAGTTTTCCGCCCATTGACTTCGGTTTCATCGGTCTGGGTAAACTCTATTGGTTCAGCATTTTCGTCATGATCGGCATCGTCACCGGTGTCTTGTGGCTGGACCGCATCAGCCTTCGCGGCGGGAGCGTCAAACCGGAGATCGCACGACAGATTCCGGAAATTGCGGTAATCAGCGGATTCATCGGCGCACATTTCATGCACGTTCTGGCTTACCACCCGGAGATGTTGCAGGAAGACCCCTGGGCCTTGTTCAAAATCTGGAACGGCATCAGCTCCATCGGCGGTTTTCTCGGTGGAACTCTGGGTGTGATGGTCTACTTCCGCATCAAAAAAGAAGGGCTTATCCCCTACGCCGACCGCATCGTTTTCGGCATGGTGCTGGCCTGGATCTTCGGTCGTCTGGGTTGTGCCACAGCTCACGACCACCCCGGCAGCCTGACTACGTTTTTCATGGGCCTGGAATTTCCCGACGGCGTGCGCCACGATCTGGGCCTGTATGAATTTCTCTATACCCTCTTCGTGCTGACACCCCTGGTGTTTTTCCTTTCACGCAAACAACACCGCGCCGGAACCCTCACCGGCTGGGTATTGGTGACCTACGCCCCAATGCGCTTTCTCTGGGATTTCCTACGTGCGCAGGATATGGACTACGTAGACGCCCGCTACCTGGGGTTGACTCCGGCACAATACGGCGTCCTGGCCATGTTATTGACCGGTGCCGCCATCCTTTGGCGATCCCATCGTGAAAAATGGGCCATCCAACCGGCGCTCTGGGGAAAACACGCCCAGCCCTTGCCGGAGAAAACGGAAAAGGCGAAAAAAAACGGCTCCTCAGCAGAAGAAGCCGATAAGAATTAGGCCCAGACAACCGGACCGTTTCGGCTCAGGATTCCTCCAGCAGATCGTTGACCCGATCCACCATATTGGGATAGAGGTTTTCCGGCACGCTTCCTTTGCCTTTCTTGACCCTTACCATATAGCGGGCGCACTCCGTATACTTGTTCTCGCAATAGTTCTTGCGGAACATCGCGCCCAACCCCTGGTTGATATCCATTTTTCCTTGAAAGAATGGACATGCTTCACTGAATTCACACTGGCTCATGATACCTCCCCACACGAAATACAGGTCGTGCCCTTCGCGATCCGCGTTCCCCAAAACAGAACAGAACGAACAGCCAAGCTAATCATCGACGCAAAAACGACAATCTTTAGCTTGTTCCCCCCAACACAACCCGGTTGCAGACAAGGAAGCCGCTTGTGTCCCGCCATCCTTGCGCGTCATTGACGTGAAGGGTGGTACGTGGTAAAGCACCACGTTGCATAAGCAAACCCCTCCGGGACAGCTTGCTCCATGTCTCGGATTTTCCAAGGAAAGATGCGATGAAGGAACAACTTGCCGCATTGAAGGAAGAGGCCCAGCAGGCCATTGCCGCCTGTACGGATGAAGCCGGACTCTACCCCATCAAAGTCACCTACCTCGGCAAAAAGGGAAGTGTGACCAAACTGGGTAAAAAAATGGGTTCTTTAAGCCCGGAGGAACGCAAGGAAGCCGGGATGGCGATCAACGAGGTGAAAAAGGCTCTGGAAACCGCCTTGGCGGAACGGGCTGTTGCCATTGAAAACGAACGCTATCTCGCTCTGGCCGATACGGAATGGCTGGATGTCACCCGCCCCGGAACCACGCGGCGTCAAGGGCATTTACACCCGCTGTCCCGCATTCAGTATGAACTGGAAGACATCTTTACCAGCATGGGCTTTATCGTGCTGGACGGCCCGGAAGTGGAGACGGATTTCTTCAACTTCGAAGCCTTGAATATTCCCAAGGATCACCCTGCCCGCGACATGCAGGACACCTTCTGGACGGAAGATGGCAACCTGCTGCGCACCCAGACCAGCCCGGTGCAGATTCGCGGGATGAAATCGCTGACCCCGCCGTTTCGCGTGATCGCGCCGGGACGGGTATTCCGTTATGAAGATGTGGATGCCAGCCACGAACACACCTTTCATCAGATGGAAGGTCTGATGGTCGGCGAAGACATCAGCACCGCGCACCTGGTTTACTTTCTGCGCGTGGCCTTAAGCACCATCTTCAAGCAGGAGATTGAAGTCCGCCTGCGTCCGGGGTATTTCCCCTTTGTGGAACCGGGCTATGAACTGGATTTCCGTTGCTTGATCTGCGGCGGCGAAGGCTGCCCGGTGTGTAAACACACGGGATGGATTGAATTTCTGGGCTGCGGTCTGGTACATCCCAACGTGTTGCAGGCAGGTGGCGTAGACCCGGAAACCTACAGCGGTTTCGCCTTCGGCATGGGTTTGGAACGCCTGGCAATGATGCGCTACGGCATCAACGACATTCGCCATTTCCAATCCGGCGACCTGCGCTTCGTCCGTCAATTCGTGGGAGGTGAGCAATGAAACTGTCCAGAAACTGGCTCAATGATTACGTGCGCATCAATGATCTGGACCCTCACGAGTTGGCCCGGAATATCACCCTGCACATTTGCGAACTGGACGGCGTGGAAGCCTTTGACAGCCACTTCGAGCAGATTGTGACCGCCCGTGTGCTGAAGGTGGAGCCCCACCCCAATTCAGACAAGTTGCGGCTGGCCACGGTGGAACATGAAAACGGTCAGACCCAAACCTTGGTTTGCGGTGCGCCCAATGTCGCTGAAGGGCTGATTGTGCCTCTGGCGCTTCTGGGCTGTGTGCTGCCCGATGGCAAGAAACTCGCCTCGGCGGAAATTCGTGGTGTGAAAAGCGAAGGCATGTTGCTTTCGGCCAAGGAAATGGACCTCTCCGACGACCACGGCGGCCTGTATATCTTCCCCGAAGACACACCGGTAGGAAAACGGCTGAGCGAGTTCTTCGTCAAGCCCGATGTGGTGTTTGAGATCGACAACGTAACCATCACCCATCGCCCCGACCTCTGGGGGCACATCGGCATGGCCCGCGACATCGCCTGTCTGCTGGGTCGCGACTTCACCCCACCGGCGCTGAGCATGGATTTCCCCAGCCAGGCAGACGACGTGCTGAGCATTGACATTCAAGCTCCGGAGCTTTGCCCACGCTACAGCGCGCTGGTGGTTCATGGAACGCCGGTGTCTTCGTCACCCTTATGGATGCAGCGTCGCTTAGCCGCCGCGGGCGTGCGAGCCATCAACAACCTGGTCGATGTCACCAATTACGTGATGTTGGATCTGGCTCAGCCGATGCACGCCTTTGACCGTCGTCAGATCAAGGGAGAGAGCATCGTCATTCGCCGCGCCACCCACGGTGAACACTTCACCACCCTGGATGAGCAGGAACACCACCTGACGCCGGAAAATCTGGTCATCGCCGATACCGAACGGGCGGTCGCTCTGGGCGGTGTGATGGGCGGTCTAAATTCCGAAATTCTGGAGGATACCCAGGCGATGGTGCTGGAATCGGCCAACTTCGTGGCCCAGAACATCCGCCGCACCAGCCAGGCTTTCAATCTGGCGACGGATTCCTCCCGCCGTTTTGAGAAATCTCAAGATCCTGAAAATACGGTGGCCGGCCTCGCCCGCGCCGTGAATCTGCTCGGTCTGACCTGTCCGGACCTGCGCGTACAAAGCCCACTGTTGGACAATTATCCCGGCAAACCGGCAGCAATCACCCTCAACTTTTCTGCGGATCTGGTGCGCCGTCGTATGGGCGCGCCCATTCCCACCGAGCGGATGGTGGACATCCTTCGTCGTCTGGCCTTCCATGTCGAGCAAGACGGGGAAAGCCTGCGCGTCGGAGTGCCCAGCTTCCGGGCTACCAAAGACGTAACCGAACCCATTGATCTGGTGGAAGAAGTAGGCCGCATTTTCGGTCTGGAGAATGTGGAACCGACGCCTCCCTTCGTGCCCGCCGATCCGCCACCGGTCAACCTGGAGAGGCAGTTCGAGCGCAACGTGAAATCCATCCTCGTGCGGGATCTGGGCTACGATGAAATCAAGCTGTACAGCATGACCGATGCCGTGGCGACCGAAGCCTGCGGACTGGCGGCGGATGCCTGCTTGCGCCTGAAACACAGCCTGAGCGCCGAACAAGACCGGCTGCGCACCAGTTTGCTTCCCAACCTGCTGGGTGCTGTGGCGAAAAACCAGAAGAACCTTTCCGAGTTCAGCCTGTTTGAAGTGGGCCGGACCTATCACAAAGACGAAGCCACCCCGGAAGGCCTGGCCGGTGAACGCCGCATGATCGCCGGGGCCGCCTGCGCTCCTGGCGAGGTGACGGATCTCTTTTTCGCCGTGAAGGGGGATCTGCAAGGCTTGTTTGGCCTGCTTCGTCTCTCCGGCGTGCGTTTCGCAAAACCGAATGACCTGCAAAGCCTGCCTGGCTGGGCTCACCCCGGTCGTGCGGCGATACTGATGCTCCATGAAATGCCCTTTGGACTCTTGGCTGAGGTGCATCCACGTACCGCCAAAGGCTTCGACCTCAAAACCCGTGCGGTGGCCTTCGAGCTTAGTGCGGACGTGCTGTTTACGGCGACGAAGGAAAAACTGCGCTTCAAACCGATCAGCCGCTTCCCCGGCACGGAGATGGAGTTCACCGTCGTGGTGGACGAACGCCTGCCGGTGGCGGACATCGAAGAGGTCATCGTCTCCGCTCAGCCGGATCTGGTGCGCCGTTGCGACTACCGCTATAGCTATCAGGGCGAGCCCATTCCGGAAGGGAAACAGGCGGTAACCTATCAGGTGGAATACCGTGCCGGAGATCGCACCCTGGATGGCGACGAAGTGGCCGGTCTGCATCAGTCGGTGATTGACGCTCTGGCCAAGGCGGGGATGCCGCTACGCGCCTGACCGACCCTTTGAGTGAAAAGCAGAGTGAGAGCGCCTGACTGTGGATCAGGAAGGTGCGGGTTCAGATCGTAAGAGTTGATCAAATCGAGAGGAGTTACGAGTTCTTCGTAGCTCCTCTCTTTTTGTCTTGGAAAGGAACCTTGCTCCGTTCCCGTTTTCACGGTTGACAAGGCTTCGGGCCGTCGTTATCATAAATAGGACAATAATGGTACCGTATAGACAAGGGGACGGACGGAGCCATGAAAGGATACATCAAATCATGTTGAAACTCAGCCGCTTGGCGGATTACAGCGTACAGATACTCTCTTGCTTGAGCTTGCAGCACGAAGGTTTATTGACCGCCAAGGAGGTTTCGGCTAAAGCCCAGATTCCTCTACCGACGGTAAGCAAGCTGTTGAAACTCCTGGTCAAGAACGATCTTCTGCTCTCCGTGCAAGGAGTGCGGGGAGGTTATCGCCTGGCCAAACCGGCAGAGGACTTGAATATTATTGATGTCGTCCAGGCCGTGGACGGCCCCATTTCTCTGATGAATTGCTCCGGCAAGGATCACCATGCCTGTGCGCCGGACACCATCTGCCCAACCAAGGCCAATTACCAGCGTATCAACGATGCCGTGACCCTGGCGCTTTCCAGCGTGAAGATTTCAGACATCGCCGGGCCGCCTTGCTTGGTGCATCAACCGACGAACAGCCATACCGAAGAACCCTGCACCCAGGTGGTGGGATCATGAACAAGGATTTACAACGCTTGACCGAGCGTGAATACAAATACGGTTTCTCAACAGACATCGAGACGGTGGAAGCACCGCTGGGCTTGAATGAAGACATCATTCGCTGGATCAGCGCCCAGAAGGACGAGCCGGAATGGCTCACCGAGTGGCGACTGGAAGCCTACCGCGCCTGGAAAGAGATGCCTGAACCCCATTGGGCCAATGTCAACTTCAGAGCCGTGGATTACCAGGCCATCCGCTATTACAGCGCCCCAAAGAATCACAAAGCCTTGAACGATCTCTCTGAGGTAGATCCCAAGCTTCTGGAAACCTATGAAAAGCTGGGTATTCCTTTAGAGGAACAGAAGCGCCTTTCCGGCGTGGCGGTAGACGCCGTGTTCGATAGCGTCTCGGTCGCCACCACCTTTCAAGACAAACTGAAAGAACAGGGCGTGATTTTCTGTAGCCTCTCCGAAGCGGTGCGTGAGTACCCGGAGCTGGTCAAGCGCTTTCTGGGTAGCGTGGTACCGCCGAAAGACAACTTCTATTCGGCACTCAATAGCGCGGTATTTACCGACGGCTCCTTCGTTTACATCCCCAAAGGGGTGGAATGCCCGATGGAACTGTCCACCTATTTTCGCATCAACGCTCAGAACACGGGGCAGTTTGAACGCACCCTCATCGTGGCCGATGAAGGCGCGAAGGTCAGCTATCTGGAGGGTTGCACCGCGCCCAAGCGCGATGAAAACCAGCTTCACGCCGCCGTGGTGGAACTGGTCGCCCTGGACGATGCGAAGATCAAGTACAGCACCATCCAGAACTGGTATCCCGGTGACGAAGACGGCAAGGGCGGCATTTACAATTTTGTTGTCAAGCGCGGCAAGGCGATGAAGAACGCCCGCATCAGTTGGACTCAGGTGGAAACCGGCTCGTCGATTACCTGGAAATATCCCAGTGTGGTCCTGGCCGGAGATAACAGCACCGGCGAGTTTTACAGCGTCGCCCTTACCGGACAACACCAGCAGGCGGATACCGGAACGAAGATGATCCACCTGGGAAAAAACACCAAAAGCACCATCATCAGCAAAGGCATCAGCACGGGTCATGGTCAGAACAGCTACCGCGGGCTGGTGCGCATCGGACCACGGGCCGACGACGCCCGCAACTACACCCAATGCGACAGCCTGCTTCTGGGCGACACCTGCGGGGCGCATACCTTCCCGTATATGGAAATCAAAAACGACAGCGCCCGCGTTGAACACGAAGCCACCACCAGCAAAATCAGCGACGAGCAACTCTTTTATTGCCGCCAACGGGGTTTGAGCGAGGAAGACGCCGTCAGCACCATCGTCAACGGCTTCTGCAAGGATGTCTTCAGTCAGCTTCCGATGGAATTTGCCGTAGAGGCCAAAAACCTGTTGTCGGTCAGCCTGGAAGGTTCGGTGGGCTAGGATGATGACCCGAAAAACCAAACCGTTTGATGTTTAACAGATAGGAAAACCACAATGCTTACCATCAAAGACCTTCATACCACCGTTGAGGACAAGGTGATCCTGCAAGGCTTGACCCTGGATGTCAAACCGGGGGAGGTTCACGCCATCATGGGACCGAACGGTTCCGGTAAAAGTACTCTGGCCCATGTATTGTCCGGCAAACCGGGGTATGAAGTCACCCAAGGAACCGTGGATTTTCAACGCCGTGATCTGCTGGATCTCAAACCGGAAGAGCGGGCGGCCTTGGGCCTCTTCCTCGCCTTTCAGTATCCGGTGGAAATTCCCGGCGTGAGCAACCTCGTGTTTTTGAAAAGTGCGCTCAACGCCCAACGACGCTTTCGCGGAGAACCGGAACTGGACAGTTTCGACTTCATGGACCTGGCCTCGGAAAAGATGAAGCTTCTCGGTTTGGATGAAGCCCTGGCCCAACGCGGCGTCAACGATGGCTTCTCCGGTGGAGAAAAGAAACGCAACGAAATCTTTCAGATGGCGGTGCTTGAACCGAAACTGGCCATTTTGGATGAAACGGACAGCGGCTTGGATGTGGACGCCCTGCGCACAATCAGTGAAGGGGTCAACGCCCTGCGCGACGGGAAACGTTCCTTCCTGGTGATTACCCACTACCAACGCCTGCTTGATTACATCGTTCCCGATGTCGTGCATGTACTCTACAAAGGGCGCATCGTTAAAACCGGCGGCAAAGAACTGGCCCTGGAACTGGATCAACACGGCTACGGCTTTCTGGAGGAATCCTCCCCGGAGGCGCAGTGATGAAGGAACAACAAGCCCAAACCGGTCTTGCCTCAATGAAGGCCCTGTTTGATCGCTGCTGCCGGAACCCAAGCCCGCAATGGTTGACGGATCTGCGACAGAAGGCGATGAGCGCCTTTGTCGATGCGGGCTTTCCTACCCGGCGTAACGAGGAATGGAAATACACCAGCCTCGTGGATCTCGCCGAGCGCCGCTTTCGTCTTCCCGATGCCGTGACGGAAGAAGAGATCAAACGGATCAAGGACAGCCTTCCCCAATCTTTGGGAACATATCGAGCGGTCCTGGTTAACGGACGCCTGGAGGAAGGTTTGTCCACCCTGCCGGAACGCGGTTCCGGGCTACTGGTGAAATCCCTGCATCGCGCCATCCATGAGGATGCAGCCCTGCTGGCCGACAAACTGGGCCGCACGGACGATGTGGATACAAAGCCGATGAGCGCTTTAAACAGCGCCCTATGGCAAGACGGATTGCTGATTTACGTGCATTCTTCCGAGTCGTTCCCTGAACCTCTTGAGGTTCTGCACCTGACAAGTCATGCGGTTTCCGAGGAACTTCCTTGGGTCAGCCCGCGCCTGCTGCTGCTGGCCGGAGAAAACAGCCGTCTGGTCTTGTTGGAACGCTTTCTTGATGCCAAGCCGGACGAGTCATTCACCAATGCAGTGATGGAGCTGGAACTGGCCCAGGGCGCGAGAGTCGATCACCTTCAATGGCAGACCCAGGCACAGAGTTCGCGACGCATTCAGTCCGTTCAATCCCGCGTGGCCCGTGATGCCCGCTACGATCACCACCTGCTTTCCTTGGGGGCTTCGCTGTTCCGTTCCGATGTCGATGCCCGGCTTGTCGGCCCAGGAGCCGAAGCGAATCTTTACGGATTGCATTATTCCAAAGAGACCCAGCATGTGGACCTGCACACCAGCCTGGATCATCAGGCCGCGCACACCACCAGCCGTGAGGTGATAAAAGGCGTGCTGGATGATCGCTCGGTTTCGGTATTCAACGGCAAGGTCATCGTGCAAAAGGATGCCCAGAAAACCAGTAGCGAGCAGCAGAACCGCAACCTGCTTCTTTCCAACAAGGCGACGGTGAACACCAAGCCGCAACTGGAAATCTTCGCCGATGATGTCAAGTGCGCCCACGGTGCGACCACCGGCAGCCTGGATGAAAAAGCCCGCTTCTATCTGCGCTCGCGGGGGATTCCTTCCGACGAGGCGGACGCCTTGTTGCTGCAAGCCTTCGCCGGGGACGTGATAAACAAACTGCCGGGCACAGCCTTGACCGAGGAGGCCCTTCGTTTGTGGAACGAAGCCCGCTCGCCACGGGCGTCTTGAATCAGGGGAAACACCATGATGACCGAGCAGCATCACCAAGCCCGAAACCCAAAGGAACCACACGACACGATGACCGCACAACCTCGTTTGGATGTCGAAGCCCTGCGGGCCGATTTTCCGGCTCTGGCGATGAGAATCAACGGCAAGCCCCTGGCTTATCTGGATAACGGCTCCACCACCCAGAAGCCCAAGGCGGTACTGAATGCCGTGCAGACGTTTTACACACACTCCAATGCCAACGTACATCGAGGAGTTCATGCACTGAGTCAGCGGGCCGATGCGCTCTACGAGGGTGCCCGACAGGCCGTGGCCGACTTCCTCCACGCGCCCTCGGCCAAGGAGATTGTCTTCACCCGCGGCACCACGGAGAGCATCAACCTGGTTGCGCAAAGCTACGGCATGACCGCGCTGGCCGAGGGGGATGAAGTCCTGATTACGGAAATGGAACACCACGCGAACATCGTTCCCTGGCAGTTTTTGCGGGACCGTCACGGTGTGATCCTCAAGGTTGCCCCGGTGACCGACCGGGGTGAATTGGATATCGACGCCCTGCTTTCCTTGGTGACACCACACACTAGGCTTGCCGCACTGACCCATGTTTCCAACGTGATGGGTACGGTCAACCCGGTGAAAGACATCATCAAGGCGCTGCATGACCTGGATGTGCGCGTTCTGGTGGATGGCGCGCAGTCCGTGCCGCACTTCCCGGTGAACGTGCAAGACCTCGACGCGGACTTTTACGTGTTCAGTTCCCACAAAGCCTTTGGTCCCAGTGGTGTGGGGGTTCTCTACGCCAAACGGGAACTGCTGGAGGCAATGCCACCCTACCAGGGCGGCGGGGATATGATTCTGAGCGTGAGCTTTGAGAAAACCACGTACAACGAGGTGCCGCATAAGTTTGAAGCCGGAACACCCAACATTGAAGGAGCCGTTGGCATGGCCGCGGCGCTCGGCTATCTGCAAGGTCTTCCCTGGGATCTGGTGGAACGTCACGAGCAGGACTTGTTGGAGCAGGCCCGCCGGGAGTTGCTGACCATCCCCGGACTGCGACTGATCGGCACCCCCACACGGCAAGCCGGAAGCGTCAGTTTCGTTGTGGAGGGCGTGCATCCTCATGATATGGGAAGCATTCTGGACCAGGCCGGTTTGGCCGTTCGCGCCGGCCACCACTGCGCCCAACCTCTGATGGCCCGCTTCGGCGTTCCCGCCACCACACGGGCCAGCCTCGCATTTACCAACACGGCAGCGGAAATCGACCGACTGGTTGAAACCGTGCGCCAAGCCAAGGAATGGTTAAGCTGATGTTCGGCATGGATGATCTGTATCAGGAATTGGTTTTGGAACACAAGAAACACCCCCGTAACCAGGGTGATCTGGACACGGCAACCCACCACGCCGACGGTCACAATCCTTTGTGCGGCGATGAGTTGCAGCTTCACCTGCTGATTGAAGATGGAGTGGTGAAAGATGTCCGCTTCACCGGCCAAGGCTGCGCAATCAGTACGGCCAGCGCCTCCATGATGACCGAGGCGATCAAGGGCCAGGCTGTAGAGAAAATCGAGGCGCTTCTTTCCAGCTACTTGGAGATGGTCGCCGGGGAAGGTCCGGCGGATAAAGCCACCTTGGGGAAACTGGTCGCCTTCTCCGGTGTGCGGCAGTATCCCAACCGCGTGAAGTGCGCGACGCTGGCCTGGCACACCTTGAAAGCGGCCCTGGACAAGGCAACATCCGTGTCGTGATCCTCCAGAAAAAACATTGACTTTGCCCCGACGTTGCGCTTTGGTTCGGAGCGTGATAATATATCCACTCAATGGATTCTAGGAACCCGTTCGGAGGGCTTCGGTCCGTCGAATCGCTTTGCAAACGTCGGTGGAGATCCATGACCGCTGCGCGTGTCATAGCCCGTTGGCTTGGCCTCATCCTTGTTCTACTCTACATAGGTTCCGCGTTGGCCGGGCCGGTGGATGAATACGACCGCGCCAAGGAAGCCTACAAGCGTTTTGACAGCGATCCCAAGGCGGTGAAATACCGTGATCGCTGGATGCGTGTCATTGATGGCTTTGCCAAGATCGCCGAAAAGTATCCCAAACACACCAAAGGCTGTGACGCCCGCTACAACGTGGCGATGCTCTACGAGCGTCTGGCTCAGGTCAGCTATCTGAAGGACGACAGGCTCCGTGCGGCCAAGGAATACGAACTCCTGGCTCAGCGCTGTCCCAATCATCGCCTAGCTGACGACGGCTATTACAACGCGGCAATGATCCGGGTGCAGCTTGGAGAAAAATCCAAAGCGCGGGCCTTGCTCAACACGGAATTGAAGAAAGAGCCCAAGGGAGACACCATCGGTCTGGCCAAACAGTTGTTGGCAAGCCTGAATCAAGAGTTGGGCCCGGAGCCTTCCACCCAACCAACAAGTCAAGCCGCGCCCCAGGCGCAGGCTCAACCCGAAGCCGCAGAGATGAACCGCCTGACCAATCTGGTTGCTTTCAGCCGCAAAGGCCAGACGGAGTTGCGCATTCTCTTTGAAGACACGCCGCAGTTCACCACCGGCGAAGCACCCGCGACGGACACCAAGCCCAAACGGATGTACTTCGATTTCCCCCAGGCTCGCATGGGCCAGGGGATTCAGTCCGTATACAGCTTCGATAGCCCGCACATCAGCCAGATTCGCGTGGGGCATTATGACGACAACACAACGCGGGTCGTGGTTGATTTCAAAGACAAGCATCTTCCCTTTGACCTGGGTGTCTCCAACGAACCGCCGATGATGATGGTTCACTTCGGCAAAAAAGCTCCGCAGGCTGAAGCCGTTGCCGCCACGGTAGATGAAGAGGGCGAGGACGACTCCGCCGCCGTTGTGGCCGTGGCCCCTGTTGTGACACCGAAGGACTCCAACGCCCAGAGTGAGGCGACTCCGGCCACAAGCCCGGACCAAGCCCCCGCGAACCAGGAATCCAAACCGGCAGCAGCTCAAAATCAGGACGCGCAACTGGGTATTGAGGATCTCATCGCCCAGACCAGCGGGCAAGCTACGCAAAAAGAGAAAGCCAAACCGAAGCGGAAACCCGCAGCCAAAAAGCCCACGAAACCCACGCCGAAGCCTTCGGGCAAGGTGGACCGCTACTATCAGGTGCGAAAAGTGGTCATTGATGCCGGGCATGGTGGGCGAGACTACGGCGCAACGGGGCCGACCGGGGCCAAGGAAAAAGAGGTGGTTCTGGCCATCACCAAAAAAGTGGCACGGAAACTACGCAAGCGTTTGAAAGTGAAGACCGTCTTGACCCGCACCGATGACACCTACCTCGGTTTGAAAGAACGCAGCGACAAAGCGAACAAGGAAGGCGCGGATCTGTTCATTTCCATCCACGCCAACGCCAGCCGCAAACGCAAAATCACCGGCATTGAAACCTACTACCTGAACAACAGTTCGGATAGCTATAGCCGTCGCCTCGCTGCCCGCGAGAACCGGGATCTGGGAAAAAAGGTGGATGACCTCCAGTTCATCCTCACCGATCTGTCGATGAACGTGAACATTTCGGATTCCATCGTCTTGGCCCGTTTCGTTCAGAACGCAATGATCAAACGGCTGAAAAAACGTTACAGCGGAATCAAGGATCGTGGTGTAGGCCGGGCCTTGTTCTTCGTTCTGCTCAACGTGCGTATGCCCGCCATCCTGGTGGAGACTTCCTTTATTTCAAACTCCCAGGAAGAAAAACGCCTGAAAAGCTCCGCCTACCAAGACCGCGTGGCTGAAGCCATTGTGGATGGTGTGGCGCAATATGTCGATTACATGAACAAACTGGCCAAGAAGCGTAAACCCTGATCACTTCGGTTGGTTGTCCTCATGAACCACCGTCCGGTCCTCATCGGCAAACGATCCCCAACAAACCCTATCGGATTCTGGAGGATTCTCCCCGACCCGGAATCACTTTTCAACCGGGTTTCAGGGCTCCGTGTAGGACTCCGAGATGGAGTAAACCATATTTTCAAGTTCCATCGCCATGCGTTCAATGGGGATCTGGGCTGTTGCCGCCCCCAATTCCACACAAGCCTTGGGCATCCCATACACCGCACAACTTTCCGCATCCTGCACCCAGGTTGTCCAGCCTTTCTGCTTCAAGCGCAAAAGCCCTTTGGCACCATCCATTCCCATACCGGTAAGGACGATGGCAATGCCCCGTCGTTTACAGTGTAAGGCCGCACTCTCAAACAAGACATCCACGGAAGGTCGGTAGGGTTTGTCCTCCGGCTCTTTGACATAACTCAGCCGTTGATGGGTATTGACCACCAGATGGTCTTGAGTGGCGGCCAGGTTGACAATCCCCGGTTCCAGGCAATCCCCCGTCTGGGCCAGACGAACCTTCAACGGAGTTTGTTGAGCCAGCCACTTGGCCAGGTTGGAGGCAAACCCGGCGTCGACATGTTGGGCGATGGCAATCCCGGCGCTGAGGTTTGCCGGAAGCTGAGAAAGAATCTCCGTCAATGCTTTGGGACCGCCGGTACTGGCACCAATCAACACAGGCACCGTTGACTGGTTTCTTACCGGGCATGGTTCGTTAATCCGCAGCTCCTTCGAAGAAGGAAACAGTTTTTCAAACATACCGATTTTCCGCAGCAGGCGGTCTGCGCTTCCCCGTCCGGTGGATGATGTCAGCACGGGCGTATGCACGGCATCCCTGGCTCCATATCCCATCGCTTCAAAGATCATCGGACTGTTGCTATCCACACTGGCGGTGACAATCAGAATGGGGATCGCCTGCTCTTCCATTATCAAGCGGGTCGCTTCCACCCCATTCATCAGGGGCATGACCAGGTCCATCAAAACCAGCTCCGGCGGGTCTTGCCGACAATAGGTTACGGCCTGCATCCCGTTTTCTGCCACCCAGGCAACTTTGTGGGAGGAGCGCTCAAGTAGAATATACTTCAAAACCTGAACGGCCAAGGGGGAGTCGTTGACGATACCGATTCTCATGACGTGGCCTCTCCAATCAAATCCGTGACGGATTGGGTAAAGGTGTTGTCGGAAAAACTTCCTTTGGTCAGGTAGTGACTCGCTCCGGCATTCAACCCGGCCATGCGGTCTTCTTCCCTGTCTTTGTAGGAAACAATAATTACCGGAATCCGATGGAAACGAAGATCCTTGCGGATCTTCTTCGTCAGCGTGATGCCATCCATACGGGGCATATCCACATCGGTAACCACCAGATCATAGTCTCGTTGCAGCAGCGCGTTCCATCCATCCTGCCCATCCACAGCCACGTCTACATGATACTGGCAGGTTTCAAGAAGTTGTCGCTCCAATTCCCGGACGGTAATGGAGTCATCCACCACCAACACCCGTTTTCGTTTTCCCTGTTTCGATAGATCCGCCCGTGGCACCATGCCCAAACGACCTTCATTCAAGCGCAAGGCAATCATTTTCACCAGATCCTCGGTATCCACAATCACCACAGGCTCCCCGGTGGAAAGCACCGAGGCGGCTAGAATGCCCGGAAGATGACCGAGTCGCGGGTCCAGAGGATGAACCACCAACTCCTGCTCATCCATAAAGCGATCGACAATCAGGGCAAACTCGCTGAAGCGATCGCTGACGAAAACCAGGTGAACGTAGGTTGGATCTCCTGAAATAGGTGGCAAGCCCAGAAGGTTGCGCATGGAAAGCAAGCTGACATTTCGTCCTTCACGTTGAACAAACTGACGACCCTCGACCGTTTGGATGTCCTCAACGGAAAGCTTGGTACAAGAATCAACACTGTTGAGACGGAAGGCGTAGGGTTCACCGGCCAATTGAACAATCAGGGTACGCACCACAGACAAGCTGATCGGCAGGCGCAACACCACTTTGGTTCCCAGTCCGATTTCGGTAAACACCTGTATGCTACCGTTGGTTGCCCCCACCAGATGGTGGACAATATCCATCCCCACACCGCGACCACTGATTTCCGTCACATCCTCTTTGGTGGTGAATCCAGGGAGGAAAAGAAATTCCAGTAACTCATCCCGGCTCAGCGCGGAAGCCACCTCCGGGGGGGCCATCTGTCGGTCGATCACCTTGGCGCGAATGTGTTCCACATCAATGCCACGCCCGTCATCTTCCACACTGAGTTGGAACATTCCCCCAACGTGGGCGGCTTCAATCGTCAGCAGCGCAACCTCTTTCTTGCCTTCCTTCACACGCTTGGAAGGCGATTCCACCCCGTGGTCCAATGCGTTGCGTAGCAGATGAGTCATCGGCGCTTCCAGCTTTTCCAGAATATCCCGGTCAATCAGGGTGTCTTCACCACTGATTTCCAGATTCACTTTCTTACCCAGCTCGCGGGAGACATCCCGTACCATGCGGGCCAGACCGTAGGTGCCATCCCCGAAAGGACGCAGTCGGGCATTTACCGTTTCGTAATGCAGCGTTTCCGCATGAAACGACCCTTCGCGGGTAAACTCCTCCAGTGTGAGCCAATGATCCAGTTGTTTTCCGCAGACTTCTTCGCTCATCAATTGATACTGCTTGAACATCGCCCAGAGTTTGGTATCAAACACCACACCAATCATACGTTGTTCGATGTCTTTCAAGAGCGTGTTCAGGCGCGACTGGTTGAGCCGAATCCGCGAAAGGCCATCCACGAAGGAAATCAACCAATGGTTTCGGATCAGATTCTCCCCGCTCAAGGCCACCATACGATCCAGGGATTCGGCATTGACCCGAACAAAGGTATCTTTCCCAGGCGAGTCATTTTCGGTCGCGGTGGATTCGTTTTCCGGAGGGGCCGCAGAGGGCTTTCTGGGTTCAGGGGATGAGGTCTTGGAGACTACCGGCGCTTGGACGGTTTGATCCGGGGAAGGATCATCCGCAGGCGGCGGCTCGGTGGATGCGTTTGCTTGCAGTTGCTTGTTGTCTTTCTTGCTTTCTTTCTTTGCATCCATTGCCTGAGCGAGCAGCGTATCCTGTTCGACAAAGCGTGTTGCCAGCGAATCAAGCTCGGTCAGTTTTTCCGGTGTCGCGAAGTCTCCCAGTTCTTCAAACAGGTCAATGCAGCCAAAAAGCGTATCTACCAGATCATCATTCAGTTCACGAGCGCCCTGCTTGGATTGCTGAAACATATCTTCCATACGATGCGCCAAGGAAACACAGAAAGAAAGGTCCAGGATTCGCGCCGCGCCTTTGATACTGTGAGCCGCCCGCATCAGTTCACTCAAGGCATCCTGATCCGAAGGCAGACGCTCCAAACGCAGCAGACCTTCATTCAAAGTGACAACATGCTGCTCCATCTCCTGACGAAAGAGATTCAGAAGCATCGGGTCCACCTGGTTCGGGTTAAACGAATGACTCACCCAAACCTCCTCGACAATTCATGGGTCAGCAAGTCCGTATCCAGGATCGCCACCACGTCGTTTTTGTAGTGAAGAACTTTGGTGCTGAACGTATGGCGATGCCGTTCCACGGTAAGCGGAGCATCCTGCAAGCTTCCTTTCTCCACCCGTTTCACCGCGAGAATATCATCCACATGAAAGGTCCACCGCCTTTTATTGGTAAAGACCACGTAATAGCCCTGTTTCTTCCGAATCATTTCGTCGGATATCGCGGCAATGTCATCCATCTGTAACAACACAGGCAGGGACAGCACAACGTGAAGGGTACCTTGCAGGCTTGCCAACCCTTGAACCAGTGGATTGGTGTTGTTGGGCAGACGATGAAAGGAGGTCGCAGATACAATGGTGGAAAGGTGCGATGCCTCAAGAGCCAAGAGGTCATCAGCCAGACGAAAAATCAGATAACCTTTGTGAGAGCGAACGCCATGCTCTCGTTGCGAAGTCAAGGTATCTTCCCAGGCTTTCAGGTAATCCGGAGGAACCGGACGCTCAAACAAGTCACGGCCTTGGGACATCCGCGACGGACAGTTGCTGCATTGCACCACGTCATGAAGCCTCTCGCAGCTTCGGTCCCCTTCCGTTCCAACGGTCATCCAACAGGTTTCGGATTTCATCACACGTCATCCTTCCCTGCACCATGACTCAACCGTGAAAGGCGTTGTCGTAGAGTTTGGGCTTCATCACTCCGGTCGAGACGCTCCATCAGTTGCAACAATACCATCAGGCTCTCCTGATGATCCGGTTTCAGATAGAGAGCCTGACGAAACCAGGATTCCGCATCGTGAAAACGATTGCGAGCCAGACAGAAAACCCCCAGCAGATACCGCCCCTCCACCTCCATATTGCCTTGGTTGATCAGTTCTTCGGCCTGACGTACCGCCTGATCCACCTGCCCTTGATCGGCTAAGTTGCGGATCGCCGCCCACGGAGAAAGACGAGGTGCCGTTTCACCGATTTCTTCCGCGTCTTCATGGTCCATGACTGGGCGAGGTGGCGCAGGGAGTTCGGCCTTGGGCTCCGGCACTGAAGAACTTACAAGAGCCGATGAGGATGACGTGTCTGGCTGAATGGGATCGGGAATCCGCGCAAACAGGTCTGGAAAGCGTATGGAAGAAATCAGGCTTTCCACACTGGGCTTTTGTTCTTGTTCCCGTTGGTAGCAAAACGCGGCAGAAACTCCGGTTGGTGAAAACCGACCGCGCAGCCATTGGCCGATTTCAGCGGGCCCAACGAAGAGGCGCCCATCGGAAGCCAGCATGGTCTCGATGTGCTTCAACACCCGCTCCCGATCCCTTTCGTTGAAATAGATCAAAACGTTGCGGCAAAACACGGCATGAACGGATTGTGCATCCTGATACCAGTCTGACTGAAGCAGGTTCCCATGCACGAAGCTTACGCAGCGGCGAACCCGATCTTGAATCACATAGCTACGATCTTCGACTGTAAAATACCGTTTGCGAAATCTCAGATCTTTTCCATGAAACGAACGCTCCGAATACATTCCGGCTCGCGCCGTGGCCAGACGGGCACCGTTCAAATCCACACCGGTAATATGAAATTCACTTTCCAGGAACCCGGCATCCAACAGGCTCATCGCAATGCTGTAGGGTTCCTCACCGCTGGAACAAGCCAAGCTATAGATTCTGAACGGCGGTTCCTCCGATCGACGGGAACGCGGTTTCAGATAAGCGACCAGTTCGGTGAATGCAGCAGGAGTACGGAAAAACCAGGTTTCCCCGACAAGCAGGCTGTCCAGCAAAATCATCCGTTCGTTGACATCATGATCCAAAAGCTTGGTGTAGGTAGCCAGACTGTCCTCTTCAAGAGCATCCATGCGTTGGCGCAGCACACGCGAAAGAGATCCCTGGCTGATGCTTGACGCATCAAAGCCACTCTCTTCGCGTAACAGTTCACAAATGTGCTGCTCCAGACCCATCAGGTTCCTTCCTCAGACAAGGTGAATCCAATCGCCTGTTGCAACGCTTCAGGAATCAGATGAAGGGGTTTGATCTGTTGAACGGACCGGCTTTCCACAGAAGACAGTTCCCCCAGAAACTCCGGGCCGAGTTCCGCGACAAGGTTTTCATCCCAGGCTGTTTTGGGGATCATCACGGCTTCCAGAACATGCTCAGCCAACAACGCCAGAAAAGGAAGTGAGCTTCCCTGCAAAGGAATAATGAGCAAGCGGGTACTCAAGCGAAGTTCGGCTTCCCGGTTGTGCAGAAGCGACATCAGATCCACCACCGGGATGGTACTTCCCCGGTAGCGAGTGACTCCACGGATGTAAGCAGGGACGCCCGGCAGGGGACGCCAAGGCATGGCAGGGGTGATCTCTTCCACCTCGGCGGCGGGAACACCATACCACTGGCCTTGGGCTTCCATCAGGATCGTCAACATGGCTATTCTGACACCTTGAACCGGACCACTTCATCTTGCAGACCGCGGGCGGCGTCGTTCAACTGCATCGCCGCCTGTTTGAATTCACTCAAAGACTCCGCCGTTTGGTCGGCTCCCTCACTGAGTCGTTGCACGGCCTCATTGATCTGCTTGGCTCCTTCGCTCTGGGCACTGACGCCATCACTCACTTCCGAGAAACGAGGCGTAAGTTCCTGGACCTGAGTGATAATCCCTCCAAGTTGCCCATGAACCGAATTGACATCTTTGACGATGCGCTCCACGTCTTTGGAGAACTTGTCCATCTCCATCACCCCGCTACCCACGGCAGATTGCATATCTTTGACCATCTTCTCAATATCCAGGGTAGAAACGGCAGTTTGATCGGCTAAGCGACGGATCTCTCTGGCCACGACGCTGAAGCCGCGCCCGTACTCTCCCGCCTTTTCGGCTTCAATGGCAGCATTGAGCGAGAGCAGGTTGGTCTGGTCGGCGACCTTGGTAATGGTGGTAACGACCTGATTCACCGTATTGGCTTTCTCGTTGATCGCTCCAAGCTTTCCGGAAATCGACCGTGTGGAATCGGTAAGGAAGCGGATGGCCTGTGTCATCTCTTCCAAGCCCTGCTTGCCTTCTTCCGCCATTTTGGCAGTGTGAATACTCACATGGCGAACCTGATCCATCACCTTGGCCAATTCCATCGAGACAATGGTGATTTCCTCCGTCGTGGCCAACACTTCGTTGGTGCTGATCATCTGCTCGCTGACGGTAGACTCAATCTGTCTGGCACTGGCCGCGATCTCCGTTGACGAGGACGTCACCTGAATGCCGGAACGTTGCACCTGCCCGACCAGGGAATCCAGACTTCGGGTCATGGTTTGAGTGGATGAAAGAAGTTGGTCGGTTTCATCCATGTCTCCTTCCTTACCCAGATACTCCGAGGCCTTATCACGCCAGCGGATGCGAGCCAGATCATCCACTTCCACGCTGGCCTGTTTCAGATCCCCCTTGGCGACAAGGTTGACGACGCGGGTCAGATAGGTGATTGGATTGACAATCTTGCTGCCGAATTTGATGGCAAAAAGCATAACGAGCAGAAAAATGGCGATCCCACCAAGGATGATAAGAAGCATCAGGTGAAGCAACTGCCCATGTACTTCACGCTGAGCTTCTTCAAATTCATCCTGGTAGGTACTGGCTCCGATCACCCAATCCCAAGGTTCGTAATAGGTAACCGCTGCAGACTTCAACCTGGCGACCTCTTCACCTGGGTTTCGCCAACGATAATAGACCATCTTGGTTTCCCTGCCCTGAAGCCGGATCGCCGAACCAATAATGCTTTGGGAATAGAAATTCCCCTCATCATCCTTGGAATGCCAGATGTTCTCACCATCCCGCAAACCATCTTTGCTGATGACATAGGTTCCTTTATCGGCTCCCGTACCGCGTAGCACATACACATAACCGGTTTTACCAATGCTGATTCCACTAATCCGTTCATGCAAAGCACGGACGTTTTCCTGGCGCAAGCCCACATAGAGCATACCGATGATTTCATCCCGCTTATCCAGAATCGGCTCATAAGCCGTGATGTACCAGTCATTCACCACATAAGCGCGACCATTGTAAGACTTCTTGTTCATGATGCTTTTAATGACATCGTTACGAGTCCCATCAGGATTGATCGCTGGAATGAAGGTACCGATGGCCCGTTGTTTGGAGGTGGTTTTGACCGTCGTGGCCACACGAAGCATGTCTCCCTGCTCATTCATTCGCTGAAAAATGGTTGCCGTACTATGGGTAAGCTGAGAGATTTTATCTACGACGGGACTCTGGGTGTCGAAGCTGGCGTTTTTCTGCAAGAGTTCCATACCGAAACGAACCTTTGGGAGCTTGACCACAAACTCCTCTCTGCTGAACTGATTGATCGCTGTCCAGCTTTCCTCCGTATCCGTCAGGTGCATTCCTCCGGCGTCGTAGAGGCTTTCCCGGGCTACCTCCAGATCTTTGTCCACCCCGGCTTGTAAAAGCTGGTTGGTGGTTTCACACAGGTCATAAACCCCTTGGGAAATGCGTGTCAGGGTGTCATCACCGATGCTTTTGACCTTCTCATCGATGCGTGACTCCAACGAGGTTAGCTGCCAGACCACCACACTGCCGATCAGAAACACCGGCAGGGCCGCCGAAATCAAAGCCAACCCGATCACTTTATGCCGCAGATGTAATTGCATCCATTCCCCCAATACGAGCAGTGAGGAAGATCCCTCATTCATCCATGCTCACGCTTCACCCCACAAGGGGATAAAATCAACATTCGGCAAGAACCTGAATTTACAAACAAGTTCTCTCCCTTTGGCTGGACAGGTTTTCCGCCCTATCCAGAAGGATCGGATTTCATGAGCGCTTTCTTTAGATTACAGAAACTTTTCAGAACCCCAACAGACACAGGAATCCGGGAAACCCTCCCTGCAACGCAGGGTTCTTCCAGGTCCAGTTTGTGCCATTCCCCGTCGTTCATCCAACCCAGGCCAGAGGATTGAGCAAGACCGGTTGATCCAATCGCTCTTTCCAGACTTTCACATCCCCATTGTTTGGGTGATAGCCCTGTTCCTGATCGCACAACCAGCGGGCTTCATCCACACGCCCCCCGAAATAGGCACATACGGCTCTGGCCAACCACAAGCCCGGATGGTTGGGAAACAGGGATTGCGCCAGGAAAAGATCCGCTTCCATATCCAAGGCAAGCTGGCTCGTATGGTGGGAAGGAATCAATCCGGACGCTCCCTGCTTTTCGTCCTCGCTCCACCGAACCTGCCAACGGGCGGCCTGGGCCAGACGGATACAGCGATCCAACTCCAGGCGAAGAAGCGGGCCGAACTTTTTCAAGAGTAGATCGTTCATCTCACGCAGAAGCGATTCCCTCGCTTTTCCCTCCATTTCAGGAGCATGACTGATCGACTGAAGCAGGTGATGAACCAAGCGTATGGTAGGCAATCGAAGGGTTTCCCGGCTACGCGAGCCGAAGAGATCCCGCTCCAGACCAGCATGACGCAAGCTGGGCGTAACGTGGACATTGGGCTTGCGGGGCGTCAGCAACAAGGGCATTTTCATCTGCACAAAACAGCCGCTTAACAATAAGCGTGTCAACAGTACCCACACCGGTTCGGCACAATCCTCCGGCAAGCCGCCCACGGCACGCAAGGTGTCGGTACGCATCAGGCCCGACGCGGCAAAGCCGGTGTGTTTGATGGAAAAGAAGGTGCGCAAACGCTCAATGGAGGAAAGATCCAGCAGGAGAAAACGATTTTGATACAGGCTTTCCTCACCACTGACCGGATGCACGAACTTCGCCTGCGGGTAGCAAAGCACAACCGGCGCTTCGCTGGATTCATCCACCGGATCGGAGAAGGCGGCCAGGGCTTGGTGGAAAAAATCGTCTCGGTAGGCATCCCCCGGTGTCAACCAGGCAAAATAGCGTCCGTCGGCCACCTGAGCCAGTCGGTTGTTCAACCGCGTCAGACCAAGACGGGATGGCTGGCGAATCCAGCGTATCCGGTGGTCTTTTTCCAGCCAGGGGCCAAGGAGTTCTTCCCCACGAGGGGTGTCTCCATCTTCCATCAACAGCAATTCCCAGTTGCCCTCCGTCTGGTCCAGTACGGAACGGATAGAACGCTCCATCGCGTGTGGGTCATGAAGAACGGGCATACCGATGCTGACCAAAGGCTTGTTCATCACAGGTCATCCAACGAGGTGAGGTTAATCATGAACGGGGCGCGCCCCTTGCCTGAACTGACCTGGAGCCATCAGGCAGGGAAACCACGTCCCCAGCGTGAATATCGGCCATGTGAGAAAATTCTGAAAAGGGGAAGGCTCTTCTTCAAAGGCTTGCTCGCTTTCGTCCCGAACCGGCGTTGACGGTCCCAAGGCGCTTGTTGCTGAGCTGATCGACCCGGCTCAAGGATCATGAAGCACAAAGGGATGGGAACCGGAGTTCTTACCATTGTTTGCAATCGAGATGCCTTATCCGCGAAAAAAGGGAAGATTCCGTCAAGTTTCTCAACAGATAGACGATTGCCCCAAACAGGGACGTGAAACCTGCACATGCCATTCTTGTCGTATGGCACCATTATCCGGTTGGGAGAAAACCATGCAAGAACAGACGAAGAAAACGGAGGATACGCAGCATCCGATCCGCGTGTTGTTTGTGGATGACGAAGAGCAGTTGCTGCTCGGCTTGAAAGTGGGATTGCGCAAGCAACCGTATGAGATCCATACCGCAATTTCTTCTGAGGAAGCCTTGGATATTCTTGCCAAAACCCCCATCGATGTGGTGGTCAGCGATGAATCCATGCCGGGGATGTCCGGTTCTAAACTCCTTGGAATCGTGAGAAAAATCCATCCGGATACCGTGAGGATCATTTTTTCCGGCCATGCCAGCATGGAAAGCATTCTGCGGGCGATCAACGATGGAGAGGTTTATCGTTACATCCTGAAACCGGTGGAGTTATCCGACCTGGTCACCACGATCAACCAAGGATTTCAGTTCCTTTCCCTGGCCCGACGAAGCTCGAAGCTGCTTGATAAATTCCAGGAACAGCAAGCTTTGTTGGAGGAACTGGAGCGCAGGCATCCCGGCATTACCAAGATCAACGACGAGAAACCGGTCCAGGAAGAACCCAAACAACGGAAATCCGCGCTGGATGAAAACTGGATTGAGATGCTCTTGCGTGAACTGGATGATGACGAAAACGACAGGATTCCGATTTCGTCCTGAGATATTGGAACCGGAGACCCTATCGGGCAGGCAAGAAATTTGCCCGGCCTACCCGGTAGCGTATCTTGAGGAAGAGAGAGGTAGCCCATCTCTTCTTGCATCCTTCCTTCTTTGGGCTTGCTAAACCCAGGAAACTACCGTACAACCATAGAAGAGGCCGTGTTCAATGGTTCTTTTGGGTTTGCTCGTTTGTTTCGTTGGGAAGACTTGCCATGACCTGGATGCTTCACCCTGCTGTTTCCTTCCGCTCCTATGCGGAGTTTACCATCCTCAGTCACCACGGTACCGGGCGCTGGATGCGTCTAAGCGCCTCTGCGGGGCCGGTGCTTTCCATGCTTGAAAACGGGGAAACACCTGCTGAAGCCTTTGAGCCCTTCCTTCAGGCTTTGGCCCAAGAACAGGTTCTTGTCACTCCCCAGGACGCGGAAGCCTTCACCCAGCACATTCTAGGTGACGAGGAACCCGTTTCCAATTCGAGAGGGCAGAAAGCCTCATCGGCGGCTCCCTCCAAGCTGCTGGATGAATTGAACGACTACGCGGCCACGCGCCTGGTTCCCCTTCATGCCCATCTCGCCTTGACCCATCGCTGCCCGCTTTCCTGCAAACACTGCTACCTGGCAGGACAGGCCACGCTCCCAACCCAGGAGCTTTCCACAGAGAGGCTTCGGCACCTGATGGATGAACTGGCCGCGATGGGTGGCTACTTTCTGGCTTTCACCGGCGGAGAACCGGCGCTGCGCCCGGACCTTGAAGAACTGGTGCGGTACGCTCGCAAGCTTCGCTTTGCCGTGTCTCTGTTTACCAGCGGCTTCGGCATGACCCCCAAGCGCTGGCGCCGTCTGGCCGCAATGGGCCTGGATGGTGTGCAGGTCTCCATTCATGGCTCCGATGCGGCCCGCCATGATGCCTTTACCGGTGTTCGCGGCTCCTTCGACGCAGCCATGCAAGGCCTTCTTCTGGCTCAAGGCCTGGGAGTTCCTGTCCGTGCTGCCGTGACCTTGCACAAAAACAACGTGGACGACGCCGAGGACATAGCTGCGCTGTTGGATGGAAAACGCATCCCCTGGAATATGGCCGTAAGCCTATGGCCGCGCCTGAACGGGGATCGCTCCCCCTGCGCCTTGCAACTGAACGATGCCGAGCTTGAACGCCTGCTTGCCATGCGTCCGGAGCGTAGCCGTTTCCGCATGGCCGGTTTGTCGTTGGATGACCCTCCCTGCTCCGCCGGGCGCAACACCCTGGCTGTCAGCGCTACGGGAACGCTTCAACCCTGCACCGCCTGGGTGGCAGACGCGGGCGATCTGACCCGGCAATCGTTTGCCGACATCTGGCGTGATAGCGCGCTACTCGCCGAGGTTCGCGCCCTCACCGTGGGGGATCTTCAGGCCTGTGCAACCTGTGAAAGCCGGGAATTCTGCAATCGTTGTACCGGGTTAGCAATTCTTGAAGGGAAAGAAATTTTTGACCATTCTTTGCTTGACTGTAAGCAAGCCGAGGTTTATCATCTGAAAAAGAGTTCTGGGAACAACAACTTAGAAGGGAGAGATTAATCATGGAAACCAATCAGAGCCTGCCCGTGATTGAAATCGTCGAAGACGTGGATGTGGAAACCAATGGCGACGATTGCCAATATTGCGCAGGAAAACGCCACTGCTGAGCCGTTCCTTACTGGAACCCCGTACTGACGACTGCTATCCTGCGTTGTTTGAAGACGCGGATGGTTGAGAATTGAAAAGCCCCGCCGGTTGGCGAGGCTTTTGTTTTTTATGAGGCAAGGGCCGCTTTCGATGCCGCCCCTTGGCGCACGGCCCACTTAGAAGAAGGTTTCAGGGACGAAGACAATATCTCCACTCAACAGGGGAATGTTGGTTTGCAGGCCACGGGTAATGTCTTCCACGCGCACCTCAAAGCGCTTTTCCTTGCCATTGAGTTTCCGCGTGACACTGACACTGTTCTTTGCGGCACGTTCGGTGAAGCCTCCGGCGAGGGTGATGGCCTGAATGATGTTCATCCCATCTTCACTGGGGAAGGTTCCCGGCTTTTTGACCTCACCGAAAATGAAGATTTTCTTGGAATTGAACTCCTTGACGAACACCGAGACGTAGGGATTTTTCAGGAAGTCTTTTTCCAGACGGGTCTGAATCTCTTCGGCCAACTGGCTGGCGTTCTTGTCTTCAACCACCACCTCCCCGATAAGGGGGAACTGGATCTTGCCATCCGGGTCTGCCCGGTACTCACCGCTTAGATCCTCCTCGCGAAAGACATGGATGATAAACACGTCTCCGGCACCCAAGGCGGCGCTGGAAAGGATTTCCTCGGTGGGTACGTCGCTATTGCGCCGGGCTTTTTTCAGGCGATCGGTACGGTTTTTCTCCGAATGCACACAGGAGGCGAGCATTGCGGTCAGGATCAAGATGAGCATCCACGGGGCGGTACGCATGGGACTCCTTTGATGAATGGCAATCCGACAGACAAAGCCTGTTGGCGGGTCAACACCGATGTCGGGTTCGACGGTTCCGAAAAACGGAGCGCGAACCTACCACTAGTTGCGTAAGAAGACCAGCATAGCCCAAAAAAAGGGAAGATCAAGAAGGAAAGTTGGGCCTGGCAATCAAGAAACCTTCCGGAGGGTTCCGCCGGCCAAGACATCCAAGGTCGCCCAAGTCATGCTTCGGTTCTTACAGACCCGTTTAAAAGGTCTTAATCATCTCTTCCAACCAGTTCAGGGTGCGTTCATCGGTCGCCCCTTTGGCGCGGAACATGGAGACATCAAACAGGGAAAACACCCCGGTAGCATGAGTCAGGATGTCGCCGTTGTCATCGAAAATCGCCGATTCCAGCAGCGCTTCACGTTCGCTGAGCCGTTCCTTCAACCAGGATTGCGTCAGGTATTCCTTTTCCACGAAGATGGGCCTGCGAAATTCCACGTTCAGGCTTTTGGTCACGCTGGCCTTTTTCAGAACGAAAATGGGTACGCGGCTCATCACTTCATCCAGCACCGTGGTCTGAATGCCGCCATGAACGATATTCTCCCAGCCGCAGAGATGACCGGGCAGAGTAATGTAACTGGAGATCCGTTCCAGGTCGTTTTCATCACGGTAGAAGTCCATCTTCAGGCCCACCTCGTTTTTCGGGCCGCAGCCGAAACAGTGGTGATGGGTCATGTTGGGCAGCAGGGTCAGCGTTTCTTTTTTCGTCATCGTCGGGTCTCCGTGGGAAGTGGGTGAGCAGGATGGTGAACCGCTACAACGCAGAGGGAGTAGGAGCGAAGCACATCACGATACCAAGGCAGTGTACCACAGCCTCCGTCCCGATGGCAAAAATGGGGAGAACCGGATGGGAAAACGTCACAATCCGGGGTATCCTTCCTGGTTCTAAAGAATTATGTCGTAGCCAAAGGCAATCATCATCGAGTGTACGTGTTCGACGTTGTTGGCCTTGGAGCGGTGACCATAGAGAAGCCATTCCTGGGAGTAATACAGACCATGAAAGCCGACCTCCAGGAAGTAGCCGCCATCCACCGTGCGAAACAAACTCCCCAAACCGACGGTATTGTATCCACCATAACCGTGGTTGACATGAAGAGGAACGCGGGTGAGTGCCTCTTCCGTCTCATCGGTGTTCGTATCACTATCAAACAGCCAGGTTTTCCGGCTGTCCATCCCGCTTCTCAAGGGGATCACCGCTGCAAACCCACCGGACAGGCGCAGGTAAGGCTCTATCCAATTGCTGGGTAGATAAAGGCGCAACGATGGTCCCATCTCCAGACTGAAATTATCACGCCGGGTCTTGTCGTAGTCCAAGGCGATAAAACCGAATTCACCGCCAAGAGCCAAATAGGGCGTCACGTCTCGCTCATAGGCTCCGACAAGACCAAAAACGAAGGGCAAGTCCTGATCTTTATCCACGTAGCGCTTGTCGAAGATCGTTGGTTGTGTACTCTGATTGAGAACAAGGAATAAAAAGCGGAATCCCAGGTAGTTCTCCATCAGATTGTCATCCGTGTAGGGGCCCAACCACGTTCCGTCATCTGTATCATGTTCTTCCTTGGTGGAGTACTTCCCCTGCTCATCCGCCAAAAGGGGGTCTGGTGCAGAACAGAGGAAAATAAGAAGCAAAACCACAAAGGGCATTGGGTTGACAAAACAACCCGTGAGCACACGCATCGGGAACTCCTTACTTGTGTATCTATCACCCAAGAATCATCACAGTTTTTAAGGGTATCTTTCCAAGGTCTATAGAATGCCGGTGATACCAAAGGCAAACATCATTGATAAAACAGAATCTTTGTCTGAATCTTCTGGTGTGTAGGGGTGGCCATTGTAACTCCAGGTTTGTTTGTAAAACACCCCGTGATAACCCAATTCCCCGAAAAAACTGACAGGCTTTACCCGGAACTGCATTCCCAAACCAAAAGAATTATACCCTCCGTAGCCGGTATCCACCGCGAGCCTGACAAGAGTAGACCTGCTCTGCCCCCCGCCATAGTAGAGAGAATCGCAATAACTGTAATCGGTCCTCCCAGGAATCAACACGGAGAAACCTCCGCTCAAGCGCAAATAGGGTTCCACATCCTCATAAGGAATGTAAAATCGCAGCGTCAAGCCGGTATCCAGATTGATATTGTCAAATTCTGAATAGCTGAAATTCAACCGATACACATTGAACTCGCCACCCAAGGCAAAGAAGTCAAACAGGTCGCCTTCCACAAAGACACCACCACCACCGGAAATGGTTACCCCACTGTAATTGGGGTGATACCTATCATCCTCAAGCATCACAGGATTATTGCCATTCAGAAGAAACACCACTCCGCGCAATCCAAGGTAAATTTCCTTTGGGTTTTCCTCATTTTCATCCGCTAAAAGGGGGGCAGGTGCAGAACAGAGGAAAACAAGAAGCAAAACCACAAAGGGCATTGTGTTGACAAAACAACCCGCGAGTACACGCATCGGGAACTCCTTTGAAACAGATCAGGTGCCGAGTCCTTTCAGGCCGGGTGCATGGCTCCTCCCTGGAGCGTGCAACCATCAAACAGAAATTCAATGTATTGATTATAGCCGAACCGAGGGTACTGTCAATGATTGGCCCAAGTCATCAGGGCGAACCTACGTTTTTATCAAAATCCACCTTGGGGCAAAATCTCTCTCCCTAGGCTGTCATGCCAACGAGCTTCCCCGAAAGTCACGGCCCCGCCTGATGCCATGAAAGCGAAACGAGAATATGCCAACGCATTGCATCTTTTAGGCAATCGTGGTAGGAAACCGGACAGCGTTCAACGAGCGAACGGGAGGCACGGTATGCCGTCATAGTATGCCGTTATGGCACGTTTGTTCACTTTCTCATATGGAGGATTCCCTTGCGTACACGATTCGGATTTCTTGCCGGATTCCTTCTCCTTCTGGGGCTGACCCTGGCGGTTGGCTGCCTGGAAGACGAAACGAAACCGGAACAGTCTGACAAAGCCCAGGCGAGCAACGCGACGAAAGCCGTCGCCACAGACGCCGGGCAGATTGTCTGCGAGCAAAGCACCCACGATGTAGGCACCATCAAGCAGGGCGAGATGATGACCCACACCTTCACGGTGAAAAACACCGGAAAGGGGGTGCTGCACATTGATAAAGTGAAGTCTACTTGAGGCTGCACTGCCGCCTTGGTAAGCCAGGCGGACGTTCCCCCGGGTGGGGAAGCAAAAATCGAAGTGAAAATCAAAACCAAAGGCCATACCGGCCTGATGAGTAAAACCGTTCGGGTACAATCCAACGACCCGAAGAACCCCACGCTGAAACTGACTCTGAAAGGTACCATCGAGGTCGAAGTGGGCTTCGCCCGTGCTTACGTGCGCATCCCCACCATCTCCCTGGGTGAAGAAAAAGCGGCTGAAACCAAGTTCATGGTCAAAGACCGCACGGATTTCAAGGTGCTGGGAATTGAAAGCTCCACACCGAGCATGACCGCCACGCTGAAACCGCTGGAAGGCACCACGGACGAAGCCCTGGTAATCACCTACAAGGGAACCAAAGTCGGTCGTTTCAATGAAACCGTGACGATCAAAACCAACCGCGCCGGCTATGAAACCTTGAAACTCACCGTGACCGGTATGGTCCAGGGTGACATTGACGCCAGGCCGAAGAATATCAGCTTCCAGATCGGTTCCAGCCGAACCGAACAGAATGTGGTTTTGCGCAGCAAGAAGAAACCGTTCAAGGTACTCAAAGTCCACGATGTCAACAAACTGGTCAAAACCAGCGTTGAGAAAGGCGCGACCAACAAGGAATGGAAGATCAAGGTCACCTTGATCCACAAAGGAACGGAACGGGCTTCTACCCAGCTGGTGATTACCACCGACTCCAAGGAACAACCCACCGTGACCATTCCTGTGTATCTGCGACCCAAAGCGGCTCTGATCAAGAAAGCGCCCAAACGTAGCAAAAAGCGGGATAGCAAATTCAAGGTGCTGCGACCCAGCCACCCTGAAGAATAAGGCGATACCGCAACCGCTCAGGTATGGATTCACTACGCCGGGTCATCTGACCCGGCCTTTTTGCAGGATCACCCCCAGGCGATGTCTACCCTCACGCAACACCTCACGCTGCTGTTC
This sequence comes from Myxococcota bacterium, assembly GCA_963677705.1. GTDB lineage: Bacteria > Myxococcota_A > SURF-8 > SURF-8. The sequence continues at coordinate 2,527,831 of OY782497.1, forward strand.
CTTGGCCTGGGAGGGCTTGGTGTGCTATTCTGGCCGGACCCGGCTTCCCAGGATAACACCACGGAGCCCAAGGCCGGAAACCAGGTGAACTTCACTCAGGTGCAGGGCCGCAACCAAGGCATGGCCTTTGAGGCAGAACGCTTCAACCTGAACGAAGGCACCGCCAGATTGGGTCAAGCCTACCTGCGCCTGGACGACACCGAGTTGTGGGCCGATACGCTCTGCCTGAAGGATCTGAACCAGACCCGGTCTATCCACGCCGAAAGAGTGGAACTGCATCTGTCTTCCTCTAAGTCGGAGTTACGCTGCGATGAGCTTTTCCTGGAAGGAAACGAGTTGCAAGCGCTTGGCCGGGTGGCGTTTCAAAAGGAAGGTCAGGGCTTTTTCGGTGACGTGGCCTATCTCAACCGCAACACACAGCACGTCGTTCTGATGCCGGTTCAAGCCCGTATGGAACCTCCCAGGGAGTGTGTGCCATGATTCCCTTTCTTCTCAGCCTTGCCCTTTCCCTACTTGCCGCGCCCTCGTCCACCTCGTGGCTGCTCAACCACGGCGAAGCGTTGGATATTCAGGCGGAGTCGATGCGTTATGATGCGGAAAGCCAGAGCCTGCATTTTCTGGGTGAGGTTCGCCTGCGTCAGACAGGCTTCCACTTGGACTGCGACGAGTTGCATCTGAGGGTGAAAAACAGGGAACTGCTTTCCCTGTCCGCCCGTGGGAAGGTACGCGGGCAGCACGGCGAGTGGTTCTTCCGGGCCGATCTTCTGGAGTTGGACGCCAAACAAAACCGGCTGGATCTCTTCGGTATGCCTTCGCTGAGAAAAGGAGAAACCCGCATCACCGGCGAAAGCATCCGTGTGGATCTGGACAAGGGTTCCTTTGAGGTGCGTCAGGCGAAAAGCCGTTGGCGCTGGAAGGAAGACAAGAGCGAAACCTCCCCGCAATCCCAAGCCAAGACAAGCAAACCATGAGCTTAGGCAAGCTGAAAGAAACAGGTCTTTGTTTGGATGCTCTAGGGCTGTCTTACGGATCAACGCGCATTCTTGATGGTCTGAATCTTGACGTTCCTTGTGGGCAGGTACAAGGCTTGCTCGGCGAAAATGGGGCGGGAAAAACCACCACCTTAGAGATGGCCTTCGGCCTGCTTGCCGGAGATACCGGGTGTGTCAGCCTGAATGGCCATGACCTGAGCGGCCTGCGGCCCCATCAGCGGGCGAATCTCGGCCTGGGTTATCTCCCTCAAGGCCCCAGCGTATTTACCCGGTTGAGCGTGGAAGACAACCTTCACCTGGCGATGCAGGAAAGCCCCCGCCTTCGTGGAAAATCCATAGACCTTGACGCCTTGCTTGCTCGCTACGGCTTGACGGAACTGACTGGGCGGAAGGCCGCGCTGCTTTCCGGTGGAGAGCGCCGACGTTTGGAGTTGGCCCGCACGATGCTGCTGGAACCACGCTGTGTCTTGTTGGATGAACCCTTCAGCGGGCTGGACCCCTTGGCCGTGGAGCAAGTCCGAAAAGACGTGCGTGCAATGGCCGAACGTGGAGTTGCGGTCTTGCTTACCGATCACAACGTCCAGGCTTTACTTGCAGCCTGCGATCGTGTCGCCCTGCTCTGGCATGGCTCCATTCTGTTGAACGAGACGCCTTCTGCGTTTCGCAACAACGAAGAAGCCCGCCGCTTGTACCTTGGAGACCTTGCGTAAACGAGACGTTCCGGCTTGGGGATTCGTACCCAACGAAAGCGGGACAGATTCTCTACACGACGTTTTGAAAACCGGGATTTTGGTCTTGGGCAAAAGGGATCTTGGCCGGGAACCTCATTCCAGCCTCCCCGGCTTCAAGAGGGAACGGACGGCTCAACCTTGGCGGTTCTGTCGCATCTTAAACGTTCTTGCCGCTTCCATAAAGGCATCAAACAAAGGCTCAGCCAGGGAATCCTGATCATCCTCCGGATGCCACTGTACGCCGACGAGGAAACGCTCCTCCTCCATGCTTTCCACCGCTTCCACCACGCCATCGGCACTATGGGCCGTAGCGTGCAACCCCTTTGCAAGACGACCAAGCAGTTGATGATGGCTGGAGCTTACCGGAAGAGTCTCCCGGCCCGCCAAGGTTGCCAGCAAGGAATCATGGATCAGACTCACCTCATGGGTGCGATAGACGTAATCCTTATGGGCGCGGTGGTCCTGGGTGTCGGGACGCAGGCTCATGTCCTGAAAAATCTCTCCACCCATTGCAATGTTGATGATCTGCGCACCGCGACAGATTCCCAGCACGGGAAGCCCGCACTGGATGGCCTTTCGGACCAGGGGAAGCTCAAAGGCATCCCGGATCGGCTGAATATGACAGGTTTCCACACAGCGAGGTTCCTGGTTGAAGTAGGCGGGTTCCACATCGCCGCCGCCGTGAAGCAGCAAGCCATCCAACAGCGCGAGGTAGTCGTCGATCCGCCCGTCATCATGCAGGTTGGGAAGAAGCAAAGGCAAGCCTTCACGCTTGGCCACATGCAGGGAATACGCTTGCTTGACGCGATCAAACACCGGCCCTGCCCCGGAAACATGACCGGTGGGGTAGGTCCAGAATTCACAACTGATGCCAATACGCGGTGGCATGGTCATGGAATCCCTGGCTTTCAGCCTATCTATGCCTTTCTCCATCCCCACACCACGCTATTGCACCAGAAGAATCATACGATAGGTGTTCTGGGCGGCATCTTCAAAGGCGGAAACCTGAATGTAATAGGTGTCGGCGTGGTCCGTGGTGTAGCTGACCTGTTCGTTGTCGGTCAGGGTGGCACTTTCGGCGAGGATTTCTCCGTTGCCGTTGCGCAAGGTCAGATCCAGATCCCCCCGGCTGGTAAGGAACTGCAAGGTGCAGGTGAGGGTCTTCCCGCTTTCCACATTGACGCTGAACCAGTCCTGATCTCCCAGACACAGGGCCAGATCCCGCGCACCGGGGGTGAGGTAGGCCGCCTGGCCGATCCCGTTGTTTTCCTCATAGCCGTCTTCCGGGCAGATGTTGATGAACAGTTCGTAGGGTTCATCCTGGGTCTGGTTGTACTTGCGCGTTTGCAGGGTATATTGCCCGGTTTCCGGAGCAAAGAGCGTCCAGATCTTGCGGCCTTCTTCCGTGGTCGGAACCACGGCAACGGTGCTTTGGTCGGGTAGATACAGGCGGAAGTCCATGTCAATGCTGGGTGCGCTGTAGGTGGCTTCCAGGTCCAGCTTTTCATCCTGCTGCAAGTCAAAGGCCCAGTAGTCCCGCGCATCGCCGTAACTGCTGAGGTCATCCTGGCAGAGCATCAGTTCGTAGTTTCCCATCTCCAAAGGATACGCTTCGTCGAAGTCGTCGTTCTCTTCAAAGCTGTCCTCCATACAGATGGTCAATTCGCCCCAATCCACTTGCAGGGTGTAATCAATGCCGTACTCGTTGTAACCATACACGTTCAAACGAACATCCTGGCTGCGGTCGCTTTCATAGACAATCAACTCGTCATCGGTGGTGGTGGCGCTTTCCACCAACAAGACACCGTTTACGGCGGTCCACAAACGCATGTCCAGGTTGCCTTCGGCATGACTGAACAGGGCTTTGGCATAGAACATCTCACCCGCTTCCAGGTGGAACTCATACCAGTCCGGGTCGTAGGGGCAGAGTTGCAGATCTTGGCTGGAAGCCTGGGCCAGCGTGGTGGTCGCCTGCGCCGGGCCGTCGTTTTCACCGGTACTGTCGTTCTCGAAGGCATCATCCACACAGTTGGTGGTGGGCTGCACCGACACGCTCATGGTGTATTCGTTGTCCACATCCGCCGTTTTCCCAAAGACACGGATCTTCCACGTTCCGCTGGTGACGATGGAAATATCTGAGATGATTTCGTTGTCGGTTTCGCTGATACTGTTGATCACTGGCATTCCCAAGGTGTTGTAGAGATACACGTCCAAATCACCCTGTTCGTGATCGAACAGCACCTCGACACTCAAGGTATCCCCGGCGACGAGGGGCAAATCATACCAGTCGTCATCCGAAGGGCAACGGTGCAGTTCCGGGTAGGTGGTGCTAGTCACACGAGTCGGTTCGTCGCGGGTGTCGTTCTCTTCCAGTTCGTCATCCGGGCAGACGTAGTATTCTTCTTTTTCCAACTCGCTTTCCTGCAACTCCACCGTTTCGCTCCCTTCCTCATCCAACTCGTCGTCGGAAAGCTCCACGTCGCCGTCTACCGTGCTGGTCAAGTCCAAGGTCAGGTTATACCGGGCTTCGGCAAAAGGGCCGCCGCGCACGTAGATGTAATAGCTTCCCGTCACCGGAGCAAGCAGGCTTACCTCTTCCGTGGCTCCGGTGGTGGTGCCGCTGGCCAGAGTGGTTTCATCCGCATCTTTGATGAAGACGTTCAGGTCGTCGGATTGATCGCCCAGAATCTCCAGACGGACATGAATGTCCGTGCCATCGGCGGCAAAGAAACGGTACCAGTCATATTCTCCGTTGCAGATGGTCAGGTCCTCGGTCAGTCCCGTGTCAAGGTCCGCCGCCTGAGCAGAGGTGTTATTCACTTCAAAGGCATCGGCCTGACAGACCCAAAGGTCTGCGTCTTCGTCAAGATCCAGATCCCCATCCTCATCAAGATCACCATCTAGCAAGTCATCATCGCCATCGGTAACATCGTCTTCATCCCCGTCAAGGTCATCATCATCATCCGTGGCTTCCTCTTCATCGCCATCGGTCGGTTCCTCGTCACCATCGACGACATCGTCTTCATCACCATCCAGAATCTCTTCGTCGTCCACCTCGTCATCCAGATCCCCATCGGGGGCCGGACCACATTGGGCGTTACCATCCAGGGCGTCGTCCAGGCAACTTCCGCTACAGGTCTCCGCAAGCTGACAGCGGCACTCACTTCGACAGGAAGGCGCTTGCGGCGTAGTAACCGTGCATTCCAGGAGCGTCAACCCCTGGCAGCGTGTTCCTTCCGTCCCGGCTGGAGCGTTGGTAAAACAGCTTGCCAGCTCCGCGCCCTCGCAAGGGTCCGGTTCTTCTTCTTCGATCTCAATTTTTTCCTTATCCCATTCCGGCTCGGCGTCGTCGATATCCAGATCGCCGTCTTCCTCCATCTCATCGCCATCGGGCTGAGGAGTCTCATCACCATCCGTGGGCGTGAGGTCGTCATCGTCGTCGGTCAGGTCAGAGGTTTCCGTGTCGTCACCATCCAGGGTTGGATCGTCGTCATCATCGGTGGCATCGGACGGACCACAGGCCGGCATTCCCAGTCCCACCAGCCCCCAGAAAATCATCAAACACAGTATACGAACCCAAAGCGTTTTCATCGTTTCCTCACTGCCGAACCAAACCCGAACCGTTATGGATAGAGCCTCTCCAGGAAGGCTTCCAAGCCCCAGGCCCCCGTCCGTTTTGTATCAATCACCTGATGGGAAAGTATAGCGGCTTTTCCCGTTCAGGTCCACATCTGCCGCTGAAGAAAACCGGGCAGGCAGGCTTGACGACAGGCTCCCAGGAAGGACGCAACAACAGGCCAGAAGAAAAGACTCGACCTTCCCACGCAACAGCCCCTCAAGGCCAGCGGGAGGTTCCCCGCCACAAGCCCAGCAGATAACCCAATGGAAACAGGGCGAGCAGAATCCACCAGAGGTAGCCCGGCACCTTGTCCAGCCCGGCTTGCTCCAACAAAGAAGACAGGGTGATGTCCGTCAGCCGTGCAGAGCGCACCTGCCAGAAGGGGACGGGCAAGCCCTGCGTCATCAGGTCCAAAGCCTGACGCATCCGCTTGGGAGATGCAAGGCGCGCCCCCGGATGAGGAGGTAAAGCCAGCGCGGCTTGCAGATACCCAATGGCCCGTTTGGGGTTGGCCGTTTCGTTCATCATCGCCAGAGCGTAAAGCACATCGGCATCATAGGCCACGGGCCGGTCTTGCAACATGGCCAACCAGCGTTCCGCTTCCACGGCGTTGTCTTGCTCATGATGAGCAACCATGCCCAGCACCAGGGCCATATCATCTTGAGGTACTTTGTCCCGCAGGCGTTGGGCCAGACGTGCCGCCCGTGAATAGGCTCCATCAAAGAAAGCCAGACTGGCAAGACCATGCAGGGCGTAGGGATCCTCCGGTTCATCGCTGAGGCGCTTTTCCAGGTAGGCTCCAAGTTCCGTTTTGTTGCGTACCGTCGGAGCGATGCGCCCAAGCTGTTGCAGGATGCGCACCTGACCGTCTAGGGTTTCAGTCAAACGAAAGGCCTGCTCCAAGGCGGCGAGGGATTCATCGGCCTGGTCCATCCTCAACAGCCAGCGAGCCTTCAACAGCCAGTCTTGCGGGCGCTTGCCCCGCTCGGTCAAAACCGTATCCAAGGCTTCCAGCGCTTCGGCGGTTCGTCCGCGCTCGGCAAGGCGTTGAGCCAATTCCAGACGAGCATCCAGGCAGGCGGGAAAGATTTCGACACCACGAGCAAGCCAGGATAACACATCGCTATCCGGATTTCTGGCCCGCTGCCATTGGGCGACATCCTCCAGGCCGCAGGTTTTCCCGGAACGTCCCAGTTCATCCCACAACGCGGCGTATCGTTCCAAGCCCTTGGATACCTGATCGCTCCACAAGGCCAGCCGAGCGAGTTCCAGATCAATTTCCGCTTCGGCGGGACGGTTCTTCTTCAGCCGACGAAGCCCGGCCTTGGCTCCTTCTCCGTTCCCGGTGAACCACAGCCAGCGAGCGTTGAACAACTCCAGGCTCAGGTTGGGCCTGGAAGACACACTCTTGGCCGCGTCCAGCAAGCCGTCCACTTGTTTCGCCTCCGCCCCGGAAAGAGCCAGGCTCCGAGCGGCGCGGAGCAGATGGGCAATCAACGCCTCTTCATCCATCCGCGCCGGAGGCGTGTCTTTCTCCGTATCCAAGCGACACCAGAGCGGTTTGTTCGGCTTGGCGCGAACGAGGACCGAGGCCACCTCATACCAGGCAGCCCAGGCGCTGAACGATTGCAAGCCCACCGGCAAACCCACGGCGAAAACCGGCCCGGAGACGTAACCTCGGCGAGCCTGTTGCGGGTGGAGCAGGTCGAAGCAGAAGCGGTCGTGCAGGCTGTCACTCTGATAACATAGGGCGATACTGTCCGGGTCGATCTGCGTCACAGTGCGCTCGAACATACCGGGCAACAAAGGAGAGGGCTGGCTCTGCCAGAGTGTTTCTACCAGAGGAAAGCCTTCATGGGTGAACAGTTGTCCCGGCGGGATGAACCCTCGACGCTGGCTCAGTTCGTCAAGCAAAGCCAGGGTAGCTTTGTCCGGTTGGGTCTTGGTTTTCGCGGGTTGCGGTTTTGTTTCGGGGGGTGTCGCCGCCGTTTGGCTCGGTGGTGTTTGAGCTTGAGCGTTGGGAGTGGCCGCCGTTTGACTCGGTGGTGTTTGAGCTTGAGCGTTGGGAGTGGCCGCCGTTTGGCTCGGCGGTGTTTGACCTTGAGCGCTGGGAGTGGTCGCCGTTTGGCTCGGTGGTGTTTGAGCTTGAGCGCTGGGAGCTGCCGCCGTTTGGCTTGGGTTGTTGGGAGCTTCCGCCGTCTGGCTCGGTGGCGTTTGACCTTGAGCGCTGGGAGTGGCTGCGGTTTCGTGGGTTGGAGATGTGCTAGGCCCTGGATGGGGTTCCTCGGCAAACAGAGAGGTATCCGGGTTCAGGGTGAAAATCAGGCAAGCAAGCAACACGAACCAACAAACGAAACGAATAGGCATGGCTAGAGCGTCTCCGTGGCGTGATGGGTTTGGGATGGCACAATCGTCGTCTGCTCCGAACATGGCGAAAGCCGGTAGGCCCGCAGGAAACGGCCATCCAAGCGAATCACCGCTTCAGGCGTGCGGATGTCTTTTTCGTCCAGGCGTTCCAGGCACCACGGCGTCGGCTCATCCCGATCCAGTGCTTCACCCCGCGCATTGGAAAGGCGCAGGCGCTGGCAGAACTCCTTGGAACCGTAATGACAGAACTGACCCAACTCTTCGTAGTGAGGAACGCGGATCAACCCTTCTTTGCCCTGAGCCAAGGCTTCCACCTTCTCCGCGCTTTCCTGCCATCCGGCATGGCGCAACATGCCCCAGCTCGTCCACTCCGGCCAGGCCGTCCAGGTGAAGAAATACAGATGTACCAAAAGCATCGCAAGGATACCGGCCAGGGTTTGCAGGGTATAAACCTGCCGACCGTTGGGAAATGTGGACACGCGGAACCAGTAGCCGCAGGTACCGAAGGCGAACAGCAACAGCACGGGCAGCAGCCAGTTGGCCTCAAAGAAGCCGAGGATGGTTCCCGGCAGAAGCAGCAGCACATACAACACGGCAAAGGCCAGAGGGCCAAGCTCCCGCACGGTCATCGTTGTGGGGTTGATGAACTGGCCATACAAGCCATAAGGCAAGGCTACACCCAGTACGGGCAGAGCCACCAAAGCCCAGGCACCAAGAAACTCAAAGGGACCGAAGGGCGTGAAATGCACATCCAGGAAACGGTCCAACTGAAAAACCAAAGGACCGGATTCGTGGGGGCTTCCCGCCGCGCCGACTTGCCAGATGAGAATCGGTAGCGCCAGCCCCAGCCCGTAAAGCAGAGTCAGTCTGCGGTTGCGCTGTTCCGGAGCCTGAATGAACCAGAGCATAATCAGCGGGGCCATACTCAGCTTGGAAAGCATTCCCATCGCCACCAGAAAACCCATCAGGGGTGCCTGCCAGGTATGGGAAACCAAGGCTCGGCGACGATAGAGCGCAAGGACGGCACCCAGGAAAAACAGGAAGGGGACATCCGGTGTCATAATCAGGCCCACACCGTGAACAAGGGGTGACAGTTGCAGACCGGCGACAAAGAACAAGGCGCCGTAGCCCGCTTCCGGTTTGACTGTGCGATACCAGAACCAACCGCCAAGGCCCAGAAACACAGGAGCGAAAAAGCGCACGCCAAGCTCGCCGTTACCGAACATGCCCTTAGACAGGGCAATCAACCAGGCCACCATCGGAGGGTGATCGAGGTAGGAAAAGGAAAGCCGGCTGGCCCAGAGACTATAGTAGGTTTCATCACTGACCAGAGGAAAAGAGCTTGCCAGCCCCAGCCGAGCCAGGGTCAGCACGAGCAGGAAACCCAGCATCACGCTGTCAAGGCGGTCCCATGCGGGCATAGGAAGGGCATCTGTCTCAAGGGTGTCGTGGGCTTCCGTAGATGGATTCGCGTTGGCCAAGGTTTCGTTCCTCTGGTCTTGGGGTGGTCGCTAGAGTTCGATTTCTTCCCCGGCTTCCAAGCTGGGTTCCGCAGCCGGAGGCGTTGGAGGTGTTGCCGGTTGGCTATTCGCCGGAGGCATAGCGCTTCCAGGTTGGTTTGCCTGGGCATTCGCTGGAGGTGTAACGCTTCCAGGTTGGTTTGCTTGGGCATTGGCCGGAGGCGTGGCGCTTCCCGGTTGGTCCGCCTGGGCATTCGCCGGAGGCGTAACGCTTCCCGGTTGGTTTGCCTGGGCATTGGCCGGAGGCGTGGCGCTTCCCGGTTGGTCCGCTTGGCTATTCGCCGGAGGCGTGGCGCTTCCCGGTTGGTCCGCCTGGGCATTCGCCGGAGGCGTAACGCTTCCCGGTTGGTCAAGGGGAAGCTCCACGGCGTCTTGGGCCGGTTGGGCATCGGCAGGAACAAAGTCCTGGGTGGTCGCCGGTGCCGGAGTATCGTCCGGTCTGGCTTCGTTGGGGAGAGCCACGGGATGTTGATCCATGCCGTCATCCAAAGGACGATCGCTGCCGCTGCCGTTCAAGCCCTGATACCCCAGACAGCGGTACAGGTAGAAGGTACGCACCACCTGACCACCCCGACGGATGGTTTCCCGGCCCGCTTGAGCCAACCGTCGGCATTGATAGAGCTTTCTCGGATTCGTCTTGGCCTCGTCGGTAATGTACAAGCCATCCCTGGAAAGAGGCGGACGAAGCCCTGCACTTTCAGCGACACCGGGCTTCGCTGTCAGACAGAACACGGGCAGCGAGCTTTTCAGGTTGCTGCGCAACTGAGCGCAGAAAGCGGGATCATCCGAGAATAGGAACCCGGAACCGGAAAGCCCCGTCTTACGTTTTTTCACAGCGCGAGCCAGTTCTTTGAATCCCCAGAGCGGACGGGTCGGGTCTTGTTCCGGCGTGATGATGCGCGCCAAAGGCTTGACCAGACTGTCCGTCACCACATGGGTTCCAAGAAGTCCCAACATGGCCAGGCTCAGCCCAACGGTTACCAGCCAGACTCCCAATGTGGGAAGCTTCGCCGGGAACTTGGTCAGCATCAGACCGCCGTAAAGGAACAGGGGAAGCAAGCCAAGCAGGGGCCAAGAGCCTTCACCCGTAGGGGACCACAAGCCCAAACCAAGCAAGAAAAGCGTTGTCAGAAGACCGAACACGGGAACCAGGGCCGTGTGGGGGTCAAAGCGGTCAAAGGTATGCTTCAGGGCCAGCAAGGCACCGGCGGCAAGCAACAAAAGAAGAAGGGGGTTCAAACCCAAGGCCCAGGGCAGGAAGACTTCGGCGGCGCGGGCCGGGTTGAAGTGGGCTCCTTCATGGCGGGAAACAAACTGAACCCACAAGGGCGCAAACTTCAGGGGAACGTTCCAGACAATTGTGGGAACGGCTCCGGCGAGAGAGACACCTACCCCGATGAGGGTTCCTTTTTTGAACAGGCTACCCAGTTTTCCCGCCCAGGCGAGATAGAGCAGCATCAACGGATAGAAAATAACCGCCAGGTAATGGCTGGCGATGGCTCCGGCAAGAAAGACTCCCATCGGGATAAACCAGCGGTCTTCCCCTTGTTTGGCGGCGGTAAACAAAAAGAACAAGGCTCCAGACCAGAAGAAGAAGAGAAACGCCATCGGGCTTGGACCCATCCCCAGCACTTCAAAGGCCGGGGATACGCCATAGAGTAACAAGGCGTAGAAGCCAAGACGATCGCTGCGCAAAAGGGAGCGCCCCAGCAGAAAGAGAAACAGCCCTGTACCGAACCAGGCGATCCAGCCGAAGAGACGCACACCCAGCAGACCATCCCCGACAAGCTTCGTTCCCAGGTAAGTCAACCAGAAGGCCATGCCCGGCGCATCCACGGTAGCAAGAGCAGGCGCGAGGCTGCGCGAGGCAACCAGCGCTTCGGCACCGGACAAAGGCAGCGTCTCCAGCAGCGCCGCCTTACCGAAAAGTCCGCCAAGAAGAACCAGCAGGGCCAACACCCACCAATGAGCGCCACGCTCCACGCGCAGACCGGAAGGGTGAGTCAGGTAGCGATCGACCAGGGCGTCTTCCTCCGGTGGGTTCTGCCAGGGTTCCGAGGCGCTTTCCGTGTGTTTATCGCCCTCGTCCGTGCCGGTCGGTTCCTCTTCAGGCTTCGGGTAATCGTCGCGTTTATCCGGTGAAGATGATGAGGCATCCTCTTCGTGGCTTACCCCATAGCTGGGTTGGTGCCAGCTTGGTCGGATGCTTGCCGTTTCGGCTGCGGGTTTCTGGGCGACCTTGTTCTTGGAGTCATCCGAAGAATCCTCGTTTTCATCCAGGGTTTGCGGAGCCGTCCAGCGTTGACGAAACACGGGCGCTTCACGACGCCGGGATTCCCTGGAGGTGAAAGAGGTATCTTCGTCGGTTTCTTCGGAATCCGCAGCCTTGGTTTCCGCCTTGTCCTCGGTAGGCTCTTCCTCGGTTTTTGTCCCGGAGTCCAAATTTTCCTTTCCGTCGGCTTTCTCTTCTTTTTCGTCGTTCTCCTCATCAGAATCATCGGAGTCCGGCTCTCCGGCAGGTTCCGGTATCGAGGTGTCTTCCGTCGCTTCCACCTCGTCGAGTGTCTTGTCGTCACCCTCGGCCTTCTCCGTTTCGGTCGCGTCGCTCACGAATTCGGAGGAACGTTCTTCCTCATCGTTCGTCTCGTCGTTCTCTGACGCATCCCTTTCGCGAGATGTCTCTTCGTCGATACTATCTGTCGGGTTCTCTTCGGCATCCGTCTCAGAGACTTCGTCGTCCTCGTCCGGTGCGGGTTCTTGCGTGGTTTCCTCACGCAATTCTTCAGATTTTGGAGAATCCTCCTCGCTGGCCTGGACGGATTTCTCCTGTTCATCGGCCTTGGCGACATCCTCTTCAACCGACGGGCTTTCCTCTGCGGGAGAGGGTATCGCCTCAAGGGTTTGGACTTCCCGTTCGGAAATCGGCTCCGGAGTCGGCTCAACCGAGCCTTTCGGCACCGGATCGGTTTTCATGGGTTCCTGCTCTTCAACAAAGTCTTGCTTGGTTTCGGAAGAGGAATCCTGTTCCGGGTCGTGGTCCTGAATCTCCACCAGGGTCCATCCCGCCGAAGGCAGGGAAACGGGCTTGCGTTGTTTATCCAAGGCCATAATTATCCCCGCTCGCGTGTCTCCGTGTCCGTCGAGGTCGTCTCGTTTTGCGCCGTTGTGGATGTATCCTCGTCGTCCTCCTCATCGGGCAGTTCAGGAACCGTGGGCTCTTTGTAGCCAAGGGCCATCATCCCCAAACCGGCGACAATGAGAAACGCTCCGATGTAAATGTAACGCTTGTATTTTCCATGCAGCATGGCAACACGCCAGCGTTCCATCTCTGCTTTATCTTCTTCCGGGGTTTTCCGGGTCTTTTCTTCTTCGGAAGGAGCCTGCTTCATCTGGTCCAGAATACGATCCGCGCCGGATTGCCCCAGCTCCGGATAGCGCTCTTCGTAGCTCTTCACCTGAGCCATCGACAGCAGCATCACAAACAGACCCACCACGACCGTTACGACACCGCGAAGAAACCAGGTGCGTTTATAGAGCGGAATCGCTTTCATCCCTTCACCTTCAAACTTGTTTTCACCCGCTGCCCCACAGCACGGGATTTCCCCTTGTTCGTCTTGGAGTCATCCTCATCCGGTTGCGCGGTTTTGAATTTAATGTTCGCGTTGACTTCAATTTCCATCTGGGACAGGGCTTTGACCACCTCTTCAGAGAGGTTGGACGCATTCAGGAAGTTTTTCACTTCGTTGCCGATAATCACAATGATTTCGTGCTTCATCCTGTCCAGGTTGCCCAGGATACCGGTCATCAGTTCCTTGGGCATGACCAGGCGGGCGATGCGGTTCCGGTCGGAGTCCAGCACGGAAAGGCCGTTGTCCAGCCATTTACGCCACATGCTGCGCTCGTCTTCGCCGACATCCTCGCGGTCCATCCACTCCACCAGCGGATCATCCATAGGGCGTTCGCCCTTCTTTTTCTTCGTCATCATCCCCTCCGGCAGAGAGTATCAATCAACAGCGGCTTCCACCACGTTGACATTGCGCGTGTCATAGCAAACACCATCCACGTTGTTGCTTTCACATCCGCCTAAAACATTCTGGTCGCAGTCATCCAGGTGCAGTTCTCCGGGGTTGTCTAAAAACAACACCGTGATCTGACTGCACGCATTCCGGGGAAAGGCTCCCACCACCAAGTGGGAAACCCCCGCGCAAAAGGAACCCTGGTCTTCGCCATCCACCTCCAGCGCGACCATATGCCCGCTGCCGTTGCTCACGGTAAGCAGGTACTCGCTCGGTCCCACCAGGGAAGGCTCGTTATCCGTGTCCCGGCAGTGCGTATCACAAGACGCAAGCACGAGGCTCAGCCCCAGGAGAAAACCTCCCAGGGCAATGAACCGCCTCTGCTTGGGTCCGTGATTCAGCACGGTCTTGTCCTCGACTCAGCGCCCCTGGCGAAAGGGATTCTGGAGCATCAGGGTTTCCCCCCGCTTGGCTCCCAGAGAAACCATCATCAGATCCACTTCCAGAAGATCGCGTACCCGGTCCAGGTACCGTTTGGCTGCCGCCGGAAGTTCATCGAAGTCCCTCACATCGTTCAGGTCTTCTTTCCAGCCGTCCAGTTCTTCATAGACCGGTTCCACCTGGTCCAGCCCGGCGAGGCCCAAGGGGAAGTCCGGGTAAACCGTTCCATTGTATTTATAGCCGACGCAGATGCGCAGTTTGTCCAGACCGCCCAAAACATCAATCTTGGTCAGAGCCAGGGCACGAATGCCGTTCAGGCGGATCGCCCGACGCAGCACGACGCAGTCCAGCCAGCCACAGCGGCGCGGGCGTCCCGTGGTGCTGCCGTACTCGCCACCCTGGGATTGCAGATGCCTGCCGTTGTCGTCATCCAATTCCGTGGGGAAAGGCCCCATGCCCACGCGGGTGGTGTAGGCTTTGGAAACACCGATCACCGTATCAATGGACGACGGTCCCACTCCGGTACCGTGGCAAGCGGCACCGGAAACGGTATTGCTGCTGGTCACGAAGGGATAGGTTCCGTGGTCGATGTCCAGCATGGTTCCCTGCGCACCCTCGAAAAGCAGGCTTCGTCCCTGGCGGGTCTGCTCAGCCACGAAGATGGAGACATCATCCAGGTAGGGTTTCAGTTTCTGCCCATACTCCAACAGCGTGTCGCTGATCGCCTCCGGTTCCAGGCGGTTTTCCTTGTAATACCCTTCAAAGAGGAAGTTCAGCACCTCCAGATTTTCAGAGACTTTACGGCGCAACAGCGTTTCGTTGAGCAGGTCGGCCATACGGATACCGCGACGAGCCGCACGATCTTCATAGCAGGGGCCGATTCCGCGCCCGGTGGTGCCGATCTTCCGTGCGCCGGCCTTGGCTTCACGAAGATGATCCAGTTGTTTGTGGTAGGGCGTAATCACATGAGCATGGTAGTCCACACGAAGCGCTTCCGGCTTTTGCAGCAAGCCTTTTTGTTGCAGGCGGGTCAGTTCGTTCCACAGGACTTCCGGGTCGATGACCACGCCGGGGCCGATGACACACTTTTTCGTTCCGTGCAGAATCCCGCTGGGCATGAGATGCAAAATGGTCTTTTCATCGTTAACCACGATGGTATGACCTGCGTTGTTGCCTCCCTGAAACCGAACGATGATATCCGCGAACTCCGAAAGGATGTCCACGACTTTTCCCTTGCCTTCATCACCCCATTGGGTGCCGACGATTACCACATTGGCCATGATTGCACCTTGCGCGAAAAGAAGAGTAACCGCGACACGGACCGAAGCCCGGTCAACTGATAGATTCCAAAGGCATTTAGCCTACCCCAGCCAATGGCTTTCTGTCAAAGAAAGCTTGATTCCTTTCCTGGGTTCAGAAGTGATTTTCCGGCAGTCAAGGGCCGAGGGAAGACTTCAGTCAAGGATTCTCTGTTCGGCAGATACAACAAGATAATCGCCCGGAAGGCCAAGATGCCCGTTTCGTTGAGGTCTCTGCCCGTGGTGGCATCTTTGAAACGCCGGGCTTTTCATCTTGGAGTAAGGTGGAATCTGATTAGAAATCAAGCGTTTAGTCAACCCGTGCTGCCAGAGCTTCCAAGCCGAGATCGGCTTTGGCGTTGATCTGCTGGGCGGCAGCCAGTTCCACCAGCCGGTTGTAGCGCTCGGAAATATCCCGCAGGCTGATCCGCTGGGCTTCTTCCTGCAACTGAGTAAGGCGATCCTGGTTGATGACCAAGGCTTGCTGACCCATGTGAATCATCATCAGATCACGGTGCCAACTCATCATCGAGCGCAGAAAGCGCTTGAAACGCTCCCTGTCCTTGGCAACCAATTGCACCAGATTCTGCACATCTTCCGGGCGTTTGGCACTGACATGAGCCCAGCCATCCAGGCTGTCTTCCCGCTCCTGCCAGACGGATTCATCTTCGCAGAGATCCAGGGCCGTCTTGGGGCTTCCCTCACTCAAGGCCGCAGCCATACGGGCTTTTTCCAGTACGATCCCATGTTCTTTAACCAACATCTCCACCATCACACGGGTATCAACGGCATGAAAGCTGACGACCTGACTACGACTGTGGATGGTCTGCAAGAGGCTCTGCGGTCTGTGGGTCATGAGGATAAACAGGGTACGGATACGCTGGCTGGGTTCCTCCAGGGTTTTGAGAAGCGCATTCTGAGCGGCGGCATTCATGCGGTCCGCTTCGTGGATCATCACCACCCGGCGTTTGGCTTCCCACGGGGAGCGGTCGAACTGCTTCAGCAATTCCCGAACCTGCTCAACCTTGATGAATTGACTGGTTTTGCGCGTTTCCGCGTCTTCAGCCTCGCAGACCAGATGCAGAATGTCCGGGTGAACGGTTTCCTGGGGATTGTCGCTTTTCTGAATCTTCGTGCAACTCCGGCATTCCCCGCAGCCATCCAAGCCATTGACCTCGCAATTCAAAGCCTGGGCAAACGCCAAGGCCACCTGAGCCTTGCCGACACCCTTCGGTCCTTGAAACAGGTAGGCATGAGCCACCCGTTCATGCTGCAAAGAGAGTTGAAGCACGGCCACGGCTTTGGGTTGCAAGCGTGTAAGCGAGGACAGGGGCATGACAATCCTACTCGTCGTCCTGGTGGGCCAATTGCAAGCCGGCCACTTCGGCATCCAGGGTTTGCACGTTGCCACATTGAGTACAGCGAATCATCACCAGCGGTACGTATTTGTCGGCCTGACCGATGTCTTTTCGGCCATAGGGAAGCAGAACGTACAACTCATCGGCCACGTCCCAGTCTTCGCTTCCGCAAAGCGGGCATGGATTGTGGCAATGCTCCTGAAGAAATTCCAACACGATGTCGAATTGTGACTCGGACAACTGCATGAACTCAGGCTCCGTGGGATAAAAGGAAAGAAGAAGAGGGCTACCCATCGTCCCCTCAACGAACTATCTGTAAAGCACAAAATGGCCAAAGATGAAACAAGAAATCTGTGTGAAACCTGTTATCGGGCCACGACGAAACAAGGAACCATCAGGTCAAAGGGTCGTCCGGCGGGTCATCCAGGTCTTGCATCGGCCAGTTCACACTTGCCGGTGGCAAATGGGGAAAAGCAAGGACATCCTGGATACGCTCCGCGCCCAAGGCCAGCATCATCAGGCGATCCCATCCCAGGGCGATGCCCGACGTAGGAGGAATGCCGAAAGCCAGAGCATTGATGAAATCTTCATCCCTGGGGAAGCAGGGCACGCCCAACTCACGTTTTTCCTGCTCGTAGCGCTCCAGGCGGCGGCTCATTTCTTCGTGGTCCAGCAACTCATGGTAGGCATTGGCCAATTCCACACCGCCGAGATACACCTCAAACCGTTGGCAGGTCAGCGGGTCCGAAGGGTTGAGTTGGGCCAACGCGGCCATGCAGGCCGGGTAATCATAGACCATCACCGGCTTGTTCCACCCCAGACGACGCTCGATGTGATTGAGGAACAGCTTGAAATAGGCATCGTCAAAGCTGTCCGTCTCGGCAATATCCAGATGCCCTTTGGATCGCGCCGCCAGAGCCAGGCGGTTCCCTTCCTGCAAAGGAATGGGGTCCAGATCCAGCGCCCGCTGAAACAGTTCGCTGACACTCAACCGTTCCCAGGAAGGGCTGCAATCAATGCGCTTTCCCTTGCGTTGGATCGTGGGATGTCCCTGAACGGCCTGGATGACATGACTGACCAGGGCTTCGGTTTCATCCATCAAGGTGGGCAGGTCCGCGTGCATACAGTACCATTCAAGCATGAAAAATTCCGGCTGGTGCAGGTGCCCGGCTTCCTCATTCCGATAGCTGCGGGATAGCTCGAAGATCCGCTCGTAACCCAGAGCGAGGAGTTTTTTCAGATGAAACTCCGGACTGGTGGGCAGATGTCGCTCTTCACGCCAGGCACCGTCATGCCCCTGCCAGGAGGTCTGAAAACTCTGCAAGTAGGGTTCGCAGCCCGGAGAGGTCACCAGACTGGGCGTAGAAACTTCCAGGTAATCCCGCAGGGCGAAGAAATCCCGCAGGGCGGCTTCCGCCTTGGCCCGTTGGTGCAGGTTGGCCCGTTTTTCCTGAGTGTGAACGTGAAAGCGGCTGAACCAACTGACCAGGGTTTGTACACCAAGACGGTTTTTGACCAGCACGTCAACCTGATGAACCACAAGCCCGGCCTCGGTTTGTTCCACGAGGACACGCAGCCAATCCCCCACGGCGATACCTTCAGGCCGTTGCCAGGTGAGATCCACACTGCCGGTGAGATCCTGCAAACGAAGCTGGGTTTCCGTCACCACCAACGCACGTCCACTGAACATGACCTGTTCCGTGCTTGCCAGTGTTGCCGCCTCAACGATGGGTCGCGTTTCCGCTTGTACCTTCTGATCCTGCATGGTTTCCTGTTGTCCTTGCCGATTGCTTGAAGCAAAACGGGATGCGGTTTCCCGCATCCCGTCCATTGCTGCGTCATGAAACCTTGGGTTTTCACCAAGTCTTACATCTCACATCCTTCGTCGCCTTTTCGGCGAGCCTGTCACCTGGACTAGTAAACCATAGCTTCCTGGTTGCGGTCAAGAGCCGCCTTCAGTTCCTTACCCAAGGCCCGCCTTGCCCCGGTGATGGATTCCAGTGCGGGAAGGGTGGTCAACAAGGTGGCTTCGTTGCGCAGGATGTTTTTCTTGAAGGCTCCGTTGGCTTTTCGCCATTCGGGGAAATAGAAGGAACTCACCGCGTTGTGTTGTTGCTCCACCAACCAGCGCAGGCCACGTACCAGGGTGCTTTCCAACGCGGGGCGCTCCGTCGGTGCCCAGTCTTTGCTTTGCAGCAGAATCGCCAACCCCCACAACCCGAAAGCCGTCTTGCGCGTATCCAGTTTGCTTTCGTTGTCGAAGGCGCCTAAATGATCCTGGTAGCTGGCCGTCTTTTTGGTGAACTGTTTTTTCATCCAGCCATCCAGGGCCAGCTTCAAAGCGGCATCCCGCTCATTTTGACCGGCGTTTTCATGAACGGTCAAGGCGGCGGCAGCCAGCAGCAGGCCGGGGTGGTCTTTGGCTTTGGAGGCCAGATCCGGCCACAAACCCTGCGCGGCTTTGTAGAGTTCCTCGTTCTTGGTGAAGACGCTGAGATAACTCAGGCCCACTACGGCCAGGATGCGCGTATCCAGATCCTGCAACGCCGTTTTCATCTCGGCATCGGAAAGATGCGCCGTGAAGTAGCTGGCCAGATTCTTGGCCAGAGCCGCCCGTTTGGGCACGGCAGCGGCGCGCCCCAGAAGCAGAGCCAAGGCAAAGCTTGCTTTGGCGTGAAGCGCTCCTTTGTCGTTCATCACCGCTTGTCCGGGCTTTCCACCCAACCAGGGTTGGATGTGTTTCCACATCGCAGAGTTCCCCTTCGCACGATCCATCTTGCGGCTGGATTCCGCCTCGTTGGACAAGGCCGCCAGCGCGAGAAGAGTCTGGGTCCGGGTTTCGCGGTCCATCTCTTTATGCTTGTCGTCCAATCCCCACAGGGGTTTGCCGTCCTTCAGGTTGTCGGCCACCCAATGGCTGGCCAAATCCGCCGCGTGATCCAGGTCTTCCTCACTCAAACCCTTCCGCGCAACCTTGTAGCGGTAGAGGTCCACCAGCTTACCGTTGGGGGCGTCTTCCATGAAGTTGATTGTATTGAACTTGTAAATGGCGGTATCCGGCTTGCGCCAGGCATCCTGTTTCATTTTCCCTTTACGGGCGATGCGCTCCAGCCAGGTTTTGGTGGTGCGCTCCGTTTTGACGAAAACGTAGGGTAAGAAGAAAGCCCGCTTGCCTTTGTTGTTCTGCAGGTAAATGCCATGCACGCCCGGTTCCAGGTTCTGCTTGATCACCTTCAGGTCTTTGCTATCCACCAGGGTTTTGGGTTGCAGAATAGACAACTCCACGCGGAACTGGTCCAGTTCATCCTTTTGCGGGTTTTTGAAACGCTTGTCTTTGCAGGTGGCAATGACCGCTTGAATCACGCTGTCTACCAGGGTGTTCTTCTTCCCGGAGACGCATCCACGCCATTCCCCATCTTTGTACAGGGTAGCAAAAACCCGGTTGCCCTTTTTGCCCTTCAAGCTCTCCGGAATATCTTCCGGATTGTAGCGCTCTTGTCCGTTCACATAGGCTTCAAAGGTCTTTCGAGCCACGGAAAGCAGGTAGGTTTTCTCATCTTCGCTCAGGGTAACGTCCACCTCACCGGGGAATTGTTTGGACCATTTCCCATCAATCCACCCACCGACATCTTTCGGTGCTTTGGCCTGGGCTTTGACCTGTTTCTTTTCCGCCTTCGGTGCAGCCTGTTCCCCTCCGCCACAAGCGACCAACACAAAGAGCAGCACCACAAGCAGGGCCGACGTTTTCACGAGGCGACTCATCGCTCACCTCCCTGATCTTGGGCCGGTTCGGCAGCGTTACGCTTGGAAGCGTGCTTCAACTCATCGGGGAGTTCGTCGGCGCGGATGCCGGCGGCTTGATAATCCTCATCCGTAAACCAGCGCAGCACGCGGTAGTTGACGGTGAGGCAGTGGTAGGTGAAGTCCAGGCGGCAATCATCGGTGAAGTAATTGGAGGGAATGCAGCCTTGGGCTTTGGGCGGGGTGGGAATCCAATATTGGCTTCCCGGCTGATATTGAATCTGGCGGATGAAACGAGCCACCGCGGCAACGCTTTTGCCCCAGCGTTCCTGCTTGTCGGAAACCTTGGCCAGTTTGTTCAAGTACCACACACTGGTCACCCCTTCACCATAGACACCGCTGTTCCACACGGGAATATCCCATTCGCGCTGATTGCGACCGTACCCACCGTGGAAGTCCGGGTGATAGCGGTCGTAGAGGTGTTCCACCTGCCAGTAGGTAACCACCCACTCGGCCATGTCGTTGGCGAAATCCAGGGCGCGTTGGTCTTTGGTGTGTTCCCAATATTCCAACATTGCGGACATTTCCCAAGGCACGTAAGGAGCCTGGTTGCCTTTGCGCTTGTTGCTCTTGCCGTTACGGAACCAGTCCGGATAGAACTTCAAGGTATTTTCGATGGTATCCAGATAGCGCTTGTCTTTGAAGTGACCATACATGCGGGCCAGAGCGAGATTGGCTTCACCGGGGTAGATCCAGACATCACGTTTTTTGTTCGGTTCTTTGTCATGGGGTTTGAGGAAGCTGTAATACTTGCCGGTCTCATCGTCGTTCATGAACATGATGAATTCGGCCAAACCCTTCATCACTTTTTCCCAACCCGGTTCCTGCTTGAAACGCCAGTATTCGCACATCGCTTGCAGCATTACGCCCGCGCCGCCGGTTTTGGGGGTCGGGTCGTTTTTCTCCAGGCGGAAATAAGCCATCTTGGGACGGAGCTTGTCCCAGATCACCAGGTCCAGAATGAACTCGATGGCCAGCTTGCCTGCTTCCAGGTATTTCTCATCACCGAAGATTTCGTAGGCTTGAATCAGGGTCAGGGTCGCCAGTCCGTGACGAATGAGGTTGTAGTTACGGGTATCGGTTTTTCCCGTGCGGGCAAAGTAGCTGTAGGTGAATTTCTTCGTTTGGGGATGGAAGTTGTCCATCAGCCAATCCGCACCGTCTTTCAATCCACGAGCCAGTTCGTAGCGGCCCATTTTCTCCACGGGAATCAGTTCGCGCTGGCGGTACAGTTCCAGCACCTCGCCTTTCGGCGTCACTTCGGTCAGATCCACCTGACGGAACTTGCCCACCTCGGCAAGGCCTTTCTCGTAGGCATACTCATACTTCGGGCTCTTTTTGCCTTTGCGGTCCTTCGTTTCACCGACTTTCTTGGCCAGGTCGTGGTCTTTGGCCGCTTTCTGCATGAACTTCGGAGCGCTGTCGGTTTTCCAATCCATCGCTTTGTAGGCCGGAATATGAACCGTGCTCTTTTCCTTTTGCACAAAGGTCAAACCTTCCACACCGACGGAGAATTGCAGGTCCATCAGGCGACGGTCGTATTTGGTGAACACGCCCCGCTCGCGGAACAGGTTGAGCGTAAGAATCTGCCCGGAGAGGAAGTCTTCAACACTTTGGCCCTTGAGTTGACCACGACTCTTGATTTTTCCGGCTGCGAACTTGGCGACATTCTCTACGGCTTCTTTCACCGTCGGGCCATCTGCGTACAAGGTTCCGATGGTGCGCTGAATCCCTTTTTCCGGGTCGGTGAGGCGCAGGCGCACCATTGCTTTCTGGCTGAGTTTGTCGGTGAAGCCATCGGGCCAGCTTGTGGGCTGCTTTCCGGCAATCAATTCCCGCAGGTTGGCGATTACCTGGGTACGTTCGGCTTGATCCAACAGATAGGCTTGGGCCGTGCGCTGAAAGAGGATCTCGTCCCGGCTGATCAACAGGGCGCTGAAGGCGCGAATCTGGCCGTTGTTGGCCAGCTTCCACAACACGCTGCCCGGTTTCGCTTTCTTGGCCTGATCGCTTTTGATGAACACAAAACCCACGCCGGCTTTTCCCAGAGCCTCATAGGCTTTTTCTTCATCCATCCCTTTCAAGGCTTTCCACAAGGCTGCGTCATCCACCGGCGCGGCCACCTCTTGAAAGCGCTGCTGGTCGGCTTTGTCCACCAGCACCTTGGCCGCGACCCCGGCATCCTTGGCCGTTTTCACGACGCGGGCAAGCTGGCTCTGGGGAGCGCCTTGCTCGCACGCGGTGACTCCCAGAGCGATCAGCAGACCGACCAGGGCAATACATAAGAGCGTCCGTACGTTTCTTGGCTTGACAAACATCCATCTCTCCTTTGCGGGTGTTCAAGTCGTTCACGTTTCAGGGCGACAAATCCCCCGGTCGATGACTCACCGTCCCCGCCTTCGGGGCCGGAGGTTCATCTCCCAAGGGTGCAACGCGGCATCATGGAACGCACGATGATCGTTTTGCCGCGTGGTTTGTTTTTTCAGCTCGTGATGCCGAGCGCTCGTTTCCCGAAACCAACAAGCGGCCCCCAAAAGGGGCCGTTGTGGTAAGATCGTTTTATCGTTTGCCTACGGTTTCCTCGGTCCCTGTGTTCGCGCTCTGGCTACGGCATCGCGCACATCATCACGCTGACGCAGGAACTCTTTGGCCTTGGCGATTTCCACATCCATACGATGTCCGCACTTCTCGCAGGCCAGAATGTAGTGGGTTCCCAGCTTATCCGCCGGAAATCCGGCCACCTGATAATGGTGGTCGCACTCGCTTCCCGCCTTTTTGAACAACCCCGTCTTCCAGCTTTTGGGAGCTTTCTCCGTCGAAGGCTCCGGCATGGACCGTGGAGAAGGTTCCGCAACGGTCGACTCAAACCCCATCTCCTCGTCGTCTTCATCCAAGACCGGCGGAGGTCTGCGCAAGACTAAGCCTAAGAGGCCCAGTACGATCAGCACCGCACCGGCGATCAGTCCAAGAATGACGGGGTCAAGGTTTTGCAACAAAGTCTCCAACAACAAGCCGCTTAGGGAGCCAGACGTTCCATCGTCCGCGGGAAGGGCACACAGGCACGAATATGATGTTCACCACAAATCCAGCCGATGGTACGCTCCAAGCCCAGACCAAAGCCGGAATGAGGGAAACTGCCGTATTTGCGCAGGTCCAGATACCAGTCAAAATCTTTTTCATCCAATCCATGCTTGCGGATGCTCTCCAGAAGCACGTCGTAATCGTCTTCACGCTGGCTGCCGCCGACGATCTCACCCACGCCTTCAGGAGCCAGAATATCCATGCTCAGGCAGCGGGCGGGGTTTTCGGCGTCCTTCTTCATATAGAAGGCTTTCACGGCGGTAGGATAATGATGAACGATCAAAGGCCGGTCGTACAGATTGGATAAGATCGCCTCATCTTCCGCGCCGAAGTCATCATCCATCTGGATTTCCCGGCCCAGTTCCTGAAGTTTCCGGATCGCATCATCGTAGTGCAGCCGTGGGAAGGGCGCTTGAATCGCTTCCAGCTTGCTCACATCCCGTTCAAGAATTTCCAGTTCAGGACGGCGTTTTTCCAACACCCGCTGAACGATGAAGCTCAGCATGTCCTCGGCCAGTTCCATATCCCCCTCAAGGTCCATGTAGGCCACTTCCGGTTCAATCATCCAGAATTCTGTCAGGTGACGGCGGGTTTTGCTTTTTTCAGCGCGGAAGGTGGGACCGAAATCATACACCTTGCCGAAGGCCGCCGCGCCCGCTTCCATGTACAACTGGCCGGATTGACTCAGGTAGGCTTCGGTATCGAAGTACTTGGTGCCGAACAGCGTACTGGTGCCCTCGCAGGCATTGGGTGTAAAGATGGGAGCGTCCAGGTGGACGAATCCGCGCTCGCCGAAGAAATCATGAATGGCACGGATGATGGTGTCCCGGATACGCATCACGGCGAAGGGCTTTTTGCTGCGCAGCCACAAGTGACGATGGTCCAGTAGGAAGGCCGTACCGTGTTCCTTGGGCGTGATGGGATATTCCTCACGCACGTCGGCAACCACCTTCAAGCCGGTCAGACCGATCTCAAAGCCGATAACCGAGCGCTTGTCCTCTTTCACCTCACCGGTGACTTCAATGGAACTCTCTTGGTTCAGCGCGTCGATCTGCTGATACAGCTCCGGTTGATCGGGCCCGAAGGCCACGCATTGAATGATTCCCGTGCCATCGCGAAATTGCAGAAAAGCAAGCTTCTTGGTGACACGTTTATTGTAAACCCACCCTTTCAGGGTAATGGTTTCTCCCGCATGTTTGGCAACATCTTCCACGTAAACGAAACTCACGTCGTCCTCCTGGATGCAAAATCATAGGTCGAAAAGCCGGGGACATCTTAGGGAAAAACAGACCGTCTGTCAAAGGAAACCGATGGCTTGAAGGGTGGATTTATGCACGCGGAAGAGGAGCCTCCACACGAAACCGGTACGAGGGCTTTTTCAGTCACCTGACGGGAAACCGGCCCGCGCTGACAAAGACCGAAATTTCTGTATTTTCAAGATATTGACAACGAATCAGCCTGTTCAATCCTGAACGACCAGCCCCCAGTGTTTATGCTGGCATTCTTCCCTGGTGCAATGAAACAGCAGGGCGTGACCTTCATCACGAAAGTGCAGGTTGGCAGCGTCCTCACTGGCCAGTTGGGCAAAAAAGCTCATCGGCTCGCCGCAGGCTTCGCAGCGGGGGACATCCGGCTTGAAGGACCAGAAAGGGTAGCCTCCCACTTTGTGCTGCCGATGAGGCTCGTGGGCGCGGGCATAGGCCAGTTTCTGGGCAGGTGTTTTCAGGGCGTTGCCCAAGTCATCGGCGTCGGGGTAGTCGGTCTCCTGGCGGATCTGAATACCGCTGGGTTCCGGTAAAACCTCTTTGGCAAACAGGGGGGTTTCATCCAAGGGCATCCGCTCCACTTCATCATCGAAGGGAAGAAGAAAAACGCGAAAGCGTTCCTGGGTGTTATCAAACCAGGGTTTGCAACGATTGCAGATGAACCAGGTCAAGACATGCTCGGCAGGTAGCCCCGGCACATCATGGCCGTGGCATTGCAAAAGAAACAGCATCGGTTCGCCACAGTGTTTGCACACCGGCCAGGTAGCATTGACCCGCAAGTAAGGCAATCCACCCAGCGGCTTTCCTTGCGGCTTTTGGGTTCACCGGGAACAAAGCGCAAGAGGCGGCACTCTTTTTTCAGTGCGTCCAGATCCTCCGGCGACAAGCCGAAAGGCAACAGCACCACGGTTTCACCGCTGTGGGGATCGGATGAGTTACTCATGCTTCATTCCGCTTCATTCCGTCTTACCTTGCATCAACCCGGCGAGCTTGCCGCTATTTGACGCGAAAGCCCATACGCTGCATCAGGTAATCGAATTCATCCAGGTCTTTGTAATGGATAACCAGTTTGCCTTTGCCGTTTTCCTTGTGTTTCAAATCCACAGGCATTCCGTTCAGTTGCCGTTGAATCATCTGCTTCAGGCTCTTGATCTGCGGATCTTCCAGCTTGGGTCTGGTGTCTACCCCGCTTACGCTTCGGGTCTGCTTGCTTGAACTGGAGAGGTTCTCCAGATCCCGGACGGAATAGCCGCCTTCAGCCAAGCGGGCTTTGTCCAGCGCGTTCCATTGCTTGTCTGAAAAGGAACCCAGCACCTTGGCGTGACCGAAGCTCAACACCCCCTTTTCCACAAGCTTACGTACTTCTTCCGGAAGGTCGAGCAGGCGTTCGTAGTTGGCGATGGTGCTTCGCGGTTTGCCCAGGCGCTCGGCAACCTGCTTCTGGGTCAGGCCGTATTCGGCGCGCAGACGATGCAGAGCGCGGCTGATTTCGATCGGGTTCAGGTCTTCGCGCTGAACGTTTTCCACCACGGCGAGGACATAGGCTTCTTCATCATCGGTTTCACGAATCACGGCGGGAATGCTGGTTTTTCCAGCCAATCCGCTGGCTCGGAAGCGGCGTTCACCCAAGATGATCTGATAGCGCCCCTCACCCACCGGCCGCACCATGATGGGTTGCAACACCCCCTTTTCACGAATGCTTTCGGTCAAGTCCTCCAGGCTTTGCGCATCAATGGACACACGCGGCTGGTTGGGCATCGGCTCAATGCTGGAAAGGGGAAGTTCCAACGGCGTTTTATCTTCACTGGCCGCCGGCGGCGCAGGCACATCTTTCGTTACCGTTTCCGTCTTACGCGGAATCAAGGCTCCCAATCCGCGGCCAAGAGCCTTCTTCTTCGGGGCTTTCTTCTCACTCATCGGCGCTCTCCTCTTGGCGGGCCAGAAATTCCTTGGCCAACTCCAGGTAGCGTTCCGCGCCCTTGGAGGCAATATCGTACAACAGCACCGGTTGTCCGTGGCTGGGCGCCTCGGCCAAGCGGATGTTCTGCGGAATGATGGTGTCAAACAGCGTGCGTTTGAAATACCCGCGAAGTTCGTCCATCACCTGGCGTCCCAGGTTGGTGCGCTGGTCGTACATCGTGACCAGTACGCCCTCAATGCGCAGGGCCGGGTTCAGCACATCATGAACCTGCTCAATGGTTTCCACTAGTTCGCTGATTCCCACCATAGCGAAAAACTCCGGTTCAATGGGAATCAAGACACTGTCTGAAGCGGTGAGCGCATTGATGGTAAGTAGATCCAGGCTGGGCGGACAATCAATGAGGATAAACTCGTAGTCATCCCGCACCGAATCGAGCGCATCTTTCAAGCGGTATTCGCGGCGTTCCACGTCGGCCAGTTCCAGGCCCGCGCCGGAAAGATCCTTGTGGCTGGGGATCAGCTTCAGATGGGGAAGATCCTGGCTCGGTACCAGGGCATCCCGGCAGGAGAGACCATCCACCAGCACGTCATAGAGGCTGTGGTCCAAAGAGCGCCAATCCACGCCAACGCCCAAGGTCGCGTTGGCCTGTGGGTCCAGGTCCACCAGAAGCACCTTGCGCTCGGCGGCGGCGAGGGCTGCGCCCAGATTCACCGCCGTGGTGGTTTTGCCCACTCCGCCTTTCTGATTGCTGATGGCGACTATTTTTCCCATACCAAACCCGGCCTTTCAAGGTAATGTCTTAGCTTCCCCAGTGTGGTTACGACGCAGCGATAGACGTCCTGTATACCATCAAGCCCAGGGAACGCCAAGCTTGCGGCATTCTTTTCCCTGGTTTTGTAAACCGAACAGCAGGGCAATGGCAATGAAAATCCGGCGCAAGCGCCCAGCCCCTCAGGGTTTTCCAAGGACTTCGATCACCCGCCATTCCCGCGTGGGAAGTCTGTACCAGTGACGCTCCAAGACCTTGAACCCGGCGGGCAGTTCCTCAACGCTGGGAGTGGCGCGCCACCAACAGAGACGGCTTGTTTCCCCCCACAAGGCGCTAGAGGAGAGATCCTTGAGAAACTCCGTATCCGAATACACGGCACGGCAGAGCAGCACCTCGGCGGGTGGACCATCCCAGGCCGTCCAATCCAACCAGCGGGCCTCCAGAGAGGTCAGCGAGAGAAGCCCTGCCATATGCTTGATGAAACTGATTTTTTTCTGGGTTCGATCCAGCAGCGTAAAGCGGGCCTGCCTGTTGAACAAGGCCAGAGGGAAACCGGGAAAGCCCGCTCCGGTCCCTAAATCCACCACCTGCGCGCCATCTGGAATCAGAGCATGGGTGGCGAGGCTGTCAGCCAGGTGATCCTGGCAAAAGAGGGTTTCATCCAACCTGCCGGTGAGGTTGATTCGCTTCCCCCACTTGGTAAGCTCTTGAAAAAGCGTATAATATTCGCTTTCAAGTTCCTGGGTCCGTGGGTGGTCTTCTAACCCCACAGCCTTGAGAGACTGGTTGTACACCGGGGTTTGAAAAGAGCCTGTCTGCCTGCCTGCCGTGTCTGTTGGTACCATGTTTCGTTCTGATAATGATGGGGTTGCACATACGCCGTCGCGAACTCCGCTCACGCTACTTCAGCCCGTGGTTTCTGTCAACGGCGATGTTCCCCACCGACCGGGCCATTCCGCTTGTGGATCTGCCGGCCTTTGATCCGATTCATCGAAGGATCACGAAATCGCCTTCCCTATCATTCGCTTTCCATCTGGCAGCGTGCGGCGTTGCCTTCCATGACGCAGGTAGCACCGAAGAGGGCGCAATCCACCTCAAAGCCGCCGTGGTGTTCCGTGCAACCCAGGATTTTGCTGCCCTCACAGTGGTCTTCAAAATCACAGCAGGGGTTTGCCGGGAAGGAGGGGTCTACGCAATGGGCAAATTCCCAATCGATCATCGGCCCTTCTTCCGCATAGAACTTCCCATCGGCGTAACAGGTTTTCCCCAAGGTCGTGCAGTCCAGACGGTGACTGGAATAGTTGGAGCAATAGGTCAGGACGTTCTCATCACAACGCGGAAGAATGCCGTAGCAATTAACCACTGTGCAGGTTTCGTAACCGTGAAAAAAATTATGATTGCACGATTCACCTTGTACTGTTGAGCAGTCGAAACGATAGTCCCGAACAAGGCTTTCATCGCCTCCCGTTTCCGTATTTTCAAAGGTTCCCGTGCAGTGAAGGACAAGGTCAACGCCAGCACAGGAGCTTTCACAGTCTCCCCCCCATAAATCATAATCGTATGCACTTAAACCCACATCCTCGGAGCGCATCCAGCCTTCATCCTGGCATTTTCCTGCGAAACACCAGTACTCACAGGGATCATAATAGCTGCCGAAGGGCGTGCAGCCCTGAGCCACCAGGCCGAGTTCCGGGTCATAGACGCACAGGGAACCGACACCGCCACACGCTTCCGCCGGACTTTCATCCAGACAGGCATTGACGGCGTCGCAATCCTCCGCCGCCAAGAGACAGGTTTTCACCTCATCAAGGTCATCCTCCCGATAGCCATACCAACCGTACCAGTCACTCACGATGTACTCGTTGTAGAGCCAGGCCAGGAGGTGTTCTCCCTCATCAAAAGGAAGGCTTATCTTGTGTGATGTGGCCCCCTGACAGGTGCTGAGTTTGGCAAACATCGTAGCGGTGGGTTCCAGGAGCGGAAAGATGGTTGGGTTTGTACAGATTTCCTCTTCCTCCTCAATTTCATCCTCTCCTTCTATTTCTTCCAGTTCATCGCCATCAGGTAGAGGGGCTTCCTCCTCCGTAAGGTCTTCATCTCCCTGCTGGGGTACGTCGGCCTGATCGTCGGCACAAGCACAGAGTAAAAGAAGCAGGAAGAAACAAGCGGCAATACATCCTGGTGAACAAAGATCCTTCATGGTTTTCTCCTTCGTGGGTTTTGACTACTCTCTCTTCGGTAAACCCGAGTCCATCCATGCTCTCCAGGACGGACTGGGCATGACCACCTCATGGCTCATCAAACGATAGAATCAGTTTACCGGATGAAGGAAAAAAGGCAAGCGATGAGGGTGTTTCAGTGGGGTGATGGCAAGGAAAGTAGGTGGTAATGCCGTCGCTGGCCATTTGGGGTAGCTTTCCCTCACCCGGAAACCCTTGGTTTCCGACCTCTCCCAGAGGGAGAGGTGACGTTTCCCTCGCCCTCTGGGAGAGGGAACGCGAACGAAGAGAGCAGGGTGAGGGTTTCCCGTTTTTCATAACGCAGGTCGGTAGGAAAGGCAGGTGGTAATGCAGGTCACTGGCCAGCGTGTCGGAAAATCGTCTTTTTCAACCCCTTCGATGTCACTGCCGCAAGGGGCAACCCGGATCACCTTGCTTGTCATCCCCGGTCAGATGGCGGGTCACGGCGCGACATCCACCGTTGCACAACGCAAGATACTCGCAGGCGGCACAAGTGCTGTCTTGTGGAGCCTCCCAGGCGCGAAAGGCGGAAAACAAGCCCTCGGCTCGCCACCAATGGGGAAGGTCAAACACAGAGAGATCCGTAGGTTCGGCAAAAGAGCAGGCTCCCACACGGCCATCGGGACCGACGGAAAGAAGCTGGTTCGCCCCATGACAACCGGCAATCTGGAAAAATCCGGCCTGGGCGGCATTGGGACCATGCGCAAACAACATCGGTACGAAGCTGCAATCCACCCGCAGGTTCACGCCATGCTGCTTCATCAGAGTTTGCAACAGAGGATACAGACGGCGGGATTGCCCTGCGCTGAGAGCCATGTCGTCAAAGACCTCGCCGCCGCGTCCCGCCGGTTTGAAGCGGAGCAGTTCAATCTGGTTGACCCCACGCTGTCTGGCATAGGCCACAAGCTGGGGTAGATGATCCAGGCTTGGCCGGGTGAGAACGGTGTTGATCCCAAAGGCGCATCCGGCATCACGCAGGAGCCTCAAGCCGCGCTCGGCTCTGGCGAAACCATCAATCCCACGAACCCGGCGATACACCGGGCCGACGCCATCCATGCTGATGTTGATCTGTCCGAAGACCCGGCATTGTCGGGCCAACTCCGGCGTCAGCAGAAAGCCGTTGGTGGTGAGGTTGGGAATCAAGCCCTGTTTTCGGGCATGGTGAGCCAGATCGATAATCCAGGGAAGTTCCAGGCTTTCCCCACCGCCCAAGGCGACATGAAACACACCCGCGTCAGCCAGCACATCCAAAGCCTTGCAGGCTTGCTCAAAGGAAAGCTCATCCTCCACCCGGCGCTGGGCGTTGACATAACATCCGGTGCAACCGGCCTGACATTGATGCGTCACAGTATAGTGAACTTCCAGGGGCGCACTGAGCAGCGGGCTTTCCGGCTCATCCCACAAGGGGCTTTCTTCATAGCCCAGGCTGCGCATGTAGTCTTTGTCCACGAACATCAGCACGGGCGGATCACCCATCTGCAAAATACCGCCGAAGCGCTCATAGCGCATGGCGCGGGCACCGGCAGGGGCTTTCTTTGCAGGCCAGAGATGGCGAAGGGACAACCAGGAAGGACGAAATAGAGGCATCAGGTTACCACGTTGGAGTTCTTGTACGAAAGAGTTTCACCGGGCAGAAGGACATCCAGATTCACCCACTGATTGCGTTCGATACGGTCCTCCGCACGGGAAATCACATAGTCCACACAGTCTTCAATATCCTGTTTACTCATTGTGGCATGTTCCACAAGGGCGAAGTTCTTTGCCTCATCCAAGACCACACCGAATTCATGACGGCGGCGGTAGATTTCCGTACCGGGTGGATAGAGACAATGGAAGACGATGATTTCCCATTGATGCTCAAAGACGCAATCGAACCCACGGATGAAGTCTTCTTTCGTATCCCCCGGAAGACCGAGGATCAGGTCGACCATCGGCGTCGTCACCTGCCGGACCAGTTCCATCTGAGGAATGATCTTCTCAATCTCGTTCTTCTTTCCTACCGTCCAGGAAGAACCGGGGCTCAGAGTCTGAATACCGAAATTCAGGCGGACATCGGGGATGTCTTTCATTGCATCCACCTGCCGCTGGTTGACCAGATGCCATTCCATCTGCATGTGGAAGGTAAGAGGCTTGGCGTATTTCTTGTACAATTCCGTAAACTGAACAAAGCGCTCGGTATCCAGGTTCACGGAGGCGTCAATGCTCATCACTTCTTTGTAGCCCATGACGTTGGCATAGGCCAGTTCCTTGGCGACGCGCTTCATCGAGAAGTTGCGCACCTTGCGACCGATAAAGCTCATCGTGCAGAATTTACAGGCAAAGGGGCACCCCCGGCTGGCCTGCAATTGAAACACCTTGTAGCCGGTGGGAACAATCTGCTGGACGAAGGGCGAAGGGATGTTGGCCGCTTCGAGGATTTCGCCTTTCGGCTCGATGTGAACCAAGGCATCGTCCCGTTTGAAACTGATGCTGGCGATATGATCCAGATCCGTCCTGTTCCCCTGTACGAACTCGGTCAGAAGCCTGGAAAACGGAATCTCACCCTCACCGCGAACCATCACATCCCAGCCGCTGAAGCGCTCGAAGAATTCGTCAATCTCCGCAGGCTGCATATAGCACACCGGTCCGCCCAACACGAAAATGGTTTGGGGCATCATCTCCCGGAGGCGGTCCAACAGGTTCAGCGTGTAGAGGAAGTTCCATACATAACAGGAAAAGCCGATAACATCGTACTCGGCGTCTTGAACCGCAGGAATCCAGGTTTCATGACGCAGCACCTCTTCACGGATCTCAATATCAACACGGTCCTTCAGATCCGGCAAAGACTGAATGTAAGCCTTCAAGTGATAAAGAGACAAGGTGTAGGTTTGTCGATACTCGCCTGGGCTTTCATCCGGCAAGCGAAATGACATTAACAATACTCGCAGTTTTGCCATAACCCTATCTTCCCATTGTATTCATAAGCACGGCCTTGTGCCCAGGACTATACAGGCTAAAAAGCAAGAATTCCACTGCAAAAACCCCTCTTTTCACCCTTCTTTGCGGGTCTATGAATGGCCAGCATGTCAACCAAGAAACATAGTATGTTCCTAGATGAAACAGAGCACTTCTGCAAAAACACATCCTTTTCATGGAATTTCCTAGCGTTTTTACGTTTTCACGACATAATGCTTAGCCAATCGAAACAGTGCGCGATTGATGCGCTTCTTGACCCTCTTTTTTCAGATAAGGAGATCCTTCATGAAACGAAGCTCATGGCTGGTAATCTTGTCCGTTCTGCTGATTCTTCTCAGCGGTTGCGGTGGTGACGATGACAATTCCGGCGACGATGACGCGAGCGATGGCGACAGCGCGACGGACGACGACGACGATGATGATGATGATGACACATCCGACGGAGACGAAGACGGGGACACCGACGACGATGACGATGACACCTCCGACGGCGATACCGATGACGATGATGACGACACCACCGATGGTGATACCGATGACGATGATGACGACACCACCGATGGCGACACCGACGGCGATGTAGACGGTGACGAGGAATGCCTCTGCACCACCACGGATAGCTGCTGTGACGGCTGTCAGCCGATCAACGAAGAAGGGGATTGCACCCTCGACGGTGGCCACGGAGCCTGCCGCGAAGGCGAATGCGTGCCCCGCTTCGGCGAATGCGACGCCCGCAGCTATGGTCAAGACACGCTGTATCCCTGCAACATGGACGCCGAATGCCAAAGCGGCCTGTGCATGAAACTGGATGGCTGGAACACCTACTGTTCCCAGAGTTGCGACCATGACACACCCTGCCCGGAGGGAATGCTCTGCAAAGATCAAGGTGACGAGCGCGGCTTTGTCTGTGAAGTGCAAAGCAAAACCTCCCTGCTTCCCGCCGATGGAAGTCAGGAAACCTTCCGTGTCTGCAACCAGGACAGCGACTGCGAAGGCGGGCTGTGTCTGGCTTACGGTACGCAGAAGTTCTGCACCAAAGACTGTGAATCCCAAAGCGGTGGCAGCGCCAATCAAAGCGCCTGCGGCAGTTGCGGTCGTTGCCGGGATGGCGGCACGGAATCCGGTTTTGCCTTTGAATACTATTGCGTTCCAGACGGCGAACTGGCCGTCGGCGTTCCCTGCGAACTGGCCTATGACTGTGAAAGCGGCCTGTGCTGGGAAGGCTATTGCAGCGGCTCCTGCTTCATCATCGGCAGCGTGGATACCTGCCCGGACGGCAACACCTGTCTGGAAGACTTCTACAACGGCGACACGGAAATCTGCGTTCATGACAGCCTGCTCAACCACGCTCTGGGTGAAGACTGCACCGACGACTATCAGTGCGCCGAAGGCACCTGCGAACGTTACTTCGGTCACAAAATCTGCTCGACCGACTGCACGGATTCCGACTGCGCCTCCGGTGTCTGCACCGTGGTGGATGAATCCAGCGTGAACACCAAACTGACCCTGCTGCTGGAAGGCGCAACAGAACCCCTGACCGAAACCACCTACGGTGGAGACTATCCTTTTGCCGCCCTGGAACAAGCCGTCACGGAGTCGGGAACCTACATCATCCGCGTCACCGGCTCTTCGGAAACCGTCAGCGGCTACTACCACCTCGTGGTCAGCACCAGCAATGACAGCGTGCCCAGCCTGACGGATGAAACCGAGCCCAACGATGATGACAACAACGCACAGGATTTGACCCTGCCGGTCAACGTGTTTGCGTTTTTGACGGAAGGTGAAACCGATACCTACCGTGTGAGCATCACCACCGATGAAGAGATCACCCTCAGCGTGACCACCCAGGCGGCGGACCTCAAAGCCTGCCTGCCCGAACGCATCCTCGGTGTGCAGGGTTATGGTGAAGCCTGTCAGGGCGATGTGGAATGCAAAGAAGGCTTTGTCTGTTACGATCATCTCTGCACCAAAGAGTGTGTCGGTGATGAAGACTGCCCCAACGGCATGTGCTTCGGCTTCAGTGACGACGAACTGTACTGCGTCTCCGAAGACCGCATCGGCGGAACCGCCGTGGGCCGTGACTGCACCTACGATTTTGAATGCGAGGAAGGCTGCTTCGACGATCAGGTTACCGGTGACACCTACTGCTCCATCGAATGCACGGACACCCTCGACTGTGCGCCGGGCATGACCTGCTTTGACGGCCTGTGTGTGCATCCCGTGGATACCAGTGTCTTCCCCTATCAGAATTGCCGTGTGGATGACGACTGCGACACCGGCGTCTGCTACGAAGGGCGTTGTTCGCAATCCTGTACGGAAAGTACCGACTGTAGCGGTGGCGAAGCCTTCACCCCGGCGCAATACGACATCTGCCACCCCTGCACCACCAACGAAGACTGCAACGCGGATTCCACCACCAGCAACATCTGCCTGTCCAACGGCATGGGGGAAAGTTTCTGCGGCACCGACTGCTACAACCACCCCGAAGTCTGCCCCGAAGGCACCCGCTGCTGGCCGCTGGATTACCTCACGGCCTATTGCGCACCGGTAACCCTTTCCTGCAACGTCACCGCCCGCTGCTCGGACGATTCGATGTGCCTGCGTCCCAGTCAGAGCCTGAGCGCTCCTTGTAGCGACAGCGCCGAATGCGTGGAAGGCAACTGCCTGAACAACTTCTGTCAGACGGACAACGCCTGCGAAAACCCGGTAGACTGCGGTTGTGAAGACCTCACCTGTGAGTCCGGCGCCTGCGCGGTCAACCTCGGTACAGAGGATGTGGCCGAAGTCGAATCCAACAGCACGCCCGATACGGCCCAAACCCTGGATGCCGCCACCGAGCGCGTTTTCGGCACCTTGGCCCCGGAGAACAGCAACATCGACAACGACTTCTACGCCATTACCCTGCAAGCGGGTCAAGCCCTGGATCTTCAGACCTCGGCCTTCTGCGGCAACAATCCGGATACCTTGATCGCTCTGCGCAATGCCCAAGGCGAACTGATCGAAGGCTTCGTCAACGACGACATCGACTACTACGGCGGCAACCTGCAAAGCTTCCTGCAAGGTTACGTTTCGGAAAGCGGCGAGACCGTGATCATTCAGGTTACACAAAGCAACTATGCGTCCAGCCTGTTGTACATGAGTTATATCCTGAACGTCCGCGTGTACGATGCGGTTGCCAACAACACCTGCGACACCGCCGAGACGCTGTCGGATGGCCTGCTGGAAAGCGATCTGTACGAAGCGACCAACACAATGGCCAACGGCACCTGCGTCCAGTACACGGCCACGGGCAAAGACCGTTTCTACAGTGTCAGCGTTCCGGCCAATCACATGATCAGCGCCACCTTGGAAAGTGACTTTGACGGTCAACTGCTGCTGCTCTCCGGTTGCGGAGCGGAAGATAGCTGCATCAAAGGCTCGGATGCCAACCACAGCGAACCCACGGAAACCCTGGTCTATGCCAACACCTCGGATCAGACCGAAGACCTGATTCTCGTGGTAGACAGCTTCCTCTCCGTAGGTTCCATGAACTTCGATCTGACTCTTGAAACCGTGGAGATCACTGCACCGGACAACGATCTGGCCGAGACGGCGATATACATCAACCAGACAGATGTCACCCTCCACGGACGGACCATCGGCGCCAACGATGATTACGACCCCGGCGCGGAAGGTTGCAGCGGTGCCATGCCGGGTAACGACGTGGTCTATCGCCTGAACTTCAACGACGGCTACTTCTTCGTTGCCACCCTCAGCGCGGATTTTGCCGCGACCATGTACCTGGTGGAAGATCCCTCGGATATGTCCACCTGCATCGAGAGTTCGACCAGTCGCCTGATGTACGTTGCGGAAGAAGAACCGGCACCGGATAAAGTGGGCTATGACAACCACCTGTATCTGATCATTGATGCCGCCAGCGCCGACGCCTTGGGAGTGTTCACGCTGTCCGTCGATTTTGAAGAGTTGGGCATCTGTTCCGGCCCCTGCGATTCAAGCACCCACGTCCGCGCCTGCACCACCGATGACGAACCGGAAGACGCCGTGCTGTGCCTCTGCGATGGCACCACCGGATTGTACAATCCGATTGACTGCAATGAGTACTGCACCGACAACGGCGCCATCTCCGGCAGCTGCATCGAACCGGAGGCCGAAGGCACCCAGCCGGGCTGTCTGTGCATTGAAGGCTGTGATAACGTGCAGGCCATGTGTTCCGCCGGAACCTACAACAACTGCACCTGCGCGGTGGATGATCCCTGCGGTTGGCAGGGTGACGGCACCTGCGATGCCTTCTGCGCCACCCTCTTCCCCGATGCGTCCTTCGATGATTCGACGGACTGCGCCGAGTAAGCAGCCCCCTTCGGTCTTGCGCGGCACGGACGCCGCGCAAACCTGATGTTCCATCTCATCCCTTCCCCCGACCGTGACCGTCGGGGGAAGCCCTGATACCAACGAACCCCCGTCGAATCCGGCGGGGGTTTTTCATTCAGCAAAGACGGTGTGTGCATCGGGGAAGAACGAACTTTCCTGGTTCAAGGGATCATCAGCCCTTGCCTTTACCCATCAGAGATTTCTTGGCCAGAAAGGCCATGAGGTAGGCGCGTGCCGCGAGGCGCTCCCACAGGGCGATGGCTCGCGTAGGAACCGGACAAAACGGCACCTCATCCCGATCGGGAAAACGGAAAGCCACCACCACGCCGAAAACCTCACACCGGGTAAACCACATCGGGCGGAAATTCGTCTCACCCCGTTGAACATAAAGGGTTTCTTCTCGCCGCGGACATCGCAGCAACACACGATGAATCAACCAATGATCCGGCTTGCGCAAACAAACCACCTCACCGGGAGCCGGGTCCGTGCGGGAGACATCCACCAGCAGGCGCGCCCCCCGTTTCAACCACGGGTCCATCGAACCCCCGGCTAAAGGGAACTCAATCCCATGTTCCAGGCTTGCGGGATCAAACGCCTTGGCTTCAGGCATGGCAGGAAACACGGCGCAGCAAAGGATCTGTCATCGGGTCGGTGTCGCGCTCCGGTGTGTCAAGGTCATGGGTCGGCTGCGTTGAGTCATCGTAAGCAATGAACGCCTCTTCTTCTCCGCCCCACGCCTGCTCTTCCTGGGCCTGGCGGAAATTCAGATACAGGCGGCATTGCACCAAGGCTCCGGCCAACCAGATCAACTCGGCGAAGACCCAAGCGCTGATCGTCCAGGCCAGCCCGGCCACCGCCACCGCACTTTGCAGGAACTCGTAATTAGCATAATGGGTAAAGCCCAGGCGGGCCAGAAAACCCAGAAAACCCATGCCCAGATAGAGATAGAAAAAGAACATCAGCATCCGGGTAATCGGTCGCCAGTTTTCTTTGACATGGATCACGGTCAACGAAAGCGCCTCAGACAAATTCGCGTTCTCTTCCACAGCCATAATCAAACCGCAGAGCAGGTACGCGACGTAGAGCAGAATCAGGAAGAACATCGCCGGAAGCACCACGCTGTAACTTTGCATGAGCAGGACGAGGCTCTGCTGAACCGGCTGCATGGTGGCGAAGCTTTTATCCAGCAGGAGCGCTTCACCGAGATGGGCGAAGAGGAAGCCGCCCCCAACGAGGGCCACGCAGAGATAGAACCACAGGCTGAGCGAAAGAAAGCGGGAGAAGTGGCTCCGCGCACGTTGAAAGGCCCGCTGAAACGAGACCCGGAAGGGTTTCGTCAGATCCCGGCTCCCTTCAACCAGCTCCAACAAGGTGGCGGTATGCAGGTAGGTAGAAATCACGACACCAAGAAACAGGCTGGCCACGAACAAGCCAAGCCAGGCGATCCCGACAAGGGGCTCCGCCAGCAGGGCTTGCAGACGAACGCCGACCATCGGCGCGCCACTGATCGGATGCACAGGCGCACGCAGGACGCTATTGAACAGCAAGGCTCCGGCCACCGCCCAGGGAAGCACGGAAAGCATCCACAGAACAAAGCCGGAAAGAAGCTCGATCCCGATCAGGGGCCAGGTCCGAAACAGCAGGGTGGTTGCCTGCGCTACCGCAGGTGTCTCCAGACGAACGGCATGTTCGATCTGAGCTTTTTTGCGAAATACGCTGGCCAAGTCCTTCCACACCGTCACGGCATTCGTTCCTTGTTAGCGGTTGTCCCCTTGGGGTTGGTTGGTGGAGGCATTGTCCGACGGCGCCTCAAGGCGGCGGTCTTCGTCATCCTGGTCGCGGGTCTTCAGGTTCAGACGCACGATGGCTTTCAGCACCTCGCTGCGTTTGACATTGCCCAGAATGGTTTTCAGGTCTTCATACACCGTAGGATCTTTGACCAGGGAACCGACGGTGCCCTGCCCCTGCTTGATGGATTTGATGATCGTTTTCAGATCCGCCGTGGCTTCCTCCAGGTTGCGAATGAAATTCCCGGCATCTTCATCATAGATCACCGTATGAACCACGCCGTTGCCTTCACGCACCTCACGCACCACTTCCGCAATGTTTTCCGTCGCAGCCAGCAGGTTCCGTACAATCTTCTTGCCTTCCTGATCATAAATCAGGCTATGCAGGGTTCCCTGCCCGCCGCGCACCTCACGAAGCACGTCGTTCAGAATGCGACCGGTTTTCTCAAACTCCGCGACAGCCTGCCCGGCCTTGGCGACCGCTCGCTTGGTATCGTCTTTCAACTGCTTGTCATAGAGAATGCCGTTGACCAATCCCTCGCCGGTATTGGCCGTCCACATCATTTCATCAATACTGGCCAGAATACCTTTGACGTGCAAGGTGGTGTCTTCGTCGCTGTATTCTTTGAGCATGTCCCGCACGTAGGTTGCAATTTCCTGGGTCTTGTCGATGATCTTGTCGCCTTTTTTCAAAAACTCGAACATGTCAGGCGGCTGATCGCTGATGATGTAATCTCCGTTTTGCAGTTGCGGTTCGCCCTCACTACCCACGGTGAGTTGAACCACCTTGTCACCCAGCAAGCCCTTACTGCCGATGGCTGCACGGCTATCGCCGCGAACACGGGGCATCATGCTGTTGCGCACGGCAATGCGGATGTGCATCTGCTTATCCCCAAGCTCGTTGGTGAAGCTGATCTCATCCACCGTACCCACGCTCATTCCGGCCAGCAAGACCTTGGCTCCAACCGTCAAGCCCTGAATGTCTTTGAATTTGAGCCAGAGTTGGGTCTTGCTCTCGAACATCGCCGATTCCTTGCCGATCAGGAAAATCACCGCAAAGCCCAAGGCCAGACCCATCGTGAGAAACACTCCCACCTGAAATTTCAACCGTGCCGAACTTTCCATGCTAGCTAGCCCTCATCAATCGTTGTAAGCCTCAAACCGTCCCTCAATGAAATTACGGACGTGTTCCAGGTTGGTATTGCGAATGTTGTCCGGCGTGTCACACAGGACAATCTGCTTGTCATACAAAAAGGCGATGCGATCGCTGACATCAAATGCCGTACTCATCTCATGGGTCACCACCACGCTGGTCGCGCCGATCTTCTCTTGCATCCGTTTAATCAGCGCATTGATACGGCTGATGTTGATCGGGTCCAGGCCGGTGGTGGGCTCATCCCAGAGGATCACATCGGGGTTGGTGGCAATGGCTCGCGCCAGGCCCACACGTTTGCGCATTCCGCCGGAAAGATCGGCGGGTTTCATGCTCTGAATCGGGTCCAGACCAACCAGTTCCAGTTTCTCCGCGACGATCTCGTCAATCTCCTCTTCCGTTTTTTCAGGGAAGTGAATGCGGATGGGGTAGGCGATATTTTCCCGCACGTTCAAGGAATCAAACAACGCTCCACTTTGAAAAAGCATGGAAACCCGGCGGCGGATCTGCACCCACTCCGTTTCCGTTTTGTCGTTGCAACGCTCATCAAAGACCATCACATCGCCGTCATCGGGGTGCAACAGGCCGGTCATCAACTTCAGGCAAACACTCTTTCCCGTTCCCGATCCACCCAGCAGGGTCAGGGTTTCCCCACGCCGCACATCTAGGTTGAAATCGGTGTAAATTACCTTCGGCCCAAAGGCCTTTTTCACATGGGTCAAGCGGATCAGGATTTCTTGGTCACTCATCAAAGGCTCCTTTAGAACATCATGAAGAATTTGGTGAGGAAGAAGTCCATGATCAGCACGGTGATGCTGGTCAGCACAACGGTTCGGGTGGTGGCCTGCCCGACGCCTTCGGTACCGCCGGAAGTGTTGAAACCCTGGTGACAGGCGATCAAGGCAATGAAGAACCCGAAAAAGACCGACTTACCGATACCGCCGGTGAAGTCTCCGATGAGAATGGTATCCATCACACTGCGATAGTACAGAATGGGCGTAATTCCAAATTCTCCCACGGCGACAATCATCCCGCCGAAAACGCCGATGACATCGGCCAGGATGGTCAACAGTGGCAGGCAGATGGTCAAAGCCACCACGCGAGGAACAATCAACCGCCGGATGGGATCGGCTCCCAGAATGCGGATGGCATCAATCTGCTCGGTCACACGCATGGAACCAAGTTCGGCGGTAATTCCCGCACCGACGCGACCTCCTACCAAAAGGGCCGTCAACACCGGGCCCAGTTCACGCAGAATGGACAGGCTGACCACCGTACCGACAAAGTCTTTGGCACCGAAGCGCTCCATACTGTAGCCGAACTGCACGGCCATAACCATTCCGGCAAACACGGCGGTCAGGTTGGCGATGGCCAAACTACGCACACCCAGTTCGCGAATCTGGGTGATGATGTCCCGAAAATGGACCGGCGGCGTAACGAGGCGGGCGAAGAACTGGGCGGTAAGAATCCCCAGTTCCCCAACGAGGTTGATGAAGACCTCGACACCGATGGGCTTGTGAAAATCACCGGACACGGGGTTATTCTCCTCGTTGAATCATGTGAAAGGATTCCGCCAACTTGTGCAAGGTGGGAAGCCCTTTGTCAAAATGCTTCGGATCGGCGGTATAAATCAGGTCGAAGGCGCAATAATCCTTGGCCAATACGTAGGCGGCCAGCCGAACAGGCGCACCATCCAGTTCCCCGGATACATCCATGAACAAGGCCTTACGGCCATCCATT
The DNA here is from genome assembly GCA_963677705.1 of Myxococcota bacterium. GTDB lineage: Bacteria > Myxococcota_A > SURF-8 > SURF-8. Next base: position 2,569,253 of record OY782497.1, read on the forward strand.
TCCCGCGCTTCCCAGGTATGAACCGTCCGGTTCACAATCCCGATGAGCAGGTGCAAGCCCAGAGCTTCCGGAGGGGCATCTTCATATTCTTCGCAGGTCGCGTTGAGGCTGATGTTCGCTTCGGTACGCGGGTTATGAAACGCCAACTCCGCGTCTTCCACATCCAACCGCTGCCAAGGGGCTTTCAGTGGTGGAATCCGAAACGTCGCCTCTTCGGAACGATACACGCCGTTTTTATACTCGGCGCTGCTGGCACAATTGACAAGTAACACGAGGGCCGAACATACAAGCAGCCCACGCAAGCAAACCGGTAAGGATCGCATACCCACTCTTCTTTCCAGGTTTCAAAAAAGACCGGAAGATCCGCTCTTTACGGGTTCATGATCGTTCAAAACCGCACGCAGCATAGCAGAAAGCCCCACCTGCCGCAACTGAACAAAGTGCAAAAAAAGCATGAATCCGGCCCGGTGGCCATCACCTGGAAGATTCACCAAACCTCAGCCGGGCAGGTCTTTTTTTGCAGGGTCGGGGATACGTCTCATTGCATCATGCGTGCAATTATGGTATTCTTGCGTCCGACAAAATGTATGTCCGCATCGCCACCCAAACCACCGGGATCAGAGGAACGCAATGTCCTACCTCGATTTTTACAAGCTGACCGCGGAACCTTTTTCCAACGCACCGGTGACCCGGTTCTATTATAGTTCCCGCCAACACGAGCGAGCCCAGCAGAAGATCCGCTACGCCATTGAAAACATGAAGGGGCTGGGTGTGGTGATCGGCGAGATCGGCGCAGGAAAAACCACTTTAGCCCGCCGCGTGCTGGACAGCCTCCCCGACGAGCAATACCATGCGGCGATGATGGTGATTGTCCACTCCGGCATCACGGCGGACTGGTTGCTGAAACAGATTGCCATTCAACTGGGGGTGCGCAATCCGGCAGAGCAGAAACTCCCGTTGTTGAGCCAGGTTTACCGCCGTTTACAACAGATTACCCAGGAAGGCCGTAAAGCGGTCATTCTGATTGACGAAGCTCAGATGCTCAAAACCCGCGAACTGATGGAAGAATTTCGCGGTCTGCTCAACCTGGAAGTTCCCGGACGCAAGCTGATTACCTTCGTCTTTTTCGGACTGGCGGAATTATCCGAAGTCCTGAAGATCGATGAACCCCTGCGTAACCGCGTAGCCGTGCGCTGTCAACTCGGTCCGCTGGATCTGGAAGACCTGACCAGCTACGTCAAACACCGCCTGACCATTGCAGGTTGTCCTCATAACCTGTTCAGCCCTGAAGCCTTGGAACATATTCATCGCTACAGCAAAGGCGTTCCGCGCCTGATCAACACCATTTGCGACAACTGCCTGTTTGAAGGCTTCATTGCCAAGGCCGGCACCATTTCCGGTGACATCGCCGAGCAGGTCAGCCTTGAACTGGGCTTGGAAATCCATCCGCCACAAGCAGCGATGCAGCAACCGGGCGTGATCCCCGGCTATCCCATGCCACAAGCTCCCGGACCGGGTTATCCTTCGGAACATGATCGCATCACGGCCAGCTATCCGGCGATGCAAACCGCTCCCCAGGCCGCCCATCCGGCAGCCATGCAACCGGCGCATCAGCCACCCATGCCGCCCCAACCCAGCTTTCAGTATTCAACGCCAACGACGGCGGCCTCCTGGCAGCAAGCTCCCGCACCCCATCCTCACTCTCCGGCAACACGCCCTGACATGCCTCCGGTTCCGCCACCCGCAACCCCGGCCAAACAGGATCATCGTTCCATGCTGGGAAGTATTCTGCGTGACGGACTGAAAGAACGGGCGACCTCGACCACGATGCAGGCTCAGGCTCCAACGGAACCGGGCAGCACCACCCAACCGATGATTACTCCACAGCCGATGAATCAAGAACCGTCGTTGGGTGAACAGCTTCTACAGCCACCAATGCCGGTTGCGGAAGTCACACACCAGGCGCACACGCCGCAAAGTGACGAGGAAGCCGCATCCTACGAAACCCTGGACGATGAACTGATCGTCATCGAAGAAATCGACGCGGAACCCGTCCAGGACGAGGAATCCCCACAAGACACCATCGCGGAAGCTGGGGAAGAAGACATGGAGATCCTCGACGAGATCGACGTGGAACCCATCCAGGACACGGCTTCCACAAGCCAGGCTCCGGCTCAGCTTTCCTCCAGTGACCTGGAGTTGGAACCGGACGATGACGTGGATGAGGACGAACATTCCGACACCGGCCCGGCGGAACTGGACCCCTCCGATGCCATTGAGGTGGACGAGGACGACGAGGAACCGGAAGAGGAGATCGAACTGCTGGAGGAAGTCACCGACGAAGAACCGGACAGCAAGGAAGATGACGACATCGTGCGTATCGCTCCAGCGGGCCTGTTCAACAACGACGCCCCTCTCCCCACCGGAACCCACAAGAAAGCGGAACATGATGATGAGGGCGTGATTGAGTTGAGCGACAAAGAACAGATCACCCCCGGCGTGCGCAGCCGCATTCAACCCTCCGGCTTTCAATCCGAGGAAACGGCTCCGATGCCCTTCATGGCGGGCCCAAGCGATTCCGGCTCCATTGAGCATTTACGAGACACCGACGTTCCGGATTTCCTGGAGCAGATGATTGAATCTCATCAACCGAAAACCCAGGCGATGCCATCTGCCAACAAACAGGAAACCCAGGAACTGACTTCGGATCGCACGCCGAAACCCAGTGCCGCCACCATCGACGGACTGCCTACGGTCCCATCCGAACCCGTCCAGCCCAAGCCCAACCAGACTGCGGCTCCAATTCCCGGCCCCAACGACAGCAGCAACGCCATTCAGCAAGCTTTGCAAAGCGAGAGCCTGGAGCAGTTTGAACAGAATCTGCAATCCCACGTCCACGGTGAATCATCCAACCCGACGGAACCCATCGGCACCCCCAGCGAACGCTTCCGCGCCGCTGCCGCAGAACTGGACGACATGGATGGGGAAGGCATGGCCCAGGACGGAATCAAAGAAACCAAACGCTTTGAGCAGCTTCGGGAAACCCAGCCTGACCTCAACTGGAACGAACTGGCCAAAGACCTGGACCCACAGCGCCCCCGGAAAAGCCTGGAAGAAATCATCCGGGAATTCGGCGGTCTGGATGGGGAACCGGACAACAAGTAACTCTTCCGTGGAAAATGACATTCTTTCACGCCGTGGCCTTACGCCACGGCGTTTTCGCTTGGACCTTCAGACTTGGAATTCCCCTGCCCCGTTTGGGGCTTTTCCCTTGTCATTCCAGTGTGAACGCACTATGATGGTGCCTTGGTAGGATGGAACCCTGAACGACAAATCATGCGGCAGGTGGCACACCTTCCCGATGCGGTGTTGAAACAATGGGCTTTCGCTGGTGGAACCTTTGCTTGCTCCTCGTATGGAGCCTTTGGATTGGGCAGGACGCATGGGCCTATCCCCACGATTACGTCTGGCGTACCCTCGAAACCGACCACTTCCGCATCAACTACCCTGATGAACTCTCGCCGATGATTCATGACATCGGGCGTATGGCGGAATCCATCCACGGTGAAATGGCCGTTCTTCTGGACTGGGAACCCAATTACAAAACCGAAGTAACCATTGTGGACCATGTGGACAGCGCCAACGGTTGGGCCAACGTCTACCCGGATAACCGCACCACCCTGTACATGGTTCCCCCGGACGGTAAAAGCAACCTCAATGATTACGACGACTGGATGCGGGTGTTGATCAGCCATGAATACACCCACGTCATGGCACTGGACACCAAAAGCGGCTTTCCCCAGGTCGTCAACTACATCTTCGGCGGCCTGTGGCACCCGAACCAATACATGCCACGGTGGTATACCGAAGGCATGGCCGTGGTGGATGAAAGCCACTTCACCGCCGGTGGCCGGGAGCGCTCCAGCACCTTTGAGATGATGCTGCGTGCCGATGTGCTGGAAGGTCGCTTCTTTCCCATCGACACCATCGGCGGCGACATCGCCACCTGGCCGGGAAACACCCTGTGGTACCTCTACGGTTCCAAGTTCATGCAGTACCTTGCCGATAAATACGGACACGAACAATTCGCCGCCCTTGGCTATCTGGTCGGCAAACGAGTGATTCCCTACGGCTTGAATTCCGTGCTGGAGCAGGCCATCGGTCAGAACTGGCCCGATCTCTACGAAGAGTGGTATCGTAGCTTGAAAAGCCGCTACGAAGAAGACGTGCGCAGGTTGTCCCGCCTGGGCTTGACCGAGGTTCACGACCTGACCCACGGCGGAAGATTGCACGATGACCCGAAACTTCTACCCAACCAGCAGGAATTGATTTACTGGCACGCCAGCCAGAAGCAACCCGGCGGGATCTACAAACTGAATGTAAATACCCTGGAAGCCACGGAACTGCTTTCCATGCAATCGGTCAGCGGCTACGACATCAGCCCGGACGGGCGAAGCATGGTTTACGCCGCCGTGAGCAGCACCAACTTCAACCGCAGTTGGAATGACCTCTTCCGCTTCGACCTGACCACCGGCGAAGGCAAACGGATCACCAAAGGACGGCGCATCCGCGAACCGGCCCTCAGCGCCGACGGACGCTTCGTTGCCGCCTGCGCCTACACGCCGGGAGCGAGCCACCTGGAAATCACAGACCTGCATCACGGAGCGATTGAGGAACCTTTCCCACGGGATCAATTCGATCAGGTGTTCACCCCGGATTACAGCCCGGATGGTACCCGGCTGGCCTTTGGGGCTTGGAAACACGGCGGTGGACGGGACATCTATGTGTACTCCCTTGCTAGCAAACATCTTGTTCGCGTGACCTCCGATCACGCCGTGGATGCCTCGCCGGTGTGGAGTCCGGACGGACGCTTCGTGCTGTTCAGCTCCGACCGTACCGGGATCTTCAACATCTACGCCTACGAAGCGGATACGGGTAAACTGTTTCAAGTCACCAACGTCGTTACCGGAGCCTTCACTCCACAATTGACCGCCGACGGCAAACGTCTGTTCTTCAGCCACTTCCACGCCGGCGGTTATGAACTGGCCTACACCGATACCGATGTCCGGCTCTGGCTTCCGGTAACCAACAACGTAGACCTGCGCCCGACACGCACCTACAACGACCCGAAGATTGCCTTTGAAGACAAGGAATACTCCGTATTCCCCTCCATTCTTCCCAAAGTGTGGGTTCCCACCTGGGGAACCGACGCCGCCGGAGACACCCTCGGCGTTGCCGTGTTCGGGGAAGACGCCACCCAGGAAAACCACTGGCGCATGGAAATCGACTACGGTCTGAAAAGCAAGCAGCCTGTTGTGGGTGTCAGCTACGTCAACCGCGCCTTGCCGGTCAACCTTTCCACCCGCTTCGCCCATACCAGCTACACCCTGGAACAAGCCGTGCAGAAAGGGGATGAGGTGTTGCCTCAGAAGGAAGCCCGCTTCTCCGGCGGCCTGGGGGTCGGATTCAGTTTACGCCAGGAAGACCTGCGCTTCTTTGAGCATCGTTCCTACAGCCATAGCTTCTCGATGGGCTACAGTTGGCGCTATACGCGGGTGATGGACCGCTACAGCTACCTACCCACCGAGCCGGAACCCGTTTACGCGGACACCGGTTTCGGAAGCGGCCTGACCTTTTCGTGGAGTTATGGTGACACCAAAAGCTACGGCTACTACAGCGCCAATGCCAACGGGCGCGGGATCTTCGTTTCCTCACGGGTGGAAGACCCGGCGCTCGGCTCGCAATACTCGGTGTACAGCGTTTCGGCGGGTTGGACGGAGTATCTGAAAATCCCCTGGTGGGACGACCACGGCTTTGCCATGCGTCTGATTGGCGGAACGGGGTTCGCCCGCTACAACAACCGCCCCATTTACTACATCGGCGGCCCCCCGGAACGGGATCTTGTCGATGACCTGATCAAAGACGAGCGCGGCTACGGCGATTACATTCGTGGCTACAAAACCGCCGTCTTGGGTGGTGACCACTACGTGGTGATGAATCTGGAATACCGAGCCAACCTGTGGACCATCGAACGGGGCATTTCCACCTACCCACTGTATTTCAAACGTTTGCATCTTGCACCGTTTGTAGACGTGGGCAATGCCTGGGTGGGAACCTATGAATACGAGCCGACCCTGGTCGGTACCGGTGCGGAATTACGCCTGGACATGGTCATGGGCTACCTGGAACCCGTCACCCTGCGCCTGGGTTACATGGTGGGTATTACCGGCGATGAAAACCTGAAAAACAATGCTGTCCTGATGGTGCTGGATGGCATGTTCTAAGCGCCAGTGCAGCCCATCCCTTCTTCTGGCTTGGGCGCAGCTCGTCCTGTTCTGGGCAAGCCTCGCTCTTTTCTCTCTTGGTGCCTGCTCCCGAACGGTACACGATGAAACACCCTGCCATGTGGATACGCAATGCAGCGAGGCGATGCTCTGTATCGCCGGAGAATGTGTTCACCATGAAAGCCAATGCTTTGTTGATGAAGACTGCCCGGAGGGAGAATTCTGTCACGAGCGCCAATGCCGGGACGGCTTCTGCCAGACCGATTGCGACTGCCCGGTAGACAGTATCTGCACCCATGCCCATTGCACCACTGACAGTCTTCAATGCTACGCGGACAGCGATTGCCGTGTCTGCCAGAACGGAACCTGTACGGGAAGCCCGAACCCCTGCACCACATCAGACGACTGCCCGGACAACCTCTGCGTGCGGGATGAACACAACACCACCTGCGGCGCACGACGCTGTATCGAACCGCAATGTCTGTCAAACGACGATTGCAGCGAAGCGCTTCCTCTCTGCCTGGAAGGCATCTGCCGCATTCCTGCCTGCTACTATGATTATGAATGCTACCTGGATGAAACGAGGAACCGGGTCTGTTCGATGTGGACCTGCATGGATGCACAATGCCTGGGTTCCTACGATTGCGAAGCCTACGAGTTGTGTCTGCACGGTTTCTGTCAGACCCGACGCTGCGAACGCCACGCCGATTGCCCGCTCGTCAGCGCCTGTTTCTCTGACGGTTTCTGCCGGGAAGTCCCTTGCGTCACCAACCCAGACATCTGCCCGGAAGGCTCCGCCTGCGGGGAAACGGGGGTCTGTACACCTTATCAATGCAGCAACGACAGTCAATGCTTCCCCCTGGAACAATGCCGGGACGGCTTTTGTCTTTTCCCCAAATAAGCCCCGGAGGAATGGAGAACGCTTAGGCGAGGAATGCTCCGCGTACCCTTGCGGATTTCTCGACCGGTCGGATAAGGATCCTACCCCGCGGAAGCATTTCCCCTTACCTCATATCCCCGCTTAGGGAGTGTTGGCTTTGATCTCCAGGGTCATGCCTCCGGTGATGCGCGGAAGCTGGCCACCCACGGTGGCAATGCGTCCAAAGCCACGAATGAAGGCCATCTTGACGCAGTCGGCCAGCTCCTTCTGATGGGTGATCGGGCTGGAAACCATGATCTCCATCGCCGAGCCGTAAGGAACCAGTTCCACGCCGAAACGGAAATTCATTTCCTGATAGTTGGCGTGGTAGCGGGCCAGGCATTGACCGAACAAGCCGGGTTCCTGCCGGGCGTAGTCTGACATGGATTGAGTGATCGGATTTCCGGGGATGTCATCATCAAAGCTCAGCGAGGCCCGCAGCGTGCCATAATGGACGGGAAAGATCATCTCTCCACCGGAGAACCAGCCCAAGGGATAGCGTCCGGTCTGCTCCATCAGGAATTGAGCGGCCAACACGCGCAGGTTTACAAAAGATGCGCCCAGCATGGTTTCCACCACAGAGACGGAGTCTTTGCCGTAGCGCTCGGTCAGATACAACAGCATCTCTTGCGCCTGCGTATCATCCAGGGTATTGCCTTGAATCAGTGCTTCGTACTTCTCAACAGGAAGAGCTTCGTCCAACAGGCGCAGGGTATCAAACACCTTCCAGCTCTGGCTTGCTGATTCCGCCAACACACCGGGAAGAACATCCCTCCCCAAATAGGCCAGCCGGATCGGCCATTGATAAACCGGCATTCCGGCCTCGGCGCTCTGTTCCCCCGCCGTAACACGAGGGTTGGCCTTTTCCTGTTTCCAGGCTTCCAGGGCAACCGGTAAAAAGGCTTGCGGGTGCAGATAGGCCCGGTCTAAGATCTGGGCCTTCTCCGCAGTGAGGCTCATCTCTGCGCTCAGGCCAGAGAAATCCGGCACATCCACAGGCGCGGGCTGACGCAGGACGCGGGGCTTGTCCATGCTCTTGCCAACCTGAAAGAGCAAGACCTGATTCTTTTCGCGAGCTACCACCAGATGCGTGCCATCAAAATCCCAGGCTTTGCAGAAGCGGTTGGGACAGACATAGCGCTCTGCGCCCTTGGGTGTCTGCATCCAAAACACCGAGCGCGTGCTGGAGGCATCGCTCTGGTTGTGGTGGCTTCGTCCGGCAAACCTGCCCTGTTCAAACTTCAATTCCTGAACCTGCTCGGCTTTGAAGAAGGGTGCCCGCCGGAAGCGTTCGACCATGCGCCCGTGCTGGTGTTCCCAAAAGACAATCTCTTCGATGGCAGGAAACATGCCCTGAAGGGTTTCGTCCCCATCGCGGTAGGCCAACCAGAGCTTCCCTTTGATAGACTTCTCAACCAGCCACAAGTTCCCCTGTACCCGCAGAGCGTTGTCCAGATAGCGCGTAGCTTCAACGGGTTTGAAGGTTTCCTTCTCCAGTTTCCAGACATACACCCGGCCTGCTTCCGCTTCCCGACGGTCTGCTTGCTGCGGGTCTTTCTCCGTCACGGCAAACAGTGCGTTCTTCTCGGCAATCAAGTGTACAAGGCATTGGTCGGAAGGCCAGAGCTTGTAGTAAAAACGGAATTGTCCGTTCTTCAGGTTGTAAGCCACCAGCTTGCGGACCTTGAGATCCTTCACCCGTTGTGCGTTGTGATCGCCGGGAATGCCGATGTAAAGCCAGGCTCCGTCCGGGCTGGCCGAGGCAAGCATCAAACCCCGCCGGGCTTGCTCGATCCACAGAGATTCGGCATTGTTCGCTTTGGGATACACTTCACGCGCCAGGTGACGAATGACCTTGGTGGGTAGCAGGTGAAAAAGATCCTGGTCAAGCATCGCGTGCAGGTCGAGGTGTTCTTTCTTTTCCACCGGCTTACCGGAAGCATCCAGGTAGGCCCAATCACCATACCATAGACGGCCCGACGCATCGGGAAGCAACAAGGAGGCAAAGCTTTGGAAAAAGCTGACCTTCGGGGGAGGCTGATCCCAGGTGCGAAGGCGGTTCCAGTAAAAGGCATTGCTCATTGACTGAGCCTTGAGATGGAAGTCTGCTTTCCCGGAGGAAAGGGAATAGCGCCACAAGGAAATGGACTGTGCATCGAACCCGGCCATGTAGAGCGTATCTTTCTGCAAGCGCACAGCGCTCTGGGTTACGACCTGGTCGTTCCATAGGGTCTGGCTTTGGGAAAGCAAGGGGCTATCCGCACCGTCACGGCTTTGCGGCCCAGGTGTTGAAAGTGCAGGCTTCGTGCTTTCTTCTGCGGGTTGAGCGGAGGGTTCATTCTGTGTGTCAGGAGACGTAGCCGTGGCCTTTTTGACCTTGTTCGACTCAATCCCATCGGACGAGCAGGAAAGCAACACCATCAAAGCCAAACCAAGCAAGGATCGAAACAGCATCCTTCACGCCTCCGGCAAACAATTGGTTGAAACCAAGCAACCCGACAACAACAAAACCAGGAATCATTCAGGAAAAAGCACTCCCACGCAGGCGGAAATCTGAGGTCGATTCCGTCCCCTGCATCATCCGCCCAGAGGGAATGACGAGAACACGATGCGGCTTGGTCATCGCCGGGCTTGTCGAACGAACGAAGCAAGCCATGTAAGCATGATTTTCACATCCTGGCAAGCCTAGGGGAACTCAACGATCGAACCGCAACCCTCTATATAGAAAAAGCGAGGGCTCACACCCTCGCTTTTCATCCGTCTGGATCAAGACGCAGGTCTTGATTTACTCTTTGCCCTCAGCATTTTCAGCCTTGGGAGCAGACTCGGCCAGATATTCGATGATCGACATCGGCGCGTTGTCTCCGGCGCGGTTGCCAACCTTCAGCACGCGGGTGTATCCACCGTTACGCTCGGCGAAACGCGGTCCCAACTCGCTGAAAAGCTTCTGAACCATTTCCGGTTCCAGCAGGTAGGCCGCAGCCTTGCGACGGGCATGGAGATCGCCACGCTTGGCCAGGGTAATCATCTTGTCCGCCACGATGCGCAGTTCTTTGGCGCGGGCGTCCGTGGTGGTGATCCGCTCATGACGAATCAGGTTGGTCGCCAATCCACGCAGGATGGCTTTGGTGTGCGTCTGGTTGGTGCCCAGTTTTCTACCACTGTTTCTGTGTCGCATAGTCTACCTACCTTATCCATTCCCAGCCAAAAGGCTTTTTAGCGTTGCAAGTCCTTGGGCGGGACAAATCCTTCAAGTTTCATTCCCAACGACAGGCCCATTTCGGCCAGCACGTCTTTGATTTCGGTCAGGCTCTTACGTCCGAAGTTCTTGGTCTTGAGCATTTCGGACTCAGTCTTTTGCACCAGCTCGTAGACGTACTTGATGTTGTCGTTCTGCAAGCAGTTGGCGCTACGCACGGAAAGTTCTAACTCATCCACCGGACGCAGCAGGTTCTTGTTGAAGACGACCTGCTCGGTTTCTTCCTGCTCCGGTTCGATCTCTATGTTTTCATCGAAGTTGATGAAAATGGTGAGCTGTTCTTTCAGAATCTTCGCAGCCAAGCCCAAGGCGTCATCGGCACGCACGGCCCCATTGGTAATGACTTCCATCACCAGTTTGTCGTAGTTGATGGACTGACCGACACGGCTGGGCGTTACGGTATAGTTGACTTCGCGAACCGGGCTGTAATTGGCGTCGATAGGAATCGTGGTGACGGAAGCATCCGGGATGTTTTTCCGATCCGCCGCGATGTATCCACGTCCGCTGGTGATGGTGAAGACCATACGCAGGTGGCCTTCTTCACCGATGGTGGCGATATGCTGGTTGGGATTGAGAATCTCAACCTTGTCGGTCATCAGGTCGCCCGCTTTCAGGGTAACCGGACCACCGCCGGGCTCGCCGTGTTTTTCCACGGTGACTTCTGCGGTATCCACACCGTGCAGGAGGATATTCACCTGCTTCAGATTAAGCACGATCTGGGTCACATCCTCGGTCACTTCCGGGATGGCGCTGAATTCGTGCAACACACCGTCAATCTCTACGGCGGAAATAGCCGCTCCACGCAGGCTGGAGAGCAGAATCCGGCGCAAGCTGTTACCAACGGTGGTTCCGAACCCGCGTTCCAACGGCTCGCAGGTGAATTTTCCGTAGACCTCGGTCAACGTATCGCGATCCACCTCGACGGCCTTGGGTTTGATCAAGTCGTACCAATTCCGATACATGAACCCTCCAATTCGCTTGTTACAAGCTTATGGGTGCGCGTGTCGCAACCAGTTCGAACTAGACGCGACGACGCTTGGACGGACGGCAACCGTTATGCGGGATAGGCGTCACGTCACGAATCAAGGTGACTTTCAGTCCCGCAACAGCCAGGGCGCGCAGGGCGGACTCACGACCGCTCCCCGGTCCCTTGAGGTACACGGCGATATTCTGCATACCATGTTCCACGGCTTTGCGTGCGGCGTCTTCAGCAGCTACCTGGGCGGCAAAAGGCGTGCTTTTGCGGGAGCCACGGAAGCCCTTCGTACCAGCCGTACACCAACTGATGGCGTTTCCGGCGACATCGGTGATGTAGATTTTGGTATTATTGAACGACGAACTGATATGGGCGATGCCATTCTGTACGTTTTTCTTTACTTTCTTCGGACCTTTACGAGGGCGAGCCATCGTTCCTCCAGTTTTCCTTAGCCGTTATTTCTTGCGACCCAACACGCGGCGCGGACCTTTACGGGTGCGAGCGTTGGTGTGCGTGCGCTGACCGCGGACGGGAAGGCTGCGGCGATGACGCAGACCACGGTAGCAACCCAAGTCCATCAGGCGTTTGATGCTCATCTGCACGGAGCGGCGCAGATCACCTTCCACCTGGTGTTCTTCATCAATGACGTGACGGATGTCGCGGGTCTGCGCTTCGGTCAGGTCGTCGGATTTTGTATCGAAGGGCACTTTGGCCTTCTCAAGAATCGTCTCTGCCGTCTTGCGACCAATACCATAGATATAGGTCAACGCAATATCCATACGTTTGCGCCGAGGCAAATCGACACCAGCAATGCGTGCCACGTTCGGCTCCTTTCCTCTTTATCCGCTAGGGATTAACCCTGCCGTTGCTTATGACGGGGGTTTTCACAAATGATGCGTACAATCCCCTTGCGTTTGATAATCTTGCATTTGCTGCAAATCCGCTTAACAGACGAACGGACTTTCATGGAAACCTCCCAGAGCGCGGGTTTGCGCTATTTCTCTCGATAGATAATTCGTCCCCGCGTAAGATCGTAGGGCGACAATTCCACGGAAACACGATCACCAGGCAATATCTTGATGAAGTGCATCCTCATCTTTCCGCTAATGTGCGCAAGCACCTTGTGACCGTTATCCAATTCCACTTTAAACATGGCATTGGGCAAGGGCTCGGAAATGCGACCTTCCACGATAATGGCGTCTTCCTTAGCCATGCCTTTCGATCCTCACTACAAATAGGTCCACGGGGTAAAACCACTTTTTCCATACAACGGCCCTTCGCCGCCCCCTTCCGGGTGCTGAACACGAAAGGCGTTGTTTTGTACACGAAAACGAAGTTTTCGTCAAATCTTTTTCAAACCGGAGCCGTCTTATTTCAAGACATCAAAGATCCGGTTCTTGATCTCTTCAAAGCTGCCTACGCCATCGATACGACGCAGGAAACCGCGCTCGCCGTAATAATCAATCAGCGGTTGGGTCTGATCGCTATACACTTTCAGGCGGTTGGAGATGGTTTCTTCATTGTCATCGGCGCGCTGATAAATATCGGTGCCGCCGCATTTGTCGCAAACGCCTTCTTTGGCGGGCCTTTTGAACATCACATGATATTCTTCGCCGCACTGACGGCAGATCCGACGACCGGTCAGGCGCTTGAGCAGTTCCTCGTTGGGAACATCCAGGCAGACCACATGGTTCAGCTTGCGACCCATGTCATCCAAAACCTTACCCAAGGCATCGGCCTGGGCGATGGTGCGCGGGAAGCCATCCAGCAAAAAGCCTTTTTCACAGTCTTTTTCAGCCAGACGATCTTTGATGATCCCTACCACGACCTCATCGGGAACCAGTTTGCCGGCATCGATGAATTCTTTGGCTTTTTTCCCCATGTCCGTGCCTTCCTTGATGGCGGCGCGGAGGATTTCACCGGTGGAGATCTGCGGGATCTCGAACTTGGTGATGATCTGCTTTGCCTGGGTTCCTTTACCTGCTCCCGGAGGGCCTAAAAAGATCAGATTCATGGGGTTCTCCTTGTGGGTTTCGTATCGGTGATTACCGTTTTCGAGTTTCCTTACAGGATTTAGCCACGCACGGCACGTCCGCGAATCCGTCCGCCCTTGAGGTTGGCGAATCCGTCATAATGCCGTGTAATCAGGTGCGATTCAATCTGCTGCGCCGTATCCATCGTGACACCGACCAAGATCAGCAGGCTGGTGCCGCCGAAATAGAAGGGGATGTTGGCGAACTGCTGCATGAACATCGGCATGATACAGATACCGGTGAGGTACAGCGAGCCAAGCACGGTGATACGGGTCAACACGGTGTCGATATAATCCGCGGTTTTCTTTCCGGGACGGATTCCGGGGATATACCCACCGGCTTTCTTCAGGTTTTCAGCCACGTCCATCGGGTCCATCTGCACCGCCGTATAGAAGAAGGCGAAGAAGATGATCATCACGGCGTAAAGCGTGTTGTAGAACCAGGTTCCCGGCTGCATGGCATCCTTGAAGACATCAACCCAGGGGTGGCTGACGAAGTTAGCCAAGGTGGCGGGGAACATGATGATGGAGCTGGCGAAGATGGGCGGAATCACGCCGGCGGTGTTGATACGCAGGGGCAGATGGCTGCTTTGACCACCATACATTTTGCGTCCAACCATGCGTTTGGCGTACTGCACCGGCACCCGGCGCTGGCCACGCTCGACGTAAACAATCAGGGCCGTCACGGCAACAATGACGATGGCGATGACGAACAGAGTAATGGGCTTAAGCTGATCTCCGCGAACGAAATCAATGGTTTGGCTGATTCCCTGCGGGATACGGGCGATGATACCGCCGGTGATGATCAGGCTGATGCCGTTTCCGATACCGTTCTCCGTAATGCGCTCACCGAGCCACATCAGGAAGGCCGTACCGGCGGTGAGGGACAGAACCGTCATAATGCGGAATCCCCAACCGGCAACATCCGGGTCGACGACGATGCTGCCGCCCACCTTGATGGACTCCAGCCACATCGCAATACCAAAACCCTGAATGGCGGAAAGAAGGATCGTTCCGTACCGGGTATATTGGTTGATCTTGTTCCGTCCGGCCTCTCCCTCTTTCTTCAGCGCGGAGAGTTTCGGAGAAACCACCGTGAGAAGGTTCAGGATAATGGAGGAGGAGATATAAGGCATGATACCCAGCGCGAAGACGCTGGCCTGCCCCATAGCACCACCGGTAAACATATTGAACAAGCCAAACAAACCGCCTGCCTGCCCCATGAATTCGGACAATGCAACACGGTTGACTCCCGGCGTGGTGATGAAGATCCCCAAACGGAATACGGCGAGCATACCCAAAGTATAGATAATGCGCCGCTTCAATTCCGGGATTTTTGCGATATTCGTAAGCTGGGTCGCCACGATGTACCTCTCCTTCGGGATGCCGCCGCTGGGCTACCTGCCCAAGCTACTACCAACCCTGGTCTTATTCGCTGGCCGCCTCGTTGGTGACTTCGGGAGTCTCTTCGTCGGTATTTCCGGCCAAAAGAACCACCTTACCACCAGCCGCTTCGATTTTGCGCTTCGCGCCACTGCTCACCTGGGTCACTTCAAAGGTCAAAGGCTTGCTGAGTTCGCCTTTGCCGAGGATTTTCACGCCGTCTTTGACCTGGCGGATATAACCCTGAGCCATCAGGCTTTCCAGATTGACCGTATTGCCCTCGAAGGACTCGAAGCGGAACAGGTTGATTTCATTGTATTGTTTGCGGAAGATGTTGGTGAAGCCGAATTTCGGCAGGCGACGCTGCAAAGGCATCTGACCACCTTCAAACCACACCGGAACATAACCACCGCTACGGGCCTTCTGGCCTTTGTAACCCTTACCGGAGGTGTGGCCCCAACCGGAACCGCCACCGCGACCCACGCGCTTGCGATCTTTGTTCGCACCCTTGGGGGCTTTGATATCGTGAAGTCTCATCAGACTGTCTCCTTCGTTACTTCGCCTGAGCACGTTTCTTACGGAGCCCCGGAGTCAGCGGTTCGTCCGTCGTTTCCCACGTCACCAGGTGACTGACCAAATTACACAAGCCACGGGTGCTGGCGTTGTCCTCACGGACCACCGCATCGCGGATTCTACGCAAACCGAGGCCTTTCATGGCCTTACGTTGCTTCTCCGTGCAGCAGATCACGCTGCCAGTCTGGGTGATTTTCAGAGCCATAGCGGTATCCCTTTTTAAGTCAGGTCTTCAACACGCTTGCCGAGCTTTTTCGCGTGTTCTTCCATAGTGGTCAGGCGGGTCAACCCATCCAGGGTGGCTTTCACCACGTTGTGAGGATTGGTGGTGCCGATGATCTTGGAAAGCACGTTGTTGACGCCCGCTGCCTCGAAGATGGCGCGAACGGCGGCTCCGGCGATGATCCCCGTACCGGCGCTGGCCGGACGCATCATCACTTTGCAGGAACCGAAACGGCCCATGATCTCGTGAGGGATAGTGTCGTCCACGATGGGCACTTCCACCATATCGCGCTTGGCACGTTCACCGGCCTTGCGGATCGCCTCCGGCACTTCATTGGCCTTGCCTTTTCCTACGCCCACATGACCCTGACCGTCTCCGACCACAACCACGGAACTGAAGGAAAACCGGCGACCACCCTTGACCACTTTGGCAACACGATTGATGTTGATAATGCGGTCAATGTACTGTTCTTCATTCTGCTGTACAGGAAAATTCGTCACGGTTTTCCCCCGTTAGAATTGCAATCCGGCCTTGCGAGCGGCTTCCGCCAAAGTCTGCACGCGGCCATGATATTTGTAACCACTGCGGTCGAAGACGACCTTTTCAATCTGCTTGTCGCCGCAACGCTTGGCGATGGCTTCACCGACGATACGGGCAATGCGGACATTCAGGCTGTTGGGAGAAGGCTGTTTCGTCTTCTTCGTCGTAGCGACGGGAGCCTTATCCTTTTTGCCTTTTTTCTTCTTGCCACCCTTGTCGTCCTCAGCCGGAGCCTTGGCCAACTTGGCGTAGAACTCTTCACGTTCACCCTTCCAGGTGTCGCGCAGGCTCGCCACTTCGGCTTGCAGGTCTTTATCCAAGCTGGAGGCGCTGGCCAGGGTCACGCCCTTGGCGTCATCGATCACCTGAACGCTGATGTTGCGGGCGGAACGGAAGACAACCAGGCGCGGACGATCCATCGTTCCGGTCACTTTGCGACGAATGCGCTTGTGCCGGGTCGCTTTCATGAATTCTCTTCGGATGTTCTTATCCATCTGGGTCATGCTCCTTCGTTAATAAAAGGGACCCTCTTTCCCTTGGTTACTTCTTCGCTCCAGCCTTACCGGCCTTGCGTCGGATGATTTCTTCGGTGTACTTGATCCCCTTACCCTTGTAAGGCTCCGGAGGGCGAACCTTGCGCAAGTTGGCGGCCACCTGACCCAGAAGCTGCTTATCCGCACCACTGAGTTTGATATGGTTGGCCTTGGGATCCACATCACCTTTGATACCGTCAGGCAGCTTGAATTCCACAGGATTGGAATAGCCGACGTTCAAGGTAATGCTTCTGGGATCTTTCTGCTCGATCTTGTATCCCACGCCGATCACGTCCAGATGACGCTCGTAGCCCGTGGATACGCCAACGACCATGTTGTTGGCCAGGGCTCGGTAAAGCCCCCAGAAAGCTCCGGAACCCGGTTCTTCACTCGCCTTCTGGCAGAGCAGAGTCTTGCCTTCCAGCTCGAAAGTGACTTCCGGACGGAATTCCTGTTCCAACTGACCGAGCGGTCCTTTGACAATCAGTTTCTGTCCATCGATTTTCACATCCACCTTATCGGGGATTTGAATCGGCAGTTTCCCGATGCGCGACATGCTTCGCCTCCAAAATGTTCAAATCACTGGCAGTCGATTACCAGATCTGGCAGAGGACTTCCCCGCCAATCCGCGCCTTGCGAGCATCGCGGTCGCTCATCAGACCACGGGAGGTGGAAATGACGGCCATTCCCATGCCTCGACGCACTAGGGGGATCTGGTCCTTGTTCACGTAACGGCGCAAGCCGGGCCGACTGACTCGCTGAATGCCACCGATGACCGGCGTACCGCCGTCGTCGTATTTCAGCAATATGGCCAAATTACGTTTGCCGTTTTCTTCAATCGCCTTAAAGCCTCGAATGTAGCCTTCCGCATTCAACACGGCCAAGATGGCTTCCTTGACTTTGGAATGGGGACAAGACACGGAACCGGCGCCTATCATGCAGGCATTACGGATTCGGGTCAACATATCGGCGATGGGATCGGTCATGCTCATAGAAACACCTCACAAGAAACACCGAAATCGGTCAGGGTGTTGTAGGTGAATTAAATAGAACGAGATGGTTCGCCCTTACCAGCTCGACTTCGTCACTCCAGGAATCAAGCCGTAGTTTGCTTTCTCGCGAAGGCACACGCGGCACATCCCGAACTTCCGATAATACGCACGCGGGCGACCGCAAAATGGGCAGCGGTTGTATTCGCGTGTTGAAAACTTAGGCTTACGCTTGGCCTTTTCTCGTAGACATGTTTTAGCCAAGGTGATCCTCCTTGTTCGTCTCCGGGGTTATTTCTTGAACGGCATCCCGAAGTAACGCAGCAGGCTGCGGCACTCTTCGTCCGTATTCGCCGTTGTGACGATGGTGATGTTCAAGCCCTTGATCTTCTCCAGCTTATCGTAATCGATTTCGGGGAAGATGATCTCCTCGCGGATACCCAGCGAGTAGTTGCCACGTCCGTCAAAGGCTTTTTTGCTGACGCCTTTGAAGTCACGTACACGGGCCAGGGCCACATTCATCAGCCGATCGAGGAATTCGTACATCCGGGGACCACGCAGGGTAACTTTGGCACCGATCTTCATTCCTTCGCGCAGTTTGAACTGAGCGATGGATTTACGGGCTTTGGTCACCACGGGTTGCTGTCCGGTGATCGCACGCAACTCGTCCACGGCGGAATCCATAACCTTGGGGTTGGCGATGGCCTCACCGAGACCCATGTTCACCACCACCTTTTCCAGGCGAGGAACGGCCATGATATTCTTATAGCCGAATTCTTCCTTCATCTGGCCGATGATCTTTTCCTGGTACATTGTTCTTAGCCGGGCCATCGAACGTCTCCTCTTACTCGTATTTCTCGTTGCATTCCGGACACTGGCGCATCCACTTGCCGTTATCCAGACGCACACGCTTGGCGGCAATGGCTTTCTCACACTTGGGGCAGATCAAGCGCACGTTGGACGCATGAATGGGAGCCTCTTTCTGGACGATGCCACCGGTCGGATACTGCTGGCTCGGTTTCTGATGGCGCTTGACTTGGCGAACGCCTTCCACGAGAACCTTATCCTTCTGGGGCATGGCGAGAATCACCTTGCCTTTTTGGCCCTTGTCCGTGCCGGTCAGCACGACGACCTTGTCACCTTTTTTAATGTTCAGCTTTGCCATGAGACTGCTCCTTTACAGGACCTCCGGGGCGAGCGAAATGATTTTCATGAAATGTTGCGCCCGCAGTTCACGAGCAACGGGTCCGAAGATGCGGGTTCCCACGGGCTCGCGAGCCTGGTTGATCAGGACGGCGCTGTTGGTGTCGAACTTGATGAAGGTTCCGTTGGACCGGCTGATCGCCTTCGCGGTACGCACCACGACAGCCTTCATCACCGAGCCTTTTCTCACCTTGGAGTTCGGCAGCGCTTCTTTGATCGCCACGACGATCACGTCACCCACGCTGGCATACTTGCGCTTGGAACCACCGAGCACCTTGATGCATTTAACTTTCTTGGCGCCGGAATTGTCGGCGACATCGAGTACCGTTTCCATCTGGATCATGGCTTACCTCGCCTTGACGATTCGTTTCCTCAGAAAAAGGCTTACAGGGCCTTCTTCGTAATTTCCTTCACCCGCCAGCGCTTATCCCGCGAGAGGGGACGGCTTTCGATCAAGATGACCTGATCGCCGATGCCACACTCATTCTTTTCATCGTGGGCTTTGTAGCGCTTGCGCTCGGTGAGATATTTACCAAAGATGGGGTGCTTGTACCGTCGGGTAATCTGAACCACCACCGTTTTGTCCATTTTGTCCGAAACCACGACACCCTGACGGGATTTGCGGAAACCGCGCGTTTTCTGACTCATCTTGCGAACTCCTGTCTCGTTCACACTCAAACGCTTATTTGACCTTGCGTTCGATGCCCAATTCGCGTTCACGAATGATGGTTTTGATTTTCGCGATCTCCCGGCGCAAGCCACGCAGTTCCAGGGGTTTGCCGAGCTGACCGGTCGCATGGTTGAAGCGGGCATGGAAGAGCTTTTCCTGGCCGTTCTTCAACTCGATATAAAGATCTTCCAACGATTTGGCTCGATATTCGATGGCTTTCATAATCTGTCCTCACGCACCACGATGCGGGTTTTAATGGGAAGCTTGTGCTGGGCCAAGCGCAGGGCCTCGCGAGCTACCGACTCTTCCACACCGAGAATCTCGTAGAGAATCCGTCCGGGATGGACCTTGGCCACCCACTCTTCCGGGTTTCCTTTTCCCTTACCCATACGGGTTTCAGCGGGCTTCTTGGTCACCGGAGTGTCGGGGAAGAAACGGATCCAGATTTTTCCGCCGCGCTTGACATGACGGGTCAAGGCGATACGAGCGGCTTCAATCTGACGGCTGGTAATGCGTCCGCGGCTCATCGCCATGATGCCGATGTCTCCGAAAGAGATCATGTTGCCACGGCGTGCGGTCCCTTTCAGGTCGCCCTTGAACTGCTTACGGAATTTTGTTTTCTTTGGCGCCAACATAACGGCTTATCCTTTCAGCATTCCATCCAGTGGGTCGGGGGATTAGCCCAAGGCCTTGCGAATGGATTTCTTTTCTTCCAGCACCTCACCCTTGTAAACCCACACTTTCACGCCGATAGCGCCGTAGGTAGTACGGGCAATGGTGTAGCCGTAATCAATATCCGCACGCAGGGTGTGCAGGGGAACACGGCCTTCATGGTAACGCTCGGTGCGGCTCATTTCCGCGCCACCCAAACGACCGGCCAGGTTCACTTTCACGCCCTTCACGCCGAATTTCATCGCCTGGCTGATGGCCTTTTTCATGGCGCGACGAAACGCGATACGCTTCAGAAGCTGCTGGGCGATGCTTTCCGCTACGAGCTGAGCGTTGGTTTCGGGCTTGCGCACTTCCACGATATTCACGAAGACATTGGCATCCACGCGACGGGAAAGCAGAGTACGAAGCTCTTCAACACCTGCGCCACCTTTACCGATCACCACGCCCGGACGTGCCGTGTGAATGGTCACCTTCACCTTGCTGGGAGCGCGCTCGATCTCCACGCGGGACACGCCGGCCCCGAAGAAGCGAGCTTTGACGAACTCACGCAGCTTGATGTCCTCGGCAAGCCACTGGCGATAGTTCTTTTCACTGAACCAACGGCTTTCCCAGCTACGGATGATACCCACACGCAATCCGATGGGATTTACTTTCTGTCCCATTCGAGTGACCTCCTAAATTAAGCCTCGGCCAGAACGACCTTGACATGGCTGGTGCGTTTGTTGATGCGCGTCGCACGACCCATTGCACGGGGAATGAAACGACGCAGCGTCGGACCTTCATCGACCATGATGGTCTTCACCACCAGGATGTCCAGATCCATATCCTCACGCTCCTCAGCGGCGGCCACGGCGGAGCGGATCAACTTGGCCACGGGCTTGGCGGCCTTGCGGGGACTCACGTTCAACGCCGTGATTGCTTTGTCCACGTCCATGCCACGAACCATGTCCGCGATGAAACGAACCTTGCGCGTAGACATGCGCAGGAAGCTCAACTTGGCGCTGACTTCACCCCGGTTGGAGGCGACTTTCTGAGCGCGACGTTGTTTTCTAGCCTCTTTTTTCTCGGCCTTCATCTCGGTTCTCCCTTATTAGCCTTTCTTGCTGCCCGCGTGACCCTTGAAGGTCCGGGTGGGCGCAAACTCACCCAACTTGTGCCCGACCATGTTTTCGGTGACGAACACGCTGATGAATTTTTTGCCGTTATGCACGGCGAAGGTCAATCCAACGCATTCAGGCAGAATGGTGGACCGCCGAGACCAGGTTTTGATGACCTTGCGCGACCCGGAATTGATCGCATCAACGATCTTCTTTTCCAGGTGTGCGTCTACAAACGGACCTTTTTTAACAGAACGCGGCACCGTGGGCCTCCTTGGAATTCAATGAATCGAAACTTATTTCGAGTTACGACGTTTGACAATCATACGATCCGTGCGCGGATTGCTGCGCGTCTTCTTACCCTTGGTCGGGAAGCCCCACGGGGTGACCGGATGACGACCACCAGAGGTACGACCTTCACCACCACCGTGCGGGTGGTCGACCGGGTTCATCACGACACCGCGAACCTTGGGACGGTTGCCCAACCAGCGGTTACGACCGGCCTTACCGATATTGATGTTGCCGTGATCGGAGTTTCCGACGGTGCCGACGGTAGCAATGCACTCGGCCAGAGCTTTACGCATTTCACCGGAGGGCAGACGCAGCAGAACGTAGCGACCTTCTTTGGCCATAAGCTGGGCGGAACCACCGGCACTACGCACCATCTGACCACCCTTGCCGGGTTTCAGTTCGATGTTGTGCAGCAGGGTACCCAGAGGAATATCTTTCATCTTCAGGCAGTTGCCGGGCAGGATATCCGCGCCTTCGCCGGAGTGGATCATCTGGCCGACTTTCAAGCCTTCAGGAGCGATGATGTAGCGCTTCTCACCATCCATGTAATGCAAAAGCGCGATGCGAGCCGTCCGGTTGGGATCGTATTCAATGGTGGCCACTTTGGCGGGCACGCCGAATTTGTCCCGACGGAAATCGATGATACGATAGGCACGCTTGTGACCACCACCACGACGACGCACACAGATGCGACCGTTGTTGTTGCGACCGGCTTTTTTCTTCAGGGGAGCCAGAAGCGGCTTGTAGGGCTTGTCGGTCGTGATTTCAGCGAAATCACTTACCGTCATCTGACGGCGTCCCGGCGTATATGGCTTAAAGCTTTTCAGACCCATGATTCTTACCCTTATCGTTCGAGGTGCCGATTAGACGCCTTCGTAGAGTTCGATGCTATAGCCGTCTTTCAAGGTAACGATAGCCTTGCGATAGCCGTTGGAGCGGCTGATATGACGACCACGACGCTTCACCTTACCGGGCATGTTCATCACGTGGACCTTGGCCACTTTGACATCGAACATGTCTTCCACGGCTTTGCGGATTTCCATTTTGTTGGCGTCCTTGCGAACTTCGAAGCCGTATTTCGGCAATTCCTCGGAAAGAGCGGTCAGACGCTCGGTCACCAAGGGACGAACCAGGACGGTGTAGGATTCCTTCAACATTAGCCCAACCTCCCCTCGATAACCTCGACAGCCCGTTTGGTCAGCACCAGGGTGTCATGGTTGAGAATGTCGTACACATTCACGCCGTTGACATGCAGGTAATCCGCACGGGGAAGATTGCGCATACTCTTGTGCAGGGACAGGTTGTCACCATCCACCACCAGCGCATTCTTCAGACCGAGGGTTTCCAACACACCAACCACGGCTTTGGTCTTGATCTCGGAAAGCTCGAAGCCATCCAACACCACCAGGCCGTTGTTCTGGAAGCGCGCACTCAAGGCGGAGCGCAGCGCACCCTGACGCACCTTACGCGGCAGCGTGTAGCTGTAGTCGCGAGGATGCGGCCCGAACACGGTACCACCACCACGCAGCACGGGGCTCTTCAACGAACCGCGGCGCGCACGACCGGTGCCCTTCTGACGGAACAGCTTACGGGTCGCGAATTTGACATCCTTACGGGTCTTGGTAGACGCGGTACCCTGGCGACGACAGGCAAGCTGCCATTTCTTGGCTTCGTACAATAAGGCTTCGTTGACTTCAACATTGAAGACATTGTCCGAAAGCTCGATCTCTCCCACGGGAGAGTTGTTCAAATCCAACACTTTCACGGTGGCCATCTGACTCTCCTACGCGTTCTAGTCCTGGCCGGTGGGCAGCTTGCCACCGAGCTTGATCATCTGTTGCAGGTACACCAGACCGGTCTTCGGACCTGGAATGGCACCGCGAACAAACAACAACTCTTTTTCAACGTCCACAGCCATAACCACAAGGTCACGAACCGTGGTGCGAGCATTACCATGCTGACCGGGCATTTTCCGGTTTTTGAAGACACGGCCCGGATCGGTGTGCATACCAATGGAACCGGGAACGCGATGGAAACGGGAACCGTGACCACCAGGACCGCCGTGGAAATTATGACGGCGAATGACGCCGGTAAAACCGCGTCCCTTGCTGGTACCGGTCACGGCAAGCACGTCGCCCTTGGCGAACTGCTCAAGACCGAGTTCCTGGCCGACTTCGTAATTGGACACGTCATCCATACGAAATTCTTTGATCGCTTCAAAGCTGGTTTCGACACCGGCTTTTTTGACGTGACCAGCCATCGGCCTGGTGGTATGCTTGGCCTTCTTGGGATAGCAGCCAATCTGCAACGCCTTGTAGCCGTCCGTGCTTTCATCTTTAATTTGAATCACGCGGCTCTTGGGCACTTCGACAACGGTTACGGGGTGACGTACGCCATCCGCCGTAAACACTTGCGTCATTCCGACTTTTTTTCCAATTAATCCGAACATCGGGACCTCAATTCGTCCATCGCCGACCAGCCATCGAAACGATGATGGTATCGGTTTCACGAGGGTGTTTGTTCGCTGATTTTCAACCTTGCCAAATCACGGACGATCCGCAAGGCCAGAACGTTCAAAGGCTCACGTAGATTACGCAACAACTTGCAATTGTCAAGAAAAAACCTAAAATTCGTAAAACAGCCAGTAATACCAACAATATAACAACCACAATCAACGCAGAACCCGAAGGCATCCGGGGAAAATCGTCATCATTTTCCAACAATTTTCACCCAAGCCACACAAAACGGCTCGGCTTGCCGGAGGCGTCTTACTATAATGAATAGAAACAAGACTAAGACCGGCTCGATCACACGGCGCATGGCATACATTATAATGCTTCAGGATGCAAGCTTCGTCTGCGAAAAGGTCCATTTTCAATCATTCCTCGGAGCAACCCCCTCCGGGTGTATACGGATTCCACGCGAACAGGGAGCCAGATGGCGAATCAACGACCACCAACGATCGGCCCATCTTCATAAGGCACGTTCATCCTGCACCTTCGGTTCCTCGCTCAGCGTCACCAGGGTTGCCCCCCATCCACCGGCGAAGGGTTCGGCCAGATGGTAACTCAGCACCAGAGGGTGTTTCTTCAGCAGGGCATGAACACGCTTTCGTAAGACGCCTTTTCCTTTCCCATGCACCACCCGTACCTGGAAGATACCTTTTTCATGGCAGGCAAGCAGGTATTCGGTGACAAGATCCTTCACCTCTTTGGGGTTGAAGTTGTGTAGATCCAGCTCCCCGTTGATCGGGACTTCCACAACCATCTCACCCTCCGACCAGGGCTCGTCGTCCTCGTCCAAAGCCTCGGTTTCCAGCTCACGATCATTGCATACCCGGTTATCCATATTGCCATTGGCCGTCCTCTCCACACGAGGTTTATCTCGGCGAAGAAAAGAAACCAGGTTAGCGAGTAGTTTCAGGCCACCCATGCTTTTTCCCAAACAAAAACGGGGTTGCCAAGCAACCCCGGAACGACTGGCACACTCTGGTTTCCCTCACCCTGCTCTCTTCGTTCGCGTTCCCTCTGGGAGAGACAGGATGCCAAAAGGTATCCCCGTGAGGGGTAACGAACATCGTAGAAACAAGAGAACCCGGATAACATATCCGGCTTACTCGCAATGGCCGTTCACGCAGCTATATTCCGGTGCGCAGTGGTTATCATCCGAACAGGTACCCCGGCAATTGTACTCATCAAAACAGGCATAATGGCCCGCACAAGGCTCGTGAGCAGGTAATTGCTGAGGTTGACAACCAAGCTCGGTTACGCAGGTCTGCGCCTCACGATAAAGATAGCCGGAGGTGCATTCGCTGGGTGCGCATTCGATGGGCATGACCCAGGCACCGGTGGAACAGCGTTTGTGCATCGTCTCATGACAGACAATCTTTCCATGCTGATAAAACAGCGCGGATTCCCCTTCTTCCTCGTCAACATGATCGACACACATGTCGATAGCCGGACTGCAATAACGGCCTTCACCATCCCAATCCACTTTGCAATGACCGCTGGCGCAATCTCCGTTTACCTGGCAGGGATCACCGTTGCGGCTGGTGGCGATTTCCTGATCACTCTCCGTGTCACCATCCGCCGGTTCCACATCTCCATCTTCTTCCACCGGGCCGTCCTCGGCACAATAATCATTGTCGTTGGGATCTTCGGCGGAGAGGCATTCTTCCTGGCAGGTCTTCCAATAGGAAACCCGTCGTTGATACCCGCACTGGGGATAGCTGGGATCCCAGGTCACGGAGCATTTGTTCAGATCCCCATTCGCGCATTCAAAGACATCATGAAACACGGTATTTTCCCGACACCCGAAGTTGGATTGCGACACGCAGCGTGGGTCCAGCTCCCCTTCCTCATACTCCGCATCCCCATCTTCGTCGTCTTCCAGATCACCGTCTTCGGCTGGGTCTTCCTCGTCGTCACCGTCCAGATCCCCATCTTCAGGGGTGTCACCATCGGTCACGGTATCATCATCGTCGTCGTCATCCACCGAGCCGTCATCCCAGACACAGACCAATTCGTCATTGCAGACATAACCACTTGGGCAATCCTCATCGTCGTAGCATTCCCCTTCCTGCACGTTGGGCACGCATTCCTGAAGACGGCAATTGTAGCCCGGCCCGCATTCCTCATCGGTAACGCATTCCCGGATCACCTCTTCTTTTTCACCATCCTCGGTGCAAGACAACCAACCGGAAGCCACCACAAACAACAAGGCAAGCAACCATCCAAGCTTTTGCATCGTTTTCCTCACCTGATTCAAAGCCCTAATCTTGAAAACAGCAGGGCAAACCACGGTCCGGGGTCATCCCACAAACCGATCTGACTTGGTTCATTCATCACAACGATAGTCTAGCACATCCCATCACGCAAGACAATCTTGCACACCGAAGCGCACAAGCCCTTGCCTTCTTCCGGGAAATGCGCACAATAAGACTCGTTTGAACCAAGCACACGGCATGATGGATGATCGCGGCTTCAAACCAGGAAACATTCGACGATCCGGCGTGTTCCCATTGGCTCCAACTCAACAAGGTTTGTGATGAAAACTTGCGTTTCTTCCCCCAAAGGGCTTCTGTTTTTCACCATTCTGCTCCTCTTGACCTGCGGGTCCACCCCAAGCCTGGCCGATGAAGCAGAGAGCAACAGCCTGGAACCTTCCCAGGATTCCAACCCAACGGAATCTCCGCAGAAACTCTACTATGAGGCGATGCGTACCAACCGGGAAGGCAACCACGAAAAAGCAATCAAACGGCTCAAACACCTCTTGAACGACCTTCCCACCAACAACTTCCAGGATGACGCCCTGTATCGCATGGCTTTTATTGAGGAGGAAAACCGCCAGAATTACACGCAATCGCTGGCATACTACGAATCCTTTCTCAAGCGCTTCCCCCAGAGTCGCCACGCCCGGCTGGTTAAAAACCGGGTCGAGTATTTCAAGCGGGCCTTGCAGACCGGTGAGGAACCCTTACGGCGTTTTGAAACCCTCAAACGCAAGGCCCACAAACAGGAACTCAAGGACGCCTTGGAGGAAGCCCAGGACATCCTGCGCGTTCATCCCAATTTCGTGTTGCGTGCCGAATTGCTGCTCTGGCAGGCCCGCTGGTTGTTGCGTGCGGAACAATCCGATGACGCCATCGCCATCTTGGAGCAGATCAAAGACGAAAACCCGGCCTCGGAAATGGCCCGCCGGGCGGAGCTGATTCAGGGGGAAACCTATCGTGATATGGGACACCTGCAACGGGCGCGGGCAATGTTCGAGCGGCTGGCTCTCACCGATGGTTATGGCCAGGACATGGCCGAGTTCGACCTCAAACAACTGGAAGGACTGGAGCAGCAGGAATGGTTCCTGCACACCTGCTTTGTCACGCTGTTTCTCGGTCTGGCCCTGTTGATTCTTGCCGCCGCGCTGATGCGTGTTCCCATCAAACGCCTGCTGATTCCCAGCGTGGAAACCCTGCTGATTCTGCCCCTCGTGGTCGGGCTGGCCGTATTCAGCCTGACCCAAAGCAAAATGATGCAGCCTTTCGCCATCAAACTGGCCCTGGTCATTCCCCTTGTGATCTATCTGGTGGCAGGAATCGGGAAATTTCTGGCCGGGCAGCCCAAAGGACATAAAGCGGTGTACCTGAGCGGAAGCATCCTGTTTACCTTCGGGGCAATCATGACCGCCTTTCACTGGGGCGATATGTTCAACCAGTTGATCTACGAAGTGCAGGAAATGTTCTTCATTCTTTTCTAGGCGCGAGCGGCCTTCCGAAGACAGGGACACGGCCTTTTGCACTTGTTCGGGACAACAATCCCTGAAGATCCCCAATCCCGCTCCCTTGCGCTGCTCGTCAAGGAAAACCATTGACGGGATTCCCATTACCGGGTAGATTGCGTCACCCGCTAGACGGGACATCACGAAGCCCCACGTTACCACCTACTTTTTCGTTGTCTTTTTTGTAAAGGGAGGAGCCAAGTCATGGAGCTGTATCACAAGGGATCGGTCAAGGACATTTATTATGGAAACAACGACCAGGAGTTGATCTTCATCTTTTCCGACCGCATCAGCGTGTTCGATTGCCCCATTCCTTCTGAAGTCCCGCGAAAGGGCGAAGCGATCTGTGAATGTACCGTCCATTGGTTCGAGCGCTGCGCGGATCTGGGCATCAAAACCCACTACCTGGGCCGTGAGGGTAAAAACTCCATTCGTGTAAAAAAAGTGGCCATTGAGCGCGATTACAGCAAGATCCCCGGCATGAAAAGCGTGCTGGTCCCCTTGGAGTTCATCATGCGTCACTATGTGGCCGGAAGCTTCAACGACAGACTGAAAAAGGGCAAGATCACCGACCCGAAGTATACCTCCCTGACCTTCGGCGATAAAATGCCTCATCCTTTCTTTGAACTGACCACCAAGCTGGAACCCGTAGACCGCTCCATCGAACGCGCCGAGGCACTGTCCATCTCCGGCCTGTCCGAAGAGGAACTGCAATGGATCGAAAGCGCTTGCTTGAAAGTCGATACCGTCATGGAAGAGCAGGTCAACCAGGGCGGATTGGTTCATGTGGATGGTAAAAAGGAATTCGGTCGTGATGAAGTGGGCGACCTGATGCTGGTGGATGTCTTCGGCACCCCGGATGAAGACCGCTTCTGGGATCTGGAAAAGATGAAACAGGGCGACACCACGGACCTTTCCAAAGAGCATGTCCGTAACTACTACCGGGAAAGCGGTTTCAAAGACGAACTGTACAAGGCCCGTGACGAAGGCCGTGAGGAACCTCCCATCCCACCGATGCCGGAGAAAGTGATTGCGGAAACCTCCGAAATCTATCTGGAACTCACCCGCCGTCTGACCGGAAAAACCCTGTAAAAACAGACTGACAACAGGTTTTCACCCCCAATTCCTTCCCGAATTGGGGGTGTTTTCGTTCTAGCACACGCCAAGGGCGTTTCCCTCTTTCATCCCCAGACGGGGCATGATACAACAACTGGAAAGAAGGCCATCCGATTCATCATGCCCGTACCGGGCATTGTCTTGTAATGTATAGGGCGATCATGACAGAAAATTCCTATCAGCAAGTGGCTCAAAGCATTGGCTTGCGTTATGTCCGCAGCGGCCTGCCGATGGCCGGACAGATTGAAATCACCAAACGCTGCAACCTGGATTGCCGCCACTGCTACCTGGACCATCAGGCGGCAGGCAAGGAACTGAGCCAAGACGAGCTGCTGGACCTGCTTTCCCAACTCCACGAGATGAACCTTCTGCACCTTGCCTTCACCGGGGGGGAACCCTTTGTGCGCAAAGAGGTTCTGTTCAAGCTCCTGGAAGAAGCCCGCCGTCTGACCTTCCACACCAGCGTATTCAGCACCTTGACCCTGCTGGAAGAGGACGACGCCAGACGCATGGCCGACCTGGCTGTGGGCGAGGTTCACGTTTCCCTTTACAGCGACCGGCCAGAGATTCATGAGGCGATCACCCGCCAAGCGGGGAGCTACACACAAACCCGGCAGGGCATTGATCTGCTTCTGGCCCAGGGAATGAAGGTGGTGATCAAAACCCCGGTGATGACCTTGAACCGGGAAACCTTGCTTTCCACCATCCAATTGGCCAAGGATCTGGGCTGCCAGTACCGGCAGGACTTGCAGATTCTTCCCGCCGAAAACGGGGTGCGTGATCCTCAAAGCCTGGCCCTTTCCGGCGAGCAGTTGCAGGACTTGTTTGCAAACGAAACCTGGATCCGTGAGGTCTATCAAAGCGGAAACCTTGATGACTTCTGCCGCGAATTTGAGAATCCCGACCCTACGGGAACGGTTTGCACCATCGCACGCAGCAAACTATTGATTGACGCCTTCGGCACGGTCTGGTTCTGCCCGACCTGGCGCAGTTCCGAAACGACCCGGGAAAAATCCTTGAAAGACATCTGGTGGGGGGAAGAGGCCGAGCGCCTGCGTGGCATCCGTTGGGAAGACATGGAACAATGCACAAGCTGTTCGCTGAACAGCCACTGTACCCCCTGTGTGGCGCTAAGCCGTGATGAAACCGGCAATCTGCTGGCCTGTTCCCCCAGCCGTCGGAAGCAGATTCAGGCCATGCTTACGGCCCGGAAGAAGCTCAACTCCGGGAAATAATCCGGAAAATGTGTTCTTTCCATTGTTTGACAAGCGCCGCATTCACAGGTAAAGTTCCGATCACATTTCGCGCAAGATCCCGCGTGTTCACGTCACGCCATGCTGTTTTCATCCGTAGAAAATCCGGATGATGGATTCATTCACGGAATCCCGGCAGGGTAGACGCAATTACCGTGGGAGATGCAACGGCCCAAGACCCTGCCGCCATGCCTTCGGGCGTGAGCCAAGCCATCGGCAACCAAGGGAGAATCCCGACGCCGAAAGGAGAACGCATCGTGGAGTTGATGAGTAAAGCACAACGCTATGCCTTGTGGGGACTCCTGTTCCTCGCCGCCATCATCCTTTTCCTGAAATTGGGCTCCTACCCTCTGCAAATGCAATGGGAGCCGAACTACGGACAGGTCATGCGGGAAATGACGATGGGTGAAGGAGACTTCATCACCCCGGCCAGCCGCAGCGGCAACGACGAAGGAGCCAAGCGGGGCGAATTCTGGAGCAAACCCATTCTCATCTTCTGGCTGGCCTATCCGGCGGCCAAACTCTTCGGCGTCAACGAATGGACCTTGCGCCTGCCCATCGCCGCCGTCGGCTTTCTGGGGATCTGGTTCTTCTACTTCTTCATGCGACGGCTCTACGATCGCCAAACCGGATTGATCGGCGCGGCCATCCTGATGACTACTCCCTGCTACTACCTGATCAGCCGGGCCTACATGGTCGATACGCCTTTCGTCGTTTTTCAGACAATGGCCATCGGAAGCCTTCTTTTGGGAGAAAAGGAAGGAAAACCCTACTGGTATTACCTCTTTTGGGCCTTCCTCGGTGTTTCAACCCTGGCCAAAGGTCTGCTTCCGGTGATGCTTACCGGCAGTTCCGTGTTCCTGTATTGTCTGTTCAGCGGAGAATGGCGGCTCTTGCGTCGGATGCGTTTCGGCACCGGCCTCCTGGTCTACTTCATTGTCGCCCTGCCCTGGTACGGATACATGACGGGGAAATTCGGCCTGCCTTATCTGAAGAAATTCTTCTGGGATCACCACGTACAACGCACGATGGGCAAACTGGACAAGCCGGATGATTCCTTCCAGATGTTCGTGCTGTATTTCTCCGTGGGTGTACTTCCCTGGCTGACCTTCCTGCCGAGAGCCATTTTCCGGGCCATCCCCTGGGACCGCAAGCAGGCCGACAAGAACCCGGAATTGTTCTTCGTGGTCGGTTTCCTGTTCATCTTCGGCTTTTTCAGCGCAATCAGCACCAAGTTCGTTCATTACATCTTCCCCAGTGTCCCCTTCGCCGTGGCCTTGATCGCCATTGACATCCGCCGCGCCTTGAATGAAAACGACGCCGACAACATCAACCGCATGAGTTTCTTCCTTGCGCTTCTGGTGCTGATTATCGCCGCGCCGGATCTCCTGGATCAGAAAAACTATCGCACGTTGTTCTATTTCATCACCACCGAGCGCCTGCAGGACTGGCATCCCAACGTGGCCGATCCGCGCTTCGTGCTGGGAATCATTCTCACCCTCTGGGGCGTTCTTCTCGGAGTGATGGCCCTGTTCCGGCGCTTCGTCTGGCAAGCCATCGTGGCCTTTGTCTTGTTGGGAGCCGCCTACGGAATCTATATCAACAGCGCTCACATTCCCCAACTGACGCGGATGTTCAGCGCGGACAGCATGATGACCTACTACCTGGAGCATCGCCAGGGACCGGAAGAGCCGATTGCCGAGTTCACCCAGACCTGGAAATCCCGTAGCATCAAATACTACATGCCCTTCGATGAGCAATGGCACAACTACAACTATCGCGGGTACCGCCTGCGGAACAACGTCGCCTCCATCCGGCGCTTTCATGACAAGTACCGGGGCAAGCGGGTGTTCATCATCATCGAACAGAAACAGAAGCATTTCAGCCGGATCAACCAACTCTGGCAGGAAGTCAGCGGCGGAGAGAAACTGGTCAAGGTATTTGATGACACCGTACCGGGCCAACCCTACAAGCCGGAATTCTGGGTGGTTTCCAACCGCTCGGAAGATGGGGCGAGGGAAGTCGTGACCAAGGAAGAAATCAACCGTGTCTTGAAGAACTTCGTCTCGACGGAAAACACCTTCCAGATGGAAACGCCTTCCACGGCGGTCTTTGATGACAATATCGAACTGGTGGGCTACAGCCTGAACGGCACCAAAGCCAAAGTCGGAACCAAGCACAAGATTTCCCTGCTCTTTCACGCCAAAACCAAACCCAAGCGGGATTTCATGATTTTCATCCACGCCGATCACGAGCAGAAATTCCGCCTGCGCGGCGACCACGTTCCGGTCAACGACCGCTACCCCATGCGCCGCTGGAAGGAAGGCGAATACATCCTGGATGACTATGAATTGACCATCCCTTCCAAAACCCCGGAAATCGAGTTGAAGGTTTACATGGGCCTGTATAAAGGAGCCTACCGGGCGAAGATTACAGGCACGAAAGACAATACCCCGGACGATCGCCTGCTCTTGGGCTCTTTAATGTTGACGAAGTGACGAAGCCTCAACCAGCCCCTGAAAGCAACACCTCAAGCCCGGTTGGTCGGGGCCTCTTGGTCTTGACCTTCGCCAAGGGCTGGTTTGTGTTAAGCGGCCTGACCCTGCTATTCATGCTGCCTCGCTTAGGTGACGGTTCGGAAGAAGACCGCGCCGCACTTTTCGGAACCTACTCCGTGGTGGTGGCGATCCTGAACCCGTTGACCATGATGGTCATTGCCGGCACCTTGCAGGCGACCAGTAAATTCATCAGCGAAAACCCCAGGCGCTACGCCAGGGTGCTGGGGCGCTCCCTTCGTCTGCAAAGTATTCTGGGCCTGGTTCTGGCCGTAGGCTTGCTGCTCGGCGCTCCCGTCCTTGCCATTCTGTTCAACGATGAAGGACTGACCTCACCCTTGCGCCACGCCGCGCCCATTCTGTTTTTCTATGCTCTCTACGCCGTGTTCATCGGCGGATTCAACGGCACCAAGCGCTTTGTCATCCAAGGACTGATGGACATCCTCTTCGCCAGCTTGAAGATCGGGCTGATCCTGGGGGCCGTAGCCCTGGGCTTCGGTGTGGTGGGCGCCATTTCCGGCTTTGCGTTGACCGCGTTTCTGCTTACGCTTATTGCAGGATTGCTCAGTCTTTTTTACACACGCCGCACGACGGACCAGGCCACGGAGGGTATCACCAGCGGGCAGTTGGTGCGCTTTCAGGTCTGGATCATGCTTTACGCCCTGGCCTTGAACCTGCTGTTGAATGCAGACCTCTACGTGGTCAAAGCCCTCTGTGACGATGCCACCACGGTAGGCGTTTACAGCGCGGCCTTGCAGGTGGCTCGCCTTCCCTATGTGGCGGTGATCTCCGTGACCTTCGTTCTCTTTCCTCTGGTCAGTCAGGCCACCTTTGCCGAAGATATTTCGCTGGCCAGAAAGACCATCGAGCGTGCCTTGCGTGGAAGCCTGCGCGTGCTTGGTCCTCTGGCCTTGGTGCTGTCCGCCTGCGCAGCGGATGTCTTACGCCTGGTCTTTCCTTCACTGTACGCCGCGGGAGCCGACCAACTTTCCGCCCTTTCCGTGGGCTATTTCTTCTTCGCCCTGGTGGCCATTCTGGGAACCATCTTCTCCGCCGCCGGGCGTCCGCAGCTTTCCACGGCTTTGATGGCGGCAAGCCTGCTGCTTTCCTTGGCCTGTTCCAGTGTGGGAATGTACCTTGTCGGTCCCACGGGTGCCGCGGTGGGTATGATGCTGGCTCTGATGATCGGTTCCCTTCTTGCGGGAATCACCCTCCATCGCCGGCTTCGCCCCAGCCTTCCCTGGGCAACCCTCCTTCGGCTCTTTGTCGCCGGTGCCGTGGTCTTCGGGCTGAGTTCCCTCTGGCATCCGGAGGGAAAGGCGCTCATCGTGGTCAAAGGCGTGGCCATCATGGCCCTGTATCTGGGCTTGCTGATTCCCTTGAAGGAATTCACCCGTGACGACTGGCGCTGGCTGAAGCAACGCCTGAGAAAGTCCAGCCAAGCCAAGGCATCATAAACCTTCCGGAACCAGGCTCGCCTCCACCATCGGGAGGGTTTTCAGCGGATACTCGTGATGCTGGCGCAGGAAGATCAGGCAGGCTTTGATCAAAGGCTTCGCCTGATGAGCAAGCAGACGCACCTGACCGACGGACTCCAGAGAGGCATCAAGCAACGCTTCCAAAGTGCGCAGAGCGGAAGGCTCCAGGCGCAACACGCTACGTCGTCCCTGAGCGGCCTCGGCACAAAGAACCGTGGCGCGGTAGCCATCCAGGTAAACCGCATCGTCCAGGCCTTGCCCGGTTTCCTCACAGGTGTCGAAACGAGGCCGCAGGCCGGTGAGATCCAACAGGCGGGCGAGGAAAATCAACCAGTGTTTCAGAGTCGGCTCGGTCTGATCCAGACGGTGAAGCAGCAGCAGGAGTAACTCATAGACCTCCGGAGCTGGATCGCCTTCAGGGAGGAACAGGTCGCACAACTCACAGAAATGAGAAGCCAAGGCAATGGCTTCCAGCCGTTGGCGAATCCCCGGAAAGCCCTCTTCCACCGTCGCCGAGGTCAAGGCATCCAACCCACCGTGGGCGTTCTTTCGGCGCTCCACTTCCACCAGCGTAAAGGGTTGCAAAGCTCCACCAAAGCGCTTGCGACTCTTGCGCGCCCCTTTGGCGACCGCGCTTCGCCTGCCGATGGATGCCCCCAGCAGATGAACCAGCACGTCACTTTCTCGAAGGGGAATCACACGCAGAACAAGGGCTTTGTCTACGCGCTCGTTCATTGAATCAACGAAGGCCGGGAATGAGCATCGTCGCGATGGTGAAATAGACGAAAATCCCCATCACATCCACACTGGTGGTCACAAACGGTCCGGTCGCCAAGGCGGGATCGACATGCAGGCGGTCAAACATCAAAGGAACCACCGCACCCACGGCAGCAGCCAGAAGCATTGCGGCGCAAAGAGCGCTGCCGACCACCAGACCGATAAACGACACGGTCCCATACTGGTACCAGGCGACAGCCCCCAGCAGCACCCCGTAAAACGCCCCCAGGAAGAAACCGGTCATGCCTTCCGTGGTCACGGTACGCACCCACTTGGTGCTGTTGATCCGCCCCGTGGCCAGACCACGGACGATGATCGTTGCCGATTGCGTACCGATGTTTCCCGCCATTCCGATCACCACGGGAATGAAGGCCGCCAAGGGAAGGACTTTTTCCAAGGACGCTTCAAAGTGGCCGATCATCTTCATCACCAGCACGCCACCGATGAGGCTGGCCGCCAGCCAGGGAAGCCGGGAACGGATGTTGCGCCAGAGGGAGTAATCTTCCAGCAGTTCCCCGTCGGTACCGGACATCTTCAACATGTCCTCGGTGGCTTCCTCACGAATGACATCAATGACATCATCAACGGTGACGATACCCAAGGGGCGGTTTTCCTCATCCACCACCGGCACGGCAAGAAGATCGTAGCGGGCAATCATCTTCGCCACTTCTTCCTGATCCTGATCCGCTCCGGCTTTGATGACATCCTGCTCCATCAGGTCACGGATCATCGTTCCCTTCGGTGCCTGAACCACTTCACGTAGGCTGACCACACCGGACAGGCGTTCTTCTTCGGTCACGGCATAGAGATAGATCACCATCTCCATCTCGTCACCCAACCCCTGAACGGTTTTCACCACCTCATCCACGGAGCTTTCTTCATGCACCGTGACGATGTCCGTGGTCATGATCCCACCGGCGCTGTCTTCGGCATATTTCAGAATCTCATGGATGCCTTCACGGTCCTCGGATTCCAACAGCGGAAGAATGCGCTCTTTGCGCTCGTCAGACAGATTGTCCAGAAGGTCGGCGGCATCATCCGGGTCCATCTCACCGATGAGACTGGCCAGTTCATCCACCGACAGATCTTCGGCGATACGCGCCGCGATGGTGTCATCCAGATGGGAAAGCAGGTCGGCCCGCTCTTCCAGGTTGTCCCGCATCATAAACAGGCGGTCTTGCTCGTCTTCATCCAGGAAACGAAACACCACGGCCAGATCCGCCGGGTGGGCGCGATTGACCAGACGTCGCAAGCGCACATGAGCATTCTTGCGCAGGAAACGTTCAATGGTGCTTTGCAATACCTGAAGACGGCGACTCAACAACAGACAACCTCCTTACAACTACCGGGATTTATTTCATCAGTTCCAAATACCGTTTGCAGGCCCGTTTTTCCTCAAAGGTTTTTGTCTTCTCGGCCACCTCAACGCAACGCTGAAAGGCCGTGGCTGCCGTTTCGTTTTCCTTGGCCTTCAAGGCCGCCAGACCGCGCTCTTTCCAACCGATGAGGAACCCGCCGCAGCCTTCCGTCTCTACCGCGCTGGCAAAGGAATCCGCCGCCTGGGGCCACTGGCCCTGATCCCGATAGACACGTCCCAGGTTGTACCAGGCATGGCAGTTCTTCGGGTTCTCGGCCACAGACATTTTCAAGGCAAGAACGGCCTGCTCTTCCTGGCCGAGCATATGGTAACACCAGCCCATGTTGTCAAAGATGAAGGTTTTGGCGGGGTACTTCAGATCGTTTTCCGCTTCCTTCAATTGTTCCAGGGCCAGGTTCCAACTCTGGCGTTCCATGTAGACGGCGGCCAGAGTGATGCGGGCATCGGTCATCTTCGGTTCGATTTCCAACGCCCGTTTCAGATGGGTTTCCGCTTTGACCAGCCAATCGCTGGCCAGGGTCGATCCGCCCTTGGGTCCGTTGGATTTCCCCAGGAAGATGATGCCGTAAAGATGATGAACGTTGACATCATCCGGGTTGTATTTGCTGGCTTCTTCCAACTGGGCCATCGCATCGGGAAGCTTGCCGTTCTGAAAGGCATTCACGGCAAGTTGATAAAAGGCCGTCGCCGCGTCTTTGTCCTGTTGGGTAACCTGCTTTCTTCCGCAAGCCACCGCAAGCACCATCGACACACCAAGCACCAAAACCCACAACAAACGATGATTCACGTCTCGTTCCTCCTCGCGAAAACCGTCAGACCACTTGAGACACCGATGCGATTATTTCTGAAACTCAACCACGGCATAGGCACTGTGGTTATGGATGGACTCGCTTGTTTCCGCTTCCACCCGGAACCAGGTCACACGGGGATGGTCTTTCAATTTCCCCGCCACACCACGGACAACATCCTCCACGAAGACGGGATTGTCAAAGGATCGTTCGGTAACATACTTTTCGTCGGGGCGCTTGAGTACGGCGAACAGTTCGCAACTGCCGCATTCCTCCACCAGCGTAATCAGGTCTTCCAGCCAGATCATCTCGTTGTAGCGGACCTTGACCAGAATCTGTCCTCGCTGGTTGTGCGCACCGCGGTCGCTGATTTCCTTGCTGCACGGGCAGACCGTAGTCACCGGGACACTGACGCTCAGCGTGTAGGTCTCCTTGCCATCGGCATCAATAACCCCCTGAAACCCGCAGAGATAATCCATCATCCCCGCCATGCCCGTTACCGGCGCGGTCTTCTCAACGAAATAGGGGAAACGGATCTTGATTGCCGCCGCCGAACTGTTCAGGCGATGCTTGGTTTCACGAAGGATCTGACGAAACTGGCGGATATCCAGAGCTTTGTGGTTTTCATGAAGGATCTCCAGAAACCGGCTCATGTGGGTTCCACGGTAGCGGTGAGGAAGATCCACACTGAATTGCACGTCGGCCACGGTATGTTGCTCGCCCCGGTTTTTGTCCAGCACGGTCACCGGGTAGCGCAGGTTTTTGATCCCGACGTGGTCGATATCGACACTGTTCGGGCTGGGTTCCAACTGTACATCTTTCATGTCACCCCTCCAAGGCAACAACTCTCCTTCACGAAACCGGGCCTATCATCAGAGCGCAGGGCTTCGAGCAAACATGAGGAGCGTTCGTCATCGTCCAACCGGAAAAGGCTCGTCACGCCGAAACCCTCTCCACTTGGGCATGGTACTGTACAGAAAGCCACGCACGATGTAAAGCGCTTTTGCGTTTCAAGGGATCAAAAACACTTGGTTTTCACGGTTAGCTACAAAATGCGGCATCCTTGCAGACAGGCGCTCCGCATTGAGAAGAAACCAAATGCTTACAAGGCGCTGTCCAGGGCATCCTCATCGCCATCCACCTCGTGGTAGGAAGCGTCACCATCTTCATTTGCTGCGGGTTCATCATCCTCTGCGGTTTCGGGCTCCTCATCGCCATCGGTTTCTTCTTCAGGCTCAAGCTCGTCGTCCCATTCCTCTTCGCCGGGTTCTTCGTCGTCTCCATCCAGGGAGGGTTCTTCCCCATCCTGGCTGTCGTCTTCCTCATCGCCATCACTGACCGAACTGAAACCGATGCGTAAATCCACCGGCCCGTATTCGTCCTGCTCATCCAGGTTCATTTCAAGGGGATTCTCGGAATAGGCCCGGTGAATATCCTCGCGGCTTCCGTTGGTCCAATCGTTCAGGTGCAGGATTCCATGAAGTTCGTAGCGACCGCTTTCCAAGGCGGAAAACAGGAAAGGAACGAAGCTGCGCTCCCCTCTGGGCTCCAACTCCAGGTTTTGCACGACCTGACCGGAAACTTCCAGACGCACCGAAAGCGGCACATCCGAAACGTCATCCGGAACAAACACCCGACCGCGAAGGCGGATCGGCTCCGGGTCTTCCTCCAACTCATAGCCTTCAAAGTCGCTGTCACCATCACTTTGCGGACGATCGCCATCGCTGTAATAATCACCATCGCTTGTATCCGCGCCATTCTCATCGGATGAGGAGCCATCTTCCCCGCAGGAAAGCAGGAAAATCCCGAAAAATACAGCGATTATCCAAAACCAACGCGAAGCCATCGTTAAGATTCCTTACCTCGTTTCAATACCAACACACGCCATCGCGCCTCACGCGATAGGCAAACGTCAACCAACTTCCCGGCACCTTGCCGGGAGAGCGATCTCCTCCACTATAACGAGTTCATCGCAATTTGGCAATGTTGGGCAGGAAAACGAGCCATCCGCCCGGAACGACCAACAAACCTTGCGTTTATTTCTCCGAGCGGCGTTTTCTCCAAACCATCAGACGGGGCAGAAGCACCGGCAAGACAAAGAGATCCGCCAAAAGAGCGGTCAAGACGGCAGCCACGCTCAAGATTCCGAATTCGTTGTTACCGCGTACATCCGAGACAAAGATGGGAACCAGAAAGCCGCAACTGAGTACGACGGTGGTCAAGACCATCGCCTTGCCTGTTCCGGCCAGGGTGCGCCGGGTCGCTTCATCCGGGTCGGGGTTTCGCCGAAACTCATCCATGTAGCGGGTGATGTAATGGACGGTATCATCCACGGCGATACCCAAGGCAATCGAAAAGGTAATCGCCGAGCTGGGCTTGAGGTTGATATGCAGCATCCCGATCATTCCCAGAAGCACGGTCAGGGGGAACATGTTGGGAACCAGACTCATCAGACCGATGCTCAACGAACGGAACTGGAAGACCAACAGAATGCTGATGATGAACAGGGCGTAGATGAAGGTCCAGAAGATCTGGTCAACAATATAACTGTTGATCATATGGGCCACAGGGCTTAAGCCCGTCAGATGTGGCGTGACTCCCGGCGGGGCGTTGTCTTGAAGCCAGGCATCCAGTTCTTTGTACAAGGCCCGCGCCTCGATGGCGTAAATGTCTTTGATCCGCGCCGATACACGCATACGGTCGTAGCGTTTACCCACCAGACCTTTCATCGGGTCACGATCGGTCATGCTATAGAGCAACAAGTACTGAGCGATGGCGTTCTTGCTGTCCGGAATCTTGTAATAGGCCGGGTCGCCGTCGTTGATCGTCTGGGCCAGTTCCTTGATCAGGTCACTCCCCGAATAAACCTTGCCGATGGCCTCATAGTCTTGCAGATGCTCTTTGATCTTCTCGGCGAAGCGCATGGCTTCCGGCGCCTTGACCCCGTTTCGTTTCCCGGTTTCCAAGACAATATCCAGTTGCAGCACCGCCCCCAGTTTGCTCTCGAAATAACGCTGGGTGGCAATGATCCAGTGATCTTCTTCCAGGTCATCCTGGATCTTCTGGTTCCGCTCCACCTGACTGGCGAAGCCGGCGGCAATCAAGCCGACGGCAAGGCAAAGGCCGACGCTCCAACGGGGGTGTTTGATCGTGGCCATATGGACGAAATCCAGCATCCGCTGCGAACCGCCTTTGAAATAGCGCGTCAGCATCGCCGGTTTCGGTTTGGGAAGCACGGCCAATACGGCAGGCAGCAGGGTGATTGTAATCAGGTAGGCGCACAACACACCCATTGCCGTGAACAAGCCGAATTCGGCCAAGATACGGATGTCCGTAAACCCCAAAATCGAGAAGCCCACGCAGGTGGTCACGCTGGTGATGAACAAGGCAATGCTCAAATGAGATGTGGCCTGCCGGATGGCTTCCTCTTTGCTTAAGCCCCGGTTCAATTCCTCATAATAGCGCGTATGGAAATGGATGGAATTGGCCACGCCGGTAATCATGATAATCACGGGCGTGATGGTGGAAAGCAGGCTGATTGGAATGCCCAGGAAAGCCATCGTTCCCACGGGGGCGAGCATGGCCAACAACACCACGATCATGGAAAACAGCACACCGGCCCAGTTCCAGAAAGTGAAGATCAGAATCCCCAAGACCACCAGGGCGGCATACTTGGTCATGTTGGTCGTATCTACGGTCATGATGTCCGCATACCCCACGCGGGAGCGCGGTACACCCCCCATCAAGACCTTGACGCCGGTGTCCTGGGTAAAGGAATCCATCACCTTCAGCAGAGCGTTGATGATCGGTACCCGCTGTTGCTCGTCGTTGCGTGCCGGGTCCATTTTGGCAACCAGCATGATCGCACTGCCATCCAGGGAAATGAACGATCCTCGGTATAGCTCGCTGTTCAACAGATAGGTTTGGCGCTCCTTGATCGTTTCTTCGTCATCAGGGATGGTGTCAAAGAGTTCATCAATGTAAAGGCTGTCATCGGCCCAACGAGGGCGGGTGGCATTGATGATGGAATCCACCTCGACGATGCCATCGGATTTTCGGACTTCATCATGAAAGCTACGGTAACGCAGCAGAAAATCACGGGTAAAAATCTTCGGGGATTCCACGGCCATCAAGAAGCTGGTATCGTCTTCGCCGAATTCCTCCAACACCCCGTTGTAGTAATCCACCACCGGGTTGTCGTCCGGGAAAAACTGCCGGAAACTGAACGCAAAGGTGATCTGGCTGGCCTGCTGAAGCAACACCACCGTGACCACAAGATACACCGCCAGCACAAGCCAGCGAAAGCGCATGAGAAAATCTGCCCAGCGACCCAACACAACACACCTGCTTCTCGTCGATCACCCGACGACACACTGATAAATGAAAGAAAGCGTCAACGTGGGGCGCA
The DNA here is from genome assembly GCA_963677705.1 of Myxococcota bacterium. GTDB lineage: Bacteria > Myxococcota_A > SURF-8 > SURF-8. Next base: position 2,610,920 of record OY782497.1, read on the forward strand.
CTATAGCGCGTCTTGGATCAGGATGCAAACCCGAAGCGCCAATCAGCGTTTTCGGGATAAGAGCAGGGCGGCATAAGCCTGCAAACCGGGACGGCAACGCTCTCTTAAATTGATGAGGGCCGAAACCGCCCGCCAGAGGTTGGGATGCCGCAGACAAAGTTCTTTGGGAAACAAGGGGGCCGCAACCTGCCATTCAAGCCACTGACTTTCCAGTTCTACCCGAAAAGCCAGACTTTCCCGTTCGGACAATTCATGGATCGCCGGACCCAAACGTTCCCATCGCTCGGCCAAAAGCCTCGCTTCCCGGTCCCATTCGTTCATAGGGAAGATCCTTGCCGCAAACCGAGGGGCCGGTTCCTGCAAAACCTCCAAGCGGGTGAGGCTCCAGGTTTCGTCCTCGGAAAGGACTTGCAAGCGGGGTAAAAGATGCCCTTCAGGCCAATCGGGCCGGACCATCATCCCGGCACTCAGCGGGGCAAAACCGAGCCTGCGCAGTTGATACCGAAGGCCATCACGCCGTTTGCGCCGCACTTCCTCCGCGGAAAAGGCGACCCCCAGAAACCGATCATTCCAGGCTTCTTGGGGTAGAGTCAGATCATAGCGGGTTCGCGCCGCACGGCTCAGCCGGAAGCCCTCCGAGGAGCGTTCCAGCGTTCCCGATCTGGACAGACGAAACAACGAACTACGCACCGTGGCTTCCACAAGACCGATGGCTCGACCCAAGCGAATGGCTTGAGCCTGGGTGATCCAGTCTTCATCAAGAATAGATAAAGCCAGTAGTATCTCCTCGTTGGATGAGATCATGATTCATTTATTTCACGGTTTTAGTATTTTTGCAACACTTTCCTGGTGTTTTCTCAAGAATCCCGTAGCTTTTGCTTGACACTCAACACGGTATTGCGTAAACAAGCCGCTCGTATCTCGACAAGGGAGGTATAGAGATGACAAAGACTTTTAGTGCAAAACCAGGTGAAGTTCCACGCCAATGGTGGGTCGTGGACGTCGAAGACATGGTGCTCGGTCGCGCCGCGACACAGATCGCCATGATCCTGCGTGGGAAAAACAAACCGGAATACACGCCTCATGTGGACACCGGTGATTTCGTCGTCGTGATCAACGCCGACAAAATCAAAGTTACCGGCGCAAAATTGGCCCAGAAATTCTACTATCAGTATTCCGGCTATCAGGGCGGTTTGAAATCCATCTCTTTGGAGAAACTGCTTGAAAAGAAACCGGAAATGGTGCTCAAGACCGCCGTCAAGGGTATGCTGCCGCGCAACAGCCTTAGCCGTCAGCAATTGGGCAAGCTGAAAATCTACGCCTCGCCGGATCATCCCCACGAAGCGCAGCAACCCAAGAAACTGGACCTCCTGAAGTAAGCTTCAGGTGACCCACCAGGGATAAAGGAGCAAAACATGGCCGTTACATGGCATGCTATTGGAAAGCGTAAATGCGCCATCGCGCGCGTCTACATGCGTCCCGGCAGCGGCAAATTCGTGATCAACCATCGTGATGAAGAAGATTACTTTGGTCGCGACGTGCTGCGCATGGTCATTCGTCAACCCTTCGAGCTGACCAAACTGGAAGGCCGTTATGACATCTATGTCAACGCCTGTGGCGGTGGTCTGAGTGGTCAAGCCGATGCGATCAAACACGGCATCAGCCGCGCTCTGATCATCATGAACCCGGAACTTCGCAGTGTGCTGAAGAAAGCCGGATTCCTGACCCGCGATTCCCGCGTTGTGGAACGCAAGAAGTACGGTCTGCGCAAAGCCCGCCGTCGCTTCCAGTTCAGCAAGCGTTAATCGTTTCTTTTCTACGGTTGATCCTAAACCTTTGGCGCGTGCCGGCCATGCGCCAAAGGTGTGGTTTGGAAAGCCCTCATGTTCGATAATCTGCAAGACAAGCTTGCCGATACCTTTCGTGCGCTTCGCGGACAGCACAAGCTGTCTGAGGAGAATATCGAGGAGGCCGTCCGTCAGGTACGGATGAGCTTCCTGGAGGCCGATGTCAACTTCCGCGTGGTCAAAGACTTCGTGGAGGGCGTCAAGGCCAAAGCACTGGGTGCGGAAGTCTGGAAGCAACTCAATCCGGGCCAGCAGTTCGTCAAGATCGTTCACGACGAGCTGGTGGAGATGCTGGGAAGTTCCAGCACCCGGTTGGACCTGGAAACCAACCATCCTGTCGTGATTATGATGGTCGGCTTGCAGGGTTGCGGAAAGACCACCTCGGCGGCCAAACTGGCCAAGCTGTTGACCGAAGAATTCAAGCGGAAAGTGTTGCTGGTTCCGGCGGATGTGTACCGCCCGGCGGCCATCGACCAGCTTACCGTTCTGGGTCAGCAGATCGGCGTAGATGTCTTCCCCAGCCAGGTGAACCAACACCCGGCGGTCATTTCCGTACTCAGTCGTGAAATGGCGAGGGAGAACGGCCACGACGTGTTGATCATCGACACCGCCGGTCGTTTGCAGATTGACGAAAAGCTGATGGAGGAACTGGCTCAGCTCAAGCGGGCCATGACCCCCAACGAGATCCTCTTCACCGCAGACGCCATGACTGGTCAGGAAGCGGTGAACGTGGCCGAACGCTTTGACGAGATCCTCGACGTAACCGGCGTGGTGCTGACCAAAATGGACGGTGACGCCCGTGGCGGTGCAGCGCTCTCCATCAAAGCGGTCACGCAAAAGCCCCTGAAGTTCGTCGGTATGGGCGAACGGATGGAGGATCTGGAGGTTTTCCACCCCGACCGCATCGCCCAGCGCATTCTCGGCATGGGCGACGTGATGACCCTCATCGAGAAGGCCCAGAAGAGCATCGACCAGGATGAAGCGCAGCGCATGGCCGAAAAAATGCGCAAAAACGATTTCAGCCTGGACGACTTCGCCAAAAGCCTGAAAGCGATGAAGAAAATGGGCAGCATGGGCAGCATCGTCGGGATGTTGCCGGGGATGAAAGATGTCTCGCGGATGCTGGAGGAAGGCGAGGAAGGCGAACTGGCGAAAAAGGAACTGGTGAAGATCGAAGCGATGATCGGCTCCATGACCCGCCAGGAACGCAACGACCACTCCATCCTCAACGGCTCGCGTCGCAAACGCATCGCCAAAGGGTCGGGAACCAACGTCGCGGACTTGAACCGTATGCTCAAGCAGTTTCTGGAAATGCGTAAAATGATGCGCCAGATGACCGGCATGGGCATGGGGAAACTCGGTGGAATGCTGGGACGCCTTCGCGGGCTCTCCGCAGATGGCCCCATCGACCCGGAAAGCTTTGCCCAGCAAGGTTTGCCGCAATTGATGGGCCCCGGTCCGGGGATGCGCGGTGCCATGCCCGGCAAGCGCAAAGCAACCAAGGCCGCGCCCAAACCGAAGGCCAAACACAAGGCCAGACCGAAACCGCAGAAGAAGAAAAAGAAGAGATAGTCATCCTTCCGCGCCGGGAAGAGGGCTTCTTCCTAAGAAAGCGGAACTGTTTGGAATATTGAAATCTGTTCGTTGACAAGCCGGTGAAAGTTCTCTACAATGAGACACTAGACGAACCGGCGTGTCGTTAGAAAAACGATTGAGGAGAAAACTCATGGCAGTGAGCATTCGTTTAACCCGTCGGGGTGCCAAGAAACGCCCGTTTTATCGCGTTGTCGCCGCCGATAGCCGCTTCCCCCGTGATGGTCGCTATCTGGAGCGCTTGGGTACCTACAATCCTCTCGCCGAAGAGGATAAAGACAAGATTGATCTGAAGCTTGAGCGCGTGGATTTCTGGCTCGGCGAAGGCGCCAAACCCAGCGCCACCGTGGAAAGCCTGATTCGCAAGTTTCGCAAGCTTGAACAATAATTAGCCTGCAACGCCTTTGGGAAGTGGTTTTCCTGAAGGGGGTGTAGGATGGTCCTGATTCGCATCGTTCATACGGCGATTGGTTCCAGGTTGTATCTTTCACGTGCCAGATGGACAGATGGTTCGGGAGATCGGACGGAAAAGGGAGGTGCGAAATCATGAGAGATCTGATCGAGACCATTGCCAAAGCCCTTGTTGATCACCCGGAAGCGGTGGAAGTACTGGAGATCGAGGGGGAGCAAACCTCCGTCCTGGAACTTAAAGTCCACAAGGAAGACCTGGGCAAAGTGATCGGCAAACAGGGGCGAACGGCCAGGGCCATGCGTACCTTATTAAGCGCCGTTTCCACCAAGCTTCGGAAACGCGCCGTGCTGGAAATCATCGAGTAGGCGCGCCGACGAAGAGCCCAAAAGCCCGACGAAAAAGGCGCCTCGTTTGAGGCGCCTTTTCCTTGCAGCAGCCTTCTCCATCAAGGAAAACAACCATGACCTTACGTTCAACCCATTTGAACGTCGGACGCATCACCGGACCTCACGGGATTCGCGGCGCGGTGCGCCTCTGGGATTACGCCGGGGATACGGATGTCTTTCAACAAGGGCAAGGCTTCACCGCCGTCACCCCTGCCGGGGTGGAACGCAGCCTCAAGCTGGTGGACCTCGGTCCCTTGTCCAAAGGTCTGCGCGCCGTCTTTGCGGAAATCCGAACCCGCGAGGATGCCGAAGCGATGAAGAACACCGAGTTGTGGGTTTCCCGCGACGCCTTGCCCGCGCTGGATGAAGGTGAGGTTTATCAGGAAGACCTGCCCGGCTACATGCTTCATGACCTGGCCAGCGGTGAGGACATCGGCGAGGTTCTCGCCGTCGAGGAAAACCCCGGACACGACCACCTGATCGTTCGTCATCAGCAGGCGGAAGTGATGGTTCCTCTGGTGCCGGAGATCGTGGAATCCTACGATACCGAAAAACGCCTCGTGCTGGCCCGCCTTCCCGAAGGGCTGCTGGAGATTTATCTTGAGGCGGCCAGGGATGCGGACAAGCCCAAGCGAAGCGGCAAACCATACAAAACCCGCAGGCAACGCAAGCAAGACGAGCAAGCCTCGTCCCCATCCCCCCGCGAGTCCACGAAGAAATGAAAGCCCACATCGTCACCCTGCATCCCGGCTTTTTCGAGTCGCCCCTGCAATCCAGCATTGTCGGTCGGGCCATTCGTGCGGGGAACCTGTCGGTGACCTTATGGAACCTGCGCGACTTCGCCACGGACAAGCATCAGACCACCGACCTTCCCCCGGCGGGCGGCGGCCCCGGTCTGGTGCTCAAGCCGGAACCCATCGGTCGAGCCTTCGGGCGCATCGGTCGGGTGGACAAGCAACACAACATCTTCCTGAGCCCTCAAGGAACACCGCTGACCGATGCTGTGGTTCGGCGCCTAGCTTCCTACGATTGCCTGGCTATGCTCTGCGGTCATTATGAAGGGGTGGACCAACGGGCCTTGGATGCCGTGATTGACGAGGAAATCAGCATCGGTGATTACGTGCTTTCCGGCGGCGAACCGGCGGCCCTGGTGCTGTTGGATGCCGTGGCGAGAATGGTTCCCGGCGTGTTGGGAAACAAAGCCAGCGCCCATGAAGACAGCTTCAGTGATGGCCTGCTGGAAGGACCGCAATACACCAAACCGCGCATCTGGAAGGGCAAAGCCATTCCAGAGGTGCTTCTGGGCGGGAATCATAAACTGATGCAGGCCTGGCGCGACGAGCAGAAGCTGACCGTAACCCGTCAACGCCGCCCGGATCTTCTGGCCAGACTGGGCCTGGAGAATGAACCCATAGACGGGGAAACCACCTCGAAGTGCGGAAGGACAAGGCCATCCACAGGCAAGCCTTCCGCCCAAGCAGGCAAGGCCAAGGAGAAACGCCCGTGACGCTCTATGTCGCCCTGCTGCATCACCCGGCCAGAAACCGCGATGGGGAAACCATCACCACCAGTCTGACCAACCTGGACCTGCACGACATCGCCCGCAGTTGCAGAACCTTCGGTGCCCATCGCTATTTCGTGGTGCATCCCAAGCCCGCGCAGATCCGCATGGCCAACCGTATTCTGGACCATTGGCTCTCCGGCTATGGCTCCCAGGTCAACCCGGATCGCAAGGAAGCCCTGGAAACCATCCGCCTGGTTTCCACCCTGGACGATGTCAAAGAAGCCATCCGTGCGGAATGCCAGGAAAATCCATTCATTGTAGCCACTGGGGCAAACCTGGAAAAACCGACGATTTTTGTGGAAAAACTGAAAAAAAAGATTGCGGGGCAAACACCAGTTCTGATAGTCTTCGGCACCGGTTCGGGCTTGGCCGAGGAGGTCTTTTCGGGTGTTGACGCCCTGCTTGAGCCGATACACGGTACGACCGGGTACAATCACTTGAGCGTGCGTAGTGCCGCGGCGATTTACCTGGACCGTCTGACCCGAAACGAACCCCCTTTCGATGTGAATCGATAAGGCGAGCTTTTTAGGAGGAGTTAGGATGAAATCCCAAGAATTTCTGCGTCGCTTTGAAAAAGCGCAGATGAAAATGAACCTTCCGGATTTCCGCAGTGGCGACCGCGTGAAGGTGCATCTAAAAATCCGTGAAGGCGACAAGGAACGTATCCAGGTTTTCACCGGTGACGTGATCCGCGTTCACAAGGGCGGCGTGCGCAGCACCTTCACCGTGCGTAAAATCAGCTACGGCGTGGGCGTGGAACGTATCTTCCCGCTACATTCGCCCGTGATTCAGAAGATCGAAATCGTCCAGCACGGTCGTGTACGTCGCGGTCGTCTGTTCTATCTGCGCGGATTGCGCGGAAAAGCGGCCCGTATCCCCGAACGCCGCATGGACATTAAACGCAGCTAAGTATGGCGTGTTCTTCGATGAGTCGAGTTTCCAACAGGTCAGCCTTACAGGCTGACCTGTTTTCCTTTCCAGACCTTTCATCAGCCCAAGATCCCGGCAGCGTTGAGCCGCTGCTTGAGCAGGCCGGGTTTCCCGAACTCATCGGTATTGATGAAGCCGGGCGCGGGCCCTTGGCCGGTCCGGTCATCGCGGCAGCCGTACGCCTTCCGGAAACACACACCCTCTCCGGATTGAACGACAGCAAAAAGCTCTCCGAAGCCCAGCGCGAGCGCCTGTTTCACGAGATCAAAGACCAGGCGGTTTCCTTCGGCATTGCCGCCGCCACGGTCGCGGAAATCGACACCCTCAACATTCTGCAAGCCACCTTCGTGGCGATGAAACGGGCGTTGCGTATCGCGGAAGCATCCTGCGAAAGCACGGGCCAGCCTCACGCTCTGCTGCTGATCGACGGGCCACATAAAATTCCCCTGACCCGCTCTCAACTGGCCCTGGTGCGGGGGGATGGCCGCTCGGCCTCCATCGCTGCCGCCAGCATTCTGGCCAAAGTCACGCGGGATCGCTGGATGCAGCGGGCCACCCGTCATTTTCCCAACTACGGCTTCGAGCGCCACAAAGGCTACGGCACCCAAGCCCACCTGGAAGCCCTGAACCTTCATGGCCCCTGCCCCATCCACAGGCAAAGCTTTCGTGGCGTCAAACCCTCGCGGTGAGGTTCGGTCCAAAACGGCGCAGACGCACCAAAGCTTCTGCCGCGTGCCGAAACCGTCGGTACAAACGGTTTCGGAAGTCTGGTTCAATCCTCCTGTTGAACCAGACCACGGAAAGGCAAGGAGCCTTCCACTCCTTGCCTTTCGCACGCGGCCCGTAAGGGACTGACGACCGACGTTCCCCTTCTCCACCAGCAAAACACCCCTTCACAAATAACCACCTTGTGGAAAAGATTATGTTTTTTTTGGACATCCGTCCGCCAATATGTATAATTAAACATAATTGATAAAATGTGAAACGATCCGCTCAAGGCATCAGGTGGAATCATGAGAACAGAAACAGCTTGGTTTCAAAACCGGTTTGGTATCGGATTGGTCGTGTGGACCTTCGCCCTCCTGCTCGCGTTGCCCGCTTGGACAGGCAGGGTTCATGCCGATGAGGATGCAGCACCTTCGGTATGGTTTCTCAAAGTTCCCCTGAATCAAGACCAGATGCACAGGAACATGAAAGCCGCCCTGGGAGAGATGAACCTCGCGGCCTACTATTTCACCAACCAGGGAAAAAAACGGAAGTCCGACGTGTTATGGCTCTTGCCGGATACCACGGATGTAGATGCCTGTGTCGCAGCGCTAGAGAAAAAAGACGGAGGAACCAAAGCGCCGGTCAAGGCCTTTTTTGATCCCGCGCAGCCCAGCCGCAAAGTGGAAAAACTCTCCTGCTACGTTATGGAAAAACAGGGCAAAAACATCCGTCGCCCCAATTGCAAAAACTACCTGCAACAACTGGTTGGATTTGCTGGATTGAAAAAACCGACGGCCAAAGCCTATTGCGAACTGGCGGCTTCCCTGAACAGCGCCACACCACAATTCCTTGCCGATCAAAGCATTTCCTTGAAACGGGCACAGCTCAAAGGCAAGGACTTCTCCATTCCCAAAATGAAACGCATCGTCAAGGTGCCCTACTTCTGGAATGTCGCCCTGCGCAGCCTGCGCAAACGCTACAAGGATCTGGAAGCGGCTGCTGAGCCGGTAGCTCCCGCAGCCCAGGAAGAACCGGCGGTCGCAGCAGCCCCCACTGAAGCCCCGGCAGAACAAGCCCCTACCGAGCCAAGCCCGGAGCAGGCCGCGCCCTTGCCGGACCCTGAAGCCCAGGCCAATCCGGCTGACGCCGTTCCGGCCCCAACCCCGACCGAGGCGACTGCGACGCCCCAGACCACAGAAGCCAAATCCCACGAGAAGACAGCAACCCAAACCGAACAGACAAAAACACGACCGGTAGCCGGACCACCCAGCCATAAGCTCACCGACGATGACTTCGCGGCGATCTGGGGGAAGTCGGCGATGATTCTTGCCTTGTTGGGCTTCCTTCTCGGTTCTTTCACTCTGCTCATGGCCCAACGCACCCGCCGGGAATTGATCCAAGCCAAGGCATCGCTCCGCGAGCAGGAAGAAGGATTGGCCGCTCTGCAAATGGCCTTGGTCAGTCTGAAAAGCACCCAGGAGCCGGACCCTCACGCCGATGAAGTGTTTGAGAAGTACATCGGTCAGACCGATCACGGCTTGGGGATGCCAGCCAAACCCAAGACCCAGGAAACCATGAACGCCCCGCAGCAAGGCGAGAACGCAGAGGAAAAGAAACCCTCGTTTGAGGACGAGTTGGAAAGGGCCAGGCAAGAACAGAGCAACGGTCAGTCGGAGAGCCAGAAAATCGCCATTGATGTTCTGCAACGCCAACAGGAAAAAGAAGCCAACATTGTTGAGTTGGCGAGAAAAGAGGAAGCCGGAGAATTACGTTTCGTCCCTGCGGAAGAACCGGAACCCCAGGCCACGGAAGGCGAGCCCCGCCCGCTGACGGGCCCCTCCCGCTGACGGATCTGCTTCAATCTGAAATCAACAAACCCGATGGCGTTCTGGGCCGCACGGAAGATCCCAAGCCGACCCCCGTTGCCACACCCGTTGTACAGACGGAACCTGATGATGAGGAAGAACCGGCCCCGGCCTCCTCTGGAGAGACAGGCTTTGAAACCATCCTGCCGATGGAAATGGAAGACGAGGAAGATACCGCAGACACCCAGGCCGTAGAAACCGATGAAATCCAAGGTCGCCTGGATGAAACCATCGAACTCGGTGATGAGGAGATGATTCCCGAAGAGGAAGAAACCACGGGTGTCGGGGAGGACGATCACGCGGAAAAGATGGAACTGGGAAAACCCATTGCGTCCCTTTTTGAATACCTGAACCAGATCAAGGAACGCTGGCCCAATGCCCCGGCCTGGTGGCATCCCTTCTTCGACCAATTGAACCTGGTTCCAACGGATGATGAGGATGTACGGCCCAGCTTCGCCTCCTTGATGAATGACTTCACCCAAAGTGGTCAACCCGTCGGTACGCAACGGATGAAAGAAGAATGGGACCGTTGGGTTATTCCCTACCGTGCCTATTGGTTGATTCAGCACTTCGCCATGCCCCAGGTCAAGGCCAAGGCTCCGGCACAGATCAAGCTGGTCAGTGGTTTGGCGGTGCGCCTTGCCGATGTGGGCCGCTGGATCTTGCAGGAAGAACAGAAACGTGGCTTGGCCCATCACAACCTGCATTGGTTTGAAACCATTGAAGACATCGGTGAAACCAAGCGGGTTCTTGCTGCGGCGGAAGAGTCTCCACTGATGGAAATCGACTGGGTACGGGTGATGGTCAAGAAGCTTTACGCCTCCAAGGCTCCCGGTACGCTGTTCGATGTCACCTCCTGGGGATTTGACAGCCAATCGGAAATCCGCCCCAGTCGGATTTGCCTGCTACCTACGAAGTAACTCGAATCCCAACGCGCTCGTCGATGGATGTAGACGGCCCTTCCTCGCCCCTTCGGGCGATGAGAAGGGCCGTCGCTTTTTGGGTCGCATACCCCATCATGAAACGATCCTGATTGCCCATCCTTCCCGGTTTGTGGTATTCTCTTGAACTAAGTGTGTTGTGTACCATCCTTCACCGTGAGGAACTCACCCATGTCACGTACTTGGACACCCCAGGCTTGGCTTGCGGGCTTTTTCGGCTGCTTGTTTGTCCTGTCGGCTTCTTCTGTCGCCCAGGCTTGCCTTCTTGATGATGACTGTGACAACGGCTTGTACTGTGACGGCCAGGAAACCTGTACGGGTGGAGTCTGCCAGAGTGGAACTGCCGTAGTCTGTAACGATGACATCGCCTGCACGGTAGACATCTGCAACGAAGGCACGGACCAGTGTGATTTCATCCCGGACCACACTCCTTGCCAGAACGGCTTCTATTGCGATGGTGCCGAGCGCTGCGTGGTGGGCTTGGGTTGCCAGCCCGGAGAGGCCATCGTCTGTAATGACGGCGTGGACTGTACCATCGATGCCTGCAACGAAGACCTGGACCGCTGCGACGCCACGCCCGATGACACTGTCTGCAATGACAACCTCTGGTGCAACGGTCAAGAGAGTTGCGACGCGCTACTGGGTTGCGTAACCACGGATATCCCCCAATGCAACGACGGCGTAGACTGTACCCTCGACACCTGCAACGAAGCCTTGGATCGTTGCGAAGCCAGTCCCAACGACACCGCCTGCAATGACAACCTCTGGTGCAACGGTCAGGAATGGTGCGACCCGGTGAACGACTGCCAGCAAGGCATGGTGGTGGATTGTGACGACGGCGTCGCCTGTACCTTGGATCATTGCGACGAAGCCTTGCAACAGTGCCTGAACGAGCCGGAAGCCTCGCTGTGTTCCGATGATCGTTACTGCAACGGTGAAGAACGTTGCGATGCGGTTCAAGGCTGTCTTCCCGGTGAGGACGTCGATTGCTCGGACGGCTTGAGTTGCACGGTGGATCGCTGCAACGAAGCCCAGGATACCTGCAACCATCTGGCCGATGACAGCCTCTGTGACAACGATCTGTTCTGCGACGGCGTGGAGCGCTGCGACCTGCAAAACGGTTGCGAAGCCGGAGAGACTGTCGGCTGTGACGATGGTGTTTCCTGCACTGTCGATACCTGTGATGAAGACCAGGACCGTTGCACTCACACACCGGATAACCAGGTCTGCTCGGATGGGGAATTCTGCAACGGTGAAGAGCGTTGCGACGCCGTATTAGGCTGCCGCGCCAACACCGAGTTCGACTGCGACGATGGCGTCTCCTGCACCGTAGATAGCTGCAACGAAGCGCAAGACCGCTGCGACCATAGCCCCAACGATGCACTCTGCGATGACGGCAACCCCTGTACAAGCCCCGACACCTGCGACACAGAAAACGATTGTACCCATAGCTCCCTGCCCGATGCCACCGTCTGCGATCTGGACCCCACGCGCCCTGAAGTCTGCCGTGACGGCCAATGCACCTACGGCTGCAATGTCGATGAAGACTGCAATGACGGGATCACCTGCACGCTGGACACATGCCAGGGAGGGTATTGTACGCATGAAACCAGCGATGCGCTTTGTGATGACGGTCTGTTCTGCAATGGTGTGGAAACCTGTCTGACCGGGCTGGGTTGCGAACAGGGCGCCGCGCCGGATTGCTCGGACGGTCTGAGTTGTACGGAGGACCATTGCAACGAAGCGGAAAACCGTTGCGACAACACACCCAATGACAGCTTGTGTGATAATGGCCTCTGGTGCGACGGCGAAGAAATCTGCGCACCGGGACTCGGCTGTCAGATGGGCACTGCGCGCAACTGCAACGATGGCATTTCCTGTACCGTGGATGCCTGCGACGAATTGAACGACCGCTGCCAACACCAGACCCAGGACAGCCGATGCGATGACGGCCTGTTCTGCAACGGTCAGGAATGGTGTGACCCCAGCCAGGGTTGCCGGGATGGAAGCGTGCCCGTCTGCGATGATGGCATTGACTGTACCCAGGATTCCTGTGATGAACAGGCAGGAGCCTGCGCTCACCTGGCCCAGAATACCCAATGCAACGACGGCAGTGATTGCACCGGGCCGGACATCTGCGATACGGTCCAAGGCTGTTTGAACCCGGCCCTTGCCGACGGAACCACCTGCTCGGTAGGGGGTGGAGAAGGCGGACTCTGCCTGGAAGGCGTGTGTATCGTCGGCTGCCTGCAAGATTCGGACTGTGATGACGGCATCGCCTGCACCCAAGATTCCTGCAACCCATCCACCTTGCAGTGTGAGTATCAACCCCAGGATGCCCCCTGTGATGACGGCCTGTGGTGTAACGGAACGGAAGGCTGCGCCGTGGGCATCGGTTGCCTTGTGCGCTTCCCGGTAGACTGTGACGACGGCATCGCCTGCACCCAGGATTCCTGCGATGAACAGGCGGATCAATGCACCCATCAGGCAGACAACAGCCTGTGCGATGACGCCGTTTTCTGCAACGGCGAAGAGGTCTGCAACGTGCAGGTCGGGTGCCGTAGCGGGTCGGGCGTTCCCTGCGATGACGGGGTAAGCTGCACGCTGGATAGCTGCTCGGAAGCCAGCCGGAGTTGCCAGCATGACGCCGATGACAGCGTATGCAACAACGGTCTGTGGTGCGATGGGGAAGAAAGTTGTCACCCCACCGAAGACTGCCAACGAGGAGATTCCCCCAACTGCGATGACGAGGTTTCCTGTACCCAGGATCGCTGCGACGAAATCAACGACCAATGCCGGAACACACCGCAAGACAGCGCCTGCTCGGACGGCAATGCCTGCACCGGCCCCGATGTCTGCCTTCCCGATAGCGGCTGCTCCACACCCGCCACGCAGGACGGCAACCCCTGTCCCTTGGCCGGTGGTTTAGGCGTCTGCCGTAGCGGCCTCTGCACCAGCGGCTGCACCACGGACAATGAATGCTCGGATGGCATTGCCTGCACCGTAGACACCTGCGATCTGGGAAGCAACACCTGCGTGTTCACCCCGGATGACAACCTCTGTGACACCAATGTCTGCGGGGCGAATCAGGTGTGCAACCCCGTGCTGGGCTGTGAGGACCAGGAACCGATCTCCTGTGATGACGGTGTGGCCTGCACCACGGACACCTGTTCCGGCAACGCCTGCCATCATAGCTCGGATGACAACGCCTGCTCGGACGGCAACGTCTGCAACGGCATCGAAACCTGTGACGCCGCGGCGGGATGCCTGCCCGGCGAAGCCCTCCATTGCGATGACGGCAATCCCTGCACCGTGGATAGTTGCGACCCCGTCGAAGGCTGCCTCCACGAAGCCCGTGATGCGCTGTGTGACAATGGGCTGTGGTGTGATGGTCAGGAACGCTGTGATGCCGTCTTGGGTTGTCAGGCGGGCACGCCGCCGGACTGCAATGATGAAATTGTCTGCACCGAGGATCTCTGCTCCGAAGCGCAGGACCGTTGCGCCCATATCGCCCACAATGAACCGTGCGACAACGGGCTGTGGTGCGACGGGGAAGAACGCTGTGATGTCCTTTTGGGTTGCCAGGCGGGCACGCCGGTGGATTGCTCGGATGCCTTTGCCTGCACGGTGGATCAGTGCAACGAAACCGACGATGTCTGCACCCACAGCGCCGATGATAGCGTCTGTGACAACCAGATCTATTGCGATGGTGAAGAAGTCTGCACGCCCGATGCTGGGTGCATCTACGGGGAACCCGTTCTCTGTGAAGACGGCGTAAGCTGCACCGACGACGCCTGTGATGAAGACAACCGGAGTTGCAGCCACACCCCCACGGACAGCATCTGTGATGACGGTCTGTTCTGCAACGGCGTGGAAACCTGTGACGCGATCCAGGATTGTCAGGCGGGAACGCCGGTGGATTGCTCGGATGCCTTTGCCTGCACCACGGAATCCTGCGATGAATACGCCGACCAGTGCGTAATCAGCGTCAATCACTCGCTTTGCGATGATACCGTCTACTGCAACGGTGCCGAACGCTGTGTTGCGGGCCAGGGCTGCACTGAGGGAACAACGCCAAGCTGTGACGACGGCATTGCCTGTACCGAAGATGAATGCTCTACAGCCATTGATGCCTGCCTGAATTACGCCAACGATACGCTCTGCTCGGATGGCTTGGCCTGCAACGGTGAAGAACGTTGCGATGCCGCCAATGGATGCCTTGCCGGGACTCCCATCATTTGCAGTGATACGATAGCCTGTACTCTGGATGTGTGTATCAATGATGAAGGCGGAGCCTATCATTGTCAGTACACGGCGGACAACGCCCGCTGTTCGGATGGCCAGTTCTGCAACGGTCAGGAAGTCTGCGATCCGGAAAACGGCTGCATCGCCGGAGAAGCGGTGGATTGCGATGACCATATTTCCTGCACCGAACAGGGATGCAATGAAGCGGAAGACCGCTGCGAAGCAACGCCCTTCGATCACCTCTGCGCCGATGACAACCCCTGTACGATCAACGAGACCTGCGATCCTTCACAAGACTGTCAGGCGGAATTTCTTGCCGACGGCACATCCTGCGGAGCGGATAGTATCTGCCAGAACGGACAATGCGTCCTGCAATGCAGCGACGCCGGCGATTGCCCCGGTCAACCTTGCTTGATTCAGGTCTGCGATAGTGAAGGCGGCGAATGCGAACAGGTCTACGGTCCCACCTGCGACGCGCAGGCCGTTTGCGTGAACCAGCAATGCCAGCAAGGCTGTAGCGAGGACACAGACTGTAATGATGACGTCTTCTGTTCCTTCGAAAGCTGCAACACCTATGCAAACATCTGTGAGTACACCACCTACGATATGCTCTGCGATGCGGACCCAAGCCTTCCTCCCACCACGGCCTGTGACGGAACCCCACGCTGCGAAGCCTTCCAGCCTTACTGTGTGTTGGATACTCCCCCGGACTGTGATGACGGCGTGTTCTGCACCCAGGATAGCTGCCAACCCACAGGAGATAGCTACACCTGCGTGCATCAAGCCCAGAACGGATGGTGTGATGACGGACTCTACTGCAACGGCTTGGAAACCTGCGTGCCCAACGATGCCTCCTCGGATGCCAACGGCTGTCTGACCAGCGGAAGCGACCCCTGCGATGACGGCGTCTCTTGTACCGAAGACCAATGCCTGGAGGAATTTGACCTCTGCTTCAACCTTGCCACGGATGATCTGTGCAACGATGGACTCTACTGCAACGGCACGGAAACCTGTGATGAAACCCTGGACTGCCAGGCGGGTGAGGCTCCCAGTTGCGATGACAGCGTTCCCTGCACCGTCGATGCCTGCAACGAAACCACGGATTCCTGCACCCACCAGCCCGATGACGCATCCTGCTCCGATGGTCAATTCTGCAACGGTGACGAAACCTGCGATGCCCTCGCCGGATGTCAGGCCGGGACAAGCCGAAACTGTGATGACGGGTTCGACTGCACCACGGACCAATGCAACGAAGCCACGGACTCCTGCAACCATCAGGCAGACAACACGGTTTGCAATGACGGCCAGTTCTGCAACGGTCAGGAAGTGTGTGATCTCAACCTGGGTTGCACCAATGGAAGCCTTCCCAACTGCGATGATGGAATCTCCTGCACCGTCGATGCCTGCAACGAAGCAAACGACCGTTGCGATCATCAGGCCGATTCAACGCTCTGCGATGACGGCCAGTACTGCAACGGCACGGAAACCTGTGACGCGCTCCTGGATTGCCAGGCCGGAAATCCGGTTGTCTGCTCCGACAGCGTGAGTTGCACCACGGACGCCTGCGATGAAGCGACGGATTCCTGCACCTTCACACCCGACAATGCCGCCTGCTCCAACGGCCTGTTCTGTGATGGTGTAGAAACCTGTGATGCCCTGCTTGGTTGCCAACCGGCCAGCGATCCCTGCGAGGATTCCGTTTCCTGCACCGTGGATTCCTGCGACGAGGCAAACGACCGCTGCGAGCATCAAGCCTCCGACCAGGTCTGTGATGATGGCCGGTTCTGCAACGGCGCGGAAGTCTGTGATCCGCTCAACGATTGCCAGCAGGGAAGCCCGGTTCAATGCAATGACGGCATCCCCTGCACCGAGGATGTCTGTAGCGATGAGCTTGGCCG
The DNA here is from genome assembly GCA_963677705.1 of Myxococcota bacterium. GTDB lineage: Bacteria > Myxococcota_A > SURF-8 > SURF-8. The sequence continues at coordinate 2,627,309 of OY782497.1, forward strand.
TTGTGATTATCAACCCGATAACGCCTTCTGTTCGGACAACACCTTCTGCAACGGCCAGGAAGTCTGCGACCCCAGCCAAGGCGGCTGTGTCGCGGACCCCGCCTGGAAGGACTGCAACGACAACATTGCCTGCACGGCGGATGCCTGCCTGGAAGCCGAGGGCCGTTGCGAGAATACACCGCAACAGAACCTCTGTGACAACGGCCTGTGGTGCGATGGAGAAGAAAGCTGTGATGCCGTCCTGGGCTGTCGCACCGGAGAAGCACCGGTCTGTGCCGATGGAATCGACTGCACCGAGGATTGGTGTAACGAAGAATTCGACCGCTGCGAGGCGACACCACGCACGGACCTGTGTGATGATGGGCTGCGCTGCAACGGCCAGGAAGTCTGCGATCCGCAAGAAGGTTGCCGAGCGGGAAGTACGCCGGATTGTGATGATGGCGTGGCCTGTACCGTCGATCGCTGTGAAGAGAGTGAACGTCCCTCACCCTGTGTACACACGGCGGATGACACGCTCTGCGTAGCGGACGACCCCTGCCGGATCAACGGGGTCTGCGATGCCTCCGAGGATTGTCAGTACCAAGATGCTGAAGAAGGCACTCCCTGCGATCTGCTTCCCAACCTTGCCGAAATCTGCCAGGATGGTGCCTGCGTCTCCCAATGCAGCGGCAATGACGATTGTAACGATGAGATTGCCTGCACCGTGGACACCTGCAACCTGGAAAGCGGGCTTTGCACCCACGAGCCTCAGCATGAAAGCTGTGATGACGGCGTGTTCTGTAACGGGCCGGAGCAATGTCAAGCCGGTCTGGGATGTGTCCAAGGTGACGCCCCCAACTGCAACGATGACATCGCCTGCACCGTGGACCGTTGCTCCAACGAAGACGCGACCTGTCTGCACACACCGGACCACGGGCTTTGTGCCGATGAGGAACCCTGTACGGAGAACCTCTGTCAGCCGGAGTCCTCGGAAGATGAAAGCGGCTGCTTCTGGCCCAATGCGGCGGACGGCACGCCCTGCGGGGATGGCTTTGAATGCCAGGATGGAACCTGCCAGGAGTCGGATGGCGATGTAGACGGGGATGTGGATGGGGATGAAGATCCCGATGGCGATGATGAGGTTGATGACGAACAGCCCCCGGAAGATGGAGATGAAGACCAGGATGACGAGCTTCCCACCGAGGATGGCGACGAAGACCAGGATTCCACGACAGACGACGATGATGACGACGATACCGACGATGATGACGACGATACCGATGATGATGATGACCTGGAAGATGGGGATGAAGGGGATGATGACGATGACGACCTTCCCCCAAGCGACGGTGACAGCGAAGACGGGGAGGTGGACCTCAACGGAGGCGAAGACCTCTCTGATCCCCCCCCGACGGATTGCTCTTGCGGTCAGCAGGCCTCCTGGACCGATGTGATGGCCTTCCTTCTGCTGGGCCTGGGCTTGGTTTTCATGCGCCGTTTCAGGAATCGTGAAGCATCAATTCATTCCTTTACCCCGACGAAGTCTTGACATAGAATGCGCCCATGAAAACGATGGAAACCTACAGCTTGTTGCTTCTCTTCTGCCTGGTTCTGCTTCCTGCATCCGTGCGGGCCAACTATACCGACGGAGCCTCCGGCCCGGCGGTGTATGAAGCCTCCAAAGGATCGTTGGGAAAAACCAGCAAGGCCTTTCAACCGACAGGACATTCCAAGAGCTACCCCGGCAAAGACCGCTATGGCGTGCTAAGTGGTGGAAACCCTCACCCGGATGTCCGTGCAACCATGCCACCCGCCCACCTGGAAGAACTCCCCTTCCTGGCGGCAGATCAATGCCCGATGACCGAACAGCGGGAGCAGGCGAGAACCCGAAGCCGCCTGATCCGCGAACGGGATTTTACCGGGATCCTTGAAGCGCCAACCATGCTCACACTGATTCACAAGGCCCGATCCTGGAAAACGCCCCAGGAAGGTCGTGGACCGATACGCTTGCTGGGGATTCAAGCCGATGCCAAGGGCGATCTGGTAGCCGAGGTTGTGTTAGGCCGTAATTTCGTCTGTGCCGGTCAACGTCTCTTTCTTCGCGTGGATGACAGGCCGGACCCCTCCATTCAGGTTTTATGGATGAACCGAACCACGGTGTTGTTTCTCACCGAATCCGGTCACTTGTTCACCCTGAACGATGGAGCCGCCCCTTCGGCAAGCTGGCGCATGGTCTGGGACGCGGATCTCTTTGTCGATTACTTCAATCCACTCAAGGATCTGGCGAAGGATCTGAAACAGACGGCGAAAAGCAGAGCCAAGAACCGGGCCAAGAAGAGCATCAAAAGCAAGCAACGCGCCAAACCCACAATGAAGCCACCCTTCCTGCCCAAATAAATACCGGGAGATCAGGGTTCAGAAGAGGTCAGGGTGCCACACTCTGGCTGGGAGTTTGTGTCGTGTCCTTCTCTTGGGCGGAGGGCTTTTCAGCTTTCGCGGGCTTACCTTCTTCGGGGGGCGTTCCCATCTTCTTGAGGAAATTCCAGAATTGCGACAAGCTGCTGTCTTTGCGTTCCGGTAAGGGAGCCGAGGCGCTTTTCGTGCTGGCAAAACGCATGGTATAGCTGCCGCGCTTGTCTTCCCCGCTTCCGTAAACCAATTGGGCGCCCGGCGTATACAGAAAGTCTCCCTTGTTGTCCGCCGCCTCACGGCGCACCTTCCAACACCATCCGCCGACTTTACTGGGGCATTCCTCCCGGCCCAGGCCTTCCACCGTGGTCTTCTCCACCTCTCCGGTTTCAAGATTGAGCATGGAAAACGTCTGCCGGGTGCCGATCATGGCACCAAGATAGGGATAGGTTTCCACACTGGTAAAGCGGAAGCTGTTTCGTGGAATACGAGCGGTAAAGGGCTTGTCTTCCACCTGCCCTTCAATGACAATCTCGTTGGTCGCCGCCTCCAGCCGTCCCGAGAGGGCCGTGCGACGGTTGTCGTCTTCGGTGACATCGGCGCTGAACGAGAGCAGGCCATCGGCATTGAAGTTGGCCACCACATCCGAGCGGCGCTTGTAGGTGAGAAACAACACGTTGATGTTTACAGCAGTGTGCATTTCCAGAACGGCGGTCTGCCGTGCCGGGTCCAACTTGTAGACCATCGAGAGAGAACCCACCTTCACCCGGTAATAGGTCAGATCCAGGTTGGTGGTGATGGTGCGCGGACGAAACAGCTTCTGCCCTTGCTCATCGGCTTTGGCGGTATGAGATTGGCCCGTTTTCGCGGTAACAGACGGAGAAGGAACGGGAGGGTTCAACGAAGCCCCGTCCACCACGGGAGCGGGCGCCTGCGCCCAGACCAGTACGGGAATCATCCAACCCAAGCACGCAAGAACAAGACCTCGCACCACAATGCCCCCCATCGGTTCATTCCCGGCGTGTGGAAAGGTTCCCTAAGCCGGATTGTTCAGACCCTTGCAAGCCCCGACCTAACGATGCTTCGGTTTCGGTCAGGGGCGAGCCAAGTATACGAACTTGCCCGCTTCGGCGCAAACGCTTTCTTCGGGGAATCACCAGCCGCAAACACGGCAGAGGGCTTGGGAGGCTTCGTTCTTGCTGCGGGATGTGGAAAGAAGGGAGCAGGCATGGTCACGCAGAGACGGGGAAAGCTCCGGCAGGGTCTGGGCTGATGTTTCCAGCAGACGCACAAGCTGATGCGTGGCTGCCTCACGAAGCGCAGGGCTCAAAGACGCCTGGTCGCAGGCGGCAACGAAGTGACGCAAGGCTGGGCCACGCTTGTTCATCGCCAGATTGGTTTCACCCAGAAGATACAAGGCCTGAGCGGCATGATTTCCTTGGGGAGTGTGGTCTACCAAGGCAAGCAGGTGGGTTTCGGCTTCGTCCAGACGGTTTTCCCGCAACGCCCGACGCGCCTCGGAAAGCAGAGATTCCGACGACGGAGACGCCGGAGCTTGCTTAGGCGATGTAGCTGGTTTGGGTGGAGTGATCGAACTCACCGTCCGTTGAGACGGCACCTCGGCGGAAGGAGGCTCAGGCAAAACAACCCCATGTTCGTCGATTTGCAACTCATCACCGGCATCGACAAGGTGAACCTCTCCCGCCTTGAGCAGGGATTCCACGCGAACGCGACCATGATCCACACGGACCGTCGTCCGGCCTTGGTGATGATCGACGGTGAAAGCGGTTCCCACCACGGACACCTTGACCAAGGGCGTGCGTACATCCATCCGCTGGTTTTCTGATAAGGGCTGAACCTCCAGATGAACCTGCCCCTGTTCCACCAGCAGGGAGGTTTCCTGCTCGCTTTGCCGAATCACCGAAACCTGCCCCTGATTGACGCGAAGCGTATGGCCTCCGCGTAGCGCGACGGACCTTTCTGCATGAGCGACCAACACCGCACCCGGCGAGGGAAAATCATCGCTCAGACCTTCATCGTCCTGCGCGTCCGGATGGTCAGGCAGGGGCTGAAGCGCCACCGGAGAGCGTTCTTGGGACGTATCCGGTGCAGAAGGCAGGGATGCGGGAAGGATCATCCAAACCGCAAAGGCTGCAAGTACCAGGGAAGCCGGAGCCATCACCCAGCGAGAGCGCAGTCTCTCGGAAACAAGGGTCCACCACGGCACAGGTGGTGCCTGCACAAAGGCTCGGCGTGCCGCAGCCTGGGCATGGTCCGAGGTGAAACGAGGGGGCTTCTCACTCAAGCAACGCTCCAGAGCATCCAGGGAGGGCGATGGATCGTGCTGGGCGGTGTGATGGGGTTGATCGTCCCGCGTGGGGGTGTGATCGCTGTCGTTCATGCCTCGTCCTTGGTTTCCTGGAAATGGGGGTCTTGAGCCGCCAGTTCCCAAAAGCGTTTTCGTGCCCGGTGCAGCCGAACCCACGCGGCCCGGTCGTTGATTTCCAAAACCTTGGCCGCCTCGGCGGGCTTCAGCCCTTCCATATCGACCAACACGAAAATATCCCGTTGTGTTTCGGGAAGTCGGCGAATCAATGACGAGGCCACCCGCCATTGCTCTTTGGCTTCCAGGCGTTCAAAGGTTCCACTGGGTTGCCCCTGAACCTCGTGGGCTGCCGCATCCGCCAGAAGCCGTTCCCGCGTTCCTTTGGCCCGCAGATACATGCGGACCTGGTTCAGACAGATCCGATACACCCAGGTCGACAGGGCCGAGCGCCCGTTGAAGCGACTCAAGCTCTGGTGCAAGGCCATCATCGTAGTCTGTACCACATCGTCCAGGTCCGGTCCGGGGCCAAGATGACGCACCACCACACGCTCCACCAGGGGGTACAGGATTTCAAAGAGTTGCTCCAGGGCTGCATGATCTCCAAGCCTGGCTGCTGCAAGCAGCGCTTGGGAAGGCTCCTTGAAACGACGCTCTCCTGCCGCCCCAACAAACAGCAACAAACTCATCGGGGCATGGAGCATCGTTTCGTCCTTCGTTCACGCATCCCGGCCAACTCCCGTTCTATGGCGTTAGTTGCCGAAGCGGCGGGAAACCTTACTGACTTTTATCAGAAAATCGTGAATTGGATTGAAAAAACGGTTCATTAGAACAACTTGACCAGGGCTGCGCCGCCGATGAGCATCAGCACACCCAGCACCCGAACCCAGCTTACCGGAGAGATGGGGGCATCAAACAGGCCGAAATGGTCGATGATGACAGCCATCACAAGCTGGCTGGTGATGGTAATGGCCAGGGTGGCACCGGCACCCAGACGAGGAAACAGCAGAATGGCCAGAAAGACGATGGTGAACCCCATCGGACCACCCAGGTACAGATACCAGGGCGTCTCGGTAAACGAGGTGCTGGTCCATTTCTGGGCCTCACTGTGGTAGAACAGCAGGCCAAGGCTACCGATCAGCATGAAGATGGATGTCAGCAGCAGGGTGGTGCCGCCGCCAATCCGCGCACTGGCCGCCGTGTTGATGCTGCCCTGCAAGGCGACACAAGCCCCCATCACCAGGGCCAGCAATACCCAGAAAACGATCATTCCCACAGTCCTTTATATCAAGTTGTTCTGTCTGCGTGTATCCTATCAACCCGGCGACAATCACCAAGCGTTTTCTTGTCATCATCCACGAAGGAAACCGACCCATCTCTTTGAGCATTCTCTCACCCTGCTCACATTGTTCGCGTTCCCTCTCCCCGCGGGAGAGGGAAAGATCGTCTCTCCCTCTGGGAGAGACAGGATGCCGAAAGGCATCCCAGTGAGGGGTGAAAAGATTGTCAGCAATCCTTGATCCAGTTGCTTCAAATTCCCGCCTGCGGGGAAACAACAAACCTTGGAACGTATCTCTCCTTCAATTTCAAGCTTGATAAAACCACTGGATTATCAACAAGAAAGGCCACGTCTGCGACGGAGAACGGCAAGGCTCAATCCGGCCAGAAGCAGACTCAGGGAAAGCCCGTGGCTCGCGGTACCGGTACAACCCCCGTCGGAGCCGGAACCGTCTTCGTTGTTCTCTCCAGCTTCATCGCCGTCGCTCAGATCCTCGTCGTCATCATCGTCTCCATCGGCGGCAACGAGGGTCAGCAACCCTTCGTAGGCCAGGAATTCATCATCGTTGGCAATGGCCAATTCCACGGTCACCGGGCCGGGCTCGGCATCGGCATCCACAGAGACATTGAGGAAACGCAGCCGTCCGGCATGTTTCCATTCCACCTCGTCATAGCTCAGCACATCCGGAACAAAACGCACCTGGGTATCTTCTTCCAGGTTCTGTCCATTCAGATCCAAGGTGATCCCCTCTTGCCCCACGGTCAGGACATCCGGGTCCACACCGCTCAGCGTCGGATCTCCGTTGCAGGGATTTTCCTGGCAGGATTCCGTGCCATCGTCGGAAAGATCCCGATCCATCGGAATGCGCACCCGTCGCCCATAGCCGACATCCTCACCCTGGGTTTCCACCACCACCTTCAGGTAGAAGGTTTCATCACAGAGCGATTCCGGCATGTCATCCAAGCGAATAGGCAGAGACAAGGTGTGGGTTCCTCCACTGGGAATGGCAGGGAAGTCCATCTGTTGACCATCCCGGAAGGCGACATGGCTGGGGTCCAGCGAGCCGTTTTCATCCACGTCAAGGCGCACGGTAAAGGCTTGAGACTTCGGTACGCCGGTGTTTTTCATGGTCAACTCGAAGTAGGCTTTTTCGTTGCGCTCCAAGCTGGCATCGTTGTCACACCCGCCGCGGATGACCGCCTCACGAATGGTCAACTGAGCCAACGCCGGGTTGGGGTTCTCGCCGATGTCTCCGCTCATCAGCAGCGCGTAGCCCTGTCGGGTGGAAGGATGAGGGGAAATCTGCCCGTTACCGGGAACCGAGCGTGCCTTGACCGTAACGGTCCAGGTTCCTTGCTGGGGATTGGCAATGAAGATGTTTTCAACAGGATTGACCGTATCCCGTGCCTCCTCATCCACCGCAGCGGAAATGGGCGTGGAATAGGAATCAACGAAGTTGCGGTTTCCAAGGTAGATGGACCCATCGGGTGCATGGAGTTCCAGATCCAGATCATTAATCAACATCCGCCCGGAGAAGGATTCCGCCGCAGGGTCCGTCCAGACCAGGCTGATACGCAGGTCTTCTCCACTCCGCACGACGAGATCCAGGCTATGCTCATCCCCGGTAGCCAGCGCGTTATCATCGGAACTGGAGACATCCTCCAGAATCAACTGTCGGGCATCTCCTTTGAAGTACAATGCGCGGTCCAGGTTGATGCGACCGAAGCCCTGTTGATCGCTGGGGGCGCGCTCCACGGACTCCACTCGTCGGGCGTTGCCGCCGTAGAAGATGACCACGTCACCGGTCAGACTCTGGCAACCGTTGAGCATCACCGCTTTCAACAGGGCATTGGTCGGCGTGAAGCCGTCTGTCGCGTTGCGTTCCCCGCTGGGATAGTAGCCTTCTTCAAAGTACTGACGCACCAGCAAGGCCATGCCCGCTGCCGTAGGGCTGGAGAAACTGGTTCCCTGGGTGGTCTGGCTGGAACACTGATTGTTACCGGGATCGGTTTGACTCACCGTCGCCGGACGACCATAGACATTCAACACACCATCCAGTCGGACGCCCTCGTTTTCCGTCGCGCTGACAATCACGCCCGGCGCAACGAGGTCCGGTTTCAGACGACCATCCTCGGTGGGACCGCGAGAACTGAAGGTGACCAGGTCGTTCCCACCGGCATACCATCCCGGAGTAGAGGCTCCCACGGCCAGGGTGTTTTTACTGGTGCTTCCTTCACCGCCCAGGGTGGAGGCTTCCGGGCCGCTGTTGCCCGCACTGAAGAAAATGGCGTAGTCTTCGTGTTCCCACAAAAACTGATCAATGTCTTTGCTGTCGCTGTCGTAGCCGTTGCTGATGAACGAAAGGCCATAGCTGTCGTTATGAACCCGCGCACCGCTCTGATAGGCTTGCTGGTTCAAGGAATACTGCCCGACACCGGACAGGCCGGACAATTCACCGGTTTTGCGCCCGGCATCCTGAAACACGATCTGCGCCGCCGGGGCCATGCCATCCCAGGCATCCAAGCCGGGGTCCGACTGCGTTGCGCGAGTCACGTAGTTATCGCCCACCGCACAACCATTGGTCATCGTACCGTGATACCCTCCGGTGCTGTCATCGTAGGCATCCGCGCTGGGAAGAAGGTAGTAGGCAATGATCTTGTTCTCCGGGTCGGAGACCTCGGCGTTGGGCGCATAAACTCCGGAATTGACGAAGGTCTGGTCACCGGCGTCCGCGCCGTAGCGGAACTGGCAGCCGTCGGTATCCAAACCGCTGTCCGCGCTGGCGTAAATCTGACCATATCCGGTCAGGCCGTAGTCAAACAGGGGACGGTATTCCAACTCTTCATTCCCGGACTGCAACAGCCAGGTCGAGCCGCTGTTGAGCATGACCGGCAGGGAGTAAACCCGTGCGGAGCGCAAGGGAATATGGTTCAACAAGGCCAGGGCGTAACGAAGGCTTTCGTCCTGCGCAAACACAATCAGGTGCGGGACGCCCTGCTGCTGCTCACGCACGATACGCGCACCCAAGGCTTGCATCATCGAGGTCACACGGGAAAGGTCCGCCTCATTCCAGGTGGAGACCTGAAGCATCAGGCCCTCCGGGGGAAGGTGCGGGGCGTTCATGATCTCAACCAAAGACTCATCAAAACGAAGATCCTTCGGCAACTCCCCCTGCCAACGCACACCGGGAAGAGCCGCCAGTTTGTCTGCCGTTCCTGCGGCAAGGGTCACCATGTAGGCCGTATTGGGCAGGAAGCCGACGATGCGGGCTCCCAGGGAGGTGAGATTGTCCCGATCCCGTTTCAGCGGTGAATGATCGAACTGCACCACACGGTAGGCCGTTTCGTGAAATACGTCCAGGTCCGGGATGATCCAGGAGGGCAGTGCTTCGGCAATCTCCGAAACCACGCGCCGGGGGAAGACTTCCTTTTGCGGATCTACCGCTCCCGTGCGCAGATTCAAGAGAGTGGAGCTATTGTTCCGAAAATAACGCTCCGTCAACACGGCATCATAGCTTGCCACACGTCCGGTCGGTCCATGATGAACCTTGCTCGCCTGCACCTTGCCGGTGGCGTAGTCGTTCAACCAATCCAGAGAAGAAAGCTCCTGCCAGGAAAAGGATTGCGAATAGGCCAAGGAGAGCGGGACCAACAGACCAAGCAGAACCACGGCGATCAAACGGAAATGTAAGAAGCGAGAAAAGGATGAGGTATTCATACGATGTCTAATCCTAAAACCAGGGAGGAAATCAGATCACCAGTCCTGATCCTTCAGGCATGGTGCAAAACAGAGTGTTAGTCTGGCAAAGTCCACGGTTCCTGTCAATTCCCCATCCGGTGTGAATTGAATCTGCGGACCTTGACGGGAAATGACGTTCTTCGGGGGGATTCTCTCCGGAGAGCCTCGTTCCTTCGTTGCCTTTTGAATTTTTCCTGTTATAATGCCACTTTTCGCGATGTGAAGCTCGAACGGACCCTGATACGTCGTTGGATACGCCCTCGGTTTCGTGGCCCTGTTGCGTCCCGGTGAGGATTTTCGGAACGATTTCCGGAAAAGATCAAGCTCACAGGCTTCAGAGAGCATGAAACTGGGCCATCAAGACTAGGGATAAGGTTCGAGCCGGTGTTTTCCAGATGACAAGGAGACCCCATGAGCAAAAGATTACGGCACGCGCAGATCGGCTGCGGATGGATCAGCCAGGTTCACAAAAGCAGCTATGACGCCTTGGGCAATATCGACCCCGTGGTTTGTTGGAGCCACACCGAAGCCAACGCCAACGCCTTCGCCAAAGAATGGGGCTTTTCCGAAGCAAGCACCGATTGGCGCTCCATCGTGACACGCAAAGATATTGACACCGTGACCGTGGCCACACCCAACAGCCTTCATGGGGAAATCACCCTGGAAGCCCTGCGTAACCACAAGCATGTGATGGTGGAAAAACCCCTGTGTACCAGCCAGGCCGAAGCCGAGGAAATTCTTCACCTTTCCAAGAAGAACGGTTTGGTTGTGGCCTATGCCGAAGAGCTTTGCTACCTGCCGAAATTCGAGCGGATGAAGCAGATTGCCGACGGCGGCGGCATCGGGGATGTCTATATGGTCAAGCAATGCGAAAAGCATGAAGGCCCCTATAGTCCCTGGTTTTTCAGCCGGGATCTGGCCGGCGGCGGCATCCTGATGGATATGGGCTGCCACGCCATTGAGTTCTGCCGCTGGTTCGTCGGTAAAAAGGCCGTGAAATCCGTAACCGCCCACATGGCCAAATACCTCCACGGCGAGTCTTGCGAGGTGGAAGACCACGTCATTCTGACGATGGAATTTGACGACGGAACCTTGGGTCAGGTGGAAAGCAGCTGGGCCTTGAAAGGCGGCATGGCCAGCACGGCGGAAGCCTATGGCACCAAGGGCGTGTTGTATGGAGACCTTCTTGCCGGGACGGGATTGAAAGCCTTCAGCGAAGAAGGCTATTTGCCCGATGGCTACCGCGCCACCAAGGGTGGGCCGGATTCCGTGGGCTGGTCCGTTCCCGACTGGGAGTGGCTCTGGTCCAACGGGTACCCACAAGAATTCAAGGATTTCTTTACCTGCGTGCGGGAAGGTGGTACTCCCACAGAGAGCGCCCAGGATGGTTTGGCCGTCCTGGAAATCATGCTTGCCGGATACGCCAGCGCGGGCGCCGGAAAAACCATCCATCTGCCGTTCAGGCCCGAAGGGGTTGAACGCCCGGTGGATCTGTGGCTGCATCCGGAAAACTTCAAGGTGTAACTCTTCATGAAAGCAACCATGACAACAACAAAACAGCATGTTCTAGGTATTGACGCCGGTGGCACCAAAACGATGGCCCTTGTTGCCCGACGTGACGGCGAGGTGCTGGGGATGGGTCTGGCCGGTCCGGGAAATTTCCAGGTGATCGGCAAAGAACAGGCCGGGGAGGAAATCGGCAAGGCAATCACCCAGGCCTTGACCGCAGCCAAAGTGAGCGCCGAGGACATCAGCGATGCGGCCTATGGCGTTTCCGGGGCGGACAGGGAAGAAGATTTCGACACCGTGGCCGACTATGTCATGCCCCAGAACCCGGCGGATGACGCATTGATCGCCAACGACACGACCATCGCCCTGCGCGCAGGAACCACCGACGGCGTAGGCGTGGCCCTGATCGCCGGAACGGGAAGCAATTGCATCGGATTCAATGCCGATGGCAAACAGGCCAAGGTGGGCGGTCTCGGTGAACTATCCGGCGATTGCGGCAGCGGTCAGGATCTGGTGGAACAGGCCATTGCCTCCTGTTTCCGTATGGCCGACGGTCGCGGGCCGAATACCCTGCTCTATGACCTGTTCTGCGATGCCTTCGGCCTGGACGATATTGAAGACCTGATCGCCCGCTGGTATCCAGATGAGTTTGATCCACCGGTGCTGGGTAGTTATGCGCCTCTGCTGTTCAAGGCGGCGGGCCTGGGCGACAAGGAAGCCTTGCGCATTCTTACCCGTAACGGCAAAGAGTTGGGACGTAACGCGGTGATCTGCGCCCGGCGACTGTTCAAAAAAGACGATGCCTTTGAGGTGGTCCTGGGTGGAAGCATTCTTCAAAAACCCAATCCGCCTGTGATGCCGGAAGCCATCGCCCAAGCCCTGGCCAAGAGTTTCCCCAAGGCGCAGATGGTGCGTTTGAAAGAGGAACCGGTTCTGGGTGCCTTGTATTATGCACTGGATATGGCCCACGGCAAGGCGGGGAAAACCCGCATGGCTCGTGCCCGGAAAACATTCCGTGCCTTGCTGAAAGCGAACGAAGCCTAGGGCCGCGCTCCGGCGTCAACGAACCCCGGTTCGTTGACGCCTTTTCCTTGACGAGTCTCTCGTCAAGGGCCGGACCGCGAAGAGCCTTCGCGGTCTTGAGCGCGGCAGTGGAACATGGGACGGCTACCCAACCAGATGAACGGGGGACAAACCGACACATGATTGTGGCGGTTTGGGCTTTGCTGTGCTAGGACACGGCGAGGTGGTTCGTGAACCTGTGAACGTGAAGAAATGGACGGCAGCATGGAACGGCTTTATCGAACGATTCTACGTCACAAGCTCTGGGTTTTGGTGTTCTACGCCCTGTTGATGGTTCCCGTGGTTTATTTTGCCCTGGGCGTGAAGGTGGACAACAGCCTGGACGGCATGATGGTCCCCACCCTGCCGGACTACAAAGCCTTTCAGGAGTTCAAAAAGAAATTCGGCTCCGATGAATTCATCCTCCTCGCCTTGGAAGGCAAAGACATCTTCAGTGAAGCCTACCTGGACGAGATGGACAGGCTTGAAAGCAATCTGGGCAAGGTTCCCCACCTCCTGAAAGCCCGCAGCCTGATCTCCACCTACCGACAGATCCGGCCTCTGTTCAATCCCCATGACGAACAGGACCGAAAAGATTTCAAAGACTTCGCCTTAAGTTCCACGTTCTTTCAACAACAAGGACTGATTGCTCCGGGCAAGCTGATGTCCATCGTGATGCAGTTGGCCATTCAAAATTCCGACCAGCGCCGGGATGTGGTTGCTGAAACCAACAAGGTGCTGAAACCCTTTGAAGACAACAAGAACAGCAGTTTTCAACGCATCCGCAAGGTGGGGCAACCCTACCTGAACTACGAACTGGATGTAAACAGCACCAGCATCAGCAGCCGTTTCTTCCCCATCTACCTGCTGTTTGCCTCCTTGCTGATCTTCTTCTTATACCGCAGCTTCAAGGCCATTGTCGGCTTCCTGGTCGTGCTGGGTGTTTCCATTGCCGTGGCCGTCGCAGCGGTTGGCGTGGTGGGTGAAAACCTGACGATGGTCAGCGCCGTGTTGCCGATGATGGTGATGGTGGTGACGCTCTCGACCTTGGTGCATCTCTACAGCGGCTATGTGAACATGCCTCGTGGGGAAGACAAAACCAGCCATCTGATTGCCGTGATACGCCATAAGTTCCTGGCCTGTTTGCTGAACAACGTGACCACAGCCATCGGCTTCGGTTCCTTTGTCACCTCCAACGTAAAAAGCGTGCGGGATCTCGGTTTGTTCGTCGCCATCGCCTTGGCAACCAGTCTGGTGATTACCTTCACCCTCTTTCCCACCCTGGTGACCTTGCTCAATCCTCCGACCAGCGCCGAAAAGAAACCCTCCGGGATGCGTCTTTTCGATCCGCTGCTTCGCGCCCTTCCGGCTTATACCTACTGGTATCGTCATGTGTTGGTTCTGGGTTTCGCCATTCTGGGTGGAATCGGTATCGGAGCGTTTTTGCATACGGAGATGGAAACCAACAGCCTGAATTATCTCTCCGAGAAAAACGCAATGCGGCAGGATACCATCTGGATCGAAGAAAACCTGATGGGCCTGCTGAGCCAGGAACTTTCTCTGGATGGCCCCAAGGGCTTCTGGAGCAGTCCGCAGCGGATGCGTGAGGTTTTGGAATACGAACGCAGCCTTCTGGCCTACCCCGACATCCGAGGAATCATCTCCGCCAGCACCCTGCTCAAGACCGCACATCATCTGGACCGCGGGATTGATGCTTTCCCGGACAGCAATTTCCGGGTCAGCACCTACACCCTGGCCTTGACCCAGCAGAACATCTGGAGCAACTACGTCTCGGAGGATTTTTCTTCCCTGCGTATCAGTGCCAACGCCAACAACGTACCCTACAGTGTTTTCCATCAGATTCAGCGTTACTCCAAGAACGCCTTTGACTGGTTCAAAGGACGTCATCCGGAATTTTCTGATGTGCAGCTTACCTTGAGCGGCCAGGCGCCTCTGATGGCCGATCTGACCATTTACCTTACGGAAACCCTGAGCGGGAGCTTCACCTTCACCCTGGGTATCGTGTTTATCCTTTTCCTGATGATGATCCGCAATCCCTTGCGTACCGTGGTGGCGATGATGCCCAGCCTCCTGGCCATTTTATTGATGTTCCTGGCGATGGAATTGATTTCCATGCGTTTGGATGTGGCCACCATTCTGATTGCCGCCATCGCCTTGGGAATCGGCGTGGACAACACGATTCACTTTTTCTATCACTTCAACGAGAAGGAAAAAGCGGGTGGCAACACCGAGCAATGCCTGGATAACGTAATGCGCACCAGTGGTCGGGCGATGATTCTTGCCGCCTGCATTGTGGTCAGTGGGTTCGGAACCTTTGCCTTCAGTGATTTTCCACCTTTGCACAATTTCGGAGTACTGAGCGCAATTGCGATGGTGCTGGCCCTGTTGGGAAACCTGCTCTTTTTACCCGCCGTGTTGTGGATGTTCAAACCCAAGGATGCCCCTAGCACCCTGGCCCATCCCGATGTCCCCTGGTGGAAACGTATGCTGCCTCCCAAATTGACGTTTGACGGCAAGCCGGGCTTGAGCTTCGAGGACTGAACCGGTCCATCCGGGGAACACACCTCTCGCTTCACGCTTTTTCCCCGACCCATGCGAGATTCGCCGGGTGGATGGCCGGGCAGGAGCGCAGCGGAACACCGGGAAAACGCCCCAACGAGGGAGCCAGACCCACCCGAAAGGAAAAAGCACTTGCCAGTTGACCCATTGGCATGTAACCATTACATTTATTGGGATGCCTAGCCTTGGCTCAGGTGATGTAGAGCATGACCGGCCCTTCACGGGGAAGCGTTGAAGCGACCTGGAACGGGGGATGATGCCATCAATGTCCGCTTGGGGGGATTTTTTGTGTAGATTCCGATCAAAAGGACGATGAATTCTCTGGACCGGCTACTCTCTGTTCAAAGGTTTCGCGTTTCGGGTACGGGATGCCGGGAATAATCACGGCACCTGAGCCCTTGTATTCGTAGGATACCTGTCGTTTGCGTTTGTGGGCACGGGTTGTCATACAAGGGTCAAGAAATTTGGGTTGATTGAGCAGTAAAGGAACAGATCATGAGTCAAACCAACGGGAATCCGTTGTCTTCCTCTTCCAACTCCACCGTGAACAAGGCCGGAACGGCACCGGAACCCTGGAAACAGATCCTGGTGTCACGGCTTCGGCGCTCCCTGCTCATCGCGACCGTCCTGTTGAGTATGCTCTGGGTGGCCGATCGTATGCCGAACCTGGTGCAAGCGGGGATTGATGAAGACGAAAACTACGACCTGAGCAGCGTTGTGGTTTTGACCCGTGCGGTGAGCTACATCCGCAATTATTATTACGATCCGGCCCGCATCCACCCTCAAGAGATGCTCATCGGCGCGTTGGAAGGCGTGGCGATGTATGTCCCCAGCGTGATGATTCAAAATGATGAAGCGACCAAGCGGGTGACGGTGTTTATTGACAAGCAACGCAAGGATTTCTCCTACGCGGAAGACGCCAGCATCTGGGACGTGCAATACCGCATCAGCGAAGTCTTCGCCTTCATCCAGCCCTATCTGGACAAGGAAGTGAACAAGAAAGAGGTGGAGTACGCAGCGATCAACGGCATGTTGGACAGCCTGGACCCGCATAGCGTGCATATGCTACCCAAAATCTATACGGAAATGCGCTACAGCACGTCGGGGAAATTCGGCGGTCTGGGGATTTTAATCAGCGTGCGGGATGGAAACCTCACCGTGATTTCCCCCTTGGAAGATACACCGGCCTGGAAGGTCGGCATCAAAAGCCTGGATCACATCGTGACCATCGACGGACAAAGCACGGTGAACATGAACCTGGAAGAAGCCGTGAACATGATGCGTGGCGATCCGGGAACACCCTGCAAACTGACCATCATGCGTAAAGGTTTCGCCGACCCCAAACCCTTCACCGTGATCCGTGACATCATTAAAATCAAGAGCGTGGACAAGAGCAAAATGCTGCCGGGGAAAATCGGTTATCTCTCGGTGAACAGCTTCAGCCACACCACGGAGAAAGAAGCCAAGGCCGTACTGGACAAGTTCCATAAAAAAGTCGGCACCCTCAACGGCTTGATTCTCGACCTGCGCGGCAATCCCGGCGGCGTGCTGGATGCGGCCATCGACCTGAGCAATCTCTTCCTGCGTGACGGTGTGATTGTCGCCACCACCGGTGGACGCCACGACCTGCGTGAAGAAAGCAAGGCCAGCCGTCTGGGAACGGAACCCCAATATCCCATCGTGGTACTGATCGACTCCGGTTCGGCCAGCGCCAGTGAGATTGTCAGCGGAGCCTTGAAAAACAACAACCGCGCCGTGGTCATCGGCGAACAGAGCTTCGGCAAGGGAAGCGTGCAGCAACTCTATGAAATGGCCGATCAGTCCGCGCTGAAACTGACCATTGCGCAATATCTCACGCCGGGTGATGTGAGCATTCAGGGCGTGGGTATCACCCCGGATATCTCCCTGACACCCATTTATATCGACAAGGAAGGTATCGAGTTCTACTCCTCCGACCGCGCCCGCAGAGAACAGGACTTGGACCATCACCTGACCAACGAAGAGCGCATCGTCAAGGAACGCCCCTTTGAGAACATCCGCTATCTCTGGGACAAAAAACGGGACGAGCCGCCCAAAGATTCACCGTCCAGCCATGTGCTGATCGACTTCCCCGTCACCTTGGCGCAAAAGGTCTTGCAGTCAGTCAATAGCGAAGCCCGTCGCCCGCTGATGCTGCAAAAGGCGCGCAAAGCGATTTCTTCGGTGATGGACGACCAAGACAAAGCGGTGGAAAAGAAACTGAAGACAATGGCTATCGACTGGTCTCAGGGCACCTCGGCCAAACTGCCCAAAGCCGAAGTTTCCGTAAAGATCGACGCCGACCAGGAGATTCTGAAAGCCGGAGAAAAGAGCACCATTTCCCTGACCGTGAAGAACGTGGGCGAAGGCACCTTCTACCGCCTGCGCTGCATGACCGACAGCGAATACGGCTACCTGGATGGCCGGGAGTTCCTCTTCGGCAAGGTCAAGCCGGGAGAGAGCATCACCCGAACGGTGGAGATTGAACTTCCCAAAGATGCCCTGGCCCGTACCGACCCGACCCGCTTTGTCTTCGTGGAACAAAACGGAATGACGCCGCCCAGCTTCGAGAAACAGATCCTAATTGAAGAATTGCCCAGACCGCAGTTCACCTACAGCTATCGTCTGGAGGATCAAGGCAACGGAGATGGTCGTTTGCAGGTGGGCGAACAGGCGGTGATGACCGTGCTGTTGGGCAATGTCGGGGAGGGTGTCAGCCCCAAAGGGATGGTCAACCTGAAGAACTCGGACAACCTGAAAGACCTGTTCATCCATGAAGGCCGGGTGGAATACGAAAACCTGGAACCGGGAAAAACCATGTCTGTCAGCTTCCGCTTCGAGTTGAAACCCAACTTCAACAAGCGGGACTTCAAACTGGATCTCTCTTTCTACGATTCCGAACTGCGCCTGTTCCGTTACAAAGAACTGAACTTCAAGGTGGAAGCACCCAAGCCCTTCCTGCCCGCCCCTGCCGGACGCAATGTGGAAGTTCCCGCCGGGACGAAGATCCTCGGTTTCCTGGGGGATACCCAAGACCCGGTGATCGCCATCACGAAGGCTCCTACGGTACTGAAAACCCTGGGCGTGGTTGGAACCCTGGCCAAAGTCAGCCTGGCCGACGGGGCCACGGGCTTTATCCGCTCGGAAAGTACCCTGGCTTTGACGGATCAGAAGCCGGGCAAGGCGCTGGCTGTATCACCCAGCGTTCAGGCTCCCATCATCGGGGTGGACATGCAGAACCTTCCCGGTTTCACCACCTCGGAGAGCATTACCCTCAGTGGGCTGGTGCAGGATGACAATCAACTGCTGGACATGTACATCGTGCGCAATCGGAACAAGGTGTTTTACCTGGCCAACCCGGATAAAAACGCACTGAAGCTTGGCTTTGAAGCAACCATTCCTCTGGAGGAAGGCGTCAACCGCATTCATATCGTCGCCCGTGAAAGCCATGATTTCCGCAGCGAACGCTATCTGGTCATCAACCGGCCTAAAGCGGAAGAAGACGCCCAAGCCACGGAAGCGGCTACGGCGCAATAAACCTTCACGATTCCATTAAACCATACGGGGTGCCTTGGCGCCCCGTTTCTGTTCCCGGACCCCTGTCTTTTTGGCAGGGGTTTCTGTTTGGGGTTCTAATCACCAAAACCAGAGACTCCAAGGCCCACCATCAAGGATGGGGTTCCCATCTATCCGCCGTCTCCTACCTCGTTTGGTTTCCGTCTGTAGCGGCTCTCGGACGGCCCTCAAGGCTGAACTATACCTCACTGCGTTCGGGCCTTGACCGCCGCCCTTTCTGACCCGCTTGGCCGTCACCCGACACGGGGTGGCTCCGTCGGGGATGGGAACACAGCGCACCATCCGTTTTATCAAACGGGGGCCTCCCTGGAAATGGGATCCGAATCTTCTTGTTTCGCCTGTATCGTTTTTATTCCACGTCCCTGTCTCTGGTCTCAATTCGCCAAGCCGAGTTCTGCATACATCCAGCCAACCGCTCATCGTTCATTTCTGAAGCGCCAATTCAGCCGCCGTGGGGAGGGCCAGAAAAGGAGCCATCTTGGCCAGGGTTTTGGGGCCGATGCCACGCACACGCAGCAGGTCTTCCTTTACCTGAAAAGCCCCGTGTTCGTCCCGGCTTTGCTGAATCCGCCTGGCCATCGCCGGACCGACACCGGGAAGGGCTTGCAAGCTTTCCAGGGTGCAGGTGTTGGGATCAAGGGGTGCATCGCCGGGTTGACGTTTCCTCACGGTGGCGTTTGTTTTCGGGCCAGAGGGTTCCTTCGTGGCTTCATCCACAAGGTTGGGTGATGTGCGCGGTGTCGGCTTCGTGCGTTGCGATGGCTCTATCTGGGGTGTTCTTTCATCGGCTTCGGGAGGACTCCAGGCCGGTGTGTCATCCAGCCCCGGTGCGCTGGCACGCCCCAATACAAAGCCGAAACCGACCAGCAGCACGGCCACCATGCCCCACAATCCGGCGGCCCAACGTCGATTCATTCCACCTCCGAAGAAGCCTTGAAGTCATGTTGCAAACCGAGCAGGCGGGACTCCCAGGACGCCCCACCGGAGAAACTCAGTTCCCGGTGTGTTCCTTGTTGCTCGAAGCGGATTTCCAAACGCTCATCCGGAAATTCATCCAGAAAGGCGTTGGGCCATTCCACCACGACGAAGACATCGTCTTCTTCCAGATACTCGTACAGGCCGGTTTCCTCCAAGCCGACAGCATCACCCAGACGGTAGAGATCGAAATGGGCCAGGTTCGGCGTGGTATGCAGGATATTGCACAGGGCATAGGAAGGCGAGGTCACCATCTCGTGATCGGGAAGGGCCAAGCCCTGGGCCAGCCCCTGGGTGAAGCAGGTTTTTCCGGCCCCAAGATCACCGAGCAGAAGAATCAGATCTCCGCCTTGAATGACGCCGGCCAGCTTGTTTGCAATGGTCTTGGTTTCTTCGGCGCTATGGGAGATAATCCGCATCATTCAGGTTCCGCCCCTGTTCCCAGGCCCGCAGCACGGCGGGAAGTTGTCGAATCACATCCGTAGCCAAAAGTCCCCTCTGTCCCAGACGGGAGGAAGCCAGATCCCCGGCCAGGGCATGAAGGCTCACGCCACTTAATACCGCCTGCAACGGAGCCATTCCTTGAGCACTCAGACCGGCCAACGCACCGGAGAGTACATCCCCCATCCCTGCCGTGGCCATGCCCGGATTGCCGAAGGGGCAGATGAAACGATGTCCGTTGGTGCTGTTCACCAGGGTTCCCGCACCTTTCAACACGGTGGTCGCGCCGTAGCGTTCGCTGATTGTTGCCGCCGAGTGAAGGCGTTCGGCCTGAATCTTGGCGCTGGATGTCCCCAGCAGTCGGGCCGCTTCACCGGGATGAGGCGTCAGCACCAAGGAATAAGGGCGCCGTTCGTTGGGTGAAAACAAATCTTGTTGGCGAGAGAGCAGAGTCAACGCATCGGCATCCAGAATCAGAGGTAACGAGCGGTCCAGGCGCTCCAGGTGGTGCAGAAGGCTTCGGTTGCGTTCCGTCACCCCCCAACCGGGACCGGCCAGCACCGCCGTTTTGGCATCCAGCAGTTCGGTCAGTTGTTCACCGGCCACCGATTCGTCTTCACTCAACACCGTCGTCATCAGCTCCGGAAAAGCCGCCGTCGCCAGACGGCAACTGTCGGCATCCGAGGCCAGGGTGACCAGTCCCGCCCCGACGCGCAAGGCAGCCAAGGAAGCGAGCATCGCCGCTCCGTGTTTGCCTTCGGACCCGGCCAAGACCAGCACATGACCAAAATGCCCCTTGTGGGCCGTGGCCAGACGGCGGGTAATGCCGGAACGAGCCAGTTCTTCACTCAAGACGTGGTGGCGGTAATCGAAACGGTCGCTGATTTCCTGGGGAATGCCGATGGGAATCACGTCCACCTGCCCGGTATAATCCGCACCGGGCTGCATCACCAGACCGACCTTGTTCATACCGAAGGTGAAGGTGCGGTCGCAGCGCATGGCCACACCAAGAGTCTGGCCGCTGTCGGCGCTCAGGCCGCTGGGAAGATCCATTGCCACCACGAAAACGCCGTCCAGTTCGTTGACAAGTTGAATCAGTTCTTTGTGCGGAGAACGTGGTTCGGACTTCAAGCCCGTTCCCAGAAGGGCGTCGATGATGGTCTGATATTGCGGGGCGCGGTCACGGAAGGGGCCGATGTCATCATGAATGGGAATGGGTACCAGATCCGCTTCGGACAGGCATTCCAGGTTGGTCGCCGCATCGCCCTTGATGTTTCCTCTGTGGCTGGCCAGAAAGACATCGACCATGTATCCGGCCTGGGCCAGCAAGCGGGCGACGACGTAACCGTCTCCTCCGTTGTTTCCCGCGCCGCACAGCACGGCAATCGGCCCTTTCAAACGTGGATCGTTCAACACCGCGCTGGCGGCACCCCGACCGGCATATTCCATCAACTGCAAGCCGGGAATGCCGACCTCCTCGATGGTTAAGCGGTCCATCTCCCGCATCTGGGTTGCCGTAGCCAAATGTTGTACCGGAGTCTGCATGGATGTCGTCATGGCTTCCCCTTTGCGCGTGGTGACGCAAGCGTTTGGTAGAATCAAGCCTCTGTCCGTCGTTCTGGATCGGGACAATAGGCAGGTTTACTTATACTTCATTTCCCAGGCGCTGACAAGGTGGACCCTGCCGGGTGGCTCAATTCTCAAGAAAGAAGCCATATCGTGTAGAAATTCAAGTGACCTTCGAGAAACCTCCCTCCGGGCGGCACTCAGGCTGGGCGTGGGTGGGCTTCGCTTACCCCATGATAAGGAGATTCACCACGAAGCCTATTTTCCGGATTCGACACGCCCTCTTGCCCTGGCGGCTCCCGGCTGAAAGCATTGTTTAATGATGCAAAGCATGGTATAGCCCCTGGTTGGTTGTATGCGAAACGCGAGGATGACCCGCGCCCAACTCCAACACACCGGGGAGGTTCCCTTGAAGTTGATGCGAAGGATGCTTGTTTTGTGCATCGGTCTGATGGGACTGATTGCTCTGGCCGGACAGGCTTCGGCTCTGGACAATGATTTTGATAACCAGTTGGAACGCTGGATGGCTGAGGTCAAGGCTCATCCAGGAACGCCGCGAGGAACGGCTGCCTATTTACGTGCCTGGTACCTGGAGCGCTACAGTTCCGAACCGGCCCGGTTTGCGGAACTGACCCAATGGGTGTTGGCTTCGCCGAAAAGTGCCTTTGACCTGAACGTCCACGCCCTGTGGGCGCTTCGTGAAGAAGCCTTGCGTCACGGAGAACCGGACGCATGGCGCACGGTGGATGACAAGCTGGGCCGGGTTCGCCGTTGGATGGTCATCGGTCCCTTCGACAACGAAGGCGGCGCCGGTGAGGCGCGCTCGTTTGCACCGGAACGCGGCTATGAACCGCAGGCGGATTATCAAGGCAAAGAACGCGCCGTCCGTTGGAAACCGCTCCCACCTTTGGGTCAGCAGGATCGTGTGAACCTGGGGCGCATCATGCTTCCCAATACCGGTGTCACCGCCTATGCCTATGCGCGGATTCATTCCGCCAAAGCCCAGACCGTGCGGGGTGTCTTTTCTTCCGCCGGAGCGGCCAAACTCTGGGTGAACAACGCCCTGATGTTGAACAACGAGCAGGACAGAGATTCCTCCCGCCTGCAAGATGTTGTGGCCCTGCGCCTCAAGGCGGGCGTGAACGAGGTTCTGGTCAAGCTCAACAGCCGGGAGGGAAGCTTCCAGTTTGACCTTGCGCTGCTGGATGCCTCCGGTAAACGCACTCCCAAGGGCTTGAGTGGTCTGGTGGAGAACGAACAGGCTAAGAAAAAAGCGCCTTTTCGTGCGCGACATCCCTTCTCACTGTCTCAGAAAGCCAAAGCGCCTCTGGCCAACGCCGCCACGAAAGCCCGACAGAAAGCTGAGCGCTCCAAACGGGCCGATGACTACTGGACGGCGGCCTATCTGGCGTACAAGTACAAAGATTTTGCCAAGGAAGAGCGCCTTCCGGCTCAACTGGTAGACAAGGCACTGCAAGCCAACCCGGATCATCTGGACAGCCTGCTTCTGGCTCACAGCACCCTGGATGACCCCAACCGCGTAATGCGCAGCCTGCGTCGGGCGATGAAGGTCGCCAAGAACAGGCCGGAAGCCGTCTGGCGTCTGGCCAACGTGATGGCCGATCAAGGCCGCTATTGGGAAGCTCAGGAATTGCTTCGTCGCGCCCTGTTGGAACTGGATGACATTCTGTTACACATCGAACTGGCCAATTTAGACGCAGGTTATGGAGAGAACGTCGCCCGCCTTCATCTCTTGGAACAAGCCCACAAAGAGTTTCCCAAGGCGCGCTTCCTTGTGCCGTATCTGGCCAATGCCTATGACCTGCTCAACTTGACCGAGGATGCCCGCAAGCTCTGGCAGGATTTCGAGAGCGAACAGCAAAACATGGACCCACGCTACGAGCGCCACTATGCCCAGGCTATCGCGGAGAACCGCCCCCAAGATGCTCTTGCGGCCTTGGACACCTTGCTTGACCTGGACCCGATCAACCTGGGGCGTTTTCAACAAAAGGCCCGTCTCTTGGAAGACATGGGCCGCAGCAACGAGGCCCGCGCCACCTTGGAACTGGCGGCATCCCGTCTGCCGGACTCGCCGCGTGCCCTGGAAAATCTGGCCGACTTCCTCCACCGTCACGGGGAAACGGACCCGGCCAAGGAGTTGTGGAACCGCAGCCTGGAGTTGGTTCCGCAGAACCCGGAGTTGAAGAAATACCTCTCGCTGCTGGAAGAAAACCAACAGACTTTTTACGATGAATTTACCCGTGACGCAGAGGCTTTGCGCCAAGACCTGCCTGCCGAACCCTTGAACAATCCGAATCAGGATGCCCGCGTGCTGTATCGTGGTGAGACGGTGAAGGTCTTTGACAACGGCCTGTCCAGCACGGCAGCCCAACTGATTGTCCAACCCCTTACTGAAGCGGGCCTGCGTCGTTATCAAACCCAGTGGCGCTACTACAGTCCCGACGAGCAGGAATTGAAAGTCCTCACCGCCAGGGTTTTGAAGGCCGATGGCCGCATCAGCCAGAACGTGCAACGCCGGGAAAATTCCACCAGTCAGACCTACAAGATTTACTTCGACCACCGTGCGGTGCGTTTCACCTTCCCCGACGCCGAACCGGGAGACATCATCGAACTGCACACCGTGACCCACGACATCGGTCAACGCAACCTGTTCAAAGACTACTTCGGCAAGATGATGATCTTTGCCGATGACAATCCACAGGATCAAGTAGAACTGAACCTGCTGCTTCCCAAAGGGCGAAACATCGTGACCAACAAGGAACACCTTGCCGTCAAGCCGATCATCACCCCGCGGGATCACTACGTACTGTGGGAGTTCCACGCGGAAAACCTTCCCGCCCTGCGTCGGGAACCTTCCATGCCGCCCTGGGTGGAAATCGCCGACTTCGTCCACGTCAGCACCTTCCAGAATTACGATGAGATCGGCGCGTGGTATTGGAATCTGGTCAAAGATCAGTTCGTGGCCAAAGACGATCTGAAAAAGAAAGTTCATGAACTGGTAGACGGTCTATCCAAGCCCGAAGACAAGGTGACGGCCATTTACAACTGGGTGGTGAAAAACACCCGCTATGTGGGCTTGGAGTTCGGCATTCACGGCTTCAAACCCTATCAGGTGAACGACATCTTCAACCGCCGCTACGGGGACTGCAAAGACAAGGCAACCTTGATCGTCACCATGTTGCAGGAAGCGGGGATCGAAGCGAATCTGGTGATCCTGCGCACCTCGGACTTGGGACAGCTGGGATTCTTCCCGCCTTCCTTAGCTATGTTCAACCATGCCATCGCTTACGTACCACAATTTGACTGGTACCTCGATGGCACGGCGGAGTTCTCCGGCTCCCACGAGTTGCCCTCCGGCGACCATGATGCCCAGGCGATGATCGTCACCCCCCAAGGGGCTCGACCGGTGATTCTTCCCGCGCAAGATCCCAAGGACAACCTGATCCAAAGCACAATGAACATTGCCTTACAGCAGGACGGCACCGCCGTGATTCACTCGACGGACCGAATCAACAACTTGGGCGCGGCCAGCCGTCGCCAGAAATATCAAGACACGGACCGCCGCCGGGAGTTGCTGGAAAAGAGCGCCGCCCAGCTTCGCGCCGGAACCACGGTGGAAAGCTTCCTGTTCAACGATCTACAAAACCTGGAAGAACCGGTACGGTTGGAAATGGAATTGCGAGCGCCCAGTTATGCCACCCGTGAAGGCGATACCCTGGTCATTCAAGGCGTAGCCAAACCTCTGACCGCCGAAAAACGGTTTGCGCAACTGTCCGAACGTCACTACCCGGTTCGCCTTCCCGCGCAATACACCTTCCAGGTTACGGAGACAATCACCGCACCGGAAGGGGCAACGTGGCTTGCCGTTCCCGCAGCCGCCGAGTTGCATCATCCCGTGGCGGATTTCACGATGACCGTTGACAAGCAGGGCCAAACCCTGACTCTGGTCAACACGCTGCGCATCACCGCGAGGGATGTCCCCTTGGATGCCTACGCCGCGTTTCGTACCTTCTGCCAAGAGGTGGACAAGGCTCAACAGCAACAGATCCGCCTTCAGGCGAAAGGAGGACGCCCATGAAAACCACCCTATCGACCACCATCCTTTCGTTCGTGCTTCTGTTCACCATCGGCTGCGCTCCTTCGCTGTTTTCACGCCACCCGGATGACCCCGTGTTACGTCAGGGCATCACCGGCCTGGAGGCTTCCCACAACAGCGCCGAAGCGGCCAACGATCTGGCCTGGGCCGTGTATCTTTACGACAACAACGCCGAGCGGGCACAAGCCCTTTGGACTGAAGCCCTGCGCCATGATCCGATGCTGGCCGATGCCTACGGCGGCTTGATGCTCAGCCTGATGTATCAAGGCAAGCTTCCCCAATGCCTGCAAACGGCTTCGACCCTGTTGCAGAAACGCCCCGACTCACCGCAAGCCGAGTTTGCCGCAGGCATTCTGATGGACTTTCAAAGCTACGATCCCACGGTGCCGCAGTGGCTTTGGCCACGCCTGGAAACATGGATCAACCAGGCCGGGTTCAGTGCGCCGGTGCGGGAGAACCTCACCGCTTTATGGATCGCTTCGCTGTATGAACGGGGAATGGTCGAAAAAGCCCAGGCTGCGGAGAAGGATCAAGGACGCCTGGAACGTTGGATCATCGCCGGTCCTTTCGGAGAAAACGGTCTGGTGGACTTCGATACCGCCTACCCACCGCAACGCGGGGCCGTGCAACCGGTGTACGGTTTCGACAAGCTGACCAAGGTGATGGAAATCAACCGCGCCGAGCAGGATTTCAGCGTACAGGATCTCAGCGAGCTGGGCGGCGTGTACTACGCCACAACCTACCTGACGATGAAGCAATCCGGGCGCTACCTGCTGCGCTTGTCTACAGCCAGACTCAGCGATGTCTATGTCAACGATGCCCTGGTCTACCGCAAAGATACCCGCACGAAACGCTACCCTTTGGTTCAATACCTGCCCGTATCCTTGAAGGCCGGTCCCAACAAGCTACAGATCAAGCTGGGCGTTCGTCGGGGTTACGGCACCTTCGGCGCCTACCTCACCCAAACCGATGGCCGCCCGGTCCGCTTTACCCAGACAGGCCGTTTGGACATCCAACCCACAACCCCTACCGCATGGGGCGGACAGGAACACCCGCTGGAAGGAGCCTATGGATTCTGGGCTCAACGGATGGATGACAAGGGCGGCGATCAACGGGCGATGCTCTGGGCCAGCCTTCACGCGCAACTGATGGGCTACGATGACGAAGCCCTGGACGCCATTGAAAAAGCGCTGCACATCAACCCTGCCGGAGCCATCCTCTATGCCCGCCGGGCCAAGGTCTATGAAACCAGTTCACTGTTTTCCAAACAGGTGGGACAAGATCTCGCCGAGAACGACTGGCTGCAAGCCACCAAGCTGGCTCCGGACATGACCACCATCGTCATGAAAACGCTGATCCGTGACCTGCGTGAAGACCGCCCCCGGGATGCGCTGGCCAAACTGGAACGGGCCGGTGTCCTCTTGCCGGAAAGCTCCTTTGTGTATTACCACCTCTTCAACGTGTACAAAGGACTCAATGCAACCAAGGAAGCCCTGGAAAACCTGGACCGCGCCTTGAGCCTGAACTCCCGTGATGCCTCCCTGTTGAAGGCGGCACGGTCCTACTATGCGTCCTTGGGAATGCAGAGCAAGGTTCGTCAGGTGGAAGACAAACTGGCTCGTGTGGCCTGGCGAAGCCGGGTGATTGCCAAACGTCTGGTGCGTGAAGGCAAGCTTGAGGAAGCGACGAAAGCCTACCGCGACCTGGTGGCCATCTCCCCACGGAAAACCGGCTTGAAAATGGATCTGGTTCAGGTTCTGATTGCGCGTCACCGCTACGAAGAGGCCTATGAGATGCTCTCCGACCTGCGCCAGCTACCGGGTTACGAAGATCGTTTTGTGATGAGCATTACGGATCTTTTGATGCTGCAAGGCGACGAACACGGGGCGCGGATGCTCTTGGACTGGCTGCTGAAGACCCATCCTCATCTGAACAATCTCCGTGAACGTCGTGCCTTCCGTTCCGGCAATCGCCCCTTGGATGAACTGGCCTTGAGCGGGGATCTGGTGATGGATCGCTTCAAGCAGGCCGCCTGGAAGCCCGATGCCGGAGAGGTGTTGGTGCTGGACGAATACATCCAACGCATTTTCCCCGATGGCAGTTCCCAGGCACGGACGCACATCATTATGCGCCCACAGACCAAAGACGCTTTGAGCCGTCACGCCGAGGTGTTCATTCCCGGCGGTGCCCAGGTTTTGCGCCTGCGCGGGGTCACCGCAGACGGCAAGGAACTGGTCCCGGAGGAAATCTCCGGCAAGGAGGGTTACACCCTGCATGGAATGAGCGTGGGTGATTTCGTAGAATACGATTACCTCACCTTCCAACGCCGAGATACGCTGTTCCGTCAGCCGGCTTTCGGTTCCTCCTTCCGTTTCACCAATTTCAACGTGCCGGTGTTCGTCTCCCGCTTTGTGGTCATCGTGCCGGAAAGCCTCGCCGTGGACTTCGTTGCCCAGGCAATGGATGGCTTGAAGCCCGCCGAAGTGACCCACAAGAACGGCCTGGTCACCATGATCTACAGCAACCGCACGCTGGATGAATGGCGGGCGGAACCCCTGATGCCTCCGGCAGTGCAGGTTCTCCCCAAGGTCACCTTGCAGGGGCGCATCACCTGGAAGAGTTTTGCTCGCGCCAGACTACAGGACAGCCTTGGTCAGAACCTGGATTGCCTCGCCCTGCGTCGTTTCCTCGACGAACACGACCAACCCCAAGCTTCCCTTTCCACCCGTGTTCGTGCTTTGTATGCCGCCTTGCGGGACGAGATCAAGGGTAAAAGCTCCAACGGAGCCTTCCATAAAAACGCCTGCCGTATACTCAGCGACAAAGACGGCAACCGTCTTCTGGTGTTGAAAGCCCTGCTGGACAAACTCGGCGTAGAGAACCGTTTCGTGCTGGCTCGTCCGGCCACCTACCCCAGCGAGCGCCCCACGTATTTCGACATGACCTTCTACACGGACATCTTTTTGGAAGTGCGGATGATGGAAAACGCCCGGCAACAGCGCTGGTATCTGGATGCCACCAATGATGCCATGCCCTTCGGAGCTTTTCCTCCTGTGTTTCAGGGAGGGCAGGCAATGGCCTTCAGTCTGGAGGACGAACCCTTCACCCTGCCTACGGGTGGCCTTGAAGCCACGGAAGGATCAGACTTCCGCTTTGAGATCCAACCGGATGGCTCGTCCAGCATCTCCGGGATGGAATGGATCAAAGGGTATGATGCGGCAAACCTGCGCACGGTGCTGAAACGCATCCCGCAACAGCAACGCAAGCCCTTGTTCGAGGCCGCCTTGGGGCGTCACCTGCGCGGCGCGGAGTTGTCCGAATACCGCGTAGAGAACACCGAACAAGCCGAAAAGCCTCTGGTCTTGCATTACGAAGGACGCACACGCTACCTTCTGCACCAGAACCCGCAGACCGGAGCCCTACGTTTGGAAAAGATGCTTTACCCCTTGGAACTGGGCCGGAAATTCATCGGAGTCCCGGAGCGCACCCTGCCGCTGCTGATCAATCGTCCACAGCACAGCGAACTGTCTCTGCGGTTCACCCTCCCCGATGGCTGGGGCATAGACGGCAAGCTTCCCGCAGCGACCATGAAAAGCCCCTTCGGCACCTACACCCTGGAAAGCCGCATGGAAGGCAAGCAGTTGATCCTCACACGGCATTTCCACCTTGCCGTGCAGCGCATTGAACCCCAAGCCTATGCCGATTTCGTCCGCTTCTGCCATCAGGTCGATTCCTTCGAGCAGCAGGGCTTCGTGGTGCGTTCCATGACCACCGCCAACCAAGACGACGAACCCCACAGCAACCAGACCATGATCACCATGAAGAGCGAGAGCGGGCATGTTCACCCTTGAAACGGCATACCAATGGCTTTTAAGCCTGCAAACCTTCGGAATCAAATTGGGGCTGGCCAACATGCGCGCCCTGACCGGTCAACTCGACAATCCTCAACGGGCCGTCCCTTGTGTGCATCTGGCCGGTACCAACGGCAAGGGAAGCACCGCGGCCTTTCTGGAACGCATCCTGAGGCAGGCCGGATATAAAACAGGTCTGTATAGTTCGCCTCATCTGGAGCGCGTCAACGAACGCTTTCGTATAAACGGTCAAGACCTGAATGACGAGGCCGTGGCCCAGGCCGCCTGGACGGTGTATCAGGCGGAACAGGCCTGGAACAACACCCACGACGACGAAGAGATCATCCACCTGACGTTTTTTGAAGCGACGACCTTGATGGCCTTTGTCCTGTTTCAACAAGCGGACGTGGACATTGCCTTGTACGAAGTCGGCATGGGCGGCAGACTGGATGCGACCAACATCGTAGAACCTGTCGTGAGTATCATCACAACGTTAAGCCTGGAACATCAACAATACCTTGGTGACACCCTCGCCGCCATCGCTTCGGAAAAAGCGGGAATCATCAAACCCGGTGTACCGGTGATCTGTGCCCGGCAGCAGGATGAAGCGCAACAGGTGGTCCAAGACAAAGCCAGACAACTGAACACGCCGCTAGAACGGGTGGGCCATGAGATTCAGCTTTCGCACGACAAGGGTTTGCGTATCGACTGCGAGGGGCAGATCCTCGCGAATCTTCGACTGAGCCTGGCCGGAGAACATCAGCATGAAAACGCCAGCCTGGCCGTGGCAGCGGCGCTGCGCTTGCGTGACGCCGGATTCAAGCTGTCGGATGACGTGATCCGTCAGGGTTTGCAGCAAACCCGCTGGCCGGGACGATTGGAGCGCTTCGGCTCCTCGCCTACCATACTCCTGGATGCCGCTCATAACCTGGGTGGGATGGAAACCCTGGTCCGCTATCTGAAGGCCATTCGACCTGAGGTAGAAAAGCTGGTCTGTGTGTTTGCGGTGATGCAGGACAAAGACTACCCGCCAATGATCCGTCTGCTTGCACCCCAGGTTGACGCCTGGGTGGCAACGACGGTTTCCTCCATGCCTCGCGCTCTACCCGCTTCGGATCTGGCTCGCACCTTACAACAGACCGAAAAACCGATCACCTGCCGAGAGTATATTGCCGAAGCACTCAAGGAAGCCCGAACCCAGGCCGGGGCGGAAGGTCTGGTGCTGGTTTGCGGTTCCATCTTTCTCTTGGGTGAAGCCATGCCTCACGCCAAAGCCTATGCGGAGCCTTCGTAGACCCACCCTTGATGGTGGCCTTGGATTCCCCGGTTTAGAGAATTGAACCATAAAAACGGGGCTTGACCCTTCGGTCAAGCCCCGCTTCGTGTGTCGTATCCGGGAAACTTACGGACGTTCGAACAAGCCCGCAGCGCCCATGCCGCCGCCGATGCACATGCTCACGATACCACGTTTGTGGCCTTCGCGTTTCATTTCATGCAGCAGTTGCACGGTCAGTTTCGCGCCGGTGCAGCCCAGGGGGTGACCCAGAGCGATAGCACCGCCGTTGGGGTTGGCTTTCTCGAAGGGGATGCCCACCTTCTTCAGGCTGTAGATGGCCTGGCTGGCGAAGGCTTCGTTCACTTCGAAGACATCCACGTCGTCAACCTTGATTCCGGCATGGTCAACCAGCTTCGGAATGGCATAAGCCGGTCCGACGCCCATCTCATCCGGTTTGCATCCGGCGACCTGATAGTCGCGGAAGATGCCCAGGATTTCCAGGCCGCGTTTTTCGGCTTCTTCGCGAGACATAATCATCACGATGGCCGCGCCGTCGCTCATCTGAGAGCTGTTTCCGGCGGTGACACTACCTTTGACTTTGAATGCCGGGCGAAGTTTGCCCAGGGTTTCCACGGTGGTTTCACGCGGGCCTTCATCGGTATCGAAGGTGCCTTCAATCTTTTCGCCGTTCTTCCAGGTGTAGTACGGCAGGGGCACGATCTCTTCTTTGAATTTTCCGGCTTTGATCGCGGCAATGGCTTTGGCGTTGGAATTGGCGCCGAATTCGTCCATCGCTTCGCGGGTGATGCCGTATTCCTCACCATAGCGGGCCACGACGTTCTCTGCCGTGTTACCCATCGCGCAATACACTTCAATGGTGTCCGATTCCGCAATCTCCGGATGGCCGACGATCTTGTTGCCGCCCATCGGGATCAGGCTCATCGACTCTACGCCACCGGCCAGAACGATATCGTTCAGCCCGGCCATAACGCGGGTCGCGGCCATCGCGATGGTTTCCAGACCGGAAGAGCAGAAGCGGTTCACGGTCACGGCGGGCACGCTCTGCGGCAGACCGGCATGGAGGGCCACCACGCGGGCGATGTTCATGCCCTGCTCAGCTTCGGGCATGGCACAACCGAGAATCAGGTCATTCACATCGGCACCGTCCACACCCGTGGCTTCCATCACGGCTTTAATCGCGGTGGCGGCCATATCTTCGGGACGGGTATAAATCAAAGCGCCACGCTTGGCCTTTCCAACAGCCGTACGCTTGGCACCAACAATCACAGCGTCTCTCATTGGTAACTCCTTATAGGGTCAATACGTTAAGGTTTTCGTACGTTCGTCGGTAGCCCTTAGTTGCGAAGCGGACGACCCGTCTTCAACAGAGCTTGCATACGCTCGATGGACTTCGGTTCACCAACCAGGCTCATGAAGGCTTCTTTTTCCAGTTCCAACAGGCGATCTTCGGTCACCGGAGTGTTGGGCTGGATGTCGCCACCGGTCAGCACGTTGGCCAGTTTCTTGGCAATCTTCACTTCGTGTTCGGTCACGAAACCACCCATACCCATGTTGTACAGGCCCATCTCGAAGGTGGCATAGCCCGGACGACCCGGCAGGACCAGGTTGCGAGGCGGTTTCTTCGGCTCATAACCGGACTCGAACATGCCGATGACCATCTTCTTGGCCTGACCGATGAGATCGTCACGGTTGGGCACGATGCGGTCGGAGAGGCGCAAGAACTTCATCTCGCGGGCGTGGTCGGCGGTGTTGGACACCTTGGCCATCGCGATCTGCTCGAACACGGCCTGAATGTAGGGGAAGCGATCCACGGCCATCGACGCCGGGATGTTTTCCAGATAACGGGTCAACAGGGCCACGTTACCACCACCACCGGGGATCAGACCGGCGCCGAGTTCCACCAGACCCATCCAGGTCAGGCTATGGGCGCACACGGCATCGGTGGACATCGTGATTTCCGCACCGCCGCCAAGCACCATACCGAAGGGCGCGCTGACCGTCGGCTTGTTGCAATAACGCAGGCGTTTGCTGGCTTTGTGCAGATTATCCACAGCACCTTCGATCATGTCGAACGCACCGCCCATCGCACCCATCATGATCATCGCCAGGTTGGCACCCACGGAGAAGTTGTCACCCTGGTTGGCAATGACCATACCACGCCATTTGTCGTCGCCTTCGATCATGTCGCAGCCTTCCAGCAGCATGGCGATCAGATCGTCGTCGATGGCGTTCATTTTACAATGGAATTCGCAGCAAACCACGCCGTCGCCGAGGTCGATCAGGCTGGCGGAGCTGTTGCTCTTCAAGGTGCCCTTGTGTTCCTTGGTCAGCTTCAGGTTGAAGCGATCCGGAGCGCTGGGAGCCTTGACATATTTGTTCTCACGGAAATCCCAGAAGTGCAGTTCGCCGTCCACGGCTTTGTACCAGGTGCCGTCGCTCTTTTCCAACATGGTGGTCACCACGTCGGGAATGGCCACGCCATCGGCTTTCATGCGTTCGACGCTTTCTTTCACGCCAACGGCATCCCATTGCTCGAACGGACCCATCGCCCAGTTGTAGCCCCACTTCATGCCGTTGTCGATCTGGATGATGTCATCGCAGATTTCGCCCAGGCGATTGGCACTGTAGATGCACTGGTCCACGAAAATCTTCCACACGAACTGGCTCAGACGATTCTCCGGCTCGCTGACCATCACTTTGATGCGGCCGCCGACATCGTCGGTGTTCTTGGCTTTTTTCAGCAGATCGTCTTTGACTTTTTCCAGGGGCTTGTAGGTCAATTCCTTCCAATCCCAATACAGACGCTGCTTGCCTTCTTTCTTGTAGAAACCCTTCTTGGTCTTGTTGCCCAAGGCGCCATCTTCGACCAATTTGGCCATGAATTCAGGCACTTTGAGGTAGGGAAGGGTTTCATCATTGCCACCGGCCAGGGCTTCGGCGGTATTGACCAGGATGTTTTTCATCGTGTCGATACCAACGAGGTCGGCGGTTTTGAAGGTGGCCATCGCATGACCGATGGGGGAACCGCTGACGGCATCCACTTCGGGGATGGTGTATCCGCCTTCCATCATATGACGGAACACGCTGACCATCGCACCGACACCGATACGGTTGGCGACGAAGTTCGGGGTGTCTTTGCCCCAGACAACGCCTTTACCCAGTTTCTTCTCGCCGAATTCCGCAAATTCTTTCAGCAGGTTCTGGTCGGTTTCTTCACCGGAAACCAATTCCAGAAGCTTCATGAAATACGGGGGATTGAAGAAGTGGGTGACGAAGAAGGACTTCTTGAAGTCATCCGAGAAACCATCGGTCAGGGTCTTGATGGCGATACCGGACGTGTTGGAGGTGATCGGCGTACCGGGTTTACGATACTGTTCGATCTTCTCGTACAGGCTGCGTTTAATGTCCGCCCGTTCCACGACGACTTCGACGATCCAATCACAATCGGCCAATTTCGGCAGATCGTCGTCAAAGTTGCCTGTGGTCACCAACTGCGCGTTCTCCGGGACGTAGAAGGCCACGGGGGGGCGCTTCATCTTCTTCATCTTGGCCACGGCGCCATCCGCGAAGGCGTTACGCTTGGCCGGGATCTTCTTCTCGTCGTCCGTCAGATTGGGGGGGACGATGTCAAAGAGATAGACCGGGATGCCCGCGTTGGTCAGTTGGGCGGCAATGCCGGCGCCCATGATACCTGCGCCGAGAACCGCAACCTTCCGAAACTCTCTGGTCATTATAACCTCCTGGCTGCTATGTGATTGATACTACGACTCATGTGACACGATCCTTACAGGACTGTTGCCTCAAAAAAATAAACACTATTGAATGAATCGTCATTCACAGATTTTTTACCGCTTGGGCGGCGACTTGTCAACAAAAGATTCCAGGACCAAGAGAAATCAGGCATTTGCGTATGGGTTTACCTTTACAAAAATGCGCGGTTTTTGGCATAATTAGGGGGAAAAGAGCCCTTAACTGGAAACACATCGTCTTTTTACTTCCAAGAAATGAGGTTTCTGTTAAAATCCCCTCCGGTAGACTGAAAAGTCATACTATACACATGTTCAGCCCTTGTCGTGAGGTAAACCATGAAACGACACAAGCCAAGCACGATTTCCCGTCGAACCTTCACCAAAGCCGGTGGAGCAAGCCTCGTTGGACTCTCTTTTCTGACAGCCTGCGGCAGCGATGCGGACTCGGACGACGACGATGACACCCTGCCCGCAGATGGAGACGGCACCGATAACGACACAGACGGCGATGAGCCGCACGCGGATGGGGATGAGGAGCAGGCGGAGCTGGAAAACCCTGTTTTCCGTATCGCCGTTCTGGCTGACACCCACATCATTGATGAGTTCTACGAAGGTCCGGAAGGCAATACCATCGACTCGGAAAGCATCATGATGACCGTTGAGCGCCTCACCGCCTGCCGTGAGCATATCAACAGCCTCAGCCCCACCATTGAGATGGTGCATATCTGCGGCGATGTGATTCACAACTATCCGTCCAAAGAGTATGAATTCTTCCAGGAAAACCGTACCCGCTGGGATGTCTGCAAAGAGCTGCTGGACGGCTTCAACTGCCCGGTGAACTTTGCCTTGGGGAACCACGATTACAACATTTCCGGGGTACCCCGCGAGTTCACCCACCAGCTGTTCAAAGAAAAGTTCGGCATCGACCCTTATTATAGTGTTGATTACAAAGGCTGGAAATTCATCTACCTCAACCACTTCCTGGGCACGACCTGCGACCACGACAGCCCCATCTATAACGAAGACCGAGGGAGTTTCGGCCAGGAACAGCTTCAGTGGCTGGATGATGAACTCTCTCAGGGAATGCCCAGCATTCTTTTCTGGCACTACCCCTTGGCCGCCATTGCCGAAACCGAAGAAGACGGCCCTTTGGATCTGCGCTCGGTGATTCTGGCTCATCTGGATTCGGTGAAGCTGACTCTCGCCGGTCACATGCACATGTGGTGGGATGCCGGCTCGGACGAGGGCTTTCCCCACTGGCTCTGTTCCAGCACCCGTTATGATGAAGATGCGGCGATGTTCCTGGACCTGAACAGTGAAACCGGCGAATGGAGCATCCTCAATGAAGACGATATGACGCAATTCGATTTTGCCACGGAACCCTTCGACGGGGAGTAAGCCCTCCTTGGATCGTGAACAAACGTGTTCCAACAAGCCCGGTTGAAAAACCGGGTTTTTGTTTCTGGAAACCACGCGGCAAGCTGACGGACTTCCCGGCAGGGAAAACGACCGTCCCCGCCTTGCACTTTTCAAGGGAAGACTTAGTTTCTATGTACTGGGCCACTTCGGGGAACGTGTGCCCCAGGAGTTGAAAGTCACGTAAACAATAAATCCGATGGGGGAAAGCATGAGTGAAATCAAGGTGAATATCTTGGCAAACGGCCCGCTGGTGGTTTCTGGCCCGGTGGTTATCGTCGATCCGCAACAAAACGAAATCAAGATCGCCGAGGGCGACAGTGCCTACCTTTGCCGTTGTGGGGCAAGCAAGCGTAAGCCGTTCTGCGACGGTGAACACCACGCGGTGGACTTCAAGGCTGCGGATGCCGCACCGACGGATTAAGCACTTCAGCACCACGCAACACAAGCACCAAACGGACAAGGCCGGGAGATCATCCCGGCCTTTCTGCTGCAAGATCGTTCTTTCTAATGAAGCTGTCCGAGCCGCTCGATATGGGTTGCATTCAGCGGAGCTTCAGCCAGGTCGGGAAGCTGCGGTGGACGGATATTCCCCGGCAGGGTGATCGGATAGTGACGGACCTGGAATTCCCGGTCATCCAACAGTGGCTCGAAGAAAGGAAGGCTGGGGGCGTAAATCAGCCGTCCACCCACTTTCAGCGAAGCCAGAAGACGCATCATCAAACGGGCGTATTCCATCGCCACCGGGTTCTGCCGCAGATGGTGGTGTAGAAAGTGTAATGACACGCTCTGGTGGGCGATGATCGTTCCCCAGATCGGCGCACCTAAGGGAAGCTCGAACCAATCCACGCGAAGGCGGTTGGAGCTTGGCTCCACAAAGCGGTCCACCCCCACCACACGCCGGTTGCGCTCGTTCAAGTAAGTAAAGAGCTTCGCTTCCCGTCCGCAACCCAGGTCTAAAATGGGTTCTTTCAAGCTTTCCGTATCGAGGCTCAGCACGGAAAGCTGGGTTTCCGGGCGATAGAGCGCACAGGGCGGGAGTTGTTCCAGAAAGTCTTCTCCCGCTTCCTGCTGCGAACCCACCTCATTGAGAAAACCGAGCAGACCGTCTGCGTAGCGGCTGAGGACTTCTGCCAGGCGCTGCTTCAGATCATCGGGATGTTTGGCTGCCCCCACCACAGCGGTAACGGCTTGTTGCAGGGTATCGTGCAGCGTTCGCCAGCTCTGCCAATGTTCCTGATCCAAGAGCAAGTAGGGATGGCTGGTCAAAAGGGCTTCGCTCATCAACTCTTCCATAAACACCAACGAGCGCGGCAGGTTCTCCTTTTCAGCCTTGTCGGACAGCCAGGAGAGGGCCTCGGCCCGATGCACCAGCAAAGCGGTGCAGAGATCCACGGGGAGCTTGCAGAAGGCGTCCCGCTGCTGCATCAGATGACTTGGGGATAGGGGAACCAGCAAGCGGGCATGGCTCAGAAGACGTTCACGCAGGTGATCCAACTGGGTTTCCTTGTTCACGAAGCAACACTCCTTGGGTTAAAAACGAACATGCGGCCCGGCAAGACCCCCGAAAGCCAGATACCATCCCTCCAGTTCCCGCGCACTGATCTGGCTTTGAACCTGCACGGCCAACCAGGGCAGGATGTCATATCGGTAACCGACATGGGCGGAGAGATCCAGGCCGAGGGTGCTTTCCTGGTGGCTTCGTTTACGCAACCACAACCAGGCCACCCCGCCACCGGCACCGACAAAGAAGCCGAGGGGTAATTCATAGCGCAGGCCCAGGTTGGCGCTGGTCGCCGCCTGCTGGTAATCCAACCAGGGCATGGTGGCACCGTGGAGGTCGGCAAAAACGTAGAGATCCAGTACGGCCCGCACCAGGAGGCGGGTTTGCCAGAGCAGGCATGGGTTGAGAGCATCCGAGCCGTAAAAGCCGCCAGCCCCCACAGAGGCTTCCAGCAGAATCCGGGGGCGTTGGGGCTTGGGGGCGTGATCCGCTTCGGGATGGGGCTGCTTCGTCTGAGGAGCGCAGGGTTTGGCCGAGGGATCGACGGCTAAAATATCTTCCCCCGGAGCAAGGCTTTCCTTGCAGCTTTCCTCATCCTCCCCCAGACGCAACACCGGTTTGGAATCCGGCTCGCCGGTGGGTTGGACCGGGTTGGAAGCGTCCTCTTCGGCCATCGCCAAAGAAGCGCAACATCCCAGCAGCCAGAAGGCAAGGATGACGACGTGAAGGCGCACGGAACAGATCTCCTAGGTGGTTGTCAGAGTCAACACATTGGCCAGACGCCGGGCGGTATCTGCCGCGCTGTAGGGAATCAACGCTTCCCGGTTGATCTGCTTTTCAAACTCGTCCAGGTTCATCCGATAAATCTCGCCCAGGGCTTCGGCGACGCTGGTCGGGCTATCCGGATCGGCGCGCAAGCCCACACGGGCTTCTTTCATGATGGTTTCCAACTCCAGGTTGTTGCTCAGGTTGAGGATAGGCCGCCCGGTAATGCAGTAGTCATAAAATTTTCCGGGAATCTGCAAGTCTTCCGGGTTGCGCTGTTCCAAGAGCAGCAGGTTGGCCCGCCGTAATGCGTTCAGAAAATGCCGGTACGGCACGTAGGGTTTGACCCGCACCAACTGCTTCATCCCCACGTAATCCGCATACCGCTTGTCGCGGTTGGTGAACTGTCCGTAGTTGATCAGTTGCACGTCATCCAGGCTCATGCCGTGCTTTTCGGCAAACAGGCTCAACCCGGTCAGAAACACGTTGGCAGTGCGCATCCGGCTGTAATTGCCGAAATGGGCGATGGTGAATTTCTCGTGAAGGGGCGGATCATAGGGCAGCACCAGTTCACGGTCGAAGGCATTGTGGATCACATGGAACTTGCTTCGAGGCATCTCCGGGTAATAGCGGAAATACTCCTGGCGGGCACGCTCGGTATTGAGGATCACCGCGCTGGCCATGTTGAAAATCCGCTCTTCAAGCCATTCCTCCACCCATTGCGTCTGCCCTTTTTTGATCCGTTTGACGGTGGGGTCCAAGGTCCAGGGGTCGCGCATGTCCAGAATCAACGGCTTGCCGGTTACCAGGTGAGCCACCGCCCCGGCGAGGTAGGCCGAGTTGGGATCGCCGCAGACATAGATGGCTTCCAGGTTGTATTTGCGCACCAGACGGATGGCTTCCACCGCGCCCTGGGGCATGAAGGGAATAAACTCTTCCGTGGGCGTCAAGCCTTCCAGCACATCGGCCAGGCGCGCCAGAAAGTTGCCGCGAAGCTGACTGTAGGCGTGGGAATTGCGTTTCTGAATATCCGTCGTTGCGCGACCGACATCGACACTCCAGGCCGACTTGACCGCGTCTACAATTCCCCAGACCGGACCGCCTGCGTAGCTGCGGAACACCTTGGCTTCTTTGGGAATCAGGTCTTCCAATTCGGGATCTTGCAACCCTTCATGGGTTTTGGGCAGGGTCAGGACGTAAGGCTCCCAGCCGTGCCGGGGAAGACGACGCACCATGCGTAGCGGGCGCTTGGCGCCAATGTCCGACAAGGGGGGGAATTTCAGGGATAAAAACAGGAATTTTCTCATGCAAACCTCGGTCCGCAATATCAAGCTGTCGAAATCTTCCAGACGATCTACGCAAGTCAACCTAGCATGATCGTCTTGTCAGGCCAAGCATCCCGCACGAAAAAAACCGAGGCCTGATCTCCCTGACATTGCCTTGCCACCGGGTCTGCGCTAGAATCCAAGTTGAGACTTCATGCCACGGCCAAACCACACCCAAGAACAAGGAGGCACTCTGGTGAACAAGCAAACCCAAACACAGCTTGACCACGCGATGGAGTTATCCCCAGGGTTTGGTCTTCGTATGCTGGGCGGCGATCGTTTCGTCGCCACGAAACCTGAAGGAGAGCAAAGATGACTCGGAACAAGGTGATGGTCCTGGCATTTTGCTTCATGATTCTGGCTGCGATGACCGGCAGCTTCGTTTATTGGTTGCACCCTCCTGGGAAAGCCCTTGAACACGCCGTTTCAGTAGAAAATTCTGAAGAAACAAAGAAGGCACAGATCACCAAACAGGAAGAGGAACAGCTCGTCCAGTTCCTTTCGACCATGCCTTATATGGAACAACGAAAGGAACTTGAAAAACGACGATTAACCAGGGTTATGGAAAATACCTTTCACCACTGGCCAGAGAAGGTGCCAATCAACACAGTTGAAGATGCTTTGAAGATTATCCCGGATCGAAGTGTGTTTCCACTGGATAGGTCGGAAGCCTTTAAGTGGTTGAAGGATCACGCCCCTGACGAATATGAAAAGCTGACAGAGAAATATGCTGGGATTTTGTCTGGAGACAAAAATGAAATCAACAGGATGAGAATGAATGATTTGGACAGTGTCATTCAGGAAGCTGGTGATGTTGAATTCAGTCTATATATGAAATCAGCCCGATATATTTTATCGAAAATTCTTGATAACATGGAAAAATCGTCACCCAGAGAGAAGGTTGTGAAAATCATTCGTACGATGCATGATAAGAAGTGGCCAGTTGTTATGGGGGTTACAGATTATTGTCAGGAATTGCAGGGAGAGATGGTTGATATTGCGGCAGAGCTTGGTAGCCCTATAGAGATTGGTCGTCTTGTCTTTGATTGCAGAGAATTTTGTGATGTCGATTGCCTTAAGGGAATATGGAATATTGGAAAGAATGACTGGAGCAAGGATGGAGTACAATTGAAAGAAACGCTTGTTGTTCTTGCTTCGCTCAAGCAAAAGTATCCGTTTTTCAATGAGATATTTGCAAAACTCAAGGAGATTGACCAACTTGATTCTGTCGCACGTGGATATTTAATGAGGATAGTTTTAGCCCACTCCGACAAACATTGCATCCCCTACGATGAAATGCTGAAGATAGCCGATGATGTGCCTGACCCGGAGTTTAAGAAGGGGCTTATGAAACAGGAACGTGAGTACCGTAGAAAGTATGATATGTTTTGTGAAGGCAGGGGGAAAAGGAAGACGAACCTAGGAAAGGACCAATAGATTCCCATACACCCAGCAACAAAAACGAGACGCCCGAAGGCGTCCCGGAAGCGATCACGATACATCGCATCTTTCCAAGGCTGCGGCTTACTCCTTGGGCCAGCTTAGCTGGTAGCCTTCGCCGGTGAAAATGGAATGATCCACCAAGGGCACCTCGCCGCTTTCCGGCAGAAGCACTTTCGCGCCGCTGACATCCAGGATGTCCTTCTGAATGTCCACACCGGGCATCACCCGATACAGTTCCAGGCCGCGCTCGGTAAGACGGAACACGCCGACGTTGGTGACGTAGAACACCTTCTTACCCATCTTCAGCCCCTGTTTGCCGCTGAAGGTGATCTGGTCAACCTTGTCTACAAACTTCACCTTACCCGGCTTCTTGATGACCAACTTGCCGTCGCGGATATCCATCTCGGCACGAGCCATCCAGCTACCGACAAAAATGATGGTCGGCGCGCTGTAAACGATGTTGGGGAAGCCGCCGGGGCCGACGAAGTCATACATTCGCGGACCACGCTTGGAGACATTCACGTTGCCTTCCGAGTCCACCTCCAGAATACCCAACACGGAAATGTTCAGGCGCTTCTCGTATTCACGGAACATCCAACTTGATTTTTCCATGCGTTCCGGATTGATCGCCGCACCGAAGAAAATCCCCGGTGTAGGCAAGCCACCGTAGTTTCCGGTCTCGCTGGTGAAGGTGAGATCATCAAACAGGTCGCTTTCATAGAGCAGGCGTCCCACCTCTTCCGGCAAGCCGATGCCGATGTTGATCAGCGAACCGGGTTTGGATTCCGTGGCGAAGAGGCTTGCCGCCGTGCGAGCCAGGGCGTTTTCCACCGGGCCACGCTTGGGCGTGATCTTCGCCAGATCGTTCAAGAACTTCACCTTGGCCACGGCGTCGGCCATATCCACCTTGTGTTCCTTGGTGAACATCGGCCAGTATTTTGTGCTGCGCACGCTGGCCGCCTGCTCGTGGTGGGTATCGACAACAATGCAATCGACACACTCTTTGGGAATGCTGATCAGGCTTTCATCTTTGTCGATGATGCCACCGACGGTGACCATGACCTTGCCGCCGTTGTGATGGGCGGCCATCGCACTGTCCCAGTTTTCCGTGGTCGTCGCCGCATGGTGATGATAGATGTTGCCTTCGGCGTCGGCATAGGGCGCGTTGAAGATAGCCACTTCGATCTTCGGCAGGCGGAAGCGCAGCTTGTCGCCGGCTTCTTCAACCAGGTTGAAGGTGGGGTTGGGCGTCACCGCCGAACCGTTCCCAACCCGCGGGTCCAAGAAGGTGTTCAATCCGACTTCATGCTCCAATTCAAACACGCCCTTGCTTTGGGCTTCCATCAGATAGACCATCATCCCTTGGGGAAGGGTGTGCAACTCTACGTGTCCCTCATCACCCAGACGCAGGAAGGTCTTCACCGTTTCATGGTGTCCGGCGATGTACTTG
The DNA here is from genome assembly GCA_963677705.1 of Myxococcota bacterium. GTDB lineage: Bacteria > Myxococcota_A > SURF-8 > SURF-8. The sequence continues at coordinate 2,669,681 of OY782497.1, forward strand.
GTAACCAGGCCCGGCGCATCCATGTCTTCCACGGTACCGGGAACGCGACCACGGGAACCTTGGGCACCGACGGAGATCCAGGTCAGGTTGGCCGGATGTCCGGTGCGATCGTAGCTGTCACGCACGGCCATGTAGTAGATGGAGCAACGGCCATTTCCAGCCATACCACCGCTGGTCACCACCTGACCGTCTTTGATCTGGTTGACCGCTTCACGGGCACTGACAAACTTGGGATTGTTGATTCCCCGCGGTTTGTAATCCAGATCAAACCGTCCTGAACTGAGTTTCCAGACCGCAATGTGCTTGACTAATCCAATTTTATCCAACAAATTCATGAAGTTCTCCTTTGTCCTCATCGGTAAAACCAGGACCAGATGAATCAAGAGTGCCAAAACTAACGCATCGAGCGGGAAGTGCTTCTGTTACCTCGGGGTCTATACCATGAAATGCGCTTGGGGGCATCATGAAAAACGACGAAACCGAGAAAAACGCCCGTCTTCCCCCGGGCCGAGAGGAACACGAACCACGGCGAACGTGGAACCACCCTGGATTTCATACGAGGGCCGGACCGTCGTAGGATGGACCAAGTCCTCACCCGACACGGGCGATGGGCAGACCCTCTGGGGATGTCTCTGCTGACGCTTTCTATTTGGGTGGGTGAAGGTCGCAGACAAGTACAGCCCGTCAAGCAAAAACCCCCGCCAGATGACGGGGGTTTTGTCGGTTACGACCCAAAGGAGCGTCGTCGATCAGCGCCTCGGCGCGGCATAGGTGAAGCTCAAGCGGCTTTCACTACCGTTGCCGTAGGTATCGCCCACGGTGAAGACCAGGGTGTAGGTTTCGCCATCCACCAGGCCTGCGGGCAGTTCCGCACTGAAGGTGGTGATGGGCAGACCCTCACGGGTGCTGTAGGTTTCGTTGCCGGCTTCGTCACGGGCGGAGAGATACATCACGTTGCCGGTGCTTTCCGCATACTGTACGTCGCCCAGCAAGCCGACCTGGGTTTCGCCGCTGTCCAGCACGATGCCGCTGAAGCTGTTGAGGTCGGCGGGCAGCGGACGCGGGCCGATGTAGGGTTCGCATTCCTCGGAATGAAGAACCATCGTCCGGGTCTGGATCGCCTCGAAGGGGCTTGCCCCGTCATTGTTGCTGACCGGTTGACCATAGCGAAGCTGACCGGTCAGGTTGTTGCCGTCCTGAGCGATCTGCTGCGGAATGATGTCACTGCCGACGATCTCGAAGGGATCGGTGGTGATGGTATAGGGTTTGACGGCGCTTGCGTCGTATTCCGCAGCATCGCTGTCATAGTAGCGGCCTTCAATGCGCAGGCGGTAGGTTCCTGCGGGGAAGGTGTAGGTTTCTTCCCAGGTATAGCTCCAGAGGTTCTTGTTTTCCGCGCTGCTGTTGTTGGGTTCCGAGAAGGCCTGGTTGTAGAAATCAAGGTAGAAGTTGTAATAGCGATCGGAGTAATCATCGCCAAAAACATCTTTCACCGCCGTCCAATTGTCGCCTTCCTGCTTTTCCAGGAATGCCAAGGGCCAATCGACGCCCGGATCGCCACCTTCCCAGGTAACCGTGTATTGTTGCTGCATCCGTTGGATGGTGCCCGGTCCCTGCTTGGTGATGCTCGCCTCGGTGGGTTTGGCATCCTTGGGCGGAACGCGCAGGTTGTTGGGGAAGAGGTGATCGACATTGGTCGGCTTGGCGGCGGGAATGTCGTCCAGGATGCTTTCATCGTCGGTGTCCAGCACCTTGGCCAGATCCACCAGGTTATAAACCAGGTAGTCACCGAACTTGAAGCCCCAGATACTCATCGTGGTGTTGTAGCCACCCTGGAACCAGTCGTCTTCCAGCACCAGATAGAAGTGGTGATCGTTGGTGTAACCCAGAACCATCACGTTGTTGTAGTTGCTGACTTCCGGCTGAATGGCTTCGATAATTGCCTTGCCCATTCTGCTGGTGGGTTCGCCGGGCAGGGTGGTAATCATGAGATCGCCCAAGCCGACGGCCATCAGGTGCGTTTTGCCAAAGTCCGGCACGGGAGCGCCGATCAGCTTTTCCATGACCAGGGCGCAACCCAGCATTCCATCTTCCAGACGGCTGTAAGGGTTGTACTGGTTGTTGGTTTCGTAGCTCAGAATGAAGGTGGTTTTTTCACCCTGGGTCAGTTCCACACTGAAGTAGTCATCATCGTTGGGACAGATTACACCGTGTTCCACCGTGTCGCCGATGGACAGGCTTCGCGCCGTATCGGTGCTGTCGTCATCTTCGTACTGGTCGTCTTCACAACTCACGTCGGCCATTTCCCCCAGCATGGGCTTGGGAGGATTGAACAGGTTGCAGGGGGCACCGGTCGCGCCGTCGTAGCAGTTGCCTTTACGGGTGGTGCTGCCCTGAATCTCCAGGCTGTAATCCAGGTTCATGGTGCCCGGTCCCCAGACACGGACGTAATAGGTACCGGTGTATTCCGGGCTGTCCAGACGGACTTTGTCGTTGGCCGAACTGCTGTGGGCTTCATCCACCACGTTGCCGTTCTCATCCAGGATCTCGATGTTGATGTTTCCTTCGGTCACGGTGGCGAAGGTGCCGCATTGGAAAGCACCGAAGCGGATGGGACCGGGATCGCAGATCTCCATGCCGTTGCCGGAGCCGAGGCTGAAGAATTCGTCATCGGTGTATCCGATGTAATCACGATTGATCGGGTAGTACTTGCTGACGGTCTTGATGTTCAGGTCCGTACTGGTTTCGATGTTGTTGAACAACTCGTGGGCTTTGCGGGCGACACGGATACCAACCATCTGCATCTGAGTCTGAAGGTCGTGTTTCAGATCACCGCCCGCCGGGCTGATGTCTCCGGCCATACCTTGCAGGAACATGCCTCGCACGGGTACGCCGTATTGCTCGGTGAGGTACTTGGCGGTCATGATCGCCGCGCCACCGCCGGTATCTGCGGAATAGAAGGTGTCTCCGACATCGGTGATGGTTCCGTGAGCCGCGAAGTTCACCACGGCCAGCATGGGAACCTTGTTGCCGGTGGAGACATCATCCACACGCCAGACGATCAGGCGGGGATCTTTGTAGGGATCGTTCTCGCTGCGGCGGTCACGGTTGATTTTGTTTTCCGGGTCGAAGTCATCGTTGATGGCATAGCCGAAGGCCGCCGGTACGAAGGCTTCATCCAACTGACCTTCATAGATGGTTTCGCCGATGGAATCGGTCAAGGCGTTCCATACTTCGTTGCTGTACGCACCGATCCCCAAAGCACCGAAGCCCTGATCGGCCAGTACTTCCCAGAAGCGGCCCGGACCGGAGTGGGTGTGCGCCGCGTTGATGATCAGACGACCGCTGAGGTCTGGACCGCCCAATTCAATCACACGCTCCACAATGCCGACTTCCAGGCTGTCGGTGATGAAGCAAGAGGGGAAGGACACAAACACCACACGGTCCACGCCGTCATCCAGGGTCAACGCGCTGATCATCAGACGTTCGGAGGCACCGGTGGCCGAGCCCATCGCTTCGGCATACGGGCCGTCGGGACCGACGCGGGTTCCGTAGCCGCCCATTTCGGTACCGAAGGGGAAGAGCATCTGACGCTCCACGTAGGAGGCCTTCAGCGCTTGTTCTTCGGTGGCGCCACTGTTGGGGACGGTTCCCTGCAACGGCGTTTCATAGGGATGGCAGAGGCCCATGTAACACATATGCTCGCCGCAATCGGCGTCCGTGGTGCAGAAGTGTCGGCAGACACCGCTGACGGCATCGTCGTTTTCAAACCAGCACAACTGAGTGGCGTAGTCCGGGCAATCCAGGGGTTCGGTGCAGGAAGGCGCGGCCACGCATTCGCCGTTTACGCAATCCTGAAACCGGGTGCAGTCGGAGGGGAACACGCACTCCGGCTCTACATCGCCGTCTTCGTCATCCCCATCCACGTCATCATCGTCATCGGTCGGTTGATCATCATCATCATCGTCATCGTCGGAGGTATCTCCGTCGGTCGGCGTGACATCGTCATCGTCGTCCGAGTCACTCCCGGAACACGCAGGGACGATCCACAATGCAAGCAAAAGGATCAACAACAAAACCTTGGGTTGCCTCATTGGAAAACTCCTTCCAGATCATCATTTTGGTACAACACCAGAGACGGGCTCTCCGTCTGATGGCCTTGAATCACAGTACCGGATACATTTGAAAAATTTCTGGGCCTTAATTTTCGTAACATTACAAATTCGTTAAGAAGTATAGAGCCCCCCTCTTCTCATTTCAAGAGGAAATTCCAGATAGTTCAAAATGATCCATTTTTACGCGACAAGCTGTCCAGCGCCCACGGGCGTACAAGATCCGCAGAGGCGGGCCGATCGCCCCCCGGCTGTGACGCATAGAACCCCTGAACCACGTAGAATCAGGGCCAGTTTTCACCCTCAAACGAGTTAGTAGGCACCGGTTCCACGCAAGACGGCAACCAGGGTTTCGGCGACGAGCCGTAGATCCCAGGCCAGACAACCGTGCTGGACATACTCCCGGTCCAGTTTCATCCAGGTGGCAAAGGGAGTCAGGGCGCGTCCGGAAACCTGCCAAGGGCCGCTGATTCCCGGCTTGACGGCCAGACGGATCAGGTCGTGGTTCTCCAGGCGACGCAATTCCTTTTCCAGCATCGGTCGCGGTCCGATCAACGACATCTCACCCCGCAGCACATTCAGCACCTGGGGCAATTCATCCAAACTGAAGCGGCGAAGCCAGCGTCCGGCACGGGTGATACGCGGATCATCCTTCATTTTGAAGGCCGGACCATCTCTGTCGTTGCGCAGAGCGCCCAGGTCACTTTCTTGATTGGTGTTCATACTGCGAAACTTGAACAGCGTAAAGGCGTGACCCTGTTGACCGAGGCGACGTTGACGAAACAGAGCCGGGCCGTGGGAATCCAGGCGTATCCACAAGGCGATCACGCCTCCCAGGGGAAGCCAGAGCGGCAGGCTTGCGCCGACAAGAGCCAGGTCCATCGCCCGTTTCAACGCCCAGTTGCGAGGAGCAGCATCCACACGGGGCGGCCAGCACTCCGTCTCCGTCACCGAAGGGGGGCGTTGCCTGGTACATGTTGAAAAGCTGGGTTCCTTGAGCTTCATTCTATCGGAGTCCGTGAAGTGAAAACAGGCCGGTTGCGGAATATCAATCATCGGTCACACTGGCAAATCATCCTAGTCGGAGCGATTCGAGGGGTCAAGCTTTGAACGAAAAGGCCGATGCAAACCGGGGGAAGGGTTGCCTTCCGTATGGGTTTCGGGGCTATGTCCCAAGGCCCCCCTGTTGAGTGAGCGTTTTTTGTTCGAGAGTTGACCATGTCTGATGAATCTTCCAAAATCTGTTGCGACACATCCAAAGACGGCCAGGTCTATCAGCGCTTGGGCTGGAGCGCTCAGACGCGAGCCGAGAAACTCAGCCAGACGGGCTGGACCAAGGGCTTGGAATGGCCGCAGGTTCTCACCTTCTGCAAGTACCTGGATGATTTCTCCGTCAAGGCCGGTCACATGGTGCTGAAGGAAGGAAGTCGGGAGATTTACCTGGGAATCCTCATTGACGGGGCTCTGTCCGTTCTCAAGGAAGGTCACGACGGTAAGCTGAAAACGATCAGCACCCTGGTTCCCGGTGAAACCTTTGGTGAAGTCAGCTTGATTGATGGCGAACCGCGTAGCGCCAGCATTCTGGTGAAAGAAGATGCAAGCCTGTTTGTGCTTCCCCTGAAACGCTTTGAACGCCTCCAGAGCGAGGTGCCCAAGCTGGGTATGTGGTTGGTGATGAAACTGGCCCGGCAACTCAGCGTTCGCCTGCGGCACACCAGCGGAACCCTGGTAGAGGTTCTGGAAACCTTGAAACCCTGAAACACACGCTGCGCTTTTCAAGAATCCGGCCTGGCTGGTACCCCAGGCAACAAGACCTTCCCCCCTGAAACTCCCACCCAAACGCCCTCACATTTGACACAAGCTCTCAAAACCGTGAGGTTTCATCCCCTGTTGACAAAAGGGCCAAAAGTAACTATAAAGGGGATGTATTAACCTGTCCTCCTACAGTGTGAGTTTGTGTGGTTTTTCTCCTCACCATCGGGTGAAAATACTTGTTTTCCGGATTATAACGAGCACGGCGAGAAGAACCTATAAAAACGACCTGTTATGAGTGTGGAAGGAAATTGTCTCGCGGCTAGCTTCTTGCAGAATTGATCACCAAGAAGCGCATCCATTTTCACGCGAAAAGCTCTTGATACTTCGTGGCTTTTCGCATACTAAAGACAGTGAACTTGGTATCAATCAACACTTTCGACGTAATGCGGTCATACCATGTGGACCCTTGACCATGCAGTCTTTGCTTCGTTTCTGGCTACGGCAGTGGCTGCGGTCCTCTTTGGCTATCTCTACCTGATTCAACGCGAGCGCTACGTCGGCTATTTCTCGCTGTTCTGGCTGTTGTACTCCTTGAAGATGGTCGGAGACATCTCCGTCGTCAGCCTTCCCGGCATGGCACCATGGACCTTGCTCAATCAGGTTCTTGTTGCCGGGATGGGCCTGTCCCTGCTGAAAGCCGTTCATTGCTTCTCTGGAAAACGCCTCTCGTCGTGGTGGTTGTGGGCCACGTTGGGCTTTCTGACCTACGCCACCGTCAGTCAAGTTCATGAGTTGCAAGCATGGCCCTACCGGATTCCCCTATTCCTCTATCATGCCTCGCTGTTTGTCACTTCGCTCTACCTGTTCAGCAAAACCAATGATTTCACAGGGAATGTTCGTCCTTTCACCCTGGGCTTGCTCATCGTATGGGGAGCCATTCAGGTTGCCTATCCCTTTGTGCATGACATTCCCGGCATTGCTCTTTACGGCTATTTTGTCTCTGCCCTGGTGAAGTTGGCCTTGGCGATGGCCATGCTCAGCGGCTATGTCCGCCATACCAAAGACGGTTTGAACCGCGGGCAGGATACCATTCAGCGGGCCATTGATCTGGTTCCGTTCCTGGTTTACGCCAAAACCCGTTCCGGTCGCTTCATCATGGCCAATCAGGCCGTGGCGGATCTCTACGGCGTGGACCGTGCCACCCTTCTGGCCCGTCATCCCGGCGATTTCCCCAACAACGGACCGACCCTGCACCAGCTTTGCGAAGCCGATGAGCAGGTGATGAATCGTCAGGTGGCCAGTCAGGCACAGCAGGAAACCATTGTCGGCAACAAGGGCTGGAGACGGGTGATGCAGACGACACGCATCCCTTACCAGGTTCCCGGCATTGCAGAAAAATCCATCCTGGTTGTCAGCGCGGATGTCACGGACCAGAATCAGGATCAAACGGACCAAAGCCGGCTGGATGAGCAATTCCGCCAGGCGCAGAAAATGGAAAGCATTGGTCGTATGGCCGGCGGTGTGGCCCAGGATTTCAACGACTTGCTTACGGGGATTATCGGCAACCTGGATCTGGCCCTGATGGATCTGAACGAACACGACCCGCTTCGTGAAACCCTGACTCATCTCAAGCAGGCCGCGACACGCACCGGGGAATTGACCCACCAGCTCTTGACCTTTGGTCGTCGTCAGCAGATGGACGCCTCCATCCTCAACCCCAACGAGTGCATTGAAGATCTGATGTCCATGCTCACCCGCCTTTTGGGTGCAGAGATCCGCCTTCGTTTGCGGCTCTCGCCGGATGTCGGTTATATTCGCGCCAACACCGAACAGCTAGAGCAGATCCTGGTCAATCTGGCGCAGAACGCCAAAGAGGCCATGCCCCACGGGGGCGAGTTGGCCGTGGAAACCAGCGATATCGTCTTTGATGCGCAGTTCTGCCAAAGCCACCCGGAGGTGGAGCCGGGAAAATACGTCAAGCTGGCGATCAGCGATACCGGAGTGGGGATGGACGACGCCACGCGCAAGCAGATGTTCGAGCCCTTTTTCACCACCAAGCCGCGAGGCACAGCCAGCGGGCTGGGGCTTTCCACCGTTTACGGCATTGTCAAGCAGCATCACGGTACACTGGATGTCTATTCCAAACCAGACTGGGGAACGGCCCTGCATATCTACTTCCCCAGGGCGCACCCGGTCCAGGATGCGCAGCAAAGGCTCAGCCGAAGCACACCGGTGTCCATCATGCCTTCGGGAACGGAGACGGTGCTGTTTGTGGAAGACGAGCAGATCATCCGTGAATTGGCGGTGAAAGTCCTTCGGCGTCTGGGGTATACCGTGCTGGATGCCGCCGACGTGGGCGAAGCCTTTTTGCGCTGTGAAGAATCCCGCGGGCCGATTCACCTACTGGTCACGGACATGGACGGCGACACGATGGACGGGCGGGAGCTTTCCGACAGCCTGGCGGTCAATCATCCGGAGATGCGCGTTCTGTTTACCAGCCAGTACACCGAGCAGTACAATATCCGCAACAACGACCTGGACCCCAACTCGGATTTTCTGCGCAAACCCTTCAGTCCGCAGCTTCTTGCAGCCAAGGTCCGTGAGGTCTTGGACCGCCGCCGCAGCGCCCAGACCCCCATTCCCGGTGTGATTAAAAACGCACAAACCCATTAAGGCCCGTCGCCGGTTGATACGGTTCGCGGCAGCTGGCAACCCAAGCCGCAGAATGGATTTCCGCCTTTTTGGCAGATTTCAGGCAAGCTATTGACAAACAACACGATTTCGGTACGGTAGGCCGTTCGGAACGCCATATCAGCGCGTGATTAACGCCGGAGCCTTTCGGCGATTGAAAATGATCCACTTTTTTCAAGGAGACGATCCATGTATAACACCAGCGATTTTCGCAACAACCTGAAGTTGGAGATCGACGGCGATCCTTACGCGATCACCTATTTTCAAGCGGTCAACCCCGGCAAAGGCAGCGCCTTCACCCGCACCAAACTGAAAAACCTGATCACCGGTTCCGTCTTGGAGCGCACCTTCAAGTCCGGTGAAAAAGTGGCCAAAGCCGACCTGGACGAACGCCGGATGCAGTATCTGTACAACGACGGCGAAGGCTATGTCTTCATGGACCAGGAAAACTATGAGCAGATGAGCATCACCGAGGACGTGATGGGCGACGATCGCCTGCTGCTGGTGGAAAACGTGGAAGTGGCCGTGTTGATCTTCAAAGGCCGTCCGGTAGGAATCAGCTTCCCCAACCACATGGTCTACACCATCACCGAATGCGAACCGGGCATCAAGGGCGACACCGCCACCGGCGCGACGAAACCGGCCACGCTGGAAGGCGGCCTGGTGGTGCAGGTTCCCCTGTTTGTGGAAGAGGGCGAGCGGATCAAAGTGGATACGCGCACCAAAGAATACCTCAGCCGCTCCAACGACTGAGCCGTCTACGCGATCCTCGCAACCAGACATCCCAACAACCCCCGAACTTCGGGGGTTGTTTGCGTTGGACAGAAGGGACGCGAAATTCCCCCGCATGTCGGGCAAATTCCTTGCCCGACATCCTTTCCCTCACCCGGAAACCCTTGGTTTCCGACCTCTCTGTATAACGGCTCAATAAATCAAGTAAATATAAAGCATCCGTGTCCAAACATGGGCGAGGGGTGTCCTATGCGTGTCCATGAGGTGACCATATATCGGTCAGACGCGAAAAACAAGAAATGCTTTATAAACGAGAAACCGGCAACGACTCTGGAGGCGAGCCGAAGCCGGTTGAAAGCGTCAAGATGGACGCGAGACGGCGGGTGTTATCTGGTAGGCGAGCCGGATTTCGTCAAAGGACTTCCAACGCGAGCCCGTGTTTGACCATGCAATCGACGAGCTGGGCGTGCGAACCGGCATCCATTGGGGTGTTGACTTGGCGCTCCATCTGTCCTTTGAGCCAGACGGTGTAGTCGTCTAGTGGTTTGTCTTCCCAGCCGAAAGCCAGGTATTGCATCTCTTTTAGGATCTCGGTCGGAGATCCGCTAAACGTCTGGCCGTTGGCCAGCACCTTGATGGTTCTGGTAGTCATGGCATCTATCCTTTCAATGTCAATCAAGCAGGGGCCTTTTCGGCCCCTGCTTTGCGTTTATCCTACCTGACGCCGAGTGTGTTTCCAAGCGCTCTGCCCCTCGAAGTTGGCCAGCAGGTGAAGGCGAGCGGTTTTGAATTCGTCGCCGATCATCCCCAGGTGGAGCAGGAAGACGCGAAAATCATATTTAGCCGTCGCAGGGTTGAATTCGCTGCGAGCGCTGAATGCCCGGCGGCTTTCAATGGCTTTTGATCCCAGGGCGAGGCAGAATTGAATGTAAGCTTTGATCTTGCCCGCGTGCAGGGTGGAGTTGAAGAGGCGGAATTCGATGGTCCCGCGAAACCATACGTTATGAAGGTTCAAGCCGTGGTATCGTATATGTGGCGCGCCACATATCCGCTATTATGTTCAGTCGAAAGTTATGTGGAGTACGGCGTGGGCAGGCCTGTAACGGCTGGGAAATGCTACTCACCTGCTCCACATAACTATTATGCTCATTCCTCAATCGGCCAGGCATTTCGCTCGGCCATAACGAGGAGGAATTAGCATGTTGGAACAGTTTTTCGAATCTCCCACGCGGCTGCGACAAATGCGGCGCGGGCCATTGGCCATGCACATTGACGCGATGGCTGCCGAGTTGCGCGAGGGTGGGTACGCAAACACAACGGCCCGCGCCATCCTTACGTTGGTCGCCAAGTTCAGTCTCTATGCACGAGGCGAGGGCGTACGCAATGCAGGCGAAATCGACGACTCGCTTGCGAAGTGTTTTCTCGAAATCGAGCTTCCAAAGGAAGGCATATTTCATACTGCGCCCAACGCGATCCGCCATGTGATGGAGCATTTGAGACGTCATCGTATTGTCGCCGCCACACCAGCATCCGAATCGCCAGACATCGATCCATATGCAAAACATCTTACTGGATACGACCGTTACCTCGCAGATGTGCGAGGTCTGGTATCGGCTACACGAGAAAATTATCTGCGGGGAGCCAGAATGTTGCTGCAATGGTGGACGGATGAAAACGGCGACAAGCCTCTGTCGCAGTTGAGCGGTCCCGATATTTTGAAGTTCGTCACCGCATACGGCAACCAATATCCAAGCCGGAGTTGGCGTCGTCATCTTCACTCGAACACGCGTGGGTTTCTGCGATATTTGCGGTGGGAGGCTATCATCGACACCGATCTTGATCGCGTTGTCCCACGGGCCTACCGATGGCGGTTGGATACACTGCCGCGCCATTTGCCGTGGGAGCACGTGCGTGCATTGATCGACAGTATTGAAACACATCACCCGGAAGGACTGCGTGACAAAGCCATCTTGCTGTTGGTTGCAGGGCTCGGCCTTCGAGCCAACGAAATTCGGACATTGGAGTTTCGCCAACTCGGGTGGAAAACTGCCGAATTGAGGCTTCCCCGCACGAAAAGCAGACGGGAGCGCGTGTTGCCCCTGCCGAAAGAGATAGGAGCCGCGCTGGCCGATTATGCGCTGCATGGACGGCCTCCTCTTGAAATCCCACAAGTATTCGTCCGCCATCGCGCTCCCCAAGGAGCGTTGCAGTCATCCGGCGCAATTGGAGCCGTGATTTTTCGCCACCTGAGGCGTATGGGAATCGACACACCAACGCGCGGTACGAACCTTTTGCGCCATAGCTTGGCCACACGAATGGTCAATGTCGGCGTGCCGATCAAACACATCGCCGATATTCTCGGACATCGAAGCATCGACACAACAGCCATATACACAAAGGTTGATCGGACCAGCCTGGCTGTGGTTTCTCTGCCGTTCTCCGCAGGAGGTGCGAAATGAAACGCTTCTCCAGCAAATATGCAAACCGGCTGGCAAATTATGTAGCACTGCGACGAAGTCTCGGACTCAAGTTTTCCAATCAGGAAAGTATTCTGCATGCGTTCGATAGATTTCTCATCTCCGATGGCAATGATGGCCCAATCACCCAGGAATTGGCGCTGCGTTTCGCGAGTGCAGACCCTCTGGCCTCCGATAAGCGATGTGCGCGTTACTATCAGATCGTGCGCAATTTTTCCGACTATCTGGCCACCTTCGAGCCGCACACGCCTCGCCTTGATCCCCGCGCATTGCATGCTGTTCGACGGCGCTCTCCCGCATACATATTCAGCGAAAGCGAGTTGGAGCAACTGCTTGCCCTTGCCCAAACGGTATCCGCAAAAAATCCGATTCGAGGCGCTACGCTTCACGCCATGATTGGTTTGGCGGCGAGCACCGGCCTTAGGATCGGCGAGGTGATACGTTTGGATAGGAAGGACGTAGATCTTCAAAGCGGTGTTCTCACCATAATCTGCACAAAATTCTATAAAGACCGGATGGTCATCGTACATCCGACAACACTCGATGTTTTGCGCGATTATGAAGCATTGCGCGATCTGACTTACCCCCACTGCGATTCTCAGGCATTTTTCATCAACACCCGGCGTTGCCGTTTCGCGCAGCACACGTTGCGACTGGATTTCTGGCGCATGCTTTGTCAGATGGGGATTCGCGAAGCGAGAGGCTCGGGTCCGAGTTTCCATGACTTGCGACACACGTTTGCCGTCCGACGACTTGTAAGCTGGTATAGGGAAGGTGCGGATGTGCAAGCCATGTTGCCGATATTGGCGACTCATCTTGGGCACGCGCACTACAGCGATACTGCCTATTATCTCACGGCGACGGCGGAATTGCTCGGGCTGGCGGCTGATCGTTTTCATCGCGCCCTCCAGATCGAAGAGGTGATTTCATGACGAAGAAAACTTCGATCACCTTGTCTGCGATGTTGGAATCGTTTTTCCGCCAACGACTGGCGGCGCAACGCAAAGCCAGTCCAGCCACAGTCTCCACCTATCGAGACGCATTGCGGTTGTTGTTGGTGTTTGCTTCGGAACGTATGGGAAAACCACCCGGTAAACTGAGCATCGAGGAAATCGACCGCGATCTCGTCCTCTCCTTTCTGGACCACCTGGAGAAAAACCGTGGTAATTGCGTTCGCACCCGTAATGCAAGGCTCATGGCGATCCGTGGCTTTTTCACGCACGTCGCCTACAGCGCTCCCGAATTGGTCGCTCATGCTCAAAGGATTCTTTCCATTCCAGGAAAAAGAACCAACCAGAAAGTGATCGATTATCTGCGCCAAGATGAAATAGACGCTATCCTGGACACGCCCGATCAGAGCACTCGCCAGGGGCGACGCGATTACGTCTTGCTGCTTTTCATGGTCAGGACGGGCTGTCGTGTATCCGAGGCGATTGGGGTCAATGTCGGAGACCTCCGATTGGTTCGTCCGCATCAGGTTCTGCTTCGCGGTAAAGGATCGAAAGAACGTGTCGTCCCTTTTGCTCAGGATGTCGCCGACGCCTTGCGGGAGTTGCTTGCCGAACGAGAAGATGGTCGTCAGTCCGGTGCGCCGATTTTTGTCAACGCACGTTGCATACGCCTGAGCCGTTTTGGCGTAAATCACATCCTCAAACGCATAACGGCAAAAGCAGCAATCAGTTTGCCTTCGTTGGCCAAGCGCCATGTCACTCCGCACACACTGCGTCACACCACCGCAATGCAGTTGCTTCAGGCTGGCGTAGATTTGACCACGATTCAATCCTGGCTCGGCCACGCAAGCGTGAATACGACTCATGGGTATGTAGATGCAGACCTTGAAATGAAACGACAGGCACTTGATGCGTGTGATTTCGCCGAAGCAGGTTTCGAACCTTATCAACCGACCGACGAGGTCTTGGCGCTGTTGGAGAAATTCTGATGATATTATGTGGAGTAATTCGGCGGCGGGTTGTGTCAGCATGGGCTTGCACCCGCCGTACTCCACATAACTTTCGACTGAACATAATATCGTTGTTCATCGGGACATAGGACTTCTTTTCCATTGGCTTGATCGGCTCAGTTGCGAAAAAGCTGTCCACCCTATCAGTGTTGGTGAAATCGAGGGTTGCCTGACCGAAATATGGTCACCAAGACCGTATTTCGGTCATTTGCAAAAATGCCCTACTTGCTTTATATTCGCGCAAAATATAAAGTCGTCAAACACCTCTCCCCGCGGGAGAGGGAAAACTCGTGGTACAAACCGGTAAGATAGGTAACAGATTGGACCGGGTAGATAGGTAACAGTTATCGTGAAGGGCAAGGAGGAAGGTGCCATGCCTTGGAAAGAGACTGATACCATGAAAGAGCGTCATCTGTTGATTTCGGATTATCTGCGAGGAGAGTCTACGATCACGACCTTGTCGTTGCGTTACGGTGTGAGCCGTAAAACGATCTACAAATGGATCGAGCGTTACGAGGAGGAAGGGTTCGAGGGATTGACCGACCGATCCCGTGCTCCTCAAGGGATTCCGCACCGGACGGATGCGGCTCACCTCGACATTCTTGAGGATGTCAAGGCTCACCATCCGTCCTGGGGTCCACGCAAAATCGTGAAGTATCTGGAACGAACGAGTCCGGAGTTGGACTGGCCGGTACCGAGTACGGTGGCTACTGGTTCAAGAAACGAGGGCTTGTTCTTCCTCGCAAGCGGCGTCTTCGGGTTGAGCCGTATACCCAGCCCTTCAAAGGTTGCCAGGCATCGAATGCGGTGTGGAGTGCGGATTTCAAGGGTCCCTTCAAAACGGGCGATGGCCGTTCTTGCTATCCGTTGACGATCAGCGATAACTACAGCCGCTATCTGTTGGTCTGTCGCGGGTTACTGCGACCGGACTACGCAGGCTGCCGTCTCTGGTTTGAATGGGCTTTCAGAAGCTACGGGTTACCGGATGCGATCCGCACGGATAACGGGACACCTTTTGCCGGTAGGGGCAAAGGCGGTTTGAGCCGCTTGTCGGCCTGGTGGATCCGATTGGGGATCGTACCGGAGCGCATTGAGAAGGGGAAACCTCAACAAAACGGTCGGCATGAGCGGATGCACCGCACGCTGAAAGCGGAGACTGCGCGTCCGGCCTGTGATGATTTGCGATCGCAGCAAGAGTGTTTCGAGCGGTTTCGTCGGGAATACAACGAGGATCGTCCTCATGAAGCCTTGCAGGATCAACCCCCGGCAAGCGTATACCTTGTCTCGCCAAGACGCTACCCGGAGAGGATCGTTCCGATGGACTATGATTCGGATTGGATCGTGAGAAGCGTGCGGCATAGCGGCGAGATCAAATTCAAGGGAGAACTCATTTACGTATCGGAATGTTTGGCGAAGGATCGGATCGGGCTGAAGCAGATGGATGAAGACCACTACGAAATCCGGTTTGGTTTTTACCCTCTTGGATATCTCAATTGGCGAACCCGAACGATCAAGACGAAACGAAAATAGTGTCACCTATGTGCCCGGTCTAAAATGTAACCCATGTACCGCTTGCACAAACGAAGAGAGCAGGGTGAGGGAAATTCTCCAGCGACCTGACTCCCTTGCCCGACCTTGTATTATACCTTCCAGTGCGTTTGTCTGTATAATCGAGCGACAATAGGAGCCCGCGAGACCCTCAAAAATCTCGCGGGCGGTGGACGGCGAGATCGTCCCGACCTTGGGTCGTAAAACCCGTTATGTAGCCTGATCCGTCGTCCGTTTTGTCCGGATAACCCGAACAGTCGCTGGGGCCAGTTTAACCGAAGTGAGCCCGTATTGGCAAGGAAGGGTAGCATGAAAGAAATAATCGGGATTGATGTGAGCAAGAGACGTTTTGATGTCGCTTTGTTGAACTCCGGAAAGCATCGGAGCTACGAATACTGCAAGAAAGAAATGAACAGCTTCGTTCGCAGTCTGGATACGCTTCAGCCGGAACGCATCGTGATGGAAGCAACCGGAGGTTACGAAAAACCGTTGCTTAAACATCTGCAAAAGCATGAACTGCCCGTGGTGGTGGTCAACCCTCGACGCATCCGCGATTTTGCCAGAGCCATGGGCGTGGCGGCAAAAACCGATCGCCTTGATGCCTTGGTCATTGCCAGATATGCGAAGAGCATGAAACCGAAGATACAGGTTCCGGTCAGCGAAAATAGCCTTTTACTAAAGAGCCTTACTGCCCGTCGCCGTCAGCTGATTGCGATGAGAACACAGGAAAAGAATCGCATGGAGCATTCCGATGAAAAGCTTATCGCACAAAGTCTGCACGCTGTTTTAAGAACTCTTGATCGAGAAATTAAAAAGCTGGATTCGCAGATTGAGGAGGTGATTCGCAGGGATCGCGAACTGAGCGAGAAAGCGCAGATTCTGGAAACGATACCGGGAATCGGATTGACCACTGCGAACGCTCTGGTTACCGAATTGCCGGAGCTTGGTATCTGCAACCGACGCCAGATTGCGGCTCTTGTTGGGGTGGCACCGATGAACCGGGACAGTGGAATGTTTCGTGGCAAGCGAATGACCGGTGGTGGACGGCATCATGTCCGCACCCAGTTGTACATGCCTACGCTGGTGGCCATTCAGTATAATCCACCAATCCGCAAACATTATCAGCACTTGCTGAATGAAGGAAAAAGCAAGATGTCGGCTGTGGTAGCCTGCATGCGAAAATTGCTTCTCTTCATGAACTCAATGCTCAAAAATAATCAGCGATGGAAACCGCAAATCGCTTGACTTTGATAACAGTCGCTACTTGGGCTACATAATGACTATATCAAATCTATCTGATATCTTTGAAAGCTTCTCCATTAACTCAGATTCAATAGAAAATCCTCCACCATAATCAGCTTCCGGCTGTAGCCAAAGATGGATTGAGGAGGAAAGATTATATTTACTCTTCAATTCATGAATCACGTTTCGTTTGCCATAGAACATACCAACCAATTCTCTGACAACACTTTGCATCTCATCATTTCTCGATATGCCGTAGGACCACACGTTATTAAATGCAGGAACCCTCCTTCTCTCAATAAGTTCACCCTTCATTTGTGAGTGAGTAGGCTTGATACTCAGTGCTGTTGAAACCTCATTAATATTGAGAGATTCTCCTCCCAACATAAATGATACTTTGGAGACCTCAATAGATTCTGGTGTAGATGAGGTAGTCATTATCAATCTCCTCAGTATAAATAGTCAAGAATATTGCCCAGGACATTGCCTGCATCATCCACATAGTCTCCGTTACTCAATATTTTTCCATGATGATTATTTGGCAACTTTTTAAACTCTTTCAGGGCCTCCAAAGCACGTCCCCATTCTCTTTTTTGTAATGACATATTCGCAGCTTGGTTCAATGCATTAGCTGTTGATTTATTGATGGCTCTTCCTCCTGTTTACAAGACTTTAGCACCTTTGGATGCCTTACATGCAAGTTTTTCAACCTTGATCCCAGCACGAACAGCAACACCTCCACCTGCTGCAATAGGTGCCAAAGTTGTACCAATGTCCGCTGAAAGAGCCAATAAATTCTCATCCAGGTTATCCTTGTCTCCAAAGACATTGTCAGCCAGTAGCCGGTAGATATCATAGAACAATCCAGCGATATCAACAATAGCTTCTACATACAGCCCCTCCGGATCCACCCGATTCACCGGATCATTTCCGACGTAGACATAGAGGTTGGCCTGTCCACCCTCAAACAAGATTATGGGGTCTATGACCCGGAAACAAGAAACCTGAGTTGGAATCATACACGACCTTCCCCCATTCATCGTAGTCCATTCGTTGCACAATACTCCCGCTACTCACCGTCACCACCAGCCGTACCGAACCCAGCTGGGCGATGAGAAGCCGGTAGGCCTACCACGCTTGTGGCCGTAAGATGTCGGGCAAGAAATTTGCCAGGGCTACGTTTCTTCGGGATCTCAGAGTATCCACAGTGAATGAGAAGAATCGACCACAGCGGAAAGAGAGGTACAAGAAAAACGGGATGAGGGCCGTAAAAGCCATCATCCCGTGAACAGGAGATGTCGGTGGGTTGCAAGGCGAAGTGTTAGAATTTGTGACCGCGCATACCATCCACCCGTCGGGCGTGGGTCTGTTTGCGGCTCTTGCGTTCCGGCAGGTCACCGGCCTGTTCCACCTCGTTGAAGGCTTCAATCAGGGGTTCGATCTCCACGCCGGGCTTTTTCGCCCAGATGCCTTCCAGGTTGTAGTAATCCCGCAGGGGTTCGTAGAAGACGTTGATCACCGTGCCGCCGTAATCCAGCAGGCGCCAGTGGTTGAGCTGTTCGCCTTCGGTGCCTAGAGGGAGTTCTCCCAGCACCTGGTTCAGGGTTTCCTGGACATGGTCGGCCAAGGCCTGCACCTGCCGGTCGCTGGTACCGTGGCAGATGATGACATAATCGCTGTAGCTTCCCTCTTCATGGATGTCATAGACCAGCAGGCGCTCGGCCTTCTTTTCATCCAGGCAGCGCAGGGCCAGGGGAAGCAGGAAACGCTCTTCCGGCAGCAGGGCGGCCAGGGCGTCGGGAAGTTGTTTGGAGCCATTCTCTGTCATGATCGGGTTCAGTTCTCCTGGGTCCGAATGAGCGGACCGTGGTTAGGGGGCCGTGGGCGCCTGGGTCGGCGCATCGGGCGCGGCGGGGGCCGGGGCGGCTCCCTCCGTAGCGGGTTCCGGAGTCGGAGTGCCTTTCTTGGCCGGCTCGACGCTGGCCTCGTCGGTCTTCTTCACGCCTTTGGGGGCGAAGTCCAGCGGGTTCAAGTTGGGCTGACGGCGCTCCATCGGTGGTTCGGCGGCGGGCGGTTTCATCGCCTTGGCTTTGCCGATGTCTTTCATTTCGTAGGTGCCGCGCAAGAGGAATTCCACATCCGGGCCGGGCGTTTGACCTTTGGCGATGAGCTTATCTTTCAGCTTCTGGGTCAAGGGGATGGAATAACGGGTTTCCAGCTTGAACTTCAGCACCACGGCTTTCCGGGTGTCGATCCACACCGTGCCATCGGCCTGAATGAACTTGCCCACCCGCTTGCGTTGCTTTTCAATCAACTTGTGGGTTCCCTTCAAGCTGATCTGATACTGACCGGGAAGCTTGTACTGATTGGGCAATCCCGTCTCCGGCGTGGTGCCCTTGGGGTTGAGGGAAATCTTGATTTTCATCGCTTCGCGGCCTTCGATGCGCTCGGTGCCCTGCTTTTCAAAACGCAGGTGGCCGTGGAACATCTTCAGCATCCGGTCGAAGGTGGAATAGGTCTTTTCCCGCCAGAACAGGTGCTTGCCGACGCTATTACTTTCGTGACGATCGCCGCCGCCGACTTTGTTGATCAGCTTGCCGCCGATCCAGAACATATCCACCTGGTTGCTTTTGTCGTTGCTCACCATCAGGTGGAAATCCCCGTTCTTGCGTTGAATGAGGGTTTCGCTCTCGGAGAGTTTGAATTTCCTCTCGCCTTGGGCGGTTTCAAAAATCCCCGTGGTCTGAAGGGTGTAATCCCCCATCCGTTCGGCGACTTCCTCCTGGGTCATCAGGAGGATTTTCAAGAGTTCGTCGGTATCCTGGGGTACTTTGGACAGGTCGATCTGAGTCAGGGTCACC
This sequence comes from Myxococcota bacterium, assembly GCA_963677705.1. Taxonomy (GTDB): domain Bacteria; phylum Myxococcota_A; class SURF-8; order SURF-8. Next base: position 2,689,059 of record OY782497.1, read on the forward strand.
TCACGGTGTTGTACCTTCTCCACGATATCCTGTTTTTCCGTCACCCGTTTCTTGGCGCTGTCACCTGCGGAATCACAGGCGTACACCCAGCACAAGCTCAAAGCCAACATCCCTATCAAAACCCATCGTTTCATCACGACATCCTTCCTCATCCAACTCGGAAACACACCGCCCGAACCTAGCCCAGCGGCGTAAAAAAAGCAAGCTCAAGCCCTGGTTGAGGCGTGGTCCTACTCGGAAGCCTCCGTCTTGGCTTTGCTTTCACCGGCAGGTTTGGCGCTCCCTTCCCCCGTCGGTGCGCCCTTGCTTCTGCGTCGCGGACGTTTGGGGGCTGACGAATCACCGCCCTGGGCTTTCTCTGCGTTTCTCTCGCCCGAATCCGCGTGGGGGGAAGAGGAGCGGCCTTCGCCCTCCTGCCGCGGTTTGCGGGAGCGGGAGCCTTTGCTGCCCCGGCGGGAGCGGTTGCCGTCGCGAGAGCCACCCTGTTTCATCCGTTTGTGCAGTTGCTTGCGTTCTTCCCTGGCGGCGAAGTCGAACAAGGCCGATTGCACAAAGGCCAGTTCTCCCCGGCTGGGATCCTCGACATCAAAGCCCTGAATGAACTCCACACCCTGCTGTTGCAGGAAGGTCAGGAGCGCGGCGGCCACGGCATGGGCATCGCATTCGTCCAGCAATTCATCGGCCATGCGCGTGATGTGTTTGTCCAGGCCGTCCAGGTCCACGTTGTTGATGCGCTGGGCCAGAACCGAGGTGGCGTTCTTGCGGATTTCTTCCGCCGTGGGAACGGGGTTTTCCTCGATCTTCACACCGAGATGCTTGGACAGGACGCCCACCTGCAACAACTCGTTCGGAGCGACCAGAGACAAGGCGGTGCCTTTACGACCGGCGCGGGCGGTGCGGCCCGTGCGGTGCAGGTACATTTCCTTGTTTTCCGGCAGGTCGTAGTTGACCACATGGCTGATGCCGTAGATGTCGATGCCTCTGGCGGCGACATCGGTAGCGACGAGGACATCCAACAGACCTTCTTTGAACAGCTTCAAGGTGCGGTCACGCACATGCTGGCTCAAATCACCGGAAAGATAGCCCACGGCAAAGCCCTGTTTGTAGAGGTTTGCGCCGAGTTGTTCGGTATCAATCTTGGTGTTGCAGAACACCAGGACCTTGGCTCTGGGCAGGCTGTTGAGAATATTGACCAGGCAGACGAATTTGTTCAGGCGGCCCACCTTGTACCATTCATGGGAAATATCCGGGTTGACACTCAAGCCCTGATCGCCCAGTTGAATCATCTGCGGTTCACGCTGGAAGCGCTCGGCCAGGCTTTGAATCTGCGGCGGGAAGGTTGCACTGAACATGCAGGTCTGCCGCGTGTCCGGGGTTTTGCCGAGGATGCTGGTTACGTCGGGCAGAAAGCCACGGTCCAGCATTTCATCCGCTTCATCCAGCACCATGAAAGAGATGCGGTCCAGGCGCAGGTTTTTACGCTGGATGTGATCCAGCAGGCGGCCCGGTGTTCCCACCACGATGGGCGGCATGGACTGAAGCAGGGTTTCCTGGCGGCGGATGGACGCTCCGCCGTAGACCGGCAGCACGGATTCATCGGACAGCTTGCCTGCCTTCTGGATTTCCGCGCAGACCTGCACGCAGAGTTCCCGCGTCGGGGTGAGGATCAGCGCCTGCACTTCGTGTTTGGCCGGGTCCACCCGCTGCAAGAGCGGAAGGCCGAAGGCCAGGGTTTTGCCGGAGCCGGTTTTGGCTTGGACCACCACATCTCCGCCGGCGGTCATCGGTTCAATGGCCCGCATCTGGACTTCCGTGGGGTTGTCAAAGCCCATGTCGGCCATATTCTGAACCAGATGGTCCTTGAGGCCCAGGGCTGCCCAGGGATTGCCGGAAGGGGCTTGCGAGGTGGCGTCGGTTTCGTTCGTGTTCATTTTCTCATCCGTCACGATTCAAGTACTCCAACCAGTCCGCGCATCTCGTTTTGGGGTCGTCGGCGACGGTGGCGCGGCGCGTTGTGCTTTGTTCATACGTCATAAAAAACGGCGGTCTGTGAACGACCGCCTGCAACGTTCGTTCTTGATCCTACAGGGTATCAGCCCTGCTCCATCAACCCCAAAAAAGCCCGATGGATGCGATCATCGTCACCCAGTTCCGGATGGAAGGACGAAGCCAGGATCTTGCCTTGGCGTAGGAACACGGCTTTGCCGTCCACCTCGCTCAAGACTTCCGTGCTGTCGGTGTCATCCATCAACGGAGCGCGAATGAAAATACTGTGAAAAGGCGTCTCCAGCCCTTTGATGGCCAGATCGGCTTCAAAACTTTCCCGTTGGCGACCAAAGGCGTTCCGCACGGCGGTAATGTCCAGAAGGCCCAAACGGTCTTGGTCCATCTCCCGTCCGCGTTCGGTGATGCGTTTGGCCAGCAGGATGCTTCCCGCGCAGGTTCCCCAGAGGGGAAGACCTTCCAGACCCAAGGCGCGGATGGGTTCCAGAAGCTTCCATTCCACCATCAGCTTTCCGATGGTCGTGCTTTCGCCGCCGGGGAGTATCAGCCCGTCGATCCCGGAAAGATCCTTCGGCAGACGCACCTCAACCACCTTGGCACCGATACGTTCAACAAGCTGCTTATGCTCGCGAAAGGCTCCTTGCAGGGCCAACACGCCCACGGTGAGGCGCTCAGGATGTCGTACCATGATGTCCATCATCCATTGTCCAAGTCACCAGCAGGGAAAGGGTTTCACCCGCCGATGAAAGCAAGCCCGTGAGAAACGTCTCACGGGCGTTAACATCGCTCTGTTGTCCGGTCGAACCTTGTGGGTTCTACCAGCCGCGTTTGGCCATTTGCTCCGATTCGCTCAGGCTTTCCACGGTACGACCCACCATCGGCTCACCGATGTTCTTGCTGATCTCGGCAAGGATTTCCGGGTTGTTGTAGTGGGTTACTGCCTGAACGATGGCTTTGGCGCGTTTCTGCGGATCGCCGGATTTGAAGATACCGGAGCCGACGAACACACCGTCAACACCCAGTTGCATCATCAGGGCGGCATCCGCCGGGGTGGCCACGCCGCCCGCTGCGAAATTCACCACGGGAAGGCGTCCGTTTTCATGGACCCAGCAGACCAATTCATAAGGCGCGCCCAGATCCTTGGCGGCGGTCATCAGTTCTTCTCTGGGCAGGCGGGTCAATTGCTTGATGTCGCCCAGCACGCAGCGGGCGTGAGTCACCGCTTCCACCACGTCGCCGGTACCCGGCTCGCCTTTGGTGCGGATCATCGCCGCGCCTTCGCCGATGCGGCGCAGGGCTTCACCCAGGTTGCGGCAACCGCAAACGAAGGGAACCTTGAAATCCCACTTGTTGATGTGGAACTGCATGTCCGCAGGAGTCAGCACCTCGGATTCGTCGATGAAATCGATGCCCAGGGCTTCCAGAATCTGCGCTTCCACGAAGTGACCGATACGCGCTTTGGCCATCACCGGGATGGATACCGAAGCTTTGATCTCTTCAATCATCGCCGGATCGCTCATCCGGGCTACACCACCCTCTGCGCGAATATCCGCCGGAACCCGTTCCAGGGCCATAACGGCGCAAGCGCCCGCTTCTTCGGCGATTTTCGCCTGTTCCGGCGTGGTGACATCCATAATCACACCGCCCTTGAGCATTTCCGCATGGCCGGTCTTAACCCTAAGAGTTCCTTCGAATTTTTCCATCGTACAACCTCCGTTGGCTGTGGGTTTCACAAAAACCGGCGGAATTATAGTTAAGGCGTGGGTAGAATGTCAACCTGTTCATCAGGAAAAACGCAGGAAAGGGCGCGAATTCAAGGCGGATTCTCCGAAAATGGAGCTTGTTGGACGGCGATGAAGAGTCCTGCCTGCTCCGCAGGAAGCTGAGATTCTTTTCAAAAACGACAAAACCCCCGTAAAACTACGGAGGTTTTGCTGCTCTTGAACAAGCGGGACGAGCGCGTTTACGCTCGCTCGCCTACGAACTTATTCCGCGGTGATCGCGTCGTATTCGCAGGTTTCGGCGCAGGAACCGCAATCCACGCATTCATCGGGGTCGATGACGGCTTTGTCACCTTCCATCGTGATGCACTGAACGGGGCAGATATCTACGCATTGAGCATCACCGGTGCAAAGTTCATGATTCACTACGTGCGGCATGATTCCCTCCTCTGGGTCTGGGACCAGGCCACAAACGCCCGGCTTCCCGAAAGTTGTTGTCTATTCAAAATCGGTCGTCTTCCATTTCGACGGCTGCTTCATTGTAGTCCCGGCTAACAGGGTGTCAAGCATTTCACTTATGCAAACTACTTATAAGCACTAGCGTTTCAATTTCTCAATCTTCTTGCGCAAGGCCTTGAATCAAGGGCTCTTGGCCGCGTCGTTCGTGCTGTTATCCATCCCTGACGGCTTGGTTTTGGAGGGGAGGCGGTAATCCAGCGTTCCCGATAAAAACGAGCGTTCCCAACGCTCTAGCTCAGCCGCGAACACGGCGATCTGTTCTCTGTCATGGCGCAGCTTCTTTTCAACCTCGGTTTCGTAGTCGGCCATCAAGGTGGCTTGCACATAGGGGTTGAGGCTGGAAGCGCGCAAGGTGTTGGCCTTGATCTTCGGAACCAGAACGGCGCGGATGGCCTCGGCGTGCTTGTTGACGTATTCCAGCTTTTTGAGTTGGTTTTCGTAGTGCAGTTTCGCCGGGACGAGGATTTCTTCCCAGAGCCGCAAGTGCCTTTGGCGAAGCTCACGGGTTTCATCCGCTTCATGCTCGGCGTGGGTCATCTGGGCCAGGAAACGCGGCTTATCCCGCTCAAGGATTGTACGCCGGGCCGTTTTGCTTTCTTTGTCGATGGCCGCCAGGGCGTCATCGGCCAGAGCGACCGCATCCTTCGTAACCGGTTGTGATTTCGTTTCACAGCCGACGCAGACCAGGGCGATCAGGCAGACCAAGCCCAGCCACGCGGCACGCAGGAAAAAAAGAACCGGCGTAAAACCGCCGGTTTGGGCTTGAAACAATGTCTGCGCCTGAGTCAACAGGATGCCTCCTTGGCGTCGGTGCGCAAGGTCTCGTGTTGAAAGGCTTCGATCACGCCTCGTCGTCATCATCATCCAGGGGCAAAGGACCATCAAAGGCATCCACGCGCTCGCGCAGTTCCTTGCCGACTTTGAAGAACGGCAGGCGCTTTTCCGGAACCTGAATCACTTCGCCGGTGCGCGGATTACGGCCCGCATAGGCTCCATAGGACTTGTTGACCAGACTGCCGAAACCACGGATCTCAATCCGCTCGCCGCGAGCCAGGGCCTGGCTCATGGAGTCGAATATCAGGTTGACCACCATCTCACTCTTCTTCTTGGTAACATCTGCGCGGCTGGCCAGTTCTTCGATCAGATCGGACTTGTTCATCCGTGGGCTCCCCTCTTCTATAGTACGTGAACCGACTGAAATGATTGAGGAAGTGTATTGGGCATGCCCTCGCTTGTCAAATTAATTTTTCCAAGTCTGCAAGGCGCGCCCAAACTCCCGGTGCAAGGCAGCCGAGAGCTTCCTCGAACCTTGGGGTTATACGCAAAAAAACGATTCTGTCAAGAGAGGGATGCCTAGAAAAATCTCCATACCCTGAGACATCCCCAAGGCTTGCCGGGTTGGGCACGGAAACGTCCCGCTCCGGCTGGCGCCGATTCTCCCTGTGAGGGGTTGACCCAGGCATAGCGCCGCTTGCTCTGGTTACGAAAACGAATGGAGCGCACAGGCACAATGGGCCCGGCGTGGGATGCCTTGGATTTCGTCGCGGCCTTGATCCCAAGGCAAAGGTGGTGTCTGCCGCCGTGTAAGAAGGCGTAGATACCAGTCCTTGCTTGACTTATCGCGCCTGCCTTTGGTATGCTTGCACTCGCGACTTGTTACCTGCAATGTATCGAACAAGGGACTGGCCAATGAAACAGATTTTCTGGTTGGCAGGGCTGCTGGTATGCGTGCTGGGTTTTGTCCATTGCGCCGAAGATACCAACGATTGCGTTAAATTCTGCGACAAGGTTGTTCATGCCGAGTGGCCGAACCAGCCGGAGTTGGCCTGCACTGGAACCTGCTACGCCAAATACGTAAACGTCAACTGTGCCAACACGGCAGAGCCAAGCTTTCCGACGTTCTGTGTAGACCAATGCTCCGGACGTTCCGGTACCATTCCCTGCATCCTGGAGCGTACCTGCGAGTCCGTGCTGGACTTGGATAGCGTGAATTTAACCTACGACGAGTGGAACGCGGAAGGCTCCAAAGTAGTCACCATCGAAAACGGTGAAAACGCTGCGGATTGCCAATATGCCTGCGATAGCGCCACGGGTGGCGACGCCATGCCCTCAGGCTTTGCCGATTGCATCGAGTTGGCGAACACCTGCCCGGAACTGCTTTACTGTCAGGCCGCCTTGCAGGTGTATTACAAGTAAATTCAAGCCAGAGAGCTTGTCTCTTCGGCAGGGAAACAGGAAAGACGGGGACGTGGGCAACGAAACAAGCAGCGCAAAACGGGTAGTAAAAATTCACACCTTGCCCAATCCGGATGCCAAGCCCTCACGGGGTCATGTCACCTGGATCGAGCCGCGCCTGTTGCAAAATGAGTACGAAGACGAAAGCCTGTCCCGGCCTTATCACTGCGATGCAGTGAGCCATCGGGGCGTGGATGCCATCGGCTTTCTGCCTTACTGGCAGCAGCAGGATGGGCAATGGTGGGTTTTTCTGGTGCGCTGTTTTCGTCCGGCCCAGACCGCCCGACCGGTACCGATCGACCCGCCCTTTGTGGTGGAAATCATTGCCGGAGTGATGGAAGAGGGTGAACAGGGCGAGCAGGGTATTCGGCGGCGTACCGTGGCCGAGGCTCTGGAAGAAGGTGGCTTCGTGTTGAGCGAAGACAGGGTGCAGCCCTTGGGGCCATCGTTTTTAACCAGCCCCGGCGTGTACACGGAGATGATTCATCTCACCTGCGCGGAAGTGAACATGGCGGAACGCACCACGCCGACGATGGACGGCTCGGTGATGGAAGAATTGCAGGAAGGCTTGAGCCTTTCGCTTGCCGAAGCCCTTTCCTGGTGCAACCGGGGAGACATCTTCGACGCCAAAACGGAGTTGGCTCTACGACGCTTGAACGACAAACTGAACCCGCCTCAGGGAAGCGATCCCACCCACGGGCGTTTCACGGCGGATTGAGAGGTAGCGGGATGGTTCACAAGTTGCTTTTGTCTGGTCTGTTGCTCGTCACCTTGTGTGTGGGATACGGCATGGTCTGCCCCACGGTTCAGGCCGCCGAGTACACGGAGATCCGGGATGCGGCGGACGAGGACGACCCCTTCGATTTCATGCTGGGTGTGACCTTCAAGCAGGAATTTGAAATGGCTCGTTTCAGCCGTGAGCGCAACGAGTTCTACAAGGAAACCAGCCAGGGCGAAAAACTGAATCAACCTGAATACGAACTGTGGAGCAACCGCAAGTACGTAGAAGTGGACGCTCGTTTCGGTCTGTACCATGACTTGGAATTCCATGTGAAGCTGCCCGTGTACACTCAGGAAGACAATGACCTGAACATGGAGGACATCTGGCGCAAGTGGTACTGGACCGGCGCACCGGCTTCCAGCTACAGCGTGCCCTCCCTGATGAACGACGGCGTCACCGGGTACACAAGCTGGGGCGCAACCCGTGCCGGTTTCGGGGACATGCGCTTCGGCTTTGTCTATGGCATCATGAACGAAGACCGCGAACCGGCCTTTCCCCGCTTCAACCTCGGTTTTGACATCACCGTACCCACCGGTAAAGAGAAATCCCCGGTGATCCATAGCGCCAACGCCGGAACCAACCCCTATCGTGGAACGGCCCAAGGCGGCGCAGGCGATGGCCTGGTGGTATTCCATCTCTATACCGCGCTGTCTAAAAAATATGGTGCGGCGGATCCCTACATGGGCTTTCACGGGGACTTCCCCGTCTCGACAGGCGGATACATCGAAACCCCAGCCAACCGGGGTGGGTTTACCCTGGGTATTGAGGTCACGGCCTTTGAAATGAAGCCTTCGGAGGATTCCAAGGCCGATGTTCCCGGCGATGAACCCTTATGGAAGATTGCGGCGGATTTCCGCCTGGGGCTTTCCGCCGTGGGGCGTGGTCAGGAATTCAATGCTCTGGTGGAAGGTCTGGGCTGGCGTCTGGACAACGACGATGCCTGGGGCGTGGACCCACGAAGCAATGTCAGTTCCAGCAGCGTCAATCCGATCTCCAGCGCCCATTACAACTACGGTGGTGAAGCGGCAAGCTTTGAACTTCCCACCCACCAGCCCTACATGGAAATCGAAGCGCTCATCGGCTGGCATTTCAAGCTTTACCATTTCCTGCAATTGGAAAGCTCGGTCAGCGTCAAGCACCGCACAGCCCACTTCATTGCGATTCCGGATCAGATCAACGCAAGCACCTTGCGCCCGGCAGATCAAGATGGCTACAACAATCAGATCGAGGAAACCAGCGCACGGGTTCGTTATGAACGGGATGTGATTATCGGTTACACGGTGGGGCTGGCTCTGACCTACTGAAGTTTGTGGCTCACAGATCATTCTTCGGTTAGCGGTATCAGACCCGGTTGGTTCACGGACATGCCACTGGGTTTGTTTTCCTTTGTATTTTTCCGTAGGTTCCTGCATGAGTGCTGCTGTGGGATCCCGTGTCACGTCGCTCGTAGCTTTTCTGCGCGTGGCTCAATCATTTCATGAGGAGTTGCGTCTTGCCCCCCACATCCGAACCAAACCAAGATCAGACAGTGCAGACAAGGGCGGTATCCGACGTGAACGAGGTGGAAACCACGGTCATTGACACCACCTCAAGTGGGAAAATCCGCATCAGGAAAAAACGCAGCCATTCCCGGCGACGGCGCAGCCGTTTCCGTAATCTTGATATCTCCGGCCTGCCACGGACAATCGCCTTAAGTGTGACGTGGACCGCCCTGGCTCTTTCCCCTTTTCTGTTGGGGTCGCCTTTTCATCTGACGGTTCCTTCCCTGCTGATTCAAACGCTGCTTTGGGTCGGTCTGATCGTCTTTGTTGCCGACCGGTTTCTGCATCACCTGGAAACCCACATTCCACCGCTCTGGTTCGCCCTGATGGGGGTTGCCCTGTTCATGATCGCTCAGGCCATGAGATGGCCGGAGGGGATTGTCGCGTTGCTTTCTCCAGACTGGAACCAGCGTGCGCACGCCGTGCTGGATGGCTTGGGCCTGTACGGCCAACACGGAGTGCTGAGCCTCGCCACGGATGGCGTTGCCTCACGCTTCGGAGCGGCTCAGGCCCTTTCCATGCTGGTGCTGTTTCTGCTGGTGACCCATTTTATGATCCACAAGACAACCAAGCGGGCTCCCTTCTGGATTTTATCCATTACGGGCTTTGTCACCACGCTTCTGGCGGCGGTTCACATGGCGCTTTCCGCCAAGGCAATCTACACCTTCTGGCCCCTGAACCCCATTCCGGCTTTACACTTTTTCGGCCCCTTCCCGGATAACCATGTTTTCGGGCTTTTCCTTGCCGTAAGCCTGTTGTTTCAGGTGGGCATGACTCAGTATAAACGCCGTCTGGAACTGCGTCTGATGTTTGGGTTCTTTGCCCTGTGTACCGGTATCGCTTTACTCTTGACGTTCAGCGCGGTTGCCTGGTTGTCTCTGCTTGCTGCACTGCTGTTTCTTGGCTCCATGCTCTGGGCCAAAAAGCTGAACAACGGCATCTCTTCCCGATTGCTGGAAGCCTCCGCGTTGTTGCTTGGCTGCATTGTGGTCTTTGTCGGCACACCGTTGGTGCATCGAGCCTTGGGAAACCTGGCTCCTCCCTGTCCGGCGGTGGAAGGGCCACACTGGCACGTTGCCTGGGAACTGATCCGGTTTCACCCTCTCACCGGGTTGGGAGTCGGCGGTTTCGCTCAGGCGGCGACGAGCATCAGTTCCTTGTCCTTGCCCGGTCTGCATGGAGATCCGCAGAATCTGATTTTGCAGATTCTTTTGGTTCTGGGCTTGCCTTTGGGCTTGTTGCTCATGCTGTTGTTTGCCATCGGTCTGGTGGAAGCTCTGCGTAAGGAACAGAAACGCACGGTGGAAATCGCCGGACTTGCCGGGATGATTCTGATTCTCTGGGGATGTCAGTTCACGTCGGCCATGAGCTATCAAGCCTTGGCTCTGCCTTTTGTGATGTTCAGTGCCTTGGTTTTTGGTCGGATCAGTGAACGCGTGAACGGTACCCGTGACGGATTGAAGCGGGTTTTTGCATCCATTGTTTTTAAGCCGGTGGCCGTACTTGGCCTTTCTCTGCTGGTGCTGATTCCTGGGCTTGTAGGAAGTATCGGCTGGATGCAAGGGCATTTAGACAAAGATCGCGAGAGAATGGCAGAGTTGGCCCGCTCCAGGGATTTGAGTCTGGATGAGTTTTCAGAACAGAGCGCCGTGTTGTTTACTCGTCACCCCGGTGATTGGTACCTGCACATTCTGGCCAGCGAAGCCTTCCCCTTGGGGATGTCCGGTCTGCTTCCAATGCGTATCCTCCATTTGCAGAAAGCGGGGCGTCTGGCTCCGAAGCTCCCCATGCCGGATCTGCTTCTTGGCCGCAGCTTCGCGGCGGTCGGACGTGTGGATGATGCCTTGGTTCATTACCGCCACGGGGTAATGAAGTTCCCTGCCTCACGATCCTTGGTCAGTTTGTACAAAGAACTGGCGGCGTTTCGCGTTTCGCTGCAACAAATGGCGGCGTTGACTCCGCAGGAGCCCGCAAGGCAACTGGAATTGGCTCGCTATCTGGTTTTGAATCAAGGCCGACAAGGCGCAAAGATGGCCTTAAAGCTTTGTTCGGAGCGGGAAAACCGGGACGACGCCTTTGCCGAAGACCGATTATTTCTCAAGAGCCTGGCATTGTTCAAGCTGAACCGTCTGGCGGATGCTTCGCTTCAGGCTGACGCGATGATGGTGAAATACCCCCACGATTACCGGGGTTACTGGGTGAGTGGGAGGATTGAGGAAGAAGAAGAGCGGTATCAACGAGCCTTGCATTATTACGGGTTGGCCTTGCAGCGCAAAGCACCGGTCTTGAAGGTCTGGCCGCGCATGGCGGAATGCGAATTGCGTCTGAACCATCCTGACGATGCACGGATCTGGGCTAAAAAACTACAGATGCTTAGCTGGAAACATTCCCAGTTGAAAACAGACTGCCGCCTGCTGTTTGCCGACATCGCCGCCCAAGAAGGCAATCTGATGCAGGCACGCTCCGAGTGCCTGGCGATTGTGCGCAAAGAACCGAACAACATGAAAGCCCTGGTTCGTCTGGCACGTTACGCCGGTCAGGAGGGGGATTGGGCTCAGGCTGCGCGGTACCTGGAGAAAGCCAGACCCTCGATCCAGAGCAAAGCGCTGTGGCAAGCCTTGACCAATTGGTTGCAGGCAGGGAAAGGAAAACCGTAACGATCGTTCCTTGGCAGGCTCTGATTGTGGGAGCCTCTATACAAGCGAAAGTCATAGAAGAAACGGGGGAGAGAATGCGTTTCATGATCCTGCACAGTCTTGGTTTCTTATGTCTTCTTCTTGTCTCACTTCCTGCCTGGGCGCAAGAAGACCCTGGAGAGATTGTTCCCGATGATTTGAGTGAAGCCAAAGAGCCGGAAGCCTTGCCTGCTCCAGCCACGGAACCTCCTCCTTCGGATGATCAGGCCGTTGTGCCTGAAGGGGTTCAATCCACCGACGACCCGACGCAGGCTCCTCTGACCGCCGAAGCAGAAGCGATTCCTGAAGAAGCCAAGGACGGCTGGCATTTCCGTTTCAATCCATCAAGCACCCTGGCCGTGAGTGATAGCCGGAACGTCGTCGGTCAACCGGATGGGTACACCCTGATTTTCGGATTGAACGTGGACACCCAGGTTCAGATGTTGCGCGGCCCCCACGAGTGGCGCTCGTCGCTCTTGATTATGGAAGCCATTGCCCGGACCCCGGTGATCAAACAATTCATCATCACCACAGACACCTTCAAGCTGGACAGCGCCTACCTGTATAGTTTGGTATCCTGGTTCGGTTTCTATGGTCGTCTGGCCTTGGACAGCAACCTCTTTCCCGGCTACGACGCCCGAACGGATCATGTCACCTATGCGATCAAGCGCAAAGATGGCAGTGTGTACCATACCTACGATGACCGACTCAAGCTGACCGATTCCTTCCAACCCGTAACCCTGAAAGAAGGTCTTGGTCCCTTCTTCCGGCCTTTACGCAAGGAACACGTCAACCTTGAGTTTCTGCTCGGTCTGGGCTTCTGGCAGAGCTTTGCCGACGGAGCGCTGACCTTGGCGGATGATGAGGCCACCCCGGAGGTGGAGGTCAATCCCCTGGAAAACGTGATGCAGATCGGTGGTGAAAGTCTGACCAAGCTCTGGGGTGAGTTGTGGGAAAAGCGTATCGCCTATCTGGCTGCCGTGGAATTGATGATGCCGTTTTATGTTGACCCGGAACCGGAGAACAAGCTGGAAGGCATTGACCGTCTGAATGTGGATATCCTTGCCCGGCTGACCTTCCGCCTGACCGAATGGTTCGGGGTTGCCTATGAATTCAAGGCGGTACGTGAGCCGCAGTTGGAGAAGGACTTCCAGATTCAGAACAACATGCTTCTGGTTCTCAACTACTCTTTGTACGAATACATTCCTTGATCTTTGAATTGTTGATAACAGAAATCCCCCGATACCTTGCGGCATCGGGGGATTGTTTTTTGCTTGCTGATCGATGTTTCTACGAGCGAAACCCCTATAGGTAATCCAAGAGCTTCTGCACGTCTTCCCGGTTGGGGCTGTCCGGAGCCAGTTCCATGAATTTCTCAAAGGCCTCACGCGCTTTGCTGGTCTTGTTGCGGATCTTGTACAGATAGCCCAACTTCTCATAGGCTTCAGCCCGCTCCGGATCCAGGCTGATTGCTTTCTCAATGGTGGCAATCGCCTCCGAATACTTACGGCGTTCGGTCAGAGCCGTACCCAATTGCATCAGGACATGGATGTTTTCCGGCTCTTCTTTCAGCGCACCTTTGTATTCCTTGATCGCCTGGGGGAATTTTCGCATTTCCAGGTAGCAGTCACCAAGCTCCACGCGGGCCACGGTCAGATTCGGATTCAGCTTCATTCCCTTGGTGATGCTCTGAATGGCTTGAACGTAGCGGTTCTGTTTGCGGTATACGATACCCAGGTAGACATGGGCTTCCGCCAGATTGGGGTTGTTGGTGAGGGCTTCTTTGTAGTTTTCCGCAGCAGGAACCAGACGGTCGGTGGCATCCAGGCAGCGCCCCAGCCAATAATAATAACGGCCTTTCTTGGGTTCAATCTGAATCGCCGTCTCAATAAACTCCCTGGCTCTGGCGAAATCTCGCTGGGCAAAATAGACCCGGCAGAGATAGAACGCCGCCTGGTGGTTTCCGCTGGTACTGTTCAGGCTCAAACGAAGGTTTTCCAGGGCTTTGGGATATTGTTCCAGGAGGAATTGAGACATTCCCAGATGATAGAGGTAGTTGGCATTGGATTTGTTCAATTCCACCGCACGGCCAAACTCCTTGGAAGCTTTTTCGTACAGCTCTACCAACTCTTGCTTGCGCAGACCTCGTGGGTCGATTTTCTGAAGTTTGTTGGCTTTGGCCAGGAAGGTTTGCCCCAACCCCAGATAGCTTTTGGCGTTGCGCTCGTCCAGTTCCAAGACCTGCCGGTATTCCGCAATGGCCTCGTCGAATTTCTCTACTTTCCGGTAGGCATCAGCCAGATTGAAATGGGCCTCGGCGTAGGCAGGGTCCGCCTGGATGGCCTGCCTGAACATCTCTTCGGCGGCTTGCTGGTCCTTCTGGGTCAGATTGAAAATACCCAGGGCATTGAAGACCAGCGGGCTTTTCTCATCCACGCTTTTTGCGTCTTGAATGTATTGAGCGGCCTTCTCCACGTTTTTCATTTTCAGGTACAACATCGCCGTAGCGGCGTAGTACAGCACGCCCTCACGGTCGGCGGCGATGGCCCGCTCGTAATGTTGCAGGGCTTGTTCCGGTTTGTTCAAGCCTTCCATACTCTGGCCGAGCAGGTAGTGGATACGCGGATTGTTTTCGTCTTCCTTCTTCGCTTCTTCCAACTCGAACAGCGATTGATCCGGCTGGTTCAACTCCAGGAAGACTTCCGCCAGACCGACGTGGCAGGACACATCCTTGGGGTTGAGCTTCAGGCATTTCTGGAACTGATCCCGCGCTTTGTCGTACTCGTGCTTTTCATGATAGAACGCAGCCAGCTTGGCATAATAGGAACGGTTGTTGGCATCGTTTTCAATGGCCGCCAGTAACTCTTTCACCACCTTGTAGGCTTCGCCCCGCGTTTCAAACAGGCTGGCGTTGTAGTAATGGATGCGCGCCATCTGCTGCTTGGACAGATTCTCCTTCTGCTCAATCAAAAGTAGACTGAGCATTTTCTCTGCCTCCTCACCGGTTTCCTTGGCTTTAGCCAACAGGCCAGCCAGTTCAATGCGGCTGTCCAGGTGGTTCGGATCTTTGGCCAGCGATGTTTGCAGGGCTTTGATCGCATCGTCCTTTTTGTCAACCTGGCTATACAGCAGACCTTTCAGGTACATGGTCTGGGCCGTATCCTTCTTGGCCGCGCTCAAACGATCAAGCAGTTTCAAGGCGGCATCGGTATCCTTCAGAGCCAGGCCGATTTCCGCAAGTTGGTGCGTCACGCGGGCATCCGTTCCAAGCTTGATGGACAGCTTGGTCAGGATCTTCTTGGCTTCTTCCCATTTCCCCTGAGATTTCAGGCTGGCGGCTTTGGCGTAGACCACTTCCGGTTCTTCATGTTCCGACGTATAGCTTTCCACCACCTTCACATGGGTTGCCGTGTCCGGAGGAAGCGCCTCACCGAAGCGATTGGCCAGGGCGTAGTTGGTCGTAACCAACATGGCTTTGATCAGCACATGACCACGGAACTTCCCTTTTTTCATCATGCTCATCAGGGTGTCGCGAGCATGTCGATAGGAGACATAGGTGTCTTGGATGATGTCCTCGCGAACCTCTTCCACTTTCTTACGCATACTGCCGGAAACCTGTTCATCCAAGGGTCGGCCCGAATTGCTGAACAGCAGTCCCACCCCCATCACAAACTCCAGGTAGATATACACGGCAAGAATCAACCCACCGACGGCAAAGGGGACCACACGGCGGATGTTGGTATTCACCGGGGCCCGCTTTACTCCGGATTGCACATCCAGGGAGCCTGGCTTGCGTCGCGCTTTACTCAACTCGGCAATGCGGTTCTTTTCTTTGGCCAGCACTTCCCGTTCCATCCCCGGTTCAGCGGGAGCCGCCTCTACGTCACGGTTCATCGCGGCTTTGGCCGCCTTTTTGAATTCAGGAATTTCCCCGATGGGCAACCACATCCCTTCTTGGGCGCTGACTTCCTCATTACCGTGAAGCTTGCCGTTTTCCAACATCTCCACAATCTGGCTGATCGGGAACGGACCGAAGACCTTGCCGTTGGCTCGCCGTACATGGAACAACCGGGTTGCCTTGGTGGTTGCGTCTCCTCCAACCGGGATATCGTTCAACAGGCCGGGATCGACACTCAGGTCTTTGCCTGCCGAAGGGCCGGAAAACGCATCGCCCATTTCGCCCATTTCCTGCTGGAATTGCAGCGGGTCATTGTTCATCAGCTGATCGACCATCGAGTCGTCACTGGAGGCAATCGGGGCTGATGGGGTTGGCGGAGCAGCCGGTGTCGGGTCGGCATCCATTTTGAAATCAAAACTGTCTGTTGCATCCATTCCAAAGAGATCATCGGTCGCGGTTTCCCCCGCCTTGGCCGGAGGCGCCATGCCAAAGGGATTTTGCCCCGCATCGGGAGCAGGAACAGAGGCTTCCCCTGGAGAGGAGAACAGATCGGGGGCGCCTGAGCCCCCCAAGCCTTGGGCGAAGGGATCGTCAAGGGCATTGTCGGAAGCCATTGCAGGAGGGGCACCGAAGGGGTCGGTAGAGCCGCCCTGCGGAGCTGCGGCATTGCCAAAAGGATCCTGGTTGGCGAAAGGATCGCTGAACGGCTGATCCAGCGGAGCCTCTTGGGTTTTCTTGGATGCGGAGAAGTCATCTCCAAAGGGATCAATGGCAAAGGTGTCAATCTCGTCGGACTCACTTCCCGTGAAATCCTCCGCCGGAGCCTGGGCATTGCCAAAAGGATCGGTGGAGCCTCCCTGTGGGGCCGGAGCCTCGCCCATCGCGAAGGGATCATCCGCCACCGGAGCCTGGGCGTTACCGAAGGGATCGGTAGAGCCACCCTGCGGGGCCGGAGCTTCGCCCATCGCGAAGGGATCATCCGCCACCGGAGCCTGGGCGTTACCGAAGGGATCGGTAGAGCCACCCTGCGGGGCCGGAGCCTCGCCCATCGCGAAGGGATCATCCGCCGCCGGAGCCTGGGCATTGCCAAAAGGATCGGTAGAGCCGCCTTGAGGGGCCGGAGCCTCGCCCATCGCGAAGGGATCATCCGCCACCGGAGCCTGAACCGGGGGAACAGCCTCACGAGCTACGGGTTGGTTGGGCATGGCAGGTATGGCATCCAAGGTGCGGTTGGGTTCCGCTCCCTGTTTGTTGATGGAAATTTTGGCCTTGCATTTGGGGCAGGGAAGGACAGCTCCCTGATCCGGTATTTTCTCATCGGCGATTTTGAACCTGGAACCGCAAGCCTGACAACGAATCTTCATAGGTCAACCTCTGACTGTCCAACTGGTTGCTTGTTTCAAGCACCCTGCGATGACAACGCTGGATTTCGGGAACAAACCCCACCCTCCATCAACCCGAAAGGGTCAACCTTCCGTGGATGTCGCACAAAACACATTCGGAAGCGAAACGAGGGACATTCCCGACAGCAAACACGTATTCAACCTTGTAGACCATCCACGACGATTTGGCAAGGCCAAGCCGCGTTTTTCGGCTGAAATGTCAATGTATTTCCCCTTTTTGCGTCTTGTCGTGCCTGGGATGTCCTACCCCTCACCACATCCGTACAGATCGCCTGTCCATCCGCCTTGGAACCGGTGCGCCGAGTGAGGCCTGGCAGGGACATCAAAGGGTCGTGTCACGAAAAAGTTAACGCTAAACTCGCGTAGTTCTTGAAATTTCTTGACACGTGCGCTATGACAGTTAGCATATTCAGGCTTAGGCACGAACAAAATGAACCCCCATTTCTAGGAGATGTTCCATGCGGCACCGCATTCCCCCGATGACCGTATCTCTGTTTCTCGGTTGCTTCCTGGTGTTGACTTCGCTGGTCGCCCAGGCCCAGGACAACGCCAAGGAGCCCGGCTTTACTGTAAAAAGCGCGAACCGCGCAATGCAACTAAGCCAGGGAAACACCACATTATATCAAGTCAACCCCATCCAACCCTTGCAAGTGGATGTCAATGGCCCCGGTACATTGACCTTGACCTTCTACAAGAACATGCAGGCCAATGACCCGCAAGCGACGGTGGCAAAGCCCTCCTTCACGGTGTACAAGGGCCAGGCTCTGGAAAAGACCGTTTCCTTCGCCCCTCAGGCTGATCCCTCCCTTTCCTACAAGGACACCAAGGATTTTGCACCCAGCAAGGGCCATGAAATCACGCTGAAGTTTGAGAAGGAAAGCCACAGCTACACCATCCTGCTCATGCCCGGTCTTCCGCAAAATGGCGCGGTGGCCTTGAGCTTCAAGAAACCGGAACCCAAGAAGGCGGCTTTCGTCCCCCTGGTTCCCCTGGTGCCTTTGGTTCCTTTGGGTAAAACCGAGGCTCAACCGGTCAAGCCCGTGCAACAGGCGGCAGCGCAACCGGTGAAAAAAGCGGAGGAACCCAAACCGGCTCCTGCTCCCGCGCCTGCCGTGGCCAAGGAAGAACCCAAGCCCCAGGAACAACCGACAGAGCCTGCGTTGGAGCAAACCCCGGCGGCGGAGGAATCCGGAACCAAGGTGGGAAGCTACATGCCCGATTATTTCATGCTGGAACCCCGTGCCGGAATCATGGTTCCCACCAGCGCCGAAAACGTGGTCACCACCTACCAGATCGGCTTGGGCGTGCGTTATCCCATTCCCGCTTTGAGCAACCGCTTCCGTATCGGTTTCGGCTTTGACTACAGTTCCTACAGCTACAAACAGACGTTCCTCAATGCCGATGGTACCCAAGCGTCCAGTGTGGATGTGGAACTGAGTCAGGTTCCCTTGATGCTTGAACTGGACATCTTCATTCTGCCCATCGAAGGCTTCGATCCGGTGGTCTATCCCCGCGGCCTGATCCGTCCCTTCGTCGGCGTGGGTGTCGGTGCGAACGTCACGGACATGACCTACACCTACCGACCGGCCAGCGGCCAGGGTTATGAAATCACCGATCAGGCAACCACCTACGCCATCGCCGCATGGATGGGCTGCCAGTTCAACGTCTGGTATGGCGGTCCCTATTTCAAAATGCGTTACATGTACAGCCATGCCGACCACACCGCGCAGGTTTCTGCAAACAGTGGCACGGTGGGCTTGACGGACGCGGAACACGGGGGGCTGAGTGTGCTGTTCGGTTACCATTTCGAGTACTGATCCCGGCACCCGATTTCTTTTCATCGTATGAAGGCATTCCTCCAACCTGGGGGGATGCTTTTTTGTCTCTGCGTTCGGAGCTTCCTGCAATCCCAAACTTGCGCACTGCGTTAAGATCTGTTAGTAAGGAATGGTGCTGGGTAGTCTGTAGTTGGGCGGCACGTCGTGTCTGCTTGCGTTTCTTTGTTCTCTATGGCTGAAACGACACAACGAATCCAATGAATAAACATACTCTGGACCTCTCCGACAAGCCCTATCGCGACGGACGCGCCAAAGAAGGACGCCGCCGCCAGGAACGAAGCCGCGCCGCCATTCTGGATGCCGCAACGACCTTGTTCACCGACAAGGGGTTTCACCAGACGACGATCAACGACATCATTGAAGACGCCGGTATCAGCCGGGCCACGATGTATAATAATTTCCCCAGCAAAGCCCATGTTCTGACCGCACTGCTGGACCGTTTCATCGAAAAGCTGGGCGAGGTCATCCGGCCCATCCGCACCGGCAAGGGGAATGAGGTTGCCCAACTCATCGCCAATGTTGAGCGCACCGTAGACGCCTTTGAAGAGAACAAGGCTCTTGGCCGGCTGGTGGTGCTAGGTCCGGTAGACGCCGGAGAAACCGAGGTGGTGGTACGAGGTTTCAACAACAGCATCGAGCAGATGATCGTGCGTGCCTTGCGGATCGGCATTGAGCAAGGTATGTTGCGCAAGGTAGATATCGAAACCGGCGCTCGCTGCATTCTGGGTAGCGTTCGCGAAGCGATCCTGATGCCTCTGGTCCGTGGCGAACTCAGCGCCGGCGAAGCCAAAATTCATGTGGTGAATATGGTGGATTACCACCTGCGTGGTTTATGGAACGTCGATTACTAACCCTGATGCCGGAAAAACTCCCGGCTAGACCGGGACGAACCATCCCTTCCTCCCTTCGCTGAATTTCCCCGACAACAACACGGTTCAAGCTTGGTTTGCCTACCAAGCTGTGGTAGAGTGCAGCGGCTTGAACGGGGGGCGGGTTGCCATGCTCAACCGAACCAACCCCTACGATGTGACGCTCCAACAAGGAACAACAGTATGAATAAACCGCTTGTCATCGGTAGCCGAGGAAGCGATCTGGCCTTGTGGCAAAGCCGCAGGGTTGAAGGTCTTCTTTCCGGTGAATGCCGCATTGAAATCATTCAGACCACAGGGGACCGCGTCTTGGACAAACCCCTGCAAGGGCAATTGGAAAAAGGCTTCTTCACCAAAGAGATCGAGGAATCCCTGTTGGACGGCAGCGTGGATCTGGCCGTACATTCATTGAAGGATCTCCCCACACGCCAACCCGACGGCCTGCGCCTTTCCGCCATTCTTCCCCGCGCAGAGGTGGGCGACGTGCTTCTAGTGCGTGCCGATGCGGTAGACACCACCCGCCCTTTGCCGGTCAAAGAGGGGGCGGTTATCGGTGCGGGAAGCCTGCGCCGTCAGGCTCTGGTGCGTTGGACGGATGCCACTTGCTCGACCAAGCTGCTTCGCGGTAACGTTCCCACCCGCGTGGGCAAACTGAAAGACGGCATGTACGATGCCATCGTGATGGCTCGTGCCGGTTTGGCCCGCCTGGAATTGGATGTCTCTCCCCTGGTCGCCTTTGATCTGAATCCCTGCTTGTGGACCTGCGCACCGGGACAGGGCGCGATGGCTGTGGAGATTCGCGAACAGGATGACGGCACCGGACAGCGCGTCGGCGCGTTGAATCATCCGGCCACCGATGATGCGGTAAGCCTGGAACGCGCCCTCCTGGAAGCCAGCGGCGGTGGATGTCACTCGCCCTTCGGCTGCTGGGCTTTTGTGGATGATGACGGCGCGGCGCTCTACGTGGGCGCCCCGGCCAAGGACGGATGGCGGCTTGGGCGCTTCCGTGGCGAGCGACTCGCGGACCTTCGCGATACGGCCACCACCTGGTTGTTGCAGGGACCGATGGACGAAACCCCAATCTCCGAGTTCAACGAGGCATGGCTATGGAAACCCGCCCAGTCGTGGTGCTGACCCGCGAGGAGCGGGACAACCGCCCTCTGGCCGAGCGCCTCTCGCAATGGAATATCGACAGCCGCAGCCTGGCCTGTATTGAAACCCATCTGACCCCGCCCGATGATGACACGGCGGCGAGCCTGCCCGCAGCGGAAGAGATTTCCGCCGTGGCCTTCACAAGCCGTCGCGGAGCCGAAGGCTTCGGCGCGTGGTTGTCCCAAACCGGCTGGCAGGATGAAACCCGCCTGCCTGCCGCCTTGATGAATCACAAAGGTGTGCTGGTCGCCGCCGTGGGAGATGGTACGGCCAAGGCTCTGAACGAGCTGGGCATTGAAACCAATCTCATTGCCGACCCGCCCTGTGGGGATGTGCTGGCCCAGACCCTGCTCCCCTTGTTGGCCCCCAAATCCCATGTGGTCTACGTGCGCGGCAATCTATCCGTCGGTGCCCTGGAAGCCATCCTGCGGGATGCAGGCCATGTGGTGCATCCATTGGGCGTCTACGAAAACCGCGCTCCACAAGTGCCACGCCTGGAAGCCTTTCCCGTGTCGGCGGTCTTCGTCGCTTCACCCTCGGCGGTGACACGGGTGCTGGAAGCCAACCCCTGGCTTGTAACCAAGCCCTTCATTGCGGTCGGACCGACCACGGCCAAGGCCTGCAAGGATGCCGGGGTGGAACAGGTCACCGATGCCGGAAGCGGTCTGGACAACTGGCTGGATGCCTTGCGCGAGGCCCATACCAAGGCCATGCAGGCTCTGGAACAATCCCCCGACGAAACAACGAAACCCAAGGGCTGAACGCCCTCCACGAACCCTAGCGAGAATGAGGTGAGAGTATGAATCGGCAAAACAGCGCAGCCTTGTACGAGAAAGCCTGCACGGTCATTCCCGGCGGAGTCCATAGTCCCGTGCGTGCCTTCAAAAGCGTCGGCGGAACGCCGGTGTATTTCAAAACCGCCCAAGGTTCCACCGTGACCGATGCCGACAACAACCGGCTGGTGGATTTCTGCCAAAGCTGGGGACCGCTGATTCTGGGCCATGCTCATCCCAACGTGGTGCGCACGGTGCAAGTGGCGGCGCAGCATGGTTTGAGTTATGGCGCCAACCACGAAGGCGAGATCCGCCTGTCCGAAGCGCTGGTCAAGGCTTTTCCCGGTATGGATATGGTCCGCATGGTCAGTTCGGGAACGGAAGCGGTGATGAGCGCCCTTCGTCTGGCTCGTGGTGCGACGGGCCGAAAGAAGATCGTCAAATTTGAAGGCGGGTATCATGGGCACTCCGACGGCCTGCTGGTCAAAGCGGGCAGCGGGCTGGCCACCTTCGGGACCAGCAGCAGTCAGGGCGTACCGGAAGCCTATGCGGCGGAAACCCTGGTGCTTCCCTTCGACGATGAAAGCCTCGTTCAAGAGATTTTCCGTAAAGAAGGCGAGAACATCGCCGCCGTGATCGTGGAACCCCTACCGGGCAACAACGGACTGCTTGAACAGCGCAAAGAATGGTTGACCACCCTGCGTGATGAAACCCGCAAAGCCGGTTCCCTGTTGATCTTCGATGAAGTGATCAGCGGCTTCCGTTTCCACGTCGGCGGCTACGGGCAGTTGGTGGACATCCAACCGGATCTGGTCACGCTGGGAAAAATCATCGGCGGTGGAATGCCCGTCGGCGCGGTACTGGGCCCCAAGGCCCTGATGGAACACTTCGCTCCCACCGGTGGGGTCTATCAGGCCGGGACGCTTTCCGGCAATCCCATTGCGATGGCCGCCGGACTGGCCACCCTGCACGAACTGAAAAAGCCCGGTGTCTATGAGAAACTGGAAAGCCTCGGTCAGATGTTGGATGGTCACTTCCATGATCTTCGTGATGAAAAACCCTGGTTCAACTGGCGACGTGTCGGTTCCTTGATCTGGTTGCACATGGCCGAAGGCGAGGTGCCACGCAGTGCCTCGGCGATTTCCGAGGACGCCATCCGTCGTTTCAACGCCATCTACCACGGCCTGCTTTCGCGGGGATTCTACCTGCCGCCATCAGGCTACGAGATGCTGTTCCTCTGCACCGAACACACCCCGGAACAGTTGAACGGATTGGCCCAAGCCCTGCGTGACGAACTGGCCTCGGTGGAGTGATCTTCCCCGACGCATGACGACAACGCCCCCAAGACAGAGGATGACCCCGATGTTTCCTACCCAACGAGTACGCCGTCTTCGCGAACACGGCATTGTCCGTGACATGGTCTGTGAAACCAGTCTTTCCACCAACGACTTTGTCTACCCGGTCTTTGTGGAAGAAGGGCTAAACGGCAAGACGGAGATTTCCAGTATGCCCGGCCAGTATCGCCACGGCCTGGAAAGCCTGCTGACCCTGGCCGAAGACTGCGTGAACGCAGGCGTGCGTAGCCTGATTCTTTTTGGTATTCCCAAAGAAAAAGACGCCGTGGGCAGTCAGGCGTATGCCGAGGAAGGCATTGTACAGCAGGCGCTTCGCGCCTTGAAAGACCGAGGCTTCCCGCTACTGTTGATGGGCGATGTCTGCCTCTGTGAATACACCAGTCACGGTCACTGCGGCCTGATTCAAGGTCACACCGTGCGCAACGACCCCACCTTGCCGCTCTTGGCTAAAACCGCCTTGACCCAGGTTCAGGCGGGCGCGGATGTGGTGGCTCCCAGCGATATGATGGATGGCCGCGTTGCCGCCATCCGCCAGGAGTTGGACACACACGGCTTTGAAACCACGCCGATCATCAGCTATGCGGTGAAATATGCCTCCAGCTTCTATGGGCCGTTCCGTCAGGCGGCGGATAGCGCCCCGCAGTTCGGCGACCGCCGAAGCTATCAGATGAACCCGGCCAACGTGCGTGAAGGCCTGCGCGAAGCAAGCTTGGATGTCGATGAAGGCGCGGATGTGCTGATGGTCAAACCGGCGCTGGCCTTCCTGGATGTGATTCACCGCGTGCGCGAAGCCAACAATCTTCCCATCGCCGCGTACAATGTCAGCGGCGAATATGCGATGGTGGAGTTCGCCGCCCAGGCGGGCGCGTTGGACCACGATCGGGTGATGGAGGAAACGCTGCTTTCCATCAAGCGAGCCGGAGCGGACATGATCTTTACCTACCATGCCCCGGCGATGGCCCGCATTCTACGCGAACGCCACGGCGCGTAAGGAGCCTTGCTTGTGAAGTCCCTGCTCTCCTTCGCCCCTCTGGCAGCCTTGCTTCGGTTCATCGACCGCGTGGGAGACATCGTCAATTTCTTCCTCACCGCGCTGGGCTGGATGATCCGTCCGCCCTGGCACCTGCGCGAAACGGCACGGGTGATGAGCGGTCTGGGCTGGCGCTGCCTGATTCCCGTCGTGGCCGTGGTCGGCCCGATGGGTGCGGCGGTCAGCCTGCAAGGGATGAAGATTTTACGCATGTTCGGCACCGAGCAGTTGATGTCCACCATGCTGAGCATTACCATCCTGCGTGAAATCGGCCCGGTAATGGCCAGCATGATGGTTGCCAGTCAGGCAGGAAGCAGCATTGCCGCCGAACTGGGCGCGATGCGCGTCAAAGAGGAAATCGACGCGCTGGAAGTCATGGCCATCAACCCCATGCAACGTCTGGTGGTGCCGCGCCTCCTGGCCGGAATGCTGATCACGCCTCTGCTCAACGCCGTGGCCAGCGCGGTGGGTCTGGTGGGCGGCTATGTCGTCGCCGTCGGCCTGGAGGGGTTGAACAAGGGAACCTTCATCGCAAACATGTACGGGATGGTGGGCACGGAAGACATCGTCATCGGCCTGGTTAAAACCGCCCTGTTCGGCACCCTGCTTTCCGTCTTGGCCACCTACTACGGATTTCACGTCAAAGGCGGAGCGGAGGGCGTAGGCCGGGCGGCCAATCAGACCGTGGTGCAGTCCGGCGTGCTGGTGCTGATGCTCAATTACATTCTGAGCTCCCTCTTTTACGGGAGGGTGGGATGACCCGGACGCCCACCATGCTTTTGCGCCCCCTCTTGGACCCGCTTGCCCTTGTCGGGCGGCTTACCGCCTTTGGGGTACGCACCGTCTATACCTTGTTCACCACCCGCCCGCTGCTGGGCGAAACCATCCGCCACGCCCGACAGACCGCCTTTGAAAGCCTTCCCGTGCTGGCAGCGGTCAGCGTGTTCATGGGCATGTTGATTACCGTGCAAGCCTTCGCCACCTTTTCCAAGTTCGGCGGGGAGGGGATGATCGGCATGTTCAGCGGCATGGCCTTGGTCCGTGAACTCTGCCCGGCCATCGCCGCGGCGATCATGACCGCGAAGTCCGGTACCCAGATTGCCAGCACCATCGGCCTGATGCGTATCAAAGAGCAGATCGACGCCCTGGAGGTGATGGCCGTAGACCCCTTTCAATTCCTCGTCGTACCGCGCCTTCTGGCGATGCTGGTGGTCATCCCCTGCCTGATCCTCTATAGCTACGTCTTCGCCTTCGCCTCAAGCTACCTGGTGGGAACGGTGCAATTCGGGCTGGACTCCGGCACCTTTCTGCAAAGTGCGTTGTCCTATGTGGGCCTGAGGGACATCGGCAACGGAATGATTAAAGGCGCCTTTTTCGGTGTGATTATTGCCGTGCAATGCAGCTACTTCGGCTATGTGGCAGACAAAGGCCCGGAAGGCGTCGGCCAGGCAACCAACAAAGCGGTGGTTTTCACCGGTATCGTAGCCATTGCCGTGAACCTCGTCCTAACCGACATGATGTATGGATAAGCGGAAACCCGTCTTCTATTTCTAAGCCTCTAACTGAAAACCTATTTCTGAACAGACAGCCCCTTCCGGGCTGATGAGAGCTTTTCCAGAGCATCCAGGCAGGGGCTTGCACCCAGGCTCTCCGGGAAGGGCTGAAAGCGATTCAGGATCTCGATCATATGGGAAAAGGGGTCGCCGAGAAAGCTGGGTCGTTGGAGCTTCAACGCAAGGAAGAGATGGTAGAAGAATTTATCAGCGTCCTGATTGCTCACCAGATAGGTTTGCTTGTTGGTTCTCAACAACCTCTGCTCCACCTGTGTACTGACCTTGCCGTGGCTGATCCAGAACAGACCGTAGCGGAACTTGGGAATGTCAACGAGGTTTTCAAACATCGGATCGCAATCACCGCTATAACCCAACACGATCCACGGTCGGCCTTCCGTGAAGGAACGAAAGACCTCGTTGGTTTTTGCCTGCTGTTCTCCCACTTCCTCAACACTGTGGGCTTGGACAAAGCCGCCCGCTTGACCGTGAAGGTAGCAGATCGCCGGGTCGGACACGTAATCGGGAATGAAGGTCGCAGAGGCCGCAAAGTCGAAGATCGGTGGGAAGAGGTTGTACAGGGCCAGGGCGCGTGGCACGAGGTTGTCGAAATTCACCGTCACGATGCGACCGATGTAGCCTTCTTTGACCAACAGACCAAGCAGGATGTGCGCCCAGTTGAGCCTTGATTTTTCTACGTACTCAACAAAAAGATCATGCCGTTCGCCGTCATCAAGTCTGGCCATGACATCCTGATAGCTCTTCGTACGGGCGTTGTCATACACATCGGGAAAGCGCTCTTTGACATCGTTGACGATCTCGGATGCCAAGGGAATACCGGCGGATTTTGAACCCCCGGCACCAAGAAGCAGGGTGGCCGGTTTTCCCCGTTTTCTGGCGTTCTTCAACCTGAGCGCAATGGATTTCAGATCCGACTCGTTGATTTCAAAGACTGTCTTCGCCACAGCGCACCTCATGGATGTTTAGAAGTATGCGAAGGGTATCATGGAACGAGGCAGGCACGCCAGAAAAGAAACGGAACGTCCTGCTCCGTTGAGGTTGAATTTCTCTGTGGGGATATTGACTTTGTCTTGGAGCTTTCTCCCCGCTCATCCTGAGTGCCGCCCGGAGGGCGGTGTATCGAAGGAGGGCTCGTGGCTCGATACGATTCATCGTCGATGAATCACTCGCCATGAGCGTAGCTTGTCCGAGTTCGGATGAGGTGCCGCTGGTTCAAAAAAGCAACGATTCTGTTCCCTCCATTATTCTAACTCCCCAGATTGAAGTTCACGCCCCTGCTCCGTTAAGGTTGAAAAAGCTCCGGTTGGAAAAATCGTGCGGCTAACGGCGCTCCTCATGCCGTTGCCAGATGTCCATCAGGGCGCGGATAGCCGCCTTGGGGTCATCGGCCTGGGTCACGGCACGCACCACGGCGAAGTTCACCGCGCCCGCCTGAAGCACCTGGGAAAGATTCTCGGCGTTGATGCCGCCAATGGCCACGGTACACAGCGGACTTTGACGGACGATGCTTCCCATCGTATCCAGGCCCACGGTGGGATCGGCGACTTCTTTGGTCGGCGTGGCATACACCGGGCCGACACCGAGGATGTCCGGGTGCAGCGATTCCGCGTCACGCGCCTGCCGCACGTTGTGGCTGGACAGCCCGAAACTCTTTCCCGGTACGGGCCAACGTTTGCGCGCCTCGGCCAGAGGTAAATCATCCTGGCCAAGATGCACGCCGTCGGCGTTCACCTCGCGGGCGACTTCCACATCATCGTTAACAATCAAGCGTGTCCGGCTTCCTTGGGTAATCTCCAGCAGGCGCTCAGCCTGTCGGGCCACCTGGTCTTGAGGCGTGTGCTTCATGCGCAACTGCACGTAGCGCAATCCGCAGGCCACGGCAGCTTCCGTGCAGCGCTCATACCCGGTTTTCGGATCGGTCATCACCAGATACAAGCCGAAGCGTTCCACCGGCTCAGGCATCGAGAGCCTCCAGGATCAATTGCGCCGCTTTCTGGCCGCTTTTGAACATTCCACCGAAGATTGGCCCCATACGGAAACCGCCGGAAACGTTGTTCGCCGCCATGCCACTGGCATAGAAACCGGGGAAAAGCTGCTTGGTGTTTTCCACCGTGCTGGCCTCGCCCTGTTCCATCCACATCGGTTTTTCGCCCATCACACCTCCGGTGGGCGTATCCAGACGGATACCCGCCTTCTGGCTGACCAGTTTGGCAATCTCACTGGGATGACCGGTGCCATCCAGCACGGCGCGGGCCGTAACCACCAGGGGATCGACATGCAGTTTCATGTACTCCACCGGCGTCCAGTTGATAACAACACCGGCGACCTTTCCTTCACGGAACACGATGTCTTCCACACTGACCGCATTGAAAATCACCGCTCCGGCACGACGTGCCCCGAAGATCAATCCGCTGGCGACTTCCACGGCGTCGGCGGTGGCATAACCCTCTGCGGCGGCCCGATGGCCGATCCCGAAGCTGTCCAATAGCGGCAGCACATCTTCCTGCACCACGATTTCATTGAACAGCATTCCGCCGCCCCAGATCCCGCCGCCGGGCGCCAGTTTGCGCTCGAAAATGGCAACCCTTTTCCCCGCTTGGGCCAGGTCACGGGCCGCGACCAGGGCGCTTGGGCCTGCTCCGACCAAGGCGACATCCACGGTAAGATGCTCGGTCAGTTTCTCATGAAAACGCTGTACGATACTCTGGGTAATCCGTTCTTCCATGCGTTCCTCCCTGCCGGCGGCAGAATAAAAAAAGCGACCTGGTCCGTAGGGAACCAGGCCGCCGAGATGCCTGTTGTTTCGGATTCCCTACGCCGGTATGATCCGGATCAGGTGGTATGGGTATGATCTCAGCCGGACGGATTCGTCAGGCACCCCAACCGCAACAGGGATGTTCTTACGCGCAAGCGCGTCGTTTGTAAAGGGGAAAGTGATCCCTTCGAGCGCATACCACAATTCCCGCTTGACCTCGGTGTTGTTTAAGCCAATGTGGGGCAAGGACGTTGCCTGACCTCGCCGAGAATCCGCTTGGAGTAGGAACGCCGAGAGATTCGTCTACCACGAGAAACCGGGAGCCGAAGGCTCCCGGTTGATGTTGGGGGAAGAGGTGAACGAGCGCAGGGGTCAGCGGGAAGCGCTCTCCGTCACCGAGAGAGTGTAACTACCGGACTGGCTGGAACTGTAGCTGTCCACCACGATGAAGAAATCTCCGGCAGGAACATGAACCAGCAGCGTTTCCGCACTCCCTGAGAAGGCATTGTCAATACCCACACACATGAAGGTGTAATCACAGTACTGGCGGATGGTCACGGAAATGTCCCACGTCGTATTGGGCGTGGCAACAATGGTCAGGTCTTTTTCCGTATCCAGATGGATGGAATAGACTTTCTCCGCCCCGTTGAGCGTATAGTCCGTATCTTCAGCGCATTCTTTGCTGAACAGAGACGTAGCTCCGGTTGTCGTGGAGGTATCCGTATAGGGCAGACTACCAATCACCGTCGGCGTTACGCCGGGGCAGGCATCGGCAGGCAAGCCGCCATTA
Organism: Myxococcota bacterium; assembly: GCA_963677705.1. GTDB lineage: Bacteria > Myxococcota_A > SURF-8 > SURF-8. Next base: position 2,717,969 of record OY782497.1, read on the forward strand.
CAGGCCATCGGGAAACCGCCGGGGTCCGCACCGGTGGAAGAACCCATGCAGGAATAGTATTCACCGGTGCTGTACCAGCCACAGGTGGCGGTCCCATCTACCAGGTTGGAGCAGTTGATTTCCTGACGGATGCCGCTCTCACACCAGACCATCACGTTACTGTCACAACACCCGACATAGCTGTCTACGGTGATGTCACAGGCATCTCCGGTACTGATGTTTGTACAGACATTGCTTGCCGTGCAATATTGGGTCTGGGCGCAATCATCATCACTTGTGCAACTGGTGGTTCCCGTGTTTTCACATTGGCCGGTTCCGGTGTTGCAGGTCTGTCCGTCCGGGCAGCCCGTGGTGGTGCAATCCGCCGCCGCACCGCAGAGGTTGTCGGTAGGCCAGCATTGTTGGCCGCCGCCGGTCAGGGTTTTGCAATAGCTTCCCTCGTAGGCGCAGCCACTGGTAGAGCAATCCGTTCCGCAGAATTTGGTTCCGGAGCCATCCATCATACACACGCCTCCGGGAGCGCAATCCTCCGTGGAACTGCACGACTCGCAATACCCGGCGGTACCGGTTTCCACATCTCCGTCCGTAACATCCCCATCGCTGATATCCCCATCGGAGACATCCCCATCGCTGGTATCATCGTCATCATCATCGGTGACATCGTCATCGTCATCGGTGGTGTTATCATCATCATCATCGGTGGCATCGTCATCGTCGTCGGTGGTGTTATCATCATCATCGTCGGTGACATCGTCATCGTCATCGGTGGTGTTGTCATCATCGTCATCACCACCGTTGTCGTCATTGTCATCATCATCATCGGTGGGAAGATCGTCATCGTCGTCATCCGTCCCATCAGGCACGCAGGTTCCCGTACCGAGATTGCAGACCGTTCCGGGTTCGCAGTCGGCATCGCCTGTGCATCCCGTGGTGCCACCGGTTTCCCTCATGCAGAGATTGCTGGCCAGGTCGCAGACCTGCCCCGTCGGGCAACTGAAATCCCCTTCGTTGCATTGGCTGCGTTCTTGGCACTGGCCCAGTTCGAAATTGCACAACTCTACGGCGGTATTGCAATCCAGGTCGCTGGTGCAGCTTGTCGCATCATCGTTGTCATCATCATCATCCGTGAGATTTTCGGCTTCTGTGGATACACAGGACAGCACAAGAATGCTCACGAAGCAAAGCAGCAATCCGCCACTTAGTTTCCATGTCGACATGGCAGTCTCCTTCACAGGTCACTCCAGGTGAAAATCAATCCCAATCTTCAAAACCCGTATCAATCCGATATTAATCCTATGGTGCGGCAAAAGGTGAAAAAAGTCAAGAATAACGCAATGCGCAACGGGACAATCCCCTGAAAACACTGTCTATTCTATATAACTGAAAGAGTGGGCGACAAGAAAAATGACAAGTCGGGATGGGAGTTTACCCCGGACCGAGGCGATCAGGGCAGGGGCGTGTATTGAGATGTGGGTATTTGTATCTATTTTTCAGGAAGCTGAAATCGGACGGGAATGACACCCACTACCGGGGCTTTTTCCGCTTTTTTGGCATGACGAAGGTAGCCGGAGAGGGAGACATCCACAACACGACCATGATGACGACTGGCATGACGCAGCATCGGTTTCCCCTTTTCAGTGACCACCAAACCGACATGACGGATTCTCACTGGTGTCCATGCTTGCTCTTTCGTCACAATGAACAGCAGGCAGGGCGTTGGAAAGGCTTTCACCTCACGGATGGCCAGATCCAGCGGAACCACCTCCTGGGTGGTGGCGGGAAAGGGATAGCCGTCGATGCTGGAAAGCAAGGCTTTCCAGCGTGAAGAGTAGCGTTTGATCGGTTTGTAGACCTTCGTCTCCACGCGGGTTTTCTCACCGGCAACATCCCGGCTGACCACCTTGACCAAGCCGGCCTTCCGGTTGTTGACGATCCATTGCGCCCAGGCGAAGTGATTTCGCTTGCTGTAGCGGATCGTTCCTTCCGCGTAGCGTATGGTTTGGAGAATGCTCTGTGCCTCGGCAATGGTGTGGGAGCGAGCCAAAGCCCAAACGGTTTCCACAAATGTCAGGCAGTCGAAGCGATCCAGACGAAAGGTGGGATCGTGGTCCACCAAGCCTTGGGAGCCTTCTCCCAGGGGATCATTCTTGTAGGGAATCCCCAGAGCCAAGCCACTGATGCGCGTCAGACGCTCCTCAAAGCGTTCCCCCTCTCGTGGGGCAAGCACTGCGGTACCTTGTTCCTCGCTCAAGCGATCCAGGCGGGGCGGCTTGGCTGATCCCGGTTTGGCTGCCTCACAGATCAACGGCCCCAGCAGGAACACAAGCAGCAACGAAGCAAGGACGAAATGACGGCTCATGCTTACAACCACAGGGGAATGCTGAAACCGAACTGCCCGCCATAGATGAAATCTTCCGGGCGGAAATCGGTCAGTTCCACCAGACCCTTGGCAAACAGATTCATCGTGCGCGGAATGCTCACCTCCAGGCCCAAAGCCAGGTTCAAGGATTGCACCGGTGACCAGGGATCGTAGAGTTTTCTGTAATAGCCTTCCTCTTTCTGGGTAGCATCGTAAACCCACACGCTGGTGAATTCCCGCTCAAAGGGTAGCAGGGCAGTATAACTGGTCTGCTGAAAGAGTGTCCATCCCGGCGCAAAGCGCACTCCCCACTGGACACCGGGTTCCAGGTGAACCCAGGCCAGGCGGTTCTGGTTTCGTTTGAAATTGAAACCAAAGCCCGGTTGGAAACTCAAGGCCAGGTTGAACCGCTTGGATTCGCTTTCCAGCATCTGCACTTTGACCAGTCCACCCAGCCGGAAGTAGGGATCGTAGCGCACGGCAACCACGCCACCGAAGCTGATATAATCCCAGGGGGCAAACAAGAGATAGGCACCGCTTTCCGGATAACCTCCGTAGACCACCGGCGTCAGTTGCTCTTTGCGTAGCGCGTGGCCGGATTCCGTTTCGTATTGACCATCAAAGGGAGTGCTGTCGGAAAACGACTCCAGGGTGTCCTCCTCCTCACTCGCACTCTCTCCCAAGGGTTCTTCGGCCCACACGGCTTGGGTCATCACAACCGCGAGCCAGAGAATCAAGAGCAGGCGCAGCCCACCACCGATTGTGAGAACGCCCCACCTGCAACGCCTAGTCGGGTCTGCCATGCCTTCATCCCACCGTTAATAGCTTGGAGATCTTCTCGATCACGCCTTTGTCTTTCGTTTTCAGGTGACGGATGCGTTCATCCGCCGTGCGCAATCGCTTGGCCAGGATACGGGTGATATTTTTCAGCATCATCAATTGGATGTGCGGGTAGCCTTTGCCAAGCTTACGAAAGTCGTTGCGCGTCATGCTCAAAAGGATGCAAGAACGTTTTGCTTTAATGGAAGCGCTTCGCCGTTCGGCGTCGATAAAGGCCATTTCTCCGAAGACATCGCCCGGTCCCAGGGTGGCAATCACCTGTTTGCCGAACAGGCCGGTAGAAATTTGAACCTCCAACTCCCCTTCAGCGACGAGGTAGATGTTTTCACTCCGGTCGCCCTCGTTGAAGATGGTCTGCCCCTTACGGCAATCCCAGCGGGAAAACAGGTCTGAAACCACGACCAGGGCTTCATCGTTGAGCCCACGCAAAATGGGCATGTTGCGCAATTCCTGAGTGCTGATGACGGCCTCCCCAAACCAAAACAGGCCGGTCAAACGACCGGCCCGCGATTTCCGATGATTGACAGCAACAGGGAGTTTAATGGAGATTCAGGTCTAACGCAACGTTTAAGACTTCACTCATGTCTTCTACGAAGACGAAATCAAGCCCTTTGCGGTGATCTTCACTGATGTCTTCCAGGTCTTTTTCATTGCGCTTGGGTAGCAGAATGCGTTTCAGACCCGCCCGTTTGGCCGCCAGAACCTTTTCTTTGATTCCACCCACGGGAAGCACGGCACCACGCAGGGTGATTTCCCCGGTCATCGCCATATCACTGGCAATGGGCTTGTTCAAAAACAGACTGGTCAGGGCGGTCATCATCGTCACCCCGGCGCTGGGGCCGTCTTTGGGAATGGCTCCCGAAGGCACATGGACGTGGACATCTTCCTTTTCAAACAAGTCTTCGCCGATCCCCAGCAGTTCCGCCTGGGCATGAACGTAGGACAGCGCCGCACGAGCGCTTTCTTTCATCACATCGCCAAGCTGACCGGTGAGGGTCAAGCCGCCCTTTCCTTTCATTTTGGTTGCCTCAATGAACAGGATATCTCCGCCGACGGGCGTCCAGGCCATGCCCGTTGCCACCCCGGCGCGAGCCGTGCGCTGGGCGACTTCATTATAAAAGCGCTCCGCACCGAGGATCTCGACCACCAAAGAGGCATCAACCAGGGTTTTCTCTTTTTTGCCGTAGGCCACATCTTTGGCTACGCGCCGACAGATTCCGGCGATTTCCCGCTTGAGGTTACGTACCCCCGCTTCACGGGTGTAACTGTTGATGATCTTCAGCAGAGACTCGTCCGAAAATTCAATCAGTTCGTCGGACAAACCGTGTTCTTCAATGTTCTCCGGCACCAGATACTTCTTGGCGATCATCAGTTTTTCGTGTTCCGTGTAGCCGGGAATGTTGATCACTTCCAAACGGTCACGAAGCGCCGGGGGCACGGTATCAATGGTGTTGCTGGTCGCGATGAACAGCACCTTGGACAGATCAATGGGAACGTCGATGTAGTGGTCCGAAAAGGCGAAGTTCTGCTCCGGGTCCAGCACTTCCAACAGGGCGCTGGAGGGATCTCCCCGGAAGTCCGCGCCTAACTTGTCGATTTCATCCAGCATGAACACCGGGTTGTTGGTTGCCGCTTTTTTCAGGCTCTTCACAATACGCCCCGGCATACTTCCGATGTAGGTGCGCCGGTGCCCGCGAATCTCCGCTTCGTCCCGCACGCCACCCAGACTCAGCCGGACGAACTCCCGGCCCAGGGATCGGGCAACGCTCTTACCCAGACTGGTTTTGCCGACGCCCGGCGGGCCTTGCAGGCAGAGAATCGGCCCACGCATATCCGGCTTCAGTTTGCGCACGGCGAGGAATTCCAGAATACGGCGTTTGACCTTCTCCAGATCGTAGTGATCTTCGTTGAGGATCTTTTCCGCCTCGGCGATGTCCTGCTTATCTTCGGTGCTGTCGTTCCAGGGGATATCCAGCATCCAGTCAAGATAGGTACGAATGACACTGTATTCCGGGCTGGAGGTGTGCATACGCTCCATGCGGCCCAGTTCCTTCATCGCTGCGTTATGAGCCTCTTCGGGCATTTTCTTTTCTTCAAGGGCAGTACGGAGTTTTTCAATCTCCTCGCTCTCACCGCCCTCGTCGCCCAATTCCTTCTGGATCGCCTTCATCTGCTCACGCAGATAAACTTCCCGCTGGTGGCGGTCGATCTTCTCTTTCACCCGGTTCTGAATCTTGTTGGAAAGCTCCAACATATCCAATTCACGGGTCAGAAGCTCGGTGACGTATTCCATACGCTGGTCGATATCAATCTTCTCAAGGATGCTTTGCTTCTCCTTGACTTCCATATCCATGTAGTGCCCCACCATATCCGCCAGGTAACTGGCCGTGGGCACCCGCTCGATGAGATACACGGCTTCATCGGGAATGTTGGGCGACTGGCGAATGTACTGCGTAACCACGTTTTTCAGGTTGCGGTACTTGGCCTGAAGCTCCATTTCTTCATCGTTTTCGGCCATTTTCTCCGGGAAGTACTGCACGCGAACCTTGAGGTAGGGGTCTTCGGTCAGCTTTTCCTCAATACGGAAACGCTCGACGCCTTGCACCAGAATGGTGGCCATGCCGTCAGCGGGCTCGGAGGATTTGATGATCCGTCCCAGGGTTCCGAAGCGGTAGAGATCCCGGTCACCGGGTTCATCCACGTTGCCGTCAATCTGAGCCACGATCCCGATGAGCTTGTCCCCGTTGTTCGCCTCTTTGAGTACCTGGAGAGATTTCTCCCTGCCAATGGACAAGGGCAAAGTCATGTAGGGGAACAGCACGGTGTTGCGAACAGGAAGCAGCGCCAATTCATCCGGCCTTGGCATCTCGTGCGGGTTCAGTTCCTTATCCATAATCACCAACCTTCATGTAAATCATCCGCCGATGGGATGTCGATGTCTTCGTTCGGTCTTCGTCCGATCTTCGTTCCAGGTTTTAAGGTAAGAACGGCCATCCCCTATGTCAATATGCCAAGCATCGCAACCGACCCGGATTTTCCACGGGGCATTCCCTCACGCCGCTCTTGATTCCACACTCTATGTCATAGGTCGGTAACTGTCAGAAAAAGTTAAAAGAAATGCTACTCCTAGACAAGCCTTACGGATTTGTTTTCCCTTTCCTCCAGGGATTTTTTGCATCCATATGAAACAGATTTTACAACAGCTACAGAGCAAAGGGCTGTCGCCCTAGTGTAACATGCTGATATTAGATACATATTTACTTCGTTGTTTCCGACAGCGAAAAAAAAAGCCTTGACGGGCGAGGGCACTTTCTGTAAAGGCTTGCGATTGTTTGGTGGAAGGGGAAAACCGTGACGATGGACAAACTGGAACAGACAGCGGTTTGGATTGCCCTGGCTGGCAGTCTGAAACCCAAAGAAATCCAAACGGTTTTTGATCGTTCCGCCGAAGGTGTGTTCTTTCACAATCCAAACGAAGTTGCACACGAACTGGGGCTTTCCACCCCGGTGACTGCCTCGCCGGAAGCCTTTCAGGACCAGGCCAAGCAGGCCGCCGAGCGCTTTTTGAACCTGGGTGGCTTTGTGCTGACCCGACGGGATGAGGGCTTTCCTTACAACGGAGAGTTCTCCGCAAAGCTCCCCCCGCTGCTTTTTGCCACGGGAACGCCGGAGGCCATCCGGGCGCGTGGTCTGGCGGTGGTGGGAACGCGCAAGGCATCCGCCTACGGCAAACAGGTCGCCCACAAGTTGGGTCTGGAAGCCGCCCGCCGGGGACGGGCTCTGATCAGCGGGGCCGCATTGGGAATCGACGCCGCCGGGCATCAAGGTGCCTTGGATGGTGGCGGGCCAACGGTGGCGGTAATGGGCAGCGGGCATTTTCATCCCTACCCTGCGCGGCACAAAAGCTTGTATGAGCAGATCCGGGAACAGGGGCTGGTGTTAAGCCAATTTGCGCCGGATACCCCACCCTTGCCCCATACCTTCCCCGTGCGAAATCGCATTATTGCCCTGCTCAGCCGAGCGGTGGTGATTGTGGAAGGCGGTAAGAAATCCGGTTCACGTCACACGGCGCAGTTTGCCGAAAAGGATGGGATTCCCATTTACGCCGTTCCCGGTGCCTTGGACAAACCCGGCTCGGAGCTTCCTAACCTACTGATTTCCGAAGGCCATTCCATTCTTCACCGCTTGGATCTCTGCTTTCGGGAATTTGATACGGACGAAGCATCCGGGGCCAGACCCTCCCAGGCTCGTCAAGGCGAACTGCCCTTGGGTAACCCGAAGCCTCGCGCCAAGCCGCAGGCCGTACAGGAACCCACCCGGCCCAAACCGGAGGGGTTGCCCGGACGGTTGCTGGATGCCATCGGCAGCGAAGAGGTGAGTATTGATACCTTGTTGGCCCTCTCGCCGGATGACCCCAACGCGGTGAACACCGCACTGTTGCAACTGGAGTTGGATGGATGGATTCAGCCGCTACCTGGAAAGCGCTTTGTGCAACAGGGACGGCTTCGTTAGCGGGAGGATTCCCGATCACCGGTGAAGGTGAGGAGTAAACCATGAGTTATTCGTTGATTGTCGTTGAGTCTCCGGCCAAGGCCAAGACCATTTCCAAATACCTGGGCAAAGACTATAAGGTTGCCGCCAGCGTCGGTCATATCAAGGATCTGCCGAAAAACAATCTCGGTGTGAACATCGAGGGAGGCTTTCAGCCGGAATACGAAGTGATCCGCGGCAAAGGCAAGGTAATCAAAGACATCCGTAAGACGGCGGAAAAAGCCGATGTCGTCTACCTCGCCCCTGACCCCGACCGCGAAGGGGAAGCGATTGCCTGGCATATTCGGGAAGAGATCAAGAAAAAAGCTAAAAATATCAAGCGTATTCTCTTTCACGAAGTCACCAAGAAGGCCATTCAGGAGAGCTTGAAGCATCCCCTGGAGTTGGACGAGAACAAGTTCAACAGCCAACAGGCCCGACGCATTCTGGACCGCCTTGTGGGTTATCAGATCAGTCCTCTTCTATGGAAGAAGGTCCGCCGTGGCCTGAGCGCCGGACGGGTGCAGAGCGTGGCGGTGAAAATCGTCGTGGACCGTGAAAAGGAAATCCGCGCCTTTCAAAGTGAGGAATACTGGACCATCGCCGTGCTGGAACAACCCCAGGACAGCGGCCTTTCCGCCTTTGAAGCCAAACTGCTCAAGACCGATGGCAAAAAAAGCGAGATTCCCAATGAGGAAACCGCAACGATCATCGTCGAGGAGTTGAAGAACAACCCTCATCTTCTGAGCAATATCGAAAAGAAAGAGCGCCGCAAGTATGCGCCGCCGCCCTTCATCACCAGTAAACTGCAACAAGACGCCGCCCGCCGGCTGCATTTTCCGCCCAAGAAAACCATGATGGTCGCCCAGCGGCTTTATGAAGGTGTTCCCTTGGGGGATCTGGGCGAAACGGGTCTGATTACCTACATGCGTACCGACTCCACCCGGACCTCGGAAGACGCCCTGACCGCCGTTCGGGAATACATCGGCAAGACCTATGGCCCGGATACCCTCCCGGCCAAGCCCAACAGCTTCAAAAACAAGAAAAACAGCCAGGACGCCCACGAAGCCATCCGTCCGACCAGCATGGATCTCGCTCCGGAAAAGGTGAAGAAATACCTGAGCCGAGAGCAATTCCGGCTGTATGAGTTGATCTGGAACCGCTTTGTTGCCAGCCAGATGAAACCGGCGGTCTATGACGGAACCAAATTTGACATCACCTGTGCCCGGCATCTGCTGCGTGCCACGGGAAGCATCCTGAAGTTCGCGGGCTATCTGGCCGTGTATCAGGAAAGCACCGACGGCGATGATAAATCCGATGAAGGCAAGCTGCTTCCCGCCTTGAACGAAGGCGAGACCTTGATTGCCCAAGAGGTGAACCCCAAGCAGAACTTCACCCAGCCGCCACCACGGTTCACCGAGGCCAGCCTGGTCAAGGAGCTGGAGGAAAAAGGCATCGGTCGTCCCAGCACCTACGCAACCATTCTTTCCACTATCCAGGACAAGGAATACGTGGAGAAGAAGGAAAACAAGCTGCATCCCAGCGAATTGGGGGAGATCGTCAACCAACTGCTGGAAGAAAGCTTCCCCGGTATCATGGACATCACCTTCACCGCCGGAATGGAAGAACAGCTTGATGATGTGGAAGACGGCAGTGTAGGCTGGCTGGAGCTGCTTAACGGATTTTATAGCCCCTTCCAGAAGTCCTTGGAAGAAGCCAAGGAGAACATGCGCAACCTGAAGCGGGAAGAAACCCCGACGGGGCTGTTCTGCGAAAAATGCGAAAAGGAAGGCCGTCCCAAGGCGGAACTGATTATCAAATGGGGCAAGAACGGTCGTTTTGTCGGCTGCTCGGCCTATCCGGAATGCACCTTCACCAGCGAGTACAAAACCAAGGAAAGTGGTGAGATTGAGCTGGTCAAGGAAGAAACCACCAGCGAAACATGCGAAAAGTGCGGCAGCCCGATGGTGATCAAAAACGGGCGCTTCGGAAAATTCCTGGCCTGTTCCAACTACCCGGCCTGCAAAAACACCAAGCCGGTGAAGATCGGCATCAAATGCCCCGAACCGGGCTGCCAAGGCGACCTGGTGGAAAAACGCACCAAACGCGGCAAACTCTTCTATGGATGCGATCAGTACCCAAGCTGCAAGTTCGCCAGTTGGAACAAACCGGTCAATCAGAACTGCCCGGCCTGCGGACATCATTTCATGGTGGAGAAAAACAGCCGGGACGGTCGCGTAACCCTGGAATGCCCGGAATGCAAACATCGTGTTGCCAAACCGGAAGCGGTGACGGAGGAAAAGCGTGAATCCGTCGTCTGAGTCTTCCCGGCCCACGGTGGCCATCATTGGTGCGGGGCTGGCCGGTTGTGAAGCCGCGCTGCAATTGGCCTCTCGCGGCATTTCCGTAACGTTGTACGAACAAAAACCGGGAAAACGCACCGAAGCCCAGATCAGTCCCCACTTTGCCGAGCTGGTCTGCTCCAATTCCTTCCGAGGGGCCAGCCTGGAAAACGCCGTCGGGGTGTTGAAAGAAGAAATGCGCCTGTTGGGAAGCGCGTTGATGCAGGCTGCCCAGCGAACCAAGGTTCCAGCCGGTGGCGCGTTGAGCGTAGACCGGGAGCGTTTTGCCGAGCAGATGACGGCCTGGGTGAAGAATCATCCTGAGATTACCGTCATTGAGGAAGAAGTCACCCATCTCCCCATTGAAAACGCCACGGTGACCGTGGTGGCCGCTGGTCCCTTGACCAGTGCTGCCCTGGCCGAAGAGATTCAACGGCTGACCGGGGATGACCAGCTTTATTTCTATGACGCCATCGCGCCGATTCTCGATGCGGAAAGCATTGATTATTCCGTGGCCTTTTTCGCCAGCCGTTATGGCAAAGGCGACGGGGATGATTACCTGAATCTTCCCCTGGACGAAGAGCAATACAATCATTTCATTGATGACTTGCTCGCCGCCGAGAAAGTCACCGTGCGTGATTTTGAGAAACCAAAGTACTTTGAAGGGTGTATGCCCATTGAAGTGATGGCCGAACGGGGGCGGCAGACCCTCTCCTTCGGTCCGATGAAACCGGTGGGCCTGATTGATCCGCGCACCGGGAAGCGCTCCCACGCCGTGGTGCAGTTGCGAACGGAAAACCGGGACAAGACCGCGTTCAACCTGGTCGGATTTCAGACCCGGATGACCTATCCCGAACAAAAACGGGTCTTTCGTCAACTTCCCGGCTTGCAGAACGCGGAGTTTCTACGTTTTGGCTCCATCCACCGCAACACCTTTATCAACAGCCCCGCTCTTCTGGACGAAGACTTCAGCCTGAAATCGGAACCCCGTCTTTTCTTCGCCGGGCAGATTTCCGGGGTGGAAGGCTATGTGGAGAGCGCCGCCAGCGGGATGCTGATCGGCCTGTCTCTGGCGGCACGCTTGACCGGAAACACGCTTCCTTTGCCGGGGGATACCACCATGCTGGGGGCGATGATGGCCCGGTTGCACAATACGGAGGAGGCCTTTCAGCCTTCCAACGTCAATTTTGCCATGTTGCCCGCGTTGGGGTATCGGCATAAAAAGAAAGAGCGCAAACGCCTGTACGGCGAACGCGCCGTGAAAGACATCGTTTCATGGCAAGAAGGCGTGGGCCTGAAAGCCATTGAACTTCCCTAGCCGCTTGAACCCGGCTCGGCGATGGGTCCATTCACTGGATTTTTTTCCGTCAGGGAAAGGGCCGATCTGAGCCAAGCCTGGGAAGTTTTTCATGAAATGGAACATTTTCTTGACAAGACAAGCTTCGATGAGTAATCTCCCGATCTCTGGAAAGCCAACCCCGTGTTGAAAGGGGTGAAACCAGGAACGTTTGTTCGCGTATCGCCGGGTAGCACCGGGTAGACAGAGGAAAAAGCAAACATGTCACGTTACAGTGGACCCAGACTTCGTATCGCTCGCCGGTTGGGAACGGATCTCCCCGGCTTGACCTGTAAGAGTTCGTCTCGGCGCGCTTATGCCCCCGGTGACCACGGCCCCGCCGGTGGTCGTCGCAAAAAAACGGAATTTGCGCTGCACTTGATGGAAAAGCAAAAACTGCGCTTCAACTATGGCATCGGTGAAAAGCAGTTCCGTCTTCTGATGGGTGAAGCCAAGCGCCAAAAGGGTGACTCCGGTGAAAACCTGCTTCGCCTTCTGGAACAGCGCCTGGACAACGTCATCTTCCGCATGGGTGCCGGTCGCAGCATTCCCCACGCCCGCCAGATCGTCAATCATGGCCACATCAAGGTCAACGGTCGCCGCGTGGATATCCCCAGCTTCCGCGTCAAACCGGGCATGGTGATTACCCTGACCGAGAAAGCCCAGAACAACGAGCTGATCCAAGCGACGATGCAGTCGCCGACCCTGGCCCGTCCCGCCTACCTGAAGGTGGAAAACAACCAGGCCGAAATGCTGGATCTGCCCACCCGCGCGGATGTCCCCTTCGAGATCCGTGAGAACCTGGTGGTTGAGTACTACGCTCAGCGTCTGTAAGCCTCCAGGCGATATACGTCCGTCGATCCAAACGCCCCGAAGTCTTCGGGGCGTTTTTCGTTTTACGATCCTAGGCCTCGTGGTATAGTGGCATCCTTTGTTGCGTCCCGGCCTGAACCCTTATGGTGGTGAGTCCGGATGCCTGTTTGCTTGCAACCCCCTTGTTTTCGTTCGATGAGGTTGTCGTGGCCCAGTGGTATCAAAAAGGTTCCTTCCGTATCCGTGGTGTGTATGACGAATGGCAACGCCAAGAGGCCTTGCGGTTTTACCAACGCCTGAAACGTCCCCCTTGGGTTACCTATGCTCTACTGGGCGTGATGATCCTGCTGTACCTTATCGGCTGGGTACTCCCCTACGATGACTTCAAGGTACTCTTGCTGATGGGGGCCAAGCTCAACGTATTCATCGACAACGGCGAGCCCTGGCGTTTTGTCAGTGCGATGTTCCTGCACGGCGGCCTGATGCACCTTGGCTTTAACGGCTTTGCGCTCTATTTCCTGGGGCGGATTGCCGAAAACCTCTACGGGCGACGCCAGTTCTTTCTGATCTTCTTCCTTTCCGGCGTGGTCAGTATCTATTGTAGTTATCTGTTCAGTCCCGATTCCCCCAGCGTGGGAGCCAGCGGCGCGCTGTTCGGTCTCTTGGGTCTTCTGGTGATGATGGGTTACCGGCACAAGGAAGACATCCCCGCGCAGTTCCGACGTTTCTTCGGCAGCGCCCTTTTGCCCTGGGTGATCTTGAACCTTGGCCTGGGCTTTGTCATTCCGCAAATCGACAACGTGGCCCACGTCAGCGGTCTGGTCAGCGGCCTGCTTCTGGGGTGGATTCTCAAACCGCAACTGGGCACCCATCCCGAATACGGCGGCTTGGCGGACCTGGTTTTATGGAACGCCTCCGGTCTGGCCATCCTCGTCACCCTGGCCACCTTCCTGGTGATGGTTGGCAACCTGTTCGGCAAAGGAGATGTGGAGATGCCCGCCAACTGGGAAAGCCTGGAGCTTCAGGATGTGGGCTTGCGCGTACAGATGCCTCCCAGTTGGGACACGGAGCCCCTGGGACATCAGCAGGTGGGTGTGTTCATCCATAGCGCACCGGTGGTTTTTGCCGTAGAGTTGGAACTTCCCCGGAAGGGATCTGCTTCGGATATTGTAGATCTGATCGAACAGGAACTGGTGGGAAATCCATCCATTGATCAGGAATCCATCCTGCTGGAACCGATCCGGCAGCAGGACTGGTACGGCACCGACGCCTGGCGCACGGTGATTCATTACACCTTGAAAAACGGCGTGACCTTCCGCGTACCGGCCTTGATGGTCAACGGTCCCAAAGGTTTTGCCAGCCTGACCTGTGTGATGCAACCGCAGCTTGGCTTCGCCTTCGATCCCTGGTGCGAACGCTTCCTGCAATCCCCCATGCCCTTGCTACCGGGAGAGTAGAAAACAGATTCGGTGCAGAGGAAGCCGGACGTGAAACAGGAGTAGAGCACAATGGAAATGATCCTCGGACCCAGTGTCTGGATTCAGCGAGACGGCGACCCGGAATCCATGCTCCCCGGCCAACTTTCCATTGAGGAGGGCAATCTATACCTGAACAAGCTGACGGCCAGCGACGCCGGAGTGGTGGTCCTTTTCCCGCTGGATGAAATCACGTCCATTGAAAGCGGTCAGCAGAAAATGATGCCACGGGCTCGGATTCACCTTCGTGACGGATCGTTGTGGCATCTGGATTACAGCAGCCAGGTCAGCCGGAATGTTTCAGAATTCGGCTTCTTTTTCCGCCAGGTTGAACACCATGCCGGACGTACCCTGGTTCACGAGGTGGGCACCCTGATCTCTCCGATCAAGCCCACGAAAGGACTGGGTTTGCTTGTCGGGGGAATCCTCGCCGCAGCAATCGTCGTCGTTGGCGGGATTATTGTGCTGGTCCATGAGCTCTGAAGAGAAGCCACCTTCGATAGTCCCCTGGGAAATGAATCCATGATACGAAAAAGAGGAAGAGGATCATCCGATCTTGAAGCCCATCAAGAACAGAACCAAGGGTTCTGATCCCGTTTCCGGGGAGGTCACCGTTTGTCAAAACGGAAGGCGCGTCGTGTTCCCATCCTTGTGATGGGCCTTGGATTCCCCGGTTTTGGAATTAGGACAGAATAAACCTGCTTAAAACGAGACGGTTTCCACCTGCCACGTTTCCCCTTTGGGTTGAGACCAGACAAAGGGCGTCGGCGTTTGCTTCTTCATCACTTCCTGTTTGCCGAAAATCAGACGGTTGCGGTTGCCGATGGTATCAATCAGCACGGCTTCCTCAATGCGGTAGCTGGTGGGATTGACCAACAGGTACAAAACCTCAAACTGACTGCTCTTCTTCGGCGTCAATTCCAAGGCCAGGCGCTCACCGACCTGAATGTCTTTTTCCAGCACCGTCAAGGGAAGCAGCAGAATGTCGTAATCCGCCCGCAGGTCGGATTCTCCCCACAAAAAGCCGATGCTGGATTCCAGGCTGCTTTTCTTCAAAGTCGGGTTGTGCTTGGCTTCCTTGGCGTCCCAGAGGACATACCACATCTGCTTGCCATCGGTGATGAAGCTTTTCTTTTCCGGCTTGTCGTAGTCCCAACGCATGTTGGTCGGTTGCTCGAACAGCACCTTCCCGTCACTCTTGGTGGTGCGTTTGGTCAGCTTGCTTTTGTACTCCTGGTTGAAGGGGCAACGCCATGCCGGGTCTTTGCGATACCGTTCCCGGATACCGGTGACGATGGCCTCAACCTGGGCCTTCTGTTTTTCCGCCGTAGCGCGGGTGTCTTTTTCCCCGGCTTTCGGCCAGAAGGATGAATCCTTGCCGGAGGAATCTTCGGCCTGCGCAGCCAAAGGAGCGAGTGTCAGGAGGGTTACAAACACGGTCAACAGAGCCGATACGAAACGGTAGGTCATCAATCTTTTCCTTTGCAAAGCGGCGCGGCACAGACCGCGTTCATAGCATCGCGCGAGAGAGCAAGTCCTTGTGGTTAGCGGCAGGTGAGGGAACTGGATTCCTCGGTACCGGTGACGAAACTGAACACGATGTAGTTATCATCCACCGCGAAGTTGTCTTTGTCACGCAAGCCGCTGGTGATGTAGACATCGTATTGCATGGATTCATACAAGGGGTCAATGGGAATGTAGAGAATGCGGTTGCCTTCCAGCAGGATATTCCCTTTGACGAAGGCGCGGCCCAAAGCCAGCATGACCGTGCCGTTGGTAACGGTTGAGGGATTGAGGTCTTTGTTGAACAGGATTTCCACCACCGCGCCGGGATGAATATCCACCGCGCCCGGTTCCGGGCAGGCTTGCAGAATTTCCAAGGGACTGCGACTCAACACCGGATAGAGGCTTTCATCCTCACGGGCGTTGCCGCAGGCAAGGACCAGCAGGCCAAGAAGCAGCGTCACGATCCCCAAGGAAACGACGCGCAAAAAGGCATCTACCGTGCGCTTTCCACGCGGCGATGGGAACGTCATCCGAATAGGGTGTTTAAAGATTCGCATGGCATTTCTTGCAGGCTCGTCCGTTTCGTTTCTGCATCCGAGCCAGTTGTTTGGGGTTCATCGACCTGTGAATGGGAATGTTGAAACCGCATTCCCCGCCGGACTTGTGGCAGCGGGCGCACTGCTCTTCGGTGTGGCAACTGACACAGGCCAGCAAGCCCCGTCGCGCCTGTCCGGCGTGATGATTGGCCGAAGGCATACACGCACCGAAACCATCGGGATGGATCTTCACCCGTGGCGAACGGAATCCGGCGCTTGGGCCCACGGCGTGCTTGTCATGACAGTCTTTGCAGAAGGATTGCATCCGGTGGCAGGCCTGGCAGCGGCGCGGGTTCTGTCTCGCTTCCTGGGGATGCAAGACCACATAGTTGTTGGGATGCACCGTCAGTGGGCGAGCCACGCCGTTGTGGCAGTCGTCGCATTGATGTTGCTGGTGGCAGACCATGCAATCGGCGGGGCGGAAGGTGCTTTCCTTGGCGTGGCGGGTCAGCCAATGCCGGGTGTGGTCCAGCCGACCGCGTTCGGGTTGCAGCGCTTTGGCACGGAAGGAGGTCTTCATCTTCCCCGATGGCAAGGCCAGGTGGCAGCGGGTGCAACGGCTTTGGGTTTTCCATTCCCGATGGCAACTCAGGCAGAGTTCTTCCGAAGGCAGATGATCGCGTTCCGGCGGGTCTTTGTCCATGTTCTGATGACAGACGGAGCAGTCCAGCATCTTTCTCAGGTGAACGCTGTGACTGAACTGAATCCCAGACTCCCCCTGTTTGACGCTGCTCGGCACCTGCTTGTGGGCCTCATCCCAATCGGCATGACAGAAGAGACAACGGGCGTCTCCCAGGTCACTGGGGCTTTGGCGGGTTTGGTCTTTGTGGCAGGTCGAACAAAGCGCTTCCGACGGCAGGTTGCGATCGGTGGCCTTGGTGCTGGCTTGAATCTCCTTGTGGCAGACTTCGCAGGCAAGTTTTCCGTGCCTGGCGTGGTCGAAATGCAGGGCGCTGACCGTGGGAGGATACACCAGATCGCGGGTCAGGTAGCGTTCCTTGGCAAACAGAAGCGTGGCCCCAAAAAGCGCAGCGAATAAAACAAGGGTGGAAAGGTGGCGGCGAACCATGCCTCAGCCTCCAAACCAGCCGTGAACGGCCAGCAGTGTAAACAAGGAGAATTGACGCTCCATCAACTGATTGGCGGAAACATCCCCGTTGATACGCAGGGTGATGTCGGGGCGGAAGAAGATTTCCGCCTCCCCGGCAAGGGTCCAGGCAATGTTCTGGTTGATGTCCGTCTCTAAAAGATCGATATAGGTAAGCTTTTTATACCAGGCGCAGGCGAAATAGCCGTCCAGTTTCAGGTAGCGTTCCCAGACAAAGGCACCGGTACCCAGGTTCATTTCATGGCGTTCTCCGGACCAGCCGGTATTGAACTGATAACCGGCGCGGATGTCCCAGCTGGCGAAGAGCCTGCGCGATGCGTTGAGGAAGAGTTCGTCATCGGCGTTGCCGCCATCGCCCCAGCGGGTGGTGAACGGATCGCTGGTGGTGTGCGTGTAATGGTGATACCCCGCACGGAAGCGGGTCAGCGCGTCCAGGTCATAGGCCAGATTGGCATACAGTTCATTGTGCAGGGTGACATCAAAGAAATTGAACAGGCTGTCGGCGTCAAAGCGCGGCGCATGATGATTGTGCCCCAGGTCGGCGGAAAATCCCGCAGCCTGAACGCTGGTCCCGATACTCAGGTCTTGCATCCGCTCAAAGATCATATCATAGGCGGCCAGTCCGTAGATTTCCCAGATCTCCTGAAAAAGTCGCTGACGCGCCGTCGCGGTGAAAAGCATCTTCTGCTGCTCGCCATCATAGCCGCCTTTGTAACCGACACGCAGGTCGGTATCCTTGAGGTTGTCCAGAAATAGGGAACCGCCGAAGAGCGCGCCGACGTGACGGCTTTCCAGAATGCCGTCGTCCTGCCGATTGGGCGGATTGGGAAGCCACAAGCCTTTGCGTTCACCGGAGTAGTCCTTCTTGACTTCCAGCCCGACATAGGCATCCACACCGAAAAACCAGTTGCGGCGAAACTGGAACCACAGGCCATCCATCGCCGATTGGTTGTAGTAGTCCATCAGAACTTGTCGGCCCAGACGCAGGTCAAGGGTGTTCCACAGGCGGTCGGCCTGGTAGTAGGCATACAACAGCTCAAACGAATGAGGGCTTTCTTCGTTGGCATCGGGGGAGTGATCCTTCCCGACATCGAAATCCAAACGCAGGTTGGACAGGAAGCGGTGGTGAATCTCTTCAGGCTCCTCAGCGCTTTCGTAGAGATTCAAGGTCAGATATTGGGTGAAGCGGCTCTTGTCAATGCGCAACTGTTCCGTGTCCCGGTTCTGCTCCAGGACAAACCAGGTGCGGGGCCAGATTTCCACCTCCACCGAGCGAGCCTCGGCCTTGGTTCCAGCAAGGCCGAGCAACAGGGCAAGGCAGAGTCCCCACAGACAACGTTTCGGGTTTGGGCGCTTCAACGGTTCCTGTCACTTCTGTTTATACGGTTGCGATCCTTCCAGCTTCACCGCCAAAACGGAACAAGGCGCGGTACGCACCACCCGTTCGGCCACGCTTCCCAGCAGCAGATGTTCCAAGCGGCCCCGTCCGTGGGTACCGATCAGCACCAGGTCTGCCTTGGTTTTGTAGGCGACGTGGGCCAGTTCCTTGTAAGCCGTGCCCATCACGATGCGTTTTTCGATCTGCACGCCTTCGTCTTGCACGTCGTCAATAAATTCGTCCAGTTGCTCACGGCAGGCTTGAGTCCATTCGTCCTGCCGCTCAATGTGTTTGGTCAACGAACCCATCTGCAAGGGCAGAAAGAGATCCATATCGCAGACATGAACCACAATCAGTTTTGCCCCGTGGGTCTTGGCCAACAAGATACCGTGGCGTAACGCCTCGCGGGAATACTCGCTGAAATCCACACCAACCACAAGGGTTTGATAAGGCTTCATCCTTTCGGCCTTTCGCAAGGGAGGTTTGTATCAACAAATCCTGTGCAATCCTTATAACAGATCCGCGGCGGTTTGCGCCAGTCTTGAACGCTCTCCTTTTCGTAAGGTGATATGCCCGAAGATCGCCTGCCCTTTCAAGCGTTCCACAACATAGGTCAGGCCGTTGGACATGGTATCCAGGTAGGGATTGTCAATCTGGTACGGATCACCGGTAAGAACGATCTTCGTATCCTGCCCGGCGCGGGTGAGGATGGTTTTCATCTCATGGGGCGTCAGGTTCTGGGCTTCGTCCACGATGAAATACTGGCCGGGAATGCTTCGTCCACGGATGTAGGTCAGCGGTTCCACTTCCAACAGACCACGATCCATCAGGTATTGATAGCTTCCCCGTTGCTCTTTGATCGGCTGATGCTTTTTGCCGCTGTATTCGCTCTGGTCTTTCTCCGGCCCACCGATGAGGAACTCCAGGTTATCGAAAATGGGCTGCATCCAGGGACGAAGCTTGTCTTTCAATTCGCCGGGTAGAAAGCCGATGTCCCGGCCCATAGGAATCACCGGACGAGATACCAGGAGCCGCTTGTAGCGCTGCTCGTCCATGCACATCGACAAACCCGCAGCCAGGGCCAGCAGGGTTTTTCCCGTCCCCGCTTTTCCCACCAGAGTCACCAGCCGGATGCGATCGTCCGTAAGCAGGTCCAATGCGGCCTTCTGTTCCACGTTACGCGGGAGAATCCCCCATAGAGGACCGCCGGTGTAGCCGCCGGGAACCAGCGCGTCGGGGATGTCGGCATCAATGCGGGCGAAGCCTGAATGCTGCGGGTCGCTTTCATCATGCAGCAGGAAGAATTGATTGGGGTTTCCCGTCATACCCTCAGGCATGGGAATTTCTCTCGTGCGGTAGAGGTTGTCCACCGTTTCACGGCTGACATCGACTTCCGTCATGCCGGTATACAGTTCATCAATATCCACACGGTCGTTGCGGTAATCATCGGCCTGCAAGCCCAAGGCATCCGCCTTGATACGCACGTTGGTATCCCGCGAGAGCATGAATACCGGCAGATTGTCCGGGTTGTCCCGGTACCGCCAGGCCACGGCAAGGATGCGGTCATCGTTGGTCATATCCTTGCCGGTTTTGTAAGGCCAGTCTTCCAAGCCTTCATCATCGTCAAGGGCCACAACCAGCGTTCCACCGCCGTTGATCGGCACGCCGTGGGAAAGCTCCCCTTTGTAGCGGTCGCGCAGTCTGTCCAAAACGCGGCTGACCTCGCGGGCATTGCGTCCCGTTTCCGTCAGATCCTTCTTGAATTTGTCAATCTCCTCGATACAGACAAGGGGAATCACAATCTTGTTGTCTTCAAAGCGTTCCAGGCATCCGGGGTCATGGAGTAATACATTGGTGTCCAGGACAAAGATTTTTTTGGCCATCCCTTGGTTCCCCCTGTTTGATTTCAAGACGATGTCTTCATGCTTTTCATCCCTTGCTGGTCCGGTTGGTTCCGACCCAGTATCCCTACCTTTCATGGTGCCATCCGGGCCGGGTTTAGTCAATGCTTTCATGGTTTGGGCCACAAGGGAATCACGCGGAACTTCGCGTTGCGGACGCTGTCGGTTTCGTGAAATGAGAAGCCGAGCATGATCCTTGTCTTTTCATCAACGCGACCTTGGTCTTGTCACCGGCTTGACTCATCGCTGCGTGCGTGGTATCAAAACATACGAGTTTGGGATTGGTAACACGGCGCTTCATGGTTCTTGGGACGACGACCACGAAGGCTCTCATTTCTGTTGGAGGTACGGCGATGCATATGGCGGATGCTTTGGTTTCTCCTGCCGTGGGCGGTGCGATGTGGGTGGCTTCTGCGGGCCTCTTGGCCTATGGGGCAAAAAAACTCAACGAGGAAGCCGACGAGCGCAAGGTTCCCTTGATGGGCGTTACCGCCGCCTTTGTCTTTGCCGCACAGATGATTAATTTCACCATTCCCGGAACCGGCTCCAGCGGTCATCTCGGAGGCGGCCTGCTCCTGGCCGTGCTGCTCGGTCCCTGGGCCGCCTTACTCACCCTGGCCTCGGTGTTGACCGTCCAGGCTCTCTTCTTTGCTGACGGGGGGTTGTTGGCCTTGGGCTGCAACATCTTCAACATGGGATTTTTCCCCATCCTTGTCTTTTATCCCCTCTTGTATCGCCCCTTGACCGGCAACAACCCAAGCCGTGGGCGGATTGTCATCGCCTCGGTGCTGACAGCCGTGCTGGGCTTGCAATTCGGGGCTTTGGGCGTGGTACTGCAAACCTGGCTTTCCGGAATCTCCGAACTGCCCATTGGAACGTTTTTATGGATGATGCAGCCGATTCACCTGGCTATTGGTCTGGTGGAAGGCTTAGCCACAGCAGCCGTGATTCTCTTTGTGCATCAGGCCCGACCGGAAATCCTGGACCCCCATGCCGCAAGCGGTGTGGTTGGACACCGTTCCTGGAAGCCGGTGATCGTGGGTTTCGTGGTCACCGCCATCGTAACCGGCGCACTGCTAAGTTGGTTCGCGTCCTCCCTGCCCGACGGCCTGGAATGGTCGATGGCAAAGACCTCCGGCAAAGAAGAGTTGGATGCCCCCAAGGATGGCCTTCATGGCTCCCTGGCGTCGTTGCAGGAAAGCACATCCGTGCTGCCGGACTACGGCTTTGCGGAACATCCGGCAGAAGCGGCGCAACCCGCAGACTCGAACGAGGAAGCCTGGCCAGCCGTGGAAGCGGGAACCAGCCTTTCCGGCCTGGTGGGAAGTGCGATCACCCTGTTGATTGCCGGCTTGCTCGGTTGGATACTGCGTCGAAAACACGCTCGCCGCTGACCTAGGCTATAGAAGTCAACTCGCGTCAGGAGGATCTTCTGGCAACACCTGATCCTGTGTACAGCTATTCCAAGCTTGAAGATCATTTATTTATTCTGTAGAAAAATGTCTGATACAGGAAAGAATAATGATTCTCTACCAGCCGCCGGGCTTGCCTTACCAGACCGACGAGAAAGGACAAACCCTTCCCGCAAAGTCCACGGCTTTTGACCTGGTTCTGAGAACCTCCCAGCAGTGAATGCCGGTTTCAGAAGCACCTGGCAGCGCGCTAACCCTCTAAGAGAAAGGGCATTCCTACCTAAAGCAACCACAGAAGGTGTGCCCGAAAAACACATTCAACTTTCAATGAGTTCCCCATTTTCATTTATTTACCGACCCAACAAGGACTCTTTTCTCAATAGACAACAGGGCATTCAAGATGAAAAACAGCTGCCAAAGAAATAGGATCAAGAGACCGCAACCTAGTTTTCTCGTGGTTTGTCAGGACAATGTATGACAGAATATGTCAGTGCCTCCTGTAGACTTCCCTTGACGAGAAGTTCTCTCCCGCTATACTCAAGGAGTATGTTATTTATCAGATAATCTAATTTGAATGTACAGTGGTTTCTTGTGGGTACGGAGAGTTTCGCTGGAGGTATCCATGTCAAGGAAAAAGGGATCGACATACAGTCAGGCGTTTCGGATTATCCGTTTTTTTGAAATGCTTCAGGGTCGGAACGGGGTCACCCTGTCCGAGTATGCCAGGGAGATGGATATTTCCCTGCGCACGGCTCACCGGGATTTGCAGATCCTCCAGGAATGCTACGCTGTGGAAGACATTGATTCCCGCATTGATGGTGCCAAAGCCTGGGGGCTGGCCCCGAAGATGAGGGGAGAATTCATTCGTTTTTCCAACCTGGAGATGATTTCCATCCTGATCAGCCGGGAGATGTTCAGTTTTGTAGATGGAACAATGCTCAAGGATAGCCTGGACCAGGTGGCCCATAAGGTAGGACGCAGGCTCTCCGGCAGACAACAGACCTCCCTGGAAGACATTGACAAGAAAGTCCATAGCACCAATGTCGCGGCGAAAAGCTACCTGGGCTGTGATGACCAGATCAATGAAATCTTCACCGCCTTGATGCGCGAAGAAAAAGTCGAGATCCTTTACCAACCGCAGCAGGGAACCAACTACAAGGACATCATCCATCCCTATTCCCTGGTGGTCCATAATCAATCGTTGTACGTCATTGTCCACAGCCGGCGCGCTTCCGCCATGCGGACCCTGGCGATGGATCGCATCCTCAGTGCATCCTGGCTGCGGGGCAATCGCTTCGAGTTTCCCAAGAACTACCACCCGAAAGCCTTTTTGACCGAAGCCTTCGGAATCACGGTCGGCCCGCCCGTGGATGTGGAACTGGCCGTCCATCCGTCCATTGCCTCCTACTTCAAAGAGCGGACCTGGCATAGTTCCCAGCAGCTTTCCGTCAATGAACATGGCTGGGTCTGTGTGAAGATGACGGTTCCACTGACGGCGGAACTTAATAGCTGGATTCTTTCCTTCGGTGCAAAGATGAGGGTGATCCAACCGGCACGACTGCGGGATTCCATTGCAGAGTTGCTACGCAACGCCGTGGACTACTATGACCAGGGTTCCTCTTATCCGAATCAACCGGACGACCTTGGCGAGCCGAACGAGTCCGAGTTGAACTGACAAGCTCGGCCCTTCAGGGTTGCTTCTTAGTCAATCAGTCCCATATTATGCAGGCAGGATGGCAAAGCCTCAATGGTATCAATCAAGACTTCCGGGTGGGCGGCTTGCAGATCGCGTCGTGAGCCGATACCATAGCTGACGGCGACACAGGGGATTCCTGCGGCGCGGGCGGCGAGAAGGTCACCGGTGGTATCGCCGACCATCACGGCGTGTTCGGTTGAAACTCCCAAGGCGGAAAGGGCGTGGTGAATCACATCCGGCGCGGGCTTGCAGGCGAAGCCATCCGTACCTTGAATGTGATCCAGGTTTGCTGCCAGACCCAGAAGTTCGGCGACACGTACAGCCATGAAGGTTTTCTTGGTGGTGGCAATGGCCGTGTTGCACTGCGGATGCAGGGTTTTCAATACCTCCTGCACACCGGGATAGGGCAGGCTTTCATCGGCACAATGCTGGAAATAATGCTCCCGATAAATCTTGGAAGCCTGTTCGATGAGACGCTTGTCCGTACTGGATAACAACACCTGAAACATGGCATCCAGCGGTTTGCCGATCATCTCCGTCACGGCGTCAAACGCCGGGCGTGCATAACCCAACTGGCCGAGAGTGGCCTGAAAGCTTGTGACAATATCCTTCCGGCTATCCACCAGGGTTCCATCCAGATCAAACAACACGGTGCAGGGTTTTACCAGTTTGGGCATGGGCTTTCCTTCTATCCCTAGTCCGCCACAATGAACCATCAGGCGTCCCGACTTCCTTGCTCCCTGGTGCCATCGTCCAGGAAAAGCCACGAAAACAAGGAAGAGGAAAGCCTGCCGAAGTCTCATTCCGGATTATGCAGGAAGGTTTAATACTTCGGTGCGCGACGCTCCATGAATGCAGCCATCGCTTCCATCAGATCGCCGTGGGGCAACAGGCAGGTCTGCCGCGCTGCGACGTACTCCAACCCTTCCGCCTGACTGTGATCCCGGCCACGGTTCAAGACCTCTTTACTGATCTGTACGGCCAAAGGACTGTTGGCGGCGATACGCTCCGCCATCTGCTGGGCGGCATTCCACAGGCTGTCTCTGTCTTCATGCAAACCATTGACCAGGTTCATCTGCAAAGCCCGCTCGGCGTCGATGAAATCCGCCAGGAACGCCAGTTCACGGGTACAGCCCTCGCCGATGATCGTCGGCAGGCGTTGCAAAGCACCCAGATCGCAAATCATGGCCAGGGCGGCCTCTTTCAAGTTAAACTGCGCATCCCGGCTGGCCAGACGGATGTCACAGGCGCTGATCAGATTGATTCCACCGCCGATGCAATAACCATGAATGGCGGCAATCACCGGTTTCTTGCAGAATTCCGGCGCGGCGACTTTCCGTTGCCACTCACGGATCACGGCCAGAAGGTCCAACTTGTTCTGCCCCCCCGGCTCGCTGTTGAGCAGTGAAGGAATCTGCGGGGCCATTTCCGGAATGTTCAACCCGGCGGAAAAGCTCTTGCCTTCGGCTGCCAGCACAATCACGCGGCTTTCCGGATCGGCATCGGCTTCGGCAAAGGCTTGCTCGATTTCCTGCCAGAAGGAGGTGCCCATCGCGTTGCGTTGCTGGGGATTGTCCAACACGACCCAGGAGACACGGCCCTCGCGGCGCAGGGAAAAAGCTTGATAGTCAGTCATGAGTCCTCGCTTTCAAGGGGGAAAGGAAAGCATTGATTCGTGCGTTCCGGCGTAGAATGCAAGTACGCGATTCTCTTGTCGGGTCTTACTTTACCCCAAGCAACCCTGGTTCGGCAAAGGACTTTTTCGTGCGGATGAATCCATCTCACAGGGTCCGATGCTGACCGATCATCAGAGGATGAAAGACCCGGCAGGGCATTTCAACGTTACTTTATTCATGGGCGGTCGAAACCTGACAGAGTCCATCTTACCGAAAAGCCTCCCTCGATACGCGGCGTTCCACCGCTACTCCTGATGATCGAGGGAGGAACCCACCCACGCTCAGCCTGAGTGCCACCCGGAGGGTGGTGTATCGAAGGCCGTTCTACTTTCTTCACGACAGGGCTACTGAATCGCCGTTGAAAGACCCGGAAATTGAGTTGCCACGACACCCTTCTAGGGCTATACTTACAAGCCATTATCGCACGAAAGTATGCTCTGTCTGAAAGGATATGAACCCAATGAAAGCGCAAGGCTCCACGTTGCACCGTCTATCGTCATCCCTGCAAACCTTATCCCGCCGATCCATCCTTGGGTTGGGAGCGATGGGCCTGGCTTCGCTCTGCGTGGCAGGCTGTGCGACAACGAACCCCACTCTTGCCACGGGAGACATCGCCGGAGACCTGGCTTTCACGGCGGAAGAACTGGTGATTTTGAAGGCGGATACGCCGGACAAGCCGATGCCGGTGCGCTTCAACGACAAGGAACCGGGCAAAACCAGTCTGCGCCAACCCAGCCGTGATGTGCTGTCCTATGATCCTCACGTCGCGCTTTTGGAAAAGCGCATGATGGCCACGGTCAAAGAAGAAAAAGGCGTGGGAATCGCCGCGCCCCAGGTGGGAATCAACCGCCGGGCGATCTGGGTCTTCCGCGAAGAACTACCCACGGAAAACAAGTGGCGCTTCTATGCCAATCCTCGCATCGTCAAGCAGAGCCATGAAGAGGTGGAAGACAGGGAAGGCTGCCTGAGCATTCCGGCGGGCTTTGCCAAAGTACGGCGCTCCCAGTGGGTGGAGATCACCTACAACGATAAAGACGGCAGTTTGAAGCAAGAGCGCGTGGAGGGGTTCCCGGCCAGGATTTTCCAACATGAGATCGACCACCTTGACGGTGTGTTGTTCATCGACCGGATGGAAGCGGGCACCCTGATTCCCAAAGAGGAATACCGCGCCATGCGCAAGAAGGAAAAAGAAAACGAGCAAAGCCAGAACGCGCAATCCCCCAAGGGCGATGCGGATCAAGCACCATAAGCCGCGGTTCACAGGGCTGATGGGGAGGCATGGTTGACCGACCTCGCACCAATCCGTTTCAACGACCGGCCACGCCTTATTTGGCTTGGTTTATGGTTCTGGCTGCTTGCCCTGTGCTTGGGTATCCTTTCCCACCCTGCCCTGGCTCAACAGGCCGGAAGCCCCAACGAAGCCTTTCAGCAGGCCAAACGCTGCTATGACGAACTGAACTTTGAATGCAGCCTGCGTCATCTGGCCCAGGCCCGTCTGGAGGAATTGTCTCAGGGGAAAGACCTGGACAAGCTCTGCACCATCTACAAGCTGATGGCCACCAGCCATGTCGCGTTAGGTCACGATGCCCAAGCCCTGGAAGCTTTCCGTCAATTACTGTTGGTCAAACCGGACTACAAACTGGAGCCTTCCCAGGTCAGCCCCAAGATTCTGGCCCTTCTGGAACAGGCTCGTGAGGAGATGGCCCGTTTCCGCCCGGCTCCCAAGCCCCAGGAAAAAACGGAACCGGCTCCCCAGACAACGCCCAGGCCCAAACCGGAAAAACAGCCTCCTTTGGTGAAACCTAGCCCCTATTTCGATCCGGCCTGGTCCCTCTCCGGCTCGGTCCTTGCGGCGGTGCTGTTCGGGCGTGATGCCGACTACTACCATCCCGGCGCGGCCTTCCGGGTGGATGCCGCCTTTCAACTCGCCCCCGGATGGACTCTCGGCCCGGTGCTGCACTATCAGCTTCACGCGAAGAAAAAAGACGCCAAGACCCTGCACGGTCTGTCTGCACTGGCCGAGGCAGGGTATCGAAAGCAATGGGAACGTGTCGCGCTGCGTCTCCCCTTGGCCTTGGGACCAACGATGTATGGTCGAGGCGCTCTGGCCGAGGAAGGCGGCTTGGCCTGGCAGCTTTTGCCTACGGTGGAACTTCGCCCCATTCCAAGCTTCTCGCTGGGGTTACATCTCGGTACCGGTGGAACGGTGCTGCTGGATCGTCCCGCGCAGAGCAGCTATCTGCTGCTTGGTCTTTGCGCCGCCGGACATTGGCCTTGAACGACAAGCTGGTGTATACTCTTCGGCGGTCCTGTTTTGTCAACCCTTGGGTTTGCCCGGAAACCCCGCGCTTTTGGATACCCCCATGAGTTCAAGTCAAACGCTGATCGAGTTGTCCGGCACACTGGATAACGACACCGTTCACAAGACCCTGAACAAAGAGCACATTCTGATCGGTCGTGCGGAAAGCAACGATGTCATTGTCCGTGACCCCCGTGTTTCCAGCCTGCACGGTCAGATTGTCTTTCGTGACGGCAGCTACATCTACCAGGATCTGCAAAGCACCAACGGAAGCATGGTAGACCATCATGGCGAACGCTTCGTGGTGGACGGACGCAGTTTCAAAGAGCGGGAGCTGGAAGACGGCGATCTGCTTCTTTTGGGGGATAGCCAACAGCCCGTGGTGCTTTCACTACGGATCTTTGAAGGCGACGGCGATGGCCTCGACGAAGACGACGCCGCCAGCAAAACCATTCTCGCCTCCCGCGCAATCAGTGACTTCAACCTGCTGTCCCAGCAGATTCTTGATGACAAAAGCCTGGTGCGCAGCCTTTTCCGCTTCCAGAAAGAGATCCACGAAGAAGAGAAGAGCCAGGAAATTTATCAACGCACGGCGCTGTTTCTGTTCAACCACATGACCAACGTGGAATACGTCGCGCTGCATCGCGAAGACGGAGTGTCCGGCCATCCCTGGCACCAGGTCTACTTCAGCAGCAAGGCCAAAGACATCAGTAGCAAACTGACCGGCGGTGAGATGCTGTTTGACGAATCCCTGGCCCAGAAGCGGGCGATCCTGGTTGATGCCGACCAGCTTGTCGGGCTTCGTTCGGCGGCGGATGCCGCCCGGCCTTTGCGCACGGTCTGCCTGAGCCCGCTGTTGCACGCCGAGCGGGTCATCGGCTTTCTGGAAGTCGGCAACACGGCCAACGCCCAGGCGCTGGATGGCGGCGAGTTGGACATCTGCTCGGTGGTGGCCTACATCCTCTCGGCGCGGGTACTGAACCTGCGGCTGATGGAACTGGTTCGCGATGCCGAGGAAAAACTGAAAAATGAAAACCTGTTCTTGCGACGCATCGTGCAGAAGCGTGACAAGCACGACACCCTGATCGGCGAATCCAAAGCGATGCAGGCCATCCGGCGGCAGATTGAAACGGTAGGCCCAAGCGAACTGGCCGTGCTGGTCACCGGAGAAACGGGAACCGGCAAGGAACTGGTCGCCCGGTCCATCCACGACCACTCCAAGCGTGCCGGGCGTATCTTTGCCGCAGTGAACTGCGGCACGTTTACCGAAAGTCTTTTGGAAAGTGAATTGTTCGGCCACATGAAAGGCGCGTTCACCGGCGCAGTGGAAACCAAAAAAGGCCTGTTTGAAGTGGCCGACGGCGGAACGCTCTTCCTGGATGAGATCGGCGAGATTCCTTTCCATTTGCAGGTGAAATTGTTGCGTGCCTTGCAGGAAGGGGAGGTTTTACCCGTCGGTGCGACCACCCCGAAGAAAGTCAACGTGCGTCTGGTCTGCGCCACCAACCGGGATTTGGAGCAGGAAGTCAAAGAAAACCGCTTCCGTGAGGATCTCTACTACCGGATCAACACCTTCCCCATTCACCTGCCGCCCCTGCGAGAGCGCGGCACGGATGTGCAAGCCCTGGCGGCGCATTTCCTGCGGGTGTTCCAGAGCCAGATGAACAAATACGGCAACGTGTTCAGTGATGAATGCCTGGAAGGCTTGAAACGTTTTCAGTTTCCGGGTAATATCCGCCAGCTCAAGAACGAGGTGCAACGGGCGCTGCTTCTGGTGGACGAGGGCGAACCCATTGAGATTCATCATTTTTCGCCCAGCCTGGTTCCCAAGACGGCGCTTTCCTCCGAGGAGAACATCCCCACCGAGGGGCGCACCTTGAAAGAGCTGGTGGAAGAGTTCGAGGTGAAAGTCATTCGCCAGGTGTTGGATGAGAACGACTGGAACCGCAGTAAAACCGCCCAACTGATGGGCATCAGCCGACAGGCTTTTATGGCCAAGCTGAGCAAATACGGCCTGAGTCCGGACAGTTGATCCGAGCCGGGTATCGAGGAAACCGCGATGACACGCTATCTGAAGAAATCCCTGCGTTTCGCCAAGGCCACGATGAAAGAGCGCCTCTGCCCTCAATCACCGGTGCAGATGGTGCGCCTGGGCGTCAACCCCAACTCCAGTTCCCTGGGAATGAGCGCCCTGCTCTTGATGTACGGCCTTCTGGCGGTGGGGCTTCTTGCGCCGGTGGCTTCGGCGGTGGCTCGTGTGGCGTTGAGCGGCACCCAGCGCGGCGAAGTGGCGATCAAGGGCCGTGATGGTTCTGAGGTGAAGACAGCGGCAGAGGCACCTGCCGCGCACGAGAACGACGAAACTCCGACGGAGTCTCCATAAACTCGAAAACCCTGGTTTTCACCAGGGTTTCCAAGAGGAGAAAGAAGGAGGAGGTGGAATGAAGGGTTGGGCCGACCCCTCGTTTACTTCCACTTCTTACTGTACACCAAAGCGGGAAGAAGGTCGATAAAGAAATGTCAGAAAATGCAACTTTTTTTTACATTTTCCGTGTTTTTCTCGGTCACAACTTGTCATTTTGGAACAATTCTCCTGCAATATCAGTGAATTGATGAAAAAGCCCCTCATAGCCCTTATTCATGATTTTTACTGTACCCGTGTTCAGTATTTCAATTTCAGCCACCGTTGACGATCCAGCCGGAAAGCCCGATGAGTGACACAGAAAGCACAAACAGCCCCGTTGAAGGAAGCCTTTCTCTGGCCGGTGCCTTGGTGCATCGCTTCCGTGGCGGGCTGATCCGTTTCGGTGCGGTGGCTTTCGGCCTGTTCATCCTCGGCTGGATTCTTCGTCAAGACCTTCTCCTGGCCATCAAAAGGCCGCTGGTTCTGGCATTGCCCGAATCAAGCCAGGCGCAAACGGCTTTTTATCAGGTGACGGACGCCTTCTTTCTACACATCAAGCTTGCGGCCTTCATTGCCGCCATGCTGCTGGTGCCGTACCTGCTCTGGGAACTCTGGCGTTGGCTAAAGCCCCGCATTCCCTCCTCCTATCAGCGTCACGGCCTGGTGTATCTCTGTACCTGCGGAGGCTTGTTCAGTAGTGGCGTACTGTTTGCCTACCTGGTCCTCTTGCCGGTGGTGCTGCATTTTCTGGTGGCTTACGCCCAAGGAGAAATCCCGCTGTTCGCCTTCACGCCCGATGCCGACACGGCAGCTTCGACCGATGCCCTGGCCTTCGCAATGGCCGACTACGTCTCCTTCGCCCTGTGCTTCCTCTTGGGCATCGGCATAAGCTTTCTTACGCCGATGCTTCTGTTCAGCTTAAGCGGATTGGGGCTGGTCAACCCGGCCACCCTGGCCAGGCACCGCCGCTTGACCTTCGTGGTTCTGGCTGTCGGTGCGGCCTTTCTCACCCCACCGGACCCGGTGAGTATGCTTCTTCTGACCCTGCCTTTGTACCTGCTTTACGAACTAGGATTGCAAGCCGGTAAACTGGTCTGGCCCCATCGGGAGAAATAAACCGGCGTTTGAGGCCAGGAGACTTTGGGGGATTTCCTTGTGAATTTAGGATACTAGCGACTTGAGGAAGGATTTTACTCTTTCACTATCAGCGAAACGACCATGTACCTTGTCAGAATTGGTGTAGTGAATAATCACCTCAAACCCTTGCGGATTGCCACTGCTATTAATTCGATCAACAATATCAACATTTACAATAGCATCTCCAAGTGATTCAAATACAATCTTCTCACCGAATAGGGGAATGATCACCACCGACTCAATGCTCTTGTTCACTTTTTCTTTTAGCGCACCCAAAAACACACCAGCATCCCTCTTGTGCATTCCGAATAATGTCTGCCCAACTTGGGCAATACCTTCCCCCAAAGCATCACAAGCCTCAACTTTTTGAGCAAGCTCGGCTGTAGGAGTATTTTCATCAAATGAAACATCAACACCATGGGAACGGAAGGCTTCTATTACGGAATCAAACGGATAATACAGAACTGTAAAGCCCAGAGAGCGAAGTTGAGTTAAGGATCCCTCTGTAAAATTTCCAGCCAGCAGTACACCTGTAAAGGGTGAAAATTCAGAGTAAGTCTCCCTCAAAGGCTGGATAGCTCCCTGGATTTCCTGAGCTTTGTTTCTAGAGTGCTTCGTATAGCTCCTCCAAGCGACCTCGATAAAACCAACTGGCTTACCAATTTTAGCTTTAGTTCCATGCCGTTCTAGGACAAAATCCAAGTCGTGGGAATTTCCATATTTATCTCGCCAAGTACATTTCTTACCCTTCCTGGCAGGTCGATTTTCTTTAATATCAAGATACAAGTTGTTCTCTGCGGCAAACTGTCTCAGAGGAACTTCCAAGGAAGCCTCCAACATATCTCCAATGATTTGACCTAGTTTATGACTTAGCGACGGGGCCATTATACTCTCCGTAACCAGAGGCGACCTTCCAACAAAGGAACCCTATGTTTTCGATTTTTCCATTTCGTGTTGCGCTCTCTTGTTTTTTCAAACCTGATGAACTCAAAACAATTCGCCTCTGCGAGCTTAATTAACCACTTTTCAACAGGAATATGGACTCCATAGGGTGCGGAATCTCCAACCACATAGCAAACCTTTCCATTCTTCTTTACGGCTGTTGAAAGCATGGTCCAAACGTGAGCCATATCAATAAAATAGGCAGAAATCATGGTGTCGTATGTCTTTTTCCCCGCCCTCTCTTTTCTTAACCCTTCCAGCTTTGAGCATGCCTCATAAATCTCATCCGCGATAGGATCCAAGGCTGGATTCTCAAGCAATTCATTCAAATTATCCCTGTCTTTATGGGTATGCTGCGAACATGAACGCAAAAGATAACACCTAACTTCATCGTGTAGATCTGCCCACCTTTTCACCGTTCCTAAAAAGGAAAGCTCAATTCTTGTCGCATCTGCATAATCGTAATTGTTTGGATATGGCGGCGAGGTCAACACCAAATCAACCTGTTTTCCTTCAAGAAGCTTCTCGGTTCTTGAATCGGCTTGGATGATGTCCGCCATTGCAGGCTTACCAAAGACACGTCGCATATACGTCATATCCTCTATCATCAGATCGACTTGCTTCTGGAATGCAACATAAGGATCCAAGACTTTTTGTTTTCTTTTATTAGGAAGAACATATTGCCAAGGTGCAGTACCTGCTTTTGAGCAGGGCCTCAAGATACTCATCAGAGCTAGCCAACTTAGCCTGAAGGCGGAGGAGTCATCGCAAAGTTTATTCAAAGAAACCCTTAATGATACAAGTTTCTCTAGTGCCTCAACAGAAAAAATCTTTTGCAGCAAGGTGGGTTCTTCGTTCGTTCCATTCAGATGGACCTTTTGCGCGTTGTACAGTACCGCTTTACCAAGCGATGAAAACGCTTCAATCGGAGAATCCCAGTCGAGTTTTGCCCTTGCCACTTTCGATACAAAAGGGTGAGGTTCAATACCGATCGAGTCGACACCTAACTTCTTTGCTGCTACAAGAGTTGTTCCACTACCGGCAAATGGATCAAGAACGAGAAGGTCTTTTCTGCCCATTACTGATGAAATTTCTTTCTCAACCCAAAGACCAGAAAAACCCGCCGAGTAGCGAAACCACCTATGAACCGGTAGCTTTTGATTTGGCACAAATGTTGTTGAATTATCCGTTTTCACGGATAGGGAAGTTTGTCTGGGGGAAATGTCTATGCTCGGAAAGAGGTCTAGCTGCTCCCTGATTTCCACGTCAGCTAATTCCATGCTTTTTTCTTCGATTTTCATACTAGAATTATTACTGCAAGGACATTGTAGAAGCAAGAAAAATGAGTTCGATGGTTACTGACCCAATATCTCCTCCCGATAACCCCTTGTTGATGCAATCATCCCACTGAAACGCCCTTAGGAGGATGCCGTTCGGTATCCTGTCTCTCAGAGGGCGAGATGAACCTTCCCTTTCCTGCGGGAAGAGAGAACGCAAACAAAATGAGCAGGGTGGGAAAAACCAGGGTCATCCATAAAACGAAAACCCGGCTTGGGGCCGGGTTTAGTTCGTGCAAGGATTCGCCGTGCTTCATCATGAAAGGGCAAAGCCTGGAATATGTAATCTCGGATCAATAGACCATCGAGAACTTGAACAGCACCTCATGGGAAGTGAGATCATAATCCGTGGTGGACACAACCATCTGATTCAAGGAGTTGGTGGTGGTGCGCGTGACGGTTTCGTTGACGTAGCGCAGATTCAGGTTGTAGGCCAATTCCAGGCTGATCCAGTTCAGCGGATCATAGCGGAAGGAAGGCCGAACCAGCAGTACGTTGTCGGTACGGTCCGGGATACGTTCAATGGTATCCGTCGTGGTTTCGTTGGCATCCAGGGCTCGATCCGGTTTGCCGTATTGGACATAGCTGTAGGCGAAATACAGATACAATTTGATCTGATCGCCGGCAAACCACTGCTTCAGTTCCAGGTAGGGTTTGTTGTCCGCTTTCCAGGCATAGGTAACCAGCGGAGTGAAGTCCCGTACAAACCCGAATTTCAACTGGGTGCGGTCGGTGAATTTAACAATGCCTTCCAGCTTGGCCAGAAGCATGTTGTAGCTGTCCATCGTACTGGAAGCATGAAAGGAGTTACCATAGCCCAGCGCACCGTTCAGACTGAAACGGCTGGTGATGCGACCATACAAGCCGGTCATCAGACGAAGCGGGGAACTGTTCGGGTCGGAGGGGCTGATGCGCAGATCCGCCTGGCGCGTTTCATCCCAGTCATAGTAATCATGCAGAGAGTAACTGCCGAAGAAGTACCAGGCCGTCTTGGGAAGAAATTCCAGTTCGATATTCAAACTGAATTCATGATCCAACGCGTTGAGCGCTTCAAGACCACTGCCGGTATAGTTTTCAAAGATGTTCTGGTAACCCAGGTTCAGACGAAGCTGTCCGCCGCCCGGTTTGATTCCCAGACCGACCTTGGCCTTGTTGGTATGTTTGGCCAACGTCTGGCTCAGCGCGACATTTTGAGGCAAGGTCGCGTAGGAGTAAGCATCGGATACGGAACCATTGACCACGGCTTCCGGGAAAATGGCCAGAGCAAGCCGCCCCGTGCCGGAAAGACCGGACATATTGCTCGTATCAATCTCCGCCTGGGTAACTCCACCGGAAAGCTTAGCCTTTTCATCACTCAACCCGAAGTAGTGGGCATACTGCAACTGGGCATCCATTGTGAAGCGAATGTTTTTGGAGGGATAGTTCAGCTTCAACCCACCGATCACACGCAAGGAATCATCCGCCGCTTCCCGG
This sequence comes from Myxococcota bacterium, assembly GCA_963677705.1. Taxonomy (GTDB): domain Bacteria; phylum Myxococcota_A; class SURF-8; order SURF-8. The sequence continues at coordinate 2,752,529 of OY782497.1, forward strand.
CTCTGGGTTAGATTCACCGTCTGGTTGGTAACCAGATCCGTGGTTTGACTGTTGGTATTGGCATTGGTCTGGGTGACATTGGTGCCATAGACATTTTGAAAGCTGATGCCGGGATGGATCACCAGTTTTCCAACATGAAACCCGCGTTCCTTCTCACGTTCTTCCTGCTTTTGGGTTTCCAGATCCTGTTCCGGTCTGGCATAGGCCGTTTGGATAAGACTGGCCAGAAGCAAGAACGCAAGTACCGTGCCCCTCCACAGTTTCATCATGGTATCCCTTCCAACCGATAGCGTCAAAACGGCAAAGCCCACAAAGCCCCCTGATTGGGAAACCCTTGTGGATCAAGCCGGTAGTAGTATCACAAAGCGAAGGATCTTGGAGTAAACAAGATCCAGGGTATTCATTACTCCGGACTTACCGGAGGAATATTATCCATGCTATCCCAGACACAATTGGGCCAGGTCCCGCCGTTGGCACAACTATTGTTCTGCCCGTCGTCATCCCCACTGCCGTCGTTCAACGAACCCGTATTTCCTTGAGACGGTTCATCCGAGCCACTAGCCTCATCGTAAAACGTCGGCTGAATGGCGTCTTGAGGGTCTCCGGTCTGGTTCATCGGGTCGTCACCCATCATTTCATCATCATACACCACTTCGCGTCCGGACTGACCATCATATACCGCCGTATCACCAACCGCTGCGCCGACATCTTCCATACGCTCTTGAGCCTGCTGGTCAGAGATGTCAATCAGCGTTTCCTGATCGGTGATGCATTCTTGGGTATCACAGCTATCAAGATCTTGTTTGGCTTTTTCTACGATCTCGCGAAGCCGGCTGATTTCGTTGATGTCCCGTTGAAGATCCGTCTGTTTCTCCGGGTCAGCGCTCTGATAAAGGCTGTCCAGCTTGGCCAGCATATCATCCAGACGATCCAGAGTATCCTGGGCCTTTTCCAAGGCTTGGGCTTTTTGATCCTCAACGCTTACTTCCCCTGTTCCGGTATCCTGGGCCATCACCTGGAAAGGTACCAGGAGAAAAACCAACCCGACGATAAAAGCTATTTTCTGATTTGTTTTCATGGCGTTACACCATTCTTGCTTCCTCTAGGGAGAAAGGCAACCCCGTTGTCTTTCTCACGTTCCTCTCGTTTGCGGCTCACCTTGAGCCTCGCTCCAACCGCCCCGAATCAAGAGATAGGTTGGTCACGCCAAAAGAAAGGATGAACTTTTTTACGAAATGCAGGTCAAATTATAAGGCATGGTTCAGGGGAAAGCAACACAAAAGCTCAAAATAATCCCACTTCTATACAGAATGTGGAAATAATCGGCTTGTTTTGATCCTCTTCCCCTGGTTCCCCCTTGCCTCAATCCGATAAGCCACCCCCGAACAAGATCACTTCGGGTTCGGTTCTGTACCAAGAAAACCCACCAAGATACAGTTCCATCACCCCAAAAACGCCTGGGAGCCAGATCGAGCCTAGCGCCCTCCGCGTAAAAAAGCCCCTGATGGGCTGAACCATCAGGGGATATCGCATTCTATGAACTACCCTTATCGCTTGGCGATAAAGGCCGCAGAAAATTCGGTAAAGACATCCCCACCATCGGGTTTGGGGAAACGCCACGCTTTGATCTTACCGACCATACAGTTTTCCGCAGAACTGTTCTTCAAGGAACTCCGAATCACCTTCGCCTTTTTCACCTTACCGGTGCGGGCGATGACGATCTCGAAGGTAACCTTGCCTTTCAGCTTGGGATTACGGCGAAGCTCGGCTTCAAAACAGCTTTGGATGGATTTCTGACGACGGCGGATCACCTTGGAAATAGCCGCCGCGCTCAGTTCACCATCAACATCAATGCCGCTTACGCTGGAAGACGCTTTGACCGCTTTCTCTTTCGAGCCGCTCAAGCGCCCCCCACCGCCTGTACCACCGATACCGGCACGAGCGATGTCTTTGGTCTGCGGACCACCGTCACCGGTACCACGACGCCCACGGGTTGTGTTGTCGGTCGCGATCCCGATACTGGTCACCCCATCCAGGGTATCCGCGATGGATCCTGTGGCGCCACCTTCGGAAAGGGCATCCGCAATCACGCTTCCGCCTTCACCACCGGCACCCAAAGCACCAATCAGTTTGACCAGTGCGGTGTTTTCCACCTTGGAGGCGATTTCCCGCTTACGCTTGGCCTCGGCAGCAGCACGCTGCTCGTCATCCATGCGATCATCGGGTTCCGGGGTTACATCATCGTTCTTTTCCTGCTTTTGCGCCGCAACTTTTTCACCGTTATCCGTAGGCTTTTCTTCCGGTTTCTCCTGTTCGGGTTCCGGCATTTTCTCTACGATGAATTGCGCCCAGCGGTCATCGATCTTCTCAAGAGCGATTCCTTTGGGCACGGGAACGGTAAAACAGTAACCGAAGAATCCGGCGTGAAGCAGGAAGGAGAACATGAAGGTGATCATGTAGAACCAATCCATGTTCCGGAACCAGCCGCCGCGAATAGACGCGGGCAGCTTGGCCTTGGGCGGAACCGGAGGCGGAACGACAAACTGGAACAGCAGGGTGATCTCGCCCACGGTGATTTTTCCGCGCATCGAGTTCCCGACGTTCATGTGGAACAGTTTGCCTTTACGCAGGGCCTTTTTGGACTGTACCAGATCCTGCAAGCTGACAGCCTGCTTATCAACGGTCAACTTGCCTTTCATCTCTTGAGTGAAAACAAGCTGATATCCGTTTTTACCCCATTGAAAAATGGGGAACAGTTTTGGTATCGGAAGTTCCGCCATCGGCAAGAGGAACGTAGCCCCCGGCGAATCTCCGATGGTTACGGTCTGATTCTTGCGGATCAACCTCTCTTCAATGAGGCGCCCCCCTTGAATAATCCCGATTCGGAGTATTTTCCCTGTTTGCTTAGCCATTCCCCACCCTTGTCTATCTTTTGGGGTTGGTCGCGGGGCACCGTAAGAGAATCAGAGTATGAAAATCTACCGCACGAACCGAACTCCAAACGATGATCTGGTTCTTCCACATCCTCGAAACTCGCAGGTTCTTCCCATGCGAAGGGCTGAGGGGGTTGAAACCCCCTCAGCTTCGAGGCTACTGGCTATGAAAACGTTCCCCAAACTCTAGCACAAAGCGACAATCAACTCAAGAAGAAGCCGCAAAATCATTGCGCTCCCATTGAGGACACCGCAAACTCGAACTTTCCGAACTCGGCCTGACCCGCCGTATACAAGACTTCCGTCAACAGGCGGAAAGGTGTATTGTGGTCCGCGATCACGAACAACAAGCCTTTGAACTTCACCTGGCTGTTCAGCTTAGCCAGCTTCTTCAGCATTTCGGCGCGTTCTTTCAAGGCGTCATGCAGCGGGGTGATGAAGAAACTGTCTTCGCCGTCACGTTTGACCTGGGCGGAAACCTTTCCTTCTTTGACCTGGACGACGGCATTGCCTTCCACAACGATATTACGACCGGAGATGATCACCGCAGTACCCACTTCCATGTTCTTATGGGAGGCGATGGATTTCGGCGGCTGCATGTCGTCGGTGGGAGTGATGTTCGTCGGATCCGTCGAATAGCTCTTGAGCAGGAACACGAGGATAATGGTAAAAGCATCCATCAGCGAAGTAATACTCAACTGGGGACCACCACCCGCGTGTTTTTTCTTTTTGCCTTTGCGCTTGGCGATCAGACGAAGACGCTCCTCAAGGGCTTCGCGCTCTTCCGGGGACATGGTATCCACGGTCACGGGAGCCTTGTTGATATCAAGGTTTGCGTCGCCGGCTTCGGCGCCATTCTGAGCCGAGGGTTTCTTAGGCTCTTTCGCCATGTCTGGCTCCTTTTTCCAAAAAACACCCGCCTTGCCGCCGTAGCGGCAAGGGTCGGGATTTCACCACGTTACTCGACTACACGACACCCGCGCTCAAGGTCACATGGGGGAACATGTCCGCCATACCTTCATCGGTCTTCTGTGCGCGGCTGGAATCCATCGTGCGAATGATGGTTTCGTAAGGAATGTTCGGATCGGCAGAGATAATGACCGTCGATTCCTTTTCATATTCCTTCTTGATCGCTTTCAGTTTTTCATGAAGCAGCGGGAAGTTGTAATCCAGGGTTTCCTGGGTTTTCAGACTTCCGTTGGCTTTGAACGAAGCCAACTTGTCATCAATATCCTGCTGGGATGCTTCACGAACACCGAAAATGTACTTCTTCCCATCGTGCTTCCACACGCGAAGAGCTTCCACTTCCTTGCCATCTTCCTGGCGACCACGATACACGGTCACAGTAACCTTGGGCACCGTCGGTCCCGGATTGGCCAACGCAGCGGCCTGCTCTTCGGGAGACTGTTCCTGGCTACTCTTGACATAAATGCCATTGGAAGACAAACCAAGATGCAGGTTCAAGGGCGGCTTCTCATCGGGGTCTTTCTGCTGATCCTCGGTGGGCGTCTGAGGCCCGATCTTCGGAGACGCAACCTCGATGGTGGCGACCTTGATGTACTCCGTGGAGGAAAGAAGGGCCGGAATCAAGATGGCTAGCAGGTTCATGAACGGCAGCAAGTCAGTCTCGCCGCTCACGCCCATATTTTTATAGCGGTCTGAACGCGCCATGAGCTTCCTTCTTTCAGGTAAACATCGTTAGCAAACACCGTCGGTTCTCTCGCACAGGCGAGAAAGAACCACTTATTTATCCTGGACCAGACCTTTACCGCGGCTGACCAACAGGTTTTCGATCTTCACGCTGTGCTGATCGATTTCCTGGATGATCTTCTTGGTCATACCGGCCAGGAAGACATAGACGACCGTCGTCGGGATGGCGACGATCAGACCCAGGGCGGTGGTGTTCATGGCGATGGAAATACCACTTGCCAGAGCGGCGGCTTTCTTATCCGGGGCAGCGTGGGCCACGGCCTCGAAGGCGTCGATCATGCCGAAAATGGTTCCGAGCAGACCGAGGTAGGTAGCGATCTGGCTCAAGGCCGGCAGGGTTTCCGTACGTTTGGTCAACGCGGGAAGCACTTCCAGGGTCACTTCTTCAATGGCGTTGGAAATTTCCACTTCGCTTTTGTTGGCACGGGTCAGGCCGGCTTTGACGACCTTCGGCAGCGAGGCATTGCCAGCGGCGTTGCAGAGCTTGATGGCACGATCGATGTTGTTGGCCATGACCAGTTTCTGCACCTGGGTCATGAACGCTTCCGCGTTGATGTTGAAGCGGAAGAACAGGAAGAAGAAGCGCTCGATGGCCACGGCCAGCGCCACGACGGAAACCGTCAGAATGATGTACATGAACGGGCCGCCCTCTTCGATGAACTTCTGGATGTCACCAAGCATCTGAACCTCCTTAAGAATTAACCGGTAGTGTTGCGTAGGGCGCACACGGCCCCATCACTTGTTAAAACCGCCTGGAAATGATTTCCAGTAACAAACGTATATCCTTCTGTCTTTCGACGAACTGGCAACCTATCACCGAAACGACCTGGGCATCCGCGCCGACCCCAGCACCCGATTCAGTGTATCAAACCAAAGCCTCGTTGACCTTTTGCATCAACAAAGCGGGCTTTCGCAGCCTGCATCCACGCCCGCCGGATATCCCGGACAAACACGATGCAGAGTACAGAACCCCACCCAAGGCTTTCAAGGAACAAGCATCAACCACGATCCGATCGTTCATTCCCGATCACGAGAGCGCTTAAAAGGGCTTATGACGCACAGAACGAACGATCCGATCCAAGAAACTTTTGTCAGGCTGCAACGCATCGTAGTTGATCTTCGAGCGCTGCATCGTAATCTGAATGTTGGGCCGAAGCACCTCACCTTTAATGGTTAAGGTCTCTTCAATCACCATCCGTTTCGGAGCCGCTTGGACAGGGAAGGCTCCGAAAGCGAGAAGCAGTCCGACCCCCACTACGGTAACGGCCAGGGCTAAACCTTTCATCACTTGGTTCCTCGCGGTCAACGCAGAGCCACACCTAACGGATAGGCTCTGGATAGTACTGAAACGCCCGATACTTTTCAAGTTATTTTTCATCCCTTTTCGTTATCGGGCGACACACTCAGAGACGATGGGATTATCACCAATTTTTTCCTCATTTGTAAAGGAAAAAAGCCAGGAATCCTGTCTTAAGCCGATACAGACACTCCCATCAATAATCATCGACCGGCTCTTCTGCGGTTTCTGCGGGTGTTTCCGCCCCGTTTTCGCTGGGTGAAGCAGGCGATTCCGGAGTCGCTTCCGCACCACTGTTCATTTGACCAGCCTCTTCCGCCGGAGCTTCTTCGGCAGGAGGCTCTTCTGTTACATCTTCTGTCGGAGCGTCTTCAGTACCTTCTTCCGTACCTTCTTCGGCCCCCTCTTCAGCAGGAGCTTCTTCCGTACCTTCCTCGGCACCCTCTTCAGCAGGAGCTTCTTCCGTACCTTCCTCGGCACCCTCTTCGGCAGGAGCTTCTTCCGTACCTTCCTCGGCACCCTCTTCGGCAGGAGCTTCTTCCGTACCTTCCTCGGCACCCTCTTCGGCAGGAGCTTCTTCCGTACCTTCTTCTTCGGCGGCGGCGGCTTCTTCGGCGGCGGCAGCAGCTTCTTCAGCCTCTTCCCGACGACGGCGCTCAGCACGTTTCTTACGTTTTTCAGCACGCTTGATCGCCCGCTCGGCGTTCTTGATCTTGGTATCAATCTCTTTCAGGTATTCATTAACGCGGTGCCGCCTGGGCAGGCGCTTCATTTTCTCTTTGTACAGCTCAAACTCCGCCTTGGCCTTGTTGACCATTGCAACCTGAGCCTGAAGGTTCTCGATCTCCTGGTCAAAGGTGGGCTCTTCCGCCTCAAGCTTGGGCATGTTTTCCAGATAAACCAGGCCACGGTTGAAGATGATGTCCTTGTTGTCCGGGTCCATCTCTTCCACCTTGGCATACATCTGCAAGGCTTCATCAAAACGCTTCAAACCGGACAGAGCGTTACCCCGGTTCAGGTAGGCCGCCATCAGATCCGGGTTGGAGACGATAGCTTTATCAAAATGCTCCAGGGCTTTTTCAAATTCACGGTCTTTCAGATAGAACACGCCCAGATTGATGTGCCCCTCGGCGAAAGACGGGCTGACGGCCAGGGCCTTTTTCCAGTTGTCTTTGGCGTCGAAGGTTTTGTCTTCGCTCATCGCGATCAACGCCAAACCGTGATAGGCCTCCGGCTCCAGGGTGGTCAGTTCTACGACATTCTTGAACACCATCGAGGCCAGTTCGTGTTTGTCTTCGTTGAAAAATGCCCAACCCAAGGCTAAAAGCGCCTGCGGGTTCTGCTCGTCTTCCTTCAGAACTTCCTTGGCCGTATCAATGGCTTCATCGTTGACCTGCTTGAAATCCCCGCTCTTCTGTTCTTTGAGTTGGCGAGCTTCCATTGAAAGCACACGGGCCAGACGCGCCTTGATGAGCAGGTTTTCCGGATAGCGCTGGCTCTTTTCCCATAAATACTGCCGTGCTTTGTTCAGATTACCACGACGGACGGAAACCCAGGCCAGGTTGACGATGGCCTGGTCGTAATTTTCCTTGATTTCCAGGCTTTTGTTGAACTGAACCTCGGCCTCGGCCAGCTTGCCACGCCAGAACTCAATCAGACCCAGGTTGTTGTAGGCCTGATACAGATTGCCGTCCAACGAGAGCGCTTCGTTGAAAAGCTGCTCGGCACGGTCCGGGTCGGTTTTTCCCATTTCCACGGCTTGGGCGAACAGTTCCGCGCCAGCACCGGTAACAAGGAACTCGTAGGGTTTTTCCTTGGGTTTTTCGTCTTCTTTCTTCGCCTCGTCCTTGCCTTCGTCCCCTTCGGCTTTCTCACCTTCAGCGTTTTGACCTTCTTCGGTCTGATCCTCGCTCTGTTCAGGCTGTGCCTGGGGCGTTTCCTTGGGCATCGGGTCCGGCTTCGCCTCGTTGGAGGTGCAGGCAAACAAGCCCAGGGCAAGCGCGATCAACCAAACAATTTGTGCTGAAAACCCCTTCATCATCCACCTTCGCTGGGGAGTCAAAGTCATCATCCTCATCACATCACGCCTTCCCTTGCGAACCCTCTAGTAATCCACCGGCTCGGATTCTTCCGCCGGAGCCGTTTCTTCCACTGGGGCCGTCTCGGTTCCTTCCGCAGGAGCCGTTTCTTCCACTGGGGCCGTCTCGGTTCCTTCCGCGGGAGTCGCCTCGGTTCCTTCCGCAGGAGTCGCTTCACCGGCAGGCGCCGTCTCTTCTTCAGGAAGAATTTCCGGTTTCTTCAACTCCGGTTTCTGGCCATCATGCAGGGGAAGCGCCAGCGTCACACCGTTGGAGTAGGCGCTGATTTCCTCTTTACGCATTTTGTAGGTTCCGGTAATCGCCTGCTGCATGTTGGGACGCTGCAAGGCTTCAATCACCTTTTTGAACCAGGGCGAGGTAAACAGCTTAAGCTGACGGCCTTGCTCGAACAGGTTCATGTAGGCATTGGCGGCCTGGGTGTAGAGGGGCCGAGCCAGTTCATCCAGGCGTTCCTCATACATCATCACCGCGTCTTCACCGATACGGCGGATCTCACGGGGGATGGGCGCATCGAAAATGGCGTCTGCAAAACTCTCCGCAGCCTGGGCCTGACGGTATCCGGCGGCCAGAATGAATTCCGGGCTCTTGTAGTTGCGCACAATCTTATAGCTGGCGATGGTTTCCAGCATCGCTTCCTGTTTTTTCTTGAAGCTGTCCGCCAGGCGATCGCCACCTTGAAGCTTGATACCTAGGTATTTCTTGAACTCCCGGTCAATGAGCATGAACTTGGCCTTACCGGCAGCGTTGTTGGCTTCCAGAATACTATGGATCGCCGGGTGGCCATCGAAGAAGTCTACCGCCTTTTGGTAGTTGCGATAACCACGGTAGTCATTGTTCAGACCAAACCAGGCGTCACCGATCTTCATGTAGCCTTCCACAACGAAGACCTGCATTTCGCGCTTGTTCTGGAAACGTTCAATAAAGCGTTCCAGGGTCTTCATCATCGTGCGCCATGCCTGGATTTTCTCGTAGAGCTTGGCCGCCTTCAGAAGCTGCACGGCGACATCATCTTCAATGCCTTCGCACTCTTCGCTGTACTTGGTGTACAACTGCGCGGCCTGCTTGTATTCGTGGTTGAATTCTTTGAGCAACGCATGGTTGAAGATGGCCAGACAGATGTCTTTCTTGTTTTCCTTGGGGTCGCGACCCGGCTGGTTTTCCACCTGCTGGCGATACTTCGTGTAGAACAGGCGATAGCTCTCGCTGGCTTTATCCAGGTTGTAGCTATCAAAGGCGTTGCTGGCCACCTTGTACAAGGCTTCCGCCGCGAAGGGGCTGTCCGGGTAGTCTTTGACCTGACGTTCAAACAGGGTCATCGCCAAAGCCGGACGCTTGGCCGCCGAATAGTTGGCTGCCGCATTGAACAACGCCACCGGCGCATCGGGGCCATCGGGCGCTTCGTTGACGATCTTCAGGTATTCCTCTGCGGCTTTTTCATATTCACCGCGAGCTTGCAGTTCCTTGGCGTATTGTGCCGCCGCTTTACCACGCAACTCTTTCATGCTGCTGCGGAACTTGCGCAGGGATTCCTCGTCGGACAGTTCCAGCGAGGCCAGCTTCTGCGCCCATTCGGTCACCTTGAGCCAGTCTTCTTCCAAGTTGTAGGTATCGACGATACGCCGCGCTGCGTAGACCGCCCGCTTGGATTTGGGCCAGCGTTCGACGATCATCAGGTAACGCTCACGGGCCTTGTCGAAGTGTTTGTACTTGAAGAAGATCTCACCGGAACGCCAGGCAATGACTTCCTGATCTTTCAGGGATTTCACATTGGCGTTGTAGAAATCCGCCGCTTCGACGTATTTCTTTTCCAGACCGGGAATTGCCTGAGCCTGCACCTTGCCCTTGAGCTTACGCTCTTCCTGGGCTTCTTGCAGGGTTTCCTGCTGCTCTTCCTCGCTGGCGGTAACCTCGGCGTTCTGACTCTGCTGACTGACGAGGATGTCGTAACACAACACCACCATGTACGAAGCATCATCAAAGTACTGCACACCCTGACGGCTGGAACGCACCTTGAGGTACTGCTCGACCGCTTCCTCGTAATAGCCGCCGTAGAACAGAGCGTCGGCCATCATGTAGTTGACCTGATAGCTCTCTTTGGCGTGAGGGAAGCGGGTCAGAAAATCCTTATAACCTTTGGCCGCACGTTTGTAGAAGAGCTTGGCGTCTTCCTTTTGCTCCAGTTCATTGTAACGCTGAGCCTGGGCATGGAGGTAAATGGCGAACTGATACAGAGCATTGCGGGCCAGGGTGTTGGCCTTCTTCAACACTTCCGGATTTTCCTTGTTCGCCTCGTACCAGGCACTGCCTTCCAGATAATTTTCAGCCAGCTTCTCACGCTCACTGGCGGCATGGTCCATATCCCGCAGGGTGATGGTATAGATGTCGATGATCTTGTTCTGGATCTCCGGCGCTTCGGGATTCATCGGATCTTTTTGCAGCACGCGCTGGTAAGCCGAAATCGCCTGAAGGTGCAAGTCCTGTCCGGCGAAGTTGTCACCCAGACGCATGAAAACCCGCCACTCATAAGGCCGATCCCCAATGCTGTCAAAGTAGGCCGTCGCATTGTTGATTCCCGTTTTGGTCCAGTAGTCCTCGCTTTGGGAATAGCAGACGGCGACATATTGCAGGGCTTCCTGGACGAACATCGACTCGTCGCCCGTTTTCTTCTTCATCTCTTCACTGTAATCCGCCAACTTGATGAAAAGCTCTACGGACTTCTGGAAGTGATCCACCGGATCGTCCGGCGTATTACCGATGATGAAGTGGTTACTGGCCAGTTTGTAGAGGATCTGATCGTACAGCGGGCTTTCTTTGTGCTTCGCCGCCCGACCAAGGATCTGCAAGGACTTTTCATAGTTCAAATCGCGGAAATAGGCATCTCCGGTATAGAGCATCGCCTCGACCGCGTAGGGCGAATCCGGCCTGACGGCCACCAGATTCATGAAGGCGTCCCGCTCCGGGGTCAGCTTGCCTTCGGCGTCCTTGGTTTCCATCTCATGGTAACAGAAGGCCATGAGGTACCAGGCCATGTCGATGTAGCGATAATTGGGGAATTCATTGACGATACGCTTGTACAAGGCCACGCTCTTGTTATAATCCGCCGTAGGAGCCTCCGGCTCCTCATCAATCAGACCTTCGTCGAAGCGCTCCAATTCTTTTTCAAACTTGGCGATCAACTCCGGGCGAACGGCATCAAACTCGCGGTTGGCCTTCTGGTAATACAACTCGGCCAGACGGAACATTGCATCCGGGGAGTACTTCTTGACCTTGGGATATTTTTTGACGAAGCGCTCCAAGACCTCAATAGCCCCACTGATCGCTTGCAGTTCCTTGCTCTCGATCAGTTCCAGTTCAGAGTCATACTTGCGACCGATCTCCGCTTCCTTGCGCTTGTAGCGATCTTCCACCACGTTGGCCAGATCCGAGTTGAACTGCTCGGCGGATTTCAGGAAACGCTTGACGATCTGATCCATCTCCATTTTCGTCAAGGCAATGTCGTCTGCGGTGGTTTGAAGTACCGCCCCCTGTTCCGTATCCGCTTCTTCGGCTTGCGGAGCTTCGTTAACAGCTTCATCACCCGTGGGAAGCTCATCGGCGGTGGATTCCGTGGCCGGGTCGTAAGGCTCCGGGATGCTTTGAGCCATCGCCGCCCCACAGACACCGAGCAACACCAGAGCGATCAGGCCGGACATCCACACACGCAACGAGGTGCTTTGTGACAGGTTCATCATAAGCCCTCCCCTCGCACGGATTGGAAGGCATCGTTCAGTGCGCCTTTATCCGCATTCATGCGCTCCAGAAGGTCGGACTTTCGCTCCTTCAGATCCTGACGGCGATCCCAGGCGATATCTACCAGGCCGACATCCGCCTTGAGTACCAGATCGTAGAAGCGGTCGGTCACCGATTTCACACCGGAGTAAGCCATCTTCGCAGCAATCAGGCGAGCTTCCCGCTTGCGCGACTCGATTTCCTTGACGTATTTTCTCAGCAACTGCTCTTCCTGACGCACGCGGCGGCTCAACTCGGCCACCCGCCCGGCCACAAGCATTTCCAGATCCTGATAGAAGGTTTCCAGAGCTTTTCGGTTCTTCTCGTTTTCCTTCTTCACCTCATCCATGCGCCCGATCAAGGCCACCGCTTCAGCCGGAAGCTTGTCTTTCATCCGGTTCAGAAGCTGCTTCTCTTCGCTGACCACCATTTCCAATTCATCACGCAGGGATTGATCCTGCTGGTCGGAGCTGTCACCGATCTTCGCGGCCTCGACTTCGCGGGCTACCTCGTTGGAAAGCCCTTCCAGTTGATCGGCCATTTTCTGCATGTTTGTGCGCTCTTTACGGATCGCATCTTCCATCTGACGCATGAAATCCTGGCTGATACTGGTCTCACCGGTTTTGCGGTCCCGCTCGGCCAGCACGTCTTCCAGCATTTTATCCAACGCCTTGAGTTGGAAACGAAGCTGCATGGTTTTGTGCTGGAAGGCTTCCACCTTGGCCACCTGGGCATTGCGCCGGGCCTCACGGGCCTCCGCCGTTGCGGGGAGCGCCGCGACCTGGCCCTCCAACTCCTTGCGCCGGGCCTGGAGTTGATCCAGACGTTCCCGGTCGGCACGGGTGATGGTTTCACCGCTGAGCTTGTCGCCGATGCCGGCCAGGGAAGAGTTGATCAGCGTGATTTCCGGCTCCAATTCCTTGCCGCGCTCGCGTCCGCTCTTCAACGGCGGGAAGAGGTTGGCTTTGCCCTGCTGATTCAAATGAAGCAAAAGCTCTTCAGCCAAGCGCAGGCTGTCACGTCCGTCTCTGGCGGAACTTTCAATTGCCCCTTGCACTTCCAGGGCGGCAACAACATCTTCTTCCTGCTCCAACCACTTCATCACCACCAGGGGAAGTTCCCCTTTGCGCTCGAAGATGTTGGCCTGAATATCCTCGGCCCGCTTGCCTCCGGCCCGGTTGGTGATATGGGTCAACACTCCCACCACACGCTCGTAGCGATTGACCAGAGTCTGGAAGGTTTTCTGGGCGTCGCCGTACTCCCGCTCCCACAACTCGATATTTCCCTTGAGCAGGTTGGATTCCGGCGCGTAGATGCTATCCGGCATGGCCAGCAGAAGAATATCAATGGTGTTGGCCGCTTCATGGAACTTGCGGTTGGCGATGTAGATCCAGGTGATTTCGTAGTAGGCCTGATCGAAGAACGGCGACTCCACCGGGATTTCACGATAGAGAGCCAGAGCATCTTCAAAATGCTGATTGGCCAAGGCTTGAAGCTCTTTTTCCTTTTCTGTCGGTGTGCGCTCTTTTTGATCCTGGTCGGTCAAGCCTTTGGTGATGGCATCCAGTTTCTCTTTGGACTGGTTGGCGTATTCATAATAGATACGAGCCACGGCCAGGGTCGCCAGTTCGCGAACCCGTTGAGATTCCTCATCCTCACCGGATAAACCACGCAAGCGCGTAAATACATCCTTGGCCTCGGAAAGTTTTCCCTGGGCGGTGTAGATGGTTCCGATGAAATAGTCCGCACGGGTACGCTTGGGGCTGGACTGAGCAATGCCGTCAAAGGTGCGCAAGGCCTTGGCATACTGCTTCTGCTTGAACAGGTACTTGCCATAGGCGTACTGGATCATGTCCCAGCCTTCGGTGGCCTGTGATTTGTCCAGGTAGCCGTAGTAACGCTCGGCATCCTTGAAGCGGTTCAGCTCCAGGGAGATTTTTATCAGCATCATCACGGCGTTGTTATAGAAACGGAACTGCTTCCCGCTACGGATCACCGTTTTCAGTTCCTTTTCCGCGCTGCCGTAGTTGTGATTGTAGTAAAGGCTTGCACCCAGATAGTACTGGACGTAGACGTGTTCCGGGCGTTTCTCGATACCCTCGAATTTGGACAGATCACTGAAGATAATGGCGGCGTTGACGTAATCTTTCTCTTTGAACAGGAAACGACCGCTGTCATAGCGGTCTTTGAAATACTTCTTCTCCTCATATTCCAGAGGCTTGACGTATTTTCCACGTAGTTGGCTGATGCGGGTCGCGACCTCCTGGTTGCGCCATTCCAGCTCTTTCAAGTCCTCACGGACGGCATCCAGAGGATTGGCGTCTTCCTCGGCCCAAGCCGAACCTACAAGGCCGACCCATAAAACCGCCGCGAAGCCCCAAGCCGCGTTGCGTAGATTCCTGTTCATCCCATCATCCAATCTCGGCGTCCCAACCGGTCCTGACCCGTCGGGTTAGATGTTCACCTCGGTGTCCCCGGCCTGATCCAAGTCTTCCGCGTTCAGGTCGGACATCTCTTGCTCCACCTCAACGGCGGGCCGCTCGGCAAAGGGAGTCAGCACGCCACCATTGTCCACACCTCGCACACTGATGGTACTCAGCTTACCTTCTTCCGCTTTGAAGGAGTAGGAGGATTTCAGCTTTACCTGAACTCCCTGCACATACTTGAACACGCTGGAATCCCCACGGTAAACCATGTAAATGGAGACCATGTGATTTCCAGGCGAGATGGTGCTGTTGTGGATTTCCAACACCTTGTCGGTGTTCAGGTCGCCTTCCATATCGATTTTGCCGTAAATGGGCGCACCATCCAGGTAGTAAGCCACGCTTTCCAGCTTGAAACCGGAACCCATCAGATTTTGGTGGGTCAAGATGACTTTGGAACCGGCAATCACGCCCTTGGTGATCTGCTCACGCAGAAGCATCAAACGGGTCTTGGAACGAAAGATTTTCTCTTTCAGCTCGTTGACCTTCTCTTCCAGGTTTTTGAGCTTCACCTCGTAGGCATAATCCTCCGCCGACTTGCGCTCCGGTGGCGCAGCATTGGCTGCCGGGGCGTCAGACGCCGGAGTGTCCGGCTCGCTGGCTTGCGGTGCGGACGCTGGAGCAGACTCCGCGTCTTGTGCCCATACCGGCGTGGCCCACATCAGCAACAAGAAGACAAGCAGTCCACCGGCTTCCCATCGTTCCATCATCGTCGTATCCTCCGAAAGGTCGAAACCTTTTGTAGCCGCCTCCCCGCGTGTTCGCGGACCAAGCGGCGAGCATTCGGACTCGTCAACCTATGTATTCCCCTATGGTACGTCGTGTAGCATGGATTAATCATAAGCAGTCAAGGTTGTCAAGCTTCTATCTCCTCTAAACCTCTTTGGTTATCGTCCGACCACCTCGAAGCTTGAGTACCCTTCACCACTTTCCCGGACCTGCACCCACAACCAAACATCCACCAAATTGGCGCAAACCACCATGCTTTCGTCGTTTTCATCTTAGCTCACAACTGAAGAGCATATCAAAAAAGATTCCGCTTCTCAACGCTTTGTCGCAAACAAGAAACCTTTTCTTCCACGCTTCGGACACAATCCTATCAAATTTTGTTCAAGTTTGCAAAATTATAATGCGTTAAGATCGAGACTCACCGTTCCGCCAAGAAAAAATGCCGAAAACACATCTACGCCAGGTTTCATTGTCCTCTAGCAGATAACAACCGGAGAGTGCTCTAAGCTCTATCAAGCAAAATCAGATTGAGCCGACACGGCCCTACCACGACGCGAGCGACGGCGAAAAGATTTGTGAGGCGACTTGCTCGGCCCCCGTTTGGCTTCGTTGGCTTGGGGCAATGGTAAAGCCAACTGCTGGCCGATATTGCTGCCTTCTGCCTCCAATCTGGACCACAGTGGAAGGTGTTGTTTAATCAGATGCTGAATGCTACGAAGATCCTCACGCTCCTCTGAGGAACAAAAAGACACGGCGACACCGCGGGCTCCAGCTCGCCCCGTCCGACCCACACGGTGAACGTAAACTTCAGGCTCATGGGGAAGATCAAAATTAATCACATGGCTCACGGCTTCTATGTCCAGTCCACGCGAAGCGATATCCGTTGCAACGAGAACACGAACCTTACCGTTTTTGAACGCTGCCAAAGCGGCTTGACGGTTGTTCTGACTTTTATTGCCATGAATCGCGGAAGATGGAATCGATGCTTTTGTCAGGTGACGGACGATTTTGTCCGCACCATGTTTCGTACGGGAGAACACCAAGGTTCGCTCAACGGTTTCTTGTTGGATCAATTGAACCAGAGTCGCAATCTTATCCGGACGCTCCACCATGACAATCGACTGCTCAACATCATCTGCTGTCGCCGCTATGGGAGCCGCCGAAACCTCGTTGGGTCGATGAAGTAGTTTATCCGCTAACGACCTGATTTCAGGAGCCATTGTAGCGGAGAAGAGCAAAACTTGACGTTTTTGAGGAAGCAATTCCGTAATGTGTCTTATATCCCGGATAAAGCCCATATCCAGCATTCGATCAGCTTCGTCCAGAATAAAGGTTTCCACAGTACTCAGATCAACAAACCCCTGCTGGATCAAATCAAGCAAGCGCCCCGGCGTTGCCACAAGAATCTCCGTTCCCCGCTGCAATGCCCTCGTTTGTGCTCCCTGTTTGACACCACCAAAAATAGCAAGGCTACGCAGTCTGCTGAAAGCTCCGTAGGAAGAGAAACTATCGTGAATCTGAATGGCTAGTTCGCGTGTGGGTGCCAAGACAAGAACACGCACGCAACCTTTCTTGTTCGATTTCGATTCGGTCAGTAGACGATGAAGTACGGGAAGAGCAAACGCTGCGGTTTTTCCCGTTCCTGTCTGGGCGCAACCTAGAACATCTCGTCCTCTCATGATGGGAGGAATCGCCAACTCTTGGATACGTGTCGGCTGGACATAGCCTTGGGCTTTTACTGCCCGGCCTAAGGCTGGGTGAAGATGTAGTTCAGAAAAGTGCATAGAGGTTTACCTCTTCTTTGCCCCGCTTCGTTCGGGGTTGAACGGCAAACGTTGCCTGCATCGATAAGAAATCTGGAAAACTATGAGGAAACCCAGAGGGCGCGTCATCGCGCCAATTCGTTGGAGGGTCGCTTGCGACTTGGCACACCGTAAACTTATTCAATGAAGAAGTCAATAGTGTTTCAGCAGTGTTTCAGCAATCTCCCCTCATGGGCTTCTGCCCGACAAACGGAGACAACCTCTGCTTCTCCCACACAAGGGACGATTGCTACGGTCTATCCTCAGGCCCATGAGGATCGACAGAGTTTCCGAGGCTATTGAGAAACCCAGGGTTCCCTCACCCTGCTCTCTTCGTTCGCTTCCCTCTCCCGGAGGGCGAAGGAAACACCGTCTCTCCCTCTGGGAGAGACAGGATACCCAAAGGCATCCCAGTGAGGGGCTAAAGCCTTGCCCAGCCCCTTGCTCCTTACCTTTCAGAATCCGTTCGCGCTTTACACCACCTGTGTCATCAGCGCGTAGTTCCGATACTCCAAGACGGCGTTGTCGGTTTCATCGGGGAAGCGGCGCAACACGGCATCCAACTCCCGCCGGTTCATCATCTTGGAAAGGGTCTGCACGGCGGTTTCCCGCACCACCGGGTCGATGTGATCCAGGAAGTGCAGCAAATGCCCGGTGTAGTAGTCATCCTGGGTCAAACCGATGGTGTATAGCGTGGCAATAAGCAACCAGCCGTTGCTTCGCTCCAAAAGGCGAACGACGAATTCTTCATAGCTGGGCTGTACCAGTTTGAAGAATTCCAGCCCCATCGCCACTTTCTCTTCCAGGGAAATCGTATCCAGCAGGGGGATGAAATAGCGCTTCATCTCCGTATCCAGAATGTTGTCGATGATCTCGATGGAATTGGCCCGCAGCGCCGGGTTGTCGCTTTTCAGGTTGTATTGAACAATCTCGATCTGCCGCCGGGGGTACACCATCGTCAACAAGGTGAAAATGCGTGACATGCTGTCTTCCAGCCGCTCATCCAGGGCGGAAATCATCAGTTCGTTCCCGTCATGGCTCTGGGCGACGCGCTTGTATTCCAGAAATTGATAATGTTCTTCCAGTTCCGCCTTCAAGGCTTCCTGGACCCGGAAGTAATCGACCGGCGTATCCGGTTCGCGAATGGTGATCTTCTGCAAGGACTTGACCACGGCGGTACGGAAGCGGCTATCCAGGGAGGGAAGAAGATTCTGCAACACCACCACGGCCTCACGGCCACCGACATTGCCCAGAATGGGCGGAATGCCCTGACTGATGTTTTCATCGCAGCGTAAAAGCTGCAACACGCGATCCAGCTTCGGCACAATGGACCGCCCGAAACTGCTCAACGCTTCCACGGCCTCGGTGCGGGAATCCAGATCCCGCAGTTTGTAAATCAGGTTGGGAATCAGTTCCTCGGCCTGCATTTCCCCGGCGGCGAAAATGGCCGCGTTGCGTACCCGAAGATCCCTGTCGTTGATCAGCCTGAACAGCGCCTGATAGAAGCTCTTGATCTTGATGTACCCCAAAACCCGCGCCCCGTTTTCCCGCTCTTTGGGCTGGCGGTTGTCCAGCATCTGCTTCAGTTTGGCCGTGCTGTTCAAGATGCCATCCAGGCCGCCGTATTGGATCAGCCCCATGATCGTCGCCGCTTTGATCTGCGGGTTGTCACTGGACAGATGCACGGCGATATTGCCCACGGCCCGTTCCCGCTCCAGAGAACAGACCCCGCGAATGGCCTCGGCCACCACTTCTTCGTTTTCATCCTCAATCATCTGGGTAATCAGACGGCTGAACTTGCGGTTCCCGGATTTCACCAGATAGCGGATGGACTCGATACGCACCTTATGGCTTTTATGTTTGCACAGCTTTTCAATGGCATCGGCCCAGTCGTGCATGTTGGAGGTGGGCATCACCTCCAGGGCGTTCAGAATCTGAATCTCCTCCCCGCTGTCGATGGCCTTGCGCAGCACGCGATGATCGATGAACACGTTGACATCGTCTTCATCATCATCCAACAGACGGCTGCGGCGCTCTCCACCAATGACCAGGGCTTCCACGTATTTACGCCGGGCCATGACCAGAAGGGCGACCCAGACGACCACCAGCACCGCCGTGGGAATAGCCAGAAGCTTGACGTTTTCTCCGTCGGTGATGTGCCACACGCGCCCCAGAAGGTAAAACAGGAAACCGGCGATACCCGCCGCAATGGGCCGAATCATCCCATCCGCCGCCGCCTTGGTCTTTCGTCGCATGTCCGGTGGAAGCGGCTGGTAGAGCAGATTGACCGTGGTTTCATGTACGGTGTAGCGGGTGACCACCTCCGCACCTTTGGTCAGGGTAACCCCCAGAATTCCCACCATCGTCAACGAAGCCACCGAGCCGCCGAACATCGCAATCGGCAACATCATCAAGGCGGGCAGGATACCGAATTTATCCAGAATGCGGCTGGTGAGGAAAAACTGAATGAAACAGGCCAGCACACCACCGTAGGCGTAGACATTGAAGAAGTAGTTGGCGATGTCCTCTTTCGTACCGTAAGAAAGCTTGGCCATCACCTTCCATTGGTAATCCACCGCCGTAACCACCAGGTAGGTGACGGCGATAATCAACAACAGGTAGCGGGCCAGAACGTGGTACACCTGCAAATGGCTGGAGCCTGCCGAGCGTTCGGGACGGGTTTTCTTTTCGATGTCCCGTTTCTGCTGCTGCTGGGCCGCCACCCGGTAGCGACTGGACAGCACATTGACGATGACGATGCAGACAATCACCGAAAAGGCAATGAGCAGCATCAGGTTCTCAATGCGCACCAGGTTGTTGTTGACCAGGTACTTCACCGGGAAACTGTAGAGGTTGGCCAAGACCGTACCGCCGCCGATCACTCCGAACAGGCGCTTGGCCTCCCGGCTGGTAAACAGTTCATTGGCGAAAGTCCAGAACTGGATCACCAGCAGAATACCCATGATTTCAATGAAGACATAGAGGGTAAACACCACCCAGATCCAGTCTTGAGTCAAGAGATAGCGGAAGAAGACCAGGCAGACGGTGATGATGGTCAACCAGATGGTAATCACCCGGTTGAGCTTGCTCCTGCCGACGTGCTTGTAATAGATGGCGGTGACACTGGTGACGCCGATGGCCACGATCCCGTAGGTAGCCCAAAGCCAATCGATCCCACCCGGCACGGCGAGAAAGAGGGAATCCTTGGTGATGCGCCCGATGATAAAAGCCGCCACGGCGTTGAAGGCGTAGAGGAACATCAGGAAAGTACGGAAGAACTCCCCCTTACGGATGCGGAACAGGGTATTCATCCAACGATCAAAACGGCTTTGCGCGGCAGCAGGAGGCATGGAAAACGCCTTTCCATCAAGGATTCAACGGCTCGCACCATACGACGGCGCCCTTGTGGCATGAAGTCAAGCATTCAACCTAGCACTTGACCCGTCATTTGGCAACTTTTGCAAAAGGAGTTTGCCGAACACAGGATGACCCAAGACCCGGATGCTCTCTCCTGAAATACCTGGAAAGAGAAGCCGTCGATTTTCCACCCTCAAACTTGAAGCGCTTCAATGAACATGCTAGCCTAGCGACAAGTAATTGGGAAACCACATGACATGCACCCGGTTCGGGTGCTTGGGGGAAGGTATGACTCTACTCTTGGAACGATCGAACCATCTGTTGTTGTGTATGGCCTTGGTAATTTTCGGGCTGGGATTAAGCCATGAAAGCCGGGCCGAGGAGCCGCAGGCCGAGCCGGACTTCTCTTCCGCGCCCCACTTCACCCTGGATGTCATCCGCGTGATGGATGACGACTTCCCCGCCTTGTCCGACGCAGACATGAAAGCGATTCTGCAAAACGCCCGCAAGACCTACCAGGATAAATTCGGCCTGGACAACGTCCGCTTCAAGGATCACGGCAGCGTAAGCATTGAGAGCTTCTTCAAAGACAACCTGAACCGCACGCATCCACGGGTAAAAAAACTTCTGGCCAACCGCTTCATTCCCGGCCAGAACAATGACTTCACTCCCCACATGGACAGCATCCGCAGCTTCCTGAAAAACAGCTACAAAGCCAGCGAAATCGACACTTTGTTACCCAAAGAGCAGCAGGGGAAGATCACCCAGGCCGAAGACTTCGCTCCGGTGCTGGTCAAGCAGATGCGTGAAAAGATCGAGGACATCGCCCGGACCCCCTTTCAGGGCAAAGCCCTGCTGCGCAAGGAAAAAGCCTTTTATCGTAGCGCCAACGCCTGGTTTGCGGTGATGTTGACCCAAGACCGTTACGATGTGGTCCTGACCAACACCCTGGTCGTCTTGGATAACATGCCCATGCCCGTTCCGCACAGCGTGTTCGGCAAGTGCATCGTCGGCGGCTTTGCCGCAGAAAGCCCCAAGCGGACGGTCTTTGCAGGCAACGCCCTGATGGGCAGCACCTTCCCCCTGGACACCCCTCTGAAACGCTTCTGGCTTCCCGGACATCGCCCCTTAAGCCCTGCCGAACGCAACGAGGTCGTAGGAGCCTATACCATCGCCCACGAACTGGGACACGCCATTTTGAACTTTCCGGACCTCTACGGCGTGGAAGACCAATGCCTGATGAACAATCGCAAAGATATCAGTTGGAAACAAGCCTACGATCTGATGAAACAGGCTCCCGGTCCCTGCAAGACCGAGCGCCCCTGGCGTGCAGCACGGGCTTTGTATTGGGATGCCGAACAGGCGATGGCGAAAAAAAAGTATGACAAGGCGCTTTCGCTGTTTACCCGCGTCGTGAAGGAAACCCCGAGACGGATGAACCTGCCTCGTGCCCGCTTTCTGGCTACGGCAGCGTATCAGATGAGCCGGGCGTACCTGGAAACAGGCAAGACCAACATGGCCCTAACCAACGCAAAGCGTGCCGCCACCTGGTGGCCCCATGACGAGCGTTTCAAAACATGGGCTGAAACGGTGGCCAAGCGGAGCCAGGCGGAACAAACCCCAACGGGAACGCATTCCAACTGATCGGAACGGACGTACCATCCAACCCAAGGCTGTACCATGATCGCATCGTCCCTTGATCCATCCACAACGAGCGCCCTCCCGGAGCGCCTCCCCGTCACAGCCGTGTTTCCACTGGCTTTGGGCCTGGGTTTCGCCCTCGCCTTGGGCATCAACCACGGTCTGGTGGGGGATCTGCTGTACACGGTGAGTCTGAAAACGGGGAATCTGGGTGATAGACCCTGGTTGCTCATTGCCGAAGGGCTTTGCGGAGTGTTTGTCGGCGGTTTGCTGCTGGGCGCGGGCGGCCCGACAACCAGGCACCTGAACGGGCTGAGCCTGGGTGGGTTGCTCGGCCTGTTCTGGGCCCTGCTGACCTGCCTGATGGTTCCCGATCACCTGAGCGTGGCGGGAATGATCGTGGTTTCGTCCCTTATCGTCGGGCCCGTTTCCTGTCGTCTGGGTCACGCACTGGGGCGCTGGCTGACGCCTCGTCCCGATGTGAAACGCCACCTTCTGGGCGTGGATGCCCCTTACTGGCCGCTGTTCGCCATCCTCACCTACTTTCAAGCACGATTCAGCCTCGTCGGGATCTTTCATGCGATGCGGGCCGTACACGTTCCCCACTGGGCCTTGACCTGGGATAGCGGCCCCGGCCTGGTCCTGATGATCTTCAGCGCTCTGGCCCTGCTTCTGGCCTGGGCGATGATCTACTGGCAATACAAACTGCCCCGGCTTCCACCGACCAACCGTTTCGGCGGGCGCTACCTGCACACCCGGACCCTGCTTCTGGCTTTGGCCAGTACCGGGCTGCTCTACCTGTTGGAACGAACGGGCAGCTCCTTCTTAACCCTCTGAGATTCCAGAACAATCGGAAACCAAATCTTTGGTACGCCAAAGGAAGGATGAACCGACAGCCCGCGTGATGCAAGCCGGAGCCGCGTTACGGCCTGGCTTGCAAAGCCTGTTTCAAACCTCAAGGTTTGAAACAGATCACCATGAAACCACGGTTTCATGGACACGCGGGCATATGAGGCGTCATGGCCTATCCGGCGGGTTTTCCACATGTTTTCTTGACAGCAAAAAGCCGTGTATGCTACCGTCCTACATATTCGCTTGGCATGGCATAATGAATAGGTTACCCGTTTTCCCAAAGGAGAAGACCATGAGAAGACTTACCCTTGGACTGCTGTTCGTGTTGGTTACCCTCTTGTGTACTCAGGTTCTGGCCGGCCCGAAGAAAGATGAACTGAAAGCCCAGGAAAAGACCCTGATGGGTTCCCTGGATTTCCGCAACAAGACATTGAAGCCGCTGTTCAACTGCTTTGTGGAAAACCAGAAGTTTCTCCAGTATCTGAAGGTGGAAGACTGGAACACCGGCAGCAAATGGACCCAGAACATGGCCTATTGCAAAGCCAAATACCAGGAAACCATTGCCGATCAAAGCGGCGTGAAGATCAAAGCCGCAATCAACAAAATCCTCCAGGATGCCGTGGATGTCGGTCACGCCTACATGAACGCCCTGCGTGACTATGAAAAAGCCCTGCGTGAAAGCGATGAAGACGCCAAGGCCCGTTTGAACAAAGAAATGACCGGCCACAAGGCCAAGCTGTATCAGCAGACCCAGGAATTCCTTACCCTGCGCAAGCAGATGAAGGACTGGACCAACAGCGTGAAAGACGACCTGGCCAAAACCCAGAAAGAATTGATGCACGCCAAGTAGGTCTGATCGAATCGTTTCGTACCCAGCGCCCCGTATCCTCATCGACGAGGATCGGGGCGTTTTTCAGGTGGAGTGTGAAGTCAGCCCCTTGTCGAGCTAGGCCGTTTCCTGACCTTGCACCGGGGCGTTCCCTGTTCTTTCCGTTTCTTACCGGGAGTCCCTTGATACGCCGTCCTTCGGGCGCGACTCGGTGTGAGCGGTAAATGCGTCCTGCATACCCAGGTTCCCGCAAAAAGGAAATCACTCCCAATCGTGTCTGCATACCCAGGATTATTCGTTGCCAAGTCCAAGGAATTTCGTTAAGCTCTTTGGCCATATCGGCATCTTTTCAAACAAGGAGTCAGCATGTATGACGTAGCCATTATTGGTGGAGGCGTAATCGGCTGTTCGATTGCGCGGGAGCTTTCCCGCTACCGCCTGAACACGGTCATGGTGGAGAAAAGCGCAGAAGTCGCCTTCGGTACCACCAAAACCAACAGCGGCATCATTCACCCCGGTCACCACAGCCCCCCGGAAATGCTGAAGGGCCGTCTTGTCGTGCGCGGCAACGCCATGTACGACGAACTGAGCAAGGAATTGAATTTCGGCTTCCGGCGCATCGGTGAGATTGTCATCGCCCGTGAAGAAGGGGATATGGAAAAACTCGAGGCCATGCTCAAGGTGGGCCAGGAAAAAGGCGTGCCTGGCCTGGAAATCTGGGACCAAGACCGGCTGCGTCGTGAGGAACCCAACCTGAGCCACTCGCTGCTCGGCGGCTTGTACGCCCCGACGGCAGGGGTTATCAACCCCTACGAGTTCGCCTTTGCGCTGATTGAAAACGCAATGGATAACGGCGTGGAATTGCGCGTGGACAGCCCCGTGCTTTCCATTGAACGCCGCGAAGACGGTCTGGTGCTTTCCACACCCAAAGGCGATATCTCCGCGAAGTATGTGTTGAACTGCGCCGGAGTCTTCTCCGACCATATCGCCAACCTGGTCGGCGTGGACAGCTTCAAGATCCTGCCCCGCAAGGGCGAGGAATACATGCTGGACAAACGCCTGAAGGGACTGGTTCGCCACCTGGTCTTCCCGCTCCCCTCGGCGACCAGCAAAGGAACGCTGATTATCCCCACCTTCGACGGTACCATCATGGTCGGCCCTACGGCCACGGACACCGAAGACCGCAGCGATGTCAGCACCACCTATCAGGGAAGCGATCAGGTCTTCGGCTTTATCCGCCAGATCTGCCCCTCGATCACCGAGCGCGACACGATCACGGAATTTGCCGGGCTGCGTGCGGTAAGCGATACCAACGATTTCATCATCGGCCCGACCAAGGTCAAAGGCTTCATCAACGTCGCCGGAATCCAATCGCCGGGTCTGACCGCCGCACCGGCCATTGCCGAATACATGCGGGAGATCCTCAAAGACGAAGGGTTGACTCTGGAACCGAAACCGCGTTTCAAACCTCACGTTCCACCGCCGCCACGCTTTGCCATGCTTCCGCCGGAAGAACAGCAAAAGCTCATTGAGCAGAACCCGATGTTCGCCAAGGTGGTCTGCCGTTGCGAAATGATTACCGAAGCGGAAATCCATGATGCCATCGACCACGGTGCGCGCACGCTGGACGGCGTGAAGTTCCGCTGTCGTGCGGGAATGGGACGTTGCCAGGGCGGTTTCTGCACCAGCCGGGTGATGGACATTCTCTCCAAGCGGTTGAACATCCCTCTGACCGAGGTGACCAAACGAGGCGGCGAGAGCTGGATCATCGGCCCGATGGAAAACGAGCAACACCCCCACGTTGGAAAGGAGAACTAAGATGCTTGGACGGATGGAAGGCAAGTACGACGTGGTGGTGGTCGGTGGTGGTCCCGCCGGAATGGGTGCGGCGATGGGCGCACGGGAAGCAGGCGCCGAACGCATCTTGATGCTGGACCGCGAACCGGATGTAGGCGGCATTCTGTTGCAGTGCATTCACTCCGGCTTCGGCCTGCACTATTTCAAGGAAGAACTCACCGGCCCGGAGTACGCCGAGCGCTTTTTCGAGAAGGTCATTGACCACGATATCGACGTGCTGCCGGATAGCTATGTATCGGGCATCGGCCTGGATAGCGACGGCGTCAAACATGTCCGCGTGATGAACCACGCTCACGGCATGAAAACCGTGCAGAGCAAAAGCGTGGTCTTGGCGATGGGCTGCCGCGAGCGTACCCGTGGCGCAATCCGCATTCCCGGAACCCGCCCCTCCGGTGTCCTGACCGCCGGGTTGGCGCAGAAGTTCGTCAACATGCAGGGCTACCTTCCCGGCAAACGGGTGGCCATTCTGGGAAGCGGCGACATCGGGTTGATTATGGCCCGGCGGCTGACCCTGGAAGGCTGTGAGGTCGTCGGCGTGTTTGAACTGATGCCCTACTCCAATGGCTTGACCCGGAACGTGGTGCAATGCCTGGATGACTTCGGCATTCCGCTGCATCTCTCCACCACGGTGGCCATGATTCACGGAAAAGACCGCCTGGAGAAAATCACCGTCGCGCCGGTGGGAGAAGGCTTCAAACCGGACATGAGCCGTGCCTG
This sequence comes from Myxococcota bacterium, assembly GCA_963677705.1. Classification (GTDB taxonomy): domain Bacteria; phylum Myxococcota_A; class SURF-8; order SURF-8. Next base: position 2,778,603 of record OY782497.1, read on the forward strand.
GGATGTCCCCTGCGACACCCTGCTGTTGAGCATCGGCCTGATTCCGGAAAACGAACTGAGCCAAAGCCTGGGCATCCGCCTGGATGTCATCACCGGCGGCCCCAAGGTCAACAGCACCCTGGAAACCAGTATGCCCGGCGTCTTTGCCTGCGGCAACGTGCTGCATGTGCATGACCTGGTGGACTTCGTGACCAAGGAATCCATGCTGGCCGGCGGCTTTGCCGGGGAACACGCCCAGGGCGTGCGCCGCCCCCACGACAACATCCAACTCGTTCCCGGTGACAACGTGCGCTACTGCGTGCCTCACACCTTGAGCCCGGAGCGGGAACACACCATCTATATGCGCTGTAAACAACCGATGCAGCCCTGCAAGATCCGTGTGGGGAACCTGATGGAAAAGAACGTGCGCTTTGTGGTTCCGGCGGAAATGATTACCCTGAAAATCAAGCCGGATCTCCTGGATCGGTTCTATGAAGACACGCTTCGTATCGACATCCTTCCGGTGGACGAGAAAGGAAACGAAGATGAGTGAAACCCGTGCGTTTACCTGCATCGGATGCCCCATCGGCTGCCCGTTGCAGTTGGAACATGAAGGCTTGGAAATTACGGAAGTCACAGGCCACGGTTGCAACCGCGGCGCCAAATACGCCCGGCAGGAATTTACCGACCCGCGCCGCAGCATCAGCACCACCATCGCCGTGGATGGCGCCCTCTGGGCACGCCTGCCGGTGAAGATCACCCAGCCGGTTCCCAAAGACCGGGTGATGGAAGCGGCCAAGGTAATCCATGAACTTCACCTTCAAGCTCCAGTTCAACGGGGTCAGGTCTTGTTGGAAAACCTCCTCGGTGAAGAAGGGGTGAACGTCGTGGCCTGCCGCAGTCTGGCAGCTTTAGAGTGAACAGACTCTCAGGATTTGAAGAAACGGATCTTTTGTCAAGGCTGAATCTTGAACCCGATCTTGGCCCTCACGGGGATGCCGACAGGCATCCTGTCTCTCCCTGCGGGAGAGATGATGTGTTCCTCTCCAACGGAGGGGAGCGCGGCCTTAAGCCGCAAGGGTGAGGAAATCATACGTTTTCAGAGGGGCTTTGTACAAAGCCCCTTTGTCGTTTGACCATGAAAGGATGACCCCGATGACCGACAAGTCTCAGCATCCGGTGTTCGACCTTCCCAAGCAGACCAACTATGAAGATTCCTTCCGCATGGCGGTGGAAACCCTGAACACCCAGGATGGACCTACCCAGGCAGAGCGCAGCGGAGCCACCTTCATCCACGAAGGGCACGGCGCGTATGAGCTACGCTACTTCAACCGTCCAGTGCGGGTTGCCTTACCGGAAGCCACACCGGTTTACATCGACAGCGGAGAAGCCATCGGGTTGTGGGAAGCCATTGTCATCCTGCATTACCTGACCCAAACCGGCCCGGTACAGCCTGCCGAGCGGGTGATTGCCTTTCAGGAAATCCCCGATGGCAAGTTCTATGAGGGCCCTTTCAAGAACCGTACGAAATGGGGACTGCTTCGCGCCTTCGGAGAAAACCCCAAACGTTTGCTGGACATCAAAGATACCCTTGGCGCGGAGGTGATGAATCAGGGCGATGCAGGCTTGAAGGTGCTTGCATTACCCAAGGTTCCCATTTATCTTGTTGTATGGGGCGGGGACGAGGAGTTTCCCGCAGAGGCGAATGTCTTGTTTCAAAACGACGTGATGAGCTACCTGTCCATTGAGGACGCGGTGGTCACGGCCAGCCTGGCGGTGATCCACGCCGGAAAGGCAGCCAGCGCGAGCGCGTAACGGGGAACGCGAACGGAAAGGAAAACACAATGGGACTGAAAATAGCGATCAGCGGTAAGGGCGGCGTAGGGAAAACCACCTTCGCGGGGCTTCTGTGCCGCGTCCTGGCGAAAAAAGGAATGCGCGTCATCGGGATCGATGCCGATCCGGTGGCCAACCTGCAAGCCGCATTGGGTATTGACGAAGAGGAACAGATTATTCCCCTGTCTCAACTGGGAGATCTGATCAGCGAACGCACCGGAGCCAAAAAGGGAGAGATCGGCGGATTCTTCAAAATGAATCCCAAGGTGGATGACCTGCCGGAAACACTGAGCCGTGAGGCCGAAGGCGTGAAGCTGCTGGTGATGGGCACGGTGGATCACGGCGGCGCGGGCTGCGTCTGCCCGGAGGCGGTGATTCTGAAAGCCCTGCTCACCCATCTGGTGCTGTATCGGGACGACGTGGTGGTGATGGACATGGAAGCGGGGGTGGAGCATCTTGGTCGGGCGACAACCGCACGTATGGACCGCCTGCTGATCGTGGTCAACCCAGGCCGACGCAGTCAGGTAGCGGCGAAACAGATTCGCGACCTGGCCAAAGACATCGGACTGGCCAACAAAATCAGCCTCATCGGCAACCGCGTGCGCGGCGAGGCTGACATTCAGCGGCTGCGTGAAACCATGCCGGACTTCGATTTCCTGGGCTTTGTGGAAGAAACCGAAGAGATCGCCCAGGCGGATATGGATGCCCGGATGCCCTTTGAGAAGGTCGAGGGTGCCCCGGCCTCCATTCTGGCCATTGCCGATAAACTGATTGAACTTGCGCAAAAACCGGAAACGCCGTAGAACACCGCTCAGTTTGCGTTGAATGGTTCCGGATACATGGTAGACAAGGTGAGATGAAAGCGATGATGAACAGACGACTTGGAATTGGGTTCGCCGTGGTGGTTGCGTTGTGTGTAGCCTTGGGAATGATGGCTTGTGATGGGGCTTCTTCGAGCAAGCCTGAGGGAACATCCCAAAGGAGTCCAGCGAAAACCCTCAGTTTGACCGAGGGCGCGGCTCAGGCCGAGGCGCTGCTGAAAGCCCTCCACCCGGTGACGGTAGCGACAAAAACCCAGGCAGCCCAACCGGGGGCGTTGCGGCTCCTGATTGCGAAGGATGACATCCACCTGGATACCACGGCGTGGATGCAACAACTCCCCGCCAAGGAACAACAAGCGCTGTTGAAGCGTAGCAAAAACAGACTGGCCGCACCAAGAAAGATTTCCAAGCCCAAAACCCTGGCCAAACGCCTGAAGCAGATCAACAAATGGATGGAAGCCTTGGGGAAGGCCAAACCCGCCCAACCCGCTTTGTACCTGATTGCCGATGCCTCCCTCACGCCGAAACAGCTTGTGCCGTTGATGGAAGCCTTGGGGAAATCCCATTGGGACAAGGTTTTCTGGCTGGTCAACCATCAGAGCGGACAGCAGCTCATTCCCACCCAGCAGACGCAGGCGGGCCGCCTGATCGACAAGCTCTGTCCCAACGCGGAACTTCGTGTGGAACCCAAAGCCGTGCGAGCGGAGATCAACCGCACCTTCATGAATGTTGTTCGCTATGGAAATCCCAAGCCTCAATGGAAACTGAAGGTCTATCCGCAAGATTTCCTTCGACGCATGAGATTGGAAAACGGCCCAGACTGGAAACCGGAAGACGGTAGCCCCGCGTTGCGGGAGGATATTCCGGCCTTTGTGCCCAAGGTCTTCGGGAAGGATGATGTGAAAGGCGTCTTTGATCTTACGACGAGCCGGACGCAATCGTTTGAAGACTTGCAGGAGTTCGGATTGATGCTGCATCAGAATGCCGAACGCTGCTCGGAGATTCGTTTCCAGGTTCATGAAACGGTGACACTGCAAACCCTGCTGGATGTCTTCGCGGCGGCCTCGGCGAAATCGCCCAGCAGCATCATGCTCTTTGATCTTCATTGGCTGAACACGGGCGCCTTGAAAGAAACTCAAACGCAGAAAACCCCAGAAGCTCCGGCCCCTCAACAAGCCGAACAACCGGCACAAGCAACTCCGTGAGTTCGCATGAATCTATCGGATCATCAAGCCCGGCCAGAAGCGACTGTTATCAAAGTCAAGCGATTTGCGGTTTCCATCGCTGATTATTTTTGAGCATTGAGTTCATGAAGAGAAGCAATTTTCGCATGCAGGCTACCACAGCCGACATCTTGCTTTTTCCTTCATTCAGCAAGTGCTGATAATGTTTGCGGATTGGTGGATTATACTGAATGGCCACCAGCGTAGGCATGTACAACTGGGTGCGGACATGATGCCGTCCACCACCGGTCATTCGCTTGCCACGAAACATTCCACTGTCCCGGTTCATCGGTGCCACCCCAACAAGAGCCGCAATCTGGCGTCGGTTGCAGATACCAAGCTCCGGCAATTCGGTAACCAGAGCGTTCGCAGTGGTCAATCCGATTCCCGGTATCGTTTCCAGAATCTGCGCTTTCTCGCTCAGTTCGCGATCCCTGCGAATCACCTCCTCAATCTGCGAATCCAGCTTTTTAATTTCTCGATCAAGAGTTCTTAAAACAGCGTGCAGACTTTGTGCGATAAGCTTTTCATCGGAATGCTCCATGCGATTCTTTTCCTGTGTTCTCATCGCAATCAGCTGACGGCGACGGGCAGTAAGGCTCTTTAGTAAAAGGCTATTTTCGCTGACCGGAACCTGTATCTTCGGTTTCATGCTCTTCGCATATCTGGCAATGACCAAGGCATCAAGGCGATCGGTTTTTGCCGCCACGCCCATGGCTCTGGCAAAATCGCGGATGCGTCGAGGGTTGACCACCACCACGGGCAGTTCATGCTTTTGCAGATGTTTAAGCAACGGTTTTTCGTAACCTCCGGTTGCTTCCATCACGATGCGTTCCGGCTGAAGCGTATCCAGACTGCGAACGAAGCTGTTCATTTCTTTCTTGCAGTATTCGTAGCTCCGATGCTTTCCGGAGTTCAACAAAGCGACATCAAAACGTCTCTTGCTCACATCAATCCCGATTATTTCTTTCATGCTACCCTTCCTTGCCAATACGGGCTCACTTCGGTTAAACTGGCCCCAGCGACTGTTCGGGTTATCCGGACAAAACGGACGACGGATCAGGCTACATAACGGGTTTTACGACCCAAGGTCGGGACGATCTCGCCGTCCACCGCCCGCGAGATTTTTGAGGGTCTCGCGGGCTCCTATTGTCGCTCGATTATACAGACAAACGCACTGGAAGGTATAATACAAGGTCGGGCTTTTTGTTGATGGAGACTGGGAATCGTCCCGCTTGATAGAACCAGCCCCTTCCTTTCCTGATCAAATCCTAGTACAATGGTTATGGCGCTTTTCCCCAAAGCATGGTACACGGCCTTTTGTATGGTCCTGGCTAGGTTTTTATAAGAAAGAAGGATGACGCTGATGAACCGTCTGGGAAACCCCTCTTCGCGTATCGCTCTGTTTGATTCCGGCATCGGTGGGCTGGATCTGCTCCACCATTTAACGCGGGCTCTTCCCCACGAATCCTGGTATTATTTTGCCGATACCAAGAACAACCCCTACGGCACCAAAAGCCCCCAGGATGTGGAACAGTTCTTGACCGAGATCATTGATGGTCTGGTGCTTCGTCGCATCAAGCTTCTGGTGATTGCCTGCAACACGGCCAGCGTGGTCTACGAAAGCCTCCAGGCGGATCACCCCTTGAAGCGCCGTCTGCGTGAAGAAGGCATTGATGTGGTGACGATGGCCCATGCGGGCGTGATGAGCGATGTTGCCGCACGGCAGTCCAAACGCCTGGCCATTCTGGGCACGGAACTGACCACCCAGCACGGCCATCTGGCCCGTCTGGCTCAAGACGCCATGCCGGAGCTGGAGGTTCAAGGATTCGCCGCCCAGGAATTTGTCAATCTGGTGGAAAGCTGGCCGGAAGAAGCCGAGCGCCAGCGCGTGCTTGCCACGGTTTTGCAGTCGGTGAAAGACTTCAAGGCCGATAGCCTCTGGCTGGCCTGCACCCATTTCGGTCTGCTCACCGAGGCTATCCGCAAGGAACTAGGGCCGGATGTTCATGTGATCAACCCTGCGCGGGGTTTGGCTTATTTTATCCGTAACGTGCTGGACATCCGTGGCTTACGCCATCCGCAGCATGACCCGCAACCGGACACGCCGGTGATTCTTTTCACCAACGGTGATGAACAGGCCGTAACCGAACAGCTCTCCCGCTTAGGCTATGGCGAGCGCATCCAGGTACGGGCCGTGGATATTCGCGATGAATTTTCCGGCAAACGAGTGGATATCGTCGGCTTCGGTTCCACCGGACAGAGCGTGCTTCGTTTCCTCTCCGGCCAAAGTGTCGGCGAGGTGGTGATTCGAGATCAGGCTGCGGGGCTTTCCCAACGCCTGGAAGGCATGGGCTGCTCCCTGCCGGAGCCGATGCAACTGCTCAGCGGAGAAGGCTACCTGGATGGCCTGGATCAAAGCGACCTGGTCGTTCGTTCCCCCGGTGTACCCGGCAACCATCCTTCCTTCCGACAGGCTCAAAGCCAGGGTGTTCCCGTGGTGGGAGACATCGACCTCTTCCTGCGTCGCGCACCGGGTAAACTCTATGGCATCACGGGCACCAATGGAAAAACCACCACCACGCTGTTGACCCACAAACTGCTGCAAAGCCAATACGGCAAACGCTGTCAGATGTTGGGGAACGTGGGGCTTCCCGCTCTGGATAGCCTTCCGAAATTGACCCGTGACAGCCGCACCACCATCGAGCTTTCCAGCTTCCAGTTGGAAGAACTGACGCACCTGCCCCTGGACATCGCCCTGGTGACCAACCTCAAACCGGATCACCTGGACCGCCACGGCTCGCTGAAAAACTACGCGGAAGCCAAGGGACGTATCCTCACCCTGTTGGACAGCAGCGCCAAAGCCATTTACAACTTCGATTGTCAACATACCATCAACCTTCTGCTCTCTCTGGGAACCAAGGCGAAGCTGGTTCCCTTCTCCCGCAAAGCGATGTTGGAAACCGGTGCCTACTTCGACCGCAGTGACCTGGTCTTGGCCCATCCCAACGGCTACCGCTACGTCATTCGTGATTACATCGTCAGAAAACGCTTCTTCGGCGATCACAACCTGGAAAACGTGCTGGCCAGTGCCCTGATGGCCTTCTTGGCCGGGGTGGAACCGGAAGAGATTGAGCGGGTGGTGCTGGGCTTTACCGGCGTGGAATACCGCGTGGAGAAATTCCATTCTACCGGCGGTGTGGAATTCTATGACGATTCCAAAGGTACGAACCCCGACGCCACAGAGAAAGCCGTCGCGGCGGTGGACCGTCGCGTTCGCCTGGTCGCCGGCGGATCAGACAAGGGTTTTGATTTCAAACCCCTGGCGCAAAAATTGATGGGCAAGGTAGTCAAAGCCTACCTGTTCGGGGAAATTGCGGAAAACCTGGGCATGGAGATCATGCACATGTCCGCGCCGGTGCCTTACGATATTTACGACAGCCTGGAGGACGCCACCCTGGACGCCAGCCGTGAGGCCCGCAGCGGCGAAGCCGTGCTGTTCAGCCCGGCCAGCGCCAGCCCTCCGGGAGAGAAATACCACCAACGAGGCAACCGCTTCAAAGCCGTGGTGCGTGAGCAGGGCGAGAATGAACTGAAACACCTGCCGGAAATCCTCAGCGATCCTTTGGCCCGCTGAGCGATTTCAAAACATCAATGGGTTTGCACCCTCCTACGAAAACGCCTCCCTTACGGGGGGCGTTCAGCTTGCTGACAACGTCATCGGCCCTCACTGGGATGCCTTTCGGCATCCTGTCTCTCCCAGAGTGAGCGAGGGTAAGGGAAACCGGGGTTTGTCAATAACCTCGTTTCTGTTCTCAAAAAGAAAGTAGCAGGATGGGTCGATACCATCCCGCTTCGCGGGATCACTCGCCATGATCGTTCCATCGGTTCAACTCCCCAAACCGGGAACTCCAAGTCCCATCATCAAGGATGGAAACACGACGCACCATCCGGTGAGCCATGACAGATTCAACGAAAAGACTCACTCTGCGAGGCTTTCCATCAGATCCATGATGCTGTCTTCAATGGATCGTCCGGCGGTATCAACCAGCACACGAGGGGTGGTCCAGGGTTCCCAAGATCGGGCTTGAATCTCCTCCCACGAGGGAAGGCGCAACCTACTGACTTCGGCGCTGCGGCCTTCCGCCCTCCGCCGGTGTTCCGCACGATCCGAACAGCGGACCTCTATACACACAACCCGCGCTCCGGCCTGCCTGGCCGTATCCATCCACTCCTGCCGGGTCAATTCAATGGGGTTGCAGCAATCCGCCACGACAGACAGCCCTAGGCGAAGGTTATCCAAAGCCAAACGATAGCTCAGTCGATAGCCCTCTCCTTCCACCCTGAGCGCGCAGAGATCCCGCAGGGCCTGCTCGACGGTATCAATACGCAGGTACACGGCTCCCCGTCTACCGGCAAGCGCCTTGGCCAAGGTACTCTTTCCCGTGGCGGGCAGGCCGGAGAAAAGATACAGCGTAGCAGACGGATTCTTCATCCACTCCTCCATCGGATTCAAGCGAGTATCTATCCCCACGAAAAAACCGGCGACCAAGGCCGCCGGTTTCATGTGTAGCAAGTGTTCCGCTTAGGCGTGATGATCGTCACCACCCGTCGGCTTGGGACCGGCGGACAGCGCGATGAAGAAGGCGCCCAGAAGGATCAGACCGGCGATACCGGCGATGATGAATTTGGTTTTCTGGGGCAGGCCCTTGGTGGTGCCGGTCAGTTCGGCCAACATCGCGCGGGCTTCGCTTCCCTGATTTTCATCCACGGTCAGCAGATAGTTTTCCAGCAGCGAAGCGGCTTTCTTACGATCCGTTTCGGCGTAAATCTGGGCAGCGGCGAGGGTGACTTCCGGCAGGCCAAGGCCCATCAGGCTTTCGATCATTTCTTCCGCTTGTTTCTGCTTGCCCAATTTGGCGTAGTTCTGGGCCAGCAGCATCTGCACGTAGGGCTCATTGGGAGCCAGAGCCTTCAGCGCTTCAAGCTGCTGAGTCGCACCGGCGAGGTTGTCCTGAGCATAGGCGATATAGGCCAGCGCGAAGCGGGCGGGGATATCGTTCTTGTTGGCCGCAACGCGGTCGGACAGCACATGTTTGGCCAGCTTGCCGTTAAGAACCAAGGAAGCCTGGGCCTGGGCATAGGCGTACAACGCACCGGGGAAGTTGGGTTCTTTGGCCAGAACCAGATCCAGATAGCGGGCCTGTTTATCAATCTGCTTGCGCACGAAGAACAGCTCGGCCAGGGCCATCAGCATGTCCACGTCATTACCGTTCTGTTTCTCGATCTCGGCGATCACGGCGGCAGACATCGGCATGGCGGGAACGTCCATGTAGGCGGACAGTACGGCGCGATGCAGCACGGCGTCGTTTTTCTTCATCGCGAAGGCTTCTTCCAGCAGCTTGGCACCGGCTTTCAGATCCTTGCCTTTTTCGGCGGTAAGCGCACCCAGTTGGACCAGATAGCACGCGAAGCAGGGCAGGTCTTTCTGATGGTCACGCAGCACTTTCTGCGCCTGAGTCAGTTGACCATCCTGGGCCAGAGCCAAGGCATACTCACCGAAGACGACGGGGTCTATACCCTGTTTCTTGGAAAGGCCATCCAACACGGCAATGGCTTCTTTACCCAACCCGGCGGTAAGCAGGGCTTTTCCGAAGCAAAGCAGCTTGGCATCGTCCTTGGGCGGATTGGCCAGGGCTTTGTTCAGGCGGTCGGACCAGAGCAGCATGAAATCGGTGTCTTTTTTACCCATGCGGCTCTGAGCATAATAGACCACGCCTTCGTTGAGAAAATCTTTGGCGAAAAGCTTGGCCACAATGGCTTTGGCTTTCTCTGTTTCACCGAGGTCCACCAGAGCTTTGAGCTGGGCGATTTTCAATGCGGCGTTGTTCGGATGGGCTTTCAGCGCCGCAGCAGCAAACGCGGCCTCTTCCTTGTACAAGCCCTTGCGGTGCAGCAAGCTCACGTACAGGGTGACCATGTTCAGGTTATCCATCGTCTTGCGCACCTGGGGCGTCAGCAAAGCGAGGGCTTCATCCACATGGTTGACCTTGGCCAGCGCGGAAGAAATGTCCCACAGATAGGCTTTGGCGTCTTCACCCTTGGCCGGGGCCAGTCGGTCAATCACGGGGATCAACTTCAGACCCTGGGCGATTTTCTCGCTGCCGATGTAAGCCAGCGCCAATTGCAGGGCGGCATTGCGCCATTCCGGAGCCTCGCGGACGACGCTTTCCAGAATGAACACGCTCTCGGTCAGACGACCGTTGATGCGAAGGATGGTACCCAACTGATAGCGGGCATCCAGGAAGTCCGGGAACATCCCGATGGCCTGACGAAGCAGGGCTTCCGCCTTGACCGTGTCGCCGCCGGCGATCAGCTTGGCGGCTTGGCTGTTCAGCTTGGTCGCTTCGGCCACACGCGGAGCCAGGTCTTCCAAACCAGCGTATTTTTCAAGTCCGTAGGCCGGACCCGTAGTGTCACAGGGTTGTGCGACTTCGGCAGGTTTCGCCTCAACAACGGCGGCTTCTTCGGCCCAGACCGGCAAGGCAACACTCAGCACCAGAGCACACAGCATTAGAAAAGACAGGTTTCTTCTCATTATCTCCCTCCACATCAAAAAAGCAAAATGAATGGGGTTCTCCTTCTCTCACGGAGTCTGATTCTCTACCACGTTCTTCCATATCGTGTCAACGAAACAAGTTGTTCCAAATTCCAAGATTTTCCATCGGCGTGAATCTGTATCGTCATGCAACGGCCCTTGCTTTAGGATTCATGAACCGTAGCACAAAACACCTTGTCAAATGAACAGGTGTTTTGTATGGTGAACCCGGCTTGAGCGTGTTGATCCGCGCTCACGGCCCAGCACCATGTAATGAGGTCTAACCGATGGATGAAACAACTTATTCCCTCCAACAATACAGAAAACAGGTTGCCACCCAACACTTCAAGCTGAAAAGCGAGTTCCAACCCACCGGCGACCAGCCCCAGGCCATCGAATCTCTGGTCCGGGGTATCCGGGATGGAGAGAAAAACCAGGTTCTTTTGGGAGCGACGGGGAGCGGCAAAACCTTCACGATGGCCAACGTCATTGCCCAGGTCAATCGCCCGGCTCTGGTGCTGGCCCATAACAAAACCCTGGCCGCGCAACTCTACGGAGAATTCAAGGATCTCTTCCCGGAAAACGCCGTGGAGTATTTTGTCAGTTATTACGACTACTACCAACCGGAAGCCTACATTCCGGCCTCGGATACCTTCATCGACAAAGACTCCAGCATCAACGATGAAATCGACCGGATGCGCCTCGCTGCCACCCGCTCGCTCTTTGAACGTAACGACGTGCTGATTGTCGCCAGTGTCTCGTGTATCTATGGTTTGGGCAGTGCAGAAGCCTACTTCGATATGATGGTCTTCTTGCAGCAAGGCCATCAGGCTCCGCGAGAGCGGGTGATGCGCAAGCTGATCGACATGCAGTACGAACGCAACGACTTCGATTTCCACCGGGGAACCTTCCGCGTGCGCGGCGATACCCTGGAAATCTTCCCCGCCTATGAAGAAGCCCTGGCCGTGCGAGTGGAATTCTGGGGCGATGAGGTGGAAAGTATCAAGCTGATCGACCCCATCCGGGCCACCGCCATCCGGGAATTGACCAAGGTGGCCATTTACCCGGCCAGCCACTATGTGGTGGGTGAAGAACGTCGTGAAAAAGCTCTGGAAACCATTCAAGAAGAACTGCATCATAGGTTGGTGCATTTCAAAAAAGAGATGCAACTGCTGGAAGCCCAGCGCTTGGAACAACGCACGATGTTCGACCTGGAGATGATGGAACAGCTCGGCTATTGCAGCGGCATTGAAAACTACAGCCGCCATCTCACCGGAAGGCGTGAAGGCCAGGCTCCCCCGACCTTGCTGGATTTCTTCCCGGAAGATTTCCTGATGTTTATCGACGAAAGTCATGTCACCGTCAGTCAGGTGGGCGGAATGTATCGCGGGGACCGCTCGCGTAAATCCACCCTGGTGGACTACGGCTTCCGTCTGCCCAGCGCCTTGGACAACCGTCCGTTGAAATTTGAAGAGTTTCTGGAGCGGGTCGGGCAGATGGTTTTTGTCTCGGCCACACCGGGAAACTGGGAGTTGGAACAAACCCAGGGCGTGTTTACCGAGCAGGTGATTCGCCCCACCGGCCTGGTGGACCCGGAAATCGAGGTTCGTCCGGCCCAAGGCCAGGTGGACGACCTCCTGGAACAGATTCGCGTGGTGGTGGAACGAGGCGAACGGGTGCTGGTAACCACCTTGACCAAGCGCATGTCCGAGGAACTGACCGACTACTACGCCGATCTGGGGATCAAGGTAGAGTATCTCCATTCGGAAATCGGCACCGTGGAACGGATGCGTATCATTCAAGACCTGCGCGCCGGAGTGTTTGACGTGCTGGTGGGTATCAACCTGCTTCGTGAAGGCTTGGACATTCCCGAAGTCAGCCTGGTTGCCATCCTGGACGCGGACAAGGAAGGCTTTCTGCGTTCCGAACGGTCGCTGATTCAGACCATCGGGCGGGCGGCACGCAACGTAAACGGGCGGGTGATCCTCTACGCCGACCGCATCACCGACAGCATGAAAAAGGCTCTGGATGAAACGGAGCGCCGCCGGGAAAAGCAGCTTGCCTACAACAAAGAACACGGGATTACTCCAAAAAGCATCCAGAAGCGTATTCGCGAGTTTGCGCCGATGACCGACGCGGACACCCTGAACAGCCAGGAGTTCAGCGAGCAGGAAAAAATGGAACGCCTGGGGAAACAGGAACTTGCCGAACGGATTGCGGAGTTGGAAACCCTGATGCTGCACGCTGCGGAAAACATGAAGTTTGAAAAAGCCGCCGAATACCGTGATGAAATCCAGTTTTTGAAGTCAATGGAAATCATTGGTGAAGGTAAAAGCCCTTTGCGTCGCCCGATGCCTGCAAAAAAGAAAGCAAAACGAAATACCACACGAGACGGCATTCCGGAGAAAAAACGCTTTCAAGGCTCGGCATCCAAAAACCGCACCACCAAGCGTAAAACGTCCCGTTAGGCGGGCCGAGCTTCGTGTTTACCTTTCGGCCCTTCCCTCTGATGGATACAGATCCCCAATCCGACATGCCTCCGGCAAGAAACGAGGGTGACCGGTTCGCCCGGCCTGAGTTCCCTACGAGGAGGGCTGGGCTTTGACGGCCCTTTGGACTGAGCGGTTGACGAAGGAATCCTGACACGAGCGACCCAAAGAACCCCTTCCATTGTAGAAGGTGGGAAAATGCCGGATTTTTCTTTACTCGCAGGCGTTCGTGGTTATACTTGCGGCATGGCTCGACGCGTAATTTACTCCGAACATACCCTGTTTGAAAGGTTGATTTTTATCCTGAAAGGAGACCTGAAATGAAATTCCGTGTGATGATCGTGCTGACGGCGATGCTGTTTTTGGTGAGCGCCGTGGCCTGCGAGAGCAGCTACAAGAAAGAAGCCCGCGCCAAATTGGAAAAAGCCGCTGAAGACGTGAAAGCGGACGAAAAAGCCAAAAAAGAAGAGGCGAAGAAGAAAGCCGAAGGCAAAAAAGCGGGCGCTTCGGACGCCATCTGCTTCGGTGACATGACCCCGGTGAAGAAGGCGGAAGCCATTGATGCCAACGGCAAGAAATTCGAGCGCTTCGGTGCCAAACTGGTGGACAAAAACACCGACGAAGACAAAGCGATGACTTTCGGCGTGCTGACGGACATCAAATCCGCCATTCCCGCCACCCTGCAAGCCATTGACGCCTACTTTGATTTCTTCAAACAAAACAAGGTGGAAGCCGTGCTGGTCACCGGTGACAGCGGCGAAGAATACAAAGACCTCAAAACCGTCTTTGAGCACATCGGCAAAAAAGGTCTGCCCACCTACATCATCATGGGAAACCGTGAGAAGTCCGCAGACTTCGACAAAGCCCTGGAGGAAGCCGGCAAAACCTATAAGAACCTGTTCAACATGAACCGCATCCGCTTCGTCAACGGCGATGATGTGGACCTCGTCAGCCTGCCCGGCTACCACGATCCCGAATACATCCACAACAAACCCGGCTGCCAGTATGACCAGAAACAATTGGATCTGGTGGCGACTCTGGCCAAAGAAGCGGATAGCCCGCTGCTGCTCATCGCCCACGGACCGCCTCGCGGCAAAGGGAAAGATGCCATCGACAACGCCGTGGTGGCCGGAAACATCGGCGACCCGAACCTGGCCAAACTGATCACCGATGCGAAGATCAAATTCGGTAGCTTCGGTAACGTCCATGAAGCCGGTGGCAAAGCCGTTGGCGCGGACTTCAGCACCATCGTCAAACCGGACACCTTCGTCGATACCCTGTACCTGCATCCCGGTCCTGGCGACAGCGACCCCTGGACGATGAACGACGGCAGCAAGAGCAAAGGTATGGCCGGCGTGCTGATGTTCAAAGACGGCAAAGCCGCCTACAAGGTTTTCAAGAACAAATAAGCGACCCCATTGAAGCTGGAGGAAAGCCCTCCAGCATTTCGAGAGAGCAAACCCCGTCTTTTCAGGCGGGGTTTCTTTTGTTGGGTGACAAAGTCTTTTCCCCTCACAGGGATACAGAAAGGTGAAGAAAGAGCGTTGTCAGCACGCTCTTTGGCCAAGCAGAACAGGCTGTGTTTTTCCTATCACGACACGGCCTCCCGCCCCGATGAACCATGAAACGATGGCCCCCTTCGAGACGATACGACCTAGGCTTCCAACTCGCTCAACACCTCGGCGAGGTGTGGGCATTCTTCCCGCAAGAGCGAATAGAAATGCAGGTCAATCAGTCTGCCCCGATCGAAAACGGCTTTGCGCATGATCCCGTCAAAGTGAAAGCCGCATCTCAGCGCGACGGCCTTGGTCCCTTCGTTACCCGCGAAATGGGAAAGATACAGACGGGAAATCGGTTTGCTATCCATCAGGAAGGCGGTGAACAGGCGTGCCGCTTCGGTCATGTAGCCTTTGCGTCTGTCCTCCGGTTTCAGAATCCGTCCCCCCAGTTCAAAGCCTTCCACGTACTTGATGGTCTTAAAATAGCCGATGGAACCGAGCAATTCGTTCTCTTTATCCACAATGGCCAGAACGCCCCGATCGGCTCCCCACAACCCTTCTTTCTCGAAAGCTTCCTTGAAGCTCTGCTTCGTGAGAAGCATCATCGGCCAGAAATCACCGATCTCCCGGATACGGTTGCCTCGCTCCACCCAGGTTTCCAGTTCGTCCTCTTGAAACAAGCGTAAGTCGATCTGTTTTCCTTCAATCATCGTCTTCTCCCCCAATCATGCCGACCCGTGAGGTTCCCGACGGAATCCGCTCACGAAAAAGCATCAGTAAAAACTCAGGCCGATCATACCGCCGACACCGTAACTGTTGGCCATTTCGTGCCTTACCGGAGTGCGTCTCCGTTGACCGTCTACCGTAAGATCCATATGACCGTTCAAACCCAGGTAGCCGTAGCTCAAGCTCAACGCAAGATTCAAGGCGAGCCCTTGAATCATCACCCACTCAAAGCCACCAAGGACATGGGCATAAATCTCATAGGCTGTAATCTCCTGGTCACCAAGCAAGCCACCCAGTTTCATTCCGGCCCCGACAAAGGGGTGTAAGCTGCGAAAGCTCATGCGGTAGACGGCGTCCAGGTAGGAGCCTGTGGCAAACATCGAGTGATCGGTGGTCAACATTCCGTGGTGAACGCCGACGTAGGGAGTGAGATCCAAGACCAGTCCGCGCCAGCGATCCACCGCCCGCCCGCCGAGAACGAGATTGATTCCCAACTCCGTGGACTGCCGGGCGCTTACGCGGTGGTAGTTTCCAGCCAATTCAAAACGCCCCGGCGAGTACCAGCCCATCATCACCTTGGGACCGTAAAGGAAGTTCGGTAGGGCATAGTGATTTTCTTCGGCCAGCAGTTCCGCATCTTTTTTTGCCAGTTTTTTGTCCAGTTCATCGGCCAGGCTTGATGAGCCAACACCAAGAAGCAGGACGAACAGCAAACCGAAACCAACCAAACGGAACATCATGACTACTTGTTCTCCTCTGCTTTCCGACGCGCTTCTTCCTCACGGCGCAATTTCTCGGCTTCGCTTGGGGCATCATAGCGGATGGAGATCAGCCCCAAAGGGACGGCATCGTCCGGCAACTGACCGACGCTATCCGTGGCTTCCGCTTTTCGGAGGTTTATCACCGGCGGTTTGTCTTTTTCCTTTTGAAGACGACAGGGAAGTTCCTTGTCCCGCCTGGGGCATTCCAAGCCTTTGGGGCAACCCTTGTCCGCTTCCGCAAACAGCGCGATGGAAAGCACCCCGTAGCGGGAGTGGTTGAACATCTTCTCGGTGAAGGAGTTCTCCAGGTTTTCAAAGCGGAGGTGGGTATCCGGGCTTTCATTCTGCCCGTAATAGGAGAGCCGCAAGCCCGTTTCCGCGTGGGTTTCCACGACCCACCAGCCTCCCTGTGCAGGCGACAGATACCGTCCGGTACGCAGGTCTTTTCCGTTTAGCGTGATAAAGGCATAAAGTTTGCGCGGCGTCAGGCTTCCCGTGTGGGTAAAGGGGTACTCACTTTGCAGTTCCACATCCAAGGGCGCATTACCCCAGGCATCCAGAACATAACTCAAGGTGGCACCATCGCCCTGCTTGAGCTGGCCGTCTTGTGAGGCGATCCCGTTTCGCAGCAGGAAACTGGGCGGGTAGGGATCCTCCATCGAACCGGAATCAGAGGCATGAACCTGGAAACAGACCAACGCATCCTTTTCCGCTACCGGGGAATAGTCGATAAAAACCGGTACGGGTTGGGGAGCTTTTTTCTTTCCCCGCCTGCCACGCTTGGAGGCTTTGCGCTTGCGGGAGTTGGCTTTCGGCTTTTCCTCAACCTTGGGAATCATCTTCTGCTTGACAGCCGCAGGTGTATCCAGGGCAGGAAGACGCAGGCAGACCTTGTTGCTTCCGTTATCCGGAATCATCTCGACAAGCAGAGACGCTTGCTCGTTGGCCCGTTTCATGTTGGCCGAGCGCGTCTTGGGCGTATCCAGCGAGCAGACTCGGAAAGGCGCGGGCAAGGAAGCCAACACGAGGGTCTTTCCTTGAGCCATCCAGAGGCTCAGGTCTTCCTCAATCCGAAAGGCTTTTTCAAACAAGGGCTCGCCGTCCTCGCTGCGGAGAAGAACCAGATACAACACCAGACCATCATCCTGCTTGCGCAGGTTGCTGACCAACAGATGCGTGTAGCGTTCGTGCAATGCGGAACTGGCCAGCACTTTCCCTTTCAGGTGATCGGGTACTTTATGATAGGCGTCCGGATCGGCGATCAGGCTGCTGTAGTCCACCCGCTCGGCGCGGGCACTTTCTCCGTTCAGGGCCAACGCCATCCGCCCGGCCAGGGTTTCCCCCAACGAAGCCCAATCCGGGGGAGTCTCTCCAGCCTTTTCGGGAAGCACCAGGGTTTCCATCACCGCCACCCTAGGGGTTTGAGCAAGGCTCATCACGAAGAGCGAAAGGTCATCCGTGGTGCGGCGCAGTGCCTGGTCCAGGCTGGCTTCTTCCACGGTGCCGTGAACCTGGGAATGAACGATCCTCGCCGTAGGGCCGGAGGCGCAGGAGGTGATCAATCCGGCTAAAAGCCCCAATACGAACAACCTACCAACAATGTTTCGTGTGATCCGATGATTCATCAAACGCCTCCCCTTCGTCGCAGCAAAACCTATCTGGGTTTCATCACCCAGCTACACACGCATTGTACCTGTTTTTCAGCAAGGGGCAAGGCAAGCCTGAGAAAGCCACAGCCGCCCTTGGTGTCAGCGCCTCGGTTTTTCCAAGGTATGCTCTTCCAGAAGCTCGAACTGCTTGCCTCGCAGGGTGTAGAACGAAGCGCGGATCTCTTCCGCGTGGAGATCCAACAGGCAGGCTGTGGAGCGTGGGTTCCGGCCCCGTCCCGCCTGACCGGGATTGAGGAACCAGGAATCCTCCTGCCTTGTCACCCCGTGCTGATGAACGTGGCCGTAGCAGACGAGGTGGGGTTTGTGTTCGGCCATCCCCCGGCGCACCGTGGGGCGGATCGCGTCCGGCCAGTCCAACTCATGAACCAGCAGAAAGCGCCAGCCGGCAAGTTCCACCAGCCGCTGCTTGCGGTAATCCGGCTCGCGGTCGCAATTACCGCGAATGGCGGTGAGAATACCGGGTAGAGCCTGCAATTCAAACAGGCTGGATTCATCCTCCCAGTCACCCAGATGAAAGATGTGCTGGCAGGACTCGGCCAGGGTGAAGAACGCGGCAGGAATCATCCCGTGGGTATCGGAGAGTACGGCAATGTTCATGGTAACCATCCCCAAATAAGTGAACCGGGTAATCGCTTCAAGACTTTACCCGATGCCATCACTCCGTGCAAGCCGGGCTCGTGAAAATACCGCTTGAATCCCGTATCAGCTCCAAGGGTTGGCTACTCTTTGGTGTGTGAGGCGGTTTACCGAAACGGACGGGGCACATCGTGTTCCCATCCTGGATCGTGGACCTTGGGATTCCCCGGTTTGGGAAGTTGAACCGAATGAAAGTCACTCTGAAAACGAAGAGGTTTGATCCCTGATCGTGAGCGTCGGGCCTGTGCGGTTTTCCTTGCCAATTGCCAAAAATGGTTTACAATACGTCATCCATGTTTCGGGTATAAGCATCAATGGGGGACAGGCACGTTGGGTGTCGCTCCGGGGTGCATCCCAATTTGAGGAGGAGTATGAACCATGAAGAAGGTATTGTCTGGATTGTTGGTGTTGGTTGCCTTGTTCGCGTTGGGCTGCGACGAGATTGCCGACAAATTGGAAGACTTGACCGGTGAAGCCAGCCTGGAAACCCCTTGCGGTCGTTTCTGCCACAAATGCGACACCTGCAAGGACGAAATGGAAGGAATGCTGATTGACATCGTCACCGGTCTGTGTGAAGTCAGCGGCAAAAGCGTCGCTTGCGAACAGGCTTGCGATATGGGCTCCAGCTTTGGCGATGCCGTCGGCTTGAACATCAAAGCCAACGTGGAAGCCACGGAATCCAAACTGCCCGAGGGCAAGACCATCATGGATCTGGGTGACGAAGAAGACCAATGCACCGATTTCGCCATTGCGATGACCAGCGGCGAAGATCCGGAGAGCCTCTGCTTCAAAGTCTGCTCCAAATGCGTAAGCTGCGCCGATGAAGTGGGCGTGGGCAGCGCCGTGGAATGGTGCAGCAAAGAAAACGGTCTGGTCTGCATGGAAGCCTGCGCTCAGGTGGAAAGCACCGTCCAAACGGCCAACGATCTGATGGAAGACAACCTGCAAAAAGACATCACCGAACTGAACTGCACCGAGTTTGACGAAAACTTCAGCGAAGTGATGTAAGCCTCTCGGCTTCATTCAAGAACGATACGCCCCGGTTTTCCGGGGCTTTTTTTGTTTGTAATTTCAGTCTATTGAGTTCGTTAGTGCGAAACATGAAACCACCCGCATGGTGGATACAGAAACGAAAGGCACATAAAAAATCACCTTTCACAGAGTTGCTTTAGAGTTGTTCAGGCTACTAAAACAACGGAATGAAAGGTGATAGAATGGCAAACAAGGTGCCTCGCTTGGCCTATACGAAACAGAGATGATCGTGCTGAATCCCTTTCGGGATGGTCTACGTGACAGAGATTCTACTGCCAGAGCGACGTTCAGGCCAGCGTTTTTTGGCGCGAACCGCTAACGACCCTGCTGTCGAAAACCTTAGCGAGCCAACGAGGCCGGCGCGGGCTGTTCCAACCGACCACGTTTGCGGGTCCAGAAGCAGCGGGCCGTGTAATGGATGAAGGACTCCAGCTCAGCATCTTCCAAGGGCTTGGGTAGCATCCCGATTTCCAACTCATCCAGAAGCTCTGTCAAGTGCCGGGGTAAGCTGGATGACAAGGTAAGAAGGGGGCGTGTTCCTGCGGCCTGATGCAAGGTGCGCAAGGTCTGGGCTGGGTTTTCCCCCAAGGCGGACGCATCCAGGATAATGGCATCCACCCGCTCATCCGGAACGCTTCCGAGAATGTCCAAGATATGATCCATCCCGGAGACGAAAAGCGCCTGATGGTCCTGCTCCGCAAGCCATTCGGAAACGTTCCCCACCATCGGTAGAGAGATCATGGTCAACAGTACTTTCATTGCACACAAAACTTTCTATCAAGAATCTTGTCACTCAGGGTCCACGGTCCTTGCTTGCTGAACGTGAACGGCGTCCCCCGGATAACGATACGGCCAAGAGTGCGTTGCTTAAGGTAATATGGACCTTCCCCTACCTCATAAGCGAATCGGTTGGCAAGTTCTTTTCTTGATTTCTTCTCTTCTGTTTCCCTCTGAAACAACCAATCAGGCAAACAAATCAAGCGGACAAACGTTTTCAACATACCGTAGGTCGGACCAATTTCTTGCCGGACATGATCTTCCACCCAGAATGCCCTCATCCGGAAAAAGCCCGTCTGTGACGGGCCGACCTCTCCTGAGAGTCCGCCTTCGAACCGGGCGGCACTCAGGCGGAGCGTGTACTTAACGATCGTCTTTCCCAGGTAAGAAATCATGACCAATTTTCGCTCATCCCAAGATGCGGTGGAACACCGCTTATCGAGGGATCGCTCGTAGCTCGAACCAATTCCTCGTCGATGAATCACTCGCCATGAGCATACTTTACCTGAGTTCAGATGAGGTGTTATGGGTTGGAAAACCCGTTACTTTATTCTCTCTATCATTCTAACTCCCAAGATTGAAAACCACGCCCCGACTCTCACGACGGTAAATGATTGTGTTTTCATGCAAGTTGTGCTTGGATGGTCCGACTATTTCCACCATTCACGGCAAGGAGTTTTCCATGCGCGTTGTACCTTATTCGCCGCACCTGTTTCATCCGGATACCCGACACCTCTTTCTTTTCGCCCATCAGGATGACGAATTCCCCTCGCTGGGATTGATTCAACGCCTGCGCGGGCAATCCCGCTTTCTCTGG
This sequence comes from Myxococcota bacterium, assembly GCA_963677705.1. Taxonomy (GTDB): domain Bacteria; phylum Myxococcota_A; class SURF-8; order SURF-8. Next base: position 2,799,467 of record OY782497.1, read on the forward strand.
TTGACCAATGGAGACGGGCTGGCTCCCGGCAGTGGAATGAGCCCGGATGATTATGCAGAGATGCGCATTGCTGAAACCGAATGCAACATGAAAAAAGCCGGGGTGGACCCGGACAGCCAGATGCACTGCTATCGGCAGTCGGAAATCTGGATCTATTCCATGTTTGCCGATCTGATCCAGGGCCGCAACCGTCAACAATGCCTGGATGCTTTTGTGGAAATGGCCGACGAAATGGCCCAGGCGGTGATTGAATACAAACCGGATGTGGTCTGGACTCAGGCCTGGCAGGGAGGACACCCGGAGCATGATCTGGTGCATATGATCGCGGCACGAGCGGTCAACCAGTTGGCCCGCGAGTTCAACCATACGGTGGATTTCTTCCACCTGCCCGCCTATGAATACACCATCTTGATTCCCATGCGCTTCCATCCTCTGTACAAAGGCCCGGTGCATCGCATTGAGTTGACCGAGGAAGAATTTCAGGTCAAGTATTCGGCGGCGGACTGCTTCCCCAGCCAGAAGGGCTTGTTCCAGAGCTTTGAGAAGGTGATTAATCGCCTTGGTTTCCTGCGGCATCCTTTCGGGCCGAAGTACAGCTACAAAGACTTTGCGAAGAAGGAATACTTTGCACCGGTACCGCACCTGGATTACTCCAAAAGCACCCACTGGTTCGGCTTCTGCGATTACATCAATGACGATTACCAGGGCGTCCCCATCTCTCACGCCAAGGCGATCAAACCCATTGCCGAAACCCTCTTCCCTCCCAAGGGTGTTCCCAAGGTGTAAGATCGCCTAGCCGGCACTCGCAACGATTCACGCCTTGGGGGAAATCCCGAAGGCGTTTTTTGTTGGTTCAACGCCCAATCGGGGAAAAGATCGTGTGTCGAAACGGACGGCGTCCCCCGTTCCCATCTTGGAGGGTGTTCCCGGTTTCGGCATGAGAGCCTTTATGACGGGGTGAACCCAAACCGTTCGACTCAGGATCAAATCTTCAGGCCGGGAGGCCCGGCAGGAACAATCCGCGCACTAAAAAACCCCGCCGGATGGCGGGGCAATATCGGAATACTGATGAATCTTCCGCCCCTCACTGGGATGCCTTTCGGCATCCTGTCTCTCCCAGGGGAAGAGACGATTTCTCCCTCTCCCGCTCAGGAGAGGGAAACGAACAGAGTGAGCAAGGGTGAGGGAAACCTCCTTACTTCTTTTTGGCGTTCTTCTTGGTTGCCGTTTTCTTTGCCGGAGCTTTTTTGGCGGCAGCCTTCTTCGGGGCTTCTTTCTTCACCGGAGCTTTCTTGGCCGTGCTTTTTCTCGCCGCGGTCTTCTTCGTGGCAGGTTTCTTGACCGTCTCTTTCTTTACGGTTTCTTTCTTCGTTGTCGAGCTTTTGCAGACGCGCTTCTTCGGGGCTTCTTTCTTTGCGGCTGGCACGGCCTTGGTTACAGTTTTGGCTGCGGCCTTGGTGGTGCTTGTTGATGTCTTGGCAGCCGTTTTCTTCACGGCTTTCCGTTTCAGCAGCAGTTTGGGACCGAAGGTGTAGGTGATCTCGAATTCCGCCGTGTCCGGACCATCGGAACCGTGGCAGGCATTGCGGGTAACCGTGCTGCCGTATTTCCCACGCAAGGTGCTTTTAGGCGCCTGGGTGGCGTCGGTCGGACCCATCAGTTTGCGATAGCGGTTGATCGCATCGTCCCCTTCAATGACGAAAAGTACCACCGGCCCCGAAGCCATATAAGTAATCAGGCGTTCGAAGAAAGGGCGCTTTTTGTGAACGGCATAGAAGCCCTTGGCCTTGGTCTTGGTCATGGTTTCCATGCGCAGGTCGATGATTTTCAGGCCCGCTTTTTCGATCGCCGCCAGGATCAGGCCGCTATAGCCTTTGGATACGGCTTCCGGTTTGATAATCCCCATCGTTCGTTCAAGCGCCATGATTCCTCCTTACGGGTAAGCGAATAGAAAGTCGGATTATTCAACAATCATTACACCCTGTGCCGAATAGGTGAAGATGAAGCTATAGCCCTGGGTATTGTCGCTAAAGGTGTGGTCCGGCGTGATGCCTAGCATGTTGAAGACGTAATCCAAGGTGATCTGTCCATAGACCACGATGCTTGCCGCATCGGATTGCTTGATCGCACCGGCGATGATGCCGCTTTCAATGCTTTCACTGGCGATGTTGTATTTTCCCTGGAAGGTGGCGTCGTAGAGCGTGACCTCCATGCCCTGTTGAATGGGAATGGGAATCTCGGTGGTCTGGCTGATGAAATAGGCCGTATCCGTCTCGTCTGGATCTTGAATCACTTCTACGTAGTAGCTGCTATCGGTCTGGAAGGTGTAGTTTTCTCCCTGCGCTTCCCCGATACCGAAATAGGCATTGTAGGGATAGGACTGAAGGTCATCGGCTTGCATGTTGAACAGGAAGTTCAACTCTCCGCTTTGAATCCGCTGGGTGATCTGGTTGTTCAGCATGACTTTGACATCGCCTACACCCTGCATGGCCATTTCCGGGCTGAAGATCGCGAGGGCGTCGGCGCGATAGCTGAAGCCTTCGGTGAAATTGACATCATCATCGTCATCATCATCGGTGACATCGTCATCGTCGTCGGTGGTATCGTCGTCATCATCGGTCACGTCATCGTCATCATCATCATCGTCGTCGTCACTTGCCGCCGTGCAGGCGCCTTCTTCACAGACCTGCCCATCCTCGCAGTCGCGGCTCAACCAACTTCCTTCAAAGCAGCGTTCGACGGCCATGCCGTCCTCAGTGCAACGGGTTTCCCCTTCTTCGCAGGCATCGTCATCATCATCATCGTCGTCGTCATCGGTGACATCATCGTCATCATCATCCATGTCATCGTCGTCATCATCCATGTCATCGTCGTCATCGTTCACATCATCATCATCGTCGTCGTCATCGTCGTTTTGCAGTGTCGATGTGGTTTCGTCATCGCAGGCCATCACGGTGAAGATAGACATCATGGCGAAGAGACATACAATCCAAAAGGCTTTGTTTCTCATGGAAATCTCCTTCGAGTTTACGGGGACGCGCCACCTTGCGGCACGGCAATTCCGGGTGTTCTGGTTAACCTTGGCTCGTATCGGGCGGCAAACGGGAGAAGATATTCTGCGGAGAGAAAGGCCGCCCGCAGACCATTACTCGTGATTGAAAAGGATTTATAACAGATTTTTCATCAGGTTTGAAGGGAAAAGAAAGCTCTGGCAAAAAAGGCATCCGATTCAGAAGTAACAGGCAACTGTTTTAAGAGCCGCTTCGTAGCCTGTTTGAGGAAGGTGTAGAGGCAGGTATACCCTTATCCTACCTGCTTGCGAACAGGGTAGAAGGCTGCTGAAAGTGCGTTGCTCTGCTAGGAGTGATGTGTTACACTGGAACAGTCGGTAACTTGTTTGAGACCAGGCTTCTCCGTGGTGAGACGTGGAACGGTGTCACCCGGATGGCTTTCGTTCTTGTTTGTGAGGTGAAAGAATGCCGGAATTGACCTATGCTGTTGTTGGAATGAATGCTGTTGGCGGCATTCTGGCGGCCCATCTTCTCTCTGCCCAGAAACGAACGATTCTGGTTCATGCCAACCGGGATGAACTGGCGGTGATCCGTCGCCGTGGTTTGCTGATTGCCGGAGAGGTCACGTTGGCTGTCGAGGTAAGCCGCCTGATTCCGGCGATCAATCGCCTGTCGGCTCTCAAACCCGACGTGGTGTTTCTCTGCACGCGAACCTCCATCCATGAACCGATTGCCAACCAACTGGCGGAGAACCTGCCCAAAGACTGCGTGGTGGTTTCCATGCAGATGGGCCTGGACAGTGAAGAGCCTTTGAATCGAGTGCTGGGGGAAGATCGTGTGGTGCGTGGTATTGCCGGCTTTGCCGGATACAACGACGAGCCCGCCGTGTATTCGATGTTCCATACTCCCTTCCCCACCTACCTCGGCGGTGCAACACCTGCCGCCCAGGCCCACGCCGACAAACTGGCCCCTATGCTCAATGACATCGGTCTTCCTGCCCAGGCGACGGACACCATCCGGCATCATGTCTGGCATCAGGCCATTTATGCCAGCCCCATTTCCGGCATCTGCGCGCTGACCGGCCTGACGGCCTATCAGGCCAGCGTGGAACCCCATGCCGAGCGGCTGCTTCGTTACATCCTTCGCGAAGGGCTGGCCGTGGCCCAGGCCGACGGCTACAGCTTTGGCGATCAGGCCACGGAAACCTTCCTGCACATGTATCGTGGCGGTGACCCATATCCCCATGAAATGCGCCAGGCGCTGGAGTTGGGCCAGCAGACCGAAGTGGAATACCTGCATGGCCGCATTATGGAACTGGGCCAGAAGCATCGCATTGCCACGCCCCTTCATTACACCTTCTATCAACTGATCAAAGCGGCGGAAGCCAGACCCTTGACCGAAGAGCGTGTCTGGCTGGACCCCACCCATCCGACCATGCCCGCCACACCGCGCTCTACCGGTGCGGTAACCGTGGATGCCCTGACACCGAAGAAACCCACCTAGACCTACCGTCTATTGGGGAGTGACAGAAGAGAATCGCGACCCGATGAGAAGTGAGCGGCCTTCAAGCCAACGCCCTCCGGGCGGTACTCAGGCTAAACGGTGGTGGTATGCGCTCATTTCACATCGCCGCATCCCTTCCCCGCACAGCCTGAGTCATGGCTTGAAAAGCCACGTATCAAGGAAGAAATCCTGGTGAAGTTGAGTCTGTCGGGCTTCGATCGCCGATGAAGAAGGCAGCATCGAAATCCTACGAAGCTCAGGCCAGACTCACCACCTGACGCACCAGTTTCTCAATCCCTTTGGCAATGTCCGCAATGCCCGGTCCCAGCATGTAGGCTGCGGTGGAGACCAGTTTGTTGGTTTCATCCGTCCAGATTTCGTCCACCGCACAGGCTTTCGCCGTATGGCCCAGGCTTTCAATCGCTTCGCTGGTGCCCTGATCCGTGCCGATGGTCAATTGAGCGTTGACTCCCAGGTTGGCCATTACCCGCGCAGCAATCACCGGTGCGATGCAGATGAAGCCCTGGGGTTTTCCCGCTTTGTGCATCTGGGTAATCAGGCGTTCCACCTCAGGATGGACGGTACTCTCCGGTCCTTTGAAGGCCCAGTCAATCAGGTTTTTCGCAGCCCCGAAGCCACCGGGGAAAATCACGGCGTCCAGATCCTCGGCCTTGGCCTCAGTAAGATCCTGGATCTTACCACGGGCAATTCGGGCGCTTTCCACCAGCACGTTGCGGCTTTCCGCCATTTCCTTGCCGCTGCCGTGGTTCAGGACATGATGCTGGTTCTGGTTGGGTGCAAAAGCCGTCCATTCCACGCCCGCCTGGTCCAGAAAGAGCAGGGTCAAGGTGGCTTCATGGATTTCCGCTCCGTCCTGATGACCGCAGCCGGCCAATACAACGCCGATTTTCTTCATGGGTTTCTCCTTTGTCTGAAGGATCGTTGGAGTCCTTTTTCCTGGGTTGGTGTATCGCTTTGCATTCCTTCCGGAACGCGACCTTTGAGCCCCGCTGTGGATCACAGCCAGCACGATGACCCAGTCCCATCTATCACAACGGTGACATTTTGGCCGCTTTGAGGTAACTTGTAAAGAGTGATTCTGGACGCTCTGACCATCAGAGGAAGGAGAAGAGTTTGAAGATTGAAGCTCTGGGCAGTGAGGATATGTCCTTCGGGCCGATGTATCCCGACGAGGCGCTGTTTCCAGCCTTGGTTGAGCCGGATTCTCTGCTGCTCCGCGTGGAACCGGTGAGTCCCGATCTGGTGAACCATACCGTGCAGGATCTCGCCGCCCGTACCGGGATTGATGCCTATACCTGGCGCCAGAAGCTTATCGGCTATGGCGTGAGCCTGATCAACGCCCAGCCGGGCATGAACCTGGATCAGATATCCAACGCCATGCAAGACTACGGCATTCCCAGCCTTCCGCTGAACCGGCGGGCCTTGTTGAATCTGCCCACCGCTCCGAGAACCCAGACCCTGCGCCTTTCGGGAAGCCGTCTGGAGTTTCTGGGACGACACCAGCAGCGGGTGTTTGATTTCGAGCCGGGAGATAAGCTGCTTGTGGTGCTGGCCGATGCCTCCGGAAAACACGCGGTGAAGGAACTGGGGCGGGCCGCACGACGAAACAGTCCGGCGCGTATGGACAACCCGGATACCCTAAGCCCCGAAGAATATGTTCTGCGTGAAGAACCCTTGATGTATCTGTTCAGCGAAGCCTATCCGCAGGGGACGGTGCTGTCGGTCACCGGTGTCAATTACACCGGCCTGGGTCAATTCAACCAGAAGAGCGGACGAGCCAACCTGCGTTGGCTGCTCACGACGATGCAGCGTCATGCCGAGTCGGTACACATCGACACCCGTTACGGCCTGGGAATCATTCCCGGCTTACCCGGTTCCAGCGACAACGCCCGGCTGGCCAAAACCCACGATGGCCGTGAGCAGATGCTACGCACCGTGGGAAAATACGCCAATCTGGCCCGCTTGGCTTACGTGCAAGGCATGTTTCGCCCCTGGTCCAAAGGCTCCTTGTTTGATCCGGAACGTATCCAGCAGGACGTGGAACGCCTGCACGTGGAACAGAACCTTCCCACCCGAGAAGAAGCGCGGGCAATCCGTAATCAGGCCAAGGTCACCCGGCACAAACGTTTCTGGCACAGCATGAATCAAGCGGTGAAAAAGCTTGGCCCGCCGAAATTCGTTCTTGGTTTCACCGGCCTGATTATCGCCTGCGGCGTGTTGAGTGTCTGGTTGCGAAACCCGACCTTCTTCGCTTTGGGAACGGGAGTCAGCGCGTTGGGGCAACTGATCCTCGCCTTTGTGCAATGGAAACGAAAACGGCTTATTGAGGATCTGCCCACCAGCAAATTGAACAGCATGGCAATGGGCCTGGTGGAAGTCACCGGTCAAGTAACGCCGGTGGTACCGATGTACGCCCCGTTTTCCGGGGTGGAGTGCGTAGCTTGTGATTACGTCCTGCAACAAGAGCAAGCTTACGGTACGGAACCCGGTCAGAAAGGCTATGTCACCGTGCGTTCCGGGATGTTGGATTGCGGCCTGTTCTGGCTGAAAGATGAAAACGGACAATGTCTGGTGGATACGAAACACCTGATCTGGGATCTGCACAACACCCACTCGCTCTCCGGCAATCTGCATTTCAACTTCCCCATCACTCCCGGTGGTGCCTCGATGGGTCTTGGTCCCGGCGAACGGGTTGTCGAAACCTTTTTGCCCACGGGAGCGACGGTCTATCTTGTGGGCGTCGCCGAGCGTCGGACCTTCAATCCCAACGAAAGCCTGGAAGACATCTTCCGTCGCAAGCTCCGTGAATTGAAGGGAAACCAAGACAAGCTGATGGCCTACGACCTCAATGACAACGGGGTGATTGACAGCGATGAATGGGCGATTGCCCGTGACGCCGCGAGAAATCAGGCGGAGTTGGAACACGCCGTAGCCGATGCTCCCCAAGAGGCCGTGGTGGTTCATGCCGGTGATCAGGAAGGTTTTTTCTATCTCAGTGACGAAGGTGAAGAGAGCGTCAAACTGCGCATTTCGGCGAACATGATTCTACGCTGGGTGGTGGGATTGATTCTCGCCGGGCTGGCCGGCTATTATCTCACCGAGGCCGGAGAGCAATCGTTTGAAGGAGCCATGCACAAAACCCCCAGTGTGGAGCAGCTTCTTGAAGAAACGCTCACGCATCCCTGACGGTTTCCGCCTATGAAAACGCCCCGCCGGATGGCGGGGCGTGGGTCGATTCATCGTTCGCGATCGTTTATTCACCCCAGCGGGAGGGGTCCAGCACGATGTCACAATCAACGAAGCGGGCGGAGTTGGGGTTGCGCAGCGGCGACCAGCAGTATTCCATAACAAAGGGAATCTCATCCTCACGCACGAAGTAGATGCGCTCCGTCTCGCCGTTTCCGTTATCCACGTCTTTCTTGCAACTGGGCACATAGGCGAATTCGCCGTCCGGCACGCTTTCATCCCAGGGGTCCCAGTAAGGGAAGTCACGATAGAATTCAGAAGCACGGGTGTATTGCTCGACGATGGAGCGGGCTTCCTGGTTGGTCAGCGGCAACCCGACGGTTCCCGCAGCGAGGTAGAAACCGGCCTGATCGACCCGCCACTCGGCGTGTTCTTCGGCAAAACCTTCCGGATCTTCCATGATCCAATCGGCCCGCAGAATCAAGCCATTCATCAGGTCTTCGGCGGCCTCGTTCTGATGGTTCATCAAGGCGTTGGACAAGGCGCTGACATGGAACTGGCGGACAATGGCCTGGTTGAAGTAATGTTGAACCGTAGCCAGTTTCTCGTACTTGTTGGTTCCGGCAACACCGCAATCGTTCCCTTGAGGATCGCCGTAAGCGATGAGTGCGCTACCGATTTTCGCAGTGCATTCAGCCTTGGCGTCAATCAGATCGTAGCGGTTGAAGGAGGCGAGATCCTTGACCACACCGTTGTCTTCCACAGGCACGAAGACATTGCCGTCCTGGTCGATGGTGCGGATCTGATAGCCTTGGTCCACCACATCCTTGGCAAAGCCCTTGAGGTATTCATAGGCCATCGCGGCAGCCTCGCGCACATCGTCATCCGGAGCACTGGCGGCGACACGCATCAGCAGGGGAACAGTGCGGTACATGTGAGGGACATCATCCTTGGAGCGCATGGTGCGCAGCCAGGTACCACTGCCGTACTCACGGTTCTCGGTGTTGGGGATGGTGTGGGCGTTCCAGTCTTCCTTGGCCACCTTGGCCGGGTCGTAGTCCACCTTGACATGGCGGGTGTCGTCCAGGTCGTATTCGTGGTTGTTGGTGAAAATCGCACGGGCCTGCAAATACTTCACCGGATCATCCCCGTATTCCATACCCAGGCTCAACGCAACAAGCCCTTTGGAATAGGCGATGACAATGCGTTTGAACATCTCATCCCCGGTAGCCATGTATCCGGCAATGGCGTTGTTCAGGGTTTTGCAGGTACGCAGGGTCAGGTTGTCCGCACCACCGTAATGGCTGAAGGTGATGGTATCGCCTTCTTTGATCGCCTTGGTGTCTTGCCACCAGAGTTTGTAATCCAGCTGGTTTTCATCAAAGCTTTCGTGTTGGCCGTGGCTGACCCACCAGACCCAGTCCCAGTAACCGGTGTCTTTCATCATTCCGGTGATCGCTTTGGTGAACGCGGCGACTTCTTCGTCACTCAGCGCTTCACCGACGTTCTCGCGTTGTACGTCAAAAGGAAGGGCCGTTGGATAGCCGTATTCGTCATAAACAGTTTCGTCGTAGTGGCTGTCTCCGTCCGTGTCATCATCATCGTCGTCGGTGTCATCGTCATCATCATCATCGTCCGACGTATCTCCATCGGTGGAGTCATCGCCATCAAGGGTCGCGTCGTCGTCATCCTCCGAACACGCGGGAAGCAAACAAAGAATCAGAAACAGCAACAGGGTAGTGGAAAGCCATTGCCTCATGGGATCATACCTCCGTGGGCCAGAAAAAACCGATAGGGGAATCAAACGTCAAGTAGGCGCAGTGTACCCCAATCTCCCACGTAGGTCCACATGTTTTCCTAACAAAGCCATGCAGAAACGAGGCCTGAGAGCAAGGATGCCGTCGTGCCACCGCTAGAGCAGACCCTCGCGGCTGCGCAGATAAGACACAGCCTTGCTCACGTCGTTCGGAAGATGAAGGCACATGGATGATAGAAACGTATCAGGTCATCTCAAAGCAACAACACCAGATGGACTTCGTTGCAGAACTTCCGACAAGGCCACCTCGGTTTCCGGGTCAATAAAAAGCCCCTGCCTTCCTTCAAGTCCGGAAGCAGGGGCAAGATGCAAAGAGGGGGATTTGAAGCCGATCAGGCTCAGAGCAGTTTCAGGATTTTCTTGGCTTTGGGGGCCAGTTTGCTGTTGGGGAATTTTTCCACCAACTCCTGGTAAAAGGGTTTGGCGTCACTTTTCAGGCCCAGTTTACGCAGGCATTCACCCATCATGAACAGGGACTCATCCACCATATCGCCTTGGGGATATTTGTCACCGATCTTCTGGAATTCCATCACGGCGTGGTGGTAGTTCTTCTGTTGGAAGTAGCTCTTGCCGATCCAATACTGGGCGTCATCGGCCAGACGGCCCCCTTTGTATTGCTTGAGAAAGATGGCCATCAGCTTGCGGCCTTCCACGTTCTCATTGTCCTTGATCAGTTTCACACCCTGGCGGAAAAGGTCTTTAGGGTCTGAAGGATCTGCGGCCTTCACCGGCTCTTTCGGCTTTTCCGGGACGATCAGAGCGGCGGTGGTCTGGCTGGTCTGGTTCTTCACCGGCGCATATTTCTTGGGGTCGATGCCCAATTTGGTTTCAATCACCGCCAGGCGCATTTCCAGTTCGTCCAGTTTCTGTTGCACGGCCTGCTGGTTCTTATCCAATTTGAAACCGTTCTGCTCGACCATGCCGTTAAGCATGAGGATGTCCCGCTTGACGCGGTCCAACTCTACGGTGCCGCTGGCCGAGGTGTACTGGGTTGCTTTCTTCACCTGCTCGAAATCGCGTTCCAGTTTATTCAACGAGGTTCCCTGACGGTCCCGCGTGATGAGAAATTCATCGTTGACCGTTTTCAGTTGCTGCTTGAGCGCCACAATGTCTTCCTGCATCGCCGTGCCTTCCTTGTCCGTCACCAGACAGCCGGAAAGCAGCAGGGAAGAGCCAAGCAGGAAAGCGGCAACAACCAGAGAGAGAAAACGAGAGAAGCGTGCCTGCATGATTCCATCTCCATCAACATGCCTTTTTCCAGACCCGCCCGCAAGCACACTTCTGTCCGTGTTGCGTGAAGGGGAGAAAAAAGGCGCTGTTCGTTGGGTAAAGAAAAACGGGCGCTTCCATGCCTGAAAGCGCCCGTTGTCCGTTCATCGTTCGGAAAAAGGGCGATTACTCGCCGGTGATCGTCTCACCGCGGCGGTTTTTGGCCCAGGCGCTCTCGTCGGAGGAGCTATCCAGCGGGCGTTCCTCACCATAGCTGATCACGCGGATTTTGCGTTTGTCAAAGCCCAGGTTGGAGAGGAATTTTTTGACGGACTGGGCACGTTTCTGACCCAGGGAGAGGTTGTATTCGCTGGAGCCGCGCTCATCGCAGTGACCTTCGATGGTGATGTTGGCCACGTTGTTTTCACGCATACATTCCATGTTCTGACGCAGCACGTTCTGGGCTTCGTTGGTCAGATAGTACTCGTTGAAATCAAAGTGGACGCGCTGCACTTCGCAGGGAGCGGGGGCGCAACGGTTTTCCTGGCAGACTTCGTTGTTACCGCAGTCGGAATCGCCCTGGCATTCATAACGGCAATTGCCACCACGGCAGACTTTGTTGTCCGAGCAGTCTTCGTTGGTGCGGCACTCTGGCGGCGGTGCGGCAACGCGAACACGAATGCACTTTCCACCCTGGCAGGCTTTCCCCGCCGGGCAATCATCATCAGCCTGGCACTCCGGCGGCGGCGGTGGCGGATCCTGGCATCCAGAGCCTACCAGTGCCGTGAACCCCATCAGCATACCGAGGGACAAGAGGGCCAGTGCCCATCCACGCAGGTTCCGAGTTCCCATCTTCCTCATTTCGAGTGCCTCCTTCTGTGCTGTGTTCTCCAACGGTAACCAGCAAATTTGTTTGCGAACATGTCGTATTGTTACTGGTGACACCACCAGTTCTTTACCCTGTCAATTTAGCCCAGAGGAATTACGGATCAATCGCCCCGGTCTGAAAGCCCGACTCGCCGATTGTCGAAAGTCCCCCAGGTCGTACCCTTGCTTACGAAAGCTTCTCTTCCACGATCAAAGCCTGACGCTTCGATAACTGCCCTCCATTATAGCGAAACCTAGCCATTGTCAAGAGGATTCCAACGGCTTTGACACTTTCAACCTTCAAAAAAGCCTCTCTATTCCAGATTTTCACAAGCTCTTGATAATGCAAGGCTTCGTTCGGCTTCGCACAGGGGGCCCACAAGAGGGATACGGGGCCCAAGGCAGGGTGACGTTCAGGCCGATAATGCACCGCGTCAGATCGGATAAAAAATGCGGCTCCCGTCTTGCTTCTTTTGAAAAATGGGGTACAACGAACAAACGAACCGGGCCGGGTGATCTTCACAGGGTCCGGTGCAACCGGAGTTCGGTTCCGCGCTTTCCGGCGGAACATCAAGCGAAAAGGGGCCAGCCTCTTTTTACCTGTCCGAATGTCGGAGCAACGCCTTGTGTAAGTCTGTCTTGACTATCAAGGACTTAGGCAAGGCGAGCCATCTGACGGCCTGCCGCCCCCACCCTGCGGGGCGTGATCGTGGAGGAAACCATGCCGAGGATTTTGGAAGGCGCGTTGCAAGCCGAAGGGTTGAAGGTCGCGTTGATCGTGGGTCGCTTCAACAGTTTCATTACCGATCGCCTGGTGGAAGGGGCCGTGGATACCCTGGTCCGGCATGGCGCGAAGGATGAAGATCTAGCCATTATCAAGGTTCCAGGAGCCTTTGAAATTCCTGCCGTGTTGCGTCGTGTGGTGAAGAATGATGCCTATGACGCCGTGCTGTGTTTGGGTGCGGTGATCCGTGGCGGAACACCTCACTTCGACTATGTTGCCTCCGAAGTGAGCAAGGGCGTAGCCCACATCTCCCTGGAAACGGAAAAAGCCATTGGTTTTGGCGTGTTGACCTGTGACACCATTGAACAGGCCATTGAACGTGCCGGTACCAAGGCGGGCAACAAGGGCGCCGAAGCCGCCCTGGCGGTGATTGAACTGGCTTCCGTTTTGCGTCAACTTTGATTTTTCTCCGAGGAAAGCATGGGTAGCCGACGGTTGGCGCGTAGTTGCGCCATGCAGATTTTGTATGAAATGGAATGCAACCGCATGGACGCGGACCAGGCCTGGAATGCGTATTGGCTGCATTTCGAGGACCAGGACGGCATGGATGAAGCCAGCGATGACGTGCGCGATTTCGCAAGTTCCCTGGTCTTCGGTGTAACCGAACGCCGTGAGGAACTGGACCAACGGATTCAGGAATCCAGCAAAAACTGGCGCTTGAATCGCATGGCCATTGTGGATCGTAACATCTTGCGTCTTGCGGTGTTTGAACTGCTGCACCTGGAAGACATTCCCAAGCGGGTTTCCATCAACGAAGCCATTGAACTGGGAAAACAATACGGGTCCGAGGATTCGGGGTCGTTCATCAACGGTGTGTTGGATAAAATCTCTCAATCCGTTGAGAAAAACTGAAGTTCGATACGCGGGAATCCTTGAACCCTTGTTGCGCCAAGGCGGGTGAATGACGGTACGCTTTCTACCACGCACGATGGACAACCTGGATACCCTGAACGGGGATCTGTTGGCCTTGTGTGTGTTTCAAGACGAACGTCCCCTGCGCGGCCTGAACGGTCTGGTGGATTGGCGTGCCAAAGGGCGGGTATCCCGCTTTCTGCTGAGCAGAAAATTCGAGGGCTCCTCGTGGGAAAGCCTGTTGGCCAGCACACCGTCTGCGGTCGCTGCCGAGCGCCTGCTCGTATTCGGACTGGGACCGAAGAAGTCCTTCAGCAACCTGGCCTTTGCCGAAGCGGTGGGGAAACTCTTGGATGTCGTTGCGGGTATCCAGCCGGAAAGCCTGGTGATGGAAATCCCCGGCACGGTGGCCGAAGAGGACTACTTCCTGGAGCGGCTGGCGATTCTGGCCAAGAACCTCTTTCAGAAGTTGGATATCCCCATCACGCTCCTGGTGGAAGAGGGCCTGAATCTGCGGGAACTGAACGCCAAGTATGAATTGATCCGCGATGAAGTGGAGCGCCTTTCCCGCAAAACCGCCGCGAAGAAGAAAGCGCCGCCTCCCTTGCCGGAAGGCCCGGTCTTCGGTAAGCCCAAGGCAGGCAAGCAGGAACCCGAAAAGGGATCGGGCGCGAGCCCATCGCGCAAAGGAGGAAAGCGATGACCGCAGAATGGGTGATTATCGGATTGATCGGCGTCTGTATTTTCGGTCTGGCCAACGTACCGGAGCTTTCACGGCTCATCGGCAAAATCTTGGATGCTTTTTCCGGAAAGTAAGCCTCTTTCCCATCTGAGGCTCTGCGCCAAACCGGTTTCATCGGTAGAAATCACAAATCCCCCGAATGCGTTTGCCTTCGGGGGATTTCTTTTCCTACCTGATGTGGAGTCAGCGCACGGCCACCAGTTCTTTCAGTTCCGGGAAGCTTTCACGCAGAATGCGTTCCACACCAAATTTCAAAGTCATTTGGCTGGCCGGACAGGTACCGCAGGCACCCAGTAATTTCACATACACCGTATCATCTTCCACTTTCACCAGGTCGATGTTACCACCGTCCAGCGCCAGGGAAGGGCGAATCCGTTCGTCAATCAATTTTTCAATGGCTTGGGCTTCAATCATGATGTCCTCATCAAAGCAAGGCGTTTCCGCCGGGTTGGCTTGAAAAACTCTACATAGACAACTCTAAGGGTGGACCTCCACCCTGTCAAGAGGGATGAACTCCGTTCAAGCCGAGGTGCCCGGAAGTAGGATTCCTTACGGAAGACGTCAGGCCTTGCTGGTTTCTTCTGCCAGTTTCCAGTTTTTGGCGTTGCACAGCGGACCTTGGCGTCCCATAATCATTTTTCCCATCTGGGCCAGGCTTTGATACTGTTGGCCATCCAGTTCATAGGCACCATCAGCCAGGGCTTTGGCCTGATAGCTATTTCCTTTGTAGGTACCTTCGATCATGCTCTCTTCGGGGAAATGTTGTTTTGGCTTGGGGCCGCGTTGACCGCCGGTTGCCCCGGCTTTTTTGGCTTTGGTTTTTCGTGGTTTGGCTGCGGCTTTGACCTTCACGGTTGCAGTTTCTTTGGAATCAATGAGGGATTCCAGGTAGCTGCTGAAGCGTACCACGCTACCGAAATCATTTTTTTCCAGGGCATCGGCCAACCAGACTTTGATATCTGCAATCAGCATTTTCTTCAATTTGGCGTCCATAATATCTCCTGTTCAGATATATCGGGTAATTCAACGCATTCTCACAATTTCGAAAGAGAAACAGACAATGATTGTGTGCAAAAAAGCATCAGGATAGCGGATATGTGGCGCGCCACATATACGATATTATGTTCAGTCGAAAGTTATGTGGAGTACGGCGGGTGCAAGCCCATGCTGACACAACCCGCCGCCGAATTACTCCACATAATATCATCAGAATTTCTCCAACAGCGCCAAGACCTCGTCGGTCGGTTGATAAGGTTCGAAACCTGCTTCGGCGAAATCACACGCATCAAGTGCCTGTCGTTTCATTTCAAGGTCTGCATCTACATACCCATGAGTCGTATTCACGCTTGCGTGGCCGAGCCAGGATTGAATCGTGGTCAAATCTACGCCAGCCTGAAGCAACTGCATTGCGGTGGTGTGACGCAGTGTGTGCGGAGTGACATGGCGCTTGGCCAACGAAGGCAAACTGATTGCTGCTTTTGCCGTTATGCGTTTGAGGATGTGATTTACGCCAAAACGGCTCAGGCGTATGCAACGTGCGTTGACAAAAATCGGCGCACCGGACTGACGACCATCTTCTCGTTCGGCAAGCAACTCCCGCAAGGCGTCGGCGACATCCTGAGCAAAAGGGACGACACGTTCTTTCGATCCTTTACCGCGAAGCAGAACCTGATGCGGACGAACCAATCGGAGGTCTCCGACATTGACCCCAATCGCCTCGGATACACGACAGCCCGTCCTGACCATGAAAAGCAGCAAGACGTAATCGCGTCGCCCCTGGCGAGTGCTCTGATCGGGCGTGTCCAGGATAGCGTCTATTTCATCTTGGCGCAGATAATCGATCACTTTCTGGTTGGTTCTTTTTCCTGGAATGGAAAGAATCCTTTGAGCATGAGCGACCAATTCGGGAGCGCTGTAGGCGACGTGCGTGAAAAAGCCACGGATCGCCATGAGCCTTGCATTACGGGTGCGAACGCAATTACCACGGTTTTTCTCCAGGTGGTCCAGAAAGGAGAGGACGAGATCGCGGTCGATTTCCTCGATGCTCAGTTTACCGGGTGGTTTTCCCATACGTTCCGAAGCAAACACCAACAACAACCGCAATGCGTCTCGATAGGTGGAGACTGTGGCTGGACTGGCTTTGCGTTGCGCCGCCAGTCGTTGGCGGAAAAACGATTCCAACATCGCAGACAAGGTGATCGAAGTTTTCTTCGTCATGAAATCACCTCTTCGATCTGGAGGGCGCGATGAAAACGATCAGCCGCCAGCCCGAGCAATTCCGCCGTCGCCGTGAGATAATAGGCAGTATCGCTGTAGTGCGCGTGCCCAAGATGAGTCGCCAATATCGGCAACATGGCTTGCACATCCGCACCTTCCCTATACCAGCTTACAAGTCGTCGGACGGCAAACGTGTGTCGCAAGTCATGGAAACTCGGACCCGAGCCTCTCGCTTCGCGAATCCCCATCTGACAAAGCATGCGCCAGAAATCCAGTCGCAACGTGTGCTGCGCGAAACGGCAACGCCGGGTGTTGATGAAAAATGCCTGAGAATCGCAGTGGGGGTAAGTCAGATCGCGCAATGCTTCATAATCGCGCAAAACATCGAGTGTTGTCGGATGTACGATGACCATCCGGTCTTTATAGAATTTTGTGCAGATTATGGTGAGAACACCGCTTTGAAGATCTACGTCCTTCCTATCCAAACGTATCACCTCGCCGATCCTAAGGCCGGTGCTCGCCGCCAAACCAATCATGGCGTGAAGCGTAGCGCCTCGAATCGGATTTTTTGCGGATACCGTTTGGGCAAGGGCAAGCAGTTGCTCCAACTCGCTTTCGCTGAATATGTATGCGGGAGAGCGCCGTCGAACAGCATGCAATGCGCGGGGATCAAGGCGAGGCGTGTGCGGCTCGAAGGTGGCCAGATAGTCGGAAAAATTGCGCACGATCTGATAGTAACGCGCACATCGCTTATCGGAGGCCAGAGGGTCTGCACTCGCGAAACGCAGCGCCAATTCCTGGGTGATTGGGCCATCATTGCCATCGGAGATGAGAAATCTATCGAACGCATGCAGAATACTTTCCTGATTGGAAAACTTGAGTCCGAGACTTCGTCGCAGTGCTACATAATTTGCCAGCCGGTTTGCATATTTGCTGGAGAAGCGTTTCATTTCGCACCTCCTGCGGAGAACGGCAGAGAAACCACAGCCAGGCTGGTCCGATCAACCTTTGTGTATATGGCTGTTGTGTCGATGCTTCGATGTCCGAGAATATCGGCGATGTGTTTGATCGGCACGCCGACATTGACCATTCGTGTGGCCAAGCTATGGCGCAAAAGGTTCGTACCGCGCGTTGGTGTGTCGATTCCCATACGCCTCAGGTGGCGAAAAATCACGGCTCCAATTGCGCCGGATGACTGCAACGCTCCTTGGGGAGCGCGATGGCGGACGAATACTTGTGGGATTTCAAGAGGAGGCCGTCCATGCAGCGCATAATCGGCCAGCGCGGCTCCTATCTCTTTCGGCAGGGGCAACACGCGCTCCCGTCTGCTTTTCGTGCGGGGAAGCCTCAATTCGGCAGTTTTCCACCCGAGTTGGCGAAACTCCAATGTCCGAATTTCGTTGGCTCGAAGGCCGAGCCCTGCAACCAACAGCAAGATGGCTTTGTCACGCAGTCCTTCCGGGTGATGTGTTTCAATACTGTCGATCAATGCACGCACGTGCTCCCACGGCAAATGGCGCGGCAGTGTATCCAACCGCCATCGGTAGGCCCGTGGGACAACGCGATCAAGATCGGTGTCGATGATAGCCTCCCACCGCAAATATCGCAGAAACCCACGCGTGTTCGAGTGAAGATGACGACGCCAACTCCGGCTTGGATATTGGTTGCCGTATGCGGTGACGAACTTCAAAATATCGGGACCGCTCAACTGCGACAGAGGCTTGTCGCCGTTTTCATCCGTCCACCATTGCAGCAACATTCTGGCTCCCCGCAGATAATTTTCTCGTGTAGCCGATACCAGACCTCGCACATCTGCGAGGTAACGGTCGTATCCAGTAAGATGTTTTGCATATGGATCGATGTCTGGCGATTCGGATGCTGGTGTGGCGGCGACAATACGATGACGTCTCAAATGCTCCATCACATGGCGGATCGCGTTGGGCGCAGTATGAAATATGCCTTCCTTTGGAAGCTCGATTTCGAGAAAACACTTCGCAAGCGAGTCGTCGATTTCGCCTGCATTGCGTACGCCCTCGCCTCGTGCATAGAGACTGAACTTGGCGACCAACGTAAGGATGGCGCGGGCCGTTGTGTTTGCGTACCCACCCTCGCGCAACTCGGCAGCCATCGCGTCAATGTGCATGGCCAATGGCCCGCGCCGCATTTGTCGCAGCCGCGTGGGAGATTCGAAAAACTGTTCCAACATGCTAATTCCTCCTCGTTATGGCCGAGCGAAATGCCTGGCCGATTGAGGAATGAGCATAATAGTTATGTGGAGCAGGTGAGTAGCATTTCCCAGCCGTTACAGGCCTGCCCACGCCGTACTCCACATAACTTTCGACTGAACATAATAACTAATACATAACCATGAACGGGAGGGAAATCAAGAGGATTCGGAATTGTTTATTGTATTTCTCCGGGGCGCTCCCCTCTATTGTTATCAACCCGGCGATTATAACCGAGCTCAAGAATCGTCATCCTCCGCGCAGGCGGAGGATCCATAAAACTGAATTTACTATGGATTCCCGCCTTCGCGGGAATGACAAAGTGGATGCTTCATCTAACTTGTTGTTGCCGGGTTAATAACCCGGCGATTATAACCGAGCTTAAGAATCGTCATCCTCCGCGCAGGCGGAGGATCGATGTTTCGTTTAACTTATTGTTGCCGGGTTAATATCTACAAAGATCATGGAAAGTCCAGATAATACTGAAAGGCCCTGTTCCGCAAGGAGTGCAAAGCACGGCAAGGTTCTTCCCCAGAAAAAGCCCCATATCACCAGCAGGAAACATAAAGGAAATAGATCCCTGTTGACCCCTGTTTTGGAAAACCATGAACCGTTTCCGAAACCTATGATGGCATGGTGTCAATCTTTTACAATTTTTAGCAGAGAAGGTCTGGCGAAAGCCCGAAGGCTCCGATATGCTGAATCAAGATGACCGGTTGGTTCTGATGAACAGAGTCACCCCGCATCACCTGACGTAGAAACGAGCCGCCTTCCCCAAGCATCGTCAAGAAGGGTTGGGAAACGCAACCACGCTGTCGCAACACAGGAAGAGCCGCTCGCAGATAGACAAAGGATACGACATGAACAAGCCTCTGATGACCTTGCAAAGCCTGAGCATTCCCCTTCTCCTTGTTCTTTGGGTCTTCTATGTCGGAGGCTGCGGTGAGGATTCCGATAGCTCCGACGATGACGACGACGTAGAGGACATCGTCCCCGAATGTGAGAGCTACGCCAAACTTCTCTGCCAGTGCAATTATGATGACGTAGACACCTGTGAAGGCCGCTACGCGGTCTGGCGCAACCGAACCAGGGAATGCCTCAACGCCTCCGGTTGTCTGGATGATCTGGCGGATCAGTGCATCAGCTTCAAAGACAATCTGGTTAATGCCTGGGAACTCCAATGCTACAGCATCAGTACCGAAGACGGAGACGATACCGACCAGACCGACGGCGATGAAATCCCCTTCTTCCCGGATGGAGATGAAGAGGAGACGGAAGAAGCGGATACCGAGGAAGACGGCGATGTCGAAGAGATGGACGGCGACGAGGAACAGGAACAGGAAAGCGTGGAAGATGGGGATACGGAGTTGGAGGACGAGCAGGAAACCGACGAAGACGGTGACCTGGAATGCCCGGAATATGATCCCTGCGAAACCCACTGCGCCGACGACGCGCTGAGTATTTCCGTCTGTGAATGGCTGGATCACCCCGATCACCCCGGTTGCCAATACCCCCATGTTTCCACCGTCACCTGTGATGAAGGAAGCCTGTGCATGGAACCGGATACGGAAAACGGGGAAGATTTCGAGATCGACTGCTACGAACAGGACGCGGATGTCGAGGAGTTGTGATCCCAAATCACTCTTGTCTTCTACAATCATCATCAAGGATAAACGGCCTTGGGGCGTGTTTTGGACAAGATCCGATATCCCTTCAATGAGCGGTTCTGATCCCATCTTCGGGCAAATGGCCCTTCGTCAAAACGGAGGGCGTTTCCTCTTGCCATCCTTCAGGACAAGCTTTGCGATTTTCCGCTTGGGCAATTGAACCGAAAAAACACTACCCATGACAGGAGAAATGGCCTAGCATGGTTCCAGCCTGCTGAGAGAGGGTCGGGTATGCGAGGCAATGCCTGCAAGCCGATCCATCACCCGGCATGGCAAAACCCAAAAGGAGGAGCATGTGAATCCGGATGCCCTGTTGCGCCACGCCGTCCGCTTGGCGAAGGAAAAGATGCTGGCCAATGAAGGCGGCCCGTTTGGAGCCGTGATTGCCAAAGACGGCAAGGTTCTTGCCGAAGGATGGAATCAGGTTACCAGCCACAACGACCCTACGGCCCACGCCGAAGTGGTGGCGATCCGCCGCGCCTGCAAAACCCTGGGGCGTTTCGATCTCAAAGGCTGCGTGCTGTATGCCTCGTGCGAACCCTGCCCGATGTGTCTGGCAGCCGCCTATTGGGCGCGGGTGGATCACGTGGTTTTCGCCAACACACGGCAACAGGCCGCGCAGATCGGCTTTGATGACGATTTCATCTACCGGGAGATCCCGCTGGACGTTCAAGAACGTAGCCTGCCGATGGAACACAGACCGATGGCCGAAGCCGATGAGGTCTTTGACGCCTGGACCAAGAAGGAAGACAAGATCCGCTACTGAACGCCAACGGCAATCATGCTTTCTCAACGCGGTACGTTCCAGGCCGAATATTCCCAAATCATCACCTTAAACATGGTTTCACCCCTCACGGGGATACCGAAAGGCACCCTTGTATCCCATCCTCTCGATACGACTGCGCCAGATTGATTCTATTGCATAACTCCTGACGGTACTGCTTGATACTCCCGATGCTCAAGGGCTTCATTTTTTTCTCTTGACAGTCGGAAAGAGCGCCTTACTTTTCTTTCGTAAGGCAGATAAATGAATGAGCCTGATAAGTGAAACGAATAGTTAATTCCATTTTATGATACCAAGGAGAAGACGATGAGAAGCATGATTCAACGCAGCCTGAGCCCCTATGACCTGATGACCTCGATGATGAACGGCCCCTGTAACGGCAAGTGCGCCGACTTCCTCCCGGATACGGATATTCTGGAAACCGAGGGTGGGTTCCGCCTGGTGACCGATCTGCCCGGCTTGGATAAAGATGACATCAGCGTGGAAGTGAAAGACGGTGTTTTGAGTATTTCCGGCGAACGCAAAACCCAGGCCTTGAGCGAAAAAGATACCTGCCTGCGTAGCGAACGTGTCACCGGTCCCTTCAACCGCACCTTCCGTCTGGGCCGTGGCGTGGACGCAGAGCAGATCAGCGCAGCCTTCAAAAACGGTGTGTTGACCCTGGAACTGAAGAAGAGTCAGGCCGTGCTGCCGCGCCGTATTCCGGTTCAGAACGATTAACCCGGCAACAACAAGTTAGACGAAGCATCCATGTTGTCATTCCCGCGAAGGCGGGAATCCAGAGTATATTCCGTTGTCTGGATCCTCCGCCTGCGCGGAGGATGACGATTCTTAAGCTCGGTTCTAATCGCCGGGTTGATAAACCGGAGCCTTCCTACGGGGTCAGTGATCAGGCCCATCTCCTGAACACGAAAGCCCCCGCCAGCTCGTGATGGAGCCGGTGGGGGCTTGTCTTTGCGAAAGCAACCTGAAAGAATTAGCGTTCCAGAATCATGTAGCCGGTGGCGTTGTTCACGTTCAGCTCACTGACGGCCACATTGCCCTCAACACAGTAACCGGATGTTTGAGGGCCTTCATCTCCCCCATCTTCTTCCGTGGTCACGTTGTTCCCGTCCACACTCCAGGTGCCGGTAATGTCATCAATGGTTTTTTGAGTCGGCTCGCTCTGACAGGTACACATGTCATTGCTGTAACTGCATGTGCCGGTGTTGTCGCTTTCTTCGATCATCGTGCAGTTTTCTTCGGCGGTAAAATCAGGCCATTTGGCGACGAGACACGCGCCGCTGATGGCAATATCCACCGTTTGGGTAAACCCATAGTTTGTGATGGAATAGGTTCCGTCATTATTGAACAGGACGGTTCCGGTCCAATCCAGGGTGTAGGCCCACAGGCTATCCTCACATTCCGTGATACCGGCAAAAGGATTCTCCCCGATAGTGGCTTCCATACAGATATCTTTGATTGACCAGCTTCCGCTCAGATCGCCACCGCAAGCCTGGAAGTCCAGGTCTTCACAGTCTGAAGTCACCATGTTCATCGAATCGCCGACGAAGACAATCGCGTAGGTAGAGAAGTGATCCGTCTCGCCGCTCACCGTACCATCTTTCAGGCTGGAGCCTTCAATCTCGGTCCAGCTCTCACCATCCAGCACAGCCAACACGGCTTTGTGGTCCTCCGGGACCGTTCCTTCCAGGGCCAGTTCAATGGTCACGTTCTCCAGAAAGGTCGTACCGTCCGGCCCGAAATCAAAACCCAGGCTACCCAGGTCATCCGCGTTGGGAAGCTCATCGGTGCTGACAACGGAAAGGCTCAATTCGGTATCTTCACTCAACGCCCCGGCAGGCACCGTCAGCGTTGCCTTGCCGGATGGCAGAGCCAGCGTTCCCCCTTCCGCCGCACGAATGACTTCCGAGACGCTTTCATCCAGATCGCCGTCCTCGTTGTTGTCTGAGTTGTCTTCGTCATCCGATGAACAGCCCAAGGCAAACAGCAGCAGACAACAGACAAAACCCCATAGAAAAGAAACATTTCCCCTCATTTTTCCCTCTCAACATGTGGGTACGTTGAAACAAATGACATGGGTTGACATTGCCCAGGTCACGCAAGCTGATACATGTACATACAATTCTATCGGCTCGTGATGAAAATGTCAACGACTGCCAAAAACAAGCAGGATGATTTCATCAAGATGTATCCGACGAGAGGTCGCGATCTTCAACGCCTCGTATGGGGAATTGGTTTGACATTCCCGGCAGGTGAAACTAGGGTTTCGGGCAAGATGAGCGACGTTTATTCACCTTTCGGGAAAATGCGGTACCCATGAAGGATGTTCGGACACTCTTGATACACGTTTCGGCGCTTTGGGCGCTCGGTTTTTTCATGCTTTCCTGCGAAGACGGTTTGACCTTGAACTGCTTTCCGCAAACCTACCGCTGCGGCGGTAGTGAGGAAAATCTGGTGCAATATTGCAACAGTAGCGGGCGCAGTTGGCAGACCTTCCAAGACTGTTCTCTGGCCGGGGAAACCTGTGTGAATGGGCGCTGTGTGGAAGCCGACCTGGATGGCGATACGGAGACGCCTGACGGGGACGAGGGGCAGGTTTGTGTGAATGACGCGCAATGCAACGAGGATCAATTTTGCCAGGACGCTCAATGCGTGGATGCCCTCGGTCAACGGAAGACCCTTGCCACGCCCGGCGGACAACTGGTTTATGACAACCGCTCCGGCCGTGCCTCGGTGCTGCTTGGGGAAGAGACCGCCGCGCAGGGATTGCGTGCCGGTGTGATGCTTCGTTGTGGTGAGGAAACAGAATGGCATTGGCTGACGATGGATGATGAATTTCTCGCCGTGCGGCAGGTGGAACAAGTCCAGGAACACGATGCGTTGGGAGACACCACCCGGCTTGTGGTGCGCACCCCTGCCGGAGAAGGTGCCTTGCAACTGAGTTGGACCCTGTCCGCTTACGCCGACCAGGATTTCTTCCGTGCCGAGCTGCGGGTGGAAAATCAGGGAGATAACCCCTGCCGCCTTCTGGCCCTGCGTCCGCTGGAGTTGACCGACGTGGACGACGCCCGCGCCTTCGTGCGGCTTCCCGGTACAGAGAACCTTCCCTGGCTCTGGCAACCCGGTTCCTACCTGACCCAAGACACCCCGCGGATGCTTCCTGCGGATCTGACGGACGATGCCGACGCGCCGCCCTCCTGGACGGGAGAGCCCTGGGATGCTCCCTTTGTAAGCAACCAGAGTCAGATGCTTTTCGATCCCAGCCAGCGTATCGCTCAACTGACCGGCTTTCTGCGTCAGCAGAAAGGCTACAACCTGATTCATCTCGGCCCCTTGAACGAGGATGAGGAACCGGCTTCTCACTCCCTGTTTTACGCAGAAACCCGGCTTGGGATGGAAGGTCGCCTTGTGCAGCCCGGTGAGATTTTGGACGGCGACCCCGTCGTGTTTATCGCCCAAGGCGAGAACCCCCGCTGGGTGCTGGAACGCTACGCCCAGGCTCTGGCCGATTTCCAGGGTATGACCAACGTAGAGGATCAACAAAGCCGCCAGACCTTACAGGCAAGCCTCACGCTGGATTCCTCTCTGGATGAGGACGCCCTCGCCGCCACCGTGGATTTCGTGCAGGAACACCTGCAAGCCTGGGGCGTGACGCAACTGGATCTTGCGACAAACGCTGGTAGTATTCTCGATACCGATGCGCTTTCCAACCGGATGAGTACCCTGAAAAACGCCGGGTTCAACGTGGGATTGACCGATGCGCCCTGGAGTTTCACCAAGGACGATTCACTCTGGACGGAGCATCCCGACTGGCAGGGTGAGCTTTCCGAAAACACGCGGATGCCCTCGGAAGAGCGTTCCGTGCTGGACATCACCCAGGAAGAGGCGCGCCGCTTTGCCTTGACACGCCTGGAAGGCCTTTTGGCTCTTCAACCCGATGCGCTGCTTCTGACCTGGGTTGATCCGGCTTTCTTCCTTGCAACGGATGACAAGAACTTGCTGCCCAGCATGGCCTGGACGCAAGCCTTCACGGAGCTTCGTGCTGAATCGTCAAACCTGGTGCTTGGAACATCGGGGCGAGCCGACCTTGGGCGCAACCTGGTGGATCGTCAGGTGCTTGACGGTTATGATACCACCAGCCTTCTGGGTAGCGACACCCGACAAGGTTGGATCGGTCTGATTCAAGACAGCTCCCTCCGCTACGCATTCCAAGGGCAGGCCAGCCGTATGCTTCCCTTGGAGTTCCCTCTGGCCACGCAAAACACCACCCTGGACCGTGTACAGCAACAAAGTCTGGCAAGCTGGCAATTCCTGATGGCCATGCCCTTCCGGCTTTCCGGTGACCCGACAAGCTGGGATGCTCCCCAGGTGAGCCTGTTGCGAAAAATCGCCTTCACCAGCCCGGTCCGCGCCCAGCCCATCGACCTCTTCGAGAAGGCCGTACCGGAAATCTGGCATCTGCGTGTTGGGGCGACGGCAGCAAGCCAGGAAGCCTATG
Source organism: Myxococcota bacterium (assembly GCA_963677705.1). Lineage (GTDB taxonomy): Bacteria > Myxococcota_A > SURF-8 > SURF-8. The sequence continues at coordinate 2,824,852 of OY782497.1, forward strand.
ACCTGCTCGGTCTGTTTCACTTCGGGGAAAACCGCCTTGTGGCCACGGACGAAGCCTTGTCCGCTTCGGACCCGCGCACGGTGGATATGGACCTGCGAGACATCAACCTTGCCGCACGCACGGATTACCATCTGTATGACTTCTGGCAAGCCCGCTATCTGGGGGTGATCCGTGACCGCCTTCAGGCCGAAGTTCCCAGCTACGGCGTTCGTCTGTTTGCTTTGCGTCCCACGCGGGGTTGGCCGCAGTTCGTCGGTTGGAACCGTCATGCCGGGATGGGCAGCTATCCCTTGCGTAGTGAACGCTGGGATGAACACGGTTTGACCTTGACCCTGGAGATGGACCTGCAAGCACCTTCGGTGCGCTATCCCTTTGACCAGACTATCAGCATTGCGAGTGTGGCGTCGTTGGAGTATGTCTCGCTGGAGGCTTCCGAGGCTTTCGGGACGGTGCAGGTTGAAAACGAAGATGGGCTGTTGACCCTGCGGTTCACCCCCCGTGATGAGATGACCCGCGCCCAGCTTACCTTGCACTTCACCAAGGCAGGCAACACAAAATGAGCGAAGGCCACAAGGACTGGGCTACGCGCTTTCGTCCCGATGGGCCTTTGTATTCCATGTTGCGCTCGCCCTTGCGCCTTCACCTGCTGGATCTGCTGATCAAGTCTCCCAAAGAACGCCTGGATGCCGCCCGGCTGAGCTACAAGTCCGGCATTTTGCTCAAAGACGTGCTGGCCGCGATTTCTCCCCTGGTAGAGCAGGGCATTCTTGACGAGCAACGGGAGGCCAAAGGAACCCGTTACCGACTCAACACCGACCAGGACGACGCCTTGCGTGATGCCCTGCGCGGCTTTCTGCACGAGCATCGGCACCTGATCAGTCGTTACCTTTTCGTGCGGGAGGAAGTCTTCGGCGGCCTGATCGGAGCCGATGAGCGGATGAAAGTGATTCACCAACTCATCCATCTGTCCGCCCGGCTGGGGACGGCGATGCTCATCGGCGGAGATGCGGGTACGGGAAAACGTCAGGCGGCGCGAGCGGTTCATACCCTGAGCGGTCACGAAATCAAAACCATGCTGGAAATGGATGCCATCGAGGCCGTGACAATGGACCTGCAAGACCCCGGTCTTCACCGGTATTCGACGGTGCTGCTTTGCCACCTGGAAGCCGTCACAAACCCCGCCGATCAGGAGCGTTTGACCAAGAAACTTCGCGGTGTTTCCGCCGATGGCCCGCGTCTCATCGCCACCACCCGGACGGATCTGTACCCTTCTGCATACAAGGAACCGACCCGCGCTGCATTGTACGGTGTGTTTAACGTCTTTCCTCTGCGGCTTCCCGGTCTGTGCGAACGCCCGACGGATCTTCCCCTTTTGCTGGCCGATGTGTTGCAGCAGGAGTGTCAGAGCCTCTATAACGATCCTTTCGCCAAGAGCCTCCATGATGAGGCACGCAGCGTGCTGGTGTGCTACAGTTGGCCGGGGAATATCGCCCAGCTTCGCCGGGTACTTCATCATGCGGCAGCTCAAAGCCCGGAGAGTCTGATTGACGCCAAAGGGGTTCGCGCTCTGCTGCGCGAGGAAAGCCAACCCGGCCCCGTGGATCAGCAAGATCCGCTGTTTTTCACCTTGGACGAGTTGGAAGCCGATCACCTGCGCCGTCTCTTACCCTCTCTTTCCTACAACATCAGCCTGGCCGCTCGCCGTTTGGGCATCACCCGCGCCACGTTGTACAGCAAACTTCGCCGCTATGGAATCGCCTTGCCCTCATCCGCCAAGGGACGCAACCGGGCGTAATCCTCCCGAAAAGCCTCAGAAATAGACGGCTGGTTGCTCAGAGTTCTATCTTTGGAAGGTGAGGGATGCGACATCGGCCATGCTGCCGGAATGCGGGTTCGAGCCACGAGCGATCCCTCGAACCACCGCCCTCCGGGCGGCACTCAGGATGAGCGAAGAGAAACATCCATCACAAAGTCAATGTCCCCACATGAAAATTCACACCCATCCACCTGCCGAGGTTCTTGTTTTTGTTTCCTTTCATGGCACCATGTGCTATATAGGTAGGTAGGTCCGAACCTTACAACGTAGTTAATCCCCTGCGGCAAAAGGAGGTATCCCTTGAACCGACGGAAATCCGGTGGAATGCTTATCCTATGGGTCGTTTTCACGGCCTTGATGATGATTGCCCTTCCTGCCTGCAATGATAGCGGTGGCAATGGCGATGACGACGACGACGATGACACCCTGTGTAGTCTGGAAGGGGAGGCCCGTTGCAGCCCCGGAACGACGACTTCGGTGGAACTTTGCACCGTTCGTGCTGATGGCGAATTAGGTTGGCAGTTCTCCGAAACCTGCGGCGAAGGGCTGATCTGTCAGCTTGGGTCCTGTGTGATCGACACGAACCTTGACGGGGATCAGACCGACGATGACGACGATGTCACCGAAGGATGCAAACAGATTTCCGTGGCGGATAACCTCAACTTCGGGGCGGTGATGCTGGGCAATGATGGAACCCAGACCCTGACGGTATCCTCCATCGGCACCTGCTCGGTAACCGTGCGTCAGGTGCAGATCATCCACCCGCCCAACACGGATGAAGTCTTCGTGCTGGACAATCCCTTGGAAGGCGACAACGTCCTCACGGCGGGCGACACGATGAACCTGACCTTCACCTACACGCCGACCATGCCCAAGGTGGATACGGCCCAGGTGGTGATTACCAGCGATGCGGACAACAGCCCCAGTTCGATGGTCGTGCTTTCCAGCGAATACAAAGGCACCAGCAACCTGGTGTTTTACACCACAGGGGCGAGCCCGGATGAGCGGGTGATGCTGGACAGTGAAGAACCCTTGCTGCAATTCGGCAATACCACCCTCGGTAGCTCCGTAGTGCTTCCGCTGTATATCTGTAACGAAGGCACCGACAACCGGGCGATTACTCTCTCCGGTTGGCAACTGAAGTATGGTCTGGTGGCCCATTACACCGTGCTGATGGACCCCAACCCCGCCAGCAATCCGGTGTTTCTCTCTCCGGGCACGACGGAAAACCCAAGCTGTATTACGGCGAGCATCACCTATGCACCCCAGGCCAACACCATTTACCCCGACCTCCACGATGATGTGATTCTTTTCGCCCACGACGCCCAACAGGTTTTTGGTGTGGAGACGGAATCCACCCGTGCGGAAGTGGAGATTTCCGGTGCCTGCGGTGAGAACCTTTTGGAGTTCTACCCCTCAAGCATTGACTTCGGTTACGTGAACCTGAACGAGCCGGTGATGAAAACCGTCACCGTGACCAACCATTCCGGTGGTGAGATCGTCATTGAGAACGTGCTGAAGAGCGGCAACCACTGTGAAGAATTCCAGGTCTTCCCTGGTGACTGCGCCGATGGTTGTACCCTGGCCGAAGATGATATGGTGGAATTCAGCGTCGCCTACCAACCGACCAACACCGGCCAGGATACCGGTTGTAACTTCACCGTTGATACCGAACTGACCGGTCAGGCGGAGTTTCAGCGGGCCGCGATGACAGGCTGGGGGCGTGAACCCAACGAGGCGCCGACGGCGAAGATTGCCAACTACGATAGCGGGCCGGATATTGCCGTGCCGATGCAGATTGAGGTTGGCGAGCAGTATACGTTCTTCGGAGACATCTCCAGCGACCCGGAACGCAACTACCCCTTGACCTTCGAGTGGAGCCTCATCGCACCGGATCTTTCCAACGCGCCGGATCGTCTCTATTACTCCGCCAACAGCTCCGGCTGGCAGCGCGCCTTGGTCACGTTTACCCCGGATGTCAACGGCCAGTACATGCTCAGTCTGGTGGTCACGGATACGGAACACGCGGTGAGTCAACCCAAGACCATTTACCTGAACACCAGCCAGAGTGACAAAATCACCGTCGAAATGACTTACACAGGCTCCGGCACGATGAACACGCAGTTGACCTGGCGTGACCCCAATGGGGGAGCCTGCAGCGATAACAACATGCTGTCCAACGGCTTCTGCAACAACATCAGCACCGATTGCGGTCGGGCGATGGTCACGGCCCATACCGGCGGTGCCTCCGAAGGAACCCGTGAGGAAATCGTCCATGTCGATGCCTGCGATGGAGCCTATCAGATCGGCGTGCAGTTCATGGAAAGCTGTGCCGGATGGGATTTGAGTTGGATCTGCCTGGATGAAAAAAGTACCAACGTCACGGTGAAAATCACCCTGAATGACGATCTGACTCCGGCCTGCACCCTGACCACTCATCTCTCGGATGAAGGAGACGGGGCCACCTGGGATCTTCCCCGCGTGCTGGGTGAATTCCGCGTGGATCAATTGCCATGTGAATGAGCAATCACGGGTCCGGTACGCCGTCGAACCATGACCCGCGAAACCGTGTTTGTAGCAATATGTGGGGGCGGCTTTAGGCCGCCCTTTTTGTAGAGCCGATGGGATTACCCGTTGGTGTCATCCTGTCTTGGGTATCCAAGCGATGGGAGATGATGATGAATCGGATTATGCCTTTGGTGGGTTGGGCGTTCCTGCTCACGCTGTCTTTGTTCTCCGTGCATTGCAATGACTCCGGCTCCGGTACGGATGACTCCGGCCAATGCCAGAGCGATCAGGATTGTATCGACAAGCTCGGTGACAACTGGTACTGCGACACGGCCAGCGCAGCCTGCCGACCGGATCGCTCGGATCAGATCGACGGAGACAATCTGGACGGGGATACCTCCGATGACGATGATAATCTCATTCCCGACGACGATGATGATGACATCCCTGATGATGATGACGATGACACCACGGATGGGGATCAGACCGGCGAGCCGAACATTCAGGTAGACCGTGAATTGGTGATGAACGGTGCGCTGAATACGCCGATGCAGAAGGATCTGGTGATCAAAAACGCCGGAACGGGAGATCTGATTCTGGATAGCATCGACTGGGATACAACGCTGGTGGAATACAGCTTGCAAAACCTCCCCACCTTCCCCGCCACCGTTCCACCGACGGCCAGCGTCTCCATCACCGTGGTTTACACGATGAGTGATCCCGCAGGCCAGAACAATGACCTGGTTATCGAATGCAACGATCCGGACAGTTCCCAGGTGACGGTCACCGTCAAAGGGCAGGTTGTCGGCGAACCCCGCGTCAAGCTGAATCACGAAGAGATCGACTTCGGTATGGTGGTGGTGAACAACCGAAGCACCCAGAGTCTGACCATCACCAACGACCCAAGCATGTCCACGGCCACAGCTCCCCTGAGGCTATCCAACTTCCGCATTCAGGCCGCCGATGGCCAGACACCTCCCTTTGAATACCAACTACTGGAATGCGCCGACTGCGAGGAAATCTGGATCATCCCCGACGATGCGTTGGCGCTAAGCCTGGCCTTCACTCCCACCGAAGAAGGAGAAAAGACGGCAAGCCTGTTGTTTGATACCAACGATCCCAATCAATCCACCGTGGCCTTGCCGCTGAGCGGCGAAGGCGGCACACCCGTCTTGACCCTTGACCCGGTCAGCTTGGAGTTCGGCAACCTGGCGGTCAACGCCAACAACACGATGTCTTTTGATCTGGTAAACAACGGCGAGTTGCCGATCACCCTGAACGGACTTTCCTTTGACAACCCCAACCTGGACTTCAATGCGGTCGGCTGGCCGGGATCGGGAACCCCCATCCTGCCTACGGGGCGGCGCTCGGTCAGCGTAATGTTCAACCCGACCCAGGACGGCTTGCAGGAAACAATGGTGGTCGTGCAGTCCAACGCCGAAGGTAGCCCTCATTATGTGCCGATCAGCGGGACCGGTATTCAGACCTCCCTCACCGTGGAACCGGCCAGCCATGACTTCGGCCCCACCTTGGTGGGCGCCCTGCCTACTGTGGATGTGGTCTTGCGCAACAACGGCGATGAAGCGGTAGAGATCGACACCATTCAACGTAACGCCTCCTTGCCTTTTTATCTTTCTTCCGCTCTGGGGTGGCCCATCGAATATCCTTTGACCATTCAGGGAAATGCCAGCTACACCCTGCGGGTGGAATTCCGACCCACCACGGCAGACAGTTTCACAGATACCTTTACCTTCAACGTGTTGGCCTTGAATGAGGATCCCACTTTCGTGGTCAGCGGGGAAGGCGCCAGACCATCCATTGATGTGCGCGATGAAGAGGGCCAGGTAGTCAGCGGGTTTGTCAGTTTCGGTGAGGTGGCCATTCTGACGGAAGCCAGCTACACCTTGACCATCAGCAACCAGGGGAACTATGACCTGAGCGTGCAGGAACTTCAATTCCAGGGTGGTTCCAGCCTGTTTTATTCCTTGAATGTCACCGGGCCGTTTACCATTGCCCCCGGTGGCGATCAGGAGATCACGCTGAGTTTCCGCCCCAACGCAGTCAATGGCAACGGCCTTGAAAACGCCACCTTCTTCATCAACTCCAACGACCCGAACAACAACAGCATTCAGGTCAGCGCAACAGCCACGGCGGTCGCGCCGGAAGCCGAAGTCACCCCCGACCCCTACGCCCCCACGGCGGTAGACCTGGGGCAGATCGTCACCGATCGCGAACTTCGTCAGACCCTGCAGATTCGCAACATCGGCCAAGGCGAGTTGGTGATTCAGGAACCGACGCTTTCATCCGTGATGGACCCGAACAACCCCTACGGGCTGGATTTCGGTGAGCTGAACTTCCCCTTGAGGCTTACCCCGGAAGATGAAGCCAAGACCTTTGAACTGATCTTCCATCCCACCCAAGGCGGGGCGTTCCCGGTGAGTGTGCAGATTGACAGCAATGATTTTCACGGAACCCGCCTGGATGTCGAATTCCTCGCCGGAGCCTTCGATTGCCCCGTCGGGCAGTGGGATGTGGACGACGACCCAAGCGACTGCGAGTATGAATGTACGCAGACCTACGGGGGGGATGAACGTTGCGATGGCCAGGACAACGATTGTGATGGCTTGGAGGATGAACTATTCAACCTGGGAGATAGCTGTTATCTGCCCTTCCCCTGCGGCACCGGTCAATGGATCTGCGACCCGACCAACGACACCCAGGCAATCTGCTCCAGTTACACCAACGCCCAACCGGAAGTCTGCGATGGCCTGGACAACTCCTGTTCCGGTTATCCCGATGACGGCGAGCCCTGCCCGGCCAAAGAAAATGCAGAGGCCATCTGTATCAGCGCCAGTTGTCACTACAGTTGCTTCACCGGCTACCACCTCTGCGCCGAGGCCTGCGTGGACAACAGCTCCCCGGACCATTGTGGTGGAAGCTGCACGCCGTGTACCGCTCCGGAGAACGGAGTTCCCACCTGCGAGTCCTTCGGTCTGGGCTATGCCTGCGATTTCGACTGCGTAGACCCCTATGAAAAGATCGGGGAGGAATGCGGCGTTCCGGGTCAGGTGGACAACTGCGGTATCCCGCCGGTGAACTGCCTCACGGAATACGGTGGGCATCCGGCCAACGGTCAGCGGGTCTGTGTGAACGCGGCCTGTTCGGTGGTCTGCGATCCCGGTTACCATTACGATGCTCTCAATGACTACTGCGCACCCAACATCAGCCCGGACTGTTGCGGGGAATTCTGCATGGAATGCACCGCACCGGATCATGGTACGCCTTATTGCAACGGCGGAAGCTGCTCCTGGTTCTGTGAAGCCGGATTCCATCAATGCGGCAACACCTGTGCCGCCGATGACAGCCCTCTGACCTGCGGCACAAGCTGCACGCCTTGCCCACAAGTCTACAACGGTGAGCGCGTCTGCGAGAACGGCCAATGCGGCTTTGCTTGTGATACCAATTACCATCCATGCAACGAGCAGTGTCTCTATGACTTCAATGCCAACCATTGCGGAACACGCTGCGAACCCTGCCCGGAACCGGCCAACGCCACACCGCGCTGCACCGGAGAGGGTGAATGCGCTTTTGATTGTTTCCCCGGTTTCCACGAATGCGACATCGACGACGAACCGGCCTGTGTGACCAACAGCAGCCTGCTGCACTGCGGTGACCGCTGCAACGATCCTTGCCCGGAACCCGATCACAGCACTGCCCAATGCAACGGCGTGGAATGCAGTTTCGTCTGCGAACTGGGCTATCATCGTTGCGGCGAGGAATGCGTCAGCGACTACAATGTCAACTCCTGCGGTAACCGTTGTGAACCCTGCGAAACCATTCCCAACACCACGGTCAGTTGCAACGGCGTACAGTGCGTTTATGCCTGCACGGAAACCAGTCACTACTGCGGCGCGCCCTATGATGGCTGTGTGGACAACAATGCCTTGGCCACCTGCGGAAGCCGTTGTGAACCCTGCCCGGAGCCGGACCATACCAGCAGTTCCTGCGACTGCACCGACGAAGACGGCTGCCTGTGCAACTGGGTTTGCCTGGACGATTACTACGACCGCGATGGGGACCCGGCCAACGGGTGTGAATCCTATTGTGTGTTTGAAAGCGAAACGGATGATCTTGGGGACGGCATCGACCAGAACTGCGATGGTATCGACGGTGAATTGGCCAAGGCTGTGTTCGTCAGTATCAACAACGGATACTACAACGGCCCCGGTACGATGGACAAACCCTACGATCGTCTTGAGGCTGGCTTGGACGCCTTACGTGCCTCGCCGGACAAGGAATACATCCTTGCCGCCAGAGGGGTATATTATGAGGAGATCAGCATTCAAGACGGAGACCGTATCTATGGCGGCTACAACGTACACGGTGGCGAGGCCGTCTGGACTCCCCCCACGGAGTTGGACCCTGGCAATCTGTTCCTGGAGCCGAGCAGCAACATCGGGTTGGTTGTTGCCGACATCGTCTCTCCCACCCTGCTGAGTCATGTTTCCGTAACCTCGGCAGACAGCGACTACGGAAGCCAGTCCAGTTACGGTGTCCAGATGACCAACGTCTCCAGCGCCTTTGTCTGGGATGGAGGAGAAATCTACGCCGGTCGTGGTGATCACGGTGTTGACGGAGCCAACGGAGAACCGGGAATCAGTGGAGGCGATGGTCAAAACGGTACGGCGGGACGGGCGGATAGCCAACAGGTCGGCGTGGGTGGCCAAGGTGGAGAGAGTTCCTGTGGTAGCGGAGGCTATCGCGGCGGTAACGGAGGGGACCATTGCCTCGATGATGGGGACAACGGTGCAGGAAACGGAACCTGCTCGGACCATGACCCACCGGGCGATCAACCCAGTTGCGGAGGTCTTCGCGGTTGGCGTGCCGGAACGGCCTTCGACCAGGCCGGATCGGGCGGCGACGGTGGACATGGACAGAACGGTAGCGATGGAACCAACGGCCTGGGTGCCTCCGGTGGTATGATGGAGGAGGAAACCCACTTCTGGATCTCGGCCAGCGGTACAGCCGGTGAAGCGGGAAGTTCCGGAACACCGGGTGGCGGTGGCGGTGGAGGTGGAGGAGGAGACTCCTCGGTGATTCAACGTTATTCCGATACCGGCGGCGGTGGCGGTGGCGGTGGTGCTGGTGGATGTGCCGGTGGTGCCGGTCAAGGTGGCACGGGCGGTGGCGGTTCCTTCGGCCTCTTCCTGATCAACAGCAGCCCGACCTTGCAGAACCTGACCATCATCACCTCGGATGGTGGCCAAGGTGGAAACGGTGGATACGGCACGGCAGGTGGTCAAGGCGGAACCGGCGGTCTTGGTGGTTGTGAAACGCCCAGCCAGACACCCGGTGATTGCAGCAATGCCACCAAAGCTGCGGATGGTGGAGACGGTGGGAACGGTGGCAACGGTGGCGCCGGTGGTCATGGTGGCGGTGGGGCCGGTGGTCCGAGCGTGTGCCTGTTCAAAACCGATGACACATCCCTCCCGGTGTACGATATCCTCAACGTATCCTGCCAGGCTGGCACGCCGGGTACGGGTGGTGAATCATTGTGTGAAACCTGCCACGGTGAAAACGGTCTGACCGGATTCGAAAACTAGCATTCCAGCATGGGATGAATCTTGGACCTTCGGGTTCCAGGAAAGGAAGGCTCCGCAGTGCGGAGCCTTCCTTTTTTCAACGCAACCACGCTGTCAATCGACCCGACGTATCGCGAAGCAAGAAAGACAGTGTTCTTTCTTCGTACTTCACTCTCTCCCGATGGTACCTTTGAAACAGACATACTCTCCACACAATGAACCGTGAACCCACTCGTAACGATCTTATCACGACACTTCCCAGGAGTTAGGTTGGAGTGGACGTGGAAGGATGGAAGGCGGGCCGTGCATCAAATCGAGCAACAAAAACCCCGGAAGATCGTTGGACCTTCCGGGGTTGATAGTCTGAGACGTGGGGAATAGGCTAGTTTTTGTCCAGCTTGATACCCCCCAGCAGGTCGCCCAGGGTGCCCATCTTTCCAGGCTTGAGGGCTTTGTCCTGCTTCATGTATTTTTCCATCTCCTTGCGTTCCTCCGCTTCGGTCAAGGCTTTGATGGAAACGCGCACGCGGTTACGGTCGGTGTTGACCACCATGACTTCCAGCACCTTTTCTTCGGGGAATTCGGCCTTCATGTCATGGTCACGACCAAAGCCGGTTTCCTCGTTGGGCAACAAGGCCTGTACGCTGCGCGTACCTTGAATGATGCTGACCCAGATACCGAAGGGCGCGTGTTCAGTAACCATCGCGTTGACCCGCAGCCCCGGACGCAGGCGTTCGGGACGCCCACCGCTCTGGGCCATCTCCGGCGGAAGCCCTTGGGCTTCACGAAGACTCAAGGCGATACGCCGACGGTCGCGGTCGATGGACATGACTTTGACTTCCACATCCTGGCCCTGCTCCAACACATCCTTGGGATGGTTGATCCGTTTGAAGGCCATTTCGGAAAGGTGAATCAAGCCTTCCACACCGGGGGCCAGTTCCACAAAGGCTCCGAAGTCGGCAAGGCGCATCACTTTACCCTGCACCACCGCACCTTCGGCAAAACTGAAATCGGTTTCCCAAGGGCTTTTCTCCAGGGCACGCAAACTCAAGGCGATGCGCATCCGGCCCTTTTTCATCGGTTCCACTTTCAGCACGCGAGTACGCACCGTCTGGCCGACATGCAACACTTCCTCAGCCTTGGCGATATGGTGATGGGCCATTTCGGAAAGGTGAATCATACCTTCCACGCCGCCCAGATCCACAAAGGCTCCGAACTCGGCAAGACGAACCACTTCGCCGTCCACATCCATACCCGCTTCCAGCTTGTCCAGAAGTTCTTTGGCTTTCTTCTTCGCCTCTTCCTTGAGCAGAGATTTGCGGCTGACCACCACACGGCGTCCACCGTTGGAGTATTCAATCACGCGGAAGGGAGCCTTCAGGCCAACGTACTCTTCCGGGTTGTCTACGTGGCGAAGGTCAATCTGGCTGAAGGGACAGAAGGCGCGCACACCGTCAATCAGCACCTCGAAGCCGCCTTTGTTGGTGGCGGTCACGGTACCGTACAAGGGAATATTGTTTTCTTTGGCGTCGGCCAGTTGCTCCATCAGTTTTTCCCGACGAATGGTCATCGTGCTGGAAAGGCTGATCGTGCCGTGGTCGATGTCCACAATTTGCAGCTCGACGTTGTCACCGATGGAAATTTTCAAGGAACCGTCCTTGGCCGTGAATTCCTCACGGGGAACCACCCCTTCGCTTTTCGCCCCGAAATCAATGAACAACGACGAGCGGGTCACATTGACCACCACGCCTTTCACCACGTCGCCGACATGGTGGGAGTCATCAGGCATCTCCGGGTTCTTCTCGAACATCTCGGCAAAGCTTTCCTCGGTGTTCGGGGTGTCCTGGGTCACAGGGGCTTCGACGGCGGCGCCGTCCGTTTTCTGGGTGGTGTCTTTGGTTTCAGTCATCGGTGTCTCTTGGTAGATAACGTTACGTTATGCGGCAGGCCGTTTGGAAACCTGCTACACGGAAAAAAGGTAAAGCAACAACGAACCCACTATAACCTTTGCAAGAAAAGGTGCAAGAATTATCCGACACTTCGCACGCTTTTTCAGATGGCGTTCCTTGCACGTTTTTCAGCCCAGACCGGACAGCCGCTGTACGCCGCAGAACCCTTTGGTTCAGTAGATGAACGGGACAAGCGCCTTGCGGGCCTTGGGGTACTCGTCCCCGAAGGTCTTCTGATACCACTGGTGGTTGCTGATTGCACGCGGCGCAAGGTTGGCGATGGTCCACAGTGCAAAGCTGGTTCCAGCAAGGCTCCAGGTCATCACCGCCCAGCCGATCCATTCCAGAATCTCGCTCATGTAATTGGGACTGGAGACAACACGGAACAACCCGCCTTGAGGGATCTTGTAACCGGTTTCACCGGGCTTGCGCAGGTTGCGCAGAATCCAATCCGAATGAAGGTTGCCGAAGAAGCCGAAGAAGAACAAGCCCAGCCCGATGAGAAAACGCGGGTCGGTGAACCATTCCACCCCATACTGCCCGAAGCTACCCAGCCAGCGACCTTGAATGTAGCCGTTGACGCCGTTGAAGAACATCGCCATCAGTGGAATGCTCAAGGGCATGGCGCTGGCCGTCTTCGGTAACCGCATCGGATAGACGAAGGCACGGTTGATGTAATGCAACTGCCACATGGCCAGCATGGTCCATTGAACCGGTCCCAGCGTCGCGGCAAACGGCAGGGTGAAGGCCAACACCAGCAAGGACGCGGGCGCTTCCATGAGAAACCATCCCAGACGGGCGGAAAGCGTCGGTCCCCAGCCACCGCGAGCATGACGACCATAAGGCGCGGTGATAAAAAAGAGAGACACAAAGGTAATCACGGCGAGGAGGCTCCAGCCCCATACCAGCGGCGAGAACAAGGCTTGTTCGTTCATGGTCTGTCCTTGGTTGGCAGAAAAATCAAGCGCACAACAGATGAAGAAAAAACGGCAAGCCCGAAGGCTTGCCGTCCTAGTGTAGCGAAAAGCGTTTAGCCTTGCAAGCCGCGAGTGAAGCCGAAGGTGTCTTCGATCTTGCCGTACTGAATCCCGGTGAGGGTATCGAAGAGCTTCTGAGCCACGGCCTTGGCGTCGCCACCCCCCACGGGGATGTCTTCGCCTTTGTAGCCGAAGTGGCTGATCGGCGTGACGACGGCAGCGGTACCGCAGGCAAAGGCTTCGGTGATTTTCCCTTCACGGATCTCCTTGACGATGTCGTTGAAGTCCAGATGTCCTTGTACCGCCTCAAAGCCCAAGCTGGGAGCCATCGTCAGGATGGAATCCCGCGTGATGCCGGGGAGGATGGAGCCGGACAGTTCCGGGGTGAGCAGGGTTTTGCCTTCGCGAACGAAGAAGACGTTCATACCGCCCATTTCCTCAACGAAACGCCGTTCCTGGGCGTCAAGATACATCACCTGGGCATAGCCGCCTTTCTTTGCTTCGTTACCGGCAAGCAGGCTGGCCGCATAGTTGGCTCCGGCCTTGGCCGCGCCGATACCGCCTTTGGCTGCGCGGACGTGTTCGTCGGAAACCAAAACCTTTACGGCGTTGAAGCCGCTGGCGAAGTATCCGGCCACCGGGCTGGTAATCAGCATGTACATGTAGCTTTTGCTGGCGCGCACACCCAGGAAAGGCTCGGTGCCGAACATGAAGGGCCGCAGATACAAGGCGCTGCCATGCTCCTGGGGAACCCAGTCTTTGACTTCCTTGACCAGCATACCGTGCATACGCAGTTGGTCTTCGACGGGGATTTCGGGCATACAAAGGCGACGGGCGCTGCTGTTCAGACGCTCCGCGTTCTTCTCCGGGCGGAAGAATCCGACGCTGCCATCGGTGCGGTAATAGGCCTTGAGGCCTTCAAAGATTTCCTGGGCATAGTGCAGCGCGGTGGCTGCCGGGTCCAAGGGGATGGGCGCATACGGCACCAACTCCGCGTCATGCCAGCCTTTGCCTTCGTCGTAAAAAGCTTGAATCATGCGATCCGTGAAGATTTGACCAAAGCCGAGCGGGCCGTTGAGCTTGTCGCCGGGATTGGATGGGCCTAACGAGGGATTACGCTTGATGTCCAACATGGAGCTTCTCCTTGGTTTGCAAAAGAAAAAACGTGATTGTCTCCGGCCAGCCGCCCGCACGCACGAAACCGCCCTGACAGTCACCGGAACGAATCTTCATCAATTGTTGCCAAGTTTTACCGAGAAAGGCAAGGGCTTTTCCGGCTCCTTCAGCCCCTTGATTTCCTATCCGCAAGAAGGAGTCTATTCACGAGTTCATCCGACCATGTTTTCAGATCAGGGAGGATAGCCATGATGATTTTTCAATCATACCACCATTACACATCATGAAACGTTGACATGATGGTCACAGAATGAAGCTCTTGCTCACAGAAGCATCCATCATTGGAAACGAAAGGTCCGGAATCTTCAAACGAACCGACAGGGCTGTCTGCTTATTTCTTTTTACTGGGAGTCTTGGTTGGGGCAACGGGGGTCAAACCCATGTAGTTGGGAACTTTAATGGGGACATCGGTCTGTTCGGTGGACTGGCGCAGGTTGCGCAAGGGAGCCACTTCCAGTTTTTCAAAGCTTTCCAGCAGTTCAGGAGGAGGCGTCACATTGTTCTGTGGGCTTCCCTTGGGTCTGACATCGGTAAAGCTGGATGCGCGCTGGTAGGGTTTGATCTGGGATTCCGAGAGGCTGTCCGGTGTGGGCCGACGAATGGTCGTGGAAGATTCATGGGTGAAGGTAGGAATGGAAAAGCTGCTGATGTCCGAAGCCGGATCACGAAGATCAGGGATGCTTGACTTGGATACCGCCAACATACCGGGAAGCACTTCCCGTTGAGGAGGAGCGGCTTCCGTGGCAAACAATTGTGGAACCGCCGGCTCCGGTTTGCGCGTCTGGCTGTTGGAGCTGGTGGTACGCCGTCTCGCCGGGCGGGCCGGAGAATAAAACCGGTCGATGGATTCACGCAGATCATCATACCCACTGAGTAGAGGACGGACCGGCTTGTTGGCGATTTCCTCCACCTGGGTCAACAAAACCTCATCCGTAGGGTCTAGTAGGGCACAATACAAGACGTCGGTACCATTCTCCTGTTTCACGCTGACAGGCAGAACTTTGTTTTCTTTAGCAAAATCTTTAGGAATCAGCCGAGTGACATAGGCCTGGGGCCGGACGTATTTCAGTTCGATGGGAGGAATACCCAACACTTTCCCGATTTTATGGATGGTGTTCTTGTCGGAAACCGCCTTCGACTTGTACAAGGTATCCAGCAGAGGAACCCCTGCTTTTTCGGCGTGCGCCCTGGCCTTGTTCAACAAGTCCTGGGATACCACCCCACTTTCCAACAATACGTCGGTAAACCTTGTGCGTTTCACTCTGTTCTCCTGAAAATCACATCATAGGCACTCGTCAACACCCCGCCTATGCTGCATCAGGTTCCGACAGGATTGGCTTCCCCCACAGAAACCCATCCCACCGTAACCTACATAGGCTGACATATTTTTGAACGAAATACAAGCTTTTCTTTGCCTATTTCTAACCACCTGAAACCAAAGGATGAATGATTGTCCAAACCATAGCCATCCCGTTTGGAATTCCTGTCTAATACGTCAAAGCGACAAATTCTGTCACAATCAGGCTGTTTTTTGTTCTGTTTACCAGACCATCCAAGACGTTAAGGAAACACCGCATTCCAGAAAGAGCGCACAGTACCTCTTGGAGACTGTCCTTAACGGATGTAGGACGTAGGATAGGAAAGAAAGATCACCTCTGAAACCGGTCTGAGACAAAGAGCATCCTGCATCTGAAAACATCTCCCCAAACCCAAAAAGGGAAACGCGATGCCTCGTCCTAGAAGCATCGCGTTTCCGCACCCAAGAATTGGAGACCATGCCAAGTCATTCCACTACGGTAGAGCCAAGGCTCCCCAACGTGGTTACAAGCGTTCCATCGTTTGTTGAATCAATTCATCCACCGTGCAGGCTTTGCTGGAAAGTTTCTCGTCATCCACCAGGGTGAACATAGTGGAAGGCTTGGCGGCGGAGACCGTTACCCGGCCTTCCCGTTCAAAGACAATCACATTGCAGGGAAGCAACAAACCGACAAAGGGATCGGCCTGCAAGACCTCATGGGCAATCTTCGGATTGCACGCGCCGAGGATCTTGTATTGATCCACATCCACCCCCAGTTTGTTCTTCATTGTCTGCTGCACGTCGATTTCCGTAATCACGCCGAAGCCGCTTTCTTTCAACGATGCCGTCACGCGGGCAATGGCTTCATCAAAGCCGACACCGGAATCGAGTTGTTTGGTATATCCGTAACGAACTGTGTTCATGTTATTCCCCTTGAAATGTTGAACGACCGGATTGGGTCGCGTGTTTAAGCATTCATCTTACCTGCTTAGAACCGGAAATACGAGATCGGTTACGTTTCATTCTGCGGCTACCGGTTCGCAGAGGTCGCCCCAGTTGTCGAATTTCCTTTTAATATCAGTGAATTTAAGGTATTATGACATGTTTGTAAGATAACTACTTTCTAAGACGTGAACGTTTGATGCCAACTCACAAGGAGGTCCGCGATGAGACCATCTTTTTGGGCGATACCTTTTGTATGGATCGTGCTCGTGATGATGTCTTCCTGCACCACGGGAGGAAGTGGAACCGGACTGGAAGAGGACGATGACGACGATGGCGGACTGGTCTGTTCTGAAAACACAGATTGTGACCCAGGTCTGGTGTGTGAGGATGGGCACTGCGTCGTCCAACAGGCGGATGGCGATCAAAGCGACGGAGATCAGACAGACGGGGATCAGACAGACGGGGATGGGAACCTGCCCAAGCTGATCGTTCCTGCAACGGTCGATTTCGGCTCGGTGCCCATCGGAGCCTCGGCGGAGAAAAGCTTCGAGATCGGCAACGACGGCCAGGGGGATCTGATTCTTACCTCTCTGGAATTTGACCGTGCCACCAGCGGAGAGTTTGTCATCCTTGAAGGACCGGAAAGCCAGGCCGTAGTCAGGCCGGGTGAGAGCCTTACCGTTCGCTTGAGCTATACGCCCGTGGACGTAGAGGAAGATTCCGGCCTGCTGGTGTTGGTCAGCAATGATCCAACCAACCCGGCGATAGAGATCGCCCTGATTACCGGCTACAAGGGAACACCGACTCTGGTCGCCAATCCGGAGAGCGTCAGCTTTCCGTTGACGGAAATCGGGCAGACGGCTCAATCCGTTACGGTCACTCTGACCAACGAGATGGACGAAGACGGCAACCGGGCGATTGAAATCACGGACATTTACCTGGAAAGCCGCTCCAGCGTGATTTTCGATCTGGGGAACCTGCCCACCGGAGAGATTCTGGTCACCCCGGCACAGCCCATTACCTTTGATGTCCTGTTCCACCCCAACAACGTGGATAGCTTCAGCGATGCAATCATCATCGAAGCCGATTCCGGTATTGAAGGAGAGAACCTGCGTCTTCCCCTTTCCGGTGAAGGCGGTGCAGGCCGGGTGGACATTCAGCCGGGCAGCATGAATTTCGGAGCCTTGGATCTTGACGACAGTTTCGCCAACGCCCTGCTGGTACGCAACGTCGGCTCCTACGATCTGACCATCCGCGAAGTCACGGTGAGCGGGTCGATGTTCAGCCTGGAAAGCGTGACCCCGGAGGCCGATGCAGAAAGCGGAGAATGGATTCTTCCTCCAGGCAACAGCCTCTCGGCCAATGTGGTCTTCAACCCCACGGAAGCCGGAGATCACAACGGGCAGTTGGTCGTCCGCTCCACCGATCCTCTGCAACCCACAGCCACGGCGACCCTTTCCGGAAGCGGCCAGACGCCGGGCCTGGTTCTCACCCCCACCAACCTGAGCTTTACGGACACCCGCCTGGGTGAAAGCAACGAAAAAAGCCTGAGCGTCAAGAAGGAAAGCAACTTCGTCGGCGACGTAAGCATCGTTTCGGTGACCTTGCAGGAAATCACTCTGGATGACCAACCCTACAGCGGGGAGCCGGCCTTTGAATTTCTGCAAGCCGGAAGCCTGCCTCTGGTCTTGGCCGATGAAACCGAGCATAACTGGACCTTCCGCTTTACCGCGCAGAGCGAGGGATTGTTTGAAGCCCAAGCCATTCTGGAAACGGACCCGGAAATCCTACCCGCGCCCACCATCTCCTTGAGCGGCCTCGGAGTCTCCCCCCACCTGACCCCCAGCGTAGACGGCGGTATGCCGCTGGATTTCGGTCAAGTCCGTCTGGGGGAATCCCAAAGCCGGAATCTGATGCTTACCAACACGGGGACCACCACCTTGACCATCGCCTCCATCGGCTTGAGTGACACCACGCCGGAGGTCTATAGCCTGACCGCTCCAGCCAGCACCAGCTTTACCTTGAGTCCCAGCCAGACCCAGACCATCACCGTCAAGCTGACCCTGGCCGATGGTGACCCGACGGGCGAAACGCTGGGTAGCCTGATCGTGCAGTCCGATGACCCGGACCACCCAAGCCTGAGCTGGCCCTTGAATGCCACGGCGATCAACCCGAAGCTTCTGGTTCTTCCGGCCCATGATCCCTTCTTCCTCTTGGGTAACGTTCCCTTGAACGCCGTAAGTGACACCGTAACCTTCACGATTCGGCCCGATGATCGCTCCTTCGGCCCCTTGGAAATCACCGAGATCAGCCTGTCAGCGGCCAACGATGCCGGCTACACCTTCCTGGGGCTTTCCGGCTTGAGCTTCCCCATCGTGCTGAATCAGGAAACGCCGGAATCCTCCAGCCTGAGCTTCCAGGTGTTTTATACCGCGAGGCAGGAAGGTTCGTTCTGGGCCGATGTGGAAATTGAAACCAACGATCTTTCCAACCCCTTCCATACCGTGCGGCTGAAAGCCAATGTCACCTCCTGCGAAGCATCGCAGATTCTCTGTAACAACCAATGCGTGACGGCCAACACTCCGGATCATTGCATCGGCGATGACGGCTGCTCCCCCTGCCCGGACTTCCCCGGTCGCGGAACGGATGCCGAAGCCCAATGTGTGGTCGGTGACAACGGACAGAGTGCCTGCGTAGTACTCTGCACCGATGGCACCTTCGGAGACTGCAACGGTGAGTATGACGACGGCTGTGAAGTCAACCTGAACCATACCGCAGAGCATTGCGGTGAATGTGACAACGCCTGCCCCTCGCCGGAACTGGGTGAGGCAATCTGCCAACTTCGTACCTGCGATGTCAGTTGTCCCGATGACACCTGCAAGGTAGATGGAAACTGCGTCGCATCGGGAAGCCTGAACCCGGAAAACAGTTGCGAACTCTGCGATCCTACACAAAGCACCTCCGCTTACAGCATGGTGGATGACAGCAACACCTGCGATGACGGCCTGTATTGCACGGTTCTGGAAACCTGCTCGGCGGGAGCCTGCCAGAACGGGGCTCCGCGGGACTGCTCCAGCCTGGTCAGCTTGACTTCGCCGGATTGCCAGGTGCCCTCCTGCAACGAAGACAGTGATACCTGCGAGATTACCCCGGCGAACGAGGGCGGCGATTGCAGTCAGGATGGCGAAGCCGATGGATGGGTCGATACCGGCGATCTCGGCCCCGGCTGCGCCGACGTCAACGACCCCATCGCCCGCTACCTGGATTACTCGTGCCGTGAGGGCTCCTGCCTGCCTGCCGAAAGCGACAGTATCGACTGCAACCAGCATGACGGCATCTACGGCGGTGGGAATACCCCCGGTTGCGGTACCGACCCGGATTGGACAATACGTGATTATTACTCTGACGAAAGCGGCCAGTGCGTATTCTCCACAGAAGGCTGTTCCACGGGGGACTGCGATGCTCAGGACATCTGCTCTCCGGTTTGTAACGGCACGCGGCGTGTCGCCTACCTGGATGCCTATGCCACGGAAAACAGCGATCAATGCACCACGGTTTTCGGTGATGAACTGGAAGATTGTCTGAACAAAACAAGCACGGACAGCGACGGCGCGGCGGATGCCTACCTGGTGGGCGGCACAGTGACTGACTACAACGCCTGCGAAGACGGCATCTGCATCGGTCAAACACGGACGGACTACTGCATCGGCAGCACCTTGTACGAATACGGCGCAGATGGAACCGGCATCGCCGGACCGAGCCTGAAGAACTGCAGTGACTTCGATACCTTCTATTGCGATGCCACCGGGCGCTTCCTCTACCGGGACACTTACACCTGTGCCGGAACGCCCGGCGCGTGCAGCAACATCGCAGTAGACACCCTGGAAAGCGACTGTGGAGCCAGTACCTGCATCGGAGCTTGCGGTAGCGGGGAAAACGGTTGCATGTACAATCAACGCGGCTGCGCGGGTGGACAATGCGTTTCCGTACCTCAAGATGCGGATACCGACCCGGCATCCTGTACGGGCTGCGCCCAGGCCTGGAACCTTGGCGGCGATGTCTCCCCCACCACCTGCTGCGGCGATGACAGCAACGAAAAAGCGCGAACCTGCCAGGACAGCAGCAACAACGGTCAATGCGGCACGGATACCCAGGCCTGTTGCTCCACCACCGATCATTGCGTGGATCACACCGGTGCCTGCCAAGAGAGCGGCTCCTGCCTGACCTTCGGCAGCGGCGGGCAGAAAAGCTACTGCCAGCAGGGAGTCTGGCAAGACCCCGACGAGTCCGAAGCCTTCTGTGAAGATGCCTCCTGCGGCTTTGATTGGCTGGCCAACGTCCCTGGCGGGATGGGATGCTGCGGCGATGACCCCGGTGAAGACCTGGAACAAAACGCCGGAGCAGGCCGAAGCTGTTGCTACAACGGAAGCCTCTTGGTCAGCGGAAGCGCCGCCGGTTCCATCCTCTGTTACAGTGGTCAACTCTATGATTGCAACAATGCCGCCTCGGATGATTCCGATCTGGCGACAGCGAAGCAAAGCTGTGACAGCGTGGGCACCATGACCTGTACCCCGACCAACACCTGGATGGCCAACAAACCGGATGGCTGTTCCTGTGAAGAGAACACGGATTGCCAAAGCAATGCCTGTCGTAGCGACTATGACGGTATCGGCAAATGGTGCGCAGGCAGTGGGCAGTGTGTCCATGACGGGCAACTGGTCAATCACGGCAGTTACAGCCCGGACTGCTATGACAGCAACGCACGCGCCTTGTGCAACAACGGGTTGTGGTCTGTCTCCAGTTGCGGTGCCGATAGCTCCTGCACGGACTTTGCCTGCGAAGATGGCTCGTGCGTGGAAAACCACTTCGATTCCAACACCCGCTGCAACACCGCCTTTGCCTGCTCGCCCGGTCCGGGAAACAACAACTACGGCGATGGTGGAACCTACAGTTGTCAAGGGTACTGCGATGGCGCGGGCAACTGTGATTACGCCGACTCCTGCGAGAGCTGCGCGGATTCCTTCCCCGGTGCAAGCGTGACCTGCAATGGCGGAACCTGCTCGATGACCGGGTGCCTGTCCGGCTATGCCGACTGCGATAGCGACCCCAGCGATTGTGAAAGCCTGGAGGTCGGTGGCACCTGCGCCGATGACAGCATCGACATCGGCAGCTTGGATACCAACCTTTATGAGAATACCGCCTTGTTCTGCGCTACCAAATCCTGTGAAACCGGACCCAGCCGTACCGGACGCGGAGAACGCTGGTATAAGATCCGTGGTAAAAACGACACCGGCTGCGATGATGGCAACAAGCTGTGGGTCCGCTTGCAATCTCCAGCAGGGATGGACTACGATCTGTACCTCTATACAGCCTGTGGCACCCTAGTCGATTCTTCCAGGCTTGGAACGGGGAGTCTGGATGAGGTGACTTATCAATGGGCTGACTATGACCGCTATATGTGGATTGAAGTCCGCTACTACAGTGGAAGCAATTGCAGCAATTGGACCTTAAGTACCAAAGGCGGTTGCCCAAGCGGCTGGTAAACCCAAGCAGGTCTTTCCTGCTTCCATAGACGCGGGTCTTGCAAACTGCCGGTACCTTGATCTTGTGTGGTTTCTCTGAGTGTCTTTCCCCGTCTGGTGACGAATCCGCAGAGGGTGTAAGAGCCCGATGGCAAGCTATTAACCCGGCGATTATAACCGAGCTTAAGAATCGTCATCCTCCGCGCAGGCGGAGGATCCAGATAACAGAATTTACTCTGGATTCCCGCCTTCGCGGGAATGACAACATGGATGCTTCGTCTACCTTGTTGTTGCCGGGTTAGTAGTAGCCTAAGGGTTCCACCCGAACGAAGCCTGCTCGACGAAACAAGAAACCCCCGACTCCCAAAGGAGCCGGGGGTTTTGAGTATCAGGCCGGGCCATGTTCATGGCCCGGTGATGAGGAGTCCTTATTCGGCCAGTTCAAACACGCCGACCTCGAAGATCTCACGCGGTTCCGAAAGCTCGAACTCATACGAGTTGTCATTCAGGGTGGTGCCGTCCCAATGGATCACGCGGACCTTGCAGGGAACCGGCTGGATGCGACCGCTGAAGTAACGAACCTTGATGGTGATCGGGCCGTTGCCTTGGCCATCCGGGGTGACGGTGAAGACTTCCGGGCCGGGGCCGCGGCGGTCATCCACATCAAGCTGTCCCCAGCTCTGGATCTTGCGACCGTAGTAGCACTGTTCGCCATCGGCATTCCAGGCGTGGAGGTCGATGTCGGCACGGGCGGTAGGATCATCCTCAGGAATGGTCCAGCTCAGAATCACGGTCAGCGGGTTTTCCGGAGCCATGCAGTTGTCACCGAATTCCACGACGGTGGAGCGTTCGCCCTCGCCGTTGATGTTGCTGGTGGAGAGCTGCACCTTCATGTAACCACCATACAGGTAGACCTCGAAGTAATCGCCTTTGCCGCCGTTGAGTTTGCCATCGACGATGGGCACTTCGACGTAGTCGATCTTCGGTTCCATGCCGTCACAGGCCATGCTACCGGTCTGAACCATCACATAGGCCGTGGTTTCCGCACCGCTGTACTCGCCATACACGCGAACCAGGGTGTTATCCTGAACGACCTGAGCGCCCAGCACCTGGTTCTCGGTGGAGGCATCCACGATGTCCGTACCGCTGCTATCCTGCACCTTGAACACGGTCCAGGCGGCATCCGGTTCGGCGGGAGGAATGATCTCGTTGGGATCGGCGGCCTGACATTCGGCAAGACCGGTGGTTTCGTTCACGCCGCAGGTGCCTTCCAGGCAATCTTCGTCGGTCACGCAAGCGGGAGCCACACAGGCGGCTTCAAAGGTGCCGGCGTTGGTGCAGATCAAGCCTTCGGGGCAATCTACCGTAGCGGTGCAGACCGGGTCCACGCAGACGGCGGCGGCGGTGTTGGCATCGACGCAGAACTGACCTTCAGCGCAATCTTCATTGGCGGAACACATCGGCAGCACGCAGGCGGCTTCCAAGGTACCCCCGTTGGCGCAGACTTCGCCATCGGCGCATTGTTCTTCGGTGGTGCAGGCTGGGGTCATGCAGGCGGATTGCAGGGTGCCGCCGTTGGTGCAGAACTGACCATCGGCGCAATCGGCATCCACGGAGCAGGCGGGAGGCAGGCAGGCGGCGAGCAGCGTACCACCCTGGTCACAGAGGGTGCCATCGGCGCAATCGCTATCCAGGGTGCAGACCGGGTCCACGCAGACGGCGCTGGTGGTATCCGGGTTTTCACAGAGTTTGCCGTCCGGGCAGGCGATGCTGGCACCGCAAACCGGAGCGGAACAGGCGGCATCCAGGGTGCCACCATCGGTGCAGACATTGCCGTCACCGCAATCGGCATCCACGGTGCAGACCGGCGGCAGGCAGACGGCTTCCAGGGTGCCGCCATTGTGGCAGAGCAGGCCATCGGCGCAGGCGATGGTGTCCGAGCAGACCGGCGGGATGCACAGGGCTTCCAGGGTGCCCGGATTCAGGCAGAGGTCGCCGTTGCAGTCGGCATCGGCAGCGCAGACCGGGGTGACGCATTTGGCGTCCAGGGTGCCGCCTTCCACACAGAGATCACCGGCAGCGCAATCATCATCAATGGCACACACCGGCTTGACGCATTGAGCATCCAGGGTGCCGCCATCCATGCAGAGCAGGCCGTCTTCGCAGGCGATGGTGTCCGAACAGACTGGCATCACACAACGGGCGCTGAAGGTACCACCTTCCACGCAGAGGGCTTCGCCATCACAGGGAGTGGTTTCCGAACAAGCCGGAATGAAGCAGGTGGCATCGGCAGTACCGCCGTCCACGCAGATCCCTTCGCCGTCACAGGGGATGGTGTCCGAGCAGATGGGCATGGTACACACAGCCCCTACGCAGAACCCGCCCTCGGCGGCGCATTCGGTGTCGTCACAGCTCGGTTCCGGCTGCGGTTCCGGTTCTTCGGTGCCTTCGGCGCTACCGTCTTCGTTCACATTCTCCGGCGGTTCGGCGCAGGTGATGGTGAAGGTACCCAGATCGAAGCTCAGTCCCCCGGAACCCACGGAGGGTTTCAGCAGGGTCTCCTGGTTCAAGACACCGGTTTCGGAATTGAAACCCGCGAAGTCCAGCGAGCAGTTCTCTTTGCTGGCCGTGGCCAGAAAGGCGCTGGCGGTGACACCGGAAAGGCTGATTTTACCTTCGGCATCGGTGGTGGCAGTGGTGATGGTGTTGTCGCTGTTGGCCACTTTCTCCGGGTCAATCAAGCCTTCGCCGCTGTCAAAATCCGCTCCGACGACGAAGTCGGTGTTCTTCAGCACGTCGAACAATTTGATCGTCGCGCCTTCTACCGGCTCACCACGGTTGTTGATCACCTTACCGGTGATCTCGCTTTTGGTCAGGTCGCCCAGGGCATCCGTGGCATCGTCGCAGCCGGAGCTGAATCCGACGAGCAGCAGGAGCATCAGCGCCCACAACATGACATGTCTCTGTTTCATCTCTTTCTCCTTTTCATGATATTCGGGCATGGTTCCGCGCCCTTGCCCGCTCTGTTGCGGATGGTTTCATCCGCGGCCCAACGATAGTAATAACCTGTAATGTACCCCACACAGTGCGTATGCCTGAAACGGTAGTATTTTCCCCCAAAGTCCACGTTCTGTCAAGTCTTCAAATTGAATACGAGCCCATCTATCGGCAGGTTTTATCAAAAATTAATGGAAGGATTCCGGAACTTGCGCCACAGCCAGGAAAAACCCGGACTTGCTTTTTTCCTGTATCGTACCCATTCTTAAGAGAGAGTTCCTCCCGATTCGTGACGCCGTGGGAGGAAAACAAGGCCAAAGCCTTTGACTCCCTTCGGTGGAAGGGATACCATCGGCGGGCCTGATTCACGGATACAACGCCCCGGTTTGGCCGGGTTGAGAGGTCTTATGGAACAAAAAATCCTGGAATTGATTCTCTTTATGGTTCCCTTTCTGTTCAGCCTGTCCTTCCACGAGGCGGCTCACGCCTACAGCGCCCATCTGCTGGGCGATGACACAGCCAACGAACGCGGACGGATGACGCTGAACCCCGTGGCCCACATCGATGTCATCGGAACGCTGCTCTTTCCCATCATGGGCTTTTTCAGTGGAATGCTCTTCGGTTGGGCCAAGCCGGTACCGGTGAATCCGGTACGCTTTACCCGTGGGGTGACGATGCGCAAAGGCATGATGTACACCGCCGCCGCCGGCCCGGCAAGCAATGTCTTTCTGGCCTTGCTGACGAGCCTTGTGTTTGCGATGCTGGTGCTGGTGTTTCAGGTGAACATGCAGGAGAATTACTACCTTTTACGCATTTTCGCCATGACCATCCAGTTGAATATCATCCTTGCTTTCTTCAACCTGCTTCCCATTCCTCCCTTGGATGGTAGCAAGATCCTGGGTGGCGTTCTGCCCAGCAAGTATGACCGACACCTGCGCACCATCGAGCAATACGGCTTTGTGATTCTGATTCTGCTTCTGATTTCCGGCGTGTTGCGTGTGCTGCTCTGGCCTGCGGCGAAACTGTCCCAATTCCTTTTGATGTGGCCCTATTACTTCTTTGGGTAAGCCGATGCGAGTTTTCCTCTTCTCCTGTCTGTTGTGGGTCATGGCCTTGGGCCTTGTCGCCTGCACGTCCTCCGGTGGATCTTCCGAACCTGATTCGGATGGCGATTTGGATGAGGAAGACCTTCTTCCCGATGGTGACACGGAAGCGGAAAAGGAAACCGTCGTCTGTTACGAGCCGGAGAAAACCCCGGCAGCCCGGAAGATCTACAGTGGCTCTTCGGAACCGACGGGCCTGGACATCAGCCCCGGTCAACAACTTGCCGTCGGTTCCCTGATCTGGCGCGGAACGAGCAGCGTTCTCTGCACGGCAACCTTGATCACGGACCGCGTCGCTCTGGCCAGCGCCCATTGCATTCATGACAGCAACTACGACGCCGACGTGGGGGAGTACCTTTTCGTTCTCGGTGAAGACGCCGCCGATCCGCTGGCGATGTTTGACGTTCGCGCTCAGGTCTATCATCCCAGCTACGAACCCTACGGCATGGATGACCCCGCCGGCTATGATGTCGCCTTGATCTTCCTTCAGGAATCCGTGTTTGACCGCGTGCCGCAGGTGACGCCCATTGTGGTCAACCAGGAGGCGATGGGCCAGGACATGCTTTCCGGCTGGCAGCAGAGTGTGGGCTACGGCACCACGGAAAACGACCATCAAAACACTTTGAAATACTGGATCCCGGAACTCCTCGTCGGCATTCGGGATTTATCCTTCGAGGTGGACGGTCGCGGTATCGGAAGCGTCTGTTATGGGGACAGCGGCGGGCCGAGCTTGCGGCGTGTCAACGGTGAGTTGCGTGTCTTCGGCACGGTAAGCTGGGGAGATGAAAGCTGCCGCGATCACGACCACTATGCCCGCCTGGATTCCATTCAGAACTGGATGCTTCCCTACCTGGAACAAGACCCTGTCTCGTGTGGTTCCTTCCCGCAAGCGGGCCTCTGCGATGGAAACATCCTCAAACGCTGCGAAAACGATGAATACAGCCAGACGGATTGTCGTGGGTTGCACCAGACCTGTGGCCTGGTGGACGGCCTAGCGGCCTGCGTCGATGACCCCTGTGAAGGACTGGGCAGTGTGGGTGAATGCCGCGACAACAAAGCGACCTGGTGTGAAGAAGGCAGCTTAACCCAGCGGGACTGCCCCACCTGCGGCCAGGATTGCGCTTACCTGGACCACACCTATGGCATCTACTGCGTGGATTAAGCAGGCTTTTTGGGGGAGAACCTGCTGCGGGATCTCACAAACCCAGGTCTGGCCTGTTTAAGCATAACCCGCTTCTAAACCCCTCCTTGGGCTTGTCGGGAGAGGGGGATCTGGAAAAGAGAGGGTGAGGGATTCTGAAAATGACCATTAAATTATCGGAGAAAACAATAAAAGCTCTTGGGCAAGTTATTACTGGAGATGGTAGAAAATCTCGCTACCGATCTGGACCTGAACTTGTGACCTATTTCAATGAGTTTGGGTTGAATAACACATATGGAGAGGGATTTCCATCCAGATGGTTCTATGCAGAAGATTGTATAAAACAGCTCAATGACACAGACGTTATCAAGAACATCATAGAAGAGTCGGTTGATCCACGAGAGTATTTAAATACGGAGTTTGATGTGGAGGAGGTGGTCATTCACCTCAATGAGTACCTCCAGTATGAAAATCTAAAGCTTTACAAATCAGGTCTGACATACGCCCTTGGTTCTGTAGCAGGACAGTATGTTGGGATTTTAGCGGATACTACTTCCAGGGATCCACTTTCCAACGAATTCATCCAAGGGCAGATCCAAAAATGCCGGGACAAGATCACCAGCGGAGATTTCGATGGAGCCATTACCAACGCACGGACTTTGGTTGAAGAGGTTCTGCTTGAACTTGAGGCAAGATTGGAGG
The DNA here is from genome assembly GCA_963677705.1 of Myxococcota bacterium. Taxonomy (GTDB): domain Bacteria; phylum Myxococcota_A; class SURF-8; order SURF-8. The sequence continues at coordinate 2,852,567 of OY782497.1, forward strand.
GTGAACGGCAAAACTACGATGGTGATCTACCGAAGTTGTTTAAGCGTGTCGGGAAAAACTTGAACCTGGATCCGGGAGCCAAGGATTTAACGGAAAACTTGAGGCAAATACTTGGAGGTCTTTCCAGCATGGTAACTGGACTGGCAGGGCTACGAAACAAAATGAGCGATGCCCATGCGCGAACATACAAGCCGCTTGCTCACCATGCAAGGTTGGCTGCAAACTCGGCAAGTACATTGGTGGATTTTCTGTTCGAGACCTTTAACTATCAGAATAGCAATGGGACACTAAAGCAATCTGGCCCTGTTTCACCAAGCCAAGAGAACTGATCCCCTTCCACCCCTTTACCCACCTGACACCCCATCTGATGATTCCCACCTGATCTTGCTCATCCTGGGAGTCCTGCTAGGTGTGTTTGCAGGGCTTGTTTTCATCGGGCACAAGATGCGGAAGGAGTAGCCCAGACAAAACCAGAGCCAACCAGACAACCCCAAGCGACTTCTACATCTAACAAGCTGTTTACAAAGAACTTTCTGCTCATTCTGTGCGATCCGGAGGAAGAAGTAAACGAACGTTTGATTTTTTTCTTGACAAGAGGCACGTGCAAGCGTACAACGAAGAGGATGAGTCAAACGATTGTTTAAGACATTCGTTTGAATAATGCCGAAAGAATTTGAAGCAACGACCGATTCCCCGTTGAACGCCTTGTACGGGAGGTTTCATGAATCCCAGTCAGTCGATCACCCTTTGTTCTCTACTTGGCCTTTTCACTCTTCTTCCCGCCACGGCCCAGGCCGGTTTGTTTGACGACGCAATGAGCGGCGAAGAAGACAGCACGGTGGAAGGCGAGGAAGACGCCAGTTCGGTAACGATGGATGCCGGTGGGCTTTCCGCCACAGCAGGCGGTTTCAATTTCGAGCTGAACGGCTCCGTGCGGGGAGACATCTTCGTCGGCAAGCAGGTGGATGAAAACGACGGCGAGGTCAAAGCGGCCACGGCGGAAACCGCCTTGAAGTTGCGCATCAAAAAGCAAGCCTACGGAGACGCCTTCGCAGAGTTGCGCTTTCGGGCCGGTACGGAAGACGGCGAACCGGTGACGGAATTCAGTCTGCGGGAAGGCTATATCAACCTCTACGCCGGTCCCTTTGATTTCCGACTGGGAGAACAGATCATCGCCTGGGGACGCGCCGACGGCACCAACCCCACGGACAACCTCACGCCGCAGGATCTCTCCGTCCGTTCGGCGGATGAAGACGACAGGCGCATCGGCAACGTGGGCCTGCGTTCCTATCTGAATCTCTTCCCCGTGCGGCTGGAATTCGTCTGGTTACCCATCTACAAGTCCGGCATTCTGCCTCCCTTGCAACTCCCCCAGGCCGTGGAACTGGGTGAACGCCACAGCCCGGACATGAGCATCGGCAACGGTACCCTGGCCGGACGTTTCAACCTGGAAACCACGGTGCTGGATGCCTCGCTATCCTACCTCTACGGCTACGCCACCCTGCCGGGAATTGAGGCGCTCTCCCTTGTTGCAGACCCCGACGAGGGCATGACGATCAACGCCCGCCTGCGTGCCTACAAGCAACAGGTGATCGGCGCGGATTTCGCCGCAGCCATTTCAGACTGGTTCGGTCTGCGTGGGGAGGCGGCGTTCAAGCGGGCCTTCGGCAATCCCAACAACCATGAATACCTGCCGGAGCCGGAGCTTTCCTACGTGCTGGGTGTTGACAAGGAATTCGTGGCCAAGGGTGATCTGACGGTAAGCTGGATTGTACAGTACATCGGCAAAAGCGTGTTCGCCCTGGACCGCATCTCCAGCGCGACCCGACCGGCTCTCAACCTGGAAAACCTTCCCCAAGCCATCACGCTGGAAGGGGACGATCTGCCCAGCTACGTGCGGAATCAGTTCCTTGAACGAAACCGGATGCTTCGCGCCCAGACCGAGGCCGTGCAGCATTCGGCGATGACCCGCCTGGCCTTCAACATGCTGCACGAAACCCTGCATCTGGAGCTGCTGGGGACGATGAATATCACCACCCTGGAATGGATGCTGCGTCCCAAGCTGAGCTATGACATCGCCGATGCCTTCGTCATCACCTTCGGTGGGCAGGTCTTCCAGGGACCGGAAGACACCTTGTACGGCATGGTGGATGAAATCCAGAGCGCGGCCTACACCGAACTGAAACTCTCGTTTTAACGAAAGAAAACAAATGAGATCCCTCACCCTGCTCTCTTCGTTCGCGCTCCCTCTCCCAGAGGGAAACATCGTCTCTCCCTTGGGGAGAGACAGGATACCGGAAGGCATCCCAGTGAGGGACAGACACTCTGGCCTGCAATGCAGACTCTCGTTTTAGAAAAAACCGGCAATACATTCCATCCGTGAAACGACAGAAGGATAACGAACCATGACCCATGTTGAAGAGACCAAGACACCCAAAGAGCGGATCTTAGACGCCGCCATCGACCTGTTCGCTCAGAAAGGCTTTGCCGCCACAGGCGTTCGGGAACTGGCGCAACACGCAGAGGTCAACCTGGCGATGATTAACTACTACTTCGGCTCCAAACAGGGCGTTTTGAAAGAGATCATTGATGACTTTTTCTCCTTGTATCTGGACGTGTTGAAAAACAAGTTGGAAGGCGAGGTCAAACCCAGAAATCTGGAAGACCTGACCACCACTTTTGTTTCGGCCATCGTTGATTTCATGCGCCAGCGCCCGGCTCAGACCCGCGTGGTCTTTACGGAACTTCCGTCGGATATGCCGGAGTTGGCCGACTTCAAAGCATCCTATGTCCGGCAACTTCTCCCCACAGCGGTACCCTTGCTTTCCGAATACATCCAACCCTACCGCAAAGGGCCGATTCCCATCGACATCATCGGGCCAAGCATCGTCGGGATTGTCATTGCTCACTTCCTGATGCGTCCGGTGATCCATCAGATCTTCCCCCAGGAGTTCGACGACGCCTATTACGACCGCTACAAAAAGGAAATCAGCCGCATCGTGCTACGCGGTTTCGCCGGTGTTCTGCCGGAGATCGACCAACCCGAACCCTGCGAGAAGGAAGAAAACCATGATTGAGAAGCTTGCCAATGGCATCATCAAACATCCCTGGCTGGTCATTCTCTTCTTTCTGGGTTTCACCGTGTTCTTCATCGCCCAGATGCCCAGGTCTCAAGTGGACCCTTCGGTGAAAAACCAGCTTCCACCAGACCTTGAAAGCCGCGTGCATCTGGATCAGATCGAGGAACTTTTCGGCGGCACGGACATTATGATGCTCACCATCAGCGCCAAAGACGGCGAGGACATCCTCAACGCCGAGACGCTGAAACGGGTCAAAGCCCTGAGCAAACAGATGGAACGGATCAAGGATTTCGACAAGGTGGTGAGTATCTTCACCCTGAAGGACATCCGTGGAGAAGACGGCTCGATGATCGTCGATCCCGCCGTCAAGCGCATTCCCAAGACCGAGAAGCAACGCCAGGCCCTGCGTGAACGCCTGGCGGACAACGACCTGATTTACGGCTCCGTGCTGAGCAAAGACTTCAACCACACGGCGATTGTCGGCTTTGAAAACATTCACGCCGTCGATGAAACGGTCTTGGCCAAGGTGCGGAAACTCATTGACGAAAACCCCGGACCGGAAGCCACCCATATCGCCGGGCTGCCCTTCACGCGGGTCAACCTGAGCAAAGACATCCGCGGCGACATTCAGAAGTTCCTGCCCATCGGGCTGTTGATTATGCTGGTCTTTCTCTTCTTCTGTTTCCGCCAGTTGCGCGGGGTGCTGCTGCCCTTCATCGTAACCATTATGGGTATCGTTACCGCGATGGGCCTGATTCCGCTGCTCGGTTGGAAAATCCAGATGATTACCGTGGTGCTGCCGGTGATTCTGATTGCCGTCGCCAACGACTACGGTATTCACCTGATCAGCCGAATGCAGGAAGACAACCTGCCCGGCAACACCTTGAGTAACAAAGACCTGGCGAAAAACGGCATCGTGGAACTGGCCAAGCCGATCCTCGCCACCGGCCTGACCACCATCGCCGGGCTTCTGGCCCTGCAAACCAACATCATCATCCCGGCCAAGCAGATGGGTATTCTGGCCAGTTGCGGCGTGGCCTTCGCTCTGTTGGCCAGCCTGGCCTTCATTCCGGCGGTGATTGCCCTGCTTCCCAAACCCAAACCGGTGTTGGACGATCACACCGGGGAACAGGCCAGGATCAGTATGCTGGATCGACTGCTTCGTCGGGCGGCCCTTGGCGTAACCCGCCATCCGAAAACGATTTTCGCCACCATCTGCGTCATCGCACTGGCTACCGCGACGGGCATTCACGTATTGGTGGTGGATACCAACCCGGAGAACTACTACGACAAAGACGCGCCGGTTCGCAAGGCAGGTGACCTGGTCAACGAACACTTCGGTGGCTCTTCGGCCATCAGCATCGTAGCCAAGGGAGACATCAAATCACCGGCGGTGATGAAGAAGATCAATGATCTGGAAAAACATCTGGAAGAACATCCGAACGTAGATATTACCACCAGTATTTCCAAGGTGGTACGCCAGATGAACGAGGTGATGCACGACGACGACAGCGCCTATGATACCGTCCCGGATACCCGTGATACCATTGCCCAATACTTCCTGCTTTATTCCATGAGCGGTGAACCGGATGATTTTGACCGCATGGTGGATTTCCCCTACCAGCACGCTCAGATCACGGCGCGGATTAACGAAAGCAGCACCACGGCGAGCAAAGAGATTGTCAAATATGTTAACGACTACGCCGCGAAGGACGATCAGGGAACCTTCGTTCTCATCGGCGGCATGGCTGATCTTTTCGCGGACCTGGTGGACCATGTGGTCAAAGGGCAGGTGACCAGCCTTACTCTGTCTTTGGGCCTGGTGGCGCTCCTGGTGGGCCTGCTTTTTCAGAGTTTCTGGGCCGGACTGATTGCCGCCCTGCCCTTGTCCTTGGCGATGCTGATGCTCTTCGGCCTGATGGGCTATACCGGTATCGAATTGAACATCGCCACCGCCATGCTCAGTTCCATCATGATCGGCGTCGGCGTGGACTACACGATCCATTTCCTCTGGCGCTACAAAGACGAGCGTGAGCGAGGATCAAGCCCCGAAGACGCCGTAAAAACCACCTTGACCACCAGCGGTCGCGGCATCGTCTTCAACGCCCTGTCCATCATCGTCGGCTTCGCCGTGCTGATGATCTCCGCCTTCCTGCCCGTGCGATTCTTCGGCGTGCTGGTGGTGATCTGCGTCGGCGCCTGCCTGATCGGCGCCCTGGTTTTCGTCCCAAGCCTTGTGCTGATCTTCCGTCCCCGTTTTCTGGAACCCACGCCGGATGCGGCGTCCAACGCCTGAATAACCTTGGTGATCCTTTTTCATCGTGAAGGAGACAAGCATGAACATCTCAAAACACTCGCACTTGATTCTAGCCGTCAGCCTGTTACTCGGCCTGATTCTGCTCTTGGCCTGGAACGGTCCGGCCTGCGCCCAGGACAAACTCACCGCCCGTCAGGTGGTGGAAAAAGCCACGGAGAACCGTCGCCTGGACGGGAGCGAAGCCGTCAGCACCCTGACCATTTACAACGAGAAAGGCCAGGCCCGTGTGCGCAAAATGGCCGTGGTCACCAAACTGCAAGCCGACGGCAAGACGGAATACAAACTGTCCCGCTTCCTGGCTCCGGCGGATGTGAAGGGCACCGGCTTTCTGACCTATGATTACGAAAAGAAAGACGACGATATGTGGATGTATCTGCCCAGCCTGCGCAAAACCCGCCGTCTGGTTTCCAGCGAAAAAAGCAAAAGCTTCATGGGCAGTGAGTTTGCCTATACGGACATGAACATTCCCAACCTGAATGACTTCACCTACACCTTGCTTCCCGAAGAAAAACTGGACGGCGTAACCTGCTGGGTGATTGAAGGCACGCCGAAAAACGACGACATCGCCGAAGAACACGGCTATTCCAAACGCAAAACCTGGATACGCCAAACGGATCTGGTGATGAGCAAAGCCCTGTACTACGATCTGGATGGCGAACTGCTCAAAGAAATGAAAGCAACGAAAATCAAGCTGATCGACCCGGCGAAAAAACGCTCTCGCCCCTTGCACATGGAAATGACCAACAAGCAGAACAATCGCCGTTCCGTGATGGTTACGGACAAGATTGAGTTCAACCCCAAAGTGAAAGACGATTACTTCAACCAGCGTTACCTTTCCCGCGAATAAGCGACGGGGCTTGTCCCTGAATTGATGAACAAAAGCCCCGCCGTTTGGCGGGCTTTTGTTGTAGACAACCTAGCCTTTTCGCGAACCCAAGAAGCCCTCACCCTTGCTCACTCTGTTCGCTTCCCTCTCCCAGAGGGAGAGGGAAAACTCGTCTCTCCCTCTGGGAGAGACAGGATGCCGAAAGGCATCCCAATGAGGGGAGAAGACGTTGTCAGCAAGCTACCTGTGTGCCTTTTTGCTTCCTGTCAGGCTTCGTGATATACTCGTTCATGATGAACAGATCCGAACCATGAGGTGGACCCATGATGGAAGCCCTTCGAACAAGAACAACCCTTGCCTGGATGGCCATTTCGCTGCTCCTTCTCATCCTCCCGGCCTGCTCCGACGACGGGGATTCTTCCCCGGATGGAGACAACTCCGATGGGGATGAGCTTGACGGGGACAGCCTGGACTTGGACGGGGATTCTTCCCCGGACGGGGACAACTCCGACGGAGATGAAGACCTGGACAACTCTTCCGAAGAAGAGCAGGAAGAAGCCGAAGCGCCAGACTACCGTGGAACCCGCCACCATCCTTGCTTTGATGACGGCACCTGTAAGGTCGGCTTACTCTGTGAAGAAGGAATTTGCGAAGCCGACCCGGAAGTAACCTGGGTTCCTATTCCCGGTGGAACCTTCTGGATGGGCTGTGGTGGGGAAGGAACCTGCACGCCGGAAAATATGGCTCCATTCTCTCAACCTCGTCATGAGGTGAGGATTCCCGCCTTCGAAATGACGCAAACAGAAATTACGGAGCTTCAAGTAAGAGTTGCTAATGGATACACACCTCTGGCTAGCGATGGCAATATACCTTTTCGTGCAATGAATTTTCAACATGCTGAACGTATTTGTGAAGATCTTGGTAGCAGGCTGCCTTCGGAAGCAGAATGGGAATATGCGGCCAGAGCAGGAACGGAAACGGACTACTATTGTGGAAACGACCAGGAATGCTTGGAGCGTATCACCTGGTATTGTAATGGAGAGCCGGATTATTGCTTTACTAGGCCTGTCGGAGAGAAAGAGCCCAATGCCTTCGGTCTGTACGACATGATCGGCAATGCTGCGGAGTTTGTCGCGGATACATCCCAAGGAGGAAACTATACAGGTGCCCCGACGGATGGAAGCGCCTGGGTTGTCGAGGAAAACAGTGATAAACGTTTTGCTCGCAGCGGCTATGTTCGTGATTCCAGTTCAGGTACTGCTGTCGGTGTTTTCAAAGTCTGGCTCCGTGGAGGAATTGGCGACCTTGGTATTCGCTGCGCCAGGGATCTTCAAGAGGAAGGGGACGATGCCGAGAGTACTGAGGACGGAAGTGAACAAGAGGATTAAGTAAACAAACAGGAAGGGAAACGAGGGGTTGACAGAAGATTGAACCCAGCCATCTGTCGTCTTTTCATTCCATGTTGTTCCATCCCAAAACAATATTGAATTGTTGACACAGTTTTAACGTGACAATTCATCCTAAACCTGCGATATGGAACGCGGTTTTCTTTTTACGCTTCGTGGAAAAGATTGACCTGGACCCCCTTTTTCGCCTATAGTCAAAGGGACTAGCCGTATGTATTGCCGGGCAGTGAATCCCGGCCCGAAAGATAAATGTATCCTTCCAAGAAAGGAGGCCCCCCATGCGTCTGCATGTGAATGGTCTGCTGTTGGTGGTTTTGTGTGTTCTTTTCTCTACCTTTGCCGCGATGACCCAGTCCGGTTGCTCCGATGACGGTAGCTTAAGTCTGGACGAAGAAGACGGCGATGGTTCCCCGCTCACCGGAGACGGTTCCGCAGGCAGTCCCTGCGACAGTTCGGAGGATTGCAACGCCGGCTTGGAATGCGATGAGTCCGAAAACGTCTGCGTGCCCATCGCCCCGGATGGCGATGAAGACCTCGCCGACCTGCCGCGCATTGAAGTGGCTCGCACCTTGGATTTCGGTTCCGTGCCACTGGGCTCCACCAGCGACCGTGAATTGACCGTGGCCAACATCGGTACGGCCAACCTGGAAATCTACAGCCTGGAGCTTTCCGGCCAAGGTCTGGAAGATTTCACCCTATTGGACGCTCCGGACACGGTGGAAACCGTGGTCATTGAACCGCAGAACGTGATTACCGTGAGTATCCGCTACGCGCCGCAGCAGGCCGGTGCAGCCAACGTGGAAATGCAGTTGGTGACCAACGACCCGGCGAACCGCGTGGTGAAAATTGCGCTGACCTCGCAGTACAAAGGCACCCAGGACATTGAATCCGATCCCGCCTCGCTGAGCTTCGCGGACACCGTTGTCGGTGAACAGACCGAGCCGCTGTGTGTCACGGTGAAAAACAGCCCTCTCGGCGCGGACGACAACAAGGTATTGACCCTCACCGCCATCCGTCTGGAAAGCGGCGCGGCGCGCAACTTCGAGATTCAAGACCTGCCCGCGCTGCCGATGGTGCTGTCTCCGGTACAGGAACAGACTCTTTGCGTGGTCTTCCACCCGATCATCCTCGGCGATCACAGCGACGCCATCCTGATTGAAAACGACGACCCGGACGCAGACGAGCAGCTCTTCCGCATTCCGCTCAGCGGCGAAGGCGTTCAACCGAAGATTGCGGTCAGCCCCAGCCCCATTCAATTCAACCGTGTGAATATCGGCCTCACCGCCACGATAGACGGCAGCATTGAAAACCAGGGCGGCGCTCCCCTGACCGTAAGTGGCCTCGAAATTCAAGGCGAGCAGGCCGACCGCTTCGGCTTCGCCGTGCAGACCCCGGCCAATGCCGACGGCAACTGGATCGTCGACCCCCACGGCAGCCTGCCGGTGCAGTTCAGCTTCTCGCCAACCCAGGAAGGCTCGGCCAGTGCGGAAATCGTGATTACCAACGATGACCCGGAGCGTGTGAATCATACCGTGGGCCTGCTGGGCTATGGAGCCTATGGCTCCTTGCGCTCCAACCCGGCTCACCTGGCCTTCCCGCTGACCCGCGTCAACGAGAGCAGCACGGCAAGCCTGACGATCATCAACCAGGGCGACATCAACGTCACCGTCACCGGCTTTGACTTCGGAAGCGAAACAGGCTTTGCCACCGAGGAAGCGGCGGACACCCTCTTCCCCTTCGTGCTGACGATGAACGGCGACACGGCCCAGCGTGAAGTGGTGCTGACCTTCAACCCCGTTGAAGAACGCAACCACGAAGCCACCATCACCGTCCTGACCGACGATCCCAACCTGAACTTCACCATCACGGCTCAGGGTGTGGGCGGTCTGCCTCATTACGCTTCCATCCCGGAAGAAACCACCTTCAACATGGGGGAAATCCGCTTGGGCGATACCGTGACCCAGGCCTTCACCGTGCGCAACAGCGGCACCTATCCGATGATCGTCCAGGACATCCAGATCACGGCGGGCAGCGACCCGGCCTTTTCTCTGATTGAGCCGCCCACCGAGGCCGTAACGCTGCAACCGGATGAAAGCCTGCCGCTCTCCGTGCAGTTCCATCTTGAGGCCACGGCGGACACCGGACAGAAATTCGGCGCAATGACCCTGACCACCGACGACGCAGACTTCACCAACGTCACCGTGAACCTGCAAGCACGGGCAATCAACCCGCAACTCCTGATCAGTCCCGAAGACAACCCCTACAACTTCGGAGACATCATGGTCGGAGACCAGAGCGACGCCGTGACCTTCCGCCTACGCAACGTCGGTGTGGGCGATCTGACCATCAGCAACATCGAAATGACCAGCGGCGATGATTGGTTCGTCTTGGCCAACGTGCCGGACTTCAGTGGTGGTGCCCTGACCCTCCGCCCGATGGGCACCGGCGATGTCATCACCTTCACCGCAACCTTCATTCCCGTCGGCTTCAGTCCTTACGAAGCCGAGGTACGTATCTACACCAACACCTACGAAATCCCGGTGACACTGTTGCAGTTCCAGGGCGTGGGCCAAGGCTGCCCCGAAGGCCAGCACATGTGCAACCTGGAATGCTACTCCAACTTCAGTGTGGAAACTTGCGGCACACGCTGCCCCGGCGATCCCTGCCCGGAACCGGACAACACCTCCGCCACCTGCGACGGCGTGGACTGCGGGTATGAATGCTTCCCCACCTGGTGGCTGGACTGCAACGGTGAAGACACCGATGGCTGCGAAGTCAACAGCTACACCAACCTGGACCACTGCGGCGGCTGCTTTGAAATGTGCGACAAAGCCAACGCGGCGGAAAGCTGTCAGTTGGGCGTCTGTACCCTGGGCGAATGCGACGAAGGCTATGACAACTGCAACGAAAACGCCGAGGACGGCTGTGAAACGGACATCTTCACCGACCTTCAGAACTGCGGCGCTTGCGAACAGCTCTGCGATGTGGAAGGCGCAGAAGAAATCTGCGACAACGGCATCTGCCAGATGGCCAGTTGCGAAGGCAACTACCGCGACTGCAACACCAACCCCACCGATGGCTGTGAAACCGACGTGATGAGTTCCAGCCTGCAACACTGCGGTGCCTGCTACCAGGAATGCGATCTGGACAACGCCGAGGAACACTGCGAAGAAGGTGTCTGCACGCTGGATAGCTGCATTGATCCATACCGCAACTGCAACAACAACAAGGCCGACGGCTGTGAAATCAATATCCACACCGACGTAGACAACTGCGGCGATTGCTTCCAAAGCTGCCATCTGGACAACACCGAAAGCAACTTCTGCATCGGCGGAGAATGCCGTATCGACGACTGCTCGGACAACTACGCCGACTGCAACAACCTGGATCTTGATGGCTGCGAAGTCGCTCTGTTGAACGACGTAGAAAACTGCGGAGCCTGCAACCGGATCTGCGAACTGCCCAACGGAATCAATCTCTGCGTCAGCGGCTCTTGCCAGATCGGCTCCTGCCAGGCACCCTTCGATGACTGCACCGCCCAACCGGGCTGCGAAACCAACCTTTATGAAAATCCCAACCACTGCGGCGGCTGCGATCAGGCCTGTGACTTGGACAACGCCGTCCCGGTCTGCCAGCTCGGTGACTGCCAGGTGGGAACCTGCATCGGAAGTTATGCCGACTGCAACGGCCAAGACCCCGACGGGTGCGAAATCGACACCGACAGCAACATCAACCACTGCGGCGGCTGCGGACAGATGTGCGATCTGGACAATGCCGAGACGCACCAGTGTGTCGCCGGAGGCTGTCAGGTGGTCAGTTGTGATGCGGGATACCGCAACTGCAACGGTCTGCATCCCGACGGCTGCGAGATTCACACCAGCTCGGATGTCACCAACTGCGGTGCCTGCGATCACGTCTGCGATCTACCCCACGCTGAGACCCATGACTGCGTTGGCGGCTCCTGCAAGGTCGCGGCCTGTGACAGCGGCTATGCCGATTGCAACGCCACCGACAGCGACGGCTGCGAGATCAGCACCGACACCGATGTCTTGAACTGCGGTGCCTGCAATCGCGCCTGCAACCTGCCCCATGTCGTCAGTTATACCTGCACCGAGGGTAGCTGCGGGGTCGGCGAATGTGCCGCCGGGTGGGCCGATTGTACCGACGCCCCCGGTTGCGAAACACACATCAGTGAAGACGCGCAAAACTGCGGAGGCTGTGGTGCAATTTGCGATCTCGCCAACACCGACGAGCATCTCTGCGTGAGCGGTGTCTGCCAGGTCGGTAGTTGTCTGGAAGGCTTCGGAAACTGCAACGGCCAACCCACACCCAACGACGGCTGCGAGATCAACCTCACCACCAACGTCAGTCATTGCGGCGCTTGCGGACAGGTCTGCGACCTGGATCACACCCTGACCCATGCCTGTGTCGCCGGAAGCTGTCAGGTCAATCAATGCGACCAGGGATTTGAAGACTGCAACACCAACTCCGCCGACGGGTGCGAAATCAACACCCAGACCGACAGCGCCAACTGCGGCGGCTGCGGAGACGAGTACCTCTGCGATCTGGCCAACACCAACGCTCACGAGTGCTACAACGGAACCTGTCGCGTGGTAAGCTGTGACGAGCCCTTCGCCAACTGCGACGGTGAAAGCGACAACGGCTGTGAGATCAACCTGAATACCGACGTAGACAATTGCAGCCAGTGCCATACCGCGTGCAACCTACCCCACACCAGCGACCACACCTGCACCGGCGGTGTATGCCATGTCGCCAGTTGTGACGAGCCTTTCGGTGACTGCAACGGTGATTCCACCGACGGCTGTGAAACCAACACCGACACCAACGTCACCCACTGCGGAGCCTGCGACGACGCCTGCGCCCTGCCGGGTGGAACCAATGTCTGCGAAGAAGGTCACTGCGAAGTCTCCGGCTGTTTTGAGCCGCTGGCCGATTGTACCGATGCCCCCGGCTGTGAAACCAACACCGATTCAAGCCTCGCCCACTGCGGAGCCTGTGACGCGGCCTGCGCCCCGGCTCACGCCTCCGGACAATGCAACGGCGGAAACTGCGAAATCACTCTCTGCGCCGAGCCTTGGGCGGACTGCAACGCGAATGATGCCGACGGCTGCGAGATCGACACGGACAGCACCGTGGCCCACTGCGGAGCCTGCGGCCAACTCTGCGACCTGTCCAACGTCGCCGTGCATTCCTGTAGCGCCGGTAGCTGCGGCGTAGTCAGTTGCGATCCCGGCTACGAAGACTGCAACGGGCTGGCCTCGGATGGCTGCGAAGTCAACATCAACACCGATACCGGCCACTGCGGCGCGTGCAATCAGGCCTGCGCCTTGGATCACGTCGCGGTGCATGAATGCGTGGCCGGTAGCTGTCAGGTCGTCAGTTGTGCCGATCCCTATGTAGATTGCGACAATCAGGACGCCAACGGTTGCGAGATCAACAGCAACACCAACACCGACCACTGCGGCGGTTGCTTCCAGGAATGCGCCTTGCCGCAAGCCTCGGCTCATGCCTGTGTCGCCGGAAGCTGTCAGGTTACCGCCTGCTCCGAACCCTTCGACAACTGCAACGGTCAACCGACTCCCAATGACGGCTGTGAAACCAACACCGACACCAACGTCACCCACTGCGGAGCCTGCGGCAGCACCTGCACCCTTCCCGGCGGAACCAACGTCTGTACGGATGGTTCCTGCGAGATCAGCAGTTGCACGGAACCTTATGCAGACTGCACCACCGCTGCGGGTTGCGAAACCAACACCGATTCAAGCCTGGCTCACTGCGGCGGCTGCAACCAACCCTGCGCTCCGGCCCATGCCTCTGGGCAATGTTCCAGCGGTTCCTGTCTGGTCGCTGCCTGCAACGATCCCTGGGCCGATTGCAACGCCAACCCCGCCGACGGCTGCGAGATCGACACCGACACCAACATCACCCACTGCGGAGCCTGCGGTCAGGTCTGCAATCTGCCCAACGTCGCCACCCACGGTTGCGCGGCGGGAGCCTGCACCATCGGTACCTGTGCGCCGGGTTATCGTGACTGCAACGGCATCGCCTCGGATGGCTGCGAGGTGGACATCACCACCAACACCAACCATTGCGGAGCCTGTGACGCCGCCTGCGATCTGGACAACACGGCAAGCCATAGCTGCGTCTCCGGTACCTGCCGCGTAACAGACTGCGATGCCAACTACGCCAACTGCGATGCCAACGATGCCAATGGTTGCGAGATCAACACCCAGACAACCCTTACCCACTGCGGTGGCTGCTTCAACGCCTGCAACCTGGCCCATGCCTCGGCTCAAGCCTGCGTGGGTGGAAGCTGTCAGGTCACGGCCTGCACCGATCCTTATGACAACTGCAACACGGCCCACCCTGACGGCTGCGAGATCAACACCGACACCAACGCAAGCCATTGCGGAGACTGCAACACGGCCTGCAATCTGGCCCACGCCAACAATGCCTGCGTAGACGGCTCCTGCGAAGTGTCCTCCTGCTCCAACCCCTGGGCCGACTGCAACGGCGTGGACAGCGACGGCTGCGAGATCAACACCGACTCCAGCCTGGCCCACTGCGGAGGATGCAACCAGCCCTGCGCACCGGCCCATGCCAGCGGAGAGTGCAACGAAGGAAGCTGTGAGATCACCCTTTGCTCCGATCCCTGGGCCGACTGCAACAACAACGACGCCGACGGCTGCGAAATCAACACCGACAGCAACACCAACCACTGCGGAGCCTGCGGCACGGTCTGCGATCTTCCCCATGTGGCGGTTCATACCTGTACCAATGGCGGCTGCGGCATTCAAAGCTGTGACACGGGCTACGAAGACTGTAACGGCATTGCCTCGGACGGTTGCGAAGTGGACACCCGAAGCGATACCGACCACTGTGGCGGCTGCGGCACGGTCTGCGACCTGGACCATACCGAGACCCATACCTGCGAAGCCGGAATCTGTCAGGTTGCAAGCTGTGATTCGGGATACGATGACTGCAACAACGTAGACAGCGACGGCTGCGAGATCGACATTCAGGACAACGCCAGCCATTGCGGCGGCTGCGGCCAGGTCTGCAACCTGCCTCACACCAATGCCCATAGCTGCAACGCCGGAGTCTGTGAAGTGAGCAGTTGCGATAGCGGCTACAACGACTGCAACGGTGTGGACAGCGACGGCTGCGAAATCAATACCCAGAACAACACCAGTAACTGCGGCGGGTGCGGAGCGGTCTGCAACCTGCCCAACACCAGCAGCCATAGCTGTATCAGCGGGGTCTGCTCGCCGGTTACCTGTGATTCGGGGTACGCCAATTGCAACGGTTTGGCCTCGGATGGCTGTGAAGTGAACACGCAGACCAGCACCTCAAACTGTGGCGGCTGTGGTACGGTCTGCGACCTGGATCACACCAACACCCATAGCTGTGTAGCCGGTAGTTGCCGCGTGGCCACCTGTGACAGCGGCTATGGCAACTGCAACGGCACCCACAGCGATGGTTGCGAAATCAGCCTCAGCAGCGACCCCTCCAACTGCGGCTTGTGCGGAAAAGCCTGCCAGGCTCCCAATGTCGATAGCTACACCTGCCAGGCGGGCCTCTGCGGTATCGACGACTGCACCGGCGCGTATGATGACTGCAACGGCAGCTTCGGCGATGGATGCGAAACCAACACGGATACCAATGTATCGCACTGCGGAGCATGCAACAGCGAATGCAACCTCAACCATACGGAAATCCATAATTGTGCTGCCGGTAGTTGTCAGGTAGCGACCTGCGACGCAGGCTATGACGATTGCAACAATGTGGACAGCGACGGCTGTGAAATCAGCACGGATTCCGATACCAACAACTGCGGCGGCTGCGGCACGGTCTGCGACCTGGATCACACGGCCACCCATAGCTGCGTGGCTGCCAGATGCCGCGTATCCTCCTGTGATTCGGGCTACAGCAACTGTGACGGGAATCACAACAACGGTTGTGAGATCAACACAACCAATGATGTCAACAATTGCGGAAGTTGCAGCAACGTCTGCAATCTCAGCCACGTCAACGCCCACACATGCAGTTCCAGTACCTGCCGGGTCAGCAGCTGTGATAACCACTACGTCAACTGCGATAGCAATCACGCCAATGGTTGTGAAGTAGGCCTGGGAAGCTCTGTGAGTACAGTCAATGCTTGCAGTACAAGTTATTCGATGGGAGGCAGCATTGCCGGTGACGAAGGTAGCGAATATCGAACAGTCACGTCCCGTGGGTCGAAGTGGTACAAGGTGGAAGTCACCGAAGAGGTGAGTTCCATTTTCGACTACCCAGACCTGAAGGCGAGAATCTACCTCACCGTTCCTTCCGGTGTCGATTACGATCTGGTCACCTATCGCGATGGCTGTTCCAGCAACTATCGAATCAGCGCCAGCAAAACCAACGGAGTCAATGAATGCACCAGCTACCAATGGAATGATGACTTTGCAAGCAATGATGACGAATGGGTCTATGCCAAGGTCTACCACTACAGTGGTGAATCCTGTTCCAACTGGACCTTGAGGATCACCGGACACACAACCTCCTGCTCCAAGTCCACACTGCAACGTGAGGTGAACATGTCCCTTTCCGCCGAGGACTTGCCGGAGCAATTCCTTATTGCCAGCGGTCTGGAAGATGAGGATTACCAAAGCAACCCGGACGTGGAAGCCTGCCAGAATGGTGAACTGTTCAACCTGGTGGAAATTCCCGCTCCAAGTGAAGAACAGCAAGCAAACCTGGAAGAAATCCCCATGCCGGATTACATGAGTGTGGAACAGATCGACGAATAAATCGACTTTGGCCTAACTCACCGAAATAGCAGCATGATTCCCTGCGGCATGGAGGAAAATCCTCCATGCCGTTTTTCGTCGCCGACCGATGAGCCTGGTCCAGGGTGCAGCAAAAAAGCTGGGATTTTTTTCAGCCTCTGTGGTAGAGCTTCAGGAATCATCCGCCATGCGGATACTACAACGAAATCAGGGGATATTCCATTCATTAGAACCGGATACCGGTCGTGAGATTAACCTGGGAGGGAGTCATTATGAAGGTCTGGAGACCGCATCGTTGCATTTTGTCCGTCGTCGTTCTGCTCGGCCTGCTTCTGGCCGTGGGCTGCACGGACCAACAAACGCCGCAATCTTCCTCCCTGGGCCAAAGCCCTCGCACGGAAGAAGCCAAACCGGTGGTGATTCCAGACAAACCCACCGACCCCAACAACCCCTTTTTGAAGATTACGGAAAGCATCCCCCAAGGCGAGGTCAAAGGGATGCCCCAGGTACAGGTTTTTTTCGATCGCCCCATCGTTCCTCTGATGGCCTTGGACGGTCCCTTCCATCAGAAACAACTGGCCCTGTTTTCCCTCACGCCTGCGGTAGCCGGTGCCTTCCGTTTCCTCGGTACCAACGCCGTGGTTTTCGAGCCGGACCAGAGCATCCCACCCGGAAAAGAATACACCGTCACGGTCACCAAGGGCTTGCGTGGCCTGGATGGCTCCAGCCTGGAAAAGACAGCGAGTTTCACCTTCCAGACCCCCAGACCCAAACTGTCCTACGTTTCGCCCTGCAACAGCCGCTACTACACGCCCAGCGACCTGAACCCGAAAACCGAGTGGCGCATGACCTTCAACATGCCGATGGACCTGCCGGAACTGCAAAAGCGGGTTCAACTGGTACGGGCCAGCGACAGCAAACCGGTAGCCTTTACCCTGAAAGCGGACAAGGGAAACCCCAAGGCCGAGGACTACATCTTCCGCCGTCACGGATCGTTTACCTACATCCTGAAGAACACGGACCCTCTGGAACTGGATACGGAATACCGCGTGCAGTTGGCTGCGGGCTTGTTGCCTGAAGGTGGAAGCCTGGGAACCGTCGAAGAGAAAACCTGTCTGGTGCGTACCTATTCCCCTTTGCGCTTCACGGAACTGGAGACGCAGGAGTACGACCCGAAAACCTATACCGACTGGTGGCGTCCGGCGATGACCAAGCGCTTCAGCCTGAATTTCAACAACAGCCTGAACCGTTCCAGCATCCGCAACAACGTCAGCATCACACCCAAGCCGGAATCGGAAGATGTGTTCCAGGGCGGGTATCGAAACATCCGTATCAACGTGCGGGCTTTGCAACCCAAAACCCACTACACGGTAACCATCAAAGCCGGTCTGAAAGACAACCATGACCAAAGCCTGGGCCAAGATGTCACGGTGGAGTTCACCACAGGAGAACGCTTCCCCAGCTTGAATATTCTCACCGGCGTTCATGTTCTGGGTACCGATCAACCCGCCAGAATCCCCATCAACACGGTGGGACTGAGCAACCTGAAGTATGAAATCGTTGTCTTAAGCGACAAGGACATGCTTTCCAAAGAGGGCTTGGATTACTCTCTGTTTGAACAGAAAAACTGGAAGAAGCTCAAGGCCAAATCCGTAACCATGACCTTGGCCAAGGCACTGAAGAAATCCGGTGACGGCACGGCCAAGGCCGTTTTGAACCTGGAAAAACACCTGCAAAACGGGTACGGCGCCGTGGCCTACGTGGTGAGCAGCTCCCGCATTCTGCGCCGGGATTACTCCCGTGACAAAGACATTCCCCGTCGTTACACCGGTCTGGTGATCCGTTCCAACCTGGCGATGAACGCCAAGATCACGCCCCACGAAGGGCAACTGCTGGTTCATACCTTGAATGAAGGAACCCCGGTGGAAGGTGCCGAGGTCCGTTTTTACCGCCGTGACAAACAACGCTTCTGCGGAGACACCCAGACCGACGCCCAGGGTATGGCCCTGATGAGCCCGCAACAGATCATGAACTGTCTGGCCGGTTCGGATAGCGGTAAAACCAAGAGCGATGTCCCCGTGCCTGCGCCCTTCGGCGTGGAAGGCGACCAATGGGATGCTTACGGCCCCAACTACCCGCACAACCTGTCTGTCCTTGTCAAGCAGGGTGAAGACTGGAACATCATCCGTCTGGATGGTACCCACGGCAGCAGCTATGATTTCGGCGCGTACCCGCAATGGGAAAGCTCTCAGGTGGAAACTCCGAGTGTCGTCTTCAGCGACCGGGAAATCTACCGCCCCGGCGAAACCGTCAAACTGAAAGCCACGATGCGCCTGCGCTCGATGGGAACGATGAGCATCCCCGAAGGCAAACCGGTGAAGCTGTACGTTTCGGACCCCTTCGGCAAACGGACCGACCTTCCTTCCACCCAGATCAGCGCCTACGGGACCTTTGATACCAGCTTTGAGATTCCGAAAGACGCGCCCCTGGGCTATTACAGCCTGGAAGCGAAGATCGGACGCTACTACGCGGCGGGAGGCTTTCGTGTCGCAGAATTCCGCGCCCCGGATTTTGAAGCCAAGGTCACCGCAGACAAACCGGTACAGTCCATTTCCGAAGGCCCTTTGAAAGCGACCTTGTCGGGAACCTACTTCTTCGGCGCGCCGATGCGCAAGGCGAAGGTGGAATATACCGTGACCCGCAGCGAGGATTCCTTCACCCCCAAAGGGCTGGACGACTTCCAGTTCGGTGTACCGGGTTGGATACGTCAGCAGAAGAAAATGGACATCGCCCTGGGGATCACCGATCGTGGCACGGAAACCCTGGATGCAAACGGCTCCTACGCGCTGAGCATTCCGCTCAACAAGGATGAGATTCCTTTCCCCATGCGCTACACCGTCGATGCCACCGTCATTGATCCAAGCCAACAGCGGGTCAGTGCCTCGGCTTCCGTCTCGGTCCTGGCCAGTGATGCCTTGGTCGGCTTGAAACTCAACGAAAGTTTTTATGGCAAGGATGAGCAGATCAAGGCCACCGTCCTCGCTTCCGACCGTGACGGGAAAAAGCTTTCCAAAACCGTGACCGTGGAGCTGATCCGCCAGGACTGGCACGCCATGCAACGTCAGGTGCAGGAGAACGAAGAAGAGTCCGAATACACCCTGGTGGAAACCGTGGTAGCCACCTGCCAGGCCGACACCAAGGGCGACACGGGTTCCTGTTCCTTGAAACCGGACAAGGCCGGTAGCTATCTCGTCAAAGCCTACCTGCCGGAAGCCAAACTGGCCAGCGCCGTAGCAACGGATATTTACGTCTCCGGATATGACCTTGTCGCCTGGCGGGACAGCGACCAGGACACGGTTGAGGTGAAGCTGGACAAATCCAGCTACCAAGCCGGGGAGACGATGAAGGTCTTCGTCAGTTCTCCCTACCCGCAGTCTCGCGGCGTCTTGACCGTAGAGCGGGACCGCTTCCTCTATCGCAAACCCTTCACCGGCAAAGGCGGAGCCTTGCTGTTTGACATTCCCGTCACCGAGGCGATGATTCCCGGTGCCAGCGTGGGAGTGATCCTTGTGCGCCAGGGCGCTCCGGCCAGTGGCAAGACCGATGACAAAGATCATCGTTTCAAGATCGGCTATCAATCCTTCAGCGTTTCATTGAACCCCAAACGGCTGGCCGTCACCCTCACGCCGGACAAAGAGGTGCTCTCCCCCCGCGAGACGGTGAATGTCGAGATCGAGGTCAAGGACGCCGCGCAGAACCCCGCAGCCTGCGAAGTCACCCTGTGGGCCGTGGATGAATCCGTGTTGCGCCTGACCAACTATCAGACCCCGGATCTGCTCGGCACCTTCTACTCCAACGGCACTCTCAGCACCCACGTTGCCGATACGCGCACCTTGCTGATTGAACGCACAATGCTGGAGGAAAAAGGCGAAGACGGCGGTGGCGGCGGAATGGAAGACGCGATGGCAATGGATGTCTCCGGCGTACAGGTGCGCCGTAAATTCCTGCGCCTAGCCTATTACAACCCACGCATTGAGATTGCGGCGGGCGGCAAGGCCACCGTGCAGATTGAGGTGCCGGACAACCTCACCCGTTGGCGCCTGATGGCCGTGGCCGTGGGGAAAGACCACCGCTTCGGCAAGGGTGAAAGTGCCGTGACGGTCAACAAACCCCTGGTTTCCCGCGCCGTCGCTCCACGCTTCGCACGCCTGGGCGATACCTTCAAGATGGGCATCACCCTGCAAACCGCCGAAGAAAGCCACGGACAGGCCAAGGTGCGTTTAACCCTGGATAACGGCAAGATTCTCTCCTTCGCCAAGCAGGACAAACCCTTCCAGGAGCAGACCATCAGCCTGAACGCCGGTGAAACCAAGAAGATCACCTTCGATCTCACGGCAACGGCTCTGGGTGAAGCGGTGTTGAAAGCCCAGGTCGGTTTCAGCGGAGAGGCTCGCGGCAAGAAGGCGGAATTGACCGACGGCTTGGAAATGAAGCTGCTCGTACAACCCCTTCCGGCCACGGAAACCGTGGTGGCTGTGGGCGAAGTCGGCGACAAACCCAAGAAAGAGCAGATCCTGAAAGACGCCAAGGTAGACCCCAACGTGGGAAGCCTTACCCTGCGCGTTTCACCCACGGCACTGGAGAACATTCAGGAAGGCATGGACTACCTGGTTTCCTATCCCTATGGATGCCTGGAACAACGCCTGAGCCGCATCTATCCCATGCTGCTGTTGGAAGAACTGACCAAGACCTTCGGCTTCACCATGCCCAAACAGGACGAGTGGCCGCAGATCATCAAAACCAATCTCTGGGAACTTCGCACCTTGCAAAACACGGATGGCGGCTTCCGCCTCTGGAAGCGTTCGGCAGAGAGCCTGCCCCATCTGAGCGGCTACGCGGCGGTGGTCTTGGCCCGCGCCAAGGCCCAAGGGTATGACGTTCCCCAGGATATGCTGGACAAACTGACCCGCTACCTGCAACGCAAACGCCTGAACGGAAAGTCATTGGCTCACTATGAAAAACGTTTTGGATTTTCCTGGGCCACCGAACGCAACCTGATGATTCAGGAAGGCTTGACCGCCTTGGGTAAAAGCGATGACGGCCTGTTGGGTACCTACTACCCGCAGCGGGCGCGCCTGGCTGCTTCCCAATGGTTGAAGCTTGGTCTGCTGATGAGCCACGATGCCTCACGCTACATGAAGGAAATCACCACCCTGTGGCAGACCGCACGCAACAGCATCACCGTGACCGCACTGAAGGCCAGCCTGGAAGCAATGACGGACCTTCCCGGCATGTGGAGCTTCCTCAGCAGCAACCCACAGAACACGGCGATGGCCTTGCAACTGATCCTGCGGGCCGACCCGAAAAACGATATCGCTCCGAAACTGGCCCGCTGGCTGATGGATGCGCGTAACGAGCAGGGTCACTGGGGTAACACCTATGGCAATGCCCGCGTGTTGGCCGCCCTGTTGGACTTCGTGCGTATCTATGAAAAAGTGGAACCCAATTACACGGCCAAGGTCTTGTTGGCGGCCAAACAGGTGTTGAGTGCAGACTTCAAAGGCCGGGTAACCAAACCCGCCGTCCAAGAGCTTTCCATGAAAGACATTCCCAACGGTCAGAACGAGATCGTGATGCACAAGCAGGGTGTGGGCAATATGTATTACACCTTGCGTATGCGCTACCGCCTGACCGACTCTCCTCCGGTGCGCAACCAGGGGTTCGTCATCACTCACGACATCCGCCCGGCGGGCAAAGCCGGAGACAAACCCAAGGCCAAGCAGGAACCCGGTGTGACCCAACTGAAACTGGGCGAACTGGCCGAAGTCACCGTGCGCCTTCTCGTCGGTAAAAGTGGCTATCATGTCGCCGTGCGCGATCCGCTTCCGGCAGGTCTGGAGCCGGTGGATGCCACCTTGGCTACGACAGGCAGCAACGACCTGGGTGCCGACGGCCAGGCCGAAAACATGGACAGCCTGAATTGGTACAATCCCTTCTATTACACCGAACGCCGGGACAGCGGGGTGAACCTCTTTGCCACCTGGCTTCCCGCCGGGGTGTATACCTACACCTACAAAGCCCGCGCCACCACCGTGGGAACCTTCGCCTGGCCTGGAGCCAAGGTGGAGCGGATGTACGAACCGGAAGAGTTCGGTCGCAGCTATGAAGGGGTCTTCCTGGTAACCGAATAAAGAACCCTTCATCAACTCAAAACGGGGCAAGGTAACACTTGCCCCGTTTCATCGTTTCAGCTTCACTCTTGTCTCAAACAGGAGACAAGAAGGATGGTTTTCTTTGGGTTATTCTCGCTGGTGAAGCGACTTTGGGGTTCTGATCCCGCAACCAAACAGACAACCGTGTGTCAAAACAAATCGCGTCTCTCGTTCTCATTCTGGATGATGAACCTTGGGTTCCCCTGTTTGGGGAGCGTCGTCATCAGGGAAACAACAAGCGCTCAGTCTTCGTGCTTGTGTCCATGATGATGGTCGTGGTGTTCGTGGTCATCGCCCTTGTGTTGGTGAGGATGGCTGTCCCCGCCGGGATGCTCGCTCTCGTCATGAACGTGGTGGTGATGGTGTCCGTGGCTGTGACTCGTGCCGTCGGCGTGGGTGTGCTTATGCTCGTGGTGGTGGCTGTGATCGCCTTCGCCGTGGCTATGCTTATGTCCATGATGATGGTCGTGGTGTTCGTGGTCATCGCCCTTGTGTTGGTGAGGATGGCTGTCCCCGCCGGGATGCTCGCTCTCGTCATGAACGTGGTGGTGATGGTGTCCGTGGCTGTGACTCGTGCCGTCGGCGTGGGTGTGCTTATGCTCGTGGTGGTGGCTGTGATCGCCTTCGCCGTGGCTGTGCGCATGACCATGATGGTGGTCGTGGTGGTCGTGGTCATCGCCTTTGTGTTGGTGAGGATGACTGTCCCCGCCGGGATGCTCGCTCTCATCATGAACGTGGTGGTGATGATGTCCGTGGCTGTGACTCGTGCCGTCGGCGTGGGTGTGCTTATGCTCGTGGTGGTGGCTGTGATCGCCTTCGCCGTGGC
Source organism: Myxococcota bacterium (assembly GCA_963677705.1). Classification (GTDB taxonomy): domain Bacteria; phylum Myxococcota_A; class SURF-8; order SURF-8. The sequence goes on from OY782497.1 coordinate 2,876,026, forward strand.
TGTGCGCATGACCATGATGATGATGGTCGTGGGGGATACCTCGGACGTGTTCCAGGATATGTTCTTTATCCTCAAAGCGCTCCGCCCAGCCGTCGTTGGCTTCCGGGCGACTGTCGATGGTTTTCATGTAGGGCTTGATGTCCAGCACCGGGGTTTCGTTGTACAGATCCACCGGGGAGATATACAATTCGTTGCCCTCAATCTTGAGCAGTTTCACAATGGATAAGGCGATGGGGTTGACCCGTCTCGGTGAGCGGCTGGCGAACAAGCCCACTTCCAGTCCCTTGGCCCAGGGCGGATGAGCGGTCATCTTGGCTTCGGTCTGTTGATGAAGATAGGCCAGAATGTAGAGATGGGAGAAGCTTTCCAGGTCTTTCAAACCGGCTACGTAAGCAGGGTCCAGCACAATCTTGAAGGCACCCTCCGGGGCTTCACGTTCCAGGGGTTGACTGGGCGTCCAGCCGTCCTTGGTGTAAGGGGAATGCACATGGCCGATCGCCTTCACGCTAAATGATTGGGTTTTCTCCGCATTCATGGTAACCTCGCTCAAATAGGAATGTCCACGTTACTGTCCACCATGACAAACTGTAAGGGACATCCGATAACTTGTAAAGGGGCTTCATTGAATTTCAATGCGTTTTTAAGATCGCCTGGGCTTGGTCGTCTTCAGGGTTTCCCCCATATCAACGAGAACAACCCGGCGTGTGTTCCTTCCAATCAAAAGGAAAACTGATGAAAAGATCGTATGCCTGGATGCTGTTGACCCTTCTGATGATCTCCGTTGCCGTGTTTGCCTGCTCCGATGGCGATTCAAGCACGGGTTCCTGGTTCAGCGATGATGACGACGATGACGATAACGATGATAACGACGATAACGACGACAGTACCCCCGACGACGATGATGACACAACGAACGACGACGACGATGATGACACAACGGACGACGACGACGATGATGACACAACGGACGACGACGACGATGATGATGATGATGATGACTCTGTAGACTGCACCTGTCATGACGCCCGCATGGAGGATGCCCGCTATTGCCAATTTGCCCAGCGTTGTCAAACGGCAGCGGATTGCTGCTCAACAGGCATTCCCGACGGCTACACCTGTAACGTGGATTACCCTTACCTCTATGCCTGTGAAAACCAGGTCTGCATCCGCCAGAACTGCTCGGAAGACAGCCAGTGCCAGCACTATTTCGACACCCAGAGCCTGGCCTCCAACGCCGTATTGGTGGGTTTCACCGCCTCGGAAAATGCCTGCTCTGGAAAAGAGGTCCGCTATTGTGAAATCCAGACAAACTGCCAGACGGATGCCGATTGCTGCCCGGAAGACATCCCCGACGGCACTACCTGCAACGAGGATTACCCTTACCTCTATGCCTGTGAAGACAACCGCTGCCGCTCTCGCAGTTGCCGGGAAAACGGAGAATGCGCAGGCATGTTTGAAGCGAACTACTCCAGCGTTCCCAACTACGCCGATGGCGGCTGCGTGCATAGTGGACCGGCCTCCTGTGAAGGCTCGGCGTATAGTTATTGTCTGGTTGGCCAGATATGCCAGACGGACACGGACTGCTGTCCCTCTCCGATGCCTGATGGCTACACCTGCAACGTGGATTATCCTTATCGCTATCGCTGTGATGGCGGAGTCTGTCGGCAGAATCCCTGTGAGTCCGATAGCCACTGCGAACGCTATTTCGAGATGATCTCCACCAGCATGGGAAACGTTGTCAACCTGGGTTGCCAGCGTCCCGACTGATCCTAGTCACCGAGCTTGCTGAAAAAAACTGTTTCCCGAAAGGAAGGACTACCATGAGCAAAGACCGTCATATCGTGATTATCGGTTCCGGTGCCGGAGGTCTGGCCGCTGCGGCGTATCTGGCTCAGGACGGCTTTCGGGTTACGGTGCTGGAGCAGGCCGCGCAATTGGGCGGTTACCTCAACGCCTTCAAGCGCAAAGGATACAGCTTTGATCCCGGCGTGCATTACCTGGGAGAGCTTCGACCGGGCCAAAGCCTGCACAAAATTTTCTCCGGTTTGTCGCTGAACCCGGAAGAACTGTTCTGCGAAATGGACCCGGAAGGCTTTGACCACTTCAACTTCCCGGAGTTCACCGTCAGTCAACCCCGCGATCTGGAACGCTACCGCCAACGGCTCTATGAAGCCTTCCCCCGTGACATCGCCGGGATTGATCGCTACTTCAACAGCCTGTACTCCTTGCGCAAAGCGATAAATTCACTCAACGACATGCAGCAGGGAAAGGGGGGCATCGGCTCGGTGTTTTCCATGCTCGGTTCGGTATCCTCCCTGCGTTGGATACGCTCCACCTTTTCCGAGTTTCTGGACTACGTCACGGACAACCAGAGCTTACGCGCCGTGCTGGCCGGAAACTGCGGCGACTACGGCCTGCCTCCCAAACGAGCCAGCGCCCTTTATGGCATCATCCTGACCAGCCACTACGGCGAGGGGGCCTTCTTTCCCCGCGGCGGCAGCGGCGCCATGCGGGATGCCTTGGTGAACAAGGCCAAGGCCGACGGGGCGGAGTTTTTCACCAACAGCCCGGTCACACAGATCCTGATCAACGCAGGCAAGGTAAGCGGGGTGGTTTGTGAAGATGGGCGGCAGATCCATGCCGACGCGGTGATTTCCAACGCCGAACCGGGAGTTGTGGTGAAGCACCTGCTCAAGCCGGATGACGTACCGGGAAAGCTCTTGGGCAAAGTGGAAAAACTCAAACCGAGCATGGCCACCTTCAGCGTATTTCTGGGAATGAAACGCGATCTGCGTGACCACGGTCTGAGCGCAAGCAACACCTGGCTTTACCCCCACACCGACATTGACGCGATGTTTGATTCCTTCTTCCGTGGCGAAATGCCCAAGGAACCGTTTGTGTTCTGTAGCCCGAACAGCCTGAAAGATGACTCCGGAGCGATGGCTCCCGAAGGGGGCTCCACTTTGGAACTGGTAACTGCGGCTCCTTACGAGCTCTTCAGCCGCTGGGATGGTCTGCATCCCTACAAACGCGGCACGGAGTATGAGGATCTGAAAAACCGCATCATGGATCAGACCCTCGAGATGGTGGACAAGCGCCTCCCCGGCGTGGTGGGGGATATTGTTGTCAAAGAGGCGGGTAGCGCAGTCACCAACACCCACTACATTCGCAGCGTGCGCGGCGGCGCTTACGGCCCGGCTGTCACGCCGGATCAGATCGGCCCTTGGCGTTTCATGCCCAAGAGTCCCATTCCAGGGCTTTTCTGGGCCGGTTCGGCGGTGATGGGTGGCGGGGTATCTCCCTGCCTGACCAGCGGGAAAATGGCTGCGCGCATCGTGCGCAAGACGCTCGGCTAGTGGCAGAAACTCAGACCGTCAATCCCGAACCACCTGCCAGCGGCGGGCCGTGTGGCCGAGCAGTGCAAGCTCGACGGTGTCACCGGGGGAAAGCGGGCCGATGCCCTGGGGCGTTCCGGTAAAAACCAGATCCCCTTCCCGGAGAGGCATCCAGGCGTGAAGCTGGGCGAGGATTTCATCCACACCGAGCAGCATGTCTGAAAGCCTTGCCTGCTGGCGCAATTCTCCGTTGATGTGCAGGGTCATTTCCAACTCATCCGGGTTTTTGATCCGTTCGGCCAGCACGATGGGCGCAAGGCGCGCCGAACCGGGGAAGCTTTTGGCCATCTCCCAGGGGCGCCCCTCTTCGCGGCAGGCTTTCTGTACGTCGCGAAGGGTGAGGTCCAGACCGACGGTGATACCCAGCACATCCTTCCAGGTGGGGTTGTCCAAGCCGTTGAAATCGCCAAGCACCAGGACAAATTCACCTTCGTAGTGCAGGTCGTGCTTCTCTTCAGGGTGGATGATCGGCTCCTCGCCGTCTTCCAGCGAGCCGGCGACTTTCACAAACACGCTGGGAGTCTGTACCTTGTAGTTCATTTCCCGCTGATGCTCGGCATAGTTGCCGCCCAGGCAGAAAATCCGTCCCGGTTCATAGAGCGCTGCACAATCACGGGGTTTCCATTCCAAACTACTCATACCATCCTCCCGGTTGAACCTGTGTTCATCCTATCCTGCTGATACCTGATCGTCTCCAACGTGTCCGAAGAGAAGCGAACGCTTCGTAGCTTAATGGAGAACCGAAGGAACTTCAAGGCTTTCTTATACGATGTTTCCAGGGTTTGCAATCATCAGAAAAAAACGGTTCTTACGGGCGCTGCTCGTAGCGTCGGCGGGCTTTGGCGCTGGGGGGAATGAGTACGACCCCCACAACGCCGCTGAGGAAAAAGGCCAGGGCGGTGTTGAAATCCGCGCCGTAGGTCATCAGGGCGGCACCGTAGACGCCGACCGAAGCCATCAGGCTCCAGCGTATGCAGAAATAATGAAAGGTGGGTACGCTCTTCGGCATCAGGCGAGGCAACAAAACCAGAGCCGTGAAAATCTGCACCAGGGCGACAACGGTGTGTATCCAGGTCAATAGCTGGAGTTTTGCCGGATGGATGGATCTCATCCCGGCGAATTCCAGGCCCAGGTAGACATGCAAGCCCACACTCAGGGCAATTGCGACCCATACCGGCCAGAAGAACGGTTGAGGTTTTACTGATGTTCTGCTGTTCGCCATCGCGACCTATCCTTTGGGAACCGTGAATCGACAACAACCAAAGCCTTCCTTCCGGATCATAAGACATCCTGCCGGGTTTGTCACGGGGGCTTGGAAGAAAGCAGCACGAATCCGATGGATAAGCCTCGGCCCTTGTCGTCCGATCCATACAGGGAAGGTTTGTTCTTCTTCTGCGCTTTGCTTGAATTGCGGGGGCAGTCGTGCTAGCATACGCGAACGCGATCCGAGTGAAAACCGAGCCAGCCGACGATACGGACCGGGCTCGCCAAAGGAGGTGTTGCGGTGCGACTTTTCCTGCTTATCTTGCTTTTTGTCTGCTCCACACTGTCATCCGCCCAGGCGGCGACGGTGAACAAACCGGAAAAGCTTTTAGAGAAAACCCGGATACTCTGGGTGTCCAACGTCACGGTGGATGACAAAGCCGGAGATCCCAATGCGGTGTCTTCCAACCTCGATTCCTACTTGAAGCGCCTTGGCTTCACCAGCCTCCCCGGTCGTACCAATGCGAAACTGGCCAAGAAGTGCGACGTAAAGAAGATGCTGGGTGGCGAATACTGCGAGGCCATCACCAACGGTGATGCAGACATCATCGTCGCCGTGGATGCTGCCATTAAAAGCCAGCGCCCGGACCGTAAAGGCTTGTTGGGCGTGAAGGTGATGATGGAATTTCGTCTCTTCCGCACCGATACCCGCAAACAGTTCGGCAAAATGAAACAGCTTCCCTTCGCCAAGGGAAAGAGCCAGGACAAGGCCATCCGCACCGCCATCCGCAAGGTTCATGAACCCATTTCGGTGTTGTTCAGCAAGACGACCAACGCCACCTTGGCCATGCGGGAAATCACGGCAGAGGTGAGTATCACCGGTCTGCCGAACAAAGACGTGATTGACGACATGCTTCAGGTGTTGCCCCGTGTGGAAGGCTTGAAGGAATTGCGCGTGTTGGAACTGGGTGCGCCAAGTGCCAAATTCCGCTTGACCTATGCCAAGACCTACTTGAACAGTCTGGTCAACCGCATCAACCAGACCCAGGGCGTAGCAGTGACCTTGACCATCGACGGCCCGAACAGGATTCGTGGTACCTATGACGCGGCACGCGCCTTCTATCAGATTTTCAGCGTCACCGATGTGGTCAACAAGACGCGGGACTCCAGCCGCAACGGCTTGTGTGCGGAGATTACGGAGATTCTGGAAAAAGAACTGTCCGAGCTTCCTTACGCCTATGCGGACCGCCCGGAGAAGAAGCGCCTTCCCTCCAACATCAACAAAGCCAAACGGGAAATGAAAGACTATCTGGGTGGACAATTGGTCGTGACGGGAACCTTGAAAAAAGGTAGACAAGGTCCGAGCCTGATTGTGGAAGTTCACCACGTCAAATGGGGGCGTCTGGTTCGCCACACCATTGAAAGCGCGGACCTGACCACCAGTTGGAAAAGCTCCATCAAAAGCGAACTGGATGCCAAGATCATTGCCGATCTGAAAAAGAAGCTGCGGCGTATGGATCGCACCAGTGCCGATCAGCTTCGCGCCTATCTGGAGCGTAACGGGCGCAGCTAGCCCTCCTTTGTAGGTTTGAACGTAAAACCCCCGCGTCCATTGGACACGGGGGTTTTTGATGGTCGAGGTCTTGGGTGCTTAGTTGGCGGGGATGCTGTAGGTAACTCCCTCCGTCGCCAAGGTCACGACTTCATACAGTTTGCCATCCAAACCCAGTTCTACGGTGATGGCCGAAGGCCAGACCTCTTCCATACTCCAGATTCCAAGCAGACTCCCACCGGCCTGAGTGTATATCTCCAGGCTGACATCTTGTTGTGCGGTGTTAAGATCGCCCGTTTCCACTTGGTTGCGCCACATCCACATGTCTTGTCCGTGGCCCACCTCTCGCTTCAAGACTACGTTGTTCCATGAAAGACGACCAGGGATTTTGACGGATGGCATACCGGGGCGACTTTCTATCACCACCTGGCTCTCCGACCCGCTGTTCTCCATCAACTCAAACATACCCAGAAGGTCATTGGAATGGTCGCGCAGTGCAAAGCGGGCAGCGGGGGCATCCGTCGCGCCGAGAAGTTGGTTGCAAGCGCTTCCTTCATGGACCACGTTGAGGGAAACAAGGTTCTTTCCGGAGAGATCCGAGCCGATATCTACGGCACTGGGCCAGGCATTTTCAAGCTCCCAGGTACCCACCAGGGTGTTGTCCAGGTCATAGACTTCTATGCGGATATCGGAACGAGCCTCGTTCATTTCACCTTCAACGACTTCTTGCCGCCAAATCATGATGGCAGACATGTCCGTGTCATAGCCCTGCTTCAACTGCAAGTCATCCCAGGTCAGACGACCGGGAATCTTAATGATGGTATCCTGCATAGTGTTCGGGTCTGTTACCTTATATTGGACAACCTCATGGCTGCTGCCCAAGCCGGCAAGCCCGGCAAACAGGCCCAATAGATCGTTTCTTCTGTATACGGCAAAGGTGTAGTGGTCTGTCAGACCGGATGAACCGACAAGCTCCCCCGGTGCGCCATTGCAGGAGACGGTACGCCCGGAGACCGAGATAAAGGCGCTACCGCCGTAAGGGCAGTCTGCATCCCCCCAGGCCAGGGCTTCGCTGGTCACGTCTTGGCCGTCGGCCCCCGCTGGTCCTTGAATACCTTGCGCCCCGGTTTCACCCTGCGGCCCTTGAAGACCTCGCAGGCCGCGTTCACCCTGCGGTCCTTGAAGACCTTGCTCGCCACGTTCACCCTGCGGCCCTTGAAGACCTCGCAGGCCGCGTTCACCCTGCGGTCCTTGAAGACCTTGCTCGCCACGTTCACCCTGCGGCCCTTGAAGACCCCGCAGGCCGCGTTCACCCTGTGGCCCTTGAATACCTTGCTCGCCGCGTTCACCCTGCGGCCCTTGAAGACCTCGCAGGCCGCGTTCACCCTGCGGTCCTTGAAGACCTTGCTCGCCACGTTCACCCTGCGGCCCTTGAAGACCTTGCTCGCCAGGTAGACCGTTCATCCCGTTACAGACAAACTGGGCATCTTCATCACCGACCTGCAAGCCAAGACCACCTGTCGGGCAGTTTTCCAGATCCGCCGACCACATCACCACGCTTTCGCCATCTTCACCTGCCAGGCCGGTTTCTCCTGCCGGACCTTGCAAACCGCTGGCGCTACCGACCCAGAGGCCGTTTTCATCAATCACGAGCTGGCCGTTGACACTCACCGAGGAAGGTGTAATGGCTCCGGTGACCTGTTCCACTGTAGAAGCCCTGGTCGCATACGGCACGCTGCTGATGGGCTGACGGGGGCTCATCTCTTCATCCTCGCCAATGGTCACGCCGAGGTAGAGTTCCGTCTGACCATCAAAGATGTTGGCGTCCAACGGGTTGGTGTCTCCCAGATGCAGGCTGAGGTAGCCTTGGTTGACTTCCGCGTTCTGTGTCTCCGTCCAAAGGCTGTTCCCACCGTTGGCGGCATCGTAGAGTTTCAGAGTTACCGAAAGGGTCTCGTTCAATGGTTGGCCCTGATCGTCGGTCAGAATACCTTGAAAGGTCATCGTGCCGGGAACGTCGGCCCAGGCCGACGCCATCATTAGGAAGAGGAAAAGACAACTCAATAACAGGCGTTTCATCGGACACTCCTTCGAGTCACTGACAATCCATTGGGTCGAGCAAAAGGCACAGAAAGGGAAATTTTATCCAATCCGTGGAAAAGCTCCAAAGGAATAGCGCAATTCTTTTATCCTACCTAGCCAAGTGGCTAGGTTCTGCGCGTCAGCATCTCTGGTCCGAATAAGGGGTTTCACCGTACCGGCTTGGGTTCGTCAAACAAACAACGCCCCACCGGATGGCGGGGCGTTGGTAGGCTTTCGCATGAGAAGGGCAAACCGGATGGATTGTCCTCCGCTGGCAGATCGCGATTAGGCGTTTTCTTCTTCGCGGCGTTTCTTGTAGTCTTCAACCAGGGCTTCGGCGACACTCTGGGGAACTTCCTCATAGTGGTCGAAAGCGCTTCTGAAGCTGGCGCGGTCGGCGGTCATCGCACGGAGATCCTGGGCCATCGTGAAGGTTTCAGACAAAGGAACTTCGGTATGGATGCGTTCCAGACCGTTCTCCGGCTCGTTCCCCTGCACGCGACCACGGCGGCTGGAGATGTAACCGAAGATGTCGCCCATGAACTCGCTGGGAACCAGAATGTCCACCTTCTGGATGGGCTCCAACACGCAAGGAACCGCTTCCAGCATCGCTGCTTTCCAAGCCATCGAACCGGCGACCTTGAAGGCGTTTTCCGAACTATCCACGGCGTGATAGGAACCGAAGAAGAGGTCGATGGTTACGTCCACAACGGGGCTTCCGGTGAGTTCACCCTTGACCATCGCTTCCTGGATACCCTTGTCCACGGCGGGGATGAACTGCTTGGGAATGACACCACCGACGATGTTGTTCAGGAATTCATAGCCCTTGCCGGGGTTGGGGCTGACGCGGATATGGCAATCACCGAACTGACCACGACCACCGGTCTGTTTCTTGTAGCGGCCTTGCTTTTCAGACTTGCCTTTAATGGTTTCACGGTAGGGAACCTTGGGGGTTTCCAGATCAATTTCCACCTGATATTTACGGCGGATGCGCTCCATCGCCACGTCGAACTGCGGGCCACCCACACCGGAGAGGATGAACTCGAAGGTCTGTTCGTCACGCCAGAAGGTCAGGCCGCTGTCTTCTTCCACCGCACGTTGCACGGCCTGGCCCATCTTCTCTTCTTCACCCTTCTTGCGGGCATAGACAGCCCGATGTTCCATCGGGTCGGGCATCGGGGGGACGTCCATCAACACCGGTTCTTTGGATTTTTCAATGTTGAAGGTGTCTCCGGTGTACAGATCTTTCAGCTTGGCCACCGCGACGATTTCACCGGCCAGACCGCCATCCACGGCTTCATTTTTCTTGCCGCGCAGGTAGAACATTTTACCGAAGCGTTCTTTGGAACTGCGGGTCATGTTCTCGATGGTATCATCGGAGGCCAGTTTGCCGCGATAGATACGGAAGACGTTGATCTTGCCGCTGAAGGGGTCGCTCATGGTCTTGATGACCTGGGCCACCATCGGGCCGTCTTCGCTGATGGTCAGTTCGATGGCTTCTTCGTTTTCGGGATTGGTCGCTTTGCGCGCCGGTTCCTCGGTGGGATCGGGCGAGGCTTGAAGCAGACCGTTCAGGAAAGGCACGATACCGCCCATCGTGTAGCCGGAACCAACATACAGCGGAGCGAAGGTGCGTTCAATGGTTCCTTTTTTCAGGCAGCGGATCAGCTCTTCGTCGGAGACTTCGCCTTCTTCCAGGAACTTCTCCATCAGATCGTCATCGGCTTCCACCAGACGTTCCATCATCGTTTCGCGGGCGGTTTCGACATCATCGGCCATGTCCGCGGGGATCTCGCCCACGCTGTTTTTGCCGCTGTCATCCACCAGATAGGCTTTGCGGGAGATCAGATCCACCACGCCTTTGAAATCCGCTTCCTTGCCGATGGGCAGGGCCATGACCACGGGCTCTACGGCTAAGGATTCCGTGGCGCTTTCCACGGCTTTGTCGAAGTTGGCGTGTTCTTTATCCATCTTGCTGACGAACACCATGTGGGGGATGTTGCGATCCGCCGCATAGCGGGAAAGAATCATGTGCTGGAACTTGGCGCCTTCCACGGCATCCACGGCGAACACACCCACGCCGGCGGCGTTCAGCACGCTACGGGAGTCCCCGGAGAAGTTGGAGCTTCCCGGCGTATCCATCAGGAAGAGATGGTGATCTTTGTGTTCCACATCCCAGAAACTGGCGGCGACGCTGTACAGACGCTTCTGCTCTTCCGGCTCGAAGTCCAGATTGGAGTTTCCACTTTCCACCTTGGCCAACTGACCGGTGGCTTTTGTGGTATGCAGAATCGCTTCACAAAGCTGGGTTTTACCGCCGCCCGCATGTCCGACAAACGCCACGACGCGCTTTTTATCAATGGGATAGGATTTCATCAGAGTCACTCCTTAGCTTGGACTTCCAAGTACATAAGTCCTTGAAGTTGTATCGGTTTCAACTGTTTTCGTCCGCGTTTGCGTCAACCGAAATGAGGGCCGTAAGATACCATAGGAAATGCCGATGTCAACGAAATTGTTCATGGATTTCCCCCCGTTGTTCCATGCCTGCTTTCATCCGACCGGGGGTGGAGTCGAGGCGGCGTGAATCAGCCGGGCGACATCTCGCTTGCCGATGCTTCCTTTCATCAAGCCATGCTCCCGGTTGGCCTCTTGCAGGGCGTCATGCAGGGTATCGCAAGCGGCATGAGCCACGGCATGGCTGGAGGAGGTACCGGCGGCGAGGAGCATTCTTGCCACCGTGACACCGACCCACTGAATGCGGCAGAGATCCGCCAAGGCCAAGGCCTCGCCTAGCGCCTCGGTAGAAAAACCACAGGACGTGCAAAACGAGGCCGGGTCGCGCCAGTATCCCTCGAAAAGCTGTCTGGTATGCTGAATCCCTGCTTTTTGCAAAGCCTTGAGCATCTGTGGGTCAAGCTGGGAAAACTCGGCCAAGGCGATGGGTTTGGGAAAATAGCTCTCTACCGTGCGTCGAAGCAGTGCCAACGGTTTTTCATCCCATCCGATGCGACAGGCCAGCGATTGCAGGGATTTCTTGCTCTTCAGCGCCTTTCTCAGCTTGGCCAGGGTATCCAGTCCTTCAGCGTTCAAGAGGGGAATCAATACGGGAAGGTGAGGGAGTAAGCTCTCTTGACTGGGAATCAGATCCGTCGCTTCCAAACGAGCCTGAAAGGCGGACAGGCTTACCTTTTGATCATCTTCATAATAACAGGACACAAGACACCTCCCCTATGGCTTGGCGTGGCACCGGAGGAAAGGACGCAGGCGGCTTGTTCAGCCTTGAAGATGCCTTTCCACCTCGTCCAGAATTTCCATCAGGCGCACTCTTGTCTGGCACAAGCGGCTGACCATACCCAGGTTTTCACCGGGAAGCAGGTCGATTTCATAACGATCTCCCACCACGAGGCAGTTTGCGCCCTTGTCCGACAAGCCCAGGCGGGACAGGGCGCAGTGGTAAATCGCTTCATCCGGCTTCATGTGTTCGCTGACGGTGATGCTCACCACATCATCAAAGCAATCCGAAAGCCCCAGATAGCGCAAGGTCTTTTTCGTCATCGGTCCGGAGTTGTTGGTCACCACGGAAAGCTTGACCCGTGACCGGAGGGATTTCAGACCTTGGGCCAGGTGATGATCGGGCCGAAGGCGGTCTTCGATCTCAAGCCGGGCCAGGGCTTCGCGGTTCCAGTCCGGCCAGTCGATCCCCAAACCATGCAGGCTGCGGGTGATACTGGGCTTGTAGCCGTTTTGAGCGGTCATCCGCTTGCGTTGCTCATCAAAGCGGGCCTTGGCCTCGGTGGCCGTGATGGAAAAGCGTTCTACCAGCAGATCCAGCGCGGCCTGGCGGTAACGTTGGTTGATCACCTCATCATGATAGAGGGTGCCGTCCATATCGAAAAACACGGCCAAGAGGGCGTGAGGTAAAGGCTGATTCCGGGTGGGCGTCATGGTCTCTCCTTGTCGGATGTGTTGCCTGTTTTCGTTTCGGCTTCGCGACGCTTGGCCGCTTTCCAGGCCTCGTCCCATTGCTCCAGGTTCAGCATGTTGGGCGCGATACTCTGTTCGTTCAGCGCTTCTTCCATCATGGCGAAACGTTTGCGGAATTTCCCTGTAGAGCGCAACAGGGCGTCATGGGCGCGCAGTTTGTATCGGCGGGCCACATTGACCACGGTGAACAGTACATCCCCCAGTTCGTCTTCAATGGCGTCCAGATCGTCTTCGGCCATCGCCTCTTCCAACTCCCGGACCTCACTATGGAGTTGCTCCATCACACCCTTGTTGTCCGGCCACTCGAAACCCAGGGCAACCGCCCGTTCAGAGACGCGCAGAGCCTGCAAGAGCGGTGGCAGGCTGTGAGGGATTCCGGCCAGGGCGCTGCGAAAGCCTTCCCCGTCCTCATCACGCTCCTTCCGTTTGACCTGCTCCCACTGATCCCGCACAGCCTGGGCGTCGGCAACCTGGCTGTCACCGAACACATGGGGGTGACGCCGGATCAGCTTGGTGCAGACCATTTCCAGGCTGTCGTGGATTTCAAACAGACCCTCGTCCTTGGCAAGCTGGCAGAGAAAGACGATTTCAAACAATACATCGCCAAACTCTTCCTGCATTTTCAGGGCGTTCCCGTCCGCGATGGCATCCAGGGCTTCGTGAACCTCTTCAATAAAATAATCTTTGATGGTGGCGAAATTCTGCTTTCGATCCCAGGGGCAGCCATCGGGGGCGCGTAAGCGGGCCATGATGCGTACCAGGGTTTCAAAATCCCGTGGATCTCCGAGCGTTTGCTTGTGTTCTGTCATCGGCGACTCCCTTCGTTCAAGCTCCTTCCGGTCTACCCGGCGGACGAGGGCTTGTCAAGGTGATCCAAGGGGCCATTGCCACAACCCGGCGAAAAGATCCTTTGATCCTGATGGATTAGCAGGCCGGGTTGTAAAATTGCCTTCCAAGAGACCCGCAGGGGACTTTTCCCCATCCGTTCACGCCTCAAGCACCCTTTGAAGCTGCGTCAAAACATCGGAGCCGCAAACAACACAAGATGGGGATAAAAAACAGACAAAAGTATGAAAAATGGATAGAATCTTATCAAATTCCAACACGTTTTCAAGAAAGAGGAACACAGTTTGGCCTTGAATTATAAGGGCGCTTCCTGCTTTTCATTTCCACAAAATGGAAGGTTTCCACCGACATTATCCATTCAATAGAATGTTGCAAAAACGTTGCAACAATGGGGGAAAATTCTAACGCGGCGCGTTAGTTTTGTGGCCTTGCCCAATAATTCCCGCCAGTTGGTAGCGTCATAGACGGAAGTGGAAGAATCCGCCTTTTTGCTTGTCGAAACGAGGTGGCTTTGCTAGTCTCACACTCGTTCGGCGCTCGCGTCGATTGGGTAAGAGCAACCCCACCCGGCTAGCAGAGTCAACATCATTGGAATCAACCCTTTCGTGGGAAAGAACACGGTTTTTTTTGCCACGGAAATGGCCGAGTCGTCACTTACGCAGGGAGTACTGGTGGACATGAACAAGGTTTGGGATGAAGTCCTCGCATCCATTCGCCAACGTACCAACGAATACAATTTCAACATCTGGTTTCGGCCCATCCGTTGCACCGGAACCGATCTGGAAACGAAAACCGTGTCCTTGGAATTACCCAATAAATTCACCAAAGATTGGGTGCAGCAACACTATGTGGACATCATTGAGGACGAGGTTAACAAATCCCTCGGTGAGACGATGAAGATTGAACTGTCCGTTTCAGAACAGCCCGTCGTAAGTGCCCCCGCCGCCGCGAAGCCCTCGGCTGCGGCCCCGCGAAAACGCCCCAGCCGCCCGACCTTGGCCACCGTCAAGCCTCAACCGGTGATCGGTTGCGAACTCAACCCGGCGTTCACCTTCGACAGCTTCGTCAGTGGTCCCAACTCCGATTTCGCTTACGCGGCCTGCCTTGCCGTGGCCAACGATCCGGGGAAAAACTACAATCCTCTCTTCCTTTATGGTGGAACCGGTGTGGGAAAAACCCACCTGCTGCAAGCCATCGCTCACCGGGTGAACAAAACCCACCCCCATCTGCGGGTGATGTTCACCACCAGCGAGCGTTTCACCAATGAAATGATTACCGCGATCAGCCAGAACAGCCCGGAGCAGTTCCGCAGCAAATACCGCAACCAATGCGATCTGCTCCTGGTGGATGACATCGAGTTCATCGCCGGCAAAACACGCACGATGGAAGAATTCTTCCACACCTTCAACGAACTGTATGAGGGCCGCAAGCACATCGTCATCACCAGCGACCAGTATCCGCAAGACATCAAAGCCTTGGATGAGCGTCTGCGCAGCCGCCTAACCAGCGGACTGGTCTGCGACATCAAGATGCCGGACCTGGAAACCCGCATGGCCATTCTGCGCAAGAAGGCAGAGATGGACCGCGTGGAGGTCAGCGACAAGGTGATTGAATTTCTGGCCCGCAACTTCCGCCACAACGTGCGTGAAATGGAAGGCAGCCTGATCCGCCTGGAAGCCTACAGCAGCCTGACCCATACGCCGATCAGCCTGGACATGGCCAAGGATCTGCTCAAAGAGGCTCTACAGAACCGCGAGCCGGACCTGAACGGACAGAAAATCCAGAAGGAGGTCTGCCGGACCTTCAACATCCGCCTGTCCGACCTCAAGAGCAAGCGCCGCACGCAGAACCTGGTCTATCCGCGTCAGATTGCCATGTTCCTGATTAAACGCCATCTCAGCCTGCCCCTGTCGGAGATCGGCCATCTGTTCGGCGGCAAGGATCACACCACGGTGATTTCCAGTGTAAACAAGATCGAGCGCCTGATCGGGGAAGATAAAACCACCCGTGACACCATTGAAAACCTGGAAAAACAACTGGAAGTCTGGGACGGAAACTAGACGTATCCTGAGAAAACGACATCAAAACGCCCGGCCATCTGGTCGGGCGTTTTTGTGGTTTGGAAAAGAGGCCGGAGAGACTCCGCGCCGGTGCGCACGAGCTTCCCCATCGCTGCTTTCAAGGGGGGCGCAAGATCGCAGGCAAAAGCAAACCCCGGTCCAAAGGCCGGGGCTTGCGTCGGGTCGAAAGGAATCCGGTTGCTCAGGCGATGTTTTCTTCCACCTTGTTTTCGTCCTCCTCCTTGGTGGCCCAGTTGGCGACGATCACGGCGGTGTCTTCTTTCTTCACCGTATGGCTGCGCTGTTCCTGCGGTAGGTGCTTGTCAAAGATCGCCATGCTTTCCTCGATGGCGCCTTCGATATTGTCCAGCGTCCAGTGGGAGGTATCATGAGCGGGCAGCACCCGGACATCAATCACACCCTTTTGGATGGAATGCTTGTTGGCCTGCCAGACCTTGTTGGCTCCGCTGACCACCAGAGGAACGATGGGCAAGCCGGTTTGAATCGCCATATGCACGAAGCCCTTCTTGAAGGTCTTCAGGTGTCCATCACGGCTGCGGGTGCCTTCGGGCCAGAGAATGACGGAAAGGCTGTGTTCCCGCACCATCTTTTCCAGGTTTTTCATGCTGGCGATGGCTTTGGCATTGTTGCCGCGATCAATCACCAGATGGCCGGAGAGCAGGAAGATCTGACCGAAGAAGGGATAGTAGAGAATCTGTCGTTTGGCCACCGAGCAGCCACCTTCGGGGATCAGCCACATCATCAGAAAGATGTCCAGCGCGCTGGTGTGGTTGGTGATGTAAATGGCAGGGCGGGTCTTGTCCAGATGTTCCCATCCGGTGACCTTGACCTTGCTCCCGCTGATCCACATGTTGACTTTGCCGAACACGGTACCGAAATGGTTGCAGACTTTGATCCGCTTGATCCGCCAGGGCAGAAGGGCAGTCAACAAGATCACCATCACCGCGAAGCTGAAAATCAAAAACAGCGTTCCCGCGATGTAGCGACTAAAGGTCATCACCTTGTTCAGCACCAGTTTCTGCACACGGAACAGCCAGAACAGCCAGGAAGGCACGTAGCGTTTTTTCAGGATATTTTCCGCTTTTTCCACGGATTCAGGGTCCATGAACTTCTTCGGGTCAAGTTTCGGCGCATTCATGGTTGGTTCTTTCCACTCCATTTAGTAGAATTTATTGAAGATTCCAGGATACCATCCCCTCCCTCGTCACGCTTACTCTACACATTTTGCAAGCGTTGTGCAAAGAAAGAATGTACTTTTTGCTTGCCTTCATATCCAAGGACCATTTAACGCAGAATGTCAAAATCGCTTCAATCACTTGACGCAGCATGTCAGATTCCAAGAAACAGCTCGTTTCTTCAACTGAGCGGAAGGGCTGGAAAGAGCCTTTTCCATTGAGATACTAGACATGCTGAGCAAGGCAAGGCTCTGTCGAGCGGTGATGCTTCCTTCAGCCTGCAAATGATCCAGCGTGAAACAAGAGCAGAACTCCCATGATCCCATCCGGCGCAGCCGCCAAGGCCGATCATGAAAGATCCTAACAAAGGAATCAATAGTGTTTATGTCGTCTTTTTTGACACGTTGATAAACCTTCATCTTGCGCATTCGCGCATTGGCGCGCAGGCTAATTTTCAAACCATCCCATAGACGGCATCCGTCATTCCATTCAAAGGATGTCATAATATGTCATTGGTTTCCATAAGGTTACGACTCCTACCCGGCACCTCCTCTTTTCCGGTTCAAGATATTTTCAACAAATTTCCAAAAAGCCTAAACCGAGTTGGCATCATGCCGATAGGAAAGCGAAACGGTTGGGATTGTTGTTGAAGGTTTCTGTGTTTGGTGACAGATACCGGAGAGTGACCCAAGGTGGTAACTTGCAAGGTAGCCCAGACACGGAGCAGGCGGAAGAGGTCTTGTTTCTGAACCTGGGTGGTTCGGCTTTACATGGGACGGCCCTCTCGGACTGATAGAAAAAGAAATGTCTCACCATGAAATGCAACAGGGTTTCCGGTGAGATCGGGTTCATTCATTGCATCGGAACCCCCTTTCTGAAGTTGACCCAATCGGGTGAACGAGGGGTGTTTCGCCAACAAAAGGAGTGTTTCATGTTGGATTTCAGAACCATGCGTGTGGGAAAGAAGATCCAGGTCGGTTTCGGCATTGTGATCGGGCTGCTTATGCTGGTTACCACCGTGGCCTTTTTCTCCCTGTCCAGTGCCTCGGACGGTGTCAACCGCTACCGCTCCATTGCCCGCAACACCAACGGCTTGGGGGTCGTACAGGCGGAACTGCTCACAGCCCGGATGACGGCAATTAATTACATGGCCACTTCGGACGACAAAAACGTCGCCAAGTTCAAAGAAAACTATGAAACGATGAGTAAAAACGTGCAGGAAGTGCGCGGCAACATCAACAATCCCGCACGACAGAAACTGCTGGATGATATTGCTTCCAACTCCCAGAAATACAACCAGAGCTTTGAACAACTGGTGGCCAAACAGAACATCCGCGATGAGAAGGTCAACAAGACGCTCAACGTAATCGGCCCGCAGATAGAACGCAAGCTGACCGAGATCCTCACTACGGCGCGCCGGGACGGCGACATGCAGGCCGCCTATCTGGCCTCGCTGGCCACGCGGGCTTTGATTCTGGGGCGTCTGTACGTGATCAAATTCCTCGATTCCAATAAACCTGCCGACGCCGAACGGGTGGCCAGTGAGTTTGCCGCCTTGAATGAACATCTGGTGGCAATGGATCAGGCCGTGCAAAACCGTGAACGCCGTCGACTGATGGCGGAAGTGGCCCGCGACAAAGACACCTACATCGGTGCGTTCAAAGATACCGTGGAGGCGATTTATGCCCGAAACGACATCTTCCAGAACAAGCTGGGAACCATCGGCCCGGCCATCGCCGGTATGATTGATGACGTGAAGCACCAGTATAAAGGGGAACAGGACACCCTCGGCCCGCAGATTGTGGAAAGCAACCGCAACTCGATCATGATGTCCATCGCAATGGGGATCATCGCGCTGTTCGCTGGAATCTTCATGGCCAGAAAGATTTCCGGAATGATCGTCCGTCCGATGGAAGACATGGTGGAAGCCGCCAATTCCCTGGCCCAAGGCGACACCACCATCAACCTCAGCGTGGATTCGGAAGACGAGATTGGAGACCTGGCCAACGCCTTTGAAACCTTGATCCAAGCGGAAAAAGAACTTGCTGCCGCTGCCGAGCGCGTGGGACGCGGCGAGTTGAATGTGCAGGTCAATCCCCGTTGCGACCGTGATATGATGTCCAACGCCTTGGCCAAGATGATACGAGGTCTACGAGATGCCGACCGCATCGCCCAGAAGCAGACCGCCTACCAGAACAACGAAGTGAACAAACTGATTGAAAACCTGGAGAAAGTCGCCCAGGGCAATCTGAACGTCAACCTGCGTATCGCCGATGCCGACGAAGACACCGCCAGTTTCTATGACGCCTTCAACCGTCTGGCCAACGCACTGACCGAAACCATCAATGCGGTCAAAGCCCTGGCCGATGATACCAACACCCTGGCCGATGCCGCGATGGGAGGCCGCCTGAGCTATCGCGCCGATGCCAGCCGTCACGGTGGAGACTTCGGTAAGATCGTCCAAGGGGTCAACAAAACCCTGGACGCCGTGATTGATCCGGTCAACGAGGCGGCCAACGTGTTGGATAAGCTCGCTGCCCGTGACATGACCGCCCGTGTAAAAGGCAACTATCAAGGCGACCATGCGCGGATCAAAGACAGTCTCAACGCCACCGCCGAAGCGCTGCATGACGCCCTGGCTGCCGTCGCCGATGCCTCCGAACAGGTTGCCAGCGCCAGCAACCAGATTGCCGCCAGTAGCCAGGCCGTGGCCCAGGGTGCCAGCGAGCAGGCCAGCAGCCTGGAAGAAACCTCCTCCAGCCTGGAACAGATGTCCAGCATGACCAAGCAGAATGCGGACAACGCTCAGATGGCCAACAGCATGGTCAGCCAGAGCCGTGACGCGGCCAACGCCGGTGGGCAATCAATGGTGGAAATGATCGACGCCATGAAGAAGATCCGCGCCTCGGCGGACGGCACGGCGGCAATCATCAAAGACATCAACGAAATCGCCTTCCAGACCAACCTGCTGGCCCTGAACGCCGCAGTGGAAGCCGCACGAGCCGGAGAAGCAGGGCGTGGCTTTGCCGTGGTCGCCGAGGAAGTCCGCAACCTGGCCTTACGCGCCAAGGAAGCGGCGAAGAAGACCGAGGATCTGATCAACGATTCCGTCCATCTTAGTGAAAACGGAGAGAAGATTTCCGGAGATGTCAACGTCAAGCTGGAAGAGATTGTAACCAGCGTGGGTAAAGTGGCCAACATCGTCAGCGAGATTGCCGGTGCCAGCCAGGAGCAATCCAAAGGCATCGAACAGGTCAACAGTGCCGTCACGCAAATGGATCAGGTCACACAGCAGAACGCGGCCAACAGCGAAGAAAGCTCCAGCGCCAGCGAAGAACTTTCCAGCCAGGCCCAGGAATTGGCCGCGATGGTGGGACGCTTCAAACTGAACCGTCAATCCAGCCCGATGACCACCAAGGCCAAAGCGCCGATGAAATCGGCAGCCAAACCGCAACCGAAGGCGGTAGCCAAGCGGTCCAACAACGCAGAACATTCCGGTATTCAACTGCATCCGGAAGATGTGATTCCTTTGGACAGTGATCCCGACTTCAAGGATTTCTAAAACCCAAGCCGATCAACCCATTATGGGTGCATGAAAAACCCCGACCAGTTGGCCGGGGTTTTTTCACAGAGCGGAGTCACAGTGAAAACCAATCTACGCTTTCTTCTACGATCCTGTTCGCATCCCTTCCAAGGCAGGCAGTTTAGAACTGGAGGCAGCAACGCACGCCGGTCCATTCATCGCTGACCATCGGGTCTTGAGCCTGCGGGGTAGCCGGACGGCATTGGTGAGTCACCGTGTTATCTTCCGTACCGTTGAAGCTTCCGCCGATCTTCTGTCGGTTGCTTCCGCCGAGGGTGGCGTTGACCCATTCCCAGACGTTACCGCTCTGATCGTAACTGCCGTAGGGGTTGGTGCAGGAACCACGATGTCCGGTGCGGGTCTTGGAGGTATCGTCCCCGTCTCCGTTGGAGTTGCAGCTATCTGCATTGTAGGCATGACCATACACATAGGCATAATCCTCGTCACCATACTCGCAGGTGGTAGACCAGATCTCCGGCGTACAAAGCACCTTGCCGCTGTTCTCACAGGCTTTCTTGGCCTGGTAATAGGTCATGTAGCTGCTGGGATAGCGTCCGCTCTGGCTGCAAGCCACAACCACGGTGTTGCCGCTGCCGTCATCCTGGAAATCACGTCCGTAGCTGGAGTAATCATCGCTGGTGATACCCAGGGAGTCTCCGCCGCAATCGGATTCACGCAGGCGTGCTTCGTATTTGTCGATACACCAGTCGGTTCCCGGTACCTTGACCATCTCGTTATGGTTCGGGCAATCCCCAGCGGCCAGGAAGAGGTTCGAGCCTTCGCAGACGCCGCTCTGGCACCAGTCATCCAGGTTGGCCGCGACCTCATCATCGCAAAGGGTGTCATCCGGCTCCTGATTGGGATGAGCGACGCAGCTCCCGCCGGAGCATTGATCCGGTGAGCCGTTGCAGAACTGTCCATCGTCGCAAAATTCCGTGTTGTTGGTGACGACGCAGCTGTTTTCGCAGTCCTGCTGCTGGTTGCTCGTCTCAATGCCGCTGTCCGGGTTGCATTCCTCGTCGGTGCAGGAGTTCCCATCGTTACAGTTGCAGGTCTCGCCATTGTGACAGCTTCCGCCGGAGCAATAATCGTTTACGGTGCAGGGATTGCCGTCGCTACAGCTCTCATTGTTGTTCACCCGACCCGCCGCGCAGGCCTTGATGCACTGTTCGGCGGGAGTGTCATCCGGCAGCACGGAGACACTGGCGCAGAGATCCGTGGTGCAGACATTGCCGTCGTCGCAATTGCAGGGATCGCCGGCAAAGCAGCTACCGTCCCGGCAGGTATCGTTTTCCGTACAGGGGTTGTCATCATCGCAGGGAACCGTGTTGAATTCATACCAACACCCGTTTGAATTGGCTCCGGCGTGGCTTGCATCACAACCTTCCGTGGTGCAGAGTTCTCCATCATCACAGTTACGGATATTCTTCAACACGCATTGACCGCTCTGGCAGTGCTGGAGGGTACAGGGATCGGTGTCGATCGAGCAATCCAGCCCATCGGCCAGCCAGGTATGCTGACAGCCCAAGGCCGGGTCGCAGCTTTCCACGGTACAGGGGTTGTTGTCTTCGCAGAAAGCCTGCACGTCCGCAATGGGAGTCCCCGTACAGGTGCGGCTGAGGTTGCCCTGGCAGCTATCGCCGGTAGTGCAGGCGTTGAAATCGTTGCAGGGGGTGCCCACATCACGCATATTCCGCTGGCAACTGTTTTCCTCGTCGCAGTAGTAGCACTGGTTGTCCGGTGCGGGAGGCATCGCGCAGGCCACGGATTCACCGGACTGACAGGCTCCCTCCGAGCAGTGGTCGCAGACCGTGCTTCCACCCTCACCCTGGCAGGTGGTGCCGTCATCGCCGTGGGTCGAGGTGCAGGGATCGCCATCATCGCAGAAGGTTACCGTAGACGGTGGATTGTAGGCGATGGGCGTATGGACGCAGGGGTTATCGCTGGTCGCATTCGAGTCGCAGTAGTCCGTGGTGCAGGGGTTGCCGTCGTTGCAATCATAGGGTGTGGTACCGGCGACACACCCACCGCCGGAACAATAGTCCCCCACGGTGCAGGGATTGCCGTCATCGCATTCCTGCCCGTTGTTGTTGGTGTATTTGCAACCGGGGTTGGATGGGTTGTAATACCCGTCCTGGCAAGCATCCGTGGTACAGACGTTGCCGTCGTCGCAATCTTTGGCGGTCGGTCCGGCGGTACAGACTTTGTTGGCGTTGCAGCTATCTCCCAAGGTGCAATCATTGCCGTCGTCGCAAGGAGCCCCGATATTTGCCGGATAGTAACAGCCGGAAACCGGATCACCAAGGTTGGCATCGCAGAGATCCTGGGTGCAGAGATTGCCGTCAAAGCAATTGCGTGCCGTTGCGCCGGGACGGCAGGAGCCTTCGTAGCAGTAGTCATTCATGAAACAGGGGTCGCCGTCGTCACAGAAGGTGTTGTTGGACAAAGGCGGGAAATAGCATCCGGTCGCGGGATCACCGAGATTCTGATTGCAGGAATCCAGGGTGCAGGGGTTGCCGTCGGTGCAACCATGAGGTTGTGTTCCCGCGATACAATGTCCGCTGCTGCAATGATCGCCCACGGTGCAGATATTGTCATCGGCATCGCAGGGTTCGGAGTTGTTCAAGGTATAGCAGCCTTGTCCCGCACCGCAGTAGTCGTTGGTGCATTCGTTACCATCATCGCAATCCAGCGTGGGGCCGGGTACACAGATACCGTTGAGGCAGGAATCGTTTTCGTAGGGAGCGGAAGGAGAAGGCACCACGGACTGCGTGCATTTACTACCGTCGGCGTTGCAGGCCACACCGTCGTTGGCGTGGTTGTCGTACTCGCAATAGCCGCTATCGGGGTTGCAGGATTCCGAGGTACAGGGGTTGTTGTCATCGCAACTGATCGGTACTCCACCCAGGCATTGGCCGCCGGAACAGCTTTCGCCTTCCGTGCAGGGATCTCCGTCTTCGCAAGGGCCGGGAATGTTGGTGTACTGACAACCGGAACCGGCGTCACAGTAGTCTCGTGTGCAGGGATTACCGTCGTCGCAGGGGTCGTCGCCCTGCTGGTCGCTGACACAGGAACCGCTTTCACAGCGATCGTTTTCCGTGCAGGCGTTGTTGTCCGTGCAGGTATTGGCGTCGTTGTTCTCGTTTACGCAGGCCGTTTCCCAACTGGCGGCTTCGTCATCGCAGTGATCGTCCGTGCAGGGGTTGTGGTCATCGCAGAGGCTGGAGCGATCCGAGCCGAGGCAGGCTCCTTCCTGACAACGATCGTTTTCCGTGCAGGGGTTGTTGTCGTTGCAGCTTTCGTTGTTGTAGGCGTGACGGCAGCCGATACCCGTGACGCAACTGTCGGTGGTGCAGATGTCCTCATCGTCGCAACTGATCGCTGTTCCCACGCAGAAACCCTGAGCGTTGCACTGGTCGTTATCCGTACATTCATCGCTGTCATCACAGCTTCGTCCCTGCACGGGAAGCTCGCCGCACTGACCGCTTCCGGCAATGCAGACCGGGTCCATGCAGGTCTGTATGGTGGTGCAGACTTCCTGGGGAAGCACGCGACCATCGGTGGTGCAGATGGCGGGCGTGGTGTCATTGACGCAGAAACGGTACTGGGTGGAACTGGGCAGGCAGTCGGGAACGGTGCAGAAAGCGTGTCCATCTTCGTCGCTGCGGCAATACTGGGCGTTACCTTGGTCATCATCCGGGCAGGTGATGGTGGCTTCCACCGCATCTTGACCTTGGGGCAGCAGGCCGTCCTCGCCGCAAAGAAGGTAGCTGTTGGCTCCGTTGCAATAGGCTTCACCGGGATCACAGT
Organism: Myxococcota bacterium; assembly: GCA_963677705.1. Taxonomy (GTDB): domain Bacteria; phylum Myxococcota_A; class SURF-8; order SURF-8. Next base: position 2,899,737 of record OY782497.1, read on the forward strand.
GTTCCACGCAGTACAGCCCTTGCTCATCGGGTTCATAGCCCGTGGGACATTCGTCATACGCCTGGGCCAGAACCTGCAACTGGAAGGTGGTGGTGCAGCCCTGCTCTTCATCCTCCCCGGAATCACTGAACACCCACAGTTTGGCGATGTGGCTTCCCGCGCTTTGCGGGTCGTAGATCACCTGGAAGGTGGCCGTGGTTTCACCGGTCAGGGTTGTGGGAACCTCTGCCAAGGCCGGGTTGGGATCGAAACGGAATTCTCCGGCACTGACGCCGCTGAGCATCGGTTGTTGGGTCAGGCTCAAGGTGCCGCTTCCATTGTTGCGAGCGGTTACACTGAACGTGACGTTGAGCGGTGCATTGACCAGCACCTTGCCGATATCAAAGGTTCCATTGGAATAGGCGGGTTCGGTGGTCACACCCATACACGCACTGACACCCACACCGGAGAGTTCGGAACTGTCTTGCTTCGGGTCGTAGCTTCCCTCACCCACTTTGTAGTAATCATGACCTTCCACGGTCAGAGTGCCGGTAAAGTCCCCGGCGACCGTCGGCTTGAAGGAGACAGGGCAGACCAGACGATTGTTTGCCGATGAGAGAGGGGAGAGATCCACAGGCAGTTCACAGCCGTTGCGGTTGGGAGGTACCAGTGAGAAGGGCCCTTCCGGGTCGAAACTCAAGCTTTCCACATGGCAGGGGCGGGTGTCATCCCCTCCCTGGGGGGTGGCGGTGATGGTGAAATCAAGCAGGCTTTCATCGCTGACGTAGGTGGTGTCGAAGGTGCCGCTGGTCGGTGTCAACTCCAGATTGCAGCGCCCTTTGAAGCTGGGATACATGGGGAAGGAGACATAGTCCGAGCAATCCTGCTCGGCGATGATGCGCAAGCGGTTGCTGTCCGAAGCCACGAGATTTTCCGGCGTATAGACGACATTGAAGCTTGCCGGTTGACCTTGGGCCAGGCTGATGCCTTCGCTGAACCACTCCAGGCCGGTGAGTTCAAATTCATCCGTATTGGTCCCTGCTTCAAAGCCGATGCTCAAAATACGCACGGCACTGGTGCCGATGGGCGTCATGGTTACCGTCACCGTGCTGGGAGATCCGGGCCACACCGCGCCGAAATCCAGCACGCCGTCGGCGGTTCCGGTTCCCGTGCTGATGCGCAGACATTGATCCACACATTCGCAGGGAGCTTCCTCTTCATCACCGTCCGAGTCGCCATCCTCGTCACCATCCGTGGGCGTATCCCCATCGCTGGGCGTATCCTGATCCCCGTCGGATGGTATCAGGTCATCATCGTCATCGGTGATGGTGTTGTCCTGATCTCCGTTGTCATCATCATCGTCACCGCCGCTTGAGGAACAGGCAACGATGCTCAGGCCGAGCAGGAGAGTTAAAAGGACGGTCAGGTTGATCCGAGGAAAGGCGTTCATGGTGGGAACTCCTACCAGTAAGTTGAGGGTACAAACCACGGCACAACACGCATGGAAATCCTTGCGCGGCCCTGGACGGATGAAAGGGTGCCTTCACACTATACAAGCCAAGAATATCAAATGTTTCCGTCTCACACAAGAAATTCCCGGTTCCGATCCAGAGCGATTGAGTCCAAGGGGCTGAAGCCCGGTGGGAGGCGCACATCATTTCAGGTAATCATCCAAGAGTGCCTGTGTCCGCCGTCAGTCGAAGAATGTAGGAAAATCGTCAGGGTTCTTGGCTTCCTGAAACCAAGGGCCTGGACAGCAAGGATGCAGACCAAGGAAACGGCAGGTGTGGAATGTCTCGGACTCTTACCCGTGGCGGGGACCGCTACGGCTTTTCTTCTTCGGTGCCGGTCCCTGAAAGGCGTGATCCAGAAGGACTAGGTCTTCCTTGGTGTCGCAGTCAAACAAGGACCAGAGCGGCGGTGTGGGAAGCTGCTGAAAATCCTCGTCATTCAGAGTACGCAACACGCTGGCGTGACTTTTCATCGCCTGCTCGAAGAGCTCCCGGCAGGCAGGCTCATAGATACAGGGGAAGGGCTCCGGGCGCGGAGAATGCTCAAAGCGAAAGGCGGTAGCCAACCTGGCCGGGTTGCGCCCCTGAATGAGCAGAGAGAGGATTTCCGGTTCCAAAAGGGGCATATCACACGGCGTGACCAGCCAGGCCGAAGAAGGGTGATAGCGTAAGACGGCCAGAATCCCGGCCATCGGCCCGCGATCGGCTTCGGTGTCGTCCAAGCGTATCAGGGTGTTCAGACTGCTCGGTAAATCACCCGGCCCCACCAGAACCACCTCATCCACGACCTCCCGAAGCGCATCGACCACATGACCGGCAAAGCATTGACCATCGGATAGAAGCAGATCATGCTTGGAACGCCCCATGCGACGACCACGACCGCCAATCAGAACGGCGGCACAGAGCTTTCTTGGATCTTGGCTCACAGCGAGAACTCCATCGACAGCGGCTTAACCCAAGGCGTAACGGCTGGCCAAGGCGCTGAAAAGCTGTTTGTCTTTGCGCTGCCGGATATAGTCCGGCGTGATGCGCGGCACAACCTCTTTGGTACGCACCGAGGCATACCAATGCACAATGGCCGTTTCCGTCGAGAGGATTTCCTCCAGATTGACGGACTGGTAGCGACGGAACCAATGCTGGCTGATCTCCGGTCCGAGGGGGTAGAACACCTCCGGTTCATGCAAGACCATGTCGTCTTCCTGGTAGGCATCCACCATTTTTTGCAGCAGGTGGGTTCCCAGGGCGTAGCGCCGAAGCTGCATCTCTTCGTTCAAAGTAACCATGCGGCCAAGCAGTTCGGCAACAAAGGGGTGCTGCTTCTGCGCACCGAACACGGCATTGTTCACCGCTTTGGGGTACAGGTCTTTCACCTGACAGAAGCCCCGGTAGCCCTTGGGGAGCCGCCGGAAAACATCCCGCACCCCATGCAATAACCCGGCACGGGCGAGAGCCATCTTGCTTTTGCCATATTGCACGGCATAGGGAAAGACGATACGCTCCAGGCCGCAAAACACGCCGGTGTTCAGAAAATCCGTCAACGGGCGCAAGGTGATCGTGTCCGTATCCAGATAGACGCCACCCTCTTCAAACAGAATGGCTGCGCGGATCATGTTGGCCTTGCCCGCCGGTTGGGTCAGTTTGCGGTACAAGGCCACCAGTTGCTGTCCGAAAGCGCCGGTATCACGTAATCTGTCTTCCGGGTCCAACCTGTCCAGCGTCACGCCCGGCGTTGCCGCGAAAGACTCGAAGTAGGGGTTGTGGGATAAATCCTCCGTATGGTGAAGAATCACCCGGTCCATCTGGGCGTTTTTCGCCGCGCTCTGAATCCCCAGCATGTAGACATAGGGCAGGTTCGGCCCCAGCCAGATGAAGTGCAGCGTAGACGGAATCATCGAAGCGCTCCTTTGAAACAAGGCAGGATGGTTTGTTCACCGATCACTCACCCACGTTAACGCCGATGTGGGGAAAGTCAAGCCAAGGTAGCATTCAAGGCGCGAGGTATCACCCAACAAGGGAGGAGGAGGGACTTGAATCTCTATGCAATTTCTTGACGGGTCAGGGGTGTCATGTTAGAAATCTGTTTACACAAACAACATAGGGAGAAGAAGAATGAAACGCTATCTGGGGTTTTCTCTGCTGGTTCTGCTTGTTCTTGTTCTGGCGATGCCGCTGACATCGTGTAGTGATGAGGGGGATGATGACGACGACACGACCGACGACGACGATGATGATGATGACGACGATACGACCGATGACGATGACGATGACGATGATACGACCGACGATGATGATGATGATGTTGCCGAGTATCCCGTCTCCTTGAAACTGGATGGGGAATTGCTGACCTTCTCGCAAAACATGATGATGGATGCCTTCTATTATGTCTCCGGGGACGAAACCAATGTGGGCGATGAGAAAGTCGGCATTACATTTCCCGGTAAAGCCACCGGCACCTTTACCTCGGAAGACTATGTCGGCTTCCAGGTGATAGATGCCAACGGAGATGAATGGTACGGGGGATATGAATTCAGTGACTTCACCGTTACGGTTACCGGCTATGGGGAAGTCGGCGACCTGATTGAAGGGGAATTCAGCGGCACCGTTCTGTCGAGTTCCGATGACACGACCACTGCCGAAATCACGGAGGGGCATTTTGCCGTAACCCGTTCTGACGACGACTGACAATCTGTCACCAAGATGATAATCACGGGGAGTGGAAGCGCTCCCCGTTTTCATGTTCAAGGCTTCCTGATCAGGCCGGAATGATCTTTTGATGTTGAATGCCTGCGGCATTCATTGCGTTGCGGGTGTCAATAATCAAAGGTGCGTGGCGGGCTATCAAGGCATAATCCACGTCGCTGTGATCGGTGGTAATCAACACGGCGTCCAGGCTTTGCAGCAGGGGCGCGTCCAGTGGAACGGAACGCATGTTCAAACGATGCTTGCGGGTGGGGGGCAAGACGGGAATGTGCGGGTCGTGGTAATAGACAAGCGCCTTGTTTTCTAAAAGCCGTTCCATCACCTCCAGCGCCGGGCTTTCCCGAAGGTCATCCACATCCTTTTTGTAGGCCACGCCCGACACCAGCACGCGGGCGCCCTTCATCGCTTTGCCCCGTTCATTCAAAGCCCAGGCCAGTTTCTGTACCACGTAGTCCGGCATGGCCTGGTTGATCTCTCCGGCCAGCTCCACAAAACGGGTACGCAAGCCGTATTCCCGCGCCTTCCAGGTGAGGTAAAAGGGGTCGGTGGGCAGGCAGGCTCCACCGATTCCCGGACCGGGCTGGAAGGACATGAAACCGAAAGGCTTGGTGGCCGCAGCCTGAATCACCTGAGCGAAGTCGATGTCCATACGATCCGCCACCAGCTTCAGCTCATTCACCAGAGCAATGTTCACCGCCCGGAAGGTGTTTTCCAGAAGCTTGGTCATCTCCGCCTCACGGGGGCTTGTCACCGTGACGACGCGGTCCACCACCTGAGCATACAGGGCTTGGGCGGCACGGGTGCAGGACTTTGTCAGGCCGCCCACCACCTTGGGAATGGTGCGCGTGGTAAACGCGGCATTGCCGGGGTCTTCCCGCTCCGGGCTGTAAGCCAGAAACAGATCCCGCCCAATCACGAAGTTTGCATTCTGGGTCAACAAAGGGGCCGCCAACTCATCGGTGGTACCGGGATAGCTGGTGGATTCCAGGCAAATCAGTTGCCCGGTGCGTAGCCGTTGACGAATGCAGGCAAGGGTTTGTTTGATGTAACGCAGATCCGGCTCCCGTTGGGGCGTCAAGGGCGTGGGGACACAAATCAGGATGGCGTCACATTCCCCCAGGCGGGCAAACTCACCGGTGGCTTCAAAGCGTCCGTCCCGCTGAAGCGCGGCCAGCAGTTCTCCGGGGATGTGTTCAATGTAGCTCTGCCCTGCCTGAAGGCGCTGGATCTTCTGGTCATCGGTGTCAAAACCCAGCACGAAGAAGCCCGAACGAGCGAACTCCAACACCAGGGGAAGGCCCACATAGCCCAGACCGATCACCCCAACGACGGCCTGTTTCTGTTCGATGCGCGCAAGCAGGGTTTCAATCACGAAGCGTTCCTTTTCCTTACGGTCCAACCTCTCGCGGAAAACCGTATTTCTGAAGGGCGAAGTTCCTTCCCCCAAAAGCCTTCAGCGTTTACGCCGCCGTTTCAGTTTGGGGTTGCGGGTCTTGCGCTTGGCCTTGCGGCTCTCGTCAAACAGGGAGGCATCCAGGCGTAACCACAAACGCACCGCATGAGTCAACAGCGTTTGCATCATCACCCGTGCCATCAGACCCGCCTCGCGCCGAAATTCCACCACCGGGTCCAGGTTGCCATAACCACGCAAACCGATGCCTTCCTCGACCCGCTCCAGATTGGTCAGGTAGTCGGTCCACACCTCATCAATGGCCTGCAACAAGACCTGGCGCTCCACCTGGGCCAGCAGCCCGTCATGAAGTCCATCCAGCCGTTGGCTGTAGCGTTCTTGTAACAAGCGGATCACGCCCTCAAGATCCAGATTCGTTTGCGAAACCTCCACCCTGGTTCCGACAAGGGTATCCAGAATCAGGGCACCCTGTCCGCGGACCTCATCCTCTTTTTCCACGCGGCTTTGAGCCTCGCGCTGTTGCGCATCCAGGCTGGCTTGCAGTTCTTCAGGAGGATCATTCCACAGGCTCGTCGCCAACTCCGCCAGATGTCCACGGGCGGTTTCCTGCCAACTTGCGGCGTCATCTCCGGTATCCAGCACCGCATCACGCCAGGCCCAGATATGCTCGCGCTGTTCATGAACGATGGCATCGTATTTCAGGACATCCTTACGAATGCCTGCGTTTTCCTGCACGACTTTGTCACGAAGGTCATGCAAGGTGCGTTCGACGTTGCGATCTTCCAAGGGTTCTCGGTCGGGATGATTGGCGAAATGCTCCTGCATCTGCGGAATGATCTGCTCGTTGCCGAACATTTCATACAGCGGATCTTGCAGGGAAACCAGAAAGAGGCTGGAACCCGGATCACCCTGCCGACCGGCACGCCCGCGCAACTGTTGATCCAGGCGTTCGCTTTCATGTTCGCCGGTACCGATCACCGCCAGACCACCCAAGGTGCGTACCGCGTCCCCTTCCGCGTCACAGCGGGAACGGATGCGTTCCACCTCGGCATCATCCTTCCCGTGGGCCAGACCTTCGGGGTCACCCCCCAGACGGATGTCCGTTCCACGACCGGCCATGTTGGTGCTGATGGTCACCGCGCCCTTGCGCCCGGCCTGGGCGATAATCGCCGCTTCGCGTTCGTGATGTTTGGCGTTCAACACCTTATGAGCAATACGACGCGCCTTGAGCAATTTGGAAAGCCGCTCGCTTTCCCGCACGCTGACGCTGCCCACCAACACCGGGCGTCCCTGCTGATGCAATTCTTCAATCTCATCGGCGCAGGCCAGAAGCTTTTCCCTGGTGGTACGAAAAACAATGCGTTGGTAGTCTTCGCGGATCATCGGCCTGTAGGTGGCAATACGGTCGGTTTTCAGACCGTAAACCTGCAAACACTCGTCCCGCACGCTCCAGGCCGTACCCGTCATGCCGCAAAGATGAGGATAGGAGCGGAAATAAAACTGGTAGCTGGTTTTGGCCAGGGTACGATCTTCCGCCCGGATGGGTACGCCTTCTTTGGCTTCCAGCGCCTGGTGCAAGCCGTCGGAGAATCGTTTATCTTCACTCACCCGGCCCGTATGTTCATCAATCAGGAACACCCGACCGGCATCTACGATATAATGAACGTCGCGGCGATAATAGCCGTGAGCCTGCAAACTGCGGTAGGCCGCATGAAACAATTCCAGGTTGTCCGGGTCGGAGAGGTTGCCGCGACCGAGAGTGTTTTCCACCTTCAGCAAGCCTTCGTCGGTAAAAGCCACGCTGCGCGTTTTGTAATCAACCGTATAATCTTCTCTTTCGTCCAGCCGTCGGATCACCCGATTCATCTGGGCATACAGGGCGGTATCTTCACGGCCTTCCCCGCTGATAATCAAGGGCGTCTGTGCTTCATCAATCAACAGCAGATCCAATTCATCGACAATGGCGGCAAAGGCTCCCGTTGGACGATGAACCCGCTCCGAGGCATGACTGACCAGCTTGTCACGCAGGAAATCAAACACGATTTCGCTGTTGGTTCCATAGGTGATGTCGCAGGCATAGGCTTTCTTTCGCGCCTCCCGGTCATCTTCTTCAAAGGCGCCCATATCTTCCTGAATGCAGCCCACGGAAAGCCCCAGGAAACGAAACACCTTGCCCATCCAATCTGCGTCACGCCGGGCGAGGTAATCGTTGACCGTGACCAGATGAACGCCTTTGCCGTGCAAGGCCCACAGATACGCGGGCAAGGTGGCGACCAGGGTTTTACCCTCACCGGTTTTCATTTCCGCAATGTGACCACGGGCCAGGCTGATTCCGCCCAGTAGTTGCACGTCGAAAGGCCGCATCCCCAGCACGCGCCGGGCGGCTTCCCGGCAGACGGCAAAGGCTTCCGGAATCAGGTTTTCCGTGCGTTCTCCCTCGGCCAGGCGTTGCTTGAAGACCTCCGTCTGCTGTGTCAACTCGGCGTCCGGCAACAGACGAAGCGAATCCTCCAGGCGGTTGATGCGCTTCAGCAGCGCCCGTGGGGAGGGGGATAGCAGGTCTTGCACGAGGTTGCCGACCAGGCCAAACATGGCGTGTTTCTCCATTGTTCAAAACGCATGTCGAAATGGGCTTGCCTGAGGCTCCATCCGCCCCGGCAGGCCGGAGCGGAAGTCTATCAAGGCCAAACGGGAAAGGCAACGGAGAAAGGGGTGTTGCCAGGCGATTGTGCGTTGCGTTTTCCCATCGCTTGGAAACTCTACGGAATCATTCCTCGAACCAACCTCCTCCGAAAGCCTCCCTCCTGATGAGCGCTTGAACCACCAAGACAAGATCCATGTCCCCAGGGAGCGCGAGTCATCCCTCTTTCGCTTTTCTGCTCTTTGGGTTGAACTTCCTGCTAAGTTCCGTTACAATTCCACTCCACTTGTTATGGAAGGAGAAAACCATGATTTTGGAAGCGGTTGTTGTCGGAGGATTTCAGGAAAACACCTATATTGTCGGCTGTGAAGAAACCCGCAAAGGTTGGCTGGTCGATCCCGGTGGTGAAAACAAGCGGGTTTTGGCCCGCGTCAAGGAACTCGGCCTGACCCTGGAAGCCATTGTCAACACCCACGCCCATGTGGATCACGTCGCCGGTGTTGCGGAATTGCAGCGTGAACACAAGCTTCCTTTCAAACTGCACAGCGCCGAACAGGCCAACTTGCAGAGTCTCCCCCAGGTCGCGGCCTATTTCGGTGTGGGCGCAATTCAAACCCCCACAGCGGATTCCTTTATCAAGGAAGGGGAAGTACTTACCCTGGGAAACCTGGAATGCCGGGTGATTCACACACCGGGGCACACGCCGGGCGGGGTATGTCTCTATTTTGAAAAGGAAAAGAAGCTGTTAAGCGGAGATACCCTCTTCGCGATGAGCGTAGGCCGCACCGACCTGCCCGGCGGCTCCTGGGCCAACCTGGCCGAGAGCATCGACAAGAAACTATTCATTCTTCCCGATGATGTGGAGGTGTTTCCCGGACACGGACCTTCCACCAGCATCGGCTATGAAAAACAACACAACCCCTTTGTTGGATAATTCAACGATTTTGTTACGAAGGAACGCGAATCATGGCCGTATTACCCATCGTCACCATTCCTGACCCCGTCTTGCGCACCCAAGCGGAACCCATTGACACCGTGACGGATGAAATCCGTACCTTGGCCAATGACATGGCCGAAACGATGTATGTCGCGCCGGGCATCGGCCTGGCCGCACCCCAGGTGGGTGTCTCCAAGCGCCTGATTGTGGTGGATGTCGCTCATCAGGACGAACCCGCCCAACTGTATCAGATGATCAACCCGGTTATCACCGTTAAGAACGGTCAGACGGTCAGCGAAGAAGGCTGCTTGAGTGTTCCCGGCTATTTTGAAACCGTGCAGCGCGCACAAACCGTGACCGTGGAATACACCGATCTGGACGGTCAACACAAAACCGTGAATGCGGACGGGATGTTGGCCATCTGCCTTCAGCATGAGATCGACCACCTGAACGGCGTGGTATTCATTGACTACCTCTCCAGCCTGAAGAAAAAGGCCGCCTTGCGTAAAGTCAAACAGATTACCGAAAACCAAGCCTGAAAGAGAGCCCCTGTGACAGAACGATCGCTTTCCCTTGTTTTTTTCGGCACGCCCGATTTCGCCCTGGAATCCCTCAAGGCCATCACGGCGTCACGCCACAAGGTGCTGGCCGTGGTCTGCCAACCGGACAAGCGCTCCGGGCGCGGACGGAAAAAGTTGGAGATTCCTCCGGTGAAGCTCTTCGCCCAAGAGATGAATCTACCCGTTCTGCAACCGGAATCGGCCAAGGATGAACACTTTCTGGAAACCTTGGAAAGCTTCCAGGCCGAGGCTTTCTGCGTGGCGGCTTATGGGATGATTCTTCCCCGGCGATTGATTGACATGCCGCCCTTGGGCACTTACAACGCCCACGGTTCCCTGCTTCCGCGCTGGCGGGGCGCAGCCCCGATCAACCAATCCATCCTGTCCGGGGATACAGAGACGGGCATCACCATTCAAAAGGTGGCTTTCAAGCTGGATAGCGGGGACATCCTGTTGCAGCAAAGCACACCGATCAGCCAGGACGATACCGCCGCGACCCTTCGCGCCAGATTGGCCGGCATCGCCGGGGAGTGCTTCGTCGAAGCCTTGAATCGGCTGGCTGAGGGTACGGCAACGCTGACCGCTCAAGATGAAGGCCAGGTCACGTATGTGAAACAGATCAACAAAGAAGACGCGCAGATCGACTGGTCCCGTTCGGCGCAAGAGATTGACCGCATGGTTCGGGCTTACGTTCCCTGGCCGGTGGCCTATACCTCGTTGGATGGCAAACAGCTTCGTCTTTTCAAAACCAAGGTGCTGGCGGATTCCCACGGTGGTAAACCGGGTGAAGTGGTTCACGTTGGACGGACCAGCCTGGAAGTGGCCTGTGGTGAAGGAAGCCTTTCCTTGCTTGAAGTGCAGGTTCAAGGCAAGAAACCGATGCCTGTGGCTTCCTTCCTGAACGGGGCGCGTCTTTCGCCCGGTCAGATGGTGGGTGAATTATGAGTGTGCGTGTGTGGGCGGCCAAAGCCCTGGTGCGTGTGGAGAAAGAAGGCGCCTATTCCAACGTGGTGGTGGATGGCCTTCTGGAACGCTACAACCCCAAGCCGGAAGACCGTCGCTTGCTGATGGAGCTGGTTTACGGGGTGTTGCGCCATCAACGCTACCTGGATTACATTCTTAACCAGGTTTCCAAACATCCGATGGATACCCTGGACCTGCCCATCGTGCAGGTCTTTCGCCTTTCCCTGTATCAACTGCTCTTTCTGGACCGCATTCCGGCTCATGCCGTACTGAACGAATCCGGGCGGGTGCTTCGTGCCTTGAAACGCGCTCGCGCCGTAGGGTTGGGAAACGCGATTCTGAGGGAAATTCAACGTAGAACCAAAAGCGGCTGGAACCCTCTGGATGAGTTGGAGCCCTTCCCGCGTCTTGCCATAGAACATAGCGTTCCGGACTGGCTGCTGACCCGCTGGGATGACGAGTTGAAGGCCGAAGGTCTGGATGAGGCAACCCGCTTTCATCGCCTGACGGTTCGTGCGGAAACGATGAACACCGCTCCGGCGCTGGCCTTGTGGACCAACCGGCAGAAAACGACGGTGGATGAACTGCAAGAGCGCCTGGCCCAGCAGAAGGTCAAGGCCCATCGCGGAGATTGCCTGGCCGATGCCCTGGTGATGAGTCCTCGCAATCTGGACAAGGTTCTCCCTTTGTTCAAGGAAGGGCTTTGCCATGTAATGGATGAAAGCGCCCAATGCGTGCTCAGCCTGTGCCGTGTCCAAGCGGGAATGCGCGTGTTGGATCTCTGTGCGGCACCGGGTGGAAAAACCCTGGCTTTGGCCAGTCTGGTCGGGCCCGAAGGCGAAGTGCTGGCCGTGGATCTGCACGAAAACCGGCTGCGTTCCTTGAACAAATCCCTGGCCCGTTTTGATTTTCCCCAGGTGAAAACCCTGGCTGCCGATGCCAAAAAGCCTTTGCCGAAGGTTGAGGAAGCATCCTTTGATGTGGTGCTGGTCGATGCCCCCTGCTCGGCTTTGGGGGTGGTACGCAGGCATCCGGAAATCAAGTGGAAACGCAGCGAAAAGGATCTCTCCGCGCTGGCATGGACCCAGGCCGAACTGCTCCAGCAGGCATCACGTTACGTCAAACCCGGCGGCGTGTTGGTTTATGCCGTCTGTACCGATACCGAAGAAGAAACCCGGCAACGGCAACGCGAGGCGGAAACGCAGCTCAGCGGGTTCAGCCTTTGCGGGATGCCTGTTGACATTCCCAAAAGTTTGTGGCATCATTTCGCCCTCTTATCGCGGGATGTTCCTACGGCGGACACCCATTTCGCCTTTGCGCTTCGGAGGAATCCATGAACCTGACGCCACGTATCGCCCCATCCATTTTATCCGCGGATTTCGCGAAGCTGGGTGAGGATGTGCGGGCGATCACCCAGGGCGGCGCGGACTTCGTCCACGTCGATGTCATGGATGGCCGCTTCGTTCCCAACATCACCTTGGGTCCGATGATTACCGAAGCGGTTCGGCGTAGTACGGATCTGGTAGTGGACACCCATCTGATGATCGTCGAGCCGGAACGCTATATCGAAGATTTCGTGCGGGCCGGAAGTGATTACGTGGTGGTTCACCTGGAAGCGGCGACGCACCTGCATCGCATCCTTCAACGTATCCACGAGCTTGGGGCCAAGGCCGGGGTGGCCTTGAACCCTCACACCCCCTTGGACGGCCTGCGCTACGTGCTGGATGAACTGGACATGGTGGTGGTGATGAGCGTCAATCCCGGTTTCGGCGGGCAGCGTTTCATCGGGCAAAGCCTCCGGAAGTTGCAGGATCTACGGCGCATGATCGACGGCATTGATCGGGAGATTCTGGTTGAAGTGGATGGCGGCGTCACGCCGCAGAACGCCCAGGAGATCGCCCAGGCCGGAGCCGATGTGCTGGTTGCCGGAAGCGCGGTGTTCAAAGCGCCGGATGTGGCCCAGGCCATCACAACGATTCGGGAACATGCCCAGAAGGGCATGGCGGCGCGAGCGGCGAAACAAGGTGCGTGACGGGGAGCGCGGACGCGGGGTCCAGAGAAAAACCATGTGGTGAAATTCCACGGGCGGATCAAAGGAATTTCTTGGAACCGGATAGAAAATCGGGTATTCTGAAGAACGCGCCTTTGGCTGCGGCAATTGATTTTGTTCTTTTTGTCAGAGAGGTTTCCACGATGGCGGGGCTGAACAAGAAAGACCTGGAATACTTTAAGAATCTGCTTCACGATAAGTACCGCGAGGTGTTGGCTTCCATCTCCGAACGCAAGCAGAAGGGCTTGCGGGTCAACGAACCGGTGGTGGAGGAAATCGACCAGGCGTCCAGGGCCAGCGAGCAGGCTTTGCATCTGCGCCTGCTGGATAAAGACTACAAATTGCTTCGGGAAATCGAACACGCCCTGGCCAAATTCGACAAAGGCGAGTACGGGATGTGTGAAGGTACCGGTGACTGGATCGACCGCAAACGCCTGGATCTTCGTCCCTGGACGCGCTACACCATCGAGTACAAGCAGCAGCTCGAACGGCGTAAGAAGATCGTGGGTATTGACTGACCCAAGACCCGGCTGACAAGATCCGGGGTGGAACACGGTATCCCCCAATCCCCGATCAACGCTCCTATGTTCTCCAGCGGTGCAGGTTTGCACCGCTTTTTTTCGTTTCACCCGCCACGCCCACCAAGACCGTTGAATCCGGCCACTCTCCCCGGATGCGCCCTGAAAAAACATCGCTTTCTTGCCTGAATGAAGATTTTGCGATACAATCCATTTCAGCATTTAGGCAGCGTCGACAAGAGTATCAGATTTTCCTGGACAAGACGACTCTGTTGGTCTATATTCCTCTAAATAGAAACTATTCAGAGGAATACAATGGATGCCACTTATCACCGTCATGATATTTCCGACCACGCTTGGGAACTCTTAGAGCCACATTTACCAGGGCAGAAAGGCCAATGGGGTGGGATTGCCAGAGACAATCGACGATTCATTAATGGTGTGTTTTGGATCTTGCGAACCGGTGCACCTTGGCGCGACCTACCGCCCGATTATGGCAGTTGGAACAATACCCATCGCCGGTTTATTCGTTGGCGAGATAAAGGCATCTGGGAGAATTTACTGGATATTTTGATTGATGATCCCGACTACGAATGGCTGATGATCGACGCCACGCATGTCAAAGTCCATCACGATGCCACGGGTGCCCGAGGCGGAACGCAGGACGCGGGCCAGACAAAAGGGGGCTCAATTCCAAGGTACACCTGGCCGTGGATGCGCATGGTAATCCGCTCCGAGTCCTTGTTACAAAAGGTACCCGAGCTGATTGCAACGAGGCTGAAAATCTGATCGAAGGGCTACCAGCCTCTAATTTACTGGCTGATCGTGGTTATGATACAAATAGTATCATTGACCTATGCGAGAAGAACGATACGTGTCCGGTGATTCCTCCAAAGAAGAATCGAACGGTTCAACGTAACTACGACAAAGACTTGTACCGTGAACGCCATCTGGTTGAAAATGCCTTTGAAAAGCTGAAACGTTGGCGTGGTATCGCGACGCGCTATGCAAAGAACACAGCGTCTTTCCTTGCTGCGGTACATATCCGCTGTCTAGCCCTATGGCTTCATATCTCATGACGACACTGCCTAAGGATTCAGAAAATATGTTCCGGGCACAAGGGCCTCCCCCTCATGAGTTTGGGGTTTCGTTGTTGTTTTCACAAAGCAAGGAGAGAATAGGATGCAGCGATCTTGGATTGTCGGGTTGTTCGTCGGCTTGTTTGTTTTCTGTCAGCTTTCAGGAGAAGCGCAAGCACGAAGGAAGAATGATACATACAAAAGGTCGTCAGATTCCCACTTCGTGCTGGGAATCGACTCCAGCCTGCTGGGCTATGATCTAAGCACTCATCAGGAAAAGGGTGAAGACCTCAAACGCACGGATGGGCAGTTCAACCTGGCCCTGGGTTCCCCCAATTTCGCCCTGATCATGGGAGGGGCCTTCAAAGAGCATTTCCTTTTGGGGGCGCGCTTCGGATTGAATTTCAACCACACCACAATGGAATACGATCACGGCGGCAAAGGCCCCAGCACCGATGCCCTGGCCTTCACCTTGTCCCCTTTGTTTGAATACATCTTCCTGACCAAGACGGTACGTCCTTTTATACGGTTGATGATGGACATGGAAGTGGGGTATGCAAACATCAATGAATCCGATAGCGGGATCTCGGAGGATCTTGCCACGACCACCTGGTTGTTGGGATTTCAGGCCGGGGCTGGAATGCACATCTTCCCTACCGATTCGTTTTCCATTGATCTGGCGCTGATGCTCGGTTATGGAGGTGGGAAATCGAAATCCACCTACACCTATGAAGATACGGAAACGGGTGAGGAAGACAGCAATGTGGTTCAACGCCTTGACCAGACCCGCTTCCGGTTTCAGCTTCTTTTCGGCTTCACCGGCTGGATTTAAGCTTCCTTGCGGGTGGAATCCACAGACTTGACTCCCTGCCTTCCTGAATGGGAAGGCAGGGGCATGAAGATACCTTACGGGAGATGAGATGGTTCGATGCTGGCTGATTGTTGCGTGGGCTTGTTTCCTCTTTCTCAGTCTCGTTTCCACAGAAGCCCAGGCTGATGAGGAGCGGGATCTGCAAAAATTCCTGTCCCAATCGCGCCTCGTTCTGGGGGTAGATTCCACCCTGCTCGGTTATGATGCCACACGCTACAAACATGAAAAGCATGAAGATAGCGAGGTACGCTATAAAACCTTCGAGGATCGGTTTCAAGCGGCCTGGGGTAACCCGAACCTTGGCTTCTTCATCGGTCGGTTCATCCCTGAGCAAACCCTGATGGGTGCGCGCCTGGGGATAGGATGGACCCACTCCGAGGTTGGGGACTCCGGCTCTGTGTCGTCCATGCCGGTGCAGAATACCTTGACGATGACCCTTTCGCCGGTGGCAGAGTTCCTCTTTCTTTCCGGGATGGTGCGGCCTTTCATGCGCACGGTCTTGGAATGTGAAGCGTCCTGGTTGAACGAACAGAATATCAGAGACGGAAAGAAGATCGACGAAGTCTCTACCAATGTGTGGAGCCTCGGCTTGCTCTTGGGCGGTGGCACTCACATCTTTGTCACCAACAACCTCTCAATCGATCTGGCCTTGATGCTCGGCGTCGCCGGGGGAGGTTCCATCTCAAAACATCAATTCCACAACGCCCTGAACAACCAGAGTCATACACGGGTGGAAGACGAGGCCCTCTTTGTCCGTTTCCGCCTGCAAACCCTGCTGGGCATCAGCACCTGGATCTGAGATCCTGCTTGGTGCAGAAATCTCCCGCCCCGTTTCAAGACCTTCGCGATCTCTTCCATGAAAGCACGGGCCGGCCTGCTTAGGTGCCCTTGCTGGTGTCGGGCTCGTCAGGGGCTGGGGGTTCATCTTTGTCTATGGGCTGTTGTTCGTCCGCGTTTATCATCCCCCTGCGTTTGGCTTCGGCGTCCTGCTCTTCACGGCTAGAACCCCAGGCTTGAGGCAGGGTGGTGGTTTCGGAATCATAAACTGCTTCATCGAATTCTGTTCTATCATCCATGAGAATGGTTCCAAGATCAGCCCCCTCAAGATGTGCCCACTTAAGATAAGCCTCTACAAGATGAGCCCCACTAAGATGGGCCCACTCAAGATGAGCCTGTACAAGCTTAGCCCTCTTAAGATCAGCCCTCTCAAGATGAGCCCCCTGAAGATGAGCCTCCCAAAGGTCAGCCCCTTCAAGATCAGCCCCTTCAAGATGAGCCCTCTTAAGATGAGCCCCTTCAAGATGAGCCCCTTCAAGATGAGCGCCCTGAAGATCAGCAGAAAAGAAATCTGCGTGGCTTAAGTCAATATTATGGATAGAATCACAACAAATACAATTTTGATCTTGTGTATTTTTAACATTACGAAAATAGCAATATTGAAAATTGGCGTGAGCAAAGTGAGCCCCTCTTAGCGTGAAGCCACCCAGCCAGCTTTTATAAAATTCCGCATATTCATAGTGAGCATCCAACGATCTCTTGAAATCAATTCCATGCGCACTTAAATCCACCCCACGGAGGTCACATTCTGTGAGATTCAGGCGTTGCCCTGCATCTGGTTTTTCCTTCTCCCTGTGTTCCTTCTTGCGCCGACCAATCACCGTCAAGGCGGCTTGAACATCCACTGCCGGTTTGGGCTTATATCCTTCTGCCATTTTCTTTTCCGCCTCTTCGCGGGTTTCCGTAATCGCTGCGTGCTGACGCACATAGGCGGCCAGGGTTTCCATCACCGTCCAGTGATCTTCCCCGCTATCCCGCGCCAAGCGCTCCAGGGCGTAAATGGCCCCCAAGCGGACATCGACATTCTCATGACCCAAAAGCTGTACGGCGCTGGTAAAGCGTTCACTCAACAGGCGGGTGTTATCGTTTTGCTGTTTGGCTTCTTGGTGATTCAAATTGGCTTCCTGATGCTTCAGATCCTGGCATTTATGCTTGTCCCGCCGCAGCCACCAGAAAATCAGCGTTGGTGCGGTGGCCAGGGTCACCAAGAGTGGGAGGAAAGCATCTCCGCTTTTTTCCAACATCAGGCAGATGGAATGCTTGCTTCCCTCTGGGCATTCCCCATGCACCCAGGCAAACAGCGTCAAGACAACAGACAGGCCCATACCGGCAAGCAGCAATACTTCAAGGGTGATGGGCTGAGCCTCGTCCTCGGTCTCGCCTGGTGAACTATCGGTGAAAAATCCCTTCAACCCACCGGGCCAGGAAACACGGATCATGAAGATCCCCAGCAATGCCAAGCCAATGGAAGCCAGTCCGCGAACGGGATCTCTTTCAACACCCCCATTCCATAAGGAATAGAGAAACCACCCCATGCAAAAAAATGGAACAACAATGATTCCAAACATGACCAGCCGACGAAGCTGCTTCAAGACCCATACTACGGCTCGCCTCAACCACTCCGGTATCCGCGCTTTCATCAACGCTTTCATCAAACCTCCTTGACTGTGCCGAGTGCCCCCTCAGTGTAGCCGTGGAAGCTCAGCCGAGCAAGCAATTTGCCCAACCGACAAGCGAATTGCTACGCGGAGAAGCGCCCTCCCCCTGCTCTCTTCGTTCGCTTCCCTCTCCCAAAGGGTGAGGGACAATTCACCTCTCCCTCTCAGGAGAGGTCGGCCCGTCACAGACGGGCTTTTTCCGGGTGAGGGTCTTGGGGTAGAAACCCGTGTCTACGGGAGAATTTCGTAGATCCAAAACAAAACCCCTGGGCCGGGTATTGGCTCCAGGGGATGGTTTGATTGCGTCGCTTGAGAGTACCGCGTGACCTCTTGTCGGTAGGTCTTGGGGTTGCGTGATCCCAAGGCTCTCACGCCGCGGCGATTTTGGACACCGACCGATTCGTGGGGGGGGGAGAAAGCCGCATGGCTTTGGGGGCCGGTGCGGCATACAGGCGTTGATGGTCGGCAATGCCCAAAAAACGATGTCCCACCGTGTCCGAAGCATGGCGGGGTTGTAAATCAGAGAACGAACCGTCGTGCGCCATCTGTTCCTGGGCCGCACGCAAGGCTCGATAACTTTCATAGCTGACCGCCTCCCGGCGGGCCAGGCCCTCTTCCAAACCGATACGCCAGGTCAGATCCTTCGGTAAGGCTGCGGTCACGCCGCTGAAGAACTCGCCACAGCAGCCGCTTCCGTAGCTGAACAGCCCCAGGCGTTGCGAACTGGCCTGCTCACGATGATAACTGAGCAGACCGGCCAGGCTGAGGTACAACGAGCCGGAATAGAGGTTGCCCATCATCGTGTTGGCATACAGCGCCGGTTGGGTTCGGGTTTCGTAGTCGGCCAGGGTGACGGCTTCGTCGGCCTGCTCGCCGCCGTTGTCGATGGCCGCCACGCGCCAGAAGGCTTTCTTGGCCATTTTGGGAAAGGGTACGTGAAAGAGCAGGTAGCGGTAATCCATCGCCTGGAAGCCGCTGTGCTGCTGATACTGTTCGTAGGTGTGGTCCACCACCTCCAGGTAGCTGTCGATGGAGAGTTTTCCCTGAACCAGCGCAGTTTGCCGGTAGGTGGGCCGCCAGAAATCCATCACGTCCTTGCTGTAGAAGGCTTCCGGCGCGTCATCGAAGGTGAACAGGCTCGGCTCGTCACTGACCAGCATGGCCACGGCGCCCGCGCCCTGGGTCGGTTCGCCGGGGCTGGCGATGTCGTACCGGGCTATGTCGGTGGCGATGACCAGGGCTTTCTTTCCGCGTCCCGCTCCGGCGCACCAATCACGGGCCAGTTTCAAGGCCGCCGTGGCGCTGTAGCAGGCGTGTTGGGTGTCCAGGGTACGGCAGGTCGCCGGTAATCCCAACAGACCGTGAACATACACGGCCACCGGTTTGCTGGCATCCACGCCGCTTTCCGTTCCCACCAGACACATGCCGATGCGTTCTTTGTCCACGTCCCAGCGTTCCAGCAGTGTTTTCGCCGCGTCAGCCGCCATCGTCACCGGATCTTCATCCACGGCGCAGAGGGAAATTCCTTTCACGCCAATGCCTTTGGTGTATTTCGCCGAGTCCACCCGGTTGGCTTCGGCCAGGGTTTCTGCGGACAAGACATAGCGGGGAACATGAACCGAGAGCGCTTCCAATCCGATTTTCATTCCAATACCTCCAAGGCCAAAGGCCGATGAACCAGCATGATGGGAATGGCATCCAGCCCAAGAGAAAGGACACCACGCGCCGCACGGCTTCGGTCAGCAGACCGGTCGTGCCGACGACGCCCAGCGGAACAGCAATCGTCGTGCCAGAATGCCTGTTTTTCCACCTGTTGGAGAAACAACGCGCCAAGCTGCCGTTTTTCAAGTAGCTTTATCGAATCAGCAGACAAGCCCTTCCACGGGCTTCAGAGAAAGGGGACATCGCTTCACCGTGCTGGTTTGAACATGCCGCAACGTGCCAAGGCACTTCCCGCACACCTTCAGACCCGTCGTGCAGGTTCCCACAAGCCAAGCGGCATGTCGTCCTCTGTGGGATGAGTACGCCCTTCGGTTGGGGATTTTCAAGACGGGAACTCGGCCCCTGATTTCCCCAATCGCTTTTGCTTGACTTCCCTTTTCGCTTTTGAAAACATCGGCCCGTTGTTGTTCCTTGAAGTCACCCTTTTTCTTGAGGATCGTCATGGGAATTCTTGCTTTTCTTGCCCGGCGTTTCATCGCCGGTGAGGGCCTGGACGACGCCGTAGCCGCCATCCGACAACTTAACGCGCTGAACATCTCTGCCACGGTGGACAACCTGGGTGAGAACGTCAAAACGAAGGAGGAAGCCACCCGCTCCGCCGATGCCTATCTGGACATCCTGGACGCCATCGGTACCCACAAGCTGGACGCCAACGTCAGTGTGAAGCTGACGATGATGGGCATGGAAATCGATCCCGATTTCTGTTACGAGAACGCCGGTCGTATTGTGAACAAAGCCAAAGACATGGGCGTGTTCGTGCGCATCGACATGGAAGGCTCGCCGGTGACCCAACTCACCCTGGATCTGATGAGACGCTTCCGCAAAGACTACGACCAGGTGGGCATCGTCATTCAGGCCATGTTGCGCCGCAGCGAAGAGGATATCCGCCTTCTGGCCGAGGAAGGTGTGAACGTGCGCTTGTGCAAAGGGGCTTACAAAGAACCCGACAGCATCGCCTTCCCCAAAAAGGAAGATGTCAACGAGAATTACATCAAGCTGGCCAAGTTGCTTATTGACGGCCAAGGCAAGGTCTGTTTGGCAACCCATGACCGCAAGATGATTGAACCGATCAAAGCCTATATCGAGGAAGCCAAACTTCCCAAAGAGCGTTACGAATGGCAGATGCTTTACGGTATCGAACGGGACTTGCAGAAAGAGCTGGCCAACCAAGGCCACAACGTGCGTGTCTATGTTCCTTACGGTTCGGATTGGCTGGGCTATTACACCCGCCGGATGATGGAGAGAAAGGAAAACTTCCTCTTCGCGATGAAACACTTCTTCGGCGGCTAGCCTGCTCGGAACCCATCCTGGATTACTCTGTGCCCCGGTTTTTCCGGGGCGTTTTCGTTGTGGGTTGCAGAGGGAAAGGGCTTGCCTCGCTAGACCTGGGCTTCCTATTTGCTTTCATCATCCATGTTGCTCACCTGTACCGTATCCGCAACAATCTTGCACAAATTTGTTTTCGTATCGCACGGAACCAGGGTCGCTTGGGTGCAAACGGGTTGGTTGCGATCTTCCGCGTGACAATACCACAGGCTGGCCTCTCCTCGGCGCTGACTTCCGGACGATTGCTTGGCTTCGGAAGCGAAACTTACGGTCATCCAGAAATCGCGTCCTTCGGAGTGAGTGTGATGATACTGAACGGTGGAACCGTTCTTCGCACAACCTTCAAGACCGAGGAAACAGAACAGAACGATCAACACAAAACGATTCACCATGAAATGACTCCTTGCAGTGGAAAGGAATGGAACGAGATTGCATGACTCCCAGAAACAGGGTGGTCATCGCATCACGAAGAGTGACGGAAAAACATGGTTCGATAGACCATCTCCCCCTTCAATACAGATCCTTCTCTTGTAATCCAGGTTTATTCAGATGTTGAAATTTTTGTTTCGGTGACAATAACGACAATCACACCGTCAGGCAAGAAATTTATCAGACCTCCCACCCTTCATTTTCTATGAAACCATCCGACCTTGTCCAAGTAGGATCATGAGAAAAACATTGATGTTGACTCTGTTAGGCTTCAGTCGTTCGGGAAAAAGGTTGAACTGAAAGTCTCGTCGGGGTCGCATTCTTGACAGAATCAAACTTCTTTGGCACTCTGACGAAATAGGAATTTGACGGAGCAAAAGGAGGCACCATGAATGATCTCATGAATCTGGCATTGTTTTTCGCGGTGTTGTTTTTGGTTTCATGTAGCAATTCGCCTGGGGAAATCGTTTTCAGTTCAAATCAGCCGGAGGATGGTGACACGGAGTCCTGCACGCCGGGAAGCCTGGGCTGTGCCTGTGAGGAGGACGGCTCCTGCGATGAGGGGCTTCAGTGTACCGAAGAGGGTTGTGTGGACCCTTACAAGCCGAATCAAGTCCTCGAAGATGGTGATCCCGACGGTCCCTTCCCGGATGATGATGATGACGACGATCTGACGGATTGCCAGCAAGGAAACGCCTGTGCAAGAGATGAAGACTGCTGCGGGGTCTATCTCTGCCATCCACAACAGTACACCTGCCAGGTCGCGCAGTGCGATACGCACCTTGACTGTGAGTTCATCGCTTCTGCTTCCTCCGGCTACGAATGGGATTGTGACAACGGATTCTGTATCCATACATCGTGCCAGTCCGATCCCGATTGTGCCCCCGGTTACCGCTGTAACGGTGGGCAGTGTAAAGAAGCGGCCACCTCCTGCGCTTCGGTAGCGCGACTTGAAATCGACCAGCCAGGTCTGGTGCTTCATCAGGGGTACAGCGTGCAGCTCTCGGTCATGGCCTATGATCTGAGCGGCGCTCCCGCCTTGTTTGCCGAAGGCTATTATCCCTTCCTTTGGAGCATCGAGCAACGCTCCGGCCAGGCCCAGCTGACGACCGATGGCTTGGTCACCGGCGGAGCCGTGAGCGGAGAGTTTGTGGTTCGGGTGGCCTGTGTGGATGATCTGAATAAAACAACCCACATCGTGGGGATGAACCACGCCGAGACTCCGGCCTCTTCGGTGCGGGTGATTCTGGTTGACGACCAGACCATGCAACCCGTAGTGGGTGCGCGGGTGGGACTGGAGGGTAACTCATCCGTTTCCGTGACGGATTCATCCGGTGTGGCCTTGTTTACCGGCCAGGACTGCTCATCCCAAGGCTGCACGGTTCACGCTCACGATTCCACAGGACGACATCATCCCGTTTCCGTGGTTGAGATTCAATCCAACGACCTGCTGATTCCCATGTCTCCCGTTGAAGATGAAACCGTTTCCGCTGGGTTCAAGGCTCCCTTCTACTGGGACGATATTCCGGCCATCTTCAGGCAGGATTTTCGTTTCGGCTTCGCAGGAACCTCTGCACCGAATTTGCTGGGTTACCGCATGGCCAATCAGTTCGGTGAAGAACGGCTGTTGACCTCGTTTGAAATGGGCAGCATTGAGGAGGAACTGCTTTTACCGAAAAGCCTGGAAATGTGGCTGGATGAAACCCGGATACTCGGTCCTTCTTACGTAAGTGGCCGACCGGGTATTTATAGCCTCTGGGGTTTTGGTGGTTATGCCAGAATGGCTGACATGATTGGTATCGTCACGGATACGATCACCGGAGAAGGGACAGGCCTGCATGACCTCTCGGAAGCGCTGATGCCGATCTTGGAAACCTTTTATCATGGCCTGTTTCCCTCCTTGGAGTTCCAGGCCATCAATAAGATTGTGGACTACGACGACCAGAACAACAACGGGGAGACGGATGATCTCATCTCAGACTTTGACCTCTTTCCCACCTTACCGAACACGGACGGACATTTTCATCTTACCCAACGCCTGGATCACCATCTGACGGTTCAGCTTGGAAACCTTCCCAACGGGGTTCGCGGAGTTTCCACCCTGGTCGGTTTTTACCAGCCTCGCCTGGGCTTGATTCCTCTCGGCTTCGGCTTTGACTACCCGCAAGACGAGGAAGACAGCCTTGAATCGGTGAAGACTCTCTACGCACTTCAGCACGGCGCTCATTCCGGGTATCCCTACATTGTGATGATTTATGTGAAGTACGGCGACGAGCAGCCCATCTTTATTTTCGGCGACGACTTTGAGTATACCCAGTACAAAGACTACAACACCTCGGTGGTCATTGATGTCCTGGATACCCTCCCCCCGGAGGGGAATCTTTCAATCAGCGGTCTGCTTTCCCCCTTTGCCTCGGTCTGCCCCAGTCATGGGGAAGACCGCCTCCGCTTTCAGTCCGATCCCAACGCCACCTTTGTCCGAGCGGCCTACCGGAACGAGGGCTTGACCTGGTATGTCTACTATCCTGCGGGGAACCAGGATCTATCCATCCATCGGTCAGGGTTCATGCCGGACGGCTTTACCGAAGACAAGGGTGAACTGATTGCGGCCCGGCTGGTCAATGGCCCCAGTTTCATGGATTACAGTAGCCTGTTCACCTTCAACGAAACGACACTGCTGCACCTCAACCACTTACTTAAAAGCTACGTGATCTATGACATCCATGCCTGTCGTTGATGGGAATGTCACGCCTTTCTACACCTGATGCAGTCTGTATTACCCATACTCTAGGAAGGTCATCATGATTCCACGAAACCTGAACCTGTTACCTTTTCTGCTGATCTTTATTGCTTGTTCCTGCTCCTCTGGGAAGGGGATACCGAACCTTCGCGATAGATCAACGCTTCGCCTTGGGCTGGCAATGTTTTCA
Source organism: Myxococcota bacterium (assembly GCA_963677705.1). GTDB lineage: Bacteria > Myxococcota_A > SURF-8 > SURF-8. The sequence goes on from OY782497.1 coordinate 2,923,859, forward strand.
GAATGCAAACGAAAACGCCCAACCCCGCAAAGGGTTGGGCAGGAAGAATCAGGTTTTTCGGTCCTGACATTCAGCGATGCTTGTGGATGGTCTGGTAAAAGGCCAGGGTGTGGTCATCGGGGTCGGTGAAAACGAACAGCCGGTGTCCCCAGGGCTTGTCTTCCAGGTCTTCCTTGATGTACTCGCTGCCTTTCAGGGCGTTATACAGCGGGCTGATCTCATCCACTTCAATGTAGGGCAACAGGCCGCTTCCGCGCCCCTGCTTGAGCCAGGGAAACATCTGGGTCATCTTGCTGAACAGAAGCAGGTGGGTGCGCTCATAGGTTAACGAGTAGCCTTCAGGGTTTTCCGACTCATGGGGAAAACGCTGCATCACGGCAAAACCCATTGCCTCATAAAACGCACGGCTACGCTCCAGATCCGCCGTGGAAAGCATCAGCCCCATACGGTCCATCTGGTCTTCAAAGCGTTGATATTTTCCAGATTCCTGTTCTTTGATCGGAGTATCTTTGTCCGGTCCTTCTTGCCTTGGTGTGTCCATTCTATGCGTGCTCCTGGGGTTCTCCCAAGGTCAGCCCGTTGGTGCGGATGATGTCGTCCAAGACCGCTTTGGCTTTCACCGGACCGCACAAGGGGTGCAGGTTGAGGGCCATCAGGGCGGCGTTGTAACTGTGAGCCATCCCGGCGCGAACGGCCAGGCTTTCATAGGCTTTTACCACCTGCATCAGTCCGAGAATATTCGGGTGTACGGGCGAGACGGGAAGGGGTTCGATGTGATCTGAATAGATTTTTGCAGCCACTTCAACGGTTTGATCATCACCAATCCCTGGAACGGCCCCACGGTTGGGAAGATTCACGATGTGAACGTCTCCCTCCCCCCGTTCCAGACTCTGGATCAATTCCACGGCGATTTTGCTGTAGAACGCGCCCCCGCGCTGTTCCAACTCCTGAGGTTTTTCCACCACGGATTCGTCGGCGTACATGGCCAGAAGCTGTTTTTCCACCTCCATCACTTCTTGAGCCCTGGTCTTCTCCTTTCCCTTAAGCTGTTCGAGCATGATGTTCGGAATGTAGTAATACCGTAGGTACGGTCCGGGAATGGCTCCCAGCGCACGCCAGAAGGCCGGGCCGTAATCGTATTCAGGAACCTCCAAGGGGCCTTTTCCGGCCATGAGGTCATCCATCAGTTTTTTCATCACGCTGTCGCCGTTGACCTTGACGTCACGGACCCAGCTCAGGTGGTTCAGACCCACGTAGTCCAAGTCCACTTCGGAGGGGTAGCAGCCCAGGTAGGCGGCGATATCCATCTTCATCCCGATAGGAATGTTGCACAGGCCCACCACTTTCTTGTGACCCATCTGAGTCAGTGCTTCGGTGACCAGCCCGGAGGGATTGGTGAAGTTGACCAGCCAGGCTTCCGGGGCCAGTTTTTTGATGTCGCCGACAATCTCCCGCATCGCCGGAATGGTGCGCAGGGCTTTGGCAAACCCACCCACGCCGGTGGTTTCCTGACCGATGAGATCATGCCGCAGACCGAGGATTTCATCTTCATAGCGGGCCTGCATCATGCCCACGCGGATCTGGGTGACCACGTAATCGGCGTTGGCAATGGCTTCGGCACGGTTGGTGGTGGTGCGCAGCTTGAACGGAGCCTTGGCATGGTCACACATCCGCTTGGCAAAGGCTCCAACCACCTCAAGCCGTTCCGCATGAATGTCCATCAGCACCACGTCCTTGAGATTCAAGGCTGAGGCTTGTTGAATCAATCCGTCCACCAGTTCCGGGGTATAGGTCGAACCGCCACCGATCACCGCAATTTTCATCGTACCACTCCCAGATAGTAAGTTTATGTAACTCAAGCACCCAACGCGAAACGGCTGCGAAGGCCCGGCACATCATCGTCTCAGGTGAAGGTAACGAGGTTCCGGATAGCCTCAGAGGATGGGAATCCGGTCAAGCGTCGAATCCACGCGATCAACGCGGCGTTACTCTAGCTTGAGATGCCGTGAAAATCAAGGGGGGAAGTCTACCAAAATGAAACGGTTTTCCAAACGTCGCCTGTCTGCTGGAGCCCGCTTTGCTCCCCCGTGGTGGGTTCAAGGCCCGTTACCCGGACAGAGCAGGCAAACAGAACGCGAAAAAGAAGCCGAATCGTTCACAAAAACTTACCAATAGTACAACAAAAGACAATGCTTAAGATTATTTAAAACCATGAAAATTCATGAATTTTATGATTATAATTCTATCGCATCGTTCACAACTAGTGAACGGTATTTCCTAAATGGGTTTGCCTTGTATCGAAAAGTATGTCATGGTCGGGTTGTAAGCAAGGAGATCGTGATGAAAGATTCCAAAGTAAACCTGTTTGACTACATGGACTTCCGTTCCTTCGTGAAGGATAGGATGGACGAGTTACGCAGCCGCGATGGAAAGTTTTCCTTTCGTTACTTCTCCAACAAGCTGGGTTTGAGGTCGAAGAGTCACTTGAACATGGTGTTGGACGGGCAGCGTCGCTTGCGTCAGGATCTGGCCAGGCCACTGGCGCTTGCCCTGGGGTTGAGCCGGGAGGAAACGGCCCATTTCTGTTTGTTGGTGGAGTACACCCAGGCCAAAGGGGCCGAAGAGAAAGCGGCGTTGCTGCGCAAACTGCGGCGAAAGGGAGGCTTTCGCGAGGTGCATGATTTGTCACTCCATCAATTCGATTACTTGGCGGACCCGCTCCAGGTGACACTCCGGGAGTGGGTGTTCTGCTCCAACTTCCGAAACGATCCAAAACGTCTTGCCCGGGACGTTCGTTTTGGAAAACCCACCGCCAAGTCCATCAGCAAGGCACGTGACGCCCTGCTGCGTGTCGGTCTTCTGGTTCAGGATGAATCAGGAGCCCTAATTCAAGCGGAGAAGCATCATCAGACCGGGGATGACGTCAGTCACCTCGGTTTGAAGATGTTTTACAAAAACGCCTTTCGACAGGCGGACAAAGCCCTGGAACTGGACGGCTCGCAACGCCACCTCGGCGGCATGACGATGGCGGTATCCCAGAAAGGCTTTGCCAGAATCCGCGAGCGGTATCAGGAGTTCGTTGATGATGTACGTGACATTGTGGATGACGACGACGAGGCAGATACCGTGATGCAGATGCTTTTTGCTTTGTATCCACTGACGAAAGCGGAACAGACAGAGGATGAATGAGACCCCAAACAGAGATTTCCTCCATGTGGCCAATGGAGCTTCGCCTTGGCCGGGCGAAAACGAAATGACGACGCATGAAACTTTGAACCACGGAAACCAAGGAGGCCTACCATGAGGCAGACAAACAAACACTGGGTTGGATGGATTTTCCTGCTGGTGGCAGTAGGACTTTTCAGCGGGCTTTCCGCCTGCAACGACGAAGGCGGCATTGAGTTCAACGATCCGGATGGCGACCTCAACCCGCAACTTGAAGGGTATGATGACGTAGAGATGGTCACCCTGAAAGGGGGCAGCGGCACCGAAGGCAACCCAGCCATTGTGGTGGTGGGCTTTGCTCTGGATACGGTGGACTTCGACCGTTGGAGCGGTACCCGGCTGGATCTGAGCCGCCTGCTGCTGGAGCGCTCCGAAGGGGATCTGGACCCCTTGGAATACAGCACCGAAGGCAGTATGGAGAGTGTGGCGCTGGATCGCATCAAGCCCACGCCGGTACGCATCAACGCTCCCACGGACGAAGCCTTTACCGGTATTGTCTTGAGCAGCGAGAGCGACGAACGGACCATGCACCTGACGGTGGTCTACGAAGGCCAGAGCGTCAACGTCGATCTGGATGAAGGGTTGAGCTTCGGATTGCAAGAGGGCATTACCCCCTGGGTGACGGGAACCCACGGCTATCTGCTCTATCTGCCCCTCAACGCCTGGGTTCAACACCTGGGCGGTAGCCTGGAAAACCTTTCCGACAGCGACATCGACTGGCTTGTGGATCGTATGGCCATCTACCAGGATACCAACAAAGACGCCGAATTGGATGACGAAGAGAACAGCCAGGACAACCGGGTGGACGAATATGATGGATCAATGGATGGATTGCCTCCCACGCCGGTACTGCAACTCCACCAGGATTACGCCGATGAAATCGACATTGCGGATCTCAACGGGATCAAGCTGGATGCCAGCGGTTCGATCAATCATCTCTTGGGAGATCGCCTGCCCTTCAAATACAAATACCGTTGGGGAAGTGCTGGGAAACCCGTCTATGCAATAAACTCCATCTTGACCTGCTCCATCTGTGATCTGGTAAATCCTCAGGACATCATGGACAGTAATAGCGACATTACCGATGCTCAAGGCTGGACAGACGATGCGACGCCGAAGATTTTCATTCCTGTCGCCGGGGTGTATAGCTTTGATTTGAAAGTCAAAGACAGTCAGGGACTGGAAAGCGGACCGACCAGCATGTGCCCGGATTGTGAAGAATGGACCACGCTGGATCTGAACATCAAACCGACCAGGAAGATCCATATTGAGTTGACCTGGGATCAAGGCGGCGACACGGACATGGATTTGTACCTGATCCGCTACCGTGATGAGGGTACGATGGGTATCGCCTATCCCAATGCCTTGACTCCTCAATCGCCCCCCAGGGTGTCGTGTGACACGGGGACTCCTTGCCCCGATGATGCTTCTGAGAATCCCTTTACCTGTGGGGATGATGGATTCTGTGAATGGAATTGCACCAGTGACGATGATTGCCGTGTGATTCCAGGGACCGTCGGGCTGACCTGTCGCGGTGGAACCTGTGAGGAAATGAGCGGCTCTGAAATTTCCTGTGAATCCGATGAAGATTGCGGTGAGTACTATTGTAACGTGAAGCAATATCTCATTGAAGATCGTATCTGCACGACCTACCCCTGGGAAGCCCTGAACGATTCCTGTAACTACACCAACCGTAATCCTCGTTGGACGGAAGATCCGACTGAGATGCCGGATTCCGATGCCTCTACGTCGTCTTATCCCAGCTTGGACATTGATGACGTAACCGGTTATGGGCCAGAGGTCATCTCGTTGAAGGAACCCCTGCCGGGCCGTTATCGCATCGTGGCTCGCTTGTACAGTGCCGGCATCGTTGAGGGTGGAAATGATCCCATTGTCACCGACACCAACCCGGCCAAGGCAACTGTGAATGTATACCTTAACGGGGATCTCGTCCTTACCAGTGGCAACTGGACAACCGCGCAATTGCAGTTCACCAAGGCGAATGTCTACTGGAAAGTCGCGGATATCATCTGGCAGGGAAGCGGAGATGACGGAGCGGGAGCCTTGACCCTGCTTGACACCACCAACGATGGTACAGACCCGGACGATTTCAGTTCCAACCCTTACGCCAACCCCTTCTATTCGCCGTTGGGTTCAATCTTTGATCCGAATAAAGAATCAAACCCTCGTTCCATCTGGTGTGATGCCCCCACGGATGAATACAAAGCGGGAGTGACCTGTCAGGAGCTTTACGCTCAATAAGCTGAAACGAAGAATGGAAATCCGCACGAAAGGCGGGCTTGGGAAAAGACTCCCCACCGGGCCGACCATCATGGTCGGCCCGGTGAGTTTGTTGACAACGTCCGCTAGGATGCCTTTCGGCATCCTAGAATCCGCGTAGAGCGGTTTATTGAATCAGACCGGCTTTGCGCAGGGCGCGTTCAATCTGTTCCTGGCGGTCTTCCAACGCGCCGGTGTAGCCGATGGCGATACGCAGCAGACCTTCGGAAAGCCCCATTTTCTGCTTGTCTTCGTCGGAGAGTTCCGAGCTGGTAGACGAGCCGGAGCAACTCATCAGGGTATCGAAATAGCCCAGGCTGACGGCGATGTAACCGAAGTTTTCTTCGTTTTGCAGGGTTTCCATCACTTCGTTGGCTTTGTCCACGGTTTTGCAGTCCAGGGTCATCATTCCGCCGTAGCCGTAGCCCTCGTTCATCAATTCGGTGAACAACTCATGCTGGGGGTGATTCGGCAAACCGGGATAAGCCACCGGCGCACCCAATTCCTGCAAGCGGCTGGCAATGGCCAGGGTGCGTTTGCCATGCTCACGCATACGCAGAGCCAGGTGGGGCAGGCGTTGAATGATGTCAAAGGCGCTGCGCGGGTCCATCGTCGGGCCGAAAAGCATCACGCGACCGGTGTGCAGGTCCATCAGGTCGTAGACGAAGTCTTTGCTTCCGCAGATCGCTCCGGCGATGTTGTCGCTGGCTCCGTTGATGAATTTGGTCATGCTGTAGACCACCACGTCCGCACCCAGGCGGGCCGGGCTGATGAGCATCGGCGTGAAGGTATTGTCTACCACCAGTTTCACGCCACGGGCCTTTGCCAGCTTGGCCAGTGCGGGGATGTTGCTCACGTTCAGCTTGGGATTGCCCAGAGCTTCGGTGTAGATGACCTTGGTCTTGGGGGTGATCGCCGCTTCGACGGCAGCCAGGTCGGTGGGGTCTACGAAGGTGGCAGTGATGCCCATCTGGGGAAGCAGATCATTCAACAGCGCATGGGTTCCGCCGTAAATGGTATCGCTGGAAACCACATGGTCGCCCTGGTGGCAGAGCTGCATCAGGGCGCAGCCGATGGCGCTGATTCCGCTGGCCGTGGTGACGGCGCTTTCCGTGCCTTCGATGGCGGCAAGGTAGCGGCCCAGGACATCCAGCGTGGGGTTGAAGTGACGGCTGTACAGGAAGCATCCGCCTTGCTCCGGGCCTTTCTGGCCGTTGAAGATTTCCGGCATAGTTCCCGGTTTCAACACGGTAAAGGTAGAGGAACGATCCACGGACGGCGTCACGCCTCCATGTTCCCCGAATTCCCGACGTGCGTTGGCAAGATCCCGTTCAGGATTGAACTGTTGCATCAACAACCTCCTTAATACATGCGCAGTCAAACAAGGGCCAAAGAGCCCGACGAGTATCGATTCCGGCGCACATCTTACCGAAGCTTTTCCACGGAACGCAACAAGTATTCTGGAGTTTTTGGGCTGTTGATTCCTGCTATCCGAGACTGGTTCAGAATGGGAAGCCCATCCTTGATGGTGGGTTTGGGATTCCCCGGTTCGGGAATTAGAATTTATTTTTTGAAGAGGGCTTCCAGGGCGGCTTTGGCTTGGTCGGTTTCGTGGCTTCCTTGGGCGGCATCGCCAAGCTGGAAGTAATCGCAGAAGTTGGCGCGTTCCTTATCCTGCACCGGGTCGCTTTGCGGCTCGCGGCAGTCGTTATGACGTCCCGGCTCGTAGTAAGAGCAGTTGCGGCAGACATGGAGGTCGCTACCGCAGGAGGAGCAGGTATCCCGGCGGTGAACACGCTCACCGGGAAGCAGGGAAACCGCCTGTCCGCAGTGAAAGCAGCGGCTCATACCAGATGCTCTTTTTCCACGCGGGGTTTGCTGGTCTTGGTGGCTTTGGCTTTGGCGGTGCGGCCCCGTTTGGCTTGACCGTTTTTCGGTTCCGGTAGTTCCGCCCCATTGTAGAAGGAAGAGAACAAGGCCAGAAATTCCTCATGGGCGCGGGTCAGGAAGATGTCCTTCTTGTAATAGAGGCTGATCGGTCGGTCCATTTTGGTGCCTTCGACATCCTTGACCGAAACCAGTTTCTCTTCCAGTTCGCGGCGCACGGTGTATTCAGGCACGATGCTTCCACCCAGGCCGCGCACGACCATGCTCTTGACCACTTCAATGTTTTCGGATTCGATCACGCTGTCAATCTTGACGTTGTTTTCCTTGGCCACTTTGTCCACCATCTTGCGGGTTTCCGTGGTTTTATCAAAGCTGATGAATTTGCAGCAGCCCAAGGCACGCACGGGAATGCTGCTGGAACGGAAATGGTCGCAGTGGTGATCGCAGTTACGACCGCAGATGAACACCAGGCGTTGTTGAGCCAGGGGAATACGCTCCAGTTCGTCAAACTCCTGATCGCTGTCGATCAGGCCGAAGTCGATTTCCTGCATACGCAGCATGGCGTGGATTTCCTCACCGTTTTTGAAATTGGTATGGATGAGGATCTGCGGATAGACCGTAGTGAATTCCTTCAAAAAATCGGGCATGATATAATGCCCGATTCCCGGTGTGGCGGCAATGCGCAGGGAGCCGCGGATTTCCTTACGGAACTGCTCCATGCTGGTTTCCAGTTCGTTGATCGCCTGGAAAATCTTGCGGCAATGGTCCAAAAGAACCATGCCTGCCTCGGTCAGTTTAACCGAGCGCTTGGTGCGATCAAACAGCTTGACCTGCAACTGGCCTTCCAGTTGCTGAATCTGCTTGGACAAGGCGGGCTGGGTGATATACAGCCTTTTCGCGGCCCGACTGAAGTTAAGGTGTTGCGCAGTGACGTAGAAATAGTGCAACGTATAGATGTTCAACATAGCGTTTTATCCCGCTCCGAAGCCAGAGTTTTCAATCGCTTGATAAGACCATCAACGACCTTCAGTTGGCTCAGGCTACATAATGTTCCAACCATTTTCAACCCTTTTTTTTATAAACGACATTCTCCCTGGGAATAGTGCCGTGAAACGGACGCAGGAGCGCAAAAAGACAGGTTCCGTGATCCAATTCCCGTGTAAAACGCGTAACCTAGCCAAGTGGCTAGGTTCTTTTTTGTTTGCCTTGTGCTAGGCTTTGGACCGTTTCGCAGAGTTTGGCCTGTGTTTTATCATATCTCTGGAGGTTGTCATGCGTCGTGGAGTCTGTATAAATGTAATGATTATACTGTTGTTATTGCTTGTTTGGGTCTCAGGCTGCACGGAGTCGCAAAGCCCGCAGGCTTCTGGTGTTCTATCAGATGACTTAAGCGTCGAACCAGGCACGCCACAAGAGCAACCCTCCGGGGAGGTGGAATCCAAGCAGTTGTTCGCCATTCAGGAAGGCAGCCCGCTCCCCGGTGGCCCGACCCGCATTGATGGTGGGTCTCGCCATACCTGTGGGATCAAAACGGATGGTACGATTGCTTGCTGGGGACTGAACAATTATCATCAGACCGACGCTCCCACAGGTACCTTTACCTCCTTAGCCAGTGGCTTTTACTTCAATTGCGCGATCAAGACGGATGGCACCCTGGCCTGCTGGGGTAGAAATGTTTCCGAAAGTACCGTAGCACCTGAAGGCCACTTTGTCGCTCTGGCCTCTGGGGAGTATCATAGCTGCGCGATCAAGACGGACGGGACTCTGGCCTGTTGGGGACTGAACAGTTCTGATCAGACGAATGCTCCCGGAGGTACCTTTGTTGCAATCAGTGCTGGGTACCGCCATAGCTGCGCGATCAGGACGAATGGCACCCTGCGCTGCTGGGGACAGAACACTTATGGTCAGATTACTGCTCCCACAGGTACCTTTGTTGCAATCAGTGCTGGGTACCGCCATAGCTGCGCGATCAGGACGAATGGCACCCTGGCCTGCTGGGGATATAACTACTATAATCAGATTGATGCTCCCACAGGCGTCTATATCGACATTGAGGCTGCCAGGAGCAACAGTTGTGCTTTGAGCAACAACAACACCATCACCTGCTGGGGCAGCGATACCGATGGGCGATCTACCCCGCCTGAAGGTACCTTCACCGACATCGGCATGGGATATGCCCACGGTTGCGGTGTTCGAAGCAATGGCCGGGTTACTTGCTGGGGAAATGATGACGATAACCAGGCGAGCCCACCCAGTAGCCTGTTTTCAACCGTTCGGATCAGCGCGGGAAAGAATCATGTCTGCCGGGTAAAAACCAACGGCACGTTGACCTGCTGGGGCAATAGTGAAAACGGGCAGGCCAACCCGCCAAGTGGTCTTTTTACCGCCGTCAGTTGTGGAACAAACCATAGCTGCGCCATCAAGGATGATGGGAAGGTCGCCTGCTGGGGAAACACATCCGGCAACATTCCGGACTTGCGCTTCCGTATGATCAGTGCGGATCAGAAATACACCTGCGGTGTGCGAGCGGATGGTACCCTGGCCTGTTGGGGAGAAGACACCACAGGAACCCCTCCAGCGGGCGATTACCGCCTGGTTTCATCGGGCTACAACCATGCCTGTGCCCTGGGAACGGATCACAGCATTACCTGCTGGGGAGGAAACAACTACAATCAGTCGGATGACCCGGAGGGCAGCTACAAAGCCTTGAGTGCCGGTGCGTACCATACCTGTGCCATTGCCGATGACGGAACCCTGGCCTGCTGGGGTAGACAAGATGACGGTCGATGCGATCCGCCGGAAGGGAAGTACACCTCCATCAGTGCGGGACAAGCTCATACCTGCGCCATTGCCGAAGATGGCACCCTGGCCTGCTGGGGTCGAGAAGCGTACGGTGGCGGGGGAAGCGTTGCTCCCCAGGGACGTTACTTCTCGGTTACCGCTGGTTATTTTTATACCTGCGCTGTGCGGGATGATTTGCAGATTACCTGCTGGGGTCGTGACAGCGATGGCCAGGTACCGCTGGATCTTTCCCCGGATACCCTGCCTCAAGCCGTTTTCGGTCAGATCTTTTCCCAGGCCTTCAGTGGTTCCAGTGTGGATGACGGGGCTGAATTTGCCTACGCGGTGGCGGAGGGTCCGCTTCCTTCTGGAACGAACTTTCACGCTCCATCCGGGCAGCTTTTCGGTACTCCCAACCTTGCTGGAGACTTTCCGTTTTCACTCTCCGTGACTTCGCAGGTCTACGGGGCAACCTTCTTTCTGGAAAAACCCTACACCCTGAGCGTTGTCTGCCCGGAAGGCTACTACGGGGAAACCTGTGACCAGACCACCTGCGGAGATGGCTTCCTGGTGGGTGACGAAGCCTGCGAAAGCACAGACGGCGTATTTGCCGAATGTTGTAACGCCGACACTTGTCAGTTCAAAGTAAGCGGAGCAACCTGTGGTGATGACGGCACGGAGTGCGTGGTTCAAGATACCTGCGATGGGTCCGGCGTTTGTACGGATAACGGCTTCAAGCCTGTCCAGACGCTCTGCGGCGATGCAACGGAGACGGACTGCAACCACGCTGACACCTGTGACGGCGCGGGTCTTTGTCTGCCCAATAACTTGGATGCCGGAACGGCGTGTGGGGATGTGGGCATGGAGTGCGTGGTTCAAGATACCTGTGATGGCAGCGGTTCCTGTACGGACAACGGCTTCATGGATTACGGATCTAGCTGCGGTGATGTTGCGGCAGAATGTGAGAACCAGGACTTCTGCAACGGCTTAGGATCTTGCGTCGATGCAGGCTTTGTGGCCCAGGGCGGTGTGTGTGGAGACGGTCCCACGGAATGCAGCGACCAGGACCGTTGCGATGGTGCGGGCCTTTGCCTACCCAATAACTTGGACGCCGGAACGGCCTGTGGAGATGCGGGCACGGAGTGCGTGAATCAAGACACCTGTGATGGGTCCGGTTCGTGTACGGATAACGGTTTCCAACCTGCCCAGACGGCCTGCGGCGATGTGACGGAGACGGACTGCAACCACGCCGATACCTGCGACGGCGCGGGGCTTTGCCTGGAGAACCTGGAAGCCCTAGGTACCAACTGCGGCGAGGCTGAAACTCTGTGCAGCGGACAAGACACCTGTGATGATGCAGGCATCTGCCAGCCGAACGATCTCGCCGACACAACGGCCTGCGATGACAGCGAAGCCTGCACCCATAGCGATCATTGCGACGGCGCGGGAGCCTGTACGGGAACGGCTTACACCTGCGATGCGGGCATCTGCGATGCCTCCAGCGCCTGCGATGGCCAGGGCGGCTGTGAGTCCACTCCCGCCGAAGACGGGCTGTATTGTGATGAAGACCAGCAAGGGGATGAACGCTGTTACGACGGAGAATGCCTCTCGATCAGCGATGGTGAAACCTGCGACAGGCCGATTCGCCTTACCCTGGATGAGCCGCAGAGCCTCACGCTGAGCGGCCTGCTGGACACTTTTACGCCGGATGAAACATGCAGCGACGAATCCCTGACGGGGCCGGAGATGTTCTTTGATGCCGAACTCACCAGCGGTTCGTACATGCTGAGCGTCACCCCGGATGCGGGTGTGGATGTGGCCTTGCTGCTGATGACAGACTGCCACCCTGCGGCGTGTAGTGGCAGCGTGAACGAAGCGGGCGTTGGTGAAGCCGAACACTACGAAATCGAGATCCCCGCTAGTGAGAAAAACAGCGTGTTTCTTTTGGGCGTCCATGCGGCAAGCCCTGACACGGCGGGCGGGTTCGAGATCCTGCTGGAGCGCGTGCAAGATGAGGATGGCGACATCGATGGAGACATCGACGGGGATGAAGACGGTGACACCGACGGGGATGAAGACGGAGACATTGACGGCGACGAAGATGGAGACATGGACGGCGATGAAGACGATGACGACGATGTAACCGACGATGATGACGACGTAACCGATGACGATGATGACGTGACCGATGATGATGATGACGTGACGGACGATGATGATGACGTGACCGACGATGACGACGATGTAACCGATGATGACGACGATGTAACCGACGACGATGACGACGTGACGGACGATGATGATGATGATGACGACGATGATGTCACCGATGATGATGATGATGACGACATGTTCAATGACGATGACGATGACGTCACCGACGATGACGACGACGATGATGACTTTGTCGGCCAGGATGATGTTTCCGGTTCCGGATCAAGCGGCGGTTGCCGCAGCATCAACACCGGCGCGGCCTTGGCCGCCTTGCTGATGCTCTTCGCCGGTGTGGCTTTGCGCCGCAAAGGGTGGAACCTGAAGTAAGCTACGTATTCAACCCGAACCAAACACAAAACGCCCCGACCAACTGGCCGGGGCGTTTGATTATTCTACGATAAGTGGAGGCTTAGAACAGGCCGGTCACGCCGATATTCAGCATGGCCAGAAGCCAGGTCTGGTCCACATCCACGCCGGAGTTTCCATAGGTCCAGCCGGAGAACTGACCGCCCAGTTCGGCGAAGACACCAATGCCGTTGAACACGCTGACACCGTCAAAGACATACATAAAGCCGGGCATGAACTGCACATCCCAACCGGCGGTGGTATCACCCATATCGGGAATGGCGACTACCAGGCCGACACCCAGTTTCAGATAGGGCACCATGTTGTTTTTGATGGTGTAATAACCACGCACGGTGGCATCCAGATGAAGAGCGGTGTAGTTCTGACCATCCAAGGCTTCAATGTCGAGCAGACCACCCACCGCGAGGTAATCCAGCACGGAATACTCTCCGAAGAATCCCATACCACCCCCGAAGCTTGGTTTGTATTCCGAAGACGCCAGACCACCGCCACCAAATTGACCATAGCCACCAAGGTTCACATCGGTTTCGGTCTTCACCGTACCGCCGGGCAGAAGTTTAACCTTGGTTCCTACGGTCACAGTACCCGCTTTTTGCTTGTTACCGGAGCCATCGGCAAAGCTCTGGCTGGCCATAGAAAGACTGAACACGGTCACGATGGCAAACACCAAAAACCACTTAGCTGTCTGTTTCATGATTTTCCTCTTCCTTCTTTGTCTTGTAATGGAACGGCCCACGTTCCTTTCAATGGAAAGTTTCCATCCAACCCAGTTGCCGTGGATGATAGTGATCCTTGATGCGATGTCAAGAACAATCTTGAAACACCAAAGAATATCCATGTGTTTCCACTGTGTGGAAAACAGATTAAAAAGAATCCCCCTGTGCGTCAACACACACAAGGGGATAGTATACTCTGATTGGCAGGCAATGACAAATTAAGTAGGCGTTTCTTCGGGTTAGAGATCACAGGCCGCCTTGCCGCTCTCTCCTGTTTCACCATCACAGCTTGCTTCCTGTGCGGAATCAAACGGCTCCAGGCTGTCCAGGCTTCCTGCGTGGGCGTAGCACACTTCTCCGGTAAGGGTTTCCATGATGTGCCGAAGATCCTCCATACTTTGCTCGCCCACCATGCGTTTTTGCAGTGAGCCGCTTTCGTCGTAGCCGATGAAGGTCGGCACCCCGCGAAGCCGCAAGGATTTAATATAATGCCTGTTTTTTCCTTCGGAAAGGTTGATTTTGCGTATCGCCACCTGATGACTCAGGCAGTCTTGTTCAATGGTTGCCATCAGCGGAGCCATTTTTTTGCAGACCGTGCAATCGTCCCGATAGAATTCCACCAGCGTTGCCATCTGAGGAACGGGAATCACCCCACCCTCCTGAATCTCCTGCGGTCCTTCGGAAAGCTTGAAACCGGGGTCCACCGTCGGCTGGTCTTCCACATTGCCGAAAATCATGGACAGAGACACCACCAGCAAAAGCACACCGGTGACACGCTCCAGGGTGGGCAGGTGACGGTTGATTTTTTTGATGAAACGAACCCCGGCCTGGGCGAAGAGGGCCACGGTCAGAAGAGGCAGGGCGAAGCCCAGACCATACATCCCCAGATAACCCGCACCGGTGATGGGGTCGCTGGTGGTGCTGGCGGTATAGGTCAAGACCGCACCGAGAATCGGCCCGACGCAGGGTGACCACCCCAGGGCAAAAACCAGCCCCATGCCGAAGGCTCCTACCGGTCCCAGATGTCGGCTGAGTTTCTGATCGTCCATACGCAGGGTGCGTTCCAGAAAGGGCACCTGAAGATAACCGAGGAATTTCAGAGCAAACACGAAAATGAGCAGGCCACCGGCCACTTGCAAGGTCTGCTGATAAAGAATCAGAAAACGGCCCAGCACGGAGGCTCCCATGCCCAGCAAGGTGAAGACCAGAACAAAGCCCAGACTGAAAAACAGACTGCGGACAAGTAAGGCCGTGCGGTTGACTTCTTCCACCTGGGTCAGAACCGCACCCAGAAGCACCGAAAGGTAAATGGGAATCAGGGGCAAAACACAGGGAGTGACAAAGGTCAACAGGCCCGCGCTGAAAATACCCAGATAGGTCAGTTCCATCAATCCGCTCCTACAATCCGTGGTTGATTCGCCATGACGGCCAGACTCTCAATTCCAGGCGATCCATCCGCCCATCGCGCCGCCATACAAGCCGGAAACATAGGGGTTGCTGGTGATCGGGCAACCTCCGCTGGGGCAACCCACGAGAAGATAAAAGCCCAATCCGGCCCCGGCTCCAAGCACCACACCCAGAGCGACTTTCCAGTACGCTCGTTTCTGTTTTCTGTCCTCGCTCATTCTACCATGAACCTTTCTCTGGGCCGATCTATTCCAGCCGGGCTCAGCTCCTAACGGCCAGGCGAAGGATCTTGCATGTCGGATGCAATCCGCGACCAGGCCTTGTTGATCGGCTGATACCATAGAGACAAGCCCTGGGTCCGCGTTACAAGAATCCCGGAAAAGCCGGGGAAAATCGACACTCAAGACGGTCGAAAGCAATTGACAGAGCGCAAAGCAATGCTTAGGCTTTTCCTAGAGGGGATTCTGTTTGAGAGAAAACAACATCGGTCGATTCCTTTACAAGGAATCGGATAGATCGCTGACAAAGTCATCGCCCCTCACTGGGATGCCTTTGGGCATCCTGTCTCTCCCAGAGGGAGAGACGGTTTTTCCCTCTCCCGTGGGGAGAGGGAACGCGAACGAAGAGAGCAGGGTGAGGGAAGTCCGGGTTTGTCAATAGCATCGGTCGATTCCTTTACAAGGAATCGGAAAAGGCACACGAATCTCTGTTTCTTGGGGGAAGGCCTTCGATAGCCGGTCTGTATAAAACGTTCTATTGGTTTGATTTCATTTGCATTGGGGGAACTTATGACGGCGCATCAACCGCGAATCAGTACGGATCTTTCACCGGCAGCCGGAGCCAAGGGCCAGTGGGTTCATGAGGTCGCCTGCCGGGATTGTCGCATCTGCAAACAGGAAAACCGGGTTATGCCCGCAGTGCTGGAAGACTTTGTCACCCAGGTGTTGATGAAGTACGGCACACCGGAGAGTGAAGCGCGCACCACGGCGAGGATTCTGGTAACCAGTGATGCCCGTGGTATTGCCAGTCACGGCGTGGCGCGGCTGAGCCGCTACATCACCGGCATTCAGGATGGCTATATCGTTCCCGGTGTGCAGATGGATGTCCTTGAGCCGGTGCCCTCCATCGCAGTGATTGACGCCAAAAACGGCTTGGGGCAGGTGGCCGGAGAGTTGGGTATTGCCCTGGCCATCGAGAAAGCCAAGAAAAACGGCGTCGGCGTGGTGACCATAAAAAACAGTAATCATTACGGCATTGCCGGGTATTATGTACTCAAAGCCTTGGAGCATCGCCTGCTGGCCATCAGTCTGACCAACTCCGCGCCCCTGGTGGTGCCCACCCACGGCTCGGAAGTGATGACCGGAACCAACCCCATCGCCTTGGGCGCTCCGGCCCAACACCATGCTGATTTCGTGCTGGATATGGCTACCAGCGTGGTGCCTCGCGGCAAGCTGGAGGTCTATGACCGGAACAAGAAGCAGATGCCTACCGGCTGGGCCGTGGATGAACAGGGCTACGATTCCCAGAACCCCGGTCTGGTGCTGAAAAATATGGTAGAGCGCATCGGCGGCGGCATTCTGCCCCTGGGCGGTCGCGGGGAGGAGTTCAGCGGGTACAAAGGCTATGGTCTGTCTCTGCTGGTGGATATTCTCTCCGGGGTGCTTTCCGGCTCGGCTTACGGTCCCAACGTGCATAACCTCAAGCGGGAAGCGAAGCCGGGTGAG
Organism: Myxococcota bacterium; assembly: GCA_963677705.1. Taxonomy (GTDB): domain Bacteria; phylum Myxococcota_A; class SURF-8; order SURF-8. The sequence goes on from OY782497.1 coordinate 2,940,459, forward strand.
ACGGTGGCTCCCAACGTGGGGCATTTCTTCCTGGTCCTGGACATCGCCCGCTTTATGCCGCTGGATGTCTTTGAGCAACGCCTGGATGACTATTTCGATACCATTCAGCAAAGCCGTAAGGCGCTGGACCAGGAGCGGATTTACATCCACGGTGAGAAAGAGTATGCTATTTCAAAAATCTACAACGAGGTGGGTATCGCCTTAGCGGACAACGTATTCAAAACCCTGGTGAAGATCGGCGCAGAGGTGGGCGTTTCCGCCCCGGCCACGGTCGCCAACCCCGGTTCGTGTGGGTATGGAACAGAGGAGACGGTGTGATGACGGCAAAAACCTATGATGTAGCGATCATCGGCGCGGGGATTGTGGGCGGAGCCACCGCGATGACCCTGGCCCGTGACTTCGATCTGTCCCTGGTGGTGCTGGAAGCGGAAAAAGAGCCCGCCAAACATCAAACGGGCAACAACAGCGGGGTGATCCACAGCGGCTTGTATTACAAGCCCGGATCGCTGAAGGCGAAAAACTGCGTGGAAGGCCGAACCGAACTGCTGGAGTTCTGCGAACGGGAAAACATCGCCCATGACATCTGCGGGAAGGTGGTGGTCGCGACGCAAACCGAGCAGATTCCCGCCTTGGATGAACTGGAGCGGCGGGGCAAAGCCAACGGGCTGGAAGGGATGAAACGTCTCACGCCGGAAGGTATCCGTGAACACGAACCCCACGTCAACGGGGTGGATGGCCTATTCGTTCCCCAGACCGGGATTGTCGATTATATCGGCGTGACCCGTGCGTATGCCCGCATCATGCAAGAACATGGTGGAGAGTTGCGCTTGAATGCCGCCGTCGCCGGATGCCATCAGGATGGCGACGCGATGGTGCTGCATACCGCCGATGGTGAGATCCGCGCCAAAAACATCATCAATTGCGCCGGGCTGCAATCCGACCGTGTAGCCCGACTCTGCGGGGTGGACCCCGGTTTGCAGATCGTTCCGTTTCGTGGGGAATATTACGAAATCAAACCGGAACGCCATGATCTGGTGAAAAATCTGATCTATCCCGTTCCCGACCCGCGCTTCCCCTTCCTGGGTGTCCATTACACGCGGATGATCCACGGCGGCGTGGAAGCCGGACCCAACGCCGTGTTGGCTCTCAAGCGGGAAGGCTATACGAAGTGGTCTATCTGCCCCAAAGACATGGCGCAATACCTCACCTACGGCGGATTCTGGAAAATGGCTTCCAAGTACTGGCGTATGGGCTTTGAGGAAATGTACCGTTCTTTCAGCAAGAGCGCCTTTACCCGTGAATTACAGAAAATCATTCCCGACATCACCGAAGCGGATCTCGCCCCCGGCGGCGCGGGTGTGCGTGCCCAGGCGCTGCTTCCTGACGGAAGCCTGGCCGATGACTTCCGCATTGTTGAAAAAGAGAGAATGATTCATGTGTTAAACGCACCCTCCCCGGCAGCGACGGCCAGCCTGGCGATTGGTCGAAGCATTACGGAGATGGCGGCAACACGCTTTGAGTTGAAACGCAAAGCCTGAGCGTGCAAAGGCCGGATTGAGAGGAACCCGGACCTTGGGCATTGGGGTTGGCAATGGGCTGTGAGGGCTGAGCTTCGGCGGCATATCCCGGTTTTTCCTTCGCTCTCGCTCCTTGGAAAACCGCAGGGTTTCCAAGGGAATACCAGCCCAAGTACCAAGGGCGTCTTTTTTTTCAGAAAAAGTCGGAAAAAGGCTCCGAAGAAAGCGTCCAATACACAAGACAGACTGGGAAGGATTCTCTCCTCCTAACCTGTGGGAAACGCTTTGGCCAGAAGCGTTTCCCTTTTTTTGTCGGAAAATCCAAGAAACTCTCACGTTTTCGCTTCAATGGGGTGCATCCTTATCTGGCGGGGCGTCAGGTCATTATTAACCCGGCAACAATAAGTTAGACGAAGCATCCGTTTTGTCATTCCCGCGAAGGCGGGAATCCAGTGTAAAATCTGCTGTCTGGATCCTCCGCCTGCGCGGAGGATGACGATTCCTAAGCTCGGTTCTAATCGCCGGGTTGATAGATGGATTTTTCGTTGGTTCTGTGTGTGAAAAGGTCCAAGATCCGACATAATGTCGGATCTTGGACCTCAAGAGTAGGTAAGGATCTGCTATTCCTGTTCTGTTTCCGTCTCGTCTTCTAATTCTTCATCCCCATCAATATCCCCGTCAAGCTCTGGATCGTGACGTTCCCCACGGACACAAATGACCCCAAGTCGGGAAGTTACAGGCCATAGAGAAATAAAACCAACATCAAACCCCATAGTGTAAGCCGCGTCAATTGGAACTCCATTTTCATCCTCAGTTTGATAATTGCTACCAATAGAAGATGACCAGATGTATTCACCATAGCAGTGTAGATCATGGTTTAAAGGGTCAACAAACAATGGTTGTTGCTGCTGGCCATTTTCATCAAAACAGCCCCCTGATTTACAGCCTTCTTCGTCAAATCCACAGGCGCGGGGGTCCAGACAATCATCCGTAATCCCACAAGCACCATCGGCTTCGATCTTGGGACAATTCATGATAATCGTCCGTAGGTCACCGATTGTAGGTACCCTCCAATCGGTGAACCCTTCCAATTCAAAATCCGCACAATATTGCTCTGTATCGGCAAGGCTCAAGTTCACGGAATCATCATAGGGGTTTTGCCAGGTCAACCCCGTTGCAGGGTCCGTCCATGCGGTGTAGCTTCCGTTCCAAGCGATACAATCACGGGGCATATTATCGTCGTCATCATCGTCGTCGGAAGGACTGTCTCCATCTTCAAGAACATCGTTGTCATCATCATCGTCATCATCATCGTCATCGTCGGATGGGTTTTCATCCCCATCCAAGCCGGCATTGTCGTCGTCATCGTCCGAGGACTCCTTGTCCTCGGAATCGTCACAAGCTGGAAGGATCAGCAATAGCGAAAACAGAATCAGGAAAGATAGGTAGCTCTTTTTCATCGTCATGATTCATCTCCTTGGTTTTGGTTTTCGTATCCATTTCTTCGCTGTCTTCAACCCTGGAACCTCTTGAAACCCCTCGGTCTATCTCATTCTTCCTGGTTGCGTCTCGGCTGCATTGCCCTGGGGGTATTTCAGAAATATCCTTTCTACAGTGAATCATAACAACGCCGATTTCGTCAAGCGATTCCGGAAAAAAGAAAGGGTTTGGAGCCATGCGTTTTCTCAAGGGATCACTCGAACCATCGCCCTCCGGGCGGAACGTGGAATGCAGGCTTGAAAGCTCCATGACAAAGTCAATGTCCCCAGATGGACATTCACAGCCGACCACAAAAAACCGGAGAAAGAGTTTTCTTTCTCCGGTAGGCAAAGCGCAGAAGAAGGGATCTTCCCTTGGGTTCTCAGCGTTTCTTTTTCCCAACGGGTTTGTGGTAGCGGAACTTGCGCAGGAAGCTCATAACCACCATCAGGGAGAGAACACCGATAATCAGCCGGAAGAAGAAGTTGACGCCTGTCCCCAGATCCAACAGGCCGAACAACAACTGAATGGTCATCAGACCGATCAGCACGCTGAGGTGTGACGGGCCGTAAAGCAGGGCGCGGTCCATGCCGTCGTCCGGTTCACAGTGTATCTTCGGACGAAGGGTTTTCTCGGCCTGGGTGTGAACCCAATAGGCTGCACCGCTTCCCAGAAGCAGGTAGATCAAAGCCCAGATCATGGAGCGTTCCTTTCTGAAACCGGTGACCGGTTGGTTGTCTGCTGCCCAAGGGCCATGTTCCCATGATCCCTGGATTCCAGGATTCCAGGAGTGAAGTATAGCAAAGCCGATACGCTTCCGGCAAGATGAAAGCGCACCAGAGGGAAGGGAAGCAAACCTAGAGATCAGGGATAGGAAACCGAGGTTTGTCAATCGTAGCGTATCAGTCCTCAATGGGCCGCAGGCCACAGGGAAAGCAGGGCGCAGCAGGTCCAGAAAGCGTTGATCGTCAGATGAATCACCATGCCGGGAAGCAGGCTTCCCATCTGTTCGCGAATCCAGGCCAGACCCAGTCCGGCAAGACCGATGGGCAACCACCAGGCATGATCGCCGTGGAGAAAGGCAAACGCCGCAGTACTACCGACGATCGCCGCCCAACGCGGCATGTGCAAACGGAACAAACCATACAGCAAGCCACGAAAGAGCAGTTCTTCCAAGAGGGGTGCGGCGATGAGGGCCAGCAGCAGCAGTCCGGCAAGCTCTCCAGATTCGGCAAGAGGTAAGCGATGAAACACCGGATGCGGTGGCGGGACGAGGCCGAAAAGGCGCTCCTGCACAGCCAGCAAGGTCAGATACCCGCAAAGCGTGAGCCAGAACATGGCCAGAGTGATTCGCCCCCATTCACCCTGGGGAACCGACAGGCCAAGCTGTTTGCGCGATAGCCTGGCCAGCCGGGGAATCAATCCCAGCAACACGCCGAACACGCTCAGTTGCACCAGGGCATAGGCCCAGACCCATTGGGTGAACGAACGGCCCTCCTGCGGGGCGTTTCCCAACACAAAGCCCGCCAGAACATACAGGGTAAACCCCAGCGTGGTGGCCAGAAACCAGCGTAACTGCGCCCGGAGGCGGTCTGGCGAGGTTCTGTCGGATGAAAACAGCATGGATGATGAACCCTGTTTGCCGGTGTGAGCGGGTAGCGGTTTCGAGGAACGATCAAAAGCGCGGCAGGAAGCCGCGCCGCACTTCAGACCCAAGCGAAGCTTGCTTGTGGCGAGGTCCGTGATGGTCCTCGCCACGTTCCGGGCTAGTCCTTCTCCTCGTTCCCCGATGCCGAGGCATCGTTGGCGTTTTCCATGCCGTGACGGCGTGTGTTTTTCGGCGCATCCTCGCTTGCTTCGCTACTTGCCGGTTCCTCGCGAAGATCCCGCCAACGACGGCGCAGTCTGCGCACGAAAGAGGGGGAGAACCACAGAAGCAACAGCCAGGGAATGAGGAAGACCACCACGGCAAGCAACCACCCCAGGCTGGTGGCGAAGGTTTGCCCCACCCGCAACGCCTGATAATACAAAGGGGCCCACCAGGTGTTGATCAGCGCCGCTTTGCTGCCTTGGGTAAACAGGTTTACGGTGATCGTAGAAAACGCGGTGCGCTGCATAAGGCGCTCTTGCCTGGCCTCAAGCTGTTCGATGCGCTCGCGAAGGCGGGCCAGTTCCCGCTCCGCTTCCAACAATTCGCTCAAGCGGGCCTCCCGCTGCGTAAGCAGATGCAAGATGCGCTCTTCCAGGGCGCGGGCGTTTTTCAGGCGAAGGGCCAGGTTTTCCACCTGATCGGTCAGATCTTCCGTGTTTTCCTGCTGGCTGAACACCTCTCCCAAACGAAGAAGCTCGTCCATGCTTTCCGAAAAGCGGGTGGATGGAACCCGTAGCACCACCGTGCCGCGAAAAACCCCGGCTTTCTCCCGCTCGCGGGTGATGTGATGCACATGACCGCCCACCTTGGCTACAAGCTGGTCCAGGCTCTTCTTGGCCTCATCGAACTGCGCCACCTTCAGGTCCACCTCGGCCCGCCTGGCCAGGTAGCGCCCGCTGGGGTTCTGCTCGTTCAACTCCGCCAAGGCTCCCAGCACGGCCTGGGAATCCATCGGTTCCGCCTGGGGTTGGGCGTGATCCAGCCCTCCGGGCAGAGCCTCACAGGCTAAAAGGAACCATAGCATTCCAGCCAGGACCAACAAACGAAGCATGGAAAAGCGTCCCATGAAAACTCCTTGGAAAAGGTCCAACAACGCATGATGGGTGAGTGTAGCAAGTTTCCCTCCTTGAGACAAGACACGCTGCCGCTTGAAGCGGGATTCCGTTCTCAGGGAAGAAGACGATGGGGAAGAAATGGGGGCGCTCTTCGATACGAAAGGGATCAGGTGGGAATCATCGCTTAAACTTCTGTATCATAATCTGCTTCAGTTTATCGTCTACACAACTTGCATGGCCTTCAACCGTTAGGTATTTGGCTGCTTGTTCTTGGTAAAACATATAGTTATCTTCTGAGTCAATTGCTCCCTTGATGTTGAGGCGACCAGATGGACCAAGGTCACAGTACATCTGAGCCAAACGACTGCACCACTCTCCTAGGGATGAATACCCGTGATTTTGGGCCGTTTCAAGGCTTCTTGCCTTCAAATACTCAGTATTGTTCATCTGAGGAGCACATATACTTCCACTTTTGATCGCAACTCCACGCATTTTAACAGGACTCAACCACCATGTTTCTTTTGTGAAAAGAGATGCCAAGGAATAATACTCTCCCCACTCTCCAAAACAGGCATCATCCAACCCGCACTTGACATCCAGGATTCCTAAATCTTTATACTCTTCCATCCGCTTTTCCAAAGGGGGAAGGGGCCACGTCTCTTCATCTGCTGTTGAAGGGGATGCTTTGGAAGGTTCCTCCACGATTGGAGGGGAACCTGTTGGTGGTTTCTTTTCGGGGGCTATGGGTGCAGTCTGCCCAGGTATCTTCTTTACATGAACTTCCACGTGTTGATCATCTTCCATGAACAGGAAGACCAACACCAAGACAACCAGCCCAACACCAAGCAGTAGTAGAGAAATAAGAATGGGTTGTTTGGCTTTCATGGGCACGCTCCGCATCATCAAACCGATCTACCAAGTGGATGTTTCCTTCGCTTCGCTCGCTTCGTCGGCGTTTCATCCAAACGGGAGCGGGAGGCATCCTCTCTTGTCATCCCCCTGCCTGTTACCAAAAAGCCCGGCCAACTGGCCGGGCGTAGATGTCTTCGCTCGTCGAGAGCCGTCCTTATTTGCTCTTCAGGTCGTGCAGGACCAGCTTGGCCACCGTTTTCAGGGTTTCAAACACGCCGGTGCCGTTGATCGCCACGGCCTCGAATTCCGGAATTTTGGTCGGGTTGAGCAGGCGGCTCAGTTCGTCCACCTCCACCGCGCTGGGCAGATCCCGCTTGTTGTACTGAATCACCCAGGGAACCGTTTCCAATTGCAGGCCGTATTCGGTGAGGTTGGCAATCATGTTGTCCATACTCTCCAGGTTGGCGTCCATACGCTCAATCTGGCTGTCGGCGACAAAGACGATGCCGTCTACGCCCTTCAGAATAAGCTTACGGCTGGCGTCATAGAACACCTGACCGGGAACGGTGTAGAGATGGAATCGGGTGCGAAAGCCTTTGATGGTGCCCAGCGCCAGCGGGAGGAAGTCGAAGAAGAGGGTGCGCTCGGTTTCCGTGGCCAATGAAATCATCTTGCCGCGGGTCTGGTCGTCGGTTTTGTCGTAGATCCAGGTAAGGTTGGCGGTTTTTCCTCCCAGACCCGGCCCGTAATACACCAACTTCAGGTTGATTTCCCGCGAACTGTAATTGATGAACGCCATGATGCCCGCCTTGTGCCTTCTTGGTCGTTAGTCGTTGAACAGGTTGTCGATGTCGTCGTCGGTGATCTCTGCGAACAGCGGGTTGTCCTCGCCGCGCTCGTTGCGCTCGTTCATCCGCTCCAACACCGCTTCAAGCTGTTGGCTGGCCTTGCGCACGCGCAGGCGAACCAAGCCCAAGGACGAGCGGGCATCGAAGACCACCACCAGAATCATCCGCGAGCCGATGATCGACAGGTGCAGGTTGTCCTTCTCCCCCTCATGGAACAGGATGGAGAATTCCTTTTCGCCAATCAGTTTGGCTAAACCTCCCGTGGCGGCGATATTCCCGGCGGCCAGGGTGGCCAGGGACACGGTATCCATGCCCGCCGTCTCTCCGTTGGAGGCGATGAGCTGGCCGTTTTTATCCACCAGGAAGACCAGTTTGGCGTGGGATTCCGTGGCGAGTTGGTTGCAGACTTGGAGGACTGCGTTGTAATCCTCTTCGTGGAGGATCATCTGTGCGTTCAGCATGGTCTATACCTGTTTGAACTTCCTCAACTTTTTTATTACGGCGATCGAGATTGGAACGCCTTCGCATTCCAAGGGTTCCAATCTAGCAAAAAGCCTGGAAAACCGCAAGCCTTATAGCCGCCTATTCTCACACAGGACGGAAAAAGCAGCCGACAGACCGGAACCAAGACCCCGGTCCCGGCGAAACAAGGCTTGCAGCACCTTCGAGACGCAGGGGTTTATTCGATACCCAGAGCCATCTCCACAAGCTGGTCGCACAACTGGCGCAAGGTCGCGTCGGTGGCGTTTTTCACCTCGTCCAAGTCCTCGCCCTGCGTCAAGGGACGATGCAGGCTGAAGTAGAACTTGATCTTCGGCTCGGTACCACTGGGGCGAATGGCCACCCAGCTTTTGTTTTCGTCATCAAAGTGGTAGATCAGAACATTGCTCGTGTAAGGATCATCCACCGAACCCAAGACCTCTCCGTTCAGGCTCTTGATTTCATTGGTCAAGCGGTCGGTAACCTTCAACACGGGAATCCCGGCCAGTTCGGCAAAGGGTTTCTTGCGCAGGGTATCCATGATGCGGGCCATACGCTCCTGACCGGCGGCGCCTTCCAGGAACACCGCCGTTCCGTAATCCGAGAAATAGCCATGACGGCGGTAGAGATCGTCCAGGTAGTCCAGCACGGTGCGGCCCTGGGCCTTCATCTCCGCAGCCAGTTCGCAGAACAGCAGCGCGGCCATCGCCCCGTCTTTGTCTCGGGTCTGCGGGCCTTTCATGAAACCGATACTTTCCTCAAAGCCGAACAGGAAGTCATCCGGGTTGCGTTGTTGCTTGATGCGGTTGGCAACCCATTTGAACCCGACCAGCAGGTTGTCGGTGACGCTCAGGTCGTAAGAGCGCGCCACGGTGGCCATCAGCGGGCTGGAAACCGTGGTGGTGTACACGGTATGCTGAGGCTTGAGGGTTCCGGCCTGTTTCATCTGCTCGGCGATGAAGCTCATCAGCATCGCTCCGGAGCGGTTCCCGCTGAGTACGACAAATTCACCCGCCTCACGGCTGGGCACAGCGGCGGCGAGACGATCCGCGTCGGGATCGGTGGCCAGCACCAGATCGGCCCCTTCCTTTTTGGCGGTTTCAATGGCCACCTTCCACCCTTCGGTTTCCTCCGGGTTGGGTTTGCGGCTTTTCACCGTAGGGAAATCCCCGTTGGGCTCGGCCTGGGTCGGTTCAACCAGGACATCCTTGAAACCTGCGCGTTCCAAAACGGGAAGCACGCTCATAATCCCTGCGCCGTGGATCGGCGTATAGACCACCTTCACATCCCGCTTGTTTCCCACGGCCTGATTTACCAGCGCCTTGACGTAGTCTTCGTCGTCAACCGGGGTAAGCAGCTCGATCGCTCCGCGTTTCAGAGCTTCGTTGTAGTCCATGCTTTTGGTTTCGGTGATCCGGCCTACTTCGTCGATCAAGGCTTTGTCGATAGGAGGAACCACCTGGCCGCCGTCGGACCAATAGGCTTTGAAGCCGTTATCCTGGGGCGGGTTGTGGCTGGCGCTGATGACCACACCGGCATCGGCTTTTTTGTTCAGAATGGCAAAGCTCAGTTGGGGGGTGGCGCGAAAACCGTCAAACAGGTAGACCTTGACTCCGTTGGCCGCCAGGGTGGTGGCACAGACTTCGGTGAATTCCGGGCTGGAGTTGCGCGTATCGCAGGCAATGACCACGCTGGCCTGTCGATCGTTGATCTGTGCCAGCAGTTGATTGGCCACGCCCTGAGCGCCCTCGGCCACCGTGACACGGTTCATGCGGTTGGTGCCCACACCCACTTTACCGCGACGCCCACCGGTACCGAAAGGAAGCACCTGGTAAAAGGCTTCGTTCAGTTCCTCCCAGTCTCCGGCTTCAATCTGAGCGACAAGTTCCGGGCGCAAGGAGACGCAATGGGGGGCTTCCAACCAACGGTTCATGTTGGCGGCGGCGGTTTCGGTGATTTTTCCATCGGACAGCGCTTGGTTCACCTGGGCTTTGGCATCGGTCATGATCTTTCCCCTTATCAAGAAACGAATACTTCTGGTTCGGCGCGTTGAGACATAACAAGAGCCTTTTTCGCCGACCAGTTTGGTTACCTCATCAATACGGCGCGGAAAAAATAGCAGATCCCAAGGTTGTTGGCAAGCCTCAACGAAGCAGGAACACACGGTCCCCGCGCCCATAAAAGCGCCGGTGAGACGCGCAGGATTTTTCTTTCAACCCCAAGGATGGCTCAAGGGTCCAAGGGGTCGCTGGGGTCGATGGTCAAGGCATCGGGGGAAGTAAGCAGGCAATTGTTGTTATCCGTCATTTTCACCAGACGGCGGTAGGGGATATAGCCCAGTTCATCCAGCAAGCGCCCCTCCATCCCCAACATGTACGCTGACTGAAACAGGTCCGTGTTGGTCATTGCCGGTTTATCCGGCGGAAAGCCGTAGCGGAGGATGGTTCGTCCCAGGTTGCGTGCGTTGGTCGTGGTGTGACGGGCATAGGGATCGATCAAGATGGCGTTTTCAGCGATTCCGTGGGTTTCCATCAGGTAGGCTTTCATCTCGATGGCTTCACAATAGGGTGTCTGGTCCGGGTGAACGTGTCCACCGCTGACAAGAATAAAGGGGGCCAGCCCGGCCTTGAAGCGTTCGGCGGCCAAGTCACAGCGCCCCGCTCCGGTGGGATGCAGCGCCGTATCCAGGTCGTTCGGACCTTGGCCGGGAACCATCATCACGCTGAACGGATAGGCAGACCAGGAAATGGTTTCCATCCGCTCAAAAGCCAGACGGTTTTCACCATCCGTCAACGGATCATAGCGCACGGCTTCATCCCGACCCTGAGCCTGCATCAAGGCTTCGTTGACCCTTGCCAAGGGTTGAGTGAAGGTCGTTGCCTGTTGCATCTCGGTCTGAAGCGGTGTCAGCAAGGTGAGCAGATCCGCCGTAGAGATCCTCCGGCTATATCGAAGCCAGATGCGATTCAGAGCTTCCAGGGTTCCGCTCACCACCGTTTGCAGAAATTCATCACGGGGTAAGTTCGCATAACGGGCGAAATCGCCACAGGGCAGAAGGTGCCTGGAGATCAGCAGATCGGCCTGGTTCCATGCCGTCAGGGCCGCGACGGCACCAGCGATGTCTTCCTCCGACCAGGTCAAGGCTCCATCCCAACAGTTCAGGTCTTCTCCACAAGTGGCCTGGGCCAAGGCCTCCGCCCGCTCTTCGACCAAGGCGTTCAGGCTGTCCTCGCTCTGCTGGGCCTGGTTCAAATCCTCGTCTTTGAGAAGCACGGTGGAAAGATAAACGTTCTTATCCATGATCGCCAGACCGCTTTCCAAACGAAGGTACTGCGGATCGAAGGGCAGATCCTCCAGAGGCGTTTCCGGCATACACAAGGAAGGGTCTATTCCTTCAAATTCTTCGGGAATCTCCCATTCATCCTGCTCGTCCCCATCCAGCAAAGGCGTTTCGTCTTCCCCGTCCAGGTCTCCATCTTCATCCAGGGAGCTGTCTCCATCCTCTACCGTGCTTTCGGTATCTCCATCCAGCAGGGAAGAATCGTCATCTGCACCATCCTCACCTGCGCAGGAAAGAAGCAGAATACCGATACAGAGCAGAAGCAGAAAAGACCGGAATTGATGGCTGGATAGCATCCCCGGTTGGTAGTCGGGACGGATCGGTTTCACGGCGTTTCTCCATACCTTGCACGATCAAGGTGTCACGGGCTTTGCAGAAAAGCGAGATGCTTTCTTACAAGGCGGTCTCTTGAGTTAAAGAATCGAGCCTTGCCTAAGAATATCGAATGGCTAGCGTGAACGCCATCCTAGCCTGCCCACGCGGGCTGTCAAGTTAGGAAAGCACAAGAAGCCTTGAGAATACCTCAAGGACAAACGGAATGAGCCCACGAAAAAACCGCCCTTTGGGGGGGCGGTTTGAAGGGAGGAGTCGCAAGGGCTCCGCCGTGTAGCTTATGAACGTCGTTCTCGCCCCTCACGAGGATGCCTTTCGGCATTTTGTCTCTCGTGAGAGAGACGACGTTTCCCTCTCCTACTCAGGAGAGGGAAACGAACGATGTAAGCAGGGTGAGAGGATATCCGCGTTCCCCGTATTAGCGGGAACCTTCCTCTTCTTCTTCCTCGTAGTATTCCACGGTGATGGTGTTGGCTTCTTCCGCCGTGTAGGGGTCCGAGGCGTTGGAGCCGCTCATGTCGCAGTACATCCAGCTCGCCCCGCCATCCACACTGAAGCGATAGGCCATGTCCCGCGTACCGATCACGTAATGGTCGTCGGATTCATCTTCGGGGAAGGTGACGCTGACCATGTATTCGTAGTTGTTGTCCCCGGAATGACCACTGTTGTAGCTGGCATCCCACCATAGCCAGGGTTCCGGCGTCCATAACGGATCGCCGTTCTCCGGGCCCACGCCGAACTGCGCGACGATCTCGCCGTCATGACCGGTTTCGGTGGTCACGCCCGGCTGATAGACCTGACCGAAGATGTCTTCGGTGGCTTCGGTGTGCATGATGGTCATTGCTTCGGTGGGGTGCTGGAAGCGGCACCAGTTTACACGCGGACCGTAGAAGTTCACCTGAGCCGTTTCTTCGTTGCTGTAGGAGGCGTGAACTTCATCGGTGACCATGTCGCAGTATTTCCAAGTCGCGCCGTCATCCACGCTGAAGCGGAAGGCGAAGCGATGCAGGCCCGGTGCGGAAGCGTTCAGGCGTGCGCGGTATTCATCATTGGCGAAGGAACCGAAGTCGTTGGCGACATCGGTGTTGTAGACGGCGTCGGTCCAGGTGGTCCAATTCACCGGGGTTTCGTCTTGCGCGCCATAGCCCACCTGAGCCAGCACGCCGGAGCCCTCGCCGACCTGATCGGTTACGCCGGGGACATAGAGACGACCATAAACCCAGGCGCTGTCTTGATTGATCGTCGCTTCCAGTTTGGCGGGCCACTGGGTGTTGCACCATTCGATGTCCGCGTCATCCGGAGTGACGGTGGCTTCGCCGATGTCCGCCGCGCTGAAGCCGTTCCATTGACCGTCGGTATCGCAATAGGTCCAACTCGTCTGATCGGTGCTGAAGCGGAAGGTGTAACGATACCGCCCTTCGGCCTCCGGCGTGTGGGTGTAAGTGTATTGGTCCATCTCGCCCTGGTCGCTGTCATAGGCGGCATCCGTCCAGGTGAAGGACGAAGAGGAAAGCTGCGGGTCGGCGTTGATCGGACCGAAACCGAACTGCGCATAGATCGGGGCACCCTGTCCGGCTTCTTCGGTGGTCCCTGCTTCAAAGACCTTGGCCGCGACGGCGGGCATGGCATTGCCCAGAACCAACTCGGCCTCGGTGGGACCAACCAACATACAGTCGTCGATGATCGGATCGGTGACGGTGATTTTCACGCTCTGGGCGGCCTGATAGCCGTCATCGCTACCGGTGCCGTCGCAATAGCGCCAATCGCCGTCGTTCACTTTGACGCGGATGGTCGCACCGTAGGTTCCCGCCTGGGCGATACGCAGGGCGGCTTCATAAAGTTCGTTCTGACCGCCTTCGGCTTCGGCGCTGTAAGCCACCGCCTGCCAGTTGTCCGCGTTCCAGTTGCGCGGATCGGCTCCCCAGGTACCATAACCCAACTCCGCGACAATGCCCGTTCCCGCGCCATCGCCGGGGGTCAAGCCCTCGTGGAACACTTCCGCCTGCAAGGCCGGGGTCTGCACGCCCTGAGCCACCACCACGGAAAGAGGGTCGTTCATCCGGCACCAGTCGATGCGGCTGGCCGGTTCCTCGGTCACACTGAGACTTCCCGCCTGGCCGAAGTCTTCGCCGGGGTGCAGACCATCCAGGTCGCAATAGGTCCAGAGATCGCTGCCGGTGACCCGTGCGCGGAAGGCGTACTTGTACTCACCGGTCTGGGCCACGTTGAGGCTGGCCATGTATTCATCGTTAGCGATGCTGGAATAATCTCCAGCGTCGGTGTTGTAGCCGGCGTCGCTCCAGGAGGTCCAGCTCGCCATGTTGGCCGCATCCGCACCATAACCGAGTTGCACCTCGATGTTCGCGCCCTGGCCTGTGGTATCGGTCACGCCTTCTTTGTAGATCCAGGCGAAGATGGATTCCGAGTCCTGATCGACGTAGGAACTTGTGGAGGACGGCCAATGGGTCTGGCACCAGTCCACCACCGGCCAGGCGATGCGTGCCGTACCGTATTGGTCTTGACTGAAGCCATCGTCACTGCCGGAGGCATCGCAATAGAGCCAGGGACCGCCATCCAGGCGGAAGCGGTAGGCATAGCGCCGGGTGCCTTCGGTGGGGAAACTGGTAGTCAGGGAGTAGACATCGTCGGAGTTGCTGCCCAGGCCGTCTTGGTCCGAATCATAATTGGCAATCACCCACGCCCACTGATCCGGGCTGACGCCCGCCATCCCCGCACCGAAGTGAGCTTCGATGTTCGCACCATGTCCTGCACCCTGGGTGACACCCACGGCATAGACACTGGCGGTGAAGGTGACGGATTCATTGGGTTTGGCGTTGGTGTCAGACACCAGAAGGCGGCAACTGTTGGGCATGGGCGAAGGCTCTTCCACCACGGTCCAGTCTCCGGCCATCGCCGTCTGGTAGCCGTTGTCGCTGCCGTCGGTGTCGCACAAGACCCAATCCGTACTGTAGTCCGGGCTTTCATATTTGAAACGGAAGGCGTAATCGTAGCTGCTGGTTTCCTCTGCGGTGAGGCTTCCCGCCCATTCATCCACCTGATTTTCCATGCCGGAGAGATCCGCCGTGTCACCATTGTAATGCACGCCCTCGGCCTGACCGAACCAGGTCCATTCGTCGTTGGGTTGACTACCTGCGGGACCGAAGCCCACCTCGCCTTGAACGTGACGGGCGGCGCCTTCGGCGTTGGTTTTGCCGGGAATATACACCCAGCCGTGGACGGGGATGGATTCGTCATTGACCACGCTTTCCATCGTTGTGGGGAAGCTCAAACGACACCAGCCGATTTCCACCACGTCCGGGTCGGTGACGGTGAGTTTTCCGGCCTGGGCGGCATCGAAGCCGTTGGCCGATCCATCCAGGTCACAGGGGGTCCAGGTCTGACCGTCCAGACTGGCACGGAAGACATAGTTGTAGTTTCCGGCTCCAGGAGCGGTGAAACCACCACGATATTCGTCAATGCTGTCGTCATCCAAATCGCGGTTGTACACGGCATCGGACCACTGGTAACCACTGGTCGGATCGCTGCCTTCCCCGAAACCCACCTGCATGTGCAGCAGTTCACGGGGGCCGCTTCCGGCGGTCAGGCCGTTGACCTGCACCGTACCGTAGATTTCACCCACGTTGTCACCCGCTTCGACGCTGAGCAGTTCAGGCCGGTCCAAGGTGCAGTTGTCGATGGTCAGATCCTGAACGGTCAGATGGCCCGCGTCTTCGGCGCTGAAGCCATTCGAGCTGCCTTCGCCGATGTCGCACAGCACCCAGTTATTGCCATCGGTGCTGAAGCGGTAGGCGTAGAGGTATTCCCCCGCCGTCTGACCGGGAATCTTGGCCTGATATTCGTCTTCGTCGCCGGTGACATTGGGATTGTGGGTCGCCGCGCTCCAGGTCCAATGGCTGTCATCGCTGGAGGGATCGGTTCCTGCCGGGCCGAAACCCAACTGACCTTGCACCTGTTCACCCTGGCCCACGCCCGGCGTGAAGTTGGGCACGTAGACACGCCCGTAAATGGTTTCCGAATCCACACCGCTGACGGCAACACTGCTCGCCGGACGATCCAAACGGCAGGATTCGATTTCCGCGTAGGCTACGGTCATGTGACCGACATCGTCGTAGCTGAAACCATCGGTGGTTCCGGGGTCTTTGTCGCAGTTCGACCAGGTCATGCCGCCGTCGCCGGAGAACTGGAAGAAATAGAGATACTCGCCCGATTGGCCGGCATTGAGGCGGACCTTGTACTGGTCTTTCTGCGGATCGGTGAAGTTAGGGTCATAAACCGCGCCGGTTTTGATCCAACTGACCGGGTCCGTTTCCAGGGTTGTTCCGGCGGGACCGAAGGCCACCCGTGCCATGATGGAACCGCTGGCTTCCCCGGAGGCCGTCACGCCTGCGCTTTGCACCTGACCGAGAATTTCCGCCGAGGAGCCGTTGGGAACCACGGTGGTCTGCAAGGGCGAAATCAGTGCGCACCAGTCGATGCTCACCGGCCCGTCGTCATCGTCGTCGGTGGGGTTGTCTCCGTCGCTGTCGTCGTCGTCATCGGTGGGGTTATCATCATCGTCATCGGTGATGTCACCATCGGTGGGGTTGTCCACATCGTCGCCGCTGCCGCCACTGGCGCAGGCCGAGACGAAGATCAGCACAAGCCAGAGGCAGATGCCGAAGTGAAACATACGTGCCATGCTATCCTCCTTGGAGTTTGAAAAGGCGTACAATCCGTGAATCATCAACGGAGAATCCGGCCCCTTGCGGGCGCGGAGCATTCTTGGTGATCGCTACCATACCGGTTAGCATTCTATAATACAAGAATGAGAGAAGGGCAAGCGTCGGGACAGGCTTGACAGGGCAAATCCGTTCTCAAGGAAGAAGCCTCATCGTGCAAGCGGTTGGGCAGCTAAGCGTGGGTGGATTACGCTTACCCTGGTTTTGGGCAAATTCTTTTCCCGACACCTTTGCCCGACACCTTGGCCAGCAACCAGTATCCGCTCATCCCGAGCGCCGCCCGGAGGGCGGTGGTTCGAGGGACCAGCGACTTGTCTTTCTTGCCCACCTGCGTTGTGAAAACTTCGTTTGTTGACCCCTCCCTCGATATGCGGTGTTCCACCGCTACTCGGGATGAGCGTGGGTAGACGTGTCAAACATCAAGCCGTGGTCCCTATCCGCTCATCCTGAGCTTCTCCCGTAGGTCGGGCAAATTTCTTGCCCGACATTTTCTCCAGTGACCCTCTTACCAGCCACCAGCGGTCCCTATTCGCTCATCCCGAGTGCGGACCGGAGGTCCGTGTATCGAGGGACCAGCGACCAGCCACTGTCTTCTTTGCCCGACATGGCTTTCCTCATCGTGCAAGCGGTTAGGTAGCCTTCGAGACGCGCTCGGCGCTTCTTGCGGAACACGGCCCGACAGGATCATTCATGGCAAAGCATGAGCTGTATCCACTCACGGTGAACCGGGCTTACTCTCCGCCGAAGGGGTCGATGGTGTGGTTGTAGACTTCCTCCAGCGTGGAGATGCCTTCCTGGGCTTTGAGCAAGCCGTATTCACGCAGGGTGAGAAAGCCATCATCCCGCGCCTGATAGAGCATTTCCTCTTCGGTGGCCCTGGAGTTGATCATCCGTTTCATCGCCGGGTTGATGTTCAGGTATTCATAAAATCCCACGCGCCCTTTGTAGCCACGCTGACTGCAATGGGAGCAACCCGCGCCCATGTAGAATGGGTGTTTGTCCCGCTCGTGGGCCGGAAGCATGGCCAGATGACGCGGGTCAATCTCTACCTGCTCCGTTTTGCAATGGGAGCAGATACGCCGGGCCAGCCGTTGGTTCATCACGCAGAGCAGCACGTCGGCGACCATGAAAGGTTCGATACCCATGTTGACCAGGCGGGCCACGGTGGCAATCGCCGTGTTGGTGTGCAGGGTAGACAAGACCATATGGCCGGTCTGACTGGCCTTCATGGCCAGTTCCGCCGTTTCCAGATCACGGATTTCACCCACCAGAATCACGTCCGGATCTTGGCGCAGGAAGCTTTTGAGAATCACGGGGAAGCTGAGCTTGGCCTTCTCGTTGAGCTGGGTCTGGTTCAAGCCCTCCACACGGTATTCGATGGGGTCTTCCGCGGTGACGATGTTGGTTTCCTTGCCTTTGGTATCCAGCACATAATACAGCGAGGAATACAAGGTGGTGGATTTTCCCGAACCCGTCGGCCCGGTGATCAGGATCATCCCTTGCGGCTTGTCCACTTTGTCCAGGTAGTTTTCCAGAATGTCCTCAGGCAGACCGACTTGATGAATCCCCAGATCGCGCAGCTTGGAGCCGTCCAGGATACGCAGGCAGACCTTCTCTCCACCGGATGAAGGGATGGTGTTGACACGGAAATCCAACACGCCGCGCCCTTCCACACCCAGACGGATGTTGCCATCCTGGGGCAAACGCCGTTCGCTGATGTCCATCTGCGAGAGAATCTTGAAACGGCTGACCACCGCCGGATAATCCTCGCGACCGATCCAGCCGCCCTCTTGCAGCAAGCCATCCACGCGGTAGCGTACACGAGGCAGCTCGCCGTATTCCACATGGATGTCCGAGGCGCCCAGCCGCACGCCGTCATAAATGATTTTGTCTACAATGCGTGTGATGTACTTGTCCGACTTGCCTCGCGCCGCAGCTTCGGCATCCACATCTTCTTCACCGGGAGCCTTCAGCACCGTGATGGAGGTATCCGTTCCCGTCTCACCGCCCAGTTCCTTGGCCCGCTGGCGGGACATTTCGTTACCGTAATTGTCAATGGCGTTCTGGTTCCAGGGGGCAACAGGCAACACGCGGGCGACATTGTACACGGCGCGAAGCTCATCCATCAGCATCAGGTTGTTCGGATCCCCGATCAAGGCATCCAGCACGCGGCCTCGTTTGGTTTCCCGAATGCGCAGAGGAAACACGCGGTCTTTTTCCCGCTTGGCCACGCGCATACTGTCCAGCACTTCCAGATCCGCGAGATCATGAAAATCATCCAGCCCGCTGGCTTCACCCAGGTTTTCCAAGACGGCAATCACCAGACGACCGTAGATTTCCTGCTTGATCAAGCCCAGCTTTTGCAGGGCGGGAACAAAGCCGAGTTGCTTGCCGCGACCTTTGCGTTCCTTTTCAACCTGGGCGATGGCCTCTTCGCTGAGCAAGCCACGGTCGAGCAGGATTTCCGGCAGGGTGGGCTTGCGACTCATCATCATCGTTTTGCGCAGAGGCGCTTGGGATATCTTCGCGGCGGCTTCCGGCGCATCCGGTTCGTTGGTTGGATACATGAAACCCGGCAGCGGCGGGTCCGGTTGCTCATGGAAGGAAGGCAAGGGAGGCGGGTCCGCCGGTTCTGGTCGGGCATGAACCACTTCACCGGGCATGGTTTTGGGTACGCGCAAGGCTCCCCCGAAATCCGGCACGGAAGCCTGAAGGGGAATCACAATCTCTTCCTCTTCAATCTGCCAGGCAATGCTGTCCTGAGCCTCAGCTTCCTTGGGAAGTGGCGGCGGTTGAATGGGCAGAGGAGGCGGCTCGATGGCTTTCCCCAGAAGATCCGTTTGCAGATTGCCGGAACCGGGCATATTCAAGGCGTCGTCGTCCAGGTCCAGATCCAAAACCACGGACTGCCCGCTGGGCGCTTCGTCCTGGGGCATGGTAGACATGAAGGGGTCACGGATCACACCAATCACCCCACTATCCCGGTTGAAACGAACCTGGGTCATTTTCTGGGCTGTGCTTCCCAGCACCTTGTTTCCCAGGGATTTCTTGGCGGAACGCTTGACCGGCTTGCCGAGGATCTCTTCGGCCACATCTTTCAGGCGGGGGTTTCTCGGCTTGGTGGGGGTGTCACTCATGCTGGGGTTCCTTTCACAAAAACTCGGTACAAACGCGCTGCGTTCCGGGAACAAGGCATCCCCCCACGAAGGTGGAGGGATGGCGAAGGTTTGAATGGTATCTGGTGTACCCGCTGCCTATACACTCTGTCAAGGTGCGCTGGTCGTCTCAACCAGTTCCGAGGTGATTCGGGTTTCCGACGAAGAGAAGCCGCTCTGGTCAAAGCGCAACAGCATGGGTTTTTCCTGCATGGTGGTCAAGAGGTTGACCGGGCGCTTCCAGATGTTCATCACGTTCTGCAAGGTGGCACGGGAATAGCTGGTATCCAGATCAATGCCTTCATGGCGATGCCATAAAAGCAGTTCCGAGCGGTTCTGGAAATTGGCATCCACCACATAGATAAAGGGCTGGCCGGAATTGGTAAGCTGGTAGAGCAGTTTCTGTTTGATCTTCTCAAACTCGCGGGTGAGGATCTCCCAGCGCTCGTGGCGTTCGTTGTGGGCAAAAACAAAGAGCTTCTGCTCGGCGGCAAATTCCGGAGTCAGAAATTCATCAATGAAGGTGACATCGTTGTAGAGCTGACGCACCTGGAAGATTTTCTCCTGGCCCAGCCCCAACTCACGATCCCAGTTCAATTTCTCACGCATCGAGTCGCATTCGTCATATTCCTTGCCGAAGCGCCCTTTATTCCAGCGTTCCTCAATATGCCGGAAGAGTTCCACCCCCATTTTATAGGGGTTGAAACGCCCTCCGTCCGTCGCCACCACCCCGGCATACGCTTTGGCGTAATGAATCAGGTCGTTGGCTTCCATCGCCCGTTCGGTCATCACCTTGCTGTGCCAGTAAGTGGCCCAGCCCTCGTTCATGATTTTGGTCTGCCATTGCGGCGCGAAGTAGTAGGCTTCCGAACGCACGATGCTCAACACGTCCTGCTGCCACTCTTTCAAAGGCGCATGAAGCATCAGAAAGGCGAGGATGTCCCGCACCGGCTCGGCGGGAAAGCGCTCAGCCTTTTTGCGTTCTTCCTCTAGTTTCTGCTTCTGCTCTTGCAGGAACTCCTTGGGGTTGATGTAGCGGTCCATGTATTTTTTGGCCGCAATCTTGCGCACCTCCGGCTCACGCGGTTCGTTGTCGTCCTTTTCCTGCTTGCGTTCCCGCACGATAAAGGGGCTGTGCGGATCGATGAGGTTTTCCAGACTCAAGGCCATATCCAGGAAGGATTCCACCTCTTCCTGCCCGTAGCGGTCGATATGGCGGCGGATGTGTACGGCGTGGTTGGCCATTTCATCCACCATCTTGCGGTTGGTCTTGGAAAACCAGAGGTTGTTCTTGAAGAAATCGCTGTGTCCGTACACATGGGCGATGACGGTTTTCTGGTCAACCATGTGGTTGGAACTGAGCAGGTAGGCATAACAGGGATTGTTGTTGATCACCATCTCGTAAATACGATGCAGGCCATATTCGTAGCTTTTGGTCAGCCTGTCGTATTCCATACCGAAACGCCAATGAGGATAGCGCACCGGAAACCCACCGAAGGCGGCCACTTCGGAAATCTTCTGGTAATCCAGCATCTCGAAGATGACCTCGAAGGGGTCCAGCCCGTAATCATCCACATGGCGACGAATGGCGCGTAGTGGTTCGTGCAATTCCTTGGGTAACATCGTCGTCTCCTATTCCGAAGCCTTGGTGGATCGCCCCATGCCGGTCACGAGCAACCCGGATGTCTTACGTTGACACCGCAACCACGGCCCCTTCTTCCTTCCAGATCCCCGGCTTATTTTCCCTTGCCCAAGAATTCCTTGATGGACTTCAAGATGGCCTGCTTGTCCGGAATCTCGGAAAGCACCATGTTTTCCTCATCCGGGAAGGCGCGGCGCAGGTCTTCAATAAACTGCCCGGAGCCGAAGAAGCTTTTCACCTGGCCGTAACCGAACAGGTTGGTCTTCGGCAACAGGTCTTCCCGGAGCAGTGCCATGCAACGGTCGCTGTCGTCGGTACTCCAGTTGTCCCCATCGGAGAAATGGAAGAGGTAGATGTTCCAGTCGTCTACCGGGTATTCCTCTTCAATGACACGCTTCGCCAGTTCATAGGCGCTGGAGATCACCGTGCCGCCGCTTTCCTTGGTGCTGAAAAAGGTTTCCCGGTCTACCTCTTTGGCCGTGGCATCGTGGATGATGTAACGGGTTTCCAAGCCCTTGTATTGACTTTGCAGCCAGGTGTCGATCCAGAAGGATTCGATCCGCACCATGTTCTTCTGTTCCTCACCCATCGAGCCGGAGACATCCATCAGGTAGAAGATCACTGCCTGGTAATTGGGTTCGAACACGGTTTTCCAACTGCGAAAGCGCTTGTCTTCCCGCACGGGCATCACCAGCGGATCGCGGGCGTTGTAGATGCCGCTGGCAATCTGCCGTTTGAGCGCCTGCTGGTAGGTACGCCGGAAGTGCTTCAGGCTTTCCGGCCCGACACGACGGATGCCACGGTAGCGGTCGAACTTGGTGGTCAGTTGATTTTGACCACGGGGTTCGATGCGCGGCAGTTCCAACTCTTCGGCCAGAATCTCGGCCAGTTCTTCCAGACTGACATCCACCTCCAGGGTATGCTCACCGGGCTTGTCTCCCGCTTCTCCCTGGCCGCTTCCGTCCTGTCCTTCCCCCATCGAGTCGCCGGGTTCACCATCCCCCTGACCGACGCCGCCCATTTGCTTGTCGCCGAACTTGAACCGGGGAATGTCGATCTGCGGCACGGGAATGCTGATGGTATCTTTTCCCTTGCGACCGATCAACTCCCCTTGGGTGATGTACTTTTTCAGGTCTTTTTTTATCTGGCCCCGCACGATCTGCTTGAACCGGTTGTGGTCGTTTTCGATGTGCGAAACCTTGGCCATGCTGTCACGAGGGCTCATGCCTTCCCCCTTTTTCCCGGATCACGCCGCCCCTACTGCTTGCTATCGCCACGGGCGAAGATGCTGGCCACGTAGTTGAGTACGTCGGTGGCGCTTTGATCCGTGTAGCCGAAGTTTTTAATCAGTCGGGACTTGACCACGTCGATCTTCTCTTGGGTTTCCTTGTCCACCACGTTGGATACCAGGGTGGTGAGTTTGATCGTGTCCTTCTGGTCCTCGAAGAGTTTGCGTTCCAGGGCGCGCATCAACAGTTCATTGGAGCGGTAATCAAAGCGTTTGCCTTCCAAAGCCTGAGCGCCGATGTAGTTCATGATCTCCCGTCGGAAGTCATCTTTGCGGCTCTCCGGAATGTTGATCTTGTCCTCAATGGAACGCATCAGGCGCTCATCGGGTTCTTCCATCTGACCGGTGTAGGGGTTCTTCACCTTCTCACGCAAGGTGTAGGCTTTGACGTTGTCTACGTAATTGCCGCAAAGACGGTTGATGGCGTCCTGGTCGGCGCTGATTGCCTGCTGCACCTCGTTTTTGATGATTTCCTCGTACTCCTGCTTGACCAGAGCGAGCATCTCACGGAATTTCTCCCGCTGGTTCTCGTTGCTGATCAGGCTGTGGTGGCGCAGACCGCTTTCCAGTTCGTTCATCACCATGAAGGGATTGATGTGGTTTTCCTCGGCGTATTTGACCAGGCAATTGCTGATCTTGTCCTGCACATAGCGCGGGCTGATGCCCTCCATTCCTTCCCGAATGGCGCTCTTGCGCAATTCCACCACGGTGTCTTCGTTGAACTCCGGCAGGCTTCGGCCATCATAGAGTTTCATCTTCTGCACCGGGGTGATGTTGCCTCGGTTGGGAATCTCCAGGCGGGTCAGAACGGCCCACATTGCGGCGATTTCCAGGGTATGCGGCGCGATGTGCATCCCGGC
Source organism: Myxococcota bacterium (assembly GCA_963677705.1). Taxonomy (GTDB): domain Bacteria; phylum Myxococcota_A; class SURF-8; order SURF-8. Next base: position 2,963,698 of record OY782497.1, read on the forward strand.
GCGATCTTCGGTGAAGTCCCGCTCGTAGATGTTGCGCTCGTAGCCGTAACGGGTGATGTAGGGAATATCCACCTTCACGGTACGATCCCGCAGGGCTTCCATGTATTCGTTGTTCTGAAGCTTGCGGTATTCCGGTTCATTGGTATGGCCGATGATGACTTCGTCAATGTCCGTCTGGCTGAACTTCTTCGGTTTGATCTTGTGTTCCTGGCTGGCTCCCAAGAGGTCATAGAGGAAGGCCACATCCAGCTTCAACACCTCGACAAACTCAATCACGCCCCGGTTGGCGACGTTGAATTCACCATCGAAATTGAACGCACGCGGGTCGCTGTCCGAGCCGTAAATGGCGATCTTGCGGTAGTTGATGTCGCCGGTCAGTTCCGTGCTGTCCTGGTTCTTTTCATCCTTGGGCTGGAAGGTGCCGATGCCCACGCGGTCCTGTTCGCTCAGCACCAGACGGCGCACCACGATATGCTCGCGGATCATCGCTTCCCAGTCGCCGTTGTACTGCTTCATGAAGAAGTTGTAATAGTAGCGGCTCACCGGGTCCAGGTCACCCCGCACGCGGTAGCGATAGGGTTTGTCGCAGCTTGCGTTGATCTCGTCGATGAAGCCCCGGCGCAGCTTGGGGGGAATGAGCAACAGCGGGTCCTGGTTCATCGGACTGGGAACCAGTTCCATGCCGCCGCCTTCTTCCTTGGGCACGCGCCAACTGAAGGTGTACAATGCCCCTTCCGTGGTGCGACTGTAGCGCTCCAGACCTTTCTTCAACATGCGTACAATGGTGCTTTTGCTGCTGCCCACCGGGCCATGCAGCAGGATTACCCGGCGTTCGGTGCCGAAGCCCTGGGCCGCACTGCGTAGCAGGTTGACAAACTTCATCAGGGGGATGTCCAGTCCGAACACGCCGTCTTCCCCTTGAGACTGCGCATCATCGAAGAATTTGTAATGCAGGATTTTCTTCTTGGCGTCGGTGTATTCATCATAGCCGTGGGACACAATCATGTCATAGACGCGCTGGTGGCTGGTTCGGATGATGCCCGGATCCTGCTTGACCAGATCCAGGTATTGTTCCATTGATCCTTCCCAGGTCAGATCCTGAAATTCTTCACGATCAATCTTCTTGGCAAATTCCGTCAGAATTCCTCCGCTCATGGACCTCACTCCTCTCGTGTGCCTTGCCAGGGTATGGCAAGCTCGGTTTTGCCGAATGGTCCCTCCGACGGTTCGGCCTCCACGCCGCGACCCTCGGATTCCCCAACCTTTGGCCGCCAACGGGCCACTTCATGAATCGTCCAAAAGGCGTTGATGCTTGAATCTTGTTTCCCCAGAACCCCTTGAACATCTTCACCTAGTATACCCTGAAACGTCGTTGGGGAAAAGCCAAAAACACAAGTAGAGTAGTCATCTTAGAAAAACCAAAGATTGGTTCATCGTGATACGAATACGGACTTGGCACCGCCGTCCGTTCATGGTATCATGGTGCGTCAAATTTGCTGAGGAACCCAATGACCGAGCCTGCTTTTTTCGTGTATTTGCTGGAATGTTCCGACCAAAGCCTCTATTGCGGCTGGACCACGGATCTCTCTCAACGCCTGGCAACCCACAACGCCGGAAAGGGAGCCAAATACACCCGCAGCCGTTTGCCGGTCCGCCTGGTGTACAGCGAAAACCACCCCGATGCCACCGCCGCCCGCAAGCGGGAATGGCAGATCAAACAGCTCACCCGGCATGAAAAACAGGCGCTCATCGCCCACACCTCCGACGGTTCCCCGGAAGACTGAGGGGATCGTGTGACCTTTCAGGCACAAAGCGATGGAAAATCCGCAGGAAAGCTTCCGTGGCGCTTGCCTTTGTGAATCTACTTCTCTATAATACATTGACTGTCTTTTAGCGAGACTGAGGCATCGTGAGAGCGGAAGAAGCAGCGCACACCCCGATGTTTGCTCGGCGACAGGAACGCGGCATCCGGCAAGGATGCGAAAAGGAGGGATCATGGGCTCAGCGGATCTGAAAAACCTGGGTATGGGTGACAGCGAACCCACCTTGTGGGTAGACGTGTCCCGGATCATGCTGGAAAAAAGCCTCTGGGATCTGGACAAACTCTGTCAGGCCTGGAAGGTCTGCGGCGAGCAGGATGTCGGCCTGGACGATGTGATTATCGCCGAAGGCTACCTCAGCGCCAAGGATCTGACCCAACTGCTGGAAGATGCCCGCGTGCGCCGTCTGGAAACCCCGGCGGAAGGCTGCACCCTGTTTGAAAGCGAACCCTCGGACACGATGCTGCTTCCCGATGCCGAGGTGATTCCGGAAACCCAGCAAGAGCTTCCCTCCCCTCTGGATGAAGACCTCACCGATCCCGACCGCTACAAGCTGATGGCTCCCTTGGGAACCGGTGGCCTGGGGCGCGTCTGGCAGGCGATGGACAAACGTCTGGGGCGGGATGTGGCCCTGAAGACCCTGCGCCCCGGTCTGCCGCGCACCAAAGAAACGGAAGAACGCTTTCTGCGTGAAGCCAAGGCGGCGGCAAAAATGGAACATCCGAACATTGTTCCCGTTCATGACATCGGTCGCCTGCCTGACGGCGAATTGTATTTCAGCATGAAGAAGGTGGGCGGACGCTCCCTGAAAGACGTTCTGGCCCGGCTGTTTCGTGGTGATGAGGAGATGGAAGAGCAGTTCGGATTCATCCGCCTGCTGACTCTCTTCGGTCAGGTCTGTCTGGCCATCGACTACGCCCACGCCAACGGAGTGATTCACCGGGACTTGAAACCGGAGAACATCATGATCGGCGATTACGGTGAAACGATGGTCATGGACTGGGGGCTGGCCAAAGAAATGGTGGAGCCTCGCGGGGTGATGCTCGTTGAACCGGATGATCCCCTGGCCACGCGCCAAGGTTATGTGTCCGGGACGCCGCCCTACATGGCTCCGGAACAGGCCGCCGGGCAGGTAAACCTCATCGACGCCCGTGCGGATGTCTACGGCCTGGGTGCCACCCTGTATGAAATCCTCACTTTCCATCCGCCCTTTGAAGGCAAAGAACCCCAGGAGATCCTCAAGCGCGTGATTACCGAACAGGCCGAAGCCCCCAGCAAGCGGGCCCGTCGCCGTCGTGTGCCGGAGGAACTGGACCGCATCTGCCTCAAGGCCATCGCCAAACGTCGCGAGGAACGCTACCCCACCGCCCGTGCCCTGTTTGAAGATATTGAAAGCTACCTGGAAGGCACCAAGGAACGGCGGTTGTTGAAGAAACGTGCCGAGCGCACGGCCCAGGAAGGCGGTGCCATCGCCCAGCTTTACCTCGACCAGCTTTCCCGGCTGCGTGAACTGGACGACCGCATCCGCCGCCTGCTGAAGATCCGTAAAGACGGTCTGTGGGATGTGGAAGTGGAACGGCAGAATCAGCAGATCACGGTAGACCGCGCCTTCAGTCGGGCGATGGACAAACTCCAGGAAGCTTTGGGCTATGATCCCCACCAGGGCTTGGCCCGTCACTGGCTGGCCGATATCTACCACTACCGCTTTGAAGACGCCAAGCAGACCCGCAACAAAAAGGAAATGGCCTACAACCGCCAGCGGGTGGAGGAATACGACAGCGAAAAGCGTTACGCGCCCCTGCTCTACGGTACGGGCACGGTGAACCTGACCAGCGACCAGCCGGTCAACCTGAAGGTGTTTCGTGTGCTGGAAAAGGGAGACAGGCTGGTTCGCGACGCCCCGACGGAGGTCGGCCCCGCACCGATCAGCGGCTTGAGCCTGCAACGGGGAAATTATGAACTGGTCATTGAAGGCGAAGGTCTTGTCGGCGCTCGCTTCCCACTGGCTCTGGAAGCCGGAGAAACCGCCGGTCTGCACGTCAACCTGCCACGTTTTGAAACCTTCCCCGAAGACTTCTGCTTCATCCCCGGCGGCCCCTACCTGAAAGGCGGCGACGGCGAAAGCTTCGGCTACCTCAAAGGCCGCGTGGTGGATGTCTCCTGCTTTGCCCTGGCCCGTTTTCCCGTTACGATGGGTGAATACTTCCAATTCCTGCGTGAAACCCAGCGTACCGGCTTCACCCACGACGGTTATGTCGCCCGCGCTCCGCGCCTGCGCCCGGATACCGGCTTTCTGTTCGGCAAACATCCCGACGCCGCCCGCGGGTATGATCCCCTCTGGCCGGTCTTCGGTGTAAGCTGGGATGACGCCCAGGCTTACTGCGCCTGGCATAGCTCCGTGTTCTTCCCCGTGCGTCTGCCCACCGATGATGAATGGGAAAAAGCCGCTCGCGGCGGAGACGGTCGGGTCTACCCCTGGGGTAACGGCATCAAACATCATTACTGCCACATGCGGGAACACAAGCCGGGTATCGGCCCGATGGCGGTGGGTGCGCTGGCCACGGATCTCAGCCCTTACGGCGTGCGCGACATGGCCGGTGGTGTGCGTGAATGGTGCGCCGACTGGTTCAACCCCAGCGCCCAGGAGCGGCTCTGTCGCGGTGGAAGCTGGCTGGATGGCCAGATCATGTCCCGTGCGGCCAGCCGTATCGGAATGCGGCAGGACAGGGTGAAAACCAACCTCGGCTTCCGCCTCGCCACGGATGTCTACAAACCGGGAAGCTAGCCGCGTCGTCAGAACGGAAAGCGATGCAGACGCAAGGCGCGTCTCAAAACGCATCCGGACCGGGTTGAACGGGGCACCGCCTTGGTTCGGTGCCTTTTGAAGTATCCGCCGTTCAAAGACTTCTTCCTGGGAGACAAGAGGAACTCTGAGGATTACAATCCGATCCCTTCCTGCATGGAATAACGCCCCTGGCTAGAATCTCGCTTACAACTGTCGGGTTACTGGCACCAAGTGATCCGGCTGATGTACCCACCATGCCATAAGGTAGAAAATAGGACGGTATCATCACCAAGAGCTGTAACCTGGTCCGTAGAACCACCTTGGTTGTAAATACCTACCCGTTGAGGATGCTCAGGGTCGGAAAGATCGACCAGAGTCATGGTTGCTTCCGTATCTCCAACATAGGCGAAGTGTCCATCGAAGGCGACATCACGTCCGGCTTTCTTCAGTTGAAAGCGTGAAAGAGGCTCCAAGGCATCATCCACAATACGGTAGATGAAAATCCAGTAGTGGGTCGAGAGAACCAGGATATCTTCATGAACGTCAAAGCCATAGACATAGCTTTCAGGATCGGGGTTGATTTTCCACTCATTTGTAATGACCGGCTCTTTGCGTTTATTTAACTCTACAAGTACAATACGACCGGAATCCGCCATAAACGCGAGTCGGTTTTCATCAATTCTATAGTCACTGATGCGGTCAACATAAAAATTGTCGGAGATGGGCCATGTTGCTTGATACACGAGGTGATTGTCATCATCCAGAGTGTAGGTCAGCAAGTGATTGTCACTGTAGACCAAGAAAGAGTCGCTTATGGCTGCTGCAAGAAGCTGGTTGGAATAATGTGACATATCAAGTACCTCTTGAACCTTCCGAGGATTCCGAATATCGGAAACGTCATAAAGAGCCAAACCTTGGCCAAAGGAACCTGCCAGCAATGCCATATCTCCAAGCTGAGCCACGTTTCTGGTTTCTGCAAATGGAAGCGAGGATAGATAACGAGGTTGGGTGGGGTCACTGAAATCAAAGGCAATTGCTCCTCCCAGGCAGGAGACATAACCGACATTACCAACCATGCTGACGCCGTAGGTTTGTGTTGGCAACATCGCTTTACCGACAATTTCTCCAGATTCGACATCGACGGAAAACAGCCAATCCCCAGCCACCAGAAGGGTGTTTTCAACCATTGCACCGCTGGGCAAACGATACTCTTCCCCACGAAGGGTGATCTGTGGGGCACGCTCCACCGAGTCTGACAATAGATATTCCGTAGTAACGCCATCACTGCTGAAAACAAAGAGACGGTCTCCGTCTTGCACCAGCTGCGGGGAATCGAAGGTTCCTTTTTGCCCAGCATTTTTCGATTCAAATGCATCCTCGACTTCTACAGGGTTCGATGGATCGGAAATATCCAAAGCGACCAATCCTGTTTTGTAAGCCAGGTACAAGCGGTCGTCCTTGCGGGAATCCACAAGAAAATCGGATGGACTGCCGTGCTGCGAGTCCGTCCAAATCAGGTGCATTGCCGGCGCATCACTCAAATCATACACATTGAACCCATCGGATGTACCCATGTAGGCGAAATGATCGTTGATCAGCAGGCTGTAGCAGTCCAATGTTCCCCATCCCCTGATCTGCAGATCCGGGTTGGTTTCGTCTTCAATGTTGTAGATTTCAAGTCCATTGAATCGGTCAACGACATACACGTAGGGTTCGTACACGGTAACCGAGAGGGGGAGACAATCCACACAGTGGCATTCCGAGATCAAACGAAGATTGCTTGGATCGGAGATATCCACAATGACCAAACCACGGGTACGGACGGCAAGGTAGGCCCGGTTTCCGCGGATCGCCATACCGTAGCTTGTTCCACCGCCTTGATAACTGCCTATCCATTGAGGATCACTGGGGTTGGAGACATTGAACGTAAGAAGACCGCCATTGCCTAACAACACATAGGCGATATCGCCAACAACCTGCACATCTTCCGCTCGACCTGAAAATCCACCTTGCGGGACAAGTCCGCAGGCGGTAATAGGCTCTTCCGAGTCCTCCACATCACCATCTTGGAGTGGGACGTTATCCTCGCCATCATCAACAATGCTGCGTTCGATACAAAGCCCATCGTCATTGCATATCAATGCCCCCTCACAGGTTTCTTGACCTTTGCAGGGACAACCCAAGGTTCCCGGAAAACAGTCTTCTCCTGCATCGTTGCTTTGTTGGCTATCTTCCGATTCATTGCAGCCGATCATGAGAAAAAATACGAACAACATAACTGAAACCATCGTGTTACCTTTGTGCCTTCTACTCACAAGTTTCTCCTTTTTATGGTGATTAAATCAGATCCAAGCCTCTTGACCGTTCACTTGTTCAACCGTGAACTTACACTGTGATTTTACAAATATATCAACGATCTTGTCAATGAAAACCACTCTTTTCATTGACTTCATTCGGGAGAGGTCCAATCATGGAGGACTCAAAAAAGATCAGAAATCAATGGTCTGATCCAGCGCCGATTCGCATGATCATTCGCCGTTTTCTTCTCTCCGTAGTCCAAATCTCCAGACGGGAATCCGCACTCAAACTTCATACAGTTTTACATAACTTTCTTTCTTTTTCTTGCGTTCATGCCATGATAGGGGTAAACTGTGCGATGTCTTAGGCAGATCGGTGGTTTACGGGTCCGGCGAAGGAGAGCCTGGGCAGCCAGGCGGCCCTTGTTGGGGAAAGATCAATCGTGTGAGTGACAGGCAACAAAAGGAACTGGACTATATCTGTCAGGTGCTGCGGCGCTGGGATCCCATTGGTGTTGCCGGGGAAGACAGCGGTCATGGAACCGATGACGAGTATGATTCCTACGCCCCGGAAATTCTGGAGCTGTTGCAGTCCGGCTGTAGCCCGGAGACGCTGACCCGCCACCTGCTACACATCCGCTTGAATGAAATGGGCGGTGCTTACGCCAACTTCACCGCCGATGCCGAGGTGGCCGACGAACTGGTCGGCTGGTATGGAACCCATGAGATCAAGACCCATTGAACCTCGGATCGCCTCTAGGCAAACCAAAGAAAAACCCCGGCAAGATACCGGGGTTTCTTCATCTCATAGACCGGCGGGCTTCGCGCTTGCGCTCTGTTCATCCAAAAAGCCGGTCAACAAGGCTAGGTAGGTTTCATAGGCTTCGTATTGCGGGATATGGCCGATCCCCGGAAGCAACTCCAAGCGGGCCTTGGGAATGGCGGCCTGGGCTTTCCGGGCAAGATCCCCATACAACCCCAGCGTCTTACGAAGCTCTTCGGAAACCAGATTCTTGCCCAAGGCGGTGCGGTCGCGATCCCCGATGATCAACAAGGTGGGCGCTTGAATCAGATTGAATTCATAGACCACCGGTTGGGTGAAAATCATCTCATAGGTCATCGCCGAACTGCGGGCGATCTGCTCGGTATCCGGGCCTTGGATCCAACCCACCTGCAAGTCCACCAGCGGCTCATAGGCCGGTTTCCACTGGCCGTCAAAATAACTGGATGTCATGTAGGCACGCACCTTCTCCGGAGTCTTGGCCTGCTCTCTGGCGAACCACCATTCAAAAGGCTTGTAGGGAACCACCCGCTTCCAGTCTTCCAGGCCGATGGGGTTGACCAGAATAAGCGACTGCGTGCGGTCGGGAAACATCAGAGCGAAGCGTGCCGCCACCATCCCACCCATTGAGTGGCCCACCACATGCACCTTACCAACCTTCAGGGTATCCAGCAGGGCCTGGGTATAGCTGGCAAAGCCCTGGAAGGTATATTGGAAATGCCCCGGCTTGCTGGACTTGCCGAAGCCGATCTGGTCGGGAACGACCACACGATAACCCCGTTGAATCAGAGGCTTGATCGTGCCGGCCCAATAGGCTCCGGAGAAATTCTTGCCATGCAGCAGCAAGACCGTTTCATCCCTCAAGGCCTGCCCTGTCGGCAAGACATCCATGTAGACCATTTCCAAGTTCCGGCCTTGGGATTCAAAGGAAAAGACCTTGGTTTCATAGGGGTAATCCATATTGCTTAAACGCAGGTCATAGCCTGGGCCTTGGTATGGGCCGGGCTTGGGCCTCTCGGTGGCTTGGGTGGAAACAGCGGTACTGGCGCAGGCGGAAAGCAGGGCCAGAGCCACAAAACTGACGAAACAGCTAAGATAGGGAACTCGCATCGTAGAAACACTCCTTGGTGTCACAAAAGACTGATCCTCGGTATCAACCTGGACGAAAGACACCATGTCTATCGTCGTGATAGACAATCTATCAGAGCTTGGAGCCAAAGAAAAGCCCCATTTGATGATGGTGTAGACCAACCAGAGCATCGGTCGGAATTGTCCCTCGCCCTTTGGGAGAGGGAAGCGAGCGTAGCGAAGCAGGGTAAGGGCGATTCTACCCGCTTGGTCAGGCAACTTGCTTGCCCGACATGGCTTTCTATATCGCCTAGAAAACTTCTGGACATCGTTTTCATGAAACCTGTACAATCGCATCATAAATAATCGGAAACCTCGTTGCATTGTGAGGGTTTGATGAAGACAATGAGAACCACCTCTATCCTGTTTTTCTGTAACTTTGCACTTTGCGCCATCCTTTTCGGCTGTGCAGCCAGCGACGCCGTCGACGTAGCCAAGGAGTGTGCAAAGGTGGAATGCCCCAGTGGCACCACACCCAACCTAGAAATGGCGGCATCGGGCGGTTGTGATGGCTCGGTGGATGTCAACGTCGCAGCCACCTCCGGTGGGCTGGCAGGCTCCTGCGTAGGCACCGGGGAATGCAGACTGTACTGTGAGTTCCCCACCAAATGCTGTGGAGATCTTGTATTTAACGAAGATGGCTACTCATGTGGAGAGCCCTGCTCAATCTCTGAATGCAAAGAAATTGCCCTGGCCTGTGTGGAGCATGGAAATTGTTTCAAAGTCACTCAGAGCGGGGAAGAAATTGAAGGGGCGACGGACGTGGATAAAATCACCTCGGTGGATTGCCAGGTGGAATGCATGGCCTGCGACGACGGTACGTGTGATAATCCCTGTATTGAAGGAACCTTGACCTGCAATGGCAATCGGGTTCAGGTCTGTGCGTTGAATGAGGCAACCGACTGCTTGGAATTCAGTTTTGATGCACAAGGCACAATGGATTGTGAAACGTCCGGGAAGGTCTGCAAAGACGGGACGTGCCAGTGCGCAGAGACTCAGGCCTCCTGCAACGGAGGCTGTTGCCCTCAAGGACAGGAATGCCGCAACAATCAGTGTATGGACCCATGCACGGTGGACTGCCGAACCGGGACCGATGGCAAATGTGAACAAGATACCTTTTACCGTTGTGAGTTGGACGCTGAAACAGGCTGCCCACAATGGAACGAGATTGATGACTGTGACAGCCATCCGAACATGGTTTGTCGTGTAGAAAGCAACGGCTGTGTCTGCGTGGATGAGGATTGCGGTGGGGTTTGTTGTGACGAGGGGCAGACCTGCACGGACTACAACACCTGTGGAACCCGTTGCGTAGATGATCCGGATTGCGGAACCGAGGTGTGTGAACAGGGTTGGTGTGAACCGAAATCCGAGGGGGCTTGCCCTACGGGAACGCCTTACAATGAACAGGGTTATCGCATCTGCGGTCGTATCACCTCTTCCTCGGAGGCCGTTTCCACTGAAAACGGGGATTATACACTGCGTCTGACGGTTCACCCCCAGGGCGTAGAGCCATTAACCAACGATTCCGGGTACACGATCCGCTAAACAAGCTGTCATCAACCTTGACACCCAAGGGAGTTCCTCATGAAAACAACCATTACCCTTTCCATTGAACGCCGCCACGTCGTGGCGCTGGTCCTTGCCATTCTGGCTGCACCCTTGCTTTTGGGGGCGGTGCATGTATTGGCTGATGCCTTGGACAGTGAGTCCACCGTGCCCAACGTTCTTACCTACGATGGCTTTCTCGAACAAAACGGCGAACCGGTGGATGGCACCTTTGATTTTCGATTCAAAATCATCAACGATACCGGAGATACGCAGTGGCCCGCCGAGGGCGACACCGCTACGCGGGAAAGCGTGACAGTGAAGCAAGGTCATTTCTTCCTTTCCTTCCCCAAAGATGGGGAACCCGCCTTGGCGGATGATCTACTGGAAAACGGAGGGTTGAAACTGAAGGTAAGCCTTAAGGAGCCCGGTCAGGCGGATACGGAATACATGGATTTTGGCGGCGGGTTGGATTTCACCTCCGTACCCTACGCCTTGCGGGCCAAGGTGGCCGAACGAGCGAAGGAGGCTACCAATACCCAGAATGTGGGTATTATTCCAAGCAGCGAAGTTGCCACCAAAGAAGACGTGCTGTTTATGTCCAATTCAGCCACTGCGTTGGCCATGTGCAGGCAGATGGATAGTAGCCGATCGCTTGATGTCGTTTCACTTATGGAAGGCGAGAACGGTAGTGATGCTTGCACTCGTTGGCAAGAATCAAGTTCTTGCCTTTCTGTTGCTTATATTTATGTGTCACAAGCACCACTGTCAGGGCAGCATCAAGAAGTGAACATTGAACCAGAAGAACAGTCCTGCTCGACGTATGTTGCAGATCATAGTGCAGCCAATCAATACAAGTTTTGGGCTTGCTGCCAGCGGTAGATACATGAAATCCCACTTGGATAGGAGTTCCTCATGAAAACAACGATTACCCTTTCCATTGAACGCCGCCACGTCGTGGCGTTGGTTCTTGCCATTCTGGCTGCACCCTTGCTTTTGGGGGCGGTGCATGTATTGGCCGATGCCTTGGAGAGTGAGTCCACCGTGCCCAACGTTCTTACCTATGACGGCTTTCTGGAACAAAACGGCGAACCGGTGGATGGAGAATACACGGCCAAGTTAAGGCTTTGGCAAGTGGATGAGTCGAACAATGAAGAAGTACAAGTCTGGCCGGGCAGTGGTACTTCAGCAACCCGCAGCGCTTTGGTTGTGAAACAAGGGCATTTTTTCATTACGTTCCCGAAAGAGGATGAAACGGCGCTCCCGGAAGATATGTTCGAGGGTTTATCCTCATCCCAATCCATCAAATTGGACATTCAACTTCAAGACAACAACATCACCAACGCGCCTTTAATCAACTTTGACAAGAAGATTTCCCTTACCTCAGTGCCCTACGCCCTGCGGGCCAAGGTGGCCGAACGGGCGAAGGAGGCAACGGAAACGGAGAAAGTGATTATCCGCGCCAATGGATCGGCCTATTCGGTCAATGCCGTCTATGTCGGTAGTACAGCAGGGCGAATCAATACCGGATCTTTCAATAGTGAAGGCGAAACAACAGGAAAAATCATCTATCCCGAAGGAGCAACGGCAGGGTATGCCTCTGCGAAACGGGCCTGCGAAGCCGCCTTCAACTCCGATACCGCACATATGTGTACCAAGAACGAGATGTTGATCAGCGCACAATTGGGCTTATTTGTAAGTGGGAATCTCACGTATGAATGGATTGCTTCATCCGAAGGGAACCCAATGGGAGAGCCCGTTGATTATGACTGCAAAGGCTATTCATCAGACGCTGAACTCTATGCGTCCTCCGACCGTGAAGCTTATGGGCAAGCCTGGTATAGTGGGTTGTTTGCTTACCCGGTAAGATGTAATACGAACCAATCGGCGGTTGCCTGTTGTGACATTCCCTAGTAGGCGCGGTACCAAGTTCATCATGGCGCTATAGGAAGAAAATCAAACGGAACTGGAAGTTGCGTCGGCAGGTCGGTACATTTTACCGGCCCCCTGCCCCCCACCCCTTTTTAGAAGTAGACCCGCGTCTGGAAGGACAGCGTAAAGGGGTAGCTGCCGTACTCCGAGCGCAGCCGGGGGAGGCCCAGGGCGTCGGGGTTCTCATGCGGGCGGCGTCCCAGAGGGAGCATGGCGTAGGCGATCAGTTCCACTTCATCGGCGGCAAGGTAGGTGAAGGAGGGGCTGAGCAGGAAGGAGCCGTCGATCAGGTTGGCCAGCACCAGGCCCTGCATGGTCAGAAGCGGCGTGATGTCTCCGGCCAGAGAGGCCGCCAGACCATGAACACCCAGGTAGGGGTCGGTGTTGTTGGTTGTCTGCGGGTCCACGCGGAGGTAATCCTCATGGCTCAGCGTCCCGTTCTGGCGGTAGTTGTATTCACCGATCAGATGCAGGCTGTTGGGCCAGCGGTAATCCGCACCGGCGGTGATCTGAGCATAGGCTTGATCCGGTGCGTCCTGGGGAAAACTCACATTGCCTTCCATGCGCAGCCCCGCTCCGTCGATCTCCCCCTGAACGGCCCACCCGACAAGATAGCGTTTCTCCACGCTTCCGCCCAAGGCGATGAAATCCACGCCCGCCTGGTTGGTGCGCAGGTGAGCCAAAAGGGCACTCTTCCTCCACACCGGTTGATCCTCGTCATCATAGCCGAGCGCGGCAATCAGGCCCACGCTGGAAAGGGCATCGGGCGCGGCGGTGATGCGCAAGGCATCCACCCCAGGGCGAAACACGGTGTCTGCCGCCGTGGCGGAAAATGGCTGAAAGACATCGTTGGGAGCATAGAGATAGGTTGTGGCCAGACCGATGGGCTGTCGGCCCAGTTTGAGGTCGAACCAATCTTTGAAGAGATGAAAACTCAGTTCGTCCACCAACACCACGGCCTGTAGATCCTGGTCCTTCAAACCGTCATAGCCCAGGTAGCGGCTGCGATAGCTCCGGCCTACGCTCTCGCCCTGGCTGCTCATGGAGCTTTTCGTGCGGTTGGAAAATCCGGCCAGTGCGTTGGCATGAAACGCAAACCAGCCCGCCGTTTCGGCATCGGCCAGAAGGCGCATCCGGCTGGCACCAAGCCATTCGGTTTGTCTAGGGTAAAGCTGGGCCTGCTTCGGGCCGTGGCTGACCAGACCGGAAAGCGTCACCGCGCCGCGGGCGTTGAACGAGGACTCGCCGTCCTCGCTCATCCAATCGGTGAAGGCGAAGACCTGAGCGTGACTCGTCAGGCAACACAACAGGACCAACAGAAGGCAGGCCGCCCGTTTCATGCCACCGCCTTGCGCAAGCTGTCTTCGGTGATGGTGCCGTCTTGCAGATGAACCAGGCGTCGGGCGCGGTCCATCACCTTCTGGTCGTGGGTCGAGAAGATGAAGGTGGTGTTGTGCTTCTCGTTCATTTCCAACATCAGGTCCAGCAGCGCTTCGGCGGTTTTGCTGTCCAGGTTGGCCGTGGGTTCATCGGCCAGAACCAAGGCGGGGTTGGCCGCCACAGCGCGGGCGATGGCCACCCGTTGTTGCTGCCCACCGGAAAGCTGAGCCGGACGGCGGTCGGCCATCGCTTCCAGGCCCACTTCCTTCAAAATGTTCATCACCGTATCCCGGCGTTCTTTTTCCGGAATCCCTTGCAGCATCATCACAAATTCCGCGTTTTCGTAGGCCGTCAAGACGGGAATCAGATTGTAGGCCTGAAAAATAAAGCCGATGCGCCGCAGGCGTAGCTCACTCAAAGCGGCCTGACTGAGCGTGCTGAGATCCTGCCCTTCCACCAGCACCTGCCCCTTGCTGGGGGTATCCAAGGCACCGATGAGATTCAAGGCGGTGGATTTCCCGGAGCCGGACGGCCCGGCAATGGCGGTAAACTCGCCGGGGTAAATGGTCAGATCCAGACCGCGCAGGGCGGGGACAATGGTTTCACCTTGCAGGTATTCTTTCTCCACATCCTTCATGACCACGATGGCGTCCGTCATGATTTTCTCCTTTTCAAGCGTGTGGGTAAAGCCACTCACAGCGTATTGATGACATCCAAGGGTTTGGTGCGCCCGGCCAGAAAGGCCGGATACAGGCCGGTAGCCAGCGTTAACAGCAACACGGCGACGGCAATGAACAAGGCATGGTCCAGGGTCAACCCGGCGCGCATGATCGGGTCCATCATCACCCCGGAAAAGGATTGCCCGGCCAGCACTTCGGTCATATCCAGGCCGGTATGGGTGAGATAGTGCAAGAGGGGCCAGGAAACCAAAGAACCCAACAGCAGACCGGAAATCCCCAGGGCCAGGGTTTCCACCAGAACCATCAAGGAAAGTCTTCCCGGTTTCAGGCCGACGGCCATCATGATCCCGAACTCCCGGTTGCGTTCCAGCACGCCCATCAGCACGGTGTTGAACACACCTGCTGCGACAAGCAGGAAAATGAAAATCTGCATGATGTAGTTGAAGGCGTTGTCAATCTTGATGAATCCGGCCATCTGCGGCAAGACCTTAAACCAGGGCAGACTTTCCGCACCGATGGTTTGGGCCAAAGGCTCCAGTTGCTCGGCAACCTCGGCGGAACGACGCTGGTCGTCAATCATCAAGGCGACCAAGGTGGATTCATTCGGCTGGTAGTTCATCAGCGTGCGGGCGCGGTTGATCGCCAACACGACCATGTACTTGTCGGTTTCATCCGATCCGCTTTCAAAGATCCCGCCGACGCGGAACATGCCGGATACCACCTGCCCGTCTTTGTCCGTGGTGGTCACCACCAGGCGGGTTTTCAATTTCGCTTCCAGTCGTTTGGCCAGCCCCGTACCGATCAGCACGCGGGGGTCATCGGCGTTTTGGAGACGTTCACCGGTTTTCACTTTGTCCAGCAGGTTGAACCATCCCGCTTCCTGTTGCGGATCAATCCCGACAAAACCGACGCCGATGGTATCTCCGGCGCTGGCGATCATCCCACGCCCCAGGATACGCGAGGTGCGAAAGACGATGTCGCTGCGGGCATCCAGGCTCTTTGTCAGGTTTTGCGTAACCTGAACGCGACGTTCCGGGCTGGGGTGATCCTGATAGCCCTGGGCCTGAAGGGTCACATGACCGGCTTTGGCCTTGGCCGCCGTGTCGATGAGTTTCTGATAGCTTCCATCGGACAGACCGGTGAAGGTAAAGGAGATGAGCAAACCGAAGACGATGGATGAAAGAGTGATGGCGGTACGCCGTTTGTTGCGCCAGAGATTTCGCCAAGCCAAGGTGAACAGCATGGGGTTCCTCCTATCCTTGCCGAAGGGCATCGGCGGGTGAGGTACGCATGGCCTTGAAGGCCGGGTACAAGGATGCGGCGAGACTGAGAACAATCAGACTCACCGTGGCTTGAATCACGCCCTCGGCTTCCAGGGTCGGTTTCCAGAGAGAATCCATCGCCACACCGGCTACGGGAATGGCCTCGCCGAAGGAGCGCATGTCGATCCCGACGTGGGAAAGCCAGACGACCAGCGGCACACCGAGGGCCAGACCACCGGCTACCGAGAGAGCGGTCAGGCAGAGGGTTTCCAGTTGCAGCAGAAGAAAGACTTTTCCACCGGACATCCCAATGGCCTTGAGGACGCGGTACTCGCGGATGCGCTCGTAAACAGCCATCAGCATGGCGTTGAGAACCAGAATACCCACGGCGATGTAGAAGAGAATCATCGTAGGCAGCATGAAGGCTTCAGCACTGTTCATCATATCGGAAAGAGCCGGGACCAGTTCGCGCCAGGTCTTGGCCTCCAAGCCTTCACTGAGTGTCTGCAAGGCGGCTTTCTGCAAGGCCGGGTCCGGATAGCGTTTGTCTCTGGCCACCACGATTTCATGGGTGCCTCCGTCCAGCATCATGAACTCACGGTAAGCGCTTTCGTTCATGTACAAGGCGGAACGATCAATGTCTTCGGAGACGGTTTTCAAAACGCCACGCACGGTGAACAGGTCGTTGGCCGTGGAGCCATCCGCCGCCTGGCTGACCAGCACCAGTTCCGCACCCAGCTTGACGCCTAAAGTATCAGCCAGCATACGTCCCAACACAACACCCTGGGGCTTGTCCGCAGCAAGCCACTGCCCCAAAAGAAGATGCTGGGGCATGGTGACCGTAGCCGCTTCCCGCCTGGCATCGACGCCGGTCAGTCGTACTCCGGCGCTGCTTTTCTCATGGGCGGCCAGGCCCATGCCGTAAAGCCTGGCGCTGGCCTTCATTCCCTTGGCTTCAAGGGCTTTCAGCAAAGCATCGGGCTTGGGGATGGTTTTGTAGATGGAAGGTGAATCGAGATAATCCGGCGCATGAAGCTGTACCGCACCGAGGTTCATATCCACCGCCGAGGCTTCCAGCTTATCCAGATAGCCACGAATCAGGGCCGTATAAACCAGCACGGCAATCAGAGCAAAGGCCGTGGCGGAGGCGGTAATCAGGCTTCGCCGTCGGGAACGGAAAAGGTTGCGCAAAGCCATTGTCCAGAGTTTGCTCATCGGCTGAGTCTCCTTGTTCGGCGTTGACGGGTGAGGGTTCCTGGCCTGGAAAGGCGAGGACACAAATGATTAGCGTTTGAGTTGCCGGATGGAGAAGAAGCCATCGGGGAGTTTCACGTCAAACGTGATGCTTTTGTAGCGGATCTCCGTGAACTCACCGGGCTTGTCCGTGGGTTCCATACGCAAGACCATCGGCAGGACGCGGTCGGGAAGCTGTTTCACCTCGCTGAAGTGCATCACCCGTTTTTCGCTGCCGTCTTCATCGAAATAGCGAATAGCCAAAGGAGTCATATCCGCCCGGTTGACGGTGATAAGCAGTTTTCCCCAGACCACGGCAGCATCCGGCTTGGGAAGCAGGGTCAACTCCACGATGTTCTTGCCGTTCCGTTCGCCATCAAAGGAAATGCTGTAGCTGTAGTCCTCGGCATAGCGGCTTTCTTTGACCAGGTCATCGTTGGTGAAGTGACTACCGAGCCAGTTGCCCATCATCATCGCCGAACTGAGTTTGATCGTGCGGTCGGTTTTGGGCAGGTAGTTGTAAATCTCCGTGCCGTTTTTCAAGGTGGCGGTGTTCTTCTCTTTCAGGGGCTTGAGTACTTTGACCAGGGTTTTCTCTTTGCCTTCGCTGTAAGCCTTCATGGTCAAGGAGCGTTTCCAGTGTTTGGTCTTGATGTTCATCTGCATCAAGGATTCCGACTGCTTACCGCGCCAGAGATCGTCGATGCGATCCAACACCTGCCTGGCATCCACGCTTGACGGCTTCGCGGCGGGTTCTGCGGCCCAAGCGTTCACCGACCACAAAAAGGATGTGTAGCCCAATAAGGCAATGGCGGCGAAGGTGGCCGCGCTTCCAAGAATCCAAGTCCATGAGTTACGCATGATCGCTCTCCTTTCTCAATCCCCCGAAAAGGAGGTGGTTCATCGCCTGAATCTGCACCAGAACCGTGGGTAGATCCGGGATGTACTCCACAATGAAACCCATCCAACCCATCGTCCAATGGGAATAAATCGTCGTTGCAGCAAGCATCGGGTCCAGGTCATCGCGCAGCATGGCGCGGGTCGGCTCGCGCATCAGGATTTGAGCAATCAGAGAAATGATCGCCTCGTCGGAACTGACCAGTTTCGTGGTGGCGGATTCCTGATTGTTGACCATGCCTACCGGCGCACGAAACGAAGCCGCCATCAATTCCCGCAGGATCTGCTTGTCCATCTTGACATTGGCCTTGTCCAGGATGGCACCCAGAGCGTTGGTGATCGCTTCTTCGGGATCGTCAGGAAGGGTGTTGATCTCAATGGCTTCCACCACTTTGACTGTGCCCTCGTTCAGATACACGGCCAGCGCCATTTCCTTGGACGGGAAGTAATTGTAAAAGGTTCCTGTCCCGGCGTTGGCCTTGGCTGCGATCTGCGCCACAGTGGTTTTCTCCAAACCCTGTTTAATCACCAACTTCCAGGCGGCATCCATCAGGTTTTTCCTGGTTTGCAGTTTTTTCTCTTCACGAACAGGTACCACGTGCTTATCTCCGGCATGAACTGGTTCAATAGTGAATGGTATCCTTTTATGAACACCAACCAAATATGAACATATTCACTTTTGGTCTTTCTGTCAAGGAAAATTCTTCCTCTTTATCGCCGTTCCGTGGAGAATCTTTGGCATACTGGGATAAATTTCTGAGGTAGACGGGCAATCCAGAATGGGAAGAACTCTCCATTAAAGTGAATCAGAAAGAATCGTTGACAGGATCGAGCATTTGACTTATTTTTGGTTGGTCGTCCAACTTTTGGTATAGAGCGTGTGAGTATGGATAAGGCGAACAAAACCAAACAGAAGATTCTCATCGCTGCCAAGCATGTTTTCGCCCAGAATGGGTACTGGGATGCCACCATCAAAGCAATTGCCACCGAAGCCGATGTGGCTCGTGGCTTGTTGCATTATCACTTCAAAAGCAAGGAAGACCTGTATATCCAGGTCTTCAGATTTCTCTACGGTGAATCCCTTGGGCCTTCGGCAATGGATCAGACGGGTGCGGGCAGTGCGTCAGAACTTGCTGCTATTCTTACCTTTGTTTTCAGAGAATCCTTGCGTCATGCGCCTGAGGTCTATCAGTTGATCTATGATTCATTCAGCGTTATGAGGCAATGCAAAGCCGTTTCTCTTGCTATGCAAGATATCTGGGGTGAGTATCGCCATGAAACAGTTCAGGCTATCGAGCGATTGATTGAGCAGAATGTGATACAACCCTCTTGTTCTTCAGAGGTACTTGTCACCCTGTTTGTGGCAATCTTGCATGGTGTCGGTCTTCAAGTCATCGGTGAACCTGGGTTGAACCTGTTGGATGACAACGCCCTTTGGGAAGATATCGAAAAACAGTTGAAACAGTTGTTTGGACCATAACTGACATGAAATCATAAGATAGTAGATCCATGATGATTGGGTTCTTTTCTTCAATTACTGGTTGGCTGTCCAACTAATTTTTCCACCAAAGAGGTTTACGATGATTGAAAAAGCTCTATCAGGGACCAAAGCTTATTGGATTTGGATTGCATTCTTGGTACTGGGCTGTCTTGTCGCCCTGGACCTGTTTCTCACCCAACTGGATGTCGGACTGGGAATCACAGGCTTATCCAGAGATGTCCCGTGGGGTATGTACATCGCTCAGCTAACCTTCATGGTGGGAATTGCCGCCAGTGCGGTAATGGTTGTACTTCCCTACTATCTTCACAATTACAAACAGTTTGGTCCCATTACGGTGCTGGGAGAATTTCTTGCCATATCTGCTGTGATGGTCTGCATGTTGTTTGTCGCCGTCGATATGGGCCGACCGGATCGATTGGCCAACCTTCTACTTCATCCAAGGCCCAATTCCCCAATGTTTTGGGATTTCCTTTCTGTGATGGGATACTTACTTCTCAACATCGTGATCAGTTTCAAAACATTGGAAGCAAAACGTAACGATGTACAACCTCCATCCTGGTTGAAGGTTCTTGTCATTGTTTCCATCCCTTGGGCATTCAGTATTCATACCGTCACGGCCTTCTTGTACTCAGGGCTGGCTGCTCGCCCTTTCTGGTTGTCGGCCATTTTAGCTCCACGCTTTTTAGCCAGTGCTTTTGCCTGTGGGCCGTCTTTGCTATTTGTGGTCCTTTACATTCTGGAGAAAGTCAGCCGTGTACGGTTTGGTCATGACGTGAAACGGAGCCTGGCAAGAATTATCACGTATGCTTTGGCCGCCAGTCTGTTTTTCCTGCTCTTGGAGTTCTTTACGGTTTTTTACAGTGACATTCCTCACCATACCCATCCTTTTCACTATCTCTTATTCGGTTCACACAACACAATCAGCATTGCTGTCTTGGCCTGGCTGTCGATTCTACTAACCTCTTTGGCCTTGCTGATACACCTTGTTTGTCGCGGTGAACGAAGCGAGCGATACTTGATTCTCGCCAGCGTCATGACCCTGGTTGGCTTGTGGATAGACAAAGGCTTTAATATGGTAGCTGTAGGATTTTCAATGACTCCTAATGAGGAATTGGTGGTTTATTGGCCTACATGGCCGGAACTGGTATTGACTTTCGGAATCTACTCCTTTGGTATGCTTGTATTCACTTTGTTGGCAAAAATCTATCTGGCCTACGCGGGAGATTTGGGAGCTGAAAGGCTCGATACTTAGCCGTTTGAACCAACGAAAAACCCCCGACCATCAGGCCGGGGGGGTCGCATTCAGAGGAATGATTCAGCGAAGTTACAGAACCAGCCAGGCCACGAAGGCGGTAGTTACAGGAACCGCGAAGTTGTCGTCGATCTGGGTGCTGAAGAGTTCAGCCAGGGCACCGGCGAGAGCGACCAGCAGAGAAGTCAGCAGCACGGTGCCGATACCGTAAACGGGGAAAGCCAAGCCCAGAAGCAGGGAACTGGCAAGGAAGGCTACGCCGAAGAAGGTCAAGGTACCAACCAGGCTTTTGTCACGATAGATTTTCAGACGACCGAAACGTTTTCCCACGAGGCTGGCCATAGGATCAGCCAGGGCAAGCACCAGAATGGCCACTTCCACCGCCGCTTTGGGAAAAAGGGCGCAGATAATCACCAGGGCCGTCAGATAGAAGGTGGCACTGTTGGGCTTGAAACGTTCATGGGGTCGGGCGATGGCCCCGAAGAGGGTATCGACCAGAAAGTCATTCCAGCGGGTAGAGAAACGACGGCTGATTTCCAGAAAGGCGAATACGCCGAGCATCGGACCGATGATCCATAACGCAAGGCTTTTGGTCAATACGAAGTGATAGAGCAACACGGCGACAATGCCGTTGGTGGCGTGAAAAATATTGCGCGTGTAGTTGGTCGGTTTAAGGAAACTGGAGCGGGCCATACCCTGCACGCTGCGGATTTTCATCTCGTTGAGTCTAACCAGCAGCCGGGAGTATTCCCCGCAGAGATTGGTATAATGTTCTTTCAGCGCCTGAACGTTGGCTTCGGTGCTTTCGCTCACTTCCTGGCGATAGGCGGAAAGGCTCGTCGCAATGGCTTCCAGGCTTTGCCTGGCCTGTTCCTGGCGGGGGCGCATTTTCTCCGAGAAGTCATCGAAGGCTTCTTTCCATTCCTCGCTGGCCACTTCCAGACGCTGCCGCAGGTCTTCCACCCCTTCACGAAGGTGTTCACACCCTTCCATCACGGCTTCCGTCCACCCTTCTTCGGCAACCTGTGGTTTTTGTATGGAATCGACGAAGGTGCGAAGCTCCTCCATCATTTCGCCCAATTGGGCATCCAGACGATTATCCAAGGTGACAGCTTTCATCGTTTCCCGATCCTTATCAAAAAACAACCTAACATGGGGAAACCCCATGCAAAGGTGGTGTTGGTTTACGGTTTGAAACCTGTGAGGGCACTATGCTAAAAGCAGGCTGCGTCAAAGTCAAGACGCAGCGCGGCATGATGCGCGTCATGGTCCGGAGTATCCCTCTGCTAACGGAAAGCCTTGAGATCGCTTGCCTATCCGCCAAAAGGAACTATAATGGAAAGGATTGAATACGCACCAACAATGTCGTTTCGCACCCGCTTGGAAAGGATGATTCCGTCCGTCCAGTGGGGTCGAGTCTGAATCCGTTGATGAGAAACGATCGAATCCTTTCTTTTGCCAGGGAGAGATGACGATGAAAACCAAGCTTCTTGTAACCCTCGTAAGCATGTCGGCCCTCTTGGTCGGCTTGGCTGGCTGGCTCTTCGCCGACCCCACGCCGGAAGAGTTGACCGACCTGACCGACCCCGCCGGGGTGGATGCCCAGGACGTGCAGGCGATGTTCCGTCTGATTACCGGCGAAAACACGCCCCAGCCTCACGATGTGCTTCGTGGGGATGTTGCACCGGGAACCCTGCTCTCCGATCCGGGCGATCCGCTTCCTCATCGCGTGCAACCCAATCCGGTTCCCAGCGGTGAGTTTGACATCGGCGACGCAGTGCTTGCCGCCCGCCGTGCCGCCGGAGACATCGTCTTCGACGGTTTGAACCAAAGCCCCACCGTAAGCTTGCAGGGCGATCAGACGATAACCAACCAGGCTGGTTATACCCTTCGTGGTAGCGTCAACGATGACCAGAACCTGGATGGCGCCCATGTGGACCTCTGGCAGAACGGCGAGATCCTGGCTGAAAACCTTGCCGTGCAGGCGGATGGAAGCTTCAGTTTCAGCGCAACGCTTTTGGAAGGAGAGAACCTCTTTGTCGCCTTAGCCCGTGATGCCTTCGGTCGTGAAGGGGAAGCCTCGGAGCCGATCACCGTGACTCTGGATACCGAAGCACCCACCCTCAGCGTCACCGAACCCACCGACGGCGTGTTCTTCCATCATACCCCCCTCACCGTTACCGGCGATGCCGCAGACAACCGGGGCATTGCCCAGGTGTTGGTGGATGGCGTTTCCGCAGACTTGATTGAAGTATCGGGAAGCTGGCTTTTCGGCAGAGACCTTCCCTTCTCCGCCCAAGGGCCGCGCACGCTGGAGATTGTGGCCCAGGATCTTGCCGGAAACGACAGTGAGCCGGTCAGCCTGACCGTGACCTTCGATACCGACGCGCCGACCTTGACTGTGGATGCGATGACCAGCCCGACCAACCAACATCAGGTTACCCTGACCGGTACGGCTTCAGATTCTTTCGGAGTGCAGGAAGTCCGTATCAACGGACAAACGGCCAACCTGAACCCAGATAGCGAAACCTTCGATCTGAGCGTGGATCTGGTGGAAGGAGACAACGTCTTCGAGTTCATCGCAACGGATTACGCCGGGAACGAAAGCCTGCCTCAGAGCGTTACCCTTCGCGGGGATTATACCCCGGCCATGCTGGAACTGCTCAGCGCCGAGTTCGTCAACAGTACGCCGTATACCTATCTCATCGGCATCAGCGAACCCATCACCGTCCAGAGCATCAACGGCGTGGACGATGGCACGCGGCACGAGGGAGACAGCTTCCAGCTTGCCGATGTCGATCTGAATGAAGGGGAAAACACGCTGACTCTGGTGGTTAGGGATGACGCGGGTAATGAAAGTACCGCCGTGTTCGTGGTCACCCTGGATACCACCGGCCCGGACCTGGAGATTACCTCCATTCACCGCGATGGTTACCAGTTCACCTTCCCCAACGATCCCGACCCGGATGAAGCCCTGACCAACGCACCGACCCTGATTGTGGAAGGAACCGTGTCCGATGCCTCCAGCGGTGTCGCCCAAGTGATGGTCAACGGCTACGCCGCTACGGTGAATGGCGATACCTGGCGTCTGGGGCCGCTGCCGATCATTCCTCGTGACAATGTGATTGCCGCCAGCGCGACGGACGGCGCGGGCAATGCCTCTGCGGACTCCATCACAGTGTACCAGGATGTGGAAGGCCCGGAAATCGAACTGTCCTTCCGTCGTGGCGCCCATGTAACCAACCTCGCCGATCTGACCGACCCGTCCACCGGCTATTATGACGGCACGGGAGAGATTGAAGTCACAGGTCAAGCCACGGATCTATACAACGCCGTGACGGGCCTTGTCGCCCGGTTCGGAGGTGTGGACCTTGAAGTGCAGACAGACAACGACTACGCCGACTTCCGCTTTACCCTGCCTGCCGCACTGTTCGCCCAGAGTGATCTGTATGTCTTGAATCTGGTCGCAACGGACAGCTTTGGCAACGACAATGAAAACAACCAATCCGCTCTGGTGGGTGAATTCGCCCATCGTGGTGGTGAAAGTGAAACCGTGGAAAACGGGGCCGGACTTGGCCTTGCCGCCTCAGCGCTTTCCTTGTTCTCCGGAATGATTGAAGAGCAGGTGGAAAGCATGGACGGCGCGGGGATGATTAACGAAAGCGTCGAGGAATCGGGTGTGACGGTGAACATCACCGGCATGGCCTTTTGTGATCCCGCCGATGTCGGACGCAGCCGCTATTCCAACCCGGATGTCCCTCCGATGGACCCGCCGACCAGTCGCTATGGCTGTGAACAGCAGGTTACCGTAGACATGAGCATCAACGAGGACGGCCATGTGGCCATCGTGATGAGCATTCCCGATCTCTTCATTGATATGGATATTGAACCTGTAATATTCGTCTGTTGGGGAGGTACTGAGGCCTATGCCTTAGCCAGTCCGGCAACCATCAGCCTTTTGGCTGACTTTACCGAAGGCCCGGATGGCCCGGTGCTAACCGCCGTTCCCAATTCCGTTCAGGTTGATTTGGCCAACACCTCCTTGGGTCTGCAAGATTGTGGTGTGCTGGATTGGATTCTCGGTTTCGCCGAAGATACGATCATCCAATCAATGGAAGACGAGTTCAGCAACCAGATTCAAACCATCCTGGACAGCCTTGGTTCCGCCCTGGCGGCAAGCCTGATGAGTCAACCCAATACCGGCTTCGAGCTGTTCATCGGCGGCATCACCAACGATGTCTCCGGCATGAAACTCTGGCTGGACTTCTTCGGTAATCCTTGCGCCGACCCATCGGATGACACCGACAAAGCCGACCCGGAAAGCCCCACCGGCTACAAGCCTTGTCCCAGCCCGACGGATGACCCGCTGGCCCAGCGCATCTACGATGCCCCCGGTTATCTGATTACCCGCAACGCCGATGACAACCGCCCGACCTTGGATCTTCTGGACAGCCAGGGAGCGGCGCGGACCCTGGAAGCCGTCATCAACGACGATCTGGTCAACTACATGGTCTTTGCCGAATGGGCCCAGGGTACGATGAACCTGCTTGTTGACCAGGAGCTTGTCGGCGATACGCTCAGCCTGGACAGCAGCACCTTTGGAATCTTCCTGCCGGAATTGACCGATCCCAACCGCACGGACGTACAAGAGGTGGTTCCTTCGGGGACGCCGATGGTGATTGAGGTCTTTCCCATGCTCCCGCCGACGATCAACGGAATCAACGGGGGCATGGAAGGGCTTCGCCTGCGCGCCGGGGATCTGGTGATGCGCTTCCTGGGAGATACCAACGGCGATGGAAGCTTTGAAACGCCGCTGTTTGATATTGCAGTCACCCTGTTCATGGATGCCGAGCTGACCTTTGAAGCGGCGACCGGCAGTCTGGGTGCCGATGCCGTGCTGATCGATCTCAGCGATCCGCAAACCCACGCCGACCTGATCTGGAGCGCCTTCGTGCTCAACGAAGCCAGCGTGCGGGCAATGGTCCCCACCGTCCTGGATCTTGCCTTGCCGGTCTTCACCGAAAGCCTCAGTCGCTTTGAACTCCCCGGCAACGGGATGCGTTTCAGCGAACTGCATATGGTAGACCCCGGCGCGCAATTCGTGCAGGTCATCGGTGACATGCAGGCCCAGATTTTCGTTCTGCAACCCACCGATGCGCAGGCCGGAGACGTAACGCTCAGCGGTTATGCCAGCGGTCTGGTTGCTGCCGGAAACGCCCTGGATACCACCTTTGAGGTGGCGGTGAATGGCGAAGCCTGGGAACCGGATACCCTGACCCTCACGCCCCATGCTGCCGATGGCACGCTGGACTTTGCCGTGACCATCAACCAAACCCTGCTGCTGGATGGAGAAAACACTGTGCGTCTGGCCCTTGAAGACGGAAACAATCCTATGGCCGATGGTTCGGCACGCATCAGTTATCAAACTCTGGTGCTGGAATACGATGAGGCCACCGGTGAAACGACGGTCACCAGCGGCATCAGCGAAGGCTCGGACGATCTGCTGGGCGGCTTGCTGGACTTCGGCGGTTGCATGGGATGCAGCGAATCCGGTCCTCACGGTGCGACGGGCTTGTTCAGTCTGGTGGCCTTGCTGGCCTTGGTCTTCTGGCGTCGTCGCGCCGGACTGCGTCACGCAGTCTTGTGGACCTTGCCGCTGCTCATCGTCCTGCTGGTGGGTTGCGACAGTGGAAGCACCAGTTTCCTGGGGGTGGATGAGCTTCCCGACGGGGATGTCTCTACCGACGACGATGATGACGATGACCTGACCCCCGTGGATGGTGATGTCAACCCCGACGATGATGATGATGACGATGATAGCAGCGACGGCGATGACGAGATCGACATCGAACAGCCTCCCAATGACTTCACCGGCCCGGATGTGGATGACGACCCCGTGGTGGTGGTGAACATGGTGCGCCTGGGGGATGAAACCGAAGGCTTCAACCTTGATGAAAACCGCAGCCCCCAAGGCGATCCGGACCCGGACAACGGCATGGCCGGTCTGGCTGGTCTGGCGAACGGCCCGCTGGACGATGCGGTCAACGGCGGCTCCGTCTTGCTGCTCCTGCGTTTCAAACGCCTCAACGCGCTACCTGCTGCCGGAGAGAGCGGCACGGTGGATATCGAAGGCTATCTGGGGGTGGATCTGGATGACGACCCCACCAACAACTTTGACGGCAACCAGACCTTCGGCATTGATCCGATGAGTTTCGATGAGCAGGGAAACCGCCTGATTGATTTCCCGCTGGTTCAAATCTGGGCCGATGAGGAGGGCAAGGTCCATCTGCTGGGTGGGCCGACGGTGTTCACCTTGAGCATTCCTCTGGATGACGAAGGCAACGCGCTGTCTTTGACCATTACGGAAACCCAGCTTGCCGCAATGCTCACGCCATCCACCCTGCGTGCAACGGGGTTGGACTTGAACGACGGCCTGCTCGGCGGGATCATCCCCTGTCAGGTTCTGGCCCAACCGGTGGATGCCATCGGCGGGATTGCTCCTTTGCGCCTGGTCAATGAAAACGTAGACATCGACTTGAACGAAGACGGCGTGCTGGATACCAGCACCGATGACACCAACATGGACGGCGTTACGGCGGCTATCGTGCTGAGCGGTGTTCCAGCCTACCTGGATGACGGAAGCGCCAACCGCGCCCCGACCATCGCCTTGAATGAATTGCCCGCCAGCGTCACCGAGCCGCACCTCACGGTCAGCGGAAGCATCACGGACCCCGACGGCAACTGCGAGCTGGCAACCGTCAGCCTGAAACTCAACGATACCGAACCGGTCGCCGCAGTGGTCACTGCCGCCACGGAAGGCTGTGAGTTCACCGGCGACGTGACCCTGGCCTTGGGTGAAAACCTGCTGGTGGCCACCGTGACCGATGAACGCGGGGCCGAAGCCAGCGCATCGGGCGGGGTTACGCTGAGCGATGCCGTGCCTCCGGTGGTGACCATCACCGATCCCACCGGGCCACAGGTCACCGAAGCAACGTTTACCGTCAGCGGAACGGCAACGGACAATGTCGGCGTCGCCGGGGTGCAATTGGTGATTACCGACGGTCCCACCTATGCCGTGCTGGGTAGCGAACTTGGCGAGAACGGGGAGTGGTCGGTCGAGGTCACCTTGCCCGGTCTGGGAAGCCATACCCTTACGGCTCAAGCCAAAGACCAGGCCGACCTCTTGAGTGAGGAAGCCACCCTGACCCTGGAGTTGGTGGATGTCAACGCCCCGCTGGTGGAGATCACGGAAGTCTCCGACGGAACCACCACGGTCAACCCGCCCGATGATCTGGAGGTTCACAAGCCCGATGTCACCATCAAGGGCAGCATTCATGATGATTTCGGCGATGAAAACCTCACCCTCGGCTACACCCTGAACGGTAGCGCAGCGCAAAGCCTGAGTTATGATCCGCTCTTCGGCAGCTTCGAGTTTGCGGCTACCCTGACCTTGGGAGATAACACCCTGGTCTTTACCGCCGCCGATGCCAACGGCAACACGGGCGATACCACGGTTGTCATCCGTTACTCGGATACTACAAAGCCGGTGATTGCCGTGCTTTCGCCGGACCCGCTGGTTCATGAAACGGAACAGACCTTAGTCTTTACCGTCACCGACGATGTCTCTGGTGTGGAGGAAATGACTCCCCGGGTGCAACTCAACGGCGGCATCGAGCAAAGCCCCGGTTTCAACGAAGATACTCAACAGTTCAGTTTGCCTTTGAGCCTGAGCCTGGGTGACAACGAGATCCTCATCCGCGTGTCCGATACCAGCAACAATGAGGCGGAGCTTACCGGTACCGTGATTCTGGAAGACATCAACGCTCCGGTGTTGCTGTTGGACAGCCCGGAACACAGGCTGGACACCCTGGAAGACTCCGTGCTGGTTTCCGGTACGGTGAGCGATGACATCGGCCTGGCTACACCGCCTCTGGTCCTCGTCTGTGGAGAAACCAGCCTGACCCCGGACCTGGAAGACGATGGCACCTTCAGTGTAAACTTCCCCCTGGCTCTGGGTGAAAACCTGCTGCGCATCACCGCCACGGACCTGGGAGGTCTGGTCACCGAAAAGGAACGACTGATTACCCGTCACGACCCGGATGCTCCGGCTTCGGTGAGTCTGACCATCGAACCGAACATTCTGCTTCTGGGTACCGGCCACGCCGTGCTGAGCATCAGCGCGTTGCGTTACGCCGGAGGGCCGGTTCCCGCCGGAACGGAAATCAGCTTGACCATGAACCCGGAAGGCTACGGTACGCTCGCCGATTCCGTGCTGCTGACCCAAGGTGACGACGGGATCGTGCAGACCACCTTTGTTCCGGGCATGTTCCCCCAAAGCGTGGAAATCACCGCTACGGCGGGCGAGGTCTTCGACGCCGCAACGGTGACGATCAGCGAGCCCAATCTTGCCGTGGTGGACATCTGCCGTGAAGATGACGCTCAATCTTTCGCCGGTGCGGATTTCATGCTGAGCTATCAAGGACAGGCGACCACACTGGCTCCGGCATCGGGCAGCGCCGAAACCTTGGCGTTGAGCAGCGGTTTCCACATCACCAACACCAACGAGGATTCTCCCCGCGTGCTGTTGGCCGGAACCAGCCTGCTTACCACGGAAGGTGCCGTGGCCCGTCTGGGTTGGCCTTTGGATGGCGGCGTGCCGACGATGAACGAGTTCTCCGTCGGTTCCATCACCTATGCCGACCTCTTGGGGAACCTCCTGGATGGTGAAGGTCTGGCCGTCTGCGCTCTGGACAACCAACTCGGCGACCTGCCGCCCCAGGTGCAGATTGCGCCCCTACCCTCCAGCGTGACCGACGCCGAACTGACGGTTCTGGCAACGGCCAGCGATGAAAACCTGGACACCTGCACCGCCCGTTGGATTCTCAACGGTACCGAGCAGGAAGCCCAGCTCCATGAAGGCTCCGCCGAAGCCGTCTTTACGCTGATGCCGGGAGCCAATGAGATCATTCTGGAAGTGACCGATGAAAACGGCAATGTCGGTCAGGACCGCGTGGAAATCTGGTATGCCGCGCCCAACGATCCACCCGTCGTAACGATCACCGAACCGGGCAGTGCAACCAGTCTGGAAGCCGTAACGGTGGAAGGCACGCTGTCCGATGACGGCCCGCTCTCGGCCTTGACCGTTCAGGCTCGCGTAGGTAGCGGAGAGTGGGTGCTTTGCACGGTGAACGAGGCCGAAGGACGCTTTGCCAGCAACGAGCCCTTGCCCTTGGCGATGGGCTGGAACACCCTGCGCGTGCAGGCGGTGGATGCCCTGGCTGCCAGCACCACAGCCAGCTTGAACGTGCAACGCCTCGCGCCGGTGACGCCTCCGGTAATAAGCCTGGACAGCCCCAGCGAGGGTGAAGACTTCCAGAGCAATCCCATCACGGTCAGCGGTTCCGTGGCTGAGGGTGGCAACGCGGCACAGATCACCGTCACGCTGACCCTGAACGGCGTGGCGGAAAGCATCAGCTTCAGCCCCTTCACCCGTCGCTTCGATGCCCAACTGAACCTGGTGGATGGCGACAACGAAGTGGTGGTACGCGCCGAAGATATCACCGGTCAGAGTGATGACGTGACCCGCCATGTGACCTTCACCGCGCCGGACGCCGCACCGGTGTTGAGCATCAGTTCCCCGGAGGATGGTGCCAGCCTGGCCGCCAGCGAGATTCAGGTTCAAGGTTCCATCGCCGATGACAGACCGCTGACCAGCCTGGCCGGCTTCACCGTCAACGGGGTTGAGGTTACCTTGAACAACCCGGAAGGAATGTCCAGCACCTGGCAGGTGATGGTTCCCTTGAGCGAAGGTCAGAACGTCCTGCAAGCCTCGGTGGAAGACGCACGGGGTAACCTCGCGACAAGCTCCGTGACGGTGAACAACGTGGCGCCGCCTGTGATCGTGCTGAACATGGTGCGTATCGGTAACTCGTCGGAAGGCTTCAACGTCGATCAGATCGGCGACCTTGGCGACCTCGGCCCAGACAATGCACTCTCCGGCCTGGGGAATCTGGCCAACCCAATGCTGGAGGATCAACTCACCGACGCCGAAGACCCGCTTTTGCTCATCCTGGAAATCACCGGTCTGGCCGGCTTGCCTCAACCGGGAGACGCTCCCGTTATGGTGACGATCAACGGTTATATCGGCCAGGATACCGACGGCAACAGCGCGGACAACTTCAGCGGTACGGAGAACTTTACGATTGATGAAGAAGCCAGCTACGACCCGGTAACCGGCCTGCCGCTGATCCGTTTTGAAAACGTGGAAGTGTTCAACGACTTCGGCGTGGTGCGTATCAACACCTACCCGGATAACCCGGCCACCTTCAACCTGGAAGTGGCCAGCGGTGAAACGCCGTTGGAGATCAACGTGACCCCGGCCTTCATGGATGCGGTGCTGATGGACACTCCCAACGGGATCGGCCTGGGAACGGACGGTCAGGGAACCACCGAGCCTGCCTTGCTGGGCGGCGTGGTTCCGGCGGGGAATCTGGCGGTCACGCTGGAGTTGGAAGGCCAGGAGATTGTTCCCTTGGAACTGCTGCTGCGCAACGACCCGACCAACCCCATTCCCGATGTCGATCTGAACGAAGACGGCAGCCTGGATACCACCACGGCCACGGCGGACAACCCGGATGGTGTCAGCGTGGGCATCATGGTAACCGGCGTTCCCTGCCAACTTCAACGCTAGGCACTAACGATCCAAACGAAAAACCCCGGCCTTCTGGTCGGGGTTTTTCTTGGAATGGAAGCCACACACGCTCCCTTTGTAGACAAGATTCTTCTGGAGGGCCGGTCGGTAAAATTTCTTGCCCGACACGTTTTGTCACGACGAACCTTTCAACGCCCTCTGTTCATTCTTCGGTAGGTCGGGCAAATTCCTTGCCCGACAGAGGTTATCGAATCTCTGTTCCGATCAGGGAAGCGCCAACGGTCCGACCCTCGCCTCGCCGGATTGAGCCAGCATGAAGGGCTTGTCCGTCAACCAGGTGGTACTTCCATCCGGCGTCTGCACACCGGGAAGGAGTTCACGGTTCAAAGGAAGATTGGGGAAAAGGCAGGAACGCTCACCGTCCATTTCCGTTGCCTCGCAAGGCACCAGACCCAGCACGCAGCCCGTGGCGGTATCTTTCATCAGTGCCGTCAAGCCTTCCTCGTTGGACAACAAACGCAGGTCCGCCGTAGCGGTTTGCAAGGCTTGCACGCGCAGGTCTTCATGGACGCTGGCTCCTTCGGCAAGATCCACAAGCAGGGGTTCCGTGTTCTGATAGCTGACCAGGCTTCCGTCCTGCTCGGTAAACACCGTGGCCGTAAAGGCGCGATCATTCCCAGGAGCGACTTCCAATTCAATATCCAGATAATCCGGCGTAGCGCTTCCGGCAGCGAGATGACTTTCCGCGACGAGCGGTTCCTCCAGGTCATTCGCCGTGACCTGCACCACAAGGCACAAGCTTTCGGAGGCTTGCCACGAGTCGGTTTCCCGAAGGCGTTTGCTGGCCGAGGCTTCCGGGCTATCTTCCGCTTCCAGATTCAACACCACCCAGGCCGGAGCTTCTTCCCCCTGCACAAAGCAGCCGGAAAGAGGAGCCATCAAGACCAGCGTGATGCAGACCCTAGCAAGTAAAACAAGGTTTCGGTTCATTTCCATCGTACCCGTATGGTGACGTGCGCGTTTTCTTTATCCACTTCCACGTTCGGTCGTTCGGAGTTCACATCTCCGGCAGAGCCGGAGCTGTCGCCGCTTTCCAGGCAGGCACCTTCTCCGGCGCTTGGGGCAAGGTCCGTGCCTCCCTGAGAGGATTGCTCACCCTTTTCACCTTGGGCCAAAGTGCGTTGGCTGGCTTGCACCTGCTCAAAGGCCAACGGAGAACCCAAGCCCTGTTGAAACTCCGGCAAGCTCAGCCCCGGCAGGGATTCCTTGGATTCATGAAGCTGCTTGTTCTGAAGCTGATAGCATCCGGCCTGATTCAGACGGGTCGCGTCGGTGGTGTCGGTCAGGTTGTCACGCTGAACACCTTGGGGAAGCTCAAGCTGCGTGTCCTCTCCCAAGCAAAAAGTCATCCGCTCAGGTTCTTGTTTCGTGCGAAGCGAGCCGGAAAGCCGCCAGGTGTAACCCAGAGCATCAAACACCAGCCATTGCTGCGGGTAGCTATCCAGATCCACCCGGCCTTGTTCCAACGAGAGCCTGTCACCCGTGGTCGTAGCCTTGGCCTGCTCTCCGACAAGGGCCGAGCCTTGCCTGGGATTGACAAGCCAGCTTGTGGCCTGTGTTACCTCCGAGGGTTCGTCAGCCGGAGTGTGCAGTGACAGCGCCGTCCAGGGGGATTCCTCCGCGTAAAGATTGACGCTTGCCGCAAGCCAGACGACACAGACCAAAGCAATTGAAACAGGTCTTACCATGCGCCCCTCCCGGTCAGGTTCAAGGTTATGGTATGTCGAAGGTAGTCGTAGGTGTCTACGGTAGAGAGATTCTTGGCCAGGTCATAGCGCAGGCCGATGTCCAGATGATCCCAGAACGAGCGGCCAAGGGACAGACCCGCAATCAGATAATGGTCCAGGCGTTCGTCGTCCCAGGTGCGTCCGGCTTCACTGGCCAGGTGGTTCAGGTATTCATAGCGGAAGGATGCCGCCAGGGATAGTTCCCAAGGCAGAAGCGCACTGAATCCCAGAAACGGCCCGACACCCAGGCGGTCGTAATCATCACGGCGGGCGTCTTCATACCGGGCTTGGGCTTCCACAAAGAGCTTGTAGCGTTCCTTGTCAAAGAAAAACGATTGCCCCCAGATCAGGCGCAGGAAGGTGTTATCCCGCCCCAGGTGACGGAACAGCGCTCGCCCGGATTGCAGGCGTAGCGTACTTTGCCCGAACTCTTCTTCGTCCACCAACCAGCGGAGCTGTCCGGCGTGACTTTCGCTGTACACGTACAAAGACTCTTCCTCGGCCAACGCCCCGCCATCCAAGAGGCTCACGCTCCCCAGATAGGAAACGGTAAGTTCCTGGTCACGGCCCAGGCCATCGAAACGCAGGCGGTAGGAAGGTTGCCAGTGGGCGTTGGTCAGACTGAAGTCATCGGCGGGATCACTGAAATAAAACACGCGATACAAGCCCGCTTGCAAGCCGAGCCGATGACGCGGCTTGAGCAGCGGATACCAGGCCAGATTGCCGCGAAGGCCCAAGCCGAAGGCATCCGGTCCTTTGCCACCGGTGGTATCTTGTCCATCGGGTTCCTGCACCACGTTGGAGTCATACAGAGGGCTGACCGTCGCGCTGAGGCTGAAGCCCGGTTCCTTGGCCTGCTGGTAGGTCAACTCCAATTCCTCTTCGGCGCGCTGACGCAAGGTGTCGGAAAGATTTTCCTGGTCCAGAAAGGTTTCCAGCTGGCGCCGTGCCGAAAGACGCTCACCATGCAGGCGTTGCAAATGACCCAGATGGTAATTCAGCAACGGGAAGGCGGCCCGTTGATCCGGGGCGATGGCTTCAAACTGTTCCTGGGCGGTGTTGGCGTCGTCCTGTTTCCAGGCGGCCAGGGCCAACAGATACTGCTTGCGCGCCTGATGCTTCTCGCTCAGAGGTTCACTCAGGGCATCCAGGCTACGCCGCGCCCAGATGGCCTTTCCTTGGGCGAGGAAGGCTTCGGCCAGACGAAGGCGCAGGCCGTTGTCCGGTTTGAGACGCAAGGCTTTTTGCAGAGCCTTCTCCGTCGCTCGCCAATCGTCGGCCTTGGCCGACAAGGCCGCCAGACGAAGCCAGGCCGGGCGACACATCCGGTCTTGCTTGCTCAGTTCACGGGCGGCAATCAGGGCTTCAGCCTGCTTGCCTTGTTGCTCCAACAACAACACGCGAGCCGTGCCCAGGCGGCACGCCGCGCCGTCGTCCGCGAGGACCGCGCCGTTTACGCCCAGCCAGAATAGACAGAAAACCAATGCAACAAACGATACCTTGTGACATCGGACCGCACACGCTCCCCTCACGGGGCGGCCTTCAGGCGTCCTGTCTCTTTCAGAGGGAGCGACCACGGTTCCCTTTCTCTCTGGGCGAGGGAGAGCGAGCAGCCCTTGGCTTGCCCGAAATCCGCGTCTGTCGGGAGTCCCCTTACTGCTTGCCATCCACGATGTCCTTTTCCTCAAGCAGCCTGTCTTTCAACTCTTCATAGGTTTTGATGCCCTGATAGAACTTGCCGTTGATAAAAATCCCCGGTGTTCCGACCACGCCGATATCCAAACCTTCCCGCTTTTCCTTACGGATACGCTCCAGCACGGCGGGGTCTTGCATGTCTTGTTTGAAGCGTTCCATATCCAGGCCCAGGCTTTGGGCCAAGGCCAGCACTTCGGCAGATTCAAACTTCAGGTTGCTGTACATCGCATCATGGAAGGCCCAGAACTTGCCTTGACGATCGGCGGCCAAGGCCGCTTGAGACAAGGCCACGCCGTGAACATGGCTTTTCACCGGGAATTGTTTGAAATACATCACCAGATCCTTGGGCCATTCCCGGCTTAGTTTGCGCAAGGCGGGGCTGGCGATCCGGCAGTAGGGACATTCAAAATCGGCAAAGACCACAACCTTGATTTTTGCGCTTGGGGCCTCTCCGCTGGGTGTCATCCCTTCGGTGGATAGTTTGTGTGTTTTGGAGGGATACACGCTGGCCGCACGGCGCTTGAGGTATTCTTTGATCTCCACGGCGTTCTTGCCCTTCTTCGCCCGACGCACCACGAAGGCCGCCACCCGCTTCACCGGGGGCGTATCCGGTTCTTCCTGGAGACATGTAGCCAGGGTATCCGAACAACCGGCGTAGCAGGATTCCTCATCCAAGACCTGTTCCACCACGGCCTTTTGCGCGTCGCTCAAGCCCTCGGCACCGAGCACCTGATTCCAGGGAAAAGCGGTCTGGGCCAGAGCCTGACTGGAAACCAGCAGGCAGCAGAGAAACAAAACGGTTCGTAGTCTCATCATGACTCCTTTCGTCGCATCATTCAACAGGTCTAGCGCAGCCTATCCCGCTTGGGCTGAAGCAATCCATCCAACCCGAAACGTCCGTCATCCAGCAACAAGGTATACAGGGCCAGGGCCATCCAACCCAGATCCCGGAAGACCGTATGCAGGCCGATTTCATCCGCCGCGTCTTGGGAGGCGAAGCATCCGCAAGAAAGTTGCAGGTCTTTGTTCAACGCAATCAGCAAAGCCGTGAGGAACATCAGCATCATCCCCAGAATCAACAGGGCCGATTGTTTGGTCCAGAACCCCAGCAGGTAACTGAGCCCGACGATCAACTCCACCCAGGGTAGAACCAGGGCCAGTGGGTTGACCAACTCCAGGGGAAGAATCTGGTAGGTGGCGACGCTCAAGGCAAAGGTGTAGGGATCGTGAATCTTGAACAGGCAGGCGACGAGGAAGACCCCTCCCAGATACAGGCGGATGGGAACACCGAGTAGAGACAAGCGACCTTGGGTTTTGGGGCTGAATCGTTCCATAGGCTTACCTCCCCGCCAGAAAGTCTTGGGCTCTTGCGTTGAGATAGCGGACCTTCAACACACCCTGGCTGCGCAAATCGTCGGCCAGAAGCTTGGCCGTAGCGGCCTCGTCGGCAATCACAAGCACGACGCGCTCGCCACGAGCCTGAGCAAGCTTACTCACATCCTCAGCCGAGACGGGAAAGAGTTCATCGTAGGCGATGGCAATCGCGCCGTCGATGGGTTCGGCTTTCACCTGAGCCGGTGCGCGACCATCCACCAAGAGGAAGTCTCCGGCTTGTGTTCGGGCATCCTTCAAGCTCACCGAGTCCGCCTGGGCCGTGGCTTCGGGGCAGTCGGTAAAAATCTCATAGGGTTCCGTCGCGATGAAGGGCAGTCCTTCCGGACGCAGCAGGTTACATGTAACCGCGATGAGCGTCGGCACGGCGAGTAGGATCATCATCCGCCAGGCGCTCCGTTTACTCAGCAACTCAAAAGGCATCATCTCCTCCTAGCGACAACAACGAAACCCGACATTGTTGATGGCCTGATTTCCATCCCGACGGATGTAATCGCAACGGTGCAGTTTCTTGGAATCCGAACAGTTGTAGGCTCCACCTCTCGCGTGACCTTCCGGGGAGGAATCCCATTCCCAGATGTTGCCGTTGATGTCCAGGATTCCGAAGGCGTTGGTGCAGTTGGGAAAAGACGCCGTGGGTGTGACATGAAACACCGCCGTGCCCTGATTTTGCCACAGGTCTGACCCGCAATTGTAGGCCGGTTCGGGGCAGAAGGTGTCGATCCCGTTGCAGGTGGCCGCTTCATAGTCATCGCCGTAGCAATACGCACTCTGGTTTGGTCCCGTGCAGGCGGCGAACCACTCTCCGGGATTGCACAGGCGTTTCCCGGCCAGTTCACAGGCGGTCTGCGCATCAGCCTGGGGAAGATTCACCCAAGGACGCACGCCGAGAACGGACTGCGCCGCGCCGGATTGCGTGCCGGGATTGTCTTCGTTGGCATCGGGGCGGCTGGCTTCGTAGATATCCATACAGAAGGCGCTGCTTCCCGTGGAAATCTGAACCATGTCGTCCGGGCAGCAGGTGAGGTCTTCATCCACCTTGTGGTCACAGTCGTTATCGACTCCGTCGCAGATTTCCACGCCGCCGTTGGTCGGTGTGCAGGAGCAGCCTTCGTCGGTCAACCCGTCGCAATTGTTATCGACTCCGTCGTCGCAGAGTTCTTCGCCGTTTTCCGTTTTCTGGCATTCACAGCCGTTGCCGGCTACCCCATCGGCATTGTAATAGCCATCATCGCAGGAGACGATGGAACAGACACCGTGCAGGCATTGGCCCACACCGTTGGGCGCGTCGGGGTAGGGACACCCCATGCAACCCTCGGAGAATATGCAAAGGCTCTCCTGGCATTGCTGATCGTCGGCGCAGTCGGCATCGTCCCGGCATTCCAGACGGCAACTCCCGTTCTGGCAGACCTCCGCGCCTTGGCAATCTTCATTGCTTTGGCATTGGCCATTGACAAAACAGCCCGGCATCATCCCAACCAGCAGCAAGGCAAGCAGGAACCGGGACACAAGCGACCATGTTGAGTTCGTACTGTTCATATTCATGGGGCCATTATGTGCCAAAGCACCGCCGGATGCAAACCGGCGGTGCCTGAATTTGGAACGGAGAGCGAAAATTTAGTGATGATGACCGCCGCAACCGCCGCCATCGCCATGACCATGACCGCCACCGCAGGCATTGGCGCCACTGGTCAGTTGACCTTTGCAATACAGTTCGGCCAGGGCTTCGGGGCTCTGGTTGGGGCAACCCACCAGCACTTTCACGCCACGTTGTTCCAGAATATCAATGGCCCGTGCGCCCATGCCACCGGCCAACATCACATTGACGCCCAGGTCGGCGACGAATTTCGGAATCACGCCCGGCACATGCTCCGGCGGGTCCACGTCTTCACGTTTGATCACGGCTCCGTTATCATCCACATCCAACACCGCGAATTTTTCGCAGTGACCAAAGTGCATACACATCTGTCCTTGAGCCATCGGTACGGCAATCTTCATTGTGTCTGATCTCCTTTAGAATGATCCAAAATGGAAAGGGTAATATCGCCCGTGGCCTGCTGATAACACAGGCGCACGCGCAGGTCTTCGCGACCATCCAGGCGAGGATTCTTCGCCCGAAGGGTCTCAAAATCGGTTTCCCGAACAAAACATTGCAACAAATCAAGGTCGCTGGAAAGCCTTTCGGTTTCCGCGTCCGTAGGGTCTTCTTCCAACAGGGTGCGCATGGTGCGCATCACCGCGTTTTTGGCCGTGGTGCAGATGCAATGGCCCTGAAGGTGAAGCTCAAGCTGGTATTGATCCCGAATCACACTCATTCACCCAACCCCAATTCCGCACGGAGGCTTTCCCACAGGCGGCGCAATTCCATGCTTGCCGCGCCGGAGGAGTAATCCACCAAGGGCACCTGAGCGACGTTGGCCCGCACCACGACAGGGGATAAAGGAAGGTGTCCCACCACCGGAATGGCTTCTTCCTCGCAGTAGCGCTCCAGTTCGGCCACCATCTTCGGGGAAAGATCCGCTTTGTTGATGAACACCTTGAGAGGAATCGTGAAATGCTTGGTCAACTCGGCCAGGCGCTTCAGGTCATGCAGCCCGCTGGGCGTCGGCTCGGTAACGGCCAAGGCCATGTCCGCGCCGGTCAGGCTGCTGATCACCGGGCAGCCGATACCCGGAGGACCGTCGATGACGATCAGATCCCGCTTGGTTTCCTCGGCCAGCTTCTGGGCCTGTTCCCGTAAGAGGGCGACCATCTTTCCGCTGTTCTCTGCGGCGATCCCCAGCTTGCCATGAATAAACGGCCCGCTCTTGGTCTCGCTACGGAACCATTCTCCGCAGGTAGTGGGAGTGAGCGTTACCGCCTGTTCCGGGCAATGGGCAGCGCAGACCCCGCAGCCTTCGCAATGCAACGAAGAGACACGGAAGGATTCGTCAATGGCTTCAAAGCGGCAGAGATCCCGGCAGATTCCACATTGGCTGCACATCTCCGGGTTGATGCTCGCCTCTTGCCCGCTGACGAAGGGATGGCGTTCCTGGACTTCCGGGTCCAACACCAGATAGAGGTTGGCAGCATCCACATCGGCATCCACGGCAATGGCGTTTCGGGTGAGAGCAAACAGGCTGGCGGTCACCGTGGTTTTTCCCGTTCCCCCTTTGCCGCTGACAATGACAAGTTGTTTCATCGTCTCACCTCCCGCGCCGTGCGTCTGGCCGCTTCCACCAGGTCATCCACCAGATTTTCTCTGGCCGTAATCATCGGGCGTCCCTCGGCGTAGGCTCTGGCAATCTCCGTATCATAGGGGATTTCCAGAATCAGGGGGATGCGCTCCTCGTTCAGATAATCAAAGACCTTGCGATCCCCCATATCCGAACGATTGACAATGGCAAAGGCGGGAATACCCATCTCGCGGGTCAATTCCACCGCCAGACGCAGATCATTCAACCCGAAGGGCGTCGGCTCGGTGACCAACCACACGGCATCCACCCCGGCGACGCTTTCCACCACGGGGCAACTGGTTCCCGGAGGGGCATCGAGGATGGTCCAGCCTTCATCGAGGCGATGCTTACGCAACGCACGGATGATCGGCACGGCCATCGCTTCCCCGACGTTCATGCGCCCTTGCATGAAGGGCACGTCGCCGTTTTCATCCTGTTCCACAACTCCCAGTTCCTTGGGGAACTCGGTGATCGCTTTTTCCGGACAGGCCAAGGTACAACCGCCGCAGCCGTGACAAAGTTCGGCGAAGACCAGCGGTTTCCCTCCCAGAATGGCGATGGCATTGAACGCGCAGGCTTCACGGCACAGACCGCAGCCGGTACAGCGTTCTTCATCCACCTGGGGAATGGGTTTGGTAACGGTCTGCACCACCTGGGGGTTCTGGTTCAGGAACAGGTGGGAGTTGGGCTCTTCCACGTCGTGGTCGATGAGCCGCACCGTTTCTCCGCGTTGGCGCAAAGCCAGGGCCAGGCTGACGGACAGGGTGGTTTTACCCGTCCCGCCCTTGCCGCTGGCAATGGCCAGGGTGAAGCGGCTCACCAGTGTCCCTCCACGTCGGCGCGGTCGGCTTTGGCCAGACTGCCGTCCCGATAATCTTGCAGAGCATCTTTCACCGTGCCTTGAATGCCGGTGTAGACCTCCACCTTGGCGGCGTTCAGCGCGGTGAAGGCTTTGGGGCCGACGTGACCGGTCAACAAGACCTCCACACCCTGGTCGGCGACATTCTGCGCGGCCTGGATGCCTGCACCCTGGGCGGCGTTCAGATTCTGGGTGTTGGGGACGGGAACCAGAGTCGGCGGATCGACGCTGATGTCAACAATCGCGAAATGGGCGGCGCGTCCGAAGCGTTCATCCACGGCGGCGTCCCAGTCTTGTCCTCTGGAGGAAATGGCGATTTTGCGTACGCTCATGGTTTTGATCCTTTGGCTTG
Source organism: Myxococcota bacterium (assembly GCA_963677705.1). Classification (GTDB taxonomy): domain Bacteria; phylum Myxococcota_A; class SURF-8; order SURF-8. Next base: position 3,004,142 of record OY782497.1, read on the forward strand.
TGAAAGCCGGTTCAAGGTTGACAAACAAACCGGCCTTGCTACGTAAGCAAACCTTGAGCCAAGTTAAGAAATTCCCAGTTTTTTCATTTTTCGCCAGAGAGTGTTTCGGCTGATGCCCAGACGTTTGGCAGCTTGGGTGCGGTTGTTTCCACTGGCTTCCAAGGCCTGCACGAGCGCCGTTTTCTCCGCCTGTTGAAGCGGGTCTGAAGGCTCCTGCGTCTCACCATGCGGCGGGTAGGAAAAATCACGAGTTGTCACCGGGCCTGGTTGCATACCGCCCGGAGGCGTATCTTGCAGGTGACTGGGAAGATGCTCGGCGCGGATCTCATGGCCCTGGCACAAGACAAAAGCATGTTCGATGGCGTTTTCCAACTCGCGCACGTTGCCCAGAAAAGGCGCACGCAATAAAGACGCCATCGCTTCCCCACTCAAGCCACGGATATGCTTCCCGAAAACGGCGTTGAACTGTTCGATGAAGTGACTGACCAGCAGAGGAATATCATCGCGACGCTGGGCCAGGGGAGGCAATTCCACCCGGATCACATTCAGGCGGTAATAGAGATCGTCCCGAAAACGCCCGGCCCACATCAACTCTTTCAGGTTCTTGTTAGTCGCCGTCACCACGCGCACATCCACCCGCACGCTATGGCTGGCTCCCAGCGGTTCAAACTCCCGCTCTTGCAGAACCCGCAATAACTTAACCTGCATGGAAAGAGACAACTCTCCGATTTCATCAAGGAAAATGGTTCCCCCATTGGCGCGTTGAAAACGCCCCGGTTTATCTTTGCGCGCATCGGTAAAGGCTCCGCGTACATAACCGAACAGTTCCGATTCCAACAGGCTGTCCGGAAGCGCTCCGCAGTTCACCGCCACAAAGGGCTTTTTTGCCCTGGGACTCAATTCGTGAATGGCGCGGGCGATCAGTTCCTTTCCCGTGCCGCTGGCCCCCTCCACTAAGACCGTGGTGGGGCTTTGCGCCAAGAGAGGAAGTTGCTTCAAAATAGCCTGCATCTTCACGTTTTTACTGACGATGTCACCAAGCTTCCACTGCTGATTCAGCCGCTTGCGAAGCACCTCCACCTGGCGCAGATCCCGAAACATCTCCACCCCGCCAATCACCCGTCCGCTGTCATCTCGCAAAGCGGCGGTGCTGACCGCCACGGCGCGTTGCTCACCTTGGGCGGTGCGAATGCTTACCTCGCGGTCCCGCACCGAAAGCCCCGTGCGAACGCTTTCCTGCAAGGGGCATTGCGTGTTGCACAACTCGGTCTGAAAGACCTTGTGGCAAGGCTGGCCGATGGCCTTCTCGGCCTTCCGTCCGGTGATCTGCTCGGCGGCCTGGTTGAAAAAGGTGATACGGCCCGCTTGATCTACGGTAAAAATGCCGTAGGGCACGCTCTGTACAATAAATTCCAGAAAATGAGGGTCCAGGTTGGTGGGAATCATGATGAAAAACTGCTCCAAAGATAAAACACATCACGAGACAGTGTTCGATTTATGGAACAACTCTACCACCGGTAAACCAGGGATTGCAAGAGGCTTCTCTGAACCATCGAACCCACGGAAACGGCTGAGGGTGGCCCGTGCCACTCCGTTTTCTGCTCCTTGGTTGTGGGTAGCGACTGTTATCAAAGTCAAGCGATTTGCGGTTTCCATCGCTGATTATTTTTGAGCATTGAGTTCATGAAGAGAAGCAATTTTCGCATGCAGGCTACCACAGCCGACATCTTGCTTTTTCCTTCATTCAGCAAGTGCTGATAATGTTTGCGGATTGGTGGATTATACTGAATGGCCACCAGCGTAGGCATGTACAACTGGGTGCGGACATGATGCCGTCCACCACCGGTCATTCGCTTGCCACGAAACATTCCACTGTCCCGGTTCATCGGTGCCACCCCAACAAGAGCCGCAATCTGGCGTCGGTTGCAGATACCAAGCTCCGGCAATTCGGTAACCAGAGCGTTCGCAGTGGTCAATCCGATTCCCGGTATCGTTTCCAGAATCTGCGCTTTCTCGCTCAGTTCGCGATCCCTGCGAATCACCTCCTCAATCTGCGAATCCAGCTTTTTAATTTCTCGATCAAGAGTTCTTAAAACAGCGTGCAGACTTTGTGCGATAAGCTTTTCATCGGAATGCTCCATGCGATTCTTTTCCTGTGTTCTCATCGCAATCAGCTGACGGCGACGGGCAGTAAGGCTCTTTAGTAAAAGGCTATTTTCGCTGACCGGAACCTGTATCTTCGGTTTCATGCTCTTCGCATATCTGGCAATGACCAAGGCATCAAGGCGATCGGTTTTTGCCGCCACGCCCATGGCTCTGGCAAAATCGCGGATGCGTCGAGGGTTGACCACCACCACGGGCAGTTCATGCTTTTGCAGATGTTTAAGCAACGGTTTTTCGTAACCTCCGGTTGCTTCCATCACGATGCGTTCCGGCTGAAGCGTATCCAGACTGCGAACGAAGCTGTTCATTTCTTTCTTGCAGTATTCGTAGCTCCGATGCTTTCCGGAGTTCAACAAAGCGACATCAAAACGTCTCTTGCTCACATCAATCCCGATTATTTCTTTCATGCTACCCTTCCTTGCCAATACGGGCTCACTTCGGTTAAACTGGCCCCAGCGACTGTTCGGGTTATCCGGACAAAACGGACGACGGATCAGGCTACATAACGGGTTTTACGACCCAAGGTCGGGACGATCTCGCCGTCCACCGCCCGCGAGATTTTTGAGGGTCTCGCGGGCTCCTATTGTCGCTCGATTATACAGACAAACGCACTGGAAGGTATAATACAAGGTCGGGCAAATTCTTTGCCCGGCATGCTTTCCCTCACCCGAAAACCCTTGGTTTCCGACCTCTCCCACGGGGAGAGACGAGTTTTCCCTCTCCCCGCGGGAGAGGGAAAACTCGTGGTACAAACCGGTAAGATAGGTAACAGATTGGACCGGGTAGATAGGTAACAGTTATCGTGAAGGGCAAGGAGGAAGGTGCCATGCCTTGGAAAGAGACTGATACCATGAAAGAGCGTCATCTGTTGATTTCGGATTATCTGCGAGGAGAGTCTACGATCACGACCTTGTCGTTGCGTTACGGTGTGAGCCGTAAAACGATCTACAAATGGATCGAGCGTTACGAGGAGGAAGGGTTCGAGGGATTGACCGACCGATCCCGTGCTCCTCAAGGGATTCCGCACCGGACGGATGCGGCTCACCTCGACATTCTTGAGGATGTCAAGGCTCACCATCCGTCCTGGGGTCCACGCAAAATCGTGAAGTATCTGGAACGAACGAGTCCGGAGTTGGACTGGCCGGTACCGAGTACGGTGGCTACTGGTTCAAGAAACGAGGGCTTGTTCTTCCTCGCAAGCGGCGTCTTCGGGTTGAGCCGTATACCCAGCCCTTCAAAGGTTGCCAGGCATCGAATGCGGTGTGGAGTGCGGATTTCAAGGGTCCCTTCAAAACGGGCGATGGCCGTTCTTGCTATCCGTTGACGATCAGCGATAACTACAGCCGCTATCTGTTGGTCTGTCGCGGGTTACTGCGACCGGACTACGCAGGCTGCCGTCTCTGGTTTGAATGGGCTTTCAGAAGCTACGGGTTACCGGATGCGATCCGCACGGATAACGGGACACCTTTTGCCGGTAGGGGCAAAGGCGGTTTGAGCCGCTTGTCGGCCTGGTGGATCCGATTGGGGATCGTACCGGAGCGCATTGAGAAGGGGAAACCTCAACAAAACGGTCGGCATGAGCGGATGCACCGCACGCTGAAAGCGGAGACTGCGCGTCCGGCCTGTGATGATTTGCGATCGCAGCAAGAGTGTTTCGAGCGGTTTCGTCGGGAATACAACGAGGATCGTCCTCATGAAGCCTTGCAGGATCAACCCCCGGCAAGCGTATACCTTGTCTCGCCAAGACGCTACCCGGAGAGGATCGTTCCGATGGACTATGATTCGGATTGGATCGTGAGAAGCGTGCGGCATAGCGGCGAGATCAAATTCAAGGGAGAACTCATTTACGTATCGGAATGTTTGGCGAAGGATCGGATCGGGCTGAAGCAGATGGATGAAGACCACTACGAAATCCGGTTTGGTTTTTACCCTCTTGGATATCTCAATTGGCGAACCCGAACGATCAAGACGAAACGAAAATAGTGTCACCTATGTGCCCGGTCTAAAATGTAACCCATGTACCGCTTGCACAAACGAAGAGAGCAGGGTGAGGGAAATTCTCCAGCGACCTGACTCCCTTGCCCGACCTCAGAGTATCCACCGTGAACGAAAAGAATTTACCACAGCGGAAGGTGGGATGCAAAAGTCTTCCTGCGATGGCGGTGGCAAAGGTTCAGGTTGAGAAAGGCCTTACCGGGCCCGGCTCTGTTTTCTGAAATCAGACATCATCGTAGCTTCGTTACTCGTCAAAGGGATGCAGAGAGGTATCCAGCAGGTGACTGGGGCGCACACGGCCCAAGGCGGCCAACATCCGGTTTTTCAGGTGGGGAAACTCCGCCTCCAGCTCACCAAGCAGGGATTTCACCCTGGCCCGCTGGCCTTGTTTCAAGGCGGTTTCATGAGGACAGTTGCAGCGTTGCACGGGAAACTGCAAGGCCTGAGCATAGGGGATGATGTCATCCTCCCGTGCGTAGATCAGCGGGCGGATGACCACCTGCCTGCCGTCCTCGCTTTTCACCTTGGGTGGCATGGCCTTAAGCTGACTGGTGAAAAAGGCGTTCAAAAGCAGGGTTTCCAGGGTGTCGTCGGCGTGATGCCCCAGGGCCAGCCGCGTGCAACCACGCTTGACGCTTTCGGTGTACAAAATACCCCGACGCAGTCTGGCGCAGAGGAAACAGGCGTTCCCACCTTCGCTCAGTTTGTCGTGTAGAATCTGGTCGATGTTGCCGGAAACACTCTCAAAGGCTATGCCCAGATCCTCGGCGACCTGACGGATGGGCTCCGGATCATAGCCCTGAAAGCCGGCGTGGAGATTCAAAGCCAGCAGCTCGAAGGATACCGGCGCCCGTTGCTGAAGCAGACGCAAAATGCGCAGCAGGGTAAAACTGTCCTTGCCGCCACTGACCGCCACGGCGATACGCTCACCCTCGCGGATCATGCCATAGTCGCGGATCGCCCGCCCCGCCTTGCGTAACAGCTCTTTTTCCAACACCCGCAAGGGCTTGGCCTTGGGGTGAACTTCCCCATTCATGCGGACCTCTGCGAGTTGGCCAGGTGGTGACAAGCAACGAGTGAACGCAGCCTAGACCTTCGATGGGCGCCCCAGAAATCCCATCCCTTGGGGAACCCTTTCAACGAAGGCTTAGAGATCGTTGATGAAGTCAAGGTCACCCTTGCCTTCACGGATCACTTCCGGCGAATCGCCACTCAAGTCCACCACACTGGATTCATAGGGTAGAATGATGCCCGCATCCAGCACGGAGTCCACCAGGTGACCGAGGCGTTCGTGCATATCCCACGGCTCGCCCATGATCTCTTCACCCTCCAGCCTCACGCTGGCGGTGATGATCGGATGACCCAGCTCTTCCACCAGATCCAAAGCAATGCGGTTGTCCGGAATGCGGATGCCGATGGTTTTGCGTTTGGTTACCATGATGCGCGGCACCAGCTTGGTGGCCTTGAGGATAAAGGTATACGGCCCCGGCAGGCAGCGTTTCATGATCTTGTACGAGGAGTTTTCCAGAAAACCATACTGGCTGGCTTCTTTCAGATCCCCACAGACCAGGCTCAACAGCTTGTTTCTGGGCATACGTTTGATGGCCAGGATCTTTTCCACGCCGTGCTTGTTATACATATCACAGCCGAAGGCGTAGGTGGTGTCCGTGGGATAGATCACAATCCCGCCGTCACGCAGCAGTTCGGCCTGCTGTTTGATCTTGCGCTTTTCCGGGTTCTGCGTATTGACTTCTAGCAGCATACTCTCGCTCCTTCGTATCCTGGGCGCGTTCCCCAATTCGTGCACCCAGCATTTCAAACGAGAAAACTTACTAAAAGCAAACACAAAATGCCAGTCAAAACGCATCAGGTTTCAAACAAGCGCTCGGAGGGTCTTCCGGGGAGCGTGTGAGGCATCCCTAGGCACGCCTCAAGGGGTTTCCGGGCTGTTTGCCCGCCCGATGCCCTTTACAGAGGTTTCAGGCTTTGTTGAGGAACGAAGCCATGCAGGCCGTTTTCCAAAAAGACCTGCCGCCAGTCTTCCATCGTTTCACCAAGCTTGACCACCAGCCCTTCATGGACGGTAAACGCTTCATCGAAATTGGCGTTGGGGCCTTTGCGCACCGAAACTTCATCCTTCATCACCACGGCACGGGTCACGTTTTCATATTCATCCAGCTTGATTTCCCGTAGCGCTCCCAGACCCACCGAAGCCAGAAGAGCGGTGGTTGCCAGAAGAATCAAGGCCACGCGAGGACGTTCCCCTTTCACGAAGCGCACGGCCAGTACGCTTACCACAAAGAGTACCCAGAACACCGTGAAGAAGGCGGTCAGGCTGGCCAAAGGAACCGAGGCCAGAAAGCCGTCCTCCGATGTGGCCTTGGCCTCATTGGCGCTTAACACCACCTTGTCTTTCTGCATCTCTTTGAGCTTGTCATAGTTGGCTTTGCAGTCGGAGCAATCCGGGTCCAGCATCAAGGCCCGCTCGAAATTCCAGGCCGCTTCACCGAGCTTGCCCGCTTGCAGATAGGCGGTTCCCGCGTTGTAGTGCAGCGCGGCGCCACCGTAGCCTTCATCCAGGAGGGATTGATACACCGTTACAGCCTCGGCGGCCTTGTCTTTCATCACCAGATCGTTGGCCTTGGAAAAACGCGCCTGGGCGTCGTCGTCAGCCAGAGCCTGGGCGGAAACCAGAACCATTGCCGCCATCCCCACCAGAACCCACTTCCACGTCTGCATCGTCATCGTCCCGCCTCCCGTTCCAGGGCTTGGGTTTGCTGCCATAGCTCGCGGACCCTCTGGCTCGAAGCACCACCGGGCATGAAGCGAGCCTGATCGCAGGCTTCCAGAAGGTCCATCAGGGTGTTGATCCATGCCGCATTGGGCTGGGTGCGTTCCAAATCCTTGCGCAATTCCTCACGGGTTGCGCCGCGCAGATCGCGCCCCTTCGCGCCTTGGGCCAAAAGAACCAGGTAGCGTTGAATCCCGGCCAGCGCCGCTTCTGGCTGGTCGGACATGGCCTGCTCAATCCGTTTCGTTTCTTCGTTTTTGGCTGCCGCGTACCGGGCCTCGGCGCCTTGGGCCAAGCGGGCACGGAGACGCAACAGGCCATCCAGGCCATAAATCACGGCAAGAATCCCCAGGCCGAGAAACACCATCCAAGCGATGCCGCGACGCGCTTCACCTTGGGCGGTGGCGGGTTCCAACGTGGCCGAGAATCGCAAGGGCCGAAGGTCATCGGCAGATACGCGCAGGCGTTGCTTGGAGGCGAATCCACCGTCCAGGTCGGTGGCCGGTTTCCGGCTGGAAGGTCTGACCTGAATACTGAAGCTGCGGCTTTGCAGGGTACGGTATTGGCGGGCTTTGGTATCGAAGTAGCTGAAACGCACCGGTGGAATGGTAAAGCGACCGGCTTGTTGCGGCACCAGAAGGTATTCCGCGGTTTTGCGACCCCACAGACTCATCTCCCGTTGGGCACTGTCTTCACGGATCGTCGGCGGATAGGATTTCACCTCCGCAATGGGCTCCGGAGCCGGGGCGGCGATTTTTCCCATGTTGGTGCGACCGGATAAGGTCACCGTCAGTTGCACCGGTGAGAACTGTTCCACCGTGCGACGGTCCACCGACGCGGAGAGAGTAAACGCACCGACGTTGTTCGGTTGGAAATCCGCCGGGCGGCCTTCCTCCGGCAAGGGAAGAACCCTCAGCACCACGGGGCTGGTTGAGCGCGTCAGGCTGCGCCCGCGATTGAACAGGCCGCCGGTATTGAATTTCAGGCGGTAGGGATCAATGGTAATTTCTCCGGCCTGGTTGGGAAAGAGCGCCAGGCGCTTGACCAGCGTTGCGTTGAACACCCGCCGCCCGATACTCACCCGGCGGGTCTGATTCTGCTCGTCCAACTCCAACTCTTCCATCCAGAAGCCGGAGAAATCCGGCCCGGAAACCAGCGAAGGATTCCCCAAGGGCATGTTCCAATGATAGATATAAAGGGACACCGTCAGTTGTTCGCCCACGGTGACATCGCTTTTATCCGGCAACAGACGCAGGAAGAGGTTTCCCTCGTTGAGTTCCTTGTCACTCAAGGGTGCGGTCAGGGCATCCGCGCCGTAGCGCTCGGCGGCAGGAGCGGCGATGGCTTCGGCCACCTGGACGGAAATCACATTGCTCTGCACCACACCATTCTGCTGCACAATCCCCGCCGGTCCCACGCGCAGGCTTCCCGTGCGCAAGGCTTGCAACTCGTAGTTGGTGGTGGTCACCTTCCGCTGGGTGGTGCGGAAATTGATCATCTGGATTTCCGTGCTGGTACTGGTTCCCTGGCTTAAAATCTTAAACCCTTCCAGCACCGGATCTTTCAGGCTTTGCACCTTGTCTTCATCGGTAACGGTGACCTGAACGGAACACTGAAGCACGTCATCCAGGGTCATGCGGGTTTTATCACAGCTGATGCTTACCGAGTTCCCGGCCAAGGCCAGCGCGGGCCAGAGCCAAAGACCGAGACTCAGCAGCACGAGCCATCGAGCTTGTTTCCTTGGGTTCATGCTTGTCATCCTCACCAGTCCTGATCCAGCGTCGGCGCATTACGCGGCACGAAGAAACGTTGCATTTGAAAGCTTTTCTCCCTGTCTTGCAAGGCATCCAGGGTTTGCTCCAGTTTGTCTTTTTCATCCTGGTTCAAGGGCATGGCCGTGGCTTGCTCTTTCCCTGTCTCGTCTTGTTTGTCTTCCTCTGCTTCACCGGCTTGAGCCTGGGCCGTTTGTTGTTGCTGCTGCTCTTGTTTGCCTTGCTGGTCTTGACCCTGCTCACCTTGTTGTTGCTCTTGCTTCGGTTCGTTGTTGGCCTGGTCGTTCTCGCCTTGTTGCTGCTCTTGCTGCTCGTCTCCGTTTGGTTTCTGTTCACCGTCTTGCCGGTCCTGGCCATCCTCTTTGTTTTGGGAATTTTCCTGCTGGTTCTGCTGGTCACCTTGCTGTTGCTGACCCTCTTCGTTCTGCTGATCGTTCTGTTGATCGTTCTGTTGACCGTCTTGCTTCTGTTGCTCCTGTTGTTTTTTCTGCTCTTCTTCAATCTGTTTTTTGATGCGCAACGCCAGTTCCAAATTGAACACGGCATCCCGATCACCCGGATGAAGACGCAAGGAGCGCTTGTAGCTGTCGATGGCTTCGGTCAGCTTTTTCTGGGCCAACAAGGCGTTACCCATGTTGTAGTAGTTGCGGGCTTTCAGGGTGTCATCCGCGCCGGAAAGCGCCTTGAGATATTCCTCCATCGCGTCCTTGTGGTTTCCCTGACCGGCCAGCGTGGCACCTTTGTTGAAATGAATCTCCGGATGGCTTCCCTGATCGTTCTCCGCGTTGTCGTACTTCTTCAGCGCTTCGGCATACTCCCGCTGGAAATACAGCTTGTTGCCTTCTTCGACGCTTTCCACCTCATTCAGAAACCAGTCCCAACCTCCCAGAACCTGGGCCGTAAGAACCAGTCCGGCAAGCAGAATCCATGATGGATGTCTCATCGCCTCACCTCCCGCAGAATTCCGAACCAACGCGACCCGCGACGTTCATCCAACACGGCGGCAGCCAGCAGACAGAGGAAGGCGGGCCACAACAACCACGGGAAATGTTCGTCGTACTGGGTGTAGAGGCTGCTTTCAAATTCCTCTTTCTGCATGGTGCTGACATATTCCTTCAGTTGCACCAGGGAGCTACCCGCTTGCAGGTTGACATAGCGCCCGCCGGTGGATCGCGCCGCGTTGGCCAGGAGCGACTCGTTCATCCGGCTCATCACCGTTTTGCCGTCCTTGGATTTCTTGTAGCCCTGGCCGCCCTCCTCTGGAATGGGTTCGCCGCTCTGGCTACCTATCCCCACGGCGTAAACCGGAATGTTGTCTTTCTTCAGCAGCGCCAGAGCATCCTTCATCTGCTCACCGTGGTCTTCTCCATCGGTCAGCAGAACCACCAGGCGGCTTTTGGCCACGCCTTCGGTTTCGGTCAACAAGGTATGAGCCAGTTTCAGGGCCGAACCGACGGCGGTTCCCTGCACGGGGACATCTTTGGGGCTCATGCTTTTCAGAAACAAACGAGCCGCGGCGTAATCCGTGGTCAAAGGACTTTGTACGAAGGCCATTCCGGCGAAACCGATCAGGCCCACGCGGTCCCCGCGAAGCTCATCCATCAGGGAGTTCAATTCCAGTTTGGCACGCTGCAAGCGGCTGGGGCGTATATCCTTGGCCAGCATACTTTTGGAAAGATCCAAGACGAAAAGGATGTCAATCCCTTCCCGCTTGACCAGGGTGGATTTTCCACCGGTCTGAGGTCTGGCCAATGCAAGGGTAAGCAGAAACAGCGCAACCACAAACAGGGTGATGCGCAACAGCCCCTTGGTATCGCTGACCCGTTCCAGCAAGCGGCGCGACAAACCCGCGTCACCGAGGCGCTTCTGGGCGCGCAGCCAGCGGCGACGGGAAAGCCAGAAGGCCATCAGAAGGAAGGGAATGCCCAAGAGCAGAAGCAGAGCTTGGTCGTTGGCGAACTGCATGAAAGCCCCCTCTTACGGAAACCGCTTCAGGTAGAGCGCCTGAACGAAAAGGAACAAGAACAACAAAAGCACCGCCGGGAAGGCGAACCACGCATAGAGTTCTTCGTACAGCGTGAATTGCTCACCGGGAAGCTCGGTTTTTTCCAGGGAATCAATGTCGTTGAAAATGCGGTGCAGGCTTTGAGAATCGTCGGCGAGGAAATAGCTTCCACCGGTGGTCATGGCGATGTCTCGAAGCAATTCCGGGTTCACCGGCATTTTGGCCTGCTGCACGCGATCCACCACCTGCCCGAAGAAATCGCGTACCTTCACCGGCACGGGAACCACGCCACCTTTTCCCACCTGCACGGTGTGAATGCGTATTCCCAGTTCGCTGGCCATTGAAGCAGCATCTTTGGGGCTCATGTTGCCCGCGTTGTTATCACCGTCGGTCAAAAGAATCACCACTTTGCTTTTGGCTTCGGAATTGCGCAGGCGGTTGACCGCAATGGCCAGGGCGTCACCGATGGCCGTGCCGTCTTTAATCATCTCCTGCTCGACGGCCTCGATACGCACCATGTTCAAGATGTTGCGAAACACCCCGTAGTCCAACGTGAGCGGACATTGGGTGAAGGCTTCTCCGGCAAAGATCACCAGCCCCATGCGGTCGTTGGTGCGGCCTTCACTGAATTGGGCGATGGTGTCTTTGGCCACGCGGAAGCGGTCGGTCGGCTCGAAGTCCAGGGCTTTCATGCTGGTGGAAATATCAAAGGCAACGACGATATCCACCCCTTCTTTCTTGATCGGTACTTCATCGCTGGGTCTGCGCGGCCCGGCCAGAGCAAGAATCACCAGACATAGAATCAGCACGTGAAGGATGGGCACCAGATGCCGCAGGCGCGCACGCCAGGTCACGGGCAAGGTGGCCGCAGCGGCGGTGTGGCTGTGGCGCAGGCTGGGTTGACGCTCTTTGGAGCGCTTCAGCCATAGCAGCCCCAGCCCGACAAGCACCAGGGGAATCAGTACCAGGATGGCAGGATGATTAAACTCCATCTTCCCGCGTCCTTTCCACCAGCAGCGTGGCTTGGTCAAACAGGGTTTTGGCGTGGCTCTCTTCCGGCTCGTGGCGAGCGAACTTGACCAGATCGCAGGCGGTGAAGAAATCCACAAAGAGCCGCTCGTCCACACCCCGCAGATACATCCCGCGTACCGCCTTGACGATTTCATCGCTGGTCATTTCCAGTGCATCCAGGTTGTAGCGGTTCTGCAGGTATTCACGCACGATGAAACTCAGTTGGGTATGGAAGCGTTCCCACTTGCGCTTGGCCGGTAGGTTCTGTTCATCCAATTCATGCAGACGTTCCAGGGCAATCTCGTGGGCCGGGCGCGGTGGCGGAGTATAGTCCACCTCCTCCTTGGCTTCCGGCTCCGGACGGAACCTGCGCCAGAGAAAACTTCCACCGACCACAAACAAGATGGAAAGCAGCACACCGGCAACATAGGCCAGGGTGTAGTCTTCCTGCATCAAAGGCACCGGAGGTTTGTCGCCACGCGGGTCCAGTTTGATCTGCATCGGCTGCTGTCCGGTACTCTGAGGGTCGTTCGGGTTGACCGCGATGGGCTTGCCGTCCGGGCCGATCATCATCGTTTGCGTTCCGGCGGGGGGCGCACCCTGGGGCGTCTGGCCCTGGGGAAGCGTCAGCGTCGGCCCCATCGTTCCCGAATTTGCCGGGGCGGACGGTTTGGGGCTGTTGGCTTCTTCGGCCTTACGCTTCTGCATTTCACGCAGGGCCAACTTCTGCCCTTCTTCATCCAAGAGAGATTTCACTTCCACACGCAAGGGGCGGCTTTCACGGCGCTGGGTATGACCATCCATGTCCAACTGAAACGCTTGCGCGGGGATTTCCTGATTTCCCGTTTCAAAACCGATGAGCTGATAACGAAGGCTCACTGCATAACCCGCTTCCGCCGGGCCTTCCTGACGGCTTTTGTCGGTCAGATCGAAGGAACCGAAATTCGGGTTGCCGGAGAGCTTGACCGTGAAGGGCGCGGAGGCGGTGAACTGATAGGTCACGGAGATCGGATCACCGATGTATCCCGATGCCGGGGTCACACTACCTTTGAGATCAATGGGCAACGGGGTTTCCGGCTTCTCCGCCTTGGTCGGTTTCGCCGTCGCGGGGGCCGGGGGTTCCGCCTGGGCAGATGGAGCCGGGTTGGCAGCCGGTTGCAGGATGATCCCACCGGGGGCTTGGACCGGGTCCGGTGCGGGGTCCGGGTTCACGGCTTCGGCACGTGCCGGGTCCGCAGACAGAGGCTCACCGGAGGCGGGCCTGTCTTCGGCCAAGGCCGGTCCCGGCGCAGGGCTGGGTGGCGTGGTCTGTGCCCACGCCTGCACGCCGAGCAAGAGGCTCAGAGCGACAAGCAGCAGGGGATAGGTGGTCAAGGTACGTCGGTTCATCAGGCTACCCTTTTGGCACGACGCCGGAAGAAAGAGACAATCTTGGGGATGTAATCTTCTCCGCATTCAATGGGCACGCGGTCCACTTTGGCACGACGAAACAGGCGATCCAGCTTTTCGTCCCGCTCGCGCCACCACGCGGCCCACTGCTCGCGCACCCGTTTGCTGGTGGTATCCACCCAGCGCAACTCTCCGGTTTCCGCGTCTTCCATCGGTACCAGCCCCAAATCGGGAAGCTGGGCTTCCATGCGGTCATGCAGAGAGAGCGCCACCAGGTCGTGCTTGCGATTGATGCGCCGCAGACTCTGCTCGAAATCCGGCGCGATGAAATCGCTGAGCAACACCACGACGCTACGACGCAAATTCAAACGACCGAGGTAATCCAAGGCGGCAGTGAGGTTGGTGCCGGTATGTTCGGGTTGAAAGGAAAGGATTTCCTGAATCACGCGCAAGACGTGACGGCGTCCCTTTTGCGGCACAATCAGCCGTTCCACCTCATCGGTGAAAAGCATCAGACCCACTTTGTCGTTGTTACGGATGGCACTGAAGGCGAACATGGCTGCCAGTTCTGCGGCCAGTTGTCGTTTCTCCTGCTTGCGCGTGCCGAAATTCTGACTCTGGGATTGATCCACCAGAATCATCACCGTCAATTCGCGCTCTTCATGAAACTGTTTGACGTAGGGCGCGCCCGCTCTGGCAGTGACATTCCAGTCGATACTGCGGATGTCATCACCGGGTTCATAGAGCCGCACCCGGTCGAACTCCATGCCGCGCCCTTTGAACATGCTGGTGTAGGCACCGGCCAGAGATTCGTTGACCACGCGGTTGGTGGCAATCTCAATCCGCCGGATATTCTTCAACAGCTCACGCCGTTGTTCACCCTGCTGTGGATCCTGTTTTCGTTCGTCAACCATCGTTCGCCTCGCTCACGGCTTTCCTGTTCAAGCAGTCACCTGTTCCTTTCAGACGCAGGTGCGGGCTAAGGCACTTCAACGTGATCGAAGATTTTACGCACCAAGGCTTCACTGCTCAGGTTTTCCGCCTCGGCCTCGAAGCTGGGGGTGATGCGGTGACGAAGGACATCGTACCCCACCGCCTTCACGTCTTCCGGCGTGACATAACCACGATGGCTCAAGAAGGCATGGGCGCGGGCGGCAAGATTGAGGTTGATGGAGGCGCGTGGGCTGGCTCCCCATTCGATGAAGGTGGCCAGTTCTTTCAAACCGAACTCTTCCGGCGTGCGGGTGGCGAAGACGATGTCTACGATGTATTTTTTGATCTTGTCGTCCATGTAGATTTCCCGCACCGTCTTACGAGCCGAGAGCAGGGTTTCGGGTTTCACCACCGCCACGGGATCATCAAGATCCTCTTTGCCGGTATTCAGATCCATGATGCGCAGTTCGTCCTCCCGGCTGGGGTACTCCACCTTCACCTTGAGCATGAAACGGTCTACCTGGGCTTCAGGCAAGGGATAGGTGCCTTCCTGCTCAATGGGGTTCTGGGTAGCCAACACAAAGAAAGGGCTGGGCAGCTTGTAAGTGGTTTCGGCGATGGTAACCTGCCCTTCCTGCATCGCTTCCAGCAGGGCGGATTGCACCTTGGCCGGGGCGCGGTTGATCTCGTCGGCCAGCACGATGTTGGTGAACACCGGTCCTTTGCGCGTGGTGAACTGGCCATCATGCTGGTTGTAGATCATCGTGCCGATGAGATCGGCAGGCAGCAGGTCCGGGGTGAACTGAATGCGCTGAAACGACGCCTCTACGGCGCGAGCTACGGCGCTGATCGTCCGGGTTTTAGCCAGACCGGGAACACCTTCCAAGAGGATGTGCCCGCCGGTGAGCAGACCGATGAGGATTTTTTCCACCATGTCGGCCTGTCCGACAATGTGCTTGCGGACCTCGGCCACGAGCGGGTCCACGAAGCGGGATTCCTCGGCAATGCGCTGATTCAACACTTCGATTTCATTGTACATGATCCGTCCCTTCCACCTCGTTTAGAGAGCCCTTTGACCCGGCACCAACCAGGCCCACGGTTCCTTGTTCCTTTGCGAAGCCATCACCCACCGGGTGAAGCAAGACCTCACCGGGGGTTTTCACGGTTTTGCAACCACCCGGCTGGCGAATTTATTCCCAACCATAGACACTTATCCCCAAAAATCAAGGCAGTTGGGTGCTTTGGGAAGGAGGGGTTCGGATTCAGACCGGCTTCGTGCCTCCGGCGCGTTGTCGCCCCCGATGATCAAGCGTGGGTTCCGTGACTGCGGGCCGGTTTTCCCCTTAGCGCTGGACGCGCAGGTAGAATTCCGCCCAGGTCTGGCCCAGGTTGTTGCCGTCTCCGGCCTGGACATCCCGCACGACCACCACGATGGGAATCAAGGCCGGGTCCAGGCGGGGGTTGTCGCTGAGGGGACCGTCGATCCCCACCAAAGGCACGCCGAAACGCTGGATGCGTTCCTGCCGGTTGAGGAAGCTCCCTCCACCGGGTGTGGTAAACCACTGAAACCGAAGCTCTTCGTCCTGATTCTCGGCTTCGTCCTCGATCTCCACCTCAAAATACACCCGGCCTTCATCCTTGGCCACGCCCTCATAGGTTTCACCCAGGGTATAGACAAAGGGGTTCTGGCGGGCTTCGGTGTTGTCCGGGTTCTCCGGGCTGGCGAAAATCAAAGGGGTTTTGTCCGTACTATCCCGCCTTGGCTTCACGGAAATAGCGGTAATCCGTGGGTTTTTGTTCTTTGTCTCACGGATACTCACCGGCAGGGTGCGCAAGACCTTCAAGGCTTGACGGCCTTCCAGGCTCTCACCCAGGCCGGCCAGGGCCGGACCCAGGGTTTGCATCGCTTCATCGGGATCATCAAGAAAATCCCCGGCAAGCTGGGTAAGATCCAACTCAACCGGTAATAGCGGTATGGCGATGAACAGGCTTTCCGAGGTCAACCCGGATTCATTGAAATTGTAGGCCTCTTCATCGGCCAGTTGAAAGGTGAACGAGGAAAACAGGCCCAGCCGCGCCTCGGTCAGATCGTTCAGGCCCAGAAGGTCCAGAAAATCCTGCGGATCGGCGGAAGGGTCCAGCATGGCAAAGGTATCCCCCGTCGCCCCGTATTGCACACTATCCGAGCCACCCTGGCGGAACCAGAGTTGAAATTCAGGCTCCATGCGCCCGTACTGGTCCATCATCAGAAAACGCGCCGTCACGGTATCGCCGGGTGAGGGCTCCGCCGGGTCCAGCGTTACGGAAATTACCGTAGGCTTATCGACGATGCTGCGGTCTTCGTCTTTGAAGGTTGGCCCACAAGATGCCGCAAGCAGGGAATACAAACCCAGAAGCACCAAGGCCCCAAGCAAGAGACCGTAACGGGAGCGATGAAGCGGGAAGCGAGGTTTCATGACGCGCCTCCTTAAAAATCCGCTCGGATACCGAGGCTGGGCAGGATACGAATGAAGCTGACCAGCGCCTTTTCCGAGTAGTCGAAGTTGTAACTGATAGTCTGGACGTTTTTCTGATAGTAGACGTTCTGCACGTCCAGATAGGTGGTAAGAATCCAGGTTTCAAAACGCCAGAACTTGTCCAGGCGCAGGTCCAGGGAGTGAAACAGCGGCAGGCGGGAGCGGTTCTTGTTGCTCTCGCTGACCGGCACATAGGTTCCGGTATCGGCTACGTAGATGCTGTCCAGGGTGTCGGTATAGGGCGCACCGGATTTCAACTGAAAACGCCCACCCAACTGCCAGGTCTTGCCGATCTTGTAACTACCCAGAATGGTAAGGTTATGGGTCTGATCGCCATCAAAGGGGCGCATCGGCGTGCCGGGGCCATCGTTACGCATCGCCTTGGAAAAGCTGTAGCTGATCCACCCGAAAAAGCGCTCGGTCATGTTGTGCCGCAAGAGCAATTCACCCCCGGCCACATAACCACGCCCGCCGTTGTCATAGACCAGGTTGTTGGGGTTGGGGCGGCTTTCGTCGATACGCACCACCATCTTGGACAGGTCTTTGTAGTAGCCTTGAACGTCCAGGCTGATCAGTTCCGTGATGTCCCACTCCAACCCGGTGACGAAGTGAATGGCCTGCTCCATCTCCAAACCATCGTTGCCGAAAGGCTCATACAGTTCGTCGTAATCGGGGAAACGGTGATACAGACCGGCAGCCGCTTTGATGACCAAGGGTTTGGCGGCACGAACACGCACCTGCACGCGAGGGTCTACGGCGTATTGATCGAAGGCCGGACGGTAATCCAAACGCAGGCCGGGAACCACGGTGAAGCGCTCGTACTCAAAGGTATCGTTGAAGTACAAGCCCCCATCGACGATCCAGTCTTTCACCTGCAAGGTCAGGGTGTCCGCATTACTCAAACTGTAGGCACCATCGCCTTCTTTCGGCGGACGGGGAAGGTTGGAACTGAACACGAAATACGTCGGTTGACTGATCAGACCAAAGCCCAAGGTGTTGTGATCGCCCACAGCCACCGAACCATCATAGCGGGTATTGAAATCATACGGTTCGATTTTCAATGTGTATTTGCTACCGAATTGGAAATCCAGGCTTTGTTGACCCGCCACCTGGCTGAGCCGATGCTTGTAGTTCAGCGCATCGTTTTTATAACGCCAATGGGCCACGAACTTGTTGAAGATGGTATTGACGCCGAACGAGCCGGTGATTTCCGGTTCTTCTTCGTTGGCCGAATCAATCAGCGCTTCAATGGTATCCACCGAACCGTAGAAATCGAGATCCAAACGGTTGTCCTCGTTGATATCCCACTCGAAGGCCAGTTGATAATCATAGTAAGAGGGGTACACGGTGAAAGCGAAGTCTTCGTTTCGCGGCATTGCCGCCAGAAGAATCAGGTCGATGGTGCTACGGCGAAACGCTCCGGCCAGGCGTGTGGATTCGCTGGTCGGTCCTTCCAGCAGCACGGTGACATCCAACATGCTGGTATCCACATAGCCTTTGAGCCGCTCGTCGTTGGGACTGCGCGTGGTCAACTCCACAATCCCTCCGGTGGCATCGCCGTATTCCACACCAAATCCGCCGGTGGTCAGGGTAATGTCGTCCAGCAGGTCCGAGTTGTAAACACTCTTCAAGCCGCCGAAGTGAAAGAGCTGGGGAATATCCTGACCGTCCACCAGCACGCGGCTGTCCTCGGCATTGGAACCGCGAATCACCAAGCCCTGGCCGGATACCTCGCTGACGCCGGGAAGGTTTTCCACCACGCGCACCGCGTCGTTGTTCGCACCGGGAATTACCCGCAATTCTTCACGTTTAATTACCTTCCGGCTGACTTCTTTCTGCTTTTTCTTGCCGCGAACCACCACTTCCAACACGCCGTAGAACTTGGGTTCCAGGTAATAGGTAACCTGGGTCTGGGCATCTTGAGACAGGCTTTCCGTGGTTTCAAATTTCTCGTAATTCACCACGGCCACCACCACCTTGACCTCTCCACTGGGCGCATCGATAAATTCAAAGCAACCCTTTTCATCGGTGATGGCTTCCGAGTCATTGCCCACCACCTGGACCGTAGCATAGGCAATGGGCTTTTTGGAGCCGCGCTCTTTGATACAACCCTTGTAGTTGATGGTTCCCGTCCGGCCTTTTCCCAATTCCACCGTCACGGCGGATTCGTCAATGGTATCCAAAGCCTGACCGTCTGGAGTCAAGCCACCGGTTTCATCAATGATTTCCACTTCAACGTTGTCTTCATCGGCTTCGGGCGCTTCCTTGGGCGCGGATTCTTCCGCTGTGTTCGCATCCCCGGCGGGCGGCGCGTCCATCTCTAACACGGGGAGTTCTCCCTCCGCTGAAGCCTCCGTTGGCCCATCCTTCCCCGATTCCGTTTCCTTGGCGGCTGGAAGCTCCAAGACGGGAAGGTCTTCCTCCTCTGCTTCACTTCCCGCAGGCGTGGCTTCATTGGCTTGCGCTTGGGTATCCGCCTGCTTCGACTCCGAGGGCTGCTCGGCTGGAACTTCTTCGGCATAGGCCATAGATTGTGCCAACACGACAAAAAGCAAGCACGCCAGAAACAGTCGGGTTTGTAGTACGGTGTTGTTCATCCGGTTTTCCTTGACCTTCGAGTCCAACATCATCCTATCCGATTCATCCACAGGGGCTGTATTTTCGAGGTTTTCTCTCTTAAAAGACAACAGATCCCCCTTCGCTCTGCGTAGTTCACGCATCGTTTCTCATACTTCCCGTATCGGCGATTAATCTTCCAGTTGAAACCGCACGGGAATCTTGATCTCGATCATCACCGGTTTATCCCCTTGATAGGCCGGGTTGAAGCGGGCTTTTTTCATCATTTCGATGGCCGCCTCATCACAGCCGTAGCCCAAACGTTTGAGCAGACGAATCCGGGTCACGCGCCCCTTCGCGTTGATGGTCACTTTCAACAGCACCGTTCCCTCAATCCCCGCCTGTCGCGCCTTGGGTGGATACGCCGGTTTGAGCCGGGTTTTGAAGCTGGGAAGCCTCGTCACCTCGCTGGCCTTGACCGGCAGTTCCTTGTTGGGCGCCAGACGTTGGATGTCCTTGGGTTTGGTGAATTCCTTTTCCATCTGTTTCCCCAAGGTGTTTCCCTGACGCACAGAGACGCTGGAGTTCCCCACCAGGCTGTCCTGGGTCACGCCGAAGACCTCTTTGGAAGGTTCCTTGGGTGGCTCTTCCGGTTTGGCCTCGGTGTTGGAAACAGGCTTGGGTTTTGGTTTGGGCTTCGGCTTCGGCTTGGGTTTGGGTTTGGGTTCTTCCTTCTTCGGCTCTTCCTTGGGCGGTTCCGGTTTTTCAATGTTGAAATCCACTTTGCTGGAACCGTAAACCGTGCGCTGCAAGGCCTGCAAGGCCGGGGCATAACTATAGAACCCGAAGTGAACGAAGACGCTCACCACAACCACCACCCAAAGGTAGCTCCTACGCTTTTTCTGCCGGGTTACCGTAATCATCACACACCCATCGTGAACCGTTACCAAGGCGCCGCTGCGCCCCACAAGTATAAGACCCCTGAGCCGAAGAGCAAGACATCCTGCTAAGAATTCGTGGAATTTCAACAAAAAGCAGGAAAATGGCCCGACAAGAGGATGGCTTGTTCATTGCCTTGACTGTCTCAACGGCCTTCTTGTTTGCCCTGTTGACAAGCCAAAGGAAATCCGTTAGCACAAAAGAGCCTGCTAGATCGCTTATTCACGGCATGGAGAGATGGGAAGGAGCGTCAGACTATGGGATTCATCCGGGTTGTACATCGGTTCACGCACTCCAAAAACCTCCAGCACGTCCCAGCCCAGATTCTTTCGTCGCATCCTCTGCTTGCGACGCTGCTGATTGTCACCCTTCTTGCCGCCTGCTCCTCACCCTCTGCACCGGAGTCCACAACAACAGCGGCCAAACCCGCATCCCAGGCCGTCCCGCAGGAACCACCCGCCAAGCCCGCTCCGCAGGCCAAGGAAACCCAAGCGGACAAGCCGGCCCTTCCCGCCAAGAAGCCTTCTCAGGCCGAGCCGTCTCATGGGATGGATGCCACGGTGCGCGCCGCCAACAGCTTGAAGAACGACGACGCATCCCGCTTGCCGCTGCACGAACCCGATTGGACGTCCCCCACGGCCTTGAGCTATCGAAAACTGAAGAAGATGTTTCGCTCTTTCAAGAAGAAAGAAGCCAAACCTCAAGGCATGATAGCCGAACTCAACGGGCAGGCCATTCAGCTTTCCGGGGCGGTGATGCCTCTGGACCCACCGGACGAAGACGGCGTGATGCCTCGCTTCTGGTTGGCCAACCCCACGGTGGTTATGGCTGGCTGTGTCTATTGCAACCCACCGACCCTGGCCGACCTGGTCTATGTGGATGCGACCAAGAACCCGTTGACGGTGGACCGCGAAGAACTCTATCGCAGTGTGGTGGCAGTGAAGCTTCTGGGCCGATTTTTCATTGAACACGTCCGCGGTGAAAACGGCGTGGAATACGTGTTTCGTTTGGAGTTGAACAAGGTTCTGGACTGACGCCGGTGGGATGATACCCAACCGGGAATCCGGGTTTAGATCCATTGGGGTGAACCGACCTCTCAACATGGATCGGGAAGGAAATCAGATGAAGGTATCAATGGTTCTTGTCAAAGGAAAAATCGTTTTCACGCTCCTGCTCGTGCTGCTTGGTCTGCTGATCGGTTGCAATTGCCCCACCTCCTCCAAGCAGGAAGCCGCCCCGGCTCCCGCCGCCGAAGCTCCGGCGAAGCCTGCCGAGAAACCAGCGACCAAAGCCGACGCCGCCCCGGTGGATGCCGAGTTGCTCAAAGCCTGCAAAGCCTTTGAGCCGCCCTGGGGAACCCAGGATTGGAGCCAGTGGTGGACGGAAAACCCCGATGCCGGAGAAGCCTGGTTCGCGGAAGCATCCAAAAAAGGGAAAGAACTGGATTTCAAACTCCTTGCCCGCTGCACCCACCTGGATAACATCTTCCTCGGCTGGTCGGAGTTGGAAGACCTCAGCGTCCTTGCGCCCCTGGTCAATACCAAACGCCTGGATCTTCGTTTTTCCGGGAAAATCAAAGAC
This sequence comes from Myxococcota bacterium, assembly GCA_963677705.1. Lineage (GTDB taxonomy): Bacteria > Myxococcota_A > SURF-8 > SURF-8. The sequence continues at coordinate 3,025,793 of OY782497.1, forward strand.
CTCACGCCGCTGCAAGCCCTGACCAACCTGGAATACCTCAACATCTGGGGCGCGGCGGTGACGGACCTGTCGCCTTTGATCCCCCTTGCCAAGCTGCGTGAAGTCAACGCCCGGATGATTCCCCTGACCGACCTCAGCCCGGTACCGAAGATGCCCGCCATTGAAATTCTGGATCTCTTGCGCACGCCGGTGGTGGATATCTCCCCCTTGGCGGCCAACCCGCGTATCAAGCAGATCATGACCTGCTCCACACAGGTCAAGGATCTCTCGCCGCTCTATCCGGTGGTGGACCGCATTACCTACCTGGATCTATGCAACGTTCCCTTCCGTGATTTCAAGGAGCTTACCCGCTTCAAAAACCTGACCGTGTTGAAGCTCTGGGGTCTTCCCATCGGCGATCTGGGTATCCTCTCCGGCATGACCAAGATGGAAGAGCTGGATCTCTCCGGCGCCACCTTCACCAGCTTGAAGCCGCTGTTGGCGATGAAACACCTGAAGAAGCTGGATCTGATCAATACCAAGATCAAGGACGCCGAACTGGCCGAACTGAAAAAGGCTCTACCTGAACTGAAAGCAACCACCGAACTGGATTGATCCTTCTGATCAACCTGTACATCACAACGCCCCGGATTTTCCGGGGCGTTTCCTATTGGAAGCAAACTCAGCGGCAGAAAACCCTAGCGGCCAAGGTCCGGGTCATCCGGGCACCAGCTATCCGCAAAACCGTCTTCCACGCAGGGGGCCTCGGTGCAGGCTCCAAGGCTGTTGCAACCGCAATCCACATCCTGGCAACAGGGGGCGACATCGGCCTGGGAAAGCCCGGCGGCGTTCATGAAGTTTTCGCAGATGCCCTCTTTGTAATCGCATTGATCGGATACGCTCTGCCGACAGGTGTAGGGGCGCTCAGGGTCTTCCAGGTCTTCATCACCGTCTTCGTCGGTAAGCCCTGGGTCCAGATCGCCATCCAGGCTACCGGAACTGTTCAGCACGCCGTTGCAGTTGGAGCCGTCCGTCTTGGCCACGCAGCGCATGAACAAGGTGCAATCTTCATACTCCGTGCAGCAAAAGACATTCTCGAACTCGGCAAAACCATCATCACTGCATGAATCCCCACAATCCACCGTGGAACTGTCCTGCTGGCAATCGGCCAGATCGTAGCAGAAGTCCAGGCAGGGGTCCACCGTCAGGCTGCTGGTGGTGCAGGAACCCAAGGCTCCCAAGGCCAAAGAGGCAACGAAAACAAGCAAGGTACGTCGTACAGCATTCATGAAACAACCTCGAATCTGCTGGCGGGTAGAACCCAGCCAGGTATTAACCGGTTTTTCCAGCAAGAGAGGGAACAGATCCCCTCGGTTTCATGGGAAATCGATAGACCGGTGGCACGAGAACGATGAGCCTCGGCGTTTCTCCATGACCTCCATCATGCCCTCTTTGAACGCTTAGTCAAGAATCCCTGAATCTTTGCTTGACCGCCTTGGCTGGTTCATTACAATAAAAGCTGGGTTTCTTTAACAAATAACCTTGTTTTTTTCATGTGTTACCACGTATCAAACGGAAAAATGGATACCTCAATGCAGTCACTTGTTTTTTCTCCCGTTCGTCTTGTGCTTGTTCTTGCCGGTTTGACCCTGCTTCTTTCGGCCTGTTCCAGCGCACCAATGTACAAACCAACCCCGTTGGAGCAGCCAAGCTGGACCTTTCACGCCGTTGAATTTCATTCCGCCACGAAAGGCAGGGATGCAATGGTCTACACCGTAGGCAAAGCCGAAGGCATCCCCACCTTACAGGCGGCGCGTTCCAACGCCGACGGCAAAGCAAGAAAGCGGATGAGTGTTCTGTTCCGGCAATTCGTCCAAGCCGCGCTGGAAGGCTATCAACAAAGCGGCGCGCCCGACGAAGCTCTCGCCCAGGCCAAGCAGAGCCTTGACGATGTCGGCATGGGCGGCGCTCCCATTGAAGACCGCTTCGGGCAATTGAACGAGGGTACCTGGTACAGCCTCGCCTCCCTGCCCTACAGCCGCTTCATCAGCTTGATTGTCCTGAACAAGCGGGTTCCGGAAGCCTTTTCCGTCTGGCTGAAAGAGAACGCGACAAGCTTGTTCACCCAATTGCAAACCCACTGGGCCAATCACCCGGACAACGTCCCCTCCGGCAAAGAGGAAACCAAACAGCCGGAGGCACCCACGCAACCGGGAAAAGCGGATGCTCCGCTGGATCTGAAATTGAAGTTGAACGATTTCCAAGAGTAGAGCGAAACACCCTTTCAAGGAACCACCCACGGGGGAAGGAACCGCGATGAGGAAGCATCCTTGCCCCCATTCACGGAGGAGAAGAATCATGCACACCCGAAACACCCTATTCCTGCTTTTGATGATCGCTGCGTTTTCCACCCTGCTGCTGCAAGCCTGCGGCCCCCGCGTCACGCGGATGAACCCCAACCAGGATGTCTCCCTTTCCGGGCGCTGGAACGATGACGATTACCGTCGCGTTGCCGAAGAGATGATCTCCGATGCACTGAAACGGCCCTGGCTTACCCAATTCACGGAAAAGAACAAACGGCAACCCGTCGTGATTATCGGCACCATCCTGAACAAGAGTGATGAACACATCAACCCGGAACTGATGGCCAAAGAGTTCCGCCGGTCCTTGATCAACAGCGGACAGGTGCAATTCGTCGCCGGGCGGCAGGAACGAAACGAAGTCCGCGATGAGCGCAAAGACCAGCACTCCGGCATGGCCGATCCGTCTACCATCGCCCGCATGGGCGCGGAAACCGGCGCGGATTTCATGCTCAAAGGCACGGTGTTGAACACCCGTGACGAACTGGAGGAATACCAGAGCGTGATGTGGCAGACGGACTTTGAAATGATTGATCTCTCCACCAACCGCATTGTCTGGCAGGGTGAGAAGAAGATCAAGAAACTGCTCGACCGCAAAAGTGTGCGGTGGTAGGCATGGCGCGGTTTCCTGTTTCATGTGTTCCAACCATGCCGGGCCTGATCGCCCGGCTGCTTCCCTTTTTGTTTCTACTCCTGGCCTTGACCACAGGCTGCGCCTCCCATAGCGAGATCCGCGCAAAGATGGTGGACGATGTCCGCCGAGGTCAGCTTGACAGTGCAATGGCCCGTCTGAAGGACATCGGCAGCGGTGAAGGAAAAGACCGCATCATGGACTTCATGGACATGGCGATGATTCTGCACCGCCAGGGGGACTATCAGGAAAGCAACACCTATCTGGACAAAGCCAAGCGCACCCTGGACAAGCTCTACGGCACCAGCGTTTCCGATACCCTGGGCGCGATCTTCTGGAATGAAAGCGCTCAGGATTTCGTGGGCGAGGAATTTGAGAAGGTGTTCATCCTCACCCTGGGCGCGATGAACTATGCGGCAATGGGGGACATGGGCGCAGCGGCGGTGGAAGCCAGACAGGCGCAGCATAAGCTCACCGTCTATGCGGATATTCTCAAGCGAAACAAGGTCAAAACCAGCTACAAAGACGATGCCTTCGCCTGGTATCTGGCCGGGCTGTGCTACGAAGCGATCGGCGAAGCCCAAGACGCGCTGTTTGCCTACCGGAAAAGCCTCCAGGCCTACCGTAAGGGACAGCGGGCCTTCGGCATTCCCATTCCCGCCTCTCTGCCTCAAAGCATTCTGGCCCTGGCCCGCTCCTTGAGCTACAAGGAAGTGGAAGACGAGATTCTGCAACGCTTCCCCAAAACCAAGGTTCCCGACATTCTTCCCGATCAGGCCACCCTGGTGGTCTTTGTCGGGGTCGGTGAAGTGGCCCACAAGGTCAGCCGGAAGTGGCTGATTCCCGACCTGCAAGGGGATCTGATCGGCGTGACCTACCCGGAATTTCGCCGGGGGAACTTCAACGGCGCCGGAGCGGTGGTCACGGTGAATGGCCAGAAGCGTCGCACCCGCGTAACCCAGGATCTAAGCACTCTGGCCATTAACACACTTAACGAGAAAAACGACCAGATCAAAGGGGCCGCCGTGGCCCGTGCGATGGCCCGCTACGCAGCCAAAAAAGCCCTGCGTGCAGCAGCGGAGGTCAGCGAAAATTCCACCGTACAGGTCTTTTCCCTCTTGACCAACGTAGCCCTGAACGTGGTGGATATTGTGGAAGTGGCCGACACACGAAGCTGGATGACCCTACCCGATCACTACCAGATGACCCGTTTTCATCTGCCTGCCGGCTCCCACGAAGTGCAACTCAATTTCCTCAGCCGCTACGGCATGGTGTATGACCAACAGCTTGTCACGCTGGATCTCAAAGCCGGTGAGACACGCTTTCTGGTAGCCTACGGTCACGAAGGGAAAGAACTGCTTCCAGCGCCCAAACACAAAGCTCCGAAAATCCCTCCACCGACCAAGCCAAGCATTACACCGGGAAGCCCTAGCAGCCAACCGACATCCAGAACGATCCAACCGGCTCCCAAAACGCCATCGAGTTCCGACGAAGAAGAGTCATCCGAACCGGAGGAAAGCTCGGACAAGCCGGCTTATGATGGCGAGAATGAGAAGAAAACCGACGAGGAAACGAAGAAGTCGGACGACAGCAGCAAGATCGAGCGCTGGGAAGGCTCCAAAGGGGAGAAGCGCACGGCTCCCACCGCACGACCGACCAGCTTTATGGATCAGCCGAAACCTTCCGAAAAAGCGAAGGATGACAAACGCAAGGCCGTTCAGGAACGACGCATCCGGGAATCCAAGGACAGAAAGAAAACGTCCCGGAAGGAGCGACCCAAGAGAAAGCGCCACGAGACCCCACACGAAACCAAACGACCCTCGTCTCGCAACGCCTCTGAGCGCAAAGCCGTAACATCGCCTGGAGGCACCAAGAAGCCATCCAAGAAGGCGAACCAGGACAAAAAGAAGAAGAAAGACAAGAAGAAGAAAAGCAAACCCAAAGCCAAGAAAACGTCCCCGTTGAAGACGAAGAAAACGCTTCAACCCACCTCACCAAGCAAGGAGTGAAACCATGCGTAACTCCATTCTTTCCTGCCTGATTCTCATGTCGGCGCTGCTGTTTTCAGCCTGTGCCTCCACCCCGCACCCCGCCTGGGTAGATCACCCTGCGAAGACCTACACCCAAGACCAATATCTGGTCGGCGTAGGGTTGGACATGGACCGTGTCAAGGCGGAAGAAAAGGCCCGTGCGGAGATCGCCAAGCAGTTCAGCGTTTCCATTAACCAGGCTAACCAGACCTTGCAGGAATTCAAAGGTACCACCGGACAGAAGGGAACAAGCTGGCTTTCCCGCACCGACATTCAACAGCTTACCCGCACCAGCACCGAGCAACAGCTCTCCGGCGTGCGCATCGAAACGGTTTACAAGGATGACGATTCCGGCCTGACCTATGCCCTCGCTCTCTTGGAACGCACCCCGGCGCGGCGGCAGTTGGAAGATAAAATTGCCAAGCTGGACCAGGAGATCAAAGGCTTGTATGATCGGGCGACGAAGCAGGACGAGGCCCTTTCCAAGCTGCGCCCCCTGTTGAATGCTCTGGAGCAGAGCAAGCAGCGGGAAGCCTTGAACAGCCAACTGATGGTAATCAATCCCACCGGGAACGGCATGGATGCAGCGGTCGCAGTGGCCACCTTGAACAAAGCGCTCTCCTCCGCGCTGGATGCCATCCGCGTGAGCATCGTCCTGGAGGGTGACCCGGCGGACGAATTGAACAAACACCTGGCCGACAGCCTCAGCCAAGGGGGGCTGACCGTCGTGCAGAACCCCGAAGAAGCCATGCTGCGCGTCAGCGGAACGATCTCCGGCGGACAAACCAACGAAACCAACAAAGACAAGATTGTTTACATGGAATACCAGGCGCAGCTAACCCTCAGCCTGAACGATCAGACCGTAGCCACCCTGCAAAAGCGGGTTCGTGACGGTCACCTCAACGCTGCCGATGCCAAACGCAAAACCCTAGCCCGCCTGCTGGACGAAGTCCAGAAGGAATTTAACGACAGACTCTGGGAACTTCTGGCGCGCTGAGGACCACACCATATTGTTACCTTGGTTTTCCTTCTGAACCCCATCCGCCTTCGCAACAGGAACGACACACACCGTGAGCAGCAGACAACTATTAGACAATTTTCCCTGGGGCATTCTCGTCGTGACCCTGTTGTTGCTGGGTTTTGGAATGGTCAACCTGTACAGTGCAACCCATGCTTCCAACCTGGGCTTTTTCATCCGGCAACTGGTCTGGCTGTTCATCTCCCTGGGGTTTGCCGGGTTGGTTACGGCCATTGATTACCGCATCTACGAACGCACCGCCTACGGCTGGTATGGCCTGACCATCCTGCTTCTGGCCTTGACCCACGCCATGCCCGCAATCAAGGGTTCCCATCGCTGGTTGGAGTTGGGGGTGATGCGCCTGCAACCGAGCATTGTAATGTGGTTCGTGATCTTCCTTGCCTTGGGCCGCTGGTTTCATGATTCCATTGCACCCAAGAAGGGCTACCGCCTGCGGGATCTCTGGCAACCGGCAGCGATGACCGCCGTGGCCGTAGGGTTGATTCTGGCCCAACCGGACCTGGGCACCAGTCTCTTGGTTCTGTTCATTGCCGGAGTGCTGTTTCTCTTTGCCAAGATCCAGACCAAAACCCTGCTGATCCTGCTTCTTCTGGGCCTGATCGCCGCGCCCTTGACCTGGCAATACGGCCTGAAAGATTACCAGAAAAAACGTATTGAAACCCTGCTCAGCCCCGATGAAGACGTGCAAGGCGCAGGCTACCACCGCCGCCAAAGCATCATCGCCATCGGCTCCGGTCGGCTCACCGGCAAGGGCTACCTGGAAGGAACCCAGACCCAGCTACGCTTTCTTCCAGAGCAACACACGGATTTCATTTTCAGCGTCTGGGCTGAAGAACAAGGCTTTTTGGGCAGTATCTTCCTCTTGGGTTTGTACTTCTACCTCTTTGTTGCCGGGTTGGTGGTGGCCAGCCGGGCGCGGGAGAAATTCGGCGCGTTGATCTGCGTCGGCGCAGTCGCCCTGCTCTTCTTCCAGACTTTCGTCAATATCGGCATGGTGTTGGGCCTGTTGCCTGTGGTCGGCGTGCCCTTACCCTTCCTGAGTTACGGTGGAACGGCGATGGTCATCAACCTGGCCTGCGTGGCGGTTCTGCTCAATGTAGGGATGCGCCGTTACATGTTCTAAGGCTTGCTTCCTCCCTGTGTTCCACGTGGAACACAGGCGCTTACGCTCCCCCTCAACCGCTGGAAAGCTCCCAGGAAAGAATACGCAGACGACCACGCAGGAAGCCCATACGGGCAATGGAAACGGCGTGTTCCCCGTCGTTCAGGTGTAAAACAAGCCGGTTGTCTTTCCACACCTCCACCGGGCGCACCGGCCCTCCATCGCGGCTGGAACCTGGAGCGTACTCACCCAGATTCACGGTAACCGATTCAAGAACACCTTCGGGCTTATTCTCCAAGACCGTCCGCGCACCGTTGTTCCAGCGTTCGGCAAGGCGGGCACAATCCCCTTCCGAGAGACTTTCCCCATAGAGCCATTGCCAATCAGCACAGGTAGGAGCCAACACATCCCACACCGCAAGGTCTCCCGTCTCCAATCCGCCAAGCAGCCGGGCTTCAAGCTGGAGCTTCTCCCGATCCGACCAGCTTGGCTCGAAAACACAGCGGCCCAACTCGCAGATGCGGCCCTGCTTGCAATCCCTCTCGGCCACACAATCACTCGTTTCCTGCTTCACCTCCACCGAACAACCACAAACCCCGGCGAGAGCGAACAACACGACACTCACACCCAACGCGGTAATCAAGGATGTCGTCTTCCATTTCCTCATAAAAACCAGCCTTGTAGCAAAGGTTCCAGTTCCTTGTTTTCATAGTGGAATCCTGACTCCACCGTCGCTCTAGGCTCAACCCGCTGGCTTTGCAGAAAGAGGTCTGCCATCTCGCCGAACATCGCCCGCAGGACAAAACGAGGCGCAGGAATCACCGCCGGGCGACCGAGGGCACGTCCTACCTGCTGGGCAAATTCCTTCTGGCGAATAGCCTCCGGCGCGACACCCAGAAGCACGTCCGGACTCTGCGGATGATCCAAGGCAAAACAGAACAAGCGGGCTGCATCGCCTAAAGAAATCCAGGGCATCCACTGCTTTCCACTTCCCAACGGCCCGCCCAAGCCCAAGCGAAATGCAGGAAGCATCCGAGCCAGCGCGCCGCCTTTGGGGCTTAACACCATGCCCAGGCGCAGCCGATGGACCCGACATCCTTCACCTTCTGCCTGCTGCGCCTCCTCTTCCCATGCCCGGCAGACATCGGCCAGAAAGCCCTGCCCTGCCGGAGACTGTTCATCCAGTCGCGTCTCGCCAGCATCCCCGTAAAACCCCACCGCGCTGGCCGAAACCAACACCGGCGGCCCTTGGTCACAGGCGGCCAGACCGGAAACAAGATTGCGCGTTCCCAGCACCCGGCTTTGCAGAATGCTCTGCTTGCGGGCCTTGGTCCAGCGCCCGGCGCCGACATTTTCACCGGCCAAATGGATCACGCCACGGGCACCGTCCAACGCAGCCTTGGGGGCCGGCTCATCCAAGGGATTCCAGGCAAACAGCTTGGTATCCGCCGGGTCAACCTTCCCTTGCAGACGGCTGGGATTTCTACTAAACAAGTGGACGGTTTCACCCTGCTGGTGCAGCAGATCCATGATGGCACGACCCACCAGGCCGCTTCCTCCGGTCAAGACCACGCTCATGGTCCATCCTCCGTGGTTGACAAGGTCAGGTTTTCGTTTCTTCCACGAGCCAGTTTACCTGAGCTTGGGCCTGGAAACAAGCCCGGACTTCGGAAGCATGGCAGGAAGCACGCTTCCACGATGTTCCACGTGGAACACGGGTCCAACGACCCCAAACGTCCCGACACACGGAAAATGAGATATTTCTTCAAATCTGTGATTTTTTCGGCGTCCAAAATCACCCCTAGAATCGCCGAGGCAGGCACAACGAGGGTCATGGTAGCCAAACACGAACAAACACGCCAGAAGAAGCGATTAGCCCCCTTCCCGCGCCTGAGTCATTTTTGCGATATGTGCGCAAGGGATCGTTGCTCCCTCCGTCGGAGGGTTGCGATTGTTCCACGTGGAACACGGATCGTTCAATGGAGAGGGACTCATTCCTGTCCTGGGGAGTTGAAATGAAAAAGCCGGAGGTTGGTTCCTCCGGCTTGTCATAAAATGGGCAGGTTAGAAACCTGCAAGATTGGCTATTCGACGGGAGCCGCTTCTGCTCCGTCCTCTACGGTGGTTTCTTCCGCAGGCATCGGAGCCGCTTCGTCCGCCTGGGCGGGGGCAGGTTCTTCCACAGGAGCTACCTCTTCAACCGGAGCCGCCTCTTCGACCAGTGCGGCTTCTTCTTCCTCAGCCGGGGCCGCCAAGGGATCTTCGCCGGTGTAGGTGCTGCCATCGGGGTTGGTGGGTTTCCGAGGATCATAGCGACCGTCACCCAGATCGAAGTCATAGCCGACGCTGGCACTCAGCACGTGGGTGATAACATCAAACTTACCGGGGAAGAGAACATCATCCTGGCCGGTGGTATCGGCACCGAGGAAGTAAACCAGCATGTAGGCCAGATCAGCCCGGAAACCGTTGTAATAACATCCAAAGCCGGTGCTGACATCCACGCGGTTGCTGTCGGGGAGCATCGGGTCCAGGTACTCATCCGGAACGGGATTCTGATCGAAGATGAAGCCAAAACGCCAGGCCCAGTTGTCGTGGAACCACCATTCACCACCCAGACGAACCTGTACGGAATCTTCCCATTGTTTCTGCTCGGTTTTTTCCGATACCGTACCATTGAGCGGTTCGCTGAATTCAAAGGTCAGCTTGTCGTAGGTACTCCACATGGTCAACCAGATGTCCAACTCCAAAGACAGGCCGGTGTTGGGAATCCAGAAGCGTCCCGCCCAGTTAAGCAGGTGCGGCAAGGTAATCGAGGTTTTGAAATCCTGGTCCTGGAAGGCTTGTTGCCAAGGTTCGGCTACGTTGAAATTGGCTTTTCCTTCACTCATATCCATGTAGATGGAACTGCGGTAGCTCATCCCGAAGCGGGTCCACCAGGCCGGTTGATACAACATCCCGACGTTTCCACCGAAACCCCAGGTGGAACCGATGAATTCCGCGCTGTTATCCGCCGTACTGGTGGCGGGGATCTGGCCCAGGGTAAAGTCACGGATGATATGGACCTGCCCCCATTTGGCATCGAATCCGGCAGCAATGGCGAAACCCTTGAAGGGGCCGAAGCTGATGTTGGGGTTCACGGTAAAGCTTAACAATTCCGACTCACGGGCCAGGTAGGAGCCTTCAAACTCTTTGGGCCAGCGCACGGCAAGACCGAACTCCGGGAAACCCATCACGCCGATGGACAACCAGTCCAAGGGTTTGTAGGCCAGACTGACCGACCCGGCGGGGATGAAATCGGTCAAGGCGTCATTGGTTTCACCGGTGGGGCTTTCGTAACCACCGCCGGGAATGTAACCGGTAAATCCGGCTTCCAACTGCAAGCCTTTACTCCAACTGAGGTTGGCCGGGTTGTAAAACTGGTTGGAGGGCGATCCACCGGCGGCACCCATCGCACCACCCTGACCGGTGCCTTCACCGCTCATTTCCATAATTAAGAAGGCGTTGGCAAAAGCCGTCTGCGGCAGAAGTAGAAAGGCCGCCAGCGCCACCATGCACAGAAGATTCAGGCTGTGTTTCATCGGCTTCTCCTTTCTATTTCTTGTCTGCATCGCAGGTTGCAAAATCGTCCCTCGTGGTGAAAACCCAGACCATCGGCAATTTGGCCCGACTTTCCGCAAACTTCAGTTCATCCACCAGATAGCTTACGTGAGGAGCATAGAAGTCTTGGATATTCTGGATATGTCCAAGAATGGCAAGCAGTTTCTGCCCCGCACTATCCACAGCGTCTTCCGTCACGTTGTAGACGGGGAAATCGCCACCATCTGAAATATCTTCAATGCCACCCTCCAGAATGTTTTGGGAAATCAGGGTGTCAATGCGATTGTCCAGGAAGGGCGAACCCAGCTTCTCCGTGAAGGCGACGCTGTCGTCGGCGACCTTATCCGTCAGCAGATCATGGGTTCCACGAACCAAGCCGAAGTAGCTTTGATCCACCGTGTGGCGTCCATTGGCACCCAACAGATTTTCACTCACCGCGACAAGATAGGTGCTGCTTGGGTCCAGAGCCGCGTTGGGTGTTATCGTGACCGTTGTACAGCTCTCGTCACAGGCGACAGTGGATTCAACGGCTGGATAATCGCTCCCGGCCTCAACCACCTTGAACAGTTTCACGGTATCACTATTCAACGATTCCGGGTCCAGGGCCGAGCTAACCGTAAATGTCATGGTCGCATCACCACAGGCTGCGGATTCCGTAATCCCTCCATCTGCGCCAATCTGATCCGCCGGGCTGGGCAGAATGGTATCGTTACCCATCACGAAATTCAGCGGACTGAGGAAAGCCGCCACAGGGTTGGTAGCAATTGAGAAATGGAAACTGACGGCCAGTTCGTCACGCATACGCCCGGTCTGAGCCAGGCCCATCAGCCCTTCCCAGACTTTGACGCCGACATTGGTCAGAGTACGCGCCCCTTCAATCTGGTCAACCTGGGCCTGCACCGCCGCTTCTTTCTCTTCTTTGGTGCCCGTTTCCGGTTCGCTGATGATATTCAGCATAGCCAGGCCATCTTCGCGAATGAAGGATTCTTCCTGGTTGAACAGGCAATAATAGCTGTCCGGCCAGATGGGCGTACCGTTCTCGCCCTTTACACCGGTTTCCGTAAGACCGGTCATGAACACCAGGTAAGTATGACCTGCTTCCATGTCTTTGGGCATGGCAGGGTTCCCTTTATTACGGATGGTCAGCTTGTAGACCGGAACCCCGTCGTCGTTGCGCCAGTTGAAGATATAGTAATAGGTGTCCGGCATGACCGGCGTGATGATGTCGGCAAGCTGGGTAGGATCACTCAGCAGGGTATTGAAATCGACATCAATGTTGGCCAAGACTTCGGTCAGATTGCCCGCATCGAGGAAAAAGAGGTTGGCCACATCCGCGTTGGTCCCATCAAAGGGTACGATGCTTGCCGGGTCGATTTTCTGCGACAAGGGAATATCGATCACATAGCCGGGAATGAAACCGTCCAGTTCGTTCATGCCGGTTTTCAGATCAACGGTCAGTTCATTGTCCGCTTCCAGAGGCAGGCCCAGGGCAGCGGCGATGGCAACATCCTCGTCTGTGGTGATGGGTAAGCCCATCGTGCTGACTTCTTCCGTGCCAGTCATATCCGCTCCCATCAGCGCCTGCATCTTGTATTGCAGCGTGGGGTTGAGCAGGTTGTTCGGCAAAGGAATCACGGACCAATAACTGTTGTAAATTGCAATGGGCTGTGTATCATACGAAAAATCCGATTTCTTCAGGTCCGGCTCACTGCAACCTGAAGCGACCAACAACCAAAACAGAAGCCCAAGCGGCAATAGCTGCCGAACGGCTCTCATCATGGCAAACTCCTTTCAGAAAAAAATGAATGGTTTATTCAGCGCGAAATGGTACATCCAACGTGGAGCGTGAACGCAAAAAACGTGAATTTCCCTAGAAATATAGCTTGTTTTCAGAATAGTCACTTCGCGAATGAAAGGCAAGTTTTCCCCTAATCATTTATGAATGAGCGCTCAGTCATGATTCATCGCGTCAAGGAACCCTTTCCCCAACCCATCGTCCAAGCCAAGCTACTTCGCCGATATAAACGCTTCTTAGCAGACATGCGTTTTCCGGACGGCGACACCGTCACCGCCCACTGCCCCAACACAGGTAGCATGAAGGCCAGTCTGGAAACCAACGCCCCCTGCCTACTCTTCAAAAGCGATTCCAAAACCCGCAAATACCCCTATGGCTGGCTGGCTATTCGTATCCGACACACCTGGGTAGGCATTGACACCCAGCTACCCAACCGGCTGGTCAAGCGTATGGTGCAGGAGGAGGCCTTTCCCGGCCTTGAGGGCTCCTGGAGTATTCAACGGGAGCCGAGGCTTTCCAGCAAGAGCCGGGCCGACTTGAAGCTAAGCCGTGAGAATCAGACCGTTTATATTGAGGTTAAGAACGTCACTCTGGTGGAAGAACAGCACGCCCGCTTCCCCGATGCCGTCAGCGAACGGGCCAAGAAACACATTCGAGAACTGCTGGATATGCTCAAGCAGGGGCATCGCGCCATGCTGGTCTTCATTATTCAGCGAGACGATGCCCGCTCGTTCAGCGCGGCCTGGGACATCGACCCGGATTATGGCGAAACCCTCCGGAACGCCGCCTCCCAAGGCTTGGAAATTCTAGCGATCCGTTGCCGTGTCGATGAAACGGGAGTGGAAACCCAAGATACCGTTCCGGTGATTCTTTCGCCACCTGGAAAGTGAAATCGTATCATTTCATAACAGTCGCCGAGCCTGGGAAATCCTTCCCAGTTCGTTCGCGTTGGAGGAAAGCTCTCCCCTTGCAGACCTGCGCGTCAAAATTTATCCTGTTTTTTTGTACAGGTTTATGACCAGGGTGAGGCATTCTTCCCCACCTTATAGGGAAAAGTCTGTCCCATGTTGCCGGACAAGCCGAAGATCGGTCTGGTTTTCTACGACCTTCTTTACCGCACAGGTTCGGAGAAGTTGGCCAGATCCTGGGGTGTACCGACCATGAGCAGGGATTCCCCTTTCACCAGAGGCAGATGCGGATCGGGAATGCGGGTCGTCGGCGCACGGCCTTCCAGGGGAACTTCACGGATGGCAACCACGGTGAGCTGATGCCGGTTACGCAAATCCAGTTCGGCCAGGGTTTTGCCTTCAAGTTTTGAACCAACCACCACACGGCCCAGGGTCAAGTCGTCCGGAATATCCACGTAACCGGTGCGTTCTTCCTGTTTCTGTTCCCGGCTGACAAAACGCATCCCTTCGGCACCCTGTCGAAGCACCTCCCGGCTGTAGACGGCCAGAATCTCACGGCGGCTGATCGCCCCCAGGAAGCGGTTACCGGTTTCGCTATCCACGACGGGAAGCTCATCGGTCAGATACAGGCTGAATTTCTCCATGCAATCGGCCAGGGTGTCATCAATCGTCACCGTAGAGACGGCATCATGGTTGGCGACATCTTTGGCGACCAGCAAGGCGGACAACGCATCCCGCTCCGAGAGCATGTCTTTCATCGCCTGGCTGTCGATGATTCCCTGGTAATGGTTCTCTTTGTCCACCACGTAATGGGTTGCCGAGCGACTGTTGAGGATCACGCCCAGCATGGCATCAAAGTGGGTTTCTTCGCGGATCGGTTCGACATGGCGGTTCATCACGTCACGCACGCGCACGCCCTGCATGATGGAAACTTCCATCCCTTTGGAGAGATCCACACCGCGTCGGGTCAGTTTGCGGGTGTAAATGCTGTCGCGGTCCAACACACTGGCAAAATAGCTGGCCAGGATGGAGCACATCATCAGGGGCAGAATCAGGTGATAATCCGCCGTCATCTCGAAAATAATCAGGAAAGCCGTCATCGGGGCATGGGTCGCTCCGGCGACCATCGCCGCCATTCCCACCACGCCGTAGGCTCCACTTTCAGCGGTCCATTGGGGGAACAGACCATGAATCCACTGGCCGTAAGCCCCACCGAGGGCCGCGCCCAAGAAGAGTGAGGGGGCAAAAATTCCACCGGAACCACCCCAGGCCAAGGTCCAGTTGGTCGCCACCAGCTTCAAAGCAAACAAGCCCAGAAGGGTGGTCCAGACCAGTTCCCCGCGCAAGGCGGCGGTCATGGTTTCATAGCCACCGCCGTAGAGACGCGGCACGGCCATCACCAGAAAGCCCAACGCCAGCATACCCAGCCCGGTCTTGCTCCATTCAGGAATGGGAATGGCATCCACCAGGTCTTCCATTTTATACAAAGAGCGGCTGAAGATGACGGCCATCGCGGCACAGAGTGCTGCAAGACCGAGGTAAGGAAGAATCTCAAACGGCGACACCATGTGGTAAGCCGGAATGCTGAAGCTGGCGAAATCCCCCTCCATCGCCCGGCGGACCACGGTGGCCAGAACACTGGCCAAAACCATCGGTGTCAGGGTGGGAAGCGCATAGTTTCCAACAATGATTTCAATGGCAAAGACCACCCCGGCAATGGGAGCGTTGAAGGTGGCGGCAATACCGCCCGCCGCACCACAGGCCACCAGAACCCGCAGATGCTCGGAGGATACCTTGAGCCACTGACCGAGAGAACTACCGGCGGCGGCACCGATCTGAATGATCGGCCCTTCCTGACCGACCGAGCCACCGGTACCGATGGTGATCGCACTGGCCACGGCCTTGACCAAAACCACGCGGGGACGGATTTTTCCGCCTTCCAAGGCCACGGAATTCATCACTTCCGGCACCCCGTGGCCTTTGGCCTCACGGGCGAAGAAATAGACCAGGGGACCAACCAGAATACCACCTAAGAAGGTACCGAGTACGATCTGCCACCACGGCGTGGTACTCAAGGCACCCAGGACGGAATGCTGCAAGCCGATGGACATTTTCCCCGTCCATTCGATCATCAAACCAAAGACCCACGCGCCGAAGCCCGCAGCCAGGCCGATGATCGCGGCCATAATCATCAAGAAGGTATTTTCGCCCAAACGGAAACGAGCCAGTTTTTGTTGGATGAAAGTCAACATGGCGTTATCCTTTCCCACCCCATATCGGGGGCTTGCCGAGCGCCGTTGTAACACAGCAAAGGGAATTGTCAACGGATGATACGGCGCAGTTTGTCGCCTTGGCGTACATCTCTTTCAGGGCGATGCAAAGCAGGCTTGCCATACCGAAGCTTCGCTCTATAATGCTGCTTATCCTCAGTGGGTGTGGTCCTTGTGCTGGGTGAACCGCGCCTCTTCGGCGATCTTGTCGTGGTTTGATTTCGTGGAAAGAACCGATGTCCCTCTGGTTGTCCTCCATCTTCCTTGCTTTCGCTCTGGCTGCCGATGCCTTCGCCGTCGCCATTGGTACCGGCTTGTATCTGAAAGATCCACAGCCTCGGCAGATTTTCCGGCTGACCTGGCATTTCGGCCTGTTTCAAGGCGGGATGACCTTTCTCGGCTTCCTGATGGGTAGCCTTGTCGCCGGATGGTTCACCGCCGTCGATCACTGGATCGCCTTCGGCCTTCTGGCCTACCTGGGCCTGTCGATGATTCGCGAAAGCTTCTCCTCCGAAGAGGACAACCCAACCCCCCGCGACCCGACCAAGGGCAAAAGCCTTGTTCTGCTGAGTCTGGGAACCAGCATCGACGCCTGGGCGGCGGGCCTCAGCCTGGCGCTGATTGATCATCCCATCGTCATACCCTCCGTGTTGATCGGCGTGATTACCGGTTTATTGACCGGTGTCGGCTTGTGGCTCGGCAGCCGCCTGTCCCGCGCATGGACCCTGGGAGCCTGGGCGGAGCGCGGCGCGGGCCTGGTTCTGGTGGGAATCGGCGTGCATATCCTCATCGACCACGGCGTGTTCGGTTAAGCCCTCGGTGTCCATGTCGACCCCCTTCCCCCTGCCCTGTCATACACTCAGGCTTGCCTTTGTTCCCCTTGCCGCTTACAGTGAAAAAGACCAAGGTTCATTCCAATCACCTGCAACGCGGAGGGACACCATGCCGAGCAAACGACGACGGGCGATCAACACCTTTCGTGGAGAGAACCGAGGCACCCAGCCCGGTGAAGCTCCCGGCACCTTGATTCACGATCCCGATGCGACGCATTCCAGCTTGAGATTCTTCGGTTTCGTTCCGGAAGGCGCATTGCAGGAATTTGAAGAACGTATCGTAGACAACATGGACAGCCTCCCCGCTCTGATGAAACGCTGGCCAAGCTGTTGGATACACGTCACGGGCCTGGAAAACCTGGAGATGATCCGCCATCTTGGGGACGTGTTCCATCTGCACCGCCTGGCCCTGGAAGACGTGGTCAATACCCACCAACGACCCAAGCTGGAGCAATATGAAAACAGCCTGTTTCTGGTGACCCGCCTCAATAGCTGGCAGGACGGCCTTGTCTCCGAGCAGGTCAGCCTGTTTGTCGGGGAAGGCTTCGTGCTGTCGTTTCAGGAAAGCGAAAGCGATGCTTTCAACGGAGTCATCGACCGCCTTCGCGGTGGTAAAGGACGGATGCGCCACGGCAGCGACTACCTGGCCTATGCCCTGTTGGATTCCCTGGTGGATCACAACTTTCCCATTCTGGAGCGCTATGCGGATCGGCTGGAGAAACTGGAGCAACAGGTGATTGACTCACCGGAAGAAGACCTGGTGACGAAGATTTATCAGATCAAACGGGATCTTGCGGCGATGCGTCGCACGGTCTGGCCTTTGCGGGATGTGCTGGGAACCCTGCTGAGGGATGAAACCGAGCCCTTCGGCAAGGAAACCCTGCTCTTTCTGCGAGACTGCTATGACCACGTTCTGCAACTGATGGACCTGATTGAACACTACCGCGATGTCGGTTCGGAACTGGTCAACGTCTATATGTCCGGTGCCAGCAATCGCATGAATGAAGTAATGCGCCTGCTGACGCTGATCGCCACCATTTTCATTCCTTTAAGCTTCATCGCCGGACTGTATGGCATGAACTTCAACACCCAGGCTTCGGCCTACAACATGCCGGAACTGAACTGGCCGTGGGGCTATCCCTTCGCTTTGGGCCTGATGGCCCTGGTGGTCTTGAGTATGCTGGGAGTCTTCTGGCGTAAAGGCTGGCTGGGCAGGCGCTCGTCAAAAGGGAAGAAAGAGTGAGGGAGAAAACACAAGCAGACCGAACGCTCCCCAAGTGACCTAGGGCGCCGCTTCCCCCTCCGTCACCGTAAAGCGGCCTTCACCGACAAGCTGACCGCCGGCGGTCCAGACCTCCACCTCATACTCGCCTGGGCCTTCACGCAGGGTATGGCGGGACCAGGTACGGTAGCCCTCCTTGCGCCCGCCTTGAATCTCACCCAGATCAATGTTCACCACCGGCTGGCCGTTGTGTTTCCAGACGTGGCGGATGCCTTCGTGCAAACCCAGCGGAGCGAAGATGGCGGTAAAATAGCTTGCCCGGCGGTGATCGCCTTGGGCCATCCGGGTGAAGGGTTCCACCGGTACCCGCTTGGAAACCGAGACACAGGCGGTATGTTCAGCCAGCTTCAAGGGCGCGGGGGGAATCAGCGAACGACCGAACCAGACCAGTTGCAGGAAGATGGCCAGACCAAGCAGCACGGCAGTGATGTTTCGCCAGGAATGGCCCAGCCAGCGTAAGGGATGGTTGGCCAGCAGCACCAGCACCGCGCTGATCCCAGCGGAAAGCAGCAGGCTATGGATATTGCGCAGACCGAACAACACGGGAAAGATGAAGTTGAGCATCACAAAGAAAGTCAGGCCGCTGAACAGGGTCAAGGCGATGGCATAACGAAGAATGAAGCGCTCGTAGAGTTCGTCCCAGTTGGCAATCACGGTCATCGCCAGAACCAGCAGACTGAAACTGAGGTTGCGTGAATCGCCGCTGGTGGACTCCCAGTAAAAGGGCAGGACGAAAATCAGAATATCGGACAAGGCATATTGCACGACGAAATCGGTGACCTTGCCGATGTTGGAATCGGCGCGCTCGGCCAGCAGATACAAGCGGGTGGCGATGAAGGCCAGGGCCAGCGCGAGGAAACCCAGGCTGAAGGGAATGTACTCGAAACCGCTACGCATGAGAAAGATGCAGATCAGGGAACTGATCAAGGCAAGCACGGGTTGCAGACGGATCAGGCGGCGCAGACCCAAAGGCATCTCCTGCACCAGGTTTCGCCCGAAGGCGAACAGCCCCTTGATTCCCGTAGGGAAGTCCGAGCGGGCCGGGAAACCCTCTGTGTAGTGATTGCGCACGCGCAGCCTTAAGGGAAGCTTTTGTGTCACTGCATCCATGATACCACTCCGTTACACAAAACCGGGCGAATCCGTCCTCACCCAACGCGGCGGCATCCTACCCGCAGAGGAAAGGAAAGGCAATGAACATCCTGGCTTGTAGACCTGTTCCGGGTCATAAAAACACCCCCATGACCAAGGTCATGGGGGTGAACACCTAGCAGGTGGGGTGATTATCAACCCGGCAACAACAAGGTAGACGAAGCATCCATGTTGTCATTCCCGCGAAGGCGGGAATCCAGAGTAAGCTCAGTTGACTGGATCCTCCGCCTACGCGGAGGATGACGATTCTTAAGCTCGGTTCTAATCGCCGGGTTGATATATCAAAACGGGGTCGATTCTTCCAGCCCCTTACAGCACGGTGGGTTTCAGGAATCGTTCATCGTCTTTGTAGGGATAATTCTGGCTGCAATGCAAACCCCGGCTTTCCTTGCGCATCCAGGCCGACTGAATAATCAGGTCCGCCACATGAACGATGCTACGCAGTTCCACCAGATCGGCGGTGAGGGTGTATTTCCAATAATCCGTTGCCACCTCGCGACGAATCAGGTCGATGCGCGTCTTGGCCCGCTCCAGCCTGTGGTTGGAGCGCACAATGCCGACGAAGTTCCACATGAAGCGGCGCACCTCTTCCCAGGTCTGTTGAATAATCACCTGTTCATCGGCAGGAACGGCCCGGCCCTTGTCCCATACGGGGACGGTTTTCAGCAGACTGTCTTTCACCCGTTCAGGCAGCATGGCCGTGGCCGTTTTAGCCGCACGGCGGCTGAACACAATGGCTTCAAGCAGGGAATTGCTGGCCAGACGGTTGGCTCCGTGCAGGCCGGTATACGCCACCTCACCCGCTGCAAACAGGCCGGATAACTCCGTCTGTCCGTTGAGATCCGTCATCACACCGCCGCACATGTAATGGGCCGCCGGAACCACGGGAATGGGTTCCCGGCTGATGTCGATACCGAATTGCAGGCATTTGGCGTGGATATTGGGAAAGCGCTCCTGAACGAATTCCGGGCTTTTGGCGGACATATCCAGGTAGACGTGATCCAGCCCGTTGATTTTCATTTCCTGATCAATGGCCCGCGCCACGATGTCGCGGGGAGCCAACTCCGCCCGTTCATGGTAGCGGGGCATGAAACGCTCCCCGCCGGGAAGCCGCAGGATACCACCCTCCCCGCGCAAAGCTTCGCTGATCAGAAAAGACTTCGCCTTGGGGTGGTACAAGCAGGTGGGATGAAACTGATAGAATTCCATGTTGGCCACCCGCACCCCGGCCCGATGGGCAATGGCGATGCCGTCTCCGGTGGCCACATCCGGGTTGGAGGTATACAGATAGACCTTCCCCGCTCCGCCGGAGGCCAGGAGGGTAATCGGTGCAGCAATGGTTTTCACCTCCCCGCTGGCGCGTTCCAGCACGTAGGCTCCTAAAATCGTGCGATCTTCCGGGTTGTGGGTGATACGCCGTTTCAGGATCAGATCCACGGCCAGATGGTGTTCCATCACCTCGATGTTGGGGTGTTCCATCACCCGTTGCATCATCGCCTGTTGAATTGCGGCGCCGGTGGCATCATCCACATGAAGGACACGCCGGTTGCTGTGACCGCCTTCCTGATGCAGATCGAAGCCAGCCCCGTCGTCGGAACGGGTAAAATCGACACCCATCTTGACCAGATGTTCAATGGCCGCTGCGCCGTCGGTCGCACAGACCCGCACGGCTTCCCGATCGCAGAGGTAAGCTCCGGCGACCATCGTATCATGGATGTGCTTTTCCACCGAGTCATCCTGGTGGGTTACGGCGGCAATCCCCCCTTGGGCGCGGCTGGTGTTGCTGGTAAACAGCGTATCTTTGGTAACCAGAATCACCTGGCCCTTATCGGCCACATCCAGCGCAAAGACCATTCCAGCAAGACCGGAACCCAAGACCAGATAATCGCAATGAATGACAGGCATCAAAACCTCCCCACGCCAAGCGGTTCCGGCAAGACAGGCGATAGAGAACGAAACCTCATCGGCACAGAGCTTGTCGGTTTTTTATGAAAAGCAAACCGTTTTCCAGTATAATCGTTTCCTGAAAACTGGCAACAGCATTCGAGCAAAAGGAGGTGTGATGAAAGGGTGGTTCAGCCGGATCGAGAGAAGGAAGATCCAATCAAGCTTCGGGAACAAAGCCGCTGACAACCCCCGTTTTCCCTCACCCTGCTCTCTTCGTTCGCTTCCCTCTCCCGGAGGGCGAGGGAAAAATCGTCTCTCACACTGGGAGAGACAGGATGCCGAAAGGCATCCCAGTGAGGGACGAAAACATTGTCAACCAAGCTTTGGTGGACTGCTTGTTTTTCTCGGCGTGATGCTCCTTTCGGTTCCTTCCGCCCTGGCCGATGGCCCCACCCTATGGCAGATCACCCAACTCGGCCCCTTGACCAAACCGATTCCGGGAAGTCATGATTCGGCCCGACTGACTACACAAAACAACTACAAACGAGTCCGCGAGGCACGCAAACATCAGGCACAGAGTATCAACCGTTTGTTTCATCGGGCCGGTCTGGCCTATCCGCCGAAAGGACTCTTCCTTCGTGCCTTCAAGCAGGAGGACATCCTGGAGTTGTGGGTTGAGGATCGCAAGCAAGGGTGGCGTAAACTGAAAGAGTATCACATTTGCAGCAAAAGCGGAGGTCTTGGTCCCAAACGCCGACAAGGCGACGGTCAGGTACCCGAAGGTGTGTATCACATCGACCGCTACAACCCGGTGAGCAGCTTTCATCTTTCCCTGGGTTTGAACTACCCCAACCGAAGCGATAGGATTCTGGGCCAGAAACCCCTTGGTGGCGACATCTTCCTTCACGGCTCCTGTGTAACCATCGGTTGTCTGCCATTGGAAGACAAATGGATTGAAGAACTGTACCTCATTGCCATCGACACTACCAAAGCCAAACCGGGTAAAATTACGGTACATCTCTTTCCCTGCCGCATGACGGATGCCATCTGGCCCAAGCTGAAGGAAGCAGCAAAGAATGACCCGGATCTATTGGCTTTCTGGCAGAACCTTCGGACCATTTATCAGGCTTTTGAACGAAGCAAGGAACCACCTGAAGTTCGTATCAATGCCCAAGGGCGTTATGTCCTTCAAGACTAGATCGGTTTCAGTTGCTTCTTAGGATTGGGGAATAGATTCTTTATTAATAGAAACTCATCATAGTAGTAAGCGCCGTGGATATGTGGACAACGATCCAAGCTGCCAGAATCAGGATGATAAACTACAACCTTGTCTTGGGGATGCAATTCTGGACAAGGCAAAGTTCTCCACGGGTAACCGGAAGTCCCTGGGGATGAATCGGTCACTTTCCACGGTTTTGAAGGGGTTTTCCTTACAAAAGGCGAATAATTCCGTGGAAAAGCCTCTAAGTGATGAAAGGTAGGATGAAAATCACAGATGAACCCCCTTGAAAAGCCCTGTGGATTGCCTGTGAAGCACAGATTTCTGCAAAGAACCGAGAAGAAAGATAGCTCAATAGCCGCTTCCCGTCATGCTCTTCTTAGGATTTTCGGAAAATGTCCGAGTCGTTTCAAGGAGGATGCCTGAAACATCGCGTTGGTGAGGTAAAAACGAACATGTTTACAACCCTGAAGACCGGTCCGGAATTTGATGCCTTGAATCAGCGTTTGCGGGAATTGGCTGAACGCCTGGTGGAGCCTCTGACGGCGGTGGATGAAAACCGGGTCATTTCCTCCAAAACGATGGTCGTCGGCCCTCTGGTGGAGCGTACAGACCGTTTCTACCGTATGGTGGAGGGCGCCCTGCCCTGTGTGGTGGGAGAACAGAGCCTTTTTCATTTCGATCAGGGTGAACTGATCGGTTTGGATAGTGGCCTGAACTGGCGATCCATGCACCAGACCACGGACTTTGCCATTTACGTGGATGTCTATGATAAAAACGAGGCCTTGAAACGCTGGTCTGACAATCCGGAAAACCTTCGTGATCTGATGGATTATCAAGCCCTCTTTGCCGCAATGGTGCAGGATCTTCTGGCTTGTTCCGTATTGGGAGCCACCCGTCCGAAATTCCAGATGCGACCCGTGGAAGATAAGGAAATCATCATCAAGCAGGGTGAGCGTGGCGAAGATGTCTACAGCATGTTGCAGGGCCGGGCGCGGGTTTTTGTCGATGATAAACAAGTCGGTATAATTGGAGAAAATGAGATTTTCGGTGAAATGAGCTACTTCACCGGAGAACCGCGCAGCGCCACGGTGCAGGCCGATGGAAACTGTCTGATTCTGGCGTTCAAAGGGGCTGAATTTGGCATGATGGCGCAAAGCAACCCCACGGCGATGATGGAAATCGCCAAAAGCCTGTCTTCCCGTTTGAGTCAGATGAACAAGGATCATGGAGGATGAGGATTCCGTAAAAACGCCACAGACAATTACAGGTCATCATGCCAAAAGGAAAGGCATGGAAGGCAGGGTCAATTTCCCAATGTTTTCCGGGACAAGGATCTTTGATAAATCCGGGCAGGTCTGCAAAATTTACCACACGGTGGAAGTTTACGAAAACAGGTGCTTTTCTCATTTTTTTTCAAACCTTCCGCCATCTTTTTTCAACGGATAGCTAGATGAGAAGTTCTTTGACAAGAAATCCGTTGTGTTTTGTGACGATCTTGGGTAGAACCTAGAAAACGGTAGCAAACTCGCTGTGTTGTAACTTCGTTAGAGCAGAATGGAATCCGGGAGGCAAGCTTGGCTCTGGCCGATGAGAAGGTAAAACCGCTTCTGAAGCGTTGCAAAAAGGGTGACGAAGCCGCCTTGGGCGAACTCTTCCGCCTTGTTGGTCCGGAAATTCAGCGCATTATGTACTCCACCCTTGGCGCTTCCCATGAAATGGAAGACCTGGTTCAAACGGCCAGCCTGGAGTTGTTCCGCTCCCTGAAGAATTTCAAAGGCGAAAGCAAATTCTCTACCTGGATGTATCGGCTGGTAGTCAACGTTGGTTTACAATATATTCGAAAACGTAAGAACAGCCCGATTTTACAAGACGTTGAACCCCTTGCAGAGCGCCTTCCCTCCCCGTTTGATAACCCACATGTCAGCACCGAGCAACGCGAACGGCTGCGCCTGGTGGAAGAAATCCTGGATGAACTGGGGCCGAAAAAGCGTCTGGTCTATGTCCTTCATGAATTGGAAGGCCACAGCATCGAGGAAATCGCCACGATCGTCCAAGCCAGTAAACTGACAGTCAAGTCACGGCTTTTTTACGCACGCAAGGATTTCTCAAAGAAATTGAAGCAGAAGATGGTTTTACGTTCGGCAACTCATACCTACTCGGATGAAGAACCCTGAGCCGGACGGTAGAGAAGAGTAACCCCCAGTTTGAATTTTGAATAAGGAACGAGGATGAGCCGACACGGTAGGTATTACACATGGCTTTCAGCTTACATCCGGGGGGAGTGTGCGGACGAGCAGGTACGTGAGTTGGAACAGGCTTTCCAACGTGACCCGGAGTTGCTGGAAGCCTATGAAACGATGAAAACCGCCCAGGAACTGCTGACCCGTCCGGTCCGATCCGATCACCCGGCCTGGAACCGCATGGAGCAGAATCTCTTGCGCCAATGGCGCTTGGAACAGGCTGGAAAAATCAAAAAACCCGAACCCAGACCTTCCCTGGCAGGTTGGGGTTTCTCCCTGGCCGGTGCGGTCGCGATGCTGGTTTTCGTCCTGTGGTTCTCGGTTCATGAATCGAAACCCGGTGTGGACTCCGCTGACCGTGTGGCGAAAGTGGAACAGGCCGTCAAGGCTCCACGGAGTTTTTCCCCGCTGACGGTGTTATCGCGGGTGGGTGAAGAAGAGATTCATCTCAGTGAACGCGGTCAAGGTCCGATCAGTGCCGGAGACAGCCTGCGTACCCGTCGCGATGGTGCCTTGAAAGTCGCCTTGGGCGAAGCGATTCAACTGACCGTCTACCCCGACACCAGCGTGGTGTTTGAAAACCACGAAGGTGTTCTCCTGCCCCGCCTGCTGCGCGGTCGAGTCATTGCCGAGGTCACACCGGGCAAAACCAAAGGCTTTGGGATTCTCACCGAAAACGCGATGGCAATGGTCAAAGGAACCCGCTTCATGGTTTCCCATCACAAGGGAGCCAGCACCGTCGCCGTGGAACGCGGTCTGGTTCATGTGCGTGACCGTCATCATCCGGGTAAAGCCTACGATGTCGGTGTACAGAAACAGGTTTCTGTTGATACCAAGGGTTTGCACGAGCCCTCCCCTTTCAATGACATCACACGGTCCATCCTGGAGCAGAAAAAAACTCTGTTCACGTTGAATACTGAACCCAAACCCAAGCCGGCCCCGGTACCGGTGAAACCCAGTCCGGTGGTGAAATCCCGGACGCCGTCCAACCCGGACCCGCAGCAGACTGACACACGCACGGTGGTACGCCTGGAAAACGAACTGACGCCCCAGGAAAGCTATGATCGCAAACTGGAGAGCTTAAGCCCCGCCGAGCGGGTGGCCTATGACAAGTTCTTCCGTTTTATCGAAACCAAACGCCAAGGCGGCTATACCTTGCGTGCCGCTCAAGAGCTGGAACAATACGTCGATTCCCACAAAGATTTCACCAGTGAGCGGGCCTTGTTCCTGCTGGCGGAATGTTACGGTGATTTGCAGGAATGGGAAGAAGCCCGGCGCGTCTACCGGCGTTACATGATGCTCCACCCGGAGGGTGCCTGGTACGGTGCGGTTCTGGAACGCCTGCGGGCCATCCCGGAAGAAGACTAGCCGAAACGCCGAGGCTCTTCAGCCCCACAACGAACCCACACAAAACGGGCCGGGAATTTCCCGGCCCGTTGTTTAAGAGAAACAAGGGGTTCAACGCGACTCGCAGCGGTCTAAAAACTGTTTGTTGACTTCGAACCTTCCATCACAACCCTCGTCAATCTGAATCAAAATCTGTTGGTTATTCACATCATACATGTAGCTCTCGCAGCTTTCTGGAGTACCATCACAGTCTTGATCTTCCGCTACGGAGACTGGGTTGCCCCGATCATCATAGGTGTAGCCGGTACAGCTTTCTGGAGTGCCATCACAGTCTTGATCTTCCGCTACGGAGACTGGGTTGCCCCGATCATCATAGGTGTAGCTGGTGCAACTATCTGTTGTCCCATCGCAATTCATGTCCTCATAGCGTGTAAGGCGGTTTTGGTTCTCATCGTACATGGCGTTGCTACAGGCTCTATTCGGATTTCCATCACAATGATATTCAAGATGGCTTTCAATCATGTGGCCCTGTTCGTTGTATTGAGATACGGTACATTCTTCAGGAAGGTCATCGCAGGATTCATCGATTTGAATCAGGATCTGATTTCCATCGTCATCATAATCATAATGGGTACATAGCGGACATTCACCGTCGCAATCTGAACCATCTCGGATAAAAATCAATCGGTCATGTTCGTCGTATTGATAATCATAGTTCCCTCCAACTCCTGCCCCATATTCTGGTATAATAATAATACTAAAGCCGTAATGTAGCAGATTGCCCCGTTCGTCATAGACCCAATCCGCTATTTCGTCTTCGAGACCATCACAATCCCGGTCAACATTCTTGCTGATTCGATTTCCACTCTCGTCATAGTTATACTCAATACAAAAGATTGACATTCCAGGGTAATTCCGCTCTTCGATCCGAACCGGCAACCCTTGGTGATCGTACCAGTAATAATAATAGGTGGCGTGGCCCGCAATGCCTTCAACGGAGCAATTATCCAGCCGAAGTCCCCGATCATCTGAATAATAATAGTGTATGTCACATGCTTCGTCCAAGGTTCCATTTCCATCGGTATCTATCCACCAAGCCTGGCAGTTTTCCCAATGATCCCAATCTTCTTCGCTGATCTGGCTGACGGTCTTTTCCCCGTTGACCCGATCATCATCCGAGTCATCAGACGAATTGCAGGCGGTCAAGGTGAGGAAAAGGGCCAAGGTAGCCCAAAAAAGAAGCGCAGCTCTGTTCATCATGACATCCTTCCTGATCCAAAACCTAAGATTCACAGGGTAAAACCTGAATCAGCTTACCATAACCGAAGCCTTCCTGCAAAAGAAAGGTTTAACCTCCCCAAACCGGGGAACCCAAGGCCCACCCTCAAGGATGGGAACACGAAGCGCCGTCCGTTCCAACAAACGCCACGTCCCCGGAGGTGGGACTGGAACCGAAGAAAACGGGATGAAGACTCGACGAGTCTTCATCCCGATGAGATGTTCCATCCGTTCAGGTTGCCGCTCAGGCCAGACCACCGTTGATCTGGGCGTGCAGTTCCTTGACCGCCCGTTCCACGCCAACCAGCAGGGCGCGGGCGATGAGCGCCTGCCCGACGGTGAGGCCGTCGCAGGGTAGCGCAGCCAAGCGGGTGGCGTTGCGCGTATTCACCGCTCCGCCCAGTTTGGAAGCCATGCCCAGTTTGTGGGCCAGGGTGCAGGCTGCGGCGAGATCGTCCAGGGCGGTTTCCCGCTCGTTGTTGTTCTCGGCATAATTGAACAAGGCGCTGTCGAACTCGACGCCCTGAACACCCAGGCGGTGGGCGATCTTCACGCTTTCAAAGCTGGGGGAAAGATAAACCCACGCTTCGATGCCTGCGTCTTTCAATGGGGGAACGTGTTCCTGGAGACTGCGTTCCAGAAGATCCGGTTGCACCGGGGCGCGATCCGCCGCGAAATCCACCGGCTCGGCAACCAGGGTGACCCGTTGCGGTCGCAGTTCACCCAGGCGTTCCAGCGGGTTTTCTTTGGCTGAAAGCTCCACGTTCAGCGGACCTTCCAGGGTTTCCGAAAGCACACGGATGTCCCGCTCCGTCACCGCCGAGCGCTCCGCGTGCAGGTGAATGGTGATGCCGTCGGCTCCGGCCAGTTCGGCCAAGGCTCCCACCACCGCCGGGTCCGGCGTGCGCCGTCCGCTGCTTTGGCGAAGCTGGGCCACGGTATCCAGTTTGATCCACAGTTCTTTCATCCTCTCCCCCTTGTCGTTCCTCGTCCCGTTGGCGTTTCTCATGGCTTGTATCACGACGCGGATCGGCCGCGTTGATTTTCCAGCGCGATGCCCTGACGAAGCAGGTCGTCAATTCGTCCTTGCGGCAGGCCCGCCGAAAGCAGCACGTCCTGGGTGTGTTCCCCCAGCGCCGGAGCCGCTTCGTCATGGGGTTTCGCTTCCTGGCCCAAGGGCGCAAAGCGCAGCACCGGCCCGGTTTGCGGGTTCATCGAAAACAGCGACAGCGAGCGGGCATACTCCCCGGTCAAGGCTTCCTTCGGTGTGCGTACCGGTGAGAGGCAGCAGTCGTGGCTTTCGGCGAAACGGCACCAGTGGTCGAAATCATGGGAGGCGAACAGGGCCACCATCTCACGACCCAGCCCCTCGGTTTCGGAAAAAGGCTCCATCTGCCGGGGAATCCATTCCGGTTTCCCCACCGCCGTGCAGAAGCTCGTCCAGAATTTGGGTTCCATGCTGGCCAAGGCCATCAACCGTTGGTCTTCGGTGGCGTAGAGCCGATACACACACAAGTCCCCGTGGAGCATTCCGCCGGTTTTGCGTTCCGTTTCTTCATCGAGCAGGCCGGCCATGTTGTTGATCTGGAAGGGAAGAATCCCCGCCGTCATGGCCACATCGAGGTGGCGGCCCCGCCCGGTGCGTTGCACCTCCAGCAAACCGGCCAATGCGGCCAGCGCGGCCATCAGCGAGCCTCCGGCCAGATCCGCCGGTTGACTTATCGGCGGGTTCGGTACGCGACCGTTTCGCATCGGCCCGATATGTCCGCCTTCGGCCTCATAATTCAGGTCATGGCCGCCGCGATGGGCGTAAGGTCCGGTCTGGCCGTACCCGGTGACGCTGATGACCAGCAGCTTGGGGTTGTGCAACAGCAGCAGGTCCGGCGCAAGACCCAGGCGGGCCAGCACGCCGGGCCGGAAGCTTTCCACCAGAATGTCGAAGCTGGGCAGGATGTCCAGCAGGGTTTTCCGGCCCTCGTCCTGTAGGATGTCCAGGCCCAGGCTGGCCTTGCCACGGTTGAGCAGGGCATACATCGCCCCCTGGCCGTCGATGAAGGGCGGCAGGCTTCGCGCCATGTCCGTGCCTTTGCCGAGGCTTTCCAGTTTGACGACGTGGGCGCCCAGCTCGGCGAGCATCGCCGTGGCATACGGACCGGGCAGCAGGCGGGAGAGATCCAGCACGCGCACGCCGCGCAGGGGTTCAAAGGCCTGGTTCAAAGAGGAGGCCGGTTTGGTGGATGATGACATAAGAGCCTCACGTTGGACGAAGAAAGGGTGTCTACCAACAGGGAGTGCAACCACCCGCGAGGAAGAGCAAGCAGACAACTCCACTTAATAGATAAGGAGCATACCCTGTAGGCGGCCTTCCGTCAAGCGTAAGACAAGAGGGGCGGTGGGAAGAGGGGAGGGATGGAATGGAATGGATGGGTAAGCCATCGCCTGCCCATCCATGAAATGGTTTCATGATTGCGTTCCGCAGATCACTTAATCACATGAGTACAAAATTTTCCTCATTTCCACATTGATCTACAAAGTGGAACTCATAGACATGCTCTGCTCCATCTGTGAATATCTCCGAGAGCGTATCTGCATACCTTATACTATCACCCTCTTGAACAGCATCCGGCAAGGGTTCTGTGGTTGTAAACTGGTAGATATAGGGTTCTTCAACCGTTGTGGAACATGGCATATTTGGGGGCTTGACATCCAAGCCAGCGAATGAACTATCATCAACCTGAATATATAACATCATGTCCTCACAAGTTTTAGATGAATAGACCATACGAACCTCAATAGTATGCTCTTCACTGAAATCGTGACCAAGACCAACACTTAAGGGACGTTCCGTTTCGACGCCATCCAAAAGAAACACAATATTTTCAATGTCCGGACCATCATTCTCGTAACAGGGCGAAGATTCATCATCCAAATCGATAGGAGTTATGTCTTCAGAATCAGAATCTCCATCTTCAGTATCTTTTCCATCTTTGGATGATTCTTCTGAGCAACCCGCCAAAGATAGGATGACCCATAGCAAAGCCATTAGAATAAGAAAACATGTCTTTTTCATGTCGGTTTCCTCCATGACCTTCTGCGAGATAGCTTCCTCAGATCCTTGGGACTATCAACAGGTCCATCCTATCTTTCTAAACGATTGGTATCAAACTCTATATTCGACGTTTCCATCAGAACGAACAACTTGTCAAGAATTATGTCGATGTGAAACATTGGGTGCTTGGCCATTGAGTAGGACGTTGGGTAACCCCCGGCCTGACTAGGTTGCAAGCCCAAGCAGGTCAGACCAGCTTTCTTATCTACCCGACAGCCTTGATGGTGGCAAATGCCTGAGCCGAAGAAGCCCTCTCCTCCCTTAAAAGGGTTGACAAGAAGGGGCGGTGGGGGCATCCATGAAGGGGACACCGAACCCATCGACTCGCTACCCCCGCATCAACCGGGGCCGGCTACGGAGGATCAACGCCATGACATCCAAGCTTCTGGGCCTGTTCGTGGGAAGTTTTCCCCATGAGGACGCCGCATCCTGCATCGACGAGATCATTCAGGCTACGCCCCAGGTACCAAGCTGGCCCCAGCTTCCCCGCCGCCACGTCAACGAGCATTTCCTGGTGCAGTGGGGGTTCGGGCTTCCCGGCGCGCAGTTCAACGAAGAGCTGGCGAAATGGATCATCCCCAACGTTGCGAACTCCGCCGAACATCTGGCAACCTTCTACGAACAGGTGTTCAGCGCCCAGGAAACCGGCGATCTGGCCGCTTTCGCCTGCCGCCCGGAGGTGCAACCGGGCTTCTTCCAACTCAACGATGTTCTGGTCAAGCGCGGCGAGAAACCGCCCTTCGCCAAAGGGCAGCTTATCGGTCCGGTGAGCTTCGGGCTCGGTCTGGAAGACGAGGAAGGCACCCGCGTGTTTTTCCGTGAAGACTACCGTGACGCGCTGGTCCAGGCCATCGCGCTGCAAGCCCGCTGGCAGATGGAAACCCTGTCCAAGCTTGCCGAGAAGGTGATCTGCTTCATCGACGAACCTTACCTGCAAAGCTACGGCTCCAGCGACCTGATCGCCATCAAGCGTGAAGACGTGCTGGATACCCTCGGCCCGGTGATTCAGGCCGTCCAAGACGCCGGAGGCATTGCCGGGGTGCATGTCTGCGGCAACACGGAATGGCCGCTGATCATGGACGCCGGAGCGGACCTGATCAACTTCGATGCCTACATCCACGGCGAGAGCCTGCTTTTGTACCCCAAGGAGTTGACCGCCTTCCTTCGCCGTGGCGGACTGGTTGCCTGGGGCTTGATCCCCACCGCGCCGGAAGCCATCGACAAGGAAACGGCGCAGAGCCTGGCCACGCGGATGAATGCGCTCTTCGATCAGGCCGAAACGCTTGGAATTTCCCGGCAAACCCTGGCCGCGCAGTCGATGATCAGCCCCGCCTGTGGCCTGGGTACGCTGGATCTGGCTCACGCCAGAAAGGCAATGGCGTTGGTCCAGGAAAGCTCGGCGCTTTTGCGGGAACAATTCGGCTTCACAACGACCTGACCGGGCTTGTTGATTGCCTTGAATCATACTGAAATTACAGGTCATTTTCTTTGTATGAAATTTCTTTGAAAATTCTTGACAAGTGAAGGGAAGGCTGCTAGGTTCCGTCTCCGTCGCTGGGGCCGGGTTTTTCGGTGCCGCACAAGTGGGCCGGTAGCTCAGTCTGGTAGAGCAGCGGACTTTTAATCCGTCGGTCGGGCGTTCAAATCGCCCCCGGCTCACCAAATTCGTTCTTTCACGATTAATTCGTTTTTCATGCGACCCCATCGTCTAGGGGTTAGGACACCGGCCTTTCACGCCGGCGACGCGGGTTCAAATCCCGCTGGGGTCGCCATTTGTTTTGCAGCGTTTTTGGAATCTTCCAAGAACGCTGTTTTTGTTTGTCTGATGAGAGGCGCGGGTATGAGGAATCCCGCCCGACCAGCACCCGACACGGGACGACTCCAGCGGGGATGGGAACACGAGACGCCGTCCGTTCTGACGAGCGGTTGTCTACCGGGAGGTGGAATCAGAGCATGAAAAAGCCCCCGGTGAAACCGGAGGCTTTCTGCATGGAAAGTATGGAAGGCGGTCTTAGTCGCGACCCACCACGACCCAGCGCTCCCCTTGCTTGCGGAAGATGAAATAGATGTCGTTTAAGAAGATGTTCTTCTCCATCAGCTTCTCACTGGGCTTCCCGATGACCAGAAAATCCCCCGGTTTGACGAATTGACGCAGATCATTGTAATGAATCCCAAAACGCCATGCGGGAATTTTGTCGCTTAGCTGCTTGGCGCTCATCACCCAGGGCTCATTGGTCGGGCCGAAGGCTTCCTTGTAGTTGGTCTGGGTCAAATCGCTAGCCTGAAATTCCTGGTCCAGCTTGGTGGCCAGATCGGCTTTGGTCGCCTGGGTCGGTTTTCCCAGAAGGGCGTTGCCGACCAGGGTGAGGTTGTTGTCGCACATCGCCAGGTAGGCGTCTTTGTCTTCCGCCAGATAGGCCGTGACCAACTGCTTGAACTGGGCTTTCAATTCCAGGCGTTTGCTACTCTTGTTTTTGTGGCTCGCCCCGGCGCCCACGCCTTCCAGCAGACTGCCGCTTGGGGCCTTTTTGCTTTTCGGTTTCACCGCGGACTTGGTGGTTTGGCAGGCGACAAGACCGAGCGTGACCAGGACAACCAACAGAATCAAGCAGACACGTTTCATCAGATACTACCTCCCTAGGGATGTTTGTCCTGCCTTCGGCGGACGAAAAAAGCGGATGTCGGAAAAGCAACGAGGCAAAAGCACAAAGCTCAGAAGCGATGCTTCAGGTGTAGCAAAGCTTCGAGCATCGGTCAAGAAAAGGGAACGACAGCCAGGGCATTTCAGCCAAGCGCCTTCCTATCCCTGTTCCGAGGATGTCCGGGTTTCAAGGCCAGGGAACCCGGCCTTGCAGCGCAAGGGCTTCTTGGCTTTCCTCGCCCTGGTGATCGGCTAATAGCAAGGGAGCTTCACAGACCAGGGCGTCTTGGGTGCCCTTGCGGGCTTCCAGCAGAACGAGGTTGGCGGGCTTGCCTGCCCTGGGGTGAACGAGGCGCATCCGACAGGGGCGCAGGCCATGACGGAGCAAGGTGTCCATCAGATCCACCAGCCGAGCCGAGGGAAACACGAAGGAGGCGCGCCCTTTGGGCTTGAGCAAGCGAGAGGCCGCCCGGCAGAACGCTGAAATGCCGCCGTGGTCTTCATGCCGGGCATTGCGGACTTCCTCCACCGGGTTGACCCGTCCGGAGTCCTGCTTGAAAAAGGGGGGATTGGCCAGTACCAGATCAAACGAGCCCATGCCGTCAAGCAACGCTTCGTCCCGCAGATCGCCGTGAACAAGGTTCATCGACCCGTCACGACCGTTTTCCGTCACCGAGCGCCTGGCTCGTTCAACCAGGGCTTCTTGTCGCTCCAGTCCGGTCACGGAGACCGCCTTGTGCTGCTCCAGAAGCAACAAACCCAGTACGCCGACCCCGCAGCCGAGATCCATCACCCGTGAATGATGCCCTTGAACGAACCAGGCCAGCAGGAGCGGATCTACGCTGCATCGATACCCCTGGCGGCCTTGCCAGAGCATGACCCGGCCCCCGAAAACGGCATCCAGGCTATCCTGGTTGGTGGGTTTGGTCGTTGGATTCATGGGCCGAACAGGGTGGCTTCATCCAGCGAACCGGCGCGCAGCAGGCGGGTTTGACCCCCGGAATAAATGCGTAAAACGGTGCTGGGCATGGCTTCGTCGGAAGGGTTTGGATCGGGCAGCACGAAGAGATCCGGAAAGGCACGACGCACCTCGGCTTCGGTCGTGGCCGGAGCCTCCCCGCTGTGGTTGGCGCTGGTGCTGGTCAGGGGAGTTGCCACACGACGCAACAGGGCCAAGGCGAGAGGATGGGAACTGCAACGAAAGCCCAGCGTTCCCTCACGGCTTTGCATATGAGCCAGGCGTCCGGGGAAGGCGGGAAGGACCAGGGTCAGCGGGCCGGGCCAGAAGCGCTCCATCAAGCCTTGAGCCACAGGCGGCACAAAAGCCAGGCGTTTGGTTTCCACACTGCCGGTAACCAGCAAAGACACCGGATGATCCTCCCGGCGGCCCTTCAGCGCCGTCAGGCGGCGAAACGCGGTGGCATCCTTGGCAACCACGGCCAGGCCGTAACAGGTTTCCGTAGGATACGCCACCACCTCACCACGCAACAACCTGGTGGCGGCTTCGGCCATCAGGTTGGAATAATCCGAGGGATGCAGGGCGTTCATGTTAGGCGTCCTCGGCCAGTCTGGCCAAGACCTTTTCTTCCCGTGCCAGCACCTTGGCCTGTTGTTTCTTGCGGTACTCCAGGTAGGCGTCGGCCAGGGCTTCGTCCGAGCGGGCTAAAATCTGCGTGGCAAACAGGGCGGCATTGATGGCGCCCCAGGTACCTACACCCATGCAGGCCACAGGAACACCGGGAGGCATCTGCACGGTGGAAAGCAGCGCATCCAGGCCACCGAGATCCGTGGCGGAAAGCGGTACGCCGATCACCGGAAGGTCGCTGTGGGCCGCAACGGCACCGGCCAGATGGGCGGCTCCGCCTGCTGCGGCGATAATCACCTTGGCACCCGCCTGCTTGACCTCATGGGCCAGTTGTGCGGTGCGCTCCGGGGTGCGGTGCGCGCTGGAGACATTCAGTTGGAAAGGGATGCCGAAGCTGGTCAGGGTTTTGGCCGCTTCTTTCATCACCGGGTAATCGGAATCGCTACCCATCACGATCCACACCAGGGGCTTGTTATCCATCGTTCGTTCTTCCTCACTCTATAAAACAAGGTTAGCAGTCTCTGGCGGAACCTCGCCCGCCCTGAAAAAAAACGCCGCAAAAAGGCGGCGTCATTCAAGCCAAAAGCACATGTTCGCGACCTTACTTCACCCGGCCAAAGGCCCGCTTGGCAATGTCTTTGCGAAAGTGCATCTTGTCGAACTGAATCTGTCCCACGGCCTGATAGGCGTGTTCGGTGGCCGCTTCGATGGTCGGTGCTTTGGCCGTCACGCCCAGCACGCGCCCACCGGCGGTGCGCCAGGTCTCGCCGTCTTTCCTGGTTCCGGCATGGAAGACCAGCACGTCATCCATCGCCCCGGCTTTGTTCAGCCCACGGATCTCCACGCCCTTGTCATAGGAACCGGGATAGCCCCCACTGGCCAGCACCACACAGACCGCCGGACGAGGGTCCCAGACGGGGTCGATGGCGTGCAGGATGCCGTCCTGGGTGGCCTGGAAGATTTCCAACAGGTCCGTTTTCAGACGATACAACACAGGCTGGGTTTCCGGGTCTCCGAAACGGCAGTTGAATTCCAGCACATAAGGCGTGTCGTCGGCAATCATCAACCCGGCGTAAAGGAAGCCACGATAGGCAATGCCCCGGTTTTTCATTTCCTTGACCACGGGAATCATCACCTGATCCATGATTTTCTTGTGCATCGCCGTGGTAACCACGGGGGCCGGGCTGTAGGCTCCCATGCCGCCGGTGTTCGGGCCTTCATCCTCGTCAAAAACCCGTTTGTGGTCTTGGCTGGAGGCAAAGGGAAGCACCGTTTCACCATCGGTGATGGCGATGAAGCTGGCTTCCTCGCCCTCAAGCCATTGTTCGATGAGCAGTTCATTGCCCGCATCGCCGAACTGCCTGTTCACCAGGATGTCATCCACGGCTTGCAGGGCTTCTTCGGTGGTGCGGCACATCAACACGCCCTTGCCTGCGGCCAGGCCGTCGGCTTTCACAACCAGGGGCGCACCGGTTTGTTCAATGTAGGCTTTGGCCTGATCCGCCTGACTGAATCTGGCGTAGCGGGCGGTAGGAACCCCGGCGGCGGCCATGACTTCCTTGGCGAAGACCTTGCTTCCCTCAAGTTGGGCGGCGGCCTTGTTCGGGCCGATACAGGCGATGCCCTCGGCGCGAAGCACATCCACCAGTCCGTTGACCAGCGGAGCTTCCGGGCCGATGACAACGAGGTCTACCGCCTCGCGCTTGGCCAGATCCCGCAGGGCTTCGGTATCGTTGACGCTGATCGGGTAGCATTGTCCCAGCTCGGCGATGGCGTCCGATCCCGGAGCAGCCAAAAGTCTGGTCAGGCGGGGACTCTTCGATAGTTTCCAGGCCAACGTGTGTTCTCGGCCACCGGAGCCGATGAGCAATACCTTCATCAAAACCTCCCATTCCCCACATCCGGGGAACACGCTAAGGGGGGTGAATGGTCCTTCATTTCGGCTTTCTTATACAGCAAAAACGGCCCGTGCGCAAGCTCTGGAAAAGCCGGATCCGGGTGGCATGGAAGGCAAGGGTTTGGAGGCTTGATTGCAGCCGGACAAGGAGGGTGGCGGGTCGCGTGGGCCTGGCCCGTTATGCGGGAAACCCTCTGCATTTTCGTTGAAAACACAAGAAAAAAACCGGGAGCGCAAGGCTCCCGGTCGGTATCGTTAGACAAGGATGACGACGAATCAATCGCCGAATTTGATACCCTGGGCCAGGGGAAGTTCCGTGCCCCAGTTGATGGTGTTGGTCTGACGGCGCATGTAGCCTTTCCAGGCATCCGAACCGCTCTCACGACCGCCACCGGTTTCCTTCTCACCGCCGAAGGCTCCGCCGATCTCCGCACCGCTGGTGCCGATGTTCACGTTGGCGATGCCGCAATCGCTGCCGATGTGGCTGAGGAAGCGTTCGCTTTCCAACACGTTGGTAGAGAAGATGGCGCTGGACAAGCCTTGAGGCACGCCGTTGTGCAGGGCAATGGCTTCATCCAGGGTTTTGTATTTCATCACGTACAGAATGGGGGCGAAGGTTTCGCTCTGCACAATCTCGAACTCGTTCTTCGCTTCCACGATGGCCGGGTTGACGTAGCAGCCGCCGGGGTTTTTGTCCGACGGAAGCACCTCGCCACCGACCAATACCTTGCCGCCCTCTTCCTGGGCTTTCTTCAAGGCGGCCTGCATGGTTTCCACCGCGCCCTGGTCGATCAGCGGACCCATCAGGGTTCCTTCGGCCAAGGGGTTGCCGATGGGTACGGTTTTGTAGGCTTTGACCAGACGTTCCACCAACTCATCATACTTGCTTTCGTGGATGATCAGGCGGCGGGTGGAGGTGCAACGCTGCCCGGCGGTTCCCACGGAGCCGAAGAGGGTGGCGCGCAAAGTCATGTCGATGTCGGCGTTTTCGGTGACCACAATGGCGTTGTTGCCGCCCAGTTCCAGGATGGTGCGACCCAGACGACCGCCCACCACCTGGCCGATGCGTTTACCCATGCGGGTGGAGCCGGTGGCCGAAACCATCGGGATACGTTCGTCGTGAATCAGGCGTTCGCCGACGCTGGAGCCTTTGCCGATGACCAGGCTGGCCAGGGCCGCCGGGAAGCCGTTGTTCTCGAACACGCGAGCGGCGATCTTGGTGCAGGCAATGGCGGTCAGCGGAGCCTTGCTGGAGGGTTTCCACAGGCAGGCGTCACCGCAGACGGCGGCCAGAGCGAAGTTCCAGCTCCACACGGCCACGGGGAAGTTGAAGGCGCTGATGATGCCCACCACGCCCAGCGGATGCCATTGTTCGTACATACGGTGCTGGGGACGTTCGGAGTGGATGGTCAGGCCGTAAAGCTGACGGGACAGACCGACGGCGAAATCGCAGATGTCGATCATTTCCTGAACTTCACCCTCGCCTTCGGGGAGGATCTTGCCCATTTCCAAGGTGACCAAGGCACCCAGGACGTGTTTGTATTTGCGCAGCTCTTCACCCAGTTGACGCACCACTTCGCCACGCTTGGGTGCGGGCACCATGCGCCAGCTTTCAAAGGCATTGGTCGCTTCAGCCATGATGGCTTCGTAGTCGTCTTCGTTGGCCTGAATCACGCTGGCGATGGGTTCTCCGTCGATGGGGCTGACGCTCACCAGTTCCGGGCCGTGGCAATCCAGCCAGCTACCATTGAAACCGCCGCTGTTTTTCTCGGCGAGACCCAGTTCTTTCAAAATCGTGGCCTTATCCAACATGCTTCGTTCTCCTCGTTTCGATAGGGTTGCGGTTCGCTGTTCTCACGTCGTATCAAAAACCCGGCGTCAAGACGCCGGGTTGGTTGGCGGACTTATTTCTCGCTCATGTAGGGATACATGAAGTCCTTGGGCGGCACGAAGGTTTCCTTGATCGTGCGCACGCTGGTCCAGCGGATCAGGTTGAACAGGCTGCCCGCTTTGTCATTGGTGCCGCTGGCGCGGGAGCCGCCGAAGGGCTGCTGCCCGACCACCGCGCCGGTGGGTTTGTCGTTGACATAGAAGTTGCCCGCCGCGTGTTCCAGAATCTGGTGGGCTTTTTTCACCGCGTAACGATCCCGGCTGAAGATGGCGCCGGTCAGGGCGTAAGGGCTGGTTTCATCGCAAAGCTTCAGGGTTTCTTCGTAGGCCTCGTCCTCATAGAGATACACGGTCAAGACGGGCCCGAAGATTTCCTCCTGCATGGTGCGGAATTTCGGATTGCTGGTCAGCACCACGGTGGGTTCGATGAAATAGCCGGTGGAATCGTCACAGCCGCCGCCGGTGATGATTTCGGCATCGGGGGCGTTTTTGCAGAAATCGATGTAGCCTTTGATCTTGTCAAAGCTGGCTTTGTCGATCACGGCGCTCATGAAGTTGGTGAAGTCTTCCGCCGGGCCCATCTTGATGCAGGTTACCTGCTCGACCACTTTGTCCTTCACCGCATCCCACATGCCTTTGGGGATGTAGGCGCGACTGGCTGCCGAGCACTTCTGGCCCTGGAACTCGAAGGCACCGCGGGTCATCGCCGTGGCCACTTCATCGGGGTTGGCGCTTTTGTGGACGAAGATGAAATCCTTGCCGCCCGTCTCGCCGACGATACGCGGATAGGTTTTATACTGCTTGATATTCGCACCCACCGTGGCCCACATATCCTGGAAGACAGCGGTGCTGCCGGTGAAGTGGACGCCGGACAGTTCCGGGTGAGCCATGCACTGCGGGCCGACATCGGCACCGGAGCCGGGAATCATGTTGATAACCCCGTCGGGAAGACCGGCTTCTTTGAGCAGTTGCATCAGGTAGTGAGCGGAATAGACCGCCGTGCTGGCCGGTTTCCAGACCACGGTGCAGCCCATCAGAACCGGGGCGGTGGGCAGGTTGCCGGCGATGCTGGTGAAGTTGAAGGGCGTAACGGCGAAGACGAAGCCTTCCAGCCCGCGATACTCGACACGGTCCCACATGCCGGGGCCGCTGCCGGGTTGGTCGCCGTACAACTGCGCCATGTAGTTGCTATTGAAACGCCAGAAGTCAATCAGTTCGCAGGCGCTGTCGATCTCGGCCTGGAAGACGGTTTTGCTCTGGCCCAGCATCGTCGCCGCATTCAGCGTGGAACGCCAGGGACCGGCCAACAGCTCGGCAGCCTTCAGGAAAATGCTTACCCGCTCTTGCCAATCCAGCGCGGCCCATTCCTTGCGGGCGGCCAGGGCGGCATCAATGGCGGCCTGGACTTCGTCCTTGCCCGCCTTGTGATAGGTGCCCAAGAGGTGCTTGTGATCGTGGGGAACGCGGCATTCACCCAGCTTGCCTGTACGAACTTCCTTGCCGCCAATGACCAGAGGAATGTCCAGGGTTTCCGCACGAAGATCGGCCAGCTTGGCTTTCAATGCGGCACGTTCCGGGCTTCCCGGCAGATAGGAAAAAATGGGTTCATTGGTCGGGGGAGGGGGAAGAAAGCGACCGTTCATGACTTTCACTCTCCTTGATAGTAGGTCAGGGTTGACACGGGAAGAAACCGCGTTCCGAGGCCCTGTCACCCGGATGGGTTAGGGCATCCCCGTTGGATTGCGTTACCGTTATCGGCATACCGGATGAAACGAGCCTTTGCAAGACAAAAACGCGAAAAGCTCCCCGGCCCGGCTTGGTGAATCTCCCCGTAGAATCCTCCGCGTTCCACGCCGTGAATCCTTGGCTGCCTCCTCGTGGTTTCAGGCAATCGCTTTGAAGGTATTTTCAATCTCCCGTGGCGGACACGATCCCAAAACCTACAGTTTCCGCATGGATGGCCGAAAAGCAAATTACGGAAGGCACCTGTCCAACCGTTGGGGGAAAGGATCGACAACCTGATTATCTATCAAGGGGAGACCCATGCCGCTATTTACCTGGGGACCGCAATACAGCGTCTTGGTTGATGAGATGGACAACCAACACAAGAAACTGTTTGATTACATCAATGAGCTTAACGAGGCCATGATGGAAGGGAAAGGCAATGCCGCCCTTTCAGGTATTCTGGGGAAACTGGAAGGCTATACCAGGGAGCATTTCAAGAGCGAAGAAGAACTGCTCAAAAAACAGGGATACCCGGACTTGGAGCGACAGGTTCACGAACACAAAAACTTCGTGGAGAAGGTAAGCCAGATGAGACAGGACCAGGAAGCGGGAAAGATGATGGTCAGTCTGAAGACCTTGAGTTTCCTACGCGAATGGCTGCAAAACCACATTATGAAGCAAGATCGGAACTATGGAAATTGGATGAAGGAGAACGGGCTGATTTAAGCCCGTCGAGAAACCACAATCACTTTATCTGGGAGAGTTTACATGCCGCTGTTCACCTGGGGACCGCAATACAGCGTCTTGGTTGATGAGATGGACAACCAACACAAACAGCTTTTCGGTTATATCAACGATCTCAATGACGCGATGGCCGCCGGCAAAGGCAATGAAGCACTGGGAACCATCCTTGGAAAACTGATGGATTACACCAAGACCCACTTCGGGAAAGAAGAAGTGATGCTGCAAAAGCACAACTACCCGGAGTTATCGACGCAGCTTAGCGAACACAAGAAATTCATCGACAAGATCGGAAGCATTCAAGAGGACTTGGCCGCAGGGAAGTTGATGCTCAGCCTCAGCACCCTGACCTTTTTACGCGACTGGCTGCAAAACCACATTATGAAACTGGACCGAAAATACGGCGATTGGATGAAGGAAAACGGAATTCAGTAAGCAATAGTTTAACTCACTTAGACAAGAGGAGGAACCATGTCTTTAATTACCTGGAGCGACCGCTACAGCGTGCTGGTAAACGAAATGGACGCCGAGCATAAGCAATTGGTCGATTACATCAATGCACTCAACGATGCGATGAGGGCGGGATCGGGAAGCAAGGAACTCGGCAACATCTTGGAGAAACTGGTCAAATATACCCAAAGTCATTTTGTCAGCGAAGAAGCCTTGATGAAAAAGGTCGGTTATCCTGAGTTGGTGCAGCATCAGGAAGCCCATGAAGAGCTGGTTTCACAGGTTGGCAAAATCAAGGAGGACATGCTCTCCGGGAAGATGATGGTCAGCGTGAAAACCTTGAATTTCCTGCGTGACTGGTTGCAGAACCACATCATGAAGGTGGACCGAAAATATGGGGACTGGATCAAGGCCAACGGGGGATAACCTTGATTCATCAGTGACACCGAAGCGTGTCAGGCCAAAAGGGGAGAGTCATCATGGATGGCTCTCCCCTTGTTCTTTGGATCGAAAGCGTTCGGCTTTTCAGCGGAACATCTTGAACATGCCTTTTTTCTTCTTCTTTTTCTTGTCTTTCGTTCCCTTTTTCTCAGACTTCGGGTTCTCTTCGTCACTCTCAATCAGCTCTTTGCCCTCTTTCTTCAGGGTTTCCGCCTGCTCACCAAGTGCGTCCTGACCCTGCTGTTTCAAGGCATCGGCCTGAGCCGCACCCTCTGCGGCCAGTTCTTGGACGTTCTGTTGCAAGAAGGCGGAGTACTCCTGCACCGGCTTGGCATAGCTCCCAGCCATCTGAGCGCCTTGGTCGAGCAACTGCATCACTTTTTCTTTTTGCTTGGAACCATTGATTTCCATGAAGCGCTGGGCCTTCTTGGTCGCATTGCTTTCCTCTTTCTTCACATACAATTTGAAGGATTTGCCAAGCAGTTTGCATTTTTTCAATTTCGCCGACTTGCAGGCTTTGACCAGCACCTTGGCTCCGGCCTGGGCGGCGGCTTCCGTTGCTCCGGCTTCTTGAGCGCCCTTCAGTCCGCTTTTGGCCATCTTGTTGAAATTAAAGGACATTGAGAGCAAGGCCAGGCCAAGCAGCAACACGAACAGGGTGATTACGCGCCGTTGAGGATTCCGGCGTGGGGGATGGTCAGGGGCGAGGGGTGGCATTTTCATGGAATAATTGACTCCTTGTTCCGGTTAAAGCCCAGGATGAGTACCGATTCCGCGTTCCAAAGGTCGATGGAAACCACGGCATCCGGGGCGTTATTTCAACGGTGAGCAAAGCATAATCAATTTCCGTGCCTTGTGCAAGAGCTTTGGATGGAGGAAACAACCCCGACGCCGAAGACCTTGAGCCTGTCCGGATGCGTGACGGCAGCGGATGGGAGGTGTCGGGACAAGGGGCGCTCTTCGTAGGACTGGGTTCTCTTTCTCCGCTCCTTTCTGAATCAGTTTCAGGAGGATGGAAAGCCCACGAAAGACAGTAACTGCCGGAAGTTAGAACACTTTTTAGTCACTTTTTATTGACATGTCTCATAACATTGGGTAATATCTCGGCCAAAGAATCGAGACTTGTGCCTTCGTGGCATCCTGAAAGTAGGGAACGCTATGCCCGCCAAAACGAAAAAGACCGCAACCCCCCGAAAAAGCCGCACTACGGCAGCCAAAGCCGGTGCGAAAACCAAGGCCAAGAAACCGGTGTTGACCGGCGAGGAAACCGCCTTGGCAGACAACAGCACGGAATCGGTGGGAAAAACGAAGGCATCGGCAAGCAAAGCCAGTGCAAAAACCAAAACAAGCAGCACGAAGAAAACGGCGGCCAAAACCAAAGCAGCAAGCGCGACCCAAGCAGCCAAGGCAACCAAGGAAACGAAACGTGCTGTAAAAGCAACCAAGACGACCAAAACCGCCAAGTCAACGACCTCGGCGAAGTCAAGCACGAAAACGAAGTCCGACTTGAGTCCCAAGACAAAAGCGGGGAAGAAAACGACTCCGACCCCGGCCAAAGCCACCCAAACCAAAGCCGTTGCCAAGGCGGCCAGTGCCCAGTCAGAGAAACCCAAAGCCACCAAAAGCACGGCAAAAACGACCAAAGCCAAGGCGGCAGCCAAACCCGCAACGCGGAAAACCACCCCGAAAACTGCCGAAAAGAAAGCTTCTACCGTGAAAGCCACGGGTACCCGTCGCATCGTAAACGCGGTGAAGAAGGTGGAGCCGGGCAATCCGACCAGTCTGGAAGGCGTCAACGCGCCGCCTCTGCGGCTTCCGGCCAACAACGGGCAGATTGTCAGCCTGGATGATTTTGAGGGAAAATTCGTGGTGCTGTACTTCTATCCCAAAGACAACACTCCCGGTTGCGAGCAGCAAGCCCGCGATTTTGAAAAGAAAAAAGCGCAATTCAGC
Organism: Myxococcota bacterium; assembly: GCA_963677705.1. Lineage (GTDB taxonomy): Bacteria > Myxococcota_A > SURF-8 > SURF-8. The sequence goes on from OY782497.1 coordinate 3,069,177, forward strand.
CGCAAGGGCGTCGTGCTTCTGGGCATCAGCCCCGATGGCATTGAAAGCCATAACCGTTTTGCCGAAAAATGCGGTATCCGCCATCTGTTGCTTAGCGACGTAGACCACTCCGTGGCGGAAAGCTACGGCGTCTGGCGGGAGAAAACCCTTCTGGGGCGCAAATTCTGGTCCGTGAAACGGACCACCTTCATTCTCGACAAAGAGCGGGTTATCCGCAAAGTCTTTGAGGTGAAGCGGGTGGAGGATCACGCGGCGGATGTGCTGGCGGCACTCAAGGGGTTGAAATAAACCCAGACCAAGCGATGAACCGATTTCCAGGGAGGAGACAGCGATGTCTCCTCCCTTTGTGTTTGGATGCTGGAAGCTTTTTGCATTACTGCAACACGCCCAGCCAATCGGCAAGCAGGAAATGCAGGCGGCCAATGAGCAGGCTCAACCGGGCCATGATCGTATACCCGAAGGCTGCGCCGAAGCTGACCATCAGAAACCCCGCGCCCAGCCGGGCGGTCTTGCCGGTGAATCCTTTGTGTTCGGAACTGAAGAAGAAATAGACCAGGGCGCTGGCCACACCGAGTACCATCACCACGTTGTTCACAGACTGCGCCAGGCTCAGGGTTCGTGCCGCGCCCTCCCCTTCAAAGACAAGCAAGGGTACAATGGTTCCGGCGATCTGGTTAAGCAGGTTCTCTTTCAACACATTGACCAGAATCAAACCGGCGTTGATGCCGATCACGAAACTCAGCGCATAGCGGGCCACCCAGCCCCATCTGGGGGTTAATCGAAAGAGCATGGCCAGACTCAAGGCCGCCGGGACGAGGTAATCCCAGCGGTGTTCCACAAACAGACCCACCAGCAACTTCGGATGCACCACGCGAAGAAAGTACACGGTAAACAGGTACCCGGCACTGACGCCGATGAACAGCGACTCGCAGACCTTGTACAAGAGATTGTCGCCATAAAGGAAACTGAACATTCCCAGGGTGAGCAGGGCGGCAATCCATACTCCGATGTCCGGGCTGAGATCCATCATGCCTCGCCGTCCTTCCCCGGCTGCCTGCCGCCGTGGCGCCTGTTCCACCAAAGCCCCAGGTTACCCAACACGATGAAGAGGAAGATCAGCACATGGGCCACACTTTGGGCGGGCATCACGCGCAGGGCATCGCCACGGTCCACCCCGAAGCCAAGCAGGTGTTCGTAATCCGCCGCGCCTTTAAGTCCGGCTAGGAAGCCTTGAAGCTGGCCCGTTTGCAGGTAGGGACGGCTTTCTGCGGCCATTACCGCCGTGCTGCCGGCGATGATGCGAAAGGCCGGGTTGTCCGGTTTGGCGAACATCACGAAGGCTCCGCCCACCGGCTGCCCTGCCGGACCGCCCGCGGCCAACTCCACCACCATCGAGACTTCTTCAAAGCTTTTCACCCGGCGCATCAGCGGGAGATTCTCCACCGGCGTACCGCGGGTATCGGTGGGAAAGGTTTCGTGGATACTGCGGTTCATGCTCTGCACGACCAGAATAAACCCGGACATATACCCCAGGTTCACATAGTCTTCCCCGTAACGGGGCGGATTGTTTCTGAATTCCTCATCGTGCAGAACCTCGCTGACGGCCTGATCCATCATGCCCGGCGACTGCGGCCAGAGGCCCATCATGACCACCTTGACGCCCTTGCGGAAGGCATGGCCTAGGGTGGCCTTGACCATCGGGTGGATTTCCGGGGCGGTATCCGGGCCATAAACTCCGGCCAGCAGGATCACCTCATCCCGTTTCAGGCTCTCCATCTGGTCGAAAAAGCGCCGGCTCTGCAAGGCCGGTTGGATGGGTAAGGGAAAGGGAAGCAAGAGCGCGGCAATCAGGACCAGGGTCAACAGGGCGTAGATCACCCGCCGGTCCAGCGCAAACAGGTGCGAAAGCACACGGGAACTGAGGCTCGGCTTAGTCATGGCCCAGATACCCCCGTTCAATACCCAGGATCAGTTTCAAGGCCGTGCTGGCCGCACCCAGGGCTACGCCGATCATGATCGCTCGCTGAGCGGCCATGTTGGGAACGGCAATGATCCATTCGCTAAGCTGACTGACACGCCAATCCGGCGGCAGAAAGGCGGTGAGGCTGTCTCCCAGAGGGATCTGTCCGAACATCACAATAACGCCCGCCGTCAACAGCAAGGTGGCGTGCAGGCTGTGGGCACGGAAAGCGCGATAGGCTGCGCTGGCAATGAAAAAGGCCAGAAGCGCAAACATCGTGGAAGACAGCGGGTAGAAAATGGTGTGGAAGATCCACTGGAACCAGCTTCCGTCATCCAGGGTGGCCAGATGCAGACGCAGGCCGGGGCTGGTAAGCAGAATCGTCGTAGCCTCATCGGCAAGCGGGGAGTTCAGGCCGGGACGAGCCAGCAGCTCACGCCGCAGGCTCTCTTGAAGGCTTGCTTGCTGGCGCAGGGTTGAAAAAACGCCAGGCGCGGAAAGCCCCTTCCACGGGGAGCGGCTCACGGCGTCCCGCTCATCCCGCTCGGCGGCTTGCTCGGTGAGATCGTGGGCGACATGGGCCAACAGAGCGTCATCCCAAGGGATCGGCAAACGGCCTTTCACGGAAGCGTGCCGGTGTAACATCCCAAGATACCACGAGGTATCCTCCGGGATGGTCGGTGGCTGGCTCAGCGCGCTTGTCAGTTCTTCATTGGCCCGAAGCTCATCCAGGCGGGAGCCGATGCGCCCTTGCCACTGCTGCAAAGGCGGAATGATTTCACGTAGCAGCGTCAGGCTTTGCTTCCGGGCCTTCTCTGCCACACCCTGGATGTCTTGGGCGGAAAGGGGAAGACGCAGCCTGCGCAGGGTTTCTTCATTTGGTTTCCTGATGGCAAGCAGGCTGTGCAGGTCGGTTTCGCTGACCCCTTGCGCGGCCAGAGAGGATTCGTCCGGGTGGGTTGTGGGGTGCAGGTATCGCAGGGCCATTGTGTGCAGCAAGGCTTGTTGCCGGGGTGTCAACTCCGGGTAGTCCTTGTTGATCTGGGCCGTTGTCGCCTCGGAGAGTAAGGCCGGATGGTCATTCAACACAAGCGACGGCAAGGCTTGATCCGAGCCGAGATTGAGCAGGCCGACGAGGGTGGTGATGGAAAAACCGACCAGAATCAACAGGGCATAGCCCCACCCCGCCTGAGCGCGCCGGATCTTCCCCACGTTGACCGCAATCAGGTTGATGACGCCCAGAATCATGGAAAAGACAATCACAATCAGGGACCAGTCCACCAGAACGCCTTCCAGCGCCTTGAAGTGGGGATGGGTCACAAAGCGCGAAAGCGCCATGAAGATCCCCGTCGCAGCGGTAATCAGTAATGGAAGTTCCTTGCGCATGGTTGCCGATCATCGCGAGACGTTGCGCGACCCTGGGTTATCGACAAGGGCCGCGTCGCCGTGGTTGCCTGAGCCATCCTAGCCTGTTTGACGCCTTGCAGGCAAGGGAGTGATGGGCTTTTGTACGCTTTTGTCGAGACCGGGCCGGATTCCGTGGAGACTTCCACCCTCAGCGTGCATCCGAGGATACATCAACAAAGCCCATGTTTCCGGCACGGTGAACCGGCCCGATCAATCCACGGTAGAAAGCATGGTCTGACGACTGGTGCGGGCCTCGAAAATGGATTGGTAGGCCATTGCCTGTTCCCGCGTATCGAAGCGACCGATCTTCACCCGGTACCAGGTTCCCTTGCCTGGAACCTCGGAGGGAACGATATAGGGTTTGCGATTGTCAAAGGATTGAAAACTCTTCACAAAATTCTTGGCCTGGGCCTCTTCCTTGAACGAACTGATCTGAACGGCGTATTGGGTGGAGGGTGCATTGGTCGCTGCCGGTTGCTCCTGGGCCGGTTCCGGGCGTGGCTCCGGTGTCGGCTCCGGTTTGGGCTTGGGTTTCGGTTCCGGCTTCGGTTTCGGCTTGGCCTGCTCCTTGGGAGCTTCGTCCTTTGCGACGGCTTCCGGCTTGACCGGAGCTTGCTCGGCCTTTTCCGGTTTGGCTTCTTCCGTGGCCGGTTTGACCGCCGGAGCGGAATCCTCCGTCGGCGGTTTGGGCAGGCGATCCATGCCGTTTTCCGCTTCAAGCTCTTCGGCTTCGGCCACCGTGGGCGCTTGCGGTTCGGTCAGGCCGCCGAGTCGTTTGCCGAACATCACGCCCAGGCTGAACACCACGGCGCATAAGCAGAGCAGCCCGACGAAGATCATCAACACCTGCTGGCTGTCCAGTTGGAAGGTGTATTTGACTTTCAAGCGATTGAGATCGCGCATGGATTCATCCCATTCGTTAAGGGTGGGTTGGTGGCTCACAAATGATAGCGGAATAGATTATACTGAAAAGTGGTCGCGGGGTCAATGACGGAGTTTTTCCGGTTTTGGGGGGATCACGTCACGTTCCTGAAGAAAACAACGAAGACCTTGCGCTTGGCGATTCTTTTGAATAGACTTGTCCGGGTGGACCGTCGGCATTCCGATAGAGTGTGCCGGGGTCGATCTGTTTGCTAGCATACCGGGAGACGCATTGTGGCCAAGGCAGCGAAAAAAGCCAAAAACAGCAAGAAAAAGGGAAGTAAATCCTCCTCGTCCGGAGGCGTCGGGTTCGGTTCGCTGTTCCGTCTGGTTCTGGCTTTGACCGTGATGGCGATGACCTTCTGGATGGCCGGGGTGATGAAGAAAGACGATCACACACTCTTGCAACTTCTGGATGCCAAGGTGGGTATGGAAGCCTTTCAGCCCATCCATGAGCGGCTTTTCGGTCCGGAGCCCAAAGGAAGCAAGGCCAACGATGGCGTGGAACAGGCCTTGGATGAGGTGGAGAAGCGACGCACAAAGAAACGGAAAGCCTCTTCCAGTCCGACGAAGAGCAAACCACGCCATGCCGCACAGGCCAAACCACCGGTGAAACAGGAGCAGGCTCCCGCTCCCCACAAGGAAGACAAATCTCCGGCAAAAATCACCCAGGAAGACCAGCAAGCCCTGGACAAGCTGATTAACGAAGTCGCCCCGTAGAGATTCGGAAGGTCTGCACCTCGCTGTGGAATCTCGCTCCATAAACACGAAAAACCCCAGGGGAACCTGGGGTTTGTTCTTTATGGTGGCCAGGGACAGAGTTGAACTGTCGACACGCGGATTTTCAGTCCGCTGCTCTACCAACTGAGCTACCTGGCCGGGTCGCTCATTCAAGCGAAGCGAGAACTTAGCAGACTTATCCGTCTTGTCAACGTTTTTTTAACGCTTTTTCCCCGGAACGAAGCGCCCCGGCCCCGATTCGGCAGGGAAGAAGCTGAAAGAAGGGGGGTTGCCCAGGTAGGAATCGGCCCAGGAATCGCGGCATATTGGCCTAGTTTTTCAGACACCGCTTGTCCTCAAGCGTGCATCGCACCGGCACAAACCCGTGAAAGCCTTGGCATGATGGCGGACGCCGATTCCTCCGCGGGAAAAATTTTCCTTAACCTCCCAGGGTTTCGTCCGATTGCTTAAACTGGAAATCACGCCACGGAAATTCCCTGCCGGGAAGACCGTGAGTGAAAGATGTCATGGGGCGAGAGCCATGCAAACCTTAAGGATATCTGGGAGTAAAGGGTGAAAAAGAAAGCCGAATACACAACGGGAGAAGTGGCCAAGATTCTGGACCTTCCCTTGAGAACCGCCCAGCGTTACTGTGTGGACGGGCGCATCCCGGCCCACCAGCACCCGCTGACAGCAACCTGGAAGATTCGCCACGAGGATCTGATCGCCTTCATGCACAGCAACCGGCTGGACCCCGGCGACCTGGAAACCCCGACCAAAGTCTGGATTGTCGATGACGATCCCTCGGTGTCGTTGTTTGTGAAAAAGGCCATTGGCCGCTTCCGTGCCGACCTGAAGGTGGAATTGCTGGAGGATGGCTACGAAGCCCTGCTCAAAGCCGGTCCCAACCCGCCGGATCTGATGATTCTTGATGTGGGCCTGCCCGGCATGAGCGGTAAAGAGGTCTTCCGTAGCGTCAAGAACAATCGCAGCACCCGCAACATGCGTATTGTCGCCATCAGTGGTGATCCGGACGAAGCGGACCAGATGCTGATAATGGGAGCCGATGCGGTGTTATCCAAACCCTTCCGCATCGAAGACCTGATGGGTATCCTGGAGCGCTTCATCGCCTCCCCGACCTCGGACGAGGAGGAATTGGAAACCTACAACAATACCGGCGCCAGCGGAGAAATCCGGCGCATCTAGGCTCCCTGGCCGGACATTCACCCTCCCCCTTTTGACTTCCTTGAAACCGCCCTTTTCCGGGCGGTTTTTCATGTCCTGATAAGCTTTGCCCTGTGCCCCTTTTTGCTTCCTTCCAGGTTTGATGCTATACTTTGTTTCACGATGAACAGACCCGAACCATGAGGTGGACCCATGATGGAAACCCTTCGTATACGACCCGTCCTTGTTTGGATCAGTCTCTTGATTCTCCTTTTTACCCTCCCGGCCTGCTCCGACGACGGGGATTCTTCCCCGGATGGAGACAATTCCGATGGGGATGAGATGGGTGATGATGACGAGGATGACATAGAAGAGGACGGGGACAACTCTGATGGGGATGATCTTGACGGCGACGAGCTTGACGGGGATCAAGAACAAGCCGAAGAGCAACCCACCCAAGGAGCTTGGCACTTGCCCTGCTTCGATGACGGCACCTGTAACGTGGGGTTACACTGCGAGAACAGCCTTTGTTTAGCGGATCTGGAAGTAACCTGGGTGCGGATTCCCGGCGGTACATTCTGGATGGGCTGTGGCGGAGAAGGAACCTGTACGCCGGAAAATAGGGCAGAATATGCAAAACCCCGTCATGAAGTCACTGTACCTGCCTTTGAAATGACTCAAACGGAAGTGACAATGGCGCAATACCAAACCGCAATGGGAAATGATGGCAGCTCTAACAGGAGTAATTACCCTCAAAACCCCAGAAGCTGGAGAGACGCCAAAGAAACTTGTGAAGCTCTTGGCGGCAGGCTACCTTCTGAAGCGGAATGGGAGTATGCTGCGAGAGCCGGAACGGAAACCGACTACTACTGTGGAAGCGATGTAGATTGCCTTGAGCGTATCACTTGGTATTGCTCTGGAGAGCTAGATTTTTGCTCAATTGGTCCCGTCGGGGAGAAGGAACCCAACGCCTTTGGCTTGTATGATGTAATTGGTAATGTTGCTGAACTTGTTGAGGATACTTACCAGGGAAACTATGACGGTGCCCCGACGGATGGAAGCGCCTGGGTTGTGGAGGAAAATAGCGATCAGCGCATGGCTCGCGGTGGTTATATCAGTGATTCCATTTCTGGCATCACCACTGGAGTCTTCAAAGTATGGCTTCGGGGAGGAGGAAACGCTCCTTTCGGTATTCGCTGCGCCAGAGACATTCAAGAAGAAGATGGAGACGCTGAAGATATTGACGGAGATACGGAGTTGGGAGGCAGGGATTGGAAATAGCGCCTATCTTCCGTCAAGCGGGTTCCAGCGCAGAGCGCCCCAGCCTACCCGATAGACCGCCTTTTCTTCCTCAATTCATCGGGTCAATATGTTGACATGGCCGTCAGCTTGTGTAGAGTTCCCGCCAGGTTGAGCGATGCCAACAACGGGTTTCAGTTTGGGTTTACCCGGTTTTCTTTTGTGGAGGAAGCAATGCAGAGTCTAGGGATTCGTCGAGAAGATAAGAACCAGTGGGAAGCGCGTGTACCGCTCAACCCTGCCGATGTGAAAACCCTGATTGAAAAAACCGGCATGACGGTCAAGATTCAACCCTCCACGCTGCGCACCTATACGGACGAAGACTACACCGCGGCGGGAGCCGAGGTGACCGAGGACATCTGGGGTTGCGATCTGGTCATTGCCGTGAAAGAGATTCCGGCCAGGCTTCTGCAACCCAACCGGGCCTATCTGTACTTCAGCCACACCATCAAGGGGCAACCCTACAACATGGCGATGCTGAAGAAGATTCTTGATGAAAACATGACCCTGCTGGATTACGAACCGATCACCAACGACGCCGGAAAGCGCCTGATCTTCTTCTCCAGCTTCGCCGGATACGCGGGGATGATCGACAGCCTGTGGGCCTTGGGTCGTCGTCTGAATGAAGAGGGTCTGGACACGGCGATTTCCGATGTGCGCATGACCCACAAATACACAAGCCTCACCGAAGCCCAGGAAGACATCCGTCGCATCGGCAAGAAGATTGAAGAAGACGGTCTGCCCAAAGCCTTGACGCCGCTGGTTATTGCCTTCACCGGAAACGGTCAGGTCAGCCAGGGCGCCCAGAGTATCGCCAAATTGATGCCCCATGAAATGATTCCGGCCAGGGAGCTTCCCACCTACTTCGATACCCACGAAGCCAAGACCGACCGGGTGTATCTGAGTGTGATTGAAGAGGCGGATATGGTGGAACCCAACGATCCCGCCGAAGCCTTTGACCTGCAAACCTATTACACCAGACCGGAAGGTTTTCATTCCGTCTTCGAGCGCTACCTGCCCCATGTGACGATGGTTATCAACGGCATCTTCTGGACGGAACGCTATCCCCGTCTGGTGACCAAGGATTCTTTGAAAGCGCTGTTTGAAAAGCAGGGGCGTCCGTCCCTGCGCGTCTTGGGAGACATTTCCTGCGACATCGAAGGCTCTTTTGAAACCACGATCAAAGCCACCTATCCGGCGGACCCCTGTTATACCTACAATCCGGACCAGGACCGCAGCCAGGACGGCGTGTTGCTCAACGGTGTGGTGACGATGGCCGTAGACAACCTGCCCTGTGAACTGGCCCGCGAAGCCAGCGACTTCTTCAGCGAGCGCCTGCTTCCGCTGCTGGTGCAGATGAACGACACGGATTTCGGCGAGAACCTGGACACAATGAGCATCCCCGACGAAATGCGCCGGGCGGTGATCGTCCATCGCGGGGCTTTGACACCGCGCTTTGCGTATATTGAAGACCTGATGAACAAGGTCTTGCAGGCTTAAGGGTCGCCTCGGTTTCCCTCACCCTGCTCTCTTCGTTCGTGTTCCCTCTCCTGAGTGGGTTCGGAGTTCGGACAAGGTACGCTCATGGCGAGTGATTCATCAACGATGAATCGGTTCGAGCCACGAGCCATCCTTCGAACCACCGCCCTCCGGGCGGCACTCAGGATGAGCGGGGAGAAACAGTGGCTCCGAAAGTATCACTCAGGATGAGCGGAGAGAAACCTCCATCACGAAGGCAATGTCCCCACATAGAAATTCACACCCTCGGTCGGGCAAGGTTCTTGCCCGGCTTTTCTTTTCCCTGTTTGCTTATCCTCCGGTGAGGCTCTGCTCGCGGAAGCGGTCGGCCTGCTCTTCCCGCCACTGGCCCAGTTCCTCTTTGTAGGCGTAGATCCGCCCACCCATGCGGTGCAGCTTCAGTTTCAGGGAAAGATCCTTTTGCGCCCAGCGTTTGATGCTGGAGACCGAAACGCCCAGGTAGTCGGCAATGGCCTTGTAGCCTTCGCAGAGGTCGTCTCGTTGTTCCTTGTGGGCCTTGATCGTGCGGCTTCCCCGGTCCTGCAAGAAGCCCTGTTCCTGCAAGGCATCCACCACGTCTCTGCGTGCGGCGATCTGCCGTTTTTCCTCATACTCCTTGCTGCCCAGGGGGCTGGCGCGGTGCAACAGGCGGCGCTCGGCGTCATCCAACATCGGGTAAAGCAGCCTGGTCAAGGCCAGTTCCAGGGCGGCGTAACGGCCCCAGCGTTCGTCCTGGGTGATACGTCGGCTTTCCGAAACCCGCTCACGCAGGGCCGCCCGTCCGGGAGCCACCGGGGCGCGATGGCTGCGGGCGAGGAACAACAAGGCTTCCAGGGAACTACGAAATTTCATGATCTTCTCTCCTTCTATACGATACGCCGGGCGATCCGATCTTCAACCGGGGTTCGGCCTGGCGCTCAGGGTTGGGGAACAGGCTTGAAACGGACTCCCGCTCCGGCCTGGGAAGCACCCCGGCGACATGGAGGCTCACCACCTGCTGCCGGGTACCGTCGGGGGCGGGGTTGGTGACGATCCAGCGTTCGGCCTCGTCACGATCGTGAAACCACAGGCCGTTACGCAGGTAGGTCAGAAGGCCGTCATGGCTTCGGCCCTCACAATCCACCAGAGCGGCATGGTCCGGGTCGGTGCGCCATACGGCGTGCAGGCGGCAGGTGCAGAGCCGGGCCTCCATCCGTGTCCGGTGTCGCGCTTCGGCGGAAGGAAGAATCCGGGATAACTCCACGGTGGAATCCGGCCCGCGCACCGGCAGGCGTGGAGCGCTTCGGGCCGCTCTGCGTCGGGTGGAGGCCGCCTTGTCCGGTTTGGACGCCGGATAACCCCCACGGACCACGGGCCGCAGCCAGAGTGGCGTTTGCTGTTGTTTGTGTGGATGCTTCGACATCGCTTCCTCCTTGCCAGGGCCGGTGGAGGCAACCAACCGGACCCGAAAAGCTGAACATGTGTCCAGTGTAGCAAGGGGGTATGTCAAACCATGTCACTGGCCGGAAAGAAAAGGGCTTGTGCCCGCAAGCTTCCCGGTTGGATGAGAGAAAACAAGAGTGATTGCAGGTTTCTAAGCGCTTCCTTCCACGAGGGCGGTTTCCTCCGCCGTCAGGCCGTAGAGTTCATAAACCAGGGTGTCGATGGCGCGGTCGGTGGCGGTGATACGCCGTTGAAGCAGTTTGGTTTCGTCATGGGTGCGGGCGGCTTGCAGGCGCTTGTTCAAGTCCAGCATGGTTTGCACTAGACTGACCATCTTGTCGTGGCGGGCTTTGTCGGCAGGGTCGTTGAAGTCAATGGGCCGGATGGGGAGTTGGGAAATATACTGAGTGAAGTATCTGAAAAAACCACCTCTGAGAGTCGTACTGATTTTCTTTAGGAAAAAATCCAAAACTTTGCTGTTAAGCAAGCCCAAAACATACTTCATGTCCAGTTCGGTATTTTCTTTCAGTACAATTCCATAGCCACTGGTAAAGGCGTAATCTCCGTTTTCATCTAAGGTAAAGGCAGCTTTATCGGCAATGTCCGGAACAAGGATCTTCGGAGATTTCATTACCTCAATGTTTTTAGGGTAAATGTATGCGTACCATTCTGGACATCGCATTCTTCCTTTTTCTCTTCCTTCTAACACGGATTTGTTCTTGAACAGGTATCGATACAGCAACGGATAACTATGCCCAAGTTCATCTTCCTGAATAAAACTGGCTTTAGAGCCTGATAAACGATAAGGAATAACAACTGTCTTGCCAGAATGGAGAACTCTGTAGGGCTTAATTTCTCGACCCTGCAAAAATAATGAACAAAGCGCTCTTTCGATTTCTACAATGTCATTAAGTTGTTTCGAATATCCTTGAATTGTCTCTGGTAACTCTTTTTTCATATCCAGAACATATACTTCGTTCTTCGAGGTACGTATGCCCTGAGCTATCTTAGCGGCCACGTCCCCCAGTTTGACCGGCATTTCCGACAACCGGTCGAAGAGTCCGGCTCCCTTGCCGATGACGAAATTCCACTCCGATGGGGTCAATTTGTCAGTGGGAACTTCACCGCTACGACAAGTCCCGTCTATTTGCCATTGGTCCAGGTCATCCACCTTCTGCATGGTGAAGGTCTTTTGTGCGGTCCTGCCCATGAAAAAGAGGCAGGTATACGTGGTGGCATCGTGAAAGACTTGTTTGTCCCCAAAGTGAACCACCTGAGAGAGATGTTTTCCCTGGGCAATGATGTTACGGATACCCACGCCGTATTTGGCGTTAAAGAACTTGTGGGGCATGATGTAGCCCAGCAAGCCCTGTTCATTCAAGAGGGAAAGCCCTTTTTCGGAAAACACCACATAGATGTCATAATTCCCTTTCTGGGCTGATTCATATCGCTTCTTGTAAAACTCCACTTCAATGGGAGCCCATTCTTTTATGTTCTGAATACGGATGTACGGCGGATTGCCGATAATCGCGTCAAAGCCGGGGTTTCGGCGCTTGAACACATCCGGAAACTCGTCGTGCCAGTCAAAGGCATTGACGCGGTACTGGGTTTCTTCGTCCAGAAGCTCCAACTGCTCGCCCTGGTAAAAGTCCGTGCCGATCAGGCTGTTGCCGCACTTGATGTTTTCCCCCAGATCGGGAAGCGCCCGCGTTTTGAACAACTCCATCTGCTTTTTCAGGCTCTCTTCGTTCTCCCCTTCCAAGACCTTCAACAAAAGCGAAAGCTTGGTGGTTTCCACCGCCTGCGGGTCGATATCCACGCCATAGATGTGGGCCAGCAGAATGCGCTTGCGCTCGTCGGTGGTCAAACGCCACTCGCCGCTCATATCCTGAACGATCAGCTTCTTGTCCTTCTTGCTTTTGCTTTGCAGATAGCTGTCCCGGTACCAGTCCAGCAGGAATTGATACGCACCGATCAGAAACGACCCGGAACCGCAGGAAATATCACACAGTTTCAGGGCTTCCACGTCCTTGGGCTTTTTGCCGTGCAGAAGCTTGCCGACGGTCTGCTTGACGATGGTATCTACAATGTAGGAGGGCGTGTAATACACGCCGCCCGCCTTGCGCACCTCCGGTTTCTGCTCCACCTTGGCCCGGTGATTGCCGGTCAGGCGGATCACGGAACCCAGAAAGCGCTCGTAGACATGGCCCAGAATCTCGGCGGGCATCACCGAAAACTCATAAGGGCTTTCCGGGTAATACAGACGGCCCAGCATCGCTTGCAGGGTTTTGTCATCCAGAGAGAGATCCAGGGTCAGCTTGTCCGGCTCGGTGGGTCGTCCGCGTTCATCGGCAAAATGGAACAGGCCGGAATTGTATTTCTGATCCGCCCGGTGAAAGATGGGAATCAGTTCCTTGCGGTAGATGTCCTTCTTCTTCTGGATCAGTTGCAACTGACCGTAGGGTTCGATGCCCCGGTCTTCACAGATGCGCAGAAAGACGATGCGGTCGATGATCCGTTGCACGGCGAAGTTCAATTCCCGTTGAGAAAGGCCGGGGTTGCGCAGCGCCAGATTGCGGGCCAGGGCATCCCGCCAGCTTTCCATATCTTCCAGAAAGCTGTCATCAACCGTTGCCGTACCTTTTTTGATCTTCTTGTCTTCCACATAGCGGTCAAACGAGCCTTTCAGAATGCTTTTCTTGTGGAAGATCCCGGCGATCTCATCCCATTTCTCCGGGTATTGGTCGAAGGTCAGATACAGGGTTCGCGCCTTGGCCGCTTTGTCGGTTTTGCTGGGCCGGATTCGTGCGTCATACACCGCGAACTCTTCAAAGTCGGTCAGCACGGAGAGGGAAAGCTTGGCCGTCCAGGCATAGCGACGTACCTGAAAAGCGGCGGCCATGTCGTGGTCCAGGTTGACACTGGGCTTTTTCGCTTCCACAAAGAACTTGCGTTGTCCCCCGATACGAAAGCAGTAATCCGGTGCTTTGGTGGTTTTGCCGATCTTGATCGCGTCTTCGTGAATCACCTCCCGGTATTGCTCTGCGTAGCCCTCCCGGTTGTCCACATCCCAGCCCAATTCCCGGAACATCGGGTCAATGAAATCCCGTCGTACCTGGGTTTCGTTGTAATGACCGGAGCGATAGGCATCCTGATGGTCCCGGAAACGCTCCACAAGCTCTAGGATTTTATCGGGCGCGGACATGATGAACCTCCATCCCCGTCGTTATTTCTTCATAAAAAACCGCATCGTGGTAAAGATAAGCAAAACCAAGTATAGAAGAAAATGGAAAAACAACGAAGAGTTTTTTCAACGCACCCAACAAAAAAACGCCCGACCAATTGGCCGGGCGTTTTCTTTACGGAAGGAAGCGAGGCTTATTCAGCGGGGGTTTCCGCCGGAGCCGCCGGGGCGCTCTCTTTGGGCTTACGGATGAATTTCGCCCAGATGCCCACGCCGATCAGGACGATCAGCACGATCCAGAAATAGTGAGCCAAAAGGCTGGTGATCACGGTAATCACAAAGGCGATGGCAGCCAGCACGAATTTGATCAGGCCGGAACCCAGTTCGCCGATGAAGGGGATGAAGTCCAACAGGTTGGTGATCGGACCGGCGACCATGATCATACCGGCGGCCAACATGATGAACATCAAAATGCGCATGATCCACTGCATCGTCACGAATTCAGCGTGAAGCTGAGCGGACAGGGCTTCGCGGGTTCCCAGCATCAGGAACTGGCCGCCGTTCTCGTTGTCATAGCTGATTTCGGAGCCGGTGAATTTACCATAGGCGGTAGCCTGGGCACCCTCTTTGGGGTATTCCACACCGTAGAAGCTGATGCGCGTGTCACCCACCCAGGGTTCGCTTTCCGCACCGGCGCGGCTGTAGAGATAGGAACCGCTCAGGGTCATGTTGGGCTTGGTGATCATGCTGGCTTCGGGGGTGATCTGTCCACCGTCTTTGATCGTGGCTTTGTCCAGGTTGACGGCCACGCTGCCGACCTTCACGCCTTTGGCTTTGAAGTTGGCGGATTCCAGGGTCATCGAGGGGTTGGAGTGACCTTTGGGGTTTTTGAACTTGCTGCTGTCGGGCACACTGCTGACCCACTTCATCTCATAGGTGTAGGTCTTGGTGGTTTCTTTCTTGGTGCCTTTTTTCTTGGTTTCGGATTTGACGTTTTCCACCCAGGCGTACATTTCGGGGGAGCGTTCCAGTTTCACCCAGTTACCACCCTTGAGGTATTCCGGGTCAACAGCCGGTTCCACCACGGTGGCGTTGCCGGTGACGGTGACGTTTTTGCCGTTCAGGGCGGCTTCGGGGCTGGCGGCGTTCAACACGCTGGACGCATCGACGACGGCGCCGAAGTTGGTCATGATGAACTCACCATAGATGATGGGCAGGAAGGACGCGGGAATCAGCACGATGCCGATCAGCATCCCGATGACGGAATCAAATATTTGTTGAAAAAAGCCTGTGGACGTAGTCTCGGTAACACTCATCTCCATCTCCTCCAGATAGGTTGAACAAAAAGGCAGGAGCCCTCCCCCTGCCGATTGATTAATGGCAAGCGCAAGACGCTTCTACGCACTATATAGGTACTCTTCCAAGTCTGTCACAGGCGAAAGCTAGCAAACATGTCAGCAATGGTCAAGAGGAAACTCAAACTTTTTCCAACCTGCGGAACATGCCCAAGTATCGGATATTCAATAGATATTTCCCTTGTCAGGTCTTCGGCAAGACCTCGTGTCGCCTTGCCGGATGTTGCCTGTTTCATTTCAAAACAAAGAAACCAGACAAGGCCGAAACCATTGCTTGCTGACACACGAGGTTCAGGGCTTGAGCAGCACGTCACAGTCGATGAATTGTGCGCCGTTCCCGGCTCGCAAGGGGGATGCGCAATATTCAAAGGGGTTCAGAATTTCCGTAGGCCGCACGTAGCTTTTGATGACCGTACCCTCTTCATCGGTATCCGCCCGGCTGGGCAGGGTGGAGTACGGCGTTTCGTCGGGAACGGAGTCATCCCAGGGATCCCAGGGAACGATGGCGTTGTAGTGGGCCATCCCTTCGCGGTAATACTGATGAATGATGCGAACTTCATCGGCTTTCAACGGCATCCCGTAGGCCGCCCCCAAAACAAGCAACTGCGCCATATCCGGCCACCACTCGGTGTATTGCTCGGCCCGTTCATCCTGCTGCAACCCCTCAAGGCGCGTAATGAAACCGTCCATCAGTTTTCTGGCCGTGTCTTCATCGCCATAGGCCAGCGCCAGGGCCAGCGCCACGGCGTGATACCCCCAGATCATATTGGAACCCCAATAATGGCTGGAAATGGTGGCTCGTTCATACATTCCGCCATCGCCGTAAAAGGAATCACCGCTGCATTCAATGTCTTTCTTTTCGCCGTAAGCTACGTAGGTAGTGCCCAGTTTGGCGTTGCATTCGGCATAGGGAAACGCCGCGTCATAGCTGGTGAAACTGGCAAAATCATCCACCGCACCGTTCTCCATGAGCGGAATATACGGGACGCCGTCTCCGTCTTTGGTGCGCACACAGTACTCATGCTCTACGATGTCTACACTCATCGCACGAATCTGCCGGAAAAGCTTGATCGCCGCCTCGCGGAGTTCATCATCCTGCGTGGTGTGAATCACCCGCGCCAACCAGATGGAGGTGCGGTAGACATAAAGCAGGTCGTCTTTGGAGCGTTTGTTGCGCACGTAAATATCCCCGTAAGTGGGGTTGTCGGGATTGTGCCAGGTATCGTGGCGCCGGGCCACCTCTTCCACACGTACCGGGTCGTAATCCATCACCAGCTTGCGTCCGCCATCCAACTCGATTTCATAACTCTGGTGAAAAATGCAGCGGGCCATGATGGTGTCCACCACCGGGTCTTCGTTGGGATAGACCATCCCGTCAAAGGTGGAACTGAGTCCTTTGATATAGCCCAGGGCCAGGTCACGCGCCGTGCTGTCACCGGTATTCATGGCGTAACCCAGAATGGGAGAGATCGCCCGGCCCACCTTGGCCGTACTGTTGTCCGGTGTGCCGGAAAATTCCAGCGTCACCACACCGTTTCGTTTGACAGCCGAGAGGTGGGTCCACCAGACCTTGTAACCCGGATACCCGCCTTCGTTGTCTTCCGGCAAGCCCTGAGAATAGCGGGAGAGCCAACGGAAGTAATCACTCTGCTTGAAAAATTCCGCGTACTCGGCACTGAACGCATCAATATCCGCCTGACTTACCGGCTCGCCGTCATCGCTGCGCTCCACGGTGAAAGGCAGGTTACCAACCATCTCCGGAATATCATCCGGTACCTTGGGGTTGACGGAGTCCTCTTCCTCACCGTCTCCATCCGCCTCTGTGGTTTCGTTGGATTCGTCTGAGGCGCACTGAGAAACCAGCGCACCGATGAATAAAAGCACCACCAGCCAGCTTGCGTTACGCCAGTTCATCACAACTCCCATGTCTATGAGGGGTACCAGTCTGTAAGACGGAAAACGACGACGATCTTAATGAGAACAGAGATAACATAAAAGGGGGAGATTGTGCAAGGGAAGGAACGGTCTCCCGGTGAAATTCTCCGCTCACTCTGTGGTTTTGCTTGAAAGCTTACGCGGGATCTCTATAATATCTCTTTTTCGCGGAACGCGCTCACTGCATGTTGTAAGTCGTTCCGGTATCAGGCAGCCCCAACGGGGTATCGACGGAGAACAAGGATGAACGATTCCACCACGGCGAAAGGTGCCGAGACGACCCCCAAAGCCACGGGCAGCGAGGTGCCCAGCAACTTCATCAAAGACATCATCAAAAAAGATTTGGCCGAGGGAAAACACCAGCAGATCGTCACCCGCTTTCCGCCGGAACCGAACGGCTATCTGCATATCGGTCACGCGAAAAGCATCTGCCTCAATTTCGGGCTGGCTGAGGAGTTCGGCGGGATAACCAACCTGCGCTTCGATGACACCAACCCCACCACCGAAGACACGGAATATGTGGAATCCATCCAGAGTGATATCCGCTGGTTGGGCTTCGATTGGGGCGACAGGATGTATTATACCAGCGACTACTTTCAGACCTTGTACGAATACGCCCTGCATATGATCAAGAACGGCACGGCCTACGTGGATAGTCTCAACGAAGAAGAGATCCGCGAGTACCGGGGAAATTACTACAACGAGGCCAAAGAAAGCCCTTACCGCAACCGCAGCGTTGAGGAAAACCTGGCGCTGTTTGAACGGATGCGCCAAGGCGAGTTCAAGGAAGGCGAGTGCGTGCTTCGTGCCAAAGCGGACCTGCAAAGCGCCAACATGAACATGCGTGACCCGATCATCTACCGCATTCGCCACCAGAAGCACCATCGTACCGGAGACACCTGGTGCATCTACCCGATGTACGATTTCGCCCACGGCCAGTCCGATGCCATTGAAGGGATCACCCACTCGCTGTGTTCGTTGGAATTCCAGGACCACCGGCCCTTGTATGACTGGTTCATCAAGGTGCTTCCCGTGCCTCATACACCGCGACAGATTGAGTTTGCCCGGCTGAACCTTACCTACACCGTGATGAGCAAACGCCGTCTGTTGCAGTTGGTGCAGAACAAACAGGTGGATGGTTGGAACGATCCCCGTATGCCCACCATCAGCGGCCTGCGCCGTCGTGGCTACACCCCAAGATCCATCCGCAATTTCGCCGAACGCATCGGCCTGGCCCGCGCCGCCAGCACAGTGGATGTGGGGCTGTTGGAATACTGCATCCGTGAGGATCTGAACGAACACGCCCCGCGAGTGATGGCCGTACTGAACCCTTTGAAGGTGGTGATTACCAACTACCCGGAAGACAAGGTGGAATGGCTGGATGCACCCCTGCACCCGGAGGATGACCGCCTGGGTTCGCGCAAGGTTCCCTTTGGTCGTGAATTGTACATTGAACGGGACGATTTCCGCGAAGACGCTCCGAGGAAATGGTTCCGTCTCTCACCGGGCAAAGAGGTTCGTCTGCGCTACGCCTGCCTGCTCACCTGTCAGGACGTTGTTAAAAACGAGGCCGGTGAAGTGGTGGAACTGCGTTGCACCTATGACCCGGAAAGTCGTGGCGGACATAGCCCGGACGGGCGCAAGGTCAAGGGAACCCTGCACTGGGTTCACGCCGGAGAGGCCCTTGACGCCGAAGTGCGCTTGTATGATCGCCTGTTCCATGTGGAAAATCCGATGGATGTACCCAAGGGAGAGGATTGGACCACCACCTTGAACCCCGATTCGCTGGAGATCCTTCAGCATTGCAAACTGGAGCCCTATCTGAAGGACGCGGAGACTGAAAGCGCCTGGCAGTTTGAACGCTTAGGCTATTTCTGTGTCGACTCCAAATACTCCAAACCCGGCGCGTTGGTTTTCAACCGTACCGTGGGCTTGAAGGATAGCTGGGCCAAGATTGAGAAAAAGCAGACGAAGGACGCCCCCCAGCAGAAAGCCAAGGCCGAGAAAGCCAAGACCAAAAAAGAGAAAACGCCGGAGAAACCGGGTGAGATCACCATTGATGATTTCTCCAAGGTGGAACTGCGTGTCGGTTTGGTCAAGGAAGCCGGTCTGGTGGAGGGCGCGGACAAACTGCTTCGTCTGATGGTGGATGTGGGCGAAGAGAAACCGCGTCAGGTCTTTGCCGGAATCCGCTCCGCCTACCCGGAGCCTGCGGTTCTGGAAGGGAAAAAGGTGATTGTGGTGACCAACCTCAAGCCGCGGAAGATGAAGTTCGGCCTGAGTGAAGGGATGGTGCTGGCCGGTGGCGGCGGCTCCGATCGCCTTTGCGTGGCGGAATTTCTCAGCGACATGCAACCCGGAGATGGGGTGCGCTAAGCGGCGGACGATCCTCCGTTCCATCACCAATACCGTGGTTTCCATGCCGGGCTTGAAGCAAGTCCGGCATGGTTTCGTTTGAAGGCGATACACTGCAAGGTCAGGAAGAGATTCGTTCCCGGTGGTAATGTGTCGAAGCTTGCACGCCGGGGCGGCTTCTGCTACAAGAAGCATGAAACTCTTGTTCAACTGGAAAGAAGCGAGGCATCATGAAAGCGGGCATCGTGGGCTATAAAGGTTCCGGAAAAACGACGATCTTCAACGTGCTGACCGGCCTTTCGGCGGAAGTGGGCGGCTACGGCGGCGACAAGTCCAACCTGGGTAATATCAAGGTTCCCGATGAACGCATTGACGCCCTGAGCGGGAAGATCCAACCGAAGAAGACCACCTACGCGGAAATCCTCTTTGTGGATATGGCCGGAACCCAGAGCAAGAAATCCAGCGAGTCCGGTTTCTCACCGGCGCAACTGAACGAGATGAAAGCCTCGGATGCGCTGGTTCATGTCGTGCGCGATTTCGACAACCCTGCGCTGGCGGAACCGGCCAACGTGCTGCGGGACATTCAGAACTTTGATGGCGAACTGATTATTTCCGATCTGCTTACGGTGGAAAACCGCCTGGCCCGCCTGAAAAAAGAAGGCAACAAGGGTGAGGAAACCCAGATTATGGAGCGACTCAAAGACCATCTGGAAGCGGAACAGGCGCTACGCACCTTCAACGAGCTGGATGACGCTCAATGGCTCAAGCTGGCCGGGTTCGGATTCTTATCCCGGAAACCGCAACTGGTTCTGGTCAGTGTGGATGAAACCGGAATCAACAAAAGCTTCCCAGACGTGGAAGGCTTTCTCAAGGATCATGAGTTGGAACTGCTGGTACTTCCCGGTCAGGCCGAAGCGGAACTCAACGAGCTTCCCGAAGACGAACGCGCCGCGTTTCTGGAAGACCTGGGGATTGTTGAAACCGGAAAAAGCCGATTCATTCATAAAGCCTACGCCATGCTGGACCTGATGAGTTTCCTGACCGCCGGGCCGGATGAGGTTCGCGCCTGGACCATCAAAAACGGAACCACGGCCCAGAAGGCGGCGGGGAAGATCCATAGTGACATCGAACGCGGGTTCATCCGTGCCGAGGTGATGGATTGGCACGACATGGTCGAGTTAGGCAGTGAAGGCAAATGCCGGGAGGCGGGGAAGATCCGCGTGGAGGGCAAGGAGTATCTTCCCAAGGATGGCGAGGTGCTTCATTTCAAATTCAACGTGTAGCCAAGAGCGAAGCGCACCGTTTGCTTCTCAACAAGGGGATGCGACTCGACATGCTGCCGCTGGCGAGCGTGTCCGGTCTGGTTTATGCCCATGCCGTTGGCTAGGCCTGGTCCTGGTTCTCTCGCTGGTTCTGTCTTCTTCTCTGGGGATGGCGGAACAAGAAGAGCCCTGTCAAACGATCCTACGACTTGAAGACAGCCCGGCCTGGTCGGCCCACGGATTGGACAGGCAGGAACTTCGTTTCTTTCTACGCAACCGCCTGGTGGGTCGCAGCACCTGCCTGGAGAACCCGCCTTCACCGACGACAAAAGCGGAGGAAGTCTCAAGGCCGAGCGGGGATATTCTCCTGCTTTGTGCAATGGCTGACGGCGATGCCGGGAATCTTGATCTGCGCCTGCTTCGTGGGGATCGTGAGCCTTTGCGGCAATCCATTCCCTTGTCCGGGGACAGCCTGAGTGACATCGCCAGGGTTGTTCAACAGGTGATCGCCTGGCTTGCCGGCCTTTCTGATGAAACGGCACAAGAGAAACCCAAGCCACCCACCCCCACCGTGGTTGACCTCCCCCTGCCGGGTTCCTTCGCTCCCAAACGGCCCAAGGGCCTGGCTTTTCAACCGGACAAGTGGCTGGTGCAGGCCGGGCTTGTCTGGCAGGTCATCCCCAAGCCTTTGGAACAACGCTTCGGTGGCAACCTGGAGTTGGGTTATTTCCCTTCCTTTCGTCAGGTGCCTTTGGGGTTGTTGATCGGTGCCGAGATTCACCCTCTGTTGCATGAACGCCAGGACATCTACCGCTTGCGCTTCTGGCAGTTTCCCGCCTTCGTCGGGCTGCTGGCCGATTTTTCCCTTCATCGTGACGTGCGCGCCCGCTGGTTTCTCGGCCCGATGCTCGCGGTGTATTCCCTTTCCATTCACGACACCAGCGGCTACGTGGGGGATCATCGCCTGCGGCGACTCAACGCCGGGTTTGCCACCGGGCCGGAGCTATCCTGGTATTCCTCCATCGGTCTTGGCGGCTCGCTGTCCTTTCGCGCAAGCTACCTTCACCCCGGCCAGCGGATCTACTTTCTTTCCCGCAAGCTATGGGACGAGCCGGGCTTTTCCCTGCGTCTACTGTTTCAGGTCAGCTTCGATTCCTCCCACCTTCGCCCATCGGCAGATTAGGCAGTTATCCTCTTATCCGGCAGATGGTATCCATTCAATGCGAAACGAGGTTATTGACAAACCCCGGTTTCCCTCACCCTGCTCTCTTCGTTCGCGTTCCCTCTGGGAGAGACACAATGCAGAAAGGCATCCCAGTGAGGGGAGATGACGTTGTCAGCAAGCTGAAAACCCCGCCGGTTGGCGGGGTTTTGTGGTATCCGGGGCCGAAGGGAAGCCGATCAGCGGTATTGATCCGGGCTGAATTTCTTGTACAGATCACCAAAGAGGTTGTTGGGGTCAAGGCGTTGTTTCATCGCCGAGATACGAGGCTTGCTGTAGATTTTCCAGAAGGTTTCTTCATCGTAATGGTTGCAGCCGATCAGGGTTTTCACGCCGCCCAACTCGGTGACCTTGCGTTCCAATAATTCGCTGTAATCCACCTTGGGGTCCATGTTGGGTCTGCCGTAGACCGCCGCGTCGATGATGAAGGTTTCTCCCATCTTTTCCTTGTGTTCATCACTGACCCAGGGATAAATCTCTTTCATTTTGTAGGGGACGATCCATAGCGGGAAGAAATCGAAATCCTTCTCGTACCAGTCATAGAATTCTTCAAAGCGCTTGCTGGGGATGAAGACATCCACCACCACGTCCTGGCGTCTTTTCAGTTTCATCACCTGACGCAAACGACCGGACCAGCCGATAAGCTTGGAGCTGCCCAGGTACATTTTCCCGGCGGCCAGACGCACCAGCTTGTTTTCCATCAGCGGAATGGATCTGGTCAGCCAGTGGCATTCGGCATCATAGCGGAAGAAATAATCATAGGTAGACAGGTAGTCTTCGCGCTTGTCCAAGGTGGCTTTGTAGAAAATGTTCAACCATTCGTAATTGCTGGTATAGGGAACCTCGCTGGCGAAGTTTCCCAGCACCATCACAAAGTGATTGCGGTCGTGGATGATGCCGTCGATGAACTGGTAATCTCCCGTCTCACAACGTTCCTTCATATCCGCCCAGTAGTCTTTGAAATTGCTGTGCAGACGGTATTCCAGTTTGACGAAGGGCTTGGCCGGCATCAGCTTGAAGGTCAACTTGGTGATCCGACCCAGGGTGCCGTAAGAGCCGTGCATCAGGTGAAACACATCGGCGTTTTCCTCCGGCGAACAGATCAGCACATCGCCGGTTCCGGTGAGTACTTCATACTCCAGGCAACTGTCATGGAAGCCGCCGTAGCGGTAGCTCTGGCTTTCAATGGAGCAGCCGCTTACCGCCCCCCCCACGGTAATGGTTTTCAATTCCGGCACCACCACGGGCATCAACCCACGGGCCAGGGTTTCCTTGACCAGTTCGCAGAAAGGAAGTCCCGGCTCCGCCGTGGCCGTCTTGTTTTTTACGTCGATCTCAAGCAGCTCGTCAAAGGCGCGAAAATCCACCTTGGGCAGCTTGTCTTTTTGACTGTACGGATTGGGTACGACGTGGGAGACAACCTTTTTTTCAAACGCCAGGGGCGCAGAGGCTGTCTGTCGAGCTTGAATCTGTTCCACCACCTGGGCCAGTTTTTCCTCGTGGCTGGGCATCACGCTCTCTCCTAAGGAAGCAGGGTTGCTGAAATTCTTATTCTTTTACAAATAACGGTGCATAGCAGACGATGCTCTTTACAAAGCAGCTCAAGCTACCAAACTGCCTCTTTCTTGGCAACGTTCTTTTGGTAAAGATCCGGGGTCATCCGGCTGGTATTGTATGTTCAGAACTCCGCTTCTTTCCGGGATCACCTCCGCCGCTACGGGGTCTTTCCGGACATCCAAGGGCACTTTGTCAAGCGGGCTTGACAAAGTCTCGTGTTGCTCTGACAATAAAGGCTAGAATATCAATAGCCTTTTTCTTCGCTTCAACTTGGCCCGGTTTTTGCTCATCTAGCCAAAGCACCGAGACGAAACCTTGAAATTCAACAGGGAACGGGGTTTGTTTTTTCTGGCTACGGAGGTTTTTGGCGGCGAGTCGCTGAAAGAACCTTCACCAACAGTAGGGAAGCAAAAGCTTCCCATGAACCAAGGAGAGAATCATGGTACGTACAAGTCTGTTTCTGGTGTTGCTGATGAGTCTTCCCCTGACCGCCTTGGCCGAGGTCACCTGCGGAAGCGAGTACGGTTCCTGCACGATGGAGGGAAGTTCCGCGAGCTGTGAATGCGCCAACGGAACAAGCGAGGGGATGGATAGCGCTTCTGTGGGTGATGAAGAACCCGTGGAACCCACCGAAGAAGAGTGCATCGCCTTGCTTTCGGAAACCTGCACGGAATTGCCCAAAGACCCTGAAGAGGAATGCAGTGCGGATGAATTGAGCTTCTGCACCACCGTGTTTGAAGTCGGGGCCGGTTGCCTGGAAGATTTGGACGAACCCGCCGACTGGGAAATCGTAAACTGTTGTGAAAGCTACCGCGAGGAACAGGAAGCGATGGACGAGGTTCTGCAATGCCTGCAAGACACTGCCTGTGAAGACTGGGAAGGCACCTGCTATGAATCCGACGGTGACAGGGAAGGCACGGCAATCGGTGAAGACAGTGGGGACAACCAGAACGGTGATGACAGCGACGAAGCAGCCGGTTGGGGAGACCTGTTCGGTGGTCTGGATGACGACGACGATGACAGCGCCAATACCGCGGACGAACAGGAAAGCGATGACGATGATGATGACGCCGGTTCCGCTGCGGATGACGATGACAGCGGCTGCTCGGCCACCGGAAGCGCTTCCGTCTTGTGGCTTTTGGGGCTGGCCGGTTTGGCCCGCCGTAAACGCGGATAAGCTCTTTCTGTTCTAAGACGATGACAACGGGCCGTGTTCTTGAGTTGCCGGAGCGTGCATTCTCAGGGACACGGCCTTGTTTGATCCCACCCTCTGTTTGAGAAGACTCCACGTCTCTCCGGCCATGTCAGGCCATGTTTCCAGTCTCCCGCTCGATGGGATTCCGCAAGACGGCGGATTGGATGCGTGGTTTGATCCCGCCACCATGCACATTGCTCCGTGAAAAAAATCCAAGAGGAGATTCCCCGAATTTTCCATACCGTGGAGAGCGCAAGTATGGTATAGTTTCTGGAGTATTCTGAATGGAGCCTTCGCTCCCTTTCGCGCCGCCTCTCAACCGATGGAGACTCCTATGACCTGGATCAAACCTCCGGCCCTGAAACCGGGGGATGCCATCCGCCTTGTCGCCCCTGCCGGGCCGGTGCCCCAAGAGCGTGCCGAGCGTGGCATTGCCTGGCTCAAGCAGGTGGGCTATCTCCCCGTGTACCGGGAGGATGCCTTTGAGCGGAACCGCTACCTTGCGGGGAGCGACACGCGCCGCCTGGAGGAACTCCATCAGGCTTTCGCCGACCCGGACAGCCGTGCCATCATGGCCTTTCGCGGTGGCTTTGGGGTGACCCGCCTGTTGCCGCAACTCGACGTTGCAGCTTTCCGCCGTCAACCCAAAGCGCTCATCGGGTTCAGTGACATCAGTGCCCTGCACTTGAGCCTGTTCGGGCAATCCCAGCTATGCAGCCTGCATGGTCCCCAGGTGGTCAGCCTTCCCGATGCCCCGCCCGATGTGGCCGAGCGGCTTTTTCGCTATCTGGGTGATCCGGATTTTCACGGACCGGCCAGCCCGCACCCCTTGCGGGTACTGCATGGCGGAGAGGCTACGGGCAGGCTGATTGTGAGCAACCTGAGCCTGCTGGGAACGCTGGTCGGCACGCCGTTTCTGCCGGATCTTCACGGGGCGATTCTGGTGCTGGAAGATGTCAACGAGGCGGCCTACCGCCTGGACCGCGTGCTGACTCAGGTGCATCAGGCCGGTGTCTTGGCTACGCTTGCCGGGCTGGTGCTGGCGGATCTTCGTCCCATTCGCGGTGAGGAAGAGAGCGTGGTTTTGTGGGTGGAAGAGCGCCTTCTGGAACTCTGCCGTCCCTACAACTACCCCATTCTTTCCGGGCTGCGCCTGGGGCATCTTGACGAAAACTGGCCGCTTCCCTGCGGGGTGATGGCCCGACTTTCCGCGAACGCGGAAAATCTGCTTCTGTTGGAGGGTATGGTTCGCCATCCCTGACCCACCCAACGCGGCATCTTAGGGTGCCGTTCCGTTTGCAATGAGGACGCCATGAAATTTGAGTCCGGCATTTCCGAAACCCTGCAAGCCCTGTTGAATCAAGCCATCCATGACGGTCTGGCCAGTTCTATTTCCCTGTCCGTGCGCTCGCGAAAGGCCAGGTATGTCAGCTTGCACCTCGGAAAGCTTTCCCGCGCCGACGAGGCTCCGGCCACCAAGGATGACGCCTTGTATGACCTGGCCAGCTTGACCAAACCCTTGGCCGCAGCGAGCCTTTGCGCCCTGCTGAAGCAGGAAGGTGCGTTGCGCCTGGATGACACCGTGGCCAGCCTTCTGCCGGATTTCCAAGAGGCTCGCTTTCAGAGCCTGCGCATTCGGGATCTCCTTCAGCATGGGGCAGGCTTTGCCGACTGGCGGGATTGGTCCGGCGTGTTGCAAGCCGCCGAAGATCCGATCAAGCACCTTGGCCGGCTTCTTCATGATGAACAGCCGGTCTATGAGCCGCGGACGAAAAGCCTGTACAGCGACCTGGGCTATATGCTGCTTGATTTGTGCTTGCGTCAGCGTTTCGGTGAGGATCTTTCCACACGGTTTGCCGAAGGCATCGCCAAGCCCTTGGATCTGGATGGGGATCTATGCTACAGCCCGCAGATTCTTGCTTCCCCGGAAGCACTGGCCCGCACGGTTCACACCGATCATCCCCAGGGACAGACGATCAACCCCGGTGAGGTTCACGACGCCAATGCCCGCGCCCTGGGTGGAGTTGCGCTGCACGCCGGATTGTTCGGCACGGCGAAGGCCGTGGAATGCCTCGCTCTGGAATGGCTTCGAGCCTATGATGGCGAGAACAGCCTGTTCAGGCAAGACACCGTGCAGGATTTCTGGCTTCCTTACGAGCAGCTACCGAACAGCGATTTCGTTTTGGGTTTCGATCGTCCGGTGTGGAAGACCAGCACTGCGGGACGCCACGCCACGCCGCATACCGTGGGGCATCTTGGTTTCACCGGCACCAGCGTATGGATTGACCCGGACAAAGACCTGATCGTCACCCTGTTGACCAACCGCGTGCATTGTGACACGGCCATTCCCACCATGCGCCGCTTTCGGCAAGAACTGCATACGCGCCTTTACGAGCTGCTGGGCAAAACCGGCTTCGGCCCTTACGGAGAGCGCCCGGACAAAGACACCGTCCGGCGGATACACTTCATCGGCGTGGCGGGAACGGGCATGGGCAGCCTGGCCGGGTTGATGAAACAGGCGGGCTATGAAGTCAGCGGCAGCGATGAAAACGTCTACCCGCCGATGAGCGATGTCCTGGCCGAGCAGAAGATTCCGGTGATGACGCCCTTTGATCCCAAAAACCTGGAACCCGCGCCGGACCTTTGTGTGGTGGGCAATGTCTGTACCCGCCGCCATATCGAGGTAACCCACCTACGTCGAAAAGGTCTGGCTTATGACAGCCTCGCCGGAACCCTGGAACGCCTTTACCTGATGGACCGTCACCCCCTGGTGGTGGCCGGAACCCACGGAAAAACCACCACCACATCCCTGCTGGCTTACCTGCTTCACGATGCGGGCATGGACCCCGGCTTTTTCATCGGCGGGCGACCGGCCAATTTCGGCGCGGGCTTTCGCGCAGGCGGCGGGCCGTTCTTCGTGGTGGAGGGCGATGAGTACGACTCGGCCTATTTTGAAAAACAACCCAAGTTCATGCGCTACCGCCCCAAAGGTGCCATCCTCACCAGCATCGAATTCGATCATGCGGACATCTATGACAGCCTGGATGAAATCCGTCAGGCCTTTCTGGGTCTGGTCAAACTGATTCCTCGTGACGGTGTCCTTTTCGCCTGCATCGACCACGAAGCGGTACGCGGCCTGTTGCCCTTGTGTCAAGGCACGGTGCGCACCTATGGGGAATCTCCCGATGCCGAATTTCGCGCCGTAGACCTGGACAGCACCGCCGACGGAACGGCTTTCACCCTTGTGCAGCATGGCCAAGCCCTGGGCCGCCTGCGTATTCCGCTGTTCGGCAGGCACAATGTCTTGAACAGCCTTGCCGCCTGCGGTCTGCTTTTGGATGTCGGCTTGGATCTCGCCCAACTGGCGCAGAGCCTGCCCGGTTTTCTGGGAGTGGATCGCCGCCAGCAGGTCAAGGGTGTAGAGAGCGGTGTGCGTGTGGTGGATGACTTCGCCCACCACCCCACGGCGATTCATCTGACCCTGGAGGGAATGCGCAAGCAATACCCCACCGGATCGCTGTGGGCCGTGTTCGATCCGCGCACCAATACCACCAGCCGCAACTTCTTCCAGAAGGAGCTACCTCCGTCCTTTGAAAGTGCGGATGCGGTGATCTTCGGCCCGCCCTCGCGGCAGGATCGCATCCCGCCTGCCGAGCGCCTGAACCCGGCCAAGGTGGTGGAGGATCTTCAGGCGATGGGCAAGAAAGCGTACAATCTGACCACGGTGGACGAGATGGTTGCGCTGCTCGCAGAGAAAGCCAAACCGGGCGATACCGTCGCGGTATTGAGCAACGGCGGCTTCGGCGGCATTCACCAGAAATTGTTGGATGCCTTGAAATCGCGGAGATAGAACGCAGCAGGCTTTTCAAACTCTTGGCAAGAATCGGAACAACAAGGAGTCCCAACCATGAAGCGCGTGGGTATCATGCTCAAGGTCAAACCGGAGAAGATGGACGAGTACAAAGCACAGCACAAGGCTGTCTGGCCGGAAATGCAGGATGCCTTGCGCCGCCACGGTTGGCACAACTACAGTCTGTTCATGACCCAGGACGGCACCCTCTTCGGCTATGTTGAAACACCGGACGGCTTCCAGGCGGCCTTGGATGGCATGGCTACGGAGGAAGTCAACGCCCGTTGGCAAGCCTTCATGGCACCTTACTTCGAGGCGCTTTCCAAAGCCAACCCGGATGAAAGCATGATGCAATTGGAGGAGGTCTTCCACCTTGATTAAAGCCTGATCGTGATGGCAGGATGATGACGTGCGGGTGTGATTCATGGAAAATCACGGTTGTCCAAGACAGGCTGAAAGACCTTGTTCCTCTCTAAGAAAAGCCCCGCGTGATGGCGGGGCTTTGGTCAATCGTAGATGATCTGCAACACGTCCGACGCGGAGTTACTCGAAGCCCAGCAAGCGCCCACCTTGATAGACAATCAGGCTGGATACATAGGCCAGGACGGTCATATAGGCCAGCATGAACAGAGGCCAGCGCCAGCTTTTGGTTTCCCGTTTGACCACGGCAATGGTGCTCATACACTGCATGGCGAACATGAAGAAAATCATCAGACTCATCCCGACCAGGGGGGTCCATACCGGGCTGCCGTCAGCGTGTCTGGCCTGAGCCATTTTCTCACGCAGGCTCTGGCTTTCTTCATCTTCCTCACCACCTAAGCCGTAGACCACGCCCATCGTCGAGACAAACACTTCCCGCGCCGCAAAAGAGCCGATCAGCCCGATACCGATTTTCCAATCAAAGCCCAAGGGCTTCAACAGCGGCTCGATGGTCAAACCGAGCTTTCCGGCGTAGCTGTGGCGTAGCGCTTCGCCGTCACGTTCGGCTTCCAATTCCGCCACGGCGTCTTTGTCGGCTTCCTGCTGGGCAATCAGGCTCTCATAGTCTTTACTGAAGGGGACATCCTTCGGATAGCTGAGCAACAACCAGAGCAGGATGGTCATCACCAGGATGATGGTTCCGGCGGTGGTCAGAAACACTTTGGTCCGCTCCCAGAGGTCCATGCCCAGGCTCTTCATGTCCGGTACGCGGTAGGGCGGCAATTCCAGAAGCAGGGGTTGGCGTTGGCCCTTCAGTATCGTGCGGCCCAGAACCGACGCGGCAATCAGGGTCGATACCGTGCTGATCGCGTAAATAGCCAGAAGCATCAAGGTGCCGATACTGATGAAGGCGAGGGTCTGCTCGGCGGGGAACAAGGCCGCGATAATCAAGGTGTAGACCGGAAGACGGGCCGAGCAGCTCATCAGGGGAACCACCATCATCGTCAACAGGCGGTCCCGTCGGTTTTCAATGGTGCGTATCGCCATTACGGCGGGCACCGCGCAGGCAAAACCGCTCATCAGGGGAACGAACGCTTTGCCGTGCAGACCGATGCGGTTCATCAGCCTGTCGATCAAAAAGGCCGCACGGGCCATGTAGCCGCTGGCTTCCAGAATGCCGATGAAGAAGAAGAGAAAGAGAATCTGCGGCAGGAAAACCACCACGCCGCCCACACCGGCCAGAACGCCTTCGGTGAGCAGATCGCGGATGAATCCTTCGGAGAGGCCGGCTCGCACCAGATCGGTCAAAGCTCCCACGCCATCTTCAATCAGACCGATCATCGGGTCCGACCAACTGAACAAGGCTTGGAAGATCAGAGTCATCACGCCAAGAAAAACCAGCAAGCCCCAAAGCGGATGCGTCAGGACGGCATCAATGTTTTCCGAGCGCCGGTGGCTTTGACCCTGTTTGCGTTTGACCACCTCAGGAAGAATGGAGTCAATAAAGCGGTAGCGCGGCAACACCCCCTCTTCATCCAGATCCCGTCCGGCCTCACGGGCCTTGGCCTGAATCTCCAGGGAAATCTTCTTCGCTTTGGGAGGAATATGGAACAGTTCGTTGTCTTCACGGATACTCATCAGAAGCCAGAGGGCATAGGCCCGTCGGCGGGCATCCGTGTTCATACAGTGGCGGCGGTGAGCCAAGGGTTGTTCAAAGCGGGACAGCTCTTTGCAAAGCTCCTCGTTGGGTTCCCAGAACCAGGGGTGCGGTTCGTAGTCATCCACCGTAGGCAACAGCTTGGCCAGTTCGTTCCGAAGCTCATCCAAGCCTTTCTTTCTGGTGGCCACCACGGGAAGGAAGGGAATGTTGAACAGCTCGGACAGCCGTTTCAGATCCAGTTCGATCATTTCCTTCTCGGCCATGTCCATCATCGTCACCACCGCGATCACCGGCAGGCCGAACTCCATGATCTGCATCATCATATACAGATTGCGGTCCAGGGTGGTGGCGTCCAGGGTGACCATGACGGCATCCGGCTGGGGGAAACCATGACGGCCCAGGAGTTCATCAATGGCAACCTGTTCTTCGGTGCTGGCCGCGTTCAGGCTGTAGGCTCCGGGAACATCCACCAGGTTGATTCGTCCCACGCCGTCCAGGTGCATCTGCCCCATACGACGATCGACGGTGATACCGGGGTAGTTGCCGACTTTGGCGTTGGCTCCGGTGAGAGCGTTGAACAGGGTGGTTTTTCCGCTGTTGGGGTTTCCCGCCACGGCAACCACGAAGGGGCTCTGATCTTTTAAGCGTTGTTTCATTTCCTGACGGGCGCACACGTCCGCTTTTGAAGAACGACGGTCTTCCATCCTAGTTCCTTGTTGCCTGTTTGGCGTATATGTGTGAGAAGCCTAAAGAAGATGACGGCGCATGTCCTTCGGGACAATCTACGTCGTCATGGTTGTAATCGGTTGAAAGGGATTCCCCTGAAAACGCTCAGCTTTCGCAGGTTATCAGGGCGGCGTCCTGTTTACGCAAACTGAGGGACGTTCCCCGGACGCTGATTTCAAGCGGATCTCCCAGGGGTGCGACACGCAGCATGGATAGCTTCACGCCGGGGGTCATGCCCATTTCCATCAGGCGACGACGCAGCTTACTTTGGCTGTCAATCTTTACCAGGTTTGCGGTCTCACCGATTTTAAGTTGATCCAAGGTCATGATGTGGTCCCTTTGCCTGCAATGAACCCTTGAAAAGAACGCCAACACTTCAGAGTTTAGACGTGACTAAATAGATTGTCAAGCTTTTCTTGGCAAAATGTAGACACAACTAATTTATTCGTAATCATTGAAGAATGTCGAATTTTCTTCCTTTGAAGCGGCACGTTTTCTGATGGAAAATTAGGAATGACGAAAATCGTGAGCTATTTCTTCATCGCTTCCTTGCGCCGTTCAGGAGGTATTTTTTCGATGGCATAGCGTAGCGCGGTGCGGGGCATGGTGGCTTTTCGTTCCATCACAAAGGCAAAAATCTCGTTCGGGTGGGTCCGGCTGGCCTCTTTGAGCATCCATCCGTAGCCTTTTTGCACCAGGTCGTCGTGGTCCATGAGCAGCAAGTCCGCCAGATGAAGTACCTCGTCCAGAAACTCTCCCCGTCGGGCAGGAACCACCAGCGAAACGGCGGCGGCGCGGCGCATCCAGCGGTTGGAAGAGGCGGTCCACGGGTCAAGCCGGGAAAGGAACGCCGGATAGCTTTCCAGAAAACCGCCCACGCTGTGGTTGCAGAAGGTGTCACAACTGGCCCAATTGCTGACGTATTGCTCGATCCAGCGCTCAAAGGTTGAAAAATCCTCCGGTCGGTAGTCTTTGCGTTTGGCGTAACACCAATGGCAGGCAACCAGGCTTTCCTCCATCATACCCGAACGCCAGAGTTCCTCACAAAGCCGGAAAACCTCTTCTTTGGCCATTGCCTTGATGGTTTGGTTGTGGACTTTGGTCAGTTTCGTCACTTCCGGGTTGCGCAAGCCGTAGGAGTTGACCGTTTCCTTGAAAAAACGCTTGGTCTTTTCACGGATTTCTTCGTTGGCTCTGGCCTTCAATTCCGCACGTATTTGGGTGAGCGGTTCCATTGTACACCCCGTGTTTCCGTCTAGTAAATCCATTCCGTGGGTACCTTGTAGCGCTCGCTCAACAGGGCTTGTACCTCGGCCTGCTGGGAACGCTCGTACAGATGCAGGCGTTTGTCCAGGACCAGCCCGATGCGATCACCGAAACGAAAGGCATCCTCCACGCCGTGCAGGACCATCAACAAACCCAGTCCGGCCTGTTTTTGCAGACGTTTGAGCAATTGATACAGGTCATAACGATGGGCCACGTCCAGATGGTTGGTCGGTTCATCCAG
This sequence comes from Myxococcota bacterium, assembly GCA_963677705.1. Taxonomy (GTDB): domain Bacteria; phylum Myxococcota_A; class SURF-8; order SURF-8. The sequence continues at coordinate 3,101,816 of OY782497.1, forward strand.
AAGAAGAAAGGGCGTTTCCTGGGCCAAGACCATCGCCAGGCGGGCCCGTTGACGTTCACCGCCGGAAAGGGTTCCCACCCGCCTTGCGGACAACTCATCCATCCCGCAGGAATGCAGAGCGTTGCGCACCGCCTGATGATCCGTGGAATGAAGCGAGCCCCAGTCATTGAGATAGGGCGTGCGGCCCAGTTCCACCAACTCATGCACGGTCAGGTTGGGGTCCGGATCTTGGATCTGCAACAACAAAGAAAGCTTTTGAGCGCGGGTGCGGCTGGGGCATTCCATCAGAGATTGCTCATCCAGTCGTACATCTCCGGAAAGCAAGGGGGTTTTCCCCACCAGGGTTTGTAGCAAGGTGCTTTTCCCACTGCCATTGGGGCCGAGCAGACAAAGGGTTTCCCCGCGAGCCAGGCTCAAAGACACGGCCTCAACCAGCACACGCTTAGGGTAGCCGAAACAGGCGTGGTCGAAAATCAGGCGGTTCATGATGAACCTCCCAGTTGACGGCGTAAAAGCACCAGCAAGAGCGGCGCTCCCAAAAGAGCCGTCAACACGCCCACAGGGATTTCCTGCGGAGCCAACACCATCCGCGCCGCGCAGTCGGCCAGCAAGAGCAGTACCGCGCCCAGCAGGGCCGAAAGCCACAAGGTCTGCTTCAGGTTCCGACCGACAAGAAAAGCCACGGCGTGGGGAACAATCAAGCCTACGTAGCCCAGTAAGCCGGCCAGACTCACCGCCAACCCGGCCAGGAGGCTGGAGAGAATCGCGGCCTGAGACAGCGTCCGCTCCGGGTTCACCCCCACGGTCAGGGCGCCGTCTTCCCCCAGACTCAGGGCATTGATGCTGGCCGCACGGCCTCGGACCAGCAGCAGGATACCGGCGACGATCAGACTGACGAAGAGCAGCAGGTTCCATTCCGTGTAGCCGACCCCTCCGGCCAGCCACAAGGTCGTGATGCGTAAACGGCCCGGATCGAAACGGGTAAGCAAAAAGGTCATCATTGCCGCACAGAACGCATTGACAATCACCCCGGAGAGGATCAGTCCCAGCATGGTGCGTTTGCCGCCGGAGCCTCTGGCCAGGCGAAGCACCAAGGCCACCGAGGCTTGAGCGCCCAGAAACGCGGCCAAGGGAATCAGCCACCACGCGCCCAGCGTCGCCATGATGCCCGGCAGGGCATGAAGCAGCACCACACACAAGCCTGCTCCGCCGGAGATACCCAACAGGTAGGGGTCGGCCAGAGGGTTGCGGCTGACGGTTTGCAGAAGCAGTCCGGAGACGGCCAGCGCGCAGCCGGCCAGCATTGCCGCGATGGCACGGGGGGCGCGAAGGTTGTACAGAATGCCCAAGGTCACCGGGTCGGTGGTGGTCAACCACTGCCTGGGCCAGTCCCAATCGAAGAGAACGCCGCCCTCATGACTGCCCAGCCCGATACTCAGGTACAATGATAGCCCCAACAGAACCAGCAAACCGGCCAGCAGTATGGGAGCGGAAAGCCTCACCGGCGGACCTCGCTGGGATGGAGAATCTCAAACAGTTTTTGCAGGCCTTGGCCCAGACGGGGACCGGGACGGGCGATGAGGTTGCTGTCCAGGTCGGTGATGATGCGCCCGGTCTTCACCACGCTCATCGTTTTCCAGGCCGGACGTTTGGCGGCAAATTCACTTGCCCAATCCTGAGTGGTGTTGGTTTGATTCAGCAGAATCAACACGGCAGGATCTGCGCGGATAACCGCCTCGGCACTGATCGGCACCCAGGCCTGGTTCATGTTTCCTGCGATGTTCTCTCCACCGGCAAGACCGATCAGCTCATCAATGAAGCTTCCCTTTCCCGCCGTGTAGGGCCGCAAGGGGTCGGAGTAATCCAGTTCGATATACACGCGGGTTTTGGGAAGGCTTGCCGCCTTCTTCTCCACTTCGCTACGAAGGTTTCTCATGGCAAAAGCCAGTTCTTTCCCTTTGGCCGGTTGACCGCACAAACGACCCAGATCTTCCACATTTTTCGCGGCATCGTTATAGCGTTGAGGGTTGTAGACCAACAAGGGAATACCCAAGGCCTGGAAGGGGCGAACGTGACGATCATCCGGCAGGTGGAGAATCACCACATCGGGACGATACCCCGCGATGTGTTCCGGGCTTAGCTGAACGGCATCCGTCGCCGGGATGGCTTCGGCCTCTTGGGGCGTGGTGCCCCAGCGATCCCGCAAGACGATCTTCTGGCCGCATCCCACGGCAAACAAGGCTTCGGTGAAGGAAGGCGCCAGGCTGGCAATGCGCATGACTGGCTTGGTGAATGCTACGCTTCGGCCCAGGTCGTCCCTCATCGTGAAGGGAACCGACATCGCGCTTTGTCCCTTGGTCGGGGTGGCCTTCGCGGCATCGGTCTCGGCCAGCGCCGGGGAAGATGTCCCTGTGAATGCAAGCAAGACGAAGACGAAAGGCAACACCAGACAACAAAGCACACGAGGATTCATCACGATGGCTCCAGAAAAAAATACAAGGAGATGGACACACGCCGAAGTCACCCTAACATGCTCCGGGCATTTTGTCATGGTTCTACTGAAGATGGGGGAGCGAACCCATCGGTAACGACAGACCTCAGCCTTAGACCTTCAACCATGCCCTGTCAGAAGATCGCCTGGAAAAGCCGTTGCGTCTTGATACCGCTGGCGATACAATGGCCGTTCCTTGGCTAGAACCCACAGTTTCGGAGGAATCATGAGCCGACAAGACGCCCTGATTGCCGTGGATTTCGGTGCGGAAAGCGCCCGTGTGATGGCGGTGACCCAGCAGGACGAGCGCCTGGTTGAGCAGGAGATTCACCGCTTTGCCACAAAAAGCACGCAACGCGCCGATGGCGTACAATGCTGGGATCTGGGCTATCTGCTGCATGAAACCGAACGCGGTCTGGCCGCCTTGGCCGGGCGAAGCGACCTGCATCCCGTGTCCATCGGGGTGGATACCTGGGGTGTGGATTTCGCCCTCTGCCCCAGGGAAGGATTGCCTGCGCCCGATGCCTGGCCCGCCTGCTACCGCGATCCGCGAAACGAAGCGGCGATGAAGGCCGTGTTGGCTCGTATGGACCCAAGGGAGATTTACCGACGGACCGGCATTCAGTTTCTTCCCTTCAACACCTTGTATCAACTCGAGGCTTCTTTGAACGCAGACGGACGAAGGGTAGAGGCGGAAGACCTTCAACTCCGCTTCATGCCGGACTTGCTTCATCATCATCTTTGTGCAAGCACCGTCAGTGAGTATTCCATCGCGACAACCAGCCAGCTTTACAACCCGCAACAGCGCAGGTGGGATGATGCCTTGCTGGCTTTGGTGGAAGCACCTGCCGAGCTGATGCAAACGCTGGTCATGCCCGGTGAAACCCTGGGTGTGTTGCGCCCTTCCCTGCAAAGGCGGTTGGGCCTTGGGGCCGTTCCCATGACGGCAGTGGCCACCCATGATACGGGAAGCGCTTTTGCCGCCGCGCCGGTTCGCGTTGACAACGTGGCCATCATCAGTTCCGGAACCTGGTCCTTGGTCGGGGTGGAGCGAAACCAACCGGTTATGAACGACGCGGCTTTTGCCGCCAACCTGACCAACGAAGGCTCCGCTGATGGCGGTATCCGTCTGTTGAAAAACGTGATGGGTTTGTGGCTGGTGCAGCAATGGCGCAAGCATTCCTGGCCCGATGACCCGCCGGAGTATGAATCCCTGATGGCCTTGACCGATGAGGCGCAGCCCTTGCAGACCCTGTTTGACCCCAACGATGCCTCCTTGCTCAACCCCGCAGACATGCCCCAGGCCATCGCCCGGCTTGCCGCCCGACAGGGGCAACCTGTTCCGCAAAGCAAGGCGGCGATGCTGCGCGCCGTGTTGGAAAACCTTGCCCTGGCCTACAGACGAGTGATTGACGAGCTTAATACCGTGCTGGATGAGCCGATCCGCCAGCTTCATATCATCGGGGGCGGGAGCCGCAACACACGGCTCAATCAATGGACGGCCAATGCTACCGGCCTGCCTGTGGTGGCCGGTCCCATAGAAGCCACCGCCCTTGGAAACGCGATGGTGCAGGCCGTCGCTGCCGGATGGGTGCCGGATCTGGCCACGGCGAGAAAGACCTTGATGGATGAGGCCTCGTTGACGCGCTACGAACCCAAGGACCGCGACCGCTGGTCTGATGCCTACGCCCGCTTTCAGGCTTTGCCTGCAACCCCAAATTAACCTGGAGACGACCATGCCATTGACCCATGAAGCCCGCTATCAGGATGCTTGTGAACGGTATCAGGAACGGAGTGTAGACCCCGAAGCCGCCCTGGAGCATCTGGCCTGCGTGCCCATTTCCATCCACTGTTGGCAGGCCGATGATGTCGGTGGCTTTGAGCATCCTGATGCCGCGCTGTCTTCGGGGGGGATTCAGGTCACGGGAAACCATCCCGGCAAGGCGCGCACACTGGCTGAATTGCAAGAGGATCTGGACGAGGTGTTGCGCCTCGTTCCCGGACGGCATCGGCTGAACCTTCATGCCATCTACGGCGATTTTTCAGGAAAGCCTGCCGACCGCGACGCCATTGGCCCGCAGCATTTCACGGCATGGATGGATTGGGCCGCCGAGCGCAAACTGGGCCTGGATTTCAACGCGACGCTGTTTTCCCATCCGCTGGCGGCAGACGGCTACACGCTGAGCCACCAGGATGCCTCCGTGCGTGCCTTCTGGGTCAACCACGTTCAGCGATGCCGCGAGATCGGCGCACAGATGGGCCTTCGGCAGCAAAGCCCCTGCGTGCATAACTTATGGATACCCGATGGCGAGAAAGACCAGCCCGTCCGGCGGCAGGAGCGACGCCAGTGGTTGTTGGAAAGCCTGGATGCCATCTACGCCGAGGTGTTTCCCGCCGAGCAGTTGCGTGACGCCGTGGAATGCAAGCTCTTCGGCATCGGCTCGGAAAGCTTTGTGGTCGGTAGTCATGAATTTTATCTGGCTTATGCGCTTACACGGAAGAAACTGCTCTGTCTGGACATGGGGCATTTTCATCCCACGGAATCCATTGCAGATAAGGTGTCTGCCTTGTTGCCTTTCCTGCCGGAGTTGCTGCTTCACGTCAGCCGTCCCGTGCGTTGGGATAGTGACCATGTCGTCCTTCAAAACGATGAGCTGAACGCATTGATGCAGGAGATCATCCGTGCCAAAGCCTTGGGTCGCGTGCGGCTGGCGCTGGATTTCTTTGATGGCAGCATCAACCGCATCGGAGCCTATGTTACGGGAATCCGCGCCACCCAGAAAGCGCTTCTGGCGGCCCTTCTGGAACCGACGGATCGCTTGCGTGACCTGGAACAACACGGCGACCGCTTCGCTCGCCTTGCCTGGTTGGATGAGCAGAAGACTCTTCCTTTGGCCGACGTATGGAACGAATTCTGCCTGCGCAACGAGGTTCCCTCCGGTGCAGCATGGATTGATGAGGTGAGCCGCTACGAGACGAACATCTTGAACCGGCGCGGGTAACGGTTGCGGAGCTGCTGAGCGCTTACCCGCCTTTGCTCTTCAACAAGTCCAAGGCCATAGTGACATAGGTTGCAATGAGACCTCGTTGAGCAGGGTCCGATGCGGAGAAGTGTACCCCTACATGAACTCGTTTACCCTGATCCTTCACACGGCAAACGCTTCCCGGTAGTCCTTTGACAATTTTACCGGTGGGCAAGGTGAAGCTGAGAGTAACCGACTCGGCAAGCTCCGGAGATTGATCAAACACCACAAGGCAGCCGCCTTCACTGATGTCTACAATAGTGCCCCGAACCGACGTTCCGGCGCTTTCCATCGTACAGGCCAACACCAGGTCCAGCCGAGGCGCTTCACGAAAACAGTACTGTTCCAATTCGCGGGGATATTCCAGAAAAATAAGGCCGAAAGGTTCCTGCTGGTCCATCAGTTGCCGGGTGTTGAAACCGAAAATCCTGCCATCCAACACAAAGCGGACCTGAATGCGCGAATGGTAGCCGAAATGCAATTCGTTTCCTTCATTTTCCGGCGTGGAGGCCAGAATCCAGGAACCGGTTCGCCAACCCAGAAGGCGGCTTTCCCCTTTGCTGCGCACGTTACCGGGAAAAAGATAATCCACGAAGATCGGCAGACCGACGTGAATCGTCGCGCTACGGAAAGGGTCGTTCTCCGCATTCAAAACCAGCACTTCCGCAGGAGAGTCCTCTGAAGGCGGCTCCGCTTTCGGTTTGTTTATCAGATGATCAAACCCTTTGGGTTGTTCCTCTTTTTGGTCATGATCCATCGTCGTTGTCCATCTACCGATGCTGTCCTTGGCTGACCTCTTCCGAGAGAAAGCCTTCCACCTGTCAGAAATCGTCTAGTTATCCTCAAAGCTTAGACAAAAACGGATATCTTCTGTTAAAGAGACATTCTCTTCAGCGACACGGCTTGCTTTCGTCCCGTTAAGTTTTTTCTCCCCCCGCCGATTCTCAAAGCGGACAACCTACGAACGAACAACAACCCTGGTGAGGGATCACCACCTAGACAAAGTGGAACACCATGAGAATGCTAGTCGTCGAGGATGAATTGGTCAGCCGCCTGGTACTCACCGGGAATCTTTCACAATTCGGCACCTGTGATGTCGCGACCGATGGTCTTGAGGCCGTCTCTGCCGTGAAGCTGGCTCTGGAGACCAAGCGTCATTACGAGTTGATCTGCCTGGACATCATGATGCCCAACCTGGATGGTCAGAAAGCCTTGCAGCAAATCCGGGAACTGGAACACCATCACGGTCTTGGTTCGGGGCGCGGTGCGAAAATCATCATGACCACGGCCTTGTCCGATCTGAAGAACGTCACGCAGGCGTACAAAGAGGAGTGTGACGGCTATCTGGTGAAACCCATTGAAAAAACAGTTCTTCTTGACGAACTGAAGAGCCTTTCCCTGATCTGACGATTTTTTCTCTGAAGCAGGGAAACCGTCACGGTCTGCCACGTTCTGTGTGCAAGGTTCCATCTTGTGATTTCAAAGCCCATCCTTTCGGGTGGGCTTTGCTTCGTGACCTCATCACCACGCTTTTCATATCAAACCATGCAAAAGGCATGATCCAATCAGCTTGGCAAGGTTAGTGCTTAGTTAGCCCGCCGGTGTTGCGTTTGGCCGTATTCTTTTGCCAAATTGTGCGTTTTCGCACGGTTTCCGGCCCAAAGTGCGCGAATACGCACGCTCTCGTTCGGTTTCATGGCTCGACCGATGTTCAACCTTCTTGCTCCATGAGGAAACGAATGATGCTCGATCGCTTCTTCACTCGCCCGGCCTGGGTGGTGTTCGGCCTTTGTGTTCTGTGCCTTGGTGCGCAGACCTCTTTGGCTGAGGATGCCCCAAGCCAGACGGATGCCCCGCCCGCCACGCTCCAGACCTCCCTCGCAGAACCCGCCGCTCCTGCTGTGGAACCTGCCCCGGAAGAGGTGGAATTCGACCCGATGGCTTCGGGTGGTTTCGGGCCTCCTCCTCCCGCACCGGAAGAGGAAACCGCCGATCCTTCTCTACCGGGAAGCGAGAGCAATCCGCCCCCTGACGCGCCGGTACTCAATGCGGATCTCTCCCGCTGGACCGATCGCTTCGCAATCAGCGGGTTTCTGCAAAGTGATGTCCGTTTTCAGGTGGAAAACAACCGGGGCATGGTGAAGGGGGATGGATATGAATTTGAGATGAACCAGAACCTGTTCAACCTGCGCACGGAAATCTTCCCCACCGATCAGGTGAAGATCGTGGTGGATACCCGCCTGCGCTATTTCGGATTCACCAAGTATCATAACCTCGAAGACCTGGATGACAGATCGCAGATTGACGGATTCAACGTCGAGTTGAACGAGGCTTACCTGGACATCATGACCGATTACGTCGGCGTGAAGATCGGTCGCCAGCAGTTGACCTGGGGTAGCGCGGATACCTTCAACCAGGTAGACTATATCAGCGCCCACGATCTCAGTGACCCCTTGGATTTCACGGCCAAGGTTCCCAATCAGATGGTCAATCTGGAGTTCTATCCCGCCGACTGGCTGATGCTTTCCACCGTCTGGGTGCCCATCTTCAAGCCTTCGCAACTGCCGCCAAGTTCTGAGGCCGGCTTCGCCATCATTTACGATGAGAGAGGTTGCTTGGACACCGCCCCCTACCCGCCGATCACCGGTGGAACCTATACCGATGAAAGCGGTGTGGTCCACGAACAAGACCCCCAACTTCTGGCGGACATGTTTGCAGCCATCCAGCCCTGCTCCATCCACTTCCCCAAAACCGATGTCTCCGTCGCCGACCCCGGCATCAGTTGGAAGAGTATGCAGGGAGCCTTCCGTATGGCCTTCAGTATGCCCATGACCACGATGGCCCTGACCTACTACGTCGGTCGGTGGAGCTTCCCCATTCCCGTGGCGGCCTATGCCAAAGCGGAAAACAGCCGGGATTACCCCGGTGATCTGGATGTGGAATACGTCGCTCAGCTTCGCTACCCCCGGATGCAGATGGTGGGTTATGATTTCAGCCACAGCATGGATTACCTGGGCGGTCTGGGGATTCGCGGTGAGTTTGCCGTTATCTTCCCCGAACGCATGGTTTTCGCGATGGAAGCGCCGGGCGTGCATTATGAAAACGACATGGTACCTTCGGACCCCTTCATCAAGGCGATGTTCGGTTTTGACTACACCTTTACCAGTTGGTTGTATGTGAACTTCATGTACCTGCGTGGTTTCATGGATGAGTTCAACGACATGTACGGCATTCACAACTACTTGGTAGGCAACATTGACTTGAAGTTCTTTGACAACGAACTCTTGCTGCGTATCTCCGATGTCTGGTCGATTGATGAAGCGGTCAAAGAAGGCGTGTATGGCGCGGTATTTACACCGAGTCTGACTTGGGTTGTGATGCCCAGTGTGGAACTGGTCGCCGGTGCCTTGATTGTTCACGGCCCCACCAAGCCTTACAGCGAAACGGACTACGCCAAACGAAGCAAGTTCGGTCAGCGGGCGACGGGGCGGAACATCGCCTATCTCAGAGCCAAAGTAAGCTTCTAATTCGGGCCGTGCGGCTCATGATGACGAGAAGGAGACAAGTCCGATGAAACAGACTTCCATGACGCTATTCATTCTGATGCTTTGCATGGGATGGCTTAGCTCCTGCGGTTGGGAAGTGGACGGCAGAGATGTCCTGAAAGACGAATACCTCAACCAACCCGGAGATGATGATGATGACTCCAGCGGCAACGCGCCGGATAACAATCTGACGGATGATGATGATGATCTGGATGATGTGGTGGTGGATACGGAAACCCTGACCGGGACGTATTTCTACATTGAAAACGCCAACGGCTACACCGAGTCCTATGGCCCTTTGTGGTATCTGTTCATGTACAACCTGTTTGTGGCCAGAATCAACGAGGCGCAGACGGAGATGTCGCTGACCTTCTGCAACCAGGTCGTGGAAATGACCGATGACGAAGGCGCGCCGATGGCCTTGGGTATTCCCGGCATGACCTACGAGAACGGCAGCGGTGAAGAAGTGATCATGCCCGTGATTGATGCCCTTCCCAAACAGACCTACACCTTCAAGGAAGCGGAAAAATTCACACCGGATACCGCCTATTGGGTTTGGGGTTATCACATGGATGACTGGTCTGACGCCAGCCAGTTCCCGGCCACCCAGGATGACGCGGAAACCGATTCCAAGGTCTTTGATGAAGATGAGGATGGCCGCCCCGGCATCAGCATTCACCTGATCAACCCGGACGGCTTTCGCTGGTTGATCCGCCGCAGCGTGCAGACCTTTACAGAAGGTACACGCAGTTCGGATGGGCAATTCATCACCGGGAAGATGGAAAGCTGGGACTGGGTACAGCATTCCGTGGGTTCCGAAGGGGCCGATGAGAACGGCAACCCCAACGGGGAAGAATCGCCGCTGCTGAAAATGCAGATCGACATCATTCCGCGCACCGACACGGATCACCCCTACGCCTTGCGCGTTCTGGGGAGTCGTGACGATGCGGACGAGGATGCGGCGGAAGGCCAGGTCTACGCCGAAGATGAAGACGCCGTGTTATGTGAATACCTGCGCGCCAACTTCAAGAGTGTTTTGCGTAGCGCCCTGTCCAGCCGCAAGTAAGAACCGGCTTCACCGTTTGTTTTCAGATTCGCCGGAACGGTTTGCTCTTCCCTGGGGGGACGGGGCCGTTCCGGCGATGTCGTTCTAGCGCAGGAAACAATCGTCGTCTTTCCTGCGCCAAGTCATGGACGAACGAGCCGTTTTCCGCTAAGAGAAACCCACAGCCATAGACCAAGCATCCTTCACGGGTTGCGTGACGAACAAGGGATGAACAAATGGAACGATGGATGATGCAGATCAGCGCCGGGATGGCCCGGTTTCGTTGGCTCTTTCTGGTGATCGGGCTGGCCTTTCTGGCCTATGGCGGATTCACCGCCGCAAGCCTTTCTATCGGCGGCTCCAACCTGGATTACTTCCCGACCAACGACCCGCGCATTGCCGGGCTGGTGGAGATGAACAAGCATTTCGGTTCCTTTGAAACCTTGATGATCGGGGTGGAAGACCCGACAGGGCCGCTTCAGGCCGACGCCCTGACCCGCCTGCGCAGCATGAGCGAAAAGCTTGGTAAGCTGAAAAGCCTGGGTGTGTTGAACGTGCTGAGCTTTGGCAACGTCACCGGCATGGAGGAAGGGCCGGACGGCACCTTGCACGCCAAACCCTTCTTGCAAACCATTCCCAACGATGAAGCCGCGAGAAAGAAACTGGCCCAACGCACGAGGGAAAACACCCAGGTCTACGGAAGCCTCATCGGCGCCGAAATGAACGCCTACCTGATTCTGCTGGCCATTGATTCCACCAAAGACATGGGTCGGTTGGTTGCCGCGATCCAAGACGTGATGACCCAGGACGGCGGCCCGCTGATTCTGCATCCCTTCGGGGAAGCCTTCATCATGCCCTACGTCAACCAACGCATGATGGATACGATGACGCTCCTCGGCCCGCTGATGGCACTGATTCTTCTGGGTGGTTTGTGGCTGGTTACCCGCCGGGTGGCCATTATGCTCTGGGTACTTCTGGCCAGCGGAATGGTTCCCCTGGCCTGGTTGGCGTTGACTCACCTCGCGGGTCTATCGTTAACTCAGGTGCATCTTCCGGCCCTGCTTCCTATCTGGTTGGTTGCCTTTTTGTGGTTCACCCGTTCGGCAGGTGTGGCCGTCCAGGCTCGCGCTCAGAAGGGGGAGGCTCCCCTGCTTTCCCCAGCCGGCTTGCTGGGTTTGTTGATCGGCTTCGGTGCCTTGATCGGTGTTTCCACCCAGCTTGAAACAGGCTTGGGCGTGGCCTTGGCTCAGGCCTTGGCCGTGGGATGCCTTGCCGTGCTGCTGGTTGGACTGCTCTGCTTCCTGCCTCTCTTTTCCTGGTTGTTGGACCGGGAGGAACGGCGCAACGAGGCACTTCCCAAGGCCATGTATGAATCGCTCTCCGGCCCGATGACATCCCGGCCCAGCCTGGGCGGTGTCTCGGCCCTGCTTATCGCCTGCGGCCTGGCACTCTTTGCACTTGTCGGTGCCTCTCGCCTGCATGTCTGCCTGCTTCCGGAAGAAATGTTTCTTGCCGATGAACAACCGGCCCAGGCCGTGGATTTCTTCGACCGGCTTTTCGGCGGCTTCCATGTGGTGCAGGTTGAAGCCCGCGCCGACTTCAGAAAACCGGAAAACGCCCGTGCCTTCTGGGAGGCCACGGAAGCGGTGAAGGCAACCGGCTTGTTCAGCGATGTCCACGGTTTCGGCGAAGCCCTGACCTTCTTGAACGGTCGCATGAACGGTGCGCCGCGTATTCCCGACGGCGAAGAGCAACTGAAAAATCTCTGGTTCTTCTTTGAAGGACGCGCCGAGTTGGTCAACCTGATTGATGACGCCCGCCAACGAGCCGTGATTGTCGCCCGCGTTCCCAAGCGTAGCGAGGCACGAGACTTTGAGGCTAGGCGCGTGCTTCAGAATGACTTGCAGCAAACGCTGGATGCCTTTTTCGCCGCGAAAGCGGAAACCAAACCCCAGGCCCGTCTTGTCAAACGGGTCCGCGAACAGATGCGTATCTCAGGGAAAGACGAAGCTTTTCAGAAAGGCGTGCAGGCGGATCGTTTGGCCCCGTTGGAAGACGGTTGTTTCAACCAGGACTGTGAACGAAGCACCCAGGCCGCTGATGCCGCCGTGACGGCTCTGCACTCCTACCTGCAAAGTGACTCCAGCCCCATTGAGGTGCCGGATGAGGAACTACCCCGCCTGGCCGATGCCGTCCGGGAAGGCCAACATTGGAGCGACCCGGCCCGCGTGAAAGCCTTGGTCGGGGCCTTGGTGAATCTTCCCAGTTTCCGCGCCGAAGAGATTCCTCTGGAACTGGCTCAGGATCTGGCCACGGTGTTGGCGGAAAAAGCCCAAGCGGCCTATTGGCTGGTGTTAAGCCAGACTGGCGCAAGGGATCTGGCCGCGACCTACTCGCTGGACAGGCCACGGGAGGAAATGCTGACCGGCATTCTGGTCGATTACTACGCCGAGCAGGCGGGAGCGCCCATTCCTTCCACCACCCTTCGTTTTGAACCCAATGGTTTCCCCCTGCGTCGTGTGGTGATGGATGACCTTCTGATGGCCGACGTTCATCAGGTGGTACTCGCCCTTGCCGTGGCGGCCTTGGTTGCCTTGCTTCTGTTGTTCGGCGGTGTGCTTCCCTTTACGGCCTCCCTGCTTGGGCTGGGTTTCATTGCCGCGCTACCCGCGCTGGTTCTGGGCTTGGGGCAGCTGGGACTGGACCCGGCAACGGCGCCTTTATGGATGGCGGTTCCCTTGGTCGGGCTGCTTCTTCTCCCCACGGGCCGCTGGCCTCATGGCTACGGTGCTTGTTTCCAACGGGGTTCGGCGGTCGCGCTGATGCTCAGTTTTGGTGTGTTGAGTCTTTGCTTCACCGGGCCGGTGACCCGCCTAGCCGTCGCGGCTGCGCTGATCCTTTTGGGCGGTATGGTGGGAAGCTTCATCCATCAAGTGCTGATTGCACGATCCCGCCGGGCATGACCGTTCTTTTTCTTGAGGAACTCCAAAGCCCCATCGTGAAGGTGGGGCTTTTTTTTTGAGTTGGAAGACGGTTGCCTACTCGTCCCCTTCCCGATGACCGCAGACCGGGCAGGCTTGCAGGCGCAGGGGTTTTTCCAGACGGCAGTCGGTCAGTAGTTCTTCGTTGGTCAGAATCTCCAAGGTAGGGCCATCGGCGACGATACGCCCCTGCTTCATCACCAAGACGCGCCGGCAGACATCCAAGGCCATGTCCAGATCATGGGTGGCGATGATCTTGGTATGTTGGAAGGATTGCAGCAGACCTATCAAATCGCGCCGGGCTTTGGGGTCCAGGTTGGACGAAGGCTCATCCATCACCAGAATGTCAGGGCTCATCGCCAGGACCGTGGCGATGGCTACGGCCCGTTTTTCCCCACCGGAAAGCTTGTACGGCGGGCGCTCACGCAGGCCATACGCTCCTACGGTATCCAGGGCGTGTTGTACCCGCTGTTGCACGTCGTCTTCACCAAGGCCCAGGTTGCGTGGACCGAAGGCCACATCGTCAAACACGGTGGGCATGAACAACTGGTCATCCGGATCCTGGAAGACCATCCCCACCGCCCGTCGTGCCGAAGCAAGGGTCTTGGGTGTCAAGGGAAGATCACCAAGGACCAGCTTTCCCGTCTGCGGCAGAAAATACCCGTTCAGGTGCAACAACAGGGTGGATTTCCCCGCGCCGTTGGCCCCCACCAAGGCCACGCTTTCACCGTGGGTGATGCGAAAGGACAACTCACGCAAGGCCTGCGTGCCGTCGGGATAACGAAAAGACAAGGCTTGAGCTTCCACCAGATGATGACTCACGAAAGTCCTCCGGCGACAAGTTGCCCCACACACTGAGGCAGGTTGACGAAACGAAAGAGCAGAAACAGCGCCGTCCAGCCCAGCACAAACGCGACGTCGATCAGGCTGAAGCCTTCGGACCGGGAGGCGGGCATCCGGCCTTCAAAGCCACGGCAGAGCATGGCCAGATGGATGCGCTGGGCGCGGTCCAGCGTGCGCAGCAGCAGGTGTCCCACCAGTGGGCCGAACTGAGCCAAGCCCTGCCCGCGATGCCCCACACTGCGTAAGGCTCGCGCACGAACCAGCCGGACGGCTTCTTCCAGCAGTACGAAGAGGTAGCGGTAAAGAAACATCAATTGCACCACGAAGATTCGTGGCGTACCCAGGCGTTCCAGGGCGCGACACAATGGGTAAAACCCGGTCACGGCCACCAGCAGCAGTGCCGCACCGACGGTTAGGGTAAAGCGCAAGAGAATGGAGCCGAAAGAAACCCAGCCGCCGGAAAGTGTCAGCGGGCCAAGCTGGGTCATCGCTTGGGTATCCAGAAAGGGGTTGAACAGGCCGATCATCACCGCAAAGGGCGACACCACCAGCAGGCGTTTGAGAAGCAGGCCCAAGGGAATGTTGCCCAGACCGGCCAAGGTTGCAGGAAAAAGAAAGAACGGCAGTAAGGCCGATACCTGGTACTTGTCAAAGGAGACCACGGTAATCAGAAAGACGAGGGTGACAAGCAGTTTGGCTCGTGGGTCCAGGCGGTGGACGGGTGTATCCTGCCGGGACAGATCATCCAGAAAACGCACATCAAACAGGCCCGCGTCCATGGATGCCATCGTTTAGACCAGAATCCCGGCGATGGTCGCCGTTAGCAGGGTGGTCAGGGTTCCGGCAAACATCGCCCGCAAACCCAGCTTGGCCAGGTCGTGCCGACGGGAGGGAGCCATGCCGCCCAGACCGCCCAATTGAATGGCGATGGAACCGAAGTTGGCAAAGCCGCACAGAGCATAGGAAAGAATCACCGCCGAGCGCGGGCTGAGCGCATCCCCTTGCGTGACCACCTTGGAGAGATTCTGGAAGGCGACGAATTCATTGACCACGGTCTTGACACCGATCAACTGCCCGGCGGTAAAGCATTCCTCGGCGGGAATACCGATCAGCCAGGCAAAGGGCCAGAACAGCACGCCGACGATTTTCTCAAAGCTCAAGCCCTCCAGGCCGACCCATCCGCCGACCAGGCCGATGCCCGCGTTCAGCATGGCAATCAACGCAATAAACGCGATGAGCATCGCGCCGACATTCAAGGCAAGCTGCATTCCTTCCGAAGCGCCACGGGCGGCGGCGTCGATCACGTTGACATCCGGTACGTCCACCGCCACCTTCAACGACCCCGCCGTGGCCGACTCTTCGGTTTCCGGCCAGAGGATCTTGCTCAGCACCAGGCCACCGGGAGCGGCCATGACGGACGCGGCGATGAGGTGCGCGCCGATGTTGGGAAAGCTGTCCTGCAACATGGCAATGTATGCGCCCAGCACCGTTCCGGCGACGGTGGCGAAGCCGCCGGTCATGATGCTGTTCAACTCGCTCATCGTCATCTTTTCCAGAAAGGGGCGGATCATCATCGGCGATTCCGTCTGCCCCAGAAACACGTTGCCCGCCGCGCTGAGGCTTTCCGCACCGCTGGTACGCATGGTGCGTTGCATCACGAAGGCCAGACCTTGCACGACCTTTTGCAGCACACCCAGGTAATAAAGAATGGCGGTCAGGCTGGAGAAGAAAATCATGATCGGCAGTACACGAAAGGCCATGATGGCGCCGATACTGACCAGGCCGACCTGAGCATCCCCGTTTTTGGCGGGAACAACGAAATCAACCAGAGAGCCGAAAAGGAAGCGTGAACCGGATTCGGTGAAGCCGACCACTTTGACGAAGACCACGTTGATGCCCTCGAACAGCGCCGCACCGGGTCCGGTTTTCAAGACCAGGAGAGCAATCAACCATTGCAGGCCCAACCCGATGACCACCAAGCGCCAGTTGATCGCCTTGCGGTTGCGACTGAATAGGATGGCCAAGCCCAATAAACCCGCAATGCCGAGAAACCCGAACAGGCGTGTTGCCAGCCCGACCGGGGCGCTCTGGGGAAGGGCTTTCGGCGCGACGGGTGCCACCGCTGCCGGAGCAGGCTTGTTGTCGGTTGGAGGTGTTTCCTTTGTCTTTTGTGTAAGAGCAGGCTCAGCAAGGGCTTCGGTTTCCGCATTGGTTTCCCGCTCGGTTTTCACGGAATCCGTGTCGCCATCGGCAGGTGCGGCGTGCCCGATCTCCTCGGTAGGGGAGGGGGCTGTCTGCGGCTCGCCGGGATCTTGGGCTTGCACCACACCCAAGGCGAAACTGGTCAGACAGAAGGCGAGGCAGCAACTTGCCAGAACAAGCAGCCAGGGTTTGCGGAAAGCGTTTGGAGAACGGGTCATGAAACCACCTTTGGTATCGTGTGCAAGCCTGCCGGGTATTTACCAACCGTAGGCGCAATGAAGAAAGGCATCGCAGTCGTCATCATGGGAGACACAGGCCAAGACACTTTCATCGATGTAGTGGGAACCGATGGACAGGTAATAGGCGCAATTGTCCTGGCAGGGTTGGGCGTTTCCCTGATCGCATTGCTCAAGCAGATCACAATAGAGCAGGCAATCTTCCAACTCCTGACCGGGGTACGGAACCGAAGGGCCGTAGGCGCGGCACCAGTTGAATGCCTTGCAGTCGTCGAAGCTCATGCAAGAGAGGTCTTCCACGGTGAGTCCCAACCCGCCGACAAGGCTGGACAGACAGGTTTCGGAGCAGACCTCCTTGGCCCGTTCTTCGCTCCAATCGCCGTCAAAGGGTGTGTCTTCGTTGCAGTCGATGTACCGATCGCAATAATCGTTACAGGCTGCGGCGCTCTCCGGGTAGGCTCCGCCGTAGAGATCATCGTCGCTCGTTTCGCCGTCATCCTCGCTGTCGGTGTCGCCATCGCTTTCTAGCGCGCAGTCATGGTAGTGCTTTTCCTCGGTGGTGCAAGCACCAAGTGAAGCGAGAAGCAGAGCGAGTAAGACAAGCGGAAGAACAGAGAAAGGAAGTCTCGGATTCATGGGCACACGTCCTCCACGGGTTCATGGACGCTTGAAGAAATACATGGATTCCGGTGGCTGTCACCGGATGCCGGTAGTGTACCCCGAAGCGCCCCGCTTTCCAAGAGGAACTTGAGATGACTTCCCTGACGAGGGATGGACCTTGACGCGAGAAGAAGTGAGACCCAAAGCCAACGTAACGAAGAGATGGAGAGAGAGAGAAGGCCCGTTACGTGCGCTTGCTCATGGCGTGCAGTCGGTTTCTTCGGCTTTGTTGCAGCTATCTTCATCTCCAAGTTTGCAGCCTTTCTCGAAGAAATAGCAGGCTTGCGTCCTGTCTTGGCCGATGCCGCGTCCATAATCGTACATTAAACCCAGATAGTAGCAGCCGTCGCTATACCTTTCATCACAAGCCTTCTTGTGGTATTTGGCAGCCTCTTGGTAGTTTTCAGCAACCCCTTTGCCGTCAATATACATGAGCCCAAGTTTGACGCATCCATCGTTATTTCCCATGCCACAAGCTTGGTTGTAGAACACCGCTGCTTGCCGATAATCCTGTTCTACCCCTTCACCAAAGTAATAAGCCCAACCCAGTAATGTGCAGCCTTCCGAGTCCTTAAGGTCACAGGACCGCTTGAATAGGCGAGCCGCCTCTTTGGAATCAGGAAAAACGAGTTGCCCATCCAGGCGCAAAGAACCAAGCATATGGCAACCTCTACCACTTCCCATGTCGCAGGCCAATTTCAAATCACTGGCACGGGTGGCCTCCATTCCAAAACTTATCAAATATCCACAACTTTCTGTAAGTCCCTTTTCGCAGGCTTGTTTGAACAACTTGGTTGCTTGTTTTTTATCCTTGGCAGTACCGTGCCCTATGACATAGCACCATCCCAGTTCCATGCAACCGTCAGCATTTCCTTTGCCGCAGGTCAGTTTGAAAAGACGTGCCGCTTCTTTGAGGTTCTTGGTGACTCCTTTACCATATTTATACATTAACCCAAGATTCATGCAGCCACCTACATCACCTTTATCACAAGCCTTTTTGAAAAGACGAAACACCTGTTCAAGTACCTGGGGTGTTTTTTTCAAACCGGGTCTGTGAAAATGGTCTTCAACCCATCTGCATCCTTCCCGATTCCCTTTATTGCAAGATAAGTTGTGAACTCGTACCTCAACGATGGGGTCAGCAGGAAACCACTTGATATATAGGCACCCATCCGGGCTGTCTTCATCGGCCATATCGCAGGCAAGGCGGTAGTGTCGATCCGCCTCGGCTTCATTTTTAGGAACACCAAGCCCTTGGCTGTATAGGTCGCCAATCTCATAGCACCCATCCGGGTCTTTCAGTTCACAAGTTTTCTGGAAGAGGGCAAGTGCGTTGGTATAGCTTTGTGTCAAACCCAATTCCCCGTTCTTATAATAAACCCCCAAGGCAAGACACGCCCGACCATCCCCCAGCTTGCAGGCCCGCCGATACAGTTGCAGCGCCTTTCGTTCATCCTTGGCAACCCCTTTTCCATCCCGATAAATAGTGCCAAGGCCAGAGCACCCTCTTCCATATCCTTCCTTACAAGCCCAATCATAGAGGCTTGCCGCACTTGCTTCATCCTTGGCAATCCCCCTGCCATCTTGGTATTTGAGACCCAGTTTCACGCACCCTTCAGCGTCGCCCGCGTCGCAGGCTTTACGGAACAAGCGGGCGGCTTTGGTTTCGTCCCGTTCCGTTCCACGGCCCACTTCAACCATCAACCCCCATTTCGTGCAGCTTGGGCCGTCGCCCGCCTCGCAGGCATCCCGGCATATTGTCAAGACCTCGCCGGTCGACTTCACCAAGCCAAGCTCTTCGGGGGTCAACGCCCTATACTGGGATACACCGGTTGGCTTCTTCAACGGGCGCGTACCTCCCCATTTCAACAACAGGTCATAGTGCCGAACGCAGTCGGAAGGCTCTTGCTTCACCTCGGCCCAGGCGACCGGCCCGGCAAATAACCAAACAAAACAGAAGTGCGCTCCAAGAAATGAGATCAATGCAGACATAGAAAACGGTGTGCAAGACATAGGCTTCCCCTTCCGTATATAAACGGATGAAGTATCTTGTATCCATTAGAGTTCCTATCGTAGCGGTTTGGCTGGCAATCGTCAAACAATGAAAGCTACAAATATAGAATTTGCGAGAATCGATAGAAGCCTATTTCAACGGAAGAAGGAACATGCCCCAAAATTTTGAGCCAACCCCACTCAGGACAGCGGCAGGTGGTTATCCCAGATCAGGCAGTCTTTGCGTTTTCCATGAAGCACTCTGGCTACGCGCCCGCATTTGGCCATGAGCATGAACACGATGTGTTTGTCTTGGCAGTCGTGCAGGCTTTCAAAATTGGCCTGCCCTTTGGAAATCACCAGGTCCGCCTCGTTCCAGCGGGCGAGGGCGTCTTGACTGGCCCGTTGCGGGTTGAAGCCGGGGCCGTCGTGACCGCTGGAAAGGACTTCCACACGCTCATGCAGGCCAAGTTCCTGGGCATCGTTCAAGGTGACATCGTTCAGCACCGGCGCGCCGCGCACCAGCAGGGTCACGCGCTCCTGGGGGAAGAAGGAAAGGAAATGCCGGTCGGCAATCACTTCCCCGGCGTTGTCCGTAATGTAGACAATACGCTGTGCGGTCCGGATGGCCTGCTCCAAAGAGGGACTGTGTTCCACCACGAAGGGCTTTCCCGCCACACCGTGAATGGTTTCCAGCACGGTCTCCAATTGCAGGTCGGGAAAGGCGCCCAGGTCAATGACGTTTCCGGCCACGGCCAAGCGGGCCGCGTGGGCAAAGGACATCTGCGGATGTTGCTCCAGATAGGCTTGGAGAATGTCCGTCATCCAGCGGTTGGCCTGGCGCTTGTCTTCCAGGTAGGGATCTTCCAAACCGCTGATTTCCGTCAGAACCTCCATCACCTTGCCGCTCATCTCTGCGGTTCCGCCGATGCGTTTATAGTTACGAAGCAGGTCCATCACCCGCATCATCAAGCGTTCCGAGTCGCTCTCACCAAGATTCAATCGGCGGGAAACGTGAACCATCTGCCCCAGAAAACAGGGGATACATTCCATGCTCAGCTTCATAATTCCTGCGTGTCCTTGCGCTTCTTCCCCTGGCGGGTGTCTGTGTTGAGAATCTGGGTGGTGATGGCCGAAGAAGGCACGACGGCGCGGGCTTTCTGATTGACGATCTCACCAAGCACGCGGGCTTTGGCTTCCAGCTTGGTACCGGGAAACACCACGGCGTCCATGATGCGGCTGGCTTTGCCTACCGTGACGCCATCACCAAGCACCACATGGGGACCGATTTCCGTGTTGGCACCGATCTTCACATTATGACCGATCAGCACCGGCGGGCGGATCTGTACGCCGTCGCCCAGGTCCAGGTTGTCACCCAGCACGACCAGTTCCGTCTGGTCCAGCTTGGGCTTGAGCGTGAAATGCTCCAGGGGATCGGTGTAGCTGAGTATCTGGCGGCGTTCCAGGAAGTTCATGTTGGCCATGAAATAGGTTTCCACCGTACCCAGGTCGCTCCAGCAGCCATCCAGGAACAAGCCTTTGACCGTCTCGCCGTTGGCCATCATTTTCGGATACCCGTAAGCATTGATGCAACTCTGTACGAAGGGCGGCAGGTATTCAAAGACGGTGGGGGTCAGCAGGTGAATCCCGGTGAACACCCCTTTTTTGCGCGGTGCTTCCTTGATGTCGTCCAGCCGTCCGCCGATATTGCGCACGTTGTTGTCTTCATCCAGTTCCACCGGGCCGTACTGGGCCAAGGGCGCGTTTTCGGTGAGAATCATCGTTGCCGCGGCTTCATGGCGTTCGTGGAAAATGAAGGCCGGAGCGAGGTCGATATCGACCAGAATGTCCCCGTTCATCAGGATGAAGGTTTCGTTTTCCTCCAAGTCCAGCAGGTCTTGAGCCGTTTTCAGGCCGCCGCCCGTTCCCAGCAGGGTGTCTTCCTCGCTGTACTGAATGCGCAGGCCCAAGGTCTGACCATCGCCGAAGAACGCCGGAATCTGCGAGCCGAGATGGTGCAGGTTGATGACCACATCGCTTACGCCGAACTGCTTCAGGTAGCGCAGGTTGTAGTCCAGGATGGGACGGTTCATCACCGGAACCATCGGTTTGGGCGTATGGTCGGTCAGGGGATTGAGCCGGGTTCCATGCCCCGCGCAGAGGATCATCGCCTTCATTGTCTCAACCTCTTTTCGTAGCGACCCAAGCGTTCGGCCAAGTCGGCGTAGTCGGGAAGCTGGTCCAGAGCCTCACGGACATAGGCCAGGCTTCTGGGGAGAAAACGCAGATAGGAAGGGTTGTTTTTTCGCCGTTGAATGCACACGAAGCGTCCGGCGTCTTTCAGCTTGCGTTGAACCGTTTGCAGGTGGAATAAGCGCCAGAAGCTCTCTTTATCCAAAACGGAATCCTCCGCTTCGGCCAGACGCTCCAGGTAGTGTTCCACCAGCTTTTTCACCACCTCGTTGTCCAACCGAACGTAACTGTCGCGCAGGCAGGCCACCAGATCGTAGGGCCACGGTCCTTGCAGCATGTCTTGAAAGTCAATCAGGGCCAGCTTGTTCTGATGCACCATGATGTTGCGGGACTGAAAATCCCGATGCACCAAGACCTGCCGGGCCTGGCATAATTCGGTGGCGATGGCCTCAAAGCGGTCGCGGAAAAACAGGCGGTCTTCCATCGGTAGCGTGAAGCCGTAGAAGCTTTCAAGTCCCCATTCCAGGTAGTGGTCAAACTCCCACATCAAAAGGTCCATGCCGAATTCCCGCAGGAAAGGCACGGCGTCCGGCTCCGGTCGGGTGTCACCCAGCCGTTGCATCTCTACCAGCAAGTCCAGCGCAAGGGAGTACCAGTGCAGTATGTCTTTCTGGGGCGCGCCTTCCAGGCGAAGCCCTAAGATGTCATCTCCCAGGTCTTCCAGAAGAATCAATCCGGCGGCCAGGTCCGTGGCAAACACCTGGGGAACGCGCAAGCCGCCCCGTTCCAGATAGCCTTGCACGGCGGTAAAAGGGAAGGCGTTCAGCACGATCTCCGGGTCCGTGATTTCATCGGGCTGCTTGGCGCGATCGGGCGAGAAGCCCATCATCACGAAGCGCGACGGCAGAGAAGCCTTGAAGGCATCCGGGGTGATCCGGTAATATTCCCGGCCACTGGCATCACCGGCCAGCTTGCGGATTTCCAGGCTTTCCGTATCGGGAAGCACTGTTTTCACCAAGGGTAGAAACCGCTCGTGTATCATCGTGTTGCTTTTCCTTGCTGCGACAGGCCGCAGAACATGGGTTTCCTGGGACACTCCAAACCCTCAACGACGCGAAACCGTCCATCGCCTCGAATAGTGTGATTGGGTCTGACTGTTGCCTTCAGCGCGAGAACTAGGCTAGCACAGCCCATCCAGAAGGCAAGACGCAGTGCGTTAAAATCTTGGGTGCGTCATTTCTCTATGCTGTCGTATTGTTGCAGAGGAAAGGCTCGTATGGGGTGTTGGCCTGGTAGCGTCACGGCGTCGATGTCGTTTTTCCCTTGCGTGGATTTTTTTGGCCCGTTACGATGGAGTGGCGCACCTACTGATACAGAATGCAATCGAAGGCCGCTTGTTGAAGCGGTTGGTGCGTTGTATGGGGAATTGATTTCAGGCTTGGCGAAACGGACGGGTACCATGTTCAATCGGATCATGTTCAAAGGCGGTCATTTGTTGGTGGATTTAGCCGTTCTCTCTGCGGCCTATCTACTGGCCTTCGCCATCCGTTTTGAAGGAGACATCCCTCACCTGATGGTCAAGCGGATGTTCTTCACCTGGCCTTATGTTGTGCTGTTCCAGTATATCGTGATGGTCGTTACAGGAGTGACCCAGATTGCCTGGAGGTATATCTCGACCAAAGATATTCCCCGGATTTTTCTGGCTCTTTTCCTCTCAACCTCCTCCCTTGTCGTCATTCGCTTCTTGGCCGAGACCTATTCCGGCTATTCCGGCTATGCCGTGTATGTGTTGATTCCCTTGGGAATCTTAGGCATTGATTTCATGATGGTTCTTCTGGGGATTCCCGGAGTGCGTCTTGCCCGTCGGATGATTGCCGAATACTACCAGCGCCACCGCCAGACTCCGGAAAAACGGGTCGAAGCCACACCGACTCTGCTCTACGGTGCCGGTCAGGTGGGAGCGATGATGGCCAAAGAGGCGGAGAACCGCCCCAACCTTGGAGTCAACGTCGTCGGTTTTCTGGATGACGATCCGGTCAAGCATGGCCTGGTTATTTCCGGTAGCAAGGTCTTGGGGGGACTGGAAGACCTGGAAGCTCTGTGCCGGAAGCTTCAGGTTGGACAGGTGGTGATTACCATCGCCCAGGTCAAAGGCCAGACGGTGCGGCGCATCAGTCAGGCTTGTGAAAACGCCGGGGTTTCGGTGAAGATCGTTCCCGGTCTGTATGAAATCATGGATGGCTCGGTGAGCCTGTCCCGTTTCCGGGATGTCTCCATCGCGGATCTGCTCAACCGAGAAGTGATTACCCTGGAGACGGATCTGATCGGCGAGTTTCTTACCGGCAAGCGGGTGATGATTACCGGAGCCGGGGGAAGTATCGGTTCGGAAATCTGCCGTCAGGTGATGCGCTTCAAGCCGGAGAGCCTGCTGCTGGTAGAACAGCATGAAAACAGCCTGTTTACCATCCATCAGGAATTGCGGGCCATCCACGGAGACGATGTCCTTGAACCCCTGATCTGTGATGTCTGCGATACCGAGCGCGTGGAGGAGATTTTCCAGAAACACGCTCCCCATGTGGTGTTTCATGCTGCGGCCCACAAGCATGTGCCGATGATGGAATGGAACCCGCTAGAAGCGGTGAAAAACAACATTTTCGGCACGCAGACGGTGGCCTTGGCAGCCGATCGCCATCAGGCTCAGGCTTTTGTGCTGATCAGCACGGATAAGGCGGTCAATCCGACCAGCATCATGGGGTCTTCCAAACGGATGGCGGAGATCGTCATTCAATCGCTGAGTTCCCGCTCCGAAACCAAATATGTCGCCGTGCGCTTCGGGAACGTGTTGGGATCGGCGGGTTCCGTGGTGCCCATTTTCAAACAGCAGATTGCCGACGGCGGGCCGGTTACCGTGACCCATGCCGAAATGACCCGGTATTTCATGACCATCCCTGAAGCGACACAACTGGTTATGCAGGCCGGAGCGATGGGGCAGGGCGGTGAAATCTTCGTGCTGGATATGGGCGAGCCGGTGAAGATTATGGACCTGGCCAAAGACCTGATTCGTCTGAGTGGTTTCAAGCTGGGTGAGGACATCGCCATCAACGTGACCGGTGTACGACCCGGTGAGAAGCTCTTTGAAGAGTTGTCGTTCAATGCGGAAAAGATGGATATCACCCGCCATCCGAAAATCTATATCGGCAAATTGTCTCCCAAACCCTGGGATGAGATCAAGCCGCACCTGCAACGCCTGGGATCTCTGAAACAGGTGAGCAGCAACGCCGAACTGCGCGGGATTCTGAAAGAAGCCATCCCGGAAATGCAGGTTCCCGCCGATACCCAGGACAGCCAAACGGCGACCAAACCCGACGCGGCGTAAAAAGGCCCTGGTCCCCTTTCCGGGGGGATGACTGCTTATCGGAACGGACGGCGTCTCTTGTTCCCATCCTTGATGATGGGCCTTGGATTCCCCACAGATGGGTTTGGAGCCGAACCAGGAGTGAATGAATCCCTGCGGGTGGAAGCTTGGCTTTTTCCTGAAAAACGGGTACACTCGATTTTGATGCAGTGCGTTAGAAGAAGCCGCCACGGCGGCCTGACAGGGTGGGCTTTGCGCTTGCGTCAGGGAGGTGACCATGCCCAGTCCCGTGGAAAAACTGCGTAATCTGAACCTGCGGCGTCTGCTGCACCTGGAACCGGTGCCTCTGATTGACCTCAACCTGCCCGACGAAGGGGACATGCAGGGGCTTGTCGGTGGGCGCAACCCTCACCTGTTTTTGCAGGGCGATTCCAAAGAAAGCCTCTGGCAGCACCTGGACCGGCACGGAATCCTTCCGGCGCTTGAAGAGCGCGGCTTTGACAGGCTGGACCTGCAACTTTCCACCGCCGACCCGGAACACCAGAGCCTGCGCCTGCAATGCACCCAACCCATGCTGAACGAATACGTGCTGGAAATGATCGTTCATCGCGGCATGTTCCGCAGTGCCGCGCCCTTTGCCAAAGCCCTGCATGGGCTGTCGTTACCCATGCTCTTCATTCAATGGATCTGCCTGCAAAACCCCCTGCAACCGGAGTTTGCCCCGGAGCGCCCGCGCCTTCCCGGACAGAGTTTCCCCGGCCTGGGTCTGGGAGCCAAGGTGATGGACTGGCTGGCCGATCTGGCCCAAGAGCATGGACTGGAAGCGATTTGCAACGCGCCGGAATTTCCCCACAACGCGCTGCTCTACGCGACGCGGTTTCATTATTTCAACCCGGAGACAGAGGGAATCTTGCAGGCGATCAAGCGGGATCTTTCTCCCTATGGCTTGGCGGATATTTCCTGGGGGTTGTTGCAGGGTTGTGTGATGGAAGCCTCGCAGGCCAAGCCCTTCTGCTGGTTTCATGAAGAGCAGCTTTATCCCTTAAGTCCACGGATGCGTGAGTACGTGCAGTCGGTTTCCTACCGGGAGGCCGTGGAGCGCGCCGCCCTGCGCCACCGGTTTCACCTGGATCTGGACAAGCTGGGCCGGATGCCGCGCCTGTTACCCGGCGAGCAGGAAGACCCTTCGCAAAGCGGTCGCTACAACCAGGACTGCTAGCCCCTTCTTCGGGAGTGTGAATTTCTCTGTGGGGACATTGACTTCGTGATGGATGTTTCTCTCCGCTCATCCCGAGTGCCGCCCGGAGGGCGGTGTATCGAAGGATCGCTCGTGGCTCCAACCAATTCATCGTCGATGAGTCGAGGTTATTGACAAACCCCGACTTCCCTCACCCTTGCTCACTCTGTTCGCTTCCCTCTCCTGAGCGGGAGAGGGAAAAATCGTCTCTCCCAGAGGGAGAGACAGGATGCCGAAAGGCATCCCAGTGAGGGGAGATGACTTGGTCAGCAAGCTGAATCCATCGTCGATAAATCACTCGCCATGAGCGTAGCTTGTCTGAGTTCGGATGAGGTGCCGCTGGTTCAAAAAAACAACGATTCTGTTCCCTCCATCATTCTAACTCCCCAGACTCACTATCGCGCCCCTTCTTCCCCTGCCGTCTGATTCACAGGATCGCCTTCCCTTCTCAGATACGGAGGCAAGCCCGGAAAGACCGGTTTCACACCGGTTCTATGAGGTGTTGCTTATTTTTCCACGCCGGGGACACGTCTTGTTATGAAAGGTTCTTGCCTTTCTGGCTTCTGTCTGCTAGTTTCAGTTCTGCACCCAATTATGAGAAATTTCGGCGCGAACGGAAAACCCAAACCAAGGGGGAATCGTATGGCACGCGGTGTCCGTGGAATTTTTGCTATCTGCCTTTTAAGCCTGTTTCTTTGTCTTCTTCTCTGTCAGCAAGGCCCGGCGTGGGCTTTTAAGCCGGCAAGTCTCGCTTCAGGCCAAGATAACACTTGCGTGATCCTGCGAGATGGTAGCCTGGACTGCTATGGATCAACATTGAATGTATTTGGTCCTTCTGAGCCAAGTGGAACCTTTACCGCTGTGAGTATGGGGCTAAGACACGCTTGTGCCATCCGTACCAACGGTACCCTAGAATGCTGGGGCGAGAGGTACAACGAAGGACTCGATGCACCTGGTGGAAGCTTCACAGCGATCACTTCGGGAGAAGAGTACTCCTGTGGCATTCGAACCGATGGTATGGGCACATGCTGGGGAAGGTACGATGATGGTGATCGAATGCTTGTCCATATCTACGGGGGTGATTTAGAGCCCTTGAGCGACATCGTCGAGATCAGCGCGGGACACCAGCACACCTGCGCGATTCGACGTAATGGAACCCTCATCTGTTGGGGAGACAACGATTATGGTCAAGTCAATGCACCTGGTGGCACCTTCATGGCGATTGCTGCGGGAGGCTATCACACCTGCGGCATTAAGACAGACGGCACGGTACTCTGCTGGGGAAAGAATGATTATGGTCAAGTCAATGCACCTGGTGGCACCTTCACGGCGATTGCTACAGGAACCTATCACACCTGCGGCATTCAGACAGACGGTACGGTGGCCTGCTGGGGACGGAATAGCGCCGCGGGCGAATCCACTCCACCGGAAGGCACCTTCATAGATATCTCAGCGCAGGCACAACTTACGTGCGGTATTCGAACAAACGGCCTCTTAACCTGCTGGGGTACGACCTATATGGCCCCACCCAACGACTTATTGGCCTGCCGCACGCAGAACCTTGATGCTGGAGCCTATCATAGCTGCACCCGGAAGGCCGATGGCGCCTTGAGTTGCTGGGGGTGGAACAGCGACGGCCAAACCATCGCCCCATCGGAAAGCATTCATCAGGTCAGCTCCGGAGCCTTTCACACCTGTGGCCTAAGGGCGGATAACACCCCCACCTGCTGGGGCTTGGACCTTTTCGGTCAGAGTACGGCCCCGGATGTCACGCTGCTCAAACTCAGTGCCGGTGGTAACCATAGCTGCGGCCTTCAACCTGATAGCACACTGACCTGCTGGGGGGCGAATGATCAGGGACAGGCCACACCGCCTGAAGGAACCTACAAAGGTCTCAGCACCGGTGGTAACCATAGCTGCGGCCTTCAGACCGATAGCACACTGACCTGCTGGGGGGCGAATGACCAGGGGCAGGCCACAGCACCGGGTGGATTATTCCTTGACTTCAGCACGGGCAATTCTCATACCTGCGGTATCCGTGTCAGTGGTATGATAGAGTGCTGGGGGAACAATAATTACGGCAAATCCACACCACCCGAAGGCACCTTTCATACGCTCAGCATGGGCCCCGCCCATAACTGCGCCATCAGAAGTAACGGTTCTCTCAGTTGCTGGGGTAACAATACTTATGGCCAGGCTTCCCCACCGGATGGTGTGTTCATCAATGTTTCTGTAGGAACGGAACATTCCTGCGCAACGAGGGAAGACGGCGTCATTGCCTGCTGGGGAAGAAATCATGTTGAGCAATTGAGACTAACCTTCGCCCCCGAAGAACTTTCTGATGGCCTGTTCAATCAAGCCTATGCACAAACCCTCAGCGGAGCAGGCGGAACGGAACCGTATCTCTTCACGATACCCCGTGGTGGACTGCCGACAGGCTTGACCCTCACGGCGAGTGGAGAAATCTCCGGAACGCCGCTCATCAAGGGAACCTTCCCCCTGAGGTTTGGGTTGACCTCCACCGTAGAAGGTGAGATCTACGAGGCGTATTACGATCGACCCCTGCGCATTGCCTGCCCTCCGGGCTACAGTGGCAGCGATTGCACCCTCACCACCTGCGGAGATGACATTCTGGTCGGTGACGAAGACTGCGAAAGCACCGACGGAGAGTTTTCCGACTGCTGCGATGCCGACACCTGCACCTTCCGAAGCGCGGGTTCTTCCTGCGGCGACGCAACGGAAAACGACTGCAACCATGCCGACACCTGTGACGGCGCGGGCCTTTGCCAAAGCAATCTGGAAACCCAGGGCGCAAGCTGCGGGGAGGCTCCCACGGAGTGCAGCGACCAGGACACCTGCAACGGAGAAGGTCTCTGCCTGGACAACGACCTCAGCTTCGGCACCCTCTGCGGCGATGATGGTACGGAGTGTACCAACCAGGATTTCTGCAACGGCTTCGGCACCTGCTACGATGCGGGCTTTGTGGCCCAGGGCGCAAGCTGCGGGGAGGCTCCCACGGAGTGCAGCGACCAGGATACCTGCAACGGGTCGGGTTTTTGCCAAGTCAACGACTTGCACGCCGGAACGGCGTGTGGCGATGACGGCACGGAATGTATCAACCAAGACACCTGTGATGGGTTCGGCGTATGCACGGACAAGGGCTTTGTGGCCAGCGGCACGGCCTGCAACGCCGATGACAACGGCTGCACGGTGGATGACGCCTGCGAAAACGGCGTCTGCCTGGCAGGCGACGACGCGGATTGCTCCGGCGCGACGGACCAGTGCAATATCGGCAGATGCAACGCGACGAGCATGGATACCTATGAATGTCTCGGCGACACCAGCATTTACGAAGGCCGTAGCTGCACGGACGAAAACGCCTGCACCTGGAATGACACCTGCCAAGGCGGCGTCTGCCTCGGCGTGACGGCAACCTGTGACGACGGTGTCGATTGCACCGAGGATTCCTGCGATACCGAAAGCGGCGAATGCGTTTACACCGCCAACGATGCGGCCTGTGACGATGGCGAGAACTGCACCTCGGACTATTGCGATCTGACGAACGATTGCCAGAGCCTGGCGCTGGATGACTGGACGGATTGCTCCGACGAAGACGAACAGGCTTGTTTTGCCGGAGTCTGCGAGGCGCTGGGTCAGAACGACCGCTGCGCAGAGGCCGTGGCGTTGACCTTGGGCGAAGCCGTAACCGCCAGCCTGGGCGGCTTCCACAGCTTCCGCAGCGTGCCGGAGACCTGTGGCGATTCCAGCGGAACGAGCGGCGCGGATGCCTTTTATTCCCTAGCCGTTGCGGAGGCCGGACGCTACCTGATTGAGCTTTCCGCCGGTGCGAACGAGGATCTGGGCCTGGCCCTGCTGGCTTCCTGCGAAGATGCGGATTCTTGTATGGATTATCTCGACCAGGCAAGCCAGGGTGAAACGGAAAGCCTGGATGTGGAACTGGACTCCGACCTTGTGCTTCAAGTGATCCTACTCAACCGCATGGGTGACACGCCGGAAGACTTCACCCTGACCGTGACCGCTCTGGTTGACGAAGACGGCGACATCGACGGGGATGAAGATGGTGACATCGACGGGGATGAAGATGGCGACATCGACGGGGATGAAGACGGCGACACCGACGGGGATGAAGATGGTGACATCGACGGGGACGAAGACGGCGACACCGACGGGGACGAAGACGGTGATATAACGGATGATGATGACGATGACGAACCCTGTGTTCAAGGGACGGAAGCCTGTGCCTGCAACGAGGACGACTCCTGCGAAGGGAGCTTGCTCTGTCTGTCCGGTGTCTGCATCGATGCCTCTTCGCTCACGGATGACGACGACGACGTAACCGATGATGATGACGATGATGATGATATGACCGACGACGATGATGACATCATCAGCGATGACGACGATTCCTGCGCCGCAGGAGCGGAAACCTGCTCCTGTGAGGACTCGGCCTGCAATGAAGGGCTTGTCTGCCTCTCCGGCATCTGCGTAGATCCCACGGACATCTGTGAATCCGGTGAAGAACTGCCCGAAGAGCTTCTTACTCTCTGTCAAGCCCTTGAAGGAAGCGGTGACAGCGTCTCCTCCAAAGATGACGGCGGCTGCCGCAGCGTCAACACCGGTGCGGCCTTTGCCTCCTTGCTGATGCTCCTTGCCGGTATGGCCTTGCGCCGCAAGGGCTGGAACCTGAAGTAAACTCTAAACCCCAACCCAACACACAAAAGCGCCCCGACCATCAGGCCGGGGCGCTTTTGTCTTACAAGGAAGCCTTGTCGATCCGTGAAACGAAAAGCCCCCGCCATAGGCAGGGGCTTGTTCTACTGGGTTATCGCTTGGGCTTACAGGCTGTCGCGATATTTCGGGGTCGGTTTGAAGGACACGGTCTTGCTGGCTTTGATTTTGATCTGTTCGCCAGTCTGAGGATTGCGGCCCTTGCGCGCTTTACGTTTTTTCAGATTGAAGGTACCGAAGCCGGGAACACTGAAGCGCTCGTTCTTGCGAATGGAGGCGCCGAGGATCTGGAAGAGGTTGTCCACCAGTTCGTTGGCGGCTTTGACGCTCAGTTCCACGGTGGGCACGCTGGCTTTCAATTCTTCAATCAACGCAGCTTTGGTGCTGACCGGGCTGGGTTTCCAGGCTTTGGCTTTCTTCGGAGCGGCTTCTTTTTTCGGAGCAGCAGCTTTCTTCGGAGCGGCTTTCTTCGGGGCAGCAGCCTTCTTCGGGGCGGCTTTCTTCGGCGCAGCTTTGGTTTCCGTTTTCTTTGCTTTTGCCATGTTTCACTCTCCTTTAGGTTCGTTTTGGTTTTCGGGAGCTGGGTTGTTGATCGCTTGTCTGTTCTTGGTGCTGGTTTCGTTCGTTTTGCTAGGTTCTCTCACTTATAAATGTATTCAATGTTCCTGTCAATAAAAAAAAGCGAATCACCCAAGAATCCTGCGGGTTTGCGGGGATGCCGTCTCGCAAACCCACGGTTTTCAAGGGTGTCAGCATCGCGCTCTTTCAAGATAGGCAGTCGGAAATTCGCTGTGATTCCATGTAGATAGGAAATTAACTAGAGTTTACGGGGGGTTGCGGGGATTCCTGAACCACGATGTTTGGGTGTGAAAAGCGTGCCGTGGTCTTTTTCTGCAAAATCGTACAGGACTGCTCTCTTTTCAATGGAATACTCAATTCAAGGCTGGGGTTTCCCTTACACCCAGTGTCCTCAAGGGTAAGAGAGTCACCCTCGGTATAGGCGTTGCGTCAGCCTTTGAGAAGCCGCTCTGCGGGGGACTCAGACCAGGTATACGACGAGGGCCGTTCATCCCAAATTTCGGTTTGAAACGCCGCCTATCAGGGGAGGCTTCCTTCGCGTTTTCATCCTGCAAACCAAAGACAGAATGGAATCGCCTTGGGGAAAAGCTCGCTGCAAGCTTGCTCCGTATTGCTGGCTGTGCTAGATTTTGGTTTCGTTTTTCGCCAAAACCAGTCCCATGACCCAGCCTCCAAGGAGGACGCGATGTCGAACCTGATCCTTGCCATTGACCAGGGAACCACCGGCTCTACGGTGATGATTCTTGACCAGAGCTTGACGGTACTGGCCAAGATCAACCATGAATACCCTCAGCATTACCCCAAACCGGGTTGGGTGGAACACGATCCGGAGGACATCTGGAACAGCGTGGTCAAGGCGATGGACGACGCTCTTTCTCAGTGCGGACGCAAAGCCACCGAGATTGCCGCCATCGGAATCACCAACCAGCGGGAAACCAGCCTGTTCTGGAACCGTGAGACGGGTAAAAGCTACCACAAGGCCGTGGTCTGGCAATGTCGCCGAACCGCTGAGTTATGCAAGAGCCTGAAAGATGCAGGCTATGAAGACACCTTCCAGACAAAGACGGGCTTGCTGTTGGATCCGTATTTCGCCGGTACGAAATTGAAATGGCAACTGGACTACGTGCCTGGCCTGCGTGCCGAAGCGGAAAACGGCAAGGCGATCTGCGGCACCATCGACAGCTTCCTGGTCTGGCGTCTCAGTGGCGGCGCAGCCCACGTTACCGATGTCTCCAACGCCAGCCGCACCTTGTTGATGAACCTGAAAACCCTGCAATGGGATGAGGAGCTGTGCGACATCCTCGCCGTACCCAAGCAGACGCTGCCGCGCATCGTGCCATGTGCCGAGGTCTACGGCACCACCCAAGGTGTCCCCGGACTGCCCGACGGCATTCCTATTTCCGGTATGGCCGGAGATCAGCAGGCCGCTTTGTTCGGTCAAGCCTGCTTCCAGCCCGGCGAGGCTAAATGCACCTACGGCACCGGAGCGTTCCTATTAATGAATACCGGTGAGACGCCTGTTCCCAGTAAGAACCGCCTTCTGACCACGGTGGCCTGGACGGTGAAGGGGAAAACCAGCTATGCGCTGGAAGGGAGCGCTTTCATTGCCGGTGCGGCGGTGCAATGGCTGCGCGACGGGTTGAAGATCGTGCAGAGCGCCCCGGAGATTGAACAGCTAGCTTTGGAAGTGCCGGATACCGGCGGCGTGATGTTCGTTCCGGCCTTTGTCGGCCTGGGTGCCCCCCATTGGCGCAGTGAAGCCCGTGGTTTGATCTGCGGTATGACACGCGGCACCACACGCGCCCACATCGCCCGCGCCTGCCTGGAAGGCATTGCGCTGCAAAACGTGGAAATCCTCAAGGCGATGGAAGCGGACAGCGGGCAAGCCTTGTTGCGCCTGAAGGTGGATGGTGGAGCCAGCGCCAACAACCTGTTGATGCAGATGCAGGCCAACTTCCTTGGCCGGGAGATTGTCCGTCCGAAGATGGTGGAAACCACTGCCTTGGGTGCGGCCTTCCTGGCCGGTCTGGGTGCAGGCATCTGGAGTGACACCGCAGACATTCAGGCGGCGTGGAAGAAAGACCGCATGTTCAATAGTGAAATGAGCCGTGATGAGCGTCAAGCCCTGCTGGATCGCTGGGCTCACGCCGTTGCCGCTTGCTGATAAGGTGCGCGAAAAGCCTGCGGCCTTTCGCGTGCAACCGGTGACCTGTTCCCGTTGAATTCTCTTAAGAACCCCAAACGAAGGAGACCCCCATGCGAGATGTCGTGATTGTCGGCGCTACCCGAACCGCCATTGGAACCTTTGGTGGAAGTTTGAAGAATATGACCGGAACCCAACTGGGTGTGACGGCGGTCAAAGAAGCGCTGAAGCGCTCCGGCCTGGAAGATTGGAGCCAGATCGGTGATGTACTGATCGGGAACTGTTTTATGCGTACCGATGAAATCAACGTTGCCCGTTGCATCGGTCTGGAAAGCGGCATTCCCCACACCACCCCGGCCAGCACCATCCAACGGCAATGTGCCAGCGGGATGCAGGCAACGGTGTTCGGTGCCCAGAAAATCATGCTTGGCGAAGACGACATCGTCGTCAGCGGCGGCGTGGAAACCATGTCCCGTTGCCCCTATGTGCAATATGACATGCGTTGGGGTGCCCGGCAGTTCGACCGTAAAATGGTGGACACGCTTTTTGAAGGCTTGACCGATCCGCTGGGCGGCTTCCTGATGGGCATTACGGCGGAAAACCTGGCCGAGAAATACAACATCACCCGCGAAGAGCAGGATGAACTGGCCGTGCTGAGTCAGAACCGCGCCGAAGCGGCGATCAACCAAGGCTGGTTCAAAGACGAGATCGTTCCGGTGAGCATTCCGCAACGCAAGGGCGATCCGAAAATCTTCGACACCGATGAACATCCCCGCTTGGGTGCCACGGTGGAACAGCTTGCCAAACTGCGCCCGGCCTTCAAAAAAGATGGCACCGTCACCGCCGGAAACGCCAGCGGCATCAATGACGGCGCGGCGGCCCTGGTGCTGTGCGCCGAAGACAAAGCCAAGGAACTGGGCCTGAAGCCTCTGGCTCGCATCGTGGGTCATGCCTTGGCGGCGGTGGAACCGGAACTGATGGGCTACGGTCCCGTCCCGGCGATCCAGAAGCTTCTGGCCAAGACCGGAAAGAGCAAGGCCGATGTGGATCTGTGGGAGATCAACGAAGCCTTCGCCGCGCAGTACATAGCCGTGGAAAAACTTTTGGAACTGGACCGCGAAAACACCAACGTCGTCGGTAGCGGCATCGCCCTGGGTCACCCCGTGGGCGCGACGGGTGCGCGGATCATCGTCACCCTGTTGCATCAGTTGCAGCGTATGGACAAAAAACTGGGTGTGGCCAGCCTCTGCGTCGGCGGTGGCATGGGCAAGGCGATCATGATCGAACGCCTGTAAACGTCCCCGTTTCTCTGCATGAAAACGCCCCGGTCCTGATGGATCGGGGCGTTGTGGTTTGGGTTGAAAGCTGTGGGTCAGTCTTCCTTGTCCGGTTTCTTGGTCTCGTCACCTTCCTTGGTGTCTCCCTCTTTCTTGCCGTATTTTTCATCCCAGGGAACGGCGATGCCTTCCGGATCGTCGGCGAAGTCGGCTTCAATCTCGGCCAATAGGCGATCCAACTCCGCCTGCTCCTCTTCGGAAGCGTCTTTCCAGGGGCGATCGGGACTGCCGCCGGAAGGTGTGTCCGGTCCCAGACCGTCTTGAATCTGCTGGTATTCGGCGGGACGGTTGGCAAAGAGCGCCTTGGAGAGAATCAGCTCACGCAGGGTTTTATTCTGCTCGGCCACCTGCTTGCGGATCTGCTGGTTGATCAGTTCATTGGAAAACTCACCCTGCAAGGCGACAAGCCCATCCTGTTCCAGGCTTTCCTTGCCGCGCATCACCACCTGGACTTTTTCCTCAGCAGGTTTGTCCAGATACAGATAGCAGCGGTCGATGAACCGGAAGCAGGTCTGGTAAATGACATCCAGAGGAGCAACGTCCGTGTGCAGGTCAAAGCGCACTTCGTTCTCCCCAAAGCTTGTTGCCAACACGTCAGCAGCCTGGACAGCTTGATTGTCGCTCATCGTGTTTCCTTCCGCTAGGTTGTGAGCGTGAATTCCAATGAGCGCAAGTATACGGCAAAGCCCCTGGGGATGCAAGGGACAAGTGGAAGCCGGCCGGTGATTCCAATCTTAAGGAAGAAGACCCCACCGTGCAAGGAATTCACCCATCCCTCGATACACCGCCCTCCAGGCGGCACTCGGGATGAGCGTGTGCTTAACGATCGTCTTTCCCAGGTAAGAAATCATGACCTACCACGCTCATCCCGAGTAGTGGTGGAACACCGCATATCGAGGGAGGGGTTCAGATCGTAGGTCGGGCAAATTTCTTGCCCGACACCTTAGCCAGCAACCAGTATCCGTTCATCCTGAGTGCGGACCGAAGGTCTGTGGTTCGAAGGATCAGCAACCTGCCCTCCTTGTCCGACATCACCGCCCCACCCGCAGAAACGAGGCTTATAGCTTGCTCAAAAGCAACTCGTTGGTGATGGTGTTTCGTGAGAGATAGTAACTCAAGGGGAAGATGCCCAGAAACACGAAGGCATCGGCCAGCCAGAAGATGTTTTCAATGGCCCACAGCTCGGCGAAGAGGCCGGTGAGCAGCCCTCCGATCACCCCGCCGACCCCGAAGACGGCGCTGATCCACAGGGTTTGAAAGCTGTTGCGCATCGGCTTGGGGGCTTTGGCGGCCACCAGCCGCGTGCCGATGAGGTAGAACGCGGCGAAGGTGAAGCAGTGCAAGGTCTGTACCAGCAACACCAGGAGGGCATCCAGAGCCAGGGCCATCACCGTCCAGCGGATCAGGCTTCCCGCGATCACCCAGAAAAGCAGGCTCTTTACGCTGAAGCGCTTCAGTACCCAGTTGGAGGCCAGAAAGAGCAGAATCTCCGTGCCGGTGCCGAAGACGAAACTGATTCCGATGATCGTACCGGGGTTTTCATAGCCTTGGCGGATAAGCAGGTCTTTGAGGTACACGCTGAACAGGTATTGATGGGGAGTCAGGCCGATCCACTGGCACATACCGAAAATCAGGAAGGGCCAAAGGCCCAGGCGGCCCATTTCCTTCAAGACGACAATGGTTCTCACCCGCTCCGGGGCACGGTCGCTTCCGCCGTCATCGGGAACGGTCAGCACAAACCCGGAGAGCAGCACCAGGCCCAGAGGAATCGCCAACAGGATGTAGATCGCCGGAAGGTAATCCTGAAACACGCCGCCGAAAAAAGCCAGAGTCATGAACGCCAGGGTTCCCATGCCGCGAATGGAGCCGTAGCCCTCCCCGGCGTTACGCAGGGTCATCGCATCGGCCATCGGGGTAAACGCCGTGCAGAAAAAGGCGAACAGGGCCATGATGGCGAACAACCACCCGGCCTTGGGCAAAAGGAAAAACAGGCAGAAAGCGCATGCCGCAGC
The DNA here is from genome assembly GCA_963677705.1 of Myxococcota bacterium. Lineage (GTDB taxonomy): Bacteria > Myxococcota_A > SURF-8 > SURF-8. The sequence goes on from OY782497.1 coordinate 3,138,439, forward strand.
CAGGGCAATGAAAGAAATGGTGCGCCGTCGGTCAAAATATCTATCGACCAGGTAACCCCAGATCGGCGGGCTGAAGATGGTCATCAGCGGATAGACGGTGAAGACCCAACTGACGATGCCTTTGGCGTAGCCTTGTTCCACGAGAAAGAAATTGAAGTATGGAACGAAGATCCCCCACGCGCCGAAGTAGAGGATGTAAATCATGTAGAACGGCCATTGTCTGGTCGGGGCCGTGGAGCATTCAGCAGTCATGGGGCGCATTTCCTGTATTCATTTTTGCATCCAAGTGGGTAAACGCGATGCCTTGCGGGCATCAATCCCGCCGGTAGGCCGGGTCAACAATCACGGCCTCGCCCACGCGGCCATCCAGGCGGATATCCAAAGGCTGCTCAAGGCGAAGGTGGCGGCAGTAAGTGGTTTCTTCCACCGTGGGAAGATTCTCCAGCCAGTCCCAGGTGAGAAAACTCTCCGAGCCGTGAGGCACGCTCAAGCAGCCGATATTCAAGCTGGTCACGTTTTGAAAGAAGTGGGTTCCCTGGGCGGGATCGACATTGAACTGCGGCAAGCCCACCTCCACCATCACCTTGACCCCGCTGATCTGGGACCAGCGTACACCGATCCCCATGTCCGGGTCCGTGGAACCCCACCGTCCGTAGCCGATGAGCAGGTAGGGGCGTCCCTGGTCTACCAGCTTTTTGTTCAACTGACCGATCTCCTGGGCGATCTCCCTCGTCTGGCTTTTCTCGAAACGATCCCGTCGGACGTAGAGGATGTCCTGAATCCCTTGGGGTGTGCCGTTTCCATGAACCTGGTTGGAATAACAGACGGCTTGACGCTTGCGGTCGTCATCCAGGCTGACGCGCTCCCAGCGTTGCTTGGAGGCCATCGGGCGCAACTGCAAGGGAGTGACCACGGGTTTGGCCCGGTAGCGCAGATCCACGGCAAATTCCATTTCCACCGGGGTGTGCATCGCCTCTTCGGCATAGGAAAGCAGGCGGCCCAGCAATTCCCCCAGGCGCAAGCGTCCGTCTCGCAGCACCTTCATGAAGGTGACGATCCGCGGTCCCTCGTTGAAGAAGCTGTCTACCAGGAGGTTGCTGTCGGACTGGTACACGCTGGCGACATGCTGCAACACGCCGTGACGCTCGGCAAGATCCAACTCCAGCCGTTGCAGATCGCCGTCTTCGGACAAGGTATTTCCATGATCGTGAGCGGCTTCCAGATCCAGGGCGTAGAAATGCTTCTGGGTGAAATACAACCAACTGCGGATGTCTGCAAACTGCGGGAGAATCTGCGGGTACTTGGGGCAGAAACGCACGATCGGCCCGCCTTCCACCACGGTTTTACCCAGGCCCAAGGCCAACTGCGCCACACCGTCTTCCGGTTTCATGTAACTGACCGGATAAAAGTTGTAGGATTGTGCCACGCCGGAAAAGGTGGGGTAGACATAGCGTCCGTGCCTGGTTCCGGCCACGGGTTGCAGCACCACGCTCATGCGCTCGTCTTTTTGCCGATACCCGGTCTGACGGAAATAGGCGCGGGCGTCTTCGTCGAACATCGAAGCCCAGACCCGTTTGATGGCGGCAAGCAGGGCGGCCAGGCGTCGGGCGTGGCTGGTTTCGTTGTTGCGCAGCATGATCGTGGCATACAAGCCAGCCAGGGGAAGGTGACGGGAGTCTTCCATCAGGCTGCTGGAGCGCACGGCCAGGGGTTCCTGGACATGACGCAGAAAAGCGGATAGCGCAGCCGTCAATTCGCTGCGTACCGGAGCTTTTTGAAAGCGGGTCAGCAAGTCGGCAAAGCTCCGTTCCCCGGAAAGCGCTACGGACCAGAGATGGTTGTCTTCCATGAACTCCAGAAAAAGATCCGAGCAGACCACCAGCGTCGGTGGGATAACCAGGCTGATCTCCGGGAAGTCCCGACGGACCTCCAGGCGGCTGAGCAGATAGCGCAGAAAGCCGATGCCACGGGCTTTGCCACCCAGCGAGCCATCGCCCAGGCGCATGAACTCCAGTTCGTAAGGGTTCTTGCGAATGGAATAATGGGTAATCACATCGGCCTGTTTTTCATGCAGCGCGGTTTTGATGATGTGAATCAGGTGGGCGCGTACATCCTCCGCCGATGGGAAATCCTCCACCCGTTTGGGAGAGAGCTTCTCGGCAATCTGGATTTCCGTTCGGGCCATCATCCAGTGAGAGAAGTCCTGTTGTCGGGCATGGCGGATAACCACGTCAATGGGAACGCTGGTCAGACAGCGGATCAGGTCGTGGGGCGTGGACGCGCGATCGACCTCCCGCCATTGGTCATCACGAAAGACGAAGTCACCGAAGCCCAGGTCTTCCATCAGCCAGCGTTCCAACTGGTCCAGCAGGTGCGGAGAGTTCTTGTCCAGGAAGTGGGCGTCCAATTCCACGGCACGGCCCCGGTTACGGGATACCTGGCTGGACTGCACGCAGACGGGAAGTTCGGGAAGCCCTTTGCGCATTTCGTGAATCAGGTCAAATCCCGCGTCGTTGTTCAACTCGCCGTCTTTCCAGAAACGCACGTCGGTAACCACGCCGAGCAGGTTGTGCCGGTAGCGGTTGTACAGAGCCATTGCTTCGTCATAGGTATCTACCAGCAGCACCTTGGTACGCGAGCGCATCCGTTCCTGCTTGTGCATGTGGTTCAAGCCGTCGTCCATCAACTGACGAGTCAACTTCATGATCGCCGTGTACATCAACGGTAAGAAGGACGAATAGTGCGCCACGCTGTCTTCCACCATCAGCAGAACGCGCACCTTGGCCGCCTGGGTGTCGTGATCCACGTTGAGGCGGTCTTCCAGAAGCTTGACGATGGCCAGCAGCAAGGCCGGATCGTTGTCCCAGAGAAAGAGGCGATCCACCAGGTTGGTTGTGGATTCCGGCAGGGTGGCAAGCATCGCCGGATCGGTCACCAGAAAAATCACCGGAAGATCGGGCTTGGCTTCTTTGCTCTGCCGGGCCAGTTCCAGAGCCAGGGTGCTTTCATCGTGCAGGATGGTCAGCACCAGATCAATGGGTTCGTTGCGGATCACCTCCAGAGCGGCGTCCAGTTGATGCACCTTGCGCACGCGGGGAACGCTGGAAAGGCCGCGCTCCATGTACTGATCCCAGATCCCTTCTTCCAGGCTGCCATCTTCTTCCAGGATGTAGGCATCATAAACGCTGGCGACAAGAAGAATCTCCCGCACGCGATGGGGCATCAGGGAGCGGTAGGCGTCAATGGCTTGGTTGAGGCGATCCAGGTTGACCATGCGAACCTCCGAAATTGGGACGAAACAGCGCCAAGGCAGCACGGGCGGAGTGTAGTCTTTCCCTATCGTTCTGGCAACGCAATTTTCCTGGGGGCAAAGAGCCTGGATTCCTGGGATTATGACCTTGGGCACTCTGTCATGCGGGGTTCACGAAGCGGTTGCCCGGCTCGCTCATTTCATGTCCTTTTTTCCTTTCTGGCATCAAGCCTCAAACTGTGATAAGATAAATCTATCAACAATCGGTACGGTTTCGTGACGGAAAGAGAGGCCCCCATGAAACGAAACGTGGTTCGATACCTGTTGTTCTGCATCGCCCTTTGGCTGCTTGGAAGCTCCGCGTGTTCGGAGGGTACGATTTCGATTCATTCTCAGGATACTGATGGGGATGAGGAGCAGAACAATCCAGATGATGATGACGATGATGACGACAGCGATGACGAGGATGACGACTCAAGCCCACGTTCGGATGGTGACGACGAAGAGGATGCCGAATCGGAGCGCTTGGGGCGTATTCGGCTGGAGCCAACGCAATGGGATATTGGAGCCGTGTATATGGAAACGTCCAATGAGACGACGTTACGTGTAGGGAATGTCGGTAGTGGTCCCTTGCTTGTCTCCAGGTTTACCATTGAGGACCGTTTTACTCCCTGCTTTGACGTACAGTGGACCGATGATTCTCTCTCGTTTCCCATCACCTTGGAAGAAAACGAGGACGCAAGCCTTCTTGTCACCTACACCTTTTCGGGGTGTGAATGCCTTCTGGATGAAACTCTTCTGGCTCTGCAAAGCGATGATCCACAAAACCCGGAGGTGAATGTCTCTATTTTCCGGCAGGACAAATGCGTGTGTGAACTGGTGGAGGCCGAAGGGACCGTCGCCGTTGATTTTGGTGAGGTGGCTGCCGGAACCTGTGAACGGAAGACCTTGATGTTTGAGCCTTCCTGCGGTGTGCGAACTCCCTGTGTCGAATTTCCCATTGAAACGATTACCTTGGGTACGGATCACTCGGAGGTCTTTTCCTTTGAGAATCTGGACACCCTGCCCGGCTCGGCCTCTTCCAGCGATCCTTTGAGTTTTGATCTGCTGTTTTGCTCACCCGCTTCGGTTCCTATCCCTACTGCTTATGTGGATGTACTAACCATCTCCACGGGTGGCCTTGATGGGGATCTGACTCTTCCTCTCAACGGCACGGCCATTCCGTAGATTCCGTTGGGTATTGCTTTGTGGGGGGTTCCTGGGACTGGTAGCAGCATGGTCATGCCGCGTGGTTGGCCTATCGGGAGTCCAAACCGAACGCGGTCATGTTCTAAGCCTATCGGGGAAGTGACGATTAAGACTGCACGTATACGGTCGGCTAGGTAATTCTTGCTCCTAACGGCGAACGGGTTGAAATCGGATTACGGTTGGGTTCGGTGTGTGCGGTAAACATGCCTCACAGCCGAATTCTCTGTAAGTGCATGAAAGAATTGCCTTCCTTCTACTCTACTGAAAAGATTTGACTGGTAGAGTCGAATGCGGTAGAAGACTGTATGAACCTATTTCCTATCATTGCGAAATGACTGATATATTTTCGAAAAGTAAACGTCGTGAAGTTATGGCAAAGGTGAAGGGAAAGAATACGAAACCAGAAGTTTCAGTAAGACAAGTTCTTCATCGCTTAGGTTTTAGATTTCGGCTTCATCGAAAAGATTTACCAGGGAAACCTGATATTGTTCTTCCAAAATATAAAACCGTTATATTCGTGAACGGTTGCTTTTGGCATGGACACGGTTGTAAAAAAGGCACTACATTACCGAAGACTAGGGCTGAATGGTGGAAGCGGAAATTGGATCGAAACGTTGAACGCGACAAGGAAAACATCAAGAGATTGCAAGGCGTCGGTTGGAATATCCTTGTCGTATGAGAATGTGAGACGAAAAACCTTGAAACTCTCAGTGAGCTATTAGAACGGAATTTGAAGCCATGAAACCTTCAAAATTTACTTGCATCGAAGCTTTTTGCGGAGCAGGCGGTTTGGCACTTGGCATGAAGAAAGCGGGATTCAAGCTTATTTCCGCTTTTGATAACGATCCCGTTTCGATTGAATCGTTTAATCTGTACCACGGCAAAGGAAAGGCTATCGTAGCCGATGCTAAGGCAATTTCGGGAAACGATTTGCTTCCACAATCGCTACGCTATAACGGTTTCGGCATTGACCTGTTTTCTGGCGGCCCTCCATGCCAAGGGTTTTCCAAACAAAAGCGGGGAGCGCATCTAGGCGATGACCGAAACGGATTAGTTCTTGAATTTGCTCGTTTGGTACACGAATTACAGCCTAAATCGTTCTTGTTGGAAAACGTTTCAATGTTTGGCCAAAAGCGGGGCAAATCCTTCGTTGACGGAATCAAGGAACTATTAAGCGACTATGATCTTTTCCCGAATTTCTACAACAGTGCGGATTACGGGTTGGCGCAAACGAGGGAGCGCTTTGTCATTGTAGGATTCCATGAATCACTCAATGCAAATTTTTCCATACCTTCTCCAACCGTTGAAAAATGGAAAACGGTCAAGGATATTATCGGTGATCTGCCTGAACCGCCAGAAGACTACTCGGTTCACTCAAAGTTCCCAAATCATCAAAGGGCAAGAGTTACGCCTGAAAACATCAAACGGTTTTCCTTCGTTCCGCAAGGAGGGGATGGCAGGATATACCGAATGAGCATCGTTTAAAATGCCACCAGAACGTTGATACATCAAGGGGCGGTTGGCCCGATGTATATGGGCGGCTCAAATGGAATGGCCAATGCCCTACAATAACGGGCGGATTCGATAGCTTTTCAAGAGGGAGATACGGCCATCCGAAATACGACAGGCCATTAACTCCCCGTGAAGCCGCTCGCCTTCAAGGTTTTCCCGACGATTATGTTTTCTTGGGAACAAGAGCGGATATGCGGAGACAGATCGGCAATGCCGTTCCGCCCCCTCTTGCCGAAGTCATTGGAAAGCAGATTATCAAAACACTCCGATCAATCAGGAAAAGCGGGAAGTAAACCCGTTTTTCATTCTGCGAGTCTATCCCATTCGAAGAAGAATTCGCCAAGCGGTTTGACGCTTATTTTAGGCAGCGTCGACATGAGTTATAGATTTTCCTGGACAAGACGACTCTGCTGGTCTACATTCCTTTAAATAGAAACTATTCAGAGGAATACAATGGATGCCACTTATCACCGTCATGATATCTCCGACCACGCGTGGGAACTCTTGGAGCCACATTTACCGGGGTAGAAAGGCCAATGGGGCGGGATTGCCAGAGACAATCGACGATTCATTAATGGTGTGTTTTGGATCTTGCGAACCGGTGCACCTTGGCGCGACCTACCGCCCGATTATGGCAGTTGGAACAATACCCATCGCCGGTTTATTCGTTGGCGAGATAAAGGCATCTGGGAGAATTTACTGGATAGTTTGATTGATGATCCCGACTACGAATGGCTGATGATCGACGCCACGCATGTCAAAGTCCATCACGATGCCACGGGTGCCCGAGGCGGAACGCAGGACGCGGGTCAAACAAAAGGGGGCTCAATTCCAAGGTACACCTGGCCGTGGATGCGCATGGTAATCCGCTCCGAGTCCTTGTTACAAAAGGTACCCGAGCTGATTGCAAAGAGGCTGAAAATCTGATCGAAGGGCTACCAGCCTCTAATTTACTGGCTGATCGTGGTTATGATACAAATAGCATCATTGGCCTATGCGAGAAAAACGATACGTGTCCGGTGATTCCTCCAAAGAAGAATCGAACGGTTCAACGTAACTACGACAAAGACTTGTACCGTGAACGCCATCTGGTTGAAAATGCCTTTGAAAAGCTGAAACGTTGGCGTGGTGTTGCGACGCGTTATGCGAAGAACACCGCGTCTTTCCTCGCTGCGGTACATATCCGCTGTCTAGCCCTATGGCTTCATATCTCCTGACGACACTGCCTAGAGAGGCATCGGTGAAATCACCTTTCTTGACCTGATTATAAGTCTCAATCACTTCTTGAAAACTCATTCGTCACTCTTTCCTTGAAAGGAAGGGGTCTGGAAAAATTCTTGCAATCCTATGCCCAGGGCATCGGTTATTTTTTGAAGAGTGCCTATTGATATGTTGCGGCGTCCGTTTTCTACGCTGTTGATATAGGTCCGATCCAAAGTGGCTTCGAGTGCAAGTGCTTCTTGGCTAAGTCCCCGCTCTTGCCGCAATTCCTTCATTCGATTTCCGACTTTGCGGCAAATTATTTCTGATTCGTTCTTGAGATTCATCGCTATCTTTCAAAAAGGTTGACTGCTAGCGCTATTTGAAGGCAATGTGGACTATGAGACAACGGACTATGAGTCACGGCGCTGTGAAACACTGAAATTTCCCGAACGGATTTCAATTATGGCGGCATACGCCAATACCGATGGAGATAGACAAATGGGAAACGCATATCGCTATCAATGCCCGTCATGCGGGAAACAGGACAAAATCTCTTTTGGCGGGGGAATGATGGCCGAAGCCTTTCATTGCGATTCTTGCGGGAAGGAAAAGATGGTTTCCCTTGAACGCATCATGGAAGCCAACAGCCGCTTCACGAATGCCCTGATTGCCGAACATCCTGATTCCTACATAGACCCGCTGCTTGACGACTGGCGGAAAAACGGGGTTTTCGGGAAAGACGCCGAAATGCTTGAAGCCTATCTTGATGGCATTGCAGCCGCCATCGGGCGTTGTTTCTGCGGGGGAAGGTGGTCGCCTATCGGAACGCCGTCTTGCCCTTCATACGGCGCGATGATCCCCGAAGAAGCCTATTCGCAAGATGAACGGATTTGCTGGGATTGATTCGATACAAAAAAGCGCGATCAAGCAAACGTCGTTTTAGGGTCAATTTCATCCCTTTCGCCATCCCTTACCTTGCCAGAGAACCAAACAGCACGAAATCCCGCCAACCTGTGACGGTACTGTGACGGAGCCAATAAAAAAGCACCTAGCGAATCGCTAAGTGCTTTATTTTACTGGAGCCAACGAGGGGACTTGAACCCCTGACCTGCTGATTACGAATCAGCTGTTTCTTGATGCGTACTTCACAGTCCTTAGAGCGGACGGGTTTCACCACGATCCACGAAAGGCCGGTAGAGCGGAATCTCCTGGTTTCTCCCTTGGGGAATGGGCGAGCAGGCAGGATGGCCTTTCGTTTCAAGCGGGGAGTTTCTCTCCACCGGGGAATTTCTCCCCGGCGAATTGGGGAACCTGCGGGCGATGAGTGATCCTGCCTGACGAGGACCATCCCCAAAAAAGCAGCAGAATCAACGCTCATGCCAGAGCGCCAGGCGGTCTCTCCGTTTGGCACACTCCTCGCTATCTCCAAGAAACAACCACGAACCACGGTTCCGGGTTCACAGCCAAGGAGCCCGGAATCACCCTGAAGGAGATCGACCCATGATGACCCAAAGCACGGCCTGGAAACAATTCGAAGACGAGACCAAGGATACGACGCTGGAAGAACGGCTTCATGCCGGGGTGTGCGCCAACTGCGCCCACGCGGACCTCTGCGGCATTCTTCACGGTGCAAGCCGCGTGATTCATCAATGCGAACTGTATGAATGCTGTGCGCCGGTGGCGATGCAGGCGGCGAGGGAATCGGAGCGTTTTGTGGAGCCGGATCGTCCGCACATGCTGGGACTTTGTGCCAACTGTGATCTGCGAGCGGAGTGCAAACTTCCCAAACCGGCGTCCGGCGTCTGGCACTGTGAAGAGTACTGCTGATAGCCCTTCGGCCCGCCCGGCACTAAGGGCAAATGAAAATCGAAGAAAATTCTCTTGTGGAGCCCAGTCCGCTGTGCTAGGCGCTGCAACAGGAACCGGAGATCGGGCCGGTATGGTTCAGACCCGATCAACCTGATGTGTTCCAAGTCTAGGAGAACGTCAATGAGTAAAGCATTCAACCCCTTCGAGATGGCCCAGGCCCAATTCGACCATGTCGCCGATATGCTGGGACTGGACAGTGGCGTCCGTGAACTGTTGCGCTGGCCTTCCAAAGAATTCCATTTCACCATTCCGGTGCGCATGGATGATGGCACGACCCGCGTCTTCCACGGCTACCGCGTGCAACACAACGACATGCGTGGCCCGGCCAAGGGCGGTATCCGCTTCCATCCCCAGGAGACGGTAAACACCGTGCGCGCCCTGGCGACCTGGATGACCTGGAAGTGCGCCGTGGTGGATATTCCCCTCGGAGGCGGCAAGGGTGGTGTGATCTGCGATCCGCGCAAACTGTCTCCCCGTGAGCAGGAAGCCATCTGCCGTGGCTGGGTGCGTCAGGTCTATAAGAACATCGGTCCCGTGCAGGATGTCCCCGCGCCGGACGTGATGACCAACGGCCAGCACATGTTGTGGATGATGGATGAGTATGAAACCATTACCGGCGGACATTTCCCCGGCATGATTACCGGTAAACCCATCGGCATGGGTGGTTCCCTGGGACGTACCGAAGCCACAGGCTATGGTGTGATGTACTGCGTCCGTGAAGCGCTCAAGCGTTTGAACCTGGATGTCAAAGACATGACCGCAGCCTTCCAGGGCTTCGGGAACGTCTCGCAATATGCGGCCAAGCTCTTCCATTCCTGGGGCGGAACCATCCGCTGCGTCTCCTGCTGGGATGAGCAAGACAACGTCAGCTATACCTACCGCCACCAAGACGGCGTAGACCCGGACTTCCTGATGTCCATCTCCGACAAATTCGGTGCGGTGGATCAGGCCAAGGCGAAAGCCGCCGGTTACGAACGTCTGCCCGGTGAAGACTGGGTGGCCCAGGATGTGGATATTCTGCTTCCTTGCGCCTTGGAAAACCAACTCAACGCCGACACCGTGGCACGCATCAGCCCGCGGGTCAAACTGGTCGCCGAAGGCGCCAACGGCCCCACCACCCAGGATGCCGACGAGTTCTTCCAGTCGCGCAATATCTATGTGGTGCCGGACTTCATGTGCAACGCCGGCGGCGTAACCTGTTCCTACTTCGAGCAGGTGCAGGCCAACATGAACTTCTACTGGTCCAAGGACGAGGTCTTGACCCGTCTGGATGAAACCATCACCCGCGCCTTCAACGCCATTGCGGATCTCGCCGAAACGCGGGGCGTGTACATGCGGGACGCGGCTTACATGATCGCCATTGAGCGTGTGGCCGAAGCGGCAAGATTGAGGGGAAAAGCATAAAGACGGACATGCGACACCCCTTTCTGGCGGGTCGTTCCTTCGGGGGAACGGCCCGTTTTTTACGATATCGTAGACACGCCCCCTCTCTCCTCCTCTCACGAGAGGCAGGATATCCCAGTGAGGGGCGAAAGCTTTGTCCGCAAACGCCTCGTTGTCGCTTCCTCTTGTGGTGTTTGCACGCAATCTATCGTACACTGAACCAGGCCGTCCTGCCCACACGGATTGCAGGGCTGAACAGAAAGGAACCGCAATGGACAACGCACCCAAGCTGCTGTTGAACCGCCGACAGCTGGAGGACTTCCGCCGTCTGCGTGCCTCGGTGCTTTCCCTGGCCGAACAGGGGCGCATGACCTTGGAGCTGCTTCGGGATCTTTCCTTTCAGTTGTTGGACTTCACCGGTGCCTGGGCCGTGGAAATCGCCGTGGCGCATACCGACAGGGTGTTTCATGGGGATGCGCGCAGCCAGAATCGCCCGCGCTTTTTCTGTGAAACCAGAACCCAGACCGATCCCCTGTCCGAGGATGTGTTGCGCGGCTTACGTCTCCTTTCGGTCAAGTCCCCGGCCCGTGAAGAAATTGAGGATCGTCTGAAGCGTCCCCATCAGGGTGACCCCTTGGTTCAACGCTGGAAAGAAAACGAAACGGATGACTCCGGGCAGGAGATTCTCGGTCTGTTGATTCCCCGTGGAGACACCCTTTGTGGCATCGTGCTGCTGGCCTTTGATGAAACGATCCGCATTCATGAAGCCCAGCAGGCGGGTTTGGAAGACCTGGCGCAACTTCTCGGCTTGGCGCTTTCGCACAACAAGTCCCGCTTTGATCTGCGTGAGCGGGTGAAGGAATTGACCTGCATGTATGGTCTGGCCAACGAAGCCGCCCGACGCCATCATCAGGTTGGTCCGATGCTGGAGCGCATTGTCCGGCTGCTGCCACCGGCCTGGCTTTACCCTGAGATCACCGAAGCGTGTATCGTCTTGGATGGGCAGGTCTATGCAACAAGCGGGTTTCATGAGCGCGGCGCGAGCCTGGTCAGTGAGATTGTCGTCAACGGGGAGGTGCGCGGCACGGTGGAGGTGCGTTACCTGGAGTCCCGTGCGGAATTGGATGAAGGCCCGTTCCTGATGGAGGAACGCAAGCTGTTGGATTCCGTGGCCCATGAAGTGGCTTTGATTCTGGAACGCCGTCAGGCGGAACGGGAGCAGACCCGCCTGGAAGAGCAACTGCGCCACGCCGAGCGTCTGGCGACCCTGGGCCGTTTGGCCGCCGGGGTGGCCCATGAGTTGAACGAACCCTTAACCGGCATCCTAGGTTTTGCCGAGCTGCTTCAGGACGGCGAGGAGTTTTCCGACCAGGCCGGTCAAGACCTGAACCGTATCCGTACCGCCGCACTCCACGCCAGAGATGTGGTGCGTAAGCTGCTGCTTTTCGCCCGTCAGGTTCCCACAAAGCGCAGTCAGGTGGATCTCAAGCAGGTGTTGCAGGATGCGCTGTCCTTGGTTGAGGTGCGTTTGAGAAAGAAAGGAATCGTGCTTCATCAGGACATCGCGGAAGAGGAGATGCGGCTCACCGCAGATGAATCCCAACTTCGTCAGGTGGCGATGAACCTGTTGATCAACGCCGAGCAGGCCATGCCCCACGGAGGTCGCTTGGTTCTTTCCCTTCGCGATGAAGGGGAGACCCTTTGTCTGGAGGTACGCGATACCGGCTTGGGAATGACCGGCGAGGTTCAAGAGAAAATCTTTCTGCCCTTTTTCACCACCAAAGACATTCATCAGGGAACCGGCCTGGGGCTTTCCGTGGTTCATGGAATCATCAAAGGCCACGGCGGACGCATTCAGGTCGAGAGCGCACCGGGCCGAGGCAGTCGTTTCCGTATTCACTTACCCAAGGAGCCTGTGAAGCATGAGTGCTAAGGAACCTCCCCATCACGACCTGGAAACCATCCTGGTGGTGGATGACTCCCTCGATGCCCTGGAACTGGTGCGCCGTCATGTGCAACCCTTGGGCTACACCCTGCATACCGCCCAGAGCGTGCTGGATGCCGTGGCTTTTCTCCGGCAGCAGAGCGTGGACCTGGTGATTACGGATCTGCGTATGCCGGAAGTGGATGGCATGGAGATGATCCGCCACGTTCGCGAAAACTACCGCGATACCGCCGTGGTGATGATTACCGGCTATCCCAGCATTCCCAGCGCGGTGCAGTCGGTGCGCCTTGGCGCGGATGAATACCTGGCCAAACCCTTCACCCGCAAGGAACTGCTGGACGTGGTGACCGATGTCCTCACACGCCGACGCGAGCGAAGCCTGCTTTCGGTTGAACCGGCGACGATTCCCACGCCGGAAGGAATGATCGGTCAGTCCTCAGCGATGCAGCGGGTGTTTGAAGCCATTGCCAAAGCGGCGGCGGTGAAGGCGACGGTCCTGATTAGCGGGGAAAGCGGCACGGGCAAGGAACTGGTCGCCAGGGCGATTCACTACCAGAGTCCGCGAGCCTCCCGCGCCTTTGTGCCGGTGAACTGCGGAGGGATTCCGGAAACCCTGCTGGAAAGCGAGTTGTTCGGCCATGTCAAAGGGGCGTTTACCGGAGCCACGGAAACCCGTGCGGGTTTCTTTCAAACGGCGGAAGGCGGCACGCTGTTTCTGGATGAGGTCAGCGAAACCAGCCTGATGATGCAGGTCAAATTGCTTCGTGCCTTGCAACAGCGTGAGGTCTGCATGGTCGGTCAGGCACGCACCCAGAAGGTGGATGTGCGCATCGTGGCCGGAACCAACAAGCCTTTGACGATGCTGATTCAGAACGGACGCTTCCGCGAAGATCTCTATTACCGACTCAACGTGATCAACATCGAATTGCCACCGTTGCGGGAGCGTGGCGATGACATCCTGCTCTTGTTGCGTCATGTCAGCGCCAAAGTGGCCGAAGACATGGGCCGCAGCGTGCCGGAGTACTCCGAGCGTGCCTTGGGTCTGTTACGGGCTTATGCCTGGCCGGGCAATGTGCGGGAGTTGGAAAACCTGGTTCAGCGTCTTCTGGCGATGACCGACGCAGATGTGATCGACGCCCCGGACCTGCCGGACACCATGCGCCATGAACTGGCAAGCCAACCCTGCGGGGTGGATCAAAGCCTGGCCCATGTGGAAGCCCAACACATCCGCCGCGTGCTGGAAAGCGTCAAAGGCAACAAAACCCAGGCTGCGCGGATCCTGGGTATCGACCGCAAAACCTTACGGGAAAAACTGAAAGATTAGCCCGGTTGCGTTGGTGTGGAGCCTTGGAGTTCGGCCAACTTTTCCTTGAAAGGGCTTTCCCTTTTGGCCCGGCATGTGATAGAAACATGCGTTTTTTGGTGGCCTTGGCAACAAAGGAGCAGCCCGCGATGTTGGAAAAACTGAATCAGATTGAGAAGCATTATGAGGAGCTGGCTGTCCAGCTTGCCGACCCGGAGGTGCTTTCGGATCGCCAACGCTTCCAAAAAGTGGCCAAGGAGCATAAAGACCTCGAAGACGTGGTGGAAACCTACCGTCGCCTGAAGGGGGTCGATCAGGAATTGGAAGACAACAACCTGCTGATGAAGGAATCGGACCCGGACATTCGCGAGATGGCCAAGGAAGAAATCCCCATCCTCAAGGAAAAACGGGAAGCCTTGATCGAAGAGTTGAAAGTCCTGCTTTTGCCCAGAGATCCCAACGATGAGAAAAACGTCATCGTGGAAATCCGTGCCGGAACCGGGGGTGAGGAAGCCGCGCTTTTCGTGGCCGATCTCTTCCGCATGTACGGGTATTATGCCGAAGCCAACCGCTGGACGGTGGAAGTGATGAACTCCAACTCCACGGAACTGGGCGGTTTCAAGGAAATCGTCTTCGGTCTGACGGGCAAGGATGTCTTCAGTAAAATGAAGTATGAATCCGGCGTGCATCGCGTTCAGCGCGTGCCGGATACGGAAAGCCAGGGCCGCATTCACACCAGCGCGGTCACGGTGGCGGTGTTGGTGGAAGCCGAAGATGTGGAAGTGGAAGTGCGTGAAGAAGACCTGCGCATTGATGTCTACCGCAGCCAGGGTGCGGGCGGCCAGCACGTCAACACCACGGACAGCGCGGTTCGCATCACCCACATTCCCACGGGCCTGGTGGTGTCCTGCCAGGATGAACGCAGTCAGATCAAGAACCGCAGCCGGGCGATGAAGATCCTCAAGGCGCGGTTGTACGAGATCGAGCAGCAACGGCAGCAGAAGGAAGAAGCCAGCCTGCGCAAAAGCATGGTGGGTAGCGGAGACCGCTCCGAGCGCATCCGTACCTACAACTTCCCTCAAGGTCGCCTCTCCGATCACCGCATCGGCCTGACCTTGTATAAGCTGCAAGCCATCCTGATGGGCGATATGGAAGAACTGGTTGTGTCGTTGCGCACCTTCTATCAGGCGGAAGCCCTGAAGCAGAGCCACCAGTAAAGGGGCTTGAAAAGCCGTCCCCTTCCGGAAGCGGGAAGGCGAGGCGATTAACGAACCCCGGTTTTCCTCACCCGGATCTCTTCGTTCGCGTTCCCTCTCCCCGCGGGAGAGACAGGATGCCGAAAGGCATCCCCGTGAGGGGAGAAGACGTTGTCAATAAGCTTAAGCGGCGCAAAGCCGCTTGTTTTGTACAACCCCAACTCAAGGAACCACGCCATGCCTTCCGCCGACGCCCCCTGGACACTCCAACGCCTGCTGGTCTGGACCAGCGACTGGTTTGAAAAGAAAGGCGTGGATGCTCCCAGGCTTACCGCCGAGCGTATTCTGGCGTCCGTGTTGGGGATTGAGCGCATTCAGCTTTATGTGCGCTTTGAAGATGTTCCCGACGAAGAGGCGATGACCCGCTTTCGTGGCCTAATCAAACGCCGCGCAGCAGGTGAACCCCTGCAACATATCCTGGGGGAAGAAGCCTTCGGCGAGACGACGCTCAAGGTGAACAGGAAGGTCTTGATTCCTCGCCCGGAAACGGAAGAACTGGTTTTGGCCGCTTTTGAATTGCTCCAGCCGGACGGTTCCGAGCAGGCTCTTTCGTTTTTGGATGTCGGCACGGGAAGCGGAGCCATTGCCATCTGGTTGTTGAAGGCCTGGCCCAAGGCCCAGGGTACCGCCGTGGATCTCTCCCGCGAGGCATTGGAAATGGCTCGTGTCAATGCCGAACACAACGGGGTGGAGGATCGCCTGACTCTCCTGGAAGGGGATCTGTTTCAAGCGGTGGCGGAGGATCAACAAGGTTTTGCGCTGATTATCTCCAACCCGCCCTACATCCAGACGGATGTGATTGCCGGGCTGACCCGTGAAGTCAAAGACCATGAACCGCATCTGGCATTGGATGGCGGCGCGGACGGCTTGCAGGTGATTCGCCCTCTGGTATCCGGTGCCAAGGAACATCTCCAACCCGGTGGTTGGTTGCTGATAGAGATCGGCTACGACCAAGGCCCGGCTGTGGAGGCTCTGCTTATGGAGGCCGGTTTCGCAGAGGTGCGTATTCGCAAGGATCTCGCCGGGAAAGACCGCATCGCCCAGGCGCGACGCTAGCCAGGCCTAGAGTGAGTTATCCCAGGGATTTGGCGTTCTCCGCCTGCATGAGCTGGTTTTTCACCAGGAAGATGGTGATCTCTTCCGCCTTTTTCCGGCACAAGCTGGCTGCTTCATCCTGTCCCTGATCTTCATACCAATGGGAAAGAAGCATCCATAGATCACCCCGCGAGGGTTGAATGGTCAAAGTATGCTCCAAGGCGGCAATGGCTCCATCCAGATCGTTGATGGCGTAGCGGGTTTCGGCCAAGCCCTTCCAGGCAGGCATGAACTGTGGGCGCAATTTGGTTTCCAGCAGATAATAATAGGAGGCCGCGCTGGGCCAATCCTGCTGCCAGAGCCGTGTTGCCAGTTCGTGGATACGCTCGGCCAGTTCTTCCGGGGTGGAGAGAGGCAGAGCGGTAGAGATCCCCATGCGGGAACTGGCCAGCTTGACCGCTTTGTCCAGTTCCCTGTCTTTGTTGCAGTGGAAGTGCAGCAGGGTCAGAAGGCCCAGGACATCATAATCCGGTTGGTTAAGATTCACATGACCCAGCAAGACCTGCACGGCTTCGTCGTATCGTTGTTCATGGTAATAGGCTTGCGCCAGGCGCAGCACGGATTTCCGGGGCGGGTCGGAGAGGGTCAACGATTCGTGGTACAGATCCATCGCTTGTTCCTGCTGATTGAGTTGTTCGGCTAAGCTGGCTGCGGAGAGCAAAAACGGCCCGCCGGATTGTTTGTCAAAACCCGGCCCGGCGGTCTGGGCAATTTGATTGCGTTCCCGGATCACCTTGCGTAAGGCATCCAGATTCTTGCGTTTGTACAGATGCACAAAGCTTTGGTTCCACAACTGGGCTACCGTGTAGTGCTTGCGGCAGAAGGAAAGCAGGGTGGAAAGATCCCGTTGCTTGAGGACCAACTCCACCAGCTTCGCCACACACAGCGGGTTGTCGTTGCCATGCTCCAGAGTGAAATCCAAGAGGGTATGGGCGTCCTGGTCGTGATCTTCTCGGAAGTGATCCTGGGCGCTGAGCAGAGCCATTTCCCCGGCCAAGCCGTAAGTATACAGAGGGGTGGAAAGCACCTCTGCCTTGTGATCCAACAGTTTCTTGAAGCGGTCCAGGTAGCTGCGGGCGACAGCCAAGGCGTCATCGGGTTTGCGTTTGGCCTGACACCACTGCACCCGCAGGGCTTTGGCATCCAGATAATCCGGATCAATTTCTTCGCAGGCATCCAAGAGACGGATGGCCTGGTCCAAACGCCCCAGCTTGAGATAGATCGCCGCTTGAAGGAAGGCCGCCGTGAGGTAGGAACGCGGCTCGTAGGGTGCCTTGCGGGCGAGGTTCCAGGCCTTCTGAGCCATCTCTAAAGCCAGGTCCCGTTTTCCGGACCAGAAAGCGGAAAACGCAAGCATTTGTGGAAAGATGGGATTTTTCGGCTGGTCCTGCATCTGTTGGTGAAGCAGGGCGCGAAAGCGCTTGACCCGTCCGGTCAGAGCCTCAGGCGGCATGGAAAAGCCGTGGTGGTGAATGGGAAGCGGAAACAAAGCCCGCTTGCCTTTGTACTGCAACCGCTCCGGAAGGGCATACTTATAATGAAAGCCTTTATGGTTGCGGAAAAGTCGCAGGGCATGTTCAAAACGAACCCATTGTCCCTTTCGTGAAACGGTCAAATGGGGAAGAGCCAGCACATCCGCCGAAGTCTCCGCCAAAAAACGAGGCAACAACTCTACGGCGTCGCTGCTGAGCTGTTCATCGGCATCCAGTACGAGAATCCAATCAGTTTCCAGGGCTTCCAGGCTTTGATTGCGCGCCTTGGAAAAGTCGTTTTCCCAAGGGACATCCATTACATAGGCACCATAACGACGGGCCAGGCTTGGTGTGCTGTCTTCGCTTCCGGTATCGGTGACCACCAGTTGATCGGCCAGATTGACCACGGTTTCCAAGGCATGGGGCAGGCTGGGGCGCTCATTGCGCACGATCATGCTTACTCCCAGGGTTGGTCTTCGCTTCAGGCCCATCCGACAACCTCGTTTCCTTGCGTGGTGGTTTCTCCTTTGCCCACAGGTTCATGCTGCGAAAGAGAACAGGTGACGGCCTCCGGCCTGGTTTGGCGTGGCGTCCCATGTCAAAGTATCGGCTTTTCTGCATGGTTTCTTTAGCGGGGTTGTCAAAAATCCAGCGCAATGGCCCCTCTCTCATCGTTTCGTGGGTGTCTTGTATCGCCTGAGAAGAGCCTCTCTTGCGGTTGTTTGTTCAATTGTGATCCATGCAGCCAAAGCCCAGGGCTCATGACGCAAAGCGTCTAATAGGGACAAGGAGATTTTTTCCAGGGTGTGGCCAAAGTGCGAAAACGCTGTTTTTCCTTGAAATTGCTTCCCTTTATTGACAAGGCGGACTTGAATGGTATACTTCCGTCGCTTTGGTGGACGGGTCTGTTTTGGAAACGACAAGGTGGGTCTGGTTCACAAAAAGTGATTTTGTTTCAGATGGTTTGACACCGATTTCGACAGAAACCATGATGGTTGAGAAAGCAAACAAGTCCTCCTGTTTGGGGGAGTGCTTTCTTTTCTGGGTTAGAAAGCCGTGGATTCCAAGGGGGCTTGGTTTCCAACAGCGTGTTTGTCGGTTGTCTTGTGGGTTGAATTGGCGCTGTTCTTCTGGTTGAAAAGGACGAGATCATGATTTTTGGTTGTCCCAATTGCGGCGCGGACGTGGATGTCCCGGATGCACGGATTCGCAATCGGATCTTGAAGGTTCGCTGCAAGCAGTGTGATTACATCTTCTACGTTCGCGATCCCGCCCTGGAAGAAGAACAGGCCGTTGAGGAGCAGACTCCCGTTCCGGCCCAGGAATCCCAAAGCAGTGTCGAGATTGAGGAATGGTTCTACGCCGTCGAGGGGCAGACCTATGGTCCGGCGACCACGGAAATTCTTGCCGAGCAGATCCGTGCCAAGGTGCTGCATCACACCAACCTCCTGTGGTGTGAAGGGATGGAGCAATGGGAGCCTCTGGCCCATATTCCTCCCCTGTTGGAAATCTACCGCCAGCTCCGCCCGGAGGACTTCCAGCGGGCCTCGGAACCAGCGGGTCAGATTCAGGAAACCAACGCACCGGGGGATAGTCCTGCCGCCAGCGGGCTGGAAGGCTTCCGGATTGTGGAGTCGGATCAAGACCCCCTGGCCAACCTGCGCGATGACGACGATGAAGATGACCTCCGCGTGGATCTGAGCGACGAAGACGACGAAGCGATCATCCAGGCCTTGATGGAGGAAGAAGAGAACAAGCAGCGCGAGTTCGAAGAAGAGCAGCGCCGCCGTATGGAAGAGCGTGAAGCCCGCCGTCAGGTTGCGGAGGCGGAGGCCAAAAAACGGGCCGAGGCCCAGGTCAACCGCATGGCCGGTGAAGTGGACAAGGCCAAACAAGACGCGCAACAGGCGGCCCAGGAAGCCCAGCGTATGGCCCAGGAGTTGGAATCGGCGAAAAAAGCCGCTGAAGATGCGATGCGTACCAGCATGGCCAAGGCGGAAAAAGACGCGGCGGCGAAAGCCGCCCAGCAGGCCGAAGCGCAGCTTCTGGAAATCCGTAAGGTCCAAAGTGAGGCGGAAGGCAAGCTGAAGCAGGCCGAAGAAGAGCGCCTGCGCGCCCTGAAAGACGCCGACCGAATCAAGAAAGAAATGGAACTGGCCCGCAAGCGGGCAGAGATGGAGGCTGAAGAGGCCAGGCGCGCCGCCCAGGCCGAGGCCGCGAAGAAAGCCGCCGAAGAGATTGCCAGACGGAAAGCCGAAGAAGCTGCGGCGAAAAAAGCCAAGGAAGCCGAGGAAGCCCGTGTTGCCGCTGAAGAGGCGCGCAAGAAAGCCGAACGGGAGGAACAGGCCCGCAAGACTTCGGAAGAAAAAGCCCAGAAGGCCGCTCTGGAGATCGAACAGGTCAAGCAGGCCGCCGCCGAGGCGCAACGCAAGGCCCAGCAAGCCGAGCAGGCTCTTCGTGAAGCCGAGATCCGCGCCAAGGAATCCGCCCAGAAAGCCAGCGAAGGTCGTACCAAAGAGGCCGAGGCCGAACGGGTGCGGATGCAAAAGCAATTGGAGGAAGCCCGTCAGGCGATGGCCCAAGCTCAAGAGCAGGCCCAGGCCGAGGAAGACTTCAAGCGCAAAATGCAGGAACAGATGAAGCAGCTTGAACAGGAAGCCAAGGCGGCCAAGGCCCAGGCTCTGTTAAGCCAGCAGCAGGCGAAAAAAGAACTGGAAGCCAGCCTGAAGAAAGCCGAAGAAGAGAGGCTGGTCGCCGAGCGCACCAAGGAAGCCGTGGAACGTCAAGCGGCGGAAATGGAAGCCAAGCGTCAGGCGGAGTTCGAGAAGCGTAAACAGGAACTCGAAGAAGAGATGCGCCGTCAGGCCGAAGCGATGGTGGCCAAGAAAACGATGGAAATGCAGGCGATGACCCAAGAGGCCATGTCCCAGGCTGAGGAAGAACGCAAGCGTTTCGAGAAGCAACAGAAGAAGCTGGAAAAAGAACGGGAAAAAGTCGAACGCGCCAAGGAGAAAGTGGAACAGAAAATCCTTGATGTCGAACTCTCCGGCGGTGTCGTGGTTACCAAACGCAGCCCCTGGCCCATTGTCGGAGCCATCGTGCTGGCCGCTGTTGCCGTGGTTGCCGGCTTGTGGTTCTTCGCGCCGGGACTTCGTCCGCAGTTCGGCGAAGTCGATGTCAACGATGGCCTCTTCGGGGCCAAGGATGTGGACAGCGGCAGGGAAGCCTCCGGTCAGGCACCCAAGGGAATGGACGATAAGGTCAAGTGGCAGTTGGAACAGCTTGCCAAGACCGGCGGTGGTGGTGGTGGACGCCGTTCCAACGGTGGCGGTGGCGGCGGGACTCCGTCCACGTCTTCCGGTTCGACCCAAGACAACAGCACGGAACTGGATTGGGAAAGCGTACAGGCGGAAATGGGACGACTGGGAACCGGCGGGGGGGTGAACCTCGGCGGGCTGGGAAGCAGTGAGAACCTGCCCAACCAGCTTGAGCAGTCGGAAGTGGTCAACGTGGTGCGCCGCAACCAATTCAAGATCAAGTATTGTTACAATGAAGAACTGCGCAGCAATCCCAACCTGTCCGGGAAGATGAACCTGACTTTCACCATCGAACCCAATGGGAAAGTCGGTGCCGTGAATGTCGGCCCGGCCAAGTTTTCCAGAAGCTCGATGAAGGGTTGTGTGACCAAAGCCGTGCGTAAGTGGCGTTTCGGTCGCTTCAGCGGCCAGGCAATGGAGATTGAATACCCCTTCGTCTTCACCAACTAGACGGCGGAAAAACGGGAGGGTGCGCCCTTTGGGATGCCTTCCGGAAAACGGCCCGGTCTGTGTGGCTCGCATGAGCTTCTCAACAAACAAGGAAAGAGCCTGATGAACGTCAATCATGCACGCATCGAACAGATTCAAACCCAGCTTGAAAACGAGTTGGGCGTCCGCTTTGCCGATTACCCGGCCTATGAAGGCAGTGAGCTTGGTCCCTTTCCCCGCTTGAGCGCCGAAGATTTGGATGCTTTGGAACGCGGTGAGGGCAAAGCCGTTCTGGCCAAGACCATCGACCACACGGTATTGAAAGCCGAAACCACTCCGGAAAAGGTGGATGCGCTCTGCGACGAAGCCAAAGAGAACCAGTTCATCAGCGTCTGTGTCAACGGTTGCTACGTCAGCCGCGCAGTGGATCGCTTGAGCAAAGATGGGGTGAAAGTGGCGGCGGTGATCGGTTTCCCTCTGGGAGCGATGAGCCGGGAGGCCAAGGTGGCCGAAGCCAAGGACGTGGTGCAGAAGGGCGCCGGTGAGATTGATATGGTCTTGAATGTCGGCCTGCTCAAAGCGAAACAGCACCAGGCCGTGCTGGAAGAAATCGCCGATGTGGTCAAAGCGGCTGGCGGCGTTCCGGTGAAGGTGATTCTGGAAACCTGCCTGCTGAATGAGGACGAAAAGATCATCGCCTGCCTGCTCTGCGTGGCGGCTCAGGCTGCGTTTGTGAAAACCAGCACGGGCTTCTCGGCTGGTGGCGCTACGGCGGATGACATCGCCCTGATGCGTGCCTGCGTGGGGGATAAGCTGGGCGTTAAGGCCAGCGGTGGCGTGCGTGATGAGAACGACGCCCTGACCATGTTCAAGGCCGGAGCCAACCGCATCGGCACCAGTGGCGGTGTGGCAATCATCCAAGGCAAGAAATCTACGGGTTATTGATTCCCAGGCTTGGGAAGGCTTGAAGACAACGCCCGGCCTTAAGGTCGGGCGTTTGGCGTTTCAGGGAGAGGTGTTCCCCTTTACCCCTCCACAAAACAGATTGCGTAGAAACCGGAAATGTGGCAACAAGAAGGAAACCCTTTGGATTCGTTTGTTTCCGCCAGAAGGACTCGTAATGGTGTCACAGAAAAGCCCCAACTCCCTCTCGTCTGCCCTGCTTGGCCGCTGGCCTTTGTTCTTACTGCCTGCGGTATCCATGCCTACCCTGGTTACCTGGTACGACAGCTTTCTCGGTTTCATCCGGGGGATGGTCCTGGTGCTCTGTCTCTTGTTGGTGCAACATCAGATCCATGCCCGTCGGCAGCACAGGGAGGGTTCTTCCGAGGCGAATCCCTGGCCCTGGTTCGCGATGTTTTCCCTGACTTTGTTCATGATGATCGTCGCTCTGACTGGTGGAATGTTTCTTGTCTCCCTGCTTGCGGTCTCGGTAATTGGTAGTTGGTTGCGTTTCGGGGCACCCGACTGGCAGAGCAAACGCTGGGGAACGATTCTCGCCGGAGTGATGACCTACGCCCCCTTGACTGGTTTTTCCGGCTATGAAACCACCACCATGCCCTATACGGCAATGATTGCCGGAGTCTTCATTTCGTCCTATGTGCAGCGTGCTTTGCTTCGCGCCTGGATCGACAAGGCAGAGGCGCGTTCCAAAGGAGTGGCCGTCCTGCTTGGTGGGTTGGGCTTGATGGTGGGCATGTCGGACATCAGCATTTTGCGGGATTATGCCTACCTGGCCGTGATGACCTTTCCCTTGTGGACCTTGATTCCCTGGGCGTTGATGAAGGGAAACCAACCCGACAAGAAGCTCGTCCGCCTGGGTCGTCTGCAATTCTGGAGCCTGTTCCTCAATGGTCTGATGCTGGTCTTTGTAACCCGGCACTGGCCGTTGTTTGTCTGGGCCTACCATGTGATACAGTCCATGCAGACGAAAGGCTAGGCTTTCCTCGCCGCTGCGTTAAGGAATGCAAGGAACACAGCCTATCATCATCCTTTTGGAAGAGCATGGCAAGAACGCAGGATTATTTCCACCAGAAGAAGGGTACCTGGGCCTCGTGGGCAAAGGGACCGCTTTTCAATTCATCCCAGTAACCGGCGCTGTTCATCGTACCGTAATCATAGAGAACCCAGCCCTCCACCAACCCCGCTTGCCGGGTGTAGAGAACCTGGTCTTCAATGTCTACCCAGTCGATGGTGGTTTTGCCGTTGGTTTTGGCGCTGCCGTCGGTGACATCGCTTCCGGCATAGAAAAAGCGGTTGCTGAACATCTCTGCAAAGGTGTCGGTGAGTAGGCGGAAATCCAGGAAATCCCCGTAAGTGGTGGTGGGAACCCAGTAGATCATGGGAATAATCACGTCGATGATTTCCTGCTCATCCCAGGCTTTGGGGTCTTGCAGCCAGTCTTCATAGCCTTCGGTGACTCCGTTCCAGCCGAATACATCCTGGTAGATGCCGAACACTGCGGCACTGAGTACTACATCCGGCGCGGCATCACGAAGGGCTTCGTACATCTCCGCCACCTGACGGTTGACCTGCCGACGTTGCCAGTCCATGTAGTCATCCCCGGAGCAGGCTGACGCTCCCTGCTCTTGCTGGCAGGCGGCGAGGCTCTGGTCGTCAAAGCTGTAACTCCGGCTGGGGTAGCGGACGCGGTCCAGGTGAATGCCGTCCACCTCGTAGTGGGTGGCGATGTCCACGGCCACGGCGGTGTTGTGTTGCCGGACGGCGGGGATGCCCGGTGCAACCCAGACATAGCCGCTGCCGTAGGGCATCGCCGTACCGGAGCTGTCCACCATGCGCCAGTCCGGGTGATCCGCCAGGGGATGGCTTCCCGTCGGCTGGCCGGAGCCGTCCCAGGCGGTGAAGACGTTGATCCAGGCGTGGAGTTCCATGCCGCGCTGGTGGGCTTCATCAAGGGCCGTTTGCAGCGGATCCCAGCCCGGATCATTCCCCAGCGTTCCGGAAAGGCCCCGCGCCCAGGGTTCCAGGCTGCTGTCATAGTAGGCATCAAACACACCGCGTACCTGGAAATAGACCTGGTTGAACCCGGCGTTGGCGCAGCGTTCCATGATTGTGGCCACATCCGCCGCAGAACTGAAGGCCCAGCGATTGACCCAGATTCCCCGTGCTTCGATGCGGTCCCGTTCCATCACCCGCACCGTGTGAGCCGGCCAACGGTGCGGTTCAAGCTGGGCGTGCAGGGTGGCTTCACCCACCGATACACCCACGACGTGCTGCTCGTTCACCGTGGCTACCGAGTCGTTGTCGCTTTGCCAGGTGGCGTGGACCGGTTCGCCGTTGACCAAGGTGGAAAGAGGAACCTCGCTATCCACGGCCAGGGAGTCGGGAACGATCTGCTCCAGGCTGGGAGTGGGGATGTCTTCGTTGTCTGTATCACGATCTGGGGAGTCCTGATCCCCGTCGGATGGCGTATTGTTCTCGTCGCTGTCGTCTTCTGTCTCGTCCAGGTCGCCATCCGTTGTGGGGTTGCTTTCCGCATCGCCATCGGTCAGTGGGTCGGTATCGCCGTCTATTGGAGTGGTGTCATTATCATCGTCCAACTCATCCGGGACACAGGTACCGTTTTCCCAATGGGCACCGGGTACGCAATAGGGTTCCAGGTTTTCCTGATCGCCGTCCTCTATAATGTTATCTCCTTCGGCTTCGGTGGTGGTTCCGCAGCAAGGCAAGAGCAGCAACAGAAGAAGCCCGGTAAAAAGCAGGACGCCGGTGGATGGTTGGCTGGCGTTTCTCATTTCCTCGCCCATTGTAGGTGCATCCTTACCCTGTAGGGAAGGGTGGTGTCAGTTGTTCTCGTTAGAAATCAAGCCGTTGGAGTTTCATCCACGCTTGAAAAATCCACTAAGTGTATCAGATTGAGGGGTGAGTTGGCAACTGTTCGTCAGGCGAAAGGCTTTGTACCGTGTTTCATGGTTCTGTGGTTGAACCCTGCACGAAGAAACCTGTTCCTTTGTATAGTTTTTTTCTTCAACCCAGTGGCCTTTGGTGGAAACAGTGGTTCAACCTGAACCGTGAACATCCCTAGAGTCAGCACTGTTTTTTCCATTTTACGGAAAGAATCAGGGGATCTCTTTTCATCCGGAAATTTGGCCGAATGAATCTCAAAGATAGAGTTATTACAGGTTTTTTTTCGGTGAAAAAAAGATGGAGATTGAGCGCCGGAGCCTCGGTGCTGCTAGGAAGGTCCGGTTGGGTTGGAGGAAGTCCCCATTTTTTTTGCGACGATTTTGAAAGAAGATTGCTTTGTTGCTCTGATGCCTTGTTGGGGGCCGAGAAAAAGTTCTTGCGCAACCGGGCCAATCATGCTAACCGAAGTTGTCTCGAATTATAGGGTTTTTGGGGTTTTCCCCATATCGGCCCTTGATATCGCGGTAAACCGACGCGCTTTCGACATAGCAAATTGGAACGGGAAGCCCAAGGCATTCCACGGGATTCAGTGGGATTATGCGGGCGCGTTGGACTTGGTCTATATTATAACGAGGCTGGTCTGAAACAACGGTTGTTTGGAGGGCCAAAAGGCTCGACGAACCCGGTTTCAGGCCGTTCCCAGTGTTCTGAACCAGAAGACAGGATTGAGTTGGGAAATGAAAAAGCATTCGGTTTTCATGCTAGCATTGACGATGGTTTCGACGCTTCTGCTCTTGGCCCCTGGCTTCGCCTGGGCGGCGGATGACGACGACGATGAGGGTGAAGAAGAAGAGGCGGTGGAGGACGAAGAGCCTGCCGATGAAGCCGCGGAGGAAGGCGAGGCCGGGGAACGGACCCGGATCAATCTTCCCCTGGAGCGCAAAGCCAAGGTGGTCCAGAAACGTGTGGTAGACAACGGCTGGCCGGGCCGCGCCGAACTGGGACTGCACTTCACTCTGGCTCCCTTTGATGGCCTGATGTCCTCCATCGGTGGTGGTGGTCATGTGCAATGGCGTGTCAACGATTACTTCGCCTTCGGTATCAACGGCAATTACTTTGTCAATTTCGACAAAGATCTGAAGAATACCTTGAAAGACCTTCAGGTGCCGGATGAGTTTACCGACAATGCCGAGCCTGTGGCCAACGTGGACATGCGTTTCTATTTCTACCCTGTCTACGGTAAGTTCGCGCTGATGTCTTCCATCATTCAGCACTATGACTTCGGCGTGTTTGTCGGTCCCTCGATGATGTTCACCGAAGATAGTTCGATTTTCGGCGCGACGATGGGTATCAGTGGCGACATCTACTTCCTGGATTGGCTGAGCCTGCGTCTGGACTTCGCCTACAACCCGATGGTTGCCGAAGACGATCGTCTCGACCCCTCCACTGCGGAAGCCAGCACCTTGGGTAACCAGGGCGTTCAAGGCTCCAAAAAGGGTGGTACCCTGCTGCGTCACTTCTATATCATGACCATCGGTCCGAACTTCCACTTGCCTGCCAACTAAACCCGATACCTACCCGCGTCCTTGTGGCGCGGGCGGGTTTGTTCGATGATTTGGAAGCCCTTTTGGACCGAGAAACCTGCTTGTTGTGAGGAACGATTCATGACTCTGAACCTGGCAACTTTTAAGCGTGTCTCCGCCGTCGTTGTGTTTGCGGCGGTTGCCGTTTTCATGGTTCAGTCGGCGTCGGCGGAAGAAACCTTCCGCGAGAAAATGAACCGCCGGTTTGAGACCATTCCCGTCACGGAGCAGATCCTGACCATGCCGAATACCATTGTGGATGCCATTGAGGCGTACAACGATGGGGAATATTATCAGGCGGCGGTTCTGTTCGATGAAATCTTGAACAACCAAGAATGGCGTGCGTTGCACGAAACGACGCACTATTACTTCGCGGAAAGTCTGTACCGCCTGGAGCTGTACGAGCCTTGCGCGTTTGAGCTTTCGAACATTCTGTTCAAAGGCCCGGAAGGGACGGAGTACTTCGGTCCCGCCCTGTCCAAGCTGCTCATGGTCACCTATGACACCAAAGATCCCACGGTGTTGTATCGTGTCTTGACCGACATCCCCTTAGAGAAGTTCCCCCGCGTGTATCGTAACGAGCTTCTTTATATGATGGGTCGCATGTACTTCGACAGCGGTCAGGTGGATGAGGCTTACAACAAGTTCAGCCAGGTTGCGGAAGGCTCCGTCTTCTACGCCAAGGCGAACTACTTCATCGCCATCATCCTGGTGCAGCGCAAAGAATACGCGCAGGCCAAGCAGGTCTATGAGATGGTGCAGAAGGTTCCCACTCCCAGCGTGGATGTGGGTGAAACTCAGGTCGTGAAGGACATGTCCAAGTTGGCGATGGGCCAGCTTTACTATGCTGCGGCCTTCGATGCCAGCGCGGACAAGCGGGAAGACATCTTCCTTACGGCGGTTAAGTACTATGACCGCGTCGACCGCGACAACGTGCAGTGGTATGAATCCCTGTTTGAGAAAACCTGGGCGGCGACGAACATCGGTCGTTATACGGTTTCCTTGGGTACGGCTCTGACCTTGAACAGTCCGTTCTTCGGTCATAAGTTCATTCCGGAAATCGAGTTGATCGAATCCATCACCTGGTACACGCTCTGCAAATACAAGCAGGCCCGTTCCAAGCTGAACAAGTTCTTCAATCTCTACACCGAGATGCTGAACTACATCAACGCCTATGGCAAGTCGATGAGGGGCGTTGCCCACGAAATGGTGTATGATGATCTAATTCTTCAGTACCGCAAAGTGTACGAATCGGATGATGAGAAACGCGGTCGTCTGAGCCGTCAACGTGCTCGCCTGCTGGACGAGATTCAACGCGGCGATGCGACGGAATTGCACATCCAGGTTCTGACTGAAGTCCTGAACGACAGCAAATTCCTGAAATATTTCGAGCACGTCAAGGAATTGGAACGTGAATTCGAGATTATGGAACAGGCTCCGGGTAGATTCCAGGAATCCAAGTTCTGGCGTAGTACGATGAAGAAAATGCAGCGTCAGCACCGCTCGCTGAAACGCAAGGGTGGACGTTGGGCTTTGAGCCGCCTGAAAGAACTGGCTCAGATGCTTCAGGAACTCATCGGTAACGCTCATAACATCGACTTCGAGTTGACCGATGCCGAGCGTCTTCGCGAAGAAGAGCGTGCGCGCTACAACGTGCAGTTCAAACGTGCCATTGCCGGTCGCGAAGAAGAACTGTTGACCCCGGCGGTGCCGGACGAATACCTCTACTGGTCGTTTGATGGTGAGTTCTGGAAAGATGAACTCGGCTATTACATGATGGCGGTAGAGCAGGAGTGTCAATAAACGCAGACCCCGGACGGGCCTTCCCGACCCGACCTGCCTGTTGTGCGACTTCCGGGAAATAAGGAGATACGCAAGCGATGATGAACAACCTTACACGACTGCTCACACTGCTTCTGCTTGTAGCATTCGTCTTTGCAGGCACGGTAGGTGGCGAGCTGGTATTGGCGCCGAATGATTCCGTTGCGTATGCCAAGAAGAAAAGAAAAAAGAAATCCAAAAAGAAGAAAAAATCCAAAAAATCCAAAGCGGAAAGCTCTGATGACGCGATGGCCCAAGCCCTGGGCGAAGGCGGCGGCAAGGCGGATGGCAAGGTGGATATTACCCGCCTGCGTGTGGAAAACGATGTCCGTCTGACCTCCCGCGTGGGAAAGAAGATCGACGAATCCATCGACAAGCTGTTTGTGATTCTCGAAAAATTCCAAGAGCCCACCACCTTCCGTCGTCTGGCTGAGTTCTACTGGAAGAAAGCCAGCCGTCTGCAATTGGATGCCATGCAAGAGCATTCCAAGAAGATGGACGGATGGATGCAGGCCGGTCAGAAGGGTAAGCCGCCTCAAGAGCCCAGCCCGGAACTCTGGAACGCCTACAACCGCAAGGCTATTGAAGTCTGTCAGTTGGTGGAAGAAAAATGGCCCGACTTTGACGGCATGGATGAAATCTACTTCTTCATGGCCTTCAACTACAACGAAGTCGGCCGTTCCTCCGATGCTTTGGCTTATTACAAGCGCATCACCGAACAGTTCCCCAACAGCCAGTTCCTTCCGGAAACCTGGATGGCCATTGGTGATTACTACTTCAACAACAACAACGTGTATGACGCCCAGCCGGCCTATGAAGAAGTCTTGAAATACAAAGACAACAAGGCGTATGGCTATGCGCTCTACAAGATCGCCTGGTGCCATTACAACTTGTCCAAGTTCCGCGACTCCATCGACACCTTCAAGGCTGTCGTGGTCTGGTCCGATGACATGGAGCGTCGCGGCAAGAGCAATATCCAACTCAAGGAAGAATCCTTGAAGGATCTGGTTATGGCCTATGCGGAAGAGGGCGCGGTGGACGAAGCCGAGCGCTACTTCCTGGAAGTCGGTGGTAAGAAATACTTCCGCATGATGTTGGTGCGTTTCGCCACCATCTTGAACGATCAGGGTAAAACCGATGGCGCGATCAAAATCTACAAGCGCCTGATCGAAGAATGGCCCTTGCACAAAGACAACCCGGAATATCAGATCAAGGTTGTTGAAGGCTACACCACCAAAGGAAACAAAGACGCGACGACTCGCGAAATCCTCAATCTGGTGTATTTTGCCAAGCCGCCTGAGGAAAGCAAATGGGTGGCCCACAACATCAAAAAAGAACCTGAAGTTGTGGAAGAAGCTTGGAAATCCGCCGAGATGATGCTCATCAAGACGGTGGTTGCCTACCACAAGGAAGCCCTGAAGATCAATGCCGAGGCGACCTGGGACAAGACCCAGGAACTTTATGACACCTACATCAAGTATTTCGGCAAATCCGAAAAGAACTACGACGTTCACTGGAACTACGCCGAACTGCTCTGGCGTCGTGCGGAGAATGCGGAACAGTCCTGGAAGCGTGCCAAGAACGCCGAAGCGAAAGCCAAGGCTGCCGAGAACATGCGTATGCGTTATCACCGCGCCGGTGAAATGTATACCAAGGTTGTTGAAATGCAGCCCAAGGGTGTTCACGTCAAAGACGCCACTTACAACGCAATTCTGGCCTATGAAAAACTGGTCCACGAAGAAATCGCGGCCTGGGTCAGCGACACCAAAAAGCGTTCCACCCGTAAAGACAAAAACTACGAGTTGAACACCGAAGACGCGGCGAAGAAGAAAGAAGAAGAAGCGCGTGAAGCCCTGGCTCCGCGTAAAATCTCGGACAACACCGCTGGCTTCCTCAAAGCGTGTGGTCTGTACATTCAGAACGTCGATCCGACCAACAAGGAAGATCGCGAGCGCATGGTCAACATTATCTACAAGTCGGCCATCATCTACTACGCGCACAATATGTTCGATGAAGCCGTCCAGCGCTTCGACCTCATCGTACAGAAATACCCCCGCCATCGTCTGGCGGAATACGCAGCCAACCTGATCCTTGACTCCTTGAATATCAAGCAGCGTTGGAAAGACCTGAACGACACCGTTCGTGCCTACCTGAAAAACCGCAAACTGGTCAGCAAAGCCCGTTTCCGCAAGGATCTGGAAAACCTCTTGGAGAAATCCTCCTTCAAGATGATCGAACTGACCGAGCGCGACCAGAAATGGCGGCAGGCTGCGGAAGAATACCTGGCCTTCTACAAGGAATTCGGCAAGAAATCGCCCCACTCCTTCATTCGCAACAAGGGTGGTTCCAAGCACCTGCATCTGGCTCTGTACAACGCGGCGGTTCACTACGTAACCGCAGGCGACCTCTTCGCCTCCATCGAAGTGCAGCAGCAGTTCCTGAAGGAACAGAAGTCCAGCCCCTACTACGAGGAAGTCTTCTACAAACTGGGTCGTAACTACGAAGCCTTGGCCTATTATCAAAAGGCGGCGGATCAGTACGAACAGTACCTGAAGAAGTTCCCCAAACCGAAGAAACCGGAATACGCCGACACCGCTCTGAACAACGGCGCCCTGTACTTCGAGGTTCTTGGACAGCCGGAGAAATCCGAGAAGATGCGTAAGCAGTATATGTCCAAGCTGAAGAAGGAAAAACAGAAGGATGCCGTCCGCTTCCGCCTGGCACTGATGTGGCTGGATCACAACAAGCCGGACAAAGCGGAAAAAGCCCTGCGTGATTACATCAAATCCCGCGAGCGTGATGTCACCTGGCCGAAGATGCAATCGCTGGCCACCAAGAAGGGCAAAAAAGACAAAGACAGCAAAGAAAAGCCCGCCTTGGCCGGTGCGGAAAAGGTCGACAAGCGTGGCCGGATCAAGGGCGATCCCAACACCTTCATGCGTGCCCATCTGGAACTTCGCACCATGTATCGCAAGTTCAAGAACCAGAAGGCCATCGACCAGATGGATCGTAAGGTCTACCTGCTTTACTACTGCGACCTGGACAAAGATGAGGGTTGGTCCCGTATGTCCCGCGATGCCATCGCCGAGTCCCACTTCAAGAAGCTGGATCAGGCGTTCGAGGACTACAAGAAGATCCGCCTGCAGGTGAAAAACCGCCGCATCAGCAAAGACAAGTGGAACCAGAAACTGTTGGAAGCCTTGCAGCACAAAACCAACATGTCCTTGCAGATGGTGGATGCCTACAACAGCCTGGTCAACCTCGGTAGTGCCAAATGGGCCGTGGCCAGCCAGTACATGGTGGGTATGGTTTACAAGTACTTCTCCTTGTCCTGGTTCCAGTCCGAAGTGCCTTACTGGCTGACCATCGACCAGGAAATGATCTACCAGGATGGCTTGCAGGCCAAAGCCAAGCCTCTGGAAGAACAAGCCATTCTTGCTTGGCAGCGTGCCTTGAAGGTCGCCTACGAGAAGAACGTGTACAGCGAATACATCGCCATGACCCGCAAGGAACTGGCCGGGTATCGCCCGATGGAATATCAGTTGGAAAACGACATCAAGCGTGGGTTGAAAACTCCTGAAAGCGCCGATCTGGTCATCAGCGCCGATTTCATGGAGCCGGATCTGGCCGCTGCGCCGGAACCGCCCCCACTGCCGAAGCCGAAACCGGCTGTGCCCGGCGCTCCCGGACAAGCCATGACCGATGACGACGCTGCCCAGGCCGCGCCTGCAGCTTCGGCTGCTGATGAAGCCGCTCCGGCTGAAGCGACCCAGGCCCAGTAGACCCAAAACCAAGTCCGGCCCCTTCGTGGGGCCGGATCGTGACGGAATTTTCATTCACCCACGAACGTTTCGTCGTAAGGAGTGAATCGACCCATGAAGCAGGCTCGTACAATTACATTGATCCTTCTGGTCGCTCTGGCCTCCTATATGTTGGCTTTGGGCGGTTGCGCCGAGAAAAAGGTGAAGGTGGTCAAGCCCAAGCCGGTAAAAGTGCTGACCCCGCAGGAGATCGCCGCCAAACACCTGGACAAAGCCAAGGGTATCCTGGCTGAGAGCATGGTGGATTATGACGGTCTGGTTTCCGAATACCAGGCGGCCCTCAAGGTCGTTCCCGGCATTCCCGGCGTCAAGTTCAACATCGCGCTGGCTCACATGAAAAAAGGTGAGTACCACGAAGCCTTGCAGGCCATCGAATCCATTCCGGACGAAGAGAAGAAGTCTGAGGAATACATTCTCGTCCGTGGTAAGCTGATGACCTATGACAACAAGGTGGATGAAGCCCTGGCTTTCTTCCGGGAATACGTCAAGGAGCATCCGGGTGCGCTGAACGTGCGCTCCAACATCGCCACCATCCTGCGTAACAAGAATAAGCTGGATGAAGCGATGGACGAAGTCCGTCAGATCCTGATGCGTGATCCTTCCCATCCGGGCGCGTTCAATAACTTGGGCCTGATCTATCTGGCTCAGGACAAAGTCCTGCCCGCCAAGATGGTCACCTTGAACGGTATCCATGCTCAGATCAACGCCAAGAAGCCGGAAGATGCCAGCCTTTACAACAATATGGGCGTCATCGAATGGAAGCTTGGCAACCAGGAAGCGGCTATCGGTCACTTCAAGAAAGCCCAGGAGCTGGATGTCAACCTGGTCGCCCCGAACCACAACATGGGCTTCATCGCTCTGGGTGGCGGCAACTATCAGGACGCCAAGGTTTACTTCGAGCGGGTGCTGTCCAATGCGCCCAAGCACAAGCATGCTACCTTGGGCTATGCGATGACCCTGATGGGCCTCAAAGATTACAAAAAGGCCGAGAAATACTACAAAAAGGCGGAAAAATTCTATCCCAACGATGAAATCATCACTTTCAACATGGGCTTTTTGTACTTCGATGGTTTGAAGAACAAGAAAAACAGCGACAAATATTTCAATAAATTCCTGAAATCCGACAACAAGACCAAAGCTCTGGTGGACAAAGCCAAGCTGTACTTGCAGTTGGAACCGATGCAGGACGCTGTGACCAGCGCCGAAGAAACCGAAAAGCATCGCCAGGAAGCCATGAAAGCCTTGATCCGCGAGGAACTGGCGGCCAACTGCCCCGAAGGCTGGGTCTGTCTGCCTCCGGGCGAAGCCTGCCCCGAAGGTGCCAAATGCCCGGTGTGGGATAATTGCCCCGAAGGTATGTTCTGCCCGCCTCCGGGTGAAACCTGCCCCGAAGGCTATCCCTGCCCGGAACCCGCTGCCGCTCCGGCGGATGGCGCTCAACCGGCGGCTCCGGCAGACGGCCAGGCTCCTGCCGAGGGTCAAGCTCCGGCGGATGGTGCTCAACCGGCGGCTCCGGCCCCGGAACAGCCCGCTGCCGAGCAACCGGCGGCCCAGGCTCCGGCTGACAACGCTCAGCCTGCGCAACCCGCTGCGGAAGCAGCTCCGGCGGCTGCCGCGAAGTAATCGGCTTGTTTGGGGAGCCTGCTCCCCGGTCGTTCTTTTAGAAAAACAACGAGGGGCTTTCTCCTGACTTTGGTCGCTCTGGCGCGGGAAAACTTGACATGAGCTTTTCTCTGCCGCTAGACTGGAAATACGGGTTCGGCGCAAGGGCTCGTTTTTGGACCGATCGGATAAAGCTTGGATTCTTGTTTCATTTTTGAAACTGCCTGCTTACAAGGAGGCATGGTTATGAAGAAATTGCTGATTGCTATTCTGTCGTTGTTCCTGATGGTTTCGTTGGCCGTCACGGCGTCCGCTCAGGAATACAAGAAAAAAACGGTCATCGACTTTGATGACGTGATGCTGGAAGGTGAA
Organism: Myxococcota bacterium; assembly: GCA_963677705.1. Taxonomy (GTDB): domain Bacteria; phylum Myxococcota_A; class SURF-8; order SURF-8. Next base: position 3,172,787 of record OY782497.1, read on the forward strand.
TTGAAAAAGCCTGCCGGTGCGTACATCAAGGAACGTAAGGAATTGAAGTTCAAAAAGCTCATCAAGACGCGCACGAACTTCGAGTCTGAAATGTTCAAATCGGTGGATTCGTTGAAATAAGATACAATTCGGTTTGGTCCATAACGAGACGTAAGGAACAAAAAACATGGCGAACCAAGCGAAGATTACCCTGAGCATCCAGGAGCCGGGAAAGGCACCCCGGACCGTGGAGTTTTCCCAACCCACCGTCACCCTAGGCAAAGGCGATGCCGCCGATCTGAAGGTGGACGGAGAAGGGATTTCCGAAGTCCATGCGATGTTTGACGCCTCCAAAGGTGAGGAAGTCAATCTGATGGACCTCGGTTCCGTTTCCGGAACCTTCGTCAACGGGGATAAAGTGACCAAGCAGAAGATGGAGCTTGGTTCCTCCCTGAAAATCGGTGATGTGGAAATCAAGGTTACGGGCATCGGCGCTTCCACGCTGGAAAGCAAGGAAGAACCCAAAAAAGCCGAACCGCAGCCGGAACCGGTGGTCGAAGCCAAGCCGGAACCCACTCCCGAACCGGAGCCGGTGGTTGAGGCCAAGCCGGAGCCCGCTCCTGCGCCGAAGGCTCCCAAGAAAGCCGAATCCAAGGCCGACGAAGAACGTCGCCTGATGGAAGAAAAGCGTCAAGCCTTCCAGGCCAAAAAGGCCGAGGCTCGCCGCAAGGCCGGTCAGCGTATGCTGCAGGTCATTCCCACCAAGGTGGAAGTGCCCGAAAGCCAGAAAACCGTCTTTGAAGCCCGTCAGGTGCTTTGGGGCGATACCCTGGTCAGCATGGAACACCTTGACGGCGGTAAAATTTACGCCGGTGAGGCCAAAGACTGCATGTTCAGCGTGCCCGAAGAAGTTCTGGGAAGCACGCGCTTTGAACTGGCCGCCAAAAAAGGCGGTTCCTGGCAGTTGCAGTTCAACGACAAGATGAATGGTCGTCTGATGACCAAAGGCGGCGAGCAGAGCTTCCAAGACCTGATCAAAGGGAACAAAGCTCAGCGTGAGGGTGATGGTTACTCCCTGACCGTGGATACCGCAGAAGCGGTTCATTACGACATGGGAACGGTGCAGTTCTACTTCCGCCATGCCGACAAGGCCAAGGTGGAGAAGAGCAACCCGCTGAAAACCATTGATTACCCCATTACCATTCTCTTCACCATCCTGATGGCGACCTATGTGGGCGCGATGCTCTACATGAACAGCCTGCCCGTGCCGGAAGTGGCCGACATCCTGGATGCCCCTGACCGCTTTGCCAAGCTGGTCCTGGACCCGCTGGAAGAGGAAGAGCCGCCTCCACCGCCTGAAGAGGAAAAGAAGCAGTTCTTGAAAGAGAGCGGCGACAAGGCCATCGGTGAAGAAGGCAAAGTCGGTAAAGAAGAAGCGAAGCTGGATAAAGCCAGCGGTTCCGCCCGTAAGGCTCTCGATGAGAAGGTCGCCAACAGCGCCGGTATCCTCGGTGCCTTGGACAGCGGTGTGGAAAACATGGAAATGCTGTTCGGCGGTGGCGCTCTGGGCGCCGGGCTGGATAAGAACCTGGGTATGCTGGAAGGCGTCTCCGGTCTGGACATGCGCGGTGCGGGCGGTTTGGGTCTGCGCGGCGCGGGCTTCGGCGGTGGCGGTAGCGCCCTGGGTATCGGCGGTCTGGGAACCTGGGGTCGCGGCGGTGGTCGTGGTCGCGGTCGTTACGGATTCGGCGCGGCTGGCAAGCTGAAAAAGAAAAGCGGCAACATCGGTATCCGTACCGGTAGCGCCACGGTGCAGGGCTCCTTGGATAAATCTCTCATCGCCCGCATCATCAAACGCCACTACAGCCAGATCCGTTATTGCTACCAGAAAGAACTTCAGGCCAACCCGAAACTCTACGGAAAGATCACCGTTCAGTTCATCATTGGCCCCACCGGAACCGTGCAGTCTTCCCGCGTGAAGGTTTCCACCATGAAAAACGGCAACGTGGAAAACTGTGTGGCAATGGTCATCAAGCGCATTGTGTTCCCACAACCGCGTGGTGGTGGTATCGTTGTGGTTAACTACCCGTTCCTCTTCAGCACCACCAACTAGGCGGATACGGGATAGCTCTAGGCTTACAAGACAACAAACAACCACGAAGGCTCCGGGCTTGTGCCGGGGCCACGTGACAAGCTCGTGGATTTGGACGAAAAGAGGAGTACCTCGATGAAACTGGTTACCAAGTCTTCCTGGATGCTGGTGCTCGTGATGTTGGCGATGGTCTGCGCACCCGGCTTTGTTTTTGCCGAGGATGACGACGACGACGACGAATACGAGGACGAAGAGTACGACTCCGAGGAGCCTGCCGAAGAGGAACAGCCTGCGGACGAGGGCGATCAACCCAACACCCGCGTGGGTATCCAAACCTACTGGGGAGACGAGGAGATCGAGGAAGTCAAACACGGATTTTTCCTGGAGATGAAACCCGGTGCTCGCTTCTTCGCGATGGGTGATTACGCCGATGTGCTGGGGCCCGGCTTCAGTGCCGCCTTTGCTTTGGGCTATGACATCGTCCCCAAATGGTTTACCTTGGGCCTGGATCTGAGCATTTCCACCCATGCCGCCAGCGGCATTTATGACGAACAGGGGAGCCTGAGCTCGGATGCCGCCGTCGAAGGCGACGCCTTGATCTTCATTCCTGCTTTGATGGCCGAAGGTCATTACTTCTGGGATGAAAAACGCTCCAGCTTCAACTATGGTGTCTTCGTCGGTGGCGCAATGGTCAATAACGGTGAAGCCTCGAACCTGGATATGGACGGCGTTGCCGGTCTTCGCCTCGGTCTGGATTACCACGCGGGCCTGCGCGGCTTTGCCATCGGTCTGGACCTGGACGCCGGCTACATTTTCAGTGCCGCCAGCCTGTTCGTGAACGTGGGGCCCTCGGTTCGTTACACCTTCTAAGGTTTCCACGATTCTGCCTGCTTTGAAAAAGCTTGGCGACTGTCCGTTTTCGCGGACAGTCGTTTTTTGTTTTTATTTTCGTAAAAATTCGTCCCTGTTATCGTCTGATAGCATGTGAACAGCATGTCCTGTTCACAAGGATGTTCAAGAAATTGAACGACCCGACGAAGATTAGATGGCCCTACCGAAACGGTGAAGATACGCCCCGAAAGGAGGCAGAAACGGCCAATCCTGGAACGATTACAATGTTTTCCTTGACCTGCTTGCCGTACCGGATGTACACTTGTGAGGTTTAGGATTTGTGATTAACTGGTTCATGTTCGGTATTACCCACGGACCATACCCTTGTAAGGAGATTGTTGCATGAAACGGAAACAAACCCTTTTGCTGGCCTTGGTTTTTGGCCTGCTGGCGCTTCTCTCCTTCGGCTGCAATGACAGTGGCAGCGATGAAGGAGATACGACGGATGACGACGATGACGACCAGGCCTGTGAAACCGCTGCGGATTGCCCCTTCGGTTATTCCTGCGTGGAAGGTGTCTGCGTGGGCGATCAGGTGGACGGTGATGTTTGCGATTCCGGAGCGATGGAATGCGACGCCAGCCAACCCGAAACACCGGTCAAGGTTTGTGGCGTAACCGGAACTTGGAACAGCTTTGCCTGCCTCCAGGCCTGCCAGCTTTACGAACCGACCATGCAACAGTACGGCCTGATTCCGGATTGCTGCGACTGCGATGCGCTCATCGGTGATGATGATGATGATAACACCACCGACGACGATGACGACGACGATGACGATGATGATGTAGACCTGACCTGCTCCGCAGAAGATCCGAGCTGCCCGGTGGGTTATACCTGCAATGAAGATGAAGGCATTTGTGAGCAGAGCGGTTGTGAGAACGATGAGGATTGCCCCACGAAATTCCATTGTGAAGGTGGAGACACCGCAAACGGAGTCTGCGAACCCAACACTTGTGTGGATGACCCCGGCATGTGCGGCGAATGCACCTATTGCGATGAAGCCACCGAAACCTGTGTGCCCGATACCGAATCGGCGTCCTGTTTCCCGGACCCGGAAGAAGAGCAACCCTGCTCCGTAACTGGCGGAAGTGAAGCGAAAATCGTGGTCAGCACGACCCAACTGGACTTCGGTGCCGTGGCCATCGGTAGCCGCAACATCCAGCCCGTGTGGGTCTGCAACGCCGGTGGTGAAGGAACAACGCTTTCCATCACCTCTCTGCAAACCACCACGGATACCAGCACCGAGTTCTACATCCACCACGCTACGCTTCCGGTAAGCATTCCCTCCGGCAAGCAGAAACCGGTGTATGTGATCTACACCCCCAATGACAACGTGGCAGACAATGGAACGCTGAATATTCTGACCAACGACCAGACCCAGCAGCAGACCGATGTCCAACTGATCAGTGCCATCAAGCCTCAGGCGTATGTGGAAGTCTATCCGCGCATCATCAACTTCAGCGGTCAGAGTACCAAGCAGGTGCGTGCAACCAATATCGGAACCGCAGCCACTCTGGTTGACTACCCCGTGGTTGTCGGTGCCAGCGCTGGAAACTTTGAGATTCTTGAGTGTGCCTTCAACGGGACTACAGCCATTACAGCAAACGCTTCTCAGAACCTGGAGGTGGGTGAGTTTGTCATCTGCGTCTTGAGCTTTGACGGCGGCGCCGATGAAAACGACGGCGAATCTCAGATGGTCTTCCAATGGTACACGGATACCAGCGAAGAAGAAAGCTCCGTAGCCCTGCGTCCTGGTGGTCAACCCTCCTGCGCCGTGGCCAATGCCGGACCGGATCAGATCGTGCCGCCTCTGGCCACCGTCGTTCTGGACGGAAGTGCCTCGATGGACCCCGATGCCGACGACCTTCAGGTAACCGGTTACAAGTGGCGTTTCCTCTCCAAGCCCGAAGGTGCGGATACGGCGATCCTGCAAACTTCCTCCGGTGCCAATATCGGTCCCGATGTCTGGGTGGATGAAGCCCATCCCCAGTTCTTCGCTGAGTTGGCTGGTGATTATGAGATCGAACTGGCGGTGCGTGACTCCTACGAGGACTGCTCCGGCGTGAATACCGATACAGTGCTGGTCCGCGTGGTTCCTTCTGAGAGCATTCATATTCAGTTGATGTGGACGATGAGCGGCAACGATCAGGATCTCCACTTGGTCAAACCCAACGGAACCTACAGCCGTTCCAGTTCCGGCAATACCACGGACTGCCACTATGCCAACTGCAACACCCGGAATGGTTCGGCCTTCCCCTGCCCGGCCCGTGGTTGCCCCGGTCCTGCTGCTGCGCCCGACTGGGGTGTGATCGGTGATCGTGCCGATGACCCGACGCTGGATATTGATGATATTTCCGCCGTCGGTCCGGAAAACATCAACCTTTCCTTGCCCGAAGCCGGTGATTACCTGGTGGGCGTGGAATACTTCTCCGGTTCCGGTAACCCGCAAGACATCGTGCGCATCTGGTTGTTCGGTGTGTTGATGGGCACCTTCCCCTTGGAGTGGAGCCAGCAATCCTGCGGTAGTTGCTCCAACTGGCACTGGGAAGTGGCCTACCTGCGGGTGGTGGATGCCGCCAACATCAGCATCGTTCCCATTGGACAGATTGTGCAATCCAACTAAAGGAACGCTTGTTTCTCATGATCCTAGCGGGAGCCATCATGGCTCCCGCTTTGTTATCTGCCTGAATCCCCCCCGCTATGCGGGGGGTTCCAAAAAGGCGAAGCCTATGAATAGCGAAGGTAGTCACTCTTCATGTATATAGAAGCCGTTCCGGCTTCCGCTGACCAAGCGACACATGGAGAGTGACTATGGACAGTAGCTTAGAGCACACGAAATGGAATTGCAAATATCATATTGTGTGGGCGCCGAAGTTTCGGCGCAAGATCATCTATGGGAAGTACAAACGGGAAATTGGCGCGATTCTGCGTCGTTTGTGTGAGTACAAGCATGTGGAGATTGTAGAGGCGAATGCCTGCGTTGATCATGTGCATATGTGTTTGAAGATCCCTCCGAAGTACAGTGTCTCGTCGATCATGGGCTACCTGAAGGGGAAAAGCTCGCTGATGATCTTCGAGCAGTTTGCGAATCTCAAGTACAAGTATGGGAACCGGCACTTCTGGTGCAAGGGCTACTATGTGAGTACGGTGGGAATCAACGAGCAGAGCATCGTGAAGTACATTCGGGAACAGGAAAAACAGGACCAAGTGACCGACCAACTGAGTCTGCTAGAACATAAGGACCCTTTTAAGGGTAGCTAGGAACCAATGCGGAAGTCCGGAACCTGCAACCTTCAGGTTGGGCCGGTACCAGGCCCTTATAGGGCCAGATCAAACCGCCCCTTGAAGGGGCGGTCCTGACTTTGTTGGTAGACGAAAAGCTGGTTTCGTTCGCGTTCCCTCTCACGAGAGACGGGATGCCCCAAGGCATCCCAGTGAGGCATCTAATGACTTTGTCAGCAAACTCAAGACGCAAAAGCCTTTCTTGATTCGTCATGGTCAATCGTTTCTGGCCGTGTTGAGGGGGGCGGAATCAGGTGGTGATACCAAGGAACCCCTGTTATCAACCAGGCGATTATAACCTGGCTTAGGAATCGTCATCCTCCGCGCAGGCGGAGGATCCAGATAGCAGATTTTACACTGGATTCCGGCCTTCGCGGGAATGACAAAACGGATGCTTCGTCTAACTTATTGTTGCCGGGTTAATAATTATGGATGATTTCGGAAGAGGTTGAGATACAGAGAAGCACGGCGATCAAAGACGCTTCGGTGTATGATTCGGTTGGCGCAAGGGTGGTATGTCGCTTATGTAGCTTGGAGTCAGGGATTTAGAGGGCAGGTGGTTTGCGGGTTTTGCTGCGCTTCTTGATGTCTTCCACCCAGGGGTTGGGGCTGTCTTTCTTCTCCTCGCCAGGTGACAAGGTCTGTTCAATCATCCCCTTGAGTTCATCCAGGCTATGGGCTTCCAGCCAATTCCATGCGGCATAGAATCCTGCCAGGAAAAGAATGATGAACAGCAAGGATTTGAAACTGAAGCCCGATGAGCCGCTGTTCTGCTGAACGTCTTTGTGATGCACGTAGACCGCCGCGCCGCGTCCGCTGGCAGCATGGGCTGAAAAATTCCCCCGGCGTTGCACGCGGCTGGTATCCAGTTCCAATCCCGGCTCCGGGTCCAGTTCCCGTCTGGCGCTGGAAAGCTCACGGCTTGGACGTTGTACCGGTGTGGGATGGCGGGGCTGGGACGGGGAAGGTGTTGGCAGGTCCAGACCTTGCTCATCCCATTCCGAACTGAAGTCTACGGCCTGTGTCCGGCGGTACTCCGCTTTCTGAGCGCCTTTTTCCAAGGGAGTAAAGCTGGGAGTGGTGATGCTGTTCGGATCACGCGGCGCAGGAATCACCGGCTCCGGGAAGGTTTTCAACTCTTCCTGGCTGTAGTAGGCCGTAGAAGGCTTCTGCGGGACCCGTTCGGTGATGGGTTTGAATTCTCCCTCAAGGCCGGGAACCTTCAATTCGTTGGCGAAGTAGGCACCGTTGGGATCGGTTTCAAACTGGTAGAGCGCCATATCAAAAGCCGCGCAGCTTTCAAAACGGTCCTTGGGATCTTTGGCCATCGCCTTGTGCATGATTGCCACCAGGCTGGGCGGAATCTTGGGGATGAACTTGCGCGGGTCCGGCGTTTCGTTCTGAAAGTGCATTGCCACAATGGCCAAGGGGCTGGCGTCCGGGTCATCGGCTTCATAGGGCGGATGGCCGGTCAACACCTCGAAGAAGCAGCAACCCAGGCTGTAAATATCACTGCGCGGGTCCAGGGGTTTCCCCCGTGCGGCTTCCGGGCTGACATAGTGTGGCGTACCCATGAACATGCCGGTCATGGTCATCTTGGCCTGGCCTTTGACCTTGGCAATGCCGAAGTCGCAGATTTTCGGCGTCCAGTCAGAGGTGACCAGGATGTTGGACGGCTTGATGTCACGATGGATAATGCCCAGATCGTGAGCGGCGTTCAAGCCGCGAAGGATTTTGCGAAACAGGCTCACCGCAATGGGAATCTTGATCGGTCCACCCCGAGAGAGAATCTCGTTGAGGTCCACACCCTTGATGTATTCCATGATCATCGCGTAGACCGGAGGCTTGGTATACAGGTGATACACCTTGGTCACGAAATCATGCTGCAAGGGTAGCTGGGTCTTAACCTCATTGATGAAACGCTCGACGGTTTCCTTGTTGTCCGTCATATGTTCATGAAGAACTTTGATTGCTACAGGCTGCTCAAGGATGGGATGGTAGCCATAATACACATGCCCCATGCCGCCGCGTCCGATGTGACGCTCAACGCGGTATCCATGCAGTTCCTGACCGGTCAGTTCTTTCATATCCACATGCTATTCGAGGTACTTGGGGTGTGATGCCAAGGAAAAAGGAACGGTGATTATTACATACCGAGTGCGCCATGATAACGGCTTTGGGAAAGCTTGTAAAGAAAGCTTTTGAAAATTCGCGATCCTAGCGGGAGGCCGTTGGAAACCGGCCTCATGCCGTAGCGGAAAGGATTCGTCTAACCCAAAGCATACCAATCATTGATGATTCCTTTATATGGCTTTGCCAGGATAGGCTCGTCGTGGTGCCGGGAAGGGGGAACCGGCTGCGTAACCAGGTCAACCCGTACCAACGAATGATGGAGAACAGACAATGAATCGCGCTCTGGTAAGCGTAGAGAACCTTCGTGCCAACTATCACATGGGCTGGATTGATCGCCTCCCCTTGGTTCAGAAGCCGTTCAACAAAACGATGGACTGGATGCTGGGCCTGGGTCGTATCAATGATCTGATTACCCGCCTGAGGGATCGCTACAACCATGATTTCGTGGCGGCTCTGCTGGAAGATATGGGGATTAGCCTGATCCTCTCTGAGCAGGACAGGTTGCGCATTCCCCAGACGGGTCGTGCCGTAGTGGCTTGCAATCACCCGACGGGCATTCTTGAAATCGCCGTGCTGCACGCCCTTCTGGCCGTTCGTGAGGATGTGCGTATTGTGATCAACACCACCTTGTTGGATATTACCCGCAACGCTCAGGACTTGACCATCCCGGTGCCTATTTTCAGAAAAGGCGATACCGCCCAGCGGGAGGAAACCAAGAAGCGTATCCAACAGGCTCTGGATCAAGAGATGCTGTTGTTGTTCTTCCCTTCCGGGGTGGTGAGCAACAAGCTTGTCAGAGGTCATATGGAAGATGCCCGGTGGAAGAAGGGCTTTGTATACAGCGCCGTGCAGAACCATGCTCCGGTGATTCCCGCCTTTGTCACCGCGACCAACTCGGACGTTTTCTACCGCATCCGTCGCATGGGGGCTTTGGGGGAAACGCTGAGCAGTTTGTTGCTTTTCCGCGAGTTCATCCGGCAACGGGGCAGTGAATACGAGGTGCGCATCGGCGAGCCGATGTGGCTTCACGAGCATCATAACCTGGAATCCGACCCTGCCGATGCTGATGCAATGGCCGAGCAGGTTCGCCGGCAGGCTCATGCCCTTCGTTACCGTGTGCCTCAGCATGAAGACCTGTAGGGCTTGAGGCCATTGGCGTCCCCGTTGTGGATTTAAGCGACAATGGATTCAGAGCGTTTGCGTTACCATGAAGCCTATCGGAGCAGCTACGTCCAAACCTCCGGTTTGAAAAAGGTATGCGTGCTTCTTTACTTTTCAGAAACTCTCTAGGTATACTTCCTTTTTTGTCAGGGGAACACTTGCTGGTAGGGTGAATCCTCGTTTGGCTGACGCAGCTTGGCTTTTTACAATGGAGGCTCCATGAAACGATCTCTTTTTTTGTTGGTCTTGTTTTTAATGACCATGACTTTGAGTGCTGGGCTGACCGCCTGCGATGACAGCGGCTCAGATGATGACACCGCAGACGACGATGATGACGACGACGATGACGATGATGACGACGATGACGATGATGACGACGACGATGTCACCGATGACGACGATGACGACGATGATGACGATGACGACGACGACGATGACACGACCGATGACGATGATGACACGACCGATGACGATGATGATGTCACCGACGACGACGACGACGATGATGATGTGACCTGTGACCAGAACGGACTCTTCGATTACGCCATCACCGATGCCCGCTATGGCGAAGATGATGATGGTAACAGTGTGTGGCGCTTCTATGGCTACAGCGCCGAAGAATATCCGGTAGACTACCTGGTGATCGAAAACTGGGAAAGCTATGGCGCCCCCACCGCTCCGGGTACCTATCAGATCACGGCCACCGAAGCGGACTACTATTCCTGTGGCTTCTGCGCCATGCTGTACAAGGGCTGCACCTCCGAAGGTTGTGAAGGCGTCTACATGCCCAAGGTCGGTGGAAGTTATACCTTCGACACCCTGGACCAAGAGATTGATGGTCATTTCAAGGGTTCCTTCTCCGGTGTGACCTTCCAGGAAGTGACCATTGCGGATGATTTGCACACCACCCCGGTCAGTGGTGGAAAAACCTGGTGTGTGGATGACGCCGCCTTTGATGGCGTGATTTCCGATCCTACCTTGGTGGAAATGGATGTTCCCGATGATACCGGCTGTGATGATTACCCCGCCGGTCCGTATTACTTCATCGCTCCGGAACCGGGCAACACGGAGATTGAACCGGGTACCATGCCCCCGATGGGTTGGCCGGGTGCGATCCTCGATGGCAGCGATGAAACCGGCTTCAGCCTGGCTCACTATCGCTGTACCCATCCGGAAATCAAAACCCTGGTCTTCTTCGTCAGTGGTGGTTGGTGCCCAAGCTGTGCCTCCCACATGGAAGACAACGTCTGCCCGGATGGCGGGATTCTGGAGCAACTGCACCAACAAAACGCCGAAGCCATTTTCGTGATTGGTGACAACGACACTCCGGGTAGCCCGGCAACCAACGCCTATGCCAACACCTGGGTCAACGCCAAAGGCTGTGACGGCAAAGGCGGCTACCGTCTGGCGGATGTAGACAACACCGCAGGCAACCGCGTGATCTGGGAAGCCAATTACATGTATACCACCATTCCCTGGGCCTTTATCGTGCGCATGGAAGATATGGCGATCACTCATTCGCAAAGCCAGGAAGCCTACCTGGATTATGTCGGTATCGCGACAGCGAACAATACGGCGTCCGAATAAACCTGCATGATTTCACGGCATCGTCGTCCTGGATGATGCCTGGCTGAAACCAGACCGCCCATCCGAACAAACCCGGATGGGCGGTTTCTTTTGTCGGTTGTCGGTGACGATCTCTATCATGACACGAAAAAAGGCCCCGCCAGATGGTGGAGCCTTGAACTTCACAAGGTGATGAGGAGAGGGATTATTCCTCGTCCTTTTTCTCCGGTGCGGGCTCGATGTCACCCTGTTCCGGGTTGAAGTCGTCCTTGCGGGCTTCCTCTTCTTCCTTCAGCGCACGCTTGGCGAAGGTTCCCGGCTCCACTTCATTGATGGTCACGTTTTCTTCCAGGAAGGCCATGACCTTGTCTTCCAGAATCTGATACATCAGGTTTTCGCGGATTTCCGGCTTGTCGTATTGAGCCTTGATGCGCGCCACGTTACCTTTGGTTTCGTCGGCCATCTTCTGATAGAAGGCTTCGTAGTCCTCATCGGTCACGGTGAGGTTTTCCTGCTTGGCCAGTTTGTCTTGCAGGAAGGTATTGCGCAGGCGATCTTCCGCTTCCGGACGCAGGGTGGCGAGGATCTCTTCGCTGCCGAAGTCGATCTGCCCCGCCGGCAGGCCCATCTGCTCGAACTGTTTCTTCCGTTCTTCGGCCAGATCAATCGTGTAGCGCTGAATCAGGCTGGGCGGCATATCAAAGGGGTTTTTGCTGCGCAGTTGCTCGAACAGACGCTGGGCGAAATCCCGTTTCTGTTGGTTCTCTTCGTGTTTCTTCAGATCGCCGCGGATATGCTCTTTCAGCGCATCCAGGTTCTCGAAGTCCATGTCTTTGGCAAATTCGTCGTCCAGTTCGGGAAGGTCGCGGACTTTGATCCCGTGGATTTTTCCCTCGAAGGTGACGTTTTTACCGCGCATGTCTTCCACCGGGTGATCGCCGGGGAAGGTCACGTCAAAGCGGAAGTCCTCGCCGACTTTCTTTCCGATGAGGTTTTCCTCAAACTGCGGAATACGGCTCTGGCGATCGGTTTCCATCACGGCATGTTCGCCCTTCAGGTCTTTGATCGGTTTGCCGTCAACGATGCCCTGGAAATCCAGGTCCACGAAGTCGCCTTTTTCCACCACGTCACGGTCTTCGTCCAGGTCAATCAGATTGGCCCGTGCCGTGCGCGCCCGCTCCAAGGTAGCGTCAACCAACTCTTCTTTGACATCAATGCGTTCCCGCTCCAACTCGATGCCGTCAAAGGCCACATCACCCAGTTCCGGGCGGATCTCGATGGTGAAGGTGAAGGTCATGTCGCCTTCGCCCTTGTAGGCTTCCACTTTGGTCAGATTGGGGCTGGAAACCGGCATCACCTGCAATTGAGGATAGACCTCTTCCAGGGTGGCTTGGATGGCGTCTGTCTGGGTTTCCTGCAAGACGTTGGGCAGAAACATCTTCTTCACCAGGCTCATCGGCACCCGGCCAGGACGAAAACCCTTGAGTTGGGCGTGCTTGCGCACTTCCTTCAACCCGGCCTCGATCCGTTCCTTCAACCAGGCTTCCGCGACGGTGGCGGTGATTTCACGTTCGATGGGGCTCAGTTCTTTGCTTTCCAACTTAAAGCTTTCGTTCACGATGCTACCTCGGTGCGATGTCTGCACAACAAAGGCAGTCCCCAAGCACATCCTTCCTACCTTGCGGTGTAAAGGAGTCCTTGCGGCTGCCGCGAAAAAAGAAACTGGTGCGAGAAGGGGGACTCGAACCCCCACGGGTTGCCCCGCTGGATCCTAAGTCCAGTGCGTCTACCAATTCCGCCACTCTCGCGTAGAACAAGTCTGCCGCTTCTTTGAAGGAAGCGGCAGACAATTGAACGAGGATGGTAGGCCCGGAGGGACTTGAACCCTCAACCTTCGGATTAAGAGTCCGCTGCTCTACCAATTGAGCTACGAGCCTATCCTTGGCTTGAGACGGGGGGCACCGTCAAAAGCTCGCTTGAAGTAGCAAACAACACACAAGCTGTCAAGACTTTTCACAAAAAATCCCTGTCGGATCATGCGGACCGCATTAGCCTTTGATGCGGATGAGATAGACCAGGCGGGCCATATCTTTCATGACCTTGGGTACGCGGCGGTAAAGATTCACCGAGGGCGCACGGATCTCACGCAACTCCAGCGGAATTTCCTGCACGGCGAACCCGGCCCGCTCGGCGCGGATGACAAATTCGCTGGTGAACAAGTCCCGTTCCAACTGGCAGTCGTTGACCACACTCAGCAAGGCTTCACGGCGGAAGGCTTTCAGGCCGTGGGTGTCTGTGCCGGTGAAACCGGTTGCGACGCGCAACATGCCGTTCAGCACTCCGGTGGCTACGCGGCGCATCACCGGGCGGTTGTCGTTGGATTCGGCCAGGGCTTTGCTTCCCACCACCATCTCGGCGCGACCGCTGAAGAGGATCTCCAATGCACGGCGGTAGAAATCGGTATCGCAGAGGTCGATCTCATCACAGACGACATACTCGCCCCGCGCTTCCAGAATGCCGCGCTTGAGCGCTTTGCCGTAGTTCGGTTCATCGCTGTTCAACACACGCAGGCAATCGTGACGCTCAGCCAGATTGCTGGCGATGCTGCGGGTTTTGTCTTTGCTGCCGTTTTCCGTAAGGATCAGTTCATAACTGAAATCAAAGGCTTTCATTTTCTCCAGAAGCTGTTCCACGGCTCCGAAGAGAATGAGTTCTTCATTGTACACCGGAATAACAATGCTGACTCGCGGTCGTGCGTTTTCCGTCATCATGCCTTCTTCTCCTCCGTGATGGTCACGCCGAAAGGGCTTATCCCCGTTTGGCTTTCCCCGCCGTCTTGGTTTTTCCCGTTCCGTTTTTCGGGTTGCGGCGAAGTTGGTTCAGTTTTTCCCCGGCGCTGATCTCCGCGCTCGGTCGATCATTCACCAGGAAGGACCGTCGAAAAATATCCGGTTTATCGCCGTTGTCAAGCTTGAGTTTGGAAGGCAGGCGGGTGTTGGGCATACGGGTGGAATTGAGCGGCTTGCCGTCGATGGCGAAGGCCGTCTCCCGTCCGTCCAGCATGGCTGTCTCCATACTATTGTAGGTCCACTTTCCATAGCGACCGATGCTCTGGATGCCTTGCTTCTGCAACCAGGTGTGAATGGTCTTGGTCGCTTTTTCGTAATTCTTGTCAAAGACCACATAGGCACAGTCGATGTTGCGCTTTTCGTAGAACTCAATGTCGTTGGGATGTTCAATCAAGCGAGCGTCCATCAGGCCGGAAATCACCTGCTTGTAATTGGCTCCCGGTTTGATGCGATTGCCGCGATGGCTGATTTCGACATACAGACTGCTGGCGCCTTCCGGGGCCATGCTGGGCACAGCGTTGGAGAAGCAACCCACGCGATAGAAGTGGAATTTCGGTTCCGGGAAGTAAAGCCAGATGGCGTCGGTGTTGACTTTCTTGCGCAGCGCCAGGTTGAAATACAGAACCTGATTGTAGACCAGTTTCTTGGCCGCCTCGCGCACCGTGTTGGGCACATCGCCGATGATCTTCACCAACTCCGGCAAGGGCATGGTATTGACCAGATTCTGGTAACCCACCGTGCTGCCATCCTGGAGTTGAACCAGGCGTTTTTTGGCGTTAATCGCCACCGGTCTGGTGCGCGTGAAGACACGCAGCGGGTCCAGGGTTTCTGCGATGGATTGGCTCAGCCGCCCGATGCCGCCCTCTTTGGGATACATGAAGGTCGCATTATACCCGGCCTTGCTTTCTTTCGGCACCAAGGCACCTTCCAGGATCTCGTCCAGGCTGGGTTTGGGGACATAGCGCTGGCACCATAGCGGAGTCATTTCACTGGGGTGGGTACGCCAGAGCTTCTCGTTGTAAGGGATCATGAAGTATTTGGCGATCCCCGGTCCCATGTGTTTGAGTACCCAGTCCTCAAAGGTCTTCGGTTCCTTCTTGGTCGGATTGAGCAAGACATGGTCGATGTAGCCGGTGAGGATTTCTTTCACCACCTCCGGGGGAAGGCCGTGGGTGTTGGCCTGGAAAGGATATTGGGTATAAACGCCTTGGGAGAAAATCTGGGCTTTGCGTTCCACGGAGATCATCTCACCGGGAAGGAGCTTCTTGACCCATTTGCGGATCCCTTCATCCCGCAGGTGCAGCCAGTGACCGGTGACATCGAAGTGAAAGCCCCGCTGGGAATGGGTGACCACCAAGCCTCCGAGCTGGCTTTCCCGTTCCAACAGAATCCAATCGCTGTCCAGATAGGCCGCCGTGGAGAGTCCGGCAAGGCCGCCGCCAATGATGATGGTTTCGTGCATCGGGGCCTCCGTATTCGTCTTTTTCGCCCAGGTGCGAACACCCACCGCTTTTCCTGATACCTTGAAAAAATCGCGTGATCCCTATAGCATAAAGCCCTGTTCAATGCCAATGAAATGTTGGATGTTCCTCATTTTTTTCTTCGGGCTGAACTTGGAATGTGAAGCATTTCAACCGGCTTGATGACTCCGCTGTACGCATGTCCCATACCGCTTATCTGTACAGTCTTTTATGGCATGAATCCTTCGGGCAAACCAACAGCCTGGAAACTCCTACAGATGCTAGGGTTTCAAGGTCATCTCTGATGGATTTCCGCTCCCAAACCTCTTGGACTGCTCGTAACGCATCGCGTGGTCAGTCTTGACTTAAGCGACTGAAAGGAGTAAACTTTCGCCATCGCATAAGCTTCTGGTATGCGGCTGTTCCCTGATCAGACAGAAACAGCCCCTTCATCATTGAGGTGTTCCATGAACCGTCACTTCACCTGTCCCCATTGCCAGACCACGTTGAATCCTGGAACGAAGATCATCGTCATCGGAAGCCATGAGGATGGACGGGAAGGCCTGATCCTCTTCGATCCCCAACCGGGAAACTATGACACCATTCTTCCTGAAGCGCTGACCTTTCAATCTGGTGAAAACTGCCGGTTCACCTGCCCGATCTGCCGCAAGGATCTGACCAGCAAAGAGGAAACCCATTTGGCTACGGTGAATTTCCAGTCCGAAGACGGTACGAGTGGCACGGTCTATTTCAGCAGGGTGTTCGGCGAGAAAGCCACCTATTTCGTGACCCGTGAATCCATTGAGAAATACGGAGAAAACGCGGATTTATACGGAACGGTGAACTTCTTCGGTGCCGGTCGCAACGATTTTTAACCGTCTCTTCTGCGTCGTTGAAAAAAAACGGAACCCTTGTTCGTTTTGCTCCGGGGAATTTCACCCCACCAAGGTCTGACCTTGTGTGAGAAATCGACGTAAAAAGATTGACGTATTGCGAAAGAATTGCTAGTGAAACACTACTCTGTGTTCTCGAAGGCTATACGGGAGCGACCATGAAAAAACTCGGCAATACCGGGTTGGGCCGGGCGGGCATTTTCCTTGCCCTCGGCGTGGAAGTTTCCGGAGCCGTTGGAGGCAGCGCGTTTCTCGGCTACTTCGTGGATCAATGGTTGAAAACGGAGCCGCTTTTCATGATTGTCCTTGTCGTGCTGGGCACGGTGGGCGCGTTTTGGCGGGTCTATCGCATGGCCAAGCACCTGGAGGGCTCGGACAGTTCATGAACGAGGTTCCACAACGGATTTTCAACACCGCGCTTTGGTTGACCGGTGCATTGTCTCTGGTAGCTTTTTTCTGGAGCCCTTATGAATCCCTGGCGTTGATGCTGGGAGGAAGCTTGGCCGCGTTGAATTTCGCGCTCTTGGTCAAGGGCACCTCAGCCTGGTTCTTCGGAAACACAAACGCGACGGCCAGCGTCGCTCGTACGCTACTGAAATACGGATTGTTGGGTTTGATCCTGTTCGCGGCCTTGGCCGTGTTAGAGGTTCGGATCGTCGGATTTTGTGTCGGGCTTTCCTGCTTGCCCCTGGCGGTGATGATGAACATCCGTCGTATGCTGGATGACCATGCGCCTCAAGGACAAGACGGAGCAGAAGAGGGTGACGAATGAAACACTTTAACATCTACGATTTCATTCCGGGAATGGACAAGCTCAATCAGGCCGCCAAAGATTCCGGGTGGATGGACAACATGATGGGCGGCCAGGGTGATATCTGGCATACCGTCAGCGCCACCTTGATTCTTCTGTTGGTCATGGTGGGCAGCCTGATGGTTTTCAGCCGCTACCAGGCCGACCGCGGCGTGTTGCCGGACAAAGGCTTCACCCTGCGTAACCTGTTTGAGTTCGCGGTGGAATCGCTCTACGGCATGGTGGAAAGTATGCTCGGTCCCAAGCAGGCCAAGATGCACTTCCCCATTCTGGGCGCCACCTTCGTCTATGTTTTCCTGAACAACCTGTTGGGTCTGATTCCCGGTTTCCCGCCGGCGACCAGCACCCTGGCCAACAACGTGGCTCCGGCGGCGACCATTTTCCTGTATTACAACATCGCCGGGTTCCGCGAGCATGGCGTGGGCTACCTGAAACAGTTCATGGGTCCGCTTCTGGCTCTGGCCTGGTTGATGATCCCCATCGAGTTGATCGGCCACCTGGTCCGTCCGGTTTCCCTGAGTCTTCGTCTTGCGGGTAACATGACCGGTGACCACATGGTCTTGGGTATCTTCACCGACCTGACCTATGTCGGTGTGCCCATTGTCTTCTTGGGTCTGGGTCTGTTCATCTGCTTCGTGCAGGCCTTTGTGTTCACTCTGCTCAGTTCGGTGTATGTGTCGATGGCCGTGTCTCACGACCACTAAACATCCCGGCTGACGGTTGTCGGTTATTTGGTTTTCGATGAACGGTTACTTTGGAACGTAGTACTTGTTTTGTTTGTGGGAGCATTCCCCAAAGCCCTTTGGATCTCTTGAAAGGAGAAAGACGAAATGAAGAAGATGGTACGTATCCTTGCTGGTCTGACGGTCATGCTGGTGTCCGGTATCGCGTTCGCCGCCGAGGGTGGTGACACTGGTGTCGTGGGAACCATCGCTTTGGCCGCCGGTTTGGCCATCGGCTTTGCCGCGTTTGGTGGTGCGTTGGGTCAAGGTTGGGCCGCCAAAAGCGCCCTGGAAGGCATCGCCCGCAATCCCGGAGCCCAGAACAAGATCTTCACCCCGATGATCATCTCCCTGGCTCTGATCGAATCCCTCGTCATCTACGCCTTCGTTATCGCCATCATGCTGACCCTGAAGGTCAACCTGTAAGCGACAGGCGTCTTTCAACGCGAGAGAAAGCCCGGCCATCTGGCCGGGCTTTTTGTATGCTGATCATGTCTTCTCTCACGGGGCTATGAACCCCTCCGTGACGGGCCTGTCTCTCGTGAGAGGGAGAGACGATGTTTCCCTTTCACGATCAGGAGAGGGAAACGAACGAAGAGAGCAGGGTGAGGGATCAACAGAAAACACAGGCCAGCCCTACCCCTGCTCAATGGCACCCTTCTTCTTTTCGCATTAGACCCTGGTCAGGTAGGTGTCCACCTCCCATTGATGCACCTGGGCGATGTAGTCCCGCCATTCGTGGCGTTTGGCGCGCACATAATGGGTAAAGACATGCTCGCCCAGCACCTCACGCATCAATTCGCTTTGCTCCAGGGCGTCGATGGCCTTACCCAGATCGCCGGGTAGGCTACGGATCCCCAGTTCCTTGCGTTCGGCTTTGGTCATGGCAAAGACGTTGCGATTGACCGAGGCACCGGGGTCGGTTTTCTTTTCCACACCATCCAGCCCGGCGGCAAGCATCACGGCCAAGGCCAGGTAGGGATTGGCCGAGGGGTCGGGCATACGCAACTCGGCACGGGTTCCCTGACCGCGACGGGCGGGGACACGGACCAGCGGCGAGCGGTTTCGTTCGCTCCAGGCGATATGGGTCGGTGCTTCGTATCCGGGAACCAGACGTTTGAAGCTGTTGACCAGCGGGTTGGTGATGGCGCAGAATGCCCCGGCGTGGGCCAGGAGGCCACCGATATAATGTTTACCAAGCTCGCTGATCTGATCTTCGGTGTTGGGGTCATAGAACTTGTTTTCGCCCCTTTCATCAAAGAGGCTCTGGTGAACGTGCATCCCACTTCCATTGATACCGAAAATCGGCTTGGGCATGAAGGTGGCGTGCAGCTTGTGGTGCAAGGCCACCTTGCGCACCACAAAACGGAAGGTGGCGATATTGTCTGCGGTGCCCAGGGCTTCACCGTATTTGAAATCAATCTCATGCTGCCCATAGGCCACTTCATGGTGAGCGGCTTCCACCTCGTAACCGAGCTGCTCCAGTACGCCGACAATTTCCCGCCGGGCGTCTTCCCCGCGATCCACCGGAGTCAGATCGAAATACCCGCCTCGGTCGTGGGTCTGCACCAGGGCGCGTCCGTTTTCATCCCGCTCGAAAAGGAAAAATTCCGCCTCCGGCCCGGCATTCATCACGTAGCCCATCGACTTGGCTTTTTCCGTCACCCGTTTGAGAATCCCACGGGGACAACCGAGAAAGGGAGAGCCGTCCGGGTTTTGTACGTCACAGATCACACGGGCTACCGCGCCATTCTGTTCCTTCCAGGGAAAAATTTTGAAGGTGTCCAGATCCGGGGCCAGCACCATATCTGATTCTTCGATACGGCTGAAGCCTTCAATGCTGGAGCCATCAAAGAGAATCTGACCGTCCAGGGCTTTCTCAAACTGGCTTCGCGGAACCTCCACGTTTTTGTTTTGGCCCATGATGTCTGTAAACCACAACCGTAAATAATGAACCTCTTCGTCGTGCATCCGCTTTAGAATGGTTTCGCGCCGATCCATGATCGTAGCTCCTTCGATATAAATGGTCTGTTGGGTAGGTAAAGCGGAAGTATACTCGAAGAAGGCTCCGCTGACAAGTTCAAGCTGTGATCTTTGTCTTTGTTGACTTGAACCGGATGTATAATCCACCTGTGTTGTTAAGGAGTTACAGCTTGCATGATTCCAAAGGGCTGTGCTAGGCTCTTGGTTTCGTAGTATCCTTGGCCTTTGTTGAAGGAGGACAGCCATGCCCGTGGTTCCGTTCGATCCTAAAATGAAAGAAATTCTGTTTCGTTTCGGTGAAGTGATCTTGCCGAAGAGCCGCCTCTTTCCAGCCTATACCCGCCAGAGTGTGGACCGCCTGGAAGCCTTCATGGCCACGGCCAACGAACAGATGCTTCTCGCCTTTCCCAAAGCTCTGTGGATGATCGAAAACGGTTCCTACCCGCGCTATCTCCGCCCGATGAGCAAGCTCTCCCCGGAACGCAGGCTGGAGTACCTCATGCGCTGGGCCGAGGCTCCGTATCCGCGTCAATGGATTCTGCGTCTGCTCTCCACCGTGGTCAAGATCAGCTATTATGATGATGCGGAATGCTTTGCGACCCTGGGGATGCCGTTCAAACGGGAGCAGCGCAACGAGGATGTCCGCTGGCTCAGTCAGATCACCACCGGTCAGGAAATGAATGAGGACGAGGAACTGGAAGCCGAAGTGGTGGTGGTGGGCACCGGTGCCGGAGGAGCGGCGGCAGCCTATGAACTGGCCAAGCGGGGTAACGCAGTGGTGATGGTGGAAGCCGGAGAACACTACCGGCGGCAGACCTTCACCGGACGTGCCTGGGAAATGCAACGGCTGATGTATTATGACTACGCCGGAACCTATGCTTTGGGTAACGTACCGATTCCCGTGCCTTTCGGGCGTTGCGTAGGAGGAACCACCACGATCAACAGCGGAACCTGTTTCCGCACGCCGAGAAAAACGCTGCGCACCTGGCGCGAAGACTTCGGCATCCCCTGGTGTCGTGAGGATGAACTGGAGGAAGACTTCGCCCAGGTCGAACAGATGATGCAGATTGCTCCGGCAGAGATGAAATATGTCGGCGAAAACGGACGGGTCATTGCCCGCGGCGCGGAAGCCTTGGGTTACCACCACGGCGTACTTTCCAGAAACGCCCCGGACTGTGACGGTCAGGGGGTCTGTGCTTTCGGATGTCCTACCGAGGCCAAGCGGGGAACCAACGTCAGTTACGTTCCAGCGGCGCTGACGGCTGGAGCCAACCTCTTCACCGGCTATGAGGTGGAAGAAATCCTCACCCGGCAGAACCGGGCCGAAGGCGTGCGGGCGGTGAACGTTCACACAGGGAAAATCCTGACCATCAAAGCGCCGATGGTGCTTCTGGCCTGCGGTTCCTTGTTTACACCACTGCTGCTGATGAAGAACAAGCTGGCCAACAGCTCCGGTCAGGTAGGCAGGAATCTCTCCATCCACCCGGCGGTGGGGGTCAATGCCCGTATGCCCGATGAAGTCCGTGGCTGGGAGAGTATTCCCCAAGGGTACCAGGTGGATGAATTTCACCACGAGGGTATCCTCTTTGAAGGTTCTACACTGCCCTTTGAACTGCACGCCCTGATCAACCCGGCCATCGGACGGGAGATGCAGGAATACATGGAAGACTTCGCCCACGTCGCCAGCTTCGGCTATTTGATTTCAGACACCAGCCGGGGGCAGGTGAAACCCCATCCCGTGTTGAAGGGAAGTCCGTTGATTCTGTATAGGATGAACGAAGCGGACCAGCAGAAGATCAAGCGTGGCCTGCGCATTCTCACGGACATCTACTTCGCCGCCGGGGCGGATTGGGTTATGCCGCCGGTGCATCTGGCCGGGAAATTTCATACCCCGAAAGAAGCGGAAGCTTTCTACGACCGGGATTTTCCTATTCACAACATGGAACTGAGCGCGTATCATCCTTTGGGAACGGCGCGCATGGGTGCCGATCCGCGCAAGGCGGTGGTGGATACCAATGGAGAGAGCTTCGATATCCGCAACCTGTTCATTGCCGATGGCTCCATTCTTCCCGGAAGCCCCGGCGTGAACCCGATGGTTACCATCTGTGCCTTCGCCCACCATATTGCGCGGTACATGGACGAACGACTTCGACTCTAACCGCCCGGGCATGAACCGGGCCATACTGTCAGCGAGGTTCTCGATGGGAGCATGGATTGATCAATCCCTAGGAAAATCCGGGTCCGCGATGAGCGGCAAAACCCGACTTTGGTTGTCCGGCCTACTGGCCTTTCTGTTGTTGTTGCTGGGCGTGATGGTCTACGAGTATCGCTTCCCGGACTTCTTTGAGTTGCAGCACAAGGAAGGAGACCGCCCCGGCGTTCATTTCACCGAAACCCTGGTTACCATGACCGGGGACATGAAAGACCGCTGGCTGCCCAACGATATTTTCTGGCCTTCCATCCTTTTGGATAACCCGCAGAATTTCCAAATGGGCGAGCTGGAAGTGGTGCGCTATTCCACCCGTGTGTTGCGTGACAACCTGAGCCGTTTGCGTACCACAGACAACATTGATAAGGCCGCCGACCGTGCCTATACCGCGTTCAGCAACGACCCGACGAAGTGGATCTGGCCCAGCGCGGAAAGCAAGTGGGAGGAAGGCTACAAAGCCTTGGTTGCTTACCGAGCCAACTTGGAAAGCGGAAAAAGCAAATTCTATCCCCGTGCGGACAACCTGGTGGAACTGCTCGACCAGTACATCAGCCTTCTGGGTGGCGTGACAACCCGCTTAAGCAACATCCCCAGTGATATGGACGGAGAACGGCTCACCGAAGAAACGGCGGGGGATCCCAACTTCGAGGGCGAGAAATACGTTCGCATCCAGGTCAACTGGTGGGAGATCGACAACGAATTCTACTATGCTCAGGGCGTGGCCTTCGGGCTTCGGCAAATGCTTTTGGCCGTGGAAACGGACAGCAAGGAAATCCTGCAACTGAAAAAAGCCACGGAGTTGTTGGAAAACATTTTGTTCATCTTGGAGCATACCCAATGGGAACCGAAATACATGGTGATGAACTGCGCACCGGGTAGTTGGGTTCCCTGCCAGAATGATCCGATGATGTTGGGCAGCCGCCTTCAGGATGTACGCCAGAAGCTTTCCAGCATCGTGCAAATGCTCAAAGACTAAGCCGGTCTTCCTGCTCACTCAAACAACGCCCTGCCTTTCGGTGGGGCGTTTTTCGGTCGGTTCAATCGAAAAGAAAACGCCCCAGAGGAAACCTACCGGGGCGTGAGCATGAGGTGTTCGCGTTGCTAAGGAAGGGGAGTGATCTCGGCGCTTCGGTAGTCGATACGCAAGCCCGGATGTTTGACCATCTCCGGGTGAATCGCCTTTGCCGTGCAGCCTTCCGGAGAGGTTTCAATGCGGTAGGCTGGGGAATCCGGAGTGACGTTGCCGTCTTCAAACAAGGTCAGGCCCAGGGTTTCCATGCTATCGGCGTAGCTCCCTTTCCCTTTGAAGGGGTCGTTGCGGTAGATCAGTTGAGCGTTACGGCAGGTCATCAAGGCTTGCCGCGCCTGCTCTTCAAAGCGTACCAGGTTGTGGTCCTGATAGCCGTAAAAGCCGATGGCGGCGAGAATCAGCCAGATCGCGACAAGCCCGGCAAAGAGTCTGGTACCGGAGCGTGCAGCCTTTTTCGGAAGCGTTCCTTGGGTTTCGAGTTCCTTGGTGGTCGCCATGAGAAACCTCCTTACGGATCAAAAAAAGAGATTCATCCATCGCGCCGACGGAAGGGGAATTTAATCCTCCGGCGGGAACCAGGTGGTCAAAATCTGAGCAAGCTGTCGAGCCTGCTTGGCGTTGGAGATATTGAATTTGCTTTGCATGTTGTAACGCCCACCGCTTTTGCGATAGCGGCGGATGCTGGCTTTTTCCGGGCCGTAGTCTTCCGTTTTGCGGTCCATGTCCTGATACTTGAACAGGATGGTTGTCCAGCTACCTCGCGTCAGGACTTCCTTGGACAATTCCTTGCAGAGCAGTTTTCCGTCTTCTTCATAATTGATGGTGATTTCATCGATGGTTTCCGCCATTGTCAACCAAGCCTTTCCTTGACGAAGGTTTGCAATCGTTTTCGGTCTGCGTCGCTGGCATCCACGAACTTCAAGCCCATACCGGCTTTCTTGGGGTTTTCCGGATCTTGTCCGAGGTTGGTCCATTGCACCAGCCCGGAGAGCACGAAAGGCTCTTTGTCCGTAGGTAGCTGAAAAGCCACCTTGACCAGATCCCCCTCTTCCAGAATGAAATCGCTGGTCAAGTACAAGCCGCCCACACTGATGTCCTGGGCGTCGAAAAAGATCCGTCCGGCCACGACTTCCGCACCGACGAACACCTTGACCTTGCAATCCACCCGATCGAATTTCCGCTTTGTTTCCATCATCCGGTTTCCGTTTCGCCCCATCAAGCCCGCATGATTCCACGAAGTGATGGAGTACAGCAATCATCAAACGGCCTATAGTATAGTCACAATCTCTGACTTGTGAAGTATCTTTGTCATTTTCCCCTGGACCGTCAAGAGGTGATCAGGGGGTGTTTGGTTTCATCAACGCGCTGAAAACGCCATCTCGCTCCGTGTTGATGTTCCTGTATGGGCCAGGCTGCACCAGCCTGGGCTGTTTTGTTCGACGATGATCTTTGCGGGTGGCCCGGAAAAGCCCTAGGATGGTGCTAGGCTGAACATGGGTGAACAACACAGCACGATGAACCGACCTCAATCTCTGCGGGGTCGGTTTTTTGTATCTCTCATCCTTATCATAGAACAAGGAGAATGAACGATGAGCAACCCTCCCCAAGATCCCTCGAATGTCCCTGCCCAGAACGACACGGAACCTCACACCTCTCAGGCAGATGGTACGCTACACCTGAATCCCCTTCCCGAACCTGCACGGAATCACGAGCCGGATTCCGAAGCCGATCATGCCACTTTTCCATCGGGTTCCGAGGACACTGCCGAAATGGAGCAGATCAAGCAATTGTATGAACGCAAGCTGGAGTTGCTGCGGCATGGCTGCGTGGATGAAGAACTGGCTCTGTGGGCTTTGCAGCAGGTCACGTTGGGAGATTCCGCCCTTGATGCCCGCGATGAAGTGACGCATCTGAAAAAAGACAAGCCCTATCTCTTCTCTCGTCAGGCGCAACAGGGCGGACGTTTGGCAGATCCCGTCGTTCGTCGATACGGACAACCCTCTCTTCCTCCTGAAGCCGGGCGTTTGGCCGATCTCGCCGGATTGGATGTGCAGCGGCGCAGCCGTCTGGCCCGCAGGCTTCGCGCCCAAAGCGGCATATAGCCCGCCCCTGTGATCTGAAATCCATGCTTGCCCTTGAAGTCCATCCGTCGATCAATCCGAGCGCTACCTCTCTGAAACCATCGTTTTGTGGATGCGTCCCAACAGCTTGTCGGGGCGCTTTTTCGTGTGACAAACCAACGAAAGGATACCTTCATGACCGCCAATCTGACCACCAACCATGCCTCGATGCTGACGCCCATCTTTGATGAAATCATCGACAAATCTTTCACCGAAGCCCTGGCCAAGCAACCACCCATCTTCCCCGACATCTGCAAGGTTCACGACCCGCAATCCTTGAACGGAAGTCGCTTGAAGAACCAGTTCAAGTCCACCAGCCTGGGCGGCTTCGGTTCGTTTTCCAGTGTGGCCGAAGGCACGGCCATTCCCACCCGCGTGCTGGATAGCGGCTATACCAAAACCTACAGCTATGTGAAATACGGCGACGGCATCAAGGCCAGTTCCGAATTGATGGATGACGATCTGTATGGAGAACTGGTCCGCCGTGTGGAGCGCCTCGGCCTGCATCTTCCCCGCTTTCTGGAGAACATGATTGCCGGAGTGTTCCGCAATGCCTTCAGCGCGACGGGCAATGCCGCCGGAGGGGATGGTGCGGCCTTGGTCAGCGATGAACACACGCCGCTGAACGGTACGGGGTCGGATCAAAGCAACCTGGGTAGTGGCCCCCTGAGTATTGCCTCCTTGGATGCCGCCCTGAAAGCCTGCGCGGAAATGACGGATGATGAAACGAACCCGCTTCCCTGGATGCCTCGGATTCTGCTGGTGCCTCCGGCGCTTCGGCGTACCGCCCGTCAACTGCTCGGTGGCGTTCAGGAGAGCGGGACGGAGCAGTACAGCTACAACACCTTCCGCGACGACATTCCCAAGGTGATTGTCCATCCCTTGTTGGGAGCGAACTACGGCGGCAGCGATACCTCCTGGTTCCTCTTGGATCCGGAACTGCTGGACATCAACCTGTTCATCCGCAGTCAGCCGGTCACCGAATATGACTACGATGCGGCGACTCAGATTCACAGTTGGTATTACAGCTTCCGCGTTGCCGCCGGTCATAACGACTGGCGCGGGGTGTTCGGCAGCTCCGGTGTCAGCGAAAGCTAAGCCCTGAAGCCTAGACCACATTCTTGTCTTGAGGCGGTCCGTTCCGGTGTTTTCACACTACCGGGAAGGGCCGCCTCATTGATTCATTGGAGAAAACCATGTTGAGCCTGCAAGAGATTCTGCGCATCTATCGTCCGCGACTGGCCAACCAGACCTGGGTTCGGGCCAAACGCACCCAATGGGATCACGGCTACACCCAAGCGACGGACCCTGCCGTGGTGGCCTTGGGCCTGCTGGATTACCAGGATTACGTCGCCGCCTGCTGTCCGAACACTTCGTCGTCCAAAACCAAGGAGAAACAATCATGATCCGTATTCTTCCCTATCAGGAAGCCAACATCACCGACACCCTGTGGCATCACAGCAACTGGTTTGCCAAGCCGATCTCTCAGCAGGTCTTGCGCCTAGCCTTGCACGTCAAAGCCCATGCTGAGGAATGCAAATTGGACGTGAGGGTTGAGGGGACCAACAACCCGGCGGATGCTCAGGGCGTGGCGCTTTGCACCCTCAATTCCGCCTCCGCTGCATCCCTGGGGGAAGCCCCGTTGATGCAGTATGTGGCTACGGATACCGATGAGCACGAGCTGGTCACGCCGGATCTTCCCGTTTCCGGTTATGCGTTTTTCCGTGTGTGTTATCGCTTCGATCAGGCGGCACAACCCAACAGCCTGGGTATCGACGCAATCCTGCGGGATGGAGAATGCACGCCCCCGTTGATCGGTATGTCTCTGCTCGGTCAACGGGCACCGGAGCGTGCAGGCTTGGTGGCCGGGAAAGACGCCAACGGGATGGCTCAGTCACCGTTTGTGGACAGTGAAGGCACACAGCGTGTGATTGTCCGCAGTGAGTATGCACGGACCTTTGTGATGGATCTTGCGACTCCTGCCGATGGCGCGTGGAGCGCGCCGATGTCCGTACATATGTACAACAAGAACATGTTGCAATTGATGCTGGATTATACCGCGAATGACAACGCGCAGGAAGCAAGCCACCTTGAAGCGGAGCTGTCGTTTGTTTTTGTTGGCAATGAGACGGTGAAATTCATGATCCCCGATACCGCCAACGGAGACTTTCGCCCATCGAGCGGCACGGGACGGTTTCATACTCCCGATGCCCTGGCCACAGAGCGCGTCACTGCCGAGTACCGTATCCCCCATATCGCCGCCAGTTACCTGGAGTTCCGAGTGCGACAGGTCGGAGCCACCTCCACGCCTGGAACCTACGGCATGGCGGTCTATACCAAATAACCCGAAGGCCGGGATTCGCTCCCGGCTTGGCCGATGAGGAAACCATGATTGTCTATCCTTTTGAACTCCCTTACGGACGCACGGATGCGCGTCTGTATTATCGTCCGGTACGTGGTCACCAGCCTTTGCTGGGTGATCCGGAAGCGACGCTGACGGTATTGAATCCGTTCGGCGTCATGGTGGTCAACACCGCCTTGATGATCTGGAACGAGAGTGAGCGTCGCTTTGAAGCGGAACTGGATCTTTCCGACACGGCTTTGTGGCCCAAGGCATCGGGGTATCAGGCCCAGCTTGAAGTGGTGACTGAAGAGCGGGGTTTTACGCGCTCGTTTTCCTTTTCCGTCTGTGCGGAAGTCTGGGAGCCCAACCTGACCTTCGATGACTTGGCGGCCCTCAGTTCGGAAAGCGCCTTTGTCCGCCAGGCCGATGCCGCCATCTGGCCGCGCCTGCTCACCGAAGCGGCGCAGGATGTCTATTTGCGGTTGCGTGAGCGAAGCGATCGCCCCGCGTTGGTGCTGGGGATGATTCGCGATGAGTTGGACCGCGCCCACAAATGGAAAACCCTGGAGCTGTTCTATCTCCGTTAAGCCCCACGCAGCGGAGGAGGCCCGTGGGAAAAAGCCAAGCTCTATGCCGCCCGTTTTGAACGCACCTTGGCGCGGGCCTTGAACAAAGCCACGGTGGATACCAATGAAGACGGCATGATGGACGGGCGGAGAAATCTGAACATCGTGAGGTTGTCCCCATGAGCGGCGTCGTGGGAGCTGTGCTTGAGCGGGTGACAACGCTGGTTGAAACCCTGACGCCCTTCGCGCACCAGCACGAAGAACCCTACACCCGAAGCTATCAACCCTATGACGAAGGCCGGGAAAGCTGGCCGCCCTGGGAAGACCCCTTCCGATTTTTTCGCGTCACGCTGCAAGGGTTGGAGCCTGTGCTTGCACGGGTTCATCACGGGGACGCGGTGCGGGAGCTTCAGGTGCGTTATGCCGTGGATCTCTGCTTTCCCGTGGGCTTTCCTCACACGCTTCTCACTACCTATCTGACCCAGGCGGAGTGGGAAATCACCGTGTGCCTTTGCGATCCTGCCAACTGGGTGGCCACGGACGATGGAAGCTGTGGGCCCGCCGTGTTTCTTGGGGCCGAACAGCACCTGCGGGAAAGTGTACTTGTCTGGCGTTTGCTCTACCGTCAATCCGTGATGGAGCGCGGATAACCTGTTTCAAAGGAGGCGATCATGCCACAGACCAACCACCGGTGGGATGCACGCAGCGTGAACCTTGTCGCGGCGCGTGAGGTGTCCTTCGGACAATTCCTGGATGATGACGATGAAAGCTACGTGCAGCTTCAAGCACTGCAAAACGAGTATGCCTGCCAGGGAAAAACCGAAACCCTGGAGGTCAATTATCTGCGTACCGACTTCATGCCCTCGTCGGTGTTACCGGGAGCGCAGTCTGTAGAGCTATCTCTTCAAACCGCGCTGCGCTCCGGAGGAACGGAGCTTGCCTCCGGGGAGCAGGCAGCCTTGCCCGCCGATCTGGATTGCCTCCTTGACGGCGTTCCGGTGAATAAAACTCAAGGACGAGCAGGGCTGGTGAGTGCGGCAACAACCACCACGGTAACGATGAACGAGGTGTCGTCCAGGCTTTCGCCGGGGATGCTGATCTGGTTGCACGATGCCACGGGTTCATCCAAGCCGGTGTGGATTCACGGTCTTGATGGAAACGTGGTTTCGTTCGCGGGGGAAGACACCTGGATTGGTGACACGGCCTGGAACGTGAGCGGTCTTCCAGCGGGATCAGTCCTTTCGCCGACGGTGATGGTCACGCCTGCGTCCGGCTGTTCCCATTCATTGTGTGTCGAAGCCGTAACGGCTTTATCTCACGCGGAAGGGAAACGGATCAGCGAGCAACTGACCGGGCTGTGTGGTTCCTTCTCGTTGGAAGAAACCCAAGCCAAAGAACTGCTTCGTCTGCGCTTTGATTTCAATGGGCACCGCATGAAAACCGAGGAACGCAACGAACCCAGCATTGGGCGAAGCGTGGTGCAGCCTTGGTCCGTGAAACCGACTCCGTTGTCGATGATGGCTGCCTGTCTGCGTATCAACGGTGAAGAAACAGCCTACGGAAGCTTTGCTTTCAAACCTCAGCCTCCACTCGCCGAGCGTATCAACGCCGCAGCCGAAGAAGGTCGGGATGGCTGGGTGTTGGCCGATGGCTCCTGGAAGAACGAGGTGGAGTTTCTGGTTTTCAGTGAGGACTCGGAGCCGTTCAGTTGGACGGAGCTGGCTCGCAGCAAAGGGTGCGTGGACCTGAGCTGGACGTGTGGCGATGAAGGAAACGGCGTGGGCTTGCATTGCCCTTGCGTGCAGGTGCGTGAGGCAGAAAAGAAAGAGCTGGGTGGACTGCGCGCCTATCAGGTGAAGGGTGTGGCCTTGAAACCTGCCGAAGATTCTCATCAAGCCTGGAGCCTCTGCTTCAGCGGCAAACCCTAACAGGAGGAAGAACCAATGGCCTTTTCATCAACCCCCTTGAATCTTACCGAACGCATCGCTCTGGTCAGCATGGCTGATCCGGCGTTGACCCGTGAAGAACCGCAGTATGGGCACTACAAAGAAGCCGTGTTGCAAGGGAAGGTTGCAGATCCATCCTTGTTGTGCATCCGCGAAGGCGAAGAGGCGACCCGCTTTGTCTGCCAACCGCTCAGCGTGCGCACCCTGGCCAGGGTGGAAGACATTCTGATCACTCCTCATCAGGGTGAGCAAGGCGTGGGCCGTTTGAGTACCGCCTTTGTGGAAGCCTTTCGCTACGGAGTGCTGGAGGTGGAAAATCTGGACGGCCTGGCGCGTCCCCTTCGCCGTGATGGCAAGGGGCGTCTTCGCGAAGACGATCTCAACACCCTGGGCCTTCCCTTGGATGTGCTGGTGGAAATCGGTGGGCAGATCCTCGCCCGCTCCCGTCTGGATGCAGAGACTAAAAAAAAATCGTAGCGGCCTTTCAACTGGCCTCCGCCCCGACGGACGAACGCCTTTCCTGCTCCGCCTGCCCCTTTCATCGTCGTTGCACCCGGACAGGTCGAACGGCCCGCTTTGATGGGCCGGATGGCAACCCTGTATCGTTTGAAGGTGTTTGTCCGGTTCACGCCACCAGGGTTGAGGCCGAGGCGCTTCACGTCTGGTGGTCGGCCTACCGGCGTTATGCGCTGGGGCATTTACCCTTGCCTGGTGGAACCTGGGATCAGCCCTCACTATTCATGGAAATGATGGACCTCCTCGATGCCCTGAACGCAATGGACCGGGCAGCCAAAGAAAACGCCATCGCCCAGCGATTGCAACAAGGAGAGAACCGATGACGACAACCGCTTTTCAAACCACAGGCGTAGCCAGCCAGTTGGATGGCGCTTCCGGCAGAACGGATCTGGCCACGCAAAGTCAGTCAATGTACCAACAGATGCTGATGAATGAACAAAGCTATCACCAACAGAGCGTGGCGATGATGCGCGAAGCCACGGCGCAGAAATCCGAACAGTTGCAGACTCTCGCCGAAATGTCTCAGGCGATGACGGCCCGGTTGCAGTCGGGCCTTCGCGGCATGATGAGCGGCGTGGTTGGTTTGATCGCCGAAAGCTTCGGGCAGTTGGCCGTCCAGGGCACGATGAACCTGCGCCAGTTCAGCGCCAACCTGTTGTCGATTCTTGGCCGCACGATGGTCAGTACGGGATCGGCCATTCTGGCTTTGAACATTGCCTTGTCCACCATCGGCTCGGCGGCGGGCATTGGGGCGGCGGTGGCTCTGGTCGGTGCCGGAGGGCTCCTGATCGGCCTGGCTTCGGCGCTTAAAGGGGCAGGGGCCAAAAGCGTTGCCGGGTCCGGTACGGCGGGAAGATCCTCCCAAACCTCGACACCGGTACAGCAAAGCCTCGGACCAAACCGTGAAACCCAAAAAAGCAACGACTCTTCCCGTACCGTGGTCTATCACTTTCATGGGCCGATCCTCGGTGATGAGGGAAGCGCACGGACGATTATCGACACCCTGAATCGAAGCCGGGGAAGTCAAGGCCGCCTGAGTACATCCTTGGTGGGAGGCTGAAATGGATTCCTTGCACCTGCCCTGGCGTTTGTCTGCGGACACCCCTGGAGAGATCCCTCTGTATAGCGAACGCAGACTTCGCCTGCAATGCGAAGATGGGCGTGTGATTGACAGCGCCTTGTTTGATGAGGGTGAGATACCTCCGGATACCTTCGCTCTGATCGCCGCTTTGCAACGCCGCCTGCGCCTGGATGATGATCATCCCACAAGCTGGCAGGTCACGCTGAATCATGCCACGGGACGGATACGCATACGTCATCCCTCGCTGGCCTGGAAACCCGTGATTCCCACAAGCGACCAAGACGCCGCCCTGGTGGCCATCGCCTGGCATCATCTTGGTTTTGACCTATCACGCCCGTGGGCTTTCGCGCAGTCTCATGAAGCGACGGGCTTTCCCTTGGGGCTGTTCATCGTTCCCAGCTTGGTGGAAACACCCCGTGATGCCTTGACGCTTTTGGCTCATCAGGCCCAAGGGGCGACAGGTCAGGCCCGGAGCCTTGGCTTTCGGGCCTCACGCTCACGCCGCTTCGTGCTGGGGCATCTGGATTCCTCTACGGCAAAGAACCTTCAGCGCTTCCTCTGGCGGGCTGCCGGGGAAAGCTCTTTGCGGGTGTATCGGGATGCAACCTTGATGGCCAAGGGGCGCTTGGCCCTTGCCAGCCGGGAGAGTTTGACCACGGCCCTGCGACGGGAGCAGCACGCAGCGGAACGCTTTGGCATCAGCCTTGATCTGCTTCTCGATCCCGATTCCCCCTGAAAGGAGATGATGATGGTGATGGCGTTGTATGGGCCGATACGGCTTACGGAACCGGCCAATCGCGTGCGCGTGTATTCCGGTCAGTGGACCACGGTAGAGGTCTCTCCGGGTTGGTATGACTCCATACCGGATGTGATCTTCGCAATCAACGAAGCCTTGGCGGTCCTCGGTTTGAGTTGCCGCGTTTCCTTGCAGATGGACACGCTACAGTGCCCTTGCCCCGGCGCGTTGAATGCCGCGACGTGGGGTGCGCGTCTGGTGTTTCATGGCTTGGCCAACGAGCAGTTTCACGGCTACGCGATGGAAACGATTCTTGGTGCGGGACTGTTGACAAGTGGCTCTCCTGCGGCGCAAAAGGCACCGGTGCAAACCCTGGTGGTGGATGGCGTGTTTCAGGATACCGGCATGAAGGCCCAGGCGTCCTGGTTTGCCGACAGGCCGGAAGGCTCGGCCCAGAGTTTGGTTTCCACACAGTCCTTGCCCTGCGTGCAATCAATCGAACAACGCGGCCTGCGCTTCGGGTATCTACATCCTCATCATGTTCAATGTCTGACGGCTCTGCTTGAAGACAGCCTATCTCATGAGCGCCCCTGGTGGCTGGTGGAAAGCCAAGGATCAGACCTCACCGCGAACCGGGCGGAACGTGTGGCCGTGCGACCGGACCTGAATGCAATGGGCACCCTGAACCCCATCCTGGACAGGGATCTTCCCGCCGATGCCCTGTTGGGTGCGGAGTTGATTCTTCGTCCGGTCTGACCAACCTGTCCGGCCCTCACACCCAGGATGACCCCATGAAAGGAGAGACGCGATGACGATCCGCTTGCAACCCCATGCCGAACGGTCCCAACCCAACGAGATTCTGCTTCGATTTGATCAGGTGATGTCTCCGGAGGCTGTTCCGCAGTCCTGGTTTACACCTGCGTTCTGGACCCTGGAACGCCTGATTTCCGGGCAATGGCAGACGGAAGATTCCTCGGTTCTGGCAAGCTGCCGCATCACAACGGTGATGGAGGATCAAACTCTTGTAGGCTTATCCTTCTGCTTTCAGCGATTGAATGGTGTGTACCGTCTCTGCGCTATGGACAACGTGGGCGATCCCTTTCTGGAGGATGGCTGGAACCGGGTTCCTTTCGCCCTTTACGCTGCGGACCATGAACCCTATTACCTGGAGGTGGAAGGCTGCCGCTTTGGATCATATGAAACGATGCTTCCCTATTTCCTGGTCGATCAAGACAAGCTTCCCGGTTCGCTGAGTGAAAAAGTGAACGTGCGGGAAGGGAGTATTCAGCATTCCGGCCTGACCCTGACGCTGGTGGATCTTCCCAACGAGGGAGATGGAGTGTTGACCGAGTTGTTTGCTCCCAAGCGTGGAGGGCGTGTGGGAACGCTGACCAACGGTGTGGATGCAACCAGCGCGTCGCTCAACCTGGATTCCCCGGAAAGCTTTCACCCCGGTGAGGTGGTTTTCGTAGGCCGGGAGGCCATTCGACTGGGGGTGCGCGAGGTGAACGGTTTTTCGTCCTGCATTCGAGGTATGGCGCGCACCGTGCGTACCGCCCACGAAAAGGGAAGCCTTGTGCGGGACTGGAACCCGGTGTGGGAAGGGCGTCGGCTCTGGGTGAAAGATCACCTGGACCGTGTGCTGTACAGCGGCATCATCGAACGCATCGAACCGGCGGACAACCTGGCTTGCTACACCGTGACGGCTCATTCCGCGTTGGAAACCCTGGAGCGAAGCATCGGGGAAGGGCGTCTGGCCCGCGCCACCCTTAGCGGGCGCTTTACCCTTGAGGCGGGTCACAACCGACTCTTTGTCCTGCTCAGTGCCTTGGGCTACGACGACGGCGCCCCGACCACGGAAATCCTCACCGTTGACCTGGAACCCGGTCATTATGACATCACTCCAGGTACGGAAAACAGCGGACGATTTCATCTTGCCGGAGCCTTGTATCGTGCCCTGGCCCGCGTGCAGCCCCGTGTGGCCTCGTGCGACGTTCAGTCGGTCCGCATCAATCATCGTGGTGAATTGAGTCTTTGCCTGTCCAGCCGGGCACGTCGTCTGGTGCTTCATGACGACATTGAGCAGGCCCGTGGCGGTGGGAGTTCTACCCAGTGTGGTGGCTTGCTGCGCCAGCTTGGCTTTCAAGGCGGTCCTTTGGAAAGCGTTTCCGTATCGGCCCTGGATGAGCCGGTGTTTCACACCTTTACCGCCCAAGACGCCTTATGCGCCGGGTTGTGGGAGGAACAGACGGAGATTGCCTTCCAGGAAAATGCCTCGGTGGGTCAGCTTGTCCGGCCTGCAAGGGATATCGGCAAGGTGGTACGGATCAACGAAGAACTGATTGGCTATGAAGACTGGATTACCGATGCCGGTCAGGAAGTCAGTACCACCTTGGCTTCCTCGGTTTCCCCTGATGGTGAAACCCTTGTCTTTTCCAGCGCCCGGTTTCAATCGCGTGATCTTGTGCGTATCGGGTCGGAAATTCTTCTTCTTGGAACCTCACAAGATGGCCTGAGCTTTCGTTCCTGTGTGCGCGGTGCAGAAGGAACGTCGCTTGCAAGCCACGCGGTAGGCGAACTGGCTACGCGCATCCCCAGACCCCGCTTAACCGGATGCCGCCGGGGATTGTTCGGCACCAGGGCCACGGCGCATAAAGCAGGGGATTCCGTGGTGCAGGTCGTGGCCGGAGGCGCGGCGGAAACCGCCCAGCGGGAAGCATCCTATTGGCCGATGACTACCTTTCTGGCCCGTTTGTTGTGGGAAGCGGAGACAACCCGTTTACCGATGGAGCGAAGCGGACTCGACACGCAAAGCCTGTTCCTGGCCCTGGCCTCCGTCAATGGCGCAGCGGATGGTTCTTTCTTCGGTCTGGCCGATGGCGAAACCCGTTATCAGGACTGGTTGAACGCCTTGTTGCCTTGCTTGGATCTGTTTCTCTTGTTGGACAACAAGGGCCGTCTGACCTTCCGCCGTATGGAGCCGCTCTTGCTGCATCAGGATGTTTCCTCCCTCACGCTGGATCAGATGCAGCGACCTCCCACCGTGCGTTGGGAGCAACAGACTTTGTCTCAGGTCACCATGTCCCTGGACCGCGAACCGGGACGAGACCGTCACACCATGACGCTGCTGTTCAAAAAAGATGAAGAGGAAGCGCTTCGTGTGTTCGGTCATGGTGACAACAAACGGTCACGCAAAGCCGATGGTCTGTATTCTTCGGCATCCGCTCGAAACGGCTCTGCCGAAACCAGCTTGTACCGCGTGGCTCGGCAGATGATGGCACGGCACAAAGCACCCCTGATGACTCTGGCGGTGGACGTTCCGCTGAGTTCCTTTTTAGGAAACGACCTGCCGGAGTTGTTGCACAGCCTGCGCATAAATTGCCCCCACATTCCTTGCGGTGACGGCACGCGAGGGTTGGATCAGCGGGCTTTCTGGGTCGTGGAGCGGGATGTCGATCTGGCTCGCGGCCTGGTTCGTTTGGGTTTGATGGAGCAGCTTGATACCCGTGTCGCCGGGTTGTCACTCTGCTTGTCTGTGACCGGCGTGGAGGGAAACACGGTGCAGGTGCAATCTGCCGGGCTGTGGCCGGACTTCGATCAGATCAACCCACGCAGCATGTTGACCCAAGGCTGTGCGTTGCGTCTGCTGCCCGCTTCCGGGGTGGCGACGGGAAGTCTGGCGCCTTCCGCTCCGTGTGTGCTGAACAGCGTGGACTTCCCCGAAACCTGGCCCGATGGAATGGCCACCCTGACCTTGCAGAGTCTTCCCACTCCCACACCTCAGGCCGGGGATGTCTTCATCGCCGCCGCCTATGATGCAAGTTGTGCCCGCCTGCAAGCCTTCGCTCATCTGGCGGATGAGGCGGAGACCCTGGGCCTGGGCAACGATCCGGCCCACCGTTACTGGTAGGTAGAAAGGAGAAATCATGACGGATACCATTGCCATCAAACGTCCTTCGTCCACACCGGAGCGTATCACCGCCGAGTACCCCTCAGCCTTTCTCTGCTTTTTCGCCGTCGCGGATGAATGGCTCGGTGCCGACGAGCCTTTGTCTTCCTTCCTGGTAGCCCATCTCGCTGCGGAGCAGGCCGCCTTGTTTGAATGGTTGCGCGATCGGCCCGTACCGGGGAACGACGAAGCCAGCATTCATGGCCATCATCATCCTCGTGTGCCTGCGGGAACCGTCGCCGACAGCGTGCGCATTCCACGAGCGGGAACCTTTGAACTGGGCTTTCTGCGCAGCCGGCAGATTTCCAGTACAAGCTATCAGGACATCCCTTTCGAGTTGCTCAATACGGATTTCCCGGATCTGGATCACGAACAGTCCGGCGTGTCGCTGGCCACTCCCTGCCCGGAACTGTACCTCAGCGTCCAGCACACCCGGCTACGCTATCCCATCGAGGTCTATGTCGGTACGGGGCAGACTGGAAACCTTCGGCTGGAATTGTTGGATGCTGATGAGCAGCCCCTTGCTCCACCGGTGCTTGATGAACGCGCCGTGACCTGGAACAGCGAACAGACCGTGTGGTTGGAACTGGATTTGCCCGACATCTTGCCCGATGGCTTCGTACATCTTCGCTTGCAGGGCAGGGTGGCTTTGTCCGGTAACACCATGACCGTCAAGGCTGCCGATGGTGCGTGGGGCGTGGGTGAGGAAACCCAGAGAGGATGGCTGCAATGACTATCAACAGCACCATCTTCGACGCGCAGGAGTTGGAGAACCTGTTCAACGGAGAACCGGTTCGTGCCTCGGACTGGCAGCGCATTGCAGGAAATCAGAACGTTCTGTACAGCCTGGCGACCGGGCAGACCTTGCCTGGTGCAGCGGATGGCGTTGACGGTCACAACCATGCCCAGCATGGCGGGCGAGCGATTCCCTTTCACCAGGCCGGTGTGTTGGGAAACCTGCTGCCCATCACCTACGGTGCGAACAGTCCGGTAGGCATCGCTCTGGCCCGATCCATCCACGCCCAGCGTTTTACCGTGGAAAAAGCCGGAACCCTTCAACAGGGTGTCAACCAACACCATGTAGCCCTGTTGGCAACGATGCCGGGAACAAGCGGGCCGATTCAAGCGCATCATCAGTGGGTCTTGCCGGGTACGACGGGGAATCCTCATCGTTATCTGCGTGGTCCCCTGCTTGAAGATACTCTGGATTGGATGGTCTTGTATGACCCACTGACTGCTTCCGTGACTCCTGGTCCAAGCTGTTTTCTGGAAAGCCTGGACAGTTCCGACACCTTCGCCCTGGAGCTTCCCTCCTGGTGTACACGGTTGGTAGTGATGTTCCCCGCCTTGCTTAGCGCCGAATTTCTCTTGGAACCGGACGATGTTTTCCCGCGCTACAACTGGTGGGATGAACCCCTGCGTGCCGGTTCCTGTTGGCTGGAACGTGTCACCAGCGGCGAGCCGCAGTGCGGACCGGCGCAAAGCCTGTTTTTGCAATCACCCTTTGATGAACCGCCGATGCTGGCCTTGGAGATCACCCCGGATGGGACAGGCAGGCAGGTTTTTCGCCTGCGTTTTGAAGCGGATTCAGACGGTATCGCAACAGGTATGATCCGCCTGTTTGCCCCCACCTTCGGTAAGGAAAACTTTTTCCTTCACCATCAGCGTATCCGAGGCGTTCGTCGTCCGGCCCAGGCCATCTACGCGATGCTCCGCGATTGATCGCGTCAAGCACACCAGAACAAAGGAACAGCAATGAGTGGAACCTATCATTTCGGAGCCTTTCAGCCAGTCTTGAAAGAGATGGTGAAAACAGGAATGCCGGTCGGTGAAGCCTTGGCCGTTGCGTTGGCACAAAACACGGCTTGGCTGGCCGAAGCTATCCGAGGCGAACCGGTCAGCAGTGAAGGAGGCTACGCCGGGTCGGATGCCCATAACCACAACGGAGAGAACAGTGCCTTTTTGCAGCAGGTACAGATGGTTTATCGTGGTCTGGTTCGTGGCTGCGAGTCAACTTCCGCCTTGCAGAGTGGTGTAACCTGCCAATCCGATGAGCGCAAACCCTTACCGTTTCTACGCCCCGCTCTGGTTTCCGGCGATCCCACCCTGCAAGCCGATGGCCTCAGCTCAGCCAGCCGTGCCTATAGCTGGCTTCCTTGCTACGCCCTGCCCATTGTGCCCGGTCCATACCTGCGCTACGTGCGTTTGCGCGTTCAGGCGGGGAATAAAAGCGGAACGAACAAGGCACGCATCTACCTTGCCGCTCGTCAACCGGGGGCGGCTTTGACCGTCACCCGAACCGGAGAGGATGGCATCGGTGGTTTTCGTGAGTGGGAAGCCTGCTCTACCAGCGTGGAGGTCACCGCTGGAGCCGGGAACCTGGAAACCGTGGCGTTGTGTCTGGATCTTCGCCCGGAACTGCCCACCTCCACCCAGCGCAATTTCCAGTTCAACGTCGCTCAACCGATGTACGTCAGTTTGTGGAGTGAATGCGATCCCGGCGTGACGATGATCGTCGGTGACAGCCTGGCTCTTCCCCATACCGGGCCGTGCCTTGCGCTGACCACCCGTTGAGCCTTCATCACCCATAGAAAAAGGAGAGAGGATTATGGAAGAATGGATTCACGGAGCCGCCGGAGCCTCGGTGGTTGGCGTGCCGATGTCTCTGTTTATGTGGCTGCTGAAAAGCCGCCTGGCCCGCACCGAGCAGATTCGAGAGGAACTGCGCGACACCTTGACGGATCACCAGCAAAGTCTGTCTCTACTACGGGATAAGGTGCAGCAACTTGAAACGGGCTTGGCGGTGAAACACAACCAGGATGAAAGTCTCAAAGAAAAGATGGACCGCTTTGACCGTCGTCAGGCGGACATGGAAACCCTGCTTCAGGAAATCCGCCTGGATCTGAAAGCCCATATCGCCGCCGACCGAGCGGTTTCTTAACCACGGTCTGGGTGGGTTGTGACAGATTTCGCGAAGGAGAGCGATTGAGACACAACAAGGCGCGGGTGCAATGATTCCCACCGTTTTCGGGGAAATCAAGCAGGGTTCAGCAGGTCATAAACCAGGAAGGTTCCAGCAGGAAGCAATCCGGGCAGGCCGGTTGGCCGTCAATGATCCAGAAACGGCGCGGATCGGCACTGCTTCCACAGCCGGGGCAAGGAACCAGGCTCTTGTGGCTGTCCGAAGGGGGCTTGTCCATAAAGGGTTGGCAACGAACCTGACGAACCTGGCAGTAGGTGGTCAAGGGACGATGCAGCAACTCGTGAATCAAGCTGCCCAGCATCTGCCGATAGCGGTCGGCAATGGCCGGTGAGCGGTCCACCAGCAGGGGCTCCAGAGCCATCACCCGTGTAGGGAAGCGTGTGGTTTCTTCAATCATGGCCACGGTCAGAGCCAGGTTGGTGCTGGGCTGATAGAAGAGAAGATCCCAGTCCCGTGGTGCGGTGGCACGGGTCACTCCACCCCAAAGCCCCTCTTTTCCCACCATTTCGTTGAGTGTGAAGGAAATGTCGTTGACCTCCCCGGCAGCGATACGCAACTCGGTCAACGGTCCAAGCTGACGACGCACCCATTCCCCGATGCGAAATCCCAGCACCAGGCCGGGACTGAGCAGGCCGCGTTTCTGACTCAAATGTTGCAACTCCAGAGGGAGCATCGTTTCCATTCTCGGTTCCAATCCCTTCGTTTCCATTCCGCCCTTTGTCGGAGCAGGAACTGCTTGCATACCCCATTGTAACCAAAGCACTGTCCTAGGGCAAGTCTCAAGCACAAGGGTCTGCGATCCAACTTTTGAATCCACCTGTCCGGTTTTCAGAATCCAGACAGACGCAGAGGATTGCATCCCTCGTTCAACGACATGTAACCGACTAATATTCAAGGAATTAATCCATTATCAAGATTCATGGCACGGCGCTTGCTGTTCTCTGCCATCGGCCAGGATTTTCAGGTTCGGAATGCCTTTTTGCTTCCGGGCCTGACTTGGAAAACGGACTGAATGAACTCGGCTGTACGGAGTAGACCGCGATGACTCGACCTTCCGATTCCTGTAGGGATGGCTCCGGGAATGACGCACACCATGATGAGCATCCTCCACAGAACCACACGGCACGCAAGGGGCTGAGGCAGGATGGTTTGTTGCAGCGACCCGACGCGATGAGCTATTTGACCAGACTGCTTGGAAGCTTGCTGGCCGGAACACGCAGGCAGGAAAAAAGCGCTCAGCTGTTGGCCGAGCGCCTGCTGGCCCGCTTCAAACGCCTGGATCGTCTGGCCGAGGCTTCAGACCAGGATTTGCTGGAAGTTGCCGGGATGACTCCCACCTTGCTGCATCGCCTGAAATTGGCTACGGAATTTCGTGAGGCTTTGAATAACAGCTACCAGAGCCGAACCCGCCAACTGGCCACGCCGGAGGATGTCTTCCGTCTCTTGGCTCCCAAGCTGCGTTCCTTGCACCATGAGGTGTTTCTGGCTTTGGTCGTAGACAACCAATTGCATCAGGTTCAGGAATTCAGCGTCACCGAGCAACGAACCAACCGCTGCCCCGTGGATGTGCGCGATCTGTTTTTGAAGCTTTTGCAAACCGATGCCAGACGGGTGCTTTTCGTACACAATCATACGGACATCAACCCCAACCCCAGCAAAACCGATGAAAGCCTCACCGAACGCTTGGTCCGTGCGGCTCACCCCTTGGATATCGAGGTGCTGGACCACGTGATTATCAGCCGTCGCGCCTATTACAGTTTTTACGACAATCACAAGCTACCCAGCCTGGAAAGCTTCTGGTTGCCGCCCGGCCAGGTTCGCGTGGAAAGTGTGATGTCTCCAACCGCCCCGGAGGCTTTGATCTACGGCCAGCGTGATGCCCCCAGTGTCAACCCGGCTCTGATCTGCCTTCATGACTTTTGAAAACCAGGAGGGAATCCTGAGAGAACCCAACCCAACAATCCTTACGGAAACCGGAAAGTTCACTTTCCCCAAGCGGGAAATCCCAAGGCCGACCCACAAGGATGGGAACCTGACGTGCCGTCCGTATTCCCCAACCTTGTTTCTCTGTAGATGGGATCAGAGCGATAAAAAACCGCCCTTCTCCTTTGGGAGAAGGACGGCCAACAGAGTCAACAAGACCAAGGGAAAGGGAGAGTTACTCGCCCCAGTAGGTTACGTCACGCCCCAGGGTGATCTGGATGGTCGGGCCTGCCGGATCGACATCCACGATGTGCATGTGATCTTTATTGCCGCCGGTATCGCCTACGGCAGGGGTTTCATAGACGGGGATGGTTTCAAAGAGCATGTCACGCTCGGCGATGTGGCCGTGACCGACGAAGATCGCCAGGATCTTGTCTTTGTTGGCCTGGGTCAGATCATAGAATCCATCCTCGGCATCCACATAGAAGCTTTCCCCGGCGAAGCTGAACAAGGCTTCATCTTCGTCGAAAACCTCGGCGTTGTCGGTGATCGGTGGATGGTGGAAGAAGAGAATCGCCGGCTCCGGCTGGGCCAATTCCCCTTCAAACCAGGTCAGTTGTTCCTCGTCGAACGAGCCGGTGCAATAGGCTTCTTCCTCGCAGCCCGTACAGGCGTCATAGCGGGCCTCGCCACGGTTGGAGTTGAGGAAGATCATACGCACGCCTTCCACCACCACGCTGTAATACGGGTCGATGCCCAGCACTTTGTTCCATACCGCTTCGATGCCGGAGTAGTCCTCTACGGTGATGCCTTCGTCGATCTCCTCATCATAGTCTTTCTGGTAGTCGTGGTTTCCCAGAATTGCGTGGTAGGGAATGACCAGCTCATCCATCATGCTTTTGAAGGTTTCCGCCGGGGTGTCTTCGCCAATGCCGTAATCATCGGGATTGTCTGAGTAATTGCAGCCAACCAGATCGCCGGTGACGGCGACAAAGGCGCTGTCGGAGTACTCCGTATTGATGCGGGTAATGGCCGCTTCCAGTTGGTCCAGGTTTTCCTGGTTGTCATAGTGGCCGTCGTCGGGGTTGCCGGGAAGGCGGACGTGGGTATCGCTTATAATGGTGAAGCGGAAGGGTTCACCCGCCACGGTATCGTCGTCATCGTCGTCGGTGGTATCATCATCGTCATCATCATCGTCATCGGTGTTGTCACCATCGGAATCATCGTCATCATCCGTCGTTGTCTCAGAATCATCTGCATCGTCGCCGCAGGCCGGAAGGCCGAAGGAAAGCAAACCCAGCACGAGAACCAAGAGCCAAAGTCGGGAAGAGATCATGAGGTGTCTCCTTTTGTCGGTACGTATCGTTGTTGGTTCGGGGAATGGAAGCCCCTTGGGGTGCTTTTTCGGTAAAGGCTTTTTGGCTGCAAGTCAAGCCGACCCCTGTTAGCTTTTGGTTAGCCCTCCTATCAGGTTCCTGCTTCCACTC
The DNA here is from genome assembly GCA_963677705.1 of Myxococcota bacterium. Taxonomy (GTDB): domain Bacteria; phylum Myxococcota_A; class SURF-8; order SURF-8. The sequence continues at coordinate 3,215,498 of OY782497.1, forward strand.
ACTGCCATTGCGTACATCACCAGAGTACATTCCAAGGGAAAATCTGTCCATAGGGCATTATGGCGTCTTGTCGTTGTGCTGAGATGAAGGGGGATATTCCAGGGAAAAGAAGGAAATCTTCCAGTCAAAACTCCTAGTGGTTTGGATGGGTTCCTGTTGTTATACTGAACATGAGAACAGTAAAATTTCGTTTGTTTTCAGTAGGTTAGGTCTTCTTTTCTTCTCGGTTTCTCTTGGTTAATTCATAGACATAGGCTAGCCTTTTCGTTATATCGGCTCGCATCCATGAAGTGTTTCCACGACAAGGAACCAAACACTTCGGACATGATTTTCCTAGAAGGAGGACAGATGAAAAAGCTAGCCCTATGGATGATACTGATGCTTGCCCTCGTGGCTTTTGTCGCTTGTGATAGTGGCGACGATGACGACGATGATGACAATCAGGTCACCGACGACGACGATGATGACGATGATGACGATGATGATGATGATGATGATGACACCACCGACGACGATGATGACAACTCGGACGGTGACACCGACGACGATGACGACAACTCGGATGGTGACACCGACGACGACGATGACGACAACTCGGACGGTGACACCGACGACGACGATGATGATGATGATGATGACGACGACGATCAGCCGGAAGTGGTGAGTTGCGCCACCTTGACTCCTCCGGCCAGTGGAACCTGTGAAGTGACCGCCGGTGGCGACGCGCTTCTGCTTCGCGGCGTGGTTCTCGCCGAAGGAAAGGTCTACGAGGGTGGTGAAGTCCTGGTCAGCGACGAGGGCGAAATCCTATGCGTGGACTGTGATTGCACGGGGAACGAAGCGGCCACGGGCGCAACCGTGATTACCTGCGCCGATGGCGTGATCAGCCCCGGATTGATCAACGCCCACGACCACATTACCTTTACCCAAAACTCCCCCGGAGACTGGGGCACCGAACGCTACGAACACCGCCATGACTGGCGTAAGGGTCTGCGCGGCCACAGCAAAATCAGCGTTCCCGGCAACGCCAGCAACCTGGAACAGAGCTGGGGTGAATTGCGCCAAGTGATCGGTGGAAGCACCAGCATCACCGGTTCCGGCGGTGTGAACGGTTGGTTGCGGAATCTCGATCGCTCCGGCGATGCTGGGGAGATCGGTCAGGGTACGGTGGATTACAGCACCTTCCCCCTGGATGATAACGACGGGATTCTGCTGGCCAGTGGCTGCAGCTACCCCTGGGGAGACAACGTCGACGTGCTGAATGCCGATTGCTACCTGCCCCACGTTTCCGAAGGAATTGACATTGAAGCGCGTAACGAATTTCTCTGCATCAGCGCTATTGATTCCACAGGTCGTGACCTCACCGAAGCCAACAGCGCGTTCATCCATGCCGTGGGTCTGAACGCCACCGACGGTCAGGAACTGGCCGCCAACGGTACCGCGGTGATCTGGTCCCCGCGTACCAACATCAGCCTCTATGGGAACACCGCACCGGTAACGATGTTCGATACCCAGGGCGTGCTGATCGGTCTGGGTACCGACTGGACGGCCTCCGGCAGCGTGAACATGTTGCGCGAATATACCTGTGCCTTTGAATACAACCGTGACAACCTGGGCGGTTATTTCAGTGATTACGAACTTTGGAAAATGGGCACGATCAACAACGCCCGCGCCCTGGCCGTGGATGATGCCGTGGGCGCGTTGAAGGTCGGCCTGCTGGCGGATATCGCCATCTTCGCCGGTGCTTCCAGCCATGACACGCCCTATCGCGCCATCCTGCAAGGTACTCCCGGTACCACCGTGCTGGTGCTGCGCTCCGGTGTGCCGCTTTACGGTGACAGCGATCTGATGGCTTCCGTTCCTTACGGTCAGCAAGACTGTGAAAGCCTGGGTGAAATCTGCACCATTCAGAAAACCGCCTGCGTGCAACGTGAAGCCGGTGTGAGCTTCTCCAGCCTGCAAAGCTCCAACAGTTCGTCTTACGGCCTGTCTTTCTGCGGTGTGCCTGACGGTGAACCGACCTGCGTGCCGATGCGTCCCAGCGAATACACCGGAGCCAGCAGCGACAGCGACCGTGACGGTGATGGTATCGCCGATGACAGCGACAACTGCCCCGATATCTTCAACCCATCCGTCCGCTGGATGATGGCTCCCAGGGTGATTTCGACAATGACGGCGTGGGTGATGTCTGCGATCCTTGCCCACTGGATGCCAACACCACAGACTGTTCAGTGCAAGATCCCAACGACCGTGACAACGACGATGTGGATGATGCCACCGACAACTGCGTGGGTGTGTACAACCCGAACCAGGACGACGCCGATGACGATGGTCATGGCGATGCCTGCGATGCGTGCCCCAATGAGGCCAACCCCGGCAGCGCCGCCTGCCCGGCAACCATCTACGCCATCAAAACCGGTGAAGTGCTTGAAGGCCAGACCGTGCAGGTTTCCGGTGTCGTGACTGCCGTGGCCAGCCCGCGCTTCTTCATTCAGGTTCCCGAAGCCGACCGTGACGCTACCTTGGGCGCAACCTACAGCGGCCTCTATGTCTACCTGCCCAGCACGGTTCCGACCGGTCTGAGTGTTCCCGCCCAAGGCGATATGGTTTCCGTCACCGGAGCCGTGGATGTCTATTACGGTCAGATTGAGCTGAGCAGCGTCTCGTCGATCAATGTGCTTTCCAACGGCAACACCCTGCCGGCTCCCGCCGTGGTCAGTGCCGCCGATGTGGGAACCACCGGACTGATGGCTGAAGATTATGAAGGCGTGCTGGTTACCGTGGAAAGCGCCACCGTGACCGAGTTGAACCCCTCCGCCCATGATGGCGATTCCGACCCGACGAACGAATTCGTGCTGGACAGCGCCCTGCGCGTCAACGACCTGATGTATCGCGCCGACCCGATGCCGATGGTCAACGATGTCGTCTCCGTGACCGGCATCCTGCGTTGGGCCAATGCGGACAGCAAACTGGAACTGCGTAGCGCGGATGACCTGGTTTTCGTGCAGACCGCCAGCCCGGAACTGCAAAGCTTCGCTCCGGCGATGGTTTACATTGATGCCGGAAGCACCACCGCCCAGAGCATTCCGCCTCTGATGCTGACCCTCAACCGTCCGGCTCCCGCCGGTGGCGTGGATATCAGCCTGCATAGCAACGATCTCAATGTCCTCGTTGTGACGGACTCCATCAACATCCCCGAAGGTGACACCCAAATCGAAGTGCTGCTGACCGGCGTTGCCGCCAGCGACACCCCGGTGACCCTGGACGCCACCCTGGATGACACGACCCTGAACGTGCAGGTCCTGGTCATGGACCCGGCCCGCACCCCGACCCCGGATTACATTGATCCCAACGAGATGGATGTTTCCATCGGTCAGGTCAAAACCCTCAGCGTGTACCTGAGTCAGCCCGCTCCCGCCGGGGGTACCGTGGTCAGCCTGAGCGCCAGCCCGGATACGATGCTTACCATTCCGGACAGTGTCACCGTCACCGAAGGCAACCTCGCCGCCGACTTCGACATCACCGCTCTGGAAACCGTCGGCGATGTGACCCTCACCGCTACGGCCAACGGCTCGGATGCCAACACCCTGATTCACGTTGTGGATATGCCCAGCCTGGGCCTGATCTTGAGCGAAGTCTACTACGACCACCCGGACAACGACAGCGGCTATGAGTGGATTGAAATCTACAACGGCACCGGTAGCGCGGTGGATCTTTCCACATACAGTCTGGCCAACGCCGGAAACGATTACACCTACGGCACCTACCAGCTTTCCGGAACCCTGGAAGTGGGTGGCTGTTTCGTCATCGGTGGACCGCAGGGAACGGCGAGCTACGATCAGAGCATGGACTTCGATCCGGACATCCAGAACTCCGGCAGCACGGCGGACGCCGTCGCCCTGTTCAATGTCACTGCCGACCAGATCACCAACGGCACGGTGCCGATTGACGCCGTCATCTATGGTGGCAGCAACAGCAACAACCTGCTGGACGAATCCGGTTCGGCGGGGAACGTGGATGTCGGCGATGCCCCGGCGACCAACTCCATTGAACGCACGGCAGAGGGCTGGCGGATTCAAAGCACCCCCACGCCCAATGACTGCACGGCCCTTCTTCCCTAAGGGTTTTGCTCCCTACCCAAAAACCCCGGTCCTCTGGCCGGGGTTTTTTCATGATACCTCTTTTTCGGTAACACACCTTTCCCTTCATTTCTTGACCCCTTCCGGGCTTTTAGGTACACTGATCAGCGTCCTTGTTGACACCTGTGCTATCTTTCTTGAATGCAAACCGACCTGCTTTCGTAACGGAAAGGATGACTACCGATGCGTCTTGGCTCTGTTTCGATCCTCCTGGTGGCTTCACTCCTCCTCTTCTGTTCCTCCTGTGCGCCGACCAGGGAAAAAGTCGATGAATTGGCGGGATACCAGAACGGGGAACCTCAGATCGCGGATATCCTTTTCGATCCCAAGGCGGAGATGCCGGTACGCATTTACGCTCTGGTCAAGCTGATTAAACTCAAGGAAACGGATCTGGTGTTCGAGACCTTGAAAAAGCTTCCTAAAAACGAAGCCCTGACCATCATCGCCACCGGTGCGCAAGAGATTGCGGACATGCTCAAAGAGCCGGATGTGGAAGTCCAGGCGGCAGCCAAGGATGTCTTCTTCATGTTCCGCACCGCTCAGGTGGACGCCGTGGCCGATGCCTCCAAGAAGGTGGTGTTGAACTGGTATGCCACCGATTTCCTGAAAAAGTATGACATGGGCAAGTTCGGTGCGTTCAATGTCCTCACGGAGATGGGCACCGACGCCACGCCTTTGCTGCTCAAACTTCTGGACGATCGGGAAAACTGGAAGAAGGTGGGCAAGATCATCAAAACGATCAACCACCCCAAACTGATGGAATTTGCCAGCCGCAAACTGACCGATGTCTGGAACGCCGAATTTCCCAATCTGTCTGAGGAGCTGTTGAACCTCCTGGCCAGCGTGCGCGATGACAAATTGGAAGAATCCCTGACCAAATACGTCTTGGACATCAAGAAACCCTGGGCGATTCGCCGTCGTTGCATCAACGCCCTGACCTATGATCCGCGCCCGATCAGCCTGCCTATGGCCATCAAAATGCTACGTGATAAAAAGGAAAACCCGGACATCCGCGGGCTGAGTCTGGACATCATCAAGAAAATCGGCGGGCTGACCAAAGAAGCCACCTTGGCCGCGCTCTATCCGGCCTTGAAGGATGAAGGCGTGATGTGGGGAACCCTGGAGGCCATTCTGGTGATTACGAAAGGCGATGGCGTCGCCAAGGCGATCAAGGGGATGAACCCCAAAGGCCGCTACCATATGCGTGATTACCTTCAGGCACACCGCTACATGAAAAAGAACCTCACCGACAAGCAGGCCGAGCAGCTTCGCCCGCTGATGAAGAGCAAGAAAGTGCATGAAGTAGTGCTGGCCGCCATCGGTTTGCAGTATGCCGGGAGCAAGAAAGACGCCGAAGAAGTCATCAAACCCATGCTGGGCGATAAACGGGAACTGAAAGGCTACAAAGAAGGTCTGAAACTTACCCTGGGTGCCTACCTGAAGCCGGTGTATGAGAAGATGAAGTCCAAGTAAGCCCTTTGGGGAGTTCAAGCGATAGGCTCGCATTGCGTCCGGTGGAAACACCGGGCGCTTTTTTATTGGGAGACTGGGGAAATCCTCCAAGCTTGAAGCGGTCTGTGAGCCGGAAGCCAGGCGGGGCGGAACTGGCCTTCTTTCCCTTCCATCGTGGCGCATCGGCGGGTGAAAGATCGTTGTGATCCAGGGATATCGGAAAACAAGGTCAGGACTATCCAAGATAAACGAATAGGCCGTGTTCCGAAAAAATCACAAAGCGCATCTTGGAGGACGCGGTCTTTGTTTTGTAGGTTCACCCCCAGGAACAACCACATAACCAGCAAGAAACACATCGGAGAAGGTTCATCCTTGATTTTTGTTTTGGGCAACGAAACAGGGTAGATGTGAAAAGAACTTGACAATGACTGACCGGTTGGTCATTAATAGACCTGTTGAAAGGGAGGAAGGGTATGTCTCCAAAGTTAGTTGATAAACCAAGACGTAAACAGGAAATCATTCAGGCCGCGCTGGAATGCTTCGCGGAACGAGGCTTTGAGGCGGTTTCAATGAGTGATATTGCCAAGTATGTAGGGGTGAGCAAGGGAACGCTCTACCTCTATGTTGACTCCAAGCAAGAGTTGATTCTTGCCGCAGCACGTTTTTGGGTTGAACTCGTCAAGCAGCGGCTTCCAGAAACGATGGACCAGCACCTCGACCCGGAAACACGACTCAGAGGCTTGCTTGAGCAGAGCACCAAGGGGTTTCTGGAAGACCCGCGGATCGTCCGCTTATTTCTAGGTATCGTTCAAACCGCCCTGTCTCCCCACTCCGCGTTTGACAATCAGGATGTCATTGGTCAGGTATCCGGCCCCATCCGGGATGCAATCAGCCAGATTCTTTCAGAGGGTATCCATCATGGGTATTTGTCCAAATGTTATGAAAACCAGGTGGATGCCTTGGCACGAAACATTGTGGCATTTGTTGATGGCCTGGGACTCCATTACCTTGCCGCATCAGGACATCTTGATTTTCAGTCGCAACTAGAGCTTTACCTACAGGGTTTGTTTCATCAGCTCCGTCATGGTGTTCATCCAACACCGAAAGACACATGACCATGAATGATTTGCATCAACTCGGCGCGTCTCAAGCCGCACAAGGTATACGCCAGGGCTTGTTTTCCAGCCGAGAGCTGGTTGAAGCCTTGTTAGAACGGATTGAACGTATCAATCCGGATATCAATGCCTTGGTCACGGTGGATGATGCTGCGGTATTGGAACAGGTCCATCAGGCTGATAATGAGGCTGCTCGCGGCGTATGGCGTGGTCCGTTGCATGGTGTTCCCTTTACCGTGAAAGATTGCTTTGAGACCGCTGGGCTGCGAAGTACGGCGGGCACACCTGCGCTGCGTAACCATCGACCTGAAAGCCATGCTACCGTGGTGGAGAATCTATGCCGTCAAGGGGCCATACTGCTTGGAAAAAGCAATACCCCAGCCCTGGCGATGGATACTCAGTGCGATAGCCCCCTGTTTGGGGTAACCAGAAACCCCTGGGATCGTTCCAAAACACCGGGTGGAAGTTCGGGAGGAGAAGCCGCTGCGGTCGCTGCCATGTTAAGCCCCATCGGAATTGGTTCCGACATCGGAGGCTCCTTGCGTCTTCCTGCCCATTTTTGCGGTCTTTTCGCAATGAAGCCAAGCTATGGTCTTGTTTCCAAGGCCGGTCATATTCCACCCCTTCCCGACACCGTTTCCTGGGTACGTTACCTGATGAGCCCCGGTCCCATCGCTCGTTGTGTCACTGATCTTCGTCTCGCACTGCAAGCCATGATGGGAAGCGATGGCCTGGATACCGAGGTCTGTCCGGTTCCGTGGGTCAACCCTGCGCCCAAAGCCCTTCAAACCTATCGTATTGCCTGGATGGATGGTTTGGACAACCCACCGGTCTGTTCTGCCACCAGGCAGGCTTTGCAAAGCTTGATGGGAAAGCTTGACCACCTTGGATGCCATGTGGAACGGCTCTCCATCCCTGAAGAGGACTTCCAAGGCATGTGGGAAACCTATGGCAATCTGGTAGGAAGCCTGATGAGCGCTCACCTGCCTTTGCCGATACGGCTGCTCCTACGTTTGTTCGCGTTCAACCCTTTTCAAAACGATCCTCTTGGCCGAGCCGCGTTTCGCAAGGTTCTGGCGACAGCCAAAGACCTTGTTTTCATCCTCGACCAACGGGACCGATGGATACGGCGTCAAGCTCAACGAATGGAACCCTATGATGTGTTGGCTCTGCCTGTCAGCTCAACCACGGCAGCTCCATGTCGTAAACGGGGGAAGATCAATCACCCCATCGTCGTCGAGGGGCGTTCCACTCCCGGTCATCTGGCAAGTTTGGGTTATACTTGCCCATTTAACCTTTTGGGTGTTCCTGTGGTGGTTCTGCCCATTGGCTTGTCCGAAGAAGGGCTGCCGATCGGCATACAGCTCGTGGGAAAAGCCTGGCAGGATATGGAACTGCTGCATGTTGCAGAAGCCATCGCGGAACGTTTCTTTCCCTATCATCCCCCGCCGGAAATGTAGTCTCCCCTTCTGTTTTTCCCTTCCATCGTGGCGCATCGGCGGGTGAAAACCTGTTGCGATCCTCCTTGTTTCACAAGAAAAAACGAGGCTCTTGACAAGGTGGGTTCTTCATGGTAGCCAAAAGTTCGTTTAGGGGCCTTTCTTTCCCGTGACAAACGCCCGGTTTGTCCGAAGTCCCAGAGATTTCCTCGGCGTTCCCCACGTCGGGTACGGGAGCTAAAACGAACAACCAGTGTTCATTTTCATTCAACAAGGGATTGGAGGGATACCCATGCAGAGAACCGTCGTGATCGTTGGAGCCGCTGGCCGTGATTTCCATAACTTCAACTGCGTCTTCCGCGACAACGAAGACTACAAGGTCGTGGCCTTTACCGCCGCGCAGATTCCGGACATCGCCGGGCGTAAATACCCCGCCGAACTGGCCGGCAAGCTCTATCCGGAAGGCATTCCCATCGTGGACGAAGCCAACCTGGAAAGCATCATCCGTGAACAGAACGTGGACGAAGTCTACTTCAGCTATTCCGACGTGCGCAATCAGTTCGTGATGGACATGGCCGGTCGCGTTTTGGCCGCCGGTGCCAACTATGGTTTCGTGGGCAGCCGCCCGACGATGATCAAGAGCACCAAACCGACCGTCGGTGTTGTCGCCGTGCGTACCGGTTCCGGCAAAAGCCAGACCACCCGCTATCTGTGCGACGTGCTGAAAGACAAAGGCCGCAAAGTCGCCGCCGTGCGTCACCCCATGCCTTATGGCGATCTGGCCGCCCAGAAAGTGCAGCGCTTCGGTGAATATGCCGACCTGGACAAACACAACTGCACCATCGAAGAACGCGAAGAGTACGAGCCGCACATCGACAACGGCGAGCCCTGCTACGCCGGTGTGGATTATGAAGCGATCCTGCGCGAAGCCGAAAAAGAAGCCGATGTGGTCTTCTGGGACGGTGGCAACAACGATATGCCTTTCTTCAAATGCGACAAGCTCTTCGTCGTCTGCGATCCTCACCGCGTGGGCCACGAAAGCACCTATTTCCCAAGCTCCGCCAACGTGCATCTGGCCGATGTTGCCGTAATCAACAAATGCAACACCGCCGAGCCGGAGAACATTGAGCTGCTCAAGAAGAACATCCTGGCCATCAACCCCAAGATCACCATCGTGGAATGCGATAGCCCCGTGACCATCGACAAACCGGAACTGGTCAAAGGCAAGCGCGTGCTGGTCGTCGAAGATGGCCCCACCCTGACCCACGGTGAAATGAAATACGGCGCCGGCGTCGTCGCCGCCAAAGAGCATGGTGCTGCCGAGCTGGTGGACCCGCGTCCCTTCACCGTCGGCACCATCACCGACACCTACAAAAAATATCCCGGCATCGGCACCTTGCTGCCGGCGATGGGATACGGCGATCAACAGGTCAAGGATCTGGAAGACACCATCAACGCCACCGATTGTGACGTGGTTGTCAGCGCCACCCCGATCGACATCACCCGCCTGGTCAAGGTCAACAAACCCATCGTGCGTGTGAAATACGCCCTGGCCGAACGGAAACAGGGTGAACTGGCCGAGATTCTGAAAGAATTCTAAGCCTCTATCCCGACACCGGGATTCGTGGGGACGGGTTGACCGTCCCCACATTTGCTTTGTGTGGTTGTTGACAAAGCCATGTTTCGGGAACGCCCGGCCCCTGCTCACTCTGACCCGCCTCCCTGCGTGCCGAGCGTTCAACCCCCCGACGGCCTTGACCGTCCATCCTTCAACAAGAAACGCCACCCCTGGCGGAAGCATCCCGCAGGGGCTTGACGTTTTTTCGTTCCAGGTATTTGCATGAGGAAACAGTCTCAAACCTATGTGGTGGCGCTGGGTGGTAACTCCATCATTCAAAAGGGCGAGCGCGGCACCATTTATGAACAATTTGCCCATACCCGTGAATCCGTGCGTGCCCTGGCCAGCATCATCGATGCCGGACACAACCTGGTCATTACCCACGGCAACGGCCCCCAGGTCGGCGACCGTCTCTTGCAGGTGGAAGCGGCTTTGGGGAAAGTACCGGATACTCCGCTGGGGGTGATGGTTGCGGAAACCCAGGGTGCGATGGGTTACATGATCGAGCAATCGATGCAGAACTATTTCATCCGTCACAAGCACCCCAAGGCCGTGGTCAGTGTCTTGACCCAGGTGGTGGTGGACAAGGATGACCCCAAGCTGCAATATCCCACCAAATTCATCGGCAGTTCTTACAGCGAAGAGGAAGCGATGAAGCTGATCGAGATCGGCTGGCCGATGCGTGAGCATTCCAGCCGTGGTTGGCGGCGGGTGGTACCTAGTCCCTACCCCTTGGATATTGTGGAAAAAAATGAAATCCGCACCCTGGTTCGTCACGGTGTGGTGGTGGTCTGCTGCGGTGGTGGTGGGATGCCGGTCTATCTGGAAGAAGACGGCACCTACGAAGGCGTGGATGCGGTGGTGGACAAAGACTATAGTTCGGCCCTGCTGGCCGAGAAAATCGACGCCGAAGTGCTGGTGATTATCACCGAAGTGCCCCAGGTGGCGGTAGACTTCAACAAACCGGGACAACGTTGGCTCAGCCAACTCACGGTGGAGGAAGCCCGCGAGCTTTTCGATGAAAATCAGTTCCCCGACGGCAGCATGGGACCGAAGATCCTTTCCGCGATCCAGTTTTTACAACACACCGACCCCACGGGTTCCAAAGGCCGCAAGGTGGTGATTACCAATGCGGAAACCCTGCCCCTGGCCGTGCAAGGCAAGGGCGGCACGGTGATCACGATGAAGTAGCCCAATTCCCCGTCGGAGATCCGGGCTTCCATTCCGGTATCAACGCGGGAAAGCAGAAGATCCAAAACTCCCTCATCACGGATCAGACATCCAGGATGAGGGAGTTTGTTTTTGGGGCTAGAGCAAAGGCATTCCTGCCCCTTTTGCTTCCTTCCAGGTTTGGTGCTATACTTTGTTTCACGATGAACAGAACCGAACCATGAGGTGGACCCATGATGGAAACTGAGCTGGTCCCCGAAAAATGGACAGTGGTCTTAGGTGGATGTTAGGCTGGGCATGTGACTCCAGAAAGCCAGAAGACAGCTTCAAAAGGAGGAAGAAATGCCGAGAAAGAGACGGACGTTCAGTGGAGAGTTCAAGGCGAAAGTGGCTTTGGAAGCGATTCGAGGAGAGCGGACGATCAACGAGGTCGCCAGCGAGCACGGTATCCACCCCAACCAGGTGTCCCAATGGAAGAGCCAATTGCTGGAGAATCTTCCGGAAGTCTTCTCTGGCGAGCGAGACCAAGCTCGCCAGCATGCTGGCATCCAGAAGGAGCGCGACGAATTGTATCGTCAGATCGGCCAGTTGAAAGTTGAAATCGACTGGCTAAAAAAGAAGACAGACCCTTTCTTCCGGGGTTAAGCGCGAAATGATTGAGCCTGAAAACAAAACGATCAGCGTCCGGCGACAATGTGATCTGCTGTCGTTTAGCCGCTCGGCGTTTTACAGAAAGTCGAAACCGGCCAGTAGGTCAGATGTGCGCGTGATGAATTTGCTCGACGAGATTTACACCAGGCGGCCCTTTTATGGTTCGCGTCGGATGAGGATAGAGCTCTTTAAAATGGAGGGCATTCGGATCAATCGCAAGCGCGTGCAGCGGCTGATGCGTTTGATGGGCCTGGAGGCGATCTATCCAAAGCCGAACCTGAGCCGCCCGAATCAGGCGCACAGGATCTATCCGTATCTGCTGAGAAGCATCGCCGTCACGCAGCGGAACCTGGTCTGGGCCAGCGATATCACCTACATCCGCACAACGAGCGGTTTCGTGTATCTGACGGTGATTCTGGACTGGTTTTCGCGCAAGGTTTTGAGCTGGCGGCTGTCGAACACGCTGGATGCCAGTTTCTGTGTGGAGGCGCTTCAAGAGGCGCTCTTGCGCTACGGTGCGCCGGAGATTTTCAACACGGACCAGGGCATCCAGTTTACCAGCGAGGCATTTACGGGCGTACTCATCGAGCACGGCATTCAAATCAGCATGGACGGCAAAGGGCGTGCGCTGGACAACGTGTTTGTGGAACGGCTGTGGCGCAGCGTGAAATACGAAGATATTTATATCAGGGGTTATGAAACGATGAAGGAGGTGAAAACGGGCTTACGTGAGTATTTCCGGTTTTACAACGAAGAGCGCTTTCATCAGGGACTTGACGAGCGTACGCCGGATGACGTATATTTCAATCACACAGCGGAGACATACGCCGCCTGATCACACCTAAGAATGACCCCTTTCTGGTCTACAAGATGGGGTCCAGTGTAGACGAGGCGGTTCAAACCGCAGTGCGGCAAGGGGCTCCCAACACACGAAAAAGCCCCGCCAGGCTTGGCAGGGCTGAAAGCAACCGTCCCCCCGGAAGGCCGCTGTCCTTGAAAAAGCTCCGGACGGCGGTGGGCCGCCGCCATCCGGAAAAAGAAAAAGGAGAGAAGGAGAAGAGGACCTGAAATCGGGGTGCTGATCCCGATGAAACGCTACAAGGGTACGAAAACGGGGGCAATTCAAAGCATCCGCTACAGCGTGATGCGTGACGTTCTTTAGAAGCCGGGAGCGGTGACCACCAAGACGGCGATGCCCATCCCCAGCCAGCACAGGGCCATCCAGGTATGATTGGATGCGCGTTCGGCAAGAAAATCACGCAGGCTTTCCACGCGGACACGCGGACGGTCAAGACGGATTTCATCGTGCTGCATCATCATTCTTGGTGCCCTTTCATGTGTAAGAGAGAGGTATCCAAAGTATCCATTCTCTCGTTCCCAGAAGTCGCCTTCCCGATTTCGCCCGACACATCACTGAAAAGAAGGTGGCTGGGGGAGCGAAGCGCTCCCCCGCCGGTGTCGTCGCAGGCAAAAAGGTAGGAAAGGTTGGAGGGAGGAGTAGGCAGGATGTTGACGTGATACTCGTTCATATTCGCCGTCCTAGCTTCCTAAAGAGCGCATCAGTTCTTGAATGCGCGTATCCAGTTTTTTGGGGTCGAAGGGCTTGGTCAGAACCGGAATGCCCTGCTGACGCAAAGCCGCCAGTTCCTCGGAGTCCTTCAAACCGGCAATCACGATAATCGGCAGAGTCGGCGTGATGGCGCGAGCCAGTTTCACAATCTCAAACCCGGTTTTCTCATGCGAGGATAGATCCGTAAGCAGCAGATCAATCTGCGTGCTGGCTTCACCGCGAAGCATCGCTTCAGCCTCGCTGGGGTTGGTTCCACTTACCGTCTGGTATCCATAGAGAAACAGTCCTCGACACAGGCTCGCGGTTTCCACCGGATCCTGATTGACCACCAACACCCGCACCTTCGGCTGTTCTGCTTGGTTCTTCACGTGGGTGCAACATGGTTTGTTCATGGTTTCGAGTTTCCTTTCGTTCGTTCCGCACTGGAGATACAGCAAAGCCCATGCCAAAAGTCCGTGCTCTTGGATTTCTCTTATTATTACGGATGCTTTCACCATTCTTGCTCCACCATCCGGAGAGGGTTCCAAGCAGGCTGAAACTGCGTGAAAACGGGATAACAAACTGCTAACAATCTAAAACAACAAGAGATTTTTCAATCTATACCAAAATGGACTACTTCACTCTGAGCCATCGTCTCAAGAAAGCAAAGTAGCGTTTGGAACAAGGCGTTTCTTGACCCTGGGGACCCTTGGCCATCAGGGTACAGAAGGCCTGACCCAGCATGTGGGCTTTGCTCAAGTTCTATCTTTTTCCCCCGATGTACTTCTGTTCGTGGATGAATCAACCAACCCTTTTCTCCGTGGTATTTCGGGGTTTACAGATCGGGGTGGGCTTATGCACGCTTGAATGCGAAGCCTTGACTTCCCTAAAAGACATGATAGGGTAGGCCGGTTTTACGGATGTGAAATCATGAGCGAACAGATGGTGTGAAACAGAATCGTTTGAGTCATTGATACATTTCTTTTGTCCGCATCTGCGGCGTGTTTTCTTGGGAGGGAGACAGAGATGAACGGTGAACTTCGTTCGTTGGTCAAGACCTTTCTGGGTCTAGGGGTATTTCTATTCCCCGCTCTGGCGCTTGCGTCAGGTGGACATGGTGGCGTTGATATTGAAGCGCAAATCGGCCATGTTCTTCCTTATTGGACAGTTGTTCCCTTTGCCCTGCTCCTTCTGGGCATCGCCGTTCTGCCTTTGGCAGTAGAACACTGGTGGGAGTCCAATACCAATAAGGGCATCGTGGCAGCCCTTTTCGGTCTGCCGATGCTGCTGTACTTCCTGTTTGCCGTAGACCACGGCGGCACGGCCCTGCTCCATGTAACCCATGAATACTATTCCTTCATCATGTTGCTCTTCGCGCTGTTCACCATCAGCGGAGGCATTTTCCTCAGCGGCGATCTGCGCGCAACTCCGGCGACGAATACCGGCTTTCTGGCCATCGGTTCCCTGCTGGCCAGTTTCATCGGAACCACCGGCGCGGCCATGCTGCTTATTCGCCCCCTGCTGAAAACCAACAGTGAGCGCCACAACGTCAAGCACATCTATATCTTCTTCATCTTCTGCGTGGCCAACATCGGTGGCTCCCTGCTGCCCATCGGTGACCCCCCATTGTTCCTCGGCTTCCTGCGCGGCGTACCCTTCTTCTGGACCTTCAACCTCTGGTTTGAATGGCTTACCGCTCTGGTCATCCTGCTGATGATCTTCTTCATCTGGGACACCTACGCCTATCGTGCGGAAACCAGCCTGGACAAATTCCGTGACCGCGCCCTGGTGGAACCGGTGCGTTTTCATGGAACGCACAACTTCATTCTGCTTCTCGGCGTGATTCTGAGCGTCATTTTCCTGCGTACCTACGAACACATGGACCTGCAATGGTTCCGTGAACCGGTGATGTTCCTGCTGGCAATCACCTCATTGATGATCGACCGCACGAAGAAGAAACGCAAACCGGAAGAAGCTACCCCACGTGAGAAGAACAAGTTCACTTTCCATGCCATTACGGAAGTCGCCGTTCTGTTCGCGGGGATCTTCACCGCCATGCTTCCGGCCATCTGCCTGCTCAAAGCCCACGGCTCGGAGTTCGGCGTTACGGAACCCTGGCAGTTCTTCTGGATGACCGGGATGCTTTCTTCCTTCCTGGACAACGCGCCGACCTATGTCACCTTCCTCAGCCTGGCGCAAGGCTTGGGTCAGGCGGCTGACGGTGTGGGAACCACGGGCGTGGCACCGCATCTGATCGCGGCCATCTCGCTGGGTGCCGTGTTCATGGGAGCCAACAGCTACATCGGCAACGCACCCAACTTCATGGTTAAATCCATCGTCGAAGAAACCGGCGTGAAGATGCCCAGCTTCGGAGGATACCTGCTATATTCCTTCGGAATTCTGGTTCCCGTGTTCATTTTCATCACCCTGATGTTCATTTACTGACAAGCCGAGAGCGCCCCGTGATGGGGCGTTCTTTTTTGCAAAAGTTGGGCGTTTTTATTGACATCATGCCCCGACTGAGCGAAGATTCAGTTTGAGTTTTGCTGGCACTCAATTACATGGAAGGAGACGTTGACATGTCGAATGAAGAACTGAAAGATAAGATTGAAGAGTGGTTTAAAGCCAAATCCACCGGCGAGAAAAAGAAATTCTACATGGCGGATGTTGTCAAAGCGATGACCGCGCTGGATTACAAAAAACGTGACGTTCAGAAGTCCGTCAATGCCCTGACCACCGAAGATCGTCTGATGTATTGGTCCAGCGGCAGCACCACCATGCTGGTTCTTCCGGAGAACTTCCCGAAAGAGTAGTCTGCTGTAGGTTGAAAAGATCAACGGCGCATCGGTTCTTCCGCTGCGCCGTTTTTGTGTGTTGATGCCGTGCCCCTCACGGGGATGCCTTACGGCATCCTGTCTCTCGTGAGAGGGGGAGACGACTTTTCTTTCGCCCTCCGGGAGAGGGAAGCGAACGAAGAGAGCAGGGTGAGGGAAACCGTAGGTTGTCAATAACGCCAAACGCCCGACCATCTGGCCGGGCGTTGTTTTGTTGGTGGTTGCCTGATCCTTCCGGCTTACTCTTCGTCCGGTTTCACCGCACGGCTGATGCGCATCGCGCAGAACTTGGGACCGCACATGCTGCAATAATGGGCCTTGTGGTGTTCGTCCCCGGCGGGAGAGCAACTCTCATACATGCTGCGGGCACGATCCGGGTCCAGCGCGAGGTTGAACTGCTTGGCCCAATCGAAGGCGAAGCGGGCACGAGCCATCTCGTCATCTCTGTCCCGCGCACCAGGGCGACCCTTGGCGACATCCGCCGCATGGGCGGCGATTTTGTAAGCGATGATGCCTTCCCGCACGTCTTCGGTGTTCGGCAGGCCCAGATGCTCTTTGGGAGTCACATAGCAAAGATAGCTGGCGCCCTTGACCGCTGCGAGGGTGGCCCCGATGGTGCTGGTGATGTGGTCGTAACCCGGCGCGATGTCGGTGACGATGGGCCCCAGCACATAGAAGGGCGCGCCGTCGCACCATTCCTGCTGCAAGGCGACGTTGCGTTCGATCTGGTCGAAGGGCACATGGCCCGGACCTTCAATCATCACCTGCACGTCTTTGGCCCAGGCACGGCGGGCCAGTTCACCGAGGGTTTTCAGTTCGGCAAGCTGGGCTTCATCCGTGGCGTCATGGAGGCAACCGGGCCGTAAGCCATCG
This sequence comes from Myxococcota bacterium, assembly GCA_963677705.1. Taxonomy (GTDB): domain Bacteria; phylum Myxococcota_A; class SURF-8; order SURF-8. The sequence continues at coordinate 3,232,338 of OY782497.1, forward strand.
CCCAGGCTCAGGGTGACATCGTAGCGGGCGGCAATATCCAACACATCGTCAAAACGCTCGTAGAGCGGGTTCTGCTTCTCGAAACGGGCCATGTATTCAGCCATCAGCGAACCGCCCCGGCTGACAATGCCCGTCAGACGGGATTTGACCATCGGCAGATGTTCTTTCAACAACCCGACATGGATGGTCATGTAATCCACGCCCTCTTTGGCCTGCTTCTCGATGACATCCAAAAGCAGATCCGCAGACAACTCGCTGATTCCCCCGATTTCCGCCATTGCCTGATAGACGGGGACGGTGCCCAAGGGGATGGGGCTGGCCTTCAGAAGAGCGAGACGGATTTTGGAAATATCCCCACCGGTGGAGAGATCCATCACGGTATCCGCTCCGTAGGTCAGGCAGTTTTTCAGCTTGGCCAATTCATTGTCAATGTCCGAATCCAGGGCCGAGTTTCCGATGTTGGCGTTGATCTTGACATCGCAGTCAATGCCGATGCCGATGGGGTCCAGGTTGGTGTGGTTGACATTGGCCGGAATGACCAGCTTCCCCGTGGCGATCTTCTCCCGGATGAACTCCGGATCGTGGCGTTCACGCTCCGCGACGCGACGCATTTCGTCGGTGATCTCGCCTTGGCGGGCCAGGTGCATCAGGGTAATCGGTTTTCCGGTGTAACTGCGAGTCATATGATTCATCTCCTCATCGACGCGGTCCGCGTGGCGAAACGCCGACATCCGGGTTGATAAAGCGCGAGCGCCTTCTTGGAGTGGGTGCCCAAAGAAGGGCCGCCGAACTGACGCAAACCCGGCCAGCCGACGGCGTAACGAAATTCTTACCAAGCTCGGCCTGGGGTTTCAAGGATAAAGTCGCCATAGATTCCGGTTTTTTACTACAAATGTCCTCTATGGGGCTGGACAAACTTCCCGGCCTTGGGTACCCTGCCTTTCCGGTTCGGCACAAGGTTCTGAACCAGAGGAAGACAGGTCTTCCCCGTCTGGGAGTCTGTGTCGCCTCGCGCCGTGGTATTTCATCGCACAGGTCGATGATTCTTCAAGGAATGGTCATGGACAGCACCCTGCTTTTTTCCCTGGCTTTCTGGGCCTATCTGATCGCCGCATTCTCTTACCTGGGAATGATCGGCATACGCAAAGCCTTTTTGCCCAAAGCGGCCTTTTCCGCCCTGGTGGCGGGCTTCGCGCTGCACACCGTGGCGCTCTTCGTGCGCTGGTTTGAGGCGGGCGCGGTGGAGCTTGCCGCCTACGTGCAGGCCCACGGCGCAGCACCGACGGGTATGGCCTATTGGAATGTCTATCTCAGTCATCCTCCCCTTTCCAACTTGTATGAAAGTCTGGTTGCCTTCGGCTGGGGGATGGGCCTGGTGGCTCTGGTGGGAATCCGACGCTTCAAGCTCAACGTGGCCGGTTTGTTTGCCAGTATTCTAATGCTGCTGATTATGGGCGGTGCCTCGCTACTGATTACCCAGGACATAACGCCTCTGGTGCCTGCCCTGCAAAGCAAGTGGTTGCATATCCACGTCTTGATGGCCGTCTTGTGCTACCCGGCCTTCGGCCTGGCGGCCATTCTGGCCATGCTCTACCTTTTGCGGCGCGATCTGGATGTGGATTTCCTCGGCGGTCTGTTGGCTCTTGGCGCGTCGCTGATGATTCTTTCCGTGGGGCAGGATGTGCTTCTGCTTCGGGGTGAGTACAGTCTGACCCTGTTGGCGCAATTCGGCGACAAGCTCGCGCCCTTGACCTTCGGGGCGGTGGATGTCGCCGGGAACACCCTGGCCAAAGCCACGCCGTTTCGCTGGCCCATGCCTACCGTGGGTGGTCTGTATTGGCTGGCGATGATCTTGTTTTTCGTCGGGGGTGTGCTGCCGTTGATTCCCGCCTTGAAAAACAACCCTTCCTTGAAGAAGCCTCTGCGTGCGGTGGTGATCGCCGGTTTCGTCGCCTTCAGCGCCGGTCTGGTGGCCCAGATTGTTAGTGCCTTGGGAAGCGATCCGATCAGCCTCAGCGAAGGTCAGGCACGGGGAATCCTCGCCCAGCGCTTCATGGAAAACGGGCAAAGCCTGCTCAGTGGCTTCCAAATGCACCTGCCGGGGCCGTATACCCTCTCGTTGCGGGCCAATGTGTTTGAATTTCTGATGCTGCTCACCGCGTGGCTCTCCGTGGGCTTTTATCTCTTCCTGCTGGGGTTCAAAGAGCGCCTTCTGGAACATGTTCCCGACGCGGACACCCTGGACCACATGACCTATCGCAGCATTCTGTTCGCCTATCCCTTCCTGACCATGCTCATCGTCACCGGTGCGGTGTGGGCCTATTACGCCTGGGGCCGCTATTGGGGCTGGGATCCGAAAGAAACCTGGTCACTGATTACCTGGATCGTTTACAGCATTTACCTGCACATGCGTCTGGTCTTCGGTTGGCAGGGCAAACCCGCCGCCGTCCTGAGCGTTATCGGCTTCGTGGTGGTGATTTTCACCTACCTCGGCGTCAACCTGCTCTTGAGCGGTCTGCATTCCTACGGCAGCATGTAAGCCCCATCGGACACCGGCACGGCATTTCACGTTTGCCAAGCGTGGTGCGCCTTTGTTACACTTGAGACGCAGAATTGTGGATACGCTTGGCGGTCCACGCCGTGGTGTCATCTTCATCAACGAACCGGAACCCCGAAGGAACCCAAGCCATGATCGGAAGCCTTCGCCGTCGTCAACGCCTGTGGATACTCTGGCTGGTGGGTCTGCCCTTGATTGCCATCTGGGGCATGGGAGCCTGGGATGCCTGGCACCGTGAGGGAAGGCTGGGTTTGAACGCACTGCTTTTCGGTTTGGGATTGGCCGGCTTGATTTATGAAACCTTGACCGAATGGACCCGCCGTGAGACGAACCACTCCGGTGGTGACCGTGCGCCATCCTTGCCGGAGAAAACCTTCAAGGAACTGGACGATGGCTTGCTGGCCCTGAGCCTGGATGCCCATCAGGCGGACCTGGTGGCCAGCGTGCTGCGTGGCTTGGATATTCCCCTGCGTCTAGAAAACCAGAACATGGCTGCGATCACCCAGTTTCCTCTCTTCTTCAAAGCACGCCTGGTGTTCCCAGCCGAACATCGCGAAGCGGTGGAGCAGGTGTTGTTGGATCTGGATTCCAGCGAGGGCGGCACCTTTGACGAGATGGATTTTCCCGGCGAAGAAGCAGAAGAGCAACACGCCGTTGACCACGAAAAGGAACTGAAACCATGAAAGCGCTGTTTACCATTCGTGACCTGGAGTTCGTCATCAGTTGCGCCGACGCCAAGCAGGCACCGGAAACCGACTGGCCCGAAGTGGCCTTTGCCGGACGAAGCAACGTCGGCAAAAGCTCGTTGATCAACGCGATCATCGGACGGCGTAAAATGATGAAAGTCTCCAACACGCCGGGGCGCACGCAACTGATTAACTTCCTGGCGGTCAACAAGCTGTTTCACCTGGTGGATCTCCCCGGCTACGGCTTTGCCAAAGTCAGCAAGTCCATGCGTGCCCAGTGGGGAAAACTCATCGGAACCTATCTCTCCGAGCGGGAGAACCTCCGTGCCTGCGTGCAGATTCTTGACATCCGTCACGACCCGACAAACGAAGACCTGGCGCTTTACGAATGGCTTCTGGAAGCGCAGATTCCGGTGATTGTGGTGGTCACGAAATCCGACAAGCTCTCCAACCAGAAAATCAAGGCGCAGACAGAGCGCATTTCCAAGCAGCTCGGCCTTCTGGCCGACGATCTGGTGGTCTTCAGCGCCCAAACCAAGCGCGGCGTGGATGAAGTCTGGACACGGGCGCTGTTTGCGATGGAACTGGAAGCGGAACTGAACGAATGAAACCGGTCTTCTTTCCAGCCTGGGTTTGTCTTGGGGTGCTGGCTCTTGCGCTCCCGGCCTTGGCCTGGGCGGAGCCGACGCTGCTGGATGAAGTGATTGCCGGTGTCAACGGACAGGCGATTACCCGCAGCCAGGTGGAGCAGGAAACCCGCTTTCAGTTGGCCCGTTCCGGGATGTATTGGGCGGGCAAGCTGACACCGACCCTTTTGGAACGTGTCGCCCGGCGCACGGTCGCCGAAGAGCTTCTCTGGCAGGAAATGGAGCGTACCGCATCCACGCGCCGTCAAGACCTGGACCCGGAGGCTCTGTTGCTGGAGTTCCGTATGCGTTTCGCCGAGGACGAACAGTTTCTTCGTTTCCTGCGCCTCTGCCGGATGGACAGGGAAAGCCTGCGGCTTCTTCTGGAGCGCAAAGCCCGCCTGGAAGCCTTCATCCAACAGCGGCTCGGCGTACTGAGCCAGGTCAGCCAGGAAGAATTGGATGACGAACTGCGTTCCACAGGACCGATCCGTTTTACCGACGAGAAAGAGAAACGTGCCTGGATGAAAGCAACCAGAGAGCGCAAGCAGCGAGAGAAATCGGACAGCGAATTGAAACGCTGGTTGCAGAACCTCAAGCGTCGCGGTCATGTGGTTCGTCTTGTACGCTTTGACCCAGAATTGCCGGAGGAAAGCTGGTGAGGAGGTTCGACTCCGAAGACAGAGTGCGTCCGGTGGTCTTTGACGATGGCTATGTCTATCGGGACATGGAACTGGATGATCTGGACGAAATCATGGACATCGAGCGGGCGTCTTTCCTCAGCGCCTGGCCGCCCCACGCCTTCGTCTCCGAGTTCTTCAACGAGCAGAGCCATCGACGCTGCCTGATCTCTCCGGACGGTCATGTTGCAGGCTACCTGCTCTACTGGGTGATCCTCGATGAGTCTCATATCATGAACATCGCCATTGAGCCGGAGGAACGTCAACGCGGTCTGGCGTTGCGCATGATGGAACAGGCTCTTTGGGAAGCCGAAGACAGACGATGCACCCTGATGAGCCTGGAAGTGCGGGCAAACAACGAAGCGGCCCTGGCTCTTTACTTCAAACTGGGCTTTGAGGCCGTTGGACGGCGGAAAAACTATTACCAAGAAGAACGCCAAGATGCTATTTTGATGACCGGCGACCTTGCCACCATGCTGGAACGCCTCTCCCCACGTTCCGACTCTTGAACCCTAGCGATGGAAACACCATGCACCACGAATCCCCAGCCCCCAAAACCGTCACCTTGACCTCGATCCATCAGCGCCGTTTCACCAGCGCGGATCATTACGTCCTGTCGCTTTCCGGCCCGATTCCTCCGGCCAAGCCGGGACAGTTTGTGATGATCAGCCCTCATCAGGGAAAAGATCCTTTCCTCAAACGACCGTACAGCGTGTTTCGTCAGGGACGGCGTGAAGGGAAATGGGTCTTGGATCTCCTGATCAAAGTGGTTGGGAAAGGCAGCGCACAAATGGCCAGCCTTCCCTTGGGAAGCCGCGTGGATGTCATCGGTCCTTTAGGAAACCCCTTTCCGGTGGATGAAACCAGCAAGCGCGTGATTCTGGTCGGTGGTGGGATCGGGGTTGCCCCGCTGATTATGCTGTCCGAACACCCCAGCCTGGAAGACGCTCAGCGCATCGCCCTGGTCGGCGGACGCTCGGCTTCAGACCTGCAAGGCGTACCGGAGCTTCGCGAGTCGGGCGCAACGGTTCGTCTGGCCACCGAAGACGGCTCGACGGGCAGCAAAGGCTTTATCACCCTTCCTTTGCAACGGGAACTGGACGCCCTCAGTATGGAAGAGCGCAAGCATACGGTCGTCTACGCCTGCGGGCCGGAAGCGATGATGAAAGCCGTTGGAAAAATGGTCGTTCCCCTGGGTATTCCCTGCTGGCTCTCCCTGGAAGCCTTCATGGGTTGCGGCTTCGGAGTCTGCCTGGGTTGTGTCACACAGAACCATGAAGGGAACTACGAGCGTGTCTGCCATGAAGGCCCGGTGTTTGCGGCCAGCCACCTGAAAGACTACCACTGATTCATCTCTCCATTCACGTTCCACAGCGGTCTACACTCCCAGCAAAGGTTTGTAGACCGCTGTTTTTTTCACCGCCATCCCTTCATGTGAAATGATTGACTTCGTCAAGGATTCGCGCTAGGTTGATTTTGCGTTACGATGCAAGGGAAGATCGGTGCAAATCCGACGCGGTCCCGCCGCCGTAATCGGGGACGAACCCGGCATAAGCCACTGAGACAAGGATCTTGGGAAGGCGCTGGGTGTAGGGTGATCCGAAAGCCGGAAGACCTATCGCAACGTGTCTGTCGCGTGTGTGCTCCTCGTGGAAGGGGGCCAGGGACGTATTCGATATCCAATCGAGTTCGTGCTTTCTTCCGCTGTGAACGGAGTCGTCATGGTCGGGAAAGCCTTGCGTCGGGACATCTTCTTTTGCCGTATCTTTCCTTGGCCTGCCCTCCTCCGTGTCACATCCAAGCGCCCGGCAAGACTGGAAACGGGACATCATAGCCTTATCATTGCGTGAGAGAGGCTTTTTTAACCCTAGGGAGGATGAAGATGAGAGAGTCCATTCGTTTGCTTGCAATGCTGATTGCGATACTTGCCCTGCTGGGCTTCGTCACCGCCTGCGATGAGGGTGATGACGATGATGATGACACCGTTATGGACGGTGACACCGACGATGATGATGACGACGATGACGACAACTCCGATGGCGACACGGATGACGACGATGATGATGACGATGACGACAGCTCCGATGGCGACACGGACGACGACGACGACGATGACAGCTCCGATGGAGACACGGACGATGATGACGACGATGATGATGACAACACCGATGGCGACACGGATGACGATGATGACAACACCGACGGCGACACGGATGACGATGATGACGACGACGATGACGATGATGATGATAACATCACCGGCAGTTACACCGATGGCTTCACTCATCATGAAATCATGACCGACCTCTGGACCCAAAGCGGCTATGGTACCCCAAGTCATTTCCACATCACTCAGGTTGATGAAGACACCAACACGGTCATTGCGCAGAATGATCCGAACAACGCCTGGAGTGGCGGTTTGTGGAGCCGCTTCGATTGGACCTTCTATGATGATGGCAACGGTATGGCACTCTACTACTGTCAGACCACCTATGATGCCGCCGATGAACAGGCCGCCGTGGATACCACTCCGGCAGACGCGACCGACCCGACCACGGAAGGCTGCGGCACCTACCCCTGGAGCAAGCTCACCCCGGAAGAGGCCCAAGTGCCCATTCAGGGTAGCTACACCGATGGCTTTAGCCATCACGAAGTCATGGTTGATCTCTGGAAGATGGGAACAAGCTATTTCCACATCACTCAAGTGAACAACAGCACAAAAACAGTCATTGCCCAAAACAATGGAAGCAACGCCTGGAATGGCGGTTTGTGGAGCCGCTTCGATTGGACCTTCTATGATGATGGCAACGGTATGGCACTCTACTACTGTCAGACCACCTATGATGCCGCCGATGAACAGGCCGCCGTGGATACCACTCCGGCAGACGCGACCGACCCGACCACGGAAGGCTGCGGCACCTACCCCTGGAGCAAGCTCACCCCGGAAGAGGCCCAAGTGCCCATTCAGGGTAGCTACACCGATGGCTTTAGCCATCACGAAGTCATGGTTGATCTCTGGAAGATGGGAACAAGCTATTTCCACATCACTCAAGTGAACAACAGCACAAAAACAGTCATTGCCCAAAACAATGGAAGCAACGCCTGGAATGGCGGTTTGTGGAGCCGCTTCGATTGGACCTTCTATGATGATGGCAACGGTATGGCACTCTACTACTGTCAGACCACCTATGATGCCGCCGATGAACAGGCCGCCGTGGATACCACTCCGGCAGACGCGACCGACCCGACCACGGAAGGCTGCGGCACCTACCCCTGGAGCAAGCTCACCCCGGAAGAGGCCCAAGTGCCCATTCAGGGTAGCTACACCGATGGCTTTAGCCATCACGAAGTCATGGTTGATCTCTGGAAGATGGGAACAAGCTATTTCCACATCACTCAAGTGAACAACAGCACAAAAACAGTCATTGCCCAAAACAATGGAAGCAACGCCTGGAATGGCGGTTTGTGGAGCCGCTTCGATTGGACCTTCTATGATGATGGCAACGGTATGGCACTCTACTACTGTCAGACCACCTATGATGCCGCCGATGAACAGGCCGCCGTGGATACCACTCCGGCAGACGCGACCGACCCGACCACGGAAGGCTGCGGCACCTACCCCTGGAGCAAGCTCACCCCGGAAGATGAGCAGTTCCTATTCCAAGCAACCTGGGTAGACAATTTCGGCATGGATCAGGTCATCACGGGTACATCCTGGACCCAAAGCATTGAAGGGTTCCCCGAATACACCTACACCTTCACTGTCAGCCAATTTGACAACGACGCGATGTGGTGGCTTGGGCAGAACGACGCTGGCAACCCTACCGGTGCCAACAAATGGAGCCGGATGGACTTCACCTGGTACGACGATGGTAACGGCCTTGCACCTTGGTATTGCCAGACGATCTTTGACGCGGATGATGCCGATACGGCCCTCGCCGTTCCCCGCTCCAATGACAGTGACCCATCTGCTGGCGGTTGCGGCGGTGAAACCGTGGCTTGGAGTAAACTCCTGGTTCCCACTGACGATTAACCACACCCACGTTTCAACGATCAACGGGGCTGCGCAGGCAGCCCCGTTTTGCGTAGAGAACCAAGACCCAATTCATTCTGAAAACGCTAAGCGTCCTTTTCTCCAACCAGTTCTTTGTGTCCATTGACAATGTCATCAATGAGGTCTGGATCAAGCAAGGTGGATACATCCCCGAAGTTGTCGTATTTGTTGGATGCGATCTTACGCAAGATACGCCGCAGCATTTTCCCGGAACGGTTTTTCACAATGTCAGGTACAAGTTGAATGTAGTCCGGTGTCGCGATGGGACCAATTGCCTGCCGCACCTGCTGTTTCAAGGCTCCGATGATTTCATCCGCATCTTCATCGATCGCGTCATCGGTCAGGCGAACGTAGGCATAAATCCCCGTTCCTTTGATCTCGTGAGGAAAACCAACCACCGCCGACTCAGAAACGCTGTCGTGTTCGTTCAGGGCAGACTCAATCTCCGCGGAGCCAAGGCGATGCCCGGAAACATTCAGCACATCATCCACACGACCGGTGATCCAGTAATAGCCATCCTCATCCCGACGACAGCCGTCTCCGGTGAAATAAATACCAGGGAAATGAGAAAAATAGGTATTCTTGAAACGGCTGTGATCCCCCCAGATAGTACGGGCATGGCCTGGCCAGGAGCGAGCGAAACACAGATTTCCTTCTACGTCGTTGTCTTCCAGATTTTCTGCGGCGGCGTTTTTGAGCAGAGGGACAATCCCGAAAAACGGCAGGGTGGCCGAACCGGGTTTGGGAGCAACCGCGCCGGGGAGGGGAGCAATCACAATACCTCCGGTTTCCGTCTGCCAGTAGGTGTCCACTACGGCACAACGACCCTTACCGACAACATCATGGAACCAGTTCCAGGCATCAGGGCTGATCGGTTCGCCAACGGTCCCCAGGATACGCAAGGAGGAGCGGTCATACTGGGTAACGAACTCATCGGATTCTCTGGCCAGGGAGCGGATTGCCGTCGGAGCCGTGTAGAGGGTTGTCACCTTGAGGTCTTCCACGATACGCCACAAACGACCAGGATCAGGATAGGTGGGAACGGACTCAAACAACACGGTGGTACATCCATTGACCAAAGGCCCATAGACCAGATAACTATGCCCGGTGATCCAACCGATATCTGCCGTACAGAAGAAAATATCGTCCGGTTGCAGATCAAACACATAATGATGGGTTGCGGCAGCATAGACCAGATACCCGCCGGTAGTATGCAATACCCCCTTCGGCTTTCCGGTAGATCCACTGGTGTATAAAATGAACAGCGGAGCTTCGCTGGACATCCACTCCATCGGACAGGTGGAGCGCTGCTTGTCCATCTCTTCGTTGAGCCAGAAATCGCGTCCCGGCGTCATCTCAACATCCGCGCCGGTGCGCCGAGCAACAAGGATACGCTCCACAAGGCCCACGCCTTCTACGGCGCGGTTGGCAATGGCTTTGAGCTGAATGCGTCGCCCACCGCGCAATCCCTGGTCGGCGGTAACCAAGACCTTGGCTTTGGCATCAATGATCCGCTCACGCAAGGCTTCAGCAGAGAATCCGGCAAAGACCACCGTATGGGCCGCACCGATACGGGTACAGGCCAGCATGGTGTACACCGCCTCCGGAATCATCGGCATGTAAATCGCCACCGTATCATTGCGACGAACGCCGTGTTTAAGCAGCACATTGGCCACACGGGCAACCTGATGTTTCAGTTCCCGGAAGGTGATGGTTTCATACTCCCCGGGTTCATCCTTGGCCCAGATGATCGCCGGTTTATCGCCTTTATCCTGAATATGCCGGTCCACGGCGTTGAAACAGGCATTGAGCCGCCCTCCAAGATACCAAGCAAAATCAATTTCCTTGAAGTCGATGTCCCGCACGGTATGAAACGGGTGAAACCAGGTCAATCGTTCCGCCTGTTTGCTCCAGAAACCAACGGGGTCATCGACGCTGAGCCGATAGAGTCGCTGATATTCCTGCAATGAATCCACATGGGCCTGTTTCGAGATATGTTCTTTGATTCCCTGAGTCATAATGCACCTGCTTTCTGGAAAGAGTACGCCCTACAGGGTGTTGAAAAAGCCGATGAGGGAGTTTTTCAACAGACTGCGAAGAAATATCGTAAAGACGAGATTGAGCAGGGTGGGGATGATGAGCAGATACAATCCAGAAAGAGGAGGAGACCATACGAGCATAGCGAGAAAGAAACCACTACCTACAGAGTATAAACCAGGACGCCCTGTTTCGGTAGATTTTTCAAGGATGGAGTGAACATTGATCGTTCAGTGACTGGCAAGACGTCACGTCAATGAGGCATTCCAAACCAACTGACGGAAACGGAACAACGCGTCGTGGGGAAAAACAACGATGTGATGTTCTCGTCCTTCTGACACGATGAATGATTCTTCCAAAGCGAAGCCCGACCAGATGGCCGGGCTTCGAGTGATTACACCGTTAAAGTCTGCTGCCGCATTGACGCGTCCTGATGGGTTCGCTTAAAAAGCACCCACCACGCGGAAATGAAACCCGTGTTCCGGGTTGTCTTCGTTGTCCGCTTTCTGCATGACATACTCCCCTTTGACTTGCACATGGCCGGGAAGTACGAACGCACCGCCGCCGAGAGCCGCTTCGATGACATCCACCTGCTCGTAGGTGTAGGTCATGCCTGACGCCAGATTGACCGGGTTGGTCACATCTTCGCGTTCCATCATGCGCAATCCACCGAAGCGGGCACTGACGAAGCCCGGCTCGATGATCCCACGCAGGGAGAGATACCCGCCGTAGTTGGACAGTTCGTTTTTCCCGCCGTTGAACAGCGTTTCTTCATAGCGGGTATAGAGGTACTGACCGACGATTTCCATTTTCCAGAACGAGAAGGCTGCGTCTGCGCTGAGCAGGTGACGAATCTGATCGGTGTCCTGGCTTTCCGTTTCGCCATGATAGGCCACACCCAGTTCCATATGATCCAGGGGGGTCAGCCCCAGGCGCGCACCGCCGCCGATGCCATCCAGGCTACCGTTGACCAGCCAGCCGCTGTAGTTGACCCACTCGCTCATACCGTACATCATCAAGCCTTCACCAAACAGTGCGGGGTTCAGTTCTTCCAAGGCAAGGGGTTCGGTGCTTTCAAAGCGCTCAATCTGGTTGACGCTCTCGTTGGCCGTCATGTAAGGCATGGCAAAGCGTCCGGCCTGAAGGGCGAAGTAGGTGTTGGCACTACGGTAAGGATGGTGCGCGTTGCGACCGAAGAGGTGGGGGAAGATCCCGCCTTCATGCTCACCCTCTTCATCGGCACCGGAACCCTCGCTGCTTTGGGGAACAAGGTTGAATTCCACAAAGGCACTGTCAAGACCGAAGGCAAGCCCGTCCCACGCGAAGGAGGGCGTGATGTCGATCCACAACCAGTTGTCATACATCGCATCAAAACTCACGGCGGCAAAATCTACGGCGAAATAGCTGTCTTTGGCACCGTAGGCACCTTCATCCGCCTGGTAGTAATGACCGCCTACGGTCAGTTCGCCGGTGATTTTGGCCGAGAAGCTTCCCTTGACCCATTTCAGTTCTTCGCTGGTTTTCTTCTGCTCTTTTTTCAGTTCGTTGATTTCCCGCTGTAGGGCATCTTGTTTTTTCTTCAGCGCCGAGCCTTCTTCGTTGGATTTCTTCAACGCGGCCAGTTCCTCGCGAAGCCGATCCATCTCTACCTTCATGTCACTCAGGCTTTCCTGAAGCTGACTGCTGGCCGGCGATTCCTGGGCTGCGCTATCCTTCGCCTGATTCGTTGTCGCATCATCGTCGTCATCGTCGTCATCATCATCATCGTCATCATCGTCATCATCATCGTCGTCGTCATCGTCAGCATCACGCTGTGCGAGAAGAAGACCGTGTTGACCGTCGTGGACCAGGATGGACGAATCTTCCTCTTCCGCTAAGGCGGGAGTGCTGCCTAAAATGGTGCAGAGCCATAGCGCAAGGAGGAGGAAAGAATACATGGAGAAACGGTGATAGAGGGAGCAATCGGTAATCTGAGTCATTATCTCACCTTCATGTTGAAGTGCTTAAAGACGCTTTTCAGCCTGCGTCTGGTGTCATGACGATGTGAAACACGTCGGGTCTCTTCGTTTTTTCAGACCAACAAACAGGGACCAAACTGAGTTTGAATCACCCTGTAACCCTATCGTTATCCTGAAAACCAAGTCATTCGTCAAGCGAATTTGCGGTTAGAATCGCATGGATACATCTTCCTACACTGTCGGGATACCCCAGCTCAGTTGTTTGATTTGATTCAGCCTTTTCCTTGTTTATTTGAGCTTGCAAAAGACCGACCTTTGACTACAATGCAAGCGAAAATGATTTGAAAGATCACGATTTCAACCTCAAAACCAACATCCAAACCTGGAGATCATCATGGCGGGCAACCTTGTAACCACCCTGGACAACCATCTTCCCATCCGGCGCGTACTGTGCAGCGTCTCGGATAAACGCGGCCTGGAAACCCTCATCCCCGGTCTGCTGGCGATCAATCCCAATACGGTGATTTACTCCACCGGTGGAACCTATGCCAAGCTCAACGACCTGCTGGGCGACAAAGCGGCCACCAACCTGATTCAAGTCAGCGACTACACCGGCCAGCCGGAAACCCAGGGCGGTCTGGTCAAAACCCTGGACTTCAAAATCTACCTCGGCCTTTTGACGGAAACCTATAACGAATCTCACCAGAATGACCTCAAACGTACCGAGGCCGTAGCCCTGGACATGGTGGTGGTGAACCTCTATCCCTTCCGTGAAACCGTGGCCAAGCCGGATTGCACCGTCGAAATGGCGCGGGCGAACATCGACATCGGCGGGCCGTGCATGGTACGCGCCAGCGCGAAGAATTACCTGCGTGTTGCCAGCGTGACCGATCCCTCCGATTACGAAAGCCTTTTGGAGACGATGAAAAAGCAAGACGGCAAACTGGCCCTGGCCGACCGCTTCCGCCTGGCCCAGAAAGCCTTTGCCCACACCGCCAGTTATGATACGGCCATTGCCGAGTTTCTGGCCAAGCAGAACCCGGAGAGCGTGCCCCAAGCCTATGATGACGTGCGCTAAGGCGCAGCGTTTTCTATTTTATTTACGTTGTTTTGATACATCCCCTATTCATCCAAGCCCCCCAACAGAGGAACGATCATGGCCCAGGATCTGAAACAAGCCTATCGCACCATCGTCAAAGACAATTTCCCCGAACGCATGGAACTGGCCTTCATCACGGAAAACGAACGGCAGACTCTGCATTATGAAAAAGTCACCTGGAACGTAGACGGCGAGGTTCGCGGGCTGCGCTACGGAGAAAACCCCGGCCAGGAAGCGGCCCTGTACAAACTGGTCAACGGTAACCTGAACCTCGGCGACGTGCAGACCATCGTGCCCGGTCGTTATCTGGTCAGTGATGCCGAATTGCTCCAGTTCGGCAAACATCCCGGAAAAACCAACCTCACCGATGCGGACAACGCCTTGAACATTCTGCGTTTCCTTCAGGACAAGCCTGCGGTGACGATCATGAAGCACAACAACCCTTGCGGTGTGGCGATGGCCGACAGTTTAGAGCAAGCCTACCTCAAGGCGGATATGGCCGACCGCATCGCGGCCTTCGGCGGCTGCATTGCCTGCAACCGCACCGTAGATGCTGCCACGGCCCAGGCGATCAGCGAACGCTACGCCGAAGTGGTGGTTGCACCGGAATTCGACGAACAGGCCGTGGGGATTCTGGCCAAACGGAAAAACCTGCGCATCATGAAAATCGCCAACATGCAACGCTTGGCCGAGTTCGCCGTCGAACGGGTGGTGGATTTCAAAAGCCTGATGGACGGTGCGGTGATCCTGCAAACCAGCTTCCTGCCTCTGGCCAAAAAGGCCGAGGATCTGCTCCCGGCCCAGGTGGAGTACAAAGGTAAAACCTACCGTGTGAACCGTGAACCCACCGAGGCGGAAAAGGCGGATATGCTCTTCGGCTGGCTGGTGGAAGCCGGTGTGACCAGCAACAGCGTGCTATATGTCAAAGACCTCTGCACCGTGGGTATCGGCACCGGCGAGCAGGACCGTGTGGGCGTGGCGGAAATCGCACGGGACAAAGCCTACCGCAAACTGGCCGACCGCATCTGTTTCGAGCGCTACGGCAAGCCCTACAACGACTTTGACGATGAAGCGAAAAAGCAGGAGATCGACCACGAGGTGAAGGAGCAACGTGGCGGTCTTCCCGGTTCCACGATGGTCAGTGATGCCTTCTTCCCCTTCCGTGACGGGATTGATGTCGGACTTCGTGAGGGTGTGCGCAGCGTCGTACAACCCGGCGGAAGCCAGAACGACTATCAGAGCATTGAAGCCTGCAACGACGTGGATGCCACCATGTGCTTCACCGGACAACGAAGCTTCAAACACTGACCCACCTACAACGCATCGTGCAGACGAATCAACGCCCGGCCACCTGGTCGGGCGTTTTGCTATTGGTAGACTTTGCCCGTTGAGTTGAAGCCAAAAGACCAGCCTGAATCGTGACGCTCAACCCCTCCCCACACCCAAGGAATTGGCGCTAACATAAAACTAACACTCCTTCTGCCTCCACCTTGGCTATACTGAGCCGTTATAAGAGGATCTGTCAGAAAGACGTGCGCCAATGCACGCGAGTTTGCTGACAACGTCTCCGCCCCTCACTGGGATGCCTTACGGCATCCTGTCTCTCCCAGAGGGAGAGACGAGCTTCCCTCTCCCGCGGGGAGAGGGAATGCGAACAGAGTGAGCAAGGGTGAGGGAAATCAGGGTTTGTCAATAATCTCATGTGCGCCAATGCACGTAACGATCAGGTGTGTTCACCGTGAAGGAGGTATGTCATGGGCCGTCGTCTCTTTTTGGCTATGCTTGTTGTTGGGTTGCTGCTTTCCTGGATGATGCCTGGCTGCGGGGATTCTTCGGAAAACTCCTCGCCGGGAGACAACACTCCGCAGGGAGATCCCCCTTTGCTCAAGGAGGGTCACCTCGGTATTGACGTGATTCTTCCCGATGACGCCGAGGCCGTGCTGGTGCAGGCCGGACAGGATCTCCTGAACGCCGCAGCGGCGATAACCGGTGTGGAAACCATCCCGGAACCGACTCTGGGTGATCTGGATGTCCTCGTTACCGATGCCGCCGTGGTGGTCTTGGTCGATGACACCTTTGAAGAGGCCGGAGAGCAGGGCTACGCCTTGAGTACCACCAGCCTGGAGACCATCGCCCAGGTGTTGCAGGTACGGGCGAAAACCTCGGTGGGTGCGGCCTACGGCCTGTATCGCATCCAGATGGATATGGGCGTTCGCTATCACCACCCGGAAGAAAGCTTCTTCCCCGACAACGCCCAAGCCACGCTGCCCTTCAACTACGACGGCACGGTGGATCTCCCCCATTTTCAGCGTCGTGGTTTTCACGAACACACCCAGCATCCCATTGTCTACAGCGATTTCTTCATGCGTCCCCAGGATGGCTTTGACGACTACCTGGACCACTACCTGCTCTGGTTGTTACGCAACCGCCAGAACGTGAGCAGCTACATCATGCTCAAGTCGGTGGACCTGGAAACCTGGACGCCCTACATGCAGAGCTATACGGAAAAAGCCCATGCCTTCGGCATTGAAACCGGCGTGGTAATCGGCTTTGTGGATCAGCAACAGAACGCCTTCAAAATGGTGCGGGAAGACAGGCTGGATGAAAACGGCGTGATGATGGCCGAAGAGGATCAGATCAAACTCAGCCTGGATGCCATCCTCGCCGGTGGCTTTGACTTCGTCACCTTCCAGATCGGGACCAGCGAGTTTTCCATGCCGGAGCCGGAAACCATTCTCGGTTACCTGGATACCGCCGTGGGGTATCTCCGCGAGTTGTATCCCAGCGTGCGAAGCTATGCCTGGATTCACACCACCTGCGATCTGAAGTTGGACGACGGAAGTTTCTATTATCATATTCCCCTGGAAGCGGACACAGACCTCGGCGCCTGGGTTCACACAACCATGTTCTACACCCTGGAAAGCCCCGCACCGGTTTACGAATGCGAAAGCTTCGATCACCATCTGGGCTTCATGGATCAGGCCAAAGACCAGCGGGAACTGGTTTACTTCCCGGAAACGGCCTGGTGGCTGGGCTTCGACAACAACGCCCCGGTCGTGCTGCCGATTACCGGCCTGGCGCGGCAAATGGACATTCAGGAAAGCCTGGCCTCCTATCCGATGACCGGGCACATCACCTTTACCAGTGGGCGTGAGTGGACCTATTGGCAGTATGACCACTACCTGACCCAGGTCACCTGGGATGATAGCATCGCTTGGAACGACTACCTGGACTGGATTTCCCCGATGTTCGGCGACAAGGGAAACGAAACGGCTGAAGCGCTGAAAAGCTGGACCAGCCTACAGAACCAGCATTTCTTTGAGGACTACCCGGAAATTTATTTCTACATCGCCGGAGAACTGAAACAGGATGAAATCGGCGAACAGGCGGGTATTTTGGCTCGTCGTCCCAAGCTGAGCTTCAAGAAAGTCCTGATGTATGATGAGGACACCTTCAACACCTGGAACAGCACGGATCTGGGAATGCTCAAACGCATGTTGGATGAATACCGGGCGGCGTTGGACAAACTCCCCGAAGAAAGCACGGGCAGCGAGCGTCAACAGGCCTTGTTCCATGAAACACGCATGGCCTTGTACGTCTTCGTCAAGCGCATTGAACACGCGATCCACCTGTATGAAGGCGTTGCCGAGGCTCGTACCTGGTATCAGGAAACCCTGGCCGCAGCCGACGAAGAGCGCGATCCGGACGAAAGCCTGAAAAACCAAACCCTGGCCGCAGCCCAAGCGAAGCTGGACGCCGCCAAGGCGATCAGCGCGGAAATGAAAACCCTCTTCGGTGAGATGGAAAGCCACTATCGCTACTCGGTGGATCTGCTCTGCCGGGAAAAACCGGAAACGCCGACGCTGTATCCCTTCGGTTATCTGGAACAGACCAGCACGGCTTTCTTCTGGACCCGTCGCGACGATCAGTTGGAGCAACTCATCGGCACCACCTTCAACACCCTGGCCGATGCCTGGACGCAAACCCCGGATTTCCTGTTCACCACCGACAAAGAGAAAACCAGCCTGCGCCAGCCCGATCATGCGATGGCCTCCAGCACCATCGCCAGCTTCATGCCGCAGTTCCTCTTCGGTCTGAAAGACTACGCCCCGGATTCAGGCCGCGCCACCCTGCTGCTGGCCCAGGATCACAATCTCAACCTGCTACCGGATTCCGGCACCGAAGAAAGCATTGAGGGGACCATTGACAATACCACCTGGTCCGCAGGGGTGGATGCCTACACCATTCTCATTCATGATAGCGCCGGTTTCGAGATCGGAACGATGACCCTTCTGGATGCCCAGATCCGTCTGACCTTGGATGCCGCCCAGGGAACGATCAACAACCTCACCTTGGGCGAACTGGAAGGCACCTTCAACAGTGCGGAACTGGTTTCCCTGGTGATGAGCGTCGGCGGCATTGATGAAGACGGAACGACGGCGTTGATTAAAGCCATCTATGATGTGGATTCCGATGAAGACCTGCCGGAACGGCTACCCATCTTCTTTGAATTTACCTACGACAAGGTCGAGGTTCCCCAGCGCTAGACAACAACAAGCTTGAGTTCACTCAATGAGGGTAGGAGGAGCCGCAAGGCTTCTCCTACCCTGTTTTCGGACAAGGCTTCAAACGCTCCGGAGTTGCCTTTCCGACCCATCGTCCCCCATCATCGCCATGCCTTCCCGGCTTGAAGTCCAGACCCGATCTTGAGCCGTTTCGTGGGATTCCTTTTCGGGAAGAGGCAAGAGCTAAATCCATAAAACACTACGGAATCACAAGCGAATCGTTGTTTTTCTGAGAAATCCTCTTTCCCGGCTTGCTTTTGTGAAAAATCGTGCTAGTTCTTGGGCCGCCTTGGGCTAGAATGAGCCTTCGGCCTATGAATGAATCTCATCCTACGAGCGTGATTCACGTAGAAGTCTTTGCGTTCGCAGGGGCGGTTATTCGCCGACGAGGGGACGATGGAAAAACGACGAGCATCGAAAAAGTTCAAGAATATTCTCATTCTCGGTCTGGGAGGCGTGGGCTATTACCTGGCGAAGATGCTTTCCGCCGAAGGCCACGCAATCACGGCCATCGAACAGGAAGCCAGCCGGATCAAAGCGGCGGACAGTGAGTTGGATATCCGCCTGATCCGTGGGGACGCCATGCGCTTTGAAAGCTGGCGTGAGGCCGATGCGGAAGAGATTGATTACCTTATCGCCGTGACCGACAGCGACGCGGTGAATATTCTGGCTGCGGAAATCGCCCACCGCTACGGAATCCGGCGAAAAATCGTCCGGGTACGCTCTTTGGAGCTATGGCAGAACAACGCCGTTCTCAAGCCCAAAGACTTGCATATCGACCTGGTGATCCGTCCGGAAGAACTGACCGCCCGTGAAATCAAGCGCCTGTTGAAAATGCGCGCCGGAAACGTGGTCATCGACATCGCCGAAGGCGAGATTCAGGTCGTGGCGACCCGCATTGGTGAAGACAACCCGCTGGCCCATACCCAGATCAAGGATATCTCCAAGAAATTCGATGACTACTTCTTCCGTATCGTCGCCATCGCCAGAGAGATCAACACCATCATTCCTGGCGGCGATCACACCATCATGCCCAACGATCACTTGTTCATTCTCACCTTGAGCAGGAATCTTCCGCGCTTGATGAAGATGTTCGGCATTGTGGAGAAGAAACAGCACCGCGTCATGATCGTCGGCGGGAGCAAAGTCGGCCTGCGTGTCGCGCAACTGCTGCAAGACCGTTTCCCGGTGAAGCTTCTGGAACTGAACGAGGGCCGGGCCGAGCAACTCTCGGATCTGCTGAGCAAAACGGAAATCCTCCACGGGGATGGCTCGGACGCGGATACGCTGACTGAAGCGGGCCTGTTCAATACCGACACCCTGATTACCGCCACCAGCGACAATGAAACCAACATCATGACCAGCGTCTTGGCCAAACACCTGATTCGCAACCATGAAGAAGGCAAGGACTGCAAGACCATCGCTCTCGTACAGCGGGAAAAATACCTCGCGCTCGCCGCGCTGATGGGTTCGGACATCGTGTTGAACAAGAAGGTGCTGGCCAGCAACGAGATCCTTCGTTACATCCGCCGTGGGCAGATGCGCGCCGTAGCTCACCTGCATGGTTCCGATGCGGAAGTGGTGGAACTGGTCGCCGACAAAGGTGCGCCGATCACCAAAAAGCCTTTGTATCAATTGGAAGGCTTGAAGGGGAAAATCCTCATTGGTGGTGTGCAGCATGACGGAACCTGGGAAATCGCCGTCGGTTCCACTCAGGTGCAGCCGGGTGACGCCGTGATTGCCGTCTGTGGTTCCGAAGACCTGCGGGCTTTGCAACGGCTGATTCTGGTGTAGAAACGAGTTGTTTGGCACGCCCTCTCGTGCCGATGTCAACCGCTTCGCCCGAAACCACAAGCCAGGCAGGCACGGTTCTTGATGAGTGACCTGACGATTGGAGCAAGATGAACGTTCGATCCATTCTCTACGTATTGGGAACGCTGTTGGTTGTAACCGGCCTAGCCATGTTGCTACCGGCAGGCTGCACTCTGTTCTACGACAACGAAGGCGATCTGATTCCCATTCTTCTTTCCGCCGCAATCTCCGTTGGTGCAGGCTTCCCCTTTTGGTTTTTATTCCGTAAAAATCAGGAATTGAACATCCGTGACGCCTTTTTCATTGCAACCTTCGGCTGGGTTCTGGTTTCCGCCGTGTCCGGTTTGCCGTTTATGATCCACGGCTCCATCCCCAGTTTCGCCGATGCCTTCTTTGAAATGATGTCCGGTTACACCACCACCGGATCGACCATCCTGACGAATATCGAAGCCCTGCCCCACGGACTTCTGCTGTGGCGCTCCACCACCCACCTTCTGGGCGGCATGGGCTTTTTGACCTTGACGGTGATTTTTCTTCCCCAGGGCATGGGGGGCTTGCGCATCTTCCGGGCGGAGTCCAGCCCCGGCCAATCCTTCACCGGAGAAAAGTTCGCGGCCCGCGGCCACGATACCGTGGTTTACATGTGGGGGATCTACCTGGCCTTGAACCTGCTGCAAATCGTGTTGATGATGGCGGGCGGGATGTCCTTGTTCGACGCCATGTGCCATGCCTTCGGGACGCTGTCCACGTCTGGGTATTCCCCCTACAACCAGAGCATCGGCTACTACAACAACGCCTATTTTGACTGGGTCATCACGGTGTTCATGTTCATGGGCGGCATGACCTTCATGCTTTTCTACCATATCGCCAAAGGAGAATGGCGACCGATCCGCATCAACACGGAGCTACGCTGGTACATCGGTTTCGTTCTCTTCTTCTGCCTGTCGGTAAGTCTGTTTCTCTGGCACAGCGGAACCTATGACTTCGCCGATAGCTTACGTTACGCTTCGTTCCAGGTCGTATCTCTGCTCAGTACCACCGGCTTTACCACCGCCGATTACGAACTCTGGCCCAAGGCCGCGCAGATGTTCCTTTACGCCGTGTTCTTTGTCGGCGGCTGCTCCGGCTCCACCTCCAGCGGTATTAAAATCGTTCATTATGTCATTGCCTTCAAGTTCATTTCCGCCACGGTGAAGAAGATGTTCCAACCTCTGGCGGTAACGCCGGTGCGCCTGAACGGGCGGCAGCTTGACCCGATGATTATCGACCTCGCGCTGTGTTTCTTCATTCTCAACATCCTCTTGGTGCTGGGCGGCGGATGCTTCATGGCCCTAAGCGATGACATGGATTACGTCACGGGAGTCAGTTCCGTGCTGGCCACCCTGATGAACATCGGTCCCGGCTTCGGCGATGTCGGCCCTTCCAAGAACTTCGCCTTCATTTCCGACACGGGTAAGTGGTTCCTGTCCTATAACATGCTTGTCGGTCGCCTGGAAGCCTTCAGTGTGCTGGTTCTCTTCTTCCCCTCCTTCTGGCGCAAATAAGAGCCTGGCATCCCAAGCCGGGCCTGTCGGCTCACCGGCGCGGCCCAAGGCCGTTGGTACCATCCCGATACGGAAGTTTGAATCCTTGTGTGCGGGGAGTACGTGTGCTATATCGAACCTGGAAGCTGCATCCGGGTTCTTCATCATTGAGAAAAAGCGACCGCTCCATGCCGGCTTAGTCTGAAACCCGTGCCAAGGCGCCCTTCAACCGCGAGGTATCCATGTCCAGATTGCTTGATCTCCACGTTCATCCCAGTTTGAAGATGCACTATCTTCCCTATCTGACCAGTAATTTCCATGCAAAAGTTTACAGCGGCAATCACTGGAACCCCTTCAGCTTTCGCACGCAATACAGCCACCTGAAAAACAGTCCGGCCAAAATCATGCTGGCCACCCACTATGTCATCGAACCGGATTTCGTAACCGGGGCTTTCCATTGGTATACCCGTGCTGCGGCCTGGACCTTGGGTCCGTATATCTATCACAAACTGCGCTCGGCGGATGTCTGGGAAACCCTTCAGGGGATGATCGCCACCCAGGAACGGGCGGTGAAAAACACCAACCGCACCACCTTCGGGGATGGCCCCCGCTTCCGCATGGTGCGCCGTTTCTCGGAAATCGACCAGGTCAAAGACAATGAAATCGGCCTGGTTCACACCGTGGAAGGCAGCCACGCGCTGGGTTTCCCCAAAGAAGGCGAAAGCCTGGAAGCCTTCTGGGAGCGTGTACAGCAACGCCTGGCCATTCTCAAAGAACAGGGTGTGGCCCTGATTACCCTGGCCCACTTTGCAGACAATATGTTCAGTCCGCAGACCGAAGGCACGGAATACATTCCGAAAGAAGTCAACGGCAAGGTGGTCTCGGTACGGGACAACGCCATCTTCCAGATGAAGCGGGCCACCTGGCGCTGGGGTGATCCCAACAAACTGAGCGTGCAGTTTGCCAGTAAAATGCTGGAACTGGGAATGCTGATCGACATCTCCCACACCCAGGAACACGCCCGGCACGCCATTTACGAACTCTGCGCGGACTACGAAAGGCCGGTCATTGCCTCCCACGTCGGCTTGCAGCATTTCTTTGACCACGAGTACAACCTCAGTGACGACGAGTTGCGCACCTATCACAAAATCGGTGGTGTGGCCGGATTGATCCTTTCCCGCCGCTGGCTGGTCGATCCCCTGAAACGTCACGGCACCGACGGCAAAGGCATTGATGATCTGGTTGAAAACATGCTTTACATTGCCGATCTTCTGGGCGATGTCTCCGTGATCGGGATCGGCACGGACTTTGACGGTCTGACCGATCCGCTGAAAGACTGCTACCACTACGGGCAACTGGATCGCCTGGTGGATCGGATGACTCATTACTTCAACGACCGGCAGATTGATGACATCCTGTACGGCAACAGCCTGCGTGCCCTGGATCGTGGCTGGGGGCAACGCTAAGCGGAAGGACGCACCATGACCGATGTCGCCATCAAACCACCGCAACGGAAGATTGCCAAGACCCTGCTTGAAGAGCTGTGGAATCTTCCCAACATGCTCACCATGTTGCGTATCGCGGTCATTCCCGCCATCTGCTATTTCCTCTGGAAAGACACGCGGGTGGACAACTTCATCGCGACAGCCCTGTTTACCTTCGCGGCCATTTCAGATTACATTGACGGCTATCTGGCCCGCGTGACCAACACCGTCACGGTGATCGGAAAATTCCTCGATCCGCTGGCCGACAAGCTGGCCGTACTCAGTGTGCTGATCGAACTGGCCGTGATGGGCCGCGTTCCCTGGTGGGTGGTGGTGATTATCATGGCCCGTGAAGTGACGATTACCGGCCTGCGCAGCATCGCCACCACGGAAGGTCTGGTCATTGCCGCACGCAAGCTTGGGAAATACAAAACCGCCTGGCAACTGGTTGCTCTGGTGATGCTTTTGGCCCACCACAAATACGTCTTGTCGTTCCTGGTCTGGGAAGGGCGTTTGAATTTCCATTACATGGGTCTGATGATGCTCTATATCTCGCTGTTCTTCTCCATTGTCAGCGCCGCAGACTACTTCTACCAGTTTGGCCGGGAGTTGAAGAAAAACCGCAGTCGGGAAGCCTCCGCCTGATTCTCTGCCCCGCACCGACTTTCACAAGGCGGTTTGTGGCCAGGTCTACCAAGAACAACCCCTCGACGGCTTGGCCATCGAGGGGTTGCTGTTTTCATACTTGCTTGTTCGCACCAGGAAAAGATGAACGGATTTGGCCTCCCTTCCCCTCGCTCGACTCGGTCGTTTCTCTCCGTATCTCAGGCTCAGAAGCGCAGTCCCACCAGGAACATCGGCTGGAAGATGAACTGCTCATCCTGGTGGGTCAGCGGGATCATCGCTCCGGCACGGACGGTATACTCCAGGCTGTTGTAGCCGAAAACCGGCCCGGCCCAGGACCAGGGGTCCACCTCCGGGGTCAGCCAGAGGTCCGTGTCGGTTTCCACACCTACGTACCATTGTTCATCCAAAGCCAGAGAGATCATCAGGCCCAGATCCAGGCGCATCGGCGAGTCATCATAGAAATCATTCATGTCACGCCGGGGAAAGAAGCGATCCCCCAGGGCCAGAATATACCCGCTGTCCGGGTCTATCCGAACGTCGTTGCTTTCCTGCAAATCCGCCACATAGCCGAAACCAACGAAGGGTTGCAGGGTCAGCCACTTCCAATAGACACCAAAGGTCAGATAGGGATTGAGTTCCAGGTAATCGGGCTGAAAGACCTGGTTGTAACTCAGGTTGCCTAAATCCAGGTCCAGACCGAGGGCCACCACGAAGGGTTCGGAGTTGTAGGCCACATATTTGCCGGTAAACTGGAAATCATGAAACACAAACCAGGTAGGCGCATCACCACTCAAAAAGGTGAAACCAATCTCTCCGCCCAACTCCAGGGTCTGAGGAATCACGGCGTAGCGGACACTTGGACTCAGGGTCATTTGCGTCACGCTGAGATTCTGCTCAAGAAAGGTGCCGTCCATTTGCTGGCTGTATTTCGTTGCGCCTTGAGAACTGTAATCCAAACCCAGGCTCAGGTAGGACAAAGCCAGCGGGCTGGGAAGCGTCAAAGGATGGGGATACTGCCAGGCGTAAATGGGGTTGGGCTCGCCCTCTTCACCGGCGCGTTCCAACTCCGCCTCGCGATACTCCTTCCATTGTTCGTCGGTAAGCATCGGCTCCGGTACGGTGTCCGATGGCGGCGGCTCGTCACCGGAGTCATGACGCTCTTCCGGCGGTGTCCACGGACGCCCCACCGGCTCGAACAAAGGCGGCTCCTCCTCGCGGGCCTGCTCCTCTTCCTCCGAAGAGCCTTCTCGGCCCGTGTCGTTCGTGGTGCCATCCATCGACGAGGGCATGGGAACGGACAAGTCCAGTTCCGGCTCTTGTGCCGCATCTCCTTGAGGAACATCCTCCGGGCCCGGTTCTTGCGCCCACAGGGAGGGAAGGCCAAGGCCCAGCCCAAGCAAGAGCGTAGCAAGATAGCTTAGGCGTTTCGCCTGCAAGCCCATCTTAGAAACTGGCTCCCGCACCGATACTCAGAGTCCAACCCTCTTGAACGTCGCGATGATCCAGCGGGAAAACCACGCCCAGGGTCATCCCGAAGGGACCGCTGGAAAAACCGACAAACGGCATTCCGTAGTTCCAACTGGAAGCTTCCGGCCACATCCAGCTTGTTCCGTAGACTTCTCCACCCAGGCGAATGCCATAGGGGAAATGGAACACCAGAGGCAGGCCGTAATCCACACCACCGGGACTTTCATCCAGGAAATAGCTTTGGCGGCGGTTGGGCGGAAGGGAGGCATCCGGACTCCCCAGGGCAATACCAGCGACGGCCCCACTGTACGAGGTACTATCCGGGCCACCTTGGGAACCGGGAGAATTGGGAACATCGGTCAGGAAATCCGGGTCGTTGTCGCTGTTGGTGTCGAAATACAGTGGAATACCGAAATAGGGAATCATACTGATCTGCAAGAAATCAGCGATTTCAAAGACCGGACCTCCAGTGATGTAAGGCCGGATATGGTAGATGTCCATGCTGAAGACATCTTTGTAGCTCTGACTGATGAAGCGCATCCCCAAACCGGTGGCGGCAACGATGCGGATCTGTTCGACCACGTGTTTGTTGAAAAAGGTGTATTGTCCGCCCAACCCGAAGGACTCGAACACAAACGAACTGGGCATGTCTCCGATCAGAATGCCCATGTTGATGTCAAAACTCATCTGTACGTAGGGGGCATAAACAGGAATAGTCAAACCGGGGTTGATATTGACTTCATCAACCTTGTAGGTTTCACCTTGATAAAACTGCGTATCTTGCCGGTACCCAATGCCGAACTGGAAACCCCATCCCGGTGTCACTGGTTTTTGTGAGGTGCTTCCCTGAATGGATTTTCCGTCGTCCTCCACCATCGCACCATCGTCTTTTTCCTCAGACGACGCACGACCGCTTTTGCGTCCCTTGCTCTTTTTCTCGGCAAACGCTTCCACAGACCATGCCGTCATCAGAGCCATCACCAAGGCAACCAGAAACCATTGTTTCGTCTTCATCCAATCATTCCTTCCGTCTTGGCCGATACACGTCGGCGTTCCACCCCCTCAAGGATCTAAACCTTTTGTGGCTCCTATGCTAACCAAGCACCGAAGCCTTGTCAACCGGGTCACCTCACCAACCCAAAGGTTGGAAACGTTTGATCCGTTCTACTGTCTGCCCCTCTTCAACCGTTTAGGTTTCCACCAACACGATGCGGTGGGCCATCAGGTTGATTTCCTCAATCCGCGCCTTCAGGGATTTACGCTCGCCGAGGATGCTGACCAGAAGAAGGCCATCCCCTTCCGGGCGAATGCTGGCCACATCTTCCAACAACAGGTCTTCGGAATCGCCTCGTTTCAGGTATGCCGTGCTTTCACACATGGGAATCCTCCAGGGAAATCGGTTGGAAATCTATTTCAGTTTCTTGTCATCCAGCGTCACGACCACCGGGCAGTGGTCCGAACCCATCACATCGGGTAGAATCTCCGCGCCGTTGACGGCAGGCATCAAGGACTCATTTACGCAATGGTAATCAATTCTCCAGCCTACGTTTCTGGCCCGTGCGCCGCCGCGATAGCTCCACCAGGAATAATGCTCCGGCTCCTTGACGAAATGCCGGAAGGTGTCCACATAGCCGTTGGACAAAAACTCCGTCATCGCCTCGCGCTCTTCGATGTAATATCCGGCGCTGTTCTCGTTCTGTTTGGGGCGAGCCAGGTCGATCTCCGTATGGGCGATGTTGTAGTCGCCGCAAAGCACGATGTTTTCACCCTGTTTGACCAGTTCGTTGCAGAACTCCGTGATCGCCTCGCAAAAACGAAGCTTGTAGGGAAGCCGGTTGCGCTCGTCCTGACTGTTGGGGAAGTAGGCATTGACCACGGTCACACCGGGAAAGGCGGTCGCCACCACACGGCCTTCGCTGTCAAACTCTTCCACGCCGAGGTTGGTTACTCGCAACGGCTCGGTTTTGCTGTAGGTCACCACACCGCTGTAGCCTTTCTTCTCCGCCGAGCGGAAGTTGGCCGCCGCGTAGCCTTCCAGGTTCAACAGGTTCTTGGTCAGTTGTTCCGGCTGAGCCTTGGTTTCCTGCAAGCAGAGGATATCCGGCCCGTCGGCCTTGACCCAGTCTTCAAACCCTTTTTTCGATACGGCACGGATGCCGTTGACATTCCAGGAAACAATACGCATGTCCCGTCCTTGCTTTTGAAAAAATGCGGAAACGTGATGGGCCTTTCAGCCATCCCTCCGGCGAACCGTGATCCATTGGTTAAAAGTAACACCCTATCTGAACCTGTCAATGGGCAAATGGTCATCGAGCTTATCGGGAACCCGCCGCTTGCCCTTTTCATCCCTGTCCTTTCATCCCATTGATACCTCCCCTGTTTTCGCTCTGTCGCATCCGTTCTCAAAACCCCTTCTCTTACCCAAAAGACACCGAATAAACAGTTGCGTCCGCCAAAGGCTCGTGCTAAGGGGATGAACGATCGGGTTGGTTTGTTTCAGAGGATCACGAAACGTCTCTTCAACAAGCCATCGTCCGAGGCTTGATTCTCACGCAGGAAAGGGGAACCCCATGCTGCCCACATCATTGCTTTCCGCCCTTATCACCCAAGCAGAACCCGCCGCGAAAACCGTGAACTGGTCTGAAGCCCTGACCTTTTTCGGCGTCGGCCTTACCGGCGTTTTTGTTGTGCTGGGTTTTCTGATGGGCGTGTTGTCACTCAACGCCCTGGTGGTGAAGAAGATTGAAGCCAAACCGGCCAAAGAATCAGAAAAGAAAGCCTGATTGCACAAGCGTCGGGTGGGCACGCCTCACCCGGTTTGATCTGATTGCAACGAGCGTGCGTTCGCTGTTTGAACCTCAAACACTTATCCTACAAGGAGTATCCTCATGGCCCATGAAGATGTATTGATGCCGATGGTCGGACAGATTTTGACCGTGGACGTGAAAGAAGGCGACAAAGTGGAAGAAGGCGATACGATGGCCACCTTCGAGTCCATGAAAATGAAAATGCCTTTGGCCGCCCCGGTGAGTGGAACCGTGGTGAAAGTCAACGGCAAAACTGGCGAAAACATGGAAGCCGATGATGTCTTCGCGGTGATTGACGAAGACTGAATCTCCTTCACGCTGACACGTTCACAGACCCCGTGCCCTCTGGGCACGGAGCTTGATTCTCACCTCGCATTCACGGCCTGAGGGCCTTGCATGGGAGGTGGTGTGGTTTGGTTTATCGCGTACCGCCTTCGTGGCGCTCTCCTTGGTTGTTACTCCGCTCCGGTTGTCCCTCCCGCCGCGAATCAAAAGGAATAAGGAACATGGAACTGCTTGCCAAAATGGCCGCCGAAACCGGGTTTTCCCACCTGACCGTCGGAAACCTGGTGATGTGGGCCATCGGACTGACCTTGATCTATCTGGCCGTCAAGAAAGAATACGAACCCTACCTGCTGCTGCCCATCGGCTTCGGTGCCATTCTGGTCAACCTGCCTCTGGGCGACCTGCTGCTGTTCAATCCCGATCACGGTGAAGTGGGACTGATTCGCATTTTCTATTACGGCATCCAGTTTGAAGTCATTCCCCCGCTGATCTTCCTCTGTGTCGGCGCCATGACCGATTTCGGGCCGGTGATTGCCAACCCCAAAACCCTGCTGTTGGGTGCCGGTGCGCAGTTCGGCGTGTATATCGCGTTCTTCGGTGCGCTGATGCTGGGCTTTTCCATTCCCGAAGCCAGTTCCATCGGCATCATCGGGGGCGCCGACGGCCCCACGGCGATCTTCCTGGCCAACAAATTAGCCAAGGATCTGCTGGGCAGTGTGGCCGTTGCGGCCTATAGCTACATGGCCTTGGTTCCCCTGATTATTCCTCCGATCACCAAACTGTTGACCACCAAGGAAGAGCGGCGTATCCGCATGAAGCAGCTTCGCAAGGTGGGTAAGTTGGAGAAGATCCTCTTCCCGCTCATCGGTACCGTGGTGATCTGCCTCATCGTGCCCAAAGCAACCCCTCTGATGGGGATGTTGATGCTGGGTAACCTGATTAAAGAAAGCGGCGTCGTAGATAAACTGCTCAAAGGCGCGCAGAATGAAATCATGAACATCGCCACCCTGCTTCTGGGTCTGGCCGTAGCCAGCAAAATGCAGGCGGAAATCTTCCTGCAATGGCGTGTGATCCTGATTTTCGTCATGGGTCTGGTGGCCTTCGCTGCCAGCGTCTTCGGCGGTGTGCTGTTGGCCAAATTCATGAACCTTTTCCTGAAGGAAAAGATCAATCCGCTGATCGGCGCGGCGGGTCTGTCTGCCGTTCCGATGGCCGCCCGCGTGGTGCAGGTGGAAGGCATGAAGGCTCGTCCCGGTAATTACCTGCTGATGCACGCGATGGGTCCGAACATCGCCGGTGTGATCGGTACCGCCGTCGCCGCCGGAATCTTCATCATGCTCAACGGGATCTAGGAAACACCTTCCCCAGAGCATCCGCTCGTTCAAAGGCCAAACGCCCCGGTTTTTCCGGGGCGTTTTTGCATCCAAGATAAGCCCGACTTTGAGGTCACGTGGATTCTTGGAGAGAGGCACATCCAACATGTTGAGGGTCATACCGTCGTCCACGCGGTACAGGAGAGCCTGCCGCGTTCCCCTCGTGTCCTGCCTGGGGACAAAGAGCCTTCACAAAGCAGGCATTCTCTTGGAGGAAGATCAAATGTACTGACAATTCAAGGGACTAAGCTTCTTCCCGAACATGCCGATACCTTAGAAGCCGTCTACGATGTCCGAACAGGAATCTCTTCTGTCCGGAGTTGGCCTTTTGGGAGTGTGTTCGATGAACAAGAAAAAGCAAGAGATCCCTCATCACACCACATCCACCATGCGCCGCTTGCGCAAAGAAGCCTTGGTGGGGTTGAGCAATGCCTTCAGTTCGGTGATGGAGCGCCTTCCGGCCAACGCCGAAGAACTGATTGAGCAGCTTCATCGCAACCAGGTGGAGTTGGAAGAACGCAACGAGGAGCTTCGGGAAAGCAAAATCGAGTTGGAGGAATCCCGCCAGAAATACCGTGAATTGTATGAGGTTGCGCCGGTAGGCTATTGCAGCCTGGATTCCACGGGCACGATTCTGGACATCAATCAAACGGCACAATCCTGGCTGGGAATCGAACCGGGAAAGCAGGGCAAACCGATTTTCCTTCCCTTTGTCGCGGCAGATGAGCGGGAACGTTTTCTGGTGTTTTTACGTCGCATCTTTGAAACCGAGGGCTATGTCACCGAAGATATCCAACTGGATTCCCCCCAGCGGGGTGGTTTCTGGGTCAAACTGGTCGGAAAAGTCATTCCCAGTCTAGCCCATGACTTCACCGTCTGCCTGCTAACCCTGGTGGACATCACCGAGCAGAAACAGCAGGAATTACAACACAGTCAACTGGAGATCCGGCTTCGCCACCAGCAGAAACTGGAGAGCATCGGACAACTGGCTGCCGGAGTGGCTCATGAATTGAACACTCCCATTCAATACATCAACGACAACATCCAGTTCCTGGAAGACTCCTTCCGGGACATGGTTCATTCCAGCCGGGAATTGATCGAACTGCTGATCCGCGCCCACCGGGAAGACAATCCCCATGATCTGATCAAAGAAGCGCTGACGATGTTTCATCATCTGGATATGGATTACCTCTTGGAAGAAATCCCCAGCGCAATCCGTCAGACCCAGACCGGCACGGAGCATGTCGCCGGTATTGTGCGGGCGATGAAGCGCTTTGCCCATCCGCAGACCGGGCAACTCTGCCTGATTGACCTCAACCAGGCCATTGAAGACACCGTGCTGATTGCTCAGAACCAATACAAATATGTGGCGGATCTGGTCTTGGATCTTGAGCCGGAGCTTCCTCGCCTGGCCTGTGATCCCGGTGAAATGAACCAGGTGTTTTTGGCGCTTTTATTGAACGCCGCCCAGGCCATTGAAGACAAGATGAAACGGGAAAGCGCCGAAAAAGGAGTGATTACGGTTAAAAGCCGGGTGTTGGACAACCAGGTGGAGATCCGCATTTCCGATACGGGAACCGGTATTCCTGAAACCATTCGCAACCGGGTGTTCGATCCCTTTTTCACCACGCGGGATGTTGGGAAAGGAAGTGGCCAGGGTTTGACCCTCAGTCATGCCGTGGTTGTGGGCCGTCACCGGGGAAGCCTGGATTTCGTCAGTCAAGAAGGGGTGGGAACCACGTTTCTGATTCGTCTTCCACGAGAACTGCCCGTGATGGAAACCAGCGATTCCCTGCATGCCGTTCTTCCCCAGCAGCTTGAGCCGAAGAAAAAGCCGGATGATCCGGTTTGAAGTACCCAAGGGATCCATGTAACCTTGCTCCTTCGTATGTTCTCTGAACGGAAATGAGGAGGACCATATCATGGGCTTATGCGGTGTTTCCAACAATCCCAACGACCCGATGAACAAATTGTTCGGCCCAAGCGAGCCGGAAGAGAGAGACAATTTACCGAAGGATACCTCCAAGGAAAATCGGGGGTCGTCCCAAGTCATCGAGACATCCAAGCCCGCATCCAAACCGGGGCTTGTTTCCAGGCTGCTTTCCTGGTTCCGAAAAGGCACATAACCCTCCTTCGGGTTTCGTTGAATCGCACGTTTTTTATCAGAGCCTTATTCTCCCCCACTTTCCACCTGCTATGAAAGAAAACCATCCCATTCGGCCTGATCTGAACGAAGGCATCACGAAACCACATCCTTGTCTCGTCCTGGAACAGAATTACCAAAGATTCTCAGTAAATAGCGATGGAAAATTGACACAAACTGTCTTTCATGCGATTCTGTTAAAGGTTGTAGGGGTGTTTCATCATTCAATATTTCCATCTTTTTTTCGATATACAAAGATGGGTGCTTGGTTCAGTTCTCTGTTCGTGGGGTTGAAGGTTCCAGGCAAGCGGGTTGAAACACCGGAAGTAGGGTTCTTGGTCAAGACATGTTTGGACCAGCCGGAAAGGAAGTTGCATCTTTTTCGGACTGGCTTTCTTCCAGATGCTTGGTTTCTGGACGTTGTAGGTATGTGCCCATCATGAGTATGAAACTACGCCACCGGTTGTTGCTGTTGATTCTGTTGCCCCTGCTCTTGGCGGCTGGAAGTTTTTATTGGGTGAACACCACCATCAACGCGGCCCACCTGACCGAAGAGGCTCACCACCACGCCCGTCTGGAACTGGAAAGTGAAGCCTACTTTGTGCAGCACTTTTTTGAGCGCCATGTCTACCTGATGAATACTCTGGCGGAAAGCCATGTTTTTGACGCCGGAAACCGCGATCATATCTTTCACCACCTGGATCAATGGCAACGTGGAATGCCTGATGTCGAGTCCCTGTATCTGGGCGATCTTAAAGGCAACGTGTATAATAGCTCCGGGCAGCATTTCGATATTTCGGACAGGCCTTATCTCTCAGCGATCAAGGATGGAAAAACGAATGTTACTACAGTAACCCAAAGCAAGGAGAGCGGAAGGCAGATTGCCATTGTCACGGTTCCAATCCGTGATAAAAACGGTGAGCTATCGGGGGCCTTGGGAGCCACCATTCTGGTCAGCCACCTCTTGCAGCGTGTCAGAGACTTCCATGACGAAATGGACTCTCAGGCGATTTTGTTCAACGATCAGGGAAAGGGGCTTGCCTTTCCCGATGGGCTGTCCAAGAGGGAATCCGAACACCTGGAACGGATTGTCGATTCCTTATCTCCGGAAGCCCGGATGATGACCTCGATGAGTATCGACGGAACAGAGCAGTTTCTGTTGAGACGGACCATTCCTATCGCGACATGGTCCATCGTTCTGATGCGTCCGGCCCAAACCGTTCTTGCTTCGGTGACCACGTCCAACTGGGCGATGATAACGCTGCTTGTGTTTATCGGCTTTCTTTCCATCCTTTCCGTGCTTCTGGCCCAACGTAAGATTTTACGCCCCATTGAGCAGTTACAGGCCGTTCAGGAGCGCATCACGAAGGGGGAAGTTACCGCCAGGATGGATTCCTACCCCAAGGATGAACTGGGGAACCTGATTCGCAGTTTCAATGAAATGGCCGACTCCCTGCTTGCCGCCAACCAGAAACTGGTCAACAAAGAAACCGCCTTGCGGGAAAGTCACCAGCGTTTGCTGGATATTGCAGACACCCTGCCGGGCTTTGTCTTCCAATTCTTCGCACAGCCGGATGGAGCTTTCGGGTTACATTATATCCGCGGCAAAACGGATATCCTTTCAAGCCTTCCCCTCCCTGTGGATCAGGTTTTTGATTCCTTCCTGGAATCCATTCATCCAGAAGATAAAGGGCTTTTCTTATCGTCCATTCAGGAAGCTGTTGACAAGGTCAGCCCCTGGCGTTTTACGGGACGTTTTTTCAGGCCCGATGGCTCTCCCGCCTGGTTCAACGGAATGTCCATTCCCCAGCAACATGAGAAGGAGCTGATTTTCAACGGGGTCTTTCTCGATGTTACGGAGATGAAGGAAGCCGAACTTTCCCTCAAGGAGAAAGAGCAGCAACTGCGCGGTTTCATCGAGCAAGCGATGATGGCCGTCTGCCTCACGGATAACGAAGGGCGGGTTGTGGAATGGAACCCCACCAGTGAAAAACTCTTCAATCTGCATCGTGACGATGTTTCCGGGCGCTATTTCTGGGATATTGTGAAAGACTTGGTGCTTCAGGACGAACATGGTCAACGTTATACGCAAAGTATCAAGAGACAGATCCTTGAAGCCCTGAAAACCGGTCACTTGGATTCCCAGCAGGTCCAGGTTGCCAAGCACCGCGGTTCCAATGGTCAAACCCTCTATCTGGAGTATTTCCCTTTCATCATTCGTCGTGAGGATTCCAACTCCTTTGCGCTTCTACTTCATGACATCACGGAACGAATCAACACGGAACAGGAAAACAACAAAAGGCAATGGCGTATTCTCAGACACCATGAAGCCAATCTTGCCCTGAATACCGACACCAAATACATTGGTGAGACGGTTGAAGATGCGCTGGCCAACACCTTGCGCCTGGTTGCCGAAGTCATGAATGTGGAGCAGTTGGAAGTCTGGTTTTTCAAAGATGAGGGCAGGCTCTTGGAGTGCCGAGCCAGCTATCGGCGCTCCACAGATGAAATCCGATCCGGCATTACATTGGAAACCGAACGGTATCCCAAATACATCGAATCCATCCAGAATAACCGGATCATGGCGACCGATGACGTGCAGACCGATGAGCGGACACAGAAACTCTATGAAGACTATTTCAAACAGGAAGGCATCACCTCGTTCATGGATGCACGGATTCGCCTGCATGGTCAGCTTACCGGGGTTTTCTCTGTTGAACACATCGGACCCAAACGAACCTGGGCGCTGGATGAACTCAGCTTCGCCGGTGAAGTTGCCGACCACATCGAACGTATTCTGGGTATGGAGGAACAGCGGAAAACCGAAACCCTGCGCAGGATTCAGGAACGGCGGCTTTCACTGGCCTTTTCCGCGTCAACCGACGCCATCTGGGAATGGAATCTTGAAACGGACGAAACCTACTTCAGCCCTCGCTGGTTCACCATGCTAGGTTACGGAGATCAGGAATTTCCCTTTAATCTGGAAACCTGGAAGACACTCTGCCATCCCGACGACCTGGACCGTGCTTTGGATCGCACCCGTCAAGCGGTGGAAAGCGACGGGAAAAAACCGTACTGGGTGGAATTCCGTATGCGTCACGCCGAAGGACACTGGGTCTGGGTTCTGAGTCGGGGCGACATCGTTGAACGGAATGCGGAGGGAGCGCCCCTTGTCTTTTCCGGAACTCATACGGATATTACCAAACAGAAACAGACAGAAGAAACAATTCGCTCCAGTGAAACCTGGCTGCGCACCATTCTGAACAGCGTGGCCGATGCCGTGATTACCGCCGATGACCTGGGCCGGGTGACTTTTCTGAACCCCGTTGCTGAAACCCTCACCGGTTGGAGCCATCACGAAGCGCTTTCCAGAAATATTGAAGAGGTTCTACCCATCCATTATCCCGGCAAACCGGGAGAGATGCTAAGCTATCTGCGTTGGTTTGAATCTCTTGAGGGAAAAGCTACTCAAGGAGCGATGCTTCATGTTCGATCACGTTCCAGAGAAAGCTTCCCGGCCCTTGTCACCGGAGCGCCGATGGTTGACGAGCGCGACCATCTCTATGGAGCGGTGTTGTTGGTTCGAGACATCACCCGTCAGCAACAGGAAGAAGCGCAGCTTCGTCATCAGCAGAAAATGGAAAGCATCGGCACTCTGGCCAGTGGCGTAGCCCATGAAATCAACAATCCCATCGGTATCATCATGCTCTATGCAGAGCGCTTGCAGATGGAAGCTCCGGAGACAGGGCCGGTGGCGGAGGTTGCCGGAGAGATCCTCTCTGAAGGCCAGCGCATTGCAGATATTGTACGCAACCTGCTCTCTTTCTCCCGCAACGAGCGCGAGTCCCACTCTCCGGCTCGGATGGAGGACATCCTGCGTATGACCTTGTCATTGGTGCGCAAACTGATCCAAAA
The DNA here is from genome assembly GCA_963677705.1 of Myxococcota bacterium. GTDB lineage: Bacteria > Myxococcota_A > SURF-8 > SURF-8. The sequence continues at coordinate 3,268,036 of OY782497.1, forward strand.
AGATCAGGTGAGCATTACCCAGGAGATGGAACCGGATCTCCCTGGTTTGAAATGCCGTAGTCAGCAGATCATGCAGGTATTGATGAACCTGATTCTCAACGCAAAAGATGCCTTGAACGAGAAATTCACCTCGTCGGGCATGGGAGAGAAGACCATTCGTGTGATGGCGAAACGGGTTGAGAAAGACGGTAGATTTTATGTAAGAACCTCTGTCTGGGACAATGGTCCCGGCGTGCCCGAAACCGTTCAGCACAAGATTTTCGATCCCTTTTTCACTACCAAGGGGCGAGATCGTGGGACCGGCCTAGGTTTGTCGGTCAGCCACGGTATCATCCGCGATCATCACGGTGATTTGTGGCTTGAGACCAAGGTCGGGGAGTACACGGTGTTTCATCTGGATTTACCCGTAGACAACGGTTGGAGTCTGTCGCAGGGCTCAGCGGGAAAGACGACATAAGCAAAGCAAAACGGGACCAAGATCCCAAGGTCGGAAATGGTGAGAGCATGGCTCGAATATTGATTGTCGATGATGAACAAGGGATGCTGAATATTCTCCGCTTCTTTCTGGAGAAGGAACTTCATGAGGTCAAACAGGCTTCGGACGTCCCCAGCGCCCTCATTCTTTTGGAACAGTACAAACCGGATGTCATTATCTCGGACATCATCATGCCCGGCCTGAGTGGGATGGAATTTATCGAAACCTTGAAAATGAACGGCAATAAGGCCAAAGTCATTCTGATCACCGGGGAACCGACGGTTGAAACCGCGATGCAGGCGGTGCGTGCCGGTGCGTTTGAATACATTCCTAAGCCGGTCAGCCGGAATCGGCTGGTCAAGTCTGTCAACGATGCCGTCCATGTCAAAAATCTGGAAGATGAAAACCGGGAGTACAAAGAACGCCTGGAGTCTCTGGTTGCCCGTCGTACCGAAGAGCTGAGTGCGACCAATGAGAACCTGGAACTTCTCAACGCCCGACTGCAACGTATCCTTGAAACCACACGCCGTTTGGCCACAATCAAAGAATCCCAACTTTTCGGCAAAGTCTTGCTTGAGGAATTTGGGGAACACATGGATTCCGAAGGGGGAAGCCTGTATTTCCTGGAAGATAACCGATTACAGCTCATTCACTCCCTGGACCCCGGCCATGCCCCTGAAGTCTTGGACCTTCCCCTTAAGCCGAACAGCCTGTTTGAACGGGCTTGCCGCTTGAAAGTACCCCAGGTGATCAATGATTTTGAAGATACGGGAGACATTGAACCCAGCCGATACATGCGCTATGCAAACAGTTCGGCGATGGTCTTTCCCCTGATGGATGAACGGTTTGAGGTATTCGGGATTCTATCCGTACATGCCAAAGGACGACCTCCCTTTTCGATGAGTGATATGGAAGTCGGTTCCATCCTTCTTTCCATCGGGGGGAAAGGATTTCGCGCCATCCGCTCCCATCAGCAGTTGAAAGAAAGTGAACACCGCTACCGGCTGTTGGCGGAAAACGCAGCGGATGTCATCTGGTCGGTAGATATGGATTTCCGCTACACCTACATCAGCCCCTCGGTGGAAGCCCTTACGGGCTTTCCCCCCGATGAACTGATCGGCAGAATGGCTCATGAATACCTGGCCCCGGAATCAATGGAGCATGTCCTTGGGATCTTCCAAGAGGAGTTGCTCTGTGACAGCAGGGATCTCAATCACCAACGGGTCTTTGAAGCCCTCATCCTCCGCAAAGACTGCGAACCCATTTGGACCGAAATCAGTGCCCGCTTCCTGCGAAACGAACAAGGGGAAGCCATCGGCATCTTGGGTATCACCAGAGATATTCACGAGCGGAAGAAAATGCAGGAAGCCTTGGAAGCCAGGGAACACATGTTCCGAAGCATTTTTGATCTGACACCGGTTTCTATCGCGATTACCGATATGGAAGGGCGCTATGTCGATGTGAACCGGTCGATGTACGAAAAAGCCAACATCCCGAAAGAAAACCTTATTGGTTTGAGAACCATAGATCTGTATGATTATGAAGATTCAAGCTATCCTTCGCAGAGCATGGATCAATTGATTGCAACGGGCGAACTGGTCAATGAACGCATCAGTGTTCGACGTAAACCGACAGGAGAGAAAATTGAGATCCTTTATTCCTCGCGACTGATCTCTGTGGAAGGAAAGCCTTTTATTTTATCCGTCTCCAATAACATCAGTCCTTTGTTGCAGATCAAAGAGGAAAAAGAGCGTCTGCTGGCGGCCATCGAGCAAACCGGGGAATCCATTGTGATTACCGATGCCGAAGGAAACATTCAATACGCCAACCCGGCCTTTGAAAGAACCTCCGGGTACACCAAAGATGAGGTGCTGGGAGAAAACCCACGCATTCTGAGGAGCGGGAAACACTCGAAGGAGTTTTATAAAACTCTCTGGGATACGATCAAGTCCGGCAAAGCCTGGACCGGAAGGATTATCAACAAAAAGAAGAACGGCGATTTCTATACCGATGACGCCACCATCTCTCCGGTTATCGGGAAAGAGGGCACGATCAAGAACTTCATCGCCGTCAAGCGTGATATCAGTAAAACCCTGGAGTTGGAACGGCAGTTCGTGCAGGCCCAACGCATGGAATCCATCGGGCGTCTGGCCGGTGGCGTAGCCCATGACTTCAACAACCTGCTCACAGCCATCGGTGGTCATGTGGAATTGGGTATGATGGACCTCGTTCCCGGTGATCCGATGGTGGCTCATTTTGAGGAAATCCGGCAGGCCTCTGTGCGAGCCGGAAAACTGACCCGCCAGTTGCTGGCCTTTTCGCGTCGTCAGATTATGGAAACCAAGGTGCTGGATCTGAACGCCATCGTTCGTGGCATTGATACAATGCTGAAACGGCTGATTGGAGAAAACATCCGTATTCACCACACCTTGGATGATGGAGTGATTCCTATCAAAGCCGATGCAGGCAAGCTTGAGCAGGTCTTGGTCAATCTTTGCGTCAATGGACGGGACGCCATGCCCGAAGGTGGCGACCTGACCATTGAAACCAGACAATGCACCTTATCAGAACCACGGACCAACAAAGGCGGAACCCTCCCCGCTGGAGACTACGCCCTTCTGCGTGTGAACGACAGCGGTATTGGGATGTCCCAGGATGTGCTGGATAAACTGTTCGAGCCCTTTTTCACCACCAAGCCGGAGGGTAAAGGAACCGGTTTGGGGCTGGCCACCAGCTTCGGCATCGTTCAGCAGCACAATGGAGGGATTGAGGTCCGCTCGACACCGGGGGAAGGAACCCTGTTTGAAATCTATCTACCGCTGGAAAAGTCCAAAGAGTTAGACCCACCTGTACCGACCCTCGACCCGGAACTCCCACGAGGCGACGAAACCGTGCTGGTGGTGGAAGACGAACAATCCGTGCGGCAGGTCACGGTGCTGTTTTTACAGAGATGCGGCTATCAGGTTTTTGAAGCGGAGGGGGAAAAACAGGCGCTGGAACTTCTTGAAACCATCGAAGACTCTGTGGACCTTCTTGTCAGCGATGTCGTTCTGAAAGACTCCAACGGCCCGGAACTGGTGCCCAAGATCCGACCCTACCAACCCACCATGCGGGTGTTGTTTGTTAGTGGCTATACAGATAATGCGATGATTTCCAAGGGAATCCTTCAACCCGGTATCCGCTATCTGCAAAAACCCTTTACCGCCAAAGAACTTGCCATCAAAGTCCGCGAGATCCTGGACGAAACCTCGTGATCCACGGGGAGGCTGATCGTGGTCCAAAACAATACCTGCAACATGATATTAATCCGGCAACAATAAGTTAGACGGAGCATCAATTATGTCATTCCCGCGAAGGCGGGAATCCAGAGTAAATTCATCTGTCTGGGCCCTTCTCCTGCGCGGAGGATAACGATTCTTAAGCTCGGTTACAATCGCCGGGTTAATAACATAAAACCCCCGAAGCGTGAGGCTTCGGGGGTTTTATCGTTGGGAGACGAAACCTGGGGATTTACACGTCCAGGTTTTTCACATGCAGGGCGTTGGATTCAATGAAGTTGCGGCGCGGTTCCACCTGATCGCCCATCAGGGTACGGAAGGTGTTGTCCGCCTCTACGGCGTCTTCAATCTGCACGCGAAGCAGGGTGCGCGTCTGCGGGTCCATCGTGGTTTCCCACAATTGGTCCGGGTTCATTTCACCCAACCCTTTGTAACGTTGGATGTTGTAACCCTTTTCGCCCATCTTCATCACCAGGCCCACCAGGTCTTGCAGGTGTTGAATCTCCACGGTATCGCCGTTGTTCTGCACCTGATAGGGACCATCGCCCAGAGTTCGGAAATCTTTCACCAGACGGCGCAGTTCCTCAAATTCCGGGTAGTTCATGAAGTTGGTGTCCACAAAGGTACGGCGAAGCTGGCCGTTGATGCGGGTTTCAATCACCACACGGTAGGCGCTGCGTTCTTCATCTTCGGACACGGTCACTTCACAGGCCCCGACATCGGGGTAATGATGACTCATGAACTCGTGCATCTTCTGCAACTCGACCATCACCTTGTCTTTGTTACGAATGGTCTGCTTGTCCAGGTCCGTACCGAACAAGACCGAATCGACAACACGCATATCCTTGCGCCGTTGCAGGCTTTCAAGAATGCTCTGGTAATTGAGGATCTTTCGGCAAAGCTCTTGCAAAGGCTTGCCGGTCACGGGTTTTCTGCCGTTGGCGCTGGGAATGAATTTGATCTTTTCGCCGCCGTTTTCCAGCAGGAAATCCTCCATCAGCGGCTCATTCTTCAGATACAGACTCTTCTTGCCCTTGGCTACTTTGAACAAAGGAGGTTGAGCGATGTAGATATGGCCCTTCTCCACCAGATCCGGGAACTGACGGTAGAAGAAGGTGAGCAGCAGGGTACGGATGTGGCTGCCGTCCACATCGGCATCGGTCATGATAATCACTTTGTGGTAGCGCAGCTTTTCCAGGTCAAAGTCTTCGCTGCCGAAGCCCGTTCCCAGGGTGCTGATCATGGTCACGATTTCCTGGTTTTGCAGCATCTTGTCCAGGCGGGCTTTCTCTACGTTGAGGATTTTACCTCGCAGGGGCAAGATGGCCTGGAAGCGGCGATCCCGGCCTTGTTTGGCACTGCCCCCGGCGCTGTCACCCTCGACGAGATACAGTTCGGCTTCGCTGGGGTCGATGCGCTGGCAGTCGGCCAACTTGGTGGCCAGCCCGGCGGTATCCAGGGCGCTTTTTCTGCGGGTCAATTCGCGGGCTTTACGGGCCGCCTCACGGGCGCGGGCGGATTCAATCACCTTGCCGATGATCGTCTTGGCCACGCCGGGATTTTCTTCAAAGTAGGTGGAGAGCCATTCGCCGACGAGTTGTTCCACCACCCCTTTGACCTCGCTGGAAACCAGCTTGTCTTTGGTCTGGCTGGAGAACTTCGGATCAGGCACCTTGCAGGACAGCACGGCCACCAAGCCCTCGCGGATGTCATCGCCGGTGAGGTTGATCTTCGCCTTTTTGGCCAGTCCGCTGGAGTCGGCGTAGTTGTTCACGGTGCGGGTCATCGCGGCGCGGAACCCGGCCATGTGCGTCCCGCCATCGCGGTTACGGATGTTGTTGGTGAAGGTGAACACCTGCTCGTTGTAGCTGTCGTTCCACTGGATGGCCAGTTCGACGACGATGTCGTTTTTCTCACCGGTGGCGTAAATGGGCTTGGGATGCAGCACATGGGCGTTTTCATTGATGTAGCTGACGAAGGATTTCAGCCCGCCCTTATAGCAGAATTCCTTGCGCTCATCACTGCGTTCATCTTCCAGCACAATGGTCACACCGCTGTTCAAGAAGGCCATTTCCCGCAGTCGCGATTGCAGAGTACGGAAGGAGAAATGGGTGCGGGTGAAAATCTGCGGGTCCGGCGAGAAGGTGATTTTCGTACCGTGTTTGCCGGTTTTGCCGATCTGCCTCAGCGGATACATCGGTGCGCCGCGCTGGTATTCCTGCTCGAAGACACCGCCGTCACGCTTGATCTCAATGCGCAGGTGTTCACTCAAGGCGTTGGAAACGCTGATTCCCACTCCGTGCAAACCACCGGAAACCTTGTAGGTATTGCTGTCGAATTTTCCGCCGGCGTGCAGCACGGTCATAATGACTTCCGTCGCGCTACGGCCTTCTTCCTTGTGCATATCCACCGGAATGCCGCGACCGTTGTCTTTGATGGTAATGGCGTTGTTGCGGTGAATAATCACCTCAATACGGTCGCAATACCCGGCCAGAGCTTCATCAATGGAGTTGTCTACGGCTTCAAACACCATATGGTGCAAACCGGTGCCGTCGTCGGTGTCGCCGATATACATGCCGGGGCGTTTACGAACAGCCTCAAGTCCCTTTAATACTTTAATGTTTTCGCTGGTATAAGTCTTTTCAGAAGACGTTGTCATCGTTGCCTCTCTGACTGTGTCCACCCCGTGGCATCCATGATGGAGTTCGGACAAAACATCGCGTTCTCGCGGGAAAAAACAAGCAGGCGAAATACGGGCGGAATCCCGTTGGCCCAACCGATTTTTTCTACCACGAAGAGCCTTGTTTTGCAAGGATTTTCCATTGAAAATCCCAAGCATAACGCTCTGTTATTGTTCGGTATTTTATAGATTCAAGCCGCTTCATGCCTTGGGCTTGGTTTTGTCCGGAAACGACACGCCAAACCCCGGTCCTTCCGAGGAAAAACCGGGGTTGATTCTGCGTCTGAAAGGCGGAGACAAGAGCGTGCTTCGCCCGGTATCGGATTCAGCTCAAGGCCTGGGGACAGACCCGCTTTCTGGCGGAAACCACGAGGAAACCTCCCAGCCGGGACAGGGGAGTCTGGGTAACCAGACGCTCGGCCTGCTGCAAGCCTTTACCTACAAGGGGAAGATTCATCAGGGTGGCAAACGGGGTGAGGGTACGCAAGCCGTGAACCGCCTGAAAACTTACCGAGGGCGGCAGGCGACGGCGAATGGCTTCCAGGCTATCCAGACGGGTGTACACCTGATGGTCGTCGGCGCGGTCGGTGATCGCCGTGGGCGGCTTGATTTTCTTGATTATTCCACGAAGGCTATAGGGGTTGTAGAACTCCAGCAACAGCCAACCGCCGGGACGGGTCACGCGGATCATCTCCAACAGGGCGGCATCCAGGTGTTCCACATGGGGAAGCACTTTGAAACTGCACACCAGGTCAAACTGCTCATCGTCAAAGGGAAGCTCGGTGGCATCCGCCTGATGGACTTCCAGCCCACGCTGACGGGCCTTTTCCAGCATACCGGGAGAGAGATCCACCCCAACGGCCTGGTCTGCCACCCCGGCCAAGCGTTCCAGAATACGCCCGGTTCCGCAGCCCACTTCCAGCACCTTCTGATGTGCGGCATAGGGGCGCGCCAGCGCAAATTCCGCTTCGTCCAGATAACGATGATACCCACGGTCACGAGGAGTATCGTAGACCTTGCTGAATTCGTCGTAATAGGCTTGGGTTTCGTTTCTCATGGGATCATCTCCACGGTTTGATAGATCGCTTCGTAGGCCTGGGCCATGCGTGAATGATTGAAAACATCTCCGGCCTGCTCACGGGCGCGGGTGCCGAGGCTCTGCCGCAGGGAGGCATCCTCCAACAACGGAGCAAGCTTGCCGAGAAAATCCGCCACATCCCCCACCGCGTGACGAGGGCCGAGGCTTTCCGGCTCGCCCAACTCGCACAAAGGGGCCAGGTTACTGGTCAATATGGGAACGCCTCTGGCCATGCCTTCCAGCAAGACGAAGGGAAGGTCTACCTTGGTTGCCAGGGTATCGGCGGGAAACAGGTTGAGATCCATCGCGCCCAAAAGCGCGGAAAAATCTTCTACCACACCCAAAAAACGTACCCGACCGGAAAGACCCAGTTGATTGACCTGCTGTTCCAGCATTTCCCGCTCCGCCCGTGCGCGGGGGGTTTTGTCCCGCACGGCAATGAACAGAACCCAGTGTGGCGTGTTGGCCAGTTTGGGAAGCGCCTTCTTGAAAAAGCCCGCCACATGACCGGGATCGAAGTCCCCGGCGAAGAGCAGGGCCACGTCATCATTGGATAAGGACAAGCGGGAGCGCAGAGCCTGCCGTTCGCTGTCATCCAAGGGTTTGGGCAGATCCACACTCGGCGCAATGACATGAACGGGCTTGGTGGTCTGGCTGCGGATCACGCTCGCCGTGGCTTCGCTCATCGTTACAAGGGCATCGCCAAACAGCAGAGAACCCAGGTGCTTTGTGGATAAGGGGGCACTGGAAATGGTTTGCACCGTGGGTTGTCGGCCTTTCAGGCCCAAAGCCAGCCGGGCGGCATAACTGGATGCTGCGTTGGGAGCGAAAAAGAAATGGTAGATGGGAATCACGTCAAAACGCAACATACGTAAAAACACGGACAGATGCCCGAAGCCCGCAGGAAGCCAGGCATGAGGCGCAGGGAACACCGCCTCTGGAATGAGGTGCTTTTCGGCAAAGCGAACCCCAGGCCGGGTGAGCAGCGTCACCCGCCGGGTTTCCAGGTGCCGGGCCAGATGCAAAGGAAGCAGCTTGCCGCCATCCTGAAACGGCGGGGCCAGGCACTTGCTGATGAACAAGACTTTCGGTTTACGACGCATCACGGTCGCTCCACGGTGGACGAAGTCGCGGGGTCAACTCCGGCCAGGAAAAGGCACGGGCTCGCTGATGGGCCACGCGCCCCAAGGCTTCCAGCGTTTCAGGGCGGCTTAAGGCAAGGCGCAGGGTCCGGGCCAGATCTTCGGCATCTGCGGCAGTATACACCATTGCGCCCCGTTGGTCTTGGATCATCTGTAAAAAAGGTTGGCAGCCGGGAACCATCACCGGGCAGCCGTGGGCCATCGCTTCCATCAAACTTACCGGCTGGCCTTCGGCCTCTAACGAGGTGAACACCACCAGCGGACGACGCGCCAAGAAAGTCAAGACCTCCTGGTTGGGAAGACATCCATGAAAATGATGCTCGCCGGGAAGCCGGTCTGCACGCTTTTGCCATCTCGCCATCAAAGGACCGTCACCCAGCCAATGACAAGGCCAGAAGACATCCGGCAGGCGTTCCAGGGCATCCAGGAGCAGAGAACCGCCTTTGCCTTCGTGCATCCGGCCCACCCAGAGGATACTCTGTTCGTAGGATTCACCTGGAAGCATGGGGCGGTCCACCCCCATCGGGCAGACACGGATGTTTTGGACCAGCTTGCGGCGGATCACCGGTTTGTGCCGATGAAGCAGGCGTTCTTTCACCGTCTCACTGACCGCGATGACCTCTTCGGCATCCAGGCACAATCGTTCCACCAGCCTGTGACCCAACGGGAGTTTGTCCAAAAGAACGGCATCGGAACCATGCACCACAAGCTGATAGCGGCAAGCCTTGGTTCTGGAAAGTCTCCAGGCGGCCAATCCTGCGGGAAGCATCCAGTGAGCAACCAGGTTAGAATCAGGCGGAACGTGTGTTGAGCTGGTGTGAAGAAAGCGAAACAGGGCGGTCACCGCTCGTGGTATGGCAAGGTTCCGTTGCAACGTCACCGGCGCTCCCGCACCGTAAAAGACATCGGGTCCGCAAGGAAGGCGGATCACCGTTTCGCCAAACAGGGAAAAGGGCGGATCACCTGCCGATTCCGTGGTGTGATCCCAGGGGCGCAGCACCGTCGTGGTGGACGGATCAAACAACTCCCTGGCCAACCGGGCCACAAAGTGCCCGGCCATATCTCCGTCTCTGCGCGGATAAGAACTGGTCAGAATGGTAACGGACGAACGCGGACCTTGGCCGCTCACGACTTCTCCGGATGCAGCGGTCGTTCGTTCCCGCTTTTATCCGTGGGGGCCAGGCGTTCTTTCGCCAGTTTGTAGAACAGCACGGGAAGCGAAAGCGCCAGGTTCCCGGCCTTCATCTGGCTGTGCCGTTCGGGATACAGGCAGGCCACGGGGACATCCAACACCCGCGCATGGATGCGATGCAGCCGGGCCAGAATATCATTGGGCACGCCGTAGCCACGATAGATGGAATGGGGATAGATCCGCTCCAGGGCGGTTTTGTGAATGGCGGTATAACCGCATTGGCTATCCCAGACATGCCAATAGCCGGTGATCGGTTTGGACAACAGACTCAAGGTGATGTTTCCCAAAAGCCTTGTGGCGGGCATGGCGTTCCAGCCCTGACAGAGAAAGCGGTTGCCTTTGACGTAGTCGGCCTTGTCTTGAACGATGGGGTCCAGCAGGCTTTGCAAATCATCGGGGTCCATCTGACCGTCTCCACCCATCACGCAGACGATGTCCGCTCCGTCATACAAAGCACGGATGTAGCCTGTAGAGAGTGCCGCACCGACACCCATGCCGGTTTCATGGGTCGCAACAAGAAGGCGTGGGTCCGTGGTATCCTCCAACACCCGTGCCGTGCCATCCGTGGAGCCATCGTTGACGACGACGATGCGGTCTACATAGTCTGGAATTCCACGAAGAACCTGGGGCAGGCTGTCTTGCTCGTTACGTGCAGGAATGACCACGGCAATGCGTTTATCGCAATACATCATCCACCTTCTGTACATCGTTGGCAATCTGCGCCTTCAGGGCGTCCAGACCTTCGAATTTCTGTTCCGGTCGAATGTGCAACACCGGTTCCACACTGAGGGTTTCCCCGTAAATATCCCGGTCGAAATCCAGCAGGTGAACCTCTACCGTCGAACGCTCGTTGTCAAAGGTAGGATTGAAACCGATGTTCAAAGCCCCTTTGTAGCGCTGACCGTCCAGCCAGGTCCAGGCCGCATAGACGCCACGAGCGGGCAAGAGCGGCGCTTTGGTATGAATGTTCGCCGTGGGGAAGCCCAAGAGCCGACCACCGCGTTGAAAGCCTTTGACCACCGGGCCGGTGAGCCGGTAGGGACGGCCCAGCATCGCGGCGGCATCATCCACCTGGCCTGCCGCCACGGCACGGCGAATGCGTGAGGAACTGATCGGTTTTTCCTGGTGCATCACCGGGTCAACCTTGTGAACCTCAAAGCCGACATCGTTTCCGAACTCTCTCATCGTCTCGACATCCCCGGCGCGTCCCTTGCCGAAAGTGTAATTCCAACCCAAGACGACATGATGCAGGTCAAAGGTTTTCAGCATCACCTTGTGCAAAAACTGCGAAGGCACCAGGTCGGCAAGATCCCGACTGAATTCCACCACCACGGCGTGATCCATACCGTAGGATTCCAGAAGCGCCAGGCGTTCTTCCAGGGTTTGAATCCGCACAAAGGTACCCGGTTTGAACAAACTGACCGGATGGGGCCAGAAGGTCATTGCGACGCTGGCCCCGTCGATCTGGGTGGAAAGCGAACCGGTGCGCCGAAGCAATTCCTGGTGGCCCAGATGAACCCCGTCAAAATTGCCGATGGTCACCACGGCGCGGTCAATCCGTTCGGTGATCTGTGAAATTCCGTGATGTATCTTCATGTTGTCTACCTTAAAGCCTGAAGCGACGTTCCCTGATAGCACAAGAAAGCCGCAATTGCAACGACAGGAAAACGCACTCCAAGGGTGAAGGACGTAATTTTCAATCTGGGAAGGTTGAATGATGGAGAGAACAAACAAGCTGTTTTTTGAACCACGGGCCACTCATCCGTACTTGAATGAATCCGCTCATGGCGAGTGATTTATCGAAGATGAATCGTATCGAGCCACGAGCCACCCTCGAACCACCACCCTCCGGGAGGCACTCAGGCTGAACGTGGAGCGATTCCATGTTGCTTCGCGGATGATGACAGACGATGACTCAGGAAGCCTCCTGGTGCATGGTTCCGCGTACCGCACTGAAGCCGATGCCCACCAGGCACATCAAGACAAAGAGAGAAAATCCGCTGTGCATGACCCACAGGAAGTCGTCGGCCTGCTCCGGGCCGATGCTTTTTCCGGAGAGTTTCATCCCGAACAGCACGGCGGTAATCATCATACTGACCATCATTCCTAAAATACGCATCGTGGCCACGGTACCGGAAGCGCTTCCGTATTGCTTGGGCGAAACGCTGCCCATCATCGCGTTGGTGTTGGGAGAACTGAACAGCCCGAAGCCGATGCCCTGAACCACCAGAAACCCGATCAACCAACTGATGGGCCAGGAAGGCTCGATCAAGGCCAGCGGTGCCATGCCCAGAGCAGTGAGAGCCATCCCCGTGCTGGAGAGAAAACGCGGCTCAATGCGGTCGGAAAGCCGTCCGGCGATAGGACTGAACAGGGCTTGCGCCAAGGGTTGACTGATCAGAATCAGACCGGTTCGTTCCGCACTGAACCCCGCCAGACCTTGTAGATACAGGCTGAGCAGGAAGCTCACGGCGAAGGTGGAGGCATAGTTGATCAGGGCGGCCAAGCCGGAGAAGGAAAAGACGCGATTGTGTGTAAACAGACGGATGTCGATCATCGGTTCCTTACCACGGGACTGCATCCGGACAAACCAGACCAGAACCGCCGTTCCGGCAAGCAGTAGAATCCAGCCTTGGGTGGAAGGAATGCTGGACGAACTGAGCATCAGCAGAATCAAGCCCAGGCCGTAGACAATACTCCCGGCGAGGTCGAAATGCTGGCCTTTGGCTTGGGCCCAGTTGTCTTTGAAGGCGAGGATCGCGACCAGGAAAATCGCAAAACTCAAGGGCGCGTTAATCAGGAAGATGGATCGCCAACCGACGTGATCGGTCAGCAAGCCTCCCAGAAAGGGACCGGCACTCAGCCCGATATACACCGCCGCCGTAGCCCAGCCGAAGGCCATGCCGCGCTCTTTGGGTGGAAATACGCTGCTGATGATCGCCATTCCCGTGGCCATGTGCATCGCCGCACCGATCCCCTGCAACCCACGGGCGGCAAAGAGCCACGGGGCGGAAGGGGCCAGTCCGCAGCCCAGGGAACCCAGGGCGAACAGAGCCATGCCGATGAGGTATACGCGCCGCCGTCCGATGATGTCCGAAAGCCGACCGGTGGGCAGTAGAAACACGGCGTTGGCCAACAGGTAACTGGTGGGAATCCAACTTAGCAGGATGGGAGTCAGGGAAAATTCATCCTGCATCGCAGGCATGGCCACGTTCAGACCGGACATCATCAGGCTGGAGAGAAAGCTTCCTACCACGGTGACGATAAGCACGACCCACTTGTTGCTTCGCGGGTTGTCTGTTTCTACGATTTTCTTTGTTGTATCAATCTGTTGAGTCATGGTGTCAATTCTATCAAGTAAGGTCAGAGCAAATACGTTGAAGGCCATCAGGGTGGCCTTCTTCCCGCGCAAACATAACCATGAATGACAGGAATTGCACGGGCATTTTTCTGAAAAATTGGATGGGTTTGTCACGAGCAGGAATCAGGGCTGAGATATCTCCTTTGATTTTTCGCTGATGATGCCGCGTTTCCTGAAAGGGTGTGGTGAAACGGAAACCTTTGGGCGAACCTTGAATTTTCCATCATTACCTTGTATAAGGAGCCATGCTGAACTGGGGAAGGAGGGGCTGGTGACATCCGTCCGATTCTTCCCACCTGATCTGAACCGCTATCCCCCAACCCTTGGGAGGTATTGATGGAATTTTCAAGCCGGATGGGCCGATCCTTTGCTTGCCTGTTGCTGATGGTGTTGCTGAGCCTGATGAGTGCCTGTGGCGGAGAGGATGGTTCCGAGCAATCCCCCGGTATCGAAATGCGCTGGGCCTTGGCCGAAATCGCCTCCTGTGGTGGCGAACAGATCGAAAGTGTGAACTCCGGCTATTCCCAACATACCATTCCCCAGGACGTAAGCCGCATCGTCTTCTCCGTGTTCAGTTCGGAGAACGAAGACACACCGCTCCATAGCCAGGAAGTTTTTGTCAACGATACCTGTGACCTCACCGAAGAGGCGCAGATAAGCTGCGTCGCCCGTGCGGGTGGAAGCTACATCCTGTATAACATTCCCACGATGAAGAGTATGCACCTGCGTGCCGAAGCCTACGGCATGTGGAACGGATCGGAAGTCCTGCTTTATACGGCGGACAACTACCGCGTCAACGTGACTGAAGAACAGAGCGACCCGGCCACTCAGGCCATTCCGGTCAGCCTGTTCATGAAACGGGTGGAACGCATCACCGGTGGGTTCAACTGCCTGGACCCCGCCGTGGCGGGCCATGCCGTGACCGTGCTTCGTGACGGTCGCCTGCTCATCACCGGTGGCGTCGGCAGCATTCAGAAAGACTCCTGTGCGGCGGGGATGCTCAACTGTGACCTGGCTGTGGGAAGCAAACAGGTCAGTATCTTCGATCCCACCACCGGCGAGTTTACAGCGATGAACAGCCTGAACAAAGCCCGTGCAGGGCATCAGGCCGTGCTTCTGGCCGATGGAACGGTTCTGATTACCGGTGGTGCCAGCGAATTGTACCTTCGTTACACCGATGACGTTCCGGAAACGGCGGACTGGCCCGCACGGCGTACCGTGTTTGAAGCGCCGCTGGACAAGATCCACGCGACGGCGGAAATCTACAACCCCAGCGCAAGCGGCAGCGTCACCCAGACTCTGGACATGAATGTCCGTCGTATGCTGCACACCCTGACACCGCTGGATACCGACGATCCCAACAGCGCGACATGGTTTCTGATGGCTGGTGGCTTTGGGGATGCGGACAACGCCCGCCTGAACAGCCTGGAACTGGTGGTTTTCGATCTCCGTGTGGAAAGCACCCCGCGTTTCATTCTCTTGACCAAAACCCTGTTGACTCCCCGCGCCGGGCATACCGCCACCCGCCTGACCGATGGCCGCGTGCTGTTCTACGGTGGTGCCGAACCCGATGCCAATGACCCGAAAAACAGCATCAATGCCGAAATCTGGGAAAGCTCCAACCCGGCCTTTTTCGAGAACCTGGATACCTCTCAAACCCTGGATAACCTGGCCGTCACCCTGGAAGGGATCAGCAGCCTCGATGAGCCGAGCTTTGGGAATTATCCCCACGACTGGCCCAACCTGCACCATCACGCCGCCGCCTTGGTGGCCAACCGCAACGCGGTTCTCATTGCCGGAGGCATGGAGAAAAGTGTGCTGATTCCCGGAACGGAAAAGTTTGAAGACGCCACCCAAGGTGCGATCTTTTTAGACTTCGACAACCAAAGCCTGCTCTCCTTGACGATGAGTGCCCCACGGGTGTTGCCTACGGCGACGGCTTTGCCGTCGGGCCGTGTGGTGGTCGCCGGTGGTTTGTATGACCTGATGCTCAAGCAGATGTCGGACAGCATTGATGTGCTGGATCTGGAAGAAGGCACGCAGCTTTCTCCCTATTACGGCTTGTCGGATTCGGCCTTGACTTTGCCCGTGGGCCGCATGTGGCATAGTGCCACCTTGTTGAACGAGGGTGGTGTGGTGTGGATGGGTGGGATTGCCGCCGATCCGCAGGTTACCGATACCAGCAGCGACCCCGACCAGAAGCAGATTGTCGGTGGTGCCGTGATTTTGATGGAAGAGCCGTAACAGGATCGTGTTGATATAACAGACCGCACGCGACAAGAACGACCGTCGCGTGATGTGGATCTGCGTTTCCTTTGTTTTACAGGTACCGAACAGATCAACGATGACGTCTTGAACTGTCAAGGCGCATGACTGTCTTTTCTTTTTTCACGGTTTGGAGGTAACCATGAACCGCCGTCCCCGTTTTCTTTCCCATCTTCTGTGTTGGATGCTTGGTTTCGTCTGGCTGAGCCTTGGTCTGATCGCCTGTGATGATTCCTCGTCCGATGATGACGACGATACGACCGAGACGGACGGTGATGCCTCCACCGACGATGATGATGATGGGAATGAAGACGGAGATACCACCGACGACGATGATGATGGACCAGGCTGCACGATGGTGGAACCGCCTGTGGATGATGTCGATATGGCCCAGAAGAAGTTCGCCCTGAGCATGTTCCACTTCAACGTTCAATACGTCGCCGGTGGGTTGGAGTACATCGAACGGGAGGATCTGGAGCCTTTCTGCGGTGACTTGTGTGAAGGCTTGGATGACATCGCCGTGCAGGACTGGATCATCCGTGAATCCTTTGAGCCTGTGTTGGATCTCTACCTCGCCCACCCCACCTGGCGAGGAACCTTTGAGATGCAGGCGATGATGGTGGAAGCCATTGCCGAACGCTTCCCGGAGGTGCTGGTCAAGCTCCGTCAGGCCTCCCAATCCGGGCAGGTGGAACTGGTCAGCTTCCATTACTCGGCACAATTGTTCATGGCCTTCCCGGAATACGACCAGGCGCACAGCGTAGAGCGCACCCGTGAGATTTTCGCCGACCATTGCCTGCCCCTGTCCGGGGTGGTGTTCAACCAGGAAGGGCAGGCCGGAGAAGGGAAGCATGATTTCATGGCCCGCCACGGCTACACGATCAGCGTCTTTCCGAAAAACCTGTTCCGCTACGTTCAATACGAGGTTCCCTGGTGGCCGCTTTACTCCGATCACGGCGTGGATGTCATCATCGGCCCCGGTGAAGTGGACCCGGAAAGCGGTATTGAGGTGCAGTGGACCTTCTTCGACGACGGAGAGCTTCTCTCCACTCCGCTGGACCCCTACTTCGCCTTTACCTCCGTGGCCGACATGGAAAAAGTGGCCGAATACGAAGAGAAGCTCATCGAGCTTGAAAACCAGGGGGTGAAAATCACCAGCATTACCGATTACGTGCGGCAACTCAAGGGCCAGAGCGTCGAGCAGAAAGCCTTCCCCTCGGTGGTGGATGGCACCTGGCAACCCACCAGCACCGATTCCATCCTGCGCTGGATGGGTGGCCGCAGCCTGGCTCCCTACAACACCCATGAACGCGACCCCTGGCTGCGTGCGCAAAACTACCTTGGCCGTACCGCGCTGGAAGCGGCGGACATCCTTGTTGCCACCGCCAAAGAGAACGGCCAGGACACCACCGCCTGGGAAGCCCGCCTGAAAGATGCCTGGGACTGGATGCTGATGGGCCAGGTGACCGACGCATCGGGCATCACGCCCTGGCTGGGAGAATTCTATTACGGGTTGGACAACAGCGAGGCTGGCCGACTGGAGGCCGAAGCGGTGATCGGGGAAGTCAAGAGCGCTCTGGGCTGGCCCTACGCTCAGATCAATCTTGGAAACGACAGCGCCGAGCGGTTGGAAGATCAGATTCTGCCGGAAGCTCCCGATGAAACCGACGCGCCCCTGGAAGGTGTCGTGGTCAACGCACCGACGCGCACGCCGGATGTCCGCTGGTACACCCATGACAACACGCACTACGAACTGCATGTCACCTTCGGGGCCAATGGCGATCCCACCGGCGAAGATGTGGAACAGACCAAGGTCAACGTGACCTTCCCGCGCTTTGAGGACAAACTGATCTACACCCCCGGCCTGATGGATACCCAGGTGGTCAGCCATGACTTCAGTGAGTATACCTTCCAGCGAGACGAGGTCTACCTGCCTTTGGCCAACGGTCTGATCGGCCTGGGGAATTCCTGGTGGGTGGTGAAAGATTGCCGTGCGGCACACATGGCGGCACGGGTTCCCAACACCGAGGAAGAAAAGGTCGTGCAATTCATGGATGACACCGCCGATCCGGAAAATCCGCCGACCTGGATCTTCCATGTCTTCCAGGGCACCGAAGAGGAAGCCCTGACCTATGCCACCCAAAAGAACATCGCTCCCGTGGTTTACTATTAACCCAACAGGGCTCGCCGGGGGTTCGGCGAGCCCTACTTTGTATCACACTGTATCGTCCTCGTTCATGATGGAAAGGACACCAAAGAATGGAACCGTCCGGTCAAGGAGTGGAAACGCGCAGACAAGAGAGAACCTGGCCTTACCTGCTGGCATTGGTTCTGCTTCCTTTCCTGCTTTTTATCGATGCCTTGTCTTCGCCGCGTACAGCCATCGGTGGAGACAGCCTTTCATTGTATTGGCCGGATTTGGTTTATCTATATAAAAGCCTGGTTATCGGGCATTTCCCACTATGGGATCCGTATGAACGAGCCGGAGATCCTTTTGCTTTCGATCCTCAAAGCGGACTCTGGTATCTGGGAAATGCTCCTTTTCTGCTTCTTGCCTGGCTTTGGGGAGATTTGCCCCACCTGTTTCAGGAAATGAAAATTCTCGTACATCTGGCTATCGGTTCCGTGGGAATGTTCTTTTTTTTGCAGCGGTCTTTGAAGCTGGATGGACGCGCCTCCTTTTGTGGTGCGTTGATTTTTCTTTTCCAGCCCTACCTCGTTTCCCACATCCGACACATTCTTTTGCTTCCCGTCGCGTTTCTGCCGTGGATGCTTTTTTTTCTGGCACGCCTGCGCCATGAAACATCATGGCTTGCAAACCTGGCCTGGTTCTCCTTTTTCGGCTCTTTGACCATCTTGTCGGGAAGTCCTCCGGCGACCTGGTATGTTTTTCTCACGGCAGGTCTTGTCGGTTTGTGGTTTATGGCTCAGGCGTCGGACGTGGTTCCTCGCTGGCGCTTTCTTGCCCTTGGTTTCTTCGGCGCGGCGTTAAGCCTGCTTTGTGGCGCAGCAACGTGGTTTCCAGCCATGTTTCATGTCCCTCTTTCCGTGGTGCAGAATCGTTCTTTCGGGTATCTCTCTGTGTTGAGCCTTCGGATTTCGGATCTGACAAACCTGATGTTTGCTGGGCATCCCAACGAGGAAACCTGGGTCACCTTTGGTTTTTTACCCTTGGTTCTGGCCCTGATCGCCCCGTTTTCCAGACGGTTTCGTTGGGCAACGTTGTACCTGCTGGGAGTTGCCTCCCTGTTCTTCCTGGTTCTGGTGGGTCGCGAGCTTCCTTTGTTTCAATGGCTTACTTCTCTCCCCTGTTTCAACCTCTTCCGCATTCCCGCACGCTATATCCTGGTATCCGGGACCGTGATCAGCATTCTTGCGGCCATCGGGTTGATGACCCTCACCTCTTGGTTGAAAACCCGAAGAGCCTTTGTGTTGGCCGTCGTTGGGCCGTGGCTGCTGTTGCTCTTAAGCATATCCGTATTGATAACAACCTTGGCCCCAGTGATGCGTCAGGTAGCCTTACAGGAATTGAAGCGTGACCCCTCAAGCAACCCACCCGGCACGGAGCGCATGGAAGGTCTGACCGACCGTTGGCGTATGCTGGATGAAGGTTTTCTAGGTAACGGACCCGGTGATCGTTTCTTCTGGAGGGATTTTCGCGGTTACGCAACCAACTTCGTATATTTCCGCTGGGCCGAAGCCCGAAAGGTGTTGAAGAAAAAAACGTCTCTGCTCAGTGTCTGGAATGTGCGTTACTATGGGCCGCACCGTAGGGATTTTCATGCCACCGTGCCGCGTATCGGTAAGGTGAAAGGATGGAAAGCCCTCGCACCTGGACTGTATGAAAACAAAAATGCCTGGCCTTCTGCCTTCTGGACGAAGGATATTGATTTTCTGGCTAAGAACGCAAAGGGGGCGCTCTCCCGCCTGAAAACAAAGGGTATCCGGGAACGTGCGCTCATTCTTGAGCGGGACACACTATCAAACGATGAGGCTTATCGGTTTCGCAGGAGTACGAAAAAACGCCGGAATCGGTCCCCCAAGGTGGATGCGGAGAAGATCACCATCACCCCCAACGAGACGGTCGTGGTGATTAAGGCTCCATCGGATGGCCTGCTGGTGTTGAATGAATGCTGGTATCCCGGTTGGACGGCTACCGTCGATGGGATCGAAACCAAGGTCTTTCCTGCCAACTATCTGCAACGGGCGGTAGAAGTTCCCCAGGGCCGTCACACGGTTCGTTTCTCGTTTTGCCCCAAGCCGGTCTACTGGGGGGCTTCGCTGACTCTATTCGGACATGTAATGCTTCTGCTTGGCTTCGCCTGGAGCAGGTGGGGACACCGTTTCAGGCGGAAGTCTTCGTCTTCAACCGGAAACTGAAGGCATTGAGTTTGCTGAAATCCTCGCCCTTCACGGGGATGCCTTTAGGCATCCTAGCATCGAGAAGCAGGGTGAGGGAAACCAGGGTTTGTCAATCGTTCCGCCGCGCCGGACCTTGGAGCGCCGGAGACGCTCCAACGGCGCGTTTAGCAGCAGCCTTCCGCTTCCTGCACGTTCAAAGCATCCAGTTTGGCGGCAAGGATGAAATCGCTTTCCGTCAGGCCATTGACGGCGTGGGTGAACAAGACCAGTTGAACCCGTCCGTAGCCAAGCAGGATATCCGGGTGGTGGCCTTCCTTCTCGGCCAGTTCACCCACCTGATTGACGAAAGCCAAAGCCTGGGCGAAATTGACAAAGCGGTAGCTTCGTTGCAGATGGTGTTCGTTCAAGGCTTCCCAGGCTTCTTCAAGCTGGTCCATCAAGGGGAGCAGAGCTTCGCCCTTCAGAGGAGGAACATCGCCGTTGCAGGGAACGCAGGATTTCTGGGTCAGGTCGGTCATGATTGGGCTCCTTTATTGATTCTCGTCCAAACACCGGGTCGGGTTGTCCGAAGGCTTTCGTAACGTATTCCACTTGCTTATAAGATCCCATAGAAATAGGAAACCATCCAGGAAGGCCGGGGGATTCCCGATTCACCGGCCCCTTGGGTTAGACACCTCTTCCTACACAGGAAAACTAAGAACGGCTTTTGCCTGCGTCAAGCAGAGAAAGCCAAGCATTTCTGAATGGTTCCCTCTCGGTAAAAAACCTTGTGTTTTCTTGACGGAAGCTAAGAAAACGTGTTACTTCTTCCCACGTTCGATGACAAAGCGCTATCTTGTTGTTTCTTTCGTTGCATGGCCCCAATTCACCTGGGGTTGTTCATGTTAACCATTTTGATATGGAGTGAATGGAATGATTAAGCCTCATGGTTCCGATACCCTGAATCCGTTGTATGTAGCCGATGATGCCAAGCGTGAAGAGCTGTACAAAGAAGCTTTGACGCTGCCCCGCGTGGTGATCAGCTCCGCCGCCGCCGGTAACGCCGTCATGTTGGGAAGCGGTTACTTCAACCCGCTGACCGGGTACATGAACCGCGCCGACGCCATGTCCGTGGCTGAAGGCATGAAAACCACCAAAGGTATGTTCTGGCCCACCCCGGTGCTGAACGTCGTTCCCGACGTGAGCGCGATCAAAGACGCCAAACGCATCGCTCTGTTGGATCCCAACGTGGACGGATATCCGATCATCGCCATCCAGGACGTGGAAGCCATCGAAGAACTGTCCGATGCGGACATGAAGATGATGACCGAAAAGGTCTATGCCACCACCGATGAAGCCCATCCGGGCGTGGCCGCCTTCAACAGCGTCGGTCGCTTCTGCATCAGCGGTCCGATCCAAGTGCTGAACTACAGCTACTTTGACAAAGACTTCAAAGGCACCTTCAAGACCGCGATGGAAATTCGCGACATGATCGACGCCAACAACTGGAAGAACGTCTGCGCCTTCCAGACCCGTAACCCCATGCACCGCGCCCACGAAGAGTTGGTGAAAATCTGCATGGAACGTTGCGAATGCGACGGTGCCGTGATCCACATGCTGCTCGGCAAACTGAAAAAAGGCGACATTCCCGCCGGCGTGCGTGATGCAGCCATCCGTAAAATGGCCGAACTATACTTCCCGCCCAACAGCGTGGAAATCACCGGTTACGGATTCGATATGCTGTATGCCGGTCCCCGTGAGGCCGTGCTGCACGCCGTCTTCCGTCAGAACATGGGTTGCAGCTGGCTGATCGTCGGTCGTGACCACGCCGGTGTGGGTGACTACTACGGTGCCTTCGACGCTCAGGAAATCTTCCACAAGGAAGTTCCCGAAGGCGCTCTGGAAATCAAAATCTTCGAGGCCGATCACACCGCGTTCAGCCGTGAGCTGGGCAAAGTGATCATGATGCGTGAAGCCCCCGAAGGCCACAAGAAAGAAAGCTTCGTCTTCTTGTCCGGCACCAAGGTGCGTGAGATGCTGAGCAAAGGTGAGGATCTTCCTCCTGAGTTCGCGCGTCCCGAAGTGGCCAAGATTTTGATGGGCTACTATCAGTCTCTGTAAGTCGCTCTGCGCTTAGGAGAAAATCCCCGTCGTTTGGCGGGGATTTTTTTCATGGTCAAACGGCCCGTTTCCTTTCACCGGGTGATCCTGCGGAGTTTTGTAATGCCAAGCTTTCCGCCCTTCCAGTCACAGCGCCGTGTAAGCCTTTCCAGGCTTGGCTTGGCCGTGCTGGTGTCGGGTCTGGTTTTCTGCCTGGCCTGCCAGCGTGACGAAAGCGAATCGCTTGGTCTGTTGTTGCGCACTCCCTTTGCCGATACTCTGGATGGCTCCGGCTTGAAGAGTGATCGCTTGAGGAAGGTAGGAACCGTCGGAGAGTTTCTTACGCGGCAATTCCCTCCATCCTGCCGCTGGTCTTGGGCAGAAAAGGGCTCGCGTCACTTGTTTCGTTGCCGGGATGACGAAGGGCAGATCGCCTTTGAACGGGATGCCCAGGGGCGTTTTCGTTACCTGGAGGCCTTTCCCCTGCGCAGTACCTTTTGGGGCTTGCCTCCGCAGGTCAAGCCATCCCTGGCCCCTGTCTCCGTTTGGACCGAAGCGCCATCCGCCGATACCCTGCGCGTGAACCTCTGTCTTGAAAACGTGACCCAAGAGCCCCTGGAGAGGCTGAGCCTTCAGGCTTGGGCGCAGGTTGGTCCGCAGAAGCCTGTCCGTGTGGACCTGCGTGGATCTTCCTCGCTTCTTGCGCCATCAGACTGGCGCTGTGTTCAAGCAAGCTTTCAGGATCTTCCGGCCTCTTCCTCAAGCAATCCCCTGCACCTGAGCTTTTCAGCAATGATTGAGCAAAACGGACAGATCCATGTGCAGGCTTTTCCTTCCTGGGAGCTTGAGCGTTCCGCCTCCTTGGGAGCGCTTGTTTCCTTGCGTGTTGTGCTTGAAGGGAAGGGCGGCAGGCCGGTTTTTGGACGCGCCCACTACCTGAAAGACGACAAGCTGGAAGTCACGACGGAAGCAGGCCAGATGTGGGTTCCCCAGTCGAAGATCCTTGCCGCCTACTCCTTCCCTTGGTCTGCGGAACTGGAAGCACAGCGGGATGCCTGGCACGCAGTCTTGACGGCCTCGTTTCCGACGGACGGCGCACGGATGGAACTGCTTGCCGCCGAGATGCCTTCCAGCGATCAGGTGCGGCTTGTGGTCGCCATCTCCCACCAGGGAACCTGGACGATCCACACACCGTCTCTTTCCAGAGCCGATACACACGCTGGTTGGCAGGTAGACCGCTCCCTTGCCGAATAGATCCACGATCCCTCAGCGTTAAGCGCTACAGCCGTACCTGGATTGCCTCAGAAGATCCATCTCAGATCATGGTTCCCTGGCTATCTCGGCTCTCTTTCCCTGCTCAACGGATATTTTCTTTGGGGTCTGATCCCAGTTTCCGGGGAGGTGACCGTTTGTTGAAACGGACGGCGTCTCGTGTTCCCGTCCTTGATGGTGGCCTTGGGGGTTCCCCGGTTTGGGGATTAGAGCCTTTTCTTTGCCCGTTCCCTGAAAACAGGAATCCCCCGAAACACGAGGCTCCGGGGGATGAATCCGATCTTTGATGCTAAGAACAGAGAGCGTTTAGCCTTCCTGGTTTTCCCCCTCCGCCTTGGCTGCTTCAGCCGCACGGGCGCGGGCAATGGCTTCATCGGTTTCTCGGTCCATTTCTTCCTTGCGCTCCTGGGTGTGGTCAAAGACCCGTTTGAAGAGCAACAGGCCGATGGGTGTCAGCACGGCAACGGCACCAATCCAGAACCAGACCATGTAGTGTTCCGGCGCGGGCAGCACGTTTCCGGCGGCGTCTTTCGGAGTATAGATTTTCTGCAGGAAGCCGGACATCGGGCCGACGATCATTTTCGCTGCAAAGTAAGGCAGTACGGACAAGGCGATGTAGGAACCCTCTTTTCCTTTGGGGGCCACTTCCGCTGTAAACTGCATCAGGCGCGGGGACCAGATCGCTTCACCCACGGTAAAAATGGTGATGAAGACGATCAAGGGCCAGTATTCCGGCACCGGAGGATTGGCCGCCAACTCAGTCATGGTCTCTGCCATACCCAACCAACGCAGGAAGACCAGTTCGCCCAGCACACTGTTGGTCCAACTACTGAACGCTTCCGTCGGAATCAAGACGATAAAGCAGGATAGTGAACTGACGATGGAGCCGATGACCATCATTTTGTAGCTGCTGATCTTCTTGGTGAAGGAGGCCACCAGAGGAACGAGGAAGATAATCAGCACCGGGTTCAACACCCCGTAAATGTTGCCGATCTTTGCGCCCTCGCCCAATACGCGGATGCCATAGGCCGGGAAAGTATAATGGAAGTGGTAGAAAATGGTCCGTACCGGGATAGTCAGGGCAATCATACCGATGAAGATCCAGAAGTACTTTTCACGGGCAACATTGTAAATCAAGGTGCCGGTATCCTTGGCTGCGCTCTTGATTGCGTTCATCCCGCTGCCGCGATCTGGCAGAGGTTCCACCACCACCTTGCCGTTTTTCACCGCCACGCCGTCACGGATGAGCAGAATGGCCAAGAGGCTGATGATGGTTGCACCAAAGCCGAAGACGAACATCAATTGATAAGTGGAAAAATGCATTCCGAAGATTGTGGCACCAAAATTCTCGTTGATGATTTTTCCTGCGGCATCACGGGCGACAAAGGTATTGCGGAACCAGTCAAAGGCCACGCCACCCACGGCATAGGCAAGGTTCATAATTACGTAGAACAAGCCAAAGCCCAAGGCCGCACCTTCTTTGGTGGTATAGCGTTTAATCGCCACACTGACCAGCGGGCCGACAATGGCAAAGCCGATGGTCAAGGGAATAAAGCCCAGAATGGCCACCAGAACCGGGTTGGTGATGAAGGCGCTGAAGAAGCGGGAAATCAACAGGAAAAGGATACTGATAAACAGTGTCTTTTTGATCCCGATGGTATCGACCAAGGCTCCGGCAATCATCGCCATCACCGAGAGCGCCATCGACCACACCGCGATGTATTCCCCGGCAACAACATCGCTGAGTCCGCAATCACGTTGCAGCCACAGCACGATCACCATATTGATGGCGCCGTAGGCAGAATACTCAATGAATTTGTAGAGGAATAGGAACCACATATCACGAGGCGATTCCTTCAGCCCACGCGCATAGCTCCAGCCGATGTAAATCATGGCTAACACGCCACCAATGACAATGGAATAAGTTAGGATGTCCGCCAAGTTCATACGTCCTCCTTCAAAAAGGCTACTAAGTGTGGGGTTTCTCGGACAAGCAACGACCTAGCCTACGAAGTTTCCCTTAAAATCGCAAGAAGAACCGGTAACGATACGAACGCTTTTCACTGACCCAAAGAAAACAAAAAGACCGTTGAGCAACTCGTTACTGAATTGCCCAACGGTCACGGTGGAGATGCGCCATCGGAAACGAGCCCTCAGGCGGCTAAAGGAAGGAAACCTGAAGAAACTGATAAGAAAAAGAAGGAAAGGAGGAAGGAAAGCGTAGACCCGGCCTAATTCTCGCTATCTCTGATCCGTTGCATCTCCTTAGTGATGAGTAACCATATATCTTGGCGAAATTCAGCCTTGTCACTTAAACTCAAGACAACTTCCAATGCAGAGACAAGCGTCTGATCTCCCCGGCTCAAGGTGTCGTACAGTCGTTGATTATTGCCCATATCCCGTATCTCCATCGGAGTCTCCCTACCTGCGTTTCGTTTGCTGTTTCACCCCTGAAACAACCAGTATACCCCAAAAATGCAACAGAAGTGCCAATTAATATTAAACCAATGTTATCCTGTAGATAGACGCTTTCCAAGACAAAAAATTCATCAAATTTACGTCGCAAGAGGGAACGGGTGTTTCATAATGGTTGATCCTTGTTCTTTTGACGACAAAGGGACATTGAGACAATGAGACAAAACCCGTTCTCCTGGTCAAAAGGAATCTATTGAATTGATTGAGTTTTCCATACGGCTCCGCTATACTTCTGTTTGCATGAGTGATCGGTGTCAGACCGGGCGGTGATCTGTAGATGAAGAGGAGTGTTTCATGGGCCATCAACGCTTCCCCTGGGGGGCGATGCTTTTTCTTTTATGGGGCGTTTGCCTTGTGGGACAGGCTTGGGCACAAGCTGCGCCTGACGGCGACAATGCGCCGCACGATGCAGAGAACAACGTCCAGACGGATACGATCTCCGACAAGGCGGAAACGCTTTCCGACGAACCGCTGCTCTTTCCTCCACCCGCGTTGTTGTTGAAAAACATCTCGTTCGCCCCGGTGATTCGTGACCAGGATCTCCCCACCTTGGCGAAGCACTGCCGGGATCGAGACAAGAGCTGCCTTTCCCATCTGCTGTTTTTGGAAAAAGCTCAGACAGACCCGGAAAAGAAACGGGCTTTGGGTTTTCAGGCGGCAAGGCTGGCCTACGAACTTTCCGAGAACAACACGGCGAAAAGCCTGTTTGAACGCTTGCGCCCCCAAGCCGGGATTCTCAGCGATACGGTAGATTACTACCTGGCGATGTTGGCCTACCGGGCAGAGGATTTTGAGCAGACCCTGGCCTTTTGCGCGAAGATCCCATCGACAAGCCGTCGTTACGGTCACTGCCGCCAACGCCGTGCCCAGAGTCTTTTACGTTTGAACAAGCTGGATGAAGCCCGCACCGCGTTAGAGATGCTTCGGGACGAACCTCTTCCCGGCGTGTATAAAAACACCATCACCTGGAAGTTGGCCGATTGCCTCTGGCAACAAAAACAGCGTTCCAAGGCCAAGCCCCTGCTGCGTTCGTTATGGCGTGACAATCCGTTGGGTACGTATGAATCCAAGGTGGAAGAGCGCCTGAATCGCTTTGCCGCGCCGCGCTATGGAACCCTGGTGGAAGACAGGCTCTCCCGCGCCCAAGCCTTGCACAAGCGCTACCGTTATCGTCAGGCCCAGAAAGAATTGGACAAAGCCCAGGAAATTCTTGATGACCAGCAGGATCGTCGCAGCCGTCTTGCCGGTCGGGTGAAACTCTGGCAAGGGCTGACCAAATTCCGCTATCGCCACTACAGCGACGCCATTGACCTGTTCACCGAAGCGCTTTCCTGCAATCTGAGCAAAGACGACAAAGCCACCGCCCGCTTTTTCACCCTGGATGCCTATTCCAGAAAGAGCCTGTACAAGAAAGTCCACGCCAAGGCCGATGCCTTTTTAGCCCGCCATTCCGATCATGAACACGCCTGCATGGCCTTGTATCTGGATGCCACGGCCTATCGCAGCGAAGAGAAGACCACCCTGGCGGTGCGACGGTATCGGGAAGTGGCCAAGCGCTTTCCCACATGTAATGTGGCCGATGACTCCCTCTGGTTTGCGGCCTGGGCACTCTATCGGAAAGGTCGCTTGGATGATGCGATGAAAGCCCTGGATGAGATGGCCCGCGCCTTTCCCGATAGCTTCAACGAACAGCAGGCGACCTATTGGTTGGGCCGCTGTTACCAGGACAAGAAAGACACCCGCCAAGCGGTGGTTCGTTATCGCGATGTCTGGCGGCGCTGGCCTTTGAGTTACTACGGCATGTTGAGCCTTTGGCGACTCAAGGAATTGAAGCAACCCTGGCCGGAGGGCGTCTGGCCGAAAGAGAACCTGAAGGATCTTCCTTTGGAAGTGGATCTGGACCTGGAAGTCAGCTACCTTGCCGCCAACCGTCACGTCCGAAAAGGCTTGGAATTGCTGCGCCTGGGTCTGAAATCGGATGCCGCCGGGGAGTTTTCCGCCATTGATCGCGACAGCCTGGATGAAGCGGACCAGATCAAATTGGATTGGTTGCTCACCGTGGTTTACCACCGCGCCGGGGATCTCTACCGCAGCCACTTCATTCCCCGTCTGCGCCGAAACGAATTCATGAACGATCTGCCCACCAAGCCCCGCCGCAGTTTCTGGAAACTGGCCTATCCTTACGCCTATGGCGATCTGCTGAGCAAGTACGGCAAGAAATTCAAGATCGACCCGCTGTTTGTGATGTCCATCATGCGTGAAGAAAGCGGCTTTCATCCCCAGATTGAAAGCCCGGCCAACGCCGTGGGGCTGACCCAGATCATCAACTCCACCGGTCGGCGCATTGCGCGGCAACTGGGCGTGCGCGGCTTTCGTCACGGCGATCTGAAAGACCCGGAGACGGCGATTCGCTTTGGAGCGTTCCACTTGAAAGAACTGCTGGACCGCTGGGACGGAAAATATCCCTTGGCCATTGGCAGCTACAATGCCGGAGCCGGGGCCGTGGCCCGTTGGGTGAACCAGAACGGAGACTTGCTCTTTGACGTCTGGCTGGAAGAAATCCCCTATCGTGAAACGCGGAACTACACCCGCAGGGTGTTGAAGACCTACGGTATTTATCGCTACCTGTACACGGATACGCAGATCGGCCCAGACCTGCCCCAAAAGGCGAACAGCAAAAAAAGTCTGCGTCTCAAGCCTCCGAAACAAACCTCTTCCAGTTCCACGTCCACGGACTCCGCCTCGCCGAAGGATGTCTCCACCGAC
This sequence comes from Myxococcota bacterium, assembly GCA_963677705.1. Classification (GTDB taxonomy): domain Bacteria; phylum Myxococcota_A; class SURF-8; order SURF-8. The sequence goes on from OY782497.1 coordinate 3,296,461, forward strand.
GAGACGCCCTCCTCGAAGAAGGAAGGTTGATCATGAGTGACAACGGTTTTCCGTCCCTCTTTCCCACCGGCGCGTTCAGCCTCTCGGTGGATTTATCCCTCGCCTGGGGCGAACATGATCTCAACGAAGATACCCTGGACCTGGAACAACGGGCGATTCTGACCCGTGAACAGTTTCTGGCTCCATTCATCAAACTGCTGCACAAGCACCACATCCGCGCCACCTGGAACGTCGTCGGTCATCTGCTGCTGGATCGCTGCGACGGCTACCACCAACCCGCGCCGATGTATGCCCGCTATCCGGACTGGTACCGCATGGACCCCATTCTGGAGGAAAAGAAGGCTCCCGCCTGGTACGGGCTGGAAGTCATCGAACAGATTCAGGCTGCCGACCCGAAGCAGGAGTTCGGCTGCATGGGGTTTTCTCACGAAATCTTCAACGAGCCGGGCATGACCGCGGAGGTGGCGAAAGCCTCTCTCCATCACTGCCGGAATGCGGCCAAGACCGTGGGCCTCACGTTTGACAGTTTCTGCTTCCCCCGAAACGCCGTGGGACATCGTGAGGTGTTGAAACAGGCCGGATACAAGGGCTACCGCGGCGAACTGGCCGACCCGTCTCATTCCATGCCGCCCGCCATTGCCAGAACGTTGCGCAGCCTGTACCTGACCGTGCGTCCCTGCTCCTGTCCGGTGTGGCCCCATCTGGATCACCACGGCATGGTGGTGGTTCCCGTGAGTTGGGAGTTGCTTTCCTACCGTGGCGCCGGAGCCTTGATTCCTCAATTCCAGCGTATCAATCCCGTGCGGATGGCGTTGTTTGTTGCGGCAGCCAAAGAAGCCTTGGTTCATCTGGTAATCAACCCGATGACTTTGTACAATTCACCCCACCAGGTCAAGCGCGCCCTTCGTGGCTTGGATGCTCTGCTTGGTTTTGTTGCCACGGCGAGAGACCGAACCCAGTATGAAATCCTCACCGTGGCGGACATCATCCACCGCGTGTTGGAAGAAGGCGCCGGACCGAACCTGCACAACATGGAAGACGGGCTTCAGGGTTAGGCAGGGGTGTCTGATTGGGCGCGGGATTCATCGCGGCGTTGACTGTGTCCCGCCTGGCGTAGTCTTCAGCATTCCCTTTACGTCGCACCGATCCACGTTGGACCCTTGAGAGACATCCGGGCTCACGTTCCCTCTTCGGTTTGGCAAGGGGACCGCTTGTGTTTTTACCATAGCTAAGGCACAATCTTGACCGGTGTGATTCCCTGCTACGAGATGATGTTCCCAACGCCCCGATGAGGCCTGAATGATAGGAAAAACCTTTAAGAACCTGCGCCGTCTGCAAGAGATCCTCGGTGTATTTGCCACCCACGGTTTTGGTGAATTCATTGATGCCGCCGGTTTGAGCAAATACCTTTCCAAGGAAGAGAAGACGGCGATCAGCCTGGATGTCGCCCCTCCGGTGCGCCTGAAGAAAGCCTTTGAGAAGCTTGGGCCTTCCTTCATTAAACTGGGGCAGATGCTCAGCGTTCGCGCAGACCTCATCCCTACGGAATACCGCCGGGAATTCCTTGCTCTGCAAGACAACGTACAACCGCTGCCGAGCCAGGAGATTCGTGCCCAGATTGAAAAGGGGTTGGATCTTCCCCTGAACGAGTTGTGCGAATCCTTTGAGGAAACTCCCGTCGGCTCGGCCAGCATCGGTCAGGTTCACCGCGTCCGTCTGAAAGATGGCACCGATGTGGTGATGAAGGTGCGCCGTCCCGGTATTGAAGCCTTGGTCCAGAAGGATGTCTCCATCCTGTATATGCTGGCCAATCTGCTGGACCGCTTCGTGCCGCAACTGGCGGTAATCAACCCTCTGGGCATTGTGGAGGAGTTTTCCCATGCGATGGCCCAGGAATTGGATTTCATCAACGAAGCGCGCAACACCAGCCGCTTTGAAAAGAACTTCGCCGACGATCCCCAGGTGGTCATTCCCGGCGTCCACTGGCAGTTGACCTCCAACCGGGTCTTGACGATGGATTACCTGGACGGTGTGAAGCTTTCCGATAAAGAGGGGCTCAAACAGTGCGGAGCCAACCTGCCCGTCGTGGCCGATGAAGGCTTGCGGGCCTTCATGCGCATGGTCTTTGAAGACGGTTTCTTCCACGGCGATCTGCATGGCGGAAACGTGCTGGTACTCTCGGAAAACCGCATCGGCCTGTTGGACTTCGGGCTGGTCGGGCGCATTGATCGTGCCATGCTGGAAGCCATCGCCGGGATTCTGGTCGCGCTTGTGGCCAGGGATTTCCGCCGGGTGGCCGACAGCCTGACCCAGATTGCCGAGCGGGGAGAGCGGGTGGACCGCGACCTCTTCGCCAGGGATCTGGCCCGCGTACTGGAACCGCAACTGGACAGCGAATCCTTGTCTACCATCGACACCGGCAAGGTTTTGACGGATCTCTTCGACGTGGCGCAACGTCATGGCCTACGAGTTCCCCAGGACTTGCTGCTGTTGATCCGTTCGCTGATCGCCTTGGAAAGTATGGGCCGGGAACTGGACCCGAACATTAACGTGTTGCAGGTGATTTCCGAATTTGCCAAAAGCCTTGCCGTGGATCGCTACAAGCCGGAGCGTCTGCTCATTGATGCCGTGATGGCCTTGCGCGATTTCGCCGATATGGGCAAGGAACTCCCCCGGCAACTGCAATTGATCCTGCGCCGGATGGAGCGGGACCAGTTGAACCTCGGTGTGAAAATCCGTGATCCCCATTACCTGGGGATGTGGGAGCGCCTGGGTTTCCGGCTCAGTTGTGCGCTGATTGCCAGCGGTGGTTTGATCGCCGCCGGGCAGGCGGGGAGTGATTCCCTTCCCGGTGCCTTGGGGATGCTGTTTTCCCTGGGTGCCACGGGGTTGTTGGTGGTTAGTCTGGTTCGCGGCCTGTTGGGGCGCAACCGCGAGGAATAACCCACGCGAAAAGCTTGCCCCTCAAACGTGGTTTGAAGAACATCAAGTGAGGACGTGGTGGTGACCCAAGAATACCCACGAAAACCGGCCAGTGCCGTGCTGCATAGTCGGGGACGACGCTACGAAGGCGATACGCCGGATGCCTACCGGGACGAGTTTCAACGGGATGTGGGCCGCATCCTTTACTGCAAAGCCTTTCGTCGTCTGGCCTACAAGACGCAGGTGCTAAGCCCCATCGAAGGCGATCATTTCCGTAACCGCCTGACCCACACGCTGGAAGTGGCCCAGATGGCCAAAGCGATCAGCCGCGTCTTGGGCTTCAATGAAACCCTCACCGAAGCCCTGGCCTTGGCGCACGACCTGGGGCATCCGCCCTTCGGGCACCAGGGCGAAGCGGTGCTGGACCGCCTGCTTACCGACTACGGCGGGTTTGACCACAACCTTCAGAACCTGCGCATCGTCACCATTCTGGAAAAGAAAAGCCACCGCTATCCCGGTTTGAACGTGACCCTGGAAACCCTGTGGGGTATCGCCAAAGGAAAAAAGGCCAAGCAGTTTTTACGGCAACTCTACGGCGTTGCAGAACAGGATCAGGTGTTTACCGTCGAGAGTGCGATCAGTGACCTGGCCGATGATTTTTCCTACACCGTTCATGATCTGGATGACTATGTCCGTTACCACAAGCTGAATCTGGATCAGGTCCGGCGGCTGCCTTTGGACATGGTGCAGACCTGTCTTCCCGATGCCGCCGTGGATTTGAACACCACCATGACCATGTGGATGCGTAACGCAATCAACCTGCTTGTCACCGACGCTATTGAAACCAGCCGCGAACGCCTGGCGGCACTCTTGGATGAAACCGACCCGCATCAGGTGGCAGGTTGCCTGGGGTTAAGCCCGGAGGTGGAGCGTTCATACCAGGCTCTTCGGCATTTCCTCTATACGAAGATGTACCGGGACATCAACCTCAAAGGGGAAGCCCTTCGGGGAACCTTGGTTTTGGAACAGCTTTTCCATCACTATGTGAAGAAATGGGAATTGCAACCCGGTGACACCCAGGGCTACCTTCGCCTCAGCGATTACCTCTCCGGGATGACCGACCGTTACGCCATCGCCGCCTTTCAGGACATCTACATTCCCCGCTCACCCTTTACCTTGTAGTGGAACTCCCCTTGTTCGGGACATCCGTCGAAGAACCTTGTTCGTTGTTCCGCGCTATCGCGCTCAACGGATGAAAGGCGACACGGGGAAAACTCAAGCTGAAGCCTTGGGGTATTGTAGACCCTCTATTGACGCTCGTCGCGTTGGAAGCCTTGATCCATCGCCATCTTGGGCTTGATTTTCGGTGCCGATTCTGATAAATTCTAGTAACTTCATCATCATACATCCGTTTTATAGAAAGGACAGTCTTATACATTATGGATGTCAAGACATTGTTGCCGATCTACAAACGGCTTCCGCCGCGCCTGCGTAAACTCTGGACCACGCCGCTGGACCGGATGTTTGAGAAAGAAATAGAAGGGCTGCCCACCGAGTTGAACGAGTTCGGTTACGACCAGTTCGGCTTTTCTCCCGACTACACCAAATACGTGCTGGTGGTCACCTACCTGCTCTATAAATACTACTTCCGTGTGGAACTTCACGGTGTGGAGAACCTGCCCAAAGGGCGCGGCCTGCTCATTTCCAACCACAGCGGACAGATTCCCATCGACGGCGTGATGATCGCCACAAGCTGTATGTTGGAAGCCAATCCCCCTCGCGCCGTGCGCAGTATGGTGGAGCGCTGGGTGCCTTCGCTGCCTTTTGTCAGTACCTTTCTCACCCGCTGCGGGCAGATTCTCGGAACGCCGGAAAACGCACGCGCCCTCTTGAACGCGGAAGAACTGCTGCTGGTATTTCCGGAGGGAACGCGGGGGATCAACAAGTTGTGGTGGGACCGCTACAAGTTGGAGCGCTTCGGCTTGGGCTTTATGCGCCTGGCCTTGGAGACGAAAACCCCCATCGTGCCGGTCAGCGTGGTCGGTGCCGAAGAACAGTACCCCACGATGTACAACGTGAAGTTCATCGCCAACATGCTGGGAATGCCCGCTCTGCCCTTGGCTCCGACGATGCTCATTCCCGGCCTGGGCCTGCTGCCCTTACCGGTGAAATATCACATCACCATCGGGGAGCCGATTCTCTTTGAAGGCGACGCCAACGACGAAGATGTGGTGATTGATCGCCACGTCCAACGGGTGCGTAACACCATCCAGCAAATGATTACCTACGGCTTGAGCAAACGCAAAAGCCTGTTCCGGTAAGGGAGGGAATCATGGCCGCTCAAACGAAAAAACCTTCCGCCTCGAAGGCCGGCGCAACGAAAACAAAACTCGCCCCGTCCGGGAAGAGCGGAAAAAAGACGGCATCGAAACCGAACACAAAGACCTCCACCGCAAAGAAGGTTTCCACCGAGAAAACAAGGAGTACAAGCCCCAATAAGGCGGCAGCCAAGAAAACCTCGGCCACTGGGAAAAAGGCCGCAGGCCAAGCCAAGGCTGGCAGGACGAAAGCCGACAGTGCAAGTACCAAGGCCAGTCCGAAGACTCATCAACCTAAAGCGGCCACGCAGAATCAGGCCAAGCCATCCGATGGCAAGGCAGAAACCTTTTACGCGCCGGTGCTATCCCACATGCCGCGCATTCTGGTTACCGGTATCAGTGGACATCTGGGGCGTCTGGTGGCTCGCAGGTTGCATCGCTTCGCCGAAGTCCACGGCGTGGATACCCGCCCCTTCATCGGGAAACCCAAAGATGTGACCATGCACCACGCCGATCTGCGCAAGAAACGCTGCGAAGATGTCTTTCGCAGCAAGCAGTTCGATGCCGTTTTGCATCTCGGCGTGGAGTTCAACCCTCGACGTAGCGACCACGACCACTACACTCACAACATCCTCGGTACCCGAAACCTGCTGCGCTACGCCCATCAATACGGGGTGAAGAAATTCGTACTGCTCTCCAGCGCCACCATTTACGGAGCAAGTCCGCTCAACCCACACTCCTTGACGGAAGATTCCCCACTGCTCGCCGGAGTTCGCTTTGCCGGGGTTCGGGATCTGATCGAACTGGATATGATGACCCAGAGTTTCTTCTGGAAACACGATAACATCGAAACCGTGATTCTGCGTCCGGTCCATATTGTCGGTCCCAGTATGGAAAACCCGATGAGCCAGTACCTGCGCCAAGCTCATCCCCTGGTTCCTCTGGGCTTTGATCCGATGATTCAGTTGTTGCACGAAGATGACATGGTCCGCGCCGTCGAACGGGCTTTGAAGCCCGGCATCAAAGGGATTTACAACATCACCGGAGCGTGCAGCACCCCCTTGCATGAACTGCTTGAGGAACTAGAGCGCAGCACGGTTCCCGTCCCCCACCCGATTCTTTCCATGACCCTGAAACGACTATGGAGCCTAGGGTTGTCCGATATTCCTCCGGAGGTGGTGGACTACCTGCGCTTCATCTGTACCGTAGACGGAAGTCGGGCCAGGCGGGAACTGGGCTACGAACCCTTGCGTAGCGTCAAGGAAACCCTTCGCTCCCTGCGCACGGAAAGCTAGTCGCCTTTCGTGGGTGCCTGCCAGGTACCTTACAGACCGCACCTTGATTCCGTGTGTCGCACGGAATCAAGCACGACGGTTTCGACATCCCGTCGAAACCGTCTGGAACAACGCGGGGGCGTTGTTCGTGCGGTCCCCTGTTCCCCTCGCGTTGGGATGATACCCAGACCTTTCCTGATGCTTACCCAGCCATTTCCTGAAAATCTCCACGCTTTCCGCAAAGGAAAAACTCCCTCGCAGCGTGTTCCTGTTTTCCCTGAGTCAAGGTCTCAAGATTCCACCTCACACCCAGGCCTATGTTTTTCAGTCGCCGGACGTTGTTCAAAGCACGGAATTTTGCTATACTTGGACGACTGATCCAGGTGGGAACAACCAAGCCTTGCCGTGCCGTATGCCGGTTCTGGCAAGCTTGTGTTTTGTTGGTCTGCGACCGAGCCTTCTCGGACAGACCCGGAAAGTAGAGGAATAGCATGAGCCGTACACACGCCCAATCCACGCGGATGTCTTGGCTGGTTCTGTTGGCAGCCTTCGCGGTGTCACTTACTGCCTTGGCCTGCGAATCATCCAGTTCCGACGGCGATGACGACGACGATACATCCCTAGATGGCGATACCGATACCGGCACCCCTTGCACCTGCCCGGAGGGGTGCGCGGAGGACGGAACCTGCCTGGTGAATACCTGCGAAGACAGCAGCGATTGCCCTCCCGGCCTGGTCTGCGGTCCCACCGGTCTTTGTGTACGGCTGGGGATTCTGGACGGTGACGAGGAATGGGATGACAGCATCGACCCCACCGACGGCGATGACGATCCGATGGAAGATGGTGACACGGAGTTGGATATTGAAACCAGTACCCTTCCTCGCGACGAGTCCAACCCCTGGCTGGAATCCAACCTCTATCTGGTGGATTTCGGTGCGGTGCCGTTGGGCAGCTCCATGCCCAAGGAGATCCGCATTTCCAATGCCGGGGAAGCGGATCTTGTGATTGATGACATCCATTACTACTACGAACAGAATGAGGAAGATCCGGAATTTACCCTGGCCAGTGAAGGAAACTTTACCCTGGTTTCCGGTGCGAGTCAGATTCTCACCCTGGTTTTTGAACCCAAGGATCTGACCCCGGATGAAGACTACCTGGTGATTCACAGCAACGATCCCTCCAGCCCCGACACCTTGATCCGGGTGATTTCCAACGTGAAAGAGAGCCGCCGGGTGGAGATCCGTCCCGATACCCTCAACTTCGGGATGGTGCGCCTGGGAGCCCACGAGGAGATTGTGGAAATCGAGAATCTCTCCGGCCTGGATGTAACCGTCGTGCGCCTGGAGCTGCTTAGCGAAACCGGAGAGTTCAGCCTGGGTGAAGGACTGGACGACGTCAGCCAGGACAACCCCATCCTGCTCAGCGGACGGCGCACGCGCAACATTCCCGTGATCTACGATCCGCAGGCCGCCGATGGCATTGAGGACAGCGCCGAGCTGTTCATTGAAACCGACGCCGAAAACATCGGTACGGTGCAGATTCATATCAGCGGTTCGTCCTGCGAGCCGGAAATTGATGTTCTGCCCAACGCCATTGATTTCAGCGATGCCCCCCACGGCTTTGCCTACACGGATTGTGATACCACCGTGACCAACCTGGGCTGTATGCCTCTGGAGATTGAAAGCCTGAGCATTACCAATGATGCCGGGGGCGTGTATTCCTGGAATCCGGCACCCGATGTCAGCGATAGCCTGGGGCAAGACGAATCTTTCAACCTCTGCGTGCAATACGAAAGCGATGGCTCCGGCTCGGATCAGGGAACCATCACCATCGTCTCCAACGACGCCGACGAAGCGGAGCTGGAGATCCCCCTTTCCGGCAATCCCATCCCCGGTGATTTGGAATGCACGCCGGACACCCTGCACTACGAACCCGTCACGCCGGGCAATTCGGTGATTCTGCAAGTGGAATGCAGAAACGTCGGAGCGGGTACCATCGTGATTGATGATTATGAGGTGACCAGCGCAAGCGGTGTCAACGGTCCCTTCTTCTTCCTGGCCAACACACCCAGTGAGGTCTTGACCACCGGCCAGCGGACTTACATCCGGGTGGCCTATCGCCCCACCTTGGCCCAGCAGGATCTGGGAAGCCTGAGCATCGTGAGCAACGACCCTGATGAAGGGACGATCACCATCGACCTGATCGGCGATGGCGTAGACACCAACACCTGCCCCCGTGCGGTCATCGACCTGATCAGCCCCGCCGCAGAAGACATTGAACCCCTGGATACCGTGCGGCTGAGCGCAGCCAGCAGCACCGACCCGGACAACGACGCGATCACCCGCTACCGCTGGACCTTGCTCACCGCGCCATCGGGCAGCACCAGCCTGTTTACCAGCTTCACTTCGGAAACCACTTCGCTGTTTCTGGATCTGGCCGGAACCTACCGTGTCGGTCTGGATGTTTGGGACGAGCGCGGCGCGCAGAACTGCAATCCGGTGGAGTTCAGTTTCGAAGCCATCCCCGGCGAGTCGATCCACGTTCAACTGATCTGGGATACCAACGACACGGATCTGGATCTTCATCTGGTCAAGCCCAGCGGAAGCATCTGGGATACCAGCGGCGCGGAACCGCCTACGTCGGACACCGGTTCGGACTGCTATTACAGCAACTGCGTACCGGAAGAAGGTTACGAAAACCCGGTGGACTGGTCCGACTGCGGCCACCCCTCGTTGGACATTGACGACCGTAACGGACTGGGACCGGAGAACATCAACCTTGATGATCCCTGCGACAGCTTTTCCGGGGACTACTATGTCTACGTTCATTTCTGGGATTCCCGGACCCAGACCCAGCCGACCACGGCCACCGTGCGTATTTACATCATGGGCCTGTTCGAGCGTGAATACCAGATGACCCTGAACGAAGAGCATCTGCTTTGGGATGTCGCTCATATCCGCTGGAACAACAATACGGCTCTGGTCTTTGACGGCAACGGCCTTCTGGGTGTCGATCCCCACGGTCAGTAAACCGTCAGAGCCGATCCTTTCACCTTTTTCAACCAGCTTTTTGCAAACGAGAGGAACGATGAACCAAGACAGCACCCAAGCACCCAACCCCAATGTGATCTGGATCATCTGGGCCGCTCTGGCGATGAGCGTTCTCATCTATGGCACGGTCGGCGTTGTTCTGAAGATGAATGGAAGTCCCCAAGCTGTTGACCCGAAACTCATTCAAACCCTGAGCCTGGCCTTCGGAGCGGTGGTGTTGATGGAAACCGTGTTGGCGGTCATCGTGCTGGGCCGCGTGCTGGCCAGGTCCGGGAACTTTTTCACCTACTGCATCATCCGCTGGGCCTTGATGGAAACCTCGGCCATCTTCGGTCTGGTTCTGCTGCTTTTGGGCGCAGGGTTGGAAATCGCCGCCGGGTTCATGGCCTGGAGCCTGCTCTGGATTCTTCTTCTCGCCCCCACGGCGAGCGCGAAAGAAAAGTTTGAGGAACTCTCTCAGCTGGGATGAGTCTCGTTCTGCACAGCTCCCCTATCAGCAAAACCCCCAAGGCATAAGCCCTGGGGGTTTTTCAATGGATCGGTCCCAAGGACGTTTAGTCGTTGAACTTCTCTTTGACGATGGCAAAGGCTTCGTCGCAGGCGGTCAGAGTGTGTTCCACGTCCGCCTCGGTGTGGGCGGCGGAAATGAACCAGTTGTGGTGCGGATGGAAGAAAGCACCACGGGCCGTGACTTCAGCGCAGAATACCTGCTGCCGCATGAAATCGCGCTCACAGGCAAAGCTTGCATAGGGGATGGTCGGCGGGCCGGTGACACTCATCTCGTAGCCGTGCTTCGCACCCGTTTCGCGGATACCGTCTTGCAGCAGTTTGCCGATGTGCATCATATGGGCTACGGCGTTGGTCTCTTTCAATTCCTTGATCGTGGCGATGGCCGCGGCCATGCTGATCCCACCACCCCAGAAACTTCCGGTAAAGAAGACATCGCTGGCCGAAAGCCGCAAGTCGTCACGACCGACACAGGCGCTGATCGGGTAGGTATTGCCCAAGGCTTTGCTGAAGCAGAGAATATCCGCATCAAAGCCGAAGTATTGATCCGAGCCGCGCAGGTCCAGACGGAAACCGGCGCGCACATCGTCGATAATCAATACGATGCCGTTGCGGTCGCACAGACTGCGGATGCCCTCATAGAAGCCCGGTGCAGGAAGCACGCTGTCGGCAAAGGCCGGATGATGGTAAGGCGTGAGGATGATCGCTGCCACCTGGTTGGGATGCTCGTCCACCAGCTTGCGGAAGAGTTCCAGGTTGTTCCATTCGCTCATCAACACGTTGACGCGGTCGGCGTCGGTCAATCCACCATGACCCGGCGTACACCAGGCATGAGCCCCGTGGTACGCCCCTTTGCAGGCGATGACCTTATCCCGGCCCGTGGATTGGCGAGCGACCTGCACGGCGTAGGTGGTGGTGTCACTGCCGTTCTTGGCGAAAATGGCCCAGTCGGCGATCTTCACTGTATCCACCAGCAGCTCCGCCAGTTCCACCATCACCGGCGTGGGATGGTTGAAGCAGTCGGCGTTTTTGCGTTGTTCATCCACGGCGGCTTCCACCTTGGGATGGTTGTACCCAAGGATCATCGGGCCGTAGCCGCACATCCAGTCGATATAACGGTTGCCATCGGGATCCCAATAATAGCCGCCTTCACCGCGCTGGGCGTAGTAGGGATATTTACCGGGAACCAACACCGCCGGACTCAGGTGTCCGTAGATTCCACCAGGGATGACGGCGCGGGCACGATTGAACAACTCCATGCTTTTATCAAATTTGTAGGTTTCCATGATCGTGCCTCCTAACTGTCCAGATAAGTCCCGGCGATAGCCATCACCGCGCCCAGGTTGTCCACCATCGGCACCAGACCTTGAATGGTGATGTCCAGACCGGCCAAGGCGGCCATCACATCCAGGCGGTTGCGCAACATGTCAAAGGCGGTATCCACGTCTTTGAAGGTCATGATCGCGTTGGGCTTCTTCGCCGGGCCTTCGCCGACCCGGAAATTGTTGCCGAACTTTTCAACGTGCATGGCGATGTCCGTACCCCCCACCACAAGCTGCATCAGGCCATCCGGGGTTCTGGCGGCCATCCCCTTGCCGTGGGTGTCCTGTTCGCCAACTTCTTTGATGCCGTTGGCGGCGATGGTCAGCAGGAGCTTGACCACAAAACGTTTGTGTTCTTCACTTTTCTGCGCCACGTAGTCCGGGTTCTTCAGATAGCCTTCCATGCACTTGGAAAGCTCCTGGAAGTCTTTCAGCATTTTCACGCGCCAGATGCCTTTGTAGACCACGGGCACCACGGTCTTCCCAAGAAACATGTTGTTCAACTGGCGGTTGTTGATAAACAGCATGGAAATGGCGCTGTCCGGGGCATGGCCTCGCCCGGTGCTGACCACGCCGTTTTCAAACGAGATATACCGGCTGGGACCGCCTTGAACTTTGAACTGGATGGTGCCGTTCATCCGGCGGGCGATGTCGGCGGCCTTGTCGTCAAAACGTGCGACATCCGCAAGCCTTGGTAGCACGGCGTGCAGATGCAAGTGAGACAACACAAGTTGATCTTTCATTGGTCATCCTCCAACAAAACATGATTTCATAAGCGTCTTGTGCGGAATCTAGCACGAAGCCCCAGGCGTGTCAAAGAAATGCCGCTCTGCGTTATAGAGGGTTCGGTTTGAGAAAAGCACTCCCTCAGACAAGCAGGTGGGTTTGATGATCCAAAATAACACGTTCAAGGTGACTTTAGAGCGATCCTTTCCTTTATGACCCAATCATTTCTTTCCGGCACCGTCCAACACCCGACGCACTTTGGCCGCCAAAGACTGAGGCGTGTAGGGCTTTCCAATAAACTGCAAGCCCTCTTCCAACACTCCGTGATGGGCAATCACGTCTTCGGTGTAGCCGGAGGTAAACAGCACCAACAAGCCCGGCTGCTTTGCCTGCAAGGCTTCAGACAACACTCGCCCATTCATGCCCGGCATGATGATGTCAGTCAAAAGCAGATGCAAAGGACCATCCAGGGAATCAAAGGCATCCAGGGCGTCCTCTCCGTTCTGGAAGGCAAAGACCCGGTAACCCAGGCGTTGCAAGACCCTGTGCGTCAACTTGCGTACAAGCTCTTCATCTTCCACCAGGAAAACGGTTTCCATCCCTTTGGGCATGGCCTTCTGCTGAGGGGAGGTCAGATTCTGCAAGGGCGCTTCAACCCGTGGGAAGTAAATCTTGAAGGTGGTACCCACGCTCAACTCGGAATACACCTCCAGGCTACCACGCCCCTGTTTCACGGCGCCATACACCGTTGCAAGGCCCAACCCGGTCCCTTTTCCCTGCTCTTTGGTCGTAAAGAACGGTTCGAAAAGATGTTCTTTCGTTTCCTCATCCATCCCGGTGCCGTTGTCCGACACCGCCAGCATTACGTACTCCCCCGGTTCGGTGTAGCCATGACGCTTCCCGTAAGACTCATCCAGCGTCACATTGCGGCTTTCCAGGGTCAGCATTCCCCCGTCGGGCATGGCATCGCGGGCATTGACGGCGAGGTTCACCAGAATCTGTTCCACCTGACCGGGGTCCATCCGAATCCTTCCCAGTGTCGGGTCGGCGGAAACCTTCAGGGAAACATCTTCGCCAATCAAGCGGCCAAGCATTTTGCTGGCTCGTTTAATCAGCTGATTCAGGTCAAGAACTTTGGGTTCGACAATCTGTTTTCTGGAGAACGAGAGGAGTTGCCGGGTCAAGGCCGCCGCGCTATCGGCGGCCCGCTGGATCTCTTCCAGATTGGAGCGCATCGGATCTTTGGCTGGAATATCCATCAGAGCCATTGATACATGGCCGGTAATCCCGGTAAGCAGGTTGTTGAAATCATGGGCCACGCCTCCAGCCAGGCGACCGACGCTTTCCATCTTCTGTGCTTGAAGCAGTTGTTGCTCCATCTGTTTCTGTTCGGTGATATCCTGGTTGACCACAATCGCACCAAGCACGGTCCCGTTTTCATCCAACACCGGGGCCGTGCTGTTGAGGATTGTTCGGGTTACACCATCAAAGCCGTCAATCTCGATCAACTCATTGAGGATGGTTTCACCATCACGGATGGTACGGACAAGAGACCAGTCTTCTGCCTTGATTTCTTCACGAGAGGGAAGACGGCGGGCTTTGAAGACTCCGTACTCTTCTATAGGAACGTGGGGTTCCGCTCCCCAGATGCTCACACCGGCAGGGTTGCCCCGAAGCAAGGTTCCATCTTTATCCGCAAACCACAAGCCGACGGGAAGAACATCAAAAATCTTGCTTAATTCGCTTTCTCGTCGTTTCAATTCTTCTTCGGCCTTTTTACGTCTGGAAATATCCCGAAACTCGACGGTCCGCATATCCTTGCCTTTATAGCGGATATTTCTACCTTCCAATCGGATTGGGTATTCTTCGCCGTTCTTTCGGACTCCAACCCCTTCATAGGGTTCTTCATCCCCTGATGCAATTTTCTCCCGCACGGTATCCCGGCTAGATTCAGCAATCAGCAGTAGGCCATCCATACCGATCAATTCATCATAGGCATAGCCGCTGATTATGGACAGGCCATAGTTGCATTCCTGAATCATGCCTTGATCATGAATGACAATGCCGCCGAACGAGGCATTATGCAGAGACTTGTATCGTTCTTCACTTTCCTTCAGTTCCCGTTCGGCTTGTTTGCGTTCAGTAATGTCACGAATGAAAACCAGAGATTGATGCTTCTCGCCGAGCGTAAGATTGGCTCCATTCAACTCCCCGATGAACAGGCTTCCATCGGCCCGTTTCATGGTCAGTTCCAAGCCTTTGGAACCTTCTCCACGCATGGCCGCTTCCTGAAAGGCCGCCATCGCTTTGGGAATGGAAGATTCATCCAGGAACTCCGTGAAAACACGGCCCACCATCTCTTTCGGCTCGCAGCGGAACAGGGTTTTGGATACCGGCGAGACGTACTCAATCACGGCCTGCTCGTTGGTCAGAGCAATCAGATCCGTTGAGGCTTCTGCAATGCTACGGAAGCGTTTCTCGTTTTCACTTAATGCAAGCTCCGTTTCCTTGCGCTTCGTAATATCCAGAATCGTTCCCTTGATTGCAATCAGATCCCCTTCCTCATCATAGACGCCTTGAAAGGTGGATTCGTAGTAACCGGTGCTTCCATCCGGGCGTAAAAAGCGTTGTTCGTATTGGCCCGCTTCCCGGCTTTGAAGCGCTCGCTCAATCAGTTCCTGGTTCCGTTGGTTGTCTTCCGGCCAGGGGGAACGTTCCAGAATCGAATCGATATGGGGTGTGAAGCTTTCCGGATCCAGTTGGAAAATGTGGTAGACTTCTTCCGTCCATTCAACCTCACCGGTTTTTACATCCCAGGCCCAACTCCCCAGATGGGCCATCGACTGAGCTTCTCTCAATTTGGCCCGGCTTTCCTTCAGAGCTTCTACGGCCCTTTTTGCCTCGGTAATGTCGCGGATGATTGCCCCAACACCTCTGCGCCCATTGCTCATCGGTAGGGGGAATTTCGTCGTCTCGAAGATCTGATCTCCAACCTCTTCTTCGGTTACCATAGGCTTCCCCTCTTCCAGGGCTTCGAGATCCGACCTTCGGCATTGGCGGGCTGCTTCTTCCGGCATGAGATCAAAGTCGGTTTTTCCCAACAGGTCTTCGCGGGTCATCCCAAAATACTCAACCGCCCGCTGATTGACCAGAACATGACGAAGCTCTTCATCTTTGACAAGAATCAAGTCCGTGTGGGTGTTGACAAAGGACTCGTAGCGGGCTTCGCTTTCCCGCAGGGCTTCTTCGGCCTTTCCTTTCTCTTCAATGAAACGGGCTTGCAGCAGATTCTGATAGGCAATCTGACTCAGTTGATTGGCTATTGTGAACAAAACCTGGGCCACATTCTGGAAATTTTCTTTCGAGCGAACCGGGATCTCCCTGAAGGCTTCAAGGAGCGTGTCTTCATCCACGCCGATTTCTTTGGCATAGGCACGCATCGTTTCTTCAGACTTCGTTCCGTCGCGTACCTGACCAATCAACCAACTTGCGATGTGCCTTCCACCCACAACAATGCTGGCGCTGGCTTCCCACAAACCACCACTCAAGCAAGGATGGAGCAACGGTCCGTCTACACTCATTTTCCCCAGCGTGGCATCCGATTCCCGGCAGTTTCTTGACCCGGCTTCGGTTCCTCGGATTATCTCGCAATAGCGGCAGAAATTGCTCGGTTTGGTAATCGCCCGGCCATCCGTGGCAACGATCATTGAGGCCACACCGGTAGCCATGCAGAATTCATCTTGCAAGGTTTGGACTTCGTCCAGATTGAGCAAATCTTCAAAATGGAGGTCTTCTTTGAAATCCGTCGGGGCAGTAAGACATTGAATGCGCTGCTTCAGGCTCTGTTCAATACGTTTTCTATCCGTCACATCCACGCAGTAGCCGAGAAATCCCTGAAAGATAGCTTTGTTGTCGTATTTGGGGATTCCATCTTCCTGAATCCAACGGTACTCCCCGTCATAACGACGCAAGCGGTAATCCATCGTGTAGTGCCGACGGGCCTTGAAGGATTCCGAATAGACCTTCCAGACGGAATCCAGATCATCGGGGTGAATACTCTTGGCCCATCCTTCCCCGGCTTCTTCTTCAAGACTCCGTCCGGTAAAATCCAACCAGACTTTGCTGAAATAATTGATCTGCATGTCTGGCCCGGCAAACCAGGTCAAGGTATCGTGATCCTCAGAAGTCGGTTTGACCCCAAAACATGAGTCTGCCACGTCTCGTGACGAGGCGCTGTGGCATAAGCGGGAGATCAATTCAAGCAGAGGCTTGAACAGCGCATAGAGGTCTATGCACCGTTGCCGGGTTAGACCGGGGATCGCATCATCGGTTGGCTTCGATGGCGCCGTCTTAGAGTCATCCGGTATCAGTGAGAAAGTTCCTGCGGTCAAGACCCACGAGGTGGACTCCACTCCGGTAGGTGACAGCACCACCTGCCACTGTGTGGTTGTCACGGATTGCAACCAGAAACCGGGCTGAAGAAGGTCCAAGGTATGTGATGAGAGCAAGGGCCACGGTCGGGGAGCGTTTTCACCATCAACCCGTGTTGAAAGCATCACATGACCACGAAGGTGGACCAGATCAAGATCCAAACCAAGCAATCCGGCCATGCCCTTCATCAGAGATCGGAGGGTGCTAAGGTCTTGCGCTTGCAGATCAAGCAAGTGATGTGTCTTCGATGCAGAATCCATACTCTATGCTGTCTTTCTTTCCCCAATCAAAACCAAGCACAGAACCTCGTTCTGCATTGGCATTGTCGACTCATACCGGCCTGAACAATTCGGATTCGTGGAGTGCCCCCCTCCCTGATTCAACCCAAATACACCCCTACACCTTGCTTCACGCACTCCGTAATCAGACCCGCAGTTTATTCTCGATACCCCCACAAGCCATTATTACCTGATGAGATAGGAATAGTCCAAGTATTTTCGGCAGATATGCCAAGAACTGAAGAGTGACTACACACGCTGTCATCAAGAAGAAAAGGACCGTTGCATCCTGAAACATATACCATCAGCAACTTCTGAAAATTCCTCAATGGTTTCCCCAGAACCCAAGAAATGAAAAGCCCGACCAGATGGCCGGGCTTGGAGTTTGGAGTTTATCGGACAGGTTTGGCTTACAGACCGCTGAACAGAACATCATCAAAGAAGAAGGTGGGGGCCTGAACGGAGCTATAGGGGTAGGGATCATTACCCACGGCAACCAGTTTCTTCCAGAATTCCAGGTGGTTTCCAGCGATATTCATTTCCTGCACCGGCTTGACGATCTCTCCGTTTTCCACATAGAACCCGTTGATGCCCAGGCTGAAATCGCCGGTGGTGGAGTTGCTGTTTCCACCCAGGAAACCGGTGACCCACAGAGCCTTGGGCACATCTTTCATAAAGTCATCCAAGCCGCGATCTCCCAGGGCGAAGGTCAGGTTGCTGCTGGAACCGCCGTTGGGTTTCCAACCCAGTTTCTTTCCGTAGTAGCTGTCAATGTAGAATTCCTTCAGCACTCCCTGGTCAATCATGATCCGGCGATGGGATGGGATGCCTTCTCCGTCAAAGGGGGTGGACCCCAGACCGCCTTCCACGAAGGGATCATCAATCAATGTCAGTGCTTTACCTGCAATGCTCTGGCCTTTCATCGCCTCCAGGAAGCTCTGCTTCTGCTGGATGGAAGAAGCGCTCATCGGGGCCATCAAGTGCCGCAACATCTGCCCGACCACTTTATTTTCCACGATCATCGGCAGGTTCTGGGTTTTCATGGGAGCCGCTTTGCGCATGGCCAGAACGCGGTCCAGTGCCGTTTTGGAAAGCGCTTCCAGTTTGGGCATGTCGGCTTTGTAACGGGTACCGCCGCCTTCATGGTAGGATTTCTTGCTTTGGCCATCCGGCACGGTCAGGGCGATACCCGCCCAGAAAATGGTAGCCTTCTCCGTACCTTGAAATCCGTTGGTGTTGACCAGGGCGCTTTCGCCTTGGCTGTCGTAGTAGTAGCTTTCAATCTGATCCAGCGCATCCCCGCCCGTAGTGGCCGCGATGTCTTCCAACTGCTGCACCACACTCTTCCGCCAAGGAGTATCCGTCGTTTCATAGGCGGTATCGGCCAGTTTCAAGTCCCGTTCCTGGAAATCCGCATAGAGGGAAGGGTCCGGCAGGGAGCGGGAAGGATCGGCTTCCAGGAGGCTGGTCAGTTGTACAGCATTTTTCAAGAAGGCATCCAGGCTCTCCGGGCGCAGATCACTGGTGCTGTGTGAGGCATAGCGACCGTTGACAAACAACGTGGCACCCAGGCTCATGCTGCTGGCTTCTTCAATCTGCCCCAACTGCCGTTGATTGCGCTCCAGGTAGATGTAGCGATTACGCCGGACTTTGATCCGGGCATCGTTTGCGCCGAAGCGCTTGACCGTTTCCGCTGCGCGGGTCGCCAGATTCAACAAGCTTTCGTTTTTCATCCTTCTTCCTCCTAGGCGCGCACGCCGCCGACGGTAATGTTGGAAACCAAGGTGGTGGGCAGACCTTGAGACACCGGCACACTCTGGCCGTTCTTGCCGCAGGTCCAACCGCCGATGTCCAGCTTGGTGTCGTTGCCGACCATCGTCACACGGCCCAGAACTTCCGGCCCGTTGCCGATGATGTTCACGTCTTTGATCGGCGCGGTCAGCTTGCCGTCTTCAATGAGGTTGCCGGACTGAATGTAGAAGGAGAAGCTCCCTTCACCGATACGCACCTGCCCGTTGCTGAACACCTTGGCGTAGATGCCCTTCTTCACGCTGCGGATGATCTCTTCCGGCTCGTGGGGACCGTTGGCCATATAGGTGTTACGCATACGCGGCATGGGCGCATGGCGGAAGCTTTGCCGTCTGCCGTTGCCGGTGGGGGCAAGGCCGTAATGCTTGGCGCTGATGCGGTCGTGCAGGTAGGTTTTCAGGACACCCTTTTCCACCATCACGGTCTTCTGTCCCGGCGTGCCTTCATCATCCACATTAATGGAACCGCGAACGTGGTCATTGGTGCCGTCATCCAGCACGGTGACTTCGTCGATGGCGATTTTCTTCCCGATCTTGTCGGCGAAGATGGAGGTGTTCTTACGGTTGAAATCCGCTTCAATACCGTGTCCGATGGCTTCATGCAGCAGAATACCCGACGGCCCTGCGCCCAGCACCACCGGCCATTCTCCGGCGGGAGGTTGTACGGCATCAAACAACCGCACGGTCTGCTCCACGGCCTGATCGGCCACCAGGGTCAAGTTTTGCGGGGTAAAGAAGTCCGGCCCCTGGCGTCCGGCAATATTGAAACCGCCGCGCTCACGCTTGCCGTTTTCCTCGGCCACGCAGGAGGCGTAAATCAGGGTTTGCGGCTGGTAATCCTCCACCTTGACTCCATCGCTGGTGGCGACGAGAATGCGCTTGGATTCATCGATGTAGTGAATCATCGACTTCACCACACGCTGATCTTTCTGACGGATCTGTTCGTTCACCGAACTGAGCCAGGGCATTTTGCGATCCAGTCCGACCTCATCCCACAGCTCGCGGATCGGGTAGTAGTCCGGCAGGGCAATGGGTTTCAGGCCCACCGGCGCAACGGTTCGCTGTTCGGAGGCAATGGCCGCAGCGGTATCGGCGGCTTTGAGCATACTTTCCAGGTTCAACTCTTCGGTAAAGGCATAGCCGAAATTGACACCCTTGACCACGCGAACGCCCACGCCCAGGTTGACGCTAACGTTGGCCTCATTGACGGCACCATCTTCCAGACCGACATAGTTGCGCACGGAATGCTCGAAAAACAATTCGGCGAAATCACCACCGGATTGCATGGCGCGGGCCAGTACCTTGCCGATGAGTTCGTCATCCATCCCGAAATGGGACGCAAAGTAATCGGGGTTGGTGGGCATGGTGCTTGCCGGTGACAACGGCACCCCCTTCTTCGCGCAGGAAGAAAGGAAACCCGGCACGGCGGCCAGGGTGGCTCCCGTTCCCGCCACCTTGAGAAAGTCTCTGCGACTCCAATCGTTCATCATTCTTATCCCTTCGTCATTCGATGGTCATCATCAACGGGTGTCAAAACGCCTGAAAAAGCGTAGGTTCAAAATCTCTAAGCCCAAGCTTACCCGCCCCATTGCGGATTGTAAAGAGGCTTTGCCATTGCGGGCGTGCCACCTCTGCAACGAACGACGGACAGCTTTGAATCTTCAACGGTGCTTTCTCCGAAGATATTCCCAAGTCTGGCAAAAACCACGGTCCCTGTCATCCTCCCCGCAAGGAAGATTCCGTAAAAAAGCTACATCATTTCTTTTCCCGGATTTTCAAGGTATACTCCCAGCGGATTGAAACTCACATGGGGCGGAGTCAATCTCCGTCTGTTGGTGAACCCTTTCGGTACGAGGTGAATCATGACCGAGCGGATTTGGATCGTTCTGCTTGTCTTGGGTGTCGGTGTTTTGGGCGTGGCCTGCGGTGAATCCGAAGAAACCGGAGACGATGACTCGGACGGGGATGCGGGAATCTCGGAATGCACCGAGGACAGCGAGTGCGATGCTTTGCAATGGTGTTCCAGACAGAATGAATGCGTCAGCGCCTGTCGCTATGACCTGGATTGCCCGGTCCATACCGCTTGTGATTCGCAAAGCCGTCAGTGCGTCAACTGCACCGAGGATGAACATTGCACGGAAGAAGGCGCCTATTGCGACAGCGATTACAAAGTCTGCAAGGTGGGTTGTGAGAACTGCGCGGCGGACCAGGCCTGCGTGGATGGTCGTTGCCAGCGCACGGAGGATGATCCGAACAGCGACGGCGACGAAGAGGAAGCCGAGGTCATTGTCCGCTGTCCCCCCGCACCGGACGGCATGGCCTGCGAACCCAACTGCCACGAGTGCCTGAACGACGAAACCGCCCGGCAGTGCCGGGAAGACGGGAGCGGTTTCAACCTGATTCCCTGCACGGGCGGGTTGTTCTGCGATGACAGCCAGGGGGCGTGTTCCAGCCTGCTTTGCCAGCCGGGAACCCGAAGCTGCATTGAAAACACCCTGCGCATCTGCAACCAGGACGGCACGGACTTTGAGGATGTTCCTTGCGGAGAGTACGAGGAATGCCAGACCAACGCCTGCATCAACCGGGTCTGTTCCGGTGATGACGTACAACTGTTCACGTTGAACTACGCCAGCGAGCTGGCTTCGCCCGACGCCGGGTGTGACTTCGCCGTAAACGTCGGGAGCGCCTCGTTTGAGGGGCAGGACACGGACAACGGAGTGGCCACCCTGGAAGGAACGGGTCACCTGCTGCGCCTGGATGGTCGCGCTTACAACGGGACCAGTGACCTTACGGTAGGTCTGCGCTTTCAGCTGAGCGGGACGCCGGTTCATGAAGAAGTCCTGATAACCAAGGGGATGCCGGTGGTTTTTGAACTGGCGATCACGACGGAAGGCAAGCTGGAAGGGCGCTTGACCATCGGCGGGCAACTGCGGGTGATTCCTTCCGAGCAGGTGGTGAGTCGGGGCGAACGCCACGCGGCGATGCTCACCTACAACGGAAACGAGATGGTCCTCTACCTGGATGGGGAGATACAAAACCAAGCCGTGGCTATTCAGGGCAGCCTCAGCCAAAGCCCACGCCCGATTTTCCTTGGTGGCGCCCTGACGGAAGATGCTGAGACGGAACGGGAGATGATGGGCGAGTTGGACAATATCCTTCTTGCGGCGGAAGCCTTGGGCGCCAAGGAATGCGCCTACCTGCTGAACGATGACGGTCCCTGCGAGACGCCCCATAGCGGCGGGCCGCAATGCCCCAATCTCTGCATTCATGAGCGGCTGACCCACGATGTCGATACGGACTGGACTCAGGGCGAGGTAAGCCTTTCCGCCTATGACACCGTCGTGTTGAACCCCGGCGGTTGTGCGCCCTCTCTTTCCGGGGATGCCTGCCTCGGTCCCGAAGGAAAAACCAACGAACCCTGTCAGAGTTGTGCAATGAGCGGCCAACCCCGTTACGCACTCTTGGCCAAGGTGAGTGCGACGGGTAGCATGTTCCTTCTTCCCAACCGCCAGATTTTCACTCCCACCACAACCGGAAATCTGTTCCTGGGCTACAACAACAGTCAGTTCCAAGACCGTGACGGCGCGTTGCACACCGTGGTGGAGCGTGGCTACTGTCCCGATGCTCCCTGTCCGCTGGATATGGTGGCCGTGCCGGGGTATCAAGCCTGCATCGACCGCTACGAAGCAAGCTGTGCGCAGGCCACTTCGATCAATAGTTCCTGCGACAACAGTACAGACAGCTCCGCCTTGAACCGGGCCGGTTACATTCCCTGGACCGACCTCACCCCTTTGAGCGCCCGCACGGCCTGCGAGGGAGCAGGCAAGCGTCTCTGCTCTCCGGATGAATGGAGCGCAGCCTGCAAGGGAGACAGCCTATCACTCTATCCTTACGGGGATTCCTTTGCCCTCGGCGTCTGTAACGAGGCCAACCACCAGGCAAGTCATGCCTACGGTTTGGAACCGACAGCGCTCTTGGGCCATTGTGTTTCCGATGTAGGCGGGTTGGATTTCTCCGGCAACGCTGCCGAAATGGTATACGACCCCGACGCGGCAACCTACGGCGCAATGGGCGGTACCAACGCCCAGAACGGGGTGGATGTCAGTTGCAGCGCCCAACAGACGTTCATTTCTACGGACCAGGCGGTAATGATCGGGTTCCGGTGCTGCAAAGACTGGCCCTGATCGGATACCTTGTATGGAACCACGGCGACATTGAACCCCGGTTGATTCAAGGACAGACATCATGGAAATCTTCGGACGACTCATCCTGGTTATCACCCAAGCCTATGTGATTCTCGGTGTCATGCTCACGGCCCACAGCCTGCGCAAGCGCTTTGGCTTGGACATGCTCTTTCTTCTTGTCGGCGGCCTGATGGCCTATATGTGGTGGCTCAACCGCGTCGGTGTGGAAATTATCGACGTAGGCCAAGGACGCTTGCCGATTGCGTATATTTCCTTCTTCTCACTTCTGGTTGCCTGTATGCTCATTGTCTACGTCTGCGATGGCGTGCGTATGGCCCGGCGGCTGATCCTTTCGATTCTGTCGATGCAGTTGATTTTCCTGCTCATGGAATTGATTCTCTCCGGCCAGTTGAAGCTCACCTACAGTTCGGTAAGCAGCCTTCCACCCAACCTCTTTCGTGTACGCACGGACTGGTTTATCTGGTCCAGCGCAGCCCTGGTGTTGGATCTCCTCGCCGTGGGCCTGGTCTTTCAATTCGTGCATAATTCCTTTCCCCGCCTGGCTCTGTTCTGGCGCGTGGTGTTCAGCCTCTCGGCGGCCATGCTGGTGGACAGCCTGCTCTTCGTGGCGATGATCTATCGTGGCGAAGGCCCATTCACCGCACTCACCGCCTACGGCATCGCCAAAGGCGTCATGCTTCTGGTCATCGTCTTTCCCGTGGCCTGGTACCTCAAAGGGCAGGTCAAGCAGAAGATTGCCGTGGATGGTCATGGAATGTTCGACATCTTTCGCAACATGGAAGTGCTGCGGGAAAACCTGGAACGCACCGCAGGAAAATACAAAGGCTTGATGGACCAGCTCAACGATGGCGTGATGGTGATGAACGAAAAGGGCTTTGCCACCGAAGCCAACACTTCGTTTTTCCGTATTACCGGCGCAACACGTAAGGACTTGCGTGCCCAAAGCCTGCATTACACCGCCTTGATTCATCCCGACGACCGCCCGGAAGTGATTCACCAGCATTCCATCCGCCTGGCCGGAGGCAGCGCCCCGGATACGATGATTATCAAAGGCAAAACCCTGCAAGGCCAGAAACGGCGCTTCATGCTCACCTTCATTCCCGTGCGCGAAGCGGACCACCGGGCGGAATATCAACTGCTGGTGCGTGATGTCACCGACCAGTACGACTTGCAGAAGCAATTGCGCAAAGCCAGCGACACCGCCGCCCTGGCCGATTTCAAGGTACGCATCACCCGCCGCATCGGGGAGCTTTCCCGCCGACTGGTTCCCTTTTTCACCGATGGCGATGCCAAAGACGAACTGCCCGACCCGGATGAAAACCGCAAGCTGCTGGCGCAACTGGAGCAACTCACCGATGCCCTGGAGGGCTTGAGCCTTCCCGACGACGCCCGTGAACACCTCACCGCAAACGACATTCTTCTTCCCGCACTGGAAACGGTGAAAGAACGCTGCGACGACGCGAAGATCAAGCCGGAGATTTCCTTGGAAGAGCCGCAACCGCTTTTCTGGGGCTTGCGTCATCAGTGGGTGCAGGTGATGATGCACCTGTTGGAAAACGCCTGCCGTGAGGTCAGTCAGGAACGCACGGCGGTAAAGATGATTGCCGTATCCAGCCGGGTGTTTCAGGAAACCGGCAACAGACGTCGGCTGGAAATTCTGGTGCGTAACGGCACCTCCCCCTTGAGTGAAGAGGTGCAACGGCAACTGGGCGAGCCTTTCTTTACCACCGAAGCGGGGCATATGGGTCTGGGTCTGGCCTTCTGCCGTGCCGTGGCCCTGGATCACGGCGGAGAACTGAAACTGAACTACCGGGAAAGCGACGCGGTCATGGAAGTCCGTCTGCTGCTTCCGCTCAGCCCGGCCCGCCGTCCGACCTCCGTGGAAATGTAGATCCCACCCAGCGCCTTCGACAAGAAACAACACCCCTGGGCCTTGATCGGCTCCAGGGGTGTTTTCATCTCATTCGTGAAGCCGGAAGTCTCTCCGGCCTGATCGTGTTAGCGCACCAACTCTGCCAGAGTCGCCACACCGACACCCGTCCCGTTCTTGGGAAGGTGTCCCTGGTTCTTGCTGGAGTAGGCCGGTCCGGCGATGTCCAGGTGAATCCAGGGCGTGTCATCTACGAACTCTTGAAGGAACAAGGCTGCGGTGATCGCACCGCCCCAGCGGGCTCCGGTGTGTTTGAGATCTGCGAAGTCCGATTTCAATTGCGGACGAAGTTTCTTGTTCAGCGGCAAGGGCCAGAAATCTTCCCCGGCGGTTTCGGCGGCATCCAACACACGCTGACGCAAATCATCCCGGTTGGCGAAGGTGCCGACGGTGGTATCACCCAGGCCCACCACACAGGCACCGGTAAGGGTCGCCAGGTCCACCATGAACTCCGGCTTGAATTCCAACCCATAACTCAGGGCATCGGCCAGGGTCAAGCGGCCTTCGGCGTCGGTGTTGATGATCTCCACGGTCTTGCCGCTTTTGCTGGGGATCACATCGCCCGGACGGTAGGCATCGCCACCGATGGCGTTTTCACAGGCGGCGATGATGCCGATGATCTTGCGTGCCGGTTTGAGAACCTCCAAAGCTTTGAACAGGCCCAGCACCGCCGCCGAGCCGCCCATGTCGCATTTCATCGTTTCCATACTGGCACCCGGTTTGAGGCACAGTCCGCCGCTATCGAAGACCAGGCCTTTGCCGATGAGCACGATGGGGTCTTTCTTGGCCAGCTTGGTCCCTTTGGGGGGCGTGTAGGTCAGGGTAATCAGGCGCGGACGGTTTTTGCTGGCACGACTGACGGCCAGGTACAAGTGCATGTTGCGCTTGGCAATGGCCTGTTCGGTTTCCACTTTGACGGTGATGCCGGAGAATTTTCCCAGTTTCTTGGCTTCGTTGGCCAAGCCTTCCGGGGTGATGGTGTTGGCCGGATGGTTGACCAGATCCCGCGCCATGTTGATGCCTTCGGCCAGACCCATCCCACGGGCGAGGGCCTGTTTCGCCTTGGCTTGACTGGCTCCGGCGTCTTCCGCAAAGAACAGCATCTTGGTCAATCCGGTCTTGCCTTTGTCCTCGGTCTTGTATTCATCAAAGGTGTACACGCCGGTACCGAACCCTTTGGCCAGGGTTTCCAACATCGCCTCACCCGCTTCCACGGAGGCTTTTTTCGGTAGAGCAGGCCAGGCAATCGCTGCCGTCTTCACTCCTTTGATCTTGGAAACCTTGCGGGCGATTTTCGTCGCACTGGCCCACAGACTTTCCGGGCAGAGGTCTTCGGCTTCACCCAAGCCCCAGAGAATCACGCGGTCGAAGGCGAAGCCTTCCCAGGTCTGGAACAGGAAGGAGGCATCGGCTCCGGCTTTGAAGTCTACCTTCTTCGCCGCTTTCAACAGCGCACCGGAGAGGGCTTTGTCCAGTTTACTCAGCCAGCCGGCGTTCAACGTTTTTCCGGTTTTGAACACGGGAAGGACCAGAACATCGGCCTTGGCCTGTAAGGGGGATGTCGTTTGAAATGTAAGTTGCATACGGATCTCCTTTCGTCAGTATCAGGTGAACATGAGCAACAGGTTTCTGTTGATGGTTTCGCTGGTTGCTGGAAAACCCTAGCAAAAAGTATTCATGCTTGCAACCGGGTTTGACTCTCTTGTGGCAATGAACATTCATTTTCTTTTTTCTGACGAAAGCGGTGTTCCCGACGTTGACCTGAATCCGGTTCCTTTCTACAATGGCAGGTGCATTCGATTACCCAACGAGGTGGCTCTGATGACCGATCCGTCCCCGAAAGCAACATCCCTGAGCGTGAAACAAAAGCAGATGGCCTCGGTCGGCTTTTTGCTTCTGGTGCTTCTTGTCGTCCTGGTGCTGATACTGCTTGCCGACAACCCACCGCCCAGACCTCTTTTACCCAGGGATGAAGTCCACCAGAACCCGGACTGGAAGAGTTGCCTGCAATGCCACGGCGAGGGAAAATCCCAGGCGTTGAAACCCAGCCATCCCATTAAAAAAGACCTCTGCCTGCGCTGCCACATTCAAGACAAGGCACCTGCGGAGCCGGGCAGATGAACGAGGGCACCCTGCGTCTGATTCCTGACCTGGCGCAGCCCACGCCGCGCCCCGATTGTCTGGGCTTCTTTCAGGCAGCCTCCGTGTTGGCCCGGCAGGACTCGCGCCTACCCAAGCCGATTTCCCAAGCCTTGTGGTGCGGTCTGCTGGACCGGGTTCTGGAGCGCCGCTCCAACGCTTCCCGCGTAGAAGACAGTCGCGTGCAGGCTCCTCCGGCCCGACGGGATGTCTTGCTTCATGCCGTGGGAAATCTCTTCTCCCGACTGGATCTTGGCGCCCAGGCTGCCCATACCGTCCCGCCCTTGGGTCCGTCACCGCAAGGTCGTTGGTTGTCTCAGGTCTACGCCGCATGGCGGCAGGAATTGGCTCGGCACCAGGTCGCCACGCCGGGAGATGTCTGGCGGGAGGCCATCGCGCTGGGAGATTGTCACCTGCCGCCTTCCTGGCAAGCCATCATCTTCGATGATTTTCCCCCGTGGCCCTTGGCAGCCCGCGCCGCGTTGATGCTGGCCCAGGCACGCCCGGTACGCTGGCGGGTTCTTCACCACCACGGCGCGACGGCCTGGCAGGCGCAACAGGATAAAACCTTGCGTATGCTGGAACGCTCCGGCTCGACGATGAATCTGGAAATCGACTTTGACGATGAGGCCGACCCGGCCCGCGCCGCTCTGTTGGATGCCTTGCAGGACCAGGGGCCGTCGATACAGACCAGCCTGTTTGCTCCGCCATCCCGTGGACGTTTGTTCATTTCGCAATCGGCCACCGTTCGGGATGAAGCGCGAATGGCCCTGCAAGCCTGGAAAGCCTTTCACCGTGAACATCCCCAGGCACGCACCCTGCTGGTTTTGGCCAATCCGCAACGCGATAGTCTGCCTCTACGGCAGGCCGCAGCGGAATGTGGACTTCGGTTGCACTCCCTGGAACCTCAGAGTTTGAATCAACGTCCCCTGTGGCGTGGGGTGGATCGCCTTCGCCAGAGCGTGCGGGATGCGCGAGGGATGGAACCCCTTGCCGCCTTGGCTACGCTGCTCCCCGCAAGCTGGTTTCCCGATCAGGCCAAGGAAGACGGCAGCCCGCTTTCCTTCCACGCCTGGCTGGAAACCCTACGTCAACAAGGTGTTCGTTGGCTCCCGGCGGATCATCCTCATACCTCCACGTTGGAATCCCTGCTTGCGCCTTGGAGGGATGTGCAACCCTTGTCTCAGCACCTTGCCCGTCTGGAGGCTTGGCTGAAAGCGCAGCATGAAGACGCTTCCCCAAGCCCGGAGTTGCAGGGTCTTTCGGAGTTGCTGAAACAGATCAACACGGATCTTCCGATGATTGCCGCAGAGATGATGGATGGCCCTTCCGCGCTTTCCTGGCTGCATCGCATCACCGGCTTTCTACTCGTAGAGGCTGACGCCACGGCCAGGGACCATGCTGTCCCGCTTGGAAGTTTGGAGCAAGCCGCGGCCAAGCCCCATGACTTTGTCGCGGTCATTGGGCTAAGCAAAGATTCCCTTCAGCCATCGCGCAATGGTTTGGCCAATAACGAGGAGTTCACCAAGCGCCTGCGCCACTACACCCAAGGCGATGTCTTTTCTGCGCCGGACGGGGACGGACATTCCCTGCATCAGAGTTGGCTTCGTCTGCTGCTTCGCAGTCGCGCCCTGATTCTTTCCAGCCCCTTGCAGGTTCAGGGAGAGGCTTCCGTTGCTCATCCTTTGTGGGAAACCACGGCGAAGCTGGCCGAAACACTGCACCTTGGCACCAGCCATGAAGACGATACCCTTTACGGTTTGCAGGGGTGGGCTACATCCGCTCTGGAGGATGACGAACCCCGCATTCACCATGAGCAATCCAAGGTGATTGAGCGGGAGCGTAGAGCGTTCTTTGCCGAGAGCGAAGAAGAAAGCCGACGCACCAAAGCCACGGATACCTGCGGAGCCTTGAATCTAAGCTGGGCGGCGTCCGTAGTGCGGGCCAATCTGAAAACTCCGCTTCCTTTAAGCGCCAGCCGTTTGGAAACCTATGCTGCCTGCCCGTTTCGCTATTACCTGGATTACCTTCTCGGTGCAACGGAAGACATGGAGCCCGGCGTGCTGAGCCCGCTGCTCTTGGGTCAGGCTCTGCATGAATCCGCCGAGCGTTATGTCCGCGCTGTGCAGCGGCATGGCTGGCCTTTGCGCCCGGAAGGAGAACGGCTTGGTCTGCTGCGGGATACCGTCCGTGAGGAACTGTGGAAAGTGACGGCGTATGACGAAGTCCTTCAGCGGGAGTGGCGACATCTGGCAATCGTCTGGAGCCGCCGCCTGGAGTTGCTGTTCAGTTTGGAAGAGCCGCCCACGCCCCGTGACTGTGAGGTCGGTTTCGGCCTGCCCGGTGGTTCATCCCCCGGAATGCCTGCCTTGACCATCCTGCGTAACGGTGAGGCATTGGTGACCTTGCGCGGAAGAATGGACCGGCTGGATGTCAACCCGATGCAATCGGATCTCTGTCGCCTGGTGGATTACAAAACCGGGAAGGATGTCACCGGCTATAAAAAACACCTGGACGAAGAACACTTCGGGCAACGCTGGTTTCAAGCGCCCCTGTATCTGATGGCCGCCCGGCAGATGCTGCAAGGCCAAAGCAAACCTCCGGCCCGCTACGCCTTTCGCTTCGCCCTGATCGGCAATCCGGGAAAGCCGGTGGAGAAAACCTGGGCCGTCGGCAGTTCCTATTTTGATGAAATCACGCAGCTTGATGAAACGTCCCGCAAGGCGATGCTCGCCGAGGGCGTTACGCCCTTTGCAGATCGCATCGCCGATCTCGCCCAGCGCATCCTCACCGGTCGTTTTGAGATCAGTCCCAGCGATTGCAGCTATTGTCCCTATGGAGCCGTCTGCCGCGTTGAAAAGCCTTCACCCTCACGCGGCAAACAGACCGAACCAAGCCCACAGGCGGATGAGCAGACCTGACTGCTGCGTTCAGTCTGCCAACGAGAAACCAGCCAAGCCCTCAATGGCGGTAGAGGTAACGAGCAGTTCATCGGGATAGCGGTCCGTGAAATCCGCCGTAACGGAAATGGTCTGCGGCGCGGCCATCACACCGAGCAGGACTTCGTCCAACTCGTCATAGTCGATCCCAGCCAAGGGAATGGTCAGTTCATAGGTGGCCTCGTCCGCCCATTCCCCGGACAGCCCCAAAGGAATTTCTGCCGTCGTCCAGTGACAACCGCTGTGCTTCAAGCCAGGTGCGGCACTGGAGCAATCGGCACTCCAAAAGCTGAGTACGCCCTGGTTCCAGCGTAAGGTGTGGCCTGCTTTCTGGATGTCGCGGGCGACGAAAAATATCTCGAAGGCGCCATCCTCCACGGGAAAATCGCCCTTGTACTGTACACGCATCGTCAGGATATGGTTTTCATAATGCGCCCACAAGGAGGCAAGATCCGCGAGACAGGAAGCATCTTGGGCGGTGCAATCCTCCGTAGCGTCTTCCGTATCCCCGACAAGAACAAACCCGTCGTTGTCATCATTATCATCATCGTCGTCGGTCACGTCGTCATCGTCATCGTCGTCTGACACGTTGTCATTGTCATCGTCGTCGTCGGTCACGTCATCATCGTCATCGTCATCGTCGCTGTTGTTATCGTCGTCGTCATCGCTTGGCTCTTCGTCTCCATCGGAGTCATCCCCATCAACGGAAGAATCGTCCTCATCCTCAGAACAGGACAGCATGGCGAAACTTAAAAACAGGATCATCCAAACCCAAGAGAACAGACGGTTCATGACAAGCTCCTTTGTGTTACGATTAAATAATTCGTAACACCCTTGTCTCGTCTTTGTCAAGACCCTGCCTTCGTTGAGAGGGAACAAGAAGTCATGAAAAGTAGAAGGGAACGCTCAGGGTTTGATGTATTCACCGAGGTTGCGCAGAACGGAATGAACCATTTCTCCGCGATTCAGAGCCTTCACCTCATGGATGTGCCAGGTATCACCGCGCTTTTGAAAGCGGAAGGAGAAGCCTTGTAGGACTTTGCCCTTGGGGCTCAGACTTCCCTGGTCTGCGCCCTTGGAGAGTGAGGAGAAATCCCAGACGCTGGCAATCTGGGCCGTGGCCTGGTTTCCATCAACTTCAATGTCTTTGGTTTTGACCAGCAGTTTCACCCCAAGAAAGCGGCTGGAAAGCCTCTGGCATTCCTCCAACAAAGCCTGCTTGCCGGATTCGTCGGCTCCGAAACGCTTCTGTGTGCTGTAGTAGCTGAGAGTAAAAGCCGGGTCGCGGTCGATCACCTCCAGGTAGGCCGGGCAGTTCATCGTCCCAGCCAGCCGGGCCGTTCGGTCTAAAAGATCGCTGATCTGTTCTTCATCACTCGGACCACGAGGAAGAAGCAGGTAGACAAGCAGCAGGATCAGCGCCAGGAAACCGGCCAGTTTCAGAATAAAGCGCCACGTCGCCTGTTGAGTTTCTTGCAGCGATGTCGGCGGTTGGGCCATGAGCCGTTCCTTGAAATCCTTGGAAATGATTCCTTGAGCCTACCGCTAAGGCGTCTCACTTGGGGCCGGTGCTTCGGGGGTTAGGGTGTCCGGTTCCGGGGGAACACTTCCCGCCGGAGGCGGTGCGCCGCTACCGTCATCCACGCCGGTTAACGGGGCGGTGTCCAACGCGGCTTGATCGACATTGAAGGCATATTTATAGATGCCGTGCTGGCGGGCGAGGTCGATGAATTTAATCACCCGTCCGTGGGACACCCGCTTATCCGCCTGGATAATCATCGTCAATTCCTGGGCCGTAGAGGCTTCCAGTTGTACCTTGCTGTATTGCACGCCATCCGCCTGGGCGCTCTTGGTCTTCTCCTCGATGAACAAGCGTTTCTGTTCCTCCAAGGCTTCTTCCACCTGATCTTCCTCAACCACCTTCCCCGCCACGGCCAGGCGACCATCGGCCCCCAGAATCAGGGAAAACTGGTTACGTTCCTTGGCGTCTCCCGTGGCGGCCTTGGGCAGTTCCAGATCAATGCTCGGTTTGACCATGAAGTTGGCGGTCACCATGAAGATAATCAACAGCACCAGGGTGATGTCCACCAGGGGCGTGACGTTGATGTCGGTAATGATCTCGTTGGGGTTCCCCCCGGCTTTGGCGGCCATCGCAAGCCCTCCTTCCTAGGCTTTTTCCTTGGGGCTTGGGCTGGGTTTGGCCGTGGTTTCCCTGGCCTCTGCAAGCTGAAGACTGTCCTCACTGAAGGCCACAAGCAGCTTCTTGACCTGCTCCATATCGTTCAGAAGTTTCTGCTTTCTGGTGTTCAGAATGTTGAAGAAAACCACGGCGGGAATCGCGACCAACAAACCGACAGCCGTGGCGACCAGGGCTTCGGAGATCCCGGCCATAACCACCGCCGGGCCTTCGTCGCTACGCATGGCCAGGTCATGAAAGGCTTTGATGATTCCCAGTACCGTACCCAGAAGGCCGATGAACGGCGCATTGTTTCCCGTGGTTCCCAGAACGGGAAGAAAACGGCCCAGTTCTTTTTCCTTGGCCAGAATGGTGATGTCCATCAGTTCCGAAATCACCTTGGGACCGCGCTTGAAATTCTTCAAGCCTTCGCGGGCGACATCAATAATCAAGCCCTTTTTACCTTCCAACTCGGCCAGGGCTTCTTCCGGATGGTGACCGTTGAGTTTTTCCACCAGAAGCAGAGAGATGTCCTCCAGGTTGGCCGTGCGCAGGAAATAGAAAATGGAGCGCTCGATGACAATGGCCAGAGCGAGGATGCTCAAACCCACCAGCAGGTACAAGACCCACTCTCCACCAACCATGAATACGTCGTACAAACGATCTACAAATGGGCTGTGTCCCATCAATCCCCCTTGTTGCTACGGTACATCGAACCATCAAGACGGGGTTGGACCCTCATGCTTTCGCCAAGCCCAACCGACCCGTGTGGCGTCAACCAAGGCGCACACCATGCGGCTCTTCAATAGGTAAGACAGCTAGCTCGCCAAGTCAACAAGTCTGAGGCGATTTGATGAAAAAGACACATCAAAACCAAGGACTGGGCCACGCCAGGCAACCCCCACGGACAAGGATTCGTTCTACCTTCCAACAGCCGAATACCATCATGGAATTGAGCCCTTACGGACTCGGATGGCCTGCTCTGCCCATCTGCGGACTTCTTTGGAAGTTGCGGCTCATGGTGGGACGCTTTTACCCTTGAAAGGGTAAGGGGCGCATGTCGCTCCCCGCTTTCGCAGGCCGACCCCCACGCCTGCTTATGGGAAGGAGATGGATGATGACCGGTTTTTCCACACACCAGGCGCAATCGCTGCTGCCTCTGAACCTGCGCGAATCCGCACCGGGAGGATGGCACTCGTACCGGGAACACTGTGATGAACTCCTGGGGCTGTATTACGACGACGGCACGGCGATGCAATCCCTGGCCGCCTTGCTTCGCCGGGTGTATCCCAACAACGCGGAAGCGATGCTGCGCGCTCCTTTGACCATGAACTGGTTGGGCCAGACGATCAACCGTCAGGCGATGATGTACAAAAGTCCGCCTGCACGACACCTTCGCCATGAAACCACCCACCGGCTGCCTGATGAGGAAGTCCGCAGCGTGGCGGCACGGGATTTCCTGAATGCTCTGGGCTTGAATCGCGCCATGAAGCAGGCCAACCGCTTCTTTCATCTTCTCAATGCCTGCGTCCTTTGGGTCAAGCCGGATTTTGCCAACAAAGACCTGCGTCTCTGTGTGTTGGCTCCCCATCAGGTGATGGTGGAACCCGCTGCCGGTCAAGCGACAAACCTGCGGGATCTTCAGGCGGTCTACCTTCCCTACGGAGGAAACCCCGATCCCCTGGGGCTTTCCAGCCAAACCATGTGCTGGTTGAAATACGAACGCCGTGACGAGGGCATTGTGCCCAGCTTGGTCGATGAGCAGGGCTACCCGGTGATGGGCGGCCTGGGTGAAGCCGAAGAACGCTTCCTGCTTCAGCATCCGCCGTTGAGCCGTTTCCCCTTGGCCGTGGTGCGCAAGTACGACCCGGTGGACGGTCACTTCTTCCCCGATGTACCGCACAGTCACCTGCTCTTTGCCCGCTGGCTCAACCATGAACTGACGCGGGGAGCCTTGAATACCCAGCGGGCGGATTTTCCCAGCTACAGCTACAACGGCAACGCAGACGAGTTGGGTAGCAGCGTTCCCGCCACCGGCGCAGGCGTGATCGTTCCTCTGGGCGATGAAGGCAAGCGCCTGGAACCGATCCCCGTGGATGCCAGGGAAAAAGAGCGGGCGGATAACGTCTTGCACCATGTACGGCTCAAAGCGATGATGGACCGGATCAGCCTTTCCAGCGTAGACCCCTCGCGGCAGATCCAAAGCGGCACCAGCAAGTTCTACGACCGGCAACCGGAGGTGGAAGCCCGCCAGGATGAGTTGGACACTTGGAAAAACCTGGAAGAGCAGGAACTCTGGCCGGTGTTGTGTGAAGCCGCCCAGATGGTGGACTATCCCCAGGCGGAGCAATGGGCCGGCTTGAGTCTTTCGGTGAGTTTCCCGGAGTTGGATCTCCCCGTACCGCCCTTGGAGAAACGCCAGAAACAGGAGTTGGAAATCCGTATGGGTTTGACCACGGCGGATGCCATCCGCGATGAAGAGGGCTTGCAATGAGTCCGCGCAAGCCCAGCACTCCAGCCAAGAAGACCGTGACACCGCAAACCTCGGAGGGACAGGTGACGCAACAGGAACAGGCAAGGACCAAACTGACCTTGGCAGGCAGCGCCAAACGTTCGCAGAAGAAACCGGAATGTCGTCCCAAACCGGCGATGTCTGCCCACACCCATCACGACGACACGGAAGACATGCTGGCTCAGATTCTTCGGGCATTGTTTGCCGAGTTGTTCGGACAGGAAGCGGTGGGCGAAGCGCCCCTGCTGGTGGAAGAAATCAAAAAGCCGGAGATTCTGAAGAACCGGGTGGAACTGCTGTTGAAGGTTTTGGAGCGGCTGGAGAAATCCCGCAAGGAAACCCCGGTCAAATCTACCCCAATGGTTCACCTGGAATGGGTGGATGCCGCCAAGAAGGGACGCTAACCTGATGATGGAGCAACGCCTGCCCTTATCCCTCTTGCCCGCACAGCGACGCCTGCTGGAATCCCGTGCCTTCGTCCGGGCCTTCATCGGTGGCTACGGCGCAGGGAAAACCCGTGCCGCGGCGCTGTTGGCCTTGTGGCTCAGCTACCGCAATCCCGGCTTGTGGGGGATGTTGGTCAGCCCCACCTTCCGCATGATTGACGGCACCACCTGGCAGAGCGTGCGGGACATTCTGGATGCCTGGGGCTTGGAGGTGGAGGTGCGCAAGACAGAGCGGGAGATGCGCATTCCCGCCTGGAACGGCGTGATCCGTTTCGCCAGCGCGGACAGGCCGGAACTGCTGAAAGGTTCCACCATCGCCTGGATGATTCTGGATGAGCCGGGTTTGATGGATGAGGAGGTCTGGCCCATCGCCATGTCCCGCGTGCGCCATCCCGATGCCACCGAACGGGTGTTGGCCCTCTGCGGAACGCCGGAAGGTTTGAACTGGTTGTATGACATCCTGGAAGGCGATCGTGCGCAGAAAACCGGTGCAGAGATCATCCGCGCCGCGACGGAAGAGAACCCTTTTCTTCCCACGGACTACGCCACGATGTTGCGCCGGAATTACGACGAGCACCAGGCAGACAGTTACCTCAACGGCCAGTTCGTCGCTCTGGACAGGCGCCGGGCCTACGGGGCGTTCGACCCACGCTTGCATGTGCTGCCTGAGCTGAGCTTGGACCCCACAAGACAGGTGGATCTCTGTTTCGATTTCAACGTCAACCCGATGTCCGTGATTCTCTGCCAGACGGATAAACGAAGCACCCAGGTGTTGGATGAAGTGATTCTTCCCGACTGCGATACCGAACGGGCCTGCCGGGAGGTTTTGAAGCGTTTGCCCAACCTGGAACCGGGCTTTCGTGTCTTCGGCGATGCCTCCGGCACTCGTCACACCACCACCAGCCGTCAGAGCGATTACCAGATCATCCGCCGGGTTTTGGGAACACGGTTGCAGTCGATGCGTGTGCCTTCCCGCAATCCGCCGGTGCGCACGCGGTTGAACACGGTAAACGCCTACCTGCGGGAACGGGATGAGGACAACCGGCCCGTGTGTGGGATTCATGCCCGATGCAAAACCCTGATTCGGGATCTTCTGCGCGTGACGCTGATGGAAGGCAGTGTGGATGAATTGGATAAACGCGATTCGCAGTTAACCCACGCCTCCGATGCCTTCGGCTACCGTATCTGTCGACTTTTTCCCTTGACCCTGCCTTCCCACAACGAGACTGAGCGTATCGTGTCTCTTTGAATGACTCGACCCAACCCTGCTCCCTGCGGGCCTGACTCGTGGGGGGCTTTTTCCATTCACTCCCCAGAAATCAAGCTTCCTGGAGGAAAAATCCCGCTTACAGGGAAAAACTCCAGGAATTTCCGTTGAAGATTGAGGATGATTCATGCTATGTTGACGCAATGATTCGTGTTGTCCGGTTTCAACTCAAACCGCTTTATGCCTCTGGCGGCTTGCGGAGCGTCTTGCTTTATTCTCCGCACCCTAGTGAAGCAGGAGAGGATTCATGCGTAGCGTGAAAGACAAAACGGCGTTGGTTCTGGTGTTCGTGGCTTGTTTTCTGATGGTTTTCTCTTTCGCCGTCATGGCTCAGGAGCCTGCGCTTCCGGGGGCTGATGGCACACCGACAGAAGAACCGGGCGCCGTCAACGAGGCCTCTGCGGAAACGCCCCTCCAGATCACGGAGAGCAGCTCCGGCCCTGTTCACAACTCTGCGCTGCCGCAGGTGCTGCTTTATAATGTGATCTCCAAAGGTGTGGATGACAAGCTTGAGAAAACCCGTGCGGAAGACTGGATTGCCAAGGAGATTGACGCCAACCCCAAAACAGGTCTGGTAGACCCGGACCGTCTGAAAACCTATCAGGAAAGTCAGGGCCAGGCCAAAAAACGCTGTTTCAGCCTGCGTTGTGCCCAGGATGCGGGAAACGCCCTTGGGGCCGAGTTCGTTGTAACCGGCGACGTGCGGGCCATCGGTAAAACCAGCCGTATCAACATGAAACTCATTGATGTCAAAGAAGGTAAAGCCAAAGGCTACGTGCGTAAGGTGGTCAAGGAAAACGAACCGCTGGTCGATCGCCTGAAAGAAGCCACCCAGGAATTGCTGGCCATGATGGACCCGCCACCGGATTCCCCCCTGGCGGCCATGATGAAGGAAGAAGAAGACAAGGAAGAAAGCCAGAAGCGCGGACAACGCAGCTTCCTGAAAGGCGAACTGGTCACGCTCTCACCCCAGGAGTTGGTGGTTCCCGGAAACCGGGCCGGGTTGGTGATGGGTGCCCGGCGCATCGGCTTCAACTGGTATCTCTACCTCTCTCCGGAAGTGGATCTGCGTTTCCTGGAAGATGAAATCACCAAGGAACCCAAACTGAAAATGGGCTTCGGCGTTCCCTTGAACCTGGAAATGTTCACCGGTGAAGACCGTAACGACGATGGCAAACTGGATGAATGGGACCATGCCGGAAGCCCGCGCAAGGAAGACTGGGACAGCGTGCGCGATGCGGCGAAGATCCTGCGCTATCTGCAATATGGCCGTAAAGAAGACAAGGTCTACGTCAACTTCAACCGCATCTATGACAACACGATGGGCCACGGGACGGTGATGAAAAACTACCTGCCCAACGTCGATGTCTCCCGCCATGTCAAGGTAAGCGGTGCGGTGGATGTCTATGACAGCTACGGCGGCTTCCAGTTCTATACCAACG
Source organism: Myxococcota bacterium (assembly GCA_963677705.1). Classification (GTDB taxonomy): domain Bacteria; phylum Myxococcota_A; class SURF-8; order SURF-8. The sequence continues at coordinate 3,334,153 of OY782497.1, forward strand.
ATGTCACCTGGTGGAACATCGTCGGCGGTTTGGCCTTCATCAAACCGGCCAGCTTCGGCAGCGATCACTGGATGGCGGAAAGCTTTAGCCTCGGCGTGCAGTACATGGGTGACCGCGATGCTCCCATCGCCGTGCGCAGCGACCGGGCGGAATCGGATGGTAGCTACGTCTTCGACCCGAAGTACGCCCACGTCATCGGTACCAGCGTGGAATTGAAAATCGTCAAGTGGCCCTTGAAAGACACCCGTGCGGACGTGAAAACCTACTTCGATTACTCCCACCTGATGGACGGTGGTGGAGGCATCAGCTACGGATTCTTAGGCCGTTTCAATATCTGGGATGATGAACAAGACGCCCTGGCGGCGGAGAAAGACGAAGGGCAGGGCTTGACCCACGGCTTCCGTGTCCGTGCGGAATTCAAAGCCTTCCAGGACAACTTCACCCCGCATTACTTCGACCCCTTCTACGAGGTGATGAAGTTCAAATATGCGACGGAGACCCGTCCGGGAACGGGCGTCAAGGCCGCCGACTACACCGTCAAGCCGAAGTTGAAGGAATTCACCGACCGCGAAGGCGATTGGAACCACTTCGGTGGGCTGGTCAGCTTCTCCTACGCCTTGTGGCAATGGGTCGGCCTGACCATCGCCCTGGAAGACTACTCCGGCAAGGACAACGCTAACTTCCTGGCTCACCTGGAAATCCCCGCCTGGACCTACATCAAGCTGTCCGCGTCCTACTACAAAACCAACTTCAGCGACTACGGGCAGATTTTCAACATCAACGACGGCACCGCGATGTTCATCGGAATGACGCGCATCAGTCCCTTCGGGCAGATCCTCCATCTCAACGCCGCCCTGCGCAAAACGCTGCAACCCAGTGTGAAATACTTCCCCAACCTGGAAGACCTCTGGGATCTCACCTTCAGCGTAGACCTGAGCTGGGAATACTGAGCGACGATACATCCTGCACCAACGGGTCGGTCTTCGGACCGGCCTTTTTTCTTGAGACATTGAGACCAGACAGAATCAGGATTTCGATGGGATCAGCTTATTCAATTCTTCCACCAGTTTGTAAACGGTCGTTCCAGGGTTGTCACAAGGTTCAGACCTGCAATTGGTTTTAGCCAATCTCTTGGCATTTCTGATTGCCTGTTGCTGGCGGTCCAAAAGAAGTCCATAAATTCCTTCCGTATTTTTCTCGTATATCTTCCAATGTTTACATTGCCCTTCTTTTTTGAAGGTTTCTGGAAAATGATTCTGAAATAGCTTTGATACATGGCTTTTTAGTTGTTTTCGATTCAAGGCAGTTTCCAACATTTGGAAATGAAGTACATACCAAAGTTCAAAGCACTAGGCAGTGTCGTCATGAGATATGAAGCCATAGGGCTAGACAGCGGATATGTACCGCAGCAAGGAAAGACGCTGTGTTCTTTGCATAGCGCGTCGCGATACCACGCCAACGTTTCAGCTTTTCAAAGGCATTTTCAACCAGATGGCGTTCACGGTACAAGTCTTTGTCGTAGTTACGTTGAACCGTTCGATTCTTCTTTGGAGGAATCACCGGACACGTATCGTTCTTCTCGCATAGGTCAATGATACTATTTGTATCATAACCACGATCAGCCAGTAAATTAGAGGCTGGTAGCCCTTCGATCAGATTTTCAGCCTCGTTGCAATCAGCTCGGGTACCTTTTGTAACAAGGACTCGGAGCGGATTACCATGCGCATCCACGGCCAGGTGTACCTTGGAATTGAGCCCCCTTTTGTCTGGCCCGCGTCCTGCGTTCCGCCTCGGGCACCCGTGGCATCGTGATGGACTTTGACATGCGTGGCGTCGATCATCAGCCATTCGGTTTCGGGATCATCAATCAAACTATCCAGTAAATTCTCCCAGATGCCTTTATCTCGCCAACGAATAAACCGGCGATGGGTATTGTTCCAACTGCCATAATCGGGCGGTAGGTCGCGCCAAGGTGCACCGGTTCGCAAGATCCAAAACACACCATTAATGAATCGTCGATTGTCTCTGGCAATCCCACCCCATTGGCCTTTCTGCCCTGGTAAATGTGGCTCTAAGAGTTCCCAAGCGTGGTCGGAAATATCATGACGGTGATAAGTGGCATCCATTGTATTCCTCTGAATAGTTTCTATTTAGAGGAATATAGACCAACAGAGTCGTCTTGTCCAGGAAAATCTGATACTCTTGTCGACGCTGCCTAGAATAAGCTATCTTTATACTGTTTTTCTTTGCCAAAGAAAACGCCTGGTTTATATCCTGTTTCTTGCAAGTGTCATCATCAAAAACGCACCATATTTGGTCGAATTCACACCCTTGTTTTTGTCTGGTTTCTATTAAATCTACTGCGTATTTGATGAGAGAGTTCGTATTTCTTCCAACTCCACGGATCTCTAAATCAACTGTGTTTGCTTTTATTGATTCCTTAAATTCATTGAAGTAATTGGGTTCCGTTTTTCCTCCCTCACAAACGATTAGAAACGTCGATTTAGCCTTACGAGAACCAGCCTTTTTTTGTCTTTTTTGACTATATTTACTTCGATTATTAAGAGATTGTTTGGGGGAATTCATTCCATGTACCCCGCTCTTCCAGCCCAATCTCCAAAGTAAGGAACAGCCCCATATTTCCCACGCAAGTAGTTTTTATCGTAGGCGGCGTCGTTCTTAGGTTTGAACTCACTTAAACAATAAAGATCTGTGGAGGCATCCTTTCGCTTCTCTGTAAACCAAATCTGGTCGCGTCGGAGAAGTCCGACTCTTTGGCTAAGCAAATTGGTGTCATGAGTCGAAAAAATGACTTGAGATTTTGAGGCATTATGTTTATTAACCTGAAAAAGTCTAAGCAACTCAATAGTTAATAGCGGGTGCATACTGGATTCAATCTCATCAAAAATATGTGGTGCACCTTTTCCCATAAAGCTCGCAATAATAGGCCCAAGTAAGGCAAATAGCCGTTGAGTTCCACTAGATTCCTGGTCTAGGTCAAATTCAACTTCATTACCACTTTGCGTCTGATGAATAACTTTCAATGTGTATGCTTTTGGATCTTCTTTAATTACGCGCCAAGAACTAGAAAATTCGGATAAGGCAACCCTCTTAACAAATTCATGGCCAGGTGTCTTTTGGGTTTCTTTTACTCGGAGAGCCTTAATGCTTGGATCAAACAAGCACATTAAGCCCTCAACTTTTTTCAGAATTTTTGGCCTCATCATCAACAGCATCGTAATTAGATCGACAAATAGAGAAGGGATATACGAAGATGGGCCATTTAGACCTTTAAAATATTCTACAAACAACTTTGATTTTTCGCCGTTTAGCTGAGATACTGTAGAAAGAAAAAGAGCATTGGATCTTGTTTTTGTTTCTAATCCCCTTCCTTCATTGAAGTACTTTGTACTGAGTTTAGTCAGCTTTTGTTTTTCACGTGTAAAATAGATTGTTTTCCGTCCGTTTGGCCAACCATACAACCACTCTTTAGTTACTTTCTCTGTTGTGACCTCAAAACCATATTCATAAACTACCTCATCTAGTAAACATTCGATTTCAAAATGGGAGGCTCTCTTTTCCTCATTATTATCTCCTAAAAGGAAAGGCTCAACAGAGATTGGATCTCCTTGTTGGGCTCCTACAGATGAATTAACAACAAAGCTCTGCATGAACTTCATCGCTTTTATCAGATTGGATTTCCCACTGGCGTTGGCCCCATAGATGGCTGCTGCGTTGATAAGTTTGCGCCCGTCTGGGATTTCAATCAGGTTTTCCTTTTCCAGCCCCAGGATGCGATTCTCCGCTTCCATAGACAGGGTAATAGGCTCTTTGATGGAACGATAGTTTGCGACGGTAAAGTTAATAAGCATAATATACGCCTTTATCCTTGTTATGCGCGGATTTTCCGCGTGGATACGATATTATGTCCGATTATCCGCCTCGTCAACCTATTTCCCACCAAAATTCATGACTCTTTTCAAGAAAGCCTTTTCCGTTCCTTGGGCCCGGTTATTGGGTTTGGCCATGTCTCCATAAGGCAATTCCGATTTTTGCCTTTTGAGGTTTTTCGTCCTGATCCATTGCTGTCCAAAACACGCAAACCGGCCATTCCTCTGCGAAGAGGCATCACATAACCGGTCAGAAAGACAAGGGAGAAAACTTCTCGTTGACTCCCGTTTCAGACAAGAGAGATTACCAAGTGAATATGTGGCTTCGCGTCACCGTTGCCAATCAAACAACATCATGCGGCTGGTTTCCAGCATCTCCAGGCTGTCTAACTGGCGGTCATCGCGGTAGAGAACCAGGCGCTTCGGTTCCAGAACCAGGCGGTTCCCCTCCCGGAAGCGTTCGACCAGATCCAGGTGAAAGGCCCGGTAGACAAACTGGCTGGTAAAGCGTTTCTTCGCTTGGGGTTCCACCAGATCCAAGGGGCCGAACACGGCTTGATAGCGCAACTCGTTTCCGAAAAGCGCTCCATCGAACAGTACGTAACGGAAGAAATCCCAATACAAGGTGGGCATGGCGTAGAAACGTTCCAGGTTATCAAGAACCTCCTGCTTCTGGTTGTCGTCCAGGCGCAGGCCGTGGCCTTCCAGATAGCCTGGAAGCCCCTGGCTCAAGCCCTGCACACGGCGGGACATCCAGGCCGCGCTGTCCTGGCAATCATAGGCATGGGGAAAGTGTGAAATCACCCGGAAGGGGAGGATGTTGTTCAACAAAGCCAAGGGACGTCCGGCGGTATGCAGCAGGCCCTGTTGCTTGAACAAGGCGCCCACATCCGAAAGATAGGCGTTGCGGAACCCGGCAATACAGCAAGAAGGGTAACCGAGCAATTCTCCCGCACGCCTTTCGGCACGATCGACTTCTTGATCGGGTGTATCCGGCTTGAGAATCCGTTCCAACTCCGCCAGTTCCAAAGCAACGTCCCTCTCCTTGGCCACGTACAAGGTGGTCAGGCTTCCCTGGTCGCGCCGCCTGGCGTGGACCGCATCCACCGCGTAGCGCTCCCCTGTTGCAACTGTGTAGCCCATGCGCTCGAAGTGGGACGTCAATTCCATTACCTGACGTGGATCATGGTTTTCAAACACAGCCCGGTCTTCAATCTGTAAATCCAGCAGCAGACGAGGCAATTCGGCACACCAGAGGAAACTGGGCGGATGGCGTAAGCCTTCAAAAAAGGCGCTATGGTGAAGATGCTCCATCGTCGGCCAGCTTGACCCGGAAAGCCCCAGCTGGCGCAAATGCTGCGAAGGCGTTTGGGAAACGAGTTCCCCGGAAGAAAGCTGCTTCTCCAGCGTGGTATCTTGCTCTAAAGACTGTCGCACGCGCCGATATTCCTTGGCTACCAAGGGTTTGAGCAGAGCATCGCGCCCTTCGCTGACCCGCATCCAAAAGGAATGATTGAAGGGGGCCTTGGGCTTGGCCGGATCATCATGGACGTGCAGCAGGTGCAGGGCTTCCTGTTCCAGGCGGGGTGTTTCCTGCATCCAGATGCGGTTGAACGGGCCGCTTTCGGTCAAGCCCAGATACAACACATGGATCGGGTCTTCCAGGTCCAGGCGGAGGGTTCCCTTTTCTCCCACCACCAGCAGGCAATCATGACCGTGACCATCCTGGCGTTGTCCGTAGCGGATTTCCCACACGCCGGGCTGTGTCTCCCGCAGGTTCTGGGGCGATACCCTCATTTCCAAACGCCGGAGATCCCCTTCGCAGTCTTTCGTTCGCAGCGGCGAGTCTTCAGGCCAAAGCTCCAGAAACGCCAGCAGGGCCAGGTCTTGGGTCAGGTAGTGGGACAAGATCCGCATCGGTCGCGCCTGATGGAGAGATTCCATCCGTGGTGAAAACCCCAGGCGACGGCGGATCAGGCGGGCATGACGAAGCGGCCCGATGGCCCCTCGTGAAAGAATGCGCTTCATCGCCGTCGTCGCGCCACCCATCAGCGAGTGAACCAGCCAGGGGCTTTCATTCAACCTCTCTTTGTTTTGCCCAAGCAACCAACTCGGTTCAAGGGGGAGATCCACCAAGACACAAGGGGCGGAGTCCTTCGGCACAGAAGAGGGGCGCATGATCTCGTTCACGGGTTGCAAAACCAGATCCGCCGTTTCATTTTCTGTGACGCAACGCAATCCTCGAACGCGGCTGTATTCATGCCAACGGGCGGCTTGCGTCCCTTCGTGATCCGGCACCCGCACCCGGCAGCGACCATCACTCGTGTGGACCCGGTCGAAGCCTTCCACCCAGAACGGCCCGATCACCAACCCGGAGAGCCGAAGCTTCCAGGCCGTGCGCAGGGCATCCTCCGGGGTGCAGACAATGGGTTCGTTGCGATCGTTGAAAGAGGTATTCAGCACCATCGGTACGCCGGTCTGGCGGTGAAAGGCGGAAATCAGGGCATGGTAGGCCGGGTTCTCTTCGGCGAATACCGCCTGGGGTCGCGCCGTTCCATCGACATGGAAGATGGCCGGTACCCGGTTGGCCTTGTCTTTCTTGAGCGCAAAAGCCATCAACATGAACAGGCTTTCGCGGTAATCTTCAAACCAATGCGGGGCTTCTTCGGCCAGCACGCTGGGGGCCAAGGGTCGCCAGGCTTCCCGCCCCTTCACCCGGTTGACCCGCTCCCACATGCTTTCGTTTCGCGGATCGGCCAGCAGGCTGCGTCGTCCCAAAGCGCGGGGGCCCCATTCCAGGGGACCATCGAAATAGCCGATGATTCCCCCGTCTGCAATGCAGCGAGCGGCCCGTTCGGAAAGATCCTGCGGGGTGGAAGTCGTCAAGGCATCCTTGTGAGCAAAGCCATTCAGCGCACGGGCGATGTCGTCCTCGGAAAACTCCGGTCCCCAGGCGGCAGTGCGTATCTTCGGAAGAGGTTCCGTCCAATAGCGCACGCTTTCCTCCAGTGCGGCTCCGACAGCCGTACCGCCGTCGGTCGCGTTGGGATGCAGGTAGAGTTCGTCCACAAAGGGCAGGCGGGCCAGTTTGCCGTTCATCGCACAATTGAGAAACACCCCGCCGGAAAGGCAGAAGCGCGTCTCACCGCTTTGTTCATGAATCTCGCGCATCAGGTTGATGATGCTCTGTTCCAGTGCATGTTGCACTGTCGCCGCCAGATCCTTGTGTTCCTGAGTCAAGGCTTCACCGGGCAGGCGCAAGATCCGTTTCAGCGGATGCTTGGGATCATGACGCCAGCGGCTTTCGGCCTGGTCGAAGCTGAGGATATCCAGCAGGTCGCGCCACCCGTCCATCACGGAGCCATAGGGCGCAAGGCCCATCACCTTCCCCGCTCCGAACTCACCGAAGCCCAGGTGTTCGGAAATGTTCTGGTACATTCCTCCCAGGCTGACGATGCGGTAATCAATGGCGGCCTGGCGTTTCAATTCCCGACCGCGACCGAGGTAGTAAACGGCGCTGTCGTTGTTGCCCATCGCATCGGCGGTCAAGACCGCAGCATGGTCGAAGCCGCTGGTATAATAGGCGCTGGCCGCGTGCCAGAGGTGATGACTTCCCAGGCCTCGCGGCTCATCCGGAAAGGGTTTGTAGGTCAAGGGGGATGGAGCCAAGGCTTTGGGTGACAATCCTAACTCACGGAAGACGGCCTTCTCCGGCAAGGGTCCGACAATGGAATGAACCTCTTCCAGACGCAGCCCCGCACGGTGCAGGCACCAGCACACGGCCTCACGGGGAAAGCCTCCGTAGTGCTTGATCCGCCGGAAGCGTTCTTCATCCGCCGCCGCAAGAACCCGCCCGTTCTGAACAAGGCAGGCCGCGCTGTCCTTCTGGTACATGTTGATGCCCAGCACCGTAAACGGAGCGGACGAAGAGCTTGAACGACTCACGCGGGGCCTTCTTTGTTTGACGATCAAGGAAACCCGTTGCAGGCTCACCCCTTATTGGGTAGCCATGACCTCATAGAACCCTTTACCTTCTACCGGCGTAGCCTGATCGCCCTGGGTGATGGTCGCCTTCGTTGTCGTGTTGTAGCGATAGAACATCGGGTTTCCGATGATGGCCTTGACCACGGCTTTCATCATCGTACTCATGTCCTGGGTCAGGCTGAAACGCTGCAACAAGGTCTTGCTGCCGATTTCCACATTCAGTGAGGCCTTGGAGCCTTGGCCTGTGGCCTTGAATCCCTGAGCCACGCTGTACGGACCAACCTTTGTGCTGTTCAAGGCTTCGTAGTTCACGGTGGGGAAGATATCCGTCACCCCTTGATCCGTAGCCACATAGGACCAACCGTGGCTGAACTTGCCGTAGGTGGAGTTGGTTTCAAAGAGGTTGATGCTCACCGTCTGTTCGTTGGTGTGCAGACGGGATTGATAACGGCGACGCATGAAGCTGTTACCCAGCATGGTCTGGTAGGTATGTTCGTGGTAGGCCCAGCCACGGACCTTGATGGTCTGATCGCCTACGGTGAGGGTTCCCACGACGCGAGCGCGGGGAATGGCCACGTAGACGCCCATTTCTTCATCTTTTTTCTTGTTGAATTTGTACACGCCATCGCCGGGCACGAAGCCCTTGACGATGCGTCCGAACTTGATGTTGGCAGAGATCCCCGGCCCTTTGTTGATGTTGAAGTAAATCTCGTGGCCTTTGGGCGGAAGTCCCTTGATGCCGTTCCGCTTGCGCCAGTTGATCTGCATGTTCGCCCGGTCTTCCTTGTAGGCATCCAGGGGAAGCTCACGACCGATGCTCAAGTCTTTCTGGCCTTCTTTCATCAACCACACCTGCACACCGCAAACGCCCTTGATGACGCCGATGTTGGTTTTCATGTAGTTGACCTGCATGTGATAGCCGTTATCCAACTCGAACTCGTAGTACCAGTTTTCGGTGTAGGTTTTCTGCTTTTTCGGATGGGCAAAGAAATCCTTGGCGGTGTAATCCTGCAAGCCACCTTGGGGCGGAAACACGGGTTCGGCGGCCTGGGCGGAAGCCATGCCCAACCAGAGCCCACAGAATACCAAGGCGGAAATCAAGCCAAAACGGGTGCGCATCATAAAAACCCCCTCCGGATATGGTTATCGCAATGTCCAACGTCGCTACCCCTTAGTGTACCACCCTGATCTGAAAACTCAACCGATGGATGGATTTTCCATTGGACAGCAGGATCGAAGGGCGGGTGGCGGGAACTTCTTGATCCGAACTACCGGACCGGCAACAAAAAACGGGACGGCTTTGCACCTTTGGCGCTTCACCGTCCCTTAGAAGGAAGATCCGGAAGATCCGATTGTTATGGGGGGCAAGGAGGAAAGAACCGTCCTTGTTCATTTCTCCCGTGGAGCCTGCCGGGTCTGGTCGGGCAATGTCTCGGTGCTTTCGGGCGCTTTGGGACGGCAGGTGAAGTCGATGTAAATATAGGAGAGGTCATCGGCCCGGCCTTCACTGGTACCCAGTTCCTGCTGACGCTCCTGCGTCCATTCGCGATCAATGACCGCCTCGCCGCGATCCCCGCAGAAAATCTGCATTTCCGACAGCACCTTGGCCCGGCGCTCTTTCTGCACGAAGGGCATCCCCTCTGCCGGATAACCGATGCGTCCGCCCCAGGGATCTTTGCGGGTATTGACCCAGGTGATTCCCATGCAGGAACTGACCAGGGAAAGCATCAGCACAAGCAGTGCGAACCGGGCCAAGCCGCGAAAACGTGAGGGAGAGACAAGGCCCAGGCGTGCAGGTCGGATTGCCTTCATCGGGTTAACTCCGGTTGCTTTTGGCCATCGGGCTAGGTGCCGTCCAGGCTTCCGCCGAGTTTGCCTTTCCCGTGGTCGGGCCGGATGCCTCGTGAGGGGCTGTGTTTTTCGTATCCGGCGTGACCTCGGCTTCGGCAGGAGGACTGTCCTCAACAATTTCCCACGGCCCGCGCATATCCACAAATTCCAGATAAAGCTGGCGGGCCACTTCAGTTTTGTCGATCCCTTCCGGGGCGACCTTGATATCCAGGCGGGCCAGATCGAGATCAAAGTCTGTCTTGTGAATGGTATCCAGGTCAATACCCTGACGGACCATGTATTGCTTCAACTCGTTGGGGTGAACCTGAAAGACACGGGCGGCATCCACCAGACTCATCCGTCGGAACTGAGTGTCCGACACAAGCCCCAGATGATAGATACGGAACACCTCGAAGGGATCGAGTTGACGGCGCAGGTTCAGGTTGGTGTTTCTGCGCGGTCCCTGGTTGCGGTGCGGAGATCGCCCGGAAGGTTTGCCGTTGCGATCGTTTTTGGAACGATACGATCCGTTGGAGTTTCCCGGTTTCTTCTTGCCGGAAGGTGCTCCGGGATGGCGTTGGGTTTGACGTGAGCCTTGATGTCCGTTGTTTTTGTGATTCATGCCTGCTTGCTCCCTAACAATTCCTCTGCCACGTGTCGAACGAGGGTGGCGTCTACCTGATCTTTATGACTTTTCATAATCGCACCCATCACACGACCCACCTGACGAACATCCGTAACACCGAGTTCCTCAATGGCTCCAGCCACCAGGCTACGGGTTTCCTCCTCGCCCATGCGTTTGGGTAGAAATTCACTGAGATAATCCACTTCAAAGCGGGCTTGCTCCAGTTTCACCAACCCCTGCTCCCCGGCTTTTTCAAATTCCGGAATGGATTTATTCACTTTTTTTACATACTCGGCCACCACGGCAAGGGCGATTTCATCGGTCAGTTCTCCGGAGAATCCGGCTTCCGTGGTTTTCATCTGCAGTTGGGTTTTGACCATACGCAACACACTCAGGGTTTTCTGGTCTTTGGCCTTCATGGCGTTCTTCAGCCGTTCGGTCAATACTTCCGTAAAAGACATGGGTCATTCCTTGTAGATCAATGGGACATCAAGACATCACTGCCCCGTTATGTTACAACGGGAGCCTGTCCTCTCCTGGTTTGAATCGTTTCTTTTCCGTAACGGGCTAGAGAACCCGATTATTCGCAATCAGACGAGGTGACTTCTACCAACAAATCTTCAAAACGCTGGTTGTACTGTACCGGGGTTTTGGGACTGTAGTAATTGTAGCCTTCCTGCGCACTGTTCTGGTTGTAAGGCCCATCGAAATAATACACCAGATATTCGCTAGCCCCCAGCAAGTCTTCACCGTTATAGCCATCCCCCTCGGCATCGACATAGGCGAAGAAAGCAAAGGTATACAGGTTGACATCGTTCTCAAGTTCCGTAACCACGAAGTCCCCGGAGGGCGGTGCGGAGAGGTTGATCTGCCAATTATGAACCCCGGCGGAAAGCACCGGGCTGGCTGCCAACTCATGCTGTTCTTCATCAAACAGACCGATGCGCAGGTTTTCCGTCTCGTTTTCCACCAGACAACCTTTCAACTGGCCGGAAACCAGGGCGCTGGTCTGTACCGCATCATCATCGTCATCGTCGTCGTTGGGTTCATCATCGTCATCATCATCCAACCCGTCGCAGTTGGAGGTGGTCACGTCGATCTGCAAGCCCTCAAAAGCCTGGGAATAGGCGGCTTCCGCCGATTCATAGGTGAAGTTGTAGCCCTTGACGGCTCCATCGGCGTCGTAATCGTCCGAGAAGTAGATAATTTTATAGTTTCCTGTCCCAAGAATGGTTTCTCCATCATAACCCGCCGTACCTTCGTCTTGATAAATCAAGAGGTTGAAGGTAATGCGCTCGGTCTTGCCGTCGCTCATCATCGACCCGTTGAAGGTTTCATCCGGTGTCGCATCCACCGTAAATTCAAAGCGGGTTGCTCCGGCGGCCAAGGGGTCGGAATGGGCCAACTCATTTTCGGAACCGTACATGAACAGGCCAATGGTCAGGTTTTCCGTTCCGGCGATCACATGGCATCCGCCGACGGTTCCATGCAGGGTAACCGGCTCCACCTTGGAAGAATCCTCCTCCTCCGAGCAGGCCAGCATCCACAGACAACTCACCACCAAAACCCATAGACACACGTTCTTGTACTGCTTCATTCTTTTTTTCCAACCGAATACAAAAGAGAAAGTTCAGGCCGGGTTTTGACAAACCGGCGTACAGCCCTATGAATCAAGGGCGTTTACGAGGCACGTTTGGATAAAATCTTGCGAGCCAGTTCCAGGGCAAAGGTCTTCATCATCTGGGCTCCCTTGCCGTTGGGATCGTATTCCCAGATGGTCTTTCCGTGGCTCTGTGCTTCATCCAATTTGACGTTCATGGACAGAATCACCTTGGAAAGCTCCGTGGGGAAATGTCGTTTGAGCAAGACGATGATCTGATCGGCCAACTTGGTTTTACGATACATCGTCGGCACCACCAGCGACAACTTGCATGCCACATAGGGGTGTTCGTCATGGAGTCTGCGGATGCTTTCCACAATCTCCGCGCAGCCGTCTAAAGCCAGGTAGGTCAAACTCACAGGAATGACCACATCGGTCGCCGCCAGCAGGATGTTGGTGGTAATCAGGCCCATCGTCGGCGGGCAATCCACCATGACCAGGTCATACCCGGCTTTGTCCGCCTGGGCAATCACGCCACGAAACAACAGGTGACGATCCAACAACCCGGCGGCATCTTCCGGGAAAGAGGCCAGGCTCTTGTTGGCCGGAAGCAGACTCAGCCCCTCGACCCTGGTCGGCAAAACCGCCTCGGCCAAGGTCAGTTCCGGGTTCATCATCACGTCATAGACGCTCTTGGGCACCATGCGCACGTTGACACCGAGGGTTTTGCCCCCATGACCTTGGCTGTCCATGTCCACCAAAAGGACACGTTTGGACTTGTGAAGGGCGAAAAACGCAGCAGTATTGACCGCAAACGTCGTTTTTCCGGTGCCGCCCTTCTCGTTGATGAATGCAACGACCTTCATCGACAACTTCAATTCGACATGTTGATCTTTGAGCCGAGTCCTTGGAGCGGAGCCGGTCATCAGGAATTCAGAGTTCGCTTCGGATTGGAGTCCGAAGGCGTCTCTTCGTCAGGCTTTGGGTGTACGTCGTGGCTTTTTGGTTTTGGGCTTCGTCTGTTCAATCAAGGTGTCCAAGCGCTGTTCCAGACCGAAAAGGCGCTCGTCCAGATCATACAGACGCTGGCTCAACTCTTCTTGACCCTCTCGTAATTCATCGAAATCCTGGAGGGTCGGCAAGGGAAGCTGTTCCACCCCATTACGCACGGCACGGGTCAGCATCAGCCGAAACTCCGCGCTGGTGGACAGCACTCGTTGAAATCCTTGTATGAACGTCTCATTGTTGGCTAATAGCGTAATCAATTCGTACGTACGCTCCCCGTAATACGAGAGCAGATCGCCGAAAACGCCTTTGGAATGGTCCATACAGCCTCGCTAAATCCATCGCACGACTCAGTACCGGCGAAAGTATGGCATAGCTTATGCACCAACGCAAGGCTTTTCTTCCCTGCTTTTCTCAAGAAAACAGTTCCCCGAATCGGCGACTGTCTCGACCGTAACAGTAGGAAATATCATGGATTTGTTGCAAGGCGATCCAAGCCCGGAATGAAAACGATTTCATTCCGGGCTTGGAGTGGCTCCATCGTCGAGACGTCTTACTTGCAATCAAGGTCACGGTAATGGCGGCGGTCTCCGTTTCGGTGACGGCACCATCATTCACGCTTAAGTCATTACTCAGGCTGGCGTTGAAGGAAAAGCTCTCGTGATCGATGAACTTTCTCACCTGCTGCGGGCTCAGGTAGGCGTTGAAAAAGTGAAAATCCGGAACCTGGGCATCGCTGACCACCGCATCGGTTCCCGGCCTGGGCTCGGCGATGGTGCCCATCGTGGGGCTATCACAATCCCACTCTCCTTCATCGCTGTCGTACTTGCAGTAGTCCACCAGGTTTTCCATGCGCCAGATCAGGTATCCGGTGTTCTGGGGCAGGGTCAGACCGGCCCAGGAGAGTTCCTGCTCGGCGCGGCTACGCATGACCATGAACTGGATGGAGGGCTTGGCAACCAGGTTTTCCGGTCGGTCGGGGTAGTTGGCCGGGTCTTTCTTGCGCACTTCAAAGTCCGTGATCTCTGCACAGGCCCAGTCTTGAATGCAGTTGTATTCGCTTCCGTTGTCGTTTACCGACCAGGAAGACACCTCGTTTTCGGTAAGGAAATACGACATCTGAATGAGGGTTGATCCATTTCCCAGGGTACTGAAGAAGGGCAGATTCAGCCGTTCACCCTCGGTGCTGGTTGACCCCGGACCAAACCCGGACAGTTCGTTGACGCTTCCCGCCGCCGTTTGCAGGCTTTCCCGCTCGGCTTCAATGGAAATGTCTTCGTAGTTGACGGTGACGGTGTAATCGGCGTCATGGCCTTCCATACCGGAAAATTCGTAGTGGTTGGTTACGCTCAATTCCAGGCGGACATCCCATAAGCTGAGGCATTCCGCGCTGACTTCGCTATAGCGCTGCTCCAGGTTCTGGGCGGTCACTTCCCCATCGGCGACCAGATCCCGCGTGATGCCTGTGCTTTGAACGTGCATGTCCAGACAGTCCAGGTACCAGCCGCAGAGTTCATCATGGTTTGCCGGTTGAGGAGATTGCAGAAATTCCTTTTGTACCACCACCCTGCCTTCCAGCATGTGATCGCCGAACTGTTCGCGGTTATCAATGCTATGGCTGGGGCTGTTGGCCAGGCAGGCGGAATACTCCATCCAGGTTTGTACCTCACCCAGTTTGTAGCAGCTATCCCCGGAGGGTGGATCGGAATCCAGCCAGGCTTGGGCCAGTTCCGTAGCCGCCTCGGCAAAACCCTTTTGGACTTTTTCAACGGTTTCTTCACTCAAAAATCCAGGGGTATCCGTCCCCGACTGATTCTGCATACAACTGGCAAGTCCTTTCAGATAATCCGCTGCCTCGCTTCCGCCTCGGGCGCAGTAATCGTCTTCGGGAACCGCTTTCGCACGCATTTTATCAAAGCTGCGGCTCATGAAGCTGTCGGCCTGTTCGATGAATTCCTGGCTGGGTTTTCCGTTTCGGCTGGCCCAGGCTCCACACTTCATGAAGGTAATGATGGCAGGCCAATTGTCCCTACAGATGGAAGCGGGGTCCAGCCAGTTGATGTCGTGGGTGCAAAGCCATTCCATGTCCTTGTCGGGGTTCGCTCCGGCATAATCACTGAAATGATCGAGGAGTACCTCGGTCTTGCTCGTTACTGCGTCCGTGGTCAACGCCAGAACATGCTCGGCGGAGACGATCCAGAACAGGGTCAGGTCATCGTTTTCGTCAAACGCCGTGGCATGGTCGATGGTCAGGCGTGCCGGTGTGGAGAACGCCAGGCCATCCGGTTCAAAACGCAAGGCGAAAGCCACATCCTGCAAGGGCGACGCGGGGACTTCGTCCAGCCAGGTCATTGTGATTTCCGTCTCTTCG
The DNA here is from genome assembly GCA_963677705.1 of Myxococcota bacterium. GTDB lineage: Bacteria > Myxococcota_A > SURF-8 > SURF-8. The sequence continues at coordinate 3,349,458 of OY782497.1, forward strand.
GCCAAGGCTCCGGCAGGAATGTTCAAGGTCACCACGTCGCCCTGATCGGTGGTCAGTTCAAGCGCTCCCCCGTCTTCGGCCTGGATGGTTTCACTGACGCTGGAGCGCGTCTGCTCGATCTCATCCCCGTCGGTGTTCTGAGGGTCGGTATCGCCATCCGTATCCCCATCGCTGTTGTTCGGATCGAAATCCCCATCGGTTTCTTGGGAATCGTTGTTTCCCTCATCTCCCCCGCCATCATCGGCACAGGCGCAAAGCAGGATCATGGAAAAAAGAAACAGAAGTACAGCGAAAATACGTCGCATGATGAATCTCCTAGCTCACAAGATGAAAAGCAGCGACGACCTATCCTAACCATTCAATACATAGGTCGTTTCAGGTCAATCCACAAAAGACATCCGAAGACATCCACAGCGTGGAAGTCCTACAGGATTTACCTTCCGGATGCAACGAAAAACGTCGGGATTTCCCAAGTACCCGACGGGCACATACCGGCCTCACGCCGTCAGAATCCTGGCCGGAGGTCTGCGAAACGGATCACCCATGAGCCTGATTTCTACGTCTCACATGGTCTCTGAAAGAGAAACAGCCCAAGCGATCCAGGTCAAGCCAAGGTCGTTTTTCCAGACGCATTCTTTCTTTGACCCCACGGGAAACATTCGCTACACTGAGCCGGTATCACGCATCAACTAACAGGCTCGCAGTGGGGGACCGGATCATGGTGCTTGTGGAATGTTATCATTGCGGAAACCGTTTTCGTTTCGATGAAACCCAGATCATCAAGGCAACGATGTACCGCTGCCCGGATTGCGGCACCCAGCTTTTAATCAGCGCCATGACGGAACAGGGGGAAACCCGCTACGAAACCAGCCCTCCGGCGAGCCGGGCCAGCGCACGCGGAGCCCAGGCCTTTGGCTTGACACTGGCCGACATGAAGGCTCAAGGTCCGGCTCCGACGCCGCAACCCGCGACTCCATCCAAGCCGGTGAAGAATCCCTACGAAGCCGTGCAGCAGATGAAGGCCAGGGCCGCAGCCCAACAACCCCAAGCCCAAGCTCCCGCCGTGGGCATCACGCTGGCCGATATGCCTGCCTTCAACCCCGATGCCGCAGTCCAGCCCGCCGCACCGACGCAGGCCCAGAGCAAACCGGTGAAGAACCCCTACGAAGCCGTGCAGCAGATGAAGGCCAAGGCCGCAGCCCAGAAGCAGCAACCCGAAGCTCCTGCCGTAGGCATCACGCTGGCGGACATGCCCGCCTTCAACCCCGATGGTCCCGCGCAACCCACCGCACCGGCGACACCGAAACCATCCAAACCCAAAAAAACGCCCCAACGCCGCCCCGGACATGTCTACCGTCCTCCGGTCGGAGAAGCCCCGGTTGCTGCGGGAACTCCCAAACCGGCCTCCACCGCGCCGGGCATCCTCTCCGCCAACCGGACGCAGGCCGGGCCACCCAGCGAATACAAGGAAAAGAAGTCCATCAATTGGTTCTGGGTCTTGGTCTGGGGAGCGGCCATCGTCGTCGGCCTGGTTTCCCTGGGGGTGATCGACCTATAAACCAAGGCAACATCCGGCACGATTCCCCGGTCTTGTCTGTCCATCGCTTTTCTTACCTTTGATCCGATATTCAAGGGGAGGCTTTGTCTCGTTTTCCTCCTCGAGCGGGCTTCCGATGGTCTTATCCGAGCGTAGTTCATCATCCCAGGCTATTGCCGGTAAGTCTCTTTTTTTGCAGTCAACAATCCCGTTTCCGCATCATCCCGGAACGAGATCACAACCGACCCAGGCCCAGGCGGATCGGTATCTTAAGGCAATGACAGCCCTTTCTTTTTTACTGCGTCAATCAGGCTACAGTCTTTGAACCAATTACCGATAATCCCTCTCGTAGAGTTGATTCAGGTCGGGACACAGATTCCAGAATAGCTGGTCAGGGATGAGCCCCAGCCATGATTCAGGGTTTGAGAGATAATGCCGAAAAGGGGGAACCTCTTGGAACAACGGTACTTTGATCGCTTCCGGGATCTTGCCTATGAAAAGGCCGGGATTTCCCTGAAAGAAGGGAAAGAGGCCTTGATCAGCGCCCGTGTGACCAAGCGAATGCGCAAGCTGCAACTGGAGGATTTCGCTCAATACCTGGATTACCTGGAAGGCGATCCCAGCGGGGAGGAGTTGATTAACTTTCTGGATGTCATCTCCACCAACTTCACCTCCTTCTACCGGGAACCGGAGCATTTCGAGATTCTCACCTCGGCGTTGATGCAATGGGCCAAGCGCGGCCAGCGGCGTTTCCGTATCTGGTGCGCAGCCTCCTCCAGTGGGGAAGAACCCTATACCCTGGTGATGACCATGCTGGAAGCCCTCGGAGAACAGGCAGATTTCAAGCTACTGGCCACGGACATCAGTACGGTCATTCTGGAAAAAGCCCGGCAGGGCGTGTATCCGGAAAAGGTTCTTGCACCAATGAGTAAGGCCCGCCGTTTGAAATTCTTCACCCGTCTCGGACGCCGTGACGGCGGGGATGACACCCCGTGGCAGGCCAAGGATCTGCTGAAAGAACGCATTGTGTTCAAACGCCTGAACCTGAATCAGCCGCCCTTCCCGATGAGCGGCCCCTTGGATGTTGTCTTCTGCCGCAACGTGATGATTTATTTCGACCGCCCCGTGCGGCAGGCTCTGATTTCAGAGATCGAACGGCTTCTCAAACCCGGCGGCCTGCTGATGATCGGCCATACGGAAACCCTCACCGGGCTTTCCACGCAATTCCGTGTCATTCAGCCAAGCGTCTACCAGAAACCGGACGGCTAAGCCCGATGGTACGGCAGACCCATTCGGGCGTGGCCTTTGAATTTGGAAGAAACGTGTTGGAAACAGAACGAACCGACGTGAAATTGAGAGCGAGCATGAACAACTTGATTGTCGATATCGCTGACATAAAGGTCTCTAACGACCCCGACCAGGTGATTGTCACCTACGCGCTAGGCTCGTGCATCGCCGTGATGTTGTATGACCCCACCGTGCGGGTTGGAGGAATGATCCACTACATGCTGCCGCTGTCCAGTGTTTCGCCGGACAAAGCCAAAGTGAAACCGGCGATGTTTGCCGACACCGGGGTTCCCACCTTGTTTGAAACCATGTACAAAATGGGCGCAAAGAAGGAAAACATGGTGGTCAAGGTCGCCGGAGGCGGAAAACTGTATGACGATAAAGGAACCTTTGACATCGGGCGGCGAAACTACACCGTACTTCGGAAGATGTTTTGGAAAAACAAAGTGTTGATTGAGTCCGAAGATGTGGGTGGAGCGAAAAGCCGCACGGCAAGGCTCTTTGTCGCAGATGGTCGGGTGACCATCCATAGCCAGGGAGAGGAGAGCGAGCTATGATCCGTCAAGAAATTCTCTCCAATCTCAAGCATCTACCTTCGATTTCCCAAAGTGTGATCCGGCTGTCCGTGCTGCTTCGTGATGAAAACGCCAGCGCCACCCATTTTGAAGAGGCCATCCGCCTTGATCCCAGCCTGACCGCCAACCTGCTGAAAGTGGCCAACAGCGCCTTTTTCGGGCGTGAACGGGAAGTCACCGGCGTCAAGCAGGCCATTGTGATTATGGGAACCAAGCGGGTGTATGAAGCCGCGGTGGCCGCCTCGTTAACCCAGTTGATCCCTTCTCACCTCGCCGGTTACGGCATCGAAGCGGCCAGTTTCTGGTCCCACAGTGCCGCCGTGGCAGTGATGAGCGAGCATCTGGCGCAAACGCTGAACATGAAAACCCCGGATATGGTGATGACCTCCGGTCTGCTGCACGATATCGGAAAAATCGCGATCAGCGTTTATCTGGCGAAGAACATCAGCGCGGTAACCAGATCGCTTCAGAACCCGGAACATTCCTTCATTGACGCCGAACAGGAGGCTCTTGGGGTGGATCACGCGGAAATCGGAGCCGAATTGGCGAAGAGTTGGAACTTCCCGGAAACCATCATCCATTCCATCCGTTATCATCACAGCCCCAACGAGCTTCCGAACCAACAGGACCAACATGCGGTGGATCTGGTTCATGCAGCGAACAGCATGGCTCACCTGTTTGGGTACGGAGCGGATGTCGGAGAACTGAAACGCCGTGTCGAACCAGATGTGTCGGAGCGCCTTGGGCTTTCCACCCAGGATCTGGAAGCGACGATCAGCCGCGCCCTGTCGGACATTCAAGATATGATTTCCCTTTTTAACTAACTGGAGAGTGTCATGAGTTACAATATCCTGGTGGTTGACGACTCGTCCATTATTCGTAACGTGGTCAAAAAAAGCATCGAGATGTCCGGCGTGGATGCCGGTGAAATCTATGAGGCCTCAAACGGCGATGAAGCTCTCGCCGTCCTGCGTGAAAACTGGGTGGACATCGTGATGAGTGACATCAACATGCCCCATATGAACGGCGTGGAACTGGTCCGACGGATGAGCGAAGACCGGGATATGCGCGCCGTGCCGGTGGTGATTATCAGCACGGAACGCAGTGAGACACGCATCGAAGAGCTACGCAAACATGGCATCAAAGGGTATCTGACCAAGCCGTTCCGGCCCGAAGAGATTCGCGATCTGGTTCACGGAATTTTGGACGCACCGTAAAGCAAGGAGATCATGTATGCAACCGACCTGCACCGAAGAGATGTTGCTCACAACCGCACAGATGATTCTGGAAGAAGCCGCGTTTGTGTTCGCCGAGCCTGTGGAAGAGCCCACCCCGTGGTCCGAAGACCCGATGATGGGAACCATCCTCTTTCACGGATCACGACCGGGTACCCTGACCGTGGTGGCCTCCAAAGACTTTTGTCTGGCTCTGGCCGCCAACCTGTTGGGGGATGAAACGGAAAACCTGTCCCTGGAATCCGAAGGGCTTGGTGCGTTGGGGGAAACCCTGAATATGATGTGTGGCACCTTGACCACACGGATATTTGGCGATCAGGAAGTCTGTGAGTTGGGCATTCCGGAAACCCATCCGGCCACTTTAGATGCGTTAGGCCCGATCATGGAGAAGGCCCAATGTCGAGCGCACTTGGAATCGGACGAAGGGCAACGCTTGGATCTTCTGGTTACCTTTTCCTGAGGATCGCTTTCGATGCGCCGGGATGATCCCAAGCAGTCTGATTTCCAGCACTTGCGTGAGGCCATTCAACCGCCCGACGAACGCATTGTGGTCAAACCGGGAACGGTGGTCATCCCCACGCTGTCCTTGGGCTTGTTCGCGGTGGTGGGAAGCGCCGTGGCCGTGACCTTGCACGACCCCATCCGCAAGCGGGGGGGCATGGCGCATTTCCTGCGGGCCTTGCCGGACAACGGCGACCCATCGACCGCCCTGTATGGCTTACCCGCCTGTGTGGCCCTGCTTCGGCAATTGCTGGGCGAAGAAACCCATCCCCAGGATTTGTGCGCGGGTATCTATGGTGGGGCGTACCCGGAACAGGCCACGGTGAAAATGCGGGAAATCAGCCGGGCCAATGTGATGGTGGCCCGCGACGTGATGGCCAAGAAAGGGATTCCGGTGACTGATGAAGATGTAGGCGGACATCGTGGGCGTAAGTTGTTGTTTTTTTCCGCAACCAACGAAATAGCGATTTTACGCACGGATCAGGTCCGTAAGTCCGATTGGTTCGAGGAGCCGATGGTTTATCAAGGAGGCAATGATGATTCGAGTGTTGGTGGTAGATGATTCATCTCTGGTACGTGAGGCCTTCAGCCAGGCTCTCAATGCCGACCCGGAGATTGAAGTGGTGGGAACGGCTCCAGATCCTTACGTCGCACGAGACAAAATCGTTCAACTCAAACCGGACGTGGTGACCCTGGACATCGAAATGCCGCGCATGGACGGGCTGACCTTCCTGCGGAAACTGATGAAATATTATCCACTGCCGGTGGTCATTGTCAGTTCACTGACCAAAGAGGGGGGAGCCCTTGCCGTAGAGGCACTTCAGGATGGCGCGGTGGATGTCTTGTGCAAACCGGGAGCGGCCTACAACACGGGCGACATGGTTGTAGAACTGGTTGACAAAGTCAAGGCCGCTTCTTGTGTTAACATTCAGCAGCGTGCCGAGTTGATGCGGTCTTCAACGAAAGAACGCGCCCCCATTCAAGCCTTGGCGCAGACGACCAATCAGGTTCTGGCCATCGGCGCATCCACCGGAGGAACCATCGCCCTGGAGCGCCTGCTCCGTGAGCTTCCACCCAATACGCCGGGAACCGTGATTACTCAACATATGCCAAAATTCTTCACCGCCAGCTTTGCCGAACGGTTAAATCAGTTCAGCGCTTTGAACGTTCGCGAAGCCCAGGATGGTGACAGCGTCACGCCGGGCGTGGCCCTCATCGCACCGGGAGACAAACACCTGCTTTTGCGCCGCAGCGGAGCGCGCTACTATGTCAATGTGAAGAATGGACCGCTGGTCAACCGGCATCGTCCCAGCGTCAATGTTATGTTCCGCTCCGTGGCCCAGACGGCGGGAGCCAATGCCATCGGGGTGATTCTCACCGGCATGGGCGGGGATGGGGCCAAGGGCATGAAAGAGATGCACGACGCCGGTGCGAAAACCATCGCTCAAAGCGAGAAGAGTTGCGTGGTCTTCGGAATGCCCCGTGTGGCCATTGAAGAAGGTGGGGTGGATGAGATTCTGGATCTGGAAAAAATCCCCAACCAGATTGTACGCTGGGCGACCATCCATCATCAAAACGTCAGTTGAGCCTTGTCGGACTCCGGTGATACGATGAAGAACCCGGCCTAAGGTCTGGTTTTCTGTTTCTGATTATTAACCCGGCAACAATATGTTAGACGAAACATCCATTTTGTCATTCCCGCGAAGGCGGGAATCCAGAGTAATTTAAGCTTTCTGGATCCTCCGCCTGCGCGGAGGATGACGATTCTTAAGCTCTGTTCTAATCGCCGGGTTGATAATCAAGAGCGGGTTGAGAAATCAGCCATAAACCAGAAAAGCCTCTGATTTCTCAGAGGTTTTCAGAACATTGAATGGAACTGCTTACTTCTTCTTGTCTTTGTTACCAAAGCGCACGGTATAGCCTTCGGTAAATTCCTTCCACAAGGAGCCGGCTTTTTCACCCAGTTTCCTTTTGGATTCATTGTACAAAGACAGATAGCCCGCCGACGCCTCTTGGGTGGATTTGAACAGGGACGTTCCCAGGGCGGGTGTCGATTTCGGGTCGCTCTCAGTGCTGTTTTCTTGTGTGTTGTCGGACTCCTCCATCCCCGAAGCGGAAGACTTCAGAAAGGAAGGACCGAATGAGATGGATTCAAGCCGCTTGAATCGTTTCATGCCGTTCCTCGTGCTGTGCTGTACAAATACATGGTTGCCGATACTATCATAAGGAATGAAAAAAGGAAACGGTCTTCTCCTACTGCATGGGCCTTGGGGGACGATTTTGGGACGATCGGCGAACAGAACTACTCTATAAAGAGGGCGTGAGAGCGAGAACCCATATCAGCTTGAGGGGAAGGGGGACAGAGAAGATGCGGAGAAGACCGTCAAGGGGCAACTAGAACGTACGTTTGGAAGCAAATAGCAAGTGCGCGAAAAATCGAACGTTTTCCACGACCACGGCTTTGAAGAGAGCCACGGTGCTACGCATGACATAACCTCCAACATAACCCCGCGTTAAAACGCGGGGGAGGCGGAAACAACCAACAGGAACATCAGCATGAACATACAACCAACAAGAGCATCAGCGAGAACTTTTCCGCCTTCCCGGTTAAAAAACAAGATTTTGGTTCCTCAAAGAACACAGCAATCCAAGTTAGCAATCGCCGTGCCATAAACTGACATCCTTTCGGACGGTGAAGGTAGTTCCTTGAAAGAAAAGGAAATATTTCCGAAGCCTTCTCGGTTCTTTGTCTGTGGCGCGTTCGCGCAGGGAGACTCCTGGCGCAAAGATTGCACTTTATTTCCTTGATTCAGGTTTTGATGCTCAAAAAGCGATTTAGACCCCCTTTCAATGCAGGAAATAGAATGTTAGCACATAAATATTCTATGAAATTCATTGTGTTGCACATCCTTTACGCAGAACTTCTCTTGCGCAATCTTTGCGCATGATATTTGGAGAATGAGCGCTCATTCATTCCTTCAGTCGGAAAGCGAAGATTTCAAGGAACTTAGCGAAACCGGGTCAACAAACCCACTGAATGATGATTCATTCCTGCGCAAAACCTGCGCCTTATCGACACGAAATGGGACAGGGGCATCGCTCAGGGTGGCTCGTGGGGCGTCTATTTCTCCTGGCCGCGATTCCGGCTTGTTCTTTTTCATCATTTGATTCTGTCCTTGACCGATATTCCTATGGTATGAAAGAACATGAATCTCTGGGATGATCTAAGACTCGAGGTGAAAGGGGAAATACGATGCGCACGCTTCAAGCCGAGGTGATCGGAAACAAACTCGAAGCCCTTCGCAAGCAATCGCCGTTGGTTCATAACATCACCAATTACGTGGTGATGAACTCCACGGCCAATATTCTGCTTTCTTTGGGTGCCTCTCCGGTGATGGCCCACGCCCTGGAGGAAGTGGAAGAAATGGCTGGTCTGGCCCAGGCTCTGGTGTTGAATATCGGGACCTTAAGCCCGGCCTGGGTGGAAGCCATGATTCTCGCGGGTAAGACGGCCCACAAGAAAAATATTCCCATCATTCTCGATCCGGTGGGAGCGGGAGCAACGAGCTATCGCACCGAAACCGCCAAACGCCTGCTTACCGAATTGCCGGTTTCCGTACTGCGTGGCAATGCCGGAGAGATCATGGCCTGTGCCGGAGTGCAAGGTCAAACCAGGGGGGTGGATAGCCAAACGGATAGCCTGGACGCCATTGACCAGGCCCAGGCCATCGCCCGTGAACTGAAGATCACGGTGGCGATGACAGGAAAAACGGACATCGTCACCAACGGGGAAACCACCTATCTGGTGAAAAACGGTCATCCGATGATGAGCCGTGTGACCGGAACGGGTTGCGCCAGTTCGGCCATTGTCGGTGCTTTCTGCGGTATCGGCGATGACCCGCTTTCAGACACCGCCGCCGCCCTGGCCATCTTCGGCTTTGCCGGGGAATGTGCCGCAATCCATATTGACGGCCCCGGTCAGTTCTGGAGCAACCTGCTGGACGAACTCTACAAGATCAGGCCGTCGGACCTTCCCGGTGGCGTTCGTATTGAAAAGCACGCCTGATTCCATATCCACGGCGGAACCATCGGTTCCGCCGTGATTCGCTCACTCCTACGCGACACAGAACAGAACCATGAAAAAAACGCTGGATGTTTCTCTGTATCTGGTTACCGATCCGCACCTTTTGGCGAATCGTGAGATGCTTCAGGTGATCCGCCGGGCGTTGGAAGGTGGAACGAGCATCCTCCAATTGCGGGATAAAACCGCCGACGATGCCAGCCTCTTGCGCCAAGGTCAGGCTTTGCAGGAACTTTGCCGGGAGTTCGGCGTTCCCTTCATTATGAATGACAGACCGGATCTGGCCGCCAAACTGGGTGCCGACGGTGTACACGTCGGCCAGAAGGATCTCAACCTGGCCCAAACCCGGCACATCGTCGGGCCGCAGGCGATTATCGGTGTCAGTGTTTCTACGGTGGAAGAGGCCGTAGAAGCGGCGAAAGGCGGCGCGGATTATCTGGGCATCAGCCCGGTCTTTACCACCCCGACCAAGACGGACACGCCCCAGGCCACGGGTCTTTCCGGGCTTCGCGCCATCCGTCAAGCGGTGAGCCTGCCGCTGGTGGCCATCGGCGGAGTGGATGCCCGCAACGCCGCCGAGGTGCTTGCCGCCGGAGCCGACGGGTTAGCCGTGATCCGTGCCATTCTCGGTGCCGATGATCCCAGGCAGGCCGCCAGGGAATTGGCCGATCTGCTGAAGAGCAAATGAGTGCGGGAAACTCCCGCATTGTGTTCTTGGCAGGTGCAGGGCTTGACCAGGGATGGCGTTTCCTGATTCTCAAGCGTTTTCAAGAAGACTGAGCCAAACCATATAAAAAGGACCGCCCCGAAAGGGCGGCCCTTGACGATTCAAACGAGATCCACCAGACCGTTTACCGGGAAATCAAGAGCCAGCTTCTCATGCGAATGGAGGCGTTGGAGGACGTTGGGTAGGGTTCTCCCTGGAAATAACCTTGGTAGAAGAAGGTGTTCTCTTCCCCCTTGGTGACCAGGTCGGTGATGTCGTGGCGCTCCATCGGCACCTGCCAACCGGGGCACCAGCCGCCGCGACCATACCACCAGGTTCCATATTGGTTGGGAATCACGCCCTGGTCGGTGGCTTCCATGCAGCCACGTTGGTTTCCGGTCGCGGGGAAGTTGACCACAAAGGCTTCGGTGTCGTTGACACTGAAATGGTGGGTGGTGTCGCAGAACTCGGCGCAGTTTCCGGGAGATTCCATGCCGTGGCCGGTAATTACGGTGACCAGTTCCACGCTGCCGGCATCGCTGGGGATGGTCACGCTCTGGGGTTGGTAGCGCCCGTTGTAATCCGGATCGAAGCGACCGCCTTCAAACAGATAGACCACTTCGGAGGGTTTTTCCGCACGGCCCTGATTGGAGAAACGCAGGTCCAGACTCACGCGATAGGGTTGCTGGGAATAGAATTTCAGCAAGCGCCGTCCGCCGGATTTGAAATAGGGAAGCATCGGACTCAGATCATGAACCCAGCGGCCCTCACGGTGATACGTGGTAATCCAACGACCGATTTCCAGCAGGCAGGTACCGGGATTCTCTTCTTCCACATCGCCGTCTTCATCACCATCGGTGTCACCGTCCAATTCCTCGTCGATGTCCCCGTCTTCATGGATCTCCTCGTCGGAGTCCCCATCTTCATCCCCATCGAGGTCTTGTTCCACATCCCCATCCACGTCTCCGCCCAGGTCGTCTTTGGTACTGGCCTGCTTGCCGTCCCCTTCATCACAGAGGTAGAGATACACCAGGTAATCCCAGGCCGGGCAGGTTCCGTATTCCCCTTCCCCGTCACAGGCGAGGGTCAGATCGGCGGTCAAAGTATCAAAGCCTGCCAACTCGTCGGCGCTGGGGAAGGTGACTTCCACGGCTTCGCTGATTCCGGCCCAGCTTGGGTCTTCCACCAGATGATCGTCGAACACGGAAATCACGGTGGCGTTTTCCGCCTGCATTTCCTCGTCACGAGCGGCTTCGTAATTGTAATAGACCGCCTCGTTGGCCACCATGCTCAGGTTGGGTGCAAACCAACCCTGTTCGGAACGATAGCGGGTGTGGTCGGCAAAGGAGCCGATGTAACGGATTTTCTGGAAGCGGTCGATGCCGAAGCCCCAACCGGGATTGGTCATCAATTCACCCAGGTAGCCGGGAAGTTCCGTGCTTTTCTCGGTAAGATAATGCAGGCGACGGTTCAGGCTTTCGCGTTTCTCGGCGTTGGAGAACAAGAGCAGGTTGTCGATGATCTCCCGTAGATCGCGAAGGTGACTGCGGCGTTCGTTCACCGAGCTTTGATGGGCGACGAAAAAGAGGTGGCTGTTCTCCGGCAAGGCATCCAGCAGGGTGGATACGTCATCCGAGTTTTCCCAGATTTTATCGCTGAACTGGCTGTTCTGCCGGGGGTTATCCGGAATGAAAAGGTAACTTTCACAGCCGGAATAGTTTTCAGAGAAGGTCCAGGGACCATCCAGGGTTTCGACGGTGAAATCCGCTGCGGTGGCGTGCAAGGCGCTGGAGCTTTCCGCCTGTTCAAAGGGGCGGATGGCCTGGTCTAACTGCTGACAGATGGCCGAAGGATCGTCCGTTTCCCCATCGCCGTCTTCGGGGGTGTCATCGTCGTCGTCCCCGTCATCGTCATCATCTCCGTTGTCGTTATCATCGTTGTCATCATCATCATCGCTGATGTCGCCATCTTCATCGGTGTCATCATCATCATCATCGTCATCAGGTTCATCCCCGTCTTCGCCGGAGTCGTCGTCATCGTCGCCGGAGTCACCCTCGTCGTCCGAGCAGGCCGGGGCGATACCAAGTAGAAGCAGGGTCAGGGCCACGATGAGCCAAAGCGGGTTGCGGGAAGCAGTCATGGTCAACCTCATCAGAAAGGGAAATGGAAACCGTGGAGCCGGGTCTTGAACCGGAACCACCCCAAGACAGAAGTCTGACGAAAGCCTAGCACGAAACCAAGGATTCGGCTAGACGAGGACCAAAAGAGAGCATGGATCGCCAAACGTCGATTCATCGGGACAGATGATTCAGAAATCGCGTTCATCATCAGACGCTTTTTTCTCATTGCAGACTTGCGTAACTCCTGGTTTATCCGATACACTTTCGTACCTTTCTTCCACTGCCCGTCGTGGGTGGATGAAACACTTGGTGAAGGCAGGCCGAATCGACATGTTGGTTGTGGAACGTTTACAGAAGAGCTACCGAGGCTCCAAGGCACCGGTGTTGCGTGATGTCTCCCTACACGTCAAAGCGGGGCAGAGTGTCGCCATCTGGGGACCATCCGGCGGTGGCAAGACCACCCTGCTCAACCTCCTCGGTGGATTGGATCGTGACTTCGAAGGCTGCATCCGGTTGATGGATCATACCCTTCAGGCGATGACGGACGCCGACCTCAGCCGCCTTCGCGGAAGCAAAATCGGGTTTGTTTTTCAAACACCACCCTTTTTCGAGCATCTCAACGCCAGCCAGAACCTGCGGCTTTCCGCCCGTTTCCGTGGACTGAATCCAAGCCAGGAGCAACTTGAAGCACGGCTTTCGGAGGTCGGCTTGGCAGGCTTTGCCGGGCGTTTTCCCCATGAGCTGAGCGGGGGTCAGCAGCAACGCCTGGCCTTGGCCCGTGCCTGCCTGGGGAGTCCTCCCCTGCTTTTGTGCGATGAACCCACCGGTAACCTGGACCCCGACACCGGCCAGGCCGTGTTGGACCTGATCCTCCAACGCACCGAACAGCAGGCCGCCGTGTTGGTGGTCACCCATAACCGTGAGGTGGCCGCCCGCTGTGATCGGCTGGTACGCATGGAGCAGGGACGGCTTTCGGAGGATGACGCATGAATCTTGCCGCCGTCTTTCATGCCGTGGGGCAAAACCTGCGCCGTAACCGCTTGTTTGTTGCCTTTGCCGTGTTCGGCGTGATGCTGGCCAGCGCCATTCCCGTATTTTTTCACGGGCTGAGTCATGGCGTGGAAACAGGCGTTCTGCCCAGACTCTTCGACCAACTCCCGGAAACACGGTTGAAGCTTCTGGAAAAACCGCTGGACCTGGGCCTGTTCAACCTGGCCAAACCGGATTTCCTTTCCGGTAAACGGCTGGATGACGCCCTGGTCACACGCCTGCACGCCGAGAAGGCTGTGTCCGGTGTGTTCAAGGAAATGGGGCTGGATTTCCCCATCCGTGTTTCCGGTAGCCTGCTCGGCCACGGCATGACTACGGATCTTATCGCCAACGGGATTGATCCCGCCGTGGTGAAGGATGAACTGAACCATCCTGAACGCTTCGCGTTCAACAAGGATGGCCCGGTGCCGGTGCTGATCAGCGAAAATCTGTTTGAACTGTACAACCATGCTTTTGCCAAAACGGCGGGTCTGCCGCAGATTAAAAAGAAAAGCATACTCGGTTTTCGTTTCGATCTCACCTTGGGACGTTCCGGCATTGGGGGACGCGCCCGTACAGGGACACCGCGCACGGTGGTTTGTGAAGTCGTGGGGCTTTCCAAACGGGCCATTGCCATCGGCCTGACGGTTCCCTTGGAGTATGCCAAAACCTGGAACCGCGAGTTCACAGGCCGGGAGCCGGTGTATCGCTCCGTTACCGTGGAAGTCCGTGATCCGCAGGAAGTCGCCCGCCTGGCCCACAGCTTGGAAAGCCAAGGTTACCTTGTGGAAACGGCCAACGAAGGCGCCGCGCAAAAGGCCACCCAAGGCTTACGCTCCTTGATGAACGTGATCTCCGGTTTAAGCATTCTCATCATGCTTTTGGCCGCCGGTGGCCTGATGCTGGTGCAATACCTGCTGGTTCGCCTGCGTCGTCGGGAACTTGGGTTGCTTCGCGCCTGCGGTGCCACACGACTGGAAGTCAGCGCGGTTATTGCGACTGAAAGCCTCCTGGCCGGTTTTGTCGGGGGCTGGCTGGGCTTCGCCCTGGCCTGGCTTGGCGGAACACTCGCCGATGGCTGGCTCTTGGAACGCCTGGGTACCTTGCCTTTCGCGCCGGAATCCCTGTTCTCGTTTAGCTTCTGGTTGCTTCCCTGGGCGGTGTTGTACGGTACTTTCTCCACCCTTCTGGGGGCTTTGCCACCGGCCTGGATGGCCTCACGCATGGACCCGGTTCGCGCCCTGCGAGGAGGGTAAGCCCGTTGAGATTCCTTCAGGATCATGGACCCTTGCTTCGTCTTATGCTATAAGGTTGCGTGCGGGAACGGGACGGATGACCTCCCGATCGTTTGAGGTGTCCCTGCGTACCGGGAAACCAAGCGAAGGCCCGCCTATGGGAAAGGATGATGCCATGCAACGATTGCTTTTCGCCCTCTGGGCGTTTGGATTGCTGTTCGTCACCGGCTGCATCGGTGCCGGGGACTGCCCTGAAGGCTGGGTTCAGAACGCCAACGGAGATTGCGTCCAGCCGGAAGATACCTACGGCCTGCCCGACGGCGATCAGCGCATCTATGTGGAAGATGAACGACCCCAGGATGACGACGACGATGATGACGATGACGGCACCGATGGCGATGGTGCCTCCGACGATGATGATGACGATGATGACGGTCCGTCCAGTTGTTCATCCGATGCGGTCTGCCCGGTCGGCACGACCTGCCATGAAGAAGTCTCCGGCGGGATCTGTGCCTCCGCGTGTTGGTCCAGCAGCGATTGCTACATCTTTACCGGAAGCTATTACTGTTCCCACGATCAGGATTGCATCCCCGGAAACGAACCGGACAATTGTACCTTGGATCAGGACTGCGCCTACGGTGATGTCTGTCATGAAGAACTGAACCTGATCCAATGTCACCCGACCTGCCGCAGCGATGGCGAATGCCAGCAATGGGGCGGCTTGACCTTCTCCTGCGCGGCGGATGAACGCTGCCGCGTGCTGGGCGGCTGCGAAGGGGATGATTGTCTGGTTTCCTGCCAGAGCGACAACCAATGCCCGCTGGGTGAACCCTGCCACGTCAGCTTTTTAGGCGGAGTCTGCTGGCCTGCCTGCATCATGGATAGTGACTGCATCGCTCCCCAAGACCTGGACGGCGACGGCGTGGATGAATCCTATTTCTGCAATGCCTTGGGACGCTGTCGACCTCACCCGGATCTGGACTGCCCCACCAGCAACGAATGCTGTGAAACCACGGCGGATTGCTCCCAGGGGAACGTCTGCCACCCAGACGTAGCTGGGGGATTGGGGGAATGTGGAAGTGCCTGCACGGATACCGATAGCTGCGAAGGCCGCTACGGGCCGGGGCGCTTGTGCAATGCCCAAGGTGTGTGTATCGAATCCCAGAGCATCTGCCATCAGGACGACGAATGCTCCTCCACCCAGGTCTGCCACGGGGATGAAGAGGAGAACGGGTTTTGTGCTGCCCCCTGCCAGAATGACGACTACTGCGAGGTTTTGCGCCAGGCCCAGGGAATCAGCGAAGAACTCAATTGCAACGCCTTCGGCGAATGTGTGACCGGAGTGGTCAGTTCGGATGGCGATATCGACGGCGATGTGGAGGAAGAACCCGTTGACGGGGATGTGGAAGAGGATGACACCTGCCCGATGGTGCAGCAGGGGGATACCCTGCGCCTGGATGTCCCTACGGTGAGTATCCGGCTCAACCCGACAGTCAATGGATCACCGTATTTCGACACCGAAGGGAACTCTGCCATTTACCTGCGAGACAACGACACCGGTAACCAGTTTCTTGTTTACGAACAGGTCAGTGACGGCTCGGCCCTGCCGGAAATCGAAATCATGGCCGGCAATTACAACCTGGTGATGAAGAACAGCATGGACCAGAAAGTTACCTGTGCCGAGCGGGTGGCCTTGACCCAGGATGGTGTCTACGACATGCCCGTGCCGGTGATTACCATCTCCGGCACCTTGACCAAGAACGGAGAGCCTTTCCCCACCCTGGATGAAGTCCGGCGCGGAGCCTTGACTTTGTATGATCGCAGCAAGCGGGTGGATACCACCCTGGTCAATGTCGGCAATGGCGTGAACAGTTTCAACCGACCCATTTTTGCCGGTACCTTTGATGTCTATTTCAACAGCTATCTCTCCAACGACTCGGACAGCTATCAGTCTGAAACCCTGCGTACCCAGATGACCATCGAAGAAGACACGGCCTTCACCTTCAACGTGCAGACGGTGCGGGTGTCGGGTTCGGTGCTGTTCAACGGTGCCGCCCCGGAAGATTCCGGCCTGCCCCGTGGTGAAGTATGGATGATCAACACGGTCAAGGGGGATCGCTTCTACTTTGCCGACCTGGGCCAGAGTGGGGCGGTGAGCTTCGATCGGGAAATCCTCTCCGGCAGTTATTACCCGGCCCTGACCCGTCAGGGAACGGATGGTTCGGAGTACCTCTGGCGCATGGAAACCCCCGTGACCTTCTCAAGCAACCAGGCCAACCTGGAGTTGGATTTCCCCCGCGTGCGCATCTATGGTGATGTCTTGGAACGCGGCCAGCCATTGGCCGATCATGAGAACCTGGACCGGGGAAGCCTCTACCTTCTGGATAAGCGTACCAATCAACGCTTCCCATTGGTCTCTCTGGGAATGAGTGGCAGTGTGTCCTTTGACACCGAACTCTGTCCGGGAAGCTATGATGTGGTCTTTGAAGGCAAGCTGATGGATGATCCCTACTTCATGAGTTCCTACCCACGTACCACCCAGAGTGCCACACTGGAAAGCAGCCTCTCTATCCTGAACAACCTCGACCATGATGTCAACATCACCTCCAAGCGGGTCAGCGCCACCTTGACCTTGAACGGCGAGCCTTACACCGAAGGAGGTTATGCAGGCAACTACATCACCGTGCGCAAGGCCAGCAGCTACGATGACATCCCGGTGATTCATTTCGACGATGACTATCAGAGCGCAACCAATACCTTTTCCGTGGTGCCCGGTACCTATGACATCCGCTACAGCGGCAGCAATTTCACCGGGCGCTACCTCAATTACAGCTTCGGCAGTGACTTCGCCGTCAGTGAGGATACCTCCATTGAGCTAAGCACGGATTTTCGCACCCTGCGTATCGCCGTGACCGATCCGGTACGGCAGAAAACCCTCAAGGAACTGATTGACGAAGGCGTCTTCATCGGCGCGGAAATCAGCATGATCGACAACACCTTGCGCAGCCGGGCTACCGCGTCCAGCGAGGTAAACGACAACAACCAGTTCGTCATCGTTCGCCCGGACGGCAACTACGATATTCTCCTGCGGGTACTCAGCGAACAAGGCTATGGAGAATACCCCCTGGCCGAAGACCTGGAGATCAGCGGTGACAGCGACTTGAATTATTCCCTGAAATTCGTCACCGTCACCTTGCAGGTGCTGAAGAACGGTGGCATTCTCCCCGACAGCACCAGCGGCTACGAGCGCGGCGAGTTGATTATCCGTCCGATCAGCGGCAACTGGTTGACCGTTCTTTCCCAAAACCTGGGGGACCAGGGGATCATCAACCGGCCTTTCACCTTGCTTCACGGCTTGGATTACGGCGTGTATCTCTCCGTGAATTATCCCTCCGATGCCTTTGCCTTCCGGCAATGGCGTTATCTGGGTTGTTTCAGTGTCGCCGCGCCGGAAAGCAGCCGCTGAACATCCTGTTTCCGCAACCTTGAAAACGGCCCCAAGGCCAACAAACGGACCATCATGACACATCACAATTTATGCTTTGTCTCCTTGGGCTGCCCCAAAAACCTCGTGGATACGGAAGGGATGCTCGGTCTGGCCGAGAGCCTGGGCCATCGTCTGGTCAGTGACCCGGAACAGGCCGACGTGCTGGTGGTCAACACCTGTGCGTTCATTGATGAAGCTAAGGAAGAATCCATCGAAACCATCCTGGAAATGGCTCGCATCAAAGAGGAAGGACACCCGACCAAACTGGTGGTAACCGGTTGTCTGGCTCAACGCTACGGGGAGGAACTGGCTGAGGAACTGCCGGAGGTAGACCACTTCCTGGGTACGACCGACTTCCCCCGTCTGGCACAGATCCTTTCCGGCGAGCCGACTCAGCGCGTGCAGGTACAGAAACCTGCCGCCCTGGATTGGTCGATCCTTCCCCGCTTGCGCGCCACGCCGCCGTGGATGGCTTACCTGAAAATCAGTGAGGGTTGTAGCTCCGGCTGTTCCTTCTGCATCATTCCCAAGCTGCGCGGCAAGCAGCAGAGCCGCAACGCGGAAGAGATCCTTGCCGAAGCCCGGCGCTTCCTGGATGAAGGAACCAGGGAACTGCTTGTGGTGGGGCAGAACACCACGGATTACGCCAAGGATTGGACGAACAGCCAGGAAAACCTTGCTGGGCTGCTGCGGCAGCTTGACGCCCTTGGCGGGGATCACTGGATACGGTTGCATTACGGCTACCCGGCAAGCATCACCGATGAACTGCTGGAAACCATCCGCGATGCCACGCACATTGTTCCTTACCTGGATGTCCCCATTCAGCATATCGACAGCGCGGTTCTGAAGGGGATGAATCGCCGGGACGACGAGCAAAGCACCCGGCGTATGCTGGAGCGCATCCGCACCCTTCTTCCCGGCGTCGCCCTGCGGACCAGTGTGATTGTCGGTTTTCCCGGCGAGACGGATGAAGCCTTCAACCGCCTTCTGGACGTGGTCCAAGAAAGCCATTTCGATCGCCTCGGCGCCTTCACCTTCAGCCCGCAAGAGGGCACTCCGGCGGCCAGACTTCCCCATCCCGTAGCGGAAGAGGTGGTGGCGGAACGGGTGCAACGGCTGATGGAAGCCCAGGCCGCGGTGTCTCAAGCCCGCCTTTCCCGCTTCGTGGGGCAGAAACTCCGTGTGTTGATTGAAGGCGAAAGCGAAGAACACGAACTGCTTTCTCAAGGTCGTTTCTTCGGTCAGGCTCCGGAAATTGATGGCGTGGTTCATGTCACCCAGGCCCGGCTTTCACCGGGAGACTTCGTCACGGTAGAGATTACCCAGGCGCAAGAGCATGACCTGGTGGGCGATGTGGTGGAAGAGTCCTAGCGAGCCCCAGGGTACGAAGACCCTAAACCAAGGAAACTTCTCTTGAATTCAGATCAACAAGCGAAGGGTTGCTCCCCTTCGCTTTTGCCTGCCGATGGTTGCCAAGAACCTTGAAAAAGCGTATGCTAAGGCTATTGTTCCGAATCAATTCAACAAACCTGGGCCACGGGTTTTTACAAAACACGAGAACGTCGAAGGTGGAGGTTGACCATGCCGCGTCGCGTCCGAGTCATTGGTATCTGTCTTTTGTTGGCCGCTGTAGTGGGGCTTAGTGCCTGCTCCGATCCCACGGCCCAAACACCCACGGCCCCCGGTGAATCCTCGGATTCCATCCTGGTGGGGGGAACGCCCCTTGCCTTTTCCCCCAAGGTACCGGATACCCCACGGGTTTTACTCTGGATGACCCGCCAGCCTACGGCGGCGGAATTGTCTCAACTGGATCCGTCCAAAGTCTCCTTCGGCGTGCATCTTGCCACCGACGTGGCGCTGATCTCTGGCGATGCCCACAGCTTGGAAGGTCTGGGCTTTGTCGGTGGGTTTGCTCCCTACAAGGCCGAAGCCAAATTCTCCCAGGGCATCAGGATCCTTCTTGAAGGCAACTCGGAAAAGGAACTGACCGCCACGCTGCGTTTCTTCGAGGATGTCTCGCTGGATGAGGCCCGAAATCTGGTGGGGGATACGCTGATTGACGACACCCAGGCCAGCGCCTCGTTCACCCTGCACAAGCTGGTGGTCCGGACCCATGTCGCACACCTGAACGACCTGGCGGCATCCGACCTGGTCTGGCAGATTACCCGCGCTCAGGACGTGAAAAACATCGCCATGAGCCGAAAGAACCGCTACGCCCAACACAGCGTCAGCGCCGATGATCTCCAACCGGGCGGCTCTGGGGGATACGGCCTGACCGGAAACGGTATCTGGTTCGGTTTATGGGATTCCGGGTTGGTTCGCTCCAGCCATGAAGCCTTTGACGGTCGCGTCTCCGGGCGGGATGGAGGAATCACCGACGACCACGCCACCCACGTCGCCGGTACGCTCATTGCCAACGGCTTGGCCGAGCCTGCCGCTCGCGGCGCGGCCTACCACGCCATGCTGGACAGCTATGATTTCAATGATGACGAAACGGAAATGGCGGCGGTGGGCCAAAAGCTAAACCTTTCCAACCATAGTTACGGGGCCGTGGCCGGATGGAACGAGGTGGAATGCGGCGCGATCACCCGTTGCTGGGGCGGCCTGGGTCAAGACATGGATGTACCCGGCGCAGAAGATCCGCTGTTCGGCAAATACGGTCAGACCAGCGCGGAATGGGATGACGTGGTTCGGGATACCGATCTGCTGATTTTCAAGTCTGCCGGAAATGATCGGGATGACACGGCGGACAGTGCGTCCTACATCAGTTGTCAGGACATCAACACCTGCGGACCTACGACCTACACCACGAGCCATCCCAACGAGAGCGATCTGGTCTGGGATACCATTCCGGCCAACGGGGTGGCGAAAAACGTGTTGACCATCGGCGCGGTGAACGACGTTCCCGCTTCCGTGTTCAATCCGGATGCCGTTACGCCGACGGATTTCAGCAGCTTCGGTCCAGCGGATGATGGACGAATCAAGCCCGATCTGGTGGCCGACGGCTACCGCTTGTATTCCTCCTTGGCCACGGGCAACAGTGCCTATGGTCTGATGAGCGGTACCAGCATGTCTTCCCCCACGGCGGCGGGCGCGGCAGCCCTGGTGATTGAACACGCCAAGACCCTGCTCAACGGAGTGCAACCTAAGGCAGCGACGATGAAGGCGCTGTTGGTTCACACCGCCCGCGATGTGGATAACCCCGGTCCCGATTACCGCACCGGCTACGGTCTGATGGATGTCCTTGCCGCCGCCCAAGCGCTGGATGAAGGCATCGGTCTGGGTACGCAGGTTGTGGAAGGGGTGATGACCCGTACCAGCCTGCCCATCAATTACGTAGTTGCCGAACCCCTGGCGGAAGGTGAGACCTTCTCCTGCACCCTGGTCTGGACGGACCCGGCAGGCGCAGCCAACCTCAACGGTACCGATGACGGCACGCCGGCTCTGGTCAACGACCTGGATCTCAGCCTGCATGATGAAAACGATAGCCGGACGGTGTATCCCTTCAGCCTCGATCCACAAAACCCGGATCAGGCCGCTACGGCGACGGCCAAAAACGGCGTAGACAACGTGGAAAAGGCCGTGGCCAGTGGCGTAAGCGGAGCCTGGCGCGCCCGCGTGACCCGTGCTTCCACCCTGGACGATGGCCTGGCCCAGCCCTATTCTCTGGTATGCAGCCATGCCGTGGTCAGCGAAGACGCCATTCAACCGGTGACCGGATTGCCGAAGCTTCTTCCCATCACTGCCGACGTGGGGGCCGCCAGTGTGGATGTCGCACTGCCGGTGATGAACTCCGGGGGGGGCTCGTTGACGGTGAATCTGGCTGCCGGAACCACCAACGGCGTGGGCGTGAGCTTCCCCGACGGACCTTCCCTCCAGAACCTCGCTGCCGGAGATGAAGCCACCGGCACCGTGCGCCTGAATACTGCAAGTCTGAGCGCGGGACGGGTTGATGTGGAAATTCGCGTCAGCGCCAACGACTACAAAGCGGACTGGCCGATCAGTTACCATTCGGTCTGGATTCGCCTGATGATGGTGGATAGCCCTTCGCCCAGCCTTGTGTTTTCTCCCAATCCAGTGACGCTACTGGCCGATGAAGACGGCAATCAATCCGCCCCCGCCGGAGTGAATGTAACCAACGGCGGCACGGGGGAATTGAACTGGCAGGTTACGCCGGACAGAAGCTGGGTGCAGATTCAAGGGCAGGATGAAGGCATCGGCGACGGTGGCTTCTCCGTGCGCATCAACCCGGATGTGGCCGCCGACCTGACTCCCGGCCATCGCGAGGCCAACCTTGTTTTTGCCGAAGCCAGCCTGGGTTCGGTTTCGCTGCCCTTCACCGCCTACGTGGGAAGTGTCTATCACAAGCGGGTGATCGATCAGACGGTTCCCGGCTATGACTCCGTGCCCGGCTCCGTGCAACAACAGATCAACGTCACCAAAAACGTCACGGTGTCGGATCTGATTGTCTGCCTGACAGCGGAAAGCCTGCTCGGTGGTGCCATCGGCGCAAAACTGAAAGCCCCCGGAAGTGCCATCCACCAATGGCTGATCCAACCCGACGGAGGCTTCACCGCCCCCTTTGGCCGGATGTGCTTCGGTCTGGACACCGAGCCGACGACCTCCTTCAACTGGGCCAACGGTTTGAGCAGCCAAGGCACCTGGACCCTGACCGTAGAGAATTACGGCATTGGGGTGGATGCCTTTGCGGTGAGTTGGGAATTGTGGATTCTCGGCAACTGTCAGGATCTCGAATGCGACGACGGCAACCTCTGCACGGAAAACAGTTGCCAGAACGGCCTGGGTTGCACCTACACTGGCGGCGCTCTGGGGCAGGACTGCGATGACAACAACCCCTGCACCTACGATGACATCTGCGCGCTGGACGGTTGCATGGGAACACCCTACGAATGCAACGACGGCCTGGACTGTACGGAAGACGCCTGCACCGGCGTGCAGGATGGCTGCGACTACACCATTCAAAGCGGCTTCTGCACCATTGACGGTGCCTGCGTGGAAGAAAACCAGGTCAGCCCGGACAATGGGTGCCTGATCTGTGATCCCTCCCAAAACCTGCTGGTCTATACGGCGGATGTCGGCGCAAGCTGTGATGATGGAAACCAATGCACCTTCAACACTGAATGCAACGACCTCGGCGAATGCCTCGGCGAAAGCGTGGATTGTTCGGACGAGCTGAGCTGTACCGAAGACACCTGTGACGAAGAAGGGGGCTGCCTGCATCCACTGGCGGCGGGAAGCTGCCTGATTGACGATGTCTGCTACAGCGAAGGCGACACCTCCCCCAACCTGAGCTGCCGCATCTGCGATGCCTCCCAGCCTGAGGAATGGAGCCTGGCGACCGGCACCACCTGCGATGACGGCAACCTCTGCACCGAAAACGACACCTGCACCGCCGGAGCCTGTGCCGGACAAGCCAAGCAATGCGATGACGGCCTGTTCTGTACGGCCAACAGTTGCAATCAGGTCAACGGCGAATGTCGCTTCGATCCGGTCGCGGGCTACTGCCTGATTGATGGTGCCTGCGTGGCGGCGGGAACCACCCAGCCGGACAATAGCTGCATGGCCTGCCGTCCTAGCGTATCCAACAGCGAATGGAGTGCGCTACCGGATACGGCAAGCTGCGCCAGCGATGAGGCCTCCTGCACCTACGATCACTGCGACGGTGCGGGAACCTGTCTGCATGTGCTGGACGCGGGAACATGCCTGATTGACGGTCAATGCTACACCGATGGCGCTTCCCGCGAGGAAGGCTCCTGTCAGGTCTGCGATGCCTCCAACTCGCCCTACGCCTTCAGCCAGAAACCCGCGGGAACGACCTGCGCAGATGATGGTGTCACCTGTACCGCTGACACCTGTGACGCTGGAGGAACCTGCCGCCATAATCTCACCGGCGACGGCTGCCTGATTGACGGAGCCTGTTACAACCAGGGCCAGACGGACCCCATCACCGGTTGCCGCATCTGCATCGGTTCCAACCCCTTGAACTGGACGCCGCTGGCCGATGGCTCGGACTGCCCGACGGACAACCTGACCTGCACCCACGATGTCTGCCGTCTGGGCGTCTGCGAGCATGAGCCCTTGGAAAACTACTGCCTCATTGATGACGGATGCTATGAAGATCAGCAGTACGAGCCGGGAAATCTCTGCCGCCTCTGCGATCTGGAAACCAGCACCACAGCCTGGACGGCCCGTCCCGGCGAAACCTGCGACGACGGCACCAACTGCACCAGCAACGACACCTGCAACGAAGACGGCCTGTGTGTTGGGGATGGGGAAGCAAGTTGTGATGACGGCCTGGCCTGCACCGCCGAGGTCTGCTCCGGTGATCCTGGAATCTGTGAGAACGTCATTCAGGAAGGCTACTGCGTCATTGATGGAGCCTGTTACACCGATGGCGAGTGGAACCCGGACAACACCTGTCTGGAATGTGACGCCGAAGCCGATGCGACGGAGTGGACCATCCACGATGCCAACGGGTGCGAAGACGGCAATTACTGCACCGTCGGCGATACCTGCTCAAACGGTGTCTGTGTGCCGGGAACGCAAGAACGGATCTGCGACGACGGCGTTTTCTGCAACGGCATGGAGCAATGCGACGAGGTCTTAGGCTGTGTGGACGGAGAAGTCCCCGGCTTAGATGACGGCATTGATTGCACCACGGACTTGTGCAATGAGTTCAACGAAAGCGTTTCGCACATTCCCAACGCCGCTTTCTGTGACAACGGCCTTTGGTGCGATGGTGCGGAAAGCTGCAACCCGGATGATGCCTTCGCCGATGCCCAAGGCTGCGTGGCCGGAGAGGCCCCCTTCCTGGATGATGAGATTCCCTGCACCACGGACTATTGCGATGATCTGGTGGATGAAGTGGTTCACGAACCGGATCATATCACCTGCGATGATTCGCTGTTCTGTAGTGGTGTGGAGTTCTGTGCGCCGGAAGATCCCAACGCGGACCTGGATGGTTGTATCCATGTGCTACCCGATGAGTTGGATGACGGCATCGCCTGCACCGGTTACCTTTGCAATGAAGCGAGCCACGAAATTCAATTCGTTCCCGATGACACCCGCTGCGATGACTCCGTCTTCTGCAACGGAACGGAAACCTGCGATCCACAATCGGCTCAGGCCGACGACGAAGGTTGCGTGAACACGCCCTTGAATCTCTCGGATGACATTGCCTGCACGGATGATGTCTGCTCGGAGGAAACCCAAGAGATCCAACATTTTGAAAACAATGATCTCTGCCAGGACAGCACCCTGTGCAACGGTGTGGAGCTTTGCCTGCCCACCAGTTCGGAAGCGGACGCCCAAGGCTGTGTGCCTCCGGACAGCACGCCCACGGTGGATGACAACGTGAGTTGTACCGTTGATGCCTGTGACCCGGTGCAAGGTGTCACCCATACGCCGGATGACAGTCTGTGCGACAACGGCCTGTTCTGCGATGGCGCGGAACGCTGCGACCCGGATGCCGCAGGCGCGGATGAAACCACCGGCTGTGTGCCCGGAGTGGCTCCGTCGCTGAGTGATGACATCGGCTGCACCGTCGATGCCTGCGATGAAGAGCAGGACCAGGTAACCCATCATCCCAACGATGGCCTGTGCCCGCAGGTGGGTGACCCCTGCGTGGCCGACAACCTCTGTCAGCCCGAAGATGGTGGCTGCGTGACACAAACCGCAGCGGACGGAACCTTCTGTGATGAGAACAACACCGGAAGCAGCCGTTGTTACAACGGCAACTGCGTACCGCTCTCTGAGGGAAGTCTTTGTGATTATCCCTTGGTGATCGGCTTGAACGATGCCCGCTGGCTGGACCTGAATGACTTCGGCACCTTCCACGATGGCAGCGCGGCCTGCCTGGACGGCCAGTCCGACGGCCCGGAACTCTTCGTGCTGGCGCGCAACCTGCCCGCCGGGCGCTACGAATTTTCAGCCCTTGCCAGAGACAGTGAGATTGATCTGATTCTAGCCGTGGTCGATGCCTGCGCCGAGGATGGGAACGACCTTGCCTGTAGCCAGGTGGTGAATGACAGCGGTGCCGGCGAAGACGAAGTTCTGCTCTTGGGTAGTGAAGATGCGCCCTTCTCCGGGGATCTTCGCCTAATCCTGGAAAGCGCTTCGGCGGACACCGCCGGAGAAGTGGACTTTGAATTGATCGCCTTGGGCGATGAACCCGATGGCGACGAAGATGGGGATGAGGATGGCGACATCAGCGACGGAGACATCACCGACGACGATGACGACATCACCGACGATGATGATGATAACACCGACGACGACGATGATGACGCCGACGCCGACGGAGATACCACCGATGGAGACAGTGGGTATGTGGACCTGGATGATGGTGGTGAAGAAGGCTGTGCCGGATGCGATGCTTCATCTGCAGCACCCTTCGGTGGGTTGCTGATGTTCCTGGCTCTGGCCTTGCTGCGTCGCCGGGGAACACGTCTCGTGTAATCTCACAACCATGCCTGAACGTTACTCACGGGGATGTCTCAAGACATCCCCGTGGTGTTTTCAACAGGGGGCTGTCAGGGAAGATCCCGACTTCACCTGAAAGACAACCCGCAAGACCGAGTCCTGCGTTGTTTCCTTTTTCTTGTTGCGGTGAGGAGAGAAAGGGGGACGATCAGAAGCATTCGCCGCGCAGGCTGTTTTGAAAAGCCTCGGTAATGCGGACGGTCATCAACTGGCCGACTTCGATGCGTTCCACCGGGAAGTTGACAATGCGGTTGGTGCGCGTGCGTCCCCGTGCTTCGTTGGGGTTCTGCTTGCTGGCGCCTTCCACCAGCACTTCCTGCTCGGTACCAAGATAGCGGGCTGTGGTTTCCAGCGTAATTTTCTTTTGCAGGTCTTGCAGGCGCTTCAAGCGATCCAGCGCCACCTCACGGGGGATATCCAAAGGCCAGCTTGCCGCACGGGTACCCGGACGGGGACTGTAGATGAAGCTGAACAGGGTTTCATAGCGCACCGCTTCGATGATGGAAAGCGTCTGCTGGAAATCCTCTTCCGTCTCGCCGGGGAATCCGACGATTATATCCCCGGACAGCGCCAGATTCGGTACGGTCCGTTTCAATTCGTCCACTTTGGTCAGATACTCTTCCCGTGTGTAGCCGCGGTTCATGCGCTTGAGTACGTCGTTGCTTCCCGACTGCACCGGCAGATGCAGGTATTCGCAGAGTTTGGGAAGCTGGGCCAGGGTGTCAATCTGTTCACGGTCAATATGCCGAACGTGGCTGGTCACGAAACGCAAGCGCCACAAGCCTTCGATGTCGTTCACGGCGCGCAGCAGGTGGGAAAAGGAATGCTGATCTTCCTTGCGGGTTCCATAGGCGTTGACGTTCTGTCCCAGAAGGGTCACTTCACGCACACCCTGAGACACCAGAGAACGCACCTCGGTCAGAATATCTTCCAAGGAGCGGTTGCGTTCACGCCCACGGGTGAACGGCACGATGCAATAGCTACAGAATTTATCGCAACCTTTTTGCACGGCGACAAACGCAGAGAGCTTGCGCCCTAGGCTTTGCAGCATGTCCGGGTGGACGCTTTCTCCGTGGAAGGCATCCGGATTCAGATCCACCGCCGCCAGCTGCCCTTCCCGGCGCACCTGCTTGACCAGCTCCGGCAAATGAATCTGTCGATCGGTTCCAACCACCAGGTCCACGGCGGGGAACGCCTTGAGCAGTTCCTCTTTCATCTGCTGCGCGACACAACCCGCCACGGCCAGCACCAGATCCGGGTTCTGTTTTTTCAACGGTGCAATCTGCCCGGCAACACTGAACACTTTCTGCATCGGCTTGTCCCGCACCGAACAGGTGTTGATTAACACCAAATCGGCATGGGCCGGGTCATCCACGGCCTGATAGTCCTCGGACAGCAGTTCCAGCATTTTCCTGGAATCGTATTCGTTCATCTGGCAGCCGAAGGTGATGAAGTGGGCTCCGCGCTTGGTCATGGTTCGCACCGCGTGTTGAAAGTTCCTGGTTGCGCTACTTGGATGCGTTCTTGTGGCTCTGGCTTCGTTTCCCGGAGGAGCTGTGGCCGCTTCCCGGCTTTTCAATCACCTCATACTGCTCAATGTGGAAATACACCAGGCCACGAATGACCAGGGTTTTCTTGTACTGTTTTTCCAGGGCGGCGATGGTTTCGCCTTCTTCTTCATAGAGCAGGTCGGCAATCTCCGGGTGGCAATTGACATGAATCACCGGGGTATGGAGGTTTTTGATTTCCCGTTCAATCTCGCGGAAGATTTCATAGCAGATGGTGGTTTTGCTTTTCAGATACCCTTTGCCGTCGCAGTAGAAACAGGGTTCGCACAAGGTACGACCGAGGCTCTCACGCACACGTTTACGGGTCATTTCCACCAAACCGAAATCGCTGATTTTCAGGATGTTGGTCTTGGCCCGGTCTTCCACCAGGGCTTCTTGCAGGGCGTTGAAAATGCGCTCGCGGTTGACTTCACGTTCCATGTCGATGAAATCGATGATGATGATTCCGCCGATGTTGCGCAGGCGCAATTGGTAGGCGATTTCCCGCACGGCCTCTAAATTGGTTTTGAGAATCGTTTCTTCCAGGTTGCGCTTCCCGACATAACGTCCGGTGTTGACATCAATGGCGGTCAAGGCCTCGGCCTGATCAATAATGATATAGCCTCCCGATTTCAACCAGACCTTGCGACCTAAAGCACGGTTGAGATCCATCTCGACACTGAAGTAATCGAAGATGGGCTCATCGCCGGAATAGAGTTCCACGTTCTGCCGGAACCCCGGCATGTAGTTCTTGATGAAGTGGTGGATGTTGTCGAACTCGTCGGGGTCGTCGATAATCAACTTGTCCACATCGGCGGTAAGCAAGTCCCGTGTGGCGCGGAAACTCAGGTTCAAATCGTAATGCAGAATGGTGGGGGCGCGCAGCTTCTCCGCCTGGGTCGTGACCTGTTTCCAGATGTTGATCAACAGCGTCATGTCTGCCTTGAGTTTCTTCTCGTTCAGACCTTCGGCCACGGTACGCACGATGAAGCCACCACCTTCCGGCTTGAGCTTGCTCACCAGATCCCGCAGGCGGTGACGTTCCTGGTCGCCGGTGATGCGGCGGCTGATGCCGATATGGTCGATAAAGGGCATGTAAACCAGGTGACGCCCGGCCAGACTGATGTTGGTGGTGATGCGGCATCCCTTCGTTCCGATGGGATCTTTGGCCACCTGCACCAGGATTTCCTGCCCTTCCGAAAGCAGGTCTTCAATGGGACGCTGACGCACGCTGCCCGCGTGGCGTTCCTTGTCTTGATTCCCGGAGCCGCCAGGCTCGAACTCGGCGGCTTCATTCTGCTTGGTATCGTCTTCGTCCAGGTGGTCGTCTTCCGGTTCCTTCATGAAGTGGGTCATGTCGCCTTCGGGTGTGTAGATGTCCGAGACGTACAGAAACGCGGCTTTGTCCAGCCCGACATCCACAAAGGCGGCCTGCATACCGGGAAGCACGCGCAGCACCTTACCCTTGTAGATATTGCCTACAAGACCACGGTCTTTTTTGCGTTCGATGTACAACTCAACGGTGTTGCCGTTCTCCACCAGGGCGACGCGGACTTCTTGCCGCCCTACGTTGATGATGAGGTTGTTGGCCATGATTAGGGTTCCTTGTCGATTCCTTGTTGGGGCGACGCTTGGTGAAGCCCACCCCGGATTTTTTGATCCGAACAGCGTACTGTTCGTTGTCGGTAAGTTCAAAGACGAGGGCCAGCACTTCAGAGGGTTTGACGGCACCGGTCAGGGTGTTGGCCAAAGAAACCTCAACCAGTTCCTCATCCAGTTTGCGCCAGGAGAGAATCCCTTCTCGCAGGTCCACCTCTTTGACACGGCCCTTTTTCTCCCGTCGGGAAATCAGGGGTTCGTCGCTTTCCAGACGACGCAGTCCGGCGTCAAGCCGGTCTTGCAGAGGTCCGCTGAGGGTGAACTGAAAATCCTGGCGGCTGATGGATTCTCCCAGGCTTCGCGTGCGTTCGGGGATCTCCATCGTATCCAGTACCGTGAAGCCGTCGGGCAGCACGGCGTTGAGCCGATCTTTCAGGCTCTGCGCACTGAGGGTTTGCAGCACATCGGCGTCGAAATATTCCACCTCGCTGGCCACGCCCAAGGGAAGGGCCGGACCGAAACTCAGCTTGGGCTTGGGATGAAATCCCTCGCTGTAGCGAAGGCGGGTCTTGGCCCGCTGAAACGCGATGTGGAAGAGGCTCATCGTATCCAGGTGTCCCAAAAACACCGCCTCGCCGTGCTTGCGGTAACGCAGACGGAAGACCCGTTTGGCCGTCGAGCCTTGCGGGCTTGGAGTCAGTGCATGAACCTGGGGTGTGTCGATGCGTTCAACATGGTCGCCCAGTCTGGTGGGTAACCAGGGCGGGTGTTGTTCCTGATCCGTGGGGACCATCACCACCCGTTTCGGACCTTGATCCTCGTCACAGACTTCGCAGCCGTGACAAGCCCCGTAGGCGCAATTGAGAAGCGCTTTTTCCTCTACGGCCCGCTGGTAATCCTTCCAGAGAAACTCCCGCGAGACGCGGAAATCCAGGTGATCCCAAGCAAGCGTATCGGCATCGGTTTTCTCTGTGTAGAGCAACTCGTCAAGGGAAAGACCTTCTTCGGAAAGCGCCTCCAGCCAGGGGTCCAGGCGGAAGCGATCCTTCCAGGCATCAAAACGCGCCCCTTTGGAAAAGGCCCGTTCCAGCACCTTCCCCATACGACGATCCCCCCTGGCCAGCAAGGCTTCGGCCAGGCTCTGTCGCGTATCATGAACCTTGAGTTGCACTTTCAGACGGCGCAGTTCATCCCGAAGGAACTGGTGCTTGGCCAGCAGGTCTTCTTCCTTGGCGAAGGCACACCACTGAAAAGGTGTTATCGCTTTGGGTACGAAGTTGCTCACACTGACGGTGATTTTTGCGTTTTTCTTGCCGTTGTCGCGGGCGATTTCCTTGGCCCGGCGGGCCAGATCCACGATGCCTTGTACGTCCTGCATGGTTTCGGTGGGAAGACCGATCATGAAATACAGTTTGACGTGGTTCCAGTCGTTGGCGAAGACCTCGTTGAGTGAACGCTCCAGGTCTTCCAGACTGTTGCCTTTATTCAGTACGCGACGAAGGCGTTCGGTTCCCGCTTCCGGAGCCAGGGTGAAGCCGGTTTTACGCTCCTGCTTCAAGGTGGCGACCAGGTCCGGGGTGAGGCTTTCCAGGCGCATCGACGGCAAAGATAAAGAGACGCGCTCTTTCTTGAAAGTATCGAACAACGCTTTGGCTAAAGGAGAGAGGCAGGCGTATTCCCCCACGGAGAGGGAGAGCAGCCCAAGGCTTTCCTGACCGCTGGCGGCAATGCCTTCCTGGGCCAGGTTGAAAATCGTCTCCGGTTTGCGTTGACGCATCGGTCGGTACAACATGCCCGCTTGACAGAAACGGCATCCGTTGGTGCAACCCCGCTGCACTTCCACCGCGTAGCGATTGTGAACCGGTTCGACCAGGGGCGTCATCGGGTGGCTGTCCGCCTCGGCGGCATCCAGGTTCAAGACCACGGCGCGACGCGGACGGGGAAGCCCGGCCTGATTGCACACCGTCTCGACAAGCTTCCCCTGTTCGTCGTAACGCGGCTCAAAGAATGAAGGGACGTAGATCCCATCCAATCGGGCCAGACGCAACAGGGTTTCTTTTCGGGAAAGCCCTTCGTCTTTGGCCTGCTTGATCACGCGCAGCAGTTCCGGGACGACCTCTTCGGCTTCGCCAAGGAAAAAGGCATCAATGAATTCGGCCAGCGGCTCCGGGTTGGCCGTGTTGGGACCACCGGCCAGAACCAAGGGATGGCTTTCATTACGCAGGGCGCTTTTCTTCGGCAAGCCGGCCAGTTCCAACATGTTCAGCACGATGGGGTAGGCCAGTTCGTATTGCAGACTGAACCCCAGGACATCCAGGTCCGCCACGGCGGTTTTCGTTTCAAGGGTGAACAGCGGAATGCCGTCCTCACGCATCATCGCTTCCAGATCGACCCAGGGTGCGTAGACACGCTCGCAGAAGACCTCGGGCAATTTGTTGATCAGCGAGTGGAGGATCTTCAATCCCAGATGGGAAAAGGCGATCTCGTAAATATCCGGGAAGGCCAAAGCCATACGCAACCCGACGGACTGCGGGTCTTTGAGGATGCGGTTCATCTCGTTGCCCAGATAGCGCGAGGGTTTCTCGACACGCTTGAGCGCGGAAAAAAGCCACTCGGAAATCCGGTCGGAACTCATGCTGTTGATCGGTTCGTGCAAAATCTCTCGGTCCTTTATCGCAAAACGTCTCGCGGACGGGATCGTGTCAATTTTATTTCGCTTTTTCGATGAAGCATTGCCTGCCAATCACTTCACCGCCCGATAGGGCTAGCCGACTCGGTTACATCATCTTTTACACAAGCTGTAAACCATTTTTTCCAAGACAAGTGGGTTGGGAACACGGGAGGATTTGAATTGTCGATCGGCCAGCATCAAGGCATCCAGAGCCGCAGGAAAGGAGGCCAGATCCATCTTGCGGGCCAACGCGATCTGCTTTCCCACCATGAAGGGATGTCCCCCGACGATGGACTTGATTTCCTCTTCCGGCGTGCGCCGGGACAAGAGCGACGCAATTTGATGCAGTTTGCGGAAATGGCTGGTGATTGAGCCGTGCAAAAAGAGCAGGTCTTCGGTTTTCAAACGGTTTTTCTGAATCTTGCGCAAGGCGGCCAGGGCTTGCCCCAGGTTCTTCAAGGCCAGAAAATCTTGAAAATCCCAAACATCTTCAAGCTTGGTTGCCGCGATGCAGCGCTCCACATCAGCCAAAACGATGGTGTCTTTCGGTCCGATATAAATGGCCAGTCGTTCCAGGGCGTTGACCAGGTTGGTGAGGTTTGCGCCAATCAATTCCATCAGCACCGTGCGGGCGCGGGCATCCATACGTTTTTGCAACCGACGAAGCTCGGCATCAATGAAGCCACCAAGATCGCTTATTTTTTTCGGGGCGACGCATTCAAAGATCACGGCGGTTTTCTTCATCGCCAGCATGGCGTCTTTTTCCGCTTTGCCGCCGCCACGCTCCCTGGGTTTGCGGCTGGAAAGCAAGACCAGGCAGGTTTTGTCAAAAGGATTCTTCAGGTAGGTCGCCATCGCCTGCCAGTCATCGGCACGAAAGCCCTGACAATCTTTCACCAGCACCAGCCGTTTGGGGCGCATCATCGGGAAGGATTCGCACACACTGACGATCTCCGCCCCGGAATTCTGCCCACCAATGAACACGTTGTAATTGAAATCGTTCGTGTTTCCGTCAATCACCCGCTGTTGCAGGGCTTTCACCAGCCGGTCGGAGAAATAGGGCTCGTCTCCGTAAAAGAGGTAGACCTCACCCAGTGGGCCATCCCCTTCAACCTGCTTGATCAATTTGAACAACGCCGCCGAGCCGCTGCCCGCCGAGCGTGAACCGGATCGTTGTGCCTTGGCCATTAAAATCCCTCCGCCAGATCCCGTAAAGCGCGTTGGGCCAACCGCGTGGAGGCCGTGCGCAAAGCCTGGTTCCGGTTGGCGTCCGATTGCGCCTGGTACATATCCTGAAACGCCGGTTCGCATTCCGTGCCCTGCCAACTCCAGACTTCCAGCCCATTGCGCAAAAGACGCAGGCTTGCGTGAAGGCAGCTTTCCCGAATCAAGGACTGCAAACGCTGCTTGCCTGTGGCCTGAAGCGTCCCTTGCTGCAAAACCCGTGTTTCACTCGTTACCTGCTCCACCCGCGCCGACAAGGTATCCGCCGAGGGCTTCTCGCTCAAACGCAAGGCCGGGTGCCGGGCCACGGCGTCTTTCAACGCTTCCGTCAGAGCCACCGGGGCGGTCAGATCCACCGTGCGGTTTTCCGCCACGGGGACATGAAGACGCAGGCCACCTTGGACAAGCTCCGAGCGCGGCTGTCCCAGCGAGTAGCCGCAGGCACTCACCGTAAAAGCCAGCATCACCACGCCGAGGAGGAGCCGACGACACGGTATCATTCCTGTGTGGCGCTTGTTCCCGATCAGTCAACTCCCAAGCGATTCCGTTTTGTGCGATCTTCGCGACCGTCGCGTCGCGCATTATGCGCTAGCTTAGTACGGACAAGCCCTTGAATGCAAGGGGTGAATGGGGAAGAAAACACGGGAGACGAAAAGAAAGCGAGGCCGCCCCCTTCGACACGCCAAGGACGGGCTTCAAGACGCGCTCTGCGGTCTTTGCGGGTCACGGCCTTTTGAACCTACCTTGGACGGTAGGGATCTGTGCTTATTAACCCGACGATTATAACCGAGCTTAAGAACCGTCATCCTCCGCGCAGGCGGAGGATCCAGACAACTGAGCTTACTCTGGATTCCCGCCTTCGCGGGAATGACAAAATGGATGCTTCGTCTACCTTGTTGCTGCCGGGTTGATAACCACCCCACCTGC
Organism: Myxococcota bacterium; assembly: GCA_963677705.1. GTDB lineage: Bacteria > Myxococcota_A > SURF-8 > SURF-8. The sequence goes on from OY782497.1 coordinate 3,383,721, forward strand.
CAATAGAATCGTCATCCTCCGCGTAGGCGGAGGATCCAGACAACTGAGCTTACTCTGGATTCCCGCCTTCGCGGGAATGACAACATGGATGCTTCGTCTACCTTGTTGTTGCCGGGTTACTATCTTGCTTGATGAAACGTTTCCTGATTGCTTGACAGAAGAGTGAAATCTCAGCATTCTGAAGGTGCACCATGACAGAACAACTAGGATGTTTCTCTCACGCACACTTTTTGACAATTGGAGGTCACATGAAGGGAAAGCTATTGGTAGGTCTTGGTCTGGCGACAGTGTTGGGGGGGGGCCGTCGGATTCGGCCTGTTGAGTGGACCACAACTGGAAGCAGAGGAGGTTGATCCTTGGGATGTCCCCTACAATCACCCTCTCAAGTGTCAGACGGTCCAAGGGGGACTCGTTCCGATGTATGACGTGAAGAACGACGAAAACGGCAACAGGTATGCTATCGGGGATAGCATTAGCGAAGATGAGGATGGAAACGAAATCAAATTTTCAGGGGTGTTCACCTACTCAAGACATTACATGACTGAAGAAGAGAGAGCGGAGCATAACCTGTCGAAAGCCGAAAATGGAGAACCGATACCTGATCCAGAGGCTATTCCAACCGAAAGACAAGTCATTGGTGAAGTGCTACAACAAAAAATGGACGAAGTAGAGGAAGACGAGCAATTACTAGTATTGCTTTGGATACAAGCACCTCAAGAACTGACATTGGTTGAAAAGTTAGAGTATTCACTTGCTCTTGGTCAGATTGAGACCAAGCGAGACTATTTCCAGAAAAAGATGGAGTTTCTATCAGAGTACCAGCAGAAAGTTGCTTTAGCCCAAACACCGGTGATTGAAGCAATCGAAGACCTGGGAGGTGAAGTCGTTGGATTGTGTCAAAACCTGTATTGTCTGAAAGCGAGAATGAGGGCGGGTGATATAGATTCCTTAGCCAATGTAAACAATGTACACATGTTGAATCTAAATGTAGCAACGAAAGACACGGATGTCTGTGGTCGTGAAGTTGTTGAAGGCCATCAGATTTATCAATTTGTTGATAATAACTGGGATGGAGAGAGGAGTGCTACTACAAACAGTGATGATTTAATGATCGGTCAACTTGAATCAACAGCCCCAGAAGATGAACATGTCGGTTTTAACGACAACAGTTCATCTAGTTCAAGAATCTTCTTACGATATAGTTGTGGTAGTAGTACTTGCACCTATGTTTCCAATTGGGCTAATAGCGAGGGAAGACATGCAACTTTAGTGGCAGGGTTACTAATCGGAGATCTGATGGATGGGCAAGATTCAAATTATATGCTTGCTTCCGAAAGACAAGCTAGATCCGGCTATGCAAGAGAAGCTCGCTTGATCTCTTTAACTGGAGCAGGTTCAGTCGAACTAACTACTGCTTTTGATAAATTTGCACTACTGGGGGCATTGTACGATATGCCGGTCATCAACGTTTCTACGGGCTCCTCCGGCAATGATCCTATTTGTTCGGGTGGAACAACACTAGCAAGATCTGCCAACAACCTATTTGAAACAGGAACACTAGTAATACAATCTGCAGGAAATGATGGAAACTTGATATCAAGTGACTGTACAATAACATCACCTGCTTCTGCTATGGGTGTTTTTACAGTAGGAAATTACAGATTTATGCTGGATAATCCATGTGAAGCGGTATCTTCAGGACTCTTGCGTACTATCAGCACATACTCCTATGGAGATGAAGATGCAAAAGGCACATCTCGTGGTGGAGCAAGTCTTTTAGAGGGCCAATACAGAACAATTGTGGATCTTGCAGCATATGGCGCTCGTTACAATATGATGAGTTGGGATGAAACATATTACGGAACAAGTGGTGAAGACAATTGTGGATGGGGGACAAGTATTTCTGCACCTACAGTAGCAGCTACTGCAGTTGATTTCATTGACTGGTACCGGGATACCCTTTCCAGCTACATCAATAGTCCTGGGGTGTTGTTTTCCAACTTGTTGATTATGGGGGATCGTTTGGATCAGAATCGAAACAAAATGACAAAGAAATTTGATAATCTGTTGGGGGCGGGAAGATTAAAAGCCAGAAGATGGGATGCTGCCGGACTGGATAGTCCTAGAGGTTGGCGTACAACCTCTTTTTGTGTAGACGATAACGAAGTAATTGACATCGAGATAAATGAGGGCAATGTCCTAGGCAGTGTCGTCATGAGATATGAAGCCATAGGGCTAGACAGCGGATATGTACCGCAGCAAGGAAAGACGCTGTGTTCTTTGCATAGCGCGTCGCGATACCACGCCAACGTTTCAGCTTTTCAAAGGCATTTTCAACCAGATGGCGTTCACGGTACAAGTCTTTGTCGTAGTTACGTTGAACCGTTCGATTCTTCTTTGGAGGAATCACCGGACACGTATCGTTCTTCTCGCATAGGTCAATGATACTATTTGTATCATAACCACGATCAGCCAGTAAATTAGAGGCTGGTAGCCCTTCGATCAGATTTTCAGCCTCGTTGCAATCAGCTCGGGTACCTTTTGTAACAAGGACTCGGAGCGGATTACCATGCGCATCCACGGCCAGGTGTACCTTGGAATTGAGCCCCCTTTTGTCTGGCCCGCGTCCTGCGTTCCGCCTCGGGCACCCGTGGCATCGTGATGGACTTTGACATGCGTGGCGTCGATCATCAGCCATTCGGTTTCGGGATCATCAATCAAACTATCCAGTAAATTCTCCCAGATGCCTTTATCTCGCCAACGAATAAACCGGCGATGGGTATTGTTCCAACTGCCATAATCGGGCGGTAGGTCGCGCCAAGGTGCACCGGTTCGCAAGATCCAAAACACACCATTAATGAATCGTCGATTGTCTCTGGCAATCCCACCCCATTGGCCTTTCTGCCCTGGTAAATGTGGCTCTAAGAGTTCCCAAGCGTGGTCGGAAATATCATGACGGTGATAAGTGGCATCCATTGTATTCCTCTGAATAGTTTCTATTTAGAGGAATATAGACCAACAGAGTCGTCTTGTCCAGGAAAATCTGATACTCTTGTCGACGCTGCCTAAGCAGTGATGTAGAAGTGTTCAAGGCTGTAGCTTATTGGTATGATCCATCACATGATGATACTTATATCCTACCTAAAGTTGTAAACGACATTGATCTGGAACTTCGTGAAGTAGGAACAAACAATTCCCTTCGTGTAAGCAATTCCTACTATGACAACAAAGAAAGAGTTTTTTACTCGGATATTGGTGGAAAGGCCGTTTATTTGCGATTGATTGGCGATTCCGTACCAGCCGACTATACAAGCTGTGGAACGAATAGCATGAAAGTCTACGTTACGTACTTCTTTGAAGACAGTGATCGTGATGATACTGATGGCCCTGCTTGGAATAGTACAACCTTACTTGGTGTTGAACCTGAAGATTACTAACTGACGGGAGAAAAACATGAAAAGTTTGATCAATGATCGTTTCTTGATGATCCTTGGAATCCTTTGTCTGAACCTGCTGGTAGGTTGTGCCGATCCCGATGACGATGATGATGACGACGAAGAAGAAATCGATTGCATGGTCTTCGATGAGCAGGCTTGTGAAGAGGACTCACGCTGCAAAGTAGTCACTGCGATTCCATATACATACAATGAAGAAGAGAACTGTATTGAGAAAGGAGAATCAGTCTTTGCGATCTGCCTGGGTTTTGATGATATTTGTGAACCCTTGGGGCGTTGGATGATTGACCCGGATGGGAACTGTTTGTCTTTTGGGAAATTTTGTTATTTTCCAGATACATGGCACGATTCAACAGAAAAGGAGTATGAAGGCCATTGGTGTGGTGAGGCAGAGCATTGCAATGGCCTTACGTTTGAAGACCTTTATCCAGACGGAGATGAAGAAGAACAGGAAGAGCAGGAAAACGAACCAGACGGGGACGAAGAGCTGGACGATGAAGAAGCGACGGAATAGTAACCCGGCGATTAGATCCGAGCTATAGAATCGTCATCCTCCGCGTAAGCGGAGGATCCAGACAGCAGGTTTTACACTGGATTCCCGCCTTCGCGGGAATGACAACATGGATGCTTCGTCTACCTTGTTGTTGCCGGGTTGATAACCACCCCACCTGCTAGGTGTTCACCCCCATGACTTTCGTCTGGGGGTTGTTTTATGACCCGGAACACCCTTTGCGATACAGGAAGTAGTAATCTGTCTTTGAACCTGTTTGGGGCAGTGGTGTTTCAGCGATCATGAAGCACAATCCCGGTCCCTGATTCCAAGAAAGTCCCTCGGTTGCTATTGGGCGGGCATTTTCATATTTCCCGTTGCGTCGTGCCCCTGGCCCACGGCGAAGGCTTTGACGTAGTAGGCAACCCTGGGTAAATCGGCTGGAATCTGCAACTGGGCTTCAAAGCGACCGTCCACCAGGCTGACCTCGATAGAATCGACCACCTTGTCATTGGCCTTGGCCCAGTTTTCCTGAATGGTCTGCCGATCATACCCCGGTTCCGTTTCATAGAGCATCGCATTGCGGGAGCATTCCAGGCTGACCGTGACCGTCCCTTCGGAGAAGAGATCCACCGAGCCGCTCACCGTCAGGGTTCCCGGTTGCATGGTGTCGGGAAGCCGATCTTCATCAAAACTTACCTGACCATCGGGGTAGTGCATGGTCAGCGCCGGATCACCTAACAAATTGTAAAGATTCAGATGTTCCAGAAGCAAGGGCTCATAGAGGCTTTCGTTCAACTCTATCGCCGCCGAGCTGTCAATAACGACGCGCAGGTTGTCGTCCACGTTGGTGATGGCCGCCCGTTTCATTTCCTGGACCACTTCACCGATGGTTTCCAGGCGCAAATTCAGCGAAACCCGCTGCACTTCGTAGGAAAGCACCGCATTTCCGTAAGGGTGAGAGATGTCCGACGATGCGACAGAGGCAATGGCACCGCGAGGCAGACGCAACACGGCTTCGGCCAGGCTGTCATCCTCCCCACGATAGGTGCCGTTGAGGCAGGCGAAGAAGAAGGCGAAGGGGAAGCGGTGATCGCTGGAAAACTGGTCCAGATTGTAAAGCGACAGGCCATCGGTGGAATCGCTTGAGCCGTGCCCGATGTAGATGTCCATCAAATTACCTGCGTTGAGCAGATCCATCACCTTGTCTTCGTAAGGCGTGTAATAGTAGTCGCTGTTGGAGTTGTTGTAGACACCGAAGATGTCGAAATCATAGCTGACTTTGGTCAAGGCGTAGAAGACCAGGAACTCCAGCATGGCATCAATTTCCGGGCTGAAATTGGCCGCGCCGGTATACAGGGCCAGACGACGGTTCCAGATGCCCGGCGGGGTCTGGGTTTCATGCTCTCTGGCGTGTCGGATGTACTCGGTGACTTCAGCGGCGCTGCGCAGGGGCAAGCGCCCCAGGGCCAGATCGGGCAGACCGTCGTCATCCAGGTCCGCGTACTTGTTGTCGGTGTAGCAATCACCTTCCATATTACTGCAATACAAGGCCGGAATGCGCCCTTGGATGGAATCGGATTCCTCCGGTGCGTCGCCCAGAATCAGCAGGAACAGAGGAAGGCGTGGGTCCAGGTTTTCCCTGGCTTCACGGGCCCAGGCTTGCACGTTCAGCGCAAACGCGCCGAGGTTGGAGCCTTGCTGAAGGGACGATGCCGTTCGGACTTCCGTCCACGAACCCAGGCTTTCCCGGAACGTGGCGTACTCATGGGCGCTTTCAAGAAGGGAATCCTCGGTAAGAATCAGAAAATCCGCACTATTCAGTAGGGGAGGCTGTTCCGAATCCTCATCCCCATCAAGTTCATCCCCGTCCGGGTCGTCCCCATCGGACGCATCATTCTGCTCCTCATCCGGCCCGTCACCATCCGTAAAATCATCCCCCGCGTCGGAATCGCCATCAAGATCCGTGGGTCCGTCGCCTTCTCCATCTCCATCTTCCGATGTCTCCTCCGTGTCGCCATCCGCATTCGTGTCTGGAATCGTGGAAAGAGAACTGTCCGAGCAGGCTAGCTGAATCAGACAACCGACAAGCAACAAACCTTGAAGACAAACCCTGCGATACAACATGATGCCCCCGATCTGGGTTCCTTCCATTCCGGGAACCCGTCCGTGTGATGGGGGACCAAAGCACGAAACGGGGAAGATGGAAAGGCATTTTCCGTACTTTTTTCCGTTCTGCGGAAAGAAAGAGCAAGTCCTGGATGCCTCTTTCCGCTTTCATGGCATGAGGGGCTTAGGGTGCAGAAGCAGAGTCCATCGGGAAGAAACGCCGGGATGCGGCAAAGTGGCGGGTAGGATTCATGAAATGCCCTCTTTGAAAGTCAGTGATCCGCACATGAAAACTTGACATTTCCTCTTCGGACATGATAGCAGTTTGCTTCAACCTCTAAACGTGCATGAACCCCGGTTTATGTGCTGGCGCTTAGGTCCAGAAAATAGTGAAGTCCCGGCTACCTAGGTAGGCAACTCGTTTCTTTAGAAGAAAAGGAAGGGTACGCATGGCGAGCGTGGATCTGTTGAATCTCAACTTATCGGTCGTGCTGCAACTGTTCATTTATGTTGTAACGGTGCTGCTTCTGGCTCGTTTCGTGTTTCGTCCGGCGCTTAGCGCGGTGGATGAACGCACGACGAAAACCGCGGAATCCGAAGGGGAATCCGAGGCGGACAAGCGCTTGAAGAAGGCGGAGCAGGACTACATGGCCAAGCTGAAAGTGGTTCGCTCCGAAGGTTCCAAACAGCGCGGTCTCTTACGTACCGCCGCCTTGGAAGAAGAAGCGCGCATTCTTGCCAGTGCTCAACAGAGCGCCCACACGATGATGAAAACCACCCGCGAGCGTGTGGTGGGTGAAGTGGAAGAAGCCAAGAAAACGGTTTCGGATGAAATTCCGCAACTGGCCCAAGAGGTCGCCGAACGTCTGCTGGGGAGGGCTGTGTAAATGAAGCGTGTAATTCCTGTGTTGTTGATGGTGATGGTTCCCGCCGTGGTTCTGGCTGCCGGCGGCGAGCATGGCGCTCACGCGGAAGGACACCATGCGTTCCCCACCACCTATGTGGTGAGCCTGGTGCTGAACTTCCTGGCTTTTGTCGGGATTCTCTATGCCGTGGTCTACAAGAAGGCCGATGCCTTCTTCACCCAGCGCCATGAAGAGATCAAGGCCAAGCTGGAACGCCTGCAACGGGCCGAAGCCGAAGCCAACGAAAAAATCCGCGAGTACGGCGACAAGCTGAAAGAGCTTTCCACCGAAGGTGAAAAGATCATGGAGCAGTACCGCGTGGAAGCTGCCGAGGAACGGACGAAGATCATCGCCCGCGCCGAGGAAACCGCGGCCCGCATCAAAAACGATGCCGAACGGACCCTGAACAATGAACTGTCGCGTGTGAAGGCGGAGCTTCGCCAGGAAGCCGCGGCGGAAATCATCAAGCAAGCTGAAAGTATCCTGAAGGATCGCATCAACGACGAAGACCGTCAGCGTCTGGTGCGCCAAAGCCTTGACGATTTGAAGGAGGTCGCCAACGTATGAAGTACGGACCCATCGCCAAACGGTATGCCCGTGCCCTGGTCAAGGCCGTGGACAACGTAGACGAGCTGCAAGCCATCCAAGCGGAACTCGGTGAGTTTCTCACGGTGGTGGATGAATCCCACGACCTGCGCCAGCTTTTGTTCAACCCCACCTTCGCCAACCAGCGCCCCTCGGTCGTCCGCCAGCTTCTGGACGGCAGCGGCTGTCGCGAAGTAACCTTGAAGTTCCTGCTTCTGATCGTCCAGCGCCACCGCGTGGAAGCCCTGGCCGACATCGTCGAAGCGGTACGCCTTCTGCTGGATGAAAAAACCGGCACCGTGCGCGTGCAGGTCACCAGCGCCTGGGAGATGGATGAAGAAATCTACCGGGAGCTTATGGATGTGCTGGCCCGCATTACGGAAAAGAACATCGCCCTGGAGCGCAAGGTGGACGGAAACGTCCTGGGCGGGTTTGTCGCCCGCATCGGTAGCCAGGTCTATGACGGCTCGCTGAAATCGAAATTGGATCGTCTTCGGGACGATCTGGCCGAAGCCTGAATCGTTACATCCCAAGGCTCGCGTCTTGGTTCGTTTATCTGAGGATTTCAAGTCAAGATCGTCCTTTTAACTCAAGGAGAGATCCGTGCAAATCAAAGCTGAAGAAATAAGTAAGATCATTCGAGAGCAGATCGCCGACTTTGACGGCAAAATCGACGTCAAAGAAACCGGAACGGTGCTGAGCGTCGGTGACGGTATCGCGCGCATCTACGGCCTGGAAGGTGCTATGGCCGGTGAGATGGTGGAGTTCGATAGCGGCGTTCGCGGCATGGTGCTCAACCTGGAAGAAAGCAACGTCGGTGTCACCCTGTTCGGTCACGACGACAAGGTTTCCGAAGGGGACAGCGTCCGCCGTACCGGAACCATCGCCAGCGTGCCGGTGGGCAAAGCCATTCTGGGCCGCGTGCTCAATCCGCTGGGTCAAGCCATCGACGGTGGTCCGGACATGGAAACCACCGAAGAGCGCCCGCTGGAAGTCAAGGCTCCCGGTATCGTCATGCGCCAGCCGGTGAAAGAGCCGCTGCAAACCGGTATCAAGGCCATTGATGCGATGATTCCCATCGGTCGCGGCCAGCGTGAGTTGATCATCGGGGATCGTCAGACCGGTAAAACGGCCATCGCCATCGATACGATCATCAACCAGAAAGACACCCACAAGGGCGACAGCCCGGTGTACTGCATCTACGTGGCCATCGGCCAGAAGCAATCCACCGTGGCCCAGGTGGTGGAAAAACTGCGTGAACACGGCGCGATGGAATACACCTGCGTGATCTGCGCCGGTGCGTCGGACATGGCTCCCATTCAGTTCATCGCCCCGTATGCCGGTGTCACGATGGGCGAATGGTTCCGTGACAAAGGAATGCACGTTCTGTGCATCTATGATGATCTTTCCAAACACGCCGTGGCGTATCGCCAACTGTCCTTGCTGCTCCGTCGTCCTCCTGGCCGTGAAGCCTATCCCGGCGACGTGTTCTATCTGCACTCCCGCTTGCTGGAACGTGCCGCGAAGATGAGTGAAGCCCGTGGCGGCGGTAGCCTGACCGCGCTTCCGATCATCGAAACCCAGGCCGGTGACGTGTCGGCTTACATTCCGACCAACGTGATTTCGATTACCGATGGACAGATCATCCTCGAAGGCGAACTGTTCTACTCCGGTCAGCGTCCGGCCATCAACGCTGGTCTTTCCGTGTCCCGCGTCGGTGGTAACGCGCAGATCAAAGCGATGAAGAAAGTCGCCGGTACCCTGCGTCTGACCCTGGCTCAATATCGCGAACTGGCGGCCTTCAGCCAATTCGCCAGCGACATGGACAAAGCCACTCAGAATGCCCTGGCCACCGGTGAACGCCTGATGGCCGTTCTGAAGCAGGATCAGTATTCCCCCAAAGCCGTTGAAGAGCAGGTTCTGGTGATCTACGCCGGTACCCACGGCTACCTGCAACAAGTCGCCGTCGGTGACGTGATGGACTACGAACAGCAAATGCTGGCCTATGCCCACGATCACTATCCGGAACTGCTGCGCGAACTGGCGGAGAAGGGTGCTTTGACTGCGGACGTAGAGAAGAAACTCAACGAGATGCTGACCGAGTTCGGCAAAATGTTCACGAAAGAGGACTAAGCCCGTAACCCACTAAAGGAAAGGTACTGCCGATGGCGAACTTAAAGGCTATCCGCAACCGCATCCAATCGGTCAAAGGCACACAGAAGATCACCCGTGCGATGAAAATGATCGCCGCCGCCAAGCTGCGCCGGGCCCAGGACGCCATTCTGGCCACCCGCCCCTACGCGCATAAGATCGACGGCTTGATCCGAGGGCTTTCCGGCGAATTGGACGGATGGCAGCATCCGGCGATGCGTCCCAGGGAAGAACCCAAGCATCTGACGCTTCTTGTGATTACCGCCGACCGTGGGTTGTGCGGCGCGTTCAACTCCAACATCATCCGCGAAGCTGAAAAGCAACGTGCGGCTTTCGCTGACACCTATGAAACCATTGACGTGGCGATCATCGGTCGCAAAGCCAACGAATGGTACTCCCGCCGGGAGATGCCCATCCGTCACTACTTCAAGGATTTGATGAAGACCACCAGCTACCAGAATGCGGTGGAAGTGGCCGAACTGCTCATCGAAGACTTCATGGAAGGCCGGACGGATAAAGTCGTGGTGGTGTACAACGAATTCAAGTCGGCGATCAGCCAGCGTGTGGTGGTGGAAGAACTGCTTCCCATCACTGATCTGGAAACCGATGGGGATGAAGACAAGCAAACCGCCCAGGTGGAAGGCCATATCTATGAGCCGGACCGTGAAGCGATCTTGAAAGAACTGGTTCCGCAGAGCGTGTGTATGCAGATTTTCCGCTGCATGTTGGAGAGCCAGGCCAGCGAGTTCGGTGCGCGGATGACGGCAATGGACGGCGCAACCAAGGCGGCGAAAGAAATGATCGAGCGGCTGACACTGCAATACAACCGTGCTCGCCAGGCCGCCATTACCACCGAGCTGATGGAAATCATCGGTGGCGCGGAGGCCCTGAAAGGGTAAGTCCCTCGGATGCGTCCGAGGTTGGAATAGTTTGGCTAACACTAGCTTACGAAGTGAGGAAAATCCTATGTCCGACATGAATTACGGCGTCATAACCCAGGTGATCGGACCGGTTGTGGACGTGCGCTTCGACGAGGGTGAACTTCCCCCGATGTACACGGCCTTGAAGGTGAGCAACCAATCGATCAACGATCAAGAATGGAACCTGGTGCTGGAAGTGGCTCAGCACTTGGGTGAAAACACCGTGCGTACCATTTCGATGGACTCCACGGACGGTCTGGTTCGTGGCCAGCAGGTGAGCAACACCGGTATGCCGATCCAGATGCCGGTAGGCCCCAAGACCCTGGGCCGCATCATGAACGTCGTCGGCGAGCCTGTGGACGAAGCCGGTGAGATCGGCAACGACCAGACCCTGCCCATCCACCGCCCGGCCCCGGAATTTGTGGACCAGAGCGTGGATGTCACCAACTTCGAGACGGGCATCAAGGTCATCGACCTTCTCGCCCCCTATCAGCGCGGTGGTAAGATCGGCCTGTTCGGCGGCGCCGGTGTCGGTAAAACCGTTATCATCATGGAGCTGATTCACAACTTGGCCAAAGAGCATGGTGGTTATTCCGTGTTCGGCGGTGTCGGTGAGCGCACCCGTGAAGGCAACGATCTCTGGCTGGAAATGAAAGAGTCCGGCGTTATCGACAAGACCGCTCTGGTCTATGGTCAGATGAACGAACCGCCCGGAGCCCGCGCCCGCGTCGGTCTGTCCGCCTTGACCGTGGCCGAGTACTTCCGTGATATGGAAGGCCGCGACGTGTTGTTGTTCATCGACAACATCTTCCGTTTCACCCAGGCCGGTTCCGAAGTGTCCGCGCTTCTGGGACGTATCCCCAGCGCCGTCGGTTACCAACCGACCCTGTCTACCGATATGGGTGAATTGCAAGAGCGTATTACGTCCACGAACAAGGGCTCCATCACCTCCGTCCAGGCGGTGTACGTGCCTGCCGATGACTTGACCGACCCCGCGCCGGCCACGTCCTTTGCCCACTTGGATGCCACCACGGTGTTGAGCCGTGCTATTTCCGAATTGGGTATTTATCCCGCCGTGGACCCGCTGGATTCCACCAGCCGCATCCTCGATCCGAAAGTCGTCGGCGAGCGCCACTACAAAGTCGCCCGTGACGTACAGCAGATTCTGCAACGCTACAAAGAATTGCAGGACATCATCGCCATTCTCGGTATGGAAGAACTGAGCGAAGAAGACAAGATCATCGTCGGTCGCGCCCGTCGTATCCAGCGCTTCTTGTCCCAGCCCTTCCACGTCGCCGAAGCCTTCACCGGTATGCCCGGTGCCTACGTCAAGCTGGAAGACACCATTCGCAGCTTCGAGGAAATGGTGGAAGGCAAGTACGATCACCTGCCGGAGCAGGCTTTCTTCTTCAAGGGTTCCATTGAAGAGGTTGTGAAGGAAGCCGAGAAGATGGGAGCGAAGGTCTAAGCCTGCGGGTTTGACCAAGCGGACAAGCGTCGGGTCCGGCAGGTCCGGATTCGACGTGGATCTCGACCTGGATGGGCGGCGGTGATACCTCACCCTTGCCCGTCCCCGGTGAGTCTGACGGCTTGCCAGTAAGGAGCGTTTGGAGTATGTCCGAGAAACTGCATGTTCAAATCATCACCCCTTATGGGGAAACCTTGTCCACCGAGGTGGACAGCGTGACCTGTCCCGGTTTTGAAGGGGAAATCGGCGTTCTACCCGAACACCTCCCGCTTCTGACCCAAAGCAGCATCGGTCGCGTGGAGTTGACCGACGGCAGCCAGACCACGGTCTACAGCGTAGGTCGCGGCTTCATTCATGTCGGTCCCGACGAGGTGCTGTTGCTGGTGGAAGGTGCGGAAAAGGCCGAGGATATCGACAAAGGCCGCGCCCAGGAAAGCCTGAAGCGCGCTGAGGAGCGTCTGAGCAAGAACCTGGCCGATCTGGCCTGGGATCATCCCGATGTGCAGCGGGCCTTGAATTCCAAGCGCCGTGCGGAAAGCCGTCTGGATGTCGCCAAATAAGGCGCTTCCCTCTTTTGCACCAGGTGGCACAAGGGTGCCGACCTAATCATGAATCCCTGAAACGGGCAGGATCTTCCTGCCCGTTTTTTGTACCCAACCCATCTGGATTTGCCTTCCCATCCTCCCTCTGCCGATCCAACCACAAACCACCGACCCGGACGCTTTTTTCAACCTTTTCTCAGGTTTTGCCCGAAGGGACCGATCTTGTTCAAAAGCAATGGGGTTGTACGCGGATTGACGGATGATTCAAAAAAGATCAGGGTTTGCCAGGGCTGCGCAGAGGCTTTTCTCCTGCGGGAACGCTAGAGCGGTAAACCCCTAACCATTACGGTATGATAGGGAGGATTCATGAGCCAGGTAGCCACCAACACCACCCAGAATGATATGACGGATCTGCAAAGCACGGAAAGTCTTGGACAGCAACTCGCCGGGAAGTATATGACCTTTAAGCTCTCCCGCGAGGAATACGGTCTGGAGATCCTCAAAGTCCGTGAAATTATTGGGTTGATGGACATCACCAAGGTACCGCGCACGGCGGATTTCGTCCGTGGGGTCATCAACCTTCGCGGCAAGGTCATCCCGGTGATGGATCTCCGCCTGAAATTCGGCATGGAACTGGCTGAAGCCACCGATCAGACCGTGATTATCGTCGTGCAGCTTGAAAAGGGTGAGCAGGAACTGACCATCGGTGTGATTGTGGATGAAGTGCTGGAGGTCTTGGACGTGCAGGCCGGACAGATTGAGCCTCCACCGGTGTTTGGTGGAAGCAGTGTCGATACGGATTTCATCCTCGGTGTCGGCAAAGCGGAGAAACGTGTGATTTTCCTGCTGGATATTGACAAAGTTCTCACCACCGGCGAGGTGCGCTCTCTGGCTCAGGCAACCGCCAACTAACCCAAAGGACAGCCCGAAACCGGGATTCCTCTTCCACATGGTGTCGTCACCCCTGAAGCCCTCCGGCTTCGGGGGTTTTTCTTTCGTGCGTTTCGATCATCCCCGCGAACCCAGCCTGGGAGTGAATTTCATCTGGGGAGTTGGGATGATGGAAGGAACACAAAAGATGGTTTTCAAACCAGCGGCACCTCATCCGAGCTCGGACATGGTACGCTCATGGCAAGTGGAAGAAAACCCTTGCCAGATTGCCGAAATATGACTTCCCAACACCCCGCCTTTTCTTCAGGAAATTTCCTTGGCAGATCCGCAGCTTTCGCGTAGTTTAAAGGGGATAGCAATTCATGAACGGATACCAGGCCTTTGGGCCGACAGGAGGGATTCACGATGAAACGTTACTTCATTTGCTTGCTGCTTTTTGTCTTGATGTTTTTCTTTTGCGCCTGCGAGGACTCCGGCTCCGAGGAAAACACGGAAAAAAATCCAATCGATGGCGATAAGGAAGCTTCTGACGATGACGACGACACACCTGCCGATGGCGATGAGGAAACTTCCGACGATGACGACGACACACCAACCGATGGCGATGAGGAAACTTCCGACGATGACGACGACACACCAACCGATGGCGATGAAGAAACTTCCGACGATGACGACGACACACTAACCGATGGCGATGAAGAAACTTCCGACGATGACGACGACACACCAACCGATGGCGATGAAGAAACTTCCGACGATGACGACGACACACTAACCGATGGCGATGAAGAAACTTCCGACGATGACGACGACACACTAACCGATGGCGATGAAGAACCAGATTCCATCGAAGACTATTATGACAATGCGCACCGTTGTGAGGATCTGCGTTGGCAAGGTGGGATTGTGATTGAAAATTCTCCCGGAATTTACCGCAACGCGCTGATTTCTCCCCAGGCTAGTGATAACTGTGCAGAGCTTACTTCTCGGATCACTGCGACCGAGAGTGGAGAGTCCACGTACTGTTTTTCCAGAACCTATAATGAGAATGGAAACCTGATCGATTTTCAGCAAGATACGGACTGCGACGGGAACCCTGAGAGTTGCCAGACTTTTCGCTATAACGACCACGGTTCCAGAATTTATCTGGACTCTGATGACGGTTGTGACGGAGTTCTGGAGGAATCCAATTCCTACGCATATACCTATGATGAGGACGGCAGAATCCTAACCTATCAATCCCTGGATTGCTGGGGACCGGTCTGCACGCGCTACTTCTATGATGACGACGGCAACAGGACTGGCTATGAAGTGGATACCGGTTGCAATGATGTTGCAGATACTTGTGTTCGGATTGAACACGATTGCGAGGGCAACCGGCTGCAAATCACCTCGTTCGATGAAGGCTGTGATGGAACGACCGACTCCATCCAATTCTCCGCCTTTGATGACGATGGACACCTCATCTCAAGCCAGACGGATGAAAATGGCGATGGCCAGCCAGACGCGAATTGCGCGTTCTATGTTTTCTTCAAGGTTGATGGTGTCGTGGATCATATTCAAAATTATCATTGGGATATGGAATGTGATGGTGTCCCGGATTACAACTGCAATAGCTATACCCTTGATGATGATGGCCGGTTGATCGAAGCGCAAATAGATGAAAACTGCGATGGACTTCCTGAAAGCTGCGAATCATACTCCTATGATAATCAGGGGAATCTTCTTGACTACAACCTGAACAATGACTGCAATGCTCCCCCGGAATGGTGCGCCCACTTCACCTATGATGATCACGGAACCCTCCATACGATCCAAATGGATGATGGCTGCGACAACAATCCTGAAGGCTGTCAGACCTATACTTATGACGATCAGGGCAACCCACTGACCAGCGAACGCGATGACGGATGTGATGGCAACCCGGAATCTATCACCACAAAAACCTATGCCTGTTTTTAGCAGACAAGCATGTCGGATACGATTAACCCGGCAACAATAAGTTAGACGAAGCATCCGTTTTGTCATTCCCGCGAAGGCGGGAATCCAGTGTAAAATCTGCTGTCTGGACCCTCCGCCTGCGCAGAGGATGACGATTCTTAAGCTCGGTTCTAATCGCCGGGCAATAACCAGCCCGACATGCCTTTGCCGGCCCCGTTGTCCAGAATGGAACCCACATCATGGAGGCTCAGAGATACCTAGGTCATTCGGAGATGCTGACAACCCAATGCAGGCACGAATATCAGCCATTGAAGACAACAATACACCGCTGCGTTCCAGCAGGTCTACGATACAGAATGTGATGGATGCTTGTAAGAAGGAGAGATCGCAGAAGAAAAATGGCGACCCTAGGGGGAATTGAACCCCCGTTTCCGGATTGAGAGCCCAGCGTCCTAACCACTAGACGATAGGGTCGCTATATTGCGCCGGAACCGGGTCCGGGTTGGATAAAAAATGGCTCGGGGACTAGGATTCGAACCTAGACTAACGGGGCCAGAACCCGTCGTCCTGCCATTAGACGATCCCCGAATACAAACTTAACTTCGTGGTTTTTGCTCCGTTTTTTTTACCAAACGAGGCAATACGGTGATGTAGACCTTCCCCTTCAGTTCGCTGATGTTCACGCCGCTCCAATCGGAATCCGGACGTGTATTGCGAAAATGAACCAGCTTGATGCCGGGAAGACTGATCGCCCGAAACGAGGTGACATGAGCCGCCGAACGGAACTTCGATTTGAAGAAGCTTACGGTCTTGGAAAGCTTTTTCCCGCTGCGATAACGGTGCTTGCTTTCCTTATGCGCGTAATTCGGCATGGTCAGCCCAAGATCCTTGTCGGCATAGGCTAGGGGGCAGATCAACCACGAAAGACCAAGTATGAAAAGAACACTTGCTAGAAAGTGCCGCATGGAACCTCCCATTCGCGAGGGACTTAGGTACTAGACCCTTTGCCGTTTGTCAAGATTTTTTCTGTCCGCTTTGTACACTTTTCAAACTTCGGATGCAAGTAGCCTGGCCCAGGGGCGAATCCCGTTGAATTGACATCACGTCACCGCCCGGAAGGGCCCGATTTACAAAACCCATACTTGACTTCACCGGCCAAGCGGACTATTTTATTGGGCCAACAATCGGCGGTTCCCGGCCACACACCAAGAATCCATTCGCCGGCGTTTTCATGCCACAAGAGAGGTCGCCATGCTTAGCAACAACCTTATGGAAGGGCTTACCTTCGACGATGTCCTGCTGATGCCCGCTTACTCGGAGCTTCTGCCTTCGGACGTGGATCTTTCCACCCATCTAACCCAAAGTTTGGTGCTCAACAGACCCTTTTTAAGTGCGGCGATGGATACCGTCACCGAAGCGCGCACGGCAATCACGATGGCCCGTGAGGGCGGCGTGGGTATCATCCATAAGAACATGAGCATCGAAGCCCAGGCCCGTGAAGTCAGCCGGGTGAAAAAGAGCGAGTCGGGCATGATCGTCAGCCCGGTGACCATCGGCCCGTCCAAATCCATCAAGGAAGCGCTGGACATCATGGAAATGTACCACATTTCCGGGGTTCCTGTCACGGTTCGCCGTAAACTGGTCGGTATTCTGACCAATCGCGACCTGCGCTTTGAAACCAATTTGAGCCGCAAAGTCAACGAACTGATGACCAGCGAGAACCTGATCACGGTGGATGAAACCGTCGGTCTGGAAGAAGCCAAGGTCTTGCTGCATAAGCACCGTATCGAAAAACTTCCTGTGGTGGATGCCAAGGGGAACCTGGTCGGTCTGATTACCACCAAAGATATTGAAAAAGCCGTGCAATACCCCGATGCCGCCAAAGACGGCCACGGTCGCCTGCTGGCCGGAGCTGCCATCGGTGTCGGTGGTGATCGAGCCGAGCGCGTGGCGGAACTGGTGGCCAACGATGTGGATGTGATCTGCATCGACAGCGCCCACGGCAACAGCAAGAACGTGGTGATGGCCGTGGAAAAAACCAAGGCGGAACATCCCCACTTGCAGGTGGTTGCCGGAAACATCGCCACCGGCGATGCCGCCCAACGGTTGATCGACGCCGGAGCGGATGCGGTGAAAGTGGGCATCGGCCCCGGTTCCATCTGTACTACACGTATCGTCGCCGGGGTGGGAATGCCGCAGATCACGGCGATCCATGAAGTGTCCAAGGTGGCCGGTCAGTATAAGATTCCCGTCATCGCCGATGGTGGCGTGAAATACAGCGGAGACATCGTCAAGGCTCTTGCCGCCGGTGCCGACTGCGTGATGATCGGCTCGATGTTCGCCGGAACCGACGAAAGCCCCGGTGAAGTGATTATCTACCAGGGCCGCAGCTATAAGATGTATCGTGGTATGGGCAGCCAAGGTGCGATGCTCGCCGGAAGCGGCGACCGTTACAACCAGGGCGGCGTGACCGAAGCCAGAAAGCTGGTTCCCGAAGGTATCGAAGGCCGTGTTCCCTACAAGGGTTCGCTGTCGGATATGATCTTCCAGATGATCGGCGGCCTGCGCAGCGGCATGGGGTACACCGGTTGCGCCACCATCGCCGAATTGAAGGCCAACGCCCGCTTCGTGCGGATCACCAGCTCCGGCCTTCGTGAAAGCCATGTTCATGACGTGGTGATCACCAAGGAAGCTCCCAACTACCGCATGGAATAATGACTCCGCATTGCGGCATGAAATGAGATCACGTTGGCAAGGGGCTTTTAGCCCCTTGTCTTGATTGCATGAACCGATAGTCTCCACGCGGGCGCTGGCCTGCGATTTAACCCTTTTGTTGTTCGAGGTTTCCCATGTCCGGCCATGACACCATTCTGATTCTGGATTACGGTTCGCAATACACCCAACTCATCGCCCGGCGTATCCGCGAGATGAATGTCTACTGCGAAATCCATCCTTGCACCGTTGCCCTGGAAAAAGCCAAGGAACTTGCCCCGAAAGGCATCATTCTTTCCGGCGGTCCCAGTTCTGTGCGGGATGACAACGCTCCGCAGACCGAAGCCGAACTGTGGGACTTGGGCCTGCCGATTCTGGGTATCTGTTACGGCCTGCAACTGACCACGGTGACCCTGGGCGGTCAGGTGGGCGGCGGTTCCCATCGGGAGTATGGACTGGCCAAGGTGGAGCGGACGGAAGCCTCCCCGCTGCTGAACGACATCCCGGAAGAGAGTTGGCAGGTATGGATGAGTCACGGCGACCATGTCGAGACGCTGCCGGACGGGTTCAAGGTTATTGCCAAAAGCCAAAGCTGCCCCGTGGCGGCGGTGGAAGGCCCAAACCAGGTGTATGGCGTACAGTTCCATCCCGAAGTCAACCACACCCACCACGGAACCACGCTGCTGAAGAACTTCGTGCAGGGCATCTGCCGGGCCCGCGCCGACTGGACCCCGGAAAGCTACATTGAAGAAACCGTCAAACGTATCCGCGAGCAGGTGGGCAGCAGCCGGGTGATCCTCGGTCTGTCCGGCGGAGTGGATTCCAGTGTGGCAGCGATGCTTCTGCACAAAGCCATTGGTGACAAGCTCACCTGCATCTTTGTGGATAACGGTCTGCTTCGTTTGTATGATGCCGACCATGTCCGGGAGTTCTTCGGTGAAAAGATGGGCATGAACCTGGTGATGGTGGACGCCACCGAGCGTTTCCTGTCTCAATTGGATGGGGTGTCCGATCCCGAACAGAAGCGGAAGATCATCGGTAAAGCCTTCATTGACGTGTTCGAGGCCGAAGCGGCGAAGATCGACGACGCCCGCTTTCTGGGTCAGGGAACCATTTACCCCGATGTCATCGAAAGCCAGAGCTTCAAAGGTCCAAGCGCGACCATCAAAAGCCACCACAACGTGGGCGGACTTCCCGAACACATGAAACTGCAACTGGTTGAGCCGCTTCGGGAGTTGTTCAAAGACGAAGTGCGGCAGGTGGGTTTGACCTTGGGTCTGGACCGCGAACTGGTGATGCGTCACCCCTTCCCCGGTCCCGGTCTGGCCGTGCGCATTCTGGGAGAAATCACCCGTGAGCGTTGCGAGGTTCTGCAACGGGCCGATTACATCTTCATCGAAAAGCTGAAACAGGCGGGACTATACAACGATGTGGCCCAGGCGTTCTGTGTCTTGCTGCCGGTGAAAGCCGTCGGTGTGATGGGGGATGAACGGACCTATGAAAACGTCCTGGCCTTGCGCAGCGTGAACACCACGGATTTCATGACCGCCGATTTCAGCCGCCTGCCCTATGATCTGCTGGCCGAGGTATCCACGACGATCATCAATGAAGTGAAGGGCATCAACCGCGTGACCTACGACATCAGCAGCAAACCACCGGCAACCATCGAATGGGAATAAGGGAAAAGGTATAAGGGATGGAGGCGTGGATCTGGTTTGCCATCGGTCTGGCCTGTTTCGCCCTGGAGCCGATCTTGCCCTATCTGGTGATGACACCCTGGGGCTTGAGCTTCTTCATGGTGGCCTTGCTTGCCTGGCTGTGGCCCTCCATTCCTTTGGCTTTTGCCTTGTTGTTGGTGCTGGCTCTAGGAACCGGTTTACACCTGACCCTGCGTCCGCTGATGTGTTATGTGGTTTACGCCGGAAAGCGAAAAAGCAACATTGAAAGCATGAAGCTGCGCAAAGTGCTGGTGAAAGAATCCATCGGCTCGGAACTATCCCGGCCTGGGGTGGTGCGCATGGACGGTATCGACTGGCGGGCGCTCTCGGCGGATGGAAGTACCTTTCAGAGTGGGGAGGAAGCCCTGGTGCATCGCATTGAAGGAAGCACGCTCCTGGTGGGTGGCGAACCGGAGATTCGTGAAGAGCCGATGCCTCAAGCCCTGTGGCCCAAGATGACCTACATCATGAAAAAGGGAAGCGCCTACTGGATACGCTCCTGACCTCTGGGGTTTCCGGATGAACCCGACCTGCCGGAGTCTGAAGGAACCCCTCTGCCCGACACGCTGAGATGCACTTGGGGAGTGTTTGGTTTGGAATGACACAAAAAAACATCCGGGCCGCAACGGACCCGGATGGCGTATGACGTACCGACGTGTTTGCGAAGCGTGCTTAGCCCAGCAGGTCTTTCAAGGCGGCAAGGGCGACACCGGTGGCCGCTTCTTCGGCCTTGCGGATCTCATCCCGGTGAACCTGCTCGGACTGCGTGCGGTTGGCAATCGCCGCACAGATACAACCTGCACGTAAACCCATTGTGCGGCAGATGGTGAACAGCGCCCCGGCTTCCATCTCAAAGTTCAACACGCCCAGGCTTTGCCATTCCTTCACGCTGCCTTGAAAGGCGCGATGCACATAACCCACGGCGCTGTCATAGCGTTCCTGGCCGGGGAAGAAGGTGGCGCTTGACGCGGTGATGCCGTGGAAGACCTGACGGTCGGTCTTGTCGCTGGCGTTGCGCAGGGCTTGGGTCAGATCGAAATCCGCCACGGCGGGGAAACAGGCCGGGGCGTAGTGGTCGCTGGTGCCGTCCAGGCGCACCGCGCCCTCAGTGATAATCAAAGAGCCGACGTTGATCTCCGGCTGGATCGCTCCGCAGGTTCCCACACGCAGGAAGGTATCAATACCCAGACGGATCAGTTCCTGCACCACGATTTCCAGGGTCGGGCCGCCCATACCGGTGTTGGTGACCAGAATGGGATGCTTGCCCAGGTAGCCCAGCCAACTGTCCAAGCCGCGATGACTCCCGATTTTCTTGGGTTTTTCCAGGCTTTGGGCAATCAGTTCCGCCCGTTCCGGTGCGCCGGGAATAATCGCCGTATGGCAACCGTCCAGCATATTCTTCGAGATTTCAATGTGATACATCAACAAATCCGGGTCATCGACCAGGCGCACGGGCATCGGCATGGCTTTCTCCTTTGGTAAAATGCTCAAGGCTAAAGACTGACTACGATGGGTCGATACCATCGTTGGTTTCCCTAACAATACGTTTGGTCGCCATCGGGTCTTCCAACATGGTTGAAGGTTCCGGACACAAGCCGGGCCGATGGGAAATCTCTTGTTGCATAGCATGAATCGGTGTCCTTGGGAAGCGGGGAAGGCCTTCGGAAGTGAAAGAAACTTTCCACATTGCGGAAAATAAAGTAGAAAAGGAAAACAAAGCGTGGTAAAGCTTGCCGGGTAGGGCTCTATGGGGAGTTCCGAAACGACGAGTCTGAAACCACAGATTCAATCATTTGATGGAGGAGAGAAACCGATGAAACCTAACACTGTGTGGATTACCTTGGCTTGTGCGCTCTTCGCCTTGTCGCTTCTGGGCTGCGACGACGGAGATGCGGAACTGTGCAAAACCTATTGTGACAAGCTGGCCGAATGCCAGCCGGATACCGCCTCGGCGGTGGATGTCTGCAAGGCCGCCTGCGACACCCTGGATAGCGCCATCGGCAGCGTCGCCGGGAGCGTCGGGGTAGACTTCGACCTGGATGAAGATGTCTTCCATTGTGCCGCCGACTTTGACCAATGCGACGATTTCCTTGCCTGCGCCAACGGCGAAACACCCACCGATGATGACGATGATGAAGACGGTGATGAAGATGGCGACGAGGACGGAGACACCACGGATGGCGATGACCCCGATGGTGATGAAGATGGCGACGTGACGCCTCCTCAAGCCTGCGTGGATCTGGCTGCCGCCTGTGCCGCCTTGACCCAGGACTACTGCCCCGCCGATGCCGCCACCACCTGCGCCACCGCCAACCAGACCTTGATTGACGGCACCGACGCGGACGCCTGCACCACCGCGATGGCCGCCGTGGAAAGCACCTATTGCCCCAAACCCTATTGTGTCCAGGCCCGCGAAACCTGCGACGAACTGACCCCGGCCAACAACGCCGCCTGTGACGAAAACAGCGCCTCGGATTGCCACAGCAAGTATGACAACGAAACCGACGAAACCATCTGCCAGGAAGACCTTGCCGCCGGTTTGGCCGATCAGTTCTGCTGGGGAACAACCGACGGGGATGTTGATGGCGATGAAGATGGGGATGTGGACGGCGACACCTGCGATGTCGGTACCCTTCCTGCCCTGACCTTCGGTATGGAAACGGAAAGCTTGACCAAACCCATTCTGGACCTTCATGCTTTCAGTGATACGGACATCTGGGCTGCATCCAAAGACGGTATGGTCGCCCATTATGACGGAACAAGCTGGACGGAAACCCAGGTGGCAGGCACCAGCGACGATTGCGGCTGCGTCTGGGGACCGTCGTCTTCGGATCTCTGGGCCTTCTGCGAGGGTGAGATTCACCGCTATGACGGCAGCAGTTGGACGCCTTTCACCAGCACCAACTGGGCCTACAATACTACCTGCGATCAAATCTGGGGCGAAGGAACGAACAATATCTACCTGCGCAACGGAGCCGGTCGCTTGATGCACTTTGATGGGTCGGACTTCCAGACCATCGAATTCCCCACCGACAACGGCTTGGATATTCCCAACAACCAGATTCATGGCCTGTGGGGCTTCGGTGCAGACAAGGTCTTTGTTTCTATCGTTGGCAGTGACACCAACATCGCCCAATGGAACGGCACCACCTGGGTGGAGGTCTATGAAGCGGGAACCGGTATGGAATTCCGTAGCAACCTCTGGGGGCTTTCTGAAAGCGATCTCTGGATCACCGGGCATTTCAGTTCCATTTTCAACTGGAACGGCACGGCCCTGACCGAGTATAAAGACACCCTGACTTCCTCCGGTCTGGAAGGCGTAAGCAGTCTGGACGTGGATCGAGTGCGTGCCAGTTGTGAAAACCGCGTCTACTTCATGTTGGGAAGAAACTCCGCCACCAGTCGTGGTGTGCTGGGTTGGGATGGCCAGGCCTTCAGTTGGGTTGAAGACGGATCCAGTGAAGATTACTACCAGTTCAACGACATGGAAATCCTCCCCGGCGGAGACCTTCTTGTTGCCGGTCAAGCCGCGGATGATAGCGCGTTGATTCTGCGTGGAACGGAAACCAGCGCCAAGTAAGCGCAAGAACTGACCAGACATCAAACGCCCGTCCGGTTCCCCGGCGGGCGTTTTTTGCATGGATGATCCGAAGGCTTGATAGAAAGAGCGCCGCCTGAGACAACTCCATTAAAGGGATTTTTTTTGTTGTTCCACAGCGAGACTTGGTTTAAGATTGCGCCTAGCGCAGTTTGTTCATTCCCGGTCATTGTTGTAGTTGGATGGATCAAACCCCGGCATGGGTTTGCGCGTATGAAGAAACCAACCGTTCGTGGTACAAGCGGACGGCATGAAACCATAACCGCCTACGGAGACGATCATGTATCTGAATATCAGCAAGGATGTCCTGGTCTTGAGCCTGTCCAGAGCCCAGGGGATCGTTGAAAAAAAGGCCACCATGCCCATCTTGTCCAACGTGCTTCTGGAAAGCACCGGCTCGGACAGCATTCGCGTGACCGCCACGAACCTTAACGTCTTCGTGCAGGGTGAATACGATGCCTTGGTGGAAGAGGGTGGAACCATCTGCGTCAACGCCAAGGATCTGTTCAATATCGCCAAGGATCTGCCTCCCGGCAACATGACCCTGAAAACCGACGACGCCGGGGCGATGGTGCATATCAGCGCTCCCAGCCTGAACTTCAAACTTCCCCTGGCCGAACACGATCAATACCCCAGCATCCCGGCCTTTGAGGAATTGTCTTACTTTGATGTGGATGCCAAGTCTTTGGCCCATATGATCGACCATACCAAGTTCAGCGTAGCCAACGACGACCCGCGTATCTTCCTGAACGGCGTCAACTGCGAACGCATCAGCGACAAGCGCCTGAGACTGGTCAGCACGGACGGTCATCGGCTAAGCCTGATTGAAGGCGATGCCGTGGGTGAAAGCGGTGAACTGAAAATGGATCGTCCGGCGATCATTCCCAAGAAAGGTGTCGAGGAAATCCGCCGCCTGCTGGATGAAAACCCGCAGACCGTGGCCCTGGCCTTCAGTGACAACAACGCCTTTTTCCAGACGGACAACGTCCTGCTGGTGATGCGCCTGATCGAAGGGGATTTCCCGGACTACAACATGGTCATCCCCCAGAACCAGGACAAGCGCATTCTGGTCAACCGCGAACAGCTCATCGCCGCGCTGAAGCGCATCAGCTATTTCAGTGTAGAGCGCAACAACGGCGTATTGATGCAGTTCTCCAAAGGTCAACTGAACATTCAATCCTCCAGCCCGGATCGTGGCGAGGGCGTGCAGACCTTGGATGTGGATTACAACGAAGAGCAAGACGTATCCATCGGCTTCAATGCCCGCTTCTTTATGGATGTGTTGAACGTGCTGAAAGAAGAGCAGGTGGTCTTGGAGTTGTCCGATGAACTCTCCCCCTGTGTGGTGCGCCCGACCAACGAGGATAGCACCTTCCTCTGTGTGATTATGCCCATGCGCATCTAAACACAATCCCGGTAAACAACACAAAGCCCGGCCATCTGGCCGGGCTTTGTCGTCACGTTCATCTTGGTTTCAACGACAGCGTCGGGTGGTGGGATCGGCGCTGGTACCCTCTTCGCAGAGGCAGTCGAAATTCCCCAACACCAGGGACCAACCCCATTGTCCGTAGGTCTGGCATTGGTTGGGCATACAGTAGTGTTCCGCGTCGGGACCAGGCAGACAGGATTGTTGATCCAGGCAGGCGTCATTGCTGTCTGCGCAGTCGGGCAGGCAGGCCCAGCGGGTTTCATCCATCGGGCGGCAGCGTTCATAGGCTAAACAATTGTAGTCGCGCACGCAGGGAGCCAGACAGATACCCGCGCTTTGAATTTCATCATGGATATACACGGCATGGCAGAGCATGGACGGTGGGCAGCCCTCGTCGTTGACGCAGGAGCGGTTCCGTACCTTCTGGCACAAGCCATCCTGACAACGCTGGCTGTCCGAGCAATCCCCGTGACCGGCACAGGCCGTCCCTTCATCACAGCCCAGGTCTTCGGGGTTGAAGACAAAGCCTTCGTCGCAGGTACAGACAGGAAGGTTCAAGGGGCCGTTCTCCCAGTGACCGTTCCGCACGCAATCTTGAGGCATACACCCCTTGATGCCTAGGCTGTCCACGCAGGCCTGATCCGCTTCACAGTCGGCATTGACCTCACAGCGGGTACGGCAGACCCCTTCTTCACCCGATACCGGATGGCATTGCTCCACCGCACGGCAGTCGGCGTGGCGCGTGCAAGGTACCGTGCAGGTGCCCAAGCCCTGCAACTCTCCGTAGCCGATCCCCTGGCAGCTTGTCCCCGGAAACGCACTACAGGAATTGTCACTGCTGCAACTCAAGGTGCGCGGCGTATGGCAGAGATTGTCTCGTCCGCAGACCTTGCCCACGGGACAGGCCTGGTCGGTGCAGCGTGACAGTTCATCCGGTTTCAGGCAGCTTGCGCCACTGGCCACTTCTCCAACCAGCCCGTCCCCGGAGAGGATCAGCGATTGAATGCTCACGGCGGGAGCCTGAAAATCCAGCAGGGTATATTCGTTGACATCCACACGCCAGCGGTCCATCTCACCTTGATTGCTCCAATAGAGAATGGCCAGATGACGGGATGCCTCAGGCAGGGAAGATTGCCCCAAAATGGAGGTTTCGTCCTGATAGAGCCGGATCGTTGAGCGGTCCAATTCCACCACCAGACGGGTTTCGGTATTTTCCCCGCTATCTTCTCCGGCAAGAGTCAAGCGGACCACCGCGTTGGGATTCTCGCTTGGGATACGGGACATCACGGCGTAGGCATTGGCCGACAGTTCAGGGTCCAGGGTGGAGGCGCGTAAGCGATCCCCGCCCAGGCTTTGCAGATCCAACCAGGGCTTTCCGTCCTCATCACGGATGAAGTCGGCTTCGCCGCCCGCGTTACCTAAACGGGTCCAACGTTCCGTGGAAAGCGTTTCGTCGTCAAAGGTTTCATCGACAAGACGGTAACCGGTTTCGCAGAAGGGAGTGAGCTGGAAGCGGTCGATGGAATCATCCTCCCAGCTTGGAAACACCTCTTCCGGCAGTTGCCGGTCCGCGATGTCTCCATCCGTGGTGTCATCGCCGTCACTCTGGGTGTCGCTTCCATCTCCGTCGGTGTTATCGCCGTCAAGCTCCGATAGGTCGTCTTCTCCACCGCCACTGGAACAGGCAAGCACCCAGGGAAGAGCTGCGAACAAGAGCAGACCGAGAAGCGGAACACCGAACTTGAAACAGGACATCTTCATCAAACAATCCTCATCCTATCTTACAGGCCGCGCATCCATTCCGGTTTCAGGATGGAGCGGTCCTTGGTTTGCAGCACGCGGTTCAGGAGATCCAGAATGCGGGGCTGGTCGGCGGGAAAATCCCCTTTCAGGGGAAGATAATTGCTGGCATGGTTGGCCGTGAAATGGCAGTTGGAAAAATGACTTTCGGCCACCAGGGTCCGTAATTCCTCCAGCAGACCGAAAGGCCCAGGCAGGGTAAACCGCCCCGCTTCAGCGTCGTCGTGCATCGGCGTACCCGGCACCAGCGTGAGCATCAGACAGCCGACGTAATCCGGATCGCAGGCACTCAACACCCTGGCGGTGTTTTTGGCGTGTTGCTCGGAGAGCGCCTCTCCGCCTGCGCCAAGCAGTACGATGGCCGAATAGGCAATGCCCGCTTCGCGCAGCTTGCGTGCCGCCTGGATGATCTCCTGATCCGTGACGCCTTTGTTCAAAAGGGCCAGGGTTTCGTTGTCGCCGCTTTCCATGCCGTGATAGACGATGCCCAGGCCGGCTTCGCGCAGGGCGGTGAGCTCATCCACACTTTTACGGTTGATCGCCAACGCATCTCCGTAAACACCCACGCGCTGGATGTGCGGGCCATGTTGCTTGATCTCCGAGAGGATGGTCAGCAGCTTGTCGGTATGCAGTACCAGAGCATCCCCATCACAGAGGAACACCCGCCGGAACCCCGGATGAGCCAAGCCTTCGCGCAGGTCTTCCAGGATCTCGTTCATCGGCCTGACCCGAAAGGATTTCTGTTGATACATTGCACAGAAGCGGCAGCGGTTATGGCTGCAACCGAGGGTTGCTTGAATCAGCAGGCTGTTCGCTTCCGAGGGGGGACGGAAAACAGGTTCTTCGTAACGCATCGCGATCCTTGTTCATGACGATTATCGTACCGTAAGCCGAAGCCAATCCACCACGCGCTCAACAAGCAGGTCACGGTGTTCCCCGTCACTGAAGGGGTGGTCCGCGCCTTCAATGATTTCCAGCAGCTTCGGTTCGCGGCAGGGTTCGTAAAC
This sequence comes from Myxococcota bacterium, assembly GCA_963677705.1. Lineage (GTDB taxonomy): Bacteria > Myxococcota_A > SURF-8 > SURF-8. The sequence goes on from OY782497.1 coordinate 3,411,442, forward strand.
CTCACGCAGCATCGCGGGAGGAATCAGGGCGTCCTGGCTTCCATGAAGAAACAGTTTGGGTTGCGGCAAGGAGGCCAAAGCCGCCGGAATGTTGTGCAGCCGGGCGTCTTCGATCTGCTCGTAATCAATCTCTCTGGGAAAAGACGAGGGCTTGGTGCCGTGATCCCGCCAGGCTGTCAACTCATCCTCCGGCACGATACGGGCAAACAGATCCGCGTGGACCATCGTAGACAGAAACACGCAGGCCCGCACCCAGTCCGGGTGAGCCGCCGCGACCAACGCGCTGGTTGCCGCACCCATGCTGGAGCCCAATAACACCAGGGAAGACGCTCCCCGGTTGAGCATCGCCTTGCAGGCCAGGGTCAGATCCCTGCTGTTGCCGGAAAAGGTGATGCGGCTGGGGCTGCCCCCGCTTTCCCCCTGCCCACGGTAATCGAACCGCAGGGCGTAGAAACCATCGTCGGCAAGCGCCTTGGCCAGAAGGGGTTGTTTGGTTCCCTCTTTGGAGGAAAGCATCCCGTGGCTGATGATCACCCAGGGGCGAAAACTGGCCGGATTTTCCGGTTCGTGAAGCACGGCGGCCAGGGTATGGCCTTCCGCACATTCCAGGGTAAACGCTGTTTGTGTGCTGTTCATGGTGGACTCTCCCGCCGTTTATCGTCCTTGATAGCCCTTTTTCACCGGGATCTTGCGTTTCGTTTCTTCCTGGGGCTCCCAGTCCGGGTCATCTCCGCCGCAGGCGATCTCGCAGGTTCCCAGGGTGTCATCACCGATACAGCAATACAAGCCTACATCACAGGCGCCGGTGGGTGCGCCGTTATCATCGCAGATTTCCCCTTCCTGAAGGATGGGGATCTCACAGACATTGTTATCATTGCAGATAGCCGGACTGTCACACTCGCCGTCATCGGCACACATGCCACTGATGCAAATAGCCGAGTCATACTCGTTGTAACTGCAACCCTGGCCTTCACCGCACATCTGGCTGGTCTGTAGTTGCCAGCTTCCGCCGGTGCTGGAGCAGGTGGCGAAAGCCCGGATCATATCCGATCCCAAGTCCAGACACCCGTCGATGTTCGCCGGGTCATCCCTGCAACAGATTTCATCATACGGTTCGCAGATGGGGTCTTCAGCCACACAGAGATAGGTGGTCATTTCACAGAAGTGACCGGGGCCATAGAGATCGATGCAGTGTTGATTCTCACAACATTCCGCACCGAACTGACACCATTCCTCCTCGTCGCTCTCGATTTCCTCATCATCTCCATCAGGCTCTACCAGGGTTCCCCAGCAGCTTCCGTCTTCCAGACAGACATCATCAATGGTGCTGCCGTTGAAATCATCACAAGGTGCGCCGACGTTCACGCCGTCGGAACCGCACAGACCGGGACCGAAGCAGATGTCCCGGCTACAATCCACGCTGTCATCACATAGGATCGGCGTTCCCCAGGTCTGGCTGGCCTGACAAACCTGGTAGCTGGCCTCATCTCCCGGATAGCAGCGCTTCCGGCCCGGCGTACACGGGGGAATGTCGGGTTCAAGGTCGCCGTCTTCGGCAAGGACTTCGTCCTCATCCAAGTCCGTCTCTTCATCCAGATCAAGATCCAGGTCCGAGTCACCGTCTTCGTCCACGTCGCTGTCCGTGTCCTCCTCGATGTCTCCGTCGGGAAGAATCCACTTGATGCACTCGCCCTCATGACACTGACCGGGTTCATCCGCCGCGGTGAAGCAGGGGCCGCCTTCGCGGGGCCAGATTTCCTCGCAGTAGGCGCAGTAGACCAGGGTCTGCTCATGCAGTTCATACACCCGGCAGGTGCTGTCTTCCGGGCAATTTTCGGCTTGATCCTCGCAGTTCAGATCCCCCCATTCGGGGTAGCAATGCCCGTCATAGCACAGACCGGTAAGCGTCATCTGGCAGGCCTGTTCGTTCTGCACTTCGTTGTAGCGGCAGGCCGGGCAGCCATCCAAGCCCTGGTAGACATCGTAGTAGTGGCATTCATCCACGGGGCCGGGTTCGCAGGTCAGGTCCGGGCATTGTTCCGGTTCCACGTCCACCGTGTCGTCCAGATCCCCGTCCGGTTCATCCCCATCTTCTTCAGGTTCGTCATCCAGATCGTTATCCAGGTCATCATCGCCGTCAGGCACATCGCCATCGTCCCCGTCTTCTTCGGGTTCGTCGTCTACCGCATCATCCAGGTCGCCGTCTTCTGCGGGGTCTTCGTCCAGAGTATCCTCCTCTTCATCCAGATCCCCATCGGCGGGAGGTGTGTGATCTCCGTCGGTGACGGTGTTGTCTTCATCTCCGGCGTCGTCATCGTCGGTGGGGTCCGGCAAGCCGGAGCTTCCATCGTTACCACAGGCACCAAGCCAGAACAGAATACCGATCAGTACAAGCCAAACAGTGGACGACGCGGGTTTCATCGTTATTCCTTCGCGATGTTGGTTCAACAATCATGGGGTGTGGTCGAGGGGTCATGGGACATTCCACGACAGGGGGTCAGGCAAACCGTACCCAAGAAGGGCAGGGCAAGCAGGCCAAAGGAATCCACTATGCAATACCGCCTGCCTCTGTGATGACCCATCCAGGTTCAAACCCACACCATGTTCCCTTTTAGCATACGGAAGCTTTGGAAAAACCGCAACATAAAGCGAAGGAGCGGGCGAGGATGGGTGCATCCGTCGTTTTTCATCACACTCCCCCTTTTGCCTGCTTGACTTTGGTGGCCTGGGTTTTATCATGGGGCAACCTTAACCAAGGCGTCGCGTTTTTACGCCAAGTCCAACAAGGAGGCCCAGCATGTACGGTAAGCTTAAGGAAATTCTTCAGCAGGAATTGAACGACATCCGGGAAGCCGGTTTGTACAAGGAAGAATGGGAGATCCTCACGCCCCAGGATGCCCGTATCAAGGTGGAACAGGGCGATGTGATCAACTTCTGCGCCAACAACTACCTGGGCCTGTCCAGCCATCCGAAGATCATCGAAGCCGCCCACGAGGCGCTGGAGAAACGCGGCTACGGCATGAGCAGTGTGCGCTTTATTTGCGGTACCCAGGACATTCACACCGAACTGGAAGAGAAAATCAGCGCCTTTTTGGGTACCGAAGCAACCATCCTCTACAGCAGTTGTTTTGATGCCAACGGCGGCTTGTTTGAAACGATTCTGAACAAAGAAGACGCAATCATCTCCGATGAATTGAACCATGCCAGCATCATCGACGGCGTGCGGCTGTGCAAAGCCGAGCGCTTCCGCTATAAAAACGGAAACATGGAGGAACTGGAAGAGATCCTTCAGAAAACCCAGGGGCATCGCCTGCGCATGATCGCCACCGACGGCGTGTTCAGCATGGACGGCTACATCGCCAAGCTGGATCAGATCTGCGATCTCGCCGAAAAATACAATGCGCTGGTCATGGTGGACGACAGCCACGCCACCGGCTTTGTCGGCAAAACCGGACGCGGCTCTATTGAATACTGCAACGTGATGGGCCGCGTGGATGTGATTACCAGCACCTTGGGTAAAGCGATGGGCGGAGCCAGTGGCGGATTTACCAGCGGGCGCAAGGAAATCATTGAGATGCTGCACCAGCGCAGCCGCCCCTATCTATTCAGCAACGCGCTCAGCCCGATCATCACCTACGCCAGCATCGCCGTGGTGGATCAACTCACCGCCAGTACGGAGTTGCGCGATAAACTGGAAGACAACACCCAGCGTTTCCGTGGCAAGATGAAAGAACTCGGCTTCAACATTCCTGAAAGCCCGCACCCCATCGCTCCGGTGATGTTGGGCGATGCCCGTCTCGCCGCCGAGATGGCCAAAGACATGCTGGCCGAAGGCATCTATGTGGTCGGCTTCAGCTATCCCGTGGTGCCGAAGGGCAAAGCCCGTATCCGCGTGCAACTGAGTGCCGCGCACAGCTTCGAGCAGATTGACCACGCCGTGGAAGCCTTCGCCAAGGTGGGCCGCAAGCATGGGGTCATCAAGTAAAACGGCAGATCACTACCTGGAAACAAGCAGACGCTCCGGCCTTGGGTCGGAGCGTTTGTTGATGCAGGTCCGTCCGCACATGGACGAGTAATCAATCCACCTTGCGTAGAAAGGGCCGCTCGTCACGCCACATGCGGTAGATGATGAACAGCGGGAAGGACAACCAGGGTAGATTGAGCATGAACACAAACAGCGGCGAGGGTGTCGGGTGGCTACCCATGAATTCCTCACCGAGAATGATGGTCACGTTGGTAATCATCACCGAGGCATAGATGATGCTGGGGATGCGGATCCAGCTTTTTCCTTTGATGTAGGCATAGATGGCCACGGCGTAGAAGGGACCGAAGAAGAGCGAGTCAATCCAGATGGTCATACGCCACCAGGCCGGGCGGGCGATCAGCACTGGGTCGAAGTTGTTGCCGTACCAGTGGACGAGATCCACCATGCAGGGAAGTGGCCAGAAGGGATATTTGAAGTTGGCCGGGTCGGCAATGACCAGTTGTTCCACGTCCACAATGTAAGTGATAAACAGGATGTTGATGAAAAAGAAAACCAGAATGGCAATGTCGCCGGGTCGCTCGCGCAAGGGTATGACACGCTCCATGACAATAGGTACCTCCACCGTTTCGTCAGGTTCTAGGTGATCCCTGGGTTCCCCCCCAAGGGTACAGGCTTGATCAATTGTATGCCCGATGCTCAGGAAAATCTCAAGAATATACGGTCAAAGAGGGTGGGGGAAACCGGGCTTTGGCTTACCGGGAAACGGAGAAAGTTGAGGGCGTTTCCCTGAGTTCCTTCGGTCTGGCCGACTCTGTTGAGCCCAATCAACCCGCGAAAATGTCCGGCTTTCAAGCGCTCTGGATACCGCGTGATCCGGTGATGAAACAAGCGCTTGAAACTCCACAGGATGTCTGATGAATTTTGCTTATATGACTTATGGTTATTTTCATCAAACTGGTATTCAAGAATTTATTGACTTCTTTTGGTCGCGGGCCGTATCGTGACTAGGTTCGCTTCGTGGTTTCGGCATGTTGTCGTGAACTGCATGGGCGACACGTCCGGACGATCGGGCGACAGTGCATAAAACCAAAAGATATTCGTTGGTTTGCTTGTTGAAGCAGACCTGTCCATCATGCCGGGTCGGGGAGTCGCGGGTTCGCATCTCCCCTGCTCGTCCTCTTGCACCTTGAGGTAAACGCGGATGGGATGGTTAGGCGGTTACGATTCCCTGGGACTTACCTTGTCCTCGGAAGAATGTGTGTTTCAAACCCTGACGGCCAAAGAGGTTACCCTGCCTTTGCTGGGGCCGTCTGGCGCGGCCTTGAAAGCCCTGGTCAATCCGGGCGATCAGGTCAAAGAAGGCGCGTTGTTGGCTCAAGATGGAGAAGAACGTCTGCTCTCTCCCTTTGAGGGTGAGATTGTCGGCGTGGTCAGCGTACCCCACCCGGTGGGACGGTGCGCCGTGCAGGCTCTGCGAATGACGGTCCAGGGTGCCACGACACCGGAAAAGGCCATTGAGCCTCTGCCGGAGCCGGAAAAGGTGGAAGCCGGTGCCCTTTGGGACGCGCTGTCCCAGGCGGCTCTGCCCAGCTTTGTGCCGGGGGTTGCCCTGGCGGACCTGCTCCCAAAAGAGGGCCGAAACGCGCCGGAACGGCTGGTGATTCACGCGGCGGATCAGGATCTCAACCTGCTGGTCCGTGCCCAGCTTCTGCGTGACAGCGAAGCCACCTTGGCCAAGGCTGTTTCCCTGATCAAAGAGATCACCCACGCGCCCAAGGCTCTGGTGGCCGTGTTGGATCAGGAAGCGAAAAAGGCCGGTGAACTGCTTCGTTACCTGAAGGTGGAAGCCGAGGTCTTCGCGGTGAAAGACGCCTACCCGGCGAGCCATTCCCGCCTGGTTGCCTATCAGGCCGGAACGGGAACCCTGGTGCTGCCCCTGGCCCTGGTCTTGGCCATCTACGATGCCTTGGCTTTGGGGAAACTTCCGGCCTTCTGCCCCCTGACGGTGGTCGATCAGCAGGGCCGTCAGCAAAACCTTCGTGTTCCTGTCGGGATGAGCGTTCGCGCCGTGCTGGAGGCTCTGAACCTGAGCTTGCAGGATGGTGAACGTTTGATCTTCGGTGGCGCAATGGCCGGAGCCGGGCAATACAACCTGAACACCCCGGTGCTGTTCGGAGTGGAAGGCATCACCCTGCTTCCCGCCGATCCGGACGGGCTTCGTCCCAGCCAGAGTTGCATCAACTGCGGCGACTGCATCAACGTCTGCCCGGTGGGCCTGCAACCTCATCTGATGGGTCGCCAGTGTGAATTCGGGCTGTATGATGACGTGCAGAACCTCGATGCCTGCATTCTCTGCGGTCTGTGTTCCTATGTCTGCCCGGCCAATCGTCCGATGAAGCAATGGTTTGAGTTGGCCCAACGGATAACGACGGACGAAACCTAAACACCAAGTCCGCCTCGAACGTTTCCGTTCGGCGCGGCTTTCAGGTTCTGAACGTTCGCGCCACGGCGCGTGGTTGAAGAGAGGGAATCATGGCAGATCCGATCTTGATTGTTGGTCCAAGTCCGCACCGCAAGCGGGGGGCCAGCATCGAAAAACGGCAGTACCAGATGATTCTGGCCCTGGTGCCGGGACTTCTGGCCGCCTTGTTCGTTCATGGCTTGCCGGTTTTGGGATTGTTGGGGCTGGCCATCGGCACGGCGGTGCTGGTGGAGGCCGTAAGCCAGTACTTCATGAAACAGCCGATGGAAGCCCTGGACGGCCACGCCATCGGCATCGGCATTCTGTTCGTGATGCTGGTTCCGGTGACCGTGCCCTGGTGGCTGGTCGTGCTGGGTGTGTCGATGTCCGTATTTCTGGCCAAACAGATTTTCGGTGGTAACGGCAACTATCCCTTCCATCCGGCGCTGGTGGGTTATCTGATCATGCTGCTTAGCTGGCCGCACTACCTGGCACCGATCGGGGGTCAAACCGTAGGCATGGCTTGTCCGTATGCCGTGGCGGCGGGTGGCTTGTATCTGATGGCCGTGCGGGCGGTGAAGGTCTGGATTCCCATCTTCGTGGTGCTGGGCGTGATCCTCTCCGGAGCGCTCTTCAAATCGCTCTATCCGGAAACCGTGGCGCTTCCCTGCGTGCAACTGATTACCGGCAACGTGCTCTTGGGTGCGTTTTTCCTGGCTACCGATGCGTGCAGCAGCCCGGCCAACCGCCTGGCGCAGATGCTCTACGGCCTGTTTATCGGCGCGATGATTCTGCTCATGCGCGTGTATGGAACCTGGATGGAAGTGGTTCCCTTCGCGGTGATGTTGGGTAACATGATCAGCCCGCTGTTGGATCGCTTGGTTCACAAGCCTTTGAAGCTGGAGAAATCCCATGCTTGACGCCATCAAAATCGTAATGTCCCTGGCCCTGGTCAGCCTGCTTTCCGGTGTGGCCCTGGGCGGGTTGTATGAATTGACCAAAGAACCCATTGAATTGCAGCTTTTGAACAACAAGATCATGCCCGCCGTGAAGAAGGTGATGGACGAGGCGGACAACGACATGTTGACCGAGCGCAAGGCGATGGACAGCAAGAACGAAAAAGGCAAGAAGATCAAACGCTACATCTTCCCGGCCAAAAAAGGCGATCAACTCTACGGCGTGGGGATGGAATTCTTTGGCCAGGGTTTCGGTGGTGAAGTGGGCGTGTTGATCGGTTTCGATGCCACCACGGGAAACATGATCGGCTTGGACATCACCAGCATGAGCGAAACCCCCGGCGTGGGAACCCGCGCCAAGGAAGACAGCTTCACCAGCAAGTTCCGTGGGTTGAGCAAAGATACCGTGTTCAAGGTCAAAGCCGACGGCGGACAGATCGACGCCGTGACCGGCGCGACGATGACCAGCCGCGCCGTCTGCGAAGCCATCCGCAAAGGCATGGCCTTCTACGGTGAGAACAAAGACGCCATCATGGCCGAAATCAACAAAAAGTGACGCATCCCAAAACCGACGGGAAGGTTAGATCATGAGCTTCACGAAAGAATTAACCAAGGGTCTGTGGAAGGAAATTCCCCCGTTTCGTCTGGTGTTGGGACTCTGTCCCACCCTGGCCGTGACCACCACGGTGGAGAATGCCCTGGGCATGGGGGTTTCCGTCATTTTCGTTTTGACCTTGTCCAACCTGTTCATCAGTCTGGTGCGAAACCTGATCCGTAAGGAAGTGCGTATTGCGGCCTACATCGTGATTATCGCCACCTTCGTGGTCGCGGTGGAGTTGCTCCTGAAAGCTTACGCCTTCAGTGTTTCCGAATCGCTGGGTATCTTCATCCCGCTCATTGTCGTCAACTGCATCCTGCTTGGTCGTGCCGAAGCCTTTGCCAGCAAGAACGGCCCGCTGGACAGCATCGCCGACGGCCTGGGTATGGGTATCGGCTTCACCATGTCGCTGGCGGCTCTGGGTTCGATTCGTGAAGTGCTTGGCGCGGGAACCCTGCTGGGGATGAAGCTCTTCGGCTCCGGCTTTGAGCCCTTCGCCTTCATGCAGAAAGCCCCCGGCGCCTTTATCTGCCTGGGCCTGATGCTGGCTGTGATGAACATCCTCGGTCGTCCGAAGATTGCCAAGGAAGAAACCGTGTAACGACATCCCGACTCTGCGGTTTGTTGAACCGCGTGGGATGATTCCTCGTTTGCGAAACCACCAAGAGGACCGTCATGCAAGACACCTTGTTACTTGTTATCAGCGCAATTTTCGTCAACAACATTCTGTTGGCGCAGTTCTTGGGCAACTGCCCCTTCCTCGGTGTTTCCAAGAAAATGGAAACCGCCATCGGAATGAGCATGGCCGTTGTGTTTATTATGACGATGGCTTCGGCCATTGCCTGGGGCGTGAACTACGGCTTGCTGGTTCCTTTGGAACTGGAATACATGCGTACCCTGGCCTTCATTCTGGTCATCGCCGCCCTGGTGCAGTTTGTGGAAATGTTCATGAAAAAAGCGATGCCCACGATGTATCAGGCTCTGGGTATCTTCCTGCCCCTGATTACCACCAACTGCGCGGTGTTGGGTGCCGCCCTGTTGATTATCCAGAAGGAATACGGCTTTGTGGACTCCGTGGTCTTTTCCGCGTCCAGTGCGGTGGGCTTCGGTCTGGCCCTGGTCTTGTTCGCTGGTTTGCGGGAACGTTTCCAGATGGCCCCGGTTCCCCGTCCCTTGCGCGGTACGGCCCAAGGCTTGATTACCGCTGGCTTGATGTCCCTGGCCTTCTTTGCCTTCAAAGGCATGATCTAAGCGGGTGCAAATCGGCCTTGAAGCCTTGGGCTTTCCTGGCTAGACTTGACCCTGGTGAGCCTGCGGGCCTGGGCCTGCGTTGACGGTTCTTTCAAGTCCCTGGTTTGTTGATGGCAAGCCGATCCCTCACGGAGCGGCTTGCTGGGCACCGTCTGGTGTAGGACCGGATGGTGTGGGACATCCTTTCGTGGGATGTCCGGCGCGGCCTCCTGCCGCGCTTCGTGGCGTGTTTTCTAACGCCCTCGTAAGTAGGGTTCTTTTTCGTTGTGAGAGGAAACCATGATTTATGCGGCTCTGATGATGCTCGGTTTGGGGCTGGTGTTGGCGGGCGGTCTGGCCTTCGCTTCCCGTGTGTTTTACGTGGAGGCGGATCCTCGAATTGAAAAAGTGGCGGAAGCGCTTCCCGGCGCGAACTGCGGTGGTTGCGGTCAACCCGGCTGCGGCGCGATGGCCGAAGCCATCGTCAAAGGCGAAGCCCCGGTCGACGGCTGTGTGGCCGGTGGCCGGATGTGGCGGTCGCCGTCGGTGCGGCGATGGGCGTGAAGGTGGAGATCAAAGAACCGCGTATCGCCAAGCGCTATTGCAACAACAACGAACGGGCCGGAAAGCTCTTCGAGTACGACGGCGCGATGGATTGCGTCGCCGTGGCGTCGCTGTTCGATGGCGATTCCAAATGCGTGCAGGGATGCCTGGGCCTGGGTAGTTGCGTGGAAGCCTGCGGTTTCGATGCCATCCGCATGGGCGATGACGGCCTGCCGAAGTTCAACGCCGAAGCCTGCCGCGGTTGCGGGATGTGCGTGCGCATCTGCCCCCACGGCGTAATTCAGATGCAGACCTTGTCCAGTTACCTTACGCACTTGAACACCCAGGCCGAATGCCTGGCTCCCTGTCGCCAGCTCTGCCCGGCGCAGATTGACATTCCCGAATACATCAAGGCCGCCGATCGTGGCGACTATGAAACCGCCCTGCGTGTGATCAAAGACCGGAACCCGCTGCCCAGCGTCTGCGGTCGCGTCTGCCCGGCCCCCTGCGAAACCCAATGCCGCCGTCAGGTGGTGGGGGATGAGCCGGTGTTCCACAACATCATCAAACGCTATGTGGCGGACTGGGAACGGCTGGAGAACAAGAAGGCCATCGACCTTTCCGTGTTGCCGGATACCGGCAAGCGTATCGCCATCGTCGGCGGCGGTCCGGCGGGGCTTTCTGCGGCCTCTTTCCTGCGTCGCCTGGGGCATTCCCCGACCATCTTCGATGCACAGAACCATTTGGGTGGAATGCTGCGCTTTGGAATCCCCGAATACCGTCTGCCCAAAGCCATCCTGGACTGGGACATCCAGTGCATCCTGGATATGGGTGTGGAAGCCAAGACCGGCGTGGCCTTGGGGAAAGACATCACCCTGGAACAGCTTGAGGAAGAGTACGATGCCGTGCTGATGGCTGTCGGCGCGTGGATCAGTTCTTCGATGCGGGTGGATGGCGAAGATATGGAAGGCGTCTGGGGCGGAATTGATTACCTGATGCGCCGCGAGCAAGGCAAGAAAACGGATCTGGGTAAACGGGTCGCGATCATCGGTGGTGGAAATACGGCCATTGATGCCAGCCGTAGCGCCTTGCGTGATGGAGCCGAGGAAGTCATCCTGATCTATCGCCGGACGATGAAAGAAATGCCCGCCAACCCGGTGGAAATTCATGCCGCTGAAGAAGAAGGCGTCAAGTTCATGTTCCTGACCGCTCCCACCAAGGTGGTGGGTGAAGACGGGAAAATGCGTGGCTTGGAAGTGGTGCAGATGGAACTGGGTGAGCCGGATGCCTCCGGTCGCCGTCGTCCGGTACCCAAAGAGGGCAGCGAGAAAGTGCTGGAACTGGACACCGTCATTGCCGCCATCGGTCAGCGCGTGGATGGCCGTTTCGTCAGCGAAAGTCAGAAAGAGCGCGGTCTGGATGTCACCCGCTGGGGTACGATCAACGCCCATCCGGACACCCTGCAAAGCGGTCTGCCGAAAATCTTCGTCGCCGGTGACGGCTTCACCGGTCCCGACCTGGTTGTTAGCGCCATCGGCGGTGGCCGCCAGGCCGCTGCGGCCATTCATCAGTTCCTGAACACGGGCGAGGTGGAGGTTCCCAGCAACCTGCAAAAGAAATTCAGCGAAGTCTCCCGACTGGCGGAACTCAACGGCGTGCAAAGCGGTACCCAGCGTCAGGGCTTCCCCGAACTGGACCCGGACACCCGCACCGAGAACTGGTTGGAAGTCGATCAGACCGTCAGCCGCGAGGTGATGAAGAAAGAGGCCATGCGTTGCCTGCGTTGCGGTACGGTCTGTTACAGCACCGATGCCGAGCTGCGCGTACTGCCGGAACATGCGGGCCACAACTAAAGCCCAACCTTTGATTGATGGATATGCCGCCCCTCTGGGGCGGTTTTTTTGTGAAGTGAGCCACCTCCTTTTTTCAGCAATACGCTCTGGGCAACGCTTTTCCCAAACCTACCATATAGCCATCGCATGAAGACTTTTGCATCCCTCCTTTGCCTGTAGTAGATTCTTCTCGTTCACGCTGGATACTCTGAGATCGGGCAAATCCCTTGCCCCCACGCTTTCCCTCACCCGGAAACCAAGGGTTTTCGGGTAAAGGTCTTGGGGTAGAAACCCGTGTCGGGCAAAGAAAAGTTCCCGACATGCCGGAGAACTTCGCTTCTTGCTGAAGGCCATCAACACGGCATGGATTTTCCACCCAAGACGGGGTATACTTGCTTGTTGATTTGAGCCTGCTCATGCGCTTTTTTCGGAGACAACGATGACAAGCAATTCGATGGACGTTCGCAACACCATTTACGAGCCGAAGTTCCGTGTATTCTGGGATCTGATGCGCAACCGCGTTCAGGACATCCTCCTGGTTTCCAGCTTCTACGATGCCTTTACTCTGGAAGAAGACGGCCAGCTTACCGAGCGCATCCTAAGCCAATACCTGGACATGCAGCTTCGCTACGCGCCCCGCGTGCATCACGTCACCACCGGAGAGCGCGCCCTGGAAGAGATTCAGAAAAACAACTACGACCTGATCCTACCCATGACCCGCCTGGCCGATATGGATGTTGTTTCCTTCGGCAAGAAGGTCAAGGAGATCGACCCCAGCCTGCCGGTGATTCTTCTGGCCTACGATGAAGCGGAGTTGCGGCGCCTGCCCAAGCGTTCCGACCCCAACGGCATTGATAAAATCTTTCTCTGGAACAACGACTCCAAAATCCTCCTGGCGATCATCAAATACGTGGAAGACCTCTTGAACGTGGATCATGACACCGAAGTCGGTCAGGTGCGTGTGGTGATTCTGGTGGAAGACAGCGTGAGGCATTATAGCGCCCTGCTTCCCTTGATGTATACCGAAACGATGAAGCTGACGCGAAACCTCATTGAAGCGGGCCTGAATGATCTGCACCGGCTGGCCCGTATGCGCGCCCGACCGAAGATCCTTCATGCCGATACCTATGAAGATGCCTGGGCGCTGTATAAGAAATACAAACACAACGTTCTGGGCGTAATCAGCGACGTGCGTTACTGGAGAAACGGGGTGAAAGATCCGGATTCCGGGGTGGACCTGATTGCCTCCATCAAAGAAGAGAATCCCTACCTTCCTCTGGCCTTGAACAGTACGGAGAGCCGCAACCGAGACAAAGCCGAAGAGCTGGGCGTCGCCTTCTTCGATAAAAACTCTCCGCAGCTTTTGAACCAGCTTCGTGAGTTCATGCTGCAAAACATGGGCTTTGGCGATTTCGTCTTTCGTCTGCCCAACGGCGCGGCCATCGACCGCGCCCGTACCATCCAGGAATTGGCGGACAGGATTCAAACGGTCAACGAGCAATCCATCCTGTTTCATGCCAACCTCAATCATTTTTCCACCTGGCTGGTCGCCCGCGGTGAAATCAAGCTGGCCGAGCGGCTCCGCCCTTACCGCATTGAAGACTTTAACGACAGCAAAGACATCCGCCACCTGATCTGGGAGTGCATTCAACAGACCTTGGATCAGGATCAGGGCGACGTGATTACCGACTTCAACCGCCGGATGTATTCCGGCAGCCAGGGCTTCGTCCGTCTGGGCAATGGCAGCCTCGGTGGTAAAGGACGCGGCATCGCCTTCATTCGCGCTTTGCTCCATCGCTATCCTTTGCGGGAGCGCTACCCGGACATTCACATCCGCATTCCGCGCACCGGCGTGATTACCACGGAGGAGTTCGAGCATTTCCTGGATCGCAACCACCTGCATGATTTTGCCATTCACTGCAACGATGACGAGAAACTGCGTAAGCGTTTCCTGAAGGCGGAACTGAGTCCCAAGCTCTTGCAAGACCTGTACGGGATCTTGGAAAAAGTCACCCGGCCTCTGGCCGTGCGCTCCAGCAGCCTCTTGGAAGACAGCCACTATCAGCCTTTCGCCGGGTTGTACCAGACCTTCATGCTCTCCAACAATCATGAAAGCCGCCGTCAGAGACTGTCCCAGCTTTCCGATGCGATCAAACTGATTTACGCCAGCGTGTTCAGCCAATCGGCCAAAGCCTATTTCAATTCCACCAGCTATTCAGTGGGAGAGGAACGCATGGCCGTGATTATCCAGGAATTGGTGGGTACCGATCACGACGGCTTTTTCTACCCCACGATCAGCGGTGTAGCCCAGAGCCATAACTTCTATCCTGTAGGACGGATGAAATCCGAAGAGGGCATCGTGCAACTGGCCTTGGGCCTGGGGAAGATTGTCGTGGAAGGCGGCGGCGCTTTGCGTGTCTGCCCCAGTCACCCCACCTTTCTCCCACAGTTCAGCAGCCCGCAAAGCTGGTTGAAAGGCAGCCAGAGCAAGTTTTACGCGCTGGATCTGAAAACCGGCGAATCCCTCTTGCAGCATGAAGATGACACCCTCGTCGAGAAAGACCTGGCTCAAGCCGAAAAAGACGGCGTGCTGCCCCTGATCGGCAGCGTGTTCGATGCCCAGGACGGCGTGATCCGTGACACCTTGAGCCTTGGCGGCCCGCGTATCGTCACCTTCAACAGCATCCTGCGCTGGAATGAAATCCCCCTGGCGAAGATGCTTACCGATCTGCTCAAAGTGGGTCACGACGCGATGGGCTGTCCGGTTGAAATTGAGTTCGCCGTGCGCTGGAACACGATGGGGGAAAAGCCCAGTGTGTATGTTCTTCAGATTCGCCCGCTGATTCTCGGCGCGGAAGCGCAAGAGGTGAGCCTCGGCGATTTCGACGAAGACGACGTGGTTTTGAAAACCAACAAGGCGCTGGGCAACGGGATTTACTCCAACCTCTTTGATCTGGTTTTCGTCCGGGATGACGTATTCAACCTGGCCAAGACTCCGGAAATCGCCCTGGAGATCGGCGCGATCAACGACAAACTGATGGATGAAGAACGGCCTTACGCACTGATCGGCCCCGGTCGCTGGGGCAGTGTGGACCGCTGGCTGGGGGTTCCGGTCAATTGGGGACAGATCGCCGGAGCGAGAATGATTGTGGAAGTGGGTACGAAAAAGCTCAACGTGGAACCCAGCCAGGGAACCCACTTCTTCCAGAATATCACCAGCCTGGGGATCGGCTACATGACCTTGGAACTGGGCCATACGGACTTCCGCGTGGATTGGGATTGGCTGATGAGCCAGCCGGTGGTGGAAGAAACGGACTTCGTTCGTCACATCCGCCTGAGTGAGCCGCTTTGCACGCGCATTGAAGGACGCACGGGAAAGGGTGTGATGCTCAAACCGGGCCGACAGTTCCGCGCCGCCCATACGCCGGAAGACGATGAGAGCGAGGGCTGATCAAGGCCTCTTCGCTTCGTGTTATCTTTCCGACACACAAAAACGGCGGGGTCAAAGACCTCGCCGTTTTGTTGTCGATAAAATCACGTACCGCTTAGCTGAACAGCTCTTTGACCTTCTCGAAAAAGCCATGCTGGCGCGGGTTGGAATCCTGGGTGCAGCACTGCTCGAACTGTTCCAGCAGTTCCCGTTGTTCCTTGGTGATGCGGGTGGGGATTTCCAGGGTGATGCGGACAAGCTGGTCCCCCCGTTGGCTCTCACGCCCTAAGACGGGAATGCCTTTGTTTTTCAAACGGAAGATGCTGCCCGGCTGGGTGCCTTCGGGGATTTTGAAATTCACCGGACCGTCAATGGTGGGCACTTCCAGCTTGGCTCCCAAGGTCGCCTGGGGGAAGGTCACGGGAAGATCCACCACCACATGGTAGCCGTCACGGGTGAAGATGTCGTGGTCTTTCACATGGACGACGACGTACAAGTCCCCGGCATAGCCCCCGTTGCGGCCTTGTTCGCCCTCACCGGGAAGTTTGATCCGCTGGCCGTGGTCGATGCCTTTGGGAATATGCACTTCCAGGGTGCTTTCCTTTTCCACCGTACCGGAGCCGTGGCAGCTTTTGCAGGGATGCTTGATTACGGTTCCCTTACCCTGACAGACCGGGCAGGTGCTGGCCATCGTGAAGAAACCCTGTTGAATGCGCAATTGACCACTACCACCGCAGCGGGAACAGGTTTCCGAGCCGGTGCCTTCCTTCGCGCCGCTTCCGCCGCAGGTTTCACAGGTTTCCTGACGGGGAATGGTGATGGTCTTCTCGGTACCGAAAGCGGCCTCGGTAAACTCGACTTCCAGATCGTAGCGCAGGTCTGCACCGCGCTGCACGCGGGAGCGCCGCCCACCGCCACTCTGGCCGAAGAAGCTACCGAAGATGTCGCCGAAGATGTCACCAAAACTGGAAGAATTGGCGAAATCGTTGAAGTTGAATCCGGCCCCGTTGATTCCAGGGGCGTCGTGACCGTAACGGTCATACATCTCACGTTTGTCTTTGTTTGACAGCACATCGTAGGCTTCCGCCGCTTCCTTGAATTTTTCTTCGGCGTCGGGGTTGTCCGGGTTGCGATCCGGGTGGTATTTCACCGCCAGTTTGCGGAAGGCTTTCTTGATTTCCTCCGCACCGGCGTTTCGTCCCACACCCAGCACATCGTAATAGTCACGCTTGTTCGAGGCCACGGCTTGTTCCTGTTTGAAAATCGTTACCTGGTTCGAGCTTGGAACAATACCGGCGGGAATGAAGTCCCGCCGGTGTTACATCAGGCGTTGAATGGGCACATTACTTCTTGTCTTCGGACTTCTCGTCCGGTTTGACTTCTTCGTATTCGGCATCCACGACACCGTCGTCGCCGCCCTCTTTCTTCTCGTCCTCGCCACCGATGACACCATCCTGGGCCGCCTTGCTGGCTTCTTTGTACATCAACTCGGCAATCTTGTGGCTGCTCTCGGCCAGGGTTTGCATCGCGTTGCGAATGGTCACTTCGTCGTTGCTTTCCAGGGCTTTCTTCAGGGCATCCACACCGCTGTTGATGGCTTTCTTGTCACTGTCCGGGATTTGATCTCCGTACTCGCGCAGGCTCTTCTCGGTGGTGTAGATCAGGGTGTCGGCTTCGTTACGCAGCTCGGCCAGGGCACGGTTTTTCTTGTCCTGCTCGCGGTGCTTGTCGGCCTCGTCCACCATGTTTTTGATCTCGTCTTCGTCCAGGCCGCCGGAAGCGGTGATCTTGATCGTCTGTTCCTTGTTGGTGCCCAAATCCTTGGCTGAGACATTCAGGATGCCGTTGGCATCGATATTGAACGTTACCTGAATCTGGGGAACGCCACGGGGGGCAGGCGGAATGCCGACCAACTCGAAGCGACCGAGGGACTTGTTGTCCCGCGACATTTCACGTTCGCCCTGAAGGACGTGGACGCTGACGGCGGGTTGGTTGTCCGCAGCGGTGCTGAAGACTTCACTCTTGGTGGTGGGAATGGTGGTGTTGCGCTCGATGAGCTTGGTCATCACGCCGCCCAGGGTTTCAATACCCAGGGAGAGGGGCGTCACGTCCAGCAACAGCACGTCTTTCACATCGCCTTTCAACACACCGGCCTGAATGGCGGCACCGATGGCAACCACTTCGTCGGGGTTGACACCCTTGAAGGGTTGACGCTCGAAAAATTCGGACACACGCTCTTGAACCTTGGGCATACGGGTCATACCGCCGACCAGGATCACGTTGTTGATCTCGGAAGGTTTCAGACCGGCATCCTGAAGCGCCTTGCGGCAGGGTTCGATGGTGCGTTCCACCAGGTCTTCCACCATCTGCTCGTATTTGGCGCGGCTCAGTTTGACGTTCAGGTGTTTCGGGCCGGATTGATCGGCGGTGATGAAGGGCAGATTGATGTCCGTCTCCATGCTGGCCGACAGCTCATGCTTGGCTTTTTCCGCCGCTTCTTTCAGGCGTTGCAGAGCCATACGATCCGTGGAGAGATCAATGCCCGTGTCTTTCTTGAAGGTTTCGGCCAACCAGTCGATGATGCGCTGGTCGAAGTCTTCACCACCGAGGTAGGTATCGCCGTTGGTGCTTTTCACCTCGAAGACGCCGTCACCGATTTCCAGGATGGAAATATCGAAGGTACCGCCACCCAAGTCATAGACGGCGATCTTTTCGTCTTTTTGTTTATCCAGACCATAGGCCAGAGCCGCTGCCGTCGGTTCGTTGATGATGCGCAGCACGTTCAACCCGGCGATGCGTCCGGCATCTTTGGTGGCCTGACGTTGGGAGTCGTTGAAGTAGGCCGGAACCGTAATCACGGCTTCGGTGACTTCCTCACCGAGATAATCCTCGGCGGTCTGTTTCATTTTCTGCAGCACCATCGCGGATACTTCGCTGGGGCTGTAATCACGGTCGCGGATGCGTACCCAGGCGTCGCCGTTTTTCGCAGCAACGATGGAGTACGGACAGGTTTTCTTGGCTTTTTCCGTCTGCGGGTTGTCGAAATTACGACCGATCAGACGTTTGATGGCGAAGATGGTGTTGTCCGGGTTGGTGATGGCCTGCCGTTTGGCGATCTGGCCGACAAGACGTTCACCCTGTTCGGTGAAGGCCACCATGCTGGGCGTGGTACGCGAGCCTTCCGGGTTGGTGATGACGGTCGGATCGCCGCCTTCCATGATGGCGACACAGGAGTTGGTGGTTCCCAGGTCGATTCCGATTACCTTGCCCATCTGTACTAGCTCCTTTCCTTCTGCTTTCTTTCTGACTTTCTTATGGTATCAATCCAAAGTTGGACGGTTTCAAGTCTCTCTTTAGGAAATAAGATCGATTTAGCAAAAATCAATCGTTCATCTCGTCTTTTGTCTCGGTTTCCTTGTCGTTTTCCGGCTCGCTGAACTCGATATCCACGCCTTCATCATCGGATTCATTCATGTTTCCAGAGTTCGCAGAGTTTTGTCCCTCGGTTGGCTGGTCTTCGATCGGTGCGGCACTGACCACGACCATCGCCGGGCGGATCAGGCGATCGTTGAGCAGGTATCCTTTCTGATAGACCTCCAGGATGTGGTTGGGTTCCATCTCGGCGGTGGGACGCATGTCCATTGCCTGATGCTTGGAGGGGTCGAAGGGCTCACCGCTGGGATCGAAGCCTTCCACACCGTTGCGCTTCATCACGCCCTGGAGTTGGTCGTAGATCATCTTCACGCCTTCCAGCAGCGATTTGACATCGGTCTGTTCGCTGGCTTTGAGGGCGCGCTCGAAGTTGTCCAGGCAGGGAAGCACTTCGGTTGCGAAGCGCTCGTTGGCATAACGCAGGTTGTCCGCCCGTTCGCGGATCATGCGCTTTTTGTAGTTCTCAAAGTCTGCGGTCACACGCAACAGACGGTCGTAGTAATCATCCTTCGGCGGTTCTTCCTCGGCGGGTTTCGGTTCCGGCAGGCTTTCCGGCTGGGCCTCGCCCGGCTCATCCAGATCCGCGATGGTGTCGGCCAGATGATCGGAGAGGGATTTGGCCCCCTGGTCCTGCTCGTTCTTCTCGCCTTGAGTTGCTTCGTCCTTGGCCTCGTCGCTCTTCTTGATGGTGACTTTCACCTTCTGGGACTGATCCGCTTCACGGATGGTGTCTTCCAATTCTTTGGAAAGATCCGTGTCTCCGGAGAGGTCATTGGCGAAGGATTCCAGGTCGATGACTTTTTTCTCGTTGCCCAAGGTTTCTTCTCCTTGTTCAAAAAATCCGGTAACATGTTGTTACCACAAACGATTTTTTAACCATTAGCCACACGCTTCGACACAAGAGCAAAGGTAAGCACAACCAGGGGGACTGTCAAGGGTGGGCCTGCGCTTTTTCCTTGAAAACCTTAGGGTTTTGCCCATTGAATAGACGACACCTCGGAAAGAGGATTCCTTTTGAACCCATAGACTGTCTCATGGGTTTGTATCAAAACCCCAAGGGATGGTGGCGATGAGATCATTGTTACAACGTGAAACAGTCGTCCAGAACCGAAAAGACACCCCAGCGCCCCTCTTTCCGGAGACCTGGCGTGGTCAGTGCCGTCAGTGAGATTGATGGCCCAAGAAACAGGGGCTTGTTGGGTGACGTACTGGACACGAGGAGGAAGCCTGCTTCAAATTCTGACAAAACAGGATTTCTTCTTTCGGAACCGAAATGCCTGTCCTCTTTTCCCTTTCGTTGACATCGTCTACCTGTTCTTTTACATTGTTCCCGCCTTGGAAAAAAATCTCTTCTGGATTTCAACTACGGAGCCGTTGATGCGTGTGAACGATTGCCTTTTCTTGGGGTTCTTACTGTGTCTGATGACTTTTGCTTCTTCCGGCTTTGCGGAAGACACCTCCAAAGCCAAGGGAATCGTGGTCTGGCGTTTGGAGCAGAAGACGGGTGTCACCCAGGATGATATCGACAGCATCTCCGGCTACATTGCCGCCCAGGTCCAGCGGTACTCCGGCTTGAAAGTCCTTTCCGACGCGGACATTCAGACCATCTTCAAGGGGGAGGAAACCAAGCAGAAATGCGGCGTGGATGGCACAAGCTGTATCGCCGAGATCGGTTCGGCCCTCGGTGTGCCGGAGGCGGTAAGCGGGGATCTGGGCCGGATGGGGAATTACTGGATGCTCAACCTGCGGCGGATCAACGTGCGCAATGCAGAGGTTATGGGTCGCGTGGGCAAGCAGATCAAGGGGGATGTCAATGCCCTGATTGAAGCCCTGCCCGGAGCTGTGGCGGAATTGTTCGACAAGGAAGCCTCTCCGGTTGTCGCTCCCGTAGTCCAGCCGGAATCGAAATCCACCGAGGCGCAAAGCGAACCGAGCGTTGAGCAGGAAAGTTCCAAACCGCCAATGAGCGCCCTTTGCAAAGCGGGCTATGGAACCTTCTTTTCCGGCGTGGCGCTTCTGGCCTTGGGCGGCGTGGGCCAGTGGCAGATGAGCCAGGCCTTGGACGACTACGACCACGGCGATACCGCCGCCCAAAGCAAACATTCAACCTGGAAGGCGGTAGCCATCTCCGGCTATGCACTGGGTGGCGCGGCAGCGGCCACGGGAATCGCCCTGTGGATTGTGGACGCAGTGAAGAAACCATCCGATACCCAAGCCCTGACTCAGACCCAGACCATCGCCAGTGTCGCACCCACGCAAGGTGGGGCCAGCGTCCAGCTTCAGCTTCAGTGGTAAGGAGGGAACCATGAACGCCATCAAACTATTCGTGTTGATTCTTCTGGCTTCCCTTCTTTTTGCCTGCGACGGTTGGACACTGACCGAACGCGGAGGCGAGGGAGAATCATGCTTCCTGGGGGATATCTGCTCTGAGGGCCTTTCCTGCTGCGCGGACCAGATTTGTCGGTCAAACTGCAACGATTCTTTCCCCGACGGTGACGAAGACACCACCGATGGCGATACAGACGACGATGATGATGACACCACCGATGGCGATACCGACGACGATGATGATGACACCACCGATGGCGATACAGACGACGATGATGATAACACCACCGACGGCGATACAGACGACGATGATGATGACACCACCGACGGCGATACCGACGACGATGATGATGACACCACCGATGGCGATACCGACGACGACGAAGACGGAGATTCCGACTGCGTCTGTTCCACCACGGACAATTGCTGCAATGGCTGCCAGCCAATCAATAATGGTCAAGCATGTGACGCGATAGCCTGCGAAGGCAATTATACTGAATGTCAATTTTCAGACGAGTGTGCGCAGGAAGGCAGTAAATCGCGCCGGTGCTGGCCGCAAATATGTACAAATGGCTCATGTGAATTTGGAGCGGCGGCAATAGAAACGAGTGATGAAGGATGCGTTCGAGCAACGGATGGCAACGAATGTGCAAATTCTGTGGGAACATGTGAGGCTGGCCTATGCGAAGGAGCGTGTCTAGCCGAAGATTATTGGTCGCCAACCAGCACCTCACGTACCTTCTATGATGAAGGATCTGGGTACATTCCATTGCGTGTGGAGCTTGATACAATGGTAGAATCTTCTAGCATCAGAATCCGTATCTGCAAACTCGCTGACGGTCCCATCCAAAATACCCTTCATGTTCGTTTCCAAGATTGGGTAAGCGAAGAATCTCACCTACTGTTCAATGGAAACCTCAACGCAGAGGGAGGTCAAGGGTGTACAGAATGGGGACTTCTTGATCAAGCCTATTTGAACAGCATCCCTGAAGGGACACGGGTGGGAGGACCTGTAAGAATCGTTTCCCCTGCTACATGCGAAGGGAATTGGGGATACGACTACTGCGATAGTAATTCCTCGTTTTGTGGGGATTGCTGGGGTGATGCAATAGGGATGTCTACCCTTCAACGCACATGCAAGGGCTTGGATGTTGTTGACGGGGATACAGACGACGATGACGACGATGATGATGACACCACGGACGGTGACGAAGACATCGACGAAGAAGATGATACGGATGGTGACCTCCCCGACGGGGATGAAGATGATGACTCCGACTGTGTTTGCTTCACCACGGACACCTGTTGTGACGGCTGCCAGCCGATCCATGAAGGTAACACCTGCACGGACGACGGCCTGGATTGCACCACGGACATCTGCGCGGCCAACGGGGAGTGCGCTCATACATTAAAGTCCGGGCGCTGCTTGATTGACAACGTGTGCTACACGCATAACCAGGAGCTTTCCACCAACCGGTGCCGCTATTGCGATACCGGCATCATGACCGATTCCTGGACCTTCAAAACTAGCAACAGCGACTGCGACGACGGCCTTTATTGCAACGGCACGGGCGACACCTGCGATGGCGGCGGGCAGTGTACCCACCCCGGCAACCCTTGCTCGGAAACGGAGTGTAATACCTGCCAGGAAGATACGGACTCCTGCTTTGACCCGCTGGGCACGGCTTGTGGAAGCAACACCGATACGGATTGTGACAACCCGGATACTTGTGATGGCTCAGGAACCTGCCAAGCCAACCATGAAAACAATGGCACAAGCTGTGACCTGGATGGCATCGCCTGCATTACGGATACCTGCCAGAATGGAGTGTGTGCCGCAGGTTCTGCCAATGACCTCTACTGTGATTTTGACGGTGAAAGCTCAACCCACGAACAATGCGATACCTCCTTTGACTGCTATAGCAGCGGCTGGGCAAAGAGCTTTGGAGAAGCTGCTGGTGATTATGGACAGGCCGTCACCCAACTTTTTGACGGAGGACTAGCCGTAACAGGGTATTTTAGCGATACCATTGATTTCGACCCAGACAATGAGGGGGGAGAGCATACGTCTAATGGCGGGACAGATATCTTTATTGCTGTCTTTGAAGCAAATGGAAGCTACCGCTGGAGCAAAAGCTTTGGTGGAACGATTAGCGATTATAGCGAAGGCATTATACAACTTTCCGATGGGGGGGTTGCTATCACTGGCAGGTTTAGCAGCATAGATTTTGACCCGGAAAACGAAGGTGGTGAGCATACAGCAACATCTAATGATTATGTTGATGTTTTTGTGGCTGTCTTTGAGTCAGATGGTAGCTACCGATGGAGTAAAAGCTTTGGTGGAATAAGCAGTGATGTTGGTAATAGCGTCACACAGCTTCCCTATGGAGGATTAGCCGTGACGGGCTATTTCCAAGAAACTATTGACTTCGCTCCAGGCATTTCTGGTGGTGAACATACATCCAACGGACACCAAGATATTTTCCTCGCTGTCTTTGACTTTGATGGTAGTTACCGATGGAGCAGAACTTTTGGTGGAGCAGATGGTGATTACGGGCAAGGTATTATTCGACTTTCAGACAACGGTTTAGCCATTACCGGCTATTTCAGAAGTAGTACCATTGACTTTGACCCTGAGGATGAAGGCGGTGAACATACCGTCACAGACACGGACTATTACGATGTTTTCCTTGCCGTCTTTGATGATGATGGCAGCTATCGCTGGAGCAAAAGCTTCGGCGGAACTTTGGGTGATTTAGGTCAAAGTATCACGCAACTTTCTGACGGTGGAATGGCCATTACTGGCGATTTCAGAAGCAGTACCATTGATTTCGACCCAGACAATGAAGGAGGAGAGCATACGGCCACAACCACGGACTATTATGATGTTTTCCTAGCCGTTTTTGATGCTGATGGAAGCTACCGATGGAGTAAAAGTTTTGGCGGAACAAGTGGGGATGTCGGCAATGCACTTACACAATTGTCCGATGGGGGATTGGTCATTACCGGATATTTCAATGATACAATAGACTTCGACCCCGAAAATGAGGGGGGAGAGCATACATCAAGTGGTAACCAAGATATCTTCCTTGCCGTTTTTGATTTGGATGGAAGCTACCGTTGGAGTGAGGGTTTCGGGGGGGCAGCTAATGATATAGCCGATGATATTAGTGTTCTTACCGATGGGGGAACGGTTCTCACTGGCGATTTTTACAACACTATGGATTTGAATCCTGGTGATGGAACCAACTATCTACTTTCAAACGGTAATAGCAACATCTTCCTGATGCGTGTCAACCCACCGCCCGTTTGTGAAGATGCTACCACAACAAGCTGTAACAATAGCGGCACTTGCACCTGGACCAGCGGCACGGGCATGTGCAGTTGTGATACAGGCTTTACGGGTGAGTTCTGCGAGCAATGCGCGGCGGGGTATACCGGTACATTCTGCGACCAATGCGCCGTGGGCTACAGCGGCTACCCCAATTGTGAGTCCATCATCGCACCCGGCTTTGTGGTCATCCCCGCCGGTTCGTTCTGGATGGGCAGCCCGAATGGCTCCACCTGCCCTGCAGGCTATCCCGGAGACTGCACGGCGGAATTGGGACGTGGTGATGATGAGAGTCTGCATGACGTGTCGCTTACCTACGGTTTCCAATTGAGTCAGTATGAAGTCACAGAGTGGAAATTTGAGAATTTGATGGGTTGGAACCCGATGGATACCTACGATTCGGATTGTACCTACGGCTGCGGAAATACGCATCCGGTGAAGTATGTGAATTGGTTTGACGCCTTGGCCTACGCCAACCAGTTGTCCTTAGAGGCAGGTCTGACGCCATGTTATGTGCTATCGAATGTGAGTTGCGAAAACGGCGGGAATGTGGGTGCGGACTACATGAACTGCTTTGATGATGATGCAAGCTATGGCGGCATTGAGTCGGCGACAGTGACCTTAGCAAGTGGAGTCACCAAGCCTCAGCAGTGCGAAGGATACCGCTTGCCGACAGAAGCGGAATGGGAATACGCTGCAAGGGCGGGAAGCTCTACGGCATTCTATCCGAGTAACGGAAATGACGGGACGATCCTAAGTACGGGTTGCAACGATACGAACCTTCTTCAGATCGGCTGGTTCTGTGGCAACAATGGTTCTTCGGGAAGCTCTGAGTACGGCACAAAACCTGTCGGCGGGAAGGAAGAAAACGCCTGGGATGTGTATGACATGAGTGGCAATCTCTTGGAGTGGACCTGGGACTGGTATCAAAATACCTACCAGAATGATGTAGAGACCGATCCGATGGGGCCGGGTACAGGCTCACTCCGCGTCCTGCGGGGCGGTGGTTGGAGCTATGCCGCGGAGCATTGCCGGTCAGCCAAACGCAGTTATGACACGCCGAGCTACCGCATTTATAGCGTTGGTTTCCGTGTCTGTCGGACACTTCCTTGAACCGTTTGGTTCTGAATTTGCTGACAAAGCTTTCGCCCCTCACGGGGATGCTTTGGGGCATCCTATCTCTCGTGAGAGGGAGAGATGATGTTTGCAGGGAGAGGGAAGCGAAGGAAGAGAGCAGGGTGAGGGAAACCGGGATTGTCAAGAGCCTCGCCCGTCACGGACGGGGTTGAATCCGGTAAGAGGTGAAAACGTCCCCCTCCGGCTCTGTAGATGATTGCGTTGGTCCTTGGTTGGTTAGAAGAATTCCAGGGCCAGGGCATCGGCGAAGCGAAAGCCGCGGATGGTGGGGCAGACCTTGGAATCGGTGAGGGTGACAAGCTCCAGTTTGGCCAGCCGTTGGAGGGGCTGTGCGTGGCTACGGCGCAAGTCCTGCCCCGTCCGGGCTTCAAAGTCGGCGAAATCCAAGCCCCAGCAGGTGCGCAAGCCGCAGAAAATCAATTCCTTGCGCAAGGTTTCCTCGTCGATGGCTTCGCTGAGGTGAAAGGCTTCCGTCTTGAAATCCCACAAAAGATAGCTTTGCAGATCCGCCGGGTTGGCTTCACGACGCGCCCCCTTGCCGCTGCGACTCAGGCGGAAGCTGTGCGCCGCCGGTCCCAAACCCAGATAGGGTGTTCCCTTCCAGTAGGCCAGGTTGTGTCGGGAATGCCTGCCCCTTTGGGCGAAGTTGCTGATTTCATATTGATGCAGGCCCAGTTCGGGCAAGCGCTGTTGGAGCAGTTCGTAGCGCTCGGCCAGGCTGTCGTCATCAATGGCCGGGTCATCCCCGCTGCAAAGCCTCTCTCCGAAGGGCGTATCATCTTCGATGGTCAGCATGTAGACGCTGGCATGTTCCGGAGAAAGTTCTGCGATTTCATCAAGATCCCGCTCAAAGGAAACCCCGGTCTGTTCCGCCGCGCCGATCATCAGGTCGATACTCAGGTTGGAAAAGCCCACTTCGCGGGCTTCATGCAGCACCCGTCGGGCCGTCTCCGCATTGTGAATGCGACCCAAAAAGCGCAAGACCTTGTTGTCGAACGATTGAACTCCCACACTCAGGCGGTTCACCCCCGCCCGGCGTAGACCGAGCAGTTCCTCTTGCTTGACCGTCCCCGGATTGACTTCCAGGGTGATTTCCAGATCGTGGGCGAGGTCGAAGGAATCCCGGATACGCGCAAGAATACCCTGAACAAGTTCCACCGGCAGCAGAGAGGGCGTTCCGCCGCCAAGGTAGATGGATTGCAGCGTCAGCCCCGCGTAATCCTTGGCCCGTGCGTTCATCTCACGATAAAGCGCCTGGGCATACCGGGACATCACGTCCCGGTCGCAGATCGTCTCGGAATAGAAGTCACAATACGGGCATTTGCGCCGACAAAAGGGCGCATGAAGATAGAGGGCAAAGCCGCCGGAGGCGGGCGCTTGCAAACAAGGCTCAGTCCACAATGGGGTTATCTCCCTCCGGTTCCAAGGGGATGCGGGTGGTGCCGAAGGTGGGGGAATAGAACTTCTGCAAGCCCATTTCCACACGCATCTTGGCCAGCATCTTCCGTCGGCGCTCATAGGGCTGGAAGGCCGACTTGAAACCGTTCATCAGAATCAGCTTCAGGTCAAACAGGTTGAGGTTGAACTTCTCATGGCAGATGAGCAGTTCGTCGGTGACGGTGGTGTCGGTAATCAGACGGTTATCCGTGTTGACCGTCACGCGCACGCCTTTGCGGAAATACATCGGCAGCGGGTGATCTTCAAAGCTTTCCACCGCGCCGGTCTGCACGTTGGAACTGACGCACATTTCCAGCGGAACGCGATGGTCATTTACGTAGTTAAGCAGTTCGCCGTCTTCAAAGAGCCGGGTTCCGTGGCCGATGCGGTTGGCGTTGGTGTAGTGAATGGCCTCGTGAATGCTCTGGGAGCCGTAGGCTTCCCCGGCGTGAATGGTGCAGTTGATGTTGTTGTTTACAATCAGGTAGAAAGCCCGCAGGTGATCTTTGGCCGGATGGTTGTATTCCGCCCCGGCGAGGTCGAAGGCCACCACACCTTTGTGTTTGTAGGCGACGCACAGTTGAGCCAGGCGGTAGCTGACGTTGGGGTTCATGTTGCGAATGCCGCAGATAATCACGCCGCTTTCCACCCCGAAGGTTTCCCGTCCGCGTTCCAGGCCGCGCAACACCGCTTCCAGGACGTATTCGATGGGCAGTTTTCTGTCGGTGTGCAAAATAGGGCTGAAGCGTACCTCAACGTAGCGGATGTTTTCATGGTGGCAGTCTTCAATCATCTCAAAGGCGGCGCGCTCCAGGGCTTCCTCGGTCTGCAAGACGCTACAGGTGATGCCGAAGGCTTCCAGGTATTCGTTGAGATCCTTGCAACGCTGGCCGATACGCATGGCCTTGCGCAAGCCCTCTTCATCCTTGGCCGGGAGGGAGACTTTCTGCTGTTCGGCGAGGTCCAGAATGGTGGAAAGCCGTAGGCTTCCATCCAGGTGAACGTGCAGATCACATTTGGGAAGGGCCAGTATTTCGTCACGTGTAATGCTTGTCATGGTCTTCGTGAGTCCTTTCTTTCAATCTATCGTCCCGTTCTCTATCGTCAAACAGAGAATCAAACTTAAGTTAACCGAAGATGATACGCTGGTTAGAAAAGCTTGTCAAGATGGACTTCGGAAGGAAAAACAGGCCGGTGAAGCGTTCAGGCCAGACAAAAGGCGGCCCGAAGGCCGCCTGAATGAACGAAGGATGGAAGGCTGTTTACAGTCGGGAGGGATACAAGCCTTCCGTACAGATGAAATAGGTCGTGCCGTCAGGGGCTTGGCTCGTAAGGTTCGGCAAGGCAAAGGTCGTCGTGCCGTTACCACCGAATTTGACACCTAGAAGGGAAAACAGCGCACTATATTGTGAAATGGGTAGAATCGTACCATCTGCCTTAAGTCCCATACCTGTAGTTCCGGCAAATAGCATCACCTCGCCCAGAACGCAATCATCAACGATGTACCCATCGTATGCCGTATAGAGATTGGTACCAAAACCAACCGCGACCCCTGCCGGACCTTCCGGTCCCATTGGACCTGCCGGACCTTGAGCGCCGGTTTCACCCTGCGGACCTGTTGGACCTGCCGGACCTTGAGCGCCGGTTTCACCTTGCGGACCTGTTGGACCTGCCGGACCTTGAGCGCCGGTTTCACCCTGCGGTCCTGTTGGACCTGCCGGACCTTGAGCGCCGGTTTCACCCTGCGGTCCTGTTGGACCTGCCGGACCTTGAGCGCCGGTTTCACCCTGCGGTCCTGTTGGACCTGCGGGGCCTTGCAAGCCGGTTTCACCTTGAGGGCCAGCCAATCCAGGAAGCCCCTGTAGCCCTTGAGCCCCGTTGCAGACGTAGTGGATATCTCCCTGGCCCAGTTGCAGGCCAACACCGCCGGTGGGGCAATCACCGAGGTCTGCCGACCACATCGCGACGCTTTCACCCTGCGGTCCTGCCGGACCTGCCGGGCCTTGGGCACCGGTTTCACCCTGCGGTCCTGCCGGACCTGCCGGGCCTTGGGCACCGGTTTCACCCTGCGGTCCTGCCGGACCTGCCGGGCCTTGGGCACCGCTTTCACCTTGCGGTCCTTCTGGTCCTTGCGGACCTTCCAAACCGGCGGGGCTTCCCACCCAGGCACCGGTCTCGTCAATGACCAGGCTGCCGTTGACGCTGACCGTGTTGGGGGTGATGTCTCCGGTGACCTGCTCTACGGTGGAAGCCCGCGTGGCGTAAGGCACACTGCTCACCACCTGCCGGGGCGTCATCTCTTCATCCTCCCCGATGGCTACGCCGAGGTACAAGGGTGTCTGGCCGTCAATCAGGTTGGCGTCGATGGGGTTCGTCTCCCCTACGGTAACCTTCAGAAAGCCGTGATTCACCGTCACACTTTGGGTTTCCGTCCAGAGGTTGTTCCCGTCGTTGGCGGCATCATACAAGGTCAGGGTCACGGAGATCGTTTCATTCAAGGGCTGCCCGGCGTCATTCGTCAAGGTGCCTTGAAAAGTCATCGTTCCCGGTACATCCGCCCAGGCGAGGCTTGATACAAGCCCGAAGAGAAGAAGAAAAGAAATCAAGGTTTTCATGGTTGTTCTTTCGCAAGTTGGTTTGATTGTTCAGCGCCGGGTGTAGTTTGCCGCGCAATAGCCGTTGCTGCATTTCAACACCTTAAGTTGGCCGGAGGATCGATCTTTGTATGCGATGATAGGCGTGCCATCTACACCGAACGAATACGTGAAAGTACCGTTTGCGGTGGGGTAGGTTCCTAGGTTGCTTTGAATATACCCTGCATACGTCTTTTCAGAGCAGCTCAGGTTTGCACATCGCACGATTCGGAAATAAAACGAACTAAACCTAACATAAAGGTAAGCCGGAAGGCCGCTTGAATCATAGCGAAGGCGAGCCTCTGTGCCTGGGGTCAAGGGCATTGGAGTACTACTGATAGTAGAACTCGAACTCTCGCTACAGGTGGAAGTCGTACAAGACCGATGATACAAAGACTGGCCGTTCATTACGGGAAAGGCAGGGGCCCAACCTGTATTCATCGCAATCTCACCGGGTTGATAGAGGCGGCTGCCGATAACAAGTTCACAACTTCGCTCATTACAAGACGCCGTTGTGCATGTGCAAACCTTGAGGCCGTTTGAGGAGGAAAAGGCAACCTTAGGAACCCCTAATGAGGGAGAGATGGCAATGGAGTTGGAGGTGCCGTAGTATGTTTCATCTTGATCCATGTTGTAGATTCTATTCCACGATTCACAGTTTACATCTTCACAATGCACCAGGCTCAGGCGGGTGTTGGTTTCATCGTAGTAGGAAAGAACCGGATAGCCATCGGCCCCAATGGCCAGGGAGTGGTATTTCCCCACCACGTCCGATCCCGAATTGAGCCCGTGGTGGCTGAAGGTGGTGCAGGATGGGTTATCACAGATTTTCACCACCAGGTTGCCATAGTCTTCCATGTGGGCGGAAACAACAGGGTTGCCATTGATTCCGATGGCGATATCCACATCCGTGGTACCCGTCACACCGCGATCATCCAGGGTTGTTTCGCTATGGGTGGTACAGGCGATGTCGTTGCAGTGAATCAGATACAGGTTTTTCTCACTGTCGACATAGGCAATCACCGGCAGACTGTCCGACCCGATGGTCATTGCAACCTCGCCGACGTTTCTCTCTGAAACCAAGGTATCCAGATTCCCTTGGGGTACGGTGGTGGTGGGAACCGCGGAATAACCACGCGGGCCTTGCTCACCTTGTGGACCTTGGGCACCATCGGCTCCCGCCGGACCCGCCGGACCTGCGGGGCCTTGCAAGCCGGTTTCGCCTTGAGCACCATCAGCTCCCGCCGGACCAGCCGGGCCTTGCTCACCTTGCGGACCCTGAGCGCCATCGGCCCCGTTACAGATGTACTGAATGTCTCCCTCTCCAACTTGGAAGCCAAGGCCGCCGGTGGGGCAGTCTCCGAGGTCTGCCGACCACATCGCGACGCTTTCACCTTGCGGTCCTTCTGGTCCTTGCGGACCTTCCAAACCGGCGGGGCTTCCCACCCAGGCACCGGTTTCGTCAATGACCAGATTGCCGTTGACGCTGACCGTGTTGGGGGTGATGTCTCCGGTGACCTGCTCTACGGTGGACGCCCGCGTGGCGTAAGGCACACTGCTCACCACCTGCCGGGGCGTCATCTCTTCATCCTCCCCGATGGCTACGCCGAGGTACAAGGGCGTCTGGCCGTCAATCAGGTTGGCGTCGATGGGGTTCGTCTCCCCTACGGTAACCTTCAGAAAGCCGTGATTCACCGTCACACTTTGGGTTTCCGTCCAGAGGTTGTTCCCGTCGTTGGCGGCATCATACAAGGTCAGGGTCACGGAGATCGTTTCATTCAAGGGCTGCCCGGCGTCATTCGTCAAGGTGCCTTGAAAAGTCATCGTTCCCGGTACATCCGCCCAGGCGAGGTGAACAAACGAAAGCAAAACAAAAATCCATGCGAATCGTAGAGTCATCGTCACGTTTCCAATCTTTCCAGCGAAGTGGAACAACCAGCGTGTATCCAGATTTAACGATCGACGTCTACCCTTGCCTGATTGAGTACGTAGTTACTGCTACGCGCTGCGGTCAGGGTTTGTGGCGCGGCAAAGGTGAAGTTCAAGCGATAGTTCCCGGACTGCGCACTGCCGCCCGATCCGACGGGTACCAGGCCGTGAAGCAGGGTACCACCGACATCGCCGTCGATGTCTCCATCTTCGTCGCCGTCAATGTCTCCATCTTCGTCGCCGTCAATGTCTCCATCTTCGTCGCCGTCAATGTCTCCATCTTCATCGCCGTCGATGTCTCCATCTTCATCGCCGTCGATGTCTCCATCTTCATCGCCGTCGATGTCTCCATCCTCGTCGCCGTCGATGTCTCCATCTTCATCGCCGTCGGTGACATCATCGTCATCGTCGGTGACATCGTCATCATCGTCGGTGACATCGTCATCATCGTCGGTGACATCGTCATCATCGTCGGTGACATCGTCATCATCGTCGGTGACATCGTCATCATCGTCGGTGACATCGTCATCATCGTCGGTGACATCGTCATCATCGTCGGTGACATCGTCATCGTCGTCGGTGACATCATCATCGTCGTCGGTGACATCATCATCATCGTCGGTAGAATCCTCATCGCAGGCCGTCAATCCTACAGAGCAGAAAAGGACCAGCAACAGACTACAAACCAAACCCAAACGTGACCAAGCACTCATCGTATCCTCCACTCTCATCAAGGTTGTCCTTGTCCTGCAAACACCAGTGACAAAAATCACTTTATTCGTCTTGTAGAGAAAAAGCAAGGGCAAGTCCTGTTTCAAATCAAGACCTACCCCTGCTATGGAACAATTCAGGAAACTCTATCAATCTTCAGTTGTGGGACTGCTGTCTTACTCTGCGGCGGCCTGATTCAAGATGCCGTCACGCAACGCCATCTCCCGGAAACGCTTCGCCGGGCCTGCACCCTCCACACCGGCTCGTTGGCCGTCGGCATAGCAGACTTCATCGAACTGGTAGGCCATTTTTCCCTCGAAGGGCCGGATTTCTCCGTTCACTTTACGGGTTTCATAGCCTTCAATATAGTTTTTCAAGGTGCTGAGCTGCTTCACCGTGTCCAGGAAATCGCGAATGCGCAGCCAGGGACCAGCCAGACGGGCCAGGCCGCCGCTGACCACCAGCTTGTGATGCTTGACCAGGCGCGTGCCCGATCCCTGGGGCGTCAGCACGAAGGTGGTGGCTTCCCAGCGAACGCCGCCCAACTCCGGGGTTCCCGGTGCCCAATAGCCGAGGCTACGGCCCTCTTCCAGATGAAGCAGATAGCCCAAAGGCGTGGCGTCACCGAGAGCGGGCGCGGGGATCCATTCCACCAGGCGGTTGGCCGAGGCCTTGCGCATGTTGGTCCAGGCATCTTCCCCATACAAGCCTCCACCGCGACCGACTTGCGCCAACCAGGGCCAGACTTCCTCCGGCTTTGCTTGAATGTCGATGGCCCGAACGGCTTCGTGAACGACATCGCCTTTGTAGTATTTCAAGGCTTCAACCCCGGCGAAGGCCTGGTTGCGATCCGCCTTGGTGGAATTCCAGCGGGCCATGTAAGGTCTGGCAACAAAACGCCAGGCAAGCCAAACAACCACGATCAGAACAAGCAAACACACCATGCCGATCCTCCATGCCTTGAACCCGGACGATTCAAGCGAAGTCCCAAAGGGAAGGGTTATGCCAAAAGGCCCAAACAAAGCGCGTATTGTAGCGGGTTTACCAAACAATGTCCATGTTCTGTGAAATGGGAGGCAAAAAAGACAATTTCGGCGCAAAACCGGTACGTTTCGTAACCCGTTGGTGGTACACTGTCTCTGATCTTGGCGAAATAACCCGCGAACCGATAGAAAGAAGCCCAGATAATGACTGAAAGCCGCCCGCAAGACCGCCCCCGTTGGAAGAAAATCCTCTCCGTGGTGCTGAACCTGACCCTCTTTGCCGCCCTGTTCATGGGGATCAAAACCTATCAGAAACGGGATCTTCTGGACACCGAAGCGGAACCCGCCCCGGCCTTTACCTTGCGTGATCTGGATGGCCGTACCTACAAGCTTGCGGAGCATACCGGTAAGACCGTGTTGCTGTTTTTCTTTGCTCCCTGGTGTACGGTCTGCAAGTCCAACGTGGCCGATCTCAATGATCTTATGGAGAAAATCGACCCGCAAACCACCACGGTTCTCAGCGTGGCCTTGGGCTATGAAAACCGGGAAGAGGTGATTGGCTTTCACAAGAGGTACAAGGTGACCTTCCCTGTGTTGTTAGGAAACAAGCGCATTCAGCAGGACTACCGCGTTTCCGCGTTTCCCACCACCTACATCATCGCCCCCGATGGTCGAATTGCCGACAGCTACCTGGGCTACACACCGGGCATCCTGTTCAACTGGGCGCTTCCTTAAAAGATACGTTCCGGGGCAGATCGCAGGGCCTGACAAGCTGTGAGGGGTGATCCCTGGTTGTGCAGACCTCGCCGTCGAGCATCCGGGCTTCCATTCCGGTATCAACGCGGGAAAGCAGAAGATCCAAAACTCCCTCATCACGGATCAGACATCCAGGATGAGGGAGTTTGTTTTTTGGGGCTAGAGCAAAGGCATTCCTGCCCCTTTTGCTTCTTTCTGACTGAATAAGGTAGTATATTGTTTTGCAGGGATGAATCATCATAGGCTACATGGAGGAGTTCCTTGAAGATACGACATTGGATCATGCTGTTACGTGCTTTGATAATCCTGGCTTTGATAGCCGGGCTGGTGAAATACGATCTTGATTTGGGAAATGATGGTTATCTGAAAGAAAACCTGAGTGCTCTTGGTGTACACCTACCTGAACAAAAGGTCCAAAAGAAGCCCCAAGCACAAGTTCCCTTGGAACCGATATTAAGGATAAATGTTAATGTCGCTCATAGTGTTTACATCAATTACGCTGGGTACTTCACAAGTTACTCGCAGGAGGAAATGAAAAAACACAGAGTAACCCCTTACGGTGATGGAATCATGTATGTTGAATGGCCGCCTAAAACCCCGATCGAGAATCCTGAAGATGCCATCGCGAAAGTTTGTGACCGAGGCATTTACCCACCGGACCGCCTGGAGGCTTTTGAGTGGTTGAAAGAAAATGCTCCGGATTCATGTGAGAAAGTAGCAACATATTACAACCAACTCAGCAAAGAGGAAGTGCAAGAAATTCACATGATGACGCATGTAGGCTGTGGTTACGTCGCCAGACCGTCAGGAATGGATATTGGTCAAGCGGAATTGGATCTGCGTAGACGATCAACCATATATTTGAAAAATAGAAATCTTGATTTTCAAGAAGAGGACGAACCGCGCATTGACTTCGACTCATTCTATTCTCCAGATTTCATTGATCGAATTCCAAGGATGCTTCACGTGGTAGGTGGTATAATATATATTTACAATGGTTTATCATCAGGGAAGAAGCCTTTGACACTACAAGATCTCTGCAAAATCTGGAAAGCAGGAAAGGATATTGGTTATTTCGACTCACGCGGCTATGCGTCAATGGTTGCAGCGTTACTAAACAAGGAAGATACCGGTCTTTTTGACGAAATCATCAATGCCGTTAAAATGCACAAAACCAACCCAACAAGAGAATCGCAGGATGATATTAATGTATATAAGGAGTTGCTCATCGACTTTCCCGATAAGCATTGCCTTCCATACGACGACGCAATGAATATCATTAAGTACACCAACAAGTCCAAAGAATGGAACCATCATCGGAAAGAGTATTATATGTTTTTGCATCGCGCATTCTGTGATGACAAAGGAAGCAAGAAAGAAAGTTACAGTACAATACTAGATATAGTAATAAGACGGTTTTATGATTTGATAATAAGAACTCATTTTCCCGTTGGTCTTCAAAACTATAACAGGTTTTATAATACCGTTTTAGATTTGCCGGATTGGCATTGCATTCCCTATGATGTGATGCTTCAGTTGGCCGATATGGTTCCAGACCCAGCCTTCAAGCAAGGTCTCCTTGTACGCCGGGAATCCTATCAGAAAAACTATGATCGTTTCTGCTCAGACGAAACAAAGGCCAACGAGATTCGGACCCGTTGGAGTTTGGACTATCGTAACTATCCTTGGTAATAGTCCCACAATGCCTACTCAACAAAAACCCCTGGAAAAAGCAAGGGAAGTCTGGTACATCCGGGGCATGAAGGAAACAAACGACAAGCATGAACACGACGACCTGATCTCCCCGGAACCCTCCGCCACGCCGGACCTGCGCCCCCACCTGCGGGATTTTACCTTGCCCAAGCTGCAAGACTTCCTGGCTTTGTGGGGTGAGAAGCGCTTTCGTGCCGAGCAGGTCTTTCGTTTTTCCCATGACAAGCTGGTGGATGACCCCGCGCAGATGACCAACCTGGCCAAGCCCCTGCGGGAGCGCCTCAGCCGGGAGTTGGATTGCGCCGCGCCCGCCTTGGTGGATGTGGCTGAAAGCCGGGATGGCACACGCAAGCTGGTCTTTGAACTGACCGACGCGGCACGGGTGGAGGCGGTGTTGATCCCCTCGGACAAGCACCTGACTCTGTGCCTCTCCACCCAGGTGGGCTGTCAGATGGGCTGCGCCTTCTGCTTTACGGCGGGGCTTGGCTTTCAACGGAACCTGCGCGTCTATGAGATGGTGGACCAATACCGCGTAGCTGCCCGCATGGCCCGCGATGAGATGGACGGACGGCGTTTGTCCAACCTGGTGTTCATGGGTATGGGCGAACCGATGCTCAACCTGGACAACCTTATTGATACCTTGGATATTCTCCAGGATGAGCGCGGGATGATGCTTTCCAATCGTAAAATCACGGTCAGCACCTGCGGCATACTGCCGAAAATCCCAGAGTTTACCGAACGAAGCAGCGTGATGCTGGCGGTGAGCCTGAACGCCACCACCGACGAGGTGCGCTCGCGCCTGATGCCGATCAACCGCAAGTATCCCCTGGCGGATCTGGTGCAGACCTTGAAAGCTCTGCCCCATGCCCGGCGGGTGCGCACGGTGCTGGAATACGTGTTGCTGGACGGCGTTAACAACACGGAGGACGATGTCCGCCGCCTGGCCGCCATTGCCAGGGAAGTCCAAGCCAAGGTGAACCTGCTGGCCTTCAACATCCACGAAAAGAGCGACTTCCAGCGCCCCAGTGACCAGGCCGTGAAAGCCTTCCAGGATAAGCTGCTCTCGCGGGGGGTGCAGGCGATGATTCGCTCCTCCAGAGGGGAAGATGCCCACGCCGCCTGCGGCATGTTGGGAAAAACCAACCATCCAAAAGGCGAGGCGGTATGAACAGGAATCCAGGCATCGTTGTCGTCATGGTGGTTGCCCTGGCGTTTGCCGCCTTGCTGCTTTCCTGCCAGAACAAACCCTTTGGCTTCTTCGGTCTTCCCGTCGAATCGCTTCCTCAGCGAGCGGATGACCCCATTCCCATCTGTGACGAGGAAGTGGGCATTCTGATGTTCTGCGTCAATCTCTACTGCCTGAACGGTGAGAAATGGCTGAAGACGGCAGAAGAGGCGGAAAACGCGCTGGACTTCAACTGGCGGGCCTTTTCCCCCCAAGGCCACGCCCTTCGTCGTATCACCGCTCCCTGCGGATACCGACCGATCACCCTGTATTTCGATACCGACGCTTGTGACCAACACGATGCGTTTTTTCAAGTGGACCAAGACGAATTCTTCCGCAAGCACCCGCCCGCCGTCAAGCCCGACGATGTGGAATGGCACAAAGACCCGGAAGTGTTGAAAGAAGAGTTGAAGCTGAAGGATTACACCAAGCCTTGAAAACCAAAAAGCCCGCAAACAAGCCCATACGTTCCACTCAACACGCAGACGCGGCGAAGCCCTCCCCGGAAACCGTGCGCAAGGTGACTCAACAGATCTTGCGCCTGTATGTCATCGGTACCGCTGCGGTGTCCGGCGGTTGTCTGATGATTCTTGAAATCGCGGC
The DNA here is from genome assembly GCA_963677705.1 of Myxococcota bacterium. Taxonomy (GTDB): domain Bacteria; phylum Myxococcota_A; class SURF-8; order SURF-8. The sequence goes on from OY782497.1 coordinate 3,448,695, forward strand.
GAGCCGTATCCTTGCGCCCATTTACGGCAACACGGTGTTTTTGTGGAGTGCGGTGATCGGCGTGATTATGGCCGCGTTGAGTGTGGGCTATTGGCTGGGGGGCGTGGTTGCCGAGCGCCGCCCGTCGGCCTCCACCCTGGGGGCGGTGCTGCTGGGTTCCTCGGTGGCGGTGGCCCTGGTGGCTCCCTTGTCGGCTGTGCTGAGCGATGCGATGGTCGGTCAACCGGCGACGCTTTCCGGTCCGGTCTTGGCCTCTCTCTTGTTGTTCTTGTTTCCCGGCATTCTGATGGGTATGGTTTCGCCTCTGGCAGTCAAGCTGGTGGCGGTTTTGGGGCAAGACGTTGGCCGCTCGGCGGGAACGGTGTACTCGCTGTCCACGGTGGGAAGCATCCTCGGTACCTTCTTGGCCGGGTTCGTGCTGATTCCCTCTTTCGGTGTCAAAGGGATCGTGCTGGGGATCAGCCTGGTACTGGGGCTGTGCGGCCTGTTGGGTTTTGTGCTGTTCGGTCGCGCCGAGCGCCGCATGGAAGTGACCTTGTTTCTTGCCGTACTGCTCATCTGGCCTTACGCCGCCCTGAGTGAAGCCGCACCGGGCCGCTATGAGGTTCACCGCGAGGAAAGCTTTTATCACCGCATCAGCATTCAGGAAGGCTACTACCTGGGGCATCCCAGCCGCCTGCTCTTTCTGGATACCACGTTAGAAGGCGCGATGTTCCTTGACGAGCCCGGTTTTCCCATGCGCTACACCGAATACGTCCGGCTGGTGGACCTCTTTCTGCCCCAGGTGAACCGTGCGGCCTTTGTCGGCGGTGGTGGGTTCGGGATGCCCAAATGGTTGATGGATACCCGCGACGAGGTACAGGTCACCGTCTTTGAGTTGGACCCCAAGGTGGTGGAGATGGGGCATCGTTATTTTCTGCTGGACGACTACCCCGGCCTTCAGGCCATCACCGGTGATGCCCGGCAGAACCTGAGCGCAAGCCCGGAACGCTTCGATCTCATCTTCGGCGATGCCTACAACGGCGTGCATTGGGTTCCTTTTCACCTGACCACCAAGGAATACTACGAGGAAGTCAAAAAGCACCTCAGCGACAACGGTCTGTATATGACCAATCTGATCAGTCCCTGGAAGGGTGACAACGCCGGTTTCTTTCAGGCGATGGTCACCACGGTCCGCGCCGTGTTTCCGGAGGTCTTGGTTTTCACCCTGGAACAGAACCCCACCGATAGCCAGAACGTGATTCTGGTGGCCTTCAAGAACAAACGGGGTTTGGATTACGAAAGGCTCTCTGCCCTGGCCAAGCCGCTGGATCTCGGCCCCTTGGTGCGTCACTACAAAGATCCCTCCCGCTGGGAGGATGCCCTCACGAAAGGAACGCTGCTTACCGATGATTACGCCCCGGTGGAACGCCTGCTCGCCGGTTGGTAGGAAAACGGCAGCTCCAATTGACCACGCTCCGGCTATCTGGCCGGGGCGTTTTTTGATGAAATTCCCGTTTTTTGATCGTGAAGGCTTGGACATTGGGCCGTTTGTGGTTACTTTGAGGGGAGTCTTGTGATGGAGCCTTCGGCTTGCGTCGCGACGGATACCCAGCCCGCACGACAACGAGGAGAGTATGCTTTCTACCGTAATTTTTGACATCGACAACACCCTGGTGGATTCCAAGCGCATCGTGGTGGACTACTACCGCCGGATGTTTGAAGCCTTGGGCCGTTCCTTCCCGGAAGGGGAAGACCAGGCATTTTACAAATTGGCTGAGCCGGAAATCTACGCCCGTTTTTTTCAAGACCCCAGTATCTGGGACAAGGCCAAGGTCTTGAAAAACCAGATGAACTTTGACGACCTGACCCGTCGGTTGCGCCTGATGCCCTATGCCCGTGAAACCCTGGACGCTCTTTCAGGGAAGGTGCGCATGGCTGTGGCCACCAACCGGGAATCCAGCGTCTTTCTGGTCTTGGAAAACTTCAAGCTTTCCCATTACTTTGAAGCGGTAGCCAGTCTGATGGATGTGAAGACGCCCAAACCGGCCCCGGACATGATGGTTTATCTTTTGGATACGATGGGAGTTTCCGCCGAGGAAACGCTGTTTGTCGGGGATGCCGAAACCGATGCGCAATCGGCCAGAGCGGCGGGTGTGAAAAGTCTGCTGGTAGGCAGCGATCACGACGGCAACGCAGATTATCTCTTGCCGGATCTGAAGCCCCTGCCGGATCTGGTGGAACGTTTGATGAGCGAAGGTGCCTGAGTTCCCATACCCATCCCTCTCTTCCTGGAGGTTCCATGCCTGCCTTGTATGATGCGTCCCTGTTTTCCGAGATGATGCTGGCTCTCTACAAGGCGGGTCGTCTGCCCTTGAAACCGATGATTGATGCGGGAATCCGGCGTGGGCCTGCCCTGGATATCGGCTGCGGGCCGGGTGTGATGACCCTGGCCTGGGCGATGGAACATCCTGGGCAATCCATCCTCGGTCTGGATGCAGACACATCCATGCTTCACGAAGCCCGGCAGATGGCGGGACGGTTTGCCAAAGACCAGGCGCTGTGCATGGACCCGGTGCTTTTCCAGGAAGGCGATGCGCAGAAACTTCCCTTTGCCGACGCCAGTTTTGCCAGTGTGTTCAGCGTCAATACCCTGCATGAAGTTCCCGATCCCGCTGCGATGCTTGCAGAAATCCATCGTGTGCTGATTCCCGGCGGAGCCTACTGCATCCGTGATCTTCACCAAGGCGGCGACTGGACCACCTTGCCCTTTGCCCAGAAACTTCCCGGCATCGAGCGCTTCCGGCCAATGGTCCACGCCTGTCTGGCAACGGCCTTCAGTGCCGATCGCTTCACAGACCTGGTTCAGGCAAGCCCCCTTCGTGACGGCACACTGATCGTCAACCCTATGCTCCTGGCCGTACAGGGAACCACCTCCGGGAAATGAACCAGGGTTGAGTGCATCCGCGATCCCCACGGAGAAGGCCATCTACCGGTGTGTTCGCAGCCCAAAGAAATCAAGCTCGGAGTAAGGTCTCCCTCGATACGCGGTGTTCCATCGCTACTCGGGATGAGCGAGGAAGGTCAAAGGTCTACTGTTATCTGGGGCAAGCAGATTCTACCCACGCTCAGCCTGAGTGCCACCCGGAGGGCGGTGGTTCGAAGGCCGATCCAATTTCTACACAATAGGACTTTTTCATGAGAACGGAATAGCCTTGCAGACGCTCCCCCTTGCCATGTTCGGCCAAGCCGGGTATGCTGAAGCCATCGTTGTCCGTTCCTGCAAACGAGTTTCGGTTGAGGAAAAGGTTCATGATGAAAACACGGTTCACCCAACGTGTTTCCTGGCTTGTCGCGATGCTCTGGCTTGGCCTTGGCTTGGCCTCTCCTTGTCTGGCCACGCCGGATACACATTCCGGATTCCATCCTGCACCCAACGTGGATTCCATCCAAGCCTGTTGGCAACAACAGACCGGTGCCAAGGCTCTGCTTGGCCCGGAGATGGTGGAGCGCTTCGTGCTGTCACCCCAAGCGATTCCGGCGGATCTGGCCGAAGCCGCAAGCCGGGAGCTGCTTCATGGCCTTGAACGCATTGTGAAGAGTTGGAAAAATCCTCACGCGGCGTGGTCGGATGCGCTTACCAACCTGCTCACCGATGCCGCCGTGCTGCAACGCCCCTATGCGCCGCAAAAGGAATTCTGGCTGACGCTGGAGAAATCCGTTCACCTGCGTCTGCATACCGCCTTGGCCCTGCTTGGTGCCTCTGTGGATACTCCTTTAGATGCCTGTCCGGCGAGACTTTCATTGCTGATGGCACGTTTGTACTCCCTGGACCCAAGCACGGACCGTGGCCTGTTGCAAGCCTTACTGATCGACTACGCCCGGCGCACCAATCCGCGCTTATCCAAGGCTTGGGATGCCTTGGCTTCTTACTCCCCCAAGGCGGGCAAGGCATGGCGCACCCTGTTCGATCTTGCTGCCGACATCGACGAGAAAAGCCTTCGTGAAGAGAAGCCCCAAGCTCTGGTCAACCGCCTTCGTGGTCGCTGGAATGCCCGAAACGCCATCACGGCGGGCGATGCCCGCAGCCAACAGCAGGACTGGAACCTGCCCTTGCTTCCCTTGGACCGTCCCCAGGACGGTGTCCCCAGGCTTCCGGATTGTGTCTCCGTCAAACAGCAACTTCTCACCGCATCCTGCACCTGGCCGGAAGAGGTCTACCTTTGGGTGGAACCGACCCGGATGAAACGGCTCGCGGCCAAGGCCAAGCGAAGCAAACCGGTGTTTTCCAGCAAAGAAGCCTTGGATGTCTGGCGTGAAACCCTGGCCTTTGTGCAAACCCTGGCCCGCGCTCCCCAACCCAGTTTGGTGCCGCTTCCGCGGACGATTCGCGCACGGATGATCGCCCACTCGCGGCACTGGCTGGATGCTTCCCCGCAGGTGATGATCCTTGAAGTCAACGAGCGCGGTTCAATGGAAAAAGCCCACTGGCAGAAACCGGTGTTGGTCTGTCAGCAGCGAGTGGATCAGCTTCCAGGCCCAGCCGATGACGCCACGCCGTCCGAGCCGATGAGCGAGACGACACCAACCCTTTTCCGGATGCCTCGCCTCTGGCCCTATCAGGCCCAAGGGCAGGCCTTGTTGCCTCCCACCGAGGAGGCGTTCCAGCCCGTCTCCGGTGTGTATTTTGATGCCAGCCTTCCCCTGACAACCCCTGATCCCAGCTTTCCGGAAACCACGAGACCATGAAAAAGAAAAGCCGCTTCGTCTGTCAGTCCTGCGGAACCGTCACCCCGAAATGGGTTGGACGCTGCCCCGGCTGTCAAGCCTGGGATAGCCTGGTGGAAGAACAGGAGATTGAAGAACCCAAGCACCCGCGCCACCTTGGCGGCGTGGCGACCCACTGGAAACCGGTTCCCTTGGCCGAGGTCGTCGGCCATGAACAGCAACGGCGTCAGACCGGTATTTCCGAACTGGACCGCGTGCTGGGAGGTGGCCTGGTTCCCGGCCAGGCGGTGCTGATCGGAGGAGATCCCGGCGTGGGGAAAAGTACCCTGGTTTTGCAGGCGCTTTCTCAACTGGCCCAGACCAAGCAGCCCGTGCTTTACGCCACCGGTGAGGAAAGCCCCCAGCAGGTGAAGCTCCGGGCAGATCGCCTGAGCGCCCACGCGCCGGGCTTGTTGATTTCCGCCGTCAATGAATTGGATGCCGTGGAAGAGGCTTTGCGTCAGGTACGCCCGGCGGTGTTGGCGGTGGACAGCATTCAGACCTTGTATTCTCCCCAATTGAATGGCGCACCGGGAAGCGTGGGGCAGGTTCGGGAATGCTCGGCCCGGCTGGTCATGCTTTGCAAACGGGAAAACGTTTCCTTGTTGCTGGTCGGTCATGTGACCAAAGACGGTGCCTTGGCCGGACCACGAGTGATGGAACATGTGGTGGATACCGTGCTGTATTTTGAAGGCGAACGCGGTGTGCCCTTCCGTGTGCTGCGTGCGGTGAAAAACCGTTTTGGTTCCACCAACGAAGTGGGCGTGTTTGAAATGGCCGGACGCGGACTGGCCGAAGTGAAGAATCCCAGCGAACTCTTTCTTGCCGAGCGTCCCGTGGGGCAGTCCGGTAGCGTGGTGACCGTCAGCCTGGAAGGTTCCCGCCCACTCTTGCTGGAGGTGCAGGCCTTGTTGACACCAAGCGGCTTTGCCACACCACGACGCACCACGTTAGGGGTGGACCCCAACCGCGTGGCGCTCTTAGCCGCTGTGTTGGAAAAGAAGGGTGGCATGGACCTGCTGGGTATGGATCTCTTCGTCAACATCGCCGGAGGAGTACGGGTCAGCGAACCGGCTGCGGATCTGGGAGTGGTCTTGGCCCTGGCCAGTAGTATGACCGACAAAGCCATCGAACCCCATACGCTGGTTTTTGGTGAAGTGGGGTTGACCGGTGAAATCCGGGCGGTGAGTCAACCGGATGCCCGCCTGGCTGAAGCGGCGAAGATGGGGTTCACCCGTGCGCTGGTTCCCCGCGCCAACGCGCAGAAAATTACGGCCCCCAAAGGCTTACGCATTGACGGCGTGCGCAGCATCGACGAGGCCATTGACAAGGTGCTGTAAAGACGGCGTGGAAGGTGAAGGCTTGGCGGCTTCGTGGTTTTGGAACGAAGGAGGCTTGTCCGCAAGGCGGACGCTCACGCTTCCCGCATCAGCTCCACGAGAGCAGGAAGAATTTCCGTACTGCTGCCGCGCAGGGAAAGAACCTGTTTCTGGCGGCTGAGATGGGTGGGTTGCAGGTTGATTTCAATCAGATGGCCGCCGCGCTGCAACACGGCTTCAGGAAGCAGGCTGGCCGGAGCCACCTCGGCGCTGGTGCCGATCACCAACATCACGTCGGCTTTGCTGGCGTGCATTTCGCTGTCCAACCTGGCCACGGTGGGAATCATTTCCCCAAACAGCACCACGTCGGGTTTGACGATGGCCCCGCATTGCTGGCATTCCGGCGGGTCGCCCAGGCGGCCTTCGGTGTAGTCTTCCAGGTTGTAGCGAGCCATGCAACTGAGACAGACAAAGCGGCTGGTGTTGCCGTGGTACTCCACCACATGATGGCTTCCCGCCGCTTGATGCAGGTTGTCGATATTCTGCGTAATCACCGCCCGCAGAAAGCCGAGGCGTTCCATTTCCGCCAGGGCGGCATGACCTGCGTTGGGTTGGGCGCTGAAAATCATCTCGCCCATATCCCTCAGCATCAACCAGGATTTTTCCGGGTCTTCCACGAAGGCGTCAATGGTGGCGTACTCCATCGGATTGTAGCGTTTCCACAAGCCGTTCTCGCTGCGAAAATCGGGAATGCCGGAATCGACGGAGATCCCCGCTCCGGTAAGCGCCACCGCGTGACGTGCGGACGCTAGCAGATCCGCCGCCTGTTGTATCAAATTGTCTCCCATCATTACCTCGCTCGCCGAAGGAAATCATCGCACAGGCCGCCGTTTCTGTAAAGAATCTTTCAGAGAAAGATGAGGATTTCATGTCGGGGGGACATTGAGCTTGTCAGGCGCTTAGCCTCGTGATTCCTTATGAGCGGCTGTTTTTGTCCGCTCATCCCGAGTGCCGCCCGGAGGGCGGTGGTTCGAGGGATGGCTCGTGGCTCGATACGATTCATCTTCGATGAATCACTCGCCATGAGCGTACTTAGACAACGTTGGGATAAGATTCCGCTGGTTTGAAGAGCATCTGTCTTCGTTCTCTCTTCCCAGATTGGGAATCACGCCTGTCGGGATGAGGATGGACCAGACCGTTCGTGGTGTAACGATCCTGAAATCATCGTCTCTATTCAAGATGGAAAGTGGGGCGGAAAACCGTCCCCCGAAGAGCGGATGAAACCCCTTGATCTGCAAGGAGCCAATGATGAACATCGACGACATCACCGGTGCGGTCCGTATGGAAGACCTGCTGGAAGCCCACCCCAAAGCCCAGGCCTTTCTGTTTGAACGGGGCGTGGTCTGCGTGCAATGCGGAGAAATCTTCTGGGGTGAACTGCAAGAACTGGTGGCGGAAAAGAAACTGGACCTGGACGTGATCCTACGCGACCTGAAGCAGTTTCTACAGGGAGAGTAGGGCGTTCTGAAACGGTAAAACCGGCCAGAGGCCTCAGCCCCGGACCGGTTTCACCTTTGTGCTTTGTGCGGTTCAACCTTGAACCATCCCATACCGACGACGCAAGCCCATCACAAGGGCGAGTAGGAGCAGAGACCAGGTGAAACCCTGTCCCGCCTGACGACATCCCCCGTCGTCACTTCCGCTACCTTCGCTTGAATCGTCGTCATCGTCGTCATCGCTGTCGTCATCATCATCGTCAGCCGTTGAATCGTCATCGTCGTCATCAACGTTGTCGTCATCATCATCAGCCGTTGAATCGTCGTCGTCATCGTCCGTTGTGTCATCATCGTCATCATCGGAAGGAATAGGATCGTCCGTGCAGCGACAAACCGGCTGTCCATCCTCTCCTTCAACGCAGCCTTCGGCTACGACGCCGGACTCCGCACAGAAGGCTTCGCAGGACTGCGCCTGCCAGCTCCCCTCGACACAATGACACAAGGTCTGCCCGTTTTCGCAGACGGAGGGCTGCCAGAGGTTGCACCCCCCATAGCAGGCGCCCTCTTCGGCCACGGAGTAGGCTTCGTCTTCTTCCAGAATATGCACGGTTTTGCTGGTGCTGGCCGTGTTGCCGCCTTCGTCGGTGACGGTCAGGCTTACCGTGTAGTCACCGGGTTGATCAAAGGTGTAGAGTAGCCACATCCGGTCAAAGGGGCCCAGGCTGTCGTTGGCCGGTTCCACCGCCCAGTGATAGGTGGAAATCCCCCGGTCATCCTGGCTGCCCGCCGCACTGAACGCCATGCGTTCTCCGGGTACACCCGCCGCTTCGGAATAGATGCTCGGTTGCGGGTCGCTCTCGTCATTCATCGCCCGATCGCGGGCATCCAGGAAACCCGGCACCCAGGCCCGTCCGAAGCCCCAGTCGGCATCCACATCGCCGCTCTGCATGGACTTGTCCGCACCGAGGCGCATCATTTTACGCACGCCTGCGGCATCCACTTCCGGGGCGTATTGCAATAACAGGGCGGTAATGCCCGCCAGGAGCGGAGACGAGGAACTGGTGCCGCCGAACAGAATGTAATTGCCCGGATCGTAGCTGTCATAATGGGTCTGCTCAGGGGTATAGGAAGCCCCCGGTGTATATTGAGCGTAGGTTCCGGTAATCTGCACCGTCGGTTTTCCGTCAATGCGCAATCCCCGCCCGCTGTATTCCGCCAGGCCTTCAACGCCGTAACGATGCTCGAAGGCTCCGATGCCGATACCGGAATCCGTCGTAGCAGGCAAGGTGGTGCTGGTCACGTTGCGGCTGGCCAAGGTGTTGTCCGTGCCGTTCCGATCAAAAACCAAGCCATAATAGAAGCGGCTGACATCATCGGTCACAAAGCCGTGCAGGTCCAAAGGAAGCGGGCTGTTGTTTTTCACCCGGAAGGTCAAGGGCACGGCAATGTCCGGTCCGGATTCGGAATAAAGCATGTAGTTCCAGCTTACGGTACCACGTTCCGTTTCCAGCTTGGACAAGATTGTCCAGATGCCGTTGTCCTGCTCATAGCCTTCTTCCCATTGGGTTTCAAAGCTGTTCTTCACGGTGTAGACCGTGACATCCTGGTCCGGCGCTCTCCAGCGGAGATCCATACTGACGTAGCGGTAGCCATCCATCGGATACAGCGGGTCCACAATGATCTGGAAGTCCTGGGTACTTTGAGGAGCCACCCGGAAGCGGGCCGCCTTTCTGGAACCGTGGTAGTTGCAGGTAGGATTGATCTGAATCATACCCTCGGCTTCGGCCTGATCCATCGCTTCTTCATCGTTACTGGTGCCGTCCAGGGCGTGAGGCCCGCTGGTACACCATTCATGCAAGGCCAGGTCCGCCCCGGCTTGTCGGCATAAGGCCAGGGTTGCACCGACATTCAGGTTGTCATCATAGTCCCGGTCGTAGACGTAGCCGATGTAGCTATCCACCAGCACGATTTCCGCGCCCCAGGCCACACCACGATATTTGTGTACCGGCCAGCCGGAGGCGCTGATGCCCGACGTGCCTGTGCCGTGAGACACATAACTGGTTTCCTCAAAGGGATAGTCAATCAGGTTTTCACCGCGCACATATTCGTCAATCGCCCCCGTGGACATATTCAGCACGTAGGCACGGGGAACCTTGCTTGTCGCCAACCCGACCAGACTTTCACCGACATCCAGGCTGTTGTTGCCGTTTTGATCCACCGCATAAAACAGTTGCTCCCCATAGGTCGGGTCCGCTTCGGTGAAGCCCTCGGCAGAACCGTAGTTGCGCACGCTGTCGCTGTTACGATCGTTGTAGAGGTAGTCCATATCCACCTGATACACCCCGTCGTCGTTGTCCAGCCCGCCACCGTCTCGGTTAATCAGGGCATCGAAAAAGGAGAGCGTTTCCCCTTCGTCCGCTTGCCCGTTGTCGTTCAGGTCTACGGCATCCACGCCGGGGTCAAAGCTGCCGTTCTCGTTGACATCCAACCAGTCGAAGGTGCCACCGTCATCTTTGAAGTAGGCCGGATGAAACAGATCCACCCGCGAATCATCAATGCACAGGGTCACCCCTTCGCCGTTGACGGGCAGGTCGTTGTCATCGGTGTAATCATAGGCCTGGTCGATTCCCGTTGCTTCGCGGGCGGTGTCCATCGGACGAAGCACCTTGCGAAACCCCGCATCAATGCGCTCTACGAAGGGAAGGCTTGCCACAGCGTTCAGCTTGTCTTGAGAAACACGACCGAAGACCAGGGTTCCCAAACCAAGTGCTTGCCCCTTCAAGGTCATGGGAAGGAATCCGGCCTTCTGCAAGGCCAGTTGCTGCTTGCCTGTGGGCAGACTGCTCAAGCGCACGCTCACCGATAGGGTGTTATCCCCCTTCATGGCTTGAGGAATTGTGGGCAACACCGGAGTTCGTAGCGCCGGGTCGATTTTGTCCAAGGGTTCGGCCCATACGAGAGAAGATGTGCCAAGGCCAAGGAGTAAGCACAAAAGAACAAGTGTCATACGCTGTGTCGTCATGATGATCCTTCCTATTCAAACCAATGAGGGAACACCCCTCATCACAAGAGATTCGTCCGAGGGGGGAAATCCCTTTACGCCTTGTCTCACTGTTTGGTATTCTCCGGTCGGAGTCAATGGATTTTCCTGCTTTTTCTATAAGGATTTTACATGATGAACCGCCCGGAACTCTGTCGGCGTCTGCTTACGATGTGCGCTCCACTGGAGGCCGATGTGACGCTGACCACCAAGGATCACGCGCTTACACGTTTTAGCGAAAACGCGATCAGCCAGAATCTCTGCCAACAGACCACGGAGTTGAGCCTGCGTGTCATGCAGGACGGGCGGATGGGCAAAGCCCTGGGAAACCGCTCCGATGATGCCGGTCTGAGCGACCTGGTGGAGATGGCCAAAGCCTCGATGAAGGCCAGCCCGAAGGTGGAGCAACTCCCCCTGATCGGTCCTCAAACCTACCGGGAGGCTGAACCGGTGGATGTACAGACCGTTGGGCAAACGCCGGATGACAGGGCCATGCTGGCCGGTCAGGTCTTTGATCTTTGCCGGGAAAAGGGGCTTCGCGCTGCCGGGATTCTCTCCCGCAACCTGGACGGGCTGACCTTGGCCAACACGGCAGGTCTGATGGCCGACTACGAAAATGCGTTAGCCCGTTTCTCGCTGACCGTAAGTGATGGCGAGGTCTCCGGCTGGGAGGAATTTCAAACGCCGCGCCTGGGTGAACTGGATGTGGAGGCGCTGACCCACCAGGCCATCACCGATTGCCAACACGGCAAAAACCCGCAAGCTCTCGACGCGGGCCGTTATCCCGTGGTGCTTTCACCCGATGCCGTGGGAGATTTTCTCTATTTCATGGCCTATCAGGTATTCAACGGTCTGGCTTTCGCCGAAGGAAGAAGCCCGCTGTCCGGCAAGATGGGAAACCAGATGCTTCATCCAAGCCTGAGCATCGACGATTGCGCTTCGCATCCCTTGTCCAAGGGCTTGCCCTTCGACTTTGAAGGTCTTCCCCGCCAGGATGTTCGCCTGATCGATCATGGCCTGGTTCACGGTGTGGTGCATGACCGGACCAGTGCGGCCTTGGCCGGAACGCAATCCACCGGTCACGCGCTACCGCAACCCAACGCCTACGGGCCGGTGCCGATGAACCTGGTTATTGCTCCCGGTACGGACACGATGGAGAGCCTTGTTCGAGGCATGGAGCGCGGCCTGCTGGTCAAGCGTTTTCATTACGTCAATGCTCTGGACCCCAAAACCCAGCAGCTCACCGGCATGACGCGGGACGGCCTGTGGTGGGTGGAGAAGGGCCAGATCCGACATCCGGTGAAAAACCTTCGTTTCACCCAAAGCAGCTTGGAAGCCTTGAGCCGGATTGAAGGCATCACGGCCATGCAAAAGCGGGTTTCCGGTGGGTTTGGCGATGGCTTCGTTGCGCCGGGAATGCGGCTCTCCTCCTTTCACTTTACCTCGCCCACGGAGTTTTGATCATGTTCGATCGCCTCTTTCCCTTGCTGGAAACCGCCCGGATCAAGGGTGCAAGCTATGCCGACGTGCGCCTGATCCATACCCGCAGTGAAGACCTGACCGTGCGCAATGAAGCCATCAGCCGTCTGGACCAGGCGGAAACCCTGGGCTATGGCGTGCGTGTGCTGGTCAACGGAGCCTGGGGCTTTGCCTCCTGCGATGAGATGACCTCCGAGGCCATGCAGCGCACCGCAGCCCTGGCCGTGCAGATCGGCAAGGCCAGCGCCACGGCCAACCGCACGCCGGTACGCCTTGCGCCGGAAGAGCCCCACGTTGACATCTGGCAGACGCCCTTTGTGATTGACCCGTTCTCGGTGAGTCTGGATGACAAACTGGACCTTCTTTTTTCAACGGTAAAGATTCTGCGTAAAGACCCTCGCATCAAAGTAGGCCGGGCGGATCTGGTGATTCGTGAAGAACAGCAATGGTTCGTCAATTCCGAGGGAAGCCGTATCGAACAGATTCTTCTTTCTACGGGCGGCGGAATGCAGGTCATGGCCGTTGACGAACACGATGTCCAGGTCCGTTCTTATCCGTGCAGTTTTCGCGGACAACACAAGGGAATGGGCTATGAACTGATTCACGCCCTGGATTTCCTGGGCAACGCTCCCCGTGTTCGGGATGAAGGCCTTGCCCTGTTAACCGCTCCGGTCTGCCCGGAAGGCACGCGGGACGTAATTCTTTCCGCCGATCAACTGGCCTTGCAGATCCATGAAAGCGTGGGACACCCCACGGAACTGGACCGCGTGTTGGGTATGGAAGCCAACTATGCCGGAACCAGCTTTGCCACCACGGACAAGCTGGGGCATTTCCGCTACGGCTCACCGCAGGTCACCTTGATGGCGGACAGCACCGTCCCGACCGGATTGGCTACGGCAGGTTATGATGACGACGGCGTCGCGGCGCAGCGCTGGCCCATCGTCCAAGAAGGCATTCTTCGAGGCTACGCCACCAACCGGGAACTGGCCGATGAAATCCATGAGCCACGCAGCCGAGGAGCCAACCGGGCTGATGGCTTTTCCAACATTCCCATCGTGCGCATCCCCAACCTGTCGCTGATGCCCGGCTCCTGGGAGTTGAACGACCTGCTTGCCGATAGCGACGGTGCCTTGCTTTTGGAAAGCAACAAAAGCTGGTCCATCGACCAGCGTCGGCTCAATTTCCAGTTCGGTTGTGAAACCGCCTGGGAGATTCAAGGCGGCAAGCGGGGAACGCTGTACAAGAACGCCAGCTATCAAGGCGTGACCCCACAGTTCTGGAATTCCTGCGACGCGGTGTGTAATCATCGATATTGGGATTTGTGGGGCGTGATAAATTGTGGTAAAGGACAACCCGGTCAGCGTGCAGAAATGAGTCATGGTGTCAGCCCGGCTCGCTTCCGCAAGGTGGCCGTCGGCATACGATAACACAAATACGCGGGCACACCGCGACAGAGGAAACAACGCTTTCTTACAGTATTGGAGGGGGATATGCGCGTAGCCGTAACCGGTGCCAGTGGTCATCTTGGTGCCAATCTGGTACGAGAACTAATCAAGCAGGGCCGTGAGGTCCGGGCGATCTACAACGACGACAGCCGCGCTCTGGACGGCTTGGACCTGGAAACCGTAGACCTGGATGTCCGCGACGCCGAGGCCGTAAGCAAGGCGATCCAGGGTGTGGATGTGGTCTACCATCTTGCCGCGACCATCAGTTGGGAACGACGGGAGTATCCCAAGCTGTACGACATCAACGTCAACGGCACCAAACGCGTCGCCCAGGCCTGTAAAAAGCATGACGTACAGAAGCTGATTCACTTCAGTTCCATCCATGCCCTGGTACCCACACCCTTTGACATTCCCGTGGATGAAAACCGTCCTCTGGTGAACGGGGAAAAATTCCGGCCTTACGACCGCTCCAAGGCGGCAGCCCAAGCCTACATTCAAAACGAAGCCCGTGAGAACGGTCTGCCCGCCGTGGTGGTCAACCCCACTGCCGTGCTTGGCCCCAATGATTTCAAGATTTCCGCAATGGGTAGTGTGCTGCTGGACTGGTACTACCAGCGTATGCCCACTCTGGTTCAAGGTGGCTATGACTGGGTGGATGCACGGGACGTGGTGCGTGTGGCGTTGGCCGCCGAAGAAAAAGGGCGGATCGGTGAATCCTATCTGGCCAGTGGCCACTTCACCAGCGTCAAGGAACTGGCCCAGACCGTCGGCAAGGTGATGAACATCAAAACTCCTAGCTGGGTTTGCCCGGCCTGGCTGGCCATGTTCGGCGCCCCCTTCAGCGCGGGATGGGCTCATATCTGGGGGAAACAGCCGCGCTACACGATGGACTCCATCCGTATTCTCAACGAGAACCCCTGCATTCTTCATGAAAAAGCCAACCAAGAGTTCGGCTACGAACCCAAGCCTCTTGAAGACACGATCCTCGCCGCCTTTGATTGGTATAAGGAGTTCGGCTTCCTGGATAACCCCAGCCTGTCCAAAGCCAGTTAGAAGCTGGAGCCATTCGCTACATGGAAAAACCGGGCTGCGTGAGCAGCCCGGTTTTTTTATCTGCCTGAATCCCCCCCGCTATGCGGGGGGGTCCAAAAAGGCGAAGCCTATGAATAGCGAAGGTAGTCACTCTTCATGTATATAGAAGCCGTTCCGGCTTCCGCTGACCAAGCGACACATGGAGAGTGACTATGGACAGTAGCTTAGAGCACACGAAATGGAATTGCAAATATCATATTGTGTGGGCGCCGAAGTTTCGGCGCAAGATCATCTATGGGAAGTACAAACGGGAAATTGGCGCGATTCTGCGTCGTTTGTGTGAGTACAAGCATGTGGAGATTGTAGAGGCGAATGCCTGCGTTGACCATGTGCATATGTGTTTGAAGATCCCTCCGAAGTACAGTGTCTCGTCGATCATGGGCTACCTGAAGGGGAAAAGCTCGCTGATGATCTTCGAGCAGTTTGCGAATCTCAAGTACAAGTATGGGAACCGGCACTTCTGGTGCAAGGGCTACTACGTGAGTACGTTGGGAATCAACGAGCAGAGCATCGTGAAGTACATTCGGGAACAGGAAAAACAGGACCAAGTGACCGACCAACTGAGTCTGCTAGAACATAAGGACCCTTTTAAGGGTAGCTAGGAACCAATGCGGAAGTCCGGAACCTGCAACCTTCAGGTTGGGCCGGTACCAGGCCCTTATAGGGCCAGATCAAACCGCCCCTTGAAGGGGCGGTCCTGACTTTTGGTCAGAATCCCCCTGTTTTGTGAACCGTCTCAGGGCTTCGGGTTCTCCTCCAGATCGGCCAACACCGTGTCATCGCGCAGTTCCTCGGCACGGGCGACAAACATCTCATCGGTGCTACGCATCCCGAACAAACGCCGGACGAAGTTGGTCATATCATCCACAAGACTGTAGGCGCTGGGAATGATGAAGAGGGTCAGGAAGGTGGCGAAGGCCAAGCCCCAGATCATGCAAATAGCCATCGGTTTCCAGGTGACACTATCTCCACCAATACCGAAAGCCAAAGGCATCAGGCCGGCGATGGTGGTGACCGTAGTCAAAAGAATCGGGCGCATCCGCCGTGACCCGGCAACCAAGAGCGCTTTGCGTCGTTCATACCCTTGGGCGCGAGCCTTGTTGATGAAATCCACCATGACCAGGGAATCGTTGACCACCACGCCGGAGAGAGCCACCACACTGATGGCCGCCACCAACGAGAAGGTCAGGTTCATCACCAGCAGACCGACACCAACGCCCAGTAAAGAGAAAGGCACGGTGAACATGACCACTACGGGCTGAATGAAACTCTGGAACTGTGTGCCTAGAATCAGGTAGACCAGAATCAGCGCAACGATAAACGCCATCGCCAAGGAATGGAAACTCTCGGCCTGTTCTTCCGCTTCCCCGCCGAATTCCAGGCTGTAGCCGGAATAGCGTGTGCTGAAATCGGCGTATTTTTCTTTGACGTAGCGGTTGGCCTCATCGGAGTTGATGTCCACCATGTTCACGTTGGCGGTCAGAGTCACCGAGCGCTTGGCATCCCGCCGCTCAATGCGCTCCAGACCGCGTTGAATCGTAAATTCACCCAACTCACCCAGAGGAATCACCAGGCCCAGCGTGCTGGTCAGGGGAATGTTCTCCAGGTCGTTGAGGCTTTCCCGATCTTCTTCACGCAGCAGCACGCGTACGGTGATTTCATCACCTTCGTCATCACGGAACGTGGTCGCTTCCCAGCCATCCACGGCGGTACGCACGGCGGTACTGATGTCCGTCATGGTCAGTCCATAGGCGGCCAGCTTGACGCGGTCGGGGTAGAAGCGAAGTTCCTTCTTTCCCGGTCGGAAGGACACCATCACGTCTTCCATGCCCTTTTTGCTGCGCAGGTCATCGGCGATCATCTCCGCCAGCATCTGCATTTTCTCCAGGCTCTGCCCACGGATACGCAACTCTACCGGCGAACCCGTCGGAGGGCCGCTCTCCGATTGCGAGAACTTCACCGTTTTGATTTCCGGGATGTCCGCAATCATTTTCCGGATGTCCGCTTTGATCGCTTCATTCCCACGGCGGAAATCGGAATTCCCCATGTTCATCGTGACCATGCCGCCGTCGGTGGTGTGAATCCATTCCTGGTTTTCAATATACAACCCGGTCAAGGTCTGGATGGATTCCACTTCATTTTCGGGCAACTTGCGGATACGTGCGGCAATGGTTTCCAGCACGCGGTCGGTTTCCTCCAGCTTGGTTCCGGCGGGAAGCCGAACCAGAAGCCGCTCCGTCACGGAGGGAGATTGAGGGAACATCTCAATGCGCAGCAAGGAGCCGGCCATCACAATGACCACGATGGTCACCAACACGGTGGCCAGGGTGGCACTGATCCGCCAATTCAGGAAGAAATTGAGTTGCCGCTCGTAGATGCCTACCAGCTTGGCGAATAACTTGTCTCCGAAGCGCTCTCCGTGGGTTTCAGGGAGCTTGCCGAAATCGGCAAGGTGGGAAGGCAGGACGATCAAAGCCTCAATCAAGGAACCGATCAAGGCCAGGGTTACGACAATGGGCAGGACGGCAAGGAATTTTCCGATGATGCCGGTCATCATCAACAAGGGCAAAAACGCCGCAATGGTGGTCAGAACGGCGGAGACCACCGGCCACATCACTTCTTCCGCGCCATCAATGGCCGCCCGCAGAGGGGTTTTACCCAACTCAAGGTGTCGGTAGGTGTTTTCAATGATGATGATGGCATCATCCACCAACATACCTAGTACGAGGATGAAGGCAAACAGGGACAGCGTGTTGATTGTGCCGTCCATTGCATGAAGGAAAATAAAGGCCGCAAGAAAAGAGAAGGGAATCCCGATCACCGCCAGCACGGCGCTACGCCAGCCGGTCATCGTCCACATCAACAGCGCAACAAGGATAAGACCGGTCAGGGCGTTGCTGGACAGTACGCCGATACTGTCACGAACCTCACGGCTGGAATCCTGTCGCACGGCGAGGGAAATATCCGGCATGGTGTCCTGGTAGCGTTTGACCACCACCTTGAGCTTGTCCACAATATCCACCACCGAGCCGTCTTTCTTCATGAAGGCGCGCAGGTAGACACTGGGCTTGTTGTCCAGGCGGCTGATCACTTCATCCCGTTTGTAGGTGTCTTTCACCTTGGCCACATCGCTGACGCGGATGGCTTTGCCATCGGTGGAGGCACGCACGGGCAGGTCGGCAAAGTCCTTGGAGCTTTCCACTTCACCCATCGGGCGGACGAGAAATTCCTCCTTGCCCATTTCCACACGACCGGCAGGCAGGGTGATGTTGGCTTTCTGTACCGCGTTCATCAGTTCCAGAAGCCCCAGCCCCATTGCGTCCAGTTTGCCACGATCCGCTTCAACCCATACTTCCCGTTCTTGAATGCCGAAAATATCCACGCTTTTGACATCCGGCACGTCCAGCATGTCTTCTTTCAAGGCCTCGGCGATCTCCTCCAGACCGTCGATGCTGTAATCTCCACCTAAGGATAGCCCGATCACCGGCCAGATTTCATCCGTGGTGATTTTAATCACGTTGACGTAATCCTGAGCGTCGTCGGGGATTTCCAGCTTGGCTTTATCCACCTCGGCTTTCAGATCCACCACGGACATGTCGTAGTCTTCCAAGCCCACTTCGTATTGAACAAAGATGGTGGAACGCCCTTCGTAGCTGGTGGCGTGGATGAAGTCGATGTCAGGCAGGGTTTTGATCCGCTCTTCCATCGGCAGGGTAATCAGCTTTTCCACATCTTCCGGACTCGCGCCGGGATAGGCGATGACCACGATGGCCATGTCCAGATCCACGCTGGGATTCTCTTCCATCGGCATCCGGTTCAGCGCAAACAGACCGGCCACGACAACCGCAATGACGAACATATTGACCAGCACGGGTTGCCGTGCAAAAAATCTGGGAAGCGACATAGGCTTACTCCACAATCTGAATCAGGCTGCCGTCTTTCAGGTTGGCTTGACCTGTCATCACCAGCACATCACCCGCTTGGACACCTTCGGTCAGAATGATGTGGTTTTCCAACGAGATCCCCGTTTGTACGCGCTGTTCCTTGACGCGGGTTTTGTCTTCATTGACCACATAGACATACTGACGGTCAAAGCGATCCACCAGGGAATCAATGGGGAAACGAAGCGCTTGCATCGGCTGACCGACGGGAAGATCCACCCGGCAGACCATGCCCACACGCACGGACTCCGGAAGCTTGTCCAACTGCAATTCCAAGGGATAGGTCATCGTCGGTTGCAGAGCCTTGGCACCAACGGCCTTGACGGTGGCATCGACGCGCAAATCGTTCAGGGTGGGAAAGCGAACCACCGCCTTCTGCCCTACCGTCAACGAGCCGATACGGTCTTCACCCACACCCGCCGTGACCTTGACCTGCTTGGTATTGACCAGTTGCGCCACCGGTGTTCCAGGAGCCAGGGTATCTCCCAACTTGACCAGGGTCGAGGCGATCACTCCATCAAAGGGAGCGCGAACCGAGGCGAGGCGCAGGCTGCGCTTGGCCGAGGCAAGCTGGCTTTCCGCCATCGCCAGGGCCGCTTTGGCCTGCAACAAGGCAAAGTGCGCGACATCGTATTGGCTTTCGCTGATGTCGTTGGATTCGCGCAGGGTTTTCATTCGCGCATGTTCCCGCTCGGCCTGGTCTTTTGAGGCCTGGGCCTGATCCAAGGCCGCCTGGGCGGATTCCACCGCGATGCGGTAGGGTTCGTGATCCACCACGACCAGAGCCGTACCCTTTTTCACGGTGTTGCCCAAGTCCAGGTTGTCCCGCACCACGCGCCCGCTGGTTTCGGACAGGATGGTTACATCCAGATCCGAGGCGACCAGACCGGAGATTTCCACCCGTGGCGTGACGGTTTCCTCAACCAAAGTCATCACCTTCACCGGGATGGCTTTCTCTTCAACCTTGTCACCGGCCTTTTCCGTTGAGGCTTCTGCCGAGGCCGTCGCCGTCGCTTCCTTCGCGTCATCCTTGCAGGCACAAAGTCCAAGGCTGACCACCAAAGCCGCAAGCCAAACCCAACGAAGTCCAGTTGGATTTTGCATCGTATCCTCCCCCCTGCCGTAGTCTGGACAGGAATTGCAGTGCGAGGTCGTCCCTCGCACATCACACCAGGCGTTCCAGGCTCTGCCGGAACAACGTAGTCTTTCGTTATAACACCAAAGGAGACGAAAAGTGTCTCCACCCTCTCCACGGTCTTGAACAAGACCGACGCGGACCCTGATTAACCGTCAATTTCAAGCACAAGTCAAGCATTCAGCCGAGTGATTCACGTCTCACGACAACGCCCCATCGTATAGGGATGAGAGCTGCCTTCGAGATACCGCCCTCCTTTTGAAACAGAGCCTTTCATAACATGGATGGATCGCAGTAATTGCCTTTCAGGAAAAAAACGTTATAGTTCTCCCATTGAGCTGACTCACAAACCGATTTCTCCTTGGAGGCCGCCATGAAGGGTTCCTTCCTGACTCCCATCCGTGTTCTTGTCTGCGTTGTGCTTTTGTCCTGTTTCGTCTACGCCTGTGGAGATGATGCCTCCGACGACGATGATGATTCCCTCTTGGATGGAGATGCCGCCGATGGTGATGAACCCGACGAAGACGGCGACGCCACGGAGGAAGATGGAGATGATACCGACCAGGGCCCAGGCCTTCATGATACCGGCCTGAGCCTCGTTCCCCAGCAAGACGGTCAATGGAATCTGCTCCGTGGGGATACCGTGCTTCTGCGTTTCCCCCTGGATGCCCTGCAACTGGGAACCGTGCCGGAGTTGACGGATACGGATAGCTACGATCCCTACTGGATGGAATCGGATGATGTGCTGTTCGGCGGCTACCTGCCGGAAGGCTTTGTCTGGCAAGACCTGCAAGCTGTCACCTTCGAGCAGACTTCGGACTCCCAACTCAGCGCCACGGCGGATTTCGGCAATGGATTGAGTGCGAGACTGGTCTTTGATCTGGTATCCGAAGGGCATGTGCAATGGCAGATTCTTCCCCAGGCGGAAAACGATCCGGTGGCGATGATCCGTCTTCGCCCGCGCACCACAGAAACGGAAGGTTTCTACGGTCTGGGCGAATACTTCGACACTCCCAACCATCGGGGCAAACTTCGTGCAATGCAGATCGAGGCGGACTTCGGCCTGGAAAGTGCCTACAACGAAGCCCATGTTCCCATTCCTTTCATTGTGGGTAGCACCGGCTGGGGGTTGTTCGTTGAAGACTTCCATCCGGGAATTTTCGATGTCTGCCGCAAGGAAAACGACCTGTTGGAAATCACCTTCGGCACCGGTGTAGACAGCCCGGACGGCCTGCTGGTGCATCTCTACGCCGCAGAACATCCTTTGGACATCACCCGCCATTACTATGAAACCACGGCCTATCCGCGTCTTCCCGCCCGTTGGGCTTTGGGACCGTGGATCTGGCGCGATGAAAACCGCGATCAGGCCGAAGTGGAAAGTGATCTTGCGAAAATCCGTGAGTTGGATCTGGCCACCAGCGGCTATTGGATCGACCGTCCCTATGCCAGCGCGGTGAACAGCTTTGACTTCAACCCCTCACAATTCACCGACCCCCAGGCGATGATCGACCTGGCCCATGACCTGGGTTTCCGCATGGCTTTGTGGCATACGCCCTACGTCAGTGACGACCAGGAAGCGGCCATTCCCCTGCATGAACACGCGGTGGAGAACGGCTTCTTTCCCCCTGTGACCGGGCTGGATCTGAACAACTGGAGCCACCCCGTGGACCTGACCAATCCCGATGCCTATGACTGGTGGCAGGGCTTGATCCGTAACTACACGGACATGGGGATCGAAGGCTTCAAGATGGATTACGGGGAGGACATTGTGCCTGGGCTGGGCGGGACGCGCACGCCGTGGGAATTTTTCGACGGCAGCAACGAACTGATTATGCACGCCCGTTACCAGTTGTTCTACCACCGCGTCTATGCGGAAACCATCCCCGATGACGCCTTCCTCATCTGCCGTGGCGGCACCTATGGCGACCAGGCCAACGTGAGCCTGATCTGGCCCGGCGATCTGGATGCCAGCCTCACCCGCCACGGGGAAGAAGTCGAAGACAACGATGGCGATTTCGTCGTCGGTGTCGGCGGGCTTCCTTCGGCCTTGGTGGCCGGGCAAACCCTGGGTGTCAGCGGCTTCCCCTTCTTTGCCTCGGATACCGGCGGGTATCGTCACAGCCCACCGAACAAGGAAACCTTCATGCGCTGGTATGAACACACCGCCCTGACCCCGGCCATGCAGGTGGGAACCAGTTCCAACGATGTTCCCTGGGAATACGACAACGACAACGGCTTTGATGATGAATCCCTGACTTGGTATCGTACTTACGCCCGCTTGCACCTGCGGTTGTTCCCCTTCTTCTGGACCTACGCCAAAGACCTGCACGTCAGCGGTCGGCCCATCCTTCGTTCCCTCGGTCTGGCCCATCCTGAATTGGGTGAACATCCCTGGGATACCTACCTTCTGGGTGAGGAACTCTTCGTCGCGCCCGTCCATGAAGAAGGCGCGACGCAACGCACGGCGCTTTTGCCGCCGGGAGAATGGATGGATTGGTTTGATGGCGAACTCTACACGGGCGGCCAAACCGTCACCGTAGAAGCTCCGCTGTGGAAACTGCCCTTGTTCCTCAAACGAGGCGCGGTGGTGCCCATGCTGCGCCCGACCATCGACACGATGAGTCCCACCACGGAACCGGATACCGTAGACAGTTACGTGACCGATGCGGGGCGCTTGTATGCGGTTCTTGCCGCCGGAGAAGATGGCTCGTTCGATATCTTTGATGGCGCAAAGCTGTCCCAGCGCATGGACGGGAATACGCTGATTGTGGAAACCCAAAACGGGGATGAATTCAACCAGGGATTCATGTTACAAATCTTTTTGATCCAAAGTGAGCCTTCGGAACTACAGATGGATGACCAAACGATGAGCGCTCAGAGTGATCTTGACGAACTGGCCGATGTAGACTCCGGCTATGCGTTCACCTCGGAGTTGGGAGGCACATTATGGATACGGGTTCCAGAGGGAAATCATACAATCACAATCCCATCGCCGGTGCTGCGGTGAGCGACACAAGCGTTGCAACCCAACGCCCGACGACTCATCTCGTCGGGCTTCTTTTCCTCGTACTTCCCTTTCTTCTCTGCTCCTGCGAGGAGGAACTTGTCGAGGGAGCCGATGATTCCACGCTGGAGGAAACCGGCGGGGATGCCTTGGTAGACGGTACGATGGATCTACAGATCACCCTGAACACAGACACCATCGGATTTAGCGGTCGCACGGTGAATGTTGCGCTGGATGTGGCGAACCTCTCCGAGGGTGTCAACGAGGTGCGGGTCTATCTGGTTCAGGCCATGTCCCTGTCTCTGGATGAAACGGGCCTTCCCACCGTGTCCGAATACAAGGTCACCCATACCGCGAATGAATACCTTTATTGGGAAAAACTCCCCGCCGCTGAGCGCTTGAACTATGAACTCACCTTCCCCGGTGAGGATGCCTATTTTGCCGTCACTTTGGGACTGTACGCAGAAAACGCCAACGATCCCGATGACTGGGCTTTGGCCGAACTGCCGGTGTATCTGACCTTCCTGGAAGGTCAACTGGCAATGAGCCCGGATCTGGCCGACCAGCTTGTTCGTCTGCGGGACGATGGGTTGAAGGGCTGCGGCTTTGACGGGTTGCTCCCGGAGGGTTTGCAAGCTGAGGATGAAACCGACGAAGACCCAAGCGAAACCGGCACGGAACAGGATACAACGTCAAACAAGGTGCTGGAGCCATCCGTGTTGCTGGAAGCCTTGCAAGACTGCTTCGGGGATGCCTTGACCACCGTGGAGGATAGGATCTGGCAGGAGGAAGATGACAACGCGGAGGATGAATCCGAAGACGGAACCGAGCCAGAGTAGCGGGGAATTCTCCCTTGAACCGCGCCTTACCAGACCGCTACGTGGAATGAACAGGAACAACCAGGCCTAACGTGGCACCCAGCAAGATGTCGGGTAGGGAATTTGATTGGGTTGTTTATTACAAATACACGAAACATGCTAGGCAGCGTCGACAAGAGTATCAGATTTTCCTGGACAAGACGACTCTGTTGGTCTATATTCCTCTAAATAGAAACTATTCAGAGGAATACAATGGATGCCACTTATCACCGTCATGATATTTCCGACCACGCTTGGGAACTCTTAGAGCCACATTTACCAGGGCAGAAAGGCCAATGGGGTGGGATTGCCAGAGACAATCGACGATTCATTAATGGTGTGTTTTGGATCTTGCGAACCGGTGCACCTTGGCGCGACCTACCGCCCGATTATGGCAGTTGGAACAATACCCATCGCCGGTTTATTCGTTGGCGAGATAAAGGCATCTGGGAGAATTTACTGGATAGTTTGATTGATGATCCCGAAACCGAATGGCTGATGATCGACGCCACGCATGTCAAAGTCCATCACGATGCCACGGGTGCCCGAGGCGGAACGCAGGACGCGGGCCAGACAAAAGGGGGCTCAATTCCAAGGTACACCTGGCCGTGGATGCGCATGGTAATCCGCTCCGAGTCCTTGTTACAAAAGGTACCCGAGCTGATTGCAACGAGGCTGAAAATCTGATCGAAGGGCTACCAGCCTCTAATTTACTGGCTGATCGTGGTTATGATACAAATAGTATCATTGACCTATGCGAGAAGAACGATACGTGTCCGGTGATTCCTCCAAAGAAGAATCGAACGGTTCAACGTAACTACGACAAAGACTTGTACCGTGAACGCCATCTGGTTGAAAATGCCTTTGAAAAGCTGAAACGTTGGTGTGGTATCGCGACGCGCTATGCAAAGAACACAGCGTCTTTCCTTGCTGCGGTACATATCCGCTGTCTAGCCCTATGGCTTCATATCTCATGACGACACTGCCTAGCAGGTAACTGACGGGTTAATAATTTGTGTTACGACTTGTATTTACACGTCGAGAATGCCTTCAAGTCGGCTCAAACTTGTTCTGGGTAGCACTGACAAGCTGTCAAACATGGCCTTCTTCGAAATATTTCCTAATTTTATCAAGAAATGGCTTCATACGCCAGTACCCTTTTTTGGACTGTTCGATTTTAACGTTAATTGACTTTATTGCTTCAGTTTCAATGTGTGTTAGATTTCTCAATTCATATATGAGCTTGATGTCTTCCCCGTAAATTTTCTCGACAAATCCGATGCTTACCGCACAATCAATCTTCTCTTTGAAAGGAATACTGTTTTTGGCTGTCTTTTTATCCCTTATAACGCATGTGTATATTGCTTCATCTTCATATGAAATCTTTGTTAGTTTGCCTAAAGCCTCAACTTTCTTTAAAGATTTGTGTGTTTGCATCTTTTTCACATCCTCATGGGATTTGAAGTTGTTCCACAATAGGTATGACACAACAGCTTCATAGATAGAAGCGTATTGTATAATTTGGAATTTTACGAAAGGATGAAGATCTTCTCCAGAAACATGCAATGCTTCCATTAGTTTTCCGATATATCGCGCTGAATAGAATGCACGACCTAGCTTCTTTCTCAACTCTACGTTATCGATAAAAGAGAACTGATCAATATACCATTGAACATCACCTTGCAAATCTCGCTTACAGTAATCATTGATCTGGCCTCTTAACACCTTATCGATTGGCATGACACATCTCTCCAATTGTTGTTCAATTCTCACTCTTTTCCAAAACAGCTATTTTAAGCAAGATGTCGGGCAAGGAATTTGCCCAGCCCACATAGAATAGACCACTCATCCGATTTCTGTCAATCTCCCCTCATGGCAATGCACACCCCTGCTTCACGGGGTGCGACCGTTGACAAGTCCTCCCTTTCCAGCGATACTACAGACTTGTTATCCTGTTGGAAGGTTGTGGATTTCTCCAAGACTCCGCGTTGGCTTTCGTTGAGGCAAAGCGGAAGCCTTAAGGGCGAGGTTTCGGGGGAATCCACGGCAGGCACTACACTCAACGATTCTACATGAAGCACGCGGGCCAGCCCGCCAGCCAAGGAGAAAGCCGTGGAAAAACAACTTCATGTCCAGCAGATTCTCGCCTCCTCCTATCTGTTCAAATCCCTGGACAAACCAGGCCGGGAAGAGCTGGCCCAAGCCGCGCAGTTTCATGAAGTGGAAAGCGGCAGTGTGCTGATCCGGGAAGGCCAGGACGGAGAAGCCTTGTATGTGCTGGAAGAAGGGCGCGTGCAGGTGGTGGTCCACCAAGGCGAAGAGCGTGTTTTGTTGCAGGAACTGACCCACGGCGCCGTGTTCGGTGAAGTCGCTTTATTGACCGGTGAACCGGCCACGGCGACGGTGATTGCCTCGGAAGCCTGCAAGCTGATTCTCTTCCCGGCCCAGGTGGTGGAAGACATTGTCTCCCGCTATCCCAATGTGAAAAAACTGTTGATGAAGGTGTTGGTCTACCGGGCGCAGGATACGGTGGAAAAACTGACCTGAGCCAAACTGGCATGATCGCCGGAAACCGGGTATACTAGGCGCGGTGATTTCGGAAAACCCCTTTGAAAAGGATTCCCCATTCTTCAAAAAATCATGAAGGAGCGAAGCATGACAAAGCAGCAACAAGGACGGGCTTATTCAAGCATGGCACGATGGCTGATGATTCTCCTGACCCTCAGTATTTCCGGCATGTTCCTGGTTGTCGGTTGCGGCGATACCGGGGGCGACGACGATGATGACGATGTCACCCCACTTGCCGACGGGGACGATGGCGATTTCTGCGACCTCTACCCCACTCACCCCAACTGCTCCGGCGATGACGACGACGACACGTTGCCCATCGCCACCTTCTGCCAAGGGGATGGCACCTGCGCCTCTCCCTGTGTGATTCCCTTCGGACAGAGTGTTGCCAACGGGGCGGCTCAGGCCGGACGCTTCGGCACCGATACCGCCTTGACCGGCTCTGCCTGTCAGGCCGTTTCCTGGCCCGATGGCCTGGATACCACCGACGGCGATGTGGTTGAAGACGGGGATGTCACCGAAGATGGAGATGTGACCGAAGACGGTGATGAGGAAAACGGGGAAGAAGAAAGCACCGACGAGCAGACCCGCAAGGCCAAGGATGATGCCGATGGCGATGTGGACGGCGATGAAGATGGCGATGAAGATGGTGATGTCACCGAAGATGGCGACGCGGACGAAGACGTGGCCACGGATGATGATGACGACACCACCGACGACGACGATGATGCGACCGATGATGACGATGATGTGACCACCCCGACGGGGTTGGATGCCGCTGGCGCGGAATTTGTGATGAAGCTTGAGGTGACCGAAAGCCGCCCCATCCGTCTTGAGGCCCGCTTGAGCAATGTTCCGTTGGTGCTGTATATCCTTGGTGGAGATTGCGCCTCTGCCGATCAGGCCTGCGCGGCCCAGAGCGCCTTTGCCGAGGACGGCTCCGCCCTGCTGGACAACTGGCAACCCCAGGTGGGAAGCTACCTGATCGTTCTGGACACCCACCGCACGATGGATCTGAACAACAAAGCCGTGGTGATCAACCTGACTTATCTCGATGAGGTGGACGAAGATGGCGATGTCACCGAAGACGGCGATGTGGATGGGGATGACCTGGACGGGGACGAAGACGGCGATATTGAAGAGTGGGAACAGCCGGACACCTGCACCGTCCCGACGGGGGCGATCACGCTTTCCTGGAGTGATGGACTGAGCTTTGATGCGGAAACCATCAACCCCACCCCGTTTGATCTGAATGACCTGTCCTGGATCTCCAAAGACAACAACGGCGCCATTGAGTGGTACCTCTACGTGGTGGGTTGGGTTCCCGGAAACTTTGATGTGGGCTTGGACGGGGTGCCCCTGATTACCCACAAATGGAATCTCGCCGAAGGCTTTGTCGGGGTCGATGATGTCCAGATGCAGGGACTTGTCTATACCGGTGTGTCCAAAAGCGGCGTGAACGCCATTTACCTGGATCTGGCCAACCAGGCGATTCTGAACCTGAACCCCAGCCTGGATTTCTCGGACAACGTGAACGTGGGCGACAACCTGACCTGCCTGACCCGCGAAAACCGTTTAGGCTATTCCGGCTGGTATATCTGCGACAGCGATACGATGAAACTGCACCATGTGGCTCGCCTGGAAGCCTCGTCCTATGAGATCGACGCAGCTACGGTGGTGGACCTGACCCAGATCAGCGGCTTGACCCTGGCTGATACCGACACCCTGGAAGGGGCAACCTCCATCGGCGGTCTGTTGAACATGCTCTGGGTGCTGATCAACACGGCGGATGGAAATTCCAAAATCTATGAGATCAACACCAACGACAAGAGCGTGGTGCGCACCATCACGCCAAGCCCGGCGGTAAGCATCAATGGTCTGGCTTACAATGAAATCGATGAACGGCTCTGGGCTACGCTGCCTTCCAGCAGCGCCGAAGACGAAGAGAAGGTGATCCGCTTCGATGCCTTCCCCTGTGAAGAAGACCAGGCCGAATAAACCCATCGCCCGAATCGAATCGGGCAGGTGAACCTCCCCAGGGAGGAGCCCTTGTGGCTCCTCCTTTTTCCTTTCGGGATCACGCCGCAGCGTGTAAGAGGGCCTGTTCGGAGGTTTGTCCATCGCTGGAGGCGTACAGGCATAGCCGGGTGACCATGCGTTGGGCATTCTTCGGTGCGAAATCACGGAGAACAGAGAAAGAAAAACGGCGATTTCGGGTAGGGATGGGGACGATGGGTGGAAGCCACGTCCGAAATCTTCATCGTCGCGTTCGGCTGGCGAATCCGGAAAACCCATAGAAAACAAGCAGATATAGGCCACTCCAGAAACGCAAAACCCCCAGGAGTGAATTCAACAACTTAAATCATTACGGTGATTTGGGCGTTTTATTGCTGAAATCATTGAAACTATTTATTCCTTCCCGTTCCATTTCATTCCGTATCATCCCCCCTCATTCCGCAGGGGCATGGATCGCGTGTTTACGGATTCCGGGCTGTCCCCAGTCCGAAAACCTCATGAACGGAGAAAGTTTGAAAACGAGAAAGTGGTGTTGTTTGGCCTAGGCAGCGTCGACAAGAGTATCAGATTTTCCTGGACAAGACGACTCTGTTGGTCTATATTCCTCTAAATAGAAACTATTCAGAGGAATACAATGGATGCCACTTATCACCGTCATGATATTTCCGACCACGCTTGGGAACTCTTAGAGCCACATTTACCAGGGCAGAAAGGCCAATGGGGTGGGATTGCCAGAGACAATCGACGATTCATTAATGGTGCTAAATAAACGAGCAAATACATGCACGTGCAGAGAGCGTGTAATAATTAATTCAATGGTGGAGCAATGCAGTCGTGGCGTCGAAAATTCTCTGAATTTTGGCGGTTTGCAACATGTTGGAATTACTCATCTTTTTGAGGGGCAACAGAGAGCGTTTTTTCGTAGCTCGCGATGACCGCGAGGAACCAAAAACTTTTCTCTTGGAATCACTACGTTTTTTCGCCTCGCCCGTCAATTTTCTCCAGTCCGAAATCTTGTGAGAGTTTGCGTTTTGGTTCCTTGCGGTATGCGGAAACGCCATCGAACCCCACTCAAACAGGCCTAAAAAAGACGAACCCAAGGCTTCGGTTCTGTTCGCTATGCAAAACTGCCATCGAAACCCTCTCTGATGTAGCCCGCGTCCAGGGTCTTGCGATTCAAGATGTCCGGTTTGGTCCAGCGCATCGAGGCATCCCGTGTAGTAGTGACTGAAAAGTCTTTTGGCAAGCATTCGGCGACGGATGGGGACTCCCGATCGGGTTCGATTCATCGTTTGAACTTTCGGTCTGGTCGTAGCCAGTGTCATCTCATGATCCATTTCCGTTCAGCTCACGCCGATTTCAGACTTCTGAGCACACGACTCCTTTCGCGATCCACTCGCAATTTTGCAAATCTATTGCACAATGGCCGATCCCGATCTAGCTCAGGCAGCCTGTTTTTCCTCGTCTTCCACCCAGCGGTAGCCCACCAGCTTGCCGTCCGCAAACTCGACGCTTTCGAGCCGCATCTTGTGAGCATCGTCGATCCGGATCACGTCGGCGATCCGCTTCCCGGCGGCGTACTCGGACGGCGTCATGCCGTCCAGAGACTGATGAGCGCGATACTCGTTGAACCAGGTCCGGTAGTCATCGAGCAGGAATTGTAATTCCTCCACCGTCTCTGCCCGGATGTGATTGAGCAATTCATATTTTACGCTGCGCACCTTGCGCTCCGCGTAGCTGTTCATGTTGGGAAATCGTGGTGGAGATTTCAGTTCCTTGATTTCGGATACGGCCAGCATCCGCCGGACCTGACCTTTGAAAAGCGGGTCGCGGTCGTGCACCAGCTTCTGTGGCCGTCGCTTCCATCTTCTGAATACCTCGACCAGAGAACCCGCAACGCGAAAGGAGTCCAGGTGTCGGCGGCCTTCAAAAGCGCGAAGCTCCAGGATCTCCTTCGTGAACGTGTCGCAAACTAGTAGAATGGCGACTTCCGAGCCTTTACGCAGGTGCGTGAAACAGAAGTCGATCGCCCAGCATTCATCCTTGAAAGCGCCCGCCCATTTCTCCCATCTGGAGCGATGATCATCAATCGGATGCAGGCCATGCTCCTTCAAGATCTTATCGACGCTGAAGGCCGATACTCGAATCCCCATGCGGGCCAACGTCTGGGAGATTTTCTTTGCACCAAAGCGCGGGCTTTCTTTCTTGATTTTGAGGACCAATTCCACGATGGCGGCATCCACTCTGGGACGCCCCGTTTTCTTCTTGGGCTTTCTGAAGGGATGGCGAAAGCGCGTGGCCCACGTCTTGATGGTGGATGGGCTGGAGCCCAGGAATTTTTTCTGGAACAGCATATTCCCTCGTGTCAGCAGGTAGGCGAATACCTGAGATACGCGCGTCCGTAACGACATGGGAGTTCGCTTGCTTCGCGCCTTGTGCAACTCCATCCGCAACGATTCGTTGACGGCCTTGAGCGCCAGGTTCTCCGAATAGAGACGGCGCAGTTCGCTTGGATGGGGTGAATAGCCGATCTTCGCTAGATAATCGATCAGGAGGATCAATGGCCAATATATGGTGAAGCGTAGGGTAAACATGCAGCGAGGCTTTCTTGCTATAGGCTTATGGTTTTCATTCAGAGTTAGAAACGTACAATGGGGGCGAGGCTGGAGGCAAGAATTCAAGATCATCAATTTGCGTTTTGGTTTGATGATCGCTTCCATCGCAGCATATTACTTTCAGGTCTGCAACATCGGTTCCCGATTCACGATCAATCTGAAATTGCCCCTGGATGACATCTTCAATATCCATGGCGTAATCGATCCCTGGTCGGTGCTGCAGGTGCTGGGGGAGTATAACCAGTTCAATTTCTTTGGTGGTTAAACTATTGGAAGAGGCTGTCCTCTTCCTTTACATCCGATAACGTTATGAATATACGGCAGAATATTACAGCCACATATTTACTGCACCGCCTGATTCCAAACAACACCCCTATCGCGACCGTTCTGCTTGGTACTTGAAATAGCGCCTCGTCACTTGGTGGTAGCATTACTTCAAGGGAATCTGCTTCCATTCGAAATAAGCGAAGTGAATGGTTGAGGGATTTCTTATGCAAACACTTCGAATTTATCGATGTGTTTTGTCCAAACTACCTTATAGACGATATGTAAGCCAGGGGCATAAACTGTATGAAGTTGACGGAGGTGAATTATGGCGATTGAAACAGCAATAACGAAAAAAGCGATTATTGCCGTATCCGCGATAATCATCGCGCCCTTGCTTGTCATGGCGGTCTGGCTGATCATTTCCGCCGTAAGGTGACTGCAGCGCTGGAAGCGTGTGATCTTACCAATCCGGTAAACCTCGAAAGACGGTTTGTCTGGAACAATGGAGGAATTCTATGAGTGAAACACCTTTAAACGAACCCCAAAATCTGGGCGGACAGACGACGAATACGATACAGAATGAACGTTCTTCGTCGAATTGGGGCAGAATAGAAAACGCTGAAGTAGAACATAGACGCGCAGACTCGTTCAAGCAAGTCCATTTTGCCAAGCGATTATCTATCCAAACGAAGCCGACCACCAGTCTTCGCAAAATTGCCATGCTTGGAAATCATTTGCCACGTCAATGCGGAATCGCCACGTTTACGACCCATTTAAACGAAGCGATCGGAACCAGGTTCTCGGCGCTCGAATGTTTTGTCCTGGCAATGAACGACGCCGACCATCGTTATGATTATCCGGAGCAGGTTCGGTATGAGATCAGGGCGACCGATGCCGCTTCGTACAGGCGCGCAGCTGACTTCCTGAACGGCAGCCGTGTCGAACTGGTGTCCTTGCAGCACGAATACGGGATTTTCGGGGGTGAGGCCGGCAGTCACATTCTGGCATTGCTTCGTGACTTACGCATGCCGATCGTGACGACACTTCACACGATCCTTGAACATCCCAATCCTATGCAGCGCCTCGCAATGGATGAGCTTACGCTGCTTTCAGAACGTCTTGTGGTTATGAGTACCGATGGCGCAGATATTCTGCGCGCGGTTCACAACGTTCCCGATGAAAAAATCGATGTCGTTCCCCATGGGATTCCAACCCTGCCGAATGCCAAACGAAGCAGGCAAAAGCTTGGAGTTGAAGACAAATCGGTAATCCTGACCTTCGGGTTCGTTTCGCCCGGCAAAGGGATCGAGCATGTCATCAATGCAATGCCTGCGATTCTGAAGCGCCACCCTGATACACTATACATCGTGCTGGGTGTTACGCATCCGCATGTCAAGGAGAGCCACGGCGAGACGTATCGTAACATGCTTGAAAGTCGCGTGCATGAATTGGGAGTGGATTCCAGCGTTATTTTTAAAAACAGCTTCGTTAGCCAGGAAGAACTCAACGAATTTCTTGCCGCTGCGGATATCTACATTACGCCATATCTCAATCCGGAGCAGATCACGTCAGGAACACTCGCCTACTCGGTCGGTAACGGGAAGGCCGCTATTTCAACACCCTACGCTTATGCAAAGGAGCTTCTATCGAAAGATCGCGGAATTCTTGTTCCCTGGCCCAAGGACGATCCGCAAGGTATCGAACGCGCTGTAATAGGACTGCTTGACGACGATGACAAACGCCTCGCGCTTTGTGAACGCGCAGCGGCCTACGGTCAAGGCATGCACTGGCCCGAGGTGGCGAACTCCTATGTCCGCAGCTTCGAACGAGCGCGAAATGAGATCGGCGGCAAACTCATATGATTATCCAACCGGAAACATTCGCAGAGCAATCACCTATTTTGTTCGAAATCAATATTGAGCATCTTGAATGCTTGAGTGATGGCACGGGAATCCTGCAACATGCGGCGTTCAGCGTGCCTCGCTATGAGGATGGATATTGTCTGGATGACAATGCCAGAGCACTACTTTTGACATCTATTATTGAAGGATCCGGTATCAAGGACATCAAAGACATCAACCCGCTCGGATCTCGATATTTAGCCTTTGTAAGGCATGCGTTTAATGCGGAAAACGGATTGTTCCGTAACTTCATGTCTTATTCCAGGCAATGGATCGAGGAACGGGGCTCAGAGGATAGCCATGGGCGAGCGATTTGGGCGCTCGGTTTTGTGATAGATCGCTCAGGCGACCCGGGACGCCGTGCGCTTGCCAATTCTCTTTTCCGCGACGCCCTCCCAAAGGTCAATGATTTTACAAGTCCTCGTGCATGGGCCTATACCCTTCTGGGAATCGATGCGTATCTGTCTGTATTCCGGGGTGAGAGGGAGGTTAAAGAGCTTCGTAACCATCTGGCCGAACGCCTCTTCGATCTATACCAGCGAGTGGGCAGTCCGGAGTGGCCCTGGTTTGAGGAACGAGCCACGTATTGCAACGCTCGTCTATCTCAAGCCCTCCTTGTGTCCGGATGGCGAATGGAGCACGAAGAAATGAAGTTGGCCGGACTGCAATCGCTTGCATGGCTTTGTGAGGTTCAACGTTCGCCTTCCGGAGATGGAACCTTCGCCCCAATTGGTTCGAATGGCTTTTACGAAAAAGGTGGAACCAAGGCCGAGTTCGACCAGCAACCTGTCGAGGCCTGTACGATGGTCTCGGCCTGCCTTACCGCTCAGCGCGTTACAGGTGCTAGAAACTGGGCATTGGAAGCCCGCCGAGCATTCAGCTGGTTCTTTGGTGAAAACCAACTGCAACAATCACTCTACGATCCCGCAACCGGTGGCTGTCGTGACGGGCTTCACGCGGACCGAGCGAACGAAAACCAGGGCGCTGAATCAACCTTATCTTTCCTCTTGGCTCTTGCCGAGATGCACTCCGCTATACCACCCGTTCAATCCGTTCGGGCGGACATAAAAGAGCGAAACAATAGAAAGGCCACCTTATGACCGACAGCAAGAAAGAGTCCGCTTACGAGACACTCTTTCATCGTAACAGGGCCAACCCGATCCTCACTGCGGCCGACTGGCCTTATCCCGTCCACACGGTTTTCAATCCCGGCGCGACACTGCTCAAGGATGGTACCACATTGCTATTATGCAGGGTGGAAGACCGCCGCGGCCTTTCCCACCTTTGCGCCGCACGCTCGGCGAACGGAGTTGATGGGTGGGTTATCGACAGCGAGCCGACGCTTTTTCCCGATCCGCAGAAATTTCCCGAGGAGATATGGGGCATCGAGGACCCGCGCATTACCTATATCGACGAGCTTGGAAAATTCGCAATCACCTATACTGCTTTCAGCAAGGGCGGCCCTTGTGTGGCACTCGCCATGACGGAAGACTTTAGCAGCTTTGAACGTTACGGCGTCATTATGCAACCTGACGACAAGGACGCGGCACTGCTACCCAGACGGATAAATGGGAAGTTCGCACTCGTTCACCGGCCTGCGAACCATTCTACGGCGCATATCTGGATCACCTATTCACCTGATTTAAGTAATTGGGGAACGCACAAGCCACTCCTGATGGCACGTAAGGGTGCATGGTGGGATGCGTATAAGATCGGTCTCTCGCCCCCCCTTATTGAGACATCGCGAGGCTGGCTGATGATTTATCACGGTGTACGAATCACTCCGGCTGGGGCACTGTATCGCCTCGGGCTTGCCCTCTTCGATCTCGAAAAACCGACGGATCTTCTCCTCCGCGGAGACTCATGGATATTTGGACCGGAAACGCCGTACGAACTTATTGGCGATGTCAATAAAGTCGCCTTCCCCTGCGGTTATACGATCGCCCCCGATGGCGACACGATCAACCTTTACTACGGTGCGGCAGACACAAGCATTGCACTGGCAACGGGAAGCATTCGCGGACTCTTGCAGTGGCTCGATCACAACGATCTCCAGGCTCAAAAGACTTTCGTCGAGCGCAGGAAATCAACGGGAAGCGAATTTATTCATCAAACCTCTGAAGATGAAGAAGGAATCTCGTGAGGAAATTTCTGAAAAGGCGCGCCGATAGTATGGAGTGAGAAGCGATATGGACGGAGATAAATCAAGCAGATCGGATAATCGGAATATCTCCCGAATATCGTTGGGATCGGAACCTCGGGCGTTGGTTGTCGTGGCCCACCCGGATGACGAAACATTATGGGTCGGTGGCACCATGCTCATGCACCCTGATTGGAACTGGAAAGTGGTCTCGCTCTGCCGGGGAAATGACATTGATAGGCAACCCAGGTTTCTCAACGCCGTGAGACGTCTCGGCGCACAGGGAAGCATTGGAAATGTGGACGATGGACCCGACCAATGTCCGCTGTACGGTCTTGATCTACAAAAAGCCATAAAACTCGAACTCGACAATACTGATTTTGAGGTCATCATCACTCACAGTCTCTTCGGTGAGTATACGCGCCATCTGAGGCACGAGGAGGTTGCCAAAGCGGTGCTGGATCTTTGGCATGCCCACGAGTTGACCGCCAGGGAATTGTGGATGTTTGCTTATACGGACAATGCGAAGGCGCACTACCCCCAAGCGATTGAGAAGGCTCATCTGGAAGTTTCGCTCCCGGAAAACATCTGGCGGGAGAAACGGGCTCTCATCATGGACGTGTACGGATTTTCTCGTGAGTCCTGGGAAGCGATGACCACACCGAAAAAAGAGGCCTTCTGGCGGTTTTCCATGCCCGACAAAGCGTTTGAATGGCAACGGCGATATGCGTCTCGGACAGCTCATGGCGAGGTCGGAATGAGCGTGGAAAAAGGAGAGTAAAATGAAAGTTCTCGTGTTGTATGACTATCCACCTTCTCCGGGCGGCTTGGCGACGCAGGGAGATCTCCTTTACAAAGGATTGAAAGAACTGGGTGTGGATGCTCACGCGGTAAACCTTGAATCTGCCCAGGAGAAGGAATGGTATTATCGTTGGTTCGAACCGGATGTGGTTGTCGGAATCGGCTATTGGGGACATACGCCCCATCTGGTGCTGCATCCCCAACGATATGGGGTGAAGCCGATACCATGGCTCGTGGCCGACGGCTATGTGGGCAATTTTCAGGAAGTGTTGCAAAGCCTGCCGCTGGTCCTGGTGACCTCTAACTGGGTCAAGGAAGTCTACGCCCGCGACGGAGTGAAAACTGACAACTTCGAAGTTCTGCCCGTGGGATGCGACACAGATTCGTTCATTCCCCGCGATAGGCATGATCCGAAGGTCAGCGCCGTGCGCGAGGCTCTCGGAGTAGCTCCGGATCAGATCATGATTCTCACCGTTGGCGGCGACGCAGCCTCCAAAGGCGCGCAAGAAGTTATGCAGGCGCTAGCCATGATCGATACCCGGATCCCCGACTGGAAATACGTCTGCAAAGTCTGGCCGCAAGAGCGTACCGAGAAACAAAACATGGAAGATTTCCAGTTAGCCAACCATCTGGGCATCGAAAAAAACGTGGTGTTCACCATGAGCAAAAACTCCCGAAATTTCCTACCCTACCTTATCGCCGCTTGCGATATTTACGCGGCTCCGTCGAGATTAGAGGGCTTCGGAATGCCCCAGGTT
This sequence comes from Myxococcota bacterium, assembly GCA_963677705.1. Classification (GTDB taxonomy): domain Bacteria; phylum Myxococcota_A; class SURF-8; order SURF-8. The sequence goes on from OY782497.1 coordinate 3,485,315, forward strand.
GAAGCTGGCGCTTGCGGCAAGCCGGTGATTGGCATCCGTGCCATGGCCATGCTTGACACACTTGTGCATGGTGAAACGGCTTTTCTGGCGGACGTTGCCAGCGAAGTTTGGATCAAGGAAGCAATCGTTGGAGCGGATCAGGGATTCTCGGATACCAGGCGCATTATATTCCCCAATGCAAGAGTTGCCGACTACCGTGCCAGCGTTCACAGTATCGCAGAGCACCTGCTTAAACTCATGGAGGACGCACAACTGCGCCAACGAATGGGGGCGGCGGGTCGAGAACGGGTGAAAGCCAACTACGACTATCGGATTGTCGCCCGCAAGTTTGTGGACATCGTCTCGGCTAAACTCGGCATTTCATAGGAACAGTGAGATCCAAATGATACCGAAAATTGACGGAAATGTGGATAAAGCCAGGCAGACAGCATTGAATGTGCTGCTGCATAACGCGCGCTCGGGACGATCTGGCCTGCCACGCACCGCCGCGTGGGGATATCCGGAACCCTACACCCGCGATCTGATGATTTCATCGCTCGGGATTTTATCGAGCGCTAATGAGGAATTGGTCGACTCTTTGCGCCGCACCTTGACAGCCCTTTCCATCAGTCAAAGCCCCTTAGGTCTAATTTCAGGTCTGGCCGACGACTCCGGGGATCTCGGCGCAAGCGATACAACGCCGCTTTTTCTAATCGGGATCGCCGCATACAGAAAGGCGGTGGAAGACTCGGCATTTCTCGAAGAAGCCGTCTTGAAAGCTGTCCGCTGGATGGAACACCAAAGTCCCACGAATGCCGTGATCGTCGCCCAGCAACCCACCAGCGACTGGCGGGACGAGCAGTGGGTGTTAGGTTACGGTCTTTACGTGAATGCGCTTGTTTATAGCTATCTCAGGTTGTTGGGACATGATGAGAGAGCCGATCGGCAGAAAACAGACATCAATAAGCCGGTGCACATCGACGATTGTACTCCGTCGCATAAGCATGAGGGCCTTGTACTTGAACACAAACCGCACTACGCACTCTGGTCATACAAGCTTTACCATAGCGAGCGCTTCGATCTCCTCGGCAATAGCTTGGCGATACTGTCCGGTATCGCCACACGAAAAAAGGCCGACTCCATCATCGACTGGATCGAGTCGAGCAGTCAGACCTTGCGCAATGAAGGGAATCTGGCGGCCGACCTTCCTCCCAACTTTTTCCCATATATAAAACCTTCGGACCCCGATTGGAAAAGCAGATACAAAAAGTTTAACAATCCAGGCGAGTATCACAATGGTGGAATCTGGCCGTTTGTTTGCGGGTTTTATATTGCCGCGCTGGTGGCAATCGGAAGACAGAGTCTGGCTGAACAGAAACTGGCTGTTTTAACTGAACTTGTCCGTTGCTCCAGGAATCCCGATCTCGATTTTGGGTTCAATGAATGGATCCGGGCTCAAGACGGCCTTCCATGCGGACAGGATTGGCAAACCTGGTCGGCGGCCATGTACCTATACGCGGTGGAGTGCGTGGAAACAGGTAAAACTTCTCTCTTCGATACGGTTAGGGCTAAGCATTGGTAACACAAGCTTATGAAGATTAGTCATTTTCACTGAACGAGGCATTGCACAAAAGTCAAATAAAGAGAGATACCGCTTATGAAAATAGCCATGTTATCCCCGATCGCCTGGAGGACTCCACCAAGGAACTTTGGCCATCGGGAGCAGATTGTCTCGACGTTAACCGAGGGACTCGTTAAAAAGGGCGTAGATGTCACCCTGTTCGCCACGTCAGACTCGCAGACCGAGGCTAAACTGCACGCCATCTGCCCTCGGCCCTATAAAGAAGACAAGCAACTTGACGCTCAGGTATACACCAGCTTGCACATCTCGGAACTCTTGGATCACATTGCTGACTTTGACCTGATACACAACTACTTCGGCTTTCTCCCCTTGACGTACTTTGGGGCCACCGACACACCGACGCTTACAACCATACACGGTTTTTTATCTCCGAGGATTCTGCCTGTACTCGAGAAATACAATGGCAAAGCCTTCTACGCCTCGATCAGTAACGCAGGCCGATCGCCAAAACTGGAATACATTGCCACGGTTTACAACGGCATCGACCTGAATCAATTTACCTTCCGTGAAAAACCGGAGGACTACCTCCTCTTTTTCGGTCCCATTCACCCGCACCAGGGAGCAGCCGAGGCTATTAAAATCGCCAAGACCGTTGATCGGCCATTGATCGTGGCCGGTGTGATTCGCGACGAGAAATACTTTAAATCTGAGATCGAACCGCACATCGACGGCGACCAGATTCGATACGTCGGCAGCGTCGGTCCCGAACAGCGCAACAAGCTTCTGGGCAATGCACTTGCACTTTTGCATCCAATCTATTTCGAGGAGCCTTTCGGACTCTCGGTGATCGAAGCAGGCGCCTGCGGCACGCCGGTCATCGCTTTCAACAAGGGGTCGATGCCGGAGCTGATCCGTGACGGAGAAAATGGTTTTCTCGTTTCTAACGTGAACGGCGCGGTCGAAGCCCTTGATCGAATAGGCGAAATTGACCGGCGGCGATGTCGTGAATGGGTCGAGCGAAACTTCACGCAGGACATCATGACGGACAACTATATGAAGGTCTACGAAACCATCCTGGAAAAAACAAAACGTGAAGATCATCGCCCATGGGGTTATTACCAGGTTCTTTTAGACGAGCCGGATTACAAGCTGAAACGCATTGTAGTCTACCCCGGCAAGCGGCTTAGCCTTCAGTCTCATCGCCGCCGTTGCGAACATTGGAGCATCGTTCAGGGTAAAGGTGTTATCACCAGGGACCATGAGGAAATCAGAGGAGAGCCAGGCGATTCGGTGGACATTCCCATAGGTGCTGTGCATCGCATGAGGAACATCGGAGACAATGAATTGGTATTCATCGAAGTGCAGCGCGGCGATTATTTCGGCGAAGACGACATCATACGTATCCATGACGATTTCGGCCGAGTTGACAAGGGCACTATTTGAAGCGTTGACGCTCAATCCGGCCCCGAATAAGCCGCATATCTTTTTAACCCGCTAGCGGGTGCAAAACCGGTCGGAAGACAATTGATTGACAGGCCTCGCCTAGCTTGTTGTAGACACGTCTTCCGACCGGATAACATTTGGATACTATACAACTCCTACGCAAGTCACATCACCCAGCTTTGACCTGAATCTGCCTGGGCTTGACCGTCTCTGACTTGGGCAGATGCAGCCGCAAAACACCGTGTTTGTTTTCGGCCTTGATCTTCATTTCGTCGACACCGGGTGGGATCGTGAAGGCGCGCTGGTAATCACATGCTGAACGCTCGACCGCCAAGGCGTTTGAGTGTGTGGATGCTTTACGATTGCCCTCGATAATCAACTCGTTTTTGTCCAGGTGTATCTTGATATTATCTGAATTGACACCGGGCATATCGGCGACGAGCAGCAGTTCATCTTTGTTTTCGAAGATGTCGAACAACGGCGTCTGCCATTTTCGTTGCTGGGCCAGTTCTGGCGTCTCGACGTTACTTTTTGTTATTTCAGTAGTCATGGTCTTCTCCATTTTGGCCTTAGCTGGCCTTAATCGTGATTTTTCGGGGCTGAGCTTCTTTGGCCTTTTCCATTGTCACTGTCAGCAAACCATCTTTGACCGCCGCTGCGACCTTTTCCGAGTCCACTTTGCTGGGCAGTGAAAAACTGCGAGCGAACTTAATTGAACTGCGCTCTTGTCGGTGTACGGAATAGTCTTTCGGAACCTCAACCTTGCGCTCACCACTAATGGAAAGGACGTTTTCATCGAGGGATAGCTGGATCTTGTCTTCCGTAAGTCCGGGGACTTCGGCTTCAACAATCAGGTTGCTGCCTTCATCATAGAGATTGATCGCTGGCCAACTCCCCGCTGGTCTTTGATCTGTCTGGTACACCCATCGTGGATGGCCCGCCTCATCGAAAGCGTTGTTGATACGCCGACGAAACTCGTCGAGCGCAGAGAATGTCCTTGTAATATCATCCCATTTAGTCAGCATAACTTGCTCCTTTTGCTCGTTTTGAGCCATGTTTCTGTTCGTTGTTGCAAATGAACGCTATTGTGGCGCTGCATTTGGAGACTTCCATACGGATTACCCCTTTCTCTTGGCTGTGACTTCTTTCTCGGCCTCAAGCCAGTCCTTCAGGGGATTGCCACCTTTGAAGTCGCGACTTAAGGCCCGAAAGTAGGCGGCTTCGGATACCATCTTTTTCATCTCACGCTTTTCCAAACCAGGCGCGGTCTCGGTGAGTATTGTGTCCTCAGGACGAGGCTTTTTCGGGTTGTTCATTGAAAGGGAATCTTTATTCGGCTGAGTAGCCATTTTCATTTCTCCTTTTTTCTTGTAGTGAAGTTGTTATCTCCTACGCTTCCGCATAGACCATGCTTGCAACAACATCGATAAGGGGCTGCATAATGTCCCTTACTATGTCGATGCACTTGAAGTCAGTAGCATGCCTTTCTTGTTATCCTGTAATAGTTCCGCTGCTTTGGTAATCAACTCATCAAGATTCGATGATTTGGTGATGAACGCATCGGCGATACCGATTCTAGGATCACCTTTTAAGTGGCTGTACCCGGTGTTGATGATTATGGGAAGGTGAATATTTGTCCGATGGATGGCAGAAATCAGCTTGAGTCCATCATCAGGGGGCGATCCAAGATCCACAATAACAAGGTCCGGCTTATTCGCTTTAGCTGAAAAAATGGCATCGGAACTGGTTGCAGCTAGAGATACGATATAGCCGATGTCTTTAAAGCTGACCTTGTATAAAAGACGAAGGTGTTGTTCTCCTTCGACGATGAGGATTTTTCGTTTTCTGCTGTTTTGCATGGCTTTTCACCTTTAATATTTGGCTCTGTTTCTCGTGTTAGACTGGCCACAAGAACCGTCCCATCACCTTTCCCGCCGCGCCTCATTATCCTTCTCATCTTCAGAACAATCTCGGTTTCTGAAGGAACAATTCAAAATTGTTCCTTTTATTTCTCCCAGCAAACCGAGGATATTTTGTTTCCGTCCACTGATGTATTCCTTTACGACTCTTCCGTTATCCAGCATTCTTTCAACCAAGATCCGCCGATTGGGGTTCGGCCCCGTCATATTATCATCGGGAGCGGGTTTGTTTTTGAGCATCGCTTTGCCCCTTATACAACGGTAATTGTATTCATCTTTCAATCCAAGATGCTTCCACGCTACGGGTTTTCGGTCTCGGATGCCCTTTTCTTCATCAGATCACGGGGCATACCTTCAAGCTATTTTTAGCGCTGCAGGGAATGTAAGACAATAATGTAATTTGGATGGCTTCAATCGAGAATCTCGAAGTGTACAGGCAGGGTAGACCACACAGAACCAACACATCGTCTTATTCGAAGTATATTGTCCAAATTTCCTTATGGTCGATATATATGTCAAAGGAATACATGGAACCTCAGCAATGGAGTCCATCAACGAAGGGTTAGCTATTCTCGAAGCATAGGGCTCACTTTTCCTCATAGACCTAACCATTAAAAAAGGGCTAAATAGAAGGTGGATGTTCAGTTCTGGCGGTCGACGATCAGAATTGAACAAATATTTACGGATCGATTCTGAAAAGGAGTCGGTGCAAACTGGTAATGCTTTCGGAATCGCCTTAACAAGGAGGCAAACATGTGGCTCTTACTTTTAGCAGTTTTACTTTTATCTATTGCGCTCGCTGGCGGAGGGTGGGGTTACACACGGTATGGTTATTGGAGTATGTCACCAGCAACCATAATACTGGTAGTGGTCGTAGCGCTGTTTTTTACGGGCCACCTTGGTTGGAACCAATAGCGACAGTGTACGTGAGTTAGCCGACTCGCAGCTGGTGGCTGAGCTCATCCCGGTAAAACAGATCCCAGGGAAATCCGGACCAGCAGCCATTTACCCGTATTGAGCAAATCACAATCAAGACAGGCGAACACGATGAATATTATGATAAAGACCGACCATAACATTGATGGACACCAGGCGCTATCCGATCAGATCAGCGGTGTAGTGGAGGGTGCCCTGAACCGATTCAGCAATCACATCACGCGAGTGAAAGTGCACCTAAGCGAAGAGAACGACGGCAAGAACGGCCAGAATGACATGCGTTGTATGATGGAGGTTCGCCTTGAGGGTCAGCAGCCAATAACGGTCACCCACCATGCAAAGACCTTGGATCAAACTGTCGCTGGTGCCGCAGATAAATTGACAGGAATTGTCGATAGCACCCTTAATCGGCAGCGCGATCTGAAGCGTCGCAGGACGGATCCTTCGCAATTTCCGGAGGACGAATGACGGAAGAGAGACTATGAAAAACGATCATGCACAATCATAAACAACCCAAGCTCCTCATCGTAGACGATGAAGATTATACTCGTCGCTTGTACGAGGATAATTTCAAAATATCCGGCTATAGCGTTTCGTTGGCAACAAACGGTTCCGACGCTGTGGCTGCTGTAAAAAGAGAAAAGCCGGACCTTGTTATTCTGGACCCCGGACTATCCAGCAATGATGGATTTGAAGCAATGGCTGCCATGCATGTGGAAAACCCGAACCTTCCTGTGATAATTAACACCAATTATGCCCATTTCCGTACTGATGTTCGCAGTTGGTTCGCTGATGCCTTTATGATTAAATCTTTAAATGTAGCCGAATTGTTGACGAAGGCCTCGGAACTTTTAGGCAACTTACCTTTTCCCCCAATGGGCCCTTCGAAGCGCCGGGTTTCTATTACAGAAAACTCCGGTGGTTGCGAAGGGCCTCCCTCCTTTTTGAGGCAGATAAAAGCGGATAGTAGGCGCCGGGTTAATGCTCGCGCGCGGGATAATGGCGGTCATTATGATTCAGATGAAAAACAAGGAAAGCAGCGACCCGCCGATGAAGGTCTGGTTTGCTCGAATTAGATTGTGAGTAATTTCGGATTGCAAGGTCATATCATGGGAAAAGACGACCAAGAAGGAATCTGGACACTTGCGGACGGCGCGAAGCTAATGCTTCGCCATATTGCCGCAAGCGACGCCGCCAGAGAGCAGGCGTTCGTAAAAGGACTTTCTGCTCAGTCCAGCTATTTCCGTTTTCATGGTGCGATCCGGGAGCTCAACAAGAAGGATTTAAAGAATTTTACGGAACCCGATTCACGAAACGCGGTTGCCTTGATAGTTCTGCACGATGGAGAATCAGGTGAAGAAGAAATCGGGGTAGCGCGCTACGTGATCGATCCCGATCGTGCAAACTGTGAGTTTGCGATTGTCGTTGCGGACAAATGGCAAAGGCTTGGCATTGGGACCAGGCTGATGACATCCCTGATCAGTCACCTTAAGGCAAACGGTGTACATCAGATGTCTGGTTCCGTGCTCAGAAGCAATTCGACCATGCTCACATTTATCAAGAAAATGGGCTTTACGGAAATGAACATTTCTGACGATCCGTCAACCGTTTCGATCACAATGCACTTGGATTAGCAGGTTTTCCATCCCGAATGAGTTCGATAAAGGTTGAGCTGCATCGACAGGAAATTTATCATCTCGCCAATATCGGGGCCATGCGCAGCAATTCCGGATCTAATGGTTTGGATCGTCCGGCTACTTGAGCAAGCGGTGTCGCCGCAACCGCGCCTCGTAACAAACCTACCAGTACGCCATGATCGTTTTCGGTCAGCCTGTCTACAGCCGCCAACCCCAGGCGACTGCCGAGAAGGCGGTCGAACGGGCCGGGAGCGCCGCCCCGCTGAACATGGCCGAGCGTAGTCACCCGAACCCCGAACCCGAGTTCATGCCGATTGGCCTCGACATACCGCGCGATGTCCGATGCCCGGTGGTGGGCTCCCTCTGATATCACGACCAGCGCATGAGGCTTTCCGCGTTTGTACGCATCTGAAAGCTCTTTCGCTACATCTTCCGGCATTACTTCCGCCTCGGGAATCACCACCGACTCTGCGCCGCCCGCAATAGCCGCCGCCAAAGCCAGGTATCCGCAGTTCCGCCCCATGACCTCGACCAGAAAGGCCCGGCGATGTGAGGAGGCCGTTACTTTTAGGCGGTCAATCGCCTCAAGCGCCACACCCAAGGCCGTATCCACTCCAAGGGTTATATCGCTGCCGGCCAGATCGTTGTCTATGGTGGACGCAATCCCCACGACGGGAAAGCCGCGTTCCGACAACGCATAGGAACCGGTTTGAGAGCCGTTCCCTCCGATGACCACAAGCCCATGGATGTCATGCCGATGCAGAACCTCCAATGCTCTGGCCTGACCATCTTCTGTTTTAAATTCCAGGCTCCGGGCACTTCCCAGGAAGGTGCCTCCCAATTGGATGATCCCGCCGACATCCCGAGGTCCAATCCGGATGCAATCGTCCTCGATGAGACCCGCGAAGCCCCGCCGAACCCCGAAAACGTCAAGACCTTTATCGTCCCCGGCCCTGACGACCGCCCGGATGGCCGCATTCATACCCGGCGCATCACCTCCGCTCGTCAGCACCGCAATCCGTTTCATCTTTAATGTCCCGGTATTCATAGAAATCAATCTCCGTTCCCGAATATCTTTTTACGGGCTTCTTCGTTGATGGCGACCAGGACAGGATGCTCTAGTTTCTTCTCCACCGAAACGGCATAGAACTGAACGCGCACGTCATCCAGTGTTCCGACCGGGCGGACGTTGTATCGTTTCTGCATCTCATCGACAATAACGCTGGGCGCAGGGAAAAGCCCCATGCCGGATTGTCCAAACACCTTCAGAAGGATGCTGTCCTCAAATTCACCGACGATTTGCGGTCGGATTTCCCGAGAAAGAAACCACTGGTCCATGGATTGCCTGATTACGGTATTCTCCGTCGGTAAAAGAAACGGAGCGCCGTCAAGGGACTGCGGAAAACTTCGTTTGTACCGCTTGACCATTTCGCTGGATCCAAAAATAGTCAGTCCGCATTCTCCCAACAAGTGATTGTAAGCTTTGACTCTGATAGACGGATCCATCGGCGCATCGGTTAAAACCACATCTAAGTTGTGAATAGCCAGTTCGGCCAATAATAGTTCCGGCTTGCCTTCTCTGCAAACGAGATTGATCGGACCTAGCTGTTCGATCGTCGGAGCCAGCAGCATGTGAGCAATCAGCCGAGGAAAGGAGCTTGAAATCCCAATAACCATTTTAGGCGGTCGATTGGTAGGACGGCCCTGTAACACATCCTGCATCTCTCTCCCGAGGGTGAAAATCTCATCGGCATAGCGGAATACCAGACGGCCAACCTCGGTCAAAATCAGATTGCGGCCTCTTTTTTCGAATAGCTTTTCCCCAAGAACCTCCTCGAATCGCTTGATCTGGCCGCTGATCGTCGGCTGCGCCAGGCGAAGCACCTCACTCGCTTTAACGATGGAGCCTTCCTTCGCAACAGTCCAGAAGTAAAGGAGATGATGGTAGTTGATCCATTCCATTTGCCTATAATACTTTGAAATATCCGAAGAAACAAGCCTATTCTTTCTAATTGTAAAACTAAATGCAACGATTCATCATTGAGATAGGAAAGAACTATCCAATGACTAGGGATAATTGTATGCTTGATCTGGAGAGCAAGAAAACGAATATTTCGAGAAGCGTCTGTTGTCGGTTGGTTCAAGGTTTATATTGCCGTGGTGCTGTAACGAATATGACATGTTTCGCAATGAGGAGTACGCCATGAAAGACAACAAGAAACTCGATGAGAGTTCCACGAGTCTGCGGCGCAAGGCAGAGAAAAAACTGACGCGCCGGAAGTCCTCTGAAAAGCCGAATGCGATCGTGTCTTTCGAGGAAATGCAGCGCTTGCTGCACGAACTGAAAGTTCACCAGATCGAGTTGGAGATGCAGAATCAGGAGCTTTTGAATACCCAGGCAGAACTTGAAACCGCCCGCAACAAATTCGAGGAATTGTATCACTTCTCTCCGGTCGGGTATTTAACGATCAACCGGGACGGGATCGTCGATGAAGCCAACCTGAAGAGTGCGGGTATGCTGGGCGTCGGGCGACTCGCTTTCCTCGGGAAACCATTCCATCGTTTCGTTTTGAAAGACGATCAGGCCTCATTTCTACAATGCCATAGAATTGTATTCTCAACGGGCGCATCCCAATCCTGTGATGTCCGAATCCAGAGAAAAGACGGGACTTCGTTTGTCGCTGAATTGCTGTGTGCTCCCATCACCGAAACTGACAAAATCATTCAATACCGAATGATTATCAGGGACATCACCCTTCGCTGGCAGGCCGAGGAGAACCTTCAACGCTCTCATGATGATCTTGAACGGCAAGTTGCGAAACTCAAGGCGGCTTTGAAGAAACGAAAGAAATGACCGGGAAAATGCATTGATTTCTATTCAACCTGCTTTCATCTCAATCACATTTTACTCGGCAATAGAGTTTGGCAGCGGTGGCTTTCGGTTCTTTCTTGTCATGGCTAATTCTAAGGCAGGTTACCCAAAGACAACGCTTTGGCCAGAGCGATTCTAAGATCAGCCATTAGATACGGTTTTTGCAGGAATGCTTGCGGCATTTCGGCATGCACGCCTGCCATCACATCGGTTTGGTCATACCCACTGGTCAGAATGATCGGGATGTGAGGTGCAATTTGGCGTAAACCTTCCAATGTCTCCCAGCCGTCCATCCGGGGCATGGTCAGATCGGACAATACACAACGGATTTCGTCCTGACACTCCCTGAAGAGTTCAATGGCCTGGATACCGTCTTCAGCTTCAATAACCTTGAAGCCGAGATGCATGAGCATGATGGAACCGACACGTCGGGCCGACGGCTGGTCGTCAATGAACAACACGGTTCCTCCATCGCTCAGGGCCGTCGCTTTCCGCAAGGAGTCCTCCTCGGGGCGAAGGACCGGCTCTACCGTCATCGGCAGAAACACACGGAAAACGCTTCCGCGCTTTTCTGTGCTTGTCGCAGTGATGCAGCCGCCATGCACATTGATGGCGCTGAATGCAACGGCCAGACCCAGTCCACGACCGGTAAATTTGGTCGTAAAGAAAGGATCAAAGATGTTTTCGTATGCTTTTTCCGATATCCCGCATCCGGTGTCCGCAATCTCCAGGCAGGCGTAATCCGCATCTTCCATCCGGAAATCGATCGGTAGTCGGTTGATAACAGGTATGTCAGTCGGGTGAACGGTTTTGACGACGAGGAATATCTCGCCCGGCCGACCTTCCTGCGATTCCCATGCATTGACGATCAGGTTGTGAAGGATTTGTCGAATCTGGGATGAGTTTGCCATAATCGACGGCCCAATGGCGGGCAGATCGACCTTCAATGCCACGTTTTCCGGCAAAGCGGTCTTAACAGAGGGAAGCTCCTGACGGCAGATGTCGCAAAGGTCCAGCGGTAGACGCTGAGCCACCGTCTGGCCCAGGTACGCCAACATCGTACCGCCCAGATCGGAAGCACTTCGGGCCGCGCCCATGGCTTCCGTCAGTTGCTCATGCAGGTTGGAATCCTTCGATAATTTGTCCAGAGTCAGCTCAAGATTCCCCATCACTGCGGTCATCAGATTATTGTAACGGTGGGCGATGGCACCCGCCATGCGTTTCAGACTTTCGGCTTTCTTGAGATATTGGATCTGCTGGTCAATCCGTTTACGTTCGGTGATGTCGTTTATCGATATGCGATATACGGGAGACTCATCCGCGTCGAGGCTGATGCTTCCCGACAGATTTCCCCAGAACTCCGCCCCATCCTGTTTCAACATCCGGAGTTCGCAGGACTGTGGTTCGCCGGTATCGAATAGTTGCTGCCTGTGATGATAATATATATTCTGGTCGGCTTTGAGGATGAAACGCGTGATCGGTTTTCCGACCAGTTTGCTTCGTTCCACACCCAGCAGAGTGGCTGCCGTCAGATTGGCTTCCAGGATGATCCCCTCTGCATTGATCGTGCAATAGCCCACGGGCGCAAAATCGTAGAGATCGGCATAGCGGTCCCGCGACGTTTCCAGTTCAAGTTGAGCCGTATGAAGCTCCTCGTTCTGCATCTCAAGCTCAATCTGATGGACCTGCAACTCATGGAGGAGCTTGCGGATATCCGCTTCCTCCGATGGGGTCGAGGTGCTTGTCTTTTCGCTTAGTTTCTCTACCGCCCGACGGCGAAGTTCGGCAGGGTTCGATGGAGCTTTTTTCTTGTCGCTCATCGTTTGGCCCTTCCTGGTGAAGATTTCAGCCGCAGTTTGGTCTCAAGTTCTTTTGCCGCGCTGATATCAAGGAAAGTGATAACCAGCCCGTCGATGACGTTATCCGTCGTGCGGTACGGCATGATGCGCACCGTAAACCAGCGCCCGTCGCTGGTGGCGACCTGCTTTTCCGAAAACACAAGGGTCCGTAACACCTCGTGAGCATCGTCCGACAAATCCGTGTAGTCCAGGTCGGTGACAAGATCGCTCAACGGACGCCCCACATCGCCCGGAATCAGCTTGATGATTTTGGTCGCCGGTTCGGTGAAGCGGCGTACATTCAGCTTGCCATCCAAAAAGACCGTGGCGATTTCCGTGCTGTTGAGCAGGTTGGTCATGTCGTTGTTGGACCGCGAAAGGTCGTCCAGCTTCGATTGCAATTCGGCGTTGACCGTCTGCAACTCTTCATTGAGCGACTGCATCTCTTCTTTTGAGGTGGTCAATTCTTCGTTGGTGGACTGCAATTCCTCATTCGTCGATTGCAATTCCTCGTTGGCCGATTTCAATTCTTCGTGCGAGCTCTGCATCTCCTCGCGCGTGCTGTGCAACTCCTCGCGCAGCCGTTGCGTCTCCTCCTCCAGTTCCGTGACACGCGAGGCATCGACCGGCTTGGATTTGGCGTGCCCTGACTTTTTCTGCTGCGGAAGCGATGCGACGTCGGAGAAAATAATCAATACCATCCCGCTCAACGCCTCCGGCGACGAAAGCGGCTGGATGGTCAGATCCACCACCTGCGTTCCGCCGTTGGTTCCCACCTTCAGGTTTCGGATCGTAACGTCGGCTTTTTGCCGGAGTGCTTTTCTGAAAGCGCCGGACAACTCGTGGCGCAATCCTTCACGCGCCATGGCGAAGATGTTCAGATTGGCCTTGCCTACCGGCGGTTCCAGGTATTTTCCCGTCCGGGCGCTGATGTACAGGATGTCACCCTGCGCGTTCACCAGGGCGGTCGCCGGAGAATAGCGTTGCAGGATGAGTTGTTCGGCCAGGGACTCCAGATTGGAGGGTGTTTTCTTCATGGCGACGTTCTCCGTTGCGGTTTTCGGCATAGCGACAAAGGCGGATGGGAATTCAACGGGCGTGACGGACAGCGCGCTTTCCCGACGTTGATACAACTTCAGCCTGGTATCCAGCGGCGCAAACCGATCCGTGAAGTTTCCGATGGTCTCCGCGCTTCCAAGTAACAACACGCCGCCGGGATTCAGGCTGTAATGAAACAGTGGCAACAGCTTTTTCTGTAGCTCGGCGCTCAGATAAATCAGCAGGTTGCGGCAGGTGAGGATATCAAGTTTGGTAAATGGCGGGTCCATGATCACGTTCTGTGGGGCGAAGATAACCATTTCACGTATCTCTTTGTTTACCCTGTACTGGCTTTCTTCTTTCCTGAAAAAGCGGTCCAGCCGCTCCGGCGAGACGTCGGCGGTGATGTTGACGGGAAAAGCGCCCGCACGGGCCCTGTCGATGGCGTCCGGGTCCAGATCGGTGGCGAAAACCTGCAAGGAAAAGCCGTTTGTGACCTTGAGTGTTTCCAGCGCCTCCTTGAAAACGATGGCCAGCGAATAGGCTTCCTCGCCCGTCGAGCAGCCGGGAACCCAGGCCCGGAGCGCCTGTCCGGCGCGCCGGTTTTTCAAGAGCGCCGGAATGATCTCCGTTCTCAGCTTCTCCCAGACATCCGCATCGCGGAAGAAATTCGTCACGCCGATCAGCAGTTCCTTGAACAGCAGATCCAGTTCATTCGGGTTTTCTCGGAGATAGCGGACGTACAGGTTGATTTTTGCGATCTGGTGGATGCTCATGCGCCGCTCGATGCGGCGATACAGCGTACTTTTCTTGTAGAGCGAGAAATCGTTGCCTGTCCGCGACCGCAGCAGGATCACGACCTTGTCCAGCGAGCTCTGGGTCTTGTCGTCCACGACTGCCGCCGTTCCGGTTTTCACCAATGGCGCGTGTTTCAGATAGGCGATGATCTTGCCCGGCAGTTCGTTGGCCGGAGCGATAATATCGGCCAGTCCGGCTTCGATCGCACTATGCGGCATGCCGTCGAACTTGGCCGATCCCGGCTCCTGCGCAAGCGCCAGTCCGGCCTTTTCCTTGATGGCCCGCAAGCCCAGGGTGCCATCCGAGCCCATGCCGGAAAGGATCACCCCGATGCTGTTGCCATGCTGGTCGTCCGCCAGCGAGCGCAGAAAGAAATCGATCGGCAGTCGCAGGCCGCGCCGGGCCGTAGGCTCCAGCAAATATAGAGTACTGTGCAGAATGGACAGATCCTTGTTTGGCGGGATGACGTACACACAATCCGGCTCGACGGGCATGCGGTCTCTGACCTGGCGCACCTTCATTTTCGTGATGCGCTGCAAAAGTTCGGGCATGATGCCCTTGTGGTCGGGATCCAGATGCTGCACGATGACAAAGGCCATCCCGCAATCTTTCGGCACGCCGCCCAAAAACTGCTCTAACGCTTCCAGCCCACCGGCAGATGCTCCGATCCCGACGATGGGGAATGACGGAGAATTGCCGTGGGTGTTATTGCTTTCTTTGGTGCGAAGGGTGGACGCTTTTGTACGGGATGTTTTAGGGGTGTTCTTGCCTGAGCTTTCAGATTTGGCCTTGGGGATGTCAACGGAGACTGTTTTAGAAGATCGTTCTGTCTTCGTATTGGCTGTAGAAGCGCCGTTCGACTTTTTCGTCTTTACGCTTTTCCTAGCCGTATTATTCTTCCTGGCCATTTGCGCACCTGTCCTTTGCGGAGCGGTGCTAAACGCTCCTGGCCGATGTCGCCGACCGCTTTCATTTACAACCCGTAAACAAAAGCTCAAGCTACAGCGAAACTATCGATTACATCCTACAATCACTATAGACTATCTGCCTGACTTTACAATGAAAATCGGAAATTGATTGTTTGGCTAAACGACCGCGCCGGGCGGAAGTAGCCGAAATGAAAAGGTACAACTGGGGGAAGGGAAATTGATCCGTAGCTATCTTCGCATTTGCCATTTCGTTTCTTCAAAATTCTTCTCTGATTTGATATCCTGCCATGCGAAATAGGTTTATATGAACTGAGGCGCGTTCCATGAATGACCGTCCGGCTCCCATCTCAATGAAGGACCTTGATACCGACTTTCGGGCGCAAGGTAGCAGGCGTTGAGAAACGAACCTCCCTTTTTCAGAGTGCGATGGAAGTGGCCAAGGATATTGTCCAAGAGAACTGGAGCCGCATCGTGCGCCTGACCATCGGAGCCTCCTACTACGGCCCAGTTTTAGACGGCGCGCGAATCATGGATTTGATTGTCGGGGCGATTGAAATGGAAGAAGATGCTTCGATTTCCTCCAGCCTCCACTGCTAAAACAGAGTTCACACCGCCACCCTCCGCCGCTTATACTCAATCCGCAACCCAATGAAATGACAGGGATTCGGCAACGGGTCTAGTTCACTCAGCCGGGCGACGGCATAATAAGCGAAACCACGGAGAACAGAGAGAGAAAAACGGTGATTTCGGGTAGCGAGGGGAACGATGGGTGG
Organism: Myxococcota bacterium; assembly: GCA_963677705.1. Lineage (GTDB taxonomy): Bacteria > Myxococcota_A > SURF-8 > SURF-8. Next base: position 3,501,059 of record OY782497.1, read on the forward strand.
AAGCCCCGTCCGAAATCGAGCGAGAGCGTGCCGACTAGAGAATCCAGAAAAACCATAGAAATCAAGCAGATATAGGCTACTCCAGAAACACGAAACCCGCTGCTCTGATCAAACAGAGAGCGGGTTCGATACTGAAAAACTGGTGGAGGCGGCGGGAATCGAACCCGCTTCCGAAATGGTTCCTGCAAGAGCGTCTACGGGCGTAGCCGTCCGGTTCTTGTCGGAGCTTGCGTCGCCGGTCGGCCCCAAACGCAAGCCCTTAGCCCGATTATCTTACCCGGCGTCGCTCAGGCGGCGCAACGCAAGGCCAGCCACAGAAAATGATGCCCGGACCTGCTGTCGTGGCCCCAGCAGACGGACATCGCGGTCAATTAAGCCGCGAGAGCGTATTCGTTGTTGGCAATCGTAATTGCTAGCCGGCTTTTACCGAGCTCCGGCACTCGGGCACGCAACCCTTACCATCCTCACCCCGTCGAAACCAAGTCGCCCCCAACTGTCAAAGAACACCTCGCTGTGCAAGACGACCTTGATACTCCACTTGCCGCCAAAGGTCAAGAGGAGGAACCAAGAAACAACCGGAGTGGGCGTGATTTTCAATCGAGGAATGAGCGCTTAAAACCTCCATAACAAAGTCAACGTCCTCACTTGGAAATTCACACCCGCCACCCTGTCCGAGGTGACGAAAGCCTTGACAATCTTACCCTTGACAAGCTATGCTGAACTCCCGAAAAGCTTTTAGTACCTCTTCGTAGAATTCTTTCCCTGAACCGTTTGAACAGGAGACGTTTGATGAAGAAGAATCTGGTGTTTGTTGGAATCGCCTGCCTTGTGATGCTGGCTTTTTCGTTCACCGTCATGGCCGAAGACAAAGCCAAAAAGGACGAGGCTTCCGAAGACGATCCCTATGCCGAGGAAAACGCCGGGGATCAAATCGTGGGTGTGGAAGAAGTAACCCTGGATCAGGAGATCATCCGCAGCCGCATCAATCAGAACATCCGTGGCATCATCACCTGCTACGAAAACGCCCTGATGACCAATCAGACCCTCGCCGGTCGCGTGGTGGTCAACTTCAATATCCAGGTCAACGGCACGGTCAACGACGCCAAAGTGGTGAAGAACTACAAGGGCCGCAAGACCACCTTGACGGACAAAAAGGTGCAGAAGTGCATCCTGGAGCGCGTGAACAAGATCACCTTCCCCAAACGGGAAAAAGGTCAGCCCATCGAAATCAACTATCCCTTCAACTTCACGCCCAAGGGCTAAGCCGTCACAAAGGAGAAAACTCCCATGTTCAACCGGATCGCAACCGGCCTGATCGTACTGATCGGCCTCTGGGGTTGCCAGCCGGCGGAGGCTCCCAAGGCGCAAGACACCTCGACTCCTACCGAGAAACCCGCCCCCGTCGTTACGACGGAGGCGGGTTCGTCGTCTGCGCCCGAGGCTCCCGCAGAGAAGGCCACCCCGGAACCTGCCAAGCCCGGCACTCCGAAGAATCTGTTCACCAGGGATCTGTTCACCTTCGACCAGTCCAAGCTGAAATCGGAAGGCGAGATGGACCCGGCCACCTTCAAGCGCATCATCGGCAAGCGTAAAAGCTCCTTGAAGGTCTGCTACAAAAAAGCGCTCAGCGTGGACGGTAGCTTCAAGGGAGACATCACCCTGCGTTTCTCAATCAGTCCTACCGGGCGCGTGGGCAGTGTCAACGTGGTGGAAGACACCTTGGGCTATCCTCCCACCACCGATTGTCTCGTCCGTGTGGTGCGCAAGATCCGCTTCCCTGAAAAGAAGGGAGGCCAGCGTGTCACCGTGGAATACCCCTTCCAGTTTGTGCCGTAACGGACAAAGGAGACTCCCATGATCCGATGGCTACCCATTGTTTTGGCCCTTGGTGTGGCGTTGTTTTCCCCGACGGCCCAGGCGAAACCAGTTTTTCAGGAAATTCCGGCCTATCTGCTGCCCATCACCTACAAGGCGGAGAGCCTGTCCAACAGCGAGCGGGACAACATCAATCTTGTCTACAGCGAAGAAGTGGCGGCGGCCTTCTGGCTGAAGGTGGTCACCCCCGATGAACTGGCCGCCTCCTTCCCGGACCAGTCCGAAGCCATTCGCTCCTGCACCAAACGGACCTGCGTCAAAGACTACCTGCGTAAGGAAGGCATCAACCGCGTAGTGATCTTGAACATCAAGCAGACCAACGCCAGCACCTACCAGATCCAGGCCACGGTGGAAAGCGCCTCCGGTCAGGTACAGCTTCGCGCCTCGATGACGGAAGACGGTGGTGCCGCCGAAGTGCGCTATAGCGTTCCGGCGACGGTGGAAAAGCTCTTCGCACCGGAATGGAAAAAGTACGGTAAAAACGTCAAAACCGTGGTGGAAACCGATACCATCACCAGCAACAATGCCGATCGTTTCCTGGAAAAAGGCGATGCGGCGATGGCTCTGGGCAATTGGTCCGAAGCCTTGGCCCAGTTTGACAAAGCCATTGAGTTGAACCCGGATGTGGGGCTGTTCAATGCCCGTCGTGCGGAAGTGAAACTGCAACAGGGCGATCTCGCCGGGGCGCAGAAAGACGCCAAGACCTGCATTTCCAAAGAGGAAGAGTTCTACAAAGCCTACTACATCCTTGGGCATACCCTCTGGAAACAGGGCAAGACCAAGCAGGCGATTCCCCATTATTACAACAGCATCCGGGAAAACGAATCCTTCCTGCCGGCTTACTTCGAGCTGGGGCAGATCCTTTTGGAGCGCCGCAAGGTGAGGGATGCAATGGCCATTCTGCAAAGTGCTTCGCGCCAGGAACCGGACAACCCCACCATTCAGGTGAACATGGCCAAACTGATGCTGGAACAGGGGAAGAACGCCGAAGCGGAGAAGATCCTTTCCGACCTGGTCAGCCGCTTCCCGGATATGGCCGAACCCCTGCCTACCTTGGCGCAACTGCAAGAAGAGTCCAAAGATTATGCCGGGGCGGTGAAAACCTACCAACGTCTTGTGGAGTTGGAGCAGCAATGCGGCATGTGTTATTACAACCTCGGTCGCATGTTGGAGGAAACCAAGCAAGACGCCGAAGCGATGGATGCGTATGAAACCACTCTGGATCTGGATGATACCGTGGTGGATGCCCACTACAACCTGGGGATGCTTTCCAAGCGGATGGATGAAACCATCATGGCCCGCGAGCATCTGCAAGCCTACATTGAAAAAGAAACCCGGCCTGACCAACGGGCTTTTGTGAATGAAGCGAAAAAAGTTCTGGCAACCCTGCCGGAGCCGGAATAAGCCGGAGCCGATTGGCCCGGCTGTTGTGAATGATGAATATGGTTTCAATGCAAAGGATATGTTTCATGCGCCACCTGCTTCCCCTGATCTTCCTTGTTCTCTCTCTTTTGCTTCTTGCCTGCGACAGCGGGCCCAAGCACCTGGAAGCCAAGCAATACCTGAAAGACCGCGTCATCAATTTTCAGCGTGTCTACACCGTGGGCTATGAAAGCCTGGCCAAGGCGCAAAGCGGCCCGTTTCATCCCTGTGACAAAGACGCACCGGAAGACGTGCGCAAGCCCTACCTGCGTATTCTGACCAACATGGCGGAAGGTTTTCTCAACTACCAGCAGAAGATCAACGGCAAACTTACCGCCGAACAGAAAACCGACCCCTTGATTCAAAAGGTGATGAATGAAGTTCAAACCCTGGCCAAGCCCTTCGCCGATGCCGCCCTCGTCCGCCAATGCGGCAGTTTAGGCAAAGCCGAGGCCTTGCAAACCTTCACCCTGCCCACGCCGGAAGCCTTCAAACTGGCGGCCAGCCGGTTGGATATCGAACTGAAGGCCGCGCAATGAGTGGAACGCTTTCCCTCAAAGACCGCCTACGCGGTTGGACCGAGAACCCCACGGTGATTCGATCCACCGCCATTCTTGCCCGTGGCTTGAGCCTGCTCAGCGGCATTCTGGTGTTGTTGGTCACGCTGATCTTGTGGGTGATCTTCCTCGCTCTGGTCCCACTGTTTCAGCGGATCGACCGCGCCCGCGGACGCAAAACGCCGATCAGCAGACTCCGGGCGCAACTTTCTCCCAAGGTGGCCTGGCATGGCCTTCTGACAGCAATCGGTCTGGAAAACGACAAGCCGCCCGCCTCGTGATTGACCACACGTCCTCTGAGTTTTCTTCAACCCCGCCCCATTCTGGAGCGGGGTTTCTGTTCCTGGCGGATCGGGTCGTTTTACGGAGAGACATGGATCGTGTCTGGAAAGTTTCAACCGCTTAGATGGAACTTCACGCCCGATATGCCCGGATCGGAAAGGATTGGCGTTTTCCACGGCTTCATTGTATACTACAAGTCCGGTTTTTTACATAGACCCATTGACCTTGTGGGAGTTCATTATGATCCGTTGGATAACGCCCTTCGTATTCTGCCTTGGTTTTCTGTTCGCAGGAAGCTGTACCGATGACGAAACGGTTCCCTTTACCTTATCCGTACAAAAAGGAACAAGCTGCTCTACTGTGGACCGTTTCCAGTTCATCGTGCAGGAGGATGGCCTGAAGCTCTGGGAGAAATCCTCCACCCTGAGCGGGGCAAGCTATGAAAATGAGATTTCCAGCCCCGGAAGCGGGGACTTGAACGCCTTGTTCTACCTTGCGTTCTCGGACAATTCACCCACCGTGGCCTATTCCTTCACCGTCGATCCCTCCGGTGCCGAGGAATTGAAGCTCACCATCGATTGCGCCGAGATGCCGCCCATCCTCTCCGCCTACCTGGATGATTCCCCCTTGGATGTCACCCAACCCAGCGTCAACGACGATGATGATGACAGCACGGATGATGATGACGACATCCTGGACGGTGATATTGACGGCGATGCCTGTCAGGCGGGTGCTGCTTACTGCGCCGGTGGAGTGAAACCCATTGCAGTCTGTATCGCCGGGGTTGAATTCCAGACCTTCCCCTGTATTTCCGCCTGTGATCTGATGCCGGAGATCCTGGAAGCCAACAGCCTGGACCCAAGCTGCTGTGACTGCGATGCCGTCCTCAACCCGGACGGAGACACCGACGACGATGATGATAGCACCGATGGGGATGCGGAGGGGGACGACGACGACGATGTCACCGACGATGATGACGATAGTTGCGGTGCCGGAACCAGCCCTCCCTCGTCTTTGTTCTTCCAGGCCGAAGACCGCTTGGATGGTCTGGGCAGTTCCGGAACCATCTCTCCGACCACCTCGGAAAGCAGTTCCGTCAGCGGCCAGTACCTGCTTCTGCGCAGCAGTTGCCCCAGCGACGAACTGGAAGAAATCGTGATTGATTTCACCATCGACCGCGAATACCTCTACAACTTCAATGTCGATTACGTCCAATGCGGTAACTGGGGAAATGTTGAAGTCTTCGTAGACGACGCCACCGAAGCGCTGGTTCTTATGAACCCGCCCTTCCCGGATACCCCGACCCTGCTCAGCCTGCATTCGGCAAGCTGCCCCTCCGAGGCCGAAGCCTATGCCAAGAAGAACATCCTTTATGAATCCCTCTGCCTCGGCCAAGGCAACCACAAACTCCGTTTCCGTGTCAATGGCCATGAAGCGATGAGTACCGGTTGCAACATCGGTGTGGATTACATCAAGATCCAAGCGGACTACTAAGCGCGGTAGACCGTGATTGATACAAGCCGGAAAGCCTTGGGCCTTCCGGCTTTTTTTGTAGGTTAATTCTGTTCAGGATGAAGGGAGGAATCCAGATCTGGCGGTGACGCTGCGGGATCATAACCGAAGACAAAACCGAAATAGAAGCGGCGGCCCATGCCGGGGTAACCGAAGGCCGTCTGGTAGTGGGTGTCGCTGAGGTTTTCACCATTGGCGTAGATGGAAAGCCGTTCGCGAGGGGTATCGAGGAGGAGGAAATCCATCCGGCCATTCCATAGCGGATAGGCTCCCAGGGTGCCCAACGCGCCGGTCAGGTCGTTCTGATACCGTTGCGGACCGATGACCTGCACGTCCGTCGAGAGTGTCCAGAAGCGATAGGGTGTAGCGCGAAGACCGATGAAACCCTTATGAGAGGGCCGGTAGAGCAACTCCGACTCACCGAACTCAGAGGTGGAAAGCTTCTCGGCGTGAAGGAAGGCATAGCCTCCTTCCAGGTGCAGAAAGGAAAAAGGGTCGCCCATCAGTTTGGCTTCCGCTCCGGCCAAGCGCGCCTGGGCCACGTTGACCATCTTCGTGCGGTTGCCGTTCAAGGCAATCTGTTCAATCAGATCCGACACCTCGGCATCATAGCCGGAAAGCTGAACGGTGAATTGCGGGATGGGTTTCCAACTCAGGTCCAGGCCGATATGCCAGGCGCTTTCTGCATGAAGATCCGGGTTGGGGATACGGGTTCCGAAGGCTCCGCTGAAGCGCTCACGCAGGGTGGGAAAGCGCCCGCGTCGCATCACATTGGCTTCCAGTTTCAGGCTGGGATGAGGCTTTCCCCACAGGGCCAGCAGCGGCCCGTAGCTCAGCAGGGATTGATCGTCCGAGCCTTGTGGAAACTCACCGGGAAATTCCGCATCCAACTGGCCACCCAGGGTAAAGCCGAAGGCGTCGGTCACCTTCCAGCGGTGATGCAACACCGTACTTAACGTCATCGCCGAAAGGCTGGCTTCCCGCTGACCGTCTTCCTCGCCTTCATGGCGGTTGTAACGGAGGCTCAGCCAGGGACGCAGGTCGATACGTTTGACAAAGCCCGGCTTCCACACCGCATCGGCAAGCACAATGGCGCCAAGCTGGGCTTCGCGGTAGGTGCTGATAAAACCCTTGGCCGTGTCCTGGGTTGCCATGCGGGCGTCATCATAGGAATACAGGGTGTTTTCATACCAGGAGCCGAACAGTCGCTCTTCCAGATGGATGCCTTGCGTCAGTTTCACCCGATGGCGAAGCACGCTCTGGCTGACCCACCAGGGTTTCCATTGCCAATACCGCACGGAGAGTTCCCGGTCATGGGGCGGTACACCCGCCTCGCCGTGAAGAAACCAGGTCTGGGCATCCACTTCGTTGTCGTCCAACTCCAAAGACAGCTTCAAGGCGGCATGAGCATTCTCCGATTGGCTGTTTTCCCGGCGCAAGCCGCCCTCATTGCGTTGGCTTGGGTACTCTCCACTGACATTCCAGCCGTAGTCTTTGCGCAAGCCGCCCGTAACCAGCACAGCAAGGGGACCAAGGGTATCCTGAGCGGTGGCATCCAGGCTGAACGCCCAGGGATAGGCCAGACTCTGGCGAAGCTCCACGGCCTTGCCCGTTCCCGGTTTTTTGGTTATCAGATTTACCGCGCCCCCCAGACCGTTGGCACCGGCGGCCAGGGCTTTGGCTCCTTTGATCAGTTCAATCTTCTGCAACAGTCCGGCGGGGAATTTTCCCAGGTCCACCCGGCCATCGTAAGGGCTGAGAAAGGGAACGCCGTCCACCAGAATCAACATCTGCCGCTGGTCGAAACCACGCACGGTAAACACCCATTCCCCGCGCACGTTCTGACGAAGATACACCGACGGTACATCCCGTAAAACCTCGGTCACGGCGCGACCGCTTTTCTCTTCCAGGCGCGCCTGCGGGATTTCCTCTACCGACAAACCTTCCTCGGCTTTGCGCTCCCGTACCACCACTTCACCCAGCATGGGTGTGGAGTCTTCCTCCTTGTCTTCGGCGTTTTCAATCGTGCTGACTTCGGGTTGATCTTCTTCCGGTGGGGTCGTATCGGCCAGGCTTCGCGCTTCGTCGGCGGCAAGGAAAAGGAACACCCCGGCAAGGAGAAAGGCCACACGCCTCATCATTCCGTCTCCGCCGGGTGGGTCTCATCAAGCAGGGAAAGGATGCTTTCGCAGGGGTTCCCCGTCACGGGGTCATCCAGGTCAAGCAGCGTGGGTTGATAAGTGGATAGACGCTGCACGAACCCGCTTGCCCGATCCTTGCGCAGGGCAAGAACCCACAGGTTGGCCTGGGAAAGAGCCAGGGCTTTTGTCAGCGCTGGCCAATGGCCTGCACCTTCGGCTTCGGCCTTGCCCAATTCGTCAATCAGGATCAGGCGCTCGTCCTGCACCTCTTCCAACCATGAAGCCGCGAGGGTGAAGGCTTCTTCAGATAAGTCCCAGCCCTGCTCTTCCCGCTTTCGGCGGGAGAGGTCCACCCGTTGGGCGGCGCGGTGAATCCGTAGCAGGTCGTACCCCAGGATCTCTTTCGTGTCCTCTGCCAGCAATTTGGGTTGCAGAAAACCACCGACGGCCACGCCCTGTTCTTCGGCCCGTTGACGGAGTTCCGACAGGCAGGCGGTCTTTCCGCCGTTCCGGCTTGCGGTGAGCAGCACCACGCGGGGCTTTGTCCCCTTGCCTTCGGCGATGCGTTCCACCAGTCCGTGGGTATCAGCGAGAACCTGCACCATCTTGGAAAACAGCGCGTTTCTACCTTCCGGGCGCACGGTATTTCCCCAGCGTTCCTGCATCGTCGGTAACAGTTCAATGGCCAGAGCCACGCTACCGCCCAGTTGCGGCATTCCCAAACGACCGAAGAAGCGGACCATGCTTCGGGTTTCAATCTGACGGGACAAAACGGAGAGGCCGAACATGAACACGATGGCCCGCAGCATGATCGCCAGGCCAAGCCGAAGCCCTTCCACACTGACCTGGATTCCCCCCAGTTGGGCATCGGGTTTGCCGAGCAGCCACCCGGAAAGCCCGGTGACAACAAAGGCGACCAGCCAGAAGCGCCAGTTTCCCATGTGGCCCAAGGCGCGGCGATCCAAGGTCCATACCAACGCCACCATCAGGGCCACCCCCAGCGCGGCGGCAAGCAGCCCTCCTTGCAATTGCAGGAGAATCGCCACCACAAACCCGGCAAGAAAACCGTTTCGGGCGCGGGGACTCAGGCGGCGGCGTGTAGTGGCTTGCTTGGACATCAACAGCGCTTTCAAGCAGAGGGAGTTTTATCGCTTGGTGCAATCTCACCACGAGGTTCATCAACCATTCATCAGGAATCCATACCGGATCATTGTACACATGCCTTGCAGGTTGCGTCCAGAAAAGCATGGCGGAAAAGAGGGGGAATCCATCAATCCCTGAGTGGTAATCCGCGTTACGACTTGTTCAAGCGAGCGGCGCGAATGAAGGAATGCGGCCATAACCTTCGCGCCGTGGGATACCGAACCCCATCATCCCCATCCTGGAACAATTGATGTTACCGCGACCCCTTTTTCAAGAAACCCAGCCCCATTCTAACCCCAACCAGCCCCGAAAACCGCGTTTTCCGTCCAAAATATCCACTCATTTCAAGCAGGGCTACGCCAACTCTAACCTGTCTTGGACAAAAGTCATTTGATGTGTTTCACCGCTTCGGGGTTTTGTCCTCCCGCTATAATGATGGAACGCTGTCGTTATCCTCCAGAAATTCAAAGACCTTCCGATTGATTAGCAGGGGAGTTGGCAGAAATGTGTTTGCGGAACGGAGGCCGCACAGAAGAAGACAAGTTGGTTTGTGCGTGGAACCCCAATCGAATGGCCCCATCCAAAGGATGGAACAGGGACGGAGTTTGGTTGATTCATCCTCGGAGTGAAGGGTCGCTCCGTGGGGATTTGATGTCTATCAAAAGGGGGACTGGCATGTCTACCGATGACTCGAAACAAATCGTAGAGAACAACTTGGAAAAGCGAACCCTTGAAGCGATCAATACGGTTTTCCGTGAGCGCATTCACTGTGCAACTCTTGAGGATCTTTGCAAACGATCTCTATCTGTTGCAGAAGAACTGACCGGGTCCAAGTTCGGCTGGATCGGTGAACTGAACCCACTCGGCAAGCTGGATACCATCGCCATCAGCAACCCCGGCTGGGATGCCTGCCGTATGCCCACATCCAATGCAACCTTATTGATCCGTGACATGGCTCTTCGCGGGGTCTGGTCCAGGGTGGTTCTGGATGGAAAAGGATTTTTCACCAACGATCCGATGAACCACCCGGATTCAGTGGGCGTTCCCGACGACCACCCGCCTTTGACGGCCTTTCTTGGCGCTCCGTTGAGACGAGGCGAACAGGTCATCGGGATGGTGTCCGTAGCCAACAAAGAGGGAGGATACCAGGAGCAGGATTCACTCGCCCTGGAAAGCCTGAGTGTCGCGATTAATGAAGCCATTCATTCCAAACGGGTTGAAGAGCGAATCAGCAAACAAACCCAGGAGTTGCTTGAAATCTCCACTCCCATTCTTCAAGTCTGGGAAGGCATTGTTATTGCACCCTTAATTGGAACCTTAGACAGCCAACGAACCCAGCATTTCATGGAGCGGCTCTTACAGGCCATTGTGGACAACAACTCTCCCCTGGCCCTGGTGGATATTACCGGCGTACCCACGGTGGATACCCAGACCGCCCAACATCTGATTGAGTCGATCAGTGCCGCCAAACTGCTTGGAGCGAAAGTGATCCTAACCGGCATCCGCCCCAATATTGCCCAAACCCTGGTCCATCTGGGTGTTGATCTTGCCGACATTGAAACCTGTTCATCCCTCTCCACCGGCCTGCGCATGGCGCTCGGTGAGATGGGACTTGGCATTGTCAAACAGGGCTGAAACCCAGGTCAGAAAACTGAAAAGCAATCAAGATAAAGGAGAGCCGAATCATGGAGACGAGCTACCGCGCATCAGCGACCATGACAACGGAGCCGGGGATGGATACCAAATTGGCCGGGATGCAGCAGATTATCCGTAAGTTCCCGGAGGTGATTTACGTCTCGGACCCCAAGACCCATGAAGTGATTCTGGTCAATGACAACTGGGCCCAGGTTTTAGGGCGTAATCCCGTCGGAGAGAAGTGTCACAAGGCCTTTCAGGGATTGGATGAGCCCTGTCCCTTTTGCACCAATGAGACGATTGCCAAGTCTTCCAAACCTTATAATTGGGAATATTACAACCCAAGCGTAGATCGTCACTTTTTCATTTCCGACCAGATGATTGACTGGCCGGATGGGCGAAAGGTTCGCTTTGAAGTGGCCATTGACATCACCGACAAAGTTCTTGCCGAAAAAGAACGTGACGCCAACGCAAGCCTGCTTGCGGAAAAAGTGAAGGAACTGGACAACCATAAAAACAACCTTGAACAGATGGTTCAACAGCGGACGGCGGAGCTTAAAAATACCAACGCGAAACTGGAACTGGAAATCCAGGAAAGCCAACGCCGGGCTGGGATCATCCGACAACAGGCAGAAGATATTCTGGAACTCTCGACACCGGTGATGCAGGTCTGGGAGGGTGTTTTGCTGGCACCGCTCATCGGCAACCTGGACAGCAACCGCGCCCAGCATTTCATGGAGGTTCTGTTGGATGCCGTGGCGACGCGAAACGCGGAGGTGGTAATTATCGACATTACCGGCGTGGGAATCATTGATACGGAAACCGGACGCAACATTTTGGAAACCTTCAGTGCCATCGGCCTGTTGGGAGCCAAGGTGATTCTGACCGGCGTGCGGGCCTCGGTCGCCCAGACCTTGGTGCATCTCGGCGTGGATCTCTCCGCCATCGAAACGCGCTCCAGCCTGAAATCCGGGCTTCAGTATGCCATGTCTACCACGTCCAATGGTGCGTTCACCCATTCCCTTCGCTCCACCGGGAGGTAAGGTATGTATGAAGAAAACATCTCGGTGATCCGAGTGCGGGACAAGCTTCTGGTCACGATCCCCTCCGATCCCAGCGATCAGACCATCTCTCTGTTGCAGGAAAAAGTTCTTGGGGCGATGGAACACTCTGAGGCATCCGGTCTGGTGTTGGATGTCTCGATGGTGGAAACCCTGGACTCCTACTTCGCCCGTACCATCGTGGAAACCACGGACATGGTGGCGATGATGGGCGGAACGACGGTCATCGCCGGAATGCAACCCATCGTCGCCATTACGGTGACGCAACTGGGACTTTCGTTAGGACGGACCCAAGCAGCCCTGGATGTGGACCGTGCCTTGGAACTGCTGGATACTTCATCCAACAGCGGAGAGGAATCATGGCGAGCGAAATGACGAACGAGGTACAGATCTCGTCGGAGATCGATATTATCCGCGCCCGCAAGGCCGTTCGTGAAGCCGCCATCAGTTACGGGTTCGGTTTGACGGATGTCACCCGCATTGTCACCTCAGCCTCGGAGTTGGCACGAAACATTGTAACCTATGCTGACAAAGGCGTGATGACCTGGCGGCACGTCCAAGGCGTGAACGGGTCGGGCATTGAAATCAGTTTTCAAGACATGGGGCCGGGGATCGAGAACCTGGAGGACGCCCTCACGCCGGGGTTTTCAAGCGGCAAAGGGTTGGGTATGGGCCTGTCCGGTGCCAAACGCCTGATGGGTGAACTGGAAATCGAATCCGAAAAAGGCCGGGGAACGAAGGTCACCATCCGGAAAACCTTGAATGGGGGCCGCCATTGATCGACGGAAAAACCATTCGATTTGAAGTCAGAGGGGATGGGGATGTTTCTCATCTGCAACATGATCTGGCCCCTTCGCTTCAAGCCTGGTTCCCGGAAGAGAAGCCTCGCGGGGAGCTTTTGCTGGTCGTCAAAGAACTGGCCACCAACCTTGTGCGTCATGCCGGTGGTGGCGTGCTGACCGTTCAGGCTCTCGAAAGAGACAATCATCGTGGCGTTCAGGTTCAAACCTTGGACTGGGGGCCGGGCGTTCACAACGTCGAGCAAGCTCTTGTGGACCGCTACTCCACCGGAGGCGGGCTGGGTCTGGGGCTGGGGACTGTCCATCGGCTGATGGATGAACTGTCCATTGAACTGCGGGCCAAGACGGGAAAAGGGACCGTTGTCACCTGCCGCAAGTGGGTCTCCACACGAAAAGAGCCCACCGAGCAATCTCCGCTCAGCATCGGAGTGGCCAGTCGCCCTCATCCCCATATGAAACAGAACGGAGACGCCTTTGTTGTGAAATCGGGAAAAGACTTTACCTTGCTTTCCGTGATTGACGGTCTGGGTCATGGGCCCCACGCTCACCGGGCGTCTCATAAAGCACGCTTGTTTGTCGAAACCCATGAAGATCGCCCCTTGACCGACCTTTTGCGTGGCGTGGGTCACGAATGCCGCTCCACCCGTGGGGTGGTGATGACCCTCGCTCGGATCGACTGGAATGCCGGCACGCTTTCTCTTGCCGGAATCGGTAACGTGGAAACCCGTCTTTTCAACACCGGCCCGGTCAGTTCCTTCCCTGTGAAACGGGGGATTCTCGGTCAGACCGCCGTCAATCCGGTGATTCATCAATTTCCCTGGCGGGAAGACAGTCTGTTGGTGATGTTCTCCGATGGTATCGCTTCCCATTGGCGTGAGGAGGAGTCCGCAAAGGTGCTTTCATTGGGCGCTCAGAATGCCGCCGTGCATCTGCTGCGCACCTACGCCAAACCCAATGACGATGCCACCATCGTCGTAGCCAAAATGAAAAGCCATGACGTCTGAAAACCTACAACATGAAATGGATGAGTTGAAACGGCAGAACCGGGAACTGGTTGAAGAACTGAAGCGCACCAACCAGGAACTGATGCAATTCGCCGTGGATCTGGACGCCAAGGTAGAGGAAAAAACCCGGACGATCCAAGCGATTAACGCCCAGTTGGAAGAACGGATTGAACAACGCACCAAGGAACTGGCGGCGGCCAACAAAGAGCTGGAGTCCTTCGCCTATTCCGTTTCCCACGATCTGCGTGCGCCCCTACGTTCCATTGACGGCTTCAGTCAGGCTCTTTTGGAAGACTTTCCGGAGATCATCACCCCTGAAACCAACATGTATTTTGACCGGATTCGCAATTCAACCCGTCAGATGGGCAATCTGATTGATGACCTTTTGGAGTTGTCCCGTATTACGCGGACCAGCTTCCATCCCATTTCCTTCAACCTGGCCCTTCTGGCTCAGGAGGCGATGCAGTTCTGCCAACAGACCCATACGGATCGAGATCTGAATTTCATCTGCCCGGACGAGTTACCCGCAGTGGCCGATGTCGGCTTGATGCGGATTGTGATGAACAACCTGATTGGCAATGCGTGGAAATATACCTCCAAGAAAGACAAGGCGGTCATACGTTTCGGCGAAAATAGAATCAATCAATCCCAGGTGTTTTTTGTTCAGGACAACGGGGCAGGGTTTGACAACGCCTTTGTTCACACCCTTTTCGAACCCTTTCAACGCCTGCACCCCAACTCAGAGTTCGAGGGAACCGGCGTGGGTTTAGCGACGGTCAGCCGGGTGATTCATCGTCACGGTGGAAAAATCTGGGGAGAGGGCAAGGAGGGAGAGGGAGCCACTTTTTATTTCACCTTGCCTGCCCATGCGGAGGAATACCGATGAGATTGGCCAAAGAACAGAGTGTGTTGTTTATGGTGGAAGACAACCCGGATGATGAACTCCTGACTCGTCGGGCCTTGAAGAGCAATCATCTGAGCCATGAAATCATCGTCGCCAGGGATGGTCAGGAGGCGATTCGTCGCCTTGCAGAGGATGAGGAGAATACCGCATCTTCCTTTGTGGACCGCCTCGCTTTGATTCTGCTGGATCTGAAACTGCCGAAAATCAGCGGCCTGGATGTCCTCCGATCCATCCGTTCCAATCCAAAAACGAAGAAGATCCCCGTTGTGATTCTAACCAGTTCCAACGAGGAGAACGACATCGCCGAAAGCTATCAGCTCGGCGCAAACAGCTTCATTCAAAAGCCCGTTGACTTTGAACGCTTTCTTCAAGCCGTCAAAACCATCGGACTTTATTGGCTTGTTTTCAACGAGCCTTGCTCCAAGGATTCATCATGTCTGAAGCACTAGACATTTTGTTTGTCGATGACTCGGAGAGCGATGCGTTTCTCTTTGTGCGGCAGCTTACAAAGCACAATTTCTCGATCAACTGGAAACGTGTTGACAACCGGGCGGCCTTGACCAAGGCGTTGAACCATGAGCCCTGGGATCTGATTATCATCGACTATGTGATTCCTGGGTTCAGCGGCGTTGAAGCCATCCGTCTCTGTTACCAAGCCTTGCCCTTTGTGCCTATTCTTTCCACGAGTGGCGTGGTCAAGGAAGACATCATTGTCGATACTCTGCGCGCCGGTGCCTATGATTACGTACTCAAAGGCAATATGCAGCGCTTTGTCAGTTCCGTCAGGCGTGCCTTGAAAGATGCTGAAACCCGCCAGGTGAACGTGTGGAACCAGGAAGAGAATAAGCGGCTGAACAAAGAGCTTGCACTGAAAGTTGAAATTGCCGACGTATGCCTTTCTACCCCCGGTGAAGCGATGTACCAAGATGTCATGAACATCGTGCTGCGAGAGCTGAATAGCGAATTCGGTGTCTTCGGCATCATCGACCACCAGGGAAACCTTGTCTGTCCCTCCATGACCAGAGACATCTATGATCGTTGTCAGGTGAAGGATAAACACGCCGTCTTTTCTCCCGCGAACTGGGTTGGTGCCTGGGGCGAGGCCTTGACCACGGGAAACATCACGATTCAGAACGAGGATTGCGTTGTTCCGAAGGGACACATTCCAATCAAGAACTCCCTGAACGTGCCGATCCTGTTCCAAGGAGAAACCATCGGTATCATCATGGTGGCGAACAAACAGGGGGGCTACTCAGAGCAAGATACCCGGTCTCTGAAAACCATCACCAACCACCTGTCCCCCATTGTGAAATCACGTCTTGATACGGCGAGGGAATTGACGCAGCGGGAGCGCGCCGAAACACGCTTTGCCCTGGCTATTGAAGGGGCCAACGATGGTGTCTGGGACTGGGATCTTGTCACCAATGAAGTCTATTACTCTCCACGTTGGAAAGAAATGATCGGTTATCAGGATCACGAAATTGAAAACCGCTATGAGGAGTGGGAATCCAGAATCCATCCGGAAGATAGGGTTCGTGTCAAACAGACCATTCAGGCTCATCTTGACGGTGAAACCGAGGTGCTTCTTCTGGAACATCGCCTGCGTCATCAGGACGAAAGCTATCGGTTGATTCTTGTGCGCGGTGCCTGTAAACGCAACCATCGGGGTCTACCTGTTTTGTTGGCCGGTTCTCATTCCGACATCACCCAGCAGAGAGAGGCGGAACAGGAACGGGACCGGCTGTTGAAAGAAGCTCGGTACAAAGCCGAAGAAACCAGTCAACTGCTGGCCGGAGCGAGGGCGGTGTTGGAAGAGGACGATTTCCCCTCGACCGCTCGGCACTTGTTTCATGCCTGCCGTCAGGCCATCGGGGCGAAGTCCGGCTACGTGGCGCTGCTCAGCGAAGATGGCGAAGAAAATGAGGTCTTGTTCCTGGAATCCGGGGGGCTTAGCTGCTCCGTTGACCCGGAGTTGCCCATGCCCATTCGGGGACTTCGCGCCGAAGCCTACCAACTCGGCAAGGCGGTGTACCACAACGATTTCCACCATAGCGAGTGGATGCGTTTTCTTCCCGAAGGTCATGTACGTTTGGATAACGTGGTCTTTTCGCCCCTGAATATCGGAGGCAAAACTGTCGGGATCATGGGGCTTGCCAATAAAAAAAGTGACTTCACGGAAAAAGACCTGCGCATCTCCGAAGGCTTTGGTGAACTGGCCGCGATTGCGCTGAAAAACAGTCGGACCTATGAAGCTTTGCAGCAGAGTGAAGAAAAGCACAGGCTTTTGGCAGATAGCCTGGAGCGAAAGGTCAACGAACGAACCAAAGACCTGCAAGAAGCCCTGCATAAAACCGAAGAAGCCCGCGACCACATCAATACCATTCTGACCTCGGTGGCCGATGGTCTGATCGTTACCGACAATCAACAACGTGTGGTGTTGATGAATCCGGCGGCGGAGTCGATCTTGAATGTACGTTTTGATGATGTGGTCAATCAATCGATGGATCAGGTCATTCATGATATTCCCTTGCGTGAGCGTCTCACCGAAAGCCTGAGCCAAGGGAAGACCGGATGTGAGTTTGATTTCAGTCTGGAAGATCCGATACACGGCGCATCTCGTATTCTACGAGCCAGAACGGCGATCATTCCCGATCGCCGGCAAGAGCAGGGCGGTGTGGTAACCATCTTTCAGGACATCACCAAAGACAGGGAAATCGACCGCATGAAGACGGAGTTCATCTCCACGGCGGCCCATGAATTGCGTACTCCGCTGACCTCCATTCAGGGCTTTTCAGAAATTCTTCTTCTACGGGACAACCTTTCGACGAAAGACCGCAAGAAATACCTGGGTTACATCAACAAACAGGCCGTGGGCCTGGCCAACATCATCAGCGATCTCTTGGATATCTCCCGTATTGAATCCGGCAAAGGCTTTACCTTGTCGAAACAGCCTTGCGATGGCAAAAAAGCCATTGAGTCGATTGTTCCTCAATTCCAAGCGATGACCCAACGTCATGTGATTCAGACAGACTTGCTGGAGACGCCCGTTTCCCTGATGGTGGACCTGGAAAAAATGGAACAGGTTCTGAAAAACCTGCTGAGCAATTCCATCAAGTATTCCCCAGAGGGCGGAGACATTCTTGTCCAGACCCACATGAATCACGAGTATTTCACCATTCGTATTCTGGATCACGGCATGGGCATGACCCCGGAACAGGTGGAGAAGATTTTTGATAAATTCTACCGGGCCGATGCCAGCAACACGGCGGTAGAAGGCACCGGTCTGGGAATGAGTATTGTGAAGTACATCGTTGAAGCCCATCAGGGTCGTATTGATGTTCAAAGTGAAATCAACAAAGGAACAAGTGTGGAAATTCATTTGCCACTGCTGGGCCATCCAGTGGGAGGAGCCGTATGAAAACCATCCTGATTGTCGATGACCAATTGGAAGTACGTGAACTGATCCGCGTGACGCTCGGCCAAAGTGAGGTTGAGATCGTCGAAGCTCAGAATGGGACTCAGGCGGTGGAAATGGCAGCTCACCATCATCCTGACCTGATTATCATGGACGTGATGATGCCCGGCGGCCTGGATGGTCTTCAAGCTACCGCACGCATCAAGGCGGACCCCTTGCTCCAGGGATGCAAGATCGTTCTTCTTACCGCCAAAGGACAACAGACCGATCGGGATGCCGGGTACAAGGCAGGTGCCGACGATTATTTTATCAAACCTTTCAGTCCCTTGGATCTGATGCAAAAGGTGGATGAAATGCTGGAGACGCCGTGAGGGGAGCCTGTCGCGACCGGCGGAAGAAGCAAGCCACGCCTGACAACGGGAGATGAAGATCATGTCTGACAACGCTGGAGCAAACGTCCCCAACAAACAGCTTTCCAAGTATGCGGAAGACCTGGCCCGCGTGTATCAATCCGAGAAGCGCAAGCGAAAGGAACTTCAAGAAGCCAACAAGGAGCTTCAGCAGATTGCCGACCAACTGAACCGAAGCAACGAAGCGCTCAACGCCGCCAACCTCGCCTTGCAGACATCCTACGCGGATACCATTCAACGCCTGGTCATTGCCGCAGAGTATCGTGACGAAGAAACCGGCAATCACATTCTCCGCATGAGTCGTTACTGTGCTTTGATTGCCGAGAAACACGGCTTCGATCAAGAGAATACTGCCGCCATTCTTCTTGCCGCATCCATGCACGATGTGGGCAAGATCGGTATTCCCGATGCCATTTTGCTGAAGAAGGGGCGGCTTTCCAAAGGTGAGTTTGAGATCATCAAAAGCCATACGACCATTGGAGCGCGAATCTTAGGAGAATCGAAAGCCCTGGTTTTGCAGTGGGCCGGACAGATCGCCTTGTTCCATCATGAAAAGTGGAACGGCTTGGGGTATCCCAAAGGGCTTGGTGGAACCACTATCCCTCTGGTCGGTCGGATTGCCGCCATTGGCGATGTCTTCGATGCGCTTACCTCCAGGCGCCCGTACAAAGAACCCTTTCCGGCAGAGATGGCCTTTGAAATCATTGAGCAGGACCGCGGCGTTCACTTCGACCCCGATCTTGCCCGGCTGTTTCTTAAGCACCGTGATGAGGTGATGCGTATCAAAGAAGAAATCGGTTGAGTCCTCCTTTCATCCCTTGCTTCTTTCTCCACATCCGGCGTCCCGCTGTCTCATGCCGTTTCCCCAGACAGAACCCATCGTGAGGGATACGATCTCCCTGTTTTTGGCTGTCTTTCCATAGAAAGTTTCGATATTACAGCCATGTACAGAGTGAATCACGGAGAGCGTCCTGACAAGCCGTTCCGCAGCGACCACGGGAACAGGCTCGAACGACTCAATCAGGGACAGCTATCGCTACAATTCGTATGGTGAAGTCAAGAAATACAAGGCAATGTATGGCGGGAATGAGATCTTTAGCCGTGATTACCAGCCAAACGGAACCGACCGGGATCGGATGGGCCGGATTGTGAAAGTCACCGAGCAGGTGTATGATGGTTCGGGGAACCTGGAAGAGCATCTCTGGAGCTATCGCTACGACGGCCTGGGGCATTTGCGTGAGGTGGATGAAACCACCGGTGGGATGACCTCCAACCGCAGCTATACCTACGATGCCAACGGCAACCGGACCCATGAAAACGGGGTGGAAGTGGCTGTCTTCGATAGCCAGGACCGCCTGATCTGCCGTCAGCAAGAGGGGGACTTTGTCCACTATAAGTATACGGCGTCAGGGAGCCTGTGGCTGAAGCAGGAAGGTTGTACGGACCTGAGCTGTAGTGACTGCTCCGGTAGGGAAACCCGGTATGCCTACGATGCCCTGGGCAATCTGTTGCGTGTGGAGGCGTCGGATGGTAACGTGGTGGAGTATGTGATTGACGGTCAGGGGCGTCGGATCGGGCGTCGGGTGAACGGGGAGGATGACACGGTCCGTGGTTGGTTGTACAAAGATGGGCTGAACCCCGTGGCCGAACTGGATAAGAACGGCGACGTGCGGGCCACCTTCGTCTATGGGGCCAAGGCCAACGTACCGGAGTATATGGTATTCAATGACCATAAATACCGCCTTCTCACCGACCAGCTGGGTTCGGTGCGGCTGGTGGTGAAGGTGAGTAGCGGGAATATTGTGCAACGAATGGACTACGATGAATGGGGCAAGGTCGTGTACGATTCCAACCCAGGCTTCCAACCTTTCGGTTTTGCCGGGGGCATCTATGATGCCGAAACAGGTTTGGTTAGGTTTGGTGCCCGTGACTACGATGCAGAGATAGGCCGCTGGACGGCCAAAGACCCCATCTTGTTTGAGGGTGGACAGGCCAACCTGTATGTCTACGTCGGAAATGACCCGGTGAACTACATTGATTACACTGGATATGACGCAATTCCAGTCGTATTTCCACATTATAAAATTTCTACGCCAGTTGGGCAAATTAGTGGCTTAGGGCATGCTGGAATTGTATTGATTGACCCTGAAACTGGCATTACCAAGTATTACGAATACGGACGTTATGATTCAGATGTCGGTGAGGTAAGACAAAGAAGAGTCCCCAATGTAACTATGGGAAAGAATGGTCGTCCAACCCGAAAATCACTTGAAAGACTTTTATGCTCCATTTCAAAATTAGCAGGGCATGGCACTGCAATGGAGGGAGCATACATTGAGAATGATAATTATGATGAAATGAATTCGTATGCTCAAGGACGTATGGCACAGAACGGGAATCCCAATCGTGAATCTTACAATTTGCTCCTTAATAACTGTGCGACGTTTATGCAGGACGTCTTGAATGCTGGTGGAGTTGATACGCCTATGATGATTGATCCAAGACCTAATGGATATATTGATAGGATCCGAGGTGTATACCCACATGTAGATCACCAAGGATGTCCATGATTAAGGATGGGGAAATGAAGCTAGCATTAACTATGATGTTTGTTGCTTTGGCTATCTGTAGTTGTGAAAA
Organism: Myxococcota bacterium; assembly: GCA_963677705.1. Taxonomy (GTDB): domain Bacteria; phylum Myxococcota_A; class SURF-8; order SURF-8. Next base: position 3,521,860 of record OY782497.1, read on the forward strand.
AATAAAAACACCTGAGCGGCCACAGGGCGTTCCGAAGGAAGCCAAATGGGGAGGTGGTGCTGATGGCGGCTCTTGGTATCTGTGTTATCCGGTGAAAAATGAAATTAATAAATACGAATGTACCGTATATGACGACTATTCTGGAGACATTATCGCGAAGGGAAAATACATTCTTGGCATCACTACATGGAATGAGAGTGCAAACCATCCTGCTTTATCTACGATTCCAAGCCAGAATGAGCTTGAGTATCTTGGATCAAGTTCTGACACTGTTTTAAAATTAAGAAATACATTCGTTTTAATTGCAGATGGATGGGTTGTCTACCCGTTTACATCTGGAGGTGGAAAGAAAATCCTTTATAAACAAGGAGTTCAACAAGGTGGGGCTATTCAGTATGAGTAGCCCAAGTAGGTTGGGCAAATTTCTTGCCCGACAGCTTACGGCCCAAGCTTGGCCAGAAATATCGCCTTCTCACCGACCAACTGGGTTCGGTGCGGCTGGTGGTGAAGGTGAGTAACGGGAATATCGTGCAACGAATGGACTACGATGAATGGGGTAACGTGACGTTAGACACCAATCCAAACTTCCAACCTTTCGGCTTTGCCGGGGGCTTGTATGATCCGGAAACCAAGCTGGTCCGCTTCGGAGCCCGTGACTACGACCCGGAGATAGGCCGCTGGACGGCCAAAGACCCGATCTTGTTTGAGGGTGGACAGGCCAACCTGTATGTGTATGTGGGAAATGATCCGGTGAATCATATGGATCCGGAGGGGTTGGAGACGCTTGGAGGTGGTGGAAGTATAACAGGTGGGATAGTGGGTGTCGGTGGTGTTACATTTAGTCCAATGCTTATTGTGGACGACAATGGAAACTTGGGAATTTCTCTATCATGTGGAATAGGAAGCTTTACTCCAGCCGGGTTATTTGTAATAAGTGCAGCTCCAACAGCTCAAATTACTAATGCTGACTCACTTGATGATCTCTCAGGAGCATCACTAGCTGCTGGTGGATCAGCCTTAGGATACGGATGGGAGAAATTCTGGTCTGTGAGTGAAAACCCAGAATGGTCAGGTGAGAACCTGATGTTTAATGGTGTTGATATATATGGAGGTGCTCCGGGTGAAGTACACTTATTTTATGAACAGACAGCTGTATTCTACTTCTCTTTGCCGGATATATTCCCTGAAAGTGGAAGATGGTGGGGTGATAAAATTTATGACTGGACCCATTAAGAAAGAGACGTAACACGTGAAAAATGTCATAAAACCTTGCATGTATGGTACTGGCCTGGATAAAGGGGATATGCTATGGTGGCTTATGCCTGTTGTGTTATTTGGTAAGGCTACCTTTACAGAGGAAAACATTCTTCTCTCTTGGTGGCTTGGTGAACCAATTGAAGTTAAGAAGAAAGATATTTCTAGGATCGAAAGAATCGACCGGAAGTGGTATTACTCATACCCTCTCATCTATGTCGTAACACTAGTTCAGTCAACAGAATATAAGAATGTTCATTTCTCACCATCAAGACTGAAAATAAAAGATGTTGAACATTTATTAAGGGAGATGGGTTATGATTCATTGATTGTTGACAAGTAGCGGGCGCTCCAGCCCAAGATGTAGAGCAAATTCTTTGCCCGGCAGCTTGCGGCCACAAGCGTGGCAGACCTACCGCCTCCTCACCGACCAACTGGGTTCGGTACGGCTGGTGGTCAAGGTGAGTAGCGGGAATATTGTGCAACGAATGGACTACGATGAATGGGGCAAGGTCGTGTACGATTCCAACCCCGGCTTCCAACCCTTTGGCTTTGCCGGGGGCATCTATGATGCCGAAACGGGACTGGTAAGGTTTGGTGCCCGTGACTACGATGCCAACATTGGTAGATGGACGGCCAAAGACCCGATCTTGTTTGAGGGTGGACAGGCCAATTTGTATGTGTACGTAGGGAATGATCCGGTGAATCATATGGATCCCAGTGGGTTGTATTGGGAGTACCATACAGACAGCGGATTATTGTATTATGTAGATGATGGCTATCAATACAGTCATATAGCGACAGGGTATTCTGGCTATCAGGATGGTGCTAATAATGCGAACATGGACAGTCTTCAAAGTTATGGGCCAATTCCTGAAGGAACATATACAATAGAGCAAGGAGTTAACAGCTCAACTTTTGGGCCGGTTACGATGAGACTAACTCCGGACCCAAGTAATGACATGAAAGGGCGAGGAGGATTTCTTATTCACGGAGATAATAGTAGGCTAAACAGGTCAGGTTCAACAGGTTGTATTATATTTGGTCGTTCGACTCGTGATCTCATAAATAGTAGCAGTGATCGTTTACTTCGTGTCCGAAGCGGATGGCCGCAAAGTGTACCGGATGAAAGATGTGACCCAGGTCCACACAGCGGGGGGCTTCCCATGTGTGACAATATTCGTCTGGAAAGATATTGATTGCAATACAACACAATACGGCATGTATAGACTGTAGAGGATGATATGAGACTATTGAGCATAATTTCTATTTCTCTCGCTTTGTGTGTCTTGTTGATTGGAAAAGCTAGCCCCACTACTGGAACTGCGATTAAACAGTCTAGGCTATGTGAAATACAACTAACGGGCACGCATGGAAGCAATATTAGAATCATAATAGATTGTGTGCAGTATACTAAGCATATTCCATATAATAATCCTTTGGTTTGGGGGGCGCTAGGTTCCCCTGGAGTATTAGATCGGATTATTTCTGATTTTGTTGTAACAATTGATGGAAGAGAATTGATGGTACCACTCTCATCTTATAGTGATTTGGCAAATGTTAATCGATGTTATGCTTCTGGCAATAAAGCTGAGCTAGATCTGGTGTTATATGGTTCTAGTCAGTACTCGGAATATTCAGTACATCTCTTTTTCGATGAATTGGGTGTGGTCCGCAGAAGAGTGAGTGATCTTACACTTGGCGAGGCATGGGAGGAGACTATTTATGAGTACAATAGGAATTGAGTGAAATGATGAGGTTGAAGGATTGAAGCCAAGGGTAAGAGCCTAGACAGAAGCCGTGCTACCCGAAAACTCAATCCGGGTAGGATTTGCAGTTGATTCCAAGGCTGGAACTGACTTGGTTGACCTGGAAATGGGATGCAGGGACGTTTCTGGTCGCCCAATCCGGGTTGATTTCGCCCCTATCGTTCACTGAAAGCTGAAAACGGCGGGATCGGTTGATGGAAATACGCCATAGGTGCGGGATCTTAGAGGCTTTCCATCTTCTGATACCCGGCCTGTCATCAACTCGGAGCGCTGTGGCCAGAGCAAGAGAATCATGAGGTCCACCCGGTTTCCAGCTGGCCTTCGGTAAGGGTCCATGATTGCCGTCAGAATGCCAGTTGCAGTTGAGAGCGGAAGCGGATGTCCTGACGATGGTCCTCGATACGATCATGGATCAGGCAGGAAATATCGTTTTGCCACTTCAGGGATTCCCCGATGATATAGACGTTGACCCCGAAGCTTGTTTCATGCTCCTTGGTGATGGTTCCCACCTTTTGATAGCTCTCGGTTAGCGCATCCACCTCGGAGGGATCTTCCGCCGAGGCGATCAGCCGGTCTGCTCGTCTCCGCGCATCGTGCCGAGCCTCTTTGAGGTTATGAACGATGGCATAGCGCAGGGCCAGTTCAACGTGGGGAGTCAGCAGGTAGCTGGTCTGGAGCAATCCACCGACCATTGCCAGGTTCGGAGCCTTCTTGCCGGTGGTTTCCTCGCACCAGCCAAGATACGCGGAGGCGAAGAAGGAGAAACCGTAGGCTTTCAACAGAAACTCCGGGGAAAACCGGGCGGCAAAGTCCAGCGCTTCATCGGGCCTGAGATCGTAGCTGGCCGACATTCCGGCGTGAAGCCTGGGCGCTCCTCCCTTGAAATCCGTATCCCGTTGGATGTCGATGCCTCGATAATTGTATCCGAAGCGTCCCACAAATTCGGGATGAAATTCCATCTTGGGACCGGGCTCGGCCAGGTTGGATGCACTTGGGATCGTCTCTCCATAGAGGGTGGCAATACCCACGGCATGGCTGGAACGGGCGTTCATGCCACTGAAAACCCCCAAGGCATAGTCAAAGGGCTGGGGCTTTTCCAGGCCACTGTGAATGGCCAGGCCGATCTGCCGCTCGGCACCGAAAGACTTGCTGGTGATCGCCCAGTCGGCCAGCGTCAGGCGTTTGTAGCTTTGAATGCGGTATCGGGTGAAAGGAATCTTCCATTGACCCAGGCGAAGCTGTGCATAGTCATGCGGCTTGTAGTTGAGGTAGATGTCCAGAAGGTCCAGCGTATTGGGGCTGGTATTGAGGTGAAGATAGAACTCGAACAGGGCGTTGACAAGAGATCCCCGCAGGCTGGGGCGAATCCGCCGTGCTTCGGCATAGCTTTGATTTTCTCGGCTTTGCCCGGTTCCCCTGTCTTTGTTATCCACCCTGAAAAGAAGCTGCATCGCTAACCCCAAGCGAAGGGTGTGCTGCTTGTCGTTGCTTTGCAGTTCAAAGGGACCGATTTTATCGGGCCAGGGGGCCGGTTTCTCTTCGACGGCGGAGTCTTCCTTGAGTGTCTGTGGATTTGCGCTCTGGTGCGCAGGCTGCGTTGTGACATTGCTGTCTGTCGGTTCCGGCTCCGCAGCCAGTACAAGCGATGCCTGAAACAGGGTGAGGATAAGCAGGTAGCTAGCCCATTTGAAGATTGAGAACATGTCACGCTCCACACATAGTTTGTTCATGGTTTGCATCGTTTCGGGTCCGGATGTCTCGTGCCGTTCAAGACGCCGAGCCTTTCTTCGGCCTGTTGCTTACGCATACAGGCGGCGAGGATGCAGATCGACACCTGGTCCGGCGGGGTGGATTTCGGAAGAATATCGAAACAGGCGGTATGGGCCAACAGGCCGGTTTTTTGAAAGCAGGTCTGCGTGGCAAAGAATAGAATCCATTCACAAAGAGGATACCGCTCCGTGAAGTGGCAGACCTGATTCTCAAGGTCTTCTCCATCGCGAGAGACATCCAGAAGGACTGTGTCGGGGATGATCTGACAGCCGGCCAGTTGCGCATCACTCCAGACGAGGTGAAAGCCTCGCTCGTGCAACGCTTCGTTCAACGACCGCCGCCAGGAATCATCCGGCGACACAATGGCAACACGGATACCCAAGGGATTCAGCCTCCCAATGCAATGTGCAGAACCTGCCGGAAAAGGTCTTTGTCACGAAGGATTCCAACAACCTTTCCATCCCGTAGAACCGGGAGGTTGATCAGACGGTTCTCGGCCATGATCACCGCAGCCTCAATGAGTGGAGCCTGCTCGTCCACGGCGAGCATGTCGTCCGGGTCGATGAAATTTCCGACCGCCTGGTCGCCGATCACTTTGCATTGCGCCAAAAACATTCCGGTGTAGAACGAGCAATAGGGATCATCAAACATCCAAGCGGGGGCGGCCATGCCGATCACATCCACCATCCGAAGCAAGCCGATGACCTGCTCGTCACGAGTCAACACCAGGATGGAACGGTGACCACCTCCAGAGGCTTCTCCTGCCAGCTCTGCATCTACGCTCGTGCGTATCTTTTTCAACGCAAGCGATAAGGGCTGGTCTTCATACACCGATTCATAGTGATCCACAGTGACCATCAGATCCGCCACGTTTGGTTCGGTAAGCGGCTTGGCGTATTGGCTATGGAGTAATCGGTGAATCTTGTCTGCCAGCTCGTCGATGTCGATGGGTTTCTGAAGGAAATCGACAATCTCCAGTTTGATGCCTGACAAGGCGCTATCGAAATCGCCATGACCGGTGAGGATGATCACGGGAAGATCCCCATGCCTGGCCCGGATGTGTTTCAGAGTCGTCAGGCCATCCATCTCCGGCATTTTCAGATCAAGTACAATCAAGTCCGGCATGGCGTGTTGCAGGTAGTCAAGCGCTTCGGCACCGCTACCGACATCGTCGATGGCAAACCCTCTGCGAGCCAGCGTCTTCACGGTGCTGTGGCGAAAATCCTGCTCATCGTCAACCAGTAGAATATGTATGTAGGACATGGTGTATCTCCTTGTCGCGGTTACGCGGTGTTATTGTGGAAGCGGTAGACCCTGGAATCCGATCCATGCCCAGTAGGTCGCGGAAAGAAGAATCAGCAGAAGCAGGCCGAACGCCAGACAGGGAACGCCCACCCGGAAGTAGTCCTTCATCTCCAGATGTCCACTGGCATACACAATGGCGTTGGGTGGCGTCCCGATGATCAACAGGTAGGCCATTGAACTGGCTGCCGCCGTGGCCAAGGTCATGAAGGGAACAATCACCGTGCCGGGGTTGGAGACCGCCGCCATGTTCAGCGTGATCGGTCCGACGGAGGCCGCCGCAGGACCATCGGCCATCAGTTGGGTCATTCCGGCTGTGACCATCGTCCCCAAGGCAAGCAAGCCGTTTCCCGTGGCTAGGCCCAAGGGTTCAACCAGTTGAATGATTGAGCGGGCCATCCAGTAGGCTGTCCCGGATTCCGCCATGACTTTGCCGAAAATGATCGCTCCCGCATAGAGCCAGACAACGCCCCAGTCAACCTTCTCCTGGTAGTCGCGCCAGTTCACGACGCCCGTCAACAGGTAGGCCACGGCTCCGGCCACGGCGATAACGCCAATCCCCAAGCGGACACCGGTCAGATGCATGATGAGATTTTTCTCCGTAATCCAGCCGAAGAGCATGAGCAGGAAAATGACAATGGCGATAATCTGTTTGCGGTTCCATCCTCCGGTACGGGCGATGTCTTCACGCAAGACGGTCAAGGCCGGAGAGAGGTCGCGGATCTGAGGCTTGAAACGCCAGTTGACCATGACCCAGAGAAAGACCATCATCATCAACACAAAAGGAAAGGCGTAGATGATCCATTCGCCGTAGCCGAAGTTGATGCCGAACATATCTTCCAGGTAGGTCATCATAATCACGTTGCGCGCCCCACCGGAGGGAGATCCGAACCCGCCGACGTTGCAGGCCATCGCAATGGTGATAAAGAGCATCTTGGCCAGTTCCGTATCAACCGGAACGGTCTTGGATAAACTGTTTGAATAGAGAATCATACCGATCGGTAGAAACATCGCTGCCAGCGCATGGTCCGAGATAAACGCCGCCGCCGGGGAAATGACCAGAATCATGATGCCGGTAATCAATTTGATATTGGGTTTGGCCAGAAAGCGGAAGAGGTAAAGGCAGACCCGTTTATCAACCCCGGTTTTGACAAAGGCCGCTGCGAACATCAAACTGCCCATGATGAACCAGACTGCGTCGTCCCAGAACATGGCGGCCACTTCTTTCCGGGTAACGATTCCCGAAAACACCAGAATCAGGCCGATACAGAAGGCCACACCGGGAAGCGGCATGGCCTCGGTGAGAAAACAGAGAATGACGAAAACCATCATCGCCGTGACGACCTTGATATTCCGGGTCGCTCGATCCACCTTCTTCTGCTCCTCAGGACTTAAATCCTGATAGCTCAGCGTGACCAGACGAAGTTCTTGAGCCTCCTTCATCATCGCCAGAAATTCCTGCTCCGAAAACGCGGCGACCTTTTCGTGGTATTTTTTTACATAGATGTCCCGGTTGGGAAATCCCGCCTTGCCGATCCATTTCGCGTCTTTTTTCAAGGCTCGTTTCTGGCTCAGCGCTCCTTGAACCATACTCAGTTCCAGTACACGGACGCTCATTGATTCCCACTGTTCCGTGTCGTCATAGGCTTTGTTGAAGATCTTATGGCTGAAGAAATTCAAGACGTGGGGTTCACCGGCAGTGTATTCCACCGCCACATCCCGCATGGAATCCGGTGTGGGCAACAGCAGGATCAGGATGAACGCGGCCAGGGCAATGGCCAGTCGTCGGGGTTGAACGTACTTGTCATAGCCTGTTCGTTTCTTTTTCTGAGGACCGCTTGGTGTCATGTCATAACTCCTTGAGGGTTGCGTCAGTCCGTGGGATCGGTGCATCAGGTTAGGAAGGATTGTTTTCAATCATTGCTTTGAGTCGCATCTCTTGCTTGGCCCGCTGGTGTTCCCGCTTCTTGTGGCAGGCGGCACGAACAACCCGGATGAATTTCTCGGTCTCCTGGGGTTTGATCAGGTAGTCAAAGGCTCCTTTTCTCATGCCTTCCACGGCGAGCGTGACGTTGCCGTGACCCGTCAAGAGAATGACTTCGATGAACGGATCATCTTCTTTGATCCGCTGCATCAGGCTGACACCATCCATGCCGGGCATCTTCACATCACAGACCACGACATCAACTCGATTCTCAGAGAGAAGCTGGAGAGCTTGTTCCCCATTGGAGGCGGTCAGCGGGTGCATCTCCCGGCGGGCGAGGACTTTGGACAGGGAGTTGAGGAAATCCGCTTCGTCATCGACCAGAAGAACCCGCATGGACTGAGGATCACGGAGGTCTTCCACCCCTTCCAGGTGGGAGGTATCTTCCGTGCCTTCCGCACCTTTGCGATAGGCATCAATGATGGAGAGAAACAGCTCATCAAGGGGGATGGGTTTGGACAGGTAGTCATAGAGACCGGTTTTACCGAGTTCAAAGGCTTTCTGAATATCGCCGTGACCGGTAAGCATCAACACCTGCAACCAGGGCTGCTCGGCCCGCAGGGCATGGAAGAGGTGGTGACCATCCATGCCGGGCATGTTGACATCCAGCACGGCGACATCGAAGAAAAGAATTTTTGCCGATTGGATCGCCTCCACACCGTTGGTTGCCGTGGAGACATCCATGCCGCGTCGCCGCAGCGCCTTGGCCGTGCTTTCAAGCAGATTGATTTCATCGTCTACCAGCAGAACACGAATGATAGGGTTCTCATGGCTCATGATTTCCTCCTTGCATCGCATCAGGGGGTGTGTCCGACGGGGCACAGGGTAAGGTGACGTGAAACACCGCCCCATGACCGGGTTCGGATCCCGCCCAGATTCGTCCGTTCCATTTCGTGATGATTCCGTAACAAACCGAGAGGCCCAGACCGGTGCCTTTGCCTGGCGGCTTGGTGGTGAAAAAGGGAGTGAAGATGCTGTCTCGATGTTGCGGCTCGATACCTGGGCCGGTATCTTCGATGGTCAGGTGAACATCCGTCTGATCCCGGAACGCGCTGACCAGCACCACGCCGTCTGATCCCACGGCCTGGATGGCATTGGTAATCAGGTTCGTTGCGACTTGCTCGAACTCGCTGGAGTCGATCATCACGAGGGGGAGAGGATCTTCATGATCTATCTGAAGACGGACATTGTTGACAACCGCCTGCTTCTCAAGCAGCCCTACGATTTCCTCAAGGTGGTGGGCGGGGTCGATGCGTTCGTACTGCACGGAGCCCTGCCGTCCGAACTTCAACATCTTCTGGGTAATCGCCCGGCAGCGTAGAACCTGTTTACGAACCAGATTGACGCTTTGAACCAGTTCTTCCTTCGGGGCTTCGGCAATGGAAAGGTCATCCAACACATCGCTAAGGTTGGTCTGCTCGGCCAGGATCACGGCGAGGGGGTTGTTGATTTCATGGGCCAAGCCCGTGGCCAACTCGCCAATGGCGGCAAGTTTGCTTGCCTGCATGAATTGCAACCGCATGGCATCTCGTGCCTTGGCCGCAGATTCGGCAAGCTGAATCAGATAGCGGGTGGTGAAATAGGCGGCAGCCAGAATGATCAGCACACCCAAAAGAAAAACCACCATGCCCTGATTCATCGCCTGATGAACCGAACGTAGAATCTCCTGCTGGGTCTGCTGCACGACAAGCAACCAATGCGGCTCATCCACCCACTTCATCACTCGAAGCACACGCTCTCCCTGCGGGTTGTCCTCTGTGACAACCTGAACGCCGTCAAAGGTCTCTTGGGGAACCATGCCGCTGGCCTGGAGCAATCCGGCCTGATGCCGTGGATGAGTCTGGTATCGACCTGTGCCGTCGATCAGGAAACAATCGCCGTGACTTCCTTGCGCACCCTTTGAAACAAGGCGGGAAAACACGTCGGAATCAATGCTGGCGCGTAAAATCCAGAAGCCGTCTTCTTCATGATGGTGAATGGCGATGATGAAATGAGGCGTGTTGCGGAATCCCAGAAACACGTCACTGATGTAGGAGCCGCGTTCCACAACCTGTTTGAACCAATCTTCGTTGCGATAGTTTTTCTGAAGCAGATCGTGTTCGCCCTCATAGACCAGATGGTTCCCATCCTGATCGATGACGCCCAGGTCGCGGAAGGAGTTGTTGTAGATCCGATTCAGGCGCGTCAGCAGGCGTTGTACCTCACCGGGATGGGTAATCGTTTGATGGGTATAGTTGGACGAGGCCAGCTCCAGCGCCTTCTTGCGTTCTGCAAGAAACACATTGACAAGGGATGCGTGGCTTTCCGCCACACCTTGAAAGGTGTTCACGGAATGAGAATAGATGATGTCACGAAAGACGTAGTAGGCGCCGACCCCGACCCCACCCAAGGGGAGAATGGCCGCAAGGATGGTAAGCACAAAGAAGCGCCAGAAGAGAAGGCGGAAACGTCCCGCGCTGGAGGGCTCGACGCGAGGCGTGCCGGCTTTCGGGTGTGTGGATGGAGAATGGTACACGCAGGTGCCGCCTTTCGAGATGGAGAACAGGGTGATCTCACGGCAGAGCAACAAGCGCGCCAATTTATTACAGGATGTACTATCAATGAGTTAGGTGATGTTTGTCGTGGTGGGTTCCGTCAGTAGGGTGGGTCATTTCAACCCGGTTCGACGCAAGGCAGGAGCGGGAAATTCACAAGGTTCAATCATCTTAGAGACTTGAAGCAAAGAAAGAAGGGTGGGTAGAAAACGAAGAAAGAACTCAGGCGTCCTCATCCAATCCGTAGCTCTTCAGCTTGCGGTTCAGCGTTTTCCGGGTAATCCCTAGAATACGAGCCGTGCGGGAGCGGTTTCCGTGGCATGTGCCTAGCAGACTCAAGATGTGTTCTTTCTCAATGGTTTCCAGTTTGCGGGAATCACCGGCATCCTGTCTGCATTCCTGAAGGAGCCACTCCGGAAGATCCCTTTTTTGAATCAAGCCCGCTTTCCGGAAAATAACGGCGTGTTCCACCGCGCCTTCCAGTTGGCGAACATTCCCCGGCCAGGCGTGATCCGTCAGCAGGTCGATGACTTCCGGGCGAAAGCCGGTCACCTGGTACTTGCGGTTGTACTTGCGCAGGAAGTGGTAGGCCAGAACGGGAATGTCGGCCCGTCTCTCCCGAAGCGGTGGCACCTCCAGGGTGACGACTGCGATCCGGTAAAACAGGTCTTCCCTGAATTCATTGCGCTCGACCATGTCCCTCAGGTTCCGGTTGGTGGCGGCAATCACCCGGATATCCACCCGGCGTTCATCGGTATCTCCGACACGACGGAACGAACGATCCTGCAAGAAGCGCAAAAGCTTGGCCTGTACCACGGAATTCATTTCTCCGATCTCATCCAGGAACAGGGTACCGCCGTGAGCCTTTTCAACAAGGCCGGGTTTGTCTTTCTCCGCTCCGGTGAAGGCTCCTTTCTTATGCCCAAACAACTCGCTTTCAAGAAGGTTGTCTGAAATGACGTTGGCACTCACGGCCACGAAAGGCCCGTTTCCCCGCGTACTGGTGCGATGGATCTCCCGTGCAATCAGTTCTTTGCCGGTTCCCGTTTCACTCATGATCAACACATTGGCGCTACTGTCGGACAACCAATGCACCTTGGTGATGACCTCTTTGAAGGCCTGGCTTCGGTACATGATCGGGTAGTCGGTTGCATCGCCTTGCTGAAGGGTGGTTTCCTGTACCTCCAGCATCGGGAGGAGTTGTTCGGTGATTTCGTGGAGCAGATGAAAGAAGTCATCCAGGTCAAAGGGTTTGGTGATGTAGGAATACGCTCCGTATTTCATCGCTTCGACGGCGGAGTCAATGCTGCCGAAGGCCGTCATCAATACGACCGGCTGATATAAAGACGCTGACTTGGCCGCCTGAAGCACCTCCAAACCGGATGCGCCCGGCATTTTCAGATCCGTCAGTACCAGATGAAAATCCTGGCGCTTCAACAGGTCCAGGGCTTCCGCACCGTCTTTGGCACACAGCGTTTCATAGCCTTCTTCCTGCAAGGCTTGAACCAGAAAATCCCGCATGTCCTCATCATCATCTGCAATCAGAACACGAAGCCTTCTCGCCGGTTGTTCATTCATGGTGCCACCTGCTGATCAAGATAGGGTTCATCCCCTCGCGGAACGGAAACAATCGTTCTATCCACGAGCAGGAATAACGCCGCGAAGGAGGCCTTCCCATCCTCCCTCGCGGCACGCTTCACCAGGGTACGTCCCAAACCGCACTCCTCGCTGGCGTTCCTGTAGAGGGGCCGATGCCTTGTCCGGGGGGCATCAGGTTTCATAGTGTTTGAGTTTGCGCGCCAGGGTCCGCCGATCGATCCCCAGTATCCGCGCCGCTCGTGATTGATTGCCCTTGCAGTCTGAAAGAATTTTATGGATATGTTCCCGTTCCATATGGTCAAGGGAACGTTCGTTCTCTACAATCGTTACGGGGTGGGCTTGCAGCCATTGGGGAAGATCCTCGCGGGTAATCATTCCCTTCTTCCGACGCAGCGAAGCATACTCGATCGCATTTTCCAACTGACGCACATTGCCCGGCCAGGAATAATCCACAAGCTGTGAAAGGGCTTTGGAGCCGATACCGGTCAAGGAATGCTTGGGGTTGAATTTGCGTAGAAAGTGGTAGGCCAATTCAACCACGTCCTCCCGACGTTCCCGCAGAGGCGGCAAGGCGATATTCACCACGCTAAGCCGGTAATACAGGTCTTCGCGGAACAGTTCCTGCTGAATCAATGCGTCGAGGTTGCGGTTTGTCGCCGCGACCAGACGTACATCCACGGCAATGGAATCCACCGCGCCCACTCGACGGATACGTCGTTCCTGAATGAACCGTAAAAGTTTGATCTGCATCGGCAGGCTCATATCGCCGATCTCATCCAGAAACAGCGTCCCACCATCGGCATGTTCAATGATGCCCGCTTTGTCTTTGTTCGCACCGGTGAACGCGCCCCGTACATGACCGAAGAGTTCGCTTTCCACCAGATTTTCCGGAATGGCCGTGACATTGAAGGCGACGAACGAGTTCTTTCTGCGGCGACTCCGCGTGTGGATCTCTCTGGCAATCAGTTCCTTTCCGGTGCCGCTTTCACCCGTGACAAGGATGGTTGCCTGGCTGTCTGCGACATCCGCGACCAGATCAAGAACATGCTGGAACGCCTTGCTTTTGAACACAATGCGAAAGGGATCATCGTCTTTGGCATCGGGCCGGTGGCGATTCAACCGGATCTGGTGGGCCACTTCGCCAACCTGAGCCAGCAACTCATCCAGGTCAAAAGGCTTGGGGATGTAGGAATAGGCTCCGGCTTTCATCGCTTCAACGGCAGACTCAATCGAACCGAAGGCGGTCATCAGAATCACGGGTTGATGCAGGTAGGAAGAGCGGGCCCGTTGTAGAACATCCATGCCGGAAGCTTCCGGCATTCGGATATCGGTCAGCACCAGATCAAAGGCGGCTTCTTCCAAGGCTCGAAGCGCCGCAGAGCCGTCCGAGGCCGTAAGAACCTCGTAGCCTTCTTCGCTCAACACCTGGTGGAGAAAGTCCAGCATACCGGGGTCATCTTCCGCCACAAGGATTCGGATTGGTTGCATCTCATTCATCACGGTTTCTTTCATGTGGAGCGTTCGGGGGCCATACCCATGCAATGGTCCGTGTCCTGGTGTTTCTCCCTTGGCCGGTGTGGGTACCCGAAGGCTCCCGTTCATCGCCCATCGCGAAGAAAAGTTTACCACTCTCACAATCAATGTTGCATAGAGTTTTTACCCTGTCCGAACATTCTCTCATGGCGGCTCGTTCCCGCCCTTTTCACAAAGCAAGCAACCGGAAGCAAGGCTTGTATTGGCCCGCTTCAATCAATTTTCCTGAGTTCCGAAAGAATCTCCATCGGGCTCATTCCAATCGCCCTTTCCATGATCGTTTCTACCTTCTTCGCGTGGGCTTCGCTTTTCGCTTTCAGGCGTTTGGTATAGGCGTTGGTGATGGCCTTGATTACATCGTCCAGTTCACAGGGTTTCAGAAGATACTCATAGGCTCCGGAGCGCGTCAGGTTGGCAGCGGACTGAATGGAACCATGCCCGGTGAGAATCACCACTTCGATGGATGCGTCCTTCTCTTTCAACTGTTTCAACAGTTCCTCGCCATCCATACCGGGCATTTTCAGATCAAGCAGGGCGACATCAAAGCGCGTTCCGCTCTCAAGGCAGCTCATCGCGTCCATGCCGCTGGTGAAAGCCGTGACATTCATCTCACGCATCCGAAGCCTTGTGGTCATGTTGTCCAGGAATTTCTTTTCGTCATCCACAAACAGCAGGTTGATTTTCTTTTCCATGATAACTCTCCTTGCGAAACTCTGTTGTATATACGTCGGCCTACATGGCCGGAAAACCTAGCCAGTTCCAGTGGAGGGCGATGGTCCATCCCCAGAGTACAAGCAGGGACAAAAGAAAGATGGCCAGACCGTGCTTGGCGAAATCCCCCAGAGTAATCAGGCGTTCCCCGGTTTCCGGGTTTTCGGCCAAGGCATAGACAATGGCGTTGTTGGGGGTTCCGATAATCAAAATATGGGCGAAAGAGGAAGCAAAGGCTGTCGCCAGACCGATCATCCAAGGGTGCGTGCCGGATAACACCGCCATCGGAACGGTGATCGGCCCGACTGCCGAAACGGTGGCGCCGTCACTCATCAGATTGGTCAGTACGGCGGTCATCGCACTGGCGGCAATGGCCAGCCCGGACCCGGAACTCATCCACTCCGGCAAGATGCAGAGAAAGCCTTTGGCAATGTATAAGGCCGCTCCGGTCATGGCCAGACCTTTCCCCAAGGCTGTCGCGGCGGCGTACAACGCGACGACCTCCCAGTTGATGTGGGTAATATCTTTCCAGCGGACAATGCGGAGCAGCGACATCAAGAGCAAGCCAAGCAACACCGGCCCGGCCATACCGAAGGTACTGGAAAGGGTGATCCAGCCCAGAATCACGATACCCAGGATCACGGCCATCATGTATTCCTTTCTGACCATCGGGCCGAGGCGTTTGGATTCCTCTTTCACGATCTGGGAGACATTGACATTTTTGACCTTGATCTTGCGTGCGATCACGAAATAGAAATACAGGCCGATCACCAGTGCCATCACGGGAACGAAGGGTAAGCCGTACATCACCCATTCCCCGTAGCTGGGCGCAACACCGTAATCCTTCAAAATCCCCAGCATGATGGCATTTCGTCCGCCTGCGCTGGGGGAACCCGGCCCACCGATGTTTCCTGCCCAGGTGACGATGAGCAGCAGAGTCATTGCCAGGTATTTATCACTTTTCAAGCCTGCCGTTTTGATTGACGCCATGTAGACAACCAGCATGATCGGCGTGATGAAGGCAACCAGGGCGTGTTCCGAGATGAACGACGCGGTTACGGAGAAAAGTGGGACAAAAATGAACAGGAATCGCCGCATCGTGCTGCTGAGTCCAAGGAGAAGCACTCCGATCCGCCGGTCCAGGCCGGTTTTGGCAATCCCCACCGACATGGCCAACACCCCGAAGATGAACAGCACCGAATCCTTGAGAAAGGATTTCGCCACAAGTTCCGGCGGCATGATCTGAAACCAGTAAAGGACTACGGCGATCAAGATCGCGGTGAAACCGATGGGAATGGCTCCCGTTCCCCAGAAGAAGGCGGCGATAATCAGCAGGCCGATCATGATCTTGACCTTGAAGGCTGCCGTTTCGCTGGGTATTCCCTCATCGCCTCCGTGGCTCAGTCCGGCTTTTTTGCCGTAGTAATCTTTGATCGCCATCCCGACAGGCATCTCTTTGAACGAGGCGTACCCGCTGATCGGATCATCCATCGCCCCGGTTTTGGGGGTGGAAACCAGTTCTTCCAGAGAGTGCGGCGTGGGGAGAAGCAGAATCAGACCAAACAGCGCGAAACCGATGAGAATGAATATCGGTCGATAATTGGTCACACCGAAGAGCTTACGCCAGAGGCTCGGTTCAGGATCGGGAAGTTTGTCATGGCGGGTGAGCAGATTCACCCGATCCCGCTTGGCCAGGTCGATTTCGGCAAGCAGTTCGTCAAAGTCGATGGTTTTTTCATGGAAGGCGTAGGCATCCAAGCGCCCCGTCAGGGCGGCGGATTGGTAATTGGCGTGACCGGTCAAGATGATTACCTGGCAGGTGGGCTGCAATTGTTTGATTTCCCGTAGGACTTCTTCCCCGCCCATGCCGGGCATTTTCAGGTCCAGCAGCACAACATCGTAATCGTATACCCGAACCTGGCGTATGGCCTCTTCACCGCGGTTGACCGTATGAACACTCATTCCGCGCAGTTTCAGGCGTTCGGAAAGATTCTCCGTCCATTTTACCTCATCATCAACAATCAGAATATCCTTGTGATTGCCTGCCATGTGAATCATCCTTTGTTAGCGGTGCTTACGTGGAATCATGATTTCAAAGCTGGTTCCTTGTCCCGGTTCGCTGGATACGCGGATACGTCCACCAAGGGCGGTGATGATGCCGTGGGTGATGGACAGGCCAAGGCCGGTTCCTTTGCCCACGTCCTTCGTGGTGAAAAAGGGCATGAAAATCTGTTCGATGTTTTCTTGAGAGATTCCACAGCCCGTATCGGAAACCGTGAGACTGAGATACTCGCCGGAATGATCGCCGTGAATGGTAATCCGTCCGTTCTTTCCGATGGCATCCGCGCCGTTTCGGATCAGGTTCAAAAGAACCTGCTTCAACTGATCGCAGTCGGTATGGACCGGGGCCAGGGTGTGATCCAATTCGATCCGTATCTCAATGTTCTCCAGCGTCAATTCACGCTCCACCATATCCACAGTTTGTTCGACGAGGGTGACAAGATCGCAGTCCGACATATTGGGTTTGTTGCGTCTGGCAAAGCCCAACAGTTTGTGGATGATGCTGCGGCAGCGGTTGGACTCTTCCCGAATGGAATTGAGCCGCCGTAGAAAATCCTCCGCATGAAACCGACCACCCAACGAGGGATCGAGCAGATCCTCCATCACCCCGATTTCAGACAGGATGATCGCCAGAGGGTTGTTGATTTCATGGGCCACTCCGGCGGCCATTTCTCCCATCGTACCCATCTTACCTGCCTGAACCAACCGGCTGACCAGCTCGGCCCGGTTTTCTTCGGAATGGGCGTATTCCCGCATCAGGGTTGTTGTGGCCAGAAGAGACGCGGTAATGGTCAGGATGATCCCCAACGCGATGATGAGAAAGACGATGATCTGGGTTTGATGGATGGGCGCATAGGCCGCCGAGGTGGGTTGGATGACCACCAGTTGCCAGTCTACGGTTTTCAACCGCTCCGCAGCCACCAGGTAGCTCTCCTCGCCCACGTCCAATTCCATCTGCCCGGCATTCGCGCCTTGACCTTCAGGCAATACGAAAGCCTCGTCAAGAGGACGGCCCAGTTCGTCGGGAACGCTCTGATATTGATTTTTGTTATTGATGATGAAGGCGTGGGCGGCATCCACCTGATTGACATCATCGACGAACTGCTGAAACTTACTCAGGTTCACGCTCAGGCGAAGTATCCAGCTTTTGTCGTCCACACGCTTTTCAACGGCAATGATGAAATGGGGTTGATCCCGATAACCCAGATAGACATCACTCACAAAATAATCTGCGTCCGTATCCTGTAAGGTTCTGAACCAGACTTCCCGGCTGTAGTTTTTTCCTTCCAGAAACTCAAAAGGACCGGAATAGGCGATATGCCGTCCTTGATGGTCGAAGACTCCGACATCGAGAATGGTGTTGTCCAATGACTTCATGATGTGGTGAAGCTTCTGAACTTCGGGCCGGTCGGGAGGAAGGCTGATCAGGCTGGAATCGACAATGCCTTTGAGCGCATGGATTTTGCTGTTGATAAAGCGGTCAATGGCCTGCCGATGCCCGGAGGCCAGGGTTTGGAGTTGAAGCCGGGTCCGTTGCTCCAGGGTGGACTTGAACTGGTAATGAAAATAGATTGATAGAATGGTCAGGGGAATGAGAGACACCAGGAGCAAGCGTAAGAGAATCGTGTTCCTCAAACTGCGTAGCGAGGTTTCGGTCGGCTTGAACGCACGGGCGATGCTGATTCGATGAGACGTTTGCGGTTGATGCTCCATCGGCATTCTCCTCTCAGTGAGCGTCGTTGCACACAGGAGCAAAGGTTGGGCCAAATGAATCAACCGATTGATATGTCACATCCTATTCAGATTTCATCCTGCGGGATGCTTCGGCAAACGTGGGGCATTTTGCCCCAGGGCATACCAAGATGTCGCACAAGCCGATCTTTGTTCCGAAGACTCCATCCAAGGTTGGATTGGTCAGGGATGGCGACCCGTGATTTCCTTGGCCGGATCAGGCAGTACGATGTCGGGCAAGAAATCGGCCCAGGCTACTTGTGTGTTACGAGGCAGACGTATGTTGCATGGTTAACAATAGTATGATTCCTATAGTGACAAGCATAATACCAATACTTAATCGTCCTGGCCAAGAAACAACAAATGGACTTTTTAAATCATCATCTGAAGGCTCCTCTATTTTCAGGCCATGATCGCCAAGCTCTTTCAACTCTAAAACCACGAGAACGCAACCAACAAGAATGGAAGGTATGGCAATTGTCAAATGGATTATCTCTTTCATGCTGTACTCCTATGCGGATATTCAAAATAAAGGATGATAATACTTCGCTGTTCCTTTCGTAGGAGTAGGAATCGGAGATTCCTTCGGAACCGTTACGCTAGGCAGCGTCGACATGAGTTATAGATTTTCCTGGACAAGACGACTCTGCTGGTCTATATTCCTCTAAATAGAAACTATTCAGAGGAATACAATGGATGCCACTTATCACCGTCATGATATCTCCGACCACGCGTGGGAACTCTTGGAGCCACATTTACCGGGGCAGAAAGGCCAATGGGGCGGGATTGCCAGAGACAATCGACGATTCATTAATGGTGTGTTTTGGATCTTGCGAACCGGTGCACCTTGGCGCGACCTACCACCCGATTATGGCAGTTGGAACAATACCCATCGCCGATTCATTCGTTGGCGAGATAAAGGTATCTGGGAGAATTTACTGGATAGTTTGATTGATGATCCCGAAACCGAATGGCTGATGATCGACGCCACGCATGTCAAAGTCCATCACGATGCTACGGGTGCCCGAGGCGGAACGCAGGACGCGGGTCAAACAAAAGGGGGCTCAATTCCAAGGTACACCTGGCCGTGGATGCGCATGGTAATCCGCTCCGAGTCCTTGTTACAAAAGGTACCCGAGCTGATTGCAAAGAGGCTGAAAATCTGATCGAAGGGCTACCAGCCTCTAATTTACTGGCTGATCGTGGTTATGATACAAATAGCATCATTGGCCTATGCGAGAAGAACGATACGTGTCCGGTGATTCCTCCAAAGAAGAATCGAACGGTTCAACGTAACTACGACAAAGACTTGTACCGTGAACGCCATCTGGTTGAAAATGCCTTTGAAAAGCTGAAACGTTGGCGTGGTGTTGCGACGCGTTATGCGAAGAACACCGCGTCTTTCCTCGCTGCGGTACATATCCGCTGTCTAGCTCTATGGCTTCATATCTCATGACGACACTGCCTACAATCCTATATAACATCACCATTTTCTGAGCTTTCTCAACTCCGCGTTTCTCAACGAGTGCCACGTAAAACTTTCTACTGAATGCAACATAGACAGTGGCTGCTGCAATACCCAAGGATGGAATATCTATACCTAACACAATCAACAATACCCAATCCATTTTATTCACCTCAATATTGTTGTCCCAACATTTTCACTCAGAAGACGTTGAAGCTTCAATCAATCCTCTAGCAGCATCAAATGCATTCGTGACTGCACTCCATATACCACCTTGGCAAATGGTATCATAAAGGTTTCCACCAGTATGAACAATGGCTCTTGTTTCCGGGTCTTCAACTGTAGTTTCCATTGCTTCTCTTCTTCCCATCGGAAACATTACATCATCTTCTTCAGCAGCCAAACCCCAAGTTAGAGCAGCAATCCCCCATGCAAGGCTGATCGTTGAAATGTACACTGTTCCAGAGGCTGCACCTATTCCGACTCCGGTGGAAGCCAAGCCCGCTGCAACCACATAACCACCAACTGCCCCAGCGATTCCCACCGCCCCCACAATAACCCCTTCTGTATTTATCAACCCACTGGGATCAAGGTAATTGACCGGATCATTTCCA
The DNA here is from genome assembly GCA_963677705.1 of Myxococcota bacterium. Classification (GTDB taxonomy): domain Bacteria; phylum Myxococcota_A; class SURF-8; order SURF-8. The sequence goes on from OY782497.1 coordinate 3,542,187, forward strand.
ACATAGACATAGAGGTTGGTCTGGCCACCGTTGAAGAGGATGGGGTCTTTGGCCGTCCAGCGGCCCACCTGGGCATCATAGTCTCTGGCACCGAAGCGAACCAAACCCGTTTCGGCATCATAGATGCCACCGGCAAAGCCGAAAGGGGGTCTATGACCCGCAAACAAGAAGCCGGGATTGGAGTTCAGGGATGCCTTTCGGAACAGGTGGTCCCGTCAGTGGGTTGGGTCATCCACGCCTTCCAACCGGTTCAAGGCCGCTGAAAGGGGCAGGGTCACACAGTCGTCGGCAATCTCTTCCAGAATGCGCAGCAACAGGGCGCGTTTTTCCGACCAGGGTGTTTGCAGATCCACCTGTTTCGATACCAGTTCCTTGGGCAGACCGTCATGGAGATCCAGAAAATCCATGCCGTGAAATTCCAGGTTCAACAGTGGGCTGGAGCGCCGGGTCATCTTCCATTGAACGGGCCAGAGCCGCTTTCCGGTGAGAATGAGGAAACTTCCCAGAAGCGGCAGGCGGGACAGCGGCGCGACGCTGATCGGCAGTTCCCAGAGTCCCTCTCCACGACGCCAGTAGCGGTTGGGATTCATGCGATACGGTCCCAAGGGCGCAGCAAGTACCCGTGGCCCGCAGAGGATGCTCTGGCTCGCCTTGCCCATCACCTGAAAGGCTCCCAAGGCGGCGGCTTTGGTGGCGTAGTAAGGAAGGCAGGGGAAGACGCTGGAGTCATAACGATAGCCCGCGTCGTTCACTTCACGCAGCAGTGTTTCATTCACGTTGTAACCCGGTGCGCGAAAACCCTGCACAGGCTGTCCGGTGCAGGCTTCCAGGCGGTCCTTGGAGTGCTTCAGTTCTCCGGCCTGTTCGTCGGCAGTGAAGCGGGACAAGCGGTAATCATGCGTCCGGCTGTGGCTGGCGATCTCATGACCGGACTGGGCCAAGGCGGCGACGGTCTGTTCATTATCACCCAGGTCCAGGTCATTGCTGACCACGAAGAAGGTGGCACGAAGACCTACCTGGTCCAGCAGGCCGCAAAAGCGCTCCAAGGCGCGTTCGTAAATGATGTTCTGCTGCTGCCCGTCTTCGGAAAGACCGAAGATGCGCTGGTACAGATGGAGGCTGTCCATATCAATGGTGATGCTGGCTAAGGTGGGAAGGGAGGCCATGTTGACGTCTGCTTTCCTTGGTTTGCTACCGTTCCGGGCTTGCGCCGATTGGTTTGTTTGTGTGAAACTCGCAGTCCGCTTTACTCGCTGTCTTGGCTCGTGGGTGCAAGAGGATCCTGCATCGTATCCGCCGGAGCGCGGGTCTGTTTCACATAGCGCACGGTAAGGATTTTCCCCTCCGGCGTCACGAGTAATTCAAACTGATGATCCCCCTGAAAACACACGGCGTCAAGGGTGTAGAGGCTGGCCGCGTCATCTCCCGGCGCGGGGCGGCTGTGACCGCGTCCCTTGCCGTTGCAGCGGCCCGTGGTTGCCGTCCATTGTTTGGCTGCCTCGCCCAAGGGCTTCCCCTCTTCCAAGGCGGTAGGATCGGCCAGATACCCTTGAGCCTGATCCAGATCGCCACGGGTTACAAGATCCAGAAAGGCCAACAGGCTGGCCGTGTGGTTGGTTGCCTGGGTGAGAACACCCTGATAGAAAAAGCTCTCCAGTTGGCCATCCTCGGTGACGAGCAGTTGAAAGACCTGCAAGCCGGGGCGCCTGGCGCAGACCATGTGCAGGGTAATACGCTCCAGGCCAGCCTTGGTGGGAACCCCTTCCCGCTTGGCTTGCACCAGATCACGGCAGACGCCAACGGTTTCCCGAATACCCTGGGCCATACTCAGCCAGGCCTCTTTGGACATCGTCTGCTTCATGCGTGGACCGAACCGCTGATACATCGCTTCGGCCTGCCCTTGACTCAGCGAGCGCACAGCATCCGCCGCGCTGGTGATCCCAGGATCATGGGCGGCACAACAGGCAAGGCCCATTGCGAAAAGAACCAGAGCACCCAAGCGAACCCGATGGTACAGCGTGTGTTGTTTCATCATGCTTTCTCCCCCTCTCTATGGAAGATCCAATCCGCTGAAGTATAGCGCGAGGTCTGTGAAAATGCCACCCTGCGCGATTCTGAAAAAGAAAATGTCGGGCAAGAATCTTGCCCGACATCGCAGAGAAGCAATCTTCCCTCTACCCTTTACCCTCACGGTTTTCCTAATGAGGGCGAAGGAGTGGAGGTTGTTTCAAAGAATTGACTTACTGGTTCTGGGGAACGATCTCCAGGTGACCGAACTGGCAATCCGGATCGTCCTCGTCACTCAGACCGTCGTTGTCGTTGTCCTGATCGTCCGCGCAGGTTCCTTCTTCACATTGTCTCAGGTAGCGGTTACAGAACATACCGGCAGATGAGGTACAGTCGTTATCGTTGGCGCAAGAGTCACTCATGCTGGTCAGATCCGCGACGTCATGCATCGTCACGGTTCCGATTCCCCGCGAGTCGTCGTTTTCCACCGCGACCAGTTGCTTGCCATCCGACGTGAAGTGGACGATGCCCGACGGGTTGCGCGCCCAGATGGTACGTGTCGGTTGAATGGACTCGCCTCCACCCTGAGCGATGGCCGCAGGAATATCATAGAGATTGATCGTGTTGCTGTTGTTTCCGCATCCCATCGCCAGGAGAGAACCATCCGGGCTGACATCCAGGTCCGGATAGGCACAGGTGAAGGACAGGGTTGAAACCACGGCTTCGGTATCCAGGTTGAGGATGCGGGCGCTGTTGTTGTCAGCCACCGCGGCGTGGATGCCATCGGGGAAGAGGACCAGGTCTTTGGTTACCGAATAGGGGCTTTGGAACTGCTTGATCTGCTCACCGGTGTAGGTGTCATAGATGCTGATGTAATAGCGGGCAACGGCGACACGGCTTCCGTCGGCACTGATGGCCAGGCTGGAGGTGGTGCTTCCGTACTCGATTTCGCGGAACTTCTTGCCATACCAGGTGCTGTAGAAACGTAAGACTCCACTGGCGGACACATCGGAGTCAGCCACCACGAAATAGGAACCATCCGGCGAGAAGGCGACGGCTCGGATATTGTCATTCCCACCTTCCAGACTGAACAATTCAAAGCCGTCATGCACGCGGATCACATGGAGCCTATCTGCGTTGATTTGGAGCATCCAGACGCCATCGGGACTGACGGCAACGTTGCTGTAGGCCGTCAGACTGGGCAGGTTGTCGCTTTTCCGGAACATCGCGCCGCGTGCAAGATCCCAAAGAATGGTGCGACTGTCATAGCCGCTGGTGACGGCCAACGCACTATGAGGGAAGACCTGCATATCCGCAATATTGGCGGAGTGGGTGTTCAGGGTTTCCACGGTTCCTGTCGAAACAACGCCGTTGACGCGGTTGACTCTGCGTCTGTCGGTCACGAAGATCAGATCCTGCCCGTAGGGAATATAGACCATGTCCTTCGCCGGACCGACGGTGCGTTCCGAACCACCGCTTATCATTATAGGGAAGGAACCAACGGATTTGACAAGGCTCATGTCCGCAACATTGTAGAAATGAATGGTACCGCTGTAGGTTTCGTTCTCAGCAAGAGCCAGAATGCCGTATTCATCGGAATAGGCCACGCTAGCCGGAGTAAACTCCAAGGCGGTCGAGCTCAACCCGGAACTCAGGTTGTATTGATAGAGCACATCATCCGAACCGGCACTGGCGACCACCGTGGCTTCCCCGTTCAGGTAGGCGAAGAGATGATCGGTGCGCGGCAGGTTGACTCCGTTGGAGCCCTGGGGAGAGGTGGTCCAGGTATCGGTGGGGGTGGTGTCTCCCGTGATATCGTAAATACGGATCTGGGCTTCCGCCGTGTTGTAGTTGCTTGTGCTGGTAATGCCCAAGGCGAGCTGGGTTTCACTGAGGAAGGTCATTGCGCCCCAACTGGGTTCGTTGGTGAGGGTAACACCATAGGTTGACCACCAGCCGTCGGTTTGCCAGTCGGCGACATCAAGTACCGTCACCTGAGGGCTATAGCAGGTGCTGTAAACCAACGTGCAGACCTGGTAGGCTAAGCGGTTCCCGGAGGGCGAAAAGGCTACGGACAAGCCGTCCAGGTCTTCCGCAAACGCGGGGCCTTCCAAGGCTTCGCCGGTTTTCCAGTTGAAAAGCTGAATACCGCCCAAGGAAGCGCTGTCATAGGATTTACTGGATACGGCCAGCAAGGCTTCCGAGGCGCCTCGACCGAAGGCCAGATCGGTAATGCCGTAGGGCGCCGCTTTGATGACGCGCACCGGTGTATGGGTCGTGGCTTCATGAATGGTGATGTTGCAGGCCGTATTGGGATGCCCACTCTGTTCGGCCACGGCATAGAATGCACCGGCAGGGCTGTAGGCGATCAGGCTATCCGTCGTCCGCGTACCGGTCAGATGCAGGCTGGGGCGACAACTTCCGTAGTCGCTGGTTGTGGTTTGGGCGCAATAGGCATCACCACAGCAGTCCCAATCGACGAGGCAACAGTCTGAGAAGGTCTCTTGATCCTGACAGGTCATAGTTTCCAGACAAGACTGGGTACTGCCCTGACAGACGTTGTCTTGACAGTAGTCGCGGGAGGTCTGGCTGTTGCCGTCGGAACACAGCACGGTGGCAGACATGCAATCCTGAACGGTTCCCTGACAGGTGCCGCCGAAACAGTGGTCATCGTTGGTCAGTTCGTTGTTGTCGCTACAGGAATCATATTCATTGATCGGATTGCAGCCATCGCAGCAGGAATTGACTTCGGTGCAGAGACATGTGATGGGTAGCGGTTCTTCGTCACCATCCGTCTCGTCTTCTTCATCGCCGTCCGTCTCATCCTCTTCGTCACCGTCCATATCACCGTCTTCATCCACATCACCATCGACATCGGATTCGCTTCGTACACAGATGGCGGCGCGGGTTTCATCGATTCCGGCATTGACGATGGCCGCATCGGAGAAGTTCACCGTCCAGGCGTAATCCGGGTCCATCTCCACGAAACTCATTGCCCAATAGGCCGCCTGACAACTGGGCAACAGAGAGTCGGACCAATAGCAGGTATCGGCGGCACCGCAGCCCATACATTCCATCACAGACCAGCATTGCAGGCTCAGACAATCGTCACTGACAACGCAATCGCCCTGGGGTTGAGTCATCCCACATCCCTGAATCAGTGTGCGTAGTTCGCTGATCGTCGGCAGGCGCCAGGTTCCGCTTTCCCCGTTCCAGGACAGATTGTTGCAATAACTGAAGGCTTCCGAGACATTTCCGGTGAACGGGGTTTCCGGGTTCTGCCAGGTCAGGTTATGGGTTTCATCAAACCAGACCAACTCCTGGACTTCGTCTTCTTCCTCATCACCGTCTTCGTCGCCATCGCTGAGGTCTTCTTCCTCATCACCATCTTCGTCGCCATCGCTGAGGTCTTCCTCCTCATCGCCGTCTTCGTCGCCGTCAAGGTCTCCATCCTCATCGCCGTCGGGAAGCATTTCGTCGGTGATGGTTACCACCCACAGGCGATACAGCCCCACCGTGCCGGTGGTGGCTTTCAAGGCCCAAAGCAGGCTGATTTCATCTCCTACTTTCAGGTTACGACCCAAGAAGGAGCCGGAGATTTTCAGGTAGTCTTCCAGCAGTTCACCGGGGATTTCCACGTAAGATTGTCCTTGGGGCAGGGTGAGCAGCGCACTTTCCAGTTCCCCTTCAAAATCCGTGTGTAGCTTGACCAGCACGGAGCCGTTTCCGACCAACTGACTGGGGGCTTCCAGGCGCACGATCTGCGGAGCGTCGGCCCCGGCACTGCCCTCCGGCGGACGACTGGATACCAGCTTGGCTCCTTCAATCTCAAACTCACCCACCAATTCTCCTTCATCCGCAGGAGGATCGTCTACGGTAATGTCATGGGTTACGTAAGGACCGGTGACACCTTGCTCGTCCTGCGCGGCAATACGAAGCGTGAAGGATTCGCCTTTCAGGTTGGGGTTGGCTTTCAACAGACCGGAGAAAAGAAGTACCGAGCCCTCAGGTGCAGGCAAGAGCATATGCTCGGTTGCTCCCTGAACCTGCACCACCACCTTGCTTGCCGTCGCGGTCAGTTTGGCCAGCCGTTTTTCGTTGGCGGCGCTGTCTTCGGCATCCCCGCCTTCCAACGAAAGCTCCATCGCAAAGCCTGTGCCCAAGTACAGGGTTTCAGACATCACAAGATCCGAAATCGCCGGGCCGTCATCACTGCCTTCGGGGGCATCCCCAGAGACGACTTCGCGGTTATCGAACTCCAAGGAGTCGGAGAGTTGATCCTGGAGGCTGTCTGCAATGTCGTCAACATCACTGTCCGAACTACTGGAACAGGCTGCCAGCAACACCATCAAGCAAATCATTACCAGAATCAGGGGATTCGTTCTTCGGCTACACATGGATCAACTCCTTCATTCTTCTCGTCGTTTTGCCCGACAAACACTCTCGTCAAGCGTTGTTTGAAAAACCCCAATGGATGATGAAGCATAAACAGCAAACCCGGCAAACACAAGTTTTTTCCATGTCGTGTCCATGAATAAGAATGTTTAGCTTTTTCATGTGTTTGCCGGGAATTTCAGTTCCTGTAGATCGGCTTGTTTGTTTAAGAACGGTTCAGTTTCGGCAAAAGAAGGGCTCTCAAGGGGACATATTCTCCCCGTGGGAAAGATTTTTTCGTTTACTTATCTTTGCATTCAGTATATGCTATAAATTGAATCTTGCGGAGTACACGAGCAATCAGGTCACGCATCCTCGGTGGTTTTTGGGGAAACGGGGGCCGCAACCGGCAACGGGCGAAACCATGAAACGACGAGTTCGACGACAACTGATTGAGGATCTTCGCTACAAGCTTCATCAGGCCATCGAAGCCGATGATTTCTCCCAGGTCACCCGGTTGGGCCGTTATCTGTGCAGCCTTAACGATCAAACCCTCGATGACCTGCCGGACAACCCGCTCCCCACAGTATGCACCCGGCTCAAGCAGCGGTGGACCGTTCCGCACTCCGGGCGCCGCATCGCTCCTGACCATGCGGTAGGCAGCATTCTGGAGACGGACTATCAGGACACGCGCTACCGCATTGTGGTGGGAACGAGCGGCCTGCTGCACAAGAAAACGGCCTATACCTCACTCAATCATTTTGCAGATTGTCTCTTCGGTCCCGGTAAAGGAATGCCCCTGCGTTATCTGCAACGCTGGCGGCTTCATGGTTCCCAAGGCCGCAGATAAGCCCATCGGCTGAGTCCGCGCGTTTTCATGCAAACGGGGAAGATTGCCGAAACGGCTTTGCTTGTATCAGGTCCGACGCTTCTTACGGAGAAGGAAGAAGGCGAGAAAGACCAACGCTCCGACAATCACCACCACGCCGACCAGAATCCGGCCCAGCGGCAAGCCTGTGTCCTGCGTCATGGCGGCATGGCTTTTCAGCAGGGGAACGAGCCTTTCGACAAGTTGATCCTTCCCGTTGAGCTTGGCTTGATCCAAAAGCAAGAGAGGCAGGGGGCCGTCATCGGGGTCTTGCAGCCGACGTAGTTTGCGGTTATCGGCCACATCCAGGCTACGGAAACTGACCAGGGCGGATACCGCCGCGTTGGACGTGGCTTTCTTGACGAGGGAAAGCAGTTCGTCTTTGGGGCTGCTTTTCGAGTCATAAAACACGGTCAGATTCACCGGTTTGTTTCCGCCCTGACCCACGCTCTGGGTTTCCACCGGGCTTTCCATGCCCGGCGCTTTGGAGACAGATTCATCAAAGGTCACGCTGTAAAACTCTTCACCTTGTGCGTTAACCGCCCGCAGTCGTGCGCCGAAATAGCCGACTTCCAAGACCAGAAAGTGGTGAATCGCGCTGAAGAAGCGGAACATTCCCGGCGCGGGGGGCGCGGTTTCCAACACGGCTCCGCCGCCGCCGTTGGTGAAGTATTGCACGCCGTGGCGCAGTTTATGGCTGAAGTAGTGTGCGCCACCAAACACCGCCGTCACATGATGACGCTCGAACAAAGGCATGAAGGTCTGCTCGACGGCGCGGGGAATGCTTCCGGCTACATCAAAGGCCGGTTCGTGCATGATGACAAACAGGTGTTTGGCCCCGCGAGCCCTGGCAGAGAGAAGATCCTCGTTCAGCCAGCGGGCCTGCTCGCCTTCCGGGGAGGTCAAAGACGAAGGCTGGTCTGCCGAGCGCCACAGGCGCAGTACGGCGATGTGGGCCGTACCGCGATCGAAACTGTAGTAGCCTTTGTCTCTGACTAAAGGAAAGAATCGCTGGATCAACTCCGGAGGTTGATCACTACGGCCCAGGCTGGGGTAAAGGGGAAGGTTGCGCAGCAGGTCTTTCTCGATGGTGAAGAAGTTTTCCCAAAGCAGCAGGTCTTCACCGCGTTCCACGTAATCACCGGTATGGATGTAGGCTTCGGCGTACTGGGTCTGCAAAATGGTTTTCACAATGCGCCGGTGGGCCAGGTCGAAGCTGTCATCCCCGCTGCGGGTGTCGCCGAAGATAATCAACACATGCTCCGTAGCGGATTGCGCCAGGAAGCGGCCTTCTCCGGCCTGGCTTCCGTTGACCTGGACGCTGTAGTCATACTGCATATCCGGCAGCAGGCCGGCAAACGCGGTGCAACGGATACCGTCCGAAGCGGGGAGCGCGTCGCCCTTGGGTGCCTCCGGGTTGCTCAAGGTAATCTGAACCGTGTCGTTCGGGTCCGTTCCCACACACACCGCCACACGGTCGGCACTCAGGCTTTGCAGGTAGGGACCGAGTTGCAGGTCAGCCAGAGCGCGTGGTGAAACGAGACACAAGGCCGCGAAGAGCAGAATGGGTATCACACGAAGGGTGGGGTTCATTTCGTCGCCTTCCCGGATGGAGAAAGGGCTTTCTTGTGCAGAACCGGCGCGAGGGGTGTCAGACCGGTCAAACGGGTCAGCACGTCACGCAGGCTTTGCTCTTCCGCCTCACCAAAGCCCTGAAAGCGGCTTTGAATGCGCGGCGCGGCATCCAAAACCACCGTGGTGGGAAGGGTTGTCACGCCGTAGGCTTTCATGATTGTCTGTCCTTCGTCCATCAGAAAGGGGTAACCGGGTTGGAGCGCCTTGGCCAGACTGTTGGCTTTGTCCTTGTTTTCCGGGTCGGTCACGATACAGAACACCTGCACCCGCTCGCCATAATCTTTCTGAATGCGCTTCAAGGAGCCGATCTCTTCCCGGCAGGGTTCGCACCAGGTCGCGAAGAACGAAAGCACCACCGGTTTCTTTTGTGCGCTGAGGTACTGCGTCAGGCCGGTGAGGTCATCGGCACGGAAATCCGGTGCCTGGGCGCCGGGTTCCAAACGATCGGATTGGCGGTTGCAGGAAAGAAGACCAAGGGCAACAAAAGCCAGGGCGATCCCCGCCATGACCAGCGGCTTAGACATCCTCATCCCCCTTGCTTTCAGTTTTGTTGAACAGACGACCCCGAACGAGGCTGTCCAGCAGATTGACCACCACGGTCAAGGCTATGGTGCCGATGAGCAGGACAGACAAGTCTGAGCCGATGCTGCTGGAGTTGGGATTGACACCGAACTTCAAACCGAGAATACGCCCTCGCCTGCGCAACAAAGGTACGCGCAAACCCGAAAGAAAGGGGGAATGGTCCTTGGAAGAGGAGTCCTCGTTGGGCTTATGAAAAGACTTCATCCACATGTTGCTAATCCTATATCCCAAGCACGTAGAGGTAGTGCATCTGGTACAAGGCAAGATACCACAGACCCAGACTGGCCGACAAGCCGTGAATCCAGGCCCATCGTGAGGGCTTCTCGCCGAAAAGCCAGCGGTTCCAGAAAAACACCAGCACGCAGAGCAAGGCTCCCAGGCCGACAATCCCCACCACAGGCAGAGCCTTTTCGTAGTCGATCAGGAAATAGATGCCGAAGAGCAAGGCGTAACTACTGGCCAGAAGGGCCATGCTTTTCAACGTTTGCACGCGGAAGGCGGGGCGTTTCCAGAGAGTGAAGGCAATCCACCCCAGGAACAACAACCAGCTTCCCCAACGGGCCCATTCACGTTTGATGTTGCGCTCGGATTTACGCAGCTTGTCGGCAATGCTCACCTGATAGCTAGCTCCGGCGATCTTCGCGGCGGCCTCGTAGTCTGCAATCGCTTCGTTGTAACGCTTCTCTTTATAGGCCATATCTCCCAGGGAAATGGCCGCTAAGGCTGCGTTTTCAGATTTCGGGAAGCGCTTCATCAGGGTTTTGTAATGGTCCTCGGCACGCTTCGCGTCAAGGTCTTCCAAGAGGTGCCCCAACCAGAACAGAGCTTCTTGACCGATGGATGCACCGGGATATTCCGACACCGTGGCTTCCACCTGATGGATGGACGGCAAGGGATCATCCGCCGTGCGTTGGGCCTTGGCCTTTTCAAAACGCATCAGTGGCTCGAAATGTCCGTCCTTGTACTTGTCAAGGTAATCCAGGCGATAGCGTACCAGCATCGCCCGGCGGCTCTGGGGATACTCCGCCAGAAAGGTCTTGTAGCGCTCTTGAGCCTCGGCATAGCGAAAAAGTTTCTCATCCAGAATACGGACGATGTTGAACGCGGAATCTTCCTGGGCACCACGGTTCTGCGGGTTATCTCTGGCAAAGCGCTCGTACCAGGCGATGCTTTCCTCATAGCGCCCGCTTTCCAACAGGCGATCACAATACAGGCAGGTCTTCCGCGCCTCCGGTGGCGCTTCCACCAGAACCTTGCGTTCGCCCTTGTCCTGCTCCGCGTTGATCCAGGAAATCTCAAAGGCATCCACTTCCAACCAGGCGGCAAGCCCCTTGGGCCAGTCGATACGTTGTCCGTGGACAAACGCCGCCGTGGGTGTCAACACCACGTCCCGGCTTTGGGGGATCTCCGGCGGTTCTTTGGCCAGCACAAACACGCGCCGCTTTGCGGCCTGGGTGTCATCCCCGGAAGAGGCTTCCCTCACGGTATCAAGGTCTGCGTTCAGGTGCAACTCAACGCTGCCGAAACTCATCGTTTCCGGGCCGCTGGGCAGGGTGCGAATCAATCGCTCCGCAGGATGTTTCGCCAGTGGACCGTCACAGCTTCCGGTAAGCAGCACGAGATCGGGCCACAGAGGCGGCTCGGCGGCTCCGGCCATGCAGGCCGTGTGCTCCGGTGAAAGCAGCACCAGGTCAAAGGCTCCATCCGAGCGCGGCGCGCTACGGAACGACGCTACCTTGCCCTCCGGTTCCATCCGATAGCGATACAAAGTGGAGGGTTTCAGGCCGGTCAGTTCCAACACATGAGTCTGGTTCGGAGTGTTGGATTCGCTTCGCCTGTCGTAGAGGTGGCCTTCGCCATACCGAACGGAGACGATTCCCGCTTCGGAGAGGCTGACCTCCAAACGGGCGGAAAACGGGCCGACATCGCTCAGACGCAAAGACTCCACACGGGTGTCTTCACAAGCCGCCAAGAAAGTGAGGGCGAGCCCCAACCCAAGGACAAGGCTCACGCGGTAGAGGGGAGCAAGATTCTTCATGCTTTCCTACCAACCGAGTTGGTCCAGCGGAATTTCTGCGCACTCTGCGGCAAAATCCTTGGAGAGCAGGGTTTTCATCAACTCATAATCCATGCTTTCCGGGGTTTTGGCCAACTCGGCGCGCAGGGTTTTGGCGCTATCGGCTTGACGCCGGGCATGTTCATCAAACAGGCTTTCGTAGTACAGGAAGGCTTCCACCTGCTTTTCCCCGGCTTTGACCGGGTCCACGCCACGTGCATCTCTCAGACCGATCAACTCGTACTGAACGCTGTACAACACCAACTTATAGGTGAGTTGTTGCAGGTCTTGGGCTGCCTTGCGGATCGCTTCCGCGTCTTTGCTTGTGGTCAACAGCGTATAGGATGCCTTGAATTGCTCCACATAGATCCGGCCTTTCTTGGTCGATTTTCCCCGGCGCTCGGCGAGAACGGGAAGCATTTTCTGAACGTTTTCCAACTCAGCCTTGACCCGCACATCGGAGGGGTTGGTCTGCAAGGCCGCCAGGCCATCCAGCCAGGTCCAGAGCAAAGCCCGCTGGATGCTCTTCTCGGCTCGCTGGGCGTTCACTTTCACATCTTTGTCGGCTTTTATCGCCGCGAGGGCATCCAACACGGCCTGGTTCAGCTTTGCGCCATGCTCGGCATCCACACCCTTGACGAAATCCTGCAAGGTTCCCTGATACATCGTCGAAAGCGTGTCTACCTGGGTGGGATCTTTCAAGCGTTGCATCACGAACTGGATGTATAAACCCACCAGGGATGTCTCTTGGGCCACCTCTCCGACCTCGCTTGGAGCCTCTTTCTTTTCAGCCGGTGCTTTTTGGGCCTGGGCAGGCGTGTCGTTCATGGCACTCTTTGGCGCTTCGCTGTCCTGTTTGGGGCATTCACAGGCGGCCATTCCCAGCAGGAGCGCCAGAAAGGTCAAGGAAAACAAGGCAAACCGGACGTTGAATCGAGGGGATACTTTCGAGAGCATGGGATTTCCTCATCTTTTTCCGCAAGTAGAAGTGGAATGAAGGCTTGGGCCCTCGCTCTGGCAAGAGCCAAGACCCTGCCAGTGCGTTACAATACCTTGGTATGGTAGAAAGCTCTGCTCCGTGCGTCAAGTAGTCCAAGAAAGCTTAACGGTTTTTAATGGGCTCGTTTTCGCTCACCAAGGAGGACCATTTGGGTTCTCTCCGGAACGATTCTTCCCCTCCCGAAACGACGCGCAAGCAGGCGTGGTGGCGACAGACTCGGAAGTTCCCGATGGGAACACAAGCTGGAAAGTCCATGAAACAACAGAGTTTGATGCTTTTCCCTGCCGTGAGGCGAAAGCGTGGCAAACCAAGAAAAACCTGGATTTTTTTTTCGTTTTTGCTAAGAGTAGAAGCCGTTTCCTCTTGAATCTCATGGATAACCACCGTTCGAGAAGCGACGGCTTAACCCCAGAATGCCTTGAAGGAGAGAGTAATGAAAAAGACCCTGTTTGCGCTGGTACTGATCGTCACGATGCTCTTCGTGGCCTGCTCTAGCAACGAACAACCGGCCAAGGAAACCAAGAAAGACGCCAAACCTGCCGCAGAGCAGAAGGCTGAAGCCAAGCCGGCTGACAAGCCCGTGGACAAAATGGAACTGTGCAAAAAGGCCGTGCCCCATCTGTTGGAAATCACCCTCTCCGATCCCACCATGTCCCCCAACGAGGACATGAAAGCCGAACTGCGCAAGAAATACAAAGAAAACGAAGCCAAGAGCCTGGAAGAGTGCGCCCGCGACGAGCAGAAAGTCATCGAGTGCATCCTGGCCGCCAAAGACATGAAACAGGTCTTTGACTGCAAAAAACCGCAGGCTGCCCCGGCTCCCAAAGCTCCCGCCGCCGAAGAGAAGAAGGCTGAAGAAAAAGCCCCGGCACAGCCTGCTGCCGAAGCTCCGGCTCAACCGACCCAGGCTCAATAAGCCCAAGTCCGTTTGAACGTAAAATCGCGACGGCATCTTCAGGGTGCCGTCGCTTTCTTTTATGGTTTCGTTTTATGCCTGTTCTGTCTCGTTTCCTACCCGGATTCCCCCTCCGAAACGATCCCGATGCTGTCATTTTAACACGGACACCTTCTCAACGATGCCTCTTTTTTCTTCGTCAAAAGATATTGAAGCGATTTTCTTTCGTGTTCCAAGATTGCACAATGCAGAATTTCTGCATTTTCAAGGTGTTGAAAAGAAAGACCTTTCTAGTTCCCTAGGATTTGTTTGAAAAAAGTCTGGATTTCGCTAGATAGGAATAAAAAAAGCACTTGACTGACGTTCGGCATGGTGGTATTTTACAGTCCGCGATATTATACTCTGTCTCTGATAAGAAATGGAGGTGCTATGCTGAGTTTTCGCGTTGGTGACAAGGCCGTCTATCCCGCCCACGGCGTTGGCCAAGTCCTTGGCATTGAAGAGAAAAAGATCTCTGGCCAGGATATGAACTTTTACATTTTGAAGATCATTGAGAACGGCATGACGATCATGGTCCCCACCACAAATGTGGAGAAGGTGGGTATGCGTCAGCTTGTCGGGGCAAAAGAAATCGAAAAAGTTTACGGCATTCTGCGTAAACGCGACATTGCCATCGACAATCAAACCTGGAACCGCCGGTACCGGGAGTACATGGAGAAAATCAAGACCGGTAGCATTTACGAGATTGCGGAAGTCATGCGGGACTTGCACCTGCTGAAAGACGATAAAGAGCTTTCCTTCGGCGAACGTAAAATGCTGGATATGGCCAAGGGTCTGCTGGTGAAGGAGATTTCCATCGCCAAGAAGACCACGGAAGACAAGATTTCCGAAGAGATTGAAAACGTGCTGATGCAGCGTCGTCCGACCAAAGCTGCCACCATCGCCGTGGCCAGTAAGGACAAAGGCGTCACCCTGAAAACCGGAACCAGCCGGAAGATGGGCAAACCCAAACGCCAGCGCACGACCAACAAGAGTCTGGCACGGGCCAAGGCTGCGAAAAAAGACGCCTGAGCCTTCTGCCTCACATCCCTGTGAAAAGAAAACGTCCGGTTTTTACCGGGCGTTTTCTTTTGGTTTATGCCCATCTGCGCTAAACTGTCTCCATTCCAGATACCCCACAACCACGCAAAAAGGAGTCCCGACATGGCGATCATCAAAACCCATGACGAAACCACGGATCACCCCAAGGTCAAAGCGATCTATGATGCTTTAACACAAAGTATCGGGATGATTCCCAAGCCCTTGCAACTGTCCAGCAGTAGCCCGGATCTATTGGCCATGCAAGTAGAAAACATGCGCCGATGGTTCCAGCACCCCACGCTGTCAGGTCCGCTCTTGGCCCACATCCGTTTGGGAACCGCCATTGCTTCGGATTATCCCTACTGCATTGAGGTCAACTCGCAGATTTTGAAAATGATGGCCGGGTACTCCGATGAGGAACTGACCGCCGTTCGCCGTGATTTGACTCAGGCCAAGCTGGAAGAGAAAGACAAAGCCCTCGCCCTCTTCGCGGTGAAGGCAGCCACCATACCGGAGGAAACCAGCCAAGATGAAGTCAAGGCTCTGCATGATCTGGGATGGGCCGACAGCGACATCTTTGAAGCCAGTTTCCATGCCGCACAGATGATCGCAGGGGGTCGCCTGTTCACCGCGTTCAAAATGTTTGAGGATTGAGACGCCAAACCGTCCTCCTTCTTTCAGGCTGTACCGGACGTGGGAGGGAGGACGGCTTATTTCATTGTCTCGGCTCTATCGTTCGGCGTTACGCAAGAACATCCGCCTGTTGTGGTTGCATTGAAGGATGGCTCGAACCGGTTCATCGTCGATGAACCACGCGCCATGAACGGGGCCCTGTCTGAGTTCGGATGAGGCGCTGCCGGTTCAGAACCATTGATTCTGTTCCCTCCATCATTCAAGCTTCCCAGATTGAAAACCCCATCCCTTTCTACGTTCTTGCTTTCGCTCCGGTTGACAGCATCACCGCCGGCGGATAGGATAAACCCCTCAAGCAAGCGAGGTGCCTTATGTCGCAACAGACGGACTTCATGTCCCCGCAAGACCTGCCGGATACCGAGGGTGTCAATTACTTCCTCCTCGATCAGCCCTTGGCCCGGCTCGTGCGGCGCTATCTTGGCGAAGACTACTACCAGTTCGCCGAACCCTATTTCATCCGTGCCGGAGAGAAAACCGGTGCGGTGGCCGCCCCCTTGGCCGATGTCGCGGGCGACCCACGCTACAAACCCTATGTCGATCCCTACGATCGCTACGGGCTGCGCATCGACGAGGTGATTTATCACCCGGCCTTCGAGCAGTTGCAGGCCATCGGTTGCAAACTGGGTATTGTCGGGTTGGGCTACAGCGACGAGTTGCGCAGCATTGGCCGAAAGGCGCCCCGCGTGATGCGTATGAGCCTGGCTTATCTCTATGCCCAAGCCTGCGCGGCCAGCACGTATGCCCTGGCCGGAACGGATCTCCTTCGCCATGCGCTGGAAAGCCTGGGTTCCCCGGCCTTGAAAACCCGTTACCTGGCCCGCCTGGTCAGCATGGACCCGGACAGCCTGCTTCGTGGCACGGCCTTCTATCGTGAACGCGCCCCCGGTCCCTGCCGCACCACGGCCAAAGCCACCGAGGGAAACCGCTACCTGATTCACGGTGACAAGTGGTTTGCCAGCGTTCCCGATGCCGATCTGGCGATGATCAGCGCCCACGATGCCGGGGAAGACAACGACGGCCTGTTTCTGGTGGAACGCCACGACGACGGCGAACGCCTGCAAGGCTGGACGATCAACCGGCTCAAACGTAAACTGGGAACCCTCACCGTGCCCAGCGCCGAGGTCAGCTTCAGCGAGGCCAACGCAACGCGGCTGGGTAATTGGACCCCGGAGATCCGTCGGCATCTGCAAGACCTGGACCGCTGCTACGGTGCGGTGTCGGCCTGTGGCATTGCCCGCCGTGCTTTGCTGGAAGCCCTGGTCCATGTCCATACCGAAGAGGAAGCCTTCCCGGAGCCCGGCCTGGCCCCGATGGCCAAGGAAGGCTTGTGTGACATCACCGTGGAAGCGGAGGCCATCGCCGCCCTGACCCTGGAAGCCGTTCACCGCCTGGACCGTGTGGAAGGCCCCGGCGTAAGCCCGGCGGATAAGAACCTCCTGCAACTCTTTGCCGCTCTCTCAAAATACGACGCCTCACGGAGGGCCAGCTACATCGTGCGGCGGGCCATTGAACTGCACGGCCCGGACGGCATCGTTCAAGACACCGTGCTTCCGCGTCTGGTTACCGACAGCCAGAGCCTGACCGTGCTGGGTGGAACCCCCAACCAGTTGGCCTTGGATGCCCTGGAAGCGCTGAGGCAGCAAGACTGCCGTAGTGCGCTGACGGATAGCTGGCATCGCGCCCTGCAAGAAATCCGTCTGCCCATCCTGCGCCCGCTGACCGAGCGTATCGGCAACTACGTGAGCCGTCTGACCGAAGCGATGGAACCTTTCTTCGCTGCGGACGAAGCACGCACGCGGCTTTACGCCAAGCGCCTGAGCGGTCAGGTGATTCATGCCACCTGCGCCGTGCTGATGCTTACCCAGGCCCATTTTGAGATTGAACAGCTTGACGACGGGCGCAAGGTGCTGGTCCTGGACCGCTACCTGCGCCGCCATATCGACCCCCTGGCCCTGAACGGCTTGATTGAGGGGGACCGACGTGTGCTGGACTTCTTCCCGGAAATCGCCCAAGGAGCCTTCCTGGAAGCCAACCGTTTGGCGGATATCCTATGACCATGAAACACGACCCGGACAGCCTGCCCCCCACGGAACCTATTGATGCGCTGACCCACGATTTCATTGAAGCGGTGGGGGAATTCGGCAAGGAACTGGGCCTGGCCCACCCCGGCGCGGCACGGCTTTTCGCCTACCTGATTCTTTCGGACCGGGCGTTGAGCCAGGAGGAGTTATCCCAACGGCTGGACCTCTCCCGCGGGCACACCTCGGAGAGCCTGCGTATGTTGCTGGCCAACGGATTTATCCGTAAAAGCTGGATCAAAGGTACACGCAAAGAACACTACGAGGCGGAAAAAGACCTCTGGCGCGTCACCGCCGGGGTGCTATTGGGTAAATTCAAACGACAGATGAGTACCGTCAGCCAACGCTTTGAAGACATCCTGAAGGCGGCCAAAGCTCTGCAAAGCAGCGAGAACCCGCCGGACACCCGACGCCGGGCCAGACTGTTGGTCGATCGCGTTAAGCGGATGCGTGGCCTGGTGCAGGCCGCACGCAAATTACTGGAAGGCGTGCAACTCTTGATTAATCAACATCATTGAACGCCCCAGCTTCCAAGCGTCAAGTCCCTGACAGGCTTGGCTTTTCCACGGCGATGAAGAGGGAAAAGAGGGCGTGCAACGAAGCCCCCAAGGGTGGGAATCCGCCTCACTTGAAGGACGCTCATTTTCCTCTCACTTTTTTCTTGCGAAAAACGGGGGAAATCAGTAGTGTCTTCCCCGCTGCCGGAGTGGCGAAATTGGTAGACGCACCAGACTCAAAATCTGGCGGTCCTCGCGGCTGTGAGGGTTCGAGTCCCTCCTCCGGCACCACTTTTTACCTGTCTTTTCAGCTATCTAGAAAATCCTACCACATTTTGTGCTGTATACGTGCTGTAGATTGTATCCAACAGCATTGCTTCAGTTCTACCCGTGCTACCCGAAAACTCAATCCGGGCAGGATTTGGGGTTGATTCCAAGGCTGGAACTGACTTGGTTGACCTGGAAATGGGATGCAGGGACGTTTCTGGTCGCCCAATCCGGGTTGATTTCGCCCCTATCGTTCACTGAAAAGCGAAAATGATGTGTACTGGACGAACGTATCCATCGGTTTCGATACCGGGCGACCCTTCGGATCATCCACCTGGAAGACGCGAAAGGGTTCTCAGGCGGCCAGCCGATAGCTGTGATGCAATCCGTTCAGGATCGGCTTGGAAATTAGCCGACCCTTTCCTTCAAGATTCTTGCTATCGGCAATATCATCGGCTGGCACGGGAATCCGCCTGATCCCCTGGTGGTATCGCTCGTGATTGTAGAAATCGCGATATTCCCGCAGCACTTGGGTCAGATGCCGTTCGTTGAGGAAGAGCATGTGATCCAGGCATTCGCGTCGCAGCGTGCCGACCACTCGTTCGCAATGGGCGTTGGCGTTGGGAGCCCGAAAGGGTGTGGGGATTCCCCGAATGCTCATGGTGGTGGCCAACCAAGCATCAAGCGATGAACGGCAGGAAACCGATTTTCCATTGAATTGAACGGAGACAGGTTTTCCGAACTGGCCGAAGATGCCGTCGTTGTCGTGGATCAGGAATTTCGGACTTTTCTCCCAGGTCGCATTGCGGATTTGCTGTTTGAGCCAGTCCTGGGTGGGATGCGACGTCACCGCGAGGTGAACGATCTTCCGGCTTTCCAGTTCGATGATGATCAGGATGTAAATCCGGGCAAAGAAAAAGGTGAACTGAACGCAGAAATCGAAGGACCAGATGACCGAGGCATGATTCTTGAGAAACGTACTCCACGTCTGATTTCCACGAGGCGGTTTCGGCAGCTTGACCCGGTAGCGATCTATCGTGCTCGGCGCATGATCGACGCCGAATAGCTCTTTCAACATCCCGGCGATACGTCTACCGGAATACTCCGGATGGTCGGTGGAAATGCGACGAATACATTTGATGTGCTCTTTTGTGATGGGCGGTCTGCCGATCTTTTTTCCTGACTTTGACACCTTGCGCCAGTAGTCCTTGAGTTTTCGGCGTCGCCATCGGATGACCGTTTCCGGCTTGACGATGACCAGGTGCTCCTTCCAGTTTGTCCAGGCTTTGGAAACCAGCATCCAGAAAAGGCGGTCCCGTCTTTTGAGTTTCGGTCGTTTGATGTTTCGTTTGTAGACAATCAGTTGCTGTCGCTGCAGGATGCTGACTAGCAAAAGCGTCCGCTGAATACAGACGAAGAGAAAGAGGTTCAGGAGGATAAGAATTGAGAGGATGGGTAAAAGGTTCATGGGAGCTGTTTTAAGAAATTTGCTGCTATCAGACAAGCTTTTTACTGTTTGATTGGGTTATCGGATACGGATCCCTCTCAACGGAAGGAAACATTCTAACTGCCTTGCACCATACAGTACCGGTACCCACGGAACGTTGATCCTGCGGGATGGAGATGGGTCTTGGCAGAGAAGTACCTTGGTTTGAAAACAAGGCCACTGCCCCTTCTGGAAATTGTATGGCTGCATAGAGGCTCTCGTGCTGTAGGCGTGCTGCAAAGAGCCTCCAAGTAGCGGAACAAGACGGAACGTCATGGGTCTACAAGGAAGAATCAAGAGTTGGATATTGTTGAACAAAACCGGCCAAGGTCTTGTCATTGTTGATGGATTGTTATTTCTTTCAGAAGGGTTCGAGTCCCTCCTCCGGCACCACTTTTTACCTATAAAAACGACGAGTTTTTCAACTCGTCGTTTTTTTTGTGCCGCTATTGTGCTGTTGGAAGAGCAAAGCCCTTGCACCACATCCCTTTGGGCCTCCGGGCTCAGATGGGTGTCACGCATCGTCATCTGAATTGTACTATGCCCAAGAAGCTCCTGCACCGTTGGAAGAGGAGCCCCAGGCATGACGTGAAACTCCGCCCTGAATCATGTACTCGTGAAGGACTCAGGGCGAAGAAGTTTAGGGCTTTTTCCAGCCCGCCCAGGTGATGAAGCTCAGACCCTGGCCGTCATCGGAAACGACCCACTGGCCATCTTCGCTGACCGTGGCAGTACCTACCTTCGCCCAGGCTCCTTCCGCGATCTTCGTTCCGGAGACGTCTTCGGTGTCCGTGCCTCCCAGGGCGTAAAGGTCTACCGCCGTCCCGGAGTCGTAACTTTGTGTGTTGGCGAAACGGATCGTCGCGCCGCCGTCGGTGGAAATGCTGTTCTCCGGCAGGAAGGCCAGCAAGCCGTTCGGCGGGTTGGCGGCATTGATAAAGGCGGGCCAGTTCCAGGAGGTGTCATCCCAGACCAGGATGTTGATGTCTTCGTAGCTGCCGCCCAGCGGGCTGAAATCCGCCGGAATCAAGTCCAGGCTGGAGCCGTCGGAGGCGGTGACGGTGTGCGGATCGGACTCCGTTCCCAAGGGGGTGCGCTGGCAGTCGGGAATCAGGGGAAGCACGATCGGAGCGGCTAGTTCCTGAGCGGCTCCGGCGCTGAAATCCACCTCGGCGGAAACGATGACACGGTCTACCCGGTCTTCATCGCTGTTGTAATTCACCACACGCCAACTGGCGGATTCCACACACTGGTTGACTGAGGGAACCTCGGCCATCATACGGCCCCTTGCATCGGTGGTGCCGCAAGGCTGGCAACTGGCCGTGCCGTCGGGGCGTTCCAGGCAAAGGGTGATAATCCCACCGGAGAGGGGCGAGCCGTTTTCATCCTGCACCAGCCCCGTGACCAGAACCAGCGGGTGACCTTCGTCGCAGCTTGGGTTGCAGTCCCGGTTTTCACAATAGGATTCCAGGCTGAAATCGCCATCCGTGTCATCATCGTCGTCGTCATCGTCGTCGTCATCGTCGTCGGTGGTGTTGTCATCGTCATCATCGTCGTCCGTGACGTTGTCGTCATCATCATCATCGGTGACGTTGTCATCATCGTCATCGCCGGTGTTGTCGTCGTCATCATCATCGTCGTCGGTGACGCTATCGTCATCATCGTCCGTGAGGTCACCATCGGATTCGCTGCTGTCATCCGAATCGTCATTGCAGGAAACGGCCAGAAGCATCACCAGCAGGCTGAAAAGGAGGGTCCAACGAAGTGTGTGTTTCATGGAATCGTGTTCTCCAGGGTAACGGAACGCTGCATCATCCGGGCAACGCTCAGGGGTTATCACCGTCCAGATCAAATGGTACCGCAAGACGGGGGAATGTCAACCGCTCAGACAGGTTTGGCAAGACCGTCTCTGGATCTGAAACGCCTTTCGATGCCTCAGACGACAAAACGCCCCGGCCAATAGGTCGGGGCGTCGGGTGGTTACACAGTGAGGACGAAGGGTTGCAGGTCTACTCGAAGGAACTGTTGTAGTTACTGCTTTCCAGCGCCTTGATCTGCTTGACGATCTGCACGGCTTCGGTTTCCATGACCTTCGCTTCACGGGTGCCCAGCTTGGCTTGTTTGAGGTCGTAATACAGCTTTTTGAAGCTGTTCAGCGCGTCTTCCTTCAGGTCGCTGGAAAGGTACTGCGCCCAGGCAATTTTATAACGGATGCGGAAGGCTTTGATGTCGTTGGCGTCTTTGACATGCTTCAGGGCTTCTTTGTACAGGGCCACGGCCTTGTTCATGCTGTCATAACCGGTACGATGGGAGAAACGCAGCTCTGCCACTTCCCAGAGGATGTCCGCAACGTGTTCGCTTTCCGCGTAGTAGGTCAGATAGCGCTTGTACAGGGTGAGGGCATCAAGGGTCTGTCCGGCTTCCCCTTTGATGAAGGCCAAAAAGCGAATCACTTTTTCCATGTCTTCAAAATTGGAAAAGCGCTGGTTGATCTCCTCCAGGCAGTCCAACATCTTCTGGTAGTTGCTGGTGTAAAGCTTGGTTGCAACCGGGCTGCCCGGTGCAAGGTCGCTGGTTTGGGCCTTGGATTTCAAGCCCGCATCCTTTTTGAACTCCTTCAGGTCTTCCGGGCTGAAGAAGGCACGGCTGCCCACTTTCTGCTGAGCCATCTCCGGAGGGTTGCCCCGTTTGGGGAAGAGCAGGTAGGCGGTGTGATACAGGAAGTAGGGATCGGAGCCTTTCTTCAATTCCTCGCTGGAAAGGAAAAAGTAGGCTTTCTGCAATTCCACCAGGTCGGCCTTGGCCTTCTCCACGGCTTTTTCATGTTTGTCCTTCAGCCGTTTGACCTGACTTTTGGTACGGGAACCCTGCTTTTCCAGGGAATCCAGCTTGATCTTGTAAGTTTCGTTTTCCTTGTCCAAGGCCACGAGGGCTCGCTCCACCGCCTGACGTGCTTCGTAGACCGCTTTGAAACTGTCCTGATAGGATGTGGGGAACTGGATCGGGTCCGGTTGGAAGTCCTGCTCGAAGGTCAAACCGGGGGATTGGATCGCCCAGGCGGCCGGAGAGCCGATCAGGCAAAACGCGACCAACAAAAGAAGGGGAAGGCTCTTGCGGATCATACATGCCTCCTTGAAAGGATGGGTTCTGTGGGTTTCTTCTTTGTGAGCTACAGCGAAAATTCTTGATCTTTCGCTACCATGAGCCTTGCACGCTGTCAAGGGAGTCTGCCCGGTTAAACCCGTTCAATCACCCGCTCTTTTGCAGACAAGCCCCCCAAAAGCTTCCACCCTGTGGGTTGCCCTTGGCCTTCCTGCCAAGATTCCGGAAAGGAGATCAGATTCTACTGGCTGACCTCTACCGTCTCCGAAACGATATGCAGGCCACCTTGTTTCTTTCTCATCTGGGCCACATCCCACATAGGTCCGGCAAGGAAGGCCAAGGGGTCATCGGCGAAGGCCGGGCTGTTCTTTTCATACAAGCCATGACCGATGAGGTTCAAGGCCCAGCCTGCACTGAACGAGGCCGCACTGAGTGTCCAGAGAGGCCGAAAACGCGGGAAGAGAGCCAGCCCCGCCGCCCCACCGACAATCATTGGAATGCCGATGCGGTGCAAGGTGCGGTTGGTCGGGTTTTGGTGGGTCTGGTTGTAAAACGCGACGGATTTTTCCCAACGTTGGGAAAGATCCCCCGTGAATTCCGGGTGATTGTTTCGCCAGGTCTGCTCCAGACCCCAGGCACCTTTGGCAAACATCGCCAGTCCACTCAGTTTGGCTCCGCCGAGAAGCGAGAGCATCCCTCCGGCGGTCAACGCCAGATTGGTCAGGTCTTTCATTGGATTCCCCCAAAGTCTTGTCTTTCGTCTGGTCATCCCCCGATCCAGAATCAAAAGCTCTGTGTTCATCGTCTCCTTTGATGATAAGACCGGAACGCGCTCGGTCAAGGGGCATTTGAGACCGGCAGCCTGATTCCCTACCTTTCGGACGGTTCCGCTCTGCGCATTACCTGCACGATCAAAGTCCGGTAGAACCCACTTCGTTGTGACCCCTTTGGGGGATTGGAATGAGACGAAGATTTTCAGGCTACCACACGGCAAGCTGGCATCCCTGGTTTTTCCGGGGCGTTTTTCTTTGGTTTTCATCCTGTAAGCCGATACAGACTCAAGCCCTGGAACCAACCCTTTTCACAGGTGCCAAGGCGCGGGGGACTCTCCATATGGAAGTAAACGGCTTTGGATTGAAGCAAGCGCAGTGTTGACACAACGTCCCAACCGTGCTAGGTGCTGGCAGGTTTACGCAATGATTTCCTTGTCCCACTTTGCCGGGAGAAACTCCATGCAAGCCGTGTTGGATAGCCAATATCAGAATCTTCCCTTCAATCATGCCGAGATGGACCACGCCTACGGCGAGAACGTGCATATTCTCTCCACGCCGATGTTGATGACGCTCCTGGCTCGTGTGTGCAGCCCCAAGGTTGTTCAACCGGAGGCCAACCGCATCTTTACCGAGTTGTACATCGCGCTGGTTACCGCTGTGGTCAACGGAGAATTTCCCCGCAGCAAGGTGGAAATCCCCAGCCGGATGATTGAACACAACGAACACGGTGTCTACCGTGGTGAAGTCCTTGATCCGGACGTTCGCTGCGCCGTGGCCGCCGTAGCCCGTGCGGGCATCCTTCCCTCCCAGGTGGTGTTCGATCGCCTGAACCTTCTGTTCCATCCCCAAGGCATCCGGGAAGATTGTTTCTTCGTCAGCCGCGCCGTGGATAAAGGCCAGAAGGTTGTTGGTGCCAATGTCGCGTCCAGCAAAATCGGCGGAAGCCTGGCCGACCACATCCTGCTTCTCCCCGATCCGATGGGCGCAACCGGCAGCAGCCTGGTTCAAACCCTGGACACCTATCAGGAAGCGGGCGCGGGTGATCCGAAGCGCATCGTCGCCATGCACCTGATCGTCACCCCGGAATACCTGAAGAACCTGAAAAAGCGCTATCCCGGCGTGGTGGTCTATGCCATCCGTCTGGACCGTGGTCTGAGTCCCCAGGATGTGTTGGAAACCAAACCGGGTACCCGCTGGGACGAAGAGCGTGGCCTGAACGACGTGCATTACATCGTTCCCGGTGGTGGCGGTATCGGTGAAGTTATCACCAATAGCTGGGTGTAAGCCCACACAAGACCACCTTATAACCGCACAAGATAGCAGGATCGAAGCGCAAGGCTTCGGTCCTTTTTTGTGGGGGATGGGTTCTTGTCAGAAGACACAGATCAGGCAGGCTCGGAAAGCCAAGGCGTCTTTCAGGTTCATCGGGAACCCCTATCTGTCAGCAGAGAGTTGACAGACCGCCTCGTTTGAGGTTTGGTGGGTTCGTCTTCGTGCTTTTTGGTTTCACGGGTGGTACGATCCACTGTCCAGGGTAAAGGAACGCAGTTTGATGAGTGTACGCTACCGGGCGACGGTCAGTTATGAAGGAACCCGTTACAACGGGTGGCAATTTCAGGAAAACGGTCCTTCCATTCAGGCCGAGTTGGAAAAAGCCCTGGAGAAGATCCATCACAAACTGATCCGTGTCGGCGGTGCCGGGCGTACCGACGCCGGCGTTCACGCCATCGCTCAGACTTTCCATTTCGATGCGCCGGGTAACGTCACGCCCTACCAATACTTCCGGGCGATGAATTCCCTTTTGCCCGATGACATCGCCGTAGGCAGTGTTGCCCTGGCCCCGGAAGGTTTTGACAGTCGTCGCAATACACGGGGAAAACTCTACCGCTACGTGATTCGCAACCATGCCGCGCCGGATGCCGTGGGTCAGCGCTTTCACTGGCATTTCGACCGCCCGCTGGATCTTGAGCGGATGCGTGAGGCGGCACGGTATTTCCTCGGAGAGCATGACTTCAAAAGCTTCCAGGGGGCGAAGCACGACAACCCCACCAGCATCCGAAAGATGTTCTGGATCGACATCCAGCAGCACAACCCACCGGAAGTGACCATTGAAGTTCACGCCACGGCTTTTTTGAAGCAGATGGTTCGCGTGATGGTGGGAACCCTGGTCTATGTCGGCTACGGCAAGTTGCAACCGGAGGATATTCCGAAGATCATCGCCGCCAAAGATCGGACCAAGGCCGGTCCGACCGCTCCGGCCAAAGGGCTGTTTCTGGTCAAGGTCTACTACCCGGATGACCCGCCGCCGGATTTCATGCGTCCGCCCTTGCCGCCTTCCACGGTGACGGAGTAATTCCCTACAGTAAGTGTCCATTGCATGACTGTCGGAAATGTGTTAGCGAACTAGGGATGCGCTTACCTCTTTCTTCGGCGGGACGTAATGAATCTTCTGGACCAAACCATTCTGATCATTGATGACGATACGGACAACCTGCAATCGTTGACCCGCATCTTCGAGCGGGAAGGCTACCGTGTGGTGCAGGCGGAAACCGGCAAGAAGGGCTTGGACATCCTGCGCAAAGAGCATGTCCCCGTGGTCTTGACGGACCTGATGATGCCCGGTGAGGTGGATGGACTCGGTGTGCTGGCCACGGCCCGCGAGTTGGAGTTGAACACGGAGATCATCC
Organism: Myxococcota bacterium; assembly: GCA_963677705.1. Classification (GTDB taxonomy): domain Bacteria; phylum Myxococcota_A; class SURF-8; order SURF-8. The sequence continues at coordinate 3,568,267 of OY782497.1, forward strand.
TTATGACCGCCTACGGTACGGTGGAAACCGCCGTGCAGGCGATGAAGGAAGGGGCGTATGATTTCATCACCAAGCCCTTCAAACGGATGCAGGTCTTGAAAACCGTCGAGCGCGCCTTGGAAAAACAACGCTTGATTCATGAAAACCGACGCCTGAAAAAGCAACTGCAAGAGCAACAGGGAACCGGTGAGATCATCGGCAAAAGTCCGCGGCTGTTGCGCTGCCTGGACATCGTCCGGCAGGCTGCACCCACCGAGGCGACCATCTTGTTGCAGGGAGCCAGCGGCACCGGCAAGGAGTTGTTTGCCAAAGCCATCGTGGAGCGCTCCACCCGCACCGAGCGTCCCTTTGTGGTGGTCAACTGCGCGGCGCTTCCGGAAAGCATTCTGGAATCGGAACTGTTCGGCTATGAACGCGGAGCCTTTACCGGCGCGGTGCAACGCAAGATCGGTCGCTTTGAAGCCGCCCACGGAGGAACCATCTTCCTTGATGAAATCGGTGAGATGGGTCAGCCCTTGCAAGCCAAGTTGTTGCGCGTGCTGCAAGAAGGAAGTTTCGAGCGTTTGGGTGGCAATGAAACCCGAAACGTCGATGTGCGGGTGATTGCCGCAACCAACAAAAATCTGGAGCAGGAAGTCCGAGAAGGCCGGTTTCGGGATGACCTTTATTACCGGCTCAACGTGATTACCATCCAACTGCCCGGTCTGGCCGAGCGTCGGGAAGACATCCCTCTGCTGGCCTGGCATTTCCTCTTTCGCACCAACGCCAAAAACAACAAGAAGGTGGTTGGGTTCACCGAAGAGGCGATGCAGGGGCTTACCCGCCATGACTGGCCGGGTAACGTGCGCGAGTTGGAGAACCTGGTCGAACGGGCCGGGATTCTCTGCCGGGGTGAGTTGATCGACCTCGGCGACCTGTGGGACAGACCCCCGGAAGACACGCCGGGTGGACCCTTGAAAGAATACCGCATCGCCTACGGCGCGACGATGGAAGACATTGAACGCCGGGTGATTGAACAGACGCTGGAAAGTGTGGATGGCGACAAACGCCGCTGCGCCCAGATCCTGGGCATTTCCAGCCGCACGATTTATCGAAAACTACGCCAGGGCGACGATCCGGAAGGACTCGCCGCCTCCATCCACAAGGAGTAAGCCATGAAAGCGAGCAATTGGAAGAAAAACCGGAAGAAGGTACTCAACCGTCTGGCTGTCGGCGACATGGCCATTTTCATGGCCGCAGACATGAAGCGCAAAAGCGCGGATCAATTCTACGCCTTCGTGCAGGATCGTGACCTGTACTATCTTTGCGGCCTGGATGAGCCGAACGTCGCGCTGGTCTTGCAGAAGAACGCCCGCTTCCCCGAAGGCCAGGAAACCTTGTATATCCGCCGTTACAGCGAGATGGAAGCCATCTGGAACGGTGAGGTCTTGGACGAAGCCACCGCACGGAAAATCAGCGGTGTGGATGACGTGCGCTTCATCGACGAGTTGCGGGACAACGTCAGCCAGATGGTGACCTTCCATCAGAGTTCCAAACTGAGCGTGAACTACCCGGACAGCTACATGGACGAGCCTTTGAGTTCGGCTCACAAGCTGGCCCAGGATCTGCGCCTGCGTTTCCCGGATCTCCACATCAAATCCAGCCGCACGATGATGAGCAAGCTTCGCGCCTTCAAAGAACCCTGGGAGATCGAGCAACACCGCAAGGCCATTGAGATCACGCGAGACACCTTCATTGATGCCTTGGGCTTTGTCAAAGCGGGAATGAACGAATACGAAGTCGAAGCCTTCTTGGCCTACGGTTTCCAGAAACGCGGCAGCAAGGAACTGGCTTTTGAAACCATCGCCGCTTCCGGGAAAAACGCCACCATCCTGCACTACATCAAAAACAACCAGCCCATCCGTGCAAACAGTCTGGTACTCTTGGACTTCGGCGCGACCTGGAACCACTACACGGCGGATATTTCCCGCTGCATTCCCGTGGGAGCGAAATTCACCAAGCGTTCTCGCCAGGTCTATGAAGCGGTGTTGTCCGTACAAAAAGAGATGGTGGAATTCATGGGACCGGGTAAGCCGATGGGCGAGATCCGCGACAAAGCCATTGAACTGATCGGCGTGCAATGCCACAAACTGGGCCTGATTGATGACCCCGCCGACCGGGCGCAGATTTCCAAATATTACATGCACGGCATCGGCCATCAGATGGGCCTGGATGTTCATGAAATGTATGGAGCGAATGATCCTCTGCAACCGGGAATGCTGATTACCGTGGAGCCGGGCATTTACATCCGTGAGGAAGGGATCGGCGTGCGCATTGAAGATGACGTGCTGATTACCCCGGAAGGCTGGGAAAATCTGAGCTTCGATATTCCCAAAGAGCCGTCCGAACTGCTGAAGATTATGAAAGGCTAAGCCTTAAATCAACCCGTTTGCGCATATCCAAAGGCCCGCATCACGCGGGCCTTTGCTTTGAGTCATCCCTGCCGGTTGGCTTTCCTTGAACCCGTTATTAACCCGGCGATTATGACCGGGTTTAGGAATCGTCATCCTCCGCGCAGGCGGAGGATCCAGATAGCAGATTTTACACTGGATTCCCGCCTTCGCGGGAATGACAAAACCGATGCTTCGTCTAACTTATTGTTGCCGGGTTAATATCGGGTGTCCAGATGTTGCCGGAACGCAAACCACCCTCCGCGGGTTACAACGGAGGGTGGTGTTTCTCATCGTGTAGAATGGAGGCCGGGCAAGCGGCAAACCGGGAAGGGTTAGCCTTCCTGTTCTTCCAACCAGCGTTCAGCCTCCAAGGCGGCCTGGCAACCGGAACCGGCGGCGGTGATCGCCTGACGGTAGTAGCTGTCCTTCACATCGCCACAGGCAAAGACGCCGGGAACGTTGGTTGCAGTGCGGTTGGGCATGGTTTTGATATAGCCCTTTTCATCGGTGTCAATCACGCCTTTGAACAACTCGGTGTTGGGAGTGTGGCCGATACCCAGGAAGAAACCGGTGATTTCCAGTTCCTTGATTTCGTCGGTCTTCAGGTTGCGCAAACGAGCGCCGGTGACGCCGGTGGCATCGCCCAGAACTTCTTCCACAACGCTGTCCCAGACCAGTTCGATCTTCGGGTTTTCCAAAGCGCGTTTCTGCATGATTTTGCTGGCGCGAAGCTCATCGCGGCGATGCACCAGGTAGACCTTGCTGGCAAACTTGGTCAGGTGGTTGGCTTCTTCAATAGCGCTATCCCCACCGCCGACGACGATGACCGGCACGCCACGATAGAACGGCCCGTCACAGGTCGCGCAGGCACTCACGCCACGGCCCATGAATTTCTGCTCACTCTCCAAGCCCAGGTAGCGGGCGCTGGCTCCGGTAGAGATAATCACCGTGTCGGCGGTCCATTCTTTGCCTTCGGCCTTGACGGTGAAGGGGCGCTGGGAAAGATCGACTTCGCTGACATGGAAGGGAAACACCTTGGTGCCGAAGCGTTCGGCCTGCTTGCGCAGGTCTTCCATCATCTGCTGACCCATCACGCCTTCGGGATAACCGGGGAAGTTTTCCACTTCGTTGGTGGTGGTGAGCTGCCCGCCCGGTTGCAGTCCCTCAAAGAGCAGCGGAGCCATATCGGCGCGTGCGGTGTAAATCGCCGCCGTGTATCCCGCAGGTCCGGAACCGATGATGATTACCTTGTGGTGGTTTTCCTTCGACATGATTTGTTCTCCTTGGTAGAAAAGGAACGAGAAAGGGTATGGTTTTCAAAAACGTCGTTCAGGATCGTTTTCTGTTGTTGTTTTCTTCTGTTTTTACGGTCTGCTAGCTTGGAGCCATTCTGCGCTCGCACGTTACACAAGCTCGGTTCACTCCTCCAAGGGGCCGTGATCGGTGACACAGTCTACAAAGTCCGTGCAATCCGTGAGCAGGGCGCATTCCATCACGTCAGGGTCGATACCGTAACTGGCCGAACCGTCTGCGGCATCGGCGCAAGCGCTCTTGCATTCATCCAGGGAAAGGCCCATTGAGGCATCGGACTCCATGCAGGCGTAGGCCCGCTCGCAATAACGTTTGCAGTCTCCGGCCAGGTTGTCTTCCGAGCAGGCCGCAAGACCGATGGCGCTGAGCAGGGCAAGGCCGATGATCCAGGTTGAAACGGACATATTGGGTTTCATGGATTCTCTCTTCCGATCGTGAACCTTGCTTCAAGCTAAGCACGATTTTCAAAACTGCAAGCCAAAGAGGGGTGTGATTTTCAATCTGGGGAGGTTGAATGATAGACAGATGGTTTTCAAACCAGCGGCACCTCATCCGAACTCAGACAAGGTACGCTCATGGCGAGTGATTCATCAACGATGAATCGTATCGAGCCATCCTTCGATACACCGCCCTCCGGGCGGCACTCAGGATGAGCGGCTGAAACCTTCAAGATAAAGTCAATGTCCCCACACGGAACTTCACACCTTTCAAAGAGGCCAAGCCTTGTTTCAAGTGGGGCGATTTTGTTTTTTTACAAAGCGTTCCGCGCTCTTGGCTGCCATCACACCGTCTCCCATCGCGCAGGAAAGGCTAGGGGCCAGCGGGTTGGACACGTCTCCGGCAGCAAACACGCCAGGCACCGAGCTTTCCAACTCCCGTGAGACGCGCAGCAAGCCTTGTTCAGTGCCGGCAAGTTCCAGGGATTCCAAGCCCTTGAGGTTGGGTTCAAACCCGATCTTCACCACCAAGGCATCCACGGCGAGATTGCGGATTGTACCCGCCTGGTTCACGGTCAGTCCAAGAAGCTTTTGGCCGTTCTGCTGAAAGGCTTGGATGGTGCTTTCTGGAAAGATTTCAACGTTTTTTCCCTGAGTCGTCCGGGTTTTCGGATCGAGGAGCTTGTGTTGAAATTCCTCCCTGGCACGAAGTCTTTTACCACGATGAATCAGGCTCACCTCCGGGCAGCATTCGGTTAGGATCAGTGCATTCTCTGCCGCACCATCGCCGCCGCCCACCACGGCAACCCGCTTTCCGGCTAGCCAGTCACGATCCGTGGTAGCCGAAAGGGTCAGGCTGTGACCGAGGAGTTCCTCCTCGCCGGGAAGGCCGAGCCTGCGCCTCCGCAGACCGGTCGCCACAATCAGGCAGGTGCTTTGCCAGACCTTGTCGCGGGTCTGCACCCGAAAGGGGCTTTCCCCGTGTTGGACGATGGCCCTTTGTCCCATCAGAATGGGCAGTGTTTTATCCTGAATGTGGGCCTCAAAGCGTGTCGCCAGTTCCCGACCTTTGATCCTATCCAGGCCCAGGACATCGGCAATCGGTAGGTTGATCTGCCGCACGGCGGAGAGAATATCCGGCCTTGTTTCCAAAATAACAAAGGAAAGCGCAAGCTTGGAAAGCCATAATCCCGCACTCAGGCCCGCCGGACCGGCTCCGAGGATGATGCAATCCAGCCGCGTTGGTTCGTTCGCCTGGCTCATCTACAGCCCGGTTTCCAGGTTGCTGCTTTTTACACGACGGAAAAACTCCCGTCGGGCATCCCCCTGTTTCAGTTCTCCACGGCTGGCTGCGTATTCCACGATCCCCGGCGATTTCGTACCGCGCATTTCCATGCACATCTGCCGCGCCCGCAGGCGGACAATCACCCCGCTGGGTTCCACCAGATTTTGCAGATACTCGGCCACTTCCTCCGCAAGGCGTTCCTGAAGTTGGGGGCGCTTGGCAAAATAGCCCAATACCTGGGGCAAGGCCGAGATGCCCATCACCTTGCCGCCGGGGATGTAGGCAATGTCCGCCCGGCCAAAGAAGGGCAACAGATGGTGGGCGCAGAGACTGTAAAAGGGAATATCCCGAATCAGCACCATGTCTTCGCCCTCGTACTCGGTGACAAAGGGCTTCGGCGGGTGATCGGAAAAGCCTTCGTGTAGAAACTGATGCAGCATTTCCACCAAGCGCGTGGGGGTTTGCTCCACCTCCGGGTCACTCCCGAAGGGAAAACCCAGGGCTTGCAGGGATTGACTCATCGCTTTGATGGCGAGATCCAGATCAGGGGCTTCCTGTTGCCGTTTCATGGCTGATATTTCCTTTTGGCCTGTTGGCCGACTGCACGGGTTGTCCATCGTTCTCGCCTAAAGTATAGAGGCAAAAGCCCGATAGAGTCAATGAAGGTAAAGGCTCCGAAGGGAGTTCTTTGCATGATCCTTAACTCGATTTACAGTGACGGCAAAGCAGGTACTCGTATGGATCAATCCTCCTATGGCTCGCAGAATCCGAGTGATTCCAATCCAATGGAATCCGGCCAGCATCAGGCGGAGGCTCTTCAGGCCCAGATGTGGCAATGGATCAAAGATGACAAGCTGGACGTGCCAAGCATTCCCAGCGCCATTGCTGAAGCGATGCGTCTGGCCAACAATCCTCAAGCGAAAATCAGTTCCATTGAAGGTCTGATTGGCAAAGACCAGGCCGTGGCGGGCTTGCTTCTGAAATATGCCAACAGCTCCATTTACGGGGCCGCCAGTCAGGTTTCCTCCATCCGTGAAGCCATTGTGCGTTTGGGACAGCAGGAACTTCGCTCCATCCTCTACGGCCTGTTCATGCAGGCCCGTGTGTTCCGCAGCAAACAATATGAACCCCTGGTCAATGCCCTCTGGATTCATACAATGGGTTGCGCGGTTCTCTCCCGTCGTATCGCCGGGTATTTGGGTTTGGACGAAGAAAGTGCCTTTCTGGCCGGTCTGCTTCATGATGTCGGCCAGGCGGCCTTGCTGAATGCCGTGGCAACGATGTTGCCCAGCAACGTCCGTCCTTCGTCGCATATCGTGGAATTGGCGATGGAAGACATCCACGCCTGGGCCGGTCGCAGTGTCGTGCGCAAATGGGGCTTGCCGGATCGGATCATTGACGCGGTGAGTTCTCATCACAACTTCAAGCAGGCGCAAGAAGACGAGGAACTGGCGGCCATCGTCCAGGTCTCCGACCTCTTGGCCTATCGTTATGGCTTTGGGATTCAGGCCGAAGAACTGGATCTGGAAAAAGGGGTTCCCAGTACCGACAAGCCTTTGCAACACTACATGACCAGTGCCCGGCAGGTGGAAATTTTCACCTACAGTCCCGTGGTGGCTTTGGGCTTGAGCCAGGAATTCATCGCGCAGATTGAAGACGAGATTCCCTTGATTCGCCAAGAACTGGAAAATCCCTTTGTCAAACAAGCGCGTAAGATTGAGCCGAAAAAGAAAAAGCAGTCTCCCCCCTTGGAAGAAGTCTACAGCGCCGCGAAGGAAAGCGGCTCCGGAGGAACCCTACGCTGGGTGATTCTCGGCCTGATCCTTCTCGCGTTGCTCGCCGGAGGCTGGTTCTATCTGAACCCATAGCCAGAGCTTTCCTGATCTCCGCAAACGAAACGCCCCGGAAAAACCGGGGCGTTTGTTGGTATTCACAAACCCTGATTTCCCTCACCCTGCTCTCTTCGTTCGCGTTCCCTCTCCCAGCAGGCTGTCTATTAGTCATATCTTTGGGTGATGAAAAACGGTCCCAAACAGGCGAAATGTTACCCCTGAAATCCTTGACCTTTTTCGGATCTCATCTACCGTCTCTGCAAAGATAAAGAATGCTCTTGTCAAAACACCTGATTTGTAATCCATTGAATACACTAGTGATTTTGACTTGTAATCAATAGACAGCCCTTTGGGAGAGACAGGATGCCAAAGGCATCCCAGTGAGGGGCGAGGACTTGATCAACAAGCTGAAGGTTTGTTGGTTGGTGTCGCCTCTCCTGGCCTGCTTGGGATGAACCCGGCAAAGTCTTGGAGAGGTCGCCCTGTCTCGCTTACCCTTTGAGGAAGGATTTCAGAGCGGCGAAGTTCTCGTTGAGATAACGCAAGCGTTGGGCGATGGTCACGGCCAGTTTGCGATAGAACTTGGCTGCCACCTCCGGCTTGCTTTCCAGATAGCTCAGCATCCCCTTGTAGGGAATCTCCGCATAGCTCAAGGCTTCGGCGGCGGTAGCGGTAAGGGAACGCACACCGGGGTCCAAAAGGGCCATTTCCCCCAGATAGGTTCCCGTTCCCAGGGTGGCCACGGCTTTTTCATCACCGTCTTCGTTGACCTTGGTCAAGCTGACACTACCGCCGAGAATCAAGATCAGCGAGTTGCCTTCATCGCTTTCACGAAACAGCAGCCCCCCGGCGGGCAGGTTTTTTTCTTCGGTCAGTCGGGCAATCTCCTCACACTCTTCAAGCGGAAGATCCTCGAACAATGCAATGCGTTTTACGTCCTCACCTTTCATGAAAAACCTCCCTGGGAAACGTTGGTTATGGGGTTGTTCCCTGTTTCGTCAAAAGCGTCCCTTTAATGGCTTACTCACCACGCCGAGGCTAGCGCGTGCGGGTGATCTTGTTCAGATATTTCGGGTTGTCCGGATCTTGCCCGCGAAGCACGCTGAGGTAGTAGCAGAAAAGCTGCACCGGAATGATGTAGGTGATCGGGCAGGCTTCCTCCGGTAGACCACGGGGCAGCGTGAAATGCACGTTGGCATAACGTTTGGTTTCTTTGGTGTTGCTGAAAATCAGGGATTCCGTGTTTTTGCTCGCCAGATTCTTGGCCAACTCCAGCATCGGACGGCTCATCTTTCCACCATTGACGAAGAGGATGGTCGGGAAACCTTCGTGAATCATCGCGATGGGGCCGTGCATGAAATCGGCCATGCTGAAGGCCTGGGCGGGCAGGTAGCAGGTTTCCATCAGTTTCAGGGCGGCTTCCATCGCCGTGGCGAAGTTGTAGCCACGTCCCAGAACAACGGCCTGGTCGATAAAACGATAGCGCAGGGTCTGTTCTTCGATCTGCTTTTCCAAAGCCAGGCTCTTGGTCACCAGGCCGGGGATTTCCGGGATGGATTCCACCAGGGTTTTGCGTCCGTTCAACAGACCGATGAACATGTAGAGAAGCATCAGTGTGGACGAATAGGTTTTGGTGGCGGCGACGCTTTCCTCTTTGCCCGCATGGAGAAAGAACGTGGTGTCGGCGACCTTGGTGATGATGCTTCCTGGCGTGTTGGTCAGGGCCATGGTGGCGCTGCCTTTTTCTTTGGCGCGGGCCATGTATTCCACCACGTCTGTACTTTCGCCGGACTGGCTGACGCCGATGACCAGGCTGTTGGGCGCAATCACGGCCTTTTTGTAAATCGTCACCACGCTGGGAGCGGCCAGGTGACAGGGAATCTGCAACAGGGTTTCCACCAGGTAGCGACCATACAGGCAGGCGTTGTCACTGGTGCCGCGCGCTACAAAGGTGATGCTCTGGAAATCCTGATGCTTGACCCATTCGGCATAACGCTCCAGACGTTCGTATTCTGTTTCAATCAGACGCTGCAACACGTCCGGGGTTTCTTTGATTTCACGAATCATACGATTCTTGGTCATGGCTTCTCTCCTCATAGGCCGATACAACTTTGCGGCGACAAGGGTACAACGGGATTTCGGCAGGTTCTTTAAGCTTTGAAAAGCGAAGACTTAGTTTAGCCGATCTTGGCTCTTGATGCAAAGACTATCGTTGGAAAAACAACAAATCGGGCGTGGCCTTGAATCGGGGAAGGACTGTCGCCAATGACAAAAATCAAAGACTGCCTTGCGTGGGCGAGGGTATGTCAATCCCGACTTTTCACGCACGATCAAAGACCCACGGAGTGAAACTCACCAGGAGTTCTCCCTCGGATCAAGCCCTCCCGCCACCTTGATCCGGAAGCCAAGGCTGGAAATCCTCCGGAACGTCCCTGCTTTTTCCTTGACGAAAACACAAAAGTATATATAATTTAAGAAAAGTTAGTGCAATTTTGCAGTTTATCCAGAGGTTCAGGCCATGAGCCCATCGTGTCAACAGCTTGGTTTTCTTCTCCTTTTTTCCTGCGGGATGTTTTCCTGCGGGCAGGAGCAGAGCTATGCGATGCAGATGGACGCCCTGGAAGCCAAGGTGGCGGAACTCAACCGGCAGGTGGTAACCACCAATGTCCGGCTGGAAGACATGAATAACCGGTTGATTATTCTGCAAGACAAGCTGACCGTGATGAAAACCCATCAGGATGGCAAGGAAGCGATTCCCGTCTTGCGCAAGGTCAAACTGGTTCCCGGAAAGGACGAGCCAGGCCCGCAAGCGGATGCAAGCTTGACGCAGAGCGAGAAAAACGCTACAAATACGGTACTTGGAACGCCCCTGCCGATGGCTCGACAACATGGAATGATCGCTCGCTACGACGAGGCCCTGGCCGCGTTCAAGGCGGATCACCACGACGTGGCCATTGCTCTGTTTTCCGAGTTCAAGAAAGACTTCCCTCATACCGATTACACGGACAACGCCGTGTTCTGGTTGGGGATGTCACGGTTTCGCAAAGGGGAGTATCGCCTGGCCTTGGCCCGTTTCGCCGAGGTGTTGGATTATGCCTCCAGCAACAAAAAGGCGGATGCTCTGTATTATATCGGCAAATGTCATCAGGCGCTGGGAAACGACCAGACCGCCCGGACGGTGTGGAAGCAGCTGATGGAACGCTACCCCAATAGTGACGCGGCCCGCAGCGCGAGGCAAGAGTTATCGTAAGACGGAACGAAGGACGGGTTGGTCAACTCGCCCAAAGGAGGAACCATGAAGCGTGGTTTAACGGTTTTGATCGGTTTGTGGATGCTGCTTTCCACCACAGTGGCCTTGGCCCAGACGCCCGCCGATCCCGGTGTGGATGAGGGCTTTGACATTTCGGAAGAGGAACTGCTGGAGGGAGCCACCGGCACCAGCCAGGACATCCCCGTCATCGCTAACGATCCCTTCCAGGGCGAGGTGGACTACAGCCAGCTTCCGCCATCCCACACCGTCGAACCCGGCGATACCCTGTGGGACATCAGTATGCGTTACCTGGGCAATCCCTGGTACTGGCAGAAAGTCTGGGCCTTGAACCCCCAGGTGTCCAATCCTCACTGGATCTACCCCGGAAACACCATCTACATGCGCCCGGACGGCATGATGGATTCCGATCTGGCCCTGCGTTCCGGAACCCGTGGCACGGACGATCTGGGAGCCATCCCGGAGATGTTTGATGAAGAAGCCGCCGGGTCCGTGCGGGAAGGTGGTAAGTATCGCCTGGAAGATTTCCAGAAGGGTGCCGCCAAGCACAGCTTCTATGATTTTCGCCGTGATGGTTTCATCGCCAAGAACGAGCTGAAAAACTCCGGTCGCTTGACCAACAGCCCGGAAGACAGGTTCTACCTGAGTGTCGGTGATGATGCTTATATCAAACCTCGCCAGATCAACAACTTCGCCATCGGCCAGACCTACGAGATTTTCCGTACTCTCGGTGAAGTGGAACATCCGGTAACGGGGGATGACCTGGGCTATAAGATCCGTATTCTCGGCTCGGCTCGTGTGACGCGGATCAGCAAAAAAGCCGTGACGGTGAAGATTGAACACAGCTATGAAGCCATCGTGCGTGGGGATGAAGTCCGCCCCTGGCGCAACCCGGTGAAGGATGTCCGCCCGCGCCGCAACAAGGTAAGCCTCAACGGTTACATCGTGGATTACCTCGAAGAAAATCCCTTCGTCAGCCAGGATCAGATTGTCTTCTTGGATCGCGGTCTGAAAGACGGCGTGCAGGAAGGAAACCGTTTCTTCGTCATCCGTCAGTTGGACCACTTCGGCGATTCCTACTGGGATGACATTGATAAAGAGGATCTTCCTTACGAGAAGATCGGCGAATTGATTGTGTTGAGTGTTGGCTCCAAGACGGCGGCAGCCCTGGTGATGCGCAGCCTGATGACCATCAAAAACGGTGACAAGATCGTGATGGAAAAGAACTACTGACCGTCTTGTCGCTCCCCATCGTACCTGAAAAACGCCCCGACCTTCTGGCCGGGGCGTTTGCTTGATCTACCCTGGTTTTCCTTCCTGTTTGTTTTCTTAATCCTCTTGTTCGTTGCCTTCCTCAAGTTCCTCGGAATCCCCATCTTCCTCTTGAATGTCTCTGGCACACCGGATGCCTAACGGGGCAGATCCAAATTCATAATAGTCATAACGAAGCCATACCTTGAAGAGGCCAACAACAGTACCAGAACTGCTATCGCTGGTATAGCCACCACGAGCGATACGTCTAATGCCATTCTCCTCCACAACCCAGGCACTGCCATCGGTCGGGGCTCCCTCGTAATTGCCCTGGTCGGTGTCTTCGACGAATTCCGCGAAATTACCGATCATGTCATACAGGCCGAAGGCGTTCGGTTCTTTTTCCCCACCGAATCCATTGGAACAAGAGTCGAGCTCCCCATTGCAATACCAAGTAATGCGTTGTAGACATTCCAGATCGTTTCCACAATAGTAATCCGTTTCCGTACCCGCCCTGGCCGCATACTCCCACTCCGCTTCTGTCGGCAATCGACCGCCCAGAGCTTCACAGCCAGCCTTGGCGGTTTCCCAATTGAAATAACTTGCTGGAGCATGATTATATTGATTACCTGTAAAATCTTCCCCTATTGCCTTGTAATATTGCTGTCCCGTTATTTCCGTTTGAGTCATTTCAAAGGCGGGTACGGTCACTTGATGGCGAGGTTTGGCAACATCAGCATAGTATGATGGTGTACAGGTTCCTTCCCCACCGCAGCCCATCCAGAAAGTACCACCGGGAATACGCACCCAGGTTACATTGGGATCTGCTTCGCAAGCCCCTTCTTCGCAGATCAAACCTACGTTGCAGGTTCCGTCACCCAAACAAGGACAATGCCGACAACCTTGCTCTTCAGTTTGTTCCTGATCCCCGTCAAGCTCGTCCCCGTCAAGATCATCTCCATCGGAGTTGTCCCCATCGGAGTTGTCTCCGTCCGGGGAAGAATCCCCGTCGTCGGAGCAGGCTGGCAAGATGAGAAGGAGAATCAAGAGACTGATCCAAACAAGGACGGGTCGTATACGAAGGGTTTCCATCATGGGTCCACCTCATGGTTCGGGTCTGTTCATCGTGAAACAAAGTATAGCACCAAACCTCACAGGAAGCAAAAAGGGGGAACGGGCGTAATATTGACTCTGGGGAGTTATCAACCCGGCAACAATAAGTTAGCGAAGTGTCAACCTTGTCATTCCCGCGAAGGCGGGAGTCCAGAGTAATTTAAGCTGTCTGGATCCTCCGCCTGCGCGGAGGATGACGATTCTTAAGCTCGGTGATAATCACCGGGTTAATAGAATGATGGAGGGAACAAAACAGATGGTTTTCAAACCAGCGGCACCGCGTCCGAACTCGGACAGGCTACGCTCATGGCGAGTGATTCATCGACGATGAATCGTATTGAGCCACGAGCGATCCCTCGAACCACCGCCCTCCGGGCGGCACTCGGGATGAGCGAAGAGAAACATCCATCACGAAGTCAATGTCCCCACATGGAAATTCACGCCCGGTGGGAACCGACCGGTAGACTCAGTTCATGACATGAAAAACGCCCGACCAGATGGCCGGGCGTTCACGTTTCCACTTGTAAGATGGAAGAGCGAGGGGATTAGTCGTTGTGCTTCTTGGCGTAATCCACCAAGCCGTTGGGGTCGGCTTTCATCGTGTCATCACCGGGGTGCCAGTTGGCCGGGCAGACTTCGCCGCTTTTGGCCACATGCTGGAAAGCTTGCACCAGGCGCACGGTTTCTTCCACGCTGCGACCGACCGGGGCGTTGTTGATGGTCGCGTGTTGAATGATCCCCTTGTCATCAATGATGAACAGGCCGCGCAGCGCGACACCGTCCAGCAGGACTTCGTATTTCTCGGCGACTTCTTTGTTCAGATCGGCAAGCAGGGGGTACTGGATGTTGCCCACGCCACCGGCTTTGCGTTCGGTTTCCGTCCAGGCGAGGTGGGTGAACTGACTATCCACGCTGATGCCGTAGACTTCCGTGTTGATCTCTTTGAATTTGTCCAGGCCGTCACTGAAGGCGATGACTTCGGTGGGGCAGACGAAGGTGAAATCCAGGGGGTAGAACAACAGCACGGTCCATTTGCCATCGGCATGAGGCAGGGTGATGTCTTTGAATTGTTTGTTCAACACGCCGGTAAGGGTAAATTCAGGGGCCTTGTTTCCAACCAAAGTGCTCATTCTAGTCTCCTTTTTTACGGATACATGGGGTATACTTAATCATGATTTCGGTCGCCCTTGCGACCATCATGGGCTCACTTGTCAGTTCGGTTCCTCGTTCTGAATGAAAACTAAGGGCTGCCAGGGGATAGTCAAGCGCATGAGTTGAGTTTTTTCGTAAAAAATTGCGCACAATTTAATTTTGAGGTTGAAAACGATGAATAGCGGATACACAAGGCAAGCCTTCGAGCGAGTTATCATCATGAAATTCCACTTGTTTCTTCTTGTTTTTCTTCTGTTCGGACTTGCCTGCGGATTCCCCACTGAAGCTTCTGCCGCCCGCTTTCAATTAACCCCCCAGGAGGTAGACGAAGCCCTGCAACGGGGGCGCAACCACGCCAAAGATCCGGCCAAGCTGTTTGAGTCTTACTCTTTCGGAACCTTGGGAGTGGAAACCAATGGCTACGTCCTGACCAAAACCCTGGAACTGGCCCTGCTCGCCGCCACGGAGCCGGGCATTCGCGCCACGGACCGACGGGTCAAGCAGATTGTGGCCAAGGATCACCTGGTCATGCCTGTCTATCTGCTTCACACAGACCCGTCCCGGTTCAAGCAGGTGAAGATCACCCTGCGGCAGGGAATCAACACGCTGAAACCGGCGAAGATCCTTTTTGACGAGCCGAAGAAGGCCCATTGCCAGGACAAGACCTGCGTCTACACCTGCGATCTCTTCCCCGGTTTCTTCTACAAAGACCTGGAACCGGGTCTGATGCTGGTGCTGGTGGTGGAGTTCGATGGCAAGATCCAGGAGTTTCGCGTCCCCTTCGGAAATCTGAAATGAAACAGGACATGGGCCTCCGGCTCCGCAGCCAGCCCGGAAGGTTCGGATGTCGGGTTCATCTCACCAACGGGATGCGGATAGGGAAGGAGGGTTGCAATGGTCTTTTCGTCCGTCGGGCTTTGCTTGTGCGGTGAGGAAATCTGGGTGGAATACACCTGGAACGGCGAGGTCTACCGGCCACGCTTTTTCACCGTCGATCAGGAGGAAATCACCCATTGCCCCGCCTGCGGCAAGGAACTGAACGAGGAAGAGTTGGCATCTCTTTGAGCGCTCTACGTTGACTTCCGGCTCATCCCCTGCCGGGCTTGGTTTCTCACGCCCCGGCTAAAACCAGCGGGATTTCTGCTTGCCGGTCATTTCTTTCAACATCTTCTGAATGGTTTCACGCACCTGATTGCTCAGCCGTTGCACCGCGACGCGGTCGTTGGCCGTGTCCGGGTCGAACTGGTTGACGTAGATCGGATCGCCGAAACGGATGCGCCACTTGGCTGGAAGCGGCAACAGGCCCAGCGGGCCGAGAAGCGGCCAGGTGGGCGTGATGGGGAAGTAAGGCACGTTGAAGGATTTGGCCAGAAGTCGGATGTTGCTCAAGATGGGATGGACATCTTCACTGCCGACAATGGCCACGGGAATCACCGGCGTATGGGTCATCAGACAGAGTTTGATATAGCCGCCACGCCCGAAGCGTTGAAGCTGGTAGCGTTTGGCGTTACTCTTCTCAATTCCTTTGATGCCTTCGGGAAAGACCAGGACCAGTTCATCTTCCTTCAAAAGCCGTTGGGCGTTTTCCTGACAGGCGCGAATGGCTCCGGCTTTGCTGAGCAGGGTTCCCAACACAGGGGCGTAGTACATGAAGTCTTCCAGAAGCGGCCAGACGGCGCGTTGCCTGTCATGCTCCATCTTCACCGCGTGACGCACAATCAGGCTGTCGTAGGGAAGTACTCCGGAATGGTTACCCACCAAAAGGGCGCGACCTTCGTCGGGAATGTTCTCCGCGCCTTCCACGTCCACGCGCCAGTAGACGCGGTAAAGAAACTGGATCAAGGCGGACAGGCTTTGCGATTGCTCCTGATTGAAGCCGAAGCTTTCCCCAAGATCCTGCTCGTTGGAACGAAGCTGACGGTTGCTGTCGGGATCACCGGACAGGGCCGGGTCATAGCGCGGAAGCTCGCGGTCTACATCGGCCATCGCCTCGGCATAACGATTCAAGGGAACCAGGTCTCTGGTGCTTTCGGCGAGGGGTTGAGTTCTCGTTTCGTCCACATTCTTCAGAGCGGAGGCCGGTGGCACGGCCTTGGTTGCGCTGCGTGGGGTCGGCTCTACCTTGGAGGACGCTGCCTTCGGCTTGGCTTCTTTGGGGCCGCTCGTCTTCGCCCTTGGCTTTTTCGGCGGGGTGCTGGCCTTACTCTGATTGGGTTTCGTTGTTGTTTTTTTCGGGGTGGCTTGGCTCGTCTTCGTACCCTTGTTTGTGGCTTTGCCCTTTGTCGCCGTCTTGGGCTTCTTGGCACCTGCCGCCGAGTCCGCCGCATTCTTGACCGGCTTTTTAGCCGGTTTCTTCTTGGTTTTGTTCGTCGCTTTTGAGGCGGTCTTCTTCGCGGTTTTCTTTGTTGTCTGCTTGGCGGTCTGCGTTTCGCTTTCCCGGCTTTGTTCGATGCTGGCGAAGGGATCGTTTCCCAGGGGATCTTTGCTGGCCATGATATTCCCTCCTACGATACGCGGGACGCGATGCGTGTGGTGTGAAAGTCTTCCAGAGTCTGACGCGCATCTTTGGTGGCGACAAACTCCAACTCGCGAAGCGCCTTACCGCCATCGGCGAGGCAGGTGTACTTGAGGTAGTCCAGGTAATCTTTGGGAACGTCGTAGGCACCGAGGTTCCAACTCAAGCCCAAGCCCAGGCGCCACATCCGAATGGGCAGGGGAAGCGCCTTGCGCCGCAGCAGGTCAATCACCTCCGAATAGCGCAAGGTACCCCGACCGACAATGTTGAACACGCCGGCGACGGAGCCTTGAAGCACGGTCAGATAGGCCCGGTAGAGATCGTCCTCATGAATGAACTGCATCAAGGGATCAAAGCCCAGCACGGTCGGAACGACGGGTTTCAAGAGCATGTAGGCCAGGTAGTTTTCCGCCGTCGGCCCCAGGGTGTTACAGCTACGCAACACGGTTACGCAGGTATCGGGGTTGGAACGGGCGTAGGCGATCACCTGCTTTTCCATTTCCACTTTTTCATGGGTGTGCAGGTTCTCCAGGCCGCGTTTACCGGTGGGGTGCATTTCCGTGCAGAAGGTGGGATTCTGCGGGGAGGCTCCGTAAACCTGGGTGCTGGAACGGACGATGATCCGCTTGACCCCGGCTTCCTGGCAGGCGTTGAGCATGTGCATGGTGCCGATGCTTTCCAACTCGCGGCTCATCAGACGGTTGCGGATGAAGCCGTAGCTGTATATCGCATGAATGTAGGCTTGCACGCCTTCGCTGCGGAAGATGTCGGACATCAACTGCCCGGCGGTGGGGTTGGTCAGATCCAGGTTGTAGAATACAATGCGTTCATGGTCGAAGCGTGGCCGCTCCGTATCCAAGACCACCACCCGCTTGATTTCCAGAATCTCCACCAGCTTGCGCATCAGCCCATTGGCCAGGAAATTGCGCGAGCCGGTCAGCGCGACTACCTGCGGAGTGTGACAGGGTTTGGCTTCCGCCTGCTCTTCATGGGTCATCGACATCCCCTTTGCTGTCTCCGGGCCATCCGCCGTGATCAAGACCGTTTCCCCACCGGGCTTGGATGGCGTCCTTGATGGACGACGCGGCGAACCGGGATTTTCCCGATCCGCCGCGAAAGCTGATTTCCTGGTTCGTTCCTTATTGGAAGTTTTCGTCGGTACAATCGGCGATGCAATATTTGTCCGGCATGTTCTCGTTGTCGGGGAAGATGCAGGAATACCCACGCGGGCATTGTTCATCACCGGGGTTGGTGCCGCCTTCGCCGTCGCGGTAGAAGCAGTCCCGCATGACCAGGCAGAAGTGGCCCAGGCTTTGTTCTGTATCCGGGTCGGTCAGTTCTACACAGAAGTTGCCGTCGCCGCATTCGTTGTTCTGGTTTTGCGTATCCGTGCAGGGATCGCAATAGGGTTCCGTCGGGGTGTAGCATTCACCACGAAGGCTGGGGTCGTCCTGAGCAATCTCTTCTTCGGTCATCTCTTTGGTGCAGATGTCGCCCAGGCTGCATTCATAGGTTCCCTTGCAACCGGTATAGACCACGCAGGTTCCGTCCTGACATTCGTCGGTGCCGGGGCAGTCGTCGTTGGTCTGGCAGCCTTCCACGCATTCATTGGTCACGGTATCACAATAGTGACTGATCGCGCAGTGAGCGCTTTCGGTGCATTCCCCTTCCATGCACTGGCCATCGACGCAGATCGTGCCACCGGGGCAATCGTCGATGCTGGTGCAACCGTCAATACATTCGCCGGTGCGGTTGGGTTCGGGCTGGTTGCAGATCATGCCCATCGGGCAGTCGGCGTTGGCCGTGCAACCGTTCTGGCAGGTTTTGCCCGCCGTGCCGCGACGGCAGGAGAGCGGCAGGTCGCAGTCTTCATGGGTGCAGCAGGGGGTTCCCTGGGTTCCCTGAAGCAAAGAGGTATCGAAGACACACTGCTTGGAGTTGTCCAGTTCGGGAATGATGGTGCAGACATAGTTGGTCGGGCAGGTCAAGCCGTTGCTGCAATCACTACCGCAGACCGAACCATAGGCTTCAGGCAGGCAATAATCGTAGTCGTAGAGGCATTCCCGGTTGGTGGTGCAGGGATCGCATTCCTGCTTCCGGTCCACGCAGCGACCGTTGGAGGTATCGCTGGCGAAGTAGCAGTACTGGTTGCCGGGACAGTCCGTGTCGTACATGCAGCCTTCACGGTCATCGTCATCATCGTCGGTGGTGTCGCCATCGGTGTCGGGAATAATCACGCCGCCGTTGTCGTCGTCGTCGTCAGAGATGTCATCATCGTCGTCGGTGAGGTCGTTGTCACCATCGGTGGTGGTATCGTCGTCATCGTCGTCATCCCCACTGCCGGAGTCGGAACAGGCCACGGCAAACAGGCCAAGGATGAGGACGACCAAAAGACTGAAGAACAATCCGCGTTTCATGGAGATACTCCTTCCATCGGAATCTGCGAGCCCCCTGAGAAAAAGCCGGGAAGGGCTCAATGTCTCAAAAACCGGATGGAGGGTATCCATCCGGGCGATATGTTTCGTCGCTTACTTCTTGGTTTTCTTCTCTACCGTAATCTTGAATTTTTCTTCCACAAGCCGTTCATGGAACACCACAGTACCGAAACGGCTGGGCGTGTGGAAATCCCCCACCAAAGTAGGTGACCACATGCTGGCAGCCAGGCCGCCTTTCTTCGGGCGTTCCATGCGGTAGAAATTCATCTTCCATTCTTCCCGCGCTTTGGGCGGTTTGTTTCTTGCATCGGCAATGGAGGCAAAGGGAATGGCTGCTTCCACGATCCAGCGTTTGTCTTTGTCCTTGCGGTTGTCCAGGGTGCCATCCACCGTGACGGCGGTTTTCATCTTGGCGTCATAGGCCAGATTCATGTCTTTGCGTACTTCGGGGAAGTAGGCGTCAAAGACCATGTTGCGCGGACTGATCTGTAATTCGTAATAAGTTTTGCCGTTGCCGTCGGCGTCCACATAGATTTCCACCACTTCCTGCTTGTAGAGCGGATCATCCCGCCGTTTGTAGGTGGTCCAGATATCCTCATCCATGCAGACAAAGCTGACGTAGAGGTTTTCATCATCGTAGATCATCCGCAGTTCGGTTTTGGGCGTGACCTCCCGGCTCCCGGATACGTTGCGGAAAGGTTCCGCCGGACGGGTTTGAATCCAGACGTTTTCATCCAACTTGCCGTCGATGGTGATGGGCTGCTTGGTTTTGTAGACCGTGTAGACACGGTTCAGGGTTTTGGGGAAATCGAAACGGATCGTTCCCGCGTCCAGGCGACCATCTTTGCCGACTTTGGCACGACCGGCGCTCTTGATTACGAGACGCTCTTTGCCTTTGTAGAAACCGAGCCAAAGGGTTCCCTTGGTGCTGGGAAAGCCTGCGGGAACCTTGCCGCGGAAACTGTCTTTGATGATCTCACCCGGTTTCCATTTGTTGGTCGGGTATTTATGCCCCAGAACCCAGTGATCCAAGCGCATACGAAACGGTGTCGCCCCTTCGCTGTCCAAATGGCCGAAGAACTGCATATCCTGCTTGGTCGGGGCCAGTACCTTGTAATAGAAGGTGATGGTGTAGGGCTGTCCCTGACGAAGTTGTTCCGGTTCCAGGTCGTAACCCAGAACCATGATCTGATCGTTCAGGTTGGCGTCCAGGCGGACATCCATCTTGACCGGTTCCTGTTTCAGTAAAAACGGCTCCACCTTGGAACGATCCACCTTCGAACCTTTGTTCCCCTCCGAACCGGAACAGGCCACCAGAATCAGCATCCATCCCAGTACAAGCACCAGCATCAGGCGTGACATTCGCACGAACGACCTCCTTCAAAAATAACGGCTACCCACGCATCCTTCAATCACATCTTGGAGCGACAGGTCCTTGTTGTAACAGCTCACGACACACCGCTCATCTTAGTCCAGTGTTTTCAAGGGTCAAGGGAATTGTAAGGAAGCTTCCCACCTCGACCCGTTTCTATGAATCCCGCGTCATCAAACCGGCCCGATCCCGTTGGGGGCGTTCGGTTCGTGTTCACATCTCAGACAAGAGGACTTACAGACAGCTTCCGCTGCTGCAACCGTTCTGGCAGATTTCCACCAGATACCATTGATCGCCGTTCGGGCCGCAGACTTCCACGTAGTCATCCCCAACACAACGATGGTCACCGGGATTGCAGGCATTGCTTCCCTGGCATTGAGCGCTTTGACAGTACAGACCGTCATCCTGGGTACACATACATTGAGATGCGGCATCGCACTGGTTGGTGATGGACCATCCGGTTCCGTTGGCGTTGCACTGTTCTACGCGGTTTTCGTTGCAGCGATAGCTTCCCACCTGACAGCGGCAATCCCCGTTGGGCAAGGTACAATAGGTACGCAGGCCGCATTCCTGTTCATCGTACCCCGCGCCCGTTGCCGAGCAGGTCAACACCGTGGTGCCTTCGCAGACCACGTCGCCGGGTTGGCAGACCTGATCGGCTACGCAGTGGGGTTCCGGCTGCGGCGTACACACCAGACTGGTGGAGGCACAATCCTGTTGCAGACTCCATCCGGTCAGGGTGTTGTTGCACACTTCCACGCGGTTGCCGCTGCAACGCAACTCACCCACACGACAGAGCATCTGATCCAGGTAGCGATCACAACGGCCCGTGCAGACCATGCCGGAAAGAAGAGGCGAGCCATCCGCCGGAGCCTGTTCGCAGCTGAAGCCTTGGGGACACTCTTCATCGTTCAGGCAATCCTGACGGTGCAGGCAATAGTAGTTGTCTTCCAACACATCGGAACAGGTCAGGTTGCTGTCTCCACCGCAGGGGTTGGACGAGGACGGGGAGCAGGTGTCACACTGACCGCTGGAAGGTTCCGAGCAGTTTCCACTGGAGGAACTTCCCGCCGCCACCGAACAGACCTCGCCCGGAGGGCATTGCTCGCTCCCCACACAATGGGCACGTTCGGCGCATTGTCCGTTGTTACAGGTCATCCAGGGCACACAGTCGTCGTCATTACGGCAGGAGGGAATGCAGGTGAAGCGATCGTTGCAGCGGTAGTTCAAGGGGCAATCGTCGGTGTTGTGGCAATCGGCTTCAATGCAGGCACCGGAAAGGCAGGCTTCCCAAGGGTAGCAATCGCCATGTTCCTGACAGGCCGAGTAGCAGCGTTGCTCAAAGCATTGCTGGCCCGCCGGGCAGGCGGTAGCCGGACAGACGGCTTGACAGCTTCGGCTCAAGGGGTCACAGACCTGATTGGCGTTGCATTGCTCATCGGCACAGCAATGACTGGAAAGGTAGGTGGAACCGGGCATACAAAGCCGGGCACCCAAGGCGGCGACATCGGTACAACTGAAGCCGTCGGGGCAGTCGAAGGGATACAGGCAGGCGGTGGCGCAGAAACGACCTTCGCTCCCGGCCACACAGCGGGCGGTGGCGTTGATGCACTCTTCATCCCGCTGGCAGGGCTGACAATAGTTGGTGCGTACCGCACACAGACCGGTATCCGGATTGCAATATTGCGCCCGCTGGCAATCTCTGTCATCCCGGCAGGGCCAGTCACGGCTCACCGGGTTGGGATCATCATCCCCGTCGGCGACATCCCCATCGGTGATGTCTCCATCTTCATCCACGACTTCCGCGTAACAGGAGTAATGGAAGCAGAAATGGCTCGTCCCGTTGGGCGCTCCGGCCTCGGCGCAGATTTCCGAGCAGTCTTCGTCCCCGGTGCAGGGCGGACCCATCAGGCTTTGGCTGGAGTCGGGCAGGCAGTAATGGGTGAAGTCATTGCCTTCGGCTGCGCGGCAGCTTCCACCCAGGCAGAAGCGCACTCCGGCGGTGGTTCCCGCGCAGATACTATCGCATTGCGCTGCCGAGGAACAGGGCGGGGCGCTGACATCAAAGGCACCGTTCTCTTCGCACTGATGGTCAATCAGATCGCCGTCGCTGTCATCATCATCATCATCATCGTCATCGTCCCCGCTGTCGCCATCGGTATCCCCGTCCGTCTGATCTCCGTCGGATTCATCGCCATCCACATCCTGGGCCAAGGTGCGGCACTCTCCGGTGGGCGGGCAGCTATGCTCGTAGCCGTTGTTTCCGCAGATCGTATCACAATCTCCGAAGCCTTCCCCGCAGACAATGCCGTAGGTATCGAACGCGCCACCGGGCAGGCATTGGTGGTTGGTTCTGGGCATCCGCGCCTCGCAGATGCTTTCGGTCACGCAGGCCGCCGCGTTGAGGATTTCCAGGCAGCAATAGCCTTCGGGGCAGGCGTCCGCCTGGTTCACATCGCAGCCGATGGAACAGAAGGGCGTTTGAACCTCTTCCACCATTTCTTGGGTGATGCACCAGCCTTCGGCACAATCCTGGTTGGTTTGACAGAGTTCCCCCATCTGCGCCGTTCCGCTTGAGTCGTCGTTGTTGTCATCATCATCGTCGGTGGGGTCCGGGTTGAGCTGAATCCCGCCGTCATCGGACGATGAACAAGCCGTGAAAAACCCACTTGCCGAGAACAGAAGCAAAACCAGAAACAAAGCGTGACGCATGGGGGGATCCTTTCTAGGTCAAAGCGCGTGGTACGGTTTTTGTGGAAGGCGTGCCTTCCCGCTTGTTATTGACAACTGTTGCTCACGCAGGTGGTGCCGTCTGCACAGTTTTCCAAGGTGACGTAACCCATTCCATCGTACTGGCACATCTCCACCGCGCTGCCATCTTCACTGCAACGACGCTGCAAGGGCGAGCAGACGGCGGAAGCCTGACAGGAAGCCAGGGTGCAGGTGTTGTTCACATGGTTCAGACAGACGCAGGTGCCGTTGGGGTCGCAGTCTTCGATATGAACCCATTGCAGTTGTCCACCTTGAGAGATGCACTTCTGTACTTCGTTGTCCAGGCACTGGTAGCGGTTCAAGATGCAGGTGTCCTGGGGATAATGGCACTGAACATCTTCCTCGCTGCACGTTCCACCCGCGCCGCAGTCCGAATATTCCCACTCCGTGCCGTCTTCATTGCAGACCTGAATGGTGTTTTCGTCGGCACACAGGCGCATCCCCGCTCCGCAAATCTGCGGCGGACCACAGAACGGTTCTTCTCCCTGGCATTGGGTTTCCCTGCCGCATTCCTCGGTAATCGACCAGTCCGAGCCATCGTCCAGGCAGACCTCGATGTTGTTCCACCAACAGCGTACCGCGTTCGGTTCACAGAACGCTTCCACGTCGGTTTCGTCTTCCAGTTCTTCATCCCCGTCTTCGGTGGGATTTCCTTCCACACAGGCGGCAAGAGCGCATCCGTAGTTACACATCTGAGCCGCCTGCCAGATCAGGCCGTAGCTTCCCTGAGCGCAGACTTCCACCGCTGAGCCATCCGTCGTGCAGCGCCGATCTCCAAGGGCGCATAGCGTGCCGGAGCCGTCGTCTTCCTGGCATTGCTGATTGTTGCAGATTTCACCATTCAGGCAGTCTTCGTCTGCTTCGCAGGCTAAGCTGACACACTCGCTATTCAGGCAGCGCATCCCCTTCGCGCACTGATCGTCACTGGAGCAAGTCGGCGTTTCCTCAATGGTTTCTTCATCCGAACACGCCTGGATAAGCAGAAAACCAGCCATCAGGCAACAAAGCAAAAGGAAGCGTCGCATGGGTTTTCCTCTTGGTTCTTCGGCAACCTTTTATTCTGGTTGCACATCCATCATTCATGAACACAACCCATTATAGGGTTTCAAGGCAGGAAAAGGCAATAAAACTTACAACTTGTCTTTCACCGGGAACTTTCATACACTAGGCGGATTCATTCTGTGCCTTCATGGTCTGCTTCTTCTGCTTACTATCGTATGAGGATACTCGTCATGACTTCGCGTTTGCTGCTGATTTCATTCTTGTTCTCCCTGACTGTTTTCTGCCTTCCCGCCTGCGAGGATTCGTCCGACTCCAAGGAAGACAACCCGGATCTCTCCGACGGTGACGACTCGGATGAATCCGATGGGGACGACAGCGATGAGGCCGATGGGGACACCTGGCCGGATACGGAATACACCAGCCAATGGCCTTTCCCCGTGGTTCACACCGAAGGGAATCTCCTGAAAGATGAATACGGTCGCACGGTGATGTTGCGTGGCATCAACGCCGGAGGACGGGCCAAGCTTCCGCCCTTCATTCCCTGGCAAGGCGATGGTAACAGCGACGATTTTGACAGCAAGCTTGCCGCCTACATGGATTTCCCCAAGGTTTGGGGGATGAACGTACTTCGGTTGACGGTGTTCTGGGAAGCCGTGGAACCCACACGAGGCAGCTATGACGAAGCCTACCTGAACCTGCTGGAACAGATGATGGCTACTGCCCAAGAACGCGGTTTGTATGTCTTTTTGGATTTTCACCAGGATCTGTTCAGCCGCTACCTGGGTGGCTCCGGCGCACCGCCCTGGGCTTTGGAAAACCCACCTGCCGAACCGCCCGCGCTGGATGACCAATCCTGGTTCATGAACGTCTTCTCCAGCCAGGAAGTACAGGCTGCGTTCGATCGCTTCTGGCACAACGAAGACGGTTTGCAGGATTCCTACGTGGCGATGGTCCAAGCGGTCACCGCACGACTGAAAGGGTACCCCAACCTGCTGGGAGTGGACGTGATGAACGAACCCAATCCGGGTGCCGAGGGCGCGGATGCCTTGAACGAGTGGTATGCCCAGAAGTTGATTCCATTCTACAAAGCTGCGGCCCAGGCCGTGCGGGAAGAGTTGCCTCAGGCGGTGATTTTCGCCGAGCCCAGCGGCTTGGAAGCGGGCCAGGAAGGCGGAGACATCGGCTGGAGCCTGGATGGCTTGGAAAACGCGGTGATTTCGCCCCATTACTACTATCCGACCCAGTTTCTTCTGGGGGAATATGACGGCAACCTGGAGGCGCTTCGTGAAGCGCTGACCACCAAGCATGAATTGACCAGCCTCGGCGCTCCGGTCCTGATGAGCGAGTTCGGTTTTCGCGGTTCGGAATCGGAACCCGGTGATGATGCCAACGCCGGATGGTTCATTCACGATTTCTACAAGGTTCTTGATGAGTTGGCCATGCCTGCGACGGTCTGGACCCATGAAGTCAGCCGCGATGCGATGTGGAACCAGGAAGATTGCTCGTTCGTCAATGGGGACTGGACGGAACGCGGCCCCCGTGCCGATGCCGTGGCCAGACCCTATGCGGAGTTCGTCAACGGCGAGGTGAAGGAATTCCTTTACCGGGCGGAGGAGCAAACGGTGATGCTGCGGTACCTCGTCAGCGAAGACATTCGCCAGCCCAGCGTGCTGCGCGTTCCCCTGCGTCATCTCTCCGAAGAGGAGCCGGAAGTAAGCCTGACCTTCGGAAAAAGCCGCTGGATTGCCGACAAAGGTCTGTTGCTGATTTATGAAAATCTGGGCGACGGACCGGCGACTGCCGGTGTTGAGCAGCTTGTTTCCTTGCAATTGTAAGGGCTTGGACCTGACAGGGACAGGAAACATTCTTGTGGAACCGATGGAATACGAAAGCCTGATAATACATTGAGAATACTTTCTTTCTTCCGATGCCGAGCCTGTTGATCCACGCGGTATTTGATTGACAAGCCGAAACGGGATGGGTATCGTCACTGCGCTTTAAGGCCGGGCGTGAAAACCGACAGGGAACCTTGATTCATATGGGTTCGTGGAGGATCAAACGCCGTGCAGATTATGGGGAAGCACCGTGAACGAAACGGATCGGACACAACAGGAACCGACGCCGGACGAAGGCCACGGTCATCCGGAACGCCGCCAGAGCGATCGCCGTAGTTCGGATCGACGCCAGCGCAGCGACCGTCGCCGGGAACGGGATCCGGACACCGCCGCCGTGAGCAACCGCATCGTTGCCCGTGCGGTGGATCTGCTGATCTTTCTCGCCTTGACGGATTGGCTTCCCGCCGTTGGTCTGTTGGCCGGGCTTTTGTATCTGCTTATCGCGGATGGTCTGACCGGCGGGCAGAGCCTCGGCAAGCGCGTGGCTCGGATTCGCGTCGTGAAAGACCTGGATGGTCAGCGGGCGGGCTTTTTGGAAAGTGCGCTTCGCAACGTGCCCTTCGTCGTGATTGGTTTGTTCCTCGGCATTCCGCTTCTGGGCTGGATTCTCCTGTTCAGCGTGGGCGTGTTGATTGTCGGGATAGAATGTTATTTTGTCGTTTCCGACCCGCAGGGCAAGCGCCTGGGCGATATTATCGCCGGAACCCATGTCTTGCGGGCTTCCTCACGCCGGATTCCCCGTGCTGGGGAGCCGGAAACCCATCAGGATTAACCCGGCAGGAACAGACCCAAAGGGCCTGCCTGTTCGGTTTGGATAAAGTCGAATCATGCGCATTCGTCGCTTGGACATTTTCGGGTTCAAGTCCTTCGCGGACAAAACCACCATTCATTTCGACCGCCCCATCGTCGGCGTCGTCGGCCCGAATGGCTGTGGGAAATCCAACATCGTGGACGCCATCCGCTGGGTGATCGGCGAACAGGCGCCCAAGTCCCTGCGTGCGGCCAGCCGCCAGGATGTGATTTTCAGCGGCACCCAGACCCGCCCGTCCGGCCATGTGGCCGAGGTAACCCTCACCTTTGACAACGCAGCCAAGGAATGCCCGCCGGAATACGTGGACTTCCCGGAAATCTCCGTAACCCGTCGCTTGAACCGTGACGGTGGCAGCGACTATGAGATCAACCGCGCTCCGGCCCGCCTGCGGGAAGTGCAATACCTCTTTTTGGGAACCGGTGCGGGAAGCCGAGCTTACAGCATCATCGAACAGGGGAAAATCGGCCAGATGGTCGGCGCCCGTGCCGATGAACTGCGGTCGATGATCGACGAAGCGGCGGGGATCACCAAGTATTACAAAAAGCGCCAGGAAGCTGAACGCCGTCTGGATCATGCTCAAACCAACCTGGACCGCATCGGCGATACCTTGCGGGAATTGAAAACCCGGCTCAACAGCCTGCACCGTCAAGCGCTCAAGGCGGAACGCCACAAGGCCTATAAAGAGGAAGAGCGCGAACTGGATATGCGGCAGCAGAGCTGGGATTACAAGAAACTGCTTGATACCAAGCTGGCCCTGCGCACGCGCATTCTGGAAGTGGAAGAGGAACGCAACACCACGCTTACCGCCTTGGCTCAGGCTGAAGCGGAACTGGAAACGCGCTCGTTGAATCTGGAGGAACGCAAGGATCAGCTTCAACAGGAAGCGCAAAGCCTGGCCCAACTGGATGGCGACATCCGCGTGGTGGAGAACCAGCTTGACGCGCTGGTCAAAGAGCGGCAGAACACCACCAGCCGCGTGCAGGAATTGGAAAACGAACACCACCTTGGCGGGGAACGCCGCCGTGATCTGGAAAACCAATCCACCGAGTTGTCCCTTCGTCTGGCCGATGTGCAGGAAAGCCTTGCCGGTCAGGACGAACGCGAACAAGGTGCGGGTGCGGCGCTGAAGAATATCAACGAACGCTACGAAGCGCTTCAGCGGGACATCGAAAGCACCAAGCAACGCAACTACCAACTCAGCGGAGACATCCAGCGCTTGAACGCCAGTCTGGAAGGCACCCAACGCCTGTCCGATCAACTGGCTGAGCGTAGCGAAGCCAACCGCCGGGAGGAACATCGCCTTCAAGAGCAGTTGGAACTGGTGGAAACCCGGCGCGATGAAGCCCTGGCCGCCCTGGGTGGATTGCGACAGATGAAGCTGGACCTGCAAGATCGTAAGGATATGCAGGAAAACCGGCTGGAAGAAGAGAACCACGCCTATTTGACCCTGCGGCAAGAACTGAGCAGACTTCGTGATACCTACACCGCCGCCAAAAGCCGCCTGGAAAGCCTGCGGGAATTGGCCGAAGGTATGGAAGGTGTCAGCGAGGGGGTAAAAGCGGTCTTGCAAGACGCCCAGACGGTGTTCGGTCGCACCGATGATGTCGAGCTTCTGGCCAACCTGCTGGATGTCGAACCGGAGATGGAGAAAGCCCTCGGTGCAGCCCTTCAGGAACGCTTGGAGTGGGTGGTCGTCAAAGATTTTGAAATGGCCCGGAAAGGTTTGCGTCATCTGGAAGATGGGAACTTAGGCCGGGGTGGCTTTGCCCAACTGGAACCGCCGCGCCACACACTTCCCGATGCGTTACCGGATGCCACTCCGCTGCTTTCCAGCGTTGCCGTGTATCCGGAATACAAGGGGCTGTTGCAACGCCTGCTGGCGGATGTCTACGTCACCGATACGGTGGAGCAGGCCGTTGATCTCTGGCGCGCCCATCCGGGGCTGGTGACCGTCGTGACCCGAGATGGCCGCCGGGTGGACCGCTCCGGGGCGTTGATCGGGGGTGCGGGCGAGCCGAAGAGTTCCGGCCTGTTGCGACGCAAAAACGAAATTCTCTCTCTGGAAGACCGGGTGGATGATCTGGAAACCGAGGTGTCACGAAAAGACACCCAGACCCAGGAGCAGCTTGCCCGCATTGAAGAATTGAACGGCTTGCTGGAAAGTACCCGACAGGAAGGCTTCCAGCAGGAACGGAAAATCAGCGACCAGGAAAAAGACCTGAACATCCTGGAAGGGGAAGCCGGGCGCCTGACCGGACAGCTCCGCGTGGTGGATGAAGAATTCGAGCGCTTCCGCGCCCAGACCCAGAAATTCGCCGAAGAGAAGCGCTCGCTCATCGAACGCCTGACCGAAGCCGAAGAGCAACGGCGCGGCATGGACAGCGCCCTTCTGGATGTGCAACAACAGTTTCTGGATGTCGCGCCGGAGCGGGACAGGCTGATCCGTGAAGCCGCCGAACAGCGTGCGGAACTGGAACGCCTGCGCCAAGAGCAGCGGCATGTTCAACAAAACCTGGACGGCGTGCGTCGGCAACTTCATGAACTGACCGAACGCGGTGAGCAGGTCATGGAAAACCTGCGCAACCATCAGATGCGCGTGCAGGAAATCGACCGCGAACGGGACCGGCTCAACGAAGACCGCGACCACAAGTTGTCCCTACGTGGCGAGTACGGGGCGAGGCTGGATGAAAAACGTCAAGCCCTGGATGAAGAAGAAGCGGGCCTTTCCAGAAAGCGGGAGGAGTCCCGCCAGGTACGCAAACACCTGGAAGACTTGCAGACCCTGAACAACGAACTGGCCGTGAGCAACAACGAGTTGCAGATGAAGATCGGCCAGCTTGAAACCCGTGTGGAAGAACGTTACGACGTGACCTTGAACACGGAATACGAAGAATACATCAAACTCGATCAACCGGGTGAAGAAGAACGGGCGCGGATTCAGGAAATCCGTCTGGCGCTGAGCAAGCTGGGTGAAGTGAACTACGAAGCGATCAAGGAACACGACGAAGTGCAGGAACGCTTCCAGTTCATGGAATACCAGCGCGATGACCTGGTCCAGAGCATGGAGGATCTCCGTCGGGCGATCCAGAAAATCAACCGCACCAGCCTGGAGCGCTTCCGTGAAGCTTTCGAGACGATCAACACCCGGTTCGGAGAACTGTTCCCGCAGATGTTCGGTGGCGGGAAGGCTTATCTGAAACTGACCGATGAAAGCGACCTCCTGCACAGCGGCGTGGAAATCAACGTACAGCCTCCGGGAAAGAACGTGCAGCACATCACGCTGTTGAGCGGTGGTGAAAAAGCGATGACTTCCATTGCCTTGATTTTCGGGATTTTCCTTTACAAGCCCACGCCCTATTGTCTGCTGGATGAGGTTGACGCGCCCCTGGATGCCGCCAACATTGGCCGCTTTAACCGCATGGTGCAACGCATCAGCAAAATCAGCCAGTTCATCATCGTCACCCACAACAAGAAAACGATGGAGATTTCCAACACGCTTTACGGCGTGACGATGGAAGAACCCGGCGTAAGCAAGTTGGTTTCGGTCAACCTGAATTAACATGACGACGCCCCCTTGCGCTCGTGAAACGAGGCGAGGATAGGATCACTACGAGGCAACTGAGTATGAACGGATTCGATTGGCACTCTCTTCTTGTCGCTCCCAACCTTTACTACGTCATCGGCGTTGCCGTTGCTTTGATTCTCCTCGGTGTGGTGTTGCTGGCCCTGCGGTCACGCTCCAAACGCATTGAAGCGATGTATCTGGACGAGTTGGAAGCCGAGGAAGAAGCCGCCCGCGAAGCGGAACAGTTGGAGGCGGAAGACGACGAAGACGACGAAGAGCCTGCTGCCGTGGTGGAGGAATCGACGCCGGAGCCGGAAGCAGAACCCGAACCGGAGCCGGAACCCGTTGCCGGGCCGAAGTCGCTCAGTGAAGGACTGGCCAAAACCCGCAAAGGCTTTATTGGCCGTATCGGCAAGCTGTTCAGCCTGAAAAAAGAAATTGATGAAGACATCCTGGAAGAACTGGAAGAGGTTCTGTTCACGGCGGACATCGGCGCGAAAACCGCCCAGCGGATGTTTGACTCGATCAAAGAGAAATCCAAACGCAAAGAATTGCAGGACGCCGGTAAGGTCAACGACCTTTTGCGTGAGGAAATGCGCAACATCCTGCTTCCCCACCAGCGCCCCTGGGAGATGTCCGATGCCCAACCCAAACTGCTGATGATTGTTGGTGTCAACGGCGTAGGCAAAACCACGACCATCGGCAAGCTGGCCTTGCATTACAAAGCTCAGGGCTTGAAGGTCATCCTGGCCGCCGGAGACACTTTCCGCGCTGCCGCCGTGGAACAATTGCAGGAGTGGGGACGGCGCGCCGAGGTGGAAGTGGTCGCCGGGCAGGAGAAAGCGGACCCCGGTTCCGTGATCTACAACGCCATTGAACGGGCCAAAGCGCAACAGGCCGACCTGGTCATTGCCGATACCGCCGGGCGTTTGCATACCAAGTTCAACCTGATGGAAGAGCTTCGCAAGGTCTTCCGTGTGGCGGGCAAAGCCCTGGGCCGTGAACCGGATCAGACCTGGCTTGTGCTGGATGCCAACACCGGACAGAATGCGATCAACCAGGCGGCGAAATTCAACGAGGCGCTCACCCTTTCCGGTCTGGTCCTGACCAAGCTGGACGGTACGGCCAAGGGTGGCGTGGTGTTGGGTGTCACCGAAGAACTGCACGTTCCCGTGCGCTTCATCGGCATCGGCGAAGGCATTCACGACCTGCGCCCCTTCGATGCCCCGGCTTTTGTGGAAGCCCTTTTCGATTAGCCAAGGGGACGAGGGCAGGAGTTGAAGAAGCCCCATCGTTCCCTGAATGGAACATGGGGGTTAATCTCTTGTTTTCTCTCGGCAATCCTGTTTTCTGGCATGGATGCTCTTCCCTCTTCCCTATGCTTTTGCTGAATAAAACACAGGAAACGGTTGTCCAAGAATCGGGGAGTGTGGTACGCTTCCGTCTCATGATTCAAAAACCATCTCGGTCCGACGTGCCCGCGCCGGGTCGGGGGAGATACTGTCTATCATTTCACCCATGTGTGGCGGTTTGGTTCAAACCGCGAAGCAGCCTGGGAGAATGAACCAAAGGGAGGGTTTCATGACGCGCTTTCACGGTGGTTTCGTCACCTTGGTCTGTCTGGCGGTCTTGCTTTTCGCTTCCACCGCTACGGCGCAGGAACAGGCTCGGCCCATGCTTCTGCAACCGGCAGAGACATCCGGCGATGCTCCGGCCACCCAACCCGACACGGCACAACCTGTCGTGAACGATGTGGCGGAACCTCAGCCCACCGCGTTGGATGTCCCCGCTCCCGAAGAGCCCGTTGCCGAGCATCCCCGCGTGATTGTGCAGGATCTTCGCGCCGATGGCGTCTCTCAAGGTATGGCGGACAGCCTGACCGACCTGCTGGTGGTGGAAATGGTACGCCAGGACCGCTACGAAGTGCTGAGCCGAAAAGATGTCTTGGCCATTTTGCAGAATGAAGAGCAGAAGCAGCTTCTGGGCTGTGATGAAGACCAGTGCATCAGCGACTTCGGAAAACTGATGGATTCGCCCTACCTGCTCAAAGGCTCCGTGGGCAAGCTGGGAGAAACTTTCGTGGTCAACCTGGACCTGATCAACACCCGCTCGCTGAAGGTGGAACGCCGCGTCAGCCAGACCCTGGCCGGAAAAGGAGATGACCTGATCGCCGTGATCCGTGCCGCCGTCTTGGCGTTGGAACTGGGTGAGCGGGGCGCAGGCAAGAAGATTACCGAAGACATGCTGGAAGATATGCTGATCAGTCAAAAACTGAAAACGATGTTCTTCCACGTTCGTGCAGGGATCGAAGTTCCTATCGGCGACAAAGACAGCGATGAC
This sequence comes from Myxococcota bacterium, assembly GCA_963677705.1. Lineage (GTDB taxonomy): Bacteria > Myxococcota_A > SURF-8 > SURF-8. The sequence continues at coordinate 3,601,055 of OY782497.1, forward strand.
ACCATTACCTACGTGATGCCCTCGACGATGATGAATATTCTGGTGGATGCCAGCTATAATGTGTACCAGTGGTTCTCCATCGGTCTGTCCACCGGCTTCGCCTTCAGCCTGGACAACAAATACACCAACCAATACAAGCAGGCCGCGGATTTGTGGGATGAAACCCTCTCAACGGAACAAACCATCGGTTACAATATTCTGGTCAACGTCAGCGAGTTCGATTACTTCATGTATCGCATTCCTGTGGACCTGATCTTCCGCTTCCAACCCGAAGAGGGCAGTTTCCTTCCCTATGTGTTTTTCGGTCCTGGTATCAGCTACAATGCGGTGAGTTTCAACGATGAATCCATGGACCGCCGCGAGGACTATAAAATTGACGGCGAATTCCCGCCGTTGGCCGACAGCATGTTGGAGGAGTATAAAACCAATGATATTACATACTATTCTCGTAAGTTGACCCTGAAGCCGGAGGACGGCACCCTAAGCTACATGGCATTGGACGCGGTCGCCGGTGCGGGTTTGGATCTGCTGCTGAGCCAGCATGTCGGCTTGAGTTTCGAGGTACGCTACCTGTTCAGTTACGGGTTGAGCAAGAAGGAGCAGAAATTCAGCAACGCGTCGGACCGACTGAAATACGAGCCTACTCGTTACTCTACTTCTAGCGCTCCAGTGAAGGCGGAAATCTTCGACATCGCTCCGGTTCGCCAGATCAACCACAGTTTGGCGGCGAATATCGGCGTGTTGTTCTATTTCTAGCCGCTTGCGGCAACCAACAGACCTGACCCACGGCCCCGCCATATGGCGGGGCTTTGTACGTTCAGAAACGGAATCCTTCTTCTGCCGACTTTTCCAAGCGCTTGGTTCATCGCGGGTTTTCAGGAAGACAGGGTTTCTCATCGTATGTTCACAAAACCATTCAAGAAGTGGCATCAAAGGCCGAATCTAACCAGGGATGGAGTCCATCGCAGGTGGATTTCATGGGGCGTTGGGACCGCATTCTCCTGCTCGCTTCCCAAAGGCTTTTCGTTTCACGTTGTTTTTCCTTGAATTGAAAGGATGAACCTGCTATGGCCCTTCGCAGAGATTGGATAGGCGGGGAACCTAAGGGTGAAACCATGATTAAATCCGTGTACCTGGAAAGCCTGCTGGACGCGAACCGCGAAGAACAGACGCTGGCTCGTGCCTTTGACTGGGATGTCCTGGACATCGTCCTGGGCGAAAAGTCCGTGATCGACATTCCCAAGGTCCATACGAAAACCCTGGACGAAGCCTACGTGTTTCTGAAAAGCCTGGGTTACAACCTGGACAATCCCACCCACGGGCAGATGGTGGAAAAGATCCGCAAAGACGCGGTGGCTTTCATTGAGCGTCGTCTGGTTCGTGACCCGGACGGTATCGACCCGCCGTTGAAAATCCCTACCCAGGTGCGTATGGAAAAAGACGTGCGCCAACTTCTGGTCTGGGCCAGCGGTCCCTTGGGCGATGAAATGCAGAACTGGGCCTGTTCCGTGCTGCGCGTGATGTATACCATCACCCACGTCCAAAACGACCTTGCCTTGAACTTCTTTCCCCAGATTCAAAAGCAGATCCTCGACCGCGTTTTGAAATATGTCTACACGGACAGTTCCGGTGCGGTGCATCTGGGACGGGATGCCAAAGGGATCCGTCTGTATATGATGGACATCAAGAGCCAGAAATCCAGCGAGAGCATGATTCTGAAACTCTTGCACAAGGTCGAGAACGAAGGCTCGGATATCTTCGACCGCGTGGGCTTCCGCTTCGTGACTTACTCCAAGGTGGAATGCCTGCTGGCTCTGCAATACCTGCAAGCCCATCATGTCTTCGCCTATCCCAACGTGAAGGTGGCTCGCAGCCGTAACACCCTGGTCAATCACACCGTATTCCGGGCGATGATCAACCAGCCCTTCAAAGACTGGATGGACGGTCACATCACCACCGAAGACCTGGTAGACATTGCCGAAGACGTGGCCAACAGCCCGGCGTGCAAGCCGCGTCGTGATCCGCAGCAGATGAGCTACAACGTCTATTCCTCCACCGAATACAGTAGTATTCAGATTACCGCCCGTCAGTTGATTCACGTCAAAGGCCCGGCGGTGTTTACGGCAGACAACGGCGATTTTGAGCCCTCGGTGAAAGATTACTGCTTCTACTTCCCGATGGAGATTCAGCTATTGGATAAAGAAAGCTACATCGAAAGCCGTCGGGGACGCGCCAGCCATGAGGAATACAAACGCAAGCAGTTGCTCAGTTCCCGCCAGCGTGTGTTTCCCTGGCTTTCAACAACCAAGCTGCGTGCGGAGTTTCGCGGCTAGGTGATCGGACGACGCGGATGCTGGTGGATACCCACTGCCATATGAATTTTCCTCCTCTGTTCCAAGATCCTGCCGCCGTGTTGCAGCGTGCGCGGGCTTGCGGCGTAGAGCAGGTGATCGTTCCCGCGTACAACCATCAAAGTTTTGACGAACTTCTCTCCCTGGCCGAGCTTCCCGGCGTGTTTCCGGCCTTCGGCCTTCATCCCTGGGTGGTGACGAGCGAGCCTCTGGACATCGCCCGCCTTGATGCCTTGTTGAGCCATCCGAAATGTGTCGCCGTGGGGGAAATCGGCCTGGATACCAAAATCACCCCCCTGGACATAGACCTGCAACTCCGGGTCTTACGCAGCCAGTTGGATCTTGCCGCGAAGCATGACCTGCCTGTGCTGTTGCACTGCCGGGGAGCCTTTGAGGAATTGGCCACGCTGCTGGCTCAGTACAGCCCGCGCCTTCGCGGCGTGCTTCACGCTTTTTCTCGCGGACCGGAGCTGGCCAGGCGCTTCACGGATCTGGGCTTGCATCTGGCTTTCGGCGGAGCAATCACCCGGCCCCGCGCCAAGCAGGCACGGCAAGCCGCGAAAACGCTTGATCCGTCACGGCTCCTTCTGGAAACCGACGCCCCCAGCATCGGCCTGGAAGGGGTTGAGCCGAAGGATGTGGAACCGGCCCATGTTGCCACCATCGCCAAAGAACTGGCTTCGTTGCGAAACGAACCCACTTCATGGATAGAAGAAACCACGACAAGCAATGCACAACGACTCTTCACGCTTACCTGAATCGCTGCACGCCTTCACCCGCACCATTGACTTTCTGGGCATGGAAGGCTTTGAGCGCCTACAGCGCGCCTTCGTGGTGGTGCTGGGCCTGGGGGGCGTCGGGAGCCACGCCGCGCAAGCTCTCGTGCGTTCCGGGGTAGGACGGTTGCGGCTGGTGGATTTCGATGACGTCAGCATCAGCAGTCTGAACCGCCATGCTGTCGCCACCGCTGCCGATGTGGATCAGCCCAAAACGGAGGTCTGCAAAGAGGCGTTTCAGCGTATTCAACCCGCCGTAGAGATTGAAACGGCGCAAGCCTTTTTCCATGAGGATCAGGCGGAAACTCTGCTGGCGGGAAATCCGGATTTCGTTGTAGATGCCATCGACGCGCTCAACCCCAAGGTGGCCCTGCTTCAATACTGCCTCGCTCATCGCCTGCCTGTGGTGAGCAGCATGGGGGCCAGTGCGCGAAGCGACCCAAGCCGCCTGCGTATCGCGGATATTTCCAAGACCGAGCAATGCCCGCTGGCCAAACGGGTGCGAAAGATGCTGCGCCGGAGGGGGATCGAAGGCGGGGTGAAAGTGGTCTACAGTCTGGAAATCCCGATGATGACCCTGCCGCCGGATGAAGAGGGCCATTGGTCGGAAAAACAAGGCCGGATACGTAACCGTTTGCCCAGCTTCGCGGTGATGCCCGCCATCTTCGGCAACGCGCTGGCCGGGGAATGCCTGAAAGACCTGGCAGGGTTTGATGCCAAGCGCTTTCAGAAACCACCCAGACCCAAAGGGTAATCCACGCACTGACCTCGGCCAATGGGCGGCAACGCGGAGTTCCCCACAAAAGTGTTCTTTCCTCTTTTCTTTTGCATGGGCTTCGGGTAGAACACGCCTCGTATTGATGGACCGCCGGTGCGGTCGTTTTCCAGCAAAGGAGTGGAGCCATGCCGCTGACACCAAGCAAAGACCTGCAAACCTTTCCCAACCCCAGCCCCAAGCGGGATTATGCCATTGATTTTTCCATTCCGGAGTTCACCTGCCTGTGTCCGATGACCGGCCAGCCGGATTTCGCCACCTTCAGCATTCGTATCGTGCCGGATGAACTCTGTGTGGAATTGAAGTCCTTGAAGCAGTATTTCTGGAGTTTCCGCGACGAAGGGCATTTTCACGAAGCCGTGACCAACCGCATCGCCGATGACCTGATTGCGCTGCTCTCTCCCCGCTATCTGCGCATTGTCGGTGAGTTTTTCGTCCGTGGCGGCATCACTACTACGGTGACGGTGGAACAGGGTACGAAGCCGGCGAGCTGAGCAAGGCTGCCTGTCAAGTTGCTTGAAAAACGCTTCTTTTTTTGAAGAAAAGAAAGAAAGGACTTGCTTTCTTTGTAGAACGCGGCTACATTTCTCTCAGTTTATGGTGACAGACTGAATGACGGTTTTGTTTCTTCGATACTTTCCTCGACAACATCTACCGGAAGTTTGGGTTTCTCACCTGCCTGGGGTAGTCCCAGGGAATGGATTTTTGTGCGAAAGGGTTTTTGAAATGCAGCAAAAGAAATTGTATGTCGGTAGCTTGGCCTGGGCCACCACCAGTGAGAGTCTTGAGCAGGCTTTCAGTGAATTCGGTCAGATCGAGGAAGCGAAAGTCATCTTTGATCGCGAAACCAACCGCAGCCGTGGCTTCGGCTTCGTGACCTTCGCCAGTGAAGAAGATGCTCAGAAAGCGATGGAGAGCATGAACGGCGCCGAACTGGATGGCCGTAACCTGCGCGTCAACATCGCCGAAGATAAGCCCCGCCGGGAATTCCGCCGCTGGTAAGTGACGGCAATCCTGAAGGGGAGTCCGATGGATTTCCCGACATCAAAACCCCGCCATCCGGCGGGGTTTTCGTTTTTTATCCTCCAAAGCATCCACTGAAAAAGGGCGTCCGGTCAAACCGAACGTCCTTGGTTTGTGTGATGTGCGTGCCTTGTTTCAAGGCTACTGCACGTTGGCCCCGAAAAGCTGCATCTGCTGGAAGCTGAAACTACCCACGGTGACTTCCTGGCCGCAAAGAGGCACCATCTTCTCCCGGATCAGGGTAATCATGTTGATGTTGCTGGCGTTCAAGCCGATGGCATTGAAGAAGGCACCGGGAATGGTAAACGAGCCATCATCGGCGAAGCGGCATTCCAACATCCCGGACTCCCCACCCATCAGCGAGGAACTGGTCATGGTCAGCACGATGGGGGCGCTGGGTTCCCCGCCGGGCGTCCAGGTGAGGGGGAGATCCTGACCGATGATAATCGGAATCAGCGAGAAACCGGCCTGGCCGGTGGTGGTCGGCGGACTGGTCAGTTCCCATTTCTCAGGGACATCAAGGCTTGCGCTGAGGTTGGTGCAGACGCCGGGTTGACCTTGACCGCTCAAGGTGTAGGTGGTTCCGAAGGCCAGATCATCCCCGGACATCGAGCCATCCGTTCCGGTGACCACGTAGCCCCCATCGGATTTGCGGGTGAAAGTCTTGGCCCCGGAAGCAAAGCCGTCAATGGTGATCGGCCCCACATCCAGGTCTTCCACGCCCGGCGTTTCACAGTGTTCGGAATTTTCGATGGCCGAGCCGTCGTCGTTGCTTTCCGCCACGCAGGCCTGCTCCGGGGAGCAGTCCGCGCTGCTGGTGCAACTGGGCGGATAGCCGCAGGTTCCGTTTAGGCATTGCTGCCCGCCGTTGCATTCGGAATCCGAGCCGCAGGCTTGATTTTTCACCCAGCAATTGTCCATCGGCGGATACTCCGTCGGGTCCGGATCGAAGTTTTCCCGAAGTGTAGGCATCACGGTTCCCGCAGCCATCGCGCTGACATCGCTGGCGGTCATCGCCATGTACACCAGCATGAAGCTTACGTTGCTTCCCGCCGCGCCCTCACGGAAGCCATCGCTCATGCAAGGACAACCATCCACGCACGATTCATCATCATCGTCGTCATCGTCGGTGGTATCCCCATCGTCGGTGTCATCATCATCATCGGTCTGGTCCCCATCGGCGGTATCATCATCGTCGTCGGTGGGGTTCGGGTTGAAGCTGTCTCCATCCGTGACGTTGTCATCATCGTCGTCGTCATCGCCGGAGCCGTCATCGCATCCCAGACAGAACAGAGTGGTTGCGGCCAGAGAGAGCAGGATCAGCAGGCCGAGCAGGTTGAGGTTTCGGTGCCTAGTCATTCTATCCTCCAAGCTTGAACGAATCGTTGACGCAAGGTGCAGCAACCACGATGGGCTTGACGACAATCCGCCATCGTCAAGCGCGGTTCTGCGAAGCGTTTTGAAAAAGCGTGCTTGTTCCAACACGAGCTTCATGGTATGGGAAGTTCCGTTTGGCCGCAAGAAAAATGGAACACGGTCAAGCAAAGACGGATTAGTCTGGAGGAAAGCATGTTCGATGGATTGAAAACCGCCGTATCGAATCGGTATCTTTGGGATGACGCCAACCTGGTTGTGGTGTTGATTGAAGCCAAACCCTTGTGGGAAACCCTGCGCGAGTACCGCTCGTACTACCATCTGCCGGAACTTCCCGCGGAGCAGGCCTTGGCGCTGGATCAAGCCCTCGCCGTGGCGGCGATGGCCAACGTCAGCCTGGCGGAAAAAGAAAGCTGGGGATGGAGCCTGGCTCTTCCCGGTCTGCCCTTCGGTCTGTTCATCGGTGCTGAACCGGAAGGCATGGTGATCGGACGGGTGATGCCACGCACTCGTGATGAAGCCAAGGCCGCCGTGCAGCGTCGCAAAAAAGACAAAGACGCCACCCAGAGTTATTACGAGCCGCTCAGCGCCGATGTCTTTCAAGCGATGGAAGGCTATTTCGATCATTCCGAACAGGTGCCGACCCGGCTTTTCGTCAACGAAGATGGGCGAGGCGCCCTGGTGCGCATGATGCCTCAAGGGGATTTCGACCGTGTGGCCAATCTCCCCGGCCCGGAACTGGTTGATCAGCTCTTTGCTCTGCGTGATGATGAAACCTTGCGCCGCCTGGAAGAATTTCGCAGCTTCACCCAATGCCTATGTACGGATGAATACATCCTGAACATGATTACGTCGCTGCCCCAGGCCCATCGCCAAGCGCTTTGGGGCGACGAGCCCAAACTGGAAATCGAATGCCCGCGCTGCGGTCGTATGTATGTGCTGCGCAGGCAGGGACAGGGCAACCCGACCCCTGCAAACTGAGTGAACGCTCGCCACCCGTGCGAAAGCAAGGAGACGACATGACTTCCTGGAAGATTCTCTGCACCAACGATGACGGTATCTTCGCCCCCGGCCTGGTGGCTCTGGCCGACGCGATGAAAGAACTGGGCACGGTTTACGTCTGCGCTCCGGCCACCGAGCAAAGCGCAATGAGCCACGCCCTGAGCCTCTATCGCCCGTTGCGGATGCACAAGATCAAACCGGGCTGGTTCAGCGTGGAAGGAACCCCTACCGATGCCGTCTACGCCGGGCTGAGCCATTTTCTGAAAGACGAATCCATTGATCTGGTCGTCAGTGGGATCAACCCCGGCCCCAACATGGGCGATGACATCAGTTACAGTGGGACCGTGGCCGCCGCAATGGAAGGGGCGGTTTTCGGTAAGCAGTCGATGGCGGTTAGCCTGGCCAGCCGGGACCATCTTCCCTATGACAAAGCGGCGAAGGTGGCCGTGCGTGTGGCGAGGAATCTTCTGAAGAACCCGCTTCCCGCCCAACGTATCTTGAATGTGAACATTCCCGCCGACGTGAATGACTCCACGCCCTTCCTGGTCACCCGTCAGGGGTGGCGTGATTACCAGCAGGGTTTGGAAGAACGCAAAGATCCGCGGGGGAAAACCTATTATTGGATCGGTGGCGATCCGATGGGCACGCGGGACAGCATTGTCAATGCCGACATCGCCGCCGTGGATGCGGGGAACATCAGCCTGACGCCTTTGACGCTCAACCTGACCTGTGAGCAGAGCCTCAACCGCCTTTCCGCCTGGCCGCAAATGCTTTCACGCAGAGAAGAACCATGACAACGACGCCCCCGTCTCATCAACGCAAACCGGCCTGGTTGAAGATCAAAGCTCCCGGCGGCGAGCGCTATACCTTTGTCAAAAACAAGCTGAAAACCCTCGACCTGCACACTGTTTGCCAGTCGGCCCGTTGTCCGAACATGGCCGAATGCTGGGGCGGTGGAACGGCGACGATCATGATTCTTGGTGATGTCTGTACTCGCGGCTGCCGTTTCTGTGCGGTCAGTACGGGGCATCCCGGCGGGAAAACCGACCCCGGCGAGCCGGATCACGTCGCCTCCTGCGTGAAGGAACTGAACCTTGATTACGTGGTCTTGACCAGCGTAGACCGTGACGACCTCGACGACGGTGGGGCCGCGCATTTTGCCGCCGTGATTTCCGCCATCAAACGGGAACGTCCGCAAACCCTGGTGGAAGTCCTCACCCCGGATTTCTTCGGCAGACGGGAATTGTTGCAGCAGGTGGTTGACGCCAGACCGGAGGTGCTGGCCCACAATGTGGAAACCGTGGAGCGCCTCAGCCCTGCCGCACGGGATCAACGGGCCGGATACGCCAAAAGCCTGGAAGTGTTGAAACTCTATAAAGAGCTTGCGCCCGAAGGTTTGACCAAATCCTCCATCATGGTCGGCTTGGGTGAAACCGATGCCGAGATCCGTCAAACCATGAAAGACCTGTGCGCCGTCCAGACGGACATCGTGACCTTGGGGCAATACCTGCAACCGACGCCACGTCACCTGAAAGTGGAACGCTACGTCAGCCCGGAAGAGTTCGCCCGTTACGAGGCCGAAGCCAAAGAACTGGGTTTTTCCTACGTGGCCAGCGGCCCGCTGGTGCGCAGTTCCTACCGCGCCGGAGAACTCTACGTAAAGGGTGTGTTGAAGGGCAAGGGATAACTGTCATATTTAAAATAGAACCTGCGTATCATACAACTTGTTTAGCTCTAATAAATATCGCTTATGAGCCCGAATGGCATATGTTTCAGCAGTTACCAGCTTGTGATAATCGGCACAATCCATTGTGATTATATTTCCTTTAAAAAAGCCAAAATCTGACATCGTTTTTAGTAGACTTAGATGTGAGCTAACCAATTCGGTTGATGCTTCTTTGATTTTATGATTCTGATAGAATCTGGGAGGGGTGCTCAAACATTCTTGTGAAGCCTCTAGTCTATACAAAACCTCACTGTTTATGATGCTAGTATTCATGTAACCACAATACACCCAATCGTTCGATTTGTAGATATATACAATTTTTTCATTTTCAAAGCTGTCGCAAAACAAGATTCCAATCGTCTTCTTCTCTCTTGTAATTCCTATTTTTCGTGAATCTATGGAATATTCGACGTCTTCAAATGGCTTGTCTATGCAGTCGATATATGTTTTGGCATCAGTAAAGACAGGGTTTGAAATATATCCCTGGGCGCTATTGTACATATGTGGATTTATACTTGAGATGACGATCTGTGGAAGGGCAAACACTGAATATTGTAGAGCAACAATGATGATTGATATTGCATATGATACTATTGTCGGATGTCTGAATTTGGCTTTTGATATCTCAAACCTGGCCATTGATGCAAAGTATCTCAACTTTAGCACAAACATTATGGGAGCAATGAGATAAATACGACCCGGTCCAACTTCGTAAAGATTCATGTGTAAAGATATTACAGATAGCACGAGTATGGATACCAGATAGCAAGTTGAAATTGATAAGAACAGTCTATATGTGCCAATGCTCGTTGACCATTTGGTTCCTAATCGAATAAGATAAAAGATGGGTAGAAGAGTTAGGACATCAATCAATAGTCCGGAAATTGCCAAGAGTGAAACGCTGCTTATGATGTCATTGTTATATCTTTCTGGACCAACGGATAGATATAACGGGAAAACTACAGATGTCAGAATGAATAGACTAACCACAGATGTGGTAAGGGAGGATTCCTTGTCATCTCGAAGCATTGCAAAAAAATCTTGATTTGGAAAAATCGTCCTCCAGATTAGGTACGCTAGTGGATAGATTAATCTGTGTACCCACGTTTCGAACTCGGAAAATTTCATTTACAATATCTCCTGATCCTTCAATTGAAAAGTAACCGATTATACCTTAAATTGGAACTCTACGTAAAGGGTGTGTTGAAGGGCAAGGGATAAGCCCATCGAAATCAGATTCGCGGTAAGACCTTCCTCGATACGCGGCTTTTCAAGCCGCTACTCGGAATGAGCGTGGGTAGAACGATCAATCATCAAGCCGTGGTCCCTTTCCACTCATCCTGAGTGCCGCCCGGCGGTCCATGGTTCGAAGGCCCCTCGAATCTCTAAACAATGGGGCTTCTTCCTTGAAAACGGAATCGGCCTGCATTGCCTGCCCGGCGTACTTGACCCGATGAAACGAACATGGTAGATCCTGGGTGATTTTCCGCTCACGGGGAGGAGCCTTGCGCCCCTCTTTGCTGGCGCTTTGTTGAAGAATCCGAACCACGCCGGAAGGGCTTTCGGCGCGTAATGAGGTTTGTTCCCAATGAAATGGATTGTATCTTTGTGTGTGCTGATGCTGGCCCTGGTGCTGGTGTATGAAACGACGAGCCAGGCCGAACATGACCAGTACGTCGGTGCGGAAACCTGCGGCCAATGCCACACGGCGATCTACGAAGCCTGGAAGAGCGGTCCCCACGGCATGGCCAGCGAACGCCTGGATGTCAACCAGCGTAAAGATTCCAAATGCCTGCGCTGTCATGGCCGAACCCTCGCCGGTGGCATGGCGGGTGTGCAATGTGAATTCTGCCACGGACCGGGACAGCATTACGCCAAGGAATTCGTGATGCGTGATCTTCCCGTCGCCAAGGCCGTCGGACTGGTCATCGACAGCCGAAGCGAATGCGTTTCCTGTCACAACGCAGACAGCCCGGCAATGCGCGAGTTTGATCCCCACAAAGCCTGGAAGCGTCTGCCTCACGCCAAGCATGTGGACAAGCACTGATTCTTGCTCGTTGTTGCGTTTTATCTTGGCCTGTGTTTTCACCGCCGTATGGTTTGACTCAGCATTTTCCGGAAAGGGCATTTAGCCCATGACTCAACGTCTTGACAGCTTCTTTGAGTGGATCTGGGATGTCTTCACCTCGGTGAAGTTGACCGTGGTGATTCTCACCCTCTGGCTCTTCGGTTCCATTCTGGGAACGCTGATCGTTCAGAACGAGCCGGTATCCCGCTACGTGGCGATGTATGGTCCCAAGCTCACCGCCTGGATGTTCTCGTTTCATCTGTACGATGTCTACCACGCACCCTGGTATCTGCTGATCCTGGTGCTGCTGGCCTTGAACCTTCTCGGTTGTATGCTCAAAGCCTGGCCGGTGAAATGGAAACTGATGACCCAGGTTCCACGGCGTCGGGTGTTGACCGACCGGGCCGGGAAGCTGACCGATTCCCGCCGTTTTCATTGTTCACACGAGGAACTGGAGGCGCTGAAAGCCAGACTCGAAAGCCGTTACGGCAGCGTGGAAGACAGTACGGACGAGGGCGTGCGCCACCTCTTCGCCCAGAAACAGGCGGGCAGCCACATGAGCTTTTTCGTGCTGCACATCGGTTTTATCGTGGTGGTTCTGGGGGGGCTGGTCAGTCTGGTTTTCGGGGTGGATGCCTTCATGAGTATTGAAGAAGGTACCTCGGATTCCCTGATCTATCAACGCAAGGGCCAGCAGATGGTGCCGTACAGGCTGGATTTCTCCGTGCGTTGCGATGGCTTTGCCCTGAAAACCGACGAGCGCGGGCGCCCTCTGGAATACGTCAGTGACCTGGTGATTCTGCAAGATGGCCAGGAACGCACGCGGCAGTCCATTGAAGTGAACAGCCCCTTGCATTTTGAAGGATGGAACCTCTATCAGTCCAGCTATGAAGAGTTGGTGCGCCTCAAGGTGGTCAACACCCAGACGGGAGAGGAAAGCCGGGTCAGCCTCTCGCCCCAGAACCCACAGTTTGCCGAGAGCATTCGTATGCGCCTTTATCTGCTTCGTCACGCCCTGGGCTCTCCGATGGGCAACTCGGCGCTTCTGCAACTGGAAGGCCCCGACGGTCAGATGTTCCGCTATCAGGTGGCGGGTGATGCAGCCCGGACGAAAGAGCGCAACGGCCAGCTCGGTGAGATGATCGCCATTTCCTTTGCCGACGACAAGCTGCATTACGCAACCGGCTTGCAGGTGGTGAAAGATCCGGGAGCCATTCTGGTCTGGATCGGTTGCGGCCTGTTCATTCTCGCCTTGTATCTGACCTTTTATCTTTCCCACCGCCGTCTCTGGATGCAATGGCAGGATGGCATCCTGCGTGTCAACGGGATTGCCCAGCGTAATATGCCCATGTTCCGTAAGGAACTGGACGCGCTCTTTTCGGGACTTGGCGAAAAAAAATAGGCGATCCGCTTTCTTGAAAGTCAGCGTAGAAACTAGGAAAAGCGTTGACCAAAGTCTCTTGGGGTGTTAGAACTGTCTAAGAGACTGGCGACTGTTTAACCTATACAACCAAGCCGAGAACCATGAGCGAACCTACCCCCATTGAAAACCTGACCCCGGCCCTGGAGGACTACCTGGAAACGATGTGGGAAATCCTTCAGGTGAAAAAAGTGGCTCAGGTTACGGAGATTGCGGAGCGTCGCGGCGTCAACGTCGCCTCGGTCACACCGGCCATGCGCCGCTTGATGAAAATGGGCCTGGTGGACTATACCGCCAGGGCTTATGTCGATCTGACCCCCAAGGGAATGGACATCGCCCGGCGTGTGAAAACCCGGCACAACATCATCAAACGTTTCCTGTCCGAGATCCTCGGCGTTTCCGAAAGCAATGCAGCCCAGGATGCCTGTGCGGCAGAGCATATGTTCAGCGATGAAACCATTGATCGCGTGGTGCGCTTCTTTGAATATGTCGAGCGTTGCGATGACGACGGCAAGGCTTTTCTGACCCGTTTTCTTTCATGTAGCGTGGTTCATCCGGACCAGCCTCAACGCTGTAATTGCTCCAAAACGGAAAAGCAGAAGAAACGCAAACACATGCCGGTTTCTATTGCCCTGGCGGATGTTCAACCGGGAAAGACGGTGGGGATTCTGCAAGTCGTCGCCGATGCCTCCATCCGTCAAGCCCTGATCGACCGGGGGATGATCTCCGGAGAAACCCTGTTGATGCTGCGCGTGGAACCGGATGGGGAATCCATCTGGGTGCGTCTGGGAGCCGATGAGATTCAGCTCTCGATGACGGAAGCCAAGGGGATTCTGGTGGTGGAAGCCGCCAAGTAAGAACCCTTCGCCGATCTCTCAGAAATCTACATCATGATCACAAAAAACCGGGCCAAGGCCCGGTTTTCTATGAGGACTTCTTTAGAATATCTTTTGCGATATCCAATACTTCGGACTGCTCTTCAGGAAAGCGTCCTTTTTGTCTTTTGCTGTAGATCAAGGTGCCGTCCAGATGGATTTCATACACGCCGCCCGATGAGGCTTGCAGTTCCACGGAGGCATTGGGGAAGGTTTTCCGGAGTTTTGCCGACAGACCGTCGGCTCTGGGGCGGTAGTTTCATTGCTGGCAGTATTCGATGTGAAATTTCATGCTTATCTCCTTGATGGACATCAAACGGGAAACCGGAGTTTCCCAACCTTCATCTAGTATAGGGGATCGGATAAAAATGGCAAGACGTGACCGGATGGGCTTTCCCGGTGAAATCCCCCTTGTCAGCTTTGAGCGCTTCCTTTAGAATGCCCCACGAATCGTGTTTCTTCAGCCCAAACGGGTCCGCATGGAATGCACGTTTGGGCATCTTGGCCTCCTGCCCGTTTGTTCCTGATGAACATTTGGGCGGGGAAAACCAATAGGGCTGGAACACGGAACGGATCAAGGAAAGGTCTTGCCGACGAAAGGAACGTCTGATGGTATTTCAGGGTTTTTACAAGGAAACCTTCCAGTTTTTTGAAGAGCTATCCCGGAATAACGACAAATTCTGGTTTGACGACCATCGTGGCGACTACGATAGCTATGTGCTGGAACCGGCGCGGCAGTTTGTTACGGATATGGGCGAAGCCTTGCAGGCCATCGCTCCGCAGGTGGTGGCCGATCCCCGTGTCAATCGGAGCCTGTTTCGCATCAACCGGGATACCCGCTTCAGTAAGGACAAACGGCCCTACAAGACGCACATGGGGATCTGGATGTGGGACGGTCCCCAGGTTCACCGCATGAACAACAGCGGATTCTATTTCCATCTGGAACCACAAGGGGTTTTCTTCGCCGTGGGGATGCACTGTTTTCCCAAAGACTACCTGGAAGCCTACCGGCAGGATACGGTGCATCCGAACTACGGAAAGCAACTGGCGACGATGATGGCTTCGATGAAAAGGAAGAAAGGTCTTGAACTGGGCGGCTCCCATTACAAGCGGGTTCCGCGTGGCTTCCCGGCGGATCATCCCAACGCCGACTATTTGCGCTACAACGGCCTGACGGCATCCACGCCGATGATACGCCCGGAGGAGTTGTACTCTTCCAACCTGATTCGTCTGGCCCTGAAACACTACAAAGCGATGCTTCCCGTGCATCAATGGCTTCGAGGGATGACCGAACGGCTGGGCGTGGAAGAAGAATGAATCGGCTCGTACTTGACGAGCAGGGCATTGGATCGTCGATCCAAACAGTGCCGCGAGCGATGAAATCCTAACCATACCAACATGATGTCTCAATGCGAAACGTTTAGGCTCACGACCCCGCACACCCGGTTGTGGGCTTTTTTCATGGGCTGTTGCGCTCGTTGATTTCTTCCGGATCGGGGAAAGCAGCCCGAATAACAGCGGGCAGATATGCTAACAATTGTAAACAGCTTCCTAGAATTGTCTTGCGTTTCAACCTGCTGGCTTTTATGATGAAATGTGACATTGAACTCTACCATCCGTCGATTTGACGATCGGCATGTATCGGTGAATAACCGTTTTTGCAACGGTTTGTTTTCAGGTAATAGGATCCTACGGAACCGTGACAGAAACCAAGGTAAGGAGAACGTTCATGCATTCCGGTAAGAAAACCATATGGACCCCGTGGCGTGCAGCCTTGACCCTCTGCGTGGCCACCTTGTTGCTGGGCAACCTGTTTGCCTGTGATAGCCTCGGTGGCCTGGGCGGCGACAGCGAAGGCTTCAACACCCTGGAGGCCGGCGTCTACCCCGACGATCAGAAGATCGACAAAGTCGGTGTGGTTCGCCTGACCGATTACGGGATCGGCTACATTGAAAGTCAGGCTCCGGCACTGCTGGCGTCCATCATGGGCGAAGACGGACTGACCTTCGTGATTCCCGGTGACACGGTATTGGATCTGGGATTCCTCGGTGAAGTCGGGTATTGCCCCGATGGCTGCCCGGTGACCATCGGCATTGACAGCGTGAACATTGATCCCATCCCCACGGATACGGTGGACATCACGATCATGCTTTCCCCGTTGAGTGTTCCCATTGATCTGGATGTGCTGGTCAACTGCGATGTCGTCGCCGATACGGGTGGCCTGCCGATGGCCGTGACTGCCGAACTGACCTACGGTATCGATCCCTACACCCGGCAGTTCGTCTTTGAGGTGAATGTCGGCGATGTGGATACCAACAACATCGATATCCACGGCACCGGCGGATGGAACCTCTGCGGTGCGTTGGTCGGCGGTATTGCCAACCTGGTCAAACCGCTTCTGGAAGGCACGATCAACGACCTGATCTCCGACCAGGTGACCAGCATCGTGGACGACCTCAAATGCGTCGGTTGTCCGCAGGAAGAAGGCGATCCGGAATGCAACGCGGAAGATGGCTATAGCTGCAACAGCGACCGCGGAAGCAACGGCATCTGCCAACTGGGTAACGGTCAATGCCAGCCGACGATGTTCGGCCTGGATGCCGAAGTGGATGTCGGTGCCTTGGCCGGTGGCGTGCTGCCCGGTCTGGAAAGTCGCATCTGGTTGAGTCTTGCTCTGGGTGGTGCCGGAAACAACGTATCCAACAATGGCATGAACCTGGCTCTGTTCGGAGGAACCACCATCCCGGAAGATTCCCCGGACCCCTGCATTGAACTGGATTTCATGGATACCGATCCGGCGGAGAATCTGGCTCCGACCAACCTGAACCAGCATGACAGCCCGCCGACGCCTTTCATGGCCAGCATCGGCCTTGCTGAAAAACTGCTCGACCAGGCCGGGTATACCCTGAACAACAGCGGTCTGCTCTGCCTGAGCATCGATCAAAGCCTGGACGGCGTAGGTGATTTCCTCAGCCTGGGTACCTTCTCCCTGCTTTTAAGCTCCATGAACCGCATTACCAACAACGAGAACGTGACCACCTTGATTAAACTGCAACCCGGAAAACCCCTTGACTTTGAAATCTTCAAAGGGGAAACGGCCTATGGTACGGGAACCGAGGTAGACACTGCCTTAAAGATCCTTGTTGATGATCTTCAGATTCACCTGTTCGGGTTCATCAACAACCGCTTCACCCGCCTGTTCATCATTCAGGTGGATGCGGAAGTGACCGCCGGGATTGACAACCAGGGTAACGCCATTCAGTTGGTTCTGGACGGTGAAGACATTGTGCTGAAAGACTGGGCGGTTCCCTACAGCGTGATCGGTGAACCCCCGGAGGAAGTGGCCGCCACTCTGGAAGAGTTGGTTGGTGGTCTGCTGGGGCAGTTCCTGACCTTCGATCCCTTCGCCCCGATCGAGATTCCGCCCTTCGACCTGAACGGCGATGACATTCCCGACCTCGCCATCAACATGGACGGCATCTATCCCGAACTTCCCAAAAGCACGGCGGAGGATTCCAGCCACAAGGCCATTGGCATCTACGCCAGCCTGGGCACGCCCACCACACCGCCTCCCGCTCCGGAAAGCCGCGTGAGCGTGCGTGAGAGTTACCTGCCCACGCCGGAGGCTCTGGAAGCCGGCAAGCTTCCTTACCTTGTGTTCGACCTCGGTCGTGTCTCCGGCCTGCAATACCAGTTCCAGGTGGATAACGGCCCGTGGAGTCGCTGGAAATCCGGTGACAGCTATACTTTGAAGAACGGTTTCCTTCTTTGGGAAGGCAAGCACGTCGTGCGCGTTCGCGCCCGTGATATCGAAGCCAAGAGCGTGCTGAGCGCCCCGCAGGAATTCCATTTCGATACCGACTTCATCGCGCCGTCTCTGAAACTGCGCGTGCGTGGAGAAAGCGTGATGTTTGAAGGAAGCGACCAGGTGACCAAGAGCGGTTCCCTGCGTTACAGCTATCGTCTGAACCAGGGCAGCTGGAGTCCTTATGGCGAAAGCAAGCAACTGCACGTCAAGGATCTGGGTCATCTGCCCGCCACCTTGTCCGTGCGTGTGATGGATGAACAGGGCTTTGTTACCGAGCGCACCCGCAAGCTGACCGCCGAGATGTTCCAGGCTCCCCAGACGGCGCAGACCACCAGCGGCAGTGCCGAGTCCTCCGGTTGCCAAAGCACCGGCTTCGGAGCAGGTTCCCTGATGCTGCTTCTCGGCCTGGGCTTCCTGGCGCTGAGCCGCCGCGTGAAACGCTCCGCCCTGCTGCCGATGTTGATGGTTTCCCTGATGGCCTTCGGCTTCATCGCCTGTGACGATGGCTCGTCCAGTACGGGATGCTCCGTCGATACCGATTGCGGTGTTGGACAAGTCTGCCAGAACGGGAATTGTGTCCCCTATACTCCCTCCGATGACGATGACGATTTAGACGGTGATAGCGATCCCCTTGATGACGATGATGACCTGGACGGCGACGAACAGGAAGACGGCGACTGCACCGGGGAAGATTGCCCCTGTGAATCCGATGAGCAGTGCGGAGAATGCTATTACTGCCACGGAATCCAGAAAGTCTGTACCGTCAAGCAGTGTTCCACCAACCCGGAATGCGTCGGTGTGGTTCAGGACTGTACCGTGGTCAAAGATTACGCCTGCGCCGTCTGTGATGAGAGCGGAGCCGTTCCGCTTTGCCAGTCCCCCCGTTGCGGGTCGGATGACGACTGCGGTTGTCTGGAATGCGACAACGGCCTGCCCGCCGTCTGCGATGTCGGCAACTCCGATATGTGCCAATGCAAAGAACCCTGTGGTGGCTGCGCCGAAGGCGACATCTGTTGCCAGTCCGATTCGGCGGAAGCCTTCGACACCTGCGTTCCTCTCCCCGGTTGGTGTGAGGGCGTGCAGTGTGATCCCGGCTATCAGCCTGGTGCCTGTGACCCGACCCGTGACGAAGAATGCACCTACGCCCCCTGGGATCCGATGAGCTACTGGAGTGACAGTTCCTGCACCTTCGATGGCCCCGGCTTTGCCGGTCATGAATCCTGCGAATGTCAGGAAAAACCGCCCATCGTGTTGGACCGCTATGGCCGTTACAACAGTCTGGCCGCCTCCAACGCGGACACTCCGGTGATGTGGATCAGCGCCTACAACGATCGCTTCGGGGATCTGATGGTCGGCCATTTCACGGCGGCGGAAATGCTCAGCGAAACCATCCATTGGGAATTCATCGACGGCGTTCCTGAAGATGCCGAACCCACCCAAGGCCCCAGCGGCCCCCGTGGCGGTGTGACCGAACCGGGCATGGACGTGGGTAAATACACCGCTCTGGCCATTGACACCACGGGCAACCCCCGCGTGGCCTATCAGGATGCGGAAAATATGGATCTTCTCTTCGCCTACACCGATGACGACGGCGCAACCTGGACGAAGATGGTGGTGGACACCGAAGGCGAAACGGGCTTTGACAGCCAGATCTATCTTGCCGAGAACGACCTGCCGGTGATCGTCTACCGCATGGCCCGACTGGCCCTGGAAGATGGCTCGGAGATCAGCGCGCTGAAAATCGCGATGGCCCAGACCGCCAGCCCCACGGTTGCCGAAGACTGGACCATCATCACCGTCGATCAGACCGTCATTGCCCCCGCGTTTGCCTGCGGTGAAGATGGTTGCGGCGATAACCAGGTCTGTGTCTGGGAAAACGGACAGGACACCTGCATCAGTGACAGCGAAGGCTCCTGCGATCCCGAATGCGCCTTTGACGAAATCTGCACCGGTTCCAGCACCTGTATGCCCAAACGCTTCCGCCTTCCCGGCTTGAGCGTTCCCGACGGAACGGGGATCAACCCGCGCATCGGCCTCTTCGACAACGGCACGCTGTGGATTCTCTACTACCACAACGACACCTTTGAAGACGGCTACACCCTGGGTCACGGCAACCTGATGCGCGCCCGCCTGGACGGTGGAGCCATTGCCTATGACGGTCTGGCCGATCGCACCTTCAGCATTGATGTCTTCGCCGGAACCGACAGCAGCGTCACCGGCGTCAACGGCGATATCGGCCTGTGGTCCAGCATCGACATCCTGCCCAGCGAATGGTACGCGGTGAGCTTCCAGAACCGCAGCCTGCATCAATTGCAGTTCTTCCTGCAAACCAGCCTGGGTGATCCGGTGGTCTTCACCGTCGATGACGGTCTGCGCAGCGACAACGAGGGTAACCACTACTTTGCCTGGGTCGGTGCGGACAACCATCTTGTCTACCATCCGCTGGGTGAAGTGCGCATCGTCTATCAAAACCAGAGCGATGTCACCCTGGATTACTTCGAGGGTGTGTGCGATCCCGACGGTTGCGGCGTGGCCGACCTGAACACCCTGCACCGCCCGTTGATCTCCATGCAACCCAGTCAGTTCGGTCAATCCGCCGGATATTTCGTCAACCACATTCTGCTCAGCGAGATGACCAGTGTGGTCAGCACCTGGTACCTGAACCTCGCTCCGGAAGACGATGACATCCGTCCGCGTGTCTTCCAGGTGGATGACGCCGAGTAAGCCCTTTGGGCTTTGGCCCCTGAACCGATGAATAAAAGCCCCGCCGTTTGGCGGGGCTTTTCCCTTGCAGACAACGTGGCTTTTCAGCGAACCCAAGAAACCCTCCCTTGATATGCGCTGTTCCACCGTACTTCCGGGTGGGCAGAGAGGGAGGTAAGCTCGGCTTTTTTCGGAATGCGCCTGTGGCGGCATCGTATCGAAGCCTTGCTCTCCTCTAGTCCTATTTATGAATGGTTGCTCATTCATAATCCGTTTGCTAAGTGAAATCGCTACGATTGGCTTGGTTTTTTCTTGATTTTTTCCCGTAAACATGGTGCAAGGCGCCAAGGTGCTGACCTTGGTTTGTTTCCACGCCAAGGTCTTCGGTAAATCGGGTCATTCAGCCCTCAGCCGTCCGAATGCAAAAAGGATCTTTTCATGACACGCCAAGAGAAAATCCGTCGTATTCTGGACCCCGCCGTCACGGCGGTGTTCGGCATCTCCACCAGCAACCCCTTTCACCCAGCCAACGTCATTTACACCAAAAACGTGCTGCATTACGACACCCACACCTACGGTATCAACCCCAAGGGCGGGAGATTCTGCGGCAAGCCCATCTACAAAGACATCCGCGACCTGCCCGAAGCGGTGGATCTGGCCGTTTTGGGGATCCGCTCGGAGATGATCCCGGATACCTTGGAACAGTGCATTGAAGCCGGAGCCAAAGGCGCAATCATCATTTCCGGTGGCTTTGCGGAAATCGGCAGACTGGATCTCAAAGAACGTACCGAAGCCATTGCCCGTGAGCATGATTTCCCCATCATCGGCCCCAACTGCCTGGGCATCTTCGCCCCGCCCAAACTGAACACCTTCTTCCTGCCGGACGAACGCCTGGTGCAGACGCGGGGCGGTTCGGTGGGCCTGATCAGCCAGAGCGGCGGCGTGCTGATTGACCTGATCCTGGATCTCGGCGCGCAGGGCGTGGGCATCAGCCGCGCTGTCAGCACGGGAAACAAGGATGTCATCGACGAAGTGGACTTGTTGCAGTGTTTCAAGGAAGACCCCAAGACCAAGGTGCTGGGCATCTACATGGAAGGCTTCAATGAAGGCCGAGGCCGTGATTTCGTCGAACAGGCCCGCGACTTAGGTAAGCCGGTGGTCGTGCTGAAAGCCGGTCGCACGCCGGGCGGAAGCAAAGCGGTGAGCAGCCATACGGCCAGCCTCGCCGGGGATTACCGCGTGTTCCACGACGTGATGGAGCAGCACGGGATTCTGGTTACGCCCACTCCGGCCAGTTTCATCAGCACCGTGGCCGGGCTGAGTCACTACGAACCGACGAAAAAGAAGAACGTGGTGATTTTGAGTGTCTCCGGCGGTCATGGCGCGATCACCGCCGATTTCTGCCACGACGCCGGACTGAATATTGTCGAGGTACCGGAAGAGGATAAGGCGGAATTGAGAAAACGCCTTGGTCCCAGCGTGCGGGACATCGCCAGCCTGCACAACCCCATTGACCTCACCGGCAGCACCACGGACCATGACATCACCGAGGCCGCCGATTTCTTCCTGCAGAAAGATTACTGCGATTGCCTGATTACGCTGCTGGTTCCCTATGCGCCGGGTATCAGTTCCGATGTCGGTGCGCGGGTGAGCATGACCGCCCGTGAAACCCAGACGCCGGTGATGGTTTACATCCCCCACGCGGAGAAATACCGCATGTACATGGACGGATTCGAGATGAACGGCATTCCGGTGACCCACACCCTACACGGCGTGGTGACGATGGCCGAATCCTTGATGAAAGGCTGAACAGATGCTAGCACGAGTACAGGAGATTCTTGAACAATCCAAAGCTGCCGGGTGGGTGTTGGAGCCCTTGGCTAAAGAACTGCTGAACCTCTATCACGTTCCCACCAGCCGTTTTGTCTGGGCCAAAACCAAGGAAGAAGCCCTGGCCGGAGCGAAGACCATCGGGTATCCGTTGGTGGCCAAGGTGGTCAGTCCGGACGTGATTCATAAAAGCGATGTCGGCGGTGTGGCCGTCGGCCTGAAGAACGAGGACGAAGTCCTCGCCGCCTTCGAGCGCATGAGCACGCTTCCCGCCTTTGAAGGGATTCTGCTGGATGAAATGGGCCACGGCGTGGAATTGATCGTCGGTTCCAAGCAGGACAGTCAGTTCGGTACCGTGGTGCTTTGCGGTATCGGGGGAACCTCGGTGGAAATCTATCAGGATGTCGCCCTGCGTATGGCCCCCATTGATGCGGAGACGGCGCAAGCCGCGCTGAAATCCCTCAAGGGACACAAACTGCTGGAAGGTTATCGCGGGGCGGAACCGGTGGACTGGCCCGGCCTGGGCGAACTGATTTCCCGCTTCAGCCAGATGGCCCATGAGTTGTGCGAGGTGGTGGAAAGCATCGACCTCAACCCCGTGCTGTGCAACGCCAAGGCCAGTACCATCGCCGATGCGCGGATCATGCTCTTTCGCTGATCCGATACGTGTCAAAAGACATCAAACCCCGGTGGAAGGTTGATTCCTTCGCCGGGGTTTTTTCATGGTTCAACTCCCCGGATTGAAAATCACGCCCGATGAGAAGGCGAGTGATGACAAACAGCCGCCTTGCCGGAGGTGGGAGCAGAACCTTTTCCTTGATGAATTTCTTGTTTTCCGCTCCGGCAAAAAGGACTCAACCCTGAACCTGCATACTCTCCAGCCGATCAATCAGCCGCGTCATCAACATCGCCAAGGCGTCGGGCGGGAAATGGCGTAAAGCCTGGCGACCGACCAACAGCGACACCTTGGCCGGGAATTCCTCATCGGCAACCCAGAGTTGAAAATCCACCGGAATCTTCGGCAGAGGCCAGAGACGAAACCCGGCGTCCGATTCCGATAGCGGCGTACCGCCCAAAGCCAGACCGGCCTCTAAAAAGGCCTTGGGCTTCTCGCCGTAAGCTCGCTCAAGCTTCTCCGGGTGTAGCTGATATTTTCCCTTGAAGAAATCCTTTCCGGGGAACAGATCCCTCGGTGGAACGGTTTCCTCCTGACCGGGGTCGCGCTCGCTGGTATTCAGAAACACCAGCAACAAAAAGGGCAGGTGCTTGTCCCATTCCTCGACATAGGCTCCATGAACCTTGGTCACCAGACGACGCGGGACATCGACCCGCCAGGCTTCGTTCAGGCTTTCCAGGTCAAACACCCCTTCACTGGGCATCTCGGCCTCGGAGGCCTGAGCCCGTTGCTCGGCAGGGGCGTGTTCCAGACTTTGCCAGAACCCCTCGACGTGGTCCGGCCAGACCGTTTCCGCCTGACGGCGCAGATCAACACGTCGCTTGTGCTGCATGGCCAGGAATCCCTCGGAATAGGGAAACGGACCACCTTGATGAATCTCGCAGGGGAAATCCGCACAGTCGCGGGGGCAGTAGGCGACGCCCCGCTTGGCCGCGCAGGCTAGAATGGGACAGGCATGGCCGAGTTTTTCCACCTGGGCGGCCATCTTGGCGTCTTTCGCTTCACCGATCCCCGCCGCGCAGGGGTGGCAGACGCCCAAGACCTGCAAGCGGCAGGCTCCACAATGGATGCCGCAGGCACCGGTCATGGGAAAAATCACGGTCGTCTGGTCGCCCTCACAAGGATGGTTATGGTGACAGGGAAAGGCCAGGGGAACGGGAGGTTTGTTGCTCATGGGATGTATCAGACCTTGAGGTATGAAAAAGAGGGAAGAACAAACGCTGTCGGGTCAGGAGAGCATATGGCAAAAAAAAACCGAACCGGAAGGTTCGGTTGACTGATCTCTGAACGAGTTGCTTAGCGGCGAGGAGGACGACCTCCGAAACCACGGGGTTCCCGTTCACGAGCCACGTTGACGCGGATCTGGCGTCCATCAATTTCCTGACCGTCTTGAGCCAAAGCACTCTCGGCGTCTTCCGTACTCTCGAAGGTTACGAACCCGAAGCCACGACTTCTACCCGTCTCGCGATCCATCACCACGCGGGCATCCTCGACCGGGCCGTAGGTTTCAAACATTTCCCTCAGCCCCATATTGTCCGTGGACCAGGGCAGGTTTCCGACATAAAGCTTGTTCGACATGATCTCATCTTCCTCGAAAAAAGTGGGTTGGAACGCAAAGGGTCAAGCCCTTTCCCGGTGATGCACCTGCATACGGAATCGGAATCAGCCGAATCAAGCGTCTGGAGGAATGCTCACCATGAACGCATTTTACGAATCTCTGTGTGCGATTGCAAGAAAACATTTCCAATACGGACGTTTCCGGCATCGAATATAGTAAGTAGAATCAGATAGCTACATGCCTCAACTCAAGCGGACCCGGCGTCTCCACCACCATTCCAAGCCCAAAACCAGCACCAACATCGCCAAGGTCAGGCTTTGATCCCAGATGGGCACATCCCGCCGATTGCCGATGCTGCGCGTTTCGCCATCGGGAAAGGGGAGTGTTTCCGGAACGTCGTTCATGCTGTACAACGCCCCCTTCGTGGCTTCGGTGAACCCTTTCATGGTTGTCCAGGCTACGGCGGTCTGTCGAAGTTCCTGGCTGTCCTGTTCCACAAACACCAGGGCTTCCCCCTGTTCCGTCTGCCCCTTGCTTCCACTGGCGCTGACAATCAACTCCCACAGGCCGTCTTCATCTGGAGCCTTGAGGCGGAACATCGCTTGCCCGGCGGCATCGGTGCGGCCTTCTTCGCTTGGTTCCCCGCCTTTGTGCCCTTTGCGTCGAAGCTGCACGCGCAAGCCGGCATCGGCCATCGGCTGGTAATGCAGGTCGGTCATGCCCACACGAAGTTGGATGGTTTCACCGGGTTGGTAGCGGTCTTTGTCCGTGGTGAGTTTCAGGTGTTGCAATTGCGGGTCACGGATCAGCCAGCGGATGGCGTTGTTCCAGAAAGCCCGATAGGTTTCGGCGTGGTTCCCTTGCCCGACACCGGGGAAGTTCCACACCCAGGTGGCATCCGTGGCCAGGGCCAGCACGCGGCCTTTTCCTACCTCACGCACGGCGGCCACGGGGGCGGGCTTGCCGTAACTTGTCAGGCGGGGATGGACGGCCAGCACCAGGGCGTCCGGTCGGGGGACCAGACCCAGGTTGATTCCAAGCAGGGCCGGTTGGTGATCCCAGAGTTGTTTGGTTGCCTCGGCGTTGGGTGCCAAGGCCGTCACCGGGTGATTCAAGCCTTCCGCTGTGACCTGCATCACGAAAGCCTGCTCGTCGTACTCCGGCCTTCCGGCGACGATGCGAAAGGGCATGATCTCTTCCACCGGCGTACCTTGCCATCCCCCCATACCGTAGGAGACATCCCCTCCGGTGATAATCACCGCGCCGCCCTGCTGAACGAAACGTCGGATGTTGGGCAGGTATTGCTCCATCTGGTAGCCGCGGTAGGTGAAGTTCTGGAAGACCACCAGATCGAAAGTGTTCAGTTCGTCTTGAAAAAGCTGCTCGGTGGGGAAATGAATCAAGGCCAGTTCGTTTTCCGGTGCGCCGGTGAAATCGTTTCCCGTGCGCAGAATGAAGAAGCTGATCAGGTCCACGCTGGGGTTGCGCTTGAGCAAGCGGCGCATGAATTGCAGATCATAATCCGGGTGGCCGGTGACGTGCAGCACACGGATTTTATCCCGCACCACCTGAATGATGACATGGCGCTGGTTGTTCTGCGGAACCACGTCTCCTTGAGGGACCGGCACATCGACGGTATACACAAAACGCCCCACCCGCGAGGGAATGAATTCCAGCATCACGCTGGTTTCTTCATCGCGCTTGGGGACCACCTCTTTCATCGTCACCGGCTGACCATCCCTGGTCAGGCTCACCGTGACCGGGCTTTCCGGCAAACCCCGGCTTTTCAAAACCACTTCAATCATCGCCTTGTTCTGCACGAAGGCGAAGTTGTCGTAATGCACGTCGGTGATGGCCAGGTCGCTGAGTACCTGATCGGCATCCGGCAGGAAGGCCACCACGGGAATCCCGGCGGATTGCAGACGCTGTTGCACGTCGTCCAGGCGCACGCGCCGTCCCGGTGTGGGGTTTTCCATTCCGTCGGAAACCAGCACCATCCCCCGAAGCCCTTCGTTGCCCAGTTCATCCAAGGTCTGGTTTACCGCTGCCGCCAGATTGGTTCGGGTTTCTTTGGCCTCCGGCAAGGAGGTCAGTCCGTTCCAGGAAAGGGGCTGAAGGCTCTCTCCGAATCCGTAGACATGCACCGTATGCTTGGAGGTCAGCCCGTTCCATAAGTCGGGGTGGTCGGCAAACAGGCTCTTGGCCGCATCTTGCCGACGTTGGGTGGATGACAGGGGAAGGCTCATCGAGCGGCTGCGGTCCACCAGAACCGCAAGGTGGGTTTTCAAACGCACCACCTTTTGCAGACTGATCGCCGGTTGCAGAAACAGAAGAAACAGCGAAAGCCAGGCCAGCCAACGAAGCAGGTACAAGCCGATCTTCGCCCGACGGGAGGAAAGCCGTTTGAGGTTACGCCAGAACAGGTAGGCAAAGCCTACACTGACAAGGGCGAAAACAAGCCATTGCCAGGGTTTGAGGGTGGTCAACAACACCCATTCCCAATGATTGTACTGCGCGGTATCCACGCCCAACCAGTCCAACATCACCGCCGCCTCTTTTTCAGGATTTCCTGCACGTGAACCGCATCGCTTTTGTAATTGGTGCAAAGGGCGTACTCCGCCAGGTTGATCCCAAAGCGAATCGCCATCTCCCGCTGCATTTCCCCACCGGGATAGACGGGGTACATCCAGTTGCCGAAGTCATCACGCATCCAGGCGCCACCCGCATCGTTTTTGGAATAGACCACCAGCGTGCGGTCGTCCTTGGTCAACCCTTCCACATCCACCGAGCGGGCGATGCGACCGTGGCGACCATCGACCAGATAGAAACTGCGAAACAGCGTATGATCGCTGGAAAGCGGCTCGAAAGATAATTCCGGGAAGACCTTGTCAAACAGCGCACGCACGCTCCGGTCAACGCCGTCCCCGGCTTCCGGGTTGGCATCGACAAAGAGAAATCCGCCGAACAGAAGCCAGCGGCGAAGCCGTTGAATGTGGGGCTCGCTGAAGACGGGAAAAGCCGCGTCACCACTGAGGTACAAAAAGCTGTGGTAAAAGAGCCGGTCGTCATCCAGGGTGAGCAGGGGCGTTTCCAACAGGCAGTCCACACTGGTCCGTTTCATCAACTCCCAGCAGATCGTCTTCTGGGCGCCGTGACGTTTCTGATAGGCTCCTTCATAGACCAGGGTCGGAATGGAAAACTTGCTTGTGGGTCCGAAGGCCAGAGCCTTGGGGGATTGGCTACCCAGCGCCGCTGTGGCGGCCAGAGAAAGCAAGCCCTGCAAAAGATGTCGTCGTGAAAGCATGGTCGTCCAGGTTTCCGGAAAAGTCCGTCGTTTGGGTCATCGGGTTGGACCTGCTCTGCGCAACCTCCAACCGGGTGGGCATCCTAGCACGAGCGGTCAAGCCTGCCAAACCCATTTTACCGTGAAGCGATGCTTTCACCGGTGTCGTACCCATCCACCTTCGGCGGATGGCTTCAGAACGCCGAGCCAGAGGGCACGATCCACCCAGGATTCCAGGTCTTCCACCCGGAGAATCACAGCTTGAGCATTCTAGGTTTCCTCGACGAGTTCCCCCTCTGCCTCGTGGATTAAGGCCCCAATGGCGTCACGGGTTTTATCACGCAGTTCTTCCACGCTTTCTTCACCACTGACGGGAATGGGATCACCGAAGTAGATGTCAATCTGTTTCGGACGGATGAGAATACAGTTTTTCGGCAGGCAGTTCTGGCTTCCTACTACGGCGGCGGGAAGGATGGGCACACGGGCCTCTTTGGCCAGATGGAATCCGCCTTTTTTGAAGGACTGGAAGGTCCGTCCGTCGGGGCTGCGCGTGCCTTCGGGAAAGATGGCCACGGTCTGGCCGTTGCGGATGCGTTCTCCGGCACGACGCAGGCTTTCCTTGGCCTTTTTTCCGTTGCCGCGATCGACGATGATCGTTCCCAGGGCATACATGCCCAGGCCGAAGAAGGGGATATACATCAGTTCTTTTTTGGCCAGGAAATACAAGCGACGGTCCAGCACACGCATCAGGCTGGGAACATCCAGGTGGCTGCGGTGGTTGGTCATCAGAATGTAGGGTTTCTCCGGGTCGAGTTTCTCCATTCCGTGAGCCTTGACGCTGTGTCCACCCAGAGAGATGATGTGGTGTGTCCAGTGATGGCGTGCGAGGTCGTTTCCCCATCGGTAGCCCCCGAAAACTCCGACAATCATGATCGGAATGGAATGCAGGAAGGTAGACAGACTGATTCCAGCCCACCCGATGACGGCGCGTAACCAACTCATATAGGCTCCTTTGTTGCTTCAACAGGTTGTTTTCACGACGGACCTGACACACCTTCCCTTTTGCCATATCAACACCGACCTTTCAATGAAAGATTGATGAAGAATCGGTCACCGTGTCGATTTTCGGAAAAAACCGAAACATCTGTACAGGCATCCTGTGTCTCATGGGTGAAAAGTCTGCTACTTACAAAGAAATTTCAGGGATTGTGTCAGAGGCTGCCTTGCTTGGCGGAGTCCTCGGTTGGGGCCGATTGGATGGGGTTGGTTCAAGGGTTTGGCGGCCTTGAACCTGCTTGGTAATATCCTTGCCCGTTTCATCATAGTAATGGTGAGAAATCACACGGCCCCGGTCATAGCGAAGCTCTTCCGAAACACGTCCGCTATCATGGAAAAAGTGCCAGAGGCCGTCTTGTTTTCCCTGGTTGTAGGTTCCCTGCTGGGCCGGTACGTTCTTCTTGGACCAACGCCGCCATAAACCGTTTTTCTTCCCTTTGGCGTAAATGCCCCGTTCCATGACCCAGCCTTCGGCGCTGAGCCGTTCAAAGGGACCGTGTCGCCATTGCCTGCGATGGGCATCCTCCCCCACACAATACTGAACGTGTGTACCGGCAACTTCTTTGTGTTGAACACGGGTGTCCGGCGGACAATTCAGGACGGATCGGGCGTGTGTCGCCGGGGCTTTGTCTGCGCTCTGGCCGGGCTCGCGGGGAGTCTCCGGGGTGGAGGAGGACGACGAACCGGAGCAGGAAAACAGACAACATGTCAGAAATACAACGGAAAGAAAGGAAGTTGCTTTCATCGTTCGCCTCGCCGTCACCAGGGAGTTTCGTGTGAGTGGAGCCTTTTCAGTAGCCTCGGCTTCCAGCCTCCTATTCTGTGATACTTCCCCGGAGGATGCAAGCCAAGACAAGCTTTCTTCCAGCACAAAACCGGGCACGCTCTGAAAACTTTCTTGACGCTCACCGCGAAAAGGAAGAAGATGGTCAAGGCAACAGAACTAGAGCTTTTTGCGAAGCGTACAGGTACCACGAGTGGTGCAACGGCAGCAAGGGTGGGGTGTAAAACAACCCCCGTTGCTTGCCGGAAATTAACGAACCTGCAAGGGAGGTTACGGCATGGCATTGGATCCTACGAAGTTTGCGGACTGGCAGATTGCGGAAGAAGCTGAATCTCGGATGAAAACCGTCTATGAACTGGCGGAACAGCTCGGCTTGACCAAGGAAGAACTGCTCCCTCACGGTCACTATGTGGCGAAGGTGGATTTCCGTGCGGTCCTGGACCGTCTGAAAAATCGCCAGAACGCCAAGTACATTGATGTGACGGCCATCACGCCCACCCCGTTGGGTGAAGGCAAGTCCACCTCCACAATGGGGTTGACCCAGGGCTTGGGTAAACGCGGTAAAAACGTCATTGCCGCCATCCGCCAACCCTCCGGCGGCCCGACGATGAACATCAAAGGCAGCGCGGCAGGCGGTGGCTTGAGCCAGTGCATTCCGCTGACCCCGTTCAGCCTGGGCCTGACCGGCGACATCAACGCCATTATGAACGCCCATAACCTGGCGATGGTCGCCCTGACCTCGCGGATGCAGCACGAACGCAACTACAACGATGAAAAACTGGAACGCCTGAGCAAAATGAAGCGTATCGACATCGATCCCACCCGCGTGGAACTGGGATGGATCATCGACTTCTGCGCCCAGAGCCTTCGTAACATCGTCATCGGCATGGACGGCGTCAACGGCAAAGCCGATGGCTACATGATGCGCAGCAAATTCGGCATTGCCGTCAGCTCCGAAGTGATGGCGATTCTCGCCGTAGCCACCAGCCTGAAAGACATGCGTGAGCGCATGGGCAAAATCGTGGTTGCTTACACCAAAGACGGCAGACCCGTCACCACCGAAGACCTCGGCGTGGCCGGTGCAATGACCGCCTGGATGGTCGAAGCGCTGAACCCCAACCTGATGCAAACCCTGGAAGGCCAGCCGGTGCTTGTCCATGCCGGTCCCTTCGCCAACATCGCCATCGGTCAGAGTTCCATCATCGCCGACCAGGTCGGCTTGAAGCTGGGTGATTACCACGTCACCGAGAGCGGCTTCGGTGCGGACATCGGCTTTGAAAAATTCTGGAACCTCAAATGTCGCTTCAGCGGCCTGAAACCCAACGCGGCGGTGGTTGTCGCCACCATCCGTGCGCTCAAGTGCCACGGTGGCGCGCCGATCCCGGTGCCCGGCAAACCGATGCCCGCCGAGTATGGTTCGGAGAACGTGGAATGGGTGGAGAAAGGGTGCGCCAACCTGATCCATCATATCCGCAACGTCAAGAAAGCCGGAATCAACCCCGTGGTCTGCATCAACGCCTTCTACACGGACACGGACAACGAAATCAAGAAGGTCCGGGAGATCGCGGAAGCCGAAGGCGCCCGCGTGGCCACCAGCCGCCACTGGGAAAAGGGTGGTGAAGGTGCCCTGGAATTCGCCGATGCCGTTGTGGATGCCTGCGAAGAACCCAACGACTTCAAGTTCCTCTACGAACTGGATATGCCGATCAGCCAGCGTATCGAAAAGATCGCCACCGAAGTCTATGGCGCGGATGGCGTGGACTACAGCGCGGATGCCAAAGCCAAACTGGACCGGATGGAGAAAGATCCGGAAATCAGCAAGCTGGGCCTGTGCATGGTCAAAACCCACCTCTCCCTCTCGGATGAACCGGCCTTGAAGGGCGTGCCGAAAAACTGGCGTCTGGCCGTGCGTGACATGTTGATTTACGGCGGTGCGGGCTTTGTCGTGCCGGTGGCCGGAAAAATCAGCCTGATGCCGGGAACCGGCTCCAACCCGGCCTTCCGCCGTGTGGATGTGGATACGGAAACCGGCAAGGTCAAAGGTCTGTTCTAAGCGAAGGACGTGATCCCTCGCAAGGCATAGACCTTCGGCAACCCATTCATGTGCAACCTACCGGGGCCGGGCTTTGCCCGGCCCTTTTTTGCGGAAGCATTCCGTTTGATTGGAGAGATCATGACCGCTGAATTGATTTCAGGAACCAAGATCCGCGAGGAAATCCTCGCCGAACTGCATACCGAAGTGGAAACGATGAAAGCCAAGCACGGCATCGTGCCCGGCCTGGTCACCATTCTGGTGGGGGAAAACCCGGCGAGCATCAGCTACGTGACCTTGAAGGTCCGCACTGCCGAGGGTTTGGGTTTCCATGAAGTGCAGGACAACCAACCGGCAGAGATCAGCGAAGGCGACCTCTTGGCGTTGATTGACAAATACAACAAGGACGACAAGATCCACGGCATCCTGGTGCAATTGCCTTTGCCGAAGCATATTGACGAAAAGAAAGTCTTGAACGCGATCAATCCGGACAAGGATGTGGACGGCTTCCATCCGGTGAACGTGGGCCGTTTGATGATCGGCGGCAAGGAAGTGCTGTTCCCGCCCTGCACCCCGGCGGGGATTCAGGAAATGATCGTGCGCTCCGGCACGGAAACCAAAGGCGCGGAAGTCGTCGTCGTGGGCCGCTCCAACATCGTCGGCAAACCCATTGCCAACATGATGCTGCAAAAGGGTCGTGGTGCCAACTCCACGGTGACCATCGTCCATACCGGAACGAAAGACCTGGCCGAACATTGCAAGCGGGCGGACATCCTCATCGTGGCTGCGGGTGTGCCGAACCTGGTGAAACCGGAATGGATCAAACCCGGTTCCACCGTGATTGATGTCGGCGTGAACCGTGTGGGCAAAAACGAAAAAACCGGCAAAGCCATCCTGCGCGGTGATGTCGATTTCGACGCGGCCAAAGAGATCGCGGGCAAGATCACTCCCGTTCCCGGTGGCGTCGGCCCGATGACCATCACCATGTTGATGCGCAATACCCTGCGCAGCGCTAAACGCGCCCTGGGCTTGAACATCGACTGAGCAAATCTTTGGGCTCACAGAACCGAAGATCGAAACGCCCCGGCCATCTGGTCGGGCGTTTTTCATGGCATGAACTGAGTCTACCGGTCGGTTCCCACCGTGTGTGAATTTCCATGTGGGGACATTGACTTCGTGATGAATGTTCCTCTTCGCTCATCCTGAGTGCCACCTGGAGGGCGGTGGTTCGGAGGATCGCTCGTGGCTCAATACGATTCATCGTCGATGAATCACTCGCCATGAGCGTAGCCTGTCCGAGTTCGGACGCGGTGCCGCTGGTTTGAAAACCATCTGTTTTGTTCCCTCCATCATTCTATTAACCCGGTGATTATCACCGAGCTTAAGAATCGTCATCCTCCGCGCAGGCGGAGGATCCAGACAGCTTAAATTACCCTGGATTCCCGCCTTCGCGGGAATGACAAGATTGACACTTCGTCTAACTTATTGTTGCCGGGTTGATAACCCAGCGATTAGAACCGAGCTTAAGAATCGTCATCCTCCGCGCAGGCGGAGGATCCAGACAGCTTAAATTACTCTGGACTCCCGCCTTCGCGGGAATGACAAGGTTGACACTTCGCTAACTTATTGTTGCCGGGTTGATAACTCCCCAGAGTCAATATTACGCCCGTTCCCCCTTTTTGCTTCCTGTGAGGTTTGGTGCTATACTTTGTTTCACGATGAACAGACCCGAACCATGAGGTGGACCCATGATGGAAACCCTTCGTATACGACCCGTCCTTGTTTGGATCAGTCTCTTGATTCTCCTTCTCATCTTGCCAGCCTGCTCCGACGACGGGGATTCTTCCCCGGACGGAGACAACTCCGATGGCGACGATCTTGACGGCGACGAGCTTGACGGAGATCAGGAACAAGCCGAAGAGCTAGGCTGTCGGCATTGTCCTTGCTTCGATGACGGCACCTGCAACGTAGGTTTGATCTGCGAAGAGGGGACTTGCGAAGCTGACCCCAATGTAACTTGGGTGCGCATTCCCGGCGGAACCTTCTGGATGGGCTGCGGTGGGGAAGGAACCTGTACACCCCAAAATAGGGCTCAATTTGCCAAACCACGGCACGAAGTCACCGTACCGGCCTTTGAAATGACCCAAACGGAAATCACGCAGCTTCAAGCCAGAAATGGTAATCCCCCTCGCCCAGGTGACGGCGGTATGCCTGAGTATGCGATAGATTGGCTGTATGCCAAAGATGTTTGTGAAGCCCTTGGGGGGCGTTTGCCCACAGAAGCGGAGTGGGAGTATGCGGCCAGGGCGGGTACGGAAACGGATTACTATTGCGGGAACGACATGGATTGTCTGCAACGCATTACTTGGTATTGCAATGGGGAGCTCGACTCTTGTTCCAATGGATTCGGTGGGGAAAAAGAACCGAACGCCTTCGGCCTGTATGACATGATCGGTAATTTCGCGGAATTCGTCGAAGACACCGACCAGGGCAATTACGAGGGAGCCCCGACGGACGGCAGTGCCTGGGTTGTGGAGGAGAATGGCATTAGACGTATCGCTCGTGGTGGCTATACCAGCGATAGCAGTTCTGGTACTGTTGTTGGCCTCTTCAAGGTATGGCTTCGTTATGACTATTATGAATTTGGATCTGCCCCGTTAGGCATCCGGTGTGCCAGAGACATTCAAGAGGAAGATGGGGATTCCGAGGAGCTTGAGGAAAACAGCGAACAATAGGATTTGGAAAACGAACAGGAAGAGGGAAACGAGGAAGAAGTTCAATGTTTCCATGTGTATGGACTGTTTTCAGATTGTAGGGTGCCGATGCGGGTCAAGACCCCGCCTTTTCAGCGTTGAAACCCTTCTTCCATCTGTCTGAGTGGACAAACGGCTCGTTTTAGTCTATTCATAAGACTGGCTGATCGTCGGTTGGTTGAGACACGCTGCACAGCGGGAATGCCCCGGTCTGTGCGGGTTTGAACAAGGGAATCCAAGGAACTGAAGTCGGGAAGTCAAGGCTGGCCTATCGTTGAGTGGCACGGCGTTTTCTTCGTCTTCGGGAATTGTGGAAGCCCTGGGGCGGGTATGATGGAACACGTATGGGATATTTTTCAACAGGGTGGCCCGGTGATGGTTCCCATCGCCTTGGCCGGAGTTATCGGCCTGGCCATTTTTCTGGAACGCCTGGTCAATCTACGCCGGGACAAGGTGGTGCCGCCTCGCCTGATTCGCGCCGTCAACGACCTGATTCGTCAAGGGAAAATCTCTGAAGCAAGGGTGCTTTGCCAGCAGGACGACAGCATCATCAGTACCGTGTTGCTGACCGGTGCCCAGGAAGCGGGCAAACGACGCGCCCACATCAAAGAAATGATGCAGGACGTAGGCAAAAGCGCCGTGGCCGAGTTGGAACGCTTCGTTCACGGCCTGGGAACCATCGCCGGAGTCAGTCCGCTGATGGGCTTGTTGGGTACGGTCACCGGGATGATTTCCGTTTTTCAGAAAGTGACCGCCGAGGGGGTGGGCGATCCGCGCCTTCTGGCCAGCGGAATCTGGGAAGCCCTGCTTACCACGGCTTTCGGTCTGATCGTCGCCATTCCGGCCTATATCGGATACCGTTACCTGCTGGGGCGGGTGGATCGCCTCACGCTGGATATGGAAGAGCAGAGCTTACGCCTTTTGGAACACCTGCACGGCGAGCCGGCCCTTCCCGGTACCGTGAAGACCGCGCCAACTCCCACCGCGCCTCTGCCTGCGGCGAAGGAAGAAAGCACGGAACCCCAGGCCACGCCCGAGACGGCAAACGAGGCGTGAGCGATGGATTTCAAGGATAAGAAAAACGCCCGGTCCGATGTCTCGATGGATGTCACGCCACTGATTGACGTGGTCTTTCTGTTGCTGATCTTCTTCATGATTACCACCACCTTCGCCAACTCCAGCGGCATTGAGGTGGATCTTCCCAAGGCCAACAGCGGCACCAACGCACTGAATTCCCAAGATCTGGTGGTGGCCATCGACAACGAAGGGCGCATCATCTACGAACACAAGGAAGTCAGCCTGGAGGAACTCCAGGCGCTGTTGGAGCAGATCCCCAAGGAAGAACGCAACCAGACCGTGGTGGTGCAGGCGGATACCGTCACCCAGCATGGTTTGGTGGTGCAGGTGATGGATGCGGTGAAAGAGGTGGGCTTTGCCCGCCTGGCCGTGGCCACGCAACAGGAATAACCCAGGCGACGCGCTTGACGAGCAAAGGGGGAAACGATGGTTCGACAACCCGTGGTAGCCGGTCGGTTTTATACGGATGACCCTGATATGTTAACGCGGGAATTAGCCTCCCGTATGCCTGCGCGTGGGGAGCGCAAGGTTTTGGGGCTGGTGGCCCCTCACGCCGGGTATATGTACAGCGGCAATCTGGCCGGAAAGGTCTTCGGGGAGGTTCACGTTCCCGACCGCGTAGTGGTGATTTGCCCCAACCATACCGGCTTGGGCGTTCTGCTATCCGTCTGGCCCGATGGCGCCTGGCAGACTCCTTTGGGTTCGATGCCGGTGGATGAAGCCTTCGTCCAAGCGATCACCGCAGAGGGTTCCCCG
This sequence comes from Myxococcota bacterium, assembly GCA_963677705.1. Classification (GTDB taxonomy): domain Bacteria; phylum Myxococcota_A; class SURF-8; order SURF-8. The sequence goes on from OY782497.1 coordinate 3,636,761, forward strand.
TTTGAACGCGATAGCCGGGCCCATCTGCAAGAGCATAGCATTGAAGTGCAACTTCCGTTTCTTCAAACACGCAACCCCAAGGCCCGCCTTGTGGCGATCTGCCTTTCCGGCCTGGATAAAACGGCGATGACCCAGGCTGCCGGCGTGCTGGCCCAGGCCATTCAACACAGCGAAGGTGAGACTTTGCTGGTGTCATCCAGCGATATGAATCACTACGAAAGCCAACAGGTCACGCTGACCAAAGACCGGTTGGCGATGGATGCCTTTTTCGCCCTGGATGCCCCCGGTTTGCTGGATGTTGTCCGCCGGGAGCGTATCAGCATGTGTGGTGCGTTGCCGACGGCGGTGATGCTGCAAGCGGCTTTGGCTTTGGGCGCAACAAACGCGGAATCTTTGGGCCATTGTACCAGCGGAGACATCAGCGGCGACACCCGTCAGGTGGTCGGCTATTTCGGAGGCGTGGTATGGTGAACAAAGCCCACCGGGCGCGAAAGCAACGCAAAGACCCCCAAGCCCATGTCGATGTGGAACAGCAGATTTTCACCTGGACCTCACGGCTTCTCGGCCCGTCCCTCTGTGCGGTGATGCTGGTGCTTCTGCTTGTCGGCGTGCTGCCGGAACATACCGGCTACGGCGCGGTGTTGATCGGTTTCTATCTCTTCGCCGCCCTTCGCGTGGGGATGCTGGTCACGATGTATCTACGTACCAGTGCGGAGGATGTCGGCCTGCTGCGCAGCGTGGAACTTGGCTCCTTGCTGGTGACCAGTCTGTATGTGGCCATCTACCATACCGGCGGCCAACCCAGCATGTTGCAACCGGCCTTGTATCTGGGTGTTGCATTTCTGATGACCTTTTTCACCTTCCGTGCGGCCCTGTCCATCCTTGCCGTGGCGCTGGTCTTCGAGGTATCCGTTCCGCTGGTGCGCGGTGAACATTTCGGCAGTATCGGCGTGATTCTGGTGGACAGCCTCTATCTGGTGCTGTTCGCCTTGTTGCCTCGTGTGTTGCTGCGCCTGGACTTGATCCTCCAACGGCAGAAGCAGAAAGCCGCGCTGGATGACATCGTCGCCGGTATTCGCAAGTCGGCGGAAACCTTCCGGTGGGGCATCCGGCCCGATCGCCCGGTCAGCGCCGCCGAAAAAGAGCAGATGCACGATGTGGCCGCTCACTTTGAAATTCACACCATGCTGCGCGAGCAGTTGCAGGTTTTGCGTGACAGCCTCTTCGGTCATACCTGCGTGCTGCTGGCCTATGATGACAAGCATGACCGGCTGCAAGCCCTGGAAGCGATTTCCGACTCCGCCTTGTTCAACCCCTCGGCCTTTCAGGCGCAAAAGGGCTTTTTGGGCGGCGTGGTCAGTCATCGCAAAGAAGCTCGCACCGTGGCCGCCAAGTGGAACCGCTCCATGCTGGGCTATTACACCCAGTTCGAGCCTTTGTATTCCGTGGCCGCCGTGCCTTTGTTGAAAGACAACCAGGTCAAAGCGGTGTTGTGTATGGACCGCGTCGCGGAGTATGAATTTTCCGACCAGGAAATGCAGGTCATCCGCCTGATGGCCGGACAGATTCAGCGTTCCATTCAAGCGGCCAACCTGCTGCGCAACCTGGACCGTGACAAGACCCGCTATTACAACCTTGCCGAAGCGAGCAAGCAGCTGGCCTTCACCCACAATTCGGAAGATGTACTGGCCGTAGCCCTGGAATGGACCCAACGCATTGCGCCCTTTGATACCGGTGCCTTGGCGATCAAACAGGACGAAGGCTACGTGGTCAAGGCCAGTTGGCCGCCGGAGATGGGCTTGACCGGCATGAGCTTCCAAGGCGGCAGCGGTCTGGTGCATTGGTCGGTCAGTCACGGAGAGATGCTCTCCCACCCCGATCTGACGGCGCTCCCCAAACCGCCCATTGTCTTCTCCAAAGAAGAAGAATTGGAAAACGTCGGCTCTCTGCTGGTCCTGCCGATCACTGTGCAGGATGACGTTCGGGGAGCGTTTGTCTTCCTCTCTTCCCAGGCCCAGTTCTTTACCGATGAAGTCCGCGATGTGTATCAGATTTTCGTCAACCAACTGGCCACCAGCCTGGTTAACGCGGAAATGGTCAGCCAGTTGGAACGCCTCGCGGTAACCGATGCCTTGACCGGCCTGCACAACCGGCGCTACCTGAAAGACCGTCTGGGTGAGGTACTGGCCCGTGCCGAGCGCCACGACAAACCCGTTACCGCCGTGATGTGTGACATTGATCACTTCAAACACGTCAACGATACCTACGGGCATCCGGTGGGAGACGACGTAATCCGTCGTGTGGCCGATGTATTGAAGGGGTCGCTGCGCAAGATTGATCTTGTCGCCCGTTACGGCGGGGAAGAGTTTGTCATGCTTTTGGATAACACCGACGCGGACAGTGCCTGGCACAAGGCCGATGAGCTTCGTCAGGCCATCGCCAAGGAAGTGTTCGATACCGACCAAGGGCCTTTTTCCATTACCATGAGTTTCGGCCTTGCGGTCTATCCCAAAGATGAGCGAACCAAAGACCTGTTGATTGATCGTGCCGATGAAGCGCTGTATTACAGCAAGGAACATGGTCGCAACCAGGTCACCCGATACGACACCTTACCCTGAAGGGTTTTGATCCCAAGATCCGGTCTACGAGCTACCCAGGCCGGACCTTGCTTGCAGGAAACGAACAAACCATGAGCGATACCACGGACATCACTTCCACCGAAACCGCCAACGAAAAGCAGTTTGTGCATTTGCACCTGCATACCGGCTATTCCCTGCTCGATGGCTCCAACCGGATTTCCGACCTGGCGAAACGAGCCAAACAGTATGGAATGCCCGCCGTCGCGATCACCGATCACGGCAACATGTATGGGGCGGTGGAGTTTTACCAGACGATGAAGAAGGCGGGCATCAAGCCCATTCTGGGGTGTGAGCTGTACGAGGCGGGCACCAACCGCTTTGACAAAACCGACCGCCGCCGCTTTCACCTCGTCGCACTGGCCCGCACGATGGAAGGCTACAAGAACCTTTGCTACATGGTCAGTGTCTCCAACATGGAAGGTTTTTATTACAAGCCCCGTGTCGATATGGACCTGCTGGCGGCCAACAGCAAGGGCTTGATTTTCTCTACCGCCTGCCTGGCAGGGAAAGTGCCGCGCTTCCTGGCTAACGGCGATTACGCTGGAGCCAAGCGGGCCTGCGAGGAATACCGGGAGATTTTCGAGCCGGACAGCTTCTACCTGGAGTTGCAACAGAACGGCATTCCCTTGCAGAACGAAGTGAACCAGGGCTTGATCCGTCTGGCGAAGGAACTGGATCTGCCCCTGCTTGCCACCAACGACTGCCACTACCTGGAGCCGGAAGACTGGGAAAGCCACGATAGCCTGATCTGCATCACCGATGGCAGCTTGAAAGATGATCCCAATCGCCGACGCTATGATACGCGCAGCCTGTTCTTCGCCAATGCCGACCACATGTACCGTGAGTTTGAAGGGTTTCCCCAGGAAGCCTTGACCAATACCCTGGCCGTGGCCGAACGCTGCAACGTGGAACTGGTTCTCGGAGAAAACTACCTGCCTCACTTCCCCGTCCCCGAAGGCGAAACGGAAGACAGCTATTTCGATCGTCTGGTGCGTGAGGGGTTGGAGCGCCGCATTGCCGCGCTTCCCTACTCGGTGGACCGTGAGGTCTATGAAAAACGCCTGGACTATGAAATGGGCGTAATCAAGAAGATGAAGTTCCCCGGCTACTTTCTCATCGTGCAGGACTTCATCCGTTGGGCCAAAAGCAAGGGCATTCCCGTGGGGCCGGGGCGCGGTTCCGGTGCGGGTAGCATCGTGGCTTACAGCCTGGAAATCACCGACCTGGACCCCATGCCCTATGACCTGCTGTTTGAGCGCTTCCTCAACCCGGAGCGCATCAGTATGCCGGACTTTGATGTCGATTTCTGCAAGGCGCGTCGGGATGAAGTGATTGCCTACGTCGGCGAGAAATACGGCAAGAACAACGTGGCGCAGATCGCCACCTTCGGAACGCTCAAAGCCCGTGGGCTGGTGCGTGACATCGGGCGCGTTTTCGACATGCCCAACTCGGAGCGGGACCGCATCGCCAAACTGGTTCCGGAACATCTGAAAACCACGCTTCCCTTGTGTTTGTTTGAGGATGCGCTGAATAAGAAGAAGGAAGACCACCTGCGCATCCACGCCGATGCAGCCGCGCTCCGTGAGGAATACCACAACAACCCGGCGGCCAAACGCATTCTGGATACCGCCTTGAAGTTGGAAGGCTTGCAGCGGCACACCGGCATTCATGCCGCCGGTGTGGTGATCGGGGAAAACGAGGTCTGGGATTACGCCCCGGTGTTTCTGACGGAAAACAGCCAAGGCTCTTTGGTTACGCAATACGCCAAGGACGAGGTGGAAGCCGTCGGTCTGGTCAAGTTTGACTTCCTGGGCCTGAAAACTCTGACCGTTTTGCGCACGGCTCAAGACCTGGTGAACCGCGACCGTAAGGAAGGTGAACCGGAGTTGGACCTGGATGCGATGGCGCCCAACGATCCCGCCGTATACAAAACCATTTCCAGCGGTGAAACCAACGGAATCTTCCAGATGGAGTCCGGCGGGTTCCAAAACATGCTGCGCCAACTCAAGCCGGACTGCTTTGAAGATATTATCGCCGCCGTGGCCTTGTATCGACCGGGACCGATGGACAACATTCCCACCTTCATTGCCCGTAAACACGGCAAGGAAGAGATCGTCTATCACCACAACGACCTGGCGCCGATTCTCAACAACACCTACGGCATCATGGTTTATCAGGAACAGGTCATGCAGATTGCCAGCGCCATCGGCGGGATGACTCTCGGTCAAGCCGACAGCCTGCGCAAAGCCATCGGCAAGAAGAAAGAAAAACTGATGGCGGAAATGCTGGATCTCTTCCGCGTCGGTGCCACGGAAAAAGGCTACGCCTCGGAGATCATCGAACAGATCATCACCGACGTGGTGAAGTTCGCCAGCTACGGTTTCAACAAAAGCCATGCGGCGGCTTACGCACTGATTTCCTACCAGACCGCCTATATGAAGACCTACCATCCCGTGGCCTTCATGGCTGCCACCTTGACCTGTGACATGGACAGCACGGACAAGGTGGTCAAGTTCATCGGCGAAACCAAGGAAATGGACATCCACCTCCTGCCGCCTTCAGTGAATATCAGCGATTTCGGCTTCAATGTAGACAAGGGGCGTATCCGGTACGGCTTGGGTGCGGTGAAAGGTATCGGTGAAGGAGCCATTGAAGCCATCCGTGAAGAGCGTCAGGAAAACGGCCCGTTCAAGAACCTCTTTGATTTCTGTAAACGGATGGATACCTCTACCGTGAACAAGAAGGCGATGGAGGTGTTGATCAAAGCCGGAGCCTTTGACGAACTGGCCCCCAACCGGGCTGCTGCGCTCTCCGCGCTGGACCGTGCCGTGGATACCGGAAACCAGTTACGCAAGGAACAGAACAGCCAGCAGAGTTCCCTGTTCGATCTCTTCGGTGCGGAACAGAAGGAGAAACTCAACGCCACCGCCGAAGAGTATCCGGATGTGTCGGAGTGGACGGAAAAAGAACGCCTGGAATTGGAAAAGGAAAGCCTGGGCTTGTATCTCACCGCCCACCCGATGGACCGTTTCATGGAGGAAGCCGGGCGATACACCCAATTCAACCTGGCCGAAGTGCAAGATGTGGGCAACAAACGGGACTTGTCCGTCGCCGGGGTGATGACCTACACCAAAGGTCCGCTGCCTACCAAAAGCGGTGATGGATACATGGCCTTCATTACCCTGGAAGACGCCTTCGGACAGATTGAAGTCAGTCTCTTTCCACGCAATTTTGATGAGAACAAGCAACATCTGAATATCGACGAGCCGGTGGTGATTGAAGGAACCACCCGTCAGGAAACGGTGGATGAAGAAACCGGGCGCACGGCGGTGAAGCTGATTGCCAAGAAGATCACGCCGTTTCATGAGATCCGCTCCAAAAGCGCCCGCCATGTTCACGTTCACCTGCCGACGGAAACCACCCAGGAGCAGTTGGAACGGATTGCCGCCATCGCACGGGACTACCAGGGCGAATGCCCGGTGATTCTGCACGTTCTGCGAGAAGGGCGTTATGAGGCCACGGTTACGCTACCCAGCGCCTACCGGGTCAACCCCTCCTCCAATGAGTTGTTCGACCGCCTGCACGGCGTGGTGGGTCGCAATGCGGTAACCTTGCAATAGAGCAGGTTGACAGCCAGGGAAAGATAACGATACAAGACAGCCGTCACGGCCTTCTTCCGGTAGCGCCGGATCGGCGGTAGCGGGTAGGATGATGGTTCAGGATACAGATAAGCGAGCGATAGCATGATTCTTAATGACCGCAGGGATGGTTTGTTGGTTGGAGCTTGGATGCTGCTTGTTTCCATGTTCGTTGTGTCGGGTTGTGAAAAAATAACCATCGACCCGGCCAGCATGGATCTGGACCGCGCTCCCGGCGTGAAGGAAAAACGCGAGGCTCAGGAAGCCCTTCGCCAACAGTACGCCAGCCAGGCCCGCGTGGTGGAAATCAACAAGGCTGCGTTTTTGGAACGGGGTGACGGCCAGGACAAACCCTTGGCCGCTGCGGATTTCATTCCGGTACAAAGCGTGGTGCGAAGTGAAGGCCCGCTTACCGAGCTGTATCTCTTCGATGGCAGTTCCCTCCGTCTGGGTGATGGCGCCCGTTTGCAATTGGATGAAATCGCCATCGACACCGAGCGGACGAAGCGAACTCTGGTCCTTACGGTGCTGAGTGGGACGGTCTGGTTCCGCGTCGCCAAGGCGAGGGCGCTGAAAGAAAGCGCGTTTACGGTGCGGGCCGGTCCCTTGCGTATTGAGGTCGAGAAGGCGCGGTTCAACGTGAGAGTTCCAATCCCGGATGCCACCGGGTTGCAGGCCCCTGCCAGGGTGGGAGTGTTTGGTGGGACGGTCCGGGTTGTTCATGCTGCGCAAGCGGACAAACCTGTAGAGCTTCGTCCGGATCGGCAGCTTGTCGCCGGAGAGAAAGAACTCGGCCCCGTTCTCGGCATGTCCAAAAAACCGGGGGGAAGTTTTCCCGACTCCTGGACCTTGTTGAATCTCCGCCTGGATAAATCCGTGGGGATGATGGAAAACTACCTGACCGCAAAGGTGGTCAGCTTCACCTATGTCACCTCCATTCATGCCCAGCAGAAGAAGCTCCAGCAGCAAAGCAACAAGACCACACCTCCCGCCGCCGATGTTGACAGCAAGGAAGAAATGCCGGACATCCTTCCTTGAAAGAGATCATCCCAAAGAATGCGTCGCTTGGGATGATTGAACATGAGTTATTTGTTTGCTGATCGCCGTGGCATCATGCCTTCACATCTCATGGGGGTGGTGAGTCGATCTTCTTATCTTACGCCTTCCTGATTGTCTCCGTCCTCGTCGGTTGATGAATCCTCTTCCTGTTCTTCTTGATCGTCGTCTTCCAAGCTATCGTCCTGGCTGTCTTCCTCCTCCTCGTCTTCTACGTCTGTATCTTCATCTCCATCCTGATAGGTCTCTGTGTCATCCTCGTCATCAATGAATGCCTCATCGCAGCAATCCGGGCCGCTGCATGGTGACCAATCCGCGTCTTCGTTCTCGCTTTTATCCTCCGCGCAGGCGAGGAGCAACAGTCCAAGCGTGAAGAGAAGCAACAACAGGGAATATGGGGCGGATCTCCGTTTCATCATCGACCTTTTCTGGTGAAACGCTGGGGTACGCCGGGTCGAGGCTTGAAGCCCGACGCACCCCGGAAAGCTGTTTGGTTAATCCAAGCGCTCAAGAAGTTTGGCCAACACCTGGGCGATTTCTTCGTAGTCGGCGTCCCCGCTGTCCTGATAATGGGACTCGGCGCGAACCTTCAGGCTTTGCACATGAAGGGCCATGTCTTCTTCCTGCTCACGCATTCCGGCGAGCATTTCCAAGGCCTTGACGTAATCCACCACCATGTCACCCTTCACGGCCTGGGCGCTATGGTGTTGCAGCATGTCACCAAGGTTGAAGGTTTCCTGCACTTCGTGGCGTGCGCCGGTCAGCGGGTCGGCAAAGACTACCTTGGCCGTGATGTCATGCTGCTGGTTGGGAAGATCGCGGTCGCAGGCCAGAATGGTTTGATGGAAAACCATCGCGTCGTTGGGGGCCAGATGCTGCGGTTCCACCTCTTCCGGGTTCTCGCTCCATTCTTCACCGTGGAATTCTTCCATCACGAAATACCAGGGAAGCGTGACTTCCATCTGCACGGCACGGGCGGCAATCCCCATCATTTCCAGGAAACGCGCCTGGAAGAGTTCCTGGGCTTCCTCTGCGCGATCAATATAGATATACCCACCACGACCGGCATCGGTCACCGCTTCCATCAGGGTGTCGTTCACGCCCAAGCCAACGCCCACACCGGTCAGGTAGATGCCGTAGCCGTCCGTTGCTGCCGCGTGGGAGGCGATGGTTTCAATGTCCGTGATTCCCGCGTTGGCCACGCCGTCACTGATCAGCAGGGCGCGGTTGATACCATTGGGCATGTAGTTGTTTCGAGCCAGCTCATAGCCTTTTTCCAACCCGGCATGAAGGTTGGTGCTTCCGGATGAGCCGATGTTCTCGATGATGTTCAGCAGGTAGGTATCCATGCTCTGGGTCACTTCGTAGCCATCCAGGATGACGTTCTGGCTGGAATCCCAACTGACCATCGACACCACATCCCCGGCACGCAAGGCGCTGACGGTAGCCTTGCAGACTTCACGCAACAGGCGGATGGGCGTACCGGACATTGAACCGGATTTATCCAGAATGAACACGATGTTCGCCGGAGCGCGGTCTGCCTGCTGCAAATCGTAGCTACGCGCCGCCAGTTGCAAGCTGTATTCCCCCCGTTCGGCGTCAACGACGGCCATGTCCGCATAGAGTTTCACTTTATCATCGCGGGAGGGCGGCGTGTAATCGAAGGTATAATAGTTGAGGAATTCCCACATGCGCAGGTGGGCGCGGCTGGGCAATCCGCCGTCCATGATCTGGTTGCGAATCAGGACCGGGCTGGCCATCGAGGTGGAATCGTCACTGGAGAGATACAAGACCAGAGGATCTTCGGTATCCGGGCAGACCAACTCCGGATCTTCCTCATCGCCGTCTTCATCACCATCTTCGTCACCATCTTCGTCGCCATCGCTGGCATCACCATCGGTGGCTTGCTCGTCTCCATCTACCGTATTGTTGTCGTCATCATCATCATCATCATCATCATCATCATTCCAATCGTCGTCGTCATCATCGTCATCGTCGAGCCAGTCATCATCATCGTCGGTGGTATCTCCATCCGGATCATCCCAATCATCATCATCATCATCATCGTTGGCAGGGTTTTCATCCCCATCCGCGTCGACGGTATCGTCGTCGTCATCTCCGCTTCCGTCGCTGCTGTCATCGCCCATTCCGCAGGCTGTAACCAACATCGTTACTAGGATGAAACCAATCATTCTTAACAGCGTCTTTTTTCCTTGTCCTGACATCATGACCTGTCTCCTTTGAGTACTGCAATTTGTTTTGGGGGTTCAGAAACTACCCCCGAAGAGATAGCAAAAGAAATGCCATAGATTATAACTTATTAGTATTATTGTTGAAGTCCTGGTTAGGGCTTTCCGGCTGCAAGAAAACATGACGCCAAGCTCGGACAAGCGCCGGGGCAATGTGACAAAAATGTCAGAAATCGCTTCTCAGGCTGAGAGGTCCAAAAGGGGGAAAGAAACGTGGCTTCACGGTAAACCTATAAATATCAGGAGGATAGATGGTGAAGTGTTGTGTTGTTTAAGGGAGTTGTTGAAACCTGAAACGAGTTCTTGCCCATGAAAGCGTCTTTCCATCGGGGGCATAATCGACGACAAGTGTTGCGCATGTGACAAAAATTACCGGATTGGTCCCCGATCAATTTTCGCCGAATTGAAGAAAACGCCGAATTTCAGCATGTTATATTTTGGTACGGTACCTGCATTGTTTCAGGACATGTCGTGAAGGTCACGGTAGGATGTATCAAGGAAGCTCGACACGAAAAACAAATATCAAGGAAAGGAAACGCCCAGGGTCGGAGTTACAAACGGGTTGACAAGGACGTCATAAGGCAGTGAAGTTTGAAGACTTTGAAGCCTTGCGGTACAAACGCCGCAGACACCTTTCTTGGCATGACGTTTCAAGAACAGGTGTTTTTTTATATCACAGCTAAGCTTGTATTTGACCGTGCAATCCTTTCATAGTCTATCAACCTTGCATTGCAGATGTGTCAACAATGAAAGTATAGACCGAAAAAATCCTGTCTTCCGTGATTCCCCTTGAATTCCTCTTTTTATAACGTGGTGCGTGAAGGCCATGACGGGCCTGTCATGAGGTATCTTCATCAAGCCATGCTGCCCTTGTGCTTCCTTTAGACGTGGAGGGCTCATCTTGTCCGTGTTCTGACCCTGTGTTAAAATGCGCAAATTCGATCAAGCAGGCGCTGCACGTTTGGGCTAGGCTCCCCGATGAAGGAGACGGACAATGAAGGAAAGCACCAGAGAAAGCTACGAAAAACGTCTATTGCGCGCCCAGCGTTATCTGGAAGATCATCTGGACGAAGCGCTGTCCTTGGAGGGTCTGGCCCGTGTTGCCTGCTTTTCCCCCTATCACTTTTCACGCATCTTTGCGGCGATGACCGGGGAAACGGTGATGGCCTCCGTTCGGCGGTTGCGTCTGGAGCGAGCTGCTGCCTCCTTGCGCTATCAAGACCGACCGATTACCGCGTTGGCCTTTGAAGCGGGCTATGAAACGCTGGAGGCGTTTGGTCGTGGGTTTCGCAGACTGACCGGCATGAGTCCGTCCACCTACCGCAGTCGCTTCCGGTTCGGCAGCGGCGAGGGCTTTGTCAGCGAGAGCAAGGCCCGTCAGATTCGCTATCAACCCTATGGAGATGAACCCGTGGACGTGAAAATTGAGACGTTTGAAAACCTGCATGTGGCGTATGTCCGCCACGTCGGACCCTACCAGGAGTGCGGAACGGCCTGGCAGAAACTTTGCTCCCATCCCCGTGTAACCGCCTGTTTCGGCCCGGATAGTCTGGCCATCGGGATTTGCTATGATGACCCGGATATTACCGACCCGGAGAAGATCCGTATGGATGCCTGCCTGACCGTGCCCAGGGATTTTCAGCCGCCGGAGGGCGTGTCTGTGCAAACCATTGAAGGTGGTGAGTTCGCCGTGGCCCGCCATGTGGGAAGCTACAACGGTTTGCATAGCTGCTACTATCATCTGTATGGCGAATGGCTTCCCCAGAGTGGTCGCGAGCCGAAAAGCTGCCCTTCGTTGGAGATTTACCGTAACAGCCCCGAGCAGGTGCCGGAAGAGGAACTGATTACCGACATCTGTATTCCCTTAACGTAGCGTCTGAGGCCGTGTCTCTCTCATGAGGCACGGCCTCATTTCTCCATCAGCAAGTCCACGTCCCGACTTTTCTGCATCAGCGTGGTTTCCAGGTGTCTGCGGTAGCTCTCCATCTCGTCGCGGCTTGCCTGCTGTGGAACCTCAAGGGGCTCTCCCAGGGCAATCACAACCCTTGAGAAAGGTTTGGGTAGGATGTAACGGTCCCAACTGCGGGAGAAAACCCAGGCGCGGGATGCCTGGGCGGTGAGAGGCAGGATGCAGGCTCCGTGAGTCTGGGCCAGCTTGACCGCGCCGAATTTTGCCTGATGCAAGGGGCCTCTGGAACCGTCCAGGGCCAGGGCTGCGTGATGGTGCCGGCGGATACACAGGCTCATCGCCTGCAAAGCTTCTTTCCCCTGCTTGGAGGAACTTCCCCGGATAACCGTATAACCGAGCCGTTGTAGAATTCGTGCCTGAAGGCTTCCGTCACGACTCAGGCTAGCCATTTGCACCAGAGGGCGCAAGGCCGGATAGCCGAAGAGCATGAACTGCCTGCCATGCCAGAAGGCATAGATCACCTGTTTTCCCTGATGGTTCACCTTTCGTTCCTGGTCTTGACCGATCACCCGAACGCGCAAGGTAAGGTGCCACAGGCGAATCACGGCCCAGGCCAGAAAGGCCAGGATAGCTTGAACCCAGGGTTTGGAAAGCAGGGTTTTCATGGCAAGGCTACCCACGGAGGGATCATCAAAAAAGGACCGGACGAAAGCCCGGTCCTTCAGCGTGCCGATTAAGCTCTCGCCCCTCACGGGGATGCCTTTCGGCATCCTGTCTCTCCCAGGGGGAGAGACGATGTTTCCCTCTCCCGCTCAGGAGAGGGAACGCGAACGAAGAGAGCAGGGTGAGGGAAACCAGGGTTGCTCAAACGTAAGGTTTACTTGGCTTGTGGGGTCAAAGGCTGGAATTCCGGTTCTTCCCCTTCGCGCAGAATGATGTGATAGTTCGCCGGAATATCCTTAAAGCTTTGCTCGGTCAGTTCTTCATTGGGCCAGCGGATGGATAATTTGTCGATAACGCAGCTCTCGCCGACGCCGATGGTCAGAGGAATTTCCGGCTGTTGACCGAAGTGGCCGTATCCGCCCTGAACCCACTCGGTCTGGGTACGTTCGCCGGTGGTCACCTTCACCCGTGCGCCGATGGCGCTGCGGTTGGCCTTGTGTGCTTCGCCTTTGCCGATGAGTGTCAGGCGGATGGCGTTGCTCTCTTGTCCTACGTTGTTGCGGTATACGTGAACTTCCGCGCTGTCCCAGGGGCTTTCACGGGCCATGCTGGAACCGACGAAGAGATCCAGATCGCCGTCGCGGTCGATGTCCGCATAAGCCAGGCCGCTGGCGCGTTCGTGTTTGGTGCCGCTTTGCTCCGTGACTTCTTCAAAGGTGCCGTTGCCGGTAGCCCGGTAGAGTATTCCCCAGGTGTTGGGGTAGTCGCTGCTGGCCAGGTAGATGTCCGGATAGCCGTCCAGATCGAAATCCAGGCGGGCGGCCATCAGGTCGCCTTCGTTCCAGTCCCCGCCGATATGGGTGCGCGTCAGACCGGTGGCTTCCCGACCGGGGCGGGTGAACACAGGACCGAAGGTTCCTTGTTCGTTGACCAGTAGTTCGCTGGGATCGCTGGATTGTCCGATGTGCCAGTGAACGATTTCCGCGCTGAACAGATCCGGCAGACCGTCCCCTGTAAAATCACCGCAGACAGTGCAGAAGGTGTTGCCCGCCAGTCGTGTGGGTTGTTCCTCGCTGATGCCCCAGTAAGCTCCCGCCGGGTCCGGGCATTGAACGCTGGGCGAGCCGGGGTGTGGATCGCAGGTGTTCACGGTGCAATAGCATTTGTAGAATTGGTTGTCCGAGAAGTCTTCGTTGTCATCGTGGGCAAAGCCGCTGCTTTCGCTCAGGTCATCAAATTCGCCATCACGCTGCAACCACAGTTCGTTGAACGAACGGCCATAGTTGGAGGCCAGCAGGTCGGGTTTACCGTCGTCGTTGACATCGCAGACGGTGATGCCGTAGGTGGGGCGGTGGCTGCCTGTCTGGAAGTAGGAAAGACCCATCTCGGCGGTGACATCGGTGAAGGTGCCGTCGCCGTTCCCCTTATACAAGCGGTTTTGCAGGCCACCGGCATAACCGTATTCGCGGTACCAGAATCCGACCCAGAGATCCAGGTTGCCGTCGCGGTCAAAGTCGGTCAGCGCCGCGCCGCTGGTAGACCAAAGCTCCTCGGCACTGGGGGTAGTATCGCTGGCCGTGGCCAGGGTGAAGTTTCCCGTGCCGTCATTCAAGAGGATTTCGGAGCGGTCGCCGGGATCGGTATCCGGGTTGCGAGCATCCACGTAGGTACCGCTGAAAGCATCCAGGCTACCGTTGTTATCCAGATCGCCGAAAACGGCAAAGACGGACGAACGTCCCAACTCGCCATCGCGGGCCAGGGTGAAACTGGAACTGTCGGTCACGTCCACATAGACGCGCTTCTCCGGGTCTTGCTCGCTAGGGCGGTTCATCAACACGCGCTTTCTGCGTACCGGTGGATCGGCGCTCAAGTTGTCGCGGGCGTTGGAACTGACGGTGTGAACCACCAAATCCGCGTAGCCGTCATTGTCAAGGTCTACGGTGGCGAGGCGGTTCCCGATCACGTTCAAACCTTCGGGATGGATGTTCATCTCTTGGGTAATATCTGTGAAGTAGGGGGCATCACCCAGGTCGCCCGGCGTTTTGCAGATCACCGGAGCCCAGGGATTTTCATCGTCGTCGTCATCATCGTCGTCGTCATCATCATCGTCGTCATCATCACCGGTGTTGTCATCATCATCGTCATCGGTGTTGTCATCGTCGTCGTCATCGTCATCGGCGACATCATCATTATCATCATCATCGGACGAGGAATCCTCGTCGCAGCCGAGGATCGCAAACAAGGACGTTGCAACAAGCAGAATCAACGCGATAAGCCAGGCCCTTTTCATGGTCTTCTCCTTCATTCATCATCGTACAAAAGACAACGGTGCTTTGATGGCTCAGTTGTAACGTGTTTATCATCAATTGGCAATGGATTTCCCCCGGAGGGTGGGGTCGTGGTCCGGACCGGCAGGCGTTATCCGAAAAAATATAAATTGGAAGCCTTCAGGCTGGCACCTGGTCCCGGTTCACGTTATAGTGAGTGGCGGAAGAATCAGAGGCTATCCATCACGAAAGGCGGAAGATGCGACTACTACTAAGCGCCGACTGGCATTTGGGGCGCCTGTTTCATCATATCAACCTCTTGGATGACCAGGCGGTGATGGTGGAGCAGTTTCTCCGTGTGGCCAAGGAAGAAGCCGTGGATGCGGTGATTCTGGCCGGGGATATTTACGACCGGGCCATTGCCCATCCGGATGCGGTCAGCCTGTTTGATGAAGCACTGGCCAAGCTCTCCCTGGACTTGCACAAGCCCGTTTTCATTGTCGCGGGAAACCACGATAGCCCCAAGCGTCTGGCTTTTGCCTCACGCCTGCTGCACCAAAGCGGCGTGCATCTGGTGGGCGAACTGGACAACCATCCCACCGTGGTTTCGTTGGAAGACAAGCACGGTCCGGTGCAAGTTGCCTTGTGGCCCTATGCCGAACCCGCGGTCGCGCAGCAAGTGTTCAAGGATGATGCCAAGGAAGGCCAGGACACGATTCGCACCATGACCCAGGCGGCTCAGGTATGGATGCAGGCCGTTCGTTCCAAACTTCAGCCCCAAGCACGGCATCTGCTGGTGGGTCATGCCTTCGCTGTCGGGGGGGAGGTCTGCGAATCCGAGCGCCCCTTGACCATCGGCACGGTGGACGCCGTTTCGACGGAGGTGTTTTCCGATTTCGACTTGGTCCTGTTGGGGCATCTGCACAAAGCGCAGAAGGTGGGCAGTAAGGTGCGTTACCCCGGATCCCCTCTGAAATACAGCTTCAGCGAGGAACATCACAAAAAAAGCTTTACCATCTTTGACTTGAAAAAAGACGGGAGTTTTGAGGAACAACGCCTTGCCGTGGACGCGAAGCATGACGTGCGAAGCCTTCAGGCGCCGATGAAGGATCTGCTCGCCGATCCGGATGCGTTTGGCCCGAAGCATGATTACCTGCATGTTGTCTTGACCGATGAAGAGCCCGTGTGGGACGCCGTCGGCAAACTTCGGAACCTATTCCCCAACCTGCTGATGGTGGAACGAAAGATGCTGGACATCTCTCAGCAAGCCTTGGCCGACCGGCCCCATTTCAAAGAAGTGGACACGATGGTCATGGTGGAAAGCTTCTACAAGGCCATGACGCAGAAGGAGTTGTCCGAGGATGACAGAAACGTGATTGTCGCAGAACTTAACCAACTGGAACGAGACAAGCGGGAGGTATCCTGATGAAACCCCATTGGGTCAGCCTTCAGGCGTTTGGTCCTTATGCGGACAAGGAAATCGTTGATTTCGAGAAGCTGAACGATCAGCGGCTATTCCTGATTCATGGTTCCACGGGGGCCGGAAAGAGCAGTATTTTAGACGCCATCTGCTTTGCATTGTACGGAGAGACCAGCGGTAAGGAACGGGATGGAAGTTCCATGCGCAGTCATCACGCCCCCGATTCCCTCTTGACGGAGGTGGAACTGGAGTTCTCTTTGAAGGAAACGCGATACCGCGTGATGCGTCGCCCGGCCCAGGAAGTGGCCAAAACACGGGGTGAGGGAACAACGACCAAACCCCACCAGGCAACACTCTGGCGTTTGACCTCTGCGGAGGATGACAACCCGGAGGTCTTGGAAAGCAAGGCCGGAGATGTGACCCGGCGGGTTGAAGAGTTACTGGGGTTCAAAGCCGGGCAGTTCCGTCAGGTGGTGGTCTTGCCCCAGGGCGCCTTTCGCAGTTTCCTTCTGGCTGACAGTCAGGACAGGCAGACCATTCTCCGTACCTTGTTTCAGACGGATATCTATAGCCGTCTTCAGGATGCCTTGGCCCGCGTAGCCAAAGAACGCGCCGCAGAGGTACAGACCTTGAACGAGCGAAAAGCGGCGTTGTTCCATGAAGTGATGCCCAACGAAGACCAGCCCACGCGGGAGCTTCTGGCCGCCTTGCTTGCTGAGCGGGCGCAGGTGGTTTCAACCGTGGCCGAGGAAAGCCGGAAGGCCGTACAAGAGACCCAAACGGCCCGAAACGCCTTGGAAGAAGGCAAACAGCTCGCTCAACGTTTTGTCGAATGGGCGGCGGCCAGGACGGAGGCGGAAGGCTTGCGGGAGCAGGCGCCTCGGATGGAAGAGAAGGAGCGGGAGCGAGAGCTTGGGCGAAAGGCTCTTCGCTGCCAGGAAAGCCATCGGGTGTTGATACAACGCCAGCAAGAGCAGCGCCAGGCGGCCCAAGCCCTGGAGGAACTTAGGGGAAAACAGACCCAGGCTACCGAGGCGCTTCAGTCGGCGGTGACGGCCTTGACCCAGGCGGAAGAAAACGCCCGGCAGGAAGATCGCTTGACGCTTCATCTGGAAACACTTCGTAAGTCGCTGACGGCGGCGAAACAACTTGCCGAGGTTCAAGGCCGGGCGGACACGGCGGACAGGGAAGAGAAGGCGCTTCGGGAACAGCAGAAAGAACTCCACGCAAAACTGGATGCGGCCAAGAAGCGCTTGAAAGAAACGGACGCCACGCTGAAAGCACACCAGCAGCAGGCGGCGGGTTTGGCGATGGCCCAGGAGCAACTCCGTCAGGCCAGTCAGCGCCTTGCTTGGTTTGATGCGTACCAGACCTGCTGCTCGCAGTACGCCAAGAAGAACAAAACCCGCAAGCAGCAACGTATCTTGCTGGAGCAAGCCCAGGCCGATCACAAAAACGCCGCAGAGCTTTTGACTAGCTTGCGCAAGGCCCATCAGGAAGGCCGTGCGGTGCTGGTGGCTCAGAGCCTGGTAGAAGGAAGTCCCTGTCCGGTCTGTGGAAGCAAAGACCATCCTCATCCGGCCCGTGCCTCCGGAGTGGTGATTCCCACCGATGAAGAAATGACCAAGCAGGAACAGTGTGTTTCCGAGGCCGGTCAGGCTGTAGAAACGCAGAGCCAGCGTTTGCATGAGATCGAACGGGAGTTGACCCGGTTCAAAGAGCAGGGGAACGGTCTGGGCATCCAACTGGGGGAATACAAAAAGGCCACGCCGGAAAGTCTTCAGGCGGATGTCAGGCAGAGCGAACAGGCTGTGGTGCAAGCTAAGCAGGCCGACAAGCAACGGGCTAGCCTGGAAGGTTCCGCGCAGAAACAGAACGATGCGCTTCAGGCAATGGAAACCCAGCGTGAGACGCTGGCCGAACGCATCGTGCTGGCGGCCAAGCGGAACGAAAGCGCTCAGAAGGATCTGGCCTCGGCCAATCAGGAAACCGGTGAACGGGATGCCGTGTATCTGGAAACGGAGATTCACGCCGTGAGCGCTCAGTTGGAAGGTATACGCCAGGCCTTGAAAACGGCGCGTGAGCGCCAGCAGACCGAGTTGGCGATCTCCAAGCGTCTTGATGGGGAACGAAGTCAGGCCGATCGTTCCTTGGCCCAGGCAGAGAAAGCCCTGGCAGAGCATGAAACGGGCTTTCGTGAGGCGCTCCATCAGGCAGGCTTTGAGGATGAAGCGGCCTTGCTTCAAGCCCGTCGGGATGAGGCGCATCTGCTCAGCTTGGAAGAGGAGCTTTCACGCTATCATCGAACACGGGAACGCAACCAGGAGACCCTGGAGCTTCTGGAGCGGGAACTGTCCTCGTGTGATGAGCCGAAGCTCCTTGATTTGAAGCAGGCGGTTACGGCTGCGGAGCAACGACTGGAATCCATCCAGCAGCAGCAGGGACGCGCCAAGGAGCAACACAAACAGGCCGAGGGAGCCTTGAAGCGCCTGGACAGCCTGCAAGCCTCGTTGGATCTGGCGGAAAGCGGTGCGGCGCACACCAAGCGGCTGGCCGACATCGCCCGTGGTAAGGTCACCGGCGAAGAGAAGATCAGCCTGGAGAGCTACGTCCTGGCCACGGTGCTGGATGAGGTGTTGATAAAGGCCGGGGAGCGACTGTTTGAGATGAGCAACCACCACTACAGGCTGGAACGCAAAGAGGAAGGCAGCCACAAGGGCAGCCCGGCGGGTTTGGATCTTGTCGTGCGGGACCACACCACCGGCAGCGTGCGGGACGTGCGTACCCTCAGCGGCGGGGAAAGCTTCATGGCCTCGCTGTGCCTCGCTCTGGGTTTGTCTGATGTGGTGCAGAGCTACAGCGGCGGGGTACATCTGGATACCCTGTTTATTGATGAAGGCTTTGGCAGTCTGGATGTCGAGTCTTTAGACCGGGCCTTGCAAAGTCTGGTTTCCCTGATCGGGGCCAACAGGTTGGTTGGTATCATCAGCCACGTTGAGGAATTGAAAACCCGCATTCCCGCCCGGCTGGAGGTGATCCGCAACACCCAGGGCAGTGGGATCCGCTGGCATCTGCCTTAAAAGGCGGTTCCAGAAAGGGGTTTCCGAACCCGGTTGCTGGAAAACAAAAACCCCGGATCGCCGAAGCGGTCCGGGGTTTGATCGTGAAAGACCTGGGAGCTTATTTGCTCATCGTGCTTTCGCAGTTCCAGGAATCATTGCAGTTGACATAGATGTACTTCTGACCAAGTTCATCCACGCAATCCTCATCGGTGCAGCATTCTTTGTCGCTGCAATCTGCGCTGGAGTCGCTTTCAGCCAAGGCATCCAGTTCGGCCCCGGAATAGCATTGACCATTGTAGCAGATCTGGCCGCTGAGGCATTCGGAATCGCGGGCGCAGGCTTTATCGCAGATTTCGGTTTCGGGATGACCGGTCGGAGCCGGGGCGCAGAGGCATTCACCGGTTCCAAGACCCACTGCAATCTGGAATTCAGGAATTACGCCGACATCGGTTCCAGCCGGGCACCAGCCGCTATCCAGACAGGGTTTGGCACAGACGGTAAATTCGCATTTTCCGCTATCGGTGTTGCAGGTTCCATTGGCTCCGTAGCCACTGGTTTCATCCTGACAGGGGGCGTTGTCGGTGCAGGCAATGGAGCCGCCCGTGTAGCGTTTGCAGACCAAACCTTCGGAGCAGCGATTCTCGGTGCTGCAGGTTTCGCCCCAGGCGCGGGTTCCGTAATCCACGCTATACGCGCCCACCGTGCAATAGAGGCTTCCGTCAACAACGGGTTTGCTCGAAACGGTTTGACCGTCCACATCGACTTCCGGGCAACCCATGTCGGTTTTCTTGGCGGCGATGGCGCAATAGCTCCAGCGACATACGTGATTGTTGGTGTCGCAGAATCCGTTGGGACCATACTGGTTGTTGTCCGTATCGAACCCGGTACTCTGGCAATCGCTGTCTTGTTCGCACTGATAGGTCGAGGTGCCACCTTTGCAGGTGTGGTTCGCGGCGCATTTGTTGTCGCCCGTGTCACAGCTTTCGCCGGTTTGACGATCACCCCATTCGGCGATCATCGGTGGAGCCGCGCAAGTGCAGTAGGTGCCATTATTGATGACCAACTGGCCGGATTCCTGACCGTCATAGGTTCCGCAATACCAATCCGCATCGCATTCACCCACACACATGCTGAATCCGCAGGTGCCGTCCGCAGAGCAATAGGCCAATTCCGGGGCATCTTCTACGCCGAAAGCCACCGCACAATCCGCATGGGTTGTGCAACTTCCCTGCCCGGTGTTACCGATGCAAAGCAGGTTGCTGGCACAGGTTTTACCAGGATGGATTTCACCTTCGTCACTACCCATCGTGCAGGGGCCCATGAAACCGGAAGTCTCGCCAGTGCTGCCACCGCCGCCGCCCCAGCCGCCGCCGCCGGCGCTTTCGGGCATGCACATACAGCTACCGCTGACCGAAGTCGGCAGCAGGGGGTCTGCGGGGTTGGTCGGGTTGGGCAGGCAGCGACCGCCGCTCAGGCAGGGAGCCGCGCAGAGGCTGAAGCCGCAGTTGCAGGTGCTGTCACATACGGCACTCTCGCCATAACCGTTTTCCGCACAATAGCTGGAACTGTCACATTTGAAATCCGCGTTGGCACCAACGCAACTGTCACCGGGGCGGCATTGAGCGCCGGTCCAGAGGGCACCAAATTCACAGGGTTCGCCAGGGCAACTATACACGGTGCATTCGTCATAGACACAGTAGGTGGGAGCGCGGCATTGTCCATCTTTGCATTCACCACCGTTACAATCAAAGTCGTCGTCGCATTCTTCCTTCACGCAGTAGGAAAGATCCGTTTTGCCATCATCGTCACGTTGCTTTTCGCAGACATAGCCATCCGGGCAGGGATTGGGCTCCTCCGTGGTGGGATAGCACTGGCTGGGGCATTTCATGGTTTCGCAGAAACCTTTGTAGCAGTATTCGCGGTCACCACATTCGGGATCACAGGTTTCCGGCTTGGGGATAATGGTGTTGTCGCCACCGTCGTCATCGTCATCGTCGTCGGTAACGTTGTCGTCATCATCATCGTCGTCGTCATCAGTACCGCATGCCACGGCGAATAGGGCAAGCACTACCACAACCAGCAAGACCCATCTGTTGCCTTTCATTCACTTTCCTCCTTAATACGTCAATCCTCGCGGGGAGCCACTGAAGGCTTTGTACGATTGTTGAACTTGGTATCCACGTTGAGTTCACGTCAAAACTCACTCAACATACTTTTGGTCAAACAGGCATGTCAAGCAAAATTCGTGGATTTCTAACCAATCGCCCACAGGAAAAAACCTTGAAAAACCGGGCGTTCTCAGAAACACAAACCCAATTGTAGCACAAGTTCCGGTCAATTGGCCTGAAAATACCGCATTGTCTTGCAGGAAGGCCCGGTGTCGGGTTTTGCCAATTCTCAGTCACATTGTAAAAAAATGACGGAAAATCAGGTAACTAGGATGAATGGCAAGATTGAGAGTAAGCCGCCTGGATTTCACAAAAATGATAGTAAATGTAGGAATAACATACGGTTATGTAGTTGTAAGGAATTTACAGGGAAAGTCTGGACGTCCAGGGTTCCCGGCCTGCAATCCGGGGCGTCATCGAGTGGTTTTGCGCCTTGGACTTCGCTGTTAATTTCTTTTCGCTTGGGCCGATTCATGGATGGAGTCATATTCGGTAGATACGCTGATGGTTGTTCGTGTTAACTCTCTGCCGACTGCTGGTGGAGTCAATCTGGGGCAGGTCAAACCAAACGAATGGAAGCTTTCGATTCATTACAACATGCGAGGTCTTTGCTTGATTCTCTGCCAGATGCCCTGCTGGTTCTGTCTTCGGAAACCCGTGTTCTGTTCGCCAATCAGGCCGCCAAGCGGCTCCTTTCGCTAGGGGCGGCTCTGAAACCGGACGATACGCTGGCCGATGTCTTCAGTCTTGCGGATGCGAACCAGCCCCGAAGCTGGATTACCAAAGCCCGCGCCGATGATGGTTGGCAAGGAACCCTGGTTGGGAAAACCCAGGCCGGATTGAGCCTGATTCTGGAAGGCCAGCTGCAACCAACGGACGAACACCACCCCTTTCCCCATGCCTTTCTCCTCTCTCTTCACGATGTGACCCAGAAGCAGCGTTTATGGGAAATGCTCTCTGAAAGCCACGGACGGATGGTGGATCTCGTCTATCTGATGAACGAAGGCGTCATTATTCATGATGGGAATACCATCCTTGAAGTAAACAAGGCGATGGCGGATACCTTGGGATATCATCGGGAAGACCTTCTTGGAGCTGGGATTTTTGGCACGATCGCACCGGAATTCAGAGAGTTGGTCCGACAGAAAGTGGCAGAGAACAACCTGGAGAGCTATGAAGTGACCCTGATGCACAAGGGGGGGCAGAATTTGCATGTAAATATGCAAGGGAAGATCTGCTCTTACAACGGCAAACCGGCCCGCGCGGTGCTGGTTCGGGACATGACCGAATTCAAGAAGAGGGAAGATCAATACCGTTTTGTCTCACATATTACGGACAAATCACCGGTTGCCATCGCCGCGTTGGATGAATCCCTGCGTATCACCTATGTGAACGAAGCCTTGATTTCTCTTTACGGTTACACGAAGGAAGAGATCCTGGGCAAACCTCGCGATGTACTGATGGGACGCAATCCGGTACCGGGAGACAGTTTCATTCATGCCGTTGACTCCGATTTGGAAGCCAAGGGGGTCTTTCGTGTAAACGATGAACGTCGCCGGAAGGATGGGACGGTATTTCCATCTGCCTCAAGCCTGACGGCAGTTCGGGATGAAAAGGGGCGATTGGTCTGTTATTCCGATGTCAGTATGGATATCAGTTCGAAGCTGGCCAAAGAAAAGGAAAACGAGCAGCTTCGTCTTCAGCTTTTCCAGTCTCAGAAGTTGGAAGCCATCGGTCAGATGGCGGCAGGCATTGCCCATGAGATCAATACACCCACGCAGTATATTGGCGACAACCTGCGTTTTCTGGATGAAATCCGCCTTGATCTTGATGAGGTGGAAACGCTTCACAAAGCGCTGATTACGAAAAACCTCAACGGAGATGCGGATACGGAGCTTGCGCAGCGGATTGTGAGCTTGGAAGAGGAAAAAGACTGGGATTTCATCATGAAGGAAATCCCTCTGGCTGTGCGCCAGACCCAGGAAGGAGCCGAGCGGGTTTTGGAGATCGTTCGGGCCTTCAAGGAATTTTCCCATCCGGGAAACAAGGAATTCGCCGAGGTTTCGTTGAATGAAGCGATACGCAATGCGATTACCGTGGCGCGTAACGAGTGGAAATATGTCGCGGAGGTGGAAACCGATCTTGCCCAGGATTTACCGATGATTCAGGGCTTGAGCGGAGAGCTGAATCAGGTGCTGCTCAATATGATCGTCAATGCCGCCCATGCCATCGAAGAAGCGGTGGAGCAGGGGGTTCGGCAAAAAGGCATGATACGTATCGAGACGAGAAACAGACAAGACCACGTGGAACTCTGTATCCAGGATACCGGGATGGGAATCCCGGAGGAGATCCAACACCGGATTTTCGATCCCTTTTTCACTACGAAAAAATACGGGAAGGGAACCGGCCAGGGCTTGGCCTTGACCTATTCCATTGTGGTCAAGCACCACCAGGGGAACATCCGTTTTACAACCAAACCGAAAGAGGGAACGAGGTTCATTATTGCCTTGCCCATCCACCACGATCCCAACCGGGACAGCACAGTCTGGGGGCTCTTCTAGCAGATCGTGAGAGTGCAGGTTGTTTCAAGCGGCAGCAGGAGTAGCCGCTACAGCGCTGACAAAGCTTTCGCCCCTCACTGGGATGCTTTTCGGCATCCTGTCTCTCCCAGAGGGAGAGACGACGTTTCCCTCTCCCGTGGGGAAAGGGAAGTCCGGGTTTCTTAATAGCCTCAAGCGGCAGCAGGAACCGCCGCTAGATTCCCAACTCGTAGAGCGAAGCCAGAACCTTCAGGTTATTCGGGTCCAGTCTCCAGGCTTCGGCGGCTTTGCTCTCGGCCCGGTTTGTATCTCCACGTTCCTGAGCAGCCAATGCCAGTTCCGAACTCAACTCGCCATCAACGAGGTTCAGCCGTTCCGCTTCATTGAGAATCTTGTAAGCGCCTTCGGATTGCTTGTTCTTGCGTTGGTGCCGGGCCAACATCACACGGGCTTGAACGTCTTCCGGGTAGCGCTTAAGCAAGGTCTCCAACAAGCGCACGACCTCCCGACTCTTTCCCTGTTTGGCTGAAATGGCGGCCTGGAAAAGTAAAGCCTGATGATGCCGTCGGTTGTTGTACAGCACCTTCTGGAAATTCATCATCGCTGCGTTCCGGTTTCCCGCCAGGTAATTGGTCAGACCCACCAGGGTCCATTTCCGGTCAATATCCATGCGGTGGTTGTCGATACGCGACAGGCGCTCTACCAACTTGCTGAAATCAAAGCGTTCCAGGTAGAGCGAAATCCTCTCGTAGCTCTCGCGGTGGTTCGGTCCCAGTTTGAGCAGTTTGGAGAGGTACTCTTCCGCGCTGGAAACGATGCCGGACTCCATGCTTAAATCTGCAAGAAGCAACAAAGGCATGGTGGCTCGTGGTGCTTTCTGATGGGCAATCTCATATTGCCGAAGCGCCTCTTTCAGATCGCCGGATTTCTGATTCACGTACCCGGCGAGCAGGGGAATCTGGTAGGCATTCGGATCTTTCAGTCGGATCTCATTGAGCAAACGAAGCCAGTCTTCGGCCTGGGCGGGCTGCCCCTTTGCCTTCCAGATTTCGGCAAGGATCTTCAGGTAAACCGCTTCCGGCTTGAGAGGGTTGAGTTTCAGTGCGTTGTCTGCATCGTAAATGGCTTCGGAGTCCTGACCCGCCTGGAGGTGGAAGCGAGCCTGCCAGGAGGCAAGTTCCGCACGGGCCTGTTTGTTCATATCCTTCAGAATACCGTCCGGGACATTGCTCAGCGCTTGTTGGACCTCGTTCAGTTTATCTGGATTCTCCACATACTGAGAGAGGGCTTTGCCGACATAGCCATCGGGATCGGTCGGTTTCTTGCGTTGCAGAAGGTCAAATTGGGCTGCGGCCTTGTCCGGGGCGTCAAGATCCAGGTACAAATGGCCCATGTCCGAGCAGAGGGCGCAGGAATCGGGATCAATTTCTTCCCGTTTCAAGGCCACGCTTTCCGCTTTTTTCAATCGCCCGGTTTTCTGGTACGCCTCATGGAGCAGACGCAAGGCGCGAAGCGGGAAATGCAGTTCGTTCAAGAGCGGCTCCAGAAGGCGGATGCTCTGCTCCGGGGTCTGCTGAAGTTGGATCTCCGCCAGCGCCGAGGTGTTGTAGAGATCCGTGGGGGAAAGCTCCTTCGCTTCCTCGGCCATCGTCAGGGCTTTGGGAAGGTTGTCGATACTCAGATAGATGCGTGCCTTGGTGCGTAGAATCGCGGCTTTGGCCTGGTTACTTCCCTTGAGGAGCAGGGCGTAGTCCAGCATGTTCAGCGAGCGCTTGATTTCTTCGATTTTCGTGGAACGATCCGGAAGCAGGAAGGCAGTTTCCACGGTGAAGGCAATGGCCAGTGGATTGTCCGGTTGTTTGG
Source organism: Myxococcota bacterium (assembly GCA_963677705.1). GTDB lineage: Bacteria > Myxococcota_A > SURF-8 > SURF-8. Next base: position 3,662,235 of record OY782497.1, read on the forward strand.
CTAGTGCCTGATGAAAAAGGGTCTTTGCTTTCTGATAGCTGGGAGTGTTGTCTTTGGCGAACTCCAACTCGGCTTCATTCATCAACTGAGCGCCGTCGGTGGCAACAAGCCCGGCGTCTTTGATCAATTCGTCAACAAAGAACTTGCCCAGATGGTCGTTCTGGTTCTCCGTAAGTTGGGGATCTTCTGCGCTTGAACCGGAGTCTTCCGGGTTCATCGTAACCAGAACCACGGCCACCACAATGGCGACAGCCACAAAGGCCAAGGTTCCCACCAGGGACAGCATGGAGCCTTTGGCCCGGATGGTGGTCCGCGTATCACGTTCCAGGGGTGCGACGGCACGGGGAAGGCGGGCCGCTTGCGGAGCCTGAACCGGTTCCGGTCTCGGAACCTGGGGTGTGTTTGGTGTGAGAGGCGGAGCAATGGCGGAGGAGGAATCCAGCGGGGGTTGAGGTTCTATCGGGGACGTGGACATCGCCACCGTTTCCTGGAGTGCCTGGAAGCGCTCGCCACGCTTGGTGGGGGCTGCTTCATCGCGCATGGTTGCGGAATCCTGCATGGCATACATCTGCTCGGAAAGCAGATCGCGCATGATCTCTCCACTTTGCTCTGCGTCCGCGTTTTCTTCCGGAGACATGGGTACCTGTGGCGTTGAGCCCGGCGTGGTCATCGCCTGGGTGGACGGTCTTGGCTTTTCCATTGTCGAAGGAGTCAATCCGCCCATTGGGGGTTCAACAACACCGGGAGTATGGTCTTCCGAAGGGAAGGCCGGTTCGCTGAAAGCCAGGGATGAACTGGCTTCGTTGGGGTCCAGGCCGGGGGGTGGCGTGGGCGCGGGAGCGACCGGTACGGCAGGTGTGGAAGGTGCCGTGGTCAGATCCTTGGTCGCTCTCCGGGAACGGCTGGACATCACGGGATCAAGCCGTTTGGGCGGAACGGGTCTGGCTCCACTGAGCGGTGGCTGCGTTTGGGATGCGTCGCTGGATTGAACCGATTCCCGCTTGGCCTGATCGGTAAGGGAGCGGATCTCATCTTCGCCGGAAAAATCGGCTTCCGCGTGGCGCAGTTCCAGGTTGTGAGCTTCCGTGCTGTCTTCTGCGCTTGGTTTGCTTTTGTTCATGGTTGCCGCCTGGGGCAGATCGAAATCCAGATAGCCGGAGTCCTGCGGAGCGGGTTGGGGAATGGGGCGGCGAGCCGGTTGGTGGCTTTCTCCAGTGAAGGGATCGGCTTTCCGTCGGGGAGTCATCCCCGCTTTTTGAGGGGTCAAGGATGGGCGGTGTGGTTTGGGGGCTTCCGGTTTCTTGCGCAGAGATTCATCAACCAGGCGGGAACGAACCCCTTCGCCTCCACCACGACGTTCCCATTCCGGCGTCTGATTTCCCGAAGAGGATTCAGGGCTGACTGCCAGGGCGTCGGTCATCGTGTTGGTGGGAACCGGTTGGTTCAGGCGTTGCATCAATTCCGCATTCCCGGATGTGCCCAAGGTTTCATCCAGGTCTACACTCAACTGGCTTTCCAGTTTCTTCGCTTTTTCAGGGGAATAGCTGATGCCTTCTTCACCGGGGGCTTTTAAGGGACGCTCTTTCCGTTTCTTGTTCAACAAGGGGGGAGGGTTGAAGTTATAATCAATCTTGCCGTCCTTGACCGAGGCTTCGATCAATACCCGCTCCTTGCAATTGGGGCAGGTAATCAGGGCCATATGTTTGATCTTCGCCTCGTTGAAGCGGAATTTCTCCCCGCAGTTCCAGCAATCCCCAATCATACTCATGGGTCGTTTCCCCTGGCCTAAACGCCGCTATGCTTCACTCATTTAGCATGGTACATGTGGTTGGGAACGGCTTCACTCTTGGAATGTCAGAGATTCCCCGCCTGAAAATGCCGACGGTCAAGACTCATTCATTCCTGATTGGAAAACGCACCCACCTTTCCTTTTAGCAAGGAATTTCAACTACGTCAACAGAGGTCTGGCTTTCTCGTCGATGAATTTTCGATTGGAAATATGGCGCGTATCCTGCGTGATTCGGAACGGATCAAAAAGACATTGACCCCGTTCATTGCTTCTTGCTAGGCTTCCAGCGTTATTGGAGTTGATGCCCACCTTGGGCTTTTACGATGAGGTACCCCCATGAAACACCTTGTTTCTTTCATTGCTCTTACTTGGCTTTCCTGTCTGCTTCTTGCCTGCGACGGTGGATCGGCCACGGTTTTTGACGTGGATGACGACGATGATACGGCGGATGACGACGACGACGATGTTTTCAATCCCTTCCTCGATGGTGACAGCGCCGACGATGATGATGACACCGATGAAGACGGGGATGAGGAAGACGACACCCCGCAGGTCGATGGTGATGCCTGTACGAACGATGAAACCCGCTGCTCCGAAGATGGGTCTCAGGTTGAACGTTGTGAGAACGGTCAATGGGTGACGGAAGAGGATTGCTCGCAATGCGGTGCTTGCGTCAGCGGTCAGTGTGAAGCCTCGGATTGCTCGTATCGCTTTGCAGGGTGTGAAGACAACGCCCTGGTGTACGAATCCCCCAACGGAGAAACCTGCTGCCCCACGCGGACGGAAGCCTGTACGGATGGCAAAAGCTGTAACGCGGAGCTTCAGACCTGCCTCTTGGAAGGGGCGTGCAATGAGGTGGTGAAAGCCTCCCATCGTCGGAAAATCTACTCCGGTGAACGCTACCCTACGGGGATTGACATCCCACCCGGTCAGGTTCTGGCCGTCGGTGCCTTGACGGACCCTTCCGGAAGCAACTTCTGCACGGGAACCTTGATCAGCGACCGTGTGGTGATGACTGCCGCCCACTGCGTGGTGGAACGCTGGGGAAGTGGAACCATCCGCCCCAGTGAAGTTTTGTTCGCCATCGGCCCCGATTCCTCAAACCCCGTTGCCAGCTTTGGCGTACAGAGCGTTGCCGCCCACTCGGAATACAATCGGTGGGGTTCCAGTGCAGCCTATGACATGGCGGTGTTGGTGCTGAGTGAATCGGTCTTCACCACCCATCCGGAAATCACTCCGATTCCAATCAACGAAGAGAGTCTGACCCAAAGCCTTGTCGGTGGCTGGATGCAATCGGTGGGGTATGGCGGAACGAATCTCTCCAGCGGCGACAACAACACCGAGCAGTTCTGGGTACCCGAACTGCTGGACCGTTTTGACGCCACCAGCCTGACCGTCAACGGACGCGGCTTCGGCAGCGTCTGCTTCGGGGATTCCGGTGGTCCCAGCCTGCGCCGTGTAGACGGCCTGCTGAAAACCTTCGGGGCGGTAAGTTGGGGCGACCAATCCTGCGTGGACTACGATCATTACTCCCGCTTGGATACCGGCGTGGATTGGATCCTGGGCTTTGTCTCCGATGCTGGGGCACCGGATTGCAGCAACTTCCCCGATGGCGGTTTCTGCGATGGCCCGATCTGGAAGCAGTGCCAGAACGGAGCCTATGCCGCGACGGATTGCCGGGGCGAAGGCAAAAGCTGCGGTTCCACCCAGGCCGGAACGGTCGGTTGCGTGGATGATCCCTGCCAGGGTCTGGGTTGGGTCGGGGAATGCCGCGATGGCAACGCCGTGTGGTGTCAGGATGGTGAGTTGACCGTGCGCACCTGCGAAGCCTGCGGGGAGAGTTGCACCTGGGTCAGTCACGACCTGGGCATGTACTGCGAATAGCAACCGGAAGTGTGAAAACCCAAGGAAGGGTCTTGGGGCGTCTTTCCCTGTTCCGCATATAAAAGCGTCGGGCCTGAAGCTCGGTGAAGATGAACCGGATAGAATCGGGGAGCCAATAGGCTCCCCGTTCGCTTGCTGAGAAGATCGCTCTGGCGGTCTTGGCCTGTTTGGGGGAGAAAGCCCCGAACGGAATGCCTTGAGACCAACAAACCCCGCCTTTATGGCAGGGTTTGTCAACGGTCTGAAAGCCCCGCCATGCGGCGGGGCGTCACGAACACAAGGTGTCACTTAGAGCGGCATGTTGCCGTGTTTCTTCGGGGGCAATTCATCCAGTTTGTTTTCGCAGACGCGAAGGGCGTTGACCAGCGTGCGGCGCATTTCACGCGGGTCGATGATGTCATCGACATGCTGCAAGCCGGCGCTGTAGAGCGGATTGACGAATTTATCGTAGAATTCCTGCTCTTTTTCTTTGCGGATCTCTTCCGGATCGTTTCCGGCCTCCACGGCTTTTTTGAAGTCTTTGCGGTAGAGAATGTTGACCGCACCCTGCGGACCCATCAGGCAGATTTCTCCGGTGGGGAATTCAAAGACGAAGTCCGCGCCCAGATCCTTGCTGCACATCGCCAGATACCCACCGGCATAGGCTTTACGCAGAACCACGGTCAGCTTGGGCACGGTGGCCTCGGCGTAGGCATAGAGCATTTTGGAGCCGTGGCGGATGATGCCGTCGCGTTCGCTCTTGCTGCCGATCAGGAAGCCGGGCACGTCTTGCAGGTTGACCAGGGGAATGTTGAAGGCGTTGCAGAAGCGGATGAAGCGCGCACCTTTGGCGCTGGCTTTGTAATCCAAGGCTCCGGCCATGACCAGCGGATTGTTGGCCACGATCCCGATGGGTTGACCGTCCAGGCGGGCAAAGCCGACAATCAGGTTTTTGGCAAAGTCTTTTTTGACCTCGAAGAAGTCGCCGTTATCCACGAATTCCCGAATGACTTTGTGCATGTCATACATTTCATTGGGATCGGTGGGCACGATGTCCAACAGGGCATCGCATTTGCGGTTGACATCGTCGGTGCAGGGGATCACCGGCGCGGCTTCCTGGCTGGAAAGCGGCAGGAAGGAGAGCAGGCGCTTGGTTTCGTCCAGACAGGCTTTGTCGTCTTTGTAGGCGGCATCGGCCACGCCGGAAACGCGGGTGTGCATGGACGGGCCGCCCAGGCTTTCGTTGTCGATCTCTTCATGAACCACGGCCTTGACCAGAGGCGGTCCGGCGATGAACATGTAGCTGCTCTTCTTGACCATGAAGATGAAGTCCATCAGCGCCGGGCTGTACGCCTGGCCACCGGCAACCGGTCCCATGACCAGCGCAATTTGCGGCACGGTGCCGCTGGCGCGGACGTTGCGGAAGAACAACTGACCGTATTGGCTCAAGGCACCCATTTCCTCGGTGACGCGCGCGCCGCCCGAATCGTTGATGCCGATCACCGGAGCGCCCATCTGCATGGCCAGATCCAGGGTTTTGCTGATCTTCTTGCCGTGACGCTCGCCGAAGGTTCCGGCGATGGTGGTGAAGTCTTCGCAATAGCAGAAGCAGGGACGCCCGTTGATTTCACCGTAGCCGGTGACCACACCATCGGCGGGGACTTCTTTTTTATCCAGGCCGAAATCCCTTCCGATGTGCTTGGCGAAGGCGTCGAATTCCATGAAGGTGCCTTCATCGAACAGGTAGTCCAGACGCTCGCGGGCGGTCATTTTGCCGTTTTCATGTTCGCGGGCAATGGCTTTCTCGCCGCCGCCCAAGTGGATCTTGGCCCGCAGGGCTTCGATTTCCTCAATTTTTTTCAGCATGTCCTCTCGGCTCATGGTGTGTTCCTCTATCGGTTAATCAGGTTGTTGGCGATAATCACCTGTTGGATGTTGTGGGTTCCTTCAACGATCTGGAAGCTCTTGGCATCGCGGAAGAAGCGCTCGATGGCGTATTCCTTGCTGAAGCCATAGGAACCGTGGATGCGCAGGGCCATATCCGCCGCATGGTTGGCTGCATCGGCAGCGAAGAACTTCGCCGTGCTGACTTCCAGGCTGTTGCGTGTCCAGCGCTCCTGGTCTTTCTGCCAGGCGGCACGATAAACCAGGAATTTCGCCGCTTCATGGTCCACGAACATTTTGGCGATGTCCGCTTGAACCATCTGGAAGGTGTTCAGGGGTTTGCCGAACTGGGTGCGCTCGGCGGCATAGTCCATCGCCAGATCCAGGCAGGCTGCGCCGACACCCAAGGCGCGGGAGGCGCAACTCAGGCGGGTGTTGTCCAACAGGGTCATGCAGACCTTGAAGCCGTCGCCGGGTTTGCCGAGCATGTTCTCTTTGGGTACGCGGGCTTCGTCGAAGTACAGTTCGCCGGTGGGGCTGCAATGCAAACCCAATTTGGCGGTAATCGCTTTGCTGCTGACGCCTTCGGTTTCTTTCAGATCCACGATGAAGGCGCTCATCCCTTTGTGTTTCTGGCTGCGATCGGTGTGCGCGAAAACGATACCGACATCGGCGATGTGGGCGTTGGAGATCCACATTTTGTTGCCGTTGAGTACGTAGTGATCCCCGTCCTCGCGGGCGGTGGTCTTCATGCTGACCACATCGGAACCGCTGTTGGGTTCGGTGATGGCGAAGCAACCCAGCTTTTTGCAGTCCACCAGGTCGGGCAGGTATTTCTTCTTCTGTTCTTCGGTCCCCCAACGAAGGATGGTCAGACCGGGGCCGATGGTTTGCATGTTGAAGGGAAGTCCCCAGCTTGCGCTGACCTTGGCGATTTGTTCGCTTAACAGCACACAGCTCAGCCAGCCGGAATCGTTGCCGCCGTACTCTTCCGGAATCACGCAGCCGAAGAAGCCCAGTTCGGCCATTTTATGAAGGGTTTCCATGCGAAAATGGTGATTGGCCTCGTCCTCCTCGATGAACGGAGCGATTTCCTTTTCTGCAAATTCCTTGGCTGTTTTCTGCATCAACAGTTGTTCTTCGGTGAGATTGAAATCCATTCTCAAACCTCGCGTGAAACGATGGGGTTAGATAACGAAGGCGGCTTGTTCCCGCAGGGAAAAGTCCCCATAACATCGGATCGAACCATAAACCTGGGAAATAGGAAAAGCAAGGAACTTTGGCATTTGGTTCCGGAGTTTTTCATGGGAGAAATCCCGGACTTCGTTCATCAAAAGAAAACGGCAAAGCCCTTGCCGTGAACGCCGGAGCATGGTTTAATAACGCTCCTCTCAACTCTGGTCGTGCGTGGATGAAACCGGGTAAAGGTCCGTTGGTTGTGGCATCGAACGGAAGCGATGAAGCGGACCTGTATGCAGGCTGTTTTGTTTCCATCCGTGTTGAGAGGACAGAGAAGGAACGACAGGTGTCGCGTTGCGATGTGCAGAGTATCGGTGTTTCAAGAACAAAGGTGAATCCCATGCTGCTTTTTCATGCTCCGTCTTTGAATGTCTCGGCCTTGAATCTTCCCGGCTTTGAGTTTCGTCCATTCATGGCGGATGACGAGCCGACCCGTGGCGAACCCTGTCTGGTGGTGCAGGAGCAATCGTTTTGGGATGCCTTGTCTGACGAGCGACGGGCGCGGGTCTTGCAGAAACCAAACAAGTTGATTCTGACCCATTGCCAGGGTACCTCAGAGGAGTATCCACAGGCTTTTGCCTGTTTGCCCCTTTTGCCCGGTGAGCAGGAAATACCGCTGCTTTCCCAGTTCGTTCTTGCCGCCGGTCGGGCCTTGGATGCCGAATTGGAGATGGTCAGGACACGGCGGAATCTGTCGGACATCACCCAGATTACCCTTCGGTTGAGCAGCGAGAAGAACCCGGAGCGCCTGCTGGAGCTGATTCTGCAAAAAGCGCGGGATCTGACCAACGCCGATGGCGGCTCGCTGTACCTTGTGGAAGACGGGGAGGGGATGGACCCACGGCTGCGTTTCAAGCTTTCCCAGAGTGACAGCATCCGGCAGAGCTTCAAAGAGTTCACCGTGCCGATCAGTCGGGAAAGTACCGCAGGCTATGCCGCTCTGACCGGAGAAAGTATCGTGTTGGATGATGCCTACGCGCCGCGTCCCGGCGTGCCGTATCAGCACAACCCGACGTTTGACCTGAAAAACAACTACCGCACGGTGTCCATGCTGACCGTGCCGTTAAGCACGCTTAAAGGTGATGTGTTGGGAGTTCTGCAACTGATCAACCGCAAGCGCCGAGCGGACACCGTTTTAAGTGACCCGCAATCGGCCATTGAGAACGTGCTTGCGTTTAGCAGCGATGAAATCGAGTTGGTGACGGCCTTGGCTTCCAGCGCGGCAGTGACCTTGGAAAAGATTCGGCTTTATGAGGAAATCCAAACCTTGTTTGAGGGTTTCGTCAAGGCCAGCGTCAAGGCCATTGAAGCTCGTGATCCTGTGACCAGCGGTCATTCCGAGCGTGTGGCGACGTTGACCGTTGGCTTGGCCGAGGTGGTGGATGGCCTCTCGGATGGCCCCTTGGCCCTCGTTCACTTCAAACCCGAAGACCTGCAAACCATCCGTTATGCCGGTTTGCTTCATGATTTCGGAAAAGTTGGTGTTCGCGAGCATGTGCTGGTCAAGGCCAAAAAGCTCTATCCCGGTCAACTGGAGCGCATTGAGCTGCGAAAAAGGCTCATTGCCTCCCGCATGGAAGCAATGGGTGGGCGGCAGGTGATTCAACGCCTGAAAGACGCCCGTCGGGAGGAGTTTGACGCCCTGGTGCAAGAGTTCGACCGGGCGCTTTCGTCCAAATTGTCGCAACTGGATCAGGACTTCGCGTTGATCGTGCAGAGCAACGAACCCAGCGTGATGAAAGACGAAGGCGTGGAGGCTCTGACCGAGGCGGCCAAGCGCACCTGGCTTGCGGAGTTCGATCAGGCGATGCGGCTGGTGGATGATGAGGAAGTCAAACTGTTGCGTATCCCCAAAGGCACCTTGAACGAAGCGGAGCGTTTGGAGATTGAAAGCCACGTCAGTCACACCTTCCAATACCTGAAAAACATTCCCTGGACCAAAGAGATGCGCGGCGTGCCGGATATTGCCCACGCACACCATGAAAAATGCAATGGCAAAGGCTACCCCCAGGGCTTGAAGGCTGACGAAATTCCCATTGAAAGCAAGATGATGGCCATTGCCGATGTCTACGACGCCCTTACCGCACGGGATCGACCGTACAAGCCCGCCGTGCCGAATGATCGCGCCCTGAAGATTCTCGGTCTCATGGTCAAGGATGGGGAGATCGACCCCGCGTTGTTTGATCTTTTCGTTCAGGCCAGGGTGTTTCAGCGGGTTGAAAACCTGTAAACCAGGCCCTTGGCGCGTTTGTTTGAATCGGTGGGCGGTATTGACTTGCCAATTGTGACCTGATCCCTATAATAACGCGAATTTATGTCAAAAACCGCCTGCTTGGCCGGGCGTTGACCTGATCGTTCAGCAAAGGAAAATCCATGCGATACTCGACCCTGATGATTCCCACCGTGAAAGAACTGCCCGCTGATGCCGTGGTGGCAAGCCATATTCTGATGCTCCGTGCGGGCATGATTCGTAAACTGGCCGCCGGGATTTATGTCTACCTGCCGCTGGCCCGTAAGGTGCTGCATAAGATTGAAACCATCGTGCGTGAGGAAATGAACCGCGCCGGTGCCCAGGAGTTGTTGATGCCCGCCGTTCAGCCCGGCGAGTTGTGGAAAGAATCGGGACGTTGGGCCAAATATGGGCCGGAACTACTTCGTTTCAAGGACCGCAAAGGCGGTGAGTTCTGTCTTGGACCCACGCACGAGGAAGTGATTACCTGGCTGTTTGCCAACGAAGTTAACAGCTACAAGCAGTTGCCGATGAATCTGTACCAGATTCAGAACAAGTTCCGCGACGAAGTGCGTCCCCGTTTCGGGTTGATGCGCGGTCGGGAGTTCATGATGAAAGACGCCTATTCCTTCCACCTCACCCGTGAGGAGTGCATGGAAGAATACCGCGTGATGTATGATGCCTACATGCGTATTTTCACCCGTTGCGGGTTGAACTTCAAAGCGGTGGAAGCCGACACGGGAAGCATTGGCGGTAGCGCCAGTCATGAGTTCCAGGTGCTGGCGCAATCCGGTGAAGACGCCATTCTCGCCTGCGATCAGTGTGATTATGCGGCCAATGTCGAAAAAGCCGAAAGCCGCGGCGTCGCCTTTGAGGAAGTCCAGGTGGGGAATGATCCGTTAACCAAGGTTCCTACACCGGGCAAGCACTCCATTGAGGAGGTTAGCGAATTTCTCAAGGTGGGAGCGGAGAAGCTGATCAAAACCCTGATCTATCATGACGACGACAAAAACTTTACCGCCGTGTGCATTCGTGGCGATCAGGATGTTAATGAAGTTAAGCTGAAAAATCACCTGGATGTCAACGCGGTCTACCTGGCCTCCGATGACGATGTGGTCAAGGTTACCGGGGCACCGGTCGGGTTTGCCGGGCCGGTGGGTTTGAAACTCCCTGTGGTCTGTGACCTGAGCGTGAAAAGCGTGGCCGATGGCGTGACCGGAGCCCTGGAAAAGGATATGCACTACACCGGGGTCAACCTGGGACGTGACTTCACGGCGGAAAGCTTTGCGGATCTGCGTCAGGCAAAAGACGGCGAAGGCTGCACCCGCTGCGAAGGGGGTACGCTCCATGCCCATCGTGGGATCGAAGTCGGTCAGGTCTTCTACCTGGGCCGGAAGTACTCCGAAGCGATGAACGGCACGGTGTTGGATGAAAACGGCGCGTCCAAGGCGGTGGAGATGGGCTGTTACGGCATCGGCGTGACACGCACGATGGCGGCGGCCATTGAACAGAACCACGATGACAACGGCATTATCTGGCCCATGCCTCTGGCTCCCTACCAGGTGGTGATTACCCCCATTCTCTACAAAGAAGAGATGAAAGAGGCGGCGGATCGCCTTTACACGGATCTGGTGGAACATGGCGTGGATGTGATTCTGGATGACCGCAACGAACGCGCCGGTGTGAAATTCAAAGACGCCGATCTTCTGGGGATTCCCATCCGTGTCACGGTCGGCAAGAAGAGCATTGCCAACGGGGAATTTGAGTGGCAGCTTCGCCGTGATGGTGAACGCCGCATGGCTCCGATGGAGCAGATGACGGACATCATCCTGGAAACCATCCGCAAGGAAATGGACGCCCATACCCCGACGAAAGGCTAAGCGCATGGCAAGCACAAACATGAAAGACAGGCTGATTGTCGCCTTGGATGGCGATACCACGCCGGAGAGCTTCAAAGCCTTGATGGCGGATCTGGCCGGGCATGTCGGGATGGTGAAGATCGGCAAGAAGAATTTCACCCGCCACGGGCCGTTGTTGGTTCGTCTGGCCCAGGACGCCGGGCTGAAGGTCTTCTTGGATCTCAAATTCCATGACATCCCCAACACCGTGGCCGAGGCGCTGAAGGCCGCCTGTGACCTGGGAGTGGACCTGGTCAACGTACACGCGATGGGGGGACGCAAGATGCTGGAGGCAGCCCGCAAGGCGGTTCCTGCGGATGGTCTGACCAAGCTGCTTGCCGTGACGGTGCTGACCAGCTTGAACGAAGAAGACCTGCGTGAGCTGGGCATTCCCATGCACCCCAGTGAATTGGTGAAAAAGCTGGCCGGTTTCGTCAAAGAATGCGCGCTGGATGGCGTGGTCTGCTCGGCCCTGGAAACCAAGTTCGTGCGGCACACCTGCGGGGATGATTTCCTGATCGTCACGCCGGGCATCCGCCCGGAAAGCGCAGAGGGTTCCGGTGATGACCAGGCGCGTATCGCCACGCCGCGCTGGGCGGTGGAAGCGGGAAGCGACTACCTTGTGGTGGGGCGCCCCATCCTCAAGGCGGATCATATCCCCCAAGCCGCAGCGGAGATCGTGCGGCAGATGAGTGAGGCCAAGGCATGAGTGAATGGATTTTCGGAATCAACCCGGTCAATGAGGCGCTTTATGCCATGCCGGATCGTTGTCTGCGCCTGGCTGCCGTTTCATCCGGTAATCGCGTCGTGCAGGATATCATCCGTCTGGCGCAGAAGAAGGGGCTTCAGGTTGACATCTCTGAAAAGAGCCGCCTGGACCGCTTGAGCAAGGAAGGCCATCATCAGGGCGTCTGCCTGGAGGTCAAGCCCTTTCCTTATAAAGACCTGGATGTTCTGCTTCGGCAGGATGAGGCACCGGAAGGGCCGATCCTGGTCTTGGATCAGGTTCAAGATCCACAGAACGTCGGCTCCATGCTTCGCACGGCAAAATCCGTGGGATGCAAAGGGGTTGTCTGGGGAAAAGACCGGCAGGCTCAGGTCACTCCGGCGGTGATTCGCGCCTCCAGCGGGGCGGCCTTGCAGCTTCCCGTGGCCAAAGTGACCAACCTTTCCCGTGCCTTGGAGTCTCTTCAGGAAGCCGGGTACTGGGTGGTCGGTCTGGCTGGAGAAGGCGATCAGGTGTTGTATGATCTCAATCTCACTGGGAAAATCGCGTTTGTCATTGGTGCGGAAGGTCATGGTCTTCGGTCCAATGTCCGCAAGCATTGCGATGCCCTGGCGGCCATTCCTCTACCGGGTGGGTTTGAGAGTCTGAACGCCGGGATTGCCGCCGCAGGAGCCCTTCTGGAGTGGGTGCGTCAGTCAAGAAAAGCCGATTCCGTCTAGGAAAAATGGCTCGTTGAAGGTGGCTGGATCCTTTCCCGGTTGGCTGCAAGTGTGCTTGTTCTTGGTATTTTGTATGAAATTCCAGATGGTTATCGTGTCGGTGGCTCTGTGCAATCGCCACAATTTTTCTTTTGGCAAGCCTTTGGAATTTTCTTGACAACTGGATAACAACTCACTATAAAAGGGCGCTCGAACGCTGGGGGAGCCAAGCAATCCCGGTGTGAGTACTGGCTCTTTGAAGGTTCCAGCTTGGAAATTGGCTGGCATAGCTCAGTTGGTAGAGCAGCTGATTTGTAATCAGCAGGTCGTCGGTTCAAGTCCGACTGCCAGCTCCATCGTTGCTGTGTTCAACCTGAATTGATTTGGAAGTGCTTCCGCACAAGGTTTTTTCGGAGGGTTACCCGAGTGGCCAAAGGGGGCGGGCTGTAAACCCGCTGGCGTACGCCTACGATGGTTCGAATCCACCACCCTCCACCATTTTTTCTCTTGCGGGAATAGCTCAGTTGGTAGAGCAATAGCCTTCCAAGCTATGGGTCGCGGGTTCAAGCCCCGTTTCCCGCTCCAAGCCCACATAGCTCAGGAGGTAGAGCGCGTCCTTGGTAAGGACGAGGTCACCAGTTCAAATCTGGTTGTGGGCTCCATTTTTTAGGTTCTTGATCGTGTTGGTCGATAAGGCTGGCACGGAAGTCGTCAGGGTGTGCAAGGTGAGAAAAGCCGGGCGCCTTGGCAGGTAAGATCGGTTGCAAATCTTGCTTGAAGGAAGACAGAGGTCTGTTTTCCTTCCCTTGCATGTCTTGAGTGGAGGAAGAGATGGCGAAATCGAAATTTGAGCGTACGAAGCCTCACGTGAACGTGGGGACGATCGGACACATCGACCACGGGAAGACGACGCTGACGGCGGCGATCACGAAGGTGTTGGCGGAGAGCCTGGGTTCCGCGAAATTCACCGCGTTCGACGAGATCGACAAAGCGCCCGAAGAGAAAGCTCGTGGGATCACGATCGCCACGGCGCATATCGAATATGAAACGGCGAACCGGCACTATGCCCACGTGGATTGCCCGGGCCACGCCGATTACATCAAAAACATGATCACCGGTGCGGCGCAGATGGACGGCGCCATTCTGGTCGTCGCGGCCAACGATGGTCCGATGCCCCAGACCCGTGAGCATATCCTTCTGGCCCGCCAGGTCGGCGTGCCGGCCATCGTGGTCTTCCTGAACAAGGTGGACCTGGTGGACGATCCCGAACTGCTGGAACTGGTCGAGATGGAGCTGCGTGAGCTGCTCAGTGGCTACGGCTTCCCCGGCGACGATCTTCCCATCGTGCACGGCAGTGCGCTGCACGCCCTGCAGGGCGAAAGCACCGACCTGGGCGCTCCCAGCGTGGTGAAGCTGATGGAAGAAGTGGATAACTACATTCCGGCTCCGGAACGTGACGTGGACAAGCCCTTCCTGATGCCGGTCGAAGACGTGTTCAGCATCTCCGGTCGCGGTACGGTGGCCACGGGTCGTGTGGAACGCGGCATCGTGAAAGTCGGCGAGGAAGTGGAGATCGTCGGAATCAACGAAACGCGCAAAACGGTCGTGACAGGTGTGGAAATGTTCCGCAAGCTGTTGGACGAAGGTCAAGCCGGCGACAACGTGGGCTGCCTGCTGCGCGGCGTGAAGAAGACGGAAATCGAACGTGGCCAGGTTCTCTGCAAACCGGGTTCGATCAATCCTCACGTGCACTTCAAGGCTGAAGTCTATGTTCTGAGCAAAGAAGAAGGTGGCCGTCATACCCCGTTCTTCAACGGCTATCGTCCGCAGTTCTACTTCCGCACGACGGACGTGACCGGTTCTGCGACGCTGCCTGAGGGCGTGGAAATGGTGATGCCTGGTGATAACGTGGGTCTGGAAATCAAGCTTCTGACGCCCATCGCGATGGAAAAAGAACTTCGCTTCGCCATCCGTGAAGGCGGTCGTACCGTCGGCGCTGGCGTCGTCGCTGAAGTGATTGAGTAGAAATCAATAAATTTAACCCGAAGGGCCTTGCCCTTCGGGGTTGATTGTGAGATAAGATCATGGCCCACGGAAATAGAAGTCGCGTGATTCTTCAGAGCGAAGCCAGCACGTACCGGTATCACACGACGAAAAACAAAAAAACAACGCAGGCCAAGTTGCGTTTTCGGAAGTACGATCCCATCACGCGCAAGCATGAGTGGTTCGTCGAGAAGAAGTAAGCGACGCTTGCTTGGTTCGTAGGGGTGTAGCTCAGTTGGTAGAGCGGCTGACTCCAAATCAGCAGGTCGCGAGTTCGAGACTTGCCACCCCTGCCACTTTTATTTAGCATACGCTGCGTAGACTGGTTTTCAGGGCTTCGCGGCGTTTTGGTTTGAGGAGCGGAAGGTGAAGAGCAATCAAAATATCGTAACGGTCTTCTTTATCTCTGTGTCGTTTTTGACCATCTTCATCGTGTACCGCACGATCAAGGGGATCATGGGCGTTGCAAATATTCCCGATCCTCTGGAAGAGATGATTCCCATCTCCTTAAGCCAGATTCTCGGCGCCGTCGCCGGTGTGGGTCTCTTTGTCTGGCTGCTTCGCCACAAAGAATACAACCAATTCGGCGTGGATGTCGTCAAGGAGATCCGTAAGGTGACCTGGCCGACCAAGGCCGAGACACGGGCCGGGACCATCGTCGTCTTCGTGATGACGGCCATCCTGACCGTGATCCTCGGACTGTATGATTGGGTCTTCGGTAGCCTGACTGGATTGATTTATAGCTAGCAAGGTCCTTGAATTTCTTGCTGGCCGTACTCTGGCGAAAACCTCCTGCTTGGGGAGCGTTCGATGAGTGAACATGATGAAAAGCTGACGCAGGAAACTCCCAGCGCGGAGGAGCTTGCGAAGAAAATGAAATGGTACTTCGTTCATACCTATTCCGGGTATGAAAACAAGGCCAAGCTGAGCCTTGAGCAGAACATCATTAATGAAGGTCTTGAGGATTACTTCGGTGAAGTCCTGGTTCCCACCGAGTCCGTTGTGGAAACGGTCAAGAGCCAGAAGCGGACCACCAAGCGGAAGTTCTTCCCCAGCTACCTGCTGGTGCAGATGGTGTTGAACGAGCGTACCTGGCATATCATCAAGGATACCCCCAAGATCACCGGATTCGTGGGCCACTCCAGCCGTCCGCCTGCCGTGCCGGAAGCGGAGATCATGCGCCTGAAAGCGCAGATCGCCGATGGCGTGGCCAAACCCAAACCAAAGATTGAGTTTGAGGAAAACGAAACCGTGCGTGTGATGGAGGGTCCGTTTGCCAACTTCACCGGTGTTGTCGAAGAAGTGAAACCGGAAAAAGGCCGTGTGGTGGTTTCTGTTTCCATCTTCGGTCGAACCACGCCTATCGAGTTGGATTTCTCCCAGGTAGAAAAAGAATAGTCGCCATATCCCGGACACGGGATTTCTGGCCAAGGACGCAAAAAGACTTGACAAGTGGGGAGAAACGGGTACAACGTTTCGTCCCTTGGATTTAGATCGGTATCGCTGAACGCGGGAGGTCTGCTTCAAAGGTAGGCCGCATGAACCGCCCGGAGGATTATCATGGCGAAAAAAGTTCTTGGATTCATCAAGCTGCAGCTTCAGGCCGGTAAGGCCAATCCGTCCCCGCCCGTCGGTCCCGCCTTGGGTCAACATGGCGTGAACATTATGGATTTCTGCAAGCAGTACAACGCCCGCACCCAGAAGCAGATGGGAACCGTGATTCCTGTGGAAATCACCGTCTATGCGGACCGTTCCTTCTCCTTCGTGACCAAAACGCCCCCGGCCAGCGTGATGCTGCTGGAAGCGCTGAAACTGAAAAAAGGTTCCGGCGAACCGAACCGTAAGAAAGTTGGCAAAATCACCCGCGAGCAGTTGGAAGCCATCGCCGAAGTGAAAATGCCGGACCTGAACGCCTATGATATGGATGCCGCCGTGAAGATCATCGCCGGTACTGCTCGTTCGATGGGCATTGACGTTAAAAAATAAAGGTGCCGCTGCACCATGACCTTTAGAAAGCGGGAGGCTTCTGCCGTCTGAACCGCAAGGAGCAATCTTATGGCTAAAGCTGGAAAGAAATATCGCGAGCTGCGCACCAAGGTGGATAGTTCCGTCAAATACCCCATTGATGGTGCGTTTGACATGCTCAAAGGCTTGACCTTTGCCAAATTCGACGAGTCCGTCGATGTGGCCGTGCGCCTGAACGTCAATCCCCGTCACGCGGACCAGAACCTGCGTGGTGCGGTCACCCTGCCTCATGGCACCGGTAAAACCGTACGCGTGTTGGTTTTCGCCAAAGGCGATAAAGAAAAAGAAGCCCAGGAAGCCGGAGCCGATTATGTCGGTGGTGACGACCTGGTGGACAAGATCAAAGAAGGATGGTTCGAGTTTGATGCCGTCATCGCCACCCCGGATATGATGGGTAGCGTGGGTAAAATCGGTCGTCTGCTTGGTCCCCGTGGCTTGATGCCCAACCCGAAGGTCGGAACGGTTACCTTCGATGTCGGCCCCGTAGTTCGTGACGCCAAAGGCGGTCGTGTGGAATTCCGCGTGGACAAAGCCGGTATCATCCATGCTCCGGTGGGTCGCAAGTCCTTCGACAGCGATAAGCTTCAGGAAAACATGTTGGAACTGGTTTCCACCTTGCAGAAAATGCGTCCGCAGTCGGTGAAAGGTACCTACATCAAAGGTATCAGCATCAGCTCCACGATGAGCCCCGGCCTGCGTCTGGATTCCGCCAGCGTGTTGGAAAAATTGGTCTAAGTGTTTACGCCCGCATGGGAAACCATGCGGGTTCGCCCTTTCGAGGATGGGCTTTGAAAAGAACCTCGGTGAACAAAGAAGGGTCGGACGCAGGCTTCGGGTCTGCGATTCTTGGTCAAAGACCGCGGGTGGAGTTCGCTCCTTAATTTCCTGCGCAGACTGAGTGGGAATGCGCTTCCCCTCATGCTTTGACAGTGCCGTGATCAGGCGGCAAAAATCTGAAGAAAGGGGGAAATCGCGAATGAAGAAAGAAAAGAAGGTCGAACAAGTAGAACTGTTGAAGGGTGTCTTTGGGACGGCTACGGCCACCGTGGTGACCAATTACGAAGGACTCAAAGCCAGTGAAATGGCCGCGCTTCGTCGTTGCTTCCACGATGTCGGTGTCAACTACCGCGTCGTAAAGAACAACCTTGCCCGTTTGGCTTTGAAAGATAGCGCCATCGAAGGGCTCTCGGAGCACCTGGTGCAGACCATCGCCATCGCCACGACGGATGATGACCAGACCGGACCGGCTAAAGCGCTGGCCAAATTCTATAAAGACAATCCGAAGATTGATGAACGTCTCCAGATCGTCTGTGGAACCTTGGACAACGAGATCCTGAATCCGGATCAAGTGAAGCGCTTGAGTGATATGCCGGGAAAACCGGAACTTCGTGCGCAGTTGCTGGGCTTGTTTAACAACGTGCCGGGCGGCTTTGTCCGTCTGCTCAACGCTGTTCCGGGTGGCATGGTCAACGTGCTGGATGCTCGCCGTCGTGAAATGGAAGGCGAGGCTGCCTGAGTTGCATGTCGTATCTTGTTGACTCGGCTGCAAAAAACATGTATTTGAAGCAAACAAAAACCAAAATGTTTTGATAAAGGGAGTTTCCTAATGGCTATCACCAAAGACGAAGTCAAAGAATTTCTGAGCAATATGTCCGTGATCGAACTGGCCGGCCTGATTAAAGAACTGGAAGACGAATGGGGCGTGAGCGCTGCCGCTCCGGTCGCCGTCGCCGCTGCCGGTCCTGCTGGCGATGCCGGTGCCGCTGCTGAAGAGCAGACTGAATTCAACGTCGTGTTGGTCGAATTCGGTGCTGAGAAGATCAAGGTCATCAAAGAAATCCGCGCCATCACCGGCCTGGGTCTCAAAGAAGCCAAAGAACTGGTTGAAGGCGTGCCCAGCAACGTCAAAGAGTCCGTGAGCAAAGAAGAAGCCGAAGAGCTGAAGAAGAAACTGGAAGGCGTTGGCGCGAAAGTCGACGTGAAGTAAGCTCGTTGGTATTTTTTGTTTGATAGCGGATTCCAAAGGAACGCTGCGAACATAAAACGAGAAAACTGGAACCCGAACACGGTCGTTAAACGGGTGTGTTCGGGATTCCAGATTTTTGCATTTTCATTGGAACCTATATAGGATAAGGCCGGCCAGGCATCTGGCAAACGTAAACCATCCCATCCAGAGGAGAGCCGATGTCCTTCGTTGATCAAGCCAACTTCCGCGCCCGTCGGAACTTCAGCAAAATTGAAAAAAAGATTATCGAGCTACCCAAGCTCATCGAAATCCAGAAGAAATCCTATGCGGATTTTCTTCAGATCGATGTACCGCCGGATCAACGAAAGGACGTGGGGCTGCAAGCCGTCTTCAAAAGCGTCTTTCCGATCAAGGATTTCAATGAAACCTCCTCGTTGGAGTTTGTCAGCTACAACCTGGAAAAACCGAAATACGACGTGGAAGAGTGCCGCCAGCGTGGCATGACCTTCTCCGCGCCGATGAAGGTGATTATCCGTCTCGTCGTCTGGGAAAAGGACGAGGAAGCGGGAATCATCAACATTTCCAGCGTGAAGGAGCAGGAAGTCTACTTCGGCGAGATCCCGCTGATGACGGTCAACGGCACCTTCATCGTCAACGGGACCGAGCGCGTGGTGGTCAGCCAGTTGCACCGCTCTCCGGGCGCCTTCTTCGACCACGACAAGGGCAAGACCCACAGCTCCGGTAAGATCCTGCACTCGGCGCGGATCATCCCTTACCGTGGAAGCTGGTTGGATTTCGAGTACGACCCGAAGGATGTTCTTCACGTCCGTATCGACCGTCGTCGTAAGCTTCTGGCCACGGTGCTTTTGCGCGCCTTGGGCTTCAACGACAAAGAACTGTTGGACGAGTTCTACAAGAAGCAGACCATCCGCTTTGACAGTCGCAGCATCTACTTGCAGACCAACTTCCGTAACCTCATCGGAAGCCGCGCCTCCAAGGAAATCAAAAGCCCCGATGGCGATGCTCTGGTCAAAAAAGGGAAGAAGATCACCGCGATCAGCGTGAAGAAAATGGAACGCGCCGGTGTGACGGAAATTCCCGTGGCCAGCGAAGACGTGGTGGGCATGTTCGCCGCCGAGGATGTGGTGGATACCGCAACCGGCGAGATCGTGCTGGAAGTCAACGGTGAAATCACCGAAGCCCTGGTTGAAGAGCTTCGCACCCGTAAGATTCCGGAAATCCAAACCCTGATGATCGGTGGTGCCAGTGCCGGTTCCAGCCTGCGTGACACCTTGGCTCAGGACAAGATCCAGACCGAACAAGAAGCGATCATGGAAATCTATCGTCGGATGCGCCCCGGTGATCCTCCAACCGAGGAAGCGGCCAAGCGCCATTTCGACAACCTCTTTTTCAACCCCGAACGCTATGATCTGTCCCGCGTCGGTCGGTTGAAAATGAACCACAAGTTCAAGCTGAACGAACCCTTGGAACACACCGTCCTGACCCGCCAGGATATCCTGGAAACGGTGCGCTACCTCATCGCGGCCCATGAAGGCCAGCACGATGTGGATGACATCGATCACCTGGGCAACCGTCGCGTTCGTAGCGTCGGCGAGCTTCTGGAGAACCAGTTCCGTATCGGTCTGGTCCGCATGGAACGCGCCATCAAAGAGCGTATGACCTTGCAGGAAACCGAAGCCCTGATGCCCCACGATCTGATCAACGCCAAGCCGGTCAGCGCGGTAATCAAAGAATTTTTCGGCTCCAGTCAGCTTTCCCAGTTCATGGACCAGACCAACCCGCTCAGCGAGGTGACTCACAAACGTCGCCTTTCCGCCTTGGGCCCCGGTGGTTTGACCCGTGAGCGTGCAGGCTTTGAAGTGCGCGATGTTCACAACACGCACTATGGTCGTATCTGTCCCATCGAAACGCCGGAAGGTCCGAACATCGGTCTGATCGCCTCGTTGAGCAGTTACGCCCAGATCAACGACTACGGTTTCATCGAAACGCCCTACCGTGAAGTGAAGAACGCCCGCCCCACCGGCGAGGTGAACTACATGTCCGCTCTGGAAGAAGAAGGCCACATCATTGCGATGGCCAACACCAAGATGGACAAAAAGGGCAAGTTTGAAAAAGAATACGTCTTCGCCCGTGAGGGTGGCGAGCCGGCTCTGGTCAACGCGCAGAACGTAGACCAGATGGACGTAAGCCCCAATCAGTTGGTCAGTGTTGCCGCCAGTCTGGTTCCCTTCCTGGAACACGATGATGCCAACCGCGCACTGATGGGCTCCAACATGCAGCGCCAGGCGGTGCCGCTTCTGCGAGCCTCCAGTCCTTTGGTGGGTACGGGTATGGAACGCAACGTGGCCCGCGATAGCGGCGTGACCTGCGTGGCCGCCCGTGACGGCGTGGTGACCTCGGTGGATGCCAACCGGATCGTTATCAAGATTGAACCCAGCGAGAATGAAGCGGCGGACGTGACCCACGTCGATGTCTACAAGCTGATCAAATACCGTCGAAGCAATCAGAACACCTGCATCAACCAGACGCCCATCGTCAAAGTGGGCGATGAGGTTCGCGCCGGGGACATCATTGCCGATGGTCCCAGCACGGAACGCGGCGAGTTGGCCCTCGGTAAGAACACCATCGTGGCCTTCATGCCTTGGGGTGGATACAACTTCGAGGATTCCATTCTGATCAGTGAAAAAGCCGTGATCAACGACATGTTCACCTCCATTCACATTGAGGAATTCGAGGTGGTCAGCCGTGATACCAAGCTGGGCAAAGAAGAAATCACCCGTGACATTCCCAACGTGGGTGAGGAAGCCCTGAAGGATCTGGATGAATCCGGCATCGTGCGCATCGGTGCGGAAGTGAAAAGCGGAGACATTCTGGTTGGCAAGATCACCCCGAAGGGTGAAACCCAGCTCAGCCCGGAAGAGAAACTGCTTCGCGCCATCTTCGGTGAAAAAGCCGGAGACGTGCGAGATTCCTCCCTGCGTGTGCCTCCCGGTGTGAATGGTGTGGTTATTGACGCCCGTGTGTTCAGCCGGAAGGGTGCCGACCGCGATTCCCGCTCGGAGCAGATTGAAGAAGCCGAAACCAACCGCATGTTGAAGGATCAGAACGATCAGATCAAGATCATTCAGTCCTCCACTCAGGATACCATCCGTAAGCTGTTGATCGGTAAGATTCCCAAAGCCAACCTGGTGGATGAAAAAGGCAAAATGCTTTTGACCAAAGGCAAAGCCATCACCGAAGACCAGGTGAACCAGATCAAACGCAAGCACTTCCTGAAAATCAGTCTGATCAACGAGCCGGAGTTGGAAAACCGTATCCAGCGCATGTTGAATCGTATGGTCAAGGAAGTGGAAGAGATCAAAGAAAACACCACGGAGAAAATCGCCAGACTGAAGAAGGGCGACGAACTGGCTCCGGGCGTGATCAAAATGGTCAAAGTCTATGTCGCGATGAAGCGCAAGATCCAGGTCGGCGATAAAATGGCCGGTCGTCACGGAAACAAGGGTGTTGTCTCCCGCGTACTGCCCTTGGAGGATCTTCCTTACATGCCCAACGGACGGACGGTGGACATGGTGCTCAACCCCTTGGGCGTCCCCTCCCGTATGAACGTCGGACAGATTCTGGAAGTCTATCTGGGGTTGGCCGCCTTCAGTCTGGGCGCGCAGATTGAACGCTACATTGAAAACAACTTCAATCCCAAAAAACTGCGGGAAGAACTCAAGCAGATCTTCCCCAGCGAGGAATTTGCCGAGTCCATTGATGACGCCTCGGATGACGCGGTGCGTACCTATTGCCGGAGCATCTTTGATGGTGTTCATATGGCTACGCCGGTGTTTGATGGTGCCAAGGAAGACGAGATTCATGAGATGATTACCCGCCTGGGGATGAACACCAGCGGTCAGATGATTCTCTTTGATGGTCGTACCGGTGAGCGTTTCAAACAGGATGTCACCGTTGGCATCATGTACATCTTGAAGTTGCACCATCTGGTTGACGACAAGATTCACGCCCGCTCCATTGGACCGTACTCCCTGGTCACCCAGCAACCTCTGGGTGGTAAGGCGCAGTTCGGTGGTCAGCGTCTGGGTGAGATGGAAGTCTGGGCGATGGAAGCCTACGGCGCGGCCTATGCCTTGCAGGAATTCCTGACGGTGAAGTCCGATGACGTGGTGGGCCGCACCAAGATGTATGAAGCGATCGTGAAGGGTAAGCAGGACGTTGATTTCGGTCTGCCGGAATCCTTCAACGTTCTGATCAAGGAATTGCAGAGTCTGGGGTTGAACGTGGAACTCCTTGACGACAAGAACACCGCAATCTGATTCGCGGTGGCCTAGCAAGGTGTCTTCCCAAGTGACTGAAAGTTCATACCTCCTCATGAAAAGGAGATGATCGTGCGAGATATTCTATCCTTTTTTGAAAAACCCCAGGATCCGGTTCGCTTCAATGCCATGCGCATCAGCCTGGCCAGCCCGGAAAAAATTCTGGAATGGTCCCACGGCGAAGTGAAAAAGCCGGAAACCATTAACTACCGTACCTTTAAGCCGGAACGTGACGGCCTGTTCTGTGCCAAGATTTTCGGGCCGATCAAAGATTACGAATGCCTCTGCGGCAAATACAAACGCATGAAACACCGTGGCGTGGTTTGCGACAAATGCGGTGTGGAAGTCATCCAAAGCAAGGTGCGTCGTGAGCGCCTGGGTCATATCGACCTGGCGACGCCGGTAGCGCACATCTGGTTTTTGAAATCCCTGCCTTCGCGCATCGGAAACATTCTGGATCTGACTTTGAAGGATCTGGAGCGCGTGCTGTATTGTGAAGCCTATGTCGTGGTGGACCCCGGCGAAACGGAATTGCAATACAACCAGCTTCTGAGCGAAGACGAGTATTATCGTGCCTTGGAAACCTACGGAGAGGAATCCTTCGAAGCGGGTATGGGCGCGGAAACCATCAAGCGGATGCTGGAAGCCCTGGATCTTCCCACCCTGGCGCTGGAATTGCGCACGGAGATGAAGTCCACCAACAGCGAGGCCAAGCGTAAGCGTGTGGCCAAGCGCTTGAAAATCGTCAACGCCTTCCTGGATAGCGGAAACCGGCTGGAGTGGATGATCCTCTCCCGCATTCCGGTGTTGCCGCCGGACTTGCGTCCCTTGGTTCCTCTGGATGGCGGACGCTTTGCCACCAGCGATCTGAACGATCTCTACCGCCGCGTGATCAACCGCAACAATCGTCTGAAACGATTGATGGAACTCAACGCGCCGGAAATCATCATCCGCAACGAAAAGCGCATGTTGCAGGAAGCCGTAGACGCCCTGTTTGACAACGGTCGTCGCGGTAAAGTTATCACCGGGCCGGATAAACGCCCGCTGAAAAGCCTCTCGGACATGCTCAAAGGAAAAGGCGGTCGCTTCCGTCAGAACCTGCTCGGTAAGCGTGTCGATTATTCCGGTCGTTCGGTCATCGTCGTCGGCCCGGAACTGAAACTGCATCAGTGCGGTTTGCCGAAGAAGATCGCCCTTGAGCTGTTCAAACCCTTCGTCTTCAACAAACTCATTGACCGTGGTATCTGTTCCACGATCAAGAGTGCGAAGAAGATGGTGGAAAAGGAAAAGAATGAGGTTTGGGACATCCTGGAAGAAGTCATTCGTGAACATCCGGTGATGCTCAACCGTGCGCCGACCTTGCACCGGTTGGGTTTCCAAGCCTTTGAACCGAAGCTCATCGAAGGAAAAGCGATTCAGCTTCACCCCTTGGTCTGTACCGCCTTCAACGCCGACTTCGACGGTGACCAGATGGCCGTGCATATTCCTCTGAGCTTTGAAAGTCAGCTTGAAACCCGCGTGCTGATGATGTCCACCAACAACATCCTCTCGCTGGCCAACGGCAAGCCGATTATCAACCCCTCTCAGGATATCGTTCTCGGCTTGTACTGGCTGACCCGCGAGCGCCCCTACGCGCCGGGTGAAGGCATGGTTTTCTCCAGTCCTGCCGAGGTGATCAGCGCCGTGGATGGCGAAGCCCTGCAATTGCAGACGCGCATCAAGGTACAGCTCGAACCGGGTGGTCCCTTGGTGGAAACCACGCCGGGGCGTATCGTTCTCTGGAAACTGGTTCCCAAAACCCTGAAGTTTGAAGAAGTCAACCGCGTGTTGGACAAGAAGGGCATTGGAAATCTGATTGATAAAGCCTTCCGTGCCGCCGGTGGTAAAACCACCGTTCTGCTGGCCGACCGCCTGCGCTCCTTGGGGTATCGGATTTCCACCATCGCCGGTATTTCCATTTCCCTGAAAGACATGGAAGTTCCCAAAGCCAAGGCGGAGATTCTCGGCAAGGCCGAAGCCAAGGTGCAGGAGATCCACACCCAGTATGACGAAGGTCTGATTACACCGGGTGAACGCTACAACAAGGTTATCGATATCTGGACGCAGGCAACCGATGATGTGGCCAAAGAGATGATGGCCGGCCTGAGTGAAGATGAAGTCCTGGATGCTCGTGGCAATCCTCACCGGGTGCCCAGCAAGAACTCCATTTACATCATGGCCGACTCCGGTGCCCGTGGTAGCGCCCAGCAGATCCGTCAGCTTGCTGGTATGCGTGGTCTGATGGCCAAGCCCTCCGGTGAAATTATTGAAACGCCGATCACCGCAAACTTCCGTGAAGGCCTGAACGTCCTTCAGTACTTCACCAGTACTCACGGTGCGCGGAAAGGTTTGGCGGATACTGCGTTGAAGACGGCCAACTCCGGATACCTGACCCGTCGTCTGGTTGATGTCAGCCAGGATACGATCATCAGTGAAGAGGACTGCGGAACCATCGATGGCGTGGAAGTGATCGCCCTAACCGAAGGTGGTGAGATCATCCAGGCTTTGGGTGAACGTATTCTGGGCCGCACGGCCTTGAATGACATTTCCGACCCCTTCACCGGTGAAGTGCTGGTGCGCATGAACGAAGTCATTGATGAAGATGGCGTGAAGCGCATTGAAGAAGCCGGTATCGAGAAGGTTCAGATCCGCAGCGCCTTGACCTGCCAGTCCGAGCGCGGCATCTGCGCTACCTGCTACGGTCGTGATCTCAGCCGAGGTAAAAAGGTCAACATGGGTGAGTCTGTCGGTGTTATCGCCGCGCAGTCCATCGGTGAACCTGGAACGCAGTTGACGATGCGTACCTTCCATATCGGTGGTGCCGCATCTCGTCGTACCGAGCAGAGCGCGATTGAAGTCCGCTTCCCCGGCGTGGTGAAATACCACGGACTGAATACCACCGTGCGTGAAGACGGTCAGCGTATCGTCATGAACCGTAATGGTGAAATCAGCATCGTCGATGAAGCCGGTCGTGAGCGCGAACGCTACACCCTGACCTATGGTGCCCACCTGATGGCCGCCGAGAACGACCGCGTGGAAGGCGGTTCCACCATTTCCGAGTGGGATCCGTGGTCCATGCCGATCTTGACGGAAATCAGTGGTTACGTGAAATTCGGAGACGTGATCGAAGGCGAGACGATGAAAGAGCAGGTGGATGAAATCACCGGTTTGTCTCGTAAGGTTATCGTGGAAAGCCGTTCCTCCGAACTTCGCCCGCGTATTTCCATCAAGGGTGAAGACGGCAAAACCCTGACCCTGCCCAGTGGCCAGCAGGCCCGCTATCTGATGCCCGTGATGGCCAACATCCAGGTCAACGAAGGGCAGTATGTCAGTGCTGGTGACGTGCTTTCCAAGATTCCTCGTGAAACCACCAAAACCAAGGACATCACCGGTGGTCTTCCCCGTGTCGCCGAACTCTTCGAGGCCCGCAAGCCCAAGGATCACGCCATCATCAGTGAAATTGATGGTATGGTCAGCTTCGGCAAGGATACCAAAGGCAAGCGCAAGGTGGTCATCACCCCGGAAATCGGTGAACCGCGTGAGTATCTGATTCCGCGAGGCAAGTTCATTCGTGTCCATGAAGGGGATACCGTCGGAGCCGGTGAGTCTCTGATGGAAGGTAGCTCCAACCCCCACGACATCCTGCGCGTGCTGGGTGAAAAGGAACTGGCCAAGTACCTGGTGGATGAAGTCCAGCAGGTCTACCGTCTGCAAGGTGTGTCGATCAACGACAAACACATTGAAACCATCGTCCGCCAGATGTTGCGCAAGATTCGTATCAAGGAAGTCGGCGATACCAATTTCCTCGTGGACGAACAGGTGGACAAGCTGACCTTCCTCCGGGAAAACCGTCGCATCCAGGCCAAGGGCGGCCTGCCTGCCATCGGTGAACCGCTGCTGTTGGGAATCACCAAAGCCGCCCTGGTTACGGACAGCTTCATTTCCGCCGCCAGTTTCCAGGAAACCACCAAGGTGTTGACGGACAGCGCCGTCAGTGGCCGTGTGGATTTCCTGCGCGGCTTGAAAGAGAACGTGATTATGGGTCGCCTGATTCCCGCCGGAACGGGGAGTTCCCTCTATCGGGATATCTCAATTGATGTCGAACGGCCCAAGTATGTTGATGAAGAAGACGGTGATGCGTCGCCGTCGGATGGTTTTGGCTCCGGAGGCAGCGCGATGAGTGGTGCCTTGAGTGAAACGAAAAAAGACTAGACCTTTTCTGTTGATAGAACAACACCCCCGGAGCCTTTGGCTTCGGGGGTGTTTGCGTTGTTGGGTCGGGTTGTCGGAGAAGGAAGACTTAGGCGATCGGATCGTTTAAGCCAGAACCTGAAGGATTTCCTCCAAGGGTGTCACACCCTCCGAGGCTTTGATTACCCCGTGGTTGAAGATGGGTGAAGCAACCAGGGCTTGCAGGGCTTGCTTGCGTTCCCGCACATCCCGTGCGGAAAGAAGTTCATCCCGCCCCGCTGCGGTCATGATCAGAGTTTCATCAATGGGAGTCCGTCCCCAGAAACCACGTTCCAGGCAACGGTCACAGCCTTGACCGCGTAACCAGTTCGGTTCCAGGATGGTGTGCATGATCGGCTCAATCGCCTCAATGGCATAGGCTTCGGGCTGGTAAGGCTCTGCGCAGTGCAGGCAGTTTTTGCGGATCAGCCGTTGGGAGACGATGCAACTCAAGGCTTCATACAAGGTGACGGCGTCCACGCCCAGGCCGAGTAGGCGATCCACCACCCCGCTTGTGCTGGAGGTGTGCAGCGTGGTCAAGGCCAGGTGTCCGGTCAGACCGGCTTGAATGGCAAGATCCGCCGTGGCTTTGTCCCGGATTTCTCCCACCATAATCACTTCCGGATCCTGGCGCAACACGCTGGCCAGGGTGTTTTCAAAGGTCATGTTTTTGGTGGGGTTGATCTCAATCTGCGTGATGCCGTCCAGGCGGCGCTCCACCGGGTCTTCGATGGTGACCACGTTGGCCCCCCGGTGATGCTGCAAAACATAGCGCAAGGCGGAATAGATGGTGGTGGTTTTTCCACTTCCGGTGGGGCCGACCAGGAAGACAAGACCGCTGCGGCGTTGCAGGGAAAGCTTCAAGGACTGCTCGGTGATGTCACTTAAGCCGAGAAGGCCCAGCTCATAATGGAGGCTGTCTTCACCGAACACACGAAGCACCACTTTTTCATAGCCGATATTGGGCATGATGCTGACCCGGCAATACAGGGTTTTGCCCTCGTAACTGAAGGGCAGGCGCCCTTCCTGAACCTTCGCCCGTTCAAAAATTTTCAACTGGCTGCGTACCTTGATGACGTTGATCCAGTTCTTTTCATACTTCTCCGGCAGGCTGAGGATCTCCTGCAATTCGCCATCGACGCGGAAGCGGACCACATGGCGGTCTTGACGGTGTTCGCAGTGAATATCCGACGCGCCGTAACTGGTTGCCTGCTGCAAGACAAAATCAAGAATGGGGTTGAGATCCTGGTCGTTCTTTGCCAAGAGGCTGTCTAGGTTCAACTGCATATCACGAAGTGATATGCGTTTGTCATCAACCACGGCCAGTTCATCGGTGCGCCTGGCGGGGAGGTTGTCAGAGAAACTGGTGCTTTCCAAAACAAAGCCGTCTTCCGAATCGTCATCCGAGGTCGAGGGTTCCTCGACACCGATGGCTCCGGTGGTAAAGGTGTCGGCGGCAAAGGTATCCGGCGAGCGGCGTTCTGTCTCATCCAGCGGGGCGGGTTGAGGAACGGGGTTGTGGTCAACCAGTTCCACACCCATGCGACCATCCTCCATTTCAACAAAGTTCGGGTTCTGCATCATCTCGGCATCAACGGTTGGAATCTTCCTTTTGCGTGCCAAACGGTCTTGTTCCAATTTGGCAATCCCCCAGAGGGCGAGAATGAAAAGGACAATGCAGCTTACGACCGCGACGGCCATCTGCTTGGGGTTGGAGGTATAGCCCTCCCAGCGGAAGAGATCCCCTTTGCGGGGAAAGCGGGAGATTTCCAGTTTCAAGGCATCAACGAGTTGGGTAAGGCGCTGTTGCTCATATTGCATGTCTTCACGCTTGGCCATGCGTTTGTCTTCGGCCAGCATGATGTTAAGATTCTTCAAGCGCTCTGTGATGGTTTCATACTCGCGGTCCAGTTCCGCGCTGGTATGCCAGCTATAGTCTGGAACCTGAATTTCCATGCCGGTATCGTTGGGGCTTGCCTCGGATGGGGAGGGGTCAGGGGCTTTGCCCTTGGCCTGTGCGATGGCAAGAGAACCCAAAAGAAACAGACTGACCAAGGCCCAGAGAACGACTGGTTGGTACCGTTCCATTTTACTAATCATGAATCCCATCCCCAGCGTGAAAAGCACGAAAATCATTGCGATCAGTCGGCATGACCGATCGGCTTTCTGATGTCAAGCTGCAAGCGACGTGAATGAATCCTCGTCAATCATCGTATCGAATCACGAAATGTATAGCATCATCGACGATGAAAAACAATTGAAGCAGGCATTTTCCCAGGGGCGTGAATTTCCTGAACGGGGTGGAAGTGGCTGTCTTCGATCGCCAGGACCGCCTGATCTGTCGTCAGCAAGAGGGGGACTTTGTCCACTATGAGTATACGGCGTCAGGGAGCCTGTGGCTGAAGCAGGAAGGCTGTACGGACCTGAGCTGTGCCAGCTGCTCCGGTAGGGAAACCCGGTATGCCTACGATGCCCTGGGCAATCTGTTGCGTGTGGAGGCTTCGGATGGTAGCGTGGTGGAGTATGTGATTGACGGTCAGGGGCGTCGTATCGGGCGTCGGGTGAACGGGGACGACGACACGGTCCGTGGTTGGCTGTACAAAGATGGGCTGAACCCGTTTGGGTGCCTGTGACTACGATGCGGAGATAGGCCGCTGGTCCCTCGATAAACCGCGCTCCGGGCGGCACTCGGGCTGAGCAGATAGGGACCACGGTTTGATGATTGACATGTCCACCCACGCTCATCCCGAGTAGCGGTGGAACACCGCGTATCGAGGGAGGGGTCAACAAACGAAGTTTTCACAACGCAGGTCGGGCAAGAAAGACAGGTTGCTGGTCGCTGGTAATAGCTAACGTGTCGGGCAAGGAATTTGCCCGACCTACGATGCTATAGTTATCTTTGATCTGATTGGAGGAAATTGAATGAACAAATCTTACGAACAACTGGTGTATTATATTATTGCCTCTGCTTTGTTGATTATGTATCCATGTACAATGGTTTTTGCTGAGGATAAATACTAGATTGTTGTGAAAGGAGGCAATGAGAAGGATGGTATCGTTGAATTTCACATGATTGAAAAAGATTTCGATCCTAAAAAGCATAAGATTGAATACTGTGTCTTGGGACCAGAAATTGACCCGTGGAAAGGGGTTTGCTTTATTGATGGAAAGTTCGTCTGGGGAACGGATCATGAAGTTCCTAGAAGCTATGCTTCTGAAGCCTATGTTTTGGTAGGAAAGAAGAAGATTCCACTCAATATTGATGGAATGTTTGAGGTAGGTGGCGCAAGAATCATGATCGAAGGAGAAGGTAATTCTTGGGATGTTGTAGGGATGTTTTCCGATGCTGCTGAAACTTATTTGGTTATGTGGGATATTTTAGAGGGTAAATCTCAACGTACTATGATAACAAACAACGATTCTATCTTTGCGCTGTTTCCACTAGTTACCATGCCAAATTATCAAGGTGTCACACCCGATAGTTTGATACCCTGTGTCTGGTGGCCTTGGATGCGAACTCCTGCTCCATGATGCACCAGAGAGGTTGGTAAAGTTTGAGGGTGGACATGCTAACGTGTCGGGCAAGGAATTTGCCCGACCTTGTATTATACCTTCCAGTGCGTTTGTCTGTATAATCGAGCGACAATAGGAGCCCGCGAGACCCTCAAAAATCTCGCGGGCGGTGGACGGCGAGATCGTCCCGACCTTGGGTCGTAAAACCCGTTATGTAGCCTGATCCGTCGTCCGTTTTGTCCGGATAACCCGAACAGTCGCTGGGGCCAGTTTAACCGAAGTGAGCCCGTATTGGCAAGGAAGGGTAGCATGAAAGAAATAATCGGGATTGATGTGAGCAAGAGACGTTTTGATGTCGCTTTGTTGAACTCCGGAAAGCATCGGAGCTACGAATACTGCAAGAAAGAAATGAACAGCTTCGTTCGCAGTCTGGATACGCTTCAGCCGGAACGCATCGTGATGGAAGCAACCGGAGGTTACGAAAAACCGTTGCTTAAACATCTGCAAAAGCATGAACTGCCCGTGGTGGTGGTCAACCCTCGACGCATCCGCGATTTTGCCAGAGCCATGGGCGTGGCGGCAAAAACCGATCGCCTTGATGCCTTGGTCATTGCCAGATATGCGAAGAGCATGAAACCGAAGATACAGGTTCCGGTCAGCGAAAATAGCCTTTTACTAAAGAGCCTTACTGCCCGTCGCCGTCAGCTGATTGCGATGAGAACACAGGAAAAGAATCGCATGGAGCATTCCGATGAAAAGCTTATCGCACAAAGTCTGCACGCTGTTTTAAGAACTCTTGATCGAGAAATTAAAAAGCTGGATTCGCAGATTGAGGAGGTGATTCGCAGGGATCGCGAACTGAGCGAGAAAGCGCAGATTCTGGAAACGATACCGGGAATCGGATTGACCACTGCGAACGCTCTGGTTACCGAATTGCCGGAGCTTGGTATCTGCAACCGACGCCAGATTGCGGCTCTTGTTGGGGTGGCACCGATGAACCGGGACAGTGGAATGTTTCGTGGCAAGCGAATGACCGGTGGTGGACGGCATCATGTCCGCACCCAGTTGTACATGCCTACGCTGGTGGCCATTCAGTATAATCCACCAATCCGCAAACATTATCAGCACTTGCTGAATGAAGGAAAAAGCAAGATGTCGGCTGTGGTAGCCTGCATGCGAAAATTGCTTCTCTTCATGAACTCAATGCTCAAAAATAATCAGCGATGGAAACCGCAAATCGCTTGACTTTGATAACAGTCGCTACGGGGGAAGAGCCCTCACCCTGCTTCGCTACGCTCGCTTCCCTCTCCCAAAGGGCGAGGGACAATTCACCTCTCCCCGTGGGAGAGGTCGAAAACCAAGGGTTTTCGGGTGAGGGAAAGCATGTCGGGCAAGAAAGTTGCCCGATCGAGCGGAGAATTGCTATACTCATTCCATTGCTTGTGACCAATAGACAGCCCCACGGGGTATCCATCAACCCAATCACGCGAATGACCCATGAACCGTAACAACCTTTTTGACCAACCGAGTAACACGCCAGCCAGCGATGACCCGGCAGCCCTGTACGATGCCGCCTTCTTCCACCTCTGGGGACGAGACAACGGCGAGTACGTCCGTTCGGCCAGAGCGATTGCCGAAGAAATCTACCGGGTGTATGAGCCTCGGCGGGTGATGGATGTCGGCTGTGGCTCCGGGCAACATGCCGGGCGGCTTGTCGAGTTGGGCGCAGAGGTGATCCCCGTAGATGGTTTTCCCTGCCCGGTAGAGGAGCGTGCACCCAACCTGCCGGAGATTCTTCCGCTTGATCTCACCCAGGAACCCCAGGGCGAAAGCCCCAGGGTTGATCTGGTTCTCTGTCTGGATGTGGCGGAACACCTCCCCGCCGAGGCGGCTCCTGTGTTGGTTCGTCATCTGACGCGGGCTGCCGATCTGGTTGTGTTCAGTGCCGCGCCGCCGAATCAAGGAGGAACGGGTCATGTCAACGAGCAACCCCGTTCCTACTGGATCGAGCAGTTCAACAGAGCGGGGTTTCGCTATTGCCGCAAAGAGGCCGGGTTGTTGGATCGTCTGACCTTGGCCCGCCGAGAGGAAATCACCCTGCGTTGGATGGCCACCCAGCTTGCCGTGTTCCGTCGTGGTACGAAATACCCCTTCCCGCCGATGGCCCTTCCGGCCAAGGGTATCTAAGCGCTCCTCCAGAGTCCATTTGACCGTGGCCGAGGGAAGCCCGGATGGCTTGACAGCCCCCCGGCAAGTTCTTATGGTAAGCCTCAGCAGGCAATGACTATCCGGAACCTGAGGGTTCCTGTTTGAACGGTTCGTCAAGGAATGAAAATCAATCGTCGGTGCGTGATGCCCGATCGCTTGTGACTACGGAGGTTTCACGGTGAGTACAGACAAAGGAAACGGCAACTCGGAAGCGATGAACGAAGAAATCAAGGTGACGGATCGTCGTCGGGTGGATGAACACGGCGAGGAACGCAACCCACAAGCCAAGGAAACGGTGGAAACACCCAAGGCCGAGGTGAACCCAAGCATCCTTGAGGCTCAGGAAAAAGCCCAGCAAGCGATGAAGGATGAGGCGGACCAAGAAGCCAAGCACCATGAGCCGAACCCTTTTGAGATGGATTTCCCCACCTTCATCATGTCTCTGGCCACTCAGGCGATGATTGATCTGGGTGAAGCCAAGCATCCGGAAACCGATGAAGCCACGGTCAATTTACCCTTAGCCAAGCAAACCATTGACATTCTGGCCATCTTGCAGGACAAAACCAAGGGTAACCTTAGCTCCGCTGAAGAAGGACTGTTGAAAAACGCATTGTATGATCTGCGTATGCGCTTTGTCACCCAAAGCCGTCAGCGCCGATGAACCATAAAGGGTTTCGCCCCTGGGCCAAGCCCTGAAGCGCAAGGACCGTGTCGATGAGCTTTCGCCTGCTGGCCTGTGTCTCGTTCGTGGTATTGTTGTTCCTGGTTGCCGGGTGCAAACAGAAGCAGACCCTGGATGATTTTTATGAAGATGCCCTCACCTTGGGACAGGGGGAGCGTCCGGGACAAGACCACGCTGTGGATGGCGATGCCGAGCAGACGAAACCCGCCGATGTATCGGACGAGGAAAGGCTGGAGCAGCGCTTGACCGAGGCTTTGAGCAAGGCCACGCCCTACATGATTCAATTGGAAGGACTGCTTCCCCAAGGGGGATGGGTCAGCGTGACGGCGGGAGTGATTTTCGACCCGAAACAGGGGACGGTGGTAACGCCGCTGGTTCCCTGGATGACCTACCGGACCCTTCGCGTGGTTCCTCACAAATTACCCGTTCATTTCCTGTTTTCGCCCAAAGGAAGCCGACTGGCCTTGTGGCAGATGGACCACGCCGGTCAGCTGTTTGATCCTCCCGTGGATGCTACGGGCAAAGCCCGTCCGGGCGAACAGACCTTTGCCGTCGGCTTTCGCTATGGGGACCGCCCGGCGGTGATGCCCGGTAATCTGGCCAGTGTTCCCAGTACGCGCAGCATTCAGATGGCCCGCGCCGACAATGTAGCCAGCCTGTTCCGCCTGGGTACGCCCCACCTCGCGGACCTGGAAGGCGGCCTGTTGACCGATGAGCAGGGGCAGTGGCTGGGCATTGTGCTTCCCAACCAGAAAGATCGTATGATGGCGGCCTACCCGATGAAGGCGCTCCGTGCCCAGGCTGCCCGCGTACCCAGTGAGGATGAAAAAGACCCGACGGTCTTGTTCCCTCCGGCCAAGCTGGAGCGGATCGCTCAGAAAGAGGCTGCGGAACCGACACCCACCTCACCCGATGCGCAACAGCCTTCCTTGCAGGACCAGGCCGAACCTGGTGAAGAGAACTCCGCAGAGGAGCCTGGAATAACCGAAGAGAATCTTCTGACCGAGCAAGGGACGACAGACGTCGAATCAGAGGCGAAGGATTCCCCGCCCGCGAATCCTTCTACCACGGAAGCGACGGCACACAGGGAGGAAGAATCACGTCCGACCCAACCCGAAGGGACGGACGCACCCGCCCAGACGCCGCCGGAAAATCCTCCGCAGCCTGCACCGCCTGGGCAGAATGAACCGGCTAGCCAGACGAGCCCTGCTTCCCCGGCAGATTCAACTCAAACGGCACGGACGCAAGAGAACGGACAAACCCCGGCGAATCCGGGGGCAACCGGTCCGAAAACCCCAGCTCGTCCCGAAGCCTCTACGGAAAATCAAGCCCATCCGCAGGCAGAGCAAAGCCCGCAGACGCAGCCCCAGGCTCAGGCTGAACCGATAGCCAACGATCCGACCAATCAAGGCGCGCCCACTCCGTCCGGGAATGGGACACAGACCGCAGAGGCGGAAGCTCCGACGCAGGTGACTGAACCGCCTGCAGAGGGAAATCCTCCCGTGGACACGCCACCGACTCCCGGAGGTGAGGCTCCTTCCACCGCTTCGGAGGGAGGGCAGGGGAGCGATACGCAAGGCAGCCCTGCACAACCGGTGACGACAAGACCCTCCGCTCCGGGGCAAACCCCGCAAACGCCCACACCGGC
Source organism: Myxococcota bacterium (assembly GCA_963677705.1). GTDB lineage: Bacteria > Myxococcota_A > SURF-8 > SURF-8. The sequence goes on from OY782497.1 coordinate 3,697,257, forward strand.
ACCAGCCACAGCGCGTCCCGGCAAACCCAAAGTAACCCTGGGAATCAAAGTCAAGGCGGCTGATACGGAGATGGCCACCCGTTTGGGGATTCCTGAGAAAACCCTGGTGGTCAGTGCCGTAACACCCGGTGGACCGGCTGAGGAAGCCCAGTTATTGCAGAATGACGTGCTGATGGAAATCGCCGGGCAACGGATCACCGGCATGGCGAGCCTGCTTGCGGCGATGGGCAATCTGTCGGCAGACACTCCGGCCCCCATCGTGGTGAAACGAAACGGCCTACGCCTGTTCTATATGATTATTCCCAAAGCCAAGTAAATAGCGGTACGTCTACGGTGGATCCTCTTGCAGCGAAGTGAGCAGGGGGAGGGAAACCGGGGGTGTCCATCGCCTTGTGGTTACTTCGTCTCTTCATCCTTGGGGTTCCAGGCAGCCCATTGCAGTTGACCGATGGCCAGGTTCTGGTCGGTGGGCGGGTAGCTGCGATGGATCACCGGCGTCTTTCCCGCTTCACGGATACGCTTTACGCAGGCGCTGAGCAGGCGCTCGCTGACAAAAGCCTGGCCAGTCAGACCGATACGGGAACAGTCCGGGGCGAGCCGTTCAGCCATCGTGACAATCATCTCGGCGATGGTGACGAAGACCTTCCCCAGAATGTGGGTCTGGGCGGTTCCCTCAAGCAGATCGGCCACCACGGCACGCAGAAACCCTTCCACCTCTACACTGGGACGTTTGTCCACCGTGATCAGGTCGAACGGATAGGGTTTCGCCTGGGTCAGATCGGCCAGGGCATCCATTTCAAGAATACACTGGCGGGGATAGTTCTGCTGGCTGCACAGGTCGCAGACCACAGACAGGGTTTGCAGCAGGCGTAGCGGGCTGGTGGTTCGGCTCAGGTCGTCGTGACGGCTCACGCTGAGGGTGATTTCCTTTGTGGTTTCCTCCACCCGGTTCCAGATGGGCAGCCTCAGCCAGTCGCCATCGGGCCAGAGGGCATCCAGCGTGACCAGCGCCTGCTTCCAGCAATCGCCACTGGGGGCTTCCGGTTTGGGCACATCCTGAAACCAGCCGACACTTTTCAGCGTGGACGCTTCACAGAAGATGAAATCCGCGTCGCCTTTGTTTTGGGCATTCAACTCCGCGCCTTGATCCAACACGGCGACCAGCATCGGCCCCTGGTCGGGATACTCCGAAGCCAAGGCGGCGGCGTGAGCGTGGGTATGGGGAAGAACATCCAGCCGGGAATGGCTTAGTTTCTCGGCCAGCCTGCCGCCCATCAATCCGGCGGTGTTTTCCATCACGATACGTTCCGGATCATGGTCGTGGGTCATCAGGAAATGCCCCAGACTTTCTTCAGCCACGGGGACCACACGGTCTTTGTAGAATGCCCCATACGATGGTGAAAGCACGGCCTTGGAGTCTCGTCCCAACGCGAAGGCGTAATCCGCCAGACCGCCCAAGGCCAGGGTATCCTGATTCAAGGCTCCTTCCAGGTTGCTGGACTGGGGAACAAGGCCGTAGCCACGGGAAAGCCACAACTCGCCCTCTTGGGTGACACGCAGCACGCTTGGCGGCATGGCACTGACAATGGGTTCGGTGTGCATCAGAAAGAGATCCACGCCCCGGCGGAACTGACGAACGACTTCGTAATCGCTGATCGTAGGCCAATCGCCGGGATGGCGGGCCTGGCTGCAAACCAGGGGCGGCATATCAAAGGCTTCAAAAAGCAGCACCTCCAGGGCGCTGGCAGGTAGGCAAAGCCCGATAGTCTTCAGGCCGGGGTGGATACTGGCCTGCAAATTACTGTTTTTCGCAGAGCAGATGACAATCGGTCCCACCTCTGAGCCAAGCCAGTAGCGTTCCTTATCCGAGAGCCGGGCCAGGCTTTCCGCCTGATCCAGATCCCGCACCATCACCGGAAGGGCTTGCTCTTCGCGACCTTTGGCCTTGCGCAAGGTGGCCACAGCCTGGGAGTTGGTGGCATCACAGGTCAGTCGATACCCTCCGGGGCTTTTTACGGCAAGCACATGGCCTTCCCGCAAAGCCCAGGCCGCTTCGTCGATGGGATCACCGGGAACGAGGTTTCCCGCCGGATTGACCAACACCACCTGAGGGCCGCAGACCGGGCAACTGTTCCAGAGAAAACCTCCGCGGGGATGATGGGGTGAAGCCACCTCCCGTTCACAGTCCAGGCACATCAGATATCGACCAAGTACGTTGGAATCACGTAGCTTCTCAGCGTTGGCCATCGTCGTGAAGCGAGGGCCGCAGGCTGGGCAACTGGCCAGAGCATGGTTTTCGCGACGACCTAGCGGGTCTAAGACCTCCTCTTCGCAGAGTGAACATAGGGAACGGTCTCTGGGAAGCTGGCCGAAGTCATCCCGTTCACCTCGTGGGCGCACACTGAACTCGTTGTAACCGAACCACGGCAGGGCGTAGCCGGAAAGCTGAGCATCGCAAGGCGCCTCAGAGACCATTTTCTGTACTGTTCCAACAAGATGAGGAAGGCCATCCAGGCTGCCTTCCACATCCAGGGCCAACTTGTCCGAGTGGTGTATCAACAGGCCGCACACACCTTGCTCACGCAAAAACCCTTCAAGGGAAATTACCAGTTCGGAAGGCAAGTCAAGCCCACGGATGGTGATGCAAAGCCGTTTCATGGTCCGCTACACTCGGTACAGAAAAAAAGATAAAACCATCGAAGTCAGCGCCGATCTTATACAGGATACTTGAAACCGGGTCAACGCTTTCACCCAAGATGACAGGGCTTTATCTATCTTAGAGCAAATTAGGAAATGATGAAAGTAGAGAACGGATGAACAGGAGGGAAATGTAGGTACCGTGACGATGTATAAGCCCTGGGAAATGAAAATGCCACCTAACTCTAATGGTTCTTGACTCTTGCGGAAATCCACATAGAATTGGTAACAACGTGTGATTTTAGTAACGACATCTTGAAGCATTTCGAGCTCGCGGTCATGCTGCGAGAATTCCATTTAGGAGTTCCGGCGTGTTTGCGCGAAAAACAACCCATTGAGGAGGTAGAAGGATGCGAAGAAAAGGAATTGTCCAGATTGAGTTTTTGATATTCCTGCTGGCCCTGGCCGTGATGGTCCTACCGGCCTGCGACGACGGGGATGACGACGATGATGACGATGATGACAATATCACCGATGACGATGATGACGATGTCACCGATGATGATGACGATGTCACCGATGATGATGACGATGTCACCGACGATGATGATGACAACACCGACGGTGATACCGACGATGACGACGACGACACTGACGGCGACGAAGACGGCGACGAAGACGGCGACGAAGACGGCGACGAAGACGGCGACGAGGACGGCGACGAGGACGGCGACGAAGACGGCGACGAGGACGGCGACGAGGACGGCGACGAGGACGGCGACGAGGACGGCGACGAGGACGGCGACGAGGACGGCGACGAGGACGGCGACGAGGACGGCGACGAGGACGGCGACGAAGACGGCGACGAGGACGGCGACGAGGACGGCGACGAGGACGGCGACGAAGACGGCGACACCGATGGCGATACCGATGGCGATACCGATGGTGACACCGATGGTGACGAAGATGGCGATGTAGATGGTGACACAGACGGTGATATCGAACCGGCCATCACCTGTGCTGATCTCACCTGCGGTGCCAATGCCGAGTGCAACGAAAACGGCGATGAAGATGCCTTCTGCGAATGCGATATGCATTATGAGGGTATTCCCACCGAGGGTTGCACGATGATCGACTACTGCCAGGGCATCACCTGCGATGCGGCCAACACCCATTGTGCGATCAACCTGGAACAAGACCCGTATTATATCTGCACCTGCGATGATGGCTATGTTTATGCAGACGGCGTGGGCTGTCAGATGTACTGCGATGTGGATGACCTGGAAGACAACGATGACATGTACACCGCGACGGTCATCACCCTGCCTTACAGTCGGGCCAACCTCTACAGCTTCCGTTCGGTGAACGACAACGACTACACCATTGATTACGATGTCTTCACCTTCAACCTGACCGCAGGTCAATACCTGGAAGCCGTAATGACCCTTGGCGCGTCGGATTCCGATCAGAACGCCAACGTGGACCTTTACCTGTTCCATGAAACCTCGGACCTGGAAACCCCGGTTGACGTGGGTAGCCAGACCGATCAGGTGGAAACCCTGATCGTCGAAGCACCTCTGGACGGCACTTACTATCTGGCCGTTGTCCCGCAGGAAAACACCGGCGACGCGGATCTGGTCTGCCGTAGCTATCAGTTGGACGTGCAGGTTCTGCAGAACCCCTGTGATGACACCCCCTGCACCGGTGCCAACACGGAATGCAATTTCCATCCCTATGAAGACCCCAACTACACCTGCGATTGCATTGACGGCTATGTGGCGGATACCAGCAACCCCGGTTCTTGCAAAGAATTCTGTCCGGCGGATATGTATGAGGAAAATGACAGCTACAGCGAAGCAAGCCCGATCACACTGCCTTTCAGTGCGGAAGGTTTGACAGTAGCCAAGCTGGGCACGGCAACTGATTCCAGAGATTATGACTGGTACAGTGTTGACCTCAGTGCAGGCGACAACCTGTTCATAGACCTTCTGTTTGAATACGACGACGGTGATATTGAACTCAAGCTGTTCAATTCGACAGGTGTTGAAACGGACTCGTCAGTTGCTTCCGATACGTATTCCCGTGATGATGCTCACATCAATTACACGGTTCCGGAAGGTGGGGCGGGAGCCTACTACATCTCGGTTTATATGTACACGGACACGACCTGTAATACCTATGATATGTCTGTTGCCGTCGTCACCGGTGATCCCTGTGATGGCCAGTGTACAGGCACTAACCAGGAATGCGAAGTAATTGCCGCAGATCCCAATTACGAATGCGTTTGTGCTGATGGTTATGCTTGGGATGAAGCGGGAACCTCTTGCGTTGCCGATCCTTGCGATAGTGACGATTGTCCCTATTCCGCAACCTGTGTTGTTGATTGGACGGTTGATGATAATTACTACTGCGAGTGCAATTATGAGGGTTACGAGTATAACCCGGAAACCAATACCTGCGATTTTGCCTGCGCTGATGACTCGTTGGAAGACAATGATACGGCAGAGACGGCTCTGTCGGTAACCCTCCCTTACACAAACACCGAATTGGTTTCTTATTATGATGCCTCTGGCGATTACGATTGGTTCTCGTTTGACCTGAACGAAGGGGATATTATCCACCTTTCTGCCACATTTGCCGGCGGAGGTTATTACGATCCGGAAGTATACTTCTACTTCTACAAAGGGATTCCTGAAAGCACCTACGATTACATCGACTATCAATATGGTGAGGGCGGTGAAGTAAACTACTACTATGTGGTCCCTGCTGGAGAGGCCGATACCTATTACGTCCGAGTAAACCCAAGCCCTTATTGCGATTATTACTACTGTGATCCAATGTGTCTGCCTTATTCTCTGACCATTGAAATGGCGGAGAATACCTGCACCACGGCCAACCCCTGTGACATCGACAACCATCAGGTCTGTATCCCTCAATTGGGTGAAACCCCGGACTACGAATGCCAATGTGCAGATTACGCCCTGGATTCCGACCCGGACGAAGCCGTGCTAAGTTGCTATGATCCCTGTGATACCATTGATTGCAACCTTGGCGATGGATACACCGGCACCTGTATGCCCGTTGAAGGCGGTGACGTCGGCGTGTCTGACTGGATGTGCGAATGTGCGGCCATTGACGGTTATGGTTGGGACGCAGACATTCAGGAATGCGTCGTGGTTTGTGTTGACGATGACTTTGAAGAGAATGACACCCCGGATATGGCCTATGAGATCACAGACGCAACGTTTGAAGCCGATCTGATGGCTGTTGCTGTGGATGAAGAAACCGATCATGACTGGTTTAAAATGGACCTGATCGCTGGTCAGTATGTGACCATTACGGCCACTTTTGTCGATGACAACAGCGACATTGACCTTTATGTTTACGGTCAAATGCCGGCAGATAACGATAGTGGCACAGCAATCGCGTCCAGTACCAGCAGCAGTGACAACGAAGAAATTGCTACGATGGTTCCTGCTGACGGCACCTATTACCTGAAAGTGAAAGCTTGGGATGACAACATGTGTACCCCGTACAACCTCGCTATCAACGTGGTTGATACAACGTGCAACCTGGCCGACCCCTGCACGATGGACCATGCCTATTGCGTGGCTTATGCTCCAGGCTCCGAGCCGGACTATACCTGCCAATGCGAATTGGGATATGCATGGAATGATGAAACAAGTATGTGCGATGAAGTGTGCGCACCGGATATGTATGAACCCAACGATACGCTTGATGCTCCCTATGTCGTGACATCGCTTCCGTTTGAGGAACAGGGCATAACGGCCTTCCTGCAATCGTCCTCTGTAAAAGATTATGATTATTATATGTTCGCTGCAGAAGCAGGACAAATGATCAGTCTTTACGGAGTCTCCACTCCATCAACCTTTGATGTTGATATGTTGCTCTACAAAGAAGGATCTTCATCAAGCGTTGGTTGGGATTACACAAATGGCCAACAGGATATCAACTACATCGTGCCTGATGATGCTGGTGGTAACTATATTGTTGCAATCAAAATCTATGGTTCGACTCAAACCTGTGTGGAATATGATCTTTCTATCAACATCAACGACAGCCCCTGTTCTTCGGATCCCTGCCTGACTGTCGCCAATTCCGATGGTGTCTGTAGCGCCTCCGCGGACTGGAGTTCGTTCTCCTGCGGTTGCCTGGATGATTATTACTGGGATGACGAAAACGGCATCTGCGAAGCCACGCCTTGCGCTTTCGACCCCTGCGCCACCGATGCTAACTCTGATGGAGAATGCAGCAACAGTGCGGACTACAGCACCTTCTCCTGTGGCTGCGTCGATGACTATTACTGGGATGACGAAACAATGGCTTGCGAAGCCACACCTTGCGCTTTTGATCCCTGCGCAGATGATGTCAATGCCGTGTCGGATTCTTGCAGCAACAGCGCGGACAACATGGACTTCACCTGTGACTGCGTGACAGATTACTTCTGGAACGAAGTCGACAATGTCTGTGTCGGATTGCCTTGCGCCGATGACCCCTGCGCCACCGATATCAATTCCGATGGCGTCTGCACCAACCTGGATGACTATTCCGGCTACACCTGTGGCTGCCAGGATGGATACTATTGGGATCCCGATACCGATGCCTGTATCGTAGATAACGTCTATGAAGCCTGTCATAGTGATGCGTTGGTTATTCCGGATAATGATCAAGTTACAGGCGTTTCGGATATCATCACCATCAGTGGCCAAGGCGGAACTACTGCTGCCGTTTGCGTATCCCTTGAACTGACCCATACCTATCCTAGTGATCTAGACATTGATTTTACCATGCCCAGTGGATCCAATGTGTATCTGCGTCAGGATCTCGGTGGATCAACCGATCTGGTTAACGACATCTCAACCTATCAGATCAACCTTAGCACATCTGAAAATGTGGATGGAGATTGGATTCTTCAAGTCTTTGATGATGCGAATGGCGATACTGGAACCGTGGACTCCTGGTGCGTGCGCGTTGGTCCTTGCTCTGAAGCCGCTGATTATACAATCACCCAAAGTGCCCGCTAACTTGCTTTACCCAACCCTATCCCCCGGCCTTTGGCCGGGGTTTTTTATTGACTCAGATCCCCTCCGAAGTGCTGGGGAATAGCCCGATCAAACCGCCCTTTGAAGAAACTCTGTCGGCATTTTCAAGCCTTTGGAATACGAACATGTGATTTGGAACCATGCTGGTAATACCCAAACGGCGTGAGCTTGTTTTTTTTCTTGACATTCCACCCGGCTTCGGGGATAGTCCCTCACCGATAGCGGTTCTTTGAACGATTTTTGTTTCTTACAACGCGCCCATAGCTCAATTGGATAGAGTGTCTGGCTACGGACCAGAAGGTTGGAGGTTCGAGTCCTCCTGGGCGCGCCATCTATTTTATGATCGAACCTTTCTCGTCCAAGATCCCATGCCCTACGATGATGAACACTGGATGCGCCTGGCCCTGGATGCAGCTCATGATGCCGCTGAAATCCTTGAGGTGCCGGTGGGCGCGGTGATCGTGCGGGATGACCAACTCGTTTGCACCAGCCACAACCTTCGTGAAACCACCCAAGATCCCCTGGGCCATGCTGAAACCCTGGCGATCCGTAAGGCCGCCCGTATCCTGCAAAGCTGGCGTTTGGAGGGCTGCACCCTCTATTGCACGGTGGAACCCTGCCTGATGTGTTCCGGAGCCATTTTACAAAGCCATCTGGACCGTGTGGTATACGGCTGCCCGGACCCGCGCTTCGGTGCGGTGGAAACGTTGTACAAGGTTCTGGAAGATGAGCGGCTCAATCATCACCCGGAGGTGCTTGGCGGTGTGCTGGCTGAGGAATCCGCCGAGGTGATTCATCATTTCTTTACCGAGTTGCGCAAGCGTAAAAAGGCGGCCAAAGACGAAGCCCGGCGCCTGGAAGAACGTGAGCCTTCCTCCGATTGATAATCCAAACAAACCGTGAGGTGGGCCTGGCCTAATCTTCCTGGTGATATTGTCCCGCTTCGACACGGAAACGCCGTACCGGCTGCCCGGTGGAGATCAGATCCCTGTGTGGATCGGTAGAGGTTAGAAACACCTGCCCCTTGACTTCGCCTAAGTGAGTGAACAGGCGTCGTCGTCGCAAGTCATCCAACTCGCTGGAAAGATCGTCTAAAAACAACACCGGTTGCTGGCCGGACTGTCGGGTGATCCAATCCAACTCGGCCAGTTTCAAGGCCAGAACCACGGTGCGATGCTGGCCCTGACTGGCAAACTTCCGTGCCGATACTTCGTTAATGAATACGTCCAGGTCATCGGTGTGGGGACCGCTTCCGGTAAAACCTCGCTCCCGGTCGGAAATCACCCGCTCGGCCAGTTTGTCTTGCAGGGCTTGCTTGTAGGCTTCAGATTCAAAGCCATCCAGGCTTGACCATTCCAGGCGCGGATGACTGCGGTAGGCCAGTCGAACATCCTCGTTTCCTTGGCTGATGATACGCACGCCTTCCTTGACCAGTGGCTCCAAGGCGTGCAGGAAGCCGAGGCGTTGTTCAACCAGTTGGGTGGCTGACTGAGCAAGCTGTTCCCGCAATGACTCATCCAGGATGGGGTCGAACAGGTAGGATTCTTTCAGCAGGCGATTTCGCTGTTTGAGCAGGCGTTGGTAGGTCTGCGCCGTTTCCAGAAAAGAGGGGTCGCCCATGAACAGGGCGCGGTCCATGAACCGTCGGCGTTCGTCAGGACCGCCACGGGTGATGCGTGTGTCTTCAACGGTGAACAAAACCAGACGCATCGTTCCCAGCACATCCTTGAGACGCTCCACGTTCTGACCATTCATGGAAAGCCGACGCTCACGTCCCTGCAAAGCCATGCCCAGACGGTAGGCCAGGCCCTGGCTGTGATAGCGGCATTCCAGCAAGGCCTGCTCATGGTCCCAGCCGATGAGTTCCCGACGGCGCTCCGTGCGGAAGCTCTGGAACATACCGCAGAGGTAGAGAGCTTCCACCACGTTGGTTTTCCCTTGGGCGTTTTCACCGTAGAACACGTTGAACGCGGCATCAAAGTCCAGATGGGCTTGATTGATATTCCGAAATCCGGTGAGCTTGAGCGACTCAATGTGCATCCGTGGGTTTCCTTTCCATGCCGGTCTTGTACCAGATACGGAACATCTTGGCAATGACGCAGCGGTGGGGTAGGGCGTGAATTTCAATCGGTGGGAGCGGAATGATGGAGAGAACAAACGAACGGGGTTTCCAACCACGGACCATTCATCCAAACTCAGACAGGGTACCGGCTCAGGGCGAGTGATTCCTCGACGATGAATCGGTTCGAGCCACGAGCAATCCCTCGAACCATCGCCCTCCGGGTGGCACTCAGACTGAACGTGGATCGTTCCATTCATCCCAGAGAACAAGAGACCTTAGACCATCCCGGCTTTTCCCTAGGTTCGCCTTTTCGGCAAGAGGAACAGGGGAAGCACCCGGTGAAAGCATGAAAAAAGACAGGAATTTATAGTTATATTGAATGGAGTTTTGCTGTCGGGATTTATATGTTTCTAAAATTATGCTTAAGTATAGCAAAATTAGTTAAAGAAAAACTTGCAAGAAACCAGGAAATTCTCTAAGATAAAATCCTGGAGATGATGCGTCTTATATAAGGTGTGTTTCACCCGGAGGGGGTTCTGGCCCGATTGTTTTGAGATGCCACCAACGCGAAGGGTTTCGCGTTGAACAGGAGGCCGACATGTGGAAGATGATAAAGGTTATTCCGAGTATCGCGTTGGTGTTGTTGCTGGCCGCCTGCAACGGGCCACCGTCCTTGCAGATTGATGGTGAGTGCCTCACCGACGAGCAATGCTCCCAAGGCTATTATTGCAACGATAATTTTCGCTGTGTTCCCGGTGATGGTTCCACCATCCCGCTGGATGGCGATGAGGATGGCCTGACCCCCACGGATGGGGATACCGATCCCGATCTGGACCCCGATCAGGTGGATCTTCCTGATGGCGATGATACCGAATGGAGCGACTTCGAGCCGGATGGTTACGATCCGGCAGAGATCCATTTCTTCTATACCCTGCCACCTTCCCCGCAGGGCTTGAACGAGCGTATCCAACTGATCGCCGAAGCGGACTCTGAGGATACCATCCTGTATCTCTTCACCGTGCAATATCCCAACGATGGTTCGGAGTACGCGCTGTCTGAATTTACAGAGACTTCCCAGGCTGAATGGTATACCGGTTTCACAACCGGAACCTATACCTTGCACCTGTATGTAAAAAGCGAGGGCAGCAACGACCCGAAGGGCTATGATAATCACACAACCCTGGACTTCATCGTCTATGATGAGCAGCTTGACGGGGACATTGAGGAAGACATCGACGAGGATGAAGAACCCAGCGCGACGCTGATTAGTCTCGCTCTCGGACCGGAACCTACCTATGTTCCCAACACCTTCTATGCCAGCGCTCGGGCTGTTACCAGTGATGGAAGCCTGCCTTTGTATGAGTTCCACTATGATCCTCCTGGCACACAGGATTGGACCCTGATCGGTTCCGGCTACTCTACGGACAGCCTGGTCTATATCCCCACCAATCGGGGAGCGGGAGTGTATCGTGTTCGTGCGCGGGTAAAGGCTCCGGGCAGTTCCAATGACTGGGATACTTTCCGCATCGAGAGCCTGACGGTGCAGGAGTACGCGGTTGCAAGCATCGACAATTTCCTGGTCATTCCCGACGGAGAGGTTCATCTGGGTAATTCCATTTCCATGTATGCCAACGCGAGTTGTTCCGATGGAAGCCAGCCCTTGTTCACCTATCAGGTTCGGCGCAGCGGAGGCTCATGGCAGACCCTGCCTCCGACATGGACCACCAGCCTGTATATGAGCTATCGTCCCCCTCAGACGGGTAGCTATCGCTTCCGTGTCTATGCCAAATGCGAGAATTCTAATCCGGAAGTTGACTACGATGATGTGGCTACTCACTCCTATGTGGAGGTCGTTTCCACCGATTGGCCCTATGCCGTGATTCAGGAGTTTGAGGCCACCCCGGAGCGGATTTCACCGGGAGACACAATCAGCCTGTACGCTTATGCAACCTGTTCGGATGGAAGCTATCCCTGGTTGCAATTCGGACGGACGGTCAACAACGACGAATACAGCTTTGAAGCGATCAACGAATGGAACCTGTTTGTTACCGGACAGACCTCGTTGAACTACAACATCTATGAAGACGGAGATTTACAGTTCGCTGTGCGTGCCCGCTGTGATGGCAGCCAAGACCCACGCGGTTATGATGACGTTGCCTTTGACACGGTGAGCAGCGGTGACCCGAATGAGTACGCCTGGTTGACCTCCTTCGGTACAAGCTCCGGGAACAGGATCTGCCGCAACGATGTGGTGACGATCTTTGCAACGGGAGAAACCAGCGATGGATCTGCGCCCTTGTTCAAATACGAGGTAGATACCCCATACGGAGAGATTCCCTTGATGGACTGGAATACCAATCCCGATTTCACCATCACGGCTTCGTATCCCACCGGATTCTATTACATTTATGGATACATCAAACATCGAAACTCCTCAAGTTACGATGAGGCTGGTATTCTTGAGGTTGAAATTGTAGAATGCGGTGATCAGGATCAGGACATTTCCTTCGCACGTTTTACCGACCTGCGAACCATTCCCTCTACGGTAGCCCCCGGTGAACAGACCATGATTCTGGCCACGGCTTCCGGTGGAGAAGAACCCCTGGAATATCGTTATGGCATGATTACACCCGGTAGCGGAACGGAAGCCCAAGACCAGAATTACTTCTCGTTGAGTTGGACAACCAGCAATTCCTACTCTTTCCAGGCACCGTTCATTTCCGGAACCTATATTCTCTTCGCCGAGGTGCGCAGCGCAGGCAGTACCATGACGGAAGATTATGAGGAGACGTATCTCTACGTTGAAGGAGGTGGGGATCAAGACCAGGAGACCCGTGCCTATTTCACCGACTTCCACCTATCGTCCAACGACGTAAACGTGAATGACATCGTTCGGGCTTATGCCTTTGCCGAGGGAGGCATCTGGCCCTATGAGTACCGCTATGGCATTCTTACCGACGATGGCACTGCGGTATACCTCGCGGACTGGGGATCTCAGGATACCGCCGCCTTCAGCATTCCTACTGCCGGATCTTACACCGTTATCGCCGAAGTGCGTTCTCTCGGTGGCACGCAAGCGGAAGATTATGCGGAAGACTACCTTCTTGTGCGCAATGCAGGCGATGTCGATGACGACCAGAGCTTCATGCTCTACGGGGTCTATGTTGAACCAAACCCGGTGATGGTGGGTGAACCGATCCATATCTGGGCGGAGGCCAGCGAGTCTCCCGCGCTCTTCCAATACTGGGCGCGAGCCGAAGGCGGAAGTTGGTACATTATCAACGACTGGAGCACCCAGGAGAATTTCGTCTGGAGCAGCCTTGTACCGGGAACCTATGGCATCCGCGTGCGGGCTCGCAGTCTGGAAAGCAACCAGCCCTATGATGACGAATGGGTGGGCAGTGTTCGTGTGCTGGATGAGGCAAACCCGGAAGCGGTGATCAACGCGATCTGGACCGAACCCGAAAGCCCCATTCCTCTGGATAGTTCCTTCGTGCTGTTCATTGATGCCTATTCTCCCAATGGGGTCGAGTATTGGCTGATGGTCCAGGATCTTGAAACCGGAGAATGGTTCGACATAGCAGACCAGTGGTTGCAGGCATCAGAACTGGAAATCTATACCGGCTCGGCAGAGGGCTACTACATCTTGCGCGTTCTTGCGCGGGATATTTACAGCAGCAACGAATACGATGATGAGGCAAGCCTGGAAATCGTCATCTCCGATGAACAGATCTGCAACGATCACAACCCCTGCACCGAAGATGTCTTTACCTCTGACGGACGTTGTATTCACCCACCCCTGGTGGGAGAATCCTGTAGTGATGGTAGTTATTGCACGGTCAATGATACCTGCAACGCCAACGGCCAGTGTGTGGGTGAAGAACGCTCCTGTGATGATCACAACGTCTGCACCGAGGACTTCTGCTCCCCGGAAACCAACAGTTGTGAATATGCTCTCTTGGAGGGGCTCCCTTGCGATGATGGCAACCTCTGTACCTTCAACGACGCTTGCAATCCGGTTGCCCAGTGCGTGGGTCAAGAACGGAGTTGCAATGACAACAACGAATGCACCAGCGAGAGTTGCAACCCCAACACCGGCCAATGTGATAGCACGCCGCTGGTGGGTCAGAGCTGTAACGATGGCGATCTTTGCACCATCAACGATACCTGTGGTTCCAACGGCCAGTGTGGCGGCTCACCCAAAAACTGCGTGGATGGCAATTCCTGCACCGAGGATAGCTGCAACTCACGAACGGGAGCCTGCACGTTCACGGTTCAGGAAGGACAATCCTGCGATCTGAGCGACCCCTGCCAGGTCAACGGAACCTGCCAGGCCAATGGCTCCTGCGCCGGAGAACTGCGAGACTGCAACGATGAGGATCCCTGCACGGCGGATGCTTGCGACAGTGCAAGCGGCGGCTGTGTGTACAGCATCAACGCCGGAGCCTCCTGCTCGGACGACAACGGTTGCACGGTCAACGATCTCTGCCAACCTGACGGACGCTGCGAGGGCGTGCCTCGTGTCTGTGACGATCATGATGTCTGCACTGAGGATATCTGCAATCCTGGTACCGGCGCCTGCGAAGGGCTGCCGCTGTCTGGCGTGAGTTGCGATTTAGGCAGTGCGTGCAGTTATGACGATGTCTGCCAGAACGGCGTTTGTCGTGCCGGAACGGAGATTCTCTGCGATGACGGGAACCCCTGCACAGCGGATTCTTGTGATGCGGATACAGGCTGCGCCACCACCTTCCTTGCCGATGAAACCTCCTGTGGTCTGGGCATGTGGTGCATGGATGGCCTCTGTGTCGATATGCCAAGCGATTGTTACCTGAGCTGTGAAGCCCTGGAGAATTGCGGTCTGCTGGGAGTCTGGCCCCATCTTCCCTCGCCGATCACGGAATGTGAAGAAACCTGTGAGATGGAAAACTGGAGCGAGGACACGCTGAGCTGTGCGATGTCTACCTCCAACTGCGACGCGCTGGCGGAAGACTGCTTCGGCTTGATCGACAGCGATAGCGATGGAGTCTTGGATGACGAAGACAACTGCCCCACCCGCTACAATCCCTTCCAGGAAAACGCGGACAATGACAGTTTGGGCGATGTCTGCGACAACTGCCCCTTCGCCACCAACCAGACCCAGCGTGATAACGATGGGGACGGTCTGGGCAATGCCTGCGATCCGACGATCAGTCAAGCCTATGTCTGTGCCGATGTCGGCTGCGGAAGTGATAGCGACTGTGCCCGCTACGGATTGTCCTGTGACATGGACGAATCTCTGTGTACTCAGTCCTGCGATGGTAATGCCGATTGTCCGGCTCCCTGGACCTGCTTTGACGGGATGTGTGCCTGCTCCGGCGAGGTGTTGGAATGCCCGCAGGCCTGCTCTGGAGACAGCCAGTGCCCGGACTCCTTGCCTGTCTGTGCCGATGTCTACGGCTTTGATGATCTGAAGGAATGTACCGCAGCCTGCGATTCCGACGCCGATTGCCCCTCTCCGCAGTATGAATGCCGTTACGGTTCCTGCATCTGCTCCACGATGAGTGAGGACCGCTGTATTCAGGATTCCTGCGCGGATAGCGGGGACTGTTCAGACGCCTCGATGGATTCCTGCCTGGATACGCCGGAAGGCCCGCTTTGCAGTATGGCGTGCGGGACAGATAGTGATTGCCCGGACTTGGCCAGTTGCGACGCCGGTGCCTGTCTCTGCGAGCCGCTTCCGGAACCGACCTGCAACTACGGAAGCTGCATTCTGGATGACCAATGCACCACCACCTACGGCAGTGGCACCTTCTGCGCCGGTCCGTGGTGGCCTTTGAATAACCGCTATTGCACGATGGATTGCAACGCGGACCTGGACTGCATCGCCGTGTTCGGTTCCAGCTTTACCTGTGAAGGCGGTCAATGTGAATGCCGTGACTAGCAAGACGGTATTGCTTGATCTCAAGCACAGGCAGATGTTCCCGTAAACGAAAAAAGCCCCGCCGTCTGGCGGGGCTTTTCATATCATAAAGAGGAATGCGGGCTACAGTTCATCAGCAAGAATCGCGGCCTTGTCGGTCTGTTCCCAGGGCAGCTTTTTGGTGTTGGCTCCGAAGTGGCCATTCACTGCGGTTTGGGCATAAATCGGGCGCTTGAGTTGCAGATGCTGGATGATCTCGTGAGGCTTCAGGCCGAAGTGGGCTCGGATCAGTTTTTCAATGCGGCTTTCTTCAATCTTCCCTGTGCCGAAAGTATTGACATTGACGCTGACCGGATCGGCCACGCCGATGGCATAGGCCAACTGCACCTCACAACGACCGGCCAGCTTGGCCGCCACGATGTTTTTGGCAATGTAGCGAGCCATGTAAGCCGCGCTGCGGTCTACTTTGCTGGGATCTTTTCCGGAGAAAGCACCGCCACCGTGACGGCTCCAGCCACCATAGGTATCGACGATGATCTTCCGTCCGGTCAAACCGCAATCGCCGTGAGGACCGCCGACGACAAAGCGTCCTGTAGGATTGATATAGAACTTGGTGTCTTTGTCGATCATCTTCGCCGGGATGACCTTGTTGATCACTTCCTCACGGATGCCCTGATTGATCTCTTTGTTCTTGGTCGTGACGCAATGTTGGTTGCTGATGACAATGGCATCAATCCGTTTGGGCTTGTCACCGTCGAATTCCACCGTCACCTGGGCTTTGCCGTCGGGTCCGAGGAAGGGGAGGATCTTTTTACGGCGAACCTGGCTAAGCCGCTTGGTCAGGCCGTGGGCCAGATGAACCGGTAGGGGCATCAAGTCCTTGGTATGGTTGATCGCATAGCCGAACATCAACCCCTGATCGCCGGCGCCCATTTCCTTTTTCTCGGTTTCCGTCACACCCTGGCTGATGTCCGCGCTCTGCTTATCAATGGAAAGCAGCACGGCGCAGTCGTTGCCGTTGAAGCCCAGTTTGGCGTCGGTGTAGCCGATGTCCATGATTTTAGCGCGGACCAGTTCGTTCATGTCCACGTAGCAGGATGTGGTGATTTCACCGGCAATGACACAGAGGCCGGTGTTGACCAGGCATTCCACCGCCACGCGACCTTCCGGGTCTTGAGCCAGAATGGCATCCAGAATGGTGTCTGAAATCTGGTCGGCAACTTTATCCGGATGACCTTCGGTCACGGACTCCGAAGTGAAAAGGAAACGTTCGGGCATATCACTCTCCTTCGTGAGCTGAATCGGAAACGCTATGGATAGCGAGTTGGTTCATGTTCTTCGTTATATCAGAGTCTTTGTAAAGAAAAAACCGTCAAATGATGGATTTTTCATCTTGTGCTGGTTACTCCCTGGTTGAATGTCGGACCTTTTCCTCAAGAGTTGAGTTTCCCGGTTGAGTCTCACCGGAAATGCTTGATCCGCTATCCATAAAGAACCAGCCGGAAGCGGGCTTCCGGCTGGTGTATCGCTTGGTTGAACCACGGAAAGAATGTGGTACAGACCTTAGCCCTCGGCTTGCTCCGGAGGAGCGCCGTTGCCGTTCCAGATGGGCGTCGGTTTCAGGGTGACCTTGCTGACTTCGGTGCGCACGGAGAAGCGGACCTTTTTGCAACCATGCTTTTCAATAAGCTTGGCTTCGGTTTTGCGCAGCTTCGCGACCATTTTATCCTTGGTCACCATGCTCACATCGTCTCCGACAGCTACTTTAGCCTGGACGAACTCTTTGAACAGACGGGCGTAATAGGTTTCCTCGTCTTCTTCATCCGCTGTGGAAGCGTCCACAGTCTGATCAGGCTTGGAGGTTTCCGTCATGGTTTCGATCATCATCGCACCAGGAGTGGGGAAATTCCCCGTTTTGTTTTTGCTGATGGCCGAGACGCCTTCCAGTTCGTCTTCATCTTCCGGAATGTATTTGCCCAACAGGATGGCGATCATCAGGTTCAGGGTTTGACCGATGGCGTTGTAATAATCGTTGTCGGAACTGAACTGGTAGTCTTTGTCACCGATGATGATTTTATGGGCGCCTTCCAGCACGAAGTTCACCGCACCATAGAGCGGTTCCACCAGGATGCTGGCACCGGCGACCGTAATCAGAGTAAGCAGCAGTACAAAGACCCAGATGCGCTTCATCGTGTCATCGAAGGGTTGAGCAACGTTGCTCAGGTTGCGCAGGATCATGAACCCGCCCTCGTTCTTGTCTTCCAGACCTTGCAGGGGGCTGAAGATCACCGCCCACATCTGACCAGCGAGATCCAGGTGCTCAATGACGAAGTCATCTTTTTTGAGCAGAATCTTGGCGATGGTCTGACGGTTGTTCTGGAAGAAGCGGTCCAGGGCTTTGTGCTGGTTGGATTGCAGGGTGGAAGCGAAAATGCTGTTGCGATCGAAGAAGGCAAACTGACCGCTGACCAGCAGCTTTTCTTTGTTGACCAACTCTTCGTCAAAGTGTTCCACACGCAGGAGAGCACCGACGGTCTGACCGTTGATCCGTACCGGACCCGCCGTGACAAAAGCCGGAACCTTGTTGATCAGCCAGACATCCTCGGAGAAGCGATCGTTGAAGACCTCTTGAATCAAAGCACGCTGACCGTATTTGTTCGTTTTCATCTTGGCCGTGATGGTACGCACCACTTCGTTGCCTTCACGATCCGCGAAGATGTACATGTCCGCACGGTATTCGCGACGACCACTCTTTGTGGCCAGGGCTTCAAAGAGGTCGAAGCGAGCGGTCTGGGCTGCTTCTTCCTTGATCTTGCGCTCTTCTTCCGTTGCCGTGAGAGCCGCTTTCTGTGCGTCCAGATATTTCTGTACGGCAGCGGCGACGACCGGCTCGTTGGAAAGAGCCATCACCTGTTCCTGACGGAGCAACTCGCCAGCCTTCCGGCCATGCACGTAGGCTCTGTATCCATCTTTCAACGATTCGTCCAACTCGCTGAGTGCTTGACCCTTCAGCGTGCCGTCCACGATGTAGTGGTTGACGATCGCCCCGAACGTAACGAACAAGATGGTGATTAGCAGCCCAAGATGGAGTTTTGCTCTCATGGTATCCCCTTCTTCGGGTTAACGGTGTCCCTTTTGGGAACGCGGTCTATTGATGGCAGCCCCGGCATGAGTGTGTGGTGAATGGTAAGAAAAATGTAGGGTTAAGTCAATAAAAAAAGTAAAAACAGGGTTTTCACGGTACGTAAGCGCTCGGCTTCTACCAAGGAAACGGGCCCCAAAGGGGCCCGTTTCCAGTCGATCTTCTTGGATGCTTGTCGGAATCAGGGGTTTATTCGATTCCGGCGAGCAATTCGGCGATGTCATAGACTTTCATCTCTTCATCCAGCCCCGCGCCCATGACGCTGGCTTCCAGCATGATGGTGCAATAGGGGCAGGTGGTAGCCACGATGTCAGCGCCTTGGCCCTTGGCATCGGCGATACGCACGTCACCGAAACGGTCATCGGCTTCGGCTTCAACCCAGATGCGACCACCGCCACCGCCGCAGCAGAAGCTGTCTTCCCGCTCGCGGGAGAAATGCACGGTTTCCAGGCCCGGAACGGCGTCCAGCAGGGTGCGCGGTTCGTCATAGACCTTGGAGTGGCGACCGAGGTAACAAGGATCGTGGAAGGCCACTTTCTTGCCCAGGGTGCTTTCCGGCATGGTCAGTTTGCCGTCGGCAAGCAGTTTTTCCAGGAATTGGGTGTAATGGACCACCTCGAACTCGCCGCCCAATTCCGGATATTCGTTCTGGAAGGTCCAGAGACAGTGGGGGCTGGTGGTGATGATCTTTTTCACGCCATGTTTCTGGAACAGGCTGATGTTGTGTTCGGCCAACTCGCTGAAGACTTCCAACGCACCGATTTTCTTTGCGCTTTCGCCGCAGCACTTCTCTTCGGTGCCGATCACGCCCCAGCTCACACCGGCTTTGTTCAGCAGGGTGGCGATGGAACGGGCGATACGCTGGCTGCGCACGTCGTAGCAACTGGTGCAGCAGACATAAAGCAGGTATTCCGTATCCTCGGTGAAGGTGGGAACCTCAATGTCTTTTTTCCAGTCCATGCGCTTTTCGGTGGAACCGCCCCAGGGGTTGCCGTTGTCATGGAGGCTACCCAGAACCGGACGCAGGCTGCGCGGCACGGTACCCATTTCAACCAGGGTGGCACGCATTGCGGCGATGTTTTTCACCGCGCCGACGCCACGAGGGCAGCGATCCACGCAGACACCACAGGTGGTGCAGGCGAAAATCACGTCTTCACTCTCCCAGCCTTCCACGCCCAATTGAGCCATGTGCTGGACTTTACGAGCGTTGAATTCCTTGGCGATTTTTCCATCGACATAGCGCCAAGGGCAACTGGCGGCACAAAGACCGCACTGCATACATTGAGTCACGGTATCGGCGCCGGTCTCGATAATGGCGTCGCGAACTTCCGCAAACGGGAATTTAGGTTCCATAATCGTATACTCCTTTTCCGGCGCGTTTAGTCTTTATAGGGGTTGGGATCGAATTCTTGAAGTTTTTCAAGGAAATCGTCCATCATGGCCGGGAGCTTATTGTAGTCGGTGATGGACACTTCGTCGAAGCGGATGCGTTCCGGTTCCAGAAGCAGACGTTCCAGGGTTTCGGAGACTTTCTCCAAGCGGGTGTTGGCCAACTCGGAACCCTTGACGAAGTGGCATTGGTAGTCATCGCCGAACTTGCAGCCAATGACGTAAATGCCGTCAACACCGCAGGAAAGAGCATCGGCGATCCAGACCAGGTTCAAGCTACCCAGGCAGCGCAGAGTAATCATACGCACGTAGGGGTTGAACTTGATGCGGTTGGCCGCAGCCATATCCATCGCGGGAAGGGCGTCGTTTTCGCAGCAGAGAACCAGGATACGAGGCATCTCGTCGAACTCGTCGGGCATGGACATGGACTTGATCATGTCGCCGATCATGCGCACCGAGTAGTTCTCGAAGCTGATGATACGTTCCGGGCAGGCACCCATGCAGGTACCGCAACGACGGCAGCGCGTCGGGTTGGGTTTCGGGGTTCCCTTTTCGTCCTCGTCCAAGGCGCCGAAGGGGCATTCCTCGGTGCAGCGTTTGCACTGGGTGCAGCGTTGCAGAGCGAAGTCCGGCAGGGTCAGATCGCCCACGCGGGGGTGAACCGCCATACCTTTGGCCGCCGCTTCCACCGCCTGAATGGCCTTCAGGGCCGCACCGGAGGCATCGTCACAAGCCTGACCCATGTCCATCGGGCTGCGCACGGCACCCGCGGCATAGATCCCGGTCCGTTGGGTTTCGTAAGGGAAGCAGATGAAGTGGCTGTTGGGGAAACCGAAATCACGCTGGGGAAGTTCCGGTCCCTGGCGGTATTTCAGGTTCAGCGCGTTCTCTTCAACAACTTGAGGTACCAGACCGGTGGCCACGACGAGAAGGTCGCATTCCATCGAAACCGGTTCATTCAAGAGCTTGTCCATGCCGCTGACCATCATCGGGCGCTCGTCACCTTCGCCGATTTCCTCGACACCGCCGCGGATGAAGATCACGTTTTCCTTCTGGGCCTTTTTGTACATCAGTTCATAATGGCCCGGCGTGCGCATGTCTTTGTAGAACACATGCACGTTGGTTTCTTCACCGTTCAACTCACGGAACATGGCGGCCTGTTTGAGCATGACCATGTCGGTGACATTGGAGCAATAGGGCAGGTAGTCTTCTTC
This sequence comes from Myxococcota bacterium, assembly GCA_963677705.1. Taxonomy (GTDB): domain Bacteria; phylum Myxococcota_A; class SURF-8; order SURF-8. The sequence goes on from OY782497.1 coordinate 3,718,663, forward strand.
GTCGCTGCCTGTGCCTTGCAGGAAGATCACGTTCTCGACGGGTTTGCCGTCGGGACGGACGACCTTTTCGCCTTTGGAGAGCAGGTCTTCAAATTCAATGTTGGTCATCACACCGGGGTTTTCACCATATTGCAGCGCCGGATTCAGTTTGGCCGTGTCATAGGTTTTCCAACCGGTGGCTTGAACCACGGCGCCCACGGGAAGAACTTCTTCGCCGTCGGCTTTTTTGATGGTGGCTTCGTATTTTCCGGGCATTCCGGCGATGGCGCCCATCGTGCTGTTCAGGAAGACCTTGATCCGGTCATTGCCTTCCACCTTGGCGATTTTTTCTTGGATGTCCGGTTCCAGGTAATCCACATAAGGGGGATTGCGCGGAATGTTCTTTTTGAAGCGCAGCGCCCAGCCGCCCAGTGTGTCGGCTTTTTCCACCAGCACCACGTCATAACCGGCGTTGGCCGCGTCTTGAGCCGCAGTCAGACCGGTGATACCACCACCGACAACCAGGATGGTCTTGCAGGGCTCTTCCACCGGTTGGCCCAGGGGCAGGGTGGAGAGTTCCAGCTTCACCAGACCGAAACGGACATAGTCGCCGACGAGCTGTTCCATGCAGTCTTCGGCTTCGTCGTAGGTATCATCCTCCGGGTCATAGCTCCACAGGACGCGTTCGCGAAGAGCCACGCGCTCCACCAGCTTGCCGGGGAACTCGAATTTATCGGTATGCTCGCGACCGGTGCAGGCGCAGATGCAAATCGCTTCCAGGCCTTCAGCCTCGATGTCGGCTTTGATCAGTTCCTGACCTTCTTTGGAGCAGAGCTTCTCATGGTCTTTGACCACGGCGCAGTTTTTTTTGCTCGCCACGCCGGTAATCGCGTCCATCGGCAGCGCATCCAGACCGCAACCCGTGCAAATATAACAACCAGTTTTATGTGCCATCGTCACCCTCCCTTATTGCCGTAAAGCTTTGATTGCGCCACCGGTGGCGTCTTGGGTGCAGTAGGCCACATCCACGGGACGTTTCACGCAGCCGACCGGGTAGAGCCCCAGTTCCTCGTTGGGAACGACGAAACCGAATTCGTCATATTCCACACCGTCCATCGGGATTTTCTGAGTCGCCGTGGAAGGCACCATCCCGGTAGCCAACACGACCAGGTCGAATTCCCCGCGTTTGATCTCGCCGCTTTCGATGTCTTCGGCGACGACGGTCAAGGTTTCCTTGCCCGGTTCACGCCACACACGACCGGCTTTCCCCTTGGTCAAGGTGATCTTCTCATCGGCTTGGACTTTGCGCAGGAAGGTTTCGTATTTCCCGGCGCGGATGTCGATGTAGAACATTTCCGCCGTGCCGTCTTCCGGATAGGCGTCACGCACATACCCGGCCTGCTTCAAGCTGGCCTGGCAGCACACGCCGGAGCAATAAGGCAGGTAGTTTTCATCGCGGCTTCCCGCGCATTGGATGAAGGCCACTTTCTTGGCTTCTTTTCCGTCGGAGGGACGGATCAGCTTCCCGGCGGTGGGACCGCTGGGGCTGGCCAGACGCTCGAACATCACGTTGGTCAGGATGTCTTTGTCTTTGCCGAAGTTCAGGTAGTGGATGTTCTGCGGATCGTAGGGCGTCCAACCGGTGGCCCAGATCACATAACCCACCTTGAGGACCATTTCGCTCTCGGTCTGCGAAGGGTCGAAACCGGCAACGCCGTCCAGGTCTTTTTTGGCGTCGTCCAGGTGTCCGTCCAGAATGGCGGGCAGGTTGGGATAGCAGAGTCCGTGGGGAATGGTGAGGACTTTGGTTTTGTCCATACCCCAGTTGAAGGGGTTGTCCACTTCCGTGGTGACCTTGTCCATCGCCTCTTTGATGTCCGTCATTTCTTCGGTGATGTAGCGCGGACGCACCTTCAAGGTGACTTCCATGTTGCCCGGCTCACCGCTGATTTTCTGCACGTCGGTCATGGTGAACACGCGCAGGTTTTTCAGTTTTTTGATCCGCTGATAGTTGATCTCCAGACCGCAGAGCGGGGGACAATGCTTCGGGAAATAGTGATTCATCCCGGAGACGCGACCGCCCAACCACGGGGCTTTTTCCACGAGGTACACCTCACGACCGACTTCCGCCGCTTCCAGGGCCGCCGTCAAGCCAGAGATGCCGCCTCCCACCACAAGGACGCTACTGTGCTCCATACTCAAACTCCTTTTACCGCTAGTGAACTCTAGGTCCGTCCGCCAGGCTCAACAGAACACCGGCGAGCGGCGAACAGGGACTTCCGCCTTACGGCGGCTAAACAAAAAACAGACTCAGTCGGCTTGCTCCGCAGGGGGCTTACCGGCTTTGTTGCGTTCTTCTTCTTCTTTGCGCAGTTCTGTGGCGCGTTTTTGCAGGACCGCCGGGTCCAGTTGCAAAGTCCGCTCGCCCCACATGAAGTACTTCACCCAGTCAAAGGCGAAGAGCAGCAGGGTTTCTTCGTTTTCCATGATCTGTTTCTGGATTTCCGGGACGATCTGGAACATCTCGAAGAATTTGCTGTTACCGACGAAACGCTTGAACATATCCAGGTTGTAGCAGGCCATGAAGAACATCTGCAATTTCGGTGCAGGAATCGCTTCTTCCTGCAACCACATCGGATGGGCCGCGATACGCTGGAATTCTTCGTTCATCTTCTCGAAGGTTTCCACCTTCTGTTCGTCGAAATATTCTTTGATCGTGCGGGTCTTGCTTTCCTCATGGCCCTTGCAAAGCTCGTCTTTCACCAGGAAATAGAACTTCTCGCCATCGGGGTTTTCTTTGCTTTCGCTGGAGGCCGAGCCGACGGGATACATGCGGCAGGCCCAGGGACGATCCTCGTATACCGAGCAGAAGCCGTCCTTGTTGAACTGACAGCGCCGCTCTTCGTCATCTCCCATACGCAGAACCACGATGGGAAGCTGGCTTCCGCTCTGGCCCATCTCCGGACTCAGCGCGTATTTGGCGATGAACTCATCGCTGGAGATTCCCAGGGCTTTTTTCAGGCGCAATACATCGTAAGGCGTCAGGAAGATGTTGATGTCGCGGCAGCAACGGCCAAAACAGGAAACGCCGGGGTGGCACTCGAAGGTCAGGGTGTCATCCAGGTTCAGCCTTTGGGCGTTGTTGATGATCTCGTCTTGAATGTCTTTCGTCGTTTTTTCGCTCACGATGATGTTCCTTGCTAGACGGAAAAATGAAAACTTCGGCCAGGGCCGAGGATCGTTGGTTGGTTAGGTCTATACGTCGCTACGATACGGAAAAGTATGATTTATTCAGTGGTTAGGCGCTTTCATCAACAATGCGGTCACGCAGAGCTATCGAGTCCCAGACCGGTTGGGAGATGGATTTGCGGCTTTGATCGAACATCATATAGCGGTAAGAGATGTTTTTGTCATAAAGCTCACGCATACGCTTCCAACCCTTGGTGTAGAGGGAGCATTCGTCGTTAAAACAGACGTAGGCAAATTCCTCGCCCCAGGTGGATTGCTCCCAAGGCAGGGTGATTTTGTTCAACGTGGCGCCGCAATGGGGACAGGTCAAGGTGGTGGAGTCGCTCACGGTTTGGTCCTCTTCACTTGGTTAGGAGTGCTGTAAAAACTTATAATCGCTCAAAAATAGGATCGCAAATAAACCTACGGACGCCCCAAGGGGCGTCCGTAGCAAGGTTCAGGAACCTTCAAGCATTATTTCAGGATCTGGTGAATGGTGCGTTTGGTCATGGTCCATTCGTTCTTCGCCGGATCCCAGGCGCAGTTGGCGAACACGTGCCAGTTGGTTTCGTCCATCTCGGTCTTGTCGCCGCGATAGTAGTAACCCGGCCAACGGGTTTCTTCACGGAACAACAAGGTGCGAAGGTGGGCTTCCGCCTGCCACATACGCTGCACGTTTTCCCAGCAGCGCATCAGTTCGTTCAGGTCTTCGGCGGCCAACTTCTCGGAGTCTTCGCGCAGCATTTCCATCAGTTCCAAACCGCGATTCAACAGCGATTCGTTGGTGCTGAAGCTCATGCTCACGCCACCCGCGTATTCGTCCATCAGTTTCTGCAGACGATTCATGAAGTCTTTCGGCTTGATGAAGTTCGGGTTGACGTTCGGGTCGGTGGAGAAAGCCTGGGTTTCATCCCAGAGTTTCAGCGGGGCGACCAATTTTTCCGTCCACTCGGCGACTTTGTCGGCGGGCAGGGCGGGCATGGTGTTGTTGTCGAGGATGTATTTGATCGCGGCTTTACCGGCCAAGCGACCTTCGGTGTGGGAACCGGAGGAGAACTTGTGGCTGGAAGCACCGGAAGCATCACCAGCAGCGAACAGACCCTTGATGGTGGTCATGTTGGCATAGCCCCAGAAATAATCTTTCTTGGACTCTTCGGTCTGCAGGTCTTCGGGACCGGAAACCCAGGCGCCACTGGCACCGGAGTGGGAACCGATGAAGTACGGTTCGCACGGGGCGATCTCGGAGGCTTTGACTTCGGGTTCGGTGTTGGTGGCCGCCCAGAGCAGAGCCTGGCTGACGGTCATGTCCAAGAAATCTTCCCAAGCCTCTTCTTCCAATTCCTTCATTTTCTTTTTGAAGGCTTTGTTGGCTTGTTTTTCATCGTCGTACTGGTTCTTGATGTTGTCAGCAAGACGTTTGATGGCGTCGGCGGTCTGCATGTACAGAGGGCCTTTGCCGCTGAACAGATCAATCATACCGAGGTGGTTACGCAGGCAGGCCGGAATCGGCTTCACCAGGCCGTAGGGAGCATACTTTTGCAGTTCGCCGGCGTTGGTCTGCATGTAGTTCTCACCAAAGGCGTTGGTCGCGAAGGATTTGAACAACAGGAACCACGCACCGACCGGACCATAACCATCTTTGAAGCGCACGGGGATGAAGCGCACTTCCTGGCAGGTCATTTCGGCACCGGCACGCAGGGTGAAGTAGGTGGAAGAACCGGAGTTGAACGGCGGATACCAGGAACGACCGGCACCTTCACCGATGCTGCGGGGACGGAACACGTGCACGGCGCCGCCCATTGCGCAGAAGGTAGCTTTGGCGTTGAAGACGTAGATCTTCTGATCGCGCACGGAGAAACCGATGGCGCCAGCGACGCGGTCGCCGTCCATCAGGGGTTCCACGATGAAGACGCGCTCGAAATATTCGCCATCGGCTTCTTTCAGAGCGTTTTTGGCGGCTTCAGCGACGATCACTTTGTAGCTTTCGCCGTTGATCATGACCTGCCAACGACCTTCATGCACGTAGTTGCCGTCGTCGTCTTTCCACAGCGGCAGACCCCATTTTTCGAACAGGTGCACGGTGCCGTCAACGTGACGGGCGATGTTGTAAACCAAGTCTTCACGGGTGATACCCATCAAGTCCTGGCGGACATACTGCACATATTGTTCGACAGTGTTGTCGCCTTTGGAAACACCGACATACTGGTTGATGGCGGAAAGGCCCATCGCCACGGCGCCGGAGCGGTCCATCGCAGCTTTGTCAACCAAGGTGACTTTCAGGCCGTTTTTCTTGGCCCAATAGGCGGCTTCAGTCGCGCAACCGCAGGAAGCCATACCACCACCCAGGATCAGGAGGTCCGTCGTAACATTGACAACTTCAAAATTAGGCATCATGATTCAAAACCTCCTTATTTCAGCACGGAAAGATCGCCGCCGAGGGAACCTTCGGCACCGGTTTCGGTGTACAGGGTGGGGCTGTTCAGGTCTTCGTGGGTGGGGAAACCACCGTCCGGCTGAGCAGCGCCTTCAGGCGTGGTGCGGATGGGGAACTTGAACCGTTTGACGGTGCCATTGCGGAACTTGATCGTCCACATGATGTTGTCGGAGCCGCGCAGCGGAACCACGGAGGCGCCCAACGGGATGAAGTCCGCGTAGCCGCGGCAGTCAATGGCCTGCTGGGGGCAGATCTTGATGCAGGAATAGCATTCCCAGCACATATCGGGCGCACGGTTGTAGGCCTTCATGCGATCTTTGTCCAGCACCATCAGGTCGTTGGGGCAAATGTACATGCAGGCGGTCTTATCCTGCCCTTTGCACCCATCACATTTTTCGGTCATAACAAAACTTGGCATTCTTCTGACCTCCTCTAGGGTTACAGGGTAGTCCCTTACGGCCAATCCGCAAAAGACAACGAGTGAAAAACATTGCATCGCGCAATGAAATACTAAAAAAAAACGAGCGATCTGGTTCGCCTGCCCGACGCCAAGACGTTATGGCTAATTCGGTACTGCTTTGCAGGTATTCCCTGCTACCGAACAGCCCCTCGTGCGATGGGCAACCAGAAACCGTCAAATGTCAGAGATTCGTCCGCGCTCTTCTATCCTCAAAACGGAGAACTACTGAATAGTCGTTCATTCGTTCCGGGTTCAAGCCTTAAATAATGATGGGTACCTTGTCAAGAATTTTTGAAATTCCCAACAGTTAGCGCAAGCTAAGTTTTGAGGTGGGTTTGGCTGACGTGAATTTGGAAACAAAGTTTCCGCTTTCATCGACACAGAAATGCTTGTTTGATTCAAAATCATCATCTTGAAAAAAACGTTGAAAATCCATTCAATTAGGAGAATACATTCAACATAGTATTACTTTGCGGAATGGTCTTGTCACGGGTGGAAGCATACGATAATGTCAAATACCCGACGGTGTTGAATCGACTGGTATGCGGTCTATTCCTTTTTTTCATATCAAGGTGTCCTTTCTGTTTCCAATCGAGATGGGCTCTGTCGGCTCCTTGGCTAGTCGTCGAATTTCATGAAATCTTTTGAGCATATTCCATTGAAAGGTTTCTATGGGTTTTCGTTCCTCGCCCCGATACATGAGAGAAATCCTGGCACGGGGGAGTGTTGGTCATACAGAAGAAATGACAGGCTTCAACTCATTGGTTGAGACGATCCGTGCTGAGGAGACTCTCTCTGCGATAACTCCGGGTTGCCGGGTCAAGCTTGTCGGGAGAGACGGCGTTTCAGAAGCTATTCGTTTGAATCTCTCGGTGTTACCCTTGCTTGGTTCGGGAAAGCAACGAGGGTTTTGACAGCGAGGAAGAAAGGTGCTATGCAATCCGGCAACCTTTTGAATTTGTGGGGAGAAGGAATATGGGTCAGGATTCCGAACCGATCATCATCAAGCGCTATGCCAACCGCAAGCTCTACAATACCGATAAAAGCTGCTATGTCACCTTGACGGAAATCGACCAGATGCTTGGCGAAGGCAGTGATGTCAAGATCATTGATTACAAGACCAAGGAAGACATCACTTCCGTCACCTTGGCCCAGATTCTCTTTGAAAAGGAAAAGAGCCACAAGACCCTGCCGTCCAAAACCCTGAAGGAATTTCTCCGCCAGAGTGGCGACCGCCTGAACGACATCCTTCAGCGGACGGTGAATATCGGGGAAGGCTTGCGCGAAGGGGCGGAAAAACAGATTGACGCCATTGAACAGGCCGTGCAGAAGAACACGGAAGAGACAAGCGTCTTCTTTAGGGATATGCTTCAAGGTTACCAGACCAGCCTGGAAGATTTTCAGCAAAAAGTGGATGAAAAGGTGAAGCGGGCCTTGACGCCGCTGACCAACGTCGCCGAATTGCGCCAGGAAGTGAAGACCCTGGGAGAGAAAGTCGAAAAGCTGGAAGGGATTCTCAAAGCCTATGAAGCCAAGGAAATGACCGACAAGGACGAAGATCCTTTACACTGATTGCATCGCTCACACGTCACCTTAAACGGATTGCTTTGACGACGCAGGAGAAAAATCATGGCCGGGCGTAGGGTTCACCCCATTCTCAAAGCCGTCACCGTCCTGACTTTGTTTTGTTTCATTCAGTTTAGCTGTCTGACGCCTCTCTTTCCTGCTCTGAGTTCCAGAGCCTGGGCACAGGATGAGGTGGATACCTTGCTGGAAGATGACGAACTGGATCTCCTGGATGACGGGGATGCCGCAGAAAAAAAGGATGCGGAGAAAGCCCCGTCGAAAGAAGAAGCAGATGACGAGGAACAGGATGAAAAGGATGAGCCAAGTGAAGAGGATCGCAGCCTTCTGGATGCCGCAGAAGATGACGATGAGGATGACGACGACGACGAGATGGATGAGGCCGATGACGACGATGATGATGACAGCGAGTTGATGATTCGTGTCGATTTCAACCATGCGGCTCCTGCGGTCAATGGACCGAAGAAAATCCTCATCCTGTTCAACCCTTCCAACAAGAAGATTGCCGGAGAATTGGCTCAGTTGAACATGGCGACGAACCTCTGGTTGCGTGAGCATCCGGAGTACACGGTTGTTCCGGTCAATGAAGCCTTGAAAGATAAAGGCGCATTGAACGAGCAGGAATCCATTGCCCAGGGGAACACGCTATTCCAAGAGGCGAAGAGCGCCTATGAAGCCTTGGATTTTGACACGGTGATTGAGAAAGCCCCGAAAGCGATCAAGCACTACCTGCCTTTTGCATACTATCCGGAACACAAGAAACGCCTGGTACACTGCCTGCATTTGTTGGCCGCAGCCTATCAGACCGATGAAGAAGAAGACCTGGCCAAAGAAACCTTTGCGCGCGCGTTGAATATCGACCGCCAAGCCGGATTGGACCCGATCTTCCCGCCGGGCGTACAGAAAATGTATGTGGACCTGCGGGAGCAGATGGAGTTTCAAAGCAAAGGCTCGGTGAAGATTCTCAGCAAGCCCGATCGGATTCCCGTCTTCTTCGATGGAGCCTACCTGGGATTGACGCCCATTGCCGAGCGTAAGATTTCGGCGGGGGAACATTACCTCCAGACCGAGTTACCCGGCTTCCAGGATTATCGTTCCACGTTCCGGGTGTATCCGGATACCAGCAAAACCCTGCAACTCAGTTCGCGGCGCGTGGCCAAGTATTACCAATACCAAGGTGAACTGGCGGATGTTCTGGAGAACATGGACCACCTTATGGTGTTCAAAAACGTCAAGCGGCTCCATCGGCTGACCGGGGTGGACAACCTGCTCTTTGTGGATGTGCAGCCTGGGGTGGATGCGACGGTCTTCCGTGGAATGCTCTACGATATGGAAGCCAAAACCCACCGCTATCATGAAGTCTCGTCGGATCTGGTTGCCCTGGTGGTGGATAAAGTCTATCCGGCCTTCCTGGACGAGCTCTTTTCTGCCGAAGCCGAAGACAACCTGATTACCCAAGAGATGCTTGCGGCCCGAAAGGTCGAGCGTGAAAAAACGATGGAGAAAGACAAAACCGACTGGTATGAAAGCTGGTGGTTCTGGACGATCATCGGAACCGTGGTGGTGGGAACCGCTGTGGGCGTGGGTGTCGGGTTGGGCATGAAGGATGACAGCGAGAAGGATACAAGCAATACCCCAAGTTGGGATAACCCCAACGCCATCCGGATCACCTTTTAAGCAACCCTGCTGCAAACGATCAAGGCCGACATCCTTCCTGGGTGCCGGCCTTTTACTTTGGGGTTGATCTGGAAAGAGAGAGTGGAGCCATCAGGCGGGCCATTCCTCCACCAGCACGCGGGCAATGTCGGTAATACGCCGGTTCACACTGACCAGGGCATCCACCACGGAAAGGTGGGCTTCACTGGAAATCACGCTTTCCGAAAAGCCGGAGTGCAGCCGCTCCAGGTGGGTGGAGCGGATCTTTCTCGCCCACCATTCCTCCCGGTCGGCGTCTTCCAGAATGGAACGGGCGGCTTCTTTGTCTTCACTTTGCAGCGCGTGAATCAGCTCGTCAAAGCGTTCCAGAACTTTCCCTAAGTAGCCTCTCAATTCAATCTGACCCTGACGGCTGAAGACGATGTTTTTCATCGACATCTTTTCCAAGGCGTGAAGCAGGTTGCGACTGATGATGTCGCCCATGTTTTCCAAGGCGTCCGCCATGTAGACAATGGCCCGTTCCCGCGAAGCCTGCGCCTCGCTGAGCCCGTTCAGGTTCGCGGTTTTGGCCAGGAAGGGCCGGATGGCCCGCTCAAGGGTATCGAGTTGATCGTCCCGACCGGCCAAAGCATAACAGCCGCGCTCCGTCGGTTTTTCCACCAAGGGTTGCAGGTCGACCAGCATCTGACGGGCCAGGGCCATCATCCGTTGGACTTCACGCAGGGCTTGCTCCAAAGCCAGAGAAGGGAAGGCGATGCTGGTGTCTTCCAGGTACTTCGGCTTGAAGGGTTCGTCTTCTTCACGGCTGGGAACCAGCTTGCGTGTCAGCCATTCCAACTGACCGGCCAAGGGGAGGAAGACCACGGCACCCAACACGCTGAACAGCAAAAAGGCATTGGCGATCTGCCGGTGGATGCTGCCGTCGCCCATCAGAGAACTGAGCCAGATGCTTCCGGATTCCATCAGACCAAGGAAGGGAAGAAAAAGAATGGCGGCAAGTAAAGAGTAGAGCAAGTGCGCCACGGCCACCTGTTTTCCAGTGCGACGGCTTCCCAGACTGGCCAGCAGCGCGGTGGCGCAGGTTCCCACGCTGGCACCCATGCTCATTGCAATGGCGGTTTCCAGAGGGAGAAGATCCTGGGCGGCAAGGGCCATCGTCAGACCGATGGTTGCGCTGGAGGATTGAATCACCGCCGTGAAGACAATGGAAACCAGCATGGCCAAGGCCGGGTACTGGGACAGATTCACCAGCAGTTCGGAAAACTCCGGGGAACTGCGTAAGGGGCTCATCGCCTGGCTCATGCCGGCCATGCCGATGAAGATCAGGCCGAAGCCGATCAACGCACTACCGATGCGAGACGGCATTTTCCGCTTGGCGAAAAGCCGCATCCCCACGCCGACGGCGACAATCAACAGCGCATAACGGCTGGCGTTGAACGCGATCAATTGCACGGTGAGGGTGGTTCCGATCTTCGCACCGATAATCACACCGATGGCCTGGGTCAAGGTGAGTAGGCTGGCACCCACCAGACCGACCAGCATCACCGTGCTGGCACTGGAACTCTGCAAAAGGAAGGTAATCAGGATACCCAGCAGCATTCCAACAACCCGGTTGCGGGTCAGACTGGCCAGGATGCCACGCATTTCATCCCCGGCCAGTTTTTGGAGTTTTCGTCCGGCGACATCCATACCGTAAAGGAACATCGCCAGCCCTCCGACCAGACCGAGAACAAGATACCAGATCCAGGCACTTGGATAGGCTTGAATGTGTACTGTCACCGGTTCGGCCAGGCGTAGGTTGTCTTCCACACTGGCTTCCACCAGGTAAAGCCCTTTGCCGTCTTTGACAAACAGGGTGCTTTGCGCGAAACCTTCCTCATCGGTCAAGATGTGTCCGTGCTCCAGCGTGCTTTGGGTTTCCTGCTTGGCCGGACCGTGAATCAGGCGAAAGCGGATATCCCGTCCGCGAAGAGGCTTCCCTTCTTGATTGGTCAGTCGAACTTTGATCGTTGGCGCATCGGCGCTGCCGACGATTGCACGGAGTTCTTTGGCCAGGTGGGGATAGGAAAGATTGGTCAGCGAAAGATGCCGGGATGATGCACTGGGAATGACAACCGGTGTGGGATGATCCGGGGTCAGAGGTGCCTCTGCCGCCGCGCCGGGCAGCATAAGAAACAAGCTGGCGAGTAGAATCATCAGGGCGAGCAGGGCCCGTCGGTGGGAAAAAAACATGCGGTGTACTCTACCAAGAAAAGGAGGTTTCAACGGGTGAAAGACCACCAACAAAAAAATCGGCACGAACCTGGAGAAACTCCAGACTCGTGCGCGTCCTCATGAAAATCTAACACGGGCTTCTTGAAGCTGCAATGTTTTTTGCATCTCGACCCAATGGCTGCTTCGGCCAATACTCATGACGGATTCGGGGAAACCCGATGCAGCTCGTCCAGGTTTCCAGTGGTGATGGATTCCAGGTGCTGGGTGATTGTTTCAATGGGCCAGTTCCACCAGGCCAATTCCTGGAGTTGTGCAGCCACCGTAGGGGAAACGCGGCGTTTGATCAAAGCGGCAGGGTTTCCGCCGATCACGGTGTAGGGTTCTACGTCCGATGTGACCACGGCATGGGCGGCGATGATTGCTCCGTCACCGACCTGAACGCCGGGAAGAATGACTGCCTGACGACCGATCCATACATCGTGTCCGATGCGAGTATCTCCTTTGAAGGGAAAATGCTCCGGAGCCGGTTTGGAAGACTCCCAGCCATGACCGAAAATATAGAAGGGATAGCTGGATACGCCGGACATCGGATGATTGGCGCCGTTCATGATGAAGGAGACTCCTTGGGCCAGGGCGCAGAATTTCCCGATAATCAGACGATCCCCGATGAAGGGGTAATGGTACAAGACGTTGCGCTCGAAATCTTCGGAATCCTCCGGGTCGTCGTAATAGGTGTAATCGCCAATCTCAATCTGTGGGTTGCTTACCGTGTTCTTGATAAAACAGACGCGGGGGAAGTCCGGTAGGGGATGTTTGGTTTTCGGATCAGGTCCGTACATCTCAAATCCTCTGGCTTGATGGGTGAAGGCTTTTCCTGTTTGTTCCTTAGGCCCGGATCGTGCCTTCACGAAAAACCGGACGCGGTGGCCCGTGTCCGGTTGGAAATGCAAGGTCTGAAAAGGGATCAGACATCCAGCTTCTTCTTGAAGAGAATCAGTGTGCCGCTGGTGGTGTATCCCATCGAATCATACAAGGGTAAGGCCTGCTCGTTGGTGTAGACCATCGCCAAACGGGATTTGATCGCTCCGCTGTCAGACAGCCGCTTGTGGCCATGCTCCATCAGGGCGCGACCCAGTCCGTAACCGCGAACCTCCGGGTCAACGCCCACTTCTTCCACGTAGCCTTCACCCATATCTCCCAGGCGGATACGCAACATGCCCAGCGGGCGCTCTCCCAGCATGGCCAGCCAGAATTCCCCGTTTTCCATGATGTCGTTTTCGCTGAGTTGGCGGGCCACATCCGCCATGCTCTGCTCCTGATAGCCGAAGTGACGGGAGAAACAGCGTTGGCTGATGGAAAGCCACAAACGGGCCTCGGTGGGAGTGTTCAGTCGCCGCAGGAAAATGCCTTCAGGAAGTCCGGCCTCCGGCTCACTCATTTCAATGGGGCGGACCATTTCCTGGAAACGGCTCTCTTCTACAAAACCGCGGTCCACCACGACATCGACCATCGGGTGCTTGCTCCAGCAGTAGATATCCAAGGTATCGTTGGCGTGGGGAGAGGGTTCGTGCCGGGCGGTGACGAAGTCCAGCAGCTCTTCCAGGCGGTTGGTGGTGGTTTCTTCCGGGATCAAGCCGAGGCTGACCAGATCGAAGGGGTCATCGCCGTGGTAGCGGAAACGCAGAGAAACATGACCGATCACCCGGTTGTTATCCCAGACCAGCCAGAAGAAATCGCGGTCGGGGCGCAGGGGAGCCAACCAGCGTTGTACGATACGGCGGCGGTCGCCGGAAACGTATTCGGGACCGTAGAGTCCACGGGTTTTGAAATAGGTGGTGACTTTATCCAGATGCTTGGTTTCAAAAAGCTGAATGTCCATCGTCATAGGCTGCTACCCAATGGAAAGAGAGGTTGTCAGTATACAATCGTTCGCTACCAGGATCGCTTAGGCTTTCACCGTCCAGGTGGTGCCTTCCGGGCCGTCTTTGAGCAAGATACCCTGAGCCAGAAGGGCATCCCGGATTTCATCGCTCTTGGCCCAGTCTTTGTTGTCGCGGGCCTGCTTGCGAAGGATGATCTGTTCGTCAATCTCATCGGCGGTGATGGTCAGATCCCGCAGTTGCCTCAGTTGAATGTCCCGCAGAAAGCGTTCCGGGTCAAGGTCGAAAACGCCCAGCACGTTGGCTACCGTCGCCAGCTTTTCCAAAAGGGCTTGGGTGGTGGCGGCGCGGTTGGCTTCGGACGCTTTGGGCTTGTTGATCAGATCGTTGAGCTTTTTGAACACGGCGGAAAGCTGCCCGAAGGCCCGTTGGGTGTTGAAGTCGTCGTCCATTGCCTGGCGGAAGGCCGTTTCCACGGATTCAATGCTCTCCGGCTGAATCACCTGGCCCAATTCCTTGGTTTCCTCCACAAAGGCGCGGGCTTTTTTCATCGTTTCATAGAAATAGATCAGCCGTTTTTCCGCTTCTTCCAAGCCCTTTTCGGCGAAGAGAACATCGTTGCGGTAGTGGGTGGACATCATGAAGAACTTCACCGTTTGCGGATGAAACGCGGCCAGCACGTCACGGATGGTGAAAAAATTCCCCAGACTTTTGCTCATCTTCGTCGCTTCGCCATGCTCGTCTGGCACGTTGACGAAGCCGTTGTGCAGCCAGTAGTTGGCGAAGGGCTTGTGGTTGTGGGCTTCACTCTGGGCGATCTCGTTTTCATGGTGCGGGAAGATCAGGTCTTTGCCACCGGCGTGGATGTCGATGGTTTCACCCAGATTATGACTGGACATCACCGAGCATTCAATGTGCCAGCCGGGCCGCCCTTTACCCCAGGGGCTATCCCATTCCGGCTCGCCGGGCTTGGCGGCTTTCCACAACACGAAGTCCGCCGGACTTTCTTTGACGCTGTTCACTTCCACACGAGCGCCATCCAGCAGGTCTTCCAGGCGTTTGCCGGAAAGCTTGCCGTAGCCCTCGAAACGGTTCACCCGGTAATAGACATCGCCATTTTCCGCAGCATAGGCGAAGCCTTCGTCAATCAGTTCCTGAATGAAGGTGACCATCTGGGGAATGTAGGCCGTGCAGCGGGGTTCTTCATCCGGGGGGAGAACGCCCAAGGCTTCCATGTCTTCATGAAAGGCTTGGATGAAGGTTTCGGTCAATTCGCCGTGAGGGCGTTCCGTTTCCTGGCTTCGGCGGATGATTTTATCATCAATGTCCGTGAAGTTGCGCACGTAGGTGACATCGTTGCCCAGATATTTCAGGTAGCGATACACGATGTCAAAAGCGATGTAACAGCGTGCGTGCCCGATGTGGCTGAGATCATAGACCGTCACGCCGCAGACATACATGCCAACCTTCTTGGGGTTGATCGGCGTGAACTCTTCTTTCTGCCTGGTCAGGCTGTTGTAAACACGCAATGCCATCGTTTCCTGCTTCCTTTCCTTTGTAGGGATCATCCCCTTTAAGGGGGTATCGCGACCCGTTATCGCCGTGTCGCGGATGAAATCGTCTGACTACCGGCCTTCTTCACGATTGTCAAGCCGTCGTTGGAACCCGTAAAGCTCTCGGCTAACGGGCGTCCCTGTGACTGAGACGCCAGATCAACAGAGCGCTGTTGGCCAGAATAATCGTCACCAGGGCGGCATAGGCCAGCAGATAAATCCAGTTGTCGGAAGGCTTCTTATGAGCCTGAATCAACAGCACATCGTCGGTGACTTCCATCCCGAAATTGAACGCGGCGAAGTCGCGGATGGTCTGGTAGTAGCTGATGTCCTTGATGCGTACCAACCTGCCGGTGAAGGAGGTGGTGGCCAAGGCTTCTTCCAGGGTTTTCTTTTTGCCGTCGTCTTCAATTTCCACCAGCACTTTGGTGGTGCCCATCAGTGGAAAGACGATGTTGGAGGTGAACGAACTGGACAGTGCAATACCTCGTCCGGGGTTACGTACACCGTGGATGGTGACCATGCTGTCGTTGGGCAGGTCCGTTCCTTCAAAGCCGATGGCGTTACCCAGGTCTACCGGCTCTTCCTTGACGAAGTAAAAGAGCAGGTTGTCTTTCAGGCTCCACATCAGATAGATGGCTGCGACGATCATCATCAGCATCACGAAGGGCGAACGTCCGCCGCCTTGGCTGCGTCGAGGTTCAGACTCGGAAGTGTCGTCCTCGTCCGATTCTTCAAGCTCGTCCGATTGTTCCAGATCCTCTGTTTCTTCCATCTCCCCGGCGTCTGTTTGCAGATCGTTTTCGTCGTCCGGGTTTTGCGTCACCTTCGTCGGGTTGTCTTGGGTCATGCGGGTCTTTCCTCAGTTGGGTTGGGGCCAGCCATTGAACACGGAGGCGAGTATACCATTAGTTGGCGAAAAATTAGGGAGATTTTTCATCTATCGTCGATGGGGGGTTTTGCCCACGCATCAAGACCACGGCGTGGGCGGCCATGCCTTCTTCCCGACCGCAGAAGCCCAAACCTTCCGTGGTGGTGAATTTCACGGAAACAAGAGAGGTTTCCAGCTTTAAGACGGTAGCCAGATTCGCAATCATCGCCTCGCGATAGGGGGCCAGTTTGGGCGCTTGGGCCAGTAGGGTAAGGTCTACCTGAGCGGGAACGAAGCCTGCCTCGGCACAGCGGGTAACCACCTCGGCCAGCAAGGCCAGGCTATCGGCATCTTTGAAAGCAGGATCATTTTCCGGGAAGAAATGTCCCAGATCACCCAGCGCGCAGGCTCCCAACAAGGCATCCGCCACGGCATGGGTGGCGACATCGGCATCGGAGTGACCCAGCAGGCCCATGTCGTGCGGGATGGTTACTCCGGCGAGAATCAGCGGGCGACCTTCCATCAGGCGATGGACATCATACCCCTGGCCGATGCGCGGCATCGTGGCGTGTTGTTCCGCCTTTCGCCAATCCTTCAAGGTGGTCATTTTCGGATTATCCTCTTCGTGGTCCACCATCGACACGGCAAAGCCGTAATGGGCCATCAGACCGGCTTCATCGGTGAACGTCTGGTTTTCAACCTGGGCTTGACGCTGGATGTTGTGCAGGTCGGCCAAGCCGAAGACCTGGGGAGTCTGGGTGAGTCGAACCTCGGCGCGGGAAAGGGCTTGGGTGACTTGACGGTCGTTCACCAGGCAGGCGCTATCATGAATGCTTCGGCTGGGAACGGCTCCGCCATTGGGGCTTGCTTCTCTTGCGGCCTGGATGACCCCTTCGGTCAGTTCTACCGAGGTCAAGGGCCGGGCGGCGTCATGAACGGCAACGTAGCGTAAGTCAAACGCCTCGGCTTCCAGAGCGATACGGCAGGAGTCCTGTCGGGTTTCACCACCTTCCAGGATCTGCGCCAGTTTGGAAAAACGCTCGTGAGGGCAAAGCTCTCTTGCTTGGTGGAGGTTGCCCTTCGGAACCACCAGCACCACGCGGGCAACGCTGGGACAGGCTTCAAACAAACTCAGTCCGTGGTGCAACAAGGGATGCCCGCGAAAGGAACGAAAGCCCTTGGGTTCATCCCCTCCGAGGCGCTCTCCCCGTCCGCCTGCGAGAAGCAGGCCCAAGGTATCCGCTTGAACGGCCCGGTTTGGCTGGGGCGTGGGGGTGGTGCGTTCCAGGGTTGAATCGGTCATGGCTGATTCCATCCATAAGCCCGGGCCAGGACCTCCATAGGGTGCCAGACCCGGCGGTTGGGGTTTCCTTCCTGCAAGCGCAGGGCGCAGGTGCTGCATTCGGTCAGGCCGTCGGCGTCATCTTCGGCGTAAGCCGTCAACAAAGGATGACCGATCGCCTCGGACAAGGCCCGATGCTTCGCCTTCATGCCATAACTACCCGCCATTCCGCAACAGCCTTCTCGAATTCGTCGGATGCTCACGCCGGGGATGGTTTCCAGGATGGGCAGATAGGGCGAGTCGTCGCACAGGCTGGCCAGGTGACAGGGCAGATGATGGGCCAGGGAAAGCTTCAGCGGGGAAACGTCCCGATCCAACGTCCCCGCTTCGGCCTGCCGGGCAAGCCATTGCCCCGCTTCGAGAGTGCGGGCGGCAATGCTACGCACCTCCGGCGTATCCAATACATTCAGCCACTCCTTCTGCAAGGCCAAGGCTGCGGTGGGCTCGGTGCAAACAATGGGCGCGTGATCAGAGAGAGCCAGAAGTTCTCGGCTGATGCGTAGGATGGCCTTTCTGGCCTGATCCAGATGACCGGTCGTGATGGCAGGCATCTGTGAGCCACGATGCGTATAGGGAAGCACCTGGACACCGTGGCGGTTCAGAACGGCGGTGGTTGCCAACCCCAGGCGGTGGTTGGCTTTGGCCGTGGCCGTATCGGTAAAATATAAGACCTGGATCGTGCCGTGGTTGGTGGGCCAGTGCTTGATTATTTTCGCCAGGTCACCCCGTTCAAAGCTGGGCATGGCCGCCTCTGCGGAAAGACCGCTGATGCGTTCTCCCACGTTTCGCAGGGCTCTCATGCGCTGAAGCATCCCGGATACCGGCGCGGAGTGGGACGCCAAGGCCGCGATGCCGTCGGCTTGAGTGAGCAGGCGATCGGCCAGAGGAGCCTTTCCCACCTTCACGCGCCAGGCTTTGAACTCCACCATCAATTTGGGAATGTTGACATGGCTGGGGCATTCTCGCACGCAAGCCTGACAGCCGATGCAGGCATCGGCGACGGTAAACACGTCGGCGTCTAAGATGCCGTCGGGGCTGAGCAAGCCCTGTGCCCACAGCCGAGCCAGGTTTCCTTTGGCGCGAGGGCTTGAGCGTTCGTCTTTAGTCACCTTGAACACGGGGCACATCTGCGGGCCGGTCTGCTCCACGCGGCAGGCACCGCAGCCATGACAGGCCGAGGCTTCCCTCCAGAATTCCCCGGCTTCGTAGTGCAGAAGTTTTCGGGCCGTGCGGCCATCGGCTTTGCCGAGGTAGCGGGAATGGGTCAGGATGGGATGGGCTCCCGTGGGCACGTCGGTTTTCTTACCCGGATTCAAGATCCCCTGCGGATCGAACAGGCGTTTCACCTGCTCAAACAGGGGCGTCAGTGTCGGGTACTGCCCGGAGAGAAAAGAGCCACGGCTTAGGCCATCCCCGTGTTCGCCGCTCATTGAACCGCCCATGTCCCAGACGGTTTCGTACAACTCACCGGCAAGGTCCACCAGCCGGGAGAGTTCCGATGCGTCGGACAAGTCCACATAGGATTTGGTATGCAGCTCGCCCGGCCCGGCATGGCCGTAGGTGGCCCAGGAGAGACCGTGCTTGGTAAAGAGTCTTTCTTTCACCCGGATCAATTCGGCCAGCTTGTCACTTGGAACACAGATGTCTTCTACGAAACTGATTGCCCGCTTGTCGGGGATTTCGTTCATCAGCAAGGCTTCGGCTTCTTTACGCACAAGCCAGAGGTTGGCCATATCGTCCGCGTTGACGGCATGGCGAAGCAAGGTCAGGCGATCCGGGTCAAGCAAGGTCGTCGCTTGCTGAAGGTGTTCGTTCAATTCCTCCGGACTGTCTCCCGTCCACTCGCCAAGCAGCAGCGTCAAAGGACGATCCCCCAACAGACGACGCACGGCGGGTAAATGGGCCATACCCATGCGGGCCACCCGCTCACCGATCAGTTCCAGCGAGTAGGGGGCCAGTGAAAGAATCTCCGGCACGGCGGCCCCGGCCTGTTCGACCTGCTCGAAGCCAAAGAGAACGATGCCGCTTTGTTTGGGAATGGAAACCAGGGAAAAGGTCAACTCCGTCACAATGCCCAGGGTGCCTTCACTACCGGCGAGAAGACGAATCAAGCCGTGAGCATCCCCCTTCGCCAGTCCGCGCAGATCATAGCCGCTTCGGTTGCGGTGCTGCTTCGGATAGGCCTCACGGATGGTTGTTGCGTGGTCTCTGGCCAGTTTTGTCAGTGCGGGCAGGGTTTCGTTACGAAAAGATTCCGGCGCGTGGATGCCGCCGTCTTCGTCCAGTTGCACCATCTCGCCGTGGGCGGTGAGAAAGCGCAGGGCCGTTACGGCCTCACCGATGTAGCCGTGAGCCAGACTATGCGCCCCGGTGGCGTTGGTACCGAAGGTGCCGCCCGCCGTGGCCCGCGCCCCACTGGAAGGGTCCGGCCCGATCTTCAACCCGTAGGGTTTGGCCAAGGCGTTGAGGCTTCCCAAGGTTGCGCCGGGTTGACAGCGGATGCGCCTGGCTTGTGGATCGAAATCAAGGATGCTGTGATTGAAACGGTGGAGATCCAGAATCAGGCCCGGCCCAAGGCTCTCTCCGGCCAAGCCGGTGCCGCCCCCACGAGGATGCACGGAGATCCCCTGCTCGGCGCAGAGGCGCAGGACGCGGACTGTGTCCTGTTCGTTGTGCGGTGCGGCAACCCCCATCGGGACGATCTGATAGACGGAGGCGTCGGTACTGAACAAGAGCCGTCCCGTAGTGGAGAAAAGCAGCTCTGCCGTACAGGATGAGGCAAGCAGGTCTTGCAGCGAGTCTGGGGAGATGCCGTTCATCTTATCGGGTCTTGGCTGGATTGCGTCGCCGTTGGCTTTCCTTGAACCAGTTCAAAAAGAAATCCACCCGTGCGGAAAGCTCCTTGAGGGAATCCTCTTCGGTTTGGATCGTGCCGGGAATCGTCATAGTTTTTTTCGCCTGGCCCGGTTCGGTGGTTGGGAGTTCTGTCTGGTGTTCTTCACCCTTCGTCGGGTCTGTTGCAGGAACGGCTTCAGCAGAAGAAACCACGGGCGCGGGTTCCGTTTTTATCGCCGGGTAGGCGAACTGCCGGGCGTGAATCAAGGCCAGGCTGATTTGTCCATTGGCGCAGATCTGCTGCAACATAATCAGTTCCATCATGGAAATCCGTTTGGCCGAGCGCTTCGTTTGGAAGAATCCCAACACCGCTTTTCCTTGCAGGGCTTTGTCGTTGGGGAGTTCAAAATCTTCATCGGTCAGATACAGCCAACCAACATGGGCCTTGGGGTCGTAGCCATCCGCTTCCAGGTGCAGGCGTCCCAGGTCAAGCCCCTGGCGGAGTTTCGGCTTATATCCGGCTTGCTCGAAGGCTTTCTGAATCAGTGCTTGAGCCTCTTTCTCCGACGGCAAACGGAGATCCTCGGCCAAGGGAGCCATCTTCTTTCCGTAGAGAGGAAAGCCGGCTTGTTCCAAGGTGAAGGGGTTGATGAACAAGGTGGTATCCTTGGCCATCATCCAAGGGTGTTGGGGTTCTTCCTGGGGTTTCGTTGTGGCGCAGCCCGCAAGGCCAAGAACAAGAATGAGAAAAGCAAGGCTGGCAAGAAACGTTGATTTCATCTGCGGGAATCCTTTGCGTGCATGAAGACCTTCGTTGGTGTGATGAAGAGAGTTCGGCTCAGTGGTTTTCATCCTGCATGGAGAGGATCGCGGCCCATTCCCGGATACGCCGGGCTTGAAGCGGTCGCTGCGCTTCGGAATACAGGGATGCCGCCTGCTTGAAAGCGCTCCGGGCGTGTGCGACATCTCCCTGGACTCCGGCGAGCCAGCCTTCCACCAGGCGATGTCTCGCGTGAGCGAGGTTTTCCGTTTCACCGGGGACCGGGGTGGTGGAAAGTGTCCGGGCGTCCTGGAAACGTTTCTGATGCAGCATGGCCAGGATGACCATCAACTTCAGCGAACCGGCCTGGGCGTCTTTTCGGGCCAGGGCGTCTTGATAGGCGCTCCAGAAATAGGTGAAGGCCCAGTCCAAGGCCTCACGGCCTTCGGGATCTTTTTCACCCAGGGCTTTGGCAAAGCGTGGGTTGATGAAGGAGGCCGCCAGTCCGCGACGTTCCAGAATGAGCAAGGCTTCATTGAGGATGTGTCGTTGAAGCATGGTTTCATCCGTCTCGGCGAAGCCATAGCCGAGGCGGCCCTCTACGGCGCGACGAATCAGGGTGATATAGCGGATCTGCTGGTCATGGCTGTAGGCCGGGCCGATCCAGTGTTCTTTGTCCGTTTCGCTGGAACAGAGCAGTTCATGCAGGCGGTAGCCGTGGTTTTCCTTGACGGCCAGTGCGGTGTAAAACTGGTTGGTTGAGCGGCCCAGCCAGTAGTACTGCGCCGGGCTACGCACGGAGGCATCAAGGTAAGCACCCAGATCGTTGGTCCAGGAGCGTTGCCAGGAACAGGGAGTGTTGGACTGCGGCGCAACCCACAAACTGCGGATGGTGCCGTCGGAGGGAAGCAGTTCATGGCGACTCTTCTGGGCCAGAGCCAGGAGGTCACGTTTCATCTCTGCGCTGGTGGGGAGCGGGCTTTGTCGGCGGCGTTCTCGCAGCAAGCGGGCGGTTTCTCCGGCGGCGCGGGGGAACTCGGTGACATCCAGTTGAAATTCCAGGCGGGCGCGTGGCGGCACGGCAGGTTCCTGATGAAACACGGGGAAGAGCGCCACACGATGCCATTGGGTGCCGAAGGCATCTTGCCTTAACAACTCCAGGTTGTAACGACCCGGAAGACGGAAGGTCAGGGTGGTCTCAAAACGGCCATCCACCACGGGGAGGCTTTCCCGCCGTGCCTGATGGGAGGGTGTTTGGATGAGCAGCCATAGCCTGCCGATGTCGTCGCCCAGGGTTCCGGAAAGGTGGTATTCTCCTTGGTCGGGCAGGCGTCGCGGAGGCGTTTCATCCAGGATCAGGTCTTGCTTGGAAACCACCAGAGCGCAGGTCGGGCCGTCCGGGCCATCCGCACGCCCCAAGCCCAAGAGGCTGAAGCCTCCGTGCAATAGCGGGATGGAACGCTTGGCCAGATTGTGCGCACAGTTCGGGCCGTCACGCCCCGTGGCCCAGGCAGCGAAAACCGGGCGTTCATAGACTCCAGCCTGTTCCAGAAAGATGGGAAGGGCGTTCTGGGCCGATCCCTCCCGACCGCTGGCCTTGGTCATCGCCAGGGCGCGGGCGGTGAGATGCAGGCGGGCATCCCATTGCAGAGCTTTTTGAGAGATGCTTTCCTGCGCCGAAGAGTCTTCCCGCAGCCATTCCAACAGTCTCTCTTCGGCGGCGCTCAGAGCCTTGGGTGGATGAGAGACGCTGACCCGCTGCATGGATTGGCAACCGGACAGGACAAGAAGCACAAGGATGATACAAAAGATTCGCGTTTTCATGGCAGGCAGTGTACCCCAAGTTCCGCCTTGGCGAAAGGCAAAAAGAGCCAGGATGGATCGCTTGCCTGATCCACCGGGAAATGAACCGTGCAAGAAGATTCATGAGAACGCTTGCCAATGAAATCAAGATGATGCAAAACTGAGCCGGTTGCTTCACGATCGAATGGATTGATAACCGCACCCCAGGAGGCGCTCACAGCCTGTTGAGTTGGTTTTGTAAAGGAACGTGTTTCCATGCTGGATACTCAGAACACGATCGACGTGAATGATGGTAAGGGGAATCCCATTGCAACGACCTTCCTCTGGGCAGACCTGATTCGTTCGCTTGCCATTCTTTGGGTTGTTGTCATTCATGTCGCGGACCTGGTGGTTCGCAAATGGCATCATATTCCCGATACCTGGTGGCATATCGGAAACGTTTTCGGTGCATCGACCCGTGTAGCGGTTCCCCTTTTTGTGATGCTCAGCGGGGCTTTGTTGCTGGGACGGAAGGAAAGCTACAAGGAGTTTGCTCAAAAGCGTCTGGTAAGAATCCTGTTGCCTTTATTGGTTTGGTCTATCATCTATTTTCTCTACCGCATGGGGTATCACGGAAAAGAGATCAGCTGGCAGAAGGCCTTGACCACCCTGTTGAAGGGGAAAGCCTATTTCCACTTGTGGTTTTTCTACATGTTGGCCGGATTGTATCTGATGACACCCCTGCTCCGCATTTTTGTGCAGCACGCTCAGAAGCGGGATTTGTTCTATTTGATCTGCTTATGGTTTTACGTTGTGTCTCTGGTCTGGGTTCTGCGCTTTTATCTCGATCTTCGCATCGGGATCGACCTGGTCAATCTGGGTGGATACCTGGGCTACTTTGTGGCCGGCTACCTGATTGTCACCTCACGGATTTCATCGCGAATGGCCTGGCTTGCTCTGGCGGTTTGGATGGTGGCGCTCCTCGTCACTGTAATCGGTACGGTCGAGGTAGTTCAAGAAATGGGGAAATACAATGAACGGTTCTACAACTACCGCTCCTGGAATGTCGTGTTGATGTCCATCTCCTGCTTTATCCTGCTGAAATACACGGCGGATCGTTGGGAGAACCGCCTGCCTGGTCTGGGGATCAAGATACTTTCCGTTCTCAGCCAGGCCAGTCTTGGCGTTTATCTGATTCACGTCATTCCTTTGGAATTCTTCCAGAATGGAAGCCTGGGCTTCACCCTGCACCCCGCCCAAAGTCACCCTTTGTGGATGATTCCTCTGATGGTGATCTGTGTTTTCGGCGTGTCCCTGGCCGTCACTCTCATCCTGCTGCGTATCCCCCTGGTGCGTCGATGGGTCTAGGCAATGCTTCGCAAGAATGCCTGAACGGTTCGGATCAGACAGTTTGGGTGGGGAGAGATCCCAACTTTTCTCCGGTCAGGCTGTTTCGGTCGTTCTGTCGCCTGTGGATTCCTCCAGGGACGTGGGGTGAGGTTCCTTCCCACAAAAGGCCCTTGAACCAGCAGGAAATACGAAGGAGAAAAGTTCTCTTTTGACTTCAGCCTGGGGAAGAGCAAACCTGCAATTCCAAACCCGTGACGAAGCTTCGCCACGGGTTTGGATGTATCTCGTCTCTTGTTTGCATCGCTTAGGGTTTGGCGATCTTCTCGGCAGCAATCAGTTGTTTGATCTTTCCTTCATCATAGCCGGAAATCAGTTGCCCGCGCCAATCCAACAAGGGCACGCCACCAGCTTGGATGCCCGCCTTCTGGCATTTGGCCATCATATCCATCATCCCCGCTTCATCCGTTTCAATATCCACTTCCTTGAAGGATACTCCGGCTTCGGCAAGTAGTTTCTTGACCGCTTTGCAGTAGCCGCACCAGGTGGTGGAATAGAGCACAATCTCGGTGCCGGGCTTGAGATCCTTGGCCAATTGCTGAACCTTGGCCGGGTCGATGCTTCCCGGTGCCACCTGCTGCAAACGCCACTTGCGTTTCAGCTTCAGACTCTGCTCGAAACGCGCTCTGGGTTCCTGACGTAACACGCAATTGCCGCGCTCGTCCCGCCGTTCCAGGTCCGTCACCGTGACGGTTTCCGCGCTATTGCGTGCTTCAGGACTTCGCTTCAGGTCCACCACAATCACATCGTTGCGGTAGGGAAGCGGAACCTCGTCCAAGGTGTCCACCGTCTGGTAGACCTGTTTGTCATCCATGTAGGTAAACAGCACCTCCGTGCTTTGTTCGTTGATTGTGCGTGCTGCGGGCTTGTCTTTGGCAGCCTCTTCAGGGGCATCCGGTTTGGCTTGGGTTGCCTGCTCGTTGGATGAACAGGCGGCAGAAGACAGCATCAGCCCGCAAAGCAGCAGCCCCAGAGCCGCCCAACGAAAGAGGAATCGTCTGTTGAAGAAACGTGCTGGGGTTCGTGGTGTACGCATCAAGACCTCCCTTGGGTTCGTTGAGGATCAAGGCGAAAAAAACGGAAGCCTAAGCTTCCGTTGTATCAAAACATCTCTGAAAAACAAGCGCAAAGCAGAGGCGTCAGCAAGCTACAGCGGCTTGACCACCGCCACAACCACCATACCCAGCTTCAGGGTCAGCACGCCGCGTGGATCGTCGCGGGTCATGATTTCCTCACGGTATTCTTCACCGATGCAGACATCGCCATCGGAAAGGATGACCACTTCAAAGGTGAAGCTGTCCGTAATCACATCCGAGAGCAGGTCCAGGTTGGCTTCGGCGCGGTCGAGGATTTTGTCCTCGCTGGGGAAAACCTGGGTGGTGGGGTAGCGGTAATGGATGGGCTCCACGGTACCCAAGAGCACGAGGTCTTCATCGCCGATCCCGTTGTCCGTCACGCTCAGGCTTTCCGCCTCAAGGGTGTCCCAGTCCATTTCATCGCCGTTGGCATCTTCATAGCCCTGGTATTTCTTGCTGATGTACACCTTCAGCGGTTTGGGATCTTCAATGGGAATGGTGTTATTTTCAATGCTGTAGGTGACGCTGCGGATGAACACACCCACCAGTTTCTTTTTCAAGGCATCCGCACCGCTCGCCAGGAGCTTGTTGGTTTTCGTCAAATCCACCGTATGGTGATGCAGGCCCAGCGAGAACTTGTTGGGGCAGATACGCTCATCAAGCAGGCTGTAATCCACGTCCTCATTAGGGACTTCCTCATCGCCGTCCAGATCGTCAGGGATTTCTTCATCGCCATCCAGATCGTCCGGAACCTCTGCCCCTTCGGCAAAATCCACCACCACATCCACCAGGCCGCTTTCGCTATCGGTGCTGGACGCTGAGGGGTATTTCAGTTCGATGGGCACGCTGGTCACGTCTTCGCAGAAGTCCCCCATTAAAAAGGTGACACTCAGAAAGACGACCATAAGGGCACCAAGCCATTTGCTTCTCATTTGCGCGGGTTTGGACATGACTCCACCTATTCATAGTCGTGAACGAACGCAAGTAGTGTAGCAGGGCAGAGGGGCAGCCGCAAGCCTTTTTCCTTTTCGCCCGCAAGGCTCTTTGAGCATTTTCCAAAAACAGGGGTTTCCGTCAAGGCGCCGACTTCATCGCAAACAACGTGGATACTTCCTGCCTGGACCCCTGGTTCGATCCAATAAGTCGGGTGTGATTCTCATCTGGGGTGTTGGTATGATGGAGGGAACAGAACAGAAAAGATGGTTTTCGGACCCGAAGCTCCCCATCCGAACTCAGACAAGCTACGCTCATGGCGAGTGATTCATCGACGATGAATTGGTTCGAGCCATCCTTCGATACACCGCCCTCTGGGCGGCACTCAGGATGAGCGAAGAGAAGCCTCCATGACAAAGTCAATCACCCCACGAAGAAATTCACACCCCATCAAATCAAGACAGGCTATGAAGTGGAAACGCCGGGAGAAATCTCCCCAGGAGGCATGGGGCCTACGTGGCCCAGGGGTTTCCCGTCACCCGTCAACTTCTTTTCTCCTCCAGCGGGAAAAGCCTTGACAAGCCGGGTGGCTTCGGCTACATATCTTCGCCTGTTGGAGCATTGCTCCACCACCGGCGTGTAGCGCAGCCTGGTAGCGCGCTTGGTTCGGGACCAAGAAGTCGGAGGTTCAAATCCTCTCACGCCGACCATTTTTCTACTGTAAAAACGGCGAGTTGTAAAGCTCGCCGTTTTCTTGTGCCCAAATAGTGCCTAAACCGCGCACGATACATCCAACAACCGAACGGCATCATGCTTGGCTTCCGGGCTCAAGTGGCTGTACCGCATTGTCATGGTGATCGTGCTGTGACCCAGCAATTCCTGGACAACCCGGATGGGGGCACCACGCATGATGAGGTGTGAGGCGAAGGTATGCCGGAGCACATGCCAACTGATATGCCGAAGCCCTGCCGCTTTGCAGGCTCGGTCAAGGGGGGCCCGGCATTGAGCCGCCGTGAGGGGTTCGCCTCGCTCGTTGGAGAAAACAAGATTCCCTCTTCGTTGCCGACCGTAATCGGTCAGTTCGGCTTTAAGTTGTTGTCCCATCGGTATATCACGCGGCTTGCTGTTTTTCGGCGTTCCGACTTTCCCTAGGAACATCGCCCGGCTGACTTTGATGAGTCCCAGATCCAGGTTCACATCCGGGTTCCAACGCAACTCCATCAACTCCCCATGTCGCATCCCCGTCTTCAAGGCCGTGAGGATCATGACACGCCACTCCGGCTCGGCACTTGTAACCAAACGTTCCGCCTCTTCGAAGGTCAAGAAGTCGAAAGAAGGAGCGGACAGTTTCAACCATCGGAAGCGAGGGATGTGTTCAATCAAACCCCATTCTTGAGCCACGGATAGGACACGACGCAAACAAGCCAGGTAGTTGTTGATGGTCTTGTGTCCGATGCCTTCCGCCAATTTCAAAGCCTTGAAATTTTCGATGGCTCTGGTGTTGACTTCATCAAGGGGCAGCAACCCGAACGATGGTAAAAGATGTCGGTTCAACATGCGCTTCTTGTTTTCCACTTCACTCCACTTGTTGTTGGCGGCGGCATAGGTACCCAAGAATTCCTCGGCAAAGTCCGAGAATATTGGAACTGTCTCTTCCTCCTTTCGGTGATCATCGGATGACTCGGTCTCAAAGATACCCCGGCGCAACTCTCGTTCGTAGTGTTCCGCTCCACGCTTGGTCTGTACCGGGGACATTTTGCGTACTCTCTCCCGTTTGCCATCCACCCGGACAACGTAAAAATCGACAAACCATTTGCTGCCACGTTTTCGCACGGTCATGGTTCTACTCCGTTAAAACAAAACGTGGCTTTAGCCGTTGAGCCAGTCTAGCACGGTTCGGCGGGAGATTCGAATGTTTCTGCCGATGCGTTTGCATCCGGGGATTTCTCCGTTGGTGATGGCTTCATAGACGGTCTTCACATTCATCCTTAACAGCTTGGCCAATTCTTTGACCGTCATGATGTCCGGTAGAGTCTCCGGGTCGGACAGCGCACGGCCTTCCTTTTCATTGTGCGGTATGTGCGGTGTTTTCATGGCGGTTTCTCCCGTAGTATCGGGTGGTTAGCGATAGCGCAGAATCAGGAAACTTCCTGATGAATCCTTCGTTCTGCGCTGTGCGCTGTTGGTTCTTGTCCAGTCTCGTTTCGTGTTTGTTCACTCATCGAAGATCGTTCCGTTCACCGGCCAGTCGGTCAGGATGACAAGTCGTGTGACGAGGGATAGTTCCGGGTAGTCCTTCATTGCGGTTTGCAGTTCAAGTTTTCGTTTCTTGTCGGGGACGACGACGAGCAAGCGAACTTCTTGCTTGCCCTGTTGCGCGGCCAGGGCTCGGTCGTAGAGTTCCAGCTTTTCTTTTCTGAAGGTGGCAACGCTTTCCGTCGCCCGGTCGGCCTCGACGAGGATCAGGCGCGACCGGGCTCCCACGGTCCAGCTGACCAGCAAATCGGGCCGCAGGCTTTGCCAGGGCGTTTCCCGCTGCATGGTGATTGTTGCACCACGCTTGGCCGCTTCGTTGCACAGCCGCGCTCCCACCGCGCCGGTCATCGCGGCGTGTTCAAGGAGTCGTTCGTGGGGAAGCGTGAAAGGCTCGTAGCGCCGCTTGCCTTTCAGGCTTTTCGCTCCCTTGTTGGTGAGGTAGTAGGCCAAGCGTTTCCCCTGCTTGACGGTTTCGGTCAGTCCATCGTTGGCGATCTTCTTCAAAAACTGCCGACCGTAGGCCACCGAGTCGGGGAAGAATATCTCGTTCAAGTCGGCCAGGGGAACCAGCCCGCAGGCGGCGAGCAGGCGAAGCACCGCCTGTTTTTTTGCTTCGCCTTGCAAGGTGGCCAAGTTGACGGACTTGGTTGGTGTGGATGACCGTGGTGTCGGGTTTGGGCTTTTCTGCATGGAGGGCCGCACCGTTGGTGGGTTTTCCGGCTTGTTGTCCCGGCCTTCGGCTTCGGTAATGGCTTCCTTTTTCTCGATAGTCACGCCGTGCTTGTTCAAGGCATGGGCGATCAGCTCTTCGGTAAGGTTTGTCTGCGGTGTTGGGAAATCGGGCGAGGCGAGGCTGAAGACCTCGCCGCCCAGGCGCAGGGCCGCGCGGCCCACGGGCAGAGCGTTCAATTCTTCTTCGCTGAACAAGTCGTGCAGCTCCGCCTTGGCGATCTTGGCATCACCGGAGCCGATCCCCATTGCGAAGTACATCAATGCGGCAACGTTGGTGGATAAGCTCTTGCGCACCGTGGGCGGAATGGTGTCGTAACTCTGATTGATCAAGCACAAACTCAGGCGAAACTTGGCCGTTTCCTGAAAGGTGCGTGTGATCAGATCGGCGTTCTCCATGTTCAAGAAGGCGGCGGCCTCGTCTACATAGACATTGAATAGATCGTTCTTGTGCTGCGGGTTGCGCTTGAAGGCTTCCAGTTGCAAAAGTGCCAGGGCGATGGAACCGATGGCCACCGCCGAGGCGTGGGGGATGTCGGAGACATCGACCAGCACGATGGGCTTGGCATCCAGAAAACTAGCGCGTTCCCCGCGCAAGCGTTGAAAACCGTTCTCGCGGGCGGCCAGCATGGGGCGAATGGAATCCCGGCTGAAGAGTTGCAGTTTGTTCAAGGGTGCGGCGAAGGAATCCTTGGGCAATCGGTCGAAACCACGCAGCTTCTCGGCGGTGTCCGCGTCCACGGACTCCACCCGGTCGGCAAGGGCGTTGCGATAGGTCTTGTCCAAAAGCACTGTGGACAAATCCAACACGCTGTGCGGTGCGCCGGGTTGCGGATCTTTGAGCAAAGCCGTCACCGCGATGTCCAGGATAAAGGAGCTTCGCGGCCCGATGGACTCGGCCCCGAAGGCACGACCGAGGATCTCTTTCAAGGTTTCGCAGACGAATTCAACGGCGTAGGCGTCCGCCCGCCCGATGTCGAAGAGGTTTAGGGGAAACACCCGTCCCGTTTGCACGGCCAAACGCGGCGAGATGAGCACTACGTCATCCCAGCGTTCGCGGGGAACGTGAGGCAAGAGCCGCTGGGCCAAGTCATGCTGATCGACGAAGGCCACGCCCAAGCCATGATGGATGTCCCCCGCACCGATGCGCAACATGGCCGTGGTCTTCCCCGACTGACTGCGTCCGAAGACGCTGACGTGGTTGTTGCGGGCGGCGTAGGGCAGCACGACGGGTGCGGTCTTGCCGCGCAGGGTGTGAAAGCCGAAGATGCGCCCGGCCTCGTGTGTGCCAGTCAAACGCGCCGTGGCCACCTCGCGCACGCGGGCACGTTCGATGGTGAAGTCCGGCTGCCAGGGCAGATGCCACAGCCCGGCCAGTTCGGGAAGGGAGATCCAGGATAGGCCGTCAAACAACCCCACGTGCCGCTCCAGCATCGCTTGGGCGACCTGTTTGGATTGTCTTCCACTCAAGGGAACACGACGGAAACGGTTGAACGGGGCGTCCAATACGGACAGGCAGCGCACGAGCGTGGCCAACAGAGACTCGTCTGTTCCCAGCAAACGTAACGCAAACAGGGCCAAGGATTGGCCGAAGCGTTCGCGGATCAGGTTTTGCCGAAAGCCTTCTACGTTGCGGGTCAAGCCGTTGGCCGAGGCCAAAACCTCGGTGGCGGTCTTGCGACCCGATTGCTCCTGCGGCTCGACGAGCAATTGCAAAAGCAGGGGAGCGGAGGAAACACTTTTCAAGGTTTCCAGAATCAAGGCCACCACATCGGCATCCTTCCAGCCAAGCGCAAAGGTCAAAGGATACAGCCCGCTTTGGGGTAATAGGTAAGCCACGGAATCGTCGGTGCAAAGCCCCGACGCAGCGTTCCAGGCTTCAAGGGTTTCTGTGCGCACATTCAAGGATGCGCCGAACAGGCCGCGCAAATCATGGATGCAGGGTGTGTCTTTGTCCTGAAAGCCGATCTGGAAATGGATGTTCTGCGCACGATCCTTGAAGATTTCCAGGGAATACGACTTGGAAAACCCGGCGAGCAGCGGCAGCATTTCCTTGGGGGAGAGGATGCCGCTTTCCATCGGCGCTTCAATCACAGCCAGCGTGGAACAGGCGGACTCCAAACCCAGCAGCCCCTTCAACCAATAGAAAAAGGAAAAGCCCCCGGCCCTTTCCCCCACGGTCGCCACCGTTTTCAGGCGGCGACCGTGGTAGAGTTCCAGGCTGAGGGCTTCCCGGTCGACGGGGCTCGTGGGGCGTTTAGACATGGGCCAAGCCTTTGGCCTCGCGGCGGCGATAGCGCCATTTGCCGAAGGTGCCGACCACCAGAAGGACCGGTAACGGCAGACCGAGCCAGAGGTGATTCAGGGGATCGGCGAGCCAAGAGTGTCCCGTGATCCACCAAACACCAAGGGAAACAAAACCGGCGGTAACGGACATTCCCAGGGCGACGCAGGTTACAAGAACCACGCTTTGCACGATGTGGCCCACGATGTCACCCGGTGCGGTGACCAGCAGCGCGATG
Organism: Myxococcota bacterium; assembly: GCA_963677705.1. Classification (GTDB taxonomy): domain Bacteria; phylum Myxococcota_A; class SURF-8; order SURF-8. The sequence goes on from OY782497.1 coordinate 3,750,164, forward strand.
GGGAAGCGCAGCAGAATGCGTTCGGTGAGCCACGCACCGATGCGGTAATGGAAGAGGATTATGGCGTTGGCCAGGGCATAGCTCAGCCGGTAAAACGCACGAAGAAGCATCCAGGCGGTGGTACGTACATGCCACAAGAGCACCAGCAGCAGAACCAAAACCAGGATGGCGTCCACACGCAAGCAGGGGTGACATTGCTGGACGTAGATCCCCACGCCGAGGATAAACATCCCCGAAAAGGCCACGCGGGCCAGCTTGGCTCCAAACCGTCGAGCCCCAAGAATGAAGGCGAACCCGGCGGCGATCCATACCAATAAGGTAAGGGACATGAGCAGCGACATCATCACGACCTCCCACCGGCTTCGCCCTTGTCGACCTTTCGCTCACGATCGACGAGGGACGTTTGTACCTCTTGAAACCGCTTGACGGCGATGTCCAGGTAGTCCTGAGTGAAGTCCACGCCGATGAAACGCCGTCCGTTTCTGACGGCGGCGATTCCGCTGGTACCCGTACCGCAGAAGGGGTCCAGTACCATGTCGCCCTTGCGGCTGGTGGCGTAGACGATGCGCAGCAGCAGGTCGTAGGGTTTCTGGGTCGGGTGGAAGCCGTGGCGCTTTTCCAAACGGCTCGTCGTCGGGATGGCCCACACGTTGCCCATCGGTTCCCCGGTGATGTGAAACGGATGCACGTGCGTGGTGCCTCCGCACTGTGAGCAAGGGGTTTCCAGACTGTAGTTCTTGCGCCAGAGACGCAGGATTTCCTGGTTGAAGAAGGGCCGCTCCGCGTCGTGGCGCACGGCGTGGAGCAGCAGTTCATGATTGGAGACAAGGCGGCTGCGTGAGCGAGTGGTGCGCAGGTTCGGTTTGTACCACACTACGGTGTGACGCGAGACAAGCCCCACGTCCTCCATCGCCAGGGCGCATTGGTGAATTCCACGCCGCATGTTGCTGACCCAGAGATTCCCACTCTTGGTCAGGATGCGAGCGCATTCGGCCAGCCAGGCGCGGTGAAAGTCGTACTCTTCCTTCACTGAACGGCTGCGGTCCCATTCGGCACGATCCATGAAATACGGCGGATCGCTGAAAACAAGGTCCACGCTGTCATCGGGTAAGGCCCGCAAAACCTCCAGGCAATCGCTGTGGTACAGCGTGAAACCGGGGGCATCGTAGTACGGAGTAGGAAGGACATGGCTTGCATGGGTCATGGATTTCTCCTTGGGGTTGTTGGTGTTGATGACGATGATGATACCGTTCACCGTCGTGTTGCTGGTGTTCCTCCACGCTGCCGGTCAACTGATGACACGCAGCATGGCTTTGGCGAAGAGACGCTTAAGGAAGTCCAACGCGGCCAAGCGTTCCTTGACATCCCGTCCTCGGCTGCGGCTCAGCACCGCCGTCACTTCCACACCGGCGAAGGGTTCGCCCGTGAAACTCGTTTTGCCGCTGTTGGTCTGAAAGTCAGAAGCGACCAGCAGCCGTACCGGTTTTCCGTAAGCTTGGGCCAGTTGAATGTCCCCGGCCAATAGCAGCAGGGATTCCGCCACCGGGGAACACTTCGTATCCCCGGCTTGGGGCTGGGCGGTTCGCACGGCCTTGGCCAGGTCGTCTTTCAAGGCGGCCAGGGCTTGGCGATGACGCGGCACGGAGCGCCGGGGTGCCACGCCCTCAAACACAGGGGTCAAGCCCGTGCAGCCCAAAAGCAGTACTCGCACCGAATCCCCGTAATGAATGTCCAGGTTTTGCAGCGCCGCTTCCTTCAGGTAGTCGGCTTCCACGCTGTCGGTCACGTCGATGACCACCAACACCTGAGCCGTCTCGTCGGCATCCGCCTGGGGAGGAGCGAACAGGCCGGTCACGAGGAGGACAAGGCTGAGCAGGAAGTTTTTGTACGAGGGCCGCACCCATTCTTTACGCGCTTGCTCGCCGCTCTTCAGACCGTCCTGCCGGTCAGCTTCGCCCTTATTGAAGGCTTCCTTCTTTTCCCGCGTAGACTTTTGGTAGGCGTCCACGCGCTTTTGCAACTGGTCACGCTCCTTTTCGTAAGCACGAAGCTGACGGCGGGCGGTCCTGACCGGACCCCAGGCTTCCCAGCTCTTGGCAGCAGCGAAGTGCAGGATGCACATCGACAGAGCCCCCATGCTGCTGAAGACCATACGCACCAGAACGATGAAGGTGGCCTCATCACTGGCCTGCCCCAGAGCCGCACCGGCTGCGGCTCCCAAGAGGAAACTAAGCACCGCCGCCAGTAGCTTGCTCCACCCGCCGGGATGGATGGACCGTGCCGTCCATCCGATGGCCCATCCGGCCAGAGCCAGGATGAAAGAAACGGCCAGCCCCAGCGCGAAGACCATGAAATCGCCCTCGAAGCCACCCAAAGCGTTGCTTGACATCGGCCCTTGAAAAAGTCCATCGGCTCCCACGAGGGCGAGGCTCACCAGCAGATACAACCACGGACGAGGAATGTCGGCCGCTTCGCGCTCCTTGGCCCGCAGCCAGTCCCTGGCTTCGGGGATGTAGCGTTGATTCAGGTCTTCCAAACGTTCCATTGCTCGTTTGACCCAGTTGGGGCGGGTCAAGCCTTTGGTCACCGGCCCCTCCACCTCCGGGTCGCACAAGGGCGTGCGCAGAGAGCGGGATCGAGCCGCAGCGTCTCCGGAGCCCTCCGCGCTTTGGATGCTGTGGTTCAAGCCTTCGTCGAAGGGCTTCTGCTCGTTTTTCGGTTTGCGATTCGGCATGAGAACCTCCTTGAATAAGGAATTGGTTGAAAACGTTTTTGAACGTCCTATTTGGAAATGCACTTCAACGCGCCGATGTAACAACCTTGCCGGAGAATCCTGAGATTTCTTGGTTCCGGAGTGAGGAATTATATTTTCCTGGCCTCTCAAGGCGGTTGGGTGTATAATTCCTCTATACATAGCGGCTTCGAGCGCGCGCCATGATGATTGATTGAACCAACCTTCCTCTTGGAGGCGTATCATGGTGTTTTCCCAAACGGCGCGTGCCGAAGCCCGGAGACGTATCTTTCCTGCCATTCTGTCGTTCCGGGCAAGATCCTTGCTTCGGTCCTTGTGGTTTATCCCCTTCAAGGCACCCAACAAGCACCATCATCCGATGGGGAACCCTTTCCCTTGTCCTCGAAAACACCTCTCTTGCATCTTTTTACCGGTATTCCAAGCCCGCTGTGTTTGGTAAATACAGTGTAATTACATTGCGTTCCCGACCTGCAACTACGTGATGTAACGGGAAAACGTCGTTCTTTGAATTTTTGTTGTTACAAAAGCGGCCTTACTTGCATTTCCCAGTAAGAGGCTGCGTTGCCCGCCGGCGCCATGATCGTGTTTAACCATTTACGGAGGCAGTCATGGCCCAGAAAAAAAAACGGCGTTTGACGGACAACCAGCGTAAGGTCGTGGAGGAAATCTACAGGGAGTTTTACGAGTACGTGCAGGGTAAGGTGCGTCAACAGTGGAGTAACGTTCATCTTGAAGCCGACGAGATCGCCCAAAGAGTCTTTGAGGCCATTGCTAATAAGGTTTGCGAGGGATGTTTCCCGGAAACCGAGGGGCAGCGTCGCAATTGGCTGAAGAGAGCAGTGAAACTGCAAGGTTTGCAGTATCAGCGGGGACGAAACAAGCAGGGAGCCACCAGGCTAAGCAAAGATGAGGGCGTTTTTCTGGTGAAGCAGGAAACCTACGAGTCGGTGGCCGATGAAAAATTGCCCACCCCCGAAAACTTCTGCTTGATGAAGGAAACGACTCAGGAACAAAGGTTGCTCATCAAGCAACTTTTGGCCGAAATCCGTAAGCTCCCCGAACGTCAACGGGTTCTCTTGGAGGCGGAGATCCGCAGTAAGAACCGGCAAGAGGTCGCGGCCAAAGCGGGCATCCCCTTCAATCAAGCAGCCATGTACGTCAAACGCGCTCGTGCTAAGCTGTTGGCCGGGATTCAGGAGGAATCCCGCCTTCTTTTGCGTGCCGCTTGACAAGTACAAATTATCCTGCTATACTATATTCATGAGTAAGCAAACTCGCATCTTGACTCATTCCTAACATTACTCACACTTTGCGCTGGATTCCACATCGATTCCTGGTTGACGCTCATCACGATGTTCCACCATGTAGGGATTGTTTGACGTTTCCCATCCATGCGCGGGGACTTGTTCCTTGAACATCCATCCCGAACCCAAAAACCAACCCAAGGCGACCTTTCCGCCCAAGGTTGGGTCGGCGAGGGACGCCTCCTAAAAAGGAGGAAGACATGCACTTTTTGAATGTGAAACCGTTCACTGAAGAAGAATTGGTTGTTCTTGCGGAAGAATTAGATACCCACGCGGAACTACTGAAAAATGTCGATACTGAACTTGAAGGCATTACGGAGGAAGCATTGGGAGCATTGGACACGCTTGATAGCTAGTTCAATCGTAGTTGTAAAACATGGCCGCTAACACAATTAGCGGCTTCTTTCTATTGCAAGGATAGTGAGAATATGAGCAAAAAGCAAGGTGAAGTTTGGGCTACCAACCACTGCTGTCCAAAACAAGTGTGAGCTGTCGTAGCCCTACTTGAAATCAGGGTGGATTTTGGCCGGAGAACGCGGTTTCCGGGTTCAGGTTGGGGTTCGGGTGGAGCTGGTATTCTTGAAAATGGGTAGCGGTAGCGTCAGTTGTTCCGGGGTGGGGACGATGGGTTCGGTGTCCCAAGGCGCGTTGAGCCAAGCCATCAGATCACGATAGGTAAAGAGGCTGAGCCGCAGCATCGCGGCGAGGTTGGAGAGCGACCAGCCCGCTTTGGAGAGATGGTGCAGCCATTTGATCAGCAACAGCGCGATCAGGGCTGTCCAAATCTGGATCATCAGCGCGTTTTCGCTGGTGCCGAGGAAGGTCTTGACCTTGAGATTCTGCTTCAAGGCCTTGAAAAACAGCTCGATTTCCCAGCGGTCCTTGTAAATGGCGGCGATGGTGGTGGCCCCGAAGTCGAGGTGGTTGCTCAGAAGCACGATCTCGCGTTCGTTCCGGCTGTCCCAGACGACGACGCGGCGCAGGCGGGTTGGACAGGTCTTGCGGGTGATCCTGCCGCTTGGACGGATGATCTCGTCGGCCAAGATGTTGCGGTGTTTGGGTGGCGTGCGGGTTTCAATCACTTCGTAGGCGGCGTTCTTCTTCTGTCGGGTGACGAAGAAGATGCCGCGTTCGGTCCAGCGGGCGAAGAGGTCGAAATCGACGTAGGCCATGTCCATGGCCACGATGGAGCCGGGGTTGAGGTCGAGCGTCTGGGCGATGCAGACATCGTGGAGCCGAGCTTGAGTGATCTGCACGAAGACGGGCAGGTAGGTATCGTGGTCGAGCAGGGTGTGGACCTTGACGCCGCCCTTGGCGCGCCGGTAGGACGCCCAAGGAAAGAGCGAGAGACACAGCGAGATGACGGTGGCGTCCAAGGAGAGCAGCCTGTTTTTGAAGCGGAAGCGGGATTTGCGGCAACCAAGTCCGCCGTGGGCCTGAAAATGCTGGTAGCTTCGGTAGAACAGGTCACGAAAGAGTTCGGCGGGTCGATGGGCGTTGGCGTAAGCCAAGGTGGAACGAGGCGGCGCTTTGGTCAGGCCCAGGTGGCGGAGCTTGCCCAAACAGCAGGTGAGGCCGTTGCCGATCTCGCGCAGGCTGTCGGCGTGGGCCAGTTGGCCGAAGAGCATGGCGACGAACTGCGACCAACAAGAGAAGCCCTTCGCGCGGTATTCGGCCCGATGCCTGGCCACCAGCCCGGCGAATTCCAGACGAGGAACGTGAGAAAGAAGTTGACTGAACAGACTCGAAACTTTTACCATGAGGTCGCCCTTTTTTCCGTTGTGAATGAATCATGCGTAGACAACACGATTCTGCCACAACCCAAAGAAGGGCATTTTGCTTTTAGCTTAGAAAGTTATCTTGGACAAGAGTGCTACCAACCCCAAAATTGACGATCCGAAATTCATGTCGGATATTAATCGTGGTGAGCTGAACTGGAAGGTATATGGCAGGCGTGGAGGGCGTCCTTCTATTATATTAGATTGGATATTACATAGCAAAAGTGGAAATAATGATCGACATATTGTACTTCCTATTCGAAAGGGAAAATACGATAAACAAAAACCTCTGCCCTACGGTATTAAGTTCACGCATGGAGATAAAGGAGAGTTGTCAAAGGGAGAAGTAAATTGCGCTTCCCCTTTTGGGCTTTCCACCAGTGCATTACCAAACCGAATTGATAGTTTGTATTCTATATTCAATGATGTGTTACACGGGTTTGACAGGTTTCTTTCAAGTTCAGACAATAACAAATACAAGCCTGGAGATCTTGTTACTATTCGAGTTGACAAGAAAACGATTTGGGCAATTATTATGAGTGGAGCGCATAGTCCATTAGGAATGATATCTGTGTTTTGGTGTTCGACATCATACGAGGACATCTCTAAGGATAGTACAATATTCTTCCCATTAACCAGAGATGACATAAGTATATTCGACAACTCGTATTCTAACCTCCTTCCTGATATGCTCTTTGCGTCACTACTAATCGTTCGTACAATATCAGAAGAGAGAGTTATCGACAGGGTTGGTTCTGTTACCAACTACGAAAATGGATTGATAGCGAAGTTTGTAAGACTGATAGGATCACCGAGGTAACGAATTATGAAATACTTCAAAAATATAACACCACTTACCAAAGCTGAACAAGAGGCCATCGCCGAGGAGCTAGATAATTATTCAAAAATACTTATACAAGCAGATAATGAATTAGAAGCTGCGACTGAAGAGGCATGGAACTTATTGGAAGAGCGAGATCCCAAAGAAAACACACTGAGGGAACATCAAACATATTATAATTGGGATCGTTGGTCCTTTCTTGCGAAGAACACAGCAATTGAGATAGGCCGCTATATCTTGAGTAAGCTTGGGATTGATGGAGAAATCCTTGAAGGGTGGAATATCGAAGGCGTGCAAGCACTAGCCCTACGCCGCTCTGGCCCCTCTTCCTTGTTCCCAGACCACCTGTCTTTGGGGAGAGGGGGTAAAATTGAATTCAAACGAGTTTCCTCCGGAATTCTGGCTGAGTTCATCACCAGGCGCTCTCAGGATAAGGTGCAAGTTGTTCTTCTAGCCGACGATCAATTGATAGAGACCTATGATCTTGTGCCGGGAATCGAAACGACAATTCCAAATCGTAGCATCCGCCAAGCAAATCGTGTATTGGTTATTCGCCCATAAATCGTGGAGTAAGTCTGATGAGGATTGGTTTTCCGGCGATTGCCCCGGACGGGGTCTTGGAAATCTGGCGAGATGAAGGGACCAAGCATCAGCTTTATAAAAGTAGTACCGATGACGCCCTGTTGGAAAGCCCTACTTTGGAAGGTGTCATCCATAGAAGCTGCGCATTTTATAAAACATTGGAATCTTTGTTAAAGGAATCTTCAGGAGTCTTTTGTTTACGATCTCTCCAAGAGATTCATCTGGAGTCGAAGCCAATCACGGTTTCCGATGTGTCTCATACTCTTGCCTGTCATCTCGCTGCTAGAACGTCTACGCGGGGGTCGGTTCCATCTGTTGAAGAAGGTCTATTTTTGTTTTCTGCAAACTACAGCAAGGAAACAGGACTTATCTCCGAAGTTGGGACATCCGATGAATTCGAAGCCTGCAAATCAGATGGTCAGTGTTCGATTTGTAAGAAATGGCAACTTGCCAATGATGCAGGAGCTTCCGCTCTGTTCTTGCACGAACGAGATGCAGATCATCTCAAGAACCAGTGTGGAATCTCCGTCACTCTCCTGGAAGACTGGAGTCGCAAGGACAACCCGACGGAGCCCATCGTTGTAGCTTTGGGCAGTGGTCAATATCGAAAACTTGCAGAGAATCTTGGTCTAGAGGATACAAATAAAGGCTTCGTTGCTAGGTTTCTTCAACGGAAAAGAAAACCTGGATTATACATGTTGTCCATATTGTTGATAATATTATTTATTGTGAGCGTAGTGCAATTTATATGCATCAAGGAAGGCGTACTCCCTATTGGGTATAACCCCTACATTTACAAGATAAACTACAAAGAGGACAGTAATGTAGAAACTACAATGGACAACAATGAAACGACACCATGCACTCCATATCTGACTGAAAACTATGGCATTCCTGGTATATATAAGATCGATTCTCAGCAGAAGAATGATTCAGCTAAAAGCTTGAGTCGTCTATTTATATCAGTCATTCCAAACAGTATGTCAGAAGGCGTCTTAACATCAATGCCTCCATATGATTCTGTATTTAGTAGTTCGACCATGAGGAGCAGACTCATGGCAACTTACTTGAAGGAATATTTTGCAGAAGATAGGAACTACACTCTGGTTTCATCTGTAGCAGCGGAGATGCTCATTGCCCGCCTTCCTGTCTCACACGACTCTGGAGAAGACGATTTTTCGCAATACTGCACGAAGGCAGAAACATATTTGGGTTACAATGACGAAAATGATGACTTTCTTGTTGTTGTGATTGATAATGGGACAAGTTGGTCCACCGTTACATGTGGCTCACAATCCAATACAGAATTACACCATGAAGTGAAAGAGCTTAGAGATATTGCTAGTAATATTGGAGATGGTATTCTTGCCTCACTTAGATTGCTAAAGCATATTAATCACTTCTTGGGGAGTTATTTCGAAGGCGGAAATGTGAGCAGTAATCTCTTGTTCAATCCTGTTGATTATGATGAAATCCTCAAGGAGTTGAGTACCCATGCAGATCCAAGCATAAATCAAAAGCTTACGAAATTTCTAACTCTGCTAATTAGAATAATAAGTGGTGAATTTGATGGTGATAGCAATGGATCACATGAAATCGATGAAAACATACGAAGCATTATGAACGATATAATATCAGCGCTGCCGAATATTAGACATAAGACTTCTATAGCAGGTGCAGGAACAGTGATATTATGGTATGTTGGTATTATGTACAACCTCAAGGAATTGAATAAGGAACTTAATTATCTGATGTCGGTGTCGTCATTTCTCAAGCTCTCTTACGAGACAATTGAAAAATACAATCTACAGGGCAATGGCATGGAAGGACTCATCATTTCTCCCACATTCACTATGTCATGCGGTTACATCGCTGAACTTGGTATCTCTAATGATAATTGCGAATACCACTTGTCACATTACATCAAAGATATCAACACAAATGATGCTGAAATTATATTTGTACACAGTGTTCACATGGCCGCATATTGGTTGGGCATAGGCTACGCCAGAAATAAAATGTCTGATAGAGACAAGATGCCTTCTCGCTTGTTTGAGGCATTATACTATGCGACAGTGTACCTTCATGAATCACTTGATCTTCAAGAATCCAATAGCCAAAATTCTTGGAGTAGCGCTCTATCAATGGGAATTTGGATTGAAAGCATTCAATGGGCTTATGAGTTAATGTGGAAAAATGCATTAGATTGCAACTATGCAGAATCCAATGGAATAGAATATAGGGGATTAAGCGACTCAATCAGACCAAGGTATTATCATTGTTCTGGCGCTGTCCCATCCTGCGATATCGCAAATTTACACAGGGCATGGAAAGATGAAACAGAGAAGGATTCTATAATTATCGACCAAATAATACATAGCATGTGCAATGCAAATGAACATAGAAAACATTCTAATACCCATGTGAAGTATGATAAAAACCCCCGTGCTGCCATTGATTATAAAGCACAAATATTCAACAATACCGCTATTGACTTGCTTTTGTCTCTAAGCTCTAGAAGCATGATTGACGACGGTCAGTGTAAGGATGGAGATGATGGCAAGTACACTGCCGTACTGCGATGGATTGACGAGCAATCAAAAAGGCGCTTAGAAATATCTAATGATCAAATCAAGGCAGAGGAGATTATCAAACAGCGGATATTCAGAAAGGATTCCATTAGGTCAAAGCCAGTATCATATGATGCAATGTTGGCAACGGATCTTGTTGCATCACCTAAGATATTATTTCAACACGGTAACCGTCCACGTGAGGAGTGTATTTATAGTGGCAACAACATATTCGCCTTGCTCTGTTTCCCTGTATTGGATCCGATAATTATCGCTCTTGATACAATTAGATAATGGACAACTAACACCCCCGATTGCCGTTGGCAATCGGGGGTGTTTTGTTGGTTGAGATTGGTTGGTTGCTTGGTCAATCCATTCGTTGGGTGGTTGTTTCAGGGGTGGATTGTGTCCTCCCCATTGCGATTTTGGGGGACTCTTCGTTGGAGTCATCCTCCAGGAGCAAGTTTCCGGCGAGGCGTTCCAGGTCGAAGCGGGGTTCCGGGTCCGCGCTTTTGGCCACGTGGGTTAAGGCTTGGGCGAGATCAAACACGCTGGGAGCGGTGCTGCTGCTGAGCAATTCCGCCGTGATCGCCTTGCGATACGCCATCAGCCCCGGAACCTTGCGCAATAGGCTGGTAAGCGTCAACTCCAGGTTGACGAGATTGCGGCGGCGCGAGGCATCCAGTAGGCTTAAGCCGTGCTGCCAAACCTCGCCGATGCCGGAAAACGCCTGCTCCAGATGCTGATGGAGTTTCACATCATCGATGGGTCGGTGGGTACGATAAAGGCGGCGGAAGAGACCCTCACAGATGAGCATCCCGTTGGTGCAGGCCAGACGCAGGAAGAAAACATGCAGGGTCAGGGCGGTGAAACCGACCGAACTGTTGCGTAGATGAAAACCGACATAGTAGGTTTCCTTCATGCTTCCACTGCCAAGGCTCACCGGTTTGGTGTCCAGAAAACTCAGGTGCAGAGATCGATCGGTGAAATCCGTGCGCCAGGCGACCAGTCGCGATGTGGCACTTCCCGGAAAAGCTTGGGAAAGGCCATTCAATACACGAGTCGTCGCGATGGGTGTATAGGTCGGTGAAACCAAGGCACCAAGAATACCCACCTCTGGGTCGGCGCTTTCATCGGGCCGCGCACGGCGCGTGCGTACCTTCCATTGTTTCTCCGAGCGGCGAAAACGGCGGTTGATTTCCTCACTGGCCTCCGAGCCGGAGACGTTCTCAAACCAGCGATTCCATTGAATACCGAGTTCGGTAGCCAGTTGCCGTCGCGACCAGGGAGTCGGTTTCACTTCGCCCACATCGGGAACCCACAGCGTGCCATGAGGCGTGGCGGTGAGATCGCGTACCGGCAGTGTCGTATCGGGGTTCCATAATTCTTCCTCGGCACGAACGCGATCCGTCACACGCTCGAAGCCGGGGCTTCGTTCCAAAAGTCGCAGGGTATGGAGAGTCATCGGATGATCCTTTCATAAGGTTGGTTGAATCAGCAGACCGACATCGCGTTGAACGCAACGTCTCAGGATGAATAGCCGGAGTTTCGCTCCGGGCCTTGGCGCAGGCGGTCGATGAGCCGTGAGGCTCCTTTCCTATCGGCATGGTCCAAATTTCCGACATTCAATTCCCTACAGAGAAAGTCGGCGGCCTCGTCCTTGGAATAGCCAACCTCGTAGGCCAGACGAAAGAGCAGACTACGCTGCTTGTCCGTCATGGTTTGGAGAGCGTTTCGACTTTGCGGCTTCGCGCGGCTTGGGGCTTGCCGCTGAGTTGATGGTGGATGATGCTTTGAGTGGGAGTGCTTCGGTTGTGTTCGTTGTTGCGCCAGATCTGGTGACGCATCGCCGATGAGTTCCTCCTGGGAAACAATGCCGATACCCAGGGCATCACGCAGGGCACGAGCCTTAGCACGGGTTTCGGCGCAGCGCAAAAGGTGAGGCTGAAAGTCGGCGTCCACCGATTCCGGTGAGGCGTCCCCATAGGCGGTGAAGTCGCCGTGGTCGGTTTCGATGATCGCTTTGACAATGGCCACTTGGCCGTTGTCGTCACGAGGTGCTTGCACGAGTTCCGTGTGGATGGTCTTGAGTCCGTCGGCGTGTCCGGCGGTCAGGAGATTGGCGTACAAGGTCGGGTCGTGGGAGTCCGATGTTTGGTTGTCTTGGCTGTTGGTCCAGGTTTGGCGCGGCTGTGCGCGTCGTCCGTTTCCGTGGGATGGATTCATGTTTGCCTCCATGAAGGATCGATTGGATGAAAAGGTTCATGCGGAGAATTCCGCTATTTGAAGCGTAGCAAGCCCGAACCCCCACGGTCAGGGGGGTAAAAGTGGACGGGTGGGGTAGTGAGGAGGGTCGAAAACAATATGTCTAAGTTGGAAAAGTGGGAATGAGAGGTCTGTGGGAGGCCAGCTGGTGAGCATGCTTCAAAGGGCCCTATTTTAGTACGTGTCTTTGCAGCGAGGGATGGACTGGACAGTGGTTTTGTGGGTTGGATTATCGACAGAGATGTTAGGTGAACGATCAGGCATGAGACAATCTGGGACATTTATCCTGATTTGTTCCGCAAACAAAATGGAAGACAGCTCTTGCTTTCACAAAAGTATAGAATGTAGAATGGTTACCTTGGAAGTTGTGAACGGCATGGATCCGAACAGTGGGAGCCTAGCATGTCTGAAGAGCCTATGCAAATGGAGACGAAAACGAGTGATAGCCGAGGGCAAAGGATCAATCTGTCTTTATCAAGCCTATATTTAGATCCAAACAACTACCGATTCATCGATAATGAGGACTATAGGCCCGTCGATGAGGTGCATTACGCAGATGATGATGTCCAGCGTCGCACACGCCGTCTGATTTTGGGGCAAAGTGCAGAGTTGGTGTCTGATCTAGTTGACAGCTTCAGGCAAAATGGCTGGCTTGATGTCGAGACAATCCAAGTTCGAAAGCTAGCAGACAGGAAATTCCTTGTCGTTGAAGGAAACCGACGTATCGCGACCTTGAAGTATATTCAATCAAGTTGGGATAACTCGACCGGCCACCTTGGTAAACTTGATTCAGCATTGTTTATAAAAGTACCGTGTATTACCTACAAGGAAACAGATGATTTTCATCATCTCATAGTAATGGGATTGCACCACATCAGCGGCAAACGCCGATGGCCTGCGATTAATCAAGCAAGATTGATGAAACGACTGAGGGACGACTATAATAAAGGCCGCGATGAAATTTGCCGTTCTCTTGGTGTATCCACGCGTGAGTTCAATCTTAGTATCCGAACGCTTACCTTGGCTGAAGCATATAGAAAGAGTGATTACGGAGATCTGTTTTCCTCAGAGATGTTCAACTTGTTTCGTGAAATTCTGAAGGCACCGTCATTACGAACTTGGCTTAAATGGAATAACGATACAGAGCAAGCCATGGATAAATCAAACCTGGAGCGATTGTTTTCGTGGCTATCGCGAGAGCCGGGGGATGATGAAGACCAAGAAAACGGTATATTGACTAATCCCTCTCTCGATCCTGTCATCACTACTGGTAGCCAGATTCGCGAGTTGGCGAAAATTATTGAAGACCCTGAGGCGGTAAAACGTCTGGAAGAAACACGTAGCCTCCAGGCTGCGACACTTTCTAGTGACCTTCTCGTGAAGAATGAAATTGATGGAGCTCTTGATCGCTGCAACCAAGATGTTGGACGGCTTTTTCAACTAGCGCAGAAGATGTCGGTAAGCGATCTGGACCGTGTCGATGAGTTAACCGCACGAATGGACGCAATCATTGTCTCAAAGAAGAGACAACCACATAGAAAGAGCTCTGAACGTCCCTGGCAAGTGTACACAGATATTCCTCAATCCCATTTTCGAACAGTTCAAATCAACCGCTATAAAGCTATATCTGGAATCTCCTTTGAAGAACTTGGGCGGGTGAATATTTTAGTTGGTATCAACAACGCTGGTAAAACAAGTGCTCTTGAAGCTCTATTCTTGCTTGCCAATCAATCAGATCCACGTGCCGTGTTGGAAATTATTCGGCGGAGGACTCGTATCGACCCTGATGCACATCCTTCATGGGTCATCAATCAACTGCCCAATGATGTGGAATTGGCTGCGGAATACGACTCGCGGGCTGACAACGCCGTTACTGTCCGGCATAGCATAAAGGAGGAACCTGAAGATTCTGACGAAGATTGGGCAAGCTATTTACGAACTCTCGTGATTGAATCAAATTATGCAAATCGCAAACAACGTTCCATAACTGACTTTTTCACAGGGCGAACACGACGCACTCGTATTGAGGGCGATCCCCGTTGGCTCTGCCCCTCTGTACTCCATTCCCCATTTTCTTCATCTGATCCCGAATTGCTTGTTCGTTGTAACGAGGCGAGTATCCGGGCAAAATCCAAAGAGAGCGTTTTACAATTCATAAAGGCTCGTCTTGATTCTGGTGTTCAGGATATCGCCTTAGCCAACGAACTCAGCCGTTTTCTGGTAACTCATTCAAACCTTGGCGAAGCAGTTGATCTTTCATTCTTTGGAGAGGGAATTCAGCGAATTTTCCAAATTGGGCTTCTTTTCGCTGGAGCGCGCGGTGGGGTTGTATTAATCGACGAATTCGAGAACGCGATTCATACTAGTATATTAGGTGATTTTACTAATTTGTTGCAACACCTCGCAATTGACTTCGATGTTCAAATGTTCATCTCGACGCATAGCAAAGAGACCGTTGATGCATTTCTGTTAAATGGTTCTCATACAGATCATATCGTATCGTTTCTTCTCAAGCGGCAAACTGACGGTCAGTGTTCGGTTTTACGTTTCGATGGTCTCTCATTGAAGCATGCTATAGAAGCCGGCGATGTAGATATTCGGAGGCTATAATGAACGCTGTCCTTGTATTTTGTGAGGGAAACCATGATGTGAGGTATACAGTTCGGTGTCTCGGTGTGATCAGAAATGCTGATTGGGTTGGAGCCCCGATCCGGGATTTGCCTGCACCATTCGGACCGGTACATGATCCAAACAACCCCCATAATCCTAAAATTCAAAGCATAATTATCCGAAGATATTTGGACCGGTCGCTGGATACACTTCATTTACAGGCCGCAGTTCATCCACCTCTACCTAGTTTTGAAGCGATTGTGAAGGATACTTCTTCAGACACACTTTACGTTATTATCAAAAGTCATGGAGACAGAGCGTCTGCAGCTGCAATCACTCTGCTTCATGATGTTGAATCATTATTGCTTCCAGGGTTTGGAGCGGACATTCAGAAAATATCTGCGGCGTTTGTTTACGATGCCGACAACGGAGGTGTTTCACAGCGAGAGGCAGAATTCGCATCAGAGTATGCATCAATTCTGAATGGTGCGAAGCCGTCACACAAGAAGTGGCTACATGGGAAAACCTTCCCTGTGGGATTGTATGTCTTTCATGACGAAGATACGCAACAGGGAACTCTTGAAGATATACTGGCTCCACTTGTGAAGGCTACTTGGATAGATAGATGGCAAGCGGCTGGTCATTATTTAGATAAATACAAAAGTCCTTCTGATCCAGTAACGAGAAAACATGCCGAGTACATCAAGGCTCAGAGTTGCATTACTGGCCAGTTTCTTTTTCCAGGCGACCCAATGACCAGGATCTTTGATAAAAGGGGGCTTCCTGATTCATGCTTCGACAGCGACCAGCCCCAAGCATTTGTAGATTTCCTGACCCGTGTTCCTTGGTAATCGCTTGTATTCGTCTATTTCTGATCTACCTCAAGCAAGTACAGTATCGAGGCCGATCGAGTGATAATGCCTCGTTCCCAAAATCTCCACACAAACACTTCGACAACCTCCAATCCCAAAAGCACGAGCCGTTCGGCCCGTGCTTTTGTGGATAGAGCGTGAAAGGCTTGTCCTTGGGGGGTGGATTGCGGTCTCTATTCAAACGACGGCGGGTTTGGGACAATGGGGATGTATGACGAATAGAATCCAATCCCACGAATTGCTTTCGTTGATCCCAGAGCCTCGCGTCACAGCGGGTGGAATGCCCAACGCCATTGCCTATTGGCGCAAGCGTTGTCCGGGCAAGCCGGGACGCTGCCTGTCCCAAGCCGAATTGGCCCGGCTGGTCGGAACCAGCGTCGGCAGCATCGGACGTTTCGAGCGCGGCGAGCGCAAGCCTCGCTTGGAAACCTTGTTCCTGCTTTCTGCCGCCTTGCGCGTGCCACCGCAGGTTCTTTATCCCGAACTGTGGCGAGAACAAGGACGTGTAGCTCAGGATCGTCGAGGCTCTCTGGGATTGCTGCACACCACGGAGGAGGGCGAGCCGTCTCCTTAAGCACGGTTCGCCCTTGTCCATCACAGAGCTTTCATTCACTCATTCATTCATTCATTCATAATACACCATCTCTATGTCAGACCCATCCATCGTCAAGCCGGTCACGCTGGCCCTTACACCGAGCGGTCGCGCCATCGGCGCAGCCCTGGTTGATCCCCTGGGCCTTGTCTGGTGCGGCCATCTGCGTTTCCCTTCTGCCTTAAGCGGTGAGGAAACCATCCGGCGGACCAAAGACTGGTTTTCCAGCGTGATTGCGAAGATGCCGCCGACCCAGGCGGTACAAGAGCAGCTTCATCGTCTACGACTGACGCGGCAGGCTTGGATGCTCTCCGGTTTGCTGGAAAGCCTTGTCGAACAGCACGGCATTCGCCATCTGAAACGGCAACCGAGACTGGACGCCCTCACGTGGCTCTGCCGCGAATCCCCTTGGAAAAGCGAGGAACCGGCGACGCCGACGGTACGTTTGGCTTCGCGCCTCTTGGCACGCGATCATGCCGACGTGGCCTTGCATCCTCCCAAGGATTCCCGCGTGCGCACGGAATGGGATCGCACCTACGGGCAAGCCATCGCGGCGGCGTCCTTGGCCTTGCACGCCATGCAGACGCGGAAGCAAACAACCCTATGATTCCGACTCTTCAGCTTCGCCCTCCCCGACGGCATCCCCGTGTGCTGGCATTCGGTTCCCATCGTGCGTCGCTGGTGATGGTTTCGTTGGACCCCTGGGAGAACCGGGGACTTTGGCGCTTTCGTCTGTACGGAGGCTTGAAATCCAAGGTCGAGATGGACAAGGAGCTTGACGCGATCCTGCTTCGCGAACGGCCCCAGGCACTGGTCGTCAGGACAGGACGCTCCCGTGCCGCAAACGTCGCAAACCCTCTGGCTGTCCGATTTCATCTGCCGTTGCTTCCTGTTGCGTCGAGAGACATCAAGCCCGACATTCTACCGCTGAGCCATCGCCTGCCGAAAGATACATCACGGCTGGCCCGTTACACCGTCGCCTTGGGCTACGCCGCTCTATTCATTATCCTACAACAAACCTATGACTCCTACTCCAAACAACCCACAACCAAGCGCACCGGAGCTTCACGTCTATGAACTTCTTGCTCGTTATCGCTTGCTCGACGAAGATCAACTCGCTTTTCTGATCGGCGAAAACCTACCGGAAAGCCGTGATTTGCTTCTGCAAAAGACCATCCATACCTTGCGTGTGCCGTCTCTGGATGGTCGGGAACGAACGGTGTGGGCGCTGGCCCGACGTGGCGCGGAAGCCTTGGCTTTGGCTCAGGGTTCCGAAGTCAATGCCGTACCCTACACCATCGCCTCGCGTCTGAAGCGCAGCCTGTTTACCCTGGAACATACCCTGGCCGTCAATCAGGTGGGCGTGGTATTGGAAGGCTTGCAAGCCCGCCTGCCGGACTTTCACCTTCGCTCCTGGGAGACCACGCCTCAGCGCATCGGGACATCCATTCTGATTCGTGAGCCGGGGAACCATCTGCGTGTGCCCTTGGTTGCCGATGCCTTCTTCGGCCTGAGCTGGAAACGGGAACATCCCTGGTTTTTGGTGGAGGTGGATCGCGGCACGGTGAGTCTCAAACGGATGCGGCTGAAATTTCAAGGCTACCTTCACTGGTGGAAACGCAACGGCCCCAAGGAGCGCTTCGGCGTGCGCGATCTGCGATTACTGGTGCTGTGCCCCAACGAGCGGCGACTGCTGCGTTTGCGTGATGCGGTGCGTGACTGCGGCGTGAGCTTCGGTCGCGGATTCATCTGGTTCGCCTTGCAGGAGGTGGCCGACATCTCACGACCGGAGCGTTTTCTGGAAGCCCGGTGGCGCAAGGCGTCCCGTCCGCAGCATGCCTATCCTCTGTTTCGAACTTGTCCCGATCCGTAGGCCACGCCCCGGTTTCTTGCGGCAAGCGCGCCTGGTCCGTGGACCGGACGTCGCCCGTGTGATTCCGAGCCACGGCCCGTGAACCGCGCGGGCCGGGACAAGCTTGGAACCGAAGAAGAGATTCTCAATGGTTTCCATTCGTTAGCTTATCGTTTCATCGCAGACTCATAAGACTCCATCCAATATCGTCGTATCGGCTACGAGATTCCTTGGATTCCAAGAATCATAGCCAAGACCCTATGCACCCAACCCTCTCTCAACTCCACAACCAATTCGTCGAGGAATGCCGCTATTCGGCCCATCTCTCCGAGGAAACCCTGCGTGGGTATGTCTCCAGTTTTGCGTTGCTGGAACGGATGATTCCGACGATCAGCCTGGAATCCATTGACCCTGCAACGATGACGGAATTTTTTAGACGCTTGAAACGACGAAAGCGGGTGGTCGGTCGCGGCATTCTGAAAACCGGCATTCGTAACACCACCGTGGCCACCTATCGCTGCAAGCTGAACGCCTTCTTCGAATGGCTGCGCATCAAAGGGCTAATCCCGGAGAATCCCTTTCGCAGCATGGCTTATCCGCGTGTGCAGTATGAGACTCGTCAATACCTGAAGCGCGAAGCGGTGGAGCGGATCTTCCTTTCCGTGTCCTTCGGTATCAACTGGAAGGACGAGTTTTTGCGTAAGCGAAACATCGCCATCTTGGGCGTGTTTTTGCATTGCGGATTGCGGCGTGGAGAACTGATCGGACTGAAGATGCTGGATGTGGATCGGTCCCGCAGAGAACTGACCGTGCGGGCGGAGACCTCCAAGTCCCGTCGCCGACGGATCATCCCACTCAACACCAGCGTGCTGACCATGCTGGACGATTACCTGGAGGCACGAGCCAAGCGGGGCTGCCAAACCCCGTCGCTGTTTGTTTCCACGAATCGGGACGCCGGTCTGACACGAGAAGGGCTGATTCATTGGATCAAGAAGGTACGCGAACACTGCGGCATTCCCTTTCACGTTCACCAGTTTCGTCACACCTTCGCTGTGAATCTGTTGAACAAGGGCTGTGACACGGCCAAGGTGAAACAACTGCTGGGCCATACGGACATCCGCATGACCTTGACCTATCTGCGCTGCCTGCCGACGAAGGCGATGCGTGCCGACGTGGAACGTCTGGACCTTGACAACTTACTGTAATCACGTCACAATAGTCTTGTCGGTGTAATCCATTCAAATCATAAGCTAGGATAGCTTTCGTCACCGGCTTGGCTACAAGGCATTGGAGTTTCTCTCGGCAGGAACCAGGTCCCGTGGAATCTCCCGTTTCTCGCCTCCGATCATGGAAAAAGACGGTAAGTTTAGCGGAAAAGGCGACAAAGGCTTCCGACCGTGTTCATGGTAAGGAACAGATCCAGGGAAAAAGGGGAATTGGCGCTCAATCTGGCTGAAATCCTCCAAACGAGGACCGCTTCCCTCCCGGACACGGTCCCCGGCGGTCCTCGGTTTCATGGGACCAAGAAGCAAAAGGCAACACCTTTCGTGGAGAAAAAGCGGTTCAGAATAGGGTACTTATAGGACTCCATTGGATGTGGGATCGAATATCATTTCATTCGACGTATTCCATTGAAAGGAGGGTTGATTTCCAGTTTGCCGTTGTAGCTCAGTCGGTCAGAGCGCGTGCATGGTAAGCACGAGGTCGGCGGTTCAATTCCGCCCAACGGCTCCAGAAAAGACGACCGCCATCCGGCAGCCGTCTTTTTTGTATGACCATCCAAACCCTCGTGCAACGTTTCTGTGAATACTCCACCTTCATCAAAGGCTATTCCCCGGAAACCACCCGTCGTTATCGCACGGTCACCCGCTTCTTCGCCCGCTGGGCGGGGATTACGGAGATCGAAGCGGTGAGCGAACTGGCCGTGCGTCGCTATTTCCTCTACGGTCGCAGTGAACGAGGCTGGTCGGCCAACACCTTCATCAACCACCACAAGACCCTGGTGGTCTTTTTTCGTTGGTGCGTGAAGGAAGGCTATCTGGAACAGAACCCCGCGCAGGAGATCGAAGTCCCCAAGCTGGAGAAGCGTTTGCCGCCGAAACTCACGAGGCAGGAAGCGCACCGCATCCTGGAAACCGTGGCCAACTACCCCTACGCCTACCGCTTCCTGCGTATCCGCAACCACGCCATCTTTTCCACCTTTGTCTTTGCCGGGCTGCGTAAGAAGGAATTGCTGAGTCTGAAGTTTGCCGATGTGGATCTGGAAAACCTCTCGCTTTTCGTCCGTCAGGGAAAAGGGAACAAGGACCGCGTGGTGCCGATCTGCGCCACCTTGGCCGAGAGCTTGTCCCGTTACCTTACAGAGCGTAAGCGTTTGAACAAGACTTGCCCGGAGTTTTTCACCTCGCTGAACCGCGACATGGGTCTGACCGATATCGGCCTACGCCGCCTCGTCGCCCGCATCCGCGTGGCTTCCGGTGTGTCCTTCCATATTCACAAACTGCGCCACACCTTCGCCACGCTGATGCTGGAGGGCGGCTGCGACATCTATTCTCTGTCGCGTATGATGGGCCATTCCGACATCAAAACCACCACCATCTATCTCGCCGCCTCTGCCGAGCATCTACGCGGGCAGATCACCAAACATCCATTGAATGGATGATTGGCTATAACTTGCACACAACTGAAAACACCAAAAAGTAATTTACGAACAGCAATCATTAACGATGCCACGGTTTTGAGGTGACACATGATGGAATAAGTCCATAATTACAATAGACATGATAGATCCTGTAGATTCCTACAAAAGGAGAAAGGTGGCACTTGACAGGCTTGTCTTTCATCTCCATGTTTGTCTTATTGGGAGATTTGCTTGTTAACATTATGAGGAGGAAACAATGAGTTTTTCAGATGCTATGCTTGACAAGGTCTGGTCGAAGGCAACCTACATTGGACCGGATGCTGAATCAAAAGGCTTCCGGAAAGACAAGTGTACGGCTTGGATTCAACGAAGTGCCTATGGAAACCGTAACAGTGACTATGGGTGGGAGGTCGATCATATAATTCCCGAATCCAAAGGTGGAAGCGATGATCTTAGCAACCTCCAACCTCTCCATTGGAAGAATAACACGGAAAAGGCTGATGGAAGGCTGATTTGTGCCGTCAAGTCTGTAGGGAGCAAAAACAGCGGTGTTTGATAAGAGTGAGATTAATTCAATACAGGGAAAAATGGGTTTCGTTCTTCCGAGATCATTGATCGCGTTACGTGCAGAAACATCCAGATGGTGATGCGGGTAGGGTCATAGTGGAGTCTATATCGGTAGACCAACATCATACCGATATAGACTCCGATGGTTATCTTTCCTTTGCCGCCTCTGCCGAGCACCTACGTGGGCAGATCACCAAACATCCATTGAATGGATGATAATTAGTCTTCTTCCGTCTCGTCGTCGAAGACGCATTGAAACTCTCCCTCCACACGCAAGTCCGTTTTCGTGTTCCAAGTGTCACGCCATTGATCCCTGAACTCTTCCAGGGTCTGGTAGCAGGAAAATATCCCTGACAACTTGGATTCGTTGTGAACCTGGATCTGTACCGAGCATCCGATACTCCCCGAATCCAACCAATAATCCGAATAGGAATAACAACTGAAGGATGGTCCGATATAAATTATCCCCAGATCGCTTAGAAAATCCCTTGATACGGTGTTGTAACACATCCCGTCTTGAAGGATGTGCGTTGTAAGCGATACATAACCTTCGTTCTCACATTCAAACCGTTCCGGGTCATCCTCCCTGCATTGGCATCTGTATTCGTAAGTATCGGGCCCATGATAGATGCCCGAGTTGATGGAAATCTTCACCGAATCTTCGCTGCAATCCTCCCCATATTCCTTGTTGCTAACATGCAGTTTGACGGATTGGCTGTCCTGAACACAGTTGACGGGAGCCCATTCACCGCTGGCAAACGAGCCGGAATCGCTAAAGGTCACGTGCTGATCGTAGCCTTCCTCTTCGTCCGGGCAGTCCGTGCAGGAAAAAGTATAGGTGTAGGACAGGAAGGAGCCTTCCTCCTCCGAGTTTGTATCATCATCATTGTCGTCGTCGTCATCAACGACCGCATCATCGTCATCGTTTCCATCGGGGTCATCGCCGCCGCAGTTTGCGGCAAACACAACAACCCATAGCAACAGAATCAAACCGGTAAGATCGCGTTTCATTCCTCTACTCCTTATCTTCTTCTGAGTGGATGGGTTCATCGGTTACTCATCATCTATCAGCACGTCATCGGCAAGAATGAAGCGCTGATCGCCGATTCTCGTACCGGTGATCGCCGATTGGGTGCCGATTTCGTAGCCGAACAAGATGTTTCCGGTGTACCGGCCCTTGATCTTCAGCGGGGTTAAGCCTTGCAGAGCCACAATCTTTTCGGCCAGTCGCGGTGGGGCAAAGACTGTGAACGAGACGGCGCTCCCTTCGGGATTGGCGAAGAAGATCACCCAATCCTCCAATTTCTCCTTCCCCACCACACCGCCGAAGGCTTCCGGATTTCCGTTGTGGTAGGTATCGATCATCGTGAAGGCTAGGCCGGTGATCGTGGCGCAACGGTCCAACTGCTTCTTGGCCAGCACCGGCACGGTCAATTGCGTTACGGGGTAGGTGTGGGTGTAGGAGCGGCACGCCGCAGCGGGCTTTTCCTTGACGCGAACGGGACCGCTCTTGGAACCGAAGCAGCCGGTCAACAGCAGAGAAGCCAGCAATATCAAGGGTACGAGGTGAAGAATCCGTCGAAACATTGGACACTCCTTTCATGGTGTCGGGGTCAGGGTTATCCACAGGCTCAACTACAACCAATAGAATATTGTGCGTATAATGTTGGTAGTGCTCTTCACCCTTGATCCTCAGCGGGAACCCACCTATGTCACTGACTCCATTCATTCACAACTTTCTGGAAACCCTTGGTAAACTCGGCTACGCGCGGACCACTTTGTCCGGCTACGCCCAGGATTTGCAGGCCTTCGAGCGCCATGTCGTCCGCTGTGGCGACCTGCGCATAACGGACCTCACCCTGCGTATCGTCGAAGACTACCTCGACGGCTCCACTCTCGGCGATGTGTCCCCATCCCCGGCCACACGCAACCGCAGGCTTTCCTGCCTACGGTCGTTTTTTCGTTACCTCATCGAGCGGGAGGAATTGCCCCAAGACCAAGACCCGACGCGCCGGGTACGTTTCGCCAGGCTCGCTCAACGGGAGCCCAGCTTTCTTTCTTACAACGAGTACGCGCGGATGATTCAAGCCGTCCGGCAAACCACGCAAGGCTGGATGCAAGCGCGGGATGCGGCGATCCTCGCCACGTTCTATAATACGGGAATCCGACTATCTGAATTGACTTCGTTGAATGTGGAGCAAGTGGATACAGTGGGCGCACGGTTTCTGCGACTCAGTCGAAAAGGCGGTCTGATCAAAGACATCCCGATCAACCAGACCACGCTTCGGGCGCTGGCCGCCTGGATGAATGTACATCCGCAACGTCCCATTCCTACTTCTTGCCCTCTGTTTATCAGTCGCTTGCAGCAGCGTCTTTCCCGACGCACCGTGGAACTGATCGTCGGCAAATACGCCCGGCTGGCCGGGATTCAACGGCGGGTTTCCCCTCACACCTTCCGCCACAGCGTCTGCTCGGAACTGCAACGACGCGGTGCGAGCCTCAAAACTACGCAGACCCTTCTGGACCACGCCAGCGTTCAAACCACCATGCGCTACAGCCACAGTGCGGAAGCGGATCTGCGTACCGCCCTGGCCAGCCTGGATGACCCCGACCTCTGGCAAAACGCCCCTTTTCACCCCACGAAAAATCGTTGACTTTCTGCGCACAATATTCTATTGCGCGCACAATTCAAGCGGAAATGGGGGCAGGAAAGCAGAATCCCAGGCTGAGAACACAAGGGACTGAAAGAGAGTTTCAGGAGCGTATCAACTCACCAACGAGGTTGTCATGAAAACCGTTGATTTGGGTTGAGATTACAAAGCAGGGTCTTTACAGCAAAGCACACCTGTAATACCTTCTGGAGCATTTCCACAACCGTAATCCGTTGTTCCATCTACCCCAGCAATATGTGTGGCTCCACTCCAAACCCCACTGTCACATCCGTTATCCGTCGGGGACTCGATACCGCAAGCAATCGCTTCGGAACAGCCTGATGATTCGTAGCAGTTGTATGGTTCGATGTATTGACATGGGCCAGTCGACGAACAGTGAGAAGAGGCCACAACAAAGGTTCCTGTACCCGCCGTGTCCGAATTGCATTCACTCGCATCCAAACGATTCCCGAGATCCAGCACCATTCCATTTCTCATACAAATATGCCAATTTTCGGCACAGAGATCTTCTGCTGTGGGACAGGTCGCTTCCAAGGTGTTGCCGCAGGATATATTCGTGCGTGTTGCGCGAAGGTTACGGTCAGTAAATTCTCCTGCGCAAGAGGCAATGTCAGGATAGAGATATACATCGGAGAACCCCTCCCGTGTACCATCGGAACAGCCTGAACTTTCTTGAAAACAATAGGAATCATGTGAGATTTGAATCTCATCAATTTTCGTTGTGACACTTCCTGTTGAAAGCCACCAGTCATAGGAACCCCAGGAGAAAAAGACTTTTCTAGGGGCAAAGCCATACAAGTCTTCTTTTAAAACGGAAACAGAATCAACAATAGGGTTATCATCAACAGTGACATCAATGAATATAGAGTCGCCAAAAGCTCTGAATTGAGTAACAATTTCCGCAGAAGAAGAAAATCCATTGAATGCAACAGTCTCCACAGTTCCTGACTGCCATGTTGATCCATTCCAGTGCATCCATTCCCCATTAGTGTCAGAATATACAAGTTCGTACTTCGCATAATAGCTATCAATCCGAAATATTAGAATCCTTACTGCCTGTAGATTACTTTCATTATCTGAAATTGGGTTCGGCGGCAAGCCATCTTCCTGATAATACAGGTTGGAAGAAGAATAGAACCCTTTGGCATCAAGGGTTCTCTCATCCTCCTTAACATACGTTTCAAACTCCTCTCCGAGAGGAAGTTCATATATAACAAACGCATCATCAGCATCATCATCGCCTAAACGCTCATAGACTAAATGTCCATCTTGCACTTTCATATTCGTGTTTCCACCATGCAGATAGCGGAAGGAATCATCTGGTCCAAAAGTGATGTTGTTGTCGAACCAATTTGATTCATCAGGCTCCCCAGTTGAACCAAGATCTGTATTGAAATCCATGATAGTAGTTGATTCTACGATCGTGCAAGAAACACACTCCGGGAATCCCGTGTATCCTTCTTCACATGCAGAGCAATCCTCAGTCATATGTTCATTGTTGCAAGTGCAGCTTTCGTCTGCTGGATTGCATGTACTATGGGCTGGGCATGGGTTTGGGGAACAAGGGCCAAAGAGGGTCCGGACCAAGCGAAAACCAATATTGACGTTTCTATTGCTAGGTGTATATCCATTACGAGACGCTAATCGGCAAAGTTGTACATTACCGTCCCAGGGACCACCACGTTCAACTCGCCCTGAGCTTGATGCTACTCCTGTTGGATCTACTGATGGAGACATCAACGAACCACTAGGGTAATTGGTAGTATACCAGTCCCAAGCCCACTCCCACACGTTGCCAGCCATGTCGTACAAACCCCATATATTCGCCTCTAATTCTCCGGTATGATGAGACGTCTGTCCAGAACCAACATCAGAGTTATAATAATACCAGCCAATTTGGTCCATATTCGGATCATTACCTCCTGTTGGAACAGTTATCGTCCCATCATTTCCATCACTGGGATAAAACGCAGTGGTGCTTCCCGCCCTTGCTGCGTATTCCCACTCCGCTTCTGTTGGCAACCTGTATCCCTCGCATTCTTGTGGTATTGAAACGTTATTCAAGGAAACCGTGCAATTGTATGTTACAGAGTCACAGGCTATTACGTTAGTCGAACATCCACCACCCAGAGTTCCTGCGCAGTCATTTAAGACATAACATGGTTCAAGTCCTTGCTGTTGGGACAGCCAATTCGCGTAGGCCAATGCTTCGTTCCAGTTCACTCGCTCAACGGGGCAATCACTCCCGCAATCTGTGCCATCCCCGTTGGGGCCAAAGTAGCTTGGGTTATTGCCAAAGGCTGTTTGCCATTCGCCTTGGGTTACTTCATAGCGTTGCATCTCAAAGCCATACGTCAACTGCACAAAATGCAACGTCTCATCATCCTCTCGCCCCAATTCCGCCGTGCAATCTCCCGGATAACCGTCCGGGCAGGTGACGCCATCCGGGCTGCCCATCCAGAACGAACCAGCGGGGATAGGAACGAAGCCAGGGGTTGCATGCCCACAGGCTTCAGCGGAACAATCAAAGATCCCACACTCTTCTTTCTTTTCTTCCATATTTCCTTGGCAGTCATACCAGTACACATCCCCATCGTAGCAAGCGTAAGATGTGTGACTTTCAACCATACAGGTATCACCGGAGCAGGAACAACTGGAACATTCCTCGATCTTGGTAATTCGGTTTCCGTGACAGTCGAACCGATGCACATCTCCGTTGTAGCAGACATGGGAATAATCTGTGTTCAAAACACAGGAATTCGTTTCACAAACACAATCATCGCATTCTTCCTTAATCTCTTCCGGTGCTCCGCAAGAATCAAACCAAGTGACGTCTCCATCGTGGCAGGCGTAAGAAGCGTGTGAAACACAAGTTTCCATATCTTCTTCGTTACCATCGGCCAACTCTTCGTCAACCTCATCATCCCCATCCAACACACTTTCCGAGTCCCCATCTGATAATTCCAAACAACTCAGCCGATCCAGGGAAACGTCGTAACCGTTCTGGCAAGTGTCAATCAAGCAGACCCCTTCGGAGCAATGCCCGCCTTTGGCGTTTTCGTCTTCCGGCGTACAGGCACTTGCGGTCCACCTGCAACCATCACAACAAACGTTTGTTGTGGAGCATTCGCACTCACCATCACTGTCCATATCTCCATCGGGTTCGTCCCCATCGGAGACTCCATCATCATCACCATCAGTCTCATCCCCATCTTCGGTGATGATGCTCTCGTTATCCTCATCGCCATCAGGTGGAGTCACATCATTGTCATCATCATCTTGTTCAGAGGCTTCGTCTCCATCTGAGGTAGAGATGAGAACACAGATACCGTCAATACAGACCAGATCCCCACGGCAGGTGTCTTTGGTGGAGCATGGCTCCCCTTCATGGCCTACATCTTCTAGGAACATTCCACAGGAGGAAAAGAAAAAGCTCAGTGCGAAAACGGTCCAAGCCTTCGAGACAATCATTGTACGAATTCGTTTCATTTTACCACCTTCCTTGCAAGCTAACTGTCGCTCCCTTGCCTGACTCATCCGGGGAAACGCCAACCACAGGATGGCTCTCTGCCCAGGCTTTATCACCAGGGGAGAGTAACCAGAGAACAATCCCTGTAGCCATCCCCGCCGCTCCGAGGACATAGCCCGTAATGGTCACACCGGACCATACTTTGTTGGAAGCTTCTGCATCCCAACTCCCGGATTTCACGTCATCCGCCGCAACCTGTGCCTGCCACGTCGCCACACCGCCCAATATGGTCAAACCGACTCCCGTGAAGAAGCTGACGTAGCCGTATTTCTTGTAGGGATTCATCGGGTAGTCAATATCCAGAACATAGCGCTTTGTCGTCGTCTCGTTGGAAACAATAACGACCTGATCGTGTATCTGTTCATAGCCGGGATAAGATAGGCTAAGATCATACTCACCCGGTAAAAGATTTGCCTCCCGGCATGGAGTCTTGCCTAGGTTTGAACCGCCCAGCATCACCTCCGCGCCAGCCGGTTCGGTCGCAACAAGCAAGGAGCCGGGATCAACTTTTTTCAGTTTCAACGAGACCTTTGTCTTTTCTCCGCTCTTCACGGAAACAGAACGTTTGCTTTCTTTATAATCATTTTTGGAAAGGCGAAGCTGATAATCTCCCGGTTTCAGCGTACTCTGCAAGGGCGTTTTCCCCAATCGAAGATCCCCGGCAAAGACTTCGGCGCCATCCGGCTTGCTTCTCACAACCAAAACACCTGTGGTTGGTCTTTGTTCTTCAGGACTTTCTTTTCTCGCAACGGCTGGTTTCGGAGGCTCTTTTCCGAATAACTCGGCCACGGCCCCCGGAAGTTCTCGAATCAAGGCGTCTACGGAGCCATCAAGACTCCGGCTGCATCGGGCGATGGAATCCGCCGTCTTGATGTTGACCCTGCGCAGGTTGAGTATCCAAAACGAGCCAATCTTGCCGATGTCACCACTTACCGCTTCGGGAACACCCAGGGCATTTCCGATCTCAACAAGGCAGGTATCGTCGTCGATTCCACATCGTTGTTTTGTTTCATCGCCCTTTAAGACGGTATCAATGTCGGACTCGGAAGTAACTTTTCTTCCCGAATACTGGGCGACCTGAGCCGCCATGAAGTTTGAGATAAGTTTGACATCGGATTCCTTGATGTTCTCGTTGGACTGAAGACGCCAGACCATGATGCCATCGTTTGGTTTTGCTTCAGCGGATCGCACCAAACCAAGGAAGGCAACAAAGGAAGCAAGAAGAACCAACTGCGATAACCGCATGATAAACCTCAATTGCGTGGACATCGACTTGTATAAGCAGATAATGCTTTTATACGCTTCCTAACCCAAACTGTCAAAACTCTTTTATTCTATGCATGATTGTCACCTGTTATCAGGCCCCACTTTGGCGTTCGGAGTATATTGTTCTGGACATGTGAGACCTCACGTTCTCACATGTCCTTTGCTACGCATTGAACGGAACGCTTCGCTAAGCGACTTCCATTCAATGTCGTGAGTGAGATTTTTTGCGTGATAAGTACAAAAATGCATACGTATATGAACATATGAACACATAAAATTCTTTGGTGGATGACCTGATTCTTCAAGATAGTTTGTCACACAATCACAGTGGGAACGAAGAAAAACGTGGTTCCTAATAATCTAGTGCAAATTATCTTCCTGCTTGATCCTAAAAATGCTATAAAGTGCACTATCAACAAAGACCTAACGGCTCAATAGCACATACTGAAGGAAATTTTTTAGGTGTTGATCATGAACCACACTCTATCTCCAACATAGGTCATCGATGCTCACAGGTCACGTCAAACCCTTGTTTCATGAAAAGACGCTCGCCAAAGCGATGGCGGGCTTCGCCTTTCCATCCGATATGAACGCCCGTCGGGCCGTAGTAGCGCGCTGGATCACCTCGTTGGAGCGCGGGACGCTGGACGTCATCAACGAAATCTCGCTGCACGGTGAGTTTCTGCGCGACATCTTCGGTGAAGTGTTGGGCTATCGCTCCGTCATCCAGGGTGAAGGCGAAGCCTGGACGCTGCATGCCGAGGCGCATATCTCCGATGGCGGCGGCTCCGCCGATGGCGCGCTGGGCTTCTTCACCGCCACCGAATCCGCCAGTAAGGCCTCGCGCCTGAAGGGGCGCATCGTCGCACCGATCGAGCTGAAGGGTGCGGTCAACAATCTCGACCGTCCCGCCTCCGGGCGCACGGAATCCGCCGTCGAGCAAGGCTGGCGCTACGCCAATTACACTGAGGGCTGCAAGTGGGTGCTGGTCAGCAACTATCGCGAGATCCGCCTCTACCGCACAAGCAAGACACCCGCCTTCTACGAGCGTTTCAAGCTGGCCGACCTGGCTGACGAGGCCGTCTTCCGGCGCTTCTATTTTCTGCTCTGCGCTGAGAACTTCCTGCCGCTCGAAGCCATGCCGGACGGTGACTCCCGCGTGGATGCACTCCTGCGTGAGTCCGACAACGCCGAGGAGGCCATCACCAAGGCGCTTTACGCCGAGTACAAGGCCACGCGCCTGAAGCTCGTGCAATTCCTTACCGAGCAGACGGACGGCGACAAGGCTGCCATGATCGAGACGGCGCAGAAGATCCTCGACCGCGTGCTGTTCATCGCCTTCTGCGAGGATCGTGGGCTGCTGCCGCCGAATACGATCAAGACCGCGCACGACTACAAGGATCCCTACAATCCGAGCGCCGTTTGGACGCGCTATAAAGCGGTGTTCCGTTGGGTGGATAAGGGCAACGACAACCCGCCCATCCCCGGATACAACGGCGGGCTGTTCAAGCCCGATCCGGTCATCGACGAGCAGATCAGCCTGCCGGACGAGTTGTGTGACGAGTTGAACGCCATCACGCGCTATGATTTCGATACGGACGTGTCGGTCGAGGTGCTGGGCCACATCTTCGAGCAGTCGGTCACCGATCTGGAGGAGTTGAAAGCCGCCGCGTCCGGTGAGGACTTCGATAAGAAGAAGGGCCGCCGAAAGACCCAAGGCGTTTACTACACGCCTGCGATGGTGACGCAGTACATCGTGGATGTGGCGCTGGGCGGCTATTTGCGGCGCAAGGAGGAGGAGCTTCGCCAGCGTATCGGGCTGGACATCATCCCCGAGGTGCACGGGCGCAAGCTGGCCAAGGCCGAGCGTGAGTTCTGGGAGGCATACCGTGACGAGGTGCTGAAGCGCACCCGCGTGCTGGACCCGGCCTGCGGCTCCGGCGCGTTTCTGATCGCGGCCTTCGATTACCTGCTGGCGCAGTACGAGCGCGTCAACGACGCCCTGGCGGCCTTCGAGGGCGGGCAGCGCAGTCTGTTCGATCTGAACAAGACCATCCTAGCCAATAACCTATATGGGGTTGATCTTTCTAAAGAATCCGTAGAAATTACCAAATTATCTCTATGGTTGAAAACGGCTCAGAAAGGAAAGCCATTAACCTTTCTGGATCACAACATTCAACAAGGTGATTCGATTGTTGATGATCTGGACTACTCCGAAAACGCCTTCGACTGGAACCGCTTTCGTCGTGAGTTGGAAACTCGATTTAAAGGAGTACTTGATGATGGCGGCACCTGGGATGATGGTGGTTCAGTTGATGACGACCCAATGGCAGAAGGCGGTTTTGATGTGGTAATCGGCAACCCGCCCTATGTACGCCAGGAACTGCTGTCGCCCATCAAGCCGTACCTGAAGGAGCATTATCATTCCTTCGATGGGGTGGCGGATCTATATACCTATTTCTACGAGCGTGGTGTTCAGGTTTTAAAGCCGGGTGGCGTGCTGTCGTTCATCGTGACGAACAAGTGGCTGAAATCAGGGTACGGCGAAGCGCTACGACATTTCTTCGCCGAGCATACGGTCTTCGAGCAGATCCTCGACTTCGGCCACGCACCCATCTTCGAGGATGCCGATGTCTTCCCCTGCATCGTGTCGGTACGCAAGCCGGGACAGCCCATCGAAGAAGTAAAGCCTAAACCGGAACCGTCCGCGCCGGTGGTCATCTGTCCCGTACCGCGTGAGAAGCTGGCCGACATCAACCTCAAACAGTTTGTAAGACAGCATGGATATAAAGTGCCTTGGTCGCGCTTTACGGAAAAAGCGTGGAGCTTGGAGCATCCGGCGGTCATAGATTTGATGGCAAAGATCAAAGGAAATGGAATACCACTTGCTAAATTTATAAATACAAACCCATGCTACGGAATCAAGACAGGCTTAAACGAAGCATTCCTCATTGATACGCCAACACGTAACGATTTGCTAAAAGAAGATCCAAGGTCAGAAGAAATAGTGAAACCTTACTTGCGTGGTCAGGACATCAAAAGATGGCATCCTGAATGGGCTGGACTTTGGATGATCTTTGCGCGGCACGGAGTTGAAATCGATCACTATCAAGCAGTAAAGCAACACCTTCTCCAGTTCCAAGAGAGATTGGAACCACGTCCAACGGATTGGGATGCAAAGAAACAGGGAACTTGGCCGGGAAGAAAACCTGGCCTGTACAAATGGAATGAAATCCAAGATCCAGTTGATTACTGGGAACTATTTTACAAACCTAAAATGGTGATACAGAGGATAGCCTTCCATTCGCGCATTTCTTTTGATGACAACAATGTTCTTATCAATGATGCAGCGATCATGATTCCCAAAGTCGATTTTTGGGTATTGGCAGTTATGAACTCGCCAGCAAACTGGTACTATTCGTTCCGATACTTCCCACACAAAAAAGACGAAGCTTTGGCGATGGACATCCCATACGTCAAGAAACTCCCCATCGCTCCGCCCACCGAAACCATACGCACCG
The DNA here is from genome assembly GCA_963677705.1 of Myxococcota bacterium. Lineage (GTDB taxonomy): Bacteria > Myxococcota_A > SURF-8 > SURF-8. Next base: position 3,782,378 of record OY782497.1, read on the forward strand.
AAGCTGAGGAGCGCGTGGCGGCGCTGATCGAGCTGACCCGCGCCAACCAGAGCGCCCAGCGCGACCTGATCGACTGGTTGAAGCAGATCCAGTCCATCGACCAACCGGGCCTGAAGCTGCAAGACGCCGCTGTCCTGGACTTCGACGCCTTCATGGCCGAAGTGAAGAAGCGCCGCCCCAAGACAGCGGGCAAGCTGAGCGTAAGCGGCGTGAAGGAGCTGCGCGAGGCCTACGAGGATACCGTCCCCGCCATGCAACACCGCGCCGCCGAGGCCCAGCAGCACGAACGCCGCCTAGCCGACCTCGTCAACCAGGCCTACGGCCTCACCCCCGAGGAAATCGACCTGATGTGGAAGACGGCCCCGCCCCGGATGCCGGTGGGGAGGGAATGAGAGATGGAAAAACTTGCCAACTTGATGAAGTACGAGTCAGAGCAAATGGAGCGCGAATTCGCAAAGGCCTCGGCATGTGGCAAAGGAACTCCACAAGAGGTTGCTGATTTTAGGGAGGGCTATTTTCATGGCTTTATCCGACGATATTTCCCATTTCCGTATCAGGTGGCTAAGGGAAATATTGGAGGTTTCTTTATGAATCACAGTAGTGATTCGATTGACTGCATTATTTGCAACCCCATCCATCCGCATACGGTTGACCTTTCAGGGCGCTATTCGCTAATTCTTGCAGAAGGTGTCGACAGTGCAATTGAAGTCAAACCAGATATCAGCAAAAAAGATGAACTCATTAGGGGCTTACACCAGATTCAGTCTGTAAAGAAAATTGTTCGATTCGATCCACTTGGTCATCAGCTAAAACTTCTCGAAGCCTATAACACTCTAATTCGACATATTCACACTTTCATATTTTCCATCACTACTGTCCGGGGAAAATCGTGAGGAGACGAGTTAACCCTATGGATATAAAGAAGAATTCGCTACATTTGAGAGGGAACGATTTGAATTTCGATCCGTGGCATACTCCCGCTATTTGCAGGGAGGTCGCCGATGAATCAAGGCAAGACCATCTTTTCGCAGGTCATGGGCCATCTGCCGCACAAAACATTCACCGCCTGCGTGAAGCGCTACGATGGCGAACGCTACGTCAAAACCTTTTCCTGCATGGACCAGTTCCTGTGCATGGCCTTCGCGCAACTCGCCTATCGCGAGAGCTTGCGCGATATCCAGTGCTGCCTGCGCGCCCACCAGAGCAAGCTCTACCACATGGGCATCCGTTCCCGGATCTCGAAGAGCACGCTGGCCGACGCCAACGAGCGCCGCGACTGGCGAATCTGGGCCGATTTCGCGAGCGCGCTGATCGCCGAGGCGCGGAGCCTGTATGCCCACGATTCGTTCGGGATCGAGTTGGAGCAGACCGTTTACGCTTTCGATTCCACGACCATCGACCTGTGCCTGTCCCTCTTTCCGTGGGCGACGTTCCGCAAAACGAAGGCCGCCGTCAAGGCGCACACCCTGCTCGATCTGCGTGGCGAGATTCCATGCTGGGTTTATGTGACTCCCGCCAGCGTGCACGACGTGAACGCACTGGACCGGCTGCCGGTAGAGCCTGGCTCGTTCTATCTCATGGATCGCGGCTATCTCGATTTCGAGCGCCTGTTTACGATGCACCGGAGCGGGGCGTTTTTCGTCACGCGGGCCAAGCGCAACACCTGCTATCGCCGTCTGTACTCGCATCGGGTGGACAAAACCACCGGGCTTCGTTGCGACCAGACCGTGGTGCTGACGGGCTTCAATACGAAGAAGGATTATCCCGACAAGCTGCGGGTGGTGAAATTCACCGATCCGGACCGTGGCAAACGGCTTGTGTTTCTAACGAACAATTTCCATCTCCCAGCACGGACCATCGCCGATCTGTACCGTTTACGCTGGCGGGTGGAGCTGTTTTTCAAATGGATCAAGCAGCATCTGCGCATCAAGGCGTTCTTTGGAACGAGCGAGAATGCCGTCAAGACGCAGATCTGGATTGTGATTTCAGTTTATGTGCTGGTGGCGATCATTAAAAAGCGGCTTGGCCTCGACCACCTCAGTCTCTACACAATTCTACAGATTCTGAGTGTGTCGTTATTCGAGAAGAAGCCCATTTTACAGGCCCTGACGCCACCAAACTGCACAAATGCCGAGGCGGGGGCCGAGAACCAGTTAGAATTGTTCAGGTATTAACCGGACAGTAGTGATTTTCCATGAAAGCGAAATCTGATATTGCTGATACTGTTTTCGATATTGTTTCGTATTACGTTGAAAACGAAATCCCGATTGAAGAGCAGTTTGATTTCATCGTAGTCAACAATCGCGGAGTGATCGCAAACTATAAGTCTTCAAAATCAAATCCTCACCATTACGCAGGAAAAACAGAAAAAGAAGGGTACTGGTTCGAAAGATATGACGAGATGACCATTGGAGCATTTCTCTTCTATTTAAACATGGTTCCTCCTGCGGTTATGAGAATGTATACGCCGGTTATGGAAAGATATCTTGGAACTCTCCTGCCTGCAATGTCAATTGGAAAGAAAGGACAGTTCCAGCCATTTGGCAAGTTTGCTGATTTGAAATCCAGGTGCGCGGAAATCAACCCAAAAGCAAATCTGAATGATTCTGCTGATGAATCAGAAAACTGAAACCTTCACCGCCACGATAATCAAGTGCTGGCGGGTGGAGTTGTTTTTCAAATGGATCAAGCAGCATCTGCGCATCAAGGCGTTTTTCGGAACGAGCGAGAACGCCGTCAAGACACAGATCTGGATCGTTATTTCGGTTTACGTGCTGGTGGCGATCATCAAAAAGCGGCTCGGTCTCGACCACCTCAGTCTCTACAGAATTCTACAGATTTTGAGCGTGTCGTTATTCGAGAAGAAGCCCATGTTACAGGCCCTCACACCGCCGGATTGCACAAATGCCAAGGAGGGGCGCGAAAACCAATTGGAATTGTTCAGGTATTAACCGGACACAATTGCTATGATATCTAAAATTTGTCTTAGCTTCATCTTTTCTTTCTTCCCGGCAATTTTCAGATCTTCTTTCGATTATCTCGCCATAATTTGCTTCGAACCGACTGAAACATATTTTGCCTGAAAGGTCATTATGCTTCCAGATAATTTGGGAAAACACCGATATCTTGCTCCCGACTCAATCCCCGTTGTACGCTCCAGTTCTGAACGCAGACCATGATCCTGAGATTCAATAACGAAAGATCGCATTGCATGTTCCCCATCCGTTTCGCCATTTATTGGCCATTGATTCTTTTTGTCGATTATCTATCGAAGATCGGCTACTCACCCCATCCGAATGAATTTCGCCGCCTCTATTCGGAAAACCTGGCGCTCAAGGCCGTCAACGAGTCGTTGCGGATGGAACTGCACAAAGCCAGAAACAAGCGGGCAGCAATGTCTTTCCGGACGCGGGCGTCCCAGGTATTCGCTTATTTGCTCACGCGAGGAAACAGGTTGTTTCAGAAAAAGTACCTTGGCTCTAGTCCAGCCACCATCAAAACATGGGCCACGCGCTTTCGCCATCCCTTCAGAAAGCCCAGGAAGAAAACGGGTCGTCCCAGAGTGGATGCCGCCATCGTGGAATTGGTCCTCAAAATCAAGAAAGAAAGCCCGCGCTTTGGTGCAAAGAAAATCTCCCAGACAATGGCCCGCATGGGGATTCGGGTATCGGCCTTCAGCGTTGATAAGATATTGAAGGAGCATGGGCTGCATCCGATTGATGACCATCGCTCCAGATGGGAAAATGGGCGGGCGCCTTCAAGGATGAATGCTGGGCGATCGACTTCTGTTTCACACGCCTGCGCAAAGGCTCGGAAGTCGCTATCCTGCTGGTCTGCGACACCTTCACGAAAGAGATCTTGGAGCTTCGCGCTATTGAAGGCCGTCGATACCTGGACTCTTTTCGCGTTGCGGGTTTTCTGGTCGAGGTATTCCGGAAATGGAAGCGACGTCCACAGAAGTTGGTGCATGATAGCGATCCGCTTTTTAAAGGTCAGGTGAGGCGGATGCTAGCCGTATCGGAGATCAAGGAACTGAAATCTCCACCGCGATTCCCCAACATGAACAGCTATGCGGAACGCAAGGTGTGCAGTGTAAAATATGAATTGATCAATCACATCCGCGCCGAGACGGTAGAGGAGTTGCAAACCCTGCTCGATGAATACCGGACCTGGTTCAACGAGTATCGCGCCCATCAGTCCCTGGACGGCATGACGCCATCCGAGTTCGCCGCTGGGAAGCGGATCGCCGACGTGATCCAGATCGACGATGTTCGCAAGATGCGGCTCGAAAGCGTTGAGTTTGCGGACGGCAAGCTGGTTGGCTACCGCCGGGTAGACAGAGAAGAAAAACAGGCCGCCTGAAAAACATCGGGATCGGCCTTTGTGTATTGATGACTGCAAAATTGCGAGTGGATCGCAAAAGGAGTGGTGTGCTCGGAAGTCAGAAATCGGTGTGAAACGAATGGAAATGGATCATGAGATGACACTGGCCAGGACCAGAACGAGATCCAAAACGATGAATCGAACCCGATCGGGAGTCCCCATCCGTCGCCGGATGCTAGTCGCGGGACTTTTCAGTCACGACTACACGGGATGCCTCGATGCGTTGGACCAAACTGGATTTCTTGAAGCGCAAGCTCCTGGCCACGGGCTACATCAGAGAGGGTTTCGATGGCGTTTTCGCATACCGCAAGGAACCGAAACGCGAACTCTCACAAAATTTCGGACTGGAGAAAAATGGCGGTTGAGGCGAAAAAACTCAATGATTCCAAGAGAAAAGTTTTTAGTTCCTCGCGGTCATCGCGAGCTACGAAAAAACTCTCTCTGTTGCTCTCCAGAAAGATGAGTGATTCCAACGTGTTACAAGTCGCCAAATTTCAGAGAATTATCGACGCCACGACTGCATTGCACCACTTCATTCTAATACTCCAAGCACCACCGCAATTCAACCCTGTTTGTGCCCAAATCGTGCCCCGATATGCTGGGGAAGGGTGGAAAAAGAGAATGAAAAGGAATCCCAATCTTACTGTGTCATCCATTGTGCTAAAAGAATGAATCCTAGAGAAAGTAGAATGATACCTCCAAGAATGGCATAACTGCGTGGATTCCCTAAATTGACTGTGTATCCAACGCCAAAACGCTTTTCCACCCAGATGGAGGGATCATCGGAATTGATGTATACCAAGCCAGCTTTCCAGAAGCGGTCGTCATCGCGCCGGGTCTTGCCCAAATCACCTTCCTGCTCATCTGTATCAGGTTCCAGACGTGTACCACCTTGGCCTGTGTGATACGCCAATACGACAGCATAAACAAGGATGAATAGTGTTGGAATGATCATCATAATGACAAACAAAGGTGCTGCTAACGTGAGTCGTCGGACCATCTGGAGTTGTGAAAGAAGAAAAGGGAGTTGCAGAACTAGGCTGCTGATAAATGCCCATTGAATCCAGTGGGCTCGAAAGCGGGCATCATAGTGAAGAGAAAGCCGAGGGTTTTCTACGTCCACGTACCGCTTGGCTTTGCGAAATATACCAACCACAAACAACATAATGCCAAGAAGAAACAGTTGAGTTAGCGGAAGAAACAACACACTCAGCGGGCTTTTATCCACCCAACGATCAGCATGACCGAATAGATTGTAATGGATGGCAATGCGATCCGGAATGCGTTCATAATCCTGAAAACCCAACCATGCGGAGAAAATGCATGCGAGCAAGGGGATCAAAAACCACACAAGGGAAAGGCCTGGCTTTATGCTGTTTTCTTCCATCGGGCTGAGCATCACCTGCTTTCGTTGTTTCATGGGTTTAAGGGTCTGTTTCAGTGCTACTGCCTTTCGGTGGAAAATTTGATAGATTCCCAGGAACAACAGGATCTGCACGATGGCCCCAAAGGGAACCAGCCATGTCCAGGCCAATGAAAAACTCAGAGCAGCAATCCCAACAAACAGGATAAGCCCCAGGGCTGCACTCCAAACTCTGTATGAGCGGATCAGAGTATTGATCTCTGGTCGTCGACAATCGTCTTTAGGCCAGCGAACACCAAAGATCAGGTCTTTTCGTGTAAGATCCGGCATGATCAAAAACAGCAGGAAAACCAACAAAAGGGGTAGAAAAGAAGCAAGCAGATGGAAAATGGAAATCATGGAGAATCCTCCTTGCTTTCAAAGGCTGCAAAAAGCTGTTGACAATGGGAAAGAAGATCTTTTTCGCTTAGTCCTCGGCAGAGGGCTTCAGCCACAAGTGGACGTAAAGCCTCTGTTAAATTCTGGTGGTATTCTGCTGTGGCATACATCTCTTCATGAGGACGAACTCGGAAACCTTCGCGTCTATGAGCTTTGATAAATCCTTCATTTTGTAGCAGCGAATAAGCTTTGGCGATGGTTTGGAGATTGATCTCCAATTCTGCCGCCAAGCGGCGAACGGAGGGGAGACTGTCTCCTGATTTTAGGAACCCTTGTGCAATACCTTCCACAATTTGGTGGTGTATTTGAAGATAAAGGGCTTGCTCACTCTCAAAATCTATCTGGATAAACATTGTCTGTCCTGCGAAGTATGCGTGTACCATGACAACTGGTACAAACATTGCGCAGAACCAGGAGTTTGTCAAGAGATTTCCATCTAAAATGAGACCCCGTGCTACCCGAAAACTCAGTCCAGGTAGGATTGGGGGTTGATTCCAAGGCTGGAACTGATTTGGTTGATCTGGAAATGGGATGTTGGGACGCTTCTGGTCGCCCAATCCGAGTTGATTTCGCCCCTATCGTTCACTGAAAAGCGAAAATGATGTGTACTGGTCAGACGTGTCCATCGGTTTCGATACCGGGCGAACCTTCGGATCATCCATCCGGAAGCTGCGAACGATTTCTCATGCGGCCAGCCGATAGCTGTGATGCAATCCGTTCAGGATCAGCTTGGAAATTGCCGACCCTTGCCTTCTAGATTCTTGCTATCGGCAATACTCTTCGCTGGCACGGGAATCCCCAAGATGCCTTGATGGTATCGCTCGTGGTTGTAGAATCCGATTCATCGTCGATGAATCACTCGCCATGAGCGTACATTGTCCGAGTTCGGATGAGGTGCCGCTGGTTTGAAAACCATCTGTTCTGTTCCCTCCATCATTCGAACTCCCCAGATTGAAATTCACGCCCCCTGAATACCCTCTTCAGAAAAATGCTTGACAAAAAACTGGCGGCCAGTTACTAACTGAATAGTTAGTAAGAATACGGAGAGGAAGCATGGGAACCCACGGTACCAGAGATAAAGACAAGACGACTCAGGCTGTGTTGAACGCAGCAGAAGAACTCTTCGCCGAGCGCGGCTTCAACGGCGTATCGATCAAGGCAATCAGCCAGAAAAGTGGGGTGTCAGGCCCACTGATTCTTTTTCATTTTCAAAGCAAGAAGGAACTCTACCATCAAGTGAAAGCTGCAATTGTCAAACGCTATGGCAATGGCTCGCTACCTCACCCCATCTTTCGCGGTTCGTTGCGCAAGTTTCTGGAAGAGATCATCCACTCCATGTTTCGCATGTATAGGGAGAACCCAACGATGATCCGCATGGCCAACTGGGGACACCTGGAAGGCGAACTGGAGAACTGGCCCGGCGAGGAAGAATGGCACCACGTCTGGATTGAAGACATCGAACGGGCGCAAGCGCAGGGGGTGATACGTAAGGATATTCAGCCTTACGATATTCTGGTCATGATCAGCGGAACCATTCACGTCTGGTGGGAATACCACGAGCATTTTCTGTTGGACAAACGGCTTGTCGATAATCCGCAGCAGGCTGACAAAAGCTATGCTGTACAACTTGTCAAGGTTCTGGAGCGCGGTCTGGCTCCCCTGAAACCTTGAACTCCAACCAGGAGAACCCGATGAAGAAACGTCTACCCGAACCCTCTACCCAAGGTGGCGGTCTGTTCAAACTGCCTTACGAAGTCGTCAAATGGGAGTTGCTCAAAACGGCGATGAAACTGAAGGTCTTCGATCTCTTGAGCAAGCCGACGACCTCCAGCACCATTGCGGAAACCCTCTCGCTGAACCCATCCAACACCGAAGTGATGCTCAATGGCCTGACCGCCATCGGGTGCCTGAAGAAGAAAGACGGGCTTTTCTGCAACACCTCCGTCGCGTCCCAGCACTTACACAGCGATCAGGATACCTATCTGGGGGATTCTCTACTGTTCATGGAAGGCTGGATTCTTCCCCTGCTTCAAGGTGGCTTGGAAACCCTGATTAGAGAAGGCGCGCCCAGGGTGGAGCATCCGGGGAACGAAGACCGCTGGGCCGTCGGCGCACGAATGAGTGTCAACCACAGCCGCTGCGGGCGGGCTCAGCGTCTTGCCTCCATCGTCCAGGATCTGCCCGAAGCTGCGTTCTTTCGCAACATTCTGGATCTGGGCGGTGGCTCCGGCATTCTCTCCGTCGCTCTGGCTGAAAAACTCCCCCAGGCTGCCATCGTGCTGAACGACCAACCCGCCGTATTGAAGGTTGCTGAAGACGTTCTTGCCGAATACGGTATGGAAGATCGTATCTCGTTTCTACCCGGAGATTACTCCTCCCTTGACCTTGGTCATGGTTACGATCTGATTCTGGCCAGTTATACCTTGAATTTCTACAAGCACCGCTTGGATGAGCTGATGGAGAAATTCCTGAATGCTCTGAACCCCGGTGGCGTGTTGCTGGTCGCCACGGATGGTCTGACCAACGAAAAGACCGGTCCGGAGGCGATGATTATCAGTTGGATATCTACCGCCCTGATGGGGATGGACATGTCCTTCGATCATGGTGAGATGGCCCAGGCTATGCTGCGGGCCGGTTTCCAATCCACCCAGACGGAAACCGTGACGGACATTGAAGTCGAAGCTCACGGCCCGGTGGATATTGTCATCGGTAGAAAAGCCGGATGAAGGGATGAATCATGGAAAACCAATGGGAACGAATCGCCTCTGACTTTGAACGGCGTGTTCGTTACGTCGCCGGAGAGGCCAGTATCCAGGCGATTCATGACACCCTGGCTGCCCAATCGCTGCGAGGGGATGTCTTGGAACTGGGGGCGGGGAACGGCACCTATTCCTCGCTGCTGGCCGAAACGGCGAAACGTTTGTGGGTGACGGATCTTTCCAACGAGATGCTTGCTGTCTGCAAACAAGGTTTGCAAGGGCGTGACAACGTCCAGATGGAGCAACAGGATTGCTGTTGCCTGTCCTACGCGGAGGCGTCTTTCGATGCCGTGGTGATGGTCAATCTGTTACACATTCTTCCCAACCTGGATCAGGTTCTCACCCAGTGCCGGCGCGTTCTCAAGTCTGGTGGAAGCCTCGTGATAATCAGCTTTACCACCGCCGGAATGAGCTTCACGGCGAAACTTGGTATGGCCTATCGTTATCTTCGGGCTTTCGGTAAACCTCCTGCGGCATCACGCAGACTGACTCTGGAAAGCACCCACGCCTTACTGGAAGAACAAGGCTTTACCATTCAGGCTCTTTCTTTGATCGGGAAGAAAACCAAGGCAGTATTTACCAGAGCCTATTCGGAGTGAAGATCGTTTTTTTTGCCCGAAAACAAGAGCTGGCTAGATAAACAAGAAATAACATGTATCACGAAATCAGGAAAGCCGATATGTCATCCGTATGTTATTCGGATGCCACCTTGCAAGGAGTTGACGATGGCTCGTAAAAACGGTTTGAGCCGCTTGTTTGAAATTGCTGGAGAAAAACAGAGCTTGTTGTTCCTTTCCGGTTTATTGGCTGCAATCAGTGCTTTGCTGATGCTTGTTCCATATTTATCCGTTTACGTGATTCTTGCGGAACTTCTAAGCAAGGGCGTTGATCCCTCTGCGGCGGATGGAGATCTGATGGTTCGCTGGGGGCTGATTGCCTTTTCAGGCTTGCTCATAGGTATGGTGTTTCTTTACGCCAGCGGCATGGCATCTCACATTGCAGCATTTCGTATTCTCTATGGAATCCGGGTCAACCTGGCCCAGCATATCGGAAAACTCCATTTGGGGTATCTCACTAAAACCTCTGTGGGTGCGGTGAAAAAGACCGTGGAACAAAACGTGGAAAAGATCGAGCAGTTCATCGCTCATCAGATTCCGGACCTTGTGAATGTTGCAGTGACCGTCGTGGTGATGTTTCTCGCAATGTTTCGTCTGGAAGGCTGGATGGCTTTGGCTGGGATGATTTCCATCCTGGCGGGCTTTGCCTTGCAGGCTTCGATGATGATGGGCGGTCGTGCCAAAGAAAGTGTGAAAGCTTATTATGATTCCTTGGAACGAATCAATGCTTCGGCCATTCAGTATGTCCAGGGAATGCCTGCGGTTAAGATTTTCGGTCATACCGTCCATTCTTTTCGGCGCTTTCACGGTGATCTGATTCGCTATCAGGATTTGGTCACGAACTGGACGGATCAATTCCAGAACGGCTTCGTACTCTTCAAAACCATCCTGGCCAGTCTGCTGGGGTTTGTATTGCCTGTCGGTGTGCTGTTGCTTAGCGGAGATCCGCAGAATGTTTCCTTGGCCATCGTTGTGTTGTTTTTCGTCATCATGGTACCCGGTACCGCTACACCGATTTACAAATTGATGTATCTCTCCAGCATGATCAGCGACATCTCCGAAGGGGTCGATCGCATCGACGCGACCTTTTCCCAGGCTCCGATGCACGAACCGGAAAAGAGCCGGTATCCTCAACGTCATAATGTGGCTTTCGATCACGTTGACTTTTCGTATGACACCAGCGAGGAAGGGGCACGGAAAATGGCTCTTTCCGATGTTAGTTTTGTTGCCGAGCAGGGGCAGATCACAGCCCTGGTCGGACCATCCGGCTCAGGGAAATCAACCACGGCAAACCTCATTCCACGATTCTGGGATGTGACGGAAGGCTCCATTCTTATCGGAGGCGTGGACGTGCGCGAGATGCGTTCCGAGGATCTGATGAACCAGGTCTCCTTCGTCTTTCAAGACAATTTTCTCTTTCACGACACGGTGTACAACAACCTCTTGGTGGGGAAACCGGAGGCGACACGGGAAGAGGTGATTGCGGCTGCGAAAGCCGCTCAGTGTCACACGCTGATTGAAGCTCTTGCCAAGGGATACGAAACCTTGATCAGCGAAGGAGGCGTGTATCTATCCGGAGGTGAAACTCAGCGATTGACCGTTGCCCGTGCGATGTTGAAAAATGCGCCGATTCTGGTACTGGATGAGGCCACGGCATTTGCCGACCCGGAAAACGAACACAACATGCAGCAAGCATTAAGCGAATTGATTCGTGACAAAACCGTGATTCTCATTGCTCACCGTCTATCCACGATTCGCAACGCCGATAAAATTATCGTGCTTGATCAGGGACGCATTCGTGAAACCGGAACCCATGACAGTCTGCTCGAACGAAACGGACTTTATCGTCGTATGTGGGAGATTTATACGGATACATCTTCATGGAGCCTGGCGGGATCGGAGGTGTCGCAATGAGTATGATTCAACATCTAACAGCCGGAAACACCCGAAGTGTGGTCAAGCCCGTCCTGCTGACCTTGTTGTCCAACTTCCTGAATATCGTTCCTCTTGTACTGGTACTCCAAGCAGTGAACCTGCTGTTCAAAGCCCAAACCGAGCGAGGCGGAGAGATGGATGTTCAAGGCTTGTGGTGGGTCTGTGGGGCTCTACTGTTGTACATGATCGTAGTATTCTGGGGCGAACGTCTGTCCTACCGCGCATGCTTCCGTGGGGCCTATTCCGTGTCTGCCGAAGGTCGTGCCCGGCTGGCTGAAACCTTGCGTAAATTGCCGATGGGATCGCTCTTAAGACGAGACCCCGGCGACTTGGCCAACATGTTGATGGGAGACTTCACCCTGATCGAACACCATATCTCCCATAGTTTCCCGCAACTGGCTGGAGCCTTGGTAATGCCTCTGTTGGCCTTTGTTGGTTTAGCTGTCTTAGACTGGCGTATGGCTCTGGCTATGTTTGCCGCTCTGCCCATTGGTCTTGTGATTCTTGCCCTGACTACGAGAATCTTACGCTCCTTAGGTCATCAACACATGGCGGCGAAAATCCATGCTGGAAACCGTATGCAAGAATACCTGCTTGGCATTCAGGTTATCAAAGCCTACAATCTTGTCGGTCCACGCTTTACTCGTTTGAAAGATGCCTTTCACGATCTGATGCGCGAGAGCATCCGTCTGGAGGCCACGCTTGGTCCCTTCGTTCTTTTGGCCATCGCCAGCATTCGTGCAGGATTGACCGTGATGATTCTGGTCGGAGTTCATCTGCTGTTGGGTGGAACCCTGGATCCTTTGATCTTTGTGACCTTCCTGGTGATTGGCTCACGCATCTTCGATCCCTTAACTGCCGCGCTGGTCAATTATGCGGAATTACGTTATGCCTCGTTGGCCGGAGAGCGAATTCTTTCCTTGCATGATGAACCGGCGATGACCGGAGAGGCAGAACCTCCGGAGTCTTGCGAGATTCAGCTTCGTGATGTTTCGTTCTCCTACGGAAACAAGCAAGCCATTGACAACCTATCTCTGGTTATGAAACCAGGAAGCCTGAATGCTCTGGTCGGTCCTTCCGGTGGAGGCAAGACAACGGTTTTGAAACTCCTGGCTCGTTTCTACGATCCTCAGGCCGGAAATCTGTATCTGGGAGGTCAGCCATTAACCGGGATAGACCCGGAACGCTTGATGGCGAAAATCTCTATGGTCTTTCAAGATGTGTATCTATTCCAGGACAGCATCGCCAACAACATCGCCTTCGGCAGACGGGGGGCGACACGGGAGGATGTGATCGAAGCCGCCAAGAAAGCCTGCTGCCACGACTTTATCATCAAACTGCCGGAGGGATACGATACGCCGGTGGGTGAGGGAGGCCGGACGCTCTCTGGTGGAGAGAAACAGCGCATTTCCATCGCCCGCGCCTTTATCAAAAATGCTCCCATCGTGCTGTTGGATGAAGCGACTTCCTCGCTGGACCCGGAAAACGAACGGGATATTCAAAAAGCTATTGATACACTGGTCAAAGGGCGTACCGTCGTGATGGTGGCTCATCGGTTGAAAACCATCCAACGAGCCGATAGGATTTTTGTTCTGGATGATGGAAAACTCTGCGAACAAGGAACCCACGAAGAGCTTCTCAAGCATAAGGGCTTGTACGCCAAGCTTTGGGATCTGCAACAACAATCCCAAGGCTGGACGCTCTCAAAACATCTTCTGGCTGTATAGCCATCGGATCCTTTTTGAAGCATCCTCACTCTTGTCCAAAACAGCTTTTCTCGGACAGCCTGTTGAATACGCAGCAAACCTAATCGCAATAACCTGACCTCAAATATGCCGCTAAAACAAGGCTTCTGAAGGCATTCGGCGTAGAGTTTCTCCTCTTCACCGTCTTGGACAGCTAAAAATCGGGAATGGAGATCTTGTTTTTCATTGGCAATTCGGCTCTAGTATTTTCAGTAACTTATCTTGTCCAAAACGCGGTTTTCAGATCGTCTTGGACAGTAGTGAAGCATCCCGAAAAAACTGTGCTGAATACGTGTGATGAGGTCGTGATCTTTGGTGGAGAAAGGCAGGGCAAGGCGAAAGAGGATGGAAGAGAGAAATTCTTTGAGACCAAGGAAATAGCGGCCAAGCCATCCTAATCGTTGAAGTTTTGAGAATGTTTCTTGGCGGGTTTGATTCCCGCCGCGCCACTTCATTCTAATACTCCAAGCACCACCGCAATTCAACCCTGTTTGTGCCCAAATAGTGCCCAGACTCTGCGGAAAAGGGCGGAATCAGACGGAATGGCATGGAAGCAATTGGGATAAAAGAGTTCTGTCAAATCAGGCAGATAGAGGCTAAAGCTACGGTTTGATTTGGGTTTTGAAAATAGGCCTCGGAGAATTCGAATCCCTCCTCCCCGGAATTCCGAATCTTGCGAGTCACCTCAAGGGAAATTCCGGGATCTCGCATTCGGCAAAGTCCGACGTACAGATGTTGGGATCGACGCGCCAACCCTCCAGATTCATCGATCCGGGATGATCGATGGAGACGAGAGTGATGGCGTCACCGCCTGGATTGAGGACCACCTCCCAGCGTTCCGGATCATCCATTCCCTCCGTACACCATTGCTGGAAGCGCGTGCGAATGATCAGGAAGCCGTTCTGCGTCACCTCCGGCTCCCAGGTTCCAAGTAGCGGGCTGGGCAACTCGACCCCGTATTGGCAGTCGTCAAGCACGATGCTGTCCATCCAAAGGTCGTTCGACACATAGCTACCCCGACGTAACGTTCCATCGGGTTCGAAGCGGAAGTAGCTGTAGTGGTTCAGCGCACCCCACCAGCCGATCAGCCAGGAGCCGTACAGAGCGGATGGGTGCTCCGTCATGGAATAGCACAAACCGGGCGGCAGGCACTGCAAGCCCTCGCCGCACTCTTCGTCGTGGCGGCACTCGGCGCAGCGCCCGTTGACACAGTGATGGAAGTAGTGATGCGCCATAGGCTGGCACTGCTCGTCGTACTCGCAGGGGTCGTCGAACACCGTATCGCACACGCAGACCGGACAGATCTGCTCGGAGATCTCCACCAGCCTGCAACTCTCGCCGGAGCAGTCCGAGGGCGCGGGGCAATCATTGGCTTTCGTTACACAGCGACCGCCACGGCAAAACATATCGTCAGGACACTGGCTGTCCTGCCAGCAGTAAACGCAGTTTCCGGTCACACAGGTGCCGCCGAGTTGGGCGGAGTCCATCAAGGGACAATCGGCATCGGTTCGACAGGGCTCGTCCATACACATCATCATTTCCGGACAGTCCGGCCAATCCAGCGATCCGTGGTAGTACTGGAAGGGGCACTGCGCCAGGGAGGAACGAAATTGCGGACAGTCGTCGGTCCCGGAACTCTCTACGCAGCAGGTTCCGCCATTCTCGCAGGTAAACGTGTCACCGTATCGCGGAATTTCCCAGCCCTGTGGGCAGCTTTCTGAAAAACAGGTGCCTCCCGCCTCGGAACAGGTCATCGGGACACAGCAGACGCCCATATCGCAATGCAGATGATCCGCGCGCCGCATTCCCATCGAGCAGGTGTCCGAGTAATCGTTGCAGACACCGCCCGCGTCCAGGCAATTGGTTTCTTCGCAGGCGCAGTCTGCCGAGAGCGTGTAACCACCGGTGGCGTCTGCGTATCCATCCACCACCACGAAATAGCGCTGACCGGGCTCTGCCGTGAATCGGATCTCTTCGTCGTCTTGAATATCCAGAGGAGTGGGAGACGCGGCGACACAGGACCAGGGATCACAGGCGTTCAGCAGTAGGAGATCGATATCGGCTTGCAAGTCCGTCAGACGCACCTCGACTTGGCACTGCACATCGATCTGAAACGAATAGATCGCCTCGTTGCCGCCTTCTCCCCGCTGGGTGCAGCTATAGCCGAACCATTCATCGGGAAGCCCTTGGGCAGATAAGCTGTGGGAATACCTGTCGCCG
This sequence comes from Myxococcota bacterium, assembly GCA_963677705.1. Lineage (GTDB taxonomy): Bacteria > Myxococcota_A > SURF-8 > SURF-8. The sequence continues at coordinate 3,797,838 of OY782497.1, forward strand.
CAATGGAGAGGGAGAGCGTTTTGGCAGCGCGAGACTTCCTCGTCTAGGTCCGAGTCCGTATCGCCGTCGGATGGGTTGTCATCATCAATATCCCCATCCTCAACCCCGTCGTCGCCATCGACAAGATCGCCGTCGACCGTATCCTTGTCCCCATCGGGAGCCTGGAAACGGACGCTGCCGCTGTCACAAGCTGAAAGGGCCAGCCCAAACACCAAGAAGAGTACTGAAAGTAATGCTGAGTTTTTCATCAGCCTTTTCCTTTTTTCATTTCAGAATGTTTCAGAGTTCACTCATGTATTCTGCCAGAAATCGGCTCAGTCTTCCAGACAATTGAGGGCTATAGCCTTTCGGCGAAGGTCGTTGACTTCTACTTGTGCCCAAATAGTGCCCAGACTCTGCGGAAAAGGAAGGAAAAAGAGGGAATCCAGTGGATTCATCCGGAACGAAGAAACATTGTGTAATCAAACAGATAACGGCTAAAGCCACGATATTTCAGTAACTTTCAATTCCGACCTAATCAGGTTCAAATCCTCTCACGCCGACCAGTAATTCCGGGTACTTAGCTAATCTGCTGAGTGCCCGTTTTCTTTGGATCTTGACAAGTATTGACAAAAATGTTCCACATGCTTAGCTTTAATGGTTAGCGAATTACAATCAAGAAGGATTGGCACATGGCGTTTGCAAAACCAGAATACAGCAGGAACCAAGTCAATAGGGCGGGTGACATCCTTATATTAAAAACCGCTTCTAAAGAGGAGACCGAATGGGCATACGAAGTCTTGGCAAACTGGAGAGCTTGCCATGGGTATCCAATCAACACCTTTCAGGCGACACTTCGGCAGAAACTTAAAAGCATCGATAAAAAAGCTATTGTAGCCCAAAGATTGAAACGCGCACCTTCGGTTATTCAGAAGCTTGAGCGGTTCAGCGGTATGCAACTCGCCCGAATGCAAGACATAGGCGGTCTGCGCGCCATAGTCAATAATATCAACAAAGTACGAAAACTTGAAGATAACTACCTAAAGAGCATGTTCAAACACGAGTTTGATTCTTCCAAGGATTACATAAAAAACCCGAAAGAAGACGGATACCGCTGTGTGCATCTCATCTACAAATACTCTAACCCACAAGCCCCGGAATATGACGGGCTTCGCTTAGAATTGCAATTTCGAAGTAAGCTTCAACATGCATGGGCTACAGCCGTAGAAACGATGGGGACGTATCTCGGACAAGCGCTAAAATCCGGTCAAGGAGAAAGGGAGTGGCGGGAATTCTTTAGGATATGTAGTGCGGCCTTTTGCATCGAGGAAAAGAGTCCCTCAGTTCCCGGATTTGAAAAATTTTCCCAGTATGAAATTTCAAGGATGGTTGCCGATAAGGAAAAGGAATTGTCGGTCCTCAATAAACTCCAAGGATTTGCAATCGCCACAGATGCAATTACCGAACATAAAGGACCTGGAGCATATCATCTTGTTGTATTGCACTCAGAAGACCGTACCGTTTCAGTCATTCCATATCCAAAAGCTCAACTAGAAAAGGCGAACGAGGTCTATGCGGATTACGAAAAACGGACACAAAATGGAGAAAAGATTGAAGCCGTTCTCGTGTCAGCCGGACCCGTGTCTGAACTTAAAAAAGCTTACCCCAACTACTTCCTTGATACCCAGGAGTTCGTAAAACGAATCAGGAAGATCATCAACGCCGCTCAAATCGTCAAATATTGACAACGTTGCAGGAGCTGAGCTGCTACCTTCCGAACTCTATCCAGCCCTTTCTCGTTCCCAAACGTGATACAGAAAGAGAAAGACTCACGATGAACTCAACTGAGGATCTACGAAAAGCATGAAGTCTATGGTTGTTTCAAGCTTTTCAGGGTTTCGTGGGCTAGGCAGTGTCGTCATGAGATGTGAAGCCATAGGGCTAGACAGCGGATACGTACCGCAGCTAGGAAAGACGCTGTGTTCTTTGCATAGCGCGTCGCGATACCACGCCAACGTTTCAGCTTTTCAAAGGCATTTTCAACCAGATGGCGTTCACGGTACAAGTCTTTGTCGTAGTTACGTTGAACCGTTCGATTCTTCTTTGGAGGAATCACCGGACACGTATCGTTCTTCTCGCATAGGTCAATGATACTATTTGTATTGTACCCGCGATCCGCCAGTAAATTAGGGGCTGGTAGCCCTTCAATCAGATTTTCAGCCTCTTTACAATCAGCTCGGGTACCTTTTGTAACAAGGACTCGGAGCGGAAACCCATGCGCACCAGGCTATGCCTGGATAAAAAAGGTTCAACTCCGAATCCTTGCGAAGCCAAGGTTCCATCAAGAGTGGGAGCGCATCCTACAGCCCATGCCATCGTGATGGACTTTAACATGCGTGGCGTCGATCATCAGCCATTCGGTTTCGGGATCATCAATCAAACTATCCGGTAAATTCTCCCAGATACCTTTATCTCGCCAACGAATGAATCGGTGATGGGTATTGTTCCAACTGCCATAATCGGGTGGAAGATCGCGCCATGCGTGGGAACGAAGTGACCCAGCATATTATGGCTGCGGGCCTTGCCCGCCCGGTTCGCAAGATCCAAAACACACCATTAATGAATCGTCGATTGTCTCTGGCAATCCCGCCCCATTGGCCTTTCTGCCCCGTTAAATGTGGCTCTAAGAGTTCCCAAGCGTGATCGGAGATATCATGACGGTGATAAGTGGCATCCATTGTATTCCTCTGAATAGTTTCTATTTAAAGGAATGTAGACCAACAGAGTCGTCTTGTCCAGGAAAATCTGATACTCTTGTCGACACTGCCTAGCGTAACCAACGCCTGGACATCATTTTTGAGGCTGAATTTCTCTCGGATGAAAAACAAAGCTTGATCGACCATTACTTTTTCCTCAGGTTCGAGATGGAAGACAAGAACAACCTGCTTCGGTTTGACCTGATCTTTTCTGCCCTCTCTGGTCTCGATTGCGGTCTCAATGTTTTCAAGCAGATCAAGGCGGCTTTTCGATTCCGGAATCCTTTCCGCCAGTTCACCTGCGGGAAAGGTACTCAACAACTGGAGCAACAAATCCATTCGCAATTCAGGGACATCATTTCCGCGTAGTCGATTCAAGACTGCCAAAAACAGATTGGCATCCTGATCGTCAACGTCCCAGATGTCGCAACGGGCAGTTTGGATATCAAGGCTTTCAAGAGCGAGAATACGTTCATGGCCATTCAGAATCTCAAAACGATCCGCAAGCTTCGGATGAGGGCGCACGGTAACGGTTTCATAGCGACATAGTGATTCAATATTCCTGCGTAGTTTTTTGCGCAAAGGTTTTGACAAAACGTTCGGATTTTTCCGATTGGGAACCAGGGTTTCCAGCGGCAAGGTTTCGTACATCGTGGACTCCTAAAGCAGTCGGGCCTGCGGTGTGGCCGTGGGGTCGGGCTGGGGATGACAGCAGGTCGTGGCGAAATCCGGGTTTTTGCAGGAACAGAAACGACAGGCTATTCCAATGCTTTGGGCAAGGTTCATCAGGCTGGACGCCCGCTCTTTTCGGTAGTTGAGGGAAAGCACGTTGACCTGTCCACCGCCGCAGTAGTGATCGATATGCTCGGAATACAAACGCCGTCTGACATCGACGAAACGCCACGGGCCAATAGATAGGTTCATCTGTTCAAACAATTTGCGCCGTAGAAAGAGGTGAGAGGCTACCGTATGAGTTAGTCCGATATCTGAAAGTTTTTGCATCAATGGGCGGAGGGAGTCATCGGTGTCGGTCAATTCAGGAATCAGCGGGTCCATTCTGGCCTCGACGGTCAAGCCGGTGCTCACACAGTCCTGAATGCCTGCCAGACGTTCGCTGACTTTGGCGGCGCGGGGTTCCAACTGTTGCCGAATGGTGTCGTTCAGAGTGGTGATCCCGACTTGAATGTGGACATCTTCACGATGCTCACGGAACAACGCGATAAACCGTTTAGGGATGCGGGATTTGGTGGAGATCAACAGTTTGATTCGCCGTTCCAAGAGGAGTCTCATGATTTCAAACAGATCGGCAAGAACCGCGTCGATGGGCATGAAGGGCTCGCAACCGGTGCTGAAATAAACCATGACCGGTGGCTTTCGTTTTCGGGGCAATTCCTGCCGCAATTTGCTCAAGGTGTTGGCATAAACCTTCACCGTTTGCCGTCCGGGGTAATTGTGAAATGACTGGGCATAGCAATAGCGGCACCCATAGGGGCAGCCCGCCGCCAGGTTGATCGTGGCGTAGTCGGACAAACAAGGCAGGCTCGGCCTTGTTAGAATCGAACCCTTTCGTTCGATCTTTTGAACGCTTATCTCGGCCATAGTCGTTGTCCCATCGGTGGCAAGGACTTCCCCGATTGGGCAAGCCAATAAAGATGATTTTTGCGCAAGCGCAGATCTTTGGATAGATCGAAGATATCTACATTCCAAAGTCTATGTTTCTCAGCATGTGCCTGTAAATCTTGAGCGCCCAAGTCGGCATCTTCAATCAGTGCCACGCGGGTCAAGTTCATCAATGCGGCAATCAGGCTCTGCGTTGAGTATTCAAGGCACTTCGGGTTAAACACACGGCGAGTCAAGGTTTTCTCTTCACGTTTCGGAACGACCCCATCCGATGTCGAAAGCCTATGCATTAAGGTGTAGTATTCGCACAGAGGCTCAGCCCTGTCACGATTTCCAAGCTCGAACTCAAACAGACTTTCATTGTGCAGAAGTTTGAACAGGAAGGCAACGTCATACGATGTTTGAGGGGAAGACCCGCTTAGCCATCTCTTGAAATCGGACCGATAATAGTCAATACGAGAGACATACGGTCTGATGGAATCCGCCTGAAATGCTCGTTCCGGGTGAATGTCGAGGACATCAACCAGGGTTGCTTCAAACCTCGCCTGCTCCCCATCCACAGTTGCCGCCAGTTTTTTAAGGATGGTGCTTAGAAACCGCCCGTCTTCACTGTCGAGATCAAGAAAACGGATAGGCCACGCTTTCTCTTTCTTGGTTCTGGAAAGGAGGTAGGGAGAAAGAACTTTTTCAACCAACCGTTTGGCTCGTTGTTTATTGTGAGCATCCCAATCATCAAGAAACAGGTCTGTACACCTCTGGAAGAAGTGAAATGCTTGGGGGCGCTTCGTCCTATCCACCGGGGGATAGAGGAGCAAGCATTCGTCACCACTTTTCATAATCCGTTGTTTGCGGTAGTGATAAAATAAGCTTTTATTCTCATGTTCACTGGTGGGATGACCTCCAACCGTAGCTATACCTACGATGCCTTGGGTAATTTATTGAGTGTAACGCTCCCCAGTGGCAATGCCATCGAATATGTGGTAGACGGTGAGAATCGGCGTGTAGCGCGGATGGAGGATGGAACTGTTACCGACCGCTGGTTGTACAAGGATGGGCTGAACCCTGTGGCACGACTTGACGGAAACAATGCTCTGACCGATGTCTACGTGTACGGCAGCAAGCCCCATGTACCGGATCTGGTGCTTCACCGCTATTCCGCCGAGGGTGAATTTACCCACTACCGCGTCGTGACGGACCATCTTGGCTCGGTGCGCATGGTTAAAGATGCATCCAGTGGTCTGATTGTTCAGCAAACGGACTATGACGAATGGGGGCAGTTGACAACGGGAACCGGTAGTAGTTTTACCCCCTTCGGCTTTGCCGGTGGAATGTATGACTACAAAACAAAGCTTGTGCGCTTTGGTGCTAGGGATTATGATCCAAGCATAGGCCGCTGGACGGCCAAAGACCCCATTCTCTTCAACGGTGGCCAGACCAACCTCTATGTCTATGTGGGCAATGATCCGGTGAATCATATTGATCCCAGTGGGTTGTACTCAGATCCTCGCCTAGATGATTATGGCTTTGATGCTGATGTGCTATACGATATTTACTACTATATCACTAGTTCATTATTAAGACATAAATCGAATATCGATGAAATTAACGATGAGGCACTTTCTCTTCAGTCATATTATTTCCCACATGATTCTGAGAGCCAAGGGCAATTCAGACATTGTTATGTTAGCTGTCAGCTCTCAAGAGAATATGGAATGGCTACTTCATGGTATGGAGGCTTGATATGGGAAGTTAGAGGAACTGCGAGAGGTGGCACTTTGGAGGAAGCTGCTGAAGATATGCACAATAACATGTGTGGGATCAGTCATTCTGGGTATGAGGGTAGTTGCAAACGAATTTGCCAAGGCATTGCAGATGAAGATATCATTACTTATTGATCATTATTAAGGGGGAGTTGATGACTAGAGGGTTGATTGAACGATTGTTGATCCTTGCTGTGGTTCTATTTGTACTGTCTATACCAGTATCAATATATGTTATGGATACCAGTGAGTGCATGGTTTCACGAACGTATTATATTCGCAGTGAAATAGATGGTGACATTCCTTGGATCTCTGTGAGATTGTGTGACAGGAATGAAAAGTATGAGCATGTTTCTTTTGGAAAAACTGTTGTTTTTGGTTATGACCCATGTCATCTATCTGAGAATATGTGTACATTCTATATTCGCCTTCAAGATAAGACGTGTGATAGAGAGTACAAATGTGGCATTGTATACTCACAATCTGTGGAAGTGCCAGATAGGTGGGATGTTAAATTGTATCGTAATGATAGTGACGAGATCGAAATCGTATGTAAAGACAGGTATACAGGGAGAGAAGATGTTGTTGCTTCTCAATGCTGCCAATTTTGAGCCAGAGAGCCCAAGCCCAAGTAGGTTGGGCAAGTTTCTTGCCCGACAGCTTACGGCGACAAGCTTGGCAGACCTACCGGCCCCTCACCCAACAGGTGGGTTCGGTACGGCTGGTGGTGAAGGTGAGTAACGGGAGTATCGTGCAACGAATAGATTACGATGAATGGGGTAACGTGACGTTAGACACCAATCCAAACTTCCAACCCTTTGGCTTTGCCGGGGGCTTGTATGATGCCGAAACGGGCTTGGTAAGGTTTGGAGCCAGAGACTACGACCCGGAAATAGGCCGCTGGATGGCCAAAGACCCCATCTTGTTTGAGGGTGGACAGGCCAACCTCTATGTCTACGTCGGAAATGATCCCATTAACAGAATAGACCCCAGCGGGCTGTATGATGAATATGAACTTCTACACGATGCAAGTAATTTCTCAGCAGGCTTAGGTGATGCTTTATCTTTTGGCCTGGGAAGTCTCGTTAGAGAGGATGTTCTTGATATTCATAATGTTGACATACATTCTAAAGCATATCTGGCTGGTAGCTTAGCATCTCTAGCGGTTGGGCTAGCGAGAATGACCTACGCATTTCTTGCTAAAGTAGGGTCTGTAGTAGCTCCTACGGCTGTTTCAGCCTCTGCATTTAGGCAAAGTCTTAAAAGTATATTCCGATTGGGTATTAAGAAAAGATGGAGAACACCCAATATCAAACCTGGAACAACTTTGCAAGAGCTTAGATGTAAAGCAGGAAAAACTAATGAGTTTGTTAATGCTTACTCGTCTGGAGTTATTGTCGAGAGTTCCATGAATTCTGCAAAGGCATTATCCGATGAAGACTAGATTTATAGAACATGTAAACACTAGCTATGTTGCTGGAATAGAAGTTGGCAACATATATTTTTCAGGCTTGTCCTCTGTTGTAAATGTCCTTTCTGATGTCGATGGTGTAACTAATATTAATACTAGGAGATTCTTGGATTTTGCTTCTGATTACGACATATGGTTTGAGTATAAAGGCATGAAATATGTTGTGTTTGAGCCATTTGGTGATAGTGATTGTTACTGGATAACACCGATGGAAGACTCTGATAATATTGATAGATTCATCGTGATGCCTATATATGAGGCATTCGCAGCATACAAACCTTCAATATTACTAAGGCTCATAGCATATGTCGTAACGTTCCAGATATTCAAAGATGCGATGTGTTTGTTCGATAGAGCGGTGCGAAGAAGAAGCAAGCCCAAGCCGAAGTAGCTTGGGCAACTTTCTTGCCCATCATTTTGCGGCCACAAGCGTGACAGACCTATCGCCTCCTCACCGACCAACTCGGTTCGGTGCGGCTGGTGGTCAAGGTGAGTAGCGGGAATATTGTGCAACGAATGGACTACGATGAATGGGGTAACGTGACGTTAGACACCAATCCAAACTTCCAACCCTTTGGCTTTGCCGGGGGCTTGTATGATGCCGAAACGGGCTTGGTAAGGTTTGGAGCCAGAGACTACGATGCCAACATTGGTAGATGGACGGCCAAAGACCCCATCTTGTTTGAGGGTGGACAGGCCAACCTCTATGTCTACGTCGGCAATGACCCGGTGAATAGGATTGATCCCAGTGGTAAAATTGCCCCTGCTGTACTCATTCTCTTATACATAGCAGGTGGAGCATCGGTTGGAGCTGGTGCGAACGCTCTTTACGCCTATATAATGGGGAAAGATGTTGCTATGGCACTTGGCACAGGAGCAGTAGCAGGTGCTGTTGGAGCACCAATTGCGGCTGCAGGAGGTGTAGCAGCTGGAGTAGCCGGTGCGGCGGTTACTGCAGCAACGATGTCTGGCCTGAATATGGAATATGGAATTGAGGATAAGCCAGAGACTACTTCTTCTTATTTAGGAAAGATTGGAACCTCTGCAGCTATTGCTGGATTGGCTTGTTATGGGGCATCAAACGCTGCTAAAATGGCTTTAGGAGTTGCTGGAAATGGCGTTGTGGCATCTGCAACAGCAGAGCCTGTATACAATGCTGTCGCTTCAGTTGCTTTGGGAAGCTCTGTTCCCCAAACAACAATGGGGTTCATTGATTGGTGGTCAAAGACATTTCCTGCACAACAAGGGGCCACAGAATGAGAAGGAATAAACCCGAAAGAACATTGACTTTTACAAGAGTATCAAGATTAACTCTTGGTATATTCAATTCAAATGGATGTTTCACTGAAAATGAATTGTATAAGATGGAAGAAGAAGTCGCATCAAATACTACTTGGCAATTCAGACTGAGTGTCCTGGTTCTTTTTTATGCAGCGGTAATTGTTGGATTTCTGATATTTTTGTCTTTGCCATTTATATATGTGCTGTCTTCATTTGGTAGTCCAGGTGGGGTCCGAATTTCAATTACTCTATTGGCATTCTGCATATCTTTCCTATTGTTGATCCCTGTTTTTTCATTTGAGGTATATTTGGTAGATAAGTTCGTTGCTTGCATGTACAGGACGGAATATTCTCCGGCTTCTATTGAATTGGCCATTCTTGGGCGTTTGAGATTAAGAAAATCTGAGAATAAATCGTCTTATAATGGTGGTGTATTTACGTTGATGGATGTTTTCAGAATACGCTCTCTAAATGCCAGATCAGATAGTGAGTTGCAAAGGATGCAGAGGGTTGTGTTTATGAATACGTCCCGCCGTATCAGAATAATTACAAAATCCTTAGTGAATTTCTCTAGATTGTTCTCATTTGTACTGTCGTTCTTTATTCTTGTTCTGATTTCAGACGCTATCCATGATGGGACAAAATACATGTTATACTATATACTTGCTGCAGCTCCTGTGGGATTTCTGGGAGGGATTGCATGTTGGCACATTGTTAACAGGATTATGATATGGTTCTATGGTGATCTATATACTCCGATTGCTCTTGAGCTTGCAATTATAGGGCGTTTAAAGATAGATGATAATCAACCGGAAAATCATGACACGGAGGATTGAAAAGACGTGTGTACCGAAAACTCTATCCGAGTCGTGCTACCCGAAAACTCAATCCGGGTAGGATTTGCAGTTGATTCCAAGGCTGGAACTGACTTGGTTGACCTGGAAATGGGATGCAGGGACGTTTCTGGTCGCCCAATCCGGGTTGATTTCGCCCCTATCGTTCACTGAAAAGCGAAAATGATGTGTACTGGACGAACGTGTCCATCGGTTTCGATACCGGGCGAACCTTCGGATCATCCACCTGGAAGACGCCAACGATTTCTCAGGCGGCCAGCCGATAGCTGTGATGCAGGCCGTTCAGGATCGGCTTGGAAATCAGCCGACCCTTGCCTTCTAGATTCTTGCTATCGGCAATATCCTTCGCTGGCACGGGAATCCGCCTGATCCCCTGGTGGTATCGCTCGTGATTGTAGAAATCGCGATATTCCCGCAGCACTTGGGTCAGATGCCGTTCGTTGAGGAAGAGCATGTGATCCAGGCATTCGCGTCGCAGCGTGCCGACCACTCGTTCGCAATGGGCGTTGGCGTTGGGAGCCCGAAAGGGCGTGGGGATAGGGACCGCGGTTTGATGATTGACACATCCACCCACGCTCATCCCGAGTAGCGGTGGAACACCGCGTATCGAGGGAGGGGTCAACAAACAAGGTGAAGAAGGGGTAGGAAAGCCATGTCGGGCAAGAAATTTGCCCGACCTTGTATTATACCTTCCAGTGCGTTTGTCTGTATAATCGAGCGACAATAGGAGCCCGCGAGACCCTCAAAAATCTCGCGGGCGGTGGACGGCGAGATCGTCCCGACCTTGGGTCGTAAAACCCGTTATGTAGCCTGATCCGTCGTCCGTTTTGTCCGGATAACCCGAACAGTCGCTGGGGCCAGTTTAACCGAAGTGAGCCCGTATTGGCAAGGAAGGGTAGCATGAAAGAAATAATCGGGATTGATGTGAGCAAGAGACGTTTTGATGTCGCTTTGTTGAACTCCGGAAAGCATCGGAGCTACGAATACTGCAAGAAAGAAATGAACAGCTTCGTTCGCAGTCTGGATACGCTTCAGCCGGAACGCATCGTGATGGAAGCAACCGGAGGTTACGAAAAACCGTTGCTTAAACATCTGCAAAAGCATGAACTGCCCGTGGTGGTGGTCAACCCTCGACGCATCCGCGATTTTGCCAGAGCCATGGGCGTGGCGGCAAAAACCGATCGCCTTGATGCCTTGGTCATTGCCAGATATGCGAAGAGCATGAAACCGAAGATACAGGTTCCGGTCAGCGAAAATAGCCTTTTACTAAAGAGCCTTACTGCCCGTCGCCGTCAGCTGATTGCGATGAGAACACAGGAAAAGAATCGCATGGAGCATTCCGATGAAAAGCTTATCGCACAAAGTCTGCACGCTGTTTTAAGAACTCTTGATCGAGAAATTAAAAAGCTGGATTCGCAGATTGAGGAGGTGATTCGCAGGGATCGCGAACTGAGCGAGAAAGCGCAGATTCTGGAAACGATACCGGGAATCGGATTGACCACTGCGAACGCTCTGGTTACCGAATTGCCGGAGCTTGGTATCTGCAACCGACGCCAGATTGCGGCTCTTGTTGGGGTGGCACCGATGAACCGGGACAGTGGAATGTTTCGTGGCAAGCGAATGACCGGTGGTGGACGGCATCATGTCCGCACCCAGTTGTACATGCCTACGCTGGTGGCCATTCAGTATAATCCACCAATCCGCAAACATTATCAGCACTTGCTGAATGAAGGAAAAAGCAAGATGTCGGCTGTGGTAGCCTGCATGCGAAAATTGCTTCTCTTCATGAACTCAATGCTCAAAAATAATCAGCGATGGAAACCGCAAATCGCTTGACTTTGATAACAGTCGCTACCGGAGTATCGCCCTCACTGTTTGGGACCGTTTTTCATCACCCAAAGATATGACTAATAGACAGCCCAAAGGGCGAGGGACAATTCACCTCTCCCTCTGGGAGAGGTCGAAAACCAAGGATTTTCGGGTGAGGGTCTTGGAGTAGGAAACCCGTGTCGGGCAAGGGAGGCAGCTTGCTGGTTGCTGGCCTGGTCGGTGGAGAATCGACCTCACCCTGCTTCGCTACGCTCGCTTCCCTCTCCCCGTGGGCGATGGATAATAACGGCCCGATGCCGGAGGCATCGGGCCGTTCAGGGTTTCACTCGATGTCGGGATCTGTTTACAGGTTTTCGATCAACTCCTGAATGCGCGCGACGTCAGAGGCATCCCCGGCATAACGAAGGTAGGTTTTGAACATCTTCTTCGCCGTGGAATTGTTGCGTTTGCGCATGTAGCTCATTCCCAGCTTTTTATAAACCTGGGCGTTGCGCGGGTTCAGTTGACGGCTGGCGTTGTAATAATCAATCGCCTCGTCGATCTTTCCCTTTTTGAAATTCTTGTTTCCCGTCTCGTAGTAGGTCAAGGCCAATTCCTGGCGCTGGGCCGAGGTCAGGTTGTCCGGAATCTCCACCCCGGAACGACGAGGTGCCGGGCGTCGGGTTGCAGGCTGTTCCTGGGGCGCGGGAGCGGAACCGACCTGGGCGGGAGCCTCATCGGGTTGTCCGTTGGCTTCATCCGGTTGGGCGGCGTCGGCGTTGGCCGGAGCCGCTTGTTCGTTGTTTGCCGCATCCGGTTGGGTGTTCGGGTCATCCGCTGCGATGTTTTCCGGTTCGATTTTCATTTTAGCCGGTTTGGCATCTTGAGCCGGAGGCGTATCGTTTGCCGGTTGCTGGGCCTGCTGCGCTGTGGCCAGCGGGGTGGAAGCACCACCGTCGTCTTTCATCAGAAACAGCACGGCTACCACAGCCAGAACCGCAACGACCACGACAATCCCGATGACCGCCCCGATGGGAACGCCTTTTTTCGCCGCTGGAGCATCCTGGGTCAAGGTCGGCTGCGCGGCTTGATCGGGCAGGGTTTGGGCAACGGTCGGATTGGCCGGGGCGGCATCCGCCAAGGTCGGAGTGGAATCCAACCCACTCAAGGTGGGAGGACCACCGGCGGCCTGCGTCGGTGCTGCTTGGGGAGTTGCCGCAGGTGTGGGGAAAGAGCCCGACTCGTTCAAGGTCATCTGGGCCGCAATCTGCTCCAAGGCTGCTTTCATTTCCAGGGCATCGCCGAAGCGGTCGTCCCGGTGTTTGGCCATCGCCTTCAGCGCAATGGCTTCCAATTCCGGGCTGATGGTCAGATCGGCGCGGCGTTGGCTGGGAGGCATCGGCGCATCGCGGATGTGCATCCCCAAAATGGCCTGGTAGTTGTTCGCTTCAAAGGGCACCTGCCCGGTGAGCAACTCGTACAAAATGCAACCGCAGGAGTAAATATCCGTGCGGTGGTCCAGATCCTGGCCCATCGCCTGTTCCGGACTCATGTATTCCGGCGTTCCGCAGACAATCCCTGCCATCGTCAAGGCGGGCATGTTGGGATCGCGTTCCTGCAACTTGGCAATCCCGAAATCCAGAACCTTGACGAAATCCTGCTCATCGAAGCGGTTGATGAGCATGATGTTGTCCGGCTTCAGATCGCGGTGGATGATTTTATTCATGTGGGCTTCAGCCAGGACGGAGAGAAGCTGACACATGATCTTCACCACGCGGGGCGCGGGAATGGGGAACTCGGCGGCAATCACATCGGTCAGTTCTTTGCCGCGGATGACCTCCATTGCGATGAAGTGCAAGCCGTCATTGGTTTGACCGAAGTCGATGATACGGATGCTGTGCGGGTGATCCAGGCGGCTCGCCGACCAGGCTTCCCGCTGGAAACGCTTGACCTGGGTTTCGTTCTGCAACAAGTCCTTGTTGATGATCTTGATGGCCACTTCCTTATCCAAGGAAAGCTGCTTGGCCAGATACACCTTGGCCATGCCGCCATCTCCCAAGTGTTGCAGGACTTGGTATTTGTTGTCCAAAACCTGACCGATCAGTGGGTCCAGGCTTGGTTGACGAAACCGGGCGAGATTCTCCCCGCAGCCGCCGCAAAAACGGGCGTCATCGGGATTTTCCGTGTGACAACGCGGACAATCAATCACGGTAGAGCGCTCCTTTGATTCCCCGAAAGGCTTTTTACTGCGGGCTAAACCGTAGTCCCCATCCGTCCTTCGTCCTATCCGATGGCATCGAACAAGGAGTGACAAAACCAAAATTTTCCGGTTTGGCGCGCCCTTTCGGGTTTCGTATCATGTGCGGGCATCTTACTCTTAAGTGAAGGGATAGGCAACGTCTTTTTGCCTTTTCCGTAGAGAAATCCTCATAGTCCCGGAAGGCAAAGCTCCGTCAATGGCCCTTCGTGTTTTCCTTGTGAGGTGAAGCAACTCTTCAAAAAGACCTTGTGTCAACACCTTGTTTCAATCCACAGGATGAAAGACGGGCTGGTTAACCGAACGCGACGGCGAATCCTCGGCCCATTCGTTCTCTTACCTCACCCGTTGAAGCACGAAGAACTGCTGACCGTAGTAGGTGGCATAGCGCCGGTATAGTGCCATCTCCTCTTCCATCAACTCCACATCCATGCTCAGCTCCGTGCCGAGGCCTCCCTGTCGCTTCAGAAAGCCGATGCGCTTTTTGATTTCACTGTAGTAGGGACGCCACCAGGCTTCCTCCGGCAAGGGGAAGCTATCGACCACCCGAAACCCGAGGAGTTGCGCCACGGATAGGGCTTCGCCCACCTCCATCATCGCCGGGTAGCCCTGCTGCCAGAAGCGACGCAAAGCCGCTGGGGCATCCTGACGAAACCAGCAACAATCACTTACCACGAGGTAGCCACCCCGCTTGACCAGACGTTTCCAGAGGCTCAAGCCTTCCACCAGCCCTAAAATGAACACGGAGCCTTCACTCCAGACCAGATGGAAGGTTTCATCGGGAAAGGTCAGCGAGGTCATTGAGGCACGCAAGGTGCGGATGTGATCTTGAAGGCCCTGTTGGTGGGCACGGGCGTTCAGACGATCCAGGTAAGGTTGGTGAATATCCACGGCGACGACCGCCCCGGCACTGATCTGCGCCAACTCCAGAGTCTGGCTGCCCGTACCGCAACCGATGTCTAAAATCAAGGGTCTGCGGGGTAAATCATGGCAGGCATGGTAAGCCAGGTGGGTGGTTTCCGGTAGGCCCGGCCCTTGACGGGGCAAGTCCTCCATCACAATGGACAGATCACTCATTACCGATCCCTTTCGATCGCACAAGCCAGTGGCAGCAGTACTTATGGAAGCGCTTGACGATCTAGCACGGCGAGGCGGGACTGTCCATCCTTTTTGCGAGGATTCTGCCGTGAAAGTAGGCGCTTATGCGTTATTGCATGGTGGCATCTTTGCCTGTTTTCACCTGCCGGTACAAGGTGAACAGTTCGTTGCGGTAGATGGCTTTCCAGCCGGGACCGACACGACAACCGGCTCGCTCATCCAAGGGACCGAGAAGCAGGTCCGTCACCCCGTAACGGGAGAGTATCCGGGCCTTTTCCGACTCCTTGCGCAGACCGCAGAAGCGGTGGTAGTCGGCGAGGCGGGCTTGGAAATCCGGGGTGAGATCCTTGTGTCCCAGCACGACATGCCCGACCAATCCGGCCAGTTTCTGGCTATACACGCCGTGGCTCCACAAAACCGTGGATTCCGTGAAGAGGGGCTTGAGATCCTCGCGGGCCTGTCGCCATTGCGGAGGCTGGTAGTCGTAGGGGGAAAGGGCTTGGGCCTGGGTGATTTTATCCATCAGTACCACGGCGCTACCGGCGATAAAGCCGAGAAACACCAGCAGGTGAAGGGTGCGACGTATGCCGGGAAGAAGCCCCTCGGTTCCGCGAAGCAGAGCGAGCAAGGCGACCAGAAGCCAGATGGAACCCAAGGTAGCGCAGAACCTCCAGGCGAAGGGGAGGACCTCAACGCGGGGAGAGAACCAACGGATCACCGTACCCAACACGTCGTCGGCATACATCAAGAGCAGCGTGCCGAACATCATCATGCCCAAAAGGGCCACCAGTCCTTTGGGTGTTTCAGATCGCCGTTGCCAGAGTGCGCGCAAGCCCCATAAGCCCAAGGGAAACGATAAGCCCAGACCGCCGAGCAACAACCCAAGGCCGGGAGCCGGGTAGCGGTTGGTTTCGCTCCAGATCCGAAAGCCCTCGCTCTGCTGGGTCAGCCACCCGACATAGGCCAGGGCGGCCAGAGCGGGAAGAAAAACAAGGCCCACCCGCAGCAGATGGCTCAGGGTTTCATTACCCTGATGAAAATGAAACACCTTCTTCGGGCGGCAGAACCAGACCGCAACCAGGAGCGAGGCCAAAAAGAGCAAGCCATCATAGGGGCGGATCAGGCAGAGCAGTAAGAGCAGCAAGCCGCTGGCAAGATACCCGCGCCCTTTGGTGACAGCGTGAAAGAAACAGGCCACGGCGTGAAAGCCCAGGCCCGTAGTCAGAGTGGCATGGGGAACAAAGGTCGTTTGGAAGAAAGGAAACAGTTCCGTGTAACGATCCGGAAAGGAGCTGGCCAGAAGGCTGGGGATGGAATCATCCACGGCGAAGGGGTTGCTTCCCAGAAAGCCGAAGCCCTGGGCACAGAGAAACAGAAACAGCATCCAGGGTACACGGGGGCTATTGCGTTCATCGGCAGTCAACACCAGACGAAACAGGCGGATAAATCCCGTTGCCAGCACCAGAAGCCCTAGAAAACGGAGCAACCAAAACAGGCCGGCGAAGCTCAACCCGGTCAGCGCGATCAGTTTTCCCAGCACAAGCCATAAAGGGTTGAGGTAACTGCCGCTGTGATCGCTCAACACGGCAGGGTTGTGAAACAGCCATGCCCCTGCTGCGGACTGCTCGCTGAACGCGGCGTAGCTGTCCATGTCCTCGCCGAAATGCAGCACACCATTGAAACGATGATTCTCGTCCTGGGCCCACAAGGCGGCGATGGTTGGAAGGCTTCCAATCAGAAAGGCCGCGAGAATGGCCACGGTATAGGCTCGCCAGGAGCTTGGTTCTTGGTGCGTCAGCATGATACAACCAGTATAGCAGAAGCTCATGCCGTTTCGCAAAGATAGCCTGTCGTTTTTTTCTGATTTTTCCAATCTTTTTAACAAGGTAGGAGATTCTGCGACACCTCATGACTTCTACGACTTCCCATCCCCACACGCCCGGTCACTTCCAGTGGGTCATTGTCTTACGAACGAAGTAAGGGAGGTTCTTGCTGACAACGTCATTTCCCCTCACGGGGATGCCTTTCGGCATCCTGTCTCTCGTGAGAGGGAGAGACGACTTTTCCCTCTCCTGCGGGGAGAGGGAAGCGAACAGAGTGAGCAAGAGTGAGGGAAACCGGGGTTTGTCAATATCAACCCGGCAACAATATGTTAGACGAAACATCCATTTTGTCATTCCCGCGAAGGCGGGAATCCAGAGTAAATTCTGTTATCTGGATCCTCCGCCTGCGCGGAGGATGACGATTCTTAAGCTCCGTTATAATCGCCGGGTCAATAACCTCGAAGTAAGGGAGGCTCTTGTTCGTTTCATTCGCAGGCGGGAAGGGCGGCGCAGTCATCCCGGTCTTCCGAAATATTCCATCCTTCCGGTATACAAGTGCTTGGAAAGATCCAGATGGAACAGTCCGGCCCCAGGCCTGCCTCTGTTACATCACTACAACCCTGCTGACGATATTCGGGGTCGGCACAGGTGATGAAGGATATTTCTTGATTGTACACAGCATAGGGATCATCTTCATCAATCATAGACTCTAAACAATCCCCATTGCGAAGCTGATAGGGCCACCCTCTCTCGATGACACAACGGTCAGATGCCGCCTCGCAGGCTTCTTCATCCAATTCCGAGCAGGTCTCACAAGTCGGCAGGGCGTCACATTCCGGATCTGTTTCTTCATGTTCAAACAGATTCACCCAGCCTTGCGGCATACAGGAATCTGGAAATTCCCAGATGGAGCAATCCGGCCCTTGGCCGTCCATTAAAAGTGTGTCGCAACTTTCATCAACCAGGGGACTGCAAGCCACAAAACGATAACTGCTGTCCGTTGCTGGTTCTAAGCAATCAAGATTGCGGACTCGTTTCAAGGTTCCATAATATGCTTGGCATGTTTCGGAGGCCGCCTCGCACTCATCCTCATCCAGACTCAAGCAATCAACCATGTCCTCTTCGCCATCGCCATCCGTGGTTCCATCGCTATCCGTTTCATCGCCATCCGTTTTGTCGCCAAAGGAAATGTCGTCCCCGTCCGAGCAGGCTTTGCAGAAAAACAAAGAGAAAAACAAGCACGCCATCATCATCCGAAACGTCATGATATCCTCCTGGGTTTCTTCCTAAATACGTGGTTCACTGTGAAGAGGAAGATAACACAAGAAAGGAAATAAACCCAAGTGTTTCTTGTGTCCAGGAAATCGGAACGTCCACGACCCCAAGGCGTTGCGTCCTGCGTGATGCGAATCAACTCCTTGTCTATTTTCTGAAAATCTCCGGGAAGCGGTGTTCCAGGTAAGCGCTGACCACGTCTTCGATTTCCGGGGCGGTGGCGCAGACCTTCACCTTGGCCAGGAGTTCCAGGCATTCTTTGCGGTTGGTGTTGCGGATCACCTGTTTAATCACCGGCGCACTGCCCGGTGTCATGGATAATTCCGTGTAGCCCAAAGCCAGGAGGATCTGCGTATACATCGGATCGCCGCCGATCTCACCACAAATGCTTACCGGCTTGCCATGCTTGTGTGCCTCCTGGCTGATCGAGCCCAGCAGGCGGATGACCGCCGGATGCAAGGGTTGATAGTAGTCCGCCGCCTGGTCGTTGTCCCGGTCTGCTGCCAGCAGGTATTGCACCAGGTCGTTGGTGCCTACGCTGAAGAAATCCACATAGGGCGCGAGGCTTTCGGTCATCATCGCCGCGCTGGGGATTTCAATCATCGCACCTAAGGGCGTGTTTTTGTCGTAGGCAATGCCTGCGCGGTCCAGGTCATGTTTCACCTGGTCAATGAGTTCCCGCAAAAGCAGCAGTTCACCAAGGCCGCTGATAAAAGGAAGCAGGATGCGAACGCGCCCTTTGGCTCCACCGATGAGAATCCCTTTGATCTGGTCCACAAAGAAGGCGGGGTTGGCCTGCACCGTGCGCACGGCACGCAAACCCAAGGCCGGGTTGTCTTCTTTCTGGTGATCCCAGTAGCGAGGCATTTTGTCCGCGCCGAGATCCTGAGTACGCACGGTCAAGACCATGTCATCGGGCAGAAGGTCCAGAATCTCACGGGTGGAGCGCACATGGTCTTCCACGGTCGGTTGGGTGTCGCGGTCCAGAAAGAGAAATTCCGTGCGGAACAGACCGACACCGGAAAGCCCCTTGGCCGCGACATCATCAATTTCATGCAGGCTGTCCAGGTTGGCCCGCAGGGTGATGTCCAACCCATCGGTGGTAACGGCGGGAAGGGACGCCACTTCCAGCAGGCGGTTTCGCCATTGTTCTTCCTGATCGGCAAGCTGTTGGTAGACCTGCAAATCCTTTGGGTTGGGATTGAGGATCACCAGACCCCGGCGACCGTCCATGATGACCATATCGCCATTGCGCACCGCCTGGGTCAACCCACGAACGCCGACCACGGCGCAAAGATTCATCGAACGGGCAATGATCGCGATATGACTGGCCGGTCCACCCGTTTCCGTGGCGAAGCCCAGCATGGACATCTCATAGAAGCGGGTTGCCTCACCGGGAGTAATGTCATCGGCAATGAGGATGCTTCCCGGTGTGACGTGGTCCATCGGTTTGCTGCGGGATGCTTGATGAAGGCAAGCCATCACCCTGTCGCCCACCTGCACGATGTCCGTACCGCGCAAACGGAACAGTTCGTCATCCAGTTGCTCAAAGCGGGCCTGCAACTGCTCGATCATGATCTCCAAGGCCCATTCCACATTGATCATCTGCTCGGTGAGAACCCGCAAGGTGCCGTCTACGGTTTCCCTGTCCTGCAAAAGCAGTTGATGAAAATTCAGGATTTCCAGGTGTTCCGGGTGCTTGTCCGCATTGACCCGTTTTTTCAGTCCTTCTAGCTGGTCGTGGGCGCGGGCGATGGCCTTGTGCAAGCGTTGTTCTTCGTCCGCGATCTGGGCTTGCTGTATCCGAAATCGGGGAATGGGGCGCTCTTCACGCACCAGCTTGGTCACCGGTCCGATCCGCACTCCGGACACCACGCCGATCCCCCGAAACACTTTGCGCGCTTTGCCATCCGCCATTATTCTTCTCCGAATCTGTTTTCAAACAACTCGCCCAGGGCACGCAAGGCCGGTCCGGCGTCCGGGCCTTTGGCCACCAGAACCAACTCGGTCCCTTGAGCCGCAGCCAGCATCAAGACCCCCATGATGCTTTTCGCGTTGACCACCTGATTCCCCTTGCGGATTTCAATGTTGGCGTCAAAGCGGTTGGCCTGTTGCACCAGTTTGGCGCTGTTGGAGGCGTGCAGGCCCAGCTTATTCAATACCGTCACCGGCTTTTGATCCTCGTTTTCAAGGGCGATGATTCGCTCACAACGTGGGCAATAGGGTGTGATGCCTTCCGTTCCCGCCTTCACCGCCGCTTCGGTCAGGTCGTTCAGTTCTATGCTGCGCCGGTCGCTTTCCAGCACCTTGATCAACATCGGCAGGTTTACCCCGGTGATTAAGGAGCAGGGGTGTTTCTTGGCACAGTCCAACGCAACATTATACGGGGTTCCACCGTAGAGGTCGGTGAGGATCATCACACCGCCGCGGCCTTCCACTTCATCCAGGGCTGCCAGGGTCGCTTCCAGCAGATCCTCCCGGCTTTTACCTCGGTGCTGAGTCACCACCCGGCATTTGAGTTGCGGTCCAAGCAGGCGCTCGGCGTTGGCCAACAGGGATTCCCCCAGACGATCGTGGGTAATAAGCAAAACTCCGATCATACCTTGATGCTACTCCTTTCCCACGTCACGGTGGCGGGTGGTGATACTGAATCGTCCCTCTTCGTTGTTCAGATGCTCGGCCAGGGCACGGGCCAAGGATACGGAGCGGTGCTTGCCGCCGGTACATCCCACGGCAATGGTCAGATAAGCCTTTCGCTCCCTCACAAAACGAGGCAGGCAGAAATCCAAGAGATCCGTCATGTGATGCAGAAAGGTTTTCGTTTCCTCATGGTTCATGACGAAGTTGTAGACATCCAGATCGTTGCCGGTTTTGGCTCGCAACTCCGGCACGAAATGAGGGTTGGGCAGAAAGCGGGCATCGAACAGCAGGTCGGCCTCCAAAGGCACGCCGTATTTGAACCCGAAGCTCAATAAGGTCACCAGCATCGGTTCCGCGCCGCTGCCGTGCATCCGCTCCATGTGTTCCATAATCACGGCACGAAGCTGATGTACGTTGGTGTTGGAACTGTCTACCAGCATCGTGGCCTGGGCGCGAAGGGGCTGCAACAATTCCCGCTCTTTGGTCATAGAACTGTGAATATCGGCCAAGGCCAGAGGGTGACGCCGGCGGGATTCCGAAAAACGACGGATCAAGACCTCGTCGCTGCTTTCCAGGTACACGATGTCCGGCTCGATACCCAGCTTCTTCAACTGCAAGGAGGCATGTTCCCAGTCCTCGAAGAAATCGCCGCTGCGGGCGTCGATCCCCAGGACCAGGCGTTTCAAGGTACGGCTCTTGGGGGATTGAATCATCGAGCGCACCAGTTCGGGCATGATCGTCACCGGCACGTTGTCGATGCAGAAACCGCCGCAGTCTTCAAAGGCTTTCAACGCGGTGGTTTTTCCAGAGCCGCTTAGCCCACTGATGATGGTCAGCGGCAAAATGGGGGCTGGTGTTGTGGAGTCGGACATGGAGAAATGTCTCCCGGTTAGAAGAAAGAAAGGCCGTGCAATCAGAATCCGAACCGTCAGAAAGGCTCTGGTAGTAGAAGGAATCAAGGAGTAGACACTCTTGGTTTCACCTCCCACAATGGGGTATCCAAGCCTGACGAATCAAAGGATAAGGATAGCAGAAAGTCCCACATCTTTCAATGATCTATCTTCCGTCAGGCCTCGTGGCGGGTCGATGATCCCGCCATCGGGACAGGCAGAAGGATACCAGACGGATTTTGCTTGCTTTTTCCCGAAAGCCATGCTAGCTCCATCCGCCGTAGACGGCCAGTGTGCCGGGGAACGGGTTTTCCTCGGCATCCGACAGGGCAAAGGGCGGTTCCACTCAATGGAAAGCGTGGGAAACGCCCTAAAAAAACCTTGACAAGCCCGTGCCTCATCCGTAGAGTGTGCCGTCTTGAAGTCTGGAGTCTCTTTGGAGGAAATGATAAATGTACGCGGTCATCAAAACTGGTGGGAAGCAATACAAGGTCGCTGAAGGCGACATCCTTCGCGTGGAAAAGCTGGACGGCGAACCGGGTAACGAAGTCAGCCTGGACAGCGTTCTGATGGTGAAAAACGGCGAGGAATACAAGGTTGGACGTCCTTTCGTGGAAGGCGCGAACGTTCAGGCTACCATCCTGCGTCAGGATCGCGACCGCAAGGTCGTGGTATACCACTTCAAACGTCGCCGTGATTTTGACAAGACCAACGGCCACCGTCAGCCCTTTACCGAGCTGAAGATCAACGCCATCAACGGCTAGAAAGCGAGTGGGATCATGTCGCACAAGAAAGCAGGCGGAAGCAATAAAAACGGACGAGATTCCAAAGGCCAGCGTCGTGGCGTGAAACGCTATGATGGCCAGCAGGTCACCGGCGGCTCCATTCTGGTTCGTCAGCTTGGTACGAAGATTCATCCCGGAACCAATGTCGGCTTGGGTAAAGATTACACCCTGTATGCCAAAATCGATGGTTTCGTGAAGTTCGAGCGCAAAGGCAAAGACCGCAAGCAGGTCAGCGTCTATCCGGAGATGCCCACCGCCGAGTAAGTCTCGCGGAACGGTTTCTCTCTAGTGCAAGATTGTAGAAGGTCGCGTTTACGCGGCCTTTTTTGCGTGGGAGAACGCATCGGATGCCCCAGACTTCAGCCAGACAGGCCCGGCGTAAGCCAGCAAAGAATCTCTTGGATGTCCTCGCGCTGTACTCAATCTTGCGAGAGCATTTCGGGTTTCTCGACTGGTGGCCTGGCGAGACAACGGATGAAATCCTCATCGGGGCGATTCTGACCCAGAACACCAACTGGCAGAACGTTGAAAAAGCCCTGGAACAACTCCGGCAGCGCAATTTGCTGGATCTGCAAAAGATTCTGGCTGTCCCCCTGGATGAACTTGCCCCACTGATCCGCTCTAGCGGGTACTACAACCAAAAAGCGAAAAAGCTCCACGCCTTAGCGGAATTTCTCAAGGTATCCTGCAACTTTGGCTACAACACGCTTCGTACCGCCGAACTTGGCCCTTTGCGTGAGGGCTTGTTGAAGGTCAAAGGGATCGGCCCGGAAACGGCGGACAGCATTCTGAATTATGGGCTGGACCACCCCATTTTCGTGGTGGATGCCTACACGCGGCGTATCGCGCACCGTCTGGGCTATACCTCAGAGAAAGAAGAGTATTCCAGTTTGCAGACGCTGTTTCAGTCCCGCATCGGGAAGGATCTTGAATTACTGAAAGATTTCCATGCGCAACTGGTCTACCTGGGGCACCACTTCTGCCGCCCCAAGCCGCTGTGCAAGCCATGTCCGCTTGTGAATTATTGCCCTGAAGCGGCGCGTCAGAGGATGGAAACGGCTCCGTGAAAAGAAACGTTTTTGAAAGAGTTTCCAACGGGTCCGTAACCTCTTGCTGTGATGGCGGTTCTTTGGGGATGATATCCACGCCGAAGAAAAGGAGCCCGTGATGCCCTCGATGGGAGACAAACCCTACGCGAAAAAATTCTACGTCTGGCAGATCGTGCGAAAAGTGGTCATTGTGGTGGGGAGTCTTGGCGCTCTGGCTGCAATGAGTTACCGTTTCTGGGCACCCTTTCTCAATCAGCAGTAAGCGGTATCCTTCGGGTAGAGCCTGCCCCCAGGGGCATTCTGTTCTACCTTCGCTCAGCCTGAGTGCGCCCTGAAGGTCCGTGGTTCGAAGGTTGCCCAACCTCTTGAACGATAGGATAGGGCTTCTTCATCCCCCGCGAAAAAGGTCAAAGAGAGCAATCCTCTTTGACCGAGGCTATTGACAACCCCCGGACTTCCCTCACCCTTGCTCACTCTGTTCGCTTCCCTCTCCCGGAGGGCTGTCTATTAGTCATATCTTTGGGTGATGGAAAACGGTCCCAAACAGGCGAAATGTTACCCCTGAAATCCTTGACCTTTTTCGGATTTCATCTACCGTCTCTGCAAAGATAAAGAACGCTCTTGTCAAAACACCTGATTTGCAATACATTGAATACACTAGAGGTTTTGACTTGTGATCAATAGACAGCCCGGAGGGCGAGGGACAATTCACCTCTCCCTCTCACGAGAGACAGGATGCCGAAAGGCATCCCAGTGAGGGACGAGGGCTGCTCTCTCGTCAAGCATCAATCACAACCGGGGTTCAAGGATGCCGGGGTTCCGTAATCCATGCTGTTGTAATTGGAACGCGCCGCGCACCAGTTCTCATAGTTGTCGTTGGCCGTGGCATCGGTCTGGAAGAAGTCCAGGCTTAAACTGTAGCCGCTGGCCACGCCCCAGGAGCTTTCATATTCCACTTCATCAATCAAGGTTCCGCCGCAGCGCATACGGACTTTGTCCCCAAACGATCCCAGTTCAAATTCAAAGGTGGAATGGACCGGTGTCAGACCGCCGTTTTCTTCCACGTCCGCCGAACGGGCAAAGACGATGGCCTGGTCCTGGGAGACATAAAGATAGTGGTCGATGGTTTTCCAGCGGATATTGACGCCGTCGGCGATTTCACAGCCCAGCAGGTCTACGGTGTGATCGGCCACGCTGGTCATTTCAAACCACTGACCGGTGGACACGCCGGAAGCCGCGGGCAGAACCATGATTTCCGTAATCACCAGTTCACCGGCTTGAGGCCAGGGTTGTCCGCTTTCTTCCAGTTCGGCTTCTTCTTCAAACTCGTCATCCAGCTCCATGTCGCCGTCTTCCATTTCGGAAACACACACCTCATTGGGTGAACCGGGCGTTCCGTAGTTTCCGCCGAAATAGGCCGTCTGGGCATTGCACCAGGAGGAGCCTTCGTCGTTCAGGGAGGCGTCTGTAATGTCAAGGTCCAACTGCGCGGCGTGGCCGGAGGAAATCTCCCATTCGCCCAAGTCATAGTCAACGCGGTCGATGTCCGTCCCGGAGCATTGAAGCCGTATTGTATCCGTCACGCGGTTGAACAGCAGGCGTGTGGTGGTAAAGCGGTGGTCCGGGTCCAAACCGCCGTTCTGGGTCGGCTCCTCGTTCGCGGCAAACAGCACCGCTTCGTCCGGTTCCAATACCATGCGGCTCATCAGATCCTGCCAGGCCAGGGTTCCCGCGTTGCCATAGCGGCAGCCTTGCAGGTTCACCGAGTGATCGCTCACGTTTTTCAGTTCAATCCACTGGCCGTTGGTGTCGGAAATCCCTGTGGGCAGTACCATGAATTCACTGACCAGAACCTCTCCGGCTACCGGTTGGGCCACGGTAGGCGGCACGTAGGGATTGACCACGCCGCAAAGCTCGTTCTCTGCGCCGGGTGTTCCCAGATCCGCCCCGTCACCGAAACTGGTGGTGGAAGCGCACCAGGCGTCATAGCTGTCGTTGTCGCTGGCGTTCTTGTGATCCCTGGAAAGCTGCAAGCTGGCTCCTGTAGGGTTGTGCCAGTTCGTGCCGCCGAAGGTGACGGTATCAATCAGTACATAATTGCAGTGCAGGCTCAGGCTTTCCTCTCCGTCATTCTGCAAGGCAAAGCCCGTCCAGACGGCATCGGGCAGGATGGTGATATTGTCGGCATCGCGGGCGATCACCACCCGTTCACCGGGGGCCAGCGTCAGGCTTTCCTCAATCACGTTCCAGTTCTGGGTGCTGTCCCCATAGTGGCAGTCGTACAAATCCACCTCGTCACTGCCGACGTTTTCCAACTCAAACCATTCCCGCTGTGCATCGTTCGGCCCGCTGGGGTTGCGCAGGATTTCAGTGAAGATCACCTCACCGGCCAGAGGGGAGGGCGCCTGAGCGATTTCTTCAAGATCACCATCTTCCGTAGGAAGTTCTTCCTGGTTCAAGGTCAAGCTGTAATCCATCCGCTGGCCCTGGGGAAGATCGACCAGCAGGGCGTAGACATCCGTGGTGTCGATGGGCACTTCGAAGCGGATGTCTTGCGAGGTGTTTACCGTGAGTTCATCCAGGGTGTTGGTCGCCCATTGGTCGGTCAAACGGAGGGTGACATCCACTGGGCTGTCTACGGAAATGCTTAAAGTGGCGACAAAAAGCTTGTGGGCCAAGAGGGTGAATTTATACCAGTCCGGATCGCCGTCACAGATTACCAGGTTGTTGAAGGTCTGGTTTTCCGCTCCCAATTGCTGCGCGGCGTAGACATCGTCGTTACCCAGCAGGTCATAGGCATCATCGGTGCAGGCTCCGCCACCATCCAACCTCACGCTCAGGTCATAGCCCGCGCCATCACCGTCATGCTTGCCGCGAACCTCCAGGTAATAGGTGCCGCTGGTGCTGGTGATGTAAGTCACCCGTTCGTTGTCGGTCTGCGTCTGACCGGTGGAAATCAGCGAGCCATTGGAGCGATACAGGCGAAGGTCCAGGTCGCCTTCGTTGTGGGTAAAGAAAATCTCGCCGACAATCTCGCTTCCGGCGTTGACCTCGAAGGAATAGGTGTCCCGTGTGCCGGGGCAGAGGATCAGATCCTCCATCTGTCCATCCGGGTCTACCGGCGTTGCCGTGGGGCGTGTGTCGTTGTCCGTGCCATTGGGGTCATAGCGATCATCCTGGCAGAGCTCCACCTCTTCTTCGTCCAACTCCTCGTCTTCCACTTCCTCTTCGCAGGAGAGATCGCCATCCACAATGCCGAACTCATCCGGGCAGGCTGTGTCATCCAGACAGGCCACAAAGAGCCGGTTGGTTAAGTCGCATGGGTCGCGCTGTACGCAGTTGTCTTGCAATTGCCAGCGCACACCATCTACACATTTGTAGAGCTGACCGTTGCCGCTTTCATTGTTGCGGCATTCAATCTCCCGATCTTCACAGATGATTTCCACATCGTCCAGGTCTTCATCGCCATCGGTATCATCCACTGTCACCCGGACCATCAAGGAGGCAAGGCCGAGAATGCGGGTATTCCCTTCCACCTTCTTGGAATATTCATCCAAGAAGATGGTCAGGCTTTGCCATTCCTGGGCATCATCAGGGTTTTGTTGCACCATTTCAAGCTGATGGGGATAGCGGTTTTCAGGGAAGGAATACCCCTGGTAGCTGATGTTCAAGCGGGCATTGTCATGCAGTTGCAAGCCGACGGGACCAAACTCACAAGCCGGGCTCATCGGCCAGAATTTGCCGGGTAGGGTGACGTTTACCGGGCGAATACTCAAGGTCACGGTTTCAGACAAAGCCCCGGCGGGAATGAAAACCGAGCAGCCATCAGGGTGTTCCAGAAGGCCTCCGCTGGGACCGAACTCGGCGCTTACCGTGTTGTCGGCGAACTCCGCTTCCGTGGTATCATCCAGGTCCACCTCTTCATCCAGATCGCCATCTTCTTGAGGGCCGATGTCTCCATCCAGTGCAGGCGTGTTGGAATCTCCATCCTCTGGCGTTGAAGATGTGTCTCCTCCCCCGGAGGAACAGGCGGACACCAGGACCGCTATCAACGCACAAAGCCCAAACTTGATACCAAGGATATGATTACTCATCGCTCACATCTCCTGCATGGAGTGGAAATACCCATATGGGTCTTTGAACTGGAATGCAACGAGTTGAGTGTAGCACATGCGCCGTTGAAAACCAACCGGAGCGACGTTTTCCCAGCCCCAGGCCCACACGGACGATTTCTGGGAAATTCCCCATGCTTGTGGGGAAAACCCCGGCTGAAAAATCGTCTTTTTCAGACAAAGCTATTGCCTTTTGCCCCTGCAAGCGGATACAATCTCCAATCAATCAGAATCGCGTATTGGTCGCGCAAACCCACGGGACGAACAGGACAGGCCACGGGATCATCACCACGCACTATGTGGGATTCGGTCTTCGCGGCAAGCTTCCAAGGAGGCAACTCGGTGCTGAACTATCAACCTCTTTTCACGATTGCCAAACAGATTTTCCAAGACCCGGATCTGGACACCTTGTTCCGCCGCATCGCGGAGAGCGCCACCAAGCTGCTTTCCTGCGACCGCGCCAGTGTCTACCTGGTGGATCATGCCACCCAGGAGTTGGTCAGCCGTGTGGCGCTTGGAATGGACAGCAAGGAACTGCGTCTGCCCATCGACGGCGGAAGCATCGCCGCGTTTTGCGCTCGTGCAGGTGATGAACTCCTGATTCCGGATGCCTACGGGGATCTCTCCCAGATCCGTGAAGGGCTGGTCTTTGACCGTAGTTGGGATGAGAAAACCGGCTATCGCACCCGTGATATGGTTGTCATGCCGATCAAAGAAACGGCAGAGGGGAACCTGGTGGGTGTGTTGCAGGTGATTAATCGCGTGGATCAGCAACCCTGGGATGAAGACTCCCTGATCCTGCTTCGTGAATTCGCCCAGTTGGCCTACAGTGCATTGAAAAGCGCCCAGCGTCTGGCCGACATGCAGTCTTTGAAGCAATTGGACCGCATGAAGAGCGAATTTGTGAACAACATGCTTCTGGAAATCCGTGGTCCGGCCAGCGCCGTAGCCAGCAATGCGGAAATCCTCGCCACGGTGGCCAACAACGAAAAACGTAACGAACTCATTGCCCGTATGGCTCAACAGGCTCAAGACATGGTGGCGATGATCCGCGCTCTGTTGGAGCTTTCCCGCGTGCAGAGCGGCGAAGCGATGGGCGACGTGGTGACCATCGAGATGGCCCGTGAAGTGCAGAAACAGCTTCTTCCTTTGCAGGAAAAAGCCGAAAAACATCAGATTGAATTGCTTTACCGCGCCGAAGAAGGGGTGGCTCCCGTGCGGTTTGACTCCGGGTTCATCGGCATTGTCATTCACAACGTTGTAGACAACGCCATTCGTTACAGCAAACCGGGAAGCAAAGTGTATGTCGGCGTGCGCAAGCATCCCAAAGGGGCGCTGCTGAGCGTGCGCGATCAGGGCATGGGTATCCCGGAAAAAGACCTGCTCCATATCTTTGAAGAATTCTACCGCGCCGAAAACGCCCGTCAGGCCAACATTCACGGGGTGGGTATCGGTCTTTGCACCGTGCGTGAAGCCGTGCGGCGTTTTCATGGTGAAGCCTGGGCGGAAAGTCAGCCCGGCAAAGGAACCGTGGTGCATGTTTTGATTCCCGGCATGGAGTAAGTCTCCGTCGGTTTGACACGTTGGAACACCCTGCGTTTTCTTTCGACTAATGAAGGAATTCATAATGACCCAAGCCCGTATCCATCGGAGCGGATCGTTGACCCTGCGGAAGCTTCTCTCTACCCAACGTTTCGGTCGAGCGGTGCTTGCCCTGCTGCTTGGCCTGATGGTGGTTGCCACCAGCGGCGTGGTTTTGGCCAAAGAGAAGCTCTCTCCGGGTGACAGCATTGAATCCTTTGGTCTTTTGCCTTTGGTGAAAAGCGACAAGGCCGGTGCCGTTCATACCGATGATTTCCTGGGAAAAAGCGCAAACACGCCGACCAAGGTCTTGCTCCTGGCCTTTTTCGCCAGTTGGTGCGAGCCCTGCAAGCAGGAAATCCCGGAGTTGAAACGCCTGCATCAAGAGCTTCAGGATAAAGGGCTCTCGGTGATGCTGGTCAACATTGACCGTGATCTGGAGGGCCGGGAAAAAGCTGCGGAATTTATCCAGAAAGTAGCCCCCGGCTTTCCGGTGTTGTCTGATCGGTTCAACCTGGTCACAAGGCGCTATTTTGACGATGATGTCAGCCTGCCCGCCCTGTTTGTCTTCGATGCCGCAGGCAGCCTGAGGGAGATCCACCACGGCGTCAACCCCGATGAGTTGGCCAAGCTGGAGCGCATCGTGCGTGAGCAACTCGGCCTGGGTGCAATCCCGCCGGAAAAGAAGGTCGAGCCCAAACAGACCAAGAAAGAGCGCAGAAAAAAAGGAAGAAAAAACAAGAACAAAGCGAAAAAACGAAAAAAGAACACCGCGAAAAAGAAGAAATCCTGATCCTGCTCGTCTAACCTTGCATGGACAAACCCAAAGCGTGTAATTCAACGCTTTTTCGCGTACCGCCAAGGAGGAAGATCAACATGAAAGTCGGAACCTTACTGAGTCTTGTCGTGGGAGTGCTTTTCGCGTTGTCCGGTTGCCAGGCTGCCAAAAGCGGACCGGAAGTCATTACTACTCCGCCGCAAGCCAAGGCGGCCAATGCCTATTCCGTGGTGATTGGTGCGTTGAAACCTCTGGGCGTGGAACCGGAAAAAGCCGCGACCCTTTCTGACGTGCTTTGCACCCATGCCAGCGCTCTGCCGAAATTCAAAGACGTGGTTTGCGCCTCCGACCTTCAGGCGATTACCGCCAACAGCGAAATGTCGGCCCTGATGGGTGGCTGCGACAACGACGATTGCTTCAGTGCCGTGGGTCAAGCGGCCCAGCGCCCCTACGTGATCGGTGGAACCATCGGGAAAGTGGGAGAGCAATTGGTGATCAACCTGAATCTGGTGGACACCGCCAAACAAAGCGCCGTCAAACGCAGTTCCATCCAAGTCGGCAAGGATGGCAACCTGATCGACGCGGTGAAGCAAGCGGCGGATGAGCTCGGCAAATAGTCCGCTTCCCCTTTCCAGTCACAGCGTTTCCGCATTTCCCCCTCCCCGCCTGAGCGAGTCCTTTTGTGAGGAACTCATTCAAGCGGTGGGGGATTCGTTTGTCAGCCGTCATGCCGACGACAGGTTGATTTATGCGCGGGACATGTGGCCCCGTACCGTGATTCAAACCCGCCTTGGGCGGGTTGCTGCCGTTCCGGATGCCGTGGTGCGTCCCGGTTCCGCAGAAGACGTTGCCACGGTGCTGGCTCTGGCCTCCAAACATAAGGTTCCCGTGGTGACCTATGCCGCCGGAAGCGGTGTCTGTGGAGGGACGATTCCCCTTCGTGGCGGCATCATCCTGGATGTCAAACGCCTGAACCGTGTTCACGGTGTGGATGACGAATCTTTGGTGTTGGATGTAGATCCCGGTGTGTATGGCCAGCGCCTGGAGATGGAACTCAACCGTATCGGCTACACCCTGGGGCATTTTCCAAGCTCCATTGCCTGTTCCACCGTGGGTGGGTGGATTGCCGCACGAAGCGCTGGTCAGCTTTCCAGCCGATATGGAAAAATCGAAGACCTGGTGGTCAGTCTCCAGGTCGCTTTGGCCGATGGCTCTCTGGTGGAAACCCGCCGGGTGCCGACCTACAGCCAGCAACCGGACCCGACGCAACTGATGCTCGGCTCGGAAGGCACCTTCGGTGTGATTACCCGCGCCCGCCTGCGTGTGCGTCGCCTCCCGACCCATCGCAGTTTCCAGGCTTACAGCATGGAGGGCGTGCAGGAAGGGCTGGAAGCGATGCGCGCCGTTATGCAAGCCGGATTGAAACCGGCTGTGCTGCGTCTTTATGATGAATTCGATTCTCTGGTCGCAGGGAGTTATGGTGGAGAAGCCGACGGCTCGGAACCGGGACTTCACCAGACCTTCGAGCAAGGCAAGGATGTTTCCGGAAAAGCCCTGGCCGAGAAAGCGATTTCCTTAGCCAAAGGCAAGGGGCTGGGCGAAGCTTTACGCCGTCCGCTTTTCATCAACCTGTTCACCAACACGCTGCCTCCACGCTGCAACCTGGTCATTCTCTGTGAAGGAGAAGCCGACGAAGCAAGGCGGGAGATGGAAGCGATCCGGGAGATTCTTTCCGGCTTCCGCGCCGAAGATCGTGGCGAAGGACCGGCCCGTTACTGGCTGAAACATCGCTATTCGGTGAGCTACAAACAAAGCAAGATTTTTGCCACCGGTGCCTTTGTGGATACGATGGAAGTCGCCGCCAGTTGGAAGGACATTGCCAGACTCTACGATGCCGTGCGTGACGCGGTAAAAAAAGATGCCTTCATCATGGCTCATTTCAGCCATGCTTATCGTGACGGCTGCTGCTGCTATTTCAGCTTCGCGGCCAAAGCCCGGCGGGAAGAAGATACGGTTGCCTTGTATGACCGCCTCTGGCAGAACGCGCTTTCAGCCGTCCGTCGCGCCGGGGGAACGATCACCCACCACCACGGTGTGGGCTTGAGCAAAAGCCGTTTCCTACCCCCGGAATATGGCAAGCTTGACCCGCTGTTTGTGGCACTCAAGCAGAGCCTGGACCCCGATGACCTGCTGAACCCCGGAAAACTGGGAGGTGAACGATGAACATCCTGGTTTCCGACGTAGACCGTACCAGTCTGTTGGCGACGGTTTCTCCTTCGGCGATGATGGATGAGGTGGAACGCGAACTGCGCGCCCTGGGCCTGAGTAGTGGATACGCCCACCATCCCGCGGACCCAACCATGAATCTGGCCGAAGCCTTGAGCAGTCGCCGTTGTATCGAACCCTATCTGCAATTGACCTACCTGCGGGATTGGGTGGCCGGGCTTGGGCTTCGTCTTTCAGACGGCAGCATGGCCGAAAGCTGGCTTGCTCCCCGATCTGCCGCCGGGCCGGACCTCAAAGCGGCCTTGATGGGTCGAGAGGATGTCGCCCAAACGCTGGAATCGGTGACGGTGAAAGTTATGGCCTATCCTCCCGTGCGCCGTTGGCGCTCGGCAACGCTTGCTACGGCGGAGGCGGCGATGAGCCTTGCCAAAGCCAATGTTCAAGGTTTGCGGCCGGCGGCCTGTCTGCGCATGATCGCCGTCGAGGAAGGTTATCGGCTTCTGGCCCTCTTTGCCGGGAGTACCATTGCGGCGGAACTGGCTGACCTCACCTGGCGCAAAGCCCTTGATGCCATGCCGGAAGGAAGCGTGTTGTCTCAGGACAAGCCCCCTTCGGACGAGGTGGAAAGCCAGCCCGTGTTCACAACGGAGGATACCGCCGATTGCCGACGCATTCTTTTTGCCGTGTTGTGGAACGATGCTGCGTCGATGATGCAGGAAACTGCGGATCGACTGGGTAAAGAGCATGTCGCTCTCTGCGGAGCCTTTCCCGAAAGTGCCTTGCTTGCGCTACGCATCACGCCGCAGGCGGATCAAGCCGGCCTGGCCGATCTGTTGAAGCAAGCCTTGTCGGACCAGCGGGCCTCGCTGCTGGAAGCGCCCTCGTTTGATGGCCCCTTGCAAGGCATTCAAACCGCCAATGAAGATGCTCTGGCCCTGCGCTGGCGGGAGGTGAACCTGCCATGAACACCCTTGTAACGCAACACACCAAGGAACTGGATTACTGCTCTAGCTGCCCCAAGTTGTGCAACTTCGCCTGCCCGGTAAGTCTGGCCGATGGACGGGAAACCCATACGCCTCACGGAAAAATGACCCTGGCTTACCTGCTGGCCACCGGGCGGCTTTCGCCGACCCCGGAGAATGTCGAGCCGCTCTCTCACTGCATGGCCTGTCGCCTGTGTACGCTGTATTGCGAGCATCGCAACGAAGTCGGTGAAACCCTGGCCGACCTTCGTGCCGAGTTGACCCGCTATGTGCCGCGAAACGCCAGACAGGAAGCGATGGCTCAGAGTTATCATCGTTTCGGTCAGGCTTATGGTGAAGACCTCATG
Source organism: Myxococcota bacterium (assembly GCA_963677705.1). Taxonomy (GTDB): domain Bacteria; phylum Myxococcota_A; class SURF-8; order SURF-8. The sequence continues at coordinate 3,831,212 of OY782497.1, forward strand.
CCTTTTTTGCGCAACCTTGTTCCGAAAGCGCGGCAGGTTTCAGAAGCAACCTTGATTTACGTTCCCACTGCCGATGTCGTCCGGCAACGCCCGGAAGAAATCCGCGCCTTTTTCGATCTGGCCGAAACCGAGGGACTGGACAGCATCGCCTTGGGAGAATCCGCCGCACTATGCCACGGGCTTCCCTTGTGGCAAGCCGGGCTGCGAGACGCCTTCATGGATCACGTTCGCCGTCTGTGCCAAAGCCTGGCCGGTGCGCGGCGCATCGTTACACCGAGTGCCGCCCTGATCTACGTGCTGACCCACTTCGGTGAGGCATTGGGTTTTCGCCTGCGCCACCGCGTGATGTTCGTCTCGGAGTTTCTTGGGGCGGAGCTTGCCGAACGGCAGCCACCCGCCGACGCGCCCCGCTGGCTGTTGCAGGAAGATCCTTATGTAACGCGCTTCAGCGGCCTGAGTAAAGGGATTCGGGACTTCGCCCAACAACATCTTCCCCTGCAAGTGGATGACTTCGCCGAAGCCGGTGAAGCGGCATGGCCCATCTGCGGCGCGGGAGATTTTCGTTTCAACCACCCCGCGCAGGTTCGCTGGCTGGCCCGTCGTCGTATCGAGCAGGCGCTTGCCTTGAAGGCGGAGGGCATCCTCTGCACCGATCCGGTGGATGCCGCCGCGCTGTCTGCCGAAGCCAAGGACGGACCGGAAATCCTCACCCTGACGGAATGGACACGGAGGAGCCGATGACAACATCCTACCATAGCCTGTTCGTGGTCAATCCTCACTCCGCCAACGGCAGCACAGGCCGCCAGTGGCCGCAGATCGAGGCTCGCCTGCGTGAGAAACTGTCCCGCTTTGATGTGGTGTTCACCGGCGGTATGGGTGACGCCACACGCCTGGTGCGCGAGCGGGGCGGTGACTATGAGATGGTGGTGGCCGTGGGTGGAGACGGCACGAACAACGAAGTGATCAACGGTCTGTTTGATGGGGACGAACGCCTGCACAAGCACCTGGTTTTTGGTTTCATCTGCCGGGGAACGGGAGGCGATTTCCGCAAGACCTTTGGCTGGAGTACCGACCTGGATGAAAGTATTGAGCGCCTTTGCGGCCAGAACACCCAAGCGATGGACCTGGGCCGTATCCGCCATATCGACCGTGACGGCCAGCAGACCACGCGCTATTTTCTGAATATCGCCAGCTTCGGCTTGGGCGGTCTGGTGGATGAATACTGCAATCAATCCAGCAAAGCACTTGGCGGGAAGCTCAGTTTCATGATGGCTTCGGCCAAAGCCCTGCTTGCCTACCAGAACCGCAGTATCACCTTACGGATTGATGACGAGCGGGAGATGAGCGTCAAGGCCAAGAACGTGGCCATCTGCAACGGACGCTTCTTCGGCGGCGGGATGCACGTCGGCCCTACGGCCAAGGTCGATGATGGACTGTTTGATGTAACCATCCTTGGTGATATGAGCCGTGTGGGGATGCTTCTGGCCAGCCGTCAGCTTTACGCAGACAGCATTCTGTCTCACCCCAAGGTGGAGCATTTCCAGTGCAAGAGCCTGGAAGCCGAGGCCGATGCGCCGGTTTATTTGGATGTGGATGGCGAAGCGCCGGGGCGGCTTCCCGCCCGTTTCGAGATCCTGCCCGGTGAGCTATCGTTGAAAATGCCGTAAGGAAACGAGAGGCCAGATGGGATCAAGCCGGAAAGGGGAGGTGTCTGGGAGTATCCCTGCATGGCGTTTCTGTTCTGCCATTTTCATCTGCGATCGAAGCCCAAAGAAGTCAAACTCATGATGGGCCTCCCTCGATACGCGGTGCTTCACCGCTACTCGGGATGAGCGAGGATGGCATAAGGTCTACTGCTACCAAGTCTACCCACGCTCAGCCTGAGTGCCGCCCAGAGGGCGGTGTATCGAAGGCCACTCTACTTTCTACACGACAGGGATTCTTCCATGAGAAATGAATTGCCCTGAGTATCCCTGTAGGCTTCGCCTTCCGGTCTGTTTTTGGGCGCAATGGAGAGGAACCACGATCCTTCGGACTTCTCCCAGCCTCTCTACAACGTTTCATCCAGGCTGCGCAGGACCGCCAGCAGTACGGTGGCGGTTTCTTCCAAACTCTGCGGGTTGAGTTTGTCCTCCGTATCGCGTTGGGTGTGCCAGTGGGGATAATCGAAATCAATCAGCAGCACCGCAGGAACGCCTACTTCCTGAAGCGGAGAGTGGTCGTCAATGATATGCACATTGCGGTCAAAGCGGAAGCCTTTGGCGTTGAGATCATTGGCCGTAGACCAGATCAGTTTCATCAGATCCGGTGCGCTTTGTAAGGAACTGACCTCCGGGCGGATGCTCAAGGTTTCATCTCCCACCATATCGATGATGATCGCCAAGGCCGGTTTCACCTTCGGGGCTTGGAACTGCGGTCCTTTCACATAGTGGCGGCTCCCCTGGCAATAATCTTTGGACCGAGGCCGTCCGAATTCTTCACCATCAAAAAAGACGATGTCCAGACCGATCTTCTGCAAGGGAACCTTTTTCAATACACGTAGTACATCCAACAACACCGCCAAACCGCTGGTGCCGTCGTTCGCGCCGTCAATGGGCAGGTTCCGCTTGGCTTCATCCGGGTCTTTTTCCGCCCAGAGGCGGGTGTCGAAGTGACTTCCCAGAAGCACGCGGGCGTTTCGTTCGGGGTGGGTGCGTCCCACCAGGTTGGTCAGGGAATAGCGAATCCCGCTCACCGGCTCCGTGGCCTGGAAGGGGTCGCGTTCCACTTCATCGCTAACGGTTTTCAGGCTGCGTTCCAGATGATTCAAGGCCAGATCCCGATACGGAGCGCCATAGTACCGGTTTCCCAGTTTCACCGTGGTCTGAATCCATTCCAGCGAGCGCTGCCCGTCCGGTCTGCCTGGTCCTTTGGCCAGATAAGCCGGTTCAGGAAGAAGGGGTTTGAGGGCTTTGTCTTTGCCGGAAGCGTCTTCCTTCTGGGCCTTCGGTGTTTCGGTAGACCCCCCCGGCTTCTTGGCCAGACAGGGAGATGAAACAACACACCCGATCAACAAGGCTGCGAGAAGAGTCAACCAGCGGACACGAGGTGAGCAGGCTGAAGAATGAGTGAAACGGGAAGAACGAAAGGGATTCCTAATCATGGTATTGCTCCTACAGGTTCGCCGTCGCAGTGTGGCAGACTTCCCGACATTTTTCAATGATTCATTTTGCCTCCGAAGGGGAAGGGGCGTGTACCATGACCCCTCAAACCCTACCCATTGCTTCCCCGTCAAGAATAAAACGACGAAACCGATACAAAGCTGAAGGCTCTATCAAGAAAACGGCTCAACAGGTGCGGATACTCCGAAGATAAGATTGAGCCTTGATAGAAACCAGGGAAACCATTATACTTTTGGGTGGGAATTCTACGAATAGTGCGAACGTATAGGGTGCCAGGCAAAGGGCTTGCTACAACCGGGCTTTCAGTCTTTAAGAGCGCCTTTCGCGCCTCAGAGTCGTAACCCGCTCTGACAAGGGACTGTGAGGTGACGTGTGAAACGTCCAGGTCAACACGCTTTCAGCCGAGGTGTGACGAGAAGCCATCTGCCGGCGAGGGGAAACCGATGAATCATCAAACCAGCGCTTCATTTCAAGGTCTTATCATCATCCTGCTGTTCCTGGGAATCGCCATTCCCAGCTCAGACGTTTGGGCGCAAAGCCTGGAATGGACAGCCCCGTATTATGACACCAACAACACCAACCGTTCCCCGGCAAACGCGGATATTCTGGAGCCGGTGGTTCGCTGGAGTCATCCGGTGGGGCTTACCCTGCCTGCGGGGTCATTCTGGCAAGGCGACCTGGATGGTGGTGAAACCCATGATCTGGTGTTTGTTCTCAATGGTAAGGTGGCCCGCGTTCGAGGCGACGGGCAGGTTCTCTGGCTCTCCCAAGACCTGGGCATCACCCGCATCATCGGCGCTTGGGATTTTGACGGCAACGAGCGCAAGGAACTGGTTGTGACCAGCGAAAACGCTCCGGCTGGAATCCTTTTTCTCCATGACCAGACCGGCGAGTTGCTCTGGCGTTTCAATGGGTATGCTCCCAGTGCAGGCTCCTTCCATGATGCCTCCATTACCGTGGATGATCTCACAGGAGATGGTTTGCCGGATCTCCTGGCCAGACCCCAACTCTATGCAGACAACAGCTATGCCTTTTCCTTTGCTACGGGCTTTGAGGCCGACCCCGCCAACAACATTTTGTGGACTTTTCCCCACACGATCTACAAACGCCTGCTCCCTGCGGTCAGTGGAGATGTAGACAACGACGGCGAAAAAGAAGTCGTCATCCTGGAAGCCTATTACCTGCATATTCTGGATGCTGCGACGGGTGTCAGCGAATACCGCTTCGAGAACCTGGGGCCGGAACACACCGTCTATAGTGGCTTACTGCAACTGCAAAACCTGGATGATGACCCTCAACCGGAAATCCTGCTCATCACCGATAGCCCCAACAGCACGGAATACTCACTCACGGTGATTGACGCCGTAGAGAGAACGATCAGTTGGCAACTGCGTTTTACCGAGATCAGCAACAAAGACCTGACTTTTACGGAAAACAGTCTGGTGGATCTGAACAACGATGGCAGCCTGGAGATCGTGGTCAGTCTATACAACGATATTGATGATGAAAGCGGGGTCGTGGGTTCGGTGGCCGGTGATCTTGATGGGATCCATGAACCCGACCGCTGGGTGGTCGCCGTATTTGATGCGGCGACAGGGGATCTGCTGGCCTATCGCCCGGATGCCTTGCTGGACAGCATTCTCGATCTGAACGGAGATGGCATCCCGGAGATTCTGGTTCAGCAGGAAACCCAGGGTACCTTGAGTCCTGCCTCCTATCTTCCCCTGCAAAGTCTGACCTTCACCGGAACGGGGTTCACGGAAAACTGGACCGCGAATGATCTCTCGGTGGTTCATATCAAAACCGTGACCACGTCAGATACCAAGCCGATGTACAAGATTCACACGCCTCTGGTGTTCGATCAACAGGCCGATGGTATTCCGCGTCTGGTTGTGTTGGCCGATGACAACCAGGATACCCAGGCCGATGCCTTGGTTCTACTCCGTGCGGATGGCTCCTCACCGGTGCGGGAGTACACACGTTTGTTGCAAGAACACGAACAGCTTACGCCTTTGGGGATCGGTTATGATTTAAGCATCGCGTCTCAAGAATGGGAACTGGCGGTTTTCTCCAACCGTGGACAACTGGATCTGCTCAACCCTCGGCTGGGCTTGGAAAACAGCATTCATCAGGGAAGCTACGAAGCCTCGATGATTGCCGCGAAGCTGTCTGACAACGGTCCGCTTGAGTTACTCGTTGCCGGATCGGACAACCGCCTTCTGGTGCTGGACGCTACCGATGCCGGTCCCACAACAGACCCCGTGTTGCGGTTGAATCCCTACCTCGGTGCAAGCCCGGTTCTTGCCGTCGGACCACCAGACGCTACGGGCGAACGCATGATTCCGGTGCGTATCGGCTCCGATGCCGCCAACCCCGTGGTAGCCTTATTGGATTCTCAAGGGCAGGAGCAATGGCGACAGGAGCTTCGCGGTTTTGCATCATTGCCCAGAGCGTTTCGCTTCGGTCGTTTCAACGCGGATGGAGTTCCCGACTTGCTGTTTTCCGTGTTTGACCAGCGTCAGGATACGGCTCATGACTTCCGTCTGCTTGCCTTGAACGGTGAAACGGGAGATATCCTTTGGAACGTCGCGGGTGATTTCAATGATCTTGATCGGGCAAACAGTCTGTTCCTGACCGATACCAACAGCGACAACGTGGATGATATTCTCATCATCAATTACAACATCGGGGAAATCTACAACGGTGTGGATGGTTCCCTGCTCACCAGCTTTCCCAATGTGTATTACCCGTTGTGGTCCATGTTCGTGGATCTGGATCAAGACACTTTCTACGAACTTCTTGTTGCCAACTACACGGAAAGCACCGGTGTTCGACGTTTGGAGCTTTGGCCCAGTCAGCAGATTTCCTGGACGGTGAACCATGAGAACTCATCACAGTTTCCCAAACCGGGCGCCCTGTTTGACGATGGAGGAAACTGGGCCGTGCTGCGCGTTGGAGATGTCGGCTTTCTGGATGCCTTGGATGCCAACGGACAAGCCCTCCATTCCGGCAAGGTGTATCCAAGGCGTGGCCTGTTGGAAACCGTGGAGCCTGAGACTTCCTGCGTCATCAGTTCTCCCGCCGTGGCGGACATCGACAGCGATGGGATGGATGAAGCGCTGTTCGGCAGTTCGGACGGGTACCTCTACGCAATGAATCTGGATGACTTCAGTCTGCTCTGGAGTCTCTCCCTCGGTGTTCCAGTGGGCAAACCCATCCTTGCCGATACCGATGATGACGGGGAGTTGGAAATCCTGGTTCCCACGGCAGACGGAATCATTCAGATGGTTGATGAAGCCGCCCTTGGTGCCAGCACGGACGTTCGTGATGTGGATGTCGATGAGTTCGGCAACATCGCCGACAGTCTCACCGATCTGGATTCCCTTGAACGCCCCGGTTATCTGGGGGCAAGCTGGAATGCCGTTCCCGATGCCGACGGCTATCGGGCCGCCGTGTTGGATGAGAACCAATCTCAACTGACACCTTATCAGGATGTCGGCAATGTCACGGAAAACGTCTGGCCCATTCAATTGGTGCTGGGCAAAACCTACCTCATCGCCGTGGTGGCCTATGATACTCAAGGCAAGGCCGGGCCGGTTGCTGTCAGTGATGGCATCCGGTTTACGGATACCACGGCACCGCAGATTCAATCGTTCACACTTTCTACCGATCGTTTCAGCCCGGATCAATCCAGCCTGGGCATCAGTGCAAGCCTGTACGACCTGGGCGGTTTGGAACGCTACAAGATTCTTGTTACCGATCAGGCGGCTCGGCTTGTTCATCAGGAAAATGAAATTCATCGTGTGCAGAGCCTCGACCTGGCCACCTTCTGGGATGGTATGGAGGATGCGGATGGACTTGCCGCAGAGGATGGAACCTACACCATTACTTTGTACGTTCAAGACGCCGCGGGGCAGTTGGTTTCCCAAGCAGACTCGGTTCTTGTCGATGGAACCCCGCCGCCCATCCCAAGCATTACCGAGCCAAATGACAACGACGAGGTGAACACTCCCACGCCCGCCTTCTCTGGTACGGGGGAAGCTGCCAGTCAGATATGGGTCTACCGTGCCGATCCGCTCACCGCGTTATGTCTGGGCGTTGCCTCTCAAGCTGGAGAATGGAGTTGTGAAAGCTCGGTAGAACTGGCGGATGGCCCCTTGGAGGTTTTCGCCACCAGCAAAGATGATCTGGGCAATGAAAGCGAACCCAGCCCATCGCTTCAGCTCATGGTTGCCCTTCCGGTTGAAGATGGAGACATCGACGTTGATGAAGATGGAGACATCGACGTTGATGAAGATGGTGACACCGACGGTGACGAAGACGGAGACATCGACGGGGACGAAGACGGAGACATCGACGGGGACGAAGATGGAGACCTCGACGGCGATGAAGATGGAGACATTGACGTTGATGAAGATGGGGATATCGACGGCGATGAAGACGGTGACACCGACGGTGACGAAGATGGTGACACCGACGGCGATGAAGATGGAGACCTCGACGGTGATGAAGATGGTGACCTCGACGGTGATGAAGATGGTGACCTCGACGGTGATGAAGATGGTGACCTCGACGGCGATGAAGATGGAGACCTCGACGGTGATGAAGATGGTGACCTCGACGGTGATGAAGATGGTGACCTCGACGGCGACGAAGATGGTGACCTCGACGGTGACGAAGATGGTGACCTCGACGGTGACGAAGATGGAGACCTCGACGTTGATGAAGATGGTGACATCGACGGCGATGAAGACAATCTTTCCTATGGTGTCGTTGTCACGGATGAAGACGGCTGCGGCAGTTGCGCCAACACAACGGGGAGTTCGGCTCTCTGGAGTCTGGCCGTTCTGTTCTTCTGGGGGCTACGTCGCCGAGCATGGATCAAACTCTGACAAGCGCGGCAAGCACCTTGCCAATGGCGTATAGGCATCCTGTCCTGTTTCTTCAAGCCCCTTCGGGGGCTTTTTTGTGGAAGATTGTGGAAATTAGGATCATTTCCGGCTCAACAAGCCCTTGCTTCTGCCGATAGTAAAGGTGGCCCGCGGCGTCGGATTTCAACCTTGTACGACACCTTAATTCATCTTGCATTGACACCAGCACGACCACGGGTCGTGTTTTTTATGAGAAGCCCAACCCCATTGTCAGCGGTTCCTACGGCCCACCTTTCTCCATTGCTCTTCCTCCCGGTTTCGCCTCTTTGGTTTCGTGAGAGCCTCTCCCCAGCCCGGTCAAAGCACAAAACACCAAAAATCATGATTTCCTGATGATTATCGAAGGCTTCTGCCGATGGCGGATATTCCACAGAAGCATTAGAACCATAAAAAAGTATCACTTAGCCAAGAGTTGCTTTCTAAAAACGGGTAATATAGTATGGGTTTTCCAGTTGAGGGGCAGACCTTGTTCCTATAGATCGTGCGACGCCAACATGTTGGAAATACTAATTAATCGCCACATGCCATCCGGCCTTGTCTGGGCGATGATCGTAACTCCGATGGCGTGGAGCGAGGAGCGGGTATGCCCAGATGAAGATGCCGTGTGTTTTTCATCGCCTTCCAACCAGCTTGAGGTGAACGATGAAATTTGATCCGATTAGCGATAAGGATCGGCAAAAGGCTTTTACCAACAAGAAAAAGCCGGAAGTGATCCAAAACCAGAAGCTTCCTACCCGTTACATCGTGGAGGACCACCCCACGGAAGACCGGCCCCGCCGCTTCCTGGAGGCAATGGCGTCCATTTTGAAGCATACCAATTACGGCTTCATGTTGGACCATTTCTCCCGCGTCAGCACGCGCTGTGCCCGCTGTACGGTGCAATGCCAGATTCACATGGCCACAGGTGACCAGCGTGACGTGCCGTGCTACCGCAGTGAGATGCTGCTTAGCATCTACCGGCGTCACTTTACGCTGGGCGGTGCGCTGAAGGCCCGACTGACCGGAGATGTCGGTCTGACGGACGAAAAAATTCAGGAAATGGCCGACAGTTTCTACAACTGCACGGCCTGCCGCCGTTGTGTGCTGGAATGCCCGATGGGCATCGACCACGGCCTGATTACCCACCTGACCCGTTGGATTCTGGCGGAAATCGGCATCGTGCCCCGCGCCCTGGCGGTCAGTGTGCGTGAGCAGCTTGTCGGTGAAACCCGCAACACGTCGGGCATTACCCTTCCGGCCTTGAAGGATACCCTGGAGTTCCTTGAAGAAGACCTGCTGGATCTGAAAGGCGCGGAAGTCAAATTCCCGCTGGATCAGGAAGGCGCGGACTTCATCTTCTTCGCTCCGGTCAGCGATTACATGATGGAAGCGGAAACCATGATGGGGCTGGCTGCCAGCCTGCACGCCGGAGGGGCTTCCTGGACCATCGGCTCCCAGAACTACGACGGTATCAACTACGGCCTGTTCTATAGCGATACCATCTTGGAGCGGGTGCTGAAGAACATGGAAGCCGAAGCCAAACGGCTGAAGGCGAAAGCCATTCTCATCGGCGAATGTGGTCATGCCAGCCGCACGGCCAAGGTGTTCTACAACCAGTTCTGCACCGATTACCCCTTGCCGGTCTACAACATCCTTGAAGTGACCCACAAGTTCCTCAAGGAAGGCAAGCTGAAACTCCACGATGACATCATCACCGAGAAGGTCACCTATCACGATCCCTGCAACCTGGCCCGCTCCGGTTGGGTTATTGATCAGGGCCGCGAGATCCTCAAGGCTTTCTGCAAGAACTACGTGGAGATGGAACACGCCGGTCGTAACAACATCTGTTGCGGCGGTGGCGGTGGAACGGTGAGTATCGACGAGATCCGTCCTTACCGCACAATGATCGGCGGCAAAGCCAAGGCCGAACAGGTCAAGGCTTCCGGCGCTGAAATGCTGGTCGCGCCCTGCGCAAACTGCAAGAAACAACTGGGCGAAGTCATCGCGGACCAGAAGCTGTCCGTGGAATTGGTTGGGTTGCACGACATCCTGCTCAAAGCCATCGAGCTGCCGGGCGGAACGCGTCCTACCCGTGAGGATATGATGATGATGTAACCCGCGCGACCTGCGCGAAGGAGGTACGCCTTGCAAGCTTTAATCGATTTCGGCACCGGTCCTTTGTTCCGCCTCTCTTTTGCCCTGATGATCCTGGGCCTGCTGCGCCTGGTTCTCTTGAGTGTCTGGGGCATGGCGGAGGCTGTTTACCGCTCCAACAATAAAGATGTTCCTTTCAAGGAACTGATCAGCTACACGCTGAGTTGGCTGTTTCCCGTGGGGCGCATCTGGAATGCCCGCCCGGTATACAGCGTGCTGAGTGTGTTGTGGCATATCGGACTGATTCTTGTCCCTCTGTTCTATGCCGCCCACGTCCGTCTGTGGCATGAAGGCGCTGGTTTTTCCTGGTTTGAACTGCCCAACGTGGCGATGGACGCCTTGACTCTGGTTACCATTGCGCTGTCCGTGGCTCTGGTGGCCGGTCGTGCGTTGAACAAAGCCAGCCGGGGCATCAGTACCCTGGGGGACTATCTCTGGCCGCTGCTTCTGGCTGCGCCTTTCGTCACCGGGTATCTGTGTGCCAACACGGTGCTTTCGGCGGGAGCGTATGAACTGTCCATGTTCATTCATATCTATTCCGCCTGTGCGATCATGCTGATGATTCCCTTCACGAAAATTGCCCACTGCATCCTGATGCCGCTCGGCCACATGGTCGGCGCCATCGCCTGGAAGTTCCCGCCCCAGGCCGGACGCATGGCTGCGATCAGCATGGGCAAGACCGGGGACGAAGCATGAAGTCGATCCTCACTGATACCACCAAGTGCATCGGCTGCCGGGAATGTATCATTGCCTGTAAAAAGGAATGGGGCTTAAAGCCCGATCATCCCCGCCGCTGGACCTTGGACGACGGCCTTTCCGCACGCAACTGGACCTCGATCATCGAGCGTCCCGGCGAGAAGTTCGTGCGCAAACAATGCCGTCACTGCCTGGAACCGGCCTGCGTTTCCGTTTGTCCGGTTACGGCACTGCACAAAGACGAGAAAACCGGTGCCGTGGTCTACGACGGCTTCAAATGCCTCGGTTGCCGTTATTGCATGATGGCTTGCCCCTACGGCATTCCCCGCTACGACTGGGATCAGCCCATCCCCTACGTGCGCAAGTGCATCATGTGCAAACCGCGTCTGGATGAAGGCAAGCAACCGGCCTGCACCGAAGCCTGCCCCACCGGCGCAACGATCTTCGGTGAGCGTGACGAACTCTTGGCCATCGCCAAAAAGCGCATTGAAGACAACCCCGGTAAATACATCCCCCGCGTCTGGGGTGAAAAGCAGGTTGGCGGCACCGCCGTGATGTACCTCTCGGACATCGACCTGAGCTTCCTGACCTTCGATCAGGAATTGGGTGAGGTTTCCTTGCCCTCCACCACCGCACCGGCCATGCAGGCCGTTCCCTTTGCCTTCCTGGGTATGGGAGCCACGATGGTCGGGCTACACTGGTTCTTCAAACGCCGCGAGGACGTGCAACACGCCGAAGGTGCCGGCAAAACAGACGAGCATCACCATTCGGACAACAAGGGTGATTCGGAGGAAAACGGACATGGATAGGGTAAAAACCACCAAACTGATCCTTTGGATGCTGGTTGGGCTGGGCTTCGCGGTCGGCGTGACCCGTTTCTTCTTCGGCTTGGGTGCGACCACCAACCTGACCGACGCCATTCCTTGGGGATTCTGGATCGGCTTCGATGTCATGGGCGGTGTGGCCCTGGCAGCCGGCGGTTTCGTGATTACTGCGGCGGTCTACGTGATGCGCCGGGAGGAATTTCATCCCATCGTTCGCCCCGCCGTACTCACGGCTTTCCTGGGGTATCTTGCGGTCATCGTCGGGTTGACCTTCGATGTCGGCCTGCCTTGGAACCTCTGGCGACCCATCCTCCCCTGGAACTGGCAATTCCATTCCGCGCTGTTTGAAGTCGCCATGTGCGTGATGTTCTATACCACGGTGCTGGCGGCGGAATTCCTGCCCGTTCCGATGGAGAGCTTCGGTAAACTGGCCACGATTCGCAACTTCCTGGTCAAATACCGCCTGGTCTTCGTCATTCTGGGTATCATGCTTTCCACCCTGCACCAAAGCAGCTTGGGCAGCCTATTCCTGATTATGCCTTACCGCGTGCATCCGCTGTGGTACTCTCCCATCCTGCCCATTCTCTTCTTCACCAGCGCCGTCCTGCTGGGTCTGATGATGGTCAGCCTGGAAAGTCACTGCTCCAGTTGGTTGTATCGTCGTGAACCGGAAACCCACATCATCGGCAAACTGCAAGGTGCCGCCAAGTGGGTTGCCATGTTGTACCTGGGTATCCGCTTGGTGGATCTCATCGTGCGTGGCAAACTGGTTAATGCCTTCGAGCCTTCCTGGCAGACGGCGATGTTCTGGTTGGAACTGTCCTGCATGGCCATCATTCCCATCGTGGTGCTGTTCCTCTTCGACGTTCGTGACAAGTTCAAAACCCAATGGTTGCTGGGCTTCCTAGGCGTGTTCGGCATCGTGCTCAACCGTATCAACGTCGGTGGATTCACCCACCTGGATCGCAACATGCCCTTCTACATTCCGGCCTGGAGCGAAATCGCGATCAGCGCCGCCGTGGTTGCCGGTTTCGGTCTGATCTTCCTCTTCGCCATCGACCACTTCAACATCTGGGAAGAGCCGGTGGAAGATCCCGATGAGGATGTGAAGCGGAAACCCATCTTCGGTGTGGATGCCGTCTGGTTAGGCAATGCCGCGATGAGCGCCCGCGTGAAAAACAGCATGGCCTTCGTGCTGGCTGCAGCCATCGGTTTCGCTCTGCTGAGCCAGGATGATATCTTTGCCAAAGGCAGTGAGCTGATTCCGGCCCGCCCGGCCCGTGGCGATGTCCACGGCGTGTTGTGGATTGACGGCAACGTAGACAGCTACGGTGTGTCCTTCAAGCATCAGTTCCATGTGGACAAACTCGGTGAGAAATCCTGCGTCCGCTGCCACCACATGAACCTGCCCCGTGACACCAACAGCACCTGCTCCAACTGCCACCGCGACATGTATGTGCCGACGGATGCCTTTGGCCACGAATGGCACGCCTCCAGTGAAGGCGGCAAGCTGGCCTGTTTCGAGTGCCATACGGAAGGTCAGATCAAGAGCAAGGAAACCGCCAAGCAATGCACGGCCTGCCACCAGGACTTGGTGCCTCAGGGCGCAACGATTCAGGTCAAGCAATACCTGGCGCTGGGCTATACGGAAGCGATGCACCAGATGTGCATTGGCTGCCACGTTGAGAAATCCAAAGAGTTGAACCGGCCTGAACTGCCGCGTTGCGCCACCTGCCACCACGAGAATCAGGATTACATTGATGATCCGAAGCTCGCGCCGCGCTACCGTGAACCGGCGGGTAAACGCCTGATCGTTCCGGTGATCAACGACTAAGCTTTCTTTCTGCTTGCTTCAAACCCCCATCGGTGCAAGGTCGATGGGGGTTTTTCTCTGTCCGAAACCACCCGTGATCGGGCGATTCATGGTTTGCTGAGGAAGGGCTCGGATGCAAGCTTTCCTTCTTGGACCGGTGATCCAAGCAAAAAGGTCGGGCTCTTGATGAACCCGGACTTCCCTCACCCTGCTCTCTTCGTTCGCCTCCCCGCAGGAGAGGGAAATATCGTCTCTCCCTCTGGGAGAGACAGGATGCCGGAAGGCATCCCAGTGAGGGGCGATGACGTTGTCAGCAAGCAAAAAGGTCGGGCTCTTGGTGAACCCGACCTGTCGATGAGTGTGGGGCAATCGCTGCCTTGTTCGTTTACTTCTCGAACCGTTTGACCCGGTGGTGGCAGTAAGGTGCTTTGCCGGTTTTCTTGTAGTAGTCCTGGTGATAGTCCTCGGCGGGCCAGAAGGTCGCGGCGGGTTCCAGGCTTGTGGCCACGTCCAGCCCCTTGGCTTTCAGGGTGTCGATCAATCCCTGGGCGGTAGCCTTCTGTATCTCGTTCGTCACGAAAACCACCGAACGGTATTGCTCGCCGACATCCGGGCCTTGGCGCATCTTCTGGGTCGGGTCGTGAATCTCGAAAAAGAGCTTGGCCAGGCTTTCATAGCTGATTTTCCTGGGATCGAAGACCACCTCCACCGTTTCCACATGGCCCGTCAAGCCCTCGCAGACCTGTTTGTAGCTGGGGGTCTCTACATGACCGCCCATGTAGCCGCTACGGGCCTGGAGCACGCCCTCTTGTTGTTCCAGAAGGTGTTCGACACCCCAGAAGCATCCCCCGGCAAAATAGGCCGTTTCCGGGGGCGTGGCTTTCTCATCTACGGTGGGCGTGAAGCCGATGGACAGAGAGTTGACACAGTGGCGGGTGTCTTTGGGGGTCATCTTCTCGCCTTTGAAAACGTGGCCCAAGTGGGCATCGCAGGCGGCGCAAAGAATCTCCGTGCGTCGGCCATCGGGGTCCGGTTGACGCTTGATCGCCCCTTCAATCTCGTCGTCAAAGCTGGGCCAGCCGCAGCCGGAATTGAATTTATCCGCAGAGCGATACAGCGGCGCACCGCAACGCTTGCAGGTGTAGGTGCCGTCCTCGTGGTGATCGAGGTACTTGCCGGTGAAGGGTGGCTCGGTGCCTTTGTGAACGATGATCCGCTCTTCTTCCGGGGTGAGTTTGGGGTTGGCCATGACGAGGGATGCCTCTCTGTTGATGGGTTGAGCCAAAAGCCAGACGGTGGAGAGCAGAATTCCCACAAGAAAGGCTCGGCTGAGTATGCTGGTGATGCGCATGATTCAATCTCTGATAATCGTAATGAATTGTATCCTTTTTCTCTCTAAAGTCCAGAAAATGAATAACCTCAATAAATCCATGTTATAGAATGAGGGTAAAACATGGTCTTGTCAAGAGGGTGAAGGGGCCCCGAATGTCATCCTGGCGTTGCGGCATATCGCCGCTTTGATAGGGGAAGCAAGTCGATTCCTGAAAGCATCTTACTGGAATCCATGAGATTTTCGCTCTCTGCCTCCTGCAAACCCGCTTCGGGGCAGCTTTATTCCCGGAAAATACAAGCCATGAAATGTGGGTTTTATTGTTCAACTGCTTGATATGGTGGGGAAAAGTGAATCGGCGGAGTGGAACAGCCTCGGCGGTCTTGTAAAGGAAAAGGGGAATCTATGGGGTTCAAATTGTCTGGCTGAACGTTATAAGCAATTGAAATAATAGGCTAAATACTCTGTTTGATTCGTGTAAAGAAATTATGGGGAAACTCCTTGATTGGGGTGAAAAGGATTTGACTTTACCCTGTCTGTTCCGATACCCTAAACAATGAAAGGAAACGTATCGGGTGTTGACATGGCCAAACTGAAACTGGACATTAACGTTTACGAGTACACGGACTATCGCCAGTTCCTACAGGATGCCTACGAGTATCTTCATGGCGCAGATTCCAAGTACTCGCATAGTTTCATCCAGAAGAAGGCCGGTTACAGCCCCGGTTCCAATCACTTCTGGCAGGTGGCGACGGGCTATGCCCCCTTGTCGCAGCAGGCCGCCCAGCGCTACGCCCGCGTGTTCGGGCTTTCTCCCAAAGAGACACAGTTCTTCATTACTCTGGCCGGAATGAATCAGGCCAAGACCGATGAAGACCGCAACTTCTATATGGATCAACTCCGGCAGTTCGAGGGCTTCCAGAACAACAAAGTCTATTCCTTCATTCGGTACGAATACTACAGCCAGTGGTATTATCCGGCCATCCGGGAGATGGTGGCGCTGGAAGACTTCGTTGAAGACCCCAAGGCGATTGCCGAGCGACTTCGCCCCTCCATTACGGCCAAGGAAGCGAAGGATGCGGTCAAACGCCTGTTGGATCTGGGCTTCTTGACCCGTGATGATTATGGAGTGTTGCGCCAGAGCGAACCCCACATCGGCGACTTCGGAAACCGCAATGATACCGATTCCGTGGCCAAACTTGCCGTGCGCAATTACCACCGGCATATGATCGAACTGGGGGCTTCGTCCATCGAGAGGATTTCTCAGCACGAACGGTACGTGGTGGGGATGACGATGGCGGTCAGTGAACATCAGGCTTTAGAGCTGAAAGAGATTATCAACGATTTTCTAAAAAAAGTGGACAATCATGTTGCAGTAGAGCAACCTGTCGAGACGGTTTATCGGATGAATCTTCAGTTGTTCCCTCTGATCCACCGGAAAAGCGACCAGAAAGCAAACAAAACGAAGCGTCAGGCTTCGTCTACATCTGTACGAACGGGACGTATGTCCAAGAAAGGGGAAACCCATGAATGACATCCTGCGTTTGATCAAGAATGCCGGGGTTATCCTGTTGATTTCGGCGGGCTTATTCGTTGGAACCTTGACCCTGGCTCAGCAAGCGGATGACCCCGCGAATTGCCTGGCTGCCGCCGAAGATGAAGGCGATGGCACGGGCTCCCGTGATGGAAACCCCAACCTCGAAGATAGCTCCTTTACGGATCTCTCGTAGCGTTGAGGTTTCTTGGTTTGGGTGGAGTCCACGGCGCGATGAATGGCACGGGCCGCTCCCAGGGAGGTGGCATCACGCGCTGGACATTAGTGAAATGTGAGCTTTTTTGTTGACATGAACGGACTCCAAAGTAAGATGTGTAGCGGTCGTCTCTGTTAATGATAGTAAAATCAAGTGATATTCGGAGGTTATGGCGAATGCGGTACTTAACAGCGCCAGTTTTGGCTCTAGGGATGCTGTTTGCTTTCGCGGGATTCGTGCAAGCGAACGAGACGCTTCCTACTCAGGATGCGTCCGGAGAGCCTGTGATCCTCGCTCAAGCCGAAGTAACGGCGGAACCTGCGGCAGAGCCTGCTGCGGCGGAAGAGAGCGCAGATCAGGGTGAAGCAACCGTCACCGAGGAAGCTGACCTTGCTGCGGAAGAAGGGGAAGAAAGCAAAGCCTGGGGCGTGACCTTCGCCTACGACTTTGGGCACAACTTCGCCGAAGAACGCAAGGAAGCCAGCAACTCTTTCTCCGTGAGCCCCTCCTACATGATTCCCTTCGTGGACATCAACGTGGGGACCATGCTGGGTATGGCCATCGTGACCCGCTACGATCCCCAAGGCGGGACGTTCAGCGGCAACCGCACCAACTGGACCGATGTCGATATGATGCCCATCCCCTTGATGATGAGTCGTCGTTTCTCCATTGATCCGGACTACACGGGCTTTTCCGTGACGGTGAAGGCCAATCACTTGTTCCCTTATGTCTCGGACATGGGACCGCGTGCCCGTAAATGGTACTACGCTTTCCAGCCGGGTTGGACTTTGGGCCTGGCCAAGTGGGGCGTGACTTTGAGCAACAGCACCAACTTCCAGATCAACGCGCACAAATACGATACCTTCGTTCTGGAAGGGGATGGTTATGTGGAAAACCTCGTGCAGTGGAAAGTGACCAACTCCACCCGCCTGGGCTATTCCTATGACCTCTTCAGTGTTGGTGTGAGTATCGCTTGGGCCCGCGGCGTGTTGTACAACACCTCGATGAACGATGACCCCAACGATACGCCGAAGAACGTGATGATCTATTCCGCCGATATGGGATTTGACATCTATGAAGGCTTCGCCGCCAGCCTGGCCTTTACCACGGCGGGTCCGGAGCGTTACCTCGGCGGTTTTGGCAGCGACTACATGGTTCCCTTCGATCCTCGATTCACGACGATGTCCATTGGACTGTCGTATAGCCTATAACTAAGTCTTGGTCATGAAACACAGACATTACCTAGAGTATGTCACCACTAGCAGATCCAAAGGAGTAGCGGACATGAGATGGAAGATGAATTGGATCGCCGCGGTTTGGATGGTCGTGATGTTCGGAGTCCTGGCAACGGGATGTGTTACCGAACGTGACCCGATCGACAAAACCGATCCGTTGGCACTGGACAAGAAACTTTTTGAAGGGGAATGGTTCTACAAGCAGACGATGGTAGAGCTTCCCTATTCGATCGACTGGGCCTTCGTCGGTGAAACCAACGAAACCCAGATCATCAAGTGGGAAGTCACGGAAAATTACCTCGTGGCCTGCTCGATTCACGATCACTTCGATTACACGGACACCAACGGCGACCGTGTTTTCCCTTGCTCCCCCGTTCTGGCTTACCCGATCAAAATGCACTTCGATCGTCAGTATGCCCAAAGCACCACCACGGGTGAGGATCTGCCCATCCTGGAAGCCAACACGGACAAGCCCTGGTATCAGCGCCGTTATTTCGTGATTGACATTTCCGGAAGCGCGATCAGCAACTTCAGCTTCAAATACCTGAACTACAACCTCGTGTTCAGCGGTGGTCAGCCCTTCAACATGGAACCCCTGGCCATGTATGACAACATGGAGTTCTATGACAAGGCCGGCGAGTACATCAACCCCCGCGAGTACGAAACCCGTCATCTGGAAGGCGGCGATCAGCTTGTCAACGTGATGAGTTGGAACAACGACGTGATCGTCAGCCCCGTGCGTCAGTACATCTGGGGCATGAGTTGGGGCGACTTCGAGAACTTCATCTATTTCGAGAATCAGCGCTTCAAACGTCGCAGCTATCTGTGGCGTGTGGATCGTACCGAACTGGCCAACAACGGCTTCGAGCCGATGGAGTTCCAGGACAACATGTTCCGCCGTTTCGGTTACTTCGTGCGTGAGCAACGCGCCGTGGACCCGATCAACGGTCTGACCGACAACCAGCACCATAAATATGCCAACTACTTCAACATGGGGCCCTATACCAGCACCGATGAAGAAACCGGCGAAGAAGTGCAGAAGAAAAACCGTATCGTATTCTATCTGTCCCCGGAATTCCCGGAGCGGATGGTCACGGCGGCTTGCAGCATCGCTGCGGATTACAACCATGCTTTCAGCCGTGCGGTGTATGCCAAAACGCATCCCTACGAGGCTGATGAGTTCCCGATTCAGACCTACATCAAAGACAACTACATGTTGACGGACAGCCAGTCCGGCGCCATTGATTGGCCGGAAGGCGGCTTGGATGACACCAAGTTCTATTACATCAACTACATGGACGACAACCCGGATCACGTTGCTGAATACCTGCGTTATTGCTTCCCCACCGAGGAAGATATTGAGAGCGCCGGTTCGGATTCCATGCGTGAACACTATTTCGTGTTGAAACGAAACGAGTTGATGGAATACAACTACGATCGTGACGGCGTGAACCCCGAAGGTCTGCCCAACATGATCGCTCCGGAAGAAGTGGCCAGCATTTACGGCATGAGCCTGGCCAAATTGAACGAGTCGTTGGACCGTCCGGTCGAATACCCCGTGGCCTGCAAATTGAGCGTGGAACATCGCTGCCGTGTGGACAGCCAGGGCAACAAAATGCCTCGCTGGAAATACGAGCTTGGTGATGGCCAGCACAGCTTCATCTACTGGGTGGACAGCCCCACCGAGTACGGTATCCTTGGTGTCGCTCAGTGGTCCGACAACCCGGAAACCGGACAGATCTTCGCCGGTTCGGCCCATATCGCCGGTAGCGTGCTTCAGTGGAGCGTGAGCCGCGAGATGGATCGTTGGTCTATGTTGGATACCCTGGAAGAATATAATTACGAACCGTCCGACGAGCGCTATGCCCGTCTGCTGGACGAAGTCTTCATCGACCCCGAGCGTGCCAGCCTGCCGCAAGCCGGTGAGGAAGACATCATGGTCGAAGACGACCCGCAGATGCCGAACCGCAAGAGCAACATGCCCTCCATTCAGGTTACCCGTCGCATGAGCGCCCTGGTCAACCAGGACATCGCGGTCGGCAATCTGGACAACCTGGAGAGCCGTGAAGGTATCGGCCTGGACCCCTTGGTTCCCGCCGACAAAATGAAGCTGGAAAAATACCGCCTGCCTGAGTATCGCGACGATGCTTCGTTGATGAATCTGGCTGGAACGCAGTTCGAGTCGATGGTGACCCCGGCGTCCCTGATGACCGCCTTCACCGACTATTACGGCGACTATGGTGAGGAAAGCCTTCCCATCGCCAGCCCGCTGTTCTTCTTGACTAAAGACGGCCAGGAAATGATGAAGAACCTGGAAGTCAACATGATGCAGAGCTGCTACTTCCAGGCGGAATGGCTGGACAGTGGTTATCTGGAATTCATCGACAAAATGAACAAGCAGGGTGGCCTCTCCCGCGAGGAAATCCGCCTGGCGATTGAAAAGATCATGTTCAAGGGCGTTGCCGAGCACGAAATCGGCCATACCCTGGGTCTGCGCCACAACTTCCGTGGTAGCGCCGATGAACTGAACTATGTCGGCCACACCGGCAACGTGTATCACGATCATGGTGACAAGCAGGGTTATTGGTCTTACAAAGAAGACTATGAAAATGCCGTGCAGGCCGAAGTTGAGAAATTTGAAAGCGAAAAGGGTTACAAGCCCAATGGTATGCAGCAGTTCTGGCTGTCCAAAACGGTTTCCAGCCCGCGCAACTGGTACATGTATTCTTCCGTGATGGACTACATGGATGAATTCTATTTCCACGGCTTCGGTCTGGGTCGCTATGACTTGGGTGCTTTCAAATACGTCTATGGTAAGAGCGTTGAAAAGTGGGAAATCGAAGGCGGTAAGATCCGTGAAGTCAACGTGCCTCTCTTCGAGGAACGCGCTTGCGACGAGCGGGATCTCTACAACGCCACCTGCGCCTGTACGCCTCCTTACGACCAAGGCTGCACCTGCATTGAAGAGCAACCGGGCCTCAGCTATTGCTACAACCCGAACAAGACCGTCAAAGCCCTGCGTCACGTTGAGAACAAAGAACTGACCCAGAACGAAAACGGCGAGTACGAATTCGTATCCACCGGTGAAGAAGTCGAGATTCAACTCTCCGGCGAACTTCGTCCCTACCTGTTCTGCTCCGATCAATGGCGCTTTGAAGATCCGATGTGTAACGTCTGGGATGCTGGCTACACCGCCCGCGACATCGCCCGCGGCCTGAAAGACCAGTTCTGGCGCTTCTACCCCTACCGCTTCCACCGTTCCGGTCGCATGTCCTTCATGGAACCGGGCACCTGGGCGTGGGTCAACTGGGTCTTCATGCGCTTGTTCCCCTTGGCACACTTCGCCCTGGATCTGAACTACAACCGCTTCCAGATCCCCAGTTGGCAGAACATCATTATGGATGACTGCACCAACCCCAACGATTCCTCCTGTACCGTGGAACGTGCGGACTGGCTGCGTGCCCAGATGGGAGACGAAAGCAATCTGGTTCCCGGTGGTCCTGGTGATTACCTGATCGCCGCCCAGGAAGGCTTTGACTTCTTCCTCTACGACCTGCTTTACAACCCGGACGTGGGTAAACACATCCTGTTGTCCCGTAACGAAGATTCCAGCTACAAATACTTCCGCAAGAACCCCTACATCTATGATGACGCGGATCTGGAAGAAGCTGGCGTGGGTACCGTCGTAGACGTCTCCGTGAAGTACGGTAAAGACCACAAGAACTTGATCGACTTCCAGGATGACCCGGGCATCATGGATCCCAAGTTCATGCGTATCGGCTTCACACTGATGAAAGATGCCGCCATCTTCGCTCTGACCAATACCGGTTGGTTCTACACCGACAAGTATGGTTATGAGAACATGGCCAACGGCTTCAGCTACCTGTCCGATGGTTTCGAAAACACCATGTACCGGATGCTGACCGACGTGGTCAACGAAGACAGCCTGAACAGCTTCAGCACCTTGTGCTGGCGTCAGGATGAGAACGATCCGCGCAAATACAACAAGGTGAAGTATCTGCCTCCGGTGAACCGCTCCTACTTCTATGGCTGGACGGAAGAAATCGGTGGTGCCTGGCAGCCTCCGATGTATGAAGATCAACCGATCTGCACCGAAGCGGCCCTGGCGATTGACGAAGCCGAAGGTTTGGAACCGGGAACCACGGAACTCATCCCGACCCACGCCTCCTGGATTTACTTCGACAAGTTCTTCCCCATGCTGTATGCGCTGTCCAACGTGAACAACACCAACGCCGACCAGACTGCTTACTGGTACTTCGCCACCGACGTGATTCCGGCGGGCGACCACAAGAACTGGGAACCGGTTGACGGTGTGAACAGCATCGAATTCCTGAACAGCAAGGAAAACAAATACTACCGTGCCTATCGCCGCCCCGGTGACGATCATCCCAGCCCGGCCTTCCAGTTGGTCAAACGCGCCCGTGCCATCATGGATATGTGCGTGATCGATCCTTCCTTGGGTCATGTGCCTGGGAACTTCCTGACCGACGACAGCGGTGAATATTGCGGTCCTGGTTATCCTCGCTGGTATCTGGAACGCGACCTGCAAACGATGGAATCGACGATGATGTGGATGAACTCCTTCATCCAGATGTGGATCGACATCTTCTAAGTCATCCATCTTGTCCTACCTCAAAAGCCCGGAGATTTTCTCCGGGCTTTTTTTCATGCAGAAGGCTACGGGCTTTGTTCGCAAAAAGTCTGGTATTGGTCCTGGCTTTCCGCTACACTTGATTCCGCTGGTTAAATAGACTGCTTTCCGCGCTGACAAGGAATCAGGGTCAAGCAAGGAAGGGCTCCGGTTTGGGAGCATCAATCGAACCGATGAAAACCGGGGATTGTTTCCCCGACAACCTAATGAGGACATGATGGACGACAACAAAACGAATCCCAATGCCAAAGCCGTGAAACTGGAAATCAAAACCGATGATGCCGTCGCCGGGGGCGTGTATTCCAATTTCGTCGTGGTTCATTCCACCGAAAGTGAGTTCACGGTTGATTTCATGTATCTGCTTCCCCAGGCTCCCCAGGCCAAGGTGCGTAGCCGGGTGATCTTATCCCCCTTGCAGGCCAAGCGCTTGCATTCCCTTTTGGGACGGCAGATTGCCGGGTTCGAGAAGACCTTCGGAGAGATCAAGGTTCCTCAGCGGCCTATGGTGAATGGCTCGAATGATCCCACCCTGAATTGATCGTGCGATCCCCGGCCCCCCAGGTTTGATGGCTACCCCGATCAGGGTTCAAGATCGTTTTCGATCCAGGCGATGCGGGACGTTTTCCCGGAAGAGCCTGACGGTTTGACACCCCCAATCCTGCAAAGGTCCAAAGGACAAGGCCCGTGAACATTACCGATATTCTCATTGTGGATGACGAGGAACATATTCGCCATATCCTCACCGTGCTGTTGCAGAAGTCCGGCTATCATACCGATCAGGCCGCCAATGGTCAGGAAGCGCTGGAGATGCTCCGGCAGCGTTCCTATGATCTGGTGTTGAGCGATATGAAAATGCCCGTGCTGGGCGGTTTGGGTCTGCTCAAAGCCCTGGATGAAGAGCAGATTGAAACGACGGTGATTGTGATGACCGCCTTCGGTAGCTTGGAAGGGGCGGTGGAGGCGATGAAGGCCGGAGCTTACGATTACATCTCCAAGCCCTTTCGCACCGACGATGTCTTGATGACCTTGGCCAAGGCCCAGGAGCGGGAGCGCCTGCGCCGCGAGAACCGCCTGCTCAAGCGTCAGTTACGGGCCGATTACGACAGCCGCTCGATCATCGGTGAAGAGGGAAGCCTGGCGCCGGTGATGCGTATCGTGAACAAAGTGGCCGGGTACAAAAGTACGGTGCTGATTCAAGGGGAATCCGGTACGGGAAAGGAGCTTGTCGCCCAGGCGCTTCATGCGCGCAGCGACCGCGGCCAGCAACCCTTTGTGGCGGTGAACTGCGGAGCGATCCCGGAGAACCTGATTGAAAGCGAACTCTTCGGCCATGAAAAGGGTGCCTTCACCGATGCCCATAAACAACGGCGGGGCTTGTTTGAGGAAGCCAACGGGTCTACGCTCTTCCTGGATGAAATCGGCGAGCTTCCCCAGAGCTTGCAAGTCAAGCTGCTTCGCGTGTTGCAGGAAGACGAAATCCGTCGCGTGGGTGGGAACCGGGACATCAAGATTGACGTGCGCATCATTGCCGCCACGGTACGGGATCTGCAACAACTGGTCAAAGAAGGACGCTTCCGTGAGGATCTTTACTACCGGCTGAATGTGATCTCACTGACCATTCCGCCGTTGCGGGACAGGCATGATGATATTGCCAAGCTGGTGGAGCATTTTATCCACAACTTCAACCGCCGTATGGGTTTAAGCGTGCGCGGGGTATCCAACGAGGCGATGAGCTTTTTGCAGCGTTATTCCTGGCCGGGCAATGTGCGGGAGTTGGAAAACACGGTCGAGCGGGCGATGGTGCTTTGTGACGAAGAGGTGCTGACGGAAAACGACCTGCCCGCCAGAATCACGGAAACGCCCCTACGTGCCGCCGCGCCGCAGATTGGCGAAGACAACCTTTCCGTGAAAAAAGCGGTCTACCACATTGAAAACACCTTGATCCGCAAGGCTCTTCAGAAAACCGGCGGCAACCGCACCGCCGCCGCCAAGCTACTGGAAATCAGCCACCGCGCCCTGCTGTATAAAATCAAAGCCTATGAGATCGACCTGTAATCAGGAAGAGCAGGGGATGGGGAAGAAGGCGGTGCCCCTGGATGTGATTCTCAATCTGAGGAAGGTGAAGGGTGGAGAGAACAAACACGCTGATTTTTGAACCACGCGCCACGTATCCGTACTTGAGATGAATCCGTCAGGGAGAGGTTGAAAACGTCTTCACGAAGGTTTTCAACGTGAGAGGTTTCAGAAGGTATCAATTTCAACGCGGCGTCCATGCCGCGTTTTTGGGTTTCAGAGATCAAGGCCCGTTCCGTTAACTGATGTTGTATTTCTTCAGCTTGCGTACCAGAGTGACACGGTGAATGCCCAGTTCTTTGGCGGCGTGAGTACGGTTTCCTTTGTGTTTACGCAGGATGGAGAGGATGACATCCCGCTCGGCGTGGCGTACCGAGTCCGGCCCAAGGCCCCCTGCCGAGGGGTGATCTTCCTGGGTTTGGCGAATGTATACCGGCAGGTTTTTGCTGGTAATCAATTCACTGGTGCAGACGATAAAGGCCCGCTCAATGAGGTTTTCCAACTCGCGAATGTTGCCCGGAAAGGGATAGCGAATGAGGTGCGAAAGGGCTTCATCGGTCAAGCCGCGAATGTTTTTGGTTCCGTTAGCCGCAAAGTGTTCCACAAAATGTTGAGCGAGGAGGGGAATGTCTTCGGCGCGTTGACGAAGGGGAGGCAGGCGGATTTCCATCACGTTGAGGCGGAAGAAGAGGTCTTCCCGAAATTCACCGGCGCGGACCATCTGCCGTAAATCGCGGTTGGTGGCGGCCACGACACGCACGTCGGCTTGCTCGGTGCGGTTGGAGCCGAGCGGTTCGTAGACGCGCTCTTGAAGGAAACGCAGGATTTTTACCTGCATCGGTTTGGTCAGATCGGCCACTTCATCCAGAAAGAGGGTTCCGTTCTGAGCGGCGGCGATCTTGCCCGGTTTGTCTTGTCGGGCGTCGGTGAAGGCTCCCTTTTTGTAGCCGAAGAGTTCCGATTCCAAGAGGGTTTCCGGCATCGCTGCGCAGTTGATCGCCATGAAAGGTTTCTGTTTTCTGGGGCCGCAACTATGAATGGCTTTGGCGATGAGTTCCTTTCCCGTACCGGATTCGCCGGTAATCAGGATTGTGCTGTTGCTCTCGGCGACCAGGGGAAGCAGGCGGAAGATACGCTGCATTTCCGCATTTTTGGAGACGATGTCTTCAAAGCGGTAGCGGTTGGTCAATTGCTGTTGCAACTGATGGACAAGGCTCATGTCCTTGAAGACTTCCACACCACCTAGAAGTTTTCCCGTACCGGTTTCCAGCGGAGTGGTGGTTACGGCAATCGGCACCCGACGGCCATCTTTGGTGCGGATCAAGACCTCGCGGTCGCGCACGGCCTCTCGCTCTTCCAGGCTGCGGCGCATGGGGCAGATGGTTTCACAGAGTTCCGTCTGAAAGACATCACGGCAGCGTTTGCCTAGGACTTCGTGTTCCTTGTACCCGGTGATTTCCTGGGCGGCCTTGTTGAAGGTGGTAATCACGCCTTTGGCGTTCACCGTGAAAATTCCTTGACCGACACTATCCAACACCAACGGGAAGTAGCGTGCATCCAGACGTTTCCCATAAACCATCATTGTACTCATCGGTTGAAGGTTCCTTGTTGTTGAAAGGTTGAATGAAGCAATTTTCGGTCCAACGATGAGTTTCCCTATCGGATGCAGCCTCTGTTTGGGCTCGATAGGACGTTACGGGCTTGTGTCGGTTGCCATGACAGGCTGTGATTCTCCACATCGTTTCATTCGTCGTTGATTCGGAGAACACGCCCATCAAAGAATCCTTCGTGCAGCTTACCATGAAATGTAGCATGAGTGCAACAGTATGGCGCTACAGTGTAGTGTTGGTGCATCGCTTTTCGGGGTTCTGGTACCATTTTGTCTGCAACAGTTCGCGTGTGGGGTATTGGAGAATACTCCGAGAATCCAAGGAGAATTTCCCGTGAAGAAGTTTGGGTCAGTGTAGCGCAGTATCTTGGCTTGATTCCTGCGTTGCAACAGAGGTGGACGAGGTGGATTCAGTCAGTGGGAGAAGGTTTTCAGTCTTGCGGGTTTCAACCCCTGACGTTGACGAGTATTGGATACCATCATGGCTATGCCCTGCACCCAGACACAGCGCCAACTGCAACACCTGCAACAGCGGTACGATGACCTCTTCGAGCGTGTGCCGTGCAGCATCTCGGTGATTGATAAAGATTTACGCATCGTTCGCGCCAACCGTATGCTCCGTGAAATCTTTGGCGAGGTGGAAGGGAAGTCCTGCTATGAGGTGTACAAAGGGCGGCACTCGGCCTGTCCCTTCTGTCCCGTGCTGAAGACCTTTGAGGACGGCGAAAGCCATTCCAGCAAGCAGACCGGCGTCAATCGTCACGGGCGACCCATTCATTATGTGGTGTCCTCGCTTCCACTGAAAAACGGTCACGATGAAATCGAGCATGTGATCGAAATGTCCATCGACATCACGGAAACCTATGAGCTCTCCCGCGAGTTATCCCGCGAGGGTGCCTTTCGTCATACCATTACGGAAAGCCTGATTGATGCCCTGGTCGCTGTGGATGAAGAAGGCCTGGTGCGCATGTTCAATCCTGCTGCCGAGCGCCTGTTCGGGATGAGTTCAGACGAGGTCGTCGGCAAACAGAGTTTTCAGCGCTTCTTCCCGGATGCTTTTCGCCGGATTCTGGTCAATGGAAAAAGTCACCTTGTCCTCAATGAGTGCAGCATCACCGATGCCAACGGAGAAGAAATCCCTGTGCGGCTCAGCGGAAGCGTCTTGCGGGATGAACACGGCGTGGTGATTGGTGGTGTGGCTTCCTTTCAGGATCTGCGGGAATTGAAGCAACTGGAACAGGAAAAGCTTTCCCGTGAACGCCTTGCCGCAGTGGGACAAACCGTGGCCGTGTTGGCCCACGCCATCAAAAACATGTTGGTTGGTGTTCAAGGTGGCATTCACAAATTGAAACGCGGACGCAAGAAGCAGAGTGAAGACATGACCAAGAAGGGGTTGGAAATGCTGGACCGGGCATTTACCCGTATGGCTGACCTGACCCGTGGTCTGCTGGATCTCTCCCGCGATCGCGAACCGGCCTTGACCCGGATCGACCCCGTGGATCTGGCCGAACGCATTCGGGCCCAGTTCGCCGATACCGCCCTGGATCGTGGCATCGACCTGGTTCTTGAATCCGAACCGACCTTAACCGAAGTGCCCTTGGATGCCGAAGGGATTCAGTCCTGCCTGGACAACCTGGTTTCCAATGCTCTGGATGCCCTGGATGACATCGACCAGGAACGTAAGCGCGTGACCTTGCACGTGGGGTTCAAGAACGACGTGTTGAGCTATGTCTGTGAAGACAACGGGCCGGGGATGGATGAGGAAACCCAAGGCAAGCTCTTTGAGATGTTTTACACCACCAAAGGGATACGCGGCACCGGGCTTGGTTTGGCGGTGACCCGGAAAATCATTCAGGAACACGGTGGAGAAATCCGCGTGGAAAGTCGGCCCGGACAAGGTGCCCGGTTTGAGATCACGCTTCCTCTGCCTGCCCTGATACGGAATATGGCGCGTCAGGAACGCAGCCGGGCTGCCCTGGATGCGCAATACGATGAGAGCCTGTAAAGGATCAATGCAACCTGATTGGATAGCACGTAACGACAAGGACAATCAACGATGGAGATGGTGAACCACATGGACCAGAAGAAAATCCTTATTGTAGAGGATGAGCCGGATGTGATCGAGTTCATCCGCGACATCCTCACCGACAAAGGCTACACGGTGGAAGCGGCCACGGACGGTAACGAAGGCTTGGAAAAAATCTCCGCCTTCAACCCGGACCTGATTTTGCTGGACATCCAGATGCCCAACGAAACGGGGATCGGCATGTATCGCCGTATGCTGCGTGAAGATGAAAAGAAAGACATTCCGGTGATGGTGGTCAGTGGTATGCCCGGCATGAACTGGACCTTCAACGCCAAAATTCCCGTGGTGGATAAGCCCATCGACGAAAAGAAGCTGGTGTCGCAGATTGAGCGATTGCTGAATTAAGGACCAACCCGATCCGTCGGGACAACGAAAAGGAGCCATTCATGGCGGAATGGAACGCGGATATCGTGGTGGTCGGCGGCGGGGTCGCCGGCATGGAAGCGGCGGGTTCCCTGGCCGATCTGGGACACGCAGTTACCCTGATTGAACGAGACGAACACCTTGGCGGTAATGCCTCCGGTTGGGCCTGCATGGCAACAACCGCCTGTGCGAAATGCTCCACCTGTCTGGTGGAAGACAGCATTGCCCGCGTCGGGGCGCACCCCAAGGTGAAGGTGTTGACCCACGCGGAACTGGACGGCGTGGAACGCAAGGCGGAAGGCTTCAGTCTCTCCGTGCGTCCGGTGCGTGGAACGATGAAAGCCCGGTGCGGTCACCTGGACTGGAGCATCGAAGATGCCCGGACCATCGACTGCCGCAAGGTGGTTCTGGCCACCGGCTTCCGTGTCTTTGAGGCTCGCGACCAACGTCTGCTGGGCTTCGGGCATTTGCCGGAGGTCTTCACCACTCAGAGCTTGGACGAAGTGCTGAAGGAAGATGATCTTTCACAATTCATTCCCGAAGGAATGGAAAAACCGCGTGTGGCCTTCATTCAATGCGTCGGCTCACGTGACCGTGCCAAGGGCCGGGAATACTGTTCCCAGGTCTGCTGCAAAATCAGCATTCGCCTGGCCAGAAAGCTTCTGCATCTGTGCCCCGATGCGGAGATCACGCTGTATTACATCGACCTCCAGCTCATGGGCAAGGAGTTCCGCAGCTTCTATCAGGAAGCCTCGAAGAAAGTCAACTTCGTCCAGGGCGTTCCCGCCGAGGTGCGCGTTGGTAGCGAAGAAGGCTTGGTCAAGGTGGTGGGCGTCAGCCCGGAAACCGGCTTGGGTGAGGTTGCCGAATACAACCGCGTGGTTCTTTCCGTGGGCTTGGCACCGGAAAGCCGCAACGATGCCCTGCATGAACGCTTCGGCGTGAAGAAAAACGAGTTCGGGTTCTTGGCCGGAATGGAAGACGGCCCGGACTTCCTCGGTGCGCCGGATGTGTATCTGGCAGGAACCTGTGCCGGACCGACGGACATTCCTACGTCCCGTCTCCAGGCGATGGCCGTGGCCCGCAGGGTCTCGGAATCCTTGAACGAACCGTCCACCGCGGCTGCGGCACGGGCTTGAAAAGGAGCAAAGCGACATGGATACACCGCGTGTCGGTATTTTTCTTTCGGATTACCAAGGGGCTTTGAGCAAGGCTCTTCCCCTGGATAAACTTGCCGAACGGCTGGCCAAGGATGAATCGCTCGTCGTTCGCGTGCTGGACAAATCTCTGGATAACGGTGCCCGTCAGGACATCGCCCAGGCTTGTTCGGACCTGGAACTGACCGGCGTTGTGGCCTGTGGGTTGAACGATCAGGAATTGGGCGAACATCCGCTGCAAACCGATGATGCTACGAGCATTGCCACGCCGATGATTCACATCAACCTGCTGGAGCGCTCCGCCTGGACCAGCGACGGCGAAGAGGAAGCCCTGGAACGCGCCGAGCGTCAGGTTCGCATGGCGGCAGCCAAAGCGGGCCTGGCTCGCCCCATCGCCTTGGCCGATCGCGCCGTCAATCGTGACGTGGTGGTGGTCGGTGGTGGGCATGGTGCCTTGCAGGCAGCCTTGGCGACAACGAAAGCCGGTCTGAAAACCACCGTGCTGCGCACGGATGCCCCCAGCGGATGCTTCTATCCCATCCCGGAAAGCCTGCTGGCGACGGTGAAGGACAACAACGACATCACCGTGGTGGAAGGGACCGAGCTTCGCCGCCTGGATGGTCAGCTTGGAGCCTTCCAACTGGATTATCAAACCGACGCCGGACGCCAGACCCTGGAATGCGGCGCGGTGGTGGTTGCCGTGGATGCCGAATTGGTCCCGCCCGACGAGGAAGGCGCGCACCGTATGGCGTTGCGTCAATGGATGGAAGAAGAGGCGGACAAGAAAACCGTGGCCATCTGGTTGGACCGCAACGGCCCGGAACGCCGCTGCTCCGCGCAGGCCTCGTTGACCCGCGCCATCAATCAGGTCAAAGCCGGTGGTCGTGCGGCGATCCTCTTCCGCAACATGCCGGTTTACGGACGCCAAGGTCAGAAACGGTATGATGACGCTCGCGCTTTGGGTGTCGCGTTTTACCGCTATGACACCAGTCTGCCGACGGTGACTGAAGAGGGCGAAGGCCTGAAGGTGTCTGTGGTCGATGCCGTGGTTCCCACGCGCACCATTGATGTCACGGTAGACAAGCTGGTCCTTCCCGGTACGGTGAAGCCGCGCCTGGACAACCCCGTCCTGGCCGACCTGCTGCGCCAACCGCTGGATGCCGAAGGCTTCCTGCAACCGGGTAACGTGCGTGTGATGCCTGTGGACAGCCCTCGTCGTGGTATCCACTTTGCCGGTGGTTGTCATGCCGACTGCGACCCGGCGGAAGCCTCCACCGAAGCCGATGCCGTAGCCGGACGCATTCTGGCCGAGCTGCCCAGCGACATGATTCGCGTCCCGGTGGAAGTGCTTCGCGTCACCACGGGATTGTGTGTCAGTTGCCTGAACTGCCGCCGTCTCTGCCCTCACGGTGCCATTGAAAACTATCTGGATAAAACCAGCGTTACCATCCTTTCCAGCGCGTGTTGGGAATGCGGCATCTGTGCGGCGGCCTGCCCCGGTCAAGCCATCTCTCACGGTGGGCTTTCCCACGAACAGATGCAGGCCATGTTGACCGAAGCGACCAGGAGCGAACAGGCCGTCAAACCCGCCGTGGTCTTCGCCTGTCAGCAATCGGCGGTACCTTCCTTGAATTCCGCCGGAAGACTGGGACTGCATATTCCCGCCGATACGGCCATTCTGGAAGTTCCCTGCGCCGGTCGTGTGGATGAAAACGCGATCCTCTCCGCCGTGGAACAAGGTGCCCGTCAGGTGACGGTGATGGCCTGCCATCCCGATGTCTGCCGCTCGATCCGTGGAAACCTGCTGGCTATGAAGCGGGTGGATCGTGTCCGCGCCATGTTGAAAGACGCGGGCGTGGACCCGGAGATCGTTCGTTTCTGTGGTGTTGCCAACAACGAACCCTATCGCGTGGTGAAACTGTTGGCGAAAACCCCGACGACCCAACAAGACCAGGCCGCCACGGCGCTGGAACAAAAGGAAGGAGCGGCCCAATGACCACGGCGATCTGGTTGAACAACGAGGACATGGAAAACACGCCGCTGCGTAAGTCGCTTCTGGAAGAGGCCAACTGGACGGCGGATCTGGATTACTGCATGAACTGCGGCAAATGCGTCAGCGCCTGTCCGCTCACCGGTTTCACGGACATGGAACCGCGTATGGCCGTGCGCCTGATTCTTCTGGGCGACGAGCAAGCGGTGATCGACCACGATTGGATCTTCCAATGCACCGGCTGCGACCGTTGCAGTTATATCTGCCCGATGGGTGTGCGTATCGGCAGCATGGTGACCCGCGCCCGCTCGATGCGCCCTATTGATAAGAAACCCGGTAAAGCCCAGCTGACCTGCGAACTGCACCGCGACAAAGGCAACAACATGCAGATCGCCACGGAAGATTGGCTGGATACCGTGGACTGGATGCTGGAAGAGATTCAGGAAGAGATTCCGAGCCTGGAAGTGCCCATTGACAAAGAAGGCGCGGAGTTCTTCGCGACAATCAACTCCAAGCTCCCGCAGTATCACCCGGACGAGATGCAGGACATCATGAAAGTGTTCCACGCCGCCGGGGCCAACTGGACCATGCCCAGCATCTGGTGGGAAGGAACCAACTACTGCATGTTCTCCGGCGATCTGAAAAGCTGGGAAGAGAACCTGCGTAAGCAGGTCGCCCGTGTGGAAGAACTGGGCTGCAAGACCATTGCCTACACCGAGTGCGGTCATGGTTATTTCGCCACGGTCAACGGTTATGAGCGCTTTGGTATCAAGCCGAAGTTTGATGTCGTGCATGTGGTGAATCTCTACGCCAAATGGATTGCCGAAGGCCGTTTCAAACTGGACAAATCCCGCAACAAGCAGTTGGTGACCCTGCATGATCCCTGCAACGCCGGGCGTAAATCCATCATGAACAACTACCCGGACATCCTGGAAGACTCCCGCTATGTGCTGGATCACGTCTGCGAGAACTGGGTAGAGATGTGGCCCAACCGGGATTACAACTACTGCTGCTCCGGGGGCGGCGGTGCCCTGATTTCCGGTTTCGCCAAGGCGCGCAACCACTACGGTCAGGTGAAAGTGGACCAGATCGACCGTACCGGCGCGGAACTGGTCTGCACCCCTTGCGTCAACTGCATTGATGGAATCGGCGACCTGGCCAAAGAATACAAGCGTCCCTGGACCAGCCTCCACTTGTGGAAGCTTCTGGCCAACGCCATTGTCCTGGATGACGACGAAAAGAAGGAATAGGAACACCCTATTTTTTAAACACTCTGTTGTAAAGGAGATCAATCATGACGACTACCACGGTTGAGAGAATCGGCTATTGCGCCCATGAGTCCGAACAAGGAACCTTGGCCTTTGAACATGCCAAAGAACTGGCCAAACGCCTGGGTGCCCAACTGAACGTCTTTGCCTTCCTGCACGATCCGTACAAGGAGGGAGAGAAACCCCGCGAGATGGAGATTGAGGTTCCCAGCGAGAAGGAACTGGCCGAACTGGAGCGCAAGCTGCGTATGCGCTATGAAGAAGCCGCCGGTGACTTCACCAACATCGGTTTCCGTCTTTGCCATGACAACGGCTGGAAGGAACTTCATCGTTGCCTGTGCAACCGTCAGTTCCAATTGCTCGTCTTGGCCCGCCCCACCGAGGATGCCTGGTTCCTGGGGAAACCCATTGAGGAATTTGCCAAAGGCTTCATCTGCCCCACCATCCTTGTGGGTCCGGACAAAGACACGGTGATTCAGGCCAACCCCAGCGCGGATATGCTGCACGAAGACATCAATGAAACCTGTGGCGGAAACCAGGACTGGGCGAGACTGTAAGCCTCACTGAAAGATGGTTACAGATTGCAGACACGACGAACCGAACGGGTTTCCCGTTCGGTTCGTTTTTGTATCGACTCATCGCTATACAAGATGGATTCTCAAAACACCCCCATGACCTTCGTCGTGGGGGTTGAATGGTTAGCGAGGCTTTTTGGGCTTATTCCGTCGCTTCTTCATCGTCCAACTCTTCGTCCCCGTCTGGTTCGTCTTCCTGCTCTTCTTGTTCTTCTTCGTCTCCGTTTGGATAAAGGTCTTCAAACGTAAGTCCATCGCAATGCTCTACCCTGCCACACCAATGGCCTTCATACTCCTTTTCTGTTGCTCCATGCCAAGTGTCTGGAAAATAGCAGTAACTTCCAAAAGACCAACAGTTCCCATTCGGATCAATAACCAATCTACCTAGAGGTTCACATTC
The DNA here is from genome assembly GCA_963677705.1 of Myxococcota bacterium. GTDB lineage: Bacteria > Myxococcota_A > SURF-8 > SURF-8. The sequence goes on from OY782497.1 coordinate 3,865,279, forward strand.
ATCATCACGTCCTAAGCAGATCGCAAAAGCAGGCTCGTCTTTATCCACACAGTTATCTTCTTCGTTGTATATATATTGAATTGCCTTAACTGCTTTACACCGTGACTCCTCTTCACAAGCCTGCTCATCGAAGACCGTGCAATCGATTTCTTCTTCGTCGTCATCATCGTCTTCATCGGGATCGGCACAACCTACCAACAGGTTCAGACAAAGGATTCCACAGATCATCAAGAAACGATCATTGATCAGACTTTTCATACTTATATCCTGTCAGTTCGTAATCTTCAGGTTCAACACCAAGTAAGGTTGTGCTATTCCAAGCAGCAGGCAAACCTCGCTCATGCTTTGGGGCTGTCTTTTTCTTCATCCGAACTCCAGTTGTCAAAAAGTTCGTGAAAGAAACATCCTGGGTGTTTTGTCCTAGTGCATGTTCAGGATGCAGAGATTATAACTTTCTGTCAAGGAATCCGGAAAATTTTCTTCGTGCAACATGACTAGAGATCCCTGCTGTCCAAGACACGCCCTTTGAGAGATTCGCCTTCGGATGATTCTTCAGGAACTTGGGACAAGGGGCCTCTCTACAAAAAAGCCCGCGACGGGGATCGTCACGGGCTTTTGAGAAATGCTTTCAGAAAAGGGCAGAAGGGCGTCGCTAAAAGCCTTCCCGTTTGACGTAGCGATTACTCATCACCCGCAGGAGGGCGGAGTAGCCCAGCTTGAAGCGGATAGTGTCACCGATGCGCAAGCCGCCATCATCATCGCCGATATTCAACACGGTCAAATCGCTGGCTGCCCCGGCAATGGAATAGTTGGGGTTGAGGGGAACCAGGGCGTTGACATCGGTATCCAGGTTGCCCATCGTAATCACGGCGCGGTAGCCGCGTTGTCCCGGTGCGAAGGTCGGGCCGTCGTCGTTGTCGAAAGGGGAAAGGTCCGACTGTTCGCCCATCGGGGTGAGGGGCTTCTCTTGCAGTTCGGTGACTTCTCCTTCCAGAATGAACACGTCGTCACGCAGGGAGGGCAGAATGCCGCCACGGATGAGGTCCGTTCCCAAGAAGACCGACTCGCCCACACGGAAATGGTTTACCGACTCCGGAAGCGCGCCTTCCACCATCAAGGGCAGCACGGCGCTGGTTCCGGCGGAGAGAATGGGCAGTTTGCGTCCGAACTTCAGTTCCAGAAGTTCGCGGTACATTTCAAGCTGACCGAACTGGTCGATGGTGGGAAGCGTGCCGTAGAGACAGCCCACGTTGGAGCCGATGCCGATCACCTGAATATTGGACAGCTTGAACACGCCTTCGTAGAACTCAACAAGGTCCAGCGGCAAAATGCCTTCACGAAGATCGCCGGTTTCCACCATAATCAGAATCTTGTGGACTTTCTCCTGCTTGACGGCCTCGTCGTTCAGCGCATTAATCACTTCGGTTTCGGTGTTGAGGCTGACATCGGCCAGAGCCACCACGTCTTTTACCGCGCTCAAATGTGGGGGACGTAAATACCAGACTTCCGCATTGGGAACGCGCTGGCGTAGAGTTTCCAGGTTCTCCAGGCGGGAGTCTCCAAAGGAATCCACACCCAGATCGGCCAGACGTGCGAACAGACTTCCCTCACCGCACAAGACCTTGGTGACCAGGGTCCAACTTGCCCCGTGGTTTTTGATCCACTGATCCAGTCGTCTTACGTTGTTGGCCAGGGCTTCTCTGTTCAGCAGTAGACGGTTCATTTGGCGTACCTCATTTCGGTGTATTTCGCCTTGAAACCAAGGCGCTTGTAGAGGCGCTGCGCCGGGTTGTCGAAATCGACGTGAAGTTTGATGTGGCGATCTCCGGCGTGATCGAACACCATGCGGATAAGCTTTTCACCGATCCCCTGACCGCGCAGGTCGGGATGGACACAGACAAAGAGCAACAACAGTTCGGGAACGTAGCCTTTCATTCCCGTTCCACGCATGACCACCGCACCGAGCAGGCGTTCTTTGGATGTGGCGACAACCAGAAAGCCTCCGGCACCGGGGTTGATGGACAGAGCGTCTTCAAGACCGCGACGAACGTCGGGAAGCTCGTCCTGATAGGGTTTCATGTAGACGTTCAGAAAGGTGGAAAGGTCGTCAAGACTAACGGAGGGGGGGAGCTGTTGTTCGGATTCGACATAGGTTAAGACAAGATCGGACGGCTGCGTTTCGCTCGACGTCGGAACAGACACAAGATACCTCTCTTCATGGAATGCGGGGGAGAAAAAGCTATGAGGGACCACCCGAATGAGGCGAAGATCGCGCTCGACGGGACTGTCGCGGTTCAAAGGGATTCCGTACTCCCCAAACCACTCGCCATTCGTGGGCTGCTAAGATCGGCCCGTCTCCCTCTGACGGGTCCGTTATGTTGGGGCTGGAGTATAGACCGCTTGCCTGCGCCTGTCAACCTTCCTGGAGTAGCATGAAATAATTGGAGAATACGCTTCTTGTTTCATGGCAGAATCCGGGGGTGTAGCTATCTTGTCAAGAAACATTGTACGGTGAAGAAATTGAGTTGAAAGGCCGCAGGATTATTCCCCGGTTACTTCTGTTTCCAAGACCTCACCCCGCACGCAACGAATAGAGAGTGTAGCTGTTGGCCCCCAATGATCTACGTTTCCATAACCGAAATGAACACTTAGGTAACTTTCACGTCCAAGTTCGTAATCGATATACGGGGTTTGTGTCCAGAATCTTAGGTGATTGGCAGTATAATATCCTGCGTAGATGTTTTCGCCGAATCTCTCTCTATCCCAATAAGGTGCGAGATCTGGCTTTTCTCCACATTCATTGCAGTTCAAAAAGCAAGTGGCGAATGTGCATTCATCCTCAACGGTACATGCTCCGTTTGTCACAATATTTTGACAGCCTACAATGAGTGATCGTAATTCAGAAACCGTAGGCATCCTCCAGTCATTTTTTCCATTCAGTTCAAGGTTATCACAATAGGTCTGAGCTTCTGGGAATGTCATTTTTCCTTCAATTGGCCATGCTCCTGAGTTGGAAGGAAAATCAATCTGCCATTCAAGCTGTGAATAATCTTTAACTACTTTCGTTTGGTCGTTGGTCACGCAGATTAAAAAGTTTTGCCCAAAAGTAGGTGCTGTAGAAACATAAGCCTGGCTGAAAACAACTCCCCAGACGTTTTGATCTAGCCCGTCAACAGGAGTGCTTGACCAATAGACCTGACAGGAAGACCATGTGGTGATAACACCACTCATATGAGGGCATAGCGGATTAGAGTCTTTTCTTGATACGGTTTCTGGTAGGCATCGATCACAGCTTTCAGAGCAAGACAGACTGTTGCAGCTTGGAGTGACGTTACATGATCCGGGATATTGGCTGGCCTCGCAATCGACAATGATGGAGCGTAATTCTTTGATATTGGGGACTCTCCATTCTGTTCTCCCGCCAAAGGCGAGAGTGCTGCAATATGCTTCTGCTTCTTCAAGCGTGAAGCCATTGTCTGGATGTATTGACTGCCAGTACAGGTTTCCCAAAGGGGAGTCATCATCGTCATCATCGGTAACCGTGTCTCCATCTTCATCGCCATCAGAGGAGACATCCCCATCTTCATCGCCATCGGAGGAGACATCCCCGTCAGTCGTGTCGTCATCATCATCATCATCATCGGTAGGGAAAATATCATCGCCGTCGGTGGGTGTGCTTCCATCATCAATTATGTTCTGGCATTGGCAGAAACCATCCACACAGATGCCTTTGACATTCCACTGCTGGTGGCAACTGCTGTCGCAGGCTGTGTCGTTGCAAGCTGCCTCATCCCCGCAGGAAAGAGCAATAAGAGCTGCGACAAGAGATAAGCTGATAGCGAAGATGGCAACGATGGTTTTCATGGCGGTTTCAATTCCCTGGAAACGTACAAGCATTATCGGAAAGGAAAATTTCCTCCCTTTTTTAACAAATCAGGCTGTTTTTGTCAAAGCTCCTCTGCGTAGATATGATTTTCTTTTTAAGAATGTGAACCGCTCAGGAATCACATCGAAATATGCTTTGCGCTCTTTGATGAACACGGACCGCTGTCTTCGCCATCGCGAAGGGTGTTTCCCAGGTTCAACATCACGGTTTTTCCGAGTAGGGTAATGACGTCGTTACTGCTACGATCTCCATATCATCGAAGAGCCAAGAAGGTAGCCACGAGGCGAAAGGCAAACCTGCGTTTCTACCTGGAAAAGCATGGGGTAAGTGACCGAAATAACTGTACATTTGTTCAAACAAATGCTCTGTCCTGTTCAAAATTGCGAATAATGACAATGGTTTATGCTTGACAACTGATATTTTGTACAGCATACTGGGGCAGTGATTTCCAGAGGAGGTGCCCATGAAAGGCTTGACCAAGCGACAACAGCAGATTCTGGCCTACATCGGACAACATAGCTCTGAACATGGTTATCCGCCGACGGTGCGGGAGATTGCCCAATACATGGGGATCAAAAGCCCTAACGGGGTAAACGATCATCTGCACGCGCTGGAAAAAAAGGGCTTTCTGATCCGCAACGAAAAAAAATCCCGCGGCTTGACCATCAAGGCCCACGCGCCGACGCCGCCACCACCCAAGCAGGAAATTCAATCCGAAATGGTCCGTGTCCCGGTGATCGGTCAGGTTGCCGCCGGATCGCCCATCCTTGCCGAGCAGAACATTACGGATACCCTGCAACTGGATCGCCGACTGCTGGGGCGTCATGGAGGTTTGTTCGGTTTGCGTATCCGTGGCACCAGCATGATTGATGATGGCATCTTTGACGGCGATTATGTCTTCGTGCGTCCTCAAAGCACGGCCAAGCGGGGTGAGATCGTGGTGGCGATGATCGACGGCGAAGCGACGGTGAAGCGTTTTTATCATGAAGGCGACCGCATCCGGCTTCAACCGGCCAACTCCACGATGATGCCGATCATCATCCGGGAAGGCACCAAGGAAGTGCGTATTCTTGGTGTTGTCGTTCACAGTTTCCGCTCCTTCTAGGCATTATCATGAATGGTGGGCTGTGCCACAGCGGCTTGCCCCAACGAAACCTGGGGATCAAAGTGCCTGGAGTGATTCCTTCACCTGGGAAGCGGGCGCGACCTGAAACGAGGTGCTCTTCCACACGCAAAGAGCCCGAAATCGCAATGCGGGTTTGTTTGATTTCTCCGCTGTTTATCCGGGCTGCTCTTCTTCTGCTGCTTCCTCTTCTTGTATCCTGTAAAAGCCTCTTCCCCAAACCTGACGAGCAACGGGGAGATTCCGACTCAAGCGAATCAGAAGCCTTCGCGGAGGACTCTCCGGAAGAGGGGCTCGCGGTGGAGCAGGGTTACAACGATGAGATCGGCTTTCTTATCGGGCGTTTGACTGAACGCAATCAGGAACGCCTGAACAGTGGCGACGCCTCCCGGCAGCGTGAAGCCTTGGTCGCTCTGGCCCTGGAGATGGAAGGTAAGTCCGGAACCGATTGCAGCGCCTTTGTGCATAGCCTATATCTTGCGTTGGGCTACAATCTGCTGGACCGCTCTCCCGGTCTTTCCCATCTGAACCGTACCTTTTTGATTCATCAATATCTGGTGGATCATGGAACCATCACCACGGAAAGCCCGCCACAATTGGGGGATCTGGTTTTTTTCGATGATACCTACCGCCCTCGAAACCGCCCCAAGCTGGAGGGAAACCCCTTGACCCATGTCGGGATTGTCGTTCAGGTGGATACCGACCACACGGCCCATTTTCTTCATGGCGGCAACTCATCGGGGCGCATCCGTCGGGCCTACATCAACCTCAAGCACCCCTCAAGTTACCAGGATGGCAAGGGGAAGATTCTTAACAGCTTTCTGATCCGCCGCAGCTATGACGCAAACAATCGCCTCACCGCTCAGCGTTTCAACAGCTTTGGAAGGATTATTGGGGTGGGACGAAAAGCAGAGGAATCCTCTTCTTGAGCAGTGATGCTTTCCAAATGGATGGCAGGTCGCCTTTCGGCTTAAATTGTTGATTTGCACTCTTCCTATATCTACTTCTGTGATTCCTCCCCAATCAGCACAGGAGCTGGGAGTAGGGAGCCTTCAAAGTTGCCATTGCCAAGCTGTCCATAGGTATTGTCTCCCCAGCAAAACACCTCGTTGCTTTCCAGAAGGGTGCAGGTGTGCAGGTTGCCCGCTTGGATCTCTTTGGCAGGGCTGGTCAGACCTTGAACGTTGACCGGTGTGGTCCGTGTTTCGATGGTGCCATCTCCCAGTTGACCGAAGACATTGTTTCCCCAGCAGACCACGGAACCACCTTCCAGGATAGCGCAGCTATGGCGAGCACCTGCGGAAATGGCCTTCACTCCGGATTCCAAGCTGGAGACTTGCACCGCGGTTTTGCTATCCGCCTGGGTTCCATTGCCGAGCTGCCCGTAGACATTGGCTCCCCAGCAGAGGACCGAGCCATTGGTTTTCAGGGCACAGGTATGACTTTCAGCAGCAGAGACAGCCTGGACGTTACTGTCCAGACCTTCAACATCGACCGGAGTGGTCGCGCTGATCCAGGTTCCATCTCCCAGTTGACCGTTTACGTTGTCCCCCCAGCAGACCAGATCCCCTTGCTGACGGATTGCGCAGGCATGGAGGGAGCCGAGGGAGAGAAAACGGGTACCTTGTTCCAGCCTTTGGACCGACACCGAAAGAATGCTGTCTTCTTCAGATCCGTTTCCCAACTGGCCTGCGTTATTCTGTCCCCAACATTGAACGGAGCCTTTACCAAGAAGCGCGCAGGCAAAGGCATTTCCGGTGTCAAATCGGCTAATCCATTCGCTGGTATTTCGTACATCCACAGGGTGAAGTCGGTTGATGGTCGTGCCATCACCGAGTTGACCGTAATCATTCTTTCCCCAGCAAAGTGCCGCACCGCCGTCTTGAAGCGTGCAGCTAAAATTACCTCCGGTGAGAATGGCAAGAGTTCCTGTTGGAATACCTGCTACGTCCACAGGATTTGAGTGGTTTTCCGAGCTTTCGTCACCGAGTTGGCCTGCATTATTCTTACCCCAGCAAACCACGCTATGATCTTCTCTGATGAAACATGAATGGGAAAAGGCCGTCGATAGTCTCTGTGTTGTAACCGAATAGACCTCTTCCTCATCCGAGGTATCTCCATCTTCTTCGGGTGTTTGATCTCCGTCCTCCTCTGGAATGGTTTCTTCTTCCAGGTCACCATCTTCACGATCGTTGTTATCATCATCACCATCATCGTCATCGTTACGGGGGAACATTTCCTCGTAAGGGATGTCTCCGTCAGGGGCGTTTTGCCAGTAGCTCTTTCCAGGATAATCCTGGTCTTGACAGGATGTTATGGCGACAAAAAGATAGCCAACAAGAAGTGCATGTGAAAGGGAATCGGAGAATTTCATCCAAGCCTCATGGTTCATGGGGATTCGTCGCTAGTCTTTCAAGCTTGATAGCGGGAAGTGTAGCTATTTTCAGGAAGCTTGTCAAATGATGAACCATCAAGCCCTACTTCTTGGAAGGAATGCCGGGAAGATGCTGTTTTTCCGGTTTCGTGGTGTGTTGACCGCAGTTGGGTGGTTTGTCCGTCATTTCATGACATCGAGGCATTCATTTAGAATATTTTCAATGGCTTAACGACGAAAGAACAAAGAATTAGATTGAAAATGTGCGATCAATCGTGTATAAGAGTATGCGCAAATCGTGTCGTCTTTGTGCAACATCATGCGAAAGTGTCTCTGGCTGAAGAGTTCTTGTACTCCTAACAAACGCATAAATTTAGCTAAAATACAGCTAATTTAAGCTTAAAATACAAAAACTCTTGACAATTAAAGCTAAAGGCTGTACAGTTGGCTCTAGTCAATGAAATTTCAGTTCTTTCAGGCAGGGTGATAGCATGAAGAACAATGTTCAGATGTTGCGCGAGCAGAGATTGATGAGTAAAGCAGAGCTGGCCCGGCGAGCCGGGTTGAGCGCTTTGACCATTGATCGTGTTGAAATGGGAAAACCATGTCGCATGGACACAATGCGTAAGATCATCCTGGCTCTAGGGCTGACCCTGGATGACCGGGATCTTGTCTTCGGTTCGGTGTCCACCAACAAGTCTCAGCAAGCCGCGCATAACCCTAGCGGTCGCTGAATCCGGGAAGGATAGGCACATGGCAAGAAATCTGATCGGACTTGACATCGGTTCCAGCTCGCTGAAGGTGATCAGCCTGAAGAAAAGCAAGCGTGGATATGAGCTGACCAACTTTGGTATTGCTCCGTTGCCGCCGCAGACCATCGTCGACCGAGCCCTGATGAATTCCGGTGCCGTGGTGGACGCGATCCGCCGTTTGATCGACACCCAGGTCATCCGCTCCAAAGAAGCGGCCATCAGCATCTCCGGACACAGCGTGATCATCAAGAAAATCAGCCTTCCTCAAATGAGTCAGGCGGAACTGGACAACCAGATCCAATGGGAAGCCGAACAGTACATCCCCTTCGACATTAATGATGTCAACGTCGATGTGCAGATTCTCAACCCCCAGGGAGAAGAGCAAGGCCAGATGGACGTCCTGCTGGTGGCTGGTAAGAAAGACATGATCTACGACTACACCACCGTGGTCAGTGAAGCCGGCTTGGATCCTGTCGTGGTGGATGTGGATGCCTTCAGCGTGGTCAATGCGTTTGAAGCCAGTTACGGTCTTCCCGAAGAGGATACCCTGGCCCTGGTGAACATCGGTGCCAGCGTGACCAATATTGTTGTGGTGCAAAATGGGCTGGTCAGTTTCACCCGTGACATTACGATGGGTGGCAACCAGTTCACCGAGGAAATCCAGAAGCAGCTGGTGGTCAGCTACGAAGAAGCGGAAGACATGAAACTGGGTGGTGATCCCAATGCCGAGGCGGACTCGGTGATCCCCCAGGAAGTGGAACGCATCATCCAGGAAGTCTGTGAAACCCTGGCTTCGGAGATTCGCCGTTCCCTGGAATTCTTCAGCGCCACCAATCAGGAGAGCGAAATCTCCAAGGTCTACCTTTGCGGTGGAACCAGCAAGATTTCCAGCCTGCCTGCCATCCTCCAAGATCAATTGGAAGTTGAGGTGGACAGCTTCGACCCCTTCAAGAACATCCGAATCAACGAGAAGATTTTCGATACGAACTTCATCCGCAACGTCGCCCCGATGGCGGCTGTGGCGGTGGGTCTTGGATTGCGGAGGTTTGACGACTAATGATACGCATCAACCTGTTACCGGCAAAACAGACCAAAAAACGCTCTGGTGCGCAGCAGCAGCTGCTTGCGGGCGTCGCGGTGATTTTTCTTCTGATTCTGGCTTTGTACTATGTGGTGAGCGAAGAACAGAAGTCCATTGCAGGGTTGAAGAAAGAACATACCGCCGTCCAGAAGAAAATTGACGAACTCAAAGAGATCGTTGGGGATATTGACAAAGCCAAGGCCGAAAAAGAAGCTTTGGAAAAGAAAAGCAAGGTGATCACCGACTTGAAGTCCAATCGGATGGGTCCGGTGAGAATGCTGGACGAATTGTCGATCATCATCCCCAAGAAGGTCTGGTTGGTTTCGCTTTCGGAAACCGGCGTCGATCAACTCAAGTTGGAAGGCTATGTGGTTGATCACAACGAGTTGTCCACCTTCATGCGCAACCTGGAAAAGAGCCCCTTCTTTAACGATGTGATTCTGACCATCGATTGTCTGGAAGGTGCAGGCAACTGTGGTTCTTCCGCAAAAAGCGGTGCGCCGATGCAGGTGTACTTCTTCTCCATTTCGGTCAAATACCGGTTGGCGTAAAGCTATAGGCAGGCGATTATGGAAAAGTACCTACAGCAATTCAATCAGCTTCCTCCCATCCAGCGCTTCGGCATCTTCGGCGGTATCGCCCTGGTCGTTGTCGTGCTCTGGTACGTCCTGCTCTACCAGGATGTGATCAACCAACAGGACAAGCTGAAATCGCAGATCGTCAAGGCCAACCAGGAGTTGACCGAGAAGAAAATGATGGTCAGCGAGTTGAATAATTTCCAGCGTGAAGTGGAACGGGTTCAGCAACAGTTCCAGGCAGCTTTGAAAGAATTGCCGGATCGCCAGGAAATCCCGGCGCTTTTGCAGAAGCTTTCGCGCCTGGGTCGCAAGGCAGGTCTGGACATCGTCAGCTTTGAACCGCAGCAGGAAATGATTCAGGAATTCTATGCCGAGGTTCCGGTGAAGCTAGCTCTGAGGGGGTCGTACCACGATGTGGCGAACTTCTACGATGAGATTTCCAAGCTTCCCCGTATCGTGAGCATTAAAAACATTCAGTTTGAAGCTTTTGTTGCCAATGAGAAGGAAGCGAAAGCAGGCGCTCAACGGCGTCAGTTGCTGGATGTTACCTGTGACGCGGTGACGTTCCGTTATCTGAAGGAAGGCGAAGGCCAACCGGTGGATGATGGCAAGGACAAGAAGAAGGGCAAAGGCAAGCCCAAAGTGATTAAGAAGAAGAAATAAACGGAGAAACCGGACGGTTCGGAGTCGACCTGATGGCAATGACTCCTGATCTGACCCTTCGTGGATGAACGAACACGTTTGGAAGGCGACCATGAACACACGAATCTTGAGCCTTTGGCTGGGTGTGGCCTTGATGGCACTGACATCGGGAATAATCTCCGGTTGCGGCGACGACATGGACGACATGATCCAAAACAGCGCACCGGCGAAAAAGGCAGTGGCGAAGAAAGCCGAAGCGGATGACGCTGAGAAGGCGACCGATGAAGCCAAGCCGGAGGATGTCGCCAAATCCGCGGACTACGTCTATACCTCGGTTGGCAAGCGTGATCCTTTCCGCAGCCCCTTCGAGGATCTGGAAGCCGATGAGATCGTTGGTAGTGAAGATGACCGCGTGATCGGTCCGCTTCAAACCTATGATTTGTCCAGCTTTACCGTTAGTGGAATCATCTGGGGAACGACCAGCCCGACGGCGATGGTGGTGGCTCCGGACAACAGTTCCTACATCGTCAAAGTGGGTACGCTGATCGGCAAGAACTGGGGTAAAGTAACCAAGATCAAACAGGACCGCATTGTCGTCCAAGAAGTGATTCGCAAGGGAAGTGGTCAAAAAATCACGCAAACCACCGAGTTGAAATTACCCTTGAAACGCATCACTCCGATGACATCCGGCTCGTTTGAGGATACGGAAGAAGCTCTGTAAGCACGTAAACAACCCGAACTAGGGATCAACCGAATTACGGATCGCAAAGACTCTGATCGGATTTGGGACAAAGGAGAGAATCTGATGAAATCGTTCAACAAGCTCCTCATCCTGCTGACGCTGGCATTGGCTGTAGGTTGCGCCGGAAAGACGACGCCCGGCACCTCCGTAACGCCTGATGCCGGCTCAAAAGGGGACGCGGCCAACGTGTTGACCGACATCCGTATGGATGACCAGGACCGTGAATACCAAGTGGTCTTGGAGGGCAACCAGGCTCCGGCCTTCAACGTCTTCAAATTGACGGAACCGCAGCGGCTGGTTGTGGATTTGTCCGACACGGCAATGGGTAAGGTCAAGCCGGTCACGGAGATCGAAAACCCCGTTGTCGGGATGATCACCGGAAATGAATACGAAGACGAAGGGCGTCGCCTGACCCGCGTACTTCTGACCTTCCAACGGGAGGCGGACTACTGGGTCACCCAAACCGATTCCAGTGTGGTTGTGCATATTCGCAAGCCTGCCGATCTGCTCGCTACCGCAGAAGCCCAACCGGAAGCCGAGTCTGAAGAGACTGCCGAAGTGGCTCCTGTTGAGACGGCTCCCGTGGTGGAAGCTAAGGCTGAGCCGGTATGCGTGCCTGGCGAGCCCATTGTGCTTCAGGAACACGACCGTTCGAGTAAGCTGGTGGTGAAGCGCCTGCAGGTGAAAGCTGTGGACGGCCAAGCCAAACTGAGTCTTAAAGCCAGCAAAGCCTTGGACCGGAAAGCCATTACCGTACTGCGCCTTTGTGACCCGGAGCGTATGGTCGTGGATCTTTACGGCGCGAAAAGCGCTCTTGGCAAAGCCCGTAAATTCAAGGGTGATGGCAAGGTGGTCAAGCAGGTGCGTATGGCTCAGCACAAAGACAAGCTTCGTCTGGTGCTGGATCTGAACAAACCTTTGGTTGCCTTTGATCTGGAAAGCCGGAAGCACAAGAGCGTCCTGGCCTTCTTGGACGCGAAGAAACCCGAAGCGCCTGCTTCTGCTGCGGCTGTCGTCGCTGTGGCTGAACTGGTCAAGAACGAAACACCTAAGACGGAAGTCAAACCGGAAGCGCCCGCCCAAGAGACGGTCGCCGAGGTGAAGAAGGAAGAAACCGCTCCCCAGGCCAAGGCTGAGGCCCCGGTCATCACCCAAGCTGCCCAAACCGATCCTGAAGAGGTCAAGCAGCCTGAAGCCAAAGTTGCCGTGCGCAACGACGGTCCGGCCCATGTGGAAAGCATCGACTACAAACACCTCGGTGAAACCTCCCGCGTGGAGATCCGCTTGAGCCGTCCGGTGGAATACAGTCTTCTGGGTGAAAGTGGCGATCAGGCCTCCTTGCAACTGCGTGGTTTGAACATCCCCAATGAATTGGAACAAAGCCTGGATACCAGCGAATTCAACGGGAGCGTCAGTGCTGTCAATTTCTTCAACGACGGCAAAGATGGCGCCAAGGTGGTGGTTCAGCTTCGCGAAGCGGCCAAGAACGATGTCAGCATCAACGGCAACGTCCTGGCCTGGACCTTCGACAACAACACGCAAAGTGCGCAAGCGCTGGGCGGTGTGGAACAAGGCCGGATTCAGATCAACGAAGACGGCGAAACGGTGATGGAGTACAACCCGCAACAGACTGCCGGTATGGAAGGGGCAATCAATGCGGCAGGGCAACTGATGAGCCGCCGTGGCGACGTGCAGCGCATCAGCCTGGAATTGAAAGACACCGACATTCGCGACGTGCTGCGTCTGATTGCCGATGTCAGCCGCCTGAACATCATCACCAGCGATGAAGTGCAGGGCGCGGTAACCGTCCGCCTGCTCAATGTTCCCTGGGATAGCGCCTTGAAAGTGATCTTGCGCTCCAAGCAATTGGGCCAGGAACGTGAAGGCAACATCATCCGTATTGCTACCTTGAAAGAACTGGAAGAGGAAACGGCTCAGCGGCTTTCCCGCGAGATGGCTCGCCGTGAGTTGGAACCCTTGAATGTCCGCCTGGTGCCGGTGAGTTACTCCCGCGCGGAAGATATGGTAGAAAAGCTGAAAGATCTGCTCAGCGAACGCGGTACGGTGAGTTTCGATGAACGGACCAACGTACTGATCGTCAAAGACGTGGAAGGCGTGCTGAAAAAGGCCGAGGATCTGGTCAGCAAGTTGGATCTGCAAACCCCACAGGTAACCATTGAGTCCAAAATCGTTGAAATGGAAGTGGAAGAGCAGCGTGGCTTCGGTATCCAGTGGGGCGGTTATTTCGTAGCCAGCGAAGCGACCGGTAACCCGACGGGCCTGTCCTTCCCCTCCTCGGTGGGTCTGGCCGGTGCAACCTCTGAAACCAATGCTCCTGGTGTTCCCAACGGTTTGGTTCCCAATTATGTGGTCAACACACCCGTGAATACCCCGACATCGGGTATCGGGTTGAATCTGGGTAACGTCTCCAACACCTTTAACCTTTCCCTTCGTCTGACGGCGATGGAAACGATGGGTAAATTGCGCATCATCTCCAGCCCGAAGATCACCACGATGGACAACCGCGAAGCGCGCATCCAACAGGGCTTGCAGATTCCTTTGATCGTTATCAATGTCACCGGTCAGCAAAGCACCAAAATGGTGGATGCCATTCTGGAGATGAAGGTTACCCCTCATATCACTGCCGATGGCTCGGTGATGATGAAGATCGACATTAAAAAAGAAGAACCGGATTACTCTCGTGTGAATGCTTTGGGTGACCCGACGATGGTCAGCAAGGAAGCCCACACCGAGGTGCTGGTTCGTACCGGAGAGACCACGGTAATCGGTGGTATCTATACCCGCAAGTATACGGAGCAGGAAAGTGGCGTGCCTTTCCTCAGTCAGATTCCCGTGTTGGGTTGGCTGTTCAAAGGGGCGAGTAAGAGCATGGCAAAGACCGAACTGTTGATTTTCCTGACTCCGCGCATCATCAACCGTGCGCAGTCCACCTTGGCTGATAACTAAACCGGAAACGACCCGAACGAGCGGGAGGTAGATTATTATGAAAACGACCAATCGTATTCCAATCCTTCTTATGACGGCGTTGCTCCTGGCTTTCACATCAGCCTGCGCGGTAGAAGAAGACAACGGGTTGACTCTGATGGGAGTGATGGCGTGCCAGTCAGAGGTTCCAGAAGATGGAGCAACGTATAGTACGACAGGGTATCTAGATACCTATGTTAAAACCATGCAGCAGCCACAAGTTGGGTATCAGAAGCAATTATTTTTCACTGCGAGTGATACCAGCACGGTGAATGATAACTTCCTTCAGGGAGAGGGAAATCGCCTATACCTGAGGGGCATTCAGGTTTCTTATGATGTTCCAGAAGGATTCCCTGATATTCCGAAGCGTTTTGAAAATCTGAACATGAACATGGAACCAGGTGCAAGAATGCTTTGGTCTTTCACGATGTTGGATGCTGAAACCATTGAGTTGATTGACCAGGCTCTGAAAGATAACGCCTATGGAACCAGGCGCAGTGTGTACCTGGCTCGTCCTCCTGCTGAAGACGGAGGAACCGATTGTACACCGCTCACCGCGTCGGAACTGTGCTTTGGCTATGCCTGTCTGGCAAAAGACACCGGGGAAGTTTTGACGGACCCCAACGCACAAGGTGTCTGCGCGACGACGTGTTCAGCTCAGGTCGGATGTTCCCAGGTTTGTGCCGAGAGAGGCCAGGAAGGTTCTGGGGTCATTGCCTGTACCAATTCCATGCTGTTTCCGGTTCTGGAACCCAAGCAGTTCCCGGCTTATTACTGCGATGAGAGTGCTGATGATATCGGGGTCTGTCGTCCCACCTGTGGAAGCAACAGTGACTGTGCTGGGCTCGTGGAAGGCTATGAGTTGAGCTGTGTTGATAACGTTTGTCGTCCTTTGGTTCAAAACGCGGAAATCGATCCTTATGCTTTGAATTACGTCAACGTCAAAATCAAGCTGAAAGCCGAGCGGACCGATGGCGAGGTGATATGGTCGAACCCAGTCAACTATAGGCTCAATGTTTGTCGTGAGTGTATGATCAGCTTTGATGCGCGGGCTTGTTTTTCGTCTCCCCTAAACGATACGGATGATGAAGAAACCTGGATTGAGCTTCAGCAGGAGTGGGGTAATCTGTGCCTGTTTCGTTACGAAGAAATTGAAACAAGAGCCGCATGGATTGATGAAAGCTATAACTGGCTCTGCAACAATCTTTATTCTGCAATTGCCTATGATTTGGCTGTGTGGCCAACAGCGATACATGATGATTAAGTAGAAGGAATCAGCTTATTCGTTGTCATCCCCCGGCCAGTTGGTCGGGGTTTTTTCGTGAGGGTCTAAAGGGAGCCATTGAAGGGCTCAGAATCAAACCGGATGGGTATCGTGTGAGTAGCAAGGTTCGTTTGGGTAGAGGGCATCCAAGGAAAAGCAGAAACAAGAGGGTGGGTGAAGGTTTCGGTGAGGGGAGATCCTTGGTCCAAAAAAATCAAAACCCCGGTGAATACCGGGGTTTTGTTGACTTGGAGGCACCGACCGGAGTCGAACCGGTGATGGAGATTTTGCAGACCTCTGCCTTACCACTTGGCCACGGTGCCGATCTGTCACAACCAAAACAAAGGCGAACAATGGGTTCGCCTTTGCTGATCCTCAAATGGAGCGGGAAACGGGATTTGAACCCGCGACTTCGACCTTGGCAAGGTCGCACTCTACCACTGAGTTATTCCCGCATGTCATGGCCTTGTCGGCCAAACGTGGCGCTTGTAATACCCAAACTTTTTCGGACTGTCAAGATTTTTCAAACACTTTTTTCATGATTCTCCGAATCCCGTTTGCAAAGAGGAAAGTCCGGAAGAAATTCCTCTTTCAAAACGATGGTTTCCATTGAATTGACTGGTGTTTTTTCTTCGTTTTTCCTTGCGTTTGCTTGACACCTCTGACATTTCTGTCTGGAATCATGCGATCTATAGGCTCCTAATTGTAGGGTGTAGAAAGAGTGTGATCTGTAAGGTGTTGAAAATATAAGTTGTATTTCTTTGCAGGTATGGAACTTGCACGTGATCCGGCTAGCATTGAATGACGGTATGATAGGATGTATTGAGGAAAATGACCAGGAAATCGAACGAGTTTCAATCCGCGGATGCTTTGGGCAAGACCTTGTTTGTCTTGGCGGGTTTCGTGTTGCTTTTACTTCTGGGAACCGGTTGCGGAGTGGATCACGCCGCAGACCTGGAAAACCTTGCCGATGGAGATGATAGCTTGTCGCAAGAAGGGGATACCACCGACACCATCGCCTGTGAGCGCAGCACGGATTGCGCCGACGGGGAAGTCTGTGATCCTTCCACCCTGGTCTGCAAGACCGCCGATTGTGAAGCGGACAGTGATTGCCCCTCAGAGTGGAGTTGCTACCGAAGCGCCCTCTGCGTTCCCAAGCGTTGTAAAAACACGGAATACTATTGCGATAGCGGTACCTATTGCTCCAACGGCTATTGTGTGACGGCACCGACCTGTTTGCAGCTTGCCGACCTGCGCATTGTCAAGACCAACTCCATTGTCCAGTCCGACCAGGATTTGACTTTGCAGGCTGTGGCCTATGATGTCCACGGCTGGCCGGTTCCTGCACCGCCCCTGGTCTGGGAAAGCTACAATACCGGAGTGTTTGAGGTGGATGCTGAAACCGGCGAGGGACGAGGCGGGGAGGAAACCGGAACCACCACGGTACGGGTGCGCACGGCCTACGAGGACGAGTCTTGTCTTGGCGCGGAGTTGTCCGCCACCTTGACCGTGCGCAATTTTGCGGAGTTGGAACGAGGATTTCGACTGGTGCTGGTGGATCGTTTCACCTGGACGCCCATTGCCGATGCTACGGTGGTGATGGGTGAAGAGAGCTTTCAAAGTGGCTCGACCCCGGCGGATCTGGGGGTGGTGTTGCAGGAAGACGCCGAGGATGGGCCACGAACCCTACACATTTTCCACGAAAACTATCACTACCTCACCCTGGTGAACGTGCAGCAACAGGATTTGCTGGTTCCTCTGACGCCTTTTGTGGGTAAGAACAAGGTCAGTGGTGTTCAGGGGGAGTTGGATTTCAGCCGCTTGCAGGAGTTGGATGGAGGCGTCCGTTTGGGGTTGGCCGGGTTGAGTATCACCGAATCGCTGTTGAGCAACCCCTTGGATCTGCTCTTTCGCGGAAAAGTCCTAAGTGGTTTCAGTTCGGATTCCGACTTGGATCAGGCGACCACCGTTCCCGCCAACATGACCTTTGATTTTGATACCGAAGGACAGGAAAGCAAGACCCGCTTTTATGCAACGGGAAACCCGGATGCAAACGCGGCCTGGGCCATCGGTGGCGTGCTGAGTGCCTCGGATCTTTCCATGCTCAGCCAGGAGCTTTTGACCGACGGTAGTCTGAGTGCTGGAGTGTTTTTCGCCATGACCCTGGGATCATCCGGGCAGTTCAAGCATGGAAGGCGGGAGAATCTCGCGCTGGAAAGTCTGTCTCAGGTGCCGGACGACGGCTTGTTTCTGGCGGAACCCTTCAACGTGCCGGACATCAATGGCAATGGTATGATCGACGACCTGATTGCTCCCTACACCCAGTTTGAAGACCTCTCAAGCGACTTGGCGTTGAAAGAACCGATGGAAGTTCAGTTGAATATCGGAACCAACCGACCGGATAACTGGTATAGCAGCCAGCTTGTGGGGCGTTTGGCGGTGGTGTTTGGCGAAACGGATCGTGGCCAGCGCGTTCCCTTGGGGCTGGGAGCCAGTTTCGATGACGATCAGGCCGTAGACGGTCTGGTGCCGGAAGGCTACATGGAAGTTCCGGTCACTCTGACACCGCCCTATGGGGCCATGAATAACTCGGTGACTCTGGCCAGTGTGGCGGTTCCTCTGGACAGCATCCAGGCGGATAGCTCTCCGACAGGCTTTTCCGTGGTGTTGCGTCGTCTGAACTGGTTTGAAGAAGGACAGGGCGAAGAAACGATCACGTTCAAGCCCTTTTTGAATTTCGTCAGTGTTGCCACCGTGAATGAATCCAAGCGGCAGGTCAATGTCTTCCTGGACCCTGAAATCGACATGCACCAGGTGGTGTTGAAGAAAGAAGGGCAACGCTGGGACATTCTGTTCAATGAATCCCAGGAAAAGTCGGATCTGGAAGTCCTGAGTCTGGATCTCCCCGTGCCGCCCTTCGGTGATCCTTTAGGGTGGGATATGACGGCCCAGGCGATTGACCTGGTTGCTGATGTCTGC
The DNA here is from genome assembly GCA_963677705.1 of Myxococcota bacterium. Taxonomy (GTDB): domain Bacteria; phylum Myxococcota_A; class SURF-8; order SURF-8. The sequence goes on from OY782497.1 coordinate 3,883,685, forward strand.
CTGGACGACCTGCTTGCGCCGTCCGGCGTACTGCTCCATGAACTGGATTGGGTCACCGAACGCTTCAGCGTGTTTGCCGTGGAATCCGGGGAGGAAAACGCCAGAGCCGCCGAGTAGGGGCTGGTGGTTAGAAGAATCTTGACCGTTTGAAACAGGGTCGGGCGGGGTTGATCCCCTTTGAAGCCCTGATGATGGTTTGCGGAACGGTAATTGATTGAAAGACCCTCACCAGGGTGCGTTGAAGCATCCTATCCGGACGATATTTCCTTCCTGCCGGAATGGTGAAGGGGAACAATGGAAAGAATGAGGAAGATTGGAATTGTTTGATTTTTGTCGGCTTTTGCCACGGTGCGGGAAGGAGTTGAATCCTCTAAGGCTTGGAGGAAAACGTGGCGACATGCCCTTCATGCGGTAACGCAAGAGGGAGTGGTTGGGATAGGACGGAAGGGCGGGGAGAATGGCGGTTTAAGCTTGACCTCGGTGACGAATTGTTGTAGAGTTCAAGCGCATTTTTTTACGAACGATCCACTGAATCGAAACGGCACGTTTGCCGACTCGAACCTTTCACGTAGGTGTTTTTCTTGGTATCTCGGAAGGCCAGAGTGCTATTCCGGGGACATTTCCAAACCTTTTGAAGGAGGATTCCGAATGAAGAGGCTTAGTTTATTGCTTTTGGTCCTGCTGCTGGCCATCTGGGCTGTTGGCTGCGACGACAGTAGTAGCGACGACGATGATGATGTCACCCCGACGGATGGTGACACCGACGACGACGATGATGATGATTCGGATGGTGACACCGACGACGATGATGATGACGATGATGATGATACGAGCGATGGTGACACCGACGGTGACGTCTGTGAAGAAGGCACCGTTTGCAGCACCAACGACGATTGCTGCGATGATTACCTCTGTCATCCCACCGAGTACACCTGCCAGAGCGCTGTGTGTGCCAGCGAAGCGGACTGCACCGCAGGTGAAGGTCTTGAAGTCGCCTGTGAAAACAGCTTCTGCATTGACAAACCCTGTGCCACCAACGCCGACTGCAGTGCCGGTTATGCCTGCCAGAGCGGTGTGTGCGCCGAAGCCGCCCAGGGTTGCGGCAGCGTCGATCACGTCACCTTGGACCAGGCCGGTCTGGTGCTGAGCGAAGGCTCCACGGCTCAACTGTCCGCCACCGCGTGGAATGCCAACGGTGCGAAGATTGTTTTCGCCGAGGGCGTGACCCCCTTCGTGTGGAGCGTTGAAGAAGCCGCCGCCAAGGCTGCTGCCGATTGCGCCAGCGTCGATGCCAATGGTCTGTTGACCGGTGGTACCGAAACCGGTGCTTTCATGGTCAAAGTGGCCTGCTCTGATGACGCCGCCAAGAGCGACGACGCCACCTACATGAACTATGCCGCCGTGGCCGACGGCAGCGTGCGCGTGGTTGTGTTCAACGAAAACAGTGGTGAAGCCCTGGAAGGCATCACCGTGGCCATCGAAGGTGTCGCGACTGCCGGTACCACCGATGCTTCCGGTGTGGCTGTGTTCGAAAGCCAGGATTGCAGCACCAATGGTTGCAACGTCCACGTCTATGAAACCGATGGCGATTACAGCGCCGTGTCCGTGATGAGCGTCATGGCCAACGACCTGCTGATCCCCCTCGTGCCCGCCCCGGACGCCACCAAAGCCGGTGGTTTCAAAGCTCCCTTCACCTGGGACGAAATGCCTGCCGTTCTGCAAAAAGACCTGCGCGTCGGTGTGGCCGCCAGCTCCATCCCCGGCAACCTCGTCAATGTGGACTTCATGGGTATCCTCGGTGACCTGGTTCTCACCGACATTGAACTCGGCTCCATCGAAGAGAGCATCACCCTGCCCCAGGGTCTGGAACTGTGGCTGGATGAAACTCAGGTTGTCGGCCCCGCCCGTGTGAGTGGTCTGCCCGGCATGAACAGCATCTGGGGCCTCGGTGGCTTCCTGAAGATGGGTGACGTTATCGGTCTGGTGACCGACGCGATGAGCGGTGGCGACATCGACATCCCCGCCCTGTTGCCGGAAGTGCTTCCCATGCTGGAAGATTTCTATCACGGTCTGGTTCCCTCCCTGGAATTCGAAGCGATGGCCAAGATTCAGGACGTGGATGATGCCAATGATAACGGCAGCACCGATGACCTGATCGCCGACTTCGAGAACTTCCCGGCTCTGCCCAACGAGAGCGGCAAAGTCAGCTTCAACCGTGCGATGGATCAGAACGTGACCATCAGCTACAACAACCTGCCTGCCGGTTCCTCCGGTGTCGTCTCCTTGGTTGGTGCCATGCAGACCGGTATCGGTTTCGTGCCCCTGGGTCTTGGTGTTGCGATGGAAGAGAGCGAAGGCGCTGGCGTGAGCAGCGTGGATGCCTTCTACGCCATTCAGCACAGCGGTCTGGTCGGCTATCCCTACTACGTGCTGAGCATTGCTCTGGACGTGCAGGGCCTGATTGATGGTGACGGCAGCATCAACATCGCTGGTGTCATTGACTATCGTCAGTCCGATGCTCCTGCCAGCGTGACCGCCGGTACCTTCATGAGCCTCTTCGGCACGGTTACCGCCACCCCGGATGAAGACAAGTTGGCCTATCAGTCCGACGCCGATGCCACCTTCGTGCGTGCTACCTACACCGCCGAAGGCCGCACCTGGAACGTGTTCTATCCCGCTGGTAACCAGGAAATCACCATCACCCGTCCCGCCGACATGCCTGACATGTTCACCGATGCCGACGGTATGCTGATCGCCGCCCGTCTGGCTGACGGCAATGGCAACATCAGCTTTGATGACGTGTTCGAGTTCAACAGCACCAACGTCAATATGCTCAATGACTTGGCCCAGGCCTTCGTCATCTTTGACATCGACTAATCGTGCTTTTGAACAAAGCCCCCTGGGGCTGACTTGTTAAGCGAAGCGAGGCCGGGTTTTCCCGGCCTCGTTTTTTCTTAGCAGTAAGTCGGGAAAATTTTTTGCCCGACATCGCCTTGGTTTCTTGTTGGTTTTCTTTTCAGGAAGGATGTCATGATGAACGGTTCTCGGTACCCTGCTTTTACGCGACGTTTTCGTTTCCCTTTTTGTTTCCTTTTTCTTTTCCTTTCCCTCTTGGCTTACGCCTGTGATTCCGGGTCTTCCGATGTGGATTCCCAACTCGACGGCGATCTGGAGCAGGAGGAGGAAGCCTCCATACCTCAGGAGATTCACCATTGCTTCGGGGGAAACAAGCAGGCGGATCGCTGTGAAACGGCAAGCGACTGTGAAGCAGAAAGCCGTTGTGGGGAAGCTCCCCAAGGTGTGAGTTACACCTGCTCCGAAGGTGTCTGCCGGGTAAAACCGCTTGATGGTGAAGATGGGGATGAAGACCAGGCAATGGACTACGAACAACCTGATTGTACGGATGAACAAACGGGGCGGGCCAAGATTGATTGTCTTCCCACCTGTTGGACTGGAAATGCGACACCTAGACCCTGCAAGCTGGACTTCCATTTCAAGTACCTGGATGACGAAGGCCGTTTTGAGATCGGTCAGCCGGGGGGGTATAGGATTACGGGGATTGATGCATGGAATGGTTGGGCTGCGTTCTATTACAGTCATCTTGAGAGTGGAGAACCCACAGGGTTGATGCTATTCGATTACCCCACCAAACAAACCGCTCGCTTTTCCATCCCCGGTGATTCTTCGTTCTGGCCTTCGTTGGGCGGCAATCGACTTGCCTGGACCAAACATAACTCAGGCAGGGGGGATGATCTCTACACCACGCGCCTGGATAACTGGGAAACCCGGCTGGCAGTGGGAGTTGATACCTACATCGGCAAAACAGCGATCAGTGAGCGGGGAGTGTTCTGGGATGATGGCCGTACCGGTGAAGGGAGTGAGCGGGTCTATACGATCAACGAGGAAACCGGAGAAGAAAAGCTCCTCAGTTCCAAGGCGATGAAGTGTTTCGATGTCTATGACAACATGCTGGTCTACCTGTTCCTGAACGATGTCTTGATGGGCTATAACCTGGACACGGGCGTAGAAGAAGCAATGATGGCCGATGAGGATTCCTACTACGCCAGAGCCAAAATGAAACTATGGGAGCGAAAGGCTTACTTTTCCAACGTCAGTCTGGCTACCACGAACCCGGATTGCAGCTATTCGGTGATGGAAGTGGACTTGGATACCAAGACCACCCGTGTGGTAGTACCTAGGCAGTGTCGTCATGAGATATGAAGCCATAGGGCTAGACAGCGGATATGTACCGCAGCGAGGAAAGACGCGGTGTTCTTCGCATAACGCGTTGCAACACCACGCCAACGTTTCAGCTTTTCAAAGGCATTTTCAACCAGATGGCGTTCACGGTACAAGTCTTTGTCGTAGTTACGTTGAACCGTTCGATTCTTCTTTGGAGGAATCACCGGACACGTATCGTTTTTCTCGCATAGGCCAATGATGCTATTTGTATCATAACCACGATCAGCCAGTAAATTAGAGGCTGGTAGCCCTTCAATCAGATTTTCAGCCTCTTTGCAGTCAGCTTGGGTACCTTTTGCAAGAAGGACTCGGATCGGAAACCCATGCGCATCCACGGCCAGGTGTACCTTGGAATTGAGCCCCCTTTTGTTTGACCCGCGTCCTGCGTTCCGCCTCGGGCACCCGTGGCATCGTGGTGGACTTTGACATGCGTGGCGTCGATCATCAGCCATTCGTAGTCGGGATCATCAATCAAAATATCCAGTAAATTCTCCCAGATGCCTTTATCTCCCCAACGAATAAACCGGCGATGGGTATTGTTCCAACTGCCATAATCGGGCGGTAGGTCGCGCCAATGTGCACCGGTTCGCAAGATCCAAAACACACCATTAATGAATCGTCGATTGTCTCTGGCAATCCCGCCCCATTGGCCTTTCTTCCCCGGTAAATGTGGCTCCAAGAGTTCCCAAGCGTGGTCGGAAATATCATGACGGTGATAAGTGGCATCCATTGTATTCCTCTGAATAGTTTCTATTTAAAGGAATGTAGACCAGCAGAGTCGTCTTGTCCAGGAAAATCTATAACTCATGTCGACACCTCCTACGGAGAATAACATCAACAAGCTGTTCTATGATGTCTGGGAAGACTGGATTGTCTATGGGGATTATGATCCTGAACGCAGTCCGGATACCCGTTCTACCTGTGGTTATAACAACCAAGCCGCCGCAGAGATTATCCTTCGTTACCTACCTACGGGCGAGGAATGGAACCTGAGTAAGAAAGCTGGAGAACAACTTGATGCCCGAATGTGGGGGCCTTTGGTGGTCTGGGCCGATTACCCCTGGAAAGAATACGACGATGGAAGTAGCTACATCAGCCCGATTCAAGATGTCAACGGTATTGATCTGTGTATGCACCCGGAGTTGAAAGACAGATTCCCGGAGTGCGCCGGGAGAAAGTGAAGGCAGGTCGCTGGAGAATCGCCCTCACCCTGCTTCGCTGCGCTCGCTTCCCTCTCCCGGAGGGCGAGGGACAATTCACCTCTCCCTCTCAGGAGAGGTCGGAAACCAAGGGTTTCCGGGTGAGGGAAAGCATGTCGGGCAAGAAATTTGCCCGACCTACCGGGAGAAGCTCAGGATGACGATTCTTAAGCTCGGTTATAATTGCCGGGTTCATAACGGAGAAAGAAAGCGACCACACTAGCCACGGCCTTGACCAAGAACGCAAAGCAACGAGCCTGCACGGCCCGTCGCTTTGCGTTCGCGTCTTACGGAACGAACACTCCGGTTTTTACTCCGGGTCGCAACTTACCTGAATGTCATAGTCGCCGATGGTTCCATCACGCCCATCGACTACGAAGTAATAAGGCTGGAAAGCCTGGGCGGTGAAGACCACGCTCTCTTCTCCGGACCCGGCGGTAATCCCCGCCGTAGACAGGCAGGTCAGCGGCTCCAGGGAACTGAGGACAATCAGATCGACATCGGATTGACTGGTAAGGGTGACGGTCACCTCTTTGTCCGGGAAGGGCGGCGGCGGCGAGGCATGGAAATGGAAGGCATAGACCATCTCCGGGCCGCTCCAGATATTGGTTCCGGCGTCACACCAATCCAGCACCGCGTTGGACGCGCCATGCTCGGCGTTGCTTTCACCCAGGAAGTGGTCGCCACAAATCACGGGTACGGTGAAATCCGTAAAGGCTTTCGCGCAGCGGGGAAGATGCCCGCATTTCGGGTCTTCGCAATCGCTACCAAAGAGACCATCATCGTCAAGGCCGTTGTCGCAGATTTCGTAGGATGCCGAGCAGTTGCAGGAAACGGAAAGGTCAAAACTCCCGGATTGGTTCAGGGACTCTACAACAAAAAAGTATTGTTTGGATGCCTCGGAAACGAACCAGACGTAGTCGGCACCTTCTTCATGGTTGGCCAGATCCAGGCAGGATGCGCCGTCGCAGTCCTCGGCCAGCACAAGGATATCCAGGTTGCTACCCTCGTCCATATTGGACACACCCACGCGAACCTGGGTTTCACAGGGAGCGGTCCAGGCGTAGACGGTTTCCCCGCCGTTGTAGCTGGTATCCGTACAGGCCGAGTAATCCTGAACCCGGTTGCCAAACCCCTCCGTGGTTGCAGAATGGAAAATGCCGCATTCGCCTTGAAGGCTATCATCCGCCACGCACGAGGTGGATAACTCGCCCTCCTCGTCTTCCCTATCCTCTTCCCATTCATCCCCGTCGGCGTCCTCACTCAGTTCCAGTTCCTGCTCGTCCCCATCCAGGTCATCCTCTTCATCGCCGTCGGTTAGGTCTTGTTCGTCTTCCTCATCGCCGTCAAGATCCAGTTCTTCGTCACCATCGGCTTGTGCCGCGTCACTCCAGAAGAGAAAGGCTTCATACTCCGTGAAGGCCTGATGAACCAGGCCGAAGCTTTCCGAAAAACGTCCCCTTTCGCCGGGGGCGAGGCTTTGCGGAGAGACATCCGGGTTCATCACTCCGAACAGCAACCCGGCTTCGTTTCGCGGGAACAGGAAAAGATCCAGGTCGTCTACGGTCTGATCTGTCGTGTTGTTCACCGACCCGGACAAACCCCAATGCCCGGCCAGAGGTGTTGTCACCTGAACATCTTCGAGGGTGGGAGCCGTGGCCGCTTCCAGGCCTGATACTTGCTCGACGGAAAGCGAGATTTCAACGCGGGTGATGCCGGCGATGTCCCGACTTTGCAGGTTGGCCGTAAAATAGGCAAGCCCTGTTTCGTCTTCATCCAAGATGTTCCGTTCGACGGCCAGGTCATCGGCATTGCGGGTAGGGCTTGCAGACAAGACCACAGCCTGCCCTCCGGCTACCTCCTGACCTGCTTCGTTGAGAAAACGAAGGGAAAGGGACACACGCCCAGGCTCCATCCCTGCACAAGCCAAGAGATCCGCCGTCCAGGCAAAGCCCACACCTTCCATTTCAAAACCGTGGGCCGTGGCAAGCTGAATCCGTGTCGCGGTGGAGGATTCATCCACGTAAGACCAACCACCGTTCCCGTTAACCCCAGGGCCAAGCGGGCAGGTATTTTCATCCACCAGACAGGCCAAGGAGTCATCCGGGTCCAGCACATAGCCTTCATCACAGACACAACGGTCTTGCTCCAGCACACCATGACCGCTGCAATCCGGCACCGGATCTTCCTCCACGTCACCATCGGGGTCATCATCCCCATCCGCCGGGGCAGAGGCCAGGCAATTCAGGATGTCATCGGGGTCCAGCTCATAACCTTCATCACAGACGCAACGATCCTCCTGCACCACACCGTGACCGCCGCAGTCCTCCAGCGATTCATCCCCATCAGGGCTGTCATCGGGTTCAAGGTCTTCATCCCCATCCACCGAGTCGGAGTCCTCGCTTTCTCCACATGCCGTAAGCAAGAAAACCATCAGGACCGTCAACACAACACGCCACTGAAATGTCCTCATCGTGAAATCTCCTATTCCATTGTTTGGGTGAGGCTCGACCGGCCAAGGTCAAGTCCCGCTCTCTGTTTATCAACTCTGTCCACCGAGCACCGATAGTAGCACGATTTCTACAAACACGCATACCCCTATAAGGCGGACCTGTCAAGAAATCGTCAACCGGGTTGGTCCCTCGATACACCGCCCTCCGGGCGGCACTCGGGATGAGCGGATACTGGTCGCTGGTCAAGATGTCGGGCAAGAAATTTGCCCGACCTACGATTCTTGTCCTTGAGGGTGAGTCTTGGATTTTCCAGGCTTGGAAACTGAACACAAAAAAGCCCCGCAAGTCTGCGGGGCCAACAAGAAACCTTGGGTCAACGATCAAAGGGCGCGGTCTATCTGACGCAACCGCGCCTCTCTGCTACAAGCCGATATACCAGTTCATCGTATACAGCAGGTACAACACCCCGCCGTATCCGGCAATGACCGTAATAAGGAGCAGCCAGAGCATCCCCACGCCGGTTTTCTTCAGTGCGTGTTCTTCATCTTCATCCATCGGATGCTCGTCGTCGTCCAATTCCATTTCGTTTTTACGGCTCATCTCGCTGAAGATGGTCCAGAGAATCCAGATCACCACCAGCACACCGCTGGCCAGCAGGGCCAGGAGAAGCTGGTTGCGCTTCTCCATCTGTTTTTCTTTATAAGCCTTCATCCGCTTGGCCTGGCTGTTCATCAACTCCGGCAGCAGGTAGTAATCTTTGGGCAGACGACGCAGCACCATATCGGCCAGAGCGAGGAAATCATAGTCTTCCGGTGCAACGGCCTGGGGCATGAAATTGGCTTTCTCCAGCCATTGATCGCGCACCCCGGCATCCAGGCTGAAGTTGGCGTTGATCCAGTTCCAGAATTTCACCGCCACCTTGTCCTGCTTGTCTTTGCGCTCTTCGTAGTCTTTGTCCTTGTTGGGGTTCAGACCGCTTTTCCAGGGTTTGTCCAGGTCATCGGCGATGTAGGCATAAAAGGCCGCGTAGCTGGTTCCGGGGTTCTCCACATCCAAGGCCGCCTGAATGTAAACCATGCCCTTCACGTTGGAAGGAATGGGAAGTTGGATGGTTTCTTTCACCGCGCCGGTGTTCAGCTTGACGCCATGCACCCAGTTGCCGCCCTGAAAGACATCCACATGAACCAGGCCGGGCTTGAGGGTGGAGAGATCCACGGCCAGGGGTTCGCCGGGAGCCAAGAGGACTTTACGCGGCGTCATGGCAATCTGTGTTGCCTGGGGAGACAGATGCACGACGGCTTTGTCCGTTTTACGGTCGGCCTTGCGCTGTTTCGGGTCGGTGACTTCCACAGTCAGAACGTGGGCGGACAGGGTATTGGGAACAAAGACCGCATGGGCCATTCCCATTGCATCGGTGCGCAAAGGCTCCGCCGTCAACGGCTTGCCGTCCGAAAGGATGACCAGATCCAGATCCCCACCGGGGACACGCTTGTCCTGGGTTTCCAGCACCAGAAGCAGGTTGCATTCCAGGCTGGGCGTAAACCGGCCATCATTGGGGATCACATGCAGCCACAGGGGCGGGTCCAGTTTGTCCAGGCGCGCCGGTTTGTTGTACTTGCGGTATTGCTCTTCAAGCTGGACGATGTCCACCATACGACCCTGGCCCTGAGCGGTGATCGCCAGGGGCATTTCGTCCTGGTTCATCCCACGCGGGCCGGTGGTTTCCACCACCATCGTATAACTTCCAGGCTTGATGTCCGGCGGCAGAGCGACGTTGGCATCGATGATCGGTTCCCCCCGGCTGGAGGAGTCGAAGATGACCCAGTCCCCACCGACGTGGTCTTGCAGGCGTAGCCGGATCTGGAAATCGTCAAGCTGAGCGTTGGCCGCCGCATCAAAGGCGGTAAACCTCATGGAAATCTGGCTTTTCTGCTCGTAGCTGTCATACCCGGCAACGCGGGTGAAAAAGGGCATCGGTTCACGGGTAATGAACAGGCCGTAGCCGAAAAGGGCCAGAAAATAGAGAATCAGCAGGGTAATCAGGATCTTGGCACGCCGTTTAGAGCGCAGATTGTCTTCCAGATGAAGCAGGTCGTCCGACATCGGTCACCTCGTTGGTCAAGGGTATGGAACAATAATGATTGATTTCAAGCACCTTGTCTTTCCTAGCATGGATCACCCCAGGCTTGCAAGTTTTCGCACGCCATCCTCCACGGTCGGTCAAACTTAGAGGACGGTTTCGGGCTGATTTCTCACGAAAATTCCATTGACAGCGGAAAAGTGCCGTGCGTAATATCGGCTCAAGATCGGCGATTTACAGCCGTATGGTCTTGGTGGAAGATTACAAACCAACACCCCTGATCCCTGGATCTGATGGAAGAAGGGAACGATCCATGCCCAAATGTCCGGAATGCGAATATGACTTGTCCGGTGGCGAAGAAATTTGCCCCAAATGTCAAACGGTTTTAGGCAACACCGACTTCATGGACGGTGAAGAAGACGGCCTGGTGGAACTCTACGCCACCAACGATCATGGCGACGCCGAACAGATTCTGGCCATGTTGGAAGACGCAGAAATCAACGTGGAATTGCAGGAAGAAGACGGCGGCGAGGATTCCAACGGTGAGTTGCTGACGGAATACCGCATTCTGGTGGATATTGCCCAAGCCGATGAGGCCAGGGACCAGATCGAGGACGCCATCGACAACGACGAGATCGGAGATTCCGGCTGGTTCCTCAGCACGGAGGATGACGACTAAACGACCCTGGCCAACGAAAGGAAACACGAGCGCTCATGGACATCAAATCCTACATTCGTACCGTCCCCGACTGGCCGAAAAAAGGCATTCAGTTCCGGGACATTACCACCCTTCTGTTGAACCCTGAAGGCTTCACGCTGGCGATGGATCAGCTTCGCGCCCAGCTTGACGGCGTGGAATTCGACAAGATTGCGGTTATTGAAAGCCGTGGTTTTCTGCTTGGCGCACCGATGGCCAGGGAATTGAAAAAACCTCTGGTATTGATTCGCAAGCCGGGCAAACTCCCTGCCGAAACGGTACGCCAGGAATACAGCCTGGAATACGGAACGGACGCCATTGAAGTCCACCGGGATGCCATCGCCAAGGGTGAAAAACTGGTGCTGATGGATGACCTCTGCGCGACGGGCGGAACGATGGCCGCAGCCATTGATCTGTGCAAAGAACTGGGTGCGGATGTTGTCAAATGCCTGTTCTTCGTGGATCTTCCCGACATCGGCGGCAGCAAGAAACTGCGCGAGGCCGGCTGTGAAATCCATGCGTTGTGTGAGTTTGAAGGCGATTAAGCCAGCCTCAACCAGGGCGGGCTACGCCAGGTGAATGCAACAAGCCGCACCATCGCCGTTCCCGAACATCGGGCTTGATGGTGCGGACAGATCGCAGAAGCAAACCCTGTTGTTTTTTGCTTGATTCGTGGGGTTGGCTTCTGTATAGTTACTTGCCCTTAGACCGCGACACAGGGGTGTTTTTCCCCTACGAAGGAAGGTATCATGGCACGAGTAACCATCGAAGATTGTTTGGAAAAAGTTGAAAACAGGTTCCAGTTGGTTCACATGGCCGCTCAGCGGACACGTCAACTGTTGGACGGGGATGATCCCTTGGTCCATGCACCGAAAAACAAAGATGCCACCATCGCCCTGCGTGAAATCGCCGCAGGGAAAATCAACTTGATTGACAACGCCGGACGGGGCCGCTCGTCTCGTATGATTTCTCGTAGAAGGAGAAGAAAATGAGCCTGATTATCGATATCCAAGCCCGTCAGATTCTCGATTCCCGTGGCAACCCCACCGTGGAAGCCGATGTCCTCACCGACGAAGGAATCATGGGCCGTGCTGCGGTTCCCAGTGGTGCCTCCACCGGCGCTCATGAAGCCGTGGAATTGCGTGATGGTGGCGAAGCCTTCATGGGCAAGGGCGTGACCCAGGCTGTGAAAAACGTCAATGAAACCATCTGCCCCGCCCTGTTGGACATGGACGTGCTGGACCAGATCGCCGTGGATGAACGGATGATCGACCTGGACGGAACCGACAACAAAGGTAAGCTGGGTGCCAACGCCATTCTGGCCGTCTCCCTGGCTGCGGCCCGTGCCGCCGCGCAGACCGTGGACATGCCCCTTTACCGTTACCTCGGCGGCGTCAATGCCAGTATGCTTCCCGTGCCGATGATGAACATCATCAACGGCGGCAGCCATGCCGACAACAAAGTCGATCTGCAAGAATTCATGATCCTCCCCGTCGGCGGCGACAGCTTCAGCAAAAGCCTGCAAATGGGCGTGGAAACCTTCCACCATCTGAAGAAGGTGTTGAAGGAAAAGAATTACAGCACCGCCGTCGGTGACGAAGGCGGCTTCGCCCCGGATCTGGGCAGCAACGAAGAAGCCCTGCAACTGATCCTTGAAGCCATCGGTCGTGCCGGCTACGAGCCGGGCAAAGACATCATGCTTGGTCTGGACTGCGCCGCCAGTGAATTCTTCAACGAAGGCAAAGGCGACTACACCCTGCGCTGGAGCAGTGGTGAAACGATGAGCGCGGCCCAACTGATTGACATGTACGCCGACTGGGTGGAAAAATACCCCATCATCAGCATTGAAGACGGCCTGCATGAAGACGACTGGGACGGCTGGAAAACCTTGACCGATCGCCTGGGCCAGAAGGTTCAGTTGGTCGGTGACGATCTCTTCGTGACCAACGTCACGCGCTATCAAAAAGGGATCGACATGGGCGTGGCCAACAGCATCCTGATCAAACTGAATCAGATCGGCACCCTGACCGAAACGATGGCCGCCGTCGAATTGGCCAAGACCAACAACCAGACCGCCGTGATCAGTCACCGCAGCGGTGAAACCGAAGACACCTTCATTTCGGATCTGGTCGTGGCCACCAACGCCCGTCAAATCAAAACCGGTAGCGCTTCGCGTACCGACCGCATCGCCAAATACAACCGCTTGATCCGCATTGAGGAAGAACTCGGTCCCCAGGCCCGTTTCCTCGGCATGAAATCCTTCTATCAACTGAAGAAGTAAGCGGCTCGTAGTGATGGTTCGCCGGGGGCGGCTTCGTCCCCGGCCTTGTTCTTGGAAAGGAAAGCCCCATGCCGGAGCGTTTGGTTGTAGAAAAATTTGATCGCCGTGTTCATGAACGCCATCTGGCCGAGCGGGTCTATACCCAGGCCGAACTGGACGAATACATGAACAACCTGCCGGATGCGGATGAGAAATCGGCTCCCTTCGAGTTTAACCAAGACGAAGAACTGGCCAAGAAGGCGGACATTCGCCAGGCCCGTGAATCCCGTGCCGCCGAAGCCGCCGCCAAGGCCGAGCGGGAAGCTCATGAACAGCGTCGAAGCTTGTTGGATGACGGCGAAGAAGAAGAAGACTAAGCGACCTTCGGCACCTGCTCTGCGCCGTCAAGGCCGAGCGGGGATGGTCGTCCTGCTTCTGTTTGGTTTGCTAGCCGGGTGGGGTTGTACCTCTGCCCGGCTTCTTTCGTCCAACAAGGCATCTCCCGACACGGCCAGCCATTCCACCTTGGAGGAACCCACCCCGGCGGCCTTGGATGATCCCCTTCCGGTGGAAGAGACTTCGCCAGCGCCCTCACCCCTCTATCCCCAGGCACGGGCAGCGGATCACTACCTCTTCGCCCACCGGGCCGAAAGCGAGGGCAACTGGCGTGAAGCAACAAGCCACCTGCGGCTTGCCTTGGTTACCGATCCCCGACAAGCCCGGCTGCACCGCGAGCTTTCCCGGCTGCTTTTTTTTCTGGACCGCCACAGCGAGAGCCTGCGTGAAGCGACCTTGGCGATGGAGTTGGATTTCTCCGACGAGGCAAGCCGACAATGGTTGGAGGAACTCCGCTTGCTCATCGCCCTTGGGGGAAGCCGTGCGGATCGTCAGCATCTCACCCCACCAGACTTTTCCAGCGCGCCCAAACGCCTGCTTGCCGCCCGGCTGGCCTACTCCGATGCAAGGCTGATCCGTTTTCTGCAAAAGAGTCTGATCAACGCAGCCCCCAACGATCTTGCCCACGCAGCCTGGATCTCCGTCTTGTCACATCATCCCGGAGAGGCCGACATCTTCCGAAGCCGTGCCCTGGTCGCAAGCTTCACGGAAGTCGAACCCGCTCTGCTTTTGGCGCTTAAACTCGCCGCACTTCCCGTGCCTCTCCCGGCGATCACCACCGGCACCAGCATCGAGCAAGCTCTGGTCCGGGCGATGATCGGGGGCAATGTGATAGACACCTTGGATCTTCTGCCCCAGGGTTCCTCAACCGATGATCTCGCCAGCCGGACACGCACCATTGCCCGCCTTCTGATTAACCATCAGGCCGCCTCGCTGGGCCTGGCGGTGTTGGACTCCGCCAACCCATCTGATCCCGATGCCTTATGGCTTCGCGTCCAGGCAACGCTGATCCTTCACCGCGACAAAGACGCCGCGAAAGCCTTGACGGCTTGGGAACCCCGGACCGAGGCCGAGGCTCTTCAGCGCTCGATGTTTCTGGCTGCACTGTCGGAAAGACTCGGTTCGTCCCCACCGGCCACCCTGAAAAAAACCTGGCTCTCACCGGATAATGGGCCAAGCCCCTGCCCCTGGGTCGATCCCTTTCGGATGGTTCAACAGGCCACACCGCAAGCCATCTCCTTTTTACAGAAAGCATCCACACGCTACCCCGATGACCCGGCCTGTCTGGTCAAGCTTGCCGCCTTGCAGACCCGCAGCAAACTCAAACACAGCGCCCTGGAAAGCCTGAATCAGGCGGTGAAGCGTTTTCCGCATCAGGCCACCCCTTACCTTGCCCGTGGCCTGTTTCTCCTAGACCAAGACGGCCCGACGCCCCAAGCACGGATCGACCTGCAACGGGCGGCCCTGCTCTCCAAGCAATCCCGTGAAAGCCTGCTTGCCTTGGCACTCTTCCATGAAAAAGCCTGGAACCCCGTTCTTTCCTGGAAGCTCTTTACCCTGGTCCTGGCCGATGATCCCAACGACCCGCTGACCCTCGCCTGCCTTCTGGCCTTCGCGCACCGCCAAGCCAAACATCCCACCCTTGCCAAAGCGATGTTAAACGCGCTACACTGGTTGCAAGCCCGTTCACCCAACCCCAGCGCCCTTAAGGAAACCCTTTCATGGCAAGCTTCCAGCGCCTCGGCCTTCTTGTTGTTGTTTCGTTGAGTCTTCTTCTCTCGGCCTGTCCATCGCAACGGGTACACCTTCCCCGTCCTGAGATAACCCCCACCAGTGCGGAACTCCTGGCCGAACTGGCGACACGCCGGGAACAGCGACAGAACCTCAATGGCGAGTACGCCCTGGAATACACCGATGAACGGCGCCACGACCGCGCCACGGTAATAGCCATTGCCGAACAACCCAACAAGCTGTACTTCGAGTTGATCGGCCCTACCGGCATGTTGGGAACCATGTCCTGTGACGGAACCCAGCTACGCCGCTATGATGCCAGAGAAAAGGTTCTTCAGATCGGGGCCGCCAATCGGGAGACCATCGCCGCGTTATCACCCATTCCCATCGCCCCGGATGATCTTGTCGGTTACCTGCTGGCTCTGCCGCAACCGGGTTTCGCCGTTGCCGCGTCCCGCGTGGATTGGGATGGTGAACGCTCCGCCTGGCGTCTGTCTCTTTCCAACCAAGACCGCTCCCGCCTGCAACAGCTTTGGTTTCATCCGCAAAGCCTGGCCGTTCTTCTGGTGCGCGAATATCAGGGAAAAACCCTCATTCAACAGGCCAGCTATCGCGGGTACCCTCAACCCGGAAGCGGCTCTGCGCTTTTGCCGGAGGTGATGCGCTTTGAAGTCCTCCGTCCCTCAACCAAGCTCAAGCTTACCGTGCGTGGCGAAGTGATTCAGAACGAAAGCTACCCGCCGGAAACCTTCCGGCTCGCCATTCCCAAAGGGGCCAGCGTACAAAGCCTGTAAGCTTCCCGCGGCAGACAAGTGATTCATGAACCAAGGGATGTTTCGTGCTGGGCAGGGAATCAGCCCAACTGACAAGGTTTCCTTCGCGACTCTCGATCCCCAAGCCGCTCTTGTCTAATACAGCACTCGAAGCGGATTGTTCTTCTCTCTTTTCTTCTGGGGGAACCTCTCACCGCGTTTCGAAGCATGAATGTTTTGAAGGGCGCGGAGCCTGAAAAACAAAAACCCCCGCTCATCCAAGCGGGGGCGAAGTCATTATCAGGTTTGGGGATCGGTTACTTGAAGGCCTGGCCGATCATCTCATCTCTCAGGTCAATCTGCTGCTGGGTGATCGAGGCATTCATCAGGGCATCGGCAGCGCGCTTGGCAGTCATGCGCAGGTAATCCATAATCTGAATGTTGTCTCCCGCTCCGGCGATGACGTAGGTTTCTGTGGTACCCCAGGCTTTGACTTCTCCGTTCTGCACACTGAACACACGCAGGGTCAGCCGGGATTCCATCCAGGGATAAATGGGGGAATGCGTGCCGAAGCCCGCGAAATGCACCTTGCCGAAGCCATCTATCGTCGTACCACCGGGATAGGGATAGCTGGCCTGGCTCTCGCCGACGATGATGAAATCGGCACCGACGATTTTACCGATCTGTTTCAGAATCTGGGTCGTGGAAAGGTCGTTGTCATACAGCCCGTTCTCCGTGCGGCCCACTTCGGCCACAACCCGGTCCAGGCTATCGCGGTCCACGACATCGACACTGCGTGAGAGAAACTCGATGCCCACAAGATCACTCAAGGCGCGACCTTGCACGCCACGGAAGGTCATGACGGCAACCCGTTTTCCCGTGGTGATGGTGAAGTTGTTCTGACGTTCCATCTTGGTGTTGTTGATCAGCCGGTCTTTGAAACTGCCGCAACCCAAGGTCAGCATGAGGGAAAGAAGAACAAAAAGGATACCGATGCGTTTCATGGTTGGATTCCTTTCAATGAAAAAGCCTTATGGGCCTTGGGTTTAGCCTTGGGTCTGGAAGAAGCGGTCCACCATCTGGTCTACCATTTCACCCACAATCGTCGCCTTGCTGATGGTCTTGTCCTTGTCCATCTCATCGGGAGGAATGCGGCGGTCGATCAAGGCGCTGTCCACCCAGACCACCTGCCCGGTGGCGGTATCTATGGCGCTGACCGTCAGCCCGGTGGCTCCGGCGTAATAGAAATTGTAGGCACCGTTATACCAGAAGCTACGAAACGCCCCGGTGTTGACGAAAAGGGAACCCTTGACCAGGAGATCCGCTTTGAGCAGTTTCCCCAATCGTTTCACTTTTTCGATGTCGGAGAGATCCAGCATTTCATTCTGCGCCAGACCTTGCTCACGGACAAGGTCATTGATCTGGGCGCGTTCCACCAGGGTCACGTTGCGTTTGGCCAAGCTGGAAAGCAGGGCGTTGGAATAGAGCATGTAGTCGTCGGCATAGCCTTCACTCTGGGCACTGGTGTTACCCGGCTGGCCCTGATAGGCTCCCATATCGCTCTGTACGCTTCCACTGGCGGAGGTGTAGCCAACATAGAGTACGGCGATACGCTTGTACGATGTGCCGTGGGTACCCGGACGCAGGTAAGTCTCGAAATCCGAGAAGTGGTAGGGGTCCATGCCTGCGGTACCGAAGCATCCGGTGAGCAGAAGCATCAACAGGCCAAGGGCCATGATCGCTGAAGTTCGCTTCATCATCTTTCCTTTCGCAAAGGGTTGAATGGTGAGATTTCCTGATGTCGTTCGCGATTCACTGAATCTGATATTTCATCTTCAAAAACCAGTCGCCCTCATCGCCCTGATAGGCATCCAGTTCTTCTCCGCTTTTATAGACGGTTTCCACCCGCTGGTTCAAGCCGGCGGAAGGCGTGTTGTAGGGCGGACCG
Source organism: Myxococcota bacterium (assembly GCA_963677705.1). Taxonomy (GTDB): domain Bacteria; phylum Myxococcota_A; class SURF-8; order SURF-8. The sequence continues at coordinate 3,901,443 of OY782497.1, forward strand.
GCAAGCAGATTCTTCAGAGCCTGACGCTGTTTCTGCCGGGCATTGCCAATGGCCTTGATCATCGTTTGACGATGCTTGGCCGCGCTTTTGGTGGTAATCAGCACGAAAGCTCCCTGCTGTTCCAGCAAGGCCGCGCCGGAGAGTGTCTTGGGTAGGTTCAGGTCCGGGCCGCCATCGGTGGGTAGGGTTCCCACGCGGCTTTCCATCTTCTCCGGCGGTGGAGCCGGGGTTTCCTTGATTTTGTAGGCAAAGAAGCCACGAAAACGCTGCTCACCCAACACGCCGTATTGCGCCTCGGCGCTACCCTGAGCCAGAAGCGGCACCCCGGCGGAAACTCCGGCTTTGATGTTGCGCAGCAGGCGATACACGCCTTCACCGTAGTAGAGTTCCCGCACAAAGTGATTTCCACAGCCACCACGCAGGCGAGCGCAGCACTGAGCGTACTCTACGGTGTCATCGGCGACCAGTTTGCGAGAGACGGAAAATTCATACTGGTAATCCGTGACCTGACTCAAGGACGCGCCGACCTGCACCACCTGGATGATGGCTGAGCCGTTGATGTCCGTCTGGAAGCGTCGGGTGTCACGAACCACGCGCTCGGCTTTGAAATCCTTGAGCGTCAACTGCTTGAGGCAAGGGTTGGCCTGAAAATCCACTTCCGTGAGCTGGGCCTTCTGGCGGGGAATCTGTACCTTGCCGATGAGGGTGTCGTCCTCGCTGGGAATGGGAATCAAAAGCGCATCGTCGCCCAGGCTATCGGCGGCCTGCATTACCCCCTTGGGCTGATCCGGGATCGGGTCCGGTTGAATCTGCTTGGGTCCGAAACAAGAGCTGACAAGAAGAGACAAAACGAGGCTCTGGAGCAACCCGGCAAAAAAGAGGAACCCTTTTCGGCTTGGCATGGCAATGGACTTTCGTTATGTGTTTGGAGGGTAATGCCTACCGAGTTATCTTCATGAACCAACCCTGAAAAGTCAAGGTTTTGCTTCGATCCTACCCGGAAAACGAAGTCTCTCCGGACTCGTTTGAACTGTTGTTTTCCAGGCTCTGTCAGAGCCTGACATCCTTGTGACTTGATTTTGTGAAAAAGAAGCCGATTCCGAAGGGAGAGTGGTGACGGCTTGACAGAATCGACGGGGACCATTATGGGGTAGCAGTATGGATTCGCGGATTCATCCTCGTCCTTGGTTTCATTGCCCAGCGATGGCGACTCTCCAAGGTGCCGGGGATTTTCAGACAAAAGTCACCCTCCGTGGAATATTGTCATTATTTACTATAGACATGCTGACTTATTGACGGTAGGCTGCATGTTGATGGATCTGTAAACGCATCCCCCACACGGCGGTTTCCTTGTGGGATGGAGAGTCATCAAGCATGAAACATCTGAGACATCACGAGCTTGGGGATGCCATGAGAGATGTAATGAAGCCCATAGACGGAATGAACGTATTATTTGTTGCAGAAGACGAAGAAGAAGCTCTGCATCTGCGCGGACTTCTTGACGATATTGAAGATGGGTCGTTCTATCGCTTGCAATGGGCTCCCGGTTTCGAGGAAGGGTTGACTCGCCTTCGCGAAGGGCATTTTCCGCTCTGTCTGGTAAATTACACCTTGGGTCATGCCACCGGCTTTCACTTCATGAAGCAGGCCAAACGACTGGCGATGGATACGCCGATGGTGCTGCTTTCCGATATGCCCTTTCCCCGCCTCGCCGAAGAAGCCTTCAAAGCCGGAGCCTCGGATTTTCTGTTGAAACCCGATCTGGATGCCAACACCCTGGCCCGCACGCTACGCTGTGCCCACGAACATGAGAATCTGCGCCGTGAACTGGTGCAAAGCCGCGAGCGTTATGAATTGGTGCTGCGTGCCACCAATGAAGGCCTATGGGAATGGAACCTGGAAACCAACGAAATGGTCTTTAGCAAGCGCTGGCTGGAATTGCTCGGCCTGAAGGATCAAGAGATTCAGCCTATACCCGATGAATGGTTCGGACGGGTCTACCCACAGGATCTACCGACGCTCAAAAAGGCTTTGACCCAACACCTCCTTGGAAAAGTGGACATCTTCACCTGTGAACACCGCATGATTCATGCCTCCAACAAGGTGTTGTGGATGCAGAGCCGGGCTGTCGCGGTGCGCAACCAGCAAGGAAAAGCTTTGCGTATCGTCGGAGGGCTGACCAACATCCACCACAGGAAACGGGCTGAAGAGCAGCTTGTTCACGACAGCACGACGGATTCCTTAACCGGTCTGCTGAACCGTCGTCGCTTCATGGAACGCTTGAATCAGGAATTTCAACTGGCTAAACGGCATGGGCGACGACTGAGCGTATGTATCGGCGATCTGGATCATTTCAAAGCAATCAACGATCAATACGGCCATCTTGCCGGTGACCAGAGTCTTGCCTTGTTCGGTGCCCTGCTGCGCAAACGGATGCGGGTTGAAAACGTCGCCGGTCGCTATGGAGGGGATGAATTCTGCCTGCTCTTTCCCCATGCAAACGCTCAAGAAGCAGCAACCGCCTTGGAACGCATCCGGCAACGCATTGAACGGGCCACCTTGGGAGAAGAGGACGGACGACCTTTCCATCTTACATCATCCTTTGGAGTGGCCCAGTATCATCCCGATTTCAAAGAATCCAAAGACCTCCTGGAAGCCGCCGATCGAGCCTTGTATTGGGCCAAAACCTGGGGACGAAACCGTGTCGTGTATCGTGATGGCAACGGCAATTTCTTCAACTTCGACCAGGACAACCCAAACCAGACGATGTCGATGATTCCGCTGGTTTCCGCAGAACCACCCCTGCATGTTCTCTTGGCCTGCTCGGACAAGGAGATTCCTCTCTGGAAAGATTCCTTTGCGGAATCCGGTGATCTGGTCAAGCCGGTCTATGTCAGCCGTGAGTCCGGAGTGATGGATTTCCTTCTACGCAACGGTCCTTACGCCAAACAACCGGAAGACAGTGCCCCGGATCTGATCTGGTTGGAAATGAGTTCCCAAGACAAGCTGGGCTTGTCGGTCTTGCGCGAGTTGAAGAATCACCCACGGTTTCGTCGCATTCCCGTGATCCTGGTCGGACGCAGCCTGCTGAAGAAAGAGGTGCTTCAGGGTTACGAATTAGGAGCGGCCTCGGTCTTACGCAAACCGGATAGCTTTGAGAAACAAACCCAGATGTTAAAACGGATCATCCACTTCTTCCGGGAAACCGTCTCCCTGCCTCCCGCCGTCAATTTAGGAAGCTGAGTACGATGTAAGGCAAGGAGTCCAAAAATTTCTTGATTTTAATAACAGTCGCTACGTTTTTTCGGACCTACGTTTTGGGGGAACCTCAGAGTATCCACCCTGAATGAAAAGAATCTACCACAGCGGAAAGAGGGATGCAAAAATCTTCCTGCGATGACGGTAGGGTAACTTGGGGAAAGGCCTTGCCGATGTGTTTCTTTTGTCAGCCGCCGCGGTGGTTTTTACGCTCTCTCTTTTCGTTTCTTCGCTTCCAGCTTGCGCCGTTCCGGGCCGCTCAAGCCTGCGCGGGCGACCAGGTCAAAGCCTTCGCTGAAAAAGCCCAGCTTCCGGGCCAGGTTCAAGCCTGCGGTGTTTTCCGCACGCAGGGACACACGGAACAGCGCGGCCTTTTTGGCCCTGGACTGTTCAAGAAAAAGCTGCGCCAGGGTGCTGCCCAGCCCTTTGGCCCGGTGTTTGGGGTGAACCACCAAGCCCAAAAGACGTGCTTCCCGGCTCTGCTGCCAGGGGAGATCCTCCACACGGAACCACAGCACGCCCAAGGCCGTATCGGCTTCGTTCACCGCCAGCCAGAGTTCGTCGGTCTGCTCACAAAAGCTCTGTTCCATTTCCCTACGGGTCTGGTGGAGGCATTCCTGAAGCGTGGCCTTGCGCTTGGTGGCGATGTCCTTATCAAAGGCGTCTTGGGTGGCGTAGGCCAGAAGGCGTGCGGCTTTCAGCCTTTCCTTGGTGCTTGCCGCTCGGATCGTGATCTCTGAAGCCTGGGTCATCGGATTCTCTCCTGGCCGTGTTGAGTGGTTTTCTCCGTTCCCTTCGCTGACGCGGGCTCCGCGATCCACCACGCTTGCCGCCTGGAGCAGCAAGGTCATCAGGCTCTTCAGGGCGGAGCGTGAACCGGCGTGCCGGGGCCGTCCGTGAGGGAGGGACTCGGCGCGTTTCGCAGACAGGCGATAGGGCGAATGCGCAGCTTGCTCTTTACAAGTTGACGCTTTCTTAGTAAACCCCTTAGCCATGACCACGAAGGGAGGTTGTATGAAACCCCTGTTTCCCATGTTTGTCAACTTGAACGATCACCCCGTGCTGGTGGTGGGTGCGGGCAAGGTGGGTCGGATGAAGATCCGCCGTCTGTTGGATAGCGGTGCCCGGCTGACCGTGGTGGCTCCTCACGCCGAAGACGAGGTGCTTCAGTGGGCCGGTGAAGGGCGTATTCACCTGGAACAGCGTCCCTTTCGCGACGAGGACGTTGAAGGAAAGCGTATCGTGATCTGTGCCACGCCGGATCGTGCGGTGAACGAAGCGGTTTCCCACGCCGGGCAGAAACGCGGTGTGCTGGTGAATGTTGCGGATGTACCGGACCTGTGCGATTTTTACATGGCCAGCGTTGTCCGACGCGGACGTTTGCAGGTTGCCTTTTCCACCCAGGGAGCCAGCCCGGCCTTGGCCCGTCGGCTTCGGGAACGTTTTGAAGAGGAATTTCCTCCCAGTTACGAAGGCTTTTTGGAGTTGATGGTCCGTTTCCGCGCCGAGTTGCGCCGCCGTTGGCCGAAGGATGGTAAACAGCGTATGGATCGGGCCATTGCCCTTTTGGATACGGAGATTTTTGCAACCTACGAAGAAAAGGGCGAAGACACGGCCTGGCAAGCCATGCTGGCCTTTTTGGATCAGGCTTGAGGCGTGCGAAGCAAAGGGCCGGATGCGTCCCTCACGGACGGCCCCGGCCCGCAGGGATACCCCGGCTTGCTTGAGGAATGCCCAGGTTTTAACATGGTCGATCAACACGGATTGCTCGACGCGGCTTCCTGCCGCGTGGTGATGGCCTGGAGGCGAAACCGGGCCAGGAAACGATGAGGTAGTATGAGCGGTTTTGTCTATTTGGTTGGTGCCGGTCCCGGAGATCCCGCCCTGTTCACCCAAGGCGGGCAGCGTCTGCTCAACCGGGCTGAAGTGGTGGTGTATGATGCGATCATCCCCGAAGAACTGCTCGCCGATTGCCCGGCGGAAAAAATCTATGTCGGCAAGCGGGGAGGGCGGCATACCTTGACCCAGGAAGGGATCAACGACTTGTTGGTTCGGCTGGGCAAAGAAGGCAAGACCGTGGTTCGCCTGAAAGGGGGAGATCCCTTTCTGTTTGGACGGGGCGGTGAGGAAGCGCTGGCCTTGCAGAGCGCAGGTGTGCCGTTTGCCGTGGTGCCGGGTGTCAGCGCGGCCTCGGCGGCTCCGGCCTATGCCGGGATTCCGATTACCCATCGGCGTGTTGCCCGTGGGGTGACGATCATGACCGGCCATGCGGCGAAGAATGACGAACTGACCCTTCCCTGGGAAAGCCTTGCCGGGATCGGTCACACCCTGGTTTTCTTCATGGCCGTGCAGAATTTCTCGATCATCACCCACAAGCTGATGGAAGCGGGCCTGAAGGCGTCCACACCGGCGGCGGTGATTCAAGACGGTACTCTGCCCAGCCAGAAAGTCGTGACCGGGCTGGTCTGTGAGATTGTGGACAAAGCTCGTGCTGCGGGGATTCGTCCGCCTTCCCTGCTCGTGATTGGTGAGGTGACCGCACTGCAAGAGCAGATGGCCTGGCGGCAAAGCGCCCTGCCGCTTTCCGGCAAAACCGTGGTGCTTTCCCGTTCGCAAAACCGCCAGCACGATATTGTCGAGCGCTTTCGTGCCTTGGGAGCCAAGGTCTTTGATGTACCGGTGCTGACTGCCGTGGCCAGAGATACCGAGGATGTAACCCACGCGGTGATGAATCTGGAACGCTACGACGCCATCCTGTTCACCAGCACCCAGGCCGGGCGATTGTTCCGGGATAAGCTTCTGACTCTGCGAAAGGGGGAGGCGATCTCTCTACCGCCGATCTGCGCGCCCAGTCCGCGTATTGCACGGGAGTTGCAGCGCGAAGGCTTTTTGCCGAGCTTGATCAACGAACCGGGGAAATCACGCTGGATGGATCAGCTTCGCCAGCAGAAAGCCGGGACGCTTCGGGTGTTGCATCCCAAGGCGGCCCTGGCCGGAGAGGGGTTTGTGGAAACACAGACCAAGATCGAAGGTCTGTCTCTGGTTCCTCTGGCCTTGTACGATCAGCAACCTTTGCCCATTGAAGCCCTGGTCAAAGACCGCATTGAGGGTGGCTATGTGGATGTAATGATTCTTCTCTCCGGCGCCTGTGTGGATGCGACCTTGAAGGAGGTTCCTTCCCTGCTTGCGGCGGATCGGAAAAAGCCTCTTTTGGCTCCGGTGGGGCCGATGGCCGCCCGTGCCTTGACCGAGCATGGGGTCAACCCGGATCTATTGCCGCCGGACCCCACCTTGGACAGCCTTTTTGAAACCGTGAGAGATCATCTCTGCGAGCGCCGTCGCTGCTAGCGAAGATTCCTTGTATTCTCGTATCATCATAACCAACGGCTCGATTCTTGGAGGATCGGGCCGTTGGTCTTTTCTCACATCCTTCCCGGCCCGGAGGGGGCGCTCTTCTTTGGAAGCTCATCGTTCACAGGATGAGGCTGACCAGCAGCAGACAGAGTGTTCATTCTCTTCTTTTCCGGGAGCCTTGGTTTCCCCGTCTGGTATTCGTGTACCCCAGTTTTTTGGAGAGTGGGCCGTCCAGGCGTGATCGGTCAGCAGGGATGGCAGGGATTACTTGATTTTACTCACCTTCCCGTGCAGTGCCTTGGCCACTTTCTTGATTCCCGGTCTCGTTCTCTTGACAAAGACGAACAGGCGATCTTTTTTACTCGTTGGGCGTTGTATTTCAACATAGTCCTTTTTGAAGTTTCGCAGGCGAAGAAAACTGCGTCTTCCCGAGGGTTCTTTGGCTACCCAGAAGGTGGGGTTCCGCTTGGCCACAAGGTGAAGACTCTGTTTTCCGTAAATGCTTCCTCTGGCTTTGCTGTGAGCGATTTCACGGTCCGTAAGTCCCAGAATATCAACCACCCGCAGGTCCGGTGCCCCGTAAGGAACCCGTCCGATAAACCCGATCGCCAAAAGATCGTCCGGTTGTGCGATGGACTGAAGCTGCTTGCCAAGCGTTCTCATCGCTTCATGGCGGTTGCCCTTCCATGAGTTAAACTTCCGCTCATACAAGGCGTGACTAGAAAAGAAAAGGAAGAGGATGGCAAGAAACCCGATGGCGGCAAGCTGTTGTCCCCAATGAGGCCAGCGACGCACCCAAGGTCTACGTCCTGCCCAATCGAGAGCTTCGGAAAGGCCGAGTGCAATCAGCACCACGCAGGGGGCAATGATGGGTGTGAACAGGCGAAAATGCTGCATCCAATCGCCCTTCGCCCAGACAATTACGGCCAGGCTAAGCAGGATGATGCTGCTCCATACAAGGAATTCAAATCGACGCTTCTTCACCAGGAGAGTCGGAAGGATGGCCAGGGGGAAGAGAATGGGAGAAAAATGTTTGGTGAAAAAGTGTAGAACCTTGTTCACCCCTGGACTCTGCCAGATCAAACGCGGCCAGTCCAAAAGCTCCGAACGGAAAAGCTGCTGTTGGAAACCATCTTTCGCCGCAACGGTGTTGGGAAGCACGTCGCCGTAATAGAGGATACGAAACAGCAGGAAAGGGCCAACGACCGCGAGAAACCCACCCAGTTGTTTCAGGAGAACCAGGCCCGTGTCTTTCGGGCTTTCCCGCTCGATCACGAGTTTACGCAGACATTCCAGCCCCATAATCACCACGGCATAGGCAAAGCCTTCCGGGCGGGTGAGGGCGACAAGACCAAAGAGGATCATGGGGCTCAGCGGAGACTGGATGTCTTTTCGCACATAGGCAAGGTACGTTAGAATCGCGACAAAGAGGAGAAAGGCGAAAAAGAGGGTCTCAAGTCCTCCTTGGCTCCAAAGCGCCAGCGGCGTTGAGGCTGCCAATACCAGACCGGCTCCAAGACTTGTACAAAAAGGTTGAGAGGGTACGTGAGTCCGAAGGTGAAAAACAAGTGCTGCAATCAGCAGGAGGTAAGACAAGACCCCAACGGCGATACCAAGTGTTTCAAGGTCAAAGCCGATGGTATGGAACAGGGTAAGGATGGCCATATACAGAAAATTGCTGGTGCCTTCAACCCGCTCTCCTGCGTTGAAGACCGGCCCTAGCCCGTGAGCCCAGTTCCAGGCATAGCGGTAGGTGATGTAGGTGTCATCAACCGTGAAGAAGCGATGAAAGTAGCTGTGATACGCGGCGAGAGCAAGGAGGGTGCCAAACGCAGCCAATTCGAGAAGCATCCATGTTGAAAATGACTTCCGGGAAAACATATCTGAAAGAATCGTTCTCATTGTGCATACACCTATTCACGGGCTTGTGGTGGCAATCGCCTCACATTGCTTTAGAACAAACCGGGCCGGATAGCGTATTTTTCATAAAAGCGGCTACCGCCATTGACTTAGGCACTGTCGACATGAGTTATAGATTTTCCTGGACAAGACGACTCTGCTGGTCTACATTCCTTTAAATAGAAACTATTCAGAGGAATACAATGGATGCCACTTATCACCGTCATGATATCTCCGACCACGCGTGGGAACGAAGTGACCCAGCATATTATGGCTGCGGGCCTTGCCCGCCCGGTTCGCAAGATCCAAAACACACCATTAATGAATCGTCGATTGTCTCTGGCAATCCCGCCCCATTGGCCTTTCTGCCCCGTTAAATGTGGCTCTAAGAGTTCCCAAGCGTGATCGGAGATATCATGACGGTGATAAGTGGCATCCATTGTATTCCTCTGAATAGTTTCTATTTAAAGGAATGTAGACCAACAGAGTCGTCTTGTCCAGGAAAATCCACTTCTCCTGACGACAGTGCCTAAGTCAATGGCGGTTTGCTCCTGTAGTTCCTCTCTCAGACGCTCGTTTATCGTACCATCTCCAGTTCCAAGGTTCTTCGGGTTTTCAATCGTCAGATCGATATCCTTGGTTGTTCGCGCCTGATTCATTAGCAGGAATTTAACCGGGTAATTTTGCAAGCATTGGGATTTTGTCCAAGTCTTTGTCCCAATCCGCTTTACTGGAAATGAAAAGGTGGGCGTCGGGCCTGATCGGTACGCGGCTATCCAGACTGCCCGCAGGCACAACCAGAAGCTTGCCCTCCATTTGAAAACCGGGAAGCGCCGAGCCGCAAATCGAACAAAAGCATTTACTGTGTTGGGTCGACGGCAGCGTGAAGGCGGAGACTTTGCCTTCACCGGAAATCCATTTCAGTTTGGCGTTTGTGGAAAACAGATTGGCGGCGTGCGCGGACCCCGTATCCTTGCGGCAGCGTTTGCAATGGCAGAGATAGAAGCTTTCAAAGTCTCCATCAACTTCAAACCTGACAGCTCCGCAAAGACACGAACCGATATGTTTTGTCGTCATTTACTGTTTTTCCCTGTGATCGAGCAGGATTTCATCCTGCTCGAAATGTTTTTCCTTTGTCGGTCTTAAAATCGAGAGTTTACCCCCAGGTTGCATAACCCAGGAGTCCATTTAGTAGATGAAAGCACTTGCGGGCTCGTGGTTGCTGGGCGATAGTGGATTATCACAGCCAAAACAGCCCAGCAGGAGCGCACCGCAAATGAAGTCCAGCAAAGCACAGATTCAAACTTAAATCCACCACATTTTACCCGTTCGTTTCGAAGACCAGCAGCAACCGTCCTACGGCGGGTTGCTGATCGTTCAGGCCCTGTTTCAGCGGCTGCGGCTCAAGGAAAAGCTCCGTTCGGCCCTGTCTGCGTGCGGTTCGTCGCCCGCCTATGGAAAACCCGTGATCATGCTGCTGCTGATCGTTCACCTGCTGCTCGGCGGTCGCCGCCTGCGGGAGATCGAGTACCTGCAAGGCGATCCGATGGTTCTTTTCTTCTGACCAACCGATGACACGGAGGCATGATCCTCTTTTAACGGAGTAGCCTGGAAAGCAGAGCCTGGAAGGTGCGAAGAAGGAGGGTGCTATCCGTAATGAACCCGGCGTGCTGGAGATAGTGGGAGGCCAAGTCCAGTTTGTGGGGAAGGAGGGTTTCCCGATAAAGCCGTTCCGGATCTTCACTTCGGGCGAGAAGCTCTTCTTCATCAAGGTAGTGCAGGGTGGCTTCATCGGTCAGGCCGGGACGAAGTTGGAGGATTTCCGCTGTGTGGCTTTCGATGACATCCAGGTATCTGGTTACTTCCGGGCGCGGGCCGACAAAACTCATCTGTCCCAGGAAAACATGAACCAGTTGAGGCAGTTCGTTCAGCCGCGTGCTTCGCAGATGGCGTCCAAGGCGGGTGGGTTTGAGGCTGCGACCGGGCACAAAGCCATCGTTTGCGGCGTCTGGGTGATGGGGCAGGGTGCGCAGCTTCCAGAGTGTAAACGGTTTACCCTGTTTGCCAATGCGTTGCTGGCCGAAGAAGGCCGGGCCGGGGCTATCGAGTTTCACCGCGACGATAAGTGCCCCCAGAGGCAGCGCACAGAGGCCAAGCAAGACGCCGGACCCAAGGAGGTCTACCAGGCGTTTTCGTCGGGAGAGCGGCCAGCGGGAAGGCATGGCTCAAGACCCTTTGGGCGAAAGAGTTTGATGGATCACTTTGCAAACCCGGTCTACATCCTGGCCGCGCAAGTGTGGATACAAAGGAAGGCTTAGCTCGCGCTTGCAGAAGTCTTCCGTAATGGGAAGGCTCCGCGTGGAATCGTGACCGTAAGTGGAAATCTGATGCAAGGCCTGGTAGTGGATACCGCTTTGAATGCCTTTTGCTTGCAGAGCTTGCCGCAGTCGGTCCCGCGTGTTCATGGAATCGGCCAGAAGGGGAAAGAGATGAAAGCCTCCGTGAAGAAGTTTGCGTAGAGGAATTGTCAACCCCGTTTGATCTGGCAAGGTCCGGATGTAGCGTTCCACAAGGGCTTGTCTCCGTTCCAGCGTGTTGGTCAGAAATGGTAACTGAGTTATCAACAGTGCCGCGTGGAGTTCATCCAGACGGTAGTTCCAACCCGGTTCGGGGATCTTGTACGCGATGGATGGCCCACGGAAAGCCTGGCCTTTGTTGGCTTGAATGCCGTGGGAGCGCAAGCACCTGGCGCGAAGGGCATCGGTTTTGCGTTTGCACCAGAGCAACCCGCCTTCCCCACAGGAAAGGACTTTGTTGCTGAAAAACGAAAAGCAGCCAAACTCTGCCGACGTGCCCAACCATCGTCCGTTGGCATCTTGACCGGGGCCGTGGGCCGTGTCTTCAAGAAGAGGAATGCCCCGATCGCGAAGCAGGCACCGGAGTGCAGCCGTTGGTCCTGGTGCGCCTGCATAGTGAACCAGGATGACGGCCTTGGTGGCTGACGTCAAGAGTGGCTCCACCGTTTCCGGGCCGAGGAAGGGCCGCTCAAGAGCTTGGATGTCGGCAAAAACAGGACGCGCACCGAGAAGACACACCACGTTGCCCGTCGCGGCAAAGGTCAGGCTGGGTACGATAACGTCATCGCCTGGGACGACACCGGCAAGCACCAAGGCCAGGTGCAGCGCCGCCGTACCGCTGGAAAGCGCCACACAATGCCCCTTGCCGAACAAGGATGCAAACTCGGTTTCCATCTTCTCGACACGCGGACCTTGACTGAGCCACCCTTCTTGCAAGACCTTATCGACGGCGCGGCGTTGCTCTGCCGTGAAGCGCAAGTCAAACAGGGGAATGGGTGAAGGGCGTGTCATCGTGTGGTGCGTTCCGTTGTTCAGGTCCAGTAACGTGGGGTTTCGTCAGCACGTAGGTTCTCTTTGAACCAGGCAAAGGTCCGCTGAAGTCCGGTGTCTATCTCTGTTGTGGAAGACCAACCGCATTGATGCTTGGCCTGACCGGCGTCACAGATCAGTTGAGAGACTTCACTGCCATCGGGGCGCACCCGCTGCGGGTCATGCTCAATGCGGATCGGTCTATCGACCAGGGCGGCGCAGCGTTGGGCTAACTCTCCGATGGATATACCGACGCCACTTCCCAGGTTGGTTGCACGGCCAAGAGCGTGGTCGCACAAGCCGACTTGGAGCATTCCCTCTACAGTATCTTGAACATAGTTGAAATCCCGTATGGGAGACAGCGAACCCAAGCGAAGCACCTCGGCACCGGATAACAACTGACTTAACAACGTGGGAATGATCGCCCGGCGGCTTTGACGTGGGCCGTAGGTGTTGAAGGGACGCACCACACAGACTGGAAGGTCGTAGCTGTGAAAGAAAGACAAGGCCAGTTGATCCGCTGCGGTTTTACTGGCTGCGTAGGGGCTTTGAGCCTGAAGGGGGGCTTCTTCGGAAATAGGAAGGCTCTTCGGAGAGCCGTAGACCTCGCTGGTACTGGTCTGCACAACACGGCAGCCATGCTCTCTGGCGGCAAGCAGCAGGTTCAGGGTTCCTGTGACATTGGTTTGAATGTAGCTGGCCGGTGCCTGATAGCTGTAGGGAATACCGATCAAGGCCGCAAGATGAAAAAGTACCTGGCAACCCTGGGCGATTCGTCGCATCTGATCGGCATCGCGCACATCGCCGCGTTGGAAATCCACCTCGTTTTGAAGGTTGTCGGGTAGATCCTCCAACCAGCCGAGGTGATCCTGGGAGCGGTAATGCACCAGGGCGCGAACCTCATGGCCTTGCCGGATCAGGTGTTCCGTGAGGTGGCTGCCGATGAATCCTCCCGCGCCGGTGACCAGGACTTTCATGATGGGGTCTCCCCTGGTGTGTTGCCTGCTTCCCGATCAGGAAGAAAACGTGCGGGATGTTCGTTCAGTGCCTGGAGGGCGCGTTCCAGATCCCCCGGCGAGCCGATGTCATACCACTGGGCTTTGTTGTGAAATGAGGTAACCTTATTGCCGTCTTTCAGCAAACGAAGAACCAGGTCCGGGAAGTCCAAGGCTTCCCCGGAAGGAAGGCTTTGCAGGACGCGACGCTGATACACATAGATGCCCATGCTCACCGGTACTTCGTGAATCGGTTTTTCTCTGTAGCCCGTGACCCGGCCCGTTTCATCTGTGTCTACCACGCCATAGGCCAGGGGATGCTTCAAACGGTGAACCGCGACGGTCAACTGAGATTGGTTATCCCGGTGGGCTTGAACGACCTCGGTGAAATCCAGATCCGTGAGAATATCCCCGTTGATGACCAGCAGGTTTTCCGGAGTCGGTTCCGGGTAGGTGCTGAGGCATCCGGCAGTTCCCAGACGGGTTGTTTCGCTGATAAAGCGAATGGTCAGCCTGCTGGAGTAATTGCTCAGGTAGGCACGAAATACGCCCTCCATGCCTCCGCAGGCCAGGGTGACCTCTTCAAAGCCTTGGGCTTCCAACTGACCCAGCAGGATGTCCAACACGGGCCGTTCCCCCAGGGGGACCAGGGGCTTGGGCAGAACCGTGGTATAGGGCGCAAGGCGTGTCCCCAGGCCACCGGCTAGAATGCAAACGGGAATATGGCAAGCGGTTTCGGTCATGGTGATGGGTGTCGTTTTCCGGTTTTGCGGATGCGTTTTTTCACTTGTTCTCGTGGACGTGACCAGAGCTTGGGTTTCAAGCTGCGAGGATCAACGCGGCGAAACGCTTCCGTATAGGATTGTAAAACAGGCTCAGAACCTACCGTGTTCCGGCAAGGGGTGCAATAAAAAAAGGCGGGACAAGCCCGCCTTTTCTGTGGTTGGTGCGCAGGATTATTTGCGTTCCAGGAATTCCACGTAGAAGGTGTTTTTCCCTTTTTTCTTGCCAGTCAGCTTGCTGCGGACTTTGTCTTTCTTTTCCAGATACCACACCACGCCGCTGGCCTGGTTGATCTCGTAGTTCCAGTCATACTGCGGGTGAGCCGGTTTGACATCTTTGTTCGGCTTGGCCGGGTCGATGTAGGTGATTTCACCGGCTTTGAGTTTGCCTTTGACCTGTTTGAGGAAGAACTTCGGCAACAGGACGATGGTGTCGCCTTTTTTCAGGTTGTTGGGGTTGTTTTTGGGAAGCTTGGTGATTTTCACTTCAACCGCCGCCACCGGGAAATGACCGGTCTTGATCACACGTTCCACCTTGGCTTCAAAATCTTCCGGGCTTTCTTTGACTTTCAGACCACGCAGAGAGGACGAGCCGTCCGGGGCGGCCAGGTCGCCTTCGCCCATATCGGCAAAGGGATCATCCTGGGCAAACGCGGTGCCGAGGCCCATCGCCACGAACAGAACCAAGACCAGAAGCAGAGATTTCTTCATTTCACTTCCTCCAAAATTGGGTGTTTTGGGCGCATGACGCCCGGAAATCCTTGGCCGGGTTATCGGCCAACAATCGAGAAGCAATCAGAGAACCTTGAATTTGGAAACCAGAACCGTGTTTCCGGCCTTCTGGCCGATGACCCAGGCGAAATGTCCGTTGCCGACCAGCAAGGTATCGGTCTGGTTCGGTTTGGCGGACAGTTCCAGGCTGGTTCCGTCTTCCAGGTGCAAGAAGGCCTTGCCGTCTTTGGCCATGAGTTTGCCGAACAGCGGTTTTTCACCGTCAATGGAGACAATCTCAAAGCGGCTGACGGAAATGGCCTTACGGTTCAGAATCGGTTTGTCCGGTGTTCCCCAGACCTGAATCACGGCGAAGCGCAATTCTTTGAGCAGTTCCTGGTGCGGACCGATCAGCAAGAAGGCTTTGCCGTCTTCACGGATCAGTTGCGCCGTGGGTTGTTTGTCTTTGCCGTCCACCACAGAGATTTTTCCCTGGGCGCTCAGTTCGGCGGGAACGGCATCGGACGGTGAGGACGAGCCCCAGGCCCGGTCAAACCGAGCCTGGAACATCGTGATGGTCAGAATGAGTATGGAAAAGACAATCGCTTTTCGCATGAATCCCCCTCGTTAGCTAAATCGCAATTACTGCACGCGGACGACGCCGATGCGCAGGCCTTCGTCTTCGCTGGTGGCGGTGACGGTCAGTTTCATGCCCGCATCCACGGTGCCTTCGGCTTTGTAAAGGAATGCACCGAAGGGCACCACATCCGCTTCCAGATCACCGGCTTCAAAATCTTCTTCGGCATCGGGGCCGCTGAAGTCGATTTCATCCCCGGCGGAGTTGGCGCGGCTGCAATGGGTGCAGACTCCGGTTTCGTTGCCGGTGACCGGATCGGCGACCGGATCTTTGAAGTTGTATTTAGCGTCGCCAAGGATGCCTTCGCTCCCGGTGCTATCGGCCAAGAGGGCGGTGTAGTAATCAAACTGCCAGTCGGTATAGGCCGAACCGTAGGCGGCTTCCACGCCGTCCAGGCTGACATCGCTACCGGAGACAAGGGCTTTCAGGAAGGCCGCGCCGCCTTTGTCTTCAATCGTTCCATCTTCATTGACCGTCGCGCCACCCTTCTTTTCAAACATGTAGCGGACCATCATGTAGTTCATCGCACGCATCGGCACGGTGTCTTCGTCGGCACTGACCTGGCTGACGGAAGAGAAATTTCCGTCGAACAAGGCTTTCACGGCGTCCACATTGTCCAGGCCGTAACCGGAAAGGTCTTCACCCATATGGGCGATGCCTTCTTTGAGCCAACGTTCTTCATCACCCATCTCGTTGAGCACGCGGATGCCGTAGTGCATCAGGTGGACATACTCATGGGCGGCGGTTCCGTACACACTGGCCAGCGGGTTGTCATCATCGGGAACGACCATGAACAGCAGGTCAGCCTGATTGGAGTTTTCTTCCGTGGTCAGGTCGTTGGCGTCAAACCAGCCGACAGCCTGGCCTTCATCATTGATTTTGCTGCTCAGTACGAACCAGACCAGTCCGTCCTGGTTCACGTCACTGGCTTCCACGCCTTCGGCGCCGAAGAAGAACATGTCACGGGCGTACAGGGTGTTGTCGAAGGTGTCCGCAATCGCTTGGGCGTCTTCGGCGCTGACGGTGCTTTCGTTGTCCACCAGGATGGCCGCGTGTTCGCCACGGGCGGCGACGTTGCAGGTCAGGTCGTGAGCATTGCCGCTCATATCAACCAAGGTGATTTTCGGTGCGTCGGTGCATTCGCCGCCCTGGCAGACCTGACCGGCTTCGCAACTGGTGCTCAGGCATTCGCCTTCTTTGCGGATGGGTTGGTTGACCAGGAAACGGGCGTTGACTTCACGCAGTTTCTTTTCGGTGCGTTCCTGGCGTTCGGTGACGGCCAGTTTGCCTGCCCAACGCTTGGCCAGTACGGGGTTGCTCCAGATGTGGCTGGCGCGATCCGCCGGGGTGAACTTGTCGTTGATGGCGATCTTGGTGCTGCGTTTGGCAGCCGCATCATCATCGTCATCGCCTTCGGCGGTGTCGTCGTCGTCATCACCTTCGGCGACGGTGTCGTCATCGTCGTCGCCTTCGGCGGGCGTGGCTTCGCCTTCTTCACTGGTCAGTTCGACGCTCAATTCGTCAGTGGTTTGGTTGTAGGCAAAGACATAGTAGACTTCGTCACCACTGGCGAAGTTCAACTCGAAGGCTTCATCCATGCCATAATTGGCGGCGTAGTTATCTTCCGGTGCCGTGACGTCATCATCGTCGTCATCGTCACCGGTGTCATCGCCGCTTCCGTCATCACCGCAACCGGCGGTGACCATGCCCATCGCCAGCATCAGAACGACGATCAGCAGTACCTTGAACAATACGTTTTTCTTCATTCCTAGTTCCTCCATAATGGCCCTGTTGAAAAGAGGACATGAACCCACGCTGTTTGCTTGTTTGCCCATGTGAGTCTGTCCCGAAATCGGTCTTTATGATAACCATTTCATGAGGGGTGTCAAGCTTCCACGGCTTGGCAAGCCGGGGGAAGTTCGTGAAAAATGTGCGGTTGACAAGCCGGAGGAAGTGGGTAATCTTGATAGGTGGACAGTGCGGACAACAACAGGCACTCTATCATGATGGCCCCCCATTGCGGGCGTAATTATCCGGAAGGTGGCAACCCTCTGGTGAAGGAAGGGCAAGCAGATGACGAAACTTCTGGCGGTAAGCGGCAAAGGTGGTGTTGGAAAAACCTCGTTGGCGGCCTTGGCCGTGCGGGCTCTGGTCAAGCGGGGGCTTGGACCCATCCTGCTGATTGATGCCGATCCCAACTCCAATTTTGGTGAAGCGATGGGCTTGAAGGTGGAAAAAAGCATTGGCACCATGCGCCAGGAGTTTTTTGATGCCAAAGGGGCCGTTCCGGCGGGTATGAGCAAAGAAACCATTTTAGAGATGCGCCTGAACGAGGTGCTGATTGAATCCAAGCACTTTGATCTGATGGTTATGGGGCGGCAAGAAGGAAGTGGTTGTTATTGTTTCATTAATAACGTTCTACGAAAATACGGTGACAGTCTGGCGGCCAATTATCCCTATATCGTGGTGGATAACGAAGCGGGGATGGAACATCTCAGCCGTCGGACGACGACGAAAATCGATACGATGTGGGTGGTGACGGATCACAGTGTCAAGGGCGCTCGTGCCGTGCTGCGGATCAGCGAATTGCTTGAAGAATTGAAACTCCCCGTAGGCAAACGCTACGCCATTGCCAATCGTGCGCCCCAAACCCTGGGCGACAATTTTGTCAAACTGATCGAGCAATCCGGTCTGGAGCTTGCCGGGAGCGTGCCCCAGGATGAAATTGTTCAACAATTCGACATGAGTATGGAAAGTTATATCGACATTCCTGATGAGTGTGAAGCGGCCAGGCGGGTGGATGAACTGCTGGAGAAGACCTTCCTTTAAGCTCTGCCTGGAAACCAGATCATCTGGAATGCGGCGATAGGCTGCATGGGTATATGGGATCGCCGAATGGCGATCCCATTGGTTTTGACAACCCCTGGTTTCCCTCACCCTGCTCTCTTCGTTCGTGTTCCCTCTCCCCGCGGGCTGTCTATTGATCACAAGTCAAAACTGCCAGTATATTCAACGGATTGCAAATCAGGTGTTTTGACAAGAGCATTCTTTATCTTTGCAGAGACGGTAGATGAGATCCGAAAAAGGTCAAGGATTTCAGGGGTAACATTTCGCCTGTTTGGGACCGTTTTCCATCACCCAAAGATATGACTAATAGACAGCCCCGCGGGAGAGGGGAAACTCGTCTCTCCCTTTGGGAGAGACAGGATGCCGAAAGGCATCCCAGTGAGGGCCGAGAATTTTGTTAGCAAGCTGATGGGTCTATCTTCCTGGAAGTATCGGTACGTTACATCAAGTTCCCGATACGACGAAACGATTCTTCCGATACTCATCCCAGGCCAGAAGTTTCAACGATTCCTTGGGGGTATCGGCAATGGCACGCACCACCATCTCGGCCAGTTGCAAGTTGGTGAACAAGGGAATACCCAGGTCCACAGCATCCCGACGAATCCGGTAGCCGTCCTGGTTTTCCGTCACACTGTATTCACGAGGAATATTGATGACCAAATCAACACGTCCACTCTTCAGGGTTTCCGTAATGCTGGGTGACAGGCCGTCGCTTTCCTTGTGTACCAGACTCACCGGCAAGCCGTGACTTTCCAGAAATGCTGCCGTTCCTCGGGTTGCCAAGAGGGGTAAGCCTCGTTGATGCAGCAGGGCTGCCGCTTCAACGAAGGCCAGCTTGTCTTGCTGACGACCAATGGAAAGCAGCACGCCTTTTTGCGGATAGCGAAAACCGGTAGAGAGAAGCGATTTCATCAGCGCTTCATGCAGGTCGTCACCGAAGCAGGCCACCTCGCCCGTGCTGGCCATCTCTACCCCCAAGGTGGGGTCGGCGCCGGAGAGGCGGGAGAAGGAAAACTGCGGAGCTTTGATCGCAATGTAATCCAGGTCAATCGAATCCGTTCGTTCACGCAGTGGACGCCCCAACATGCCGTGGGTTGCAACGGCAATGAAATTGGTTCCGGTCACTTTGGAGACAAAGGGGAAGCTCCGGCTGGCGCGTAGGTTGCACTCAATCACCTTGACCATGTTGTTGCGTGCAAGAAACTGAATATTGAACGGCCCGGTGATCTTCAAGGCTTTGGCGATCTGCCGTGTGATCTGCTTGATTTTCCGCAGGGTGCGCAAATAGATTTTCTGTCCCGGCAATACCAGGGTTGCATCACCGGAATGCACGCCGGCTTTTTCCACATGCTCGCTCAAGGCGTAATTGAACAACTCGCCCTGATAGGCCACGGCGTCGATTTCGATTTCCTTGCTGTCCACTTCGTATTTGCTCATCACCACCGGATGTTCAGGGCTGACGCTGGTGGCCCGTTGCAGGTAGTTGTCGAGCTGTTCCTCGGTATAGGCTACGCACATCGCAGCACCGCTCAACACGTAACTGGGACGCACCAGAACCGGAAAGCCCAGTTTGGTTCCCACATCCCGCAGGCTCTGACGGTCCGTCATTTCCGCCCACAAGGGCTGGTCGATCTCCAGATCATCGCAGAGTTGGCTGAATTTGTGCCGGTCTTCGGCGCGGTCGATGTCTTCGGCCTGGGTGCCGAGGATGGTTACCCCCGCTTCGGCCAAGGTCAAGGCCAGGTTGTTCGGGGTCTGGCCGCCGACGGAAAGAATCACGCCGTGGGGCTGTTCCTTGCGCCAGATTTCCAACACGGTTTCGGCGTTGATTTCATCAAAGAACAACCGGTCGCAGACATCGTAATCCGTGCTGACGGTTTCCGGATTGTAGTTCAGGAGAATGGTTTCATAACCCAATTCGCGACAGGTATTCACCGCGTTGACGCAACACCAGTCGAACTCTACGGAACTGCCGATACGATACGCTCCGCTTCCCAGCACCATCACTTTGTCCCGCATGGATGGCCGCACGTCGTCGTCTTGCCCGTTGTAGGTCAGGTAGAGATAATTCGTCTCCGCCGGGTATTCTGCCGCCAGGGTGTCAATCTGTTTGATGCAGGGATGAATGTCCTGCTTGTTGCGTACATCGCGCACCGCTTCCGTGGTTATTTCAAAGCCCTTGGCAAGTTGGTGATCGCCGAAGCCAAGCTGTTTGGAGCGACGCATCGTTTCTTTATCCACGGGCCAGGCCGTGCGTTGAAGCGTCTTTTCATGGGCGATGAGGGTTTCGATTTTCTGCAAAAACCAGGGGTCGATTGCCGTCAGGATGGCGATATCTTCCACGCTCATGCCTCGCCGAAAGCCTTCGGCAATGGCAAACATACGGCGCGGAGCAGGAAGCGCAATACGCTTTTTCAAGCGCTCATCATCATACTCCGAAAAGCCCATCGACTCGAACCCAAGGCCTTGCACGCCGATCTGCAACATCCGCAAGCCCTTTTGCAGCACTTCTTCGAAGCGCCGACCGATGGCCATGATTTCGCCCACGGATTTCATTTCCGTGCCGATTTCTTCACGCACGCGGGCAAACTTCTCCAGATCCCAGCGCGGGATCTTAATCACGATGTAATCCAGGGCAGGCTCGAAAAACGCACTGGTGCGACGGGTGATTACGTTGGCCAGATCCACCAGGGAATAGCCCAGGCTCAGCTTGGCGGCCACGTAGGCCAAAGGGTAACCTGTCGCTTTGCTGGCCAGCGCCGAACTGCGCGAAAGGCGGGCGTTGACTTCAATCACGCGGTAGTCGCTGGTTTTCGGGTCCAGGGCGTATTGAATGTTGCACTCGCCGACGATCCCCAGCTTGCGAATGGTCTTGATCGCCAGTTCACGCAGGAAGTGGTAATCATGATTGCTCAGGGTCTGGCTGGGAGCGACCACAATGGACTCTCCGGTATGAATGCCCAAGGGATCGACGTTTTCCATGTTGCACACGGTCACGCAGTTGTCCCGCGCATCACGCACCACTTCGTATTCGATTTCCTTCCATCCGGCGAGGTATTCCTCCACCAACACCTGGGGAATGCCTGCGAAGGCACGCGGCAAGGCCCGTTCCAACTCCTCGCCGGTCCGCACAATGGCCGATCCCTTGCCGCCAAGGCTGAACGCTCCGCGAAGAATCACCGGCAGACCGATACGTTCCACGGCTTGGCGAGCCTGGTTTTCATCCGTGCAGGCAATGGAGCGCGCCGTCTTGACATGAATCTCGTTGAGTACACCGATGAAGCGCTCACGGTCTTCGGTGTCTAAAATGGTTTCCACCGGCGTTCCCAGAACACGCACCTGGTAGCGCTCCAAGACCCCGCGTTTGTACAGTTCCACTCCGCAGTTCAGGGCCGTCTGACCTCCAAAGCTCAACAGGAGCGCATCCACCCGTTCTTTGGCAATGATACGCTCGACCGTTTCCACCTCGACCGGGAGCAGATACACGCGGTCGGCCATGTTTTCCGAGGTCTGAATGGTGGCGATGTTGGGATTGACCAACACCACACGAATGCCCTCTTCCTTGAGAGCCTTGATGGCCTGGGAGCCGGAGTAATCGAACTCGCCCGCCTCGCCGATCTTCAACGCGCCGGAACCGAGCAACAACACTTTGCGGGGCTTGTGGGGAAGGTAATTTCCAAACATCGTTTTCTACCTGCTCTGTGCGATGACGCGCACGAAATCGTCAAACAAGAATTCCGTATCCACTGGACCCGGAGCGGCTTCCGGATGAAACTGCACGGCAAAGAAGGGTTTGCTGCGGTGCCGGATGCCTTCGTTGGTGCCGTCGTTGATGTTGATGAACCAGGTGTCCCAATCCCTGGGAATGCTTTCCTCACGCACGGCGTATCCGTGGTTCTGACTGGTAATCACACAGCGACGGGTGAAGAGATCCTGGCAGGGTTGGTTTTGGGAACGATGCCCGTATTTCAGCTTGTAGGTTTCCGCTCCGGCGGCGAGAGACAAAACCTGGTTTCCCAGGCAGATCCCGAAAACGGGTTTGGACCCGTTGAGCAGTCCCCGCACCTGTTCCACCAGCGGCATCACGTCCTTCGGATCACCGGGGCCGTTGGAAAGCACCACGCCGTCAAAGGCTTTGTCTATACGGGAGAGATCCGTATTCCAGGGAACCCGATGCACCGTCAGGCCGCGTTGTTGCAGGTGGCGGACAATGTTCAACTTCACCCCGCAATCCACCAGCAAGACCGATTGCTCCCCGGCTTCATAGGTGACAGGCTGCGTGCAACTCACCGAGGGCACGTTCGACCCCGGTTCCAGAGTGGGCGGCAGCATGTCGTCCGAGTGATCGTCGGAGACGATCATGCCACGCATCGTGCCCTGTTCCCGAAGGCGACGGGTCAACGAACGGGTGTCGATACCGCACAGCCCCGGTACTCCCGCCTTGGCCAACCAGGAGCTAAGCCCCTGTTCGGCCTCGTGGTGGCTGAAGCCTTCGCTGGCCTCGTCCACCACCAGCCCCAAAAGCTGTAGACCTTCGCTTTCCCAACGGTGGGGAAGCAGGCCGTCGCCCCGCGCCGGAACGCCGTAGTTTCCCATCAAAGGGTAGGTCATCACCAGAATCTGCCCGGCGTAGGAACAGTCGGTGAAGGTTTCCACGTAGCCGGTCATGCCGGTGTTGAAGACCACCTCCCCGGAAACCTCGGTGTCTGCACCAACGCGCAGACCGCGATACACACTTCCATCTTCCAGCACAAGCTTAGCCCTGTGCGTGTGTTGACTTACCACAGCGGGCTCTCCATCAAATTGTTGGGTTCCTTGGTATAGACTGACAGCCTTGCTAAGACTGTAGACGTTGGATGCACCTTGTAGCACAAAGTGTTCAGAGAAACAAGCTCTGAAAAAACGAAAGCGCTTCAAAAGGAGGTGACTTTCCATGTGGAGGGCCTTGAACTTGTTCTGGAGGTTTCTTCCCGCTCAGCCTGAGTGCCGCCCGGAGGGCGCTGGCTCGAAGACCGCTCTACGGTCTACACGATGGAGATTTTTTCATGAGCGCTGAAATGCCCGGATGCCCTGGGCAATCTGTTGCGTGTGGAGGCTTCGGATGGTAGCGTGGTGGAGTATGTTGTGGATGGTCAGGGGTGTTGTATCGGGCGTCGGGTGAACGGGGACGACGACGCGGCCCGTGGTTGGCTGTACAAAGATGGGCTGAACCCGTTTGGGTGCCTGTGACTACGATGCGGAGATAGGCCGCTGAACGGCCAAAGACCCCATCTTGTTTGAGGATGGATAGGCCAAGGTGTCGGGCAAGAAATTTCCCGACCTACGATGCTGCAAAGAGCTTTCGAAGAAGAATACGCAGAGGAATTGTATCAGGATATTTCTGTTGACCAAGGTGTTATTGCTGTTACATCAGTTCTGAACGTTGCTACGGCAGGGATTTATGCCGAAGTGTATGCGTCAATGTTGATAGAGGGCTATGGGATTCAGGGGTATATTGCGAACACAGTGAGCTGGTTTGCTACTACCGTAGGAGCCGCAGGAACTTCAGCAATATTTAGTGTTAACCTGTACAATCTACGTGATTGGTTAAGGGGAGATCCAGAAGCAACACCAGAGGAAATGACCAAAATGTTTCGTGGTGGTTTGATATGGGGTATGGCTTGTGCTCCGATAAAAGACCCGGTTGTGAACTCTTTTGTCTCTACGGGCATCGGTGTCATTACTTCAGAGTGATAACGGATATTAAGGTAGGTTCTAATGAATGGTAGGAAGACATTGAAGGATAATCGATACATTGAGATCGTGTCGGGTCAGTTATTCACTTTTGTTGTATTATTTGGGATGTATTATGTGTTGTACCATGATGAGAAAACGAATATAGATACGAGCAGCTCTCTTTGGGGTGTTCCATTAGGAACTATTTTCGGTATATTGACGATGATATACGAATTGTATAAATACAAGATTGTATATATCCTTCGTTTTATTTCTGCATATGGTATCATTGTTGTTTTTGCTGTTCTTCCTGGCATCGATAGGCTTGGAGTCTTAGTCGGATTTCTAGTGGGGGATGTGTGCATTAGTGTGGTTTCGCTTCCTTTGTTTCTATTGTTAAGATCCAGGATAGATAACAACGATAAGAATGAATGATATGATGAAGAAACGTGAGTAGATCTGGATAATTCTCTGCCGTGCTACCCGAAAACTCAATCCGGGTAGGATTTGCAGTTGATTTCAAGACTTGGTTGACCTGGAAATGGGATGCTGGGAGTTCTGCTAGGTGTGTTTGCAGGGGTTGTTTTCATCGGGTACAAGATGAGGAAGAAGTAGCTAAGGGTAAGAGCCTAGACAGAAGCCCCCCACCCAACAGGTGGGGGTTTTAGGTTTATAGATACCCGGTTTTGATTTCAAGCCCAAATAGCCCAGGCAACTTTCTCGCCCGACATCTTGCTTATAGGTCGTGCAAAGCCGTCGCGGGGCTGAAACGCCGTGCGTGTTTCCAGGCGGACTACACTGGACCCCATCTTGTAGACCAGAAAGGGGTCATTCTTAGGTGTGATCAGGCGGCGTATGTCTCCGCTGTGTGATTGAAATATACGTCATCCGGCGTACGCTCGTCAAGTCCCTGATGAAAGCGCTCTTCGTTGTAAAACCGGAAATACTCACGTAAGCCCGTTTTCACCTCCTTCATCGTTTCATAACCCCTGATATAAATATCTTCGTATTTCACGCTGCGCCACAGCCGTTCCACAAACACGTTGTCCAGCGCACGCCCTTTGCCGTCCATGCTGATTTGAATGCCGTGCTCGATGAGTACGCCCGTAAATGC
This sequence comes from Myxococcota bacterium, assembly GCA_963677705.1. Classification (GTDB taxonomy): domain Bacteria; phylum Myxococcota_A; class SURF-8; order SURF-8. Next base: position 3,926,141 of record OY782497.1, read on the forward strand.
CTCGCTGGTAAACTGGATGCCCTGGTCCGTGTTGAAAATCTCCGGCGCACCGTAGCGCAAGAGCGCCTCTTGAAGCGCCTCCACACAGAAACTGGCATCCAGCGTGTTCGACAGCCGCCAGCTCAAAACCTTGCGCGAAAACCAGTCCAGAATCACCGTCAGATACACGAAACCGCTCGTTGTGCGGATGTAGGTGATATCGCTGGCCCAGACCAGGTTCCGCTGCGTGACGGCGATGCTTCTCAGCAGATACGGATAGATCCTGTGCGCCTGATTCGGGCGGCTCAGGTTCGGCTTTGGATAGATCGCCTCCAGGCCCATCAAACGCATCAGCCGCTGCACGCGCTTGCGATTGATCCGAATGCCCTCCATTTTAAAGAGCTCTATCCTCATCCGACGCGAACCATAAAAGGGCCGCCTGGTGTAAATCTCGTCGAGCAAATTCATCACGCGCACATCTGACCTACTGGCCGGTTTCGACTTTCTGTAAAACGCCGAGCGGCTAAACGACAGCAGATCACATTGTCGCCGGACGCTGATCGTTTTGTTTTCAGGCTCAATCATTTCGCGCTTAACCCCGGAAGAAAGGGTCTGTCTTCTTTTTTAGCCAGTCGATTTCAACTTTCAACTGGCCGATCTGACGATACAATTCGTCGCGCTCCTTCTGGATGCCAGCATGCTGGCGAGCTTGGTCTCGCTCGCCAGAGAAGACTTCCGGAAGATTCTCCAGCAATTGGCTCTTCCATTGGGACACCTGGTTGGGGTGGATACCGTGCTCGCTGGCGACCTCGTTGATCGTCCGCTCTCCTCGAATCGCTTCCAAAGCCACTTTCGCCTTGAACTCTCCACTGAACGTCCGTCTCTTTCTCGGCATTTCTTCCTCCTTTTGAAGCTGTCTTCTGGCTTTCTGGAGTCACATGCCCAGCCTAACATCCACCTAAGATCACTGTCCATTTTTCGGGGACCAGCTCAGACTTTCCGGGAAGCCTGGCCCGTCGTCACCTCATGCAATGCCAAGCATACGTTGAATATCCATCCGACTCATGCTAGACACAAGCCTGATTGAAGGGGAGGCGGATGGCTGCGTTCACCAGACCTCCTATCCTGTTCACAACCCACGCGCACCTTCAACAGGGAGTTCCCCATGCCCCGCGTATGGCTGATCCGACACGGAGAGACAGAAAACAACCAGCAACTACGCTTCACCGGTCATGACGATGTCTCGTTGAACGAGCGCGGAAGGCAGCAGGCGGAGGCTCTGATCCGGCATTTCGAGGGAAAGGCAATCGGCCCGATTCTCTGCGGTCCCTTGCAGCGCACCCAGCATACCGCCTTGCCTTTGGCTCAGGCGATGCACTGTGAGTTGGAAATCGACCCGGCCTTTGATGATGTGGATGTGGGCCGCTGGCAGGGGCGAAGCGTGGAGGAAATCCGGCAAACGGACCCGGTTCTTTTCCAAGCCTGGGTGGATCATCCGGAGTCCTTCGTTTTTCCGGAAGGGGAATCCGTGCAGGCCGTGCAGCAACGGGCGGTGCAGGGCTTGCGGCGTCGGCTTCAGGCCCGTGGGGCCGTAAAGAACGACCTGGTGGTGGTGACCCACCAGATTGTGATCAAGGTCTTACAGCTGGTCGTCAGCCAGCGAGAGCTTTCCGAGTTCTGGCAGGAGAAAGCCGCGCCGGGAAGTATTCATGGCTTGGAAATCGACCTCGGCATCGCGCCGTGGAATGGAGACGATTCAGCCTTGACGTGCTGAACGCATAGGAGGCCGAAGGGTGCCCCCAAGGGACATCATTCCCCGGCCTTCTTGCTCAGCCAATCCGATACCCGCTGGTGCAGCACATCATAGCGCACGAAGCCGGAACAGAAACGAGGCGTATCCGGTTCGTCGGGAACCAGCAGACTGGGGACGATATTGACATCCCGCTCCATCGTCAGGTCGTAGTCGTCGTAGGTATCGTCTTCCAGTTCCTCCGAGTCCCAGTCTCTCTGGATGATTCCTTCAGGAATGCCGAAACGAAGCAGGTGTTCTTTCAACATCGTTTCATCGCCGGGAAGAAGCCCGTCTTCGTAAACCGAGCGCTGGATGGCGTGAAGGAAGGAAAGGGACGAGTCCGGATAACTGCGCCGCAACAAGGCCAGGGCTTTGGAGGCCGGATGGCTGTCGAAGACCAGGCCGTCCTGCTCGATCAAGGTGTGAAAGGCTTTGCCGAAGGCGATGTCGGTGCGGGTTTCAATGCGGGTCAATTCCTTCTTGAAGCGCTCCCGGCCTTCCGGGTGGAGGGTCAAGGCCCGCTCTGCCGGACAGAGTCCGTAACTGATTACGCGCAGGGAGATCCGATCCCCGAATTCATCCATCAGGCGTTCCATGTTCGGTGCCATGCTATAGCACCATCCGCATACACAATCCGTAAAATACCAAAGAGTCCGACGAGTCATCAAGCGAGCCTTTCAACAGAACGAGCAAGGTTCCCGCCGGGAAACCCCGGCAGGAACCGCGAATCAATCACATCTTAGTCTTCATCAACAATGGTCACCTTGGTCAAGACGACATCCGTGACCGGTTTGTCGTTGGGGTGCCGTTTGGTTTCAGCAATGGCTTTGACCACGCCACCGCCTTTGACCACTTCACCGAAGATGGTGTGACGACCATTCAGGTGCGGCGTGGCAACCTGGGTGATGAAGAACTGGCTGCCGTTGGTGTTGGGACCGGCGTTGGCCATCGCCAGTTTACCGGGGCGGTCGAACTTCACTTCCGGGTGAAATTCATCACCGAATTGATAGCCGGGGCCACCAAAGCCGGTGCCCATCGGATCACCGCCCTGAATCATGAACTGAGGAATCACACGATGGAAGATCGTGCCGTCATACAGCGGGCGGCTGGTGCTTTCCTTGGTTTTGGGGTCCGTCCATTCCTTTTCACCGCGGGCCAGTTTGACAAAGTTTTCCACGGTCATCGGAGCAATCTCCGGCATCAGGCGGACTTCCATCGTTCCGAGGGTGGTTTCAAAAATCGCTTTCATTCTCGCTTTCCTTTCATTGCAGACAGGGGACCATCAAACACGGAAACTCAACCCGTCACGAGGACGGGAGCCATACAATTACATACCGGGGTGGCGTACCACACGGATCGGTTCTCCAAAGGGTAAGACAGAGCCCTTTTCGTCCAAGGTGGCGTGAAGGGAAAAGACCTCCGCTTCCCCCGAATCCAACCATCTGGCCACCACGGTTTCCAGATCCTCAAAGGGAGCCAGTCCGGCGCAGAACGCGGTATCCGCAAGCACCAGACCCAAGTCTTCTGCGGCACGCGCTGCGTTGAACTGCGCAGGTGGATGCTGCACGTTGGCCAGATAAACCACCGTTTTCATTCAAGCCCCCTTTCCTTACTTCAAGGGATCAGGATACCGGACGCCCCGACGCTACAGAAGCTGAGGCCCGCTGTCAACCCCCCGATCGGCAATGACCGTGCAACTCCTCCTCGGACCCCGGCAAGCCTTGCTCCATGTCCGAGCCGTTCAGGCAATGAAATGCAGGTTAGCACAGGAGTTCTTTTCGGACCGAGAGCAGTCCGGCAGGGTAGAGGCGGGGCTTTTCCTTCAGACCTTACATCGCTTGGGGCTGTGGCTGAATGTGTTTTCCTTTGGCAAAGAACCGATCACTATGGTAACTTTCTTCTATTCTTGCTTTCCTCAGCACCAGCTTGAATGGCGATTCCTCTACGGGACAAGGCCAATAATTTAAGTTGCTTACAGTGGAAACCCAATGACAGAATCCAGCCAATCAAAAGCGCTTTCCTTAATCCGTTTTTTGCGTGAGCTTGTGACACTGAACCACAAGGCTGTAAGAAATCTTGACGATTACGAAGACACGCTTTGGTTTTCTTCCGTACCCCAAAGGCCGGAATGCTACTGTGTGACTTGGGATTCTGAAAACGATGATCAGATCAAGGATGTTTGGATCGAGGTTCAGCAACCCAATTCAGAGCCCCCACCTCCACTTCCAGATCCACTTCCAGATCTACTTTCAGGGCTCATCCTTGAAACAACGTTGCGGGATTTTTCTCTTCAATATCCACCTCTTCGTACTGACTTTCATAACGTTTCAGAAGAAATTATCGGACAAAGCCGCCAAGACTGGTGTCTCCAGATTACGGAAAGTCATGAAGAATATGTAGAAACGTTGTGGGAACCTTGGGCGGAGAAAGAACGGGAACAAAAGAAGGTCAAGAAGTTCTACCAGCGCATTTTTTCCCTATATCAACGTTACAAGCGTCAAGGGGAACAATATGAACTCCTAGTGGGGATGGGACTTCTCCACTGGCGGTCCCCTAGTGGACATACAATCAAACGCCATCTACTTGTAACCAAAGCCATCTTGGAATTTGACGAACAAAAGGGAATTATCACCTTATCTTCATCTCCAGAAGGACACGTTTTAAATCTTGAACAAGACATGCTGGAGATAAACGAACAGCCTCCTAAAGACAGTATGCTGATGATCCAGGAGGCGATACAAAACCATGACGGTACGTTCTGGGATAAAACCTTTCGGAATGCGGTCCTTGGTGGATGGGTTCGCAGTATAAGTCCTGATGGAACTTACGAGGATCAAGAAACACCACCTTCCAAACCTGCAACGGAAATTCCAATAGTCTATTGGGCTCCCTCCTTGATACTAAGAAAAAGGACAGATCGAAGTCTTCTACGCATCTACCAAGAAATCGAAGAACAACTTGATAATGGTGGAGAACTACAGTCTGGAATTTTACAGATTGTTGATGAATCCAGCATGAATGCTGATCCAGAAATTGAAGATGGATATGAGCATTCAATAGCACGGGGTATTGGCCCGATTCTCTTTCCCTTACCCTACAACAAAGAGCAATTACGTATCATCCAGGAGCTGACACGGAAAAAGAAGGTTTTAGTTCAAGGGCCACCGGGAACAGGAAAGTCTCATACCATTGCCAATCTAATCTGCCATTTGCTGGCCAATGGAAATCGGATTCTAGTTACCAGCCATACCGGGCGCGCTTTGGAGGTATTGAAAGACAAGATTCCTCCAAATCTTTCCAAGCTTTGTGTTCTTCTGTTGGGAGGAGATCGAGAAGGACTTCGTTCTCTGGAGGATTCTGTTCAAACGATTACGGACAAGCAAAATCGATGGGATCATGAGAGTAATCAACAGGTTATTTCGGATCTCACCCAGCGGATAGATGCGTTGAAACGAGAAGAGTCTACGTTGGTGCAGAGACTTCAGGCGTTACGGGAGTCAGAAACATACAAGCATTCGGCTTCTTGGCTTCGTGAACCTGCTACAGCCAAAGAGATCGCCAATCAGTTGAGGGAAAACGAGGTCAAACTTTCTTGGCTTAAAGATATTCCTGATCCAAATTCACAGCCCCCGTTTTCCAATCAGAGGCTTGTTGAGCTTCTTGAATTTGCCAGACAGACGGACATAGAGGCTATAAGTGGTTTTGGTAACCGATTACACGACCTTGAACAACTTCCGAATCCATCGGAGCTATGCTCGATTGTCTGGCAAAAGCAACGTTTGGAAAGCGTACTTCTAGCAGAACATCTGGAGCCGGACCCTGCGTTGGCAACTCTTGATCTGGAGTTCGTAAAACATTTAGAAGAACAACTTCATATTCTTGTTGACCGGATTGAGCGACTTCAAGAGCATATCGAACCCTGGGCCGCACAAGCGGCAAAAGACATTCTTGGTGACAGGGATCGAGTTTGGAAGATCCGCCACGAAAACACACAGACAGCTCTTAAGCGGCTAAGAGCAAGACCACAGGATGTTGACCAACTTCGGGTATTGGGTGTTGATGGGGTAGAGATAGATTCGGTCTTGGAAGATGCAGAGATCCTCTCCAACCATCTTTCAACGGGAAAATCTTTGGGTTTCTGGATTTTCCGACCTTCTGTTGTGAAGGAACGTCGCTATTTGATGGAACGAGTAACAGTCAATGGGAAACTATGCACAACAAGCGATACGTTGGAGGTGCTTCGTAACTGGCTGAAGTGTCGTAAGCTTGAGAAGGAACTATCAGACCTATGGTCCGATATCGTTAACGTCAAAGAAAGCGGGATATCGACTCTTATTGCAAGGTACGAAGACCTCTGTGAACCTTTGTCAGATGCTCTGGATTTGTACCCTATCATGGACAAACTACGGGAGGAATTCTCTACAAGCCACCTTTTTCCCAGGGTTGTTTGGCATGATATAACTTCAATACGTAGTGCCTTGTCAGTTCTTCAGCAGATACGCCAATCCATCCTCTGGCTAGACAACCAGGAAGCCCTTCAAGCCTTGTCGGATCGGACTGAGGCAATGCAACAAGATCTGGTAGCTACTGTAGCGGGGTTGACGCATATCCCCAGTGTAAGGAACCTTCTTGCCTGCATGGATAACCTGGATGTCGAATCCTATCAGACAATCCTTCAGGATTTAATGAACGAATTCAAGATGGTGGAAGACTGGAATCTACTAAACCTACACATTCCCCAGACAATTCATCAACTAAAACAAAACCTGAATGACCTCCAGTGGAATGAACGGTTTCAGAGCTTCTCTCAAGCTTGGAGTTGGGCAAAAGCCAACGCTTGGTTTGAAGAATTTTCATCTCCCCAGGAAGAAAACCGTGTGAGTACCAGACTGGATGTTTTGAGAAAAGAAGAAATTCCTCAAACCATCGCGGAACTGGTTGAAGCAAGAGCCTGGTCTTCCTGTTTTCAACGTCTTCAAGAACCAGAGAGAAGAAGTCTGATTGCCTGGACCAAAGCAATGAAACGCCTAGGCAAAGGGACAGGTAAATATGCTCAAACTCATCGTCGAGAAGCCCAACGACACATGGAAAACAGTAGACCGGCTATCCCTGCTTGGATTATGCCTATGTATCAAGTCGCTCAAACCATTCAACCGGGTAAGGATGTCTTCGATGTTGTTATTGTAGATGAAGCCAGCCAATCCGGTGTGGATGCACTCTTCTTGCTCTATTTGGCTAAAAAAGTTCTGGTTGTTGGAGATGATAAGCAAATCAGCCCTGAAAACCCTGGAAGAAAACGTGAACCGGTAATGGAATTGCAAGAGCGATATTTATCAGACTTCCCTCAAAAAGACCTCTTCAGCCTAGATCAAAGTCTATTTGATTTAACGGAGACCTTTTTTCAAGGCAGGATCAGGCTTCGAGAGCATTTTCGCTGTATGCCAGAGATTATCGAATATTCCAATCGCTTGTGTTATCAGTCCGAACCCTTGGTCCCGCTTAAGCCTTTTGGCTCCAATCGACTTGCTCCAACAATCATAACAAGGTTCGTTGAAGGTGGATATCGGGAAGGATCTTCAGCTCGTGCAGTAAACAAACCAGAAGCGGAAGCTCTTGCGGAGCAGGTATATAGCTGCTGCCAATCCCCTCTCTATGATGGAAAGACAATGGGGGTCATCAGCCTACAAGGAAAGTACCAAGCCAGGGAAATTGAGGAATTGCTCTTGGATAGTATAGGACCGAAAGAAATGGAAGCCCGTTCCTTAGTTTGTGGGGATGCTTACGCTTTCCAGGGGAACGAAAGAGATGTCATCTTTCTTAGTATGGTTGCGGCTCCCACCGGTCCAACACGAATTGGGGTTCTTTCAAAGTCAACGGATAAAAAGCGATTCAACGTAGCAATCAGCCGGGCCAAGGAGCAGATTTGGCTATTTCATTCTGCAAGTCTGAACGATTTAAGCCAAAAATGTCTTCGGTACAATTTGTTGGAGTATTGCCAGAACCCACTTCAATTTGCACCTGGATTGGATGTTGATCTTCCACGGTTGCAAGTAATGGCCCATGAATCCAACCGAATGGATGAGAGACCTCCCCGACCTTTTGATAGCTGGTTTGAGGTTGATGTCTTTATCAGAGTTGCCAGGAATGGATTTCAGGTTATCCCACAGTTTGATGTGGCAGGTTACCGGATTGATATGGTGATTCAAACCGAAAATGGTAGGTTGGCCATTGAATGTGATGGAGATCATTGGCATGGAATGGAAAACTATCTAGCCGATATGGAGAGGCAACGACAACTGGAACGTTGTGGCTGGACCTTTGTTCGGATACGGGAAAGCAGGTTTTATCGGAATCCCGAAGAGGCCTTGTTTCCCCTCTGGAAAAAACTGGAAACCATCCGCCCTCCGGTTACAGAGGTGGAGGCCTTGCATTAAATTTGAAGAGGGAGAAGGCGCTAGAATACTCTCTTTAAGAGGCTACACAGTGGCAGATAGGGGTGCCTCTCCTAAACAGGAAGCTTCCCATCTGGTGATGAAGGGCGCTCCTCTAAAAGCCGTGTAAAAGCCGTGCAGGAACTGCTTGGTCACGGTTCAATGACCATGACCATGCGCTATGCCCACTTAAGTCCTGAAGCAAAAAAGCGCCGTGGACTTGTTAAATTCCCACGGCACAATAGCGGCACAAGAAAACGGCTAGTTTTACAACTAGCCGTTTTCACTAATAAAAAATGGTGGAGGTAAGGGGAGTCGAACCCCTGACCTTCTGAATGCCATTCAGACGCGCTACCAACTGCGCTATACCCCCACGTTGGGTGCTGAAACCAATCACGATGGAAAGAACTCGCGAAGACTTGGGCATCTTACGGAAAACCCGTCGTCTGTCAATAAAAAAATGATAGATTTCTAACCTCTCGGAGTGAAAGAGCTTTTCCTGTGATTCCAGGTTCCGCGGGTGTACATGTCCGTCCGTGGGCTTGGCCATGTCGCCGTTCTGTGCTGATGCTGGTGGGGTTGGTGGACCGACCGGGCCGGTTGAGTTGCTTGATCCCTTTGGCCCGTAGCTCTGTCTGGCTCGACGATTGATTCCCTTGACGGATCATCCGCGACCCTTCATGATGGGATGGCCTTGTCGCCGGGTGTTGCTGTTTGGCGGTATCGCGACTACGGAAAGGGGTTATGCTGGTGTTTTCCTGTTCAACTACGGTCCTGCCTGCTTTTTCTCCTCGTCGATGCCTCGTTGCGGGGCTTCTCTGGGCTATTCTCCTCTTTTCATCGACTGTGGCCTTGGCCGAGGCGCCGCGTTGGCCCCGCTTGTCCATCACCGACGATCCGGCCCGCACCATGACCGTTACCTGGACCGTGCAGGGCCAGGATGCCACCTGGTTGGAATGGGGGGAAGAAGAGGTCTATCGGGCCGCTTTTCCTGCGGAGTCTGAGGAGACGGGTTCAAACGCTTTGGGGGTCACCCACCACCTGACCCTGCATGACCTCAAGCCGGATAGCCGCTACCGCTACCGCCTCTGTACCGTCGAGTCCTGCACGCAGGGGTACTCGTTTCAGACCCTGCCGGATGAGCCCAACGCCCCGCTTCGTTTTGCCGTCTTGGGAGACAGTCGGGCCAGCCGCGCCCTGTTCAGCAAGGCTCCCGCCGCCGCGCCGGGGTATCGGGAGGTTCTTCAGGCGGCCCAGGAGGCCGGTGCCCGTTTTGTGCTGCACACCGGGGATTTGTTGATCGATGGCCGTCAGGAGAACCAATGGCCGGACCATTTGAACCATGAGCAGCCCATTGCCGCCGAATTGCCCATTCTTTATGCCCTGGGTAACCACGATGATGGCCCCGGCGAGGGAGACGGCCAATACTTCAACAAGCTTTATAGCTATCCGCGAAACCCGGAAACCCACAGCGAGGATTTCTACCGTTTCCAGACTGCGTCTGCCCTGTTTGTGGTGTTGACCCCTTACAGCTTTGACGAGAAGGATTTCGCCGTCCAGACCCGGTTTTTGGAGGCAAGCCTGGAAGGAGATTCCCACCCCTGGCGCTTTGTGATGCTACACACGCCCCTGTATACCTGCCCGATGCGCATTGCAGGCCGACGAACCGGTCACAAGCCGGATGAATCCGGCGCGGGACGAGTCTGGGAACCGGTGATCGTCCGTCATGGTGTCGATGCCGTGTTTTCCGGACACAACCATATTTTCGAGTTGTTCGGCCCGCAAGATCCCACAAGGCCCCCGGCCAGCCATCTGGATGGCCCGATTCACATCACCAGCGGCGGCGCAGCTTCGGGAGATTCCCTGATGCTGGGTAAGCCGGATGAGGACTGCCCCGGCAGGCTTGCCGCCTCCGATCACTTTCATCTGGTGCTGCTTACCCTGGAGTCCGGAACCATGCGTGTGGAATACCTTGACCTCGGTGACCGCTTCGGCTCGCCTCCGGCCCCTTTTCCGCAAACGATCTTTGTTCGGGAAAAAGAGTCCGGCATTCCCTGGTGCGAGATGTGAGGATCAACCCTGCCTTAATCCTTGAAAGGGTATTTCAGGAAGGCGACAAAGCCCAAGAAAAGCAGGACTCCGGCGGCGGGGCCGGAAAGCAGAATCCCCAGGCTGTTCTCTGCCGTCGAGCCGAACCAGGTGAAAAGCTGGGTCAGAAGGATCATCGCCAACCCGGCGGCGAACTTGGTAATCAAGCCTTCCATGCCGTTGTACATCGCCTCACGACGAAACCCCGTGCGTTCTTCGTCGTGGTCAATGACATCGGTGTAAATCGCTCTGGGCAGCACATAGCTGGTGGCTACGGCGAAGGTGGCCAGAATAAACACCACCAGACAGTGGGAGAAGCGCAGGCCGGTATCGGGGTTCTCGAAGCTCACACCAAAGGCTTGCAGGATGGGCCAGAGCAGGTAGCCGAAAATGGGTAGGATCGTGGTCAAGCCCACCAAGGGTAAGATGCTGCCGAAGGAAAACTGACCGATGAGATAGATCAGACGCTTCCCGTATTTTTTCGACAACCAACTCACCAGCGGGAAGAGCGCCGCAGCAAGAAGAACAATCACGCCTTGCAAGGCACCGGCCACGGCTTCGCCCATAAACAAGACCTTGGTCACCAGGAAGGGAATGGCCGCGACGATGACATCCACGCCGATACGGAAAAACGAAACGCTGATGACATAGGGCGGGAAGGCCGGGTTCTTGAATGTTTCCTGCATACTTCTGAAAAAGCCGAGCTGCACGTTCTTTGCATCGGAGTAAGGGTTCTCCTTGACCATCGAAACCGAGAACGGAAGCAGGATACACATCACAATGGCAACAATCACCGCAAGGAAGGTAAAGCCGTTGTCAAAGCCGATACCCAGGAGGCTAAAGCCGCTTTCCTTTCCCGCTTCAATGACCTGACCGACGACGACGGTACCGACGATCATCGAAAGCACCTCGAAATAGGCCATAATCTCGCTGGTGGTCAATCGCTCATGGTTGTAGGGGGTAATCTCCGGCAGCAGCGAGAGGTATGGGGCCACGACGCCGGTAAAGGCGATCCAGAACAGGCTGGACAGCACGGCCAGGTAGATGTTGTTGGCCATACCCGGAGTTTCCGCCGGAGGGAACCACATCAGAGCAAAGCAGATGGCCAGCATGGGTGTGAAGCCGATGATAAAGGGAATGCGCCGCCCGAAGCGGGTATGAGCGTGGTCCGACCAGTGGCCGATCAGCGGGTCCGCAATGGCATCCACCACACGACCTACCATCTGAATGGTTCCGAAGGCGGCAGCGGTGACAAAGGCGCTTTTGCCGGTGGAGGGATCGTTGTCGGCCCAGAAATAGAGCAGCCAGCCCATCACCACGGCGGTCGGCATGGAGAAGCCCATCAGGCCCGTGGCATAACTGATCTTCTGCATCAGGCTGAGTTTTTTCTCAGGGGCGGTATCGGGGGAATTCATCGGACCTCCGCAGACCAGAGCGCCCAGGGTCTTGCAGACCGGGAAGGGCTTCTTGATTGTGAACGAAACCAACTACGAGCGAAACGTGGCTGAGGTTATCCCACGAAACAGGGATACGATGCAAGGTTTTATAGGCGAGGCCGGACGCTTTCGGCTGTTCTCAAGGGCAGGCTGTGAAGTTCAAAGGCCGGTGATGTCAATCCGTCAGGGTCAATCAGGACAAACGGGAGTGGATGGATGCGATACCGGCGCGACGTGCCGTTTCACCGAGCTGTTTCGTGCCTTCGGTTTCTGATTGGGGATTTGATGGAGGAATTTCTTGCATTTCCAATCCGGTATGGTATAGCAGCCCACGGAGAGATGGCAGAGTGGTCGATTGCGCTTGATTCGAAATCAAGTGGGGATTCACGTCTCCCCGGGGTTCGAATCCCCGTCTCTCCGCCAGTGAACGATGGCCCCCCGACGGATACCCGCCGGGGGTTTTGTTTTTTCCTGGACTATCAAGAACCTCGGAACGCTGGGTTCCGTGAAAGTGGCCGGTTTATTGAGCCTTCGCCCTGGGGCCCCGCAGAAACCCTTCCAGATCGAATTGTTCGACAACCCGCTGAAATTGCATGAATTGATAGGCTAAATCATCGTCGGGACTGTTTTGTCTGGGAAAGCGCCCTTTCGAAAGCATCATTTCCAGACGTTTGGCAACTTCCTGGAGCCGGATCGCCCCCAGGTTGGATGAGGCTCCCTTGATGCTGTGGGCCAGTCGATGAGCGGTTTCCTTGTCATGTTTGTTCAGGGCATCCTGGTATTCCCGCAGGCGTTTGGGGACATCCCCCAGGAAGGCTTTGAGGATTTCCTTTGCCAGAGAGACATCGTTCTCTACCGCCCTGGCAATAACCTGTGGTTCAAAGACCGGTAGATCATGAAGAGACGAATGAGACAAAGGAGTGGAGGCCCTCTCTTTCAGAGGCGGCTTGGGTTGATCCCGTTCGTTGGTTGTCTGTGAAGAGGATTGATTCTTCCACGTTTCAAGCACCCGGCGCAGATCCTCCGGTGTGATCGGTTTGGCCAGGTAGTCATCCATACCTGCGGCAAGCATTCTTTCACGATCTCCGGCCATCGCGTGGGCGGTCAGGGCAATGATCGGGATGGATCGTTTTTCGGGGAGCTTCCGAATCTCTTTGGTCGCCTCGAAACCATCCATGATCGGCATCTGAATATCCATCAGAATCAGGTCGAAAGCGGCTCGGTGAACGTGAGAGATCGCCTCTTGTCCGTTTCCGGCGACGACCACCTGACAGCCCATGCGCTCCAACATGCCCACGGCTACCTGCTGGTTGACGTGGTTGTCTTCCACCAATAGAACCTTGGCCGGATTGCTTATTGCTTGAATGTGAATCTGGGTGGTTCGACGGTTTGCCGCCGAGCCGTTGAAGCGGTCAAAGGGACGCAGAACGTTTTTCTGACGTTTCTCCCAGACCTGCGTCAAGGCATCACAGAGGGCTGAAGGCAGAATCGGTTTGGTGATCTGTGAGGTGAAGCCTTTCAGGTTGATGGATTCGGATTGTTTGCTATTTAACAGAGTCGTTGCCAAAATCAGGGAGGTCTCGGCAAGATCCGTGTTCAGTTTGATGGCCTGTCCCAGAGCGGCTCCGTTGAGGGTCGGAGGATCGTGGGGAACAATTACCACGGAAAAGGGCGTTTGGGCATCGTGTTCTTCCTGAAGTGCTTTCAAGGCCTGTTCGCCATCTTGAAGCAGGGAATAGGGAATGGACCACGATTCCAAGTAATTGGACATTACACTGCCACTGATCGGCTTGGGTTCCACCACCAACACGCGCAGTGCGTCCGGGGGGAAGGGAGGGACGGGTGCCGTTTGTGGTTGTTCATGGTTGATGGGTAGAGGAATGACTACGGAGAAGCGGCTTCCTTCATTGACTTCGCTGTGTAGGCGAATGTTCCCTTTCATACATTGAGTCAACCTGCGGGTAATCGCCAGGCCCAGTCCCGTGCCGCCGAATCGGCGGGTTGTGCTGGAATCTGCCTGAGCAAACTGATCGAAGATTTTTTCCTGTTTGTCCTGGGCAATGCCGATACCACTGTCTTCCACCTCAAAGCGGACCAAGGCGTGACGACTTCCCATTTCCTTCGATGTGATACGCAGGAGAATATGGCCATGTTCGGTGAACTTCACCGCATTGCCGATGAGGTTGTTCAGGATCTGATGGATACGTCCGGCATCCCCGATCAGGTGTCGGGGAACTTCGTTGGAAAGATAGCCTGCCAGTTCCAAGCCCTTTTCCCGGCAAGAGCCCGTGTGGACCTTCAGAACCTTATCCATCAACTCGTACAGATCAAAGGGGCGGGATTCAAGATCCATCCGTCCCGCTTCGATCTTGGAAAAGTCCAGAATGTCGTTGACCACGGTCATCATCGACTTGGCACTGGAATAGGCCATGTCTGCGTACTGGTTCTGTTTCTCATTCAGATCGCTGTCGATCAGCAATTGCAGCATCCCGATGACCCCATTCATCGGGGTGCGGATCTCATGGCTCATGTTGGCCAGAAAATCGCTTTTGGCTCTGGTGGCTTCTTCAGCCAGTTCCTTGGCTTTGCGAAGCTGGGTTTCTGCTTTCTTGCGATCGGCGATATTCACGAAACTGACCAGGAATTGCTCCCGGCCATCTAAGTAGACACGGGCCACACTTTTCAAGATCGGGATTTCCTCTCCGGATTGTCCCATCAAGATGGCTTCGCGATTCATGACCGACTGACTGCGCAAAATCTGGGATGCGTTGGGGAAGAGATCCTGAAACTGCGTGCCGATCAACTGATGTTTGGGGTAGCCGCTCATCGCTACGGCGGCATCGTTGGCGTCTACGATACGTTCCGAGGGAAAATCCACGATGACGACGCCGGTATGGATGGTTCCAAGGATGGTTTGAAGCCGTTCCTCGTTTTCCATCAGCACCGTTTCCGTCCGTTTCCGCTCGCTGATGTCCAGCATCACGCCTACCAGCCCGGCTGTTTGACCGTGAGCATCGGGATAGGTTGCTTTGTTGAACAGGAAATCCCGCTCGATCCCGTCGGCACAACGGATTCTGCTCTCGTAAATCTGAAATCCCGGTTTGGAAACCAGCTCTTTGTCTTTCTTGGAATAGAGCTTGATGGTTTCCTCAGAGAAAAGATGGGTGAGGTCATTCAGAGAGGTTCCGATGATGCTTTCTCTGGGAACTCCGACGATCATCTCGGCAAAGGTGCGGTTGCACCCACGGTAGATGCCTTCGGTGTCTTTGATGTAGACAGGGCTGGGAATGGTGTCGAAAAAGGTTTCCATGAATTGCAGGTTCGCACGCAGAGCATTTTCCGCCGCCTGGCGCTCACCGATTTCCTGGTGAAGCTTGTTGTTGGCGGTCAGCAGTTCCTGGGTTCGTTCCTGAATCCGTTGCTCCATGTGTTCCTGAAGCATCTTCCCCTGTCGTTCCGCGTTCCATTTGGCTCCTAGCGCAACGCAGAACTGTTGAATCTCGCGGGCATCAAAGGGTTTTTGTACGTAGAACAGTTTTTCAATGGGGGGAACCCGTTGGGCGGTGTGTTCCAGGGGAATCCGGGTGTAGGCCGTGGCCAAAACGATTTGCACATCCGAGTCCATCGTGCGGATGATTTCCGAGGATTCCACGCCATCCATTCCTGGGTCCATCTGGATGTCCATGAAAATCACGGAAAAGGGTTTTCCCACGGCGTTCTGGGATTCCACGGCAAAGATGCTGTCCTGGCCGTTCTCGCATGCCACCAGCTCAATTCCACGGGGAAAGAGGTGGTTGGGTTGTCCGCTGAAGGTGATGATGGGGGAGTTGGGGCTATCGTCCCAGCGATGCTGCTCGAACTGAGATCCGACGATAATGCGGCGATAGGTCTGTCGCACGATGGCTTCATCATCCACCACCAGAATGCGCGTTGGTCCCTGGTTGACGGTATTCATCATCCGTTCCGTTGTCGAGTCATGTGTCATCGTTCAAATTCTCCAGCGTTACGACCGTTGAACCCCGAAGTGTTCTGGTGGAGCGTGTCATCGTCAAGGGGCAGATCCGTACACGCTACCCTACAAAGGAAAACATACTGGAAGTCATCTGGTCATAAGATCCTTAAAGCACGTTGCTTGAGGCTTTGTCCATGAAGAAACCAGCATCTCCCCCGCGAATCTGTCCGTCCGGGATTGTTTTCCCACCCAAGCAAGATCGGTCAAGTTTGGTCGAACCTTAGATGAGAGTTGGAGTCTGAAGTGACAGAAAAGAACATCCTGTTGCCAGAGGCTTGAACACGATGATTTATTGGAATGGTGGTACTTACGTAAAAAAACTTGATCTTGAACGCCAAGCGGAGGAAAGTAGTAGGGTTTGTTCGTAAATGTTGTCCAGGACAGCACGTAAGGAGTAGGTAAGATGGCTCGTGTTTTTTTGAATGCTTTGATAATCCTGTTCTTTCTGAGTTCTTCCGTGGTTGCGTTGGCCACTCCTGAGTTTGAGATGAGCCAGACCATCCCGGCCTGTGGATTGACATCTCCCTTCAGTTGGCCGGCCAGTTTCATTCAATCCCCGGCTGAATCTGACAATTTCCTGCTTGATCCGAAAATCTACTACGGTGATTCCGGTCCGACGGTGGTTTCCATGTCCACCAACCAGAAGAATGCCGTGGTGGCCCTGTTCATGGATATGGGTGGCGGATACGGTGCCGGTTGTACGGGAGCCCTTGTGGCGGATAATGCCGTGTTGACCGCCGCCCACTGCGTCCGGGATTGTGATGATTACGGCAGCAACTGCCAGGATATTACGGCCAGCCAGATCACCGTGTACGTTGGAAATAACTACGAAAGCCCACAGGCAGCCTTCGATGTGCGTGCTGTTCACTACAACCCCAGCTATTCTGGCAACCTTTACGGGAACGATCTTGCTTACCACGATAACGCGGTACTGATTCTCTCCTCTTCGGCAAGCAGCCAGTATGGTTCGATCACAACGATCACAATGAATTCGACCAGTCTTTCCTCGTCCTACAACGGCGATGATGTCCAGGCTGTGGGCTATGGACGGACCCACAACAACGACTACAACACCACCAAGTACTGGGCCGCGTTGCAGATCGGCAGTGTTGGAACCTATGAATTGACCGCCGGAGATCCGAACCGCTATCAAGGCGTGTGCAACGGTGATAGCGGTGGCCCTCTGCTGATGACGATGAGCGGGGAGCTTCGTATCGTCGGTACGGTGAGTTGGGGAGATGGCTCCTGCCAGGCGATGGACCATTTCAGCCGGGTGGATGCCAACCTGAGCTGGATCAACGGCATCATCAGCCAGTATTCCGGTTCAACCGATTGCGATTCCGTCTGTGCCAGTGCCGAATGTGGCACGGTCGGTTCCTGTAGCTGCGGAGTGTGCCCCACGGGCGAAAGCTGTCAGAACAACCAGTGTGTGTCTTCCTCCGGCGATTGTGGCAATGTGACCTACATGGGTTGTTGTGACGGTACCAAGGCCGTGTGGTGTCAAGATGGTTCTTTGGCTGAAACCGATTGCGGCTCTGACGGTTGCGGCTGGTACAGCAGCGAATACGGTTATTACTGCGGTGGTTCCGGCTCGGACCCCAGCGGCGACCTTCCCCTGGCCTGCAACGCCGAACCCTCGTGTGATAGTGTCTGCGCGTTTGTTCAGTGCGGCTCGTACCAGGGGTGCGACTGTGGAGGATGCGAGAACGGCTATGCCTGTCAATCCAATTCCTGCGTTGCTATTGCGGACGACGATGATGACGACAACGCCGACGACGATGATGATGTCGTACCGGATGATGATGATGACAACAACGCCGACGACGACGATGATGACGACGATGACGATGATGATGACGTGATTGGCGATGATGACGACGACAACGCCGACGATGATGATGATGTGATTGGCGATGATGACGACGATGACGATGACGACGCCTGGTGGGCGGATGGCTCCGGTTCTTCCGGCTGCCAGAACACCGGCATGGGCTTGTCGTTGATGCTGCTTCTGGGCATGGCCCTTGGAGCCTTCTTCCGGCGGGAACATCGCGCCGCGAAATAGCGAGCATCGAGGAAACAAGGAAAGCATGGCGAGAGGCCGTGTAAACGAGTGCCGCTGAGTAGGCCTTGGCCTATCTCTGTGCCCAAGGTGCTAGAGGTAGCCCCGGTAGGGGCTATGCTCCCTCTTTAGCAGGCACGCTTCGCGATATCCCGGCTCTCTGCCTGGTTTTTTTCCTCATGGAATGTGGAGTCACGTCAGGGAATCCCTTCTTATGGGGGAAAGGAACCGGCAACACCCATATCCTGACACGGACCCTTCAGCCGGCCTGGCTTAGAGATACGAGTTCCGGAACCGGAATTCCGGTTTGATGATCGTCCAATCCTTGGGTTCTTTTTTGCTTGATTCCAGGTGCCAGATGCGACAACACACACCGGGATACGCCGGGAAGGCGCAGTCTAACCGAAAAGGCTAGACAATGAAATCTTTCAAGTTGTTTTTGCGGCTCTGATGTTTCAGCTTGTTCAGACCCTTCACTTCCACCTGCCGGATACGTTCACGGGTGAGGTTGAGAATCTCGCCCACTTCCTCCAGGGTGATTCCGCCACGGTCGGCGACATCCAGGGAACAGGTTTCCTTCATCTCCCAGACTTCCAGATCGGGGAAATTGAATTTGATGGAACCCGTCTCCGGATTGACATCCAGGTAAAGGTGATGTTTACAGGAAACAAACAAGCAGGGGCGTTGGCGATTCAAACAGTCTTTACGACGTTTGGGGCGAAGGCCATCCAGTTTCTCGATGATCTCGTGAATCTCCGGGTCGGCGTTTTGTACCCGCAACTCTTCCAACTCAATCTTCTTCTGGCTGGCTTTCTTTCGTCCGCCTCGTAAAATGGTCCGAACCGGTTCAGGATCTTGCTTTGGCGTGGAGCCTTCCTGGGCCTCTAGGGCCTCTTTGGCTTCCTTGACTTGCTTCACCTGTTCCTTGTTGGAACCTTTGCTTATAGACTTACCTAACTTCATTCAAATGCCTCCGTCATGCAACACGTACAGACAGCCACGGTATACGCATACTTTGACGTAGCGGGTCGGGGGTTGTCAACCCCCATTTTCCATAATTTCTCATGCCGGGTACGATAAGCAACTCTTATAACAAAGGCGGATTCATGAATGAATCCGCCCTGTTGGCGCGTCAAACAGATTGGCGTCATGCAGAGATTCACCCCTACAGCGCCATTTGAGCCGTCTCCAACTGCTCCAGACGTTGCACCAGTTTCGTGGTCAATTTCTGAAGGTTTTCCAGTTCTTTACGGATCTGAACGTCATGACGGTCCTTGCGTTCCTTCTTCTCCGCCTGCTGCATCACCTCGGTCTGCACCTCTACGAAAATGCGCTCGGCCTCTTCAACACGCTGACGGATGCTGAAATAGCTGCCACGGAGCTGTTCCAGGGTAATATCACCGGAAATCATGCGTTTGATGGAGTTGATGCGTTCGATGGTGCTGACCGGATACAAGCCCTGACTGCCGCGGTGTTTGCCTTTACGGCCTACGCGGCGGCAGCGTTCCACTAAACCCATCTGGACGTATTTGCGGAAGGTGGCTTCACTGAACTTGAAACCGCGATCCTGGAAAATCTTCACGATTTCCGTGCTGGGAATGCCTTCGGGGAATTGCTTGGAGATTTTATTGATGTCGTTCTTGCTCAAAGGTTCGGTCATCGGGAGTTCCTCCTTGGAGTCACATGGACGGTTAAAACGAAAAATGAATACCTGTTATTGTCGATCACTGTTGCTTTCTTTTGAAAAGTTATACTAATTGTACTTAAATTTTGCATAATTTCAAGCTTTTTCTGTATTCAATGTACAATTTTTGCTGTATGATGAAAATCTCGCTGTATTTACAGGGGATTAGAAAGGCCATTGAGAGGATTCCATCCAAGATCCGATAGCGAATAGGGGCCAGACGGCGTTTTCGGGGGGGGGGGGGGGGAGCATCGGATCGGGGGAAAAGGGGCTGCTTTAACGGCGGGTTTCAGGATGGATTCACGACGGAAAGAGGAACCCGGAATCCATGAGACAGGCTAAGAAGCCTGAATCAATGATCTACGTCTCGCCTTGCCTGTTTTCCTTGGGCATCTCGTCTCCTGTGAGTGGGACCGTGAACAAGGGTTGCATGAGGTCAGTGGGATTCTGGTATTCAATGTGTATTTTCCGAATAGTCTGATATATAGCTACGTGGTCGTGAAATTGACGGGTTGCACACGAAGACGTATTGATAAGATTGGAGTTATTGCGAAGAAAATATGGTGTGCCGCTTGCTTTTATGATAGGCTGCGCTTGTGCTTCAACCTTTGGTTGTGTCGATAACATCTTGATTCTGCACAGACGGAGAGCAACCGGCCCCTATGGAGATACTTCGTAAGCTCTCCATTCCCTTTGATCCGAACTTAGAACTGGCGACCCGCTGCGCGGATCTGGAAAGCTACGAGGATTTTCTGGAGCAGCTTTTCCAGGTCTTTGAAAAGACCATGCTGGTCAGTTGGATGACCTTGAGTATGATAAACTCAAAACACGGTCAGACCGATGTTCGCAATATCACCTACAACGCAGATTTCGATCCCTCCTTCTGGGACTACCACCGGGACAAGATCCTCGATATTGATTTTGTCTCACAAGCCTTGATTCGTTTACCGGCGGGTCAGCCTGTGTGTAGCCATCTTCTGTTTGATTCACGAAATGACGAACACGTTTTCGTTCTGGAAACGATGCAGGATAAGATCAACACTTATTGCTCCATGCTGGTCAGTATTGCCAACGAGCCGGACAACACCATGTTTATCGGTTTGTTCCGTGAGCTTGGAATGCCGGTCTTCTGTGAAGAAGAAGCACGGATGGTTTCCCAGCTTTGTCCACTGGTCAAAGCCATTTTGAGGCACGTACAGGCTCATGAAACGGCAAACCTTCTGCGTGGTGGTCTGGATTCTATAATGAATTACCTTCATGGTGAATCCGTTCTGGTGGATGCCACCCACCAGGTGCATCATGCCACCGAGGGATGGCGTCAAACGATTGCCCCCTTTCTGGGAGACGATGACTGGCCGCCGCCCCTGCGTTCCTGGCTCACCACCTGCCTTGCTGCCGCGCAGCATCAGGGAATGCCCTTGGTGCTATCCCAGCAGCAGAGCTTCATCTCACCCAAGGGGCGTATCGACCTGGAGTTGAAATCCCTGCATTTTCACGGGGGAAAGCCTTGCTATCTGGTCAGTGTCTACAAGAAGCCCTCGGTGCTGAAAACAGAGAGGCTCAAAGCTCTTGGCTTGACTCAACGACAGATCCAGGTGGCCGACTACCTTCCCTTGGGTTACTCCAATCAACTGATTGCCAAAGCGTTGGGTATTTCCCAATCCGGTGTGAAAAAGCACCTGCGGATCATCTCTGAAAAACTGGGTACCCACGGAAGAACGGAACTGGTTGCCAGATTGATGGACGTCTAAGCGGTGTCCTGATTCTTCTTATCAACCCGGCGATTATAACCTAGCTTAGGAATCGTCATCCTCCGCGCAGGCGGAGGATCCAGATAGCAGATTTTACACTGGATTCCCGCCTTCGCGGGAATGACAAAACGGATGCTTCGTCTAACTTATTGTTGCCGGGTTAATAATAATGAACGGCAAGGCCGAGTTTCAGGTTGCGACCCATACCGTCGATGGTTGCCAGATGATCGCGGTAGGCCGTATCGGCCAGGTTGGAGGCTTTCAGGAAGGCATCGACAGAGATTCCCGGCGTGAAGGGCATGAACTTGAAACCCAGCGAGGCATCCATCAGGAAGTACTCTCCGGTGACCTTTTCCACCTCCGTCGCGCCTTCTTCCGCCGGAGCGATCCGGTCTTGTCTGGCGTTGTATTTGGTCACAAACTCGACGTAGAAGCGCTTCAGCACGGGACGGGAACTTCCGTAAAATTGGATGCCGCTGCGGTTGCGTAGGGGAGGCACCTGGGCCAAAGGCTCGCCGTTGCGACGATCTTCCCCACGGACGTAGGAGAAGGAACTCCAGAACTTCAACCCCAGGCTTTTGTAGATATGCTGAAAGTCGAAGGTCAGACGCCCTTCACCGCCGATCAACCAGGCTTCACCGATATTGGTATATTCAAACTGGCAGTTCTCACGGTCGGAAGCATCCAGGGTGATGTAATCGTTGATGAAGATGTTGAAGAAGTAGGCTTCATAGGTCAGAAAGTCCCAATAGCCTTTGATCCCCGCATCCAGGTTCCAGCTTGTTTCCGGTCTGACATCCGGGTTGCCGCACAAATCGCCTTTGCAGGAACTGACCTCAACGAATTTTTCTTTAAGGGTCGGTGAGCGGAAGGCTCGCCCGCCGTTTAAGGTCAGACTCATCGACTCGATAGGATGGAAGAGCAAGCCCAGGTTTCCGCTGACGGCCTGGTCGAAATCCGTTTGGGTGTCTTCCTCATCCTGGGGATAGTCGTTGTCGATACCATCCCAGCGCACGCCGCCGATGAGGATCCACCGTTCGCCGAAGTTCTGTTGATCTTGCAGAAACACGCCTCCACCGACTTGCCTGGCACCGTCAAAAGGATTGACTCTGGTTACCGGCGTTTCAATGCCGGGAATGGCGGCCTGGGTGGTATCTTCCATGTTCAGGGTCTTGTGGAAGAAATCCCCGCCGAAGGTCAGGTCGTTGCCTGTCCAGGGGTTCAGTAGGGCGTAGGTGCTTCCCCCCATGCTCATGAACTCGCCGTATTTGTGTTTGTCGGTCACGATACGGCTGTAGTCTTCGGTATAAAACCCCATGTGCTGATGCCGGTCGGTGTAGTCGAAATACCCGGAGAGGTGAAGCTTCATCCACGGCCCGCCCAGGTCCACGCCATCGTAAGAGAGCATCGCCATATAGTGGCGATCGTGAGGGAAATGCACCCGGCGGAATGCCTCCCGGTCGGCTTCACTTTCCGCCTTGCCGATGTCTCCACCTAGGTAGGCGTCT
This sequence comes from Myxococcota bacterium, assembly GCA_963677705.1. GTDB lineage: Bacteria > Myxococcota_A > SURF-8 > SURF-8. The sequence continues at coordinate 3,948,884 of OY782497.1, forward strand.
CCCAAGAGGCGGAGGGTGTGCTTGGGATGGAGGCGTAGAGCCATTTTCAGGCTGAAGATTCGGTCCTTGAAATCGCTGTTGGCGATCCGATCCCCACCGCCTGTCGTGTAATCGTCGGCTTCGCGAAGCAGAACACGGCTCTTGACTCCGAAGACCTCGTTGGCCCATCCGCCAGCTACCTCGTTGGCAATCTCTCCGTTGTTGCTTCCCAGGGTCAGCCGATAATCCGCCGAGGCTCCGTCTTGGTCCAGCGGGTCGGGAGTGATGATGTTCACCACGCCCCCCAAAGCATCGGACCCATACAGGATCGAACCGGGACCACGTACCACTTCAATCCGTTTGACATCGCCCATGCCGACAAAATACCCGGTGACGCCCATCGTTTTTTCGGTATCCATGCGCCGCCCGTCAAGGAGCATAATCACCCGACGCCCACCTAAGCCGCGAATGTTGGGGTTGGAGAAAAACACACCTGCGGGACTGTTCAGGGAAACCCCCGGCACTTGCTCTACGGCATCCCCCACGTTGGTGGGCATGGTTTTCTCCAGGTCACTTTGACGGAGGGCATCCACGGCGACGGTAGTGTTCAGCTTGGATGTCGTGCTTCGTGTGGCAGTGACAACGACGCCGTCCATTTCCTGGCTGGGTTCATCGGCGGGGCTTCCCTGGTCCGGCGCGGCATCCATCTCAATGACAATCTCGTCTTCACTCTCCTCGTTCTGTGGCGCCGGGTCCATCTCGACAAGGATGTCATCCTGGCCTGCCGCCGGACTTTCAGCGGGAAGGCTGGGGCTTTCAGAAGAACGTTCGCTCTGCGAGGACAGAGGCGCTTCTTCCCTGCTTGTCGTTTCAGGCTGATCCGTGGACGGATCTGTCTGAAACTCCTCGCTGGGAGAGTTCTCTTTGTTGGAAGGATTTCCCTCCTGCGCCCACACACTGCCGGAAACAAGGACACCGAGCAGCCACATGCCTGAAAGACTCAAACAAAATCGTTTCATGGTACAACTCAGCTAAAAGGAACTACTCGTCAAACAGGCAATCAAGGGTGCGTGAGCCATCGGCCTGATGGAAGGCTTCCATCGTAACTACGCCATCCTTGGCACGGGTGACGGTAAATTTCGCGTAGCTGCCATCAGCCAGTGTCAGCACATAGACGGCACCTGTGCAATCATAGCCTTCCGGTCCGCTACCGCCGTTTTGCCAGGAATGACCAATCACCGGCTCTTCGCCATCTTCTGCATAGCCGTCTTCCGGTGCCTCGGAGAAGTCATCAAAGGGCACCTCATTGCCTGCGTTCAGCGCGGTCACTCCCGTCCCCAGATAGCCGGTCGGTCCCTGACCGTGAACCTTGGCAAAGACGATGTCATACTCGGTGATGTCCTCGTAGTGGGCCGTCATATCCGCGAAGGTGAGAAACACCTGGCCGGAGTCGTTGGCTTTCATATCAAATTCCATCGCCGTGCAGGTTCCGGCAACAAGGTCATCATCATCGTCATCATCGGCGGTCGTATCATCATCATCGTCGTCATCGGAAGCCGTATCATCATCGTCGTCGTCATCGGTCGTGGTGTCGTCATCATCATCCGTGCCGGATTCCTCATCATCCGTATTGCTGCAAGCCGTCAGGGACAGCATCAGAAGAACCATCATCAGAACGGGAAAGAGAGTGGCTTGTTTCATGGTATCGCTCCAAGATCCTAAGGGTTTCAGCCTTCCAGGTGGGAGAGGCTTCCAAAGTGCGGCTGTTATAAATATAACAACCTTGATCAATCGTTGGTCGCATAATTTAATATTTAAGGCAAGATTATTTAGATAAAACTTGTTTATGATCACAACAAAGCGGAAACACATGGGTTTCATGACTTTGCATCACCTTCTACCGCTTTCTTCCGGTGCGCATCAGGCCGCGATCAAGGGCATTTGCCGTCATTTCCGACGCCATCATGGCACAAAGAAAAGCCCCGGAGATGACTCCAGGGCTTTCGTGGTTTGAACCGGTAAGGGGGGCTGGATCAATCTTCCAGGAAGGCTTTCAGCTTTCTGGCCCAACTGGCATGACGCAGTTTTTTCAAGGCTTTAGCCTCAATCTGGCGAATGCGTTCGCGGGTGACATCGAAGTCCTTGCCCACCTCTTCCAAGGTATGGTCGCTGCGTTCTCCGATACCGAAGCGCATACGCAAGACCTTCTCTTCACGAGGCGTGAGAGTACTTAGTACATGGCGGGTCTGTTCGCTCAGGTTGAGGTTGATTACCGCCTCACTGGGGCTGACAATCTGTTTGTCTTCGATGAAGTCGCCCAGATGGCTGTCTTCTTCTTCACCGATGGGCGTTTCCAGAGAGATGGGTTCTTTGGCGATCTTCAACACCTTGCGGACTTTGTCCACAGGCAGGTCCATCCGCTCGCCGATCTCTTCCGGAGAGGGTTCGCGACCGATCTCCTGCACCAGTTGGCGGCTGGTACGGATCAGTTTGTTGATGGTTTCGATCATATGCACCGGAATGCGGATCGTGCGGGCCTGGTCGGCAATGGCGCGGGTGATCGCCTGGCGAATCCACCAGGTGGCGTAGGTGCTGAATTTGTAGCCGCGCTGATACTCGAATTTATCTACGGCTTTCATCAGGCCGATGTTGCCTTCCTGAATCAAGTCCAGGAATTGCAGACCACGGTTGGTGTATTTCTTGGCGATGCTGACCACCAGACGCAGGTTGGCTTCCACCAGTTCGCATTTGGCGGTTTCCGCTTCGCGTTTGCCGTCCATGATTTCCAGGTAGGTGTTGCGCAGTTCATCCACTGTGAGGTTGGTTTCCTGTTCTACCTGACGGATCATATCTTCGGCGCGCAGGAAAAGTTCTTCGCGGTCAATCAGTTCGTCCAACACGCAATCGAACTCATCCAGAATCTTCTGCTCGTTCTGCCGCTTGCGGTAGAACTCTTTCATGCGTTCTTTGAAGATGTCGTACTTGATCCCGACGATGCGCTCGGCATTGGCCAGATTACGTTTGGCCTTGTTCACCGTGCTGATGTAGCTGCGCAGGCGGTCGGAAATCTTGTCGATCTGTTTTTTGTTGAGGACGATGTCTTTCAAGAGCTTGCGCAGTTTGTCGGTGACATGCTCAAGCCTGTCCTGGCCCTTTTCTTCGTCCACTTCTCCGTTGGCGATCTGGTTCATGATCACGCGCCGCTCGGAATCGTAACGGCGGATCTTGTCGATCAGCGCGGAGAGTTTACCGGCCAGTTCTTCTTCGTTGTAATCTTCATCGTCGTCGGCATCGCGCATGATGTCCCGTGCGCGGATCTGACCCGCTTTGAGTTTTTCATCCAGGCTCAGGACTTCGTTGATCGCCAAGGGTGAGTTGAGGATCACGTTGAGCATTTTCTTCTGCCCGGCCTCAATCCGTTTGGCGATTTCCACTTCGCCTTCACGGGTCAGCAGGGCGACGCTACCCATTTTGCGCAGGTACATGCGCACCGGGTCGTTGCTCTTGCCACCGACGGAATCTTCATCATCCGATCCATCAGCACGGTCCGAACCGGACTTCTTCAGCTTTTCGGCCTGGTCTTCATCCAGAACCTGGATGCTCATTTCATCCAGCATGACCATCAGGTCATCCAGGTCTTCCGGGTTGACCTTGTCATCAGGCAACATGTCGTTGACCTGACTGATGGTCACGTAGCCTTTTTTCTTGCCTTTTCCGATCAGTTTCTCCAGGAACGCAGAGCGATCCAGGTCCGATGCGGCTTCGCTGCTTTTGAATTCTTCGTCCGACGGTTCCTGTTCTTGGCTTTTCTCGTCGTCCAGATCGTCATCGGAATCATCGTCATCGGATTTCATCAGAGCCGCTTTGATGGATTTCCCTTTCGGCTCGGAAGCCTTCTTTTTCGCGGGCTTCTCGACCGGAGTTTCTTCCGCATCCTCCACGTCGTCGCTCAGGAAATCTTCATCCAAGATTTTATCGGCCAGCTTCTCTTCCCGGCTTGATGACGCTTTGGTCTTCTTCTTGGCGGTCCGAGTTGAGCTTTCCGTGGCCTTGTCGGCTTTCTTCTTCGAGGTTTTGGCTTTTCCAGTCTCGGCCTTGCCCTTCTTCGTCTCGGATTTTTCCGAAGCGGCTTTGGCTTTGGAAGCCTTGGCTTTCTTCGTGTCGGATTTCTCCTCTGCGGCGTTGGCCTTGGTCTTCGTCGTTTTCGCTTTCGAGGCTTTGGGTTTGTCAGCGGCGCTGGCCTTGGCTTTGGTCTTGGACGGTTTGGTTTTCGGCTCGTTGGATGTACTTTCCGATGTAGCCGTCTTTTTCGTCCCAGATTTCTTTGCCGTTTTCTTGGGCTTGGAAGGGGTCGTATCCGTGTCCTTCGCCTTGGTTTTAGGTTTCGTTTCGCGTGCTGTCTCGTTGGTCGATTTCTTGCTGGCCATCCATGTCCTCGTTACGATAATGGGTTTGGAGGCTGATTCAAGATCCGCAGCTCTTGAGCCAATTGTTTTTCCTGGTGGATCAACGACTCAAAAGCCTGTGTATCATTCTGCTGTAAGGCACGGTTTTTCTCATCACGAATCCGTTTCATCTGTTTTCTGACGTGCAGTTCCTTGAGTCGGCGGATTTCATCGTCCAAAACAGGTTCCTCCAAGGCCGTGTCCTGGGGAACCGCGTTGTCAAACAAACGCTCGGAAAGCCATGCGCTCCAAGCCTGCGGAAGATCCCCGGTAAGGAGACCTTCCAGGGTGATGTCCGATCCATGCTGACGCCGCTCGACCATGTGGCCTAAAAGCCCAATGGTCAAGGGGTCACTAAACAGGTTTTCATGGCCCTTTTCAAGAAAAAAGTCAAGGAGTTTGGTCGATGAAAGCAGCATGGAAAGGATACGCCGTTCTTTCATGATCAAGGGGTTTTTCTCCTCGGAAACCAGGCTTACCTGGGCGATCTGTTCCGCCCTCGGATTTCCACCGAGAGCGCGAACCCTGGCCTGGCGTAATCGCTGGAAGACCATCGAAGGCACCAGACCGAGAAGTTCTGCCACTTTCTGGGCATAAAGCTCCCGCAGGGTGGAGTCAGGAATCATCAGGAGGACATCGACCATTTCTTTCAGGGCGTTGACCACCCCGTGTTCACTGGGATGTTTTCTGTTGTTGATCTCGCCGAGGCAGAGATCCACAAGGGGTTGTGCCTGGTTCAACTCCTCATCCATCCATTCGCGGCCTTCCAGAGCCAGCATGGAATCCGGGTCTTCCCCGGCTGGAAGAATCACGGCTCTGGCGAAAACGCCGAATTTCAACAGCAGAGGAAGGCTTTTGACCATGCTTTTGCGGCCTGCCTCGTCCCCGTCCATGACCAGAATGAAATTCTTGCTGGCGCGGGACAGTTTGCGCACCTGGGATTCCGTCAAGGCGGTTCCCTGGGCGGCCACGGTTTCAGAGAACCCCTGACCGTGCATACTGATGACATCCATGTTGCCTTCAACCAGAATCACGCGGTCCGTCTTGTGAAATTCACGCACGGCAAGGTGATAGCCGTAGAGGGTATCCGCTTTTTTGAACAGCGTGGTTTCCGGGCTGTTGACGTATTTGGCCTGTTTGGCGTCCGGGTCCAGCAGACGAGCCTGAAAGCCGCAGATTTTCTTGGATGGCAGAATGATGGGGAACATCAGCCGCTCGCGGAAGCGGTCATAGAAACTACCGCGCTCGCTACGTCCCACCAGGCCCGCTTCTTCCAGAATGCTTCGCTCATGGCCTTGGCGGGTCAAGGCATCCAGCAGGTTGGTCCAACCTTCGGGGCTGGCTCCCAAGCGGAAACTCAACCAGAGTTCGTCTGCGCAGCCGCGCTGCTCCAGGTATTGACGGGCTTTTTCCCCCAAAGGATCTTTTTGCAACAGCCGTTCGTAATAGGCCGTAGCTCCTTCGAGGGCGGCAAAGAGCTTCTCCCGGCGGGAGATTTCCATCCGTTCCTGGCCGTGAAACTCCCCGGCAACTTTGGATAAGTCCACGCCGGCCTGGTCGGCCAGACGTTGCAGTGCCTCCATGAAACTTAAGTTTTCGATTCGCTGCAAAAATTCCAAGACGTCTCCGGAGGCCTGGCAACCGAAGCAATGAAAGCGCCCTACATCGGCACGGACATGGAACGAAGGGGTTTTCTCCGTGTGGAAGGGACACAAGCCTTTGAAGGAATTTCCGGCTCGTTTGAGCTGAACATAGCTGCCGATCAGGCCCACGGCATCGGTACGGCTGATAATCTCATCGATGATGTGACGCGGAATACCCGGCAAAATCAACTCCTTGTAGTCTCTTTGGCCTTGGATCGCCTTGTGGCTTTTCACCACTTGACCCAAAAACAAACCAATCCATACTTACCATAAGAACGATTCATTCAAAAACAAGTCCCAGGCTGAAGGAAACATCATGGAGTTGAATGTTATCAGGGATTATTCTGTCACAGAGTGACGGCAAATCCGGCGTTTTCCTTTTGCAATCTGTTCGGTTTGGTGGTAGATCATAAGATATGCTTTAACCCTCAACGAACTAATTTTGATTCTCTTTGTTTTCAGGTATTGCTGACTATGCCTACATCGCAAACAGGACGCGCACAAGACGGGAAAAACACAGAGAAGAATCTGTCATCGGATTTCCCTTTTTCCGTTTTCTATCTGAACGAACCCCTTTCGCCGAAGAAACCTCTTGCCGAAAAGAATGCTCCCCAAGAGCCTCCTTTGCCAGCGGGGAAGGGCCGACCGGGTCGCTTTTCCGCACCGCTTTCGGAGTCAAACCCTTCCGTGTTCAAGATGACCTTCGGCCTGCTGATCGTCTGCGCTCTTCTGGCCTGTGTCAACTTGGAGCAGATGTGGTTGTATCATCATCAGGCATGGAATGGTGCCCGGCGCAGCCTGGAGGCAGAAAACTATCTTCGTTACGGCTATTTCGTTCATGAATTGGGGCCGATGGACAACCTGGGCCTGCATGTCAAGGAAGACGGCAGTCCGAAGAAGCGGGATATTTACTGGCATCATCCCCCTTTGACCGTGTTGGCGTTGAGTGTCTTCGTCGCGGTGTTGGGGGAAGGGGAAACCACGTCCAGACTGTTTGGCGCAACCCTTTCTGTGGTGACTTTTCTGCTGTTCTGGTTGGCTTTGCGCCGTCGCTGGGGGGATGTCCCCACGTTCTATGCCTTGGCCTTTTTGTTGTTCAATCCATTCTATGGCAGCTACCTCGGCTTTGTGAATTTCGAGCCGATGGTCCTGCTCTGTATGGCCCTGCACATCTGGACCTATGAGCGCTACCTGGAACGGCGGCGACGGAGGGATATGCTTTGGGTCTTTGTGACCGGCTTCCTGGGGGCTTATGCCGATTACCCGATGTTCGTGTTTCTCTTCTTCTTCTGGTTCTTTACGGGTATTGCGAGTTTGAGCAAAAACCGGCGGGATTGGAAATTCCACGCCTGGTATGTTCTGGCGGTGGTTGTCACAGTCCTCCTGGTTGGCTTCCAGCTTTATCTGTGGCGCAGTGATGCCGGTGGATTCACCCATATTTTCGGCCATCGCAGCAACCTGGATAGCAACAACAACCTTTGGAGTCTGCTGAAGCGCTGGAATTTCTACTACGGTTATTTCGGCCCCTTCCTTTTTGCCTTCAGCTTCTACTATGTGTTGGATCTTCTCGCCCGTCTGTTGAAGCGTGCCCTGACCTTGGGGGATGCCTACACGATGAGTTTCGGCGCGACCGGCCTTGTCTGGTTGATTGCGATGAAGCAGGGACACTGGATTCACGAATACTTCATCTTCTATTTCGCACCCTTTTTCGGGTTTGCGGCAGGCTACGGCCTGTTCCGCTTCACACGCACGGTCCTGGCTTCACGCAGGCGTCTGGCCTTTGCGGTTTCGTTGGTCATCCTTGGTCTGGCCCTGGTCTGGGCCTTGCCGATAATCCATATGAAGCGGGCCAATCCCATTTTTGAGTACAAGCACGCAATCTTCGATACCCGGAATGGGAAGAAATACAGCTACAATCTGCATGAACAGCAGGTAACCAAGCTTGTGAAGGAGAACTCTGCGCCCACCGATACCATACTGATCGGGCCTGGATTCGACCACAATCGCTTTGAGTACCGCTATACCCTGCATCGGGATTGGAAGACCGCCAAACACCTGGATGATCTGCAACGGAAACGGAAGGTTGGTCAACCCACACGCTATGTTCTTTCCTTGAGTTCCCTCTCGTCCTCTGAAGCCGGCTACCTGCTGCAAGACATGAGTTTCATCGGTTTTTCACGTTTCGCGGTGTTTGATCTTACGGGCAAAACCTTTCCTACCATCCAGATCAAGCGGGCGGAGTACGAGCAGCAATCCGATCTTCACCGGCTCTTTTCCAGTGTGGTGTACGGTTCGTATCAGGTCGTGGACGAACCCTTACAATCCTTGGATATGGGCATCAAACTGAACCATGCTGCTACGGTCAAAGCTCTGGCGTCCCAGGCCAGAAGCGGAGCCTTTCCTGCGACCTCGATCGAAGACGAGGTGGCGATGGTCAACCTGACCGTTCATGACGGCAAGGTCGCTGGCATGGATGCCCTGAAAAAGCGATTGGTCAGCCCTGAAAAGCCCGTGTTCTTTGGAGATATTGAATGGATCGGTCATCAGTTCGAGCGCCGTGGGGATGGACGGATGGATTTCGTGCTGGTGTTTCGACCACGCAAGGCGATTTTTACCAATTACTCCGTGGTGTTGAGACTGGAACCGGCTCAGAGAAACAAGTCCATGCGCAAGCGGATGGATAAGATTGAAGGCGTGATTCCTCAATTCATTCCAACGTCTTTATGGAAGCCCGGTTTGGTCTATACCTACCGATGGACCTCCAAGCTGGACCCCGGACGCTGGAAAGCCTCCATGAAACTGGATTTCCGCGATCCTGTGGAACTGGTCAATCCGCAGAACGAGAAGAACCATTTTTCCCTGCGCTGTGAGCCGTGGAACCGTCTTGACTCAAAAGCCGGGAAAGCAGCGAAGAACAAGGTTCTGCCCAAACCGCTGCCCATCGGAACAAGAAATATGGCTCTTACTCAATCCGAGCAGGAAGCGATTTCAGAGACGGAAATGCCGCAGGCCAGAGAACGACTGGATCGTTGGATCGCCAAACGCAACCTTCATCCGCTCTCCGAAGATCAGACCTTGCGGGATGCCGCCAAGGCCAAAGTGGATGGCTACCTGAAGAAAGCGAAGCTTGGGAAAGATTTCGTCTCCTGGGGCTGTTATTGGGAAGCCCAGGAAAAAGGGGTTCAGGTGCGCCTTTTACTCAGTCAGAAGACGCGCTCTACAATCCCCTGGAACCTGGAGTTTCTCAGCAAGTTCCGTCCAATGGATGATCCGAAAAAGAAGCGAGAGAAAAAGAAACTACAGAATGTGACCAAGACGGCTTCGCTGAAAGACATTCTTCGCAGGTCTAAGCCCAACGAACTATTCTATGTGGACCTTTTTGTTCCCCAGGCAGAAGGGCTCTCGTCCACCTCGATCCACCTGACCACGGGTAAGGCCAAAGGGTTGAGGTATGGTCCGAAAAACAAAGACTGGTACCCTCTGGGAGAAAAGAATCTGGGAATTGAGGTTCCGTTTGACGGCTTGTACGACTGGATTGTTGATCCCTACTGGAAGAAGTGAGGGAGCCATCCTTCGAACCACCACCCTCCGGGTGGCACTCAGGATGAGCGGAGAGGGGCCAGGGCTTGATGATTGACACGTTCACCCACGCTCATCCCGAGTAGCGGTGGAACACCGCATATCGAGGGAGGCAGACAACAAACAACGTGAAGAAGGGGTAGAAACCCATGTCGGGCAAGGAAGGCAGGTCGCTCGTCCTTCGAACCACCGCCCTCCGGGCGGCACTCAGGATGAGCGGAGAGAAACACCCATGACAAAGTCAATGTCCCCACATGAAAATTCACACATCCTTGGCTTCCTTCATGCCTTTTCTCCGTTTTCCGGAATAGATCCCGTTTCTTTGTCGTTGTACTGATCAGAGAGGGCTGAATGAAGGCCAGATCGAAGGTTTGAATCGGATGAGCGAAAAATGAAAACAGCATTGACAACTCATTCCCATACGTTATACTTAATCCATGACGCGAGGGAAGTCGAAACAGCTTTGCGAGAACACCCCAGCCGCGGGGAACGTGCGGCGCAAGCCAGGACGGTACGGGACAAGTACCTTGCGTTTGAAGATCGTTGACAACCAGCCAAGGAGACGCGAATGACAGTGGAAAAGCAATGGAACCGAGGGATCGACCCCACCATTGAACGGCTCCGCACGGAGCATGCGCAGCTTGAAACCCGCCTGTTTGAACTGAACAAGAAGGTTTGGTTGACTCCGGCTGAGGAAGTTGAAAAGAAGAACATCCAAAAGATGAAGCTGATGAAGAAAGATCAAATGGAGATCCTGCGCAACCGGATTTCCATCTGATTCTTTTGAATGGACAACCCGACGGTGAACGAATGAGCGAGGCGCTTGATTGCCCTCGCTTATTTTTTTGTGTGCAATCGATAATGATCCGTTATCACAGCGTGTTTTTTTGTTTGTTCTCTGCTCGCGAAGGGGCGGATTCCACCCGTGAGAAGGGTGGGACAAGGGAGTTAGAAAGCCCGCCCTTGGGTTGACGGGGAACAGAAAATCTTTCTTGGAGAAACCCTGCGGAAAGAAAAAAGGTTTCATCTCGTTGACCCTGATTCGCGCTTCGTGTATAATTATCCCACATTGATCTAGGCATCGATGGTACGCTGTCCGAAAACCTTGTGAATTTGTCGGGAACGCCGCGCTCTGGCCTGCGTTGTCATCTTTCCAGGTGCCAACCGATTGGCTGTGTTGTTTGTGGTGACCCCTGGCGGGACGTGATCCGGTTGATAGGCCGGTTTGTGAAGGAGCATCAAGGATGATTTCGTGTGCAAAATGCGGAGCGCAGAATCCGGACAATTTCACTCATTGTTTGGAATGTGGAGCCAAACTCTCTGCAGAACCAGCGGAAAACACGTCTCAGCTTGAGAAGCTTGGCAGCCAGACACCCGTACCCAGTGTGGAAATCGGTCGGGTGGAATGCTGGAAGTGTCAGGCCTCCATTCCTGGTGACAGCGTGTTCTGTCCTCAATGCGGCGCGCCACAGAACCCTGACACTGCGGAAGCCGGAACCGGTACGGCGTTCATGAACCAGCACACAAACGAGCCTACCGAAGACATGCCCAAGGTCCGCTTAGTGGTGCTGGAACCCACGGGACGTGAAGGCCTGGCGTTGAATGTGATGGATGGTGAAAACCTTCTGGGCCGTGAAGAAGGTAGCGTACTGTTGCAGGATGAATGCGTTTCTCCGCTGCATTGCAAACTCACCTGGCGGGACGGAGCCTTGTTCTGCAAGGATCTGGACAGCCTGAACGGGGTCTATCTGAAAATCTCCGGTGAGGTACCGATCCAAGACGGTGCCTTGTTTCGGGTTGGTCGGCAACTGCTGTTCTACCAACATGTAAGCAACTTCAATCAGATCGAGCAATCCATCTCCGATGATGGAACCAAGTTCGCTGGAAGCCCGGCCAAGAATGTGTGGGGTAAGCTGATCAAAGTCACAGCCAACGGAGGAATGGGAGAGCATATCCTCTTGACCAAACCCCAGCTTTCCATTGGTCGTGAGGTGGGCGATGTGACCTTCCCCAACGATGGTTTTGTTTCAGGAAGCCATGCGCGTATCGCCTACACCAACAACCGGGCCAGCCTTGCCGACCTGGGGAGCAGCAATGGAACCTATCTGAAATTGAATGAAGAAACCGAGATCGGGGATAGAGAACTGCTTTTGATCGGTCAGAAACTGCTTCGGGTCGAATATCTGAACGGATAGGTTCGGGGGCTTCAAAAGGAACGATAAACTCAGTCAACGCCCCGATTTGGGGCGTTTTTCTTATCCTCAACACGAGGCCCGATCCGGTTTTGAATATCCTTCACAAACCGGCAGGCTAGAAGTTTTGCTAGTTTTCCTTTACAAGACTGTCAAGAATAAGTACGCTTCACCGCGTATCGCTACGCAAACTCCATGTTTCAACTAGGCTCACGGGCTCGCTCTTGCTAGGTCCGTCAACATGTCCTGTTGACGAGCACAAGGATGGTTCCATGAAGAAAGCTCTCGGATTCCTGTTGGTGTCGCTGTTGTTGGGAATGATGCCGAGTCTTGGCTTGGCCAATGAAGTTACGGTTGTTCCCAAAGGGGTCTTTGTTCTTGGTCTGAAGTTTGGCTACAAATTCGCCAATCGCCGTTTTACGGATGATTTTGGTTCCAAGACGGAAGATATCCAAGCCGATTACAACATCGAGTTGAAGGGTGAAGACCTGGACCCAAGCCTCAAGGGCTACACCCTGGGGCAATTGGACGTGCAGTATGAAAGCTTCGGGATGGAGCTGACGCACACCTTCGGATATGGCATCACGGACAACCTCTCGGTGATGATGATGGTTCCCTTTCAACGGGCGGTGACCCGCGTCAAATTCAATTTCGGTGGTGGAAACATCGGTATCATGACTACGAACACCGGACGCCCCCTGGCCCCCATCAAACCCGCCTCGGAGTCCTACCCTGCGGCGGATGGTGCGATGCTGGAGAAGGTCATTACCTGCACCGGACCGTATGAAGCCAGCCACAACATGTGTTCGTTCCAATACAAGCCTTTGGAAAACTTTGACCGCTGGGGCTTGCATGACATCATTACCGCGTTTCGCTATCGCTTCGTGGATCTGCCCTATATGCAGCAGGGGATCACGGTGTTCAACAAGTGGCCTACGGGCAAACACGATGACACCAACAACTTGTTTGATGTCAACTTCGGCGATCAACAGGTGGATATCGGTTTCTGGTACGGTATTGATTTCACCTTCCCCAAAGAGAAATTCGATCCGCTCCTGGCCGGTTTGAAGTTCAACTTCACGGTCGGCTTTACCGAGCAGCTTCCAGACACCAAGGAAAAGCGTGTTGTATCCAGAACCTTCAAAGCCAACGGTGCGGAACAGGGGCAACTTCCCGTGGCTCCGGCCTGGCAGACGATGATGATCAACCGTGACATCGGTGGCAACTGGGACTTCTTCACCGGGTTCACCTGGCAGTTTGTGGAATGGATGAGCATCGGCAACGAATGGTACATGTTCTGGAAATACCCGGACAACATCTGGGCTGCTGAAACCATCCCGGACAACCCCTACACGGGTGAAACCTGGTATCCCGATTGGCGCGGCATGGAAATCAACACCGATCAGGCCGCCTTGGAAACCACGGTCAGTCTGGGTTTCTCCTCGGTTCCCTTCGTGATGAAGGGTCAAATGCCGGTGCCGTTTAACTTATCCGTGGGGTATACGGGCGGTGTGGCCGGAAAGAACTTCGAGCAGAACCATACCTTCTGGTGCAGCCTGGATCTTATCGGCTCCATTCATATGTTCGAGATGCTTGGCGGAGACGGAGAGGCCCCGCCTGAGGATGCTCTGCCCACCCGCGACATGGTGCAGAACGAGCAGGTGCCGCCGGAGTATCTGCCTGCGGGTGTGAATGCGATGACCAACTTCCAGCCCTTCGGCATGAGCGATACCTTTGTTCGTCGCGGCTTGTTGAAAAAAGTCCGATAGCGTACACTATCCAAGAAGAACCGGAACGAGGCTCGAACGGCGGTTCGAGCCTCGTTTCGTTTGGGTGACCTTATCGAACGAGGGTGTGATGAAACATCGTGTGGTGTGGATTGCCTTATGGCTGCTGGGTGCGCTGTTTGGATTGAATGCTTGCTGGGAGGGGCCGCACGCCGACCAGAATGAGGTGTCTTCGGAAGAGATGGAGAAGCAGCAGAAGCTCAGCGAGCGTTATCTGGCCAAGATGATGCACTCCGATCCCAACCGGCAACTGGACGATAGCCTGAAAGACCAACGGGAACTCAAGCCGCTACCGGCGGGGGTGCCTCAGTTCACCGTTGTCATCGAAAAGCCCGCATGGCGGGTGGTCTTGTTTCCGGAGTTTCAGGCCAAGCGCAGCATGGCTGCCAATGCCTATGGCATTCTGCATAAGGAAACGCGCCAGGCGGTTCTGATCGACGTTCCCGTTCTTTCTCTGCCTGCTATTGAAACCTGGTTGTACAACGAAGACTTGACCCTGGTTGCGGCGCTGGTGACCCACGGACATTTCGATCATGCCTCCGGCCTGGATACGCTGCACAAGGAACACCCCAAGGTGATACGTTATCTGGGCAAAGAGGATCTTCCGCTGTTGAACGAGCTTTCCTCTCAAGCCTATGGTTTGGGCCTGGCTGCTGAAAACGTAGGTGGCGTAGAGAAACTCATCGAGGGCGAGCCGCGTTTGGACCTTGGTTTTCTCTCTCTGCAAAGCTACCATGTTCCAGGTCATACGCCCGGCCAACGGGTGTTTTATTGGGCTGAAGGCAACATGCTTTTTGCCGGGGATACCCTCTTTCGTACCAGCATCGGGCGCACTGATTTTCCCCACTCCGGGACCACGCTGGAATTTATTCAGGCCATCCTGCGCATGGTGAAAAAGGTGCCGCAAAACGCCTGGCTTTGCCCCGGCCACGGAAACCCAAGCTCCCTGCTGGATGTCCGCCGGATCAACCGCTACATCCGCACCCGGCTTGAAGGGAATCAGGAAACCAAGACAGAACCCTCCGCCATGCCGGAGGCAATCGCCCCCTAGAGGTGGACCGGAAACAGGAGCATGTTGTGAAGATTTTGGTTGCGATGAGCGGGGGCGTGGATAGCAGCGTAGCCGCTGCGCTGTTACAGGATGAAGGCTACGAGGTGCATGGCTTGACCATGTGCAGTTGGGATGAACAGACGAAAGATGACCCGGATTGGCCACAGAAAGATCCTACGGTGGCTCAAGCCCGTGCAGTGTGTGACACCCTGGGGATTTCCCATCAGGTCTTGGATCTGCGAAGCTCCTTTCACGAACGGGTGATTGAACCCTTTTTCTTGAGTTATCACCAAGGTTTGACGCCTAACCCCTGCGTGGTCTGCAACCGACAGGTGAAGTTCGGCCTGTTCTTCGAGGCCGCCCGGAAACGGGGGATTTCCCTCTTGGCGACGGGGCATTATGCCCAGTTGGTGCCGTGTGGTGATGAAACGGAGCTTCGCCGTGGTCTTGACACACGCAAAGACCAATCTTACTTTCTCTCCCGGATTCGTCGGGACGTTTTGCCCAGCTTGCGTTTCCCGTTGGGCTCCCTGACAAAAGACGAGGTGCGAGGTCTCGCCCAGGCCCGTGGGTTTCAAAGCGCGACCCAGAAGGAAAGCCAAGACGTTTGTTTTATTCAAGATGGACGCTACGCGGATCTTCTGGCTCTGGATAAGCGCTTTCAGTCCATCGGCGAGGGAGAGATCGTGGATGAAGAGGGCCGGGTGCTGGGAAGGCATCGGGGCTTTTTCCGTTATACCATCGGACAACGTCAGGGCTTGGGTATCGGCGCGGCTCACCCTTTGTACGTGCTGGGCCTGGACCCGCAAGCCAACCGGGTGATTGTCGGTGCCAAAGATCGGCTCTATGCCCGTGAGGTGGTGCTGAGCGAACTCAACTGGATCGCGTCCCAGCCGCCTCTTCCCGGTGAACCGCTGGCCTGCAAACTGCGTTACCGCTCGCCCCAGGCCCAAGGGCAGATGGTGGAAGCCCACCACGGACCGGATGGCACCACCCGTGTGGTTTTTCGCTTTGACGAACCGCAGCTTGCGCCGACGCCGGGACAGCTTGCCGCGTTGTATCGGGGTGATCGCGTTCTCGGCGGCGGATGGATCGTCAGCGGGCCGGGGTATGAATGGGATTGATTGCGTAAAGGATGTTGAATCATCGTGCAAGACCTGCTTGACCAGTATGAACGCCATCTTTCCCAAGAGCGGGGGTTTCGTCCCCAGACCTTGCGCGCCTACCTGGGGGATCTACGCCAGTTTGTCCGTTTCCTCCAAGAGAAGAGCCCGCGTCATGCCAGCGCCGACGGCCTGGTCAAGGTGGATGTCTTTCTGCTTCGCGCATATTTCAGTAGCGTTCACGGAGAGGCCGAGGCAGCCAGCGTGGAACGGAAACTGGTCAGCCTGCGTAGCTTCTTTGCTTATCTGGTTCATGAAGGGCTGGCCGAGAACAATCCGGCCAAGCTGTTGAGTCTTCCGAAAAAAGCGAAAAAACTTCCCGTCCATCTGGATGTGGATGAAATCTTCAATCTCTTGGATCAGGCTTTTGAAGACACGCCTTTGGGTCTGCGCGACAAAGCCATCTGGGAAATCTGTTACGGATGCGGGCTGCGTGTCGGTGAAGTGGTGGGTTTGAGCCTGAAAAGTCTGGACCTCACCGACGGAACCGTGCGGGTGTTCGGCAAAGGTGGAAAAGAGCGCCTGGTGCCTTTGTACCCGCAAGTCGTGCATAGCCTGCAAGAATATCTGGATCGTCGCGGGGAGCTTCTGGCCAAGGCCAAGACGCCGGACCCGGACGCTCTGTTTCTCAATGCTCGCGGCGGGCGGCTCAGCGCCCGTTGGGTGGAAAAAATGGTGGACAAGGTCATGCTGCGTGCGGGAACCGGGTGGAAGATCAGCCCCCATGCCCTGCGCCACACCTTTGCCACCCATTTGCTGGACGGCGGTGCGGATTTACGCGCCATTCAGGAATTGCTGGGCCACGAGTCCCTGTCTACCACCCAGCGGTACACCCACGTGGGCATCAATCATCTGGTCAGTGTGTATGACAACGCGCATCCACTGGCCAACCGGGACGCCGAGCGTTCCGATCACCCGAAGGAATAGATCATGTTTCATGCCACAACCATTTTGTGTGTCCGCAAGGACAAGCAGGTTGTCATGGCCGGAGACGGCCAGGTCAGTTTAGGTCATACGGTGATGAAGCACACCGCCAACAAACTGCGCCGCTTCGAGCAGTTCGATGTCATCGCCGGTTTTGCCGGAAGCACAGCGGATGCGCTGACCTTGTATGACCGCTTTGAAGCCAAACTGAAGGAATTCCGTGGGCAGCTTCCCAGGGCCGCCGTGGAAATGGCCAAGGATTGGCGCATGGATAAATACCTGCGTCGCCTGGAAGCGATGCTTCTGGTGGCGGATAAAGACCAAACCCTCTTGCTTAGCGGAACCGGCGATGTGCTGGAACCGGAAGGCGGCGCGGCGGCCATCGGCAGCGGTGGACAATACGCCCTGAGCGCCGCACGGGCCTTGTTGCGGCACAGTTCGCTGGATGCCAAAGGCATTGCCACCGAATCGATGAAGATTGCCGGAGAAATCTGCATTTATACCAACGACCAGATCCGAACCGAGGAATTGTGATGAATGAAGCACGGGAAATGGGGTCGTTGACCCCGCGTCAGATTGTTGCCGAACTGGATAAATACATCATTGGTCAAGGTGAAGCCAAGCGGGCGGTTGCCGTCGCTTTGCGTAACCGCTGGCGTCGTTTGCAGGTGCCGGATCATCTGAAAGACGAGATTACGCCGAAGAACATCATCATGATCGGCTCTACCGGCGTAGGCAAAACGGAAATCGCCCGTCGTCTGGCCAAGCTGGCCGAGGCGCCTTTCGTCAAGGTGGAAGCGACGAAGTTCACCGAAGTCGGCTATGTGGGTCGCGACGTGGACAGCATGATTCGCGATCTGGTGGAAACCAGCGTGCAACTGGTCCGCCGTGAGGAAGAGCAGCGCGTGCAGGAAAAAGCCCGGCATCTGGCCGAGGAGCGCCTGCTGGACATCCTGCTTCCGCCGCCGCCGGTGGTCAGCAAACCTTCGTCTTCGGATCAGAAACCGATGTTCAATGACGACGGGTCGGTGTCGATGGACCTGGGGATCTTCCAGAATACCTTCGACGAAGACGGTAACGAAGTGCAAAGCGAGGAAGAGCGTAAGGAGCAGGAGCGCAAGGAAGAGGAGCAACGGGCCAGCCATGAGGCCACGCGGGAGAAATTCCGCACGATGCTTCGTGAAGGGCGTTTGGATGACCGTGAGGTGGAACTGGAAGTCAACGCCAACAACAACCCGATGTTGGAAATCTACTCCAATTCGGGGATGGAAGAGATGGGCATCCAGTTGCAGGACATGATGGGCAACCTCTTCGGCAGTAAAAAGAAGAAAAAACGTAAAATGAAGGTGCGCGAAGCCCTGCCTATCCTGACCAGCGCGGAAGCGGCGAAGCTGATTGATATGGAAGCGGTGCAGCGTATGGCCATCGACCGGGCCGAACACGCCGGAATCGTCTTTCTGGACGAAATCGACAAAATCGCCGGACGTGAGGGCGGTAAAGGGCCGGATGTCTCCCGCGAGGGCGTGCAGCGGGATATCCTTCCCGTGGTGGAAGGAAGCACGGTCAGTACCAAATACGGCCCGGTGAAGACGGACCATATCCTGTTCATCGCTTCCGGGGCGTTTCATGTCAGCAAACCCAGTGATCTGATTCCGGAATTGCAGGGCCGATTCCCCATCCGCGTGGAACTGAAAAGCCTGTCCAAAGAGGATTTCTACCGTATTCTGAAGGAACCCCAGAACAGCTTAGTTCATCAGTATACCGAGATGATCCGCACCGAAGGTGTGACCCTGGTCTGGACGGACGATGCCTTGATGAAACTGGCGGAAGTGGCCGATACCGTGAACCAGAAGGCGGAAAACATCGGGGCGCGTCGCCTGCATACGATCATCGAGCATGTTCTTGACGAGGTGAGCTTTGAAAGCCCGGACATGGGTAGTGGGGAAATCACCATTACGGATGCCTATGTCGAGCAACGCCTGAAAGATGTGCTGGAAGACCGCGACCTCAGCCATTACATCCTGTAGCCTGCCGTTACCTTCTGAAACACCTGCTACAACGGATACTTCTCATACCTCAGACGGGCCGGATTTTCCGGCCCGTTTTCGTCCGGCTAACGCTTTTACAGGCAAGCTTGATTTGAAATCGGTTTTTCTTTGGTCAGACGAGGGTTTTATGGGTATACTACATCTGTTTACCGAGAGGTATGATGTATTGTTGTAACCAAGACCCCCCGTGAGGTGACAAGAATGTTACGCATGAACGTTTCAAAGCGCGAATCCTGGTTGTTCATCGTCTCGTTGACTCTGCTGCTTGGCTTTGTGGTCAGCGCCTGCGTGGATACGGAAGCCGATGGCGAAACCCTGACCGGTTGTACCGAAGACAGCGACTGCGATGCGGACGCCAACGAGCAATGTGTGGATGGCTACTGCCAGGTGGTTGCATCCACCAACTGCCAGTTTGACAGCGACTGTCCCACAGGCCAGACCTGCGACCTGATTAACCAGGTCTGCGTGGAAAGCAATGTCAATTGTCCCATCGGTCGTGATTGCCAGATGGACATCGACTGCACCACCACCAATGGCTTGCAGGGCGAGAGTTGGGTTTGCAACAACGGATGCTGCGAGATCCCGACTTCGGATGATGATGATGATGACGATGACGACAACAACGACGACGATGACGATACGAGCGATGATGATGATGACAACAACGATGACGATGATGACAACGGCCTGCCGGATGATCATTGCGTCAACGCCGGGTGCGATGAGTACTTCACCTGCAACGAAGAAAGCGGTGATTGTGAGATGGGTACCACCCATTGCGTCAACGCCGGATGTATTGACCATTTCGTCTGTGATGAAGTCGGCGGAGCCTGTAATCCTGGAGACGATCATTGCACCAACACCGGCTGTGACGAGTTCTATCAATGCTTGGAGGAAATCGGCGAATGCAAACCGGCTGATGACCACTGCACCAACGCCGGTTGCGACGATCATTACACCTGCAACGCGGAAAGCGGTGCCTGCGAGAAGGCGGAAGACCACTGCGACAACACCCCTTGCGCCACCCATTTTTCCTGCGACCACGTTTCCGGTGACTGCGAACCGGACAACACCCACTGCATCAACCAGGCCTGCGAATTGCGCCACACCTGCAATCAGGAAAGCGGCGAGTGTGAACCGGGGCCGGATCACTGCTCGACGGCGGGTTGCTTGAACGGCTATGAATGTAATGAAACCGATGGCCGTTGCTATCCTCCGGCGGCCAGCCAGAGCGCCTGCTCCGGGAGTTGTGACGGTAACTCGGACCAGTATTGCATCGATGGTGGAGATTTTCTTTGCGACTGCGATGACAACTTCGAGGTGCTGGATTGCGAAACCTATTGCTTCAATCAAGGCTACCCCTTCTTTGAGGGATGCGGCCTGTATTCACCCAGCGAGGGTACACCCTACTACCGTTGTGATTGCGAAAACTACGGCGATTCAATGGGACTTTGCGCGTCCCCGGTGGAAATTGAGCATTTCCCCTACAAGCACACCTGGGAAATCATGAACATCATGGGAATCGGCGCTACGAACAACGTCAGTCCCAACAACTGCACCCCTACCGGTGGTGTGGCTGCGGATGGCTACGATCGTATCTATCGTTTTGAAGCCGAAGGAAATGAGCAATACCGTATCAAGGTTTCCACCAGCCTGGGTGATCCCTGGGTGACAATACGTGATAACTGCGGGGCCACCTTTGACTGGTGCATGTCGGCCAGTGGAACGGTCTTGCTGGCCTTCCGTGAAGAGATGACGGTAACGATTCCCGAAACCGGCGATTATTTCATCGCGGTGGAAGGTAATCCGGGGATGATGGTCATTGACTATACCCTGGAGGTGACCAAGCTCTAAGCTTCCCTGGTATCATGGTTTTCACGACGGGCGGATTTTCCGCCCGTTTTTTCATCCTTGGCGGTTTTCATCCGGGGCATCTCGTGCTATGAACGGAAGCGTCGGATCGGCCTGCCGGGTGATCCGAAGACCTGCGACCCTGTAGACCCCGAATCCGAGGAGCCATGCCCGCAACCATGAGTAGCCTAAACCCCGTTCGTAAACTACCCAAGGCTCTGGCCAACCGTATCGCCGCCGGTGAGGTGGTGGAACGCCCGGCCAGCGTGGTCAAGGAGTTGGTGGAAAACAGCCTGGATGCCGGGGCGAGCAGCGTTGACATCGACCTGGAACGGGCGGGCCTGGACCTGATCCGTATTCGGGACAACGGCTCCGGTATGAGTTCGCATGACGCGCAGTTGGCCGTCCAACGGCACGCCACCAGCAAATTGCATCAGGAAGACGACCTCTTCGCCATCGGTACCTTGGGCTTTCGCGGGGAGGCGTTGCCATCCATTGCTTCGGTGAGCCGTTTCACCTTGATTACCCGCGCCGAGGATGACGCCGCGACGCGCATTGATATAGAAGGCGGCAGCGAGCCTCAACTCAAGCAGGTGGGGTTTCCGCCGGGAACCCAGGTGGATGTCCGCAACCTCTTCTTCAATACCCCGGCCAGAAAGAAATTTCTCAAATCCGATAGCGCAGAGCTGTCCGCTGTGGTGCAGGTGGTGGAAGACCTGGCCCTGGCCCATCCTGCGGTGGCGTTTCGTCTGACGCACAACGGACGGGAGTTGCTCCAGGTGGCCTCGGTGGAGGATCTTCACGAGCGCGTGGCGGGCGTGCTGGGCAAGGCCGCCTATCCGCATCTGTTTTATACGGAGCAGACCGAAGGCCCGCGCAGGGTGGAAGGAATGTTCTCCTCACCGGATTTCACCAAGCCCACCTTCCGGGGGATGCACATCTTCTTAAACCGGCGACCGATCAAAGACCGTAACCTGCAATACGCGGTGAAAAGCGCCTATGGAACCCTGCTGGAAGCCCGACGTTTTCCGGTGGTGGTGCTGCTGATCTCTTTGCCTTTGGATGACGCCGACGTGAACGTACATCCGGCCAAGTGGGAAGTGCGCTTCAAAGATGCGCGGATGATTCAAAGCATGGTTCACCATGCCGTGCGTGGTGCTTTGCAGAAAACCCCGTGGGTGCAAGGTTCGCAGAATGCAGTGGGAACCAGGAACTCCGAGCCGGGAATCCGTGCGGCGATCAACGCCTATGAACGGCGTCGGATGAGTCTGGACCGTCTGGCCCAGGCCCAGGGAAGTTTGCCCATTCCAAGCGGAGCGGTGCTGCGCAACCAGGGCGGCTTTCCGGGAGCGTTTCCTGCTCATCAGGCAAGTCAGGTGCAGCGTTTTGATACCGCGAACCAAGGCGGCTCCGTTGGTGACTCGTCAAAGGCCGGGGGTCAAGGGGCTGCGTCAGATTCGTTCTCCACGGCGTCGGTGGGACCAGCGGCGGGCGGTTATTTCAGTTCCCTGATTGTGCTGGCCCAGTTGGATAAAACCTATCTGCTTTGCCAGGGAAACGACGGCCTGGTGATTATCGACCAGCACGCAGCCCACGAGCGGGTTCGTTTTGAACAGTTGAAAGCGCAGTACGAAAAGGAAGGCGTGCGTCGCCAGTTGTTGCTTTTTCCCATGCGGGTGGAGCTTTCACCCAATGAATTCCCCATCTGGCAGGATGCGCGGGAGGATCTGGAACGCATGGGCTTCAATACGGAAGAATTTGGCGGGGACAGCGTGGTGATCCACAGTGTCCCGCAGATGTTGTCCGGCGTGGATGCGGAAAGCCTGTTGCGTGAATTGCTCGATGAACTGGCCGCCCACGATCGGGCAAGCTCGGTGCAGGACAAGGTGGAACGTCGTCTGATGACGGTGGCCTGTCATAGCTCCGTCCGTGCCCAGGATGTATTGAACACCGAACAGATTGAAGGCTTGCTGCGGCAGATGGACCAGACCGACATGGCCGCCCATTGTCCCCACGGTAGGCCGGTGATGATTCGCCTGACCTTTAACGAATTGGAGAGACGTTTTGGCAGAACAAGCTAAACCCAAGGTATTGGTCATTCAAGGCCCGACGGCCTGTGGTAAAACGGCGTTGTCCATCCGCTTGGCTCAGGAATACCAAGGGGAGATTGTCAACGCGGACAGTATGCAGATGGTGCGCGGGTTCAATGTCGGTACGGCCAAACCCACACCCCAGGAACGCCAGCAGGTGCCGCACCATCTGTTTGATGTCGTCAGCCCGGACGAACACTACGATGCCGGAGGCTATGTTGACCGTGCGCGGGCGGTCATCGACCTGATTCTGCGTAAGCAACGCCTGCCGATCATTGTGGGTGGAACGGGGTTGTACGTGCGTACCCTGCTTGGAGGCTTGGCCGATCTCCCCGGCGCCGATGCCCAACTGCGCGAGCGTTATCAGGCGATACTCAACGAGCAAGGCGTGAAAGCCCTGGCGGACATGCTTCTGGAAAAAGATCCGA
Organism: Myxococcota bacterium; assembly: GCA_963677705.1. GTDB lineage: Bacteria > Myxococcota_A > SURF-8 > SURF-8. The sequence continues at coordinate 3,972,064 of OY782497.1, forward strand.
AAGCCGTACAGACCCTGGATCTGGAAAACCCCGTGCGTGTGATCCGTGCTTTAGAGGTCTTGGAGTTGACCGGTGAACCGATCTGGTTGCATCAGCAGCGTCATGAATTTGCCGACCGGCCCTACGATACGCTTCAAGTGGTGATTCATGCTGATCTGGCCGTGTTGGATGACCGTATCCGTCAGCGCACGGCACTCATGGTGAAATCGGGATTGATTGAGGAAGTTCAACGGCTGCTCATGGTCTATGGCGATCGTACCCTGCGGCCTTATCAATCCATCGGCTACCGTCAGGTCTTGGAGTTCCTGGACGGCAAGACGGATTACTACAACCTGGAAGAAGAAATCATTCGCAAAACGCGCCGATACGCCAGAAAGCAGTTGCAGTGGTTGCGCAATGAAAAACAAACGCGCTGGTACCGCTACCCGGAGCAGGAGCATGGTCTGACCCAGGATGTCGGCTCGTGGCTCGCTGGGGAAGCCCTGCCTGCTGTGGAAGATGGGCTTCCTTCGTCCGAGTGACTCCCTGCAAAAAGGGGACAAGGTGGGGCTTGGGTGAAATGCTTGGCATTTTCAGGAAAGCTCGGCTACACTGAAAGACCTGAAAAGAGCCTTGGTGTCCCGCAAGGCGGGATGGTGTCAATCCTGGAAATCTTCGGTCATGGTTGGCCGTCGGTTCCGATGAAAAAGGAGAAACGTCATGCAACGAAGCAAGCCGTGGATGGGTTGGATACTTCCCCTGGTCATGGGGATGGGCCTTCTTGTGGTCTTGTCCTGTCAGTCTGATGAAAACAAGGAGGATGGAGAAACCTTGGGGGATGCCTGCAGCACCTCCGGTGCTTTGGGGTGCAATCACACGGAGAACGCCGTCGTGGTCTGCAACGAAGCCGGCATCTGGGAGGTCTTCGAATCCTGCTCTCCTCTGGAAGTCTGCAAGGAAAGCGAATGCGTCTGGGAGGATGGCATCACGATGGATGGGGATGTTTCCGACGATGATGATGATAGCATTGATGATGATGACGATGCCACGGATGATGATGACGATGACGATGATGATGTGACGGATGACGACGACGATGATGATGATGTCACGGATGGTGATACCGACGATGATGACGATGATGATACGGATGGTGATTCCGACGACGATGATGATGATGATATAGACGGTGATATCGACGGCGACACTGACGGCGATGAAGATGGCGATATCGACGGAGACGAAGATGGTGACCTTGATGGGGATGTCGATGGAGATGATGAAACAACCGCCTGTGAGGATTACTCCGGCTGCTATATCATCCGCGAAGCCACAATGGTTTCCTCCGCAACCTACTCGTATGTTACCGGAAGCGCAGCCCTGAGTGATGATACGTGCCGGTTATCCCTTTCCTGTAGTGAAGAAAGTACTTCATGGGACTGGATAATTGTGGAAGATGGTGCAGCCTTGGAAAACGCCGATGGGAGTGTTCGTTTGAATCTTGTCACCCAGGGAAGCTGGGCCTGGGAAGGAACCAATGCGGATTCCGCCCAAGTCCATGTGGAGTGGCAAAGCTCGGAAGCCTGCGCTCAGGCCTGTTCCCTGGAAACGGTGTATTAACCCTCGACGGAGTGATCCGTTGTTCGGTATTTGACCTGGTTTTTCGATGAAGTGGATGAAGCAATGCCTCGTTTCTTGATGATGCTTGTTGTGGTTGTGGCGATGTCCTTGGGTCTTTCCGGTTGCTTTTACGGTGATCCGGAAAACGCTTCGGAGTCGAGCGATGGTGATCTGGATATTCAGGACACCGGTGTCGTTCTTGGTCCCCAGGGTGGTAGCCTGGAAAGCGAGGATGGCCAGTTTACCTTGACCGTCACCCAGGGGAGTTTAACCCAAGAGCTTCTGGTTCGGGTGAGCGCGCTGGAGCCTTCGGCGTTTCCCGAAGCCGGGGAGTTGTTGCTTTCCAAGGTCTATTGGCTCGAACCCGCCTTGGAACTGGATAGCTCCGCTCAAATCACCATCAAGGTGCCGGAAGGCACAACCGGGTTCATCGGTCGCTATGCCTTGACTTTGAAAGTGGCAGAAGAGGGCGGAAGCTTCGGCTACGTACAGGCTTCGGAAGTGGTTCAGGCAGATGCCGAGGGCAATTCGGAAACGCGGCTGGAAGGCATGGCCCGAAGCATTCGGGCAGTGGGGCTGTTCCATCATGAAGCCTTCCTGTATTGCAACCTGCATGTGCATTGCCCGGCCCGTGGGGTAGACCCCGCCGCGATGGAAAATGCAATGGTGCAGTGCATGAACGAATTCGGTTGGGCGACGGAAACCCAAGACCCGCAACTGATGGGAGCCTCCCATGAGGCGTATCTCTGTGCCTTGGAACGCCCTTGTGCTGAGATTGAATGCTGTGCCGATGATTCCTGCGACAATCCCACGGATGGTGACACCCCGGACGGGGATGAAGATGGCGACATCCCCGATGGTGATGAGGATGGCGATGAAGACGGGGATCTGGATGGCGATGAAGATGGAGACGAAGACGGAGATACCGAAGAGGATGACCCCTACGCTCCCTTGACCTGCCAGGTAGACACGGATTGCCAGGACGGACGGGTGTGCCGGGCCGTTCCCGGTGTCAGTGATGGCTTTGGCCGTTGTTTGTTTGCCTCTCCGGGGCAGGATCTGACCGGCTATCGCCATACCGGAACCGAATTGCAGGTGGTGGAAGCGAGCAGCCTGGATCTGGCCTGCGGAACCCAAGACCCGGCCAACGTCAGTGGTCCGGGAAGCTTCGTGCTTCAGGCCGTGTTCAGCCCCTTCAGTCCTTTGGACAACAAGGAAGGCATTACCGTTCAAGCGTTCCTGGAAGCCAACCCAGGCAGTGCTATTGCAACGGCAACAACGGATACGGAAGGCAAAGCGTTGCTGGAAGGGGTTCGCCCCAACGCCTGGTTCTTCCTGGTTGCGCAGCGGCAGGGTGACACGGCCCAAAGCGAGGTGCTTCCCACCTACAACTATGGACTATGGGTGGATGGTGCTACCGCAACCAGCCACACCCAGACGGATAACCCGCTGGAGATCGCTTACTACGCCGTGTCACGGATTCGCTACCAGAGCTTGAGTCTGGCAACCACCGGTGAACTGGAAGGTCCGCCGGAGGGAACCGGAATGCTTGTAGGCCAGGTCTTTGCCTGCAACGACGACGAACCCTTGACCCTGGCCAACGCCACCATCGGTTTTGCCGATGTCCAACCGGAGATGCTGGCCTACTTCAACACCTCGGCCAGTCTGCCGCAGGTTCAGGCATCTCAGCAGGCAACCAACAACAATGGTTTGTTCATCGCCGCGCCGCTACCGGTTGGCCCGGTGGGGCGGCCTTTCGCTCTGGGGCGGGTGAACAATGCGGAAAACGTGTTTGCCACCAGCCGCAGCACCGGTCCGCAGATCCATGACGGCGCGGTGAGTGTGATCAGGCTGGGAAGGTACCGCTAACTCTTTGACCGTTGGATGATCGCTCCAGGATGCTGAAACCTCGTGTTTCGGACGAAGTCCATCCGTCGTTGAATGAATCACCCTATCTTCTGTGATTACGAATCGGCCAGAGCTGGAACTTCCAGCCCTGGCCGATGATGAAGCGAACGCCATCTGCGGGTTGTCTCGTCTTTTCAGCGAAAGCGTGTCCCGGAGGGTTACAAGGTGGCAGGTCTGGCAACAAGGTCTGCCGCAAACCTGCACGATAAACGATCTGCCCAAACGTCTCGCCGGGTAGGAGATCGGCTTAGCGGTTTTTGAAACCGCTCATGGTTTCCTCCAACTGCTTGCTTAAGTCGTTCAGCCGTTGGGCGGCCTGCTCCAACGACGTAGCCGAACTGGCCGTTTCTTCGCTGGCCTGGGTGACTCCTTGAAGGTTGCGGGCCACTTCTTCCGCAGCACCGGACAAGCCGGATACGTTCGCGGAAATCTCCGCCGTGGTGGAAGTCTGTTCTTGTACGGACAAGGCAATTTGCCCTGTGATGGTGTTGATTTCCTGCACGATGTCTGAAACCTGACGGATTTCATGAACCGCGTGGACGGTCTGATCCTGCATCGCGGATACTTTGCTTGTGATGTCCTCGGTAGAGCGGGCGGTTTGCTTGGCCAGTTCCTTCACCTCCGTTGCGACAACGGCAAAGCCCTTGCCCGCTTCTCCGGCACTGGCAGCTTCAATGGTGGCGTTCAAGGCCAGAAGGTTGGTCTGGTCGGCAATATCGCTGATCACATCCACCACTTTCCCGATTTCTTTGGCTGCCCGTTCCAGGTCTACCATCATCGCATCTACGGAACTGGAGTTGGTCGCGGCCCTTCCGGCGATCTCGCTGGCCCTGTTGGTGTTGTTGGCCACTTCCTGCAACGAGGCGGACATTTCTTCAATGGCTGATGCCACGGTGGAAACGCCGGAGGACATTTCCTCACTGGCTGCGGCCACCGTATTGGATTGGCTGGACAATTCCTCGGCAATCGCTGCCGTCTGCTGAGAATTCCCGGAAATACCATCTGCGTTTTCAACCAGTTGTTTGGAAACACCAAGCAGTTGGTCAACCACCTGGTAGGTGCTGGAGTTGTCCATTACAAATTCCAGGGCTCCGCTGATCGCTCCCTTTTCATCTCTGGTGGGAATGCCGCTGTATACAATGGGAACGTTGGCGTTCCCTGACTTCAAATTCGCTCTGGTTTCCGCCAACTCAGGATTTCCGGAGGCCATTGCCCGGTGTAGGGCACATTGGCGTGTGCGGCAGTGCTTGGTGTTGAAATGATCGTAACATTTGGTGCCCACAACCTGCTTGGGTTTCAAACCGTTCAGGGAGGCTCCGACCTCATTGATGAAGATCACGTTGTAATCCTTGTCGATCTCCATCACCGGCGTGGGAAGTTTGTTCAGTTTTTCCAGATAGCTGTCTGCGGTGAACTGTACATGGGACAGTTCTTCTTCCTGCTTGGTTTTCTCCTGCTGCATTCCTTCTACAAATGATGAAACAAAGGCTGAGATTCCCTGCTCGGAGCCCCCTTGACCGAGGTTGTTGGCAAAATTCGCCGGAATGCCTTTCAATGCGTCGTCAAGCAAGCGTTTTTCGACCTTTCCTAGCCATAGACCCACGACCAACCAGAGAGCGAGGGTGAGCAGAAGCAGGAGCCATCCGCCCAGACCGGGCAGGAGCGATACCGCGCCAGCGCTCAGAATTGACAGAAGAATCCCATAGATAAGACTGTGAGTTGATTGCATTGTCACGAGTGCCACCTCCCGTGGAGTTCATGAAGATTCTTTGAGGTAAGAATCTTATCAGCGTTACAGATAAAGCAGGTTCCGTTTGAATGGACGTGGATCGTCCAATAAAACAAACCGCAGCACCATAGAGTCGTGTCCCAAGTCGTTGGGGTTTCTATCGGCAGATCACGCCGAAACTGTACCGGGTTCATGGAAATTGTTTACTATGTATGAATGAAGCAGTGAACACACCTGGAATCGAAGGAAAGACGGGCTTTTTTCACAACAAACTAGACAAACACCCGACTTTGGAGCTAGGTTCACCCTGGTTCTGTGTGTTCGTTACAGGCGGGCCGTACCCTGTCCCGTTTCTTCGGGATCAATCATGCGAGAGGACATTATGAGCGGACAAGGCGAGATTCGACAAGGTGTGGATCTTGGTGTGAACATTGCCGGTTTACGGCTGAAAAATCCGGTGCTGAGTGCCTCCGGATGCTTTGGTTATGGCGAGGACATGACGGATTTCTTCCCGCCTTCCCAACTGGGTGGTATCCTCACCAAAGGCTTGAGTCTTGCTCCGCGTGAAGGCAACAAGCCGCCACGCATTGTAGAAACCGCCAGCGGAATGCTCAATGCCATCGGCCTGAACAATGTCGGTGTGGATGCCTTTATTAAAGACAAAATGCCCTTTATCCGCAGCCTGGACGACACCGCTTGCATCGCCAACATTTTCGGTACCACGGCGGAAGATTATGCGGAACTGGCTCGCAGACTTTCTGAGGTTCCCGGCGTCCATGCCCTGGAGATGAACATCAGTTGCCCCAATGTGAAAGCCGGGGGGATTGAGTTCGGCAAAGATCCTCAGATTGCCCACAAGGTGGTTTCGTTGACCCGTAAAGCCACGAGTCTTCCCCTGATCGTCAAACTGTCACCCAATGTCAGCGACATCGTGAAGATGGCCCAGGCTGCGAAGGATGCCGGGGCCGATGCCGTCAGTCTGATTAACACTCTCTCCGGCATGGCTGTGGACATCCACAAGAAACGCCCCATTCTCAGCAATACCGTGGGTGGCCTGTCCGGCCCGGCGATCAAACCCATTGCCTTATGGATGGTCTATCAGGTCTGTCAGAAGGTGGATATTCCCGTGATCGGCATTGGAGGGATTTCCAACACCACGGATGCCTTGGAGTTCCTCATGGTAGGGGCCAAAGCCGTGCAGATCGGAACCGGAGCGTTTATTGATCCGATGGTTATGCCCAAGGTTCTGGATGGCATCGCCCAGTTCCTGAGCAGTCGGGGGATCAGCCGGGTTGAAGACTGGATCGGTACCATTGAACCCAACGGCTAGTTCCGTTCCCCGGTGCAAGCAAAACGGAAGAAGTGGACTTTTTTCAACACGCTTTTTCCTTGACCAACAACCCCTTCCTGGCGATAGTTCCTCGCCCGGATTCCGTGGCGTCTTTGAACGCCCCTGGTTTGATCCTTTATCGCCTTGGCTGGAGGTGAACCGATGATGCACTATACCCTGGATGCCTTTCAAAGCTATCGCTCCAGATTGGATGACCTGAAACTGGTCTATGAACTGATGGAAGAAATTCCGGACAAACTGGGCATTAGCCCGGCTATGCCGCCCTTCGTGCTTCCCTATTACAATGGTGTGGAACCGGATGACTGCGGCATCAGTGCCTTTGTTCTGCTGCCTGGTGGGCATTTCACCCTGCATACCTTCAGCTTCCATGAGGCCTACTTCGTCGATTTCTACAGCCCGGAAGGCTTTGACACCGACCTCTTGAAACGGCATCTGAAATACCTGCTTCCGGCGGGCATTATGGAAACCAACCTGATCCGGCGTAATTCGGACAGACGGATTCCAACCCCCAACGTAGACAGCGATTTCGGCCCGCATCTGTTCCTGGATCTGGAAAACTACCAGGGACCGACCACCTTGGATGACCTGTTCACGGTCTTCGACCACCTGCCGGAGCGGATCAACATGACGCCGATCATGCGTCCGTTCTGTATCAAGAATCAAACAGCCGATGGGCAGGTCGCCTTGAGCGCCTTGACAATGATCGCGGAAAGCCATGTCAGTATTCATGTCTACCCGGAGACGAAAAAGGCATTTTTTGATATCTTCTCCTGCCAGTTTTTTGATGTGAATGCCGTACTTCCGGCACTGAGCGCCGCCTTCCCTGGAGACATCAGACGCAATACGTATATCTCAAGAGGCCGGAACTACAACAGTTTGAAGACCGACCGGACCAACCAGGGCGAAATAAGCCGTTGCTGGCTGGAAGCCAGACTTCCGGCGGACAAAGCCTAAGCCCCATTCCAATCTGACTCTATCCCCTGGGATGATCTTGGATTCTCCATAAACGTCCCAGGGGATTTTCGGTTCTAATCCGGGAATCCAAGGCCCACCATCAAGGATGGGAACACGACGCACTTTCCGTTTTGACAAACGCTCATCTCCCCGGAGATGGGATCAGAACCGATTTTCTCACACGATATAAATCAAGTTTATTGACATGCTGCCGATTATACATTAAGGGTGGATTGTGTGCTGTTTCGGACCATTCGATAGGTGTCTGAAACCTCATGATGGCTTGTAACCCCTGAGCTTGCCACCCCGGTACTCGGTTAGAGACCAGGCCAGCGGCAGTCCTTCTGATAGGTTTCACGCATGAAGCGTTATCCTGTTTCTTAAAAGAGAACCAAGATTCATGCTGTGAAAGGTGGTTGTATTCATGTCGGCACAAATCGTAAACCAAACCATCCGACTTCTTGAATGGAACGAGAGCTTCCGTATCGGTGTTGACAAGGTTGATGAGCAGCACCAGAGACTGTTTGCCATTGCCAACCGCTTCTTTGATGAAGTTGCCAAGGGCGAATCATGCAAGACCGTCTATGATGCGCTGGATCAGCTCCGCGACTATGCCACGGAACACTTTGCAGACGAAGAAGCGTTGATGTCCGTGACCCGATTCCCGTATTTTGAACAGCATCAGGCTGCCCATCAGCAGTTTACGGACGAAGTGCAACGCTTACGCCGTGAGCTTTTTCAAGGGAACCAAGACTTGTCTTTGGAACTCCTTGCCTTTCTGCGTAACTGGCTGGTGGAACACATTCTCGGTTCCGATAAATACGCCGGCAACTACATTCAGGAACGATTGGGAAACCTGGCCAATGGGAGACGCTGATCCTGATGCCTGACCCGGAAACACCCCTTTTTGTTCCTGTGCAGGATGGCTTTCTCAGGTGCGTTTCCGGCGAGCCGTCGCGCAGGCTTGTTTCAGAGTCTCCACATCATCCTTCGAGAAATCGGCGCGGAGAGAGAGCCGTACCCGGCAGGCACCCGGAGCCACGGTCGGGGGGCGAATCGCCTTGGCGAAAACGCCTTCTTGCCAAAGAACATCCGCACAAGCCAAGGCTGCCTGGGCCGAGCCGCACAGAAGGTACAAGATGGGAGAGCGATCCTCAACAGGAATCTGCCAGCCTTGATCGGCCAAGGTTTCCCGAAGGGAGAGACTCATCCGGCTCAGTGTTTCGCGAAGATCCCGGCCTTCCTCACTGGCGAATACGCGCAAGGCGGCTCGGTTGACGGCTAGCACGGAAGGGGGTAGGGCCGTAGAGAAGACAAAGGAACGTGCCTTGTTGCGCAACCAACGACAGACCGAAGAATCTCCGGCGGCATAGCCGCCCATACTGCCCGCCGCTTTGCTGAACGTTCCCACCTGCAAGAAGGGCGTAATGCCTTCCTCTTCACACATGCCGCGACCCGTTTCACCGAAGACTCCCACTCCGTGGGCTTCATCCACAATCAATCCCGCCTGATAGCGCTGACAAAGAGCTTGGTAGGCAGCCAGAGGGGCCGCGTCGCCATCCATTGAGAAAATGCTGTCCGTAACCACAAACCGGGCGCGCCCTGTTGCCGGATTTTGCGTCGGATCTTCAGAACATCGCCGGGCGTCATCTTGTAACGTCCGTTCCAGGTCCAGGGCATCGGCATGGTCAAACACCCTCACCGAAGCGTTGGCAAGCCGACAGCCGTCAATGATGCTGGCGTGGCAGAGGGCATCGGAGAAAAGGGTATCTTCCTTCTGGGTCAGGCTGGATAGAACTCCCACGTTGGTATGGTAGCCGGAGTTGAACACCACCGCCTCATCCCGACCCAGGAACGTGGCCAGCTCGTACTCCAAGGCTTCATGTTCCGGGCTGGTGCCGGAAATCAATCGGGAGGCTCCGCTGCCGGTTCCATAGCGCTCCAGCGCATCACCGGCGGCCTGGCGCAAAGCCGGATGTTGAGTCAGCCCCAGGTAATCGTTGGAGGAGGCATTGAGCCGTGTCGCGCCGTCAAGGTGGACTTTCGGTCCCTGGCCATCTTTCAAAACGGTCAGAACCCTCACCATGTGGGTTTCTTCCAACTGCTCCATGTTGTGTCGATACCGTGCTGTCAATGAATCCATGATGTTGTTCCTTGGTCCCGACGACGGGGAAAGGGAATCAAAGTCAACCTGCCGCTAACTCTATGTTGCCTTTCCTGGAAAAATCAAGTACAAGGAAAACTGATTTCATCCACGCTACGGAAAATAACACCGCTTGAGGGGAAAACCATGTATGCCCAAGACGAAGTGAAACAACGTAAGCACCTGCAACTCTGGATTGTCGCCATCTTTCCGGCTCTGTTTCTGGTGGCCTTGTTCGCCGGACTGTTTGCCTCGTTTGAACATGATTCCTGGTTCCCTCAAGACATCGCACGGATGATTAACAGCAATGAAGAGATTGCCTATCCTGCGGTGATGTTCGTCGGTTGGCTTGTCAGTGCCGGTCTCTTCTATGCGCTGGGCCTGTTTACCAAATCTTCCGCAGGGGCGTCGTATTCCGCTTCCTCGGCGTCAACGGCTTCTACGGCCTATGGCTCCTCGTCTTACGCTTCGGCAACCGACGATTCTGCGACGCCATCGTCCGACGTGGCCGCGGCGGAGTCTTCTTCCGCATCGGCGTTTTCATCCAGTGGGGGGAGCGAGCAGCCCATCTTCGGCAAAATGCAGATCAGCACGCGGGTGTATTGGGGTGATTTCTTCCTCCAGGACGATGCCCTGTACTTCGTCAATCTGAAAGATCAAAGTGCGATGAAAGCCAACGCCGGTGAAGCGGTGGCGCGGCAGTTCGGGTTGATCGGGATGGCGATCCGGGCCTTGATGACGATGGGCGCAAAGAAGAAATTCCAAGCGGAACTGGACGCCGCCCGGCATCAGGTAAACGCCTACCCGCTGGAAGAGCGCGTGGGTAAAAGCCCCTCCAGTTTCAGGCTTGAAGCGGGAAAGATTGAAAAAGCCAACAAGAGCTTTTTCGGGGGCAACTGGTTCCAGTCTGAAGGCATCAAGTACGTGTTGCAGGAATTTGACAAACCTACGCTAGAGCAGTTCGGCGCGTGGTTTATCAGTCACGGCGTTCCGCAAAAAGGTTTTGACAAATAAGACACCATCCCATGATGTGGAAGGCAATCCAGCACACTCAGTCGGAAGGGACGACGTTCCCCAGCGGGATAATCCGTATGTCGTTTGGGTTTTCCACCCGCAGGGTGGCCACTTTCCAGTGGAAACGGTTGCAAAAATTGTCATCTTGGCACTCTTGTTGTTGTCGCCAATCCAGTGTGAACGTTGCGGAAATAACTCCCCGAAGCCAGATCCGAACCGTGGTTATTTGAGAGGAGGTTGGGGCTAGAGTGAGATAGTTTTCTACTGCGACAAGGTAGTCTCCCCGCTGAGGGTTGGAAAAAAGGATGGTTTCCGGTGTGCCTCCTTCAGTACTGCTGGAAAGTAAAATTGGATCATCGGAACGAATCCCATGTACTCCCCAGTCGGGTGCGTTGGAGGGGCCAGGACAGCCACTGCCAGGACAACCCCCGCTTGTAATATCGCAGTTCCTGAAATGGCAATCCATGCCGTTATTGCCATTACTATGGGTTAGGTAGCCTCCAGGTTCAATGAAGTGGAGGTCCATATTGCTTGAATCGTCCCAGCTAAGTTCTATCCGAATATCTTCTTGAACCATGTTGACTGTTACATAATCCTTGACCACTTCGGGGCAAAACGGCTCTGGCTCATTGACTGTAAGAGCGATGATGTATTCACCGGGAATCAGCGCGTTAAAATGAGGCCGGTCTTCGTTGCCCCATTGGTCTTCATGGATAACTCTTCCCTCAGAGTTTCTCAGATTGACGGATGCTGCTAACTCTGGTTTGGATACCCAGGACCAATCGTAGCCTACCACTTGTTGATTCTCTGCGTTTGGATCTCTGGAGCCGCTTCCATCAAGGAACACGACACTTCCTCTTTCCACCGTCTGGTCGTCCCCTGCGTCGGCAATGGCGCATTGGGGTTCGGGGAAGGGTCGCAGAATGGCGTTGCGGTGGGTGGTGGAGCTTTGCGGGTTCTCCGCGTTCATCAGGAAATCGAAGACGATGAGGGCATCCCGGCTTTCTTCATCCAGATCGCCGTTCCCGTCGTAGTGCAGGGTACACGTGATGAAATCATCGGTATTCATCCGTTTCGTCTGACCGGGAAGAAACGGCTCGTTTCCGTTGTAGAAGCAATCGAGGATTTCAAAGTGTTGTGCGTTGGGCCGGTCAAGGTATGGGTACTCGACCACCGTAGGATAGCCCGTGGTGTTGGTGGCGCTGACCGTCAGGTCGCTCTCTCCCAAAAACGTGAGAATACGAGGGTCGAGATCCAGATCAACCACGGGCCACATGCTGCCGGTCAGTTCAATGTCTACCTGGGGCTGATTGATATCATCGGACACAATGCGAACTTTTCCGTCATACATCGCAAGAGAGTTTGTTCTGAAGGAGATAAGAATCGGCCTTTGTTTTCCGCTTGGAATCGCGATGGGTAAGGAGTCGTTCTGAAGCTCAAAGCCTAGATAGCTTCCCGGTACCAGACTGATGGAGGAAAGGGATAGGATGGTACCGAAGGCTCCGCTGTTGCAAACCCAGACCTTCTTTGTCGCTTGAGTTCCCTGCTCTATCTGTCCGAAGTCAACAAGCTCATCACTGAGTGAAAGGTGGGGAACGGACCATTCGCCCGCCTCGCAGTCTTGTTCCTGTTCAACATCCGGCAGGCACTCGTTGGACTGGGTATCCGGCACGCAACGGGCCGTTTCTTCATCACAGACGGTGCATTCCGGGCAGAGGCTTGGGTCTTGCACACAGGTCTTGGGTTCACAGGTTCCCGTCTCTACGTTACAATAGTCACCCTCAGAACAGTCTTCATCAATCCAGCAGCGGGTCGCGACACAGACTCCGAGGGTCAGATCGCATTGGGTTCCAGGCGGGCAGTTCATATCGGCTGCCGAGCAGATGTGGTCCCCTCCGTTGTCATCATCGTCATCGTCGCTTGGAATGAGGTCATCATCGTCGTCAGGTATTGGCTCATCCCCGTTTATAGCGTCATCGTTATCGTCATCGTCGTCATCATCCACGCTCAGCTCAATGTCGCCATCCGCCCGTCCGGTGAACGTCAACGAGGCGTTCTCGTAATTGCAGGAAAGCGTCAGCAGACACCCAGCGATGAAAAGCAAACCGGTTCTATTCTTCGCACTGTTCAACCTCATGGTGAACCTCCGTATCCCTCGGTATGATAAACAGGACATAAACATAGCAGATAATTAGACGAATTTCATGAAACTTTTTGCGAAAAAAACGACACTCACAAGGCCAAGATAAAGATGGACAAACCCGGCCTGTTCAGGCTACCTTCCCCGAAACAACTACTTTTTTGATGCAAGGGGTTTGTGATGCTGCGTCCATTGGCTGGAATTCTTGTTTGTTTGCTTCTCTGCGTCCTCGTGATGTCTTGCGGTGGCGAGGAGGACTCCTCTTCTCAGAACGGGGATCTTGATGGAGATCACAGCGAGGAGGAACCTGTCTTGGATGGAGATTCCGACGAAGGCACGAACCCTGCGATGGATGGAGATGAAGACGGGGATCTGGACCCGGAGAAGCCGGATTCTCTGCCGGAAAGCCTGCCGGTGACTTTTGCCCGTGAGAATCCCGGAAACCCCATTCCTGAGGAGGAAATCACCGCCTTCACCAAGCGTGTGGTGGGCTTCATGGCCAAGGTGGGTTATTACGATTACCTGTTGCGTTTCACCCACGGCGTGCATCAAAGTACCGGCCTGCCCACCTGGCGAATCTGGTGGACAAGCACCTACGCCGTGAAAGAAGGCGATACGGTGACCTTCACCTGTCGGGAAACCGATTCCCTAGAAACACCGGACGGTGGGCACAACCTGATGACCCGCACCGCCAAAGTCCTGGCCAGCGCCATTTCCGGGTACCTTCTGACCGGAGACGCACGGATGCACGAATTGACGCGAGAAATGTGTAAAGGCGTTACGGCGTCGATGCGCGGCATGGTCTATGATGAGAACGACCCGATCGACCACTTGATGGCCCGTAATATCATCCCTCAAAATCAGAGCTACACCTCGTTTGAAGGAAAAAACAAAGCCTTTGACTGCACCAACTGGCACCGGGCGGGCAGCATGTGGAACTGCGAGCGTTTCAACTACGTCAACAACCCCACCTGGGGGGATGTCTGGGTGACCAGTATGCGCAGCAAAGACGATGTCTCCCGCGTGCTGCGGGCCAACGCATACATCCGATATGCGGTTGCCAACGCGCCGGATGAAGACGTGCGTCAGGCGTGCGGTGAAACGGCAGACTATCTTCAGCGTTTCTCTAAAGATGTGGTGGACAGTGACTATGCCATCCGTACCAAGGATGCCGAAGGCCACGTCTACACACCTACTGGGGATTTGGCCTCCTACACCACGTTTGATGTGATCTGGCCGGACAGCGAATGCAACGCGAAGAGTGCCCATGCCCTGATTGCCTACGACAGACCCTTGGAAAACGACTGTGGTACGGGGGCGCGCAACACCTATGAACGTACCGCGATGAACAACAAGTATTTCAACGGCATGATTATCCGTAACCATCATCTGGCCCATCTGGTTCAAAGCCTGATTCACTGGGAACTGGACCGTGCGGAACAGCTTCTTCAAGGTCTGGTGGATCGTTACGAAAGCGCCTTGGCCTATACGGATGAGGAACTTCCCACCGGGCGCGATCAATGGGAAAGGGACATCGCCAGCAGTCTGATGCAGGCCGCTGCCGTGGGCTATCCACTCAATGAAACGGAAGCCCGCCTGCTGATGAAGTACTGGAACCGCAGCATGGATGTGGGCTTGGAGTGGCCTTATTGGGATTTCTGGGCGGATAGTGTGCCGGATGGTCGCTATCAACCGGCCATGCCCATTGAGCGCAAAGAAGACGATGAGGTGGTGGAAAGCTGGCTGAGGTCCGAAGATTTCGGAGAATTTCTGGATCTTTGCTGGTCCCCTCTGCGCAATGAGAACGGCATGAAACTGCTGGATTGCGACATCGTCCGTGACATTGACAACTGGAACCCGGAGTGGGCCGACGCGCAGGAATAAGCCTTCTTCGTCGTATCATCCATGAAAACGAAATGGTTTGCCGGGGTGGGGGCGTGATGCGACCGGAGCCCCTGAATGTTTCTTTGGCGCACCCTCTGTCTTGACAGAGCCTGTTGGATGCTTATTCTTAAATCGTTAGGGGATTTACAGATATAGAAGAAAACGATGAGTACCCAACGTCATTTAAGGAGGTGCGTATGAAGGATTATAGCCAACTGAACGCGGATGAATTGCAGGCAGAGCGTAAGCGGGTTCAAGAGTTGCTCCAAGATGCCGAAGATGAACGGAGATTCCTTGGAATGCAAAGCGGTCAACACATCAAAGTCGCGGAGTTCAACCGCATTGATCAGGACATTGAAAAATACACATCCTGGATCAAGGCCATTGACGAGCGGCTTGCTACCTAGAACCCTTAATGGGGTTCTTGAAAAAAGGGAACTCTTTCCTGAAACCTTTTCACCGTTGCCGTCTCTTTTCCAAGTGAAGGGTGACACCAAAAACAACAACTTTTACAAACCAACGTCAACCCCGCTGTTTTGAGGAAAACAGGAACACACATAGGAGAAAGAACATGGCGACGCTGCAAGTGACCAAAGACAACTTTGTGGAAACCATTGAAAACAACGACATCGTCCTGGTGGATTTCTGGGCGGAATGGTGCGGCCCCTGCAAAGCCTTTGGGCCGATCTACGAAGAAACCAGCAACAAATTCTCGGACGTGACCTTTGCCAAGGTCGATACCGAAGCCCAGCAGGAATTGGCCGCGACCTTCCAGATTCGCTCCATCCCCACCTTGATGGCCTTCAAGGAAAAAGTGATGGTCTTCTCCCAACCGGGTCTGCTTCCTGCGGAAGCCTTGACCGAACTGGTGGAGAAAATCAAAGAACTGGATATGGACGAAGTGCGTAAGGAGATCGAAAAAGAACGGCAGAAGACCCAGAACTGAAACGATACGCCGTAAGGCGACGAATTTCCAACGGGGTGCCCAATCGGCATCCCGTTTTTCCGTTTCGTCATCCTCCGTGGGGATCTGTTCCTTCCTTTTATCCTGAGTCCTCTCTTGCGAGTGCTTCCTTCCAGGGTATTTCAGCTCTGCCATTTTCATCGACGATCGAAGCCCGAAGAAATCTAACTCACGATGGGGATTTTTCCATGAACACTGAATTGCCTACGATTGATGACGGAGATATTTTTGCCGGGTTAATATTTCACGGTCCCATCGGAAGCAAGGGTGAATTGAATGCTACACATAATGTACCGCCAATCCACTAGAACAGTCCCCCTGGCTGATGAACAGCAATCTTTTTGCCAGTGATCTCAACAAGAAACTTCTCCGGCAGTATACGCTCGACAACTTGTAAGAATGCCTCAATGATAACCCTCATATGGTCTAGATCGCCTTCTTGGACACGTCTCCATATGCTTGGACGATAACGAACTACTATTGAAAGCGCGTAAAGCAAAACGAGGCATATTTCTTTGAGATCAATCAGGGAGCCAAAAAGAGGAATTATCATTGCTCTATGTGTAAACGGACTGTGATGTATCTTCAATACTTCATGCCAGTATCCATTATTCGGATGATCAACACGAGCACGAAAATGTCTTCCAGGAGAATCTCCAGGAACTTCAATTATCTCACTGATTGGCCCTGGAATTTCCGCAATTAGCTCTGATGTGAGTCTACAAGATTCATCAGAAAATTGGATATAGCTGCTAGAGGGTCTTTTACTGCTACCCCTGACTGAGATTCTCGTGTTCGCGTTCTGATCAAAGTTTGGCATAGCCCAGCTAGGAGGACTTTCGAATATTCCTAGAAAGAGGTCCGATACTTCAGGTATGCGGGAAAACAGTTGTTCAATGGTAGTCCAAGTTGACTCAGAAACCTTACTTAACTCATTCCATTTTCGTGGTTTCTTTTCTGGTATGTCACTGATGGTATATCCATTGAGTTTGGTGTAAAATGGAAAAAAGCCACGGGAAATTACTCCAACCACGATATTCTCAATCCCATCTTTTTGCCCGTCAATGGTGTAAAGACCGTGACCCATCTTCGTTTGGCTTTCGATTTCAGCAAGTGTTGAGGGGCCTGTAGGTGATGACAGTAACTCTGCAAAAGCAAATGAAAGAGTCCCATAATATAAGTTCAACACACGCTGACTAATTGTGCGACCTTCACGAGCTTGAAAGTAATCGGCAGCATTCCTGAGTGCAAATGCAATACCTTCAGCTTTTGTTTGTACTACTTCCTCTTCCAGATTCACCTCTGCATTTTCTGCTTTTTCTGAGACTTGCTGCTGTGCGAGTTTTAGACTTTCTAACTGTTTAAGTCTGAGCCATATAGCCTGTATTGGTGTTTCGGATAGAAGAAAATGGCGATCTGGCTTTTTGACTTCGATACTCTCAGTATTCTGAACTGGAGAGAATTTTCCATTGGAACTTAATTTGTTCCACTCAAACAAGAGGCTTTGAAAGTCGTCTATGCTTGAAACAGGAGTAGAAATCCCGTAGGCAAATTTGTCAACTTCGTGCAATTGGCCATTCACATAGATATGCTCCACTTCATTGTCTAATTGCTTGTATACCCTATTGTCAGTTCCTGACGTGTACAGTAAAGCAATGCGGTGGCAATGTTCGTCCCCTCGTTTAGCCTCAATAACAATGTATTCACCATTTTTAACTTCTTCAATAATTTCAACTATCCAACCGTGCGTCTTTAGAGGAGCAATGATGCTATGTTCTGCATCCCTTTTTAATATCTCCAGCCGCGGTTGCCATCCTGTGTCAATCATAGCTTTCCTCGTTCAATGCCATATCCCTTACCATTCGTTGGGGATCAAATTGATAGGGAACGAATTTCTACATACGACCACCTCGAATTACTACTTGGTGCTTGAATATGCAGGAGGTGGATCTTGAGGTAAAAATATGAGCTAAAATTACCACGGGCATAATCATTAATCCAAGCCTTTTTCTTTGCCAGCCCCAAGTAACCCAGGCAAATTTCTTGCCCGACATTTTACTTCTCCGTCGGAAGTGGTGTCTGAGCCAGGAACAGAGAGAACGCAAGGTCGTGTTCACCCTGCCTGTGTGGACCGTGGATATATGCGCATGTACAATCCCAATACCTCCAACATCTTCGATGAATCACTCGCCATGATCGGATTCATTTCAAGTACAGAGGAGTGGCGACGGGTTCAAAAAACTGCTGGTTTGTCCTCTCCATCCTTCAAGCTGCCCTGATTGAGAATTCCCCCTTCTTCCTTTTCACGGAAGAAATCATTGCGTCTTGCTTCCTTTTTGCTAGGATGCCCCCAAAACATCGTACCGATTTTTCCATTACTCACATCGTGGGGGAAACCATGAGACGTAGACTTCTGTTCTGGTTCGTGCTTAGCCTGTGCTTTGGCCTGCTTGCCTGTTCCGATTCCGACAGTGACGATTCCACAACGGATGGCGATCTGGACGGCGATCAGACCACAGATGATGATGACGATGATGACAGCGCCGATGGGGATGAAGAGCAGGAGGAGATCGTCTTCGACTATGCGTCTTGTGCCGACCCTGCGACACGTCTGGTCTATCCTTCCCCCTTATGGGAACGAGCCGCTGAAACACCCACGGGTGTTGCCTTGACCCCGCCTTCCACGGATCTTGCCGCGCAGTTGTTGGATTCCGAAGAGCCGGTGTGGCTGGATCAGCTTTCCTCCCTGGATGGTTTTCCCCGTATGGCAACCTGGGTCATTCCACTTTCTGCGGCGGCTACCACGGTGGATCTTAGCAAGGTCGAAATCTTCACCTATGATGGACAGGCTCTGACCCGCCTGGAAGGTTTGCTTCCATACAGCCTGCTGGATGATGACGGCACCACCTTGACCCTGAAAACAAGAAAGCCGCTTCCCCTCTTGGCCAAAGGAAGTATGGCGATTCTCGCCATCTACGAAGGTGCCTTGGATGCCGGATCGCTTGCCCTTCCGGCCTGTGATGGAGACAGCGCCGCCCAGGCTTATGTGGATGCCGCCAAGGCCGTGCTTCGTGCGAACCCGGATGCTTCCGTGCAATTGGCCCTGCCGACGACCCTCAGCCGTCGCGCTGCCGGACATGTCAATCTGGCGGCCAAACTGCGCGCCACTCCTGCCTTGCAGGTGAAAAGTCTGGTGGCTCATACGGATTATGCAGACTACGCAGAGCAAGCTCCGGATGCGGAAACCGAAGCGCTCTTGGCGGAGACATCCTATACCGGTCTGTTTGAAACGCCGGCCTATCAGACCGAGGACGGCTCGTTGCTTCTGGATGATACGGAAACGCCCATCGCTCAAGGAAGCACGGAACCCGGCTTTGTGTTGATTCTGCCCAAGAACGGGCAGGCTCCCTACCCGATGGTGTTGTTTCAGCATGGTGGAAGCCGCTTCAAAACCGATATTCTTCAGGCTGCCAAACCCTATGCCGAAAACGGCTTGGCCGTGTTGGGCATTGATCTTCCCTATCATGGGGACCGTGCGGAAGGCGAAGGCAACGGCAGTGACATGGATATGGTGGATCTTTCCAACCCTTTGAAGACCAGAGACAACTTCCTGCAAGCCAGCGCCGATCACCTCACGGTACTGACGGGGATCTCCGTCTTGAATGCCGCCCTGGCTGACGAAACGGGCGAGACCGAAACCCTGGATGCAGAGAATCTTTTCGTCTTGGGTCACAGCATGGGAAGCTTGAGCGGAACCCTGACCACGGCCAATGCCGGAATCATCAAGGCCTCCAGTCTGCTTGCCGGGGGTGGTCCTTACGAGCAGCTGGTTCGGGAAGGCTACTTCAACATCCTGGTGTACAGCTTGGTCAACAACCGTCCCATTGCCGAGCGTGAAACCCTTCTGGCTCAGATGCAAACCCTGTTGGATGCGGGTGACTGCGTCGGGTATCCCGGTACATTGGAACCTGCCGACCATGACCCGGTGGACGTGCTGGTCTGGGAAATCAAAGATGACCCGGTGCTTATTGAAGCGGGCACGGATTGGCAAGCCCTGGTCCTGGGGGCTGTCCTCGCCGAAGGAGCGGATCATGAGGTGGAGGGCATGGAAGGTCAGGCCCGTCCCATTTCCAACAACTACGAACAGCAGGGCGTAAGCGCAACCCGTGTGCTGACGCAACTGATCCGTCCGGATGTGGAACTGGCCAATCTGCACATGCAGATTTTCTGGGAAACCGTGGTTCATCGGCAAAGCGCGGCCTGCTTCGCCGCCAGAGCCGCAGGCAATGACTGCGTGGTTGATCTGGACCCGGAAAACCCCTGAGACGATTTCTTTACCTACGCGGCATGGATGCCGCGTGAGCCTGAATTTCAACGGCAAGGATAAACCGGAACGCATCCGTGAGGGATGCGTTTCGTAGTTTATGGGTAGGGAACAGGCTTGAATCTGGGGTAGGGAGCCTCCGGGGGGACATCGCTTCGGCGAAAGCCGATCCAATCCAAACCGACATCCGGAGACGCAGCCCGGTTGTGGTCATCATGTACGCGCACCGTGATTGTGGCCATGCCTTGGGCCAGATCAAGCAGGGTTTCCGGTTTCCACAAGACCACGTTGTTACGTTGGGCCATCGAGTCAAAACGGCCCACGCTCTGGTCATTGACCATGATCTCTACCGTTCCGCCGGTTTCACCTACGGTAATGTGGGCTTCGAGACGATACCGCCCTGCGCCGGGTATCCATTGACGGACGGTGAATTGGGCAGGCAGGTGTTTGGTGAAGAAGCGAAGCTCCGCCTTCTGGCCCCACTTTTTCTTGGAAAGCCTGCCGCTGGAGTCATATTGCTCAAACGCCCAGCCGTTGATCTGTTCCAGCGGCGGAATTTTACTTTCCATCTCAAAACGGAACAGACCGGGATAGGGTGGGGCAAGCAGCTTGCGGAAATGGGGCCGAGGAAGCGGTTCCAAGGTGAAAACCGGGCGATCGAAATACCAGGCAGGAAGCACGCCATAGGAACCCCAATAACGTAAATACAAAATGGGGTTTGAAAGTTCGGCATCCAGGAAATGGAAGCCGTTGGCATAGGAAACATTACCGCCCTTGAGCAGCAACACACTGGGCTTGGGCAGTTGCGCTTCGGCCATCGGACGAACGCCGTCTTCAATGCCGCGAAAGCCCTGGTAGTCACTCCATTGTCTGGGAAAAAGAATCAGCAGCGAAAACAGAGGGGCGCAGAGAATCAGTGAAAGTGCCCCCGAAGGAAGCAGTTTGGAAAGCATGGGCCAGCGGAAAGCCAGCCTTTGGCCATCCGTCCAGAGTTGCCCCGCGCCAAGTACGAACAAGGCCAGCACACCCAAGGAGCCTTCGGAGAGAAAACGCGGGCCATAACAGTTTCCGTGGTAATAGAACAGGGCGTAGCCCAGGAAATGCAGCAGGAACAATCCCGCCGGGAGGAGTGCCCGACGGCGACGGTCCCGAAAGCCCAGCACGGCCAGCACCAGGACAATGGGGAGTCCATAGAGATTCAAGGCCAGGCTTTGCAGGCGAAGGCGGCTTACGCCGAAGGCTTCGGCCAGCCCATAGCCCTCGCGAGGGGCTTCCCGTCCGTGTTCCACCAGACAGCCGACGTGTTCGCCAAACCCCAGGCTATGACAGGCCGGTTCCGGCTCCACGGCGGCAAAGTATTGATCGTGGGCGAAGGTGAAGACATCACCGGTCAGGGTGGCGTTGTGGGCCGCCTGTAAAAAGAGAAAGGGTAACAGACCCGCCAGGAAAACAAGCCAGGAACTGGGCCTCAGCTTTCGTTGAATGCTCCAGAAGATCAAAAACGCCCCGCTGGCCACGACCATCAAGGTTCCGTTGTAGGCTCTGGTCAGAAACAGAGCGCCCAGGCTCAGGCCGAGCAGCAGCAGAGCGCCGACGGATGTTTTCTCATGCAGCATCCAGAGCAACTCGCAAGCCCATAAAGTCAGGAAGGTGCTTAGCCCGTGGCTCATGAAACTGGAGAACAGAAACAGATGAAAAGGTGCAAAGGCAAAGAGAAGGACCAGCCAGCGGGCCATCACGCTTGTTTGATTGGCTGTTGGGGACTCCTTCTTGCCTTCCTCTGCTCCCAGGTTCATCAGCCGTTTGGCCAGACGATGGGCGGGAATCAAGGTCAAGGTGGCGATGAGAGGGGGGATGATCCACGGCGTCCCGATGGCAACTCCCAAAGACAAGACGGCAGGCCAGCCTAATTGAAAGAAGGTGAACCAACGGCCTTGCAGATCGTTCTGGAAAAAGTGGGCGTAGACGTATTCATACAGATCCGGGCTTGGTGCGCTGATACGTCCATGAAGCAGTTGCTTGGCCAGCCAGTGGTACGCCGTACTATCGGTAACGTGGGGGATGCCTTCCAGCACCAGCAGATTGATGGTCAAAACCAGTGCGAAATGAAGGCCCATCAATCCCAGAAGAAAGCTACGGTCGCTCGGTCGGGCAAGCCATCGGTTGAGGTGAGGAACCAGGCCAAGGCCCAGAAAGGAAAGCAGCAAGGCCAGCCCCCATACCGCATGGGCAAAAGGCCAGAAGAGAGTCAGTTGTTTGACCGGCTGGAAATCCAGCACGAAAAGGATGCCCAGAACCAGAGCGACTCCCTGAACGATACGCCGAATCTGGTGGGTCAGTGCGTCCATCAAGCCTTGGAGGTCACGGGGTAGAGAACGAGCGGAACAAGGTACAAAGCCGCACCGGCAAGGCAGGTTACCGTGATGCCGAACTCAATCGAGATAATCACGGCCAGCACGCTGCCGATCACGCCGAACGAGCCGTTCACCGCCCAAAGCCAGGGCGTTTCGGCATCCACCTTGCCTTTGGCCGCTCGCAGACCCAGCGGGAACGCCGTGCCCATCGGTAAGCCCATGACGAATAACAACGCGATGCTGGCGGCCAGCCGTGGAGGAATGGCCACGCCGTGGAAGGCGGACATCATCGCCGGAGTCAGCAGGGCGGCGAGGATGGCCACCCCGGCCAGCGTGATCAGGACAAGCTTTCCTCGTTGGCGCCAGCGTTCATGGCTTAGAACAAAGCGGTCGGCCAGATAACTGCCGATTCCTGTAGACAAGAGCAGGGAGAACAGAATCACCCCCAGGCTGTAAACAGGATGACCCAAGAAGATATTGAAGCGTTGCAACTGCCCCACTTCCAGCAGAATAAAGGCCAGGCCGATGGCCGCAAAGTAGGCGGTGTGCGGAAGAAGCACCCGCTGGTTGGGCATTGCTTCCCCGGCTTTTTGGCGCCGGGCGCGATCCCAAAGCAGAGGCGCCAGCAGACCGCCCGCACTGAGAATCAGCACCAGCAGGAACAACACGGCCAGAGTGACCATCGCCTTGAGGTTGAAATCGGCCATGTACATGCTCGTCCGTTTGCCGAACAGCGCATCCCAGAAGCTTAGCTGGTTGAAAAAGTAGGGGCTGTTGTCCGTCGCCGGGCGGATGTTCAACGGGTATTGAGCCACCAAGGCGTCATGGGTCTGGTTGTTCAGCAGCTTTTCAAACGCGGCATGACCGGGAAGGCCGGGAGCGTAGATGATGTCAAAAGCCATTTTTTCACAGGTTTGCTGAAAACGCCGGATGTCTTCGTCGCTAAAGGGGTTGCGTGCGGCGATCAGCGTTCCGATTCCCGTGGAAGGGTGTTGCGGGTCAATGGGTTTGGCGGCGTTGACGGCAATGAGGAAATGCCGGGAGACGTCCTGAACACCCAACCCCACCAAGGCTTCACGGGCCACATTGGTCAGCCGAAGCATCTCGGAGGGATTTTTGGAGAACCACCAGCGGCTCATCGTGACCACTCCGCGCTCGGTGAGGTGGGTCATGAACTCCGTCCAGCCTTCCACGGTATAGAGGCTGTTTTCGGTGAGTACGAAGGCCCCGGCGCTGGTGGCGGCCCAACTGTCAATCAGGCTGGCCTGGATGATGTCAAAGCGTTCGCCGGAGCGCTCTACGAAACTGCGTGCTTCATCGTTGACGAAACGGACCTTGGGGTTGCGGTCCAGGCGGCCGGTGAAATCGCCCAGGTCGTGGTTGATCAGGTCCAGAATCTGGTCGTTGATTTCCACACCCACCACTTCCTTGGGGTCAAACGACAAGGCCGTGAGGATGTCCCGTCCGCCGCCGGTACCGATCACCAGGGTTTTGGATTGCGGACGCACATGATGAACCAGGGCGGTCAGATCCCATTTCAGATAGAAAATCTTTGAGGTATCCCCATCAAAGTTGGTGATGATCGTCCCTGCGGCGGCATCAATCACAATATATTTCTGTGGAATCGGGTGGCCCAAGGGGGGCGTGTTGCGGCTCAAGCCCCAGCCGAAGGGAACGGAATCCGGAAAGGGCAGTACGCTGACCAGGCTGTGGTGGTTCCACTTTTCGAAGAGCGGCTCCCCTTCAATGGCGATGCTGGTGTCTTCACCGGTGGCGTTCTTGACGTAGTCGGCCTGATACAGATGAGCCTTGGGTTGAACCAGGGCAAGAACCAGCGCGATACCGGCCAAGACGGCGTTTTTCACCAGTTGCTTTTTAGAGACGCCACGGGAGAACAGCACTCCGGCCAAGGCGGCCATGAAGGCGACGAAAAGCACCACGCCGAATCCGGTGAGTGGCGTGGTCAAGGCCAGCATCAACAGCGTTCCCATTGCCGCGCCGATGAGATCCGCCGCGTAAAGTCGTCCCGTGTGGGAAGGAAAACGGGTCAGTACAAGCGCGACAAGAATGCCGCTGAACACAAAGGGAATGCTGGTCAGTAAAAAGGCCAGGACCACCGTGACAATGCCTGCCAGGCTGAAGTCCGGCGTGAAGGGGATACGCAGGTACAACCAGAAGCCCACCAAAAGGGAAAGAGACATGCCGAAGGACAGCCCGGCCAGTTTTTCCGCCAGCCTCTCTTGAGGGAAACGCTTCGGGGCTAAATAGGCCACCACCGCGCCCATGCTCATGCCGAACATGGCCAGACTGATCGCCATAAAGGCGTAATGATACCACATCGTCACGCTGAAAATGCGTGTCAGGGTGATTTCCAGGAGGATGGTGGCGCTGGTAATCAGGAACAGTCCGGCGTACAAACTGCGACCGGGTTGGGACTGCGGGGTCATGGGCCTCTCCGAGGTTATACGCATGTGCGCAAGGTACGCTTACACGTTCTGTCTTGGCAGCGTGGATCATCGACATTTGAACCGCTTATTTTATAATGAAAACGCGGCCAATGCGCAACGCTTTTGTCAGATACGCTTATGGAGAACCTCCACCCGGTTTTAGACGGGCCAAAAAGATGGCCATCACGCACCAGTCTTCCTCGGATTCCTCCCCCTGATTCTATCAATATGCCCGCGATGGAAAGGCTAAACTAGCGAAATATGAACAATCATTGACGAAAGCCTCACAGTTTGCTATGAGGGATAGGCACGCTGAATCAGTATTCATTTTTTCTACATGACAACCCCAACAT
This sequence comes from Myxococcota bacterium, assembly GCA_963677705.1. GTDB lineage: Bacteria > Myxococcota_A > SURF-8 > SURF-8. The sequence continues at coordinate 3,997,228 of OY782497.1, forward strand.
CGTTGGGGATCTTGCTTGAACCATCTATTGTGTTCGATAGTTGACCGAGCGTTTTCTCACGGCATAACCCCCAGGAGTGAATGAAACGATGGCCGATTACAATTATCCAAAATGGTTTTCAGATTGTATGATGACAAACGAAGAGGCGATGCAGGTCGTTGTGAAAAGCGGCACCGGCTTCGCCAGTGGATTTGCCACCAGCGAGCCACATACGTTTTACACGCATTTATGGGATTTCATCCAAAAGCATGACATTCATGATTTGAGAGTCCTTCAAGCCTTATACATGGCTCCCCACCCCTTCTGCGTCGGCGATGCTCTCAGCAGCAAGGGGATGTTTGTTGATGCGGCCAAATCCAAAGGTCTTTTTGGTGGGATCGCCAGAAAAGCCAATCAGATCACCCAGAAACTGGAAGGGCTGAAGAAACTGATTGGCCACTACGAAGAAATGAAGGAACGCCGTATCAAGATGGTCTGTCCCTTCATCGGTGCGGCAACGAATATCGTCATCCCCTCCAATCCGATCACCAACATGCTCTATCCGGAATATGTGAACCGCAACACCACGCGGATGGGCGTGACGGATATGCAGTCCGTTCACTTCTCCGATGCCGTGGACAGCATGGGCTATGATCCGGATAGGAATCCCAAGGTTGAATCTTTTGTCTGCGTGATGACCCCTCCCAATGAAGAGGGCGAACTGAGTCATGGCCCGGCCAATGGTGCCAACGGCGAAATCGTGGATCAAATCCTGGAATTCAAAAACGTCAACCTCCTTTTGTACATCAACAAAAAATATCCCTTCACCAAGGGCTACAAAGACGCCCGCAATACCATTCCTATTGATGACTTCAAGGGCTTGGCGGAAGCCGGTCGTCTTTTTGTGGTGGAAGATGATAGCAAGATCCCCTGCTTGCCCGCAGGAAGTTTTGATAACCCCAACCCGAAAGAAGTGACCGTCGCCGAGAACGTGGTCAACCATATTGAAAGCCATCTAGAATACACCAAGGGCCGGGCGATTCAAGTCGGATTCGGGAATACGGGTGTTCTGGCGATTCGCGCCCTGAAAGACTCCTCCTGGTCGGGACGTTCCTACACGGAAATGTTGGAAACCTTCACCCTGGACCTGTGGGAAGCCGGAAAACTCAGCGGTTCTCACTTCATTATGGAAGACGGAACCCGCGAGCAGATTGATGGGAAAATGGTCTGCACCTTCAGCCTGGGCGAAGAGGGAAGCGACTTCTACGACCGTCTGAGTAACAATGACGCGATGATTGTTGCTGCGGCAAGCCGCGTGGTTATTCCGGAAGGTTTCCACTTCGGGATGGGTATCAACAACTGCTTGGGCATTGACTTCCACGGCCATGTGAACAGTGGTAGCCGTGGGATGAACCACCACTCCGGCATCGGTGGCGCAGCGAACATCGCACGCGGGTTGCTTAAAGGCGGCTTGCACTACCTCTGCATGAAATCCACCCACACCGGTTTGGACGGCACCAAGCGTTCATCCATCTTCCCCTTCTTCCCCACGGGAACCGTCATCAGCCATATCGGTCCGGATCTGATGGGCGGTCGCTCCGGGGCGAGGGTCTTCCTCTCCACGGAATACGGCATTGTCCAACTCTCTGGATGCAGTCAAAGCGAGTTTGTCCGCCGTCTGATCAGCATTGCCCATCCGGACTTCCGCGACTGGTTGAAAGACCAGGCCTATCGTCACCTGCGCATTGTGGTCTAACCCCACAAAAGGCATCTACGAATCAAACGCCCCGGCCAGATGGTCGGGGCGTTTTACATCTCTTTACCAGGAATGTGTAAGGGGACTTACAGACGTGGATCGTGATCAATCAGGGTTTCCAGGGGGCGTTCCTTGGAGGAATGACGGCGTTTCATCCATTCAATAACCGGCATACGCCAATCCAAACCGGTATCCATTCCCTGCGGGTCTTGCGCTTTGAAGGGATAGCCATCTCCACCGTTGTACATGAAGTCGTTCATCATCACCACGTAACGTTTGTCCGGCACCAAGTCGGAACCGTCGTTCATCCGGTAGTGATCCTCTTCCTTGCGGATACCCGCTACGGTAGTTGCTTCTCCGGTACAGTACAGGTTTTCCATAAGCTGAGCGCCCGTAATGGTCACTCTCACCAGGTGGTTGTCAAAGGGAAGTACGCTGTACAGGGTTCCGACGGTCAGATCTCCCGGTGCGATGGGTTGCCGGAAGGCTCCGGGATTGGTCATCACCACATCCACATCGGAAAAATGATTCAAGATGGAATCGTTGACCCAGTTGTAAAGCCCCCAGCCGCGATCCAAGCCATCACGGGTATAGCCCAGGCGTTGACCCAATTGTTTGTCAGCCTTGTCTTGCCAGACCTTCAATTTGGCCGCCAGTTGCTCATCCTCACCTTCCTCGTCTTCGGTCATCGGCTGATTGGGCCACAGTTTGGCTTTGCGATCCAGCACCGCGTGGGTCGTGCGGTCCAATACCAAGGTCAGTTCCAGATAATTCCGCCAGCCATAACCGGGCATGGCCAACAAGGTTTTGCGATAGGTTTCGATCCCCTCTTCATGGCAATGCCCCAGACCGACAAACTGAACAAGCCCTTCCGGCAAGACATCCAAGGCCGGGTGCATCGTATCCCAGCAGGCGTGGGCCAGAACCAGAATCACCTCGGCTCCACGTTCCTTCAAACGCATGGTTTCCGAAAGCAGGGTCTGGCCGAGATCCATGAAATGCAAACGTTGGGTGTATTTGGGATGCGCGGTGGTACGTGCTTCGGGGGTGAGAATGCCAATCACGCCGATGTTCACTCCGGCGCGTTGAATCATCGTTGAGGGCAGAATACCGGGGATGTCTTCTCCCGGCACGGCGGGACGGATGTTGGCTGCCAGAATGGGGAAGGGCGCTTCTGCACTGTTTTCCGCGAAAATCTGCCAACCGAAATCCAGTTCGTGGTTTCCCATCGCGCTGGCTTCGTAGCGCAACTCCGTCATCGCTTCAATCACCGGCTTTCCCTTGAACCAGGTTGAGATATGCGGACCGGTCCAGTTGTCTCCACTGGAAAGAACCATCAGGTTCGGATCGCTTCCCCAGTTATGGCGTTTGGTCCAGAGGTATTTCAGTTGCGCGACACCACCCAGATGATGCTTCGGTTTGTGGGGTAGAAGCCAGCCATGCTCATCGCTGGTATGAAGTACGGTCAAGACCAGTGGCTCACCGTGAGGCGCTTCCAGCACCCCATCCGGTTGCGGTTCCAGTGCTGTCTGACAGGAAACGATCAGACCCAGAAGGAAAACAAGGATGAAAAACGTCAGGACAGATTGCTTCAGACTGAAACAGGATTTGACCACGGAGTCTACCTCGGCAGGAAAGGAACAAGGAACCCACAAGACAACCAACGCCCGGAAAACGGCCCCAGAATCATCCCTTAGCCAATCACACTTGTTTCACCCTGTCAACGGGGAAATGATCCCATAAAATGGGTTCAATCCACCTTGTAGCACCCTTCACGGAGGATTTCACCCTGGGTGCTGATCTGGATGTAATTGAAGGGTTCCTTGCGTCCCGCCTGCTTCCAGGCTTCTTCACTCAGACGTAACAACCCACCGCAACAGGGAACTTCCATAATCGCACAGGTCAGGGAACGGATGGGGTTTTGGAAGATGGCGGCCAGTCTTGTTTGGGTGTCCTGCGGATCATCCAGTTTGGGACAGGTCACGGCAATGGTGTTTCCGGCAATCAATTTGCGATGGAGATCCGGGAAGGCCACTGCAACGCAATCGGCGACCAAGACCAGGTTTTTGTCTTTGTAAAGCGAACCACCCGGAGGAAGCAAGCGCAGTTGCACGGGCCATTGACCGAGGGCGGAAGCCAAGGGATGAACCGTTATCGAACTCTTGCCCTCCGGTGTCGTCGCAGCGACAGCGATCTGCCCCTGGGGCGCATCGAATACGCGGAGCATACTTCCCGGACACCCACAGGCCATGTCTTCGACATCGGCCTTCTTCTGCGCCTCCACATGGGCCATCGCCGCTTCTTCATCAAAATCGTCCGCTTCCCTGTCAATCAGCGTCAGGGCATCTTCCGGGCAGGAACCGAGGCAGGCTCCCAGGCCATCGCAGTAGGAATCCTTCACCACCTTGGCCTTGCCATCAATGATTTTCAACGCGCCTTCGGCGCAATCAATCACACACTGGCCGCATCCGGTGCAGCGTGTTTCGTCAATCTGAATGATCGTTCGTACCGGCATTCATTCTCTCCTTGGGGAAGCGAGACTTCAGAGTTCCGAACCCTGATTGGTGTCTTCGGAAAATTCCTCATCTTCAACGCGCTGGTTCTTACGTAGAAACTCCGCATAGCGTTCCGGTCCCAGGCATTGCCTGGCCGCTTTGCACCAGGCTGCGCAATTGGGTACGTTTTCCTTTTCGATGGCCGTGCCGCATTTTCGACAGCGCCGGCGGAACTCATCCGAGAAAATCTCTACCGCGTTGCCACAGGTGGGACAGCGATAAAACGCCGAGGTGAGCTTACGCATGTCTTGTCCGGGGCAGAGTCCCATGTTCATCTCTCCAGATAGGACGGCCTCGGAAACCCAGGGCCGAAGATCCGTTCAGGCTAGGCAGGCGGCAAGATCCTGCTCAACCGTCGTCGTAGGCATGATGTTGAAGTTTTCAACCAACACCTTCAACACGTTTTCGGAAACAAAGGCCGGAAGGCTGGGCCCAAGGCGGATGTCTTTCACTCCGAGGTGAAGCAGGGTCAGTAGAATGGCCACGGCCTTTTGTTCGTACCAACTGATGATGAACGAAAGCGGCAGGCCGTTGACATCGGTATCAAAAGCCTTGGCCAAAGCCACAGCAATCTGAATGGCCGAGTAGGCATCGTTGCATTGACCGATGTCCAACAGGCGAGGGATGCCCCCGATGTCACCGTGATCCAGTTTGTTGAAACGATACTTGCCGCAGGCCAAGGTGAGAATCACGCTGTCTTTGGGTGTCGCCTGGGTGAAATCGGTAAAATAGTTGCGGCCCGGTTTGGCACCATCACAACCACCCACGAGGAAGAAATGCTTGATCGCTCCGGCTTTCACGGCATCCACCACCTTGTCCGCTACACCCAGTACGCTGTTTCTGGCAAAACCGATGGGAATGCGTTTCTCCTCTTCGTCCTCGGTGAAACCCTCTGCGGCCAGAGCGGCATTGATCACCGGGCTGAAGTCATAGCCATCAATGTGGGTTACTCCCGGCCAGGCAACCAGGTCCGTGGTGAAGATGCGTGCCTGATAAGCTTCTTTGGGGCGTTGAATGCAGTTGGTGGTCATCAGAATGGCACCGGGAAAGGCTTCAAACTCCGTGCGCTGGTTCTGCCATGCGCTGCCATAGTTGCCGACCAGGTGGCTGTATTTCTTCAGTCCGGGATACGCCAGGGCCGGAAGCATCTCCCCGTGGGTATAGACATGAATCCCTTTCCCTTCGGTCTGCTTGAGCAACTCCTCCAGGTCTTTGAGGTCATGACCGCTGACCAGAATACACCGGCCCTTCTTGGCGGTAACCAGCGCTTGGGTCGGCTCCGGGTGTCCGTAGGCATCCGTATTGGCACGATCCAGCAGTTCCATCACCGTCAGGTTCATTTCACCGACGCGCAAGGCCATTGCCGTCAGTTCCTCGGCGCTGTGCGATTCCGTAAGAAAGCACAGGGCTTCATGGAAAAAGGCCGCGCTGTCATCATCCCAGACTTTGAGAATCTGAGCGTGATCCATGTAAGCCGCCGAACCTTTCAGCCCGTAGGTAATCAGTTGTTTCAGGCTGGTGACATCCTCCCCTTCCTTGCTTTTCATCGCCTGTACGCCGACCTGTTCCCCCTGCTCAACCAGTTCGTCCAGCGTATTGGCCAACACCAGCTTGCATGGACCATCCAAGGCGGCATCTGCAAGGCCTTTGTCCGCGCAAGCCTGCTCGTAAAGCTTACGCACGTCATCACGGATCGATCCACCTTTAACGAGCAGACCGACGAGCCGTTGCGGGTCGAAATTCACGTTGGTGATGGTGCTGAACAAGGCGTGCAAGACGAAGAGATCCGCCTGTTTGCTGCGAAGTCCTCCCTTTGCGGCGTGGTGGGCATACTGGGCCACGCCTTTGGTCACCTCCAAAAGCAAGTCCTGCAAGGCTGCCGTTTGCGGATCTTTCCCGCAGACACCCATCTTGTCACATCCGGTCCCCTTCGTGGTCTGTTCACATTGGTAACAAAACATGCTCGTTCCCTTTCTTGGTCTCGTATCCCTGGTTTGTTGCTGTTCCATCGTACCCCATGAAAAGGTCCATCCCTTTGGACCTACCCATCTATTCGTTCCCCCAACTCAACGGCCTGAACCGGGCAGATTTCCACACAGGCTTCACAGGCCGTACAGGATTCAGGATGTACCACCAACGCAATCTCTTCGATCTCGTACACGTTCGGATTGGCCGGACAGACGGCGAGACAGGAACCACATCCAACACAGAGGGCCGGATGGACGATCGGAGCTTTTCCGCTTTTACTTAGGTTATCAGTCATCGCGTTTGCCTTATTCGGTTTTAAGATTCTGTTTTCCTTTTATTGCCCAAAAAACGGCTGGAACCCGACAAACGGATTCCGATACAAGCTTACGATGCCGGATTGACTGGAAGGCTTTCCTGAAACCGCTTGGCCGCACTGATGGGAAGATCCTTCAACCGGATCTGCCCCAACTCATCGGCGACCATCTTCGCTACACGATTGGCCAGGCTTTGCAAGCGGCATTGGCTCAACCCGCAGACCGATTGCCCCAAAAGACAGCCTTGCTCTTCCAGAGGGCCATCGACCGCTTCAAAGATTTCCAATAGGGTGATTTCCCCAGGGTGCTGCTCAAAGAAAAAGCCCCCGCGTTTTCCACGAGTGGAGCGAAGCAGATCCGTGCGGCACAAACGCTGAAGCACTTTGGCCAAGTGGCTTTCGGATACGTGAAGATCCTTCGCAATCTGGGAGGCACTGACCGGCTGCCCTTGATCCAGCGTGGCAAGATACGCCAAGGCGTGAATGGCCAGGTTGCTTGCTTCAGAGATGTTCAAAATACTTCGCATCAATTCTACCCCTAAATCAGTATCCAGATTCTTAATACCGCTTATTGGTCTTCCTGTCAAGGAAATTCCATCATGGCTTCCCAAATGAGAATGAAAGAGCGTGTTCTGAAAGGCTTGGTTCATACGAAAGCAGCTCGAATCCCACCTCCGGGGAGACAATGGTTTGTCAAAACGGAGGGTGTCCTTTGTTCCCATCCTTGATGGTAGCCCTTGGTTTCCCCGGTTTGGGAGTTGAACTTCTCAAAAAACACCATGTGGAAAAAGAAAAGGACGCAAAAGCGGACATAATATGTACACTGAGTGAGCAATGGTTTCAGGAAATGTTTTTTCAGGGCCGGGGATGCCTCGGTCTGGTAACGATCTGAAAGGAGATAGACATGAAGCAAGGGAAACTCTGGCTGATTCTGGTATTGGTTCTTCTGACCTTTGGCGGCCTGGCCTGCTCGGATGATTCCGATGACACAACCACCACCGACGACGATGATGACACCACCGATGATGATGATGACACCACCGATGATGATGATGACACCACCGATGATGATGATGACACCACCGACGATGACGATGACACCACCGACGATGACGATGACACCACCGACGACGATGATGACGACACTGACGATGATGATGACGACACCGACGACGATGATGACGACGACACGGCAGAGTGCAGCGGACACGGCACCCTGGCCAATGGGATGTGTTTCTGTGAGCGGGGTTACATGGTGGACCCGGCCAACCAGGGCGACTGCATCGTCTACCAACATCAAGATGGCGTGCCGGTTCTGTTGAAAGCGTTCATGCACGCCCCTGCCGCGACGAAAGTCTATTTCTCTACGATGAGTGTCATCGGGACTATCGAAGCCTCCGATTATGACCTCTACGTCAGCCATCTTGATGGTCCCACCCTGGAAATCGGTGACCATGTTCAGGCGGTCAATCTGGGCAACACGCAATCCTTTGATGAAGTCACGGAACTTCCTGAAGATGGCTACGCCGCCGATGGTGATGAGATGGTGATTGGTATCTCCTACCGTACCGGGGGAGCAGGCGAGACCGGCTATACCATGTCTGAAAACATCTACGGTCTGAAAATCGACGATGGCGAAGGCAATGCGACCTATGCCAAGATCGAAGTGTTGATGGCTCAAAATGGCGAAGTGCGTATCATGGCCTATTGGCAGCCGGACGGCAGCCGGAACGTGTCCACCACGACCCCGGCAGAGTAAAAATCGGTCTACCCTTCGATCAAGCGCCTCTCGTGGAGCCTCTTCAGGCTCCACGTTTTTATGAAGCTTGCCTGAACCTGGGAAAAAAGGTATCTTAGGAAGAGATAAACAAGGTGTTCTAGCGGGTGTCCGGCGGGATCGTTGCCGCCCCCACGACAACAAGGAACGAGATGATGGCTGTTTTTTCGAATATCGCTGCAAGGCCGTGGAAATGGGTTGTGTTGTTGGTCGTTTTCATGCTCTGCCTGGCCAGCCTTCCTGCATTCGCCCAGACCCCAACCGGACCGATGCGTGAGGCACCCAAGCTTATCAAAGATCGGGTCAAAGAGATGGCAACCCGCTTTGATTGGCCGAGGTTGGATACGAAAATCTATTATGGCGATGACCATCCCACCGTGGTTCCTCTAAGCGATAACCAACAGCTTTCCGTTGCCGCCTTGTTTGTGGACCTGGGCGACGGATGGTATTCCTATTGCTCCGGCACCTTGATCTCAGACAGCACCCTGCTTACCGCCGCTCACTGTATTCATATCTGTTCCGATCAGTATGGAACAAACTGCTACGACGCCCCGGCATCGGACATTACCGTGGTCTTCGGCAAGGATATGCAATCACCCATCGCCAGCATTGCCGTTACCGATGCGGTCTATAACCCTTCGTTTACCGGAGCCTTGACCAGTGACAACCACGCCTATTACGATGTCGCCGTACTCACCCTGAGCCGTCCGGCAACCCAGGAAAGCACCTTAAGCGGTATTGCGCCGATTTCCATCAACCAGCAATCCTTGGGCAATGATTTCACCGGCCAGGAAGTGCAGGTCAGCGGCTTCGGCAAAACGGAAAGCAACGCCAACAACACCTTGCGCTACTGGACTCCGCTGACCATCTACAACATTCGTCAATATGACTACAGCGCCGGAGATCCCGATGGCCCTCGCAGTACCTGCCAAGGCGACAGCGGAGGTCCGACCTTCGCCACGATCAACGGACAGATTGTTGTCATCGGCATCACCAGTTGGGGTTGGGAAGGTTGCATCAACGAAAGCTACTACTGCCGTGTGGACAGTCAAAGCCAGTTTATTCTGGAACATACCTCCAGCACGACACCGGAGTGCATCGCAAGCTGCTCAGGCAAAGAATGCGGAAGCTACAGCGGTTGTTTTTGCGGCACCTGCCCCACGGGGCAAGCCTGTACCGACGCCGGTCAGTGTGAAACTGCCGATTGCGCCACCATCTGCGCCGACGATGCCTGCGGCTTTTTGAGCGGCTGTGATTGTGGTCAATGCGCGGGCAATGAATTGTGTGTGAACAACGAATGCTTGGGTGAAAGCGATGAATGCGTCACCACCTGCGCATCGTTGGATTGCGGTCTGATCGGCTCCTGTTATTGCGGGGAATGCAGTTGGGGTCAAAGCTGCGTGGGCAATCTCTGCGGGGAAGGGGAGGATTGTGAAACCCTCTGTTCCGGCAAGGAATGCGGCGCGGTGGGTTCCTGCCCCTGCGGTACGGGTTGCACGGGCTTCCAACGCTGCCTGGATGGTGCCTGCGTCGATCCTTCTGCGGATTGTGCCAGCCTGTGTGCCTCGGCCCAATGCGGCTTTTTCGATGGCTGCAACTGTGGCTTCTGTGACGAAGGGCTGGTCTGCGACCGAGGCACCTGCGTAGACCCAAGCCTGGACTGCATTGTCAGTTGCCAGGGCTTGCAGTGTGGTGACTTGCTGGGCTGCTACTGCGGTACCTGCAACGACGATCAAAGCTGCGACCTGCAAAGCCACCTATGCGGCGAGACCTCGTCGGAATGCGTCGCGGCGTGTCAAGGTAAGGAATGCGGCATCTTCAACAACTGTGATTGCGGCCACTGTCCGTCGATGTCCCGCTGTGATGTCGGTGGAAGCTGCGTGGCCGATCCCACCTGCGCCACCACCTGCGCCAATGCAGAATGCGGTGAGGTGGAAGATTGCACCTGCGGGGAATGTCTCTACGGTCAGGCCTGCCAACGGGGCGTGTGTATCGGCGCGTGTATTCCCAATGCGAAGGTTTGCAGTGCGGTGAGGATGGCTGCGGCGATGTCTGCGGAACCTGCCCGGACAGCTACACCTGCCAAAGCGGAATCTGTAAAAGCAAAGGGGACTGGCAACTGGCCGATGAGCCGACGCAGGACTCTTCCAACGCGACGGACGGAGAAACCAGCGGCTGCGCGGGGAATCAAGGCTTCTCGTCCTCTTTGCTGTCGCTGTTGGCTCTAGGGCTGGGTTTGTTCCTGTCCCGTCGGCGTAAACAGCACGAAGGGGTGTGATCGCCTGCCGCAAGGCACCGTTGTTAACTGTGTTTAGACGGCCATTTCCCTGGTTTTGTAAAAGGTGTAATGGTCTTCAAAGGTGCCGTTGATCTCCAGATAATGCTCATTCAGTCCCAGGCGTTTGAAGCCGCAGCGCATCAACACCGCCTGGGATTTTTCATTGCTCAGCATCGTGCTGGCTTCCAAGCGGTGAAGCTTGGCGATGTTGTAGGCATAGCCTTCCACTAAGGAAATGGCTTCGGTCATCAGACCTTGACCCGTGTAGCGGGAATCCAGACCGTAGCCCAACATGGCGCTTTGGAAGGGACCGCGGATCACCTCGCTCAACGATACTTTTCCAATCAGTTCATCGTTGAGAAACAAACCGAACTGCATCCCGCGTCCCTGGTTGAAAGCCACGGTTTTGGCCTTCAAGATGGCTTCCTGAAAGGTTCGCGTGTAAAAGCCGAAGGGATGACGAGGCTCCACCTTGGCCCAGAACGACTCGTTTTCTTTCTGCAATTTCAGGAAGATCGCCGCATCTTCAACGAGTAGACGACGCAACACAAGGCGCTCGCCGGTCAAGTCTACATCCGGCAGGGGAACAACAGGTAACGATCCGTGATTTCGTCGTGACATCGGAACATCCTTGGAAGAAAAACGTAGCATTCATTATAAAGATCCCAGATCCCGGAGCAAGGCTTTTCCATGCTGGGATTCAATCCTCCCGAAATCACCGATGAATCCAACCCTCACGGCGCACCCATCCAGGTAAAGCATCCCCGCACAGGAAAAGAAGAAGTGTATTAAAAACAAGTGAGTGCAAGAGCCACCTTTGTTTTCCCTGTTTTTGGGGGAAAATCTCCTTGACTTTTCGTCTGAGTGCGCTAGAACAGTCGCGGTTGTTGCGGGGTGGAGCAGTTTGGTAGCTCGTTGGGCTCATGACCCGAAGGTCGCAGGTTCGAGTCCTGCCCCCGCTACCAAAACAACTCACGGACTGGAGAAATCTCCAGTCCGTTTTTTCTTGTTCAATTCCCACCTCCGGACAATTCCAAACCCACCGTCAAGGATGGAAACACGAAGCGCGGTCCGTTTGGATAAACGATCCTCTTCCCGGAGATGGGATCAGAATTTTTTTTGTTCAACCCTCATCTCGTTGCGCCTCGGTGCAGAGAGCCTCTGTGCATAAGGTGCTTACATCACGGAAAAAGCTATCGGCATGAAAATGAATGCATTCCCTACGGTTTTCTGACGTGAAGCAACAAACCGCGCAGGTAGTCACCCTCCGGACAGAACAGGCTGACCGGGTGATCCCATCCCGGCCCCAGGCGCTCCAAGAGGGTCACCTCGCGTCCTGCCTCCAACGCTGCGCTGAAGAGGATCTGGGAAAAAAGTTTATCGTCCATGAAGGGGGAGCAACTGAAGCTCATCAGCAGGCCGTCATCCAGTAAATCCATCACCCGGCGGTTGATGTCTTTGTAAGCCCTGGCTGCACTGTTGCGATGCTCTTTTCTCCGTGCGAAGGGCGGTGGATCACACACGGCCAGATCAAAGCGCAAGCCCTGAGCCTCCGCCTGCGGAAGCCAGCGTTTGACATCGGCCAGATGGCTTTCGTGACGGCTTTCCAATCCGTTTCGTTCAAGATTTTTCGACAGGGATTCCAAGGCGTGGGCACTGACATCCACACTGGTCACCTGACTTGCCTGCCCGGCCAACGCATTCAGGCTGAACCCACCGTTATGGCAGAACAGGTTCAACACACGCTTCTCTTGAGCCAAGCCTCGTAACCTGAGACGATTCTGCCGTTGATCCAGAAAGAGGCCGGTTTTCTGACCTTGTTCAAGATCGGCCTCGATCCACAATCCCCCTTCACGCACCCAGACCGTGCGCGGTGCAGGGTCTTCAGTGAAGGAAACCGCTTCATCCGCAGCCTTCATTCCTTCAAGCTTGCAGGCTTCTTTTTCATAGCGAAAGCGGATGCTTTGAATGGGAAACAGCTCGTCACATGCCTGGCGAAGCGCATCCATCACGGCCTGCTTGTGAACATCCACCCACACCGCCAGAGCCTGCACGACCAGATGCCCTTCGTAGCCATCCACAATCAAGCCGCTCAGACCGTCCCCTTCCGTGTTGATGATGCGAAAGGCTCCGGTTTCTTTTGTTGCCACATTGCGGACGCGGGCCTTGACCGCGTTCAGGATACCATCGCTCAGAAGGGTTTCTACACTGCGCTCTGCCTGGGGCTTGAAATCCACCACACGCACGCGGATGTTGCTGCTCGGGTTGTAGAAACCACGGGCAAGAAGAGTTTTCTTTCCATCAAGAACATCAACCAGGGAACCGGGGGGCGCCTCCTTGGACTCCTGGGCAATGGCACCGCTGAAAAGCCAGGGATGATGGTTCAGTACGGATCGCTCCCGCTTGTCACGGAGTACGACGGACGGGTTTTTCGTGGATGGCATGACAACCTCCTACAGGGGATAGTTCGCCCCCTTCCTACTCCAAGTCTACGGAAAAAGCGAGTTGCCACACCTGAAAAAACAGGTTCAACTCCCCCAAGCGGGGATTCCAGGGCCCACTATCTAAGATGGGAACACGAGACACCGTCTGTTTTGACAAGCACTCATTTCCCTGGAGATGGGATCAAACCCAAATTACAAGCCAAACTTTTTCAGTTGATTCCATATGCTTGAAGGGATGGGATGGATGGCTCGGTTCCCCTCACCCGAAACCCAAGGGTTTCAGGTGAGAAGAATCAGAGTTTGTTCATCGCCAGTCAGGCTCGTGTTCCTTCGTTGAGTGTGATTTCGTCTGCCGTCGTTTACTCAATCCGTGAGCATCTTTCGTAGCACTCCGTGCAAAATACCACCCTGTCGATAGGACTCCAACTCCACCGGGGTATCCAACCGGCAGCGCACGTTAAAGCTTCGCATCTGCTCGCAGTTGTGACACTGAACCTGGAGATTTTGCAGGGGTTTCAGGGTATCGGTGAGTTCAATGGTGAAACGTTCCTTACCGGTCAAACCGAGGGAATCGGCATTCTGGCCGGGCAGGAATTCCAGGGGTAACACGCCCATCCCGATCAGGTTGGAGCGGTGAATCCGTTCATAGCTTTCAGCGATCACCGCTTTTACGCCAAGCAGGAAGGTTCCCTTCGCCGCCCAATCCCGGCTGGAACCCATGCCGTAGTCTTTCCCGGCCAGCACGACGGTAGGAATGCCTTCCTTTTTGTAAAGCCGGGAAGCCTCGTAGATGCTGGTCACCTTGCCGGTGGGAATGTGGGTGGTGAATCCTCCCTCGGTGCCTGGGGCCAATTGATTTTTCAGGCGCACATTGGCGAAAGTTCCCCGTGTCATGACCCTGTCGTTGCCGCGACGGCTTCCGTAGCTGTTGAAATCGGATTCCGCCACCCCCTGCTCACGCAGGTACTGCGCCGCCGGGCTGTCTTTGGCAATGCTTCCCGCCGGGCTGATGTGATCCGTGGTGACGCTGTCCCCCACGTTGACCAACACATGGGCTTTGTTGATGGGTTCAATCCGTGCCGCGTCTTTGCTCATCTCCACAAAGAAGGGCGGTTCTTGGATATAGGTGCTTGTCTCGTTCCAGGGGTAGACGAGGGCTTGCTCGGCAGGGAGATCATTGAACGCTGCGTTGGATTGCTCTACGCCGTCATAGCGGGCGTGGAACACTTCCGGGCGGGTGGCTTGGGCGACCAGCTTGGCCACTTCATCGGCATCGGGCCAGATGTCCCGCAGGTAGACCGCTTGACCGTCCTTATCTTGACCAATCGCTTCCGTCTCGAAATCCAGATCCACCCGACCGGCCAGGGCATGAGCCACGACCAAGGGAGGACTGGCCAGGTAGTTGGCTTTGATGAAGGGATGAATGCGCCCCTCAAAGTTGCGGTTTCCGCTCAAGACACCGGCCACCACCAGGCCACCTTCGGCAATGGCGTTCTGCACCGGGCTGGGAAGGGGGCCGCTGTTGCCGATGCAGGTCGTGCAGCCATATCCCACGACACCGAAGCCCAGTTTTTCCAGGTAAGGGAGCAGGCCCAGTTCGGTTAAGTAATCGGTGACTACGCGGCTACCGGGAGCAAGGCTGGTTTTCACGCTGCGTTTGCGGGTCAAGCCTTTTTCCACGGCGTTTTTGGCCAACAGGCCCGCGCCGATCATTACCGAAGGGTTGCTGGTGTTGGTACAACTGGTGATCGCCGCCAGCACCACGCTGCCATGACGAAGGGTTTCCATCTCACCGTCTTCCCAGCGAACCTGGGCGGTGCTGGAGAGGGCTTCATCGTGCAGGGCGTAGCCACGCTCCGCCACGGGGGCCACCAGGGTGTTATGAAAGCTCGGTTTCATCCTCGTCAGGCTGATGCGGTCCTGCGGGCGTTTGGGACCGGCCAGGCTGGGTTCCACGGTGGAGAGATCCAGCGTGACGGTTTCATGGTAGGTCAAGTCCTGCGCGTCGGCCCCGTGGAACAAACCTTGGGCTTTGGTGTAGCGCTCCACGGTATCGACCAGATCCTCCGGGCGTCCCGTGGCGCGAAGGTAACGCAGGGTTTCTTCATCCACCGGGAAATAGCCCATCGTCGCGCCATATTCCGGGGCCATGTTGGCAATGGTCGCCCGGTCGGCCAGGGTCAGACTGGACAAACCCTCGCCGAAGAATTCGACGAATTTTCCCACCACGCCAAGCTGACGCAGGCGCTCGGTAATGCGTAATACAAGGTCGGTGGCCGTCGCTCCGGCGGGGAGTTTTCCCTCCAGCTTGAAGCCCACCACCTTGGGTAACAACATGCTGATTGGTTTTCCCAGCATCACCGCTTCCGCTTCGATACCGCCTACGCCCCAACCCAGCACGCCGAGGCCGTTAATCATTGTCGTGTGGCTGTCCGTTCCGACAAGACTGTCCGGGAAAAGAAGAATCTGTCCGTTCTCTTCCTGACGGCGTGTCACCGTGGCCAGGTATTCCAGGTTGACCTGGTGGCAGATCCCCGCACCGGGAGGAATCACGCGGAAGTTTTCAAAGGCTCCCTGCCCCCAGCGAAGAAATTCGTAGCGTTCGCGGTTACGCTGCATTTCAAGGAGAGTGTTCTGCTGTTCGGCATCCATCTGATTGAAGACATCAACCTGTACGCTGTGGTCGATGACCAGATCCACCGGCACCTGAGGGTTGATCCGTGAGGGATCGCCACCCAGCCGTTTCATGGCGCTACGCAGCGCGGCGAGGTCCACCACACTGGGCACGCCGGTGAAGTCTTGCAGCAGCACACGGGCAGGCAAGAAGGGGATGTCGATGTCTTCCGCCTGCTTCGGATCGCTCTGGGCGACGGAGAGAATGTCTTTGTCGGTGACATCAAAACCGTTCTCCTGCCGAAGCAGCCCTTCCAGAAGAATTTTGATACTCACCGGCAGGGTGGAGATGGCTCCGACACCTTGCTTCTCCAGTGATTCCAAACTGTAGATGGTTCCCTTACCCTTCGCCAGATCCAAGTCTTGACGAGTACCGAAGGAGTTCTTCGAGAGTTCCTGTGCCATGTTTCCCCCAATCGCTGCGGAAGCGAACCGGATGGTTTCCGGGTCGTTCCTATCGTTTGATTTGCTCTATTCGTAAGATTCGTACAGAACCGTGAATTGGTTTTCCTGTTTGTCGTCGTTTCCCCACTGCTACTGTAAGCATTGATGGGCTTCGGATCAAGAGGCATTTGGCAAGGATTCTTGAGGCTTACCCCGTTGAATCGGGGGATGACGAGCAAAAACCGCTGCCATCTGCGGGGGATGAGAGGAATTCCCGGAAGATGGGATGTCCCCGCTTGGTGGTACAGAGAAAAAGACAAGATAAGATTATGAAATCTCTGATAGTATTCCCAAACGAAAAAGGATGACCCGGTTGCAAGAAATCCGTTGACTTTTATCCCTGCTTTGTTTATACATCTTGCTCCGTTGTGTTGAACATCAAACCTCAACGAACGAAAGCACGTTATTATGGTTGAATTTCTGTCTGTTTTACACGTAATCGTCGCTATCTTCATGATCCTTGTCGTGCTGTTGCAGGCCGGTAAGGGTGGTATGGGTGCGGCGTTCGGCGGTGCCAGCCAGACTTCTTTTGGTGGTGGCGGAGCCCCGAATCTGTTGCAGAGAGTGACCGTCGTTGCCGCGGCAACCTTCATGCTGACCTCCATGACCCTGGCTTATCTGTCCAGCGAAACCGGTTCTTTGACCGATGACGTAACGCAGAATGCGGCTCCTGCCGTGCCGGAAGCCAACATGGAAGCCCTTCCCGATGAAGCCGGTAACAAGCTGCATGTGGAACAGGGCGAAGATGGTAAGCCCAAAGTGGTGGTCACCGACAAAGACGGCAACCCCACCGGCGTGACCCTGGAAAAAGTCGAGGGCAAACCGGCAGCCGACGAAAAGGCTCGGCCTGCGGCCCCGGCGGAACAGCCCGCTCCCGCAGAGCAACCGGCCCAGTAATCGCGCTCGTTTTCGATCTTTATCAATCAAGAGACCAAGCCCAAGTGGTGGAACTGGTAGACACGCTATCTTGAGGGGGTAGTGGCCACAGCCGTGCCGGTTCGAGTCCGGCCTTGGGCACCAATAGATAATCCGATGGTTGCAAGCAACCGTCGGATTTTTTGTTTTGGAATCTTTCCCTTCAGGATGTCTCGACCTGTCTCACTGTGAAGGGTTTTGAGACACAATACCCAAGGCTTCCAGGATGGATTTTCACCCAAGAAGGCTCTAAATCGGTGCAGGATGGCCGAATACTCCTTTCCAGTGGCTTTTGGACCTGACTGGCACAGCTTGTGCGGGTAACATGGCTGGTGATACCCGACGGGATGAGATTGGCTTGTCCGGTCGGGGTTGACTGCCGGACTCTTGGGGAAGCATTCGATAGGAACAACCCGGCAAAACGATCAGAAACGAAAACACTCTCGATCGTGGGAGAAAGACCATACAATGACGAAAAAACTCTACGAAATCGGTGAACAGCCTCCCTTGGGAGAGGTTCCGGAAACCATGCACGCCTGGGTGATCCGCCCGGAGCGCTTTGGTGAGCCGAAAGATTCCTTTCAACTGGAAGTGATCGACACCCCGGAGATTGCAGACAACGAAGTGCTGGTCTACGTAATGGCCGCCGGAGTGAATTACAACAACGTCTGGGCCGGTCTGGGACTTCCGGTAAACGTGATTGCCGCCCGGCAGAAGGCGGGAGAAAAGGAAGCCTTTCATATCGGAGGCTCCGATGCCAGCGGTATCGTGTACAAAGTGGGCAAAAATGTGAGCCACGTCAAGGTGGGGGATGAGGTCGTCGCCCATTGCGGTACCTGGGATGAACACTGTCCCGTGGTGCAGCGCGGGGAAGATCCGATGTTCAGCCCCAGTTTCCGTATCTGGGGCTATGAAACCAACTACGGAAGCTTTGCGCAGTTTACCCGCGTGCAAGCCCAACAGGTCTTACCCAAACCCAGACATTTAAGCTGGGAAGAAGCCGCGTCCTACATGCTGGTCGGGGCCACAGCCTATCGGCAACTTACCGGATGGGAACCCCACGCGGTGAAGCATGATGACGTGGTTTTGATCTGGGGCGGTGCCGGTGGCCTGGGAAGCATGGCGATTCAGATTGTCAAAGCCTTGGGAGGCATTCCCATCGCGGTGGTCTCCAGCCCGGACAAGGTGGATTACTGCATGAACCTCGGCGCGAAGGGGGTTATCAACCGCAAGGAGTTCGATCACTGGGGAATGCTCCCCCATTGGAAAGATGCCGTCGGTTATGGAAAATGGCTTTCCGGCGTGCGCAAGTTCGGCAAAGCCTTGTGGGATGCCATCGGCGAGAAGCGCAGCCCACGTATTGTGTTCGAGCATCCCGGTGAAAGCACCATGCCGACAAGTCTCTTCGTAACCGATACCGGCGGGATGGTGGTGATCTGCGCCGGAACCACGGGCTACAACGCCACGGTGGATTTACGCTACTTGTGGATGCGCCAGAAACGGGTACAGGGAAGCCATTTCGCCAATCGGGATCAGGCCGATCAATTCAACCGTCTGGTGCTTGAGAACAAGATTGACCCTTGCTTGAGCCGCACCTTTACCTGGAACCATCTCTGGGAACCCCATCAATTGATGCACGACAACCAGCACCCTCACGGCAATATGGCCGTGCTGGTCGGAGCCAATGAGGCAGGCCAGGGGATCTCCATTCAGGCCCAACGTCCGGATTTGGGTACAGGGGTTTTGGATCAGGGTGAACCGGAAGAAACCTACACCACGGTGAAAAGACCCGCGTTGAGTTTGAAACCGGTGGATGATGGAACGACGGTGGGTGTCTTGATGCACGAGGGTGTGCTGACCTGCCCGACAAGCACCGGCCTGGATGAGGTTGCGGGTTTGATGGTCAAACACTCCATTCACGCTCTGGTGGTAACCGATGCCGAAGACGCCGCGGTGGGAGTGATCAGCCAAACGGATCTGGTTCTGGCCCGTCAGGGACGCAGCAATAAAGAACGCTGTTTGATGAACGCAGAAGACATCATGACGCCGGGCTTGGTTACCTGCCGACGGACCACGCCCGTGAGCGAGGCGATTACCACCATGACCCGCCAGGGGATTCATCGTCTGGTCGTTGTGGAGCAACGCGGAAAGCGCTCCGTGCCGGTGGGGGTTGTCAGCATGACGGACATCATCCGTAGAATGCTGGATGAAGAGGATAAACCCAACTTCTAGGCAGTGTCGTTAAAAGATCGTTAACGGGAGAGGACGTTCAGCGATAGCAGCAACGTGGTGGGAGTCTGCTAGCAGGCACGTAGAAGCACCAGCCATTGAGCGGCCAGAAGCGCCACGGTCAGCGGAGGAATCAGACGCGGCAGGGCTTGGGGCAGCTTCAACTGGACTTGATATCCAAGCCCCCAGAACACGAGAAGCCGATACAGCGAATAGACGAGCAATCCGCAGAGAAGCACGGTCATGAAGGCGTTGGCGCTCAACGCCGGGAGTAGCTCCCCGTGGGTGAGGTGAAACAGGGCGCGCCCGGAGCCGCAGGTGGGGCAGGGGCATCCGGTGATGTAGAGAAAAACGCAGGGAACGGGAAAGCTTTCCGCTCTGGGGAGCAACGCGAAGCCGATCCAGAAGGCCAGCCCGGCAAGCATCCAGATATCGGATAAAGAAACCCGCCGGGGAACACGGCTCCACCGGCGGGGTCTGGGTTCAAACGAGTTGCTCATGCTGCCTCAATAGGGGCGGCAATAGTCCGGTGCGAAGCAGTAACGCTGTCCATCGGAAAGGTCACCACAGCAGGAATTTTCCCAGCCGGAGCAATCTTCATCACCGCTGCATGGGGAACTGCACCAACTGATCTGGGTGTCGGGAACGTAGACGCAACGCAAGCCACGGGCGCATTGGGGAGCATCCAGGTTGCCCGGCGACTGGCAGTTTTCCGTGAAGCCCGCATAGGTAAAGCGCGGACAGCGCACATCACTGTTCAGGCGACAGGCGTCGTCTTCGCAATGATACCCCAGGCCGCAATCGCCGTCATCCCCGCAGGAACCGAGGCAGACCCGTTCCAGCACATCGCCGGTGGCCATGACATCCCCGCAGGTGCCGCCGTTGCAATCATCATCTTTGTCACAGGGAACGCAGGAGACGTTTTCGCATTGCCCGTTTTGCGGATTGCAATACTCGCCCTGGTCCGTGTTGCAGTTGGCTTCGCAGCTTACGTCACCGTCGGTTACGTCGCCATCGGTCACGTCACCGTCTTCGGCGTCGCCACACAGGCAATAGGGACCGTTGTAACCCTCGCGCTCACCACAGCCGATCAGGGGTTTCTGTTCGAAATCGCAAACCGCCTGACAATTCATCAAGGTCCATCCGGCAGCCTGGCAGACACAGGCGTTGTCACCCATGCAGAAGGCGGGAAGCGTTCCGGCATCGCAGACCCCTTCACAACTGTCGGGGATCTCGACATCTCCGTCCGGGGTGTCACCATCGGTTTCACCGACACAGACCTGGTTGTCGCAGTGCTGCTCATCCGGGCAGTCTTCATCAAAAAGGCATTGCACACAGTACAGGTCCGGATGACAGAAGGGGGTGGGAGCCTGACAGTCGTCATCGTTGCGGCATAGTTTGGCGCAAACGCCATCTACGCAGACCTGCCCGCCTTGGCAATCTTCATCCGAGACACAGGCCGGAGCGTCGTCGTTGTCATCGTCGTCATCCGTATTGTCATCATCATCGTCATCGCCGGTAACACAGTTGCCTTGATCGCAAACCTGCCCCTCGTTGCAGTCTTCATCCTGGGTGCAACTGGGCGTGAAGGAATCATCGTTGTCGTCATCATCATCGTCGTCATCACCGATGAAGGGAATCTTGGTTTCCGAGCTGTTGCAAGCCGGAATGGCCAGAGAGAGGAACGAAACGGCCAACACGAGAACAAAAATCCAGGGTCGTTGCATGGCTCTACCTTTGTTGGGTTGAATCAGTGGGCCTGGGGCAAACATCGCCACCATTTTTCCCTTCATTGTAGGGGGCACTCACCAAATGTCAATAATTGGCGCACAAAGTCCGGTATTCTGCGGATACATCCATAATTGGGAAATGCACGTAGAAAGACAAGACCTTAAGCACAAAAAGGCGGATTGGGAAGCCGGACATTCGGCGAGGAAACCAATGTCCATACCCTAGCCAAGTGGCTAGGTTCTTTTTTGTTTACGTTGTGCTAGGTTTTTCCACCCAATGGTAATAGAATCGCGTCTAAAACCTTTTACGTGCGCGACAGATGACAGAATAGGAGTAGACCATGACCCCGAATGCCCAGTTCTCTACCCTCGGTATGGGAAAAGACGGAAGAAAGCCAATCCGGATGAATATGGCGTGGATCACCATGATCTTTCTTGTTTTTTCGTTCTTCCTTCTTACTCCCCGGATAGCTATGGCGGCGACCTGTAATTTCACCATTACGGTCAACACCTTTGCGGATGACTACACGGACAACGGAAACTGCTCCCTTCGTGAAGCGATTACGGCGATCAATACCCACGCCCCGCGTGATGCCTGCCCGTTCACACAGACCACATGGGACAATACCTATTGCATTGCATTATCCGCCGGGACCTATACCATTACACGGGACGGCAAGTATGAAAACGGAAACGCAACCGGTGATTTTGACATTACCCGAGGCGATGTTTCCTTGATTGGTTCCTATCAAGGAATGACCATAATCAATGGTGCAGACCGGGATAGGGTTTTTCACGTCGCCACTCCCCACGAAGAGCATGTGACCTTTGAACGCCTCATCATCCGGGATGGAGGAATCGACGTGCCGGACGCAGGCGGTGGGATCTATATCGGACATACTTATGACACAGGCATGAAAAACCGCGTCACGATAGAAAAATGCGTGATTACCAGCAACAATGCCGGCTACGGTGGAGGGATCGCAGCCAATTACGCTGATGTCTATATCTATAATAGCACGATCTCTGAAAATAATGCCTATTACAATCTTTGGGTAAACGGAGGAGGGTATGGTGGAGGCCTGTTTGGAGTGCCCTCCAACCCTCCAGATTTAACCAGAAGTTTTGCTGATTTTATCGTTCATTCTTCCACAATTGTCAGGAATTTTGCGGATTACGGATGCTCTGGAGTCCGAAGTGATCGGAGATACGGCAGCATCACACTAGCCAACAGCATTTTGGCAATGAACACAATGGGGATGTATGGTGACCATCCGGATCTTTGCGGACATACCGGTTCGGTGGATCATTCATTCATCGGAAGAACCAGAAACGACGCATGGTATAATAGCGGCTATGGGTCATGGATTGCTATGCCCGCCGATTTATGCAACCAAGCGGTCTCCGGCAATATTTGCAGTTCGGACATGAGTGTCACCTTGAATCCAGAGTTGGGCACCCTTGCTGATAACGGCGGCAATACCTTGACCTGTGCCTACACAACGTCTCAACAGGTTCACCATGCGGGTACCTGCTCGTGGACGGACCCATCCTATTACACGCATCGATATCTCTACGATCAGAGAAACATCACACGGGGAAGTCAATGCAGCATGGGAGCTTTCGAGCTTTCCGTCGGTAACGGAGCAAGCTGTAGTGACAATGATGGTTGTGATAGCAACACCTGTATGGATGGACGATGCTGCACTGCCAACTGCGCCTACGATATGGGCGGAAGCTGCGGATCATCCGGGCAGTGTGTTTGTGATACAGGTTGGACGGGTGCAACCTGCAATGTCTGCCAAGAAGGTTATTATGGAAATCAATGCCAGTACGTCTGCGCCTGCGAGCATGGAGATTGCGATGATGGTTTAACCGGCAACGGCTCTTGCGAGTGTGATGCCCATTGGACCGGTACGTTATGCGATCAATGTGTCGAAGGCTACTATGGAGAAACCTGCGATCAGACCATCTGTGGAGATGGCATCCAGGTTGGTGATGAGCAATGTGAAAGCATTGACGGTATCTTGGGGGAATGTTGCGACGCCGACACCTGTCGGTTCAAGGCTAGCGGTACGGTCTGTGGTGACGCTGGAACAGAGTGCACCAATCAAGACACCTGCGACGGCTTGGGAGTCTGCACGGACAATGGTTTCCAATCTGCCCAGACCGCCTGTGGTGACGCTGGAACAGAGTGCACCAATCAAGACACCTGCGATGGGCTGGGAGTCTGCACGGACAATGGTTTCCAACCTGCCCAGACCGCCTGTGGTGACGCGGGAACAGAGTGCATCAATCAGGATACCTGCGATGGCTTGGGTACATGCACGGACAATGGTTTCCAACCTGCCCAGACCGCCTGTGGTGACGCTGGAACAGAGTGCACCAATCAAGACACCTGCGATGGGCTGGGAGTCTGCACGGACAATGGTTTCCAACCTGCCCAGACAGCCTGTGGTGACGCTGGAACAGAGTGCATCAATCAGGATACCTGCGATGGCTTGGGTACATGCACGGATAACGGCTTTCAACCTGCCCAGACGGCCTGCGGTGATGAGGGCACGGAGTGTGTGAACCAGGACACCTGTGATGGCTTGGGTACATGCACGGACAATGGTTTCCAACCTGCCCAGACGGTCTGTGGTGACGCTGGAACGGAGTGCGTGAATCAAGACACCTGCGATGGAATGGGTTCGTGTACGGACAACGGCTTCAAACCTGTTCAGACGGCCTGTGGAGAGGCACCCACGGAATGCAGCGGCCAAGATACCTGTGATGGGTCGGGAACCTGCCAGCCGAACGACTTGGACGCCGGAACGGCCTGTGGAGATGCGGGCACGGAGTGCGTGAATCAAGACACCTGTGATGGGTCCGGTTCGTGTACGGATAACGGCTTCAAACCTGCCCAGACGGCCTGCGGCGATGCGACGGAAAATGATTGCAACCACGCCGATACCTGCGATGGTGCCGGGCTTTGCCTGGAGAACCTGGAAGCCCTAGGTACCAACTGCGGCGAGGCTGAAACTCTGTGCAGCGGACAAGACACCTGTGATGATGCAGGCATCTGCCAGCCGAACGATCTCGCCGACACAACGGCCTGCGATGACAGCGAAGCCTGCACCCATAGCGATCATTGCGACGGCGCGGGAGCCTGTACGGGAACGGCTTACACCTGCGATGCGGATGTCTGCGATGCCTCCAGCGCCTGCGATGGCCAGGGCGGCTGTGAGTCCACTCCCGCCGAAGACGGGCTGTATTGTGATGAAGACCAGCAAGGGGATGAACGCTGTTACGACGGAGAATGCCTCTCGATCAGCGATGGTGAAACCTGCGACAGGCCGATTCGCCTTACCCTGGATGAGCCGCAGAGCCTCACGCTGAGCGGCCTGCTGGACACTTTTACGCCGGATGAAACATGCAGCGACGAATCCCTGACGGGGCCGGAGATGTTCTTTGATGCCGAACTCACCAGCGGTGCGTACATGCTGAGCGTCACCCCGGATGCGGGTGTGGATGTGGCCTTGCTGCTGATGACAGACTGCCACCCTGCGGCGTGTAGTGGCAGCGTGAACGAAGCGGGCGTTGGTGAAGCCGAACACTACGAAATCGAGATCCCCGCTAGTGAGAAAAACAGCGTGTTTCTTTTGGGCGTCCATGCGGCAAGCCCTGACACGGCGGGCGGGTTTGAGATCCTGCTGGAGCGCGTGCAAGATGAGGATGGCGACATCGATGGAGACATCGACGGGGATGAAGACGGTGACACCGACGGGGATGAAGACGGAGACACCGACGGGGATGAAGACGGAGACACCGACGGGGATGAAGACGGAGACATTGACGGCGACGAAGATGGAGACATGGACGGCGATGAAGACGATGACGACGATGTAACCGACGATGATGACGACGTAACCGATGACGATGATGACGTGACCGATGATGATGATGACGTGACCGATGATGATGATGACGTGACGGACGATGATGATGACGTGACCGACGATGACGACGATGTAACCGATGATGACGACGATGTAACCGACGACGATGACGACGTGACGGACGATGATGATGACAACGACATATTCAATGACGATGACGATGATTCGGTCCAACCGGACGACGACGGTGATGATGACTTCGTCGGCCAGGATGATGTCTCCGGTTCAGGATCAAGCGGCGGTTGCCGCAGCATCGACACCGGCGCGGCCTTGGCCGCCTTGCTGATGCTCTTCGCCGGTGTCGCCCTGCGCCGCAAAGGCTGGAACCTGAAGTAAGCTACGTATTCAATCCGAACCAAACACAAAAACGCCCCGACCATCTGGCCGGGGCGTTTTTGTGTTTTCGTATATCCTTGGGATTTCTTACCGCGAAAGCGGCCTCCCCCTCAACAAGCTCAGGGCAGCATCGAGAAGCACACGATATTTCTTTCGGAACACGAGCTTGAAGATGCCTTGGAGAACAAGGGGCTGATTTACTCTTTGCTGGTTTCGGTGGATGCGACGGCCTTGTCTAAGGGGGGCAACGTCTGATCATCCGATGGTGTAGCCTGGGGTGTCTGCTCATCTGCCGTCGGGGTTGGCTGGCAGCAGGAGCGATGTTCATCGTTCAACCAGCTCTCGATCTTTTTCTTGAAGGGGTGGTCGTGGTGGCCATGATGGAAGAAGTGTCCGTGGGATGAATGCTTTCCGGAGTCCTCGCAGCAGGAGTCGTCTGAGCCATGACCGTGACCTTTGAAGAGCAGGTGGCAAAGCAGGAACAGACCCACGGCTTGCCAATAACCGATCTCCGGCAGGCCGAAAATATCCGGCATCAGGGCGTTCCACAGCCACATCACGGCCAAACCCAATACCAGGCCGATGGCTGCGGCAATGAACAGGCCGATGATAACCATGATGATGATTTTGATTACTTTCTCTATTTTTCTGGCTTTCTTGTCATGTTCCATATTCATCGGGTTCTCCTTGTCAAGATGGTCTTACAGCCATCCTTGGTCGTGCAATATCGCTTTCATGGCGGTTACGGCCCGTTGTTTTCGAGCCATCAGCGTGCCTGTCGGAATGCCGCTTTCGGCACTGACTTCGGCAAAGGTCTTTTCTTTGATCGCCTGTTCGACAAAGGCGAAACGCAGGTCTTCATTCAGCGAGAGGATCGCGTTTTCCAGGGCTTCGGCCAAGGCTTCACTTTCCAGATGGTCGCCCTGGTCGGGAAGCGCTTCGCTTTGTTGCTGACGTTGCTGTTCCAGATGTGTCCGGCGGCGGACCTTTCCGCGGATGAAGTCCACGCAACGTCGATGCACCACGGTTTGCAGCCAGGCTCCAAGGCGCTCCACACCCTGCAGAAGATTGGGAGCATCCAGCAGAGAAAGAACCACATCCTGCACCACGTCTTCGGCATCGGCTTCTTCGCGAAGAAGATACCGGGCTTTTTTAAGCAAGGCCGGGTAATACTCCCAAAGCTCTTGTACGTTGTGGTTTGCAGATTCCTGGTTCTTCATTCCGTTTTGTGCCTCCACTCTCTTGTCGAGTGGGTCGCAGGATCTATTGCCGAAAAAGTCTGTTTTTTTGATTTTGTCACTCAGCCCATTGGAAACGGATTCATTCCAGCAATTCTAATGGAGTTTTCAATCCCTTCCATCAGGGCTTGGCGGGATGGTGACAAGGGTATCTCCGTAAGGGAAAACCTGTTCAGGTTCAGGATGCAAAAAGCCCGGCCAGAGGCCGGGCTGTTGCAAAGAAATGATGAAATAGGTTCCAGCACTTACTTTCCGTTGGAAATATGCAGTTCGTAAGGTTCACAGGTCGGTGTGTCACCGGAATTTCCGGCACGATAGACGCGGACATATACCGTCTTGCTATCGTTTTCACAACTGTTCTTGCCCTCCCGACGTTGGATGATTTTTGTACAAGGGCATTGACCCACGCGGTAGGGATCCGATGCGGAGGCCGTTCCCCACTTACCCCAGGTGCTGAAATCAAACTGGGTCTGGCGGTCGCAGGTTTTCTGTGTGGCGTTGCAGCCTCCGAAATAGATGTCAAAGACGAACTGGTTGTTGGGGTTGATGGAGAAGTTGACAACGATCTTGAAGTGATCACAAAGAACATCCGCTTGCACCACGGAACCAACTCCGTTTTCACCGAGTTGAACCGGAAGGGTATAGGATTCCGTTCCCGTAACCACATCCGTTGCATCCACCGCTTCAAAGGTATACCAGTCTTCATCATTGAACGGTGCAAGGTTTCCTGTGACAAAGGTTTCCATGCCGACGCCCGCATCGGAAAGGCTGACCGGATCAATCTGAATGGCATGGTCGCAACTCTCACCGGTTGAACCATTCTCTCCAATCGGCTGGCATTCACAACCATCACCGGGGATACTGTTGACATCGTACCAGCCGTTGTCGCAGGAAAGAATCACGCATTCACCATTGACACAGGACGGCGAGGCGTGATCCAGATCGCAGACGATCCCACAGGCA
The DNA here is from genome assembly GCA_963677705.1 of Myxococcota bacterium. Taxonomy (GTDB): domain Bacteria; phylum Myxococcota_A; class SURF-8; order SURF-8. The sequence continues at coordinate 4,024,767 of OY782497.1, forward strand.
CCGCAGTTGTAGATGTCGCCGTTGCGGGTATCAAAACCTTCATCGACGCTGCCATCACAGTCATCGTCTTTGTAGTTGCAGATTTCATCCTGACCGGCGTATTCGGTTCCGCCAATGTTGGTGGAGCAGCGGCGGCCATACAGACCATCGCATTCGTAATGACCGTCCACTTCGCCGCAAAGACCAACGCCCGTGCAGGCCAGGCCGACTCCGTAGTCTTCATCAACGTCTTCGTCGCAGTCGTTGTCTTCACCATCGCAGAGTTCCACACTACCGGCGAACTGACTTCCACCCGGACCTGTGGAACAACGCTTTTCATACAGACCGGCGCATTCCCACTGACCGGGGATGCTGCCGCACTGACCGATACTCCAGCAGGTCTGGCCAACCAGGAAGGATTCGTCAACCTGACCATCGCAGTCGTTGTCCTGACCATCGCACAATTCGGTCTGGCCGCCGTACTGGGAGCCACCGGGATCCGTAGAGCAACGGGTGGCATCTCCGGTTCCCGCGCATTCAATGACACCGTAACCGCATTCGCCCGCACCGTAGCAGGGGTTTCCGGTACCAAAGTCTTCGTCAATCTCGCCATCGCAGTCGTTGTCGCGACCATCGCAGATTTCATTCTGACCGGCAAACTCACTTCCACCGTAACTGGTAGAGCAGCGTCGGTCGAACTGGTTATCACCGGGTGACAGGTCGCATTCCCAGGTGCCCTGACCGCATTCACCCAGGGCGGTACAGATGTCACCCAGGCTGAAGCCTTCGTCCACTTCGCCGTCGCAGTCGTTGTCGATGTGGTCGCAGACTTCCTGCTCAACGACGTAATCCGAGCCGCCTGATTCCGTGGAGCAGATCACGCCGCGGGGGTCGCGGGGATCGCATTCCCAGACGCCCTGTCCGCAACGACCGATCCCTGTGCAGGCTTCGCCTTTATGCACCATCGTTCCGCAGATGCGTCCCGTGGTGCCGCCGCAGGGGCCGTTGATCGGGAAGAGAACTTCATCGACCTCGTTGTTGCAGTCGTTGTCGTGGTCGTCGCAGATTTCAGCCTGTCCGGCGCCTTCGGACGAACAGCGGATGGTTTGCAGATTGGGGTCAATGGCCGCCGCGGCACACTGCCAGACGCCCCAACCGCAATCGCCTGTTCCCTGACAAGCCATGTTGATGCAACTGGTTCCCGCCGATCCGGAAAGGCTTCCGGAGGTTCCGCAGTACTGTACGGGGTCGGAGAGATGAATCACGTAACCGCTGTCATCCACGACACCATTGCAGTCGTTGTCCCGTCCGTCGCATAATTCCGGGGCACCATATCCGGTGGAAAGACCCCCATCGCCGAAGTTGGCGTTGCAGATGATGTTGTTGTTGTTCAGGTCGGAGGCATCTTCACATTGCCAGGTTCCCAGGCCGCATTCGCCTTTACCGAGACAGGCCTGACCGACATTGAAGTTTTCATCAGTCAGTCCGTCGCAATCGTTGTCTTTGCCATCGCAGAGTTCCCCTTGAACCTGGCTGTACTGACCGCCGGGCATGGTGTTACAGATCACCTCAAAGGGACTGTATGGGCTGCACTGGTATTCACCGATTCCGCACTCGCCGCAGGACTTATCCACGCAGCGACCGCTTTCGCAACTCTGCCCGGTCTTGCAATTGCTGTTGTCCACGCAGGAGCAGAAATACAAACCACCGATGTCCTGCACGCAGACACTTCCGGTTTTACACATGCTGCCGTTGTTTTCCGGGCAGGTTTCACGGGTGCAGCAGGCTTCGCCGACCGCGTAGCCATCGTCCACGATGCCGTTGCAGTCGTTGTCTTTACCATCGCATTTTTCAACGCGGTTTTCCGTTTCCGTGCAGGGGTATTCACAGCGCGATGGATCATTGTCCAAGTCCCACATCCCTTCCGGGCAATCCGTTCCGATCCCTTTGGCGTGGAAGGTACGGTACAGACCGTTGACGCTGTTATCTGTCTGGAACTGCAAGGTGATGGACTGCTCTGCCGCGAGGCCGTTGGGACAGAAGGTCAGTTCAAAGGTGATTTCCTGCTGCGTGGTGTTATAGGGTTCCAGGTAGGCATCATCCATACTTGCAGAGAAGTTGGAGGCTTCCCAGCTACCGGGCATCCCGTAAATCTGAGTCGCCTGGTACCCGGTGATATGCAGGGTTCCCACCACGCCTTTGTTGCGCAGGCTGACGAGAACGGGGTCCGCGCAGTCGTTCTTCAAGACCTGACCGAAGTTGTAAGGGTTGTTGCTGTTGGTTGTCGGAACGATTTCCAGTTCCGCGTTGGCTCCGATACCTGCCAGATTCAGAATGATCTCGCTTTCATCGTCTCCGCAACTGGTGGTGCGGATGATCAGGGAGCCGCTATCCGTGCCAGGGTATAGCAGCGGCTGGTAGGTGATGGTCAAGACTTCCTGACCGTTGGTACCGATCTGCCCGAAGCTGGACGGGGAATACGAGAAGTCGCTGGAGGAGTTGGGACCGAAGCCGATGTAGGTGATCGCCAGCGGGTAGCTTCCTACATTGCGCAATTTCAGGGTCTTGACGTTGGAAGCACCCAGCGGGGTGGAACCCATGTCGATGGTATCACCGGTATGGACTTCCGTGTCATCGTTATTCAAAAGGAGCAGATCCGGACAGACCGGAGTTCCGGTCATGTTGATCACGCATTGCGGGGTGGTGGGATCGTTCGTTTCCACGATGAGTTGGGCGCTGTCAATTTGACCGGTGCTGTAGGAATCCGGCGTGTAACTGACGCTGAAATCCCAACTGCTGTTCACGGGAAGGCCGTCTACGGCTTCGGCGACCGGAGCGCTGAATACTTCGGGGCGGCCTACATCTTCGTTCCAGTAGGTTTCCAGAACAATCAGTTGTCCACTACCGCTGTTGCGCACGGTAACCTGATCCGAGGAGGTTGTGCCGACAAGCACGTTGGTAAAGGTCAGATTCTGTGGCAGGCAGGTCACGGTGGAAACCACTCCCTGACCGGTGAGGGTAATCGTTTCCAGGCTGCTGTCCGGGTCGTTGGACTCTACTTGGAGGAAGCAGCTTTGGCTCCCCGGTGTTGAAGGGCAATAACTTATCGTCACGGTACGACTTTCACCCGCCGGGATGCCGCTGCCAATGACGTTGTAGGTTTCAAGCTGGAAATCATCCGAGCAGTTGAGCAGACCGATGTCTTCAATCTGAAGCATTGCTCCGCCGGCGTTGGTGATGGTAAGATCCTTGTATTCGCAGTTGCCCACCGTGATCTGCCCGAAATCCATGTTGGTCACAGGCAGCACGATATCCGGGCTGACGCAGTTGCCGTTGAATTGCATCTGAACCGGTTGCTGCGGTTCATAGCGGCTGTAATCCGCGTTGTGAGAGATGCTCAACACACCGCTGATCGGTCCATTTGCCTGACACGCAGCCGTAACATACACGGTGATGCACGCACTGGGCGAAAGGGTGATCTGCTCTGGAGCTTCAATCTGGAAGGCGTTGGGGGTACCCGTGGAAGGATCGAACTGCAAGTCGAGGATGCTCAGGATTTTATTGGATTCCGTGGTATCGGTAATGTTGCAGATGGAGACGCTGGTTTCACTGTCGTCACCCACAGGAATGTCGCTGAAGTTGTAAGACGTGGGCGTGATTTCGATCTCTGAATAGCCTTTGATGGTCATGGTCAGGTTGACCCCTGCGTTGGGGGTCGGGGCATCGGTAGTGATATCGACCGTTCCTAGGGCGGTACCCATGCCCTGCCAGTTCAGGCACACGGAGACGCTGATCTGTTGACCGGCCTGAACGGTTTCCCCCTCCGCCGGAGGGGTAAGCAGGTTGCATTCCTGGGTGGCGTCATTCCAGAACTTGTAGTCTTCATGGGTGCCGTTCCCGAACTGAATACTCAGCACGCGCATGTTGGCTTCGCCAATGTTTTTAATCAGGAAGCTGTTTGTATCCGGAGTCTGGGGCTGAACCGCGCCGAAGTCCAGGATCTTCGGTTCCACGACGAGACAGGGTTTCCCCGGTTCGCAGATGGTCGTGTCATCGTCATCATCGGTGACGTTGTCATCATCGTCATCATCGTCGTCAATCAGGTTGGGTCTGGTTTCACAGGTCCAGAAGTCGTTGCAGAACTGGTTCTCACCACATTCGTCATCCAGGCAACAACTTCCGGGCTGGGCACAATCCGGAATCGGCTCCTGACACAACTGGTTGTAACAGACCTGCCCGGCATCCAGGCAGTCGCTGTCATAGGTGCAAAAGACATCGCCGTTGTCATCGTCGTCGTCGTCAAGCTTGGGTGGATCATCATCGCAGCCCGTGGGGAACTGCAAAACGACGAGGAAGAAGGCAAGCAGCCAAGCAAACCTTGGGATCGGGAACCGTTTTTTCGCCTTCATGCCATGTACTCCTTGTTCGGTTACGGAGGACATCATTCAACTCCATCCTCAGTGGAAGAGGGTTTCTGTTTCTTAGAAAAAGTTTACACAACTCTTCAATATTTATAATGGATTATGCCCCTCCAGGTCAAGGGATTCTTGGTTCTCGGCCCGGATTAAAGAAAAACAAACGAAGTACTTGTACGCCCGTGTAATCAAGATTCCTACCTGCATTTCCGTCCATATTTCCTCTTGGTTTTTCAGCATCCATCCAAGCATTCAAATCTCTGCCCTTGATGCAACCCGGCAAGCTGGCACCAAGAAGCCTGGAATCATGACTCTTTTCACAGTATATCCGTGTAAAATGGCCGAGCCGGGGTCTTGTTCAAAGCAAAAACCCCAGGTTCATTACGAACCTGGGGAATGACTCAACATCCTTTTGTGAAAAAACTTAATTCATCTCACCCGCCCGCCTTCGGCCAAGCATCAGAGCGAGCATCAGCAGAGCAAGTATCCAGGCGAGGGGAGAATCGCCGGACCGGCAGCCGGAGGACGACGTGTCGTCTTCCGATACCGAACCACTGTCATCTTCATCGTCCGTGCCTGGATCATCGGGGACGCAGGTATAACCATCCAGGTGATACCCATCCTGGCAGGCATCGTCACCGGGTAACCCGCTATCCCCATCCACCGGTGCGGAGGGCTCGTCACTTTCCTGCTCGTTCGCTTCCTCTTCGTATTCGTTCGCTTCCTGCCACTCAATATCAAACTCCTCATCCCCATCGGTGTCATTCAGGCAGGCTCCGCGTGCGGCATCGCACAAATCTTCACGTCCGCATTCCGCCAGCAACTCCGACTCTCCACCGCAGGATAGAATATGCCATAATTCGCTGCCGATACATTCGTAGTCCCAGGTACAGTTTTCCGTATCGCCATCGCTTTCATCCCCGTCAAGGTCGGGAATGGGAATGGTTTCCGCCATACGGGAAAGGATTTTCTGCATCAGGTAGCCGCGTACCTCTGCGCTGACGATGGTTTCAAAGGGGAAGCCCAGGTGAACCAACTTTCCGGTGCTGTGTTCTCCGGCGGATTCCGTACAGATCGCCGCGCCCAGGCTTTCTCTGTCGTACTGCAAGCAGACCACGCTATCGGCAAACCCGGAGACGACATCGGGGTAATCGACGTTGTAGGTGCCCTGGGTGCCGTCATCAAAGTCCGCATAGCCCACGCCATCGAAGAGGGTTCCCACCACTCCTTGGAAGCGGTAGCTTTCGGCATCGTCCGATTCATAAGTTGTCTGCAAGGTGTTCTGGTAGAAGGCGATGTCCTCATCGCTGCCATAATCCACCAAGTCCCAGCCGATTTCCCCACCGGAAACCAGCATGTGGCCGCCATTGTTTAGATAAGTACTTATTAAGGTCTGTTCCTCATCGCTGAAGCTTTCATGCTCCGTGCTTTCCTCTCCCACGTACCAGTCTACAAACTCATAATCACCCATCAGGACGGAGGCGTCATGCAAGGCTTCGTTGCTGGTGGAAACAAAGAAATAGCGGTGTCCGGCCCGTTCCATCGCCTTGGCATGGCGAACCACATAGTCTCGTGTGTTGTCCGGTTCCTGTACGTAGCGGTCCTGGCGATCAAAGCCGTTGACGAGGAGGATGTTCGGTCGTCCCGCTTCAGGAATTTTGATTGCGATGGGTTCCGAGGGCAGGCTTTCCATGCCGTCCCGCAAGGCCGTCACACGGACATAGGTGGTTTTCGCAGCCGGGAGATCCAGCGAATATTGGGTCAATTCCGTTTCCGCTTCGTGGGTGCTGAAGGCATAGCCGTGGGTGGATGTGTACACCCGGAAGCTGGTGGGGTTCGCCTCGTTACCATACACCGGATCGTCTGCCGCCTGCCAATGCAGCACCGGGGTGTCATCCTCATCAAAATCAACGAACAGATGCTCCGGCGGCAGGGGAAGCATGGTGTCTTGGATTCCGTAATAGAGCAGCACGGCCTTGGCCATTGCTCGCGCACTGGTTTCCCGGAAATCGGGGCGATTCAAATAGTAGGCATCGCTTTCATGGTCATGAAAGGCCAGTTCCGTCAGTGCGCCGGCGGCATGGCCCAGCTCACGGACTTCCCCATAGTTCCCGGTTTTCGTACCACGATCAATCCAGGAACTGTCGTATTTGGCGCGATAGCTGCGAATCAATTCCTGTTGGATGTTGTCCCGTAGGGCTTCGCTGCCTTCGGTGGGCGTTCCGTTGTACATGAAGGTTTCCGTGCCGCGTGCGGTATTGGGCGTGGCCATCGCATTGGAATGCACGGAGATATAGAGATCGGCTCCCTGCCAGTTGGCATACCAGGGCCGGGTGGTCACATCGCCGTCGCGGTCATTGGCCATATCGTCACGATAGGCCCAGCCGGGAGCGCCGAGGTATTCCACATACACGCGGGAGTTTTCCTTGTAGCGCGGCTGACCGCTGGTTTCTCCGCCGCGTTCCAGGCTACCCATACCTCCACCCAAGCGCGCGGCATCGGCAATGACGTAGCTGCCATCTCCGCTTTCGCTGTAGTTGGATACCCACACGCCCTGGTCGTCACTCTGTCCGGCTTCAAAGTAATAGGTTCCCAGATATACCCAGCGACGGTCGTTTTCCTGCTGATCCACCAGCACGGTGTTCACTCCCCCGGCGTGGTGAATTTCATGACGCACGTCGGTCGCCCGGTTGCTTCCGGCACGGTAAAACACGTAGACTCCGTACTCTCCCGCCTCCGGGATATCCGGCGAGAACCTGGCGTAAACAGCCTCGTTACGATTGGAAGTGGTGGGGCAGGGATGGTAAAAGCTGCCGTAGCTTTCATAGCTGCTTTCGTAGAAGGGTTCCTCATCCTGATACGCCGGGGCGCCATCGGCATCATCGACAAGGATCTCGTTCAGGTTCTCGTCCCGCTCGCGGGCGTTGAATACCCGTGCGCCAAGGCGTTCCAGGTTGGGAATCAGGTGGCGGTCTACGCTGTTGGCGTTGCTGATGTCTTCAATCAGACCGTTGGTCAGGCCGCGTTGAGTGGTCCAGTAGCCCAGGTTCAAATCATAGGTGTAGCCGTGACCGGGGCTGGTGACAATCACCTTACCGGCCAGCGGACCTTCAAAGGGCCAGGAGCTATCCTCCATCCGTGAAAGCCCTCCGCCGGGTAAAGACGGGTTGGTGTCCCAGTCTTTGCTGTCCCGTAGGCTTTCTTGCAGGTCGGTCAAGGCTTTCGTCTGCTGGGCCGCATCCCGGATATGAACGCGCACGGAGGCATAGCCCGTCGCTTTGCTGAGCAGGTAATGGATGAATTCGTCACTCTGGGCGGGATGTTCGGCAAGAAGGGCCAGTTCTTCGCTGAAGGTCAGATGCAAGGTGTCCTTGTCCCGACGGACATCCAGCAGTTGCGCACCTTGAGGGACAAACAACTGCTGAGGCAGGTCGTTCAGCACGTCTTCGGTAAACCGATGAACATCCACAGGCTGGTCAGGACGAAGGATGTCGGATTGTGGGGGAGGAGGGAAATCATCCGGTCCGGCCAAGGCCACGGCAGGAAGGATCAGGGCACTGAGGACTAAACATAGAAGCGTAGAATGCGGTTTCATCGGCGGCACCTCGGTAGACAAGTCATGAAATCCATGATGACATACCCAAGGAGTGTAGCAAAAGCGCCGGGCTTCGGCAATGCCGGGATGGAAAACTCCCCCGTCTGATCCACTTCAAACAAAAGACGGTTTCATACCAAGGTTTTATGATCCGCCTACCGGGCCGGGCGTGGGGGTAAGATGAGAGTTGTTTCCCGCACTTTGACCGCCCTGGTGTTGCGCTGTACACGAAGCATCACCCGGCCATCTTCCCGGCTCTCCGCCCGTAGCTGGACATGACAAGCCCCTAACGGAGTCTCTCCCATCGGGCCGTTGGGATCATGCCAGAGGACCAGCAGTTTGCTGCTGCGGCGTGCCGTGAGAGACAGCGTCCAGAGTTCCTCCTGGTCCCGCAACGCCGGTGCGTGGTACCCGCCGGATAACAGGCTGGGGTCCAGGACCATCGCCCCGACGGGAGCGATGGACAAGGTGCTTTGACAGAGCTTGACCAGACCGGCTCGCCCCGGATGGCTCAGCATCAGGACGCGGGAGGGGTCTACACCTTCCTGCTGCAAAACCTGACTGCCGATCTGTTCGGCTCCGTTGGTCAGTGCGGCATACTGGCCTTGGCGCGCCAAAGAGTCGAGTAAACCACCGAGCAGACGAAACCCGGAAGAACTATCAGCGATCCATTCCACCACACAACCCAAGGGATAACCCTGGCAGCCCAAGGCGTGATCCAGGGCGGGAAATCCGGTGGATAGCACCGCGCCGGTAAGGGCGCTTGATCCCTGGTGAGAAGCAAACAGATTCTGGTGCAGTTCCCGGTCTACCTGGCTGGCGGTGGCAGCGAGCCTGTGGGCGGCCCGTCGGCCTTGGGTCAGGAGGGTGTGAAACCCGTCCTGTGCGATGGAACCCAGCGAGCGGCTTGGTGAAACACGAGGCGTGGATTCATGTGTACTCATCATGGGTTTCCTTTCCTCCGAGCAAGATGCGACAAGGCATTCAGCCCACGGCGCGATCCAACGAACGGTATTGAATGGCTTCAGACAAATGAGCCGCCTGGATGGTTTCGCTCTTCTCCAGGTCCGCAATGGTTCGTGCCACCTTGATGATGCGGTCATAGGCTCTGGCGCTCATACCCAAGCGGTCCACAACCATTTCCAGAAGCCGCGAGCCTTCCTGATCGATGGGGCAATGCTTACGCAGCATGGGCGAAGTCATCCGGGCGTTGGTGAACACACCGCTGTCTTTCAATCGTTCGGCCTGCATCGCCCGCGCCCCTTCTACACGGGCGCGAATCTCGGCGCTGGATTCTCCCCGGCGTGTTTCCTGAAGATCCTGATACTTCACCGCCGGAACCTCAATGTGCAGATCAATACGATCCAGCAAGGGGCCGGAGATACGGCTGCGGTAGCGTTGAATCTCCATCGAAGAGCAGGAACACTCTTTCTTCGGATCTCCGAGGTATCCGCAAGGACACCCCTGGAGGGAATTACTTACACCCTGATACGTATCTGCAAGGAAAGGGTTGGGTGTTCAAATTGCTTGCGAATAACGAATGGTTAGATTTGGATTCCCATCGTTTCCTTCGAGGAAAAGTCGAGAAATCCTCGGTTCGGATGAGTCGGGCGGTCTTTCAAATGCCAATTTGCACTACATCTATGGTTTCTGTGTCATGTAAACCATGAGAGGACATGGAGGGCATGTAATTACAATGATATGGGAAGCTATCGGAATGTGGGGAAGGGATGTTGGGGGAGATGACATGCGGGGGATGGTGGACGTAAGAGAGAATTAATAAACTGTACGGAAAGCTCTTTTCCTTTGCGCACAATTGCGTACTAATCGGCCTCTTTAGATATAACACTACCAAGGTGCTGATCCTTTGTTCACGGGATGGATGTACAGTGGAATCGGGTTAACTGCCGGGAATCGGCTTTCTTTCGTTGAATCGAAAATGAGTAGCAGGACCTGTCATACTGTTGTTTCCCTGTTAAAGTTTGTTCCAAGAGGAGTCATTTCTTGACAAAACATCAAAGATCAGCCAGGGTCAAATGTGTTGTGTGTAGTTACAGTTTGTAGGACTAGGCTAAGGATTCATTATTTCGTAAGGCAAATAGGCTAGCACATCATTCCGTAGCTCCTCATTCGTATCGAGCCAATAAGCGATAGAAACTGCTAGGAAAATAACGGGTTGAGTTCTTGGCGGGTAGTTATGCCCGTGTTGTACCATTAGGGAGGAAACCATGATGTCTCATGATCCCATGCGCATGTCTAATGTGAATCGTGTCCTGATGAATTGTCTGCCGTGTGGTTGTATATCCAGCGGTGAAAGGCAATCCTGGAAAAGATTGAAAACAGGAGCTGGCTCGGTTTGGCTTCTGTGGTTCATTGTTTCCCTTTTTCTCTTCTCCGCTTGTAGCGGATCCGGGGAGGAGCAGTCGGTCACGGTGGTGAAAACCCTGGCCGAGCAGCCGGAAAGCCTGGTGGCTTATGGCAAGGAATTCTGGAAGCCCCAGAGTCTTGTCAATCAAGGCGGGGAACCGAACCTCTCTGAGATCGTCCAGCGGGCGGATGCAGCTTTCCGTACCGATCCGGCCACAGGGGCGGTGCAAGCGCGGGTGCGTGGTTTCAAGGCCACGGTGGAAAAGGACGGGCTTCGCCTGAGTCTTCCAGCAGCGAAGAAGGCCAAGAATGGCCAAGGTGAGCTTGAGGTGAGCCTTGGTACGGCGGCGATTCGCCAAAGAGGTGATGCTCTGGCCAGTAAAGACGCCGGAGGCTGGTCGGTTCTGGGTAACACGGCCCAGCGACGTTTGGATGACGACGGAGCGGTGCTGGAGCATTACGAATCCCGTCGGGATCATATGGCCGTGACCTGGGTCTTGCAACACGCCCCGGCAGGGGATGGGGATCTGAGCATTGACTACCAGATCGGTGATCTGGTGGCCAGCAAACAGACGGCCAAGGGTTGGCTGTTTGCGGACAAGGAAGGTCAGAACCGCCTACGCCTCGGCCCTGCCGTGGCGGTGGATGCCCACGGCAAACGCTGGAAACTCCAAACGACGGCCCAAGAGAACATGGCCCAGATCACCCTGCCGGAAACGGTGCTGGCCAGCGCAGCTTTCCCCTTGGCTGTAGATCCGGAGATCGGGGTTGAAGTGGACCTGCCCAACGATCCCAATGGGACAGGACTGAATTCGGTAACCGATGAAACCCCGGCAGCCATCGAGGTGCTCTCCGAGGATCTGCTGGTGGCTATCTGGCATGGATCCTCGTCAGATGATCTTTACGCGGTGCGTGTCAACCTGAATGATCACTCCGTTTTGGATCCTTCCGGCTACCTGATTCAGGAAGATGCCGCGCCCACTTATTATCTCAGACTTGTCAAGCAAGGTGATAAACTTGCGGTGATGTGGCGTGGATTTGGTTCCGATGGAGGAACGGAGTCTGCCCTGCATCAATCCATCCTGGACGCAGATTTGACATCCATCTCCCATACCACGCCTCAAAAAGTGGGAGACCTCGCTTCCAATTACAGTTTCGATCTGATCCCATATGGAAGCAGTTCCTTCCTTGCCGTATGGGCTGATGATAGTTATTCGATCTATGGGAAGGTGATTGGCCAAGATGGGAGTATGGGATCGGATCTGCTGATTGAGGAAAACCTTTCCTCCATATTCCGCTTATCCATTCGCTTGCTACCTACCCTTCAACGCTATGCTTTGATGGTTTCTACTTCCACGACATCCACCTCCATTCAGGCCCTTAACTGGGAATTGAAGCCAATTGGAACCGCCTTGACCGCAACGGGGTTTTGGGGGCAATCGATGGAGTGCATCGGCTCTAACTGCATGGTGGTCTGGAAAGAGTCTGGAGATCCCAACGATACCATCAAAGCCAATCGCATTTCTTTGTATGGGGATGCCCCCACTTGGATGGATGGCTCCGGCCTCACTCTGGACTCGGATGTGACTGGGGGGCCAGGCATTGGTGTCTGGGTCTGGAACCAGCATGGGAATTACCTGACGGCTTGGGGAACGCAGATAATCCAGGGCAATGAAACTCTGCATCAAATCAAGGGGCAGCGTTTCACGGAGAGCGGAAGCACTGTGGATACCAACACGGTAACCTTTTCTACAGGCGAACGTCATTCCGTCAGTGTTGATTTTGCCTCTACCGGTGATTATGAGGGCTATCTGCTTCGCCCTTCCGGTACCTCATCCAATCGTGAAGTTCTGCTGGACAAGCTTGATTTCAGTGTCTCTCCGATGCGTCGCACCGATACTCTTCCCGTTGTTTTAACTCAAGGTTTGTATGACCAGCAAGCTCCTTCGGTCGCGGCAACGGACGACACCTTCCTGATCGTCTGGAAAAGTGATGTCAACTATCCTACCTCCGGCTATGATATTTTCGGCCTGCGTCTGGATCGGATCAGTGGAACGCCCTTGGAGACGGCAGGGTTTGCAATCAGTCAGGAGCAAGGCGATCAAGGGAATCCCTCCGTTCATTCCGATGGGGAGAACTTCCTTGTGGTGTGGGAAAGCCTTGCAGTCGATACCAACGGCAGGGATCTTGTGGGACGACGGGTTCGAGCCACGGATGGCGTGTTGATGGATGCTGCTGGTATTTCCATCTGCAATGCCCAAGAAAGTCAGAAGGAAGCCCGCATTGCCAGTGACGGTTCGGACTACGTGGTGGTCTGGGAGGATGATCGAAACGATCAGGCTGACCTCTATGGAACCACGGTTTCCAGTGTTACGGGAAGTATTTCCCCGGAAAATGGTTCGGCAATCAGCGCCCTTAGTACTTCCGATGAAAAAAACGTGGCCATTGCCAGCAACGGTAGCAACTTCCTGGTGACCTGGGATGATGGAACAAACGTTTATGCCACTCGTATGGGCGAGGATCTCATCCCGACAGATAGTCCGGCTCTGACGATCCACACGGGTGTGGAACCCACGGTGGCCAGTGACGGCACGGATTATCTGCTGGTGTTTGCAGAAGATCTGGGTAGCAATCAGTATGATCTGCGCAATCAGGTGGTCCCAGGAACGGGGACGATGGATAGCAGTGTGGTGGATAGCTTCTCAGGTTCCGGGTACACCTCTTCAAGCCTTCTCAGCAATCCCAACCTGGTTCGTTTGGGGAACTCATCGGAGATGCTGGTGATCTGGGAGCAAAACCGGGGAGAAAGCGGTACGCTGTATGGCTGCGCGGTTCATTCATTGACGGATCCCCAGTTCGATTGCTCTGTGGATGGAACGACGTATCTTGGCTGGCTGGTCGATTCCTTCGGTTCTTCACCCAATCTGGCCAGTGGGTCTTTGGATAAAGCCCTGCTCACTTTTCAGAAAAGCACCTTATCCAGTTCGGGCAAAAATCTGTCTGCCTATCGCTTCATCAGTACCTCCTCGTGCCTGATTGACAGTGTAAGCTATGCTCGTGATGTCGCCAATTCTACGGATGGTTGTCAGTTGTGTGATCCAATACGCAATCCCAGCGGTTGGTCCAATCGCCTTTGCCAAGGGGTTCAGATCTGCCAAAGCGGAGCTTGTCAGGATCTCCCCGTGCTGGAACTCGGTACGAGCGGAACCTTTACGGAAGATTTTGAGGACGAATCTCTCTGGCGGCAACGTTTTTACACCAGAAGCATCAAACATGGGCGAATCCGCCCACTGGCCATTACCTGTGATACGGATGAGTATGGACAATGGTATTATGACAGCAATCATACTTCGACTTTCTTGGCAATGGATTCGGATACCAATGGCGAAGATGGAAAGAGTGAATTGGTATTTGCCTTGAATCTTGCTGATGTTACCCAGACCATGACCCTGAGCTTCGACCATCGATCTTTTCATGATGAGCCTCATCCTCACTATTACAGTTCGTGGACCAATGCTTTGGAGTATGGTGGTGATGGCATGGCGATAAGTACGGATGGGATTACGTGGTATCGCTGGTCGAAACCCAACCAAAGTGATCCGAGTATCCCTCCCTTCTTCCATGATAATGAAGCCGATGATCTGAACTGGGATACCTTTAGTTTGACCATTGACCCCACGAACCTGCCGGGGGGGCTCACGGCCAGCAATCCTACCTACATGATGTTTTTTCAGCGGGATAACTACCCGATGGGGTCTAATGGTGATGGACGTGGTTTCGATAACATCAGTGTAAGCTGTACGCCGGATTGCGGCACTAAAATCTGTGGTCCGGATGGCTGCGGCGGTCAGTGCAACGGCGGGTGTGCCGATCCGAGAATGGCCTGTCTGGCCAATGGAACCCAGTGCAGCAACGTGATTGAGGACTTCCCTTTCAAGGAAGACTTTGAAGATGATACCCTCAGTTCCATCTGGCAGACTAGCAGTTCTGAAAGTGATGGTCGTTTTCGTGTGATGGATGTTGCCTCCTTGGATGGCGATCAACGCAAAACACGAAAAGCCCTGGTTATGGATGTTTCCCAAGCATGGATTGAAAACGATAATCGGCTGACACTGAATGTCAATACAGCAACCGAAAAGAATCTGGTGCTGTCCTATCGTTTCCGTGCCCATTTGGATGAGAACCGTACTCTGCCATCTTCCTACCCGGATGGAGGTACGGTTCACGGTGATGGTGTAGCCATTCGCTGCAATGGTGGAGCGGAGTGGTACAAGTTGGCCGATCTTCATGCTTATGAAGTCTCCACTTGGACGAGGCATGAGATTGATCTGAGTACGGCTTGTGCCGAAGACGGTATGTCTCAATTGCCTGATCAGATTCAGATCCGCTTCCATCAATTTGACAACTACATGTGGCCGGATGATGGGATCGCGTTGGATGATATCGAAATCCGAACCGGATCGGCTTGTGTCCCCGATTGCACGGGGGTGACTTGCGGAGATGATGGTTGTGGTGGAATCTGTGATAGCTGCTCGGATGGCAATCCTTGCAACGGAGTTGAGTATTGCGATGAGTTGGATTTGCTGTGTGTCTCTCCCGGTGTGATGGTGTGCGATTCCCGACCGGATGACAATCCCTGCTTGGCTGAGCGAGGCACCTGCGATCCTACTCAGGGCTGTGTCTATGAACCTAAAGTGGAAGGTTTTCCCTGCGACAGTGACAACGATGCCTGCACGGTTGAGCAGTGCGACGGCAGTGGTGCCTGCATACAACCCTCAACGATACCCTGTGATGATGGAAATCCCTGTACGGAGGATAGCTGTATTGCAGCAACAGGGGAATGCTCCCATCGCCCATCGGGATATATCGCTTGCGATGATGGAAACAGTTGTACCACAGGGGATATTTGTGAGGCAGGCGAGTGCCATGGTATGGAAATGTATTGTGACGATGACAACGAATGTACAGTAGATCAGTGCGTTTCAGGATTGGGTTGCCGGTTTACGTTAACTGCTTCCGATGAATGCCCGACACCTGGATCCTGCGCAACCCCAAGTTTGGCGTGTTTGGAGATCGAAACAAATGAAAGCGGCGTGTGTATTTACCGCATCAAAGATAACTATTGTTTTATTTCCGGGGAATGCTTTGGACCAGGAGATCAAAATGAGGGTGCTGATGATGCTGGCTGTGAAGTATGTACCCCGGAGTTGGACAATACCAACTGGACAGTTCCAAATAGTCCCAAGTGTATGGAAGATAGCGATTTGAAAGAAATCATTGAAGGGTGGGAGGATAATTGCTCAGATTACTGCGAAAGTAAATTTTCAGAGGAATATTGTGAACAGGTGTTTTGCAACCAGGATGCAGATATTCCAATCCCGACCAATCTAAATGTTCTACTGGATTTAGGTATTGAGTTTGGAAAAGAGGTTTTTGGTATGGATACTCTGAGGCAATATAGTGTTCAAGAAATTACTGGAAAAAATGGAATTACTGAAGGTGTACGGATGGTCCTTACAACATTGCCGGAGGGGGACGCGCCCTCGGAAAGCTATTTACTGGAGCATCTCGATGAGATTGCTACGGAAAAATACGATGAAACGGTGAAGAAATATGTTTCACTATATTATGGAGTTGAAATATCCAACGTTCC
Source organism: Myxococcota bacterium (assembly GCA_963677705.1). Lineage (GTDB taxonomy): Bacteria > Myxococcota_A > SURF-8 > SURF-8. The sequence goes on from OY782497.1 coordinate 4,040,776, forward strand.
TTGGAAAGCTCCCATTCCATCGTATTGGTCAGGACTCTCAGCTGATTACATGCTCAGGTCAAGAGCAATGGATGTTATTGCCAATACGTATCCAGAAGCATCAAACCTACAATTCGTGACTATCCTTGGATCAGCTCTCTTTCCTATGATGGAGTTTACATCTGGTTCTGCCTCGTATTACTATGATGTCACAGATGACTCTGCTGGAAATTACGTTGAAATCAATGACATTGATACGATGATTTCTGCAGAAGAACAAGCGACAAGAAATGTTTTAGTCCGGGCCGAGTGGATGCTTCACTTGGTAGATACAATCAGCGAATAAAGGAGGATTGCCATGTTTAAGTATGCAGTGCGGTTGTGGTCAAAACTTCTTGTTGTTATTGTTTTTGCCTTTAGCTCTTCTGTTGCATTGGCAGAACATACAAGCTACATTAGTTGTATCGGTACAAATGATGATAAGTGCTTTAATTATCATTGGATCTCGAATGCCTGTCCCAATGAGGGGTTCTTGGACGATTCGTGTGTGCCAAACTTGAGAGAATCATTCTTTGTACATAATCATGGCTATAAAAATGGATGTCTTCCAACTGCTTTGTATATGATTCTTGGATTTTGGGATACAAAAGGGTGGACAGCATTTTTCAAAGCGGGAAGTCTACATTCCTACACAAACCTCCCATATGAAAAAAGTGATAGATGCAGGAACCGGGATATTGAAGAATTGATCATGGAATACGAAGATCCTTATTCTTTCTGTTTGTACGCTAATCCCGCAGACGAAAATACTAGGAGACAAGACTGTGATTGGAATTCTGGTGACAGCCAGTGCTATTGCTATTATCATGAGTACGAGTGTGATGTAGTTCTGGCAGGGCTTGAAGATTCTACATACTGGCAAAATATGAAACGATCCAAGACTGAAATGCATGATTATTACGATCATGACTGGTACCAGTTGGCAAGGATTACCATGTATCATGATAATACTGGGGGGCAATATTGGGGTGAAATCGACACAGATATTGCAAGTAAAACACTGAAAATCATGAAGCGCATGGATCCTGACGCGGATGGTAAGTGGGATCACTATTGGTATAAAGGGCGACGTGCCGCACATTTGAAAAGAATTACAAGACCTGTTAAAAAAGGGATACCCAGGGCATACTGTTATTGGTGGGCGAGAGTTAAAAAATATGAGGATATTGGTCAAGCTCATTACGCTACAGAGTATAAAACAACGCCGCATTGCGTCGCAGTCAATGGCTATCTGCAGAAAGCGACACAACTGAATGGGGGGTATTCATTCAAGGGATATTGGTGGGTATTCAGAACGGGTCGGACGGTATCCTCCAATAGGTTTGCATCACTACATGTTACATCTTTGTGGGGTAAGCGTAGAGTCTTGAGAATGCGTCCTAAAATAGATGATGATGGAAATTGGGAACAGTCGGTCAATCAAGAATATATCGATATGGATCAAGACGGTTTCAATGCTGAGAATTATGTTCCTGTAGGATGGAAGAAAGAAACCGGACAAGATGCTGACTGCAATGATTTTGTTTCAAGTATAAACCCATCCGCGCATGAATACGACGCCTGTGGTATCAATCTTTCATGCTGTGATGGTATTGATAACAACTGCAGTGGAGATATTGACAGAGGCGATCTGGATCTGCTGGGGTACTTTAATAGTTTTGGCAATCATGACGATGATGAGGATTGCATTCCTGCCTCATTTGACTCTTGTCCCAATACCATGCAATCGGCTGATTCTGACAATGACTGCATTGAGGATGCTGAAGACAGGTGTCCAGATATATACAATCCGGAAGATGAAGACTCTGACCAGGATTGTATTCTTGATATTGATGACCCCTGCCCAGATGTCTATAATCCAGCTTCCATTGACCCAGATCAAGACTGCCGCCGTTCAGGTACGGATCCTCATACGGGAATTACTTATGATGAAGATTTCTGCCCCGAAAGTTCAAACCCTGAAGATATTGATAGGGACGGAGACTGCATTACAGGCACAGCAGATACTTGTCCGTACCTGTTCATGGAATCGGGTAAGATAGACGATGATGGATTTGATCAAGATCATGATTGTTATCCTGATTCGATCCTATACTACCAGTATTATCAAAACTATGGCGATAACCACATAAATGCCCTAGATTACACGACGATTATTCCTCTTGACAACTGCAGCCCAAGCATTCAAGCCCATCATACAACCTGTCCCTACCCGCCGGATTTCGGATCCCAGGTTAGCTCGCTCTGCTGCAATTCTGCACATCCTGATAATTGCACAAATAAGCATCAAGAGAACACGGATTTCCTCACGGAGGTACAGGATGCAAACTATGACATGTATGATTCAACAGATCCTTACTGGCTAAATGCCCCGTTTATCGGAGATCAATGCGATGTTAAACCTGCTCTGGCTCCGGAAACTTTGGATTACTCTGGATATATGCCAACGGGAGAGGAATATTGGAATCATAATAGCCGATCGGGTTACATGTGTTCCGGTAGTTACACAACGGTTAGTGAATCCACCGGATGGAAGATTCCATTCCTAACGAAAAGCACGAACTACTATGCCAATCGTAGCGCTTTGGGTGATCCTATTACCTTGAATCCCCCTCCAGACAGAACCAGCCGCCCAGATGAGCGTAAGGTTGGAATGACTGCTTGCATTTGCAGGAATGCTATCTGCGATAATTGTTTAGACAATATAACCGGTGATTACAACATAAAGAAAATACAATATACCCCAAAAGGGGAAACATCCAGTGTCACGATCCATTCAAAAGACAGCGGCTGGGGTCATCTGGAGCAGTTCGACAAAGTCAATGAAAAGGATCGACTCGACTCCAATGGCTATACCTATTATTGGAATCCGAATCCGGAAGATAGCATCTTCACGGGACCGAGTGGCTGGCCTGATGGATTGGATGTTCCCAACTGGAAAGATACTGAAGCAACCTTACGTTTTTCACATTATCTGGATACGGAAACCGATTGGTCAAACGTATCGGCAAGCACAACTTACAATGTTCATACGGACAAACAGACCCTTTCCCAAGAAAAACATGACGCAGATCCAGTTAACTGCATTCCTTTGGAAATCCCTTCAGCAAACTACGAACTGGATACGGGAAATCTTGGTACCGGACCGGATATTACAGAATACCTTCCCGGTGTTTGGTACTGGCGTCTGAAGCCGGAAGAAAATGTTCTTGGTCTTGATCCTGAAGTGAAGTTGTTTGGGTATGATGTCAGCGTCGAAAAAGGGTATTGGCTTCCTGAAGAAACAACGTTTGCAGGTTCTTCAACCTGGCAAGCTGCATCCACGATGAGCCCGGCATTCCTAAATAGCGATTCGATCAAGGATGTTACCCTGCAATCGGACATTGAAACCAGCACGGCCTTGATTCAACTCTACATGGGTGGTGTTGATGAAGCCGGAAGTCTGGTGGATCGACTGATGATCGGGGTCTCTACCGAGGAAGGGACGGTATGGGAAGACCTAAGCCTCTTACAGATCAATCCTCCTTCAACCCGCTCCCAAGGAAGAATGGTCTACAGTCCTGGGAAAAATCAGGCGGTATTGCTGGGCGGGGTTGATTCCTCAGGAACTTTCTTACAAGATGCCCATTTGCTGGATCTGAAAACGCTGCGTTGGGCTCAACTGCCGAATGTCCCGGATGCTCGTACCAACTATGAAGCCGTACTACGATCCAAAACCAATGAAGTCTGGTTGTTTGGTGGAACCTCTCAGGATACCCAGGGAGCCACCGTGTATCATGAGGACATCTTGGTGCTGGACATGACACTGAAATCTTGGCGAACCATTGATATTGACGGATTGAAAGACTCCGGCCTTGTGAACCAGAGCGTGATTTATGATCGCTTCAATGATCGGTTCTTCCGGTATGGTGGAACTCATGGAGCAACAACCAATCAGCACATCCACGCCTACTATGCCTACACAAATGATGATGAATGGAGTGCGGTATCAAATGTGGCCTCTCCATCCTCGTCCAGCAGCAAGGTTCCGCTACTGTACAATTTCTACACGGATACCTTCGTCATCTTACTCACCAAAACAGATGGGACCATTAGCCCCTACAAGTACTCTGAACAGGCGGCGAAGTGGGATAGTATTTCAACGGGTGGTTCCATGTCAGGAACGGTGTCTGTGGATAGCGGCTATGTGAATGCAGACAACATTGAAGTGATTGCCGAGAATACAGGCACTGGTGAACGTTATGGGGTGAAACTGCAAGCTCTTGATTCATCCAGCCAAAGCGTGGATTATGTCTTCGCCGGATTGCCCAACGGTACTTACAAGGTAGAGGCTACTCTTACTATGAGTGAATACGGGGTTACCACCCAGCTTCGCCATCGTGTCGATACCGATTCCCTAGGCAATTCCATCACGGTGGATTCATCAGGGGTAGAAGACATTGATTTCAGTCTTGGGATTGTGGAATCCGGTACGGGAAGTATTGAAGGCACTTTGGATTACGATAGCTCTTTGGATGTCTCTTTGTCTTCCTTCGACTTCGATTCCGGAAACAACGAAAGCTATGCTCATCGTGTGATCTGGACCATTGATGGAGAAACCGGCGCAAATTACCGTGTCTTCAATCTTCCCTATGGTACGTATTCTCTTCGCGGGCGTTATCGTTCCGGGTCAACCTGTGACACCGTCCATTTTGGAACCTGTGAAAGTTGTTCATTGCCAACAGCCATTTTGGATTCCGGCTCTCCGGACCAATCTGGTATGGACTTGACCTACCATCTTGGTACCTCTCGTCTGGAAGGAATGCTAACCGCAGATTCGGCCTATTTGGGCAATGAGACGGTGGTTTCCATCTGGCTGGGAGAACCGGATATGCCGAGCTCTGTTTTGATTTCCAAAACATCAAGAAACCTGATACACTCCGTGGGTGCGGGCTGGTGTAGCTCCGAACTCCCCTCCGGAAACCTATACATCAAGGCTGAAATGGAGAGTCAGTATATCTCAACAGTCTACGATGATGATAGTGATGGTAACCCCGATCCGGTATACGTGAGTTCAGGGTCTACAGAGGGTGGTGTGAATCTCCACCTGGCCCAATAGTCGGTTCATTGAAAATGCCTCTCGTGGTTGCCTTGGTTCCTTTGTGGAATCTTGGCGTCATGAGGGGCGTTGGTACTTTTATCATGAGATTGGAAAACAGCCATGACCTCTATCAAGTGGAATCAAATACTGATGTTTGGCTTACTGAGTATCCTTCTGTTTCTTCCCGCCTGCAAGGACTCCACTTCCACGGATTCCCCCCAACTCGACGGTGATCTGGAGCAGGAGGAGGAAACCTCCATTCCTCAGGAGATTCACCATTGCTTCGAGGGAAACAAGCAGGCGGACCGCTGTGAAACAGCAAGCGACTGCGAAGCAGAAAGCCGTTGTGGGGAAGCTCCTGAAGGTGTGAGCTACACCTGCTCCGAGGGAGTTTGTAACTCCGAAGGGGAGCCCACAGAAGATGGGGACAGCGACGCGCTGAGCGATGGAGACACGCCTGACGATGACGACGACGATAATCCTAGCGATGGCGACGTTGATAGCACGGATGGCGATACGGACATTGAATGCCTGGAGGGAGAAACAGAGAGAGGACAGATTGCCTGTCTTCCCACCTGCACAGGGACGGACCAAGACCTGGACCCTTGCAAACTGGATTTCCATTTTGCCTATACCGATGATCAAGGGCATTTTGAAATCGGCCTACCTGCAATCACTCCCGGTTACATGTTCCAGGTTATCTATGGCAGTGATGTCTGGAACGATTGGATTGTGTTCTTTAATGCTGATTCAACGGAACGAGAACTGGAAGGAGTGATGCTCTTTGATTACCAGACCAAGCAGACTGCAATGATTTCATCGGATATCTCTTACGTTGTTGGGTTGTATCCTGGCATTAACCAGAACTGTGTTTCTTCTTCCCGGGCATATTGGCCGTTAGATGGAGAAAACGCTTATCGATTTTTTGTTGACCTCGACTTGAGTACCTTGCAGACCCAAACCATCACCGAGCCCACGTCCACTTCTGCGATGATGCATACAAAATACTCAGATGGCTACTATTATTGGAAACGATGCAACAACGGTTCCTGTCAATTGATGTCTTTGGATGACCAAGGTGAAGAGGTTCGGTTAGATAACCTGAGTGGCCCGAATGGGGTCTTCTACTACAGCACCTATGAAGACAAGGTGGTCTACTGGGGGCAAACGCATGGTATCGTTCAAATTGACCGCACGGCGGGTACCGAAAACTACCTTGTGGAGTTCCAGGCCCAGGCTGGGATGAACCCCTACCTTGTGGGGGATAAGCTCTACTGGAGTGACAATCGCCGCAGTACCGTGTCCATTGCGGATGGTTGTGGATTCTCTGTGTTTGAATACGATCTGACAACCCAGGAAGAGCGGATTCTAGTAGAGACGGAAGACGGGAGCAACGACCGGATTGTGGAAGATGTTTGGGAAGATTGGCTGGTGTACAGTACGTATTTTCCAGGGAGCAACGGCCAGAGCGAGTATGGCTGCATGAATGACCACGGCGATTCCAACCTGATGCTGATGTACCTTCCGACGGGGGAAACGTGGACGATCAGCGACGAACCGGGGCGAGAATGGCAAGCTCACATGTGGGGTCACCTGATCGTCTGGTCTAGCAGCTACGACACCAGCGAACAGAACAACGTGCAGTATAAAGACCTACACGGTATTGACCTGTGTATGCACCCAGAGTTGAAAGACAGATTCCCGGAGTGCGCAGGGAGGAAGTAAGAACAAGACACCAACAGATTGAAAAGCATCCATAAACCATCCAAGCGTGAATCACCTTTCTACAAGATGATTCACGCTTTTTTCAACGTTGCTTGTATTCGTTAAAATATTCCCAGACAATTCGAGAGATTGAAAAAGGTGAAGTTCGTAGGGAACCCAAGGCTGACCAGCGATACGTCCTCTCGGTAAAATGGAAGTGACCAAACAACCATGTATCGAAAGGAAGGACCATGACCGCCAAGGAAAAGTGGCACAGAATCGACTCAATCTCCTGCAATTTGCCGAAAATACGGCAGCATTTCGAAAGCCTGTCGTATGGGAAACATGTCGCACAGCCAATTTATTGAGTACAAGCGAGCCTTCCAGAACTACGGTTTTTCCGAGTTGATCGACAAAACACCTATTCCCAGTCCCCATCTCAACGAACTGAGTCAAGAGATCATGGGGGCGATTCTCATCCTCTCCCTGAAACATCCCGCCACGGTCAGCAGTGTATCGCCGATCAACTCAACCTCGATGGCCTGCCCGAATCGGCGTCTTCCGTGCGCAATCTCTGGTTCAAGGAAGGGCTGGAAACCAAGTACAAACGCCTCTTGCGCCTGGAGGAAAACCCCACACTGTGGCCCCCTAGAAAACATCAAACCGATACGCACAATTGCGTACTAATCGGCCTCTTTAGATATAACACTACCAAGGTGCTGATCCTTTGTTCACGGGATGGATGTACAGTGGAATCGGGTTAACTGCCGGGAATCGGCTTTCTTTCGTTGAATCGAAAATGAGTAGCAGGACCTGTCATACTGTTGTTTCCCTGTTAAAGTTTGTTCCAAGAGGAGTCATTTCTTGACAAAACATCAAAGATCAGCCAGGGTCAAATGTGTTGTGTGTAGTTACAGTTTGTAGGACTAGGCTAAGGATTCATTATTTCGTAAGGCAAATAGGCTAGCACATCATTCCGTAGCTCCTCATTCGTATCGAGCCAATAAGCGATAGAAACTGCTAGGAAAATAACGGGTTGAGTTCTTGGCGGGTAGTTATGCCCGTGTTGTACCATTAGGGAGGAAACCATGATGTCTCATGATCCCATGCGCATGTCTAATGTGAATCGTGTCCTGATGAATTGTCTGCCGTGTGGTTGTATATCCAGCGGTGAAAGGCAATCCTGGAAAAGATTGAAAACAGGAGCTGGCTCGGTTTGGCTTCTGTGGTTCATTGTTTCCCTTTTTCTCTTCTCCGCTTGTAGCGGATCCGGGGAGGAGCAGTCGGTCACGGTGGTGAAAACCCTGGCCGAGCAGCCGGAAAGCCTGGTGGCTTATGGCAAGGAATTCTGGAAGCCCCAGAGTCTTGTCAATCAAGGCGGGGAACCGAACCTCTCTGAGATCGTCCAGCGGGCGGATGCAGCTTTCCGTACCGATCCGGCCACAGGGGCGGTGCAAGCGCGGGTGCGTGGTTTCAAGGCCACGGTGGAAAAGGACGGGCTTCGCCTGAGTCTTCCAGCAGCGAAGAAGGCCAAGAATGGCCAAGGTGAGCTTGAGGTGAGCCTTGGTACGGCGGCGATTCGCCAAAGAGGTGATGCTCTGGCCAGTAAAGACGCCGGAGGCTGGTCGGTTCTGGGTAACACGGCCCAGCGACGTTTGGATGACGACGGAGCGGTGCTGGAGCATTACGAATCCCGTCGGGATCATATGGCCGTGACCTGGGTCTTGCAACACGCCCCGGCAGGGGATGGGGATCTGAGCATTGACTACCAGATCGGTGATCTGGTGGCCAGCAAACAGACGGCCAAGGGTTGGCTGTTTGCGGACAAGGAAGGTCAGAACCGCCTACGCCTCGGCCCTGCCGTGGCGGTGGATGCCCACGGCAAACGCTGGAAACTCCAAACGACGGCCCAAGAGAACATGGCCCAGATCACCCTGCCGGAAACGGTGCTGGCCAGCGCAGCTTTCCCCTTGGCTGTAGATCCGGAGATCGGGGTTGAAGTGGACCTGCCCAACGATCCCAATGGGACAGGACTGAATTCGGTAACCGATGAGAGTCCTGTAAAAGTTATCCAAATTTCGGAGGAAACGCTTCTGGTACTCTGGTATGGTGAAACGAGTGATAAGCTTTACGGCGTGCGAGTCAATCTCACCAATCAATCCGTGGTGGACCCCAACGGTTTCCTTATCCAGGATGGCGATCTTGGTAGCAATTTCAGTGCAGCCCATCAAGGAAATGTGGTTGCAATGGCCTGGAGAATGGGGTCGGATGCGCTTGTAACGAAGATCGTGACGGTTCCGGATAATGGTACACCGACCATTTCAGATGAGACAGAGATTCTAGATGCAGGGACGGACATTAGCGCGTCCCAGCTTCTTAGCTATGGAACAACGGATTTCGCTCTCTTTTGGGTTCGTAGTAATTCCGGGGAAGCATGGTATCGGGTAATTCATGCTGATGGTAGCTTTGGTTCTGACATCAAAACGGCGAGTATTTCGGGCCTTACTTTTATGGCGGTCCATGCCTTGCCACAACAGAACGGTTATATCCAGCTACTAGGTGCCATTACGAATGAGGGGACAAATATTGTTTGGTCGATGCAGCGGTTGGATGACCAACTTATTCCTACTGGGGATGTGATATATCTGGACCAGGATATCTATCCTATGTCTCTTGATTGCCTGGAAACCTCCTGCATGGCTAGCTATCGGGATGAAAATCTCGACTTGGGGGCCGCCTTACTTTGGGGATTGGATGGAACGCCTCAGTGGACGGAACTCACATCCTCGGTATTGTCAACAGGTGATTCGGTTCTTGGCAGCTCTCTTGTAGCAGCCCAAAATGGAGCGTATTTACTAGCATGGGGAAACGTCGTATCAACGGGTGAAGCCGAACCTTCTTACCAGATAAAAGCTCAGCGATTCAATCCTGATGGAACCGCATTGGATAACGAGGCGGTCGTGCTTTCCCAAAGCTCCGTGGAGCCGCGAGGTATGGCCTATGCCTCTACCGGTGATTACGAGGGCTATCTGCTTCGCCCTTCCGGTACCTCATCCAATCGTGAAGTTCTGCTGGACAAGCTTGATTTCAGTGTCTCTCCGATGCGTCGCACCGATACTCTTCCCGTTGTTTTAACTCAAGGTTTGTATGACCAGCAAGCTCCTTCGGTCGCGGCAACGGACGACACCTTCCTGATCGTCTGGAAAAGTGATGTCAACTATCCTACCTCCGGCTATGATATTTTCGGCCTGCGTCTGGATCGGATCAGTGGAACGCCCTTGGAGACGGCAGGGTTTGCAATCAGTCAGGAGCAAGGCGATCAAGGGAATCCCTCCGTTCATTCCGATGGGGAGAACTTCCTTGTGGTGTGGGAAAGCCTTGCAGTCGATACCAACGGCAGGGATCTTGTGGGACGACGGGTTCGAGCCACGGATGGCGTGTTGATGGATGCTGCTGGTATTTCCATCTGCAATGCCCAAGAAAGTCAGAAGGAAGCCCGCATTGCCAGTGACGGTTCGGACTACGTGGTGGTCTGGGAGGATGATCGAAACGATCAGGCTGACCTCTATGGAACCACGGTTTCCAGTGTTACGGGAAGTATTTCCCCGGAAAATGGTTCGGCAATCAGCGCCCTTAGTACTTCCGATGAAAAAAACGTGGCCATTGCCAGCAACGGTAGCAACTTCCTGGTGACCTGGGATGATGGAACAAACGTTTATGCCACTCGTATGGGCGAGGATCTCATCCCGACAGATAGTCCGGCTCTGACGATCCACACGGGTGTGGAACCCACGGTGGCCAGTGACGGCACGGATTATCTGCTGGTGTTTGCAGAAGATCTGGGTAGCAATCAGTATGATCTGCGCAATCAGGTGGTCCCAGGAACGGGGACGATGGATAGCAGTGTGGTGGATAGCTTCTCAGGTTCCGGGTACACCTCTTCAAGCCTTCTCAGCAATCCCAACCTGGTTCGTTTGGGGAACTCATCGGAGATGCTGGTGATCTGGGAGCAAAACCGGGGAGAAAGCGGTACGCTGTATGGCTGCGCGGTTCATTCATTGACGGATCCCCAGTTCGATTGCTCTGTGGATGGAACGACGTATCTTGGCTGGCTGGTCGATTCCTTCGGTTCTTCACCCAATCTGGCCAGTGGGTCTTTGGATAAAGCCCTGCTCACTTTTCAGAAAAGCACCTTATCCAGTTCGGGCAAAAATCTGTCTGCCTATCGCTTCATCAGTACCTCCTCGTGCCTGATTGACAGTGTAAGCTATGCTCGTGATGTCGCCAATTCTACGGATGGTTGTCAGTTGTGTGATCCAATACGCAATCCCAGCGGTTGGTCCAATCGCCTTTGCCAAGGGGTTCAGATCTGCCAAAGCGGAGCTTGTCAGGATCTCCCCGTGCTGGAACTCGGTACGAGTGGAACCTTTACGGAAGATTTTGAGGACGAGTCTCTCTGGCGGCAACGTTTTTACACCAGAAGCATCAAACATGGGCGAATCCGCCCACTGGCCATTACCTGTGATACGGATGAGTATGGACAATGGTATTATGACAGCAATCATACTTCGACTTTCTTGGCAATGGATTCGGATACCAATGGCGAAGATGGAAAGAGTGAATTGGTATTTGCCTTGAATCTTGCTGATGTTACCCAGACCATGACCCTGAGCTTCGACCATCGATCTTTTCATGATGAGCCTCATCCTCACTATTACAGTTCGTGGACCAATGCTTTGGAGTATGGTGGTGATGGCATGGCGATAAGTACGGATGGGATTACGTGGTATCGCTGGTCGAAACCCAACCAAAGTGATCCGAGTATCTCTCCCTTCTTCCATGATAATGAAGCCGATGATCTGAACTGGGATACCTTTAGTTTGACCATTGACCCCACGAACCTGCCGGGGGGGCTCACGGCCAGCAATCCTACCTACATGATGTTTTTCCAGCGGGATAACTACCCGATGGGGTCTGATGGTGATGGACGTGGTTTCGATAACATCAGTGTAAGCTGTACGCCGGATTGCGGCACTAAAATCTGTGGTCCGGATGGCTGCGGCGGTCAGTGCAACGGCGGGTGTGCCGATCCGAGAATGGCCTGTCTGGCCAATGGAACCCAGTGCAGCAACGTGATTGAGGACTTCCCTTTCAAGGAAGACTTTGAAGATGATACCCTCAGTTCCATCTGGCAGACTAGCAGTTCTGAAAGTGATGGTCGTTTTCGTGTGATGGATGTTGCCTCCTTGGATGGCGATCAACGCAAAACACGAAAAGCCCTGGTTATGGATGTTTCCCAAGCATGGATTGAAAACGATAATCGGCTGACACTGAATGTCAATACAGCAACCGAAAAGAATCTGGTGCTGTCCTATCGTTTCCGTGCCCATTTGGATGAGAACCGTACTCTGCCATCTTCCTACCCGGATGGAGGTACGGTTCACGGTGATGGTGTAGCCATTCGCTGCAATGGTGGAGCGGAGTGGTACAAGTTGGCCGATCTTCATGCTTATGAAGTCTCCACTTGGACGAGGCATGAGATTGATCTGAGTACGGCTTGTGCCGAAGACGGTATGTCTCAATTGCCTGATCAGATTCAGATCCGCTTCTATCAATTTGACAACTACATGTGGCCGGATGATGGGATCGCGTTGGATGATATCGAAATCCGAACCGGATCGGTATGTGTCCCCGATTGCACGGGGGTGACTTGCGGAGATGATGGCTGTGGTGGAATCTGTGATAGCTGCTCGGATGGCAATCCTTGCAACGGAGTTGAGTATTGCGATGAGTTGGATTTGCTGTGTGTCTCTCCCGGTGTGATGGTGTGCGATTCCCGACCGGATGACAATCCCTGCTTGGCTGAGCAAGGCACCTGCGATCCTACTCAGGGCTGTGTCTATGAACCTAAAGTGGAAGGTTTCTCCTGCGACAGTGACAACGATGCCTGCACGGTTGAGCAGTGCAACGGCAGTGGTGCCTGCATACAACCCTCAACGATACTCTGTGATGATGGAAACCCCTGTACTGTGGGAACTTGCAACCAAAGTACCGGAGGTTGTGATTACGCTCCTGTTCCAAATGAGCCTAAAGTTGACTGTGATGATGGGAATGTTTGTACCTATAACGATGCTTGCTCGGATGGTGCTTGTGTCGGCACGCAGGTGAGTTGTGATGATGGAAACCTTTGCACGATTGACTTGTGCGACCTTCAAACTGGTGAGTGCCAAAACTCGCCCAAGTGTGAAAGCAATGATGCGTGCTCTTTCGCATGGTGCAACCCATCTGATGGAGAATGTCAATACCTTGCAAAGACTTGTGATGATAAGAATCCTTGTACCATTGATTCCTGTGATCCAAACAGCGGGTGCAATCATGCATTGGAACCTGATCTCACGGCTTGTGATGATAGCAATCCATGTTCCGGTTCAGATACGTGCCAAGCAGGCATATGCCTTGGCTCTCCTGTCTCAGATGAGTCGGAGTGTACGGAAGGCTATCCTGAAAATACGGGATCGATCTCACAGGGTGGCTGGGTGATCGAAACAGAAGATGTCGTCATTGCCAATGTTATGGGAGAACGAAGCGATTATCGATCCGTGAAGCGCATCCAGGAACTGAGCAATGAGAATAAGGATGATTACGGCATTATCAACCTCCATAGTGGTCTGAATATTTATACTCACTATAACCATCAGGCGATGAGTTCGGATCCGAGCCCAACCTATAAAACCACGCTTGAATCGAAATCATATCCAAGTGGGAAGCCCTTGTCTTCCGTGCCCCTTTGGGAAGGGTGGAGCAGTCAAGAAGCCCGTAAAAACTTCATGGCCTTTGTCGATATTGACAAAGATGGTGAAAAAGAGATCATTTATGCGGGTAGTTCCCTCTCAGTCGGTAACAAGTGGGGGCTGATGGATACGCGCTACGGGCATTTGACCAAGCTTGCTGAGTTTGATGCTCCGGGAGAAATCATGGCGCTGACCGCGTCAAGGACCGATAGCGGCTCTCCGTTTGTTGCATTAGCCTACAAGACTGGCGGAAGCGGTATTGTCGTGAAGCCTTATCTGATTGAACAGGTGACAGAAGAGACGGAAGAAGGTACGGAAACCTATTGGACGGCCACGGATGAGGGTCTATACGCGAATGCAGTGAGCAGCAACGATGCGCCATCGGTTTTCCGCATGGCCTCTGATGGTCAGGGAGTGATTGTTGCCGTTCAGGAGGATTATTCTGATCCTCTTTCCTTCGTGGCCTACAACTGGTACGGTGAGCTTCTAAGCATTAACGGTGGGTTCTCTACGGATCGAACAGGGTTTGTTGATTTGAAGCTCTGTGGAGGTCAGATACAGGGCGTCTATCAAGCAGAGACGAACAGAGTGGTATTCTTGAGGTATTCCATCCAAGAAAATGGCGAGATAGCAGAGTCCATTAGTGCCGTTCGGTATATCGCCGATGTTGAGCGCGCTGTGTGCATTGATGAGAGCAGCGGTTCAAGGCTGCCGAGAAAAGTGGTTTGGACTGGAGCGGAAGGAAACGGCTCCTTCACAGATCCTGGGAATTGGCAGTATCAATTTGTGCCGGATGAATTGGATTATGTGGAAATAACTCTTGATAGTGGAGATACCGTATCTGTTGATGATGCTGGTGTTGATGTCAAGCTTGATGGTCTGAGTCTTCAACTTGCGTCGGGATCACAGTTTGTTACTTCATCGTCGGTGAATGTGGGTGATTTAGTTGTCGATGGCACGGGTTCATTTATGGTGAACTCGAACGAAGTCTTTGTCGAATCTCTTACGATGAAGAGTTCCAGTGCTGATATCGCAGGCACTGAAAGTTTGAATCTGAATGGACACTTCACAGTCGCCTTTGATGGAGATTTTTCCGATTCTAATCTCAACATTACGTTCACTGGTGAGAAATCGTCTGTAATACGAACCTTATATGAGGATCACTCGATCACTCTCGGCAAAGTATCAGTGGCAAAAGCTTCACCAGGACGTTTTGTGATTGTTGATCCAAGCCTAGGATCCTTCAATGCACAAAGCCTTAACTCAGGTGTCGACTTTGTGGGTACTTTCGTCGTGTCAAGAGGGGTAAGCGCCTCCTTCCAGCAAGAGATCAATGTAGAAGGTGCCGGTATCATCAAATCTTACGGTGATATGTTTGAAGCTCCTGGAATAACGACGAATGGTGTTTCTGTTGGTGTAATTGGTCAAGAGTTCGGTGAAGCTCAACTAAACCTCACTGGAGGCGGGGGCAAGGGAACCCTTGAGGTCACGGGTGAGCTTGTCCTGAAAAACGCTCAGGCATCAGTTGCGAGTGCACCTGTAAAAGTTACAAGCCCTGGTGTATCAAACGATTATATTAATATCGAGAACACAGTTCTGTCGTATGTGACTCCACCGTCTTTGAGTACTCCGTATGTTGAAGTGATCAATAATGGTGATCAAAGCGTTCGTTTGAACGCGTACAATGTTGATATTTGGCACGCAGGTGTGGATGAAGCAGGAATGCTTGATTATATGGAAAAGAATTGGAACTCCTTTGATCAGGATGATGTAATCTATTTCGTTGGAAATGTTGATAATATATTGAACAATATACGCTTGGGTGGACGGCTGTTCCCGTCGTGGCTGTTCCCTCCCTTGAATTCAGCATCAAGCAAAGATTTCGAGTTCGTAAGCAGAGTTGGCTTTGTTGATGGAACCAACTGTGATATTTGGCCTAAAGAAGTGAGGACCTATGGTGATGATGGCAATGGAGTAGATTTCGCGGATGAGGTTATTGCATTGTCGTCTGGCTCGTTAAGTGATTACTTATATGGATTATCGGCCGAATTGGACAATGTAGCTCCAAATAAATTCCTCGCGTTTGGATCCAAATATGGGCTTGATATTGTGGATGGTACATTCTATTTTCCTGGACAACAATCCATGCAGATTTTGGCTGTCGTCGACCCCGTTGCGGAGATCGGGATGGCTATATCAAGCAATCTAATATGTATGCCCTATGAATTAAAAAATGGTAGTTGTGAGCTGTTTGAGCTTGCCGGAGGCAATGCAGGTTCCGGTTCCGTCGAGTTGGAGGATGGTAGAATCCTTAAATATCAATTGAGTAGCACCGGTAATATAAAATTGCTCATAAGGAGTAAGCCACGAGAGGGCGGCGAATGTATCTGTAATCAAGAGAGTTCCAGTAAATCATGCTATTGGGAAGAGTATAAAGAAAGTTATGGTGAGGAGTGCACAACAACTTCAATGTTGATGACCTCAGATAATATAGACATCAAGACATCTGTTAGCGGGCCCTACCAGGTTGATGATGGCGATGGGAATGAATATCCCGTATCTGGGTATTACGAGTTATATCTTCGTGACGTGAATCCTATTCTTGTTGCGGACAACATTTCAGCGTGGTACCCGAACTCTGATACAGCGCTTGGAGATGGAAAATTGGGTGCGAAAATTGTTGTAGAAAGCACATACGAGAAGCAGAAAGGGGAAAATGAAGAATGGCCATCCTGGCGCAAAATACTAGCAGCAGAAACAAGAAGTATTGCAATTTTAGCGGCGGATACAGTCAAAGGTGTTGTTGAGATCGAATCTTCGAATGCTCATACTATTCTTGATAAGGTAAGAATCGGAGCCACGGGCGCAAACTATGTTGTTGGTACAGAGATTGATCGATCGTCTACATTAGGGCTAGGAAACTATGATATAAACTGCAGTGGAAGTGAAGGGGATGTTGATATTCGTCAAGGTGCCATAGGGGCATGCAATATGACGAAACACAAGATAAAAGTTGACGGGGTGAATTCGAGTGATATTGAGATACACGCTGAGTTGCAGCTCCCGTATATTGCAACTCCTTACGATGGTATCGCTACAGCATCTGCGCGAGTGTATGAGCGGACTCCTGTCGCTTCCACTCATGGTGCCAATAAAATACCCGTGCAATACTCCAGTGGTGTAACTTGTGATGATGGTGGCCACTGGATAGATAACCAGTTTAATATATGTTCGTCTGGTGTTACACGGAGGTTGGATTATTCTGCCTTATATAGAGACCTTGATAATATTATCAATAATGAATTGGCTTCTGAAGTGAAGGATAATTTGTATGAATTGTATGATAAGGATAGTTTTTTAAGTCTTCCACCAGAAGCTATTGAGGAAAGACACCATGTTGCAGGAGACGCGACGTCGATTCCATATGAAATGGAAATCTGTGTTGGAACCCTGTCCTGTGGTGAATGGTTTGATGATCCTGATGGTGGCGGCAATGATAGTGATTGTTCGTCGAATAATACCTATTCATGCTATGTCATCAGCGGTGGGATAATTGATATCATATGGACCCGCGTTGATAAGCTTGTTGATGGTTCGAATTTTGTTTATGAAGCATTCACGGGGCTGGGTGATATACCGCCCAGGGAAGAGCTTTGGTTGGAAGCAACTCTGCGTATACAGAGCCCACAAGTTGGTACCGTACCGGTTGTTGACCGGATTGAGGACTATTTCAATGAAAACAATGGAAACAGGCCTTCGCTGACTGGCTTCGAGTGGGTGTCGGAAGATCATTCGGACAGTGTGCATACAATGATGATGGCCTCAAGAGGACAGATAATAAATATAAAATATTACAATGCAATGTATGATGGATTAAGAACTGGTGTCGTAACTCATAAATGGGGTGACATCAGTAAATACTTGATGATGTTAGGGGCATACGTTGGACCTCATGAAGAGGGACATGATGATTATGTCAATATGATCTCCTCCCTGTACTGGATGAGAGATGCTGACCTGTGGAGTGAGGGATCTGCCAGTATTGATGTTTCAGCAATTCGACAACGCGAAATGCAAGACATGATGAGCTCGCTGGATGAGAAATATGAGCACGATGTGATTAGCAGTACTACGGTGGCAAAGTCACTTGTCAAGCATAACATTCTGGGTCTCAATTACGGCATGTTTACCGTACCATGGAATGCGGGAAAATACCCTTCTCTTGAACGTATGTTCGAGAAGTGGGAAGATCTTGAATCAAATCAGGATCTATTCCTGAAAGATGTTCGTGAGAGAGAAAGAAATTTAAATAACCAGCGTGACCTTGAAAATTTGTTCACAAATCTCGCTGACATTAATATGGAATCTTCTGCAGATCTTGCACGTGCCGCCAATAATTCGGCTATGGAAATGGCTGCCACTTTAGCTAAAATGCAAATGCTGGCCGAAAGGCTTAAGGTGGCCTACTACTCGGCACTGCGTAGTGTGGAGATGTATGGCTGTAAGACTGGAGCAGGGGCGGAATACTGTTATGATGGGTTTATCAATAGTTCTGTTTGTGATATAGAATGTGACTTTTTCGACGAAGATGGAGCAATTGATGAGGAAGAAATGACTCCTCAGCATAGACTGATTCGCAATCTGTTTAATGCATGTGAAAATGATGTCCCGGATTGGGCGTCGGAATTTAACTCACTGGCAACAAATACTTCGAATCTTATGAATGGCCTTAACAGCGGGAAAGATAAAGTAGATAACATCCTTACGTCAGTGGAAGGATTGAAAGATAGGGCTGATTCCATCGATATTGATTGGGTTAAGGGGTCCGTAAATACCGCTGCTGAAATTGCGGGTGACGTATTAGACGTTATGGAAGAGCTTGATGACGTATTTGAATTGACAGGTCCGATAGGAGCGATACTCAATGCTGCAGTCAGTATCATAAGTTGGATATGGAACGATGAACCTGAATGCAGTGAGCATGTTCAAGATCTGAATGAAACAATTCTTCTTAATTACTTGAACGATGCGCAGACAGCGCAAAGCCTTATTGAGACTACAAAAACAACTACACAAATGTTATTGCTTACGATAGATGGTTTCAAAGTTCAACTTGAAAACTATCGAACCATCGCAGAACAGTATGAACGTATTCGACAGAGACACGAAGCGTGGAAGGAGGATGTGGAAACCTGGAGTTGGGGGATTTGTGAACAGAATATCTACGCGAAGGAGGATATTTACGGGCTTTGTGTGCAACATGTCAATGCAATGGATGTGATGAAGCGTGAAATGTACACAATGAGTCAAATTCTCAATACCACAGTAGGCTCACCGAGTCAGCCCCCGTATATTTCGGTTCCTCCCGTTTTCGGATTCAATGGGACGACGACCCAAACTGATATGTTCTATGATACTCAACGCTATGGTTTCTATAACAGCTTGTGGGATGGTGAGGATGATGATGAAGATGGTATTGTATGGAGCAACGTCTATTCATTAAACGATGATGTGGCTGCTTCTGATAACCCGCTACCTGTCTTACTCTACAATACGATGCGTGACGGAATATGGCCGTTGGCGATCGGAATTAGCGCGGAGAGTGATAAAACAGGGTATGTGCGCAAAACGCTATATAGGAAAAATTGCAGTGATAACGGCAATATGGAACACGAACAAGAATACTGCTACCGGAAAATAGACCTTGGCAACGAGGAGTCTGCTGCTGAATATTGTTATAACAATCCCGATGAGCCGAATTGTACATGCCCTGCCGGAGATCGATTCTTATCAAATGGTTATACATATTTTGATGTCACTCTTGAAGATCTCTATGATAACGGAAATGGAAAAAGTGTATGTGAATTTGTGGATACTCCCAATAATGAAACAATACCAATTTTGCCACTGATTGTGCAGGATGCGTATTATGAAATCTATTACCAGCCTGGTCCAGACGATATGATTGAAAACTCTCCGACCCCTGATGAAACGGCTTACTGCCTTTGTAGAACGGCTTCCGTTTCTGAGGTGCAGACATGTATTTATTACAGACTCGAATGCACTACGGACCCAGATACAGGAGAGGAAGAATGCGACTATGAGGAGATTCTTGTTGAAAGTAACCCTCCAGGACACCTCGAAACCGTTAGTTGTAACCCAAGTTGGGAACCAGGTGCCAATGGGTTGAGGTTTGGTGGTACTGACGCTCATACCTATTTGCTGCCTATTAACTCCGGTGTAATAATCCCTGGAAGATGTAATGGAAACGATAGTAGTGATGCTCGATGGCAGTCAATGGTTGATCCTGATACAGGAAAGAAATATGGAGCATGTGTTGAAACTGCGGATGTCAATATCGACTACTGTATGGCTACTAGTACAATGCTGTGTGATCTTGATAGTGATGGCTACGCGGTTGCAAGCTATAAGAACCCGGCAGTAATAAGTCCTCAAAATCTAATGAGCGATTGGTATGAACATAATAAAGATACAAATATTACTGGAATTAAATTGGCTGCGTTTCGAGGTCTCCCGGTACTTGGTCGGTGGCTTCTATCATGGGGGCAAGGCAACACATACAATGTCATCCAAAGCCTGAATGGCAAATCCAACGACCTGGGTAAAGTGGACATACTTGAACAGAGTGTATGCCTTGGTCAGAGTGAAAGTATCGATATCGAGCCTCCGTATACTCATGACCACTATTACGTGCCTGGTGGGCTCTACGATGGAACAGACGTGGGAACAGACGAGAACTTTAAACCAGAGTGGAACCTGAATCGTATCAAAAAAATTGATGTCGTATTTGTGGTTTCCAGATTGCCGGGGACACATCAGTACTACGATGTGTGTCAGGAATAGGAAAACTTCATGTCATACAGCCAGTATCTCGCCACGTATGCCTTCATCCTCTTTATCTGTATTCTGGGAGGGTGTAGTCCAGATACGTCTAAAGACACGGATGTAGAGGATGAAGGTCTGATTATCTGCGAAGGGGAAACCGGTCCATACGATAATTCTATGGAGGATGATTACGGCAGCTATTCATATGATGAAACTCGTCCAAGAAATCCGTGGTGGGCCAAGGTGGAAAAAACTCTATGGAGAGATGAAGTTCAGACGGGAGAGCTTTTCACGTTTGGATTTCTTCCAGCAAATGATGGAGTGAAGTACTGTGGGGCTTTCGGCCTGGAGTGGGATCCTGAAAAGAAACGTGCTATTGTTATCTATCGGGCTGATGATTACCCCTATTCGACGAGATATACAGGCTTGGTGTTGCGATTGATCTACCTGTCGGAAGACGGATCTTATAAGGAACAGCGCGTGTATCGGGATGATCTAGGTGTCACCGAAGAAGAATTTATGCAAGTGGATTATCCCATTTATATCGGAGAAACGAAGATTTTTGAGAGGAATCTACTGGTCCCCATGACCCAACAAGTGCATGAATATGACCGTGCATACTATGGGATTCTGAAAATCAATCTAGATACTGATACGGTTGAAGGGTACTACTATGATGTCGTTGAGGACGATTCAGAAGCGTTGTATTTCTATGTCACTTTCACAGCCTCTGGTTCTATGTTAATTACAGCAACAACAAACATCTATAGAGTGGCAACGGATGGAACAAGAGAGTTGGTAGAAATATGCGTTGGTGGTGCTTTCGAAACCTGTTCGGCAGGAAGACCGGCAGGAATTGTTGGTAGTGTTAATTTGTTTGGTGATGATGTCGGGCTCCTTGAAATAGGAGAATCTCTCTATCGTGCGGAATATAATGAACAACAAAACAGAATATTCGTAACACTACTCAATGGTCGTCAATCTATGTTTTCCTGCCCATCTGGTCAAGGCTACACAGGCTGTCCTTTTGACGGGATGTCATTTGATTATCAGGCAAAACACAATGCAATCCAATTTTATATGACTGACGTGGGGGTTATGTATTACGAATTCCAAGAAGAGATCCTGTTACTGATTGATCAAGATCGCCGCGTGTTTCATACCGTTGCTGGTCATGACAATTCCTCCGGTTGGAGGAGCTATTCAGAGCATGAATTTGGAGGAGATGGAAACCCCGTGAACCCTGCATACCTAGGTTGCGCACAATTTGATGCGATCACGGATGATGGTGATTACCTCTATGTTGAAACTAACGAGTGTGTCATCAGAGGAATCGCCGGGCCACTTGAAGAAGTATACAGAATGTACCACTAGCGATCTCCAAGATCCATTACGCAGCGGAAACCGGAAATCGAGCTGCTTGCATCGGGCTGTGGGCTGGAAATTCTTAAAAAACGAGGATCATACGTGTTCCATGAACCTCCGAGAAGTAGATATGTTTCGGGGGTCTCTGGATCATCGCTATCCGAATTCTCTATTACCCATTCTGATACATTTCCCGTCATATCATACAGGCCAAAGCTGTTAGGAGCTTTTGAACCAACCGGATGAGGATGTCCTTGGCTATTCTCATTGTACCATGCGACTTCGCCCAAGCAGGAAGGGTCATCTCCACAGGAGAATCGGGTTGTTTCTCCTGCTCTGGCTGCGTATATCCATTCCGATTCGGATGGGAGGCGCCCTCCCAAATTTCTGCAGAACCCACTTGCACTTTTAAAAGGAATTGACTCCACAGGGCATTCTGGACCACAATCTTGGCCTTCTCCATGTGGGCTGAAATAGCTTGGGTTTGATCTTCTTGTTAATTCATAATGAAACTGCGTCACTTCATATTTCATCATCATGAAAGAGGAAACATCAACACGACTCGGAGATGATTCCAATTCAGAGCAATCCTCGTCGTCGGCCAGGCATCCCATCATGACGCTACCCGCAGGAATGGTGACCCAAGCGTTGGTATAGAATTCTTGTCTCGTAAGATTGGCTTCTTCTTGAGACACGTACCGGAAATGCCAGTTTCTATATAGGCCAACGCCATGTTTATTCTTCAAGGCTACCTGGTAAGTAAATGTATCGCCAAATTCGATAGATGAGGTGGTGTTAGCCAAGATGAACCCGCCTAGATCGATCGATGATCCTTGACATGATGAAACTGGAATTGAAAAATAATTCTTTGAAAATGGCGATTTCAACAATACTGAAAGGTCATCAGTACAGTCATTTGTTTTGATTGTTATAGACACCGGGCCATCTTTCGGCACGTTGTAGATTCCTGATAGTTCTGTGATTTGAGGTATATTATCTCCAAAAGTCCCTACGGGAGGGTCTGGGTTGGAAATGTAATCATTTCGCAGGTGAAGCATATCCAAGCTTTTGTTGATAGTATTCCAAGAAATATACCAAAGGTCATCCTTTTCGGAAAACGTGGTTGTCAGAGGGATATAAGGCCCTGTTTCACCAGTGGTACTTTGCAGTGCAAATAACAGTGTAACTGTCCGTCCCCGCAGAAGAAGATGGTTTCCTACAATCCCTGCCATGTCAAACACATGGTTTTGAAAGTGCCCCGGCACCTCAATATAACCATCGAAACCATCCAGAGCAACAAGGACACGGGTAACTTCCTCAAGGGTGTCTTGTTCGCTTTCCAGGGAAAAGGCAAACGGGGCTCCAATCCGTAACTCGCTGTGCCGGATCGCTTTGATGCGCAAAGGCGAATCACAGGACAAGGGACTTGGCAAAGGCTTTTTTACAAGAGTCATCTCT
Source organism: Myxococcota bacterium (assembly GCA_963677705.1). Classification (GTDB taxonomy): domain Bacteria; phylum Myxococcota_A; class SURF-8; order SURF-8. Next base: position 4,064,059 of record OY782497.1, read on the forward strand.
TCAAAATGCAGCGCTGAAAGTATAGAATTGATCTCGATCTCAACATCCTCGTCACCGCTGGAAGGATTGCTGCTGTTTGAGCAGGACACGAAAACACCCATGAAGAGCGCGATATACGCGATATAGATGACGAGTAAGAACGGAGAATAACGCATCAGGCTTCTTCCTTCCTAGAAAGGTGACGAAACAACATGGCCTTCCGATTATAGCAAGGCAGGAGGGCTAAGCAAGTTCTCTTACGGAAAAGTCATATGTCTCTGATATGTATCAGTTAGGATCTTCCTGGACAGTTGAGCTGGCTGGCAGCACGTCTTCTCGGTAAAGTGGAAGTGACCAAACAACTATGTATCGAAAGGAAGGACCATGACCCGTCCGTCCCGAAAAATCCATCCAATCTGAAATCCCTTGCCTTTTCGAGAATGCTCCTGGAAGCTCTCCCACATGAACACTCTACTCGAAATCGCACTTCTGGCCGCCATGAATCTCTTCCTATTTGGTTACCTCCATCGGAAACTGATCATGCTTGTCGCCTTGCAACGTCAGCAGTTGGTCATATACAAACGGAAGATCAAACGACCGAGGCTCAAAGAACGGGACCGACTTTTCTGGATCGCTTTTTCAAGCGGTGTACCACAGCTATCGGCTGGCCGCCTGAGAAACCTTTCGCGGCTTCCAGGTGGATGACCCCACGCTCGTCCCGGCATCAAAACCAATGGACAGGTCTGACCCAATCCCGCCGTTTTCAGTTTTCAAGGAACAACACAGGAAAAACCAACCCGGATTGGGCGACCAGAAACGTCCCAGCATCCCATTTCCAGGTCAACCAAGTCGGATCCTGCCTTGTGTCTTGGAATCAACTCCAAATCCTACTCGGATTGAGTTTTCGGGTAGTACGGGCATGAATTTCTTCTCAGACATGGCTTTCTTAGTTTTTTTCCCCATTGTTACGAACGAGAACGCTGGTGTTGCAGCGGAGACACCAAAAGGCCCGCGTTCCGAGCGGTGGGGCGGGGTTTGTGGTCTCCGTCCAGTCATGTCCGCTCTCGTTGATGCAAGGGTGTCCGGCGGCGACCCAGGTTTCGAGGCTATCGACAATGATGTTGGTTTTTTCGCGGTTGTTTGGCACGGTCTGTCTCCTGCTAGTTGTTGGTCAAAAGGGAATCCGACTTAACTTCTGTATTTTGAGAGCTATTTGTATTTTGTATCACGGCCCACTTCAATCATGGGCCTCCCCTAACACATTGAATGTAAACGGCAGCACCTTTACTGCCAGAAGCTAATTGTCCAATCTCTCCTAATTTTACACCCATTGAAGATATTGGGGCTGCAAAATAAGTTGTTGATGTCTCATTGTAATACTGAGCTCCCTCCGTTACCCATTCATTCAAAGGCCCAAGTTGCTCTATCGGTTTTCCTCAGTAATATTGTCGAATATACCCATACGCCTTGTCGAACAGATCCTGGTCCTTGATCTTGTACTTGACGTAGATAACTTTTCGGAGCGCCTTCTGGACCTCGCGCTCTCCAGCTTTTGTATTCTGCCAGCCGGGGAAACGCACCAGTCGGACGATCTCATCGATGTCGGTCACGATCCGTTCCACAACGACAGGCGTCTTTCCGTTCTTGACCTCTGCAAACAACTCGGTCAGGGCGGCCTTGGCTTTCTCCTGTTCATCCACCGGGTCGACTTTCTTCTCGGCCTGGACAACCTCCTTGGCCAATGTCAGCAATTCTTTCAGGAAATCAATGCTGTGAAGCAGGCCTTGTTCGTGGCGCTCCTTCAGCTTCTCCAGGCGCTCACCAAGGGCCACGAAGATCGGGTTGTTCTTGCGTTTGCGCAATCTGGCAATGATCTTGATTTCGATCTCCTTGGATTTCTTATCTGGCTCCTTGGCATCGAGCAGCCCTTCCAGCACTTCGGCATCCATCACCAAGGTATCGAGATCGTCACGGACGGTCTCCAGGAAGACGTTCTCATGCACCAACTCGATGGTCTTCGCACCGAGAGAATGCCACAGGAGCTTGCCATGTCCGCTCGGAGGCTTCACGGACTCGTACACCTGCGACAGCCAGCGGTAATCTCGCTCATACGGCGACAGGCAAGGATCCGGCGACAGAGCTTCCCACAGGCGGGAAAGCACCGAGTACTCGGACGCGAACTTGTCCCTGGTTTCATTGTCGGGCAGACAATCCTGCGCCGCAATCAGACCTTCGTAGCCGCCTATACTCCGATCCACGCCGGGGAAGAACGCCAGGCATTTCGTGACTTGGCTTGGCAGATCCTTCTTCAGTTCATCCAGGTTGGTGATGACGCGCTGGACGGTTTTCTCGTCAAAGTCCAGAGCTGTGGCCACGTCGTCAAAGATGCCGAGATAATCGACAATCAGCCCATGTGATTTGCCTGCATAGACTCGGTTGGTCCGACAGATGGCTTGAAGCAGGTTGTGGTCGCGCATGGGTTTGTCGAGGTACATGGCTTGCAGAATCGGTGCATCAAAGCCGGTCAGCAACTTCGAGGTAACAATCAGAAACTTCAACGGATCGTTGGGATCCCGGAAACGGTCGAGAAGTTTTTCTTCCTCGTCCTTGGAAAGTTTCCACTGGGCGTATTCGTCTGATTTCCCTCCCTGGGTGTGCATGACGATAGTGCTGGCCTCCGGGCCGACCAGTTCATCCAGTTCTTTCTTGTAGAGCACACAGCATTCGCGGTCGAAAGTCACGACTTGGGCTTTAAACCCGTTCGGCTCTATCTTCTCCTGGAAGTGGTTGACGATGTGCTTGCAGATGGCGCTCACCCGTTTGGGTGCTTTGATCAGCACCGCCATCTTGACAGCCCGCTTGGCTAGATCATCGCGATCCTGCTCGGAGAGGTTGCCGGTGATCTCCTGGTAGGCTTCGTCAATTGCGGCCTTGTCGATCCGCAGTTTCACGTCTACCGCCTCGAAATGCAGCGGCAGCGTGGCCTTATCGCGAATGGAATCCTGGAAGGAATAGCGGCTCATATAGCCTTGTTCATCTTCATCGGCTCCGAAGGCCCAGAAGGTGTTGCGGTCGCGCTTGTTGATTGGCGTACCTGTCAGCCCAAAGAAAAACGCATTCGGCAAGGCCTCCCGCATCTTTCTGCCGAGGTCGCCTTCCTGGGTGCGGTGGGCCTCATCCACCATCAGGATGATGTTCGAGCGCTCATTCAGCTTCCCGTCCGCCTCTCCGAATTTGTGAATCGTGGTGATGATGATCTTCCGGGTATCCTGCGCGAGCAGGGTTTCCAGTTCCTTGCGCTTTTCCGTACCGACCATGTTGGGGATATCGGTGGCGTTGAAGGTTGCGGTGATCTGTGTGTCCAGGTCGATGCGGTCCACCACGATCAGCACAGTGGGGTTCTTGAGCTTTGGGTGCATCCGCAGCTTCTGCGAGGCGAAGACCATCAGCAGGGATTTGCCCGAGCCTTGGAAATGCCAGATCAGACCTTTCTTCGGGTATCCGTTCACTACGCGCTGGATGATAAGGTTCGCGCCCTCGTATTGCTGATAGCGGGCGATGATCTTGATGCGGCGGTGCTTCTTATCCGTGGCGAAGAGCGTGAAGTTCTGCAGGATGTCCAGCACCACGCTGGGCCTGAGCATGCTGTTGACCGAGCGCATCACGTCGGACAGAGAGCCTTCCTTCTTGTTTTCCGGATCGTGCCAGGGGCCCCAGATGCCAAGCGGCATGCGAATGGAGCCGTAGCGGTAGCACTTGCCCTCGGTGGCGAAGGAGAAGACATTCAGTACAAACATCTGCGGCACGCTCTGCTCGTAGCCATTGTGGATGTCGCTGGCTCCGTCCACCCAGGTGACCGCCGGGCGCACAGGGGTTTTGGCCTCGCCGATGACGATGGGCAGTCCGTTGATCAGAAGGACAATATCAAACCGCTTGCCGCCTTCCTTGACCGGATAGACCCATTGGCTGGTGACGATGAAGTCGTTGTTGCCGGGCTCATCAAAGTCGATGAGGCGCACCGGCGTATGCTCGCCGTTCTTGCCGAAGGGCATGGTCTTGTCGCCGCGCAACCATTCGGTGAAATGCTCGTTGGCTCGGACCAGTCCTTCGCCCTGCACCGACATCATGATGGCGCGCAGTTTATAGAGCACCTCGTCAGCCCGATCGGGCTTCTGGGCGATTTCCGGGTTCAGGCGCAGCAGGGCATCACGCAGCATGGATTCAACGAAAACCTCCGAATGCTCTCGCGGCAGGTCTTCAGCAGGAACAAAATGCCAGCCGTTCGGGGGCAGCACGTCCAGAATCATTTGTTCCACAGTGGTTTCTTCGTTAAACATGGGCACCACCTGATATCAATGAGTTCCTAGCTTTCATTGTCATTTCTCGGCACGAAGATATTGCAATGTGATTTTTCTTTATTAAATCCTCAACACCATCTAATTCGCAACAGATCTGCACTTGAGTATCCAATGGAGGAACAGGTATGACGAACTGGCCAAGGGATTTGAGTGTAATCGTTTTTTGAGCTAGTCCTTCCGCATAAATCTCTGCCTGTTTTCTTCCAAGGACAGACTTCAGAAAATAGCAAAGATATTTTCCATCAAGTATATCTCTTTTAGGCTTGATTATTCCAATATGACGTTGAAATGAGAATGGCCTATCCCAATCTATTAGGACTGCATCTCCATAGCTTGCAACGACCGTGTACAAGATATCACCACGCTCCGGTTTTGTTGTTTTTGTCAATTGTCTATAGGTTTCTTTTGAAATATGCTTTGAAACATTCCAATCAATTTGCCCATCGCGGATATTGGATATCAGCAGAAATGGAGTTCCTTCTTTGCTAAATGTTGGTGGCTGGTGCGTTCCATCAGTTATCTTCGTACATAAGTCTCTTAGCTTTGAGCATTTTACACCTGGAATTAGACCTTTTCGTAATTCTCCAAATGACACATCAATAGGCATATATTTTGAGATTGTTGCTTCCTTAAACATTGTGAGCGCTTCTCCCAAATTCCAATATTTCTCCACCGCCTCATCCGCCGCCCTGAGGATTTCCGCAATCCGGCGCTGCTCATCCAGGGGCGGGAGGGGGAATTGGAAGTCCTTCAAGGCTTTCCAGCTTGTGCGCGGGGATAGCGACCCCGCCGAGGTGCCCAATGCATGCTCGAAGAACGAATCGGTCTGGCAGATAAACGGCAGTAACTCCGGCAACAGGACTTTGGGATCCTTGGGCTCGAAGGTCAGGATGTCCCCGGAGCAGATGCCTTCAAACTCGGCAAAGTCCACCTTGCGTTGATAGGCGCGACGTTTTCCAAAGAGTGTCTGCCCCGACACGAACTTGCGAGTGAATGAAGTTCCTTCTTCCGGTGTATTCCAGCGTCGGATGTGGAGGTTCTCCGGGTCTATATGCTCTAACCCGACGATACGCTCGATGCCAGCGCCGAGCGGGTCTTTCTCGGACAGATTCGCATTCCGGACAACGTCACCGAACTTGACGAGCGGGTAGGAAGTTATCGAGCGCGGAAGACTTTGACGCTTGCTCATTCATCTTCCTCTCTCACCCAGCGATAACGCGCTTTCATCTTGTTTCCGGTCTGGAAATTAAGCTTCTTCTCGTGCTGTAGTCTTCCTACGATAATGCCGGGAGCAATGCCAATATCCCTGGCAAAGCTCTTGATGGGAGCCAGTGATCGCCCGTCCCATGAACATATGAATCTCCTGAAATCGGCAGCTGGAATAAGGAAGTCGCGTGCAAAGGCATTGGCTTCTTCCTCTTTTTCTCCATCCATTCCTTTTCCCTCTAGAAAGACATCCTTTCGACCGTGTTTCAGGATATGACCGGCCTCGTGGAAAAAAGTGAACCATAGATGGTCATCGCTTTTGTAGCGCAGGCTAAGCTGAATAATGGCCTTCCCGCTTATCCAGCGGGTTGCTCCGTAAATACCTGTCTTGGGAAGTTCAGGGACAAATACAACTGCCACTCCAGCCGAAGCGCACAGTTCTTCCAATTTTGGACGAAAGACTGCGGGTTCCTCTGTGGTCAAGCCACGGATAATGCCGAGCACCTCACGGAAGCGAGCTTTATCGAATGGGGCGCAGTCGATCTGCTGTGCTTCAATCTCGCCCTGCCTCAACCAGGCTGAAACGGATAACGGACAGGTCTGCACACGCTGGGTCTGACGGTATGCCACCTGGTAGTCGTGGTAAATGGTTTCCCACTGGTCAGGAGAAGCAATACCAAAGAAACGCAGAACGGCTTCAAGTTTCTCTGTCGCATCTTTGAGCTTCAGAATAAAACCAAGTCTGGCCATCGCTGCTACGGGCACATCTTTCAGCCATTTGATTCCGGCCTGTAAACGCGCTTGCTCTTCCAGCCGAGCACGGTCTTCCTGAAACTGATGTTCAAGGTTATTCCAGAAATGGGCAGGACGACCAAGCACACGTTCGAATTTCAAAGCTGTTTCCGTCGTGATCGGAGATTTTCCCTTCACGATTTCATTGATGGTTTTCTTGGAGAGACCGGTACGGTCACTTAGCTCAGCCTGACTCATACCCAGAGATTCAAGATAATCGTCCAGTATCTCTCCCGGTCGCACCAGATAATCAGGAAGATATTGATTTTGCTGCGAATTACTCATGAGTATCCTCAATTTTCAGTATTTTTATCGCGGTAACCTGGGCCCAATCCAGCCCTCCACTGTCGTGTTCTGGAATCGGGTCATGGTTCGGAACAAATATCAAACGGTAAGGCTGGTCCAGATCTACCGACAGCGTGCCTTTCAGGTTCCCTTTCAATTCATGGCATCTGGCCGCTCCACTGTATGGAGGCCAGAAGTCATTCAGACTCGCTGCAGCTCTTAGCTCCGCCATGCGGACTCGGATTTTTCTTGCGCGTTTCGCTCCGTGGAGTTTTTCAAGCTGCGCTCCTTCATTGAAGGATTTTGCGAGCTTCTTGTTCTTAAACGATATATCCATTGTCGTTCCATGTCAAGAAAATTATTAACCCACTGGGTTAATCAAACCCACCATCAAGCTTTTCAAGCAAACTTGCCATCGAGACGCGGAGATTCTTTGAACTCTCCTGCCACTCCACTATCGTCTGCTTCAAATCGGTCCTGGCCTCCCCACTAGACTGGCCGTTGGCGTTCCCATTGCGCACATAGAGCGGGATGCTCAGATTGCTGCCCTTCTCCTTGATCTCGGCGACGGTTGCCACCGACGCGAAGCCTTCTTCATCCTTGAACGCCCGGTAGGCGTTGACGATGCGCTGGAGATGCGCGTCAGTCAGAAAACTCTGCGCCCGTTCGCGGGTGACTTGATCGACGGCATTGATGAACAGCACCTTGTTCCGGCGCTCTTTGGGCTTGGCGGTGCGGCAGATGACGACGCAAGCCTCCATAGGCGAATTGTAGAACAGATTCGGCCCAAGCCCCAGGACGCATTCCACTACGTCGTGCGCCACCAACTTCTCCCGCATGTGGGTTTCTTCATTGCGGAAGAGTACACCGCGCGGAAAGAGAATGGCGCAGCGCCCGGTTTTCGGCTTCATGCTCTTGATGATGTGCTGCCAGAAGGCGTAGTCGGCGCGTCCCTGCGGCGGGGTGCCGTAGATGTTGCGTCCCCACGGATCCGCCGACCAGGCATCGCGGTCCCACTGCTTGATGGAGTACGGCGGATTGGCCAGCACAAGATCAAACTGCTGGAGGCCATCTCCTTTGACAAAGGCTGGATGGGCGAGGGTGTCGCCGCGAATGATCTTGAAGTCCTCAATCCCGTGCAGAAACAGATTCATTCGCCCAATGGCCGAGGTCAGCAGATTGCGCTCCTGACCGAACAGCTTCAGGTTGCGCCACTCCTTTTTTTGACGTTGCAGGTGCGCCACTGCCGAAAGCAGCATACCCGCCGAACCGCAGGTGGGGTCGTATATCGATTCGCTGGGCTGTGGCTCCAGCAATTCGGTCATCAAGTGGACGATCGTGCGGTTGGTATAGAATTCCGCCGCCGTATGGCCGGAGTCATCCGCGAATTTCTTGATCAGGAATTCATAGCCAACCCCAAGTTCATCCTCGGGAAAGTTAGCCAGGGAAAGCGTCTGTGAACTGAAATGCTCTATCAACTCCCTCAGCATGTGGTCGGGTAGCCGATCCTTGTTTGTCCACTGAGCATCGCCAAAAACCGCGTACAGCGTGTCCGGGTTCGCCTTCTCAATGTCTCGCAGGGCATCCTGAATCGCCTTGCCCACATTCTTGACCTTGGAACGGATCTGCTTCCAGTGGGCGTCCTTGGGAATTTGGAAACGGTGCTGCTCGGGAAGCTCGGCATACTCGCGGTCGCCGCCGGATTCATCCAGAGCGTCGTTCAGTTCCTCATCATACACGTCGCAGAGGCGCTTGTAGAACAGCAGCGGAAAAATGAACTGCTTGTAATCTCCGGCGTCAATAAATCCCCGGAGCAGCGTCGCCGCACCCCAGAGATAGGATTCAAGCTCGGATTGGGTGATTGAAATTTTCATTGTGGAACCTTCGGAACTGAAATCCCCTCGATTACATCCACTCCCAAATCACTAGCAGTGCTTTTATATTTATCGGGTAAGCTTGTCTCCAACAACAACACTACCTGAACGTTCTCTGGAACAGAGTAATGCTCATCTTTGTACATTGCCTCCAGTAAGGCTCTATATTTTACGCATTGGTAGATGCCGCGCTCAAAATCACCTCTATAATTGTCTGAGATACAGGATTTAACTTCAACAGCTATCCAACGATTCGGAGATTTAAACAGGACATCTACTGTATCCAGGGATGGAAACGAGTATTCAATGTATCCCTTGTCATTGTTGCCCGCACCAACTAGTTCAGAATGGGAACAGACATAGTTCTTTAGGGCTAGGTGCTCGGGTGATTCACCCGTTCTGCCGAATGCCCTTTTTGAATACAAGTCATCTTGGTTTGCGGATTTGATAATCTCTAGGCCGAGATCTGACAGTACTTTGTTCCATCTGCTTCCAAATTCTAAAATACGATTATATTCAGTGTGAACTTTGTTGAGTTTCTCCTGCTTTGAAAGATCCGGGTATTTTGGCCAGAACTCTCGGATGCCTTCATCCGGAAGCCCCGTCAACGGACCTTGCTTGTTGATAACAAGACTCTGGATGTGTGGAATAGGTTCACCCCATTCACCTTCTAGCTGCTCTAGAAGGTGTCCCATTTCACCTAGCACCTTACCCATTCCATGCCCGTGTCCCACTCCATGTTTATTTATGCGACCGATCCGTCTTGCCAATTCTTGATACGTGATACCTCTCAATGATTCAAAATAGCTTGAAAAGACGTGTCTAACGAGCTCATGGAGAGAACCTTTTGCAAAACTATGGCTTGAATTCATTTAAGGAGACCTTCCCGTACGAGCAATTTTTCCAGTCTATCTTCCGCCGCATAGGCGGCTTCCAGACTGCTTTTCAAATTAGACACAGCCTCTTCAACTGTAATGGTTTCTTCTTCCAGCACCGGTTCAACGTAACGCGGGATGTTGAGGTTAAAGTCATTCTCCCGGATCTCGTCCAGAGTCATGACTCGGCAGATGCCTTCTACGTCCTGGTATTGTTGATACAAGCCGTGAATGGCTTCAACGTGTTCAGGCAGTAGTTCGTTCTGCGCTCGACCCGTTTTGAATTCCTTGGACGCATCGATAAACAACACCTTCTTGCGATGATCCTTTGGCTTTGTTTCCCGGAGCACCAGGATGCACGCCGCGAGCCCGGTGCCGTAAAACAAGTTTGGGCCGAGACCAATCACCGCTTCTAGAATATCCATCTCCAGCAGCTTACGACGGATCTTTCCTTCTTTCGACATCCGGAACAGCACACTGTGGGGCAGCACCACCGCCATCCGGCCCGTCTTGCGAGCCATGGACTTGATCATGTGCTGGACCCAGGCGAAGTCGCCGGACTTTGCAGGGGGCAGACCCGCGAAATTCCGTCCGTAGGGATCGCTCTCCCAAACCTCGTCTCCCCATTTCTGCAGGGAGAAAGGCGGATTGGCGATTACGCAGTCGAAATGAGCGAGGCTATCACCGGTATAGTAAGCAGGCTGGCGCAGCGTATCGCCGCGCTCGACATGGAAATCTTCAGCGCCATGAAGGAAGAGGTTCATTCGGGCGATGGAGGATGTGGTCAGATTCTTCTCTTGGCCATACAGCTTGCCAAGCATCAGGTTCTCGTCGCCGCCTTCCTGCTTGACGTAATGCAGAGCCTCCAGCAGCATACCGCCGGTTCCGCAGGCGGGGTCGTAGATGGTTTCGCCAGCCATTGGCGCGAGGATGCGCACCATAAGAGAAACGACCGGACGAGGCGTATAGAACTCTCCCGCCTTCTTGTTGGTCAAATCGGCGAACTTTTTGATCAGGTATTCGTAGGCCTGACCGAGGATATCGGCCTGGCAATTTTCGTTACCTAGGCTCAAAGATGAGAAGTGTTCGACCAGATCCTTGAGCAGAGAATCGGAAAGTCGATCTTTGTTGGTCCACTGGGCATCGCCGAAGATTCCATGCAGTGTGTCGGGATTGGCCTTCTCGATGCAGCGCATGGCTTTCTGAAGTGCATGACCGATATTGCAGCTCTTGACCCGTATCTCTTGCCAGTGACAACCTTCCGGCACCTGGAATCGATGGTTCTCGGGAAACTGAGCAAACTCCACATCGCCATCGGATTCCTCAAACGCGATCGCATATTCTTCATCGTAGACATCCGAGATTCGCTTGAAGAAAAGTAGGGGAAAAATGTAAGTCTTGAAGTCGGCAGCATCGACAGGGCCACGCAAGATATTGGCGGCTTCCCAAAGGTGGTTTGACAGCGAACCAATGTCGCTCAACGTGACTGATGCTCGATTGCCGTTTTGTCTAATCATCCATCAGCACCCTGTACCATAAGAAAGGAACTGGCCCTTTCGGCCACGCCGTTTCTGAAATCAGAACTACATTTCGTCATCCGTCAGGACTAGTTTGCCCTGCCGAACCTTTCAAGCACAATATACTTCAAATTGTTCCTTGGCCATCTTTGAAGGCGAAGCTTTCCCGTTTTCCCTGCGGTTGACCGAAGCCCAGCTGACTCCAATCTCCCTCGCCAAGTCTTCTTTGTCAAACCAATCGAGGTACTGCCCTGGAGGCAATCCTCCTTTGGGTAGCTTAAAAATCCTCTCATTCCCATTGATAGCGCATAAACACATTAGAAATTGTAGCACCTACGATCAGAATGGCAATGAAAATATCTGAGATAAGCAATATATCGGATGAATCCATAGAATTATGGGATCTATGTATTTGTTATGCGCGCAAATTATCCACACCATGACGACAAAACCTGTCATCTGAGATATGAGAAGTTTTAGAGCGAATCTCAACGGAGCCTGCTGACTTGACGACATCTATGCCTCTTAACCTTGCATTCCCTACGGTACAGGCACATCCCCGCTGCCGGATTCCGGGCTTTGGCCCTGCATCGTACCCAAGACCACGCCGGTGGTCACCGCTCCGGCAACCACTGCGCTGGTGACCGTCCAGAATCACCTGACTCCTCCCCTCACACGGCCAGCCGGGTCCGGGTATAGGCCGCTTTGATGCCGGGGATGACCACGGCTTTGCTGGCGGCTTCGGTGAGGATCATGGTGGCAAAGAGCATCTGGGTGAAATCTCCGGCGTTGATGGAGAGGCCGCCGAGGTCAAGTTCGTGCATGAGGGTCGTCCAATGACTTGTGTCGGAATTGGCGGGATTGCCGGTCTGAAGCGTGTGTTCGGCAATCACGGTGGTGGGTGAAGCCCCCTCCCCCGCGTAGAAACTCGGTGTGCGGGTCACCCGCAGGGGCAGGGTGGCGCGACCCGTGGTGTTGGGGGGCACCTGGATGTAGAAGCGGACCTTGCTCACCTTGCTGGAGGCGATACCTGGAATGGGAAGCAGCAGATGATGCCCCACGGTGGAAAACATCGCTCCGCCAAAGGCGTCGTTGAACGGGGCGGGGGTCATGCCATCCATCCCGCGTCCGGAGAAAGCGCTGATCGTGCGCACGAAGAGAATCTCGTCGTCGAAGGCGATGTCGTCCACATCATCGGCATCAAAGGTCACATGGTTTTGAAACGTCACCGCGCCGGAGAAGGTGTCTCCCGTTTTGCGCGCCCGGTCGTTGACGGCGGACGTCAGAGAAGACAGCGCGGCTTGGACGTTCCCGCTGGGAAGATTCAAGGGAGAACCGCTGATTGCTTCCGTGGAAACGGCGGACGCGCCATGTGCATTGCTTGCATGTCCGATGTGACTTGCGATGGCATCGGCGTTACTCTTAACCGTCTGGGTCGTCCGTCCCGTTCCGGCCAGTTCCTGCAAGGCGGCTTCCACATCGCTGGCCTGAAAACGGTTTCCAGCATCCTGAAGAGCAATCGCTTCGGCACCGTGAGCCTGGCCGCTGGTCTGATGATTCGTCATCGTTTGCTGCAGGCTTTGATCGGCATTCTGCCTGGCGGTGATCTCATCGGCTAGAGCGTGGGCGTTCTCCGCCACGGTCTGCGTGGTTCTCCCCTCTCCGGCCAACTCCTTCAGAGCCGCTTCCACATCCGTGGCCTGGAAACGGTTGGCATAATCCAGCAGAAGAATCTCATGGGCCTTGGCCGGGATGGAGTGCTCCTGGTGGGCTTCCCAGACAATGGATTCACCGTCCTGATAGCTTCCAGCAGGAATCAGCCTGTGTTTCCAAAGGCCGGAAAGGCCATCCAACCCCTCACGAGAGGCAGGAAGATCCCCACGAATCACCCTGTAAACAGGGCCGGATGTCGTGAGTGTGGTTGTTTTTCGGCAATTGATCAGCCGCTCCGGGTACCCCATCGGCCAGACCGTCTGATAGGTCTGCGACTCTGCCGGCATCGCTCCAATGGCTAGCAAGAGGCCATGCTCCGGGATTTGGAGTAGCGACGGCTCTTCAGCAGGAATGCCGGGAAGGATTTCAAAACGGGCAGTGACCGGTGGAATGCTAGGCAGGTCTTCATGGATGCAGACCAGCAGATCCAAGCGGGGAAAGGCCGTTTCATTGGGTGGAAGAGTCAGACTCTGGCTTTCCGTCTCTTCAAGGCGCACCCCCTCCGCCGTGACCAGCACACCGGGATCCAAGGTTCCATCGGGATGGAAGCCAAAGCCCTGATACACCCCTGGAGGAACGAGATGGACAAATTTGCGGTTCAGCTCCGCGCTGCTGCGGGGGGCACGGTACTCATGAATGCGTTGCTGCATGGATCAATCTCCTTATAAATTGGCGATGAAATCATCAAGGACACCGCCGTCATCCAGAAAGCCATCGTCATCCCAGCGGCCCGGCTCCAACTGACAATCCAGCACGGCGCGGGTGTGGGCCGGTTTCAAACGGCGGACGGCCTGAAACAGAATCGGGAAGGAGACCTGCCCATCCCAGGTCCGAATACAAAGCTGAAAACGAGGCCAATGAGAGCTGCCACGATAGGGCTCTGACACATCAACGGTAAATCCAAGACGCGCCAGTCCCTCGGTCATGCCCGGAAGGGTTCCACCTTTTCGTTGGAGGATGTGGGCGGCCAGCACGCGGGTTCGCAAGGAGGTATCGGATTCATTCTGCTGACGAAAGACCTTGCGCGGTCGGGCCAGCAGATCGAGATAGGCCCCGGAAGCCGTGGTCACGAGCAGTTCCGGGATGAGGACGATCAGGGTTTTCCTGGCATCATCCAGTTGTTCTCCCCAGATTTCACAGAACTGTGCGACCATCGAGGCTGCCCGGTCCTTCTTTTTCAGGAAGACCGGCAAGAGCCACCAGAGATAGTCAGCCAGTTTTGCGATGCTGTCGGCGGGTCTACTCATGACTGGCCGCCTCCATCGTCACGGATACCGCTCCCAATTCGGGAAACTGGTGAGGCAGAATCGTTATATTGGACGACGGGCTGGTCACAACGACGGCATAGACACCCGGTACGGCCATGACGAGGCCGATGAGTTGGGAGACGATGACATCCTTACCCACGCCCAGAGGGGAGATATTCAGTGTCGTATCTTCACAATTCCCGAAGAATACCGAAAGCCTACGACGGATCTCGGCTTCCATCGCCAGCACGTCATACCCTGCTTTGGGGGTCACAATGAAGTCTATGTCCACCGTGCAAACCTCCGGGCTACGGACCAGGGCGTCCGCCGTAATCGGGCGATTCTGATCGACCACATCCTGCACCGCGTGAATCAAGGCCGCGTCCGGCGGTCCGGCTTGGCCCATGATGTAGACGTCCACCGTCCCCTCGCCACGCGGCAAAGTGTCATCGACGAAGGCGGATGTCACCCCCGCCACGGACAAGGCCCAGGAGACATAGGCCGCCGCCGTCCCGCCCTGGGAAAGCTCTTCCCAGGCCAGGAAGCAACGCTGGCGTAGCTCGGTATCTGACTCTTCATCCACACCCACCGTGGTCATCCAGTCCGTTGGGTTGCTGACCGCATCAATCCCCGCGACATAGGTTTTCATCATCGTGATGGATCCTGCTCCAACATTGAAACTGGAACCGGTGCTTTCCGCGATGACCGGCACCTGGACGGAAAGCTCTCCGCTTTCGAGAACCGCTTCTTCCGTAGTAAAGAAACGGTACTCCTTGCCCACCTGGTCCTTGGGTGTCGTGACGATGCTCCCGTTAGGAATGACGCGATTACTGCTCTGGGCGGTCTTGCGGGAAAAGAAAACCAAACCTTCCGTTTTGATGGCGGGCTTTCGGGTCAGTCCGTATTCTTTGGCTTTGCGATCCAGCCAGATGCCGGTCGCGGTGTCGAGAAAGCCCTGTTTCAGCATCTCCGCGCCGAAGGCATAGAGTTCCGCGACGACTTCAGCCACCCCTTCCGTCAGGGTAAGCACCACCGAACCGACATTGAAATTGGTCAAGCCCGTCCGCTGGCCGATAGTGGTCAGCATCGACGAAACGATTTCCGAGTAGGTCTTGATCTGCAAGGTCATTGTTGAAAACTCCTTCCATAACGCTTGACGAGGAGTCTATATGGTGCCATATTATGGATGGTATTTAGTGCCGTTATAAGCGAGGAAAACATGAGAGATTTACGGGTATCCGAAGACATCATCCCCATCGGTGAATTCAAGAAGCAGGCTTCCAGTCTCTTTCGCCGTGTGAAAGAAATGGGCCGTCCAATCCTTGTTACGCAGAACGGGTTGCCCGTCAGTGTCATTATTCCTCCGGAGGAATATGACGAAATCCGTGAACGCGCACGGTTCATGGCCGCAGTGAAAGCAGGACTGGACGACGTCGAAGCCGGGCGAGTCCATTCCAGTGAAGAGGTGGAACAGGAACTTGATCGTGTCTTCGGCCCTTTGGCGCAGAATAAGAAACGATGAAGGTGTACTGGTCCACCCTCGCCGTCGATAATTTGAAATCCATTGCACGCTATATCGCCAAGGACAATCCTACGGCTACACGCAAGGTTGCGGATAAACTCAAACGCAAAGCGGAATCGGCAGGGCGTTTCCCCAAGCGTGGGCGTGTTGTTCCGGAAATAGGACAAGAAATGGTGCGAGAACTTCTCGAAGGAAACTATCGCATCATCTATCGTATGAACCAGGATTCGGTTATCATTCTGGCTCTTTTTGATGGCCATCAGCAGCTTGATGATTCCCCGCTTCATCGTTGAATGTCTCCCTCGGATACATTCCAGACAAGGTTCAGCCGGTTTGTCCAAGCTTCCCCCAACGGCACAAAGGAAACTGAGAAAGCCTGTTGGCGCGTGTCGCCGCCGGTGACGCGCGTCACTTCGATGGAATCCGGCTCGATACGCGGCGCGACGGAAGCCTCGTAGAGCAAGGCATCCTCCACCACACGATGTAGCCACGCATCCAAGCCGGGCCTGTCTTCCTCACCCACCAGACGGGGGAGCCCCGCGCCATAGGTCGGATGCGCAAACAGGTCTCCAGGCAGGGTTTCCAGCAGATGGGCGACATCTTGCAGCAAACAGACCCACCCGTTCGGGGTTTGGGCGAGATCGCCATTATTGGAGATCATCAGATCCCCCTTTTCATCCAGCAGCAGATCCACACCCAGGTTTTGTGCATTACCCATCTCAGCCTCCTCCAAACAAGCTGGCTACGGCGGAGAAATCCGCTGTCCCAGCCAGAAGACAGACCCCGGCGACATAGCTTTGCGCGTCCCATGCCGGTGGGTTCATGGCGGACTGCGCCTGGGCGATTAACTCGGGAAGTCCCTGTCCTTGCAGCGGCAAGACGTACAAGCCCGATGATTCCATCAGAGCGTTGATGTCTGCGACGAGGGCGTCGATCTCCTCGGATAGCGCTTGCAGGGCCAAGGCTTTGCTGCTTACCACCTCGGCCAATTCTTGAATCATCCCGGCGTATCCATCGGGAACGGACAGCATCCCAATGGCTTTGAGTAGGATTTCCCCCAGTGTTTCCAAGGGTGGAATCACCTCTCCCAGTCTTGCCGCCTGCCAATCCGGCGGCGTACTCATTCCGGCTTCAATGCGTGCCGGAAGATCAAAGCTTGTCATTTCTTCTTCCCAGGACAGATCGGCGCGACCGAAGAGGGTTCCCAGCAAGGAAAGCAAGCGTTGCAGGCTGGGTAGATCCTTCGCCCCGACGAGAAACAGCATCGCGGAAATGCTGGCGTTACCCGCAAACTGCGGCCTGTGTTTGTCGCCCAGATCATCGAACGAAGCCCTCCAGCGGGAAAGAAATCCGGACAGTCCATCAGGCCTTGCTCCGGAAACCAATGGTCCTTTGTCCAGGTAGAAGGCCAGATTGCTGTTAAGCAGATTGAAAAGCTGATCGATGATTTCCTGAAGGATCAGGCATAGGGCATTGATGGTGGCCTGCATGGTGTCCGCCAAGAGCAGCGCCAGGTTGGATAAGGCGGTGAGTACTTCGGCCAGAGCGTCCAGCAGTCCGGTCAGGGTGCTGCTTGCCTGGTCTACAGCCTGCAAGGCCTCCGGAACACCGGGAATCATGCTCAGTGTGAAGGGCTGCCAGCTACCGCTCATCGTTTGCATCCTCCACCGGTTTGGGTTGCGCGACGACTGCCGTTTCGGCCATACGCTTGACCGCCTCGCCCTGGGCTTCCACCAGCATCGGCAGCGCCTCGCGCAGGCGTATGTTCAGCTCCTTCAGTTTTTCCGCCAAACCAAGGGTTGTCGGTTGTTTCCATTGGGCGGTCATTCGATCATTCCTTCTTCTCCATCGACCTCCGCGTGGGCTACCATATGCATGCATATCGGACCTAACACCTCTGCAATGGCCATGCCGATGTTGCGGTAGCCATCACGTAGCTGCTGCTTCGAGGTTTCATCAGGCAGAGTGGAAATCAGATCCGTATTCAGCTCTTCCAATTTCGCCGCCACAGAATCCACCATCGCTTGTTTCGTTGCCGTCTGTCCGTCCAAAAGCGCCATGTTCACACCTGTGAGATAAAGACCTTGCTGGATAACAATGTACTCATCGCTGTATCCGCTGCGGCCAAGGCCGCCGCCACTGCGGGATTGGGGGCAATGGGAGCACCCAGATTGCCCATGCCCAGCGGCACGGTTTTCAGCACGGTCAGGATCGTGTTTAAGATGATTTGCAGCGGCATGCCGCAGGCCGCCGGTTGCCCCGCTGCCGACAAGCCACCCAGTTGCACAGGGCCAGAGGCCACCGAGCCGAGGTTGATCATCAACGGTGGGGTCAGAAGATTCGCTCCCAGATTGAGTTGCCCGCCTGCGCTGTCCAGTGCCAGAAAACCGGGGCCATTGACCAAAACCTGGTAGGCCGCCTGCGGGGGTGTCGGGGCAATGCCCGGTGTGGCAGCCACCAGAAGCTCATAACTTCCACCCACCATTTCACGTTTGTTCAGTGTGGTGGCCGTGGAGGATCCCCCGGCGACAGTTTGTTTCACGCTGCCGGCAACGGACTGCTGCAAGGATCCACCCACCTGCTGCGAACAATTGCCACGAACCGTTTCCGTCATCGAACCCCATTCCACCGTGGCTCCACGCTGCACAACCAGGGACCAGCGATCGCAGCGCTGAGATTCGCTCCCATCAGTCTGGGTTTGGTGATTGCCCTGGATGCGCTCGATCCGATCACCGACGGTGTGTTCCTGACGTTTGTCCGTGGTAATCAGCTTCAAGGAGGCACAGGTAAGAACGATTTCGTTGACGCCGGGCTTCAGTTCAATCTTCTGACCCTGTTTTCCACGAATGGCGAAGGTACCCGCCTTAAACCCTGCCGGGGCCTGATTTCCCTGATAGATCGGTGCTTCCACATAGGGCTGGGTCACATCGCCTTCATGAAAACTCACCGTGACTTTGGCTCCCACCTCCGGCAAAGCAAACACGCCGTAGCCATCTTGAGCCATCAAGGAGGCACAGGGAACGTTGGGAAGACTCAAGTCCGATCCCTGCTCCTCACCGACCCGTACATCCACCCGGTAGTAGGTATCGGGGTCCGTATCATCATCATGAACCGCCACCACGGTTCCCAGCAGACTGGGACGAAAATGGGCGCGCAGGTCGGGATGCAGCCCTTCCACCAGGCGCTTCAGTTCCGTGGCCAGATCCCCTCGCCTATCCATGATAGGCCTCGGTCAGCCAGAATTGACTCCGCGCACCGGAGGCCAGAACCCCTACGGTATGCCGCACCTGCTCAATGAAATAGGAATGTTCCTCCCCCTGGCGATTCACCACGGAAAGCACGTTGCTATGCCAGATCGGTGTTCCGGCTACGGTGAGTAGTATCCGATTTCCCGGCAGCGTAACCCAGGATTCCACATCCTCGCCGTGGGTAAAGTGGGCAACAGGCTGTTGCCCTTTATCAGGGGCCTCCCAATGAAAGCCGCCCTGGGCATCGCAATAACAGTCATGGTCCAGGTTTAAGCGGCGGTTGAGAAAGGAAATGGCTTCCACCAGGGTGTTGGCTTGCAGGGGGAGTTTGTCGATACCCCCATCCACCATCGTGCAGGAACTCACCGTGTAGCGACAGGGAGCAATGAGATGCTCGACAATGGCCAGAGCCGTTTCGTTCTGATAGGTCCGTGTCACCCTGGTGTCCACCAAGGCCCGACCTCGGCACAAGGCCCAGAGTTGCAGGGTCTCACGCAGATGGCTGCGAAGCACGGTCCCGGTAAACAAGGATGAAAGATCTTCCCCCCGCCAGCCCCAGGAAATTTGCAGGCTATCGCCATCCTTGGCTCCCTCCTGGCTTTCAAAACGCAGATTGGATAACTCCAGATAGGCTGTGGCTACAGGAAGATTCCGTGCAGCGAGAACCTCCAGTTTGATACAGGACCCTGCGAGGTCTCTTCCCGCCAGCTGGACCGTGATGTCGGGGGCTTTCCAGATCATGGCCAATCTCCCATTGCGGCTCTCTTTCCGTCCCGAAACGCACTGGCCAGTGGATCTTCGCTGCCAATGGCCGTTTCATGGGCTTCTACGGCTTCGCTGTCAGCCTCGGTTCCCGTTGACGATTGGGGTTGATTCGAGGTTCCATCCGAGGTGTTCGACACGTTGGATGACAAGGCTCTTCGGCCCCGTTTCTCACGGAGGGTCATGCTCGGCTCAAACTCATCCAAGGACAGAGTCACCTGCAATTCGGTGGTGCCGGGCGTTTCCGTGACCTCTAGCCCGGCAAACAGCACGGTTTTGATGCCGCAGGCATCCGTCAATCGGGATTGAATGCTGAACACAGTGGGGACATCATAGGAGGTGGAAGGGCTGGTTTCCGCATCCCCCACCGGAGTTGAACGATCGCGAAAGGCCATCTGCAACCCCTGAAGCTGCTCCAGGGCCGAGCGGGTCACGGCCCCTGAGCGGTCCTCTTCATCCACCAGTAGAAACTGAACCTCAATCTCGCTGTCTTCATAACCCACAGCTTGTTTGCGTTTTCCGCTTCGTCCGGGAATGGTGGCACGATCCACATGAACCGCCTGCCGGATGCGCATTTGCTGATGGGGCACGGGAAAGCGGAAGAGCACTTGGGCGATATCCGGGGTGCCATCGGCCTTGACCTGCCCCAAGGTCAGCACCTGAAACTCTTCGTTACGAAGCTCCGTCATGGCTGACCTCCCAGGCGCAGGGCGGTGCGAGCGAAAATCTCGGCCAATCGTTCTTCCAGATCGTTTAGGGCATCCTCCCCCGAAACATGGATCTGAAAGGCACCTTTTTGAAAGACGACGCGGGTGGCTTCGCTCTGTCGCGGGCGGCTGGTTGCTGGCCGCTGGCTGCTTTGACCTACGACAGGGGACAAGTCACCAACGACATCCCATTTTGCAGGCTGTAACTGAATCGTACTCAGAGATTCGGACATGGCCTTGGCGGGTTCGTCCGCTTGTTGGCGAATGCCCCCTGCCAAGGTTTCAGTCAATGCACGACCGGATTGGGTCAGGGTGGATAGCGGGCCTTCGTCGGCATCCGAATGGGGAAGAAGGGCTTTCACTCCTTCCAGCAGATTGACAAAACCGTCTTTCAAGGTTCCCCAAGCGGCAAGGATCCCCTGCCAGAAGGCATCGATCAATCCTGCACCGGCGTCGGAAAAAGCTCCCCCCAGACCGGAAAGCCAGCCCAGGAACACACCAACCAGGCTTTTCAAGTCTTCCCAGACGTTGTGACCCATGACCAGAATCTCCAGCCAGGCCCCTTCCCAATCCCCGCTGAGTAGACGCAAGCCCGCCGCAAACACCCCGGAAAAAACATTCCAAAGGATGGACACCGCACTCACCAGCCCTTGCAGGGTAGATACCACGGTGACGCGAATCAGCTTCCAGGTAAAGGCAGTCATCGTGGCCATCACACCCCAGGCCGTGGTGAGTATTCCTTGAAACAAAGCCAGGGTGGGAAAGGCAAAGGTACGAATAGCCTGCCAGACCGTGGTAATGGCACGACCGATCAGCGGCCAGACCTTGCTTGTGTACGTGGAAATGGTACCCCAGGCTGTGGTGAATACGGCGGTCAGATAGCCCAAACCATAGGCAATGGGCGTGGCCATGTCATAGAAGGAGGATCGCACCGTGTTCCAAATACGGCTCAAGATACCGGCGCTTTCACCCATTTCTTCCGTTCCGGAGGTCCACCAGAGAGCCAAGGCTGTGATGCCGGTGATCAGCGCACCGACGGCCAAGAGGACTCCGCCGGTGGAAAGGTTGACCATCGTCATCGCGGCCATGACCTGCGCGCCCATGATCAGGGCCGCACCACCGATGAGCAGTACACCCGCCGTCACGGCTGCCAGCACGACCACGGTCTTCGTCAGGAAGGGATGCGCCTCGGCGAAGGAGGATATCTTACCGGAGAGCCAAGCAAAGGCATCCGCCAGACGCGACACCAGGGGAAGCAAGGCATTCCCGATGGTTTCCAGCAGAACCGCCGCATTGGCCTTGGCCCGATCAAAAGCGGCTTGGGCCGATTCATTCACCTTGCGGAAAGCTTCGTCCGTCGCTCCGGCGGAATTGCCCATCTGCTCCAAGATGGAGGCAAAACTACCAGCCTGGTTGCCGGTCAGGGCCAGCACGCCGGAGAGGGCTTCCACCCGGCCAAACAGAGAAGCCAGAACCTCTTGGGAGCCGCCGCTTTTCTCTGCCACCTGGGCCAGCCATTTCTGCAAACCCATCGATTTCATTGCGGCTGCCGAAAACTCAATGCCCAGGCTTTCCGCGGTCTTTGTCGCATCGGAGGTGGGCTTGATTACCGCAGAAAGGATGCCGCGCAAGGAGGTTACCGCTTCGGCGGTGTTTAGCCCACCCAAGGTAAGGGCCGATGTGGCGGATAGCACCTGATCCAGTGAGAGCCCCGCCGACGAGGCCAGCGGCGTCACCTTGCCCAATGAACCGGACAACTCCCCGATCGTCGTCTTACCCGCCTTCATCGCGACAAACATCTGGTCGGACACACCACGGACTTGGGAGGCGGCCATGCCGTAGGAATTCATGATCGAGGTCAGGCCGTCGATGGCCGTCCCGGTATCGGTGATACCGCCTCGGGCCAGCTTCATCGCTCCTTCCAAAAGTACCGAGGCGTCCGCCGCGTCGCCGTAACCTGCCGAGATGGTGGTGTACAGAGCCTTGGCCGTGTCCACCGGCATCTGGCCATACTCTTTGGACAGTTCGCGCACCTGGCTGGTCAGGGCGTTCATATTGGTGGTTGAGGTGTCCACCAGCGTCGAGACCTCGGCCATCGCCGTGTTGAAGCCCATCGCACCATGAACGGCCAGACCCAAGCCTCCGGCCAGCACCGTTCCGGCGATTAGCGCCTTCTTTCCCAGGCTGGAAAAGCGTTGCTCCGCTTGGTTGACGGCAGTCATATTGATGTCGAGGGGTTCGCCGAAACGACGATTGATGCTACCGGCAACGGATTCGGCGACTCCACGAAAGCGCAGCAGTGAGGCCTCCGCCTTCAGCAAGGGAGCGGACAGCGAGTTAAACCCGCTGACCAGAATCCCAATGCTGTTGGAGAAAGCCGCCATGTTCGCTCCGTTCGCAGTTGATGGTCATTCGTCGCCAGTACGGTCTGTTTGCTACCAGCGAGCCGTTCCCTTTCGTCTGGTTTTCTGCGCGGCTCGATGTTCTTGTTCGGAGAGCCACAGTACCGCCCCGGCGACCTCGGCGAATTCATCCCTACAGAGGCCGTCCACATCCTCGAAACGGTAGCCGCCAAAGGTAGCGCAGATGCGTGCCCGCATCTGCTTGTAGCCGTCCAGCCGAAGCGCTGTGGCTTCGGCCATTACCAGTTTTTTATCGAGGCTCCCTGAGAAAAGCCCATACCCTTCTGGATCTGCTGAGCCAGCGTGACCACCAGACCCGGATCCCATTCGTTTTGCATCGTTTCGTAATCCGGTTTGGGATGGACGAGGAATTTCTGCACGAGCAGTTCGTTGGCCTCCGCTTCGCTTTTCACCTGACCCAATAGGTTTTTGTACTCCACCCAGGGAGCCTTGCGGGCCAGAAACAGGTCCTCTCGATCCAGCACGACAATCTGAAACAGGCGCAGCTTGGGGTTTTCGGCTTTTAGTTTCTCAACGATCTCTCTGACGGACTCATGGTGGAACTCAGACATTGGGTTTCTCCTTGTTTCGTTGGTCCCAGCGTGCAGGACCGTTTCTTCGGACATCCAGATGAACAAAGGTGTCATAGAGGCCAATGCCACCCTCACGGATGGCTTGGATGGTTTCAGCGTGCCGAGCGATCTCCTCCGGACTAAGCCCCGCTATGCGAAGGTCCGCCGCACGGCCTCGTAGGTGTTGACTGTTTGGGACACCCCCTTTTCGGCGGTTGTGCACCGCACAGCGGCAGCCGGAAATCACGATGATCGGTCTGCCGATACGCTCTCGCAAGGCTTCCAAGGCTTCGATCAGCCTGAGATCCACGATCATCTTCCCGCAGCCGCAATGGCAGGCGAATTCCACCCGGCTAAAATGGGGCGACAAATCTCCCATATCAAGCTCCCAACAAGCTCAGGGCTTCTTTGATCTGCAACACCCCCGTGCCCAGCAACACGCCGGTCAACAGGATGGCGGCGTTGCGCAGCAGTCGAATCGTTTTCTCCAGTTCCACCACGCGGCTGGAGAGTTGCTCGACCGACTGCGCCAAACGCTCGGTGAGCTTGACCAGCTCGTCATGGCTGGCGCAGGTCTGTATGGTTCCGTCGGGTTGCTGACTGCACATGATTTTCCTTATCTCCTTCATTGAAAAGGAATGAGCTTGACAGTTGGACTATCAAATGCTATTTTACAGTCCATGAAGTCGTTTGGTGAACAAATAGAGATCATTCGTAAGAAACGTGGAATTACACGTGGCGACCTCGCCACCCAATTGGGGGTTACGGAGCAAACCGTTTTCAACATCGAAAGAAGTCCGTCATACAACTTGGGAACTCGTTTGTTTAAGCGGCTTGAAGAAGCTCTGAATCTGAAAATCGAAGTAACCATCAGGGAGGTTGAAATGGCGACAGCAACTATTCGTTGGGGCAATGACGAAGGAATTCTGCATATCCGCAAACATTTTCCGAACTGCTCTCTCAACACGCAAACACTGGGAAAGATGATCTGGGAGTGGTTGAGGGAAAGGCAGGCCCAAAAATGTGACCCCGACCAAATTCCTTCACTGTGGGATTCAAACGATCCAAGTGTTCGCCCTATGGGACTCCCTAAGACCTCCACACAATTCGAATTTGATATTGCGCTCATGAGTGACCTTTACGATTACCTCGGAATTCTTGGTCGAAAATAGACCTTACACCAATCCTTCCGCATCCAGAGCGATACCGGAGAGTTTGCGTCCCACGGATTCATCATCCAGAGAGAACCCCCCTTCGACATCGGTAAACTCGAAGCCCAGAAAACGAATCACGTGAGCGACATTGTTCTTCGGTGGATAGAGAATGAGGATCGTCGCGTTACGCAGATCCAGAAGATCCGAAAACTCCTGATCACCGATCTTGAAGGTTTTCACCTGCACCTCCCGGCTTCGCGGGCTGTTGGTGGCCTCTTCAAGGATCGCCTTGTTCAGTTCCTTCACCTCGAAATCCACCTCGTATTCCTTGAAGGAACGACCCATCGCATGGGGTTTTCGATACCCCGCTCCACGGATCGGCGATTTCGACTGGCTGGCCTTCCAGGAAAGATTCTGCAAGGCCATGATCTTGATTCCATCGACAAGAAGAGAAATCTCCTCGCCGCTTGTTCCTTGAATAAAGCCTTCGGTGGACATGCTTGCTCCTTTGCTCGTCTCTGCTGGTGGGGCGCTGGGTTTCTACACGAGCGACCCGTCTAGCGCAGGTAGACCGTGGTGGTAATCATCTCCATCGCCCGGCGTGGCTGGATCCCCAGTGATACGTAAACATCCCCAGCAAGCGATCGCTCTCGCTGCTCACCGCCTGAAGCTCAAACGCATCAATCTGCCCCGCATCCCGCATCTGTTCCAGCGGTCTGGCCATCGCCGATTCCAGCCTGCGCAGCCCTTCCCCGGCGCGGTCGTTCTCTTCCCCCACATAGGGTTGGGCGGCCTCTCTGGCGGCCTTGGCCCCGTAAAACACCGCTCGAAGATCATTCACTCGCGAGTAATCCGACCCCTCCGCCGCCCCGGTCAAGGAGTGAGCGATGATGAAGCCTCGTCCTGGTTTCAAGCGCACGGGATTGATGCGATTCTGAATCAAGGTCTCAATCTGTCCCGGAGAAAACTCCGGCACCAGGCGAAGAAGGTTGGAGACGGGCTTGTTGATCAGGGATTTCTGCACATCCAACCCGGCCATCACTCCCCCGCAGGAGGCTGTAACCGAATGGGTATACTCCTCCCCATCGGAACTCATGAAGCGAGCCCCACCGGCAAAGACCACCGCGTGTTTGTCCGCCACCAGGCTCATTCGTGAAACAAGAGAATCGACATACCCTTGCAAATCACTCAGGTATTGCGCCGATCCTTCCTCATGGCTGCTGGAAAACGGCGGACATTCCAGGATGGCAAAGCGCTCCGCCTGATGGGTTTCCGTCATCGCCTGGCAATGCAGCAAGATGGCTGTCCACAGCGGTTGACTCGTTGCCCCCACGGCGTGAATCCAGCTTGTATCGGTTTTTGCCACCGTGGCTTCTAATCCCGCCAGAACCTCCGCATTGGTCGGCTCGCCGGTTGAGGGAGTGCCGGTCATCGCTACATAGCGCAAAGGATCCGGGTAATTGGTATCCTCATCCACCGTGGGCATCAGCCACAGCGCAGGCGTTGTGATTACCTCTGCCCGGTAGATGCCCCCTTGATCAATCGCCTGGGCCAAGGCCTGGGTGGCGGTGAAGAATCCTCCCTGGCCTTCATAGCTGATAAACTGGACAGGAGAGACACTTCGGTTTTGAATCGTCAGCGTGGTGCGTAGCTCCATCTCCACGATGGTCATCCCCAGCCCAGTTCCTACGATGTCTTGCAGAAGAGTCTCCTGCTGGCTCACGACCTGGTTTTCCCAATCCACGGTCAGGGCAATCACTCGCGCCGGATTGCTCCCATTTCCACGAAGCCGGATCCTCAGCTTCATGGTATCCGGATCCAGGCTCATCCCTTCAGCCTCGCCAATCTCCATCAATGTGGAGACATCCACCGTGGCGGCCAGGGTAATCACGCTCTCCTGCACGTTCGAAATGGCGTAAAGTTTTCTTGCCGAACGATCAAGGCAGACCGTGAATTCCTCGTGGCTTTCCCCGCGCATCATCGCCTTCATATCCACCAAGCGACAAGCCGAGCAGATGTCCGTGGTCGAAAGACCAAGATCAGCCAAGATCCAGGTATCCCGCAAAGCCCATCCATCCCCGCCTTGCTGGAAGAAAAGAAGCTTTCCCGTGGTTACCACGGTGATGCAGTCTTCCCGGCCTTGCATCATGGCTGCCAGACCGGAAACGGATTCCGACGCATCCAGGTAGGAAGCAAGGTCCAATTCATCGTGGCGTTCCACGTCTCCCTGGGGGCTGACACGCCAGAGCCTTGGAGTATTGTCCGGCGCGGGAAGGGTGCCCAAAACCCAGCAGCCCACCAGACCATCCTCACGCAGCGAGAGCAGATCCGGCTCGATTCCCACCACGTTTTCAACATCTTCTCCCAGAGAGACCGTTTGCACCCATTCTCCCGTATCCTTATAGAAGTGCAACTGCGCGGGAGATGAACTCGCCAGCACATTCATCGGGATGATGCGTTCCATCGTCTGGTTGATGTTGACCGAATGCTGCTCGGCTTCGCTGGCATCGGGACCGCTGATCCGTAACGTTTCTTCACCGGTGTAGGATCTCGCCACGTAGCTGGCCGTGGAAGATTGTCCGATGCGCACGGCATGGATGCGGGTGGACCCGGCATCGAAGGCCTCTTCAATGGCACGAAGCAAGGGACCATCCTTGAAAATGGTTTTCGCCTGCTGTTTGGCATCGGGACCGGAGAGGGTATAGACCGTGTTGGTCTGCCCGGAAGACGCCGGGCCGATCTTCGCTTCCACATTGGCCAGGGATGCAGGAACCAGCCCAAGATGCCCGTCCTCGTACTCGGTGTAGGCATCGGGAATGAGGTGTGCGGATGTCATGTTTATCCCTCCTTGGCCGATCGTTGAAGCCAGTTGTCACGCAGGCGGAGAAATTCCTCTTCGTGAAGTCGGGTGGAATCCGTCCAGCCATAGGCCGCCTTCAACGCCCCCAACAGCACCGACCAGGTACCGGTCTTGTGGGCAAGAGTGACCACATCGGCCTTGCCTGGTGTGTGGGATGAAGATGGTCCAGGAAAGGGACCGACAGAGAAGGACGCGGTCCGGCTTGGCTTTTTGGCATCGCTCATCGTTTCTCCTTGGATAGATGAATGCGTTCCATCACATGCTCCACCGCTCGTTCGATGGGCAACATCCGGCGCAGGGACAGGGTCAATGCGCCACGATACAGAAAGGGCTCGCCCGTGATGTCGGGCGGGATGGACTGACGACCGAGGGGTTTCACGCTCTCCAGACGAAAGGATACCGGCGGATCCGATCCACGGTCGATCCATTCCATAGGATCTGCCGAGAGCCAGGCGGCCAAGGCCGACACTTCCAAGCTTTGAAGAATGGCATCTACGATCTCTTGACCATGCCGTTCAGCTTCGGAGGGTGAAGAAACAGTCAGACGGAACGTCTCTTCCGAGCGGTGCAGCTTGCCTACCGTGGCGACAAAGCCATTATCAGCACGCCGAGTAATGAAATCTCTCTTTCCACAGCCCAGCGGCTCCACTCCGTGGGTCAGTTCGATCACAGTGCAGCAGGGATAGCGATGCTTCACGTTGGCCAAGTCGTCGGCGTAGACGTGCAGGCCGTCCACCTGCGAGGCCGCCCACAAGGCCAGGGCTCGTTTCAGCGACCCGCTCATCGCGCCCTCCGTTCAAAGCGGGAGATGGCCCGACCGACGGCGCGTCCGAAGACCTTGTTCGCCTGCTTCTGGCCCTCCAAGAAGGCCGGTTCCAGATAGGGTTGCGCCGGGCTGTGCCTCGTTCCAAACTCCACGTAGGGCGCGTAGTGGGTGTTGGTGCCGACGTAGGCTTCCGCCCAGGAGGCAACCACCGGCATGATCGACGAGCGCAAAAGGCCCGTATCCACGGGACAAAGCTCTTTCGCCTTGGCCTCGATGATCAGCGTCAATTCGAGCACCGCCTTGCCCAATTCCTCTTTCACGAGGCTGGGTATCTGCTTCAATACCTTCTGCAGATTCTGAATCGTGCGCAGGTCGATGTTGATTCGGGCCAGTCCCTTAGCCATGCGCAGCCTCCCGCTTCTCCAACTCCAGATGCAAATCAAGATGAGTCACCACACCGAAGAGGTTCTGCGGTTTGATCTCAGTCACTCGATAGCGTTTCGTACCAATCATGAGAAAATCCTGTTCCAGCACCCTGCATTCCGGCAGCACCGAGGCCACAGCATCCGCACCCAATTCAGCCAGATCCTTGGGCGCGAGATCCTTCACTTCGACCGGAATGCTCCCGATCTCGATCTCGGACGCCTCACGGGGCCCGAAGAAGGAATCCACTTCCGAAACCTGGGGCCGGAAAATCGTCGCTATCTGGCCCGACTGGCGGATCATCCAAGCGACATCCGCTGCGGCTTGTCGGCGCTGCCGGTCGTTCATTTCGCCTCTTCCTTGCGCATCCACACGGAGATGGGTTTGCAGTTCAGGCGGGTTTGGCCGGTCTCTTCATCCTCGTCGCTTTCACACCGCACACGAAGCAACCGGCCTTCCACCTCGCAGCCCGCAAAGACCCCGCCGCCATAACTCACCTGGTCGTTCCAATCGACGCTGAAGGCCGGGGCGATGGTGACCTGCTCGCATCCATTGAGGTAGTCGTGGGCTTGGGCCAGCACGGCCTGTTTGGAATCAATCACAAACTGCTTGCTCACCGTGCCACAGCCGGAAAGGACAAAGCTTCCGGCCAGCACGGCACACAGGACAAACAAATGATGGAAACGATCGGATCGTCCCTTGGGTTTCGGAGTGTTTAGCTCTTCCGCGACCTTGCGCAAGAAATCCGTGACCAGGGTGCCCTTGCCGCCACCGGCCAAAGCCCCCAGGGCGAGAAGTCCCGTCATCTCACCTTGACTGGCCAGTATCAGACCGGTCACGACGGTGGCTAGCTGTACCAGCGTGGTCAACCAGTCCCATTTGGAATAAGAAAAGGGATCGGGAATCGAAGGGTTCATCGTTTACTCTCCGTGATGATGTCGTCGATGTTGGGTGTAACGTCGCGGATGAACATCCAGAACCAACAGGCTCTCATCCACGTCGGGATTGATGCGCCGCAGCAAGGTCTGAATCTCCGCCAGCAAGGAGGATTCAAGGTCTGCCCATTGCCTGGCTTCCTGACTGCGATTCACGCGCTTGTCGCCGGAAGAGAAATCCAAGCGGCTCGATGCCTGCGCCCGCAGCAAGCGACAGATCAGCACCTTGGCCCGAAGCCCCCACAACGCACAATGGGAATCCGGCATCGCAGGAACCACCAGCTCGGCATCCAGGCTATAATCAATACCCAGATCAAACCCGGCCACCGGTAAGGAGCGCTCCAAGGCCCGGTGCACGTAATCCTCGCTGACAAGGGGTTCCCCCGTCTCGTCAGAGAAATCCGCCAGGATATCCAGGACAAGTTCGCTGAGCATCAGTTCGTCTCCCCTGTGAGAGATAAGGACTCGGAGCGTCCATCGGGTTTTGGCGCGGGTTTCGTTTTGCTTGCCTTGCGTGTCGCCGGGTAGGCAATGCCCAGAAGCCCTTGCTTTTCCGCCTCTTTCAATCCAGCCGTGATTTTCTCCACCTGGGCCGTCGCCTTGGGAGCCAGGCTCAGTGCGCCTTTCTCGCCCAGCCCGTCTGGAACCACCAAGGTGGTGGATAACTTGTTGGTGATGGTCATCATGAGGGGTGTTCCTTTCAGTCAGACAGGTCGTTGGTCGCTGGATGCTGGTCACCGATTTGGGGTGAGCAACCAGCGACCCGCGACGGATTCGGTTAGGCAAAGCTCAGATCCACGCTTTCACCACAGTGGACGAAGCCAGATCCTTGGGTCGCACCGCCAATCACGGTCACCGTACCGCTCCCGGCGTACTCGACCTGCAGGTCGAAGGTGCCGCTGGCCTCGTCGGTTTCGATGATCATGTCCTCGGTGCCATCGCCGGAGAGCACACTCCCGTTTCCCGCAGTGGCCAGGCTCATCGTGGCTCCGATGGTACAGGTCAGACGGATACGCTCCTTGGCAGCCAGAGCAGCCCCAAGGGCGTTCTGAAGCTGCAAGGACACAGCGATGGCGTCACCGGCTTCAGCTCCGGGAGTGCCGAAGGTAACTACGGCAAAACGGTTGGCGAAGGTACTGGACATCTCGTCCAGGCTTACTTTTTGTACGGGGGAAACAGCGTCTTGAATGGGCATGGGAAGTCTCCTTTTTGGGTTAGGGAAAGGTCAACGTTTTTGTGTGTTGGGTATCCAGAAAAGGACTCGCTTGGGTAGGACCGGCAGCAAGGGTGATCGAAGCACCCTCACGGCAGATAACCAACAGATCAAGTCGTCCACGCGTATTGGTTTGAGCAATCAAATCCGGGCTCTGATCGCCGGAAAGTGCTTGGCCGATACCTCCAACGGATAGGATGGCCCGCTCATCGCAGGTGATGCGCAGGACGTGAGCCGCGAGAATGGCGTTTTGCGCCAGATCCCGCAGCAGGATACGAACGGTCTGGGTGTGAGGATCCACAGGGTTTACCGCCCCCCAGGTCACAACAACAAAACGCTGCAACAGAGTGTCTGCCAGCTTGGCCGTGGTAACAGATCCATCGGCAAGCTCACCCCCGAAGGCAATGCCAGGATCCAGGCGGTCAGCCGGGATCGAGCCGGGTTTCAGGAAGCGGCCATCCAGTCGGGTCATGGGCCACCTCCGATCAGCGTGATCCGGTCGCCCGCCTTCAGCGCAATTTCCTCATCGAGCCAGGAGAGGACGTTCGTAGCCGGATCAACCGCATAATCCTCCCCGAAGGCCAGGACGAGACCGTTCAGCGCTACCTGCATCCGGTCGGGACCGGGCCACGGGATTGGCAGATCGAAATGGCTCTGGCCGTCCTCAGCCACCACGAGCGACAGGCTTGCGCTCTGCGCCGTGACGCTGAGCTTGCCCGCCCGGATGGCCGCCGAGAGAGCGGGACTGATCGCGTCCACGGTTTTCATCTCACCGGGATCGAAAATCAGTCCCGCCCCCGGCACGTCGAGGACGGTGGCCATGGTGTTTTGAACGGTGATCGGCATGGCGGCTCCTTACGCTTCGATCACGACCTTGGCCAGCAGATCCGGACGGGTGACGCCGTGCGCCGCCTCCATCCAGGCCAGCCAGCCCACCTTGAAGCGCTTGGGCTCGTTGATCGTGTCGGTCGAGAGCGCCTGCCGGATCGCGAACTTGCCCACTTCCTCGTCGGGAACGAGGATGACTTCGTTCAGGTTCATGGAGGCGGTGGAGATGATGTCCGCGCCGTTGTAAGTCTTGAAGATGCCCTTCAGCTGCAGCTCGCGCCGGGTCTGCGGGTCCAACTCCCAGCCGCGCATGTCGTTGGCGCGCGCGCCGCGCAGCAGGATGTACTTCACCCGCAGTTCCATGTCCTCAATGAAGCTGATGGCCTGGTTGATGGCCTCGTCGGTCAGCTTGCCGCCGGTGACGGTCACCGTGCGTTCCGCAGGGACCGCCGCCGAGAGCACCGTGATAGTGCGCTTGTCGATGGCCTTGCGGATCTCGTCGCCCGCCGACTTCTGGATGTCCAGCATGGTGCCGACGTTGCCGTGTTTCAGGACGCCGATGTCCACCATGGGCATGGAATGGATACGGTGGATGGGGAAGACGATCTCCTCCTCCTGGATGCCGCTTTCCACAGCGTCGCCGTCCTTGGAGATCCAGTAGGCGTTCAGCTTCGGCTTCTTCTGGTACTTGGCCTCCTCACCTGCGGGCAGCTTGTGTTTGGTCAGAAGCAGCGAGGTGATCTCGCGCGTCTTGATTTCCATGTCGATGGGCGGCGCGATGGCGGCGGCCAGCGCCTTCAACCCCTCGGGGCTGTCGGCGGCCTCGCTCATCAGCTTCGCCATCGTCTCCATGTATTCTTCGGAATGGACGTTGGTCAGGTTTTCCATGGACGGCCTCCTTACACCAAGAGCTTGAAGCGCAGAACGCCCGCGCCAACGGCGATGGCTTCGGCAACGACTACGTCGCCTTCTCCGGCCACCTTCAGCGTTGCGGTGGCGGCGTCCACGGCCAGGTTGTCGCCCGGGCTCGGATCGCCCACAAAGACGTCCGTCTCGTAGATCCCGCCCAGACAGAAGATGCCGGGCATCTCGCCATCCTTGACCTTGCGTTCCAGCAGGCCGAAGGGCTTGGCCGCCGCGTCATCGGATACGGCGAAGGTGTTGTCGCCCGCCACCTTGACAAACTGACCCGGCTCACCCGCGCCTTCAATCGTCCCCAGGCCGTAGCGGAAGCCCGGAGCCAGTGGTTGCACATACGGCATCTCGCTCCTCCTTTACTCGGCCGGAATCCCGGCGCGGTCCTTGTAGGCGGCCATGAAGCCCTGCGTGAGCTTGCCCGCCAGATCCTTGGGTTTGTTGTCCGAGGAGGGCGCCGGAACGGCTCCGGCCTCCGTGCTCAGACTGGCTTTTTTCTTCGGTTTACGCCGGGGAGCGGGAGGAATTTCTTCTTCCTCCATCTCCTGCTCGCCGTCCTCCAACTCCTCGGTTTTCTTCTGCTTGCGCGTGGCTGCGATGGCGGAGACAGTCTCCTCGGTGGCCGCGAAGGCCTCCTCGGAAAGCTTCATCAGCCGATCGAGTTCGCTGGCGCGGGCGGATTCGTCGCCGAACTCGCGACCCGCCTCCTCCCACAGCGACAAGAGCTTCTCCGCCTTGGTTTTGCGAACCGCCGCTCGCTGGGCCGCTTGGGAGTCATCCAACTGCTTTTTCACGGCGTTGAGTTCCTTGGTCAGCCGGTCGATTTCACCCTGCTGCTGCTTGATCAGCTTGTCTTTCTCCGCCTCACTCATCCCATCGGGTTCGGGCGGGGTCTCCTCTGCCTTCGTTTCCTTCGTCTTCTCGTCGGACATTTCCGTTTCTCCTTGTCTGGATATTTGACTGGCGACCTGTTGAATCTCTGCGCGCTCGTCGGCTCCTTCACGATCGAGCAGGCCCATGCCGGTGAAGGCCACGCCGTGCAGGATCTCGAAGCAGGGCTTGCCCTTGACCTCGCGGCCCTTGAAGTTTTTGAGATGGCTGCAGTATTCCGCCTTGCTGGCGATGGTCTTGCCGCAGATGGAGCATTCACCTTTTTGGTAATCGCACTCCATCGAGACGTGGGTCACGATGCCGCGTTTCATCAGCTTGTAGGCCAGCCGCGCGGGCTCGCTCTCGGCGGTGAACAGTTCGCCGACACACTCGATGCGGGAGTTTTCCCCGTCGTCGATGTAGTTGGCTTCTATGATGCCGCCCACGATGTCGCGGAATTCCTGGCTGTGGGCCAGATCGATCTTTTTGCCGATGGCCGTCTCGGCGGCCTGCTGTAGCTCCTCGGCGGTAAAGTGATCGCCGTTTCTGTTGGTGCCGATGTGCGTCAGGATGAATTTGAAGCGTTTGTCGCCCGCCTGTTCGGCTTCCGCCATCAAGGATTCCGTGTCCACCCATCCCATGATGCGGGTATGGACTACCGTCCGGCGTTCCTCTGGTTGCAAAACCGCGTTCGGCTCCTCACTTGTTTTTGTGGGATGCTGCTCATCAAGCCTTGCATCCAGGCTCGCCGAGGCACGGCTGGCCGGTTCACAGACAAACAGATGCTCCTTGGCCAAACTGTTTTCCCCGTGGCCCGCCGAGATATGATATTGATGTTCGCGCGTCTTCACCCGACTGGACTTACCGTTCTGGGCGACGATCTTCTTGATCTCCGCCTCGGTCGGATAGGCCTGATCCCGGTAGCTGATGATCCAGTGGGAGATATGCTTCGCCGCACCGAGAAACTCCTCGAAGAAGCCTTTGGCGTTCGACTGCGTCACTTCCGTACCGATCTTGTACTGGCGGGTCTTGGTATCCGTTTGGATTTCCTTGCCCTCCCACCAGGTCATTAGCCCTTCAATGAAGTGATAGGCACGTTCGTAATTGGTTTGAGAAAACTGGGTGGCGTAGGGCGGATCGAAATACGCCACATCGGCGTTCACCTTGGATAGCTGCTTGCGTGTATCGCCATGATGGGCTTTGCAGGTTTTCTCACCCTCAAAAACCAGGACATTGATACGCTGACAGTTTTTCGTGAAGCGCGTTTTGAATTCGCTCGGATTATCGGCCCGGTTTTCCTGCTTCTTTGTCGTGCTGAAATGGCCGAAGCCACCCTTGGCGGTGATGCAGGTCTTGCCCAAAGCGAACAGGGTGATGTCTTTCTTGTAGCCGGAGAGCTTGTCGGCGTTCGAACGCACGATGTCGATCAGCTTGTGAACGCCCGGCTCGAAGTAGAGCCCGCCGAACTGCTTGCGCACGAAGTCCCGCGCGTCGCCGTGATCGGTCAGCAGGCTCTCGATCTCCTCATCGGACAGCGTGAC
Organism: Myxococcota bacterium; assembly: GCA_963677705.1. GTDB lineage: Bacteria > Myxococcota_A > SURF-8 > SURF-8. The sequence continues at coordinate 4,098,623 of OY782497.1, forward strand.
CGAATCGTTTTCCACGATGGCGCGGGAGATGTGGAAGCAGTAGCGCAGCCGGTCCATCGACTGCACGGCCAGGCCCTTCGACTTGTACATGTAGCCGACCACCGAGGAACCGGAAAAGGCGTCCACCGCGCTTTGGGCGCTGTCCGGCGAAGCCTTCCAGATCCAGTCCACCAGCTTCTGCTTGGAGCCGATGTAGTTGGTGATGTACTTGGGCCGCTCTGTGGCCTTGGCCTCGGCGGAGAGATCCTCATCCTCCGAAGCGAGCCAGGCAATGTCGGCTTCGGCCTCCAGCAGAAAACGGATTTTGTCGGCGTCGGTGGAAAACATGCAGGCTCCAAATAAAAACGGCCCCGAACAGATACGAATCGAGTGCGTCTCGAATCGCGTTTTCTGTCCGGGGCCGCTGGTGCTTCCAACTAACCCTGGCGCGTTCTATGTCCGTCCATCCGGCCGCCGAGGTCTTCGGCTAACCGGTCGGGCGATACGGTCGATCAACCGTACACGCGAAGTCTCTCACGTTTTGAAATCTCCCGCAACGTGACCTGTTTTCCGAATTTCGGTCAGTGGCTTTGACACCGGTTTATCGCCCGGTTCGGGCAGGGAATCCAGGCGCTGCATGGATTCCGTGAGAATCGTATCCACGAGCCCGTTCTGAAAGCGGATGATCACTCTCCCGTAAAATCCGGTCTCGGAGAGGTTTTCCAGATAGGCTGTCAGTTTTTCTAACTCGTTTTTCTTCATCCGGCCTCCCTAATCCAGCACCGTGACGACCGTGCATCGGCAGGCCGGATGTTTCGGCGGCCCCGGCGCTTCGTCGATCTTGAACACCCGACCATCCAGGGGCGCGCACTCGGGGCAGGTGCGTTCGTCCTGCGCGGTCAGCCACTTGACCTTGGCGATTCCGACCTCCCGGTAAAACACCTTGCGGCCTTCGTTGTGGGCGCGCAGGGTTTCCGTGCGAGCGATCAGCGTGGCGCGTTGCTGCGCCGACTTGAAGACCGTCTTGCCCGCCTTTTTGAAGGCCTCCTTATCCGTCACCACCTTGCCGATATCGCGCGCCACCTCCGGGATGCTCTTTCCGGTCAGCACGCCTTGCGTGATCGTGCGCTTGATTCCGGCGGCCAGTTCCGTCGACACATCGCCAAGCAGGTTCAGCTGGTAGTTGGCCAGAAAGTCGATGGCCGCCCGGTCGATGGTGGAGAAGGTCTTGGTGATGGCGGCGCGTTTTGCCTTGTCCGAAATCCCGGCGAAGTCCGGGTGCTCCAGCGCTTCCAACTGGCCGACGCCGTCCTCGATGCCGAGTTTCATCGCGCCCTCGACGTTATCGCGGATGCCGACCTTCCAGTTGGCTTTCAGTTCCTTCGCAATGTCATCGATCTTGGATTCCAGATCTTTCAGGATGGACAGGCGCAGTTCCTGCCATTCTTTCAGTGCCGCCTTCTTCTCAAAGCGGGCGATCTGCCTCGCCACGTCGTCGGCGGCCGCGTCCAGCGACTTCAGCAGATCGTCCACCCGATCCTCCGCATACCGGTCCCGGCGTCTGGCCGCTTCCTCGACCGCCTTGCGGATCGCTCTGGCCTGTTCGGTTTCAGCTATGCTTCGCATAGATCCGCTCCACATCCGCCCGGGCGGCTTCCTCTTTCGCCTTCTCCACGGGCTTTTTCAGACCCAGCCGTTCACGGGCTTCCTCCACCGTCAGCACCTCCAGCGTCACCAGCTGCGAAATCTCCTGCACGGACCAGTTGCGGTCCACCACGATCTCCTCGTCCCTGCGGCCCTGCTCCTCGATATCGGGGGACAGGCCCATCTTCTGCTGCAGGGTGTTCTTGGAGATCAGGTTGCGGTCATACAGGTCGATCAGCAGCTTCTTCTGGTCCACCTCGGCGTTCAGGTCGAGATCGGAAAACTGGTAATGCAGCTCCGCGTCCTCGTATCCCTTCAAGGTCAGCCACTCGTCGAACACCCAGTCCAGAATCCGGCGCGCCGCCTCCTTGATCTCCTTGAGCTGCACGATCATCTTCTGCATCGACACGCTGGCCGTGGCGAAATTGGGACCATCGCCGGAGATGACGCCGCGCCCCAAGCCCAAGGCCGTCATGATGTCTTCCTTCGTCTCACGCACCTTGGCCTCGGTGTTGAGCGAGATGCCCTCGGCACCATAAGTTTCGGCCTTCACGTAGAACGGCACCACCAGCCCGCTCTTCAGATCCATGCGGTCCACCTCATCGCGCACCTTCTCAATCATCTTCTGGTCCGGCGTGATGATCCGGCCGCCGTAGGCTCCACCCACCTGAATGAAGCGCATCGGCGTGGCCCAGCGCCGGGCGATGGCCCGCTCGGCTCTCCGGTAATCCCGAAGCAGCTCGATCGCCTCGAAGGCGGGCAGCACCATGCTGTTGCCGTGGATCTCGAACTCCGGGCAGTTCCACTTGAGATGCAGCAACTGATCGAGCGACAGCGGAATCGGCTCACCCATCACGCCGTCGGCGTTGACCGGATGCTGCACCGCCTCGATCAGCGTCTCGTTCTCATAGGCGAACTTCACCGAGACGGGATTGACGCAGATCACGCCGTCTAGATCGTCCTTGCCCTTCGACGGGACCACGTAGCCGATGGCGTCGCCTTTGACGAGCAGTTGCGAGATCATGTCACGCACGAAGTCGTTCAGGTCGAGCCGCCAGAACAGATCCTTGGCTTCTTGTTCAACCGATTCGTTATCGCAGCGCACACCGATCTCATCACCCAGCGCAAAAGCCCTCCAGGCATTCACAGCGTTGGAAACAATGGGCTCCTGCTGGTAGTACTCCCAGGCCTTGGTCGCTCGTTCCTCCCAAGCGTCCGGGATGGCTGCCGAGGCAATTTGGGACTGAAAGATGTTCGTGGACAGCGCCGCCGCCGTGGCCAGCACGGGAAGATCGGACTTGCCGGTGGTCATGGAAGACGTGTTCCGTATTTTCTTTCGACTCATTGGGGGCTCCTTCTCAGTAAAACGTCCGGGTCAGGGATACAGGGAATGCGTCCACCCGGATCTCGACCGGATCGTAGTCGTCGTTTTTCTCCTGGGCTCGGCGCAGGAGCGCACAGCGGATCGCGTCCACGCAGTGGTCGTTTCCCTTGGAATAGACAATACCGTTGTCTTTGAGGATGTAGGTCTGGGTGCAGAGTTGGTCCTCAATTTCATGATCTGCTTTCGGAAGCTTCAGCCTGCGAGCGTTCAGGGACTCGTTGATCAACGCCGTCATGTGTTCCTTGACCCGCTTCTTGATCGGTTTGCCCGCCTTGTCCTCGCCGACGGCCACGGAACCACCGAAATCGTAGCCCACCAGCCGACCGTCCAGATGCAGATCCCGGTACTTGTCCAGACCAAGCAGTTCCTGCACGACGCTCATGCCGTTGCCGCCCCGGTCCACGCCCAGACCCAGGGGGACGTAAAGCCGGTCGATCAGAGCGATGATTTCCGTGATGACCGGATAGGGGATATGTTCGGCGTGAACCCGCAGAGTCAGCAACAGCCGTTCCTCTTCGTCCTCTTCAAAGAGCAGGATCTCCGTGGGGTCGGATGTGTAACCCAGATCGCCGCCGAGCCAGTACGTCCCGTTGCCGCCCGGTAGATTGAGAATGTGCTCGATCCTCTCCCGAATGGCCGTCTCGTTTTCGCAGCCTTCCAAGGCCTCGGCACTGAGGCTCACCTTGCGATAATCCGTCAGATCGGCAAGCGCCCGGATGACCTGGGCGGTGTTGAAGGCTCCGTAACTCGGACGGCCATGCTCCCCGGCGACTTCGTGCTGCCAGCCGGGTGAATCCCGGCCGTCATAGAAATCCAGCAACTCCTTCTCGCGCTCTTCGCTCCAGTCCGGTGCGATCCAACTCGGCCAATGAAACACCCGCCAGCTTTTGCTCTGGGTGATGCGGTAGTATGGCGTATCCCGCAGGCCGTTGGGGGTCGAATACACCCGGAAGACACCGCCCGCGTTCAAACATTGCCGAAGAGCATTCCAGGCGGCCTCCGGCAGCCACGCGGCTTCGTCCACCAGCAGATAATCCACATGCAGGGATCGGAAGGCCGTGCCGCGATCGCCCGCCGGTCGGAAGTACAGCATCACGCCGTTGGTGAAGGCGATCTCGAAGTAGGGCTGGCGCTTGATCTTCGGACGGCCTTTGGCGTTGCGCGCCAGGGATTCTCGCAGCACATCCACGTGCTCCAGTTGGAATTCCACCTCCTCGATGATCGTGTCCAGATGGCCCTGATAGGGCGCGCCGACCAGAGCCGACTTGCCTGGATGGGTGAACGCGAACCACAGAACCAGCGTGGCGAGATCCACGGTCTTGCCCACGGCGCGTCCGTCCAGGTGTGCCACGCGAGGATGATCGCACTCCAGATCCTCCCGCTGATACTCGCGATAGCTTCGGGGTGATCCGTCGCGGTTGACTAGAAAGGCTTCACCCCATTTCGCCGGGCTGCGTAGAATTTCCACAAGGGCGAATTCCTCGTGGCTTAGCCCCTTTGAAAATGGCTGTGTGGAATCTGAATGAAATTGACTCATCAAAGCTCCGAAACGAAACTCCGGCGACCATGAAGGACCGCCGGGATTTTTGGATTATGTTATTCCGCGCAGACTGCGATTTCTCTACGAAAAGAGTCCACCAGGCGTTGGGCATAGTCCGCGTTATGCTCCAACACCGTCTTGTACACTTTCAAGCGAAAGGGGATGTAGTGGCCAGGCATCAGGCCGATAGCTTGGGTGGTCCAGAAGAGGATTTCGTCGAGCTCGCTTTCGCTGGGGCTACTAAGGGTGACTCGATCGGCGAGGAGGGTTCCCACCCGGACGGCGGCTTCACGTTCGTAATCGGTGAGTATGCGAAGGGTTGGTTTCGGCTTGGTCATGATTGTCTCCCTGTGGATTGGGGCGGGCTCTGTGACCCGCTCCCGGGTTCGCTCGGCTCAGCAGACGTCGCAGTACTTATCGGCAGTGGCAAGCAGATGGTTGTAGTCCCCCGCAGTGGCTTCTTCTATGAAGGCTTCTGCTTCCTCCAGCATCCCGGCTTTTACTAGTGCCTGTTTGCATTTTCCCAGGATGGCGAAGGCGTTGCCATCCTCGCCAACCAGCTTGACTCTCGGTTTCTTTTTCTCGGTACCCTGATTCATGTTCCGTCTCCTTGTTTCGTGCTGCGCTCCGTTGCGCAGTTGTCATGATGTACATGCAGGTTGTGGTCCAACTTCGACGAAACACCCCGTGTTTGGAGGGCGATGCAAGCGGGCGAAACCTCGCGGCCTTTGGCGATGGACTGGTTTTCTGCCCTTCGCATCACCGCGCATGTCCTCCAAAGACAAGACCTCTTCCCAGACAGGTCGGACAAAGAAAGCAGAGTGAAAGCTCGCTGAATACGGGAGCTTGCAAGGCCCTGACAAGCAAACGGACAAAGGCCCAATCAGGGCGAGAACGCTGACGTTTCTGGTCCATGAACCCCGAAGAGAATTGTCGCCAGCTTTCGCAGACTTGCAGCCCCCGTGACGTTTCTTGACTGGAAGCATGACGTGTTTGGTCAGTCCAACGAGCAGAGCCAATAACGGCGGGGGTGGGCGCGAAATACCGATGCGAATAGCCCGCAGGTTTCGCCGGTTTGCAGGCTCGGTTTTCCCCACACGAAAACGCCGAATTGGACCGCAATCTGCAATGTACACAAACCAGAACGGCAACGCAGCCGACGATGAAAGGACAAAGACCATGAGCAGCCAGACCGCCAAGCAAGCCTACGAAGCCCGGATGAAACAGATCAACGAACGCCTCACCACGATCCGCCAGGAACTCAAACGCCACCAGCAGGAATTCAACCAAACTCCCAACCACTGGGGGTTCCCAGGTGATTTGGGTCACATTGAAAGCTTGCTCCACCAGATTGAAGCCTTTCTTAAAAACGAAGACATGGACAGCTAAAGGAGAAACGAAATGGCCCGCTACATTCTGATCCACAAACAGCACGGAGTGATTCAGGGATTGCCGATGGAGCAAGGCGGCCAACGCCCCTTCATCAGCCTGGCCGAAGCCTTTGAAACCGTAGCGAACTTTTCCCTCACGGAATCCGATGAATCGTGGGGAGACTTCCATGCTTGGCAGGTGCTGGAACTCCACAGCGTAGAGAACTGACTCTTCCAAACTTCATCGGCAAGCCATGCGGGCCACCCGGGCCCGCCTGGCTTGTTGGGGATCTAGTTCCCGTCGGGCTTCTCATCCAGCGCCAGCCCATGCTCGACCATCGCGTTCACCAGCGCCTCGCAGCGCGTTGCCACGTCTGTCTTGTAGGGAACGTCAATCTCCACGCCCGCCTGTTGTTCCATCTGCTGCCGAAGCCAATCCAAGTAGGCTTCAAAGGGACGGTCATCCCAGCCGAAGGCCAGATCCCGCATTTGGCTCAGGATTTCCTTGGGGCTTCCCCGAAACACACGTCCGTCCGTCGGCATGGTCAATCGTCTCGTCTTCATGGTTCAGGCTCCTTTCGCGCATCGCCAATCGCCGCTTGGAATCACCGGGCAATCCTCCGGGCGTCGTGGAAAGATGTAGGTGGTCACGTTCTCACCACCATGCAGGCGGATATTCTCTCGTCGGTAAAATCGTGGGTGGCCCTCCAGGCGATCCAGTGCGGCCAAGGTTTCCCGGTCAACGTCATAGACTTCGCCGCGCACCGAGGTGCTTCCTCCCCGGGTCATGCCGGGAAAGGATCCCAGATCCAGCAGATCGAAGCACGGCTCGGTTCTGGCGTCACCGATTCGCCTCGCTCTCGTCAGCAGCCGGTGGTTGGGCTGGTCCGTCATCAGCGTGCCATAGACAAACACATGGAAGGTTTCTTGATTCATGCTTGCTCTCCTTTGCGGTCGATACACAGCGCCAGGGCCAAGGGAGTCAGACCCAGACCCAGCGTGCGATAGGCCCTGACCATCAAGCCCAGGTAAGGCCCGGCAGGATGTTTTTCGTTTCCCAGTTCCTTGATATAGACTTGGGCGTAGCGGCCCCGTCCCGTTTCATCGAAAACCCGCATCCGTCTGCGGCGATAGGCATAAGGATGTCCCTCGTGGCCGTCCAGCGTAAGCAGATCACGCTGTGGCATGCTGTACAGCACGCCATCGACGTAATCCCCGGGCGATTTTTTCAGCGAGGCGGTCGCGCCACCCCAGCGTAGGCTATGTCCACCGAAGGCCAAGCGCCAGCCATCCAGTCGGGCTAGGCCGATGGGGCTGGAGGTAGGACAGCGCCGGAGCATCTGATCCTGGGAGAGGTTCGAGCCATAGGCGAAGTAGGTGATTCGGCTTGTCATCGTTGTTGCTCCTTTCTCGGCGCGGCGGCTCAGGCCGCCCGGCGCGTGTTCTTCCAGGCGCTCTGGCCTTCGAAGTTCTTCAGCAGATGCAGGCGCGCCGTTTTGTAGGCTTCCCCGATCATTCCCAGGCTCAAGAGGAAGACCCGGAAGTCGTACTTGGCGGTCGCGGGATTGAAGGGGCGCTTGGCACTCTGGGCCGAGCGGCTCTCGATGGCTTTCGTGGCCAGGGCCAGACAGAATTGGATGTAGGCTTTCACCTTGCCCGCATGCAGCGTGGCGTTGAAGAGCCGGAATTCGATGGTCCCCCGAAACCAGATGTTATGAAGGTTCAAGCCCGCGTATCGTATATGTGGCGCGCCACATATCCGCTATTATGTTCAGTCGAAAGTTATGTGGAGTACGGCGTGGGCAGGCCTGTAACGGCTGGGAAATGCTACTCACCTGCTCCACATAACTATTATGCTCATTCCTCAATCGGCCAGGCATTTCGCTCGGCCATAACGAGGAGGAATTAGCATGTTGGAACAGTTTTTCGAATCTCCCACGCGGCTGCGACAAATGCGGCGCGGGCCATTGGCCATGCACATTGACGCGATGGCTGCCGAGTTGCGCGAGGGTGGGTACGCAAACACAACGGCCCGCGCCATCCTTACGTTGGTCGCCAAGTTCAGTCTCTATGCACGAGGCGAGGGCGTACGCAATGCAGGCGAAATCGACGACTCGCTTGCGAAGTGTTTTCTCGAAATCGAGCTTCCAAAGGAAGGCATATTTCATACTGCGCCCAACGCGATCCGCCATGTGATGGAGCATTTGAGACGTCATCGTATTGTCGCCGCCACACCAGCATCCGAATCGCCAGACATCGATCCATATGCAAAACATCTTACTGGATACGACCGTTACCTCGCAGATGTGCGAGGTCTGGTATCGGCTACACGAGAAAATTATCTGCGGGGAGCCAGAATGTTGCTGCAATGGTGGACGGATGAAAACGGCGACAAGCCTCTGTCGCAGTTGAGCGGTCCCGATATTTTGAAGTTCGTCACCGCATACGGCAACCAATATCCAAGCCGGAGTTGGCGTCGTCATCTTCACTCGAACACGCGTGGGTTTCTGCGATATTTGCGGTGGGAGGCTATCATCGACACCGATCTTGATCGCGTTGTCCCACGGGCCTACCGATGGCGGTTGGATACACTGCCGCGCCATTTGCCGTGGGAGCACGTGCGTGCATTGATCGACAGTATTGAAACACATCACCCGGAAGGACTGCGTGACAAAGCCATCTTGCTGTTGGTTGCAGGGCTCGGCCTTCGAGCCAACGAAATTCGGACATTGGAGTTTCGCCAACTCGGGTGGAAAACTGCCGAATTGAGGCTTCCCCGCACGAAAAGCAGACGGGAGCGCGTGTTGCCCCTGCCGAAAGAGATAGGAGCCGCGCTGGCCGATTATGCGCTGCATGGACGGCCTCCTCTTGAAATCCCACAAGTATTCGTCCGCCATCGCGCTCCCCAAGGAGCGTTGCAGTCATCCGGCGCAATTGGAGCCGTGATTTTTCGCCACCTGAGGCGTATGGGAATCGACACACCAACGCGCGGTACGAACCTTTTGCGCCATAGCTTGGCCACACGAATGGTCAATGTCGGCGTGCCGATCAAACACATCGCCGATATTCTCGGACATCGAAGCATCGACACAACAGCCATATACACAAAGGTTGATCGGACCAGCCTGGCTGTGGTTTCTCTGCCGTTCTCCGCAGGAGGTGCGAAATGAAACGCTTCTCCAGCAAATATGCAAACCGGCTGGCAAATTATGTAGCACTGCGACGAAGTCTCGGACTCAAGTTTTCCAATCAGGAAAGTATTCTGCATGCGTTCGATAGATTTCTCATCTCCGATGGCAATGATGGCCCAATCACCCAGGAATTGGCGCTGCGTTTCGCGAGTGCAGACCCTCTGGCCTCCGATAAGCGATGTGCGCGTTACTATCAGATCGTGCGCAATTTTTCCGACTATCTGGCCACCTTCGAGCCGCACACGCCTCGCCTTGATCCCCGCGCATTGCATGCTGTTCGACGGCGCTCTCCCGCATACATATTCAGCGAAAGCGAGTTGGAGCAACTGCTTGCCCTTGCCCAAACGGTATCCGCAAAAAATCCGATTCGAGGCGCTACGCTTCACGCCATGATTGGTTTGGCGGCGAGCACCGGCCTTAGGATCGGCGAGGTGATACGTTTGGATAGGAAGGACGTAGATCTTCAAAGCGGTGTTCTCACCATAATCTGCACAAAATTCTATAAAGACCGGATGGTCATCGTACATCCGACAACACTCGATGTTTTGCGCGATTATGAAGCATTGCGCGATCTGACTTACCCCCACTGCGATTCTCAGGCATTTTTCATCAACACCCGGCGTTGCCGTTTCGCGCAGCACACGTTGCGACTGGATTTCTGGCGCATGCTTTGTCAGATGGGGATTCGCGAAGCGAGAGGCTCGGGTCCGAGTTTCCATGACTTGCGACACACGTTTGCCGTCCGACGACTTGTAAGCTGGTATAGGGAAGGTGCGGATGTGCAAGCCATGTTGCCGATATTGGCGACTCATCTTGGGCACGCGCACTACAGCGATACTGCCTATTATCTCACGGCGACGGCGGAATTGCTCGGGCTGGCGGCTGATCGTTTTCATCGCGCCCTCCAGATCGAAGAGGTGATTTCATGACGAAGAAAACTTCGATCACCTTGTCTGCGATGTTGGAATCGTTTTTCCGCCAACGACTGGCGGCGCAACGCAAAGCCAGTCCAGCCACAGTCTCCACCTATCGAGACGCATTGCGGTTGTTGTTGGTGTTTGCTTCGGAACGTATGGGAAAACCACCCGGTAAACTGAGCATCGAGGAAATCGACCGCGATCTCGTCCTCTCCTTTCTGGACCACCTGGAGAAAAACCGTGGTAATTGCGTTCGCACCCGTAATGCAAGGCTCATGGCGATCCGTGGCTTTTTCACGCACGTCGCCTACAGCGCTCCCGAATTGGTCGCTCATGCTCAAAGGATTCTTTCCATTCCAGGAAAAAGAACCAACCAGAAAGTGATCGATTATCTGCGCCAAGATGAAATAGACGCTATCCTGGACACGCCCGATCAGAGCACTCGCCAGGGGCGACGCGATTACGTCTTGCTGCTTTTCATGGTCAGGACGGGCTGTCGTGTATCCGAGGCGATTGGGGTCAATGTCGGAGACCTCCGATTGGTTCGTCCGCATCAGGTTCTGCTTCGCGGTAAAGGATCGAAAGAACGTGTCGTCCCTTTTGCTCAGGATGTCGCCGACGCCTTGCGGGAGTTGCTTGCCGAACGAGAAGATGGTCGTCAGTCCGGTGCGCCGATTTTTGTCAACGCACGTTGCATACGCCTGAGCCGTTTTGGCGTAAATCACATCCTCAAACGCATAACGGCAAAAGCAGCAATCAGTTTGCCTTCGTTGGCCAAGCGCCATGTCACTCCGCACACACTGCGTCACACCACCGCAATGCAGTTGCTTCAGGCTGGCGTAGATTTGACCACGATTCAATCCTGGCTCGGCCACGCAAGCGTGAATACGACTCATGGGTATGTAGATGCAGACCTTGAAATGAAACGACAGGCACTTGATGCGTGTGATTTCGCCGAAGCAGGTTTCGAACCTTATCAACCGACCGACGAGGTCTTGGCGCTGTTGGAGAAATTCTGATGATATTATGTGGAGTAATTCGGCGGCGGGTTGTGTCAGCATGGGCTTGCACCCGCCGTACTCCACATAACTTTCGACTGAACATAATAGCGGCTGCGGTCATAGTGAATCGGGTTACGATTCAGGCCGCCGTACCAGGCGGTGTTGAGGTCGTCCATCCGCTTGGGCTTGCTGGTTTCAAGCTTGCGTAAGAAAATCTGATTCACCGGCTTGGCCCAGGTGGCCTTGCGGTTGGGGCTGACCTTCAGGGCTTCGTAGATCAGCTCCTCCTGCTTGTTGACCGTCTTGACCAGGTTGGTGATGGCCTTCGGCGTGAAAGCGTCGGCTCCGATGTGGATATGGATTCCGCAGGAGGTGTCCACCTTCGCACCGGCATGGCGTACCGCGCGGATGATCTGCTGCAGTTCCTCCATGTCTTCGGCTTTCAAGACCGGGCTGACTACCTCGGCTTGCCGATCCCGGCTGGCGTTCAGGCTGCTGTCGGTGACCACCTTCCAGCTGCGGCTCTTGGTATCCGTCACCGTCCAGGCATCGTACATCCCGCCCAGGTGGCTTACCTGTCCGCCAACCACGCTCTGGATGGCCTTGGCCACTCGTTCGCGCGTCTGCTTGATCGTTTCAATCTCGATTCCGAAGGTCAGGTTCTGCATGCTGGGCTCCTTGTTCTGCGTGGGTTTCTGGTTTGCCTCACGCATGAACAAGGTTGCAGATGGTGTTCCAACTCCGACGAAAAGCGCATGGAAATCCAAGACGATGCAAGTCCGCGAAAGATGGCGCATCTTTCCCGTATCGAACCATCTGCCCATGTCCTGGCCCCGTTTTACCTGCTGACTTGGCGACAGGTTGTTGCGACAGGTCGGACAAAGAAAGCAGAGTAAAAGCTCGCTGAATACGGGAGCTTGTGGGTCGTGACAGTTTATCTTGTCGTTGCGCCGCTTTCCCACGAAACCGCGTCCCCGTTCATGGACCATTTTTGACAGGCAAGCCCATTGGAATTGTCGCCAGCTTTCGCAGGCTTGCAGCGCTCGTGACGTTTCTTGACTGGAAGCAGGACGTGTTTGGTCAGTCCAACGAGCAGAGCCAATAACGGCGAGGGTGCGCGCGAAATACCGATGCGAATAGCCCGCAGGTTTCGCGCGTTTGCAGGCTCGGTTTTCGCCACACGAAAACGCGGAGTTGGACCGCAATCTGCAATGTACACAAACCAGAACGGCAACACAGCCAACGATGAAAGGACAAAGACCATGCAGACGAACCTGAGCAAGACCAACCTCTACAACGCCCTGGCCGACGGTATCCTGAAGGCCGCCGCCCTGCGGATCGGCTACGCCCGCGAAGACCTCGACCGGGTGATCGAAGCCCTGGCGATGCACGACGAGGCCCACCGGATCATCCTGGACACCCTCTGCTGCGCCGCCTGCGGCCCGGTCGCCACTTGGGAAACCTACGCGGACAAGGCCGCCGAGCAGATCGCCTCCGCGATCAGCGAACGCGAGTTCGCGAGCGACCTCCAGATCGACATGACGAAAGGAGCCTGAACCATGACCACGCCCAACCCCGAAACCTGCATCGCCGAGGAGGCCCTTCGGGGTCTGCTCACTCTGATCGGCCGCATCACGGACATCCACAAGAGCAAAAGCCCCGTGGGCCTGGCCGTCGAGAAACTCGGCAACCGGTTCAACCAGATCGCCATCGAGGCCGTGCGCACGAACACCGCCCGCGCCCTGGCCGACAACTTCAACCGGGACGCGATCCTGCACGCCCTGCCGGGACTGCCGGTCACCCAGATGGTAATGGCCGACATCCTGGCCGGAGCGATTCAAGACCTCGTCGCCGCCTCGAAGACCGACGACGATTCTTCCCCCAACGTCAACTGAACGAAGGAGAACCAAACCATGTGTGAGATCAAAACCCTGAACGAAGCCTGTGAACAGTACCTGGAACACCTGAAGGACATCGGTAAGAAGCCCAGTACCATTGGAACCGCCAAGCGAACCCTGGACCTGCTCGTCACCGAGATGGGCGAAGCCAAGGAGGTCGGAAAAATCCTGCCCGTCCATGTCGACAAGTTCTTCAAGAGCGAGGCCGCCACCACCCTGAACGGGAAACCCCGTGCCGACGCCAGTAAGCTGCAGATTAAACGCATCACCCGACAGGCCCTGGTCTGGTGGAAAGAACAAGGCTGGTCCGATCGTCTCCCCCTTCCTGGTGATGAGAAACGCTTCGTAGAGACCAAGGTCAAGAAAGCCCCAGTGGAGCCGACGCCGGACACGGCCCCCATCGCCGAGGAGGAGTCCTCCACCCCCGATGCAATCCAAGTATCCAGCACCGAGGAGGCTTGAATCATGGTCGCGGTCAAAGCCAAACCCGGCGACCGTATTCGCTTGATCACCATGCCCGACGATCCCGATCCGATCCCGGCGGGGTCCGAGGGCGTGGTGGTCGAAGTCACCGTGGGGCCGCTCGCCCAGATCATCGTGAAGTGGGATAGCGGCCGCTCGCTCTCCCTGGTGCCCAGCGTTGACGTCTTCGAGATCCTCGGAGGGAGCGACTAGGCCATGCGAATTTCCGAAGCCAGCCAACGTTTCCTGATCTTCCTCGACGCCAACGGACGCAGCCCGCGCACGATCGATGGCTACCGCCGCGATCTGGATATGATGCTCGCGCACACCGGCGATATCGATCTGGTCGAGCTGACGCCCGATAGGCTCCACGCCTTCCTGATCTCCGATCCGGTGCGCAGGCGGCTGGACGGCAAGGCTCGCGCTCCCGTCACGGTGAACCGCATCAAGGCGGCGGTCAAATCCTTCGGGCGCTATCTGGCCCAGACCGGACTGCTTCCACAGGATCCGTCCGCCGCCATTGAGATCCGGCGCGCCGAACGACAGTCGCCCTCCGCCCTGACCGAGCCGGAGCGCAAGCGGCTTCTGCGTGAGCTGGCCTCTCGCCGAGGACTGACAGCCCAGCGGGATCGGATGATGCTGTCCCTGATGCTCGGCGCGGGACTGCGGCTCTCGGAGCTGGTCAGGCTCGACATCGCCGATGTGGACCTTGAGACCAAGCACATCACCATCCACGCCAAAGGCGGCCGGACGGAAGCCCGCTTTTTGAACTCCGATCTGCGCCGACAGCTGAGAAAATACCTGCGCGCCCGCGCCGACATGCCCACCCATGCAAAAGCATTGTTTCTCTCGAACCGCCTGTCGCGTATCTCGGCGCGCCAGGTCCAGGCCCGATTCAAGCAGTGGTTGAGCTGGGCCGGGATCGACCGCGAGGGACTGACCGTCCACTCGCTGCGCCACACCTTCGGCACTAGGCTCTACCGCAAGACCAAGGATCTGATCCTGGTAGGCCGGGCAATGGGGCACCGCACGATCGAAGCTACCCGCGTGTACGTCCATGAAGACGCCGACGCGCTGGAGGACGCCCTCGAACGGCTTTGAGACATACTCGTATTTCCTTCTTGACAAGCGTTCCCAACAGGCGCACAATAGGAACAGATAAAGGAGGTGATTCGAGATGTCCAAAGCCCGTTTGAATATCAGCCTCGATCCCGACCTGGTGGAATTCGTTAAGGTGTTCGCGTCCGAGAATCGCACCACGGTGGCGGATGTCTTTACGCAATATATTCTCTCCCTGAAGCGACGCTCCCAAGGCGATCCCACAGAGATGATCCTGTCCAATCCAGCTTTCCGGGAAGCGATGGAAGACACCCAGAAGCGACTCCGCGACGGCTCCGCCGAGTGGCACACCATGGATGAGGTCTTCGGCGACTGATGGAGGCACGCTTTGAAAAAGCCTTCGTCAAGGCGCTGAAGAAACACGCCGCGATCAAGAAGCAGGTTGAAGCCAAGGTCAAACAGATCATGGCCCACCCGATCGAGATGGGCGAACCGCTCAAGGGAAACTTCCGAGGCTTCTACTCCTGCCCGGTAAAACGGAATTTCATTCTCATCTACCTGTACTGCGAGGTCTGCCGGAAGAAAGGCGACGACGCCTTCGTGCTGTGCTCCGACTGCACCGATTGTCCCGATGCAACGCTCAAGTTTATGCTGATGGGGCCCCATGATCAAACCTATGGAATCAAATAGACAAGTCGTCATCATCGTTTCAGCCTAGCCGGTCGCCGTGAAGGTCTGAACCTTCGCGGGAGGACCAGTTCTTAATTTCCCGTCCGATCCCACCCAAGCGGCCACTCTCTTTGTCGTCCAACACGTTTTGGACGAACCCTTCGCCGAACCCGAACCGCCAGATCACGCAGACTTGCAGCATTCGGACAGACGTGTTTAACGACGTTCTTTTCGCGCTTTTCACGGTTTCACTCTCCCGACTTGTCGACATCGCTTTCAACCGGCACGGCCTCGGCCTCGATCACGTTCGGATCGTGGGCCAATACGTTGATCGGCCTCGGCTCTTCCACGGCGCGCACTTTCATGAGCAGCGCCGCCACCACTTCGGCAGGCGAGGTTCCGGTCAGTGCGCTGCTGTCCTTGCTGGCGCGCGTGGCCTTGAGTTCGCGGAGATGGTCCATGACCAGGCGGCTCAGGTGAGTCAGCGCGTCGGGCGGCGCGCCCTTCTCCAGCGCCACATCGAACTTCGCCGACACCGCCGCGAGCTGGTGGATCAGTCGCTCGTCGGCCGCAGAGAGATCCGTCGAACCGAGTTCCTTCAGGAAGCGGGCTTTGATCTCCTCGTATCGCTCCTGCTCGTCGGGCAACAGCCGGGCCGAATAAGCCCCGTGCTTGACGGAGTTGGTGTGTCCCTTGGGAGGCGGGCCTCCGGACCCTTTCGGTTTCGGACTTCCCTTGGGGCGTCCCTTGCCGGTCTTTTTTCCCACCGCGCCGCCGCCGTGGTACTTGCAATAATCGCTTCCTTCGACAGCAGGCATCTTGCAGGGCTCACCCTCGTGACCGGCGCTGCGCCGAAAGCCTTTGCAGATGCGTTTTTCCTTCTTGATTGGTGTTTTCACAGGCAATTCTCCTTGGTTCTGGACAGCGAGGGATGGCTCGCCGCCCTCTGTTTCTTCAAAATCCGCCAGACATGTCGCTCGCTCACGACAAGCCGCTCGGCGATTTCCGTAGCGGGCACGCCTTCCGACGCCAGTTTCCCGATGTAGCGGTTCCGACGTCTGCGGGTGATGTTCTCGCGTGACGGCAGCCACAGATACACAGGCTCGTCATCCACCTGATCCAGAATCTGGTCGAGCAGATCGTCGGGAAGAACGTCGAAGGCGTTCAGGTGTTTTCGATGTCCCATTTCATCGTCTCCGTCTTGTCCACGAAGGATCCGTCCGGTTCGTGGATGTGTTGTTCGAGGGGCAGCAGATCCTCCAGGTCGTCCAGGTACTCACGACGGGTGTTGGCGTCGTCGCTGCTGGATTCGTAATCACAGCAGGAAACCCGGTTTCGTGCGCTGACGCGATGCAGATCGCAGGTGTCTTCCTTCGAGCCTTTCCGCCAGTGTCCCTTGGCGCAGCGGGCTTTCAGGATGTAGCGACCGGATTTGGCCACTTCGCGAAAGGTTTTGCAGTGCAGGCACTCGGCGCAGTGAAAACGGGGCTTGGCGCGAAGCGTCTTCTCCAGTTTGCGGTCGGGTTCGTCATCGCGGGCGATGCCGGAGTCCTGCATGTCGGTTTGCGTGTGTTTCATCGTTCGGCATGCTCCCTGGTTTGGGGGTTGGGTTGAGATTGCGGATCGCCGGGAAACGTGCGTCGACGCATTCCGGGCTTGGGCCGGAAATACAGGCTGTGTCCTCCACGGCAGATCACTTCGATTTTTTCGGGTGTCACCTGACCGAGGCGCTGGCCGGGATCGACGTAGCAGACGATGCCGTAATCGAATGCGCCGCAGGGGAAACGGATCTGTCCCCGGTTCTGGTAAAGCTCGGCTTCGGTCCATCCGGCGGTGATGGCTTCATCTCGGATGCGGTCGACTTCGGACAGGGCGTAGCGCAGCACTTTCTGGGTGAAACTCAGCTTCGGATGATCGCCCGTAGGGAATTCGTAATTCTCGACATAGGGCGACGGCTTGGCAATGGGCCTGCTGGTCTGGATTAGCGGCTGCGTTCCCGGAGCCGGATAGGATTTGACATCCGGACTCTTCGATGCGGCCTGAAGCGTCTCCACCCCGAACAGGTCGACGGCCTGACGGTGGATCTCCATGAAGCGGGCGCGAAGGGACTGGTAGATGGCCGGACCGAGTTTCCTGTTGGCCAGTTCCACACGGCGACGCAGCCAGGCGTAGTAAGCCGGATCCAGGCGACGGTAGATGCGACCACCCACGGTGACGTCGACGATGTTGTAATTGCCGGTCAGTGTGGACAGATCGGTGGCGACGTGGAGGCGACTCACGATTGCCTCCCCGTGGGTTTTTCACAGAAGAGAACCGGGCTTTTCTCCGGTGCAGATAGCGTGGCTCCACTATCTGCACAGCTATCTGCAAGAATTGTTTTTGTAAAAACAGATGGTTGTTCGTTTTGCAGATAGTGCAGATAGAGATCGTGACCCCGCGTACGTGAATCACGTATATTTCCTGTTCTATTTCTCCATTTTTCTACCTCTCTCGCGCGTAAGCATCGTTTGCCTATCTGCACTATCTGCAACACAGGATAACAAGCTGAATTAACGAAAGAAAAGGTTGCAGATAGCTGTGCAGAATGTTTGCTGATAGCCGCGATTTTTTCGACTTGTGAACGGTCGATACGGATCATCGGCTTTTGTGAATGGAGGGTCAACATGACGTCTTCTCCGCTTCACTTCGAGGATCCGACTCGGAATCAGTGGGTATCGTTTCGCTCTGGGATCGGCTCGTCGATGCAGAATTTACGTTCGATTCCAGGCGATAAAGCGTTCCCTTTCGGTCCGTCACGGACATCACGCTCAGATCGTCAAAGTCGACTCCTTTGATCGCTCCGAGCAGCCGACCCAGACGAATGACCTGGGAACGCTCGCTCATGTCGCCGCGCCTGGCCAGCAGCAGGTTTTCACGATTGCAGAGATCGTTCAGCTCCGTGGGTCGGACGGGCTTCGAGCCCCACGTCCGGCTCCATACCCGGACCAGGGCTAGCATCTCGTCGCGCAGATCGGCATCCGGTGATTTTCGTCTTGTCGCGGTCTTCTTCTGCAGAAACTCATCCAGGTCCGAATAGCGAAACCGGATAAACTCTCCAATTCGTGTGCATGGCAATTCCCCACTGTCTATCAGATCACGAATCGTCTCCGTGGGAACGGCCATATACGCCGCCGCACCTTCAATATTCGTGACCGCATTTTTTCTATCGCTCATGTTCGATAACCTCCGGTTTTTTCATCTCAGAATTCCTCATCAGGCAAATCCGCCAGATCGAAAGGCTCCAAAGGCAACTCGGCTTGTGAGGGGGAGTTTGACTCCAGGTAGTACAGCATGCCCACACGCCCCTGTTTGCGTTTCACCCTGAGGCCGCCGAAGATGCGTTCTTTGATGCCGCCCAGCACCTTGCCGAGACGGATGACCTGAGAGCGCTCGCCTTTGTCGCCGCGCTTGGCCAGGAGCAGGCCTTCGCGTTCACACAGGCCATTCAGGTCAGAAGGTTTGACTTCCATGGATTTGTACTGGCGATGCCACTCTTCGACGAAGGCGCGCAGCTCGGTGGATTCGATGTCGGCCTGCTCACGGAGCTTGTCCACGTTGCCGAGGAAGCCGTTGATACCGGCTGTGCTGAGAATGCCGCCGATGACCCGCGCCCAGCTCTCGAAAGAGCCGATGGAGCGGCCCGACCACTCCGGGGATCCGGCGGCCAGCCAGGCGCGTACCAGCACCAGCAGGGCGGCGATCAGCTCCGAGCGGTTCTCCCGCACCCAGGACAGCAGTTCCGGGTGCTTGAAGGCGCTGGTGGGACGATCGGCTGGGTTTTCCAGTCCGCTGTCCAGCCGGATTCGGATGGCGCGGCGGGCGATCTCCTTGGAGAGCCGTGGATTGTTGCCGGTGAGTAACCACAGGCAGGTGTTGGGCAGATTGAGCGAGACGCTCTCGCCCAGTTTGCGATCCTCCCATTGCCGGGACGTCAGGGCAGCGGCCAGCGACGCGCTGCCCACCACACCGCTCACATTGTCCCAGAGGATCACGTCGCGCCCGGTTGCCAGGAGCGTGGTGATCTTCTTGCGGATCTCGTCTTCCTGACTCGGCAGGGTTGTGATGGCCGCGCTGGATCCTGTAATCACCGAGGAGATAACATCCGACAGCAATCCCTTACCCGTACCGGCCTCGGGCGCCTCGATGACATGCAGAGGGCTTGGCGAGTCGATCATGCAGCGCACGAAAGGCAGAAGCAGAGCCGCCACCACATGCGCTCGATCGGCATCGCCCTCGAAGGGAAAATCGAGCAGCAGATCGTCGATGATCAGGGAACGCGCCTTGGCAATGTCCTGCGCCGTCGGTGGATCGGGAAGTGTCGGTAGCTTCAAATCCTTGGCCGGGGCGTGCCAGGTGGCGGCTTTCGGGTGATAGCCGGATTGAAGCAGCAGATCGCCATCCGGCGCGTAGATCGGGATGGATGTCACGATCTCCAGGCCGGGCAGGGATGCATCCGGAGCGGCCACCATGTCGCGCGACACATCCCGAGGAGGAACGGCGTCGAGCACCGCGTTTTCCACATGGCGCACCCAATCAGCTTTGCGGATCAGCAGGCCATGCATGTAGACCGGGTCGATGGCGTCGATGCGCGGCGGCTTGGTGAGAAAATTGACCCGCACGAGCTTGCCCGAGCGCAGAAAGATCTCCGGCGACTTGTGGTTCGCGGCCAGCAGCACACCCCAGGAATCGAAGACGATGCTGCGCATCTGGCGGTTATTGACAACGATGGACGGATAGGCCGTTGGCGGTCGGGATTTCGATCCGGCCTTTGACTTCTCCGGCGATTTGTTCTTGCCGGGCAACGGCACACCCGACCAATCGGCCACTAGGCGAACAGCCTCGCCGAAGCTGGCGGCCTTGCCCGTCTGCTGTAGAAAGTCGAAGACGGAGATGGTCCGGTGGTCGCGGAAGGAATGAAAAGCGCCACGGGCCGCGTCTCCGGTTCCGTCGGCCACACCGGCGGAGGGATTGCGATCGCCCGAAGGGGAATCCGGATCCCGGCACTGAAGCCAGCCGTCGCCGGAGCGTTCGCCGGTCATCCAGTCGCCGTACACGGCCTCCAGATCGAGGGCGGTCAGTGCCTTCTCCCGCCAGTCGCGCCAGTCATCCGAGGCGCGGCTCGCGTCCTCCTTGTCCGTTTTGGAGAGGGTTGACTCCACCGCCTGGTCATCGACTTTGACGCGCGAGGCCTTATCCGGACCATTTATCGATTTTCGGTCAGTGACGGGTTTTTCGACTTTGGGTCCGACCGCCTCCACCTGCTCGGCGGAAAGCGTGTCGAAGTCGTCTGGCTCGTAGGGTGACAGGTCACCGTTCTCGATCCGGTAGAAGCGATTGGCCCCGTCGGGCGCATCTTTCCAGAACGGCAGCCAGACCAGGTTGCCGAGGGGTGGGCGTTTCTTCTTCCCACGTGGTTTGAGCGGCCCGTCCTGCTTGGGAAAGACCTCGACGCCCTTGTTGCGGCCGGGATTGGCCACACCGCCTGAGACCAAGGGTAAATCGTGTGGGGCGATGGCCAGTAATAGACGGCGAACCGACTTGGCGGGCAACGGCTCATCAAAGAAGACCCACAGGTGATAGCCGTGGCCGCCGCCCGATCGCTCGATGGTTGCGGGGACGCCAAGCTCCGTCGCTCTCGAATGGGCGGCTATGACCGCCGCCTTTGGATCCTTCAGGGCGTCGGCATGGCCCTTGCCGTCGAAATCCAGACAGCCCCAGCGCGTCATGCCCTCGGGCGTCGGGGTGTAGAAGCCGAGACGCACTTTGCCTTTGTTGACGCGGGTCTTGCCCTGCCGGTTGGTGTAATGAATCGGCGCGGGCTCGCCCGTCAGATGCGAGCGGATCAGCGCGTCGAGGTAATCCTCGCCCTTGACTGGCAGTGGTTTGTTCCAGTCCCCGCCGGGATTGACTGCCACGATGTCGCTGCGGTTGAGAAAATACGACCGCAAGAGGTCTGCGTATTGCTCCACTGGCACGGTTACAGCCCCCTTACCGTCACATCCGCATCCGCGAGCGCACGACGGCGCGTGGGCGGATTCTCCAGATAGGGGATCTGCGAGAGGAAGGTGCGGCGTTGGCTGGCCTCCTCCTTCTCGGCGCAGTTCTTCACGCCCCAGTGGTCGCCGATGATCACGACCGAGCGCTTGGCGCGGGTAACGCCGGTGTATAGCAGGTTGCGGTGATGCATGAAGCTGTGGGATTTGTGGCAGACCACCACGGCGACGGGAAACTCAGATCCCTGGCACTGGTGGATCGTCAAAGCGTAGGCCAGATCGAGATCGCCCAGATGACCCTCGGACTTTTTCAAGAGCACCAGCTCACCGTCGAAATCAACCTGAAGGTCGCCGTTGCCATGTACGTCTGCAACGAAACCGACCGTGCCGTTCATGACACCGAGGTCGTAGTTGTTGCGGCGCTGGATTACCTTGTCATGCAGCAGGAACGGCGGTCGCCGGTTGGGAGGCGTTTTCGGAGCCTCCACGCCGAATAATCGCTTCTGGATCAAACGCTGCAGCAGCCGGTTGAGGTGGGCGACGCTTAAGGGGCCCTTGCTGCGAATCGGCGTCAGCACCTGCACGTCGCGCAGGATGTCCAGCCCGGAGATGGCGGGAAACTGCTTGGTGTACAGATCAACGATGCGGCCCAGTGCATCCTCAGCGCTCAGGTGGCCGAGAACCGTTTGCCAGGGAGAAAGGCCGTTCCCATCCGTCACCGCTGCTTTGGCGATGCGCCCATCCAGGATGGCCGAGCAGTTGCGTTTCAACTCACCCGCCTGACGGACCACCTCGGTCAGCCGGGATACCGGGACCATTTCGGTCTTGATCAGATCGCGCAGCACATTGCCCGCGCCGATTGGCGGCAACTGGTTGTGGTCGCCCACCAGGACAACGGAGGTAACATCGAGGTCGATGGCCCGCAGGAGATGCCAGAGCAGGGAGACATCGCACATGGAGACCTCGTCAATCACCAGCAGATCCGTCTCGATCGGCCCCTCGTTCTGAAACTCACGACCGTTGTAGCCGAGAAGTCGGTGGATGGTCTGGGCGGCGCGTCCGGTGCTCTCCTCCATGCGTTTGGCGGCTTTGCCGGTGGGCGCACAGAGCAGAACGCTGCGATCCTCGTTTTCATAGAGGTCGCAGAGCGAGCGCACCAGAAAGGTTTTGCCCACGCCCGCGCCTCCGGTTACGACCGTCATGCCATGGCGCAGACAGCGCTCGACTGCCGTCTTCTGGCCGGGATTGAGGGACGGGGCGATATCAAGAATCCTAGTGACGAGGTCTGCCACATCTTGGAAATGCGGATTGGCACCTCGGCCACGACGAAAAATATCGGCCAGATCCATCTCCATGCGCCGTACACCGAAATGCGCCACCACCGGCCAGCCGTTCAACGACTCGCAGGCCAAGAGCTTCTCGCGGATGAGGTGGTCGAGTTTGGCTTCGATGCATTCGCGTCCATCCATACTGTCCAGAAGAAGCAGTGCATCGGCCTTGTCCAGCAACTCCCGGTACTCGGTCCAGGTGTGGCCGGAGTCCAGTTCTTCATTGACACATTGAAGGATGCCAGCCCGGATACGCTCCGGGTGCTCCTTGGCCACGCCCATACGCCGGGCGATCTTGTCCACCTTCTTGAAACCGTAGCCCTTGATGTCGCGGATCAGCCGGTAGGGATTCTCCTTGAAGACACCCACCACGCTGTTGCCGTACTTCTCGGTCAGGGTGGTGATCTGGCGATGGGTCAACTCAAAGGCGGCCAGCCAGGTGTTGGCGGTGTTGAAGGCGCGGGTGCGGGTCCACTCGTCGCGCAGGTTTTCGATGACGGCGACCGGCACGCGGGCGGCCTTAGCGATGGCCTCGGCATTCTCACTCAGGGCCGCGTCGAAATCCGCACCAAATTGTTTGGCGATCAGCGCCGCCTTGGCCGGGCCGATGCCCTTGATCTTCGGATGCGTGGCCAAGTAATGCGCCAGGCCGTTTGCCTCGGTCGGCAGATCGTGCTGGAAGCCGGACACCTTGAGCTGCATTCCATAGGGCGTGGACTCGAAATGTCCCTCCAGCCGCAGGCGATCGCCTTCCATGGCCATGATCTTTCCAGCGAAGCGGATCTCCTGGCCGCTGTCCTTTCGGATCACCCCGGCGCTGAAGCCGGGCGTCGAATAAAAGGTCTTCGTCACCCGGCCCGTGACGGTCTGTTGTTTTCGTGGCTTGCTCATGAATCGGGATCCTCGCGCTCGGAAGGTTCGGAAGGCTCACGGGTGAGATTGCCGTGCAGACGCAGCAGCAGGCTTTCAACGAAACGGCGGGCGAGGCGGCGCTCGGAGCAGAAGAAGACCGGGACGCGCTTGTCTGCCAGAATGGAGATGGTCGCGCCCAACACCGACTCGGGCCGGGCTCCGCTGCGATAGCGTCCCGCCAGGATGTCGGCCAGATCGGCCTCCACCACGACGCAGGCGAAATCGTAAGCGGCGAGCCGCCTCAACTCCGCGCCGAAGCGCCGCCGGTTGCGGATGACGGTGGAGACGTAGTCATCGAGGCTCTTGCGCTCAATGGCCACCTGCGTCTCCAGACCCGCCAGGCTGTAATCTCCGGCGTCCAGCTTCCGGCGCATGGAGGGCGCGCCAAAGTCGTAGGGTTCCTGCTCGCGGGTGTCGATCACGATGACCGCTCCGTCCGCCGTTCGTTTTGTCACCACGGGATGTCGTCTCCGCCGTCGGCCGCAGCGGAGTTTTCGGCCAGTGCCTCCTCAGCCAGCTTGATGCGCTTGTTGAGGAAGATGTCCTCGTACTCACCGCGCGTGCGCTTCGTGATCTCCAACGTGACGTCGAGCAGCCGATCGAGATTGGCGGGCAGCTCAGACAGCTTCTGCAACTGAAGCCCGGCGGTGTAGAGGTCCTTCTTCAGCCATTTGACGTTTTCCTTGGTGGCGATGACGTTGTTACGCCAGAGCAGGCGACCGGCATGACTCGGGCCGATAATCTTCAGTGCCCATTTCAGCATGGGCTGGCTGCTGGTCTTGGTGCGGGTCAATTCCACACGGTCGACAGTGACCTGGTAGTTGCCGTCCGGAACCGGCTCGAACTCGGTTTCGGCCTCCGAATTCTCAAACTCCTCGTCCAGATCGACGAGATCCACATCGGTGACTTGGGTGTCGGGATAATCACTCATCTCGTTTTTCTCCTAGTTGCCGTTGGTGGTTTCGCGGACAGCCTTCTCGAAGGCAACCTTAAACGCGTTGAAATCGAGGGGGATGGGATCGGGCAGGCGACCGGTGCGGTCGCCCGCCTCGTAATGCTTGTCGGGCTTGGTCCGCATGATGCGGCGCGTGTGCGGGTCGCCCTCCTTATCCGTCGTGGTTTCGATGTCCACGAACAGTGCGATGTCGATCATGCCGAGCAGAATCTTGCGCGCACCGTCCGGAAGGGTGGGCAGGGTCTTATGGTATTTGCCGGTGCGGGTTTCGATCTCGCGCTCGACGGCGTGGCTGATGAAGAACAGGCCGCAGGGCAGCGCCGCCAGTTTGGTCATCACGCGCTGGAATTCGGAATTGACCAAGGAGAACCCCTTGCCGTAAGGCAGGTCCGAGGGGTGCTTGATTCCGTGCTTGGCGCAGACGTGATCGAAGCAGAATTTGTAACAGTTATCCACCGTGTCGATCACCACTGCCTTGAAGTTATGCCCGCCCTTGGCGACCTCGGCGGCGGCGGCCAGGAAGGTTTCCCAATCCGTGATGGGAACCTGGTAGACATCCAGGTGATTCAGGCCGGGTTCGGTGGCCAGGAAGATGGCGTCCAGGATCTGGGCGCACCAGCTACTCTTTCCAGACTTCGGCATCCCGTACAACAGCACGGTCTGCTCGGCGAGCGAGATGCGACGCTTGGTTTTCTCCTTGGGTAATAAACTGGACATTGACATTTCCTTTCATTGTTAATGTTCTTGAGTGCTTGTGGACTTTCTTTCCGAACTACACTCGGCCTGGCCAAACCTCGCATTGCCTTGCTACGTCAGACCGCTCCTGGCCCCGCCTTACCCCACCTAGCCGAGCGCGTATGGTCATCGTTATTCCTGTTCCTGAACTTCGTTCCAGCCGACCACCACGAATCTGCCGAAAGGTCCGCGTTTGGCCGGTCGGAAATCGCCGACACCGATTTTCTTGCCCGCGTCATCTACAAGCGCCCGAACGAACGAGGATGAAAACATGCCCTCGTCGATTTCCACAGTGAACTGGGTCTGCCAGCGGTCCAGTCGAGCCCGATGACGAAGCCTGGCTCCATTTGTGGCCGGGTTGACGATGCGGCGGGAATCAACCTCGAAATCCTTGGTTCCGAGCGGGCACATCAGATCCAGTACCGTCAGTCCTGCCGGAACGAGACTGGATCGCTGGGTGGTTGCCTTGGTTTTTCCAATTTTGTGGAACTTGCCCGCTTCAATGAGCGCGGCAAACAGATTTGGTCCGGGCAGGTAAAGATCGCCCGTCTTCTCGTCGCGATACGTGGTATGTTCCGCCTGTTCGCGAGGCGTACCCCGACCATCACAGCAGATGGCTGGGGAATGACCACTCGACGTGGCCACCTCCGATTCTTCGGTGAAACGGTTCATGAGCAGTGGTGAAATGCCTTTGATTGTGATCTTGATTTGCATGTGAACTCCTTAAATATCCTTGCATTGGAGAGCCCAGCCCGGCCCCGCCTGACGCCGCCTAACCTAGCCGCGCCATACCTGGCGTATGCGTATGCTTACGGCTTTCAGAAAACTGACGCTTGCGAATCATTTATCTTTTCCAACTCCGTGTGAGCGGAGCAGTGCTCGTACTCGTTTTCGATGACGAGGGGGTTGTTTTTGGAACTGCAGATCGGGTAATACCCACACGCACGGTTGTACTGGAAGCAGTAGGAGGTGTTCTGATACCAGGCGTCGCGGCGGCGGGCGTCCAGATACTGCTGGGTCAGCTCCCACAACTCGGCGCGCAGCAGCTCGAAGTCATCCGTGTCGAACAGCAGTTCCACCCGCAGGAAAGCGTCCTTTTCCTTGAACCACTCGGCCAGCCGGGACTGGTACTCCTCATCCGATTCGGGCAGCTTGCGTTTGGCGCTCGACTTGCCGCTTTTGTTTTTGGCGGCCAGCGCGCGGTGGCGCGATTCGAATTCCTCTTCCGTCTCACCTGCCGACTGAATCAGCTTCGGCTTCTGCAGGATGTTGTAGATGATGCCGCTGACCGGGATGCCCAGCGCCTCGCGCACGTAGTGGCTGTACAAAATGACCTGAAAGTCGGTCCACAACCGGCTGACGTAATCGCCGCCGACGCTGGAGGCTGTTTTATGTTCCAGCAGCCAGGTTGTACCGTCCGCTTTCTGCACGATGCCATCAACCTTGCCGGAGAGCACGAAGGATTTGGACTTCGCGCCGGTTGCGGGGTTGATGATCTCGCCGGTGAATTCCTTCTCGAGTTCGACGACCGTGAAGTCCTCGGTCGGGTACTGCTCCGCGTAGGCCGTCATCATCGCGCGTGCAACGTTCCAATCGCGCTTTACGCCCGGATCCGAATCGCGGGTCAGGCAGGTCCGGTCGATATGCTCCAGCACGGAATCCAACCGGCGGGTGTTGTGCCAGATCTCCAGGCACTCGTGGATCAGTGAGCCGAACCAGAGCGATGCTTCCTTCTGCTGGATCGGGACGATCTGCTTGACGTAGCGCCAGTAGCAGGCCCGGCGGCAGTTGCGGAACTTCGACCACATCGAATAGGTGGTGACGAGGCGGGTGTCAGCCGTCATGGCGCACCTCCCGTCCGTCATCCTCCGGGTCCAAGAGCGACGCGGCACGCAGCAGGTAAGAGGCGGACTCCCGCAATTCTTCCGCCATCAGTGACGCATTCATGGTCTGTGTGATCTGGATACCTTGATGGTCAAAGCGCACGACGCGGCTCAATTTGCCAATCGCGAAAGCGATGGCGAAGGAGGGGCTCATCCAGGGAAAGTCGGTGCCGTGCGAGCGACTGGCACGCTGGGGGTCCGCGACGGTCTGGTACATTTTCTCAATCTGCCGCTTCATGCCAAGGCCTCCAGACGTTTGAAGTGTTGTTGAATCATTCGCAGGAGCTTCCTTTCCAATTGCCGGACCCTCTCACGACAGATTTTCAGTTCCACTCCGCATTCCTCCAGCGACAGTTCTTCCATCAGCCGAAGCCGAAATAAATCCCGAAAACGTTGTTGGATGTGGGGAGGCTGCTTGCCGGTCATGCGATCGATAGCCTTCAGACACTGTTCGATGCGCTCGCAGCGATCGATATGATCCAGTGGATTCGGCGCTTGGGATTCAAGTCGTTCCGCTTCTTGCTGGCGATAGGAGTCCAGCCAATTCTGGTCTTGGATGATGGGAATATTCATGGGGTGGATCCTTTGGGGTTGGGGGACGACATCCGAGAGTTCGGGCTGGGTTCCTTGGTCAGGCCCAACAAGAGGCCTTGCGCCAAGAGGGTCAGCACGTCCTGGACCCTTGAGGGTGTGTTGTCCAGTTCTTCGGAGGCTTGGTAGATTCGAAGCTGAACGGGTTTCAATCTCGGCATGGTTTGTCCTCGTTTTTTTGCCAAATCGCCCTGTGCGATGCGGCGAACGGGGCTTAGAGCAACGACGATGCCAAGTATGTATGTGTACGTATTTACGTCGTATATCGTCCTATTTCGCCACCATGACACTTGATAGGCATGGATGGGAGGACTGAATAATGCGAGGGAATGGCTTTCCAAGGCTCCTGGAACGGGTGCCACGACGAGAAATCAAGGGGTTAGGGCGGGTAGCATAGGGGGAGATTCCCAAAAGTGCGTCCTTAGACGAATCCTCAGTGATTCCAATAACTACCAGAATAGGTGCGGCCTTAAACTGAAAAGTGCGGCCTTAGCTGATTCCTTAATGATTCCGTAAGCTTCCAGAAAAGGTGCGGCGTTAGATTCAAAAAGTGCGGCGTTAGCCGATTCCTCAGTGATTCCATAAGCTTCCAGAAAAAGTGCGGCGTTAGACCCGAAAAGTGCTGTGTTGGACTGGCACGGCACTGCCGGATGGCAATCGTCCTGGTACCCGGCTACCCTTGGAAATACCCGGACTTCTCAATTCCTTCATCCACATCCCGTTCTCCTCTGCGCATCCCCGTCCTTTCCCTCACCCTGGCATGGGCTTTGCTCTTATCGCTTTCCCGAAAAACAACTGGATCATGTCACACGGTAAGGTATGGAACCTGCGATTACCCTTGCCAAAGGAGGCTTCACCTACCATGACTTCGCGCCTACAACGGATCCCAACAGCAACAGTTGCTCCCCAGGTTGTTCCTCGCGCCGCCCTTTACACCCGCGTATCGACCGATATGCAGGTCGAAGCGGAATCCTTGGGAACCCAGGAAAAGCAATTGCGGGAATACTGCTCCTACCATCGCCTTGAAATCCATGACCTCTACACCGACGCGGGCATTTCCGGCGCTCATACCGACAACCGCCCTGGGTTTCAGCGAATGATGCGGGAAGCCCGCGAGGGGAAGTTCACCACCGTCATTGTGGCCAAGATCGACCGAATCTCCCGCAACCTCGCCGATCTGCTCGACTTGATTCATACCTTGGAGCAGAACCAAGTCGATTTCATTTCCATCAGCCAGCAGTTCGACACATCCACCCCCATGGGGCGTTTGACCTTGAATATTCTCGGCTCGTTCGCCCAATTCGAACGGGACATCATTGCCGAGCGTGTTCGGGAAAACATGATCGAGCGGGCGAAAAAGGGAAAGTGGAACGGAGGGGTCATCCCCTACGGTTTTGTCGTGGTCGAGGATCATCTGGAGCCCCATTCCACGGAAGCCGATTTCGTGCGTATGATGTACGCCGAATACCTCAAGCAACGGAGCCTTCGCGCCGTAGCCCTGCTGATGAACGCCAGGGATGCCAAACCTCGCTATCGAAATAGTTTTACCGGCTCATCGATCCGTAAGATTCTCGCCAATCCGATCTATCGTGGGGCAGCCTGCTACAACAAACGGAAATTCGTCGGGACGACGACAAGGGTGCGTCCGAAATCCGAATGGATAATTGTTGAAAACATGCTTCCTGCCGTCGTCACGCCTGATACCTGGGCTGAGGTGAACCGTCTTCTGGAAAACAACGAAGGAATTCATCCCGCCGCCAGGGCCTCGGATTATCTGCTATCCGGGCTTTTACGCTGCGGAGTCTGCGGTATGCATATGCAGGCTCGCAAGCGAGTTAAGACGCTAGGCTCGGCGAAAAGCGCGAAGAAGGGGGCGAAGAAGACCTATCTGTATTACATTTGCTACAACCATTTGCAGAAAGGCTCCTCCGTATGCAGCCACGGGCCGGTACCGACCCAGGTCATCGAAGAGCGGATTCTGGAAGGGCTGTCCCGTCTGGCGAAAAACCCAGACCCTATTCTTCGCCACGCTGAGAGCCTGCTACGAGTCTCTGCAATGGAAAAGGATCGAATCTCCGAGGATTTGAAGGTGCTTACGCAACGAGTTCGCGAGATCGACGCTCGCTTGGCACGCCTTGGGGATGCCTTGGAAGAGGGATCCTTGGGGCCGAGGGATATCGCACGTCGCGGTAGGGCTTTGCGCTCCGAACGGGATCTTCTAGGTAGCCAGATTGATGCGCTCGGCATCAAAAAGGACGCTATCGACCGGGGCTCCCTGGATAGGGGAAAACTCACCGAACGTTTCGACGTGTTTCGAGATTCCTTCCGCTATCTGTCAATCCATGAGCGCAAGCAGATTCTGCATAACCTGATTGACCATGTGGTGGTTCATCCCGACGGTTCACTGGACCTCTTCATCTACCAGCCCGTGGTCCGGGAAGTTTTCCAAGAAGCTGGTATCCAGGGGATAGGGGCTTCGCAAGAAGAGCCGCTCCTAACCGTAACCTTGCAAGCGGAAAAGCCCAGTCTGCGGCCATTGTCATCCTTCCCTGATATTGCTTCACGAATTGGCTACCTGCGCCAGCGCGAAGGGCTGACCAAGGTGGCCTTGGCGGAAAAATTGGGGGTCAACAAATGCACTGTGGCCAACTGGGAACGAAGGAGCGTCCTTCCTATGAAGCCGATGGGGCGGAAAATCGCAGGGCTGTTCGGCGTTGCCTACGGGGATTTGATGGGGGTCGATCCCGTCGACGAATCGCTCCCGCCCTGGGATCGACTGAGGCCGCTTCGGCAGTACCACGGCTACACGCAGAAGGAATTCGCGAAACTGCAAGGGCTCACCCTGGACGGGTACGTATTGCTGGAAACTAGACCGGAGCGGGTCGGAAGGGTGGATGAAGGAAGGTACGACGAGATGAAAGCAAGGGTGGAGGGGGAAATAGTGTGTGGGGATTGATTTGAAAGGAGTGGTTCCCGTCATGTCATCAATAAAGGCTTTAAAACGAGACGCTGGTCCTGTCCACCCGTAGGGTTGAATCCGGTCTATTTAACGATGAATATTCCACGGATTGAGTGCCTGGAATGCACTGCGATCCAACAAATCAAACTCGGTTTCACCGAAGTGCGTCGCAGGTATATGAAGCATTTTGAGCCCTACACGCTTGCTCTGATGCGCCACATGAAGATTTCCGACGCAGCCCGACATCTAAGATCGAGTTTGGACGTGATGAAAGAAATTCAAAAGCGAGACCTTTAATAGCGGTTTTCAAAACCGAAGCTGAAACAGGTCAAGTACATCACCATTGACGAAATCACGGTGAAGAAAGGTCACAACGGTCGTACTGGATCTGGATTCGGGAGCGGTGATTTTCGTAGGTAACCCATGTACCGCTTGCACAGCGACTTACACGCCGGGCGTGGGAGCATTAGCGACCCCGCACAAGTTTGCTGCGGGTCTTGCCCGCTGCGATATGTCGCACCTCTATATCGCGACTGTGAGCAAGAAACTTTCAGATGCGACCCTAGTTTTCGACCGTTCTCAGGTAATAAAGTTGGTCAACGATAAGCTCTCCAAACTCAGGAGTACCCTCCACCGAGAGGCAGGCGTATCTGGCAAGAAGCTCTTGAAAGGAACGAGCTGGTTCTTGTTGAAAAGCCCTGAAAACCTGGATGAAAAGCGAAACGAACAAAAGCGTCTGGAAGAGGCTTTCCGATTCAATGAGCCTTTGGTCAAAACCTATTGGATGAAAGAACAACTGCGTCTTTTCTGGTGGCAAAGGGATAGCGATACGGCAAAAACCTTTCTGCTCAACGGGTGTTTTACGGCCTGGTATTCGGGGATCGTCATGCTGATTAAGTTGGCCAGCACCCAGGCCGCATATTGTAAAGGCATCTTCGACTGGTACGATTATCCGATCTCCACACAAAGTGCGCTTCAGTCGGATGAACCCACTTTTTCTTCCCCTCTATTCATTCCACTCCACCACGCAATAGCACCCCAGCGAGTAGAACCCCTTCCTGGACCCAGGTGTCAGGACTTTCGGGTAACCAACTGGAAGATTCGGTTTCAATCGACGGTTTCGCATACGGCTCATCGTCGTATGGCGATTGTCCCCGGCATCCCAAATACCGAAACACTCCGAATCCACCTCGATCAAATGCCGCTTCAGATCATCTCCCGCCGCTTGTTGGGCTTTGGCAAAGGCGGCCAGGATTTCCTGCTCCTTGGGAGAGACGATCACACGCTGGCCGTTTACCAAGCACACAACCTGCTGATGGCTTATCCGCTGGAGGATCGTCGCATCAATGACGGCGATTTCCAGATCACACGTCTCTTCCGGCACCGTTCGCTGGTTCATGAAACCTTCCCTGAGACCCTCCTTCTTCAGTCTTGCCGCCTTGGCCAGCACCATGCGGATACTGTCCGTCAGGTTCGGGACGTTGGGATCGTCGTCCAGGAAGGGTTTCGGAACGAAGGTAACCAGGGCGTAGGGACTGCGATGCACCACGTCCATTGCGTGGGAGAAGCTGATGCCGTGCCCCGTGACCACCACGACGGGGACCAGCGGATGCTCCCGGATGATTTCGCTCAGAAACGACTTGCCGAATTCGATCTTGTCCACCGTGTCGGGGTTCATCGGTAGCTGCAAATCCAAGAGGATGCAATCCGGCACAACCCTTCCCAAAATCTCCCGTGCTTCCTGGACACACCCGGCTTCCATGAAATCGTGCCCCAACGCATCTACGTGTAGCATCATCTCCTGTCGCGCCGGTTTCAAGTCATCGACGATCAGGGTCAGAAGTTTGTGCTTCTTGGTTACGGCCCCTCTTACTTCCTGATGCATCAGATTCATGTCCATTTTTTCCTCCTATTCCCCTTCATTTCCTCGGTTCGTGCCGACGACGGGACGGAGCCTCCAGCGGAATGCCTACCGTGAAAACCGTTCCTCCGCTTAAGGCATCGTCGATCCGGATCCATCCGTTGTGCTCGCCCACAACTACTTTACGTGCCACGTAGAGCCCCAAACCGGAGTGGCCCGTGTTACGTTTGCTCGTTCTGCCGAAGCGGAAGATGTCTTCCCGCATCGAGACGGGGATACCCGGCCCACGATCGGAGATCGTAAACACGACGTCCAAACCGTCCAGACTTCTCTCGGCTCCCAGGGTGACAACGCCCCCGTCCGGGGAGGCATCCACAGCGTTGTTGGCGATGTTGGTCAAGGCTCGCACCAAGCGTTCGTGGGCTCCGTCGAAGGATAAATCACGCACGGGAAGGGTACGAAGCACAACATCGCGAGAGTTTCTCACTCCATGTTGCACCGCCGTCAGTACCTCGACAGCGTTGGTCTTGGAAAGTTCGGGTTCACGCCCTTGGGCCAGCCAGCGCAATTCCTTCGTGAAATCCCCCAAGACCTTCACCGCACCGCGAAGGTCAGACAAGGGCTGCCCATAGCGTTGCCGGTCCGGCTCCTTCATGCCCGCCAGCAGCAGTTTCTCCGCCGTGAAAACCTGTTGCGTCACATTCGCCAGTTCGTGGGAAAACTCCGCCATCGCCAATCCATGCACATGGGTTAAGGCTTCGTGGATCACCTGGGAGGCCTCTCCTCCGCCGATTTTCATCGCCTTGGAAAGCACGTCTTCAGCCACGCCCAGACGGGCATGCTCCTCATCACGGGAGAGCGACGATTGATCCAGCTGGTGCTGGGAGCGCTTTGCCGCCTGCCGCACGTAGTGATTGGCGTCCTGGCTCAAGGTCGAAAGGACGCGGGTCGCCCACATCGGAGGCAGGCGCGTTGCCGCCTTGGCCATTGCCTGTTTAACCTCCCATTTCGTTGTGGGTTCGCAGAGGCGGTCAATGACCTGGAGGATTTCATCGCCCGGCATCGCCCCCGGTTCCCGGAGAACACGGATCATGTCCTCGACGACGGACTCCCAGGCCCGCCAGTCTTGCTTCGCCAAGGCGGCATGGATGCGCTCCCGTGTCCCTACCATCCGTACTTCTCCTTGCGAGCGCGAAAGGCCTTCTCTCCACCTTCCAGCAGCTCCACAATCACACCCTTCATCTCTCCGACATTGCCGCTTTTGTGAGTCCACCCGATCTCGCCGTTGGATTTCATGGCGATCACCTGATCGGCGAAGCCGAGCACCGGGATGTTCGGATTGTGAGTAATCAGGATCATCTGGCGGCGATCTCGGTTGCTGCGAATCTGCTCGATCAACAGGTCCGTCACGAAGCGGTTGTCCAGGTTATCCTCCGGCTGATCTACCATCAAGGGAGCCACGGTTTCCAACAGCAGCAGCGGAAGCACCACGGAGCACATCTCTCCGGCTGAAAGCTTGTTGGACGCCCGCCATTGGTTTCCCACCTTCAGTTCGATGTAAGGGATGTCTTCCAACTGAACCACTTCCAGTTCGAAAAGGGTTCTCGGATCGGCCAGAAGCATCTTCAAGGTGGCACGGGCGAAATTCTCCTCGATGTCTGCCTCGCTGACGAGTCCATCCACATCCATATCCAAGGCCATGCGGGCAAGCTGGTTCGGTGGAATTTTCTGAGCAATGCGCTCCAAGGGGCGATTATACTGGCGGAAAGAAGGATCCCGGTGCTCAACCAGGAAGGCCAAGTACATCGACGAATCGGCGTTCTGTTCCACCCGGACCTGGATGCGCCCCTTCAACTGGTCGGTTAAAGTCTTGGCCATACTCGCCCGAACCTGAAAACGGGTTTCCAGAAGCTCGGACAGCGTATCCAACTGCTTGTTGCGCTCTTCCCGCAGTACAATCAAGCGACGGCCCAGGGTTTCCATTTCGTCCTGCTGGGCCTTCAGGCGGGCGACTTGACTGGTCAGGGAGTGCATCTCCTGAAGCAACTGCTGGTGGGCCTTGTGTTTCTTGGCAAGGTCTTGGTAGGCCGCTTCCTGGGGCTGGTGAGTCCGAACCAGGTCTTGGTGGGCCTGCTCCGCAGCTTCCTCCATGCCGGACAAGGCCTTCGCAGCCGTGGCCACGGCATCCTGGAAAACGGCATACTCCCGACGCAAGGTGCCCCGCAAATCCTGGAAGATCGTCCCGTTGGGACCATCAAGGATCTCCTCGGCAAACACCTGCTGGAACTCCCCGGCAATCCCTTTCTGCATTGGCGTCAAGATGCGTCTGGCTTCGACCAGCACCGGCCTGACACGGTCCATCGCCGTGGTTTCGCGGGTACGAAGCTCCTTGCGTTTCGAGGCTTCTTGTAGATCGGTGTTCAGTTCGATCTTGTCCATCTCCTCGCGAGCCTTAGCCAATTTGCTCTCGTAACCCGGCAGATCCCGCGCCGCATCCCGGCATTTCTGCTCGTCCAGGGCGATCTGGGTGATGTCCGAGGCATTGGCGTTCAAAGACTCAAGGATTCGGGCGATGGGGTGCTGAATCTCGGCAAGTTCCTTGACGCAGAAGCGGTCGATCACCTCGCGCAGATACGAGGATTGCAGGGCGATCTCCTCCACTTCGTTCTGGCTGAAGATGGCGGCGTCGATCAGGATGCCCGATTGCAGGATGGATGTATCCACGGTATTGCCATCCGTATCGGTTACAATGGGAGCCCCACCGACCGTGCGCTGGACCTTGTAGACCAGTCCCTCCTGGGTTTCAAACTCCACCTCCACAGTGCCATGACCGAGGTTGGCGGTGATGAGATCCTTGAACCGCTTTAAGGCCCGCTTGTCGTCGCTCATCGCATCGGGGAGGCGATCCAGGGCGAAGCGGATCAGTTCCAAGGTCGTCGTTTTCCCGCTGCCACGCCCGCCGATGAGGCAGACCAAGCCGTCGGAAAAGTGGATGTCCAGATCGTTGAGAAAACCGCCGTTGACCGTCAAACGCTTGATTTTATGATGTCTCATGGGTTTCACCTCCAAAGCATGAATGAACCTTACACCACGAGTGCGTCAGAATATGTCGCACGCTTCGTGAAAAACACGATCGCTCGGAGGGGAAGAAGAAGCCAGTGCTGTTAGATGGCGGCAAGCCTTACAGCAGAGAGGAAGGGAGGAAGGGAAGGAGAACACCGTCCTTGAATGGGAAACCCTGATTGGAGGAAAAAGGCATCCTTCTCCCAACCAGGGTCAATGCAAGGTTTGTTGTTGTTGGCTCACGCGAGGTTCGATCTGTCTTGTTGTAGTACGGAAGACACTCATTAATTTCGCACCAAACTTACTCCTCTATCTCGCAGAATTCGCCGGTGAGGCCTTCCTGACAACTGCATATGCCGGTGCCGCTGGCCCAAGTGCAGGTGCCGTTGTCGCTACAGTCTGTTGTCGCGGCGTCATGGCAAACAGGCGGCGGGTTCACGCGGAGGAGGAAGAAATTTCCTTCGCCATTGTAAGACAGGACATTTGTTCCATCACCCGGGTCGAAATCAATGCTGCTACTTGTGAAAAGACCTGTGAGAACCAAGCCGCCATCCGAAAGTTGCGTGATACCTCGGCCATATTCCCCAGATGTTCCCCCGAAAGCTTCACTCCAGCGATAGCCTCCATCCACATCAAAGACTGCCAACAAGATGTCATAGTAGCCCTTGGTCGTGTATTCTCCACCTTCATTCTCTGGATCGAAATCAATGGTTGCCCAGAACTGTCCGGTGATGGCCAGTCCGCCATCGGAAAGTTGTGTGATAGCGAAAGCGTCATCCCACGCTGTTCCTCCAAAGGTTTCACTCCAGCGGTAGCTGCCATCCGCCTCAAAGACGGCAAGGAAAATGTCTTCACTGCCATTGGATGTATGCTCACCACCTTCAGTTTCCGGGTCAAAATCAATAGTATTGCGGAAATAGCCTGTGATAGCCATCCCGCCGTCTGAAAGTTTGGTGATAGCATAGCCAACATCATTGTTTGTACCCCCGAAGCTCTTGCTCCAGCGGTAGCTTCCATCCGCATTAAAAACCGCTAGGAAGATATCCCAACCTCCATTGGATGTATGTTCACCGCCTTCATTTTCCGGGTCAAAATCAATAGTGTCGCTGAGAAAGCCAGTGATAGCCAAACCGCCATCAGAAAGTTGCGTAATACCATAATCTGAAACAGAACCTGTTATTAAGCTCCAGCGGTAGCTACCATCCTCATTAAAGGCGGCCAGGAATATTTGATCGCCATCACTAGATGTATGCTCGCCACCAGGATAGTCTGGGTCGAAATCGATAGTATTGCTAAAATAGCCTGTGATAGCCATCCCGCCGTCTGAAAGCTGTGTGGCGGTCCTACCACCATCAATTCCTGTTCCCCCGAAGGTCTTGCTCCAGCGGTAGTTTCCATCCGCATTAAAAACCGCTAGGAAGATATCCCAACCTCCATTGGATGTATGTTCACCTCCCGGTTGACCTGGGTTAAAATCGAGGCTTTCGTAAAAGTGGCCCACAATGGCTATGCCTCCATTGGAAAGCTGCATAACTGCACGACTATAGTCCTGGTTCCATTCTCCAAAACTCTTACTCCAGCGGTAGCTGCCATCCGCATTGAAGACGGCCAGGAAGATGTCAAAGCCTCCATTGGATGTATGCTCGCCTCCCAGGTGATCTGGGTCGAAGTCAATGTTGCCTTCAAAATAGCTTGTGATAGCGAAACCGCCATCGCTGAGATGGACGATTTCTCTCTTCATGAAATCAGCAGTGGCTAATCCAAAGCTCTTGGCCCAACCGCTGTCATAGCAATCATAGGTACGGTCGCAAATCTCATGGGTCCAGCTTTCTCCATCAGAGTCACAATAGAGGTCACTGCGTTGGCCCGCTATGCAAACACCACCTAAGCATGTATCGACTATACAAGCGATACCGTCCAGGTCGCATTCCGCGCCGTCTGCAGCAAAATTGCTTTGGCAGTTCCCTGCGCCATTACAGGTATCAGCGCCATCGCAGTCTGTATCCGTGGAATCTCCACAGGCAGCACCTACCGGGTCATAGCAAGAATCCTCGTTTTCATTGCAGTGCTCACACTCCGTTTCCGGGCAAGGGCTACCAGGATGGAGGCATTCACCTGAATTGTTGCAGGTATCGCCGGTGCCATTGCAGTAAAGACCATCGTCGCAATCGCTGTTAATGGGCTTATAGATCCAACCATCGGTCATGATCGTGACATCGCAATATCGGCAACGATTGGTGGACAGTTCCTCATTCTGAGCATAACAAATCCCGTCGATCAGACACGATCCGGGGTTCAATTCGTGGGTGCAGGCACCGTCGGTCGTGCAGGTGTCTGTGGTGCAGTTCAGGTTGTCATTGCAGCCGCGTTCATCTATGCAGTCCACGCAAACTCCTGCCCCATCACACTGATCCACTTCATTGCAAAGCTCGCCTATAAGTTGCAACGCATCCGCCGGACAATCGTTGCTTACGCCATCACAGAACTCCGTTACATCACAGACGCCGCCAGCAGCTCGGCATTCCGTCGTGGCTTTCCCATCCACCGGGCAGTCATTGCTCACACCATCGCAGACTTCGGCGACATCGCAAACGCCAGCAGCCCCACGACATTCGGTCCCTTGAAGCTTGGGGGACCAGCCATTCACATCCCGTTCCGGGTCACAAAGAGCGCAGGCGGATTCCTGATGCTCCTGCCCGGATGGAACGCACGATCCTTCAATCAAGCAGCCGTCGCAGGTTTCTTCGTCGCCGTCGAACGTATCCCCGTCCTCCGTGGCATCATCATCGTCATCATCGGAAATCATCCCATCCCCGTCGGAGAGGCCATCATCATCTTGACCGTGGTCGGCGGACCCGTCCTGGCAAGCAGCTGCAAACAAACCGACACACAAAACGAACAACATCTTTGCCAGTGTACTGGGGATTCGGCGGTAGCTCCTCATGATGGTTCTCCTAAATCAAGCGGCACATCTTTCTAGGCTTCGTTTGACTGGAGAATGTTTATCATGGAATGGAAAGAAGATCCACCGTTTTTATCGAAGGCATGCTCCACCGCTCTACTCAGGATACTGCGTAAAGATCCTGGAGGAAAGAATTTACGGGTGGGATATGGAGATAACTTTTTTGCCTACGACCACTGCTGTCCAAGACGATCTGAAAACCACGTTTTGGACAAGATAAGTTACTGAAAATACTAGAGCCGAATTGCCAATGAAAAACCAGGTCTCCATTCCCGATTTTTAGCTGTCCAAGACGGTGAAGAGGAGAAACTCTACGTCGAATGCCTTCAGAAGCCTTGTTTTAGCGGCATATTTGAGGTCAGGTTATTGCAATTCGGCTTGCTGCGTATTCAACAGGCTGTCCGAGAAAAGCTGTTTTGGACAAGAGTGGCCTACGACCTGTAACCCGCCATCCTCATCCAAATCCACCACCATTCACCTTCCTCACCCCACCAGTCTTTCCTTCAAGGTGGTGATCCGCTCCCGATTTTCCACGCGCTTGACCGCAATGGCCAACGCCTTGCGCGTCCCTACCAAGACGACCAGTTTTCTCCCGCGAGTCAGCCCCGTGTACAACAGGTTCCGTTGTAGCATCGTGTAATGCTGCGTGTGCATCGGAATCAGAACGCAGGGATACTCCCACCCTTGGCTTTTGTGAATCGTCACCGCGTAGGATAGGGCCAACTCATCAAACTCGTCGTAGAGGTATTCCACTCGTCGGCCATCGAAATCTACCTGGGCCGTTCTCTCCTCCGAGTTCAGCTTTTCAATCTGGCCTATTTCCACGTTGAACACGTCCTTGTCGTAGTCGTTGAGGATCTGCATTGGGTATGCGCAGTGCCCGTCCTCGGTCAGCATCCCCAGGACGTATTCGACCCCAGCCCGAGCCCGGATGTCCGACTGCTTGTCGATCCCCAGGCTCGTGGCGATCTGATCCGCCGTTTTGAACCCGATGCCCCAAATATCATGGGCCAAACGGTAAGGGTTCTCCGTGACGATACGAATCGTCTCTTCCTTGTAAGTTTTGTAGATGCGAAAGGAGCGAGCCGCGCCCACCCCGTGGCTGTGCAGAAAGACCATTATCTCCCGAACGACCTTCTGCTCCGACCATGCGGACAGGATTCGGGTCTTGCGCACCGGTCCGATTCCATCCACTTCCAGGATACGGTCTGGGTAGTCCTCGATGATGTCGAAAACCTGATCGCCGAATGCCATCACCAGCCGCTTGGCGAATTCCGATTTGATTCCTCTCACCAAACCTAAAGTCAAGTATTTTTCGATGCCCTCGGCGGTGTTCGGAGGCGCAGTTGCGATCTTCCAGGCTTTGAACTGTTGGCCATGCTCGAGCTTCCCTCGGTTTGAAACCATTCCCCAGCCGAGACGTTGGATAGTGCGCCGACGACGGTGACCAAGTCACGATGCCCGGTCAGCTTGACGCACAGGACCGCAAATCCCGAATCCTCGGAGTGAAACGTGACCCGCTCGATCAGACCGGAACGGGATTCAGCTTGCGCTTAATTCATTGCCCGGCCTTACCCCAGCCCGCCGCCTTGGCTTCCTCTTCCGTGCAGAACCAGCGCTCTCCCTTCCGCTCATCAATCTTGGTTTTCCCATAGTACCGCTGGCCGGGTAGGTGGTAGATCTTCTTGCCTCTGGCGTTGATATTTCCTTTGATCTGGCATTTCCCGCCTGACTCGTAGGGCTGACCTTGGGGGGAAGGAGAATCTTGGCCTTTCGGTTGCTCCCCGCTGTTCCCCCACAATCCACGTCCTGCCTCACGGGCCTTCCTCTCCAATCCTCGAAACTCTTCTATCCGTGAGAAGGGAAACCGCGTGTAGGCGTGGGCGTATCCCTGGGAGACTAGCTCGGCATTGAGGTCGAGGAATCCCCCGTCCTCCTGCTTGATGAACACGTAGGCCAGCAAACGCCCATACCGATCGCGATTCTTGGTGATAGCATTGCCAGGTTCCAAATCCAACCTGACCTCTTTTCCCGTCGCCATGCGCTTCGTGAATGCGGAAGCCTCCTTCCCGAAGTACTCCACGGGCTTTTTGGGGTGCTTTGTCTCCGGGGTGTCCACGCCGATCAACCGGACCGTTTCCTCGCCAAGATTCGGGCAACGGACCTTCAGGGTATCTCCATCCACCGCACGATCAACACGGCAGAGTAAGGGAGAATCAGCCGCCCAGGCCGTTCCCATGTCTGCCCAGCCATTCCAGGCCAATCCAAATGAAAGCAGAAGGATACCAAGGAACGTCTTCCACCTGTAAGCAGATGATAGCCTGCCGGGAAGCTTGCAGCTACGTAACACCCGTTT
Source organism: Myxococcota bacterium (assembly GCA_963677705.1). Classification (GTDB taxonomy): domain Bacteria; phylum Myxococcota_A; class SURF-8; order SURF-8. The sequence goes on from OY782497.1 coordinate 4,139,374, forward strand.
CGTTTTCATCTTCAACCTCGTACCTTGGGGCTCGTTTGAATTTGAACCGGTTTCCATTTTGGCGAGAGTTTAGCACACTCATGTTTTCATTGGAATACAATCGCAACCGAAGCCTCGTGACCCGCGATCCGATCCTCGAAGATATCTTCGGGGAGATCCGCTCCGTCATTGGCCCATCAGGACTCAACGTCCTGATCGTCGGGGCATCGGGTACCGGCAAGGAAGGAATAGCCAGCGCCATCCACTGGCATAGCTCCCGAAAAGACAAACCCTTCATTGCCGTCAACTGCGCTGCTATTCCCGAAAGCCTCGCCGAGGCGGAACTCTTCGGACACGAAAAAGGCTCCTTCACCGGGGCGGCCCAAATGCGCAAGGGGTATTTCGAAGCTGCTGCCGGTGGAACCCTCTTTCTGGACGAATTGGGAGACCTGCCGCTGCATCTGCAAGCCAAACTGCTGCGCGTTCTGGAAGAAGGCGAGATCGTCCGGGTAGGCTCCAGCCGCCCGATTCCGGTCGATGTCCGCGTTATTGCTGCCACCCATCGTGACCTCAAAACGATGATGGCCGAGAAGGCTTTCCGTGAGGATCTCTACTATCGCCTTGCCGCCGATACCGTTTGTATTCCATCTCTCCAGGAACGCCCCGAAGACATAGCCTTTCTCGCCGAACTGTTTGCTTCTTTGGAGGGAGAGAAACGAGGTCTCCAGGATGTCCGCATCTCCTCTCTGGTGAAAGCCCTGCTGAATTCCTATCGATGGCCGGGAAACATCCGCGAACTGAAGTCCATGATCGCCTCCACAGTGGCCCGCCACGCCTTCCACGACGGTCCCAAAGGGGAACTTCAGATCGACGATCTACCCAAGCATTTTTTTCACCATGATTTGGCCGTCAGCATGGCCACAACATCGCGAAAGCAACCGAAACCAGTGAGGAAATCCACGGATTCGAGTTCGAGCCAACCATTGCCCAGTTGTACGCCAAGGGCCTATCGACCTATGGAATTGCGAGCCAGCATCCTCGGTATCCTCGCCATTGAAAAACGTATAACCCTTCCTAAACTGGCGCAGAGAATCGGACGACCCAAGGATTCCGTCCGCCGTTGCCTCACCCGGTTGGAGCGTGAGGAAGCCGTGGAAGTGGTCCGTCGGATCGGTCCATCGGGACTGGAGGTCCGGGCGCGGATGTAAAGTAGGAGAATTATTCCAAAAGATTTGGCTGTAAAAAACACCCAGCCTATCGCATTACGGCCCCTCTCGAACGCAGCGGGGCCCGGTTATGGAATCAATGGTTTTTAAGTAATAACTGACGGAGGGCCAATTAAAATGGACAGTCCAGGCATATTCTGGGCGATCCTCAACAGTAGACGATGACCAGTATTGATTGCAGAAACCTTGCATCGATGAAGGCCAATAGCAGCCACCTATTCCGAAATTTCCACGCTCCTCACACTCGTCTGGAGCGCAATCATCGTGGTCAGTGCATGATTCAGAAAGCAAGCAAATGCCCTCTTCTTCCACACCACAGGCCAGAGAGGCATCAGCCACCGAGCAGTCCCCGCCGAGTTCGATAGAAGGACAGTCTCGGATAAGTGAGCGAAGTTCGGTAATGTTTGGAAGACGCCACCCGCCGCCATCCAAATCTAGGTTTTCACAATATTCGATTGCCGAGGCCCAATCATTCGACACAATGTAGGGCCATGGTTCTTGCTCCCATTGCAAACCCGTAACAGGGTCTGTACAAACCCAATCGCAACATGGAAAAGGCATATACATGCATTCACCGCCACAGCAATCGGAAAAGCCACATTCTTCTACTTTCCAGGTATGATTTCCAAAGCAATCCAATCCATAGACATCACCATCGAAACACACTCTGTTTGGATGATAGGCACAAGACCCGTAGCTGCAAGTGCAGAGTGTTCCGCAATCTTCCTTCAATTCACCACGGTTTCCACAAGAATCATACCAATAAGCCGCATTCCCATCGCAGGCGGCACTCGCGTGTGGAGTACATTCATTCTCAACGTCCGAATCTCCATCCTCTACAGGGTCTTCAAGCTCTTTATCTCCGTCTTCAGAGGGCTCTGAATCTCCATCAGTTTCTTGCAATGCATGAATGTTGCAAACTCCATTCACACACAGATAAGTCCACCCTGTAGGGGCAGGCCCACAACGAGATTCATCTGAACAATCCTTTTTCATTTCACAAAAATCCCCCTGGACATTTTTACGGTAGCAATGGTGGATCTCTTGCCGGACATGATCCTCCAAGAGTGACTCTTCATCTCCATCTGTGGATCGTCCATCATCCTTTCTTTCGCCATCGCCGCAAGCCAAACAAAGAATGCAAAAAAGAAACAGCCAATTGGGGAAACTAAAAATAGTATGAGATTGTGAAACTACTCTCAGCGACGAAAGGAAATCAGTCATTGATAGCCTCCAGAAATAACTCAAGTTACCGTTTATCAAGGGTAGGCTATGACGTCAGTTTGAAAAAGGCAAGATATCACTCATTGCATCAAAAATCTGATTCTATGTTCCGGCCAATGTTTATGTTTAGAGCAATATGGATTCGCATGTTCAGCCGCATGCATATGATGGGTTTTATCAGATCGGCCCATCAGGACTGGAGGTTCGGGGGCGAATGTGAATTCGTACATTTCCGTGCATGAACATGCGGAATCTGCGTAGAACTGGAAATTGGCGGATTTTCAATGTGAAAATGTGGGACAGGGGGATTTTCATCGGTAGTCAGTCGCAAAGACTCGCCCCATCTGAGGCCCAGCAAGATGTGACATCCTACCGACTTAAACGGGAGAAGGAACGCTCGTTGTTTCGCGTGGTTAGAGAACCGTGCTGGCCGAAAAAACAGGACCGACAGTGACGGCCTCGGACAAGGATTCATCGCACTGACCAGCATGAAGCTGGCCGGGTAGCTGAGTGTCATCATACTGCGGGTGATGGTTACCGTGTTGTCTTCCAGGGGTTGGCGCAAGACCTCCAAGACGTATTTACGGAACTCCGGAAGTTCATCCAGAAACAACACGCCGTTGTGAGCCAGGCTGATTTCCCCCGGCCTGGGAACCGTTCCCCCGCCGATGAGGCCCACATCGCTGATGGTATGGTGGGGAGCCCGAAAGGGTCGCACGTTGACCAGCCCCTTTCCTCGTGGCAACAAGCCCAGCACGCTGTATACTTTGCTGGTTTCCAGGCTCTCTTCAAAGCTCATCTGGGGCAGAATGGAACTGATCCGCCGGGCCATCATCGTCTTTCCACAACCTGGTGGACCGATCATCAAAAGATTGTGACCTCCTGCCGCTGCAACCTCCAACGCACGCTTGACATGCTCTTGTCCTTTGACATCCTGAAGATCAATCCGATACGCCTCCGGCGGGTCGTCCTGGGGTGCCTTCGCTTTCATTGGAAGAATCTGTCTGCGTTCGTTCAGGAACTCGATAGTTTCCAACAGGCTGTTGACCGGAATCACCTCCACGCCCGTCACTACGGCGGCTTCGGCGGCATTGTCTGAAGGAAGAATCACTCCACGATACCCCTGCTCACGGCAAGCGACGGCAATGGGCAAGGCTCCCGGTACGGGCTTGACGGAACCATCCAGGGCCAGTTCACCGAGAACCATGTACTCGGTCAGTCTCTCATGTTGCACCACCTCGTTTCCGGCCAGAATCCCCACCGCGATGGGTAGATCAAAGGCCGCGCCCATTTTGCGAATGTCCGCGGGGGCAAGGTTCACCGTAATCCGCCGTGAAGGCAGATGCACGCCTGTGTTTTTGATCGCCGAGCGCACCCGCTCTTTGCTTTCACGCACGGCGTTGTCCGGCAAGCCCACCATCTGCAAGCCAGGAAGACCGAGGGAGAGATCCACCTCGACTTCCACGATGAAGGCATCAATTCCCAGAATGGCACCACTGAACACACGAGATAACATGCTTGTCCTCCTTGCCCATTGGCTATAGAAAGCTTCGTGCCAAAAATTATGAGTATCTTAACATGCTGTTTTCTCGATTGAATCGAGATCGGATACCTTCGTCGGATCGGGAGATTTCCAGAATCTGAACCCCGTTTTCCGAAAGACGGACGGCAAGAAGTCTCTCGTATTTTGTATCTGCATGATTTCTGTTCGGTTTTGAAATATCCACCGATGCAGGTTTCAGATTCCTTAGCCTCTTGAAACAGCCCTGCCCAAACAGGAATTATTGCCTGTGGATTCTTTGATTTTTTCAGTTATATCATAGCGTTATAGTTGTAAAAAAAAGCGGAAATTTCTCTTGCCTTTCCCCTGTCAAGGGGCTATGGCCTTTCTAGTTCCTTGAATCTCTTTTCAAGATTCCACGCGGGACTTCCCCGCGCATCTTCTGGCAGGGGTTGTTTGTATCAAGATCCTTGTCAGCGACTTCCCACACCTTTCTCTATTTGGAGGAATCGCATGTCCGTCGAACGTATTATGGAAGAAGTCAAAAGAAAGAATCCAGAGCAATCGGAATTTCATCAGGCCGTCCATGAAGTGGTGGAAAGCCTGGAACCCGTCCTGGCTCAGGAAGGTGAACTGCGTCGCGCCAAAATCCTGGAACGCATGATCGAGCCCGAACGTCAGATCATGTTCCGCATTCCCTGGGTGGATGACAATGGCGAAGTGCAGATCAACCGCGGTTTCCGCGTGGAATTCAACAGTGCCATCGGTCCCTACAAGGGCGGCCTGCGTTTCCATCCCTCGGTGAACCTCGGCATCATCAAATTCCTCGGCTTTGAACAAATCTTCAAAAACAGCCTCACCGGCCAGCCCATCGGCGGCGGTAAGGGCGGCAGCGACTTCGACCCCAAAGGCAAGAGCGATATGGAAGTGATGCGCTTCTGCCAGAGCTTCATGGGTGAACTGTTCCGTCACATCGGTCCCGACACCGACGTGCCTGCCGGCGACATCGGCGTGGGCGGTCGTGAGATCGGTTACATGTACGGCATGTACAAAAAAGTCGTCAACCGCTTCGAGGGCGTGCTGACCGGTAAAGGCCTGGCCTATGGCGGTTCCTTGGTCCGTACCGAAGCCACCGGTTATGGTTGCGTGTACTTCACCGAAGAAATGCTGAAAGCCAAAGGCGACAGCCTGAATGGCAAGACCGTGGTCATCAGCGGTTCCGGTAACGTGGCCATCTATGCCACCGAGAAATGCCAGCAGTTGGGTGCCAAAGTTGTCGCTCTGTCCGACTCCAACGGCTACATCCACGATCCCGAAGGCATCACCCCGGAGAAGTTGGCCTACGTCAAGCAGATCAAAGAAGTCGAGCGTAAGCGCATCAGCGAATATGCCGCGAAATACGACGGCGCCACCTATCACGAGGGATGGCAAGGCATCTGGACCGTCCCCTGCCAGGTCGCTCTGCCCTGCGCCACCCAGAACGAGATCGACGGCAACAGCGCCCAGACCTTGGTTGACAACGGCTGCATCGCCGTGGCCGAAGGCGCCAACATGCCGAGCACTCCGGAAGCTGTCAAAGTCTTCCAGACCCACAAGGTTCTCTTCGGACCCGCCAAAGCCGCCAACGCCGGTGGTGTGGCCACCAGCGCCCTGGAAATGAGCCAGAACAGCCAACGCCTGAGCTGGAGCTTTGAGGAAACCGACAAGATGTTGCACCGCATCATGGTCAACATCCACTCCGAGAGCGCCAAAGCCGCTGCCAAATACGGCATGGAAGGCAACCTCGTCGCCGGTGCGAACATCGCTGGCTTCATGAAGGTCGCCCAGGCTATGTTGGCCCACGGCATCGTCTAATCGCTTCGTGCGGTTCACGTCGTAACTACGACGCACGCCCCGGCCAACTGGTCGGGGCGTTTTTGTGTCCCCCAAGTGGGCTGATCCCTCGTTCCTTCGTACAGGGGCTCTATCAACCCGGCAACAACAAGTTAGACGAAGCATCCATTTTGTCATTCCCGCGAAGGCGGGAATCCAGCGTAAATTAATCTGTCTGGATCCTCCGCCTGCGCGGAGGATGACGATTCTTAAGCTCGGTTATAATCGCCGGGTTGATAGTGAATCCGACAAGGAGGGGAACGGGAAAGCCTCTCGGTTTTGACAAGCGGTCTTTTCCCCGGTCTGGGGAGTTGAGCGAGAAAAACGCCGGACGACCCAAGCCGCCCGGCGTAGAAAGAGCAGGAAGGGCGACCAAGGCTCAGGCTTTGAACATCACCAGTCGTTGAAAATCTTCCACCTTCAGGCTTGCTCCACCGACAAGCGCGCCGTCCACATCCGGCTTGGCCATCAGTTCATCGACATTGGAGGGCTTGACGCTACCGCCGTATTGAAGGGTGATTTCCGCCGCCGTCGCCGCATCAAAGCGCTCGGTGAGGATCTGACGGATATGGGCATGGACTTCCTGGGCTTGTTCCGGGGTGGCGGTGCGACCGGTGCCGATGGCCCAGACCGGTTCGTAAGCAATCACCACCTTCGCCGCATCCTCGGCCTTCACGCCGGCCAAGGCACCCCAGACCTGGAACGACACGCGGTGCATCGTTTCCCCTGCGTCGCGTTCATCCAGGGTTTCTCCGACACAGACGATGGGCCGCAAGCCTGCGGCGAGTGCCTTGAGGGTCTTCAGGTTTACCCCGGCGTCGGTTTCGCCGAAGTACTGACGGCGTTCGCTGTGACCGATAATCACGAAGGAACATCCGGCGTCCAGAATCATGTCTGTTGAGAGCTTGCCCGTGTAGGCTCCGCCCTTGGCCTGGTGCATTTCCTGGGCACCGACCTCAATGGGGCTTCCTTTCGCCGCCTCGACGACGGCGGGAATGGTGATTGCGGGCGGGCAGAGCAGCACCTCACAGGGGGCGTTGTCGATCCGGCCTTTCAGTTCGTTGACGAACGCCGCACCCTGGGTGGGCGTCATGTTCATTTTCCAGTTACCGGCAATGATGGTTTTGCGCATCGAAGCGTCCTTTCTGACGTAAAAGAAACCCCCGAAGCAGGTCGGCTTCGGGGGATGAATGAAACGGAGGTTAGCAGTCCAGAGCGGCGATGCCCGGAAGCAGCTTGCCTTCAATCAATTCCAGACTGGCTCCACCGCCGGTGGAGATATGGGTGATCTTGTCCGCCAGACCGGAGCGGTTGACCGCCGCGACGCTGTCGCCACCGCCGATTACGGAATGGGTGTCCGCTTCAGCCACGGCGCGGGCAATGGCGAACGTCCCTTCGTCAAAGGGCTTGGTTTCAAACACGCCCATCGGACCGTTCCAGAACACGGTGCTGCTTTCCGCCAAGACGTTGGCGAAGACCTTGCGCGTGGCCGGGCCGATATCCAGGCCCAGATCGTCATCCAGGAATTCGCCGTTTTTCACCACGCGGGTGGGGGCATTCTCTACCAGTTCCTTGGCCACAATGTGATCTTCGGGAAGCAGGATTTCCGTCTCACGGGCATGGACGGCCTTGAGGATCTTCATGGCGAAGTCGATCTTGTCTTCTTCCACCAGGGATTTGCCAACACTGTAGCCCTGGGCGCGCAGGAAGGTATACGCCATCGCCCCGCCGATGAGCAGGGTATCGACTTTGTCGATGAGGCTTTCCAGCACGCTGATTTTATCGCTGACTTTCGCTCCGCCCAGCACGGCGACGAAGGGCTTTGCCGGTCCTTTGACCAGAGGCATCATGTTCTCGATTTCCTTCTTCATCAAAAAGCCGGCGGCCTTTTCCTTGACGAAGCGGGTGATTCCTTCCGTGCTGGCGTGGGCGCGGTGGGCCGTGCCGAAGGCGTCGTTGATGTAGACATCGGCCATCGAAGCCAACTGCTTGGCGAAGGCTTCATCGTTCTTGGTTTCCTCTTTGTGGAAACGCAGGTTTTCCAGAAGCACCACCTGACCCGGACGCAGGTCATTGACTACTTTTTTGGCTGCGTCGCCGACACAGTCTTCGGGAACGATCACGTCTTTTTTCAGCAGCTCGGCCAGACGTGCGCCGACCGGTTCCAGGCTGAATTTTTCGATCACTTCACCCTTGGGGCGCCCCAGATGGCTGGCCAGAATCAGACGAGCGCCCTGGTCCAAAGCATATTGGATGGTAGGCAGGGCGCGTTGAATGCGGGTGTCGTCAGTGACGACGCCGTCGTTGACCGGGACATTGAAATCCACGCGAATGAACACGCGGCGATCTTGTAGGTTCAACTCGTCAATGTAACGAATGCTCATCCCTTGTTGTCCTTTCTCGAACAGGAAGATCCGTGCGGGGAAACGAGGCAACGGGACAGGAAGTTCTTCCTGTCCCGTTGGAAATCACGCGCGTCGGTTTGCGGCTTATTCGCTATAGATGCGATATTCGCCGGTCAGGGCGAAGTAAGCCAGGTCCACCATGCGTTGGCTGTAGCCGGTCTCGTTGTCGTACCAGCTGACCACTTTCACCAGGTCGGATTTGTCGCCCAGCACGCTGGTCAGAGCGGCATCGATGTTGCTGCTGAAGGGGGCGCCGTTGTAGTCGCTGGAAACCAGGGGATCGGTGTTGAAGCTCATCACGCCTTTGAGTTCCTTCTCGCTGGCTTCTTTCAGCGCGGCATTGACTTCTTCTTTGGTCACGGAGCGTTCGTAGTTGGCCACCAGGTCAACCAGGCTGACGTTGGGGGTGGGCACGCGGATCGCGAAGCCGTCCAGTTTGCCGTTGAGTTCCGGAATGACCACGCCCACGGCCTTGGCCGCACCGGTGGTGGTGGGAATCTGGTTCACGGCGGCGGCGCGGGCGCGACGCAGGTCTTTATGACCTTGATCCAAGGTGTTCTGGTCGTTGGTGTAGCTGTGAATGGTGGTCATCAGACCTTGTTTCATGCCGAAGCGGTCGTTCATCACCTTGGCCAGGGGAGCCAGGCAGTTGGTGGTGCAACTGGCGTTGCTGATGATGTGGTGTTTGTCTTTGTCATAGCTCTGGTGGTTGACACCCATGACGAACATCGGCACATCGGCTTCGCTCTTCTTGTCGATGGGGCGGCTCAAGAGAACCTTTTTCACGCTGGAGCCGAGGAATTTCTTCAGCAGTTCGGTACCTTTGACCTTGCCGGTGCATTCCATGACGATGTCCGCACCCCAGGCATTGAAGTTCTTGGAGACTTCATCGACATCAATGGTGCTGGAAATGGGGATTTCCTTGCCTTCAAATTTGATTTTGCCTTCTTCCAGGGTGACGTTTTTCTGGAAACGACCGTGGACGGAGTCATACTTCAGCAGGTGATAGCTGGTTTCTACGGGCGTCAGGTCATTCAGACCCACGATCTCGAAGCCGGGGGTGTGCAGCAGGCGGCGAAATACCACGCGGCCAATACGTCCGAAACCGTTGATAGCGACTTTGATGGTCATGATCGATTCCTTTCTCGAAATGAGGTGGGAAGCTTCGGCAAGGTATGCCGATCAACTCCCAGGTCAAAATGCCAATGCGTCAGTTCGCAATGTGATCGCGGCTTTCGCCGCATATTTCAACTGAACCTGTTTTTTCCTTATCCTTGGCCGTCGCAGCCTGCTCCGTGTCGAAGTCCGGGTTGCGACTCTGGCCCCTGTACTTGGTTGTATCGATCCGAAATCCGGGAACGATAGTTTACCAAGTGGGAGTACCTTGTCAACCCTCTGTTCACCCTTCAGGAGGTCACTTCAGCGTTTTTTCACCTGCCGAAGCCTTCCCCGGTAGGGGGTCGGGGATTCCCTCCAACAAACTTGGATCTTTCTTGTCCTATTCCCGAAAAGAACTTGACAAAGAGCATCCGTAGCACTAAAGTGAAAAACGTAACACATCGCAGCTTGAGCAGAAGAAACGATGTGTTCCATTTCCTGTGTTGCCTGCCGCTTGCCGAATGGAAAAGACTTGGAATCTCCAAGTCTTTTCCTCTTTTATGGGTTCACCTGTTTCGGTTATAGATTAATCAGATTCTCCGCTTTCACCTGACTGCACAGGTTTCGCCACACCGGGATTTTCCCCATGATTTCCAAGTTGTGAAGAAAGGTCATATCAAAGCCGGAGTTGGGAGTCTCCAGCTTTTGTCCGGAAAGATCATGGGCTAGGTTGTTGGCTGAATGCACCACGGCCAGCGGGTTGAAGGCCGTCGTTTCGTAGGTATGGGGCCGATGATGAAAGGCCACAGCGGCAACAATCGGGCTGGGAAGTCCCCATAATCCCAGGAGATAAGCCCCTACCTCGGCATGGCTGGCCCCGAAGGTCTGCTGCTCGGCCACCCAAGGTGCCAAGCCGCCGTCTTCGGCCAGGCGTTGGGCTTCCACCCAGGCTTGGGGCATGTTGCTGGCCAGAATCAGTTTTCCCACATCGTGAAGCAATCCGGCCATCAGGCTGTCATCGACGATGTTCTGATCCGCCTTTTCATGCTCTGCGATGCGTTTTGCGTAAGCGCCAACCATCAGGCTGTGGCTCCAGACGTGGTCCAGACTCAGGTCACTGATGGATTTCTGGTCGAACTGGCTGAACACGCGCACGCTCAGCACCAGAGCCTTGATGGTATCCAGGCCCAGCATCACCACCGCTTCGGCGGGGCTGGATACGTGACGGCGCAGGCCGAAGAAGGCGCTGTTGACCAATTGAAGAATCTTTGCCGTCATGCCCACATCCATACTGATAATTTTAGCCGCCTTGCGGATGCTGGGCTCGGTTTTCTGCAATTCCTCCACAATGCGCACATAGAGAGCCGGAAGGCTGGGTAGGCTGTCCATGTGGGCGACAAGCCCCTTCAGAGCGTCGCTGACCAGCAGATCGCGCAGGCTGATTGCACGGGCTACGGTGGATTTCAAGGTGTCTGCATCGCAGGGTTTGGCAAGGTATTGATGGGCCAGTTCCACGCTTTTGAAAATGGTTTCCTGATCGGCCTGACCGGAGAGAATAATCCGCACCATGCGTGGGTCGTGCCGGGTGACTTCGCGAAGCAATTGTACGCCGTCCATGCCGGGCATACGCATGTCGGTGACGATGACATCGAAGCTCTGCTCATTCAGCAGACGCAACGCTTCCTCGCCGCCTTCGACGAAAGCCATATCCCATTCCCGACGCAGCCCGCGCAACATGCGCTGAAGGCCATGCAACACGAACGGCTCGTCATCTACGAAAAGAATCCGTTTCTTCACCCCTACCACCTGCTATTGTTGCGAATGCGGTTCCACTTTCAAAGGCAATCGAATCACAAACGTGGTCCCCACGTTCTCTTCCGTCTCAAAATGCAGCGTTCCTTTGTGTTTATCCACAATGACCGAGCGGCTGATCGCCAGCCCTTGCCCCGTTCCTCGTCCCACCTCTTTGGTGGTAAAGAAGGGATCGAAAATCCGTTCTCGTACCTTGGACGGGATACCGGTTCCGGTGTCGCTGACTCGGACCTCCACCCACAGTCCCACGGTTCTGGAACTGATCGTGATGGTTCCCCGTTCCCCCATCGAACGGTCGATCCTGTCGCTGATCGCATGGGCCGCGTTGACAATCAGGTTAAGGATCACCTGATTGATTTCACTGGCATCGCAGGGAACCAGGGGCAAGCCGGGGTCCATGTCCGTAACCAGATCGGCGACGTATTTGTATTCGTTTCTCGCAACAATGATCGTGTTTTCAATGCTGCGGTTCAGGTCAATGCCCTTATGCCCACCGGTTCCCGGATGGCTGAAGGCTTTCATCGCTCGCACAATATCCGCTACGCGGTCCACCCCTTCCAGGGTTTGATCCAAGGCGGTGGGAACTTCATCCAAGAGGTATTCCAGGTCGGCTTCGTTACGGTGATCCTCGATACGGTCCAACAGGGCTTGGCTTTCGTCTCCGCCGACCAGTCTGGCCAATTCTTTCAGCAGGTCGAATTGCTGTTTCGCCGCACTTAAAATACCGGGAAAGGCTTCCTGTAAGAAGCGGGTGTTGTCGCCGATGTATTGGATGGGCGTATTCAATTCGTGGGCGATACCTGCCGCCAACTGGCCGATGCTTTCCAACTTCTGGGCTTGACGCAGTTGGTTTTCAAGCTGCTTTCGCTCGGTCACATCACGGACCACCGTCAACAGCAGGTGGTTTCCATCCAGTTCAATGGTGTTGAAGGCCACTTCGGCGTCGAAGGGTTTGCCATCGGTGCGCAGGAAACTCCACTCGAACATCTTCGGCTCCTCAGCCTGGTTCTCGCGCATGATGTCTATCATCTGAAACGCTCGTGGATCACGCCCCGGCTGGTCTTCAGGAAAGAAGCGAGCCAGACTTTTCCCCACCAGATCCTTGCGGTCATTGCAACCGAAAATTGTGAGACTGGTACTGTTGCAGTCAAGAATGCGAAGATCCCGCATCAGCAAGAAGGCGTCATTGGCTGACTCGAACAGGGTGCGGTATTTGCGTTCGCTCTCTGTCAGGCGATGCTCGCTGAGTTTACGGTTGGTGATGTCTTCCACCATCGCCTGGACGGCGCGCGTATCTCCGGAATCGTTGCGGATGGGGGCCAGATGAAGACGGAAGAAGCGCTCCGTGGTGTCTTTGCCGAAGTAGGGGTGTTCCGTCACACTGGTTTTCCCGTTGATGAAACATTCCTGAATGCGCTGGGTCAACCCGGAAAGGACAAAGGTATCGTGGGCCAGCACGTTCACCCCAAGCAGATCTTCGGCGTTGTTGAAACCCGTCAGACCGGCAAAGGCCGGGTTGGCGGCAATGACTGTTCCTTCCCGGTTGCATTGGAAGATGCCCAAAGGAGAATTGACCACCAGGGTACGGTAACGCTCCAGCAGCAGACGGATTTCTTTGGTCTGCTCCCCGACGCGCTCTTCCAGTTTTTTGCGGTGCTGGCGGTTTTCTTCTTCCAGCCTGTCGTTTTCCAACAACAGTTCTTTCTTGTTGGCCGCCTGTTCAACGGTTTTGGCCAGCACACTTAAAGGAATGGGTTTGGTCAGGTAATCAAAGGCACCGGTACGCAAGCCCGCCGCAGCGGTTTCCACGCTGGGCATGGCGGTCATCAGAATCACTTGGGTGAAGCCGGAACTCTTGTGGATCTCGGAGAGCAGACTGGTGCCATCGACATTGGGCATAAGAATGTCGGTAATCAGCACGTCGAAGTCATCGGCTTCCATTCGCCGCACCGCCTCCATAGGGTCGGTGGTGACTTGCACATCATGACCGCGAGAGCTGAGGTACTGCTCAAACAAAGTGAGGATATCTTCCTCGTCGTCAACTATCAAGACTCGCGCCATGAACTTGCCTGTTGTTTTGCTCGGTTTCTTGGTTTCACACTACAAACCTTGTGAAAAGAGCTCGGTCGCCTTCTTTGCTCTCTGTCTTTGACTCGGATGTTTTTGATTCTCCTTTACCTCTTTCGTGTTCCTTATTCTGTGACGGTCTGAAACAAATTCTTAGCGTTCAAGGAGGGAATCATCATGTGTTTCCCGGTAACTACGCGAGCTTAGCCCTGGCCTTCACCTCAGAAACCACGAAATCGCCCTTTGATCACTGCCTGAAAAAAAGAAACGATGTTTCCAGATCGGGAGAGAGGCCAAGGGTTCACAGACTGCCTTGCTTTTTCCGGCCAAGTCCTGCAACATGAGCAAAGGTTCAAGGAAGGTCAGGCCAGGTATCGAACGGTGCCTGGTCCGGCTCACAGACCTGGCAATCGGAAGAGTCTGTCAAGCACAAGGTACAAGGGAGATGATTCATGGGTGAGGAACAGTTGGTCTGGTTTAACGCGGAGTTGGATCTCACCCTGGAAGCCGTTGAGAACGTTCGCTCTTTCTTCTGGGCAAACGAAGCCGTCGGCGTGGTGACGATTGACAACGAAGCCCTTCCGCCGGGAATGGACCGCCTTCCGGAGGGTACGGCGCGGATGACCGTCAGTTTCAGTGCTGAGGAGAAAGACAAAGCCGTATTTCAGAAACGTCTGATCCGTGAATGGAAAGCGGCCTCCATCACAATGGGTTTTTCCGCACCCTTGCGTTTTACCGACCTCAACCCGGATGGCTGGCAGGACAAATGGAAGGAGTTTTTCCATCCATTACGCATCGGCAAACACTTGCTCGTCCAACCGACCTGGGAAGAGGCCGATATTTTACCTGATGACGTGGTCTTGACCATTGATCCCGGTATGGCCTTTGGTACGGGAGGACATGAGACGACCTCGATGTGTATGGAATTGCTGGAAAGTCTTTCGGAAACGGTGAACCGGGATCTTCCCCTGCTGGATCTTGGCTGCGGCTCCGGGATTCTGGCGATGACGGCCTACAAGCTGGGCTTTTCCTCCCTTGAAGCCACAGACATCGACCCCGAAGCGATCCGCGTCAGCCTGGAAAATTTCCAACTCAACGGGATTCCAGAGGGAGCCATTCCCGTTTCTACCAAGAGTTTGGATGACTTGACGGACTCCTTTGAGTTGATCGTCGCCAACATTCTCGCTGGAACGCTGATTGACCTTGCGCCTCAGATTGTTGCCAAGCTTTCCCCTACAGGACAGCTGGTGCTTTCCGGCATTTTACAGAGTCAGGGCCAGGAAGTACGCCATGTTTATGAAACTCTTGGATTTTCACTGAAAGACAGTCTTGTTCGCGGGGAGTGGGTTGCTCTGCTCATGCAGCGGGAAGACCCGAAACCAAGCGCCCAATAAGGAGCCATGAGCGAATTTCAGGATCTTCCACCTTTGCTTGAAGCCGCCAACCAGTTGGAGGCGATGTACCGTCGCCTGAAAGGGTTGAGCCAGCCGGATTTCCGTACCCAGCGGATTCTTGACGAACTGGCCCTGTTGGATGAGCTGGAGTTGGCCTATTTCCTGGAGCGGGCCTACATCGGAGCGATCCGCCAAGAACGAGCCGGGCAATGGGTTCTGGAAAGCTTGGATGATTTCAGCCTGTTGCGCGAGAAAATGGCCCCCAAAAGGTTGATGGAAGTCACCCGCCTGGCCGATCAGGACGAATTGTATTTTGCCGCCGAGAGCCTGAGTCCCGGCATCATGGCCCCCAAAAAGCCACCCCGGATGAATAGCCACCGGGATCTTTCCGAGCTAACCCTGGGTGAGCGTCGCTTTCTGGCCAAATCCTGCAACATGACTTTGCTGGAGAAACTGCTGGTAGACCCGCAACCGATGGTCATTCAAAACCTGTTGCAACATCCCCGGCTTCTGGAACGCCACGTTGTGCAGATCGGAGCCCGCGTACCGACCAACCCGGATGTGCTGATGGTTCTGGCTCGGCATCCCAAATGGTCACGCCGCTATGCGGTGAAGAAAACCCTGGTACAGAATCCCTATTCACCGGGCTGGTTGGTGATGCGCCTGCTTCCCTATCTGGAGCGTCAGGATTTGAAACTGCTTCAGCAAAGCCCCCGTTTTTCAGCCCGATTCATCGAACGCTTCCTTACCATCAAACGCGGACCTCTTTAAGCCGACTATTGCGGCATGGAACTGATCTGTACCAGGCCGTCGGGCAATTCGCGGGAATGGCGCAGGCCGGTGCAGCAGTGGCGAGCCTGTTCCACGCCTAGAATCAATTGAGTAACCACCTGATTCATCGGCGTCGGAATGCCGTACTGTTTCCCCAGTTGCACGATGCGTCCGCTCAGGGTGTGTACTTCCGTGGGGCTATCCTGGGAAACGTCTTGCAACATGCTCGGTTTGTGCAAGCCACCATTGGCGATGTAGGCCAGACTTTGTTCGACGAACTCGTCTCCGAAATCGTAGCCGTCGGCTCTGGCCACGGCGAGGCTTTCCCGAAGCAGGTCGGCAATCAGATCCCTGGTGGAAGGGCACTGGGAGACATCCTGCATGTTCTGCCCGGTAAGGGCGCAAACAGAGTTCACAGCGGCATTCAACAGCGATTTTCGCCAGGTATGCTGACGGATGTCTTTGGTGAAGGCCATCATAAAGCCGCCTTCCGTAAAATCCGCGGCCAGGTCGCGGGCGAAGTCTTCCCCGTCGGAGTGCATGGCTCCCAGGTAGCTGGGTGGGTTGACGAAGGTGGTTTCCACATGGCCGGGGTTGACCAGTTGTCCACCGACGTTCAGGACCATGCGCAGGGTGTGTTGATGACCGAACTGGTATCCGGCCAAGACCTCCGGGTCCAGTCCGTTCTGGGCCAGCAGGATTTTCCGTCCGGCACGATGGACGATGCGCAATTGGTCCAAGATGCCGGAGAGAGTCCAGGTTTTCGTGGCAACGATCACCAGGTCCGGGTCCAGGCTGGTCAGTTCGGCAATATCTGTAAAGGCGGAGGCTAACGGTTCGTGCATCTCCATCAGGCCCGATACACGAAAACCGTGTTCATTCAAATAGGTTGCTTGTTCTTTGCGGCGTACCAGGACGTGCAGTTGATGGCCACGGTTTGCCAGGTAAGCGCCTAATAGGCTGCCCATTGCACCGGCGCCGACGAGAACGATATTCATTGGTTTCATTGCTGTTATCCTTTGCTGCCACCCGTGTTGCGGAGTTCCCCCGCCCGGTTGACGCTGAAGTTCGTCTTGACAAACTTCAGCATAAGAACTTACAGCCATCATGTCAAGTGTGTCTATGGAAGACAGGGACAATATCCGGCAGATTAGACGAACCCCGGAGGGCAGGGTTTCTCTCTGCCGGCAGTTTGCGGATAAAGTCTTCGCCCCTCACTGGGATGCCTTTCGGCATCCTGTCTCTCCCAGAGGGAGAGACGACATTTCCCTCTTCCGCTCAGGAGAGGGAAGCGAACAATGTGAGCGAGGGTGAGGGAAACCGGGGTTTGTCAATAACCTCGAAGCGGGTTTCTTTCTGCCGAGATTCTCCATTCAGCAGGCGGTTGTCAGGAAAACCCGGCTAAAAGCGGGTGCGTCGCACCACGACATCGGCCAGCAGACCGAGGAAGGCCAGGTTGATCCCGCCGACGAGCAGGCCGGTTCCGATGGGATTGGTCAAGCCGCCGGTCAGAAGACCTCCCAGTCCCAGCAAGGTGGCGGGAGGCATGAACACGCGCAGGGGGCGGAACAGGGCGCTGATGCGGATAATCAGGATGATGAAGCCGGTGAAGTCTTTCAAGGGAGAAATGGCACTTTTGCCCACGCGCTCGAAATAATTGATGGGGATGAACAACACGTCGTAGTTGTTGCACAAGCTGGACATGGTGATTGTGGAGGTGAAGCTGAAGCCCTTGGGGTAGAGGCTCATGAAACGCATGGCCAGATCCCGGCTGAAAACCCGGAGACCGCTGTTCAGGTCGGGGATCTTCTGACCGGTCAGGGTGCTGGCCAGCTTGGTGATAAACCACTTTGCCGGGCGGCGCACGAAGGGAACATGTACCTCGTCACCGGTGCGCGCACCAACGACCATGTCGTACAGATCGGTTTTCTTCAGCAGGTCGGGAATGCGATCAATGGGATAGGTGCCATCGGCATCGGTAATCAATACCCAGGGATGAGTGGCTTCGCGGATACCGGTCTTCAGTGCTTCGCCGTAACCCCGGTTGATCTCATGGGTGATGACCCGCGCTTTGGCCTTTTTGCACAACTCGGCGGTTTGATCCCGCGAGCCGTCGTCCACGATCAGGATTTCGTAGGTGAAATCCGTCTTGCCCATTGTTTCATGCACCTGCTCGATGGTCGCCTCAATGGCTCCCTCTTCGTTGTAGGCGGGAATAACAATGGTTGCGCCGGTCTGGGCAACCGCTTCCGGGCGGGGCTTGCGTGGGTCGTTGTCGTGCATCGGGCTTCCTTGGTCCAAAACGGGTTGAACGGGCTGATGGCACGCGGATGCCTTGAGGCTGTTTTCCCGAATCCGATGCAGAGCAATCGACCGGGTGTGAAATCCGCATACATGGGCTTGCAGGAATTTTGTAGCGATGATGCTCAGGCTTGTCAAGCAAAGCTCTTGTCTTCCCAAGGTGAATGGCGTTGTCGTCCGGGGGATTTGGGTTGATGATCCTACGCACCAAGGGGAAAGCCTGGAAGCTCGCAGTATTGCAATGGAAAGATCTGTTCTTGCAGTGTGGCGACAACGCGATAGCCGAGACGCCTTGGTTTTCCGCTAAAAGCGTTGACGAAACTTCCGTATAAAGCTAGATTTAGAACGCTCCCATTGAACTTGAAATGCTGAATAGTGATTTTGCTGGAGAGAAAACCATGAAAACCAGGATGCGTTGCCAATCTGGAATGACCAAGGCGTTGTTTCTGCTCTGCGCTGTTTTCTTTGTGATGGCCTGCGATGATGGCAGGTCGAGCAACAACCATGACGATGACGACGATGATGATGTTTCCGATGGAGATGGAATGGTTCCGGTTGATGACGACGACGATGATGATAGCTCCGATGAAGATGGAATGGTTCCGGTTGATGACGACGACGATGATGATAGCTCCGATGAAGATGGCGATGGTTTGGATGGTGACGATGATGATGATAGCTCCGATGGAGATGGAATGCTTCCGGATGATGACGATGATGATGATAGCTCCGATGGAGATGAGGACGAAGAAAGTGTCGCCACGGAAGATGGAGATGGGGAGGCAACCACTGACGGTGATGAAGATGGCGATGGTTCGGATGGTGACGAGGAATTGGACACCGACACGGATCAGTGTGAAGGCTGCCTGATTGATGATCTGTGCATCCCTGCCGGGCAGGATCACCCGGTCTTCCTGTGTGCCCAGTGCAACCCGGAGCAAAACAATCAGGATTGGTCGCCCAAACTGCAAGGCACCGAATGCCGTCCGGCTGCGGGAATTTGTGACGTTGCCGAAGTCTGTGACGGCGTGAACGAAGATTGCCCCGCGGATGGCTTTGTCGTGGACGGCGAAATCTGCAATGATGACAACAATTGCACGGACAATGATATGTGCTCTGGTGGCACTTGCTCCGGCCAGACGTACATTTGCAATGATCATGGAACCTGCAATAGTGACGATAATCTCTGCACTTGTACTACCGGCTACACGGGCGATTATTGTGATGCGTGCACAGATAACTACTCGGGTTATCCTGATTGCCAACGAGTTACCACCCCCGGTTTCTTGTTCATCGAGGCAGGCAGTTTCTGGATGGGATCACCGGCGGGCACCTGCCCGGAGGGGTATCCAGGCTCTTGTACGAGCGAGTTGGGTCGGAATTCGAACGAGACGCTACACTATGTGACGCTGACCTATGACTTCGAGATGAGCCGTTACGAGATCACGGAGGCCCAGTTTGAGGGTCTGATGGGCTGGAATGCGATGGATATCTATGATTCGGACTGCTCCAATGGCTGCGGTGACGATCATCCGATGAAGTACATAAGCTGGTATGACACACTGGCCTACGCCAACCAGTTATCGTTGGATGCGGGTTTGACTGCCTGTTATGTGTTGTCAAATGTTGGCTGTGAAAATGGCGGTAACGTGGGAACGGACTACATGGACTGCTTCGACTCCGATGCGACGTATGGCGGTATCGATTCGGCAACGGTGATGCTTGCTGGAGATATAACGAAGCCGCAGGATTGCGAGGGCTACCGTCTGCCGACGGAGGCGGAGTGGGAGTATGCGATCCGGGCCGGAACAACGACAGCGTTTTACAATGGTGGGATTACATATACGGGGTATGATCCTGTTGATCCGAACCTGGACCAGATCGGCTGGTACTATGGGAACAGCTTCTCCTATGGCACGAAGCCCGTGGGCGGCAAGGAACCGAACGCCTGGGGCTTGTATGATATGAGTGGGAACCTGTGGGAGTGGACCTGGGACTGGTATCAAACTGTATATCAAAACGATGTGACTACCGATCCCGTGGGACCGAGTACAGGCTCGTACCGCGTCATTCGTGGCGGCAATTGGAGCGACGTCGCGGGGGACTGCCGGTCGGCGACCCGTAGCGGCTTCTCGCCCGGCAATCGCGACCACATCTTCGGTGCCCGTCTCTGTAGCTCTCGCCCTTGAACCCTTGAACCCTTTCGCCCTTTGGGCTTCTTGTCATTCCCTGGGAGCAGGGAATCCAGGACATGGTTCCCCGGGTCAAGCCCGCGGATGACGGAATTGGCCGCAGTGGAACGCAGGCTTCACCGGGGAGTTCTGTGGGCTTGTGGAGTAAGGACTATACGTCCCGGATTTCCGCCAGAACGTCAGCGAGTTGCGAAGATGTTGGTCAACGATATCTTGTTGATTCCCGGCATGGCGAAGGAAGAGGCTTCCTCGTGAGGCGTCTTGTTTCCTGAAGATCAGTCCTGGGTGGAATGAACGCGGTAGAGCGTCAGATCAAGGGTGTGACCGGGGCGGAGTTGGTAAAAGACCAGAAAAGGTAGGCGTTGCTGAGCGATGGGCTCTAAGGTAGCGTGGGCTTTCCATTGCCGACAGATCTTGGCGACAAGATGGGCGTCCTTGGCAATTGAGGGGTCGATGATGTTCAACTCTTCAAGGTGGCAGATGGGAGATTCGTAGTAGTAATCACAGGACGAGGGAATTTCGTTTTCTTCGTTCAACGTTTTGAACCCAATGGGAAGACCCAGGTAACGTTCCGCTCCGGCCAAGGGAAGAAAGGCGGCATTCAAGCTGTAATGCGGTCCCGGAAAACGAACATTCATCTGGACATCAGCCAGGCAGACCACGGATTCGGCAGGCTTGTCACGAAGATGCTCGGTGAGGAAATCCGGTTCATGACGGAAGATCAGACGGTGTTGCGGGGAAAACAGGGTTTCTGCATCCAGGCACCAGGCGAGAAGAATGAAAAGGACAGACAGTACAGGGACAATACGCTTGTAGCGCTTGGGAAGACGAGGGATAGGCTGAAAAACTACGGCGACACATAAAAAGGCAAGACAGGCAAGAGGAAGGAAATAGCGAAGAGTCAATTGGTCGGTCAATACCTTTTCACTCACAAAGCCTGGGCTTATGAAAAGCAGCATGGAAAGCAGGATGCGGCCAGCCTGACTCGTACCTTGCGGATGAACATGTTTCCTGGTGATCAAAACCAGTCCCAGGATGGTGAGTGCAAAACCCGTCCAGCGAAGAAACGCGGTCGTGGTCAAGGTTCCCCAGAGATCCGTGCGAAAAATTGCCTGGAAGTCAAACCCGGTTCCTTGTTGATGTAAAGAGGTATAGACAACGGGTAGGCTGAGGGCAAAACCAATCAGCGGACTTGCTGCGAGGAAGAACCGTTTTTTAGACAGCCAATCCGAGCGACGGGAAACGAGGAGAATCCAACTCAAGATCCAGATAATGGCTTCAATACGGATGGAGGCGATGGCGATGATGAAGAAGGTCATCGGCAGCATGGGGAACAAGGAACGGAGAGGATGGATTTTTTCCTTCGCTGTCCCATGCAGCAGACGCTGGTAGGAAAGCCCTCCGGCAAACCAGAGCATCAAGGCTGCGTTATGGGGAGAATCAGTCCGTCCCAGCAAGACCATCAGAGGCCACGCGGCAAGAAAAAGTGCCCAGATGAACCCTACCTTCCGGGAGAATCCCAAGGCGTCAGCCAAGGGAGCCGCGGCCAGGACAAGGAACACCCAGGCGTAGAGACTTAATCCCAAGGCAAGGTCCAGTCCCGGTGTTGCGGGAAAGAGGTCATATAGAATCTGAAGGGGAAGCATCAGACCCAGAGAGACGTAACCGAGCCCCAGGTTCATTGTTTCGTTGGGATAAATCGAATACCAGTTGGAAATCAATCCCGGTTGAAAGGCACGAAGCCCTATAGCAAGTGTTGCCAAGGCCAAGCCCCAGAGCCATCGTGAGCGCCTGCGACGATACCAGGGGAGAATGCAGCAAGGGGCGAAAAGCAGGGCACCCAAGACGATGATTCCATAAACGGAACGCTTCATGCTCTGAGCCTGATTGCTCGTTGCAAATTTCACCTCAACCCAAGGATCTGGGATCGTGCGCTTCTCAAAAAGTTGTTTGAGTCCGGGAAGCAGTTCAGGACAGGCTGAAGGAGGAACCAAAACCTTGAACCATGCGAGGATCGGTCCTTGCTTGGGGGAGGATGGATGAGCCAGGGTGACAACGAAGGAGGAGTCTCCCTTGAAATGAAGGCTGACGGTTTCCCCCTGAATACGGGTCTGGCTCAAGGTGCTGCTGCATAGCTCCGGAAACGGCTCGGCCACCAGGCGTTGAATCAGAGCTTGACTTTGTTCAGGGATAACCAAGGCGGTTGCTTGCGCAAACAGGGGATTGCTAAGCAGGAACAGACCCAAGAAGAGACCCCATGAGAAAATGCGGGAAAGCCCTGTCATTGGTCTGCCTCAGGAAACCTTACCTAGAAAGGATGGAAGATAAGACACGTTCATGATCTGGTGAAGCGTCCACGAGGATCAATGGGTACGTGATGTGTTGTTTACTCGAAACTATCGTTGTCGCCGATGACCCATTGGCGATTTTTCTGCTCCAGGTGGATGCGGTTGCGTCCGCTCTGCTTGGCTTCACTCAGCAGCCGGTCGGCCTGGTCCATGAATTCGGAAACGTCGTTCATGTCGCGGTTGAAGGAGACGACGCCAAAGCTGGCCGTGATGAAAATGGACTCGCCAAAGTCGTCTGGAATTTCCTTCCGTGCCAGGTTCTTACGCAGTCGATCCAGCCCCAGGGAGGCCGCTTCGATGTCGGTATCGACCAGCACCAGACAGAATTCTTCTCCGCCGTAACGGGCGACGAGATCGGTTTCACGCAGGGTGTTTTTAGCCAATTCGCTGAAGGTGGCCAAGACGCGATCCCCGGCAAGGAAGCCGTAGGTCTCGTTGATGTGGCGAAAGTGATCCAGGTCGCAAAGGGCCACCGTGAGTGGATGGCTGTAGCGTCGGGAACGGCGGGTCAACTCTTCCAGCTTTTCCAGAATCGCTCGCCGGTTGAGCAGGCCGGTGAGGACATCCATGTTGTTCAGACGCTCAAGTTGCTTGCGCTGTTCGTGAATCGTCCGCTTCAGGTTGTGGCGTTTGATGGCGCTGGCAATGGTGTAAAGCAGTTCGCGGGATTCCAAACCCTCTTTGGGTAGAATATCGAAATCTCTGTCGTTGGCTGAGGGCTGCAAGGGGTTGGATGATTCTTCACCGCTCAGGACAATGATGGGGAATTGCTGACTCTGGGAGCTTCCCATGACCCGCCGCACGGCATCCGAAGCGCCACGGTCATCTTTCTCTTTACCGAGAAACATCAGGTCCGGTTTGTAGCTGTCGATCAGCCGCCGAAGTTGGGGGGATTTGTCCGCATGACGAAATTCATACTCTCCCAGGGATGCCTGCTCCAATTTGGAGTGGAACCATTCCCTGTCTGTTGACGATTCCCCAACAACCAGAATACGTAAAGGCTTGTTCGCCTCCATAACTCCCCTTCGTTACCGACAATCGCCCGAACCCGCGAATCCATCCCCTCATCTGCCGAACACCCGCAAGGGATGTCTCCGCTGAGGATAGAGTACCAATGGCTCTAAAACCAGAATGCGCGATCGTTGTTGCTATGCCTGCCGGGATCAACCCTCCATGCTCAGGCCAGGATCAGCCTTGGAAATCAACCCCTGGTCAACCGTAAAATAGCAAAAAAAGATGAAATTTTCAATATCTTTTCCCATGAAATGCGTTTTAGGCTTCGGCGTTGCTGCGTTGGAAGACGGTCCGTTGTTGAGATCCTTCAACAGGGACTCTTGGGTTTTCACTGAATCCTGAAAGCGATTGCATGGATTTGTTCAAGGGCGTGTCGCCCATTGACCCCCTGGACAATTCCGTGTACCCTTTCCTTACGAAAAACCGGCTTGGGCTCGGTACGCTGTTTGGGTGTGTTTACCGGGAATCAAGGCGCATGGAACACGCATCATGGAACGTTGGGAACAACAAGCGATACGCAAGCAGTCTGGTTTGACCAGACTTTTGCCTTGGCTTGCCCTGTCTTCGGTGCTTTTCTTTCTGATCCTCGCCCCGTTGATCGCTGTGCTTTTTGATGCGGGCAAGATCGCCGAGCGTACTCCGGTGACCTTGAAGCGGCTCAGCGCCGAACAATGGGTGGAAAACCGAACCATCAAAAAGACCCAAAGCCAGAAAATGGCCAAGCTTGAACGAAAGCAGGAGCGCAAAAAACGGGAAAAGAAAAAAGAGCCGCCGAAACCGGAAAAGCCCAGCGGGCCCATCGTGGATGTCGCTATGCCGGACAAGGAAGAGGTTCCCCAGGATGCTCGCTATACCAGCCAGTACAACATCAAGGTGAAGAAGGAATCCAAGGCGAAGAACCGCAAAAACTACAAAGAAGCTGCGCCGAAGCATTCGGACAGGGGGCTAAAAATGCCCAAGCAACAGGTGGCCAGAAAGCCGGATCAAGTCACCGTCACCCCGGACAACAAACCCAAGGGCGAACAGGCGAAACCCCAAACGCCGAAGAAAACCCTGCTGCCGGACTGGAAACAATCCAGCAAACTGGTGCTGGAGGACGGAGGTAACCGGGCCAGCCACCAGAACCGGGATGATCGCCCGATGGACATCCAAGGGAACAACCCGGACAAGCTTCAAATGGCCCGACGGGAACCGACCAGCCCGACGATGGAAGATGATGGCCTGGGTTTGCCGAACAACATTCCTTCCAGCCTGCTACCCAACAGCGAAGATGCCAAGCAGACCGCCGGGGGACCGATGAACGATTACCTCCCGGACGTGGAGGAGGGCGAGGGAACCTGGCTGAACACCAGAGCCTTCAAATACGCAACCTACTTCAACCGCATCAAGCGCATGGTATCCGGGAACTGGAACCCACTCACCGTACAGCGTCGTTACGATCCTTACTTCACGACCTATGGCTACAAGGATCGTCACACCCGCGTCTGGGTCAGCCTGGATACCCACGGGAACCTGGAGGAAGTGAAGATCATTCAGTCCTGCGGTGTGGATTATCTGGACCAGGAAGCCGTTCGGGCCATCGCCGCCGCCGCACCTTTTCCCAACCCACCGGAGGGGATTGTCGAAGAAGGTCACGTGCGTTTTCCTTTCGGTTTCTACTTGGCCTTGAATCGCAATCGTTTTAATTTGCAGTGGGGAAAATAGGGCATTGGACAAAAGCTTGTGACAAGCGTAAACGGCCCGATCCACACCAAGGTGAATCGGGCCGTGTTGTTCGATGACGAAGAAATCGGGGCTAATCGTTGTGGCGATGATCCCGGTAATGGGGTTCATAGAGATCACGCATTTCATCGGAAATCTGGTCCAGCAGGAAGCCTTCCTTGGCGTCTTTGATTTCCGACTCGTAGACGATGTCCACGCTGTCCACAATCACGCGGAGGTTACGGGCGCCGCCACGATCCGTTCCCGGCTCGCCCCGTTGCAGCATGACAAAGTGAACCTGATTGAGTTGATCCTTCACGTATTGCAAGGCCGGAGCGAAATCGTAATCGCCGGCCATAATCACCGCCACATCATACAGATTGGTCCGGGTGACCATATCCACGGCCATGCCGACATCCAAGCCCTTTTCACCGAGACGTTCCATGCGGTAGGGATTGACGCGCAGGACACCGGTATAGCGGAACTCGATGTAGTTGTTGTTCAGGCAGATGGCGTTGTACAGGAAGTCATGCATGTCGCGCAGGCGCTTGGACTCATCATCATACCAGCGTTTGCAGCGTTCCTCGAACTCTTCAATGCTCATCTCCGGCGGGCAGTTGCGTTCAAACTGGTTGGGATACCATTTGATCGGAGACAGGCGGGCTACCTGGTACCAGTAGGCCCGAACAAGGCTGCAATCTTCCGGGGTGATGGCGGTGAAAAAGCGCTCCCAATTGATGTGCTTTTCCTGAAGACCAATCGCTTTGAGTTGGTTGTGCAGATGCGATCCATCAATAAAAACCACGGCGCGTTTTAAGTTCATGAACAACTCCTTGGCAACAAAAAAGCAACATCATCTACGCAAGCGCTGCCAGCCTACCCTGCAATGTTCCAGGGAGCAAAACACTTCCATCATCGGGTTCCCCGTAGAAGGCTTTTCCCCATTGGGCACACCAAGCAAGCCTGCTCCGTGTGTAACAAAGCGGTTAGGGCGTGGCAAGGAATTTATCCAATTTCTTCTGGTTATAACCGCAGGATAAAACCCCGGATTCCTCTAGCCGCTACGCGAGATCCGATTAATTTTTCAATGAATTGATGAACTGTGCCGCGAGCTGTTTACCAGTTGATATTGTCTTCCATACGTGGGTCAATGGGACCGGCGAGATTCCAGCTATCAAATTCCCCGGCGTACAGCAGGCGGTAAACCGCCATCGTCAGAAGCACGGTTTTGGTATAATGGCGGGTCTGGGAAAATCCGATGGATTCAATGAACTCATCCCAGACCAGGTTCTTCCCGGCGTTGAGCCACAACGAAACGTTCTGCGGCCCTCCGTTGTACGACGCAATGGCCAAGGGAAGTTGACGCTGGAATTTCTTCAACAGGGCCGAGAGATACCAGGTGCCGTAACGGATCGTTACTCTGGGTTGATAGAGCTTCAAGCGATCCGGGCCGTTGTCTTGAATCCGTTCGGCAATCCGAGCGCCGGTGTGCGGCATGACCTGCATCAAGCCCATTGCTCCGACGTTGCTGGTGGCTTTTGGGAAAAAGCGGCTTTCGGTACGCATGATGGAAAGCACCAGGTCATCGGGGACATCGTAGCGTTCCGCGTTGCGTTCAATCAGCTTGGGAAAGGCTACGGGATAGAAAATCTTCCGGCGCAGATCCAGGGTGATCCCCGGTGCGGCCTTGTAGCTGAAGAACCCTGCAAAGACCTTGTATGCCCAATAGGGTTGTTCGCAATCCATGAACAGGGAAACCATATCCATGTAAAAGCGGTCGGAGAATTCGGTCAGGGTGGCTTGTTTCTTCTGACGCAGAGCGAATTCTTCGTCGCTTTCCTCAGTCCCTCGGCGAAGCGGGCGACGGCGTTCGCGCCACAGCGTCAGCAGTTCCTCGGCAAACCCGGCCATTTCATCCCCGGCCTGGAAGCGGTCGCCAAGATCGCGCCACATGATTGCACGACGCAGAACGGGAAAGGTTTCCTCATGCTTCTTGGCTTCTTTCCGTAAACGATACAGGGCATACTTGAACGCTCCATCCCGACGCTCGGTCAACGCGGTTTGGTGTTCGGCAAAGCCTCGGCGCAGGTCCACCAGAGAATAGGGGGGCACCTCACGATCCACGCCGGAAATCTGCTTCCAGACGGGGCGCGTGTCTTCAGGCTGTTCGCCATCCCCATCCAACAAGGCTGCGGCCTGTTCCTGCTGTTCCAGATCGTGGTCGCCATCGCCATCCAGATCCGTGGCCGACCAGACATCCATTTCGTTCACCGCCCGACGAACCTGGTCAATCAGCCGTAGGCGCTGCATCGCCGCCAGACGGTAATAGCGGAACTGATCCTCTTCGGCCAGTTCACGATACAGCACTTCGGCTTCCTGCTCACGCTGTTTTTTCTGCAGACAGCGGGCCGCCCAGTAGGTAGCCTTTCGCGTGGTTTCCGTTTTTTTCTTTCCTTGCCGCAGGGCCATGAACAAGGTCAGAGCTTGGTCAATATCCCCTTGACGGTAGGTGAACCAGGCACGGAACCAGGAGATTTTATCGCTGAAGCTCCCCCGGCTGGGATAGGCTTTCTCGTAGAGATCCAAGGCCGTCAAGGCCTTGGTGAACTCATTGGTTTCGGCGTAGGTCCAGGCGACCATGAACAGGCCTTGATCCCCGGCCCAGTGATCCGGGTAACGCTTATGGATGGTTCTGTACATCGCCAGGGCTTCCTCCGAGCGATCCAGGCGCACCAGGGTTTTGGCAAGCTGGTTCATCGTCGTCGGTCGCCGGTCGTCCTCGGTTTGAGGCAGTTCTTCAAGCAGCCCGGCGAAATCCTTGCGGGCGTCCTCGTAGCGTTGGAGGAAATAGAACGCCCGTCCGCGATGGTAGCGCAGTCGCTGACTGGTTTCCGCGTTGTAGTCCGGAGATTCCGGTGTTACCTTGCTTAAGGCGCTGCTCACTTCAGCGACCACTTCATCCAAAGACCACACCTGGCGGAGATTTCCCACAAGGCCAAGCAGACTGGGGCCGAAGGGAGGGATGTAATCAACCCCCTGCTCGCGAAGTTCCACCAGTCGTTTCTCTACCCGGTCACGGTATTGAGCCGCTTTGCCATCCACCAGAATCGCCAGCAGAGTCCGCGCTTCCTTCAAGAACTCCTTGCGCCCACGATAACCTTGGGCCTTGAGCCAGAGCAGGTCACCCTGCTTTTCATACTCTTCCGGCGTGCGGCAGCGACGGTCCTGTTTGCATTCCGCCTCGGCCTTTTCTTTCTTTTCCTTCAAGGTACTCCAGACGCGGTTGATTACCGAGCCATAACGGTCCCGTGCAAGGTCACAGGCTACGCTCATCACCAGGGCATCGTCCACCCACAGGCTGTCCGGGTACTGCTCAATCAGTTTGTCAAAATTGTAGCGGGCCTTGCCGTATTCCCCCTGCCGAAAGCGGGCCTCTCCCAGCAGGTAACGAACGCGGTCGCCGATGGTTCGCCAGGAGGGTAAGGCGCTGTTAAAGGAATCCACCGCTTGATCCACCTGGTTCATGTCCAACTGGCAGATGCCGGAAATCAAACGCACACGAGCGCGGTAGGAGCGCCCATAGTGGCTGTCTTCTACGGCGTAAAGGCGCGGTAGGGCTTTTTTACATTGCCTTGTTTCAAACAAGGATCGGGCTTCGTCGAACAGGGTTTGGACATCCTTGGGCGTCGGTTTTTCCGGCAACAAGGATTGAGAGTCCCCCTCCGCTTCCTCCGTAGCCGTGTCTGCGTTATCCGATTCCATCGTGTCCGGTCGGGCTTCTCCCGGCACCGGGCCTTGGGCTGGATTCTCCTTCGGCGATGCCTGAACCGCACCGGCTTCCCCAAACAACAGGACCAAGAACCCAAGCAAGGCTATCCATGATTGAAGCCTGTCGCGAGTCCCGTTCGTCCCCCTCTTGATCTGCATCACAACGTGCCTTCTGCGTTACAAATGGTCTTCTACAGTGGTTTTGAGTTGTTCCAGCATTTCCGGCAGGTGGACATCCACCAGCTTGGTTGCCACAACCCTGGGTAGAAACCCTTTCACGGAAAGTGATTGGGTATAGGTGGCGCGGGTGCGGGACTTGTCCAGCGCTTCAAGACGCCAGGAGCCTTCCACACGGGTCAGCCAGTTGGATTCTTTCAGACGCCAGCGAATGGCGCGAAAAGGCTCCTCGGTAAGAACCAGGGAATAATAGATCGACAGGCGAAACAGGGACAGGTCAAATTCCGCGATGGCTTCATGGGCGTTTCGCTCCAGAAGACGGCTGCGGCGCATGGCCGGAAACAAGTCCGTATAGTGGTCATAGTCGGTCAGTGTGTTGTACACCACGCTGGCCGGAGCAAGAATGTCAATCGCACGACGTGCCTGGGTCATGAGCCTTCCGGAATTCTGAGTCGAAATCTATTCAATACAAATTCTTATCGACCCATCCTATCAAAACACGATCCATGACGCAAGACGTTGAAAAGGAGGTTTTTCGGGTTCTTTAGGTCTTGCGTTTATCCGGCGACAGCTTCCTTGGCAGCCTCTTTCGCTTGTGCGCTTTTGGCTTCCACCACCAGAAAACAAAGCACCATCACGCATCCCACCACAAAGGCGGCCACGGTAATCGCCTCATTGGCTCCGAACGAGGAGGGCAAGGTATTGCTCAGATACAGCGTATGCTCCAAGGCGGTACCCTTGCCGATGAGTTCCTGATGCCGAAACGGCCAGATACTCCACAGGCTCCCCAGCATCAAACCCAGCAGGAACCCCATCGTGCCATCATGGAAGCGTTGCAGCAGCCAGTTCAACAGTTTGGTGAACACCACCAGCCCGATGCCGCATCCCGCCGCGAAGGTAACCAGCACGGGAAGATTGAATGCTGTGATCGCCGCGAGGATTTCAAAGTACAAGCCGAAAAGCAGCAAGAGGAAGGAGCCGCTGATGCCGGGAAGAATCATCGCACTGATTGCAATGGCTCCGGCAACGAAGAGCCAGCCATAGCGCAGCAGGCTGGTTTGTCCATCTCCGCCCAACTGCTTGATGCGTTCCTTGGCGGCCAGGATTTTGGCTCCGTTTCCCTGGGCCTTGGCTTCTTTCAAGTCCGCCTTGGCCAGTTTGATTTCAACCTTGTCTTTGGCGTTCTGGATTTTCTGCTCAGGACTCATCGAAGCATCGACGCCAATCACCAGAACCGCCGCGACAACCAGGGCGATCATCGGTCCTGTGCCGCGCTTCTTCATCATTCGCCAGGGAACCACGGCACTGATCAGCACCAAGCCGAAGAAGAAACCATACGTGGGGTCGTGCTGCTCTTGCAAAAGGTAGGTCATCAGTTTGGCCAGAGCCACGATTCCCAGCACCGCGCCCACGCCCAGTCTTCCCAGAAACCAGATGTCCAGACGCTTGAGTTCTTCCATCAGCGCCGTTCTGGATTCCTTGGAAAACGTCAAGGCCCGAAGCATCACCCGCAGCGTATTCCCGGACACGCCTCCCAGCGCACCCAGAATGCGGGCATACAGCCCAAGAATCAGCGCCATCGTTCCACCGGACACGCCGGGAATAATGTTGGCGATCCCGATAACCATGCCTTTCAGCACCAGCAACAGATGCTCCATCATCGTGATTTTCTCCCTCATCAGAGTTGGTGAAACCGAGCGATTTCGTATCTCGTTCCAAGACCAAGGCCGAGCGGATGCCCGGCCTTGATGGTGGTTATTTCGTAAAAGACAATCCCATGATCTCCCGAACGTTCTGCATGGTTTCTTCGGCCAGATCACGGCAACGCGCCGCCCCGGCGTTCAGAATATCCCGGATCGTGTCCGGGTCTTTGGCCAATTCTGCGCGACGTTCCCGGATGGGCTCGATGATTTCCGCCATGCGTTGGGCCACTTTCTTCTTGCATTGGAAGCAGCCGATCTCGGCCTTCGTGCAACCCTCATGGGCCCATGCCTGGGTTTCCTCATCACAGAGAAGTTTGTGCCAGGAATAGACGTTGCATTCTTCCGGCACGCCGGGATCGGTTTTCAGTTTGCGCCGGGTATCGCTGGCTGCCTGCTTGGTTACCGCTTCCACAATCTCTTTGCGGGTCCAACTCAAAGGAATATGGTTTCCAAGGCTTTTGGACATTTTGTTCACGCCGTCCAAGCCCATGATGCGCGGCGCTTCCGAAAGCAAAGGCTGGCAGGAACCGAAGACGTCCCCATAGCGCAGGTTGAAGCGCCGGGCGATGTCCCGCGTCAATTCCACATGCTGAACTTGGTCTTCTCCCACCGGAACCACTTCTGCCTGATAGAGCAGAATGTCCGCCGCCTGCAAGACGGGATAGGTGAACAGGGCCGCGCTGACATGACCGGCTTTGGCCAGAAAGCTTGAGCGATCGTCCCCGAACAGGTCGCTGAAATCATCGCTGGGTTCATCGGCTCGCACGGAGTTGTCTCCCAGGGCACCCTCGGCGTATTGCGCGGTTTTGGCCTTGAACTGGGTCATGCGCATCAGTTGCCCCAAGGGCGTGACGCTATTGAAATACCAGCACAACTCCATATGCTGCGGAACATGGCTCTGCACGAAGATCGTGCATTTCTCCGGGTCCAGACCTCCGGCGATGTAATCCATCGTCGCATCAAGAATGCGTTGCTGCATGATCTTGGAATCGTAGGGCGAGGTGATGGCGTGCCAGTCTACAATGCAGAAAATCGCTTCGTAGTCCTCTTGCAGACGAACCCAGTTTTGCAACGCGCCCAGATAATTCCCCAGGTGTAACGACCCGGAGGGCTGCATTCCCGAAAACAGGCGTTTCTTCGTCATCATCGCTCCTCTCTGCCGGGTAGAATGTCCGGCATGGTCTGACGCATGGCCTCAAACAATACGATGGCCACGGAATTGGATAGGTTGTAGCTGCGCACCTTCCCTAGAATGGGAATGTTGATCGTCCGCTCGGCGTGGGCCTCCAGGATGGCTTCATCCAGCCCCACGGTTTCCTTACCGAAGATCAGAAAGTCATCGGGTTGGTAGGCCACCGAGCTATACACGCGGTGCGCTTTCTTCGTCGCGAACCATCCCCGGTTGTGGGCTTCCGGATAGGCCTTCCAGAAGTCTTCCAGGCTTTCATGAACCACCAGGGTCAAATGGGGCCAGTAGTCCAATCCGGCACGACGCATATAGCGGTCATCCAAGCTGAAACCAAGGGGTTTGACCAGATGCAGTTCGGCATCAGCCCCTACACACAAACGACCGATATTTCCCGTATTGGGAGGTATTTCCGGTTCGATCAATACAACACGAAACATCCGGCACCACACTTTTTTCTAGGGAACCACACAGAACGGACCCTGGCTTTCGACGAAGGAACCATCCCCCTTCTAGCTGCCGGAATCCGAACCTTGGCGGTATAGCACCGACGGGCGGTAAACACAAGAAATCCACGGCGGCAACCATCGACAAAGGTGCCGTTTTCTCTCTCTTGCACTCTGGCCCGGCTTAAAATTCGTGGGGCTTCATCGGTAAGACATACCAGAGCATGGCAAAGAAATGGCTGATGCTTCCTCCCAGCACGAAAAGATGCCAGATGGCATGGCCGTAGGGAAGCTTCTTCCAGAGGTAGAACACAACTCCCAGGCAATAGCACAAGCCGCCGATGGCGATCCAAACCAGGCCGCCTGTGGGGATGGCCTCGAACATCGGCTTGGCGGCAATCGTCACAAGAAAACCCATGCCCACATAGACAAACACACTGACCAGACGGTACTTGTCAATGAACAGTGCTTTGAAGACAATTCCGGCGATGGCCAGGCCCCAGATCACGCCGAAGAGGCTCCATCCCCACGGGCCACGCAGGCTGACCAGGGTGAAAGGCGTGTAGGTTCCGGCGATGAGCAGAAAGATGGCCGAGTGGTCGAAGATGTTGAACAGGCGCTTCAAGCGCATGGACTGAAAACTGTGGTAGAGGGTGCTGGCCAGGTACAACAGAATCAGGGTTGTCCCGTAAATGCTGAAGCTGACCACGCGCCAGGCATCCCCATACAAACCGGCCAGAGTAACCAGAATCGACAAGGCGGCGACACTCAGCCCCGCACCGATACCATGAGTAACACTGTTGGCGATTTCTTCACCGAGGCTCTGCCCGGAATAAGGATGTTTTTCCATCAGATTTCTCCACAGCAACAGACTAGACGCAACATTAACCGAAGGGTGGACCAACCAACATCAAACACACCTGCCGTCTTCTATTTTCAGACAAGGATTCAGGCAGGTTGTGGAAAACGTCAGAAAGTATTTCAAGGATATGTCCAATGACAATCCCAGATTCATGTTCATAGCTTCTCGTTGAATTGTCCACGACCCGACATCCCCCCAAGGCAGTGGTGCCCAGCGACCCTTACGAACCGCTTGGCTGAGGCTAGGTTGTAGCAAATTCGCCCAAGAAATCCAGCAAAGATCATCAACGAAATCGAAAAAGACTCCCTTTCACGCTATTTTTTCCCGCCGTGCAAGGATTCGTCTACCTTTTGTTCGGCGACTGAACAGAAAACAGAAGGTTCTTCAGCGACAATGTTATCATATATAATTCTGGTATCCTTTGGTCCTGTAGAGGATATTCATCCAGTTATTCCAGGTTCCTAGCGAACACATCACAGGTTCTAAACGCTCAATTCCATAAGACATTCCCTTTCTGATACACCATAAAAGGGCTTTCGCCGACCACTAGATAAACGGAAAAACAAAGCGTCATGGTAAGGAAGAAAAAAGCTAGGATATGATATGCTTCTTGTGTTATAGCATATCCCACCTGTGCTGCTTTGATTCACAATCCGGGTACTCCGGAACTCAGTGTATTGTTGGATGTATTGCCTGAAAAGGAAGGGTCATGAAACTCACCGCGCAGATCGAGTATGCCTACTGGGCTTTGCTGGACATCACCGAGCGTTTCTCGCTTGATTTTCCCATCAACCTTAATGAGATTTCTCACCGAAACGGTATTCCGGAGAAGTATCTTCTGCAAGTCATGCTGAAATTGAAAAAGCAGGGGATTGTCACCAGCCGTCGCGGCAGCGGTGGAGGCTTTCAACTGACCCGCAAACCGGAGGAGATCCGTTTTGCCGAAGTGGTGGAGGTTCTCTCCGATGGGTTGGAACCGGCCACGTCCCGTTGTTTCGATAAAGACAGCTGTGCCCTTCCCAGTATTTGGGCTCAGGCCAACCAGGCCTTTTACAAGGAACTACGTCAGTTCAACCTGAAGCAGCTTCTGCAAAAGGAAAAGCGCCTGAGAGGGAAAAAGACACAAGGCAAAGTCCGCGCGGTCTGATTCCAACCTAGAGGGCGCAGGTTGCGTTTCTTGCCTTACCTGTGACAGCCTGTCTGTCAGCGGGATGGTTTCCTGTTGATTTTATCCAAGCCTCGCGCCCTTTCTCTTCTTTGGCTTCCCTTTCTTTTCAGCGTTGTTTGATTGCTTCAACATCCGCGGCATGGACGCCGCGGGGTGTCGCATCGTTTTTCTATCGTGAACCTGAAACGATCCGTGATGGATCGTTTCAAGGCGCCATTCCGTCCTGTCAACTTTTTATCCATCGAACCGTCAATACCTGCTTCTCCGTCGGGAGTGGTGTCTGAGCCAGGAACTGAGAGAACGCCTCATCCCAGGTCGGTAGGGGAGGCAGTCCAAGTGAGCGTAAGCGATCCATTGACAACAAACCATTCCGGGGTCTTGGGGCCGGACGGTTCAGTTCTTCCGTGCTTTGCGGATGGATTCTCGCCTGCATCCCTGCGGCACGGAGGATCTCTTCGGCAAAACCGAACCAGCTTGTGCGCCCTTCACAACAGGCGTGAAGCACCCCGGATAGATCCGGCCTTTCCACCAACGCGATGCAAAGGTGAGCCAGTGAAAAGGTCCAGGTCGGTTGAATCCATTGATCGTTGACCACCCGACGCGTCTTGCCGGAGCGGGCTTGCTCCAGAATGGTGGAAACGAAGTTCCCGGTTCCATAGCGGCCATACAGGGCGCTGGTGCGCAGAATCAGACAGTCCCGATGAATCGCCATCGCCTTGTGTTCGCCTGCCAGCATCGTCTGACCATAAACCGAGAATGGCTCGGCCTGGTCTTCTTCATGATAGGGTGAGGTTCGTTCACCGGAAAACACATAGTTGGTAGAGAGCGTGATCAGCCGGATTCCTCTGGCCGCGCAGGTACGAGCCAGGTTGGCCGGGCCGTCTTCATTGATTCGGCGGGCCTGCTCCGAGTTTTCTTGGCAGTCATCCACCTTGTTGTAGGCCGCCGTGTTGATCAGCACATCGGGGCGGGTATGTTCGAGGGTGCGTTCCACGGCCTCGGCTTGTTCAATGGGCATCTCTGCGTGGCTCACCCCTTGACCCTGGTGCGGGCTTCGCGCCAACAGCGCCAACAGCTCACCGGCCAGTTGCCCAGCACTCCCTGTAACCAGTACCTTCACAAGCGTTCCTTTCACCCTGAAGATGAAGGATTTCTTTCTCACATTTTTGCAACGAAAACAAAAGGCCGGTTGCAAGCAACCGGCCTTGAAGATCCATTCTTGAGGCTGTCACGCAGGCATTAGCCCTTGTTGAGCTGTTCGGCGACTTCGCTGGCCAGATCGTTGGAGCGTTTCTCCAAACCTTCACCCAATTGCATACGGGCGAAGCGACGCACGGTCACGGTGTCGTCCAGTTCCTTACCGATGGTGCCAAGAAGACCTTTCACCGTGGTGTTGGTGTCATGCACCCAGGCTTGTTCCAGCAGGCAGGCATCTTTGAAGTATTTCTTCATTTTGCCATCGACGATCTTGTCCCACATTTTTTCCGGTTTACCGGACTGGGCTACCTGATCTTTGTAAATGGCGCGCTCACGCTCCACGGCATCGGCGGGGACTTCGTCCTCGGTCACGGCCACGGGCATCGCGGCGGCGATCTGCATACCCATCTTGTGGGCCATATCTTTGATCGTGTCGTTCTTCGCCGTGTCGGCTTTGGTGGTGCCGACTTCCACCAGCACGCCCAGCTTGCCACCCATATGGACGTAAGCATCCAACAGGCCTTCACCCTGCACTTCATACATTTCAAAGCGGCGGGGGCTGATGTTTTCACCGATCACGCCCACCATCTGCGCGGCGGCATCTTTCACGGTGACGCTGGCATCGCCGATCCAGGTCTGAGCCAGGCACTCATCCATGTTGGCCGGTTTGTTCTCGATGATGTGTTTTTGCAGATCCTCGGTGAACTTGATGAAGTCCGGGTTCTTGGCCACGAAATCGCTTTCGCAGTTGACTTCCACCACCACACCTTGTTTGCCATCTTCGGTAACCATCGCGCTGACCAGACCTTCGCTGGTGATGCGACCGGCTTTTTTCGCCGCAGCGGCCATCCCTTTTTTACGAAGATAATCCACGGCGGCTTCGATATCGCCGTTGGCTTCGGTAAGAGCTTTTTTGCAATCCATCATCCCTGCGCCGGTTTTCTCACGCAGTTCTTTGACCATACTAGCGGTAACCTGCATTGTTCCTTCCTTTCCTTGAAAAGACCGGAGTTTTGCTCCGTATCTTGCTTTCTTCGGTCTTGCATACCCCATAGGATCAACAAGGGCCGGTTACCCGGCCCGTGTCATCGGGATTATTCGCCTTTGGCTTCGCCCTCGGCGGGCTTGGCTTCCGCCTTGGGCGCGGCGTCGGATTGGGCCGGAGCGGGGGTTTCGCTACCGGCACTTTGTCCCTTCGGGCTGGGGCCTGTTTTCTTCACATGCTTCACAGCAGGACCACGACGGCCACCGCCACGACCCTGACGCGGATCGCGATCTTCAGGCGCTTTTTCTTTGTACAGAGCCTGGCCTTCCAGGCAGGCATCGGCGATGCGGCTGGCGAAGAGTTTCACCGAGCGGATGGCATCGTCGTTACCGGGGATGATGTAATCCACGCCCGCCGGGTCGCAGTTGGTGTCGCAGATGGCGATAACCGGGATACCCAGGTTCTTCGCTTCACGCACGGCGATGTTTTCACGGTGCGGGTCAATGACGAAGATCATGCCGGGCAGACGACCCATTTTGCGGATACCGGACAAGTTGCGGGCCAGTTTCTGGCGCAGCTTGTCTTTCATCATCGATTCTTTTTTGGTGCGCACGCGGTAGTTGCCTTCCTCGTGCTGCTTTTCCAACTCGTTGTATTTTTCCACGCTCTCACGGATGGTGCGGTAGTTGGTCAACATACCACCCAACCAGCGGTTGGTGACGTAGAATCCGTTGCAGCGTTCGGCTTCAGCCTGGATGGTTTCTACGGCCTGGCGCTTGGTGCCGACGAAGAGAATCTGTTCGCCGTCGCTGGCCCGCTCACGCACGAATTCAAAGGCGTCTTTGAACATCGTCACGGTCTGCTGCAAGTCGATGATATGGACTTTGTTGCGGGCGCCGAAGATGTATTTTTTCATCTTGGGGTTCCACTTGCGGGTTTGATGCCCGAAATGGACGCCGGCTTCCAACAGTTCTTTCATGGAGATAGGTAGGCTCATCATCGTTCCTTTCGTGTTAAGCCTCCACCCTGTTCATCCGCAAAGTTCACGACGTTTTTTCGGTCGTCGCACACGGCTTTGCGTCCGAGGGTGTGCGTGATCAAAGTACCCCGAAACCTTCTTCCGGAGTTTCAAAAGACGCGCGTGTGTAGCACGCCATGAAGGATTAATCAAGCCTTTGTCCGCGATTTTACGAATTTTTTACCGGATCTTGACCATGCCGGAAGGCCGGTTGGTCACAACGGCTCGCCCTTTCGGTTTATCAAGATATACGCTCTTGATATTCTTCCAGAAATTCAAGAATCACCGGCAATTCATGAAGCGAAAGCCTCACGGGAAGCTCGGCGGGGAAATCCTGTAAAAAAGTCTGGTTGACCGTGGTCAAAAGCAGGTTGAAGGTGTCCAGATTGACGAACTCCCCGGCGTCCAGGCCGTCCAGATCCAGGGTTTCGTAGTTCAATTCGCAACTGGTCACACGGATCGGCGGGTCATCCGGCGATTCCCTTACCACAAAGGCCAGGCCATGACTTCGGCAGAGCAAGGGGCGATGTTCGTAGACCAGGCAGCGCTTGTTCACCAACAAAGGGCAGGGGCCTTCGGCCTGGGGATCACTGGCGGCCAGAGCTTGACGAACCGCCACGGATGCCGTGTCATCCCCAAGCAAGCGGGAGGCGATGTATACCAGTTCCACGGCGGAAAAACTCAGGGCATAGCGGCAGCAATCCGCGCAACCCTCCCCGCAGCGCAGGTGCTTTTGATGAGCCTGTTCCAGTTTCCGGCACAAGGTATCCACTTTGCTTTGAAGATGCAGGTAGCTGTCAAACATCGAGGCTCCATTCCATGCAAAAACCCCCGCCTGAAGGCGGGGGACATTCGATTGATCTTTCGCTCGTTCTCATCGGATACCTTGGGGTATCCCGGAGAAGGATTCTCAGGCAACGGTCTGACGACGGCGCATTACGGCAGCCAGACCCAGCAAGCCCATTAACAGGGTGGCCCCAAGGCCGGTTTGCGTACAGCCATCGGAACCGCCGCCATCGGCTTCTGCACCATCGGGGGCTTCGGTATCCCCATCGGTCGCCGTCCAACTATCGTCGTCATCATCGGTGAGGGAATCATCATCATCGTCGTCGGTGGCGTCATCGTCGTCGTCGGTGACATCTCCATCGCTCAGGTCGTCGTCGTCATCATCGCTGACTTCCTCATCGCCGTCCTCATCGCCGTCTTCATCTCCATCGGGTTCTTCGGGGCATTCCCAAACGCAGACCTGTTCCTGGCAGGAATAGGCGCCGCCCGTGCAATCGGTCGCCGGGCTTAGGGCTTCACAATCGCTGTCCTGGGTGCAGACGCGCTCTTCGGGGCAGATCCACTGGCATTCGCTGGTTGCCGTGGCGCATT
Organism: Myxococcota bacterium; assembly: GCA_963677705.1. Classification (GTDB taxonomy): domain Bacteria; phylum Myxococcota_A; class SURF-8; order SURF-8. The sequence goes on from OY782497.1 coordinate 4,178,166, forward strand.
CCCAATGACCCCCGCTGCAATCGGACAGCCCTTCGCCGGTACAGTCGGCGTTGGTGGTGCAACTCTGTTCCGGATCACAGACCCAACCGCATTCGTTGCTCAGGCATTCCCAGTGGCCATCGCAGGGAGCGGGAGGATCTCCGGAGCAGTCATTATCACTCTGGCAACTGGGGCGCACGCCCAACTCGAAGTAATCCAACACAGTGCCGTCAATTTCTTTCACCGTAAACTTCATCACGGTGTCCTGCACTTCAACCATGATGTAGTGATAGGCTTTATGCTGGAGTTCCACTTCGTGAACGTAGAGCTGGTCCAGCAGTTCGCCATCGGGTTCTTCCAGTTCCGCACCACCGCCACCGGTGTTGATGTAGGGAAGGCCGTTCTGAGCCAGCCCGCGTTCATAGAACGCATCGTTGCCGGAAAGAAGCAGATCCACCTTGTTGACGCGGAAATCGAAAAGAAGGCCGCGAATCTCCGCCGAACCGCTTCGGCCATCCGCGCCGCTGTATGCGCCTTCGTGAGACAGCACCAGAATGTGGTCGATATTCGTGTTGGCGGCGGCATTCACCAGTTCCGTGTTCAGCCATGCCGCCTGGTTTTCATTGAGGCAGCGGGAAAGGAAAAGGATGTCCGGGCAGAGCCACTGAGGCAGGGTGTTGACCACATCGTCAATGACGATCACATGCACGTTGGCATAGGTGAAGCTGTAGTATTCTTCGCGCCCGCTGCTCTCATGGGGAATCTCGAAGGCATCAATGAAGTTGCTGCCGGATTGGCTTTCGCCCTGGTCCGTTTTCCCGATCACCGGATAAATGGCATGGCCGCTCATCAAGGGCTCTTCAATGTCGAAGAATTCGGCCCACTGCTCGGCATTGTCGCCTTCCGCGACCAGGTTTCCGGCGTGGATGTAGAAGTCGAAGGTTTCCGTCGCCATACGCTGCACCACCTGCCGGTGCTTTTCCGCATCGCCCTGGGTGTTGCCGAGAATAAGAAAACGGAAGGTGCTTCCGGCCAAGGGCATGGCCTTGAAGGTGGTCGTTTCGGTGATCGCGGCCCCATCCACCCATACTTGGTAATCATAGCGACTCCCCGGCGTCAAACCTTCCAGGGTGATCCGGTGACGGAAGGCTGCCGTGCTGGAAACGCTTTGTGCCATTGCCTGCCCTTGAGGACCGTAATGGACTTCGGCGGCCAGCGCGTCATCCAGATCGAAGACGAGCATCACCGAGGTGGGAAGCATACGTTGCACAAAGGGGCCGCGGGTTACCTCAGCGGCTTGGGCCAGTGCCGAGGCACAGAGGAGGCATAAGGCCACCAGGAGGCCGGTCAGACGAGTGGGTGCCATGAGAATCTCCTTTTCTTCGGATCGGGGGTTTTTCTACAAACCACGATCATACACTGCTTCGTTCAAAACAATGCCCAAGTGTACCAATCCGTCGAAAAAACTCAAGGTTTTTCAGTCTTTTGCGAACGATTCCAAGCGGCGTTCCGGATTGTCTCCCCAACCTCGGCCCACTTCGTAAAGATACAGTTGGGTTGCCAGGGGGCCATTGTGCCAGGGAAGGACATGGTAGGGTTTCATGGAAAAGCGCTTGCGGAAGTGCGGATGCGCACAGAACATCGCCGCCCGGAAATGGCCAAGCCCTTTCCAGGTTTCGCCAAGGGCTTCATACAGATCCAGCAGTTTGCCTTCAGGCGGGTCCATACGCTCACCATAGGGAGGGTTGGCCACCAGCAGGGTGTGCAGATCCGGCAGGGTAATCTGGCGGGCGTCTCGTTTCATCACCCGCACGATACCGCCTACTCCGGCATGTTCACAGTTGCTGATGGCCAGACGGACCGCTTTGGGCTGCACGTCCGAGCCGATAATCGGCGCCGCATTCCGTCTCTTGGGAATGCCGCCTTCGCGTTTTTTCTCATCCAGTTCACGCTTTGCAGCGCGGCTCATCTGCGGCCAGCGTTCAAACCCGAAGGTCTGCCGACGCCCCGGAGCCAGGCCCAAGGCCCACTCCGCCGCTTCAATCAGGAAGGTTCCCGAACCGCACATCGGGTCAAGCAGGGGTTCTTGTCCGGTGTACCCCGCAGCGGCCAAAATGGCAGCGGCCAGGTTTTCCTTCAAAGGCGCTTTGTGACCGCTGAGGCGGTAGCCGCGACGGTGCAGGCTGTCGCCGGAGAGATCCAGGCTGAGGGTGCAACGCCCTTTGAAATCTAGGCGCACGGTAACGCGAATATCTGGATCATCCTTGTTGACATCGGGACGACGTCCCGTTTTGTCACGCATCTTATCTGCCATCGCATCTTTCACCCGCAGCGCCAGATACCCACTGTGGCGAATCTCTCCGTACTGCCCGTTGCCTTCCACGGCAAAGGTGGCATGGCTGTGCAGGTGTTCTTCCCAGGCGATGGCCTTGGTGTTCTCGTAGAGATCATCGCGGTTGCTGGCATGGAAGGTCGCCAGGGGTTGCAGCACACGGCTGGCCAGTCGGGACCACAAGCAGGCGTCGTATCCATGATCCGGGTTATCACCGAACCACACGCCCTGATCTCCGATCTTGACCGGCTTCAAGGCAAGCCGTTGCAGTTCTTCAAAGAGGAAGGGTTCACATCCTTTGAAACAGGTGGCAAAAAAACTGGCTGGATGCTGGGTCATGGCAGGAGTCTCCACAAGGTTCAGTCAACGCCCGGCGTTCTAGCGGATTTTCGATCCGGGTGCAATAGTTATCGGCGAATTCCTGCAAAAGATGGGATCTCGGCCTGATCCTCTGATACGTTTTCCGGTTCCTGCCCAAGAAAAACCCCGCAGGATTGCGAGGCTCTCTGCGGGGGTTGAAGCTTGTCGGAACTCTGTGAAATCAGATCAGCGCCGTACTGAAATAGCGCTCGGCTCGGTCGGGCAGAAGGGTGACCACGTTCTTGCCTTCGCCCAATTCTTCCGCCACACGCATGGCGACATGCACGTTGGCACCGGAACTGGTTCCCACAAGAATACCGTGGCGTCGGGCCAATTGCCGCGTCATGTAAATGGCGTCGTCATCGCTGGCGCAGATCACCTGGTCAAAGAGGCTGGTGTCCAACACGCCGGGGACAAAGCCATCGCCGATGCCCTGAATCTGGTGGATTTTATGCAGGCCGGGTTCCTGACCCAACAGGGCGCTGGCTCCTTCGGGTTCAATGGCGACCAGTTTGACCTTGGGGTTCTTTTCCTTGAGGAATTTTCCCACACCCTGCAAGGTTCCACCGGAACCGACCCCGGCGACGAAGGCATCCACCTTGCCATCCATCTGTTTCCAGATTTCCGGGCCGGTGGTTTCATAATGCACTTCCGGGTTGTGCGGGTTATTGAACTGATCGACCAACCAGCAGTTGCCGTTTCGGGCGATGATTTCCTGGGCTTTGTCTACCGTGCCGGAGATGCTCAGTTCCGCCGGTGTGGGAACCAACTCCGCACCCAGGGCACGGATGATTTTCTTCCGTTCCTCGCTCATGCTCTCCGGCATGACGATCACCACGCGGTAGCCTTTCTGTCTACCGACCAGAGCAATGCCGATTCCCGTGTTGCCGCTGGTGGCTTCCACAATCACCGTGTCTTTGGTCAGCTTGCCTTCTTTTTCCGCGCATTCAATCAGATGCTTGGCAATGCGGTCTTTCACCGAGCCACCGGGGTTGAGAAACTCCGCTTTGGCGAAAATCGGTGGGCTTACCGTATTGGGAATCTTGATCATCGGGGTGTTGCCGATCAATTCCAGAACCGAGTGGGTATCCATAAGTCGCCTCCCTGGGCAGAAATGCGCTGGAACAAAGGTTCAGCCTGCGTTGAATGGCGGGGATTATCGCCAAGTCACCCCCTTGGGTCAAAGAAATTCCACACCTGTTGTGTTTTTTGAGCGTGTCCATAGATTTTCAGGATGATTGGATGAATCTTCCCAAGCGGAGCATGATCTGTTGATCCTTGAAAAAAGCAAGTGCTTTCCGGCAGGATTTCCCCCTGGAATCAGGCGCTCCTGCTCTGTGATCCCTTCTTTCATGGCGGGATTTCCCTTGCGTCCATTTCGTTCGTATGCTAGATTGGTGCCAACTTGGAGGGCGAACTCTACAGAATGGACGATCGGTCGAAAGACCAAGGCGATTGCAGGTACGACAGAAAACCTCTTGTGGACCGTGAGGGATAGACAACATGGCATTGCGCCTGGGACAAACCTTAAAATTACAACAAAGCCTGGTGATGACGCCTCAGCTTCAGCTTGCCATCAAGCTGCTGCAAATGACGAGGCTGGAGTTGCAGGAAACCATCCAGACCGAGCTTTTGGAAAACCCCACGCTGGAATTGAGTGAAAGCGAGGCGGAAGCCCAAACCTCTACCGAGGATCTGCACAAAGACCCGGAGTTTCAAGGCAGCCTGGAAGACAGCGTTCCCGATGCCGCTCAACTCAAAAAGCTGGACTCCAACGAGCAGCTCAACCAGGATTTCAAAGAGGATCTTCACGAGAATCTGGACAGCGCGAAGAACGACCAGAACAGTGAGATGGACTGGGACGCCTACTTCGATTCCTACGATGACAGGCCAACGCCCAGCGCCCCCAGAGATCCCAACGCGGAAGAGGACGCGGTCAACCTGGAAGGCGTGCTGACCCAGGAACACTCGATGTATGATTTCCTGCATTGGCAGGTCAAACTCAGCAATTACACCGAGCAGGAACAGGCCATCGCCGAAGAGATCATCGGCAACATCAACGAAGACGGCTACCTCCGTATCGAAGATGAAAAGGGGCGCTTCCAACCCGTCTCGCTGGAAGACATGGCCGAGCGCCTGGAGGCTCCGCTCTCTGAGGTGGAACGCATCCACAAACGCATCATGCGCCTGGACCCCATCGGCATCGGTGCGCGGAATCTGCGTGAATGTCTGTTGATGCAGGCCCGCTTTTCTTCCAACCGCAGCAGCCTGGTGGCGCGGATTCTGGAACACCACTGGGATCTGGTGGAGAAACGGGACATCGCCAAAATCGCCAAGGTGTTGAAGATCAGCAAAGACGAGGTGATTGAAGCCTTCAAGGTGATGACCACCTACGATCCCAAGCCCGGCCTGGGCCACAGTTCGGAACATACGGAATACGTCACACCGGATATCTACATCACCAAAGTCGGTGACGATTACCATATCACCTTGAATGATGACGGAATGCCCAAGCTGAAAATCAGCAACTATTACAAGCAGGCGCTGCGCAACAAGAAAGGGCCCAACGAGGCACGGGAGTATATCAAAGACAAGCTGCGCGGAGCGAGTTGGTTGATTAAAAGCATTCAGCAGCGCCAGCGGACCATCTACAAGGTGGCCGATTCCATCGTCAAACAGCAACGGGATTTCCTGGATTACGGTGTAGACCACTTGAAGCCGATGGTTCTGCGGGACATTGCCGAGGACATCGGGATGCACGAATGCACGGTCAGTCGTGTAACCACCAACAAGTACATCCATACGCCCCAGGGAATTTTCGAGCTGAAATACTTCTTCAACAGCGGGATCACCAACAGCGAAGGCACGGACATCGCTTCGGAAACCATCAAGAACAAGATCCGCCAGATCGTCAGCCAGGAAAACCCCAAGAAACCCTTCTCTGACCAGAAACTGGTGACCATGCTCAAACAGGATGGTGTGGATGTCGCCCGGCGGACCGTAGCCAAATATAGAGATATGCTGGGGATTCTTTCTTCTTCCAAGCGAAAGAAAGCCTTCTGAGCTATGTAGATTCTTTCCGCTTGAATGGGCAGGGAGGATGGTCGCTGGTGCCGGCTATTAACCCGGCAGCAACAAGTTAGACGGAGCATCCATTTTGTCATTCCCGCGAAGGCGGGAATCCAGTCTTGGTTTCTTGTTGGTTTTCTTTTCAGGAAGGATGTCATGATGAACGGTTCTCGGTACCCTGCTTTTACGCGACGTTTTCGTTTCCCTTTTTGTTTCCTTTTTCTTTTCCTTTCCCTCTTGGCTTACGCCTGTGATTCCGGGTCTTCCGATGTGGATTCCCAACTCGACGGCGATCTGGAGCAGGAGGAGGAAGCCTCCATACCTCAGGAGATTCACCATTGCTTCGGGGGAAACAAGCAGGCGGATCGCTGTGAAACGGCAAGCGACTGTGAAGCAGAAAGCCGTTGTGGGGAAGCTCCCCAAGGTGTGAGTTACACCTGCTCCGAAGGTGTCTGCCGGGTAAAACCGCTTGATGGTGAAGATGGGGATGAAGACCAGGCAATGGACTACGAACAACCTGATTGTACGGATGAACAAACGGGGCGGGCCAAGATTGATTGTCTTCCCACCTGTTGGACTGGAAATGCGACACCTAGACCCTGCAAGCTGGACTTCCATTTCAAGTACCTGGATGACGAAGGCCGTTTTGAGATCGGTCAGCCGGGGGGGTATAGGATTACGGGGATTGATGCATGGAATGGTTGGGCTGCGTTCTATTACAGTCATCTTGAGAGTGGAGAACCCACAGGGTTGATGCTATTCGATTACCCCACCAAACAAACCGCTCGCTTTTCCATCCCCGGTGATTCTTCGTTCTGGCCTTCGTTGGGCGGCAATCGACTTGCCTGGACCAAACATAACTCAGGCAGGGGGGATGATCTCTACACCACGCGCCTGGATAACTGGGAAACCCGGCTGGCAGTGGGAGTTGATACCTACATCGGCAAAACAGCGATCAGTGAGCGGGGAGTGTTCTGGGATGATGGCCGTACCGGTGAAGGGAGTGAGCGGGTCTATACGATCAACGAGGAAACCGGAGAAGAAAAGCTCCTCAGTTCCAAGGCGATGAAGTGTTTCGATGTCTATGACAACATGCTGGTCTACCTGTTCCTGAACGATGTCTTGATGGGCTATAACCTGGACACGGGCGTAGAAGAAGCAATGATGGCCGATGAGGATTCCTACTACGCCAGAGCCAAAATGAAACTATGGGAGCGAAAGGCTTACTTTTCCAACGTCAGTCTGGCTACCACGAACCCGGATTGCAGCTATTCGGTGATGGAAGTGGACTTGGATACCAAGACCACCCGTGTGGTAGTACCTAGGCAGTGTCGTCATGAGATATGAAGCCATAGGGCTAGACAGCGGATATGTACCGCAGCGAGGAAAGACGCGGTGTTCTTCGCATAACGCGTTGCAACACCACGCCAACGTTTCAGCTTTTCAAAGGCATTTTCAACCAGATGGCGTTCACGGTACAAGTCTTTGTCGTAGTTACGTTGAACCGTTCGATTCTTCTTTGGAGGAATCACCGGACACGTATCGTTTTTCTCGCATAGGCCAATGATGCTATTTGTATCATAACCACGATCAGCCAGTAAATTAGAGGCTGGTAGCCCTTCAATCAGATTTTCAGCCTCTTTGCAGTCAGCTTGGGTACCTTTTGCAAGAAGGACTCGGATCGGAAACCCATGCGCATCCACGGCCAGGTGTACCTTGGAATTGAGCCCCCTTTTGTTTGACCCGCGTCCTGCGTTCCGCCTCGGGCACCCGTGGCATCGTGGTGGACTTTGACATGCGTGGCGTCGATCATCAGCCATTCGTAGTCGGGATCATCAATCAAAATATCCAGTAAATTCTCCCAGATGCCTTTATCTCCCCAACGAATAAACCGGCGATGGGTATTGTTCCAACTGCCATAATCGGGCGGTAGGTCGCGCCAATGTGCACCGGTTCGCAAGATCCAAAACACACCATTAATGAATCGTCGATTGTCTCTGGCAATCCCGCCCCATTGGCCTTTCTTCCCCGGTAAATGTGGCTCCAAGAGTTCCCAAGCGTGGTCGGAAATATCATGACGGTGATAAGTGGCATCCATTGTATTCCTCTGAATAGTTTCTATTTAAAGGAATGTAGACCAGCAGAGTCGTCTTGTCCAGGAAAATCTATAACTCATGTCGACACCTCCTACGGAGAATAACATCAACAAGCTGTTCTATGATGTCTGGGAAGACTGGATTGTCTATGGGGATTATGATCCTGAACGCAGTCCGGATACCCGTTCTACCTGTGGTTATAACAACCAAGCCGCCGCAGAGATTATCCTTCGTTACCTACCTACGGGCGAGGAATGGAACCTGAGTAAGAAAGCTGGAGAACAACTTGATGCCCGAATGTGGGGGCCTTTGGTGGTCTGGGCCGATTACCCCTGGAAAGAATACGACGATGGAAGTAGCTACATCAGCCCGATTCAAGATGTCAACGGTATTGATCTGTGTATGCACCCGGAGTTGAAAGACAGATTCCCGGAGTGCGCCGGGAGAAAGTGAAGGCAGGTCGCTGGAGAATCGCCCTCACCCTGCTTCGCTGCGCTCGCTTCCCTCTCCCGGAGGGCGAGGGACAATTCACCTCTCCCTCTCAGGAGAGGTCGGAAACCAAGGGTTTCCGGGTGAGGGAAATTCTCCAGCGACCTGACTCCCTTGCCCGACCTTGTATTATACCTTCCAGTGCGTTTGTCTGTATAATCGAGCGACAATAGGAGCCCGCGAGACCCTCAAAAATCTCGCGGGCGGTGGACGGCGAGATCGTCCCGACCTTGGGTCGTAAAACCCGTTATGTAGCCTGATCCGTCGTCCGTTTTGTCCGGATAACCCGAACAGTCGCTGGGGCCAGTTTAACCGAAGTGAGCCCGTATTGGCAAGGAAGGGTAGCATGAAAGAAATAATCGGGATTGATGTGAGCAAGAGACGTTTTGATGTCGCTTTGTTGAACTCCGGAAAGCATCGGAGCTACGAATACTGCAAGAAAGAAATGAACAGCTTCGTTCGCAGTCTGGATACGCTTCAGCCGGAACGCATCGTGATGGAAGCAACCGGAGGTTACGAAAAACCGTTGCTTAAACATCTGCAAAAGCATGAACTGCCCGTGGTGGTGGTCAACCCTCGACGCATCCGCGATTTTGCCAGAGCCATGGGCGTGGCGGCAAAAACCGATCGCCTTGATGCCTTGGTCATTGCCAGATATGCGAAGAGCATGAAACCGAAGATACAGGTTCCGGTCAGCGAAAATAGCCTTTTACTAAAGAGCCTTACTGCCCGTCGCCGTCAGCTGATTGCGATGAGAACACAGGAAAAGAATCGCATGGAGCATTCCGATGAAAAGCTTATCGCACAAAGTCTGCACGCTGTTTTAAGAACTCTTGATCGAGAAATTAAAAAGCTGGATTCGCAGATTGAGGAGGTGATTCGCAGGGATCGCGAACTGAGCGAGAAAGCGCAGATTCTGGAAACGATACCGGGAATCGGATTGACCACTGCGAACGCTCTGGTTACCGAATTGCCGGAGCTTGGTATCTGCAACCGACGCCAGATTGCGGCTCTTGTTGGGGTGGCACCGATGAACCGGGACAGTGGAATGTTTCGTGGCAAGCGAATGACCGGTGGTGGACGGCATCATGTCCGCACCCAGTTGTACATGCCTACGCTGGTGGCCATTCAGTATAATCCACCAATCCGCAAACATTATCAGCACTTGCTGAATGAAGGAAAAAGCAAGATGTCGGCTGTGGTAGCCTGCATGCGAAAATTGCTTCTCTTCATGAACTCAATGCTCAAAAATAATCAGCGATGGAAACCGCAAATCGCTTGACTTTGATAACAGTCGCTACGTTTTTATGGACAACGATTATTGGCGTTCATAACTGTTGCTTACGCCGACGCCCACCGACCTGCCGAACTCTATCGTGTCCAGCATTTTCAGGCCCACGGCGGGGCGGTCACCTATGCCGCGCATCAGGGTGTTTTTCAACACCCTGTCAGCCCCTTCGGCTGCTGGCGAATTTACAGGCAGTTATTGGTATAGCTGTAACTCTGACAAGAGTCCGGCGTGCCGTCGCAGTCATCATCATAGCTAGAAGTCAACCGGTTGCCGTCTTCGTCATAGGTATAGCTGTGACAAGAGTCCGGCGTGCCGTCGCAGTCTGAATCATTACGATGGCTCAACTCATTGCCGTTTGCGTCATAGGTGCGGCTGTAACAACCGTAGTCTGCCGTGCCGTCGCAGTTATAAAGCTCAGCTCATTGCCGTTTGCGTCATAGGTATAGCTGTAACAACCACGATCCGGCGTGCCGTCGCAGTATGAATCTTCGCTAGAGCTCAACCGGTTGCCGTTTGCGTCATAGGTGGAGGTGCGACAATAGTCCGGCGTACCGTCGCAGTCATCATCTTCACGATTGCTCAACTCATTGCCGTTTGCGTCATAGGTGTAGTTGTGACAAGAGTCCGGCGTGCCGTCGCAGTCTGAATCATTACGATGGCTCAACACATTGCCGTTTTCGTCATAGGTATAGCTGTTGTAACAAGTATCCGGCGTTCCGTCGCAGTCTTCATCCCGGCTATAGCTCCTCTTATTGCCGTCTTCGTCATAGGTATAGCTGTAACAATCGGCGTCCGGCGTACCGTCGCAGTCATCATCCCGGCTGTAGCTCAACTTATTGCCGTCTTCGTCATAGGTGTAGCTATAACAACCCTCGTCCGGCGTACCGTCGCAATCATCATCTTCACGATAGCTCAACTCATTGCCGTCTTCGTCATGGGTGCGGCTGGTACAACCATGATCCGGCGTGCCGTCACAGAGCAGATCATAATAATAAACCTCAATATAACAGCCGTCGGTGGTGTCATCATCATCATCGTCATCTGCTGTGTCGCCGTCGGTAGTGTCATCATCATCGTCGCTGGAGGTGTCTCCGTCTGCGCTGGCTTCGCCTTCGCTGTTGCAAACACCGTCGGTGCAACTGTAACTCACACCGTCGGGAGCTTCTCCGCAGCGGCTTTCCGTTTCACAATCCGCCGCCGTTTCGCAACTGTCTCCTTGCTTGTTTCCTTCATAGCAATGGTGAATCTTCTGAGGCAGGTAATCTTCTTGCTCTGCTTGGTCAAAATCGCCGTCAGCCTGAATCAAGACTAGCGAACCGGAGTCGCCACAGGCAACAAAAACCAACATAGATAGCAAAATAAAACTATTCATGATATAATTCACAGGAACCTCCTATCTGTTTCCGGCTTTTGTATGCTTCGTTCCTTAGTTTGAGCGGCGGGCGTGAGGATGTCAAGGAAATTTCGTTGGCTTGCCTTTCTTTGCCCGACACTCTTCCCCTCCTTGGTGTGGTGGACATGCAGGGTAGAATGCCTTGATGAAAAACTTGAGACGGCTATCTATCGAAGGGGATGGACGGTTGGGGTAGCAATGACAACCGGCATTTGTGGGATCGCCTCAACGATGAATGGTTCAATCCGACTTTCGGGAAAGTTTGAAGATACACGCCCGTCAACGATGGATAACGGTTCGCAAGAAACCCATGTCGGGCAAGGAATTTGCCCGACCAAGCGGGTAGAATCGCCCTCACCCGAAAACCAAGGGTTTCCGGGTGAGGGGCTTGGGATGACACCCGGCAAGAAATTTGCCCAGTTTCTTGGGCCATCTTTCCTGATGGACCTTTTTCTGAAAATGTGTTAAATAAGTAGGTATTGGGAGTATTTCCAAGTCTATGATTTTATACGTTCTATTCAGTGGAAGAAACTCCTGATAATCTGTCGGGTCGGGGAAAGGCTGAGGTGCGGTCGGCGGATCGCACCTGGGGTTGAACGGACAAGTTCCTGAAACATCGAAGGGTTCCTGAGAAGAAAAGAGTGGATTTAGGTAGATAAAAGATTGACAATATAACTCCAATTAAGTAAAATTTGATTAAATTTAGGAGAGCAAAACTCGTTGTCCTTCGGAGGCGCTCAATGGAGAAGCCAACATCTACCTCGTATTTTGATCCGCTGCTGGAGCGTGGCAAGCAGTTGTCCGCCCTGGTCAATGATACTCGCGGCCTGCAAAGCGCCGGTCCGGCGGGACGGTTTTTCTTTTCCGCCCTCTTGGCCGGTCTGGGGCTGTTTCTCTGCGAGCAGCTTCTGGTGCTGCTTTCGGGAAGCCGTCCCTTCGTCTCCGGAGCCCAGGCGGTGCGCTTTGCCTTCTTTTCCGCCTCGCTGCTTGGCGTGTGGCTTCTGCCTTACGCCTTCTTTGGTGGAACCCTCTTCGGCCTGGTGCAGGAACACCTGGACCCCTTCACCCGGTTGTGGGATTGGTTTCGTATCAGCCGCCTGGATGCCCGTGCGGATCGTCGTCACGCGGCAAGTCTTGTCGCCTTCATCAGCGCCTTCGGCTTTCTGCTGGCCAGCCAGTTTCTGGTCAACGTCTATCTGAGTAGCAACTACAACGCCAAGGCTTTGGCCGGAATCGTCTTTACCCTCGGCCTGCTCTTTCTGCTGGGCTTGTCCATCGTTCTGTATGCCAGCCTAAACCATGTGCTTCGCCGTTGGTTCATCAAGCTCCCCGATGTCTTTGACGGCGGCTTGACGCTGTTGATTCTGCTCGTGGTGGGGGGCGTGGCTCTGTTGGGAGCCGGTGTGATGGTCCGCCGCAGTTGGGCCACGCTGGAGTTGCTGAATCTCAAGCCCCTGATGGTCGTCGGTGTTTTCCTGGTGCTGCAAGCCATCGGCTTGCGCCTGCTTCATCATCCCTTGCTGGATGACTTCACCCGTTATGTGACGCGCCCCATTCACCGGGTGAGCCTGGCCGCCTCCTGGGTCTTGCTGCTTGCCTTGACCATCTACAACTTCAATCAGGACCCGCATTCCGCCTTTGTGATGCGCCACTACGCGCCCTTGTCTCAACTGGCCGTGCGTGCCGTGCAAACCCTGGGGGATCGTGACGGCGACGGCTATGCCTCCATTCTGCTGGGTGGGGATTGCAACGACCGAAACCCCGGTATCAACCCCACCGCCAGGGATATTCCCGGTAACGGTGTGGACGAAGACTGCCTCGCCGGAGATGCCGCCATTCCCGCCGCCAAACGCTACGACTGGTTGGACGAGGAAACCCAACTGCGTCTGGCCAGCCTGCGCAGCGAATGGAACATTCTCCTGATCACCATCGACGCCCTGCGCGCCGACCATACCGGTTTCGGTGGCTACGATCGCCCCACCACGCCGGAGTTGGACCAGCTCGCCGAGGAATCCGTGGTGTTCGAGCGGGCCTATACCCAGGCTCCCAACACGCCCCAGGCCATTCCGGCCTTGATGAGTGGCCGCTATCCCTCCGAGATCGACTGGAGCCATTACCACAACTTCCCCCGCGTGAAGGACGACACCCCGCTGCTGCATGAACTCTTCCAGAAGGAATTGGGCTATCAGTTCACCGGCGTATTTGGCTATTGGTATTTTGAAAACCGCAATCTGGAACGGGGTGCGAAAACCTGGGACAACCGTGTCTGGGACCGGAACGCCCACCCGGAAAGCCACGTCACGGCCAACAAAATTACGGACAACGCCCTGGAACACCTTCATGCTCTGGGCAACGATCCAAGCAACCCGCAGTTCTTCTGGCTGCACTATTTCGATCCCCATTTCCTCTACAACCGGCACAAGGGGATTCGCAACTTCGGGGAACGACCGATGGATCGTTACGACCATGAAATCCTCGGCACCGACCGTGAGGTGGGACGTTTTCTGCGTGAGTTCCGCCAGACGAAGCTTTGGGACCATACAGTGGTGGTGATTACCGCCGACCACGGTGAGGAATTCGGCGAACATGGCGGGCGTTTCCACGGAGCGCACCTGTATGAAGAAGTGGCTCACGTTCCTTTGATGATCCGCATTCCCGGCGTGACGCCGCGCCGTGTTTCCAAGCCGGTTTCCAGTGTGGATCTCGCCTCGACCCTGGGGCAACTCTGCGGGCTGGCACCCCACGCCGACCCGACGCAGGGGAAATCCCTGCTGCCTCTGGCCTTGAATGTGGAAGGCTACGATCACGGCCCGGTGTTCAGTGAAAAACTCAAGCTTCCCGCCTTCCCTTACACGCTGCGGACCTTCATTGACGACAACTGGAAGCTGGTGGACCGCCCCGACGAGATGCGCTTTGAACTGTACAACCTGGATGTCGATCCGATGGAACAGGATGATCTTTCCGACCGTCTTCCCGAACGATTGGCACGGATGAAAAAGCAGTATGCCGACTGGAAAGCCGAACACCTCACCGGCAAGGCCGATTGGTATAAACTGGCCGCCGGGATGTAGCGGGTAGGATGCAGGCCGCTTGTTGCCTGTTGTTTATCGTAAATCGGGCAAGGCATTGAATCCGATAGGCCCGAAGATTCCAGCCTTCAACAATCATAGTCGGGCAACTTCCTTGCCCGACAAGGCTTGTGACGGCTTGTGAAGTCTGTAGCGACAAGAAAATATCAACCCGGCAACAATAAGTTAGACGAGGCACCGGTTTTGTCATTCCCGCGAAGGCGGGAATCCAGAGTAAATTCATCCGGCTGGATCCTCCGCCTGCGCGGAGGATGACGATTCTTAAGCTCGGTTATAATCGCCGGGTTATTGCAACAAGATCAAAGGATGAACTCATGAGTTGCCACAATTTCCTGTTTATACCTCTGATGCTACTACTCTGCCTAGGTCAGGTCTCGTGTTTTGAGTTCCCTAAAAATACCGAGGGTCAAGAAGGTGGACGTTGTACAGATGACGGAAAATGCGATCCTGGTCTGTCTTGCTGTGTAAATCATAGATGTCGAACAACTTGTGTGTGGGAAGATGGAACCACGGGATTGATGTGGATGAACCCTCCTCCATCGGAGCAAATGAATTGGACCCAGGCCGAAGAGTTTTGCGAAACCTGGAATTACCAAGGTATGAATGGTTGGCGTTTGCCACGAATGGATGAGTTATGTAGCCTTCTTGATGGATGCCCAGAGCTTGGAGAAGAAGAGAAATGTGGATTCGGTGCGGATTATTCACGGATGACACTCATGGATGCGATAAATTGCTTTTATAGTAGCCAATGTGAATCATCTTCAGAGGCTTGCTATGTATCGGAAGATTTGGTTGAGGCATCAAGCGTATCACCCGGATCACCAAATTATTGGTCGTCTGATACATACATAGAAGATGATAACGAAATGTGGAAAGTTAGCTATACTCATCAAGGATCTGCGATCATCGCAAGAATAGAGACAGCCACAGGTTATGTCCGCTGTGTTCGTGATAATTGATGGTAGGAAGGCCCGAAGAGGAGCCTTCAACAATCGTAGTCGGGCAAATTCCTTGCCCGACACGTCTTGCACACAAGCCCTTGCCCCTCACTGGGATGCCTTTCGGTAGCCTGTCTCTTGTGAGAGGGAGAAGGGCTTCCGAATAGCCGATTAAGGCTCATCCTTTCCTTCTTTTCTGACGATCCATGCTTGCCAGGTTTCCACCGTGGAGTATACTCGGCCCACGGTGGCGTTGTGGTTTGTTGGTCTGTTGAATTCCTGTTGTCCGCTACCACGGTAGGTTTTTTGCCTACGAAGGATTGGATCTGATGAAAAAGTACGTCGATATCCTCTGGCCTCTTCTGGCAATCAGCGCAATGATCGCTGTCGCCCTGGGTTTATCTCACGCGGAATTTCTCCCTGAAACCGGACGGCATTTGTCCTCCTTGATGGTACCCAACCTTCTGGTCGGTGCCGCCGCCGGGGTCTTGGCCGGCCTGTTGGGGATTGGCGGAGGGCTGGTCATTGTTCCGATGTTGGTGTTCACCCTGGAACCGCAGGGGATCTCTAAAGAACTGGTGATGCACCTGGCGCTTGGAACCAGCATGGCCAGCATCATTTTCACCTCCGTGTCAAGTTCCCTGGCCCATCATCATCGGGACGCCGTTCGTTGGGATGTGGTCAAGCGGATCAGTGTCGGCATTCTATTGGGTAGCTTTCTGGGCACCTTCATCGCCGGAGTGATGAGCATGGAGATGCTGAAGATTATCTTCGTCATCTTCGTGTATTACGTGGCGGTACAGATGTTGATGGATTTCAAACCCAAGCCGACGAGGGAGCTTCCCTGCGGCGGAGGTCTGTTCTGCTCCGGCGGGGTGATCGGCGCGGTATCCAGTCTGGTGGGGATCGGCGGCGGGACGCTTTCCGTCCCGTTTATGGTGTTCTGCAACCTGCCCATTCATACCGCCATCGGAACGGCCTCGGCCATTGGGTTTCCCATTGCCGTTGCGGGAACCATCGGTTATGTGGCCAACGGCCTGACCGTGGAAAGCCTTCCTCCCTTCTGCCTGGGCTACATCTACCTTCCGGCGTTGTTCGGTATTATCTGCGCCAGCGTGTTGACTGCTCCCTTGGGCGCCCGTCTTTCCCACAGCCTTCCCGTTCCACAACTGAAGAAGGTCTTTGCCGTGTTGCTGATCCTTGTCGGCTCGCGGATGATTTACGGTCTGATTGCCTGAATCGGCTCGAACCGATTCCTCTTCGATGAATCACTCGCCAGGAGTATCTGCGGGGTATACCCTGCCGTAGGGCGGTGGTTCGAGGGCATCTCGACTTCCTGCCCGATGGGGGGCTTTCATGAGAATGGATTACCCCTGAGATCATCAAAACCTCTTCTTCACAATTTCCTAGCTCTATGCTAATGGGTGTGTTTCGTAGGCAAACAATGTGGTTGAGTGCGTTCATGCTGGAGAAACACAATGAAAACGCGACGTAGTCTTGGTTTGGTGCTGCTGGCTTGTCTGGTCTTTACGCTGGCTCTTTCGGCTTGTTCGGAAGATTCAGACGATGATTCCACCGTGGATGGAGACGACTCCCAGTCTGACGGGGATGATCCCAGTGACGATGACGATGACGAGGAGGATGGCGACGAAGAGCAAGCCGATCCGGACGCCCTTGAACTGACCGTGATGACGTACAATATTCTCTGCTACTTCTGCGACACGGTGAACTACGATCCTTGGGAAGATCGCATCGGCTACCACCGTGAAACCTTTGTGCGGCACAATCCGGACCTGATCGGCATTCAGGAACTGTTTCAGTTGGAGGATCTGGACCAACTGCTGGAACCCAACCCGGAGTATGAAGCGATTTATTACGTGGATGATGGGGAGGGGATTTTTGATACCTATACCGACGCTGCGATTTTCTACAAGAAAGACCGCTTTGACGTGGTGGAAACCGGGTTTTACTGGCTGAGCGACGATCCGGATACGCCCTTCACCGGCTTCAGTTCCGAGGAAGAGCAGGGCAGCCGGAAAGCCTCTGCCTTCTGGCGTATGGTTGCCTGGGCCGTGTTTACCGACCGCGCAAGCGGAAAAGACTTCTATTTTTCAACGACCCACTTTGACAACAACACCCCGCATCAAGAGCAGAGCGCTCCCATTGCCTTGTCTTACATTCAACCCTATGCGGAACGGATGCCCGTGGTCTTCGTGGGGGATTACAACTCCAAGCCGGATACCATCGCCTACGGCTTGTTAACCGAAGGGGTGGAGGGCTCGGACTTCTCTCTGGTGAACAGCTTCGATCTCGCCGAGCAATGGTCCGTGTCCTCCAATCTGGAACCCACGCCGGAATATGACCCGAACGATCGCATTGACCATATCTTCCTGCAAGGCCCATCCGATTGGACGGTTTCCTCCTGGGTGGTGGATATGACCAGCTACGGAGAGTCAGGCCGTTATGCCTCGGACCATTTCGCAATGATTGCTACGCTGCGCTACGCCTTGGATGAGTGAATCTCTGTCTGAATCCTGATTCCGAAATCATGGCCCGAATGGAAAGAAACGCCTTTCCATCGGGCTTTTTTGCATCATGCGGGATGTTGCCATTCCAGGCTTGAGGTGGTATCCTCCGCAGGATTTTTCGCGCCCTGTTTTCCTGGAGTGGAGTCAGGGATGTTCATGCTTCTTTAGGTAACGTTCGAGGTCTGCCGATGAAGTCACCGCGCCTGTGGCAATCTTTCACGGATTGGTATACCAAGCTTTCCTTCCGTCATCCTTTTCTGATTCTGGGTATCTTTCTACTCTTGACTGTTGCCGGGGTGTTTATCTCCAAAGGGCATATCAAGATCGTGACCAACCTGGCCGCTCTGCTTCCCGAAGGAACGCCCAGTGTTCTGGCCTTGGATGAAAGCAAGAAACGCATCGGTTCCACGGATTTCTTCACCATCGCCATCAAGAGCGAAACCAACAGCGCCCATGCCATTGCCAAGATGCAGGATCTGCTGAAAGAGCGCATCGAAAAGGAATGGGATGATGCTGACTGGGTGCAGGTGGGCCGGGATACCTCCTTCTTCCATAGCCATGCCTTGTATTACCTGCCGGTCAACGAACTGCTCGACCTTCGCGACACCCTGCAAATGGAGTTGGTCAAGGCCAGCGCCAAGAAGGGTTTCACCGTCAACCTGATGGGCGATGACGACGACGACGATGACGATGATGGCATTGACAAATGGTATGATGAAGAACTTCCCCGGCGCTTGGGCCTTCCGCCCCAGGTGCAAAAGGAGTTCAACAGCTTCTTTGCCGCACGAGAGAAAAAAGAAGGGGATACGGACGGTCTCCCCCGTGAGTTGAGCCACCGCCTGATCGGTCCCAAAGGTGATGTCGGTGTGATTTTCGTACAATTGGCCAAGCCCAGCACAGACTTGGAATACGCGGAAAAAGTATTGCTTCGCGGGGAAAAGCTGATTGCGGAGATCAACCCCAAGAGCATTGACCCAAGCCTCATTGCCCAGGTTGTCGGTGCTTACCGCAGCTTTATGGAAGTGGATGCCGTGTCCAAAGACGGCACCGTGGCCACCAGCATCAGCCTGGTCTTGATCCTCTTCATGATGTTCATTTTCTTCCGTAGCTTCCGCACCATCGTGGTGGTCGTTGTTCCGCTGCTTACTGCCGCTGCGGTGACGATGGCGGTCACGGCGGGGGTTTACGGGCGCCTGACGGTGCTGACCGTGTTTATTCTGGCGCTCCTGGCGGGGATGGGTATTGACTACGGGATTCACCTGTTCGGGCGCGTGATTCAGGATTTCCGTGGTGGACGCAGCGTGGAAGACAGTGTGCATCAAAGCTTGCTGCATACGGGCCGCGCCTTGTTCGCCGCAGCGGGAACCACCATCGCCAGCTTCCTGACCTTGCAGGCCGGACACTTCCAAGGCTTCAAGGAGTTCGGCATCGTCGCCAGCTACGGCCTGTTCATTGCCGTTCTGGCCAGTTTCCTGGGTATTCCTCCTCTGGTGGCGATGATGGAACGCATCCGCCCCCTGACGCGCTCGGAGAAGGAACTGAAACAGAGCGAAAAAGATCCGGACAAATTCTTGGGTACCTCAGCCCGCAAGCTTGCCTTCTATGGATTTGTCATTTCTGCCGTGGTTACGGTGGGGCTTTCCGTGTTCATGCCCCGCGCCATGTTTGAATATGATTTCCGTAACCTGCGCGCACCCAGCACCGGAGCGACCATCGGCTACGGTCGCGCCATCGGTAAAGACGCCAGCAGCACCCCGGCGGTGATGTTGGCCAAAGATATGAAGCAGGTGGAGGCCGCCCACGAATTTCTGCGCAACAAATTGAGCGTGGAAAAAGACCCGATGCTCAAGAGCTTCATCACCTATTACACCTTTGTTCCCCAGGCCAAGAAGCAGGAAACGCGGCAGATGGTCATCGGTGAGATCGGTGACATTGTCAAAAAAGAAGCCATGCGCAAACTGACCGGCGAGAAAAAACGCATGATTGACGAGTTGTTACTCATGGTGGATGCCAAACCCTTCACGGAAAAAGACCTGCCGGATTGGGCCTTGAAGGTGGTCACCGAGCGTGACGGCACGGTCGGTCGCGTGGGCCATATGTACGGTCATGTCGAAAAATGGAATGCCAACAGCGTGCGGGATTATCAAGACCGCTTCGGCTATCTGTTCTTCAAGAATGACGGCACGGTTTCTCACGGAACCGACGAGGAAGCCAAATTGAGCCTACAGGGCAAAGATACGGGCAAAGGCACCTGGCTGCCCATCGCCTCCAGCAACTTCATTTTGTCTGATGTGGTCAAGATGGTGCAGGAAGATGGTGAGATCCTGGCCGTATTCGTCTCTCTGGTGTTGTTGGTGATTCTGCTCCTGTATTCCCGCAGTGTGGTGGGAATGATGCTGCTGATGGCCGTAACCGGCTCCATCGTTATCTGGACGGTGGGTATCATGGGCCTGTTTGATATTCGTATCGGCCTGTACAACCTGATTACCATTCCCGTCATCCTGGGTGTGGGTATTGATGGCGCGATTCACATGTTCCACCGCTACCTGGAGTTGGGACCGCAGCAGTTGGGTAAAGCGATGCGTACCACGGGCTTGTCGATCACGGCCTCGTCGTTTACCACCATTGCCGGTTTCTTCGGGCTGATCTTCGTGGCTCACAAGGGCTTGCGCACCATCGGCGTGCTGGCTTCCATCGGTATTCTGTTGGCCTGGATGGCCAGTGTGGTGCTGCTTCCCTGGTTGATGGCCCGTTTCGTGAAAACGGAGAACACCACGAAGTCAGAGACTGAGGTGGAAAAAGAAAACGCCTAGTCATGGCGCATCCGTGACAAGAAGACCGAGCGATCCGTAACGAAGACCCCCGGCTTTTCCAGAAGGAGAAGCCGGGGTTTGGCGTATGAGATCCTTGAAGATGGGTGTCAGAAACTATTCTTCGGTGAAGGGAATCACACAGCTTGTGGTATCCAGGCAATCCATGAAGGAATCACAGGCGTCTTCGTTCAGGCAATCGGCAAGGTTGTTGAACCCGTCGGAGGTCATCATACCGCCCAAGCTCAAACAGAAGCCATCCATGTCACTTTCAAAGCCGGAGACATCGGTGATGTCCTGGCACAATTCCAGACCTTTGCTGGCCAGATCGGCACAGGTGGCTTCCACATCGCTCCCCACCTGTGTGTTGGTCAGCACTTCCTGCATACAAGGAGCGACGATTTGCCCATCGGTGCAGACCTCGCCGCCCAGGCAATCTTGAAAGGCGTTGGCAAACTCATCGTTCCATTCCCAGGTCAGCAGGCGGCAACTCTCAACGCAGTTGTTGTCACCTTCGCAGGCTTCGATCACTTCGCAGGCTCCTTCGCAGATACCACTATAGTCCGAGGCCTCTTCGGTTTCACGGCTGGCACAGATCTGCTCGAAGCTCTGGTCGGTGTTGTTGTCATCGTCGTCATCGTCACCGTTGTCGTCACCGCCGCTACCATCATCATCGTCGCCACAACCACTGACGAAAGCCACAGACAGACCCAGCAGAACAATCAGAATAAACAGACTCGGTTTGAATTTCATCGCAACTCTCCTCCTTGACCAACAGCCGTTGGTCGTTTAATGGCCCAACATGGAATCCGTTTCCCCAAAAGGGTGGCGAATTTTACCACGTTTGTCGTGTTCTGGCAATTTCGTGCATGGTAAGATGGGGTGATTCCCTGTTTGAGTTTCCCTGATACTGCGTGACCGTTTAGGCTGCATACCAGGTACTGGAAACGCGGGTGGCGGTCCTCCTCCGGTTGATGAATGGCGAGAAATTTGATATGAAAGGGTGGAGAGGCTAGGATTTCCTGTCCAACATGGAAAAGGGATGATACTTCCTCCGGTAAACACCGATCATACGACGATGAGGTATGGATGAGCAATGCACTGACTCTTGATCCTACGATCAGCCAAGGATGGGCAGCCTTGGCCTGTTCATCCATCTGCTCGTTTTCCTGCCCTTCCTGTCAGTATCTTGGTGAAGGAGGGAAACATGCTCTTGAAGAAAACCTCTTTGCCATTCAGCATCTTGCCGAAAAAGGGTTCACGTCTTTGCTGCTGATGGGAGCCGATCCGTTGAAGCTGCCTCATCTCTCAACACTGATTGATGAGGCTCGTCAGCTTGGATTCAATACGATCTGGGTTAGTGATTGCGGGTATGCTCTGGGTGATCCGGAGCGCCCGCTGGAAACTCTTGATCTTGATGGGGTTCTGTTGCTTTCGCGAGGGCTTTCCACCTCGAAAATCAATTTCTTCACAAAAAATGCTGCCGATGAATCCTCCGTCATCAAGAGCCTTGCCCGTTTGAAACAAGCGGGGATCCCGTGGCACGGACTGGTGGAAATGGTACGTCCTGTCTTACCGGAGGTGCCGAAGATCCTGCAAACCTTTGCAGAGTATGGAGCCGCTGGCGTTTCGTTTCACATTCCGCAAATGGAACGCTTGGAGGCTTTTCAGATGGCGGTTCCGGTCCCGTTGGTTGTACGGGTTATCGAGAGACTTCGTCCGCAAATGGACTCGATGGGTTGGAAGAAAGAAGCGCATCCGGCCGTTCAGGCATGGACTCGTACCGTCACGCCGTCAACCTTGATGAAAGCCCAAGGATTGGAACCTGCGCAGCTTCGTGTCCTTATGACCGGTGAAGCGGAAGATTTTCTTGCAGTCAACCTGCTCCCACAACGTGAAGGAAAGGTCCGTGGGGAGATTTTGATGCGTATCCAGGGACGGTGCAACATGGCTTGCTCGTTTTGTTGGTTGTATCGCAAGGGAGGGCCGGTTCCCCGCAAGAAGATTCTGGATGTGGCCGAGGAGCAGCGGCGCGTGTTGAAGGAGCAGGGAGCCGAAGAGATCCATCTTGTGTTGACCGGTGGCGAGCCAACCCTGCATCCGGATCTTGTTTTTCTGATCGAGCAGTTCAAGACCTGGCCGGAAGCAACCATAGAAATTCAGAGCAACGGTTACAAATTGGCGGAACCGGGACTGGCTCGTGCTCTCTGCCAAGCGGGGATGACATCGGCCCAGATTACCTTGCTAAGCCACGATGCCGCCATCTCCGATGGGCTTACGCACTGCAAAGGCGGATGGGAAAAGACCGTGGCAGGCATTGATGCTCTTTCCAAGGAGAACGTCACAGTGAACCTGAGCCTTGTGGTCAGTCGTGACAATATGAAAACCGTTCCTGAGACCGTGGCGTTCATTGTCAAACGTTGGGGTCAGTTGAAAGAGCGCTTGTCCATCAACCTTTTGCTGGCAGTCCCAATGGGTCGGTTGCGCGACAAAGCGGTTCGTCTAATCTCTCCCTCGGTGGGAGAGGCGCGTCCCTACTTGGAAAAAGCCTTTATAGATGGGCGTTTACGGGGCCTTCATTTCGGGGCTTTTGACGTTCCTTGCGGCTTTCCACTGTGTGCTTATGGGAAGGCGGCAGTGGATCTTCCCCGGTCTCCTGGAGACGAAGCGATGAATCTTGAAGGCTTCGCGAAACCACCGGAAAAATGCGGCCATTGTTCCCTTGTCAATCATTGCCCCGGTTTGTTTGAGAGCCTTGCACAAGAATACGGCACAGAGGACTTGACTCCCATTCGCTGAAAAATCCAATCCTAAGTCTGCCATCGAAACAAGAAAACCCAAGCCCCTGCGTTTATTGACGCGCAGAGGCTTGGGTTTGAATGGATAGCTCTTACTCTCAGTCTTTCTTGGCTTGCAGTATCTCCAGGGCAATGGTCAGGGCTTTCGAGGCTTTCACGCGCATTTCTTCGTCATGCTTGATGCGATGGAAGGCTTTCACCACACGCTCTTCATTCTGGGCGTTGGTGCCGTGCAGGGCTTCCAGTTCCTCTTCCAACTCCGCCAGACGTTGTTCGTATTGCTGGCCGATCTCTTCAAGCTGCTGTTGTAGGTCTTCGCGGTCTTTCTCTAAAACCTCCAGGTCTTTTTCCCACTGCGCCACGGTGGTCTTGGCCGCTTGCAGATCCTCTTTGGCTTTGACCTTTTCATTGTTGGCCTGTTGCAGGTCTGCCTGGGTCGTCGCGAGGGTTTCCTCACGCTGTTTGAGGGTTTCTTCCTGTTGACGAAGCTTCTCGTTCAATCCGGCCAGTTGCGCAGCCTGATCGTCCAAGAGTTTGTTGGCGTCACTGAGATCCTTGCTTTGTTTCTGGTGGGTGCTTTCCAACTCAGTCAACTTGCTTTGAGCTTCCGTGGCCTGAGTTTTGGCCAGGTCGCTTTCGTCACGCAAGGTGCCCAGTTCCTCTTTGGAGGCTTGAAGTAGGGTGGTTTTGGTTTCCAGATCCTGCTTCGTCTGCTCAAGCTGAGCGGTCAGTTCTTCGATGTTTTCATCTTTTTCATCCAACTCAGCATCTTTCAGGGCCAACTTGCTGTTGGTTTCGTTCAGTTGAGCTTCTTTGTCGGCGAGCGCTTGCTGTATGTTGGCCGCTTCATGGTTTCGCGTCTGGATGCTCTGTTCCAACTCGGTAATCTGGGCGCGCAAAGCCTCTACCGTCTGGGCCTGCTCGCCGGATTGGTTCTGCGCCGTCGTCAGTTGTTGGCGGGTCTGCTCGTGGTTACGACGTTCCTCATCCAAGGCGGCTTCCAGCTCGCTTCGTTCGGCTTGTTGGGCATCAAGAGTGCTGTGAAGTTCTTCCAGTTCGCTGTCTTTTTGTTGAATCTGGGCGTTGAGGGTCGAGAGTTCCTTTTCACGATCCCCCAGGCTTTTCGCCTGTTCCTGGCTTTCATTGAGCTTTTGCGTGTAGCGCTTGCTGAGCTTCTCGAAGCTCAGTTTTTTATCTTCCAGGGTTTTGCGCAGTTTTTCCAGTTCGCCTTCCAACTCGTTCTCACGCAGGGTCAGGGCTTGCTGTTTTTCCTCTACGCGACGACGGGCGGCCTGCTCCTGTTCGTCCAACTCCTGTTGCAGGGCGCTAACCTGGTTTTCCAGTTCGGCCAGGGTGCTGTCTTTCTGGCCCAACTGCGACTGCAAGCCTTCAAGAGTCTGTTGGTGTTGTTCTTGGGCTTGGGTCTTGGCGTTTTCAACAACGGTCAATTGGTTCTTCAAGTCCTCCATGCGTTGGGCTAAGGCATCCATCTCAGCCTGCTTCCGTCGGAGAAGTTCGTCTTTTTCGTTGAGCGCTTCACTCCATTCCCCTTGTTGTCGTTCCTGGTCGCTTTGCTGGCGCTGCTGGGAGTTCTGCAACTCCTCGTTTTGCTGACGCAGGGTGCTTGCCTGGTGCTGGGTCTGCTGAAGCTCCTCGCTTGTTTTGTTGAGTTCCTGTTCCAGACGGGTGAACCGTTCTTCAAGCGAGGCTAGGTTTTGATCGGTTTCATTCTTCTGGGCCGTCAGTTCAGAAAGCTTGGATTGCAACTCATTGTGATTCTGGGTGAGGGTCTGAAGCTCCTCGCGGGTGCGAGCCAACTCATCTTCCCTGCCGGCCAGTTCCTGCTTGAGTTGAAGCCCCTGGGCAGAGAGTGTCTGGCGTTCATCGGCCAGTTTCTGCAATTGCGCTTCCACCTCGCCGATGCGTGCTGCGTCCCGTTCAGCCTGTTTTTGCAGGGTGGAACGCTCTTTTTCCACCACATCCAGGCGGGCTTTGGTTTCGTTCAGTTCGTCGGTCAGCCTGGCCTTGGCCTGGGAAAGCTCTTCTTTCTCCCGTTCGCGTTTGAACAGCAGTTGTTTCATCCGCTGGGTTTCCGCGTTGCCGCCCCCGGAAGAAGGCACGGGAATCTCGGATTGCCGCAGGCCGGATTGCTCGGCGGGAGGCACCTGGTATTCTTCACTCAATTCCCCCAGAACGTCGTCCATTGCGTCATCCATGTTGGGGAATCCCAGGTCGTCGTCATCATCGAGGGGAGAAGCCTGGGTTGAGCTTGGCGTCCCGGCCAACAAACTGTCGATGTCATCCATCGGTGGCGCGGCGACCGTCTGGCTTGGGATCTCGTCGGCAAAGTCTTCCGTTGGGATGGGGTACTCGTCCGTGGAAGGTTCGGCCAGCATGTCATCCAACATATCCACTTCGCTGGTGGGAACCGCAGGAGGATGAGCATCGGCAGCCCAACCCAGCATGGAGGCCAATTCCTGGTAGAGTTCATCCGGTTGGAAAGGCTTGTGGTAATAGAGGTCCGCGTGTTTTCTGAGCTTCTGGTGCTTCTGGAAGGTTTCCGGTGGCACGTTGGCTCCGACGATCACGCTGCTTGCCTGGCCTAAGACCGGGTCGTGCTTGATCGCTTTGAACAAGGCGAAGCCGCTGGTATCGGCCAGTTGCACGTCAATGACAAAGGCATCGGGCAGCCATTGCCTTGCAGCACTTAAGGCAGCCTCGGCGTTGTCGACAAAATGGATTTCACAGCCGCGCTCATTGGTCAGAAACTCTGCCAGGGTTTGCGCGAAGGAAATGTCACCATCAGCGATGAGGATTTTCTGAGACATACAACTAACCTCGGTCACGGGCCCGTGGGCGTTCGAAAACGGGGTGGCTTGAATCCGTCTGATTGAACAACAGCTACAGCAAACAGGACAGCTTTCAGCGTTACGCTACTTCTTCTTCACCATATCTTTCACCGCTCCCATGATTTTACTCATGGAACCGAAACCCTTGCGGGCCAGGAAACTCATGACGTCAGGTCCGCCTAAAAGCAGGATCTTGAATACGCCCATCCGGGTCAGGCCGATTACGCCGACATGCAGGTCTACCTTCAGAGTGACATCGGGATCGTCACTGACCATCAGGCTGAAAAACTTCACGCCGAATTCCCCAATGTTCGCGGATTGAAATCCGGCGAGTGCGCCGACGGCCTTGGGGCTGATGGTAAAGGTGATCTCCGGATCTTTGGGCGGAGGACTATCTCGTAAAAACGTCTGTTTTTTCTCACGAATCACATGGTAAGGCGTGCTTTCCTCACCGGTAATCAACATCTGGAAAACGGTTCCGTTTTTCAAGGGACCGGCGGCGCGGAGAGAAATTGGGCGAACCTCCAAAAACTCTTGCAATTGCTCAAAGGCTGGAGTCGTCAAGGTGGTTTCCTTTCCTTGGTTTCCTCGTTGATACGTGGCCGCGAAGCGCCACAACATCTGTTCCATTCTAGCGACCTCTTTTCATAGCACAAGCGGCTATTGGGAGCAACTTCTTAAACCATTCCCGTATGTTAGATATTGAATGGATTCTTTCGCATCATTCACGGGTTGCCTTTTCTCTTCGCCTGGGGTAGAGAAAACAGGCGAGATGAAATGCTCTAAACCTGTGAGGTTACCCATGAAAACGGCATTCGGTGTTATCGTTCTTATCAGCTTGATTGCCTTTCTGGCCATTTCAACGAACGTCTTTCACTCTGGCCCGCGAATCGAAACCCTGGCTCCGCAACCGGTGCGACCGGGCGAAGCCCTGACCCTTACCGGCAGCGGCCTGGCTCCCCAAGGTGGTCCGGTGATGGTTCAATTCAACGGGCAGGCGGTTTCGGCCACGGAAGGCGGTGAGCGCTACGTCGTGGTGCAGGCTCCTCAAGGATTGCAGGCAGGCATGGTTACGGTGACGGTTGGCGCAGAGACCAGCAACCCGCTGTTTTTCGAGGTTGCCGGAGCGGGAATGGGCAAGGGTATGGCCGGGATGCCCGCCGGACATCCGATGGTTACCGGGAAACAGGTTGTGGAACCGGGCCAGGGAGGCATGATGGGCCAAGGTACGGAAGGTGGTTCCACCGCCGGAGCGCATCAGTTTTTCAGTGGGGACGAGATCCGCCCCGCGCCGGATTTTACCTTGACCGATCTTCACGGCAAAAAGGTTTCTCTGTCTGACTTCAAAGGGAAGATCGTGCTGCTTCATTTCTGGGCGACCTGGTGCCCGCCCTGCCTGGAGGAAGTGCCCAGTCTGGAGCGCTTGACCCAACGCACGAAGGACAGCCTGAAGGACTTTGCGGTTCTGGCGGTGAGTGTGGATAAGAACACCGATGACATCAAAACCAAGCTTCCCAAGCTCAACTTGGATGTCTATTCGGACCCGGAAGGCGAGCTGGCCAAAACCTACGGCACGGAAAAATTCCCGGAAACGTATATCCTGAACAAAGAAGGTAAACTGGTCGCCAAGTTCATCGGCTCGCGTAACTGGGATAACCCCTTGTTCGAGCGCCTGTTCGGTCTATTGCTGAAGCAGGGGCATCTGAGCATGGACGGCATGATGGGTGGCGGAATGCCCAAGTCCCAGGAAACTGCCGCGGAGAAGGAACAACCCGCCGAGCAGGCTTCGCCCACCGAGCAACCCTCGAAGGCTGGGGAGGGAGACCATGAGTAAGCCGGATTGGGTGACGGAATTCCCTTTTCCCGTCACGGTATGTGATCAAAAGGGGACCGTGGTTCAAATGAATCGGGCCAGCCGGGAGTTGTTTGCCAAGTCCGGCGGAGAAAAGCTTGTGGGAACGGACCTGCGCGACTGTCATCCGGGCAAGAGCCGTGAGCGCCTGGAAAGCCTGCTTACCGATCCGCGAAGCAATATCTACTCGATTGTGAAAAACGGACAAACGAAACTGATTGTGCAAAGCCCCTGGTACGAAGATGGAACCTTTGCCGGTTTGGTGGAGCTTTCCTTCCCTTTGCCGGATGTCATGCAGGTGATGGATAGGGATAAGGGCTGAGTCTCATTCCGGGTTTCGGAGGAAACGTCCAATCCACTTGTACGGAGCCAGGGTGAGGGAAGCTGGGGGTTGTCAGTCGTCTCAAGCAGAGCTTGTCAATTACCCAGAGTTAGGCGTCGTTGACGATCCCGATGAAGGAAAGCATCCGTCCGCAGAGGGTCTGCTCCCGCCGCCAGCTATCATAGCGCGTGGCATTGGCCGGGTCCAGGGTGCAAGCACCAACGGTCAGGATGCGTGTCAGA
Source organism: Myxococcota bacterium (assembly GCA_963677705.1). Lineage (GTDB taxonomy): Bacteria > Myxococcota_A > SURF-8 > SURF-8. Next base: position 4,206,603 of record OY782497.1, read on the forward strand.
CCCAGGCGCTCCAGGTGCAGGCTGTTGGCACGGATCAAGTCCACGTGGGCTTTCGGTCCCAGATCCCGCCTTACGGCAGGGGATAGATCCGCCGTGACAAAGGCACGGGCCACGTCCTCACCCACCTCGTAGCGTTCCACACGGGCGCACGGCCCCAACAAAGCCGTCAGGTTTTCCGGTTTGCATCCCAGTTGAGTCATCAGCGCAACACCTTCGCGGACGATGCCGTCTACCGTACCACGCCATCCGGCATGGATCGCCGCCACCACGGGCCGGGTTTCATCCATCAACAATACAGGAAGGCAATCCGCCGTTTTAACCGCCACGGCCATGCCCGGCTGTGGGCAGACCAGGCCATCGGCCACCGTTCCAGGCAGGCTTTGCGCGTCGTGAGGGGCATCGGCCAACAAAACCTTGGTGGTGTGGCGTTGAGTCACGGTAAGCAGGCAGGTCAAACCGGGATGGGTTGTGAGGGCTTGCTGATGGGCATAGGCCACGCTTTGTTGCTTGGTTCGTTCCAGTTCCTCCACCGACAGTCCGGCGTAGCTCAAGGGTGCCTTGGTGCCAAAGCCGTAACGAATCCACGAGGGCGGCTGATACTCTGTTGCCGTTTCAAAAAAGCTTGCCATGATGCTGCTCCAGGAAATCAAGCACATCGGCCATATCGCTGGGGAGGTCGCATTCAAAGCGCAGCATTTCTCCCGTGCGGGGATGGCGAAAGCCCAGGGTATGAGCATGAAGCGCCTGACGGCTGAAGTGGCGCAGGCGGTCCCGTACTGCCTTCTGCTGAATGCGGTTCAATTTGCGTTCGCCCCCGTAGACCGGATCTCCCAGGAGCGGAAAGCCTTCATCGGTGAAATGTACGCGAATCTGATGGGTGCGCCCCGTTTCCAGGCGAGCGGAAATGAAGCTCATTTCTGCATAGCGCCGCAAAACCTTGAAATGGGTTATCGCCCGTTTGCCGTTGTGCCCTTGGCTGGTATAGCGTTTGCGGTCGGTGGGATGCCGGGTAATCGCCCGGTCGATGGAGCCTTCGTCCTGCTTCGGCGCACCGATACACAAGGCCAGGTATTCCCGTTCCAGACTATGGGCCGCAAACTGTAAGGAAAGTGCTTCGTGGGCCCGGTCGTTTTTGGTCACGACCAACAGGCCGCTGGTGTCTTTGTCGATGCGATGCACGATGCCTGGCCGCAAGACCCCGCCGATGCCGCTGAGGTTGTCGCAATGATGGAGTAGGGCGTTGACCAGGGTTCCGTCCCGGTTGCCTGCCGCCGGATGAACCACCATCCCGACCGGCTTGTTGACCACCAGTACATCTTCATCTTCGTAATAAATATCCAGCGCGATGTCCTGGGCCAGCACATCCAGGGGAACCGGGTCGGGGATCTCCACATGCAGGGTATCGCCCTCTTTCAAGCGAGCGTTGGCCTTGACGGTTACACCGTTGAGCGTCACCGCACCATCATGGATCAGCCCTTGGGCCTGATTGCGCGAGACGGAACAAAAGAGAGCCAGAAAGCGGTCGATCCGCTCTCCGGCCTGCTCTTTACCAAGCGTGGTTTCGTGAATCGTGGGCAAGATTACCAGATGGTGCTGTCTACGTGGGCGCGGTATTTGAGGATGATGTCAATCAGGGCGCGGTCAAAGTAGTTGCTTTCCCGGCGGACGGTTTCATCCACACGGCTTTCATACAACTCCCGGCCTTCCTGAATCTCTTCAGCCAGGGCTTCCCAGAGGTTGTCATCCAGGATGGACTGGTCGATTTTATCCTTGTTGTACAAGGAAACATCACTGGCGATGGCTCGCGCCAAGCGCTTGGCCGCTTCGGGACGTTCGATCAGGGCCATGATTTACTCCTCACGAATACACATTGATTCTTCAGCTCACAGACAAGCGGAGTATACCGAAGCTTTGCCGGAAAGTAAACCGAAAATGCCATGCTTTCCCGGAAAGAACGCACAGGAAGACTCGAACCCCCTGTTTCGTTTCAGGTCATCTTCCTGGGCGGAAAAGGTTGATTTTTACCCTCGTTTCTCTACAATGAGCGTGGTCGTTGCCCTCGCAAACATAGAACTTTCCCTTCATTCCTCTTAGGAGAACTCGATGGTCCGTCAATCCTTCGGCCTGATACTGGCTCTGTTTCTTTTGCTTCTGCTCCTCGTTGCCTGTTCTTCATCCAGTGAGGGTGACCCGGACCCGGATGGGGATACAAGCGATGGAGATAACCCGACAGACGACGATGACGACGACGACGATGATGATGACACCCTGGATGGAGATACCGAGGAAGATGGCGATGAGCCGAACCCCCTCGTTCCGCGAGATCCGCCGGCTTTCGCCAACCCGCTGATGGATGAACCCTATCTTCAGGAGTTCAACCATACCAGCAACGAGGTGGAAGCGGGCCTGGAAAACCTGGTGTCCGTACTGCTGCCTCCGGCAGACTTCACCACCTTTGATGAACCGACTCAAATTACCCCACGCGGCGTGGTACGTCACACCACCGAAGGAAACGTTGAGGTACTTTCCATTCTGGAAGCCGAGGCCGACCTTGTCGCTGCGGCAACCAATGCGGATACAATCTTCCTTGTCTCTGGAACCACGGTTTATACCGTCAACGCCGAAGGCACCGTGCAAAGCCTGGCCGCACTCCCCGACGCTTGCCAGACACCGGGGCTTTCCAACGGTAGCGCGCAGGCTTACCTGTTCTGTGAAAGCGGACTCTACCTGCTCAGCGCGGACGCCCTGACGCCGGTGGACTTCATCAACCAGGCCGTCACGGCGGTTACCGAAAGCCTCAACGGCTTGTATATCGCCGGTGAGGGGTTCGTCAGCCTGTACGATCCCTCCGATTCCACCACCCAAGCCACGTGGAGCCTTGGCACCAACGATAACCTCCCCGACGCACCGGTAGTCGCCGTGCTGGAAAATCTCAGTCTGCCGGAAGCCTTGGATCTGGTCGTTGTTACAACAACCCAGACCGTGGGTGTTCGCCTCAGGGATGGACAGGCCAGCGTGCTGACAGACATCGAAGCCTTCCAAAGCGACCGCATTCCGCTGATGCCCGTTCGTGGTGCGACGAAAACCGGCGACGGCGGATTCATTCTCTATACCGCCGAAGGCGGAGCCTGCCGGATTATGGAACGTGGTCACGGCCCGGAATGGCGTGTGTACAACTGGGAGCGTTGGCTGCCTAACGAGAACGTTCGTGCCGTGGTAACCCCGGCGGACAGTGACACCGCACCCATCTGGTTTGCCACCGCCGGAGGTCTGGCGACCGTGACCGCCCAACGGATGACTCTGCAAGAAAAAATGGCTTTGTTTGACGAACGCCTGGAATTGCGTCACGACCGCGACGGAGCGGTGGCCGACAGCCGCTTGAGCGTCAAAGGAGATTTGTCCACCAGCGTTCCCTATGACAGTGACAACGACGGCGGCTGGACCTGCTATCAAGTCTTGGCTCAGTGCTATCAATACCGCACCACCGGGGACGAACGGGCCAAGCAACGCTTTGACAAAGCCTTGGACGCCATGCTCAACCTGCATGACCTTACCGGTACGGACTATTTCCTGGGCCGTTCGGTGATCCGCAAAGAAGGCTGCCAGTTGGATGACTGCGACAACCCCGATGATGGCGAGTGGTTCACCAGCCCCGATGGAGAATGGTGGGTCAAGGCCGACACCAGCAACGATGAAGTGACCAGCCACATGTTCATGATGGGCCCGGCCTATGATCTTTGCGCCGATGACGAGCAGAAAGAGCGCATTCGTCGCCATGTGGGAGACATCATCGGCGGTATCGTGGAGAACAACTACCAATTGGTAGACCTGGATGGCGAAGTCACCACGTATGGACAACTCGGTCCTGATTACGTCAACGATAGCATTCAGGGGCAGTTCGGAGATGGCGGAAGGCGCAGTGCGCAGATGATCGCCAACCTGAACCTCGCCTATTACCTCACCGGCGAACAGCGCTTTGCCGATGCCAAAGCGGATCTTTTGGATAACCATCATTATGCAGAGAACATCCTTGGTGAAGCGGATTATCCCTTCCGTGCCGGTCATGGCAGCAATGACGGCAATGAACTGGTCACCCAGGCGTACATGATCCTCTTGCGCTATGAGCAGGATAACGAACTGTACGAAACCTGGAAAGACGCCTGGGCCAACAGCTATAGCTATATGCGTCCCCAGCAAGCCAGCCTGTGGGATGTGGCCAACGCCATCCTGGACGGGCCGGAGCCGGATATGGCGATGACCCGCCGTTGGCAACGTCTGGCCCCGGTGGATATGATTCGCTGGACCGTGCACAATGGCCACCGTCAAGACCTGGCCGAGCCGACGGAATATTATCAGGATCTGGGCTTCATTCGCACGGATGGCTTCATTCTTCCCTACGATGAGCGTCCCTGTGACCGCTTCAACCAAAGTCAGCTCAACTATGACGGCGGGAACAACGGTATGAAGGAAATGGATGGTGCCGAGGCGCTTTCCACCTACTGGATGGCCCGTTACTACCAGTTGATCGTACCGGCGGAATAAGCCTGTTCTCAACCGATAGAATACCACTGCAACCAGATGCCCTGGAAATCCGAATCGGTTTCCGGGGCGTTTTTCTTGGGCGGAGAGATTCCACCAACCACGCTTCAGCATCCGGTTCACGGTCACCCTGAAAATGGGTCTTGAAGGGGGCTGCGGTCCTGGGTAGACTGTTTTGTCATCGCGGAACGATCCCAGAAGGCACAATCTCCTGGTTCATCATGATAAACACAGCCTCCGCGAGACAGAACACAAAGGGAACTGCCATGAAACCCAATGGAATCATCACCCTGACCACGGACTTCGGGTTTGAACTGGGGTATGTCGGTCAGATGAAAGGCGAGATGCTGGCGATCAATCCCAAAGCCAGCCTGGTGGATATCACCCATGCTGTTCCACCCTGGGATATTCCCCATGCGTCCTATATTGTGGAACGGGCCTGCCCGCGTTTTCCGGAGGGAAGTATTCATCTGGTGGTGGTCGATCCCGGCGTGGGCACCTTCCGGGCGGAGCTTCTGGTTCAAACCAGTTACGGGTGGTATATCGCACCGGATAACGGCGTGCTGGCCTTCTTGAAGGAAAACGAGATCGACGGCATCTGGCGTTTGGAAAACCCCTCTCTGGCCGCCAGCCGTGTTTCACGTACTTTCCACGGGCGGGACATTTTCGGCCCGGCAGCGGCCCATTTGAGCCGTGGCGTGCATCCTTCGGAATTCGGCGGGGAGCATTCCAAGCTGGTGCGTCTGCATGGGTATGAACCCAACGAATTGGATGACGAACTGGCGGGAAAAATCATCGCCATCGACCGCTTCGGCAACCTGATTACCACCCTTAGCGCCGAAGATGTTCACCAATTTGTGATGGATGAGCCTCACCGGAAGGTGCGGGTCAAGGTGGGTTTGCGCACGTTGAATTTCGCGGGGACGTTTGGCGATGTTCCGATGGGCGAAGCGCTGGCTTACATCGGCAGTGGTGACAGGCTGGAAGTGGCCGTCAACGGTGGCATTGCCGCTCGGACCTTTTCGGTGAAGGTCGGAGATGCCGTGTCTTTGATTCGGCTTCCCTTACCCGATGAGGATGAATAAGCCGGAAAGCCTCACCTGGTTCTTTAGTGGTGGTGGTGACCACCGCCACCGCAACAGCAGGAACACCCCGCCGTGTGGGAACTGTCTCCACCGATACCGCATTGACTGCTTGCGCTGCCGTAGGGTGTCGCGCTCTGGCCTCCCACACTGAAGGCGCTCAGTCGCCGCTTCGCACTTGCTTTGCCGCAGGCGCACGGGATTTCCGTGGTACCGGCAGAGGCGATTTCTTCGGTGATTGCACCACAGGCAGGGCATTGATATTCGTACAAGGGCATGGAAGACTCCTTGATGGCATCCGCTCACAAAACGGTATGTTCGGATAAGGAACCCAAGGCTCCTGTTCGTTTGGCTGAAAAGGGTAAACGGTGAGCAGGTCTACGTCAAGTCTATCGTATGGCCCATTGGTCAATTATCACGTCAAATATTGAAGCAGGGAGCAGATTCACGCCCATCTTCGGTTCAGGAACCCCTTGTCCTGCGTTGACAGAAAGGTCTTCGGCGGATAGCATAAGGCCACGACATCAGAATTTGGTCCGCAAAACAGATCAACACGTGGCACGCGAAGGAGGGTAGGATGGAAACCAAGGCCATGCAAACGGATGTGGTGGTTGTCGGCGCAAGCCCTGTAGGAAGTTCAACGGCCTTGAATCTGGCCCGCTGCGGCCTTCATGTCATTCTGCTTGAAGCTCAGTCCATCGACCGCGCCGGACCGCAGTGGAACAACTGCCTGCCTCCGTGGATGTTCGATCGTGCCCAGGTAGACCGCCCCGTTCCGCCGGAGCGTCTTTGCGGCGAGCGGATGGGGTTTCTGTTCTACGGGCCGAAGGGCAAAGGGCACATGGCGATTGAAGATAGCCCGATGCACCCCTTGGATATGAAACTGTTCAATGCTCGCCTTGTGAAACGCCTTGAATCCCATCGCAAACGAGTTACCGTCTATGACCACTGCCGGGCGGGCACGTTGGAGTTTCAGGGGGACAGGCCCGTGCTGCTTCATGCGGAGCGCTCCACGCCGGAAGGCGAGCAGACCGCCTTGGAGTTATCGGCCAAGCTTTTTGTGGATGCTGCGGGCCTGGAAGGGCACCTGCTTCGGCAAAGCCCGCAGTTGCGGCTTATCTGCCCGGAGTTGGCTCCCCAAGACACCTGCTCGGCGATGCAAGAAACCTGTACGGTTCTTGACCCGGAGGGAGCCCAAGGCTTCTTGAATCGCTACCGCGCCAAACCGGGAGAGATGATTTCCATCGTTGGCTCGGAGGGCGGATACTCCACCTTGAGCATCAATGTCGCAGAAACGATGGATAGCGTGGAACTGCTTACCGGAACCATTCACGATGGCCAGCACCTCAGTGGACCGGGCTTGATGAAACGCTTCAAAAGCGAAGAACCCTGGATCGGTGTGGCTCAAGCCAGCGGCGCGGGACTGATTCCCATCCGCAGACCCTTTGATCGTTTCACCGCGCCGGGCATTGCGGCGATCGGAGACGCCGCGAGGCATGTGATTCCCATTCACGCATCCGGTGTGGGAGGGGGAATGATTGCCGGGCGTATTCTCGCCGAGCGGGTCAGCCGGTATTATGATCCGGGTAGTCTGGATGCCACCTGGGACGCCTTGCAGGCGTTTCAACGGGAACTGGGCTCGGTCTTCGGTGCCTACGATGTCTTTCGCCGCTTGAGCCAGACTTTGCGCGGCGATCAGATTGACAGCATGTTGGACGCCGGACTGCTCAATGCCGGGAATTTCAGTTGGGGAATGGCGCAGAAGATGACGCGCATCGGCTTGGCCGATATGCTGCAAACGGCGAAGGGTTCCTTGGCTCATCCGGGATTGGCTGCGAAATTCGGTCCGGTGGTGGCGAGGATGTTCCGTGTTCATGCCCACTACAAGCATTTCCCCAAAAAGCCCAGCTTGAAAAAACTTCGTGCCTGGTCCCACAAGCAGGCAAGACTTTCCGGCGGGCAGGCGGATATTCCCTAAGCCTGTCTCTTTGCAACAAGGGATGGTGATTTGGATCTGTCTTAGAAAACGGTCAGAGCTTGTCTGCCTCGTCCTCATCCTCTGCGCCGTCAATGACCGTGGCGGCGGTTTCGTCGGTGAGGCTCAAGGAATTCAAGTCCGGCATGGAAATCAGTTGTTGCAGATGATCTTTGAACAGGATGGCGGAGTCTACTCCCTGCATACGCAACAGATGATTTCGGGCCGCCAGTTCAACGATGGTGGCCATGTTGCGGCCTTGGCTGACCGGAATGACCAGCATGGGCAGTTCGACATCCAAGATGGGGAAACGGTGATGCTCCAGGCCCAGGCGGTCGTATTCGGCGTGGGGGTCCCATTCCACCAGTTCCAGTACCAGATCAATCTGCTTTCGTGAGCGTGTGGCACTGACGCCGAAAAGCATGGATACATCAATGATGCCCACGCCACGGATTTCCATGTGGTGTTTGATCGCTTCCGGTGCCTTGCCGATGATGCTGCGTGGATACATTCTGCGTACTTCCACAATATCGTCGGCCACCAGACGAAACCCGCGTAGCACCAGGTCCAGCGCCGTTTCGGATTTTCCAACGCCGCTTTTACCCAACATCAAGACGCCCGCGCCGTGGACATCCACCAACACACCATGAACCGTGGTGGTGGGCGCAAGGTGGTTTTCCAGGTACTTGTTCAGCAGGATAATCGCCTGGCTGGATGTCTGGGTGGTCAGTAACAAGGGGATGTTCTGTTCGTTGCACAGGCGGACAAGGGGCTCTGGAGGAGTCATGCCACGGGTCAGCACGATACCCGGCACCCCACGGGACAGCACGTCAAGAATGGTCTGGCACTGAGCATACTCCGAAAGGGTGTTGAGGTAGGAACACTCGTTGTCTCCAAAAACCTGGATACGTTCGGCTTTGATCTTGTGGGGCAGTCCGGCCAGGGCCAATCCGGTTTTCTGAATGCGCTCGTAACCGATCAGTCTGCCCATGCCCTGCATACCGGCAAGGACGGTAAAATCCATCTCGGCGGTCAAGCCTTCCATCATCATCGAAATGCTGACCGGATTCATGTCCCGCATGGCCCCTCCTTCATCCGCGCTGCTAATCCACCTTTTTGGCGTAATTCAGCAATACCGAATACATCGCCGAGGCTTCGGCGGCGAGAAGATCCTGAATAAAGCCTTCCTGTTTACAGAGCTTGGCAATCTTGGCCAGCACCTTCAAATGAATGGCATCAGCCCGCTCCGGGGCAACCAGGAGAAAGAGCAGAAAGACGGGTTTGTCATCCACGGCCTGATAATCAATGCCGGTAAGGCTGCGGGCCAAAACCAAACGGGGGACATCCACTTCCAGGGTCCGACAATGGGGAATGGCCACGCCCTCACCGATGCCGGTACTGGAAAGCGCTTCGCGCTGCATCAGGCGATCCCGGATTTCCGTATCGTCCAGAATGGGATAATTGGCGCTGAGGGCTTGCACCATTTCATGCAACACCGCTTGCTTGGATGTCGCGCTGACCTGAGGAAGGATTGCCTCTTTGGGCAACAACGATTGAATGCGTAAATCCATGACGACCCATCTTCCACTTGTGGAATCGCGGGGAAAACCCCTGTGGGTACCCCTGGGTTCCGGTATTCCTCTCGCGTCCGATCTGACATGCCAGCCGGGCGCGATACACCAATGACCAAGGCTGCTCTCACACCCTTGCGAAGACCGTTGAACCCTTGCACATCTGCAACGAAAAGGCAATAGCGAGCTTGGAGAGCGGAAACTCCAGGGCGCAGGTGATCTTGTTCTATTTCAAAGTCTTTGATTCCAAGTCACTCTTGTTTCACCCGATCTCTTTGTTGTATACATGGAAGTGACAGAATCAGGAGGCTGCGGTGTTCTAGTTATTACGCAGGTTTCAACGCTTCAGCCCTAGGGAAAGTCTATGTCCGGCATCATGAGTATCCACCTATCGAAAGCATCCAGAAGGCATCTTCGGTGCTTTCTTTCCATCCTGTTGCCGGCCAGCCTGCTTGTTTGCGGTCAACCGGCCTGGGCGGAATCGGAGTCAGATCCGCAAGAGTCAACGCAGGACAACGTGCTACGATCAACGGACAAGGAACGTTCTTCTCCGCTTGAAAGCCAGACCTCGGAGACGCTTCCCAAAGAAAAGCCGCAAGAAACCAAGCAACCCAATCCGGCCCGATCTCCTCTGTTTGTTACCAGCAACTATTCCTTTCAATCCGGGACCAACCATGCCTCGCATTCCCGACTGGGGTATCGCAACTTGAAGGTCCAAGGGGGCGCGCCGCTCTTTTTCAAGGAAAAGGCTTTCAGTTTTCTGAGTCTATCCTACAGCCTGACCAGCCCCAAGAGCAATGATCCACGTTTGGACTTCGTTGCGACCTTCCTGCACAACCTTACTTTGACCTCCACCTTCGGATTTCGTCTGCGCAGTGATCTGACCCTGCTGCTCTTTGGAGGTGCAGGCATGGCGGGAGATTACCGACGCATTGACGGCCATACCTTTGTTCCCAAAGCCGGAGTCTTCACCAATTGGAAGTCTTCCGATCAATGGCGTTTCACCTTCGGTTTGATTCATAGCTCTGCCAATCTGTATTACATTCCCATTCCCATCTTCGGCTTTATGTATTCCAGCCAGGATTATCCCTTCTCGGCAGGAGTTGGGCCTCCGGGAGGGTTTAACCTGATGCTCCGCTTTGTGGAAACCACCATGATTCGCACCGGAGTCAATGTGCTTTCGGAAACCTGGCAGGTGAAAGCTGGAATGGATAGACCTCAGGGCTTGCAAGCGCTCAGCTTGTTGGAGATCCAGACCGGTGTGACCGTGTACCAGCAGGTCGTCGGCCCGGCCTGGCTTGGCTTTCATGCCGGATTGACCCCGTACAGCCTCACCCGTACCACCAACAACCGTCGCAAGGTGTACAACGGAATCCGGAGGCATCCCGCTCCCTACCTCGGACTGGGCATCTACTACGTGCCCTAAGCCTTGTCATCAACCGGAATGAAAGCACCAACCCAATCATGTAGGGCAGGAACCTGGCCTGAAACCTCAGGTCTTTCGTGACTGCGCCGACCTATCCTTGATGTCCTTGGGGTTTTGTCATATAAAGGCACACGAAAGGAGGAACCATGCTGGAAAGTACAGGCATGATCGTGTTGGTTTTCCTGATGCGTGTGATGGATGTCTCAATGGGCACCGTGCGCAATATCGTCGCCATTCAGGGGCGGTCCGTTCTGGCCTCGGTGATTGGTTTTTTTGAGGTTCTTGTCTTCCTGTTCGCCATCGGTCAGGTGTTGAGCAAAGTCTCGGACAACCCCTCGTTGGCTGTGGCCTATGCCGGTGGCTTTGCCGCAGGAACCTGGCTGGGGATCAAGATCGAAGAACGGATTGCGCTGGGGTTGCGCCTTGTGCGGGTGATTACCGTCAAACCCAATGATAAACTGGTTAAAGCGCTACGGGAAAACAACTTCGGCGTAACGGTGCTGGACGGAGAAGGGCTTTCCGGTCCGGTTTACGTGCTGTTCAGCATTGTAGAACGCCGTCAATTGAAACGTTTTCGCAAACTGGTGGAAGACCTGGCCCCTAGGGCCTTTTTTACCGAAGAAGACACCCGCTTCGCGACTGGAACATTCAAGGGGCGGCTTGGCAAATAGCCCCTCGTTTCCGTATCCATCCAACAGCCCGGAAGCCTGCGTGGTTTTCGGGCTGTTGGTGTCTTCCACCCTTCCGCAAGCAGGTCAGGCAGGATTATACATGCCAAGGGACCGTGCCGAACCCCAAGCAAGGATGTCCGGCTTGGGGTTCTCCAAGTGCTTCAGACGAGAGCCTGAAACGCTTCCTGTGACCCCGTCACCAAGACGGGGTCACGGCGCGGTCAGGTATCCAGCACAAGACGTACCTTTTCGGCAAGCCCCTGGGCGGTGTAGGGTTTGGCAATGAAATTGATCGACTCATCCAGCATGCCGTGGCGGGCAATCACATTTTCAGTGTACCCGGATGCGAAGAGGATCTTGATGTCTGAGTAGTATTTGACCACTTCATCGGCAAGTTGCTTACCGTTCATCTTGGGCATAATCACATCCGTCATCAGCAGGTCAATTTTCGGCTTGGAATCTGCGATCTGTTGCAAGGCATCCAAACCGTCCGTGGCCTCCAGAATGTGGTAGCCCTGGCGTTGTAGAAGTTTCACGGCAACCAGGCGGACAATATCTTCGTCCTCCACCACCAGAATGGTTTCCTTACCACGGGGGAGGCTTCCCACATCCATCTGGCAATCGGTTTCCGGTTCCGGCAAGCCTTCCTTCGCTTCAGGAAGATACACGCTGAAGGTGGTTCCCTCTCCGAGGGTGGAGTCCACTTTGATGGATCCGTTATGTTGCTGAATGATGCCATAGCTGGTTGCCAGACCAAGACCGACTCCTTTCCCTTCTTTTTTGGTGGTGAAGAAAGGCTCGAACACCTTGGCTTGGGTTGGGACATCCATGCCTTCCCCGGTATCGCGGATACGAATCACCGCGTAGGTTCCAGAGGGTAAAGAGTCTTGCCTGTCTGCTTGGTCATCTGAAACATGAACCGTATCGGTTTCAACAAACAAGTCTCCGCCGTTGGGCATGGAATCCCTGGCGTTGACCACCAGGTTGATAATCACCTGTTCCAGTTGACCGGGGTCCACATTGACAAAGCCCAGGCCAGGATCGGCCTTACGGCTCAAGTGAATATCTTCCCCGATAAGGCGTGAGAGCATCCGCTCCAGGTTGGATAGCAGCTTGTTCAGATCCACAATCTTCGGGGAAATAAGCTGCTTGCGGCTGAAGGCGAGCAATTGTCTTGTCAACTCGCTGGCCCGTTGGGAGGCATCGTTGATTTCATTCAGGCTGGCTACCAGAGAGTTGTCCGGTTCAAGACCGGCATCCATGATCAACAAGGAAACGTGACCACTGATGCCCGTCAGCAGATTGTTGAAGTCGTGGGCAATTCCTCCGGCAAGGCGTCCCACGGCCTCCATCTTTTGAGATTGGAGCATCTGATCCGCCATCAGTTTACGATCATTGATGTCGGTGATGATGCCGTCCAGGACTGTGCTTCCATCGTGACCTGAAGAAACGGCTTCGCCTTGATCCATGACCCAGATGGATTTTCCATCTTTTCGCTTCAATCGGTATTCAATGCAATAGTTATCCTTCTGCTCAAGTGCTTGCTTCAAGGATGTCAAGACACGGTCCTGGTCCTCTTCTTCGATCAGATCGTGGAAGTGAATTGTCTTCTGGGTCAATTCCTCTTCGGAATAGCCGAGAAGGTGTATGCTGTATCGGCTGACAAAACGCATGGCCCTTCGTGGATTTGGTTCACTACGATAGACCATCGCGGAGAGGTTGTGCATCAGGGAAGCCAGACGCTGTTTTTGTTCATTCAGAGAGTCTGAGGTTTCCTTGTGTAGAGTCACTTCCTGCTGAAGACGCTGGTTGTAGCTTCGCAACTTCTCGACAATTGGTTTACTGATCCACAAGAACAGGAAGGCTCCGACAGAGATGAAGATCGCGAAAGAAATCAGGGTAATAAAGGCACTGCGTATGAACGGCGCCCGGATTTCATCCATGTCGATCTTGGCCACGATACCCATACCGTAGACCCCGACAGGCTCATGGGCGGCCAACACGGTTGCACCACGATAATCCAGGCCGGTGACGGTTCCAGACTGGCCGGTTAGAGCCCGCCTCATCGGTTCTGCCAGATTTGAATCCATATCAACGGGAACCGGGTCTTCGGAATCCACACCGTGGCGATGATTCAACAGGAAAACGATATGATCCCCTTTGCGCTGCGCCAGGGTAAATTCTCCGGTTTCACCAAAGCCATAGAACCCCCGGTGTGCTTCTCGGATCTGTGACATCGTTGCTTCAAAGGCACCTCCGGGAGTGTCATGCTGGCTATGGATCATATCAAAGCGGGCGACGGACTCAATCAGCCTGGCGCGGCTCTGGGCGGTTTCACGCAGGCGTTCCTTTTGACCATTCAAGGCGAGATGGTACAGCATGGTATAAGTGAGGATGGTCACACCGAAGCTTACCACCATCATGATGGCAATCAACATCCCCAACTGTTTTCTCGTTGTTTCCATGCACGACCCCACGGCACCGATAACCAACCCAGTTCATAGCCTGATTCAGACGATCCCCTCATTCGGGAAGAAAAGACCGAAGCAACCTGACGCTGTATTCTTGAAGATTCCCCCAAGTAAGTATACGTAATTGAAAGTAATATTTCTACATATTATTGCGTAATTACAGAAAACTTTATCCTTGTCTCCAAGAGTGACAGATGTCATTTCATCGTGTTGCCTGGTGCCCATACCTTGCAACAGAGCCTATACGCTCCATGTGATGGCATTTCGTTTTGTTCATCATCCCCCGAATCCCAAGCCCAAAGGGCAAGAAAGGTATCGGCTTTTTTAGAAAGAATCTGAGAGAAATCCCCTTTGTTTTCCATATTTTGGCAGGAATCCATCTTGAATACCGGTTCATTGAAGCAGAGAACGCGATGTATGGTGCAGAAAAGGTCAAAGGGAGGCAGACGCTTTCCGGATCAAGGCGATCAAAAAGGTTCAATTCACCCAAACGGGGAACTCAAGGTCCACCATTGAGGATGGGAACACGAGGCGCTATCCGTTTTGATAAACGCTCATCTCTCCGGAGATGGGATCAGAACCACAAAAAAGGCATCCACGCCAGAACGACGTAGGATGCCTTGATGGGTTTGATTCATTACCGGGAACAGATCGTGGTTACATTTCGCGCTGCTGCACCTCGTTCGCAGGTCGGATCTCCAAAGGAGCCACGGCCTTGTCATCGTTGGGGCCATCCATCGGGCGCACCTCATGGGGGCCCTGGTTGAATTCCAGAAGCAGGTCACGACGAACCACGCCTTCCTCACGTTCCACCACGGCCAGGGCGACATGCCCCCCATCCATGCGGATCGCGTCTTCCGGGCAGGCTTCCACACACATCCCGCAATAAATGCAGGTCAGTTGGTCGATGGTGAAGGTCTTGGGCCGACGGTCGATCTTCTGTCTTCCGGTGTAATAAGGCTCGTCCAGCTTTTCCACTTCAATGTGAATCACGTTGGTCGGGCAGGCAATGGCGCACATCTGACAGGCCACGCAGGTCAGACGGCCATCCGAGCGTTTGGTCAGGTAGTGGCGACCACGCACACGGTTGGTCACATACATGCGCTCTTCGGGATAGAACTTGGTTTGGGTCTGTTTGTGACGCAAGGGCCAGTTATTGAAGAAGTGCTTCAAGGTGGTGGCCACGCCCAGGGTGATTTCCCGAATGTAGAACTTTTCCGTAAGGCTCAGTTCACGATTGTATTCTTTGGTGTATTTCAAATCCATCAGGATGCTCCTTACAGTACGATCAACATCACGATGGCCGTGATGACGATGTTGGCCAGCGAGAGGGGAAGCAGAAGCTTCCAACCGAAGTTCATCACCTGGTCATAGCGGAAACGAACGACCGTCCAGCGCAGGGCCAGTTGCAGGAAACAGAAGAAGAAGACCTTGGCCGCAAACACGCCGAACTGCAACAGGCCGGTCAGCAGGCCGGGCAGCCAATTGGTTCCCACCGTGCTTTGCAGCCAGGAGGTGATCCATTCCCACTGCACCCAGGGAATATGGTAGGCGCCGAAGAACAGCGTAACCATCAGGGCGGCAGCCAGAACGATTTCGATGAATTCGCCGAACATGAACGCGCCGAACTTCATTCCGGAGTATTCCAGGAAGTAGCCGACGATTTCGCTTTCGCCTTCCGGCATATCGAAGGGCGCGCGTTTGGTTTCCGCGATGCTGGCGGCAAAGAAGAGCAAGAAGCCCAAGGGTTGCCAGACCACGCCCCAGTTGGGCAGGAAACCGAACAAGGTTTTGCCCTGCTGCGCGGCAATGAGATCCAGTTGCAGGGTCTGGTAGATCATGAACACGCCGATGAGCGTCAGGCCCAAGGCGACTTCATAGCTGACCAGTTGCGCGGCGGTACGCATGGAGCCGATCAAACCCAGTTTGCTATCCGAGCTGTATCCGGCCAATACGCCACCGTAGACACTCAGGCTGGCAAACGCAAAGAGGAAGAGAATACCGCTGTTCAGCGTCGCGATCTGGAAATTGATCTTGAACCCGGCAATCTCGTTTACTCCGCCGAAGGGCACCACGGCAAAGCCCACCATTGTGGCGAACAATGCCATCGCAGGGGCCAACCAGAACAGAAACTTGTTGGCGTTCTCCGGGATGAAGTCTTCCTTCATCAACATTTTCAAGCCATCCGCCAGGAAGTGCGGCAAGCCGAAGAGATACAGCTTGATGCCCAGCAAGGGGAT
Organism: Myxococcota bacterium; assembly: GCA_963677705.1. GTDB lineage: Bacteria > Myxococcota_A > SURF-8 > SURF-8. The sequence goes on from OY782497.1 coordinate 4,222,578, forward strand.
GGTGATCGGAGCGCGGTTGGGGCCGATACGGTCTTGCATCTGCGCCGACTGTTTACGTTCCTGCCAGGTGAGGAATCCGCCCAGGCCCATGCCCAGACCGAGAATCAACACCACAGAGAAAATCAGTGCGACAAGCAGTTGCCAAACAATGGGTAGTTCAGCCATGAGTTCCCGTCCTTTGTCGTTCCGGGGTTACGCCCCGTTCGGTTGCTCCAGTCGTTTGATCGGAACGCGCCCTCGACGCGCCCCGGAGGAGGCTTCCGGCAAGAAGCCCGATCCAAACCGCCTAGCGTTCCAACTCGCCACCGATCATGTTGATCGAGCCGAAGGTGGGAACGATGTCGGCAATCATTCCGCCGATGCACATGGTCGGCATGGCGGCGGTCTGCGGCAGACAGGTAGGACGCGCACGCACGCGATAGGGCGTTCCCGTGCCATCCGAGACGATGTAATAACCATGCTCCCCGTTGGGGGATTCCACCGCGAAGTAGTATTCCCCGGCAGGCACCTGCACGCCTTCCATCGTCACCTTGAAGTGGTGAATCAAGCCTTCAATGTGGTTGTAGGTGTCGCTCTTTTTCGGCAGAGCGATCTTGTTGTCTTCCACCATTACCGGACCTTCAGACGGGATCTTCTCCAGGCATTGCTCCACCAACCAGAGGCTCTGTTCGATCTCGTCCATGCGCACCAGATAGGCTGCGTAGTTATCGCCTTCATCCAGCACGGGAACGTGGAATTCCACTTTGTCGTAGAACCAATACGGCATGGCCTTGCGCACGTCGTAGTCTACACCGGTGCAGCGCAGGCGCGGGCCGGTGATGCCGAAGCTGATTGCGTCTTCTTTGCTCAACACGCCGGTACCGCGAAGGCGATCATGGAAGATACGGTTGCGGGTTACCAGCATGTGTCCGTCTTCCAGATATTGGCGGATCTCCGCCATTTTCTCCCGCACGTCGGCTTCAAAGCCTTCGTACAGATCCCAGGGTTGACCGCCGACGCGAGCCATGCTGGTGGTCAGACGGGCACCACAGTATTTTTCAAAAATGCGGTAGAGCAGTTCACGGGCGTGAATGTAGTAGAAGTAGTGGGTAAACCCGCCCAACTCCATCGCCGAGGCGGTAACCGCCGTGAGGTGGTCCGCCACGCGGGACAATTCGCTGAAGATCATGCGAATCCACACCGCCCGTTCGGGAAGTTCCAAGCCCATGAACTGTTCGATGGTGCTGCAATAGGCGAAGTTGTTGATCGGCGCGGAACAATAATTCAGGCGATCGGTGAACACCACGTTCTGGTTCCAGGTGCGTTGCTCACACATCTTCTCGAACCCACGGTGCAGATAACCGATTTCCGCGTCCATGTCCTTCACCGTTTCACCTTCCACCGTGGTGGTCAGTTTGACGATGCCATGCACGGCAGGATGGCTCGGTCCCAGTTGCAGGACCATTTGATCCGTCGGCAGATCCTTCACTTCCGGTTCGTCATCCGGCACGAAAACCGGTTTGTTCTTTTCTTCGTTCATTGCGACCTCGTTGGTGGGTCTGTTCTTGCGAACCAGCCGGGGGCAAGCCCCATGCCGGCTTGGTTAATCGTCCAGATCGAGACGGGCCTGCCGCTGAGCGGGAGTCCACTGATGCTGTGGCTCTTTCGGCGGAGCGATGGGCTTGCGCAATTCCACGATGGGCTGATGTCCCTTCAGGGGGTAATCCTTGCGCAGCGGGTGGCCTTCGAATTCTTCGTACATCAGCAGGCGCTTCAGGTTCGGATGCCCTTCAAAGCGAACGCCGTACATGTCCCAGATTTCGCGCTCGAACCAATCCGCCGCTTTCCATAAACCGGTTGCGGTTGGAAGCTGGGGCGTATCGCCACCGACACGGGTCTTGACCCGCAGGCGGTAGTTGTGGCTCATCGAGTATAATTGATAGATCACCTCAAAGCGCGGCTCTTCGCCCATGTAATCCACAGCGGTCTGGTCCATCAGGAACTCGAAGGAAAGATCCTTCTCGTTCTTCAAGGCTTTGAGGACATCCAACAGGGCATCGGGCTTCACCTGCACGCGATCATCCCGCTCTACGGCGGTGTGCTCCACAATGGCGTCCTTGACTTTTTTCTCAAGAACGGAAACCACCTTGTCCAATGTCAAACTTGTTTTAGCCATTTCGTAACCTTCACCCTTGAAACAGGGGGCTTAGCCCACCTTTTTCGCTTCCAGTTGTTCGCGGATCGGATGCTGCTTGGAAATGACTTTTTCCTGCAGGCTCATGATGCCTTCCATTACCGCTTCCGGGCGCGGAGGGCATCCGGCGATGTAGACATCCACGGGGATGATGTGGTCAATACCGGGCACGGCGGCGTAGTTGTCATAAATTCCGCCGGTGCTGGCGCAGGCGCCGAAAGCCACCACCCATTTGGGTTCGCACATCTGTTCATAAATGCGCTTCAACACGGGAGCCTGTTTGTGATTCACCGTGCCCACCACGAAAAGCAGGTCTGCCTGACGGGGTGAGAAGCGGGGAAATTCACAGCCCCAGCGGGCCAGGTCGTGCCGCGCACCCATTACGGACATGTATTCCATCCCGCAGCAGGCCGTCACGAAAGGATAGAGGAACATCGACCATTTGCGGCTCCAGTTCAAAACATCTTCCACACGTGAGGTGACGAATTCACCACCCACGGTTGCCAGTGTCTCTATTCCCATTTCAGGGCTCCTTTCTTCCACACATAGGCCAAACCGGCCACCAGCACCACGAGGAACAGGGCCATTTCAAAAAATCCGAAGAAGCCCAGTTTCTGGAACAGGACGGACCAGGGATACAGATAAACGGCTTCCAGATCAAAGAGCAGAAACACGATGGCCACCAGGAAATATTTGATGGCATAGCGTTTCCCTTGGGTACCAAAAGAGGGGTTTCCGCATTCGAAGGGGGCGTCTTTGACCGGGTTTTTGCTTCGAGGTCCGGTGATTGCCGCCGCGCCGAGCATCCCGGCTACGACGAGAAAACAAAGACCGAACACGATCAAAACGGGCAAGAATTCCGTGCTCATGAAAACACCTTTAGCGTTAGGGTGCCAATCAAGACTAGCAGGTCGTTCGTTTGTTGCCAATCGATCCATACAGGACAAGGAAACGTACAACGCCGGGGAAGTGTTTGTCAAGCTATTCCCCCTGGTTTCAAGGGTTTGGCGCATCAGACATGAAGCCTATTCATAGAAGTTATTGTGTTCACAAGAGCCTTTTTCAACCCTGGATCTGATGATTGCCATGTTTTTTGAGCGTTTGGCGCGGTGCGGTATCCCCAGAAAGGCTACAATAGCTATAGTCAGTGTAGTGTCTGTTTTTCGCCCCAGGCAGGTCGGTCAGCCTTCTTTTCTCTGAGTTGGCAGCGTTGTCTGATGACGGACTGCGTTATCCGTTTCGTTTTTTCTGGGTTGAAGGTCGTTCTTCCTTGGCGTGTGAAAACAATTTGTGATAGAGTGCCGCTAACTTCTGGCTGTCACCATGAATCCGAGTTTTCCGGCACTTCATGCCGTGGCGTTTTTTGCCCGACCCATCGCCATTGCGCGTTTTGGAACCACCGACCATACGATGCACGACCACGAGGAAAGCTCCCACGCTTCAGACAAGTCTTCCCAATCGACCCAGAGCCGGGAGGATTCCCCTTCGTCCGGCAAGAGCGATTCCAAACGACGACGCCGTCGTCGGAAATCCAAGCCATCCAAACCGACGGAAAACAAGCAGGCTTCCACGCAAGCGGGAAGCAAACGCAGTTCATCGGGCCGCAATGCCCCACGGAGGTCGCCCTCCCGTCCGTCCCATACTCGGCGCAGCCGCAAATATGCTTCCCATTTTCAGGTTGCCTTGGATATCGTCCGGACCTTGCAGGCCAAGGGACATGATGCCGTGTTCGTGGGTGGCTGGTTTCGGGATCGTATTCTCGGTCTGAAGGTAAAAGACGTGGATGTCGCCACCAGTGCCACGCCGGATGAGGTCTGCTCCTTGTTCAAGCGCACGCTTCAGGTGGGTAAAACCTTCGGTGTGGTACTCGTGCTGCAAGGGCCCCATAAAGTGGAAGTGGCCAGCTTCCGTCATGACGGCCCCAGCCTGGATGGACGCCATCCCAGCTACATCAGTCTGGGGCACCTGCGGGAAGACCAGTTCCGGCGTGACTTCACCGTCAACGCCTTTGCTTACGATCCCATCGCTGGGCGTTTGTATGACTACGTCGGTGCTTACCGTGATGCCAGCCTGGGCTTGATCCGCTCCATCGGGGATCCCTGGGTGCGCTATCAGGAAGACTACCTGCGTATGCTTCGCTGCATCCGCTTTGCTACCAAGTTGAATTTTGAGGTGGAGCGCGACACCTGGCAGGCGGTCAAAGACTTTGCTCCGAAGATCGAAACCATCAGCATTGAGCGTATTCGTGAAGAAGTGCTGAAGATCCTCGGCACGGCGCACCCGGAGCGCGGTTTGGACTTGCTGGACCGCTCCGGCATGTTGCGCGTTATTCTACCGGAGTTGCTGATTCTCAAGAAAACCCCGGACCCGACCCCGGCAGACCCTAACGCCACCGCCTGGGATGTGGTTCACCGTGCGCTTTCCGCCATCCGACCGGACAAACTGAACCCGGCGCTGGGGGTGGCCGTGGCCATTCATTCTCTGGGGAAGCCCCTGGTTCGTCAAGATACTCCGGAAGGTCCGCATTACCCGCGTTTCGGCAGAGCGAGTACCAACGAGGCGGAGCTTTTGTGCAAACGCCTGCGCATGACCAAAGCAATGACCCATGAAGTGTTGAGCCTGCTGCGACACCAGAACCGCCTGGCCGGGCTCGTTGAGGCCAAGGCCGCCCAGCGTCGTCGCTTCATGGCCAACGTGGTGTTTCAGGATCACCTGGAAATGGCCAGAGCCATCGCGAAGGCACGCGGTGAGGATACCGAGGCGATTCAACGCTTACGGGATGAGTTTGACGGGTACAGTGGAACCATGCTGCCCGATCCCCTGCTCTCCGGCTCGGAGTTGAAACGCATGGGGTATGAGGCGGGCCCGCGTCTGGGGCGCATTCTGCGCAAACTGCAAGACCTGCAAATGGATGGTGTGGTCCGCACCCCCAAACAGGCGGCTAGTCTCGTCCGCAAGCGTTGGCCACTCAAGCGGAAAGCCTCGTAAGCCCAGACCACAAAGAACACGCGGAACAAGGTTCCTTCCCACGAAAAACAAGCGAAACAGCAGGAAAGACGAGAGAGAGCGATCTTCTTTCGCGCCTGTTCGGGACAAGACGGGTTCTGATTTTCAATCATCGCGCAGAGGCCAGGCGGACACATCGTGAGCAAAACGAGTCGATCCTAGCCGGAGAGATAGTCTCTTTTCAGCCTTCGTCCGGTTCTTCCCAGAGTTTGCCTTCAAAGCTCTTTACCAGAAAGCCCTTGTCCGTGCGTCCCACAATACGGCTTTCCGCCAGAGGGACTTTGCCGTAAGGCGTGTCCAGAATATACAGAGGAACGGCTAGGCCACTGGTAAAGCCTTCCAGGGCGCGGTGGATGGCCAGACCTTTGTCCAAAGGCACCCGCGTATGGGCGCTCCCCTGCACGATCTGCGGATGAAACACATAGTAAGGGCGCACACGGATTTTCAACAGCCCATGAACCAAAGCCCGCATGGTTTCCACGTCATCGTTGACACCGGCCAGCAGCACGGATTGATTCCCGAGAGGAATGCCCGCCCGGCTCAGCCGATCGCAGGCCAAGGCCGCTTCCGGGGTGATTTCCCTGGGGTGGTTGAACTGGGTGTTGATGTACAAAGGGTGAAATTCAGAAAGCCGTTGGGCCAGATGTTCGGTGACCCGCATCGGCAAGGTCACCGGAGCGCGGGTTCCTACACGCAGAATCTCGACATGGGGAATCTCGCGCAGGCGGGCGAGAAGCTTGCAAAGAACATCGGTCGCCAGCATCAAGGGATCGCCTCCCGTAACCAGCACGTCCCGCACCGTCGGCGTGGTACGGATGTACTCGATGGCAGCATCCAGGTTGGTCGCCGGGTCGCGTTCGATCTTGCGCCGTTTGCGAAAGCAGTGACGGCAATAGGCGTGACAGACGTTGCTGACGCAAAACGCAACGCGGTCGGGATAGAGATGAATCAAGCCCTGTACCGGTGAATGGGGTTGTTCCAGCAAAGGGTCCAAGGGGCTGTCCAGGTCCAGCAACTCCCGGCGATCCGGCAAGACCTGCAAGGCCAGAGGGTCATTCGGGTCGGCAGGGTCGATCAACTTCAGGTAATAGGGTGTCACGGCCCATTGATACTGGGCACCGGCCTCTTCGATGCCTTGATCGAAGGCCGTCGCCTCCGGCCAGAAACGACGAAGGCCTGCCATGTCCGTGACGCGGTTGGCTGTCTGCCAACGCCAATCGTTCCACTCTGTTTCAGCTACCGTAGAAAACAGGCTCATCGGTTTTGATTGCACCTCATTAAAAAATCCCCGAACTCTCTTGGGAGACAAACGCCCATCCATAGGCAGGCCAGGTTCTTCGAGGTTATTGACAAACCCCGGTTTCCCTCACCCTTGCTCACTCTGTTCGCTTCCCTCTCCCAGAAGGAGAAGGAAAACTCGTCGCTCCCTCTCACGAGAGACAGGATGCCAAAAGGCATCCCAGCGAGGGGAAATGACGTTGTCAGCTAGCACAAAAGCCCCCGCAATGCGGGGGCTTGGTTTTTCAATCCAGCCAGCCGGGGGTTACTGATTCACCAGCTTGGGGCCGGGAACTTCTTTTCGATCCAGGTCTTTTTGCCGGTTGGACTCGTCCACGAAAACAAGTTTCGGTTCCCAGGCCTTGGCCTCGGCGTCGGGCATGGTGACATAGCTGGCAATAATCACCTTGTCGCCGGGAGCCACCAGGCGCGCCGCCGCGCCGTTGATGCAGATCACGCCGCTTTCCCGTTCCCCCACCAGGGCGTAGGTATCAAAACGGTTGCCGTTGGTGATGTTCCACACCTGCACGACTTCGTTTTCCAGAATATCCGCCGCGTCCAGGAGGTTGCGGTCGATGGTCACCGAGCCTTCATAGTTCAGATCCGCGTGGGTGACGGTAGCGCGGTGAATCTTCGATTTCAACATCATACGGTCCATCGGTTCACTCCGAAAGGTGTTTGCAACGTCCCTTAGGTTCGGTTTCGCAGATGGGGCAATCAGGAGGCGAAAACCCGAAACAAGGACGCACGATGACCCAAAGTCAACGAAACAATCCAGCCCAGTGATGACAGATGGAATCCGGTGGACAGGCAATGACTCGACCCTTGCGACGGTTCGCGAAGTGGTCGGTTCGTACCCAAAGAGGCGATACTCACAAGGTAAGCCGTCTCGGTCCGAAAGGATCCCAGCGACGGAGGGAGTATCTGGGAAAGCCTTCATTTTGTCAAGTTGTTATCAGGATTTCATGAGAACCCCGCTGGTTTTTTCAACGTTTTTACTTATCTCTAATGTGCTCTTCACTCCTTGTTTGTTTGAAAAACGTTAGCAGGCAGGTTCTTCTGTTGACGAGGTTCGAAGGATCCTTTACACTCATTGGTGGGCTTGATTGATACTTTTGATGTACGGTCTGAAACACTGTCGGATTCGAGGATTTCGATGAGCGGTTCCACATGCCAGGGACGTTATTGTAACAATAACTGTGTCTTTTGCTATGACGATCACCGCACCCGGTATCAGGATTTCGACCAGGCTCTACAGTCCATGAAAGCCCTGCGGGAAACCCAGGATGTGGTCAACATGCAGTCCTATCTGGCCAGCGAAGCCACCATCCATCCCCGCTTTCTGGATCTTATCACCGAAGCGCGAAAACTGGGGTTCAAGAAAATCGGCACGATCACCAACGGGCGCATGTTGGCCGATCCGGCCTTCTGCGAGGAGGCGTTTCAACGGGGGTTGCACGAAGTGCGCATCAGCCTTCATGGTCCGGATGCAAGCACCCATGATGCTCTGACCCGCACCCAGGGGAGCTACGCTCAGACCGTGCGCGGCCTGGTGAACGTGATCCGGCAAAGCAAGCGCCTGGGGTATAGGCGCAATGTGTTTCTCAGCTTTGTGGTCACTCGCTTGAACCATCGCAACATGGCGGATTTCCTGCGCTGGGCGATGGGCATTCCCCACGATATTGAAACCAACTTCGTGCAGATCATTCCTTCTCCGGTGTTTGAAGACTTGTCCGACAAAATTCTACTCTCGTTTACGGAATCCCGTGAGAGTTATCAGGAAGCCATTGAAACCTACAAACAGTCACGACGCGGCGACCTACGTGCCACCTGGGAGTTGCCCTTTTGCCAACTGCCGGACCATGCCGATGTCATTTTCCCTTCCGGCAATTGCGAAGCGGTGGGCTTTGCCAAGCCGACCCAGGTGGAAGCCTGCCGGAGTTGCGCCTATGGCTCTCTCTGCCCCGGTGTCTTTCAACGGTATCTGGAAGTCTTCGGCGAAAAGGAACTTCAGCCGGTAGAGAAACGTCTGGGTAGCGTGAAATGCCGTTCGGACATCGGCGACACGGATTACATCTAGCCGCTCCTGGCTTCCGCTACAATCAATCGACGTGACAGGGATGGAAACAGGCTTATCTCAACAACTCACGTTCCTTATTCCGTCTTTGTACCCTTCGGTTGGATTTCAACTCTACCTTCCCTTCCATCTTGTTTCTGGATCACAGTCTTCCGCTTGAAAAGCGAAAGCCTCCGGGGGCAACCGAAGGCTCTCAAAAGGTACGAAAAACGAAGAAACAAGGAGTGCGCAGGGATGCGCAAAGGGGGGAGATGGTGTCCGGGAGGTTGTTCCTCGCGAACACCTACCTTGTACTACACGCTTCTTTTACTGTCAAGAAGTTTTGCAAAGTTTTATTAAATTATAGTTCTATTATGCCGAAATGAAGTGTTTGCGTTGGGTTGGAGTTCAGAGTCGGTTCTTGGGTCGCGGGGTTTCTTCAGAAGCGATTCAATGGAATCGGCGTCGATGGATTGCAAGCCGGTGCAGAGCTTTTTCCGGAAAACCCGGTTACTTGTGGATAAAAAAGAACCCCCGCCGGATCACCAGCGGGGGCATTCATCGAAAATCCGACAGGCTCAGAGGCGTCGGACCTGCTGTCTATTCGGTCCAGGTGGTCAGAGCCTGAACGGCGTCTTTGCTCTGGGCGTTGGCGATGACATCCTCAAAGCCTTCGGGAACCTTGAACACCATTTCTACGTTGCGTTGTTCGCTGATGCCGGGGCCGCCTTCTCCCCAACCGGTCTGCACATCCATCAGGGCGTAGCGGCGGGAGATTTCCGCAAAACTTCCCGGTTGAGCGGCGTGGTCCACCACGACGGTAAAGACGCTTAGCGTGCCGTTGCCGTTGTCCACTAATTCGTACATACGGAACTGCTGCGGCCAGTCAATCAGAGCGCTGGCCTGAATCTCGAAGTAACCTCCGTCTTCGTCTTCATTGTCATGACGAACCAGGGTGTTTTCATGGCTGTGGCCGATGCAGTGAATCAGCACGTTGTCATAAGAAGACAGGGTGCCGGTCAGGTCTGCGGTGGTGATGTACTCGTCGGGGTAGCCATCATCCTGCAATTTGGTGCTGCCGTGGTGCATGGTTACGATAACCAGTTTCTGATCCTGCTTGGCGCGATCCAGTTCGGGGATCAGGAAATCTTCGTATTGATCTCGATCAATCACGGCTGCGACATAGGTGTACAGGTCTTCATCATAGCCGTAGGGGCGGTAAGCGCTGTCCAGCACGATGAAACGAATCACCGAGTCCGGGGAGGGATCGTAGGTATAATACCCTTGATTGTTTGCTACGTTTTCTGCGCTGAAGCCGTGCCCCGCAGGAATACCTTCAGTCGTTTCAGCCAAGACCTGGATGATTTCTTCATGACGCAAGGGGCGGCGGTTCTCGTCGGCGGGAATTTCACCGTTAATCACTTCGTAGGTCGTTCCATCACGGGTGCCGGTCGGGCTATGGTTACCGATGCCATCTTCAATGGTTCCTTCATGAACTTCCCAGTTTCCAAGAATCAGTTCATCATGGTTGCCAAAGGCAAGAATCCAGGGAATGCCGTTCAAACCTTCCGCGAGGAAGGGGTCTTGCGGGTCGTTGTTCTCGCCGGGAACGGGATCGTCATCCTCTCCGGAATCCGGGTTCACCATGCCGCCGTTCATCACCGTCATGAAATTGGTCAGTTCGTTGAGTTGGGCGCTGTCCGTGCTGTCTCCAGAGGCGAGGACCAGATCCACGCCGCCCTTGCTGTTGAAGTAGTTGATGCTCGTTACGGCGGCATTGAGAACATGCTCGGTGTAGATGTCCATTGGACGCAGGGCGGAGGGAATGCCTTTGGTGTCCATGCTACCCATGCGGTTAGGGCTTTCTTCATCGGTGATGTGAACATCGCTCAGGTGAGCCCAGACAAACAGAGAGCGCCGCTCGCCGAAGGAGGACAGGTCAGAGTCCGAGACGCCCAGTTGAGGATCTTGTCCGAAGGCTTCCCCTTCAGTGACCGTCCATTCGCCAAACCCGGCGTTTTCATAGACGCTCATATTCGGTATGGCCAGGGCCGGGTTTTCACAGGCCGGGTCATCTTCCAAGCCTTCGCATTCGTCGCCATGCTCGCTCAAGGTGGGTTCCAGGCGTTGGGCGGCTGTAGTATAGGCTTTGATCGTCGGCTGATCGTCGTCGTCGTCCTGATCGCCGTCTTCATCATCATCGTCGTCATCGTCGGTTGTTGCATCACCATCGGTTCCCGGTTGATTATCGTCGTCATCACCGGAAGAATCACTGCAAGCCACCAGACTGATGCTCATTGCCAAGAGGCAGGCCACAAACAGAAAACGAGAGAATCTACGCATCTCTTTCCTCCATGCTTATTGAATCACTAACTCATAACTAACACGAATCTAACATTCCTGCAACAAGAGATTGAGCCTATTGAATGGACCGGTCGAAGGGGATACAGGGAACCTTCCAGTGGAGAGAATCGAGGGGACGTGGTCCATGACAAGGAGCAAGCGGAGAGGTGGAGTGAAGGAAGGGAAGGGTGGTCAAAGGAAGGAAAGTGTGGAAGTTCGTGAAAAACCTTTGACAATCCCCGAAAGCATACTATAATCCACGCGCTTCAAGATTTACCTAATGATGATAACCACTTCGACGTTTTTATTCAGGACTTTGTAGCGTAGGTCCGCCGATGAGGTCGCCATGACGGAAGATAAAGGTAAGAAAGAACCGATGGGATTTTTCGATGATGAGAGTGACGATGAGTATCTCTCGGAGAAGACCGTCGTAGACAGCGAAATTCTTAAGAAATTAAACGAAAAGCTGAAGCAGGAAGAAGAGAAGAAGCAGGACATCTCTGAAAGCGCTGAGCTTTTGGACGAAGTCGTTGTGCCCAAGGGAGCCACCTTGACCGGCATTCCGGCCCAGCGCCCCACGCAACAGGGGATTCGTCGGCCTACCATGCCGCCTGTGCCTCCGGCACCTCCCAGAGCGATGCCGACACCCCCGGCGATGCCTGCACAGCCTCCCAGACCTCCGGCTCCTCTGGCTCCTCCGGTGGCCGCGGCTCCGCCTGTACCTCCGGCCCCGCCGGTCCAGGCCGCGCCACCCAGGCCTCCTGTGCCCCAGGTTCCTGCACAACCGGCCCCTCCGGCTCCCTTGCCCTTCACCGGGGATGACGACGAGAAGACCGTCATCCTGGCTACCGATAGCCTCGGCGATGGTATGGACGCCGTAAAAGGCAAGCTGATAGTCACCGGCGGCCCGGAAAAAGGGAAAGAATTCACCATTGATTATAATGAGGTGTACGTCGGACGCGGCGTTGAAAACGATGTCGTCATCGCCGACCGCTCCATCAGTCGCAAGCACTTCCGCGTGCGTCGCCATCTCGGCGAATACATCGCTTCGGATTTAGGTAGCGGCAACGGAACGATGGTCAACGGCAAACGGATCACCGAGCATCCTCTGGTTACCGGTGAAATCATCACCATCGGAAAAACCGTGTTGCGTTTCGAGATGTCCGGGCAGGAAAACCAGGCTCAGGCTCCCGCGCAACCGGCAGCCCCGGCTCAACCGTCTGCTCCTCCGGCCCCGCCGATCCAGGCTCCTCCCGCCCCGGCGGCTCCGGTCAAACCGGTACCCCAAGCGGCACCGCCTCAACCGGTGGCTCCTGCCAAACCGGCTCCCCAGCCTCCGGCTCAACCTCCCGCTCCTCCGGCTCCTGCACCTCAAGCCAAACCGGCAGCCCCGGCTCAACCGAAGCCTGCTCCGGTGCAATCGGCCGGTCGTCCCGTTGAAGAAAAATCCGGCGGTATCGGCGGGGGAACCATCTTCGTGATTCTTCTTGTCGCCGTGGTTGTGATTGGTGGGGTGATGTTCAAAGACCGGATCTTCGGTCCCGCTGAAGAGCCTCAGGTCGAGCAACCGGCTCAGGATGTGGAACGCACCGCGAAAATCACCAAGCTTCTTCAAGACGCCAAAGCCTTCCGTGAAAGTCGTTTCTTCGACAAAGCCCAGGCTGCCTATGCGGAAGTTCTCACCCTGGATACGGAGAATACGGAAGCCATTCAAGGCAAGGTGGCCGCGCAACGGGAAAGCTTGAATCAAACCACCTTCAACGAAGGAAAAGCGGCTTTCGAAAAAGACGATGTCGCCGGGGCCAAAGAAAAGCTCTCTGGCATCGCTCAGGAATCCGTGTTCTACCCGGAGGCTCGCGCCATTCTGGACAAAATCGCGGCGCTGGAAGCCAAGATGCAGCAAGCCCAGGCGGCACCGGAACCCCCGGCGGAAGAAGCCCCGGCTCAGGCCGAGCCCGACCCGGAACCGACGCCTGCCCCGGCGGCACCTCCTGCTGCCCAGGAAGAAGAAGAGCCTGCTCCGCGTGCCGCTGCGGCTCCTCGTGAAGAGCGCCGTCAGAACCGCAGAGAACGTCGTCAGGCTCGCCGTGAAGAACCGCGTGAGGCTCCCCGTGAGGAACCCCGCTCCGCACCGCCCGCAGATAACCGCCGTCAGGTATCCGGTGCCTCGGATCTGAATTCCGGGCTTGGACTGTACAAGAATGGCAATGCCGATGGTGCGATCCGTGAACTGAATACCATTGCCGAAGGCCGTGGCCACTCGGCGACCATCGCCAAAGCGAAGAAACTTGTCGGAAACATCCGTAAGTTCAAAAGTGCTTTTGAGGCGGGCAAGCAGGGGACGGCAGCCGGAAAACCGGCGAAGTCCATTCCCAAATTGAAGAGTGCCTTGAAATTGGATCGTGACATTGCCTCCGGTAGCAAGTATCAGGCTCAAGTGTTGAAGTATTTGTCCGAGAGCTATGTCCACCTTGGGAAGAGCTTGCAAGACAAAGGTTCCTATGGCAAAGCCTTCAAAGCCTATCAGCTGGCGCAAAAAGCGGATGGCTCCAACAGCAAGGCCAAAGCCGGGCTGAAGGAAATCGCCAAGCAGGCTCGAACCCTTTATTACGAGGGCTTGACCAACCGCGACTCCAACCCGGATGTAGCCCGTAAGAAATGGAACGAGGTGATGAGTATCACGGCGTCCAGCAACAAGTGGCATAAAAAAGCCAAGGACGCTCTCGGTCAACTGTAATCGAAACCCGATGAACCACGACGCCCGGCGCTTTGCACCGGGCGTTTTTCTCGTATTGCGCAACGCTGGATGTTTGTTCCCCGACGTTGATTCACAGCCCTGAAAAGGAACCGGCATGAAAACGATTATCGAACCCTTTCGTATCAAAAGCGTAGAACCCCTGGCTTTCACCACCAAGGAACAGCGAACCCAGTACCTGGCTGAAGCCCACTACAACCCCTTCCTGCTTCCGGCGAACCGTGTGTTGATGGATTTCCTCACCGACAGCGGAACCGGTGCGATGAGTGCCCAGCAGTGGGGCGCGATGATGATCGGAGATGAATCCTATGCAGGGTCGGACAGCTTCTATCGCTTCCAGGAGGCCGTGCAGGAAATCTTCGGGTTCAAGCATGTGATTCCCACTCACCAGGGGCGTGCGGCGGAACGCATTCTGTTCTCCATTGCCGGAGGGGAAGGCAAGGCCATTCCCAACAACACCCACTTTGATACCACACGGGCGAACATTGAGTATTCCGGGGCCGAAGCCCTGGATCTGGTGATCGACGAAGGTAAAGATCCCCAGGCCAGGCACCCCTTCAAGGGCAATATCGACCTGGACAAACTCCGTGCCTTCTTGCAGGAAACGCCGAAAGAGAAGATCCCACTGGGGATGATTACCGTGACCAACAACTCCGGCGGCGGGCAGCCGGTAAGCATGGCCAATATCCGCGCCGTCAGCGAGTTGTTGCACGAGTACGGCATTCCCTTCTTCATCGACTCCTGCCGTTTTGCTGAAAACGCCTGGTTCATCAAAATGCGTGAAGAGGGCTACCAGGATAAAACGCCCCTGGAGATCGCTCAGGAAATGTTCAGTTATGCCGACGGTGCGACGATGAGCGCCAAGAAAGACGCGATGGTCAACATCGGTGGATTTCTGACGATGAACGACGATGCCTTGGCGGAGCAATGCCGTAACCTGCTCATTCTCACCGAAGGCTTCCCGACTTACGGCGGACTGGCCGGACGTGATCTGGATGCCATGTCTGTGGGCCTGCGTGAAGTGGTGGATGAAAACTACCTGCGCTATCGTATCGCCGTGACGGAATACTTCGGCTCGAAACTGCGGGATGCCGGTGTGCAGATCGTCGAACCGCCCGGTGGTCACGCCATTTACATCGACGCCCGCGCATTCTGCCCGCACCTGGATGCCTTGCAGTATCCCGGTTGGGCCTTGACCCTGGATATGTACGAAGAGATCGGCATCCGTGCGGTAGAAATCGGTACGGTGATGTTCGGTAAGAAAGACGAACATGGCAAGGATGTTCCCAGCGCAATGGATCTGGTCCGCTTGACCATTCCGCGCCGTGTGTATACCCAAAGCCACATTGATTACGCCGCCGAAGGCATTATTGCCTTGTACAACCAGCGGGAAAGCATCCGTGGTGTGCGCATTGTGAAGGAACCGCCTTTCCTGCGGCACTTTACGGCGCAGTTCGAGCGGATCTGATCCCGCTTCAAGGTTTCCCGGTACCGTTTTCAAACGGCGGTATCGGGATTTTTCCGGCCCTTGTCCAACCGAGGAGAAGAATACGGTGAGGATGCTACGCAAACTCGCACTCTGTCTATGGATCGCGCTGCTGCTCGGCGCTTGCCAGACCAGCCCGACCAAACCCGATGCCACGGCGGCGGTTACTGCGGAAGACACCGCGACGAAGCAGGCGGAGCCCGTCGCTCAGGAAAAGATTGTACGCCCGCAAGCGGCGATATGCCGCCTGATGGAAGCCTCGGTGACCGACGCCCAGGAAGGCTTTCGTTCGGTGTATCAACTCCTGGCCGATCGGACGATCCAAAGCACTGCTCCGGCCTTGACCCTTTTCTATAAACCCCTGGCCTTCGATCCGAAGAACGCCCGATATGAAACCTGCGTGCCGGTGGCTTCGGTGGAAGGCTTCAAAGATACCCCTTTGATCAAAGGGAAAACCCTGCCCGGTGGCGTGATGCTTTCCCTCGTTCATCAAGGTGGGTATCATCGTCTTCATCAGAGCTATGAACGGCTTTTTGCCAACCTGGATCGCTATGACGTGGTCGGCCCAAGCCGTGAGATTTACCTGCGCACTCCGGTGGAGGACTCCCCCGACGGGGATGTGCCGAGTACGGAGCTGCAACTTCCCGTGATGCGTAAAACGCCGCCACCCACTGCGAAGCCGGACACCCCCAGGCCCGCGCCCTCTCAACCGATGCCCAAGGAGCAGGCGGATGAAACTCGTTGAACCCAGTGTTCGTATCGAAACCCCCGTCGAGGTGATCGCCGGGTACCTGAAACACCTGGAACGCTTCGGGCGGGTCTGTCATCGTACGGAAGATCAGGCCGAAGAAGGTAGCGCCGAGCCGTTCATCAAGAAATACCTCATCGAGCGTGGGCATGAATCCGTGCTGGAACACGGCGTGGTCACCGCCCGTTTCACCTGCGATCGCAGCGCAAGCCACCAATTGGTGCGCCATCGCCTGGGGGCGTACAGTCAGGAAAGCCAACGGGCGGTGGATTACAGCGACGGCCTGAAGGTGATCTGTCCGCCGAGCGTTCAGGAAAAGCCGGAACTGTTTGACCGCTGGAAAGACAATATCCTGCGTTTGGAAGCGGAATACAAAACCCTGGTGGATGGGGGCATTCCTCCGGAGGACGCCCGCAGCCTGTTGCCCAACTGCACCGTGACCACCGTCATTGCTACCTATAACCTGCGCCAATGGCGACATGTTTTCCGCCAGCGGGCCTTGAACCCACGCGCCCAATGGCAGATTCGGGAATTGATGGCCGAACTGCTTCGGCAACTGCACGGCCTCCTTCCCGTGGTTTTTGAAGACCTGAACCGGGATATTCTGTACCGGATGATGTTCAACCCGGAGACTCTGCAAGAAGACTAACGGCATCATCCACTCACCATGATAGGAGATCAATATCATGACGACAACAACGAACCCTTTGGTCAAACCTGAATTCCCCCGTGCATCGCGCTACGAGATGAACTGGGTGATGGACAACCAGATGGGCCCCAACGCCTTGTGGCTGATGGAATGGCTCACGTCTGATCTGACCTTGCAACCCGGTATGCGGGTTTTGGACCTCGGTTGCGGCAAAGCCCTGACCAGCATCTTTCTGGCCAAGGAATACGGTGTTCGGGTGTTTGCCGCCGATTTGTGGATGAGTCCCGGACCCAACTGGCAACGGGCCCGGCAAGCCGGAGTCGAAGACTTGGTTTGCCCCTTGAAAGCCGAAGCCCACGCGCTTCCCTTTGCCGAGGGATACTTCGATGCCGTGCTGAGTGTCGATGCCTATCAGTATTTCGGCACCGACGAACTCTACCTGGATTACCTTGCCCGTTTCGTCAAACCAGGCGGGATACTCGGTGTGGCGGTTCCCGGCCTGACCCGTGACATCCGTGCCGAGGTGCCGAAGCATCTGACCCAGCCGCAACAAAACGGAAAGGTCTTCTGGGAAGCTTCCTGTCGCTGCTTCAAGCCGGAAGGCTTCTGGCAGACGCTCTGGCAGGGCAGTCCCTTGGTCACGCAGGTGAAAACGGCGACGCTTCCCGATGGTTGGAGGCATTGGCGGGACTTTGAAAACGCCTTGGAACAAGCCGGTAAAGGGATTTTCCCCTCGGACGCCGAAGCCCTGGACCAAGACCGGGGTGACACCATCGGTTTCGTGCGTGTCCAGGCCATACGCACCAACGAAGAGGGTGATGACAACTACGACGCGGCCCTGGGGAGCAAGGTGGGTGTCGATACCTGATTGCCCCGGACGTGGCGAGGGGAAGCGCTCGTCAACGTTTCCTCTGTTTCCTCTCGGCCCTGGAAGCGTGCTTCCAGGGCTGTTGACAAAAAGATGATCCCTCACGGGGACGCCGCTCGGCGTCCTGTCTCTCCCCAAGGGAGAGACGATGTTTCCCTCTCCTTGGGGGAGAGGGAATGCGAACGAAGAGAGCAGGGTGAGGGACTCACAAGTCTGGTTCCCCATCAAGCCGAATAGAAACGGGCGAGTCTCATGGCGCACAATCGAGCAAGTCACGGCATAGGGTCTTTCTTCTGGATGATCCCCACGTTCCTTCTTCTTGTCGGCTTATCTGCCGGCTGTGATGCGCTGACCTTTCTTCACTACTCCTGGTTCGATGAGGGGCCATCCTACAGCGGAGAGCTTGCTCTTCCCGGTCTGACCCAGAACGTGACCGTGACCTTCGATGACCACGCCGTGCCCCACGTACAGGCCAAAACAGAGGCCGATGCCTTGTTTGCCCAAGGCTATCTTCACGCCAGAGAACGCCTGTTTCAGATGGAATTGCTTCGCATGGCCGCCGCAGGGCGCTTGAGTGAACTCTTTGGCAACCATCCGCGGAACGAAGCGGAAAGCCTCTACCGGGATACCCTGGCTACAGACCGGATGCTTCGGCTTTTCGGTTTTGCCCATCTGGCCCAGGAAAGCGCGCAGGGGCTTGATGAGGAAAGCCGCCTGCTGGGGCAAGCCTATGTAGATGGGATCAACGTGTTTCTCGCCAGGGGTGAATGGCCTGTTGAGTTGAAGCTCTTGCATCATCACCCCCAAGCCTGGACCGTGGCCGACGTGCTGGCCATTGCCCGTCTTCAGGGCTTCCAGCTTTCCAGTAATATGGTTCAGGAAAGCCTGCGCTACCTTCTGCGTGCCGAGCTTGGCCCGCGTGGTCAGCAGGCTGTCATGCCCGGTTTCAATTTTCCCGGCCCGGAGATTATCGCCCGGCAGGACAAAGACTACCGCGATTATTTTGAAACCAGCCCCAGGGGGGAGGTGAGCTTTCATCCCGAACCGATCCATCGCCAGCGGGACGAAGTTATCCAGGAGCCAGATCCAGGCGAACAACAGCCGAAAGACAGGCCCTTCATTCCCCAACCGCCCACACGACCCAACGACGAGCAGGACTATGACAGCCCGGAAGAAGTGCAGCATCCAGACCTTCCCGACGAACAGGACGAACAGGACGAGCCCTCGGATGACTCGCAGGGCAGGCTTCTGCCATCCAGGCAAAATGCCTCTACGCTGGCCGCAGCCTTGTTGGACCGTTATCTCGCCTTCAGCGAGAAGGCCCGCTTCTGGTCTGCTCCCGATGCCAGCAACAGTTGGGCTTTGACGGGAAGGCATACCAAGAACAAGCAAGCTCTCTTGGCCAACGATCCCCATCTGGCTCATAGCGCGCCGGGTATCTTCTATGCGATGGCGCTTTCCACGCCACAATGGCAGGCCGTGGGGGTGAGTATTCCCGGTACGCCGGGGATTCTGATCGGTCGTAACCGTCATCTTGCCTGGTCCCTGACCACCACGATGGCCGACACGCAAGACCTTTACCTGGAGCTTCCCGACGAAACGAACCCGGACCACTACATGACCGAACACGGCCCGGAGCCCTTCACCCTTCGTAACGAAATCATTCGGATCAAAACCGACGAAGGCTTTCGGGAAGAATCCTTCACCGTGCGGGAAACCCGTCATGGTCCGGTACTCAACGACCTTTTTCCCGGCCTGCCGGAAAATGCTCCTCTGCTGGCTCTGAAGACCACCATGCCCGGCGCAACGGGAGATGTCAGCACGCTGATTGGTCTGCTGCGCGCCAGGGATCTGGATGCGTTTCGGGAGGCTCTGCTTGGTTGGGATTATCCCATTCAGAACTGGGTCGGTGCGGACAATCAGGGGCGTATCGGCTATTTTCCTGCCGGGCGTGTTCCCAAGCGCAAGGGCTGGGATGGCACCATGCCCGTGCCGGGGTTTTCCGGCGCGTTTGAGTGGGACGGCTACATTCCCTATGACCAGCTCCCGCAACTTTTCGATCCCCCCAGCGGGCGCCTTGTTACGGCCAACAACCGCGTGCTTCCAAGCAACGATTACCCCTATCCCTATCAGGCGGATGCCCAGCCCGGTTATCGGGCCGAACGCATCCTAGAGCAATTGCACAGCAAACAGGATTGGGCGATCACCGACACCGAAGCCCTGCAACGGGATGTCTATTCCAAACAGGCAGAAGCTTTGCTGCCGGTTTTGCTGCACGCCTTGGAGCAGGCCAGCTTGCGCGAGAATGAACACAAGGTTCTGTACCACCTCAAAACCTGGGACCGCTACGTTGAAACGGATAGCACCGGGGCAAGCCTGTTCTACGTGACCCGTCGTCTGGCCTGGGAAGCCACCTTCAAGGATGACCTCTCGGCTTCCTTGTACAAGCGACTGAGCCGTATCAAGTACGTTCATGGTCTGTTTGACCGCCTCTGGCTGGAGGAGCCGAACGCCGCCGTGTTCGACATCAAGGAAACCCGTGTTGTGGAAACCAGGGATGATATTCTCGTGCTGGCCTTCCGTCAGGCCGTGCAGCGGCTTGGAGAACAGTTCGGCCCGGATGCCTCCGGCTGGACCTGGGGACGACTTCATACCCTGATTTTTGCCCATCCCTTCGGGCAGGAAGAACGGTTGGCCGAAACCTTTAACAGTGGGCCGATGCCTCTTCCCGGCGCACGGGGTACCGTGTGGGCGGAAACCGGTTTGTGGCCGGACAACGAGCTGCACTTTCCCGTGAAATACGGCCCGGCGATGCGCATGATTGCCGACATGGCCGACGCGGACAGTCTGTATCTGATTGTGGATCTGGGGCAGTCAGGCCATGCCACGGCGAAAAGCTATCGGAACGGTTTGGAGGCGTGGCGGAAGGGCGGTTTGTGGAAGCTTTCCATGAACGCGGACGATACGAAAACAAATCCTCTGGGAACGCTGCATCTGCTCCCCGCAGAACAGCCCTGATACCCAGAGGAGGTGGTTTGCCTCGTCAGTTGAGGCTATCCGGCTCCACCATGTGAAAGGGGTCGATCTTCGCCTCAAAGGTTTCGCCGTCATCGCGAGCCATCCGATACCAGCCGTGCATTTCCCCGTGCTTGGTCGGAAGCGGACAGAAGCTGGTGTATTCAAAATGCTGGCCCGGTTCCAGGCGCGGTTGCATCCCGATCACCCCGTCTCCCTTCACTTCCTGAATGCGGCCCCAGGCGTCGGTGATCACCCAATGACGAGCCAACAGCTTGGCCGGTGCAGGTCCATCATTGTTGATGGTCACGGTGTAGGCAAAAATTTTCTGGCCGCTTTGCTCGCTCTGTTCCTTGAGGAACTCGGTTCGCACGTCCACACGAATGCCGCCGTTTGAAGGTTCTGTCATAACGTGGCTCCTTTCTTTTTCCCTGTCTAAGAATAGAACCCGATTGCAAAGAAATCAAGCCCTACCGTGTGGGATTTCGTTCAACAGGGTTTTGTCCGCAGGGGGACTTCTTGACAAGATGGTCTTGGGTTTGCTACCTTCTTCTGAAGGAGATTTCTGTATTTATGTTCACAAGGTGAAAATGGGTTCACGAAGGAAAGGAAGGCGTTTCATGAAGCGAGGCTTGATGTTTGTTCTATTGCTATGCTTGTCTTTGGTTTGGAGTGGGATGCTCTCAAGTTGCGATGATTCCGAAAAAGATCCCGTATTTCAAGATGACGATGACGACGACGATGATGATGACGATGACGACGACGATGATGATGACGACGACGACGATGATGATGATGACAACAACTCAAATGGTTCATTCTGTCTTGTCACGACCTCGCACCGTGATTCCGGATGTGACGGAACACCAGACAGTGGTTGTTGGGAGTCTGTGTATGACGATCAGGGGCTTGAGACACAACTCAAGAGAGATACCGAGTGTGACGGAGAGCCAGAATATTGTTTCCTCTACACCTATGACGAGAGCGGTCAACATCAGATCGGTTGGGCTTGGGATGATTCTTGCGATGGTGAGCCGGATGAATGCGAGAATTATCGCTACGATGACCAAGGGCGACTTGTTTATTGGGACTACGATTGCTATTGCCAGGGTGAGCCGGAAGATTGCCGGACCTTTGTCTATGACGACGACGGAAACATGGTGACGACCCAGATTGATTATGCCTGCGTGGGCGCTCAGGATGCATGTCTTGAATACAGCTACGACAAGGATGGCAACATGCTTTCAGCCTACATTGACGAAGGGTGCGATGGCCCACCTTACTATGGGTGTAGAGTCTGGACCTATGACCGTCAGGGGAATATCACAAGTTATGAAGAGTCCGATAGTTGCGATGAAGATCCCTATGTCTGTGACAGCTATACCTACGATGAGGATGGAAACCTGTTGCAACTGCAAAGTGATTGGGATTGTGATGGCGAGTTGGATGAGTGCCTGAACTATGAATACGACGAGCAGGGAAAGCTTATTCACTCCTCGTCTGCTGAGCCTTGCCACGATGAGCCGATGGCTTGCAGTATTTACACCTATGATGATGAGGGTAATCTGACCAGGCTTGAATCTGATTTTGACTGCGACGGTGTGGGCGATGGTTCTTGCACAACCTACAACTATGCTTGCTTTGATGAACGTCCCGCCGTGGTGATTGACCACAGCTGGGATTTGGAGGATTAACCTTCCGGTAGGGCCTTCCAATGGAGGAAGGTTGAACGAAAAACCCCCGAAGGCCGAAGCCTGCGGGGGTTTTGTATGAACGGAGTCCGCGGGGTTTACAGCGCGTTGAGTACCTTGGCGAAGCATTCGACACTGGCGTCGATTTCTTCTTTGGTGATCGTCAAGGGAGGCGACAGGCGGATGGTCTGGTCGTGGGCGGCGTTGCAACTGATGCCTTCGGCCAGAAGGGTACGGCACACCGGCGTCGCGGGGAGGTCCAGATCGATCCCACCGAAGAGACCCTTCATGCGGATGTCTTTGATGTGCGCGTTGTCCAGCTTCGCTTGCAGAGCCTTCAAGGTGTACTCGCCCATCTCGGCGCTGACTTCGTCGCATTTGTCGCGCAGGATGCGGTCGATCACGGCGCTGCCTACGGCGTAGCTGACGGGGTTTCCGGCGAAGGTGCTACCGTGGCTTCCCGGTTCAAACAGCTCGGCGATTTCGTTGCTCATCAAGGTGCCGCTGGCGATCTGTACGCCGCCACCCAGAGCTTTGCCGATGCTCATGATGTCCGGCTTCACGCCGTCATGGAAATAGCCGAAGTGTTTCCCCGTGCGGCAGAAGCCGGTCTGGACTTCGTCGAAGAACAGCTTGACGTTGTTCTTGTCGCAGATGCTGCGCAGTTGAGTCAGGTAGCCGGCATCGGGGAAGATCATTCCGCCTTCACCCTGGAAGGGTTCCACCAGCACGGCGCAGGTGTTGGGAGTGATGGCTTTTTCAACGGCAGGAGCGTCGTTGTAAGGAACTTTGACGATACCCGGCAGGTGCGGGCCGAATCCGTCTTTGTATTCGGCGTGGTCGCTGGCGCTGATGGCGAAGAAGTCACGACCGTGGAAGTTGCCCATCGCCACGATGAGTTCGGCCTTGTCCGCTTCAATTCCTTTCACGCGATAACCCCAGCGGCGGGCGGCTTTGATGCCGCCGATGACGGCTTCCACTCCGGAGTTGCCGGGCATGAATTTGTCCATGCCGGTGAATTCCGTGATTTTCTGCAAGAAGGGAGCCGCCTGGTCGTTGCGCACGTAGCGGGCGGGGCACCACAGGCGTTTTTCCTGTTCCCATTTGACCTTGAGGATATCTTCCGGGCAGTGGCCGAAGGGCTGGGCGCTGTAGGCCGAAACCCAGTCGATGTAGCGTTTTCCATCCACATCAATAAGGTACACACCCTCACCGCGAGCCATCACGACCGGATGGGGACCGTAGTTGTTGACACCATAGCGATCTTCCATGTCCATGAGCTGTTGCATCGTCTGTCCCATATGTATCCTCCATAAAACAACGTCGGGGGGTAAGGAAGGTGCCGGGCCAACATGGATCATCCGGCCAATGCCTGAGAAGCTTGACGCAACGGTCTTGCTCCCTTGTGCAATCTGGATATAGTCTCCCACCACGGGAATGTCAATGAGAAGCGAAACGGAGTTTCGCCAGCGATCAACCCTTGTGCAATCCTTCGAGAAATTCGCCTGTGGAATACTCCGTCAGGGTTGTTCGACCTGAATCTTCCCATCGTCATCAAACCAGAGCGGTCCATAGCGAACCAGGCGTTCCTCGCCGTCTTCCGGGGCTACCTTCGTATGATAGAAAATCAACTGGTCCCCATAGGCTCCGGGAGCCACGCTATGATGCCCCGGCCCGTAGATTCCCGTCTCGACGTGGCTTTGGAGAATCGGGTTGCGTTCGTCGCGGGTGAATGGGCCCAAAGGATCGCTGGCCGTAGCGACACCGATGGCGTAGTCCAGGGTTTCATAGATGTTGCCGGAATACATCAGGTGAAAGAGTCCGTCCCGCTCCAGCACCCAGGCACCTTCACGGACAAGCCCTTCCCAGCCGGAGACTTCCGGTTCCAACAACAGCACGGGCTCGTCGGAGGTGGTTTCAAAATCGCTCATGCGCTGGGCGTAGATGGTGCTTAGCGGTGTAAAGCCGGTGTAATAGATCACGAGGGAACCGTCGGAAGCCTGAAGCAGGAACGCATCAATGGCCAGGTCATCCCAGTCCCGCGTCATCTCCCCGACAAGTTCCCCGTCTCCCACACCACCGTAGCCATTGCCGATCAGCGGATGGTCATAGAGGTCTACAAAGGGACCGAGAGGGGAGTCGGAGCGAGCCACGCCAATACGGCAATTGGCCGTGTAGTAAAGGTAGAACGCATCACCGGTGTATTCCACATGGGGTGCCCACATGCCGCAAATGGAATCTTCCGTCTGCCAGGGTTGGGTTGGCGACCAGATGGTATCGCCCTGCTCCCAGGTGGTCAGATCCTCGGAATACCAAACCTCAAAGCCGCGTGTCTGATGGTGCGTGCCGTAAAGATACCAGACACCATCGACCAGCAGGACGCAGGGGTCGGCGAGGTTCCCGTTCTCCGGGATGGGCAGAACCTGATGAAAGGCGTATTCGATATCGGATTCCCATTCGGTTTCCGTATCGCCGTCTTCCGTGATCTGATCGCCATCGCTTTCCGAGTCATCCTCATCACCGTCTACGGAGTCCGTGTCACTGTCGTCGCCATCACAGGCAATCAGGGCCAGGCTCATCAGCAGCATTACCAGCAGGGAGGTCCACGTTACGCAGCAGCTTTTCATTGTTTTCTCTTCCCGGACAAGGTTTGATGATCATTCCATTCAAGATCCATTCTCAGCAGCTTTGTACCCTAACATAAAAGCCTCCCTTGCGATACAGAAGGCTTGATCCCTGACTCTCTTCGAGGACCATAGCGCGTGACATTGAATTGGGGAATGCTGAAGGTCGGAAGGCAACATGGCTCTTGAATCGTGATTCTTCCACAGGAAAGCCCCTCGCATCAACGCGAAGGGCTTTAGGTATGGGGTCTTCTTGGTCTACCGATCTGCTTTTCAACCTTGCCTCATTCCTCCAGGGGAACGATGAACACGATCTCGTTGCCGCGAACCATGCCGAATTCCTCACGAGCCAATTGCTGGTAATAGGTGGAATCCGTGTCCAGCAGGTCCAACTCGCGCCGTTTCTGCTCGACATCAAACAACAAGCCGGAATGGATGTCGTTCAACTGGCTTTGAGTCTGGCAGGCCATCTGGTATTCATCCCAGCTTTCCACGGCGACGCGGCCAGTCGACACCAGAGCGGCCAACATGGCCAGCAGGAGGATTTTCCGAAGCAGCATTGATAACGTTTTCATGGCTCTTTCCCTTGCGAGTCGTGAACTTGATTACACTGTACTACATCGCCAGTATGATCTGCAATGTAAAATAGCATAATTTTGCATAAAAAAGCTAAAAATACTTAAATTAAATATAATACACCTAACAAGTGTACAGTGTTGTTGATTGGTATTTAGTTTTCGATTCTTTTGCGTGTTTCTCCTCGTGAAATCCGACGATGTGAATCCCGGTGGGATTGCTTGACAAGTCCTGTCTTTCAAGCATGATACAAGAATCAACAGATACAAACGACCTTCCGGCCAATCACCGGCTTCTTTCTGGGAAACGAGGAGGATTCATGCCGACACAGACCACGCAACGGGCGCAATGGGGATCAAAAATCGGGTTTATTCTCGCGGCGGCAGGATCGGCCATCGGCCTGGGTAACATCTGGCGTTTCCCCTATGTGACCCAGGAAAACGGGGGTGGAATCTTTGTCCTGTTTTATCTGCTTGCCGTGGTGGCCATCGGCTTGCCGGTGATGTTGGCGGAAATCACCCTGGGACGCCATACGGGAAAAAACCCGGTGGGAGCCTTTGGCGCGATCGACCCTAAATGGAAGTTTGTCGGTGCCTTGGGTGTGCTGACCGGTACGGCGATTCTTTCCTATTACGGCGTGGTCGCCGGGTGGACCCTCGGCTACGTATTGAAGAGCGCCCAGGGTGAACTGTCTCCGGAAGCCTTTGGAGCCTTTGTTGCCGATCCTGTCGCTCAGGTCTCCTATATGGTTTTGTTCCTTGCCGTTACGGCGTTGGTGGTCGCGTTGGGCGTGCAAAAGGGTATCGAGCGCATGTCCCGTTTTCTGATGCCTCTTCTGTTGTTGTTGCTCTTGGGCTTGATCGTCCGCAGTCTCACCTTACCCACCGCTGCCGAAGGACTTCGGTTCTATTTGTGGCCCAACTTTGAAGCGGTCAGTGCCAAAACCTTTTTGTTCGCCGTGGGGCAGGCCTTTTTCAGTTTGTCTCTGGGCATGGGCGCGATGATGACCTACGGCGGCTACCTGAGTAAAAAAGAAAACCTGGTCAGCAGTGCCGTGGCCGTGGTCGGCTTGGATACCCTGATTGCCATCCTGGCCGGCTTCCTCATCTTCCCCGTGATCGGTCACAGCCTGGATAAAGGCGGCGCCACCTTGGTCTTTGTGACGATGATCCAGCAGTTCAACACCATGCCCGGCGGGCAGATTGTCGCCTTGTTCTTCTTTGTACTGCTTGCCTTGGCCGCGTTGACCAGCACGGTCAGCCTGCTGGAAGTGGCAACGGCCTATCTGACCGACGAATGGAAGCTCTCCCGAAAATTCTCGGTGGCGATTCTCTTTCTTTTCTGCTCTCTGCTTGCCGTTCCCAGTGCCTTGAGTCTCGGTGCGGTGGATTGGCTAAGCACGCTGGGCGGCAAAGGATTTCTCGGCTGGTTCGATTTCCTTTTCGGCAATATCAGCCTGACCTTGGGGGCTTTATTGACCTGTCTCTTCCTGGCCTACCGCTGGGGAGTGAAAAATGCGGCGGTGGAAATCGCCGAGGGTTGCTCCTGGTTTGAGCCGCTTCTGCCGCTCTGGCGCGTGCTTCTCGGCGTGGTGGTTCCCCTGGCCATCTTGGTTCTCTTGGGCTACATGCTCATCACCGGCGCGGGTTTAGGCTAAGCCTTTCTCGCTTGGTGGGATCATGACGCCGATCCGAGGATCATCGGACCGGGATACTTCCAATTTTATGGTTCACAACGCTCTCGCTTTGACTGGATTATCAAGCCGTTCGTGACGGGCCTGTCTATCCTAGAGGGGGAGATGCCTCTGGGGAGAGGGACGCGAACGAAGGACGCAGGGTGAGTCAATCTCGGCGTGGCTGGACCTTCCCCGATCAAACCTTTCCGTGCCGTTTGCGTCCAAAGGAAACGCCTAGTTTGCGCATCCGCCCGCGCAGGGTGCTGGGGTTCAAGCCCAGAAGCGCCGCGGCACCATCGGAACCTTCCACCCGTCCAGCGCAGTAATCCAAGGTCTGTTCGATGTGTTCCTTGTCCAGTTCTTCCAGGGCTTTGGGAATGAAGGTTCCTGCTTTCCTTTGGGCTTGGGCTGGAATGGACGCAGGCAAAGGATTGTTCACGCGGGATGCGAGGGATTTTTCATGGTCTACACGATGCAAGTTGGCAAAATGCAGTGGACCTTGAGGGTTGAGAATCAAAGCGCGTTCCACGACGTTTTGCAGTTCACGCACGTTACCCGGCCAGTCGTAGTCCCGTAGCTGATCCATCGCGTGACTGGCCAGTGGAGGAATCTGGGAGATACCCATTTCCCTGGTTTTTCTCTGCATGAAGTGCAAGGTCAGCGCTGCAATGTCTTCTTTTCGGTGTCGCAGAGGTGGCAGGCGGATGGGCAATACGTTCAAGCGATACCAGAGATCCTCCCGGAAGCTTCCTTGGGAAACCATCTGCTCCAGATCGCGATGGGTGGCGGCAATGACCCGAACGTCTACCTTTTGCGTGCGTGTTCCCCCAAGGCGCTCGAACTCTTTTTCCTGAAGCACACGCAGCAGCTTGACCTGCGCTTCCAAGGTCAATTCGCCGATCTCATCCAGGAAGATGGTTCCCTCGTCGGCCCGCTCGAAGCGCCCACGCTTGGCCGCCAGCGCGCCGGTGAAGGCTCCCTTTTCGTGGCCGAACAGTTCACTATCCAAAAGAGAATCCGGAATGGCACCGCACTGTACACGAACCATCGGCTTGTCCCGTCGTGGGCTGGCTAAATGGATTGCGTTGGCAATCACCTCTTTACCGGTGCCGGTTTCACCGAGCAACAAGACGGGGTTGTTGATCGCCGCTACCTGACGGACCATGTCCATCACCTGACGCAAGCCGAAATCGGCGCCGATGACCTGGTTGCCGGAGAGACGGTCCAGATCCAGACGCATCGCTTTGTTATCCTCGGCCAGCCTGTCTTTCAATTCGGCCAGCTCCAGGTATTGTCGGGCGTTGGCCATCGCCAGACTGATCGGTTCTTTGACCTGATTCAGAAGACGGGCGTGTTCTTCCGTGTACACATCATCGGCCATCTTGGCAATGTCCAGGTGGCCCAGAATCTGGCCTTGGATATCCAATTCCAGGTGCATCATGGATGGTATCGGTACGGCTGGGAAATACTGACCGATCAGCTCTCCCAGGCGCGGTTCCGGTTGGTTGATGATATGGACGGAACCAATCTGAAAACCAAGCTGTTTCATCGTCCGTTTCACATGGTCAAAGTCGTGGTCGTTGATAACCAGAAAAGGCTCTTTTTCACCTTTGGAAAACGCGGGGTATTCCGAAAGGTTTTTCTGCTCCAGTTGCATCCCAAGCAGGTACATTCCGCCATCCACACTACGGTATTGCAGGTGCATACCATCCATCGGGATGATGTCCTTCATGTAGTCGTAGAGGTTTCCTACCGCCGTATCGACATCCAAACTGCTGGAGATGCGGATGGTGACCTGCCGGAAGAATTCATTGGGATCAACGGGTAAGCTCACGGGAATCTCCTCGTTTGGATTTCTGTTTCACAAGGTCTGGCCGATACATAGGTGGGCCGGGGTTTCACAGGGTTTGAAAAAGAAAACAGGGCGAAGCCTATCATATACGATAGCAACTGTCAAAATAAACAGCAGTAATCTGTTGAATATGGAAGTGTGGCCTCGTTTCTGTCTCATTCGATGCCTAAGTCCTTGCATTTGCAGGGGGTTGTTTGTTGGCATGAACTATGCTTTGCTAGGCGGTCAACGTGGTGAGGTGGACAATGAAACTAGAAACGAAACCGAAAAGCTGGATGGAGGTCATGCACCTGCAAAGCGATGAGCGCAGCATCAAGGAACTGCTGAGTGTCCTTCCTGGGCTGATTGAGGAAATGACCTGTCCCGAACACCTTGTTGACATCCAGTTGATGACCAATCCCCAGATCGTTTCCAGCCTGGTCTTGAGTCTGTTCTGGTCGAATCAGAAAAAGCAGACCTACACCAAAGAGGGAATGTTCCTGGCCGATTACCTCAGCAGTTGGGGGGTTGTGTACCATATGTACTGGAATATTGCCTGTTCCGTAAAGGGACAGAAGAGTGAAACGAATGCAGACTTGGAGCCGAGTCAGGCTTGATGAATGATGTAACCAACAAGAGATGGGGAGGAACGCCGTCGATGGCTGCTAGAGAGTACCACATACCATTTGTTCTTGGAAGTTTGATGCTGTTCATGTTGAACATGCCGTCTTTCGCTCACGCAGAGCCTTTGAAGCTTACGTTGGATAAAGCCATCCAGATCAGTTTGGACCAGAACCTGGAAGTTCGCGCCCAGAAAGCGGCGATCAACGCTGCGGATGCCAACCGCAAGCAGATGCGTGGCCATTACGGGCCAAGCCTGAGCGTGGATGCCAATGTGATGATTGCGGACAAAGCCAGTGAGATGTCTCTGGGGGGGAGCGGTGGTGCCCAACTCCCCGCGCCGCAGACGGTCTACGAAGGGGTGGTCTCGGAACTGGTGAGCAGTTTGAGCGAACCCACGGTGATCCAGGAGCAGGTTACCAGCGAAGTCAACGTCCAATTGACCATGCCCTTGAACAACCTGTATCAGATCCACCAGGGCTATCAGGTGGCCAAGAGCGGCTTGAAAGCCGCCAAACAGGACAAGCGCCGGGTAGAGCATGAAACCGTGTACAACGTGGTGAGCAGCTACTACGGAGTGCTTCAGGCCGGCGCCCAGGTGGAAACGGCCCAGAAAGCGGTGGAACACCTCGCCGAGCAGGCCCGCGTGGTGCAGGATTTCGTCACCCAAGGTTTGGCCGCCAGAAATGACAAACTGAAAATGGATGTCGCCCTGCGTGATGCCAAACAAACCCTGATGAAAATGGAAAACAACCGGGAATTGGCCCTTGCCGCCCTGGTGATCTACATGGGCCTGGAACCCGACGCTCAGTTGGATCTGGAGCCGGTCAGCGGTGATCCTCTGGACGAGCGTACCTTGCCGCCCTTTGAGAACGTGCTTGAACAAGCCGTGAAAAACCGCCCGGAACTGAAGAAACTGACCCTTCAACTGGATCAGGCGAAACGTGGGGAAAACGTGGCCATCGCCGATATGTTCCCCAGCCTGGCCTTGGTCGGCACCTACCGTCATGCCGAAGGCAGCAAGATGGGCGAGTCCGACCTGTTCATCGGTGGACTGGCGCTGCAATGGGATGCCTGGGAATGGGGCGCTACCTATTACGGGATTGACAAGGCTCAGGAACAGAAACGTCAGGCAAACCTGATGAGCAAGCACGCGACACGGCTGGTTCAATTGGAAGCGCGTCAGGCGTATTTGAATCTGAAGACGGCACTTGACGTGGTGAAAGTGGCCTTGGCCGCCGTCGATCAGGCCCGCGAGTCCTATCAGATCGAAAGCCTTCGCTTCCAAAAAGGAATGGGAACCACGGCGGATATTCTGGATGCCCAGCAAGCCTTGACCGGAGCGGAAAACAACCTGACCAGCGCCGTGTATCAAAGCTATGTGGCCAAAGCCGCGTTGTTGAAGGCTCTGGGTGAGCCGATCCGTCAAAAAGCCATTCAAGAGAACCTGATATAAAACCTCGGCAGTTGCCGATTCAGAACGATTTAGAATCCGTGAAGGAGCCTCTGATGAAAAAGAAAACCAACCTCATTCTTGCCATTGTCATTTTGATTCTCATCGGCGTCGTGCTGGCCTTGACCTTCCCCAAGCAGGGAGAAGCCACGGCGACGGAAACCCAGACCAATGTCAAAGCCAATGTGCAGAAGCAGGTCTTGACCGTTGCACCGACCCAGGAAAAACGGGCCTTGGCCGTGGAAGAAGGAACGACCCTGAGTCCTGAAGAAAGCGCTACCGTCAGTGCCGAGATCACGGCCATCTTGAAAAAGTGGCATGTGAAGGAAAACCAGCGTGTCAAAGCCGGAGACCCCCTGGCGACCCTGGAAGCCATTGATTATCAAATCTCTCTGGCGAATGCCGAAGCCGGTCTGACTGGTTTGCAGGCCCAGTATAGTGCCGTCGAGAAGAACTACGAACGGATGAAAAGCCTCCTGGAAAGCGGAAGCATTCCCCAGTCTCAATTTGACGGAGCCGAAGCGGAGTACAAAGCGTTGAAAAACCAGATCAAAGCGACGGAAGCCGCCTTACGCCTTCAACGCCGTCGCCTGGCTCATACCACGGTACGTGCGCCCTTTGATGGCGTGGTGACGAAGAAGATTGCCCCTCTGGGAAAATACATCATGTCCAGTATGCCCGGTGGTGGTGACATCTGCACGATGGAGAAAATCGACCGTCTGAAAGCAACCATCAACCTCTCCGAATCCCTGTTTGAAGAGATTGATGAGAACTCCCAGCTTGAATTGTACATTCCGGTGCTGAACCGTACCGTGAAAAGCAGCATTGATTCCAAAGGCAAGAGCATCAACGCGATGAAACAGTTCTCGGTCATTGCCTACCTGGACAACCTGGACAACACCGTCCCGGCAGGTGTGTACGCCGTAGCCAGACTGCGCAGCGAAGAACGGGAGCGCATTCTTGTTCCGCCGACCGCCGTGAAAACCACGGGAAACCGTATGGGTGAAGTCTACGCCATTGAAAACGGCAAAGTCGTTACCCGCGTCGTCGCCATCGGCCATCCCTTTGAAGATGGGCTGGAAGTCAAAGGCGAGGTTCCCCAGCGCGTCATCAAAGACGTGAGCAATGTGGAGCCGGGCGAAACCGTGGTTGAACTGACCGATTGATGACCGACTGAACGCTTGTCATTGCGGGAACACCCCGCAGCGTTTTCATCATGTTTCTACGTAACGCGGACCCGCGTTCCTTGGGGGGGACGCTTCCGGTACGCGGGGGTTGAGGGGTTTGATTCCCTCGGCCCCCGGATTGAACACCACAAAGAATCAGCAACCCGGAGAGGTTCATGTTTTTATCCAAGCTATCCCTTCGCAACCCGGTTATGATTACGATGCTCACCCTGGCCTTGGTCGTCTTCGGCCTGGTCTCGGTCAATTCGATGGGCATCGAGTTGATTCCCGCTATGGATGTCCCCGTGGTGACGGTCAGTACCGTGTACCGCGGTGCCGATCCGCAGACCATTGAAGAAGATGTGGTCAAGATCCTTGAGGACTCGGTGGGAACGATCAGCGGTATCAAGCATATCGACAGTACCGCATTGGACAACGTGGGTATCACCACCATTACCTTCAACGATGATGTCAACGGCAAGGCCGCGACCCAGGATGTTCGTGACAAAGTCGCCTTGGTGCGCGGAGATCTTCCCGATGATGTGGATGACCCCATCGTGCAGCAATTCGATGTCCAGGCCATGCCGATTATGACCCTGGTGTTGCAGGCTCCTTCCGGCGAAAAACTGAGCAAGGTAACGAAAATCGCCGAGGACGAAATCAAAAACCGGATTCAGTCCGTGCAGGGTGTCGGTAGTGTGGACATCTATGGTGGTCGTGAGCGGGAAATCCGTGTCTTGATCGACCCCTTGAAAGCCCGTCAACTGAACCTGTCCACCTTGGCCATCATCAACCTCTTGGAATCCAAATCCATTGAGATTCCCGGTGGAACCCTGAAGATGCTCGGTGACAGTCAGGAAGTCGGGATCACCGCCACCGGTGAAGCCGAAACCCTGGATGACCTGCGTGAACTTCCTTTGGTCAGCATCAACGGCACCAAGGTCCGCCTGGCCGATCTGGCCCGCGTGGAAGATGGTCTGGAGGAAGAAGAAAGCGCCTCCATGATGAACCTGACTCCCGCCGTGGCCTTGAAGGTCGTCAAGCAGGGGAGTGTAAACCAGGTTGAAATGGCCAACACCATCAGCGTGATGTTGGATGACATCCGTAAAACTCTCCCCAAGGGCTACCAGATCAGTATCGTTGGGGATCAGGGACCGTTTATCAAATCCGCCGTAGGCAGCACCGTTTCCGATGTCTTCGTCGGTGCCTTGCTCGCTATGGCGATTATTTTCTTGTTCTTGATGAACAAGCGAGCCGCTTTGGTCGTCGCCGTCAGTTTGCCGACATCAATTATAGGAACCTTCCTCTTTATCCACACCTTCGGCCTGACACTAAATATCATGTCTACCCTAGCCCTCTCCATCTCGGTCGGCATTCTGACGGACGACGCCATTGTTGTAATTGAGGCGATGTTCCGACATCTGAAGATGGACAAACCCCGCCTACAGGCGATCATCGACGCAACCGACGAAGTCGGTCTGGCCGTCATCAGTGCGGAGCTGTCGTTGATCTGCGTGTTCGGCCCGACGGTGATTATGCACGGCACCATCGGTAACCTGTTCCAGTCGTTCGGATTGACGGTTGTGGTGGCGATCATCATCTCCATGACGGTCAGCTTCACCGTCGCCCCTCTCTTGGCGTCCAAAATCCTGAAAGAGGAATCGCAGGACAACCTTCTCTACCGCACGATGAACGCTTTGCTTACCGCACTGGAAAATGCTTATGCCAATGCCGTGGGCTGGGTGCTGAACCATCGGCTGATTGTGATTGCAGGGGCGATTCTCCTGCTTGTCGGCGGGATGAAATTGTTGGGGATGCTTCCCGGTGCCTTCTTCCCCGACGTAGATCGTGGTGAGTTTGACGTTGACGTAGAGTTGAACCAGGAAGCAAGCATTGATCAGAGTAAGGTCGTGACCCGTGAGATGGTAGAGCTCTTGGCGAAATATTCCTGGGAGGAATTTGCCTTCAGTACTTCCGGGGGTGGGCGACGCCAGGAAAAATACCTGACCACCATCCGTATCATGATGACCCCCAAGGAAACCCGAAGCATCACCCAGTTTGAAGCGATGGATGTTGTACGTAAGGATTTTGTTGATTTTGCCAAAAAACACCACGCGAAGCTGGCCGTGAAAATGGTCAAAGGTGAAGGGATGGATACCACTC
Source organism: Myxococcota bacterium (assembly GCA_963677705.1). Taxonomy (GTDB): domain Bacteria; phylum Myxococcota_A; class SURF-8; order SURF-8. Next base: position 4,256,755 of record OY782497.1, read on the forward strand.
CGATCCAAGCAAACATTCGCGGTAACAACTTTGACCTCTTGCGCAAAGCCAGCGCGATGCTGATTGACTTCATGCAAACCGATGGCGGTTTCGCCGACATCAGCAAGAGCGACAAGGGAAACAAGAAGAACATCACCATCCGTTTCAACCACAACCTGATGAATGAGATGGGAGTGAACCCGGCGGAAACCGGTATGGCCGTTCGCTATCTGATGGCCGGAAAGAAAGTCACCGGCATCAAGAATGAAGATGGTGAAGAGGTTGAAGTCTGGGTCTATGCCGAAGAGAACGCGAAAACCTTGGAAGCTTTGCGGAGTATCCCCTTGAGTGCCTCCAACGGAGCGATGGTCAGCCTGGGTAGTGTGGCGGATATCACCTACGAAAGCAAGGTGGTGGAAATCAACCGCTTGGACCGTAGCCGTAAGATCCAGGTGAAATCCAACCTCGCGCCCGGCGCAACCCTGGGACCGCAGGCGGAAAAGCTGATTGCGTTTGCCGAAGCCAATTTCCCCGCCGGGGTGAGCTTGGAAATGGGGGGTGACACCGAGATTATGAAGGAGTCCTTCCAGAGCCTGATTGCCGCGATGGTCATCGCCATCTTCCTGATTTACATCGTGTTGGCCAGTCAGTTCAACAGTTACATTCACCCCTTCACCATTATGACCGCGCTTCCCTTCGCCCTGGTCGGTGCGGCGGTCACGATGTACATCTTCAACCAGCCTTTAAGCCTGATGGCCTTTATCGGTATCATCATGCTGATGGGGATCGTGACCAAGAACTCCATTCTGCTGGTGGATTACACCTTGCAGTTGATCCGTGAAGGCAAAGAAACGGTGCCGGCGCTGATCGAATCCAGCCGTGTGCGTTTGCGTCCCATTCTGATGACCGCCGGTGGAACCATCATCGGGATGAGCCCCGCAGTTCTTTCGACGGCCAACGCGGCGGAAATGAAGCACGGTCTGGGTTTCGCCGTCATGGGTGGCTTGATTTTCTCTACCTTCATCACCCTGTTCATCGTCCCGATTTTCTTCAGCCTGGTGCAGCGTTTCGTGCGTATGCCCAGCCCGGAACAACAGAAACAACTGGACGAATTGTAAGAATTTTGTAAACTCCGGTCCATTCCTCCTCGTTTCGTCCGTCTCCTCTCCTCCAGGACGCTTCGAGGCTCCCGGCAGGTTCCCCATCCTGCCGGGTTTTTCTTTGGGTGACATTCCACATGCGGGAATCCGATCCGAGGACCACCCTCAAGGATGGGGGACACGACGCGCCGTTCCGTTTTGACAAACAATCGTTTCCCCGGTGATGGGATCGGAACCCACCAACACGCCGTAGATGGAAATGTGTTCTTGATAAGGAAAGAAGCAAAAGTTGGTGAATGCCGAGCAATCCATTGAATTTTCGATCCGATGGACTATACTTCCCGTCTAGCTTGGCCCAGAGTTGGCCAGGTCGCATTCTTGCGCACGCTCAACGAAACCGATGTTTGAAGGAGAAGCCGTTCATGGTGGCTCACCAGGATCTGTTGAAAGAAGCGGTGTTCCGTCACAATCCCTTAAGCTTCAACGGGATGTTGGACAGGCTGTTCCATCTCTGGTTCCGTGGCTTCGTCTACAACCAGATATGGGAAGACCCCCGCGTAGACCGTGAAGGGCTGCGCCTGGATCATGACAGCAAGCTGCTCACCATTTCTTCGGGGGGCTGCAACGTCTTGAATTACCTCGTTGATGAACCGGGGAGTATTGAGGCGGTGGATTTGAACCCCCATCACATTTATCTCACCCGTCTGAAAATTGCGGCCTTGCGCTACCTGCCCACCTATGAAGCGTTCTTCCAGTTTTTCGGCTGCGCGGATAGCAACGCCAATCTGGATAACTACCAGCGCTATATCCGTCAGCATCTGGATGAGGCCACCCGCTCGTTTTGGGAAGGGGGAACCTGGGTCCGGCGTAAACTGCGCGGGCCGCGTATCGACTACTTCAAGAAGAATCTCTACAACCACGCCCGTCTGGGATACTTCATGCGTTTTCTGCATCAGTTGGCGAAGCTGGTACGAAAAGACCCCACGGCGATTCTGCGGGCCAAAACCCAGCAGGAGCAGGAAGAGGTATTCGAGCAGCTCATCGGTCCCTTCTTTGATAACTCCGTGGTCCGTTTTCTGGGGAACATGCCCTTCATTCTGTTCGGGCTGGGCATTCCGCCTCACCAATACAACAAGATCCGGCAAGAGACGGGAAGCAACATCCTGGGGATGTATCGTGAACGGGCCAAGCGCCTTGCCTGCGGCTTCCCCTTGGAGGACAACTACTTCACCTGGATGGCCTTTGGTCGCAGCTATGACACCGTGTGCCGTCAGGCGGTGCCGGACTACCTGAAAGAAGACCATTACGAAACGCTGAAATCCCACGTCGAGAACGTTCATACGGAAATCACCGGATTGACTCCTTACCTGCAAAGCAAAGCGGCGGGCAGCTTGAACCGTTTCGTCTTCCTGGACAGCCAGGACTGGATGCCCAAGCAGGCCATCGCCGAGTTATGGACGGAAATCGACCGTGTCGGTGAGCCGGGAACGCGGATTATTTTCCGAACGGCGGCCAGTGAAAGCCCGGTGGAAACGGCCTTGCCCGCTTCGTTGAGAGAACGCTTTGTTTACGAAAAAGAGTTGGGAGATTCCCTCTTTCCCAAGGACCGCGCAGCCATTTACGGCGGGTTCCATATCTACTCCAAACCGGTGTAAGCGGAAAAAGGCAGTGCATCAGAGAACGAAAGAAAGATTCATGTCCGTCAAGGAAGAGAGCCAGCCCGCGAGCGATCATCACGCCGCTACGCCCTTTGAGGCGATGGACCGCATGTACCGCTACCAGAAATACATCTACAACCTGACGCGGAAATATTACCTCTTCGGTCGGGATACCCTTTTGGAGAGGATGAGTCTGCCCTTTGAAGCCAAGGTGTTGGAGGTGGGCTGCGGGACGGCGCGAAACCTGATTCGACTTTCTGCGAACCGGGCGGATCTTCGCTTGTTTGGTCTGGATGCCAGCGCGGAGATGCTGACCGTGGCGCAGCATGGTATCTCGAAAAAGGGCTTGGCCGAGCGCATAACCCTACGGCGAGCCTTGGCGGAAGACCTGGACCCCAAGCGGACCTTCGGCTTGGACGAACCCTTTGATGTCGTCTTCTTCAGCTACTCGCTGTCGATGATTCCCACCTGGTCCGAGGCTCTGGACGCCGCTCTGGCCGCACTCAAAACCGGAGGGCGTTTGTACCTGGTGGATTTCTGGGATCTTGACGACTGGCCGGGCTGGATACGAAAGGCGATGCAGGTGTACCTCTCCTGGTTCGGTGTGGTGCATCGACCGGAATTTCTGCAATATCTTTCAGATCGGGCCGAGACGGGGCAGGGACAGTTTCAGCTTTCCGGCTTGGGACGACGCTATGCGCTGCTTGCTGAATTCCAGAAAAGGAATGAGGTGGCGTCAGGACTCTCCGAGAGACGGTAATAAGACAGCTTACAACCTCTTGTATTGCACAGAGTATTCCACACTGTACATCTGTTCCTGGTTGCTTTTTTCCCGCCTCAACCAATGGTGAGATGTACCAGCTAGCTGACAAACCCTTGGTTTCCCTCACCCTGCGGGAGAGGGAAAACTCGTCTCTCCCTCTCACGAGAGACAGGATGCCGAAAGGCATCCCCGTGAGGGGCGAAGGCTCTGCCAGGCAAAAGCAGGGCGGTGGGGGGCTGGTCTAAAATCCTGCGGACAGCTAGCCGATACGCGGGTTCTGTGCGGCGAAGGCGACACGGTTGCGTCCTTCGATCTTCGCTTCATACAAGGCTTTGGAGGCGCGCCGGTAGAGGGTTTCCGGCTGGCGCTCACCGGGGAAGTGAATGGCAATGCCCACGCTGATGGTGGTTTTCATCGCCCCTTGGGGCGTGTTCACACTCAGGCGTTCCACCGCCGAGCGCAAGCGTTCGCCGACCAGTTCCATGCCCTCACGGGTGGTTGCCGGAGCGAGGATCAACATTTCACCACCGCCGAGCCTGCCGACAAAATCATCCTTACGCATGTCGTTCTTTACCAGGCGGGCAATCTCCCGCAGGAGTTGATCGCCGCGCTGTTCACCGAATTGCTGGTTGATCTGTGCGAAGTGGTCCAGGTCCAACATCAGGCAGGCAAAGGCGGTGTTGTTGCGCTTGACACGCATGATCTCGAATTTGTATTGCTCGTCCAGGCGCTTGCGGTTAGGCAGGCCGGTCAGCGGGTCCAAGACCGTTCCGTCTTCCAGTTCCGTCTCCAGTTGCTCCACCCGCTGCAACAGCTCTTCCTTTTCCTCTCGGGCTGCCGCCATATCCGATTCCAGACGGGCCAGGCGCTTGGCGTTGACCGTTTCCCGCTTCTGGATGCGGTTGGACATGTCCGAAAACATCAGGGCGAATTCATACAATTCTTCCGGAATGGGGTCCACGAACAGTTCGTTCAGGGCCGAAGGGGTTTTGTATTTCCCACCGGCGATGCGTTCGCACTCCACCTTGAAAAAGGCCATGATGCGATATAGTTCCTGGCTGTCCATCGACACCCCCTACCGAAAAGATAATCCAGATCTTGTGAGGTTTATCCGCGTAACATTCTATCAGTCAAAGATACCCCATTCTGCATGAAAAGACAAGACCAAAGAACAGGCCGACAGGCGTGGTTCATGGCGCAGCGCGGCAAAACCATTCAAGAAAAACGCCCGGCCAAAACTGCCGGGCGTGGGCGTGATACTCTATTCTCTTCTATCAGGTTTCGAACCCATCTCTCACGGAGCCGCGCAGGCCTTTACATGTTGCGCCACCTGAGCAAGTTGCTCGTCGGTCATTGCCGTGCCGCTGGGTAGACACAAGCCCTGCTCGAAGAGCGCCTCGCCGACGGAGCCGCCCACCGTCCGGCAGGAGGCAAACACGGCTTGCATGTGCATCGGTTTCCAGAGCGGGCGGCTTTCCACATTCTGTTCTTCCAGGCTCAGGCGCACGGTTTCGCGATCCGCCCCGAAGGCTTTCGGATCGAGCAGGATGCAGGTCAACCAGGCGTTGTCCTCTCCGTCCGGGTCCAGGGGCATGAAGGTCAAGCCGGGTAGGGCTGCCAGGTGTTTCCGATACCGTTCTCGAATCTCCCGCTTTCGTTGCACGCGCTCGGAGAGGACGCGCATCTGACCTCGTCCGATGGCGGCCACGACATTGCTCATGCGGTAGTTGTACCCGATCTGGCTGTGTTCGTAATGGGGCGCCGGGTCGCGGGCCTGGGTGGCTAAAAACAAGGCCTTCTTGCAATACTCTTCGTGCTTGGACAACAGCATCCCGCCGCCCGATGAGGTAATGATTTTGTTGCCGTTGAAGCTCAACGCAGCCATTTCACCGAACTGCCCTGCCGCCTTTCCGTCGTAGCGTGCGCCCAAGGCTTCCGCGGCGTCTTCGATCACCGGCACGCCGTAGCGTTCACAGATGGGGAGAATCCGCTTGTAGGCTGCGCATTGGCCGTAGAGATCCACCACAATCAGGGCTTTCGGCAGGCGATTCTCCCGGTTGCAGCGGGCAAGTTCTTCCTCCAGCAGTTCCGGGTCCAGGTTCCAGCTTTGCGCATCGGCATCAATGAACACCGGTTCTGCACCCACGTAGGTAATTGCGTTGGCGCTGGCGGCAAAGGTGAGATCCGAACACATGACCCGATCGCCGCGCCCCACGCCCAGCATCACCAGAGCCAGGTGCAGCGCCGAGGTGCCCGATACCAGGGCCGTGGCCGCCGTCATTCCGGTGTAGGAGCAGACCTCTCGTTCAAAGGCATCCACATGGGGGCCCAAAGGAGCGATCCAGTTGGAGGCGAAAGCATCCTTGACGTATTCCAGTTCGTGACCGGACATATGGGGAGGAGACAGGAAAATACGGCTCATCAGACAACCTCCAGGATGGGAATCTCGTTTCTTCAACGAAGACTTCAGGTAAGGCAACCCACGGCGTTTTCAGCAGGACTTCAGCGTTTCACAAGCGGCTTGGCAGGAACTCCCACCACGGTGGTGTCATCGGGAACATCTTGGGTTACCAGGGCTTGCGCGCCGACGGTGGAACGGTTCCCCACACGGAGGTATTGCAAAACCTGACTGCCTGCACCCAGAAGAACTTCATCTCCTAAGGTTACACCACCGCTGATACTGACGTTGGGAAATGCCGCGCTGCCACGACCGACAACGGCTTCGTGCCCAACCGTGACACCCAGATTGAGAAACGAAAACGCCTTTAAGGTGATGTTTACCGTGAGCAGGCAACCGTGACTAATTGCAACCCCTTCCTCAAAGACACAGCTATTCTTGTCATACACTGCGTCAGGAGCAATCAGCACGGGAAAGTGCAAATGGGAATAGGTCGCCTTCAAGCGCTCCCCTACGACACGCCGCCAATGAGGGGTTCCAATTCCCAGAGCGACAGCCAACGGAGTAGGGTGGCCGGCAAACCAGCTTTCGTCACCAAGCACTTCATCGCGACTATCCCGTTCCGTTAAGCTGGATAGATCACTGACCACATAGCCCAGAAATTCATAGCGAGGCGTTTGGCGGTTGATGGTGTCGATCAAAAATCGGGTTTCTCTGGCGTATCCCCCTGCACCCATGACAACAATCGGCGTCAAGCTCATCTTTTTTCCCCTTTTCTTGCGGTCTGACCGCATGGCGGACTGAGCGTATCAGAATCATTGCACCTTGGCAATATCCTGCTTGGGACGTTTCGTTGCAGTACAAAGAATCTCGATAAAGAAAAATATGACTTCAAAGCACAATGCACGGATTACATGGCATAAATTTCATAAAGGTACCCAAAAGGATACTTACGCCAAATTTCTATCTGGTTATAATGCTTCTCATTGGGTTGCGGGTTCGCCGTAGGAATGGGATTCCGAAACGGGTTGGAGAGGGAGGAACGGCGAAACCAATGGGTTGTATTTTGTCAAAAGGAGGTTGGAATGATGGGCCGTCATGGAAGTAAGTGTTGTCTTTTGAATGGATTGGGAGGAGGCGATCTCGCAGGTTGAATCGGGTCGGGTACTTGGTTTGTCTGCTTGAATCGACCTTGTTGTAACTGGATGTATTTGCGTGTGTATTCGCTGATTGGTTTGTGAAAGCCAGGGGCGTCCCGCCTGAGATGGAAGGACGTTCCGGTATCATTGGAAGCTTGCTTGAGTCACGGCGTTGGGGAATCGACCGTGTCTCCATGCTTCACGAGGGGATTTGGGGAATATGTCCCTTGATTCGGCGACCGGGAAGATACCTTCTTCCCGGTCGTCACTTTTTCAAGCTCATTCGCGGGCCGAAGCCGCTTCATGGCCTATCCATCCTTTGCCTGAACGAACCTGCTCCCTCGCTACCCGGTTTTTCCCTCGGTGGTTCGGAAGAGGGAAGGGGAACAAGATGAGAGAGGCCGAGGCTTGTCAATAACCTGAAAAGGCGTTGCCTTTTTCATGGTTTTTTTCTACACTGCATCCGTCGTAGGCCGATTTGGTTCGAAAGATTGAATGCCTAGACGGCATCTCGCTACGCGGTGGGTTCCTTGTTGAGCCTTCGTGGTGGGCTATCGAGAGCACAGGTCTCACAAAGAGCAATTCTTGTGATTGTCTTGGGATGAACTGTTGCTGTTCGCTGCCGTCATACCGGATGACATCCCTGTTTGGGCATCGGTGCAAACACGGGCCGAAGGTGTGGTGTCTCTTCCGGGTCTGGTATCCATGCCGTGACATGGCTTGTCATGGTCGGACCATAGTTCTCTTCTCATTGCTGGTTCGTGAGGTCAGGTGATGGCGAATACTATCCTTGCTCTGGTTGATTACAAACATCAGTTGTATTGCCCGTTCAAAGGCACCAATACGGCGATGAACCTTGACTGGACCCGTGATCTCTTTGCGGATCTGGGCTATGATTTCCAGGTGATGTCTTTCAAGGATGTGGATTTCCGCACGCAGGATTACAAAAACACCTGGGTTATTTATCAATCCAGCCAGGACCGCAACCTGCTGTATAAAAACTATATCGATGATGTGATGCTCGGTCTGGAGTGGGCCGGAGCGCGCCTGATTCCGGATTACCGCCAGTTTCGCGCCCACCATAACAAGGTTTTCATGGAAATGTACCGGGATCTCCACCCGGACCAGGCGATCAAAGGGATTCAAAGCCGCCATTTCGGTTGCCTGGAAGAATTTCTGGAAGCGATTCCCAGCCTGAACTACCCGGTGATCATCAAGGCTGCGGCGGGGGATCAGAGCAAAGGGGTGGAGTTGATCCGCCATGCCGGAGAGGCGGAAGCCAAAGCGAGGAAAATCAGTGCCTGCTCTTCGGTGTGGGAGGATTTCCCCAGCCTCGGTTCCGACAAGCCTGCCTGTGAAAGCCAGAACCGTAGAAAATTTATTGTTCAGACCTTCATTGATGGCCTGGACCGGGATTACAAAATCGTCGTCTTCGGAGACAAGTATTTTGTCTTGATGCGTCCCTGCGCCGAAGGGGACTTCCGCGCCAGCGGCACGGCCATTCCACGCAGTTTTGCCGAGGAGCTTCCTCCCGGCCTGCTGGACTACGCCAAGTCGGTCTTTGATGGGTTCAACGCCCCCTTTGCTTCCCTGGACTTCTTCTACAACGGCAAGGAATTCTTCCTGGGGGAATTTCAGTTCTTGCGCTTCGGGGCCGGTTCATTGATCAACAGCACCCACCATTTCATCAAACAAGATGGCCAATGGAAGGCCATTGCCGGGCGCAGCCGCTGGGAACCGCAGTTCGTGCAGGCCATTCACCGCTACATCCAGCGTCGTGAAGCCGATTGCAAGTCCAAGACCGAGCGCCAGGCATCATAAGGTTCCTGGAACGGTCAGCGCGTTGTGTCGGGGTGGAATCATTCCATTGTGACATTGTAGATGGAGGAGTGTTTCCTCACCCTTGAAGGGAAACACGGCCTTCCAATCAGCGCACCTCTATCCCGGAGTCTTCCACAACGGTTCCTATCACAGCTCGCGTTTCCACCTGCCTGGCGTCCAAGGCTTGCAACAGACCAGCGAGACGATCCTCGGCCACGGCAATCAGCAGCCCGCCCGATGTTTGCGCGTCGTTGAGTACGATCCGACGAATTTCCGACAGAGCTTCGGGATAGCTTACACGAGGTTGGGTGAACTCGAAATTGTCTTTCGACCCGCCGGGGATCACCCCCGATGCGGCCAACTCCACCACACCGGGCAGGAAAGGAAGGGCATCAAACTGAATTTCCGCTCCGACACCGGAAGCGTTCAGCATTTCCAGCGCGTGGCCGCACAAGCCAAAGCCGGTAATATCCGTCGCGGCGTGGACGCCCACATCCTGCATCGCTTCCGCGGCTCCTTTGTTCAGAGCAGACATCGTTTCCACCAGGACGTGTTTCTGTGTTTCATTGAGTAAGCCCTGTTTCAAGGCCGTGGACAACACTCCGGTACCCAAGGGTTTGGTCAAAACCAGGGCATCGCCGGGACGAGCGCCCCGGTTGGCCACCATACGATCGGGAGCCACAAACCCGGTGACGGCCAGCCCGAACTTGGGTTCCGTGTCGTCCACCGTATGTCCACCGACAATGCAGATCCCTGCTTCCTTGGCCTTGTCTTGGGCGCCCAGCAGGATCTTTTCCAGAACCGAAACCGGCAAGCGGTTGGAGGGAAAGCCTACCACGTTCAAGGCGAACAACGGTTGTCCGCCCATCGCGTAGACATCGCTCAGTGAATTGGCGGCGGCGATGGCTCCGAACTCGTAGGGGTCATCGACGATGGGAGTGAAAAAGTCAACCGTGGCAATCAGAGCCGTGGTGTCATTCAGTTTGTAGACGGCGGCATCGTCCGAGGTATCCGTCCCAACCAATACCTTGGGGTCATCCGGCAAGGCAAGGCGGCTCACAACGGATTCCAGAACCTGCGGACGCAGCTTGCAGGCGCAGCCCAGGCCGTGGGTGAAACGGGTGAGTCTGATCTCTTCGTCAGTGCTTGGCACCTCGCAGACCTTGGAAGGTTGCAGGCGGTCTACAACGTCAGAGATTTCGAGGATCGCCCGGTCGATCTCCTGCTCGGTGGTGAAGCGCCCAACGGAAAAGCGCACGGTTCCCATTGCGTATTCCAAAGGCACGTTCATCGCGGTGAGGACGGCGGAGACATCGACATGGTCGCTATGACAAGCGGCTCCGGCGGAAGCGGCGACGCCATGTAGTTCACTGAGGATGGTATTGGCTTCCAATCCCGGAAAGCTGAGACTGGCCGTGTTGGGAAGTCGCTTCTCCGGATGCCCATTGACGCGCAGCTCCGGGTAACGCTTGAGCAGACGACTCTCCAATCTGTTGCGCAGCTTCGCCAGGCGAGGTATTTCTTCGTCCAGATCCTCGGCGACCAGGCGGCAGGCTTCCCCCAAACCGACGATTTCCAGCACGTTTTCCGTCCCGGCACGCCAGTTCATCTCGTGGTCCGCGCCGTGAACCAGCTTTTCCAGTTGAATCCCGCTACGCACGTACAAGGCGCCAATGCCTTTGGGGGCATAGAGTTTGTGTCCGGCCACGGAAAGAAGATCCACCCCCAGTTCATCCACACGGACGGGAATCTTCCCCACGGCCTGGGCGCAATCCGTATGGAAGGCAATCCCGCGAGCGCGGGCGATGGCCGCCATCTCGGCGATGGGCTGAACGCTACCCACTTCGTTGTTGGCCAGCATGATGGAGACAAGAATCGTTCGGGAGGTCAACGCGGCTTCCAGATCCGCAACTGAAACCAAGCCGTTTTCATCGACCGGCAGGTAAGTGATCTCAAAGCCCTGCGTTTCCAGGTAACGGCAGACCTCAATCACGGCGGGGTGTTCGATGGCGGATGTCACGATGTGATTGCCACGGTCCCGTCGCGCCCAGGCGATTCCCTTGATGGCGTAGTTGTTGGACTCCGATCCCCCGGAGGTGAAGATGACTTCTTCGATCTCACAACCGAGCAGTTGAGCCACCTGCTTTCGTGCCCGATCGACCGCTTGACGTGTGGCGGTACCCAGAGCATGACTGCTGCTGGGGTTGCCGTAGTGCTTGCGGATAAAGGGGATCATCACTTCACCGACACGCGGGTCGATGGGTGTGGTGGCATTGTAATCGAAATAGATGGGGTCCATTGGAAGTCCTATCGGATTGGAAGTCAGGTCAAAAGCGCGACGAAACAGCCCGAACAATAATCTTGTTTCCTCTGAATTTCCATGACGATCACTGCCATGAAGCCATCATTCAGATTCATCGTGTTGCAGTTCAGATTTTTACGGATTGTATCGTTGTTTGCATATACTCGCAACGGGAATCATGATGAAGAGGAACAATGGAGGGATTTCTTTTCTTGTGAATGGATCTTGCGTTGCACCGTGGAACCGTTCATCGTCCCAGTTCGGAGGAGTGAGGACCACAAAGCGGGTTTGAAGATCCGCGATTGGGTTCATTGCATCATGCAAGTCTACCTACGGGGAAAAACTGTGTTCATAGCTCTCAATGGTTTTCAGTCGCTTCTGACGGCGCTCCCGGTAGAACTCACGAAGGCTCAACAAGCTGGAACCCAGGACGAGCAAGGCTCCTGCGCTGAGTACGGCAGATCCTCCACCGGTTTGCAGAATCCACGCGCCAAGCAGCGGCGCGAACAGGCGGGAGATTCCGTTGACCACCATCAGCAGGCCCATGTAGCGGGTGGTGTCCGCACCCGGCGGCGCGAAATGGTTTAGGCCCACCTGCCACCAGAGTATCCACGAGCCACCCATCACCAGCCCGCGACAGATCCGGCCAGCCACGGTAAGCAGCAGGGCCAGAGGGGCAAAGGCCGTGGCAAGGGAAGCCAGCGCCATGAGTAAGGGGTCCAGCCCCCAACCGAGGCGGATCACGGCCCAGGCTTTCCAGGGGTTGGCCCGGTCCGCCAGACGGCCCAGAGCCGTGGTGGAGAGAAGGGCTAGCAGGCTGGGAAGCACATGGGTCAGCAGCGTGATGCCCACGTAACTCAAGTGCAGATCGTCCTTCAGCAAGACGGGAATGAAAGAAACGTACAACAGTGCGCCGAAGGAATAGATCAGTGCAATACCCAGATAACGCCGAAAGCGGGCGTGGCGCAGGCCTTCCATCGCCGCGCTTGCCGCTCCTTTCAGGGTGGGATGCTCCTCTTTCAAGGAGTGATCTTCGTCGGGATTTTCATGAACCTGCAATCGGCTGATGATGCCCAGACCCAGCAGAAGCAAGGTTCCCGCCAGCAGCAATTGGGCCTGAATCATCCAGAGGGCATCCTTTCCGGGACCGGTCCATGCCATGAGCAGGCTGGAGCCCAATCCGACCGTCATGAACACCACGGATGAAGCGGCCCGGATACGCCCGGTGGCCAGGCCGCGATGGCTGGCCGGGTAGTTGACGCGGATAATCGCCGTCAGGGCAGGCCGCAGGGCCACCTCGAACAAGGAGGCCAAACCCAAAAGAATAAGAAACACCGTCGGCACGCCGACAAAGCTCATCGCATAGATGGAGAGGACCATCAACAGGCCGGGGATGAGCAGGAAGGGTTTCTTGCGCCGCCGGGCCATCATGCCGCCCAAGAGCAGAGCGACGAACATACCCACGCTGGAAATGGCTAGCTGGAAGGAAAGCTTCCAGTCTTCCGCGCCCAAGGCCAATAAGGCCATCACGGGAGTGTTGTGCAGAATCGCCGCCGTGGCGGCATCCAAGAGCGCAAAGGCTCCATGACGCCGGAACATCGGTCGCGCTTCCGGGGGTAATTCCCTGGGAACCAGATTCATGCCGGTCCCATCGCTGCGGGTGGAAGCTCGGACAAGTCCTTCACGATGGCATCCAAGGTGGACAGCGTCGCTCCTTGCCCGGTTACCTGACGGATGGTTTCCTGTTCACTGTCTGTCGTACCACCGGCGCTGGAGACTTTCACATCGGTCAACAGCACCACGCGCTGTCCTAAGCCAAGCAGGCCACGAACCGCAGAACCCACGCAGTAATCGAAGCCATTGCCGAAGACAACCCAGGTGTGAACCTTCATCATCGGTACGGCTTGAGCGAGGTTCCCATTGTGGGCGAACATATCGAACATCCGGCAGGCGGCATTCTGTTTGGGATTGCCCGTAGTGGCTTTGGCGACATAGACGCGGCGGGCCGTGACGAGATCGTCTTTCCAGGCCGGAGTGTCCCCCTGAAGGGGGAGAAACAGAATGTCGGCCAGGTCGCCCTTGCAATCGTCGGGTTTCAGCATCCGCCCTGAACAGCAGGTGGTAAACCACAAGGGAAGACCACGCTGCCGGGCGATGGTGTGCAGGCGTTCCAGCTTCGGGGCCAGCACCTCGGCACGGGGACGAAACCCAAGGCCCCTACCGGTCTCGTTGAGTTCCATGCTATCCGTGTCAAAAAGGGCAAAAGGAATCATGGTATCCGTCCAAGGGTTCGGGGTATTGGTTCCGGTGTGACTGTTCACGAGCAATGAACGGGGTCCGATTTTACTCGAAATGCCCGGAAAGTGAAATCCCGAAACTGCGTGGGGTTCCTTCAAAGGCGCTGCCGTAGTTGACTCCGTTGAACGCAGCCGAGTAGTACTCCCAATCCAGAATGTTTTTGGCGAACAACGCAACGTTGAACATCCCTTCATGGTCGTAGGAAATCCAGGCATCCCAGATCAGATAATCGGGAAGCGTGAACGAGTTGGCTTCGTTTCCGTAGACTTCGCCAACATAGCGGAATTCCGTTCCACCGCCCAGACCGAAGTCGGCGCGGCCTTGGGTTCCGGCGGTAAACACATGCTTGGCGATGTTGGGAATCTGGTTGTTTTTCAGGTCCGGGTTGGTGCGATAGCGTTTGATCGTCGGATCGCGATAGGCATAGTTGGCGTAGATGTCCAGTTGGTGAATCGGTCGCACGCGAACATCGGTTTCAAACCCACGAATCAACCAGTCGCCGCTGTTTTCCTGTTCTTTGGTTTCACTGTTCATGGCTACAATATCCCGGCGCCACAGTTGATAGTAGGCTGCATTGAATTCCAGCACCTCGTGGAACAGCAAGGTTTTGGCCCCAACATCAAAGCTTTCACTGGTTTCCGGGTTGACATCGGCAAACATGGTGTTGTTCACGGCTCGGAAAATGGGGCTGAACCCTTGGCCGTAATTGGCGTAGAGGTTGACCTTGTATCCCTCACGTTTCAGCACGGCCCCGTTGACACCCACGCTGGGGCTGAGAGCCCAATCTCCCCGGTTCGCTTCGTCGCCGCTGTCCGGGTCTTTCTGGGTGCGGTCGAAGGTATCGAAGCGTGCGCCACCAAACACGGTGATGCGTTCGATGAATTGAAATTGCTTACGCAGGAACAGGCCGACATTGCGCTCATAGGTGTCGCGGATGGACATGTCCGAGTAAACCCAATTGCTGCGCCCCGGTTCTTCCTTGCTATACCATTCAAGGGGGATTCCCATCCCATAGCCGTTGGTTGCAGCCATTGCTTCGGCGGTGGTGATGTCTACCTTGGTCATTTTGTAGGTCAGGTATTCAAAGCTGGTTCCAAGGTTCCAGGCACCGGAAAGCCAACTGGCGGCATCATACTTGCCATTGAATTCCAGTTCGGTAAACACGCCGTTTTCATAGAAGCCGCGATCACTGGCCGAGCGGGCGATCTGGGTTCCTTCGCTGGGTTGGTCACTGGGACGGCCCACTTTCCAGAGGGTGTCTCCATGCCAGTAGGCAGCCGTCAGCTTGGATTGCAGCAACTCTTTGGCCAGCCAGTCGCGGGTGTAGCGCACGCCCAAACGGTATTCCTTGAGATCCAGGCTGTTCTGGCCAGGGACCGCCAAGTTGGTGTCTCGGTCGAAGTTGGGCATCCGTTCGCCGTTCTCTTTTACGAAAACCGGGGCAACCGCTTCTTCCGCCGCATCGAAAAATCCGGCCAGTACCGTTAAGGTGTCGTCGTCGCTGAGGTTCAATTCCGTGTGAAGGTATACATCCCCACGGCTGCTTTCGTTGAGTGGTTGCCATCCTCCGGCGTAGGTGAAACTTCCGGTCAGGGAGTAGGTGGATAACTCCGTTGCCGAGCCGATGGGATTCTTGTACACCGGACCGGCACTCTTCACAGCGGCATGGACCGTGTTGGTCGGGATTTCTCCCATCAGCGAGACATCCCAGGTGTAGGTGGGAGAACCGGGATCGGTGAACAACTGCACGGCTCCGGCCAGGGCGTTGCGCCCATACAGGCTGGCGGTTGGGCCTTTGACCAGTTCCACCCGCGTGACCGCATCATAGGGTAGGGCACCGTAATACGGACCACCAAACGAAAGCCGACGCTGGGGAATGCCGTCCAGCAGCATCAGGGCATTACCGCCGCTGGTGCTGTTTCCACTCAGACCACGGATCTCAAAATCGTTGAAAATGGAGTTCTCCTGGCGCGGGTTCATTTTCACGCCGGGAATTTCAGAGAGGGCCGTCAGAGCGCTTTGGGTTCCCGGACGGCGCAGGCGTTCCTGGTTAACGGTTTTGATGTCCGCAGGAAGGTTCCGTGCGTCCGTCTTCACGCGGGAACCGGTCACGGTGAGTTCCAGGCTGGGGTCTTGCCCCTCTTCATCCGCGTCGGGGGAGGCGTCTTCCACGAGAACGGGCTCTTGGGGTTGAGATTCATCCGTTTGGGTTTCCGGGGCAGACGGGATCTCTTCGGCGGGTGCTGCTTGGGGCTGAGCTTGCGGGGCCGCTTGTTCGGTTGCGTTCACCGGCTGGGGTGTCGGTTCGGGTTCTTGGTCCGTCAATGATGGCGGTTCCTGCGTGGAGGTGGGTTCCTCCGTGGCTTCAGGTAGATTGGAAAGCGATCCGTCCTGGGGTTGCTCGTCCTGGGCAAAACCGGCAGACGCATGGAATGTCAAAAACAGCAGAGTGACAAACAGGCCAATCAGACGGGTTCTCATGATGGTCAACTTTCTTGGTTTATGAAACAGGGGGTGAAAGCAACAACGCGGCCAGTGTAGTCAGGTGGGCTGAAAAATCTGAATTAATATCCTTTAATTTCCTCTAAAACTGGGGGGTTGGCTCTGCCGAGGGTAGGGTGAGAGGATGAACCATCCCGGAAACAATGGGTAATCAAGGGTTTTGCGACCTGCGTGAAGGCTCCGGGTCGAGCCGGACGTGGATGGCAGGAATGAAAGCGGTATGAAAATGCAGGCAGACAAAAACACCGGAAACCCTGGGGTTCCCGGTGTGAAGAAGATGAACGAGAAAAATGTCTAGCGATAGGAGGCGTAGCTGGGGTCGCGCCAGTGGCATTTTTTGAATTTCTTCCCGCTACCGCAGGGGCAGGGATCGTTGGGGCCGATTTTTTCGGCACCGCGTTTCTGGGTTTCCACCTTCTGGGGTTTCTTGTTCGCCTGCCGCTCGCCGCTGCTGTATTCCATTTTCCGTTTTTCCTGAGCCTGGCGATTGGCTTCTTCGATTTCGTCAATCTCTTCCTGGGTGCGTACCTCGACACGGAAGATGGTTTCCACGGTGTCCAGACTGATCTGCCCCAGTAGCTCGGAGAAAATGGCGAAGCCTTCTTTTTTGTATTCGTTCTTCGGGTTTCTGGCACCGTAGGAACGCAGGCTGATTCCTTCACGCAGGTGATCCATCGCCAGAAGGTGGCGTCGCCAGAGCTTGTCCAGGATCTGCATGTGGATTTCGCGCTCCAGGCGTTGCCATTGCGGAAGCGCGGCTTCATCTCCGACGATGCTTTGAAGCTTGTCGATCTTTGCCTGATAGACCTGCTCGGCGGCAAGGTAGAGTTTTTCCTGCAACTCCTCCAGCGGTGGGAGGTTTTCTGCTACGTCCTCCGGGAAGGGGAAGGCAAAGGTTTTCAGCCAGTTGTCTTGCAGAGGCGTGATGTCGAAGGTTTCACCGCGAGCGGGTTTGCCGAAGCTTTCCGTGATGTGAATGATCGCTTCTTCAATCATGTCCAGCACGCGCTCACGCTGCTCTTCTCCTTCGCCCTGCAACACTTCCTGACGTTTGGCAAAGATGGTTTTACGCTGCTCGTTCATGACATCATCGTATTCGAGCAGGTGTTTACGAATGTCGAAGTTATGGCCTTCCACGCGCTGTTGGGCGTTGGCGATGGCTCGGTCCACCATTTTGGATTGAATCACCTGGCCTTCTTCCACACCGAAGCGGTCCATCAAGGCGCGGATGCGATCCCCGCCGAAGACGCGCATCAGGTCGTCTTCCAGGCTCAGGTAAAAACGGCTGGTTCCAGGGTCACCCTGACGACCGGAACGACCACGCAACTGGTTGTCAATGCGGCGGCTGTCGTGGCGCTCGGTACCGATGATGGCAAGCCCCTGGTACTCTTCCCCGTGAGGATTGTTCAGTACGTACTCTTTTTCACCTTTGCAGCGTTCAGCCGCTTCATCAAAGACTCCCTGGTAGACCTCCAACTCCGCATCGCGGCCCACCTGATCCCAGGCGATTTCTTCCGGGTTACCACCCAGCACAATATCCGTACCACGACCGGCCATATTGGTGGCGATGGTCACGGCTCCCTTTCGTCCGGCCTGAGCGACGATGGCCGCTTCCTTGTCGTGCAGCTTGGCGTTCAAGACGTTGTGCTTGACACCTTTTCGGTTGAGTTGCTTGGAAAGGTATTCCGAGCTTTCAACGCTCACGGTACCCACCAGAATGGGCTGGCCTTTTTTATGCCGGTCGATGATTTCATCGGTAACGGCGTCGTATTTTTCTTTTTTGGTTTTGAACACCACGTCGCGGTGATCCTGACGGACCATCGGTTTGTTGGTGGGAATCACAGACACGTTCATGCCGTAAATCTGGCTGAACTCCTGGGCTTCCGTCGCCGCCGTACCGGTCATGCCCGAAAGCTTGTCGTACATGCGGAAGTAGTTCTGGAAAGTGATCGAAGCCAGGGTCTGGGACTCGTTCTGCACGGGTACGCCTTCTTTGGCTTCAATGGACTGGTGCATTCCGTCGGACCAACGCCTTCCAGGCATCATGCGGCCTGTGAATTCATCGACGATCACGACTTTCCCATCTTGAAGAACGTATTCCACATCGGCCTGATACAGCATGTGCGCTTTCAAGCTCTGGTTGATTGCGTGCAGCAACTCGATATGCGCCGGTTCATAGAGATTGTCTACGCCGAATTCGTCTTGCAGGTATTCAATTCCGGCATCGGAGAGGATGACCGATTTCCCTTTTTCATCAATAATGAAATAGTAGTAATCGCCCGCCAGGTCTTTACGCTTGCGCCCCTTGATGGAAGCCGCCAGTTGCGCCAGACCTTCCACTTCCTCAAACTCGCCTTCTTCGTCGAATTTCTCCTGGGCAATCTGCTTACCTTTGTCGCGAGCCAGATCCGCCAGGTCTTTCACCACGCCGTTGACCTTGAGGTACAAGGCGGTGTTGTCTTCGCTGTTGCCGGAGATAATCAGCGGGGTCCGGGCTTCATCAATGAGGATGGAGTCTACCTCATCCACGATGGCGAAGAATTTTTCACGCTGCACCATGTCTTCCAGGGCGAACTTCATGTTGTCGCGCAGATAATCGAAACCGAATTCGTTGTTCTGACCGTAAGTGATGTCGCTACGGTAGGCTTCGCGGCGCTTGCGGTTACTCAGACCGTGGACGATCAGCCCCACACTCAAACCGAGGAACTTGTAGATACGGCCCATCCACTCGCTATCACGACGGGCCAGGTAATCGTTCACCGTGACCAGATGGGCCCCTTTTCCCGCGCAGGCGTTGAGGTACATCGGCAGGGTGGCGACGAGGGTCTTTCCTTCACCGGTTTTCATTTCGGCGATGCGTCCCCGGTGCAGAATGATTCCACCGACAAGCTGGGTGTCGTAATGGCGCATACCCAGCACGCGGATACCTGCCTCACGCACGACGGCAAAGGCCTCCGGAAGCATGGCATCCAGCGGTTCGCCATTGGCTGCCCGCTGTTTGAACTCCCAGGTTTTGGCCTGCAATTCGGTATCGCTCAGAGCTTGCATCTGGGCTTCCAACCCGTTGATCTGACCGACCAAAGGATTGATGGCTTTTAAGTAGCGGTCGTTGGCGGAACCGAAAACCTTTGAAAAAATGGCGGCAACCATTCTTGTTCCTTTCCGGAGACGTGTGTCTGCTGCTATGGGTCGCGCTTCCGCCTGGGCCGAAGCGTCATCGTACAAACAAGGGGTGGGCCGGGCCGTTCATCCCCCAAAATCGAAGCGCCGCATTATACCTCTCTGCCTGGGAAACGCAAAACTTCCCACAGGCTTTCTTGAGGGTACAGGCTCACCTGCTTCAACGCTCAAGATGCGGATTCTATTCCTGAAAGGTGATGGGAAACCCGGAAAAAGCTAGGCCGTGGGTTGCCTGGTCCGAGAACCGACATCGTTGCTCATGGTTTTCAGGGCATCTTCTACCGTTGGGTCCATGCCGTGTTCTTTGAACACCTGCTCCCGTCGGCTGAAGAAATCGTCCACCCACTGCTCAAATCCCGGTTGGATCTCTTCCCGCTCTCCACACTGACGAACGGCGTCGATCACCTCACTGAAGCGGCAGGAGAGCAGCGGCTTGGCCGGTACGATGTAGGTTTCGTTCTTTTCTACGTCCAGCAGGAACCCCCCGGCGACAAGGCGGTCAATCAGCCGTTTGAGAAAGCGGACGGGCAGCTTGAATTCATCGCTCAGCTTCTGCGGTGTGGAAGGATCACGCTCTTCGTCATAGAAATCCCGTGCCACGGCCAGGGTAATCATCACTGCCGAATACTCATGGAATGCGCTGGAGTATTGATCGGCCCGCATTTCCTGTTTGTAGGTTTTGATGTAGGTCAAGGCAAAGCCGATCTCGCAACTGACCAGAATGATGATCCAGCTAAGATCAATCCAGATAAAGGTCATCGGCAAAGCCGCCAGAGAGGAATAGATCAAGTTGTAATTGGCCATGCCCACCTGAAAACCGAAGTAGATGCTGGTGGCGATGGAAAAGAGGAAACCGCCCAGAAAACCGCCTCCGGCGGCGGCCCACCAGGGAACCTTGGTGTTGGGGATGAAATAAAACAGGATGGAGAAGCCGATGCCCAAGAGGAAGTATTCCAGGAACATCGAGATGGAACTTCCCGCCAGACTGGCCATCACCGGGGAGGCTGCGGAAAAATGCTGAAAGACAAAGGTATCCAGGCTGAAACCCATCAGCACGAAGATGGGAACGAAGAGTACGATGACCATGTAATCGGTCGCTTTGCGGAAGTAACTCCGGGCTTCCTTCGCCCCCCAGATGCCGTTGAAACTGTTTTCAATCTGGCTGAGCAGCGTAATGGTGGTGGAAAACAGGAAGAAGGCACCGGCCAGACCGAGGCTGTTGAAGTTGGTCTGTTCAATGTAGCCGATCATCGTTTGCGTGACGGAGTTCAATTCCGGGTACTTGTTGGTGAAATCGGGAATGACCTGATCGCGGAGTTTTTCCCAGACACCTACACCGCGAAGCACAAAGAGCATCAAGGCGGCCAGGGGAAGAATGGAGAGCAAGGTGGTGTAGGTCAGAGCGTGGGCCCGTACCGGCGTGTTGCGGTCCAGAACCCCTTTGACGACCAGGGTAATGACCTGAACCACCCGCCGAAGAAAGCGCTTCCAGAGTGGCGCGTCGGGGGCATCCGGGTACCAGGTCCAGTCTTCCAGGGTCTCCCGACCTTGGGTGATGCGGTCCTTCACCTGCTTCGGTTTGAAACGGTTCAGTCTTCCCATGACCTTCCTGTTCATTGAATGTCAAACGGGGGGCAAGCCCCCCATGACGTGGTTTGAATCAAGTGTCAAGGTGTGGCCCAAGGTGTGCCCGGATGGGGATTATTCCACCAGGGTGGGCTCGGACCATGATCCGCTGCTGTTGGTTGTACGCCAGCGGACTTCATCTCCTTCGTCTTCCAGGGTGGTTGTGACCGTATGGGCCGGGGTCGTCATGTCATCAATGTACATGTTGATCGTTACGCCGGGGCTTTCCAGACCCAGGCCGAAGGGGCAGTCTATGCCGACGATGGGCGTTCCCGGACAGCTTTCAATCAACTTCACGGCAAACTGGAAGGTGCCGTTGGCCGGAGCAGCATGGGTAATCACTTCGTTGGTGCCGAACTGAGCTGCGCCCGTAGCCTGAATCATGATCGCCCCCTGGCCATCGGGAACGGCGCAGATACCGCCCGCGGCAATGGTTTCATTGCATTGAGTCCCGTTGGGCAGGGTGAGGCTCAGGTTGACGTTGGTGCTACCGGTGGCACCGGTATAGTGCATGTCATACATCACCATCTGGTCGGCTCCTTCCACATTGATGGTGATGATCTTCGGTAGGCTGTCCGCGCCTTCTTCATCCGTGACGACCAGTGTGACCATGTAGAAGCCGGCGACATCCAAACCCAGAGTGACAATGGCGCTTTGGGCGTCGGGAATGAACCCTGCCGAGCTGTTGCCCGGTTTGGTCAGGCTCCAGGCATAGGTCAAGGGGTTGGCATGGTCTTCCACATCATAGCTGATGTCTCCGTACAAGGTCAGGCTGGAACCGACGGAGACGGTCATGGTGTCGTTGATGTCTGCCCCGTGGGCTTCCTGCGCGGCGCGGGCCACGGGAGGAATGTTGGCGTCACTACCCACGGCAAGAACCGGGAAGCGAAGGGTGGTTTGCTGGGAGACATTGGTTCGGATAATCAGGTAGGTCAGGATGGAATCGCTTTCATCCGGGGTGAAACTCAGGGTCAGGTCATGGCTCTGGCCTGCGGGTAGGGTGATGTTGTTGGTTTCACCGGTGAACTCAAAGATATCTTCCCAGTTATCCAGATCCAGGTTGATCATGCTGATCGTTACGCTGTCGTTGGCGGTTTCATTGCGCAGACGGATGGAAATCTCGCCGGTTTCGTTCACCGGAACCTCGCCGAAGTTGATGGGGAAGGGGGTCACGCTCAAGGCGCCCCAGGTGGCGGTTCCCGTCAGGGGAATTTCGTAATCCTGAATCAACTCTTCGGTGCTGGTGTAGTAATCCACCACGATGGAATCGGTGTACTCACCCAGCGCGGTTGGGGAAAAATGCAGGGTGATCGGAATGCTTACCGTGCTGCCCGTACCGGGGTCAATGCGTTCGATCTCGATGGGAGCCTCTTCCGAGGGGACGTTGTCCAGTTCCATTGTAAAGGGGTTGCCTTCCCCATCATTGAGAATGCGGATGCTGGTGATGTAGAGTACCGACCCGGTTTCACCGTTGTTGCTCACGCGCACACGCACGGCGGGAGGAATGGAGCCGACCGGGATCTCGCCGAACTCCACGCTGGCTTTGTCGCTACCGATGGATGCCAACGCGGCAGGAGGAACGCCGACACCGGTGAGGGTGACTTCCTGGCGGGAGGCGTTCAGGCTGTTGTTCTGAATCACCACCGTGGCGCTTTTGGGTTCCTGGTTGTTGGGCGTGAATGAGAAGGTCAGCGCGTAACTCGAACCGACCGCAATATCCACCGCCGAAGTGATCGGGGTATCCAGGGCGAAATAGGTGTCATTCAACAGCACGCCGCTGAGGGTCAGGGCTTCGGTCCCCTCGTTGTACAAGGTCAGGGTTTTCGTGGCTGTCTCGCCGATGGTTACATTGCCGAAGTCCAAGGGGGAAGGTTCCACACGCAAGGTTCGGCTCGGCGTCTGGTCATCGTCATCATCGTCGTCGGTATCACCGTCGGTGGGGATGATGGTATCGTCGTCATCATCGGTGGTGTCTGAGTCACCGCCTCCGCCATTACATGCGACAAGCAGCAGGGGAAGGACAAACAAAAGCAGCAGGCTGAATCGTGGATGCGTCATGGCTCTTTCCTTTCGCGAAGAGTCCGCTTGTTCTTTTCTCCATCGGAACAGGTCTTGAGAGATTACCTTGATCTGAATCATAGCCCGAAGCCCCGGCTTCTGTCAAACCGGGATGTGCATCCAGCAGGAAGAAGAATGTGAATTTCGATGTGGGGACATTGACCTTGTCAAGCGCTTAGCCTCGTGATTCCTAATGAGCGACTGTTTCTCTTCGCTCATCCCGAGTGCCACCCGGAGGGTGGTGGTTCGAGGGACCGCTCGTGGCTCGAACCGATTCATCGTCGATGAATCACTCGCCATGAGCGTACTTTGCCTGAGTTCGGATGGGGAACTGCTGGTCCGAAAACCATCTGTTCTGTTCCCTTCATCATTCTAACTCCCCACATTGTAAATCACGCCCCAGGGGGAAGAATGTGAATTTCTTTTCGGTTCAACTCCCCAAACCGGGGAATCCACGGCTCACCATCAAGGATGGGAACCAGAGGCATCGTTTGTTTTGACAAACCGTCACCTCCCCGGAAATGGGATCAGAACCTTTGATGTTGGGGAACTTGATCTTGTCTTGGTCGTTTCAATCGCCCTTGCTGCGTGCCGTGGTCTTGGGAGCGATCAGCTCTTGCTGTTTTCGTCGTCTTCCTTGACCCGTTTCACAGAGCGGTTGTGGCGGCTGGCAGCCAGTTGGGGACCGTCGGTGACGAAGCATTCCGTGGCGTCGCAGGCGGCGTCCAGCAGGATGTCCAGATCCTTCTGTTGATCGGCGGCGAAGGGTTTCAGTACGAAATCCACCGTGGACCCTTTGGACAAGGGCTTGTCGATTCCCAAGCGTAGCCGTGGAAAAGCCTGGGTGCCCAGCACGCGGATGATATCCTTCATGCCTTTGTGCCCTCCGCTGGAGCCTTCTTGGCGCAGGCGCACGCTGCCGAAGGGGAGATCCAGGTCATCATAGATCACGAAAACCCGTTCCGGCTCGATTTTATAGAACTGTACGGCTTCCAGTACGGACAGGCCGCTTTTGTTCATGAAGGTCTGCGGTTTCAAAAGCAGGAGTTTCTCTCCGGCCAGCGAGCCTTCACCACAAAGCCCATGAAAACGGCTACGGCTGACCGGAATGTGCAGGCGATCCGCGAGGCGATCCACGGCCATAAAGCCGATGTTGTGCCTAGTGTTGTCGTATTTGCTTCCTGGGTTACCCAGTCCGACAATCAGTGTCAAGGCCATGCTTCGCTCCTGGTTTCTGGTTCAAGCCTCTCCTGTCAGGCTCATCCATCATGAAAAAAGGGTACGCGACATGTCGCGCACCCTGATGATTTCCTTGTACCCGTTCCATTCACACCGAAGAGCCGGAGTGTGTTGACTCAATGCAGCCTGCGGTATGAAACGCAGGGGATTAGGCTTCCGCGGCAGGAGCCTCGGCGGCGGCGCCTTCTTCACCTTCGCCTTCGCCTTCCTCATCTTCATCCACGTCACGGGTGCTGACGACCTGAACGATCGCATAGTTGTCTTTGAAAACCGGCTTGCAGCCTTCGGGGATCATCAGGTCTTTGATCCGCTTTTGGTCGTTCACGTCCATCTCGGAGACATCAATCACTACTTCGGCGGGGATGTCGTCCACTTTCATTTCCAGACGAATCACGCGGCGCAGAAGCTCCAGAGAACCTCCGCGTTTCACGCCGATGCAGTCGCCTTCCATACGCACGGGAATGTTCAGCGAAAGCACGGTGTCATGATCCACACGCAGGAAATCCACATGAAGCGGATTGTGGCGGATGGGATGGGACTGCACTTCTTTGACCATGACCAGGGTTTCTTCCTTGTCGGTCTTCAGATTCAACACCGTGTTCATGCGATACGGTGTTTTCATGCAGGCTTTGAGTTCCTTCGGGTCGACCGTCAGGCTGACCGGGTCTTTCTTCAGGCCGTAGAGATTGGCCGGAATCAGGGCCTCTTCACGCAGACGGCGAGCCGGGCCTTTGCCGGTGGTTTCACGAAGGTTGGCTTTGAATTGAGGGGTTTCCATATCCGTTCCCTTTCCAGGTCAAACTCGGCCTTGGTTGGATTCTCAACCGGGGCCGACGATTACAGTTCGTCCAAAAACAGTTCGCTCAAACTTTCCGTGGTCAAAAGGCGGCGCATCGCTTCGCTCAGCAGCTCTGCCACGGAAACCGTAACGATCTTCTCACAGGCTTTGGCTTCGTCACTCATCGGAATGGTATCGGTGACGATGAGCTTTTCAATGGGACTATCGGTAATGCGCTTGATCGCTTCACCGGAAAACACCGGGTGGCTGGCCGCTGCCCATACGCGACGGGCTCCGCGCTTCATGATTTCCTCGGCGGCTTTGCACAGGCTGCCCGCCGTATCCACCATGTCATCCACCAACACGGCGTCTTTTCCTTCTACCTTCCCAATGACGTTCATCACCTGGCTGACATTGGCTTCGGGACGGCTTTTGTCCACGATGGCCATTTTGGCATCCAGGTGTTTGGCAAAGAATCGGGCCCGTTCGGCACCACCGACATCCGGGGTGACGATGACCATGTTGGAGCGCCCTCTACCCGGATCGTAGGTTTCACGCCAGAGGCTTTCTTTCAGGTAGCGCAACAACACCACCGCGCCGTAGAGGTTGTCCACCGGCACGTTGAAGAAACCCTGAATCTGGTTGGCGTGAAGGTCGATGGATACCACCCGTGTCACTCCGGCGGCGGTAATCAGGTCTGCGACCAGCTTGGCCGAGATGGGGGTACGGGCATCGGCTTTGCGATCCTGTCTGGCGTATCCGTAATAAGGAATGACTGCCGTGATGCTGCCTGCGCTGGCGCGTTTGGCGGCGTCAACCATAATCAGCAGTTCCATCAGGTGGTCGTTGACCGGAGGACAGGTGGGCTGGATCAGAAAAACATCGCGATTTCGGATGTTTTCTTCGATCTTGACGAAGGATTCACCGTCGGAAAACTTCTTGATCTGAATACTTCCCATCGGCATGTGCAGATATTTGGAGATATTCTCGGCCAGCTTGGGGTTGGCCGTGCCGGTGAAGATCCGCATATTTTCGATGGTGCCATACATGCCCTTGTCCCCTTAGCGCGAAAAAAACGGGAGGGATACCCCGGCCCGTCTTTGGTGCAACTGGCGGTTACAAACAAGCCCTTCTACGGTCTACATGCTGACTGGAAAAAAAGTGGCTGGGACGGCAGGACTCGAACCTGCGGTACATGGTACCAAAAACCATTGCCTTACCAACTTGGCCACGTCCCAGCAATCAATCCGAGAGCCAGCACCGCGTCTATAGAAATCAAAACGAGGAAAATGTCAAGACTTTTATTGGCGGATCTCAGAGTTCAACGGGAGCTTCTTCACCATTCCCCGGTTTACCCATCTCCAGATCATAGGCACCAAGCACGGCCTGTTCGATCTGAGTACGCATCTCCATGTTCAATGGATGGGCAATATCCCGGAATTGGCCGTCCCGCCGTTTTTTGCTGGGCATGGCGACAAAATACCCTTTGCTTCCATCAATGACTTTCAGGTCTCGGATGATGAAACAGGCATCCAGGGTGATGGTGGCATACGCCTTCAGGCGTTCTTCTTCCACTGGATAGACTTTGACTTCGGTGATTTTCATGGCACGACCTCCGAGATTCCGAAAACAGGCCGGCATAGCCGTACCGGCAAACGATGTTCTAGCTCTTGAATGAAAGACTGAGCTTTTTCTACGTCTTCAAACACTGTAAAAAACGAGGGGCCGCTACCCGTCATGGACGTGCCCAGGGCTTCCTCGGACTGCATCATCCGTTTGAGATCGCCAAGGCTTGGGTTCTGGCGAAACGCTGCGGGTTCCAGGTCGTTTTCCAGACACTGGGAAAGAGCCTCGTAGCTCCAGCGGGTTGGGATCGTTCCTGCGCTTTCCCGGCTGGGCTTGCAGAGATGGTCAAAGGCTTCATAAACCTCTTTTGTGGATAGAAACGAAGGCACCTCGCTGACGACGAAGGTCAATTCCGGCAGAGAGGCCGGATCTCCCAGGCTGTCACCGATGCCTCGGACCATGCGCGGCATGGAGTCGAGAAAGAAGGGAACATCCGCCCCCAATCCGCAGGCAAGCTGGATCAGTCCTTTGGCGTCCAGGGATACCTTGTAAAGGCGTTGCAGGGCGCGCAGGGTTGCCGCTGCGTTGCTGCTTCCGCCGCCCATCCCGGACCCGGTGGGGATGGTTTTGGTCAGTTCGATGACCAGTCCTTGTTCATCTTGAGGAATGTTGGCCGTTTCAAAGAAGCGCCGAACTGCCCGAACGACCAGGTTTTCTTCGGTTTCAAGCTTGGGGTAACCCGGTACGGACAAACGAATGGATGATCCGGGAACCCGTTGAAAAGAGAGGTGGTCTTGCCAGTCAATGGCTGTCATCAGGGATTCCAGCATGTGAAACCCGTCCGGTCTACGCCCTACGATTTTGAGGGAGAGATTTAATTTGGCGCTGCTTATCTCGTGATGCACATCCATGCCATAAACCCAAAGCAAGATAGAACAACCCATCCCTGGGTCACTCTAACCACATTCACCTGAGAGTTTTCGAAACGCGAATCGTTTAGTGGGATAATATCACAATGGTCACTGATCTACAAACAAAATAACGAAAATCCAATCATTCCCTGGTTTCACGCAAATGGGGCGTGACTGTTTTCAAGGGGGTAATGAACTTTTTGACGGTGCGTTCCATGACAAAACCCAGGTTTGGCGGATTGTCGTGCCGTTTTCCATGTCCCAGGTATCAACCCGCTTATCAGGACAAAAGCTTGACGCGAAGCGTTGTTGGAGTTAGGTCTGAAAAACCGACGTAACTGTTTTCTTCTGTTCCCCGTTTTCGGATGCGTGATCTTTTCTCCTTGGATGACCCATCTGCCCAACACGGAGGCCTGCGCTTGCTCATGCACGGTGATTCCAATCCATCCAGCGCGAAATCCAGTCTCTTTCAGCCTCAATCTCTGCTGGTCTGGGGGGACTGGGACAGTCAGAACTCGGCGGCTTATGCCGTGTTGCACAACCTGCGCATGAGCCAGTACGGCGGCGCGGTGTACACCATCCATTACCACAAGCGCCAACTGATGGGGTATCCCACCTTCGCCACCGTGGAAGACATCCCCCGTGAGGTGGATCTGGCCCTGATTGCCGTGCAAGCCAGCGCGGTGGCTGCGGCGGTAGAACAATGCCTTCGCCACGGAGTCAAGAGCATTCTTGTGCTGAGCAGCTTTGATTTGCGGGACGACGAGGAGGCTTACCGAGCCCTGAAAGACGAAATCCGCTCTTTGGTGCGCCGCTCCAGCAGTCGCCTGGTCGGTCTGGCCAGTGCGGGGATTTTTCGCGGGCATCCAGGGCCCTTGACCTTGGGCTCGATGGATCTTTCCGTGCGTCCCGGCCCGGTGGGTATCGTCAGTCAGTCCAACACCGTCGGACAGAATATGGCTGAAGAGTTAGATACGCTGGGCGTTGGGTTAAGTGCTTTGATCTGCACGGGAAATCAGCTTGATCTCGGTGTTTCCGATTACCTGACCATGCTGGAAGAAGACCCGCATACCTCGGTGATCGGGTTGTTCTTGCAAAACGCCAAAGCGGGCCGTGAATTGCTGGAATGCTGCGACCGGATTTCCCGAAAGAAGCCCATCGTGCTTTTGAAAGGTTCCCTGCTGGAGCCTTTCCCGGCACGCTTTACGCCCCGTTTGTGTCGGCAATCTCCCGATGAGGTTTTTCAGACCAGTACGCAGAACGTCGGTTGTCTTCTGGTGCGGGATGTCGCCGAAGCCTGCCGTCTGTTGGCCTTTTTATCCCAGGCTCCGTTGAGCCAGGGACCACGGACGGGAATCCTTTCCTCCACGTCCGGCTGCGCCAGCCTGGTCATGGAAGCCTGTCACCGTGAAGAGCTTGAGGTGCCGGAAGCCTCATTCACCTTGGGCGAAACCCTGAAGGCCTTCCTCCCCGGTCAGGTGCGTGGAAACAATCCTTTTGTGCTGGGGGAACACTACCAGCCTCGTCAGGTGCAGACCGCGCTTCGCGAGATGATGCAGTCCGGCGATTTCGATCAGGTGGCCTGTTGTCTGTGGGAGGGCTTGCCCCAGGGAGACGAAGCCTTTATCCAAGCCGTGCAGGATGGCGACAGCCTGTTGAGTTCGCTCTACAGCTTGTCCCGGAAATACCCTTGTCCCTTGAGTGTCATTCACCCCTTGGCCGAGGTTCCGGCCCGTCAGTATCGAAGGCTTGTGGATAAACCTGCCGTCTATCCTTTCAGTTCGGCGGCGCAGGCCAGCTCGGCCTTCAAGCATCTTGGCCGTCATTCCAAGCGTGTGCGGGAAGGAGAAGGTCGCCCGGTCTTTCCGGAGTTGTCTCCGTTGGACTCCTTCACCCGTGAGCAGATTATCGCCTTGCTGGATCGTGCGGAAAAGCGACCCAACGGAGCCTTGAGCGAAGCGGAAAGCAAGCAGGTTCTCCGCCTGGTCGGGCTTCCCTTACCTCAAAGTGTGGAGGTGGAAACCCCCAAGGAAGCCGCCGAGGCGGCAACGGCCCTCGGTTTCCCGGTGGCGTTGAAAGTGTCCAACCCCAAGCTGCTGTCCAAAAGTGATACGGGGAAAATTGCCCTCGACCTGATGGATGCCAATTCGGTCCGTATCCAGGCCACGGCGATGCAACATCATGGCATGTTGCTGGTGGAACAGATGGCCCCGCCGCCCAGGGCGGAAGTGGCGGTGAGCGTGATGACCGATCCGCAATTCGGCCCTGTGGTGAGTCTGGGTAAAGGCGGGTTGGATCGTACCGTGTGGAACGATGCTGCCTTGCATGTCGCCCCGGTGGAGGTTGCTCATGCCCGCGAACTGATTGCCAAAACCAAGGTCAACGCCCTGCTTGGAGATTTCATCGGGTACAGCCCCATTGATTACGGAGCCCTGGCCAGCGCGGTGTATCTGATCAGTTCGTTGCCGCTCTGGTTTCCCCAGCTTTGGGAGATCGACATCAATCCCATTTTTCCTTACGAAGACGGCCTGCTGGTGGTGGACGCCAAGATGTTTGTTCTTCCGCGATCCTGAGTTCTTTCCTCGTTCAGCCTCTCCAGACCGGAAAACCCGAAGCCGACTTTATTCTTCGTCTTGAAAACGCCAACAAAACACCCCTTGCCGGGATGACAAGGGGTGGATGATTTCGTCAAAATCAAATAGGTCTTGGCGGACTCTTACTTCTCCCAGGGGAAGGTGTATTGGCTCAGGCCCAGTTCGTCGCGCATGGTCATCATCTGCTCTTGCAGTTTGACGTTGACCGGAGCGCCCTTGGTTTGCCGTTCCTGCCAGGCCAGCCATTCCTTCTCTCCCGGCGTGTAGATGCGTTCGGCACCGGGGGCTTTTTTGCTGTTGCGCATCTGGCGGCAGATCGCGCCGGTAATGCTCTTGAAGATGGCCGGGTCGATGAAGGCTTCGACATTGATGGCAATGAAGAAGTGACCCAGTTTGTAGAAGGTGCGATTGCCGTCTTCGTCGAAGCCGAGCAGGTCTTTGGTGAACTTGCCGTTTTGCAGCGCGGCGGAAAGCATTTCCACGATCATTGCGTAGCCGTAGCCTTTGTATCCGGCGAAATCTTCTCCCTGACCACCCAGAGGAACCAGGGCCGCGCCCCCTTTGACCAGGTCTACCAGAATGTTTTTGGTGTCCGTGCGGTAGTTGCCGTCCTCACCGATGACCCAGCCTTCGGGAATCTCTTTGCCCGCCCGGTCATAGACTTCGATCTTGCCGCGTTGGCTGACGCTGATTGCGCAGTCCAGCATGAAGGGGAAGTCTTCATCGGTGGGAATACCGAAAACCAGCGGGTTGGTGCCCATCATGTTTTCCACGCCGAAGGTGGGGGCGATGCTGGGGCGTGCGTTGGTGCCGGTAATGCCGATCATGTTGTTGTCAATGGCCATCTGAGCGTATTGGGCGCAGAAACCATAGTGGGTGCTGTTGCGTACCGCCACCATGCCCAGGCCGTATTGCTTGGCCTTTTCAATGGCCATTTCCATTGCGCGACGGCTGACCACCATACCCATGCCGTGATGGCCATCCAATACGGCGGTGGTTGGGCCTTCTTTGACCACTTCAATTTCGGTTTGGGGGAATTGGATGCCGGCGTTGATGCGGTCGTAATAGATGGTTTTCAGGCGGCCTACGCCGTGGCTGTCCACGCCGCGTTTGTCGGCATTGATTAAGGTGGTGGCGCAGGTTTGCGCGTCTTTCTCCGGAACCTTCAGACCTTTGAAGACATCAATCATGAAGTTTTCCAGCAGATCAAACGGTACCCATACGACGTTCGTATCCGGTAGCATCGCAATTCTCCTTGCTTGGTATGTTGCTAAAGCGCATCGTCGGCGGGGTGTCCCGCCATCGTTTCTCCCCGTGGGAAACGATCTGTCCCTGGCTTCACTTTGGCCCAAATGGTGAAAATTGGCAACAAAGAATCCGGGAAAAACGCTTGACGCACCAAGGAGTTGGTGACGCGGTGAATCAGAGCCGGAATCCCGTGGGGCATTCCAAGGGGGGCCAACACCGCGGGGATCTCCTGTTCCTTACGTGGGTCTGCTGCCGGATGACACCTTCAAAAAGGGCTCTTGGTGATGGGGATTTTTGTAAGGTAGAGGGTCTCTTCAGGACGGGGTTGGGGTGAATCGAGGGAAATGTATGCAAAATACTGACTTTTGAAGGCGGTGCGTCCTTGGGGTCTGTTATCCGTTTCCGATCCGTTTTCTGAACAATCTTCGAGCGTTGATGAAAAGGGAATATGCTTTGTTTTGAATGGACTAGAAAGGGTTAGAGATTTCTTTGGGTTACACTGCATTTATTTCTTGTGTTCAGAGAAAAAAGGATTATCATTTCCTTCATCCGGGGCGTGAACTCGCGCCTGTTCTTCATTCAAACGGGATAGGATTTTCTAGGCATCTTTTCGGGAAAGGAGCATACGTCATGGGAGAATACCGTCGTTTGAACATTGAAGGGGTTCCCTACTACGGTAAGCATCTTTTGCTCACGGCGCGTCACTGCAACGAGCGCATTCTGGATACCGAGGCCGTGGCCCATTTTATCCGGACCTTGGTGGATAAAATCGACATGGTGGCCTTTGGTGACTGCATTTCCGAGCGCTTCGGTAGTGGCATCGAAGTGGGTATCAGTGCCGCCCAGTTGATTGAAACCAGTCTGATCAGTATGCACACCAATGACCATGCCCAGGACATGTATCTGGATGTGTTCAGTTGCAAATGGTACAACGATGAGGATGTGTTGACCTACGTGCAGGAATACTTCGCTCCCGCCGACATGACTCACCAGGTGCTTTTACGTTGAGATTCCCTCTCTCCGGCGATTCTCGCCACCTTCTTCCAATGATTGTTGCCAACGAAACAAAACGTCGTTGATCCGATTTTTTTCAGGTGGTTGGAGTGATGTCACTCCACGGTCTTCCACACAATGGATGGGTCCATCTTTTTGCTGGAGGTTCGCCGATGAAAACGGCTTCTCTGCGCCTTTATCCGGAGCGTATTGCTCCGTTTGACCACGAACCCACTGCGGATCGTTTTCTTGTTCAATCCTTCGGCCCCAACATGGGGGAGGGTCTTGTTTCTCTGGTTGATATCGAGCCTGGAGAGATTGCCTTCTGTTTTCGGGGCGATTTCTACGCTCAAATCACGCTGTTTACCTTGCAGGTCCGTCCTGGCTTGCATATCCACGACCCGTGGGTGATGGGGAAGGTTCTGCATTCCTGCGATCCGAACATGGATTGCAACATGGAGACCTTTACCTTTACCGCCCGCAAAGCCATCCGCGCCGGGGATCTGGTGACGATGGATTACGACCAGACCGAAGAGCGGCTTTTCAGGCCCTTCCTTTGCGGATGCGGCTCGCCTTTATGCCGTGGTTGGATTCGTGGCAGCAAGGCCCATGAGCCGGTCATGCCGCATGTCAGCGCCACCCGCAGCCATCTTGGCTAGCCTGTTCTGATGAGAAACGAGGCGGGTCCGGTGATGAATCAACCGGGCCCGTATCGCTTTTTCCTTGCATGACGCATTGACAAATGTCTAGCGTCCAGGTATAGACTCCGCGTGGAATCGCTCGGACCTTGGGCGGCTCCGACAATGAAAGCGTGCGAGAACCTGAGCGTTTTCCTGCCGTATTGGTGCCTTTGGACCCTGCCTTTTCGCGGTATATTCTGACGAGACCGCGCTCGGCCACCGTTCGTGGCGTGTCTTTTCGGCGGCTGCTTTTCGATCCTCTTTTTCCGTGTGTTCGTGCTTGTGAGCCAAGGCGAACCCGGTCATGCAGCCTTTGGTGGAAGCCCGTTTCAGGATCTCAAGAAGACAAGTTGTTTCCCGTTTCGTTCACCGCATGTGTCTGGTGAAACCGAAAGTGGTTTATCATCGGAACGGGACCACCCAGGGGATGATCTCCCCCTAGCCGGAAAGAGTACGTATGAGCTTCAATGATTTTGCGTTGATGGACGAAGTGTCCAAGGCCTTGGTCGATCTCGGTTTTGAGACGCCGACTCCCATTCAGGAACAAGCCATTCCCCTTCTGCTGGAGAACAAGCAGGATTTCGTCGGGTTGGCCCAGACCGGTACGGGGAAAACCTGCGCCTACGGTCTGCCGATGATCCATCATATCAACCCGTCGCTGCGAGCGGTGCAAGGGGTGGTGGTTTGCCCAACCCGTGAGCTGTGTTTACAGATTACCCAGGATTACAAATCCTTCGCCAAATACCTGCCTGCTTTGCGCATTGCGCCGGTGTATGGCGGTTCCTCCATGTTCACCCAGATTCGACAGATCGAACGCGGCGCCCAGATTGTGGTGGCCACACCGGGCCGTCTGCTGGACCTTATCGGTCGTGGCGTGCTGGATCTTTCCAAGGCGATGCAAGTGGTTCTGGATGAAGCCGATGAAATGCTCAACATGGGCTTCAAAGAGGATATTGACGCCATCTTCGAGAATCTCCCGGAAGGGCGGCGGGTCTGGTTGTTCTCCGCGACCATGCCTGCCGGTGTGCGGGACATCGCCAAAAACTACCTGAAAGATGCCGAAGAAGTGCGCATCGGTCAACGAAACGAAGCGGCGGCGAAGATTTCCCACCACTTGTATGTGGTTCACGACAAAAACAAGTACGAAGCGCTGCGGCGCATCCTGGATTACACCGTGGATGCCTTCGGGCTGATTTTCTGCCGTACCCGCATTGATACCCAGGAGTTGGCCGAACGCCTTGTGCGGGATGGCTACCCGGCGGATGCTCTGCACGGGGATTTGTCGCAGAATCAACGCGATACGGTAATGCGTAAGTTCCGCCAGAAAAGCATCAAGATTCTGGTCGCGACCGATGTCGCGGCGCGTGGGTTGGATGTGGAAGGTATTACCCACGTCGTGAACTTTGATCTTCCCGATGATCCGATGGTTTACACCCACCGCAGCGGTCGTACCGCCCGTGCAGGGAAAAGCGGGCTGTCCATTGCCTTGGTTCAGCCGCGAGGACGCTACCGCACCAATGACATCGAACGGCGCTGCCGCCTGCGTTTTGACCAGAAGAAAATTCCCGATGGCCCGGCGATCTGCCGCCGTCGCCTGCTGGCCTATGCCGATTCCCTGTTGACGATGGACCTGGATGAATCCACGGCCTCCAGCAGCGAAGATATGGATGCCGTGTTCCCCAAATTGGTGGAAATGTTGGAGCCTTTGGGGAAAGATGAACTGATCCGTCGCGTATGGATGGGTCGTTTTGAAGATTTCCTGAAAAGCTACCGCCGAGCCGAAGACATCAACGTGCAGACTCCGCTTGCCCGTCGGGATAATCGCGGGCGTGAGCCGATGGTACGCAAGCGGGGCGTGCCTTTCGCCGCCGGACGCCGCGACTTTGAGGCCAAGCGCCCAGGACGCTTCCCCGTGACGCAACCCCAGCGCTTTTTCATCAGCGTGGGGCGTATTGATCATCTGAATGAAGGAGCCATTGTGCGACTGGTCTGCGATCAGGCCAATATTCCTTCGCGGATGATCGGCGACATTGACATGAAGCGGGAGTTTTCCTTTTTTGAGGTGGACCGCCGTGTTGTGGACAAGGTCCGACGCAGCCTGAAAGGAGCCATTTTGGATGGTCGTCCGGTTCAGGTGCGCGAAGCAACGGATGAGAAACCGGCCAAGCCGGGAAAACGAAAAAAAGGCTAGCAAGCAAAACCGCTTGGTATCAAAAAAGAAAATGAAACACGCTGGGGTGGATGGGTGGTAAAACCGCGCATCCGCCCTTGTTTTTCCAGGAAAAACCTGCTAGGACGCGAAGCGAAAAACCACGGTTTTTCCTGTCAGCTTGCTGGCAACATTCTTAGCCCTCACTGGGATGCCTTTCGGCATCCTGTCTCTCCCAGAGGGAGAGACGATTCGTCCCTCTCCCACTGGGAGAGGGAATGCGAACAGAGAGAGCAAGGGTGAGGGATACCC
Source organism: Myxococcota bacterium (assembly GCA_963677705.1). Classification (GTDB taxonomy): domain Bacteria; phylum Myxococcota_A; class SURF-8; order SURF-8. The sequence continues at coordinate 4,292,049 of OY782497.1, forward strand.
CAATTCGTGAATGCTCTGTATAAGAAAAACCACGGTTTTTCCTGTTTCTTTCAGTTCACCTGATAACCGTCGTGGAGGTGCCGCTCATGGCAGCCGTAATCGAAGTGCAATTCCTGCCCACCGAACCGGATGCTGCCGGGGAGGGTCTGTTGAAACGTCTGGGGGAAGACATCAACCTTACCCTGGACGCGGTCCGCGTGGTGGATGTCTACAAGATCGACAAAGAATTGACCCCGGAGCAGTTGGAACGCCTGCGCCTGGAGTTGTTTACCAACTCCCTGACCCAGCAATCCGCCGTCAACCGGAGTCTTCCCGCTACCTTTGATTGGGCGGTGGAGGTCGGTTTCCTGCCCGGCGTGACCGACAACGTCGGACGCACCAGCCGTGAGGCCGTGTCCGATCTTCTGGACCTTGAATTTCAAGCGGGTGAGGCGGTGTATTCCGCCAAGCGCTACCTGCTTTCCGGCTCTCTGAATGACGAGCAGGTCAAGCGGGTCGCCGGTTATCTGGCCAACCCGTTGATTCAATCCAGCGCGGTGAAATCGTATACCATGTTCCAACAGGACGGCGGCATGGGAACCCCGACGCCCAAGACCACGCTTCCAGCCAGTGACCGTGTGGATCTGGTGGACCTTGATCTCTCCGAAGAAGCCCTGATCGAGTTGGGGAAAGCAGGCATTCCCGAAAACGGAGAAGCGAACTCCGCGCAGCGTCGTGGTCCTCTGGCTCTGGATCTGGAAAGCATGAAGGTCATTAAAGACTACTTCGACCGCCAGGGCCGCAAGCCCACCGATGTCGAACTGGAAAGCCTGGCCCAGACCTGGAGCGAACACTGCAAGCACACCATTTTCGCCAATCCTCTGGACGAGGTGGAGAGTCTCTACAAGACCTATATCAAAGGGTCTACCGAGGCCATCCGTAAGGAATTGGGGCAAGACGACTGGCTGGTCAGCGTATTTAGCGACAACAGCGGGGTGATCCGTTTCACCGAAGATCAGAACCTCTGCTACAAAGTGGAAACCCACAACAGCCCCAGCGCCTTGGACCCTTACGGCGGCGCGATTACGGGAATCGTTGGGGTGAACCGCGATGCCTTGGGTACCGGTACCGGTGCCCGGCTGGTTACCAATATGTACGGTTTCTGTTTTGCCGACCCTTACTACGACAAGCAGGTACCCTTCCGTGATGAAGCCCTGACCAAACCCATTCTGTATCCCAAAACCATTTTTGAGGGCGTGCGCCTGGGTGTGGAACACGGTGGAAACAAATCGGGCATTCCTACCAGCTTCGGTTTCATCTCGTTTGATAACCGCTACATGGGCAAGCCCCTGGTCTTTGTCGGTACGGTGGGCTTGATGCCGACCCATATCAATGGAAAACCGACCCATGAGAAGAAAGCGGAACCCGGTGATGTCATCGTCATGGTTGGTGGACGCATTGGAAAAGACGGCATTCACGGAGCCACCTTCAGCAGTGAGAGCCTGCACGCGGGAAGCCCGGCGGGCGCAGTGCAGATCGGTGATCCGATCACCCAGAAAAAAATGGGAGATGCCCAGTTGGAGGCCCGCGACCTGGGCTTGTTCCGCAGCATAACCGATTGCGGTGCGGGTGGAATCAGTTGCTCCGTGGGTGAAATGGCCAAGGAAAGCGGTGGCTGTCTGGTGGATCTGGACAAAGCGCCGATCAAATACCCCGGCATCACACCCAACGAAATCTGGATCAGTGAAAGCCAGGAGCGGATGACCTTTGCCGTGCAGCCGGAAAACGAAGAAGCCTTTCTGGACTTGATGCACCGTCGCGGCGTGGAAGCCACGGTGATCGGAACCTTTACCGATAGCGGTCGTTGCGTGGTGAATTTCAACGGCAAGACCGTGATGGATGTGGAACTGGATTTCCTCCACGATGGTCTGCCGACCAAGCAACTGGAAACCACCTTCACCCGGCCCGTCCATGAAGAGCCCGCTCCGGCAAAGCCTGAAAGCTTCGGAGATGCCCTGCAAGCGATGGCCGCACGGCTCAACCTGTGCAGCCGGGAATATGTGGTCCGACAATACGATCATGAAGTGCTGGGCGGTTCGGTGATCAAGCCGTTGATCGGCCAGAACCAGGATGTCCACGCCGATGCCAGCGTCACGCGACCCATTCTGGACCGTGTGGAAGGTTTCGCTCTGGGGGGTGGAATTCTACCCAGCTATGGCGACATCGACACCTATGAGATGGCGGCTTGTGCGGTGGATACCGCTGTGCGTAACGTCGTCGCCGCGGGTGCCGATCCGAAGCGTATCGCGTTGTTGGACAACACCTGCTGGTGTTCCAGTACCGAGGCCGAGCGCCTGGGACAGCTCAAGCGGGCGATGCAGGCCACCTATGATATTACCGTGGCCTACAAAACACCGCTGATTTCCGGCAAAGACAGCATGTTCAACGACTTCAAAGGCTTTGATGAACACGGCAAGCCGGTGAAGATCAGTGTTCCGCCCACCTTGCTGATTTCCTCCATCGGCGTGGTGCCCGACGTGCGCCATAGCCAAACCCTTGATTTCAAAGCACCGGGCGACAGCATTTACATCCTGGGTAAAACCTATGATGAACTGGGCGGCAGCGAATACTACGCCCATCGTGGTGAGCAGGAGCAGGGCCGGGCCTACATCGGCAACACGGTGCCCAAGGTACGGATTGAAGACAACCTGGCGCTCTATGCCAAGGTAGCCGAAGCGCTCAAGGAAGAATTGTTCAGCGCCATTCACAGCCTGCAACAAGGGGGGCTGGCGATGGGGCTTTGCCGCATGGGCATGGCCGGTGACCTGGGCGCCGGTTGCGATCTGGCCGAGGTGAGCAAGGCCGAAGGGCTGAGCCTGGAAAGCCTGCTCTTCAGCGAAAGTCAGGGGCGTTTCCTGGTCAGCGTACCGGATGCGAAGAAAGACCGCATGGAAGCGTTGTTTGCCGGGCTTCCCTGCCATCGTATCGGTCAGGTGATGGACGGGGATGTCCTCGCTCTGAATGACGCCACACAACCCGTGGCTCAGGTTTCCCTCGCGGCGTGCAAACGCGGCTACAAAAAGACATTGGGGTGGTAATCATGGCACAACCCAAGGCGTGTATTCTCACCGGATATGGAATCAACTGCGACCACGAGACGCAGTTTGCACTCACCCAGGCGGGCTTTGAAACCAAGTGCGTTCACGTCAACGACCTGATTGACGGGCTGGATCGCCTGACCGACTACCAACTGCTGGCCTTCCCCGGCGGCTTCAGCTACGGCGATGATATTGCCGCCGGTCGTGTGCTGGGAAACCGCATTCGTACCCGACTTCATGAGCCTTTGCTGCGCTTTGTCGAAGAAGACCGGCTGGTCATCGGCATCTGCAACGGCTTTCAGGTCATGGCCAACCTGGGATTGTTCAGCTACGGCGAAACGCAGACCCAGACGCCGGTAACCCTGAGCTACAACGACAGCGGACGCTATGAAGACCGCTGGGTTCACCTCAAGGAACAGGACAGCGTCTGCGTGTTCACCCAAGGCTTGGGCCAGGTTTACTATCCTGTGGCCCACGGCGAAGGAAAATTCGTTGCTTCCGAGGAAACCCTGGTCCTGTTGAATGAACGCAAGCAGGTGGCGCTCCGCTATTGCCTGGAAGACGGGTCGGCAGCCAACGGTCAGTTCCCCGCCAGCCCCAACGGCAGCCGGGAAGACATCGCCGGGATCTGTGATCCCACCGGTCGGATTTTCGGGATGATGCCCCATCCGGAGCGGTTTTTGAACATGACCAACCACCCGACGTGGACACGGTTGAAAGACATGGCGGCGCGTCGCGGTCAGGAACTTTCCGAGGAAGGCCAGGGCCGGAAAATCTTCGCCAACGCCAGAGGTTATTTCAAGTAAACCCTCTGATGACGCTTTCCTGAAGGAGCGCTGATGAAACCGATCCATGACCCGAAGGCCGGTCCCTTACGTTGTGTGGCTTTGATGTCCGGCTCCGGGACCAACTTACGCCGTTTGCTGGAACTGCAAGAATCCCTGTTTCAGAAGGAAGGCCGTTCCCCCTTCGTGTTTACGGTGATCTTCACTGACAACGCCCAAAGCGCGGCCTTTCAGATCGGCAAGGACTTTGACATCCCCGTGGTCTGTCATGACATTCGTGGGTTTTACGCCAAGCGCGGACGCCCGCTGCGGGATCTTGCCATCCGTGAAGTCTTTGATGCCGACACGGTGCAGATGCTCAAGCCCTACGGTGCGAAACTGGCCGTTTATGCCGGATACATGAGTATTGTCACGCCGCCGATCATTGATGCCTTTTTGGGTGTCAACGTGCATCCGGCGGATTTGAGTGTTTTGGACGAACAGGGCGAACGGCGTTTTACCGGAGCCCATGCGGTTCATGATGCCATTGCCGCCGGAGAAGAGGCGATCTATTCCACCACACATTTTGTGGAAGAAAAGGTGGATGGTGGCCGCCTGGTGCTGATCAGCCCGCCGGTTCCCGTGGAACTGACCGATGAAGAACGGGCGGCGCTTGACCGGCGGGAGACCCTGAACGCCGTGGGAGATCGTCATCAGGATCGTTTGAAAGAGCAGGGCGACTGGGTTGTCTTCCCGCAAACCCTGGAAGCCATCGCCCGCGGACGTATTGCTGAGGATGAGCAGGGCCGACTCTATTACGACGGAGAGGCCATCCCCCAAGGTCAGCGCCTGAGCTAGCCGTTTTCCTGCAAAAACCAACGAAATCAAGCCGGACTCTTTTGACAGGGTCCGGCTTTTCCTTGTTCATCCTTCATGCTACACTACACGCCTTTCGTTGTCTGACGCTTCACCCTTGGTCAAGGAGAGAATCCATGTGCGCGGATGTCTTTGAACGCATGTTGCCGGAGTTGATCGCCCTTCGCCGGGATTTTCATCAGTATCCGGAGTTGGGTTACGAGGAAAAGCGCACGTCGGGAATCATCCGTGAGGAACTGAGTCGCCTCGGCTTCCGGCTTCACCCTCCAATGGCGAAAACCGGTGTGGTTGCCGATTGGCCGGGAGATGAAAGCGGGCCGGTGTTGGCTCTTCGCGCCGATATGGATGCTCTGCCCGTGCAGGAACAGGCCGATCACGAGTACCGCTCAAAACACAATGGGGTGATGCACGCCTGCGGCCACGATGGTCATCTGGCCATTTTGCTGGGTGTCGCCCGCTGGGTGGCCTCGGAAAAGCTTCGTTTTCCAGGTACCCTGCGTTTGCTTTTTCAACCGGCGGAGGAGGGGAGAGCGGGAGCGAAAGCGATGGTAGAGGCCGGGGCTTTAGACAAACCACGGGTGGATGCAATGATCGGGATGCACCTCTGGCAAGCGCTGCCCTTGGGGGAAATCCACCTGGCTTCCGGTCCGGTGATGGCTGCCGACGATCAGTTTGAGTTGGTTCTTCTCGGCAAAGGCGGTCATGGAGCAATGCCTCATGAGACGGTGGATGCCGTGCTGCTCGGTGCCCAGGTGGTCAACGCCCTGCAAAGCCTGGTCAGCCGAAATCTCAATCCCTTTGATCGGGCGGTGGTGTCTGTGGGTACCTTTCACGCCGGAAGTAATTTCAACGTGATTGCCGGGGAGGCGGTGTTGACCGGTACCGTCCGCTGTTTTTCGCCTGCGGTGAAAGCGATGATTCGTGAGCGCTTTGAAGCCACGGTTGCCGGGATCTGCCAATCAATGGGGGCAAACTATCGCCTGGATTATGCCGAGAAGTACCCGGCTTTGGTCAATGATGAGGCGTTAACCGAAACCCTGCGGGATGGGTTGGTCAATTCCTTGGGAACGGAATGCGTCCGGCCTTTCGCCGGGACGATGGCCGCCGAGGACATGGCCTACTACTGCCAAAAGGTTCCCGTCTGCTATTGGTTTTTGGGCGCTCATAACCCCAGCACGGGACCGGGATTTCCGCATCATCATCCCTGCTTTGATTTCGACGAACGGGCATTGTGGCATGGCGTGCGGGCGTTTGCCGTAGCCGTTCAACACTATTTCCGTGAAATTTCGTAGGATTTCGCGTGGTTTGCTTGAAAATGCTGGCAATCCGCCGACGGCTTGGCTATAATCGCCGATACCGTGTTTTTTGCTTGGAACCCAAAACAGTTGCGCCAGTACAATGCGTTTTCACATAGGGTGAGTTACTTGATGTCTTGGTACACCCACGCCCGTAAAGGGCGTATCCATTTTATTGTTCTGCTTGTCTTGTCTTTCCTGCTTGGTGGAGCGGGACTTTTGTTTGCTCAAAGCCCCACCGGGGCGGAGCCATCCGGGGAACCGACCCCTCCGGTAGCGCAAGAACAAGCGCAAGCGCCGAACACCGAAGCGGCTCCGAAGCCACCAACGGGAGCCTCCGAGACTCCGGCGGATCTGGCGGAGCCCGAAGAGGGAACCACCATTACCTTGTCGGTTCATGCAGACAGTAACCCGGAACACCGGGCTCTGGCTTTGGGAATGCAGTTCGCGCTGGAAGAGGCCATCTTACAGGCCGGGAAGGTGGATGTCGTTTCCTTGGACAAGGTGGAGACGGAAGGCAAAAAGACGGATTCTTTCCTGGAAGCTACTGGACAGCTTACCACCAAGAATCTGCCGATGCTGGGCTTGACCTTGAAGACCGATCAAGTTGTGGTGGTGCGTCTGGGTGTCGATGAGACCGGCAAGCCCGCCGCATTGGTACGTAATTTCAATCCGGCAACGAAACTGCCCAGAAAAACCCTTCAGGTATCCTTTGAGGAGAACTCCTGGCCGGATTTCACCCGCAAGCTCTTTGAGGCTGTTCAACAAAGCCTCGGTTTCAAGCTTGCCGAAGCTCCGCTGGATTTCCACTCCGTGAGCCGTGTCGGTTTGGATACCTGGGGAAAATTGTGGCTGGCCAAGGATCAGACCAAGGAAGCGGGCAACCTGGTCAAACGCCTTATCTACGCCGAGGACATCAAGCCCAACATCGCCGAGCGCTATTTCAAGAAGTCTCTTCCCAAAGCTCTGAAGTCGGAAGGTAAACGGGCTGCGTATCTCAAGAAACGTTTCTTGGGTGATCCCAAGGCGATCCATGCGCTAAGCGTGCAACAAGCGAAAGTCTTCAAGAAACCCAACGAGAACATCGAAGCTCTGGCGACCTTGCTTTATCTGGAAAACCAACCGGGGAAAGCCTGTCATCAACCCGAAGAGAAGAAGGCCAAGAAACTCCTGGCGGAGATCCGCAAAGCCATCGGCAAGTTGGACAAGCCGGACCCGCAGGTTCAGTACCGTCTTGGGTTCTGTCTGCAATCCCAAGGTCTGGACGCGGAGGCTCTGGCGGCCTGGGAAAAATCCCTGCCTCTGGACCAGCCGGACCTGGCCACCTTGCGCCTGCTGGCCGAAAAAGCCTCACTTGATACGGTGAAAGAGAGCGCCGAAAAGCAATTGTTGCAAGCCTATGAAGAGCAGTTCATGGAAGACGAAGCCGAAGCCTTGCGTATCAAACGCTTCCTGGCCAAGCCGTCTGAAGCGACCGTAAGCGTTCTTCACCCGGAGCGATGGACGGAAGAACAACGGCTGGCTGTGTTGGAAACCAGTAAAAGTGTCCAGGAGCCCGATGCCAAGGCCATGATGGGATTGACAACCCTGCTGACGGCGGCGTCCAAGCAGGAGAAAATCAACACCGACTGGTTGGACCGTCAACTGGCTCCGATGGAATCATCTTTGAATGACAATGCCTTGTCTTTCCTCTTGGGGCGTTTCCTGGTTGAGCGGGTACCGGACATCGACCGCATTGAAAAATACCTGCTTGTTCCCTCCAAACAGGATAACGAAGTGGGTCTGCGTGCCTTGGAATGGCTGGCCAGAGGCTATTTCGAGACGGGAACCTATGACAAAGCGGTGGAAGCCTACGAGAAGCTTTTCCGGCAGATCACTCCGGATGAAGGGCAACGTGAACACCTGGTTGATGCCCTGATCGGGGCGAAGCGGCTGGATGACGCCTTGAAGACTCTGGATGAGTTGATTCAACAAAAGCCGGATTGCTCTCGCCTGTTGATGAAAAAAGCGGATCTCTTGCAGCAGATGGAAAAAGAAAGCGAAGCCCAGGCGCTACGCAAGCAGGCTCTTTCCTTAAACCAGATTCTTGCTGCAAACGCCAAGGCTGAGGAAGAAGCTCAGAAGATAGAGAATGAAAAGAAGGCCAAACTGGCCAAAGAAGAAAAAGCTAAAAAACCTGTCGCGGTGAAGAAGGATCTTAGCAAGTTGTCCCTGACCTGGGAAGAACTCAAGTCTCCGATGGGAAAACTCCCACCCCTGGCCGGGAAAGTGGGCTTGGTGTTGCCGGATCAGTTCTCCAAACCATTGTTGGAAAGCCTTCCCTCGTATGTGATGGAGCCTTTTGTTTTTGACACCGAGCGATTGGTTCGCGATATCGAAAAGCTGGTTCGCTATCAATACGACGTGGTGCTTTTGCAGGATCTTTCGTTCAGCGATTCCGGCCTGGGGCGTTTTCCGGGTGGCACGATCCAACAGCAGATCCAGAGCAAAAAACTGGTCGGGGTGTTGGTCGCTCAGATCCATCAGAGCGGAAGCAGCGGACTGTCGGTAGGCATGAGTCTCGTGCTACCCAAAGAGCCGAAACCTCTGTTCTTTACGACGGGCATTACCAGCCACCTAACGGATCTTGTCACCTTCAACCTGGCGATCCTCATTCTTCCTTTGCTGGTCATTGCCTTGCTGGTGCTGCAATCCATCAAAAAGCGCAAGGCGGGTGTCGGCTCCGTGGCTCTCTCGGTGATTCGTGATGAGCAGGATGTCGGCTACTACGGAGCGAGAGTCAGCAGCAAACCGCTCAAGCAGGCGTTTCGGGTTGATACCATTTTGGAGAAAGCCGGAGTGGGTGGTGACAAGGTGGATGTTGCCTCGATGATTAAGCGGCAGTTCAACCCCTGGTGGACCCATGACAGAAAATCCATCCTGGACAACGCCGCCCGGTTTGACAAACTGCCCGTGGGCGAATGGTATCTCTACATCGGTGGTCTGACCGTGGATTATCGTACCGGCAAGGCCGTAGGTACCTTCGAGATGGAGCGGCGCTTTGTTGTCAAACGGGATCAGGAAACGGTCCTTTCGGTGGATCTGACGACCACGGAAGTCTATCTGGAAGTCAAAGTCTTTGTGGAAGAGATTCGCGAAACGGCAGCCAAGAAGAAGGCCGACGAGAAGAAGAAAAAAGAAAAAGGCAAAGACAAAGACAAGAAGGCTGACAAGAAAAACGACAAAAAGAAAGAGGCCGACGAAAAGCCCCAGAAGCAGTTTATCAAGGAAGTCAAAGTCATCAATGGGGCCAAGGTTCAATTGAATAAAAACCCCGACCAGACGCTGGTCACTGAACAAGGCCGGGGAGCCTCGTTCTATGTCGAGCCGAACCGCTACCTGATTACGGCAACCTATGAAGGGATGGCGGCCTATCAGATTGTGGAATTCCTTGATCCGGCTCCGCAGTTTGTGGAGTTGTATTTGAAACCGGCGACGGAGGTGGAATTCCCCGCGGTGCCGGAGCCTTTGAAAACTCTGGCTGAGCAGGCAATCAAAGATCCCTCGACGCAGGAAATTCCTGTGCCTGTCAATCCGCAAGAAAAAGTTGCCAACTTCACCAGCGCCAGCCCGGTACCGACGACGCCCAATTACCTGAAGACTCCACCGCCCGAATTGAAAATGAACGAAGAGGAGATCGGTCTTGATCTGGACCAGAGTACCTATGTGGGGGACACCCCCGCAGAAGCAGCTCAGGCTGCACCCGCGACACCTCCGCCACCGGGCGTTCAAGCTCCCGTTCAGGCGGCTCCAGTAGCCGCCGCAGAAGAAGTCACGGGGGAATCGCTGGGTGGAACCCTGGATGCTCTTTTTGATACCAGTCTGGAGCAGGACAGGCCGCGTAGCGAGTATTCCGCAGATCCGAAGATCCACGCCCATGAGTTGGAAAAGCACGGCAAGTTCAAAGAAGCCGGAGAATTGTATATTGAGCTGGGCGATTTCGAGAAAGCGATCGACTGTTGCCAGCGAGCCGATGACCCGGATCTGAACTACAAACTCTACGGCTTGAACTACCTCAAAGAAGGCCACTACCAGGAAGCCCTGGAAATGTTCAAGCAGATTGGCGACATGCTCCTTCAAGCGGCAAGCCTTGAAGGGCTGCGTATGTTTGAAGAGGCCAACCTCTTGCGGGCCGACTACTACCAACAGCAGGGCCAGTCTGTGGAGGCGGCGGAAGCCTTCGAGAAAGCCGGAAAGTATGCCAAAGCGGCGGATCTCTACCTGAAGTTGGAAAACCCGCAGAAAGCCGCAAACAGTTACTTCAAGGCCAGGGAATATGAAAAGGCCGCCGAACTGTATTACCGCTTGAAGAACCCGGAACGGCTGGCCATTTCTTATGAAATGGCTGGAAAGTACATGCTGGCTGCCGCCGTGTATCGGGAGTTGGATCAGCAGGAAAAAGTCTGCGAGATGTGGCTTTCCGCCGGGCATCTGCTTCACGCCGCCGATGGCTTCAAGCGCTTGGGACAAGCGGACAAAGCCAAGGAAATCTGTGAAAACATCGAGGTGGACCACCCGCAATTCCTGGACACTCAGGTGATTCTTGCTCAGATTCTTCGTGAAGAAGGCCATGATGAGTTTGCCTCGGATCTCGTGCGGGAGATCATCGAAGACGCGGACGTTGACCGGGAGAATCTTGCCGTTTATCTGAAGTTCGCTGCCGGGGTTCAGAAAAACGGAATGCGCTCGGATGCGATGTTCATTCTACGTAAACTCCAGATCGTATCGCCCGATAACCCGGACATTGCCGAGCGTCTGGCCATTCTGGCTTCACGAGCCCATGAACCGGATGATCCGCCACCGCAACCGGTTGCGCCTGCCGACGCGCCCAAGCCGCAACCTCAACCTGAACCGACCTTCGCGCCTGCGCCGGAAATGGCTTCGGCTCCTGCTCAGCCTGTTGCCGAGCCTGCTTCGATGGAAGAACCACCTCCCGTGCCCAGCGCCGAGGAGCCTCCTCCGGCACCCGGTGAAGAAGGGAATGAGATGGCCCGTACCAAGCCTCAGATTCCCAGACTCGATAGCGACGATGACATCCGTCTCCCCGGTCCCAGCGAACCGAAACTGATCGGTCCCGATGGCCGCAAGCGTTCCACCAGCGGGCGCTATGTCTTTGAGGGAGAAATTGGTCGTGGTGCAATGGGAATTGTATTCAAGGCCAAAGATACGGTGCTGGGGCGTAGTGTTGCCTATAAGACGGTAAGCAATGCCATTAAAGACAACCCTGCGGCGTTGAAGTATTTCTTGAGCGAAGCCAAAAGTCTGGCGGCCTTGAATCACCAGAACATCGTCACCATTTTCGATGTGGGGCAGGAAGATGGCAATTACTTCCTGACGATGGAGTTTGTGGAAGGTCAGAGCCTGAGCGCGTTGATTAAAAAGAAACGCCGTCTGTCCATTCGCAATACGGTGATTATTTTCAGTAAAATCTGTCAGGGTTTGGAATACGCCCACCAGCAGAATGTGATTCACCGCGACATCAAGCCCAGCAACATCATGATTTCCAACAAGGGCGAAGTGAAAATCATGGACTTCGGGCTGGCCAAGATTGTCAACAAAGCGATGCAGGACCGTACCCTGGTGCGCGGTACTCCGCTGTACATGTCGCCGGAACAGGTTCACGGAGACGGTATCGGGCGGCGTAGCGACATCTACAGTCTGGGAATTACCGTGTTCGAGATGGCGACCGGAACCCTGCCTTTCACCAAGGGAGATATCGGCTATCATCATATGAACACCGCCCCGCCGCGACCCAGTCAATTCAACAAGAGCCTGCCGGAAGGCTTGGAAAACATCATCCTCACCTGTTTGGCCAAGAGCAAGGATGACCGCTATCCCAGCGTGACCGAATTGCGCAAAGCGCTGGTTCCTTTGCGTCAAAGTCTGGTGAAATAGTCTCAGGGCTCAAGAAGGAACGAACATCATGAATCAACACCCTGCTTCTTCGCTTCAAACACCAACCGCTTGTGTGATTCTGGCTGCCGGGAAAGGTACCCGGATGAAATCGGACAAGGCCAAGGTCTTGCACCATCTGGCCGGGAAGCCCTTGGTCTGCCATGTGGTGGAACGGGCGCTCTCGTTGGGATGCGCTCCGGTCGTGGTGGTGGTGGGGCATCAGGCCGATACCGTGCGTGAGGTGTTGAGCCGGGCCTTTGGGGACAAGGTTCAGTTTGTGGAGCAGACCGAGCAGTTGGGAACCGCCCACGCCGTTTTGCAAGCCAAGCCGGTTCTTGCCGATTTCAACGGTCAGGTGCTGATTCTCTCCGGGGATGTGCCCTGTCTGACCACGGAGATGCTGCAAAACCTGATGAACCGTACCCACCAGGCCGAGGCGAAGCTGGGTTTTGTAACCGCAATGTTGGATGACCCTTTCGGCTACGGTCGCATCCTGCGGGATGAGTCGGGCCAGGTTGTGGCGAATGTCGAACAGCGTGACGCCAGCCCCGAACAGCAGGCGATCCGTGAAACCAACGCCGGGATTTATCTGGCTGAAGCTTCTTTCCTTTTCCCGTCTTTGGAGTGCGTGGACACGGACAACGACCAGAAGGAATACTATCTGCCGGACCTTATCGCTCTGGCGGCCAGAGAGCAGACCGCTCTCGCCGTAGAGGCGGATGCCGAGGAGATTCAAGGCGTCAATACCCGCGCCCATTTAGCCCGTTTGGAAACCCGGCTGCGGCAGCGGATCAACCACCGGCACATGGAGCAAGGTGTTACCCTGCTGGACCCGAACACGACGTATCTTGATGCCGATGTACGCATTGGTCCCGACACGGTGCTTGGCCCGAACGTGCATCTTCGCGGTGCCTGCGTGATCGGTTCCGAGTGCCGCATTGATACCGGCTGTGTGCTGGTGGATACCGTGTTGGAGGATCATGCCGAGCTTCGCCCCTATTGCGTGACCGACCGCGCCCATGTGGAAAGCCACGCCGTGGCCGGTCCCTTTGCCCGCCTGCGGCCCAAGGCCAGGATGTGTTCCCATAGCCATGTGGGCAACTTCGTGGAACTGAAAAATACCGTCTTGGGAGAAGGCTCCAAGGCCAGCCATTTAAGCTATCTGGGTGATGCGGAGATCGGCAAGCAGGTGAATATCGGTGCGGGAACCATCACCTGCAATTACGATGGCTACGGCAAGCACAAAACCGAAATCGGTGATGGAAGCTTTGTCGGCAGTGATACCCAGTTCATCGCGCCGGTGCGTATCGGCAACGACGTCACGGTTGCCGCCGGAACCACGGTTACGAAGGATGTTCCGGATGGTCATCTGGTGTTGAGCCGTGTCGAGCAACACAGCGTGGAAGGCTATACCGCCAAGAAGCGGCAATCCATGACTTCCAAATAAACGCTTCGGGTTCCACTTCCGGGGAGAGCATTGTTTGTCAAAACGGACGGAGTATCCTGTTCCCCTCCTTGAGGGTGAGCCTTGATGTGTTCCCATTTTGGGAGGGGAACCTCGTCCCACGTTCCTGATGAATACGACCTTCCACCTTATCTTGGACAGCCGTGAGTGGAACCATTCAAACCAGTCTCAACGGGTGGGTGGGGTAACTTGCTCACCTGACATCGTTTCGCTGTTGGTGTTTCAAACCGAGGCGCTGAGAGGCCTCCAGGCAAGATCGGTCTTGACGCTTCGCGTTGGTTTCCTTAGAATTATCAGGCTTATAACCAAGCCCAGGGAAAAGTTGGGCTTTCGTTGGAAAAGGGTTGCCACCGCGCAAACCTTGGTGTTAGAAAAATTGTACGCGAGGCGGGTTTGGGTAACAAAACCCCTTCGCCGGGAAACAAAGAGAGGCATCGTGGATCTGAACATCGGCGGAATCCTTGTCATTGTAGGAAATTACGGCAGCGGTAAAACGGAAGTCTCCGTCAATCTGGCTGTCAATCGGCGTCGGGCCGGAATGAAGGTGCGCGTAGCGGACCTGGATCTGGTCAACCCCTACTTTCGTACTCGTGAGGCGGAAAAAGCCTTGAATTCTCTGGGGATTGATCTCATCGCCCCGGATGATCATTTTTTGCAGGCGGACTTGCCGATTTTATCGCCGATGGTGGCGGGGCTGATCCGCAAGCCGGAAGAACTGACCCTGTTGGATGTCGGCGGAGACAACGTCGGCGCGACGGTGCTGGCGGCCTTGGCCGATGCCTTCGCGAAAAGTCAGGGAACGATGCTTCAGGTGGTCAATCCTTTCCGTCCGTTTACGGACACCCCGGATGGCTGCGAACGCATCCGCAAAGAGATTGAAGCGGCCAGCCAGTTGCAGACCGAAGGGTTGATCGGCAACGCCAACCTGATCGACCAGACCACGGTGGATACCATTAAACAGGGGTATGATTTTATGCGCGAGTTGTCCCAACGCAATGGACTTCCCCTGCGTTTCATCACCGCCCCGGCCCACTTGCTGGATTCCTTGAACGCGGATGATTTCGAGCATCCGATTTTACCCATAGAACGACAACTGGTTCCACCTTGGACCGCTCCGGCCAAGCTGGGACCGAAGAACTTCATCCTCCATTAGCTCTTCTTTGCAAAGGAGTGATTTGATGGCCTACAAGCACATCATTGATCGAGATCGCTGCAAGGGGTGCGGACTCTGCGTGCCGGTTTGCCCCAAAAACGTCCTGGAAATCAGCCAGGAAATCAACGTGAAGGGATATTTCCCCTCCGTGCAGGCCCGGCCTGAAGATTGTATCTTCTGCGCCATTTGCGCCACCATGTGCCCGGATGTGGCGATCACCATTATCGAAACCCCGGACAATCCGGCATAAGCGAAAGGAGGCGGAACATGGCCAAGATCCTGATGAAAGGAAACGAAGCAATCGGTGAAGCCGCCATTCGTGCGGGTTGTCTGAACTACTTCGCCTACCCGATCACCCCGCAGACTGAAGTGGCCGAATACCTTTCGCGCCGTATGCCGGAAGTGGGTGGTCTGTTCTTGCAGGCGGAAAGCGAAGTGGCTGCATCCTACATGCTCTTCGGTGCGGCGGGCGCGGGCGAGCGGGTGTTTACCACCAGTTCCAGCCCCGGCATCAGCCTGATGAGCGAAGGCATCAGCTACATGGCCGGTGCGCGCCTTCCGGCGGTGTTGGTGAACATCATGCGCGGCGGCCCCGGTCTGGGCGGCATCCTGCCCAGCCAATCGGATTACAACCAGGCTACCAAGGGCGGCGGTCACGGTGATTTCAACCTGTTGGTTCTCGCCCCGGCCAGCGTTCAGGAAGCGGTGGAAATGGTGATGGAATCCTTCCCGCTGGCGGAAAAATACCTCAATCCGGTGATGGTTCTCGGTGATGGCCTGATCGGCCAGATGATGGAACCTGTGGAATTCCCCGAACACCTGGTCACCAAGCCGTCCAACAAGGACTCCTGGGCCAGCAGCGGTATGGAAACCCGTGGTAGCGATACACGCAACCTGGTCAAGTCCCTCTTCCTGGATGCCGATGGCCTGCACAATCACAACGTGGAGATCCAAAAGACCCTGCGTGAGATCGAAGCCAACGAGATCCGCTTTGAGAACTACAACCTGGACGGCGATTACAAGCTGTTGGTGGTGAGCTACGGAACGATGAGCCGCGTGTGCAAAACGGCCATTGATGAGTTGAAAGCCGAAGGCGTGGAAGTCGGTCTGGTTCGTCCCAAGACCCTGTGGCCTTTCCCCAAACAGGCCATCTTCGAGGCGGCGACGAAAGCCAGTTGCAAGAAAGCTCTCTCGGTTGAGATGAGCATGGGCCAGATGGTGTTGGACGTGGAACGTGCCGTGGCCGGTCGTGTGCCGGTGGACCATTACGGCAAGTGCGGCGGGCTGGTGCCTACGCCGGAAGAAGTGAAAACCGCCATCGAAAACCAGTTGTAACCCGGACGCACGTCCCCGCAGGTTCTTGAACCGAGCGAGAAAGGAAACGAATCATGGGTAAGACCTTTCACCGTCCAGAGGCGCTTTCGGACAACGTGACCCATTATTGTCCGGGATGCACCCACGGCATCGCCCACCGCCTGGTGGCCGAAGTCATCGACGAATTGGGTATTCGCAAGAAAGCTGTTGGCGTTGCCCCGGTGGGTTGCGCCGTTCTGGCCTATAACTATTTCACCTTCGATTTCCAGGAAGCGGCTCACGGTCGCGCTCCGGCCCTGGCCACGGGTATCAAGCGCGTGCGCCCCGATCTGGCCGTCTTCACCTATCAGGGTGATGGCGATCTGGCCAGCATCGGTATGGGAGAAATCATTCACGCCGCCAACCGTGGCGAGAAGTTCACCACCATTTTCATCAACAACGCCATTTACGGCATGACCGGTGGCCAGATGGCTCCGACCACCATGCCCGGTCAGGTGACCACCACCAGCCCGGCGGGCCGCAATGTCGATCTGGCCGGTATGCCTGTGAAAATGGCGGAACTGCTCAGTGCCTTGCAGACACCGGCCTACATCACCCGGCAAAGCCTGTTGAAACCGGCTCATGTCACCAAAGCGAAAAAGGCGATCAAGAAAGCCTTTGAGTATCAGCTTGAAGGCCGCTGCTTCAGCCTCGTGGAACTGGTCAGCACCTGCCCCACCAACTGGGGAATGACGCCGGTCAAAGCCATTGAATGGGCCGAGCAGAATCTGCTGCCCTATTACACCCTGGGCGATAAGAAAACCCCGGAAGCCGAGTAAGGAGGTCACCATGCAGACGGAAGTGATGTTTGCCGGATTCGGCGGTCAGGGCGTCATGCTCATCGGGCAGATCCTGGCTCAAGCGGCGATGAAAGAAGGCAAGGAAGTGGCCTGGGTTCCTTCCTATGGCCCGGAGATGCGCGGCGGAACGGCTTATTGTACCGTCGTGATCGGCGACAAGCCCATCGGATCGCCCATCGTCAAGCGCCCCAGCCACCTGGTGGCCTTAAACCGTCCCAGCCTGGAAAAGTTCGCTCCGGCGGTGAAACCCGGTGGAGTGATTCTGGTCAACAGCAGCCTGATCAGCGTTCCGGCGGGGCGTGATGATGTGGATGAGTTCCGGCTGGCGGCCAACGAACTGGCCCAGGAACTGGGTAACGTGCGCACGGCCAATATCATCACCCTGGCGGCCATTGTGGAACGCGCCGGGCTGGTGAGTTTTGAACACCTCAGCCAGACCATCAAAGAGAAGTTCGCATCGAAATCCAAGTTGATCCCGATCAACATGGAAGCGATGGAGAAGGGGCGGGAGATTGCCAAGGTCAAAAACTAGGCTTTTTCAAACACTCCATGAAACCATAAACGGCACGGGATTTCCCGTGCCGTTTTTGTCGGTAAAGATGCTGATGAACCGGGCGTGACGTTCCATGTGGGGACATGGATCTTGCCTCGGAGAGTCACGCGCTCATTCCTTGTGATGTGTTCGGAGCGAAGAGAAACATCCATCACGAAGTCAATGTCCCCCGGATTGAAAATCACGCCCATCGCCCTACTCCGTAAGAATGCTTTCTTGCCCGAAGACAAGTCTCTGTGATACAAAAGAAGCTCGGTTGTACCAGGAAAGAAACGGGCGATCCTTGTCGTTGAGCCAAAGGGACACACAAGGGGTCTGCCGAAACCATGCAGGTGGGAATTCGCATGAATCAGGGCTATTCCGGGCTAGGGCGCAACCTCGGTTGCATGTTCTTTTTGCTTCTGTCCTTGTTGCCTGCAAGGGGCTTCGCTGAGGAGTCTCAGGGGATTGTGGTCTGGCGATTGGAAGCCAAGGAGGGCGTTACAGAGAAACACATCGACAGTTTAAGCGGTCTGCTGACCAGTCAGGTGGAGCATTTCAGCGAGCGACGTATCCTCAGTGAAGCGGACATCAACACCATCTTGCGTGGAGAGGAAACCCGCCAGCGTTGCGGTGGTGAGGCGACCAACTGCATTGCCGAGATCGGGAACGCCCTGGGAGTGCCGGAGGCGGTCAGCGGGGATCTGGGTAAGGTGGAGAGCATCTGGATTCTGAACCTGCGGCGGATCCATGTCAAAGACGCCAACGTGATCAAACGCACCAGCCGTCAGGTGGAGGGGTCGCTCTCAACCTTGGTCAAGGCGCTTCCCGAAGTGGTTGCGGAACTGTTTGACAAAGAGTACACGCCACCCCCCAGTGAGGTAACCCAGATCGAGCAAGATCCGGAGACGGATACACATCATGACAACGAAGCCCGGCAGACCCGACTTGTCTGGGCTCATTCCCTGTTCTGGCCCGGATTGGCCTTGACCGCTTTGGGCGGGGCCGGGCTGGGCTTGGCCTCGTCCTATGCCGATGACTACAACAAAACCCTGGATTCCAACGCCAAAAGCAAAAACGGTCTGTGGGGGGGCATCGGTATCGGCGGTTTGTGTGTGGGCGGCGCGGCCTTGATTGCCGGAAGCGCCCTGTTCATTGTCGCCCTGACCGGAGAGGATGAATCAGGCACCGAGGGCAGTCAGGCGCTGGATTGGCATGTGTTGCCCTACACCGACGGCCAGAGCGTCAACGCCGGCATCCTGGGGAGGTGGTAAGATGAAGACCCGAACCATGAACCGAGTTCCGATGAGTCAACCGTCTCCACAAGGGTATCGCTGGACGATCTGGGCCTGCGTGCTTGGTTTCGCCTGGATGCTTGGTGCCTGCAACCTTTTTCTGGATGATGAAATCGGTGGGTTGGGGCAACCGTGCGCTGAGGATAATCAGGCATGCAAAGGCGATCTGGTCTGCGATACCCAAACCATGCTCTGCGTTCAAGCCTTGACCGATGAAGACGGCGATACGGACGATGACGACGACGATGATGACGATGATGTCTCGGACGGGGATGAAGACGGTGACACGGACGATGATGACGATGATGTCTCGGACGGGGATGAAGACGGCGACACGGATGATGATGACGATGATGACTCGGACGGGGATGAAGACGGCGACACGGATGATGATGACGATGATGACTCGGACGGGGATCTTGAAACCTGCACGGATGCCTGTGAGGCCGGAGAAACCCGCTGTGTAACCGGCTCGTCGGAGCAGGTATGCGATAAGGTCTTGGATGGCTGCTTGACCTGGAACACGCCTTCCGATTGTCCTGCAGATTTGGTCTGTCAGGATACGGACGATGCGGGCCACGGTGAATGCCTTCCTGTGCCCGCAGACGCAGGGGATTTACGCATCAGCGAGTTCATGGTCAGTACGGATGCCTTCGTTCAGGACAAGCAGTGGATTGAGGTGTACAACCGTACCAACACCACCTTGTCCTTGCAGGGATTGACCATCAAAAACGGATTGGAAGAACATACCTTTTCATCCCAGGCCACCTTGGAGCCTTTTTCCTACGGGGTGATCAGCCGCTTTGATCCGCCCAGCGAGGGGTTGCAGAACGTGCTGTACTCCGGCTTCGGATTCCAGATCAACTCGCTGACCGGAACCATCGTCCTGCGTCGGGATGACATCATACTGGACAGTCTGGATTACAATGCCCTCTGGGTGAGATCCAACCAAAGCACGCAACTGGACCCTGAATATCTGAACGAAGAGGATGTCTCCAGCCGGGATGTCTGGTGCTTCCAGGATGATACCTTTTATGCCTCGCAACTTCTTGGAACGCCGGGAAGCGCCAACAGCCCGTGCAACGGCGATGTCGACGGGGATGAAGATGGTGATGGTGAAGATTGTGATGACCAATGCAGTTCCGGGCAATCCCGTTGTGTGAGTGAGACGCAGGTCGAAGTCTGCCGCATTCAGGATAATGGTTGTCATGATTGGAATCCGGCAGAAGACTGCCCTGGGGAAGCTCCTTTGTGTGATGCTGAAAGCCATTCCTGTATTGCCTGTGAAAGCACTTGCAGCACCTTGAATGAAGCCCTTTGTGTAGACAACTGGAACAAGGAAGTCTGTAGGGAAGTGCTTCCCGGTTGCAGGCAATGGAGCGAACCGGATGCCTGCGGCTCCGGCTACCATTGTGAGGGGGACGCCTGCGTTGCCGGTTGCATTCATGAATGCACCAGCCTGGAGGCCCGCCGCTGTGGGGATGATTCCGCCTATCAGGAATGCCTGAAGGATTCATCCAACTGCCGTTATTGGTCTTCCCCCGTCTATTGTGGGGATGATGTCTCCTGTATCAATGGCTTCTGTGAAAGCGATGGTTGCGAGCAGGATTCCTGCCCGGATGGCTATACCTGTGAGGTGAGCGCCGAGCCCTGCCGGGCGGATCTTCCCGATCCCGATGAGGTGATCTTCTCAGAATTCCTGGTTTTCTCCAGCGCCTCCCCTGCATCCAACTCGGAGTGGGTGGAACTCTACAACCGCAGTATGCGGCATCTGACGCTTTCCGGGCTGACCTTTGGGAATCTTACCCGTCAGGAAGAAATTCCCCAAGGTGTGGTCATTGCTCCGGGTGCTTACGTTACGCTGACCCGCTCCGCCGTGGCCGACGAGGGGGTCGAAAATCTGGCGATGACCGGGTACGATTTCGATTTGACCAACCTCAGTGGATCCCTGGTGCTGAAAAAAGGGGATGTTGAAATCAGCCGGGTGACCTATGCCACAACCTGGATTCAAGCCGGAGCCGCGACCCAGTTGGATCGAGATCGACTGGATGACGAAAACTATTCCAGTGCGGTGTTCTGGTGCGCATCCACAAACGGATATAACCCAGACTATTATGGAACGCCGGGAAGTGCCAACGAGGCCTGTTCGACCGCCAATCTATGCAGCGATGATTGTACGCCGAGTGGTGCCAAAACCTGTGTATCGGACAACGCCACACCTGCCTATCAAACCTGCGGACAGAACGATGAAGATGAATGCCTGGAATGGGGGGAGGCCATTCCCTGCAATGATCCACCGCAGGACTACTGCTTGGACGAAGACACGCTGTACCACATGGATGGAGCGGCCACCTGTGAAAACGGTCTCTGCCACTACAGCGGAACCAGTGAATCCTGCTCCAATGGCTGTTCGGGTGGAGCCTGCCAGTAGCCCCGATCCGGTTTGCGAGGGTCTGCCATCGCAAACCGCCCCGCCCAGGCGGAAAACCGTTCAAGTCCGCCCTTGTCGTCAAAGACGACAAGCCCCGGCCCGTCAAAGGCCGGGACTTCACCCTTGGATTCAGAGATCATCGAGCTTGGCAGCTTGTACCATCTGAGTTTCGCCGGGGCGCTCGATCCGCCAGCGGATCGAGGGGCAGTCTTGAGCCGGACCGGACGCTTTTGCGTCCGGTCGTCCCGCGTGGGTGGAAGTCCATCGCAACGGGGGGCGTTTCGGGTAGGGTTGCGTAGCACTCGCGGGACGTTTTCCGCCGGGCTGGGGGATGGCGTCGCGGTGCGACACCATCCGATCGGGGCGTGGTGAGATCGAGCAAGGACGGAGCGTGAGTGGAACCGGGCGCATGATTGCGTTGTAGAGATCCGCTGGCAGGTGTCCCTTTTTCGTCCCGACGCTGGATAGAATCGATCTTTGGTGATAATCTACCCGGAGTTTTCAACGGTTCGGAGGATCATAGAATGCGTGTTGCTTTGTACGGAGGTTCCTTCAATCCTCCCCATGTAGTTCATCAGATGATCATGCTCTACGTTCTGGAAACGCAAGGGGTGGATGAACTGTGGATGATTCCCACTTACCGCCATGCCTTCGGTAAAGAACTGGTTTCCTTCGAGCATCGTCTGGCCATGTGCCAGCGACTTTGTGAACCTTTTGGGTCGCGCCTTCGCTGCTCGGAAATTGAGCGAGAACTGGGAGGGGAAAGCCGCACCATCGACACCCTGCTTGCCTTGAAGGAACGCCATCCGGAAAACCAGTGGTCCTGGGTCTTGGGTTCAGACATACGTGCGGAAACGCACAGGTGGAAGAATTTCAGTGCCTTAGAGGAACAGGCGAGAATGATATGGATCGGTAGGCAAAACCAGGTTGAGGATAAGACACGGGATGAGATGATTTTTCCCGACGTTTCCAGCAGTGAGATTCGATCAAAACTGAATGAGGGGTATTCGGTAGGCAGCCTTGTACCAGCGCGTATTCTGGAATATATTCAAGAGCAAGTACTCTATAAGACTATGTAATCCTAAAAGAAAAATAGTAGTAAGGTTTTGTTTGAGGTTCAGACGCCTGGCCATCTTTCCAACAAAAGCTTTCGAAAAGCTCTTGACAAAGCCTTCCTGCATGGTTTACTTTTGGGGTTAGGAAGAGCTGCTTTAGAGCCCCACCGTCCCCCCCAAGTGGCAGAGTAGCTGTTCTTAAGAGCGCCTGATCGGCGCTCTTTTTTTGTGGGGAAACGGTGCGGATAATGACATAGGGTGTCAGAAAAATCAGAAAAAGTGCGAAATAGCACACTAGGCTTTGTTCCTGATGTCAGATAGAAAGAAGAGATTGCTTCCCAGCAGTACGTCCCTTTGGAGTGACTCTGACCCTTGCCGCCAATTGAGGATGTGGAATCGTAGTGCCGGGCAAGAAATTTTCCCGACACTACTACGTTTTTTCGGATCATACCAAGCAAAGAAGTTTCCCGACCTACGGCCTTTGCAACGAGGGTTTGAAACCCATGATGCCTTGGCAGAGAAGGCGCACAGATCCACAAAAAAGTCGGACTTGAACCAAGCCCGACCGATATGGAAAACGATTCTTGGCGTTCAGAACGCCCTTTGTTCCATGCCCTTAAATGAAGCGGGTAAAGGCCAGTCCTTCATAGATCCTCTGGTGGGGTCCGTAGGTCTGGATTCCCTCGGCGTTGACAACAAAGGTACATTGCTCCCCGGCGATGCGGCTGAAGTAGACTTTATGCAGACTCTGTTCGTCCGTGGTCAGATGAATCATCGCCAGCTTTTCATCCAGCTTGCTTTGCAGGGAGTGTCGGCAGACCGGACAGGAGAAATCCCACAATTCCTCCGGATTCACGGTCAGGTTCTTCGGCAGATCCAGGCTATAATCTCCAGGTCGGGCATCGAAGAGGAACATGCCTTTCCCGCGCAGGCTCTCGGCGAACAGAATAATCTTTTCCTGGGCCGGGTTCAGATGCCCATCGCAGTGCGGGCAGGTATAGGTCCATTCCATCGTCCGTCTCCTCTTCGTGGTCCTGTTTTGCGACCCATAGGGGCTGTGTTGTTACCAAAGCGCTTCGTGTTCTTCGGCGACACCCAGCACGTTGGATACTTCATGCTCGGTGCCATCCGCGCCGCGCAAGGTTCCGCTATAGGTGCCAAAGGGTTGTTTGAACATACTCTTGATGAACAGCAGGTTGGTGCGGTCCTGGCGTAAACCGGTAGGATGAAACAGCAGGTCGACCTCCCCGTCTTCGCTTCGTACCTTCCACGGCTCATGGATCTGTTTGGGATTGTAGTCAAAGCGGACCTTGCCCAGTTTGACCAGTTTCCCCTCCAGCCAGACCACATTCTCACCGGGACCGATGTCATACACGCCTTTGGAGAAATTCCAGCCGACACGCCGTCCTTCGGTATCGAATCCCTGACCCATGCTCCAGTTCCAGAAGGTATGACGGGCGGGGAATCCGGCGGTCCAATCCACGCTGGCCAAGGCGGTCTGGTGACTTACGTTGTATTCTTTCCCCGCAGCACGAATCACGCCTTCGGCGGGAATCCCGGCCAGTTTGGCCGTATAATTGTAGCGATCGGGCGGAATCTCCGCAACGAGACTGAAGGGCTCGACGGGTTGGTCTTCCTCCCGCAGACGCACCTCGATGTCCAATTCCTTCCCACGCTTGGGAATGTTGACCAACACACGGCGGTAGCCATCGGGAAGCCGGTTCTGCAATTCCACACGCGCTTTGCCGGTTTCATACATGCAGGTACCGTTCTGCGGGTCCAGATCAAAGCGGGTATGACGCCCGCCGGGGTCCATATAGCTGTGTTCGAGCAACTGACCTTGCTCGAAATCGTAGAGATACACGAAGCTGGTCCCGGTATACCCGGTGCGCACCACCGCAGCCCCGGCAACAAAGCCCGGACCACACAGGCCGATGAAATACCAGCGTTTTTCCTTAAGCATACGCTGCAAGGCGCCATACTGACGGGCCTGGACGAAGTCTTCGACATTCATCACTCCCGGATAGCCCAGGTAGGCTCCGTAAGCCGGGGTTCCTTCATTCAGAATCAGCGAGGCGAGACTGGGCAGACTCATGGTTGCTCCCCATGAAAAAAGGTTGATGGATCATGCCAAGAAGCAAATACGCAAACACAAGGTACATCTCACAATCCAGCAAGAAGGTCAAACATGGTAACGAACCATGACAGAGGTTCCGATGAATTGCCCGTTGCACGGAGGGTCATCCGTGCGCTATACTCCGCTGAATGAATCGACACCATGCGTTCGATTCTTTAGCGAAATCCCGCCAACACGCCGAAAATCATCCACATCACCCCACGCGGCGGGACGTGAGGCACACAAGAGATGAAACGGGGAGGATAACCATGTATCAGACCCTGACTCCGGCCCAAGTAATGCAGATGACCGCACCTCACGGCTACATGCTGGTGGTGGCGGTGGACCAGGAAGGGCGTCCCAACGCGATGGGCGCAAGCTGGTGGATGTTCACCAGCATGAAACCGATGATGGTGGCGGTGAGCATCGCGCCCACTCGTCACACCCATGACATTGTGCGGGACACGAAAGAATTCATTCTGGTAGCCCCCAGTGCCGAGCAGGCCGAGGCCGCCTGGTTGTGCGGTACCAAGAGCGGTCGTGACCTGAACAAGTTCGATGAAGCGGGCTTTGAGGTGGAAATGGCCGAAGAAGTCCGTGCCCCGCTGATTCTGGACGCCTCGGTCGCTCTGGAAGTCCGTGTGACCGACTCCATCGTCACCGGGGATCATACCCTCTTCACCGGTGAAGTGGTTGCCGCCCACGGAGACGCAGACCGAGTGGAGCATCTTTTCCATATGGGCGCCAAGCTGATGGCCCTGAATCCGGATGGCCAGCGGCGGGACGTAAACCAATAGGCAGACCCGACGACACGGCAGCGAAGAAGAAGCCATTAGCTTGCTGACAAAGTCATCCCCCTCACTGGGGATGCCTTTCGGCCTCCTGTCTCTCCCAGAGGGAGAGACGAGTTTTCCCTCTCCCGCGGGGAGAGGGACGCGAACGAAGAGAGCAGGGTGAGGGAAACCGGGGTTTGTCAATAGCCTTGAAGAAGTCATCTCGACCAGGGGTGCGGGCCGGAATACTCCGGCCTGAACACCTGGTTGAAGGTGTGTCTGGGTTACCAAGCCCTTCACAGACGAAGAGTGAATCATGAACCAGGATCGCCCCATCAAGCCGAAAGCCCTGGGCCGCCCGACCTCCAACGCCGGGCAAGCGCCCCATCCTTCCGAGCAGCCCCCTACGGGACGGCTACGCCAGAAGTTGTATCGCATCATCTTCGAGTCCGATACCCCGGCGGGGAAGGGCTTTGATATTCTGCTTCTCATCGCGATCCTGCTCAGTGTCGTCGCGGTGATGCTGGAAAGCGTGGCTCCGATCCGGGAGCAATACGGCCAGGTGCTTTATGCCTTTGAATGGCTGTTTACCCTCCTGTTCACGCTTGAATACATCGTCCGCTTGTTTTCTGTGCGTAGCCCCCTTCGCTATGCCAAAAGCTTTTTCGGCGTGGTGGATCTCTTGGCGACCCTGCCGACGTACATCAGCCTTTTTGTTCCCGGTGCGCAATCCCTGTTGATTATCCGCAGCTTCCGCCTTTTGCGCATCTTCCGTATTTTCAAACTGACCCGCTACCTGCGTGAAGGCCGCACCTTGTTGGTCGCGCTGGCAGCCAGTCGCCAGAAGATTACCGTCTTCGTCGGCGTGGTCTTGTCTCTGGTGATGATTATCGGCAGCCTGATGTACCTCATAGAAGGCCCGGAACACGGCTTTACCAGCATTCCCCGCTCGATGTACTGGGCCATCGTTACCATGACC
Source organism: Myxococcota bacterium (assembly GCA_963677705.1). Classification (GTDB taxonomy): domain Bacteria; phylum Myxococcota_A; class SURF-8; order SURF-8. The sequence continues at coordinate 4,317,947 of OY782497.1, forward strand.
ACCGTCGGCTACGGAGACATCGCTCCTCAAACCACCCTGGGCCAGATGTTCGCCTCGCTGGTCATGGTTCTCGGCTACGGCATCATCGCCGTGCCTACAGGCATCGTTACGGTGGAAATCGCCACGGCAAGCAGCCTGAACCTGAACGAGCGCGCCTGCCCGGTCTGCGATACGGCACGACATCTTTCCGATGCCGTATTCTGCCGGGTTTGTGGCTCGCCCTTGCCGGAAACAGAGAAACCAAGCGGCAACAACCGACCGGCAACCTAAGCTCAGACTCTTTGGTTGGTTGACAAGTTCCCGCGCCTCTTTTACCATTCGGACGATAGGGAATTTCTGCCGTCGGGCCTTGCCCGACAGAGTACGATCAATGCGACACGAACGGATCGCAGGGAAAGGAACCGTGATGAACGATACCCTTCGCTACGGCAAGGCCTGGTTGGCGCGACGTAAGGATATGTACCTGCTTCACCTGGAAGGTGACGATTATGAAATGGGTTTGCAACACGCCAAGTTGATGGAAGGTCAGATCCGTTCCGGGGTCTGGTCGCTCTTTCCCGATTTTCTGCGTCACAACATTCGTGCAACGCCCTTCGGCCTTTCCCGCGCCGGGGTGGAAGTCGCTTACCGTGTGCTGCGTCAGAGCATCATCAAACCCTACATGAAAGGCTTTCAGCCGGAAGACACGGAGATGTGGTTCGGGCTGGCCGACGGCCTTTCCATTCCCAGGGAAGAGATGCTGGAAGCGATGATCGGGCCGGATGCCTTCCAGGCCATGCCTGCCCTGGCCTTCGGTAGAAACCCGCTGTACAAGCGCTTTGCACCGCTGGGTTGTACCAGTTTCAGCGCCGGTCCCCAGGATACGCAAAACGGAAAGCTTCTGGTGGGTCACAACAAGGATTATCCCGGCATGGAATACTGGGATCCCTTCCACACCGCCATCTTTCTGGTGCCCAAGGTCGGCTTCCGTTTTGTGCTGTTCAGCACCGCCGGGGTGATGAGCGGCAGCCTTGCCGGAATGAACGAACATGGTCTGACCGTCGCCGTGCATACCCTCTTGACCAAGGATGTCGGCCCGAAGGGACTGCCGGTGATGGCTATCGGCAACCGCTTGTTGCGCCACTGCAAGACGGTGGAGGAAGCCCTGGCCTACCTGCGTCCTCTGCGCACCCAGGTGGGATGGCATTTCATGATCGCCGATCCCAACGGCGCGGCCAGCGTGGAAATGACCAACAGTGCGATGCGCGCCCAGCGCGCACCGGGCGGTACGATGGTCTACAGCAACCTGCACCGTATCGACGCCTTCCACGCCGACGAATTGAACGTCAACGCCACGATGATGAACAACTTCCACAACCGCATCGGTCGCATGGGGAGCCTGCTGGAAGAACACCGGGGACGGCACAACCCGGAAACGAGCGTCGCCATGCTGGGCGATCACTACGACGCGAAGAATGAGCAGAACCGCGCCACGGGTCTGGTGATTACCCAGATGACCAACGTGATGAGCTTCCTTGCCGAGCCTGCCGATCGGAATTTCTGGATGGCTACGGGTCGCTCGCCCAGTTGCAACACCCAATACGCCGGGTTCCACATTGACGATGGCCTGGGCGATGAGCCCGGCTGGTGCCTCAACCCGGATTACGACAGCCCGCACAAAGATACGACAATGGTCCAGGGCTTGCGGCAGTACATCCTCGCTCATGATGCCTATTTCGTGCAGAACGATTTGGACAAAGCGGACCATCGTCTGCGCAAGGCGGAAAACCTGGATGCCTCCGAGCCGTATTATCCCTTCCTGCGCGGTATGATCGCTTTGCAGCAGCATCGCTTTGCCGAGGCGGAACGCCTCTTCCTTGCCGTTCTGAACTTCCCGGTAGAGACGCATCGTCAAGCCTTGTGCAAACTCTGGATCGCCCGCTCCCTGGATCTGCGCCTGAAATTCCTTGCCGCAAGGAAACTCTATCAGGAATTGTCCGCCGATGAGGCCGTAGACCCTCGCGTTCGCAAAGCAGCCAAGAGAAACCTGATGGTTCCCTACGGTCGCTTGAGTCTGGCGACCTTGCATGTTGATTTCTGGCTGGCCGATACCTTTGACTACTGAGGCCTGTCAAAACCATATGCCCACCCGGACAGGGGTGTGTGAGCCATGAAACGGATCTTCCTTTCCTGTGCGGAATCCTCCGGCGACCAGGCGGCGGCGCTGCTGGCCCAAGGGCTTCGTGCGCACAGCGAAGCTCCGCCGCTTTGTCTTTGCGGTGTGGGTGGGGAACGCCTGACACCGCATCTGAATGAGCCCTGGTTTTCCAGCCAGGACCTGGCGGTCAGCGGAGCAAGCGCTGTACTGGCTACGCTTCCCCGCTTGCTTCAACGCTACCACGATCTACGCTCGCGGTTGATCCACACCCCGCCGGACCTGGCCATCCTCGTTGACGCTCCGGACTGGCACGCACGTATCGCCGCTCTTTGCCGGCGTTTGAAGATCCCTGTGCTATGGGTGGTCGCGCCGCAGACCTGGGCCTGGCGCGCCGGACGGGTGAACCGCTTTCGACACCGGATGGATCGTCTCGCCGTGGTGCTTCCCTTTGAAGAGAACTATTTTGCACGGTTGGGTTTTGCCTCGCGTTTTGTCGGTCATCCCCAGTTGGAGTTCCCCTCTCCCCGTTTCAGCACCGAGGAAGCCCAACCGGGATTCTGGCTGCTCCCCGGAAGCCGAAGCCATGAGATTGACCGCAACCTGCCCCTTTTTCTGGACATCCATCGCCGCGTAAACGAAAATCGCGGCACCTCCTGGCCCGCCTTTGTGCAAACCACGGCAGAGCAACAAGCGCGGGTTCGGGAATGGGTACAAGGAAAGGCCCAGGTAGGTCTTGACTTTCCGTCCGAGCGTCCATCGTGCTGTCTTTGCTCGGTGGGAACGGCAACGCTTTTACCGGCACGGGCCGAGGTGCCCACGGTGTTGGTTCATCGGCAAAGTTCCTTGGATACCTTCGTCGCCGAACGGCTGGTTTACCAACGTTTGTTCGCCCTGCCGGACGTGATCAGTGCAGCCCCCTTGACACCGCAGTTCATTCGTGGTGAACATGCAGCCTTGATCGCCGCCAGGGTGGCCGATTTCCTGACTGACGACACGGCGAAGACCCAGCAGAGGGAAGGTTATGCGGAAGCGCTCCGTCGGCTGGGCGCTCGCCGATTCTCTCTGGAAAGCGCGGCGATGGCCTTGGAACTGCTCACGCCGAAGAAAGAAACCAACGATGTCCACACAGACGAAGACCAAGAAACCCGGATTGAAAACCTACGCTCTGGCCTTGCTTGCCATGCTACTTGTGATGAGTTTGGGCATGGCGTTACTCTGGATGGACGGCGAGGTGGTGGGTAGCCCCAACCAGAAAAGCTATCGCAGCGAACATGTCACCGACAAACCATCGTTGCACCCCCCTGAGAAAGCCTCCGGTCCCAAGCGGGTTGCCGAGCCACGGGGTCATCATCTTCCTGCCAAGGACGAGGCCAACAAGACCAAGATCCAGGTGCTTGACTACAGAGTAACCCTGGTTTCCACGAACCCACAGCGGGCGATCCAATCCATCCGCAATCAGTTGACCCATTGGAACGTCCCCTTTCCGACCCCGCCGGAAAACATCCCCCAGGAAACCTGGACGCTTTCCATTCCCCACAAGCACGTCTCCGAGTTTACCGATCTGCTGGACCGAAAGGGAAACACCCACATCAAGCGCACCCCTCATTTCGTGCAGGCTCCCGCACCCACCGAGACCCAGTATACGATCCGTTTTATCCAAACGCATCCAACACGGGCGCACTAAGAAGAAAACTTCCGATCCCATCTCCGGGGAAATAAGCGTTTGTTAAAAACGGATGGCGCGTCGTGTTCCCATCCCCGACGGAGCCGCCCCGTGTCGGATGACGGCCAGGCGGGTCGGCAAGGGCGGCGGTCAAGGCCCGAACGCAGTGAGGTACAGTTCAGCCTTGAGGGCCGTCCGAGACACGCTACGGACGGGGAAATCCCACGGGGACGGTGAAGAAGGCAGGATGGGAACCCCATCCTTGATGGTGGGCCTTGAGATTTTCCGGAGTTGGTATCAGAACCAAAAGAAAACCACGAAAGCTCATCGTTTTCCAACAAACGGAAAAAGTCGATGGAATCTTGACGATGTATGGCGAAATTGCTAAGATTCAATGGATTGGAACAGCAAGCTTTGGGAAAAGATCGGTGACAGGCCATCACATCAAGCACAAGGGGAAGAACTCATGACCAAGGCGGACTTGATCGAGACCGTATATCGCACGATCGGCTTCACCAAGAAGGAGTCGGCGGAGATTGTGGAAATGGTTTTCGAGATCATGAAAGAAAACCTTTCCAATGGGGAGAACGTCAAACTTTCCGGCTTCGGAAACTTCGTGGTGCGCAAGAAAAAACCGCGCATCGGACGAAATCCGCAGACGGGCGAAGAGATGACCATTTCCGAACGGCGGGTGCTGAGCTTCAAACCCAGCCCCATCCTGCGCAAGCTTCTCAACACCAAAGAGAACATGGAAGCGGCCAGGGCCAACGAAAGCATGGCAATGGGCGTCGTCTCGGACAAGATGCACTAAGTCTCTCCACGCGGGGTATCGGGGGATACTCGTACATCACAGGGCAACTTCCTTGGGGAGTTGCCCTTTCTTCAACCCTTCATCCTGGCGGACAAGCGCTGTCTTGATCTATCCATTCCTGGCATTGATGCGCTCAATCGGGACTCCGATCAACCTTGACGTGAGAAAACCGATCAGGCCAAAAGCTCGGTTGTGTCTTGAGATGGTGGAAAAACATCTGAACCAGCGGAGCGGGTCGGCACCCATGACAAGAAACCCTTTTAGCCATAAAAGGCGACAGGCCCCGTCCGGGGAGGACGGAACCTGCCAAATCGCTCGTCGAAAGGTGGGATGGTTCAATGATGGGATAAAAGCCGGGCGCTACTCCGGCTGGGTGAGCAAAATTTGTAAAGAACGTGTGATGCGTTTCCGCGTCACGGAAGAATTATACAGCAACATCCGTGCCACAAAAACCGAGCCTGATTGATTTTAACGGATATAATGAATATTACTTGCATTATTTCCTGGAGTGACCATTTTTGCCGTTTCACAGCTTATATAAGCAGTTTTTCCTATGCAATTTCACGACAAATTTGTCAGCCCTGCTACGCAAGCTTTACCCATCGTGGAAAAAGGTTCTAAGCCCCTGTGATTCCAGAGAACTATCACCGTTCAAACCATCAGGCCTCAATTATCAAGGAACGAAAAGCAATCTGTGTGGGGGTACAACCAAGGAGAAATGCTCGTCTTACTTGTTGAATCGACCCTGCAAAAAGAAACTTAATCTTTTTGCCCAATAAATCCATTGAATGGTGTTGACATCTCTCCAAATGCACGATGTTGCTACGCTTTCATGAATTGTAACAGGGAAGGATCGCCAATTGTTTTCCTACCTTACGAACCTGACCCTTGGAATCAACCCACCTTGCACGTTCCACTCACTGGATTTTCTTGTCAGGCTTGTTCAAGGCTTGCGAGCAGAGCCTGTCAAGAAGCATCAAAAAACAGGACACACCCGGTACGGCCCGCGTCCCGATTTTTGGCGCAAGCACGCCAAGCCATTGAGTTTGCCAAAATCTCTTTTTTTCTTGAGTTTTTCCATTGCTTCTGCCAAAGGGTAGACAGGAAGGGAAAAACATCAGTGCTGCCGTGTCAATTCAAGCGACAATCCCGTCGATGACTTGGATACAGGCGCGTGAGCCCTCGCCCCCTTCGGGTGTTCCAGGTGTTTCAGATGGAACACCTGGGATGATTCATTGGGAAACAGAAACACCGGCAACAGGGGAATTCTTCCCATGCCGGTTTTGCGAAGGAGACTGCTGGCCATGTTGATCTGTATGGACGGCCCCGCCGGGAGCGGGAAAAGCACGGTAGCCAAACGTCTGGCCAAGCGCCTTGATTTTCAATACCTCGATACCGGCGCACTGTATCGCAGCGTCGGCTATCTGGCCCGCCGGGATGGTCTTGACTTCCGGAACGAGGACGCCTTGGGAACCCTGGCGGAAACAATGGACGTGCGCTTTCTGCCCGATGAACCCACTCAAAAGGTGATGGTCAACGGGGAAGATGTCACCGAGGCCATCCGCAGTCCCCAGGCAGGCAACGACGCCAGCATCGTAGCCGCCCTGCCCGCCGTGCGCCGGGCCTTGCTCGGTCTGCAACGTCGCATCGGCAAGCAGCGCTCTACGGTGGTCGAAGGTCGCGATACCGGCAGTGTGGTCTTCCCCGACGCCGAAGTAAAAGTCTACCTGGAGGCCAAGGCGGAGGAACGCGCACGCCGACGGATGAAAGACTTCGAGGCTCAGGGCCAGACTGCGGATTTCACCGAAGTCCTGCATGACATCGAAGAGCGGGACCGTCGGGACCAGGAACGGAGCGAAGCGCCACTGACGGTAGCCCAGGGAGCCATCCGGCTGGATACCACCGGCCTGAGTATTGATGAGGTGGTCGATCGCCTTGTCACCTTAAGCGAGGAGCATCGTCATGTTTGAGAAAAGCATCCGGTTTGAATGCCTGGCCTGCGGGGAATGCTGCCGTTGGGAAGGCTTTGCCTTTGTTCTGCCCAGCGATGCCCGCCGCCTGGCCGATCATCTTGCACTGCCCTTGCAGGATTTCGTAGACCGCCACTGCCACCATGTGCTGATTGACTTTCATTACGAAGAAGAAATCATCATCGTCCCTTGGTTGGTGCTGCAACGCGATCCGATGAAAGGTCACTGCATCTTCCTTTCAGGGACACGCTGTCAGATTCATGAAGCCAAGCCGATTCATTGCAGTCAAACACCTTTTGTCGGTGAATTCATGATGGACGAAGAAGCCTTGGAGTTTCTGAAGAAGAATTGTCCAGGCATGGACCGCGGTCCGGTCCACGGTCCGGGAGAGATCGACGACCTCTTGACCCGGCAGGACCAACGGGAACAAGCCTACGAAGAGGCTCTGGAAGCCTGTGACTGGGACTTGGAACGGGTGATGGGGATCAAACTGGCCGAACCCTTGAGTTGGGATGAATTGCAACAACTGTACAAACGCCCGGATTAATTCCCCACCAACGTTATTCAATTTCTATACATTTTCCGTCAGAGGAGCGCAGAGCCGCCAATATCGGGCCAAAAGACCCGCTTTGTTTGTTTTCTATTTGACCCAAACCCCAGGCTGCGGTACATTGAACCATACCCTGCCGGGTACGTGATGAACAATTGGTGATTTATGCTCGATAGCTTTTAGCTTGGGGCTCGCTCCCTGCCGTGGAGTGCAAACCCACCTTCAGAGTGGGCAGCCGGAAGCGGTACAGAAGGCCCCACCTCTAATTAAGAGGGCTAAATCGTTTGTTCACACGGCCTAGGCGGGCTTTTTTATGGAATCATTCCTCTCAAACCGCTCCCTTTTCCCGCTTCCCTTCAACAAATTGGAAAAGCTCCCGATCCTCAAGGCGGTGCTTCACGTTTTTCTCTGGGGAACTCTTCACTTTCTCTGAAGTACGTCTTGCCAAACTACCGAGGCTATGTTACAGGGGGTGAGCGTGAAAACCAGTGTAGTTTCCTATTCTTACCCTTTTATCTTTCGGTTTTTGCTGAGGAATTTCGAGCAGAAAGCCCCAGCCAAGCAAAGGAGATCACCCGATGGCCAACTACAAAGTCGCCAACATGGATCTGGCTGACAAAGGACGTATGAAGATCGAATGGGCCGAGTCCCGTATGCCTGTTCTGCGTGCCCTTCAGGAACAATACAAGGATTCCAAGCCCTTGAAAGGCCAGCGCGTGGCTGGTTGTCTGCATGTGACCAAAGAAACCGCCGTGCTGATTAAAACCCTGGCCATCGCCGGTGCCGAGATCAGCTGGTCCGGCTGCAACCCGCTGTCCACCCAGGACGATGTCGCCGCCGCCCTGGCCGCCGACGGATTCAGCGTCTATGCCTGGCACGGTCAGAACGTGGAAGACTTCTACTGGTCCATTGAACGCACCCTGGATTTCAAACCCACCCTCACCCTGGATGACGGCGCAGACCTGATTTTCACCGTTCATGACAAGCACAAAGACCTCGCGGGCGAGATTCTCGGCGGTACCGAGGAAACCACCACCGGGGTACATCGCCTGCGGGCGATGGGTCGCGCCGGGAAACTGCTCTATCCCGTGATCGCGGTGAACGATGCCACCACCAAGTGGGACTTCGACAACGTCTACGGCACGGGGCAATCCAGCATTGACGGCATTCTGCGCGCCACCAGCATCCTTCTCGCCGGGAAGACCTTCGTCGTCGCCGGATACGGCCATTGCGGTCGCGGTCTGGCCATGCGCGCCAAGGGTATGGGCTGCAACGTGGTGGTTACCGAAGTGGACCACATCGCCGGATTGAAGGCCACCCTGGAAGGCTGCCGCGTAATGAAGATGGATGAAGCGGCGAAGGTCGGTGATGTCTTCATCACCGCCACGGGCATGAAAGATGTCATCGTCAAGCGTCACTTCGAGAGCATGAAAGACGGCGCGGTGGTCTGCAATACCGGTCACTACGACTGCGAAATCAATATCGAACAGCTGGAAAGCGTTGCTTCGGGCAAACGGGAAATCCGTGCCAACAACGAGGAATACACCGTCGACGGCAAACGCATCTATCTGTTGGCCCAGGGCCGTCTGGTGAACCTGGCCGCCGCCGAAGGTCATCCCAGCGAGGTCATGGATATGTCCTTCGCCAACCAGTTCCTCTCCCTCTGCCGTCTGGCCAAAGAAGGCAAGGAATTGACGAAAGTCGTTCACGACATCAGCGAAGAGCAAGACCAGGAAGTGGCCAAAATCAAGCTTCTCAGCATGGGGATGGACATCGACACCCTGACGGCGGAGCAGCTTGCTTACCGTGACAACTACGCGGCGGGAACCTAAACCGCAGCATCTCTCCCAATGAAAACAGGAACCCCCGAAGGCCAAACCCTTCGGGGGTTTTTGCTGATCAAGGGACACGATTGCGGTGAACCAAGATAGCCGGCAAGGAGGCCGGGCGGTTGACCTGTCCACGACACGATCCATCTCCCTACATCGAACTACGCCCGACCTTCCCAGGCTGTGATCGTTGCAAAAGAGAGGCTTTCGCGCTATGAAGAAGTAGGATTGCGTTAGCCCCCCGGTTTGTTCCGTTGTTCCGCTCATCCGTTCAAGGAGGTCTTCATGCTGCGCCGCGACTTCTTCAAACTCTGCCTGGCCACCACCTCGGCGGCGAGTATTCCCACCGCCTGCACCAAACTACCCAACCGCTACCGCAAACCTGATGTTGCCTTTACCGGCAAAGACCGCTTGCTTTTGCAGAACCTGCACCTCGTGGACGTGCGAAACAAAGGATTTTTTGCAGAGAACGCGCTGCTTGTGCAGAATGGCGTAATCCAGACCCGGCTTCATCTGGATGGTACTTCCTCCCTGCCCGACGCCCACCGCGTAGACCTTGGTGGTGCCTACCTTGCACCGGGGATGATCAACTCCCATTGTCATATGACCCTGCCCGGCGGTCTGGGCATTGCCCCCAGCCTCGCCTTTGCCTACCGCCGTCAGGTGGAGCGCAACGCCGAAGAATGTGTCAAGCATGGCGTGACCACGGTACGTGACATGCTGGCCGTCTCGGACTGGCTCTTTCGCCTCAAGCGGAAAATCGAGGAAGGAAAGGTGGTCGGACCACGCATCCTGCGAAGCTGCGCCCTGGAGGTGAAAAACGGCTATGGCGACCAACTTTCCCTGCTCGCCGATCCCCGCTTCTATAAAGAAATCAAAAGTCCGAAACAGGCCCGGATGGCCGTGCGCCAATGTGTGGAAGAAGGCGTTGATTTCCTGAAAATCTTCCAGCAGACCGATAAGAACACCTTGCCCGCTCATCACCTGGCGAAGATGGATCTGGAAACCATGCAGGTCATCGCCAAGGAAGCCCTGCGCCATCGCCTACCCGTGGCCATTCACCAGACCGAAGCCGCCGGCCTGCACCTGGCCTTGAACGCAGGCATTCCTCACCTGGAACACGTTCCCCGTGACCGGGCTCTGACCGAACAGGAGATTCTGGATGTCCAAAGCAGTGGGGCGAAGATCACCCCGACGATCAATGTCACCTTCGGGCTGAGTCAACCGCGATTGGGCGACCCAAACTGGAACCAGGGCATGATTCCCTGGTTGGAAAGCAAGCGGGAGGCCCTGTTACCACCGCTCTTGAACCGCTTCTTGGAGCCGGAGTTTGCCAAGGCATCCCTGGATTTCTACCGCAAACTTCAAGACCCGCAAAGCTACGAGACCAAACATGTCATTCCTTGGCCGGATCAAAGCAAGTTCACCGCTGCTGCGGTGATCGGCGTAGAGAATACCCAAGCCCTCTATCAGGCCGGAGTGGAATTTCTTGCCGGAAATGATGGCGGTGTTCCCTTCGTCTTTCCCGGCGCAATGGGCCTGGAACTCTACATGCTGGAGCATATCGGCTTTCGCCCGGCGGACCTGCTTCAGATGGCCACCTTCAACAACGCCAAGGCCATCGGTATGGAACGTAGCCTTGGGCAAGTAGAAGCAGGCTACATCGCCGACCTGGTACTCCACCGCCAGAATCCCCTACAAAGCACCCGTCACCTGCTGGAACCTCTGGCCGTACTTCAGGCCGGAGAACTGGCCTATGCCACAGAAGGCTTTCGTCAACCCTGGCAGGGATAAACCCAGGACGATTCCATTCTCAAGGAAAAAGAACCCATGTCCGGCAAGGAATTTGCCCGACAAGTTGGCCAGTGACCCGATTACCAGCGACCCGATTACCAGCGACCAGCTTACCTGTGATCTACCTTCTTTGCCCGATATGGTTTATTGTGAACGCCCTATTCATACAGACGGAGGAGAGCCATAGGCTCACGACATCGGAAAGATAGCGAAAGGCCGTGTGTTTGTGCTATGCTCTTGCGGGTAGAATCGCCCTCACCCTGCTTCGCTGCGCTCGCTTCCCTCTCCCGGAGGGCGAGGGACAATTCACCTCTCCCTCTCAGGAGAGGTCGGAAACCAAGGGTTTCCGGGTGAGGGAAAGCATGTCGGGCAAGAAATTTGCCCGACCTACGGTAGAAGCGCTTGATGTTTGACACGTCTACGCTCGCTCATTCCGGGTAGCAATGGGACGGGGGCGTCCTGCCGTGTGGAATCAACGAGCGAAAGCCAGAGGGCTTGGGCGGGCGGCATCCTGCCGCCGCCTTTTGGGGCATCAGGGGCCGACGCTGCTGAACAGGAAGGGATAGCGCACGGCCACCAGTTGCCGGGGCGGGGGGAAGACGATACGCCGCACCACCTGGGCGACGCAGGCTTCCACGGCCTGGTTGCGTAGGGAACTGACCGCCACACGGCTTTGGGAGACATGCCCCTTGGGGTTGATCAGAAACTGAACGGTGATTTTTCCATAGAGCTTGGGGTTGCGGCTTAGCTCGCGTTGATAACAATGACGGAACTGGTTGTGGTGGCGCTGCATCACGCGACGGATCATGCTTTTATCCACCGTGCCGATGATCGCCGCCTGCTTGCCCAACTCCACTACCTGACTCCGTTTGGCCGCCTTTTTCGGTTCCCCCAGGGCGAGCAGGCCGGACGGCCCGTAGCCATGCCATTTTCCCCAGAGAGGCAACCCGTCGATGCCCAGGCTCTCGCCCCCGCCGCCAAGCCCGGCGTTGCGCAGGCCCAAGCCTTCGGCACCGCGTTGGTCCAGGCCACGGATGCCTTCCAGAAGCCCCAGGCTTTTCTTCAGACCGGCCCCCAGGGTTCCACCTCCGAAGAGCAGGTCTGCGTTTTCCAAACCTTGTTCCAGGATTCCCAGAATCCCGGCATGGTTGGCGACCTTTTCATCCTGGGCGCGGCGGGCCGAGCCTTGGGCTTGATCCGGCTTGGCTGTTTTGCTGCCGATCTTTCCCTCCACCCCGGCGGCCTTGGCCTTGCTGACCGGTTGGTGTCTGCGGTTTGCGGTCGGGGTGACGAGGGGTGCCGGGTGAACCTCCTTCACCGGTTCGGCCAGCACGATACGCAAGAAGCGGTCGGGGCTGTCCAGCAGGTCGGCCACCTCCGGGGCGGGTAAGCTGTGCAGGTAGGCTTGCAGGGCACCGAAGAGGCTGAACAGGCAGAGCAGCATGGCTACCAGGGGGGCATCGACCAGGTGACGCAGTTGGATGCGCGGCACGGGTTCCGGGTCTACCAGACGCAAGACAAGCTGGGCCGGGCCGAAATCCAAGCGAAGCACCTGACCGGGACGCAGGCTCAGCCAGCCGCTGGAGTAGGAAAGGTTTTCGCCGGGCGGTTTCTCCGTGAGGACATCGGCCAGGGGGCGCTCGCCCTGGGCGTCCAGCAGAACCCCTTGCAGACCGGGCCAGACGCGCACCTGCCAACGGCCCTCTTCTTGGGTAATCAACTCCAGTGTGGGAACGGGCAGCAGGCCCGGCGGCAGCAGAATCAGCGCGTCCTGCTCGCCCACCGTAATGGGGCGGTTGTGTTGGACCTGACGGATACTCCACAGGTGGCGTCCCCAGAGAACGTGACGGATCTCCAAGGCCGGTTTGGGGCTCTGGCTGGCTTCGGTGTGGGGAACAAGAGGGTGAAACTCCCGCGTGGGGATGTTTTTTTCGGCTCGCATGGTTGCCTCCTTCCCGACCCCGCGAGGGAGCACTCGCGGGGCCAGAGAGATCGGATGAAAGGGTCGGCGCAAGGGCTAAAGGTTCCCCAACACGGGGATTCCTTTGCTTCGTTCTGAGTCCGGCCTCATTGTTGCGGCGAAGCCGGGGAATTCTTCTATCGATGGAGGCTCAAAAGAACCGGGGGCGGTCGGGGCTCGCTGCGTTCCGCTTCCGCTCTGCCTGGCTGACATCGGCGTTGCGACGGCCCTGTCAGCTTATGGTTTGCTGCCAAAGAAACTCTTGCCCGGCACGGCATGATGTGGCACAATCCAAGCAGAAAACGAGAAGAAAAAGAACGTTTGAACCTGTAACCTGTCTTTACTCTAGCATGTGTGAACAAATGGGTCAAGATAAAAGTGAACAAATAGGCATTTTCGGTCAGCGACTGGAGCAGGCAAGGGAACGTCTGGGCTTTTCCGTCAAGGAATTCAGTGAACAATTGGGCATTCCCTACCGCAGCTACATGAACTACAAGAGCGGTCGGACCCCACCGGCGGACCTGCTTGCCAAAGTGATTGAACTCTTTGCCGTCAACCCGGCCTGGCTGATGACGGGCATCGGCAAGCCCTTCCTGAACAGCGAAGCCTGGGACCGCTACACCGGCTACGAAGAGTCCTCGGAGGCGTTTGGCGAGGATGACGAAGGGGACTTCGAGGAGGCTTTGCCCGACGAGGACAGGCTGGATGAGGATGACGAGGAGTTCGACGAGACCTTTGACGACGAGCTGGATGACGAAAGCCTGAAGGCTCTGATTCCCCGCGCAAGCAGGAAAGACGGGGCTGCGAAGCTTCCCGCCACCACGGAAAGCGATGACCCGCAGCTTCGCTTGATGACGCACCTGGTGACCTTGCATGAGGAAAACCGGGATTTGCGCCAGCGGGTGGAGGAGTTGGAAGAAACGCTGACCCGTGCCGTGGTCCGTCGTCGCAAAGCCCGCCGCCGCTCCACCTTTTAAGGTCGTCTGCCGATGAAACGCAACATGGAAATCAAAGCGACTCTGCACGATTGGGACCAGGCGGAACGCGAAGCCCAGGCTCTCTGCCACAACGTGCCGCCGGTGCAACTCAGTCAGATTGACACCTATTTCCACGCCTCGGACGGACGGCTCAAGCTGCGGGAAATCAGCGGCATGGAAAACCGGGCGGAGTTGATCCACTACCGGCGTCCCAACCTTCACGGGCCGAAGAAAAGTGAGTATTCCACTTGCCCGGTGGAGGATGTGGACAGCTTGAAAAGCCTGCTTTCCCAAGCGCTTGGCGTACAAACCGTGGTGATGAAACGGCGCCGGGTGTATTTCTATCAAACGATCCGCATCCACTTAGACCGCGTGGAGGGCCTGGGCGCTTTTCTGGAACTGGAAGCCGTTTTGTCGGATACCGACGATGAGGCCGAGGCTCATGCCCAAGTGAACACGCTCCTTGCCCGTTTGGGCATTTCCCCTGACGATCTGATTCAGGGCAGCTACAGCGAGATGATGCAGTCCAGAGAACGTCCTCCCCATTAGAAACGAGGGATCATGCAAGAGTTGGCCAACCGCCTGACCAAGCGGCTGAAGCACTTGAAAAAATGGGCGCGGCGTGAGGGGCTGGACGCCTACCGCGTCTATGACCACGACATCCCCGGCTACCCGCTGGCCGTGGATCGCTACAACGACGACGTGGTGGTGCATCTGGCTCCCAAGCAGGCGCAGCTTGGCGATGACGAGGGCCAGGCCTGGAAGGATGCCGTGCTGGCCGTGGTGGCCGAGCGCTTGGGCGTCGCCGTCGAGCGCCTTTTCGTCAAGCATCGTATGCGCCAGAAGGGGCGCGAGCAATACGAGGCCCAGGCGAAACAGGGCGTGGAGCGCATCGTTCATGAATACGGGCTGCGCTACATCGTCAACCTGAGCGACTACATTGACACCGGCCTGTTTTTAGACCACCGCCTGCTGCGTAAGGCCGTTCAAGCGCAAAGCCGACACAAGCGGGTCTTGAACCTCTTTGCCTATACCGGCTCGTTCAGCGTGGCTGCCGCGGCGGGCGGAGCCAAGACCGTGCTGACCGTGGATCTTTCCAACACCTATCTGAACTGGGCCCGGCGCAACCTGGAGGCCAACAAGCTGAACGCACAGGAGGACACCTTCGTGCGGGCCGATGTGCTTCGCTTTCTCGACCGCGCCCAGAAAGGCCGCTGGGATCTCATCGTGCTGGACCCGCCCAGCTTTTCCAATTCCAAACGCATGGATGAGATTCTGGATATCCAACGGGATCACGAGCCGATGATCCGGCAATGCCTGCGCCTCTTGGCCAAGGACGGGCGATTGCTGTTCAGCACCAACCGCCACCACTTCAGTTTGGACGAGACGATCCGTCGGGATTTCCGCGTTGAGGATGTCTCCAAGGCCAGCCTACCGGAAGATTTCCACAACCAGCAGACCCACCGCGCCTTCTGGATTACCCAGGAATAAACGGGAAAACGGCAATCCTTTGTCCAATATGTTGAGTATGTCTATTGTACATTCATGGTAGCGACTGTTATCAAAGTCAAGCGATTTGCGGTTTCCATCGCTGATTATTTTTGAGCATTGAGTTCATGAAGAGAAGCAATTTTCGCATGCAGGCTACCACAGCCGACATCTTGCTTTTTCCTTCATTCAGCAAGTGCTGATAATGTTTGCGGATTGGTGGATTATACTGAATGGCCACCAGCGTAGGCATGTACAACTGGGTGCGGACATGATGCCGTCCACCACCGGTCATTCGCTTGCCACGAAACATTCCACTGTCCCGGTTCATCGGTGCCACCCCAACAAGAGCCGCAATCTGGCGTCGGTTGCAGATACCAAGCTCCGGCAATTCGGTAACCAGAGCGTTCGCAGTGGTCAATCCGATTCCCGGTATCGTTTCCAGAATCTGCGCTTTCTCGCTCAGTTCGCGATCCCTGCGAATCACCTCCTCAATCTGCGAATCCAGCTTTTTAATTTCTCGATCAAGAGTTCTTAAAACAGCGTGCAGACTTTGTGCGATAAGCTTTTCATCGGAATGCTCCATGCGATTCTTTTCCTGTGTTCTCATCGCAATCAGCTGACGGCGACGGGCAGTAAGGCTCTTTAGTAAAAGGCTATTTTCGCTGACCGGAACCTGTATCTTCGGTTTCATGCTCTTCGCATATCTGGCAATGACCAAGGCATCAAGGCGATCGGTTTTTGCCGCCACGCCCATGGCTCTGGCAAAATCGCGGATGCGTCGAGGGTTGACCACCACCACGGGCAGTTCATGCTTTTGCAGATGTTTAAGCAACGGTTTTTCGTAACCTCCGGTTGCTTCCATCACGATGCGTTCCGGCTGAAGCGTATCCAGACTGCGAACGAAGCTGTTCATTTCTTTCTTGCAGTATTCGTAGCTCCGATGCTTTCCGGAGTTCAACAAAGCGACATCAAAACGTCTCTTGCTCACATCAATCCCGATTATTTCTTTCATGCTACCCTTCCTTGCCAATACGGGCTCACTTCGGTTAAACTGGCCCCAGCGACTGTTCGGGTTATCCGGACAAAACGGACGACGGATCAGGCTACATAACGGGTTTTACGACCCAAGGTCGGGACGATCTCGCCGTCCACCGCCCGCGAGATTTTTGAGGGTCTCGCGGGCTCCTATTGTCGCTCGATTATACAGACAAACGCACTGGAAGGTATAATACAAGGTCGGGCAAATTCTTTGCCCGGCACTCTTCTGGCACAGACTAAGGAGTCGTTTTAGAAGAATTCCCGGAGTCTTGACATCTTAATGATGATAAGATAGTTTCTTAAACTGGGTATTAAGTATACGGTTCTTGGAAGAGCCTTTATTGCCTTGTTCTTTTTTAGACTAGGAGATTTTATTGGGCGGCAAACCTCCAAAAGTGTTTATTTCTTACAGTTGGTCATCGTCAGAACATCAAGAGAACGTTCTGGAATGGGCGAGGCGCCTTATGGCTGATGGCGTTGACGTGCTTATTGACAAGTGGAATCTCGAAGGAGGTAATGATCTACCATCTTTCATGGAAAGCATGAAAAATGATGAATCTATTACTAATATTCTGGTTATTTGTGACTCACACTTTGTCAGGAAAGCCAACAAAAGGGAAAAAGGGGTAGGAACTGAATCACAAATTATGGCAGGTGAGATTTATGGAAATCTAAAACAGTCCAGGTTTATACCCATTGTCTGTGAATTCGATGATTCTGGAAAGCCTTACTTGCCAGTATTCTTTGAGTCAAGAATCTGGATTGATTTCTCAAGTAATGAGTCTGTCAACAAAAACTGGGAACAACTAATTCGCCTCCTGTATGGTAAGCCCGAATACGAGAAGCCCGCATTAGGGAAAGCACCCGCCTACATCACTTCAGATGATAAAACCCCATCAAGCCCAGCTATTGGCAAGTTTCAAACATTCAAGCAGGCACTTTTTAACGGAAAGCGTGGTCTAAAAACATACCGCAATGATTTTCTTGAAGCCTGTTACATCTATATTGATGAACTGAGGGTTAGAACACCACCTGATGTGGAAAATCTTGGTGAGTTCACCCTGAACACATGCAGAAAGCTCAAGACTGTTCGTGATCATCTTATAGATTGGGTTTTGCTTGAATCCTCTTATAGATTGGGTTTTGCTTGAATCCTCAGAGACCCCCTCCGAAGACTTCGATGAGATTCTTCTTGAAATGCTTGAGAAACTGATCGAGTTCAAAGTAAAACCAAAGGACATAATTAAATACAAAAGAAACTGGTTTGAAGCCCATTCGGTCTTTGCTTTTGAAACCTTCCTATACACTATCGCAGGACTTGTGAAAACCAAATCTTATAAAACACTTCATACGGTTTTTACCCATCATTTCAGAGAAAGAGATATTGATGGGATCTATCAGGATACTTGGACTAACTTCAACACCTTTTATTCATCTTCTGAAACCTTGCGCATGATTAATCCGGAATGGAAACGACGATACGCTCCTGTAGCAGAATATATCAAGCTACATGCTGATCGAAATGACATTCCACTGAAGGAGGTTATTCAAGCAGATCTGCTGGCTTTGATGATGGCTTGTCTCAACAACGATGTGCGCTATTGGGTTCCTTGGACAGTGATATATAACCAAGACCATCTTGGTTTTCCGCTATTTCTAGACTCAGCTAGATCACGGGATTTTAATAAATTAATCCAAATTACTGGAATTGATGATGTAAAAGATTTGCGTGAACGAGTTCTAAAAGGATACCATCGACTTATGATTGATGAAAATACTTTTCCCGCGATGCCAGGTCGTAATGTATGGTACTGGATGAATATGGACGAACTGAACACCCTTTCATAAAAGCGCAACGATTAATCGCCAAGCAGGTCGGGCAAATTTCTTGCCCGACACTCTTCCTCTCCTTGATGTGGTGGACATGCAGGGTAGAATGCCTTGATGAAAAACTTGGGAGGGTTATCTATCGAAGGGGATGGACGGTTGGAAGATATTTCAGAACCTTAGACCGTCGCCCAGGACCAGCGCTCCCCACCGACGGGTAAAACGGTGATCAAAATGCAAACGGAGTGCGAACGAAAAAAACGGGAATCGAGCCAAACCTTGTTTCTTGACTTCCCAGAATAGGTATTCTAGGATATATCACCAAAACAAGCGGACAGGGACAGGGCTACCAATGAATTTTTCGAACGCCGAAACCGAAATTCAGAAAGAGTTGCTGGCACAGGAACGCATTTTATGGTCGGGCGTTCCCCATCACGGCCTTATTTTTCGATCCAACGAAACGTTTCACATTCCGTTCAGCATACTGTGGCTTGGCTTCGCAGTATTTTGGGAAGTATCCGCCTGGCTAAGCGGCGCTCCACCCTTTTTTCTTCTTTGGGGCAGTTTTTTCGTTGTTGCAGGTCTTTACTTTGCATTCGGGCGTTTCATTTACGACATGAAGTTGAGGCAACGTTCCTACTATGGATTGACGGACAAAAGGATTGTGATCGTTTCGACGTTGTTCGGTAGAAAAATCAAGGCTCTGAACTTATCGACTCTGGGAGAAACTTCTATCGATACGAAAAACGACGGAACAGGAACGATTACGTTTGGTCCGACAAGCTTTATGGGTGGAGCCGGTTGGCCGAGCCGAGGAATGAAATCCCCCTCATTCGATCGGATACCGGATGTCAGAAGAGTATACGAACTCATTATCGATGCCCAGTCGAAGGTGAAGGCTTAGGCGGGATATCCGGTTCCGTCGTCCAGTACACGCAAGAGAAACATGCCCTCCGGCGTCGATTCCAACAAGACGGCAACGTGTCCTCCCTGCTGGTTGTACCGAATGGCGTTGTAGACCACGTTGGTCACCGCCTGCTCAATGAAGGTCACATCCCCCAAAACCCATAGCGTAGCTTCCGGGAAGCATCAGATCCAGGATCACTAAGCTTATTCCCGCCGTGGTTCCCGGAAGAAGCCGTTCCCCTTCCATATTCCACTGGGCCTGAAACCCCGCCTTGCGTAGATGGTTTACGATCTGCTTTCCCAATTCTTTGTCATCTTCAATCAGAAGGATGGTGTTTTCCATCGTGTTCAGCTCCTTGTTGACCAAGGACGGGTGATCGCCGCCCACATCGCTAACACCTGTCAACATAGCCTGCCAAGCTTAAGGATTCCTTAGGCAGCGTCGACAAGAGTATCAGATTTTCCTGGACAAGACGACTCTGTTGGTCTATATTCCTCTAAATAGAAACTATTCAGAGGAATACAATGGATGCCACTTATCACCGTCATGATATTTCCGACCACGCTTGGGAACTCTTAGAGCCACATTTACCAGGGCAGAAAGGCCAATGGGGTGGGATTGCCAGAGACAATCGACGATTCATTAATGGTGTGTTTTGGATCTTGCGAACCGGTGCACCTTGGCGCGACCTACCGCCCGATTATGGCAGTTGGAACAATACCCATCGCCGGTTTATTCGTTGGCGAGATAAAGGCATCTGGGAGAATTTACTGGATATTTTGATTGATGATCCCGACTACGAATGGCTGATGATCGACGCCACGCATGTCAAAGTCCATCACGATGCCACGGGTGCCCGAGGCGGAACGCAGGACGCGGGCCAGACAAAAGGGGGCTCAATTCCAAGGTACACCTGGCCGTGGATGCGCATGGTAATCCGCTCCGAGTCCTTGTTACAAAAGGTACCCGACGAGGCTGAAAATCTGATCGAAGGGCTACCAGCCTCTAATTTACTGGCTGATCGTGGTTATGATACAAATAGTATCATTGACCTATGCGAGAAGAACGATACGTGTCCGGTGATTCCTCCAAAGAAGAATCGAACGGTTCAACGTAACTACGACAAAGACTTGTACCGTGAACGCCATCTGGTTGAAAATGCCTTTGAAAAGCTGAAACGTTGGCGTGGTATCGCGACGCGCTATGCAAAGAACACAGCGTCTTTCCTTGCTGCGGTACATATCCGCTGTCTAGCCCTATGGCTTCATATCTCATGACGACACTGCCTAAGATCGCCTTGTTATTTTACACCCTGGAGATCGCTTGGAAAGAGCAAGTGTCGGTTTCTTACCCGGACCACTCTTCAGCATGGAACCCGTTCCTGTTCCTTGAATACGACAGAGACCTGGTTCCTTCCGGCCCAAGGTCAATCATCTTGAACCTTGAAGTCGTCCGGTTTAATCCCAAGGTCCAGCCGTTGTGCAGGTCAAGAAGGATCGGGGGAAGGAGTGTTTACTCGCCTGCGTTGCGGGCCTTCTGCAAAATGGCCTCGGAATGCTTGACCGCCTTACGGTACCATTCATCACGCAGGACCGCCAGTTCCTCTTCCGGTAAGCCTCGTGGGCAAGCGGCGGCATCACGCGCCAGGAAGATGCGTTGCAGGCAAAGTGCCGCCGCCACCGAGACGTTGTAGGACTGGCTGAAACCGTGCATCGGCAACACCACGCAGGCATCGCAATCGGCGGCATCCTGTTCGCTCAAGCCTTCCAATTCACTTCCCATGACCAAGGCGACCTGCCCGGAGAGATCCAGCTCCCCGAAATCCACCGAACGCTCGTTGAGGTAGGTGGCGATGAGCCGAAACCCCTTTTGCCGAAGTTCGTCACGGACTTCGGACCACTGGGTGTAATAGCGCAGGGTCAACCATTTGTGTGCGCCCTGGGTCACGGACTCGGAGACGAAACGTGGCGTCTGACCGGGAAGCAGGACGATGTAGACATCCTGCACGCCCATCGCTTCCGCCGTGCGCAGAAGGGCCATGTAATTGTGGGGTTTATCAATCCCATTGATCACCAGGGCAACGTCGCGGGTACGGCGCAGCAGCACGGATTCCAAACGGTCAATCCGTTCGGGGGTAAGATGGGGTCGCAAAATGTCGGCATCACATCGTTTCATGCCGCGCACCATACAAAAGCCCTGCCTGCGATGCAAGAAATATCCACAGTCCCCAAGGGAAAGGAAAACGAAAAACGCCGGTCATCCCGACCGGCGCATCAAACCAGGAAAATGGTATTTTGCTTACGGATGTTCCTTCAGCGCTTCCAGCAGGCTTTGCACCACACGATCCTGGTTGGCTTCAGGAAGTTCAGGATACAAGGGCAGGGAAAGCACCTCGTGGCCCGCTTGCTCGGAAACGGGGAGGCTCCCTTCCCGATACCCAAGGTGGTCGAAGGCCGGTTGACGATGAACCGGTACGGGATAATGAACGCCGGCACCAATCGCCCGTTCGTGCAACCCCTTGAGTACGCGATCACGCCGTCCGGTTTCGCCCAGAACACGCAGCACAAACAGGTGATAGACATGCCTTCGGCCCGCAACCGGCTGGAACAGAGAGATGCCTTCCATGCCTTCCAATTGCTCGTTGTATCGTGCCGCCAAACGCCCACGGGCCTCCGTCCAGGCATTCAGGTGGGGAAGTTTCGCGTTCAGAATGGCCGCTTGGATGGTATCCAAGCGACTGTTCACTCCGGAAAACTCATGGAGATACTTGTCTTGTCGGCCATGATCGCGGTCACGGCGAAGGCGGTCGGCCAGGGTGTCATCCCGCGTGACGATCGCCCCGGCATCGCCCCAGGCACCGAGGTTTTTACCCGGATAGAAACTGAAGGTGGCGGCATCTCCCCACAAGCCCGGTCCTTTGCCGTCCAGCAAGGCACCGTGGGCCTGGGCGGAGTCTTCCACAATCTTCAGACCGTGCTTTTTGGCCAGGGCGCATAACGAAGGCATATCCGCCATCTGTCCGTATAGATGCACCGGTAGCAGGGCTTTGGTCGCCGGTGTAATGGCTTCCTCGGCCTTGGCCGGGTCCATGAGCAGGGTATCCGGGTCAACATCGACCAAGACCGGCGTGGCGCCAACCTGGACAATGGCCTCTACGGTGGCAATGAAGGTGAAGGAGGGCGCGATGACTTCATCTCCGCGACCAACCCCCAAAGCACGGAGGGTCAAGACCAGAGCGTCCGTACCGTTTCCACAGCCGATGGCGTGAGGAACAGCACAATAGTCGGCAAAGTTCGCTTCAAAGCTCTTCACGGCGGGACCGTTGACAAAGGCGGTGGCGTTGATCACCTCGCCCATCGCACGATCGATCTCGTCCTTGATGCTTGCATAGTTCGCTTTCAGATCCACCAATGGAATTTTGGCTGCCATCTAGTCTCTCTCTTTGTCGGGATACACGGCAAGGCCGGTATCGGAATAGCGTAGCTCACTCACTTTGCCGACCACTCTGGCCGGGTTGCCCACAACCACACAATCCGCCGGGACATCCTTGGTCACCACGGCACCGGCTCCCACCAGGGCTCCAGGGCCGATCTGCACGCCGGGCAACAGAACCGCTGCCGCACCGATGCGGGCCTTGGCACCGACACGAACACCCTTCAGATGGTTTTTGGTATCCGGCGCTCCGGGATAGGGGGCGTTGGTGAACACCACCCGTGGACCCACCCAGCATTCCGTTTCCAGCACGGTAAACTCAGGAACGAACACGCCGCTATGCAAACGAACCCCGTTTTCCATCGTCACGGAAAACTCCACCACGGAGCCGGTTCCTACCGAGCAATGATTGCCAATGCGGGTCTGTTCGCGAATCATCACATGATGACCGCTTTGAAAGTGGCTGCCGATCCTGGCTCCGGCGTAGACCACCGTATGGGAGCGGAAGGTTCCGTGGGCACCGATTTCCGTCTCTACGGGCGCGAGCCCCGGTTTGACCGGTTTTCCCAGCAGAACGAAATCTTCCACCACACAGGGATTGGCCAACCTCACCGCCGGGTGAATTACGGCGCTGGACGCGATATAGGTTGATTCACCCATCCTCGCGTCTCCGGCCTAGCGGGACATGCTCTGGAATGTAGCGCATCCGCACTTCCTGTCGTGTCGCTGCCGCCTGATACATGGCGACAATCAGTTCCAGGGATTTGCGTCCTTCCAGGCCGTCCAGCATGGGGCGCTTTCCGGTTTCAATGCAGTCCAGAATGTCACGATAGAATTCGATATGGCCGAAACCATAGACGTTGCTGGGGTTCTCGCTGGCGGTCAAGGCATCCTTGTCGTAGTCTTTCTCATCAACGAAATTCCAGGTGTCGATGCGGTTCACGGCAAAGCCGCCCACCACCACCGAGCCGTTTTCACCAAGAATGGAAATGGAACCTTCCAGATCCTTGGGGCGTGTCGCCGTGGTGGTTTCCACCACACCCAACGCGCCGTTGGTGAAACGCAGGATGCCCACGCCGGTATCTTCACATTCGATATTCACCAGGCGTGTGGTGGTATAGCTCTGAATGCTTTCCACGTCACCCATCATCCAGCGTAAAAGGTCGATGTGATGGCTGGCCTGATTGGAGTACACCCCGCCGTCTTCGGCCCAGGTGCCGCGCCAGGGGTCTTGGTCATAGTATTTTTGTGTGCGGCACCAGCGAACGCGAACGGTTCCCATGACCAGTTTGCCGAAACGCCCTTCTTCCAGCGCACGTCGAAGCAGACGGACGGCCTTGTTGTAGCGGTTCTGTTTGACCACAAAGAGTCTGGTTCCCGCATGTTCGCAGCTTTCAATCATCGCATCGGCATCGGTGAGGCTCAAGGCCATCGGCTTTTCAACAATGATGTTCTTGCAATACGGCGCGCAGTCGATACACACCTTGGCATGGGAGCCTGATTCGGTGAGAATCGACACGATGTCCGGTTTGAGTTCCTTCACCATCTGTATATGATCGGCATAGCCTTTGACGCCGCTTTTCTCGACGGCGGCTTGCAGGCGATCCTCTTTGAGATCGCATACGCCAACCAGTTCCAGGTGGTCCTTGTTCGCCTCGATGGCGTCCAGGTGTTTGCGCAAAATACGTCCGCAACCAATGAGGGCCAAACGTTGTCGCATGGTTCTTTTCCCTTATGTCTGTTGATACGGTTCTTTCCCAAGATCAAGCGCGAACGCTCGGTCGATTGTATACCAGGCCATGACGGCTTTCAACTGAAAAGGGGGAAGCCTTTTCAATCCTTCCATCACCGCCAACATGAAAACAATGAGTTCTTTGATGGTGTCTTGTTGGCCACCAACTCTTCCAGCAAGTCAATAAATCCGCCGTAAACCACATCGGCCTTGAAGCGCTTTTCAAACAGGGACGCGGCCCGTTCCGCCTTCGTCCGGTATTGTTCAGCATCCCCGGCCAGAGATTCAAGACAGGTCACCACAGCCTGGGCGTCATCATAGCCATGACACAGGCCGATTTCTTCTTTGTTCACCAGATCGGCCAGCACGCCTTGGGCGGGACAATGCACCAGGGGAAGCCCCGCTGAAAGGTATTCGATGGCCTTGTTGTTGATCGTCGCCAGGTAGTCGAAACGGTCCGGCAAGGGGGTCAATCCCACCTGGCTGCGACGCAGCAGCGTCCAGATTTCCGCAGCATTGACCCAGCCGGGAAAATGAATGGTGGGAAGATCCGCCGTTTTTGCACGATATTCTTCCAGGCGTTCTCCGTCACCGCAGCAGATGAACTGCATCGGCAAGCCGCGCCGGTGAAGGATTCTTGCCGCCTGGATGTAAACATCCAGATCGAAGGTGTAGCTCATGGAACCGACAAAGCAGGCGGTAAACCGTGAGGAGTTTTCAGGAAACCCCAGAGCATCCCATTTGGCTTTGGCCTTGTTCAAGGCGTCGTCGGATGGCGGTTCCGCCGGGTAGGCGTGGGGAAAGCTCCGGTCGTAGGCTGTACGGCTTCGTCCCGCTTTGCGCAAACCCCATTCGACGAAGGCGTCCGTGATCCCGGTAATCGCCGTGGCGGATTTCAGCGTGCGTTTGGCTGTCCATTCCGGCAACGCCAGTACGGGTTTCAGCAAGGGCCGGTAGCGCTCGGAGACGTAGTGGTAGAAAATATCCGGCCACATATCCCGAAGATCCACCACCACCGGAACGCCATGCAGGCGGCCATAGACCGTTGCGGCATGAGCCAGGTCGATGCTGGGATAACTGGCGACCAGAATATCCGGCTTCTCTCTTTTCCGGGCTTCCCAGAGAAAGGTAAGGGCTGTCTGGCTGTGATCCAGAAAGCGTTTGGGTGACTTGCTGGATTCGTAGCCCATTGTTCGCAACAGGCTTACCTCAAAGCCGAAATCCGTTCTTCGGGTCGTGCTTGTCTCGGCGTGGTGAATGCGTTTCTGATGATCGAAGGTACTGGTCCACCAGGTCGCCTGATGCCCGGCTCGGCTGAGACGATAGGCCATCTCTGCCGTGCGCACCCGACGGTTTTTGGCGTTTTCCCCAAAGGGTAAGGATTCTCCCTGTTTCAACAACCAAACCTTCATCCCACTCAACCCCATACTCGTTGCAATACGATGGCTTCCGCCTTGACGCAGCCCGGTGTGTCACCCGGTTTATGGCTCCATCACCGACAAGAAGCCCCTACTGATTGTCATTGGTTCCACCAGAAGCCATCCTGACTGAAAAAAGCTGAAAAAACAAGCCCCGGAGCGATGTTCCGGGGCTTGGTGGTGTCGGGTGAGACTAGCCTTCGGGTTGATCCTTCTTTTCGTGGATGATGTGAATCTTCGGCGGTTCGCCACCCAGGTAGCCGGTGAAAGCCAAAGAGCGCGTCGGTGTGGAAAGATGAATGTTGGCCTCACGAAGCCCTTCATCCAGTTGAATCATGATGTTGTGCTGTACCTCGTAAATCTTGGTGGAATCGGTAACCCACCAGCTTAATTCCATGCCCATGTTGTCATCGCCATACTCGAAGAAGCGCACGAAAGGCCGTTCGCAATCCGGGGTGTCAATGACCGCCTGGCGGAAGATGTCCATCGCCCGATCCCGCTGAGCGGGCGGTTCCGCGATGTCTACACGGAGGATGGCGCAATCACGCACACCACCGGAGGAGGTGTAATTGAAGATCCCCGCGCTGAGCAGTTTGTCGTTGGGAACCAGGATGGTGAAACCTTCCTTGGTGCGTAGGAGCGTAGCACGCAGGTCAATCGCTTCCACCGTCCCTTCAAAGCTGTCCGCCTGGATGTAATCGCCCAGTTTGTAGGGGCGCATCATGTAGTTGACCAAACCGGCGATGAAGGGGCTGACCTGGTTCTGGGCGGCCAAACCGATGACGACACCCAACCCACCGAGAGCGGTCAGTACCACGAAGGGATCGTGGCCTGTGGCTTGGATACCGGCAATAAAGGCAATCATGCCGATGAAGCCCTTGAGGAACTTCTTGATCAACGGAATCAGTTGGCCGTCCAGAGCGATTTTGCTGGATTCCACCAGGGGTTGCACCAGGTGTTCAAAGATTTTATCCACCAGGATGAGCATCAGCCAACTGATGTTGAGGATAATCGCGATGTTGGCGGCGATACCGAGAATCAGCCGCACGATGGACGCGGACACCTCGCCGGTATCGGGATTCTTGGCTTTTTCTTCCAGGACCGTGATGGCGATGGACATACCGATGAGAATGATGAGGTACAACAGCGGTTTATCCAGGCCGGAGAACCAGACTTCTTCCAGGTCTTGACGGTTGGTTCTGTGCTGAATAATCCGGATGGCCCGTTGCAACTGATTGAACAGCGTCCGCGCCAGAATCAAGGTGAAGAAGCACAGACCGGCAAAGCTGAGGTACTGCGCGATGGTGTTGTCGGCGATAATCAGTCCCAGGATCTTGCCGATCAGCACCCAGGCATCCAGACCCCAGAATTGAATCAGCGTCACCACCATGCTCAACCAAAGCACGATGTTGAGGACTTTGAAGATGATGGGGAAGAAGCGCTTTTCCTTGCCTTCCACGTTCTTGTCGATCAGCGGCCAGAGGTAATCGTCCCAGGCCATCCGCAAGGAGCGGGAAAGCAACCAGAACAGGTTGAAGGTACCTAAGGCCAGGCCGCCGAAGAAAAGCAGGAAATGTGGTAGCAGGCTGAAAATGCTCCAGATGTAACTGAAGAAATTCGTGCCCATATGGTTTTCTTCGTCCTCTTCAGAGACGTTCAATTTGCGTTGGGAACTGACGCGGACCCTTTCGTCCTCGGCGTTTGCCTTTGCATCCGCCGCCTTCTTATTGCTTTTTGTGGTTTTGGCGGAGTCGTCCGCTGTTCCCGTCAAGGCGGCGAGGGGATTCTTCGGCTCTTTCTTCGCGGGTTTTTCCGCCTTGGCCTGCTCGTCGTCACCTGCTTTGGCCTTGGTGTTCCCCTCTTCCGAAGGTGAATCTGCGGCTGGCGTGGTGTCGTCCGGAGCGATCTGCTCCGGGGCCGGATCATCCCCCGGCGATCCGGGAGGATCGTCTTCAGGCTCCTGATTGGCTCTGTTGGAGCGCTTTTTCGTTTTCTTGGCTTTTTTCGCCTTCTTTTTCTTCTTCGTCGCCTTGGCTTTTGTCTTACCTTCGGTCTGGGCTTCTAGCTCGGCCTCTTCGTCGGCATCCATTTCCGTCTCGCGATCGGCTTCGGCCAGTTCATCATCCCCGTCCGGTGCCGATGCTTCTGCGGGTTTCTTGGCTTGGACGGAGTCTTCCGCCTTCACGGCTTCTTTCGTGTCGCCGGCAGGCTTGTCTGCCTCTGGACTGACTTCTTCCTGCCCCTGGGTCTGCCAGTCGGCGGGGATATGCACGTCGTCCAGCTTGGAGGGCAGGGTCAGGGCACTGAGGGCCATTCCGAAGCCCAGGACGGTGAGATAGATGGGCCTGGAAATCTCATTGACGATCTTGGTTACAAGATCCTCACCGAAGCGGCCAAAGATTTTCTTCACCAGGCGGCGGGCAATGGCGCGTAGCACAAAGGCCGCGATGATGGTGAAAAACAGCGCTAGGCCGCAAAGGCCGATCTGATAGAGGGACAACCAAAGATAGGGGATCTGGTAGGCCAGGAAATCCGTAATGAACTGTGGCATCGCCTAACAACCTCGTTTCGTGAAAGTCCAACATCGTATCCCCTGCCGCCGGGAGTCAGGCTCCGCGTGCGAAAAAGCAATCAGGGCATGGCCCTTTGCTTTTTCCCAAGCATTTCCATATTCATATGGAAATGCTTCATGAAAACGTTCCCTCTAGGAACGTTTTCGGCACGCGGCATCCCCGTGGGGGGCTGAAACCTACCAGGCAAGGCTCAAGCAGGAGTATGCCGGAACGTATCGAAAACCTTGGTGAAAGGCAAGAAATTGCGTATCCGTCCGCGTGATTCGTCCTGAAAACACGGAAGCCGTCAACCTGGAGGCGATGTCTTTGAGGACTCCGTATGCCAGAGAGCCTCCATGCGTTGAACGTAGGCATCCGCATCGAACTTCCGGCGTAAGCCTTTGTCGTTCATATAGCGGATCTTTCCGAAAACAGCCCGCTCTTTCCAGGGGCGGTCGTGCTTGCCGAAACACCAGGCCACCCCGGCAAAGCCGTTGGGATCGCGTCCATCCAGGGCGTAGGTGTCATTCAGATCCAGAGCGACCGTAAAGGCTTGACGCCAGTCGGCGGACCATTCCAGCAGCTTCTTTCCCCAGTACATGCGCATGTAGCCGTGAATGCCTCCACGGATACGCAGTTGTTTTTGGGCGGCATTCCAATAAGGGTCATGGGTTTCGGCTTGCTCCCACTGCTCAGGAGTATAGCTCTCCTTTCGCGGGTCGTTCTCATGTTCGGTCAGGGTTTTGATGGCCCAGTCCGGCAAGCCCTGGGGGCTGTCATACTGCGGGTTGAACTGGCAGAAATTGAAACTCAACTCCCGGCGGACAATCAATTCTTCCAAAAACGCATCCACACCGGAAAGGCCCGTGGCTCGTGCCGCCAACGCTGCCGTTAAGGGAGAGAGCTGTCCGAAGTGAAGGTAGGGGCTCAGCCCGGATTGGCCTTCCGCGTTGGGGTCGTTTCGATCCGTATCATAGCGGGAAAGCCCCTGTTCAAGAAAATGGTCCAGACGCCGAAGGGCTTCGTGTTGCCCGCCCGTCACCCCGGCAACCGGAGGAACATCTTTGCGAAGCGTCAGACCGGCAAGCCATGACTCCGGACTTTGGTGCTGAATCTGGTCAAAACTTGTTTCAATCGACAGGGTGGAGCCATCCTGCCGGGCATCCACAGCAGGTATGGGTTTCAGAAAATCCGGCAGCAAGCGATGCAGGCTTGGCCGCAAGGCGTAGGCTCCAAAGCGGTCTTTGTCGCTGGCCGCGCCTACGGGAACCACGGCATCCGTTTCTACCTGCAAAACCTGAACCGGTGCCTGTACGGCCAGATGTTCCCGCCAGGCGCGTTGTATCCGGGTGTATCCCTTGTCGGTCACCACACAGATGGCATGTCGGGAGAGTTCCAGGGCTCCTTGCTCCGGTGAGATGTGACCGAAAACAAAGCCTGCGCCGCGTTGGTTCAACGCGGACTGAATATCCTGTAAGCCCTGCATCATGAAATGATAGGCCCGTCGTGTTGCGCCGGGGTAGGCATCGGTCAGGCCGAAAAAGACAAGTAGAGGCTTTTGCCTGTCGTTGGCCAGGGATTGGGCCATTTCCAGGGCGTGGTTGTCCACGGTGCGTTGGCTCTGTTGCATCCAGTAAAGAACATAATCCCCTTTGGCCTTGAGGGGTTTTCCGTTCAAAGCTTGCACGCGCTCCGGGTGGATCAGGGTTTCATGGCTCATCGGCTGGCCTTGCTATTCGTAGATTTTCGGTCGCACGGTGCTGCGCAGGGTGTTCATTTTCTCCGGTGTCAGACTTTTACGGAATGCTTCCAACTTGCGCAGGTCCGCTTGAATGGCGGGGCTTGGTTTCAGCGGAGTTGTCATCGCGGACAGGCAGCGGGCAAGCACGGGATCGGAAGCCTTTCCGCTTGGGTTATACGCAGATTGAAGCAGGCGCAGGAAGGCATCAAAGGCGGTGTGGAGTTGCTTCGCATCGAAGGTCCGGTGCCGGGGATACTCGGACTCGAAGGTGTCCGGCAATCCCTGCTGTTTGGCTCGGATGTAATTGTTTCGATAGCTCTGCTCGGCGTTGTAACGGTCGATGCTTTTGCAGGAATAGCCCGTCAGGCCATCATGCCAGCGCATACAGGACGCATACCAGATCCAGGCGTTTTCCGGTTTGAAATTCTGGGTGCCCAGGCCGATCATCTCTGCAAACCAATCCAAGGAGGGGCAGATGGTATCCTGAAAATACTGCTCAAACAATTCCTTGCGGTGAAGCAGGCTGGGTTCGTAATCCCGATAGGTTTCATAGAGAAAGGTGAGTTTTCCCTTTCCTTCCAGCAAGGTTTTGGGTTCTTTCATGTTGGGTTGAGGCTGGATTGTGGCCGAAAAGCGCTCGGAAAGGGTTTGAACCTGTGTGTCTGTTTTCGTTCCGTGTTTAGCAAGTTCATCCTTTATGCCATCGCTGATTCTGTACTGATAGCGTCCTTTGGCTTCTGCATCGAAGCGGGCTTCACAGCGGCTTGGTCCGACTTGCAAAAGGGGAGCCTGACGCTCGGCCAGCACCACCGGAACGGACTCGCAGCGGATGGGATAAGCGCGATGGAGAAAAAGAACGTGGCTTCCCGGCGACAAGGGCGGAAGGATCAGAAAACCTTTCTTTTCGCTAACCTTTCCCCAGAGGTGGAAGTCCATCATCCACGCGGTTTCCTTTTCTCCACTGGGGAGCGGCACGAAAAAGCCCTCGCAGGATTCCGTGGCTTCCAGATGAAGAATCAGGTCAACGTCGGTTTCGGACCACGCTCCGTTGACGGCATGAACCGAGGCACAGGAGGGCGGGGCGGCCCAGGAGGTTGCTGAACCCGCGACCAGACCCAGAACCCATAAGCAGCTGGCAAGAAAACCCAGGGTGAAGAAGCGACCTTTGCCACATGTCAGCATGAACAACTCCTTTTCAGGCTTTGCGTTTCATCTATGGTTGCCCCTTCACGGTGGATTGTCAAGCGGGGAATGCGGTAGGGATGGGAGAAACGGGGCGAGCCCGAAAAAGCTTCACTGTGGACCATTGCGAGAATTTCACGGGCATGGTATAGCCTTGCCAGGTTTCGACAAACCATCGGCTTTGGTTATCAGTCTTCGCACAAGCGGGAAACGTTTTATGAGCTACCTAGTCATTGCCCGAAAATGGCGGCCCCAGCGTTTTGAAGATGTGGTCGGTCAGGATCACGTCACCCAAACCCTGCAAAACGCCATTCTGCAAAACAAGATTCACCATGCCTTTTTGTTCACCGGGACACGCGGTGTAGGCAAAACCACCTGCGCCCGCCTGCTGGCCAAAGCGCTTTGTTGCGAAGCCCAGGACGGCCCCACGCCGACGCCCTGCAACCAGTGCGCAAGCTGCAAAGCGATCAGCGAAGGCCAAAGCGTGGATATTCAGGAAATCGATGGTGCCAGCAATACCGGTGTGGACAATATCCGCGACCTGAAGGAAAACGCGCAGTATCGCCCGCAAAATGCCCGGTATAAAATCTACATCATCGACGAAGTGCATATGCTCTCCACCAGCGCGTTCAACGCTCTGCTGAAGATTCTGGAAGAGCCGCCGGAGCATGTGAAATTCATCTTCGCTACCACCGAAGTACACAAGATTCCTCAGACGATTCTCTCCCGCACCCAGCGTTATGATTTCAAAATGGTTCCCACAGGCCAGGTGGTGAATCACCTGCAACGGATTCTGGATCAGGAAGGCATCGGCTACACCGAAACCGCCATCCGTACCATCGGTCGCTTGGCTCGCGGTTCGATGCGTGACAGCCAATCTCTGTTGGACCGCGTACTGGCCTTTGCCGGAGATTCCATCAGCGACCAGGATGTTCAAACGGTGCTGGGCGTGACGGATCGTGCCGCGCTGGCCGGGATCGTCAATGCTCTGGTTGACCGGGATGGCACGGCTCTGTTCGACCGCTTGAACGAGCTTTGTTCGCTGGGGTTGGACCTGCGCCAGTTCGGCGAGGAAATGTTGGAATTTCTGCGCAATACCGTCTTGGCCTTGAGCCATCGCGAGCCGCAGAAAGTCTTGGATCTCCCCGACTCCGAAGTTCAGGAGCTTGTGGCCTTGGCCAAGCGGGAACAGGAAGCGGTCTGGCTGCAATGGTTTGACCTGATGTTTGCCGGACAAGAGCGACTGGCCCGCGCCGAGCAGGGCCGGTTGAGCCTGGAAATGACCTTGGCGGCAATGTTGCAGGTCAAGCCGGTGGTGCCCATTGATACCCTGTTGCAACGCCTGGGAGCGCTGAGCAAGAAACTGAGTGGAACGGGACCGCGTCCGATGGCCTCACCCGCCCAACAGAGCGGAAGCTATCAAACGGGATATGCTCCCGATAAAAAAAAAACTGAACTAGACCCCGGCGCGCAGGCATTCCATACCGATTTTCACCAACAGCCTGCGTCCTTCCCGGATCGGTTCCCACCGGATGAGGATCAACCCCCGCCGAGGATGGATGAGCCCGCAGACTTCATGCCGGAGGCGTCTTCGACCTTCCAGCCGGAGAGTGCGCCGACACCGATGGCTCCTCCCTCTCCTCAAGCTCCCAAGCCGCACACGGAGACCCGCGAGCAGGCTCCCGTAGCGATACCGCAACAGACAACGCAGGCCGGGGGCAACCCCACGCCCAAGGCGATGCCAAGCTGGGAAGACTTCTGCAAGCGGTTTGAAAAGAACAAGATGGTCTGGTTGCAACTGGTGCAGGCTGAAGTGGGAGATTGGACCGTAGACAAGGCCGAGATCCTCTGCCCGCCTTCGGTGTTTACTGCGTTGAACAGTCCCACGAATCTGGAATCACTCAAGCGGGAACTGACCGGTTGCTGTGGGAACCCGGTTGCGTTGACACTGAAGAAATCGGAAAGCCAGACCCGTCACAGCCTCTTGGAACAGAACCGGCAATCCCGGCAGCAGGCGGCCAAAGACCTGCGCAAAGAATGGGAGCAGGATCCGCTGGTGATGGAAATCCGCAAGGTGTTTGGTGGCGGGAAGGTGCGCGGCGTGCCGCGCCTGGGCAAGTAGTCCAGGGATTCCAGGATCTTGGTTACGGCACAGGAAAACACGACATGAACCCGACATGACAGACTTGACTTTCCCGGCGGTTCGTTGGATTCTGCCGGGGTTCAATCTGTTTTTAGCTTTGGAGGAAAACATGAAAGGAAACCTTGGCAACCTGATGCGCCAAGCCCAGCAGATGCAACAGAAACTGGCCCGGATGCAGGAAAAAATGGCCGCTGAAACCGCCGAAGGTCAAGCCGGTGGCGGCATGGTCACCGCCGTGGTCAACGGCAAACACGCCTTGATCTCAATCAAGATCGAAAAAGATGTCATCAATCCGGATGATGCGGACATGTTGCAAGACCTGATCGTCAGTGCGGTCAATCAGGCCAATACCAACATGGCTGACCGGATGCAGGAAGAAATGTCCAAAATTACCGGCGGGATGAACGTCCCCGGTCTGAACGGCTTGTTCTAAATAAGCCTTCAGGGAACGTGACGGCACCTCGTCACATTCCAACAAACACGCCACGCAACCCGGAGGCGGGGGGTATCCCTGCGGGGTTCGTGGCGCTTTCATTGAAGGTGCTTTTCTTCAGAGGGAACCAAGGCATGGACCCGCGACAGGCAGACCCCATTGAGCGCTTGATCCACGAACTGAAAAAGCTTCCCGGCATCGGGCGCAAGACCGCCACGCGCATGGCCTACATGCTCTTGGGTAAACAGGCCGACCTGGCGCAGTCTTTGGCCGAGGCTCTGACCTACGCCAAACAGCACGTTCATGAATGCCGCCTCTGTGGGAATCTGAGTGCCCGGAACCCCTGTCCGATCTGCGAAGATCCGCGCCGTTCCGCCCAGGTGATCTGCGTGACCGAAAACGTCTCGGACCTTCTGGCCATTGAATCCAGCGGGGAATTCAGCGGAACCTACCATGTGCTGGGTGGAGCCTTGAGTCCGTTGAATGGTATCGGCCCGGCGGAGTTGCGTATTCCCGTTCTGGTGGAGCGCCTCCAGCAAGGTGAAACCAAGGAGTTGATTCTTGCCACCAGTTCCACCGTGGATGGAGATACCACGGCTTTGTATCTGGCCAAGATCGCCGCTCCCTTCAAGGTCAAAGTCACCCGCATTGCCAGCGGCATTCCCAGCGGATCAGACCTGGAATACCTGGACCGCGTCACCATTGGCCGCGCATTGAGTGGCCGTGCGGAATTGTCCTCATGACCGATAGCCCTACCATTCGCCGCCAGAAACCTGCGGTGCTGACCGTCAGCCGCTTGACCCAGGATATCAAACGTATGTTGGAAGGTGGCTTTTCCCGCTTGTGGGTGGAAGGGGAACTGAGTAACTTCCGTCCGGCAGGCAGCGGTCATTGGTACGGTACGCTCAAAGACAGCCGGGCGCAGATCGGCTTTGCCATGTTCCGTTCCCAGACGCGCAACGTGGCCTTCCGTCCCAAAGACGGCGATCAGATTCAGGTGGTCGGGCGCCTCAGCGTGTACGAACCACGGGGAAACTATCAACTCATCCTGGAACGTATGCAGCCTGCCGGTCGAGGACGCCTTCAGGAAGAGTTTGAAAAACTCAAAGCGCGTCTGGCCGAGGAAGGGTTGTTCGCCCCGGAACGCAAACAAGCTCTTCCCTCCTTTCCCAGAACTATTGCCCTGGTCACCAGCCCGACCGGTGCCGCCGTGCGGGATATGATCCGCGTGATTCATCGCCGTATGCCCGCCACGCGCCTGATTGTCGTTCCCGCCGTGGTGCAAGGGGAGGGGGCTTCGGCCTCCCTGGAACGGGCGCTGGCCAACGCCTGCCGTATCCCGCAGGTGGAGTTGATCCTCGTCGGTCGCGGTGGTGGAAGCCTGGAAGATCTCTGGGCCTTCAATGAAGAGCGCACGGCCAGGGCCATTGCCGCCTGCACCGTGCCGACGCTCAGCGCCGTGGGCCATGAGATCGACGTAACCATTGCCGACTTCGTTGCCGATGCCCGTGCCGCCACGCCCAGTCAGGCGGGGGAATTGGCCGTTCCCGTGCAAGCGGAGCTTTCCAACCGGCTTGCCGTGTTGGCGTCGCGGCTTCATCGGGCGATGCTGCACCGGGTGAAAGATGCCCGTTTGCAACTGAACCGAGTCAACCGTGGCCTGGTGTCTCCCCAGCGTAGGCTGTATACCCAGCGGCAGCGCCTGGATGAAGCCCGGCAAACGTTGATGGATGTCTGGCGTAATCGTCTGGGGAATCGGAAAGAACGGCTGCGGGTGGCGTCGTTGCGGTTAGAGCGGCGTAGCCCGCAAACCACGGAGGCCGGACGGAGTCTGGAGCAACTCTCCGGGCGGCTTGTTCAAGCTCAGCAGGCTTTCGTGAACCGACAACGCACGCGCTTTGGCGAAAACGCCCGGAACCTGCGAGAGCATTCACCGGAAAACCGCCTGCGTGATGGTTTCCAGCGCCTGGGTCTGGCCAAGCAAAGCCTGATTTTCTTCACGCAGAAGCAGATCAACACCGGACACCAATCCTTGAGCCTTGCCGCCAACCGGCTGGATAGCCTCAGCCCCTTGAATACCTTGCAGCGTGGGTACAGCATTACCACCCTGTCCGGCAAGGTCTTGACCGATGCCGATCACCTGCTGCCGAACATGCCCCTTGACATTCTACTGCATAAAGGCCGCGTCACAGCGCGGGTGGTGGAGGTCAACCCTTCGCATCAGCTGGACAAAGTCCGATGAGTCGCCCGCTCGGCAGGTCGCGCATCTCGCTGTTTCAATCTCTCATTCCCACGAAGACTCTGCTTCATCGCCTGAAAACCCGTGTCTTGCTCGCCGTGGATGGCCCTTTGATGGACCGCCTTTCCCAACGGACCCCCTGGGCCGATGCCCTCTGGCGTGAAGCCGTTCCCCGATTCTGTAAGGAAGAGGAACGCGCCGCATTGACCGTTGCGGCTTACACCCGGACCGGTGCCTTTGATGCGCCGGAGCATCTGAGCCATGAGTTCTCCTGGGAAATTGATGCGATACGCCGTTTCTTTCCCATGCCTCCGGCTACGGTCCTGGTGGGTGCTGCCGGTGCGGGACGTGAGTTGCTCTGCTTGGCCCGGCGCGGCTATCAGGCAATGGGGTTCGACCCGTGCCCGGCCTTCGTGCAAGCCTGCCGGGAAAGCCATGTTCCCGACGGTGTGCTGGGGCTCGTGCAGGGGGCTTATGAGGATCTTCCGGACAGGCTTTCTGCGGTGAGGAACCACGCTCCGTATCACGCGGCGATTCTCGGTTGGGGAAGTCTGTCCCATCTTCCTGGTGACAGGGCGCGACGCCATGCCTTGAATGGGATGAAAGCCCTCTGTCCTCACGGACCGTTGCTTGTAAGCTGGCTTCCCCTCGCGCCGATGGATGCCCGGCAGGAACGGCTTCGTCGCTGGCTTCATCCTTTCAAGCCTTCGCCCCCGCGACGGGAATCCTACGATCGCTATTTGGGGTATATCCGCACCTTTGAGCTTTCCGAGATTGACTCCCTGGCCCGGCGTTGTGGCTATGAACTGCTGTCAAGCAACGAAGAGGGAGCCACTCCCTGGGCCGTGCTGCGCCCACGCGGGAGGACTCCAATCCCCAGCATGTGAAGCAAGGCCGTGCTCTATCCGCGTGCGAAGCCCAAGGGTCTTCTGATCCTTGGGCTTTGATGCGCCTCGTACTGAGGCGCTTTGGAACGCAACGGGCAGCTCGTCGCGTTCGGCACGCGGCATGAACGGAGGGTGTGTCGGGCGCAGCGCGTGGGCGCCCTAAAAAAACAAGGCCCCGGATGAACCGAGGCCTTGTTGGTGGAATCAGGAAATTGGGAAGATCAGTTGGAAAGCACCAGGCGGAAGCCTACGTCTTCCTGGGTGGTTTCCGGGGGCAGTTGGCCACGGCTGGCGCTGCGGCACTGACGGGCCGGGCTGAGGTAGGAACCGCCACGGATCACGCGGTTTCCGACTCCGGCGCCCGCGGGATCGACGGTGGATTGTCCGTCCACGGACTGATAGACGCCATAGGCATCCCAGACCCATTCCCAGACATTGCCGTGCAAGTCCCAGATGCCGAAGGCGTTGGGCTGGCTGGTCGTACCCACCGGATGCGGCTCGCCGCCGCTGTTGTTGCAGTACCAGGCCGTATATTGCAATTCGGCGACGGGCTCTGTGACCGAACCGTCTCCGTTGCAGGCCACTTCCTGGGAAAGATCACCGGTGTAGAAATCGGTGGTGGTTCCACCGCGTGCTATGTATTCCCATTCCGCCTCGGTCGGCAGACGGTAGCCGGAGCAGGCGGGGAAGCCGAGAATGGTTTCCGTGACTTCACAGGCATAGCCATCGGTCCCCGGAGTTCCCTGACAATTGGTAAGCAGGTAGCAAGGCTGACGCCCTTCACGTTCGCTCAAGGTATTGGCGTAGGCCAGGGCATCGTACCAGTTGACACTGCGCATCGGGCAGAGAGACTTGTCATCGCTGGTGGCACAGGAGCCTTCCGCTTCCGCAGCGACTTCGCTCATCACATCGTTCCATTCACTCACGGTGACTTCGTGATTCATCACATACAGACCGGCGGAAAGCTTCACCCAGTGGGGTGTTTCATCGGCCAGGCTCATTGCGCTGCTGGAACCCATCAGGAAGCAGTTGGCCGGGGCCGTGCAATAGCCGGTTGCATCGGAACAACTACGGCTGATGGCTGCCGGAGAGCAATCATCGGGGCGGATCGGGCCGTCTGTGTCATCGTCATCATCGGCGCTGTCGCCGTCTTCATCGTCGTCGTCATCGCCCACGACGGCGTAGTCTTCTTCCACCATGCACCCCGCAAGCGGGAGCGCCATCATTCCGAAAAGCAGAAGGCAAGCGATCCACAGGATCCACCGTGCTTGATGTTTCATGACCGTTCCTCCTCAATGTATCTCAAGGCTTGCGAGCTTTCAGCCGCAAGCGGTGATCGCATGTTCAATTAAAAGATGAAGTTGAATCCCGGCGTGATGGACAGGTTGGAGGCCGTCCACCCTTTGGTGTAATAACGTTTCCCGTTCTTGTAGTCCGAGGTCATCGACCAGCCCCCGAAGTCATCCAGAGGCAGGAAGTATTGGTGGAAAACCAGGGCCAGACGGAAATGCATGGCAAAGCCTTTGCTGTTCACAATGACAACATCCGGTCCGGTGGTGAAACCGACACCGGCATTGATCTGCATCCCTCCGGTGTAGGCCGTACCGTTGTCGTCTTTTTCACCGGCGGCCTTGCCTACGTCGGCGATAATCAGCGGGAACTGTGGTCCCAACCCCAGATGCCAATAGAAGGAGTCTTTGGAAATCTCGAATTTCTTTTCCAGCATCAGGCCGAGATCCAACATGTACAAGGCCATCATATCGCCACCGGCAAAGGAAAAACCGGTATTGAATTTCAACCAGAACTCCGGCCATCCGGCGTGAGGCCCCAGGTCATAACCGATACTCAAGGCCGCTCCGGGCATGTACATATCACCGGGCAAGCCTGCCGTTTTGGGGTCTTTCGCTTCGGGGAAGATCACTTTGGGCAGGGCGGGAATGAACAGCTTGTTGGCGAAACCGACACCCAACTCAACCCCGGCACGTTTGGATGAGGAGCGACGGCGACGAGGGGCGGGTTCTTCCTCCTCTTCTTCCTCTTCGTCTTCATCCTCATCATAGCGATCTTCATCGTCGTACCGACGGGAGGGGCGTTCGTCTTCGTCGTCTTCGTATTCTTCCTCCTCTTCATCATCCTCGTCTTCGGACTCTTCCTCGTCCTCATCATCTTCGTATTCGTCTTTGTCGTCGTCCTCATACTCTTCTTCGTCATCTTGTGCCGGAGGCTCCGGTTCCGGTTCTTTTTCCGGCGGTGCTTCCTCGACGGCTTCGTCTTCTTCACCGCCCAAGAGGCCGTCATCCTCCAGCAAATCGTCAATATCCGCCAGAGCCGACGGAGCGCCGAGAACACAGAGCATCCCCGTGAGAACCAACCCAACTACCCAAGATGTTTTGACTCGTATCTTCATTGCAGACCTTCCAGGTTGTGGATGTCGCACCATCCGTTCTCCGGTCAAGGCTCGACCGGCCCGTCAAGACGGGATTCTTTGAAGGAACGAATGGATCGTAGCGCATTTGGTCACATTGACGTGAAAAAACGTCCAATCTGCCTAAAGGTAAGTGTATACAACGAGAGAATGCCAAATGTAAAGTATTTATTGGATATTTTCACACGGATAGGCGTGAATTTCGATGTGGGGACATTGACCTTGTCAAGCGCTTAGCCTCGTGATTCCTTATGAACGACTGTTTCTCTTCGCTCATCCCGAGTGCCGCCCGGAGGGTGGTCTATTGAGGGAGCGCTCGTGGCTCGAACCGATTCATCGTCGATGAATCACTCGCCATGAGCGTAGCTTGTCCAAGTTCGGATGAGGTGCCGCTGGTCCGAAAACCATCTGTTCTGTTCCCTCTATCATTTGAACTCCCCGGATTGAAATTCCCCTCTCGGTTGGACCGAGGCGCGAAACCCTTGCTAAAGCCTGAGAAACCCTATCTCTCATGCTCAGGAGAGGGAAGTGAACGAAAGAGAGCAGAGGGAGGGAAATCGGTTAGAGGGAACGATGACTCAAGGGGATGCCTGGGCCGAAATGGCGCAATTTATGAGAAATTTGTCCGTATTTAGCCATGAAATGGCCGACAAGGTGAGAGATTTCTTGACAAAGTGGTGAGAGAAGCGTAAACAAGAGGTTAATTTGTGATTGCCACGGGTAAGACCATGCCATTGGTTCTTTGAGAGGGGTGTGGTCTGTTTTGTAATGTGATGGGAAACCATCCTTTCATTTGACTGGAGCAGAAGGAGCGAAAGAGAATGAAGAAAAGTAATGTATTGATTCTTGTTATGATGCTGTTCGTGTTGAGCATCAGCGTGGGCTTTGTCACCGGTTGCACCGACGATGAAGAAGATCCCGCCGCCGACGACGATGACGACGATGATGACGACGATGATGACGACGATGATGACGACACCAACCCGACTGACGATGATGACGATGTCACCGACGATGATGATGATGTCACCGACGATGACGACGATGACGACGATGACGATGATGATGATGATGATGATGATGATGATGATGATGATGATGACGATGACGATGACGACGATGACGACGACACGCCTTGCGAACTGACCTGCCCGGAAAACGCTCATGCTGATGACACCTGCACCACCTGCGAATGCGACGAAGGCTATGTCCTTGAAGACGGCGCTTGCGTAGCCCCGACCCAAGACGGCTTCTGCTTGGCCGTGAACAACGGCGAAATCAACCTGTGCTTCCAGGAATGCGAAGCGGCTGCCAACACCTGTGGCAACTATGACCTCGGCGCTGGTGATGGTCCGGAACAGATGGGCTGCCAGCCCGTGCTGCTGAGCGAAGCTGGTGATCTGGGCGGCTATTGCTGGCCTCACTTCACCGCTCAGGCTCAGGTGGATGCTTACACCAGCACCCTGACCACCTGTGTAGGCGACACCGGCGCTGGCTGCACCGACACCCAGTTGTGCCTGGGTAATGGCACCTCCTACTGGTGCTTCGATGGTTGCGCTATGCAGTCCGGTGGTTGTGGCGAAGAAACCCTTCAGGGTATCACCTACAACATGGGTTGCCAGCCTGACATCCTGCAGAACAGTGAAACCGGTGAAGGCATCGGCGCTTGCCTGCCCCAAAGCTGGAATGGAAACTATGCGTATCCGGAATGCACCACCCCCAATGCGGGTTGCGATCCGGTTAACGGTCAGCAATAAGCTTTACCGCTTATCCTGAAGAAAACCCGGCCATCTGGCCGGGTTTTTTGTATGGGTGGGTGAGGGATCGCCAGGTTCAGGAAGAAAGGTCTGTTCGTGACGGGCCTGTTTCTTGTGAGAGAATGAGAGGCTCTGTCCTTCAGCCGCTTGTGAGAAGAATCTGGTTTTATCTCTTAGCCCCAAAAAGCCCCCGTCCGTGGACGAGGGCTTTTTTGTATCTCCATCTCTTGTATCCGCTTGATTACTCTTCAAAGACACCAAAGCTTTCCGCTTTGTCGGCGATGGTGCCCTCGAAGACCACGGCGGCCAGCCTGCGCAGTTGTTCGCTCATGTAGCGATCCTGCGTTACCGTGGGGAAGATGGCTTCCACCTCACGCAGCACCGCTTCACAGGGTTCACTCAAGCGGCGTTGCTCTTCCTTCCAGTGGTAGTCCAACTTGATCTCGAAACGAACGTGGAAATCTCCCCCACCCAGGGCGCGGTTTACGCTGGCTTCATGGGCCTCGCATTCGTTTTTGACCTGTTCCTGATGGTCCGTGTGCAGGTCTTTCTTACTGGGAATGTGTTCACTGTCACGACGGATGGCCGCAGCCTGAGTGCCGTAGGCCAGTTCAATGGCCAGCAGTTCCGCCAGGCGGGGCAGGGTTTCCCAGACCTTTACACCCAAGCCGGCGCTCATGCTGACGTGATCTTCCTGGCCGGCGTCGGTGCTGATGGACATCAGGTGGTTGGGCATACATTGCCCCCAGATATAGTTGGTCAGCGCCGCACCGGCGTATTCGGGAATCATCATGCTGCTGCTCGTGGCGGCGATGTCTTCCGGCATTCCCGGCCATTTGAGATCCGAACCCAGACCTTTGTTCCGCGCCTGATCGACAAAACGTGCCTGGCGCATGTTGGAAAGCCGCGCCAGAATGCCGATAACCTGCATCAGACTGTAGATTTTCACCGCAAGGGGCATTCCGTGGAAATTGCCGCCGGAAAGGACATCGGTATACAGGCCGGTTTCCTCGTTCTGCACCAGAAGCGGGTTGTCCGTCACGCTATGGGCTTCGATGAGCAGGGTCTTCTCGGCTTCATCCAGCAGGTCTTTGCAGGCTCCGAGGATCTGCCCGGCGCAGCGGATATTATAGGGGTCTTGAATCTCGCCGTCGATGTCGTAGTTCTGATGCGCCAGGTGAATCGGAGCCTGTTCCATCAGGCGATCGACCCACGAGGCAACGGTCAAGGCGCCGGGATGGGGACGCAAAGCGTGAATACGCGGGCTGAAGGGCGTGCGGGAACCCAACATCACCTGAGTGCTGATTGCCGTGGTAACGCAGCTGGTTTTCAACAGTTGTGAAAGCTTGTCGTGGGCCAGAATGGCCAGGGCATTGGAGAACTGTACGCCGTTGTTCAGCGCCAGACCTTCCTTCATCTCAAGCTGGAGTGCTTCCACACCGGCGGCCTTCAGGGCCTCTTCGGCGGGTAGGGTTTCCCCCTTGTAGAGAATCTCCCCTTCACCGATCAAGCCCAGGGCAACATGGCTCAAAGGGGCTAAATCCCCACTGGCTCCCACGGAACCGAAACGTGGCACCACGGGGGTCAGGTCATGGTTGAGGAAATCCACCAGTTGTCTGACCACGCGGGAGCGCACGCCGCTATGACCTTTGGAGAGGGAAATGGCCCGTAGCAGCATGGTCAGCCGAACCACCTCTTTCGGGCTGGGGTCGCCGAAGCCGCAGGCGTGAGAGCGGATCAGGTTCTGTTGAAGCTCCATCAGGCGTTCCGGGGCGACCGGATCATCGACATTGTGACCAAAGCCACGGTTGAAGCCATAGCTGGGTTGGCTGGTGTTCTGAATGTAGGAAACAATCTGCGCCCGGCGTTCATCCAAGAGGGCTGCGGTACCTTCGTCCAGGGAAATCGCTTCCCCGAAGGCGACGCGGATCATCTCGTGAAGCGACAGGGGCTTGTCATGGTGTAAGCTCAGCATGGTGGCCTCCCAAAAGGGTGTGGGAAAAATCGTGATGTCGTCTCAGTTGCCTTGGCCGATCTCATTCAACATGGACAGGACGGTTTGCACCATCTCGGTTCGGGGAACCTCCACCTGAATGTTTTCACGCGCACGCCAGGCTTCCCGGTCGGTGACCTCTTTGGAGGCCGCTTTTCCGGCCACGAGGTTTTTGATACTCACCGTGCCTTGGTCAAACTCGTTGCTTCCGGCGATCACCGCCAGAGGGCAGTTGCGCGTATCGGCATAGCTGAACTGGGTTTTGGTCTTCTTCTGCATTCCATAATAGACTTCGGCGGCAATACCTCCGGCGCGCAGCATTGCGGCGAGTTGCAGGTAGTCGTTGCCACGGTCTTTGTCCATCACCACCACCAGCACCGGACCGAAGGCTTCAGCTTGTTCGCGGGTGCGGGAAAGCAGTTCCAACAGACGATCCACACCCAGACTCGCGCCGGTCGCGGGTACACGCAAGTCCAAGAGATTTTCCACCAGACCATCATAGCGACCGCCGCCGCAGATGGAGCCGAACGCGCGTTTTTTCCCTTTGGCGTCTTTGTAGGTCAACTTGCTCACCGCCTCAAAGACTGGGCCGGTGTAGTAGGCCAGCCCTCGCGCCACGGTGGCATCGAAACGGACTCGGTCTTCCTCCAGGCCCAGGGCCGTCAGGGATTC
Source organism: Myxococcota bacterium (assembly GCA_963677705.1). Lineage (GTDB taxonomy): Bacteria > Myxococcota_A > SURF-8 > SURF-8. Next base: position 4,361,507 of record OY782497.1, read on the forward strand.
ATGAATCTGTTGCAATTCCTTCAAGCCTTCATCGCCGGTGGGCGTGGCTCCCAAAAGGTTCGATAAGGTATCCAGGACACCGGTTCGGCTTTCCTGGGCGTTGCCTGCGCGAAGGAACTCCAGCACGCCGGAGATGGCCGGTTCGTCCAGGCCCAGGCCGGGAAGCTTGGCTCCGCTTTTCTCATCAGTGCGGCCCGGTCCCAGTTCGGCGGCAACACCGGCCTCCCCGATTTTATCGAACTTGTCGATCACGCGCAGAATGTCCCGCTTGCGGCCTTCATCGCCCACCAGATTCAGGCGCTCAAAAAGACCTTCATGCAGTTTTCGGTTGTTGGCCAGAATCTCATAGCTTCCGCGCTCAATGCCCAGGGCTTCCAGGCTGTCTGAAAGCACCGCGCAGCATTCGGCGTCACAGGCCAGATCCGTGGTGCCGATGGTGTCAAAGTCGATCTGCCAGAATTCCCGATACCGGCCTGGGTCCAGTTTGGCTTCGTAGCGATACACCGGACCGTATTGATAGCGCCGGAACAGTGGTGGTTTGGCGCCGCTCTTGTACATGTTTTTGATGTGCTGAGGGAAGATGCGCTCTGCGTACATCCGCGCCAAGGGAGCGGTCAGGTCATAGCGCAAGGCAAGGTGATGATTCTGCATCAAGACGTTGTTTTCCTTGTCGCGCAACTCCTTGCCACGTTCATCGTACTCCGGCTCCAACTCCGGGTTACGCAAGGAATAGACACCCTGGTCTACGGTGTCGTCATCGGGCAGGTATTTCCCCAGGCATTGCGCGTATTCCCAGACGGGGGTGTCCCAATGCTCGAAGCCGTAGCGCTGATACACGTCACTGACGGTTCGCACAAGTGCGGTTCGTGCCTGATTCAGTTCCGGGGCGATGTCCCGAAACCCGTTGACCTTGCGTGGATAAATCCCTTTCGTGCCCATGATCTCCCTTTCTTCAACACAGAGAACAAATCGTGCTGGAAATTCCAGGTTCTTGCGGTCCTAGTTTGCAAACAGGGAAGGGCTTTGTAAAGAAACAATTCCACCTCTTGGGCGAAAAAATCCGGTGTTCATCGCGGCTTTGGATTTCTTTACTTGCCTTTTTGCATGGTTTTTGTTTACAATTGGTCCATCTGGTAACGGAAACGACTAGGCATTTCAAGGTTGGACGAACTGATTGTCCATGTTTACCCCCATTTCTCTAAGGAGTATACCGATGAAAAAGAGTCTCTTGCTTGTTCTGATCCTTATGTTGGCCGCCTTCAATTTCATCGCCTGTGATGACGGTGATGATGACGATGATGATACCACCGATGGTGATACCACCGACGACGATGATGATGACGATGATAACACGACCGACGATGATGACGATGATGATGATGCGACCGACGACGACGACGACAGCGCTCCCGCTGAAGGCGCTATTGGCTCCGCCTGTGCCGACAAAACCGCTTGCACCAGCGACTTCTGTCTGAACGTGGCGACTTTGAACGGTCTGGGCATGGAAACCCCGGAAGACATGGACATCACCAACGGCTATTGCTCCAGCATGGGCTGCACGCCTGGTGAGAATGATGAATCCTGCCCCGCCGCCGAAAACGGCCTTTGCTTCAGCCTGTATCCCTTCAACGAATCCTTTGCTTCGATGGGCCTGTGCCTGACTGCCTGTTCCAGCGATGCCGATTGCCGCGTGGATGAAGGCTATTCCTGCTATGGCGCCGCCGACATCGAAGGCTTGAGTGCTGACGTGATCGCTGAATATTATGGCGATGCGACGGTCTGCCTGAACCAGGACATCATCGACTGGGCGGCAGCTTCCCTCGCCGAAGCCGCCGAATAAGTCTCTTGCTGAAACGCTTTCGCGTTTGCATCAAAACCCCCGCCATCCGGCGGGGGTTTTGTTTTGGGAGATTGGGGTTGGATTCTCCCATCCAATCCTGCTTGAGATGGAAATCTTTCCAGTTTCCTTGTGCTAATGATACCTGACGACACCGGGATATGGGTCGTCCACACCACCACCATCTGTGACATCTTCATCTTGAACCACCGTCGTATCAAACTCTGTGTTAAACAAGCTACGACTTACATCCTCTCCCGATGAGCCATCATCTCTTAGTACTCTCATCCACACCAACACCTGGAATCCGGCAGCGTAGAGGTGTCCGTCGCGTAGGGAAATTGCAAGGTTGAGATGTTGTCGAGTCAGGCGGGTCCGTTGAAATCCATTCCAAAACATTCTATTGTAAAGATGACAGATTTTGTTGTGAAGATATGAGAAGGCAAAGAGACAAGGGTCTGGTTGCTCGGTGTAATCTGGTAGGGTCATGACACATGGAGATTTTGTAGCTCCCATAGGGTTTGGCTTGCAGGTCTGTCCTGGCATGGAATCACAGTATGAACGATGAATCTGTATGAGAACTACTTGATTGAAGAAATTGATTGGATGGGACATGGGGCAGAGGAAGAATGTATAATAAAAAAATGAGAGAAAACGACCTTGATATTTTATAGTCTATAAAACCAATGGGTATAACGGCTCAAAGTTGCTATTTGCAGGTTTTGTCGGAAAATCAAGATATTAGAATGGAAATCTTGCGATTGCCTCTGGTGCATGATAGGTGTTTAAGTATCTGGTTACAAGGTGTATCCGCTATCTGAGTTGAGTAGAGACGAAGAAGATGGGGCTGCCCCTTGGAGGGTGGACGCTACACGTCTTGCTAAGCTGGGCCTTTGCCGATCATGGGCTTCAAGGCTCAGCAGAGAAGGCCGCTCTCGCGCTTGGAAGGTTGAACTGGTGAAATGAAATTACGAATGAATAGTTGATGGTATTAAAAGATCCGATACATTGGTATAACCTCCATGCAGAGGAAATATCCACACAGTATGAGAGTGTGGCTCCAGAAGATTTACATTCCTGGTTATTGGATCTGCTACCGTCTAAGTCCTCTGCAATACTTGATGTAGGTTCTGGTAGTGGACGTGATGCTTCGTGGTTTGATCGCTTAGGGCATGATGTAGTTGCTGTTGAACCATCTGAGAAGATGAGGGACATTGCTAAAAAGATTCATCCTCATTCATCCGTAACGTGGCTTTCAGATTCCCTGCCAGACCTTAAACAAATATTTTCCTCCGGGCTTTCATTTGATCTTATTGTATTAAGTGCAGTATGGATGCACATTCTTCCTTCACAACGTATGAGGGCGTTCAGAAAATTAATCACATTGCTGAGACCAAGTGGCGTATTGGTAATTACACTTCGTAATGGTCCAGTAGATGAGGAACGAGGGATTCATCCAGTTTCTGTCGATGAATTAGAACGACTTGCTCGTAACCACGGTGCATATATTGAAAGGAAAACTGAAGATAGGGACAAACTTGGCCGTGGAGATATAAGTTGGACACAAATAGCAATTCGACTACCTGATGATGGTACAGGGGCTTTGCCACTTTTACGTCACATAACCCTCAACGATGACAAGTCATCAACCTATAAACTTGCACTTTTAAGAACTCTTTGCCGTATTGCAGACAGCACAGGCGGTTATGCACACGATACAGGAGACGAATACGTAGCGATCCCACTCGGCCTCGTTGCTCTGTATTGGATTCGGTTATTCAAGCCACTCTTGGCCGCCAGCTTCCCTCAGAGTTCAGCCAATCGCGGCTATTCAAAGCTTGGCTTTGTGAAAGAAGCTTTTAGAAAACTTGATGATGTTTCTCATCTTGATCTTCGTATCGGGATGCAATTCAATAAAGAGCATGCAGATGCACTTCATCAGGCTTTGATAGATGTTGCTGCTACGATTACACGGATGCCAGCAAATTATATTACCTTCCCAAGCGGAGGGCGTGTGTTCCCAGTCAGCAGGGGAGGGCAATTCCCGAAACCAAGCAGTGTACGTTTGGACGAAGCCTATTTAGCAAGTTTCGGACAATTTCATGTGCCAAGGAATCTCTGGCGCGCTCTCCAGAGATTTGATGTATGGATTGAACCTGCACTCGTTTCGGAATGGGCTAGATTGATGGTGTTTTATGCGGGACGACAAGAACGGACATTGAATAGTGCGGATGTTCTAAATGTGATGATCTGGTCAGAGCCGACCCGTGATGTGAAGATTGCCCGTGAGCAGGCAATTCAGCTTATGGAAAAAGAAAAGCTGTTTTGTGTTTGGAGTGGCAAGCGATTAACGGAGAAAAATATTGATATTGACCATTGCTTCCCTTGGTCAGCATGGCCGTGTGGCGATCTCTGGAATTTAATGCCAACTCATCGAAGTGTAAACCAGAAAGAAAAACGAGCAAAATTACCGAGTGACAAGATATTGAGAAATGCTCAGGATAGAATCATTACATGGTGGGAATCAGCGTACCCAAATAGCTCAGGATCAATCCTTCATGATCGGTTTATTACAGAGGCTTCTGCCAGCCTTCCTATCGTTGTAGATTCTCTGCCTCAAAGTCAGGATATTTTCGCAGCAATGGACCTTCAACGGATGCGGTTGAAGCATGACCAACAGATACCAGAATGGATTGAACTGAGATCATAATCAAGAATATCTGGGTATCGGGAAAACCAATAAATTGATGTGTATGGTTCTTAGAACTCGCAGAACAGGCGGCGCGTAGTTCCGGTCAGCCCATTGTTCTGGTGGGACTGCTCCACCAGTCCTTTCAGGACTATGCCTTGCACCTTGATCTGGCTACGCGCCGTGAGTGGGCGAAGATTCAGGGGCGTTTTGAGGATATTGCATTCTTGGAGCTGGCGGAACAAGTCCTCCGTATGATCGACAGACTATCGGGTGGTATGGCCGGAAACCGTCGGACGGAGGTCTGGATTTCGTCCCCAGAATTGCAGCGTTGGCTGCAAAAGCAGAGGTCGTTCCGCCGGCCATGCAAGCCTCCGAGTTTGTCGCTACGGCCTCTGCTGCATACCCTCTTCACCCCGTGACCCTGATTGCTTTCCCCTTTGTATTCAGGCGTTTTGCACAGAATGAACGCTCGCTTTTCTCTTACCTCAGCAGCCTGGAACCCTATGGTTTCCAAGAATATATCAAAACACATGCTTTGACGGGCAACAAACCTCCTTGGATCCGATTGGGAGATCTGTTTGATTATTTTACCAGAAGCATGGGGGCCGGATTCTATCGACACCCACACGCCCTGAGATGGATGGAGGCCGCCGACATTCTGGAGCGTAAAGACAGCCTTTCACCGCTTCAGCGGGATGTTGTCAAAACGGTTGGAATCCTGAATGCACTTGGCGAATTCTGTCATCTCAAGGCTACCAAGGACGTTGTATCTCTGGCCGTCTCAGATACGCTCAAGCCAAACGCGGAGCTACATGCTGCCCTGACATCACATATAAATGCCTCGATCATCACATTCCGCAAATTCAACAAAACGTATCGTATTTGGGAAGGACGTGACGTTGATATTGAGGAGCGCATCGCGGCCATCAATGCTTTTCTCAAGACGGTGTGTGAGGAGCGTGAAGATCATTACCCGCCGTACGCGATGTCCGTTACCGTTTTCACCGAGTCGAGCGACGAGTGCAGTGTTGCACGTTGGATTACACAGGGGAAGGAGTGTTGGGAGGCGGCAGAGGCACAAGAGTCGCTTGCCTGCTACCGCAGAGCATGAACATCGTATCGTATCGTCGAATAATCACTCTTGTCCGTGCGACGGGTATTAGTGACTACGTGCGGGACTTCATGGCCTACACTCTGACGCGGAAGTTTCTGATACCAGATGAAGACATTCTCTGTGACTACCTCATTTCATTGGATACTTTTCGCCACTGGTTTGACTCCTCTGAGACCCAGACAAGGTCTGATCTGCTTTGGTTGACAGCCAAGATTGGTGAACATGGGCGCCCGTATCTCAATCTACGACTCATCGAATGTAAGCTGGCCAAGATGTCAAATACTCATCTGGATAAAGGAAGGGAACAACTAGAGAACGGACTGCGGCACTTGGTCTCGGTGTTCATGCCCCAATCCGACAGCCAACAGAAGGAGGATGAGCGCCCAGATCAAAGGTACTGGAGGTTGCAACTTCATCGTTTCATTGCCAGCAAATCCGAAATTTTGAGAAATAAACAAAAAGGTATCCTCTCCGCACTGGAGCGTCTTGCAGAAGGAGACTTTGACATTGATTGGCAAGAGCCGGTTGGGGGGATTGGAAGGAGCAAGTTTTCGTGATCCGTTTTGAGTTTTCTTGAGCCCAATCGCATCATTTTGGCCGTTGCGGATCGTTCCAGAAACCGATAAGATTGTCTCATACCGATTTGATTCGGGGAGGGAAAAGCCATGAAGCCTCGTTTTTGGGTCTCCATTCTGATTTTTCAGAGCGCCTACTCGCCGCTTTCGATCATCTTTCTGATTCAGGACACGGACTTCACGGCAGGCACCATTGCCCATCCGTGGATGGTGTTCTCCATCCTCATGGTTTCGATCTTCTCGTGTGTCTTTCTATTGATAACCGTCAAGACCGTCCATTCCTCGGAGCCACCCGTCACCGTGAAATCCACGTCGATCCGCTCCGGGGAGCTTATCAACTATAGCATTCCGTACATGATCTCTTTCTTCGTCATGGACCTCGGCAATCTGAACATGCTGCTCAGCTTCGGCTTTTTCATGATGCTCATGTACTGGCTGACTATGAAAACCCACAATATTTTCGTTAACCCGATTCTTGCACTTATGGGCTATAATCTTTACAATGTCCGATATGAGAGAGATAGTCTGGAGTTTGAGGACCTGTTCCTTGTCAAAGGGGATCGGTTACAAGTGGGTGAAACCTGCCGGATTCGTCAAATCTCCGAATGCTTGTATTTGGTCACAAAGCGCGTCTCTAAGAGGTAAGCATGATAGAAAAGGCGAAAGAGATCCTTAAGACTATCAAGAAGATCCCGTGGAAAGAAGCCGAGGTCTCTTTTTACGTTGTTCGCCGAAAATTGGTTAGTAGAAGCGCTACTTATCTTTCCAAGCAGGTCGGCATTCATCAGACGCTTGAAAAGAAACTCCGGAAACTCGTCTATGAGAAGATAAATGACTCCAACGAGGTAAGAGAATACGACTTCAACACGGCGGACCTTAACGATGGCGAATTGCTGACCATCCCCCTTGAGGAGAACGATCTCCTGCAAATCCTTGAGGCGCTTCAAGGCACCAAGAAAGTCCCGTTTGCGGCGTCAAAGGATGACCTTGTAGGATCATGGATGTACATCGTCCGATTGGATTTGGATGTGGAGAACCAAAGCCCGCTATTCTTCGCTCGCAAAGTTTCCGCGACATGGCAAGCCAAAAACGTCTCCTCATGGCGCATGAATCTGGTATGGAAAGACAACATGCTTGTCGATCTCGGCGAGACTGTCGTTCTGCCCATCGACAAGAAGGTAGATTTCTTTTCCTATGATGGGATGGTCTTCATTCTCCATAAGGTCAATTTTGAAACCGCGCTGAACTTCAGGGATGGTATGAAGCGAAACCGAGACGAGGTCGTGCAGGAATTCGAAACCCTTGGGATTTTCGACAAAGCCAGCGAAGTATCTCGGCTCGTAGGGGATAACCTGCGACACCTTCGCAAGCTATCACAGGTAAAGAAAGCAGGATATTACTGCCAAGAGAAATACATGAAAAGGCTACGCGAAGTAAACGACCAGGAAGGCTGGGGCTTGGAGTACACACCGGATGGCAAGATCATGGTGACCGAGCGAAATATCAAGGATGTTCTGACCTACTTGAACAACGACCGGCTTATTTCGCTGATCAACTCCGAGGTCTACGACGTGGATGTGAAGCGGAAAATCGGCTGATTCGCCATTGGCTAAGGACAATCTACCAGCTATCTATGACCCTTGACAAAGCCACCGAAAGCACGGCAAGCCCATGTGGACCTGGAAAGAAAACCGATTGAATCCGGTAAACCTATGGCAAAAGCGGATAGAAGCCGACCTTGCCACCTATCCGGCCCGGTTTGAAAAATCGGAGGCTGAAGGGCTCCTTGCCAACTATACCGAAACCGCCCGTGAGGCGCGTCGCTTGTACCTTGGACATATCGCCCTGTTGGCCTATGGGGCGTTGACCATTTTCACCGCACGCGATGCGGCCTTTTACAGCCCGCAATCCGCCATTCCACTCCCGCTGCTTGGAGTGATGATCAGCGCCAACTTTTTCAGCGTCGCAATTCCGATCATGCTTTTGGCTTTCTGGCTCTACCTTCAAATCTATCTGGGGCAGATGCGCCGCTACCGCCGGTTGCTTTACTTGGCTGCCGATCAATATCCCGACCTTCGACCTAAAATCACCCCGGACGCCCGTTTTCCTTGGATCGCCACCATCGCCGAACGTGCCGGTCCTACCGCTTCCGTGGTTCGCGGGCTGTTTGACTTCATAGCCTATAGGAGCGCACCCCTCTTGATTTTTGGCATATGGTGGAGGGTTCTTGCCTTTCGTTCCAATTGGTATGAGTGGTTGAGCCCCAATGGTCATGGCTTGCCGGCTGCCGGAGCGGTTGGCTTAGTATTCTTGGTTTCCGGCTTTGCACTTAAGATCGTTTTGCGTGGTAAGCGTCAAATGGATGAAGGCATCGCAGTAAAACTTACCAACGCAGATCTCAGATCGAAATTTCTGCGAAGCTCTACCGACGAAAATGACCTGAAGCGAACAGGTCGTTGGAGTATTGCGGCAAAGCTTGAAGGGATCAGCCCTTGCCCGCCGCCTCCTTTCTCTGCTCAGCAAACAAAAAGCTTGGTAGGGAGGCTTTTCAAGTGGTTGAGAGGGAATCGGCCTTTGAACTCGTATTTTATTTTGGTGGTATACATACCACTCATGGTCTTCCCCAATTCCTGGCTTCGTTCATTGGATGACTTCGGTAAGAAGCAATGGTTTTTACCTTATGTTAACCTGGAATTCGCCAAATTGAGTCGACCCGCAGAACCAGGGGTGCTTGATATAGTGGGGATCAACTTGCCAAGAGTCAGGCTTCCTTATGCCAACCTGCGTGGAGCCTACCTTGAAAGAGCGAATCTTCTTGGAGCTCATCTAGAAGAAGCAGATTTTCGCGACGCCCACCTGGAAGGCGCGAATCTTATTGGAGCTTACTTGGAAGGTGCGGATCTTTGTGAAGCACACCTCGAAGGCGCGTATCTTCGTGACGCCCATCTGGAAGGCGCTAGTCTTAATAGAGCTAATTTGGAAGGTGCACGCCTTTGGAAAGCTCATCTGAAGGGTGTGGTGGGTTTTAACGAAGCCAACATTAAAAATGCGGACCTTGTAAGTGCCGACATGGAAGGGATATATCTTAAAGGAGCCCACTTGGAAGGGGTTCGTTTGAGCGGAGCTCATTTGAAATGTGCTGAATTAGATGAAGCTCACCTGGAAGGGGCTAAATTTGAAAGGGCTCACCTGGGAGGCGCTCATTTTAATGGAGCTCACCTGGAAGGGGCTGATTTTCGAGAAGCCAACATGGAAGGGACGATTCTTGCAAAAGCTCACCTGGAAGGTGCTAGCCTTAAAGGGACCTGCCTGGATGGTGCGAATCTCATAGGGGCCCACCTGGAAGGCACGGATTTAACCACATGGTGCGAAAATTGCCCGGAACCAGTAAAGGAAATACTGAGGGAGCGATCTGGAAAGCCAGCAGACTTTACGGATGCACAAGCAAAGACTGTTTGTGGGCAAGGCTGGCCAGGATACGAAGGAAGAATCAAAACAAGCTCTTCTTATTGCACAAAATACAGGACCAAACAGGGCTACCGTAGGCTAAGGATTCGACAGCAAGAACACAAGCAATGGCAATTTCACTACGATGCTTTGCCAAGGGCGTGCAAAAAGCAGAATTATGAATAAGACACCTCAAACTGCCAAGGAATGAGTATTTTCGACACGGTAACTTCCATCCTGGTGCCATTTAGCCAATGCCGGACCACGGACCTGCTTTCAACCTCCTTGCTGAAAACCCCAATTCGGTGAGAAACCCCTAAAAGAGCCATTTGGGAGCTGAATGTCAGCTATTTCGACACCCTGTCAGAATAGCTGACACTTGAAAACGCCCGATTTACGCATGATAAAATCTGAAATTATTGCGCGAAGGTATAATTATCCAAGCTTTTCCTGACTGGTTGGGGCGACAGGTACCAACAACGGGAATGCCTGATGCTGTGGGTAGTTTCAAATACAAAATGCTTCACAAGATTGGTAACAACCTTAAAACCTGAGGCTTGACGATCTCCGTGAGGATCTTGAAAAACATACGCCTCGTATCGTGCGAGACGCAGAGACGGTTGCGGATGCGCAGGTCGCTATTCGTGATGTCAATTCGTGGATTATGTCACATAGTGATGCCACGCGCTTCGTCCGTGTTGCCGAGCTGTGGGCACTTCACAAGGTTGGAAAAAGACCACGCTTCTAAGCTCCAGGGATTGTCAAGGCGGATGCAAATGCCTGAAATCGGAGGGGTCAGGGCCAGACTCTCCGAGACGATCAAGCGTATGAAGGACGCAGAAGCTTTCATCAAAAAGCGAGCTCTGAATCGATGTGATTTCCCATTTGATCCAACGCAAGTGTGGTATGGGGAGTATTCATCGCGAATCTCTGTCTTGGTTGGATCATCGACGAGACATCAACCAAGGCTACTCTCGTGCAACATCATGGGGATGGTCCAGGGAGTACTTTCTCTCTGCGGCTTCGGCCCGGAATTCCTTGACCCCGCCGGGAAAGTAGTGTCCAATTTATAACGTGAGAGCGAGATGAAGACGAGCGGGCGATTCGCCCATCGTGCAACGACGGGTTGACAAGCAACCGTGCTCGTCGGTTTGCAAATCAAACGCGCCGGGGAGCTACCGACAAGATATGAGCCTAGAGCAACAGAGAGGAATCATCCATGCGGCCATTGGTTGAATGCGTACCCAACTTCAGTGAAGGACGGGACAAGGAAAAAATCGAAGCGATCATGAACGAAATCCGCGCCGTCAAGGATTGCTGGCTTCTGGATGTCGATCCCGGTGCGGATACCAACCGCACGGTCACAACCTTTGTCGGTACGCCGCAAGCCGTGGTGGAAGCCGCCTTTCGCGCCACGAAAAAAGCGGCGGAGTTGATTGATATGCGCGGCCACAAGGGCGAACACAAGCGCATGGGGGCTACGGATGTTGTGCCCTTCGTGCCTGTCCAGGACGTGAGCGTTGCCGAATGTATCGCCTGTGCGGAAGCCTATGGCAAGCGGGTGGCTGACGAATTGGGCATTCCCATATATCTATATTCCCTTGCTGCTCGCAAACCGGAGCGGGTGAAAATGCCGGACATCCGTAAAGGGGAATATGAAGCACTGCCGGAAAAACTGAAAGACCCGTCTTTTGCTCCGGATTTCGGAGAGGCTGTTTTCAATGCTCAGAGCGGAGCCACCGTCACCGGCGCGAGGAAATTCCTCATTGCCTGGAATGTCAACGTGAAGAACCCGGACAAGACCAACGCCCATAAAGTGGCGCTGATGCTGCGTGAGAGCGGCCAGTTGCAAAAAGATGCGCAGGGAAATAAGGTGCTGGATGACCAAGGCAAACCGGTACGCATTCCGGGGCGCTTCAAGAACCTGCAAGGCATGGGGTTTGATCTGCCGGAGCATGGTATCAGTCAGCTTTCCTTTAATATCACGGACTTGGAAACGACCCCAATGCACGAAGTCTACGAAGCCTGCAAAACGGAAATGGCGGCTCTGGGGGAAAGCGTTACCGGCAGTGAATTGGTAGGCTTGATTCCCTTGGCTCCGATGCTGGCCGCCGGGCGCTATTACGCGCCGGAAGAAATGGACGAAGCCAGGCTGGTCAGGATTGCCATCGACCGTATGGGCTTGAGTGACTTGCAGCCCTTTGATCCGAACAAGAAGATTGTTGAGTGGATCGTCCGGGATCTTGACCGGGCTTGATTGCGAGCCTGCCTGCCGATACCTCGCTTTCCGGCGTGCGGCAGGACATGGGTTTCATTTGCTGACGAAAGGGGAGAACCGATGAGCTTGATGCAAAAGACCGTGAGTGACTTTCTTTCGGAACTGGCCAGCGAATCTCCGGCACCGGGGGGAGGGTCCATCGCGGCCTTGTCCGGTTCCCTGGGCTGTGCCTTGACTTCGATGTGCGCCCGGCTCTGTTTGGGAAAGAAGAAGTACGAAGCGGTGTGGAAAGACATGGAAGATATCGCAGCCAAGGCCGATGAAGCCCGCGCCCAGTTTGAAATCCTGGTGGATAAAGACACCGAAGCCTACAACGGAGTGATGGCCGCGTTCAAGCTTCCCAAAGAGACGGATCAGGAGAAAGCGGAGCGTAAAAAGGCGATTATCAAAGCCACGACCCATGCTACCTTGGTTCCCTTGGAAACTCTGGAACTGGCTGCAAAGGTCACACAGTGGACCTTGGTTGCGGCCCGTGACGGGAATCCGAACAGCCTCAGTGATGCCGGGGTGGCCGGGCTGATGCTTTCCTCCGCTCTGGATGGGGCCGATTACAACATCGCGATCAACCTTGCCGGTTTGCCGGATGATGATTATGCGGAAAGCCTGCGGGAGCGTGCCTCCAGCCTGCGTGAACTGGCCAACCGCAATCTTTCCGAACTGGCGCGCATTGTCGCGGGGAAAATTCACGGTTAAGGGAATTCCTTGTTTTTACGAACATCCGTCCGGAAGCGAATCGGGGAATCTCTCTTGGGTTCGTTTCCGGGCGTTTTCTATTGATGGTTCTTGCATGAGGGTGTGAATTTCCTTGTGGGGAGATTGATCCTGTCTTGGTGGTTTCAATCACTCGTTCCTTGTGATGTCTTCGGAGCAACGGTTTATCCCTGCTCATCCCGAGTGCTACTTTAGGCAGCGTCGACAAGAGTATCAGATTTTCCTGGACAAGACGACTCTGTTGGTCTATATTCCTCTAAATAGAAACTATTCAGAGGAATACAATGGATGCCACTTATCACCGTCATGATATTTCCGACCACGCTTGGGAACTCTTAGAGCCACATTTACCAGGGCAGAAAGGCCAATGGGGTGGGATTGCCAGAGACAATCGACGATTCATTAATGGTGTGTTTTGGATCTTGCGAACCGGTGCACCTTGGCGCGACCTACCGCCCGATTATGGCAGTTGGAACAATACCCATCGCCGGTTTATTCGTTGGCGAGATAAAGGCATCTGGGAGAATTTACTGGATATTTTGATTGATGATCCCGACTACGAATGGCTGATGATCGACGCCACGCATGTCAAAGTCCATCACGATGCCACGGGTGCCCGAGGCGGAACGCAGGACGCGGGCCAGACAAAAGGGGGCTCAATTCCAAGGTACACCTGGCCGTGGATGCGCATGGTAATCCGCTCCGAGTCCTTGTTACAAAAGGTACCCGACGAGGCTGAAAATCTGATCGAAGGGCTACCAGCCTCTAATTTACTGGCTGATCGTGGTTATGATACAAATAGTATCATTGACCTATGCGAGAAGAACGATACGTGTCCGGTGATTCCTCCAAAGAAGAATCGAACGGTTCAACGTAACTACGACAAAGACTTGTACCGTGAACGCCATCTGGTTGAAAATGCCTTTGAAAAGCTGAAACGTTGGCGTGGTATCGCGACGCGCTATGCAAAGAACACAGCGTCTTTCCTTGCTGCGGTACATATCCGCTGTCTAGCCCTATGGCTTCATATCTCATGACGATACTGCCTAGGTTTGGTTGTTTCTCTCCGCTCATCCCGAGTGCCACCCGGAGGGTGGTGTATCGAGGGATCGTTCGTGGCTCGAACCGATTCATCGCCGATGAATCACTCGCCATGAGCGTACCTTGTCCGAGTTCGGATGAGACGACCTCCGTTTTGACAAACGATCACCTCCCCGGAGATGGGATCCGTGTTGGTTCTTGTGCGAATCGACGGAAAGAAAACCGGGCTTTTTGACCTCGTCCATGATAGAATGCTGCCCGTATTTTTTGTACGATGCTTTCAATGGCCAGGTTTCTGATACGGATGGTCGGCTCATTGCTGCCACGCTCAACGGATTTTCGGATGCGAATGAACCAGGGGAACACGAGACACGGTCTTGGTTGTGGGCTTCTTCTTTGTTGCCTGCTTCTTGTCGGTTGTTCGGGAATGACCCCGGAGAAGCCGGATGCCTCGGAACTGCGCCCACTCTCTGCGCCGGAAAATGATGCGCTTCTGGGCCGGTGGCTCAGCCCAAGCGGTTTGTACTACCTGGATGTCCAGGTCTCGCGGGGCGTGTCTTACGTCTTGCCCAACCAAAGCGCCACCCTGACCGATGGGCTGAAAGCCGTGTTGCACGGTCAAACTCTGATGCTTCATACACGGCAGTCTAAGGTCAACCTGGTGTTGGAAACCTCGTTGCTGGATCGTTGGATGGAACGTTGTCTGATCTTGGAGGGGAACAAGCTGTGTCGAGGATAATGACCTATTGGGGAAGTCTTACCCTTCTGGCTCTGGTGAGTATCGCCTGTTCGTGTGCGACAAACGCCAATGGGGTGAAGGAAGAACAGGACGAGGCGCCTTCTACGGCGGCGGTGCAAGCCGATGAGACGAAGACGGAGGCCGGCCCTCAAGCGGTGACGAGCGCCGATGAAGTCAAGGGTGAAGCAGGCAAACCTTTGGAAATCGGACCGGATGGTATGGCTTTGATGTCCCGAAGTGAAGCCTCGCTACCCACCTGGACCACGGACCGCTTCACGCCTGATGAGGACTCTTTCATCGTGGTCGGCAAGGCCAGTCATCTGGGAACCTTGTACCCGGCGCAACTCAAAGCGATGGAAGATGCCGTGCGTGATATTCTGGTGCGTTCCATCGGCAGCGCCGACGGGGTGGAAGTCATCAGCGAATGGGTCAACGACGGCGAAGGGAACCGTCGGGTGAAGCTGGTTGCCAAGCTTCCCGTGAAAGAAGGGGTGATTGAAGTTTCCGGCTTCCACCTGGAAAAAATCTATTATGAAACCTGGAAACATGGGGATCAGACCTTGTTTGTTTCCTGGATGCAGGTGAGCTGGAAGAAATCCATTTTCAGGAAAGTCCTCAAGCAGATCGCCTTTTGATCGGCTTGGTACGTGGCTTGGATTGTGTGAAGATTCCACGATGTTATGGATGAATCATTTTCATCCCATCGAAGCGGAAGCGCTACTTAATAGACTAGAACCTGTCTCGGCATCAAGGATTCATTTCCAGGGCGAAAACGTCTTGACCCGGAACGAAGCCTTGTTTACACTCTGCCGCGTCTGTCTGATAACCTTGAAGGAGAATGTTGGATGAACCCTTCCAAAATCGCCATTATGGGAACCGGGTATGTCGGGTTGGTGGTTGGTGCCTGTTTTGCTGAACACGGGCGCGAAGTCACCTGCATCGACCTGGATGAAAGCAAGATCAAGAAGTTGAAAGCCGGTGAGGTTCCGTTTTATGAGCCGGGACTGACCACGCTGATCAACCGCAACGGTCAGAATGGCCGCTTGACCTTCACCACGGACGCGGAAACGGCGATCCAGCAAAATGACATCATCATGCTCGCCGTCGGAACGCCTCCCAAGGGCGATGGTGCCACGGATTTGGCTCAGGTGCTTGGAGCTGCTGAAACCATCGGTAAAAATCTGCGTGGTGAAAGCCTCGTGATTACCAAGAGTACGGTGCCGGTGGGAACCACCTTGCGTATGAAAGAAGTGATTCAGAATGTTACCGACCAGAAGGTTCATGTGGCGTTCAATCCTGAATTCCTGCGGGAAGGCAACGCCGTACAGGACTTCATGCACCCCAACCGTACCGTCGTGGGTTGTGAAGAGGAAGAGGTAGAGGAAATCCTGCGTGACCTCTACCGCCCCTTCATTTCGCCCCACAGCCCCTTGGTGATTACGGACATCCATAGCGCCGAGATGGCCAAATATGCGGCCAACGGCCTTCTGGCGACCAAAATCAGCTTCATGAACGACATCGCCAACATCTGTTCTCGTCTGGGCGCGGACGTGGAAGCGGTCAAGCGTTGCATCGGGTTGGATGAACGCATCGGCGAACACTTCCTCAACCCCGGCATCGGTTTTGGTGGTTCCTGCTTCCCCAAAGACATCAAATCCCTGATCTACACCGGCCAGGAAATGCAGGAGGAAATGCCCATTCTGCGTTCCGTGATGAAGGTCAATGAGCGTATGCGCTACGGCTTTGTAGACCAGATCAAGAAGCATTTCGGCGACCTGAATGGTCTGACCTTCGGGGTGTGGGGCCTGGCCTTCAAACCCAATACCGATGATATGCGTGAAGCACCGGCCATCACCATTATTGAAGAATTGCTGGTCAACGGGGCGAAGATCAAAGCTTACGATCCTGAAGCGATGGAAACCGCTTCGGTAGACCTGGGCGATCGTATCGAATACCACCAGAACGCCTATTCGGCGATCAACCAATGCGATGCGGTGTTGGTTTTGACGGAATGGAATGAGTTCCGCAGCCCGGATTGGGAGCGCGTCAGCCGCCTGCTGAAAAACGCCGTGATCTTTGATGGTCGCAACATCTACGAACCCAGTGTAATGGCCAAGCGTGGCTTCCATTACTATTCCGTGGGTCGTCCGGCGGTGAAGCCGGCATAAAGATTCCACACGATCTTGTAGAAACAAAAACCGGCAAGCCTTTTGGGCTCGCCGGTTTTTTCTGTCAGGGGGATCTGATGGGTGATTGCGTAAAGCTTACCCTTTATTCATCATCATCGTCGTCATCATCATCATTGTCATCGTCATCGTCATCGTCGCCAGCGTCTTTCTTGTCATCATCATCGTCATCATCGTCATCGTCGTCATCGTCGCCAGCGTCTTTCTTGTCATCGTCATCGTCGTCATCGTCGCCAGCGTCTTTCTTGTCATCGTCGTCATCGTCATCATCATCATCATCATCATCGTCATCGTCATCGTCATCGTCGCCAGCGTCTTTCTTGTCATCGTCGTCATCATCATCATCATCATCATCGTCATCGCCGTCGTCATCATCGTCATCGTCGTCAGCATAGGCTGCTTCGGGTGTGGCGGCGGCGACCATCGGCAGATCGTAGGCGGTGGGAAGTACAGGCAATTCAACGCCATAGCGTTCAATCAGGGTATCCATCGCCGTGATGGTGATGTCTTTCTGCTTGTTGATACGGCTCATCACCTGACCGTAACGGGCCGGGTAGTCTGCGACGTTCTTGAAGAAATCCTTGGCCTTGGTCATTACGGACTCGGACAGTTTATCCATATCCAGGTTCTTGGTCACGCGGGTCTTGGAAATCTTGATCTTCGGCGGCTTACTCATGTCTTTCATGATAAGCTTGAAACGCGGCTGGCCATCAGGGGCTTTGCCGGTCTGCTCTTTGATCGCACTGACCACCCAGCCTTTGGCGATGGTGTTCATGTTGTCTTTCAGACCTTTGACGACCATGCCGTAGTGAATCAGACCGATGGTGGCGACTTCGGCGCAATCGGCGTACATCTTGTTCAGGTAGGCGAAGACTTTGACCAGATCATCGACCTGACGCTTTTTCGGTTTGGCTTTGGACAGGCGCTTCATAAAGCGATCCATGCTTTTGCCGACTTTGGCTTCCTGTTTGGCGACCTTGGCTTCCAGGGAGGGAAGTTTGCGCTCCAGTTTGGCCCGTTTACGAGCGCTGAGGCTCTCATCATCCAATTTCGCCTTGGTGGCTTCCAGCTTGCCGGTGGCTTTGGTCAACCCGGTGATGGCTTTCTGAACCTTGCCGTATTCCTTATCAACCTTTTTGCCCAAGGAGGCCATTACGCTGGGCTTGGTCTTCTTTGTATCCGGTTTGACATCCTTCCAGGCCAGAGCGTAGACATCCACCGCCGTCATGTTCACACCCGGTTTGGCGCCGAGAGTGTTCTGCCATTGGGCGATCGCGGCTTCCATGACTTCTTCCGTCGGCTCCAGATCCGCCCATTTGGAGTTCTTTTTGCTGATCGGCGTAGCCGTCAGCAGCTTGTCTCCGTTGTCCAGGGCTTGTTCGATATGGGCCATGCGTTGCAGCGTGACATCCATATCCGGCGTTTCCTGAAGCAGTTTCATGGAACAACCACTGCCGAAAAGCAGCATGGTTCCAACCATCAGCAGCAACCCGATTGCGCGGTATCCGTACATCCTCATGGCACACTCTCCCTGGCTCTGAAAAAATGGGGGTTGAAGAACGAAGGAAATCAACAAACCCGCCCGCTATCGCGGACGGGCGTAAACAGACTTATTTCAAGGCATCGCGGCGGATGATGTGGAAGCCGAAGGGGGTTTCCACCACGCCGGAGAACTCACCGTCTTTCAGACCTTCAATGGCCGTATCGAATTCGGGGACCATCTGGCCTTTTTTCCACTGACCGAGGCTACCGCCACGCTGACCGCTGGGGCAGGCACTGTTTTCTTTGGCCAGCTTTTCAAACTCTGCCGGGTTGGCTTTCACTTTGGCCAGCAGGTCTTCGGCAAATTTCTTGGCTTCTTCTTTGGTGCGGGTGACATCGCTCTTGGCCCGCATGGCGCCTTTGTAGGAAAGGAGGATGTGGCTACCGGCGAACATTACCGGGGGGACCACTTTGTTGCGGCGGATGATGTGATAACCGAAGGGGGTTTCCACCACGCCGGAGATCTTGCCTTCTTCAAGCTTTTCCACCGCAGCATCAAACGCCGGGGTCATCTGGCCTTTGCGCCAAGTACCCAGATCGCCGCCGCGCTGGCCGCTGGGGCAGGCGCTGTTGGCTTTGGCCAGCTCTTCAAATTTTTCCGGGTTGGTTTTGAGTTGCGCCGCCAGTTCATCGGCTTTCTTCTTGGCCTCTTCCTTGCTCATGGTCACGTCCGGGCGGGCGCGCATCGCACCTTTGTAAGCGATGAGGATATGGCTACCGGCGAATTCCGTAACTCCTTGATTCTGCATTTTCTTGGGTTCCTTCTTCTCTTGAGGTTTGGGATCTTCCGCCTTTTTCGCGGATTCCTTGTTGGCGGGCTCGTCGGCCTTGGCTTCCTTCTTGACCTGCTTGGAGTCCGTGGATTCCTCATTGCAGGCGGCTAACGAAAGGGAAAACAGAAAAACGAGCAAGCTGAACAGTACGAAGCGTTTCATGGTTATCCTTTCATGGCTTGATACACAGGGGAACCCTTTGGTCCCTCGAATAGCTACAATCTGGTTGATGAGCGCAACGCAGCTAACCTAGCATAAAGAGAAGCAGGCTGTCTACATTCCACCCGTGCTTTTGTGTGGAAAACGCCTACACGATCCGAAAAACGGGTCAGGGTATGTCCATCACGCGGAAATAGAGTCTGGAAGACTGAACGGGATCGGGAATCCGGAACCACGGATGGTTACGGCGACCACGTGACGATTTCTTCAGGATTGGGGGGATCGTTTATCAACCACTCAGAAAATTCTTCAATGGTTTCAACTTTATCACTAAGAACCGCCCGGTAGATGTCAATCCCCCGCACCGCAGGCAGGCGGTCACGGGCATCTTTGAGAGTGAGAATGGTTCGGCGGCTGCTCTCGGTGAGTGTCTCGCGCATCGTGGTGGCAAAGCGTTCAGCCATTCCGGCATGGGGATGATTATGGGGGACCAGCCATTGATCAATGTCCCAGAGGAGGCCCTCATGGTCACGATAGTCGATACGCCAGTATAGACCGGGATCTGCAGTTTCCAGGAAATTATGATAGACGATGCTTTCCACACCGGCTTGGTTGGCGATTTCCTGGATGATGGCGAATCCTTGGGAAATATCCGGATGTGAAACGTAAATTTCCATATCGAGGTTCGGGGAAGTCATCAGACCGAATTGAGAGGAACCCACTTCCACTACCTTACCCAAGGTACTCCACCGTTTTACCAAGCCCAGCGTTGTGGTTACCTGTCTGGCTTGTCGGCCAAGGGTCTCTGCCCGTTGAATCAGCCTCTTTGTCGCGGGGGTGTTGTCTGGCAAGGAGACTTTCTTCTCTGATTCCATCGTTAAATCTCCACGCTCAGATTTGAATGATGGCTGGTGCCGTTTGGTGTCTGCGCTTACCGTTTGCCAACGCTGAGGAAGAAGCCCAGCACGATGGACAACAATGCGGCGATGAAAACCCGCCATTCACCGGGCATGGCAAAGGTGAAGGTGTGAGCCGGAACCCAGAAGAGGAAGGTCTTGGGAATAAAGGCGAAGGCGAAGCCCTTGTCTACCTGCTCGGCGAAACCCTTGAGGGAAAACCGTTTCCAACGGTGGGCGATGAGATAATTGAAGTAGTCGTGGGCAACCATCATCGTCCAGGCAAAACCGCCTAGCACGTTGATCCAGAGGCTTTTGGAAAAGGCCGTCCAGAGGGTGGCCGAGATGCCTTGCTCGCCCAGGCTGGGCCAATAGCCGATCTTCATCAGGTCATCCACCATCATACTGAATCCGGCAAAGGCGAAGGTGAACCAAAGCCCATACAAGCCCCAGACCAGAGCGCGTTCCGGGACGTGATCCAAGGCCCAGGATTTCCGAGCCAGGCGTACCTTGAGCAATTCTCCGAAGGTACCCAGCACACCCAACTTGACGAAGCCCAAGGCAAAAGGATGGCTCTTGGACAGCGCCCCGAAGTCACCGGGAAAGAGCAGGGCAAAGCCGATCACGCACAGCGAGGCCAGGGTGAAGAGAACAGACCAGAACGTCAGGCTTGATTTGGGCATGGAGTACCTCACAATGAGCGGATGAGTCAAGCTGGAGCATTGTACCGGGTATCGGTTTCACGACAGACCCTCTTGCTCATACCAGATTCATTCTGGGGCACCAAACAAAAAGCGTATCCAGGGCAGGCTTGGGGCGTGAATATCTATGTGGGGACATTGACTTTGTGATGAATGCTTCTCTTCGCTCATCCCGAGTGCCACCCGGAGGGTGGTGTATCGAGGGATCGCTCGTGGCTCGATACGATTCATCTTCGATGAATCACTCGCCATGAGCGTAGCTTGTCCAAGTTCGGATTAGGTGCCGCTGGTTTGAAAACCATCTGTTCCGTTCCCTCCATCATTCGAACTCCCCAGATTGAAAATCACGCCCGCAGGCTTATGGACATGACAGGCCAGACGTCAAGGTTGATCGCGGTAGCGGCTGAAGCCTGGAGTCATGGTGGAGCGGATCGCTCCGTTTTCTTCACTGAGGATCAGTGCGTCGATACCCAGGCTTTCAGCCAGAGCCAAGCTCTTTTCAGGACCGAGGACGGTCATTGCGGTTGCCGCGCCATCCAACAGTGCATTGGTCGCCTTGCCTTGGGCATCCAGGGTGGTGACTCCCAGCACGCGGGCATCCACCGGCCAACCGGTTTTCGGGTTGAAGATATGATAGTAGCTGGTTCCTGCGATCTTCAGGGGTTGGCGATAGTTGCCGCTGGTGGATACCTTCAGAGGACGTTTGGACGATACCGTAGCCCAGAGAGCCTGCATGTTTTTGGGATCCTGCACCCCGAAGCGCCAGGGCGCTGCGTCTCTGTTGGCTCCGAAAGAGGAGATTTCTCCGCCCAGTTGCACCAGGCCCGCCTTGGCTCCAAGCCGACGGACAATGGCCTGAACGTGGTCCACGGCATAGCCTTTGGCAAGGCCGCCGAGGTCTAGCCGTAAGCCCTCGTTGTTGCTTTGGGCCGTGGCCTCTTTCAACTTCAAGTTCGCAAAGCCGACGCTCTTCAACGCCTTGTCAATGTCCTCCTGGCTGGGGGGAACCTGAGTTTTTACGGCGTTTTTCCAAAGGGTTTTCAAGGGCCAGATGGTAGGGTCAAACGCTCCGTTACTTTGGGTGAACAAGGTCTGAGAGAGGGTCAACATCTGCGCCAGATCCCCACTCAAGGCTAGCGGATGATCCTTCTTGCTCGCATTGAAGCGGCCCAATTCACTCTCAGGATTGAAAGCATTGGCCACCTGCCCGATATGGTCGAAACCCTTCCAGGCCTGCTCAAAGACAGCGTGAATCTCGTTGGTGTTTTTTTCCGGCAGGTGTAGTTTGATCCGAGCCGGAATGCCGTGGTAGATCAGCCGGGATTGCTCCCACCAGGCTTGTCCCAGATCCCTGGGGAGAGTCGCACGCTCTGGGTCGGGTTTTGTCTCATGGGCCTTGGGGGAAGCCGCTTTTTCAGCCTGTTCCGCCGTTGATACCGCTTTGTTCGCCGTCGGTTTGTCCGTCCATTGCAGGATGGAAAAGGTGGAAAAAGCCACAACCAGCACAACGGCGGCACTTAAGGCCAGCGGGAACCAGGAACGGGCTTTCAAGCTTGGGGTCGGGGTGGTTCGTGCAGGCATGAAACGTCCTTCGTTATCAAGTTCGGTTAGCGGCGTTGTTCAATGGATGGGGTATAGACATCCACATCGCGGAGGCTTCCGTTTTCTTCATTCCATCCGCCGAGAATCAACACCAGACCGTCTCCCAGCCGCTCCATCGCGCAGTCTGAACGCGGACTGCTGAGCAGGTGCAGGTTATCGGAAGCCTCGGTCGGGTCGCCGTCGTCAAGACCGTTTTCTTCTTCGCGATCTCCATCCGAATCATCATCGTTCGGCTCATCGCTTTCTTCATCACCGTCCGTGGAAGCCTCGTCACGAAGGCGTTTTCGCTTGTTGGAGGCGACATCATCGTCTGCGAGGAGCAGGCATTGATCCGAGGTGCTTTGGTCGGCGAGCCTTCCGCCGCAGAACAGGGCGCTGTCCTGGGAAACCGCCACACCGCACAGTCTGGAAACCGCCTGGGGAAGATCCGTCAGGCGCAGAATGGAAAAGCTCCCGTCATCCTTCAACCCGATGCGCCAACTCGCCGCGCTTGGGCCTTCGGGGCTTTCACCACCGGCGAGGAGAATCACGCCATCGCCCAGGTTGGCCGTGGCGAAATCACGCAGGCTGGGAAGATCCGAGGAAATGACTTCCTCGGAAAAGGAAACCTGGGCCGCACCCTGATCAAGACCGGCAAAGGAAAGAAAAGACAGCGCCTCCCCCTCGTCGTTGCCACCAACAAGCAACACGCCCAGAAACTCGCTTTCGCCTTCGCCATCGCTTCGTGACAGGGGAAGAAAACGGTGTCCATAACGCGCTTGCTTCAGCGTTCCCAATTCGGTGATGGTCGTGTTGGTGACATCAATCAACCAGAGGTCATCCAGAGGCTTGCCGCTGTCATCCCGCCCGCCACCGAACAGCACCAGAGAGCCGTCCAACAGGGGGGTCATCGCCGCCTGGCTCCGTTTCACCGCCTTGCTGGGACGTTCTAAGATGGAAAGCGGTGCGCTTGGGTTGCCGGCATCGAAAAGGTACAACTCTTCCAAGCCCTCGCTGTCACCCACCCGATGATGTCCGAAGCCGAACACCGCCCGCACCGCTCCGGAGGCGGTCAGAGTATGTCCTACCATGCCTTTGGGTGTCGAGACGGCTTGTCCGCTCAGGCTCAGTTCTGAAAGCAGCCAGGTGCCGCCATTAAACCATTCGATGGTGCTGGGTGTGCTTTGGTCTTGGCCCTCGGCGTTGCGCTCCACGCCTCCCACCACGAGAAGATCGTAGTTGTTCAGCATCGTCGTGGCCGGAAGGCTGCGTTCGTACTCCAGGCGCTCCGGGCTGACGGCGATGGTGTCGGGGATGCTGAGAAACAGACCGAAGGTGGCCCCCGCGTCGCGGGAAGGAGCAATAGGCATGGTTTTCCCGAAGAGGGCTCCGGCGTCGCCGGTGGCTTCGGCGGTGATGTAAAATTCCGTCCAGTCGGGGAGATCGCCGAAACCGAGGTCGATGCTTCCATCGGCTTTGATGGGGGCGTTCAAGGTTTTGCTTTTATCCTTGGTCGTATGGTGCAGAGTCAGGGTCAACGAGGATACTCCGGCCAGAACATCTTGATTCTCAGGGGTAACGATCTCCAGGCCGATGGTGTAGTTCATCCCTTTGTCACAGGCAAGAAGACCGGGAAGCAGCAGCAACAAAGTCAGCAGGACGCGGCGAGTCTGAGTGAGGAAAAACGTGTTCATCGGCGGGTGACCTCCAGACTGACGCTGTCATCGTGTTTGACGCCATAGGCCAGGCCCAGACCGATGCCGGTTGCCGCCGCGCCGCCGACCAGTGTCCAGAACAGCCAATGACGATACCAGGGCGTTTCTTCACCTTCGGCGACGGGAGCGGAGGCCTTCATATCCCACGGATCTTCCTGGGATGCGCCTTTGCGGTGTCCCCAGACCGGATACAAGGGGCCTTTATCGACATCATCGGCCTTCTCACTTGCCTTGTCATCGGCTTCAAACTCTTTGACCTTGCCCTGGGGTTTCTCGGCGTGTTTCGGCGAATCCGTCTGATTGGCCGGGTTGTCGGTGCTTTCCTTCTTCGTGTCTTGGGTCGCCTCGTTCTTGGCTGTGTTTTCTTCCGTTTCGGCTCTTGCCGCTTCTTCCTTCGCAGGTGCCTTGGTTTCGCTGGACGCCGGGGTTGCCTCGTTCTGCTCATTGGGCGTTGCGTGAGGTCTTGCCGGTGCGTTCTCGTCAGCCCAGGCATGGTTCAAGGCCGGTGTGAGGCAGAGCGAAACGCTTAGGCTCGTACAGGTTAGCCAGACCAGCAGGCGATGGAAGATTCCCCTCCCGCCTGGTTGCTGGGATGAAACATTGAATGAATCCTGGGAAGGCATGATCCGTTATCCTTTATCGTCGCGGGTTTCGGGGTCGCCCCGATGCTTTCATCTTCAGTCATTCGTCAAAAAGCGGGGTTGAACCAAAAAGCCTGCCGGATTGGCGGCCAGAGCGTGGTCCATACGCAGGGAGTCTTTTCGTTTCAGCCAGAGTTTCCGCCCTGTGGAGCGTTGCAACAAGGGCAGGTCCGTTTCGCTGTCTCCCGCAGCGAAAACCACCTGGGCGGCTCGTGGGTCGTGGGTCTGATCCCGCTGCAAGGCGGCTTGTACCCAGGCCGGTTTGCCTTCATCAAAGCATAGCACCGGTGGTGTGTGAACCGGTTCCTCCCGTTTGGCCCAGAGGCTGAGGTCTTCCAGGGAAGATGTCAGCCGGTCATCATCGGTCAGGGTATTCCGAATGCCCAGGACACGGTGGGGAGGAAGCGCAAGGAAGGTGGATGCTGCTTCCACCAACCACAAGGGGCTGGCCGTGACGATCCAGACTTCCGCCCCGGCCTGATGAAGATGGTTCATCAACTCCACAATGGGCCGTTGAAAGCGAATCCAGGCTGGAATGCAGGGCTGATCCTCATCAGGTTCAACAAGCCAGGTGTCCGTCGCCTGTTCCAAGGCTTGGGCAATGAAATCCTTGCACTGCTTCAACAGGCGGTGCAGGGAGTGTCCGGCGCAGAGCTTGGGCAACAGAGCATAGCGCGGCTCGTAGGTCCGGCTTGTGGGTATGGTGAAGGCATCCTCCCCGCCTGTGGTCCGCCCCTTGAAATAGATACTCAGCCATTCGCGGCAGAGTGCGCGGTTGTGTCGGGTTTGAGAGGTTCGCTCATCGCTGGGTGTCGGGTCCACCTGCTGCAAGGCGGTATCGGCTTCGTGGCTGAGGTATTCATCCACCGTCCGCCAGGAAGCACCGTGCGGTTTGATAAGTAAGTTGTCCGTAAGCAGCCTGCCCATGAGCAGATCCCCCACGTCACCATGAACCACGGTGTTGTCCCAGTCCCAAAGGGAGATCCTTCGTCGGGTGGGGGTTGAGCCTTCGCGGGATAGCTCGTCAAGCCAGGCTTCCAGGTTGTGCCGGTTCTCTTGGGTCCATGCGGAGCAAAGAGAATGGGTGTTTGCGCTCATACTCCTGCCTTTCCCGTCATGGGTTCGGAGTCGCCTCTCCAGGGGTGGCCGTGGTAGCGTCCGGGTCTGCACGGCGAACACTCTTCACACGAATATGGAAGCCGTAGGTCCGCTTGCCGCCTCGGCCTGCGCCGGGGATTTTCCCAAGCCGATTGAAAATCAGGAAGAACCCGGCGGCTGCAAGTCCGTAGGAAATCCACGGAGACATCACGGAAGTCAGTCCGTAACCCAGGGTCATGGCGACGCCACCCACCACAAGGGCGTAGGGCATCTGGGTTTTGACGTGGTCCAGGTGGTCGCATCCGGCGCTGATGCTGGACAAAATGGTGGTATCACTCAGGGGTGAGCAATGGTCGCCGAAGATGGAGCCGTCCAGCACCGTGCCCACGGTGATCATCAACAAGGGCATTCCACCGATATGGTGGGCCAAGGGAATCACTGTCGGTAAGAGTACGGCCATCGTTCCCCAACTGCTTCCCGTGCTGAAGCTGATGGCTCCGGCAATGACAAACATAATCACCGGAAGCGCCCAGGCGGAGGATTCCCCGACGAGGCTAGAGACAATGAAACTGCTTGCGCCCACCTGCCCGTTGATATGCCCGATACTCCACGAAAGCACCAGCACTCCGAAGGCCAACGCCAAGGTGTTACTGGCCGACCACCAGGCTTTCAACAGCTTGCGCAGGGGGACTTTTCCAACCACCATGCCCATGAAAAAGGCAATCAGCGACCCGGCAATGGCGGCGACGGCCAACATCAGACCGCTGTCCATGCAGCCGACCATGTAATTGTCACTCAGGCTGAAGACGCGGGCGAAGGTGAACTCATCCAGTCGGTTGAGAGAGCAGCCATTCTGCTGGCAGGTCACACCCGCGCCGCAGAGCATCAAGCCGGCCAAGGTGAGCAGAATCACTGAAAGTACGGGCAGTACGGCGGAAAGGGCATTGGGTACGCCCTGGCTTTTGGGTTGACGATCTCCGGCCAAGGGGCGGGATTCGGGACGAAGAACCAGTCTGTCCGTCACGGCGCGGTTTTCCGCATGGAGCATCGGACCGAATTCACGCCGGGTGAAAATGCCCAGAAACACGAAGATCAAAGTCATGATGCAGTAGAAGCGATAGGGCAGGCTGGAAATAAACACACTGAACGGGGCCGTGGTTTCGCCGACCACCTTCAGGCCGTCGCCGATCAAAGACAGCTCGTAGCCGATCCAGGTGGAAATCAGCGCCAGCCCGGCGATGGGCGCGGTGGTGGAATCAATGAGGTAACTCAGTTTTTCCCGGCTGATCCTTGCTCTGTCGCTCAAGGTGCGCATTGCGGCACCGACGACGACGGTGTTGGAGTAATCATCAAAGAAGATGGCCAGCCCGGTCAAGACCGTGGCAAGCTGGGTGTTGCGGCGGCTGTCGGCGACGCGGCGCAGAAGCCGGGCCAAGCCTTCAATCCCTCCGTTGGCGTTGATTACGTTGACCATACCGATGAGCGAGAAGGTGAAAATGAAAATGTAGATATGGAAGTCACTGGTCAGCACGGAATAGAGGGTCTGGCCCGTTCCCACGGCAAACCCGGCGACGGGGCGCCACAGGGAGCCGTTCATCCAGGTCAATGCGCCACCCAGTGCGGTACCCAAGAGCAGGCTGAGCAAGAGCTTTCGGGTGGTGATCGCCAATACAACCGCAAGAATTGGTGGAAGCATACTCCACCAACCGGCAAGGGTAACCGAACTCACCACGGGTTTCTGATGTTCTGTTTCCACGGTGATGACCAGTTGAATGGCCTGCTTTTCCAAACGAAGGGTTCCATTCACCGGCTTTTTCTTTTTCGCGCCGGGGAGTGGGTTTTCTGTCAGGCGGTCGGCCAGCCTGCGCCATGCGGGCGGAGCCTCAACCTGGGTTACGTTCACCGGCGGCATATCCGGAGAAATCTTCTTGCCGTAGGCTTCCAAGAGCCGTTGGCTTTCGTTGATGGTCTGACGCTCCTGGTTGATCGGAAGCATCATCATCAGCACCGACAGACCGAGAATCACGGCGATGCCGACCAGAACCTGTGTGGATAGTAAAGACTTTTTCATCGGTATTGTGAAAACCTTGCGCGTAGGAAACGAAGCACACCTTCTCGTCGGATTTTATACCTGGATTCTGGAAAGGACGCAAACGTTTTGGTCGTTGCTCGCCTGGGGGCATGAAACCCTGTATTTGGGCAAGATGAAGGTCGCTTGAAGGGACGTGGGATCGCCTTGGCAACCCGCCGTTGTATGACGCGATGCGTTTAATCCTTTACAAATGGGCCACGTTTCAGTAGAAAAGACGGGTTCTTCGGTGTAGAATTTGTCAAGGGAGACTACCATGTACGAAGGTTTTGTGGTTGGATATGACGGAACGGATATCTCCTTTCGAGAATACGGAAATCCCAGCGGTCCGGTCATGATTCTCAGTGATGGCATCGGCTGTGACGGCTATGCCTGGACCTATCTCATTCCCTATTTCGAGCGGGAGTACCGGATTATCCACTGGCATTACCGTGGACATGGGCGCAGCCATATGCCCAAAGACATGAACAAGACGGGCATTGATGATATGGTGCGGGATCTCCACCTGTTGCAGGAAAAGCTGCAAACCGGCCCCGCCGTTCATGTGGGCCACTCGATGGGCGTTCAGGTGATCCTGGAACATTGGAACATGTACCCCGATGATGTCAAAGCCCTGATTCCGGTCTGTGGCAGCTACGGACACCCACTGAATACCTTCCAGGACAATCCCGTCCCGGCGAAAATCTGGCCTTACCTGTCCAAGACGGCCCTTCGTTTCGTCAAGCCGGTGGAATGGGTCTGGCATCGTGTCGTTCCCACCGATTTCGCCCTGTACGTCGGTCTTCATGTGGAAGCCAACCCGGATTTCATCGACCGTCGGGTCTTCAGAAACTATTTTGACCATATCGGGAACATCAGTGTGGAACTGTTCGTGCGTATGTTGCAACATGCCCAGGAACATGACGCCTTCCCATTCCTGAATAAGATCGACAAACCGGTGCTGATTCTCGGTGGAACCAACGACAGCTTCACGCCGGTCTGGTTGTCCGAGCGCATGGCCAGGGAAATCCCTGATGCGGATCTGCTGATTCTGCGTCACGCGACCCACACCATGCCCATTGAATTTCCGGAGTTGATGAACCTGCGCGTTGAGAAGTTCCTCAAAGAGCGGGCCTACCCGGAGAGCCACTTGCCGAAGATGCTGCCGACGCCGGAAGCGCTTCCTGCTGAAGAGAAAAAGGCGGACGCACCCGGTGCAGAGATGGACGTGAATCAAACCGAGCCGCCGGAAGAGAAGCCCAAGGCGAAAGCCAAAAAAGCTCCGGCCAAAGCCAAGGCCTCGGTCAGCAAAGAGAAAAAAGAAACCAAGAAAACCGTCAAGAAGGCCACCAAGACGACCAAAGCCGCGAAGGAAGCGAAAGAATCCGACAAGAAAGCGGTGAAGAAAACCACCAAGAAAGCCGCGGCGAAAAAGACCTCAAGCAAAAAAGACAGTGCAAAAACCGAGGAGAAGGCGAAGGCAACGAAGAGCGGCACCACGAAAAAGAAAAGCGCTTCTTCCAAAGCCAAGGGGAGTAAGCCGCCTTCCATCATTGATGCGGTGATGGATGGTTTTCACGAAGAGTGATTGTCCCGTTTGAAGCAACCCAACAAAAAGCCTCCAGGCGTGATGTCTGGAGGCTTTTTTGTGAGCAGAATTGTGAGGTGATTACATTCCGTAGACACCCTCAAAGCATTCACCCAGGGAATCTCCACAGGCTAGAAGGCCGGCTTCGTCCATCGACTCCAGATCCGGGCAGGTGCCATCGAAGCAGGAAATATAGCTGTCAAAGCAGTCATCCAACTGTGGCAGGTAGTGGGACTCTTCGCCAAACTCTTGAACCACCACGTCTCTGGTTTCCATGTACCCGCTCAGGTTGTTGCAGAAAGGAAGGGCACAGGGGTCCAGGCTGTCTTCGTTGGCACAATTGTACTCTTCGTAGAGAGAATCGGCATCCCAACTTCCGTCATCATCGTCGTCATTGACACTGTTGTCATCGTCATCGTCATTCGTAAGGGTATTTTCATCGTCATCGTCATCATCATCGTCGTCGTCGGTGGCGGTGTCGTCATCGTCATCGTCGCCATCATCGCAGGCGGTCGCGGAAACGGCCAAGGCCATGAACAGAACCAGCATCAGCAGCAAAACCAGAGATTTTTTCATCAAGATGTCCTTCTCAAAAGGTGTGTACATTGCCGGAACAAGGTCATTCTCTCTATGGAAAACCTGACCTTGTTCTGATGAGCGGACGGAGACTAGCAAGAGCGGATCGGGATCGCAACAACTCTTTTCCCAATCGGGAGGGTCGAAGAAGGGGGAGGGGCCAAAATTGAACCGCGATGGGGTTTGGACCTGTCACCATGCCGTTTTTCCTTTTCTTTTTCAGCAAAGCAGGGTAGGTTGGAACGACGTAGATTATGAATGGACGCTTTTGAATAGAATCCGATGAAACATGCCAAGGAAAAACCGGCTGCGATCAACCTGATCTGGTTCGGGCTGATGCTCTTCGCCGTACTGGTCGCCCTGGCCAAAGGAAACGGCGAAGCCGTAACCAAGGCCAGCTTTGACTCGGCCAAAACCGCCGTGGATCTGGCCATCAAGCTTATCGGTGTGATGGCCCTATGGTTGGGGTTGATGCGTATTGCCGAGGTGGGCGGCCTGATGCAGATCATCGCCGGATGGATACGTCCCCTGATGGTCTGGCTGTTTCCCGGCGTTCCGGCCAAGCATCCGGCAATGGGCGCAATGATTATGAACATGGCGGCCAATATGCTGGGCCTGGGCAATGCCGCCACGCCCTTAGGAATCAAGGCCATGCTGGCCTTGAACCGGCTCAACCCCACTCCGGGCAGAGCAACCCACGCGATGTGCCTCTTTCTGGCCATCAACACCAGCAGCGTTACCTTGCTCCCCTTGGGCGTGATCGGTCTTCGTGCCGCTGCCGGAGCCAAAGAACCGGCGTCGATTTTCCTGCCCAGCCTGCTGGCCACGATGACTTCCACCCTGGTGGCCATTCTTGCCGCCAAGACCCTGGCCCGGTTGGCCGATCAGTCGGAAAAAGAAGCCACCGAGGCAGAGGGTACAGGGACGAGGGAGGACTCTGAACAGGGTGAGGATCTCCACAAAGAAGCCGACTCCGATGGAGGGCAATCCGACGATGCGGTTCAAGAAGACAGTCTGATCCCTCCTGGAATCGCCGGTAAGAGCCTCGTGCTGACCTGTCTTGTCGCCTTTCTCGCGGTGTTGGGCTATCGCCTCGGTACGGCCTCGTCCTTGGATACCTTGAGCCGGGAAATGGTGCAGTTCTGGATCATCCCCATTCTGATGGCGGCAATTCTCCTTTTCGGCTACTGGCGCGGGGTGAAAGTTTATGAAACGGCGGCAAGCGGGGCCAAGGAAGGCTTTGATGTCGCCGTGCGTATCATTCCCTTCCTGGTCGTGATTCTGGTTGCCATCGGCATGTTCAAGGCCAGCGGTGCCTTTGCCATTCTGGCCGGAATGCTCTCGCCGATCACGGAGACCATCGGCCTTCCCGCCGATGTGCTTCCTATGGCGCTGATGCGTCCGCTTTCCGGTTCCGGGGCGTTTGGCGTCCTGAGTGAACTGGTCACCAGCAACCCGGATGGATTTTCGGCCTACATGGCCAGCATCATGCAAGGAAGTACCGAAACGACCTTCTACGTGCTGGCGGTATACTTCGGCGCGGCAGGAATCACCAAAGCACGCTATGCCATTGCCGCAGCCCTGTTGGCGGACGCCGCCGGAATTGCCGCCTCCATCGCCTTGGCCCATCTGACCTTCCCCGGATAGTCATTCTTGCCAAATTCAGCGGATCGAACCGCTTCCTAGCCGGGTGCCTCTCTTGTAATAATCATAGAAGTGGATATATAACAGCGGGATTTCTTCAAGACGCTACCTTGTGTTGTTCCGTATCGCTTGGTCAGGGGGTGTCAAGCAAAGATGTCATCTGAGATTGTCAGGAAAAAGTGACAGTTAGCCGGGGGGGTGAATTGTAAATTGAATGGAAATTCTTGAAAATCATGTGATACCAGCCTGTTAGATTCCGTAAAAGGTTGCATTGTTTTTGGCACGGTCCATGCTCTATTAGCTGGGTGTTGATAACCGAACGACCCTGAGATGAACGATAGAGAATAACCGAGCAAGGAGAAGCACGATGAAAGCGATGAAGTTTTTACTGTTAGGATGCCTGCTGGTTCTGGTAACCGGCTGTTTTGAGAACCCGGATACCCTCTTCCCGGCGGATGATGACGATGATGATTCCAGCCAGGATGATGACGACGATGATGATGATGACGACGACGACGACGATGATGATGTTGTCCTCAATCCCTCGCTGGGGGAAATCTACCAGAGTGGTTGCTACAACGATTATTGGGGTGAGGACGATGTGGAAGAGCCTCCCAGAGCCGATGATGAGCCGATGGTGGATGGTGAAGAAGGCACTCCCCAACCGGAAGAAACCGGGGTCGCCGAAGGAGAGAGTGATCCGGATGGCGGTGCGATG
The DNA here is from genome assembly GCA_963677705.1 of Myxococcota bacterium. Classification (GTDB taxonomy): domain Bacteria; phylum Myxococcota_A; class SURF-8; order SURF-8. The sequence continues at coordinate 4,393,827 of OY782497.1, forward strand.
CCCTACCCGGATGATGAGGAAGATGACGATTATTACCAGAATGGCTGGGTGGAATTCGTCGGTGGGTCCAACCGCATTGAGGTCTATCATTACGGTGTGACCCTGCAATGCGCTGCGGAGATGCGTTTCACGATGAGCCTTGTCGGTTCCGAGATCGTCCTTCATGAAGTGGATGATGCCGAAGCTCAGGCAAATTGCATTTGCAGCATGGATCTGCAAACCACGATCAACAACCTGCAAGCCGGACGCTATTATGTGGAACTGTGGAACGAAAGCCACACCATGCTCTTCGGTTCCGAGGAAGTGGTTGTCGGCAACCAGAACGATCAATGCCGCGCCGACTGGGATTGCTACGACCTGATGGACGGAGGCGTTCCGGAGTGTGAAGGATATTTCAGTTGCGTGGATGGTCAGTGCATTTATGAGTGCATTGATGATGAGTATGAGTGCTATACCGACTCCGATTGTCCCAATGGCTATGTCTGTGTTTACGACGAATGGTATGGAGAAGGGGAACCCACCGATGATGGAGAAGATGTTGGGATGCCCTATCCTTACGGCGGTTACTGTGAACCCATTGATGACACGCGCTATTGCTGGAGCAACGAAGACTGCCCGACGGGATATATCTGCGAGTATTATGACTACGGCTATGATGAAGACGATTGCGAGTGCTGGAGTGACGAGGCTGGGAACGAAGAATGCGATTGCGCGCCCGGCACGGCGGAACCCGGCTACGGAGAGTGTGTCCCCAACTATCCGGATGACTACTGCTACAGTGATGTCGATTGCCCGACGGGCTATGTCTGTGAGTTCATTCCTTCGGAGTGCCCCGATGGCTATGACTGCGCTGCGGTAGAGATCGGGATGTGTGTCCCGGACGAGAACCCGAATTCTTGCTACAGCAATGCCGATTGCCCCAGCGGTTATGTCTGTGAATGGCGTGGCGATGATTGTGATTGCCCCTATGGTGCGGAATGTGACTGCGTTGATACCGACCCGGCCTATGGTTATGGTCAATGTGTCTGGGCCGGTGGCGATGACTACTGCTTCAGTGACTATGACTGCCCCACGGGCTACTTCTGCGAATACATCCGCTACGATTGCCCCGATGGTATGGACTGTGACGATGTGATGGCCGGTGTTTGTTCTCCTTACGAAAATCCTGAGTATTGCTTCAGCGACGATGAATGCGACGCGGGATACCATTGTGAACTGGGCGAGCCCGTTGAATGTCAGGAAGAATGCTGGGATGAGGACAATGGCGAAGTGTATTGTGAAACCGTTTGCCCGACCATCGCCGCAGTGGGTATGTGCGTCCCGGATGAAGAACCGACGGAGGAGTGTTACGAAGGGTGGGATTACACCATCGAATGTCACGATGGTTTTGCCTGCCAGATCGAATATTGCCTGGATTGTGAAGGCCCCGGTTGTGGTTGCTACGGTTCCTGCGAACCGGAACAGACGGGAGACTACTGCAACTCCGATGCGGATTGCGCCGCCGATGAAGTCTGCGCCCTTCGTCTGGATCTTGATGAGGCCATCGACGAAGCCGGTATCCCCTACGAAGGCGTTTGCGTTCCCCGTGAAGAACCGATGGCCTGCCAGGTGGATGAAGACTGCATGGTCTATGGTCAAGACCTGGTAATGAACTGCATGGGTGGTCTTCGCTGCGAAAACGCCCAGTGCATCTGGGAGTGTGCCGAAGACCTCTGTGGTGGCATTGCGATGAACGGATGCCCGGAAGGTCAGGTTTGTGAATATTATCCCGGTGCGGACTTCGGTTCCTGCCGTGAAGAAACCCCGACCGAGCCGGTGTGCTTCTCTGATGATGAGTGCGCGGAAAACGAATTCTGCTACATCAACTGGGATGAAGTTGGAGACTGGAACTACGATTGCGGCAAAAAGGGCAGCAAGTGCATTCCCGAAGGCGTGTGTATGCCCCGTGAAGAAGCCCCGAACATGGCCTGTGACGCGGATTCGGATTGTCCTGACTACATGATGTGTGTGAATGGAATGTGCGAAGCCTTGGCGGACTAGACTTTCAACCCGGTCTGGTCCCTCCGACCCAAGGGCACGACGCGATGCCCATTCCTTCCGGGAGCCGCCAGATGGCGGCTCCTGACTTGTTGACAACGTCCTTGCAACTTCGCAAGGACGTTCTTCTTTTGAACTACTCTTGTCCGAACCAGGGGTAAAGACAGCGTCTCTTCGTTGTATACCCTGATTACTCTCTGGTTTCCGGGCAGAAGCAATCTTGTTCGATGTCTCTGAGGAATCCGCCGAAAGGTGAATTACAACTCCCTGACATGCAAGACGTGTTAGGTTGTCATGGTTTTGCCAAGGACGTAAGGATTTGGAATTATTGACCCGGCAACAATAAGTTAGACGAAGTATCCATTTGGTCATTCCCGCGAAGGCGGGAATCCAGTGTAAAATCTGCTGTCTGGATCCTCCGCCTGCGCAGAGGATGACGATTCCTAAGCTCGGTTATAATCGCCGGGTTTTATCCTCCCAGTTGACCCAAGCCGCTTAAGGTTTTTGCCATATCATCCATCAAGGCTTGAAGCTGGTCGAGCAACTCGGTCAGTTTGGGGAAGATCGCGCTGAGTTCATTGGTCACCGCCATGATCTGACCGGCCTGACCGTCTTGGAAATCCTTTTTCACCGCCCCGATCAAAGCTCCGCCGTCGGCAGGAAGCTTGGATGCGTCGCTGGCCAGTTGGACCATGATGTCTTTGAACAGTTCGGCGCGTTGTTTGATGGTCGCAATCCGGTCTTTGAACTGCTCCAGGTCAGGGCTGGCTTTCATGGTCACGAGCATGGGAAGAATCTCCTCCGAAGAGGGCAATTGCATGGATGCCGAGAGTTGGGCGATATCCTCACGCATACGGGCCATCACTCCGCGAGCAACTGCCACACCACCCTCCAGGGCTGCGGCACGCTTAAAGAAGGCGTCGTACTTTTCATGGCCGATCTGCGGATATTCCATCGGCTGCTCGATCAGTGTATTCACCAGAGGATCATGCTGGTATTCCGCCAGTCTCGGAGAAATATCGGTAATTTCAAGGGGTTTCACTTCGCCGAAGTTCAGCAGAGAAGATGGGTCCATCAGCATTTCCGCCGCCTGTCCTCCCGGTACCTTGCCCATGATCTTCCGTTTGATTTCTTCCAGGTCAAGACTTGCGCTCAGGAAAAACATGAAGCCATAGCTGGTCAGGTCGGATTTGAAGTAGGAATCCCCAAACAATTGCTGCCCGACGATGGAACCGACTCCGTAGTACCCTGCTACACCATAGTCCGCCACAAAGGCATCGGTGGCAAACCCATATCCCAGCGAACCACCGAAACGGTCTTCCTTCACCGTCATCAGGTCGGTGTAATCGAGATCCGCCGTTCCGGGGATATGAACCGGTGAGAAGTCGGAGAATGCACCGAAGCGCAAGGCATGAATGTCAGCGATAATCACTTCCACACCCAATTTGGCGTTGATTATCATATCATGTTTGAACTTCTTGTTGATGTAATAGCGTTGGCTGTCGGCAATGCCGTATTGCATAATCGTGTCCGAGCGAATATCCCCCTCGTATCGCATTGCTTCATTCATCGGCATGTACAGGTTGACATCCAAGGCAATCGAGAAGGTTTTCTTCATTTCATATCCCAAGCCCAGATTGACTTTGATCGGCTTATTGATAATCAGATCCCCCGTCAGGTTCTCAATGATTTTCTCACTGGGATAGGTATCGGCGCCACCCGGCGCAGTGGTATCCAGTTTGTACTGGTTGGTGAAATCACCATCCAGGTGAAGGCTGGGCGAAGAAGCTCCAAGGCCCACGCTGAAGCCGGAATGGGTAAACCCGAAACCGAGGATGAATTGCATGTCGAAGCTGTATCCGTCGATAAACTCGGTGGATTCATCCGCGTAAAAGGTGGTGTTGTTGGCGGAGGTGTAGAGCGTGCTGGCCTGCTTGGTCATTGAAATCGGCTGATGCAACATGAACACACTCAAGCCCAAACGGAAATGCTCACCCAAGCCCACGGCATAGGAGGGGCCGAAGTAGTAGGAGTTCTGTTCATTGACATAACGGCTGGTGGTGCGAAATCCTCCATCCGCAAACAGAATCTGCGGTTGGCCGAGAAAGCTCTGGTTTTCATGAACGGCAGTGAAGAAACTGAAACTCACCACCATCGGATAGCTCTTCGGACCGAAATGGTAGAAATAGTTCATTGCCGAAGGGAAGATATCCAGCGACTTGCTGCCCATATCTTTGCGAGCGGTGTCAATAATCGCCAGTTCCTCTTGAATTTCCGGGTTGAGCCGGAAATAGTTTTTCGCCGTCGCATTGCGAAACCCGTAGACATTCGCCGAGAGAGACAGCATGTCATGATGCATCAGCACCATGTTCGCCGGATTCAGAAAGGGAGCCGCAGAATCGTGACCAAAGGCGGTTGCTGCACCACCCATACTCATTGTCCGCGTACCCAGAGGAACCGTTTCATAGTTGTTGGCTAAGGCTGCGGAAGAGAAGAATAACAATCCAAAGAACAGACAGGTCACAAGAAGTTTCGTTTTCAACATGTGTGAACCTTTCACCCCTGAAGCGGCGATGCCGCGTTGATATTGCGATTAAAGCTTTCTAAGTGCGTTGGGTTGATGCCTCGCTATCTTCAACGAGGCAGCCGCTATTTGACTCCAGCATCGTCATCGTCATCCACGAGATCATCGTCGTCGTCCACGAGATCGTCATCATCGTCGTCCACGAGATCGTCATCATCGTCGGTGACATCGTCATCGTCGTCGGTGACATCGTCATCGTCATCCACGAGATCATCGTCGTCGTCCACGAGATCGTCATCATCGTCCACGAGATCGTCATCGTCGTCGTAATAGTCTTCCCAATCGTCGGAGTACTCCTCGTCCTCCTCCCAGTTGTAATCGTCTTCTTCGTAATCCCACCAACCGTCTTCATCATCCTCGTCGGTCAGATTTCCGTCTTCGTCGTAGTAACCATCATCTTCGTAGTCGTAATCGAACTCGTCATCGCCGGTGTAATCATCACCACTGTATTCATCGTAATTGTCAATCACGGCATCAAAGGCAGGTGTGGAACAGGTTTTGACAATTTCCGGCAGTACAAACGAGTCGGGATCATTTTCATATTCTATCATCAGTGACGTGGCCTCTTCATCATCTGCCGCAGACTCCAGAATATCGAAGAGATTTGCATCCCGCGAGGCAAGCTTCAGGACACACTTGGAGCCTTCTTCGCAATCGGAATCCGACTCGCAGATCCGACGGCAATAGCCCATGCCTTCATCAACCCATAACTGGTCGATGGATTCATAATCAATCGTCGCGTTGTCAATGAGATTGTCTTCACCGTATTCGACGAAATCTTTCAGGTCTTTGTCTGGAACCTCATAGCGGTCTGTACATTCGGCGTTGCCTCGTTCATCAACACATTCGGAGGTATAACGACACTGTCCCGTGCAGAGCCCGCCAATGCAATAGTTCATGTTTGTCCGCCCGCATTCGCTGGGAGAAGTACAAGTATCACCGGCACCACCCAATCCGGAGTAGGGGACAAGCTCACCTGAAATATTACCCTTGATAAAGAGCTGCTTGCCCTGGTTGGCTTCGTCGTCAATAGTCCCTGTGACGGGTTTGAATTCACTTCCGACGCGCTCAACCAATTCGCTCACCGCCAGAATGCCTTTGTCCACCACCCCTAAACCGAGGGAGACATCGCTTCCTTCTCGGAAGGCGTTGACCTGCCGAATGCCGAACATGGACCAGATTCTGGGGAAGACGAATTTCTTTCCTGCTTCTTTCAGGTTCATCAGCACCGAAAGCTCCAGTTCAGAGCCCGGAAGATACTGAATAAACATCAATTGACCTTCGATGTAGTAGCATTTGCTCTGGAAGAACACCCTGACGTCACGGTCTTCACCATCGGAAAGCACGGATTCTTCGAATTGCTCCTGCTCCCAGTCTTCGTCGTCGTAGGATTCATCATCCCAGTCATCCCCTTCATCAAGGGATTCTCCGGCTTTATACGACTCGTCTGCCGTAAGTTCACCATCCGTTGATTCGGTCTGGTCAAGCTCCACCGTTTCCCCCAACATCACTTCGGGAATGATGCCTTCCAAAACCCATTTTTTCACCTGTTGCTCGGCGGTTGTGCCGAATTTCCCACGCAGGTAGGACTTGGACCACGCCGTGCGTTTATCGAACACGAAATCGTTCTCTTCTTCTTCATAGGTAATCACCGGGCAGGTAAATGAACCGGCGAGGTAGTAATCTTTGTCCGATTCATAAAACGCGGACTTGGGTGCGCAGGTTCCTGTAATCATATGACATAATTCATCCGAAGCGCAGTCTTTGTCCGACTCGCACAAAATGCTGTCCTCCTGGCTGGAGCAGGTGATGGTTGCAGCGGAAGCGATAATCAGGCACGACACAACGACGAGCCTTTTTCGCAATGGACGAAGAACGTTAATGAAAGCCATAGGTTGCCTCCTTGGGAGAAAAAACATGATGATACATATGCAGGAATACCTACCCGCCTAACTATCGACTGAAATTATCAAGAGTTGACCATTTCTCTGTGCGCATTTTCTGAACAGGATATGTATGTGTAATATGTTGACTTCACTAGATAAAAAACTTACCCCAGTAATTCTATGGAAGTCGTTCATATAGAAATCTCCATATAGAAACCCCGCCCCTGGCCGAAGGCAGGTTCCGTACTTGTTCACCCGTGTCGCCCGCTTTCGCAGGTTGTACCGTTTATTTCCCCACATTTGTAAGTTATAGTATGCCCTACATTCACCACTACACGATTCAACGATGAATAGCCATGAAAAAATGGGCCGGGTTGATGCTCTCTTCCCTTTCATCAAGAGCCGGTCCGTTGTGAAATAGGGATCGGCGGGGGCATCCCTCTCTCTTGGACGCTCAACACGATGTCGGTTGTGCAGTCTCATGGGCATACCCCTCTTCTCTTACTCCCTGTTTGGGGGTATGAGCGTTCCTGCTAACGCAGATTAGAGGAGAACAAACGTTTTTTGTGGATCGTTGAGCGCGAATCTGTTAAACTATGGGCATCAAGATAGAAACGACGTATGATTCGACGGAAAAAAGCAACGGCAGTTTTCAGGTTTCATCTCAAAGGAGTTCCACTATGAAACAAGTATGGATCACATTACTATTTCTCCTCCTTCTTTTCATGGGCTTTGCCTGCTCATCCGATGACGACGGTTCCGAGACGGAAAGCGATGGTGATAGCGACAGCTTTGACCCCAACGCCAACCTCACCGACGGGGATGAGGACGGTGACACCGACGATGATGATGACATTGATGGTGATGAAGATGGTGACGAGGATGGCGATGAAGATGGTGACACCGACGATGATGACGATGATGAAGACGGCGACACCGAGCCGGAGTACCCGGAAGATTTGAGTGATTTCATCCGTGCCGCCCAGGAAATCTATCAGGTTCCCGCTCTCGCCGCGATGTCTTTCACCAAAGATGAAATCATCGGCACCGGTGTGGTGGGAGTGCGAAAAGTCGGTGATGACACCCTGGCCACCTTGGATGACAAATGGCACATCGGTCCCAATACCCTGGCGATGACTGCAACCCTGGTCGGCCTGGCCGTGGATGCCGGGGATCTGAGTTGGACCACGACGCTGGCCGAGGCTCTGCCGGACCTCGCCGATGGGATGCACGAGACCTGCAAGGCGATCACCCTTGAACAACTGCTGACCATGCAGGCCGGAATGAACGATGGAAGCTATGCCGATGTGGAGCTTCCGGATACCTTCACGCAGTTGACCACGCGGGAAAAACGAAGCACGATGGCGGAACTGGTTCTGGCCATCGAACCGGCAAATACGCCGGGAGATGCTTTCCTCTACAGCAACCTTACGTATGTGATTCTTGGGGCGGTGTTGGAAACCCTGGCCGACAAACCCTGGGAAGAAATCATGGAAGAGAAACTGTTCACGCCGCTGAGTATGACGGGTTGCGGCTTCGGCCCGATGGCGACCGCCGGGCAGGTGGATCAACCCTACGGCCACGTTCGCGACGAAAACAATGATCTCACGGCGATGGAGCCCGACGCTTCCCTGGCGGATTTCCCCGCGTGGATGGGACCGGCGGGAACCGTTCACTGCCCGCTCGATTCCTGGCATAAATTCGCTCTGATGCATCTCAAAGGCCAACTCGGCGAAGACGATTTCCTCACCAGTGAAACCTTCACCAAACTGCATACTCCGGTCGGGGAATCCACCTTCGCGATGGGCTGGAACATCACCCAGGATTCGGGAACCATCAGCGCCATGTTCTACGATGGCGGTAACACCATGAACTACGCGGAAGTGATTATGCTCACCAACCCGCCCTTGGGCGTATTGGTTACGACCAACGACGGCAGCACCGCCGGAGCCAACGCGGTATTGCAGGCCATTGGCTCTATCAGCAATCACTATGCGGAACTGAAGTAAGCCTCAACCAGGAACAAGCGATCTATCCAAACGGCATCGGATGGGGTTCCATCCTGTGCCGTTTTTTCGGGACCGTCTTTAGAGGGAATCTTCCGGGAAAAGAGCTTATCCCGCACGCTCCAGATAGAATGCGGCCAGTTCGCCCAGCACGGCGATGTCCTCGGCACACCACATGGAAAGAATACTGCGGTCAAACAGGAGTTGCGCATCGGCGGGAAGACCCGGCTCTCCGGGGTGGAGGATTACGGCCAAAGGCATGGTGGGAAGGGCGTGGAGTGTCCAGGCTACGCCGGGAAGGTCTTGTTTCCGGACTCCACCAAGAGCCTGAGCGGCACGGCAGAAACGTGCCTCGTCATCCCCGAAAAACCGTGCCATGCGTGCCGGTCCCCGTTGGTGGTATGCCGCGAAATAGGGAGCGCTGTCCGGTACTTCGCGGAAGCTGATCCAGGTTCCCGTCGGGGCTGCGCTGCACTCGTCCACCAGATAATGAAGCAGCAAGACCTCATCCGCTCCCGGTGCCGGGCGATCATCCACCAGACAGCGTTCCTCCTGCCGATGAACCATCGCCCGCCGATGGAAATAGGGAAACGAGATCCACGGGCCTTCCAAGCTGGCCCCCAGTGCAGGCAAACGCCCATCCAGCGCAGCGGATTGCAGCCGTTTGGCGGCCTGGAGACGGGCTTCGGCGAAAGGGCACGTCGTTGGTGCGTCTCCGGTTCCATTCTTGGGGTTTCTATCCATTTTCATCCCTTTCCAATTGAGCCATCGTTCGTGTCGGTCAGGTAGACCGGTTGTTTTTACCCAGATGAAAAAGCCTGCTGAAACCTTGCCGTCTCGAACCTTTCCAGAGTATAGTAGCTCAACGAATTGAAATCCACCACCTGGAAGCGCACTATGGAACGTCGTCTGGTTATCCCTGAATCCCGTGCCATTGACATGGCGCAACTGTTTTCCACCATTGGTTTGATGCTGGATATGGAACAATACAACCAACTGTTCCATAGCTGGCGTGTGGCGGCGGTGGCCTATCGGCTGGCCCAGGAAATGATTCCTCTGCAAGCGCCCAATCTCTATCTGGCGGCGATGGTTCAAGACATCGGTGCGGTCCATTTTGAACGCCATGTCATTCATGAACTGCTGGATAACCCCGCGACGGTGGGGCAGAAAGCGCGGCTGGATCTCTTCTTCCATCCCCTGGTTGGGTTTGACTCCTTGCGCGTGATCAGCGGCTTGCGGCAAGTGGCCCTGTACATCAAGGAACACCACGAATGCTATAGCGGTGAGGGTTACCCGGACGGTCTGGTTGGTGAAGGCATTTCTCTCGGTGGGCGCATCCTTCGGGCGGCGGACCTTTTTGATCAGTTGGCCCGTTCGGAAACCCTGAACACCCTGGATAAAGTCAAAACCGCTTTCAAACCCTACATCGGGGAAGACCTGGACCCGACTGTTCACCAAGCGCTGATGGACATGCTTTCCGGCGGAAACTTCTTGGAGACGGTCCTTCATAGCCAGAAACTCTCCGAGTATGTGGAGTGCATCACCGACGATCTTCGCGGCTACACCCTTTTTGAACGGATCAGCGAACAGGACCGCAGCATTGAAACCCTGGGTGACATCATCGACCGGCGTAACGCCCATTACCACCGGGGGCATACCCGGCGCGTATCCATGCTGTCGGATGATATCGCCGAAGCCTTGCATCTCAGCGAGGATGACCGGGTTACTCTGCGTTGGGCCAGCGCGATGCAGAACATGGGTGAATTGGCCACCGGTCGTTCTACCCTGGGGAAAACCGGGCGTCTGGATGAGGGGGAATTTGCCCTGATTAAAGCCCATCCGGAAATCGGCTTTCGGCTCATCGACCGTGTAGAGAAACTGCATGAAGTGGCCTTGACCGTACTGCACCACCATGAAAACTATGATGGAAGCGGTTATCCACGAGGGCTTTACGGGGGCGAGATCCCTCTGTTGTCCCGTATTCTTCGCGTGGCTGATACCTTCGACGCCCTTACCGGAGAGCGCCCCTATAACAAGCGTAAAGACTGGAAACGGGCGATCAAGGAACTGAAAAAGAACAGCGGAAAACAATTCGACCCGCAAGTGGTCGCTGCGGCAACGCACATCTTGTCTTGATCCCCGGAAAGGCTCCCACCTGTTTACGACCTGTTTCGTCACGACGCGAGCTTGCCTTTTCCACCTTCAGGGTTATACTGAAAGGCATTGAACGGAACCATTGATGTTGGGTTGCGGCTTGAGTACAGGGTTCAAGTACTCGGCCATGATTGTATGGGGGTATTATGGGATCAGATCGGAAAAACCACTCCTTGCTCTCCGGGAGCAATCTTACCGGCTTGCTTTGTTGTCTTCTACTGGTTTTCGCCCTTGGTTGTGGCGCGAAAGCGGACCTGCTGACCCAGGCCAAGGTTCTCGCTGTCCAGGCTCAGGAAGGTAAAAACCGGCTGGCCAATCCGCGTAACGCTTTGACCAAAGATCAGGTGTGTAACGAAGCGGCCAATATTTGCGCCTTGGCCAAACGTGCCTGTGATCTGCGCCTGCCGGATTACGTGGATGACCCGGACTTTATGAAGGTCTGCAACGAAGCCCAAACCAACTGCAACAACGCCAATGCCCGTTGCCGTGGTGAGGAGAGCTTCAAGCAGCTCGGAACCACGCCATGATCCGCGTTTCGGTGTACCTGATGCTTGGCTTTCTGGGGATGATTGGTCTGACCGCCTGTGGTGAGAATGACCTGGCTCCCTTGCCGGACTCGGAACTTCCCAAGGTGGAAATCATCAAGCCCGCCCCCTTGCCGCCATCCTCCCCTACGGCAGAGGATACTCTACCCCTTTCCCCCTTGCCCTCCATCGCCGAGATGGGCGCGATGGTGGGGATGACGGTGGAACAGCAGGCGATTCAGGAAAACAAGGTTCAGGCATGTCAACGCGCCCTTGACAAGGCGCGCCTGGTTTACCAGCGGGAACTCTTGGCATCGGGGATGTCTGCGGAACAGGCGCAAGCAAGCTGGCAGGCATGGGGCAACCGCGTGCTGGCTACCTGCAAACAGAACGGCTTGGACCCGCAATGTCTGGTTGAAGCGCAGAACAAGGCGGCTTTGGAAGCCTGTCTTCCTTTACAAGCCTATTGAACCGTAGAACCTCTACCCCGGTCATCGGATTGCTTTTTTTCTTAGGTTTAGGCTCCATCGTTTCATGGTTACCCTTCGTGCCTCGGAGTTTCATTCATGATCGACGACCCTCGTCCTGCGCCATCTGACACGTCCCAAAGCCCTTTCGGGTTTGCCCTGCTTGCTGCGGGCCTGGGTGTTTTCTTACCGTTGACCTACTACCTTCTTGCCGGATGGATTCCCGGTAGCGCCCGGATCTATGTCGATCTCACCTGCTTGCTGTTGTCTTTCGGTGGTTTGGTCTTTGCCTTCGGTCGTTTTGGTTGGCCGATGCTTCTGACCGGCGGGGCGGGAGCGTTGATGGTCGCCTTGTTGGGGCTTGGTTTCGGCGAATATCTTTTCCTTGCCAAGGTAGACAGCCTTCAGGCGATGGCACCAAGCCGTCTGCTCAATGCGGATACTCCGCCTCCGGCGGCTCATCTGTTTTCCTTACCCCAGGGGTTTTCCGCCAAAGACCAGAGTCAGAATGCGGTTTGCCAGGCCGTGATGTTTCACGACCCGGAAAGCAACCGCTACGGGGCCTTGATCATCCCCGGAAAAGCCGGGCAAGCGCCGGGGCTGAAAACCGTGGTTCGTTCTCCTTTTTTGACCTTCACCTGTGCCGGAGCCTATGCCAACCTGAAACAAAACGCCCCGGTTCTTCGACAAAACAAGCACCGCGTGTATCAGGTGCTTCGTTACGCACACGATGTCGATCAGGCGAAGACGGTACGCACGCTGATCTGGGCGGCCTTTCTGGGGTTGCTCTTCTCCGGGATTGTGTTGTTCTTTGTGCTGAATCGCATCCGGCAACGGGCCTTCCTGGAAGAACAATCCGAGTATGAACGCTCCCCGCGTTTTCGGGGAACCGATGAAATCGAACTGAACGACCCGCGTGCCGTGACGGTACCGGCTTCCAACAAGATCCACCGGGGCAAAGATCCCACCTTCCACCTGGATACACCGGGGCTTGTGGATCTCTATTTCACCCAGAACTCCTTTCGCCTGCGCGTTGATGATCGGATATTCCTGGTGTTCCGTGGAAACCTGCAAATCAAACAACGCAATCAGGCTCGCTGGATTCGTCCGGCCCAGACGGCCACCTTGTTGGCTTCCGCCTTGGCGCTTTCCACACCGATCTGGACGGGTATCGGCCTGGGTGGTGCCTTGCTTCTCTGCCTGATCGGGCTGGGGGGCTGGGCAATGATCGGCCTGGTCTCTCCGAAAGAAACCTTGCGGATCAACCAGGATCAAGCCATACGGACGCGGACCTACCTGAAGCTGTTTCGCAAACGAGAGAGTATTGATCGCGCCAAGCGCCAACCCTGGGGGATTGGTCTGGCGGTTTCCCAGAGAGAGGGCCAGGAAACGACGTTGCTGATTTTGCAGGGCGAAGACCAGGATATGATTCTGTTTGAGAATCCTGATGTGGACAAGGTGGATACCGCCCGCGCCTTTGTGCAGTTGGGCATGTCCTATCAGTTGCTCAACCACTGGGAAAACCATCCCTGGTGGAGTGTTCCCAAACCGCAGGAGTTCCGTATTCTGTTCAAAGATATGGACCTGCGCACGATCCAGCGTTCTCAGGTTCAGTCTGGGAAAACCACGCCAGCATAGCGAAACAAGCATTGGTGGCCAGCCCAAGCCCTTGGGTTTCCCTTTCCCAATTGACTTGGGGTTTTCCATTGTTTGCACGTGGCGGCCTGCGTTTTCCCGGCTTGCCGATGAGTGAATTTCATCTTGAAACTTTGCGGTAAAGTGGCTTTTGTGCTAGCCTCGCTTCGTCTACGGTGTTGGTTGTACAATCTCATGGTTTGAATCTACCCTTACTCTTGATGAGGTGACCGATGAAACTGCTATCCCCCATTCAGCTTGGTTCCCTGACCGTCCGAAACCGCATTGTCATGCCGGCGATGCACATGAACTTCACGCCGGAAGGCGTGGTCAATGACCAGTTCATCGAATTTTACCGGAAACGGGCCGAAGGGGGCGTAGGGCTGATTACCATTGGCGGTTGTCCGGTGGACCCTCACGCCGGGGGTACCTTCATGCTGGGGATCAATGATGACAAATACATTCCCGGTATGCAGCGCTTCACCAAGGCGATGCACGAACACGGCGCGGCCTGTGCCTTGCAACTTTACCATGCCGGTCGATACACCTATTCCTTTTTCCTTAATGGTGAGCAGGCTCCCAGCGCCAGTGAAACCTTCTGCAAACTCACCCGCGAGAAATCCCGTGAGATGTCCAAGGAAGAGATTCAGAAAACCATTGAAGACTTTGCCGTCAACGCCGAACGGGTGAAGAAATGCGGTTTCGATGCGGTCGAGATCATCTGTAGCGCCGGGTATCTGATCAATCAGTTCCTGAGTCCTTTGACCAATCATCGTAGCGATGAATACGGCGGCAGCCTGGAAAACCGGATGCGCTTCGGGATCGAAGTCATTCGTGCCGTGCGTGACGCCTGCGGAAAAGATTACCCCATCCTGATTCGCCTGTCCGGGAATGACTTCGTGGCGGAGTCCAACACGAACAAGGAAAACGCCCTGTTTGCCAAAGCCCTGGAAGAAGAGGGCGTGGCCTTCTTCAATGTCACCGGCGGCTGGCATGAAAGCAATATTCCCCAGATCACCAATGCCCTGCCTACCGGTGGGTATTCCTACCTGGCCCGTAATGTGAAACGCCTGGTCAAGGTTCCTGTGGCCGCAGCCAACCGCATTCATCATCCGGACAATGCCGAAGCCTTGTTGCAGGAAGGCTGGGCCGATATGATCAGCATGGGGCGCCCTCTGATTACCGATCCGAAACTGGTCACCAAACTGGTGGAAGGCCGCCAGAAGGATGTAATCCATTGCATCAGTTGCAACCAGAAATGCCTGGATTACGTCTTTGAAATGAAGACCATCGGTTGTTTGATGAACCCGGAAGTGGGCCGTGAGTTGGAAACGATTCAGGCTGCTGAAACCAAGAAGAATGTCCTCATTGTCGGCGGAGGTCCGGCGGGTTTGGCGGCGGCGCACAGCGCGGCGCGTCGGGGACATACCGTAACCTTGGTCGAGAAGGAAGCCCGTCTGGGTGGTCAACTCCATTACGCAGGTATTGCACCGGGGAAAGATGAATTTCTCAGTGCCACCAAGAGCCTGGCTCGTCGCGCCGAGCGCGCCGGGGCAACCTTGAAGTTGAATGTCACCGCAGACAAGGCGCTGTTGGAAAAGGAAAAGCCGGATGTGCTGATTGTCGCTACCGGTTCCGTTCCCGCCCGTCCGCCTATTCCAGGTTTGGATAAGCCCAAGGTGCTTGGCTGGAAAGACGTGATGGATCATCCGGACCAGGTTGGTGAACGTGTGGTGGTGGTGGGAGCCGGTCCCATCGGTGTGGAAATCGGCCTGCTGCTGGCGGAGATCGGCACCATTGATCCTGCTGTGGCAGCCTTCCTGTTGAAACACGATGCCGAAAAACCGGAAGTCATCCGTGACCTGCTCTGGCATGGAAACAAAACCATCACCCTGCTGGAAATGGCTCCTCGTGCCGGTTCAGGTATCGGACGAAGCACACGCTGGGTGCATCTGAAGGAATTGCAGGAATCCGGAGTCACCATCCAGACCAAAGCCAAGGTTCTGGAAATCACCGATACCGAGGTCGTCTGCGAGCAAGGCGAGGAGAGAGTCAGCATTCCTTATGATACCGTGGTGCTGGCAACGGGTATGGTTCCCGGTGAGAGTGGGAAGACCCTGGCCGAAGCTTTTGACGGCGAGGTTCATCTGGTAGGGGATGCGGTGAAGATCGGCGACGCCGCCTCGGCCATTGAAGGGGGCTATTTGCTGGGGCTTGACATCTGAACCCTGACAAGACATAGAAAAGTATTTGCTGTCAAGGCCGGAGTGATTCCGGCCTTTTTCCACACATTGTTGACGAGGCGTGGCGATGGATTGGCTGAAACAGAAGCTTGGCTGGCAGGTGCAGGGGAAATCCTCTCTTCGGGTGGGCCTGTATCCGCGAGCCTCAAAGAGTCCGTTTATGCAGGTCTTGGTTCAGCACCTGGAAGAGTTCGGGGTTGAAGTCACCCTGCTGGAAAGCCTGAGTCCGCGACGTATCTGGGAAGCCAAAGGGAGGTTGGACTGGCTCTGGCTGGTCAATGTCGATCCTTACCATAGTCCCTTTGAGCAAGAGGATGCAAGCGCTCAAGCGTATCGCTTTGCAAGGCGCTTGAGCGCCCTTCGCCTCGCCCGCACCTTGGGAATCCGGGTGGGATGGTTTCTGGTCAACCAACTGGAACATTACTCCTCCCAGCGCTTTGCTCTCACCGGACAAACCGCTCTGCTCAACCAGAGCGATCGCATCTGGTGTCTGGGCCAGGCGATGGCTGATCGGCTCTACCATGAATGGCCCGGTGTGAAGTCTTCCTTGGTTCGTGTCAGCGCCCCTCTTGGCTATGGCGGGTATTATCCCGAAGAAGGCTTGAGCCGGACGCAGGCTTTGGAGCGTCTGGGCATTTCTACCGAAGGCAAGGTGTTTCTTTGTTACGGGAGCGTTCACCCCTACAAAGGTCTGACGGATCTCATTCCCCTGTTTCGCAAACAACCTTTGCGCGAACATTGCCTGGTTGTTGCCGGAGCGCCGTCAACGCCTCAATACGCCCACGCCATCGAGGGGCTTTCGGCCCGCACGCCTGGGGTTCATCTCTTCCTGCGGCCCATTCCCGATGGGGAGGTTGAGCGCTTTTTCCGTGCCGCAGATTTTGTGGTCTTGCCCTCCAAGAAGATCCGAAACAACGAACTGCTGATGCAAGTCATGACCTTCGGCAAGGCGCTGATCGGCCCCCGTGTTCCGGCTCTGACCCAATGGATGGATGAAACGAATACGATCTTTTTCCGCCAGAGCGATAGAAATGACCTCAAAGACGCCCTGGAAAAAGCCCTTACGGTAGATCTGGATGAAATGAGTCTGCACACTCGTAATCTGGCCCAGAAACATCATCCGGATACGGTGCTGCGCGAATGGCTTCGGGATATGATGGCCTTCATTCCTGGAAAAGCCTTGATGGAAGACTATCACGATGAGGTGTAGCCTTCTTCCGAACTGGATGGATGAGCCCGGCTCGCTTGATCTGTTGTGTAAGAGTTTGATAAATCACCTGTATTTGAGAATGTTACAGCTCGTGGAAATAGAAGTTGAATTTCAGTCGAAACCAAGCTAAACTCAGAATGTTTTGGTTTCCAGAGGGAATCACCAAGCTCCTTGGGGTGCCGGTTGGTTTGTGGAGATGGTGAGAGGGGAACAAAAGCCTGAGGCTGTTTGACGTACCGTAGGAAAACTCAGGAAAATTACTGAATTGTTTTGCATTTCGGTACTTCGGCGTCGAAGTATCAGAGCAGGGGACCGCCGTGGAGATCCGCTCTGAAAACATGATGACCGTTCAATCCCTGCGTTGGATCATTCGTGGAGGAATGATCCTCTGGATTTTTGTCACGGTTGCCTCCTTGGTCTGGGATGATAACCAGGCTAGAGAGAACTCCGTTGAACTGGCCAAAGTCGATGCGCGTTCCACCTACAACAAAGACCTTGTCTACCGCCGTTGGATTTCGATGAAGGGTGGGGTTTATGTCAAGCCCACGGAGTCAACACCGCCCAATCCCTACCTAAGCCATCTGCCCAAGCGGGATGTCATCACCGAAAGCGGTGATCCTCTGACCTTGATGAATCCGGCCTATATCACCAGGCAGGTTCATGAACTGGGTTTTGAACAGTATGGCTACCAAGGGCATATCACCAGTCTCAACTGCCTACGCCCGGAAAACAAGCCGGATGACTGGGAAGCGGAAAGCCTGAAGAAGTTTCAGCAGGGAACCAAGGAGGTGATGGAAATCACCACGCTTAAGGGTGAACCCTACCTCCGTTTCATGACTGCGATGAAGGTGGAAAAAGGCTGCCTCAAATGCCACGGTATTCAAGGGTACAAGGTTGGGGATCTTCGAGGGGGAATCAGTGTTTCCGTTCCGCTTGCACCCTATATTTCCATTGTAGAACGGATTCGTCATCAATCCATTGCTATTCATGGCGTGATCGGTCTTCTTGGACTCTTCGCGATATGGTTTACCGGACGGATAGTGCTTCGATCCCATGCTGCGTTGCAGGAGCAGCAAACCCGATTGAGGCTGGCCTTGCAAGGTGCGGACCTGGGAGCCTGGGATTGGAACCTTCAGACCGGGGAAATGTACGTCAACCGGCGCTGGCTGGAGATGCTTGGGCTAACACCAGAATCTACCTTGGAATCCTTTGAGGATTGGAAACGCCTGATCCACCCGGATGATGTGGCGAGGATTGAAGATTTTTTCAATGAACATCTCAAGCACGAGCCGCAATCCAAGGAGATTGAATATCGCCTGAAGCACGCCGATGGAAGCTGGATCTGGGTGTTGGCCAAAGGAAGGATTATCGAGCATGATGCCAACGGCAAACCCCTGCGGGCCAGCGGCACCCATTTGGATGTCAGCCAGCGCAGAGACGACGAACTGCGGCATCGGCATCTTGAAGAGAAACTCCATCAAGCCCAGAAAATGGAATCCGTAGGTCGCCTGGCCGGAGGGGTGGCCCACGATTTCAACAACCTGCTGACCACGATCAAAGGAAATACCAGTCTGGCGATGATGGATGTCGCGGAGAACGAAGAGACCCTGGAGTTGCTTGAAGAAGTGGATGAGGCGACCAAGCAGGCGTCCAACCTGACCCGGCAACTGCTGGCGTTTTCCCGCAAGCAGGTCATTCAACCGAAACTTGTGGATGTGAATGAACTGATCGAACGGGTTCGTAGAATGCTGGCCCGCTTGATCGGTGAAGACATCGACATGAAGTTGGATCTGTACGAAGGGCTTGGTTCGATCAAAGTGGACCCAGGGCAGATGGAGCAGATTCTGTTGAACCTGGCCGTGAACGCCCGCGATGCGATGCCGGGAGGAGGAACGCTGTTTATTGAAACCCAAGCGGTGCGTCTGGATGACCAGGGCTGCGAGGGGCATCTGCTGATGAGCGCAGGGTGCTACGCAATGATTGCGGTTTCGGATACGGGAATGGGGATGGAAGAGGAAACCCAGAAAAGCATCTTCGAGCCCTTCTTTACCACCAAAGAAGAAGGGAAGGGCACAGGGTTGGGACTGTCTACGGTATATGGGATTATCAAACAGCATAAGGGCAGCATTCAAGTTTATTCCGAGTCGGGAAAGGGTACGACCTTCAAGATGTATTTCCCCTTGGTGGAAGAGGCAAATCATTCCGGAATCGTAGCCGTTGAAATGCCGCTTTCAGAAATGCCGGAAGGGAAGGAAACCATTTTGTTGGTGGAGGATGAAAGTGGCGTGCGTAATGTGACGGAGAAAATCCTGAAAGGCTTGGGGTATCGGGTGCTTTGCGCGGTTAACGGCTCTGTGGCCTTGGCCATGCTGGAAACCTTGGACGAGCCGATAGACCTGTTGTTGACGGACATCATCATGCCGCAGATGAATGGCCGGGAACTGGCGGAGCGATTCATCAAGGTGTTCCCCAAAGCCAAGGTGGTTTACTCATCGGGTTATACGGAAAACGTGATTGCCTATCACAACACCCTGGATGCAGACATTCACTTTCTAGGGAAACCCTATACACCCCAGGCCTTGGCTATCGAAATCCGCAAAGCTTTGGATTGCCCAGGCCCGGCAGTGATTCTGACCTGAACCGTCTACGCTGTTTTTTTACCCGATCTTGGAGAGAAGACAAAGGCAAAGAACAGAAACAGAAAAGGGAGCCAATGCGGCTCCCTTTCGTTGGTTCATGGGCTGATCGAAACGGTTAATGCTTGCCGTTTCCATTGCCGTTGCCAACCAGGAAATCCTCGGTGAGCATGTGCCCTAGTTTGGTCTTCTTGGTTTCCAGATAGTCATGGTTGTGAACGGTGCATTCGGTGAGAATGGGCACACGGTCTACGACTTCCAGACCATAGCCTTCCAGCCCGATGATTTTCTTCGGGTTGTTGGTCATCAGGCGCATTTTCTGCAAGCCCACATCGTGGAGGATCTGGGCGCCGATGCCGTAGTCGCGCAGATCGGCTTTGAAGCCCAGTTTCTCATTGGCTTCCACGGTATCCGCGCCTTCATCTTGCAGGTTGTAGGCACGAAGCTTGTTGACGATGCCGATGCCGCGGCCTTCCTGGCGCAGATAAAGAATCACGCCTCGGCCTTCCTCGCTGATCATCTGCATTGCTTTTTGAAGCTGCGGCCCGCAATCGCAACGCTGGCTGCCGAAGACATCCCCGGTGAGGCATTCGGAGTGGACGCGCACCAGGCAGGGTTCGCCATCGGTAACATCGCCCATGACAAGCGCCATGTGGTTGTGCGGATCGACATCGTTCTCATATGCGATCAGTTTGAAATCCTTGTTGCCGAAACGGGAAGGAATGCGGGCTTCCACCACGCGGCGGACCAGCTTCTGTCGTGCGACACGGTAGCTGATCAGGTCAGCCACGCTGACGATGGGAATATCGTGCTGTTTGGAAAAGACTTCCAGTTGCGGACGGCGGGACATCGTTCCGTCCTCGTTCATGATCTCGCAGATCACGGCTGCCGGACGCAATCCGGAGAGCTTGGCCAGATCCACGCTGCCTTCGGTCTGGCCGGTGCGTACCAGTACGCCGCCATCTTTGGCAATGAGCGGAAAGATGTGTCCCGGAGAGACGATGTCTTCCGGTTTGGCATCTACCGCGCTGGCGGCGAGAATGGTGGTCGCACGATCGTGAGCGGAAATGCCGGTGGTCACGCCTTCGGTGGCTTCGATGCTTTGGGTAAAGGCGGTCTGGAAACGAGCCCGGTTATCGTTGGGAGGAATCATCAGGCGCAGGCCGATTTTTTCAGCCATCTCCCGTTCCATCGGCAGACAGACCAGCCCACGGGCTTCCGTCACCATGAAATTGATCAGTTCCGGTGTGGTTTTTTCCGCGGCACAAACAAGATCGCCCTCGTTTTCGCGGTCTTCGTCATCCACCATAATGACCATTTGACCGGCCTGCATCCGACGGATGGCTTCTTCCACGCGCTCTTGACTGCTTCTGGTCATTGCTTTTCCTTTCCGCTGTACGACTATCCTCGAAGAAATCCCAGTTCGGCCAGTTTCTTTTTGGTCAGAGCCGAATCGGAACCGGCGTGGGAACCAAGAAGGCTTTCCACGTATTTCCCAACAAGATCCACTTCCAAATTGACCGTATCGCCCACGGATCGCGTGGACAGGGTTGTTTTTTCCTGGCTATGGGGGATCAAGGCCAGCCCGAAGCCTTCCGGCGTCAGACTGTTGATGGTCAGGCTGATCCCGTCTACGGCGATGGAGCCTTTTTCAATGGTGTATTTTCTCAGATCCGCTGGACATGTAACATCTATATAGATGGCATCTTGGGATCGCTGCACGCGGGCAATACGCCCGACTCCATCCACATGTCCGGCCACGATGTGCCCACCGAGCCGATCGCCCAGACGCAGGGCACGCTCCAGGTTGATTTTGCTTCCCGCTCGTGCCTGGGCGAAAGACGACCGGGTCAGGGTTTCCCCACTGAGATCCGCCGTAAATAGACCGGGCTCCACACGGGTTGCGGTCAGGCAGACGCCGTTGCAACTGATCGAATCGCCCAACTTGATGTCTGAGGTGGGCAAGGCGGTTTGCAGGGTCAATCGTGCCCCGGAAGCGGTTTTATCAATACGCAGCAGGGTTCCAACGTCTTCAATCAATCCAGTAAACATGATCCGCCTTTCAGGTTCAAGACGATCCTAACCTAGAGCCGAGGTTCGCGAATGTCAATGATCGAATCCCTGAAAATGATGTGAAGGCTCCCGATAGCGTTTGGATTGGTACTGGGTTTGAACTTGGTAATTTTCTGGAAAAATTCGCCAGTTAGCTGTCATTTTTCAGAGGAAATTGACAAAAGTTCTATACAAGTGTATAGCGGTTCTCGGTTTGATAACAAGAGACAACAGAATGTCATGTTCCAGAATGGGTTAAATGTAGGGCTTTCTTGACAGTTTCTACGTTTACCTCATAATGAGGAAGAGAATTTGCGCGTTTTGCGTGTTGAAGGAATGTTGTCCTTACCCAAAAATCAAGGGGGCGATGTGCGATAGCTTCGCCCATTCATGTTTTGACTTTTGTCATGATGGAGAGCAGTACCATGAAATATATGACACGTTTGGGACTCTTGTCCCTCCTGGTTCTCTTCGTCTCCCTCACGCTTGTTGCCTGTGCGGGCAGCTCCGAGAGTGACGACGATGACGATGGTGGCGGGTGTACCTCGAATTTCGAGTGTTATCAAGCCGGAAGCAACTGGTCGTGTAACACCTCCGAACAGACCTGTATGGATCATGGTCTTTGCACTCAGGATGCTGATTGCCAGCTTTGGTATGGTCCCGGTTCGGTCTGCGGTACCGATGGCCTGTGTGTCGGTGGAAGTGATGACGATGATGACAACAACACGGATGACGATGATGACAACAACACCGATGACGATGACGACAACACCGATGGAGATACCGGATGTCCGAACCTCTCCGGCGTGTATGATGGCACCTATGCCTGTGAGAGTACATCCAACCATACCACCTGGGTCTATGTGGATGAGGACTGTGAAATCACGGTTGATTCCGATTTCGGCACCTTGACCGGTTCCGTGGATGGAAGTGGAGATATTTCCATTACCGGTGGTGGAGAATGCACCGGCACTTCCAGTGATTCAACCATTACCTTGGATTGCGGTTCCTGCACCATCACCCTGACCCCGCAGAGCGATAACCCTGGCGGCGGCGTGATTTCGGTCACACCTGCCGTGGTGAATTTCGGTGCGGTTGGTTATGGAGATTCTACTTTCCAGACTGCCAATATCAGCAACATGGGTGAAGGCGAACTGGAAATCAGCCGTATCGTTCTCGGTTCGGGTACTACGGAAGATTTCAGCCTGGATCTTGGCGATTGGAGCTTTACTCAGACGATGTCCAGTGGCTCCAACAAGGACTTGAAGATTGATATTGATGTCGTATCCAACGGACCACGTAACGGAACCCTGGTCATTTTCAGTAATGACGCCAACAACCCGGTCTTGGCCGTGCCGATCACCAGTCAGATGAAAGCCGAGCCGCGCATCGAACTAGACCCGCCGCTGCTCAACCTGGGTAGCCTTCCCGCCGGTGAAACGGAAGCCGGGCATTTTCTGATCAAATCCGTAGGCGGCGCAACGGCGACCATTACGGCGGTCACGATCACCAATGATGGTAATGGCTCGTTCTCCCTGGTGGACGGCGGCCCCAGCACGCCTTTCTCTTTGGATACGCCGTACACCAGTGCCGTCGAAGTGTCTTTCAGCCCTGTTGAGGGTGTCCACGAAGTGGGTGTGGTGCAGAGTGGTCAGGTTTGTGTGACCTACTACAACGCGCTGGAACAGGAAGTCGATGTCTGTCTGGATCTGGTCGGTAGCGTGCATGACCGTCAACCGGCCTGCATTGATGTACGTCCGCAGGATGGCCGTACCGGAATCTGGGGCATTGGCTTCCAGGTCATTCCCGGTCCCGGTATCCGTTGGGGTTTCGCTCAGGTCGGCGCTCCCAACACCCGCGACGCCAGTTTCCGCAATTGTGGTGATGAAACCTTGGAAATCACCAGCATGATGTGGAACAACATGTTGGACTCCATTGAATGTGCTTTTAATGGTGGTCGTCCCTTCGCGGAAGCTCCGGGTAGCTTGCATCCCTATTCCCTGGAACGGAATGAAACCGTCTTCATCGAATTCACCTTTATCCCTCGCTCCGAGGGGCAATCCTGCGCTGCCGGTGTTCAGATTCAGTCCAATGCCACCACGGTGGGTTGGTCGCCGCTTCCCGCCGCTCCCGATACCATTCAATCCTTCCATATGGGCTTGGCCGGTGCCGGTGCGAACCGCAACATCGACGTGCTTCCGCCGAAGATCGACTTCGGTCTGATTACCTTGGAATGCTGCTCCCGTCCGGAAGCGGTTACCGTGTGGAACGTGGGTGACTTGGTCCTGACGGTGGAGACGGTGAGTATCGGCGTGGGTAGTTCCGACAACTGCGGCCAGGCGAATGATAATTGCGCCTTCAGTCTTGTGGATCTTCCTGGCCTTCCGTACCTTCTGGGTGGTGAGAACGAAAACGGAACCGCCAACCCGCAAAGCTTCTCCTTCCGTGTGAAATTCTGCCCGGTGCGTATGGGGATGCACGAAGGTCTGGTTGAAATCGCCAGTGATGACGCCAACAGCTCCACCTTCATCGTTCCTCTGAAGGGTGAAGGAACCAACATCAGCCACCAGGTGGATGAATTCCAGCAGATCACCCACCCGATGGTGGACATCCTCTGGGTGGTGGACTGCTCCGGTTCGATGGGTGAAGAGCAGAGCAACCTTTCCAGCAACTTCCAGGACTTCATCAACGAAGCGGTGACCTGGAACGCCGATCTTCAGATCGCCGTGGTTAGCATGGATATGGATGATTCCAGCCATGCCGGTCAGTTCCAGTGCTTCCTGAAGAACCGTGGCAGTGGTGCGTTGTCCAACAATGAATTGATCAGCCGCTTCCAGGATTGCGTGGAATTGGGAACCAGTTGCTCCGGTGAGGAAAAAGGTCTGGATGCCGCCCATGACGCGCTGAGCGCTCCTCTGCTGACCGGTGACACCACAAACCCCGGTCCCCATGATGAGTTCCTGCGTGAAGACGCCAAGCTGTCCATCATCTTCGTCAGTGATGAAGATGACCAGAGCGTGGGTGACATCGGCTTCTTCAGCGACTTCTTCCGCCAGATCAAAGGCTATCGTAACACCAACATGCTGGAAGGCTATTCCATCGTCGGTGATCGTGGTAACGGCTGCACCGGTAACGGTGGTGATGCCAGCGCCGGAACGCGCTACATCGACGTGGCGGACAATATCAACCCCCACGCCAGCCAGCACTTCATGTCCATCTGCGAGACGGACTTCTCTACCGTGTACCAGAGCCTGGCGGACAACCTCTTCGCCCTGCGTAGCCAGTTCTTCCTCTCCCGTCTGGCGGATCCGAACACCGTTCACGTTGAAGTCAACGGTGTGGAAACCACGGATTACGAATACGACGAGGAAAGCAACTCTGTCATCTTCGACGAAAACGATCCCCCGGCTCCGGGTGCCACCATCCGCGTGGAATACGATACCCTCTGCCTGCACTAAACGCTTCGGCGTTTCAGAAAAGAAAAGCCCCGGCCAACTGGTCGGGGTTTTTCGTTGAGTATGATTGGATGGTACGCTTGATTCCTGCGGTATCCGGCAAGTCTTACGGGGTTTTCGCGCAGCCGCTGAAGTTGCTCCAATCCATCTGTCCGGTGCTGTCCAGCACGGTACGCCACAATTCCCCTTCTGGGTTCAGGGTTCGGCGGTCTTTGATGACTTCCCGCAAAGGCAGGTGGGTGAAGGCCGTATTCCACAGGCCGACCAGCATTCCCGTGCGTCCGCTCATCGCGGCATGAACCGCGTGCTGGGAGAGGGTACTACAGAACAGCGAGTCGTTGGGGTTGGCCGGAGCGCTGCGGATGATGTAGCTGGGGTCGATGTATTTGATGCTGTGGCTCAAGCCGCGCTCGCGCAGTCCTTTGGAGATATTCCGTTTCAGGAACTCGCCGATGTCACCCAGCTTGATGTTGCCGCTGGCGTCGCGCTGGGTGCCGTCGTTCATCAAGAGATCCTGTCCGGCTCCTTCGGCGACGACGATGACCGCGTGACCGCGTTTCTCCAGCCGTTTTTCAAGCCAGTTGATCAGCCCCCGCCTGCCGTCCAGGGTGAAAGGCACTTCGGGAATCAGCACGTAGTTGACATCCGGTTCGGCGAGTGCCGCCGTGGCGGCGATATACCCTGAATGGCGTCCCATGACGCGCACCAGACCAATCCCGCGTGGAGCGCCTTCCGCTTCTACGTGAGCGGCGCGGATGGCTTCGATGGCGATGGAAAAGGCGGTTTCAAAACCGAAGGTTTTCTCTACCAGCAGGATGTCGTTGTCAATGGTCTTGGGGATACCGATGATGCCGATTTTCAACCCGCGTTTGGTGATTTCCTCATAGATGCTGTGCGCGCCGCGCAGGGTGCCGTCGCCACCGATGACAAACAGCACGCGGATGTCCATACGGTCCAGGGTGTCCACCATCATTTCCACGCTCTGCCCCCCCCGGCTGGAACCGAGAATGGTTCCGCCTTCGTGGTGGATGTTCTTCACCGTCTGGGGTGTGAGGTCCATCGGCTCGTAACCCATATTGGGGTTCATACCGGCGAAGCCATAGCGAAACCCGTAGATGCGCCGCACGCCGTAATGGTAGTGCAGTTCCATCGTCAGGGCGCGGATCACGTTGTTGATGCCCGGACAGAGACCGCCGCACGTAACGATCCCGACGCGGATCTTGCTGGGATCGAAGTAGATCATCTCTCGCGGGCCGGCTCGTTCCATGCTCAAAGGGAGTTTCTTCTCCTCGGATTCCATGATTTTTTCAATGCTGGCCAGTTCGTTACTGAACAGCACGCGGGCGCTGTCCGGCACGAAATTGCAGACACGGTCGCCGGTGATGGTAGAGAGGTTCAGCGGTGAGCGGATATTGGCCGTTCCCAGGGTTGGAATGCTGAGATCCTTGATGTCGAGCTCTTGCATGGGTTTCCTTCACTTCGGTAATGTTTCGTTCAATCCCTCGCGCCATCGGGTGGTTCCCGCCGGGCGGGGCTGGTCGTTGTCCTTGCGTTCTGGCCGGTTTGCGCCAGTCGCTGCATTGTAGCCCCAAGTCCTGTGCGAGTCAATCTTGCCCGATGGCTTTCCTCATCGTCGGGTCGAACAGGGCGCATGGCTTGCTATCGGACGATTTTGGGGAAAGTTCAGAAGAAGGGTGTTTCTTCCTATCAGTACGCCTCACATCCCTGGAGTCTGCATTTCGCCCTGGTGGTTCTCGTCGCTTTTTCTTGCCTCTACGGCGAAAAAGGACTATCCGTGCCGGAAGGGGGTTCCGGGGCGGCGACGATCCCGTGAATCCGGTTTTCCCATGTTGAAAGGGGGTTTGCCCGTGTCCATGCTCGATACTCTTCCCGCCTATCTGGCTAACCGCGCCGTCAAGGTTCAACCGTCCAAGATTCGTGAAATCGCCAAGCTGATTGCCAAGCCGGGTATCAAGTCCCTGGCTGGAGGAATGCCCGACCCCGCCATCTTTCCCGTCCAAGCCATCCGGGATGCCTTCGATCGCATGATCGACGATCACGCTCGGCTGATGCTGCAATACGGAACCAGTGAGGGCTACCTGCCGCTGCGGGAACTTCTCGGCCCGTGGTTGGAGCAGTTTACGGCCAAGCGATTCCAACCCGATGAGATGATGCTGACCCACGGAGCGCAGCAGGCGATGGATTTGATTGCTCGTACCTTCGTTGATGAAGGCGACGCGGTGATTGTCGGCCTGCCTACCTTCTTTGGGGCGACCAATGCCTTCCTCGCGTCCGGGGCGGAACTGGTCGGTACGCCGGAAGACGATCACGGTATGGACCCGCTGATCCTGGCCCGCACGCTGAAGTTCATCCAGGACCAGGGCAAGCGAACCAAGTTGATCTACATCATTCCCAGCTTTGCCAACCCCACCGGGCGCACCATTCCCCTGGAGCGCCGTAAGCAGATTCTTGAACTGGCTCGTCAGTATGATTGTCTGGTGGTGGAGGATGACCCTTATCTGACCTTGCGTTACAGTGGGGAATCCATTCCCAGCCTCGCCGCCTTGGATACCGAGGGCCGGGTGATTCAGGCCTTCAGCTTCTCCAAAGTCCTGGTGCCGGGTTTCCGTATCGCCACCCTGTGTGGAGACGCGGCTTTGGTGCGACGCATGGTGATTACCAAGCAGTACGTCGATGCCTGTTGCAACACGCCCTCCCACTACGTGTTGTATGACCTGATGCAACAAGGCGTGATGGACCGCATGATTCGGGATAACGTGGCTCATTACAAGCAAAAGCGGGACTGGTTGCTTTCCGCAATGAACGACCATTTCCCGAAAGAGGTTCATTGGAATTTCCCCGACGGCGGTTTCTTCGTCATGGTCGATCTGCCGGACTGCATTGTGGTGGAAGACCTGTTCCAGGAAGCCTTGCGCAGAAACGTGGCCTTTGTACCCGGCGAGCCGTTTTATTGCGATGGCGGCGGGAAGCACAGCCTGCGTCTGACTTTCAGCATGGAAGGGCAGGAAACCCTTACCGAAGGCGTGCGTATCCTGGGGGATCTGCTTGGGGAATGGATCGAAAAGTACGGCTAGGTTTCGCTATCACCGGGAAGATCCTTCTTGGTTTTCCCGTTTCTCTATCTTGACCCCTGCCCTTGTTTCACCTATTTTGTTTAGGTTGAAACAAGGGTTTTTCTTTCATGGGGGAAGGTATGCACCTGCTCTTTCAGATTGTGCTTGTCTTGGCGCTTTCAGCCGTGGTGGTTTATCTCGGTCAGAAGTTGAAGATTCCCTCCATCGTCGGCTTCCTGGTGACTGGCGTCGTGGTGGGACCGGGAGCCTTGGGACTGATTGAAAGTCCGGAAACGATTGATCTGCTCGCCGAAATCGGCATCATCATGCTGTTGTTCACCGTGGGCATGGAGTTCTCCCTCCGTCAACTGTTCCACATCCGGAAAACCGTGTTTGTCGGCGGAGGTATGCAAGTTCTTCTGACCCTCACCGCCGGTGGATTGTGGGCATATTTCAGTGGCCGTAGCTGGAACCAATCGGTGTTCATCGGTCTGCTTCTCGTGATGAGCAGTACAGCCATTGTCTTGAAACTGCTTCAGGAACGTGCCGAGATGGGCACGCCTCAGGGACGTGGCGCCTTGGGGGTTCTGATCTTCCAGGATCTGCTTGTCGTTCCGGCGATGATGCTGGTTCCACTGCTTTCCGGACAGGCTCATCATGAGGCCAACGGTCCCTGGCTGGTGGTGGGGAAAGTTGTTCTAGCTGTTCCTCTGGTCTGGTTGGGTACGAAGTATCTCATTCCCCATGCCTTGCGTCAGATTGTGCGAACGCGCAACCGTGAACTGTTTCTGCTCAGTATTCTGGTGATCGGTTTTTCCATTGCCGGTGCCGGTGCGGCCTTGGGCATGTCCCTGGCCTTGGGAGCCTTTCTTGCCGGTTTGATGATCAGCGAGAGTGAATACAGCCATCAGGCGCTGGGGTCTATTCTGCCCTTCCGGGATGTTTTTTTAAGCTTCTTCTTCATCTCGGTCGGCTTGCTCTTGGACCTGAACTATATCGCCGACCATCTGGGGATGATTCTGGCCATGACGGTGGTCGTCTTGGTGCTGAAAACCGTGGCGACGTTCCTGGCCGGACGCGCCCTGCGTATGCCTGCCCGAACGGCTTTGATTACCGGCTTGGCCTTGTCTCAGGTGGGAGAGTTCTCCTTTCTGTTGAGTAAAGCGGGGTTGAGTCAAGGCTTGTTGGATCAGGGAGTCTATCAGACCTTTCTTGCCATTGCCGTGTTGACGATGGCCAGTTCACCTTTGACCATCGGTCTGGGCCCGCGTCTGGCGTTGAAGTTTTTTCCGGGAAAACGCAGTTCTGGGGACGACGACGAACCCAAGGCCACGGTGGAAGACAATCACTTGTTGATTGTCGGGTTTGGGATGAACGGACAGAATTTGTCCAAGGCGGCCACCCGTTGCGGGATTTCCCATTCCATCATTGAAATGAATGCCGACACCGTCCGCAAAGGGAAGTCGGAAGGCATCCCGATCATGTTCGGTGATGCGACCAACGAGGAAGTCTTGGCTCACGCTGGGGTTCGTCAGGCTCGCATGGCTGTCGTGGCGATCAACGATGCGGTGGCGACCCGCCGTATTGTGGAACTGCTGCATCGGACCCACCCCGGTTTGCACATTCTGGCCCGAACCCGCTTTGTTTCCGAGGTGGCCGAACTGCATCGGCTGGGGGCGACGGAAGTCATTCCGGAGGAATTTGAAACCAGTGTGGAAATCTTCGCCCGTGTGATGAAACGCTATCTGATTTCCAGGGATGAGATTGACCGTTTCATTGATGACATTCGTTCGGGGAGCTATGAAAAACTGAGAGCGCCTCATCCGAAGGATGAAGAGTCCTTCCTGCGCCTGGAACCGCTTCTTCAAGAATTGGATACCGATGTCCTGCGTGTCGTGGAAGGCTCCACCCTGGCCGGGCTTCCTCTTTCCCAGAGTCGTGTGCGTGAGGATTACGACGTAACCATCCTGGCCATTCACCGCAAGGGTGGGTTGATCTCAACGCCCGGTGGACAGGAACACCTGCAAGCGGATGATCGACTGGTCGTGGTCGGCAAACGGGAGAACTTGCGCACCCTGGCCTTGCAGCTTTCAGGCGGCTAAACTCGAAGGGTAGGAAAGATTTTGCGACGATCGCCTTTAATGGCGTTTCTTCTGTTTGAGTTCCACAACAAACACCCCGGGTTTGCCGCTGTAGAATTTACGCACCACGCGTAGTCGATTCTCTGCTAGGGCGCGTTTGACGACGCGACGCAGAACCGGCTCTTCCGCGCTGTGCAAGCCGCGCCCGACGACCACCTCAACCTTGTCGATCTGATGATGGTGGGCGCTTTGCAGGTAGGCATCCAAGAGGCGTAAGGCCTGCACCCGTGTTTTGCCGTGGAGATCCAACTCCGGGAAGAAGGAGCGCTTGGGTTCTGTGCGCTCTTTGGAGTGGGCGTCTTTGGTGGGGACATCGCCGGGTTGAAGTTCGTCCATCGCCTGCAAAAACAACTGAGCTTCTTCTTCCAGCCCTGGAGCCTTCATCCGTTCCCATTTGCTCTCGGCCAGTTCCCGGTCATCCCAGCCTGTGGCGCTGTCGGCATCTTTTCCCTGGCTGGTTTCTTCCAAAGGAAGCACATCGTTGAGGTACATCCGAAACAGTTCATCGTCCGACAAGCCCAGGTTATCAATTTCTTCCAGCTTTTGGGCGGCCTGGTTTTGAGCATTCTGCGGAGGCTTGGATTGAAGGGCTGGCCGGGACGTTTGGGGTGATGAGGAGGCTTCTTCTTCCTGCTCTTCCTCGGTGAGCTTCTGTTTGAGTCCACGAAGCCCGGCAAAGGCGTGGTTGTCAAAGTTATCGGCCTTGGCTGCATTGCGCTTGGATTTCGATTTCTTGGAACTCATGCCGGATACCTGCCCCCAGGATAAAACAAACCCCAAGGGAACCACGTCCCCTGGGGTGTCACGGTCAATGGATGGTTACATGTCAGCGAGGAGGCTTTCCACCTTGTCGAACATCGCTTGCATCTTCTCCGGATCACACCCTCCGGCCTGGGCCATCTCCGGCTTTCCACCGCCACGACCACCGGCCAGACTGGCTGCTTCACCAACCAGCTTTCCGGCTTTCATCGTTTTGGAAAGATCCTTGGTCACACCGACCAGCAAGCCCAGCTTGCCCTTTTGTTCAAAGGCCAGACACAGCACGCCGTGCTGGAGTTTGTCCAACATCTCCTGGGCGAAGTCACGAAGAGCCTTGCCTTCCTGGTCTACCTTGGCTGCGAGGAACTTCACGCCTTTGATCTCTTTGGCCGTTTCCAGAAGGCTGCCACCTTGCAGGCGTCCAATTTCTTTTTGCAGTTGTTCAATCTGCTTGCGTTCCTTTTTCAGTTGATCGTGCAGGGAACGGACGCCCTCGGCGACTTTGTCCGGTACCACGCTCAAAAGTTTGCCCGCTTCGTTGGTTGCATCCAACTGCTCCTGAATCCAACGCAGGGCGGCTTCACCGGTGAGGGCTTCCACGCGGCGCACACCGCTGGCGATGCTGCCCTCGGCCACCAGCACGAAGGTGCCGATCTCACCGGTTCGGGCAACGTGGGTACCGCCACACAGTTCCATACTTTCGCCCATGCTCACCACACGCACGGTGTCACCGTATTTCTCACCGAAGAAGGCCATCGCACCATCGGCCACGGCGCTGTCCAGGTCTTTGACCTCGGTGCAGACCGGGGAATCCTTGCGCACGGCATGGTTGACGTGGCGTTCAATGGTGCGGATCTCCTGCGGCGTGACGCCTTGGAAGTGGTTGAAGTCGAAGCGCAGTCTGTCCGGGCCGACGAAGCTACCGGCCTGCTTGACGTGGTCGCCCAAGGTGTGGCGCAACGCCCGTTGCAGCAGGTGGGTTGCGCTGTGGTTGGAACGGATGGCGCTACGGCGCTGGCCGTTGACGATCAGGCGATAGCTTGCACCCGTTTCCACTTTTCCTTGCAACACACGCGCTTTGTGCAACCAGGCGCCATCAATGGGTTTCACGCAGTCATGGACCAAGGCTACGGTGCCGCTCAAGCCTTCCGGCACCTTGTTGCTTGTGAGAAGCTGGCTCCGTTGTTCATCGTTCAGGTTCAGGTCTTGGGAAACCACCAGGCCGGTATCTCCAACCTGTCCACCGGATTCCGCATAGAACGGGCTACGGTTGAATTGAAGCTCCACGTCTTGTCCGGCGATGGCTTCGTCTTGCAGGCTTTCCGGGCCGACGATGGCTTTCAGCGTGGCGCTGTTTTCCTCTTCGTGGTCATACCCCGAAAACTCGCAAGGGCCACTTTGCTGAACCGCTTTGGCATAGAGTTGTTCCCGTTCGCCGCCGAAGCTGCCTTTCCAACTGGCACGACCACGAGCCCGCTGGGCTTCCATTTCTTTCTCGAATCCGGCTTCATCCAGACTCAAGCCTTGCTCTTCCACCATCAGGCGGGTGAGGTCGGTGGGGAAGCCGTAGGTATCGTACAGTTTGAAGACGACTTCACCGGAAAGCTTGTTCTCGCCCTTGGCTTTCATGGTTTCCACGGCCTCGTCCAAGATGTCCATGCCGGTGGAGAGGGTACGGCGGAAGCTTTTTTCCTCTTCGTTGACCACTTTCAAGACGAAATCCCGGTTTTGGGAAAGCTCCGGGTAGACATCCTGCATGTGACCGATCACCGTATCGCAGGCATCGGCGTAGAATTGAGTTTCAAAGCCGAGCAGTTTTCCGTGGCGAATGGCCCGGCGCATGATACGCCGCAGCACGTAGCCACGCCCTTCATTGCTGGGAAGAATCCCATCGGCGACAAGGAAGGCGGCTGCGCGGGCGTGATCGGCGATGACACGCAGGCTGGTATCCGTGCCGCGATCCTCGCCGTAGCGTTTGCCGCAGGCTTGAGCCGCCGCGTGGATGATCGGCGTGAAGAGGTCTGTATCGTAGTTGTTGAATTTACCCTGACTCAAGGCAACCAGGCGTTCCAGTCCTGCCCCGGTGTCAATGCTCGGCTTCGGCAAGGGGAGCATTTCGCCGGATTCCTTGCGCTCGAACTGCATGAATACCAGGTTCCAGAATTCCAGGAAGCGGTCGGACTCGGAGTAAATATCGTCGTTTTTCCAGATCCCGTTCGGGCCATCGCCCTGGTCATAGTGCAATTCGGAGCAAGGGCCGCACGGACCGGTGTCACCCATCGCCCAGAAGTTGTCTTTTTCATCCATACGCACAATGCGATTTTCGGCAATGCCGATTTCCTTGCGCCACAGATCATAGGCTTCGTCATCTTCACGGAACACGGTGACCCAGATTTTATCTTCGGGAAATTTGATGATCTGGGTGGAAAACTCCCAGGCAAAGCGGATGGCTTCCCGCTTGAAGTAGTCACCGAAGCTGAAGTTGCCCAGCATTTCAAAGAAGGTCTGGTGTCGTGCGGTCAGGCCGACGTTTTCCAGATCGTTGTGCTTGCCACCGGCGCGAACGCACTTCTGGCTGGTGGTGGCGCAGGGCACCGGACGTTCCTTGAGACCGGTGAAAATATCTTTGAACTGGTTCATCCCGGCGTTGGTGAACAACAAGGTGGGGTCATCCACGGGAACGAGGGATGAAGAGCGAAAGCGCTTGTGGTTTTGCTTTTCAAAATAGCTTAAAAAGTGTTCACGAATCTCGTGACTGGTCAGAGCCATGATGTTTCTCCGCTTGGGTTACGACACGATATACCAACTCGCCATCAAATCCCCGTGAAATCAGGTGTCTGACGAGCTTTTGTTTCCGTTTTTGCGCGTCCGGTTCGCGCAGGCCCGATAGTTTACGCAAGGCCGCCTCAAAAGCCAAGGATTCTTCATCTTCTTGCCGGGCGAGTTCCCGCAGGCTTTCCTCCACCAGCTCGCCATCCAGACCTTTTTGCAGCAGATAACGGCGCACGTCTCGCAAGCCCCGGCGCTTATGCAGCCGTTCTTTGGCCGCAGCTTTGGCAAAACGAGCGTCATTCAGGTAGTTTAGATCCTCAAGGCGGCGCAAGGCCCGCTCGATTTCTTCCCCGTCAAAGCCCTTTTGACCCAGTTTGCGGGCCAACTCCCGGCTGGCGTGATCGCGCCTGGAGAGCAGGTCTACCGCCGTATCAAAGGCACTTTTTTCAAGCTTGCGTTTCATGGTTCCAGCATGAAGGCATTTGGTCTGGGATGCAAGAGCGAAGTACGGTTTTCCGGCATCGAAGGGGTTCATTCATAGAGTTTGGCCGCTTTGCCGATGCGCTCCGGATGGGCCCACATCCCACGCTTGGCTTTTCTGGCTTCTTCTTCCAAGGCCAGTAATTCATCCTGCCTGCCGCAACGCTTTTTCCGGTACACCTGAGCATAGCCTTGTCGGACCAGTTCCGCCGTGACATCCGTACCATCCGGAAGTTTGATATAGGCCAGCATCCGACCGTAGCGGTCTTTGATCCGTTTGCCTTCCGTTTCCAGAATGATCTTTCTACCCGTAAGCAGTTCTTTGGTGAAACGGCTGGCTTCTTTGCCGTACCACTGCCGGGGTTTTCGTGGATGTTTGGTTTCAGGCGTATCTACACCCAGAAAGCGCACCTTCACGCCATCGGAAAGCCTGACCGTGTCACCATCCACCACACGACTGACGCGGCCCTGAGTGGAGCGGGCTTCCAGACGGGTGGCGCGGGTGCTGCGTCCGCCGGGGGTATCCGTGCGCACGGCCAGGGCGCGTCCGACTTGGTTGAACAGGGAGAACAACCCTTGCTTTTTCCTGCCGGCCAAGGCGGAGGCTTCGGGGAATAGCAGGGATACAATCAAGAGAACAAGAAGCAGACGGCTGACCCGGCGCAAACCTGGTGCGTGGAGTGTCATCGCAAACCTCATTCATTGTTTGAAAGATTGAAGTCAGGGACGGATTGCCGCCGAGACGGCCAGACCGCAGGCAAGCACCACGGAGGCCAGTACGATGCCCATCGCCAGATTGGCTTCTTTGATCAGCTTCCATTCATCGACTTCGCCGGTGAGCTTGGTAAAGACTTTCAGGGAGAGCCATAAACCCAGCACCATGCTCAGAGAACCCACCAGACCCCAGCCGAAGGTAATCAGGTACGCCAGCAACAATTCAGACCATTCCATTGAGCTTGCTCCTTTGTGAAAAGGGGATAATAACAAGATTAAGTGTAATCTATTGAATATTGTTTTGCAAGATGGAGGTCAGCGGCTTGCTCCGGGGCGTTTTTCGATGAAAAAGCCCTTAACAAAAACCTAATAAAGCGCTAACATTGAATCACATTGAACCGTATTGCTCTTCCATGCCCTGTTGAGGTGAGATACCGATGAAACATACTGGCTACATCTTGGTTGCATGTTTGATTCTTTTCCTGAGCCTGTTTCTTGTTTCCTGTTCCGAGGATTCGGACGAGGAGACCCAGGACGGAACCGACGGTGATTCGTCTTTAAGCGATGACGATGATGATGACAACGACGATAACGACGATGCTTCGGATGGAGATGATCCTTCCGACGGCGATGAAGACGGCGATCAGGTGGCTTGTGGGGAGATCGCCCTGCGTCCCTTAGCAATGAGTGAGGATGACACCTTCTACATCGGGCCGTATCTGATGCAGACCACCACGGACAGCGTCGTCGTGAAGTGGGAAACCGAAGAAGAAACCGATGGCACCGTCTTCTACGGAGAGGGAGATGCCTTGGATCAGCAGGCGGAGTTGACGGGAGATCCCGTTGCTCTGCATGAGGTGAAACTCACCGGCTTGCGTGCGGATACCCGGTATGCCTATCAGGTGCGTTCCGGGGACAAAACCAGCGAGGTACACCACTTCCATACCGCCGTGAACGAGGGCGGTTCCTTCCGCTTTGCCGTCTGGGGTGACAATCAGAACGGCCCGGCGACCTTCTCGACAGTGGTAGAAGGGATCGGCGAGCAGCAGCCCCATATGCTGCTTGGCGTTGGCGATCATGTTCAGGAAGGGGACCGGAAGGAATTGTGGCACGAGCAACTCTTCGACCCGGCGCGGGCCTTGTTCCACGAAGTTCCTTTCTTTGCTGCGGCGGGTAACCACGAGCGGAACTCGCAGCATATGTACGACTACTATTCCTTCCCCAACCCCACGGATGATCCCGACCACGAAACGGTGTATAGTTTCACTTACGGCAATGCCTTCTTCCTGGTGGTGGATACCAACAAGCCGATCTTCCCCATTCTGGATACCCATACGGAACTGAGCCAGTGGATTGAAGACGCCGCGCAATCCGACGCCGCGAAGAATGCCACCTGGCGCTTTGCCTTGGCCCATGAACCGGGCTACGCTGAAGCCTGGGGAGACGGCTCCTGCCATTACGACGGCTATGACCCGGTGCGAAACTGGCTTTTGCCGCTCTTGCAGGAAAACCAGTTCCATGCCTATTTCAGCGGCCACATGCACGGCTATGAGCGAGGCATGGTCAATGGCGTCGCGACCTTCATTACCGGTGGCGGCGGTGGTTCTCTGGATGCCTGGTGCCTGGACTGGCCCACCACCAAGGTCGCCCATTATCAACACCATTTCCTGACCGTGGATTGCGACTGTGACACTCTGACCATCAAAGCGCTCTATCCCAACGGCGAGCAATTCGACTGGCTGGTGCTTTCCAAAGATACCTACGGCGTGCCTGTGGAAGATGGCCCGGTAGATGACTTGCCCGATCCGGTGGTCAACACCGACTCTCCTACCTTGCAGGAATAAGCAGGAAAGAGAAGGTTCCTTTACCGAAAGGAACACGGATGGATCATGTCAGAATCATGGCAAGGCTCTTGGTGGCCTTGCCTTTTTTACATTCTGATCCACCTTTGGGGGGAATCACGGTTGGTAGAATGAGCGGTATGTTTCGTGTTCTTGTTCTTGGCCGTGGGCCTTGAGGGTTCCCGGTTTTCCTGATTGACTCAGGCTGACTTACCAGGAACCCAGGCCAAGACGGACGAAGAAATCAGGTGCCTGCATGGACGGTCGCAGGGCGGCATCCAAGGTGACGAAGAAACATTGGCAAGCGCTGGTATAGGCCACGCCGAAACGCTGTTCGTAGAGATTGACGGGAGCAAGGTTCAGGTTGATGTGGTAATGAAGCCGCCAGCGTTGCTTGATGACCCAGGATGGTCCCGCGTTCACCTGGTGAAGGGTTCGCTCCAAGGCATCCTGGCGTTGCAAGGTCCAGTCGGAAAGAAGCGTCCCGCGGGGGGCGTACCAGTAGGAACCATCCAGGCCCAAGCCCCAGAGTCGTCCCAGGACGAAGCGGCTTTGTCCGTGAGCAAGGCGTTGTCTTTGCCAGTCATAGGCCACCAGGGCGGTGAGAGAGGATTCCTGAAAATGAAAACGAAGGTCCGTTTGGATCGGCTCCAATCGCCTGGAGGTGCTTTCCTTGGGATGAGGTAGGGCGATGACCTGTTCAAGAGTCCAACGAAGAAAACGCCAGCTTGGCTTTTGGGCGTAACTTCCATGACGGAGGCTGAACTCCTGGCTGAGCCGCACATGAAGGCGGTGCGGGCGAATGCGGGAGTCTAAGGGATCGACGGAAAGGCGCTCGATGTCCGGGTTGGCGGATGGCTCGTGGTTCATCCAGGGGATAACGTGGTACTCGATTTCAGGGATGATCCGATGCAGCAGGGCTGACTCCTTGTCCCCATGAAACACACGAAACAAAGACAGCCTGGAGCTTGCGCCCAGGTCGGTGACGATGTCCGATTGCGGCCTTTCCGTCGCTTGGGGAAAGAAGAAGCTCTTTCCGGAAAGAAAGGCGTGAGGTTCGATCAGCAAGCCTTGGGCTGGCGTCCAGGGAGAGCGCAGTTGATAGCGCCAGTCCATACGTACCGCACGGAGAGCCTTTTCATTCGATGGGGAGGACTGAGGGGAAAGCGGGAGTTCCTCTGTCGTCTTTGTCGTATCGAAGCCGGGGGCTGTTCCCGGTGTTTCACCCACCCCTGTTTGCATGAAGGAGGTCAGGCCCAGGTGCAGACTGTGGTTCACCCGCCCATCCAACAGGCTTTGACGAATCAGGTTTAGCTGGGATGATGGAAGATGATGGATGGAGCCGTTTTCGCTCGCCCTCCAGAAATCACCATCGGCGCGTGAGCTTTGCCGTGGATCTTGCTCCCAGCGGGCGGAAAGGCTTGCCTGAAGCGCCCGGCCTGTGTACTCCAGGGCCAGAAGGCTGTGCTTCGGATCGGCCAACCGGTCGGAGAGCCGTTCGGCGAAATCCTGGCTCCAGGCATCATCACGGGAGAGATTGAGCGCCAGTTTCTGAGAGAGCCTGGGGTGAATCTTCCATTGCTCTTCCCCTTCCAGGTGAAACCGATCACTCACCCGTGGCTGGGATGAATCAACCGACCAGTCCCGCAGGTAAGCGCTGTCCAGGTTCAGGGTCAGTTCCCCTGTATTGGCCCGCGTGCGTAGGTGAGGCTCCACACCCCGTTCGGAAAACCAGCGTAGCCCCGGTGTGAGGTCGGCTTCGTCGCCGGTGGGAAGGAAGAAATAACCGGCCCCCAGGCCCAAGCCGTTTCTGCCGGTGTGAGATAGTTCCGGCGGGGTCAGCCCGGCTTTGCGGCGGGCCAAGGGAACCGTGGCCGAGGGGAGCATGAACACGGGGATGTCGTGCAAACGGATAACAGGTGACGTGATCCGGGCCTGATCGTTTTCCCGGATCTGGGCTTCCGTGGCGTCCAGGCGCAGCGGCGGTTCCTGGTCATCCTCACAGATACAGGGGCTGAAGCGGCAACTCCTTGCTTTCCAGCGTCCGGCCTTGCCGCCCTCCACCCGCTGGGCGGAAAACACAAAGCCCTGGCCGGAACGGGAATCACCGCGAGAGTGAACGCGGATGCGGGCGTTGACCAAGACCAGGTGGTTTTGAGATAGAGACACCCCAAGGGAGTCCGCCTCGGTCTGAACCCCGCGATGGATCAGCCGAACCCGTCCCTCTGCGTGAAGACGGTGCTGTTCGGCGTCCAGCCGGATGCGATCCGCCGTGAGGTGAAACCCCGAACTGGAAACCTCCACGGAGCCTTCCGCCGAGAGAATCCGGCCCTCGTCGGTCAGGGTGATCTGGTCGGCCTGAAGATCCAGGTTCTCACCGGAAAGGCTTCTGGAGCTTTCTTCCGCCAGGGTTTCCGGGAAGCCAATCGCCCACTCGGCCAGCCAAAGGGTGACGAGCCAGCCGATGCAGACGAGAAAGAAAACGGCGCGACGGCTTATGGTTTGGGGATGGGTTGCCACAGGTGTTGATAATGCTTGGCCATGTTAAGGTAGTGAAGCGCCTGGGCGGCGAGCCATTGGGCTTTGTCATCCTCAAGGGTGCGTTTGACCTTTGCCGGAGAGCCGACAATCAGGCTGTTGGGTGGAAATTCCTGGCCTTGAAGAACCAGCGCTCCCGCGCCGACGATGGAGTTGTCGCCGATCACGCAGTTGTCCAACAGGATGCTTCCCATCCCGATGAGGCAGTTCTTCCCGATCCGGGCGCCATGCAGGGTGCAGCGGTGACCAATGGTGCAGCCTTCCCCGATCAGGGTCTGGCTTCGCCCTTCGGTGGCGTGGATCATGGTGAAATCCTGAATATTGGTGTTCTTTCCCACGCGGATCGGGCCGACATCGCCACGAAGCACCGCATTGAACCACACGCTGGCGCCTTCGGCCAGTTCCACATCTCCCAGAAGGGTGGCCGATGGAAGTACGGCAGCGGTGGGATGAACAACAGGGCGTATGCCTTTGATGGTTTCGATCATGACGACGCGGCTCCTTTTCAAGGGGTGGAAACGTATCGCTGGGTCATTGCGTCCAACCAGGATGGTGTGACGGACTCCAGGCTCGGAATGCGTTCCTCGGCGATGGTGAGATCCATCTTCAGATGGTTGCCGATCTCGACGCCGACGGCGATCATCCCCGCGGCTTGGGCGCTTTGAAGGCCGTGGGTGGTTTCCTCGAAAACCAGGCAGCGGGCGGGGTTGACTCCCAGGCGTGTGGCGGCCAGTTGATAGGGCGCCGGGTCCGGTTTTCCCTTCGCGGTTTCTCCGCTGGTGACCATCACGGCAATGCTGGTTTCCAGACCGAGCAGAGAGAGCACCAGCCGCACGTCTTCCTTGTAAGAGCCGGTGACAATGCCGGTAGGCGCGAAGTGAACGGCATTCATCAGTGCTTGCTTTGCGCCGGGAAGCAGAGGGAGCTTTTCCCGGTAGCGGGCGTGACGGAGGGTGTCGATCTCGGCTTTCAGGGCTTGAGGGGAAAGGGAAAGCCGGTTGGTGCGGATCTGCTCGTCAAGTAGCTGGGGCCAGCTCTGGTAGATAAAGCGCTTTTCTTCTTCCTCGCTCACCTCGCCGCCGTGACGGCGCACCACTTCGACAATGGCCCGGTTGGTCAAAGGTTCGGAATCAATCAGCGTTCCGTCAAGATCAAAAAAAATGGCGTCCATCAAGCTTCCTCACACAGATTGAGGGCATGGTAAACGGGGGAAGGGGAAAAGTCAAAGGGGGATTCTGGCCGGGCAGGATGCCCGGTCCCAGCACCATCTTCATCATCTCAGGCATCCTGCTAGGTGTGTTTGCTGGGCTTGTTTTCATCGGCTACCGGATGAAGTTGAAGTAGCTGGGAAAGCATGAGTAGGATAGAAGCTTGAGTTGCTGCCGGAGAACATGCCTTCCTGTATCCCTTATCATACTCCCAATTCATTGCTCGCTCCTTTCTGGCAAACGTCCTGTCCCCTTCGACGCTTTTCCCCAACTTCATCAATTCACACTCACGACATTGAATGTTCATTCATTTTTCTTGACCTGCCCATCTTCACTGTGTAGAGTGTGCGAGGTGAAGTAGATTTCCGTAACCATTTTTCGCGTAAGCGTGACTTTTCTTCTCTTTCCCCTTTTGAAAAGGAGTCTTTCATGTTTCGTATTGAAGATCGCGACGTTCGTTTTAACCTCTATGATTATCTGAATGCTGAAGAGCTGGTCAAGCTTTCCGCATACGAAGACTTCGACAAAGACACCTTTGACATCCTCTTGGACAACGCCGCGAAGATGGCCAAGGACGTCATCGCCCCGACCAACCAGCCCGGCGACCGCGAAGGATGCCATCAGAATCCCGACGGCAGCGTGACCATTCCCGAATGCTATCACGACGCCTACAAGCAATACAGTGAAGGCGACTGGATCGGCCTGTCCGTCTCCCCCGAACACGGCGGAAGCGGCCTGCCGCAATTGGTCGGCATGGCGGCGATGGAAATGATGGGTTCGGCGAACATCGCTTTCGCCATGTATCCCGGCCTGACCCGTGCCGCCGCGGCGCTGATCTGTGATGAAGGCTCCGAAGCCCAGCACGCCATGTTCGTGGAAAAAATGCTCAGCGGTGTTTGGGGCGGTACGATGTGCCTGACCGAATCCGGCGCCGGTAGCGCCGTGGGCGACAACAAAACCACGGCGGAACCCATTGGCGAAGGCTGGTACAAGATCGTCGGTCAGAAAATCTTCATCTCCAGTGGTGAACACCCGATGGTGGAAAACAACGTCCACCTCGTGCTGGCCCGTACCCCGGATGCTCCGGCGGGTATCAAAGGGCTGTCCCTGTTCATCGTGCCGAAATATCTGGTGAACGATGACGGCAGCGTCGGTGAATTCAACGACGTGAACTGCGCGGGTATCGAACACAAGATGGGCATCAAAGGCAGCGCCACCTGCACGATGGCCTTCGGTGACAACAACAATTGCAAAGGCTGGATCATCGGCAACGAAGGTGACGGCATCAAGATCATGTTCCACATGATGAACGAAGCCCGTCTGGGTGTCGGCCTGCAAAGCCTCGCCGTGGCCGCTCCGGCTTACAACGAAGCGCTGGATTATGCCAAAGAGCGCATCCAGGGCACCGATGCGATGGATATGAAAGACCCCAACGCCAAGCGCGTGCCGATCATCAAACACCCCGACGTGCGTCGGATGCTGATGATGCAACGTGCCTATGTCCACGGCATCCGTGCGTTGATGTATAAAACCGCCAAATGCGCGGATCTCGCCCTGAACGCCGAAGGCGAAGAACAGATGAAAGCCCAGGGCCTGTTGGAACTGCTGACGCCCATCTGCAAGGGCTACGGCTCGGACATCGCCTTTGACGTGACCCGTCTCGCCATCCAGACCTTGGGTGGATACGGCTTCATCAGTGAATATCCCTGTGAGCAGTACATGCGCGATGCCAAGATCCTCTCCATCTATGAAGGCACCAACGGCATCCAGGCGATGGATCTCGTAGGCCGCAAGATGGGCATGAAGGGCGGCATGGTCTTCATGGGCTTCATCGGCGAACTGACCGAATTCCTCACCAAAGCCAAAGAACACGCGGCCACCAAAGAAATCGCCGCCGAATTCGATCAGGCTCTGACCGATATGCAGACCGTGGCGATGAGCTTCGTCGGTAAGAAGATGGAAGGCGACATCTATTACGTGCTGCTGCAAGCCACCAGCTTCCTGCGCTTCGCAGGGAACCTGGTCCTCGGTTGGTTGCTCGGCGACCAGGCGATGCTGGCCCATGATAAACTGGAAGCAATGTATGCGGACAAGGGCGTGGCCGATGATGACGCCAAGAAGAAACTCATCGAAAACAACGATGAAGCCGCTTTCTTGGACGCCAAAGTCAAGACCGCGACCTTCTTCTTCAAAAACCTGCTTCCGGAAAACCGTTTCTTGGCCGCGCAGATG
Source organism: Myxococcota bacterium (assembly GCA_963677705.1). Taxonomy (GTDB): domain Bacteria; phylum Myxococcota_A; class SURF-8; order SURF-8. The sequence continues at coordinate 4,436,475 of OY782497.1, forward strand.
CAGAATGGCGACAAAACCGTCATGGACATCACCATGTAACATGGATACTCCGAATACCGCCGCCCTTGGGGCGGCGGATCGTTCTCTCCCCCGCTGCGGTTCTCGTTCCTGCTGGACTTCGTGTTTGGTCTTTTACTGAAACTCACCTGCCTGTTGAATCTCAAGCGGTCCCCGGCGAGCCTTCTGGCTCGCCGGTTTTGTTTTTCCGGAACACTCTTGTCCAGAACAGCAGGGAAAAGGTCATGAGGTTTCGACCGTGGAGCCGAATCAAGGATACGAGACCGGAGCGCGCAAGGTTCCGGCTTGTTCAGGCAATCGGATCGGTGTTATCCGACCGGGGTGAGAAACTTGGCCATGATTTTCTTCATCGGGCGACCGGGGAAAAGCACCGTGCATTTGGCGTCGTCTCCCTGGCCATCCATTTTTACCAGTTTCCCCACACCAAATGAAGGGTGATGTACCTTGACGCCCGGCCCCAGGGGAACGGAAAGCTGGCCGCTGTCGGCGTCAAACACCGGTTCGGTATCAAACACTTCCTGGCTTTCCACCTCGATGTCCATTCCCTGGCTGTACGACGATCTGGAGGAGCCGGAAAGCAGGCCCGGTGAGGGGCGCGTCGGCTGGCTGCGGTCGCGGAGGCGTTCGGGAAGAATGTCATGCAGAAAGCGGCTGGGTGCGCGGGTGGTGGTGTGGCCGTACTGCATCCGGCTCATGGCTCGGGTGAGATACAGCTTGCGCTTGGCGCGGGTGATGCCCACGTAACAGAGACGGCGTTCTTCTTCCATACTCTCTTCGTCATCGTAGCTTCGGGAATGAGGGAAGAGTTCCTCTTCCATCCCGGTGAGAAACACGGTGTCGAATTCCAGACCCTTGGCGCTGTGCAGACTCATCAGCGTGACGCGGTCGTCTTTGCTTTCCCAACTGTCCATGTCCGTCTGCAAGGCCACACGTTCCAGCAAGCCTTGCAGGCTGGCTGCCTGATCCGTGGCGCGCAGGCTTTCTTCGTATTCCTGGACTTCGTTGAGGAACTCCGAAAGGTTCTGCTCACGGTCCGCGCTTTCTTCGTCGTTTCGACGGTGCAGCATGTCCATGTAGCCGGAGCGATCCAGGATTTCCTCAACCAGTTCCGCAAGGCTGCTGGACGCAGCCAACGAGAGCATGTCATCCACCAGGTTGATAAAGCCCTGCAAGGCACTGACCACGTTGGACCGGAACAGGTGAACCCCTGCGCCGGTACTTTGGCGGATCGCCTCCAGCAGTGGGATGTCGTTCTCGGCGGCGAAACGGGCCAGGGTATCCAAGGTGGTCTGACCGATGCGTCGCGGCGGTACGTTGATGATGCGGGAGAGGTTGATGTCATCGGCGGGGTTGTCCAGAATCCGCAGGTAGGCAAGAATATCTTTGATTTCCTTGCGTTCGTAGAAGCGAACTCCACCGACGATGGTGTAGGCAATCTCACGGGTGCGCAGCATCTCTTCCACCACGCGGGATTGCGCGTTGGTGCGATAGAAGACAGCGAAGTCTTTGTTGGAACGCTCCCCACCGGCTTTCTGCCGCAGGATCTCTTCCGTTACGAACTGCGCTTCCTTGCGTTCCGTCTCTGCGGTGTAGATGTCAATCTCCTCGCCATCGCCGAGGTCCGTCCAGAGGGTTTTCTCTTTTCGGGTTTTGTTCTTTTCAATCACATCGTGGGCGGCGGCGAGAATGGTCTGGGTGCTGCGGTAGTTCTGTTCCAGTTTGATCACTTTCGCGCCGGGAAAACGCCGCTCGAAATCCAGGATATTGCTGATGTCCGCGCCGCGCCAACGGTAGATGGACTGGTCGTCATCACCCACCACGCAGATGTTGTCGTGGGTTTTGGTCAGTTGGGTGAGCAACATGAACTGTACCATGTTGGTATCCTGGTATTCATCGACCAGGATGTATTGCCAGCGATGGTTGATTTCCTCCCGGATGTCCGGGTGTTCCTGAAAGAGCGTGACCGTCAGGCCGAGCAGGTCATCGAAATCGACGGCGTTCTGTTTGCGCAAGCGGTTCTGGTATTCGGCGTAGACCTTGGCCAACACGTCGGTAAAGGGATTGTAGCCGGAGCCGTTTTGAAAGGTCATCGTCTCCGGTCCGGCCATGCGCTGCTTGGCTTGGCTGATGCCGCCCAGTAATTGTCCCGGAGTGAAACGCTCGGCGTTGATTTTCAGATCGTTGATGATGCGTTTCACCATGCTTTGCTGGTCCTGGGCATCGTAAATGGTGAAGCTCTGGCTGTAGCCGAGGCGGTCGATGTAGCGCCGCAACAGCATGGCACAGGTGGAGTGAAAGGTACCGACCCGGCAATGGCGGCCCCGATCTCCCAACAGAGCAATGACCCGTTCCTTCATTTCCTGGGCGGCCTTGTTGGTGAAGGTCACGGCAAGGATATTCCACGGTGCGACACCGCATTCCTGCACCAGGTGGGCGATGCGATGGGTGATGACGCGGGTTTTTCCGCTCCCCGCCCCGGCCAGAATCAACAATGGACCCTCGGTGTTCAAAACCGCGTCACGTTGGGGTTCGTTCAGGCTATGCAGCAGGGCGTCGGACATGGAAAACTCCTCGTTGGTCATCAATAGGGAAAACCCATAGGTCTGGTCTTTGTGGATACACCAGCCGGACGGTGACTGCAAGGCTTAATCGGAAACTCACCGCTTGGCTTCTCCCACCTGCTGAAAAGTGGGCTTGCTTTTGAAATGCGTTGTCTATTCAATGGCGCTGTGCTAGGCTCGGCTCATGAAACGCGCTTTCTGGAACCACCTGCTGATACTTTCCCTTATATCAATGGGATACCTCTGTCCGTGCCGTGCCGAGCAGCCGGAGGAATCCTGGCGCGAACCCTCCTCGGATTCCTGGAAAAACGAGGAAGTACGAAGCGTTTCCTGGCCGGAGCGGGAAGGAATGGTCTTTGCCCTGGACCCCGGTCTGGCCCTGCGCATGAGTGATCCGAAGATGCTCTATGCACGCTTGCATTTTCGGATCGGCCATTGCCTGGCACCGTGGGTTTCCTTGGGCTTGGATGCGCAGTTGGATCTCCTGATCTTGAGCTTTGACGAAGAGCGCTCGGTGGGCGGCTCGAAGCTGATGGGCTTGGGCCTCGCCTTTTACCCCATTGAAGGCTGGTTTCTCCGGGCGGCCTCCGGGATGGATGTGACCAAGACCAACGTGGCCTATCTTTCCGCCAGAACCGGCTATGAATGGGCCACCGAACGCTACGCCGCCGTGGGATTGGGGATCACCGGAACCGGCTTGTGGAAGGTACCGGAAAAACAGCCGGATTGGCTTCTGGCCCTCACCCTGACCTTGACGGCCTACGATCTGTTCAATCGTTTCTGGTTGAACGATCAGGGCTTTCAGTAGGCTGAACGGTGTGGGGGTTCCTTTCCGATGAGGTGATGATAATTGAGTAAAATTTTGCATAATTTTAGAAGAAAACACTTGCCGGGCTAGGGAAAGCATGGTAGGTTTCACGGTACGGAAAGGAGCATGGTTGTCGTCATGTTCAATTGGTTTCTCTCCATGTTTTCGAGCGATCTGGCCATTGACTTAGGCACGGCCAACACCCTGATTTATGTCAAGGGCAAGGGGATTGTGCTTACCGAACCCAGTGTGGTGGCGGTAAAAAAAGACGCCAATGGTCAGAAGAAAGTGCTGGCTGTGGGACGGCAGGCCAAGGAAATGCTGGGCCGTACTCCCGGTGAGATTGTGGCCATCCGACCGATGAAAGACGGCGTGATCGCCGATTTTGAAGTCACCTCGGCGATGATCAAGCACTTTATCCGCACCGTGCATAACGGCAAAAGCCTGGTGCGTCCCCGCATTATGATCTGTGTGCCTTACGGCATTACCGAAGTGGAAAAACGCGCCGTGCGTGAAAGCGCGGAAAGCGCCGGAGCCAGCGCGGTCCATCTGATTGAAGAACCGCTGGCTGCGGCCATCGGGGCAGGGTTGCCGATCACCGAGCCCTCAGGCAGCATGGTGGTGGATATCGGCGGCGGCACCACGGAAGTTGCGGTGATCAGCCTGGCAGGTATCGTCTATTCGGCCAGCGTGCGCGTGGCCGGGGATAAAATGGACGAGGCCGTCATTCAATACATGAAACGCAAATACAATCTGCTCATCGGAGAACGTACCGCCGAGCGGATCAAGCAGACCATCGCCAACGCCTTTGAAGGGGTGGAAATGGACCCCGACGTGATGGAAGTCAAAGGGCGGGATCAACTGGCCGGCGTGCCGAAAACCATTGAAATCCACGCCGACGAAATCCGTGAGGCGATTCAGGAACCCGTGGGGCAGATTGTGGAAGCCGTTCGTGTCGCCCTGGAACGCACCCCGCCGGAACTGGCGGCGGATATCGTAGACCGGGGTATCGTGCTTACCGGAGGCGGAGCGTTGCTTGCCGGACTGGATCTGCTGCTTCGTGAAGAAACCGGCCTTCCGGTGATGGTTGCCGACGACCCCTTGACCTGCGTGGTTCTCGGTAGCGGCAAAGCCTTGGAAGAGTTGGATCTGCTCAAGGAAGTTACCAGCTAAGGAGCATGTTTTTTCCTTCGTTTTATCTGCACTCGCGCCCCATTTCCGGGGCGCGTTCTTTTTCTCGTTCGGGCGGTTGCCATTGCCTGCACTTTTTGGCAAGATCGCCAAAGAATGGCTACTTGTGAGGATCTTTGTGCGTTGATTGGGAGGCGTCCACGGTGAACGACCAACTATACATGAATTTGATTCGGCTTCTGCCCAAAGGGCTGTTCAGTGACATACTCGGCTCGTTTGCTCGTGCGAACCTGCCGCCGACCGCGCAAGCCTATGTGGTGCGCCGTTTCGCCAGAGCCTTTGGGGTGAACACTGCCGAGATGGAACGCCCGTTGGATCGTTATACCAGCTTGGATGATTTCTTCACCCGCAAGCTGGTTCCCGGAGCGCGACCCCTTGATGCCACGGCGCAAAGCCTGGTTTCCCCAGCGGATGGGCAGATTGGTGCCTTTGGCCAGGCGAAGGGTTTCGCGGCCCATCAAATCAAAGGTAAAACCTACAGTGTGGAGAAACTCCTGGGAGATTCCGTGTCGGCTCGGCCCTTTGCCGATGGCCGCTACCTTACGGTGTATCTCAGTCCCAAAGACTACCACCGGGTTCATTTTCCCGTAGCGGGGACCGTGACGCGCTACAAGTTGATCCCCGGCCAGCTCTTTCCGGTCAACCCTCCCAGCGTACGCCAGGTGCCGGAACTGTTTGCCGTCAATGAGCGCTTTGTGGTGTTCATGGAAACGCCGGAACCGGTGGCGGTGGTGATGGTGGCCGCCGTCGGGGTGGGTTCGATCAGCCCCAGCTTTCTGGATGATCCTCATCCTTTCCATAAGGGTGTCGCTTTGGATAAACTGGTTCAGCCCGGTATTCCGGTGGAAAAAGGGCAAGAACTGGGCATGTTCCATCTGGGCAGCACCGCCGTGGTGATTACCCCCAAGGGATACAACCGCTGGAACGATCTGGCCTTCGGTCAGGAAATCCGCATGGGAGAAGCCATCGGCCTGCGTGAAGGGAAGAAGGAATGAAGCGACTTGTCACGTTCTTGATGGGAGCGCTGTGCGTGCTGGGGCTTTCCGCCTGCGCGACAGTAGGGCCGAACCGGGTTGCAGAGCAATACCGGAATGCGGTGGAAACGGGCGATGTCGCAACCCAGCGTGCCTTGTATACAGGGGTTCCCTACACCCAACGCGATGCGGATCGGAACCTGGCCATCCTGCATGATGGTCAAGGAGTCACCGTGCTTGTATCCACGAACCATCAGTGGCGTGTCGCCTGTAGCTCCTTCGGTGTACCGGCGCAGTCGGACCCTGTCCGCCACGCCCTGCTTTCGGCGCTTTCTGCCATTGAGGCCCAGCGTTGGCAGGATCTGGAACCCATCATTCCCCAGGCCGTTGCACGGCCTTTCAAACCGGATGCGGCGATGAAAGCCTATCTCTCGGAGTTGGCGCCGCTTATCTGGCCCTATGCCTGCGAACCCTTTGTCCAACGGGGAGACGCCTGGGAACTTCCCTACGGCGACAGCCCGCGCACGGCGGTACGTATCAAGCAAGAGCAACAAGGTATCATCATCGAAGAATGGGATTAGACAATTCATGGGACGAAAATACAGAACGCGCCCAAGCGGGGTGCTGTTGATCGATAAGCCGAAAGGCATCAGTTCCGCAACCGTGACCAACCGCATTCGTGGTCGTTTTCTTCTGAACAAAGTCGGGCATACCGGCACGCTGGACCCGGAAGCGGCGGGCTTGCTGGTGGTCTGTTTGAATCAGGCAACCAAACTGACCCCCTTTCTAATGGACAGTCGCAAGACCTACCGTGTGGAGATGAACCTTGGTGTGGTCACCGAGTCCCATGATATGGAAGGAGAGATCCTTCAGGAAAGCGAGCCGGTGACAGACCCGGAAGCGGTACGCGCCGCACTGGAGTCTTTTGTTGGCGGGTACGAACAGCTTCCGCCGATGTTCAGCGCGAAGAAGAAAGACGGTACGCCTTTATACAAGCTGGCCCGTGAAGGCAAAAGCGTGGAGCGTGATCCGGTACCGGTAGAGATTTATGCGCTGACGGATTTTTCAATGGATGGCCGGGTGGCATCTTTCACGGTGGAAACCGGCAAAGGATGCTACGTGCGTACTTTGTGCCACGATGCCGGGCAGAAGCTGGGTTGTGGTGCAGCAATGTCCTCCCTGGTGCGGGTGGAGAACGGCGGCTTTTCCCTGGAAGACGCGGTGAGCCTGGATGTCGCCTTGGATCGCAAATACGATGGCCTTTCGGAAATCCTTTTGCCCTTGAGTTCACCGACCATTCCTTTACCGGTCTTCACGGTGGATGAAGAGACGGAAGACGAGCTTTTCTATGGGCGTCCCTTACCCCGCTACATGGCCGAGCAGATCACTCCTGCGATGGATGAACAGGTGGTCGGCAAGCCCGTCCGTTTGCAGAATGAAGAAGAGAAGCTGGTTGCAGTGATGGAACTGCTTCATGAACCCGCCACCTGGGCGGCACTTCCTGAAGAAGAGCCGGTCTTGAAAATCCTACGTGGCTTCGACCCTCGTGAAAGCTGAACCGGAGTTACCCGTGATGGAAGAAACCCACGAAGCGATGAAACAGACGACTGAGACGAAGGAGAAGGACGCGAAAGCCTCCCCGCCGAAAACGGACTCTCCCCACTGGATCATGCTTTTCACCATCCTCTTTGCCTTGGTGGGAATCTTCGGTGCCGTGTTCGGGCAGTCCAGCCCGGACCCGCTGGGACCGGCGCGGCTGTTGAGTAGCCCTCCGGAGACGCCCTCGGCGGCATGGCAAGCGCTATCCGGTTGCCGGACCACCCAGGGGCAGGCAGAGCAGGGGGAACAGCCCTTGAGCAAGCTTCCCCTGACCGATGTAGACTGGCGTGATGTCTTGTATCATGGCTACACCAGCCTGGCCGAGCGTATCCGTAAAACCAACGAAACCGGACCTCTGCGTATCATGGTGGATCTGGATCGCCATTTGCTACAGGTTATGCAGCAGGATCGGCTCCTGAAAAGCTATGTCTGTACCCTGGATCGTCCCGATACGGGAATGCTGCGGCGCTATATGGCCCAAGCCCCTGTTTTCATTGTTGCCAAGCGGATGAGTGAGCCGATGGATGTGCTGGTACTTCGTTCCGCTCGTCGGGAAGGTGTGCCGGAAGAGAAGACCCTCCTTTCCGCCATTCATGGGCAAGCCGGGCTGAGACTCCAAGATGGAAGCTGTTTCGTCAAAGACTGGACGGAAAACAGTATCGCCTTGCTGGATTGGGATTACCAGGATCTCGCTCAGAATATTCCGGTAGGGACTCCCGTGGTTCTGTTGGGTTCTCAACGAACGGAAGAGTAGGCAAGAGCCTTGGTTTTTGGGGAGTTGGCCTGAACGAATCCGGGACAGGAAACCGTCTCGTTGACGTATGGAACTTCCCTACCTTTCATGAAAAACGTTGACACTTCCGGGGGAAATGCGGCAAGCTAACGCCAGTGTAACAAATCCTCCAGGTTTCGAAACAATCACGAATTGGTGCTATACGATTCCATTAGCAAAGGAGTAGCGGTCCATGCTGAGATGTTCACGGTATTGGTTGCTGACGTTGTTGTTCCTTTTTGCAACGGCTTGTTCGTCCTCCTCCGATAGCGGAGTGATTAATGTCCCCGGTGAAACGGATGGCGATGAGGAAACGGAGGATGAGGACATCGACGGCGATGAAGACGGCGATGAAGATGGTGACGAAGACGGGGATGAGGATGGCGACGGGGAAGAGGGTGATCCTCTGGTGGAACGTTGCACGGACATCACCGACAAGAACCAGAATGAAGTGGTTATTTCGGAAGACAACGGCGGTTTGGCGGCCATCTGTGAGATGGGCAACGAGATTGACGGTTCCACCGTGCGCATTGAACGCCGAGGCATGACCGAAGACGCGACGATCACGATCAGCAAGGTGGATGACATTGTCCCCGAAGGTTGGGTCGCGGTGGGTCCGGCCATTCAATTCAAAGCGGTTCCCCTGGAGAGCGGCGCAAGCCTGAGTTTGAAGTATGATGCCCAATTCAGCATTCCTTTCAGCCCCGCCGGTTTGCCCGATGGCGCCGTGGATTACTACATCAATGTGGTCTGCAAACTGGATGCGGAACTGGGTTTGACCAATGGCGAGGACAACGCTCCCTATCTGTTGCCGAAGTCTCCTTCGACCATCGGTATTTCCCATGATTACCAACACCTTCAGTTTGATAACAACCAGTTCGGTACCTATCAGGCCGTAGTTCCTGCCGAGATCGGTGACCCGGTTACACGGCATTTCACCTACCGCAGCCTGGGTGGCTTCAGCATGGGTGGCGGTGCCTCGGCTCTGACCGGAATCCGCTACGCGGACAAGTTTGATGTCATCGGCCCGATGGGCGGCTTGGCGGATCTGAGCTATCTGCTGTTGACCATGCACAACCGTTATCTCGGTGGTTTCTGCCCCTACGAAGAAATCATTTCGGACGGCTTTGATGTGACCGATACCGAAACCCAATGTGGTGAACACCTCTACCAGACCAACCCGGATGATGATTGGTGGAACCCGAAACAGAAATGGTATTGCGTTGCTCCCGACCCGGATTTCCTCAATGAAGGCTGTTATGACTACTGCGTCAACGAGCAGGGCATTGATGAAGACCAGTGCCTGTCCATCTGCAACGATGAACACACCCAAGGTTACAATCACTGGTACTACGATGGCAACGGCGGCAAGTTCGATCGCAAAGAGTACACCAAGCTTTTCCGGGATCTTTCCTACGCCTACGGCAATGTCGCGGATTACAACGAGGAAAGCCCCTTCTTCCCCCGCGTGCTGAAAGGCGATGTGCTGGAAGATTACATCACCAACATCTATGGTGATGGTGAATACAACAACGGCTGCCCGGATGACTTGGCCGAATGGAGCCGGACCCACCGTTTCCACGGTGTCTATGATGATGAGTTCAACCCGGATGGTACCTACGACGTGATTCTCTTCTGTGATGGAAGTGTGGAAAACATCGGTGACTACGATCCGGAGAACACTCCACAGCGTATGGATATTTCCCTGGCCGTGGATATCAACGGAAACGGTACACGTGACTTCGGCGAACCGGTTATCAAGAACATGTGGGAGAACTTTGAAGACTGCGGTTCGGATGGTCTGTGTGATGCCGACGAAGCCGGTTACGATGCGCAGTCCAACCCTGATCCGGCGGGAGACAACTATCATTTCCGCAGCAATCCTTTAGGTTCGGAAGGCAACGGCTTCTGGGATGACGGTGAAAGCTATGAAGACCTCGGTCTGGATGGTGTCGCGGCGGTTGCGGCGGATAGCGATGGTTCCGAGGGTGATGGCGTCCGTCAGGACGAAGAAGCCTATGAAGACGTGGGTGTGGATGGCCAAGACGGAACGTCGGAGAACGGCCAGTATGATGAAGGGGAACCCTTCCTGGATTACGGTCGTGATGGTAAATGGGCCTTGGAAGCCGACTACGGGGAAGGCAACGACCAGTATGATCGCAACCCCCATGTCGATACCTACCTGGAAAACGACCCTCGGATGAACATCCTCCATGCCGGAGAAGAGGGGCGTCCGACCATTGAATCTCTCCGCAACCTCAATGTCTGGCTGGATGGCGGGATTCGCGACATCTTCAGCTTCGGTCTGATGGCGGATCATATGGCCAGCTTCTTGGATTATCGTTTGCAGGATGATGGCGTAAGCACCAGCATCATCGACGATTTCCCAGCCCTGATGACGCCGGTACCCACGGATTACGGCAAGTATGATTACAGCCGCGTGAACTACAACGCACTGGGCCGCAACGTGCATGTGCGTTACGGAAATTACCAGGCGGATAACGATCTCGTCGCTGCCGGAGATGGACGCCACGTTGGTATCACCCAGCAGATCATCTTCCGTATGCAGTCCTTCCTTGGATTCGCCAATACCAAATTCCCCAACGGCGATTACAGCGAAGTGGAAAGCTACAACCTGAACCAACTGATGCAGCGTCATTATTTCTATTCCAATTCCTTGGGACGCCACCAGAAATTCAGCGTGACCTTCCCGCCCGGATATTTTGGTGCCAATGAGGAAAACGGCAGCAGTGAGATGACCGATGCGGACCCGTACCCCATTCCCAACGCCCATGTCTGCAACGGCGAATACCCGGTGGTCTACATGCTTCACGGGTACGGCATGGACCCGGAAGACCTTGCTCCGGCGTTGGCGCTGTTTTTCTCCAGCATGGCCGAAGGGCGCTTCCAGAAGTTCATCACCATCTTCCCCGACGGCCAATGCTACTCCGGTGGCGTGTGCCGCAAAGACTGTCAGTTGGACTGCGAAGCCCTGGACCTGGAAGGCCAGGAACTCACCGACTGTCAAGCCACCTGCGAAAGCCGTCGTGACTGTGCCAACGTGGCCAATGAATGCGTGCGTGGTGGCTTCTACGCCAACCACAAGTCCATGCGTTCCGATCCCCGCGGACGCACGATCAACGTGGACGGTGAAGAAATTCAACCGGCGCAGTTGGAAGACAGCATGTTGGAATTGATGGATTACATCGACACGGTTTTCTGTACCCGTCAGCCGGAAGATGTGAGTGTTGATCCGAAGACGCTGGATGCCTTGTATTAAGCGACCTTGGGCGTAAACGCCCCCAGAGGTCCAAGGGTTTGATGACACGCGGAAGGCTTCGGCCTTCCGCGTTTTTCATGGGACGATCCAAGATGGGAAGCCCTCTCTTGGACTTTGGATGGCATCTTGACAAGGTGGGCAGGGACATGCCAGACTTCCGCCTCCTGGTCATGACGTACTTTCGGAAGAAACACGGGAACCACGGGCCCATTCACCCCAACTGAGAAAGCTGTGGTTGAAGGGATCGACAAGTAGGGACGATAATGATACAGTGGCCTTTTTACGGCAAATGGATTCAAGGTTTTGTCTGGTTGATTGGCGCAACGCTCGTTCTGGGCTGTTCGTGGCATCAAGGCACCGACGAAACGACAAGGGAGAACAAAACGATGGCTCCAACGACAAGCTTCGTGGCGCAAACCGTCAAACCGGGGATGAAAGATATTCTGGAAACCACCTTGCCGAACGGCTTGCATGTCATTCTGAAGGAAAATCATTCCGCGCCGGTGGTGGCGATGCAGGTCTGGGTGGGTGTCGGTTCCAACGATGAAAAGCCCGATCAGGCGGGTATGGCTCATGTCCTGGAACATATGCTGTTCAAAGGCACTCAGAAGCGAGGCGTGGGTGAGATCGCACGGGATGTGGAAGGTGCCGGTGGAGACATCAACGCTTGGACCAGCTTTGAAGAGACTGTTTTTCATATCGTGATGGCCAAGGATTTCGCCGAGCAGGGCTTGGATATTCTTTCCGATGCCGTGTTTCACGCGGCCTTGGATGAAACCGAACTGACGGCGGAGCTGGAAGTCATCGTCGAAGAAATCAAGCGTGGCGAAGACAACCCGGCCCAGAAGCTTTCCGAGGATCTCTTCGGTATGTCCTTCGATCAGTTTCCCTACAAGAATCCGATCATCGGCTCCAAGGAAAGCGTGCGCAGTTTCACCAGAGACGGCGTGATGGCCTTCTACAAAGGCTGGTATATTCCGCAGAATATGACCGTGGTCCTGTCCGGCGCATTCAAGAACGAAGAGATGCTCTCTTTGGTTCGCAAGCATTTCGGTGAGGAACCGGCAGGCTTGATGCCCGATCGCCTTTCTGTCGAAGAACCGGCTCAGGTGGCGCTTCGCGTTCGCCAGAAGCAAGATGCCGTTCAGCAAAGCTATGTCGCTCTGGGTGTGCAGATCGGTGGCATTCAGGACGAGGATCTCCCCGCGCTGGATGTCGCGGCGACGGTTCTCGGTCAGGGAGATTCCAGCCGCCTGGTGCGTCTGCTCAAGCGTGAACGCGGCTTGGCCAACGAGGTTCACACCTATCCCTACGCCGGGAAAGAAAAAGGTTTGTTCATCATCGAAGCCGAACTTCCCACCCAAACTACACGGGAGGCTCTGGCTTTGATTCTTGATGAGTTGTACCGCCTGGCCAACGAGGAAATCACCAAGGCGGAATTGACCAAAGCCGTGAGCATGATGGAAAACGAGGTGATCTATCAGACCCAGACCGTTCAAGGTCAGGCTCGCCGCTTGGGCTATTTCCACGGTCTGACCGGCGATTGCGGATTCCATGAAGAATACCTGGATCGCATCCATGCCGTTACCGTGGCCGATGTCCTGGATGTGGCCAAACGCTACTTTACTCCGGACACGCTGAACGTCGCCCTCCTGAGCCGGGAAGACAAGCCTCCGCTGTTTGCAGACGAGGATCTGGCCGGTTTGGTGCGGGACCGCGCCGAGCGTGCCGCCCGGAAGCACGAGGCCCTGGCCAAGCCCGACGAACACGGCATCGTGCGCGTCACCTTGGAAAACGGGATTCGACTTCTGGTGCAGGAAAACCGGAACGTGCCTCTGGTCAGTTTCCAAGCGGCCATTCCGGCGGGCTTACGTCTGGAAAACGAGGAAAACAACGGTGTCAGCAACCTGATTTCGCGTATGTTGACCTTGGGTGCCGGGCGCTATGACGCCCTGGACATCGCCCAGCAGGCCGATAGCCTTGGTGCCACCCTGAATGGTTTCAGTGGACGAAACACCATCGGTCTGAAGGCCCAGGTGGTGAGTAAAAACCTGGATAAACTTTTTGATCTGTTCTCGGAATGCCTCTTGGACCCAAGCTTTGACAAGGTGGAACTGGAGCGGGAAAAGACCCTGGTGTTGGAGGAAATCCAGAACAAGCGGGACATCCCCAGTCAGGTGGCCTTTGAACTGTTCAACAAAACCCTGTACAAACATCATCCCTTCCGCATGGATGTCCTGGGTACGCCGGAAAGCGTAAAGCGCTTCGTGCGCAGCGATCTGGAAGAGTTCTATAAAAAGAACCTTGTCCCCGAACGCCTGGTAATCGCTGTCAGTGGGGATGTTTCTGCGGCCCGCATGGTTCGCATGGTGGAGCGCAACTTCGGAAGACTGAAACCCTTCGAGCGGGAATACCTCCTGCCGGAGCCGGAAAATGCCCCCAAGAGGGAACGTCGAGAAACCCTTGAATTGGACAAACAGCAGGCCCACCTCGTGATGGGCTTTCTGGGAACCACCTTTGAGGACAAAGACCGCTTTGCTCTGGGAGTGATGATGACGGTCTTGGGCGGGATGAGTGGTCGTCTGTTTACGGAACTGCGCGACAAACAAAGCCTGGCCTACAGCGTGTTCGGTTTCCACATGGAAGCCTTGGACCCCGGCTTTCTGGCCATTTACATCGGCACCAGTCCGGAGAAACTGCTTCAGGCCGAGCGAGGTATCCGTGAGCAACTGACCCGCTTGCGGGATGAGCTTGTACCGGACGAGGAACTGGAGCGGGTACGGCGCTATCTCATCGGCACCCAGGCGATTGGCCTGCAACGCAACGCCAGCCTTGCCGGAAACCTCTTGTTCAATGAACTCTACGGCTTGGGCTATGATGAGCATTTGCGCTATGCCGAGGCCATTCGTAACGTTACCGCCCAAGACGTGCAACGGATGGCTCAGCGCTACCTGCGCCTGGATGCTCCGGTGGTGGTCACCGTGCGCCCGCCCGCCAGCGCGGATGAGCAGACAAACTCCACCAAGACGGTATCGCAACGTTGATTCCCTCACCCTTGCTCACTCTGTTCGCTTCCCTCTCCTGAGCGGGAGAGGGAAAAATCGTCTCTCCCTCTGGGAGAGACAGGATGCCGAAAGGCATCCCAGTGAGGGGCGAGAGCTTTGTCAGCAAGCTGGAGCGAGCCGTTTCCGAGCGGGTCAATAGGCTTCGTCCTGTACGTCTATCAAGTTGCCAATCTATAACAAGAACAGCATCAGGGTATGGTTTCTTTTCATTGGAGGAATTCCTCTCTTCCAGCTACACTTTCCCCAGCTAGGCAATTTCATTCATGCTTTCGTGACGTTTTCAGTCTCGTTTCAAGGAGGATCTCATGGCGAAAATCGGAGTGTTGACCTGTGAAAAGATTCGTGACATCCATTGCCAGGGCTGCATCAAGTGCCACAAGGCCATTGGTGAGAAGAACGGCCAGTTTGCCAATCATGACGATGACATTGAAGTGGTCTTCTGGGCGGGTTGTGGGGGTTGCCCCGGCTTGTTCATGCCTAAGATGACTTTGTTGGACGAGATGGTCAATCATCTGGGACGCAGCTACGACGTGGTGCATATCGGTACCTGCATTGAAAAAGCGGTGAAAACGGCGGGCTGCCCCATTGATCTCGATGACATGAAAGCGAAGATTGAAGGTAAGTGGGGTAAAAAGGTCTATATCGGTACCCACACCTATTGATGGTGGTATTTTCCAAGCCTGAGCAGACGGAGCCTGTGGGATCGCCCTCGAAGCCGGTGGATTTTTGACTTGCGCTTTGTGGCTGTTTTAGGTAGGTTGTCGCGGTTCGGCGGGGCGTAGCGCAGCCTGGTAGCGCATCTGCTTTGGGAGCAGAGGGTCGCTGGTTCAAATCCAGTCGCCCCGACCAATTTTTTCCTGTAAAAACGATGAGTTACAAAACTCATCGTTTTTTTGTGCCGCGATTGTGCCGCTATTCTGCACATTCTTCGGTAGTGCCGGGCAAATTTCTTGCCCGACATGGCTTTCTACCCCTTCTTCACGTTGTTTGTTGTCTGCCTCCCTCGATACGCGGTGTTGCACCGCTACTCGGGATGAGCGTGGGTGAACGTGTCAATCATCAAGCCGTGGTTCCTATCCGCTCATCCAGAGTGCCGCCCGGAGGGTGGTGGTTCGAAGGACCAGCGACCAGTCTTCCCTGCCCGACACATGGACTGTATCCCGGCAGAGAATCGGAGATTCCTCGCAGGGTAAGGCGACATAATCTGTCGTCTCCCTGTGAGAAGGTAAACCCGTTATATGAAGAAGACTGCTACTAGAAGTGAATAGGAATCCGGAGAAGCCAATGGCGACGCTGCTTTCATCCTTACTTCGTAACGCGATGATCACTTCCCGCATGGACCGCAAAGAACTGGTGCAAGCGATGGGCTATAGCAATCTGACCAAGGGATTGCGCCGCTTGGATGCCTGGTTGTCCGGCGACGAGATGCCGACCTTGGAGCAGGTTGAGGTGTTGTCGAATACCTTGCATCGTAGTCAGACTGAGATTCTTCAGGCCATTGCAAAGGATCGTGAGGCGATGAAGGACGCAGAGCGGCAGGCACGGCGTGAGAACCCCAACTATCGGGTTTCGATCCGCGCCATTCCCGGCGTGATCGCCACCTTCGAGTTACCGGGCACAATGAGTATCGAGCAGGCGATTCAAATCGCCAAAGAGCGCGCCCACGGCCTGTGCCGCTTTGCCGTCAATACGCCGGAGAACCAGACCTATTGGTGCAGCGCCGAGGGCAGGCTTGAAGCGCTCACGGATGGGGCAGAGCCTACGATGCGTGTGGGTGGCAAGCCCTTTCGCTTTTCGGAAGAATTGGATTGAAAGGTGACAGCATGAGGCTTATGGCAGACATCGGTGCGTTCCAGGAATCACACGGCCACGTCAGTCCATCCTCCGGTACGATTCTTGATGGTTGGGTTTGATGGCATCCTCATGATTGCTTGGGAAGGAACCGGGCCATGCTGCGGGAAAGCCAGGTCAGAAGGAGGTGCGTGCCCATCGTGAAGGCGGCGAAGATGGAGGCGTAGTCCAGGAGGAACAGCATCGCGGGCTGCTCGTCGTCGAAGAAATCAAAGGCGTAGACCATGAACAGCCTGGATGAAACATCACGTTCAGCAAAAGCCATTCCACCGAAGACCAGGATGATGACTGCTGCGATTCCCTTCAAGGCGAGCGGAAGTCTGATCCGTGCCAGACTGGGAAGCTGTTTCTTCATTGCCGCCGCAAAGCGTGTCCATTGCATTCCCAGATGAACGGCACCAAGCAAGAAGAGCCAATAGCCCGCCGTGACGTGGATCTGGCGGAGCATGAGTGTGCTTTCGATGTTCAGAAAGGAAACACCGTGCGGGAGATCATCACCGCACTGGCCAGCAACACAAGAAGAGAAGCCAGAAGCAACAGCGTGATGCTGCTATTGACGATACGACGAATCCCGTAGCGCCCACGAAACAAGGCCGTGAACCATCGCCAATTCAAGGCATTGTGAACGATCAGCATGACGATCATCGAAAGACCGAGCCATTCGTGAATCGCGTTTTCCGTGATCTTGTTGGACATGGCCCCGATCAGGGCCACGACCAACAGGATATCCACCAGCAGTTTGCTACGTTGCGTCCAGCTCATTTCTTCGTCCCGGTGGCTTGGATGCCCAAGCCCGTCAGCCATTCCTGAATGTCCTCACGGGTTGAGCTGTCGTTTACGCTGCGTCCTCGGATGGCCAGGCCGTCGAGGATTTTCGACTGGGGGTTGAGTGCCTTCAGGTCTTTCACGCTTTTGCCGAAACCGCTGCCTTCATGGGTGATAAAGGGAATCAGCGTTTTTCCCTTGAAGTCATAGGTTTCAAAGAGTGTGAACATCGCCATCGGCATCGTTCCCCACCAGCTTGGATAGCCGACGAAAACCGTATCGATGGTGCTGAGATCGGGAAGCTTGGTGGTCAAGACCGGACGGGCCTTGGCTTTCAGTTCTTTCTTCGCCACATCCACCACGGTATCGTAATCGGTCGGGTAGTGTTTCTCCGTCTTCACCTCTACAAGCTGAGCGCCGGTGAGAGACTGAATCTGTTGGGCCATATTGCGCGTATTTCCGGAATGAGAGAAGTAAAGAATCATCATCGTACCTTGGGTCTTGAGTTGAGGTGGCTTGTCCGGACTGGAAGCCGGACAGACGGCCAGGAAGCTGCAAAGCACCAGGGCAATCAGCCCAAGAGCCGAGGCTTGGATGGCCTTTCGAGAGAAATGGTTTGGTTTCATGACCTGTATCCTGGGTAACCCTGTGGTTCAAGGGAATAGACGGTGTAAGGGCTTTAAGGAAGCGTTTCAAAACGAGCGCTGATGTCGGTCCGTTTCCCGGCCAAGAGATCCACTCCACCGTCGAGATGGCCCAGTTTGACAAGCCCTTGGGCATATCCGCGGTCGTGGTAGAACAACGCCAGGTTTCCCCAAGGGGCATAATAGGTGATATCCCCAAGCTCCGGGTCGTATCCGGCTGGCGAACCTTGTGTCGAAAGCTTCTTGGGAAGGTCGCAGACCTTTTCTTCCCCCGCGTAGTCTTTCAGCGTTACCGTGAGTGGAAGCAGGGCCATGAAATCTTTGCTGGCGGTAGTGTCCAGCATGGTTGCGGTTAGAACGGTATCATCAACTGTAATGCGCAGTTTCATTTTCATTGTGGTTTTCTCCCTTGCTTCGGTAGGGTTTTCACAGGATGCCATTGACGCGACAAGGAACAGGCTAGCCAGAAACCATAGGGTTTTTGATGCGGAGTTTGCCATGATGATCGGTCCCTCCTTGTGGGTGTTAGGCGTTCTTTCCCATTGTGTAAGCCTGATCAATGGCCTTGGACCCCCTGACGCCTCCCGCGTCCCAGACTCCGGTGACGGCGACAATGCCTTTTTCTCTCATATCGCTCAGGCAGTTGGTGTAAACCTTCAGGCTGTTCACGGCTCGATCCACAGGCATCTGTCCACCGGCAGCGGAAAGAATGTAGTATACGTCCTTGCCGTGGATTCGGCTGTAGATGGGGCAGGTTCGGTCGATGAAGGTTTTCATCTGGGCATTCATCGCATGAAAGTAGACGGGTGTGGCCAGAACCAGAACATCGGCAGCAAGGATCTTTTTGAAGATCGCGTTCATATCGTCTTGTTGGATGCAGGCTCCCGGCTTTCCGATGCAATGGCAACACCCCTTACAATAGTTGATGGCCTGATCCACCAGGCGGATTTTCTCTGCATGATGGCCTGCCTCGTTGGCTCCCCTGATGAACTCATCGCAGAGAATGTCGGAATTACCGTTCTTTCTGGGACTGGCGGAAATAAGAAGGATGTTTTTACTCATCGTGTTTCCTGATTCTATCTGTTCGTTTCGGATGCGAGGGGAGGGGAGGTTCTCTAACGGTCGGATTCGTCGCGGGTGATGGTCAAGGTGATGGCTGGGGGAAGCGTATCCATGACCGATGGGTCTTCGTGGAGTTCGCCCAGGGTGACCAGGTTATCAAACTGCTGTGAGATGTCTTCATCTTTGTACAGGATTGCAAAATAGTCGCCATCCGCAGCAAAGGCAATCTCGCCATTTTTCCAACCACTCTTCAAGTCTTCCTTGTTGTACGACAAGGGCGAACTCATCATACCGCAATAGTCGTGTTCATAGCGCTGAAGGCTCACCGTGAAGGGCAGGCGGGAGAGCAGGTCTTGGGAGGCCCGGCTAGGGTTCAACACAGCGGGGATTGTTCTGTTCCCTGCGCTCAGAGTAATTTTCGTCCAGGTTTCCTTGGATGATTGCTTGGATGCGGTCATGTCGTTTCCTCGGTTTCATGATGGGCCTTGAGTGGACTCTCAAGGGGATTCAATGCAAAGGGGTGCCACAAAAACGCTGAGATGAATGCGGCTTTCATGATCACAAGGTTTGTTCTGTGTTCTCCGCTACATGGTGGCGCGAGTGTCATCTCGCGGCGGGTAGCGGTCGCCGGAGACTTCAATCTTTTCCAGAGCGTCTTTCAGGTTCTTCAATTCATCGGCGCTCAGAGAGACTTCCACCGCGCCCAGGTTTTCCTCCAGGCGGTTCAGCTTGGTTGTGCCGGGAATGGGGACGATCCAGGGCCTTTGCGCCAATACCCAAGCCAGAGCGATCTGTGCAGGCGTGGCGTTTTTTTCGGTGGCGATCTCACGGACGAGATTCACCAGCACCTGATTGGCGTCCAGGTTTTGCGGTGTGAAACGGGAAATGTCACGTCGAATATCATCATCGTTGAAACATGATTGTTTGTTGAAGCGCCCGCTTAGAAAACCCATCGCCAAAGGACTGTACGGGACAAAGCCAATGCCCAGTTCTTCCAGTGTGGGTAATAGCTCCTCTTCAGGCTGCCGCCACATCATCGAGTATTCGCTTTGAAGGGCGGTCACGGGTTGTTCGGCGTGGGCGCGGCGGATGGTTTGGACGCCTGCTTCGGACAGCCCCCAATGCAAGACCTTCCCTTCCGCCATCAGTTCTTTGATCGCTCCGGCGACATCTTCAATGGGTACGCTGGGGTCAACTCGATGCTGATAGAAGAGGTCGATACGGTCCGTTCGCAGGCGCTTCAGAGATTGCTCGGCGACAAGGCGGATGCGCTGCGGTCGGCTATCTAGCCCTTGGGAAAAGTCCCCGTTCCGATACCCGAACTTCGTGGCGAGTACAACATGGTCACGCATGGGTTCCAGGGCTTCACCCAAGAGAACTTCATTGTCATCCCCATAGGCTTCCGCCGTATCGAAGAACGTAATTCCTTGTTCAACGGCCTCGCGAACAAGAGTGATCATCTGATTACGATCCGGAATCGGTGCGTAGCCAAAACTGAGTCCCATGCAGCCAAGACCCAGAGCCGAGACTTCCAACCCGTTTGTTCCAAGAGCGCGTTTCTGCATTTCTGTCTCCATGATCGTATCTTTATCTTCTACAAGGTGATGATTTTGTAGTTCGGATTGCCCATCTTCATCGTTCTCATGTAGGTCAACTGGTGCAAGCCTTCCCGGCTTTCAATGCGTTCTTTCAGATCGTGCAGTTCCACTTCGGGAAGCTGATAGACCATATCTACGGAAGCTTTTTCTACAGCAAAGAGATCAGTAGAAGCCAGAATGCCCAGATCCTGTGCTTTGACCGGGGCTGCCGCAACACCTACACAATCGCAATCCACGGACATGTTGCGCAGGACATTGATATAGATGATCCGTGGACCGAAGTGGTCGGCAATGGCCTTGGCCGATTCCACCATGTTTTCCTGGAAAGGTTTGCCTCGAAGCCACTTGGAGTAGTCGATGTTGTCCGGTGCGGCGTGAACCATCTTCTTCCCGACTTGCCCATCGACACAGCCGATGCCGATATTTTTCAGGGAACCGCCAAAGCCACCCATCGCGTGACCTTTGAAATGAGTCAGCACCACCATCGAGTCATAGTTGAGCAGGTGCTTTCCTACGGACATTTCCTTGAACCGTTTGCCGCCTTTGACCGGAATCATCACCGCGCCGTCTTCATCCATAATATCCACCGGGCAGAAGGTCCAGCCGTTGGTACGGATGGTTTCACGGTGATCCTTCGTCGTGTATCGCTTCCCTTTGTAGTAGGTGTTGGTTTCCACCAATGCGCTCTTGGGAATCCTCTGCTGCAAGGCTTTCACCCAGTCTCGTGGAAGGATGTTCGGGCCTTTGGGTTCACCGGTATGTAGTTTAATCGCCGTCTTGCCGGTGATGTTCCGGTTGATCTTCTCGTAGATTTTCAGCAATCCCTTGGCCGTCAGATCCTTGGTGAAAAACACCTCGGCTTGCGGGGCATCGTCGGCAAAGACTTCGTCGATGCCGGAAACCTGGGAAGCCGCTACGGCTCCCACCGTGATGGAACCGGCTTTGATGAAACTGCGTCGAGAAATGGATTGAGGCATGACGTTCCTCCGGTAATTCTTACTCTGGTTTGGTTGCATACTGTGTGTTGCTGACGTGTTCCATCCATTCGGTGGCAGGAGCGCTACCTGTCTCCAAGATCGCGATGTGGGTCATCGGGCTTTTCGGAGAAGCACCATGCCAATGTTTCTGATAGGGAGAAATCCAGACCACGTCGCCTTTGCGGATTTCCTGAACCGGACCACCCCAACGCTGCACCCGACCGACTCCGGAGGTCACGATCAGCAATTGTCCCAGGTCATGGGAATGCCATGCCGTGCGCGATCCTGCGTCAAAGTTGATTTCGGCTCCTGAAAAGTGGGAGGGGGCATCGGCCTTGAACGGTTTGGTGATTGTTACGGAACCGGTGAACCAGTTCTTCGGTCCCGTGATCGGAGGTTTCGCGCTTGTGTGGGTGACGGTGATCGGCCTGGCTTTTGCCACAGCCTTGTTTTTCCCAAGGGCTTGGGCCAGCACTTTCGCCGCACGGTCTGCCTGATACCGGCCCACCTTCGCTTCCATCACGGCAAGCAGGGTGTTCAGTTGGGCTTCAGTCAAGCCGACGTTCATGCTGATCCCGAAATGGGCCTTCAATTGAGGGCTGACGCCGTCCAGATTGGCCAGAGCCGCCAGCGTGGCGATTTCCCGGCTTGTGAAGCTGAGATTATCACGCTCAAACAGATCCCCGAACAGATGCTCTTTCAACAAGCGATCCACCAACGGAGAAAAGGTAAACAGTTTTCCAGCGACAGGACGACCCACGACCTGAGTTTGAATCTGAGTTCCACGCTCCAAGAGGGGGCGTGAGGTATCCACGGGGCTGGCATCCTTTCCCGCTTTGTCTTGAATGCCCTGTTGAGCGCGTTCATCCAGGAGCATCATGAAGGTACCCAGGGCGTTCAGGCTGCGGGGAAATCCGACGTAAGCGTACAGGTGAACCAGCGTTTCTTTGATCTCGCTCACCGTGAGGCCCGCCTCCAAGCCTTCCTGCAAGGCCGGTTTCAGCGTCGCCAACTCGCCACTGGCGGTGAATGCCGCAATGGGAATGATCGCTTGCTGCCTAGCGTCCAAAGTATCCTTCTGTCCGGCCTGAGCCGAGGAGAGGCTGAAGACATTGCTGATTACAAGTAAAAGTGCAATCAGAAGGACGTGTAATTTCGTGGTCATGGGTCTATCTCCTTAAGATTGAACGTGACAGGGGACGCGATGCTGTTTTTGTTTTTCATGGGGCCGGACGGGAAACAGCAAGCTCATGGACAGCAAACATCCAAGGCCACTCAGAGCCATTACCCAGCCCATCGGCCAGGGCGTGCCGTCGGCGAAGAGTCCGACCAGTCCGGAGCCCAGAATCCCGCTGCCATATTGGACCGCACCGACCAGCGCGGAAACGGCCCCGGCCTGTTCCGGGAAGTCGGCCAGGGCACCGGTGATCGAGTTGGCGATGACAAAGCCGGTTGTTGCTGTGAAGGCTAACAACGGCACAACCAGCCCCCAGAGACCGCCGAAACCGGTACGGGCGGCCAACCCGGTCATCGCGGCGCTGATCGCCGCAGCGATAGTGCCGATCAGCAGTAGCCGGTCGTAGCCGTAGCGAGGCACCAGGCGCGAATTGATCATGTTCACGGCCATGATCCCGATGATCCCCAGACCGAACAGAAAACCGTAATGCTCTGGAGCGACGTGGTAATAGGAAATGTAGGCGGAGGGTGTGCCGGAAACATAGGCGAACGTTCCAGCATAGACGAAGCCTCCCGTGCCCGCGTAGCCCAAAAGGCGACGATTGCGCAGCAGGGTTCCATATCCGAGCAAGGAACGGAGAATCGGCTTGTGGCTACGTTTCTCCATCGGCAGGGTTTCAGGGATGGTGTACAAGTCCATCATGGTCAGAAGCCCGATGCCGACCAGTGTCCAGAAAATGGCGCGCCATCCGGCCAGGGTTACAATCTGTCCGCCGACCAGCGGGCCGACGAGGGGGGCGATGGCCATCACGGTTATCAGGGTAGAGAGCATCTGCGCGCCCCGGTTGCCCTCGTAGAGATCCCGCACCATCGCCCGGGACAAAGCCACACTGGCACAAGCACCAAGCGCCTGCACGATGCGCCAGGCAATCATCACCGGCGCACTGGGGGCTAAGGCGCAACCCGCCGAGCCGATGATGAACAGGACCAGACCGATGGCCACCGACGGACGACGGCCATAGCGGTCACTGATGATACCCCAGAGGAGTTGGCCCAGGCTGAAGCCGATGAGGTAGCCGGAAATCGTCCACTCAATCATACCCGTACCGGCATGGAGGGAGCGGCCCATGTCCGGCATCGCCGGTAGATACAGGTCGGTGGAGATCGAGGCGAATCCCATCAGCAGGCTGAGAACCGCCAGCACGTACCAGCCATGAGGGCCGGAATCTGTCTCGCCGTGTTGACCGGCGTTGTTGTTGATCATGGATGCGTGCATGGTTCGTTCCTCACCCCTTCATCCCTTTCGGGGCAACTTCTCTGGGGGAATCTTCGGTCCCAGAGTGTCCTTGTACAGCGTCTCTGCACAAGGACACTCTGTTCGATTACAGGGCCATACGCAGTACGTCGATGATGTCTTCTTCGGTCATCGGCGGAAGGGCGGGCAGACGGCCTTGGCCATCGTTCAGCACCAACAGCGTGTCTTTGGCGTAGACATCAAACTTGGAGTCATCAATGCCGATCTCGGACAGGCGGGTCGGACAGCCGATGGACTTGAGGAAATCCTCGTAACGCTGAATGCCTTCCAACGCGCAATCCAGATCCTCCGCACCGTTGCCCTTCAGACCGAAAATGCGTTCGGCGAATTGCACGAACTTGGCCGGGTTCTTTTTGGCTGCAAAGCGCATCCAGGCCGGATTGACCACCGCCAGACCGGCACCGTGGGTGACGTTATGATGGGCAGAGAGCGTGTGTTCGATCATGTGTGCCGGGGAACCCATCGCGGCAACCCCGGCCTGCACCCAGCCGTTCAAGGCGACAATGGAGGCCCACTGCACCTGGGTACGGGCTTCCAGGTCTTTTCCATCGGCCACGGCTTTCGGACCGTATTCCATCGCCGCCAGGATGGTGCCTTCGGCGAAACGGTCTTGGATCGGCGTGTTGTTCGCACCGTTGAAATAGGTTTCGGTTACGTGGACGATGAGGTCACAGACGCCATAGGCCGTTTGATCCTTGGGAACGCTCACGGTCAATTCGGGGTCAACCAGCGCCACCTTGGGATACAGACAGGGTACCATTACGAAAGACTTCATCGTCGTTTCTTCATTGGTAATCACGGAACCCATGTTCATCTCGGAGCCGGTGGCGGCCAAGGTGGGAACGGTGATGATAGGTAGGGCTTCGGTGGGGAAGCGGGGCAATCCCTTGCCTTGGAAGAACATGTCCCAGGGTTCGCCTTCATACAAGACTGCTGCGGCAATGGCCTTGGCTGCGTCCATCGTGCTGCCGCCACCAAGGGCGATGACTACGTCACAGCCTTCTTCCTTGGCAGTCTTCATTCCGAGTTTCACCGAGGAAAGATGCGGGTTCGGTTCCACGCCGGTGCATTCGGCATAAGTCATCCCTGCTTCCTTCAGGCTGGCCACGGCTCGGTCGAAGGTGCCGTTCTTCTTCACGCTGCCGCCGCCGGTGACGACGAGGGCTTTCTTTCCATAGGCGCTGGCCAATTCTCCCAGACGGGAAAGACCACCGGCACCAAAGACGAGACGGGTTGGATTCTGAAATTCGAAGTTCATGCTGTTCTCCTTGGATGGGTTTGTTGGGTTTGAAGGGTTGGTGTCTGCCTAGTTCAAATGTTTGTTGAAGAAGGCAGAGAGCTTATCAAAGGGGATCATGTCGGTTCGGTCGTAAAGATCGATATGTCTTGCTCCGGGAACAATGACAAGTTCCTTGGGTTCTGCGGCTTGTTTGTAGGCATCTTCTGTGAAATAGCGGGAATGAGCCTTTTCACCGATGATAAACAGGATGGGGCGTGGCGAAATGCTCTGAATCTTATCCATCAAGGGGAAGTTCATGAACGCCATGTCACTGGTTTGGGTAAAGGCGGCAATGGAGCGAGGATGAAATCCGCGTTTCATGGCGTAATATTCAAAGAATTCACTTGTGATGGGGTCGAGTCCCTTGGGAATCATTTTCGCCGGTTTGTTGGGAAACGAGGGGGTTAAAGCTGGAGCGCCTGAATCCACATCTTTCCAGCGTTGTGCGGCCAACGCATCCAGATGCTCGTTGCGTTGTTTGGGGGTCATACCGTCCATCCACCCTTTCGACTTCACCCGACTCATGTCATACATGCTGATGGCAGCCACGGCTTTGATACGGTGATCTGTCTGAGCTGCAGTAATGGAAAACGCGCCACTACCACAGGTTCCAATCACGCCGATTCGGTTTCGGTCTACAAAGGAATGGGTTCCCAGAAAGTCTACACCCGCGCTGAAGTCTTCGACAAAGACATCGGGGGACGAGACGTGTTTGGGCTCACCGCCGCTCTCTCCGTTGTAGGATTCGTCAAAAGCGATGGTTACGAAACCACGCTCGGCCAAGGTTTGCGCGTAGATACCCGCCCCCTGTTCTTTGACGCCTCCGTAGGGAGTTCCAACGACGAGGGCTGGATGCTTCGTGGATTTGTCCAGGCTTTTGGGGAGATACATGTCTGCGGAGAGGGTGATTCCGTAGCGGTTTTTGTAGCTCACCTTTTGATGATGTACCTTGTCGCTTTGGGGGAAGGTTTTATCCCATGATGGCGTGTTGGCTGCGAACGTGACTGCCGAAGTGGATAGGATCAGCCCCATGACCATCAACGCGAGAATGCTTGTGTAGTGAGCAAAACATGGTTTTCGTTTCATTTTGGCTCCTTGCGTTCTTGTTTTACACATAGGATATCTTTCTGTAACTTCCTATATGAGTCAACTTGCGTACTGGGTATCGGATACTTTTTCCATCCATGTAACCGGTGAGTCGTTCTGCTGTTCCTGAATGGCGATGTGGGTCATCGAGGAATTCGGTGACGCACCATGCCAGTGCTTCTCCCCCGGTGCGAAACGGACGACATCCCCGGCATGGATTTCTTCAATTGGGCCACCTTCATGTTGAGCAAGGCCGCTGCCGCCGGTGACGATCAGGGTTTGACCCAGAGGATGGGTATGCCAGGCCGTGCGCGCTCCCGGCTCGAAGGTCACCACGCCACCGCTGACCTGTGAGGGTTCCTCGGCATTGAAGAGCATGTCTACGTAAACGGTTCCGGTGAAGGTTTTTTCCGGTCCGTGAAAGGTGCTTCGTGATTCGCTGCGTGAAATATCCATTGTCTTTTCCTTTCTCAATGCAGAACCTTTCGGTTCGTCTATGCTTGCTACTGTACAGCACTCCACGAGAAAGAGGTTAGACCGATCCTCCGGGATTATTGCCTGATCCTACGGGAACATGAAAATCTATTGCAGGAGACGAGGAAGGCTGATAGAGTGAGAATGGTTAAGAAAGGAAGATAACTATGAATAAACAGCATGATACACAAAAAACAGAAAGAGATTCGGTCCGCGAGCCACTGGGCAAGATGAGTGCCATGATTGCCCAAAGAGCCATTGATGGCGAGCCGCTTCTTACGCCGGTGCCGGGCCTGTCCTTTCATCGTTACAGCGAACCCACCCAGCCGAAGAGTGCCACGTATGAGCCGAGCTTATGCCTGGCGGTGCAAGGAAAGAAGCGTGTGCGGATTGGTGAGGAAACCTTTACCTATGGGGAGAATCACTTCCTGATTACCTCCATTCATCTACCCGCGATGGTCAGGGTCATTGAGGCAAGCCCGGAGACTCCCTATCTTGGTTTGGTTCTGCGTTTCGATCAGCGGGAATTGGCGCAATTGATGGTGGACAGCAATCTCCCTGCGCCCAGAGCGCAGAAGTCCAGTTTGGGCATGTCGACAAGTTCCTTGACGCCGGAATTGCTTTCCGCCTTTCAGCGTTTGGTGGGCTTGCTTGACCAACCGGAGGATATTCCTATCCTCGCACCCATCATCACCAAGGAAATTCTCTACCGGTTGTTGATGGGCGATCAGGGAACACGGCTGCGCCAGATTGCCTCGGCAGGGAGCCAGAGCCACCAGATTGCCCGTGCCATCGACTGGTTGAAAGGCAACTATTTCCAATCGCTACGGGTGGAGGATCTGGCCTCGGAAGTGAGCATGAGCGTCTCAACCTTCCATCAGCATTTCCGCCTGATGACCGGGCTGAGCCCCTTGCAATACCAGAAGAACCTGCGCCTGCATGAAGCTCGCCTGCTGATGCTCAACGAGCAGATTGACGCCGCCACGGCAGCCTTCCAGGTGGGTTATGAAAGCCCTTCGCAGTTCAGCCGGGAATACAAACGGATGTACGGCGCGCCGCCTGCGCGGGACATCAAGGAACTGGGGCAGGCCGGTCAGATGGGGTGACGAGTTCTCTTCACAATTCTCTGTGAACGTGTCTGTCACTTGGGTCGTGTCTTCATGCAATCCAATCCCGGCGAGAAAACACTCGCCGGAATATGGAAAAACAGTCGTGTCAGGCAATCCGCCGCCGACGCAGAGTTGTCAGAAGCAGGAAGGCGACAGTCCAGAAAATCAGGCTTGCCGCCGGAGCTTGCCCCTGCGCTGTCATGCAGCCGCAGCCGTCATCCCCACCCGTCCCGCTCGTGCTGTCAAGGCCGTTCTCATTGTCATCATCATCGTCGTCATCATCCGCTGTGTCTGAGTCGGATGCTTCAATGACCACGCTGGCGTCCGGTTCGGTCTTGATTTCTTCGTTGCCCAGCCAATCGACAGCGGTGACCATGATCTCCAGGTTCTCGGAATCCTCTACCGGGATCACGCTGTGGGTCAAGTCGGTTTCTTCAGCTAGTTCCGGTTCCGCACCATCCCGGCCAACATAGACCTGAAACAAGCGGGCTCCCGCACCGATGCCATCGTCCGACGCCCATTCGAGGGTCAGTTCGTTGCCCGTGAAGGGGCTTTCCGGTTCGACCAGTGTTGTAGCGGGGGCTTCCTCGTCGATGACGTGTTGCCAGACATTGGTTTCTATGGGGTCGTTTCTGTCAAACACGATGCTGGCCTGGTTGGCGATCAGTGTGTTTGAGGCGAGACCTTCCTTCAGGTTGATTCGATAGCGGATTACTCCCTGGCCCTCCGGTGCCGTCACGTTGGGAGGCAGGAACCCGGCCAGGCTATCGGTTGTGGGTTCGTGGGTCTCGGTGTCATAGGTGGTGAGGGTGAAGGCGATCTGCCCGTCTGCGCCGATGTCGCTGGCCATCATAATGGCTTTGTCGTCGTCCAACGGAATATCCAGGTAGCCTGAGCTTTCACCAAGATAGAAGTCGTGAATGCTCTGGCCGATCTGCACGCTTTCGACATGCAGCGTGTCCAGGTCGTACATCGTGGGATCAAGTCGCTGATCAATGGTTACCACCTGGGCGGGTAAGCCCGCCTCGGCCTTGTTTTCGAAGTGAATTTCAAAGGTCAATTCACGACCGCGCTTGATGGCGTGGTTATCTCCGAAGCCTGTGATGCCGACAATCTCATTGGGGTCGATGGCGTCAAGTACCATCTGAACGAGTTCCGCCACCGCGTCGGCGGCATCGTCGCCCCAGTTTGATCCGCCCCCGTGGCTGCCGTGGATGTCGCCGCCGTCCAAGACCGGGTCCGCCGATTCATCCAGTACGCAATCTTTGATCGCCTGATTGACGGCACCCAAGACGGCCTGTGCACCGAAGGCATCCCCCACACCGGCGGCATCTGCTCCGCAGGACATCGTCGCGCTGATGCTCAGATCGACCGCGCTGATCGGTTCGGGCTCGATCCCTCTGCGGGCTGCGAGACGGTCTGACATGACTTTATCGCGAATCGTGCCCCAGAGGCAGTCAGCCGGAAGCGCAACGCCATAGGCTTCGGATTCGGCGGCTAAAATGGACTTCTTGCAGTCGATGATGTGGGCGCTTGCGCCTGTTTTGACCTTGCGTGTTCCCACCGGTGGAAGATCGGAGAAGAACTCTTCCGAAGGGAAGGACCAGGCCTGCGCCAGCGCAGACTGCTCGCCGCGGTCGATCCGCGTGACCCAGAAGCGCACCGTATGCCGGGAAAGCGCCCGGACGCGCCCGATGTGGAAAAGCGTCTGGATCATGTCGTCCATTGTGGCGAAGCGATCAATGTTGTCCCAGTCGATGGTGTCGTCCTCGTGAACGTCGAAGCCGGCCCATTCAAAGGCTGGCTCAACCCAGGCATTTCCGGGGAAGGCGAGCATGACCAGCGAGCCTACGGCATCGACATTTCCATAATTGGTCAAGGTGATGGAGATCAACTCCGGGATGCCGGTACGAACCCGTCGGGGCGCGACCAGATTAAGCCCCAGGTTTTTCACGTCGGGTTCGCTTACCTCAAAGGCGTTTTCAATACGCTCTTCGGCGGTACCTTTGACCGTTACCAGATCGTACACGCCGGGTTCGGCATCATGCAACATGAACAGGCACTCAAGATCCCGACCGCGTGCAGCGGGCAGCAGTCGGACGGCCTCGAAGATTGCATCTGCTTTGACCAGACGCACGGCATCCACCGTATTCATTTCCGGACCGTTCAGGACGAGGCTGACTTCTCCCTGTCCTCCTTCTCTGGGGAAGTAATCCATAATCGGTATGCCCTCAATGGGCGGGGCAGAGATACGCCAGAAAATGCCGTCGGGGTTCGAGAGCAGTTCGGCCTGAATCGCACCCTCAACCATCGCCAAGCCCTCGGAACCACTCTCTCCGCCTAACAGAACCTCGCCCGAAGGCCGTAGCGCCATGCCGCCGATGGCTTCACCCCAGGTTCCACCCAGCGTGCTGGCGTAGATCAGGTCATCCAGGTTTTCACTCAACATGACAAGAAAGCCGTCGTTCAACCCGCCATACGTTGCTTGCAGTGGGTCGCCGCTGACGGCTACTCTGGGGAAATCTTCCCCACCGCAGGTACCGGCGACAAGAATCCGTCCGCCGGGATCAACGTCCAACGCTGCCACGGTTTCCGATTTGCTGGAGCCCAAGAAGGTAGAACGGATAGCAGAGCTATCGCCCTCTGGGACAACGCTTACGAAGGCATCCACCAGTCCGGCGTTGCGTCCCTGATAGGCCGCATCATCGCCGGGAAGATTCATCGCGTAGGTTTCACCGGCCAGGATTACCGTTCCGGAATCCGTCACGCGGACTTTCTGCAAAAGCGTCCCGGAGTCACCCCCGAAATAGCTGGAGCGTAGCACCTGGAAGCTGCTGTCCAATGTGAGCCAGAACCCGGCATGGTTACCGCTCATGCCGTCCTTCACGGCATCGACAAGCGGCAGGTCTTCCGAGCGCGTCTCGCCGACGATGTGCAGCAGGCCGGAGGCCAGATCAAGACCATAGGCCCGGTCTTTGCCGGAGCCGCCGTAGGTGGCAGAGAACACAAGGTTGCTTAAGTCGGCGGAGAGTACACTGATAAAGGCTTCGTCGCCGCCGGTGGTGGCGCTCAGTACCGCGCCCTCTTTCGGGAAATTCTCCGAGTCGGTGTGTCCAACGGCCACGGGGCGTCCGCTGTCGTCAAGAATCAGATCAAGAATCCGGTCGATACCTGTACCGCCCAGGAAGGTGGATTGCATCAAGGTCGTGCCATCTGCGGAGATTCTGGCGACGAAGCCGTCACCGTATTCACCTGCCAGAGCGGAATCTCCTTTGCCGCCGAAGCTTGCCTGAACCACGCCGTCTGTCACGGGAAAATCATCGGAAGCTGTGTAACCGCCGACGATGGCATTGCCGTCTGCGTCGATGACAACAGTGGTAATCACATCGAAATCGGTGCCGCCCAGCAGTGCGCTAAACAAAACCGTCTGGCCATCGGGTGAGAGCTTGGTGATGAAGCCGTCCAGGAAGAAACCGTCATATTGATCCTGAAACACCCCGGAACTGACCATGAAATCCGGCGAGCGCGTTTCACCCACCAGATAGATATTGCCAGCAGTATCGTAAGCCACGTCGTGAATCCTGTCTTCGCGGTTGCCGCCCAGGTAGCTGGCCGAGAGCAGGTCCGGCACGGATTGCCCGAAGGCGACAGCGGAGGTCAGGAAGAGCCATAAAGCCTGAAAAAGGCCGTTTCGATAGATGGTTCGCATCCTCTGTGTCATGTTGTTTCCCCCTGTTGTGGAGCGATGAAAGTGCAACAATGCCCCAAGTCTATGCACTATATATGAATCAAGACATGCTTTATCACGACTCACATAGTAACAAATAATCATGACCGCTCCAAGCGTAAAGCGGAAGAAACCGGGTTTGCCGTTTGCTGATTCTTTGCCAACAAAAAGCGCAATCGTGCCTATCGGTACTGAGAACAGCATCCGGGTGAGAAGGGGGATGGGATTTGCCTGAAGCCGATTGTCAAAAGGGAAGATGGAAAAAACGACAATTCTTAGCGAGCCACAAACAATTCTATGCTATACTACCTCGGTTTCCATACAGGCGACAACCCGTATTTTCCTGATCCGACTGAAGGAGAGTATTTACCATGCGTTACCTACCCTGGGCGTCTCTTCTGGGGCTTGCGATCTGCTTGTTCGCTTGCGATTCCTCGCCGGAACGCGGCACGCAGACAGCCAAACCCCAAGAGAGTCCAAGCCAATCCACCTTGTCCTCCTGCGAGACCGGTACAGCCGATGACAGTGCCTTCGTACCCAAAGGCTATAACGCGGAAACCAACAGTGCCGTGCTGATGAACGGCCAGACGGTGACCCCAGCCGGAAAAACGCTGGATTTGCAACGCTTTGCCTGGGGAGTGGCCCTCTCACCCGATGGGAAGACGGCGTATATCACCAACGCCGAAGGGGGTTCGCAAAGCGTTCAGGCCATCGACTTGAGCCAGGAAGACCTGGCTCCGCTGACGGACCCCGCTCGGATGTTGGCAGGGTACGGACTAACCGTCAGTTCCGATGGTCAACGGATATACGTTCCCGGTGCGGCGACCGGGTTGGTGCATGTGCTGACCCTGACCGAGGGTGCCTTTGTCACCCAGGAGCCCATTCACCTCCAGGGTTATCTTGGCGCGTTGGCTCTTAGCTCCGATGACCAGACCTTGTTCGCGCTTTCCCCCACCCAGGCCGTGCTTTCCAAAGTGACCCTCGCTACGGGAGAAATCGTGCGTCTGGATGTGGGCTTCTATCCCTATGATGTGGTGCTTTCCACCGATGGCTCCAAAGCCTTCGTCAGTGACCAGGGGGCAAACCGTGTGGTGCGCGTGAATACCCAAACCATGACCTTGGATGGGCAGGTCGACACGGATCGTGGGCCGGAAGGGTTGGCGCTTGCTGAGGATGAAGCCTATCTGATTGTTGCCTGCGCCGATGACGAAACCATCCAGATCATCAAGACCGAAGACATGAGTCTTCACCAGACCCTGGAGCTGGACCCGGAACATCCCGATCTGAAGGTTTGGACACCCAATGCCGTCGCGGTGCATCCGGAAGCCCACCGAGCCTACATCACAGCAGCAGACCGCAACGCCGTGGAAGTGCTTGATACGGAAACATGGACCATTCTCGGTCAGATTCCTACGGCGTTTTATCCGTCACGGATTGCCATCACTCCGGATGAGAAGCTGGTTATCGTCAATTCCAAAGGGTGGGGGTTAACCGGCTCGGCGCGATCCACGGGAAGCGGCTTGTACGGACTTCTGCAAGTGGTGGATGTTCCGGCCAACGCCACGGAATTGGAGCAATATTCCCGCCAGGTGAAACAGAATGTAGAGCGGCCCCAGGGGTATTACCCGGATAATCAATGTGACACCATTGTTCCTCTTCCATTGAGCGAGGAGGAGACCTCGGTGATTGAACACATCGTCTTGGTGGTGAAAGAGAACAAGGTCTACGATGAAATCCTCGGTGATCTTGCCGGACCGGAAGGCGATGAATGGCATGATCCGAACCTCGCGGTTCTTTTTGGAGAAAACGTGATCCTGAGTGATGACACCCCGGCCAGTGTGACACCCAACGCCCATGCCATTGCCCGTCGATGGGTTGATTTCGTCAATTACTATTGCGACAGCGAAGTAAGTCTGCAAGGTCACATGTGGACCACCCAGGCCGATTGCAATGACTTTGTCGAACGCACCCACTTCGACCGCACGCCGTTGACCGGCATTGACCCGATGACCAAGCATGAAAACGGGACCATTTTCCAACATCTCGATAACCACGGCTTCAACTTCAGAGTCTATGGGGAAGCGGTCAACTTCGGACCTGAAGAAGTGATCAAGTGGAGAGATAAAGTGGATCTGAAGTACCCCTACTGGAGCATGGGCCAGACGGATGTACTCAAGGCTCAAGAGGTGATTCGTGAATGGGAACTCTCCCTGGAAATGGAAGAGCCTCGCCTGTTCCCCTCCTTCATCTACATTGTGCTTCCCAACGATCACACGGCGGGAGCCAATGCCGGCGCTCTTCATCCGCAGACGATGGTGGCCGACAACGACCACGCGATGGGGATGCTGGTCGATTGGCTTTCCAAATCCCCCTACTGGGAAAAGACCTTGTTCATCGCTTTGCAGGATGATGGTCAGACCAGCATGGGAGATCATATCGATGCCCACCGTTCCGTTCTCTACCTCGCCAGCCCCTGGGTGAAACGCAATTACCAGAGCCGGGTGCATTACTCCATGCCGTCGGTTTTCCGCACCATCGAGTTGATTCTCGGTTTGCCACCGATGAACAAAAATACCCTTCTGGCTCCACCCCTGATTGATGTCTTCACCGACGAAATGGATACCACGGGCTTTGATGCCATCGTTCCCACCATGCCGGTGATTGTCAACCCAAGTACAGGACCCTTTGCCGAGGAAGCCAAGCAATGGGACTGGTCGGGCTTCGATGGTCATAAGGGGCTTGGAGATCATGTATACCGTTATTTGATGGGCGATAAACCGCGTCCGGATTACGTCAAAATGCTGGACGATTAGGAGGTTCTGCGATGAAACGACACATCGGAATCATCATGGCCATTGGCTCCCTTCTTCTCGTCTCCCTGCTGGTTTCCTGCTCCAGCGGGTCTGACAGCAAGATTGACGAGGATGGCGACCTGACCGACGGGGATGATGTCTTGGATGGCGACGAGGACGGCGACCTGAGCGATGGGGATACTCTGGATGGCGACGAAGAAAGCCCGGATCCCAGTGAAGCCGTTCAGCGCGGAATCCAGTGGTTGGAAGAAGGGGAGGCTGTGTTTGCCAACGAAGCCTTTCAAGAAGCGTTCGTGATGGATCCGAGCAACAAACAAGCCCGGTTCGGCTATGCGTTTTCCGAGGCTCTGATCAGTTTTGAACTGATTGAAGGCGTGATCCTTGGGGCCGCTACCGGAGTGGGCGACATGTTGAAGAAATCCGGCAAGGCCGAGGACGGGGAACCGCCGGAAGGCTATGAAAGCTGGGATGCCTGGTTTCAAGAGCTGCTTGTGGGAACCCTGGATCTGATTAGCCAGGGCTTTCACAAGTCTGTGGAATTGTATGGCCCGTTGAAAGAAGAAGGCGGGCTGTCCATCACCTTTGAAAAACTTCCCATCTACATGGGCTTGGAGAAACCTACGTATATCCGGGGTGAGATTGACGACGCGGATGTGTTCTTCCTGGATGCCATGTCCAGGCTTTTGGCCTTCGTGTTTGACTATCTTGTCGCCCACCAGTTCCAAAGCGATCTGGGGTCTGCCATTTCTGGAATT
Source organism: Myxococcota bacterium (assembly GCA_963677705.1). Lineage (GTDB taxonomy): Bacteria > Myxococcota_A > SURF-8 > SURF-8. Next base: position 4,471,374 of record OY782497.1, read on the forward strand.
ACGGTTCAGTTCGGCGATGATCTGGGACTCCCGCAGGTCTTGAATATCGTTGCCTACCTGCTGAACTACGATACCCGTTTTCTTGCCTTTTCGGAAACCGGTAAAGCGGATGTGATGGAAGACAAGCAGCTCCTTCTTGGGGCCTTGCAGGATCTGGTTCAGGGGGCCGCAGCCTTGGAAGACGAAGCGGAAGTGGATCGGGACCAAAGCGATGAGTTCTTCATCCTGCTTGAATCCGATGGTAAGAACGCAGCAATGCAGATCCATGTTTGGGATGAGGGCCACCAGGAAGAAGAGATGCAACAGGTCATTATCCTCGGACCGGAGGAAATGGTCGCTTCGGCAACCTGGGCCACGCAAATCACCGAAGGTGGAGACCCGGTCCCGATGAAAACCGTTGTTCTTCCCGTCGTTGCCTCTATGGCCATGCTTCCCGTCGGGTTTGGGATGCTGAAATACGTGGGGTTTGACATCGGGATGGATGCCGACATCCTTACGCCTTCGGTGCTGGTCAGTCTGATTGGTGCCTTTGTGCGTTTTGACAAATTCGCCTTGGATCTTCATGCCTTCTACGAAGATCCCAAGTCCTTGCGGGAACTCCTCCCAGCGTGGACCACCGACCGCGCCTCCCTGGAAAATACCTTGCTGATGGAATGGGAGTGTTCGCAGACGGAAATGGCCGATGGCATCCCGGATGGGGCTTCAGGGATGATGTGTGCAGACACGGACGCTCTGGAAGATGGAGCCCATTTTGTGGGGACAGGCTATGAAATTGGGGCCGATGGCATCCCCTTGCCGACGCCTTACCTGGCCTTCCAAGATCCTAGTTTCGGGCAGATGCTTTATATTGATGTTCCGGCTCTCGACCTGGAGGGCTATCCGGAAGAACCTCAATGGCAGGTGGCAGATCAGACCACGGCGAACGTGGCCATTGGTGAACAGTTGGCCAAACTGCTTGTACGCTTCGCGTCGGATAAGTGAGGCGATAACATCCAGACGAAAAGCCTGGAACGCAGCCTAACCACAGCGACCGAGGGAGGCCCCTCGGTCGTTTTTCGTAGATCCATCTTGATATTCGCATGATCTTCACCGAGTGATCGGAACAAGATCCATCTGGCAATGGAACCGCTACGAGACCTAGGCAGCGTCGACATGAGTCATAGATTTTCCTGGACAAGACGACTCTGTTGGTCTATATTCCTCTAAATAGAAACTATTCAGAGGAATATAATGGATGCCACTTATCACCGTCATGATATCTCCGACCACGCGTGGGAACTCTTGGAGCCACATTTACCGGGGCAGAAAGGCCAATGGGGCGGGATTGCCAGAGACAATCGACGATTCATTAATGGTGTGTTTTGGATCTTGCGAACCGGGCGGGCAAGGCCCGCAGCCATAATATGCTGGGTCACTTCGTTCCCACGCATGGCGCGATCTTCCGCCCGATTATGGCAGTTGGAACAATACCCATCGCCGGTTTATTCGTTGGCGAGATAAAGGCATCTGGGAGAATTTACTGGATAGTTTGATTGATGATCCCGACTACGAATGGCTGATGATCGACGCCACGCATGTTAAAGTCCATCACGATGGCATGGGCTGTAGGATGCGCTCCCACTCTTGATGGAACCTTGGCTTCGCAAGGATTCGGAGTTGAACCTTTTTTATCCAGGCATAGCCTGGTGCGCATGGGTTTCCGCTCCGAGTCCTTGTTACAAAAGGTACCCGAGCTGATTGCAAAGAGGCTGAAAATCTGATCGAAGGGCTACCAGCCTCTAATTTACTGGCTGATCGTGGTTATGATACAAATAGCATCATTGGCCTATGCGAGAAAAACGATACGTGTCCGGTGATTCCTCCAAAGAAGAATCGAACGGTTCAACGTAACTACGACAAAGACTTGTACCGTGAACGCCATCTGGTTGAAAATGCCTTTGAAAAGCTGAAACGTTGGCGTGGTATCGCGACGCGCTATGCAAAGAACACAGCGTCTTTCCTAGCTGCGGTACGTATCCGCTGTCTAGCCCTATGGCTTCATATCTCCTGACGACACTGCCTAGCGCCAACTCCATCCAAGGGCCATCCGGCCCATGAAACCCCAGGTATCCGGCTTGGTCTGGCCGGGAAGGTAAACCTGATTGTTGACATAAGCGTAAACCGCTGCGGCGTTGAGCTTGATGAAAAGATCGTAGGGAAGTTCGATTCCCGCCGTAGGACCGAAGAGCAGTTTCGCGCCGCCCTCGGCTTCCTCCGCTTCTACCAAGCCCTCAAGGTCTTCCCCGGCCGCCTCAATTCCAAGACGGAAGGTATCCATGAAGGCGTAGGAAAGTGCCAGACTGGTCATGACATCCATTTCATCTCGTCCCGCGCTGCCCACGGGAACTTCCAACAGACCCATCAGACTCACGTCCAGTTTGTCGAAGCTATGGCCCAGTGTGAGGCGGACGCGGGGGATATGGTCGCCACGGTAGTCATAAATGTAGCCTGCTCCAAGGTCCAGGTTCACGTAATAGCCGTCTTGACACAGCGCACGGCCAATCAGTTCAAAGGAACCGCTTGCGGCTTCGTAGCGGCCACCTTGGGCTATAACAACCCCGCCGAAGGCTTCTACGGCGACACGATCCAGAGGTTGGAACCGTGCGCGAACTCCTTGCTCAACGCCTTCCTGGGTGAAATTGCGGTTTTCTCGTGAGCCGTATCCCAATTCGTATTGCAGACGGACAGACATTTCATCGCCCTGACCGCTGTTCTGGTATACGTATGGTGTTGCCTGCAACTCGGCACCGAAGAGAGGTTTCTCCTCCGCGTGGGCCTGAATCGGAAGCAGCAACGCGAGCATGGTGATGGAAGCAAGAAGCCCTATTCTGCACTCAATCAAACGACTCATGGTCGATCCTTTCCTGAAAATTGCGCTCATTCGTTCATCAACGATCCTGGATTGCTGACTGAGACCGGGACATTTCCCAGGTTTTTGCAGCCTAAGACCCAAACAACCAACGCGGTTACTACCCGATTCACCAAGCCTAGCTCACGGATAGGGACTTCAAGGGGTATACCACGGCATTCAAAACATTCTAAGGTCAGTCATCAGGTAACAGATTCCCCTAAAAAGCATACTTCCCTGTACGTCGCCAGTTAATTTTTCATGTGCCGGATCATCCACAGAATTTTCTTTACAAGATGGAGTGTCACCCTGAGTATATCATGGATACCTGCGTTTAGAGGAATTCTCTCTTACCTAGCCAAGTGGCTAGGTACATTTTTGTCTGTCTTGTGCTAGGCTTTGATTTCACCCATAGGAGAATGATGTAGATTGAGCCATGTTTCGGAGGTTGCGATGCGATATCATAGGCTAGAAAACACGATGATATCTGTTTTGTTTGTCATCGTTTTACTTGCGGGATGTCGTGAATTTACGAGTTCGGAGCCATCCGCTCCCCTACCGCATGATCTGATGGGAACGGTGCAGTCAATCTGACCACTGCGTGAGAAGCGGAAAAGAACCTATCTACAGTGATGAAACCGGGGATTATCTTCATGACCATCGTGCCATCTGAATCGGGAATCATACCTCCCTTGATTTGCTGTCAAAGGTCACACCAAGAGAGTCTTTTACAAAGATGGTATCTGGTCCCTTCTTGTCATTGTGGTACAATCAATAAAACTGAGGAAATCTACCCAAAAGGAAATAGTCATGAAAATCTGCTCCCGTAGAGGCTGCTTGTGGATCCTTCTAAGTATGAGTCTTTTCAGTGTCATGGCCTGTGGGCAGAATGACTCTTTGGACGCAGCCTTAGGTGAGAAATCTGTGTTGATTGAGAAACCTTCGCTTCTGTCAGATGCAAGTACGCCCCCGGCAGAGGTGACGCATCCTGCTCCTTTGGCCCAAGGCTCGGAACGAAAAGCTGGCCCCAGCAAAGGCGGACTGAAGTCCTCCAACTGGCAGGCCGTGGCGATGAAGAGCATCGCGACGGAGCAATACCGCTTTGCCGAAACCAAGGACGGCGGTCTGGCGGCAATCAACCGGGCGCAGAATTTCCGTGCCCGGTTTGATGAATCCGGCTGGAGCTTGCACCCTCACCTGAATGCGGCGACGAAAACCGCGCTGGCCACGCTGGACCCGAAAGCACAGGATATTGAAGAGCAACGTCGGGCGATTCTGCAAGAGACGCACGACCCGAACTGGACCTTCAGTATGAGTTTTACCGGCCTGGGCCGAGGCAAGACCGCGGAGGGCTCGGACGCAAATATCCTTAACGGAAAGACCGTCAAGCCGGAATTGGGGGCTTGTGACGGAACCCGGCGTCAAGGGGCGACGAAGGGTTGTTTCAAACAGAGTGAGTTTCGCCGAGAGGGCGTGACGGAGTACTTCCGCAACAAGGCGGAAGGGCTGGAGCATGGCTTTGTCCTTGCCGAGCGCCCCAGCGGGAGCGAACCCTTCCTGGTGGTGGAAAGCCGCTTTGAAGGCTTGCAGGCCAAGGTGGCCGACGACGGCCAGCGTATTGTCTTTGGTGATGGTCAGGCCGAGCGCTTCCATTATGAAAAGCTTCTGGTCACGGATGCCAAAGGCACGCGCCTTGCGGGCCACATGGCCGTGGAAGAAAACCGCCTGCGCATCCTGGTCGATGATACTGACGCCATTTACCCCCTTGACATTGACCCGTTGGCTACCACGCCGGGCTGGTCTGCGGAAGGCAATCAAGAAGATGCCTGGTTTGGAACTTCCGTTTCGTCAGCCGGTGATGTGAATGGGGATGGCTATGATGATATTGTCATCGGAGCGAGTCACTATGGCCCAAATGGAGCGGCCTTTGTCTATCTGGGTTCATCTGAAGGCTTGCCTGCCATCGCCGACTGGATGATGGAAGGAGATGAAGGAAGATGGTTTGGTTCTTCGGTTTCCTCTGTGGGGGATGTCAACGCAGACGGTTATGATGATATCATTGTTGGGGATTACGATATCGGGAAAACCTATGTTTATCGCGGTTCCGCAACAGGTTTGTCAGACACACCGAGCTGGACAAGGTACGATGGCTCGAGTTGGCTCTATTCCGTTTCCACAGCCGGAGATGTGAATGGCGATGGCTATGATGATGTCATCGTTGGCAACGCTGATACCGCGAAAAGCTATGTTCATCACGGTTCCGCAACAGGTTTGTCAGCCATATCGGATTGGACAAAGCGTGGCGCCTTGGGTTCTGGCTGCTCGGTTTCCACAGCCGGAGATGTGAATGGTGATGGCTATGATGATGTCATCGTTGGGGCAAGATCATATGATAACGGTGAAGAGGACGAAGGCGCAGCCTTTGTTTACTTGGGTTCGGCGGAGGGATTGTCCACCACGCCCGCATGGATGGCGGAAGGCAATCAAGCTGGTGCCAATTTCGGGTATTCCGTTTCTTCGGCGGGTGATGTGAATGGTGATGGTTATGATGATGTCATTGTTGGAGCGAACGTATACGACAACGGAGAAACCAACGAAGGCGCAGCCTTTGTTTACTTGGGCTCGGCCTCAGGTTTGTCCTCTGAGCCCGACTGGATGGCGGAGAGAAACCAAGCCTATGCCTCTTTCGGGTGTTCCGTTTCTTCGGCGGGTGATGTGAATGGGGATGGCTATGATGATGTCATTGTGGGATCAAAGTTCTATGACAAAGTGGTAGATAACAGACTTGATAACTCCGGAGCCGCTTATGTCTATTTCGGCTCTGCAACGGGCTTATCTGCGGAGGCGGATTGGATGCAGGAAGGAGACGGAGAGAAGGCCAATTTCGGGTATTCCGTTTCTTCGGCGGGGGATATCAACGGAGATGGATACGATGATGTCATTGTTGCGGCTTATCATTTCAGTGATGAAGAGGAAGAAGAAGGCATCGTCTATGTCTACTATGGTTTTGGGTATTGTGGGGATGGGACTCTTTCTTTCGACGAAGAGTGCGAAAGCACGGACGGCGTGTTCGATGAATGTTGTGATCCCATCACCTGCTATTTCAAAGTGTCGGGTTCTCACTGCGGCGACGACGGTACGGAGTGCATCAATCAAGACACCTGTGATGGTTCCGGTTCGTGTACGGACAACGGTTTCGTCATGGCGGATACGGCCTGTGGTGATGCACCCACGGAATGCAGTGGTCAGGACACCTGTGATGGAGCGGGGCTTTGCCAGGTGAACGACTTGGATGCCGGAACGAATTGCGGCGACGACGGTACGGAGTGTGTGAACCAAGACACCTGCAACGGTGCGGGGGCTTGTACAGACAACGGCTTCGTCGCGGTGGATACGGCTTGTGGAGAGGCGCCCACGGAATGCAGCGGTCAAGACACCTGCGATGGTGCGGGGCTTTGCCAGGTGAACGACTTGGATGCCGGAACAAACTGCGGCGACGACGGTACGGAGTGTGTGAACCAAGACACCTGCAACGGTGCGGGGGCTTGTACAGACAACGGCTTCGTCGCGGTGGATACGGCTTGTGGAGAGGCGCCCACGGAATGCAGCGGTCAAGACACCTGCGATGGTGCGGGGCTTTGCCAGGTGAACGACCTGGACGCCGGAACAAACTGCGGTGACGACGGGACGGAGTGCATCAATCAGGACACCTGCGATGGTTCCGGCGCTTGTACGGACAACGGCTTCGTCACGGCGGATACGGCTTGTGGGGAGGCACCCACGGAATGCAGCGGTCAAGACACCTGTGATGGCGCGGGGCTTTGCCAGGTGAACGATCTGGACGCCGGAACAAACTGCGGTGACGACGGGACGGAGTGCATCAATCAGGACACCTGCGATGGTTCCGGCGCTTGTACGGACAACGGCTTCGTCACGGCGGATACGGCTTGTGGGGAGGCACCCACGGAATGCAGCGGTCAGGACACCTGTGATGGCGCTGGGCTTTGCCAAGTGAACGACCTGGAGGACACAACCGCCTGTGATGACAGCCAAGCCTGCACCCATAGCGACCACTGCGATGGCGCGGGAGTCTGCACCGGTACGGCCTACACCTGCGAATCCACAAGCTGTGAGTCGGCCAGTGCCTGTGATGGCCTGGGAGGCTGCGAACCGACTCCCGTGGAAGACGGGCAGTATTGCGATGAAGACCAGGAAGGGGATGAACGCTGTTACGACGGAGAATGCCTCTCGATCAGTGACGGCGAAACCTGTGACAGGCCGATCCGCCTGAGTGTGGATGAACCGCAGAGCTTCACCCTGGACGGCCTGCTGGACACCTTCACCGCAGATGAGACATGCCGTGAAGACGCCTTGACCGGGCCGGAGATGTTCTTTGATGTTGAGCTTGCCGCCGGTGCGTACTCGCTGAGCCTGACCCCGGATGCGGGTGTGGATGTGGCGCTGCTGCTGATGACGGGCTGTGAACCGCCCGCGTGCAACGCCAGCTTGAATGAGGTGGGCGCAGGGGATGCGGAACACTACGAGGTGGAGATCCCGGAGAGCAAAGACATCCCCTTGGTTCTCTTTGCCGTGGAGGCCGTCAGCCCGGACACTGCGGGTGGGTTTGAGATCCTTTTGGAGCGCGTGCAGGATGAAGACGGCGACATTGACGGTGATGAAGATGGTGACGAAGATGGCGACGAAGAGGAAGAGATCACTGACGACGATGATGATGACGTAACGGATGATGATGATGACATCACCAACGACGATGACGACGACGAACTCGGTGACGATGAGGATGAGGACATCTCAGCTGCGGATGGTGATCTACCGAACGAAGAAGACTCTGGCAAAAGCTCGGGTGGCGGTGGTTGCGGCTGCGATCACGGATCCTCCCCGCACCAAAACTTGCTGGGCCTGCTGATGTTCCTCGCCGCTGTGGCCCTGCGCCGCAAAGGCTGGAACGCGGGGTAAACAACAGGTTCAAACCAAGAGAACTCAAACGCCCCGACCATCAGGCCGGGGCGGTTTTGTGCTGGCCGGGGGAATCCCGTCAGGGTTCTCATGAGAAAAACAATAAAAAGGATGCTGAAGCGTGCGGAATGAAGGCGAATCGGCTAAAATACAGCGCTCAATTGAGTATCTTGGAATACGGAAGAGAAGGAGTACAGATTCATGCAGACCCCATTGAGAAGAAAAGGTCTTTTATTGACCGTATGGATGTTGCTGATGCTACAGGTTTTTGCGGTTCCACCTCAGGGCGAGGCGCTGGGTCAACCAGATGCGCAGCCCAAGGAAACCAAGGATGAGGTTTCTCCAACGGCAGATACTGTGCGGCTGGATTCTGTTGAAGAGTTGAAGGCCGATTCTTCTGTTTTGCAGAGCAGAGACCTGGTTGTTGTGGCCAACGCCGCGCAGGTTCAGGTCCGGTCGTTTCTTGACCGCATTCCCGTGGGCATGGAGAGCCGTTACGGCTTCAAGGATCGATCCGAATTCCAGCGGACGAAAATAGGAACCGTGTACCCCATGTACACGATTCATCCCGATGACCTCCGCAGCGGAGAACTCGGTATGAAAGCCGTTCGCGCTCTGGGAAGCTATCGCGTGATGCTGATGGTGGATGGTTCCGCACGGGCGCTATTAACCGTAGAGAAGGTAGAAGGGGCATGGAAGGCAGTGGATTTCGGCGCGACCAAGCTGGCAAAGGAACTGGATCGTGTCCATCGAGGGCTTCGAGTCAACGAGGCTGGCAACCCTGTGGTTGGTCTGGTACGCCTGTATCAACTGAAGTGCGATCTCTTGCTTCTTGATGCCGGACAATCCCGTTCAGACCTTCACTTATTCCCGCTTGAGTCTGCCACGCGAAGTCTGGGGATCAAAGCCGACCTCGGCAGTCCTGGAGCGTTGCGCGATTATGCTCCCATCATGAAGAAAGCAATGCTCACGGCAGACCGTCATCGGACGATGCGCTAAAGGAGGGCGTCATGAAACCAATCAGATTTTCACGGTGTCTTCACGCGATCCTGGGAATGCTTCTGTTGTTCTTTCTATCTTCATCGGTCAAGGCGGAGGTGTTGAATGTCGTAGAAACAACCCAGGAAATGGACCAATGGTGCTGGGCCGGGGTCAGTTACTGCGTATTGGACTATTACAATTCCACCACGCCTCAGTGTGAGATTGCCGACTACACCCGGCAGGTAGTCACATGGCATAATTTCGGCACGGAAGATTGCTGTGACAATGCCAACGCGGGTTGTAATTACTGGAACTATAACTGGGGCTATGATGGAAGCATTCAGGATATCCTGGTTCACTTCGGGGATATCAGCAACTACGGTACGGCGAGCGTATTGAGCCAACAGGCCTGCGAGACGGAAATCGCTGGTGGCAAACCTTTCATTCCCCGCTGGGGTTGGGATTCGGGAGGTGGTCATTTCATCGTCGGTCATGGAATCGAAACCGACGGCACCTTCTATTACATGGATCCGTGGTATGGTGAGGGGCTGAAGATTTCCACTCATAGTTGGGTTTCCAGAGGCGGAGGGCATACATGGACCCATACCAACGTTATGACCACAAGCCCCTGTGAATGCAGAACGGAGGATTCTTGTTGCGATGGCTGCAACATCCTCAATGAAGGAGGAACCTGCAACGCGGATTCCAACGGTTGCACGGTAGGGGATGTCTGCCAGGGCGGTGTCTGTGAGGCGGGTTCGGCCCCTAGCTGTTCGCATCTTAACGATACATGCAATCGCGGGGTTTGTGTATCCACCGGGGAGGATTCCTATAACTGTGAAAAGGATCCCAGCTACCGCATCGGCGCTCTCTGCGGGGATGATCCTACCGAGTGCCGAGGGCAGGCTATCTGCAACAGTGAGGGCGTTTGTCAAGCTCACTATGCCGCCGTTGGGACCGAGTGCGGGGACGCGGGCACGGAGTGCATCAATCAAGACACCTGCGATGGTTCCGGTTCGTGTACGGACAATGGTTTCCAGCCCAGTGGTACGAACTGCGGGAACGCAGGCACGGAATGCATCAATCAAGACACCTGCGATGGTTTCGGTTCGTGTACGGACAATGGTTTTGCCGCAGCGGAAACGGCTTGCGGAGAGGCACCCACGCAGTGCAGCGCTCAGGACACCTGTGATGGATCGGGAACCTGCCAAGCCAATGATTTTGAGTCGAGTGTGACCTGCGACGATGGAGAAGTCTGTACCTACACGGATCACTGCAACGGAGCGGGGAGCTGTGAAGGAACAAGCTACGAATGCCAAGCGGCGATCTGTCAGCTTGCAAGCGCCTGTGATGGTCTTGGAGGATGCTCCATGACCCCTGAAATCAACGGCACGTACTGTGACGAAGCTCAGCAGGGTGGGGAGAGGTGCTATGACGGGGAATGCCTCTCGATCAGCGATGGGGAAACCTGCGATCTGCCAGTCCGTTTGGTGGTGGGCGAAGAGCAGCACATGACCTTGGATGGGCAGATCAATACCTTCGTTCCCGATGAACCGTGTAGTTCGGAAGCTTTTTCTGGGCCGGATCTCTTTGTCGATGCGCTGTTGGAACCGGGATCGTATACACTCACGGTTTCTCCAGAAGACGAGGTGGATGTCGTACTGCTACTGATGACAAGCTGCGATCCGCTGGCCTGTTCGCATAGTATCAATGACGGTGGCGCGGGTGAGACGGAGAGCTATGCCTTGGAGATTCCGGAAACCGGGCAGAGCAGCCTGGTTTTATTTGCCGTGGATACTTTGTCTGAAAGTACGGCAGGTGGGTTTGACATTCTGCTTCAGTCTGATGGTGGCCTGGACGATGACGACGATGTCACCGATGATGATGACGACGCGACTGATGATGATGACGACGTGACCGACGATGACGACGACGTGATGGACGATGACGACGACGTGATGGACGATGACGACGACGTGACCGACGATGACGACGACTTTGTCGGTCAGGATGATGTTTCCGGTTCCGGCTCGGATGGCGGTTGCCGCAGCATCAACACCGGCGCGGCCTTGGCCGCCTTACTGATGCTCTTCGCCGCTGTGGCCCTACGCCGCAAAGGGTGGAACCTGAAGTAAACAGAAACCTCCGGCTCCATTCCGCCACCCTGAGTGATTATTCCAGTGAAAACGACGAGTTGAAAAACTCGTCGTTTTTGTATCACGAGGGTGCCGTTCTTTCGCACACCATCGCCTGATCCTGTATCCTTGGGGATGGCGGGTCAGTGCGTGGGTTTTGCCAGAGGGGTTGTGGGTTTGAGTTTGGGTAGGCATTGCTTAAGGGTACAGACCCATCGGCCTACGCGGCACACACAGGTGTTGCAGCCATCTTCATGGTTTTTCTTTTCGCCTTCCTGGCATTCTCGTTTCAGGGGAGCCTGGGGCAGAGGTTTGGCCGGGCCGAACAGATCTCCTTGGCCGCAGTCCAGTTCTGTGCATTGCCAGGCGCCATCCATACACTGGCAATGGTTGCAGCCATCCTCGGCATCCACCGTCTGACCATCCATACATTCAGGGTTCTCCGGCATTGTCCGCTCTGCGTTAGCGGCGGGTTGGGGGGCACTCTGGCAGGAACACACCAGCCCGATCAACAAACCACATGCAAGAACAATCCATTTCTGCCTGGTACGATTCATGGAAAACGCCTCCCTTGTTCGAGGATGATCCAAGGTTCCACCCTTCAATTCTTGGAGAGTGTACCACGAAAACTCTGGTCGGTCCCCATTCCTTTGGAAAAAACAGAATGATCGCAGCCAGGAAGATTCTTCCGTCTTCTCGCCGTGCAGGATATTGACCGCAACCCCTGGGCTTGCTAGACTACTTGCCTGATTTCTGATGCGATTGGTGAGAACCGTGAAAGAAACCGACGAGTTCCTTCGTCAAGACCGGAGCCGGTCCATGACCACGAAGCCACATCATACCTCAAGCCTTGCGAAACACTCCCCGTTTGTAGGGATGCTTCTGCGTTGGTTTCTGTGGGTCATGGTGCTTGGAATGCTTCTTCCCGCTGGCCTGGAAGCACTGGCTCGTTTCGTAGACCGTGGTATTGAAACCCTGCCCATTCCCCTGATGGTGGCCTCTCCTGCAATTCCCTGTGGATATACGGTGAAAAGCCACAGCAAACAACGGTATGCCTTGCTCAGCCGGGAAGTGCGCCTGGTGACTGAAGCAGAGGGCTTACGGGGTTCCGGCGAGGAGCGCAGTCCGCGCTCGGTGTCTACACAGGTGCTTCTTCTTGGCGATGACGATGTCTTCGGTTCCACCTTGAAGGAGGAAGACACCCTGGCCGGGCAATGGGAAGAACGAGTTCCCTGGCGTCGCGTGCAGGTCGATAACGCCGGTGTTCCGGGGTATCGGGTACAGGATATGATCGCCAGGGGGGAAGCCCTGCTGGCGGAAGGTTCTCCTCAGTGGGTGGTTTTGGTCGTGCGTGATGACGATCGCTCGGTATCTGCCTTGCCTGCGGTGCCGGTGAACGGCCTTGTCTTCCCCGCTGCGTTGCGCGAGAGTCTTCCCGGCTCTTGGCTGATTCATCAGAGGCTTCTTGCTCATTCCAACGCTTACAACCTGTTGCTTCGTGCCTTTCCTTCCATTGTGCGGGCCTGGAATGCCTCGGCCAAGATGGACCAAGGTCTGCCCCGTCACGAATTGATGGTGGAAAGCCTGAGCGGGTTTCAACAGTGGCTCTCTGTGCATTTCCGGACATCACCTCCCCAACTTCTGGTGGTGGTTCTTCCCGATACGGCAAGCCTGCGTGATCCTCTGAGGCAGCATTCCCTGTCTGACCGTGATCTCTGCACGGCGCTTTCCCAAAAGGGTATTCAAAGCTTACGTGCCGGGCCGTGGCTACGCCGTGCCTTTCAACAAGGGCCGCTGGTGGATAGCCTGGACCGCCTGACGCCTCTGGCTTTGCAGCAACTGGCTGACTTGCTGGATGAAACCGTTCCCCATGAAGCGACCTCCCACGCTGTGAAGCGGCAGGGGCAGGACATCTCTCCCAGAACCAAGGAGGTTGCACGATGAACGAGACGAGGCGCCTCCTCATCCTTCCCCTGCTCAGCGCACTCGTTACGCTGGTGGGTCTCTGCCTTGTCTGGCTTGGCGAACTTCCTCCCAATGCCTTGGCCTGGGCGGTGATCGTTCCTTTCTTGATGGTTGGCCTGCTTCCCTGGCTGTTTGCATCGAAGCCAAGCTCTTCGGTAGCCTGGAAAGGACTGCTGGTGCTGTTACTCATCGGCCTGGCTTTACGTCTGGTCAGCCTGGGTGTGTTGGATGACCGCATGGAGGACCGGGGGTATCGTCTGTTCTGGGAAACGCGCCTTCTGCAAGCCGGAGAGCCGCCTTGTTCCTGGAGTCTGGACCACAACCCTCGGGGGGATTTGAATTCCGATGGCCTTCGCTTCCTGATTGAGGCTCCCACACGCCACGCCTGCCAAAGCCCTGGTGCCTTACTTGCTGCAAGCTGGTTGGAGCCCTTGCACTCCCCATCAGGCTTTTTTTCCGGAAAAAGTCTGTTGCTTGGCGCGGACGTTCTGGGAATGCTGGTTACCATGCTGCTTGTACTCAAACGTCGCAAACCCTGGTGGTGGATCGCACCCTGGGCTGTGGCCGCGGCTTTGATTCTTCCCCTGATTCGGGGGATGCCCTTGCAGGTTCTGGGTATCCTTCCTCTGGGGCTTTCCCTGCTCTTTCTGGAATACGGCTGGCGGCGTCTGGCCATGCCCTTGCTTGCCGTCTCCACCCTGTTCATGCCGCTTGTGGCCTTAATGGTCTTGCCTATCCTTTGGAAGTACCGTGAGGAATCCGCGCACTCGCTGATCCTTCCTTTTGCACTTCCCGCCTTGTTGGTCTGGCTTCCCTGGATCGCCTGGAACGGGCCGGAAGGCTTGCGGGCGATGACGATGATCCAGGACTGGGCGGCAGTCAATAACCCGCTGTTCCTACTGTTGGGGATGAAGCTTTCCCTGGCGCAACTGAATGCTTTGCGTGTCTCGCTGCTGCTGGCCGGTATTCTGTGGAGCCTGCGCTATCAACCCAACCGCCTGTGGGGTATGGGAGCCGTCTGGGTCGCGGTGGTGATCACCTCTCCGGAACTCACGCCGGCTCATGGCTTGTTGTTACTCCCTTTCTGGAGTCTCTTCCCCAGCCTCGGCGTGCTGTTTCTGATCGCCTTATGGACACCGCTCGGCCTTCTTTCCGCCAGTCCCGGCTCCCTTGTCCTTGTCTCGGTGGTGGGAATCACCTTTGTCGGTTTCGTGACCGATACCATCCTGCTGTTCAAACGCGGCCCGGACCGTAGCTGGCAAAGCCCGGACGAGTAGGGGAGGATCTTCCCAAACACACACCCAAAGAAATTTCTTTTCAGAGGATTCCAATCAAGGTATAGTGGGGCTGTTTCGTCAGAACCCAAGGAGAACCATGAACACGCGCAAAGCACGCCGCACCACCCTGGTGGTCAACGACAAACGGCAGGAAATCACCGGCAAGGAACTGGACCATGAACAGGGCCGGGCCGGTTATGCCTTGTTGTTCTTGGTCTGCACCGTGCTGGCCGGGTTGACTGTGGCCACCTTCGGGGATGAGATCCTCGTCCAGATCCGTTCTCTGTTCACGCAGCTTTTCGGCTGAATCGTCCCCACTCCAAATAAGCCCGCACCGTGAAAACACAGGGAGACGTGTTTTCACAGGGGAGCGTCTGTGGACGCTCCTGGTCCCACCACGCAGGCGTGGTTGGACCGTGCGGGCCTGAAAGCGTGGTGGCTTGCAGAAAACGGGGCAGGATTTACGGCCCATGAAAAACGCCCGACCAGATGGCCGGGCGTTGTCGGATCATGCTGTAAGCTGCTTATTTGGCGGCTTTCAGTTTCTCGTGCAGTTCGGGCACCACTTCAAAGAGATCGGCGACCAGGCCGTAGTCGGCCACGCTGAAGATGGGCGCTTCTTCGTCTTTGTTGATGGCGACGATGGTTTTGGAGTCCTTCATACCGGCCAGGTGCTGGATGGCACCGGACAGACCGATGGCGAAGTACAGTTTCGGGGCGACGACCTTACCGGTCTGGCCCACCTGGAATTCGTTCTCCACGAAACCGGCATCCACGACGGCGCGGGTGGCACCCACGGCAGCGCCCAGGCTGTCGGCGAAGGGATAGATGACTTTCTCAAAGCCTTCGGCGTTCTTCAGGCCACGGCCACCGGATACCACGATGTTGGCTTCGGTCAGCGGCGGACGATCGCTCTTGGCTTCGTCGAAGGCCACGAATTCTTTCTTCATCGCGGGAAGTTCCACGGCCACGTCTTCCACCGGGCTCTCGCCACCTTTGGGTTGAGCCTGATCGAAGGTGGTGCGCACGGTGACGACCTTGGCTTCGGTGGTGATTTCCACTTCGGCGTTCAGGTTTCCGGCGAACACGGGGCGGATGAAGCGGCTGTCACTGTTGAGGCCGATGCAGTCGCTGGCCATTCCAGCGCCGAACTTGGCGGCGACACGCGGCATGACGGCTTTACCCTGGGTGGTGGTCAGGCCGATGCAGGCTTTGGCACCGGCTTTTTCCGCCACTTGCACGAACGCGGCGGACCACAGTTCGTCCATGTAGTTTTCCAGACCGGCGTCATCGACTTTGTAGATTTTTTCCGCGCCATAGCCTTTGACGGCATCCACGGCGGCATCCACACCTTTACCGATCACGGCGATACTGTATCCGCAACCCATCTTTTCAGCGAGCTGCATTCCGAAGTTGATTGCACCAAGGCTCGGCTTGACCAACGCGCCTTTTTTGTTTTCAGCTAAAATCAATACGGTCATAGCGTTCAAACTCCTATGGTTGTCAGAGGGCGACCCCTTCGATTAAAACACCTTCGCTTCGTTGACCAACTTGTCCACCAAAGTGGCCACGTCGGGAACGATCTGTCCGGCCTGACGCTCCGGAGGAGCGGTGAAGCCAAGCACTTTGACCTTGGGGGTCATTTCGACGCCGAGGTCCGCGGGGCTCTTTTTGTCGATGGGTTTCTTTTTCGCCTTCATGATGCTGGGCAGTTTGGCGAAACGGGGTTCGTTCAAACGCAGATCCGTGGTGATGATGCAGGGAAGTTCCATCTTCACGGTTTCGATACCACCATCCACTTCACGCTTCACGGTGACGCTGGTGCCTTCCACAGTGACACTGGCAGCATACAACGCTTGGGGATATCCCAGCATTTCAGCGAGGATCGGGCCACCCTGGGCGCAGTCCGTATCGGTGGCTTGCTTGCCCATGAGAATCAGGTCCGGTTTTTCCGTTTCCACCACTTTGGCCAGCATCTGAGCGGCCAGGTCGCTGTCCACCACCTCATCGGTGACGACATGCACGCCACGATCCGCGCCCAACGCCATGCAGTGACGGATTTGAGTCTGGGCGTCATCGGGACCGATGCTCACCACGACGATCTCTTCGACATCGCCCTTTTCGCGGATGCGCAGCGCTTCCTCACAGGCGATTTCATCGAAATAGTTGGGGGCATATTTGATACCGTCGGTCACGATACCGGTGCCGTCTTCGTTCAACTTGACCTTCAGGTCCGGATCGGGTACCCGCTTGCAGGGAACCAAAATCTTCATTAGCCTTGCCTCCTTAGAATGAAAGAGAACACTTATTGGGGCCAACGGCCCCGTCCACTTGAGAGAAAAACCGCGTCGATGTCTCGACACACGTCCAAGTAAGCTCTACCAAACAACTCAGCGCGGGGAAAAAGTATTTCCCCCGCAGACCGAAATGTCAAATTTTTAATCCACGAATGACGAAATCCGCCACCTGTTCCTGGATCACGTTCATATCGTATTTGGGCGTTCCACCGCCACGATGGCGGGAGATGCTCTGAAATACGGTCAACTCATCCAACATGCCAAACAATCCCCGGCAGAAGACTGTTGGTGAGATGGAGGTACGCCATACGCCAAGTTCCTGCCCTTCCCGAAGGATATTGGCCAGAATCTTGAGGTATTCATTGAATTTCCTGTTTTCATATTCCTTCATGAAATGAGTGCTTTGGCGCAGTTCCACGCTGATCACATCCGCCAGGTCCGGGTCCGACTCTGCCAGATGCAGGTGGGCACCGATGTACAAACGGAGTTTCTCGTTAACATCGGTTACGCCTTCCAACTCCACATTGAGCCGCCGGATAATCTCATCCATCTTATCTTCAAACAAGGAAATCAGGATGTCATCCTTGTTTTTGAAGTAAAGGTAGATGGTGCCGTCGGCCACCTTGGCTTCTTTCGCCACTTGACTGACTTTGGAGGCATAAAACCCGTTACGGGCGAAAACCCGGATGGCGGCGTTCAGAATACGCTTATACTTCTCACTGCCTTTTTGCGGTTTGGTGGACATCGTCTACTTCCATGTCAAGATGAACGAAGCGAATCGTACCAGGTTCTACAGGAAAAAACAAAACTGAATGACACGTCATTCATACAAAGAATAAGAAGTAGCACAGCCTTCTGTCACTGTCAAGTTGCTTGGAAAACAAGAAAAGCGGCAAGCTTGATGATTCCCGGCTTCGCTATGGTTTTTGAGTGCGTAGGTGCAGAAGCCAGAAGATCAAACAGAACAGTCCGGTAACGAAGTACATGGTTCCCAGGGCAACGACGAAGCTTTCCCATTCTTGAGAAATCAGGATCATGCCCAGGCTGCCGCCCACGGTGCCGGAAAAGCCGATCAGCGAGGCCACCGAACCGGTATCGCCTTCATGTTGAGACAGCATCAGGCTGGCGCTCGGTGGACGTAAAAACGCGACGCTCGCCGTTCCGGGGATGATGGACAGAAGGAACCACCACGGAGCCTGCGCGCCCAAGGTCACCAGCAACAGCCCGGAAAGTACCAGCGTGAGCAAGCCGAGAGTGACCAGGTGCAGCCTGTTGAATCTGGCTGACAGGTGCAGGTAGATCCACGGCGCGATGAGGGATGCTACGGCGTTGGCGCTGAAATAGAAGCTGAATTCCTGTTTGGATAGACCAAAGCCATCTTGGTAGATGAACGCTGCGCTGGCAATGTAGGCCATCATCGGAATCATCATCGGTGTGAAGATCAACAAAAGGCGCAGCAAGCCGGGATGCTTGAGCAGAGTTCCCAAACGGAGCCACACCCGAAGGACAGAAACCTCCCGGTTTTTCTCTGCCGTTTCCTGTAAGGCCAACCCCCATAAAAACGCTACGGCTCCGGCTCCGGCGAGGCACCAGAAAATCCCGCGCCAAGACATCACCTGAAGCAACAAGGCTCCAAGGATGGGGGCGATGATTGGGGCTAGCACGCCGAGGGTTTGAATCCAGGTCAGGGCTTTTTCCCTGTTCCGCTCATCATACACATCTTTGACAATGGCCATTGCGATGGAGGGAGCCGCAGCACCCCCGAAGGCTTGAACGCCGCGCATGAGGATCAACATCTCGACATTGAAGGCCAGGGCGCATCCAACACCGGCCAAACCATACATCGCCAACCCGACCAGCAATGTCGGCTTGCGACCGTATTTATCGGAGAGCGGCCCCCAGAACAGGGTTCCCAGCCCGAAGAAGGCAAAGAAGATGGTCAGGGTGAGGTTGATCTGGGAAACGGGGGCGTCGAATGCCTGGGCCATGCCCGGCAAGGCGGGTAGGTAGAGGTCCGTCGAAAGAGGAACGAAGGACGACAAGTAGCCTAGAAAGCCAATGATCCATGCCTGGCGGGCGGTGCGCGATGATACCTGGAGCGTGTCCGAGGTGAGAGAACTTGTCATGGGTGCGGTGAACTCCTGCCGGGATGGCGGCTACAACATGAGACAAACAGAGTGCATATCCGTGAGCATATCTCCCGATCACTCCAAAAAAACAACCCCACCTATTTAGGAGAAACGAAGCGCTTTGGCAAATGCTGTTTTGAAAAAGGCTTTGTTGGAAAGTTCCAGATAGCGCGCCTTGGAGGCAATCTCTGTGGCGCGTCTGCGGTAGTGGTGATCGTTGAGCAGATGACGTGCCCCTGCGCCTGCGGCGTTGCCAAGTTGTTTGTAGGTCGCCGTGTGGCAATCCGGCACCAGACCGATACGCCGTGCGCTGGCCACATCAATGTGACTGCCGAAGGAACCGGCAAGCAGGACTTCATCCAGGTCTTCTGCAAGGATTCCGGCTTCTTGAAGTAAGGAAGTCGCAGCGGCGTGAATGGCCGCTTTGGCCAATTGAATCTGGCTGATGTCTTTCTGTGTCAGAAGAATCGCTTGACCGTGGGCGCTGTTCTCCGCATTGACCAAGGCCACGGCGGGCATCTTGTTGCTCAGCAGAACTTTCGGCTGGTCACGGTTCAGATGACCTCGGTCGTTGATCCATCCCTGATTCAAAAGCTGAGCCAGGGCATCAATGGACCCGGAACCGCAGAGGCCCGCCGCCGGGGAACCATCCACCGTTTCGGAACAGAGCGTTCCCTGCTCGTCGAAAACCACGCGGGAAATGGCCCCGGAAAGCGCCCGCATTCCCGAACTCAGATGGGCGCCTTCAAACGTCGGCCCGGAAGGGGCGGAGGTGATGAACAGCTCGCCGTCAGGGGTAGAGAGAACCAGTTCCGTGTTCGTTCCGATGTCCAAACCCAGGCGCAGACCTGCGGGCTTGTCCAAGTCCGCACCAAGGATCATTGCTACGTTATCCGCACCGACATACCCGCCGATGGAGGGAGGCAGGTGAACGAAGGCACCGGGGGCGAGATCCAAACCCAACTCACGGGCTTTGATGTCCAAGGCCTGATCCATGCAGGCGACAAAGGGCGGTGCGCCCAGTTGTTTCAAAGGGAGATCTGCGTAAAGGTGGCTCATTACCGTATTGCCGACAAAGCAGGCTTCGGCTACGTGATGACTTGAAACACCGGCTTGGGTAACCAGGTCTTCAACCAGATCCTGGATGGCCGAGCGGATCATTCCCACCAGACGTTGATGGCTTGGCTCGTCGCTGATCGCTTTCTGCAAACGGGTGACCACATCTGCCCCGTAGGAAATCTGTGGGTTGACCCGTCCCCGTGAGGCGAGGATTGTTCCTTCCTTCAAGTCAATCAGATAGGCAGCCAGTTTGGTGGAGCCGATGTCCACGGCCAGACCCAAGGGGGCTTTGTCGCGTTCGGCTAAGCCTATCAGTTCCTCACCGCGCATCAAACCGCCTAGTTGCCAATCCATGCTGCGAGCGTTCAGGGAAAGCGCACGGGCTACGGTGTAATCTGCATACGGATGCTTGCAGGAAGAAAGGGATGGGGAATCCTCCAGAATCCGGGTGACATCCGCACGGGAGTCTTCCAGGCTGGGAGTCCGGGCCTGCAAATCGAGCGAGCGTATCACCGGCTCCTCAAAATGAAGGCTTGTCAAGTCACGCTCATCCAGCAACCAGCTTTCCGCCCCGGCATCCAGTTTGCGAGGCAATTCCACTACGCAGTCACCAAGCACCTGGACCCTGCACGCCAGCCGTTCGCCCTCATTGAGTTGACCGGAAGCCTTCAGGCGTTGTTCTGCATCGTCCAAGGGTGTCAGTTCTCCCTCAATGCGCACCCGGCAGCTTCCACAGACACCATGACCTCCGCAATCCAACGTCAGCATGAACCCGGCCTGGATGAGTGCATCGCTAAGCAAGGTGCCTTGCGCAACCTGGAGACTTTGCTCCATTGGTTGAACAAGAACCGT
This sequence comes from Myxococcota bacterium, assembly GCA_963677705.1. Lineage (GTDB taxonomy): Bacteria > Myxococcota_A > SURF-8 > SURF-8. Next base: position 4,491,933 of record OY782497.1, read on the forward strand.
AACCGCTGGTGAACCTGTCTGTTTGTTCATGGTCGCTCCCTTTCGTGAAGATGGATCGAGTCTCCAGGAATGCTTTCACATTCGCGATGCAAAAACAAGCCGGTCAAAAGCAAAGACGGAGCGGTCGCCTAGTATCGACCGCTCCGTGGGACAGAAACATCTACCTTGGGTGCTGCGTGGGGTCCGATGTCCTCACACCGGATTTTCCAAGGAAGAATGAAATGCTCTCACGCACATGATTCCGTCCGATCAGTAAATTCCGTGTTCCAACCCGGCATCGACAAAGGCTTTCAGCGTATCGTGTTTGCCTTCGTCCATTGCGCAACCAATACTCAGAATATACCCGCAGTCGCCTTTGGCCGTATCAATCAGCTTCTTGGTTTCTTCTTTCACCTTCTCGACGGTTCCCGTGAGAATCAGGGAGATGGGCATTCCGCCACCGATACAGACTTTACCGCCCAGCACGTCGCGGGCCTTGGCCATATCGGTACGGTCGAAGAGATAGAAGCTGCGGATATCGCTGGTATCGGTCAGATAATCCAGGCGTTGGTTGTATCCACCTTCCACGAAGCAGGCCGGGATGCAGCCGGCTTCCGCCAGACCGTGCATCACCTTGTTCAAGGTCGGCCAGTAGAAGGTCTTGAATTGCTCGTCGCTCATGAAGCCGTCGGCACCCTTATGCAAAGGAATGAAGACGATGGGGTTGCCGTTGTCCATTGCGCCACGGATACCCAAGTCAATCATCGGTTTGGTCAGACGATCGACGGCGGCCAGGACTTTGTCCGGTTTCCGATACATGTCCATCATCAACTGGGTGGTTCCACGGAAGGAATCGCTCAGCACGTCGAAGGGGGCTTTGGTGAATCCGCCCGCGCCGAAGGGGGTTCCTTCCGCCATGATCCGGCCCATCCAGGGAACCAGTTTGTTGATCCATTCAAAGCTGTGTTTACCGGCTTCCATCAGGGCTTTCATCGCTTCCTGCATCGGAGGCGTTCCCATGCCCACCAGCCAGGGGCCGAACATGGCCATCTCCATTGAGCCGTAAATGGGCCACATGCTGGCCAAGGGCGCGAGGGCCATGTGGGTTTTGGGCATCCAGCCGCGTAGCCAGTAGTCGGTGGGATCGGAGATCAGCCAGTCGTATTCGTCCGGCTTCATGTATTCTTTTTCATGGAACTGGTAGGACAGGTTTTCATCCACTCCATGACCGGGCCATTTGTACAGTTTGTAATCCAAGGCTTCCAGAGCCGGGCCGTACATCAACATCGGCGCAGAGCCGGCGGTATCCGGTTGATAGGTTTTGGCAAAGTCGTAATAGGCTTTTCCGGCGGCGTCCGGATCATACATCGCCTGCTTCCCCGACATCCCGGCCATCTGTGTCGGCGCGAAGGTGGTCAGGGGCATGATGGGCACACGTTTGATGTCTTTGTCCAGGCGGAAGGCCTTGGCAATCAGCGTAGTGCGTTCCTGATATTTGGCTTTCGCATCGTCGTCCACAAAGGGGACGCCTTCAGCAGCGATCCATTTGTCCAGAAAAGCGTCTTGGCGTTCGATCACGGTCTGTTTATCGTTTCCGCTCATGAGTTCCTCCTCACGGTTGGTGGCTGAAAACAGCCGTTTACGGTTAGCTCAGCCAGCCTTTGACCACGTTGACACCTTCAACCGCATCGGTGGTAAAGGCATCCGCGCCGACATGCTCACAGACGTGATCGTCCATCTGACCGCCGCCGATCATCACTTTGATCTTGTCACGCAAGCCTCGTTCCTTCAGTTTTTCCACCACTTGCTTCATCGGATCGAAGGCCAGGGTCAACAGACCCGACAGCCCGATCACCTGGGCGTCAAAGGCAATCGCTTCATCAATGATGGTGTCCACCGGCACATCCACGCCGATGTCTTTGACATCCAGGCCGTTGAGTTCCATCAGGGTGGTCACGATGTTTTTGCCGATGTCGTGGATGTCGCCTTCAACGGTGGCGATCAGCACGCGGCCCGCTTTCTTCTGGGTTTCTTCCTTGGAATCTTCAACCATGTGAGGTTTGAGAATGTCGATTCCCGCCTTCATCATTTCACCGGACATAATCAGTTCGGGAATGAAGTAGATCTGCTTTTCAAAGCGTTTTCCCACTTCACCCAGGGCATCCTGGTAGCACTCGAAGATGTCCATTGCCGGAGTTCCGTCGTCCAGGTGCTTGTTGGTCAGCTCCAGGGCGCTTTCCTCTTGCATCTCGACAATCGCCTCGAACAAGTTTTTCAAGTCAGCCATAAGTCTCTCCCTTCTGCTGTTGGTAGCCCATGACCCGACATCCCATCATCAAGCCATGCGCTGTGCTATGAAACGATCTAATCTTGGGGGCCAATCTGCTTGGAGCGGAAGGCCCGGTTGAATTTCTGGCAGTATTTATCCCGCGCTACCAGCATCTCGGCAGCCAGCATCATGGCTTTCAAGTTGCGGTCGTTGGGGTTGATGATTGCGCTGTCCAGTCCCACCTGAATACACATGGACATGAAGGTCTGGTTGATCAGGGAGCGCAGGGGCATCCCGAAGGAGATGTTGCTCAACCCGCAGGTGATGTGGATCTCCGGGTAGGTTTCGCGGATTTCCTTGATGGCGTCATAGGTGATCATCGCGTTTTTATCGCCGGTGCTGATGGTGGTAACCAGCGGGTCCACATAGAGTTGGTTTTCCTCCAGGCCGCCTTCTTTCGCCATCGTTACCAGGCGATGGACGATCTCCATCCGGCCTTCGCAGGTGGTGGGAATGCCCGTGGTGTCATCCAGAGCCAGAAGGATCAGTCCGGTTTTATTTTCCAGAGCCAGGGGAAGAACGCCCTCGATACGGCTTTTCTCTCCGGAAACGGAATTGATCAACGGGGTTTTCTTGACCAGAGCCAGGCCGGCTTTCAAGGCTTCGGGATTGGCGCTGTCCAGACAAAGGGGCGTTTCCGTCACGCTCTGGACGGTTTCCACCAACCAGGCCATATCCTCCGGTTCACGATCCGGAGTGGTTCCGGCATTGATGTCCAGGTAGGCGCTTCCGGCTTCAGCCTGGGCCAAGGCGAGATTTTGAATGAATTCGGCGTCGCGTTCTCGAACGGCGGCTCCAACAGCTTTGCGGGTTCCGTTGATTTTTTCTGCGATGACGATCATGATTCGCTCCTTGCTTAGAAAAAGGGCACGGGGTTTCCCGGCTCCAAAACAATAAATTCATCAGGGTTCCAAGGGCCGAACAGCAGGTGCTTGACAAGGTTCAGATCCTTGGCGATACGCTCAAAGGTCATGTCATATTTTGCCGCCATGTCTTGGCAGTAAGCCACGGCCTCCGGCTTGTCACGGTCCTGTTGGAACAGAACCAGACGGTCGTAGTGCTTCAAGGTCATCTGCACGATTCGATCATGATACTTCTCTGGAACCCGGCCCAAGTCTTTATATAGCTGCTTAAAGATGTCTAATTCCGTGTCCAACCAACTCTGTTCCAACCAGTACCTGCCGGAATGATCTTTCAACGATTGCTTGTGTCGTTCCCGTGACCCCAGAAGAACCCCGACACAATCGTCCACTTTGGGTAAAACCAAGCGACTTTGTTTGGAAAACACGCCTTCCAACGCCCGGCCACAAAGACCGTAGCCAAGAAGGATGGTTGTATCGGGGGCTTCCAGATCGGCGATGGTTTCCAGCAGGGCGTTGCGCAGCCGTTCGGGGTGTAGATGGAGAGCGATGTCCAGCACTGTGAGTTCCGTATCCTCACCGAGAATCTGTTCAAGGGTGGGGGCCAAGGATCGGCAACAAATGATTTGATGTGGAAACGTACTCATCAAGCAGCTCCATGAAATCTCGCTCACCCTCTATATGTACACTAGTCTTATAGAGGAGTCAAGAGAAAAAGTGAAGCCCGTTAGGGTTTCATAAGAAAATCATTGTAAAAACAGTTATTTAACAAGATCTGGATCCAATGCTTTCTCTCTTCCGTTGAGGTTCACTCGAAGGAAACCTGGCAACCGTTCCGGCAAGAGGTAACCAAAGGATCGCAATCGTGAGGAAAAACCTGAGCTTTTGGTTGCATCTTGCACCAGAAAAGCGGGCTTAAGAAATGGGCTTTTCGGATTTTTTGCGCAAGATCCGTTCACAGATACGTAAACCGCTGGCTGCATCCTGAGCCCAGTTTTCCGCGCCGATGTAATCCGCAACGCTGGCGTCCAGGCAGGTGCCACCAATCACAACCTGCGCGTTGTGTGATGCCTGTTGTTCCCGAAGTTTTTCCACGGCATCTTTAAGGGTATCAATACTGGTTGTCATCAGGCAACTTAAGCCGATCACGTCAAAGGGTTCCTGCGTGGCCTTTTCCAAGAAGTCTTCCACGGGTACGTCGACACCCAGATCCACCACATCAAAGCCATGACAGGTGAGCATGAAGATGAACAGGTTTTTCCCCAGGTCGTGAATGTCCCCTTTGATCGTGCCGACCAGCGCCTTTCCCCGTTTGTGGCGGCTAGAGCTTGTTACAAGGTGAGGACGTAGGATTTCCGTAGCCACACGCATGATTTCTCCGGCCATGATCAGGGCGGAAATGTAGTACTCTCCGGCTTCAAAGCGAAGTCCCACCCGGCGCATTCCCTCCATGCAGGCATCCAGAAGATGCTCCGGCGCGACCCCTTCGTCCAGCAGGCTACGAAGCTGTTCATAGCTGTCTTCTTCAATCAGGTCCGCGATCCGTTGTGCCAAGACCTCCAACTGCGGATTGGACCCTTCGTTCTCATGTGTTGCGTTACTCATCCCAGATCCCGATTCTGCTCACCAGGGGCATGATTTCCGGTGCAACCAGAAACCAGCCGATGGCAGCCGGTTTATTTTCAAAATCATAGAAATAGTGCTCAATTCTGAAAATCGGTTTTCCCTGCTCAAGTTCAAGCAGACCCGCTTCCCGTTTTTCCAACAAGGTGGGAAGCAGGCGAAGTACCCCGCGCTTGAAGCGTGAATATCCCTCTTGAGATAATAACTCCGTAAGCACGGTGGTATCCAACATGCTTTCCACCGTGGGGGACTTCGGGTCCACGGCAGCATAGCTTACATGCAGGGTAAACGCTTTCTTCTTATAGTAGACGATACGCTCAACAAGAATGACGGAATGCCCCGGCGGCAGCTGAAGGAACTCGTGAGCGATGCCGGTGGTTTTTTCAACTTTGGAACTGATGATGCGCACGGAGAGGTTTTCCTGATCGGCGAAGACTTCACGCAGGGCATCCAGGTTGAAGGTGGTGGTGGCGACCTGAATCTTTCGGACAAAGGTTCCCTTGCCTTGGATACGGCGAATCAACCGTTCTTCTTCCAGCACGCTTACGGCCTGACGGGCGGTCATTGCACTGACGCCGTGGGCTTTGGCCAACGCCGTTTCCGAGGGCAGGCGTTCGCCGGGAGAGTACAGACCTTGGGAGATGTTGGAACGCAGAATACTGGCAAGCTGGGCGTAAGCCGGAACCCGGCTGCGTTTATCCACCTTGTCCGGGGGTCCAGGCTGAGCCTGGCCATCCGCCGGTGGTAAAAGATGATCAAGATCCGACATCACGCACTTCGTAAGAATCAAGGAAGAAATCATCTGATGCAATTGATCAGTCAATAGCACCAGTCAAAACAAAACATGAAACAAGAACAATGGGTTAGGAGGATGTGTAAGCCTCCAACTCCATTAAAAATATCGGTATCCAACCGCTTTGTCAATCTTTTCCGTCGCTACGGTGCTTGTCGCCAGGATCCATAAGGCCGAGAGGCTACAAGGTTTTCAAGAAAATACAGGAGTCTTCCACTTCAGAGTCGTGTTCAAATATATTTACCGACAATCAACATGAAGCCCGCCTCTCTCCTGGCAAAAAGACTGCAAGACCGAAAATCAGGGATCGAAACACGCCGGATGAGGGATACCGTCCCCAGTTGGGTATCCTTGTTTGGGTATCGGACGAGACTTTTTCCAGGAACTGGAAAGTCTCAGTGTGGAACAACTCTTTCATATGAAAGGTATGTGGAACCGTGCTATTGGACAAAATTTGGCAATTCTTGCCAGCTTTTCCTTGCCAAAACCAAGAGTTGGGCCTTATTCTGTCTCTTCATGTATCGAATCCTGCTGCGGTTCAAGGATTTCTATGTGCGTGGGGGACGTTTCACAACTCTTGTTTCATTGATGGTGGTTGCTTGATGGCTCGTGTACTTGTCGTGGATGACGAACGGGGAATTCGTGTTACCTTCGATGCTTTCTTAGCAGGGGAAGGTCACGAGGTTTTCACTGCAGAGTCTGTGGAGAAGGCCAAGGAAGTCTTGCACGAGAAAAGCATTGATGTGGTTGTCACCGATATGATCCTCCCTCAATCAAGCGGGATGGATTTGCTTTCCTTTCTACGTGACCATGACCCAAGCATTCAGAACATCGTCATCACCGGGGAACCCACGATGGAAAGCGTGGTACACGCCATGCGCCTGGGAGCCTTCGATTACCGCTCCAAGCCGGTCAGCGGAAAGGAGCTTGTGCAGATTGTCCGGGATGCGGCACGAAAGAAAGAAGAGATTGATACCACCCACCACCGTCTTCGTGAAAGCCGGGAAAAACTCCGCCTGATGGCTGAGAACCTTGATGATGTCATCTGGATGACGGACGAAGGCTACACGCTGACCTTTCTGACGCCTTCGGTACAGCGACTGTTTGGTATCTCCAGGGAGGAAGGCCTGGGGCAATCCCTTGGCCTGTTGCTTGGTGACGAAGCCTTGGACAGAGTCCGTCAAGCAGCACAAGATGCCGTTGCACAGCAAGATCCCGTAACCTTGGAACTCACATGTCAGGGAGTAAACGATAAGCCCTGTTTCCTGGAAACAACCGTGCGACCCTTCTATGATGAAGAGGGGAACTTTATCGGATACCTTGGTGTCTTGCGGGATGTTGGCGAGCGTCGGATGATGGAGCGTAGCCTGCGTGAAAGCGAGCATAAATTCCGCAGTGTTGTTGAGAATTCTCTGCAAGGAATGATGATTCTTCAAGGGGAACCTCCCCGTTTCGTGTTTGCCAATCAGGCTTTGGCCAACATTTACGGAGGAACCCTGGGGGAACTGGTTGGTATGTCGGGAGAGCAACTGATTGACTTGGTTCATCCTGACGATCGCATGTGGTTTTTGGAGGATTATCGCAACCGACTTCAGGGCTGGACCTCTACACGAGGGTTGATTGTTCGTATTTTCCGCAAAGATGGTTCCTTGATCTGGGCAGAGATGTTCTCCAGCCGTATCACCTATGAAGGCCGACCGGCGGTCCAGGCTTCTGTGGTAGACATCACCCGGCGCAAGCTGGATGAAGAACAACTTCAGCGTTTCAACAAGGTCATGGATACCATCTCCGATGGTGTGGTGATTATGGGGCTGGATGGTCGGATCATTGACTCCAACCGCTCAATGTGTGAAACCTATGGTGTTGATTCGCTTCATGAAGCCTTGGGTCAGAATGCCTTGGAGTGGTTTGTGCCGGAAGATCGTCCCCTGGCCTATGAGCGGGTGAAAAGTCTGGAAGAAGTCGGTTCGTTGCAGAATCAGGTCTATCGCCTGGTTACTCGCAAGGGAAAGATTATTCCCCTTGAGGTCAATTCCTCATTGATTCGCGATTCCGAGAATAGACCGGTTGCGTTTACCGCCGTGCTTCGAGATATCAGTTCCCGCCTGGAGACGGAACGCACTCTCCGTGCCAATGAGGAAAAGTTTCACAAGGTTTTTTCCTTGAATCCGATGGCGATGGCCATCATCTCTCTGGAGGACGGATCGGTTCTGGAAGTCAATGATGCCTTCATTGAAAATACCCAGCTTGACCGAAGCGAACTGACGACGTTTACCCTGCATGATTTCAAGTCCAGAGTAAAGACCGCCCGGTGGGCCGATTTGGTCGATGGCATCTTGGAAGGAAAATCGATTTTTCAGGTTCATGCTACATTTACGCGGGATAGCGGTGAAGAGAAAATTGCTCTGGTATCTGCCGAACCGATGGAACTGAACCAGAGTCCCTGCACGATTCTGACAATCAATGATATTACCGAACTGGAGAACGCCCAGAAAGCTCTTCGTGAAAGTGAACAGCAATACCGTCTGTTGAATGAGAACATTTCGGATATCATCTGGATCGTGAATCTGGATATGGTTCAGACCTATCTAAGCCCTTCCGTGGAGCCGATTCTTGGCTATACAAGTCAGGAGTTGATGGGGAAACCCATTCATTACATCTACGATGAAGAGAGCCAGAAGAAGATTCTGCAGATTCTGGATGAAGAACTGCGTATGGAAAGCAACCCGGAGGTCGATCCGAACCGCTATCGTCAAGTAGAACTACGTGCCTTTCACAAGAACGGTGAACCGCGTTATATGGAAATCAATGCCCGGTTCATGCGCGACAGCGAAAAGCAGATCACCGGAATTGTGGGCGTGACCCGTGATGTCACCAAGCGACGTCTGGCCGAGCAACGTCTGGATGAAAGCCGGAAGCGTTTCCAGCAGCTTTCCGAGGCGATGTTTCTTGGTTTGCTGATTTTCCGTGATGAACGTATTCTGGAAGCCAATGAAGCGGCAAGCCGGATCACCGGGTATTCCCGGGATGAACTGTGTGGAATGTCCGTTTTGGATCTGCTGGCCGAAGAAAGCCATGATGCCGTCCGCAAGCGGATTGCCAACTCGGAATCCGGACGGAACCTGTCCAGAGGGCTGCGCAAGGATCAGGAACCCTATTGGATCGAAAGTTATAGCCAGAATATTGAGTACGAAGGCGAACGGGCTAGAGTCACTACCTTTTGGGATATTACCGAAGAACGCAAAGCCGTGGAGGATGCTCAGCGTATGCAGAAGCAACTTCTTCACTGGCAGAAAATGGAAGCGGTTGGGCAATTGGCCGGAAGTCTGGCCCATGACTACAACAACTTGCTCACCGGTATTATCGGTAATATCGAACTGGCTATGATGGAATTGACGCCGGGAAAACCCGTGCGGCGTTATCTGGAGGAAAGCCGGGAATCGGTGCGTCACGCTGTGCGCTTGACCCGTCAGCTTCAAGAGTTTGGCAAAGGGCAGTCTTCACGCAAGAAAGCGATGCTTCCTCATGCGATGATGGAAGACATGAAGGGAATGCTGATTCGGGTTCTCGGCAATGATATCCGCTTGAATCTGCAATGTGCCACGGATGCGATGAAGATTCAGACCGACGCCGAGCAAATGGAGCAGCTTTTCTTCAATCTGGCCCTCAATGCGAAAGATGCCATGACAGAAGGTGGGACGTTTACAATCCGTTCCAGTCTCTGCCGGGTCTCGGAATTACCAATGATGAACTCAACCCCGGAGGCCATGACAGAGCAGACGCTTGGGTGGTTGTGGGAAGTCTCCGATACAGGATGTGGCATGGATGAGGAAGTCAGTAGCCATGCCTTTGAACCGTTTTACAGCACCAAAGCAGAGGGAAGGGGATCGGGCCTGGGACTGGCGATGGTCTACGGTATCGTCCGACGCCATGATGGCTTGGTTTCTTTGTCCAGCAAACCTGGTCAGGGAACCACCGTGAAGGTGTGGATTCCCTGCATGGTGGATGAACAGGAAGTCAAGACGTCTTCCAAAGAGGCGAATCTGAAACCAGGCAGTCATCATGGGCGTATTCTGGTTGTGGAAGACGAGTCTACGGTGCGCATTGTGGTCGAGAAAATGCTTTTGCGACAGGGCTATGCCGTAACTGTGGCCTCGGATGCCCGTCAGGCTTTGGAATTGATGGAGCAGCGCCGGCTTCGGTTGGATCTTCTGATTTCCGATGTCTTGCTTCCCGGTTTGAATGGGCGTGAGCTGGCCTCCCTGCTGATGGAGCGTCAGCCGGACTTGAAAGTGATTTATATGTCCGGTTTCACTGATGAGGTGTTCGGCCAGGAAGATATGGAAGATGAAAGTCTGCATTTCATCTCCAAACCCTTTGAACCCTCCGCCTTGCTCAGCTTGGTTGATGAGGTGATGAGTAAAGGCGCGGATGACCCCGCCGGAGAGTAGAAGGTCCGTTCTTTACCTGGATTCCTTGCGTCCCTTCGCTCAATCTTCCACGGTGATGTGCAGGTGGGTTTGACCTCCACCCTGGCTTTGCGGTGTATCCGCGCTATCAACAAACACGAAGTAGCTTGTCCCTTCTTGAACCGATAGATGCAAGCCGCTTTGCGGCGTGATGGTTGGGGCATCGTCACTGCAAGCCAACTCCCGCGTCGGGTCTTCGCAGAGTCCTTCACGGACATAAAGCAGGGTATCGAAATCCGATCCTTCCGTGGTGAGATACAAGGTTGAGTCTGACGGTGCCACGAAGGCGTAAACGTTCTCTTTGCCTGGATAGGGATAGCAACTGCCAAGGTGTCGGCTCGAAGCCAGATCGGATTGCCCGGTCAGATGCTCGCCGGGGACGGTGATCCAAAGCGGACGATGGCAGGTTCCGACGCAGCCTTCATCCACGTTTCCATCGCAGTTGTCATCAATACCATTGCCGCAGATGTCGTCTTGATTGGGGTGAATGGCTTCGTTCCGGTCGTTGCAGTCATGGGGGACCGTCACCCCGTCGTCATCAAAATCACAGCCGTCATCTGCCGTGCCGTTGCAGTTGTCATCAATCCCATTACCGCAGATTTCCGGCACGCCGGGATGGATGCTTGCTTGATTGTCATTGCAATCGCTGGGGATGGGAAACTCGTCGTGATCTTCATCACAACCGTCATCAATAATGCCGTCGCAGTCGTTGTCGATACCGTTGCAATGAGCGGACTCTTCTTCGCCGGGGTTGCGGTTGGGGTTCAGATCGTCACAATCTCCCTGGCGTGGAGTATAGCCATCGTTGTCTTGATCGGTATCGCAACCATCGTCCACCACTTCATTGCAGTTGTGGTCTTTGGTGTCGCACAACTCCGGCGCGCCGTCATAGATGGTGGGGTCTTCGTCGTTGCAATCCAGGGGAGGGGACATGCCATCGTTGTCCTGGTCTACCACGGCGTGAATGGTCAGGGAGAGCAGGCCGTTTTCCACCGGGGCTTTGGAATCGACAATCAGGCTGTAACGCTCTCCGCGCACGACGGACCATTGCAAACCACTGCTGGGCTGGCCGTTGGCGTCGTCATTACAGGCCAACTCGCTCGTGGCATCTTGGCATTGGCTGCGTAAGGAAAGCACGGTATCAAGGCTCGAACCTTCCGTGGAGATAATCAGCTCTTTATTTGCCTGGGCGGTGAAGGCCAGCCGCAACTCCGGGCCATCCGGCGCTTCAAGGGCACAACCCTGACTTCGGGTGCTGTCCGGCAGGCCGACAAACGGCAAGCTGACCGCTACGGGGAGGCTCAGTTCGATGGGGTGGAAGCAGTCCGCGCCTTCACAACCCTGATTCATCGGCGTGTCCGGATCACAATCGTTGTCTTTGCCATCCCAACAGATTTCCTCGGCACCGGGGTAGGTTAAGGGGTCTTGGTCGTCACAGTCATCGGGAACGGTGGCTTGGTCTTCATCCACATCACAGCCGTTGTCGATGATCTCATCACAATCGTTGTCTTTGCCGTCGCAGAGTTCCTCGGCGCCGGGGTAGGTCAGTGGGTCTTGGTCGTCACAATCATCGGGAACGGTGGTGTGATCTTCATCCACATCACAGCCGTTGTCGATGATCTCATCACAATCGTTGTCTTTGCCGTCGCAGAGTTCTTCGGCACCGGGGTAGGTTAAGGGGTCTTGGTCGTCACAATCATCGGGAACGGTAGCTTGGTCTTCATCCACATCACAGCCGTTGTCGATGATCTCATCACAATCGTTGTCTTTGCCGTCGCAGATTTCCTCAGCACCGGGGTAGGTCAGCGGGTCTTGGTCGTCACAATCATCGGGAACGGTGGTGTGATCTTCATCCACATCACAGCCGTTGTCGATGATCTCATCACAATCGTTGTCTTTGCCGTCGCAGAGTTCCTCGGCGTCGGGATAAGTTAACGGATCGTCATCGTTGCAATCTCCTTGGCGGGGAGTGACGTTGTCTTCATCAAGATCGTCATCGCAGCCGTCATCTTCCGTGCCGTTACAGTCGTTGTCCACTCCATCGCATTGTTCTTCTGCGCCGGGATGGCGGTTCGGGTCTTCTTCATCGCAATCGAAGGGATAGACGCTGCCGTCTTCGTCGTAATCCGTCGCATCGACGCTTTGCAGGCGGATCAGGCCGCCGCCACCGGGAACGGCGGATGACACCTGAATAAACAGCTCATCCTGTTCCTGAACATCGACATAGCCCACCGAATGGCTGCCTGATGGCTGGTCATCGTTGCAGAGGATTTCCGTTTCAGAAGCCGAACAGTTCTGACGAACCGAGAGGACGGTATCAATGGCGGAGCCTTCAGTGCTGAGGTACAAGCGTCCGGAGATGGGAGAAATCAGATGGAACAGGCTTGCATCCCCACCGCTCTCTGGGGCGCAGGATGCCTCCAACAGCGGGCCTTGGCCGAAGAGATCCCTCTCGATTGTACTGAATGCTTCCAACTCGATGGGGGCATCACAACGTCCTTGGGTTCCTTCGTCCACCTCACCATCGCAGTTGTTGTCGATACCATCGGGAAATTCCGTGGATTGCGGTGCGCGTAGGCTTGTCTGGTAGGAAAGCAGGTTCGTTGCCACGGGTTCGGTGTTATCGGGCCAGCTAAACGCTTCTTCCTCACTGTGAAAGAGAACCTTTACATTGCCCATCGCATTGAACAAGACGAGATTGCGTAGCGAAACCCGCGTGGGATGGGTTGATTCAGGAATTACGATGGTCAGGCTGTCAATGGTCTGTCCGGCGACAGCCGCAGGCAGGAAAATGTCCCGTGTGGTCCAGCTTCCCTTGGCTTGGGCGCAAAGGTCCGTCTGGGCTGCAATGGTCAGGCCGTGGGAGTCGATAAGTTCCGGGTGATTTTCGATCAACGACCAACCGCTGTCATCATCGACCAAGGTCAGCCCGGTACGGCACACGCTGCTGCCACCATCGAAGAGAATTTCATAAACCAGCAGGTCGTTCTCAGACAGACTGATGGCTTCGTCCGTGGTCCAGAGTGTGAACTGTCCGCTGCCGCCGTGTCGAGAGGGAATGGTTTCCACAAAGGGGATGGCGGGTTGGCTCGGCCAGATGGTGGGGTCCAGGTCGTTGCAGTCCCCTTGGTCCAGGCTGATGCCGTCCAGGTCGGCGTCATAGATGCAGGCGAGATCGGTTTGCCCGTCGCAGTCGTTGTCCAGGTTGTCGCAGGCGGTTTCCTCAAGCTGGTAGGCGGGAGCCTGGGTTTTGTAATCCCAGTATTTGCAATCCTGCCAGCCGTTTTCCCCTTCGCAACGCCGTTGGGTTGTCGTGCAGACGCCGTCTTCCAGCGCACAGGCCATGAATTCCAGATGCTCCGGGTCATCCACCAGGGAATCGCAGTTGTTGTCCAGCCCGTCACAGAATTCGACCTGGGAAGGAAAGACCTGGTCGTTATCGTCCTGGCAATCTCCGCCACCCATCACGCAGGTTTGCGGGGTTCCTACCGTGGTCATGGCTGCGTCACAATAGGCATCCTCATCGTTGTTGCAACCCTCGTCGGTCTGGCCGTTGCAGTTGTTGTCCAGATCGTCACAAAGGCTTTCCGTACCGGTTTCAAAGGATGCGTTGTGGCTCAGGTAGGTGTCATTCGTACAGGTTTGCCACAAGCCCAAGAGGCAGCGTTTACGGCTTTGGGTACAAACGCCTTGCTGGTTGGGACAGAGGACAAGCTCCAGGTCTTCCAATTCATCCACGGCTTCATCGCAGTCGTTGTCGTAATTGTCGCAGCGTTCCGGGGCCGTGGGGTGAATGGCCTCGTTCTGGTCATCGCAGTCCTGTCCCCCGTGAGGACAGACTTCCGGTGTTCCGATGACGGTCATCGTTTGATCGCAGTAGCCATCTTCATCGTTGTCACAGCCTTCGTCTACCAAGCCGTCGCAGTCGTTATCCAGGCCATCGCAGAGAGTTTCAATCAGGTGTTCGTAGTCTTCGCTGTAGGTCCGGTAATCGTTTTCTGTGCAGGCTTGCCAACCGCTGGCTCCTTCACAACGTTGACCGCTTCCCTCACAGACTCCGTCTTGAAAGAAGCAGTCGTGGTGGTCCCGGGAATCCGGATTGTCGATGATGTCATCACAGTCGTTGTCAATCCCATCACAGAGTTCCGTGCGTCCCGGATGAATGCGGTCCCGGTCGTCGTTGCAATCTCCCCCTCCGTAGGGGCAAACCTCCACGTCTTCGGCCACGGTCATCGTTTGATCGCAATAGCCGTCATGGTCGTTGTCGCAGCCCTCATCCACCAAGCCGTCGCAGTCGTTGTCCAGGTTGTCGCAGCGGGTTTCTACGGTTTCGTAGGCTTCATGGTGATCTTGGTAGGTTTGGGCCGTACAGGTCAACCACCCGGCCACGCCGCCGCATTGTCGTTTGGCGCCCTCACAGACGCCGCGTTGTTCCTGACAGAAGCGGTAGACCAGATCCTCGGCTTCGTCGATGTCTTCATCGCAGTCGTTATCCACGCCGTCGCAGGCTTCCGCCTCCGGGGTTTGTCCGCTGCAATCGGTAAAGGTCTGATCGCTGTTGCATAGCTGCATTCCCGTACAGCTTCCGTATTGGTTCTCTAAGGTGCATTCCCGATAGTCACCCACCTTGTAACCCTCTCCGCAACTTTGTATCCCACGGCAGCTTCCGTTGTCACAGGTGTCTTCGATGGTGCCGTCGTCGCCGTCGTCACAGGAGCGGTTGTCGTCATAGATTTGCTGACGGCAGCTTCCGTCATCGGAGTCGCACACACCCAAGGCGCATTGGGTATCGTAACGGCTGCAATCCTTCGCGTTGTGCAGGCAACCGTCCGGTCCAAGGGTGTCAAGGGTGCAAGGGTCTTGATCGTCGCAATCGATTGTTTCACCGTCCCCGTCTGAGGATGGGTTGTCGTTGTCATCATCGTCGTCCTGATCGCCATCGGCGATGGGGGTATCTCCATCTTCCTTCGGCGTTTCTTGCTTTCCGGAGTCTTCGCAGGCCGCCAGTCCCACCAAAAGAAGCAGCAGCAGACCAAAGCGCAGTGCGTAACCGCTTATGGAAAGATAATCCGTGGAAGTTATGCTCGAATACTGTGATCGCATGGCGATCCCCTCGCTATAGGTAGTCAACGTGATGTTTGATTCATACCGACATAGAATAGCCTATCTTCCCGTGTATTGCCAGTGAGAACCAGGCTTGGAAACGAAAAATCGCACAAGGTTTCAAGGGAATGGACTAAAACCGAAGATCGGAATCACGCCGGACTTTTCCCGTTTTCACCATCTGCACGGCGTAACGACCCTGAAGGAGCAGGACGAATCCGTAGCTGACCAGGGTGGTAATGGCCGCACCTGTAGCGGCAAACAGGGGGATCATCACCAGGTTCAAGGCAAGGTTGAGCAGAAATCCACCAAGTAAGGCCCGCAGGATGGCTTTGTCCTCTCCCCGTGCGCGCAGGAAGACGCCGAAGGTATAATTGGCCATATTCAGGACTTCCGCCACAACCAACCAACGAAGAACCCCTTCTCCGTGGGAGAGGTGAAACAAGTGATCCAACAGGCTGTCCGCCCAGAACCAGAAGGGAAGCCCAACCAGCAGACCGAGAAGCGCCATGCCGAGCAGGCTTCGTTGAAGCAATCGTCTGTCTTGCTGCCTGGGGCTTGCGGCCCAATGGGGGAGCCAGATCATGCTCAACACCTGGGGAATGAAGGCCAGGCCCAGCATGATGCTGGCACAGGCGGCGTACAGCCCAACGCTTTCCGTGTTCTTGAAAAGTCCCAGCAAAAGCTGATCTTGTCGGGCGTAAGCCGTGGCCAAGAGGGAGGCACCGGCGAGAAGCAGACCTCCTTGGAAGCGCTGCCATAAAGATGAAAACGGTGGCAGGTCCGCGAGGGAGCCGAGATCAAGCCTTGGTGCGGCCAGTTTCCACCCGGCCAACAAACCGGTGATGGACGCCAGAAGAAAGGCCAGCCCAAGGCCGGAAAGACCGAAGACAAGGATTCCCAAAGGGGCGAACACCAGCAAGGCCAGACGAGGGCCAAGATACGCCAGACTTTCCAGTCCCGCGTGACCCTGGGCACGCAGGGCCGCCTTGGGACCGGAGAGCAACCACTCCATTCCCAGCCAACTCAGAAGACCGCCGGTGAGGATCGTGAGGCTGGACCCTTGCGGCAGAAGAAAGAAAAGCCAGAGCAAGGCGAGAAGCAGAATCACTCCGGCGTGCATGAACATGGCTTCACGGACAATGCGCCGGGTGTGTTGGGGGGCGTGGGCCACCTCCCGTGCAACCACCGTGCTTTGTTCGGCACCGAAGGCGAAATAGAGCAGAACATTGACGCTGAACAACAGTGCGAACAGGCCGTAGTCGGCAAGAGGCAGGAAACGGGCGGCGAGAAAATGAACGCCGAGCAGGCAGAGTTTCCCAAGAAAAAGCCCCACACCCAAGCGCAGGAACTGAGGAAAGATCCGTGAGCCGGTTTGAGTCATCGCCGCTCGCCCAACTTGAATTTAGGACGAACCCAGAGGTTGCGCAGGTAGAGATTGCGATCTTGGCCTTCGGGGGCGACATCGTTGTCATAACGCACGCGCAGTTCGTTGATGCCCCAGGTGGCCTCAAAGACGAAATCTACAAATCCCCAGGTTTCGTTGGTGATTTCCCTGGTGTCGATTTCCTTTCCGTTATGAAGCAGGTGAAGGATCGGGCCTTGATCGTCGGCAACATCGGCTTTGACTTCCATGCGTACCTGGGTGTAGCCGCCGACAAGAGGAAGTTCCATCCAGCGTGAGCCGGGAACGAAAAGGGTTGGTTTCTCTGCGCCCAGCCATTGGGTGGGATCGTATCGCCGGGGTAAGGCTTCTTGAACCACTTTGACCGTGGTTTCATCCTCGTTCCAGGCACTGACGGCGGCCAGGGTTCCACCGATCCAGAGGTCGTTCGTATCCCCTCGCTGGTAGCCCTTGGCAACATAGCGCAGGGCCGCGTCTTTGTCTCCCTCTTTCATCAGGGCCAGGCCCATCACGGTCAGGGCCGGTGGAAAGTCCGGGTCCAGCTTGAGGAAATTCTGGGCAATGGCCCGTGCCTTGTCCATAGAATCGCTGACGGCCAGCATTCGGGCTTGCTCCAGGGCGGCTTGTTGCGCCCGGATTTCTCCATAAGAAAACCCTTCCCGTGGCTTTTCCAGACGATCCAAGGCCAGGGCTTCAAGGGAATCGGGAACACGGGCGGCTTTTTCCAGCACCGTGGCCGCTTCGGCTTGTCGTCCTTTCCGCTGCAAGGCACGAGAGATCAACAAGGCGGCATCGGCATCACAGGGCCGCAAAGCGGCAAGGCTTTCCGCCCCATGTTCGTCCACCATCGCCCAGGCTTTGGAGCGTTCCCCGCTCCAGTACAGGTCGGACCAAAGCAGCACGCGAAAGGCTAGATCCGTTCCGCTGAGTTCGGCTGCCTGCCAGGATGCTCCACGGCCTGCACCCGGCCCATGATGCCATCGCTCCCATCGGGCGAGTCGTAGCAGGGTTTCACGGCTTGCACCGAGCCATCCCGCTCGTTGAAAGCTTCTCAAATCGTTTTCCAACTCCGTGGCGGATTCCATCCCGGAGAGATCCTCGCAGGCTGTGCTTTCATCCGGGATCTCTTGCCAGGCGAAGAAGGCTTGAACGGAGAGGATTACGGGAAGAAGCAGAGGAAGCCGCCAAAGCCCATGAATCCGTTTCAACGGCATGGGGATGGAACGACTGAGGTGAAACAGGAGGAATAGCCACAAGGCGGGAAGGAAAAGGGTTCCCGTTGCGTCGGGGCGGGGAATGGGAATTTCTGTCCACAGCGGCGGGATTCCGTCCGGTGGAAGGCTCAGGTAGGGGCGAGCGCCTGGGAAGAGAACCCAACTGATGGCCAGGGCCAGCGGAAGCATCAACCATAGGGCGAGCCGCAAAGACGCTGGGTAGGGTCCGGCTTTGAGCCCGTGTTCTCGGATGGACAAAACAAAGCCTGGAATCAAGACCAAGCCCTGAAGGGTGGGGATGATCCAACCGGCGCTTGACCAAGGGGTCCACAGACCACGAAGACCGCTCACGGTGGCAAGACTCAAGGCTCCTAAAAGAGCCAGCCGAGCCGGATTCGGGCGCAACAGGGCCGCAGCAACCACGAGCAGAGCCATCAAAGGAAGAGCCGCCGTGGGCATGAAAACTGCGCCCAGGCCTGCCGCCACGAAGGGAAGAACCTGGTTCAAGCGTGTGTGTGTTGTTAGGGCTTGGGGGCCATCCATGAAAGGGCTCCTAGAAAAAACGATAAGGCCAGAAAGACGGCTCCCTCATTCCATGAAGGGGTGTCGGGAAGACGCTTCGGCTTGGATGGGCCCGGGGAAAGATGAAGCATACGGGCTCGCAGGCAGGCGCGTTCTTCGGGGGGCGCTTCCCTCAAGGCGTTTTGTCGTAGCTTCTCACCATGTTCTACAAGGAGGTTCTGCCAGGCCCTCAGTACCGGGAGCGTTTGTTCTGCCGGGCCTTGAAGATCCAGAAACAGACCGTGATTGTCATAGGCCGGACGCAGATGAAACGCCGAAAGTGGTCGTTGATGCCCCCCTTGTTGCATGGCTTTCTGTAAGAGGCTTTCGTGCTGCATGGAGGGAATGAGAAAGCGCAGATGCTCCAAGGGATGGGCTTTGGCTTTGTGAAGGCAGGATGTTGTGGGTTCCTGGCTGGTGTACGCCATCGTCACACGGTGGATGGGTTCCGCCGGGAAATGTTCCAGGACGAAACGACCGGCCAAGAGGCAGGCAATACAGCCTAACCCGATACATACTGCAAGTCTTGTTTGCCTACTTGGATTCATGCGCCCGTTTCATTCCATCTTTCAAGATTGTTGCTTCTCTCAGTATAGAAAGAGCCGTCCACGACGTCAAACACTCTCTGGTTTTGAGTTGGATTGCGGAGCCCTGAAGGGCGGGGTCGGAAAACCGAAGGGAGGACCATTCTCTGAAAACGTCCCTGTCCCTGATTGGAAGAGAAGACAGGGGGGCTAAGGGAGTCAAGTTCTTTACAAGGGAAGACGTTTCAAGGAGAGGAAGAAAGGAAGGGGAAAGCAGGGCGTGTCAGCGGGATTGATTCGTTTCAATAGAGAGCCCGGTTTTTCTTCCCGGCGCGTTTTCCAACAGGGAAACTTCCTCTCGATCCCTTGTTCGCAGATGGAAATATGTAGCAAATTTCATCGCTTACCATCTCTACTGAATGGCCTAAAAGCCGGGCCGCCGGATTGACTTTCCCTATGGGCTGTGTTAGCTTGAGCTTTGGTTTCGCTCGTAGGTTAGAGCTAATTGAAGAGGTATCAAGGTGGTTGCTACGCAGCACATCGGAACAATTGCGCAGGCTTTGGTGACACGTGGAAACGTGGATTTCTGGGCCTTGGTTTTGGATACGGGCTTTGTGGTTGGCTTGGTGCTGTTGCTCCTGGTTTCGTTCAGCATCGCCAGTTGGGGGATTGCCGCCTACAAGTGGTTGCATCTACGCAAGGCGCAACAGCAGAGCATCGCGTTTTTAGACACCTTCTGGAACAGCAAGAAACTGGATGCCATCTACGAAACAAGCGCCCAGTGGGAGCAAAGCCCCGTAGCTCAGGTGTTCCGGGCCGGTTACGTGGAGCTTTCCCGCAGCACGGGAAGCAAGCAATCGGAAGGGGAACTGCATACCGGCGGTGATCTGGAAAGCATCAACCGGGCGATGCGTCGGGCGATGACCACCCAGATTACCATTCTGGAAAGCATGGTCAGTTTCCTGGCGACGACGGGAAGCACCGCGCCCTTTGTGGGGTTGTTTGGTACCGTCTGGGGTATTATGGAAGCCTTTCAGGAAATCGGCTTGGCCGGAAATGCCACCTTGGCCACCGTCGCACCGGGGATCAGCGAAGCCTTGATCGCTACGGCCACGGGTCTTGCCGCAGCCATTCCCGCCGTGGTGGCCTATAACTTTTTCGTGCAGAAAATCAAGGTGCTGGATGCCGAGATGGAGAACTTTTCCAGCGACTTTTTGAATATCTGCAAGCGTCACTTCATTAAATAAGGTGGACCGACGACAATGGGCATGAGCACGAACCAGGGAGGTGGTCGCACCACCTTATCGGAGATCAACGTGACACCGCTGGTGGATGTCATGCTGGTTCTGCTGATTATTTTTATGGTCGCTGCGCCGATGATCGAGCAGGGCGTAGACCTGGATCTGCCCAACACCGAAACCGTGGAAATGGAGCCCAGCCAGGATAAGAATATCGTCAAAATCACCAAAGACGAGAAAGTCTACCTGGGTGAAACCTACATTCCCGATGAGGAACTGCTGGATAAGCTTTCCACCAACCGTAAGCTTCAGCAGGATGAAGTGGTCTATTTCTATGCCGATGAAAATATCCCCTACCGTAAAGTTGCCCAGGTGTTGGCGATTCTACGCAAGGCCGGGGTGAAAAACTTGGGCATGGTCACCGATCCCATCGACATGCCCGGTACGACGTCTCCGGAACGTGAAAACCCGGACAACAGCAAGGCCAAGGAGACGACGAAATGAGTCGCTTGGCCTACCAGTCGAACCTCTTGGTTCTTCGTGAAACCAAGGGCTTGGCCTATATGGGTATCGGTGTCAGTCTGGTGCTTCATGTCCTGGTTTTCGGGTTGGCCTATATCATTGCGGGAAGCACCAGCGCCGCCGAGGTGAACCTTCTGGAAGCGACCCAGGTGACCTTGGTGCGAAAGGGCATCGAACGGCCCAAGAACTGGTTGCCGGAGCGTGAAACGGCGCCGCCGCCGGTGAAGCCGGATACGCAGAAGATCAACGTCAACGACACGACACCGAAGCAACCCAAGGCGGAAGCCCAGCCACCGCGTGACGAACCCAGCGCCCAGGAGCGGGAAGCTCAGCGTAAACGGCGCATGGCCGACGTGCTTAGCCGCATCCGTCGGGAAGCGGGGCGCCAGAGCGAATACGGTGATCCGGATGGGATTGAGGGGGGCTTGTCCAGCCAGGCCATTGCTATCTTAGGCAATCGCTGGGCGGGGCAGTTAAGTGCCCTGGTGCGTTCCAAATGGTCTGTTCCCAGTGTGATTCCCGAAGCCGAGCTTGCCCGGCTTCAGGTGAAAGTCTTTATTCGTATCGATCGCAACGGCAAGGTGTTAAGTCATTCCTTGCAGCAATCCAGCGGAAACCAGTTGTTTGACAGTTCCGTAGTGCGTGCGATCCGAAGCGTTTCGTCGGTTCCCCAACCCCCGGATGAATTGATGGGGATGGTTCTGCGAGACGGTTTTGTTTTTGTCTTCAAACGTGACTAATGAAACGGAGGGAGGGGATGCGCAACAGCGTCCAGTGGATCATCTTCCTTGTCGGCGTCCTGGCGATACTACCGGCCAGGCTTTTCGCCCAACCCATTGAAATTCCCGTCACCGGGCCGGAAACTTTTCGCAAGTATCCCTTGGCGGCCCCGGAGTTGAAGAATTTCGGAGAAAGCAAGGATGAAAAGGGCTTGTCCCAGGTGGGGCAGAAGGTCATCATGACCGATCTGGCGATCAGCGGCGTGTTTGACATGCTGGACCCCAAATCCTTCCTGGAAGATCCCGTGAAGAGCGGCATCACCGAAAGCACCATTGATTTCACCCAATGGATTCAAATCGGTGCCGAGGGACTGATTAAAGGCGGTTTCTGGATTCAGGACCAGGATGTGAAATTGGACCTGCGCCTGTTTGATGTCGCTTTGGGGAAGCAGGTACTCAACGAAACCTACGAAGGGCCGCAAACGCAGTTCCGCCGGTTTCTGCACATGTTCTGCAACAAGGTCTTGGAGCATTTCACCAAGATGCCGGGCGTGTTCAATACGCGCATTGCCGCCGTGCAGAAGGTGAAGAGCGGTAAGAACATTGTGGTCATGGATTTCGACGGCTACAACGCCTTCACCGTGGTGAACAACAAAAACCTGAACCTGCTCCCCGCGTGGAATGCTGCTGGAAGCGGGCTGTATTTCACCAGCTACGTCGGAGGCAATCCGGACCTGTTCTATGCCGATGCCGTCGCCGGAGCCCCGGTGAAGGTGATTTCCAATTTCCGTGGTTTGAATGTCGGTGCGGATCTCAGCCGTGATGGGAAAACCCTGGCCTTGACGGTATCCAAAGACGGCAATTCGGAAATCTACACCATGACGCCGGACGGCAAAAATGCTCGTCGTATCACCACAAGCTGGGGTATCGACAGTTCGCCGTCTTTTTCACCCGATGGCAAGAAACTGGCGTATGTCTCCAACCGTAGCGGCAGCCCGCAGATTTACGTGATGGATGTCAATGGCCAGAACGCCACCCGGCTGACCTTCCAAGGCAACTACAATACCTCGCCGTCCTGGTCTCCGAAAGGTGACCTCATTGTTTTCACCGGTCGTGATGAGCGTTCCATCTTCGATGCCTTCACCGTGGATGTCGAAACGAGAGAAATCAAGCGTTTGACCCAGGATCAGGGGAATAACGAAGATCCGGCCTGGTCACCTGATGGACGCCACATCGTGTTTGCCAGCGATCGGGGAGGCAAAGGCTATCAGCTTTGGATCATGAACGCGGATGGGACCAACCAGCGTCAGATCACCTTCGGGCCGGGCGTGTTCAGCTCGCCGACCTGGTCGCCGCGTTTGTCGTGGGGAGGGAAGCAATGAAAAGGGGGAACATGAAACGAGCCATCGGCTTGGCTCTTGTGGTGTTGTTCGTCAGCGGCTTGTTTGCCTGCGCGTCCGAACCGCCACGCAAGGAACAGCAAGACGCCGAGCGGGCCTACCGCGAAGCCGTGGATGCCAACGCAGGGGATTGCGCCGGAATCAAGTTCAAGTCTGCCGAACAGGCTCTACGGGAAGCCCAAGACCTGGTCAACGCGGAAAAGTATGATGAAGCGCGGACCCACTTCAACGTTGCGCGTGAACTGGCTGAAGAAGCTCGTGTAGAGGCTTTGCAGAATCCGGATTGCAGCCGTGCCGCTCAGACGGATGAAAATCCGGATGTCGGCCAGGCGGTGGAACGGCAGATTGATGAAGATGCCGTGTTCGATGATCCGAACTACGAATTGAAAACGGTGTTTTTCCCCTTCAATTCATCGGACATCACCAGCGACGCCCAACAGATCCTGGCAGATAATGCCACCTGGATGAATCGGCATACCGATGCGATGGTGGTGGTGGAAGGCCATTGCGATGAGCGCGGCGCCGGGGAATACAACCTCGCGTTGGGAGAACGCAGAGCCCAGACCGTGATGGGCTATTTAATCAATTTGGGCATCAACCCGGAGCGGTTGAGCGTCATCAGTTATGGAGAAGAGCGCCCCCTGGTTTCCGAGAGCAACGAGGAAGCCTGGTCGAAGAACCGGCGGGCACAGTTTGTCAAGAAATGGCGGAGGTAACCAAAACAGCATGGAACATATGAGCAGACGACAATTTATCGATCCTTTGGCCGGTTTGGCCGGTCAAGCCACGCCGACCCCGGTGATTTCCTTCACCCAGATTGCGGCCAAGCTCTCGGATGAAATGTGGAAGGCTGTCTACGGCAAATCGTCCCGCAAGGTGCGTAATATGCTGGAAGGCATGTTCAGCAAAGCCAAAGGGAAGTCCAAAAAGAAAGGCGGCATGGTCAGCCTGAAAAGCAAGAACCGGGACCGCGCCCATTTGGAAGTCCGTCAGGGAATGCTTGAGGAAGAGAACGAACAACTCTGCGAGGAAGTGTTCAAAACCTGGTTCATGGCCCACCAATCCCTGCTGGAAGACTCCTTGGATTACTTCGGCATCGCCCACAAGAACGGGATCACCGATGACGAGTTGACCGCGATTGAGGAAGCCACGGCGGAAAAATTGAACGAATTTCTTTCCCATATGGAAGAAAAAGGGCATAAGCTGGAAGAGGTCAGCTTGTACTTGGCTTTCGTGCAGGCGGAAAACCTGACGAAGTCGGACAAGGCGATGGACATCTTCAAGACCTGGCAAAAAGACAGCACCGCGCCTCAACCCGACCCCGATCCCTTTGCGGAGACCGAGGCCGACGCGGCGGCGGAATAGACGCTATCGTTTGATACAACAAGGAGCCAGGCTGGCTCCTTGTTGTCGTTTCAGCCCAGTAGGGAGGACTCGTCATGACTCGTCATTATTGGTTTCTGTGGACCTTGGTTGTCTTGCTTGGATTTCTGGTTGCCTGCAACGGGGAGGATGATTCAGGCGATGAGGATGGAATCCTCAGCGACGGCGATGGTGAAACGACGGTGATCTACCCCGACGGGGATGAGAACACGGATGACGATGATGACGATGACATCGACGAAGATGGGGATCTTGATGATGAACCCCTGACGGATGGAGACATCCTTCCCGATGGGGATGAGGAGTTGTCGGATACCGAACAGGATGAAGAGGAAAGCGGCTGCATCCAAGACCCCGATGGAGATGAAGACTCCAGCGACGACGATGATGACGACGACCTGGATGGAGATGCGGAAACCGACGATGATGATGATGACCTGGATGGAGACGCAGAAACCGACGATGACGATGATGACCTGGATGGGGACGCGGACTCCGATGATGATGATGATGATGACATAGACGGGGATGAAGCCGAAGCCGAGGGGGAACTCGAAGACGAGGAGGAAAGTCCTTGCCCTGCGGATATGGCTGCCGTCAGTGATAACCTGTGTATGGATCGTTACGAAGCCAGCCGCCCCGATGCGAGTGCCGTCAGTGGCGGTTCCGACACCAGCTATGCCACAAGTCGCCTGGGGGTGATTCCCTGGTATCCGGTGACCTTGCCCATCGCCCGCGCCGCGTGTGAGAATGCCGGCAAGCGCCTTTGCAGCGCGACGGAATGGGAAACCACCTGCCACGGCGAAGCGAACACCGTATACAACTACGGAGACGAGTACATCGCGGACATCTGCAACGGGATTGATGCGTTCTGCTACTGTGACGAGGGAAGCGTTTGTGCCGAGACCGAAGTCTGTCCCTATCCCCATTGCCGCTCCGTATGCGGGGCGAATTTTCATAGTATGCCTACGGGAAGCTTTGCCGGCTGTGTGACTTCGGAAGGCTTGGTGGACCTGCACGGCAATGTCTGGGAATTGGTGGATGCCGGGGACGATCAGGAACACTATCGCGGTGGGGCGTATAATTGTTCCAACAGTGAGTTGTTGCATCGTTGTGATTACGATGGTCGAAACATCAGCGCCAAAGGCTTTCGTTGCTGTAAGGATCTGCCGTGAGTATTTCTCCCTTTTCCGCGCAACGGGTTCGTGTTGCCGTACCCGGAGTAAGACTCGGCCATACCGAGAACCTGGATGCCAAAACCGGCGTAACCGTCTTTTTGTTTGATGAGCCTTTCGTCTGCGCCGGAGCGATGATCGGCAAGGCAACCAGTACCCGCCAGGCCGATAGCCTTCGGCCCGATCATGTGGTGGAAAAGGCTGATGCCTTCTGCTTTACTGGTGGAAGCGCCTTCGGACTGGATGCTACCGGCGGTGTGCTGCGTTATCTGGAAGAGCAGGGGCGTGGCGCACCAACCCGCTATGGCCCGGTTCCTATCGTGCCTACCGCTGCCTTGTATGACCTGGGCCTGGGGAGTTTTACCTTGCGGGCGGATGCGGCGATGGCCTATGACGCCTGCCGGGCGGCATCCACAGAACCTTTCGCTCAGGGAAGTGTGGGTGTAGGCTGCGGGGCAACCATCGGTAAGCTCTTCGGAGTGGATCAATCCATGAAGGGGGGCTTGGGTAGCGTGATTGTTGAACAAGAAGGAATGGTGGTTCAGGCTGTGGTGGCCAACAACGGCTTTGGCGATGTGATCGACCCCGCCTTCGGTACCTTGATCGCCGGTGCGCGCATGGCCCCGGATTCGCTGGAGTTGGCGGATACTCAGAAGGCACTGTGTGACCAAGGCTTTTCCTTCGAGTTTATGAAGCAGAAAAAAAGCCCGCAAAACACCGTGCTTTGTGCCGTGTTGACCAACGCTCGGCTTTCCAAACAGCAAGCTTTTGAGCTGGCTCAGGACGCGAGCCAAGGACTTGGTCTGGCTTTGCGTCCTGCCTTCGTTCCCTTTGATGGAGATGTCGTTTTTGTCGCTGCGTCCGGAGAGAAACCCGTACCCGAAGGTGTGACGATTTCGGAGATGGCCAAGGAAGCCGTTGCGAAAGCGGCTGTGCAGGGAGTGATGGAAGCCGATGGCTTCGGCCTTCTTCCCGCTTACCGGGATCTGCTGAACGCAGGCATGTAGGAGGCACAAGGTGGCTTTATCTCGTCCGGATCGGGACATCCTGGAATGGGATACGAGCAATTGGTCCAAGGCATTGGATTTCTGGGAAGCGCATGGCCCTTCTTCAATGAACGGAATGACGGTGCTGGATGTCGGAGCCCGAAACGGAGGGCTCTCGTTATGGGCTGCGCTTCGTGGTGCAGAGGTCACCTGTTCGGATTGTTTTCTTCCTCTGAAAAAGGCCAGGCCGTTGCACCAAGCCTATGGCCTTTCCTCACAGATCAACTATGTTGAAGCGGACGTGGTCAATTTGCCGTTTGAGTCGAACCGGTTTGATGGGGTGATGCTGAAATCCGTCCTGGGTGCCGTTGGACATGATGAGCGGTTTGAACGTCAATGCCGGGCCTGTCGTGAGATTCATCGTGTGTTGAAACCCGGAGGCTGGTTCTTGTTTGCGGAAAATGCCAGAGCATCCTTCTTGCATCGTAGCCTGCGAAGGTTCTTTACCCCTCACGGGGCGCGGTGGCGATACCTTGGGTTGGATGAACTTCCCATGCTGCTTTCTCCCTTTGCTTCATGGTCCTATCAAAGCTTTGGCGTATTGGGTTTGTTGGGGCGCTCGGAACGTCAACGAGATACGCTGAGCCGTCTGGATACCCTTCTTGAACCTGCGGTGCCGAGCCGCTGGCGTTATGCGGTTTGCGGAATGGCAAGAAAATCACGGTGAGCTTTGGTTTTACTCCCGCCCGCCGGAATCGCGCACGCAGCGCACGTAATACCGATTCCCTTTGAGTTCGTAGCGTACCCCGCCATCGGTGAAGTTGACATACCAGGCCCGCTGCGGGTCACCGGTGGCCGTGGTGCTGGTCCAGAAACGCTCCGCCGGGGAGAGGGGGAAATCGGTCGCCGGGCTGTCACGGTCGTAGTTCACGATGCCCAGCAACTCCGGTTTGTTGGGAAGCCGCCAATCGTCTTTGCCTGCGTACTGCAAGCCTTCACAATAGGCCAGGGCTTCGGCCCAGGTTTTCCCCGTAGCCTGACGGCTTTTCCATTCCAGCCGGGTGATGGCATCTATGTACACGGGTTCGTTTTCGACAAACACCTCTTCATGAAAGCGCTCGTTGGTACCCGCCAGAACGGCGGAGAACATTCCTCCGGCAAGAAGGCTTGCCAGCAGTAGCATGAAAATCGGTTTTGCGTTCATCCTCGTTCCTCTGTGTGTGAACGAACCCGTCGGTTCGTGCTTGTTGGTTTTGTCTAGGGAGCCTCTGCGACGCAGCGCAGGCAGTGGGCTTCCGTCTGGGTGGCATGGTTCAAGCGTCCCAGGTCGAAGTCTACCGTCCAGGTGTAGGTCGGATGAGCCACGTTGGGCTGGGAAGTCCAGAACAGGCCGCTGGGGGTTCCCCATACATCCGCATCGCAGGCCGGTTCGGAGCGGCCTTCATCAATCAGGTTGTGCAGTTCATGGGGGGAGGGCAAACGCCAGGTCTGAATGCCTCCCACCGCGCTGGACTGACAGAACTGCTGGGCTTCTTGGTAACTGAGTTCACATTCTACGGTGCGATGCCAGAGCAGGCCACGTTGGCTATCTTGAACCATCTCGCTTGGTCCCACCTCTTCCGGGCAGCTTTGCAAGACGGTGCCGTTTTCATCCAGGCACTGCCAAGGCGAAGCTTCTTCCTCATACTGAGCATCTTGACCGCAGAAGCTTGTGACCGAACAGCTTGCATCTCCCGCCGTGCCGGGGCAGTCGATGACCTCTGAATCATCATAGCAGAGGTCTTGCTCGCTGGGGGCCGGAGCGTGGCATTCGCTGGTCTGGCAGAAACCGTCCGGTGGGAGGAAGCAGTAGGGATAGCTTCCCAGGGTTTCTTCTTTGCAGGCCGAGCAGTCCTCGCTTTCATAGGCGTCATCGCAGGTACACAAGGCGCTGCCCTGGCTGTTGTCGCAGGTGCCGTGACCGTTGCAGGGATCATCGTAGCATGGGTCAACCACGCATTGATTGCTGGCTTCCGGGTACTCGTAATAGCCTTCCGCGCAGTGCTGGCAGTAATCACCGGTGTATCCTTCCGCGCAGCCTTCGCAGAAATCCCCGGCGAAACCCTGGTTGCAGGTGCAGGTGTCGTCGTGTTCGTTGCAGGCGCCCCGGTTGTTGCAGCTATATCGGCTGCCGGTGCAGGCGCCGTCCTCCGTGCAGGTGGGCGATAACATACAGAAGTCCTCGGCGTCGCAACTGAACCCTTCCGGCAGGTATGCTCCTCCGTTGCAGCAGGTAGACAGGCTGCATTCGGGGACGCTTTGCGGAATGGTTACCGTGTGGCTTTGATAGGCTCCCAGCTGACCGTCCGCAGCGCGAAAGGCAATCCAGAACGTGGCCTCGGTATCGTGGAATACTTCATTCTGCGCCAGATGGCCTTCCAGCCGCATTCGGTAGTGATCCCGGTAACGGACGGGTAGGGTGGCGAATTCCCAGGTGCGCCGAGCGCCTTCGAGGCTCAGCACCGCCCCTTGAAACTCCTCCGGAGCTTTGGTGGTATGAAGATGAAAAAAGAAATCGCTGGATAAGCGGATCTCTATCGGGCCGACCAGATTGTCAATCTCAAAGCCTGCGGCATCATCGCTGGGCGGTTTGCTTTCAGAAAGCAACTGCGCGGAGTCCAGGTTCAGGCTTTCGGCCAAGCGGGTGGGAAGATTGAGTACACATTCGCCGTCCTGGCAATCTCCGGAATCCGCTGCGGTATCATACAAGCAGGGAGTTCCGTTTTCTTTGGCCGTCCAGCTATCGCTGTTCTGATCCGGGGCGCAGAGCTGACATTCCTTGTCTTCTTTTTCCGTCCCTTCCGCGGTGCAGGTTTCATCAATCAGGCAAAAGCCGCTGTCCAAGTCCGCTTCGCAGGCATGATCCGCCGAACAACGATCGCTTGTGCAACTGTAGACATCTTCACCCGAAAGGCAGGCCTCTCCGCTTGGCACCCATTGCCCGGCGTTGCAGCAATCCCCCAGGTTGCATTCCGCTTCCAGGCGGCTTACGTGCAAGGGCATCGGGAAAACAGGGCCGATGTTTCCTTGCGTATCCCGCAGAGAGAATTCCACGGTGAAGTCCTCCCCGGCGAGTTGGTCGTCTTGGTCCAAGGCTCCGGTGATGTCCAGGATGATCCCTTCGCCTGTGCCATCGGCCAAGGCCGATTTCTCAATCTCGAAGAAGCGGGAGGCTCCCTGTACGTAAACATAGCAGAAGTCCAGTTTTTCGGCTTCAATATCACTTGACAGAACACGCACACGGAAGCTGGCATCCATGCGGAATTCCTCCGGCATATCAACCGATTCAATGGCTGGGCCATCATTTCCCGCAGGGGGCGTGCCACTCTCTTTATCGCTCTGGTCGAAGTCCAACGCTTTGGTCAGGCGGTCTGCCAGGGATTCCGCAATGTCATCCACATCGCTTGTATCATCCGAACAGGCTGTGGAAAGAACCACTAGACCAAAACTGAGTAAAAACAGTAAACCCTTTGATAACTTTACATATATCATGGCTCGTCGGCCTCCAGGACAATGTCGTACATCTTCGGCAAGCAACCCGATCGTGTGCTTGCCAGTATTACCCCACGGCCTGGAATCGGACATTTGGACAATTTTTTGACCTATTTCCCTCGTTGAGCCTGGCTTGTGTTGCAGCTTGGTCCAGATTAAATCTCCGTGGACAATGGGTGGTTTTTCCTTGTGAGATTTGGCCTCGGACCTCGTTTCTGGCTTGCATCTTGTTAAGAAAGACTTACTTTTCACGTATTCGATACCGCAAACCGGTCTTGAATGGGCATGGGTGACGTGCTACAAACTTGTTCTGGGAACGGGGAATCCCAAAACATCACAGAGAACGGAATGAACGCAAACTGACCAAAAGGGGGAAATGCAATGAGTCTGATACGGATTCCTACGCCGTTGGTGGAAATGGACGGCGATGAAATGACCCGCGTCATCTGGAGTATGGTGAAGGAAAAGCTGATTTTTCCCTACCTGGATCTGACCTTGGAAGCCTATGATCTGCATGTGGAAAATCGTGACCGGA
Organism: Myxococcota bacterium; assembly: GCA_963677705.1. Classification (GTDB taxonomy): domain Bacteria; phylum Myxococcota_A; class SURF-8; order SURF-8. Next base: position 4,522,282 of record OY782497.1, read on the forward strand.
CGGACGATCAGGTTACGGTGGATGCGGCGATGGCAATCAAGAAATACGGGGTGGGTGTAAAGTGCGCCACCATCACGCCGGATGCCGACCGGGTGGATGAGTACAATCTGAAACAAGCCTGGAAAAGCCCCAACGGCACCATCCGTTCCATTTTGGACGGCACCGTGTTTCGTGCGCCCATTGTCTGTAAGAACATTCCTCCCTGGGTTCGTGCCTGGAAAAAGCCGATCACCTTGGGCCGCCACGCCTTTGGGGATCTGTACAAGAATACGGAGTTTCGCATTCCCGGTCCGGGAAAGATGGAGTTGGTCTACACGCCGGACAATGGGAAGGAAGAGCGCAAACTGATTCATCAGTTCGATGGTCCCGGTGTGAGCATGGGGCAATTCAACCTGGACAAAAGCATTCGCGGCTTCGCCAAAGCCTGCGTGCGCATGGCTATTGATAGGAAAATCGACCTCTGGTTCGCGGTGAAAGACACCATCAGCAAAACCTACCATGCTCGCTTCAAAGAGGTTTTCCAGGAAGAAGTGGACCTGGCCCACGCCGATCTGGATGCCGCCGGGGTGACGTACCGTTACCTATTGATTGATGATGCCGTAGCCCAGATTATCAAGCATGAAGGCGGTGTGCTATGGGCCTGCACCAACTACGACGGCGATGTCTTCAGTGATATGGTCGCGGCAGGCTTCGGTAGTTTGGGAATGATGACCAGTGTCCTGGTCAGCCCGGATGGCAAGTATGAATACGAGGCGGCCCACGGTACCGTGAGGCGCCACTTCTACGAACATCTCAAAGGGAATGCCACCAGCACCAACAGCGTGGCCACCATCTTCGCCTGGACGGGAGCGATTCGCAAACGGGCGGAGTTGGATGGCGTGTCCGAGGGCATGGCTTTTGCCGACAAGGTGGACGAGGCCGTGATCGAGTGCATTGAAAACGGTGAAATGACCAAAGACCTGCGCCTTCTGGCCACACCCAAACCGGAAAGCCATCTTACCACCGAAGAATTTTTGGATGCCGTGGCGCGTCGTCTGGCCACGAAAATGGGATAAGCCCCACGGCCTGGAAGGGTCAAGCCCTGGTTTCTTGATCGTATCCTCAACGCCCCGTTGGTTTTCCAGCGGGGCGTTTTCTATGGCCTATCGAGAGGAACGATTGGTAGACAAAGCGGAGAGTTTCCTGGTAGAGAGAAGTGATGGAGTTCATGACAACGTGGCTGGTCGCACGAGTGAAGCCCCCTAACCGTGGGAATCTTTTCCCCAGTGGAACAGGTGATTGACGATGAAGGCCATCTCTCCAGGGCTTGTCTGGTTGAATGAATTGATTATCAGCAACGTATGGCTGTTCAGGCCGACGGCAGGCGACGTAGTGTTGATTGATACCGGCCACGCCGTGGAGCGCAGTCGGTTGTTTGCCGCCCTGCGCGGAGCGGGGATCTCCCAGCCCGGTGACTTGAGCGCGGTCTTGTTGACCCATCGCCATTCCGATCATGCGGGCAATGCCCTGGCGCTGAAACGGCATTTCGGTTGCAAAGTCATGGCCCATCCCTTGGATGCACCCTTCCTGGATGGAACACGCAGACCCCCGAAGATGCTGAACCGAAGTCATCCCTTGGCCCATCAGGCGATGTGTTGGATGGAAGATCACTTCCCCTCGCGCTGTCCGGTGGATGTTCTTTATAAGGATAAGGTCGATGCTTTCGGGTTGCGTGTCGTACCGGTTCATGGACATACCGAGGGTTCCGTGATGCTGTTTCATGAGCCAAGCGGTACCCTGTTTTCAGGGGATGCCATCATCGTGGGGATTCCACCGCTTCGCTTCCCCCGAAGGCCCTTGCCCGCCGTTCCGTTTTACGCCCAGAATCTTTCCTTGTGTGACGGTCAGGTCTTGGACTTTCTCAAGGAATCACCGGCCATTGAACGGCTCTGCGCGGGTCATGGTCCGGCCTTGGATGATCATCTTTCCGAGCATCTGGCCGGACTGAAAGAACGCATCCGAGCCAGGGGTGCAGAATCGTCCCCAGAATCCCGGTCTTGGGCTGCGCAAAGATAAAACAAGGAAAACCTTGCGTTTATCAGGATGGTTTGCTATCTACACGAACTTCGCGGCATGAAGGGATGCTGCGTCAGGTGATCCGGGGCTGCGGGTGGTATCTTCTCAAGGCTTCGGGCTGTGATCCGTGGAAAAAAGGTGCTTTTTCCTTGACATGGGCTACTTTCAGCCTACAATAAAGCGCCTTTTTGGGGAAAACCCCGTTCGCGATAGACCGAACGGATAACCCTTGGATATAAGTACGAAAACGGAGAATTGATTCCATGCCGACCATTAACCAGCTTGTCCGTCAGGGACGCAAGATGATGAAGCGCAAAACGGCGTCACCGGCGCTGAAAGCCTGTCCGCAACGTCGCGGAACCTGCGTGCGCGTGTACACCGTAACCCCCAAGAAACCCAACTCGGCTCTGCGTAAAGTGGCCCGTGTCCGCCTGACCAGCGGCTACGAAGTGACCACCTACATTCCGGGTGAAGGCCATAACCTCCAAGAGCATAGCGTCGTGTTGATTCGCGGCGGTCGTGTGAAGGATCTGCCTGGTGTACGTTACCATGTCATCCGCGGCACCCTGGATGCCGTTGGCGTGAATGCACGTCGTAATGGCCGCAGCAAATACGGCGCGAAGCGACCCAAATAGGAAGGTGAAAGATGCCGCGTAAAGGTGAAGTTCCAAAAAGAAAAATTTTGCCCGATCCGAAATACCGTGATCTGACCTTGGCCCAGTTCATGAACAAAATCATGCTGAGTGGCAAGAAAAGTACGGCGGAACGGATTGTTTATGGTTGCCTGGATATCATCGCGTCCAAAATGAAGGACGATCCGGTTGTGATTTTCAAGAAGGGTCTGGACAACGTCAAGCCCATCCTGGAAGTTCGCTCCCGCCGCGTCGGTGGTGCCACCTACCAGATTCCCACCGAAGTGCGTCCCGAACGCCGCACGACTCTGGCCATGCGCTGGGTTCTCAGTGCCAGCCGCGCCCGCAGCGAAAAAACCATGCGGGAACGCTTGGCCGGTGAAATCATGGACGCCTACGCGCAGCGCGGAACCGCCTTTAAAAAGCGGGAAGACGTGCATCGTATGGCGGAAGCCAACAAGGCGTTTGCGCACTATCGCTGGTAAGAGCTAGCGTTTAGTCTTTTCAGCGCCGCGCCCTTTGGGAGATCCTCAAAAAGAGCGCGGCTTTTTGTCTATAACGTGACCCTGTTTGCAGGCACTTTCCGGCGAATTTATGGCTGCACCAAGTACCAATCATTATCCGCTTGAGAAGACCCGGAATATCGGCCTGATGGCCCATATCGATGCGGGGAAGACCACCACCACGGAGCGCATCCTGTTTTACACCGGCCTGACTCACAAGTTGGGCGAGGTTCACGACGGGACGGCGATCATGGACTGGATGGTCCAGGAGCAGGAACGTGGCATCACGATTACCAGCGCTGCGACCACCTGTTTCTGGAAAGACACCAAGATCAACATCATCGACACGCCGGGCCATGTGGATTTCACCGTCGAGGTGGAACGCTCTCTGCGTGTGCTGGATGGAGCCATCGCCATTTTCTGTGCCGTGGGTGGCGTCGAGCCGCAAACGGAAACCGTATGGCATCAGGCTGAAAAGTATCACGTTCCCCGTATGGCGTTCGTGAACAAGATGGACCGCACCGGAGCGGATTTCCTTACCGTGGTGAAGCAGATGAAAGATCGCCTGGGAGCCAACCCCGTGGTGATGCAGCTTCCCATCGGAGCGGAAGATCAGTTCACCGGTGTCGTGGATCTGGTTCGCGGCAAAGCCTACACCTACGACATGGCTACGATGGGCGTAACGGTTGAGGAAATCCCCATCCCGGATGAGATGGCGGATCAGGTGGAAGAATACCGCTTGGCCTTGATCGAAGCTGCCGCCGAACAGGATGAAAGCCTTCTGGAGCGTTACCTCAACGAGGAAACCCTCTCGGAAGAGGAAATCATCACTTCGTTGCGCAAAGCGACGCTGGAAAACCTGATTCAGCCGGTGTTCTGCGGGGCGGCGTTCCGCAACAAAGGGATTCAGCAATTGTTGGATGCCGTTGTCGATTACCTGCCCAGCCCCTTGGATGTCCCTCCGGCGGAAGGCACCCTGAAAAAAGGACGCAACGAGGAAGCCGTGACGGTTGAAGCCGATCCGGATGGTCCTCTCGTAGCCTTCTGCTTCAAGGTGATGACGGACCCCTTTGTCGGCCAGTTGAATTACGTTCGTGTCTATGGCGGAACGCTGAACAGCGGTCAGCAGGTGCTGAACGTCAACAACGGCAAAAAAGAGCGTGTGGGACGCATCCTGCGTATGCACGCCAACAAACGCGAAGATGTGGATGCCTGCGTGGCGGGAAACATCGTCGCCTTGGTGGGAATGAAGCAGACCGTAACCGGGGATAGCCTTGGCGAAGCCCGGCATCCGGTGCAACTGACCACCATTGAATTCCCCATTCCGGTCATCGCCATTGCCATCGAACCGAAAACCAAGGACGATGAGCAGAAGATGGACGCGGCCTTGCAGCGCCTGCGTGCGGAAGATCCTACCTTCAACGTCAACACCGACGAGGAAAGCGGGCAGCTTCTGATTTCCGGGATGGGTGAGTTACACCTGGATATTATCTGCGACCGTTTGCGTCGTGAGTTCAAGGTCAACGCCAACATCGGAAAGCCGCAAGTGGCTTACCGGGAGGCGATTACCCAGCCTGTCAGCCAGAAAACGCGGCATTCGCGTCAATCGGGTGGCAAAGGGCAATTCGCTGAAGTGGCGGTTTCGTTTGAGCCCATGCCCATCGTGCCCGGTGAAGAAACCTTTGCCTTTGAAAGCAAGGTCAAAGGTGGGGCGATTCCCAAGCAGTATATCGAACCTGTACGCAAGGGGATTGAGCGTGGTATGGGCGCGGGCGTGTTGGCCGGGTATCCCGTCGTCGGTTTGAAAGCCACCCTGACGGATGGTTTGGCCCACGAAGTGGATTCCAGCGAACTGGCCTTTGAAATCGCGGGGAGTCTCTGCCTGCGTGAAGCCTTGACCAAAGGTGCGCCCATCCTTCTGGAACCGATCATGGATCTGGAAGTGGTCACCCCGGAGGAATACCTCGGCGCGGTGACGGCTGACCTGAATGCGCGAGGCGGTCAGATCAGCGGCTCGGACTCACGCGGTATGGTGCAGGTGGTACGTGGAGATGTTCCCTTGCGGGCGATGTTCGGATATGCTACCGATCTACGTTCGCGGACCCAGGGACGGGCGACGTTTACGATGCAATTCAAAACCTACGCGCCCTGCCCACAAAAACTGATGCGAGAAATCGTTGACCGATTCGGAGGTTCTCGGTTTTTAAAATAAATGGCTTTGCATTCATGCAATATGGAATTAGGTAACGAAAAACGTCTCAAGACAACTGACGGAGGAAGAGATGGCGAAATCGAAATTTGAGCGTACGAAGCCTCACGTGAACGTGGGGACGATCGGACACATCGACCACGGGAAGACGACGCTGACGGCGGCGATCACGAAGGTGTTGGCGGAGAGCCTGGGTTCCGCGAAATTCACCGCGTTCGACGAGATCGACAAAGCGCCCGAAGAGAAAGCTCGTGGGATCACGATCGCCACGGCGCATATCGAATATGAAACGGCGAACCGGCACTATGCCCACGTGGATTGCCCGGGCCACGCCGATTACATCAAAAACATGATCACCGGTGCGGCGCAGATGGACGGCGCCATTCTGGTCGTCGCGGCCAACGATGGTCCGATGCCCCAGACCCGTGAGCATATCCTTCTGGCCCGCCAGGTCGGCGTGCCGGCCATCGTGGTCTTCCTGAACAAGGTGGACCTGGTGGACGATCCCGAACTGCTGGAACTGGTCGAGATGGAGCTGCGTGAGCTGCTCAGTGGCTACGGCTTCCCCGGCGACGATCTTCCCATCGTGCACGGCAGTGCGCTGCACGCCCTGCAGGGCGAAAGCACCGACCTGGGCGCTCCCAGCGTGGTGAAGCTGATGGAAGAAGTGGATAACTACATTCCGGCTCCGGAACGTGACGTGGACAAGCCCTTCCTGATGCCGGTCGAAGACGTGTTCAGCATCTCCGGTCGCGGTACGGTGGCCACGGGTCGTGTGGAACGCGGCATCGTGAAAGTCGGCGAGGAAGTGGAGATCGTCGGAATCAACGAAACGCGCAAAACGGTCGTGACAGGTGTGGAAATGTTCCGCAAGCTGTTGGACGAAGGTCAAGCCGGCGACAACGTGGGCTGCCTGCTGCGCGGCGTGAAGAAGACGGAAATCGAACGTGGCCAGGTTCTCTGCAAACCGGGTTCGATCAATCCTCACGTGCACTTCAAGGCTGAAGTCTATGTTCTGAGCAAAGAAGAAGGTGGCCGTCATACCCCGTTCTTCAACGGCTATCGTCCGCAGTTCTACTTCCGCACGACGGACGTGACCGGTTCTGCGACGCTGCCTGAGGGCGTGGAAATGGTGATGCCTGGTGATAACGTGGGTCTGGAAATCAAGCTTCTGACGCCCATCGCGATGGAAAAAGAACTTCGCTTCGCCATCCGTGAAGGCGGTCGTACCGTCGGCGCTGGCGTCGTCGCTGAAGTGATTGAGTAGAAAGGAAAGAACATGGCCGGACAGAAAATTCGCATTCGCCTGAAAGCGTATGACTATAAACTACTGGATCAATCCACGGCGGAAATCGTGGATACCGTGCGCCGTACCGGTGCCCGTGTGGCTGGCCCCATCCCGCTACCCACGCACATCAGCAAGTATTGCGTACTGCGCAGCCCCCACGTGAACAAAAAATCCCGTGAGCAATTCGAGATTCGTACCCATAACCGTATGGTGGACATCATCGAACCCAACCAGCAGACTCTGGATGAGTTGATGAAACTGGATCTCTCCGCTGGCGTGGATGTGGAAATCCGGACCTAGTCCGCATTCCTGATGGATCTGAAACGGCGAGGCTTTGTGGCCTCGCCGTTTTGCGTTGACTTCATCAAGGCGAGCCTTCCAGAACTCGACAATGGCAGGATTTGCCGCCAATCCTGGGAGCGGAAGAAAATATAGAGTATCACTACTGTCCGGTTAATACCTGAACAATTCTAACTGGTTTCCGGCCCCCTCCTTGGCATTTGTGCAGTTTGGTGGTGTCAGGGCCTGTAACATGGGCTTCTTCTCGAATAACGACACACTCAGAATCTGTAGAATTGTGTAGAGACTGAGGTGGTCGAGGCCAAGCCGCTTTTTAATGATCGCCACCAGCACATAAACTGAAATCACAATCCAGATCTGCGTCTTGACGGCATTCTCGCTCGTTCCAAAGAACGCCTTGATGCGCAGATGCTGCTTGATCCATTTGAAAAACAGCTCCACCCGCCAGCGTAAACGGTACAGATCGGCGATGGTCCGTGCTGGGAGATGGAAATTGTTCGTTAGAAACACAAGCCGTTTGCCACGGTCCGGATCGGTGAATTTCACCACCCGCAGCTTGTCGGGATAATCCTTCTTCGTATTGAAGCCCGTCAACACCACAGTCTGGTCGCAACGAAGCCCGGTGGTTTTGTCCACCCGATGCGAGTACAGACGGCGATAGCAGGTGTTGCGCTTGGCCCGCGTGACGAAAAACGCCCCGATCCGGTGCATCGTAAACAGGCGCTCGAAATCGAGATAGCCGCGATCCATGAGATAGAACGAGCCAGGCTCTACCGGCAGCCGGTCCAGTGCGTTCACGTCGTGCACGCTGGCGGGAGTCACATAAACCCAGCATGGAATCTCGCCACGCAGATCGAGCAGGGTGTGCGCCTTGACGGCGGCCTTCGTTTTGCGGAACGTCGCCCACGGAAAGAGGGACAGGCACAGGTCGATGGTCGTGGAATCGAAAGCGTAAACGGTCTGCTCTAACTCGATCCCGAACGAATCGTGGGCATACAGGCTCCGCGCCTCGGCGATCAGCGCGCTCGCGAAATCGGCCCAGATTCGCCAGTCGCGGCGCTCGTTGGCGTCGGCCAGCGTGCTCTTCGAGATCCGGGAACGGATGCCCATGTGGTAGAGCTTGCTCTGGTGGGCGCGCAGGCTCTCGCGATAGGTCAGTTGCGCGAAGGTCATGCATAGAAACTGGTCCATGCAGGAGAAGCATTTGACGTAGCGATCTCCGTCGTAGCGCGTCACGCAGGCGGCGAAGGTTTTGTGCGGCAGATGGCCCATGACCTGCGAAAAGATGGTCTTGCCTTGATTCATCGGCGACCTCCCTGCAAATAGCGGGAGTATGCCACGGATCGAAATTCAAATCGTTCCCTCTCAAATGTAGCGAATTCTTCTTAATATCCATTGAGTTAACTCATCTCCTCACGATTTTCCCCGGACAGTCGTGATAGAGTATATAAGAGGGTATTTATCTATGGGCGAAAAATCGGAAGCGTTCAAGGGGAAAAGAACCGGGTCGTGACGATGACAGGATGAAGAGGGGCGAAGAGAGAAGGCACGGCAGGGAGGCGGGATCGGCATTTCTCCAAATGAAAAAAAACGCCCGAAAAGGGCGTTTTCAATGGGTTCAAAAGAGAGCGCTGGGGAAGCGGTCGAAGTCAAAATCATGGGGACGCGGTCGAGTGGCGTCCCGAACCACGGCGATGATTGCCGGAGCGTTTTTGTTGACCTTCGGTTGTGCCATCACCCATTCAACCACGGGAAGTTCACGGTAAATGTGGACTCGGTTGTTGACCAATACGGCTTTGAACATTGGTTTCCTTTCTTGCCTGACATCCTTATGGCAACGGAAGGTTCCTATATTAAATAGAAGTACCCCAGTTGCTTTGTATTCGTATCGCACTGCCGGTACCTTGTCAAGAACAATTACGTGTGAAGCGTGTAAGCCGCTGCCATGTGCCTAAATGGGGAGGAGGATTGATCCTACATGGTACCTTCAGGAGCATGACACAAACGAGGCCCGGTCTTGCGACCGGGCCTCATCCAACAAAAGAAGCGTACATGAAACAATCTAAAGGAGATGATGGTGATTAAAAACTGTGTTTAGGGTTGTGGTTGTATGGGCTCCTTGGTCTAAGGGGTGCCGCTTAAAATCGTTTTCGTTGCATCCGTCGGATAGGCAATGGACTTCAAAATCGCCGAAGGCGTCTCCCCTAGATGCACTTCGTGATGATGGGCGTCCATCCCTTCGAACTGATAGGACAGGCTCAGTACATAACTGCCCGCTTGGGTTTCATACAAGCGAACCGTTTCGGTGTTGATCGGTGTGTCCCGTTCGATCTGATGCTCATCGAACTCTTCCGAAAGAAGTTTCCCCACAAAGGTATGCTGTTCTTTTTCCCCTAGCACTGTAATGCTTTGCATCGACCCGTGATCGCTGTTCGTTTGACTGGTATGTTCTAGGCTGCTCATTGTGTTCTCCTTTCGGTGTCGTTCTGACAAGGATGATTAGCGAGGAGCGTGCCATCTTTGATGGAATCTGATAAGCATTAAGAAACAGGGGAGAAAACGTTCTACAGGGCTTTTATTCGTGGAAGAGTATGTCTCATTGTGCATCATCTGAGACAGTGTCTTGGGGCGCAATGGTGAGGAGCGTGTATCGTGAGACATGTTGGGGGTTGTTTCAATTACAACCTTCTGGTTGGGATCGGAGGGGCTTGGTCGGTTTGTTCCCACCTGTTAAGGGAAAGATGAACCCCGGATGGATTTCCCTTTTCATCAGACCGCCTTTGCCGTACAATGCCGCCTTGTTACGTGCGCTGCTGACGAAAAACACTGAAACCAATCAGCCATTCTGCGGAGTGTTATTGATGAATATTGTCCCGTCCAAACGACTTCAAGCTCTAGGCGGTTATGCCTTTGTGGAAGTGGATCGCATGGTGGAGGATCTCAAGGCCCGTGGGATCAAGGCCATTGACTTCGGGGTGGGAGATCCGCTGGACCCGGCTCCGGAGTTGGTACGGAACACGGTGAAAGAGGCGGTGGACCGCCACGCTTGTACAGGATACCCCAGTTATGTCGGCTCGTTGGACTTCCGCCAGGCTGCGGTGGCATGGATGAACCGGCGCTTTGGTCTGACCCTGGATGCCCAGACGGAAATCTGTTCAACCATCGGCTCGAAAGAGAGCATTTTCAACTTCCCGGAAGCCTTCGTCAACCCCGGAGACACGGTGATTGTCCCCACGCCGGGTTATCCGCCAATGAAACGGGGTACAGAATTTGCCGAAGGAAAACCCTATTTTGCGCCGCTGACCGCTGAAAACGGCTACCTACTGGATGTTAAGGCGATCCCTGACGACGTGGCCCGTGCAGCGAAAATCCTTTGGATCAATTATCCCAATTCCCCCACCGGGACGGTGGCTCCGCTGAGCTATTACAGGGAACTACTTGACTGGGCGCAGAAATATGAGGTGATTCTTGCCGCCGATGAAGGATGTTATATTGATATCTACTTTGGTGAGAAACCGCACTCCATTCTGGAAGTGAGCAAAGATGGCGTGGCGGCCTTCTATTCGATGTCCAAACGTAACAACATGACCGGTTACCGCGTGGGTTGGGTTGCCGGAGATGCTCGCATCGTGGAAAACTTCAAGAAGTTGAAAACCAACATTGATTCCGGGACGCCCAATTTCATCCAAGAGGCGGCGATTCGGGCTCTGGAAGACGAAAGCCACGCCCAGCAGATGCGAGAGAACTACCGGAAAAAACGGGACATGCTGCTGTCCGCCTTGGCTGATGCAGGTTTGGAGGTAACCAGCCCGGAGGCGACCTTCTATGTCTGGCAGAAAACCCCGAAGGGGATGAGTTCGGTAGACTTCGCCAAGCGTCTGCTGGTGGATGAACTGGCGCTGGTGGTGATGCCCGGCGCGTGGATTACCGATGCCTGTGCAGATGGTTCCAACCTCGGAGAGGGCTACGTCCGTTTCGCTCTGGTGCCGACGCTGGAGCAGGTTGAAGAAGCCGCCGGACGTATTCGCGCTCATTTGCGTGTTTAAGTAAGGGCTCATGGTGTTGATGATGTTTCCCATAGGTGAACGATGATTCTTGCCTGGGCAGCCGTACTCGTTGGTTTGGCGCTTCTGGTGTGGAGTGCCGACCGTTTTGTGGAAGGAGCCGCCGCGACGGCTCGCCACCTGGGTATGCCTCCGCTTCTGATTGGAATGGTCATCGTCGGGTTTGGTACCAGCGCCCCGGAAATGGTGATTAGTGCGTTGGCGGCATGGCAGGGTAATCCCGGTATTGCCCTCGGTAACGCCTATGGATCGAACATCGGAAACATCGCCCTGATTCTTGGGATTACCGCCTTGTGGAAGCCTATTCCGGTGCGGTCCGAGGTGTTGAAGAAGGAGCTTCCCCTGCTTGTGGGAGCCACCCTCTTGGCTGCGGCGCAACTCTATGACGGTGAAGTCAGCCGCATGGATGCCCTTGTGCTGCTGGTGGTGTTTGTGGGGCTGATGAGTTGGAGTATCCGCCAGGGCATGAAAGGACGTGGAGATGCCTTGGCCGAGGAAACCGAAAAGGAATTGAACGAGCAACCGATGCCCCTTCGGCGGGCTTTGCTTTGGCTGCTTGTGGGTCTGGTGGTTTTGGCGGCCAGCTCGCGCATCTTGGTTTGGGGGGCGGTGGAAATTGCCCATTCGCTGGGAGTCAGTGATCTGATTATCGGCCTGACCGTGGTGGCTTTAGGAACCTCCCTGCCGGAACTGGCCTCCAGTCTGGCTGCGGCCAGAAAAGGGGAACATGATATTGCCCTTGGAAACGTGATCGGTTCCAACCTGTTCAATACCCTGGCTGTGGTGGGCATTGCCGGGGCGATCAAACCCATCGCCGTAGGGCGAGAGGTCTTCCTGCGGGATCTTCCTGTGGTGGGTGTGCTGACGCTTTCTCTCTTTGTTCTGGGTTATGGTTTTCGAGGCTCACGGCAGATCAACCGCCCGGAGGGAGCCGCCTTGGTCGTCTGTTATCTTGGCTACACCGGGTATCTGATTGTTTCCGCATTTGCGGGTTAAGCGTTCGGATCTATTGGGTTCCGCGGAGGGTTCCGTTGACCTTGGGGACGTGAATCACGGAAGAACAAACGCGCTGATGGTGGGTTGCCGATCGGTGTGAGGCGTATCGGTTTTCAGCCGAAGAGCAGGGTGAACAACAAAGAAGAGAGGGTAGGTCGGTCCGATGTCGTCCGACATACCCTTGATGGCAGGAATCTTCAAGCGCAAGGGGCGCAAGGGTAAACCGTATCAGAGAACGGTGATGGGGTTGCTTATGAACAAAAAGAATCAATTCTGGGAGATATGGAATAGCTCGAAAGGTGCGGCCTTGCTCTGTTTCTGCCTCTGTCTGCTTTCCGGGGTGGTTTCCGCGCAAAACTTGGATATTCGTCCCTTGGGAACGGACCCTTGGGTCACCGGGCCGGAATCGCTGACCAACGGAGGAGTGACCCTCTCCAATCCCGTTCGATTGCCGCAATGCACGCAACGGGTTCCGCTTTGGGTGGTGGATGTCGGGATCGCGATTCCCGACGCTCATGGGCGGCTGTCGATGGTGGTGGGAGGTGATACCTTCTATCATTCGCGGCGTAGTAAGCAAGATTGCGAGTTACTCACACGAACCTTGCTCTTTCATTGCAAGGAAATCCAACTGATGCCGCCTCTGGAAAGCTATTACGAAGCGGAATGCCGCAGTGATGCCGATTGCACACGAAACAGTTTCGGGATTGGCGTTGTGATTCCGCATCGGGAATCTGCGTCCTTGCACCTGTCCACGCGCTCTGTCATCGGGTCTTTCAGCGTAAGGATGACATTCGTTTCTGTTACGATGCTCGCGGCGGGCACCCCATTCCCGGCGACCCCAATCCGACACGAGGCGAGGCGTTCTGCGATTGGTTACAAGGGGATTTTCGTTGCAAAACGGAATTGTATGATGACACCTGTGACCCGGAGTGCTTCACACACGGTGGGTTTGCGGAGTGTGAACACGACCCATGCAACGTGGAATGTATTCAGGCCTGCAACCGAGCGGGTTATTGCCGACATCGCAATCAGACGTTTTTTTCTGCGCAGGTGGTATCGGACGGAGAGGGCGGACATTGGGTCAAACTGCTGGAGGATCATCCGCAGTATTTCATTTCCCGCGTCAAGGACGAGTGGAAGGACGTGAATCTGTTTGGGGTATACCCCGGAGATTATTTTCGTGATCGATCCGGGAATTTGTATCTGTTTACCGACACACGAACCTGGGCGGCTCCGTCCCTGGAGAAAGAACTGCTCCGTTCCGGGTTGGGAATCTACTCTCTTTCAGAGAACCAGCGGTTTACCTTTTCTCCGCGCTCCATTGCCGTTCCCCCGGTGAAGGTGTGGCATGGACTCCGGTCTGATTCTGCCAAGGCGGTTACGATCCGTAATCCGTCAAAAACCGTTCTCTGGGCACGAGGGTCCAATTTCTCCGAAGCGGTGGTGATTCGTGACCTTTCGCGAGATCCGTATCGTCCACGCCAGGACCGAGATACCTACATTCATGTCTTGGGGTCCGGCCCCGCCTGTTCAATGGATATTCCCGGAAACCGCTCTGGCTATACCGACCATGCTGCTTTGGCGCGGGTTCCCGACACGAAGGCCGCGTTGAGCGATCCCGTGTCCTGGGAGTATTTCGCCGGGCTGAAAGACGGTCGGTCGGAATGGATTCGCGCACGCTCTGCCGATGGGACACTTCCGCAGGAACAGGCCGCATCCATCTTTTCGTTCAGCGGGTTCCGCTCTGGAACGGTCTTGCGTGTGGGTGGAGAATATCTGCATCTGGACACCGTTCCCAATCGGATGAATGGAAAATATACCATCCAACATCTGCTACGCAGCCCGGATGGCATCACATGGTTCGATGGTGGAACGTTTGATATTCTGGCCGGTGAAGATCCTCCTCGAACCGCCGAGGTCTATTCTACTCACTGGCTGCCTTTTGCCGATACCTCCCCGGATCTTGGCTTTCTCCTCTCTCATTGGCTTAGCTACGAAGGATATTTCCAGAGTTCAACGGAGGAATCGAGATTCCGGGACTACAACATGAAGAGCTACCGCATGGCTCCTCCAAGGCCACGTTCCTACCTGGTTTCTTCCCAGGATTACACCACCCTATCAACTCAACGGCGGCTTCTTCCTGTCAGCTATTACCGTGCCGCGAAGGAACCATCTCAGCACCTGGTTGTGCAATTCTGCGTCTGTCCACCCCAGGGTGATTGCAAGGAGATGTGTCGGCCCTGGGAATCGTTCCACGCGCAACGGGAACCCTCACACCGCTGGCGCACGGCAACCAAACTGTCTCTCAACGGGCAGAAAGCGCGTTTTCAGAAGGCGCTTGGAATGCACGCCTTGACCTTGCCCAACAGGACGAAAGCGGGAGTTCCTCTGTTGCGGATGGATCTGCCCCTGGTTTGGCAGTGGGACAAGGAAGCAGAAGCTCCTTCGTCAGCCGTCTTGCTTCGTTTTGGTATTGTGTCGGAGGAATCGGCCACGCCTTTGGATGATCTGCATTCCTCCATGCGTATTCTACCGGCTTTCTATCGTGAAGACAGCCGCCTTTGGCAAGAACCCGGCGGGTGGTATACCACGCAGCCCCTTGTTTTGACGCCCTCGACACATCCATAGAGCAGCGCTCCGTCTGTGTTTGTGGGGACGGCTTGGTACCCTGCCTGAACGCTTCTCCCCTGGTACCCGCTTCATTTCTTCGTATCGGTAGAAACGTGAAGAAGGTTTTCGGTCTGTCAGATTGGACCGGACAGACGCATGATCTCATCGGCAAGGACATCCGCCCCGTTTTCCTCCACCGGGTGACTGGAACATCGCTCGACACGCCAGAACTGGTTGTCGATGGGTCGTTTGAAGGGGTGGAACACGGTGCGGTCAAACACGCCCAACCAGCGGGATTCCCAGAAGGCATTGTAGCCTGCTCCGGTGTGGATTTCATCGGCTCCCAGCAACCAGGGCGCAAAGGGAAAAAGATCCGGGTCACGCTCGAAGGAGGGAGAAAAAAACACACCGTCAATCGTCTGGGCGATGTCGTTCAATTCACCCTCAACTCCTGCCTGCATGGCGAGAATGAGTTTCTGACCTTCACGGACACCGCAATACTCGCGCAGGGCTTCCGGCGGATGCATCTGCTCAGGGTTGCAAATTACCGTGGGGTCAATTTCATGGGTGATGGCGGGTAGGTCAAAGGGCTCATCGGCAAGGATGCGGCTGTATTGCTCTGCCTGAAAGGGAACCTCGGCGGGGCCCTCCAACCAGATGGGCGGACACCAGCGAAGCATCAGCCAGGCTTCACAATCCAATTTGGGAAGAATCCGAACCAGCGGCATCCAGAATTGATCGACCAGCACGAAGTCTGGTTTGAAATCAAGCAACACGCCCGCCGTCTTTGTGGAAAACGCCTGGAGCGGATCTACATGGGCTTTGGCGTCAATGGTGGTTTCAACCCACCAATCCGGAAGCAGCGAGGCAGGAACGCTGGATCTGGGACCAAGGGCGAGGATCTCACCTTCGTAGCCAGCACGGGCCAAGCCACGCTCAACGGCCATCAGCCGCATCACGTGGCCTGCGCCCATCGTTCCCGCCGTAAACATGGCAAGTCGGAAAGTCATGATTTACGAGAACGAGCACCAGTATTGAACATCCACGGAACTGTTGTAATACTGGTAGGCTGGATCATCGGTTTTGTCTTCGCACCATTGGGGCGCTTCAACATCCAAGGTAGCATCCCGGTTGATCGCTTCATAGACATCCGTATACCAATAACACAGTGAGCTTTCATTGAAACGAAGGAAGGTAAACTGCTTCCCATCCTCTTTGGGAACCTCGGCGCAGAAACGACCGACTTCGAAACCAAGGGCCGCATCGTTGGAGATGGTGGTTTCATACATCCCTCGAAATACAAGACCCGATGAGCCATTATCAAACAAGGCAACCGTCGGTCCAACGCCTTGATTCGCTCCGTTATTCCCATTAATGTCATAGAGTTTCGGCCACATCCCCTGGGCGTTGGCCGGATTTGCCGTAATGTTTCCCAGTTGCATACAGCTTGCTGGGCTTGCACAACTACCCGCACCGATACTCATCTCCGAGGTATTGCCATAGATCCGTGTAAGAGGGGATGGACGTTGGCTGACACTGAGATTAACGAATGCCCCCGGTTCGGCTTGTCCTTTGTTGATTGCACCTCCACCGGTCATCAAGACATCAACGCAGAAATCTCCGCTTGCATCCGTCAGACTGCGTGCATAGTAGAACGAGTCCGTTTCGCTCACCACGATCTCTGCGTTTTCAACCGGTGAGCCTCCATTGTCAACAATCGTTCCACTGAAGCAGGTGATATCGGAAGGATCGTACACATCGGCAATGGCCCACCATCCGGTCGCATGGACATCAAATTGCCATGCACTGCCGAGGTTTTGCAGGTCATTGCTGACCCATTCCCAGTGACCGGTGGATTCATCAAACCAATACACACTCGGACTGGACAGGTCCATGACATTGGAATTCATCACGACTTGCGGGCTTGTCGGATTGGATAGCGTTTTGGATGTAAACACAAGTGGATCACCGGTTGCTGTATCCACCGCACCGATGTAAGCGACCAGTCCAAAGGACAGGTGGGATTCTCCCCCTCCCAGGTTGGCGGGGAAGTCTACCGGAGTGCCAAGACGGAAGGAGGTATCTCCCGACATCGGAGCGGACAACACCATGTGATAGGCGGATGGGTTACTTCCCGATTCGTCTTCAAAGGCCGGGATATAGCCTCCACCCGTGGCAAGAGTCAGCGAGCCGGAATAGCTTGTCCATGCGCAATCCGAGAAGTTGCCTACGGTATCGCCTCCGGTATTGTCCGTAATCGGTGACGATCCTATACAGGCCTGTTGCAGTCGAACCAGCACCGTGTGGGTTACCTCATAGTCCACGGTAAGTTGGTAATAATTCGGGGTCCAACCTTCAATAAATTCAGCATGGACCACAGGCATACGGTTGAACTTCAGCAGGTAGGAACCAGGAAGAAGCTCTGAGAGAGAAAATGAGCCATCTGTCGCTGTGGTGGTGGTTCCCAAGGTGGGACCACTGAGAATCTCCACGGTGACGCCGTCCAAGGGTACCAGATCCCATTGGGTGATGTCCGTCACCACCCCTTCAATGGCCCCTGTGTTGTAGACGGTTTGAATCGCACAACTGGTATCGCAGTAGACACAACTTTCGATTCCGGTAACGTCACAGGGCGTTTCCGTATTCAGTGCGCCGTCGTCACACTCTTCTCCATCATTGGGGTTGCCGTTGCCGCATAAGCCTTCACAGATTCCTGCAACGCAGGTGTCATTGCTTGTCTGCGGGTCGCCATCGTCACAAGATGTACCATCCAGGATTGACCAACCGGAGGCATCCATCGTCCAGTTACAGGCTTCGCAGGCATTCATCGGGTTGGGATCATTGTTGCTGTAGCATGACGTGCCACCGATCAGGCAGAAGCTATCCTGCAAGTCGTTGACACATTGGCCGTCTTCGGGGTTGCAGGAATCATCGGTGCAGCTAATGTCATCGTTGCAGTCAATGGGCGTTCCGTTGCAGCTTCCCATTGCGTCACAGGTATCCCCTTCGGTGCAGAGCATTCCGTCATCACAGAGTATTCCGCTGTGCGGTACGTAGGCCGTGGTGTCCGTTGCCGGGTCGCACCACTGACATGGGTTCTCCGGGTCCACGGCTTCGGACAGAATGCAATCGACACCGATCAGACAGAAGCTTTCCTGCAAGTCGTTGACACATTGGCCGTCTTCGGGGTTGCAGGAGTCATCGGTGCAGCTAATGTCATCGTTGCAGTCAATGGGCGTTCCGTTGCAGCTTCCCATTGCGTCACAGGTATCCCCTTCGGTGCAGAGCATTCCGTCATCACAGAGTATTCCGCTGTGCGGTACGTAGGCCGTGGTGTCCGTTGCCGGGTCGCACCACTGACATGGGTTCTCCGGGTCCACGGCTTCGGACAGAATGCAATCGACACCGATCAAGCAGAAGCTGTCTTGCAGGTCATTGACACATTGGCCGTCTTCGGGGTTGCAGGAATCTGTTGTGCAACTGATGCCATCGTTGCAGTCAATGGGGGTTCCGTTGCAGCTACCCGCTGCGTCGCAGGTATCCCCTTCGGTGCAGAGCATTCCATCATCGCAGACTATTCCGCTGTGCGGTACGTAGGCCGTGGTGTCCGTTGCCGGGTCGCACCATTGACATTGGTTTTCCGGGTCGACGGCTTCGGAGCTTACACACGCATCATCAATCAGGCAGAAGCTGTCTTGCAGGTCATTGACACACTGGCCGTCTTCGGGGTTACAGGAATCCGTTGTGCAACTGATGCCATCGTTGCAGTCAATGGGGGTTCCGTTGCAGCTTCCCATTGCGTCACAGGTATCCCCTTCGGTGCAGAGCATTCCATCATCGCAGACTATTCCGCTGTGCGGTACGTAGGCTGTGGTGTCCGTTGCCGGGTCGCACCACTGGCACTGGTTCTCCGGGTCCACGGCTTCGGAGCTTACACACGCATCATCAATCAGGCAGAAGCTGTCTTGCAGGTCATTGACACATTGGCCGTCTTCGGGGTTGCAGGAATCTGTTGTGCAACTGATGCCATCGTTGCAGTCAATGGGGGTTCCGTTGCAGCTACCCGCTGCGTCGCAGGTATCCCCTTCGGTGCAGAGCATTCCATCATCGCAGACTATTCCGCTGTGCGGTACGTAGGCCGTGGTGTCCGTTGCCGGGTCGCACCATTGACATTGGTTTTCCGGGTCGACGGCTTCGGACAGAATGCAATCGACACCGATCAAGCAGAAGCTGTCTTGCAGGTCATTGACACATTGGCCGTCTTCGGGGTTGCAGGAATCTGTTGTGCAACTGATGCCATCGTTGCAGTCAATGGGGGTTCCGTTGCAGCTACCCGCTGCGTCGCAGGTATCCCCTTCGGTGCAGAGCATTCCATCATCGCAGACTATTCCGCTGTGCGGTACGTAGGCCGTGGTGTCCGTTGCCGGGTCGCACCATTGACATTGGTTTTCCGGGTCGACGGCTTCGGAGCTTACACACGCATCATCAATCAGGCAGAAGCTGTCTTGCAGGTCATTGACACACTGGCCGTCTTCGGGGTTACAGGAATCCGTTGTGCAACTGATGCCATCGTTGCAGTCAATGGGGGTTCCGTTGCAGCTTCCCATTGCGTCACAGGTATCCCCTTCGGTGCAGAGCATTCCATCATCGCAGACTATTCCGCTGTGCGGTACGTAGGCTGTGGTGTCCGTTGCCGGGTCGCACCACTGGCACTGGTTCTCCGGGTCCACGGCTTCGGAGCTTACACACGCATCACCGATCAAGCAGAAGCTGTCTTGCAGGTCATTGACACATTGGCCGTCTTCGGGGTTGCAGGAATCTGTTGTGCAACTGATGCCATCGTTGCAGTCAATGGGGGTTCCGTTGCAGCTACCCGCTGCGTCGCAGGTATCCCCTTCGGTGCAGAGCATTCCATCATCGCAGACTATTCCGCTGTGCGGTACGTAGGCCGTGGTGTCCGTTGCCGGGTCGCACCATTGACATTGGTTTTCCGGGTCGACGGCTTCGGAGCTTACACACGCATCATCAATCAGGCAGAAGCTGTCTTGCAGGTCATTGACACACTGGCCGTCTTCGGGGTTACAGGAATCCGTTGTGCAACTGATGCCATCGTTGCAGTCAATGGGGGTTCCGTTGCAGCTTCCCATTGCGTCACAGGTATCCCCTTCGGTGCAGAGCATTCCATCATCGCAGACTATTCCGCTGTGCGGTACGTAGGCTGTGGTGTCCGTTGCCGGGTCGCACCACTGGCACTGGTTCTCCGGGTCCACGGCTTCGGAGCTTACACACGCATCACCGATCAAGCAGAAGCTGTCTTGCAGGTCATTGACACATTGGCCGTCTTCGGGGTTGCAGGAGTCATCGGTGCAGCTAATGTCATCGTTGCAGTCAATGGGGGTATAGACACATTTTCCGTCTATCTCTTCATCCGTGGTGCAGGGGTTGTCATCATCACAGAGCAGGGGGCCGGTGCCGCCGGGGATGATGGATACCATCCAGTCTCGGTATCCTCCGGTGCCTCCGTTCTCAGTTTGCAGGGCAACCATAAAGGTCATCAGCCAGTCAATCTCCGAGGCGTCCCCGGAGATGTCTCCGGCTACTTCCATCGCATAGCCGTACTCCGTGGTCGTGACCTGACCACTGATAATCACGTAGCCATCCACCAGAGGCACGGCAAGAATCGCCGCCGTAATGGTTTCCGGCGTCTTAAAATCCGTGTACAGCTTCAGCGTAAACGATTCACCCTCCGACAACTCGCTGGGGCCTTCGATTTTGGTAATCTGCGGATACTGCGGATCAGGGTTTCCATCCGGTTTGGGCTCCATCACCAGCTGACCATTGAGAAATGAAACCTTGGTCTGGGCATCTTCAGGGTCAATGGGTTCCTGTTCGTCCACGCCCAGCGGCCAGGGAACATAGCCACCCGTTGCGCCGCCATTGGACATGAACGCCACCCGTAGATTGAAGGCAAGCCCCAACAACTTACTGTTGTCGGACAGGCGCCCAAATAGTTCTGAGAACAGAACCTTGTTTTCAACAATCAACGAGGTTGCAACCTTCAGATACTTTGTCGCGCCTTCGACATAGATGATGGTATAGGCGACATCCGGTTCTCCATCTCCACCGGTTCCTTCTTTGGCTTCAACGGTGATGGAAAAGGGCTGACCGGCAATCAGTTCGGGGGGGGCTTCCAGAGAGTCAATCTGTGGAGCGGAGTTGTCGTTGGCGTCCCCTTCGGGTGGGGTTCCCTCCACAATCTCGGCATCTTCAAAATTCAACGACGAGGTTAGTTCATCCTGTAGGGAGTTGGCAATTTTGTCGGCGTCACTATCGCTTTTTGAACACCCTGAAAAGACAAACAGAACAAGTACAAAAGCAAAAGACGTTAAAGATGCACAACGCATAGTATCCCCCCCTTATCGACAGGTGAATTCCCCGGAACCCCTTGTCTCAGACCTGAAACATCTCGTAGATTTGAGGGATACTATACGAGGAATGGTTTCACTTTGCAACGTTTTGTTTGTGACAGATCAGTCCCCTGAAGGAGCGGAATCATTGTAGTTGTTGTGGGCCTTTTTTAGTATGTCCATGTATGACTTATTCGCCCACGGATCTTTTCTTGACCTGGCGGATCGCCACGGTTATTCTAGGGCTGAGCTATCCTGATTGTTTTCTGAACTATGAGGTCTTGTGAAATAAATAAGGAACCCATATGGCTATGGGTTGGCAAACACAGTTGGATTCATCGAACTCTTGTGGTGTAACCATGTCATGGAATCGCTCCCTAGCTTCAGTGCATACCATCACCGGCACCTGGAACGATGCAACCAATTGGGGCGACTGTGTTTTTGTTCTTGAATAGGCTGTTAACCCGGCAACCATAAGTTAGACGAAGTATCCATTTTGTCATTCCCGCGAAGGCGGGAATCCAGATTAAATTCAATTGTCTGGATCCTCCGCCTGCGCGGAGGATGACGATTCCTAAGCTCGGTTATAATCGCCGGGTTAATAATTGTGAGATTTCCTAATGACATATTTCGATTATCACCAGAACCGTTCACGTCCCATTTTATGGGGCGTGAACGCCCTTTGGTTTTTGCTCTTGCTCTCCTGCTCCTGCGGAGGTGGAAGCAGCCAACATCATTCCGATCTTCCGGATGGTGACATGGAACTCCCCGACCTGGAGGGTTCCGAGGATGGCTTGGATGGTAGCGACGGGGATGGACCACCCGTTGATGGGGATAGCTTCGACCCCGACGGGGACGATCCGCTTCCCGATGGGGATGAAGACGGGGATGGCATTGATGGGGATTGTGAGAATCATGTTGACGGCGATATGGGAACCGAGGAGGAAATGGACGAAGAAATCCCCGAATCGGACCCCAGTTTCACCAACGCCGAAGCGTGCGAACTACCGCGAAGAAGCTTATCGCGTTGGGTCAACGACTTTCCACGGGTTTACCCAACGGGATTCTACACCGTAAACCACTCTTATGATGGAACCGCCGTACTCAGCAATGGCGGAACGATGGCCATGCTGTTCAAGAATGAAGAACCTGCATTGTTCCATCTCCCAAGTATGAAATCAAATACCAAAGGTCCTCGCGAATTCAGACCCCAAACATGGCATTATTTCTCGTCGATTGATGGATATTCAATATTTCATGAAGATACAAGAACATTCGAAACAATCATCCCTGATTTTGTTACTGGGTCGGCAGCAAACATGGACTCGGAAGGGGTAATCTGGGCATTTCCCGGTGCATGTTGTGGAAGCGAAGCCTTTAAAATCGAGAACGCAACGGTTCAGAGCCTTACCGTGCTTCGAGAAGATGTGGATGATTTCATTTATGCGTCATCTCCCTATGCTCCTCTGATGGAATGTAATGGTTATTTGTATGCAGTGTCCAATTTCTTGGACTCTGGAGATGGAGTTCATACTGGGCTGATGCGTAAAAACTCTGAAAACGACCTGCTTTGGGACCTGGTTTTCCTCTCTATGCCTGCAACCGTTTGGGGGGCATCTTTTACTGCCGCCAGCCTGAATCCGGAAACCTGTGAGTTTGTAGCCACGGGGGTTTGGAATTTGCTGGAAGGAACCTTGGGGGAAACCGTGGAGGTGAGCAATGAGCAGCAGACCATTGAATGCGACCCACCTTGTCCCATTGAGGGCTGCCTTCCCGGCCCAGATGTTGAGTTAGGTGAAAGCCAGCCTCCACCTTACAAAAGTTATATGGATTGGGAAACAGGAACCCTTTGGGGAGCGCGAGATCTGAATTCCGGCAATGGTAGCTATTGCCCCAAGTTCTTTCGTCGCTTGCCTGGCTCAACGACGTTTGAAATGGTGGAACCTCTCGGTCCCCTTCCTGGAGTTCACTGGATTCCCACTGATATGGATGGCAACGGAGAAGAAAGTGTCATTATTGCTGGGTTCGAACAAAGCTACCGCTGGAACCCGGAAGAAGACGAATTCAAACCCATCTATGAAGATCCTTTCTTTGGGGAGTTTGGAGAACGAAAACATTCCTACGCCCGTTCCCTGGCCGTGGGTGTAGCCCCCAACGGGGTGGATTTTCGCGTACACATCGCCGGACGTAACCTGCCCGTGCAGGTGCGGGATGCCTGCTACGAATGGAGTGAAGCCTTTCCCGACTCCGAGCAAACCCTGGCGGTCTCCGACAACGGAGAAGACATCGTTGCCGTGGGCTTGTATCAAGGGCTGATGATCTTTCGTGACGGCCAATGGCAAACGCTGGAAGGCCCGCCGGAAGGTTGGGTTGCCGGGTTGGAGGTGTATTTAGCCAAGTCCGGGGATATTTACGTGATCAGCCTGGACGACGACGTCATGCAGACGCGGACCTTGTGGCGTTTGCCTGCCGCTGGAAGTGAAGACACGGGCTGGCGCAAGGTCACGGGCTTCGAGACAGCGGCCTACGATTGGCGGCCCCATGCGATCATCGGGGCCGGGGATGAGGTGATCGTACAGAGTTATCCCTACAAAGAGAACGTCGGCGAAGAGGGCTACAGCTGCATTGCCACCTATCATCGGTTGTACGCGGTGAACAAAGACATGGTCACCCAGTTCCATCTTGGCGAAGGAAGGGCCTATCTTCGTAGCCATTGGGGACGCCTGTTCTACTTCCCGGAAGGAGACTTGATGGAGATCCAACCCGGCACCCACGACCTACAGGTGGCACTATCCGTACCGTCCATCCCATATCTGCAAGAGCGTTTTTATGATGCGGTACAATTGGAATCCGGACGCTGGATTGCTCTGACAAAATACCAGGATATCGGAGAGTACGATCCAAGCACGGAAACCTGGGAGTTTTATGCCTCCGGCAGCGTATCCGCCTGCGAGGATGGTACGGATCTACCCTATCTGCTCTATGATGAAAATGTCGATTCACTGATGTTCCTGGAGCGCCTTCCCACCGGTGAGGTGCTGGTCACCGGCCAAGCCGGGGTAGCCGTGCTGCGGGCCTCCGACGGCCAATGGGAACTCCCTGTGCCCTGAGAGAACGCCTGGAATCTGAGCCTATCATGGTGGAACCACGGCAGGACGCCGCACATCACAATACTCCAAACGAGAATGATGAGGGAGGGGCACCTCATTCGGAATCGCTGGACATGAGTCCGGCTTTCGTGTGGGCTTGATTAGAAAACTGTTGGGCTTTGGCCGTTTCTATGCGATACTGGGACGATCATTCATCTTGTAACCATTGCCGTTCGGAGGCGAGGTCCGCCATGAAAAACGCCGTGTTTGTGCTTGGTTTGATGCTTCTGCTTGGGCTTCTCAGTGCCTGTGATGAGGATTCAACCGGCCATGATGGGGAAGTCGATTCCTTCACCGATGGGGATGCTCCCGACGAAGGGGATGACCCCGACGGCGATGATTCCCTGATTGGGGTGGATGGAGATGACACGACGGATGACGACGATGAGGATGACTCCGATGGCGACGAGCTTGATGGTGATGAAGACGGGGATGACTCCGACGGCGATGAGCTTGATGGTGACGAAGACGGGGATGACCCCGACGGCGACGAGCTTGATGGTGATGAAGACGGGGATGACTCCGACGGCGACGAGCTTGATGGTGATGAAGACGGGGATGACCCCGACGGCGACGAGCTTGATGGTGATGAAGACGGGGATGACCTCGACGGCGACGAGGAAGAGGAAACCGAACCGCCCATCGCCTGTGATGAAGCCAGTGACCCCTTACTTTTATGGTCGGAAATCGCCCTGCCGCAATTCTCTCGCCTTGGTGAAAGCTTTGACGGGCAGATTCGCACCCGTTGCCAGACCGATGGCTATCTCTTCGCCGGAGCGCGAGGCATGACGGTGACTCTTACCTTGGAAGGCAAGGGCTTTTCCATGCCGCTGGCGGGAAGCCTGCTGGTCAGTGATGCCGCCTCCATCAGCGGGCGACGGGAAGGAACCGTGTACCTGCATCAGTCCTCGGTGGGCAGCGACTCGGTGAGTTATTCCTTCACGCTTCCCTATTCCGGGGAATACCTGGTTGCCGTGCATGGCCGGGAGTACTCCCAGACGGGGAGCTATACCCTTCACGCCGTCTGCGAAGAACACTGCGACCGCCACTTCACCCGCTTTCCCATTGCGATGATGCACGGCTTTGCCGGATGGGATACGATGATCGGCATTTATGAGTATTTCTTCAATGTCGAAGATGACCTGGAAGACCGTGGCTATGAAGTTCATACTACGGAAGTGGCGATGTTCAACGACAGTGAACTGCGTGCCCAGGAAGTGGAAAGCCAACTGATGGATATCCTCACCGAAACCGGGGCGCGTAAGCTGAACCTCATTGCCCATAGCCAAGGGGGCTTGGATGCCCGGCGCTTTATCAGTGGTTTGGGGCATGGTGCGGATGTTGCGGTTCTGGCAATGGTGGCTACCCCCAACGACGGTTCCTTGATCGGAGATATGATCTTGGGTAACGTGCCGGGAATCGGCCAGGATATCCTTGCCGGGATTGTTGATTTCTTCGGCAATCTCATCGGTGGTAGCGACAACGATGTGATCGCCGCCTTGGGGCAACTTTCCGTGCAGAACATGCGGGAGAACTTCAACCCGGCCCATCCGGATGATCCGCGTGTCGAATACTGGAGCTGGTCCGGCTACACCTGCGCTCTGCTGGATGGTGACTGCCGTGATGCCCACGACGGCGAATGGCGCAGCCCGATGCTTATTGTCACCCACGGTCTGATGCTCGATGGCCCGGTCGAAGAGGGCTATGGCCCCAACGATGGTCTGGTCACGGTGAACAGCGCGACCTACGGCACCTTCTGGGGAAGCCTCAATGCGGATCACTGGGATGAAATCGGCCAACTCACGACGGGCGGCTTTGACCATATCGGTTTTTACCGTAATGTCGCCCAGATGCTTGAAAACGAGAACTACTGATTCGGTAGAAGCCAGGGTTGTTGCGACTCGGTTGGCTTTTACAAAGTATGTGATGGCGAAAAAACGCCCTGTCTTGCTTGGAAGACAGGGCGTTTGGAGTTCCATGTGAAATGGCTGCTGGCGCTGTTTATCCTTTGACTTCACGGATCAGCGCGGCCATATCGCTCAGGGTCTTCACGGCGCGGGTCGCTTTTTCCAGGAAGTCACGGGTCTGAGCGACGGTATCCGGGTCGGCCTTTTGTACGAAGTTGGGGTTCTCCAGACGTTTGGTCAACGAGATCACTTCTTTTTCCGTTTTGGCCAGCTTGTTTTCCGTGCGACCGAGAATTTCTCCCAGATCCACATCGGCGGGAATGCGCACGAAGCCCGTACCCTGACTGAACACAACCGGCACAAACCCCGCCGGGATGGCGGCGTCTTGCTGGACCGTCAAGCCTTCCACAAAGCCGATGTCCGCCAGGCGGTCCCGGTAGGCGTCAAAGGCGGTATGAGCCTCGTCATTCGCGAAGTGCAAGGCCAGTTCCAGGGGAAGCTTGGGGCTGATTTGCAGGAAGCTGCGCAATTCACGAACGCTGGTGACCAGGGTGATCAGCGCGTCGATGGTCTGACGGCTTTTTTCATTGGTGAAGCTCTCACGGACCACGGGCCAGCGGGAAATGGTGATGCTCTCGCGATCTTCGTCCCGTTCGGCCTCGTCCGCCACGCCTAGTTCGTTCATCTTCTGCCACAACTCTTCGGTGACGAAGGGCACGATGGGATGGAAGAGTTGCACGATACGACGCAGGGTGTACAAGGCCCAACTCAAGGCTTCAGGGCGCGTCTCTTCTTTGGCCAGGCGGGGTTTGATCAGTTCCAGGTACCAATCGCAGAAGCTGTCCCAGAAGAAGTGGCGGGTGATCTCTGCCGCTTGCTCGAAATCGCTGTTCTCAAAGGCGCGGTCCACCTTTTGGATGGTCTCGTTCAGTTCGTGCAAGATCCACTGATCTTCCACCCGCTGGGGTTCCATGCTGGAACTGTCAAAACGGATTCCACCTTCCGGCAGGTTCATCAGCAGCAGGCGGCTGGCATTCCACAGTTTGGTAACCAAAGAACGGCCCGACAGGTACAGCTCTTTCGACAGGCGAATATCCTGGCGGCCCATAGGATAGCGGCTGTTCATCCCGAAGCGGATGGCATCCGCGCCGTATTCGTCCAGAAGCAACAAGGGGTCGGGGCTGTTGCCCAGGCTTTTGGAAAGCTTGATGCCTTTGGCATCGCGGGCGATACCGTGCAGGAACAGAGTATGGAAGGGGATGTCGCCCATGAATTCCAAGCCGGCCATAATCATGCGCATATCCCAGAAGAAGAGGATGTCGCGTCCGGAAAGCAGCCAGGTGGTGGGGTAGAAATAGTCCAACTCCGGGGTTTTCTCCGGCCAGCCCAGCGTTCCGAAAGGCCACAACCAGCTAGAGAACCAGGTATCCAGCACGTCGGGATCTTGTTCAATCTGCTTGCTCTGGCAATCCGGGCAGGTGTCCGCACCTTCTACGCTGACCCATTCCTTGCCGCAGTCTTTGCAGGTGAACACGGGAATGCGATGGCCCCACCAGAGCTGGCGGCTGATGCACCAATCGCGAATATCTTCGGCCCAGGTGAAGAAGTCGTTGCGTTCGCTTTCCGGTTCCACGCGAATCCGGTTTTCCCGCACGGCTTCAAGGGCGGGCTCGATCAGCGGTTTCATTTTCACAAACCACTGGTCAGAGATCATCGGTTCCACCACGTTGCCGCAGCGGTAGCAGCACCCTACACTGTGTTTGTAGGGTTCGATCTTCTCCAGATAACCTTGCTCTTCCAAGTCGGCAACCACCTTCTTGCGGCAGGCAAAACGTTCCAGGCCCGCATACTCCGGCCCGGCGGCTTCGGTCATCGTGCCGTCTTCACCAATGACCTGAATCTGCGGTAGATCGTGGGTCAGGCCCATTTCGTAATCGTTGGGGTCGTGGGCCGGGGTGACTTTGACCAGACCGGTTCCGAACTCCATGTCTACGTATTCGTCAAGAATGATCGGAATCTCACGGTCGGTGAGGGGCAGCTTGACCCGCTTCCCGTGAAGGTAGGTGTAGCGCTCATCCTTGGGGTTCACGGCGACGGCGGTATCACCGAGCATGGTTTCCGGTCGGGTGGTGGCCACCACCAGATGTTCCTCGGTTCCCACCACGGGGTAGCGCAGATGCCAGAGGTTGGACTTCTTCGCTTTGTGTTCCACTTCGTCGGTGGCCAGCGCGGTGAGGTCATGGGTACACCAGTTGATCATCCGCTTGCCGCGATAAACCAGGCCCTTATCGTACAACTGCTTGAACGCGGTCAGCACGGCACGGATAAAGCCCTCATCCATCGTAAAACGCTCGCGGTCCCAATCACAACTGCAACCCAATCGCTTGAGCTGGTTGATGATGATGCCGCCTTTTTCTTTTTTCCACTCCCAGACCTTGTTGATGAATTCCTCACGGCTCAGGTCGTGGTAGTCGATTCCCTGCTGGGCCAGCTGTTTGATGACCACATGCTGGGTGGCGATGCCTGCGTGGTCCGTGCCGGGAATCCACAGGGCTTCATAGCCGCGCATACGGTGCCAGCGGGTGATGACATCCTGAGGGGTTTCATCCAGGATGTGACCCATGTGCAGAATGCCCGTAACGTTGGGCGGAGGAATGACCACGCAGAAGGGAGGCTTGTCCGGGTTGGGGTTGGCTTTGAAATAGCCTTTGTCCAGCCAGCGTTGATAAATGCGGCCTTCGGCTTCCTTGAAATCAAAATGCTTGGGTAGCAATTCTTCGTTCATTATCGTTTCCCGATTCGTTTCCCGAAACGGTGTTCGGGTTGGTTCATTGAGTTCGTGTTTTCTCAGTTCGCTTTTTCAATCTGTACGCGGATCTTCTCTTTGTCGATGGACAGCGCCTTGCCTTCCTCGCCAACGTCACCCGTGGCGAAATCGACGATCAGGAGTTCATCGCAGAGCGTCTGGCGGTAGGTTTCCATCAAGGCGTTCAGGCTTTCGCTCTGGGTGTCAAAGCGCAGGCGGATACGGTCTTCGATCTCCAGGCCCACGTCTTTACGCATCACCTGAAGCTTACGCAGAACTTCACGCATCCGGCCTTCCTGAATGAGTTCCTCGGTCAGACGGACATCGAAGGAAACCCAGGTGTCTCCGTCAAGCACCACGCTGAGGTTTTCATCCTGCACGGTTTCCAGAAGGAAATCCTCTTTGCCGAAAATCATGCTCTCGCCGTCTACATCCACCAGGATGGTTTCTTCGTTGCCTTGTAGCGTCGCAATCAGTTTCTCTTGATTGGCTTTCAAGGCATCCTGGAAGGCTTTCATCTTCGGTCCCAGGCGTTTTCCCAGGGTTTTGAAGTTGGGTTTAACCAACCACGCGGTGGGAGCAGGCTCCTCTACCGCATTTACCTCGACGGCTTTGACGTTCAGGTCATCCAGCAGCATGGACTCAAAGCGCTGGGCAGCCTGGCGTTCCACCTCATCTTTCGGGCCGATGCAGAGCAGGGCCAGAGGTTGACGTACTTTGCGCTTGGCGTTCTCACGGGCGGCCAGAGCTAGGCTGTTCAGGCGCAGGATCGCCGCCATGTGGGCGGACAATTCTTCATCCACCAGAGCGGCATCCGCCGTGGGGAAGTCGGTATGATGGACGCTTTCCGGCGCGTTGGGACTGTGGCTGCGTACCAGGTTCTGATACATCTCTTCGGCCACATGGGGCATGATCGGAGCGATCAGTCGCACCAAGGTTTCCACGCAGGTATACAGCGTTTCAAAGGCCATCTGGCTATCCGTGGTATCATCGCCTTTCCAGAAGCGGCGGCGGTTATGACGGATGTACCAGTTGGAGAGATCCTCGACGAAGTCGGCAATGGCCCGTGTGACACCTCGCGGATAATGGCTTTCCACGCCCTTGCGCACCTCGACAATGGTGTTCTGAAGGTTGCTGAGAATCCAGCGGTCGAAGTCCGGGCGATCGGTCACCGGCGTCGGTGTGGTCGGAGGCGTCCAGTTTTCCAGACGGGCATAGTTGACCAGGAAGCCGTAGGTATTCCAGATGGTGTTGTAAATCCGTCCACGGACTTCTTTTCCAAGATTGAAACCGAAGTTGAGGTTGCTGGCCGTCTCGTTGGAGCAGTAGATCCAGCGCATCACGTCCGCGCCCATTTGCTCGGCCGCATCGTCAAACCAGATGGCCGTGCCATCGGACTTGTGCATTTCCCGGCCTTGTTCGTTGCGCACCAGGGCGTGACCCAAGAGCGTCTTGAACGGCGGGATGTTTTCCATCATCGTGCTCATCGCCAACAGGCTGTAGAACCAGTTTCGGAACTGACCGGGGAAGCATTCCAGTACCAGGTCTGCCGGAATCCAGCGTTTCCAGTAGTCGCGGTCGCTGTTGTATTTCACGGTGGAGTAGGGCACGATTCCCGCGTCCAGCCAGGGGTTGCCTACGTCTTCCACACGATGGGCCAAGCCTCCGCATTTGGGGCAGCGGATTTTCACGGCATCGACGAAAGGACGGTGCGGGCTATGCCCGTCAAATACGTCCCAGCCTTCCACGGCGCGTTCTTTCAATTCCTCACGCCCACCGATGACTTCAAATTCCTTGCAGTCTTCACAGACCCAGATCGGCAGGGCCAGCCCCCAATAGCGCTTTTTGGAAATCATCCAGTCGCGCATGTTGGTCAACCATTCCAATTCGCGGTCTTGTCCCCATTCGGGAATCCATTGGATCTGCTTGACGACTTCTTTGATTTCGTCGCGCCAATCCATGTTGATATACCACTCGTCCACCAGACGGAAGACCAGGGGATCACCGCTGCGCCAGCAGTGGGGATAGACGTGGGGGTATTGTTCCGTTGCGACAAGCAGGTTCTTGTCTTTCAGGCTTTGGATGATGAAGGCCACGGTATCTTCATCCAGGGCGCGTTTCCCGGAGAGATCCCCGAATTGATCCAGGAACTTCGCTTCTTCGTCCAAGGGGGCGATATGGGGCAGGCCCATCTTCTGACCGATCACATGATCAATGTCACCGCAGCCCGGCGCGCTGTGAACAATGCCCGTACCTTCACCGGCAACGACCACCGGATCGCCGTGGCTGTCCCGTCCGCCATCAATGACCTTGTGGGCAGTGATCCCGGACAAGGTGACGGTTTCATCGGTGAAGGGATAACCGCCGGAGATGCTCTGTGCCGGGAGTTCATCGAAGGGGCCGTGGTATTCCCAGCCCACCATCTCTTTCCCTTTGAGGGTGCCTTCAACGGTATAGCCACCGCGCTCTTTGAAAATCTGTTCCAGGGTTTTCAGTTTCGGAACCCCGGCGATCCAGTTTTTCTTTTCCTTGAATTCCGTTTCCAGACGCTTGTATCGCAGGTTATCCGCCGCGAAGTAATAGACTTCACCATCGCCTTCACAACGCACTTTGACGTAATCCAACTCGGCGTTGATCATTGCCGCGATGTTGGAGGTCAAGGTCCAGGGAGTCGTGGTCCAGACGAGCAGGTTTTCCTTCTCGCGCCCCTTCAGGGGGAATTTGACGAACAGGGCTTCATGGGCAACCAGCTTACGGCCTTCCACCACTTCCATCTGACTGTAACCTGTGCCACTGCGACCGGACCAGGGCATGACATCCGTTCCACGGTATACCTTGCCGCGCTCAAAACACTTTTTCAAGAACGACCAGATGGTGTAGTTGTTCTCATCGCTCATTGTGAAATAGCTGTTGTCCCAATCCATCCAGTAACCCAGACGTTTGGATTGTTCTGTCTGGATGCCGCTGAACTTGCGCACGCGCTCTTTGCATTCGGCAACGAAGCGGTCCATGCCGTAGTCTTCAATCTCTTTCTTGCTGGTGAAGCCGTGTTCTTTCTCCACTTCCACTTCAACCCACAAGCCCTGGCAGTCAAAGCCGTTCTGGTAGCGCAGTTCCCTGCCGTTCATCGCCCAGTAGCGCTGGAAGAAATCTTTCAAGGTGCGGCCCCAGGCATGGTGGACACCCATCGGGTTGTTGGCGGTAATCGGGCCATCCAGGAATGACCAGGCGGGCTTTCCTTTGTTCTTCTCCACCAACTTGGCGAAGCTCTTGTTTTCCTTCCAAAACGCCTGGACTTGGTGTTCCAGGGTGACGGCGTCGATCCAGGAATCTACTTTGCGATACATGGCATGGGCCTCATCTGGCAGTGCGGGGGCGTTGCAACGATCCTACCTTGCGGAGCGGCAACGGACCAATATACAGGACAAACCAAAGTAATCCGTGCGTAAAATGCACGAAAAACGGAAGCCGTCTTTTAGCATAAACCACCGAAAGACGCTAATAAAAAGAAGAAGTTAAACCCTGGTTTTCCAGGTTTAGAGACCGGGAGCCTTTTGCCTGGAATTTTCAACGGAAACCATGCCGGGCCTGCGGTTTTTCTATGCCGGGGCGCAAAGCTGTGCTACCCTGGTGCCAGGTAGAAAAGGACAGGTGGTTTCATGCTTTTGGCTCGTACAATAGGCTTGCTTGCAATGTGGATGGTTTGGGCGTGGATGATGGGGGTTCCGGCGCTTGGTGCCGCTCCCTTCAAACAGGCCGGGGATGATCTGCGCCTGGAATACCAGTCCGAGCCCGTTCCTGGCTGGTGTGTTGTGCAGGATGAGGGGGTCTCAACGCAGATTCTCTATACACTGGTTGATGCTCCCCAGACGTTTGAAGAGGCAATGATTTCAGCAGATGGGAAGGATGTAGTCCTTCGTCACGGGGATTTCCCTGCAAACCAGGGGCTGAACTCGGCCTTCCTGATCTGGTTTCACCAGGGACGCCGGATGCGCGTCTGGATGATTTCCGATCTCCTTTCGGATTCAAGCTGCGTTGCCCGTGATGGTGAGAGCCTTTCCTGGCTGAAAGACAGCTATACCGATGCGCCCGGTTCCTCTCTGGTGGTTGAAGCCTGCGATGGGACAGCTACCCAGGTATCCTTGCCCAATCTGACCCTGATCAAACGTGAAAAGATCATTCCTGAACTTACTATTTCCTCTGAAAAGGTCGCAATTACAGACTTTTTTGGCCGTACACATGGTCTTGTCCGTTACAAGGATTCCCAAGGACGGATTCGTTATCAGGAGACCTGGGAACATGGTGTCAAACTCGGTACGGTTGAAACACGGTATGATGAGGATACCGGTGTGATCTGCAAAATCATCAGCGATGGGCAGGGCCGCTTGCATGGCCAGAGCCTATGCCAAACTGCTCAGGGCGCGTTTATTGAAAGAAGGATCTATCGACACGGAAGGCTTGAGGGGATTACGATGGGGGAGCCGTTTGCGGACGAGACGAAAGCGTCCCAAGGGAATTTCGGTCTTGTCGATGGTTCCTTGATACCAACCAAACCCTGGCGATCCTGGCGGAAAACCGAGCAGGGCATAGTCCACGAAAGTCACGTCCGGCTTTCAACAAAGAAGGCTTTTTCATGCCGGTATACGCTTGATGAAGGATCCTTCCACTTGGAAGAACACCTGAGCTATTGCAAAGCCTGGATGCCGGACAAAACCGAAATAGTCCTTGTTTTTGATCCATCTGAAGAAACCTGGGGGCTTGAAAAAGGCGTTTCTGCCTCGCCGACGATTACCCGGTTTCTTCGCTGTCTGGATGGCAAAACGAATCGGGAAATGAATTTATTTCATGCCAAAACCCCGACCAAGCTGTATCTTCGTAGCTATGATGCCCATGAATTTCCTAGCTTGGTTCCTCACCCCTTGCTGCCTGCTTTACCTTATCACAAATGATGGGATTCTCAGAGGCCTCCGGTCGGGTTTTCCAGCGTCGGTGAAACCAGACCCATTGCTCGGGATGCTCACGGATGATCTGTTCCAGAAACCGGCTTAGCTGGCTGGTCAGGTCGAGCAGAGCGAGCTTGCGCTCCTGGGAATCGGAGGTTCTTGCCTCCGACCCAAGAACCAATCGGTGGCGGGTTCCCTCGCGGACGAGGGCTGCCGGAACCAGAGGGGCTCCCGTTTTCAGATGCAGAGCGGCTGGTCCTAAGGTTGTGTGGGCCATTTCGTTGAAAAAAGGAACGAAGACGCCTGGAACCTTGGTGTCCTGATCCATCAAAATGCCGACAATGCTTCCTTGGCTCAAGCGCTGCTGAATGCGTCTGGAAACCTCTGGGTCATCCCGATCAAAGGAGGTCAGCCCGTAGCCTGAACGGAAGGCTTCCACCATGTGGGTCAGGCGAGGATCATAGGACACCTTCGCCACCGTCGCGCAGGGGAAATCCGCCGCAAGCCGTGCCGCCAGCAACTCCCAATTTCCGAGATGACCGGTGGCGACCAGCAAGCCCTTCCCCTTCTTGGCATAGTGGCAGAGTCGTTCCCAGGCATCGCCATCATAGCGAAGCCTGGAAAGATCGTAACGCCCCGCTGCCAGGTGGGTGCATTCATCCAGGCTTTGTAACAGGTGTCGTTCAAGCCCTTGGCGGATCGCTTTGGCCTCGGTTTTATCAAGGTTCAGATGAACCCGGATCTGTTCTTCGGCCAGGCGGCGCTCAGGCCGTGCGAAGGGAAGAGCAAAGCGAGCGCCAGTGCGGATGACTGCGGAGGCCAGGCTGGGGTATCGCAAGGCCAGATGTCGGAGAGCGTTGATGCTCTTGTAAATCAGATCATTCTTACGCCGCTGATGAGCAGACCATCGTGATGGTGGTTGCACCTCTCGCCTGGAATCAGGGCAGGGTGACACAGGATCTTGGGTGTAGGGCTCGGACATGGATGATGGCACTTTCAGGCTTTTCAGAAGGTTTTGATTGGTGTAGCATGAACCTTCCGTAAGGGACACCTGGGATTCTCCATTTTAAGCAATATCTTGTCAATCTCTGCCTGCACGGCGGAAGGTGGTGGACGATGACTTCTTCAACGTTGAATGCGATGCAAGACCTGATTGAACGCTACAACCAGCGCAGAACCCTGTTGCTTGATGAGCAACAGCGTTTGCGGGCTGCCGATCTGCCCTTGAAGTTTCTTCGTCAACAAGCCCACTTCACCGCTCCGGCCAGCGAATGGAAACTGATTGCCAAGGCGGTGGAACAGGGCGCCTCCCCGGTGGCCAGGATTCTAGGGAAATTCGGGATCACTTCAGGGGATCTGGCCGACCGTTTGGGCGTGCCCATTGAGGTGGTGGACAAGCAGTTTGCCTTGGACCCTGCTGCGCCCTTGGTGTTGGTGGATGGCGAGGATGCCCAAGCCTTGCGGGATGACGTGGTCTTGCGTGGGCGGGAAAACGCCGTGAAAGCGTTTCAGACCTTGACCTGGGGATCCAGCCTGCGTTTTTACCGTCCCAGCGGTTTGAATCTGGATAGCTGCATGGAGGATATCGTTCTTGTGCTGAGCCGTGTTGCTGAGGGACGCAGGCCGGAAGATTTCCCTCTGGATGGTATGATCTGGCCGAAACCGGATCACCCCGGAGAGTTGAGCGTGATTGATGAGTTGCTCTCGGAGTTGGAACGTCGCTTGGGTTTACCGGCGAACCGGATACGCCTTCAATTTCTCATTGAGTCCGGCTGGGCGGTGGAAAACCTTCCGGATCTGGTCAAGCCGGTGATGGGACGCTTATGCGGCATCATTTTCGGCATTGCCGATTACTCGGCGGACATCGGCCTTTCACGTATTGTCAATGACCATCCGGTCTGTGATTACGCCCGTGCCGCAATGGTGAATATTGCCGGAGCGGTGGGGGTGCCTGCCATTGACAACATGACGGTGAACTATCCTGTTGCGGATGCGTCATTGACAATGGAGCAGAACAAGCAACGCATTCTGGATCGCCTGAAAGAAGTCTTTGATGATGCCTTGCATGGTCAGGCGTTGGGGATGAGTGGGAAATGGGTCGGGCATCCGCTGCAACTGTTTGTGGTACGTCTGGCGTTTCAGGTAAGTCTGGATGAGCGGGATCTTCGTCAGGAAGTGGCCAAGATTGAAGCCTACAACCAGAGTGTGGAAGAGGAAAAGGGCGCAACGATCATTGATGGTGTGATGAGCGATCGCGCCACGGATCGTCAGGCCAGAGACAAACTGCGTCGTGCCATCGCCCAAGGGGCCGTGGATACTCAGACGGGCCTTCGGCTGAAGCTTATCAGCGAGATGGAAGCCAAGGAACTGGAAGCCTTGAACGGCAAGGACTAATGGACCTATTTAGAAAGACGTAAACTCGGCTCAGACCTGCTTGGGACAGCCGTATGCCGGTTCAGCCAGACGTGGCTAGCCTTTTTGTAGAGATACCCATTCAATGTCTGGTTCCTATGACTTCACAACTCCTGACAACAAAGTCTACAACACTCCGCACCAACCGCAACTGCTGCTGCAATCGGGAGTCACCGCGTCACACCCTTCATCGATGGAGGTGTTGCTGGGGTCCGTATCCTCACAAGATTCGCTCCCTGTAATCATGCCATCCCCACAACTCGAAAACTCACAGGAGGTGCTGCAAACATCGGTATCGGAATAGCGATGTTGGAAGATTCGGCAGCCTGGTTCAGGGTCTTCGCAATTGGAAAGATCCAGCGTGGTGCAGGTAAACTCACTGCCATCTGCACACCATCCTCCCTCATCACAGGTTTCTGTGGGTCCCACAATTCCATCCCCGCATACATCCGCAGAGCAGGAAGAGCAGCCTCGGCAATTGGGGGCTTCCAGAGTGCATCCCGTATCCACTGAGGTGTTGCTTGGGTCGGAGTCTTCACACTGCTCACAGGCTTCATCCATCTCCCCATCGCCGCAAACTGCGACGACGACCCAGTCGCTACAGTCCGAGGCGCAGTTGCCTTGGCAGTCGTCGTTGTTGCCATCATCGCAGACTTCATTCAGGAAAGCATCCACCACCCCGTTGCCGCACCGTTCGTCCGAGCGGCAATCGGCACTGCAACCGTCCTCATCCACATGATTGCCGTCATCGCACAATTCGCCGACAGCGTAATCCGTGATGTGATTGCCACAACTCTCATCCGAGAGGCAATCGGCGCTGCAACCGTCACCGGGATCGTTGTTGCCATCATCGCAGACCTCTCCGCATTCCAGGATACCGTCCCCACAGGTGGGTGTCAGAGGAAGGTCTGCGTGCATACAATCCGCGCTACATGTCCGCGTGCAACTATCTTTGTCTCCATCGTCGCAGATTTCGTTGCCGTTGGTCTGACCGTCCCCGCACGACTCGGTGGCAATGCACGGTCCGGCCTGGAGGCAAACAACGCATTCTCTCTCTCCGGCATAGCCCGTTTCCTCTTCCACACAGTCCAGCGGCGCACCGTCACATACTTCCGGTGGATGAATTGCGCCATCCCCACAGAAGTTGGTCAGACACTGGTGGCAATTGCTGCTGCATACAGGCATGGATTCGGAGCATCCGGTGTCGATGCCTTCCAAAGAACTGTCTTCGCAGACTTCACCGGAGCCGATGACACCATCCCCACAGCGAGGAGAACAGGCATGGCATTCCATCACACAATCCGGTTCGGTTTGGGGACACCCCAGATCCACGCCATCCAGGGTGGAATCTTCACACGCTTCCGCAGTGTCCACCAACCCATCTCCGCAAATCTCCAAGCCCATGCAGTCGCTTCGGCAGCCATCACCGGAGCTTGTATTGCCATCGTCGCAGACTTCCTCACCGCATACGACACTATCGCCACAGCCGGTGATCTGATGCATACAATCGGCGGAGCAGGTGCCCATACAATCCTGGTTGTTGCCATCGTCACAGACTTCTACCCCGCAGACTTTGCCATCTCCGCAGATGTTGTCTGAACAGTCGATTTTGCAGGTTTGGCAATCGTTGGAGCAAATAGGAGTTTCTTCATTGCAGTTCAGGTCAATGCCGTCTTCAACGATTTCACAGGCTTCACCCGGAGCGAGAACACCGTCTCCGCAACGTGACTGACAATGATGACAGTTCATCACGCAATCGGGATAGACATCCGTGCAATCCAGGTCGATACCATCTTCGCTGGTGTCTTCACAGGATTCGTTGACATCCACCAGGCCATCCCCGCATTCTTCGATACCCATGCAGTCGCCTCGGCAGCCATCGCCGGAAAAGATGTTGCCATCGTCGCAGACTTCCTCACCACAGACAACATGATCTCCACATTCTCCGGTGACTTCATAGCGACAATCTGCCGAGCAATTGCCGACGCAATCCTGGATGTTGCCATCGTCGCAGACTTCCCCGATTTCTTGATCCACCAAACCATCCCCGCACTCTTCGATGCCCATGCAATTCGGTCGGCATCCATCCCCGGCGATGTGATTTCCGTCGTCGCAGACTTCATCCCCGCAAACATGACCGTCGCCGCACTGGTTGAGGTTGTATTGGCAATCGTTGTAGCATTCGTCACAGTCTATATCGTTGCCGTCGTCGCACTGCTCCCCGGCTTCGTGATCCACCAGGCCGTCGCCGCATTCCTCGAGCCCCATGCAGTTGAAACGACAGCCATCGCCGGAGTCCGTGTTGCCATCATCACAGACTTCATCCCCACAGATGAATCCGTCTCCGCACCCGGCGGTTTTGCAGGTGGTGGTGCAGGTATCGCAGTTCTCCTGATTGCCATCATCGCATTCTTCGGTGCCACAGGTGTGACCATCTCCGCAGCCCGTCTTCAAGGTGCAATCGTTGAAACATTCATCACAGTTCGTCAGGTTTCCATCGTCGCATTCTTCCTCACCGCACCGATGGCCATCGCCACAGCCTTGGTTTCGGGTGCAATCGTTGTGGCAGGTATCGCAATCGATTTCATTGCCATCATCGCATTCTTCTTCGCCGCATCGGTAGCCATCCCCACAACCTCCGGCTCCCGGTTCGTTGGTGCAGTACTGGCTACAGCCATCGCAATTGTTTGTATTCCCATCGTCGCATTCTTCGTAACACTCTTTGACTCCGTTACCGCAGACACTGGCGGGCGCCGTGCAATCGTCGTTGCAGTTGCTATCGCATCCCGGAGAGCCACGATGATCACAGACTTCACCTTCGTCTTCGTCGATGACACCATTTCCACAGGTTCTGACACACCAGTTTTTCTTGTCCCCCCATTGTACATCGTCTTCGGCGTTGTCCGGCCAGAACCATTCGTCACCGGTCGCAGGTTTCCAACCGACGCCACAGGTACAGGCTCCTTCCTGGCCGGGTGGAATGCAGGGGCGAGCGTCACCCAGTTCATCCGAACCTTGACCGTCCATCGCGAAGAAGATCCCGGCATCGCATTCTTCGGGTGTTCCTCCACAACCGGCGTTGGGACAATGGTCGCATTCCAGATCGTAGCACTCGGTGCTGCGCACGCCGTCTCCACAAAGCATCCACGAATATTCCCAGAGGATGTAGTTGTAGTCGAACAGTTCCCAGCTATCCTCCCAGATGGTTTCTTCTCCCACAACTTCGATTTTCCCTCCGACGTGCCCCCGGACACCCATTGCAGCCTCAAGTTTGTTCTTATCGCCGATCCAGGCGTCGAACCCGATGTAGGGTTGCACATCGAAGGTCGGTCCGCCGCAACGCAGGAAACTTAACGCATATTTCGAGGTCAGGTAACCCTCGATGCCACCGTGAGCGCCCCAACTGAATTCCGATAGCCCCGCCTCAGACGAAAAATCCTGGTCGCCTACCGTGTGCCACTCCCGTTCACTCCATTCCAACCGTTTTTGCTGGATTCGATCTGGAGCGCTATCCCAGACGAGGTCGTCCCAGTTGCGGCTGTAGTAGGCTCCTCCGTAGGCGTACCCGTTGGTAGAAAAGTACGGTGTCACTTCGATATGACCATCCACACCGAGGGAGATTCCGGCCAACAGCCACATCTCAAGTTCCAGGCCACCTCCCAGGTTGATGCGCGTGACATAATCATCCTCACCTGTGGCGAAGTAGGCAATCAGTTTGAAGATGTCCAGTTCTGCAGTGCCGGAAGCCGAAGCCTCAACCGTTGCGATCATCTTCAGCAGCATGTTCAGATCCACGGAGGCATCAATCGCGGCGTGTTGGAGTTGGAAATTTTTGATCCGCAATTTCGTGTATAGAGCGGGAGTAAAATCAATGTAGGAATCCTCATGAAAATCTGCACCGATGTCGAACTCTCCCTCAAAGGAAAGCGTCACACCCGCAACCGGCTCGGTCTCTCCTTCGATTTCCTCTACCAGCTTGGGTTGCCTGTCCGAATGGACCCGCATTTTTGCAACACGTTTCTTTTGCGTGCGCAAGTAGTTTTTCATCTCCTCCGGCATCGCCGAAGCCACATTGATTTTACGATTGAGATCCATGTCGAGGGTTTCAAATACGTCGGTCAATGCGCACGCTTCCGTGGCGACCGTTACGGCATCATTCTGGGGGCTTACTTTCACCACCTTTCCCATCATTCCCAATCGCCACGACTGAACGAAGTCTCCCGGTTGCAGGTTGGCCAGGCTCTCATTTCCGGCGATGGGCCCTTGCAACTCCCCGTTTTCCGTTACTGCTATCGTTGTGTCGGCTTCGAGATCGACTTGAAACACCTGATCGCCGACCACGGCGTTGGAGACCACGCAGACACATTCCCCATACCCGCTCTGGTCTGCCAGGCAATAGCGAAACCCCGTGCCGTATGGACAATCGCAGGAGAGACGATCGAATTCATCACAGCTTGTGGGTTCGTCGATGTCACCATCAAGCTCATCATCGGATGTGTTTCCTCCATGAGAAGAACATCCAAGCAATCCGATCACGGTCCAGAAGACAACACTTGAGATAATTTGAATTGTGCGTGTCATGTCAAACTCTCCCTGTGGGACTCTGCAAAGAGTTCCAACAATTCAAGGACCCAACGCGGTACCAGTGCCTCGCTTCATATCAGAGCGCGACCCTTTGAATCACGTTTGGGCTGATGCGACGATTATCACCGGGCTACTTATGGGTTTATGAACTTCGCCCCGGTTCTTGTTCGGAGATGATGAATGAAACCCTAACATACGATGTTTCCAATAGCAACAATACCGGGATAAATCTCAGGGCATTTCTGGTCTACCTTGGGTAAGCGGAACCCAGCCACGCTCAGTCTGAGTGCTGCCCTATGGGTGGTTTGTCGAAGGCTGTTCTGATTTTTGCACGATCGAGCTTCTTCAATGAGAACAGAATCGCCCTGTAACACTGCACTCCTTCGTTGACGCCTTCTTGACTCTATGCTAGGCAGTGTCGTCATGAGATATGAAGCCATAGAGCTAGACAGCGGATATGTACCGCAGCGAGGAAAGACGCTGTGTTCTTTGCATAGCGCGTCGAGATACCACGCCAACGTTTCAGCTTTTCAAAGGCATTTTCAACCAGATGGCGTTCACGGTACAAGTCTTTGTCGTAGTTACGTTGAACCGTTCGATTCTTCTTTGGAGGAATCACCGGACACGTATCGTTCTTCTCGCATAGGCCAATGATGCTATTTGTATCATAACCACGATCAGCCAGTAAATTAGAGGCTGGTAGCCCTTCGATCAGATTTTCAGCCTCTTTGCAATCAGCTCGGGTACCTTTTGTAACAAGGACTCGGAGCGGATTACCATGCGCATCCACGGCCAGGTGTACCTTGGAATTGAGCCCCCTTTTGTTTGACCCGCGTCCTGCGTTCCGCCTCGGGCACCCGTGGCATCGTGATGGACTTTGACATGCGTGGCGTCGATCATCAGCCATTCGTAGTCGGGATCATCAATCAAACTATCCAGTAAATTCTCCCAGATGCCTTTATCTCGCCAACGAATAAACCGGCGATGGGTATTGTTCCAACTGCCATAATCGGGCGGTAGGTCGCGCCAAGGTGCACCGGTTCGCAAGATCCAAAACACACCATTAATGAATCGTCGATTGTCTCTGGCAATCCCGCCCCATTGGCCTTTCTGCCCCGGTAAATATGGCTCCAAGAGTTCCCACGCGTGGTCGGAGATATCATGACGGTGATAAGTGGCATCCATTGTATTCCTCTGAATAGTTTCTATTTAAAGGAATGTAGACCAGCAGAGTCGTCTTGTCCAGGAAAATCTATAACTCATGTCGACGCTGCCTAGATTTCTCTTCACTGGTTTGAAAAAGAAACGTGCGGACTTGATCGTTTACGGGATGTGAAACGCAGGTCCGGGAAGGCTTGGTACAACCATGAAACACGGTTTGTTCGTTGCGTTTGCGCTTGCGCTCTTCGTCTTATTTTCCTTCGCCTGTTCGGAGGATTCCTCAAACTCCGAGGGCGACCACGACCCGTCCGACGGGGATGAGCCTACGGAAGATGGGGATGAACCGCGTCGGAATGCTGCGACCAGGGAGGCGCTTGCCAAGCTGGATGCCAAGGGCAAGCTGCTTTCCGCACACATGGCCGTGGAAGAAAACCGGCTGCGTATCTTGGTGGACGACACCGACGCAGCCGACCCCATCGCCATTGATCCGTTGGCCACCACGCCCGCCTGGATGGCAGAAGGGAACCAAGAAGAGATCCATTTCGGTCGATCTGTTGCTTCTGCGGGGGATGTGAATGGCGATGGCTATGACGATGTCATTATTGGGGCAGAATACTATAGCAACGGTCAAACCGGCGAAGGAGCGGCTTTTGTTTATTTGGGTTCGGCGTCGGGTTTATCGGCTACCGCAGCCTGGACGGCGGAGGGAAACCAAGCCCACGCCCATTTGGGTTTTTCCGTTTCTTCGGCGGGGGATGTGAATGGGGATGGTTATGATGATGTCATTGTTGGGGCAAGCGACTACGACAACGGTGAAACCGACGAAGGAGCGGCTTGGGTTTAC
Source organism: Myxococcota bacterium (assembly GCA_963677705.1). Lineage (GTDB taxonomy): Bacteria > Myxococcota_A > SURF-8 > SURF-8. The sequence continues at coordinate 4,565,152 of OY782497.1, forward strand.
TTGGGCTCGGCGTCGGGATTAGCGGCTACCCCAGCCTGGATGGCAGTGGGGAACCAAACTGGCCGGTCCGTTTCCTCGGCGGGGGACGTGAATGGGGATGGCTATGACGATGTCATTGTTGGGGCACTGTACTACGACAACGGTAAAACCAACGAGGGGGCTGCCTTTGTCTATCATGGTTCGGCGTCCGGTCTTGCCTCCACACCCGCCTGGGTCGTCGAAGGAGATCAATCATTTGCGCTGTTCGGCTCATCCGTTTCCTCGGCTGGGGATGTGAATGGGGATGATTATGATGATGTCATCGTCGGGGCAAGAAATTATAGCAACGGCGAACTAAGAGTAGGAGCGGCATTTGTTTATTTGGGTTCGGCATCAGGGCTGACCACGGCACCTACCTGGATGGTGGAAGGCAACCGAGACCACGTCGGATTCGGCTCGGCTGTCTCCTCTGCGGGGGATGTGAATGGAGATGGTTATGATGATATCATCATTGGGGTAGAATCTTACGACAATGGTGAAGATAATGAAGGTGCCGCCTTTGTCTACCTGGGCTCGGCGTCAGGGCTGTACACCACGCCCGCTTGGGCTGCGGAAAGCAACCAAGAAGATGCACATTTCGGCTGTTCCGTTTCTTCAGCAGGAGATGTAAACGGGGATAGTTATGATGATATCATCATCGGGGCTGAGAATTACGAAAACCGTGAAATCTATGAAGGCGCTCTCTATGTCTATCTGGGCTCTGCATCAGGGCTATTCACCACGCCCGCTTGGCTGGAAGAAAGCAACATCGACGATACCAATTTGGGGACTTCCGTTGCTTCTGCGGGGGATGTGAATGGAGATGGCTATGACGATGTCATCGCCGGGGCAGAATATTACAGCGATGGCGAAGTATATGAAGGTGCAGCCTTTGTTTATCATGGAAGAGGGGATGACACTGACGGCGACATCCCCGACGGGGACGAGGACGGTGACAACAGCACCGATGACGACGACGACGATGACGATGACGATGATGACGACGATGACGACGACGATGATGACGACGACGATGACGACGACGATACGATCATTGATGGCGATGGCGGAAACACGACCTCAGACGATGAAGGATCAGGTGGCGGCGGTGGCTGCCGCACGACCGACACCGGGTTCTGGCTCGTCGGTCTGATCCTGTTTGGCACGCTTCTGCTGCGCCGCCGGAGTCGGTTCTTGGTCGGGGGAAGGGTACACAGACCTTGGTGTTGAAAGAATCGAGTTGTGTCCGAAAAGGGATGTCCTCAAGGCATCCCTTTTTTTTTGGGGCTTCGTAATCGAGGATTCCGTGAAGATGCAACAGGATTTAAAGTCCATCATCCGCGAACGTTCCTACCAATGGTTTGCGGAACCTCAACCTGCTTCATGACACCATCCTCAACGAACTCGTTTGCAAGATCCTGTTCTTTATGGACTACTTTCTTGGCTCTTTATGTAGCTTCTGAGAAACAGTTCGTCAGAGGGTCTGCGTTGCCGACAGGATTGACCCTTTCTTCGCGCATTCCGTGTTTTCAGATTCCCAATGACTTCCTTCCTTTCGGAATGGTTCCTTTGAAGGTGGCATCCAAGACAGCTTCGTGGTAGAGTTGCGGCTTCGTGATGTATCGTGAGTCGCTTGCTGCGGGGGCTGCCCGTGGCCAAAGGAAACCGCTTCCATGTTCAGAAAGATGCTTCGTTCCCTGCTGGTTCCTCCCATGCCGGCGGACGATCCCAGCCCCTTGAAACGCGAACTGACCGTTTTGGTCATTTTCCGTTTAATCACCGCCACGGTCTTCGTCGGCTCGACCTATTTCTATGGTAGCGGTGGACGGGGAGAGGCTTCGCCCTACCTGCTTGGCTTGGCCATCATCAGCACTTACGTGTTGTCCGCCTTTCACCTGCTGGCGATCAAGTTCAACGAACGCTACACCTTCCAAGTTGCGGCCCAGGTGGTGGGGGATCTCCTTTTCTGGACCTTCTGCGTCTACACCACCGGCGGCTTGACTTCACCTTTTGCGTTTATCTACGTCCTGCCCATCATTCACGCTGCGGTGTTTCTACGGGTTCGAGGCGGTATCGTCGCGGCCTTGCTCAGTAGTATCTTGCTCTTGATGCTGCTCTGGTTTGAAACTAACGAGGTGTTTCTGCCGCAACTTCATTGGACCTCTTCCTACCATTCCATTCAGGATTCCAAGGCTCTGTACCGTTTGTTCCTCATGGGCAGTCTGTTCATGCTGGCCGGTGTGGTGGTAGGTAACTTCAGTTCCCGGTTTTATTCCCACAGGCAGACCATTCTCACCCAGCGCATTTCGCTGGACCTGCAAAAGACGATCAACCGCAGCCTCGTCTCCGGTTTGCGCTCCGGTTTTTTGTTGACCGATAATCACGGCACGGTGATGCTGGTCAACCAGGCTTTGCGGCAGATGACAGGCTGGCCGGATGATGTTTGGAACAGTGCGCCTTTTCATCGTGTCTGGCCGGAACTGGCTTCCTTGGCAGGCTTGGTGGATGGCAACCAGGAAGAGCGCAACGAACGGCTGGAATTTCGTTTTATGCGGGACGACGGCGCGGAATTGTGGTTTGCCGCAGGCTTCAATGATCTGCTGGACCCTCACGGCGTAAAGATGGGCAGCATGATTCTGATTGACGACATCACCAAACGTAAAAAGCTGGAAACCGAACTGATGCGCAGCCAGCAATTGGCCGCAGTGGGGCAACTGGCCGCAGGTATCGCCCATGAAATCCGCAACCCTTTGGGGGCAATCAGCGGCAGTGTGCAGATGCTGGCTGGTGACGAAAGCCTGGGTGATGATGACAAAATGCTCATTGACATTATTCATCATGAATCGGACCGGCTGAACCTGCTGGTGAAAGATTTCCTGGACTTTGCCCGTCCCAGCCGCCTGACGCCCAGCAAGGTGAATCTCTACGCGGTGTTGTCGGAAATCCGTTTGTTGATCCGGCGTGAAAACCCGGATATCCGCATCTTTCTGGAATGCCTTGTGGATGATCCTGTGGTGCAAGGGGATGCCGACAAACTTCGGCAGGTGTTTTGGAATCTGATGAAAAATGCCAAGGAAGCGCTTCTATCACGGGATCAGGACGGCGAATCCGGCAGCATCTATCTGTGCATTCACAGCCGGGAGGAATCCCGCTACCTGGAAGTCCTGGTGGTGGATGAAGGGCAGGGAATGAATGAGGAAACCTTGAACCAGGTCTTCGTTCCCTTTTTCACCACCAAACAGGAAGGAACCGGCCTGGGCATGGCCACGGCCTATCGGATCTTGCAATCCCACGGCGGTGGCATTGTTGCGGAGAGTGCGCCGGGTGAGGGAACGCACTTTCGGGTTCGTCTTTTGAAACAGCTTTCCAGAACGTCTCCGCTTGTGGTAAACAGCTTGCCCAGTGTTGAGATTTCCAATCGGGACCAGGAATCATGAGTAGGATTTTGGAACAGGGAACGCTTCGCTTGTTGATTGTTGATGATGAACGCAGCATGCGTGACATGCTGGCCATCTTTTTGCGTAAGAAAGGGATGGATGTCTCTCTGGCCGGGAACGGCGAGGAAGCCATGACCTTCTTGAAATGCGAACAGTTTGATATCATCATCAGTGATGTGCGCATGGGGGAGGTCAGCGGCCTGGACTTGCTTCAGTATTGCCGTGAAGAGGTCGAAAACCCGCCGGAGTTCATTTTGATGACGGCGTTCAGTTCTACGGCTGATGCAATCAACGCCACGGAATACGGCGCGTTTGATTACTTCACCAAGCCCTTCAAGCTGGAAAAAATTGAAGACGCCATTCGTCGCGCTGCGGCGCGTCGCAGGGAACGAAAGGGGCCGGGGGAATCCCAGATCCTTTCGATGTATGATTTCTCCAACATTATCGGGGAAAGCCCGCAGATCAGAACCGTCTTTGAAATGATCCGCCGCGTTGCCGACACCAACACCAACGTGTTGATTACCGGTGAGTCGGGAACGGGAAAAGAACTGGTTGCCCGTGCCATTCACAACAACAGCCAGCGGCGCAACCTGCCGTTCGTTTCCGTCAACTGCGGGGCCATTCCCTCCGAACTGATGGAATCGGAACTCTTCGGCCATAAAAAAGGCTCGTTTACCGGGGCGTATCGGGACAAAGAGGGCTTGTTCAAAACCGCCTCCAGTGGAACCCTGTTCCTGGATGAGATTGCGGAAATGCCCATTCTGCTTCAGGTGAAGTTGCTACGTGCCTTGCAGGAGCGGCGCATTCAGCCCGTAGGAGCGGTGAATGATGAAGCGGTAGATGCCCGCGTTGTGGCAGCAACCAACCGAAATCTGCGGGTGGAAGCCCAGGAAGGACGCTTTCGCGAAGACCTCTATTATCGTCTGAATGTGATTCAGATCAGCCTGCCGCCCCTGAGAGAACGAAAAGGGGATCTTCCTTTACTGGTGGATCACTTCATCCGTCAGGCCAGCCGCCAACTTGGAAAAGAACCCCTGCGTATGAGTCAGGCGGCGATGATGGTGCTTTCAGACTATGCTTTTCCAGGGAATATCCGTGAGTTGAACAACATCATCGAGCGGGCGGTTACTCTGGAAAACTCCAGTCAGATCAGCCCCAAAGTTTTGCCTCCCTACCTGCTGAACGCCAGCCGCAAGCAGGGGAAATCATCATCTTCAACGAGCCTTTCCGCGACGAATAGCCCGGATTCCTATGGGTTGGCGGATACGCAGGTTCCCATTAACCTGGAAGAAGCGGAAGCCGTAAACGCTCAGGCCGGTGATACGGTGGAGACCGACGCGAAACTGAAGGATACCCCCGCGACGCCGTCGGATTCTCAACCCGTTCTCACGCCTGCCGAGGCTACGGTTGAAGCCGCCGTACCGGTGAAGAATCTACACTCGGAAGTTGATTTCGGATCAGAAGGCTTGGATCTTTCCCCTGAATTGTTGGGTGCCAGCCTTGATTGGATCGACCCCGCCGACGGGCGCTCTGTGGATGTGATTTTGCAGAACATCGAACGTGAATTGCTGACCCAGGCTTTGCGCCAATGCAACGGGGTGCGAACCGAGGCGGCCAAACGTCTGGGCCTGACGTTCCGTTCCTTGCGCTATCGGCTGGACAAATTAGGGATCGGTGGCGATGATGCCGAGTAGTCTTGTTTGTATGGAGGAGTGAATCCGTGTCGAATCTTGAACACTTGTTGTTTCTGTTTCTTGCGCTGAGCCTGGGGCTTAGTGTGGGAAGTTTTTTGAACGTAGTGATTTTCCGTGTGCCGGAGCGCTTGAGCGTGGTCCGTCCTGGAAGCCGCTGCCCGGTCTGTAAGTATGAAATCCGTTGGTATGACAACATCCCCGTGTTGAGTTTCCTGCTTCTACGTGGAAAATGCCGGGTATGCAAGACGGAGATTTCCATCCAGTACCCGATGATTGAAGCGATGACCGGGATTCTGGCGCTGACCTGTGCGGTTCAATGGGGCTTTAGTTGGGATGCTCTCTACTACTTCCTCTTCTGCGCCAGCCTTGTGGCCATCACCTTTATTGATATTCCCTACCAGATCATTCCCTTTGAGATCAGCATTCCCAGCTTGATTCTGGGTATGGCGGGAAGTTTCCTTGTGTCCAGCCTTGCCTGGCAGGATTCCTTTGTCGGTGCCTTGGTCGGGTTCAGCCTGATTGCCGGAATCGGTCAAGGCTACTACCTGCTGACCAAGCGGGTGGGGATCGGTATGGGGGACGCCTGGCTCTTGGCGATCATCGGGGCGTTTCTGGGCTGGAAATCCATTCCCTTCGTTTTGTTCGCCAGTGCGGTACAGGGGCTTGTGGTCAGTGTCGCGTCGATGTCTTTGGGCTGGATGAAAAAAGCACCTCCCTTGCCGGACCCGGATGAGGTAGAGGAGAGCGGTCCGCCCGAACCCCAAGAAGACCAGGAAATGTCCATCCGTCATGCGGCGGTGCCCTACGGGCCGTTTCTCTCTCTGGCTGCCTTGGAATACCTCTTTTTCAGCAGCTATATCTATCATTATCTATACAGCCGTCTCTTCTAGGATTCATCCATGCCCGAAGCCGCCACCATTGATGAGCGTCATTTACCCAGGCGAAAGAAGGTTCTTTCCCTGCGTTTTCAGATTCTCATGAGCCTGATGGTGTTGATGGTTACGGCAATGCTGCTGCTGGGAGTGGTGGTGACCGCCGGCAGTCAGATGATGTACAAAGAAGAGAAGCGGCGCACCGGTCTGGCTGTCGCCCAGATGTTCTTGACCAGCCTTCAGGTGAAAGCCCGAAGCGCCGGTGCCGGAGATGTTTCGATCTTCTGGCAGCACGCCGATGAGATTGCTCAGCAATTCAGCGTGTCGGAACTGATTTATTCCATCACCTTTTTCGACAACGGTGACAAGGTGGCTTACAGCACCTTGCCCCATGTCCGTTGGGCCTTGCCGAAGCGCTTTCTGTATAAACGGCCCCGGCCTTTGGTGGCTGCCGAAGCCGCCTTTGTGGACAACCCTCTGACCGAGTCCGAAATGGTGGTGATCCACTTCCCCTGGAAATGGGGCGGGCAGAGCCTGGGTACCATCCAGATGACCTTCGGGCTGGTGGACAAGGGGCGTTCGTTCATGTTCAGCGGATGGGTGATCGGTCTGTATTCGGTGGTTTATGCCTTGGTGCTGGGCTTGTTCGGGCTGTTTCTGATGGATCGCGTGGTGGTTTCTCCCCTGGCCAAACTGACCCAGGCCAGCGAGCGCTTGGCGCGAAAGGATGATGAAGACCTCTCGCTACCGACGGATCAGAACAATGAAATCGGGCAGTTGGCCAAATCTTTTGAGGATATGGCCGTGCAACTGCGGCAGAACGAACGGAAACTGGAAGAAAAGATCAGTGCCTTGACCCATGCCAACGAGGAATTGGAAATCACCCGCGAAGGCTTGATCCGCAGTGAAAAACTGGCCAGCGTGGGCCGCTTGGCGGCAGGAATCGCCCACGAAGTGGGCAACCCACTCTCTGGGATTCTCGGTTATGTAGACCTGCTCGGTCAAGGTGGGCTGGATGAGTCCATGCAGAAGGATTTCCTTGCCCGTATCGAAAAAGACGTGGTGCGCATTCATGGGATCATTCGCGGTCTTCTGGACTACAGTCGCAAAGGCAGCGGGGTGGTGGAACGTCTCAACGTAGACAACCTGATCCTTGAAACCCTTGATTTGCTGAAGCCTCAGTCCACCTTTCGTGAGATCACGTTTGAAATCAAGCAACACGCTGCCGAAGCGCAGATCAAGGCAGACCCCCAGCAATTGCAACAGGTGTTTGTCAACCTGTTCCTGAATGCGGCGCAATCAATGAACCAGGTGGGGACCATCTCTCTTTTTGTTGAGCGTGTGTTGTATGATCCGGAGAAAACCTTCCGAGAACACCTCAAACGCTTTTCCCGCAACCAACGCCTGGTGAGCATCGCCATCATCGACCAGGGCCGGGGCATTGACCCGGAAAACCTGGACCATTTGTTCGACCCCTTCTTTACCACCAAGGAACCAGGTCAAGGAACGGGGCTTGGTTTGAGTGTCTGCGATAGCATTGTGGAACAGCTGGGTGGGGTGATCAAGGTGGAAAGTGAAGTGGGGCAGGGGGCCACCTTCACCATTCTGTTACCCGAAGCCGATGAACATACCGTGGTGGGGTTCATGCCGGAATAGTCTGTCATGGCTTGCAAAATGCTAACGAAAAGGGCGTTGTCAGGGCATCACAGACAAAAAAAGGGTAGACAAAAGCCCTTGGATTTTCTAATACTATAAGCAGAAAATTGAGATGAAACCTTGCTGCTCCCGTGATTTGAACGAGGTACAGGATGGATGTCAACTGTCCACGTTGTGGTGTTACATTTGAAGGCGGGGATTTTCCCCCATCAGGAACCAAACGCTTGACCTGTCCCATTTGCCGGACACGGTTCGAGATCGCTTTCCAGGCCAAGATCCTCCCGGCAGATTCGGCTAAAAAAGTCCTCGGCGAAGCCCCAGGTGTGGAGGCCGCTGAAGAAGCGCGTCTGAAAGCCGAGCGAGAAGAAGCCGAGCGTAAGGCGAAAGAGGAAGAAGAACGCAAGGCCAAAGAAGAGGCGGAGCGTAAGGAAAAAGAAGAAGCCGAGCGTAAGGCGAAAGAGGAAGAAGAACGCAAGGCCAAGGAAGAGGCGGAGCGTAAAGAGAAAGAAGAAGCCGAGCGTAAGGCGAAAGAGGAAGAAGAACGCAAAGCCAAAGAAGAGGCGGAGCGTAAGGAAAAAGAAGAAGCCGAACGTAAGGCGAAAGAGGAAGAAGAACGCAAGGCCAAAGAAGAGGCGGAGCGTAAAGAAAAAGAAGAAGCCGAACGTAAGGCCAAAGAGGAAGAAGAACGTAAGGCCAAGGAAGAGACTGAGCGTAAAGAAAAAGAAGAAGCCGAACGTAAGGCCAAAGAGGAAGAAGAACGTAAAGCCAAAGAAGAGGCTGAGCGTAAGGAAAAAGAAGAAGCCGAACGGAAGGCGAAAGAGGACGAAGAACGCAAAGCCAAAGAAGAGTCTGAGCGTAAGGAGAAAGAAGAAGCTGAACGTAAGGCCAAAGAGGAAGAAGAACGCAAAGCCAAAGAAGAGGCTGAGCGTAAGGAAAAAGAAGAAGCCGAACGGAAGGCGAAAGAGGACGAAGAACGCAAAGCCAAAGAAGAGGCGGAGCGTAAGGAAAAAGAAGAAGCTGAACGTAAGGCCAAAGAGGAAGAAGAACGCAAAGCTAAAGAAGAAGCTGAGCGTAAGGAAAAGGAAGAAGAGAAGAAGAAACTCGATGAGGAGGAACGCCGCCGCATCGAGGATGAGCAACGTCGTAAAGTGGAAGAAGACAATCGCAAGCGTAAGGAAATTGAAGAAAAGCGCTTGAAAGAGGCTGAAGAACGTAAGGCCAAGGAAGAAGACGAGCGTAAAAACGGTAAGGGTAAGAAGAAGAAATCGAAAAACAAAAAGCATAATCAGGTGTTCAGCGCCCGAAAAGATGCCCAGCCCTCCACGGACGAAGAGCCTGATGAGGACAAGAGCGAGGCTCCTGCGGTACTCAGTGCCGTGAAAAAAACGGAGATCAAAGAGGAGTCTAAGTTCTCGAAAGACGCTGAGAAAAAGCCAGAAACTAAGCCGGAGACGAAACCGGAGAAAAGGGCGGGTGAGGCGAAGAAACCGGATTCCGATACCGCAGAAGACGGTCATGACGAATTCTGGTCCGGTCAGACCATCGCTGGAACCCATGATAAAGAACACTATGATTTCTCGGATTTGGAAATCGAGTCGGATGGTGAAGGGAAAGCCAAACGGAACATGCTCTATCTGGGCTTGTTTGCTTTGGTGATTGTTGCGGTTGTGGTCGGTTTGGTCTTCCTGGCGGATTATGAAGGTAAGCTGAAGTCGGATGAAGATACCTTGGCCGAGGATGATCCCCAGGCCGAGCAGGCGGAACCCAGCGCGAAAGAAGGGAAGAGCCTGGCTGAACTGGCTGCGGAAGCCGAAAATCCAGACCCGCAAGATCCGGAGCCGTCGGAAGAACCCACCCCGGAACCCGCCCAAGCGCAAAACGAACCGGTGGAAGAACCTGCTGCTGCCGAGCCGGACACTCAAGCCGAAGCGCAACCGGCCCAGGCCGAAGAAACCGCTCCACCCGCTGACGCTCCTGCGGCTCCTGCCCAGGCCGCGCCGGAACCGGAAGCACAACCCGAACCGGAACCGCAGCAGGTGGCTCAGGCCGAACCGCCGAGACCTCCGGCAGCCGCTGCACCTCCTGCTCAACAGGGGATGAGCCGTAGTGAAAAACGCCAGAAAGCCAAGGAACATTTCGACAAGGCTACGGCGGCTCTTCAGGGTCAGCGTTTTGATGAAGCGGTTCGGGAATACTTCAAGGCTCTTAAGCTCAACCCCGCTCTGGCGGATGCCCACCGTAACCTTGGGATCTGTTTCGCCTCCAAAGGAAATGTGGAAAAAGCCCGCAAGCATTATAAAATCTATCTGCGTATGAAACCCAATGCTCCGGATGCCGCAGCGGTGCGGCAGATTCTGGGTGAAGGATGACCCTCGTATCTGGTGAGAGTTCGGACCGGGAAACGGAATCCTTCGTTTCCCGGTTTTTGCATTCAGAAGCCGCCCCGCCAAGCCGATGGCGTCGCCTGGTGCAAGACATGGCAGACCTGTTTTTCCCTGAACGTTGCCTGCTTTGCGGAAGTTTGCAGGCTCTTCCGGCCAAAGGGATCTGCACCGATTGCCTGGAGCTTTTCGAGCCTGTTTTACCGCCCTATTGTACCCGCTGCGGAGATCCGATTCCCGCCGGTGCTGAAAAGCGAACGGCATCATCCGGGGATACGGAGTTGCACTGTCTCCATTGTCGTCAAGGTCAAAGCCCTGAACCTGTGGTGGTTACAAGAAGCCTGTTTGTCTATCTCGGACCGGCTCATCGTTTGACCTTACGGGCCAAAGGGGGAGATGAAAACGCGGCCTGGTTGATGGCCCTGTTGCTGGAACACGCGATGGGAAGCCCTTTTGAGCGTAATGAAGGACCGGATTGGGTGGTTCCCGTACCACAGACGCGCCTGCGTTATGGTCAACGCGGGTTTGGCGTGACCGATGTCTTGGGCCGACGGATGGCTCATCGACTCGCTTGTTCCTTTCAACCCTCTGTGCTGCAACGGCGACACGGCGGACGGAATCAGGTGGGCTTGAAACGGGATGAGCGCCTGCAAAACCCCTGGGATCAATACCGCCTGAAAGGTTCTGCAAACCCTGAGGGAAAGCGCATTCTTCTGGTGGATGATGTCCGCACCACCGGAGCGACCTTGTCCGCTTGTGCCAAGTGCTTGCTGGATGGTGGGGCAAAGGCCGTTCGTGGGCTGACTTTCGCCCGTTCGGAATGAAAAATAGAGCCTTTGTGGATACGGTTTTGCTGACAATTCCATTGCAATCTAGGACGCGATCGTTAGGATGGTCCCCGGCTGTCAACGCGGTCATCGCTTTTGATGTCCGACCTACATGCTTTGGGCCTTGCCACCTGAGGATGGCGAAGCCCTTCGAGGAGGATTGAATGAGCAGTGAACAAGCCAAGGTTCTCAATGCCCATGAACGAATGGAAAAACTGTTCGATCCGGGCACGTTCCAGGAACTCGACCGTCACGTCCGACACCACATCACCGATTACGGTATGGCGGAAAAACGCCCCGAAGGTGATGGTGTGGTTACCGGCTTCGGCATGGTCAACGGTCGTCAGGTTTTCGCCTATGCCCAAGACAAACGGGTGTTCGGTGGATCGCTGGGTTTTGCCCACGCGATGAAAATCTGCAAAGCAATGGATATGGCCGACCGAGCCGGATGCCCGCTTGTAGGCTTTAACGATTCGGGTGGTGCCCGCTTGCAGGAAGGTGTGGTCAGCCTGGCCGGATATGGTGAAATCTTCCATCGCAACGTCAACCTTTCCGGTCGTATTCCCCAGATCAGTGTGATTAGCGGTGTCTGCGCCGGTGGTGCGGTCTACAGCCCCGCGTTGACGGATTTCATCGTGATGGTCCGTGACCAATCGCTGATGTTCATCACCGGTCCGAAGGTGGTCAAAGCCGTGACCGGTCAGGATGTGGAGCCGCAAAAACTGGGCGGAGCCAAAGTCCATGCCACCAAAAGCGGTGTCTGCCAACTGATGGCGAAGACGGACGAACAGAGTATTGAGTATGTCCGCACCCTGCTTGGCTACCTTCCCCAGAGCTTTGAAGAAAAGCCTCCGGTGGAGGACAACGACGACCCGATTGATCGCCTCTGCCCGGAGTTGGAGAGCATCGTTCCCGAAGATACCCAGATGGGCTACGATGTCCGCAAGGTCATCAAAGAAGTCATGGATAAGGGCGAGTTCTTCGAGGTTCATGGGGGCTGGGCGAAGAACATCGTGGTCGGCTTTGCCCGCATGGCGGGTCGTACCGTTGGTGTGGTGGCCAACCAACCGATGTTCATGGCCGGTTGTTTGGATGTTGATGCCAGTCGCAAAGGGGCGCGTTTCGTGCGGACCTGCGATGCCTACAACATTCCCATCATCACCTTTGAGGATGTGCCGGGGTATCTGCCGGGGATGCAGCAGGAATACGCCGGAATCATCGGCCACGGCGCGAAAATGCTCTACGCTTACAGCGAGGCTCGCGTGCCTAAGCTGACCGTGATTCTGCGCAAAGCCTTTGGCGGAAGCTATCTGGTGATGAGCAGCAAGCATATGGGCAGCGATTTCAACATCGCCTGGCCCAAGGCGCAATTGGCCGTGATGGGTGCTGAAGGCGCCGTGGCCATTCTCTACCGTAAACAACTGATGGCGATCCGGGAACAAGATGGCGAACAGGCCGAAGCTGAAGCCCGCGAGCGTTTCCTTCAGGAATACCGTGATGTGTTCATGAACCCGAAGAAGGGCGCGGAACACGGCTACCTGGATGATGTTATCGACCCCGCCGAGACGCGCAAGGTCTTGTGTCGTGCCCTGGTGATGCTGGACAACAAACTGGACCCGCGCCCGGAGAAATTGCACGGAAACGAACCCTTGTAAGCCGTCCAGGGAATAGCTCCGCGCAAACGACAACTTTTCTATGGATGAAAATTGTGGATGACCGAATCTATAACCAAGGGGATCGCCCCTTGGTTTTTTCATGCAGGGACGATACAATCTTCATGATGTGCCGGTGGATTGGACGTGCAGGGAAGAGCCGAACGAACCCTGGTCGGTAACCCGGCGATTATAACCGAGCTTAAGAATCGTCATCCTCCGCGCAGGCGGAGGATCCAGATAACAGAATTTACTCTGGATTCCCGCCTTCGCGGGAATGACAAAGTGGATGCTTCGTCCAACTTATTGCTGCCGGGTTAATCGTATCTCTCGGCTTTCCACAATCTGTTTACAGACCCATCTTCCAGAAGGAGGAGTTGACCATGTCGTTTGCCAGACCCTTGCTTGTGATCAGCCGATGTCTGGGGTTTGAAGCCTGCCGCTACAATGGAATCGGCTTGCCGAATGACATCGTCAACCAACTTCTTCCCTTTGTGGATGTGCTTACGCCATGCCCGGAATCGGACATCGGGATGCCGACGCCTCGTGAGCCCATCCGGGTGGTGGTGGAGAAAGGCGAGAGGATTCTTTACCAACCGGAGACGGGTAAGGAATTCACCAAGATCATGAACGCCTATCTCAAGCGCATCCTTCCCTCTTTGAATCAGGCTGACGGCTTTCTGCTCAAGTCCCGTTCTCCCTCCTGTGGCTTGTGGGATGTGAAACAGTATCCCGCCAGGGACAACAACAACGTCAACGGTAAAACCGCCGGATTCTTCGGTCTGGCAGTCAAAGAGCATTTCCCTCACCACGCCGTGGAGGATGAAGGACGCTTGACCAATTTCACCCTGCGTGAGCGGTATTTCACCCAGATTTTCCAAAGCGCGGCCTTTCGTGCGATGGCGGCACGACGAAGCATGAAAGACCTGGTTGACTTCCATTCCCAAACCAAACTTCTGGTGATGGCGACCAACCAATCGGCGCAAAAGCAACTGGGGCGTCTGGTGGCCAATCCGGACAAACGCCCGGTGGAGCAGGTGCTTGCGGACTACGGACCCTTGTTCCAGAAGGCGCTCTCCAAAGGAGCCACCCGTGGTCGTGTGGTCAATGTACTGATGCACGCTCTGGGTTATTTCAAAACGGTGCTCAGTGCCAAGGAGAAGGCCCATTTTCTGGACTTGATGGAAGACTACCGCGAGCAACGCATCCCCCTTTCCGCAGTGACCAGCGTGGTGAAATCCTGGATCGAGCGAACCGACGAGGAATACCTGCGCCAGCAGGTTTTCTTCCAGCCTTATCCGCCGGAACTGGCTGCCATCTCTGACAGTGGCAAAGGCCGGGATTATTGAACGCTGCCTTTATTCCCCCAATTTCATGTCAACCGACACTCTCTCACGGAGCCGGTCGCCCACGGGCTTGCCCGTGGGCCTGGGCACAGGACGGCGAAACCACCTTCGTGGTTTCGTCCGAGTACGGACGGGATGCCCGCGTAGGGTTCACCCTGCGGGTGAACCGGCGAGCCGCTCTGGGGTGAAGTCCGGTCTATAGGCAGGACGAAACGAGCAGGGAAATGGCCTGACGGGTTGGTAGTCCGTTTACGGCTCGCCCCGTTCTGGAAATCCACCCTGGTCGGTTGAGCTGCGGTTGTTCGATTTCCAGAACGGCTGCGCGAGGCATCCCGCCGTCCGTGCCCAGGCGGGTTCGAGGTTCTCGAACCCGCGACCGGCTCCGGGCAACCTTGGGTGCTTGGAAAGAGACGGAGTCAAGGTGGGGAGGGCCGGAAGGGCCGAAGGGGGACGCGTTCCGGCAGGGGAGAGGAGGAGATTCACCGGGATGGAGACGTGGGAGGGCTACTCGTCCGTTTCTTCCTCTGTGCTGCTTTCTTCGTCGTCATCGTCGTCGTTATACCCGGCGAAACAGCGCATAATGGCGGTGTCGGTGCAGTCTGCTTTCTTCAGGCAATCCGTCCAGCCTTCGTAGGCTTCCGGGTTGCTTTGGCAGCCCTCTTTGAACTCGGCTGCTGTACTGGAAAGATCACTTTCCGCAGCGCAGCGTTGGACAATATCCGCAGCCTGTTCGCAGACTCCTTCATCGTCTCCGCAGGAAATAAGCGGAAGGCTGAGGGCACCAAGGAGAATGCAAAGGATGATCCGGGTCGAGACGCGAGATGTGAGTGTCGGTTCAGAGACTGTCATGAGGTGCATCCTTTCGCTGGTGGATGTCAATCAGTGTGTCATTCCAGATCCCCCGCGCCTTGCTGTGGAACAGGCCGGTTTCATCACCGTGCAGGCGAAACGGGCTGGGGCCGGAACAGGCAAGGATAGGCGATACGGAGGTATGAAATTCCTTCAGGTCGAAATCCTGTACGCAGAGAGTGGCGAAGCGTTTGGTTTTCAAATCCCCTTCATAGTCTGTCTGGCTGTGCATCGTCTGGCAATGAAGGCGCAGGGTGACGATGGTGTCGCCGCAACTCAGTTCCAGTTTGCTTGCACCGACGATCTTGCGGAAGCTGTCCCGTTGCTCCACCATCAGGCGTATGTTTTCCGGTTTGTCCGGCTGCCAGAAAAGATCCAAGGCGACCGCAGAGGGTTCCTGCTCGATGGCCAGCATGTAGTTGGTTGCTTGCAGGGTTTCGGTGTCGTCAAAGGAGTTGCGCTTCAAGGCCACGCCGGGAGTGCGTCCCCAGAGGCTACCTGGTGAGCAGGAAAGCAGTCCAAGGGCAAGCAGCAGGGTGATGAGTAAGACTCCACCGGGGAAACGCAGGGGCTTGGGTCGCGTTGGTTGTGCTGAGCCGGGAATCATGAAAACCTCATCGGTGAAGGTCGGGGGCCGCTGTTTTGGGTTCCCCTCGTTTGCCTTGGTTTGCCTTGAGTGAAGGCCTGCCGCCCTGATCGTTCCATCAAAGCAAAAAAACACGCCCGACGCAAGATCGGGCGTGTTCTGCTTTGTCATTGCTTGTTAAAAACCGTGTCAAAAACCAACACGAGTGCAGCCCGTGTCTGGCTTAATCCAGGGCTTCCGCGACATATTCCAGCACGTCGCGGACTTTGGCCTTCTCGTCGTAATCGGGAAGCTTGGAGCCGTCGGTGAGCATGGTCATGCAGTAGGGACAACTCAGGGCGACATGGGCCGGTTTCTCTTCACTGGCACCCTTCATCACACCGGTGCTGTCCATGATTTCGGCGAAGCGGGTGTAGTTGACACGCGGTTCATCTTCTTCCAACCACATCCGGCCACCCCCGGCACCGCAGCAGAAGCTTTCGTGGTGATGGTTTTCCGGCTCGGCTACACTGGCACCGCAGGAGCGCAGCAGGTTACGCGGGGCTTCATAAATCTGGTTGTAGCGACCCAGGAAGCAGGAGTCGTGGTAGGCAATGGTGCCCAGGCTCTTCTTGTTCAGCTTGATTTTGCCCTGCTTGAGCAGGCGGTTGACCAGCACCTGGCCGTGAACCACTTCCTCGGCGGCAAAGCCGAAGTCGGGGTATTCGTTCTTCAGGGTGTTGAAGCAGTGAGGGCAGTTGGTGATGATCTTCTTCACACCGTATTCCTTGAGCATCTCCACGTTGGCTTCCACCATCGTGTTGCCGAGGAATTCGTTACCCAGGCGGCGGGCTGTTTCACCGCAGCATTGTTCTTCTTCGCCGAGAACGGCAAAGCTGACACCGGCGGCTTGCAGGATCTTGATCAAGGCTTTGGTCACACGGATGGTGCGGTCATCGAAGCTGGCCATGCAGCCCAGATAAAGAAGGTATTCGGCGTCGGGTTTGTCGCTGAGCAGGGGGACATCCTCCAGGCCTTTCATCCAGTCGCCACGGGTTCCGGGGTCCAGACTCCAGGGGTTGCTCTTGGTTTCCCAACCACGGAAGCACTTGTTCAGTTCCGGGGCCACGTCTCCTTCAATCATCACCAGGTAGCGGCGCATTTCGGCGATTTTGCTTACCTGTTCGATGAGCAGCGGGCAGCGTTGTTCGCAGTCACGACACATCGTGCAGGCCCAGATGGTTTCACTGGAAATCACGCCGGCGGTCATGACATCGCCTTCGTAGGTTTTTTCTTTGCCGTCCGGTCCCTGGTTGGTGCCTAGAAGGTAGGGCGCACGGGCGAGGATGGTTTTCTTCACGTCTTTGTTCACCTGGCGCAGGCTCAAGGGTTTTTGGGTGACCCAGGCCGGGCAGTGAGGAACGCAGCGACCGCATTCGGTGCAGGTGTAGACATCCAGGACATGCTTCCAGGTGAGGTGTTCCGGATCACGCGCACCCAGCACAACGTTCTCGTCTTCTTCCATCTGCTCCATGCGTTCTTCCATGTCCAGCAGAGGCTTCAGGCGTCCCACGCTGTCGGTACGGGCGAGGAAGACGTTGGGGAAGCTGGTGATGATGTGGAAGTGTTTGCCGAAGGGCAGGTAGTTGAGGAACATCAGGATCATTGCGCAGTGGACCCAGAAGTTGATCTTGTAGCTGAGCATTGCGCCATCGGCGGTGTGGTACAGTCCGCTCACGGCGTAGCTGATTGGTGCCCACCAGGCGGCGACATTCACGCCGTCTTGCTTCATCAGGAAGATTTCACTGGATTCAATACCGTACTCGGTGGCCATCAGGCCGGAGATCCAGAGCAGAATCAGAACCGGTTCCCAGACCACCAGACCTTGCATCCGGGTCGGCTTGTTGATCATGCGGCGCCAGATGAAGCCGAAGCAGGCGACGATGGCGAAGAGGGCCATCCAGTCTTTGATGAAGTTGTAAAGAATCCCCAGCGGTTGGGTGGGACCGAAAACCCAGAAGGCGAAGTGGATGTCACCGGTTACGCCTTTGGCCATCAGCATCATCGTGCGCAGACCGACGGTGAGGAAGGTACCGAAGATCAGGATGTGCAGCAGGCCGGGAAGGAATTCCTGGGGCATACGGTATTGGAACAGTGCATAGCGGATGGCGTAGCCGATGCGTTTGGGGATGCTGTCAAAGCGATCCTCTTCCTGAGCCAACAGCATGGTGTTCAGGCGCATGTAAATCACGTACATGTGAATGCCCAGGGCCAGCACCACCATGACTAAAAAAGCGATCTGCTCTCCCAATCCGATGTGGAAGTTTTCCATGTAAGTACCTCAATTCCTAAATAAAACAGCTTGTTCGTGTTGAATGTGTCCGTATCACGCCAAATCAAAGAGCCTGTACTATACCGTGCCGGCGGGTAGGAGGCAAGAAAAAAGCCAGTGGTTCCGAAGGTATAAGCAGAAATCATGAACATCATGCCTGCGGTTCATGAACCATGAAAATACGGCTGGAATAGGCTGGTTTATGAAGCGGAAAAAAGCAAAAAGAAAGCATGAAAAACCCCGAAGGGCTTTAGCCCTTTGGGGTTTTTCGTCAGGATTGCTGCAAGAAAGCGAGCAGGTGTCTATTCGGGGAAGATCCAGATACCGTTTTCACGGGAAAGGCGTTTCTCCCAACGTTGACCGACTTCTGTCATACGGCCGCTGTAGGTTTTCAGCGGGGCCATATCACCGGAGCGCGGGTCATAGATTTCAATGGTCCAATCCGGGTCATGGCGGTCGGCGCAGAAGTTCCACTGAAGAATATTGGTGCTCCAGTCTTCACAGTCTTCAATCAAGGTTACGGCAAGACGGAAGCCGGTTCCATCCACCGGTTGGTAGTAAACAATTTCCTCGGTGGTACCACAACATCCTGCACCTTGGGAGGTAATGGGCATGGTCATCGAACCAAACTGGGGAAGGATACGAGAGCAGGTTCCGTAGGTATCTGTGTTATTGTCCACGCACAACCCGCCACGAGGATCGGTAAGGCTCAAATCCATATCCACAATGTTCTTGGTCAGGAACATGTTATCACCGGCGGTGAAGTTCAGGATAATGTCCAGGCCCTGGTTACCTTGAACGTAGATTTCTGCAAAGGTCGGGTCTGACCAGGCACCTTCACAGTCCTGAACCTTCAAGCCCAAAATGTAGGTGCCGTGTTTGGGCCATTTGACGCTGATTCCGGTTGGAAGCATGCTCCCCCCACAGGAGGCAGGCATACTACTGATCTCTCTCATATTCTGGCCCATCATCGCTTCCGTTACACCTTCGGGAAGTTCTTCCCAGAACCACTCGATATCCTGAATCTGGTGGCGGCTGTCTTCGTCGCTGGAGGTATCTCCGTAGAAATTGAACCAGGAATTCTGTTGGATTCCCTCAATGGGAACGGTGACTTCCGGACCGTGGGAGGATACCGAGATGCGGGCGATGGGCGCCTGGTTGGGCGGACGCTGCTCGCCGATCAACGGGTATTGCCAACGGGTCGGGTCGATATCCTCAACGTTGGGGTCGGGTACGGTGGTAAAGGTGAGCAGACAGTTGCTGTCGTTGCGGATGTCCGGTCCCAAGGGACAATACTGAATGTTCACATAGAGCGGAACCACGCCCGTGGCGCTGAGGAAAGGCACGCCCCAGTTGGTGCCCGGTTCATAGTAATCAGCCGGGTCATAGGATGAACCGGGGAAATCCGGGTCGTTGATCTCGGTGATTTCCGGGAAGGATACGCGGTAGACTTCCTGGCACTGAGTGTTTTCTTCGGTGGAACCGCTTAACGAACGGATCTTGTATTCCCGAAGCTTCATGTCCGAGCCGGTGAAGTTGTACACCGTAACCAGCTCATCTTTGCCGCCGGTGCCGTCATCGCAGGCTTCCGTGGTGGTATGACGGACCAGACCGAAGTCCACCGGGTTGGGGACGATCTGAATCAAGGCTTCCATCGTGGTGCCGCGAAGTTCCACTTCCAGCAGACGCTCGGAGGGGTTGTCGCTGGTGGTTTCAATAATCACCTTTTCCATGTGCTGGTCGGGCCAGATAATGGCGGTGGGCTGGAATTTAACCACAATCTCGTGGCTCCGGTTGGGGGAAAGCAGGACGTTGTCCAGGCTGCCCACCTGACCGCTCTCAAACCAGAAGTTGGCGCTTACGCCGCTCCCCATTGCAACCTGGCGGATACCCAGAAGGGCGTTGCCGTCTTCATCACCACAATGACGCACGCGAATGATGCGCATGGCCGGAGGCGCACCGACATCCACGTTGCCGAAGTCGATCAGCGGGGTTTCTTCATCAATACATTCGTTGCTGGTCGGGTCTACCACACAGAGGCAGGCGTACTTGTTACCCTTCATCCGGCTGAGCAGTTCCACCTGGGTAAAGGCCGAATCGCAATCATCGGACGTGAGAAGGATAAAGCCCTGGTCCATGAATCCGGCGTCCAGGTCTACCACGTTGGCATCCGCCGGAGAATAGCGCACGTAGAAGGTGAAGCGATCGCCCGGTTCCAGGGTCAGGCTGTTGCCATCCTCGAAGGGATAGACGTAGTCATTATCCACGTCCGGGTCATTGGGGTCGGTAAGGATCTCAAACTCCGGTGTGTAGAGGATGCTGTTGTAATCCACCGCGTAAATGGTTACCGGGAAGTCACGGCTGTCGTTTTCCACGGTGAAGGTCATCACCGCGCTTTGGCCGATCTGCACGGCCTGGAAATCAAGAAGGGTCTTGTCGAATTTCAGGTTGCCGAACTCGCAGCCGTAATCCTCAACCACTTCGATTTCCTCGTAGTCGCCATCCGAGGTGGGCATGACGAAGCCGTTGTCATCATCGCCATCCGCATAGTATTGGCAAAGACCGGAAATGGCATCACAATGCTGCCCGTCCGGACATTCGGAATCTTTGGTGCAGGTAATGCTTCCACCATCATCGTCGTCATCATCGGGTTGGACGGTGCTGTCATCACAAGCGGATAACCACAGTAAACCTGACAAAAGGGTTACGATCCACATGAAGCGGTATCCCAACATGGCGCGCCTCCTCGGTCTTTGGGCTGAAGAAGGAATCCTTCAGGTTGTTTCATTCCGATCCGTCTTGATTATATAGGAAAATGAGAAAAACACCAAGGGCTTTTTCCGGTAGACTTTCGCGAGTTTAGAAACGGTGTGTTCATCAAGCAACGGCCCGCTGTCGTGCGGGCCGTGAGACGATTGATAAGCCTTGGTTTCCCTCACCCTTGCTGACGAAGTTCGCGTTCCCTCTCCCAACAGGAGAGGGAAAATCGTCTCTCCCACTGGGAGAGACAGGATGCCGAAAGGCATCCCAGTGAGGGGCGAGGATGTTGCCAGCAAACGGAACGACCCGCTGTGAGGCGGGCCGTGAGGGATCGTGATCTGTAGGGTTCGTTAGAACTTGGCTTGAATAAGCAAGGCCAGACCAAGGCGGTCGGTTACGCTTTTGTCTTCAAAGACTTTGACCAGGGTTTTATCGTCCTCTTCGCTGGCTTCGTAGCGCGGACGGTTGCGGTCTACCTGGTAGGTCAGTTCAAAGGCCATTGAGAGCATCTGACTGAAGTCTTCCTTCACGGTGAACTTGAAGGTGGTGATACCGAAGGGATCTTTGCCTTCAGGCAGGATTTCAATGTTGCGGCTGAAGGCGGAGAGGTAGGCCGAACTGTCGGTGCGATCTTTGATGACCGCCGTGTTGGTCTGGTCCGAACTGCCTTTGTAGCTGGCGGGCAGTTGATGTTCAACAAACACGCTCATCGTCAAATGGGCCGGTTTGATGAAAACATCATAAGCCAGACCGAATTTCTGCTCCGGCTTGCTTTCCGAACCTTTGGGGAAGGCTTCAAAGGGCACGTAGCCGGGGCCGTTGAAGAGCAGATATTCCAGTGTGCGGTACTGATAGAACAGGTGGACGCGACCATAAGCCATGCCTTCGAAGTCCATAGGGAATTTATGCTTAGAGTCCAGGCGGGCTGCCATTGCGTTGAACGCTTTGGTGCCGTTGACTTTGTCCGGGTCGGACAGGTCTTCGCTGAGGTAGTCGGCTTCGATAGAAACACTTGTGCTGTATCGGTCGTTGTATTTTTCTACCCGTTCACCTTTGATTTCGGCAATGCGCGTGCGTGGATCGTTCTGATAGAGATCCAGGTCCAGGCGTTCGCCGATGGGCAGCCCGTAGGTATAACTCAGACGACTGGCTACGCCGTAGGCGTTGATGTCATCGGCATCTTCCTTGCCGTCCCGTTCGGGGATGACCACGTTATCGCCTTTGTCGAAGATGCCGCCATTGATTTCCAACTTCAGGGAATGATCTTTTTTCAGGCTGGCAAAAGGCGCGAAGAAGTCCGTCCCTACGCCGAACAGACCACCGTACACGGTTTCATAGGGCACGCGCTCGGTGTTCTGTTTGTCTTTTACCGGTTGACGGTGGGTTTTCATCCCCGCAAAGGCATAGGCATAGGGACATTCAAAGGCCAGACGCACACCGGGGACGAGGTCGTCGTTCTGGGGGAACATCGTCGCGCCACCCCAGGTCAGTTCCTTGTGGAAACCAAGCTGGAAGGCATCGGCATCGAAGGGGAAGGCGGTGATGTAAATCTGGGTTACGTCCTTGACCTTGGCCGGTTGCTTCCAGATGTCTTTTTTCGCCGTCGGTTCGGCGGGAGCCGCCTCCGGGGCTTCACCCTGCGGAGCCTGGGCGGTTCCATTCTCACTCTGCGGAGCCTGGGAAGCTTTACCTTCTTCGTCCTCTTCCAGCCAGTTGACCAGAGGATCGTCATCGCTGCTTCCGTTCTCGGATTCCGCAACCGGCGTATAGCTGAACATATAGCCTATCTGCGCGTAGGTGCCGTCTTCTTTGATCGCCGTACCTACCGTGCCGGATTCCTGTTGGAAGATGTTGAGTTTCAACACCAGCGCGGCCTCGGTGTAGACACCCTTCCAGAAGCCTTCCATCCGTTTGTACACCACCAGGTGGCTGCGGCTTCCGCGTCCGCTTTCGCTAAACTCGCTGTCGGGACGGGTATGGATGTCGAAGTCGGGCGAGAACTGACTGGACTCGTTGATGTTGTCATCAGCCATCATCATGTTGACGTTTACGTCTACATAATCCCCAGCCAGGGCCGTGGATGAGGCCATGAGGAGCAGCAAGCCCAGCAAAGAGAGTGCAAACCGGATCTTCATTCACTACCTACCTTGTTAAAGTCACATCGAATTCGTTGAAAAACGGTCCATGTTCATGGTTGCGTTCGTGGGTTAGTCTTCGTTCTCGGCTTCGGTGATTTCACCGATGTCATCGGCGTCACGGGCCAGGATGATCCATTGAGGGTCGGCGCTGTAATGCTGTTTCAACACACCAGTGACAAAGCTGATTGTTGCGCCCTTGTGTTCACGCGGGTCGAAGTCGGGCGCTCCCGCTTTGGTGTAAAGCGTTACCGCACCGCCACCGGTGAAACTGACCGGGTATTGGTGATAGGTCAGGTAACCGGAAAGGATCTCCGCGTCGTTTTCGATGTTGTTTACACGGATACCGCTGACGCGGACGACGCGGGATTCCAGGCTTTCCATGATGGTTTTATCGGCAATCATCTCCGCGGTGATCTCCACCGGGTCGGGCAGTGCATGGCCTTCACTTTCCACTTCATAGTAGGAATAGCTGAACTGGGTGGTGCCGTAGAACTCCATGACGTTGCCGGTGATGTATTTCAGCTTGTCGCCGACATTCAAATAGGGGCTGTTGCGGGTATAGACGAACAGGGCGTTGTAGTCTTCCAGGCTGGTATCCACAAACCAGAAACCTTCGCCGCCGACGTGTTCCACAATCAGATCGCCGGTTTCCAGGCGCAGGTTGAAGCCGTTCCATTGGCTGACATCGCTTCCTGTGGCTACCGGGATTTGGATGGATTTGACATTGGGGAAGGGAAGATACATGGCCTCGCTGATCCCTGTGGCGAGGATAACTACCATCTTCTCATTCTCATTTAGGAACTCTAAAATCGCTTTCTTCTCATCTTCAGGCAGGTCTTCGAAAAGCTCGTTCTTCTCTCTGGAAAGGATTTCTTTAATCGTGTTCAGCACATCTTCAGATAGCCCTATGGCACGCTCAATCATCTCCTCTTCAGGTAGATTTTTAAGATTCTCGATCACTTCTTTATTGATGGGTCGTGTTTCATAGGCTTCCACCCAAAAGGAGACATCGCCATAGCCGCTTTTCAGCATGACATCAATCGCATCCCCGCTTGCCACCTCGGCAGTATCATACAGATAGTTTTTGCCGAGTTTCCCAGGCTGGGCTTTGATGCGAACCGTCTCTGTGCGATCGGTCATTTCCAGACCGTTTTCATCCAGCATGGTCACGCGCAGACGAACAGGATATTCATCCCGTTCACCCAAGCGATTGTCACTGCTTCCAATCATGCTTTCCATATTTTCGCCGTCCAGAGCAACGAACTCCACGCGAAGGCTGGTCAGGCCGGGGGTGATCTCGGCCAATTCATCATTGCAGGCTCCAAGGCCAAGAAGCAGGGTAAGCAGAAATCCGATACGATAAGCATTCATCAAGGTGTTTTCCTTTGACGAGAAACCCGGCAGACGGGCATTACTGCAACAATTGAATCCGTCCGTCCGTGGTGGGGTCCAGCGGACTGATTGATTCCATATATTCCACCACCACATCGCGAAGGCTGAGCATGGTGTTCTGCTTGGTCGTGTTCATTTCCAGCACGTCGAAGCCGCTACCGCCGTTGGCGATGTAGTCGTTCGTCGCCACCAGATAGACCGCCGAGGCATCCACCAGGGTGTAGTTTTCCACAATCACGTTCCCGTTGATGGAAACCGACTCGGCCCGTCCGGTCTGGCAATCCAGCACGCAGCGCACACCGGATACCTGGGCTTGGGTCTTGCATCCGTAACTGCTGGAACGCGAAGCGATGAAATCGAACAGGTCTTTGATCTCTCGACCGGAGAGATACATGGTGACCAGGGTGTTTTCAAATGGAAAGACTTCGTAGATTTTCCCCAGGCTCACTTCACCGGCATCAATGTTGGCGCGGATACCCAGGCTGTTGGTGATGGCGAAGTCGGCTTCCACCCGCTCACGCAGGCGCATGGAATCCGTTACCAGGTTACCCAGGGCGCTGTCTCCATCCGATTGCCGGGGGAAGGGGCCGTTGGCAATGGCCACGATACGGTCCAAGTCCTGGGCGCGGTTCAAAAGGAACTCGTATTCATCCACCACGTTTTTCACTATGGGATCTTCACCGATCTCGTTTTCTGGATCTTCCGAACCGTCGATGGGAATAACCTTGTATTCATGGCCGCGAATCACACCGTCACGGACCACCACGTCAAGCTGCCCGACGAGTTTGTAGTTTACACCGGAGTGAACCACCAGGGTGGTTCCACCGTTGGGGGTACGGATACGTGCCGGAGGCATGATGACCGTATGGTCGTGACCACCGAAAATAATGTCAATGCCATCCACCTGGCTGGCCAGTTCCAAATCCGGATGAACGCCAAGGTGGCTGATTAAAACCACCAGGTCTGCATGGTCTTCCACGAAGGGCAGGTAGTCGCTGACCGCTTGAATGGTATCCATCGCCATGATGTGGGAACTGTTGTCCGCATTGGCAATGCTGGTCATGCTGTGCAGGTTGCCCAAGCCGATGAAGCCGACGCGCAGGCCATCAAGCTGTTTGACGATCATCGGTTGCACCAGATTTCCCAGATGGTGACGATCATCGGTCTGGCTGGGGTCGGCCCAGATGTAGTTGGCGTTGAGAAGCGGAAAATTGGCGTAGCGGTAGAGCATGTTGGCCATAATCGCCGCACCGTTGTCGAACTCGTGATTGCCGATGGTGGCGATGTCCACGCCCATCGCCGAGAGCGCCCGGACTTCCACTTCCCCTTTGAACAGGTTGAAGATAGGCGCACCCTGGAAGTAATCGCCGCTATCCACATGAAGCACGCGGGGATACTGCCGACGTATTTTGTTGATTACCCAGGCCACACGGGCTACACCCCCATAGAACTCTTTGCATTTGCGCACGGGTTCCAAGTCGACAAGGCAATTCCGGCAGTCCTGTTCTTTGGCTTCCAGAGCCTCGTCATCGTAGTCACGGCGAGGACCGCCGTTGGATTCATCAAAGTTGCAGAGATCCGGGCACAATCCTTCGGGATCATAGACATCTTGGTTCTGCGCGGAATAGACGGCTTGGCAGTATAAGTTGTCCAAAGAGTCATCAGGACCAAGGTCAATGGCATCCCCACTCTGAGCGACGGCTCCGCCGCCATCCACGTTGGATTCGCCGCTGACCTGCAATTCTCCTGCTCCGGCCAAGGCCTGCTGACAGAATTGCAGATGATCCACGCATTCGCGGATTCCCAGTACATTCAAGTCGGTAGCGCTTGGTACGTAGTTGAAGGGCAGCACCTTGCTATGGCTGTCTGTAGTATGAGCGAAGGTGATACGGATGTCCTGTCCGGGAAAACCCGGTTCATCGCCGTCTACCGGACAGCCGGAAAGCAGCGTAAGTGCGCAGGACAGAAATACGAACAGCAGGATGGGCAAGATACGTCGCATGGAACCTCGCAACGAGCATCAAACGGTCAATGAATGGTCAGGGTTGCATCGTGCAAGCACAAAACAGAACAGTCAACAAAACCTCGCGGATGAACCCCGGCAAGGGCCATCCGCGAGGGAAGGGAATCGTTCAGAATTTACCGGGTCGGGCAGGCGGCGTTGGCTGCGCCCGGTGTACCCAGGTTGTTATGCCCGTCGCCGTAGTCGCCTTCACCGTTACACCAGTAACTTTGCAGATGATTTTCAGGCTCGGCGAAAGCCGGGCGGCTCATCTGGGTGGATGCGCCTTCCGTAACCCAGGCTTCGGTGTAATCAATCTTGGCCAACATGGTGTCGCCCAACTGCAAAATCACACTATCGCCTCCGGTGTTGTTCAGGCCGAAGCCTACGCCGGTGGCCAATACATTTTGCACACCCGTCGGAGCCGTAGCCGACATGGTCAAGGTGCCGTAGGTGCCGCCTTCCAGGGATACACCATCAGGGATGGTGAATGTCGTTGCGGAGGTGTCTTTCACGACGAGGCCGGAGAGGTTCATTTTGAACGGAGAAGGATTGTAGAGTTCAATCCATTCCAGATCCGAATCCGTGCCGAAGGGGTTGACCATGAATTCGGTGATCAGGATATCGCCGGGGGAGGGCGTCTGACCGAGGTCTTCATCGCCGTCCACATCACCATCGGTGTCATCACCATCAACGTCACCGTCGGTGTCATCACCATCGACGTCACCATCGGTGTCATCACCATCGACATCGCCATCGGTGTCATCACCACCGGCAGCGACAAAGTCCGCTTCTTCCACCGGGGCCAGCTTGTGATTCCCGTAGCTGGTGTAAAGGAAGCCTTCCACGCTGTCATAGGCCGTGCCCACGTCCGGAGTTTCCAGATAGAAGAAGGTGTCTACCAGCAGGCCGCCATCCAGGGCGAACACGCCGTAGCCCTGGTCATTGCTCTGTACGCTGACATCTTCCAGGCGCAGGCGGCAACCCTGCCATTGATCGGCGGCTGCACCACCCGTAGCCACGGTGGAGGGGTCATCAATCAATTGCGCGGCAGGCGCTTCCTGGGAACCGGTCACCGTAGGCAGGGCCGAGAGTTGGATCTGATGATTGCAGTATTCCTGCTGATCGTCGCTGTTGGTGTTGCAGAAGTGCTTGACCGAGCCTTGCAGGGTGACCACATCGCCGGGGTTGACGCTGAGGTTGGTCAGAACATTGTTTTTGAAGACCGCAATGGCGCAGTGCCAGGCACCGCCACCGATATCGGAGATGAAGAAACCGTCCAGGTTGGAGCCGGAAGACACGGTGACAATGTCACTGGTGACCACGATGTTGTTCAGGGTCACGGTTGCGCCATCATCGAGGTAGTTGGCGCTGTCGGGGTTTTGAATGTCGTAAACGCCAAGGCTGCTCGTATCCACACAGGAGGCACCATCGTCGCCTTCCACGCAGGTCTGGGTATCACCGCAGTCGGTATCATCCGCCCAGGAACCATCGGAGCAGGCCTGGACTTTGTTGTCGTAGCAGCGGGTATCCCCGGCGTTGCAACCGGACACCATGTCGTTGTCATTACGGGGGTTCAGGGTGAATTCACCATAGCTGGTGTAGAGGAAGCCTTGCAGGGTGTTGTAGAGGGTTCCCACGTCCGGAGTGGTGTAATCGAAGAGCATGTCATCGACAACAAGGTTTCCGGTCACGCGGAACTGACCATAGTCCATCTGCTCGCTCACGGTTACGTTTTCCACATAGACCGGGCAGCTTTGCCATTTGTAGGCGTCCGCACCACCGGTGGCAATGCTGCTGCTGTCTTCGATCTTCTGCGCAGCGGGAATTTCCGCCGAGGCGTTGGCCGTGACGCTGTCCAACTGAATCTGTTCGATGCAGTATTCCTGGTTGTCACCGCTGTTGGTGCCACAGAAATGCTTGACCGTACCGCTGAGATCCACGGTATCCCCCGCATTGACACTGACGGTCAGATCATCCCGCGTAAACACGGCGACAGCACAGTGCCAGGCTCCGCCACCGACATCGGCGATGAAGAAGCCGTCCAGCGCGGAAGCGACATAGAATACATCGCTGGTAACCACGACGCCGGTGAGGGTGATCGGAGAACCGTCGGCGAGGTAGTTGGCGCTGTCGGTGTTGCGCATGTCATAGACGGTGAAGGTGGCGTCTGCGGTGCAACTGGCCACACCATCGGTCATGATGCAGGTTTCGTCCGTGTCGGAGCAATCCGTGCCGTCTGTCCAGCTACCGGATTCATTGCAGCTTTGGATCTTGTTGTCATGACAGCGTTGCTCGCTGGCCGTGCAATCCGGCGCCGCACCGGCGATGTCCGACGCGCCACGCGGCAGAAGCTTGGACTGGTCGAAGGAGACATAAAGGAAACCGGTGAGAAATTCCAGGGTTTCATCCAGGCTGGCTTCATAGGCATAGAAGATGTCATCCACGCGCAGGCTGTCGTCTACCTGCCACATGCCGTAGTTGGTGCCATCGGCTTCTTCGGTGACCGTGACGTTACGCACGGTGACCAGTTGACCGTCCCACTTGTGGCCTTCCCAGGTTTCCGGGACAGAGCTGTCAAGGGTGGCGATGCTGGCCGGGTCGGCGATCTCTACCGCTGCGGGAACCTCTGCCGTGCCGTCAAAATCAATGGCCGCCAGTTCAATCTGGGTGCTGCAGAAGTCATCCGGATTTTCGCTGTCCGTGCCGCAGAATTCGGTGTAGGTTCCGTTGATATTGATTTTATCGCCTACGGCAACGTCGGCTTGAAGGTCATCGCGCTTCACAACCAGAATGCCGGAGTATTCGCCGCCACTGATGTCCGAAGCGAAGAAACCACGCAGACCGCTGTTTTCACTGACGGTGAACAAGGGGCTGGTGATGACGATCCCGTTCAGAGTAACATCGGAATCGACCATCGGGTGATCCGGGCTGTTCGGGTTTTGAAGATCGGAAATCTTCAGACCGCTAACGTTGTCATCATCGTCGTCATCGTCATCGTCGTCGTCGCTGTCATCATCATCATCATCGTCCGAGGTGTTGTCATCCGTCGATGTGTCCCCGCACTGCACCATCGCAAACGAGGATAAAAGCAGCATCAACACCACCAGAATGGATAGCCGACTGGATTTCATAGGCCTTCTCCTTTGTTCTAACAGAACGTGAATCGGGGCATCTGACCAACAAACACCCTGCGGCATGATGCCGCCTCGTCAAATGTGGTTTCTTCTCATAACGAAGCACGGGACACCAGTCACCCGTGCTTCTATAGATGGATCATGTTAAGCCACCATCAAGGCTTGAATAATAGCTTGTAAAAGGAAAGTCCAGTACTTGCCAAGTTTTTTTCCTGTTCTAGCCTTCCAACAGAGAAGGATCATAGCCCTCCGGCTTGTCATATCCAAGTAAAAACAGTAAGGTAGCTGCCAGATTGCTCAATCCGGGCTGTTTCAACTCCGAAAGATTCACCGCATCCACGCCGGAGCCCGTCACCACCAGGGGAACCGGGTTCAAGGTGTGGCTGGTTTTCGGAATCGGCTTGCCGTTACGTAGCTTGGCCTGCTTGGTTTTCTTGTCCACTTCCACCATCTGGTCGCTGTTGCCGTGATCGGCGGTCAGGACCAGGGTTCCACCCAATTCCTTGATGGCTGCTTCCAACTCGCCGACGCATTGATCGACGGTTTCCACTGCTTTCACAGCGGCATCCAGCACGCCGGTATGGCCCACCATGTCTCCGTTGGCGAAATTCACCCGGTAAAAGCGGTGCTTGCCTTCACGCAGAGCGGCCAACAGAGTCTCTTTGATCTCCAGGGCTTTCATCTCCGGCTTTTGCTCAAAGGGGATGACATCGCTTTTGATTTCCACCCAGGTTTCAAAATCTTTGCTGAATTTCTCGCTGTTATTGCCGTTCCAGAAATAGGTGACGTGACCGAATTTCTGGGTTTCGCTGATCGCGTATTGGGGGATGTTGTTACGAGCCAGGTATTCACTGACCGTGCGATTGATCGCCGGAGGAGCAACCAGGTAACGCGGCGGAATGTTCAGATCGCCGTCATATTCCATCATCCCGGCGTAGGTCACTTTGGGATTGGGCTTGCGTTCAAACTTGTCGAATGTCTCTTCGGTGAAGGCGCGACTGATTTCAATGGCCCGATCCCCACGGAAGTTGAAATAGACCACGGCATCGCCGTCTTGAATGGCCCCGACGGGTTTCTTTTCCTCATCGACAATCACGAAAGCGGGGATGTCCTGGTCGATCTTCTCCGGGTATTGCTCCCGCAGGCTTTGAAGGGCGGTCATTGCATCGGGAAAGGCGGGGCCTTCCCCGGCGACGTGGGTTCTCCAACCGCGTTCCACCATGCTCCAGTCCGCTTCGTAACGATCCATTGTGACCACCATGCGCCCACCACCGGAGGCGATGCGGTAATCGCGGCCTTTGTCCCGATAGCCTTGCAGCGTGGTTTCCAGGCGTTCCAGGTAGATTTCCGCGCTGCGCTCTCCCACGTCACGACCATCCAACAGAGTATGGATACGCACGGTCGGCAGGTCTTCTTCATTGCAACGGCGAAGGATCGCTTCCAGGTGATCCTGGTGGCTGTGGACGTTGCCATCGCTGAGCAATCCGAGAAAATGCAGCGTGTGCTTCTCTTTGGCAACCTGGCTGATCTCTTTCCAGGCTTGGCCGTCAAAGAGACTTTGATCGGCCAGCGCGTTGGTCACCAGCTTCGCACCTTGATCGAAGACCCGTCCGGCACCCATTGCGTTATGACCTACTTCACTGTTTCCCATATCCCCATCCGAGGGCAGGCCAACCGCCGTCCCGTGGGCTTTCAGCGTGGTGAACAGGCGCTCCTTGAATAATCGGTCCAGGTTGGGCGTATTCGCCAGATCCACGGCGTTGCCGGGATAGCCTTCGTTTTTTCCTTGATAGAGGCCAACGCCGTCCATAATGACCAGAAGCAGGGGGCCTTGGATACCGGGAAAGGAGGGATGGTTCGTCAAAGCGAAAGAAGTCATACGTCGTCGCTCCTTCATACGAGATCGTTTTGAGGTGTTGCCTGAAGTCTTGCGGCAACAGGGGACATTGTTTTTTGTCGGAATCAGGCACGACAGGCTTCGATCATAGCGGCCCGGAAACCCGATTGCCGGATGCTCCTAGTGTCCGGTAGAAGGAACATCTTGTCAATGGGAACTTGGTTTCCTTTCGTAAAAATTACCCAGGAATGAAAGGGTTGCTTTTCTCGGAGGCCCAACCGGCTTGGTTTCAGGGGGCCTTGGTTGCGTGGGCTGGTGCGCCGCGCCGCCCGATGCCGCCTTGGCGGCATCGCCCAGACCGGCGAGCCGATGACGGCGAACCGTCACCCCTTTGTCCAAGGGACAAAGGAAGCCTGCGTACCGGCTCCCCGATGGCCATCGGGGAGGACCGAGCGAGGGACCGCTCGGCGGTGGAACCGCGTGACGGTTGAGGGCTTATGGAGCCGTGAAAGAAGGTCAGGGGATGGTATGGTAAACGATGGGTTGGCAGCCGGTTCCACCCCGGTGCGCAGGCGTGGCTCGCCGGCTGGGGCCTTGTGAGGCCTTTGGCATCACAAGGCGGCGGCGCGTAGGTGGATGCAATCGCCGACGTGGATCGAAACCAGGCCGGATTCGGTGTGTAGAAGCAGGGAGAAATCCGGGGCGATGTCTACAGCCTTCCCGGTCACGGTATCGTTTGTGCGCTCAATACGAACCGACTGTCCCAAGGTGGAGGAGCGCTCCCGCCAGGCGTGGATCAGGAACGTGCCTCCTTCTTGCCTGTAGCGCGTCCATGCGGAATCAATCCGCTCGGTCAGTCGGTGCATGAGATCCAGTGCCTCCGGAACAGAGGAAGCCCATTCCTGCACGCTGGTTGCCGGTTGATCGAGGTCTTTAACCGGATGGAGATTCATGCCAAGACCGACGGCCAGAGCCCCGGTACCCGTGGGCGTCGGGGTGTATTCAGAGAGCATCCCGCCCAGTTTGTTGTTCTGTACCAGCAGATCGTTGGGCCACTTCAATTGGGCCGGACAGCCGAGGTCGCGAAGCAGGTCACAGGCGCTCACGCCGACAAGCACGCCCAACTGCGCCATCGTCGGGGAAATCTTTGTGGGGAAAACCCAGGTGGCGGTGAGGTTCCCTGCGGCACTTTCCCAGTGGCGTTGATTCCGTCCTCGCCCGGCTCGTTGTTGATGGGTGAATACGGCGAAGGGAGAAGGCTCTTCCGTAGAGGCAAGGCGCAAAGCTTCGCTGTTGGTGCTTTCCAGGCTGTTGTAGGTGTGAATCTTCATCATCAGAAAATCGGTGTCGGATCGGATGTTTCAAGCGTTCATTGTACGTGCAGTCTAGTCGATCATGTCTCGATAATTGCTTGAAGGAAAGCGTGTCGGCAAAGAATGTTTTCCAGCCTGGAGTCTTTTCATACAAGGTTCCGGAATCAGGACCATGCCGACCCGGCTGTCGGGTAAACGAAAAAACGGGGCGCAACGCGCCCCGCAGTCTTCTGACAACGTTTTCGCCCCTCACTGGGATGCCTTTCGGCATCCTGTCTCTCCCAGAGGGAGAGACGATCATTCCCTCTCCCGCGGGGAGAGGGAAGCGAACGAAGAGAGCAGGGTGAGGGAAACCAAGAGTTTGTCAACAGCCTCCCCGTCGAATAGCAAGGAGAGTGACTTAGAAGGTATCCTTGTCCACCAGATTCACGGCATGATCGAAACGGATGCTGGCATCTTCTTTTTGTTTCTCCAACCAGCCCTCATAGGAAGCACTGGCCAACTGGGATTTGAAGCTACGCAGAGGCCATTCCTTTTTGTCTTGGAATTCTTCCAAGGTGGGAATTTTGCGTTCCTTCAGGCGGATCACGTAGACATCGTCACTGACCACCACGGGCTCTTCGGCCAGAGGTTTTTCCGGGGTGAGTTTATCCCAGGCCAGGCTCATCACCTCTTCGGACTTGCCGATGCGGGCCACGTAGTTCACACTGTTCTTGGCGAAGGAGCCGGTTTCTTCCACCTTGGGGGCATCGGGCTTCGCGGTTTCGCCTTCTTTGGGAGCGGGAACGAGTTCATCAAGGGTTTTGCCGGTTTTGAGATCGGCAAGCAGTTTCTTCGCCGGTTCCATCGCTTTGGCCAAGGCCCGTTCCCGCTTGATGACTTTGGCAGCGATTTCTTTACGTACCGCGTCGTCGGTGACAGGGCGTTCTTCGGCAGCTTTCTTCTCTTCCACTTTGATGATGTGCCAACCGAACTGGGTGCGTACCGGCGCGCCGATCTCCCCTTCGTTCAGGCTGAAGGCCACCTCTTCAAATTCCTTGACCATGCGCTTGCGACTGAAGAAACCCAGATCCCCGCCTTTGGTTTTGCTGGAATCCTCACTCTTTTCCTTGGCCACATCGGCAAAGGTATCCGGCGCGGCTTTAAGTTGCTCATAGAGCTTGTCGATTTCTTTTTTCACCTTCTCTACGTCGGCTTCAGGTGTGTCTTTGGCCACTTTCAACAGGATGTGGCGTGCGCGAACCTGTTCTTCTTTGACGTATTCGGCTTTGTGATCATCATAGTAGGCTTTGATCTTCGCATCGCCTTCGGTGCCGGATTGCAACAGTGCGTTGATGTCGGCTTCCGTGGGTTCCGCTTCCGCTTGCAGGAAGGATTTGAAGGGGAACTTCACGAACTGCAGGTTGACCTTTTCGTTGCTCAGTTTCCAGTCTACAAAAGCCGCCTGGTCGGAAACCACCGCACCGTCACGAAGCAGGCTCAGGATACGTTCTCCGGCCATTTCGCCTTTGCGTTTTTCCTCGTAGCGACCGATGGACATTTTGTAATAATACTGCACCACGCGCTTGTAGTATTCTTTGTCGAAGCGGCCTTCCACCTGGAAGGAGGGGCTGTTTACGATGTCCTTCCCCACTTCCATGTCACTGACCTGAAACCCGAAGTCATCTCCGGTTTGAGCCAGCAGCACTTTGTCGGCGATCTGATCGAAGGCCTGACCAACCAAACCATCAGCGTCGGCTTTTTCCTTGTTGTACCCGGCGTCCATGCGCTGTTTTTGCTCATAGAGTTGATTGTAGTAGAAGGAAAGCTCTCCGATGGTTACGGCCTGACCATTAATGCTGCCCGCCTCATGGCTGGTGGCGGTGAAACCGGAAGAACCGGGACCGAACTGAAGGGCGAACACGATGATCAGAATACCGAAAATCAAGAAAACAAACATCGAGCCGGAGTTTTGCCGCATCCAGGAAAGATTCAGAAATTCCATGTCATTATCCTTCGTTTAACCGTCGAAAGCGCCTCGGTTCATTCCAAGGCGAGCATCTGGAACCTTACATGCCCTACGCAAGAGGATGGGGTAAAATAGCCAAGCCCAACGCCTTTTGCAAGAAAAATCAGGGGAAATTCCGACGCTTCTTTCCGCTCTTATTCCACGAAGCGTGTGGCGGATCCTATGGCCCCCATCGACCAGGTTTCTCCCCCTTCGCTATCTTGGAAGGCGTTCAAGGCACGGTCAATCCAATCCGGTACAAAGAAGGTGGTGGTGGCTTCCTCGCCAATCTGGATCGGCAGGCATTGCAGGTGTTCGGGGTTCCATTCTGTCGGGTCGCATTTGGTGGGGTCGGCGAAAACTCCCATGTCCATGTAATCGATGAACAGCCCGGCAAAGGCTACAAAATTCTCTCCGCCAATCGCCAGGGCTCCCGTGGAAATGTCATCAACGGCCAGCTTCTGCTCGTCCGTGAGGCCCGGCACATAGAGCGAGTCCAACACTACCGGATAGAACCAGTCGCCCGGCATCACGGCGACGTCGGAAAGCGTCACGGTCATGTCTTGACTATCAATGGCCATTTCGGCGAAGACCTCACCCAAGGTGGCGTCCATCAGTTGTTCATCGGTTTCCACGGAACTGCCGCGCATCAAGCGAACAATCCCGCCCTCGGCACGTCCGACACGAAGGGTGATCTCCACGCTGGTTCCCGTTGCGCCGATGGGAATATCATCCCCCATCTCATAAATCTCGCCGCTTTGGGGATCAACGGTCATTTCGACGGTTGCCGCCACGGGACTACGGGAAATGAAGGTGTTCCGGTTGCGGATACCGTTCACCACGCCGGGGTAGTCTTCCCCGTCCGGTTTGACCCAGGTGGTGGGATAGCCGATCATGAAAAAGCCGTGGCGGTCGCTGCCACCGACGACGGCGATGCGCATCTCACGGGCCAGCATGGCTTCGTAGAAGCGGAGCATCTGCCCCTGTTCTTCTTCTAGCGCTTTTTTGAACATCGGGCTGGCCGGGATACCGTGATCTTCTTCCCATTCGGCCAATACTTCTTCACTGAAAGGGGCTTCTCCGGTACCCCAGCGGACGTTACAGATTTCGAGGCTGCCATGAGTGCGGGTGTCCCAGGGCCAGGAATTTCCGGAATCCTTGGGGTGATTGATGGAGAACACACCGCCTGCATTGTTTGCGGTTTCGATGGCCGCTTCAATGTCCGCCAGGGTCGTTCCATCCCCGCCCGGATCGTGGGGAACGAATTCAGTGACGCCCCAGATGTTGGCGTGTCCGTCACCGCCGAATTCCTGACCGGGGATGAGAATCAGACGGTCACTGGTCCATTCCGGATCGCTGACCGAATCCACGCAGCGATGGTCGGTAATCGAGATGAAATCCAGGCCGTTTCCCTCGTATTCGGGATGGGCGGCCAAAAAGGTCGGGTCTTCCAGATATTCGGCAATGGAAATCACCATCGCGACGGAGTCATAGCCGTCACTCCAGGTTGTGTGCATATGAAGATCCCCGCGCAGCCAGCCTTCTCCACGAAGGCGAACGCCGGAGTCGATCAGTTCGGCTTCTTCGTCCCCGTCCGAGGGGTCATCGCCGTCCTCGTCCCCGTCGATGGGCTCGTCGCCATCTTCGTCACCGGTGTCTCCATCACTGAGAGTTTCGTGGTCTTCCTCATTGTCTTCGCTACAGGCAAGACAGAACAAGGATACAAAAAGACAAAGGGACGCAACAAGAAGCCTGGAAACGCCAAACCGCCGGATCATGATCTACTCCTCAGTCAAGAGTTCAAGGAAAATCAACGGGAACAGCTAATCAATTCCTAATAGAACTCTAACAAGCTAACGGATAGTGGAATGGTTTGCAAGAGCAAAGCGGGAAAAAGAAAAATCCCCCAAGACCATATGGCTTAGGGGATACAGGTCAAACCTGGACTGTCTTAGCAGCTACAGTCTGTGCCACAACTCCCGCCACGTTTATTGAATTGGATGCTGAATCCGGCCCCGAAAATGGGATGCGTTTGAAAATCGACGGTGGTTCCTCCGGAACCCATCATCTCGTGCTGAACCAAGGTGTCGGCAATCATCGTGATTCCGTTCTTGTCATAGACGGTTTCTTCAGTATTGGGCTCATCCAGAGCCATGCCCAGACTGGGCCCGCCTCAACCGTGGCCTGCGGAAAAGATGCGGATCACCTTTTCCTTATTCTCATCTTTTTCAAGAAACTCAGCGAGTTTCTCGCGGGCTTGGTCTGTGACCATCACCCATTTGTTGACTTCCACCATCAGGATTTCCTTTCAGTGAGATGGACAAAGAGTGAACGACCCCGTTGCCGTTCACCCAGAAACAAGCTTCCCAGAGCGATGAATCACCGTTCTGGGAAGGAAAGATCAAACGCAGCGAATTCTCATCACTTCGTCGGCTTAGCCGCAGCCACAGCCGCCGCTTCCGCAGCCGCCGCCACTGGGGGCGCCACCGCCGCAACCGCTATCACCACAGCCGCAGCCGCTGGAAGGGTTGTTCAGCAGCAGGCTGAAGCCCGCGCCGTAAACGGGATGGGTTTCAAAGTCGATGGTCATTCCACCGCCCAGGCTGATGTCCTGTTGCAAACGGGCATCACAAAGCAGGGTCAATTCACCATCTTTAAGAACCTGATCGCTTTCGCTGATTTCATCAATCGACAAACCGAAGCTCGGTCCACTACAGGCATGACCGGCGACGAAAATACGGATTCCTTTGCCTTGATGATTGTTCTTTTCAATAAATTCAAGAAGTTGAGTCGTGGCGGACTCCGTCACGGTAATGGGGCAGGAACTTTCCGGCATCAATCGCTCCATTGGCTGTTCGGGTTAATTCCAACGAGGACGGGGCAGAAGGCCCGCACTATGCCTCGCACCTAACAATACTATGTCCATTCCCCAACTTCTTGTCAACCGCTGTTTTCCAAAGGAATGTCCGAAAGGTTCGGGAATAGCCGCTTTTCGTTCCATT
Organism: Myxococcota bacterium; assembly: GCA_963677705.1. Taxonomy (GTDB): domain Bacteria; phylum Myxococcota_A; class SURF-8; order SURF-8. Next base: position 4,602,349 of record OY782497.1, read on the forward strand.
TTCTGGTTTCAGAGAATGGTGAACCATCTGTTTAGACCAAGCCGCAGCGGCCTGTAGGACAATTTCCCGTGGCGCAACTGGGGGCGGCCTCGAAGCCTGAGCCGATCCCGTTCATGGTTGCGGAGAAACTGCTTAAGAGTTTTTTCGGATGCTTGGCACCACAGCTTGGGCAATTCAGGTCTTCATCCCGATCGCTACTGCGCATCAGCTGTTCAAAGGTTTCCCCGCAAGATTCACAACGGTATTCAAACATCGGCATGGGTTTGGCTCCTTTTGCTTCTGTAAGGGGGTCGTTTTCCCCTGGTTTCTGTTTTCTATAAGAGTAGAGCCCTTGCCTGAATGGTGGTTACAGCGAACAGAAGAAAAACAGGAAAGGTAGGTCCAAGGAGGGATGTCGTGTGGCAGGATGGCGTTTTTACCTGTTGATTGTCTCCGTCGTGAGAGGCGAGGGAGGTGTCAACAAGCCATCCGGCAACACCCTTGCTGCAAACCCATCTGTGCCTAGACAAACCCTGATTTCTTTGCCATACTTACATCGTTTGTTCATCTATACGAGGTGCTGTGATGACTCGTTTTCTGACGATAGCTCTGCTGGTTTGTGTTGGTTTGGTCGCGTTTTCCTGTGCCGATGATACCTCGGATGAACCGGATGCTTCCACAGAAGATGGGGATGCCGCACAAGCCTATTGCGTGCCGGGAAGCCATTGGGAGAACGGGGAGTGTGTACCGGACGAGCCGACGGATGATGATGATGACATTGATATTGGTGATACGCCTCAGCAAGATGGAGATAACCCGACCGACGATGATGATGACCTGACCGATGGGGATAACCCGACCGACGATGATGATGATGACCTGACCGATGGGGATAACCCGACCGACGACGATGATGACGACGATCTGACTGACGGTGATACTCCACCATCAAGCTGTGACTTCGGCTATGATTTTCAATACGAGGTTCCGGCTCCGCAGGTTCATACACCGAGTTTCTGGGATGCTCCAACTCGTTTCATGGATCTTGGCTCCGAGGTGGATACCATCGCTCACATGGAACCTGCCCCCAAGGGCTATGTGACGACCCGCACCAAGGCCGGGAAGGATCTCGTCTTGCCGGATTACGAGGACAACATGCCGGTGTTTCCACGCGCCGAAACCTGGAACGAGGAGAACCGCTGCTACGAATTGCCGGATGGCGCCAGCTATTTCACGGAAGAGGAAGCCCACGCTTTTTATGTGGATCTGATTGAAGAAACCCTGTGGCAGCGTGTGGACCAAACCGCCAACCGCCGAACCGTGCTGGGCCTGCGCGGAGCCTATCCGGGAACCTTCCAATGGCATGATAACCTGCCGAACCGCTTCAATGATACCTTGGTTTTGTTCTGGATTGATGGCTCAGACCAGCGCCATGTGCGGGAATTTCCGGCCAACACGGACACCGGAGCCTATGACTTCGGCTATCATAATTCCTCCAGCCTGCGGCCCAACCGGCGTTATCCCTACAAGAACGGGTGGCATCGTGGCTACAACGCGCTAGCCATGCAGCTTTCCAGTTATCCCGTGCGGGATGACAACAACAAGAACGGGCATTGGGATGACGACCGCAATGGTTGGTTTGCCCCGGAAGGCGCGGATGACCACGACCGAGATGGCAGCGCCCATAACATTCACATGGGTAGCAAGAATGCTCCCCTGGAAACCGCAGCGGTGGGGGTGTGGAGCGCCGGATGCCAGGTGATTCCCGGTATGGATAACTGGTTGGAGTTCATCAACAACGCCTGGACGGGAGAGGGCGACAATGTGGATTACTTCCTGATCGACGTTCGGGATATCGCCCCGGAGTTCTGGAATCCCTGCGCGACAGAACAGGGAACTCACGCCTGCCCATATCGTATCACTACTTTTCCCTTTACTCATCAGGGGAACACCCTGGGGCGCGAGGAGCGCTTTTACGACAGTTACAATTGCAGTGATACCAACGAAAGCGGCCCGGAAGTGGTGTACGTGATGAACCTGACCCAATCGGCCACGCTTTCGGCCCAAGTAACGGTGACGGATGATGATGCCATCGACCCGGATATTCATATCCTTTCCGGGGATGATGATCAGGGTTGCCTGGCTCGTGCCCATGAAAGCCTGAGCGTGAACCTTCCACTGGGGCGGTTCGTATTGATCGTGGACACCTGGGTGGATGAAAATGGAAGTGAATTGGCTGGAGAATATCAGCTGAGTGTGGAGTTGGACTGACGAGTCAAGAGGTCTGGAAGCATGTGCTGAAGCGCTGAAAGATGAGGAAAATCCCCCCTCCTGACGGCTTGTGAAAGCCGTATACCCTTCTTCTTCTACCTATTCAATGCGCCTACCATACTCGAATTAACCTGTTTTCGCAACTTAAATTCCACGTTCCGTTCGGAATCCGGGAAATGGATGAGAGAATCTTTTCATTTTCTCGCATCGGGAATCGGGTGTATGGAATTTCAAGTGGTCTGAAGTCGCTGAATATTTAAACAAAAAAAGACAGAGCGGCTTGCTCTGTCTCAATGGGTGTCCCCCAGGAACCCCTCTCCCCCAAGCGGTGTTCCTTAAGGTCTATCTGCCTAACGTTCAGGTTTCGTCGTTGTTTTCCAACGCCATCCAAACGGTCAGACCAAAATCACCAAGCTCGGTTTTCATACGGGCTTGTTGGGTTTTCTTTCCTCGGAACAGTTTCACGTTGTGAGCTGGTCCTCCCACAATGGTCGGTAGGGAGAGTTGGAATTTGTATTGGGTTTCGCTCAGTTTGCCTTTGGCATACCCCGCGACAATGTTGACCATCTCGCCAGTGCCGTCGCTCAAGGCTTCTTCATCGACTTCGTCTTCCTCGAAACCAAGCATCGCTGCAACCATCTTCACGGCGGTTTCCTTCGGGAAGGACATTGCGACCTGTCCGCGGGCATCTTCTCCATCTAAATTGATCAGTCCGGAGACAATAGGCTCAGGGATGTCTTCACTCTCCTCGCCCACTTCCACCTCGACACCCAACATCATGGAGGCCATATCAATAATGCCTGTCACAAATGGTTTGAACACGTCCACTGTCATCGAAATCTCCTGTGGTTGACCGGCCTTTGAAAGCTCGGCGACTTCTCCAACCTTGTGCTATCCACTTCAGATCAGTCCCCTTGTTGCCATGAAACGGCCTTCGTTGGTTTTATTGAACGGTCACCTTCAAAGGGCTTTCATCGCCGTGTTACCCATAGCTTCGACCTTTCCTGTTTTTTCTTTAGGGATGAATCATACAAAATCGCGCAGTTGGCTCTTTTCAATCCATCGTGTTCCCGAAAGGAATGAGCGACTTCCGTTCAGTGGAAGAAAAGAGTTTTTGCAGGCTTAACTGGCTGAATTTACAAATGATCTATTTAAGTCTTGTTGTTGACTTCTTTTAGGGCTTTTGCTAGTGTACTCAATTGATTTCCATCCGGGAAAAATCGGTAGATTGTTTCTACAGAAACTTTGGCTTTTTACAATCTCAATGCGGGGCGAGTGCGGCGTGCAGGTTTTCTGCATGATTTGCGTAACTCTATGGATATGTTGCATTTAATGCTTGTATTCTTCCCCGCTTGGATTTGATGACCTTGCGCGACGGAGAGAAACCCGTGAGCAATGAAACGAAATCGCGTCCGAAGCCTGCTTCCAGCACCGTTCCACCCAGCCCGCCTGCGAATACCCGGCGGAGTACCGTTCCCCAGGTGGAGCCCTCGGAACACCGGCCTGTTCATGGTCTGACCCAGAAGGCAATGCCCGCGGCAAAGGCCGAGGAAGATCAAACCGACGCCATGCGTCAGACGCAAACGCTTCCGCCGTTTCCACCTCCCATGCCCAAAGATCGTCAAACGGTCATCCCTCGGCGTGAAACCCAGGAGCAGGTGTCGTCAACAGAAGTTCCCACCGCGCCGGTCGGGACTCCCGCTGCACCGAAGACGGTAACGCAGGAACAGACCACGCCGACCCAGGCGGCTCCCGCCACGCCGAAGCCGAAGAAGGTGGTGAAACCATCGGTGGCACCGGTGAAGGAAGAAACCGTCCCGGCGCTTGCTGAAGAGGAAGACCTTGTCATCGCGAAGCCCTCGCTGCTGTCGCGCCTCTGGTCTTTTGGCAAAAAGCAGGGAGGCGGTTCCGGAGGGGGAGACGACAAACCGCCCAAAGCGAAAAAGCCCCTTTGGTGGCGGATTCTGCGTAAAACCCTGATCTGGGTTCCGGTCAGTCTGGTCGCCTTGATTACCTTCATCCTGTTGTTTGTGATTTTCCTTCCCTTGAACACGATCAAAGATTTCGCCATGCCTTCGGTGCGTGACGCGATCAACCATCAGAACCTGGATGTCGGTGAGATCGACTTCAACCTGTTCGGTGGTTTCGTTATTCGGGATATTCGCGTAGGACCGCCTGAGAAACCGGCAGGGTTCACCAAAGACATCCTGCGGGTGGATGAAGTCAACATCACCTACGCGATTCTTTCTGCGGTGTTTTCCAACGAAGTCACCTTGGAAAACGTGTTGCTGAAAAACATCACCGTGGATATTGAAAGCCTGCCGCAAGATGACGGGCGCTTCCTGCCCAGCTTCCAGGCTTTGTTGGACAACATGCCGAAGAGCGAGCCCAGCCCGCCGCCTCCACCCGATGAGCCTCAGCCGATGGTGTTGGGTGAAGAAGCCCCCGGCCCCTTGGCTTTGCCGGAATTTCATATTGTCGCCAAGAAGATCGGTTTGGAAAACTTCCAGTTGGATGCCGACCTGGGTGAAATGGAAGCCCACTTCCGTCAGTTCTCAACCGTGATTTCTGCGGACATTCATACTACCGGTGCTGTTCATGTCGAACTGCATACGGATATTCACGGCACCGAGCCGGGCCAGAACAACCTTGTGGTGGCGATGGCCGACCTTTTCAAACCGGCCCCGGAAGGGGATGCCGCTCCCGCACCGGATACGGCACAGCCGGACAACGCTGACAAGCCCGTACCCGCACCTGCGGATGAGGGGGCTGTCCTTCCCGGATCTCCCGGCGACGATGCTCTGCCCGGTCAGACGGCCAATCACACGCCTACACCCTTGGAACTGCAAAGTCAGCTTGATGTCGATGTAGACCTCGTGCTGGACAGCAGCCTGGCTCGTTTGACCAACATCAACGAACTGGACAAGGTTATCGAAGACACCAAGATTGACTTCGATGTCGGTTTCGGTTTCAAGGTGAACAAGTTCACCGGCCCGGTGGAGCTTCCCGGTACGGAATTACGCTACGGCCTTTCAGTAGCGGTGGATGGCAAAACCGGTGAGATGGGCATTGATAAAATGGACTTCACCTTCAATGGGGAAGAGTTCGTCAACTTCGATGTCATGGTTGGTGGCTTGAAGAACGCGCTGCCGGGCTTCATTGATCAGATCGCCAAAGAACAGGTCTGGGCCTACGAATACTACAAAGCGAAAATCGCCAAGGGCGAAACGGTCATGCAGGGAGATCCCTCGGAGTTGACCGACGAGCAGAAGAAAGAACAGGCTCAGGCGCTGAATACCCTGGTGAGCCAACTCAACGTGGGGATGGATCTCAAATCTTTCCGTATTCCGTTGGAGAGTTTCCACCCTTACGTCAACCCCATCTTCCCCAATCTGGTGTTGAAGGGGGAAGTGCTGGTGAAGAACCGTGTGGTGGTTAAAGGACCGGAAAGCATCGACCCGGAAAAAATCCAGGCCGACCTGCAACACACGCTGGACACGGTTCAGCCCTTGACCGAAACCCATTTCATCGTCAAAGACCTGAACATCGACCTCGATCTCTCCGAGGCCAAACTTCCGGCCATCGCCGGGGATGTGGTCATTGATGCGCCTCCGGCAAAGATTACGGATTTCGATCTGGATGTCACCGTGTACACCCGTTTGGGCCACGCGGAAAGCCAGGTGTGGACGAAAGACACCATTTTCGAGGCGATGCAGGCCGAGAGCGCAGCGGATTATCCGCCCATTCATGTGCGCACTATCATGGACATGGCCGCCTTGGATGGCTTCGGCGCTCACATTGCCAATTTCCATCTGGATAACCGTATCGGCGTGACCGCCAAACTGGAAACCCATGACATGGGCTTCCCCGCGCCGGAGTGGGTCTGCCTGACCAATGAGATTTCCATTCCCACGGTGCGCTACTATGTGCCGGGACAGGGCATGGTGGCCATTCGCTTCGACCATGACATGAAACTGGGTGGCAACCTGCGGGAAATGGATTGGGACATCGAACGCATCACAGCCAACATCTCAGACACGGTCAAGGTCAAGATTGCCGCCCAGGCGGATTTGAATACCACGGCCACGGTGCTTAACCGCAGCGACCTTGCGGTCGATCTCGACCCCATCGACTTCCGTCGTGCGATGCGTCTGGCTCCGCCCAAGGCTCTGGCTCCGCTTCGTCAGATGAAACTGAAGATCCTTTCCGGCTCCTTTGGAAGTCATGTCGGTGTGAAAACCGGACGGATCGACTTCGCAACGGTGGGAGCCATCGGCCAGCGCAACCCAAGTGCGCTTCCCGTGGAATTGGATATCGCGGCGACCCTGGACAAGATTTCCATCTTCATGAACGAGAAGAAGAACCATCAAGCCGCGGCGAAGAAACAGACCAAAAAGGGAGAAAAGGCTCCCGCCGAGCCGGACCCGCTTGAGGTGCGCAACTTCGGTGGAACCCTGCGCATTCACGGACCCATCAAGAATCTGGCCATTGAAACCACCGGTCCGGGGTTGGGTGTCGAGTTCGTGCAGATCGCTCACGGCAACGAGAAAAAAGAAATCTATGTCGAAGGCATCCGCATTCCCATTCACGTTCTGGCGAAAAACACGGATGACATAGACAGTTCCCTCAAGGTCCAGGCGGATGTCATCCGCGTGCGCCCGGCGGCTCTGGAAATTGCCAATCTGGAATTCCGTACCGGCGGGTTGGCTCGTGCGCCGGGGATTGTCGGCAAGGCCGGTCGTGGCGCGAAGTTCCGTGTGAAGAAAGCCCAGGGCGACATCGGTCTGAGCATCGGAAAGCTGAACATGGCCAAAAACCTTACGGTGGAACTGGAGGGCATGAACTTCGGGGCCAGCGTGGGTTATGAAGCCAACCGGGAAGACGGCTTCCCGCTGAAGTCGGGAGTGAACATCGGCCTGGATCGTTTCCGCTATGAAGAGATGGATGTCACGGCCACCGGTATCAGTGTGGATGCCGAGTTGGGGATTCACGTCCCGGATTTAGACCTGCCGCCGGAGCCGACCCTGTTTACACCCATCTCCAAAGCTTTGGATCTGCCGGACAAGATTCAAACCACCTTGCAGATTCGCGCCCAACAGGCCTTGCTTCCCAACATGCCCGCGCCGTTCAACGAAACCATCATCGACGTGAAATCGGTGATTCACAACCTGGAAACGGCGGTGCTGGAGAAGTTTGACATTCGTGTGCCTACCGCCGGTGTACGTGTGGATGTTGACGGCAAGGTGATGAGACTCCGCCGGACGATTCTGAATCAGTTGGAACGGGGCTTGATTGTCCTGCCGGAATACGACGTACAGATGTTCAGCGGCCTGGATACCTCCGAGGGCTTCCAGGGCTTGGAGAGCAGCGAGCCGAACTGGAAGAAACTCCCGTTGCCGATGGAGGATTACTTTACCCAGGGTTTGGTGGGTATCAAAGCCCGCGTGCGCAGTATTCCCAATACCGAAGAAGCGGTGATGGAAGGTGTCATTCTGGCGAAGGCGTTCAATTTCTGGAAGAAAGACCCGGCGAAAAAGAAGATCAAATACGATGTCGGTGACGGTAAACTCGTTACTTTGTGGATTGATTCCCAAAGCGCCATGTATCTGAAAGACATGGATGCCGATGTACCCTTGATTCAGAAGATCCGCATGGTCTTTGCCGACGGCGTGCCCAAGGTGTGGTTGTTGGGCGAGCAGCGCAGCCTGTTTGATATGGGCAGTAAGGGCGCATTGTACAACACCATGCGTGAATACAGTAAGAACCGCAGTAACTTCCATATCGATGGTGTGACCCTGACCACTCGTGAGGAAAAGGCCAAGCTGGCTTACAAGCGCCAGAAGAAGATGAAAGACACCGACCCGGAGGCCTATGCTCTGGCCAACAGCGCTACGCCCCAGCGGCGGCGTTGGAAGACGGGAGACTATTTCGATAGTTCCTTGCGCGTGGATGAAGTCTCGCTGGACATGATCTACAACGACAATATCTTCGCCATCGACCGTCTCTATGTCAACGTGCTGGGTGGCGATGTGCAGGGCCAGTTACAGGCCCAGCTTTACTCGCCGGACTTTGAAGTCAGCAACTTCCCGCCGCCTGAATTTACCGTGCGCACCCACTTCGGGTTGCAGTTGACCAACGTCAACCTGGCCTATCTCACGGCAGGTCCGGACACCAAGGTCACCGATGAAACCGCGATTTCCATGTTGATGGATCTGGACTTCGATCTGCGACCGAAGTTTGTGGAAGGCCGTATTGAACTGACCCAACTGGGCATTCCCCAAGCCATTCAAGGAATGAAGTTCCTTGATCCCAATAAGCAAGACCCGTCGATTCAAAGAAATATTGGAGTTCTGAAGATGGCTGATGGTGTGGCCGGGTTGGATTTTGCCTCGATACGCCTAAAGTATACTCAGGCGAATGTAGACTTTGCATTAAATGGTTTCTTTGGCCCGATAATCAACTTCTTTATCCTTGATAAAATAAAAATCCGGAACTTCGATATTATGCCCATTCTTTCCAATAACCTAGACCCTGTTATCGCCGGCCTGACGCCTCAGCCCAAAGAAGACAAGGAGGGAGACATCGCCCAAGAGCTGGCTAAGAAACGGGCCGAGGAGGAACGAAAACGAAAGGAAGAGGAACAACGCAAGTTGGAAGAAGAGCGTAAGAAACGGCAACAGGAACGCGGTCGCAACGCCGCGCGTGAGTAAACAAGGTTTGAACCAAATACCACCACCGTCTTATCCGGTTTTGTCGATACGAGGGAGTGACCGATGAAGAACCAAATGTCTCGAATGATGCTTCTGCTCTTGGCGGCGCTGCTGCTGACCGTGTTGTCTTCGTGTATTAACCTGAAAATGCTCAGCGTGGATAAAAAGACCCAGCTTGAAAACCAGATTCTGGGAACCTTTGAGCAACTGGACCAGGATATGGTGTTGGTGTCCAGCGTCCGTGGTGCAACCCAGGATAAGGCCCGCATGAGCCCGGAGCAACGGGAAGCGGTGATGGCCCAGATGAACCGCATGTTCAGAAAAGACGACGTGGATGCGGTCAAGGCCGACGGCGTGGCCGGAGAGAACAAAGACGGCACCCTGGCTTTTCTGCCGAACAACAAGACCAAGAAAGATGCGGAATACCGTGACTTCGCCAAGCGAACCATCGGCGAGGAAAACAAGGACAGAAAGATCATCATGAACCGCGTGATCAGCATGAATGTGAATCTGTCCAACAGCGACTTGCCGGTGATCCGGGAAATGTTTTTTGCCCTGATGGTGCAGAACAGTCCTCTTGGAACCAAGGTCTGGGATGTGGACAACAACGCCTGGATGGACAAGACCGAAGAGCAGTAAGTCGGCACGAGCCGTCGTCTGGAAACGATGAAACTGTCAACCCGGAGGCTTCCGGGAGAGTTGAAGGAGAGTTTGGGGATGAAGCGTATCAGCCATGTGCGAACTGCTTGGATCCTGATCCTTTTGGGTGTGTTGCTTGGTCTGGGAAGCGCCTGCGGGCGCCGAGCCGCCGTGGATCTTCCTCCGGGTGAAACCCTGCCCGAATACCGCGCCATCGCGCCCACTGCGGACGTGCTGGAACCGGCCTACCTGACCAACTTCACCAGCGATGAGTTGTACGGAAGCCTCTCGCCCGATGGTACCTACCTGGCCTTTGCCAGTAACCAGAAGGGCAATATGAATATCTGGGTCAAGGATCTGCGCACCGGCCAGGCCTGGGAAGTGACCCAGAACGTCGCCGAAGACACGCAGCCCCGCTGGGTGGATGACGATCGCCTGGTTTTCGTCTCCATGCGTTACGATACCAAAGGCGACCTGTTCTTCATTGATTTCGATGACCGTGAGGATAAAGGTCTGGACCCGTTCACCAAGCGTGAAACCGGTGAAAGCTTTCCCGTGGTTGGCCCACTGGGTGAATGGCTTTACTACACCAGCGGCCCCGATGCCAAGAAACGTATTGTACGTCGTAACCTGAAAGACCTGGATCTCCCCGAAGAAGCCGTAACGGATTGGGGAACCACCCACGCGGCTCTGTCTCCCGACAACCAATATATCGCGTTTACCAAGTACCGTGGCTACGGCGGTAATCGCATCGGGCAGGTCGTGTTGAAAAATATGACCACCAAGAAGGAAATCGAGGTCAGTCATCCCAGCTTCAATTGCGGTTTCCCCCAGTTCACTCCTGACGGCAAGACCCTGATTTACTCCCGCTGGTATTTTGCCCGCCGAGGGCAATCGCTGGATGTGGAAGACCGGGCCAGTCTGTGGCGTGTGTCTCTGGCTGAGGTGTTGCAAAAGAAGAAAATCCATCTGATCAATCGTGTCACCGAGCAGCTTACCTCGGATCGCTTCACCCACCTGTTCACGCAGGCTCACGCCAAGGGCCTGGTTTTCACCACCAAGCGCAACGAAAACCTGGACGTGTGGATGATTCCCTACAAAGGCTTGTTCCCCGTGATGAAACAGGCCGAAGCGCAGTATGAACTGGCCATGCGCCAGGAAGACAACTTCGACCGCATCTTCGCCTTGGATCTCTTGCGGGAATTTCCGAAGTCCGAACTTTATCAACGCGCCTGTTACGAGCAAAGCCGTTTGTTCTTCGACCTCAAAGCTCAAGACAAACAGCAGATCAGTCTCAACCGCTTGCGCAATGTCAAAACCGCCCAAGGCCCCTGGAAAGCCCTTGCGGATATCGACCAGGCCGTCCTTCCCGTTTACGATAAGGAAGTAATGGCCAAGACCACCGGGGTACGCCTGGAAAAAGCGGATGTGGATCAAGCCATCGAAGCCCTGGAAAGTCTTCGTGAACGCTATGAAGGACAATCCAGAGCGGAAAGCTACATCTTGCTGCGCCGTGCGGATATGGAAGCGAAGCGGAGCGATTACGTCGCGGCGAATAACTATTATCAACGGGTTCTGCAAGGTTTCCCCAATGAGCGGGAAAGCGGTGTCGAAGCGATGATCGGCCTGGGCCGGGTGATGAGCTTACTCAACGATACGGAAGAGCAAGTCCGTTTCTTCATCAATGCCTTCCGGCAGTATCCGGAATTTCCGCAACAGTTGGTCAAGGCCGGGGATGAAATCTTCCGCCTCTATGACAATCCCGACGACCGTATTAATGAAATTGATCGCCTGCGCTATCACATCGACCACAACCAAGACCTGAGTCTGTTCATCGTGCTGGCTCAAACGCGCATCGGGGAATTGTATGCCGATCTGGGTATGTATGACCTGGCCATTCGGGCGATGCAGGAAATTTTGAGCAAGCACGATACCGAGATGGACCTCAAACCTTTGCGCAAGATCCGGGACAAACAGCGCAAGGGCGAGAGCCTGATGAAGCTGGAAAAGGAAAGCTACGAGAAGTATTGGAAAGACTTCCCTCTGAAGGAACAGCTTACTCAGGCCACCTTCAAACTGGGTGAGTTTTCCACGCGCTACGGGGCCAGCTTGCGTGAGCAGGGCCGAGCCTTGGAAAGCAAGCAGATGTACCTCAACGCGCTGGACCAGTTCGAGCGTGTGACCTTCCAGTATCGCTCGAACCAGCGGAACTACCTGCACGCCTACAATCAGTTCATGCGCATTTCCCTGTTGTTGTCCAAACTCTATGAAGGAGAAAAGGAATGGGGAAACGCCAAGCAGGTGTATGAACGGACCTTGGAGTTCGATCGCGGCTACCTGCAAGCCCACCGTCGTTTGATCGCCATCCGGCTTTCCAATTTGAAGCAGGACAAGCTGGGTAAGAACGGTGAGGTCATTGAAAAAGGCGAGGATTACGAGGACGCCTGGGACGAACTGTTTGAACCGTACAATGAGTTGGCAGATGAAAACGAAGGCGATTGGGTAAGCTGGTATGCGATGGGCTACCTGATGACCTGGCGTCGTCCCTTGCAGGAATTGAAGGAACGGGATCTTGCCTGGGCCGAGGAGTATCTGCTCAACGCGGCAGCCCTGAATCCGCAGCACCCCTTGATTCACAACACCCTGGGTTATGTCTACGAGATGCAGGACAAAGTCATGGGAGACAACACGCCGGGGTTGATCTCTATGGCGGTGGAGGAATACGACAAGGCGAAGAACCTGAACGATCGCAACCTGGATATCCAGAGCGAAGGGGATATTTCGCTGAACCTGGGCAATGTGTTTATCGCCTTGGGCAACCAGTGGCTCAATGCCTATAAGACCTATCGTTACCGCGAAGAATTGAACGTGCCCTTTGAGAGCGATTTCCAGAAGCTCTTCTTCCTGATCAACTTCGGGCGTGCGGCTTACACCCAGGATGATTACACCCTCTCTGCGAGGAAATTCGAGCAGGCTTTGGATCTGGCCGGGAACGCCGAACGGGAATATACCCGTGCCAACCTGAAGCGTCATGCCAAGGCAATGAACACGGTACGCGGTGAGTTGGTCGCCCGCCTGGCCCTGATTTATCAGGAGATGGGCGAGTATGATGCCTCGACCCGTTTCTTCCTGGAATCCCGTGAGCGCTTTGAAAAGGAAAAGAAACGAAAGATGCTCAGCGGCATCACACGCTCGGTGGCTTACAACAACTACCTGAAAGGTGACTACGCGGAGGCGATCAAGTACCTGCTGGAAAGCGCCGAACTGCGAAAGAAATACGGTACCAGCTTGAGTGAGGAGCGGGAAAATGAATTCACCCTTCTGCCCCTCGTAGACAATGCGTCAAGCTCTCCGCTCGGTTTCAGTCCGGAAAAAGAACGCAACTTGAACAAAGCCCTGCGTAACCGCATTCTGGAAGAATACCAGGTGTACATCCGCGGTATTCCTCTTTTGAAGGGCGCCTACGAGGAGAAGAAGAAAACTTTTGAGGATAAGCCCGATGACATGTTGAACTACATCGACATGATTCTTCTGGGTAACCGTCTGGCGCTCCATGCTTACGCCCAGGGAATGCCTGCCGAAGCGGTGGAAAACCTCTACCTGCTTTATCGTCCCAGCGGCGAGGTGGATGAGGAAACCGTGTTGGATACGGAGCAGATGCAGGAAAATGAAGAAACGGAAGAGATGGAATACGTTCTGCAAACCGTACCCTTCAGAAACCAGCTTCGTCCCTTGCTCAATGCCGCCAGCATGTTGGTTCGTCAGGGAGCCGAAGGCATTCCCGTTTCGGATGAATCCTTGCGCAAAGTTCAAAGCGCCCTGAAGGATTTGATTGTCAAATACGAAAAAGACCTGGAAGCCGGTGGCAACGCCGGCGGTTTGGAGGAAGACTTCGTCCTGCATATGTTCAATACCGGCGCGGCGCTTTCCATGACCGCTTCGTTGCAGGAAAGCCGAATGCCGCTTAGTCCGGAATTGAACGAGGAAGAAAGCTTCCAGGCAATGCAAACTCGCTTGCAGGGGTTCTCGGATGCCTATCGTTACTGGAAGAAGGTGCTGGAATTAACCCCGGTACCGGAAGAGGAAGGGGAGTCCGAGCCCTCGCGTGCCTTGGGTGAATTGAATACGCTTCCACCCACAGAGCGTTACAAGGCTTACTGGCGTATGCGCTATCGTGCCCAGGCTTTGATGAACATGGCGGAATTTCTGGCCATGTTTGAAACGCCGGAAGAACAGGCCAGCCTGAAACACGTCAACGACGAAAACGATATTCCCACGGCGACCGGGCGTTCGATGCAGTACCTGAAAGAAGCGATGCGCCTGATGAGCGGCCTTCGGGACATGACCTACACCGCCGAAGAAAAACAGGCGATGGAAAAAGAACGTGCCGATGCCGTGGCCGCCGAAGCCCCGCTTCCACCGGTTCGTCCCGGCTTCTGGCTTGGGGAATTGCGCTATCAGGCGATGGTCGCCTTTGCCGCAAGAACCGGCAACCTGAAACTGGCCCAACAGGCGGTAACCGAATTCAGCGGTTTGTATCCCAAGCTTCTAGGGCCGGAATATCAGCGTCACGCCTGGCAGGTGCGTTCGGACATTTACAAAACCGCCATCCGTTTGGCCGAGGATCAGGACAAGCATGATCTGGCCCTGACCTGGTCGGAATGGTACCTGCGCCGCACGGTGCTTGATGAATTGTTCAAGACGCCGTTCAAGTTCTCGGAGAAACCGATTCAAGCCATTTTTGATGAGATGGACAAAACCTCTCAGGTGGCGCGGGCGACGATCCAGATGCAGAATCCTTACCGCAACTGGGAGTTCCAGGACTTGCGTCAACTCAAGATCGACGATCTTCTCGCCCGGCTCCAAAGTACCCAGGCCCAGTTGGCCAAGGTGGACCCGCGCACGGCGATGTTGATGAGTACAAGTATGTTCAGTCCCAAGGATGCGGGCGCCAGCCTCTCCGACGGCGAAATGGCCGTTTTCGCCTTGCCCTTGGGGCCGGATGTGCAACTCTTCGCCGTAGACCACACTGGCGCGGTGACCACGAAGCGCTTGAATCATGCCGTGAGGAATATTCACACCTGGTTGAGTGAAGAAACCCTGCCCGCTTCTCGCCTGGTGAAAACCTTGATGCGTCCCATGTTGAGTCTGGTCAAAGGGGCCAAGTTCGTCTACTTCGGAGTGGATCTGTTGGACGCCAAGTTGCCGCTGAAAAATCTGCTGGTTGCTGCGGGACAACCGGGGCTTCAGTATTCCCGTGTGTTGAGCCTTCGCGGGTTGGCGGACAGCCAGGCCAATCGTAACGTGTTTGTCAATACCGGCTTGGCTACGGCAGGTGTGAAAGACGGCGAACACAAGGCGATCAGCGCCAAGAAGATCACCAAACTGTTGGAACCTTATGCCCCGGCCTGGACTACCGTCACCGGTAAAGACGTGGTGTTTTCCAACGTGAAAAACAAGCTTTGGAACAACGGCTTGCTGTTCCTCGGACAGCCCCTCTATTTTGAAGGTCACAGCATCGCCAATGCCCGCGTGTATTACCAGGAAGAACTGGTGGGGATTGGTCATTATCGCTTTGTGGACCAGATGAACTTCATGCCCAAAAGCAACCTGGTGGTCTTCACCAACGTGCATCAGGGCCAGACCCGCGCAGGCTTTGAACGCCTGTTCATGGAAACTATGCTCAACTACCGGGGTGTGCCGGGCTTTGCCATGATCAACCGGGACATCGTCCCGGCGGCGACCGTGCTGGACTGGTTCGGTGGCTTGGTGAAAGGGATCAAAGACAAAGACCGTGTGCGTAGCTGGTCGGAGGCCTTGGTTGAAGCCGCCCAAGGGAAAACCGCCAAACGCAAGAAATTGAACTTCGTCGCGTTGTCCGATGCGGTGGCGATGTACGGCTATCGCGGCATGAGCAACGAGGAGCGCCAGGCTTTCTCCAAAACCATGCTGGAGCCGACCATCGGTGCGGCGAAGAAGGCCAAAGATGCCAAGCAATGGCTCAAAGCCATTGAACTGTTGGAAAAAGCCTTGGCCTATATGGATTACCTCAATGAACCGGCTAAAAAACTGGCTGTGCTGGATGCCCTGGTCCAGACCTACCAAATCAGTGGCCGCTACCCCAAAGCGATTGAGAAGCAGCAGATTATCGTGCAGGCCGCTCAGGCTGCCTTTGATGGAGCCGAGGGCAAAAAGGCGAAAATGGGCAAAATGAAAGCCCTGGTCGGTGCGAAGAAATCTCTGGTTGATCTGTACACCTTGAACGCTCAATATGACGAAGCCTTGCAGGAAAACCAGAGCATCATTGATTTCGTGATGCAGTTGTTCAACAACAAGGCCTTTACCTACAACTTCATCAACCAACGCGGTAAAGTTCTGGAACGCGCTGGACGCGCTCCGGAAGCGGTAACCGTGTACAAGGAAGCCTATGACATCGGCAAAGCCGCCGGAGCCAAGGGCGCCGCGAAGATCAGTGAGCAGTCCAACAACCTGGGCCGCGTCTACCTGAACTCTCAGGTCGGTAAACCGGAACAGTCCCTTGCCAGCTATACGGAAGCCTTGCGCTTTGCGCCGAAAATGGATGGCAAAGCCTACGCAGCGTTGGATGTCCAGGCCGCGAAGATCATGGCTGAAGGCCGTGCTTTGGCCAAGAAGAACCGCAAAGACCCGCGTATTGCCGGGATGGTCAATCAGGTCAAAGCAATCAAAGAACAGCAAAAAGGCTTCACCGCCCGGATGAACATCATCCTCGGTCAAGCCAGAGCCTATTTCACGATGGGCAATTTCCAAAAGGCTCTGGATCTCGCCGGAACGGTGAAGGCTGAAGCCCAGACGGCCAAGGTGGCCGCGATGGTGATTTCCGCCAACCAGGAGATGTTCAAAGCCTACAGCCGCCAGGGGAACTTCCCTGCCGCCTTGCGTATTGTGGATGCCAACCTGCAAAACGTCCGTCAGCAGAAGATTCTGGCAAAAGATCAAAGTGTGGAAGTGCAGCTTCAACTGATGGGTAAAGAGTTACAGCAACTCAACAGTCGCGGGCCGATCCTCACCGACCTCGGTCGTTTTGATGAAGCCGAGGCATCCTTGAGCGAAGCCCTGGGTATCGAAGAGGAACTGGCGGCCCGTGGTCGGGCGAACCCCGTGGAACGAAGCATTGCCCTGGGTAACCTGGGGATGATGTATCGAAAGAAGGGGGATTTCGCCAACGCCTATGCCACCTATACTCGCGCCTTGGGCTTGAACAGCAGCATGAACGACAAAATCGGTTTGATGTTCACCTACGGCGATCTTGCCTTGGCCGAAGAAGGTATGGGGCGTAAATTCAAAGCCCTGGACAACCATCAGGAAGCGATCACCCGTGCCCGCGCCTTGAAGAGTGCCGCCGTGGAAGTCCGTTCCCTCTTGGGCCTGGCCCGTATTCACATGTCTCTGCGTCGTCTGGATGAAGCCAAGAAAGCCCTGGATGACGGTATGACGGTCTGCCAGAGTAAGCAGATGCGGGCTTGGATGTGGAAGTACCACCTTGAATATGGTCGCTATTTCCGTCTGAAAAAGGATATGGATACCGCCCTGGATCACTTCAATCAGGGATTGGCGATTATCGAAGTGGAAAGCGGAGCCAAGCGGCCTTTGTCCATGCCGGTGACGCCGGGTGAAAACGACAAGATGGAACTGTATGACGAAGCCCTGCGCATCTTGTTGGAAAAAGAAACCACGGATGAAGCCTTTGCCTTGTACGAGCGTATGAAGGCTCGCGCCTACCTGGATATGGTCGGCTCCTATCAGATCCACTTTGCCGACGATCAGGCCAACGCACTGATTCCCACGATAGAGCGTTCCCGCTTTGAGATGATCTCTCTGACCGCCAAAATGGAAGGGGCGGCGGAGGAAGAGAAAGCCGCACTTCGTGAGGCTTTGCAAAAAGCCCAAGAGGATCATCGCCAGGCCTTGGCCTCACTGCGTGAGATCAACCCGGAGTTGCCCGCTTACGTGGGGATGGATGTCCAGAACGCCGATGCACTGGTCAGCAAGCTTCCCGAAGGCACCGTGATGGTCGCCTATTATCAAGGTTACGACCAGCTTGCCATCTGGGTGTTGGATGGCTCCGGCCTTTCCATGACCGTGCAGAAGCATCGCCGCAGCCAGACCGAAAAGGCCGTGGAAACCTTCCGCAAACTGATGAGCAATTTCCATCCGGTCGAACCTGCCGCGCAAACCCTGTACACGATGTTGGTCGAACCGGTGAAAGACAAGCTGGCCGGAAAGCGTGTTGTTGTGGTGCCCCACGGCATGTTGCACTTTGTGCCCTTTGCTGCGCTGCATGATGGTCAGAGCTTCCTGCTGGACAAACAGGTCTTTACCTATCTGAGTAGTGCGAACCAACTTCGTTGGCTCAAACCGGGTGTGGAAATCAAGAACATGGTGGCGATGGGCTTGTCCGAAGCGGCAGGCCGCACCTTGCAAGACCTTCCTTTCGCCAGCCAGGAAGTGAAGAGCTTCGGGGTGGATCTGAAAGGCTCGCGGATTCTTCTGGAAAAGCAGGCCACGGAAACGGCCTTGAAATCCCTGGTCAGCAAACCCGGCTACCTGCACGTTGCAACCCATGTGGATGTTGATTTCGATAACCCCTTTGCTTCGGCCATCCAACTCTACCCGGATGCCCTTCCCGCCGGGCGTCTGCCCGAAGATTCTTCTCCCATGCCTGCCGGTTGGAATGATGGTAAGGTCACCGTGGGTGAAGTGCTTGGAATGAAAGTCTCCGCCAATCTGGTGGCGCTTTCCGGGTGTGAAACGGCCTTGGGACCGCTGAGCGGTGGTGATAGCGTGGTCGGCCTGAACCGTGCCCTGCTGACCGCCGGAGCCGAGCAGGTGATCAGTTCTCTGTGGCGCATCAGCGATCTTTCCACGGCGGTGATGATGAAACACTTCTTCCGCCAATACCGTGAAAACCGGGATGTGGCCGCAAGCCTCCAGCAAGCTCAGAAGAAGGCGGCGGTCCTCTTCCCCCATCCGGCGTATTGGGCCGGGTTCCGACTGGAGGGTCGTCCCTTGTAGAATCAAGAGCCACGGCCACGGGGCGTGAGCCTTTTCCTTCATCAACCTTTCACGCGGCGCGTTTTGCGCCGCGTCTCTTTTTGCTGGTTAAACCCTCGCCCTTCACCGGATTCGTAACCCATCCGTGATGAGCCTGTCTCTTCTAAGCGGGAGAGACGATGTTTCCCTTGCCCTCCGGGAGAGGGAACGCAAACGAAGAGAACAGGGAGAGGGAAAGCAGGGTTTCCCCTCCTTGGGGTACTCTCCTTTCCGCCCAAACATGACTCTTTTCAATCCCCAACCACCGAAGAAACAAACCCCGCCTTAAAGGCAGGGTTTGTCAGCGGTGTGAATCGCCCCGTGAAGGGCTTGTCCGGTTTTCCCTACGAACCATGAGATGCACGGCGGGAAATTCAAGGGGGAAACGTCACCCTTGATCCCTGGGATGGGCAACGATCACCCACGGCTCACGCTTACAGCCCACCGCGCACGCAACGGACTTTCATGGAATTCGTTTTATCGCTGGTGGATACTCCACTCGAATTGAAGTCTGCAATCCATGCTCTGGCGGTGTCGCTGGTGTAGAGCGACGACGACCAATAATACCCGTCACAGTTTTCGCCCAATGCCTGAGGCCAGAAGCAGTAGTCGAAAACCAATAGGTCTTCGTCCGCTTCGTAGCATGCATATGACATGCATGAAAATGCCAGGCAGACATCCTCCGGACCCACTCCGCACGAGGCGCATTCATCCTTCACCCCACAGGGTCCGTCGGTTTCCAGTCTTGGGTTGTCGCGGACGATCGAGCGCAACTCGCTGATATTGGGTAGGCGCCAGCCGCCGCCGTCAAGATCCAGGTTCTCGCAGTGGGTAAGGGCGCTTTCTTCGTCCATCGTTCCACCTGTGGGGCTTTCCTGCCATTCCAACCCTGTCTTGCCATCGACACAGACACCGTCCGTACATTCGAACTCCGGAATGCAGTTCGGATAGCCCACATAGTGTTCTGCACAGGCTCCGCAGTATTGGTTGGGGTCATAGCCTTCATCACATATACAGCCTCCAGACACTAGCTGACCGTGGCTGTAGCACATCGCCGAGCCTTCACGCATACACCGGGCGTTGGAGTTTTCCTCGACCTGGAGGGTTTGTGCCTCGCCGTTGAAAAAGTCCACGGTCCAAGCGAGGATAGCATAATATATGCCAGCGCTGACTACATAGGATGACGAGGACCAGAAGGTGTTACAGTTTCCGTCTAGTTCCTGCGGCCAGTAGCAGCCGGTGGGGCCGCCCTCGTCGACGCAGGACGAAGGGTTGCACGCGCTTTCTTCCCAGCAGGAACTATCCACGCAGACATCCTCCGGGCCCACCCCGCAGGGGGCGCATTCATCCACTACTCCACAGGCACCGCCGGTTTCGATATCCGAACAGTTTCGGACAAGTGTGCGTAACTCGCTGATGTTCGGCAGGCGCCAGCCGACGCTGTTGAGATCCAGGTTCTCGCAGTGGGTAAGGGCGCTTTCTTCGTCCATCGTTCCACCTGTGGGGCTTTCCTGCCATTGGAAGCAGGTGTTGGGATCGGTGCATACCCCATCGACGCAGGTAATGGTGTCGATGCAGTTCGGATAGCAATTGTAGCCCGGAGCGCAGGCATCGCAGTTCTGGTCGGGATCATATCCGGGTAGGCAGCCGATGCAGTCCTGGTCAGGATCGTGACCGGGAAGACAGGCGTTGCAAAACTGGTTGGGATCGTAGCCCGGAGCGCAATTGCATTCCAACTCCAGGCAATTCGTGCCTCCGTAGCCGGGATCACATTCGCAGGTGTCGTAATCTACGCACGTTCCATGACGGTTGCACACGTTGGGGTGATACGCCGACATGCCATAACAAAAGGCGATCTCTGTGCATCCCCTCCCAGTATACGGCCAGTTGCAACGGCACTCAAGGTCTTTAACACAAACTCCTTGACCATTGCAAACTCCGTTGACCGTGGAATCACACTCCGCTGCACTACAGGTGAATCCGTCATAGCCATCACGGCAAGTACAGTAGAAGCTATCATACAATTCATAGAATTCACATATGCCATGACCATTGCAGACATCATGATCCAGATAAAAGATCCCGTTGCAGTAGCGCCTATCGTATTCGCATTCATCTCCATAGACGTACTCATCGCAAACACAGATGCCAAGCTGGCTTTCTGGGGTGTCCGGGTTCAGTTCACAGTCACCATACGGGCCGCAGAGATCAACCCCCTCATAGGCGTAAGCATAACCGCCGTCATCAGGGCAGATCAGGTACTCCCCGCAGTCGGTTCCAAAGAAATGGTCGTAACATTCACAAACTCCGACTCCCGTTCCATCACCGGTATCCATGCAGTCACCGTTGTCGTAGCAACGGCCATTCCCACTACACCACAAGAGGGCCTCGCAGTAGGCACTTGGGGTCGAAGGATCTGTATAATACCCCACATCGCACTGGCAGGTATCGTCCGCCACGCAGGTGCCATGCTCACCACAGTCCACGTTGTCGCAGGTTGGCGGTGGCGGTTCCTCTTCACAGTCGAAGCCGTCTCCAAGATACCCCTCATTGCAGGTGCAGGTGTAGCTGCCGCAACGGTTGGTGCAGGTGGCGTTGTCATCGCAGGTGTCGGTGCCTAAGGCGCATTCGTCAAGATCAATGCACGTTCCAGCATCGTATTCGTAGCCGGAGGGGCAGTCTCCGCAAAAGTATCCCACACCGGGGGCCGGAACGTCGTGGCATGTCACCCCGGCGAAGCAGGGGTCATCCGCGCAGCCGTTGATGTCGCTGCATGTTTCGCCGTCGCCTTCATAGCCGGTAGGGCAAGCTCCGCAGGTATAACCCGTTCCCGGTGCGGCGACATCGCTGCATTCCACGCCTGTAAAGCAGGGGTCATCGGCGCAGCCGTTGATGTCGCTACAGCTTTCGCCATCGCCTTCGTAGCCAGCAGGGCAATCCCCGCAGGTGTAACCGGTTCCCGGCGCGGCGACATCACTACATTGCACCCCGGCGAAGCAGGGATTATCCGCGCAACCGTTGATGTCGCTGCACGTTTCGCCGTCCCCTTCATAGCCGGTAGGGCAATCCCCGCAGGTGTAACCGGTTCCCGGCGCGGCGACGTCGCTGCATTGTACCCCGGCGAAGCAGGGGTTGTTTGCGCAGCCGTTGATGTCGCTACAGCTTTCGCCGTCGCCTTCATAGCCCGTAGGACACGCCCCGCAGGTGTAACCCGTTCCCGGTGCGGCGATATCACTGCATGTGACACCATCAAAGCAGGGATTGTTTGCGCAGCCGTTGATGTCGCTACAGCTTTCACCATCGCCTTCATAGCCAGCAGGGCAGGCTCCGCAGGTGTAGCCGGTTCCGGGTGCGGCGACGTCGCTGCATGTCACGCCAGCAAAGCAGGGGTCATCCGCACAGCCGTTGATGTCCTGGCAGTTCTCGCCGTCGCCTTCATAGCCCGCATTGCAGGAACAGGCGTAGGTGGCCGGGTTGCAGGTCGCATTGCTGCCGCAGCCGTTGGCGTCGAAGCAATCCAGGCAGGCTCCGGAAACACATTGATTGTTCCCATCACACAATGTGCCGTCTTGGACGAAGCCCTGGTCTTGGCAGACGCCCAGGCCGTTGCAATGGTCTTGGTTGACACAGACCGAGCCTTCATCGCCGCAGGCGGTGTATTGGGGGAAGTCATTGGGCTGGCAGATGCCTTGTCCGTCACAGCTGTCCTGATCGCTGCATTCCGTGAGTCCTTCGCCGCAGAGCGTTCCCTCCGCATCGAAATGGCAGCCGTCCGTGCAGCAGATGTCTCCGGCCTGGCAATCGCAAACCGGCTGGTCTTCATCGCCGTCGATGTCATCATCATCATCGTCGGAGTCACCGTCAACATCTCCGTCGGTGTCGTCATCATCGTCGTCGGAGTCACCATCGACATCGCCGTCGGTGTCGTCATCATCATCGTCGGAGTCTCCGTCTTCATCGCCGTCGGTGTCGTCATCGTCATCGTCGGAGTCACCGTCGACATCACCGTCGATGTCACCGTCGATGTCATCGTCATCATCATCGTCGGAGTCCCCGTCAACATCGCCGTCGGTATCATCATCATCATCGTCGGAGTCACCATCGACATCACCATCGACATCACCGTCGGTATCGTCGTCGTCGATGTCACCGTCTTCGTCGCCGTCGGTGTCACCATCTTCATCGCCGTCGGTGTCATCATCATCATCATCATCGCCATCGTCGGTGTCATCATCATCGTCGGTCACCGTATCGTCGTCATCGTCACCCTGGGGGCCTCCGTTGTCGTCGTCATCGCAGGCGGAGAGCAAAACGAGTACCGATAAAAGACTGACAAGAAGGAGCGAAGAGACATGTTTCATGACGATTCCCCGTAAACCAAGAGTCTTGAATGAACCGAAGATATGATATACTGAACGTTTCTGTGATGAGAATCACAGGACGAACGTACCCCACACTGTTCCATACTGCTATATAACTCCAAAGTAACATAATCGGCATGGATCGCGCAAGAAATGCCGAAACATTTCCATAAACGGGGAGGTACGGGCTGAAAGCAGGGTTTCCCTTCTCTGTGGCGCATCCATGATCTTTCCGCGGCGGTGATGATGAAGCATTTCTTCCGCCAATACCGGGCCGGGATGTGGCGGCAAGCCTCCAACAAGCTCAGAAGAAGGTTACGGTCCTGTCGGTGTATCGGGCAGGGTTCCGACTGGAGGACCGGCCCTTGTCGAATCAAGAGCAATTGTCGGTGGGTTGTGAGTATTTTTCTTCATGAACTTTTAACGCGGTACTTCTTGCGCCGTGTCTCTGTTTCTGGTTAAAGCCATGTCGAATCAGTCGCTTGGGTTGTATTCAAAGGTAAGACAGAATCCGGCGAAAGAGAATCTGACTAGGGTTTTTCCACAACCTGTGATATACTCACCTTGGACATGTGTAAAAAACGAACTGGGCCGTTCGATTTTGAAGGATCTACGGATTCTTCGGAGGATATATCATGAAGAACGCACTGCGCTGGGCTTGGCTCCTGGTACTCCTTGTTCTGGTATGGGCACCGCTGAGTTGCAAAGATGACAAGGTGGATGATGACGATGATGATCTTGTGCCGACCGACGGCGACCTGGATGGGGACCAGCCCCAATTCTGCCAGGAGGATGCAGACTGCGATGTTGGAGACGTTTGCGTTGAAGGTATCTGCGAGTCGCTTCATCCCACGGATGATGATGATGACGATGTAGACCTGGATGGGGATGATACGGGAACACCTTCCTTAATTGCCCCCACTACGGTGGAATTTGGTGCGGTGGTCATCAACAATTTCGTGGAGCGTCCGGTGACCTTGGCCAACAATGGCGATGGAAATCTGGTGCTGAGCAAAATTGAGTTCGATCGTGCAACCAGTGACGAATTTGAATTGGTTACCACGGTGGAGGCCAATCAGGTTATCGAACCCAATGATGATCTGGTTTTGACCATCCGCTACACACCTGTGGATGCCGGGAAGGATCTCGGCGTGTTGGAAGTGACTACCAACGACCCGGATAAATCGCTGGTTAAAATTGATCTGGTTACGGATTACAAAGGGATTCCCAACCTGCTGGTGGAGCCGACCAGTCTGACCTTTGAGCAAACGCCCATCGGAGAAACTGCGGCGACGCAGTGTATCAGCATTTCCAACGAAATTGATGAAGGCAACCGTGTGTTGGAAATCAATAACATCACCTTGCAATCCGGTGTGAATACCTACTTCGAGA
Source organism: Myxococcota bacterium (assembly GCA_963677705.1). Lineage (GTDB taxonomy): Bacteria > Myxococcota_A > SURF-8 > SURF-8. The sequence continues at coordinate 4,626,773 of OY782497.1, forward strand.
TTGTTGAACCGGTGCATACTCTGCCCATGCTCTTGTTGCCTGGAAGCCCCAAGCAGGTCTGCGTAAGTTACCATCCTCCGGCGACGGGAGAACACAGCGATGCTTTGGTCATCGGCAACGATGATCCGGATGAGGCGGACCGTGAGAAATCCGTTTCGCTTACCGGTGAAGGTGTGGCCGGGCATCTGACCGTCAGTCCGACAAGTCTTCCTTTCGGACCCGTCCTTGTCGATGAAACCCTGACCTTGCAGGTGGAATTATCCAACACCGGCTTGGCCGATCTGACCATCAGTGCCATCGGTACGGGAGACGGGGAAGGTCCGTTCTCTTCCGTCGTGAATCGTGAAGCCGGCGCCCCTTGGGTCTTGACTCCGGGAAGTGACATGACGGTGGATGTTACCTTCGCGCCCACTCAGCAGGGAGCTGCCAGCGGAGCCTTGACCGTGGACAGTGATGACCCGGACCAGATCCAGGCAAGCGTGGCCTTGAGTGGAGAAGGGAGACGCCCCAGCGTGGTGATTACACCGCCCCAGGCCAGTTTTGTCGATACCCGCTTGGGGGAACAATCCGAGGTGACCTTGAACCTGCGACGGGTTGCCGCCGATGTGCGGATTACCGGTTTGACGTGGAATGTTGCAGAGCCTCCGTTCTCACTGAGTGAAGGGAGCAGCCTTCCTCTGGACCTGAACGACGATGCCAACCATCCTCTCGTTTTCGTATTCAGTCCTGACATGCAGGCCGGTCATCTGGGCGACCAGGAAGCGATTGCCACGCTGGTCACGGAACCGGTCTTGGAAGCGGCCCAGACCATCGTCTTTACCGGCAAAGGTGTGGCCAGTGAAATTCGTACCGATGTCAATGGCGATCTGGATTTCGGTCTGGTTCGTCTGGGGGAAAGCATCGAGCGCAGCTTTGATGTGGAAAACTTCGGCCTGGCCAGCCTTCACGTTTCTTCCATTACCTTCACCGAGGATTCCCACGCCGGGTTCAGCCTGGTGTCACCGGCCAACGGACAGATGACGGTGATGGCGGTTACAGGAGCCAAGGGGACCGTGACCCTACGTCTGAGCCTCACCGATGCGGATGCAACCGGCGAGCTTGAAGGGACGGTTGTGGTCGCTTCCGATGATTGGGATACGCCAACGGTGGAGATTCCTCTGCGTGCCGAGGCGATCAACCCCCTTCTTTCGGTAACGCCGGATACCAACCCTTTCAATATCGGTGGTGTGCGTGTGGGTACCAGCAGCGAGTGGCACTCCTTCCAGGTTTCCAACATCGGGGAGGGAAATCTGATTCTGGACTCCATCCGCCTGAGTAGCGAAAGTCTCAGCCAGGGTTTTGAAATCCAGGGTGTGCCGGAAAGTTTCCCGGTGACCTTGGCTCCCGGTGGTGCCGAAGCCGGTCAGACCGTAACGGTGGAAGTGCGTTACACGGCTTCTGAAGAGGGTGTCGCCGAAGGCGTCTTGGAGATCCTGTCCAACGATTACCAGCAGACCTCTTTCAGCCAGGGGCTTCGTGCCTTTGGTTCCAGTTGCAATGACGAAACCGAGGTCTTCTGCAATGGCTCCTGTGTGTCCCGTTTCAGTGTTGAGCATTGCGGGGCGGAATGCACGGTCTGTGAAGCGCAGGCCAATGCCAACGCCGGTTGCGATGGAACCCAATGCACCTTGATCTGCCAAGGAACCAACAAAGACTGCAACGGAATCTATGATGATGGCTGCGAAGTGAATACTGCCTCCCACGTTTCCCACTGTGGAGCCTGCGAGAGCGCCTGTGATTTGGCTCACGCCGATTACCACTGCGAGAACAGCCAATGCGTGGTGGATCAATGTATCGGAAGTTGGCGAGATTGTGACGAACTGGATTCCTCCGGTTGTGAGACGGATGTAATCAGCGGTGGCAATCCCTCCCACTGCGGCGGATGCAATGTCACCTGCCCCGGTATCACCAACGGTACGCCCAGTTGTGCCAGCGGGATGTGTATTGTCGGAAGCTGTTCGGGAAACTTCCGCGATTGCAACTATGAGTACGATGACGGTTGCGAAGTGGATATTATCGACGGTGGCGACCTGACGAACTGCGGAAGCTGCAATTACACCTGTCCGACCTATGCTCATTCCAACATGGCCTGCGTGGAAGGCGGTTGTGCCATCGCCAGTTGTGTGGGGTTGTGGAACAACTGTGATGGTCGCTTGGATAACGGCTGTGAAAAAGACACCAGTGATGACATTGAAAACTGCGGAGGATGTTCCTCGGCAGGGAACGACTTTGCCTTCCAATGCGATCTGGACCATGTTCAGAATCACGTCTGTACTGGCGGAACCTGCGGGGTTGCGGCTTGCGAGAGCGGCTGGGTGAACCTGGATGGCCAAGCTGCAAACGGATGCGAATGCCAGAACTTCGGCTATGATGATCCGGATGACGACTACCTAGATACCAACTGCGACGGCATGGACGGTACCATTGACGCCGGGTTCTTTGTCGCGGTGGATCGTGGTTTGGATACCAACCCCGGTACGGCGGCCTTCCCCTTCAAAACCATTCAGAAGGGGATTGATTCCGCCATGCTCAACGGGGGATCTCAAGTTTTTGTTGCAGCGGGAACCTATACGGAAAGCTTGACTTTGAAATCCGGCGTGAGCCTCTTCGGCGGGTTCAGTTCCTCGGATTGGAGCCGCAACCTGATGCTGGAAACCCGTGTTGTGGGTGCAGAGAACAAGACCGTCGTGGCTCAAGATCTGACGGCGAACGTCACCGTGGATTCCTTCACCTTTGAAGGGAAGGATTTCACCTCGAACGGAACCAGTACCTACACCCTTTGGGTGCGCAATGTGCCCACCCAGTTCTTGACGGTGCGTAACAGCCGGATCATCGGCGGCGATGCCGGGGATGGGTATGATGGTGTTGCTGGAAGTAACGGTGCGACGGGGAATGCCGGTCGTTCCGCAACCTCTCGCTATGGGGCGTCGGGTGGGACCGTTTCATGTGGAGCCAACGGCGGCGGCGGTGGCGGTGCCTGGGATTGTGGAAACTCCAGTGGAACGGCAGGCTCCAACGGCTCATCGGGAACAACCGTTGGCAACGGTGGCGCGTCAGGCTCCAACAAATGCGGTGGTTGTGATGATGAAGGAGGAAATGGAAGCCGAGGCGGCAACGGTTCCTATGGAAGTCATGGTTTGGCAGGAACTCCCAACAATACGCTGCAAGGTGATATGTTTGCCGGTCTATGGTTTGGTGTGGAAGGAAATTTGGGAACCAACGGAAAACATGGCGGCGGCGGCGGCGGCGGCGGTGCCGGAGGGACGGATGAAGATCCGTGGACCTGCGTTTTCTGGAGTGGTACCGAAGAAGGCGGTGGCGGCGGTGGCGGCGGTGCTGCCGGTTGTGGTGGAACTGCCGGACGTGGTGGTTCACAAGGCGGTGGAAGCTTTGCCGTGATTATCAGCAGCAGTCATATTGTCATGGAACATGTTGAGATCGTTTTAGGCAATGGTGGAGTCGGTGGTCATGGTGGTACCGGCGGAGATGGCGGCGGCGGCCAGATTGGTGGCGGCGGTCATAACCCCAGTGATGATGAAGCTGGCACCGGCGGCGGTGGCGGAACCGGTGGTGATGGCGGTGGCGGTGGCGGCGGCGCTGGCGGCAATGGCGGTCCGGCTGTCGGGATTGCCTTTGAAGAAAGTAGCCAGTGTACCAGTACGGATGTGACCTATGAAAATACAACGGCTCCGGGAGCTGCTGGCGGTAGTGGTGGTGATGGTGGCCGGAGGGATACCTCGTATAGTTGGGCACCGGATGGTCAAAGCGGCCTTGCCGGGTTGCGCTCGATGACCTACACCTATTGAAGAAATAACCCAATCAGATCAAACTGGGGAGCATGGCTTCCCGGTTTTTTCGTGGTGGAGTCGTGTCACGTTATTAACCCGGCCATTATAACCGAGCTTAAGAATCGTCGTCTCCGTGCAGGAGGGTGATCCAGGTAACTGTATTTACTGTGGATTCCCGCCTTCGCGGGAATGACAAAATGGATGCTTCGTCTAACTTGTTGTTGCCTGGTTAATAGCCCTTTGTCAGATGAACCAGTGCTTCTACGTGGTAGGTCTGAGGGAAAAAGTCTACCAGATCGGCAGAGACGAGGCGGAAACCCTGTTCTCTGGCCTGGGATAGATCCCTGGCGAGCGTGCTGGGATTGCAGCTAAGGTAGATCAGATCCTTCACGCCCAGTTCGTTGAGAGACTGCAAGCCCTTGGGAAAGCCGATACGCGGCGGGTCCAAGACCAGGGTGTCAATCGGGTGTTTGGCGTGAAGAAGCTTCTTGAGATACGGTTCCGCGTCTGTGCTGTCCACCGTGACCGGGTGTTGTGGCGGTTGGTCACTCAGGTTTTTCCTGGCGGTGGTGCAGGCACTGGGGTTTTGCTCTACCATCCGCACCGGTGCGTGATTACCCAACAAGAGGGTCAGGTTTCCACTTCCGCCGAAGAGTTCCACAATGTTCCGGCTGGAAAGGTCGCTCATGATGCCGTCCATACGCTGTTGAACCTGCCCGTTGACATCCACATTGCTTTGCCAGAAATCACGCGCTTGTTGATGGTAGGGTTTGGGTTCGGTGGCCAAGGTGAACCGTGCGGCGGTATCGCCGAGGTGCTTCCAACGACCTTGATGACGAACGGAGATCCCTTTCAGGCTGGGGATGTCTTTCAGCAAACGGGAAACCGTCTTCTCCCAACCGGGAGCGTAGGCTTTCAAACAGGCCACGCCAAGGCCATCCATACCGACGCCCAGTTCCAGTTCTCCACAGAGCGCGGGCAGCTTGGTCAAACAAGCCCGGACGAGTTCAATCAGTGTGGATAGCTCGTGATGAAGAATGGGGCAGCGCTCAAAGACCACCACATCCCGGCTGTGTTTGGCGTAAAAACCGAAATGCCCCTTGGGGTTGATGTGAAAACGGGCCTTGCGACGAAAGCCGAACTCCTCTCCATGAATCCGGGAAATCGTGGGAGCCTCAAACCCGCCCAGCCGCATAAGGTGATCGCTGAGGATGGCTGCTTTCTGCTTGAGCTGTTCTTCGTAGCTAATTGATTGCCAGGAACAGCCCCCACAGGTCTCTGCATGGGGACAGGGCGGCGTGCGACGCTTCGGCGAGGCTTCCAACAGGGATTCAATCCGACCCAGATCCATGCGTTTCTTACGCTGGGTCAGACGGACATCCACCAGGTCGCCGGGACAGCTCTGCTCGACAAACACCACCTTGCCCTGGTGGCGGCCTACACCATGACCCGTTCCGTAAGCCAGGCTGTCAATGCGTACCGCGTGCAAGATGGGAAGCTCATTCATTGCGTTGAATCCGTTGGGAAAGGGTTTGATGGTCGGCGGATAGCAGAACTTCAAGGGCGCCGTCTTGATCCGTTCGATACACCGAACAACCCAGCTTGTGCAAGGAATCTTTCACGCTCTGCTCCCGCTCCCGGCTGATCGTCCGGGCCAGAAAGCGATCCATCAACCAGACCATGCGCTGTGCCTGGGTGATCTGAACCAGGGCTTCGCAGTTCTGGCATGGGCCGACGGTGACGAGGGTCTGAGCCTTCCATCTGTGAAGTCGTTTTGCCAGCCAATCTTGGCCAAGGCGGTGGGGTTGGAAAACCAGGAGCAGGCATTGCTCGTGCAGACAATAACGAGCCAGGGCGGGGGTGGTCAAGCTGCCGTCCCTGGCGTATCCGGCTTGTTGAATACGAAAGGAGTATTCCTCATCCGTTTCTTCCCACGGACTCTCCCGGTTTGCCGGGTGGTCTACCCTGTCGGGGTGTTGGGCCGTGAAGGATTTCCCGTAATCGGAACGGGGTAGGCCGCTGAGAAAGAGAATCGTGTCTACGGGAAGACTTTGCAGCAAGTCCTCGGCAAGGTTCAGGCTGTTTTCATTCTTCCGGCTCAAGATCAGGCGATTCACAGAACCGTACCCGCGTTCGGAAATCATGGGTAACATGGTGCTTTGTACAGGAGAGCGAGCCTTGTCTTTTTGAAACCCAAGATCCCAGAGGTGCAAGGCTCCGTCGGTGGTTTCCACTGTGCAGGCAGTCCCGTTGGCCAGCGAAAGCGCCGTAAGGCGAAGATTCTCCCGCGTGCCGGGGCGAGAGAGAACCAGGCTGAGCAGAAATAAGGCCAATCCGATCAAGGCATAACGCCTCTTTTTGAACAACAGGAACAGCAGAGTAGACACGAACAGTGTCACGGAAACCACGGACAATCGAGGTAAAAACCAGCCCCCGCCAAGCAGGTCAACCAGGCTTTCTTGCAAGCTGATATACCGATGAAGGAGGGCCAGCAAGCCATGCAACAGTAAATCCATCGCGTTGGGAAGCAGGGAATAGAGCATCATTGCCAAGGTGAAGCCGGGAAGGATGAGAATCGAGAACATCGGAATGGCCAGAAGGTTGGTCAGCAGGCCCAAAGGTGCCAAACGGTGAAAGTGAACGGCTTGAAAGGGAAGGGTACCGACAAAGCAGATGAAACTAATCAGCACGATGGACAGTCCGGCGCGAAACGGTCTGGAATGGGGCAGGGCGGCGGTCAGGGGATGGCGGTACAGCCAGCCCATCACGGTCTGCTCGGTGGGGCGGGCTGCAAGCAGAATGGACGCGACACTGACGAAACTCAGTTGAAAGCCGATGGCGTACAGCCAGTCCGGGTCGATGAACAGTAGTAACAAGGCCGCCAGCGATAGCGCCGTAAAGGCATCGTAGCGACGGCGGATCAACTTGGCAGAGAGCAGAAAGCTCACCATCACCGCTGCGCGGAAGGTGCTGATATGCAGTCCGGCGAGAAGGGCATAGAGCCAGGTTGCCGGTAAGGTGAACAGGGCGGCCAGACGATCCGCAGAGATATACACCAAAAGTGGGGTGAAGGAGAGGCTGGCCAACCGGAAGAACAGATACAGAAACAGGCTGACGATGCCCAGGTGCAAGCCGCTGATGGCCAGCAAGTGGGCCGTTCCGGCTTGAGCAAACTGCTGATACAAGGTGTCGTCCACATTGCGACGCAGGCCCAGGGTGAGGGCGCGAATCATCGTTGCATCAAAGTCTGTGAAATGTTCGTCCAGGTAGTGGTTGAAGCGGGCTCGGTAGGCTTCCAAGTTCCGGCGAAGCGCCCAGGAGGAGGCCTGCCCCAACACCTCAATCTTACGATCCGAACGTAAAAACATGGTTGTGGAAACATTGCGCTGTTTCAAATACGCAGGGTAATCAAACTCCCCAGGATTGCCGTGATGTTGGGGACGGCGCAGTTTGCCGGGAATGGAGAGGATGTCTCCGGGCAGGAAGTCTCTCTCGCTCTTGTAAACAAACAAGTCGGTTTTTCCGTGGCAGGGCCGGCAATGATCGTGGGAGCAACAACGGGTCAGTGTCAGTTCAAGAACGGTGGTACGTGGTCCTTCTTCGGGGAGGTTCTGCAAGATGCCTTCCACCCGGCGGATGTCTTCTTGTGGGAGTTGGGGAGAGATCAAGCCCAGACTGTGTTGTTCATGGATCATCCGCCCAAGGCCGAGAAGGAAAAAGACAATGATGAAAGGAAGGATCATCAGGTAGGCGGCTTTTCGTTTCCGCCAAGCCAACCCGCAGAGGAGCAGAAGTCCGATCAACGATAGAACCGCTGTGCCCAGATTCTGCGTTTGGGCGCAATGAATCCCCAACACAAAGGCGGGAACGCCCAAGGTCAGAGGTCTGGCGGCAAGGTTGACTACCGCATCACGCAGGTCTGGATGAAGCCTCTCTTGCGGGTTCATGCTCCGTATCCATGATAGGCTTGGAATAAAAAAACAAATCTATCATAGGGGGCGCGGAATCCGGAATAAAAAAGGTCCTGATCCTATTTACGGGCAGATGAGTGTTTGTCAAAACGGATGGAGTTTCTTGTTCCCATCCTTGATGGTGGGCCTTGGAGCCTTTCCCGGTTTGGGGATTAGAACCGTAAAAAGGGCGTCTGATCCCAAGCCGGATTGGGTTCAAGGTGCTTCCTGTTCGGGGGCTGTCTGGTCTCGTGGTGGCTCCGCAGGTGCCTCCGGTCGTGGTTCTGTCTTCTCCGGTGCTTCCGCTGGCGCGTGATCGTTGGGTGACTCGGTTGATTCGTCTTGAGGGGTCTGTTCGCCCTGTTTGTCTTCTTGGGCTGCTGGAGTCGGCTCTTGCTTGCTTTCGCTGGGTTCTTCCGTTTTTTGATCGCGTCGCTTGGGTGCGCTGAAAAAGCGCTTCCGGCTCTTGCGCCGTTCACGGTAGCCTTCCACATCGCCTTCCTGGTCCGGTCTGTCATAGCGCTTCAGGCGGGCGCGCATACGCTCTTTGCGTTCGCGTTCCCAACGGGCGCGGCTGGCCGCGCTGTCTTCGTCATGGAATTTGAAGGAACCGGCAAGGATCAGGCCCACGTACCATTCTTTGATATGGATCTTCTGACCGGCCTGGATGCGCCAGCCCTGACCGTAGGCACCGTTGATACCATAGACCCCGGTGGTGAAGAAGCTTTCCTGACTTACAGCGATGGAGCCGCCGAAGAAGTCGATCACCGGCGGTTGATCCAGCCGACCGCTCAGCAGGTCAATATTCCCGGTTCGCAAAAACTCCTGACGTTCTTCATCGGTAAATTCGCTGGTGATGCGGTGTCTCGGCGCGGCGGTAAGGTCGGTATAAAATCCGGCGAGAAAGGACCAGTCCGGGGTAATCATCTGCCGCAAACCGACATGGGTATTGGGTACGATGTTGTAGTTGATCTCTCCATACAGCGTTTTGGCACGGTACTTGTCGTGCATACTCAAGTCTACGGAAAGCTGCCCTCCCGGCCAGGCGGCAAAAGCTGCACCGGCACGAAAGGAAAAAGGTACCACGCCGCTTTCGGTTTTGTCCGACCGGATGAAGCTGTAGTTGTTGGCGCTGTCGCCCTGGTTGGTGGTGTAGACTTTGCGGTAGTTGGTGAAACCCCAGGTGCGAAATCCGGCACGGAGGCTGAAGCCCAGATTCAGCCAGTCGGTGGGCTTGAACAGAATGCCGCCTACGGGAAGCAGCCCAAGAAGCTTGCTGTCCTGGGAAAGCTCGCTGTTGTAAAAGATTCCGTCCGTGGTGCGTACCAGGCTGGAGGACTGTTCGGAGAGCTGGCGGTAGTATAAAAACAGGCTGATACCCACCTGCACGCCGGGGTGAAGGGCGAAGGAGAGGGATGGTCCGGCCAGGGTTTCCTTGACCTGCTGATGGTTGTCCAGATGGTATTCCGGGCTTTGACTGGCATCGTCGAACTCGATCAGGCTGTCGTTGTATTCGGGAACGAAAACATTGAAGGCCCAACGGTGTTTGTCCAGAAAGTGCCAGACGGTTCCGCTGGCGGTGGGAATGATGTTGATCGAACTGGAGGAAAGCTTCTTGCCGCCGGTGATGCTGCTCTGCTCACGTACCCGGTATTGGTACATGCTGCCGGAAAGGCTGAAGTAATCCTCTTCAATATCCACCAGCCCGGCGGGATTGTAATAGGCGGCGGTGGGTTCGTCGGCAATGGCGCAGAACGCTCCACCCATCCCGGCGGCCCGCTCCCCGACAAGGTTGTCGTTGTAGTGGACGGTGTCTGCAAAAGCTGTCGTGGCCAGACAAAGGCCGACAAGCATTCCCCAAAGCGCGCTTGCTGTCTTCATCATTCCTCTCTTGTTGGAAACTCGCTTGTAGCACACCCCCGCAAAGGGATCAAGCTTGGAGGCTGGCCGTTGCATTTTCTATCCGATGTCTTGGGATGTCATGGCCGATGGTTTTCCTGGAGGGAAGAGCTTTCCAGTCTGGACAATGCGAACGAAAAACGGACCGTCAGGAAAGACGATCCGTTTTTTACTGGTGTATCAGCGTGTTGCTACTTTTTCTGAACGAAGTCGTTGCGAGTGAAAACACTGGCAAAGGGAACGCCGGCCTGTTCGATGGCCTCGCGTCCGCCTTCCAGCCTGTCTACCAAGGCGAACAGAGCAATGGGTTCCAGGCTCTCGTTACGGCAGCGATCAATGGCCTTGATGCTGCTTCCGCCCGTGGTAACCACGTCTTCCAACAACACGACCTTGCTGCCGTCGGGAACGTTTTTACGTCCTTCAATGTATTTCTTGAGTCCGTGGCCTTTGGCTTCCTTACGGATGTAAAAGGCCGGGATCGGATTGCCCGCCGTAAACGAGGCGATGCTGGTTGAAGTAACCAGCGGATCGGCTCCCATCGTCATACCACCCACGGCATCCGGAATCTTGTCCATTTTGGTAATCAGGGCGTGGAGTAAGCGACCGATCAGGAACGCGCCTTCCGGATGCAGGGCGGTCTGGCGGCAGTCGATATAAAAATCGCTGACTTTGCCGCTGGCCAGGACCACATCCCCTTCCACATAACTCAGGGTACGAAGCAGTTCCAACAGACGCGGAGTCCAATCGGCCATGAAAACGGCATTGCTACCAAAGGTGGGGGTGTTTCCTCCCGGCGGGAACATATTCATTCTGGCAACCTTTTTCTGCGAGGGTCAGAGCTTTGCAAGCGTTCAGCGTAAACGCTTCAAATGAGTTACTATCACTTGTCGCCGAGAAAATCCACGTCGTTGGTACAAATTTCTTGAAAGATGTCCGCTGGCCGTGGCGACATAAAGCCGGACGGCATCGGGCTTGTAGCGTTCTTTCGCTTCTGCGAGTGCGAAATCAATGAGCAGCCCGCCCAGACCTTTTTTGCGTAATCCCGGATGGATGCCCAACTCGTGAATCAAGGTAACATCTTGATTTTTATGACGAAGAGGGTGAGGGGAGAGGCTGAACAGACCGGCCCATTGTTTGTCATAACGAAGGATATACAGGTTGTCCGGGTGAAAGGGTTGACCCGCTTGGCGTTGGCGCTCCCAGCGGCTTTTCGTCAGTTGCTCATAGTCGAACAAGCCACCGAAGACGGCGCTCCACAGGCGCTCGATGGTTTCAAAACGGATGTCTTGGGGACAGGGAATCAGATCCGTGTTCTTTTCAGCCAACGAAGCGCTGATTTCTTCTTTGCTGGGAAGGGGGACGTTGGGATGGTAATTGTACTCCAACTCACTGGTGAAGTGTTTGCTTCCAAAGCCCAGACGTTGGATGATCCGTTCTTTCCACGGAGCGTCTCCGATGATGTGGGTGAACATCACCACTTCCCGTAAAAATCTGCCGGCCTTCACCTGCTGAAGGAAGGTCTGTTCCAGGTCCAGGAGCAGCCCCATCAGGTCGTTGAGTTCCTCCTCGGAACGATGGGGCGGAGATAGATCAAAGCGCAGTTCCCCGCGCAGGGTTTCCGTGCCTTCTTCGATGGAGAGCATGACAAAACCGACGGCTTTCCTGTCTTTGTCCAGCAGCATCATTGCATTGTGCGCCTGGGAACGATCAGTCATGATCTGGCTGGAAATCTGGTCGATGGAATACTCGGTGTAGTCTCCGGCGTCACGTAGGCTATCGTTAAACAAGTGGCAGACCACAACGGCGTCTTCCTGGGTCATGGGGCGTGGTATCAGTGTTGGTCTAGCCATGAATCCCCTCTGTGAAATGAACGGTCAATTGGTGGCGGCCAACCCTCTGACTCCATTGACCTTGAAAACGAAACACGCCTACCCGCGATCCGAACTCCAACCTACACAACAGCCAAGCCTACGAGAGGCGACTACCGAATGACCTGTAGAAGACACCCGCAAGGGGTTCTGCATCTCTGGTAGAAATCAGAGTACAGCACAGATGTTAGAAAAACGTAAGACGATGCACCGTTTGTTTAGAGGCGATGAAACTGCATGAAATGATGAGAAATCATGCCGTCTTTGTAAAAGAAGGTTTCTGAGCCGTCAATGTGTTTGTTGTTGTCATCGCTCAATTGCCAGTGCATCAGGGCGACATTCCCGCCGATATTGGTGTTGGTTTTCTGAATGCGGGTATTGACCTTGAGCAGATGTTGACGGCGAGCTGCCAGGTAGGCGCGGATGTCCTGATGTCCTCGTAGCACATCCCCTTCTTCGGTGAGCAGGATGGCATCGGGATGGTAGTCCTGGGTCAGTTTGTCGTCTGGGATGGAGGTTCGATGCTTGATGTGGTCGCCGTGCCGCTGGGTGATGTCCCGATTCAGGCTTTCCGACTCATAACAGGCGGTTTCGGAAATGAACTCGTCATCTCCCGTGCGCTGAAGGGTTGCTTTGCTGGTGCGCAGTCTGATTTTCCCTTGGTCGTCAAAGAGAAAGACACCACTCATCCGGATCAACGGAAATTCTTCATTGCCGCCTACAATGTCAGCCCAGACCATATTTTCAATGTCCATGAAACGGACACTGTTGGTTTTCATGGTTCGCAAGCTGAAGGCCAGCCAATCGATTTTCAACCAGGTGTACAGGGTTTCCCGGTCTGTGACGATGCCGTCTTCCGCAGAAATCATGAGGATGTCATCCGCATAGCAAGCCATGCCGGTATCCAAGTCCCCGCCTTTCCACGCCTCATAGTAGGTATCCAGTTTTCCCACGGGAACCTCCAAACGAGTAGTTCTCTTCTGCCAAGTGATTTCCGAACAGTGTAGTCTGCGTAAGATGTTTTGTCAAACGCACTGATCTGATTGTTTTCTTTTCTTCATCAACTCACGATGCAAACATCAAACGGAGACAAGGTTCTACGGCCTGCATCTTCAAGCGGAAAAAAGCCGGCATCTGTGAAAACATTGCCTTCAAGGCCGTAGGGTGCTTTGGATCACATGGGCCATGTAGGTGGGTGTGGCAGGCTTTTCAGCAGGGAAAGAAAGAGATTGAATAGAAGCTAAAAAAAGCTTGAAGTTGCGTACAAGCTACGTTACCGTCCGATCTATTCAACGCCCGTTGGGGAATGGGTGCAAAGCCGCATTCCCTTGATCTGGGGCGTTTTCAAGGAGGTCCACCGTGAGAGAATTCGTCAGCGGTGCGGAGTTGATCGCAAGGGCGGCTCTGACCGCCGGATGTGACTTCTTCGCCGGGTATCCGATTACTCCCGCCTCCGGCATCCTGGCCAACATGCTCACCCATCTACCCAACCACAAAGGCGTCGGTTTGGAAGGCGAAGATGAAATCGCCAGCATGGGTTTGTGTCTTGGTGCGGTGTCCGTGGGACGAAAAGCCATGACCGCAACCAGCGGGCCGGGGTTGGCGCTTTACAGCGAAAACCTGGGCTTTGCCATCATGGCTGAATTGCCTTTGGTTATTGTCGTCGTACAGCGGCAAGGACCAAGCACCGGCGGAGCAACAACCAATGCCGAAGGGGATGTGATGTTCGCCCGTTGGGGAACAGCGGGTGGCTATGTCATTCCGACCCTCTGTCCCACCGATCTTGCCGAATGCCACAGCATGACCATTGAGGCGTTCAATCTTGCCGAAAGGCTTCGTACCCCGGTGTTTCTGTTGACCTGCAAGGATCTGGTCAGCAATCGCGGTACGGTGGATCTGGATGCCCTGGTCACACCGGAGATCGTATCCCGCGTGCATTGCCAGAAACCGGGAACGCTTCCCTATGAATATGACGAGTTGGCGGATGTGCCGCCTTTCGTGCCCATCGGCGGTGAGGTGCTGACCCGTGTCAATACCAGCAACCACGGCCACAACGGTCTGTTGGCCAAAGCGCCAGAGGTTGTAGACAAAGCCTTGAAGCATCTGGCGCAGAAGATTGAAACCAGAAGCGACCTTCTGGAGCGTATGGATGTAGATCTGGACGAAGGCGCAGACACCTGCATTGTGGCCTATGGTCCTGTGGCGAAAACGGCCAAGGGCGTGGTGCAGCAGGCTCGCCGCGCCGGCCGCAAGCTCAGCCTGGTTACCGTCCATAGCTTGTGGCCTATGCCGCGAAAAGGTTTGGCTGATGCCGTGGCCGACCACGCCCGCGTGGTGGTGCCGGAGTTGAATCAAGGGCAGTATGTTCGTGAGGTGGAACGCCTGTTCCCCACGAAAGAGGTTCGCTCGGTGACCCGTATCGACGGCGTGCAGATCACCCCGGTGATGATTGAGGAGGCTTGCCGATGAGTACGAATTATATCAATCCCGACCGCAAGCCTTACCCCTTCTGTGCCGGTTGTACCCACGGAAAGATCCTGGATGCGATCAACCTTGCATTGCAGCAGGTGGAAGCCAACCCGACGCGCACCGTGGTCACCAGTGACATCGGTTGTGTTGGCTTGAGCGATCGTTTTTTCGACGTGCATACCTTTCACGGTTTGCATGGACGGAGCTTCACCTATGCCAGCGGTATCAAACTGGCTGATCCCAGCCTTCAGGTGTTGAACCTCGTCGGTGACGGCGGCTGCGGTATCGGTGGGCATCACCTGATCAATGCCGCACGTCGCAATGTGGGAATCAAGGTCTTTGCCTTTAACAACTTCAATTTCGGCATGACCGGTGGACAGCACAGCGTGACCACTCCCCATGAGGGGATTACGGCCACCACGCCGCGAGGCAACGCGGAGTTTCCGCTGGATATCGCCGGGGTGGCGATGGCTGCCGGAGCGCCTTTTGCCGCCCGCGTTACCGCGTTCGATAAAGACCTGCCGGAGATCATGGCCAAAGCCTTGCAGCATCCTGGCTTCACCATCGTGGAAATCATGGAACTCTGTCTGGCCTACTACGTCCCGCGTAACAAACTGAAACGGGCGGACCTGGAAGCGATGACGGAGAGCCTTCCCGGCGGTCGAGGTATCTTGCGGGACGCACCTCGCCAGGAATACGGTCAGGCTCTTCACGAACGGATGAGCGACACCGTGAAGCCCATCCGTGTCAAGGGCGTGGAACCCAGTCGTGAGGCGACCATGCCCAAGGATGAAGTCACCGTGCTGGTGGCCGGTGCAGCGGGGATGAAGGCGATCAGCGCGGCGGGCCTGTTTGGTAAAGCAGCCTTGGACTGCGGCTTGTGGGTCAGCCAGAAAGATGATTACCCCGTGACGGTGCAGTCGGGCCATAGCCTGAGCGTTTTGAAGCTGAGTAAAACACCCATTCTCTATGGTGGCACTTCCGCACCGGACTTTGCCCTCGTGGTGGCTCCGGAAGGCTTACGTGAAGCAGCGGCTCAACTGAAAGCCATGCCTTCGGAGGGCCTGGTGGTGGCACAAAAGGGGCTTGAGGTAGAGAGTCCCGCCCGCGTGGTCACCTTGGACTTCAAAGACAGGGAACTTGGGCTCGGTAAGTTGAACATCACCGCCAGCGCGGTTGCCGCTTTGCTTTCCTTGTCGAAGCTTTTCCCGGTGGAGGCCTTGCAAGAGATCGTGTCGGGCATCGCCAACGAAGCCATTCGTAACCAAAACCAAAAAGCCCTGGATGTCGCGCTTGCCCTGGTCAAGAACCTGGAAAGCTAAGCTTCTGGGAAGGCTTCCGATAGTATTACCTCTTGGTTTGTTCATCCTTGTGAAAGGAAACTTCTCATGAAAAAGGTTCTGGTGCTGGGGTCGGGTCTTGTCGCGTCGCCCGCCGTTTCATACCTTTTGGATCACGGCTTCCAGGTTACGGTGGCTTCGGCGATCGTGGACCAGGCGGAAGCGCTGGTCAAAGACCATGAACACGGTCGTGCCGTATTTGTGGATGCTTCCGACGAAGCCGCTTTGGGTGAGTTGGTGGCGGCCCATGATCTGGCCTTCTCTCTGCTTCCGGCGACCATGCACATTCTGGTGGCTGAACTCTGTTTGAAACACGGCAAGCCGATGGTTACGGCCAGCTATGTCAGTCCGGAAATGCGTAGTCTGGATGCCAAGGCCCGTGACAAAGGGCTGTTATTCCTCAATGAGATCGGCCTGGACCCTGGCATTGACCATATGTCGGCGATGGAGATCATTCATCGTGTCCGAAAGGACGGCGGCAAGGTGCGTAAGTTCGCCTCCAGTTGCGGGGGACTTCCTGCGCCGGAAGCCAACAACAATCCTTTGGAATACAAATTCAGTTGGAGTCCGATCGGTGTGTTGCGCGCCGGCTTGAGTCAGGCGCGTTATTTGAAAAACCATCAAGTGATCAATATTGCCGGGCCGCGCCTGTTTGATTATAGCTGGCAGGTAGAAGTGGGAACTTTGGGAGAATTTACCATTTATCCCAACCGGGACAGTTCTATCTACAAGGAACTGTATGGCTTGGCGGATGCCAGCAATGTGTTCCGTGGCACCATCCGGTATAACTCCTGGTGTCGAGCCATGCGTTGGTTGAAGCTCATCGGTTTGCTTGATCAGAACCCGATGGATGTGGAAGGGATGACCTGGCACCAATACCTGCGTACCTTCCTCATTGGTGCTTCCGATACCCGAAGCATGATTGCCGCTTTTGTGGGGGATGCCGACCATCCAATCATCGAATGGTTGGATTACCTGGGCTTTATGGATGACGAGCCCATGCCCTTTACCCGTATCCCGCCCATTGAGATCATGGCTCACCGGATGAACGAGCGGATGGAATACGCTGAGGGCGAACGGGATATGATTATCCTGCGTCACCACTTTGAAGTGGAATATCCCGACCGTAAGGAAGATATTCTCAGCCAGATGGTCGGCTATGGTATTCCCGGTGGAGATAGCATCATGAGCCGCACCGTCGGCCTGCCTGCCGCCATTGCCGTGCGCCTGATTCTGGAAGATCGCATCAGCCTGACCGGCGTGCGGATTCCCATTGATCCGGAGATTTACAAACCGGTGTTGGAGGAATTGGCCGAGATGGGCATCGGTTTTGAAGAAACGATTACGCCTTTATAAAGGCCGTAAGGCCGTCTGGTTGAGTTTAACACCCCCTGATTTCCTTTGAGAGAAATCAGGGGGTGTTTCTGTCTGATTCCAAGCAAGGACGTTGTGAGTCCTACCCGTGGACGCTTCACAAGCTTGATTCATCAAGCCATCCGGTTCACCGCAGTCATCAACGATTACACACTGGAACAAGGTTCTCTGTGGGGTGGGAAACAGATCCTCTTGCTTACTCCCCTTTTTGCGGGATGGGCCAGCCGATTTTTTCCATGACCATTTTCAGGTCCGACCACACATGGCCTTTGCGCACGCGGTCTTTGGGATTGCGGATGATGTAAGACGGGTGATAGGTGGGCATGGCCGGAATGCCCTGGTATTCAAACCAGGTTCCGCGAATCTTGGTGATTCCCTGTTTCACGGTGAGTAGACGGCGCACGGCGGTATTGCCTAACAGGACCAAGGCCTTGGGTTTGACCGAGGCGATTTGCAGTTTCAGAAAGGGCAGACAGGTTTCCGCCTCGTCCGTTTCCGGCTCGCGGTTGTTGGGTGGACGGCACTTGACGATGTTGGCGATATAAACATCATCCCGCGTCTTCTTCATGCCAAGCTCGATCCAGCGGGTCAACTCCTGCCCGGCACGCCCCACAAAGGGCCGCCCCTGCTCGTCTTCATCTTTCCCCGGTCCTTCACCGATGAACATCAGGTCCGCCTGCACATCCCCCTCACCAAAAACCAGATGGGTGCGTCCCGCGTGCAATTTGCAGCGTTGGCAATCTCCCAGGCGTTCTCGAATGGTTTCCATCGTGAGGATTTCCACCGCTTCCTCCTTGACTTCCGGGCTGGTAAACAGGGTGCTTTGTGAGGCGGGCTTGTGAACCGGTTGAATGGGTTCCTGAGACGAAGGGACAACGCCAGGTGGTACCGAAGCCGGAGTTGTCGCAGAAAGCCGGGGTGCAGGTGGGAGAGTGTGATTCCCATCAGGCGGCGGCAGGGGTGGGCGAGTCGGCGCGTTCATCGGAGCGCCCCGTCCCGTCTGCTGCATCTGTCTGGCCTGCTCGACCAACCGCGCTCGGACATCCGTGGCATCTGTCATCGGTGTAGTCCCCGCCGTTGCCGCGGCAGCTTTGGCTTTGGGATCTTTGGGAATGCCGGATGTCCCCACGGATTTCAGAAATCGCATGTGGGCGTCCAAATCTTCCACAATCTCTGCCAACTCCCGGCGGGGATCGTCACTCATTCCGCTTGTCCTCCTTCTGCCGCTGATGCCGATGATTTCGGCTCCGCAGGAGCAGGGGCTTTCGCCTCTGGGGCTGGGGTTGGCTCTTGCTTCTCAGCACGCTCTTCTTTGGGAGGCTGAGCTTTGACAATCATCCCCGTTGTCGCTTTCTTTTCCTCGGCAGCCGGTTTGGTTTCCGTCGAAGCCTTGTCATCCCCAGAGGAAGCCGGTTTCGCTTGCGCTGTCGCTTTCTGGGCCGGGGTGGGGCGTTTGCGGGAACTGCTGCGCGTGGAACGCTTCGCCGGAGTGGTGCTGGTACTTTCTTTCGTCGCTGGGCTTTCCGGAGGGCTGGCCTGGTTGCTCTCTACAGGTGCCGCCTCCGCTGCTTTTACCTGCATGGCGTTGTTGGTGGAGGCAGGTGTTGTCCGCTCCTCGCTACGCGGTGTACTGCTGCGACGGGTACGCGGGCGTCTGGCCGGATGGGCCGGTTTACGACGCGAAGAACTGCTGCTCCGGCTGGCTCGGCGCTCCTGAATGGCATCAAGTATACGGTGGGCGACTTCCATCTTCGGCAACATGGGGAAGGTATCCACATGGCCTTTGCTGTCCACCAGATGCACTTCGTTGGTTTCGCTGTCGAAACCTGCGCCGGGTTTGGAGACATCGTTCATGACGATCATGTCCGCCTGTTTGTCGCGCAACTTCTGCCGTGCGTTCTGCAACACCTGCTGCGTCTCGGCGGCAAAGCCCACCAGATACTGTCCATGACGTTTGCTTTTGCCCAACTCGTACAGAATGTCCGTGGTCTTTTTCAGATTCAGGGTCAGGTCTTTGTTGGATTTCTTGATCTTCTGCGGGCTGACACGTTCCGGCGTGTAATCGGCCACGGCAGCGGATTTGATGATGATCTGTACATCCTTTGCCCGCTCTTTGACTACATCCGCCATCTCTTTGGCCGAGCGCACGCGGATGGTTTCAACACCTTCCGGATTGGCCAGCAAGGTCGGCCCGGTGACCAGAATGACTTTCGCACCGCGGGCTTTGGCTTCACGGGCCAGACTGAAGCCCATTTTCCCACTGGAACGATTGGACAGATACCGGACGGGGTCGATCATCTCCACCGTCGGCCCGGCGGTAATCAGTACGGCTTCATCGTCCAGGTCTTTTTCTTCACGGCAGGCATAGAACACGCGGTCAAGAATACGCGGCAACTCCGCCATGCGTCCCGTTCCCTGCTCCCCACAGGCCAGGTCGCCTTCTTCGGGATCAACAAACTGAACATGGGGAAATTCTTTCAGAATGTCGATGTTCCGCTGGGTCGCCGGATTTTGGTACATTGCCCAATTCATTGATGGAGCCAGAATCACCGGCTTGCGGCAGGCGAGCAACAAGGTGCTGACCAGATCATCGGCCAGACCGTTGGCCATTTTCCCTAGGATGTTGGCCGTTGCCGGAGCAACCACGACGGCATCGACATCACGGGTGGCGGCGATGTGACTGATTTGGTGTTCCTGGCGTTGGTCGAAAAGGTCTACCATCACCTCCAAGCCGGAAAGAGCCTGGAAGGTCAGTGGAGTAATAAAGTGGCTTGCCGCTTCCGTCAGGGCGACACGTACCGTAGCGCCTTCTTTCTGAAAGGTACGGCAAAGTTCTGCGGACTTATACGCGGCGATCCCGCCGGTAACACAAAGCAAGATCCGCTTGTTTTTTAAAAGATCCATTCCTAACTTTCAACTTTCAAGAAAGGGGATCGGGCTGGCCGATCCCACGAGTTTTTTCCAGAGGGAACATGGGCGAGACTCGTTCGCTCAGTCCTCTAATTTCAGTACGGAGAGGAAGGCTTCCTGGGGGATTTCCACCTGGCCAACCATCTTCATCCGTCGTTTACCCGCTTTCTGCTTTTCAAGCAGTTTGCGTTTACGGGAAATATCACCACCGTAGCATTTGGCCGTTACGTTCTTCCGGTAGGCTTTGACCGTTGTGCGGGCGATGATCCGCGAACCGATGGCCGCCTGAATGGCCACTTCGTATTGCTGGCGTGGGATGATTTCCTTCAGCTTGATGCACAACGCCTGCCCCCGCTCGAAGCTACGGCTTCGGTGACTGATGATGCTCAGTGCATCCACCTTCTCACCATTGAGCAACACATCCAGCTTAATCAGGTCCGATTCCTGGTAATCGGAAAATTCATAATCCAGCGAGGCATAGCCTTTGCTGATGCTTTTCAAACGGTCGTAGAAATCCATCACGATTTCGTTCAGGGGCAGCTTGTAGTTGATCTGCACCCGGTTTTCACCGGCGTAGCCGATGTCTTCCTGGATCCCGCGCCGTTCTTCGCACAGTTGCAGGACCGGGCCGACATAATCGCTGGGCACATGGATATGGCCGCGAATCATCGGCTCTTCGATGCTTTCAATGTTCGTCACTTCGGGAAGCTTGGCCGGGTTGTCGATATCCAACCGTTCCCCGCTTTTCAAGTTGACGTGATAGATCACGGTGGGGGCTGTGGTAATCAGGTTCAACCCGAATTCACGCTCCAAGCGCTCCTGAACGATCTCCATGTGCAGAAGCCCCAAGAAGCCGCAACGGAAACCGAAACCCAGAGCCTGACTGGTTTCCGGCTCGTTGACCAGACTGGCATCGTTCAGTTTCAGTTTGTCCAGCGCGTCGCGCAGCATGGGGTAATCGACACTGTCCACCGGATACAACCCGGAGAAGACCATCGGTTGGACTTCTTTGAAACCGGCAAGGGGTTTGTCGGTCGGGTTCTTGACCAAGGTGATGGTGTCACCCACCCTGGCATGGGAAATATCTTTCACGTTGGCGTTGATGAAGCCCACGCCCCCGGCGGACAACTCTTTGGTTTCCACAATCTCCGGGCCGTAATACCCTACCGATTGCACTTCGTAGCTTTTATCCGTCTGCATGAAACGGATTTCATCCCCCGGACGGACCCGACCGTCGATCAGGCGCACCAGGACAATCACGCCCAGATAGGTGTCATACCAGCTATCGAAGATCAAGGCTTTCAAAGGCGCATCCGGATCACCCTTGGGAGGCGGAATGACACGCACCACGTCTTCCAAAACCTGCTCGACATTCAAGCCCGTGCGGGCACTGATGCAGGCTGCTTCGGAGGCATCCAAGCCGACGACATCTTCGATTTCCTGCTTGACCCGATCTACATCGGCGGCGATGAGGTCGATCTTGTTCAGCACCGGGTGGATTTCCAGGTCGTTGTCCATCGCCAGATAGACATTGGCCACGGTCTGAGCTTCCACTCCCTGGGCGGCATCCACCACCAACAAGGCTCCATCGCAGGCAGCCAGACTGCGGCTGACTTCATAGGTGAAATCAACGTGTCCGGGCGTGTCGATCAGGTTGAACTCATAGGTCTGACCATCTTTGGCCTTGTAGGGAAGTCGGATCGCCTGGGCTTTGATGGTAATGCCGCGTTCCCGCTCCAGGTCCATGCGGTCCAGGTATTGTACCCGTTTGTCCCGTTCGGTAACCTGGCCGGTCAAATCCAGAAAACGATCGGCCAAGGTGCTTTTGCCGTGGTCGATGTGGGCAATAATCGCAAAATTGCGAATGCGTTCCATGCTCATGGGTTCTTCACGTAATTCAACAGGGTTATCCAAACATGGCCCTATGGGCCACGCTGGCAGGTGTATCAAGCCGCGTGCCTCAAATCAAGGGAAAATCATCCGCCTTCCGTCGGAGGGAACAGGCTGTCCCAGGCATGGCACGAAGGACAATACCATGATAAGCTCTGATTGCGAGCATGGCAAGAGCAGCACTCCCATGTACTTTTTCCAGCCGCTTGAGGAATCTCGTCCGGGTCGATCTCCAACTGACGGGCCAATCCCATCACCTGGGGCGTGACGCCGTGAACCTGAGCCAAGGAAAGAAGCCCTTCCCTGGCGGCCTCGGAATCTCCGTTTTCATGCTGACGGATGATCTTCTGCAAGAGATAGGCATGTACCGGAGCGGCACGCAGGGCAAGCTTTTCCTCCAGGAAATCATCAAAGCGTTCCGTTTTGTCGAACACACGGGCCAAGTCCCGGTATTCATCCAACAGCAGCGGCGCGGGACGGCTGGACTGCTCCAGCGCGGTTTCCAACGCACGGAAGACATCCTTGGGTTTTCCACGGGCGGCATAGAGTTTGGCAAAGGCGTATTTGACCATCACCGATCGGCCATCGGCCTGATAGGCTTTGCGCAGGCGCTTCTGGGCTTCGCCCACTTCGCCCAGTTCCAACAGCTCCAAGCCGGACTGGCACAGGTAGCGGCTTACCCGCTTCAAGCCCTCACCCTTGTCTTTGGTCAGTTTGTTATAGCGCTCACGGAAGCTTGCCGCATCATCCCATTTGCCTTCGGTTTCCGCAAGGTCGCACAGTTCCAGATAAGCGGGTGGCCATGTGGGAAATTGCCGGGTCAATTCCAGCAGGGTTTCTCGGGAGCGGGTCAGGTTGCCGGTACTGCGGAAATCCCCGGCCAGTTCAAACAGAGCTTTCCGCTTGTAATCCTGATGAATGTTTGGCCGAAGAGTGATGCTTTGATGAACCCGCACGGCCCGTTCTGTGTCGCCGTGGTTGCGAAAGATACGCCCTAAAATGAAATAGACTTCCGGGATGTTGCTTTCCTTTTCCACCACGGTGCGAAAGGCATCTACGGACTGGTCATATTGCCCATCAAGGTAATAGAGAAAGCCATCCATCAAATGTTGAGGAACGTTGCGTGTCTTGTCCTGCTTTTTCTGACGCAGGTGGCACCAGATCCAGGTGACCACACCCCCGACGCCCAGGCCCAGTGTCACCAGCCCGGTGCTACGCAACAGATTCAGAAACGTATCCCAGTTCATGGGGTAAGATCCTTGCTTTCACGGGCTTCGGCATCCTCGGCCTGCTCGAAGATGGAACTCTGGTCCAGCGGTTGGTTACGAAACTCGTTGAGTTCCCGCTCCAACAAAGCCATCTGCCTGGTCAGTTTGCTGATCCGGCTGCGATAGCCCAGGGCGCTTTTCAACCAGTATAGCAGCCCCAGGACCAGGCCCAGACCGACACTGCCGAAGATCACAACCCACAGACGAGACAAGGGCGGTTGGGTTTCAAAGAAATAGAAATCCACCACCACCACCTGATTGTTCAACGTAGCAAAGCCTACGGTCAACAAGGTGGCGACAATCACCAACCCGACAAGCAGGTACAGTCCGATTTTACCAAGCATTCCCTTCCCTCAGAACGGGGTTTGCGTCATCTCCATCCCAAGCTCAGCGAAACTCCACCTTGGTCTGGGAGGATTCCATCACGGTTTTCGTGACAATCTGCACCGAGGACTTGAGCAACTCTTCAAAATAGGTGATGTTGTCTTTTTCCGGGTACACCAGCTTGGCTGTGCCTTCCTCACCGGCCAACGCGACAGCCTCATCGACGGCGTCATAGAAGTTGCCCAGTTGATCCACCAGTTTGGCTTCAAGCGCCTGACGACCGGTCATCACACGACCATCGGCCAAGGGACGAATCACTTCTTTGTCCAACTTACGCGCCGTCGCGACATCACTTAGGAACTGATCGTAGACATCGGCGATCACTTCGTTGATCAGTTCGTCATCGCTTTCTTCCATCTCACGAAAAGGTGAAAGAATGTCTTTGTGCTTGCCGCTTTTGTAGGTGCGTGGTTGCAACTTCAAGGCATCCAACGCATCACGCAGATAGAAATTCTGAAGAATCACACCAATGGAACCGGTAAGGGTTCCCGCATTGGCAAACACCTTGTCTGCCGCACAGGCAATGTAATAGCCTCCGCTGGCTCCCATCGAGTTCATCGTGGAAACCACCTTCTTGACCTGTCTGGTCTTCTGGATTTCCGCATAGATTTCCTGGCTCGGTCCCACCGCGCCGCCAGGGCTATCCACCCGGATGACAATGGCTTTAATGTCCTCATCGTTGCGGAAAGCGCGGATGTCTTTCAACACCTGGGTGGAATCCTCAATCGCCCCGGTGATTTCCACAATGCCGATGGGTACATCGCCTTTGGCTTCCATTGAGGAATCCACACCCACCACCGCGATGAGCAGCACAAACAAAAAGCCGAAAAGGAAGAAAAATCCCGCTGCCAACAGCGCCACGATCAGCGCGAGGTTGGACTTGTGTTCCGAAGCTTCATTCATCATCAACGTCGTCCCAAGCAAACAAAGTCTTTTGGTTTCAGAAAAGCGATCCACCTCTAGGGATGGACCAAGATTATACCGTTACGTTTCAAGGATGGCAAGCAAACATGCAATTGCATAAAATTGATCATACTTCTTCAGCGATTCTTTTTCAACCCAGACAGCATTCTTCCTGCCTGCTGAATTGCCGGATCTTCCCATGTTTTGCCCGTCCTTCAAACCCAATGAGGAGGTTCAAGGACCGCACCAAGGCTCAAGAAATGTTCCTCCAAAAAACGATGGAGTTCTTCCTCAAGCTTTCTGACAACGTCCTCGTCCCTCACCGAATGTATTTCGGTATCCTGTCTCTCGTGAGAGGATGAGGAAAGCAAACGGAGTGAGCAAGGGTGAGGGAAACCAGGGGTTGGGGTTGTCTATCATCACGCAAAACGCCCCGGTCTTAAGACCGGGGCGCTGAGGTATCCTTGGAAGGTCAGGCGATTATTCGCCGCGTTTCCAATCGTCGAAATTCATCTCCGCCAGCTTTTGATAATAGGCATAGCGGTTTTCAATGAAGCGACCGGCTTCGTCGAAGAGGGTCTTGGCGCGTTCCGGACGTTCGTCCATCAGGCGTTTGAAGCGGCGTTGACCGCGCAGGTAATCCTGAACCAACTCGGTGTTGATCTTCTTGCTGTCCAGTTGCAAGGGGTTCTTGCCTTCGGCCAACAGGCGCGGATCGTAACGATACAGCAGCCAATAGCCGCAGTCCGTGGCCAACTTGGCGTTGGTCGGGCCGGTGGACATCGGAATGCCGTGTTCGATGCAGTTGGAGTAACCGATAATCAGCGAGGTGCCGGGGAATTCAATGGCTTCGCGAACGGCCTTCAGGGTCTGATTCAGGTTGGCCCCGAAGTTGACGCTGGCGACATAGGCGCTGTGATAACTCATTGCCATCATGCCCAGGTCTTTCTTGTTCAGTTCCTTACCGGCTGCGGCAAACTTGGCCACACCACCGATGAAGGTCGCTTTGCTGCGCTGACCACCGGTGTTGGAGTACACTTCGGTGTCCATGACCAGGATGTTCACGTTCTTGCCGCTGGCGATGACGTGATCCAGACCACCGTAACCGATGTCATAGGCCCAGCCGTCACCACCAACGATGAACAGGGCGATTTCCGTCAGATAGCTGGAGAGCTTGCGCAATTCGCCGATGGGGCCGTCGGTGGTACCTTCGGTCAGAGCCAGGAACTCGTCCACGGCGGCTTTGCTGATCTGATAGATTTCGGTCTTGTTCTGCTCGGCAAGCGGGGCGATCTTGTTCAAGGCATCCTTGACGTTGGCCGGAGCATCGCCGGTGAGGATCTGCTCGCGCAGGTTCCAGGCATTGGCTTGCAGGTATTCGATGCTCAGGCGCATCCCCAGACCGTATTCGGCGTTGTCTTCAAACAGACTGGACGCCCAGGCCGGACCGCGACCTTTTTCGTTCTGGCAATAAGGCACCGTGGGAGCCGTTCCGCCGTAGATGGAGGAGCAACCCGTGGCGTTGGCCTGAACCATGCGATCGCCAACCAGTTGGGTGATGAGTTTGATGTACGGTGTTTCACCGCAGCCGGGGCAGGCGCCGCTGAATTTGAACAGCGGTTCGGCGAGCATCGCGGCTTTGACGGTTTTGTCGTTGACCAGACGGGCCGGGGAGGGACCGAGGCGCAGGAATTCTTTTTCGGTCTTGCGCAGATCCTCAAGGACATCGTACTTCGGAGCGAGGGTGATCGCCTTGACGGTCGGATCGTCTTTGCTCTTACCCAAGCAAGCGGTAACGCAAACGCCGCAACCGGTGCAATCATCGGGAAGAACCTGCACGCGGAAGACATCGTTTTCCCCGGCTTCCTTGCCCTTCATCGCAAGGGTTTTGTATTCGGCATCGGAAAGCTGGATGGCGCTCTTGTCATGAACGCGGGTCTGGATGGCCGCGTGGGGGCAGACAAAGGCGCAGACGCCGCACTGAATGCACAGGCCGTCGTCCCACTTGGGAACGTGGGTGGCGATGCTGCGTTTTTCGTATTTGGTGGTATCGGTGGGGAAGACACCATCAATGGGCACCTGGCTCACCGGAATGCTGTCACCCTGCAAACGCATGATGGGAAGCACCACGTTTTGCAGGATTTGCGCTTTGCTTTCCTCGCCGGGCAGCGGTTTGAGTTCGGTCAGAGGCTGAGACGCTTTGCCGGGCAGGCTTGTGGGCAGTTTGACTTCCTGGAAGCTTTCCAGGCCGACGGTGAAGGATTTGATGTTGAGATCCACCACCTTTTCACCCTTCTTGCCGTAAGTCTTCTTGATCGCCTTGGATACGGCGTTCTGATAGACTTCGTCGGCCAGGATCTGGGTGATCTTGAAGAAGGCAGCCTGCATCGTGGTATTGATGCGTCCGGGCATACCCATCTCTTCGACGATCTTGTTGGCGTCGATGATGAACAGCTTGGCTTGGGCGTCAAGCAAACGCTTCTGGTCGGCTTCGTTGAATTTCTCGAAGACTTCTTCCGGAGCCCAGTCGCAGTTCAACAGTACGGTGCCGCCTTTTTGCAGGCCGGTAAGCAGGTCGTACTTGGCCAGATATTCTTTCTGGTGGACGGCGATGAAGTCCGGTTTGGTGATCAGGTAGTGCGATTGGATCGGATGATCCGAGAAACGCAGGTGGCTGATTGTGGTGCCGCCGGCCTTCTTGGAGTCATACACGAAGTGACCCTGTACGAACTTGTCGCTTTCGTCACCAATGATCTTGATGCTGTTCTTGTTCGCACCCACCGTACCGTCGGAGCCCATGCCCCAGAAGATCAGGCGGCGCACGTCGTCTTTTTCGGTATCCACTTCTTCCTGGATGGGCAGCGAGCGTTTGCTCACGTCATCGTTGATACCCACGGTGAAGCCGTGAATCCAGTTTTCCGGGCTGATGGTTTCCACATGGCGCAGGGCCGCGTAGAGGTGGCTCGGGGTGAATTCTTTGGAACTCAGACCATAGCGACCACCCAGGGTACGCGGACGATCGGTGAACTGACCGGTACGCAGGCCGTTGTCCAACGCGGCAACGACATCCAGATACAGGGGTTCTCCGGTGCTTCCCGGTTCTTTGGTGCGGTCCAGCACCACCAGGTTCTTCACGCCCTTGGGCAGCACGGAGAGGAAATGCTTCGCCGAGAACGGACGGTACAGGCGGATTTTCAGCACGCCGGTCTTCTTGCCCATTTTCTCGTTGAAATAGGTCACGGCTTCCTCGGCGACATTGGCGCCGGAGCCCATGACGACGAACACGGTTTCCGCATCCGCCGCGCCGGAGTACTCGAAGGGCACATAGCTGCGACCGGTTTCCTGCTCGAAGAGCTTGCAGATGGCCATGTAATGGTCCACCACTTCATCGTGGATCAGGTTGCGGGCTTCGGCAGCCTGGAACCAGATGTCCGGGTTCATCGCCGTGCCTTTCAGCACCGGCTTGTCCGGGTTCAGCGCACGGGCGCGGAAGGCATCCACGGCGTCCAGCGGCATCAGCTTTTGGTAGGTTTCTTCCGGAATCAAGGAAACCTTGCCGATTTCGTGGCTGGAACGGAAGCCATCGAAGAAGTGCAGGAAGGGCAGGCTGGCGCGCACGCTGGTGGCCATTGCGATGGCCGCCTGGTCGTGGATTTCCTGCTGGTCGCTGGAAGCGAGAAGCGCAAAGCCGGTTTCGCGGCAGGTCATCACGTCGGCATGGTCGCCGAAGATGGACAGCGCGTGGGTGGAGAGGGTACGGGCGGAGACGTTGAACACCGTGGGGAGCATTTCGCCGGCGATCTTGTACATGCTGGGGATCATCAGCAAAAGACCCTGGCTGGCGGTGAAGGTTGTGGTCAGGGTTCCGGCCTGCATTGCGCCGTGAATTGCGCCGACCGCTCCGCCTTCGCTCTGCATCTCATACACTGTGGGGATGGAACCGAAGACGTTCTTCGTTTCCTTGGCGCTGAATTCATCCGCCGCTTCCGCCATAGGAGAAGATGGGGTGATGGGGTAGATCGCAACGACTTCGCTCATTTTGTGAGCGGAAATCGAAGCGGCCATGTTTCCGTCCATAGACATTCGGATTGGTTTGTTCATCGAAGCATCCCTTTCACTCGGTGACAGGTTCCGGCTGTTGCCGGGTCGTTTGACGGTACCGTCCGCCGACACTCGTTTATGGAAAAATGTTCAGATCACATAAGGTTAGAGGATCGCCATGCTCCTTGTAGTAAGGGGTAACCAGTCGTACCAGGACGATGCGGCTTCATGGTAAGGGAAATCGGCGGGAAGTAAAGAAAATTTCACCCTTCTTTCCCTTAAAAATGTGTGTTCAAACTTAAAGCATTCTAACTTTATACAGTCTGGTAAAGAATTTGTAGAATCGCTTAGTTTCCCGTGCGCTGGGGTGTGGTGTTGGGGTTGGAATTTCCAGAGGAATTCTCGCTTTTTGGACGGTGTTTCATCCAGAAGGTGGATTTGGCCGCCTGGGAAGGATCTCTGGATTGAAGAAATTCCAGCTTTTTGTGGATCTTGTCCAGCTTGGTCTGGACCACCGCCGGGTTGGGGTAGCTGCTGAGGATCTCTTTCAGGACGCGCACGGCCTCTTCATAGCGCCCCAATTCGTAGAGACAGGTTCCCACATCCAGGCCAGCAAGCTGGGATTGCTCGCTCTCCGGGTAACGCTCACGCAAGAGCTGCAAGCGTTCCAGAGCCTCTGCGTATTGTTTTTCCAGAAGGAAGGATTCTCCAAGCAGAAACAGGCTGTCCGCTCCTTGTTCCTCGTTGGGTTCTGCGGCCAGAATATGACCAAGCAATTCCCTGGCCGGTTCAAAATCACCGACATCCACAAAGAGTTTGGCCAGTGTATAACGAAAGCGGTTCTGTTCCTTCCCGGTCGGCGCATGGTCGATCAGCCAGCGGTACCAGGTTTCCGCTTCGGTCATGTTGGGGGTTTTGAAGGCAAAAATACGCGCAAGACGCTCCGCAGCCCATAGGGCTTCCGGCGCGTGGGGGAAGCGCTCAACAATCAGTTTGTATTCTTTGATCGCCAGGGGGTAATCATGCCGGTAGAGATCGTGAAGGATGGCCAGTTCTTTCTGGCCACGTAAACGCGCCGCTTGGCCTTCCGGGCTGGGGTCTTTGTCTGCCTCGCTTTTGGCCTTCAGCCACTCGGCAACCGCTTCTTCGTACTGACCGTCACGGGTGAGGCTTAAGGCATTCTGCTGGTATTCCTTCCACTTCGTGCCGGAAAACATCATGTAGCCTACCGCGATCCCGGCCAAGACCAGGATCAGGTAGACGACAAGTTTGCCGATTTGGCGAAGCATGGGCTTGGATTACTCCTTACTCGTTCTCGTCTTCCGAGTCCATCTCGTCAGCACTGCCGAGATCCAATTCCTGTTGTGGGTCATCCAGCGGAACCACTTCCTTACCCGTGTCTTCGTTACGGTCTACCAGGCGGGCCACACCGGCCACCTTGTTGCCCGAATCGAGGTTGATCAGGCGCACGCCCTGGGTGTTGCGACCAATCACACTGATCTGCTTGACTTTCATGCGCAGCAGAATGCCGTGGTCGGTGGTAATCATCACCTCATCGTCATCCATCACCTGGGTGACGGCGATCACGTTTCCGTTTCGCATGGTGGTTTTAATGGTAATGATACCTCGACCACCTCGGCCCTGCTGACGGTATTCTTCAGTGCTGGTGCGCTTGCCGAAGCCGTTTTCCGTAACAGTCAGAAGCGTGGCGCCTTCGCTCAAGACTTCCATACTCACCACCTGGTCTTCCGGCGCGAGGGTGATTCCGCGTACACCGCGACTGACCCGGCCCATCGCCCGCAGGGCTTTCTCCTGGAAGCGGATCGCCTTGCCGTGGGCCGTGGAGAGCAGCACATCTTTGTTACCGTCGGTGATGCGCACATCGACCAACTCATCGGTTTCTTCCAGGACGATGGCGCGGATACCCACGTTACGCACGTTGCTGTAGGCCACCAGATCGGTTTTCTTCACCGTACCGCCACGGGTGGCGAAGATGACGAATTGGCCTTCCTTGAATTCTTTGACCGGCAACACGGCTTTGACGCTGTCGCCCGGTTCCATATTCACCAGGTTGACGATGGCTTTGCCTCGGCTGGCCCGGCTTCCCTCGGGAATCAGGTGTACTTTAAGCCAGTACATCATTCCTTTATTGCTGAAGACCAAGAGGTAATCGTGGGTGCTGGCGGTGTAGAGTTCCGCCACGAAATCCTCCTGCTTGGTACTTACCGCCGATTTGCCTCTGGTTCCACGATGCTGGGCGCGGTAAAGACTGACCGGGCTGCGCTTGATGTAGCCGCCGTTGGAGATGGTCACCACCACGTCTTCTTCGACGATCATGTCTTCGATTTCCAGTTCTTTGGATGCATCGGTGATTTCCGTGCGGCGGTCATCGCCGTATTTCTCACGCAGGTCCGTGAGTTCTTCGATCACCACTTCCAGAAGGCGGGTTTCGCTTTCCAGGATTTCCTTCAACTGTTTGATCAACACCCGGATTTCTTCCAACTCCTGGATGATCTTGTCCCGCTCCAGGCCGGTGAGTCGTTGCAGGCGCATATCCAAAATGGCCTGGCTTTGGATCTCGGTCAGGTCGAACTTGCTCATCAACGCCGCTTTGGCTTCCGGCGGGTTTTTGCTCTGACGGATGGTGCTGATGACTTCGTCCAGGTTGTCCAGGGCGATCTTCAAACCTTCCAAGATGTGTTCACGCTCTTGGGCTTTGCGAAGATCGTACATCGTCCGGCGGGTCACTACGTCGCGGCGGTGGTCGATGAAGTAACCGAGAATCTGCCGCAGGGTCATCAGACGCGGCACTCCGTCGGCCAAGGCTACCATGTTGATGCCGAAGCTGGATTGCAGCGGCGTCATTTTGTAGAGCTTATTCAGCACGACGTGGCTGACGGCGTCTTTCTTCAGGTCGATCACGACCCGCATTCCGTCGCGGTCGGATTCATCGCGCAGATCCCGGATGCCTTCCAGCTTTTTGTTTTTAATCAGGTCGGCGATCTTCTCGATCAGTTTGACCTTGTTGAGCTGATAGGGGATTTCGTAAATCACGATGGATTCATGGTTGTTGCGCGGATTGATCTCCACCATCACCTTGGCCCGCATCCGGATCACGCCGCGGCCTGTGGTATAGGCCTGGCGGATGCCCTCACGGCCATCAATGAACGCGCCGGTGGGGAAATCGGGACCGGGAATGATGCCCATCAGTTCATCATCGCTGATGGATGGGTTGTGGATCATCGCGATCACGCCGTCCACCACTTCACGCAGGTTGTGCGGCGGAATGTTGGTTGCCATACCCACGGCGATACCCGCCGTACCGTTGACCAGCAGGTTCGGCAGACGTGTCGGTAACACGCTGGGTTCGGTTTCCTTGTTGTCGTAGTTGGGAACGAAGTCCACCGTTTCTTTGTCGATGTCCGAAAGCATCTCACCGGAAATGCGTTCCAGGCGCACTTCCGTATAACGCATGGCCGCTGCCGGGTCGCCGTCCACCGAGCCGAAGTTCCCCTGTCCGTCTACCAGGGTGTTGCGCATACTGAAGGGTTGAGCCATGCGCACCAAGGTGTCGTAGATCGCGCTATCACCGTGAGGGTGATATTTACCCATCACGTCACCGACCACGCGGGCGGACTTCTTATAAGGTTGGTTCCAGTAGTTTTTCATCTCGTTCATCGCGTAAAGAATACGCCGATGAACCGGCTTGAGGCCGTCGCGCACGTCTGGAAGGGCGCGGCTGACGATGACGCTCATGGCATATTCCATGTAGCTTGAGCGCATCTCATCTTCGATGGTAACCATTACCTCGTTGTTGGGCGTGGTGGTCATGGGTTCACTCATTTTCCTGGTGGAAGAACAATCAACGGTTGGTTGTGCAAAGCGCTTGAATCCGCTTGGAAAAAAGGACGAAAGGCCCATTCATTCTTGGCGGAACGCAAGCAGTCTAGTCCACTCAAAATAGAAAGTCAACTTTCCTGGGAAGGGATGAAAACCCTTGTTTTTCAGGAGGCCTACGAGGAGGGATCACCCCATCTTCGACGAGGGTTTCACACGCTTGGTTTTCGGTGTTTCTTGACTTTCTCCGTTTGAATAGCTAGCTATTAAAGACAGCCTGTTTGGTTGGCAAACCAAGGGGCCGTCATCTCGCTTCATGCTATGTTGAACCAATCTTGACTTGTAAAAGGGGAAGCCGATGAAACGCTTCACAGTCGCCGCCATGATGTTCTGCCTGCTGCTTGGTTCCGTTGTCGCGTTTGCACAACAGGACGAGGAAAAAACCAGGGTTTCCGAAGATGGCCTGGATAAGATGCTCGCTCCTGCTCCCAAGGCAGCAGCGGAGGGAGCCAAACCCGCCGCGACGGATATTGCCCAGGCGGAAGAACAGACCTTCCCGCCCGATGCCCGGAAAATGTATGCCAAAATCGTGCTGGCCGATGGTAAAACCGTCAAAGGTCGTGTCCTCAATTTCCTGGAAGGCTTGCCTCAGCCGGATATGCTCGCCGCTCCGGAATGGCAGCAGAGCGAAGGGCCGGTCGTGCAGTTCGGAACCGATGAGTTCGTGCTGGACTGGAAAGATGTCAAAGTGATCAGCTATGACAAAAAATTCAAAGAAAACGGTGAGGTGAGCTGTGTGGAGAACATGGATGCCAGCCCGGATCGTCGGGAATGCACCATGTACAACCAGTACATCATCACCAGCCGCGCCAAAAAAGCCAAAGGCAAGGGTTTGATTGCCAGCCGCAATGCGTTTCGTATCGTGCTGGAAGGCAAGGGCGGAAAGCCCGGTGTGGTGGTGGATACCTTCTTGGGACGGATGCGTTTCACCAACCAGCGTGATGAAACCCGCAATGCCGGGAAACTGGCCCAGGAATTGAAAGAACAGAAAGAGAAAAACGTCAAGTCCATTACCCTGAGTAAATAACGACGTTTCTTCCTTTTGGAATGATGCACAAGGCCGGGCGAGTCCCGGCCTTTTTTCTCGAAAGAACATCTGTGAAATGAGTGTCGAGGCCAGGCGTTGGCAAAATGAAATCCACCGGATCGAGCGGTTTATTCGTGCCGAAGGCATGATTCCGGATCAGAGCCGTATCCTGCTTGCCGTCAGTGGCGGGGTGGATTCCATGACCTTGGCGCACATCCTGCTGGACCTTGCCCCTCGTCATGGCTGGACGCTTTTCCTGGGTCACGTCAACCACGGGCTGCGAGCGGAGCAATCCGATGGCGATGAAGCCTTGGTCCGGCGTGTTGCCGATGAGTACGGCTTAGCCTGCCGCGTGTCCTGTTGGGACGGTCCTTCCGGTGGCAATCTCCAGGATGAGGCGCGCAGCTTTCGCTATCAATGCCTGGTTCAATGGGCCAAGGAGTTGGACTGCGAGGTGATTGTCACCGCCCATCATGCCGATGACCAGGCGGAAACGGTGTTGGATCGCCTGTTGCGCGGTGCGGGATTCCAAGGGCTTTCGGCACTTCGCAAAAAAAACGGTGCGGTGGTTCGGCCCTTGTTGCACACCTCCCGAACGACCTTGGAAGCAATGGCCGGTTGGCGAGGTGTTCCGTTTCGCGAAGATGCAAGCAATCAATCCTTGAAGTACACGCGCAACCGCTTACGCCATCAGGTTTTGCCGCTGTTGGAGGAGGTTC
Source organism: Myxococcota bacterium (assembly GCA_963677705.1). Taxonomy (GTDB): domain Bacteria; phylum Myxococcota_A; class SURF-8; order SURF-8. The sequence continues at coordinate 4,660,539 of OY782497.1, forward strand.
GTCCCCAGGCCGGAAACCATCTGGCCAACCTCGCCTCTCTGGCCCATGCTGCCGACGAGGAGTTTCTCCGTTTGCTTGAAGAGGACGAGGCGCATTTCTGCCACTGGGAGCCGGGGCTTGTGCGTCTCCCCTGGGACGTGATGGAAAGCCGTGGCGTGATGCGCAGGCTGTATCTCTGGCGTCATCTGGCACAGCGTCTCGCTGCGGAGTGGGTTCCCGGTTACCAGGAGATGATGACCTTGGATCAATCCTTGATCCAGTCCGAACCCGGTATGAGTATCCTGCTTGGCGGAAGGTTTCGTGCAGAGCGGGTGAAAGATCAGCTTGTGTTTTCCTGTGAGCAATCCGACCCGACCGAGGTCTGTCGGCTTGAACCGGGACGCTGGGTTTCCTTCATGGGCTGGTCCGTGTGTCTGGAGTCTTCTTCTTTGGCACCGGAAGTGTTTCATTCAGAAGCTTGCATGAAAAAGAATCATGAAGGGGTGGAATACTTTGATACGGATACCCTGGTTGGAGAACTTATCCTTCGTGTCGTAAAAGAAGGGGAGAGCCTGGAACTTCCCGCCGTTGGCCACAAAACCCTGCGGGATCTGCTTCGGGATGCTGGGATTCCACCGAGTCGGCGCAGAAATCACCCGGTTCTCTGCGATGAAAAGGGAATTCTTTGGCTGGTGGGCTTGCGTAGAGCCAAACGGGGACTTATTTCAAATAATACCAAGAGTGTGCGTGGATTGAGATGGAAAAAAGACGCGCCTTTTGGTTGAAAGTTTCAAGGTACTTGTGGTACCGTTCCATATCCCAACGTGCAGTTGAATCACCGCACGGAGGAGCGTTTTCGAGAAGTTGAAAGATGTCTGAATTAACTTGATATTCTTTCCTATTTCGCTTTGAACAGGTTTCTGACAACAACTGCGGGAAACCGTGGTTTGAACCCAACCTGGGGGGATTCCCCGGCCACGCCGAGGACAGGCGTGGATGGATCGTGAAGAAAGGGTGTGCCGGTGAAGCAGAGTCATAAGACGATCATCCTCTGGGCGATGATTATCCTTCTTGCCATGAGCGCGTTTTATCTGGTCAAAGATCCTCGCGCCAACATGGATGAACTGAAATACAACGATTTTATTGAAAAAGTCACCAAGCAGCATCAGGCTCGCCAGCAGGGTCAGGAAATCTCCCCGAAAATCGTCAAGGTGACGGTGGATGGGGCAGACATCACCGGCCAATGGGACAACAAAAAGAAGTTCCAGACGGTGGGGCCGGTGAATGACAAATATCTCGATCTGCTTGTTGAATCCGGCGCTCAGGTTACCTTTGAAAAGCCGGATGAAGCCGGTCTTTTCACGCAGATTATTTTGACCTGGCTTCCGCTGATTGTGCTGATCGGCTTCTTTGTCTTCTTCATGCGCCAGGTGCAATCCGGTGGTGGTCGGGCGATGAGCTTCGGCAAAAGCAAAGCCAAGCTCCTGAATTCATCCAACAAGAAAGTTACCTTTGCCGATGTCGCCGGCGTGGATGAAGCCAAACAGGAAGTGCAGGAAATCGTAGAATTTCTGAAAGATCCTAAGCGCTTCACCAGCCTGGGAGGGCGCATTCCCAAAGGCGTGCTGCTGATGGGAAGCCCTGGAACGGGTAAAACCCTGCTGGCTCGCGCCATTGCCGGGGAGGCGGGCGTGCCTTTCTTCAGCATTTCCGGGTCGGAATTTGTTGAGATGTTCGTCGGCGTCGGCGCAAGCCGTGTGCGGGATCTCTTCGAGCAAGGTAAGGAAAACGCTCCCTGCCTTGTCTTCATTGACGAAATCGATGCCGTAGGTCGCCATCGTGGCGCAGGTCTGGGCGGTGGACACGACGAACGCGAGCAGACCTTGAACCAACTGTTGGTTGAAATGGACGGCTTTGAAAGCAAAGAAGGCGTGATTCTCATTGCAGCCACCAACCGTCCTGATGTGTTGGACCCGGCCTTGCTGCGTCCGGGACGTTTCGATCGCCGCGTGGTCGTCGGGGCTCCCGATGTCAAAGGCCGTGAAGGCATTCTGAAAGTTCATACCCGCAAAATCCCGATGAACGCCGATGTGGATCTTCCCGTGGTGGCTCGTGGAACGCCGGGCTTCAGCGGTGCGGATCTGGAAATCCTGGTCAACGAGGCGGCCCTTCAAGCGGCCCGTCGTGGCAAGAAGAGCGTGCATATGGTGGACTTCGAGTTCGCCAAAGACAAGGTCATGCTGGGGACACCTCGCCGCAGTATGATTATCTCGGATGCGGAAAAGAAGAACACGGCCTATCATGAGAGCGGTCATGCGCTGGTGGCTCGTTTGATTCCTGGGGCGGACCCGGTTCATAAAGTGACGATCATCCCTCACGGCATGGCCTTGGGCTTGACCCAACAATTGCCGGAAGAAGACAAATACACGATGAATAAGTCCAACCTGCTCACGCGCATTCGTGTGCTTCTGGGGGGGCGTGCCGCCGAGCGGGTCATTTTCAACGATACCACCACCGGTGCGGGAAACGACATCCAGCGGGCGACGGAACTGGCTCGGCGTATGGTCTGTGAGTGGGGCATGAGTGAACGCCTTGGGCCGGTCAGCCTGGGCAAACGGGAAGAACACATTTTCCTGGGCCGTGAAATCAGCCGTCAGCAGGACTACAGCGCTCAGACCGCCGTGGCTATTGACGAAGAGATTCGGAAAATCATTGACGATGCGGAAAAAGAAACGGTGCAGATTCTTACCGACAACATTGATGCTTTGCACCGTATGGCCGAAGCCTTGTTGGAACGGGAAACCATTGATGCCGTGGATATTGAAGCGATTATGACCGGGGAACCCTTGCCGGGCAAGGTGGATGGCGAAGCCGAAGAGGCCGATGACGTGCCGATCAACACCATTGACGCGGATGATGAGCGCGATGATGAAACCCCGGAGGAAACGGCTTAAGGGAAGACGCTTCTGCCCGACGCCGTTCATGGCGTCGGGCTTCGCTTTTTGGGTAGGGGACGACGGCGAATGACGAGAAATACGCACAAGCTGGAGATTGGTGGGAAGGTCTTTGACTTCGGTCAACGGACCTACGTGATGGGCATTGTCAACGTTACGCCGGATAGCTTTTCCGACGGAGGACAGTTCCTTGATCCTCAAAAGGCCATTGACCACGGCTTGCGTTTGGCCGAAGACGGTGCGGATATTCTTGACATCGGCGGTGAAAGTACCCGGCCCGGTTCGCAATCTGTAAGTGCGGAGGAAGAGCGAGAGCGCGTGGTGCCCGTGATTCGTGGCCTGCGTGATGCGGGCTGTGATCTGCCCATCTCCATTGATACCACCAAAAGCGAGGTGGCCAGGGCAGCTTTGGACGCCGGAGCAAACATTCTGAATGACATCTCTGCGATGAGCTTCGATCCGCGCATGGTGGAGGTGGCGGTCACGAACCGGGCACCTTCGATCCTGATGCACACCACGGCCAAGCCGGAAGTGATGCAGCAGTTCACGGATTACAGCGACCTGCTGGGAGAGATCGGCGGATTTCTGGCCAAGCAGGCGGAGGTCTTGATTCAGGCCGGGCTTCCGCGAGAACTGATCTGGCTTGATCCGGGGATCGGGTTTGGAAAGACCCTGGAGCAGAACCTGCAACTGATGAACCGCGTGGAAGCTTTCCACGACTTGGGCTATGTGTTGCTGTACGGCCCATCACGGAAATCCTTCATGCAGCCTATTTTGCACAAGGCGGCCCCGGAGCGTCTTTACGGAACCCTGGGCGCGGTGGCGATGTGTATCGCTCGCGGCGTGCAGGTGCTTCGCGTTCACGATGTCGCTGAAACCGTAGACCTTTGCCGCGTGGCCGACAGCATAATTCATGAAACCGCCGTCCAACGAGAGACGCCATGATTGAAACCTTGATGCCCTTTTTCGTCGAGAACGAGATTGTTCGTTGGGTACTCAACGTGCTGGACGTGCTGCTTGTCTGGTTTATCGTCTACAAAGCCCTTGCACTGATCAAGGGAACCAAAGCGGTTCAGGTTTTGATGGGCCTGGTGATTATTCTCACCGGGTTCGGCATTGCCAAGTTCCTTGGTTTGCAGGTGATGACCTGGATCATGGAAACCTTTGCCAGCGTGTTTCTGTTTGTGGTTCTGGTCATCTTCCAGCACGACATTCGCAAGGGGCTTTCCCGTCTGGGCCGCAACCCCTTTTTCCAGGGAGCCAGCACGCTGGAGGAAGTCTTCTTTGTTGAAGAACTGGTCAAAGCCAGCCAGCAGATGAGCGCCAAACGCATCGGCAGCCTGATTGTCATTGAACGAGACGCCGATCTGACCGACTATTCCGAAGAAGGAACCCTGGTGGATGCACGGGTCAGCAAAGAGTTGATTCTCTCCATCATGCACACCACCAGTCCGATGCACGACGGAGCGATTCTGATTCAAGGTGGTCGCTTGAGTTACGCCGGTTGCTTCTTGCCCTTGTCCAACAATCCCAAACTCTCTCGCGAATTGGGAACCCGCCATCGGGCAGCGTTGGGTATCAGCGAGGAAACGGACGCGGCGGTGATTGTGGTCAGCGAGGAGTCCGGTAAAATCAGCTTCGTCATCAACGGAAACATCACCAGGGATCTGGACCCCGGAACCTTGAAGAAGGTTTTGCTCAACACCCTGGGGCTGTTTGCCAGTCAGAACAAACCCAAGCAGAAAAAACAGCCCGCGCAGGCGCAGTCCTAGGAACAGGAACTCATGGTACAGCCAGCTTCCAGCAATTTGTTTCGGCGGATTTTCGTAGACAACTTCGGATTGAAGCTGTTTTCCCTGCTCATCGTCTTGATTCTCTGGTTGTACGTTCAAGGTGCCGGAGAGCAATCCATTACCATCGAAGTTCCTCTGACGGTGGATATTGCCGAAGACAAGGTGCTGGTTTCCGACGTTCCCACTACGGTGAAACTGACCGTCACCGGTACCTGGGCGGCTGTGAAAAGCTGGGATTACTCCCGGCTTCGTGCCAACCTGGATATGCGTCAGGCTCGCCCCGGCCCAACGGTGCAGTACCTTGAAGAAGATGTTTTCCGCTTGCCGCCGGGAATCCGCATCGCTCGCATTACGCCTTCCAAACTGACCCTGAATTTTGCTTCCAAGGCGACCAAACAGATTACGGTGATTCCCCAAGTCAAGGGCAAACCCGCGCCAGGGTTCATTGTCAAAGGTTTCGTGGTCAAACCCGAAGAGATTGATGTCAGCGGCGCGGAAGGGGATCTACTCTATCTCAGTGAAATTCTGACTGAAGAAATCGACGTGCAGAACCGGCGTCAGTCTTTTTCCACCTCGGTGATTCCCTTGCGTTTGAGTAAAAACATTGAATTTCCCAAGAAGACCTCCATTGATGTTGAGGTGAAAATCGAGCGGGACTTGATCGAGAAGGATTTCAAGAACATTCCGATTCAGGTGGTCAAAATCTCCCACGAGTACGTGATTACTCCGAAGACCGTAGACATCAAACTCTCCGGTCCACGGAATCTTGTGGAATCCTTTGATGTCGCCTTGTTGCGTGCCGAGGTTGTGGGCACGGAAGGGGAGGGGGATGTCCCCGGAGAATACAAGCGGGAGATTCATTTCAAGGATCTTCCCAAGGCGATTCTTGATTACGTCAAACAAACGCCTTCGGTGTATCTGGCGAAGCTGGTCATCAAAAACAAACTGCTTCCTGGCGGAGAATCCCGTCCTGCCAACAAGGCGGATGGAGATCAGGCACCGCAGCAACCCACACCACCGCCTCAATGACCTTGGATGACTCCACGGTTGGGAACGAACGCGGCGTGGTAAGGAGGAGAGCATGAGCAGGCTGTTCGGTACGGATGGAATACGCGGACGGGCCAATGTCTACCCGATGGATGCCATGACGGCCTATAAGCTTGGCGTGGCGGTGGCACACCTGCTGAAGCAGGATACCAAAACCCCGAAAGTCTTGATTGGTCGCGATACCCGGCGCTCCGGGGCGATGCTGGAAGGAGCCATTCTGGCCGGGATCTGTGCCGCCGGGGCCGAAGCGGTGCTGGTGGGTGTGATCCCTACGCCCGGTGTGGCCTACCTGACGCGAACCACCCATTGCCAGGCCGGGATTGTCATCAGTGCCAGTCACAACCCTTTTGTGGATAACGGGATCAAGATTTTCGCCCATGACGGCTACAAGTTGCCCGATGCCCGTGAGGATGAAATCGCGGCGCTGGTGCAGAACGGAGCGATTGATAAACTGACGGAAGAACCTCATCTGGTGGGGCAGGCTCGTGTTTTCAAAGGCGCGAAGGAACGATACATTGAAGCGCTGCTGGAGAGCTTCCCCAGAGGGATGGACCTGGATGGCCTCTCCGTGGTCTTGGATTGCGCCCACGGTGCGGCGGTGCAGACCGCTCCGGAAGTCTTCCGCCGTTTGAATGCGGAGTTGCATCTGATCGGCATTGCGCCGGATGGTACCAATATCAACCGCGGCTATGGCTCGCTGCATCCGGAGCAACTGGCCCTGGTAGTGAAGGAAAAAGGTGCGGATCTAGGGGTCGCTTTTGATGGTGATGCCGACCGGGCCATTTTCATCGACCATGAAGGCAACGAAGTGGATGGCGATACCATCATGGCTATCTGCGCCCAAGACCTGAAAGAGCGCCGTCTGCTGAAAGGCAATACCTTGGTGGCTACGGTGATGAGCAACATCGGCCTAGCGCTGGCGATGGAACGCTTGGGCATCAACCTGGAACGTACCCAGGTGGGGGATCGCTATGTGGTGGAGCGTATGCTCCAGCAAGACTTCACCTTCGGTGGTGAACAGAGCGGACATTTGATTTTCCGCAACCATTCCACTACCGGAGACGGGGTGTTGGCGGCCTTGCAGGTCTTGGCGATTGTGCGTCAGCGTGGCAAAACTCTTCAAGAGTTGGGCCGGGTGATGACCAAGTCGCCCCAGGTGCTGAAGAACCTCACCGTCAGCTACAAGCCTCCTCTGGATATGTTGGAATTGAGCCAGAAAGCCATCCGGCAGACGGAAGAGGCTCTGGGGAAAGAGGGCCGTGTGCTGGTGCGCTACAGCGGCACGGAGAATAAAGTCCGGGTGATGGTGGAAGGCCCGGACGAAGCGACCATTCACCAGCATGTAGACCGTATCATTCGTGCGTTGGATTCCGAATTGAACTGATTTACGCACCCAGGCGTTTTCCGGGTGTCAAGCTGAACGAGTATTGTGGCAAAGCCTAGTTTTCAAGACAAAGCCGTTTCCCTGAAATCGCCACCTCCTTTGTGGCCTGCCTTGGTGTTTGTCTTTTTCCTGCTCGGAATTGCCTGGGAGGTGAAGCACGTCCTGGTGGCGGAGTTTTCATCCAAGGACGTTCCATCGTCCCTTGCCGAGAACGACACGACTTTGAAAGAAGACACTCCTGCCTTGCCTGAACCAGACAAGGCCGAAACCGTGGCGAGGATGGAAACTCCCTCCCGTGCCGAGTCGTCATCGACCTTGACTCAGAAAACGACGGCTGTGCCTGCCACGGGTGATACCTCAGAACCAGGCACGTCGGGGACGGCAACAAAACGGTCCGATCCGGCGCAAGCCTCGGATGATTCCACGGCGGAGGAGCTTGCCGAAGAGAAACTCATCAAAGAGAAGACGACACCATCCGTCTCTTCTGACAAGCCGGGCTCACAGGTCACCGGGCCACGTTTGGTTGATGGGAATCAGCCCCAGGTAAGTTGGGACAACCTATCTCACCCGATGCGCTATGAGGCTTTGCTCAAGCACCTGAAAGACCCGATTCGCGTTTTGGATATGCGACGGCGGATGGCCCATAACCAGGAGCGTGCCCGCAGGGCGGATCTGAGAGAACGTCTGGTGCAATGGGATGAGCGCTATCGGCAGCAGGTGTTTGTGGATCTCGGAACGTCGTCTGCGGAAAGCAATCAGATGGGCTATTGGCGCACCGGCTGGACCTTGCCCCATACCGATGCGGATGGAACCACCTGGCAGGCGATCACCAAGAAGCGCGCTCGGTTGTACCTTCATCGGGGGAGCCTTGAGGCCCCGCGTCTCTGGATGCGCGTTCAGGCTTCGGCACCCGACCAAAACCTCACCGTCTATTGGAACGGCGAGGCCTTGAAAACCCTGGCACTGAAGGATCAAGGCTGGCAGGTGCTGGATCTTCTTTTGCCCAAGGGGGGCTCCGCGTATCCCAAGCTGGCCTTGATTGCCAACAAAACCGGCACCTGGAAGGGCGTAGCCCGTGGCCCTCGTGTGGACTGGGTTTGTCTTACCGCTGCGGATGCCCAACCTCCTGACTTGCCTGAACCGGCCTTCTGGCCCTGGTCTGTTTCACGTCTGCTGGTGGGGCGGAGTTATTCCATTCATACGGAGATCCCCCAAGATAGCCTGCTTCGCTGGGATGTTGAGCGAACGGAGTACCCCTCGGCCAAGCCCCTGGTGCTGACGGTCAGTCTTCAGCGGGGTGAGGAGCCTTCCCTCTTACTGGCCCGTCAGGAGATCACGCAGATGCCAAGCGGCCTGTGGCCTGTCTCTCAGTGGGTGGATGTTTCCGCCTTTGCCGGGGAGGTTGTCCGTTTGAATGTGGCCTTGGAAGGGGAAATGCCCGGTGAGGCGTTGGCCTTGAAACGCCTGGAGTTCCAGCGGAAGTCTGTGCAAGCTTCCCCGCAACCACCCAGCCAATGGCCCGTTCCGAAGAACATTGTCATCTGGTTGGCGGATACCATGCGCTGGGACAAGATGGACGTGTACAACCCCACCAACCGGGTCAATACACCGGCTTTTGATCGTCTGGCCCGTGAGGGTGTGACGATGAAATACGGCTACGCGCCGGGCAATTGCAGCAAACCCAGCCACGCCGGGCTGCTTTCGGGGATGACGCCCGTTCGGGCACGGATGGAGTTTCTTCAGGAATTGCATCCTGCGGATTCCAAGCTGATCAGTGAACACTTGAAGGCGGTAGAACCCAATCGATTGACCGCGCTGTATAGCGCCAATGGCTATGTCTCCGACCGTTTCGGTTATCGGCGGGACTGGGATTTCTACCACAACGCCATCCGGGAAAACATGGCCAGTCATTCTGAATACATGCTGCCCCGTTTCATTCGTGCCTTCGAGAAAAACGACAACTACCAGAAGCCCTTTTTCTTGTATTTCCTGGCCATTGATCCCCACGTTCCTTACAACCCGCCCAAGGAGATTCTGTCGTTGTATGATGACAAGGAACCCTATCATGGGCCGATCAACAACGCTCTGACTGCGTGGTATCTGGTGGATGTCAAAACGGGCAAGCAGAAACCGACCCAGCGGGACAAGAACCGCCTGATTGCCTTGTATGACGGCGAGGTGGACTACGACAGCCGCCACCTGGGGAAATTGCTTGCGAAACTCAAGGAATGGGGTATCCTCTCCCGCACGTTGGTACTCTTGACCGCAGATCATGGTGACGAATTTTTCGATCATGGAAGCCTGGGCCACGGACACAGCCTGTGGAATGAACTGATCCGGGTTCCTTTACTTTTCTGGTATCCGGCAGGGCTTCCCGGTAATCGGGTGAGTCGGAATCCGATGAACCTGATTGATGTCGTTCCTACCCTGATGGATATGCTGGGTCATTCGGTGCCGGAAGGTTTGGATGGCGAGAGCCGATTTGAGGAACTGTTGGGCCGGGAACCCCTGTTGAGGGATTTGCGGTGCAGTAACATGTTCGATAGCCGCTGGACCTGTACCAACGGACGCTATAAGATATTATTCCGTGGCCCCAATAAGGTTGGCTTGTATGACCTTGAACGTGATCCTTACGAAAGCGTGGATCTTTCCCAACAACGTGAGGATATTGTCTATTATTTCCGAAAACGGATGGCTTCCTGGTTGCGTACACAGCGCCGCAAGCCCATTCCAGAGTAATGGTTGAACTTTGAACGGACAGGTTGGTGATTGGGATGATCAAACAGAGCAACGTAGTGAAGACAACAACACGAGCAGCCTTCTGGCTGTTTTTCATGGTCGTGTTCGTCAGCTTTGCGGCAACGGCTCAAGCGCAGCCGAAGAAAAAATTGACCCAAAAAGAACGTGAAGCGCTGATTGACAAGAAGCGTCCCAAAGAGCAGCGCAACCTGCAATTCAACCGTATCCCCAAGCGTTTCTGGGTGACCCGCACCGTGAATGAAGAAACAGCCTCTGCCGTGGCGGATGTGAACAACGCGGAATGGATTCTTGATGGCGCCGGCAAGTTCCCGCCGAAGTCGAAGATTGTTCAACTGGCCAACACCAGCAAAGAAATGAATTATGTGCTGCCTATGGCCTTCACGCCGGGGCATTTGCGCCGGTTCAAGAACACCGGAAACTACTCGGTCTGGTTCCGGGCCAAAGAGAGTGAATTCAATGATGAGATTGTCAATTCTCTGAAACTGTTCCGGATGAAGAAACGCTGGTTTTTGGTAGACCTTGATGATCTGACCAAAGGCTTGATGAAGAATATCGACCGCGTCGGGGAGCATTCGCTGATGGTTATGGTGGGTGAGCGTGAACTGAGCACGGATCAGTACAACGTGCTGCGCAAGGCCCGTTCCAGCATCAAGGAAGTGGTGATCAGCGAAAACTATCCTGCAAAAGCCCTGGCCAAGTTGACGAAGCTGAAAAAAACGCACATCATAATTCAGGTTGAAGACCGCACCTTGGATGCCGAGTTGGCCCAGAGTCTGAACAAATACAAAAAAGCCCGCTTCGGTTTGTGGATCAAGGGAACCTTCACCAAGGAAGAGGCGACCAGTTTTGCCGCGCTGAACCACATTGATTCGTTTATTATTGAACCTGGAAAAAGCACTCCGGACCGGGCCTTTGTCGAGATCCTCAACAGTCAGGGCGGGGCGCGTCGGCGTTAACACCCTTGTTTGGCGGGAGTATTCATGCTGTCCACCGTTGAAAAAGTTTTAGCCCTCAAACGGGTTGAATTGTTCTCCCATATTCCCGGTGAGGAATTGGTGCGTATCGCCCGAATCACCCGCGAGGTGTCCTTTCAGGCCCATGACAGTCTGATGGTGGAAGGGGAGATGGGGGATGCCTTGTATCTCACGACCAGCGGACAGGTACAGGTTCTGGTGCATGGACGAGAGGTCGCCCGGCTGGGAGAAAACGAGTGCATCGGTGAAATGGCTATTCTGGATAGCGAGCCGCGCTCGGCGACGGTGGAAGCCCTGACCGATGTCTCGGCCTTGAAGATCGAAAAGGAAGATTTCGATGACATCATCCTGGAGCGCTCGGAAATCGCCCGTGGGGTGATCCGGGTTCTTCTGGCCCGTTTGCGCAAGGCCACCAGCGGAGCGTAAGAACCGGAACGCTTACTCTTTTCCCTTCGAGTCAGGCTCTGCCCATCACTGAGTTGATTACAAACCTACCTTTTTCAAGGTGGATTCCTTGAAGGATACCTTGGCTTTCCGCTTGTCGCCATCACTTGGGCAGGACTGGAAGCACCTTGTCAGAGGGAATGGACGAAAGCCAAACGCCAAACTGTTGACTGAAAAAACGTGTATCCAGGGTAAAGTAAAAGGGGCGCAATAGCGCCCCTGGTCAGATAGCTAGCCTGGGCTAATCATTGCATATCGAAATCAGAGAAGAGGGATAGGTATTTGAGTAACTATAGGGCATTAGGCTGTTGAAGATGTTCGCAGAGCAATTCATGTCGGAAGGAATGTTGTTTATATTTTCAAAATATACTTGATAACTATATACCCAAGGCATAAAGAACATTTGATGTTGAACAATATCAAATTCATTGTTTTCCATAACGGAACAACTTGAGTTATTCAGGAAATTGACGAGTTTGTAGCCTGTGCCGTAGGGAGAATTGATGGTGTTTCCCAAAAGTTGAATCGAATCTGAATTCCAGAATCTCAGGTTGTTCCAATAGCCATCAACCGTGTTGTTTGTCAAGATGATGTTGTCTGTGTTCTCGGTATGGATTCCTCTATCGTTTGTATCGCTTTGAGTGGCGGTAATGATGTTGTTTTTAATGTTGATTGAACCTAGGTCGGAGGTTCTTACTCGTATACCAATGTTGGTATCGTCAATGTTATTCGCGTCAATTAGCAAAGCTCCATCACCAGAAACATAATCTACAACAATACCGTAATCGCCGGATTGGTTGGCTCCATTGTCAATAATTGTGTTTCCATACCAACGTGCTATTGTGGGAAATCCTACGAGTACGGCTAGCTTACCAATCAGGATGTCGTAATCCGTCTCAACATAATTCAACCAAATGGGACTGTATCGAATATCCTCGAACGTGTTATGAAAAATCTGAATGGGCTTGTCAACGTTTGTTTGCTCAATTCGGATTCCGTGTTCCAACCCAATGAATTCATTGTGATTTATGATTATTGGGTCACTATAGTATTCAGGTGTAGTTGTGCTAGATCCATATATGTGAATTCCCCTTCCATCGCCCAGAAATTTTACATTTTGAACATTTAGATATCCTGGATAGTCATCCTCCGCGCCTCGTTGAGAAATAGCGTAGTTTCCTGGCGCAATATCTTCAAAAAAGATATTCGGATCTGACAGATAGTCTAGGTTATTTCCGGTAAGTTTGATCCGTGAATTTCTTTGACCGAATATTCCTTTCCAGTTTCCGTTGATTCCAACTGATGAAAATGTCACGGATGATGTTGGCTTTGCTGAAACCATGAGCTCGTAATCCTCGAGCTCGTAATCCTCTAGATTTGTACGCCCACCTATATTAATTTTTCCAGAGGCAATATTAATAGAAATACTATCTCCTTCATCTGTCTCAATAAATAATGACCCATTCAACTGTATTGCAATATCTTCCCAGGAAGATCCTTCGGTAAGCCCTTCTGTTCCCACTGTGAGAGTCGTATTTCCTTTCAGTACAAGTTTTCGTCCGGTTGGGATATATAAGCTGTGGTCAATTATTACATTAACGTTATCCCAGGTAATTATTCCATCTTGGTCAGTACATAAAACAAGGTCACAATAATTTTGGGTGTTACGGTAATAGCCTCCGTTCTTGCTGCAAAGATTGTCAGCCCAAGCGGCGCTGGTTTCGATCAGAAAAGCAAGAAGGAAGATCATGAGAAACGGAAGTTTTCGGTACATAGCACTCTCCTTTGGTAACGTTTGTGAAAAAGAACACCCAGAAACTCGTGTTTCAGAAAGCTGACGCCGTGTACAGATATACCCTCTTGCTCTGGTATAATCCTTTTATACATTAGAATAACGAAAAACTATAATGAAGAGATTCTATACGAAGAATATGAAAAAGCAAGTAAAAAAGCTATTATAGTGTGGTTTGTCTTCTGTGTGGTGCTAAGATAATAGCGAGAAAATGAAGAATATACAGAATGGTATGGCGGTTAACTGTGCGGAAGTCTTGTGAAATACGGCGCAAACGCGCCACGAATGATGGCATACTCCACCTTCGCGTTACCTCCCTATCACATGAGATCGCTACGATGGAAATACACCCCCAATGGGCGAACTCTACCTATTCGAGGATGTGAACACGCAAAGGATGTGCTTTATAGGGCCTTGCAAGGTTGTCTGGAAACCTTCGCAGTTCGTCGGCCTCCGTGCCGATCTTGCCATGCCGTTGTTTGAGTTCCCCAACTCTCTACCGGCTGGCAATCCCCCATTTACGACCCTTGCCTCAGAATGAGGAAGAATCTACCCCCTGCGATGTCGGTTCATTTGCCCTGCTGGTTTCCTATGCTACAGTTGCGTAGGAATACGGCGCACGTTTTTGGCCCAGAGTCCCTTGGGACCACGGTCGAATTCAAATTCCACCTTCTGGCCCTCATACAAGAAACGGTAGCCCTTGCCTTCAATCACCGAATAGTGAACGAAGACATCCTCGCCCGTGTTCCGCTTGATGAAACCGAACCCTTTGACATCATTGAACCATTTTACAGTTCCGACTTCGGCGATGTCCATGTTCCTCCCGTTGCCAACCAATTCCTGACGATGCGTTTCATTTACCATTTTAATCACTCCCCAATCACGCGATAGTCGCCGCCCGGCACACAATTCCCCCGCGTTCGGCACGGCATCCAGATTGTAATCCATCAATACCCCACTTAAATTTATAGCAGATGTGCTTGGTTTAGGCAAGAAAAAGCTTGGGTGAGGAAACTCCTTTTTCAGCCGTCATCGAGCCAGGTACCGCAATCCCCGGCTAACGGTCTGAAAACTCTCAGAGAAGGAAGGAATGCAGATTCTTATGTTAGAATTATGTGAGTTTATCCATGTCTGGGTTCTTTGCTTTCAAGAAGCCAATGCTTGCAAGTTTCTGCAAAGCGGTTACAGTGGTTTTACGGTGTTGAAGGCATCTTTCGGGCTTTCTTTTCCTGGGGAAGCCTGTTTTGAGATAGGATGATAAAAGATTGAAAAACCAAGGGGTTGGAGAGCGAAATGATGGATGAGCGCAAGCGCTATCAAAAGCTGGTGGATGACCTGAACCTCCATGCCTACCGCTACTATGTGCTGAATGATCCCATCGTGGATGACGCGACCTATGACGCAAAATACCGGGAACTGCTTGCCGTAGAAGAGCAGCACCCGGAGTGGATTCGTGAAGACAGCCCCAGCCGGCGCACGGAGCCGCTGGCGAAGACTCAAGCGGCCAAAGGTTTTGCCAAATGGACTCACCGTTTCCCGATGTTTTCTTTGGACAATGCCTTCAATGAAGGGGACATCCGCGCCTTTGATGCCCGCGTGCGCAAGGAACTGGGGAATCCTGATGGGCTCAGCTATGTTGTCGAACCCAAACTGGATGGCCTGGCCCTTGAACTGGAATACGAAAACGGCAAGCTGCTTCGAGCCGTGACCCGTGGGGATGGTAAAACCGGCGACGAGGTGACCCGCAATGCACTGGAAATTGCCGACATCCCGCAGCAGTTGAGCAAGCACGAGCATCTTCCGGAGCTTTTCAACCTGCGGGGTGAAGTCTATCTGGATGAAGCGGGGTTCCAGGCGCTGAATGAGCGGATGTTGTCGGAAGGGGGGGATTTGTTTGCCAACCCCAGAAACGCGGCGGCGGGAAGCCTGCGCCTGTTGGACAGCCGGGAAGTCAAGCGCCGTGGTTTACGGTTTTTCGCCTATGCTTTGGGGAATCCGGAGCTTCCCGGCATCACTCATCAGATGGATTTTCTCACCTGGATGAAAAACCTCGGCTTGCCGGTGAATCCTTTGGCCCGCGTCTGCGAAAGTGTGGAGGCGGTTCAGCGGGCCTATGAGGCGTTTCAGCAGCAGCGGGAAGGTCTGGCCTATGACATCGACGGTATGGTGGTGAAGGTCAATGGTTTTTCCATGCAGCGTGAACTTGGCACCAAAAGCAAAAGTCCTCGTTGGGCCATCGCCTACAAATTCCCGCCGATAGATCGCACCACGGTCTTGGAAGACATTCAGGTTCAGGTGGGGCGTACCGGAGCGATAACCCCGGTGGCTGTGTTGAAACCGGTAGAGGTCGGTGGTGCGATGGTCAGCCGGGCCACCTTGCACAATCGGGACGAAATCGCCCGGAAAGATGTGCGTGTGGGAGATACCGTGATCGTTCGGCGCAGCGGAGATGTGATTCCGATGGTGGTTAAAGTGATTGCCGATCTGCGCCCCGAAGGGACCAAGGCTTTTTCCTTCCCTGAACACTGCCCGGCCTGTGGAACGCCTTTGGTGCAGCCGGAAGGAGAGGCGGTGACCCGTTGCCCCAATCAATTTGACTGTCCCGCGCAGCGTAGCCAGAGCCTGATTCACTTCGTGTCCAAAAAAGCGATGAATATTGATGGGATGGGTGAAAAGCTGGTTCTTCAGCTCGTGGAAGAGGGGAAAGTCCGCAGCGCGGTGGATCTTTTCAGGTTATCGGCAGAGGATCTGCTTTCTATGGAGCGCATGGGTGAAAAAAGCGTGCAGAATCTTCTTTCCGCCATTGAGACCAGTAAAAACGTCAGTCTTTCAAGGTTTTTATTCGCCTTGGGCTTGCGCCATGTCGGAGAACATGTTGCAGAATTGCTGGCCCTGCGTTTCGGCAGTATGGATGCCTTGGCCAAGGCTTCGGAGGAGGAACTGCTTTCGGTGGATGAAGTCGGCCCGCAGGTATCCCAGAGCGTTCGGGCGTTCTTTGCCGATAACGCGAACAGGAAGCTACTGAATCAACTGAAAGAATTGGGGATTGATCCACGCATCGAAGGCGGGAAGAAATCCGAGGAACATCCCTTTTTTGCAGGGAAGAAGTTTGTGGTTACCGGCACGCTGCCCTCGCTGAGCCGTGATGAGATGGAGGATTTTATCAAACGGCACGGCGGTTTGGTAGCGAAATCGGTCAGCAAAAAGACCGATTACCTCATTGCCGGGGAAAAGGCTGGTTCCAAACGGAGCAAAGCAGAGGATCTGGGCATTCCCGTGTTGGATGAAGCCGCGGTGTTGCAGCAGGTGAAAAGCTGAAAAAAAGCGTGCTTTTCCATAAGGGTCGTGCTAGCTTCGCCCCAACATGCGCTTGTGTTTTCCGCTACAGCTCTGGTTTGAATGAATGATGAGATTAATGTGTAAGGAAATCAGCGCATAGGCAACTAACGGCTATAGATGATGCGATGTGAACCAAACCGTTTGAACCTCTTTCGGGCGGAAGCTCGGAGTTGGTTCCAATGATTTTCTTGTGATTCCGGTTTTCTTTAGGAGGAACGACATGAGAACATGGAAAGGGATCGGGTTGTTGGCCCTGTTGGCCGCGTTGATGGTTGTGCAAGCCTGCAATGATCACACGTTTACACCCAAAGCGGAGATTGAGGTCTATCCGACCTCACTGACCTTTGAAGAACAGGCCTTTGATTACTCCGAAGCCAGCGCAGAGGAGAATGGCCGTAAATATCGCCCCAAAGAAATTCTTCTCTCCAACGTGTCTGTCTCGGCCAACCTGGGACTGATGGAAATCGACTTTGCCAATAGCGAAGACGACTCCCTTGACGTTGAAGCCCGTGAGGTGGGAGAAGATGAAGGCGGAGAAATGACCTATGCCTTGGCGAACATCATTCCCAATAGCAATTGCAGCACCGATGAAGAATGTGTTGCGGCCTATGGTGATGACAGCTTGGTTTGTTCTGCGAAAAGCACAGACGACCAGACGACGGTTTGCCAATACCCCCACAAATTCTATTTCACCTTGACCTACAACCTTGATGAATTGGTCAATGTCGATCCTTCCGTACTGATCAACAAAGAGCAGGCGGCAAAGCTGGTGTATAAGCCTTGCTATCTGGATAAGGAAGTCGAAGGGGAGACGACCATCGATGTCATGAAGTGCGAATATGAGAACCAGAGCGGAAACGGAAGTTGCCTGTACAAAGCTCCGGTAACCATTGGCGAAGATGGTAGTATCACTACGGATACGGAAAATATTACCTACGAGTGTTCCGGTATGGCGAAGCCCGTGCTGGACCAGGATTTGACAGGCTCTCTGGCTCCCTGTCTTTCCGATGGAAGCAGCATTGACCTGTATGGTTTGAACAAATGCGATCGTCTGGCCCTGATTGAACGTTTCAAGAAGGTGGACGATGAAGTGAACACCGAAGATGTGGAACTGGAAAACGGTATGCGTGCCAATTACCGCCTGTTCCGTTCTTCCATTCCTAACTACCAATTGGGTCAGGTCCATAACGTCTCCTATTGTGGTGATGCAGAGAACAATGACTTGAGCATCAGTGGCGATCTCTGGCAATTGGATGACCCGATGGTGGCTGAAAGCTGTTATTTGGAAAGTGGCGATATCGATAGCAGCAAGCTTTCGGTGGATATCGACAAAGTGAAAATCGATCAGCTGCCTATCGCCGTGAACTACGTGCTCGGCAAAGATCAGGACGTTCCATCTGCTCTGACCGGCAAAGAATATAGAATGCGCATCTATTCTAGTGCAGACATTGGTGGGTCGGCGGCCCGTGTGGTGACTCTGAACATCAACGAGAACCTTGGTCGTCCGCCTGAGCCGTTCTTGCAGCTTCATGAAGACTATCGAAACGAGATCAAGATCGCGGATCTCAACGGGATCAAGCTGGATGCCAGCGAGTCCATCAGCCACATGGGGGAGGAGCGCCTACCCTTCAAATACAAATACCGTTGGGGAAGTGCCGGTAAACCCACCTTTGCAAAGGACTCCGTCTTGACCTGCTCCATCTGTGATCTGATTAATCCTACCGATATCATGAGCAGTGAAAGTAGCATTACCGATAGCGAAGGCTGGTCGGATGATGCAACACCGAAGATTTTCATTCCCGTTGCCGGTGTGTACAGCTTTGAATTGAAAGTCAAAGACAATCAGGAACTGGAAAGTGGTCCGACGGCGGGTTGCCCGGAATGTGAAGAGTGGTACACCCTGAACTTGAACATCAAACCGTCTGAGAAGATCCATATTGAGTTGACCTGGGATCAAGGCGGCGACACGGACATGGATTTGTACCTGATCCGCTATCGTGATGATGGTACGATGGGTATCGCCTATCCCAATGCCGTAATTCCTGAATCGCCTCCCACCTTGTCGTGTGGCACGGGGACTCCTTGCCCCGATGATGCTTCTGGGAATCCCTTTACCTGCGGGGATGATGGTTTCTGTGATTGGAACTGCACCAGTGACGATGATTGTCTGGAAGTGCCTGCGGCTGGCTTGGTATGCAACAGCGGAGTGTGCCAGAAACGAAGCGGCTCTGAAATTTCCTGTGAGACGGATGATGACTGTGGTGGTTATTACTGCAACGTGAAGCAATATCTCAGTGAAGATCGTATCTGTACTGCGTATCCCTGGGAAGCCCTGAACGATACCTGTAACTACACCAACCGCAATCCGCGTTGGACGGAAGATCCGACTGAGATGCCGGACTCCGATGCCCCGACGTTGTCTTACCCTAACTTGGACATCGATGACGTGACCGGTTATGGCCCGGAGAATGTCTCTTTGAAAGAACCCTTGCCGGGCCGTTATCGTATCGTGGCTCGCTTGTACAGTGCTGGTATCGTTGAGGGTGGAAGTGATCCCATTGTCACCGACTCTAACCCGGCCAAGGCGACCGTGAATGTGTATCTCAACGGTGACTTGGTCCTGGATGGCGGAACGTCTACTGCCGAGATGGAATTTGTCCGCTCCGGTGTCTATTGGAAAATCGGAGACATTGTGTGGGAAGGAACCGGCGAGGATGGAAGCGGAGAATTCACCGCGCTGGATACGGCTTCGGGTGCGGCGGAAGATTTCTCGGCCAACCCCTATGCCAACCCCTTCTATTCGCCGCTCAGCATTTTTGATCCGAACAAATCCACGAACCCGCGTTCCATATGGTGTGATGCTCCTGCCGATGAATACAAAGATGGCGTGACCTGTGCGGAACTCTATGCCGGAAGCAAGTAAGTTCTAGCATACTCTTTGGTTTCGATACCAACACCCCGGAAGAATCCTCTTCCGGGGTGTTGCTTTTCAGAGAAGTCACTTCTGAGCAGGGAAACCCCAGCGCTCACCGTCAGGATGAGAAAACAAGTGCCTGGGTCTGGCTGTCAACAGGTTTCACCTTATATGGCGACACAGCCTTGTTTTTCCCGTTTGTCTCGCCAGGAGCATTGCGTTTTGTCTGAAAGGATGGGCTCGGCTGTAAGAGCCAGGCTTGTCGGATCAGGGAGCTTTGTTTTCCGCCCAGCGGAGAAGTTGAAGCCGGTCTTGGGTTTGAACGGCCTGGAAGATGGAGCCATCTGCACCGATCCATACCCGCGGCGATGATGGGTCTGGGTGCAACTGCACGTAGAGCGGCGTGCTGCCGTCCTGACGGGCCACAAAGAGGGTGTGGCTTTGCTCTTTGGGATTGGAAACAAGAAGAGCCAGGCTTTGGTTGACGGATTGATCCAGGATCAGGGAAAGCTCATGCCCTTCCGGCACGCCGGAAAGTGTAATGCGTAGCAGAACGGCTCCGATCCGATGGGAGTTGACCACGGCCAGCGTCCAAGCTCCTTGGTGGCGTTGAACCAAGAAACGATACGCCGCTTCAGAGGGCTTTTCCCGGACCGGGATGGTGTAGTGCCGTAGTGGGCGGTTCCAATCCTGGGTGGTTTCAAGGTCTGTACATTCACCGCTTGGTTTCAGGGAAAACAGGCGATTGTCGGACTCGCGAAGGAACAACATGTGATCTGGAGCCAACGCAAAATCCTTGAAGTCATCCAAGAGAGGGTAGGAAAATAAGTAGCTCAGGTTGCTATCCAGAACGGAGAGCTTTTGTCCAGGACCATCCAACAGGTACACATAGACAAGGGAATCGGCCAGGATGGCGATGGGAAGCGGCTTGTTTTCATCAGGGATGGAAAGCTTGGTCTGGCTGGTTCCAAAGAGGAATCGGGTCTGCGCCTGTAAGGGAAGGTGACGTTTCTTCTGCAAGGTGATGGTGTGGAGTTGGTCCCATCCAGACAGGCTATCTTTCGAGTCACCGGGCGGCTCTTCGGCAAGGGCAGTTATGCTAAGGGTGAAGCTCAGAAACAAGAGGATCATGGCCGAAGTTACACCTCGCCGCGTCCTCGCGAATGCCCACTCTTCTGAACCCGACCACGCTTTCATGATCCGCTGCTTCATCGCTCGGAATCGGTAATCGGTTCGGCGTATTGCCAGGGGTCGAGGCTGAACAGATCCCCGGCCTGGGTGCGTAGCTGCTCGCAGGTCCACTCATCGGAGAGCCGCACCAATTCAAAGCGGTTCAGTTCCGCCTGGGTGTTGGGAGTTAGATCCAATTGCACGTCCAGTCCGATGAGATTGGCTCCCAGGGTATTCAACACCACATCGCTGGACATCGCCCCTTCCAGGGTGTTGCCGTCCAAGGCTTCACCTTCGCCGGAGCGGATCAGCCGGATTGCCAAGTATACCTCACCTTGCAACATACCGTTGATTCGGGCGGTGACGCCGGGGCTTTCATCGTTCTCAAAGTCGATGATCGCCTCATCTTCGGCGGTGGTGGGCATCGCGTCGGTGACGGGATCTTCCAACTCAACGCCGAACAACGTAACCTTTTCCGGGTAACTCACCGTCGCGCCCTCTTCCAGAGAGGAGAGGGTCATCGTTTCCGAGCCGATGTCCGAAGCCAGTTCCACCACCTTGCTGGGGATGATGATTTCAAAGTCGATGTCTTCCACCAAGGCGATGGTCATATCGCACCATTCCTGGGTGTAGCTCAGTTCGGTGCCGTCCTGGGTGATGTTCCACAGCAGGTAGCCTTCAAAGATCAAGGTGGCTTCCTTTTTGAAAGGGCTGGGTAGGAAGGTGTAATAGCTCAAGCTGAACTTTTGACCCCATAGGCCGTTCATGTCTTCCAGAGT
Organism: Myxococcota bacterium; assembly: GCA_963677705.1. Lineage (GTDB taxonomy): Bacteria > Myxococcota_A > SURF-8 > SURF-8. Next base: position 4,681,868 of record OY782497.1, read on the forward strand.
GCCTTCATTCGTGGCCATTTCTTCCGCATCACCGTCTTCGCTGTCGCCATCCAAGAGAGAATCGTCATCGTCGTCACCGTCCGGGCTGGAGTCGTCCTCGGAACAGGCGCTGAAAACAAACAGGGTGGAAGTCGTCAGGAAAACAAGAAGAAGTCGGACAAGGATGAGATGAGGCTTCATTCGCTACTCCATACAAAGGGATCGAAAGTCAAGAAGGCACCATTGTACTGCAAAGGCAGGCATTAGACAAGGCGCATGAATCCCGAAACCGAAAAAACGTGTACCGGACAATATCAAGGCTCTGTTTCAGAAGGAGCTTTTGGGGCTTGCAAAACGGAGGATGGTTGCGTTCTGTCCACCCTGACATTCTCTGTAAACACTATGACAAGAATGCCTTACAATGGCCGGTGAAAGGAAACATCAGAATAGAACTTTCATTTTTGTTCCTTCCCTTGTAAAATACTGAAACGAAACGAAAAAATCTCTGTTGACAGGTAGTGTTTTGGCTTTGGTTCAGATGGCCTGACAATTGCATCTCTGTCCAGAGGTTTTCATGACAAACAAGGACATCACGATACAAAGGTTATTGAACCATGAACAAGGAGAATCCGATGAAGGCAACATGGCGTTTGGGGAACGATCCATGCAGGAGACGATGGAGCTTCGCTCTGGGGATGATTGTTTTCGTGCTGATGGCCGCTTGTGGCGGCGGAGGTGGTGGGGGAAACGACGATCCGTTCAACCCTGACGAGCAGCTTGAAGATGGGATCTTGAAGATTGATGAGGCCACGCTGGAAGCCTATCCCACCGAAGATGGCTTGGTGGTGCTTCTACCGATGCAGGCGGAACAGGCTGTGAATGCCGAAGTGACCATTGAGTTGCAAGGGCTCAATCATGACAGCCAGGGGGGCGTACAGGAAACCCGAACCATCGAACAGGGAACGTCTACCTTGGAATTTGTCCTGGAGATGCTGCCGGAAGACTTTGACAGCCAAAGCAAGGGTTCCTATGTCCTCTGGTTCGATGTGGACAGCAGCACCAGCAAGGTTTACGGCTACCGTAGCTTGTTCAAATGCTTCCGTTACATCCAATCCCGGATGCTGGGAACGGCCAACCTTTATGAAGGGGGACAGAGCTATTACAAACTGATCGTTGAAGAACCCAACTCCGGGCGACCGGTCAAAGGCGCTCAGGCTACGGTAATGCTGGATACGGACAACGGCCAGGAAGTGGTTGGTTCCGGTTCGACCGATGCCCTGGGCATGACGGACATTCAGGTTCGTTTGCCTCAAGGGGTGATTGGCAATGCCACCTTGAGCGTCGAGATGAATATCGGTGAGGAGAACCGTAGCGAACAGATCAGCGCGCCGATCACCGTGGAGCGGGAAGCGAAGATCCTGCTGACCACGGACAAGCCGATGTATCAGCCCGGTCAGACCATCCACATGCGTGCTTTGGCTCTGAAGCGCCCGGAACTGCTCCCCCAGGCCGGCTTGCCGGTGACCCTGACGGTGAAAGACCCCAAAGGAAACCTGGTGTTCAAGGAAGAGGGCGAAAGCTCGGAGTTCGGTGTGTTTGCCACCCAGTGGCGTTTGGCCACCTTGCTCAATGAAGGCAGTTACGCCATTGCCGCCACTGTGGGCAACGACGCCACCGAGAAAACCGTCACGGTAGAGAAATACTCTCTGCCGAAATTCAGCTTTTCTCTTTCCACCGATCGGGATTTCTATCGCCCTGGCCAGACGGTACATGGTGCGATTCAGGCCGACTACTTCTTCGGCAAGCCCGTGTCCAGTGGTTCCATAGCGATCAAAGCCAGCAAGTATGATGTTGAAATGACGGATTTTGCCAACGTCGGCGGAACGCTGGATGACAACGGGGCATGGAGTTTCACGCTGGATCTGCCCAATTATTTTGTCGGCAGCGCTTTGGATCAGGGCGAAGCCCACGCCTTTTTGGAAATGACCGTTACCGACACCGCCGGTCACAAGCAGGTGAAAACCAAAACCCTGCAAGTAATCAGCAAACCGGTGTTGTTTGCCGTGGTACCTGAAAGCGGCAATATTGTTCCCGGTGTGGAGAACACGTTCTACGTCATTGCCACCGATCCCAACGGCAAACCGCTCAACGTGGAAATCAGCATCAGTGACGGGGATGACGGAGAGATCGTCGATAGCGGTCCGATGGGTCTGGCCACCTTCACCTGGTTGCCGGAAGAGGTTACGCTCAACCTGGATCTTTCCACCGAAGTCGATGGAGAAACCATCAGCCAGACCTTCTATTTCAGTACGGAAAGCGTGCATGAGTACGTCTTGGTGCGCACCGACAAGGCAATGTACAAGGTCGGTGACAGCCTCAAGGTAAACGTTTTTGCCACCAACGATGGTTGGGAAGCCGCTCACTTGCCGGATCGTGTTTACCTGGATGTGATCCGCAACGGTCAGACGATGGTCATGGAGACCATCAGCCTGGACGATGGACGGGGTGATATTACCCTGGACCTGGATGCCACGATGAGCGGAACCCTGGAACTGATGGCCTACTACCTCGGCGGGGACAGCCAGATTATCCGCGACCGCAAGGTTCTGTATGTGGAGTTGGCGAACAGCCTGACCGTGGAAGTGACGCCTTCCAAAGATACCTTCCTGCCCCGTGAAGAAGCGACCTTCGATTTGCAGGTCAGTGACATCAACGGCGAGGGCGTGCAGAGTGTTCTGGGTGTGCAGGTGGTGGATGAAGCCGTCTATGCCCTGTCCGAGATGAAGCCCGGCCTGGAAAAGGTCTATTTCAACCTGGAAGAACAACTGATGACTCCCAGTGTGGAAATTCACGGCTTTGATGCCGGGGATATTCTTGGCCCGGAACCGGAGGATAGTGAACAGGCCGAACGGCGCGAAGCCTACGCGGGAGCCTTCTTCGGAGCCAGTGGAACGGATGAGGCTTACGGGTTGTATATGGATACCTTTGCCGGTGTGGAAGACGGCGCTCAAGCGGCTGCGGAAAGCTATGTCCAGCAAGCTTTCAACGATGTGGTTACGGAGCTGTATCAACTCAGTGAGGAAGGCTTCCTGAAAGGGGAAGACGGCTTGAAGAATTGGATCACCCAGACCAACAGCAGCAAACCCGTGTTCGATCCCTGGGGCAAAGCCTGCCGGTTCACCTTCTCGGATTACGAACTGCGCATGACCAGCTACGGTATGGATGAAAAGAAAGGTACCGACGATGATATCCAGGTCAGCCAGTGGTTGTATTTCAATGATCGCGGCGACGGTGCCTTGATGATGGATGACGACGACGATGCCGCCTGGGACGATGCGGAAGGGGGCTGGGATGATGACGATGATGATGACTGGGCTGGTGATGACGATGACGATGACAACGCCGTTGATCCGGACTCCGATGGCAGCGGCAGCGAAATCCGAGTGCGTTCCTGGTTCCCGGAAACCCTGTTTGTCGATCCCAATGTCCTGACCGACGACGCCGGACAGGCGCAGATCAGCATGACGATGGCCGACAGTATCACCAGTTGGCGCTTGACCGCATTGGCCAGCAGCCTGCAAGGACAGATTGGCAGTAATGTCGCCAACGTCATTGTCTACCAGGATTTCTTTGTAGACATCGACTTCCCCGCTACCTTGACTCAGAACGACGAAGTCTGGGTGCCTGTGGTGGTGTACAACTATCTGGAGCAGGCTCAGACCTTGCAGTTGGAAGCTCAGGCTGATGATTGGGTGGAATTCCTCAGTGGGGCGACCCGTGAGGTTGAGGTGGACCCGAACAGCGTGACCGGCTTCTACTTCCCCGTCAAAGTACTCAAAGTGGGCTGGCACCAACTGACCGTGATTGCCCAAGGCAGCGCGCAGAACGACGCAATCCGTCGCAGCGTGGAAGTCATTCCCGACGGTGTGGAACAACGCATGGCGGAGAGTGGCCGCCTGGATGGCTCCAAGACGGTGACGATGACCTTCCCGGACAACGCGGTGGAAGATGCCAGCAAAATGTGGGTCAAGGTGTATCCCGGCCTGTTCAGTCAGGTGGTGGAAGGCTTGGACAGCATGTTGCAGATGCCCAGCGGCTGCTTTGAGCAGACCAGTTCCAGCACCTATCCCAACGTGCTGGTCTTGGATTACATGATCCAAACCGATACCTTGACCGAAGAGATCGAACTTTCGGCCCGTGAGTTCATCAACCAGGGCTATCAACGCCTGCTGAGCTATGAAGTCTCCGGCGGTGGTTTTGAGTGGTTTGGTGAAACCCCGGCTCACCGCGTGTTGACCGCCTATGGTTTGTTGGAATTCCATGACATGAGCATGGTTCACAGTGTCGATCCGGCGGTGATTACCCGCACGCAGACCTGGTTGGCCAACCTGCAAAACGGAGATGGAAGCTATGACTTCGACTCCGGCGGCATCCACGAAGGGGCGATCAACAACTTCTCGAACAGCGTGCTGCGCACCACGGCTTACATCACCTATGCCTTGGCGGAAAGCGGTTATACCGGCAGCGAAGTCAGTGCGGGTGCCCAATGGTTGAAGAGCCATCGCTCGGATGCTACGGACAACTACGCCAAAGGGATGATGGCGATGGCGCTTCTGGCCGCCGACCCCAATGATACGACTGCCGATCAGATCCTGGAAGCGTTGTACAACGACCGCCAGGAAGAGGACCAGAAAATCTGGTGGGGCCAGGATACGCAGACCGAGAGCTACGGCAACGGGAAAACCGCGGAGATGGAAACCACGGCCCTGATTGGTCAGGCGATGATCCGTGCCGGTGTGCATGTGGACATCGTGCCCAATATCCTGGATTACCTTTTAGCCAACAAAGGAAGTTTCGGGGAATGGAGTACCACCAGCGCTACCATTCAAGCTCTGAAATTCATGATTGCCAGCCTTGGAGCCACCGTGGAAGATGCCCAGGCGAGCATTGTCGTCAGTGCCAACGGTCAGGAAGTGGACACCTTGACCATCAACGCGGCCAACAAAGACGTACTGCAACTGGTGGACCTCAGTGCCTATCGTAACGATGGACAGAATCAGGTTACCTTGGGTGTCAGTGGTGAAGGCAACTTGATGTACAGCGTGGTCGGTTCCTACTGGACCCCGCGCACGGAAGACCCCTACGAGCCGGACGGCGGCCCGGTATCTGTGGCGATCAGCTATGATCGTACCGAACTTGAGGTGGACGACCTGGTGACCGCCACCGTAACCTTGACCAACAACGTGCCGGATAGCGTGCAACGAATGCTGCTGGTGGACATCGGCCTGCCGCCGGGCTTCGACCTGGTGTCGGCCAGCCTGGATGATGCCGTTCCCACCACGGCCCTGCAACGCTACGAAGTGGCGGGGCGTCAGTTGATTCTCTACGTGGAACGGGTGGATTACGGTGAGCCGTTGAGCCTGAGTTATCAGCTTCGGGCGGCCTATCCGATGGAAGGCACCACGGGCAGCGCCAGCGCCTATCCCTACTACGAACCGGAGGCCAAAAGCAGCCTGCCGCCTACGGACTTCGTGGTGACGGAAGCCCGGTAGCTTCCAACGACGATCTTGGAATGGAAACTGAAAACCCCCTCGCGACGGCGAGGGGGTTTGTTGTTTGCTGAAAAGTCCTCGCCCCTCACTGGATGCCTTTCGGCATCCTGTCTCTCGTGAGAGGGAGAGACGAGTTTTCCTTCTCCCGTGGGGAGAGGGAACGCGAACGAAGAGAGCAGGGTGAGGGAAACTAGGGGGTTTCAGTTTGTATTGGAAAAGAGGGCTTCTGCCAAACGGGAGAAACGCTTAGGCTTTGTAGCCGATGGCCTCGGCCAGCACGGTTCCAATTTCCGTGGGGCTTTTCGCTACGCGAATCCCCGCATCTTCAAAGGCGGCGATTTTATCTTTGGCCGTGCCTTTTCCACCGGAGATGATCGCGCCGGCGTGGCCCATGCGTTTCCCTTCGGGAGCGCTCTGTCCGGCAATAAATCCCACAACGGGCTTGGTCATGTTGGCCTTGACCCAGGCTGCGGCGTCTTCCTCGGCGTTGCCGCCGATCTCACCGATCATCACCACGGCTTCGGTATCCGGATCATCATTGAACAGGCTTAGGGCATCGACATGACTGGTGCCGATGATCGGATCGCCTCCGATACCGATGGCCGAGCTTTGACCCAGGCCCATTTCGGTAATCTGATATACCGCTTCATAGGTCAGGGTTCCGCTACGGCTGATGATCCCGATCTTTCCCGGTTTGTGGATGTAGCCGGGCATGATCCCGATCTTACACTCATCCGGGGTGATGATGCCGGGGCAGTTGGGGCCGATGAGTCGGGTGTTGCTTTGCGCTAGAGCCGCTTTGACCCTGGCCATATCCAAGACCGGAATGCCTTCGGTGATTGCTACCACAAGAGGAATCTCGGCATCAATAGCTTCCAGAATGGCATCGGCGGCGAAGGGAGGCGGCACGTAAATCACGCTGGCATTGGCTCCGGTTTCCTTGACGGCGTCACGGACGGTATCAAAAATGGGAATGCCCAGATAATCCGTTCCACTCTTTCCCGGTGTGACGCCGGCAACCATCTTCGTGCCGTAGTCCAAGCCCTGTTTGGTGTGAAACTGCCCGGTTTTTCCGGTGATGCCTTGGGTCAGAACCCGCGTGTCTTTGTTGACCAGAATACTCATTGCGGACCTCCTTTCGAGGCTTTCACCACTTTCTGGGCCGCTTCGGCGATGGTTTCTGCGGTGATGATGGGCAGGCCGCTTTCGGCAAGGATTTTCCGTCCCAGTTCGACGTTGGTTCCGTTCAAACGCACCACCAAGGGAACGTTCAGATCGACCACCTTGCAGGCTTCCACGATGCCGTTGGCGATGGTATCGCATTTCATGATGCCGCCGAAGATGTTGACCAGTACGGCTTTGACATCGGGATCGGCAAGCAGAATACGGAAGGCTTCCGTGACCTGCTGGGTGTTGGCTCCGCCGCCGACATCCAGGAAGTTGGCCGGTTCGGCGCCGTAGAGCTTGATGGTGTCCATCGTGGCCATTGCCAGACCTGCCCCATTGACCATGCAGCCGATGGTGCCATCCAACTTGATGTAACTCAGACCCACTTCGCGAGCCTTCGTTTCCACCGCGTTTTCTTCTGTGAGATCCCGCAGGGCTTCAATATCCGGATGGCGGAACGTGGCGTTGTCATCAAAGGAAACTTTGGCATCCACCGCAGAGAGCTTGCCTTCCGTGGTTACCACCAGAGGGTTGATTTCCACAAGCTGGCAGTCTTTTTCAATGAATAGTTTGGACAGTTGCAGGAAGGCTTTCACGCCCTGTTTGAAGGCCTCTCCGGTCAAGCCCAGGCTGAAGGCCAGGCGACGGGCCTGATGGCCCTGCATTCCGGTGATGGGATCGACCAGCAGCGTGGTGATTTTCTCCGGGGAGGTTTGGGCCAGTTCTTCGATTTCCATGCCGCCTTCGGTGCTGGCCATGAAGGCAATCTTTCCCGTTTGGCGATCCAGTACGGCGCTGAGGTACAACTCACGGTCGATATCGCAGCCTCTGGTAACCAGGATGCGGTTGACCTGCTTGCCTTCCGGGCCGGTTTGATGAGTGACCAGATTCATGCCGAAGATTGCGCGGACATGCTCTTTGGCTTCCTGCGCAGTTCGGGCCAGTTTCACGCCACCTCCCTTGCCACGCCCCCCAGCGTGGATCTGGGCTTTGACTACTCGCAAAGGCGCGTCGATCTTGTCTACCGCCTCCAAAGCTTCATCAAGACTTAGCGCGGCGATGCCCTCCGGGATGGGAATCCCATATTGTTTGAATAACTCCTTGGCCTGATATTCATGAATGTTCATACGTGTTCCCCCTAAACTAAAAGATACTCTATGGACCGGTCACTACGAATCTTCTCGGTTGTAGGCGCGGGTTCCGTCCTGGTAGGCATCTCCCCCGTGGATGTCGTTCACCACGACGGCGGGAAAGTCTTTCACTTCCAGACGGCGGACCGCTTCGCTGAGTAATTCCGGATAGGCCACGACGTCCGCACCGACGATGCTTTTGGCAATCAGCGCTCCCGCGCCTCCCACCGCGCCGAAGTAGACGGCTTTGTAGTCTTTGCAGGCTTGTTTGACTTCTTCGTTTCGTTTCCCCTTGCCGATCATCCCCTTCAGTCCGGCTTCCAGCATGGTTTTGGCGTAAGGGTCCATACGATAGCTGGTGGTGGGACCGGCACTGCCGATGGCCTGGCCCGGTTTGGCCGGGGTCGGACCGACATAGTAAATCAGTTGACCTTGGGGATCAAAGGGCAGGGCGTCCCCTTTGGCCAGGGCATCGACCATACGTTTGTGGGCTGCATCCCTGCCGGTATAGATCACTCCACTGATCAACACCGGATCACCGGCTTTCAGATCCTTGATCGTGTCTTCCGTCAGCGGGGTTGTAATGCGTTTTGCGCTCATGGGTTTCATCCGTTTCCACGTTGTTGGTGCAACGTTGGTTGAGTCTTTGAAGGAGACTGGCTCTTGCAGCTTACAAGATGACTTCCTTGTGCCGGGCGCTGTGGCACTGGATGTTGATTGCCACGGGCAGGCTGGCGATATGGCAAGGCTCCATTTCAATGTTCACGGCCAATGCGGTGTTCATCCCGCCCATACCCATTGGGCCGACGCCCAGCTTGTTGATTTTTTCCAGAAGCTCTGCTTCCATCTGCGCCAATTCCGGGTCCGGGTTGGATTTCCCTAATTCACGCAGAATGGAGCGCTTGGCCAGGTAGGCGCAGCGTTCAAAGTTTCCACCGATGCCCAGACCCAGAATAATCGGAGGGCAGGGGTTTCCGCCTGCGTTACGCACCCATTCCAGCACTTCGTGGATGATCCCTTCCTTCCCATCTGCGGGTTTCATCATCACCACCTTGCTCATGTTCTCCGAGCCTCCACCCTTGGCGGCAAAGACAATGCGCAGCTTGTCGCCGGGAACGGTTTCCAGGTGGATCACCGCCGGGGTGTTGTCGGTGGTGTTTTGCCGGGTGAAGGGATGGCACATGCTCATGCGCAGGTAGCCCTCTTTGTAGCCTTGGCGCACGCCTTCATAAATAGCATTACGCAGGGTCTCGCCTTCGATGTGGCAATCCTGACCCAACTCGACAAAGAACACGGATACGCCGGTGTCCTGGCAGAGAGGAACCCGTTCGTTCTTGGATATTTCCGCGTTTTCAATGATCTGGTCTAAAATGGCCTGCCCGGTGGGGGAAGGTTCCGTTTGACGAGCGTGCTTGAGGAAGCTCACCACGTCATCAGGCAGGTCGTAATTGGCCGTCTTTACCAAGTCCAGCACGGCTTGGGTAATGGCTGTTGCTTGAATACTTCGCATACCACCTCGCTTGTTTCGATGAAAAGGAGTACCAGGCTTCGAAGCCCTCTGTAGAACGGCAACAAGCAGGAAGCCGCGGCTTTCTAGCCTGTGAGTACCTTTTCATGGTTATGCGTAACATGTGTTTGCTGAACAACTTGTTTTCTTCGTCTCGTCCCACCAATATAGTAGGCATTCCCTAAAAGGCTTGTCAAGGGACGATGGAGCGATTCCTGTCGCTTTTGATGGATCTGCAAGCTGTTGCATCACAGAATAGAAATATGGAAACCCCATCAATGCTTCCACGAATCATGGTGTGTTCAGGCGAGCGTCATGGGGCTTGGGGGTTAGCGTACCGGGATGGTCACCGTAACGATGGTTCGTTCATCCTCCTGGGAGGATTCGACATGGATCGTTCCACCTAGATCGTGAAGGATTCCCTTGACGAAAGGAAGGCCAAGTCCGGCACCGAGCCCGATACATTCCTTTTTCTTGAAGGCATCGGAGGAAACGAAGGGAATGAAAATGCGTGGCAGAAGGTCTTGGCTGATTCCGCACCCGCTATCGGCAATGCGCACCACGATTTCATTGTCCGGGGTCGTTTTCGTTTCAATGGTCAGTTCGCGCTTTGTACTGGATAGCAGAGCATCGGCGGCGTTGCGAACCAGATGGTTGAAGGTCAAAAGCAGCGGCTCGTAGGGGCAATTCAGCCAGGGGAGATCCTGCAAGGTGATGGTGAGTTGAATGTTGTGTTTGAAGAAGGGGAAGGACTTCAGCCGGTTTACCACCGTGTTAAGCAATTCGTTGACGTTGACCTTGGCCTGGGATTCCTGCAAACGGTTCAATTCACGGTCGGAGTTTTCCGTCAGCAGACTGTGAACCTTCTTCGCTGCCTGGTGGATGCTTTGGGCCGAGCGGTCATCGGGGTGATCCATCAGTTGAATTTCACTCATGCCCATCACCACCTGCATGGGGTTGTTGAGATTGTGAATCAAACCGGCGGTGGATTTACCCAGAATGGCCAGATGGTCCAGGCGCAGACACTGGGCGATGCGGTGACCGAAGATCATATTCTCTCGTGAGATCACCGAGAGATGAGCAGGAATCAGTTTGGCCGCGCTATCATAGGTTAGACACGCGAAGGCTCCCGCTTCCATCCAGGCGGCTTGCTCTTCGATACTCCGTTCAGGCAAGAGAACGATGAGCAAGCTTCGTTCCTGCTGAGGGCGCTCGGCCAGAATCAAGGGTAAGGAAGGTCGCTGACCGACGCTGGGAAAGGTGACCAGAATATCCGCGCCACCCATCGGCAGAATAGGAAGTTCGTTCAAGGTGCAGGGAAGGGTGTGAATCCCTTTCAACGCGGCAAGCAAGCGCCGCGCTTCATCCGGATTCTGGGAGGTCTCCACGTAGAGAGCCGGTTCTCTGGCGATCACGCTGAAATAGCCGCTCTGAGTGTATCCGCCGCAGGGGAGGGTATTCTTCGTCATGGATCGGGGTCACCTTTGGTAAAAAGCCACCATGAAACACGCGGATTTCCGCGTATGTTTCCTGGGGGATATGAACGGATTCACATGATTACTGCTGAACAACCCAACAACGTGACGTACAATCCCACACAGTATACCGGATACGAGGCTCAAGGTCAAACACACATAATGAGGAGTTCCTGTTTTCCGTAATAACACCAGGAGGCGTTGCTGCTTGTAGCTCTCAACGATTTCATCTTTCCGGGAATGTCTGTCCAGGTTTTGGGTTCAGTTGAAGAGAGAGAGGGTACCCGCTTGGGCAAGGATACTACTGCTGCATAGACCGTTTGTAATCTTCGACGAATTGCCGGATCTGCGCGGCTTGCGGGTGGTTGGGAGCCAACTTGAGGAAGCGTTGGTAGGCCAAGAGGGCTTTGTCCGGCTTCTGTAAGGATGCGTAGGAAGAGCCCATTGCCAGGTAGGAAGCGGCATGGCTGCGGTCTTTCCGTGTGGCCTTCTGGAAACTGCGAATGGCTTTGGAGAATTGTCCGGCGTTGAAGAGTTCCATGCCCTGGTTGAAAAAATCGTCTGCGGTTTGTGGTTCGCGAGCTTGTTCTTCGGCTTGCTCGTCTTCACCGCTTGCAGGAGTTGTAGGAGCGGCGGCTTGTTGCTCGGCTTGCGCTTCTTCATTGCTGCGATTGGATCGCTGGGAGGAGGAAGAGCCGTTGTTTCGACGTTTGGGATGCCATTCCGCATCTCTTGCCTGGGCTTTTTCCTTGAGTTTCTTGGCCATCTCGTGATCCGGTTCGATGGTCAGGGCGCGGTTGGCTTTATCCAAGGCGGAATCGAAATCTCGTTTCTTCAGCGAACCGATCCCTTGACGAACGAAGCGCTTGACCGCCAGAGCTTTGGCCTGTTTGGTTTTCCGCTGGGCCTGTCGGGTGTAATAGCTGTCATCGCCGATGGAGGCAAGTGTAATGCTGGCTTCCAGGTAGCCTTTGGCGGCAAGCTGTCGGCACCCTTGTTTGTAGAGGTCTTCGTTGTTCTTTTCTTTACGGACTTTATCTCTCACGGCGACGGCGGCCTCGAAGTCAGGCATCCGTTCCAGGATGCTGTTCAGCGCGACTTCCGCCTTGCGCCATTTTTGCTTACGGATGGCGTTTTCCGCCTTATCCATATTGGTATCAATCAACTCGGTGAGTTTTTCCTGTTCTTTCTCGTTGAGTTTGGCCAGGCGTTCCTGGGCTTCTTTCCGTTGGGCCTCCAGGTGGCGCATCAACTGGCGATCCGCTTCCTCACGGGCGAGTTTATCTTCTTCACTTTCATCCTGTTCGGCCAGCTTCTGTTCGCCTTCGTCCATCGGTGCAGGAACCAGGGCCGGTTCGGTGAGTGTGTCTGTCGGTGTCTTGTCTTGAGTGACCCACCAGATGCCTGCGGCTACGACGGCCAGCAGGAGAAGAGCAAGAATCGCCTTGGTTGCCGTACTCATCTCCGTTGCAGAAGAAAACTCTTCGTCGTTCTCGTTGTCAAAATCCGCGTCGGCAAGGCTCTGGTTGATTGCCTGTTCAACGAAGGCTTCGTCCTGGTGACGCATTCCGCCACCCACGCCGGATTGATCTAGCCCCGGAGGCAAGGCGGCTTGCCCGCTTTCCGTCGGCGTGGGTTCCTGGGCTTGTTGAGGGGCCGCCGCCGGTGCTTCTTCTTCCACGATGGGTTGGGGGGCTTCCTTCGCGGAAGGCTCCGCGTTCTCTTCGGGAGCAGCCTGGAGCGTCGGCTCTGAACTGGCAACCGGAATGCTTTCCAGAGTGGGGTAGGAACCGATCTGCGGGTCATCGTCGTGGGCGGTGCGTAAACGGGGATCTCTGCCTACGCCCAGTGCTTCCGGCGAACTGACCGTTGTGGCCAGATCCATCTCTCCGCTTTCGGACGGCTCGCTCATCACGCGGCGTGCTTCTTCCAGCAGGGATTGATCCAGTTGAACTTTCTGGCTGACGTGTTCGTGGACGATTTCCACGGTAATGGAGTAATCGCCGATCTGCACCAGGTCTTCGTCGGTGACCTCGGTCTTTCGGGCGATTTTGGTGCCGTTGAGAACAACTCCGTTGTAACTATCTAAATCTTCTATGAAAACCGAGTTGCCATCTCTGGTCAAAATGGCGTGATACCGAGAGATGTTTCTTTCGGTCAGCCGTATGGTGTTCCCTTCTTTTCGTCCGATGGAGATTTCCTGTCGAACAAACGGTACAGAGAGAACCTGTCCTTCACCGTCTTCAATCGTTAAGTTTATCATGGGTTTACGCGATGTTCCATTGGTTCCCCTTCATCTACCATAAACCGCCTGAATCATCAAACATTCTTCTTGTCTTTTTCACATCCTGGTTTGAATTTGGCCGAAGGGTCGCTGTTTCGGCCCAGATTTCTGCCCTGCTGAACCTACCCTTCGTTCAGGGCATCTTCCTGTTCCATCAGGCTTTCCCACTCCGCTTCCAGAGTTGAAATGCGCTGCAAAACTTCGTCACGCTCTGTGCCGAGTCGTTCCAACTCTTTGAAGTTCGTTGAGTATTCCGGTTTTGCCATTTCATGTAGCAGGCGCTCACTGTTCGCGTTCAAGCTTTCCAATTCTTCTTCAATGCCGGTGATCTGTTTGCGCAGGCGATCCAATTCCCGCTTCTGTTTCTTTTCCTGCTTGAAGCGTTCGACGCGGTCTTGTTTATCCAGCTTCTTGATTTCTTCCTTGCGTTGCTTTTCCAGTTCCTCGGCGCTGGGGCCGATGCGGCCTTCCCGTTCACGCATATGGATCAGAAAATCCGGATAATTCCCCGGATATTCGTAGACCTCGCCCTTGTTCAGATGAATGACGTGGGTGGCCAGTTTATCCAGGAAATAGCGGTCGTGGCTGACGAAGATCACGGTGCCTTCAAAGCGTTGCAGGGCTTCCAGAAGCACATCTTTGGCTTCGATGTCCAGGTGGTTGGTCGGTTCATCCATCAGCAGCAGGTTGGAGGGCCGAAGCAACATGCGGCATAAGGCCAGGCGGTTGCGCTCTCCACCGGAAAGGACGGAGGTGTGTTTGTCGATGTCCGAGCCACTGAACAGGAAGGCCCCTAGCATGGTGCGCAGTTTCGGAACCAACTCGAAGGGAGCTTCCCGGCTGACGGTATCATAGACCGTGGCGTTGGGGTCCAGGCTGCGTTGAACGTCCTGAGCGAAGTAATCGAAGCTGACGTTGTGCCCCATTTCATACCAGCCCGAACGGGGTTGCAGCCGTCCGGCCAGGGTACGCAAAAGCGTGGTTTTTCCTGCTCCGTTGACGCCGACCAGAGCGATTTTCTCGCCCCGTTGAATCTGCAACGAGACTTCCGGTAAAACTGTTCGCTCCGGGTAACCGCAAGCGAGGTCTTTGGTTTCCAGGGCCAGCTTTCCACTTCGTTCCGGTTGGGGGAAATGGAAGTGGATCTTCTTGCGGTAGGCAGGAAGCTCGATCTTCTCGATTTTCTCCAGCATCTTGATGCGGCTTTGAACCTGCTTGGCCTTGCTTTCCTTATAGCGGAAGCGCTCGATGAACTGCGTGATGCGTTCAATCTCTTTCTGCTGGCGCTCGAAGGCTTCGCGCTGAACGTTATGCCGTTCCTCACGCTCAAGAAGAAATTTGCTGTAGTTGCAGTGGTAGTCGGTAATCGTGCCGTCGTGGATCTCGCTGATTTTCGTGACCACCATATCCAGGAAGTAGCGGTCATGGCTGACTAGTACCACGCTGTAAGGGTAAGCCTGAAGGTATTCCAGCAAGAAGGTGCGGGCTTCGATGTCCAGGTAGTTGGTTGGTTCATCCAGCAGCAACACGGAGGGACGTTGCAAGAGAATTTTGGCCAGAGCGATACGCATCTGCCACCCACCGCTGAAGGTGTCGCAGGGTTTCTCGAAATCGTCCTGGCTGAATCCCAGCCCGCTGAGTACACGAGCGATTTCAGACTCGATTTCAAAACCACCCCGCCGGGCCAGTTCTTCCATCGCTTCGGCGTATTCTTCAGCCAAGGCAAGGTGGGTTTCATCGCTCTTGCCGCCCTGGGTCATCAGTTCCTGCAACTCATGGGAGCGTTTTTCCAAGGCGAGGATGTCGGCAAAGACGCTTTTTACTTCTTCAAAGAGCCGGGTGCCGTCATGAACCAGACCATCTTGGGGCAGATAGCCGGGGCTCCATCCTTTACTGAAGGTGATGTCTGCCGTTTCCGCCTGGATTTCCCCCATGATGATGCGCATCAGGGTGGTCTTTCCGGTACCATTGTTGCCGACAAGGCCCACGCGGTCGTGGTCGCCCACCTGCCAGGTGATGCCTTTGAAGACCGTCTGGTCGCCGAAATGATGATGAAGATTGGATACTTGCAGCATAACGGCCTCAGCTTGGGAATCGTTCGGATACAAAAAAAAGGCTTGAAGCGTATGCGGCTTCAAGCCTGAATCGTCATGGTAGCGGAGAAGGGACTTGAACCCCCGACACTGCGGATATGAGCCGCATGCTCTAACCGGCTGAGCTACTCCGCCACGGCAACCCTCACGGGCCGGGGCAAGATAAAAGAGGAACCCTTTCCTGTCAAGAAAAAGTTATGCAAAAAGTGGGTTGGCTGCGCCCGCGTTCAGGGCTTGTCCGGTGATGGGTCGTTGGGCGTTTCAAAGCTGGCAAGAAGGCGGTTGAGTTCGTCGCGCATCCGTTTGGCCTGCTCCATCGCCTGGCTCATCTCTTCATCGGATTGCTGGCCGTCGGCCTGCCAGAGAAAGAGCTTCTGTTCGGCATTGCGCAGGCAGTGCATGGCGTCTTTGAAGTCACGGGTCATATCGCAATCCGGCCTGCGACCTCCGCCGGTTTTCCGTCGTCCCTTGCCGCGTACCCACTGACGCAGGGTGTTGGCTGTGGCCTTTTCATCCGTGGCTTTTTCGGCCATCCGTGCCCGCTCGTCTTCGTCGGCCACCCGATAGAGAATGGCGTGGTGACTTACCGGCAAAGCCTTGGCCACGCGGTTGGGAATACGGCGGAAATTCAAGGCAACCTGCAAGAAGGTTCGCAAGGCGCTTAAACTGAAGGGGCTGTCTTCTCTGGCTGCCAGCTTGCGCAGGCTGACATCTTTCCCGGCGGCATGGCTGACGACGAGGTCTTCTCGGCCCTCATAGAAGGTTTCGATGAGATACTCACCGATCTGTGCTGCGTGAAGGGCCAATTGGGCATTGATTGCCTGCTTTTTGGCGGTCAACCAGGCGTGGGCCTCGTCCAGTGTTTGCGATTCGGATTGGAGATCCGTGTTTTTTTCTTGCTTGTTTTTCTGTTCAAGGTCTTTTGAAGAGGATGTCATCCGAAGACTCCTTGGCCGATGAGTGAGATAACCTTAGCATAATAAATGGGTTATCGCAAGAAAGGTGCGAACCGGGCTTCGCTTGCTGTGCGAACGTTCGCACAGTGAAAAAAATGAGGAGAACATCTTGACTGCTTATTGCGTGTGTTTATCTTTAAGTCGTGAGAGGCGGAACCCAACAACGACCGCCTGATTGAAAATCTATTTGAACAAACTCTTTGGGAGGTGTGAAATGATGATGACGAGACGTGCTTATTGGAACCCCTGGCAAGAACTTCACCGTATGGCTCAAGACCTGGATCGTTGGTCCGGTCGCGAAGTCGCCGAACAGAAGGAAACCTCGTATCTTCCCCGCGTGGATATCCACGAAGATGATACCCGGTACCTGCTCAGTGTGGATCTTCCCGGTGTCTGCTCCGAGGATGTGGAAGTACAGGCCGAGAACAACCTGCTGACCATCAAAGGCGAACGCAAACGGGAAACCGATGAAGTGAAAGACGGATACCGGCGCACCGAGCGGGTCTTCGGGAGCTTCAACCGCAGCTTCAGTCTGCCGAAAGATGTCAACCTGGAGGGCATCAGCGCCGCTCATAAAAATGGTGTGCTGACGGTGACCTTGCCGAAGAAAGAACAGGCCAAACCGAAAAGCATTGAGATCCAGACGGCCAATTAACCGAATGTCTCGGTGGTTCAAGGCGGCCCGAAAGCCGCCTTGACCCCGGCGTGTGATCGGAGTATAAGCCACGCAGGCGCTTTGCGTAACGTCCCTGAGAAGGCGAAAGCCGGGCGTCGCCAAGCGCCTGTCGTGTTTTGGAACCTGTGTATGATGGATTGTCCCGTCACGGATTCCGCGAAGGAGGGAACGAGTCATCGCCAGTGGTTTAGGGAGGTAGATCGGTGAGCCCTCACTATCAGGATTACTACAAGGAACTGGGCGTATCCCGAACGGCGAGCCAGGAAGAGATTCAGAAGGCCTACCGTGCTTTGGCCAAAAAATACCATCCGGACATCAATAAAGATCCCGGTGCGGAAGATCATTTCAAGCGAATCAACGAAGCCCATGATGTCTTGAAAGATCCGGAGAAGCGTAAACTCTATGACAGCCTTGGTCCCAATTGGAAGGCGGGTCAGGATTTCCGTCCTCCTCCGGGCTTTGAAAACATGCGCTTCCATTTCGGGGGCAAAGGTCAAGGCTCTCGTGGTGGGTTTCACCAGGGAGGGGGCGGTTTCAGCGATTTCTTCGAGTCCCTGTTTGGTGGTGGGGGAGGCAATCCCTTCCAGCAGGGAGGGGCAGGCGGCTTCCATCCTGGCGGCGGTGGTTTTCGAGCGGAAAGCTTCAACCAGGGTTCGCCTTTCGGTGGAGGTTTTGGCGGGGCGGAATCCTTCCAAGATCCCTTTGGCGGTTTCGGCCAGCAAAGCCACACCGCAGCCCAAACGGATCAGGAAGCGGAATTGACCGTCACGGTGGAGGATCTCTATCATTCCACCACCAAGACAATCCGTCTTTCTTCCGGAGCAGGGGAAACGAAAACCCTTCAGGTGAAAATCCCCGCAGGGAGCAAGGACGGAACGAAAATCCGTCTGGCCGGGCAGGGTGGAAGCCAAGGTATGGGCCGAGTGGGGGATCTTCTGTTGACCCTGCGTCTGGCGCAGGACCATCGCTATCGTGTGGAAGGTCACAATCTTACCGCCGTCCTGCCCGTGACCCCCTGGGAAGCGGCGTTGGGTGCCAAAGTTCAGGTGACGACGATGGCTGGAGAGATCGCCTTGAATCTTCCTGCCGGAACCCAAAGCGGAAAGCAGTTGCGTCTGCGTGGCAAGGGACTCCCCAAAAGCAAGGCCGAGCGGGGCGACTTGCGTTTCACGGTAGAGATTCGTGTACCGGAAAACTTGAGTGATGAAGAGCGAGAACTGTTCGAGCGTCTGGCCCAAGGCAGCACCTTCAACCCGCGGGGATAAACCCTTCGGTTGAACTACTCCTCAAACCGGAGAGCCCAAGACCCACCATCAAGGATGGGAACACGAAGCGCCGCCCGTGTTGACAAGCGCTCACCTCGCCGGAGATGAGATTCGAGCCATGTTCGTTAAAAGATGAGATCGTTTTCTAAAAGGCTTGCCGTTTGGGTGAGCCTTTCGCTTTTGGTGGAATTTCTTTGCCTGCTTGCTTGTCTCCTGCTAGGATGATTTCTGAACTACGAACGTTGCAGCCTTGATCCGACAGGCCGCGTTCCCGATTCCTGCCGTGGGAGGTGACGATGAATCAACGTGAATTTCAACAACTTATCAGTAAAGCCATTTTCCGTGAGGTTGAGGCTTATACCTTTTATTCCGAAGTCGCCAAGCGGGTGGAAGATCCCCAGGTGCGTGAGTTGTTTCTGACCTTGGCCGAAGCGGAAAAAGGTCACGAAGATATGCTGGATGATTTTCGCAGCAATCCTCAGATGGCTGAAAGCCTGGATGCTCCGGAAGACTTAGGTATTGCCGAAACCCAGCCCTTGCCGGAATTAAGCGCAGAGATGAGTCCGGCAGAAGCCGTGGCGTTGGCGATGAAAAAGGAAGAACATGCAGCCCAGGTCTATGGTCGCATGGCAGAGGCAACCAGCGATCCGCAGCTTAAAAGCTATTGTAAGAAACTGGAGGCGATGGAGCTTCGTCACAAGCAGGATCTGGAACTCCTTTTCCTGGACATCGCCGGCCCGCAGGAGTGGTCGCGGATGCTGAAACGTCCCAGCGTCTGTTCTCAGTAGTCTGTTCTTTCACCCCTGCGTCCGGGGGTAGATCGTAGCGATAATGAACCGAGAAACCCCGTCTTGTAGGCGGGGTTTCGTGTTGTTGGAGAATGAGGCTCCAAAGCGGGCGATGTCAGGGATTTTCGTTAAAAACGGGAGCAAGAGACGCCAAGGGCTTCGATGAACCAGGTTCTCAGCCACCTTGAGGCTCATCTGACAGCGCACATAGAAAAACCCCTTTGCGTCTGAATCAGACGCCAAGGGGATTCTGCAAATGCCAATAAGAAAACGAAGCCGAGAAAGCCTATTTGACGGGATAGTCCGGCTTTTCTTCCTGGGTTGGGTCGGGATCGTTGATGGAGGGGTACTTGCGAATGTCTTCGCGTGCGATCATCCAGGCTCGCTGAACGATCCAAGACAACGAACGATCCTGCCGACGGGCCTCGTATTCAATCTCTTCCAGCATATCTACTGGAAAATATAGGGATTGTTTGCGTTTGTCACTGGTAGCCATGCGTACTCCTCATCCTCGACACATACGTAAGACAGACTCCCCGGATTGAAAATGCCAGGGAACAGGATGCGCAAATGCCCGCGCTCCATGCTTTTTTCTAATGGAAAGTTTGCCATAGGTCAAGAAAGAATAGCCCACATCGTGGAATAATTGTTCCGGTTTTGTACCCCAAGGCTTTGCACTTGATTTTTTCCGGTAGGATTCGTACCCTTTTCGGGAATAATTTTCGTCGTGGCGTGGTTGCAATCCACGGAACATGAAACGACGAGATCACACAAGAACGAGGAATCATCATGTTCGGGTTGGCATGGTTTGGAAAAAAGAACGACACTTTCATCGCGGAAGCCTATGAGCATGTGGATAAGCTCTATGGCGCGGCGATGCGTATGACCCGTGATCCGGATGACGCCCAGGACTTGATTCAAGATACTTTCCTGAACGCCTATCGCTCCCGTAAGACCTTTCAGCGGGGCACCAACATGAAAGCCTGGCTGTTCCGGATTCTGGTCAATACCTACATAACGCAGTACAAGAAAAAGCAGACCGAGCGCCGCTGGCTGAGCCGTGATGTCGATTTCAGTGAAATCGAAGGGCATCACATGGATGAATGGATGGCCTCGGATATGCTTCGCCATGAGTTACCGTTCTCTATGGGAATGAGCGAAGAGGTGAAACGTGCCCTGGAAGGCCTGCCGGATGATTACCGTATGGTGGTGGAACTGGCCGACATCCAGGAACTGAGTTACACGGAAATCGCTCAGGCAATCGAGCGGCCCATCGGAACCGTGATGAGCCGTCTGCATCGTGGAAGAAAGCTGTTGCAAAAACAACTCCGTGATTACGCCGTTGAAGAGGGCATCATCAAGGCAGACGGCGGAACCGATGGGAAGTCTGGGAAGGCTTCCACAACGAAGAGTAAACAGGATTCAACCCTTGTTTCAATGAAACGTGTGCGTGAGGCTTGAGATGAACTGTAAAGAAGCCAACGAATATCTGCATCTCTACCTGGATGGAGAACTGGATCTGGAAGACCAGGTCGAACTGGAGAACCATTTCAAGTTCTGCCCGGCTTGTCAGAAACGGGTGCTGTTTGAGCGTTGGTTCAAACGCAACATGGTTCAGGCCATGACGGATCGAGCCGCCCCGGATGAGTTGTATGCCAGACTGGATCATGGTTTGCGGGTCGCCCGTCGGCGTGAGATTCACCCCGCGTGGAAGGTGGCTCCCGCTGCGGCCATCGCAGCTGTGATTCTTACCGTGGTGTTCTTCCCACGTATCGAGATCAATCCGACCATCGTGGAAGCCGCCGTGGAAAAGCACACCCAGGATCTTCCCCTGGATGTTTCCGGAGACAACCCCATTGAAGCAAAGAACTATCTGCAACAACGGGTGAAGTTTGCCGTACCCATTCCCCGCTTCCATCGACCGAATATCCGTTTCCTGGGCGCACGATACATCAACGTGCGGGACAAAGCCGCAGCCTACCTGAATTTCAAAGACGGCCTTCGACGATACAGCATGGTCATCAGTCGTGGCGGGGAAGAGGAACTGGACAACCTACCCAAACGCAAACTTCACAACCGAGAGGTTCATGTCGTAAAGAGAAACGGCTACAACGTCTATGTCTGGAAGAAGCAGGAATTGGTCTTCAGCCTGGTATCCGATGACCCCGAAGAAGATGTAGACAACCTCCTTGAAGACGTGAAATTCTAAAGATTCTTATCAGATACAAGATAGGCTGAGTACGTGAAACAGGGTGTCAAACGACACCCTGTTTCCGGTTGATGGTGACGGTTTCGCCTCATTGAAGCGCGATGGTTTACACTTCGATGATGCTCAGGTTGTTCATCGTCCCCGGTCGGAAGAGGGGAATGCCGCTGATGACCAGGGCGCGATCCCCCGTGGTCAGTTGGGCTTGCTGCTTGGCCTGATGAGCGGCTTGTTCGATGAGCCGTGTTGCTTCCTTCTCATGGGTACCCACCACAATGGGGGTTACGCCACGCACGAAGGTCATGCGTCGCGCCGCCAGTTGATTAGGCACGGCGGCCAGCACGCGGGCACGGGGGAAGAAGCGGCTGACCATGCGTGCCGTGCGCCCGGTATAGGATGGTGCAATGATGCTGTGGATTTCCGGGTCTTGGGCGAGGAAGGCCGCCGCGTAGCTGATGCGGTCGGTGTCACCTTTGCCACTGCCGACGTTATGTACCAATTCTTGCAAGAAGAGATCGGCGAATTCGTCCTCGGTGAGATTCCGAACTTCGTCTCGGAGCGTTTTCATGCGCTCCAGCAATTGACGCTTGTATTTCTGGGAACTCTCGCGGGTTTCCGCCAGGGATTCCAGGGTTTGGGCGCGGGCCTGTTCCTTTTCGGCAGCCCTGGCAATCCGGTCCATCATCGCGATGGCCTGAAGTGGGTACATGCCGTTGCTGGTTTCGCCGGAGAGCATTACGCAACTGGAACCTTCTCGCACGGCCTCGTGAACATCCGTCACTTCCGAGCGGCGCGGGCGCAGGCTTTGTTCCATGCTGGCCAGCATTTCCGTGGCCGTAATCACCGGACGCCCCAGCAGGTTGCCTCGGCGGATGATCTCTTGTTGCAGGTAAGGGATACTTTCCGGGTCCAACTGCAAGCCCAGATCCCCACGGGCAACCATCACGCCGTCACTGCACAGCAGGATGTCGTCCAGGTTTTCAATGGCCTGGGGCGTTTCGATCTTACTGATTACCCAAGGAAGGCATTCCAGCCCCCATTGTTCAAGCTGCTCCGGTTCGCGCTGTTTGAACCATTGCCACATGCGGTATTTCAGGGTGATCGCATCCTCGGCGCGTTTGACGAAGCTTTGGCAGACAGCGGTGATCGGGCTGGCAATGCCGCATTCGGGTAGCAGCAGGGCGAGGTCTTCCAGGTCTTTGCGCGTGCAACTGGGGGCTTCCATCGGAACATTGGCCGGCGTGATGCCTTTATAACTGCCGATGCTCGTCCCGCTGCGCACCTCGGTTTCCAGCACACCGCCGGGTTTCAGACCCTGACCGGTGAGTTTGAGCAGTACCTCTCCGTCGCCGAGAAGAATGTCAATGTCTTTGCGGGTTTTCAGGGCTTGTTCCACTGCCTGATACAGCTTGGTGAACGGCTTGTTGTCCAAAAGGACGGACACGCCGTCCGGGTTGCCTTCCACCATGTCTTGGGTGTGCAGGTTGAAACGTTGCCCTATATGGATGGGTACCGAAGACTCCGGAAACTGCCCCAGACGGATTTTCGGGCCTTGCAGATCCGGCATGACGGCGAAGCTTTGCCCTTTCGGGGCGTAATTGCCCAAGGTCATTTCACGGATCATCGTTACGGTTTCATCACGGGCCTTGGTGTCTTTGATGTGGCTGAAGTTGATACGCAGCACGTTGGCACCGGCGGCCAAAAAGAGCTTGGCCTGGCTGGTTGTGCTGAACTCTTTGAGTTTGTCTGCGTTGTCATTGGCGATGGCCCGCTTTGGTCCCAGAGTGGCGATGATGGCGCTTTTTCGTTGCATGATCCTCTTTTCCTCGTCTGGAGGGCTGATTCTCCGGCTCTTGGATGCTTGGTTTCAGTGGGATAAATCGGTAAATTTCGGCTTCCTTGTACTGAATACGAAAGAAAATGTCGTGTTTGCTTTTAGTGAAATGGCTTATCCACGAACGAAGCGGAGGATGGCTTCATGTTGGCTTTGGCCATCCAGTCCGGCTTCCACCATGACTTGCTCTGCCTGGCCTGAACCCAGGTAGTGGCCTTTCTTGAAGGGATACAGCGAAGCCTTTCGTCCCCGGTTACTGAAAAGGAAGCGTTCCAGCGGAGCGAGGGTGAACCCGCTGATCGCCATTGCGTTTCGAGCCAGTTCTTCCGGGAAGATGGCTTCCTTTCGTTCATCGGTAAGCAGGTCAAACAACTCCAGGCTGGAAAGGTAATACACGTCCAACGAGATGGATTGATCGGTTTTCAGATCCGGCCAGACATGGCGGAGAAACTCCAGGCCGACATCACTTCCTTGCAGTAGCAGAGCATGGCGGGCCGGGGAGCTTGTTCCCACACTGCAAAGCTTGTACAATCCTTCGGTGCAGGCCGTGGCCGGAGCCAGTTCCAATGCCTCACGGTCAGGAACTTCTTCCGAAGGCCGGGTGACGAAGGGGGCAATCAGGCTAGGGTGTTTATCCAAGGCGGTACGCAATAGTGGGGCGATCTCGTTGGGTTCCAAAGGCGTCAACGTGATGGCGCTGCCTTGAGGGAAGTTATCGCACAGCAGTTGCAGTGCTTGCGGATCGGCGTGTGTCGGTCCATCTTCCCCGGTTTTAACGCCCGCGTGGCCATTGACCATGATGAAGGGATTGGCCTCAACGCCGAAGGCTTCCCTGCGGGTCTGCTGTCCGATGGCGTGCAGGCGGGCCGCCGTGTGCTGCATGGCAGCGATGAATGCGCTGTAGCTTGAGCTGACACCGATATGGGCACCGAAGGCGCTGACACCACACTGAAAGGCTCCCATCAGGTCTTCACAGATCCCGCCCAGGCTCAGCAGGCGGGAATCCGGGTTTTGTGTGGCATGGTAGAAACCGCTGGGTAAATCGGCTGCCGCTATGGATACGGAGGTGGAACCGTAGAGGTCTGCGGCACCGATTACCAAGGCACCGTGGCTTTGTCGGTTCAGATCACGCAACACCTTACCAAGCTGTTCACGAAGAGCCACGGACGAGCCTGCCGGGCAGATGAGTTCTGCCGGGATCTCGCGGTTTGAACCCTGCGGAACGTGATCCAGGACTTCCCGCTGTGGTGCGTTGGCTCGTGGTGTCCTTCGGGCGTTCTCCACATTTTCACGAGCCTGGTTCACTCTTTTGGCTGCCCAGGCACAAAGGCGAGAATCCTTTCGCCAGGCATCGGCCAGAGTTTTCAGGTGGTTCCAGTAGGTTTGCTCCAGAGCTTCTGGGGAGCCGGTATCTTTCATCGAAGGAAAGCGACATTGGAAGCGTTGTTCAACCGGCTCAAGGACGTGAGTCTTGAAGGCATCCGAGCAGAACCCGTGTCCGGCTCCGTGGCTCTTTCGACCCTCAATCCCGTACTGCTTACCCTTCACGGTATGGTAGACAATCGCGGTCGGGCGGGTATCGGCGGGGTTCAAGGCGAAAGCCTGGGCGGTCAGCACCTGTTGCATGTCGTGGCCATCCGGCACATGAATCACCCGAAAGCCGTGGAGAGCGCACAAGGATTCCGGAGTCCATTGCACGTAATCGCCGGGTTTGTCGTCCTCCTTGCACACGCGGTCGGAATCGATGGATGCCTGGTTGAAATCAAGATGAAGCATCAGGTTGGAAAGGCCCATTGTGGCTGCCGCAGCGAGGGCTTCCTGGGCACGACCGGGGGTCAACCCCGCTTCACCTTCCACGACATGAACCCAAGGAGTCTTGTTTCCAAAGAGATCCCTCGCGGCAAAGGCCAGTCCGCAGGCTCCGCCGAGCCCGACACCGCTGGCTCCGGTGGTGATGGGGACGAAGGGAACGTTGCAGCCGGGATGACCATCCAAGGCTTTGCTTTGGAATTGCTTAAACAAAGGCGTGGGCTGAGTGGGATTGCGACGGAAACCGAGCAGGTCTTCCAGACGGAGCCGGGCGTGCAGATCCGCTGGTAGGGCGTCCGGGGTGTGTTGGGCGGTAAGGTCATCCCGCAGGGCCAGCATGGCGTACAGCCCCATTGCTTTGTGGCCGGCGGCGTAAACCAGCAGGTCGTTGGTTTGGGCCAGCGGTTGGGCCAGATCGTAGAGCATGTGCTGAAACTGCAAGCCGAGGACAATCTGTGTGCAGGAGAGGCTTCCGCCGGGATGTCCGGAGGTGGGGACGAAATTGAACATCAAGCCGCAGAGGGTTCGGTAACACAGAGCGAGATCATCAAACACCGCGTGGTCTTCTTCGGTGAGATTCACGCCGCGTTGCGGCATCACATCCAATACGTTGATGATGTCGTTCCGGTTCTGGCTTTCTTGGTGCGTCATGACGACTCCTTGGGATGGGTACGAATGACCCGCCTGCTTGGATTAGGTGACTTGTCGTTGCATCTTCCTTTCTGGTATAAAGCCTGCTCCAAGCGCTGTCTAGGAATTTCGCTTGACCCGATGCAGGCTTGGTCGTAAGACATGGGCGAACCCTTCGCCGTAAAGGAAAGTAAGGACGATGGATTATCAGTTGTTAGATGCCGGAGACGGTCGGAAATTGGAACGGGTAGGGCCGTATACTCTGATTCGCCCCTGTACCGAAGCGCTATGGAAACCGCGGCTAAAGCCCGAACGCTGGGCCGATGCCGATGCCGAATTTCGCCGTGAAGGAAAGAAAAGCGGTTGGGTGGCCAGAACAAAACTACCGGAGCAATGGCCTCTTCGTTTTGGAGAGTTGACCATGCTGATCCGTCCAACGGATTTCGGCCATTTGGGTTTGTTCCCTGAACAGCTTGCCAGTTGGGATTGGATCACCGAGCGCTTGCGAAAGACCCGCCGGGAGTGTTCGGTGTTGAGCCTGTTTGCCTATACCGGTGCGGGAACCCTCGCCTGTGCCAAGGCGGGAGCCAGACTCTGCCATGTGGATGCCAGTAAAGGCATTGTGGAATGGGCCAGGGAAAACGCCCGTGAGAGTGGTTTGGAGAATGCACCGATTCGCTGGATTGTGGACGACGTGAAAAAGTTCCTGCGCCGTGAGGTCAAGCGGGGACATCGTTATGATGGTATCATTCTCGACCCGCCGACCTTCGGTCGCGGCAGCAAGGGCGAGGTGTGGAAGATCGAACGGGACTTGGTTCCACTGCTGGAGTTGTGCCTCGAGGTATTGAGCGAACGTCCCCTGTTTGTGGCGATGCACGGCTATACCCTGGGGATGAGTACTCAGACCTATCGCAACCTGATGGAAGATGCCTTGGAAGGCTTGCCGGGGAGCATCCATCACGGCGAGTTGACCAGCATTCCCGAACACGGCTTGCGGCCTTTGCCCCATTGCGCGGTGGTTCGGTACGACGGCTTGAAGGAGTGACCCATGCCTATTGACGGTTTGTATGCCGAGCAGATCACCAGCCTTGCGAACCAGCAGGTAAAAGATGCGGTCAAGCTTCGTGACCGGCGTCAGCGTAAAAAACGCAACCAACTCCTGGTGGAAGGCTACCGGGAAAGCTACCGCGCTTTGCATTTCGGGAAGGTGACACCGGAGAACTTCTTTTTCTGCCCGGAGCTTTTTTTAGGCGAAAACGAAGGGGAACTGTTGGGACTGGCCCAGGAACGCGGAGCGCGACTTCTGGAAACCAACAAAGCAGTGTTCCAAAAACTGAGTTACAGAGATCGCCCCGACGGATTGCTGATGGTTGCTCCGGCCTTGGAGCGTCGTTTAGACAGTCTGGACCTGTCGGACCATCCGATGGTGATTATTGCCGAGCAGATTGAAAAGCCGGGAAACCTGGGCACCATTCTTCGTACCGCCGATGCCGCCGGGGCTCATGCGGTGGTGGTCTGTGATGGCGTGACGGACATCAACAACCCCAATGTGGTCCGAGCCAGCACCGGGACGCTGTTCACGGTTCCGGTTGCCGAAGCCAGCCTTTCCGAAACGCTTTCCTGGTGCGAAGAACACAAGCTGGCCCTGGTGGCGGCAACGCCCCATGTGGAAACGGAGTATACCTCGGTGGATTATCGCCAAGGGGTAGCGCTGGTTCTGGGAGCCGAGCAATACGGCTTGAGTGAAACGATGCTCAAGGCAGCGCGGTATCCGGTGCGGATTCCGATGAATGGGTTTGCGGATTCGCTCAATGTGGCTCAGGCGGCGACGATTCTTCTTTTTGAAGCCGTGCGCCAACGTCGTAAGGTCTAACCCGGCGGTTCATTCTGAACCAAGCCCGCATAAAACAGACTGGAAGGCCAGGGTTCTCCTGGATACAAAAACGCCCCGGAAACACCGGGGCGTTGAGAATTAATGGTTTGCCGTTTTGTGCTTAAGCCGGAAGCTTCCCTCTGGCAATTGCGCTCAGGAGGGCGGAGAGTAGCGCCCAGAAATTCTGAACGCTTTCAATGTGTACTCGTTCGTCCGGGCTATGGGGAAAATCAATCTCCGGGCCGAAACTGAGCATGTCCATACCGGGAAAGCGTTCACCGATCAGGCCGCATTCCAGTCCGGCGTGAATGGCGGTGATCTTCGGATCGTTGCCCGTGCGTTCTTTGTGCAACTGGCGCGCCAGGGTCAACACGGGGCTTTCCATGTTGGGTTGCCAGCCGGGGTAGCCATCACCGGTGGCGGCTTTGGCTCCGGCCAGTCTGGTCACGGCGGCGTTCTGTTTGAGCAGCAGTTCCATTGCTTCCGCATTGCTGGAGCGCGTACTGTTCAGAACGAACAGATGGTCTTGCTTGGTCTGGGCCAAGGCAAGGCTGTTGCTGGTTTCCACCAGGCCGGGGATGTCCTGGCTCATCGCGAAGATCCCGTTATAGAAGGCGAGAATCGCTGCCAGATTGGTGTTGACATCATCCTCAGACCAAACCTGCTTCGGAGCCTCCTCTGGGGTTTCGATGTTCAGAGTGAAATCTTCCTCATGGGGGAAGGCGTCGGCCAGCTTGGAGTGAATCTCCATCGCCAGATCATCCAACTCCTGCTGGTGGTCGGGATGAACCAACAAGATGGCGTTGCCCTCGCGGGGGATGGCGTTGTGGGCGCTTCCAGCGTTGAAGCTGGCAAGCCACAGGCCGCCGTTCCAGTTGTCTTTCTTCGCCTGATCGAAAAGGCGGGTCAGCAGTTCAGCCAGAAGTTTCAGAGCATTGCCGTGGTTAAGGTGAATATCGCAGCCGGAGTGACCGCCCTTCAACCCTTTCAGCGATACATGCAGCGGAACCAGCCCTTGGGGCGCGTCCTGCCAATGCAGGGGGAATTCGCTGGAAAGATGAGTTCCGCCAGCGCAGCCGACATAGAGCATTCCGTCTTCTTCGCTGTCCAGGTTGAGCATGATCCGCCCGGTCAACAGAGCCGGGTCCAGACCCATCGCGCCGGTGAGGCCGGTTTCTTCGTCCACTGTGAACAGCAGTTCCAGCGGGCCGTGTTCCACATCCGGGCTTTCCAGCATGGCCAACTCCGCCGCCACGCCGATGCCGTTGTCTGCACCCAGGGTCGTGCCGTCGGCGGTAAGCCATTCGCCGTCGATCATCGGGCGGATGCCGTCTTTGGAGAAGTCAAAGACGGTGTCGGAGTTCTTTTCACAGACCATGTCGATGTGGCTTTGTAGAATCACCGTCGGAGCGGTTTCAAAGCCGGGCGTCGCCGGAACGGCCAACACCAGGTTCCCCGTGCTGTCTTCCCGCACTTCGGCACCCAGGCGCGTACCGGTTTCACGAATGAACTCACGGATTTCAGCTTCGTTTTTAGAGCAGTGAGGGATGGCGCAGATTTGCTCGAAATATTGCCAGAGTTTTTGAGGTTTCAGCCCTTCGGTGACGTTTGTCATGGTAACCTTCCTTGTTTGAAATGATCCGCGTTTTTTCCGAGGTGGATCATAACGCAACGACGAACGCTGTCAATGGGAAGAGTGACCGGAACCGGGCTTTTTCATCAGATGGAGATTTTACGGAGAACCCGTTGCAGGCGCTCCTTCACGGATAGGTCTCCTTCAAGGGTCAGGATGGTGCAGGATCGTGCCGCAAGCCAGCGTTTATGCTTGGCCAGACTACGGCCTTCAGACGCAGGATGATCGTAGCCGGAGGCCCAGTCAATGGACTCCTGATTGATGAATCCGTAGCGTTGCATTTCACGGACCTTGAGCCGGGTGATGCGGATCGTGGTGTCAAGATAGAGAAAGACAATGCAATCGAAGGCATCTTCAATATCCGCCCCCCAATCCATGACCGAGCCGGATACCACCAGGTTCTCATGGTTTACAAGAGCTTGCCTCATTTGTTGACACCGCTGGTTGCGCTCTCGCCTTGTGGTAAACGGAGGATCGGTCGGTAGCCAGAAAAGGTCGTCCGTGTCCACAAACGTCCAGTTGAGTGTAGAGGCCAGGGCTTGTCCGAGTGTTGTGGTTCCCGACCCCGATGCGCCTGTGATGAGCAGGTTCATGCTTGCCTTCTATCCACCTTGCTTGTGGGTTCGATCCTCGGTCTTCGTGAATGAAACTCAGGAGGGTTGGCCGACTCGCTGGAGAAAGGTCTGAGCGTGGCCGCTTTGAGGTGTCTGCGGGTAGTGTTGCACCAGGTGTTGACAAATCTGGGCGGCAACGTCCGGCTTTCCCAGGTCTCGGAAGAGTAGCACGGCGCAGTCTAAAAGAGCCTGCGGGGTTTCCGGGTGGTTGGGATGTTGCTGGGCCTGAACACGGAGCAGGCGAGCCTCCAAGAGTTTGTCTTGGCTTTGCTGGGCCTGCTGACGCAGAGCGCTGAAATCCTGAACTTCCAACGGGGGAACTGCCTGTTTCTCAAGCAGGGAATTGAAGAAATCAGCAGCCTGTTTGACGGCGCCGTTTTCCACGGAAACCTGAATTACCAGACGGGCAACGCCGGGAATCTCTTCGGCTTTGTTTTGGGCTACGACCGCTTGATACAAGCCCTTGGCGGCTTGCAGGTTGATTGGGCTTTGGGAAAGCTTCTCGCGATAAAGCTGCTCGGCGCGTTCCGGTTGGTCTTTTTCCATCGCCTTTTGAGCATCGGTAAGAAGATCCGTCGGTTTGTAGGTCGCCTGGGTGACACGGACCCGGCTGATACGTTCAATCTCTAGGCTTTGGTTGTTGAAGTACGCAAAGCGTCCGATCAGGCGTGCCGTCCAGAAAGTTCCGGCAGCGATGAGAAACAGAACGGGAAGCTTGAGCAATGCTCCCAGACCGTAGGGGAAAAAGAGGGATGTCAGAAACAGGAGCAGCAAAGGTACGCCCAGACCGAACAGGCTGAAAAACCACAGGCCCAGCCAATCTTCCATTTCAATGGCGCGAAAGCGCTGCTTTTGTCCTTGCATGGAAAAGGCGGAGAGCCAGCCGCCCCCGGTGGCGTAAGCCAACCAGACGAAGGGCATGACCGCCAGAAAAACGAGAAACAGAAAGGAAGACCAGAGAGTCTGGCCGATAACGGATTCCTGCCAAAGGGTGTAATTTCCCACCTCGACAAGAACAGGGAAAAAGATGAGGGGATTGACAAGCAAAGAAAAGCCGTCACGGATACCGGGTCGCTTCCAGATGTCTGTATCGGGTAGGCCGTGGGCGGTATAACGAAACAGGCGGGTACCCAAAAGGAGCAAGGCAAACCAGCCCGCCAGACGAACGAAAATCAAGGCCTGGTCAGGGACCAAGGCAAACCCGGCGTACCACAGGCCGGTGATAATGCCTAGCAGCACGAGGGGTTTCATGTCTAACAGATAGAAATAGGCCTGTTGAACGTGGGCGGACCAGGGCATGACCTGGTTGGGTTCCTTCGGAATATTCAACGCGCCACGGCAGTAAGGGCAGAGCGGACCATTGGCTTCAGACAAGGCTCGTTTGGGGGAAACCTTGGCATGGCACTGGGGACAGTCAAAGACGATACGCTGGCTGCTACGGCTCAGGTCGGGACTCATGGGCTGGGCCTTTGCTTACTTTTTTAGGATCGGTTTCAAAATCACTTTGCCGTTGTTTTCTTCTACGCGGAACTCCACGTCTCGTGCGTTGTATTTCTGCTTGAGGGCTTCACGCTGACTTTCCAGCTTTCCCCGCAGCTTGGTTCGGTTGATACCTGCCGTGACATCGCCTAGCGAACGCTTCTTGTCCAGGTAACTCATGATGGTCTGGTCAATGGGATCGTAGGCCGGACCTGCGTTGCTTGAAGCGGCTTGAGGCTGGCGACCCAAGGGGACGATACCCGGTGAGGAAGGTTGATTCTCCGCCGCGACAGCGGAAACCGAAGAAACCGCAGAAACCGAAGGTCCGCTTGGGGAGGATGTGTTCATTGAGGACACCGCGCTTGTCGGAGTGGTTTCAGGAGCGGCTTCAGCGGCCTGAGCCTCGTTGGGTGCTTCGCTGGTTTGCGGATCTTTGCTGTAAAACGATTTCTTTTCTTCACCTTTTTTCAGGTTGGCGTGGAAAATATCCCGTTTGTAGGTTCCGTTTTCAATCTGACGGATGATGCGTTCCCAGTAGTTGTTCAACGTGACGAAGCGCCCGATGGTGGATTGATAACGAAAGCGGATGCTAGCGTTTTTGATGTGCATCGCGTTCAGACGGCTGATCATGCCTCGGATACGGATGCGTTTGTCCGATGGGTTGATGTTCTCAATGCCGGCAAAGTAGACCTCGAAGCGGTGTCGCAGATCCTCAATGGCTTCTTCCAGCTCCTTCAATTCCCGCTCGCCAATGCTGTTTCGCGGATCGCTTTTTAGCATGAACCACTTCCTTTGCTAAGCATCACAATTGTTTTGAGGAATCATACGCGACATGATAACACCTGATCTTCCCCATTCCTCACCGCCTGCATTCTACCGGATTCATCTTCGTTTTACCAGTTTGAAATTGGCAGGGCCGGTTGCTTGTTTGCATCGGAATGTGTCCTGTGTGATCCGGAGAGAAGCAGATCCGTGCGCTTTCCATGTGAATTGCTTGCATTCCTTGTTGGGGGGCTTATAGTTTCCTTGAAACGAAGGGGAAATCCGACTCTTCGATGCCTGGGACTGTCAACCTGAATGAGGTATTGATGTGCTGACCGTGTGTCCACAGTGTAAAAAAAGCCTGGTGGTTCCTGAAGCCGGAGTCAACCGCTGCAAACATTGTAAAAGTGTGGTGTATCTTGCGGAACCCGGTAGCCATGAAACCGATAGGGTGATTGCCACTGCTGAAGAAGTGCAAGAGGATGCAGAGCGCCAGAACCAGCGTTTCACGCAGAGCCAATCTGAGCCGGTGGAGATTCCCTGGGAGCAGGGGAAGCCGGTCAATTACTGGCAGGCGTTCTGGTCTACCTGGATGCGCTCCGTATTTTCGCCCACCCGCTTTTTTTCCTCGCTGAACCCGAAGGGAAAAGGAACACGGGGGTTTGCCTTCGGTTGGTTGGTGGTGACGGTATCTTTGCTGGTACATTTCGGAATGATCGTCGCGTTTTTCTCCCTTGCCACCGAGCAACAATATCAGGAGTTGATGACCAGTTTGCAGGAAATCAACGCTCAAGCCGCGCAGATCGGGCGGGCCGATCAATTGATGATCAGCAAACTGATGCTCTTGTTTACGCCGTTGTTTGCCGCCGGATATTTGTTCATCAGTGCCGGGCTGAGCCACAGCGTACTGAAATTCCTGGAGATCGGTGAGGACCGTTTTCAACTGACTCTGAAAGCTGTGGGATATGCCGCCGGACCGATGCTCTTTTTCCTGCTTCCCAGCACCGGAGCGATGATTGCTCTTCCCTGGACGGCGTGGTTGACCATGCTGTCGATTACCAAACTCCACGGAATTGATTCCTCCAAAGCCGTGCTGGTGGTTGGCTTACCCTTCATGGTGATGACTTTCGGGATGATGATGATTCTCGGATTGGGGATGTAACCAAGGAAGGCGAGGGATCGCTTCTTCTTCTTTTCTGCTACGCAAAAAGGCGACCCGTTCGGGCCGCCTTTGATCTTGGTCGCTTGAGTTCTTGCTCAGCGTTTGACGGTATGTAGGAATTCTTCCACCTCTTCCAAGCCACCCTGGAAAATAAGGTAGCCGTTGTAGGGTTCGCGTTCCGTAATATCGCGACAGACGGGAGTGAGCATCCGTTTTTGAACTTCGTCCCGGTCATGGCTGTGACCAAGAACCCAACCCAGCTTCATGTAGGCGGTTTCCGGCGTCATGTTGGCCGCAGGAACAATTCCGGCTTCCATCAGGTCGCGTCCGGTATCATAGACGTACATCTGCACAAATCCGTACAGGGTTTGTACGGTCATGTAGATATGTACACCCTTGGCGATGGCCCGCTTGATGGCCGGGTACACCGGTTTGTTGATATGCCCAAGGCCTGTACCGGCAATGACGATCCCTTTGTAGCCATTGTCCACGAGGGAATCAATGATGTCCGCCTTCATGCCCGGATAGTAATAGACGATGCTTACGCGATCGTCATAGACCGGATCAATGATCGGTTTCCGGCTTGCGTCGCGGTGCTGATAATCCTTGCGCAAGGGGGTGAGATCACCACGGCGGATTTTCGCCAGGGGAATATCACTCAAAGTGCGGAAGGTGCTGCGGTAGCTGGAGTGCATTTTGCGCACGCGGGTTCCCGGATGAAGCAGACCGTATTGGTCGCTGGTGGGACCGAACATGCAGACCATCACTTCGGCAATATCTCCGTGGGCCGCTGCGTAGGCCGAGTGAATCAGGTTCAGCGCGGCATCACTGGAGGGGCGGTCACTGGAACGCTGTGAGCCGACCATCACGATGGGAACCGGCGTGTTTTGAACCATGTAGGATAATACCGCCGCCGTGTGGTGCATGGTATCGGTTCCATGACCGATGACGATGCCGTCTACGCCGTTGGCGATGGCTTCACCGATCTTGTTGGCCGTGATCGCGTATTGCTCCCAGCTCATGTTCTCGCTGAACACGCCGAAGAGTTTTTCCGTCTTCAGGTTGCAGATGTCGGCCAACTCCGGCACGCTGCCGTAGAGTTCACCGGGGCTGAACGCGGGAATCACGGCGCCGGTACGGTAATCCAAACGGCTGGCGATGGTTCCGCCCGTACCGAAAAGCTGCACGTTGGGCTTTTTGGCGTCGTAGGGGAATTCCTTCTCCGGGATTTTGTAGTTGGCTGCCCGGTAGCCGATCTGTTTCATTTCCACTACAGTGTCGGCCAGCAAACCCAGGTTGTACCCTGTTTCCAGCTTCAGCACGATATGCTTGGAGTCCGCCGTTTCCGAGCGGGGGAGAATCAGACCCTCGTAACGTCCGTTTTGGGTGCGAACCTGAACCTCGCTCCAGACTTGGACATCATGTTTTTTCAGGACGGCCAGACTTTCGTCCCGATAGCCTTTGTAACGATCCTCGTTTGCCATGAAGTTTCTCCGTATTGTCTAACGAGTGATCCACCCGGTAAGGTTATTGTCCATCCGTAATGACGCGGTTCAGTTTTTCCAACACGGTCTTGGCGGGAACGCGGCCCAGCAGTTGGGACATGATGGTTCCCATCAGGAAGTGAATGCGTATCTGTTTTTCCTTGGAACGCAGGCCGTGCTGTTTGTTCATCGCTTCGTCCAAGAGGACTTGCAACTGTTCGCTCTCGTTCCCCTGAATGCAATAGGGGCTCAAGGCTTCATCCATGCTGGGGGCTGGTCCGATGAGGAAGCGCTCCAGCACCGCACCCACGGCATCCGAAAGCAGTTGTTCTTTGTTCAGGGCTTCGCAGAGCATGGAAAGAGCTTGTGTATCCAAGCGGCTCGTATCGGCACCTTTGCGATCCGCATAGCTCAGAGCCTGGCTCAAGCGACAGATCATGAACCGGCGATCCAGGGAAGGATATTGTTTCAGCACCTCATCAATGGTGCGACCCCAGGTGAGGCGTACCATTTTCTGAAGAACTTCCGGCGGCAGGTTCAGCGTATCATAGCGCTCACGCAGATCCCAGGGGCGTTCAGGAAGGTCTTCACGGGCTTTGGCCTTGCGCTCTTCCGTAATGGAGATGGGCGGAAGGTCGGTATCCGGATACATGCGGTCCGCGCCGGGAAGGATGCGCTCGAAACCGGTGATGCCGTGGGATAGCGCCTGGCGTGTTTCTGGAGGGATCCCTTCCAGGGCTTCTTTGGCCCGGATGATGATTTCTTTGGAGGCCGTTTCCAGGTCTTCCGGGCTTCCCCAGACCACGATGAAGGCGTCTTCCTTCCGGCCACGGAAACGCTTGCGGATGCGGTTCCACTGGCTGTGGGAAATCGTCGGCTCCAGACTGTCGGAATGAATCATGTTGGGGAAACTGTCCAGACAGGCGATGACGCGTACACGGTCGCTGATTTCCCTGGCGAAGTTGACCAGAGGTTGGGTCGGCTCATTGAGGATGCCGCCGAAGCTGACCAACTGCACGGCCATGACTTCTTTACCTTCATCCAAGGCCTTGCGGATGGGCAGGTATTCGGTGTCATGCAGAATACCGGTTACTATCTTGGAATGAGCTTGAAGGGTGTCCGGTGCCAAACCACGCTGGGTGAGAATATCCCGGATACGCAGCAGGTTCCATTGGCGCATCGCTTCGTGGTAGGTCAACAGCGGAATTTTCTTCAGGGAATCCACTCCCTTGATTTCAACACGGGTTCCGCCTTCAATGCTTACATTGACATCCTGGCGGGCGGCACCACGTCCGGTACGGACCAAACCGGTGGAGCGGGCCATTTCACGGATGATTTCTCCGGCCTGCTGCATTTCCCACGGGGTGTAAAGTTCTGGTTCGGTTACCGTTTCGATCAAGGGCATACCCAGGCGGTCCGTGCGGAACCAGATGGTGTGACCCTGATCTTTGATTTCGCGGCAGCTATCTTCCTCCATACCCAGTTGGCGGATGCCGATACGGCGGCCCAGGAGGCGAATCCAGCCATCCACACCCAAAATGGTGGTGCGTTGAAACCCGGTGGGAATGGAGCCATCCAGATATTGCTTTCTAGCAATATGCAACTCATCCACCAGGTTGAGGTTCAACAGAATGGCGATGCGCAGCGCGATGTCAATGGCCTTCGGGTCCGGCTCAAACGGAGGGCTGTCATCCATTTCATAGGTGCAGACCGTTTCCGGATTGAGCATGTAGATGATTTCTTTTTTCGTCTTGAATTCCATCAACGCGGTGCGGTCGTATTCACCCAGTTCACTCAAGGTGGGGCGCATGTGCCGCAAGACTTCCGCGTCGTAATCCGTGGAATAACGCCCTGCCGGGCAACGACAGAAAAGTTTGCGATCGGTCAATAGCTGCTGGTGGATCTCAAGACCACCTTTGAAGCCGAGGGCTTGCCAATCTTCGATGGTCATTTGCGCCAGCGGCTTGAAGGGATTCTTGCTGAAATCGTGCATGGTGGAAACCTATGACAGCAGGGGATGAGGTTTCGGTGCCGAAAACGGCCCCGGTTCACGGTTGGTCGGCAGACCCGCATACGCGCGTAACATAGGAAAAGCTTTCTAAGAAAGCAAGGAAAACCGGGCGAGAAAACGAGCATGATTTTTGTGATGCAGCAAGCCGTAGACTGGCTTGGTATGTCGCCCGTGGCGTTCTGGCGTCTTGCCAGAATGAAAGCGCGGTTTATGAACGGAACCGATCCATGAGCAAGGTGACATCTCTCAGCGATCGGATGGTGTGATAAAGGCTTGCTCCCAATTGGCGGTAAGATGGGCCAATAGATTTAACAACTGAATATGACGACGGATTACACGCCGGAAGCGGTGAACATGGGCCGGGTTGAAATAGTTCCAGGTCCGAAAGCCGGTCAGCGGGCTTTTCTTGATGAAGCGCCAGGTTCCTACTTCCAGCGTGAGCGGCAGAAAGTGACCTTCCTCGCCGGGGTTCTGCTCAAGATAGCGGTCGTAGAGGTAATCCCATAAATCGCCGTTGGTGCAGTAATAGCGGGATTGTGGCGCGAAGTCATACTTGGCGTATTTCAGACTGTTATCGATCAGTTGGGCAATACGCCGGTATTCCTCCCAGGTTGGGGGGAGTCCCTGCTGCTTGGCGTAGGGTGTCCAGAGGCAATCGCGCACCCCGAAACCGGAGTGAAGATCCATCGTGATGGAAAAAGGAGCGTTGAAGCACTGCTCTTGCACGAGGCGTAGGAGCAGGCGGCTTTCCAGTTCCAAGTCCTGTTTTCCACGGAAATAGGGGAGCCAGGCCGACCAGCGGTGCCCGCCGATAAACACACTGGGGCAGGCGCTTTCCACCGGGGCATTGCGCATCAAGTCCACGCCGTGGCCGTTGGACCGCGTCATGTGTACCAGTCCCGCCGGGTTGACGATGGGAATCCCCACCATGCGTACCTTGGTCAATAGGTCCCGAAACTGCTCGTTCCAATCCGTCTGCTTCAAGGCGAAATCCAGGAAATGAACCAGGATCTGCACGCCGATGACTTCAAGTCCATGTACGCCGGCGAACAACCCCAATACGGGAAGTTCCTCCAGGTTTTCTGCTTCATGGTCCGTCAGGGAAAAGCGTTGAATAGGTTCCCGGCCTTTGCGGGTAGGAACGCTGTCCAGGCTTTCCAGACGGAAATAGCGAGGATAGCGCTTGGCCAAGGTCTGCAACTGAACGTGTTCGGAGATCATCCGTTTACTTCCCCCGTTGTGATGATGAAAGAGCGTCTTTTCTTCCACAAAGGTCGTCTGAATCTTAGAGAAGTAAAGGCAAAGTGCAACGGCTTTCATGGTCTTACGGAGAACTAACAGAACTGTGTAAGGAAAAACCTTGGACGAAAAGCCCTGAGCTTGGTACCTACAGAATGTCTTGGTTGTTCCTGTTCTATGCGTTTCCTTCTTTGTTTGGAAAAGAAATCGGCAAGCCTATGTCGTTGTATGACACCAAAATCCTGTCGGATGATTCCGCCGCGCATCAGCTTCTCCTGGTGGAGGATGACCCCCATTTGGGTGAGATGCTCTCCCGTGGTCTTGGCGAAGAAGGCTATCAGGTGAACTGGATTCAAGATGGCGCGCAAGCCATCGCCTGGCAGCGCAGTCACCCGGCGGATCTGATTATCCTTGATTGGATGCTCCCCGGCAAAGACGGCCTGGCAGTATGCCGTGCCGTGCGGGCTTCCGGCAGTACGGTGCCTATCCTTCTGCTGACGGTGAAGAACGAGCCGGAAGACAGGGTGAAAGGTCTGGATGCCGGAGCCGATGATTTTCTGGGGAAACCCTTTTCCTTTGATGAACTGCTCGCCCGGCTGCGGGCTCATCTGCGCCGCGTGGCCCGCTTTGAAGACCGCTATCTGCGGGTGGAAGATTTAACCCTGGATACCGTGACGCGCAAAGCGTTTCGCGAAGGGAAAGAGATCGAACTGACTGGTAAGGAATTTGCCCTGCTTGAATACCTGCTGCGTCGTCCCGGCGAGGTGATCAGTGAACAGGAGTTGGTTACCCATGTCTGGGGATTGGATTTCGATCCGAAAACCAACCTGGTCAGTGTCTATGTTCATCATCTGCGGCGCAAGATCGACCAACCGTTTGCAACAACACTTCTTCATACCGTGCGCAAGCGGGGTTATCGTTTGGGGAATGGTTCATGACGGGCCGGTCCATGCGCGTCAATCTCAGTTTGTGGTTCTTCGTGCTGTTTGCCGTGGCGCTGAGCTTGTTTCTTCTGGCGGAGTTCGGTTTACGGGAGTGGCAGCGGATTCGATCGGCGGATGAACACCTGCTTTTATTGGACCAGAGCATTCAACGGATGGTGCGTTCGCCCGATGGACTGAGCAGCCTCTTTCCGGAACGCTTGCAGGCGATGTCCCGAAACCACGGGGCTCATATCTCCTACTGGCCTGACTGTGACAGGCCGGATCGGTTTCAGGATTACGCGGGAGGGTTTTGGACCCACAAGCCCATTCTTCACGGTCATCATGAAAATCCCAAGGCGTTTCCGGAAACCATGCACCTGGAAACGCAAACCCTCTCCGCTCCGTACCTCGGTACCCAGGTTCGTGTCCTGATCCGAAGGTTGACCACGGCGGATAGCCGCCTGCCGGATGTCTGTTATCATGCTCTTGTCTTTCAAGATGCCATGCCTGCAATGGCAAGGTCGATCTGGCCCTGGACCCTGCTGCTGGTGTTTCTGCTTCTGGGTTTGACCAGTGTCGTGGTGTATCTTGTTTTAGGGCGGGTTTTTGCTCATGTCCGGGATGTGGCAGAGCTTTCCAAACAGATTTCCGCCAAAGACCTTTCCCTGCGCCTGGATGAGTCCCGCGCCCACGGAGAGTTTCAGGATCTGATGGAAACTCTCAATGGTATGCTGGACAGGCTGGAAGCTTCTTTTTTGCAGGTCCAACGTTTTTCCGGCGATGTGGCCCACGAGTTGAAGACCCCGTTGACCACTTTGCTGGGGGAGTTGGATTTAGCCCTTCGGCGAGAGCGAACCCCAGAGCAATATCGCCAAAGCCTGATACGGCAGCAGGAGAGGCTTGGCTCTCTGGTGCGCTTGGTGGACGACCTCTTGCTGTTAAGCAAATTGGATGAAGGAACCTCGACCCTGAAGCTTGAACCCGTTTCCTTGGATGACCTGGCTCTAGCAAGCTGTGAAGCCTTGTTTTCTCTGGCGAGCCGGAAACAGGTGAACCTACTCCTCCCGGAACCGACGGGGTTTGTCGTGCAGGGAAATCCCCGCTTGTTGGAGCGCCTTCTGGGGAATCTTCTGGAAAACGCCATCAAATATTCTCCTTCCGGGGGCGAGGTGACTTTACAGGTCTTTGAGGCATCAGGCGCGGTGTGTATCGAGGTTTCAGACCGTGGGCATGGGATCGCCAAGGAGCAGCAAGCGCGGGTATGGGATCGTTTCTATAGGGTGGATGACAGTCGCTCCAGAAAGACGGGTGGTTTCGGTCTGGGCTTGAGCCTGGTTCAAGCCATCGCCAAGGCACATCAGGCCGGCATTACCTTGGAAAGTGAAGCCGGGCAGGGAACGCGGATTCGGCTGGCCTTTCCACGTTGAGTCCTTGTCACTCCGGTCGTGTCTGATTTTGTCAAGGGTTCATCGTTCAGCATCCCCAACGCAGAGTATTCCAAGGCTCACCATCAAGGATGGGGTTCCCATCTATCCGCCTGCGCGTCCCGTGTCTTTTCCGGCTTCTCGCGGCTCTCGGACGGCCCTCAAGGCTGAACTGTACCTCACTGCGTTCGGGCCTTGACCGCCGCCCTTGGCGACCCGCCTGGCCGTCACCCGACACGGGGCGGCTCTGTCGGGGATGGGAACGAGAGACGCCATCCGTTTTGACAAACGGTCATTTTCCCGACGATGGAATCAGAGCCGGAAAAAAGCGTGTCAGGTCTTGGAAAAGCCCTTGATCTTCCATAAAAGAGTTCCTAGATTATCAAGACTGATCATGTGGCGGACACCCATTTGCCCGCTCTAAAAAGACGAAGGGACGATGATGACGAATACCGAAACGCCGAAAACCATTTATCTGAAAGATTATCAAGCACCGTCTTACTGGGTGGATACCGTTCACTTGCGCGTGGAATTGGGAGAAGAGTTTACCGTGGTAAGCTCGGACTTGACTCTTCGCAAAAATGAAGATTCCAAAGATACCGATCTCGTTTTGTACGGCATGGAACAAAAGCTGGTTCGTGTTGCCGTGAATGGAAAGGAACTTTCCGAAAACGAGTACCGTTTGACCGAAAAAGAACTGGTTCTGAGCAAGCTTCCGAACGATGCTACAGTGAGCATCGTCAGTGAGATCAAACCTCAGGAAAACACCGCGTTGCTGGGTTTGTATAAATCCAGCGGTAATTTCTGCACCCAGTGCGAGCCGGAAGGCTTCCGACGCATCACCTATTACCCGGACCGTCCCGATGTGATGGCCGCATTCAAAACCACCATCATTGCGGACAAAGAAAAGTATCCGGTGTTGTTGTCCAACGGAAATCCCATCGAACAGGGAGAGTTGGACGGCGGGAAGCATTTTGTGACCTGGGAAGACCCGTTCAAGAAACCCAGTTATCTGTTCGCCCTGGTCGCCGGAGATCTGGTCTATCAGAAAGATTCCTTCACCACGATGTCCGGGCGGGACATTGAACTGCGCATTTATGCCCAGGCTCACAACCGCAACAAACTGGACCACGCGATGGAATCGCTGAAGCAATCCATGAAATGGGATGAAGACACCTTCGGTCGTGAGTATGACCTGGATCTGTTCATGATTGTCTCCGTGGATGATTTCAACATGGGTGCGATGGAAAACAAAGGGTTGAACATCTTCAACAGCGCCCTGATCCTGGCTCTTCCCGAAACTGCTACGGATGAAGACTACGACCACATTCAAGGCGTGATCGGCCATGAATATTTCCACAACTGGTCCGGTAACCGCGTTACCTGCCGGGATTGGTTCCAACTGAGCCTCAAGGAAGGGTTTACCGTTTTCCGTGACCAGCAGTTCAGTGGAGATATGACCAGTCATGCGGTCAAACGCATTGAAGACGTAGGCCGCCTGCGTATGCGTCAGTTCGTGGAAGACGCTGGGCCGTTGTCTCACCCCGTCCGCCCGGAAAGCTATGTGGAAATCAACAATTTCTACACGGCGACGGTGTATGAAAAAGGCGCCGAAGTGGTTCGCATGTACCGAACCCTGCTGGGAGCGGATCTCTTCCGCAAGGGAACGGATCTGTATTTCGAGCGTCATGACGGACACGCGGCCACCATTGAAGATTTCGCCCAGGCGATGGCCGATGTCTCCGGGAGGGACTTCACTCAGTTCAAACGCTGGTACAGCCAGTCCGGGACACCGCGCCTGGATATCCGGGATACCTATGACGCCGAGGCCAAGTCCTATACCCTGCACGTTCGCCAGAGTTGCCCGCCGACGCCGGGGCAGACGGAAAAACAACCTTTCCTCATTCCCTTGAGTGTGGGCTTGTTGGATGCCGCCGGCAAGGCAATGATTCCCGCCTGTGAGGGAGCGCGTATCGACGGCACCACGGCGGTGCTTGAAGTCACCGAGGCCGAGCAGGACTTCGTCTTCACCGGGGTTGAGCAGAAGCCCGTACCCAGCCTGCTGCGTTCCTTCAGTGCGCCGGTCGTACTCAACTACGAGTATACGGACAAAGAACTGGCCTTCCTGATGGCCCATGATGACAACCTGTTCAATCGCTGGGATGCCGGTGTGAAACTGGCCGAGAAAGTGATTCTTGGTTTGGTGGAGGATCTGCAACAGGGCCGCGAAATGGTTTTGAGCGAAGCCTATGCTCAGGCTTTCGGTCAGTTGATCAACAACCCGCCGGAAGACCTTCGCCTCTTGGCTCAAGCGATGGAACTGCCCCGTGACAACGTTCTGGCCCAGGCGATGAAGGTGATGGACACGGATGGCATTCACCGCGCACGCGGCTTCGTGAAGAAGGAATTGGCCCAACGGTGGCAGAAGGACTTGCACGCCTTGTATGAGGCCAACCTGGATCATGGTCCCTTCTCTGCCGATGCCAAAGCCATCGGTCAGCGGGCCGTGAAAAACATCTGCCTTGACTACCTCGCCTTGTTGGAGGATGGCGAGGCCATGCTGAAAGCCCACTTCGAGCGGGCGAACAACATGACCGACAGCCTGGCTGCGTTGAAGATTCTGGCCAGTTCCGACTTCGCCTACCGCACCGAGGCGCTGGAAGCCTTCTACCAACAGTGGAAAGACGATCCGCTGGTGATGGATAAATGGATTGCCATTCAGTCGGAATCCAGCCGTGAAGATACCATTGAACGGATCGGTGAATTGGCCGAGCATCCGGCCTTCACTCTGTCCAACCCCAACAAAGTCCGGGCGCTGATCGGCTATTTCGCCCGGTTGAATCCGGTGCGCTTCCATCAGGCCGATGGCCGGGGCTACAAGCTTGTGACGGACTACGTGTTGACTTTGAACAAGCGCAATCCGCAGGTAGCAGCCTGGTTGCTCTCTTCTTTCGGCTCCTGGAAGCGTCTGGACGAAGCCCGTCAGGCTTTGGTTCGTGAACAGCTTCAGCGGGTTCTGGATGGTGGAGATCTGTCTCCGGATGTGTATGAGATCGGCCAGAAGACCTTGAACGGCTAAATAAACTTTTTCTCCTTGTGGGGTGCATCCAACCCCGCAGGGCTTGACAAGCCAGGCCAAGCTTTCGTACACTTGACCTTGCTTGATCGTATTTGTTGGAAGCGGATGGGTTCTGGTGGGCTCCGCGGTCTTCAAAACCGTTGTGGGGCGTGAGAGCGTCCTGGGTGGGTTCGATTCCCACACGTTTCCGCCATGTTTTCAAACCGGCCCTTTGGGCCGGTTCTTTTCTAACCACCATCCGTTTACGAGGGCTGATCCGTCGGTTTGATTGAGGATGGCACCCGCTGCACTCGTTGAGGTGAAGGTTCATGAACGGCACCAACCCGTTTCGTTTGTTACCGAAGATTGACGTATTGTTGAATCGTGAGGATCTTCACGAGTTCGAGGGGAAGTTCGGACATCGCTGGGCCGTGGACCTGGCGCGTGAGGTCGTCGAGCAGGCCCGTAGCCATCTCGTCAACGATCCCACAACGGATGTTCCCAAGCTTATCCAGCGTTTGGTTGAACGGGCTTTGCGCCACGCTCGATTGAGCCGTCTCCAGCGCATTGTCAACGCGACGGGGATTATCCTGCACACCAACCTGGGACGTGCGCCGTGGAGCGACGACTTGCTTGCTCGCGTGGTGCCCACCTTGGGTGGTTATACCAACCTGGAATACGACCTGATCGGCCAGACACGCGGTGGACGAGGACGCGGAACGCGGGAAGCCATCGCCAGATTGAGCGGGGCAGAAGATGCCTTGGTGGTGAACAACAACGCGGCGGCGGTGCTGCTGGTGCTGTTTGCCTTCGCGGCGGGGCAGGATGTGCTGGTCAGCCGGGGTCAGTTGGTGCAGATCGGCGGGGGCTTTCGCATCCCGGATATTCTTCGTCAAAGCGGAGCGCGCCTGGTGGAAGTGGGAACCACGAATATCACCAGCGTGACGGATTATCAGAACGCCTTGCCGGATGAGGGTGGAATGCTCTTGGTTGTGCATCAGAGCAACTTCCATCAGGGCGGGTTCGTTTCCGAACCGAGTTTGCAGGAACTGGCATCGCTGAAAAATGAAACTCGTCTGTTGGTGCATGACTTGGGAAGCGGAAACCTGTTGGAAAACGCGCCGGACTTCTGGCGGAGGGAACCCCTCGTTTCGGAAAGCCTCCGTCAAGGGGCGGACCTGGTCTGCTTCAGTGGCGACAAACTCCTTGGAGGCTGTCAGGCGGGTATCATCGCCGGTCGAAAAGACCTGATTACCCGCTTGGGCAAACACCCGATGATGCGTGCTTTCAGACCGGATAAATTCACCTTTGCCATGTTGCAAGAAGTCACCCGTATCTATGAAACCGATGAGCGCCAACGTTTACCGCATCTTGAGAAAGCGTGCCAGGCATCGGAAACCCTGGAAGGGCGGATTGATGCCTTTCGGCGTAAGCTGGAACTCTCCGCCAGCGACTACCCAACCGTGGTGACTCACGGTGAAATGGGAGGGGGAAGCCTGCCCGGAGCGGCCTTTGACAGCCGGGGATTGGTTGTGGAAACCCGAAACGTGGATCAGGCCGAGCGTTTCTTCGAGCAGCGTAATACACCGGTGCTGGGTGTGGTTCGCCACAAACAACTGGTTTGGGATTTCCTGACCGTTTCTGACAAGGAAGAAGTGATTCTTGCCCAGGCGCTCACGCAGTGGCGCAGGCAATCCGGCTTGTTGTGATCCGAAGCCCATCCTGATTCAATGGAATGAACCGAACGATGATGATGAACCTGGAAAGGAAAACGCCATGAGTAATCCCCTTGTTGATGCCAAAGGCAAGCTTTGTCCTGTTCCTCTGGTGATGACTAAAAAAGTGTATGACGAACTGAGT
This sequence comes from Myxococcota bacterium, assembly GCA_963677705.1. Taxonomy (GTDB): domain Bacteria; phylum Myxococcota_A; class SURF-8; order SURF-8. The sequence continues at coordinate 4,726,741 of OY782497.1, forward strand.
GAAGGCGAAACGATGACCGTATTGGTGGATAACGACACCAGCGCCAAAAACGTGCAGACCTTCATCCTGGAATCCGGAGGCAAGGTCAAGCTGAGCAAAGAGGGTGAGGTTTCCAGCCTGGAGGTGGTGAAAGGCAAGATGGAAAGCGGTACGGCGGAAGACTACTGTACCACGGATCTTGCCGCGCCGCATATTGTTTATCTGGCCAGCGATCAGATCGGCACCAAGACTCCGGAAGGTGAGGAGTTGGGCATTGCGCTGATGAAAGCGTTTCTGGGAACTCTGAAGGATGTTCGTCCGCTGCCCAGCCATCTGATTTTCATCCATGAAGGGGTGAAGCTATTGGTGGAAGGCACCAAGACCGAAAGCCTGATTGCAGAATTGAAAGGGCTTGGTGTGCAGTTGGTGGCTTGCGGTACCTGCCTGGATTATTTCGGCCTGATGGACAAGCAATCCATTGCCAAGGTGTCCAATATGTACGACATCCTGAGTTTGCAGACCAAAGCCGGAAAGATCCTCAAGCCCTGACTTTCTCTTGGATAGAGCCATGAAACCTGTTACGCCAAGCCAGCACGTTCCCGTGATCTTCGGTACCGCCGGGCATATCGACCACGGCAAAAGTTCCTTGGTTCAAGCCTTGACCGGCACGGACCCGGACCGCTTCAAGGAAGAAAAGGAACGCGGTATCACCATTGATCTGGGCTTCGCCTTTCTGTCGCCATCCATCGCGCTGATTGACGTCCCCGGTCACGAGCGCTTCATCAAAAACATGGTTGCCGGTGCGGCGACTGTGGATTTTGCCATCTTGGTGATTGCTGCCGATGATGGCGTGATGCCCCAGACCCGCGAGCATGTGGAGATTCTGGAACTGTTGGGCGTCAAGTCGGGGATGGTTGCCTTGACCAAGAAAGACAAGGTGGATGAAGACTGGTTGGACCTGGTGCAGGAGGATGTCAAGGAGTACCTGGAAAGTACGGTCTTTGCCGATGCTCCCTTGTATGTCTGCGATAGCCTTTCCGGGGATGGGATCGAAGCCATTCGGAGCGCCCTGTTTGACTTGGCTGCGCAGAAGCAACAAGCCGGGACGGGGAATCATTTCTACATGCCCGTCGATCGCGTCTTCAGTGTCAAAGGTCACGGGACGGTGGTAACGGGTTCTGTGCTTTCCGGACAGGTGCGTCCTGAAGATAACGTGGGACTTCTCCCGTGGGGGCGTACTTTGCGCGTCAGGCGTTTGCAAAGCCAAGGTAGGGAAATCCCTCAGGTGGTTGCCGGGAACCGGGCGGCCTTGAATCTGGCGGATGTGGATGTCGAAGACATTTCCAGGGGGATGGTTTTGGCCACGCCGGATGTTTTCCAGGCCAGTCGCTACCTGGATGTGAAGCTCCATGCTCTGTCCAGTTTCGGTAAACCCCTGCTTCATCGGCAACGGATGCGCGTTCACGCCGGGACGGCGGAAGTGATGGCCCGTCTGGCGATGATGGATGGCGAGCGCATTGACCCCGGTCAGGATGGTTTTGTGCAACTGATTCTGGAAAGCCCCTTGGCCTTGCGTCGTGGGGAACGATTCGTGATCCGCCAGTACAGCCCGCTGCGTACCATCGGAGGCGGGGAGGTGCTGAACCCCAATCCGGAGAAACATAAGAGAAACCGCCCGGAGGTTCTGGACCGTCTCAAGCAACTTGCCGAAGGCACCCTTGCCGGGTGGATTGTTCAGCGGGTGGATCAGGCTACGAGCCTGCGCTTGGATGAACTGGCCGGGTTGTTGGACCAGACCGAGGAAACCCTCCAGACGGATGTGGACGCCTTGGTGGAAGACGGGCGATTGGTTCGTCTGGAGACGGGCAATCGGGTGGCTTCCGGAGCGATTTTCGCAGCCTGGCTGGAATCGGCCTCGTCATATCTGGATGCCTTCCATCAGAAGTATCCGCTACGTGCCGGAATGCGGCGGCAGGAATTGTTACAGAAAACGAAGATCGCGGCCAAAGGCTTTGTCTCTGATTTCATGCGTCATGGCTTCGGGAATGGCTCCTTGCGTGCCGTGGGGACGGATCTGGTTGCGCTTCCTACCTTCGAAATCAATCTGACGCGCAAAGAGCAGCAGATGGTTCAGCGCTTGGAGCAGGAACTGCGCAATGCGGCTTTTATGCCTCCACAGGCCAAAGAGGCCGCCCACCTGGTAGGGCTTCCCAAAGCCGATGCCTTGCTGGAATACCTTGTGTACCTCAATCGGGCGGTGTGTCTGGAAGGCTTCTTCTTCCATCAGGAAAACCTTCGTAGTGCCGAACAGTCCCTTGCCCGGCGTTTTTCCGAGCAAGAACGCCTCACTGTCGCGGAGATCCGGGATCTGTTCAACACCAGCCGGAAGTATGCCGTTCCCTTGGTGACTTATTTTGATGCTCTGGGTTGGACCAAACGCGAAGAAGATGTGCGCATCCGTGGGGAAAAGCTGAGCGAACTTTAGGCGGTTATGCAAGGGAGGGAACGGCCTTTGCAGCACGCGGCTCCCCAGGATTGGGAAGGAACAGGAAAGGCTCCATGCTTGAGGGCTTCATCTTCCCCTACGGTTGATGTTCCGAAATCAGGATTCCCACCCGTAAGGTCCATCAAGGCAAGAATTTTCTTGCTTTTACCCAAAAAGACGGTACGATTCATCGCCTTGAAACGGACCATTGAGGACGGTTGGAATCGTCCAAACTTGAAAGGAACCGAACGATGAAACAGAATATTCACCCCGAATACAAGCAGGCCACCATCACCTGTGCCTGTGGGAACGTTATTGAAACCCGCTCCACCGTCGGTAACTACTCGGTGGAAATCTGCTCGGCCTGCCACCCCTTCTACACCGGCAAGCAAAAGCTTCTGGATACCGAAGGTCGTGTGGATCGCTTCAACAAGAAGTTTGCCAACCGCAAAAGACTGGGTTCCAAATAAGCCCATTGCCTGCGATGGATTTTGTCATTCCAAACGCGGAGGCTCACTGCGAGTCTTCGCGTTTTTTCATGGGTCAAGGCCCGATCTGCCGAAGCGGATGCGGTGAAGCGTGGTGTCAGAGATTATACCTTTCCTTCCGCTTTCTTACCCTTTTGCTCTTGCATGGGCTGACAATTGACTTATACTACCAGGGTAGGACTTTTCGTACTTTGTTAGGAACCCCTTCTTGATGGTGAATTCCGAATGAACACCAAGCATAATGTCGGCGGACAAGCCGTAATTGAAGGTATCATGATGCGCTCCCCCTCTTCGTTGGCTGTGGCTGTACGGCGTGCCAACGGTGAGATTGTGGTGAAAGAACAACCCTGGGAATCCATCTGGGACCGTTTTACCTTTCTTCGCTGGCCCTTTATCCGTGGCTCCATCGTGTTGATGGAAGCAATGGTCAACGGGATTCAGGCACTGACCTTCTCGGCGGATCAGGCGATGGCCGATGAAGAACTGAAAACCAAGAACACCAAAAACAAGTCCGACGAGGACACGGCAGACCAGGAAACGGACGAGGAGCAAGTCAAACCGATGAGCCGTTGGATGCTCTGGGGAACCATCATCCTGTCTCTCTTGTTTGGGTTTGCGCTGTTCAAAGGGGTACCTCACCTGGTGGCCACGGGGCTGGGTTATGTCACCGGTGATGAGATCACGACCAAAGATCCGCTGTTCCATATCATTGACGGTGCGGTGAAGATCCTGATTTTCGTCGGCTATGTCTGGGGAATCAGTCTGATGGAAGACATGCGTCGGGTGTTTCAGTACCACGGTGCGGAACACAAGGCGATTTATACCTATGAAACCGGCCAGGATTTAACCGTTGAAAACGCCCGGAGCTTCACCACACTGCACCCACGGTGCGGAACCAGCTTCATCATGGTGGTCCTGCTGCTTTCCATCTTTGTCTTCGGTGCGGTGTTCCCCTTCCTGCCGCAGTTCAGCGAGAATCGCGTCATCAATGCTCTGCTCCAGATTGCCGTGAAGCTTCCTTTGATGTTCCCCGTCGCGGGTTTGGCCTACGAGTTCAACCGTTTTGCGGGAAAACACATGGATAACTGGCTGGTACGCATTCTGATCAAGCCCGGCCTGTGGCTGCAATTGATTACCACCAAAGAGCCGACCGATGACCAATTGGAAATCGCCCTGGTCGCCTTGCGCAAATCCTTGTGGCGTGAAGAGGTGGGGATTCAGGCCGTTGCAATGGATTCCAATCACCTGGAAACCTTTGCCAGCTATGCCGATGTCCAATTCGGCTCGGAGCCGGTCCAGGCCTGACCGAAACGCTTTTCTTCAAGCAGGAAAAACCCCGTCGAGGACTCGGCGGGGTTTTAGGTTTTTCAGAGCTTTGTCGTGTAAGGTCTGTTAAACGATCTCTACCCGTAGAAGTTGCTGACCAAGGAATACCAGATCGCCGTGCCGCAATTCCTGTTCCTGGTTGATGCGGGAGAACGTTCCGTTCTTGCTTCCTTTGTCCGTCAGGTAGAAATGGCCGTTTTTGTGGCTGATGGTGCAATGGCAGCCGGACATGAAGGAGTCATGGGGGAAATTGATCTGGCAGCCTTCACGACCGATGTTGAACTCCTGGTTTGCTTTGACCGTAGATACCGAGCCTTCAAGGCCGGTTTCAAGAACCTGGGTGAGCAGCAAGGACGGCTCCGGCATGTCCGGGCTTCCCAGAAACTTGGTTTCGTCTTCTTTCACGTTGAGACAGGGCAGGGCGGGAACATCACTGATGATGTTGCAACGAAAGAGCTGCTCTCCGCAGCGGAAATGGCTCCCCTCGCCAAGCTCCACGGGAAGGGATATTTTCACATAGATGCCGTTCAGGCTTCCCTCATCGGAAACGAAAAGCTTGTTGCCGAAGTAGAAAAAGTTGCCGTGACGCGGGGAAACCAGTGGGTCGTCCGGGAAGTGCAGAAAGCCTTCTTCTCGGCCGGCGAGGTGGTCGGTCTGAGTGAGCTGGTAGCTGATTCCGTCGAAACCGCCACCACGGATGATGGTCAGCTTGGCCTTCCCGCTTTCCTGCATCGCACCGAAAAACTCGGTTTTGCCACCGCCCCGGTTGGAGGGTTCCTCGTATTTGCTGCCGCATTTGGGGCAGAACAGGGAATCCAAAGCCATTGGGCTTCCGCATTGGAAACAGAATTTTGTTTCCGGTTGACTTTCCACGCTGGCCGGATCAACCAGATCATACCCGCATTGGATACAAAATGTGGCGTCGTCACTGTTGTTTGAGCCGCAATTGGGGCAAACTTGCATGGTTCCGCACCTTTGTTGAAGTTCCCATAAACAAGTTTCGTATCACGATTGTCTGAAAAAGGCAAGCCTTGGATTTATGAGGAGATTGTTAGAATGCGTCTATGTAAGTTGTTTAATTTACAGAAGAAGATGGTTGCATGGGTTTGCAATCCTCAAAATAGAAACCGTTCAGATGATCGCGGTGAAGGTATTCTATCACCGTCATGACATGTTGGGTCACGCCTGGGAACTTCTGAAGCCGCACGTCTTACGAGCAATAAAACCTTGCTCTGTGCGGAGAACGAACAGGGAATGCTGCGTATTCTAAAAAGGAACCATGCACCCTTTTATTCACGATTTCATCACGACACGGCCTGTTTATACCTGGTCGCCCCAGTAATCGCTATAATTCCAAATATCAAGATTCTATAGCTTGTCTATTTCCCTGGAGAAGTCTGCTCCTTGATGGAGCGCTCTTCCTCTTCTTGTTCTTCTGGCTCCTGCTCGTCTGTCAGATCACTTTCTTCGCCCAAAGACTGTTCTTCAACTGGAGTTTGTTCCGGTGAGAATGCGGCTTTTATTTCTTCGACGGAGACAAGCTCTTCGGCCAGCTTGGCCAAGTCTTTGTAGGTTACGGGAGACTCGGTATCCCAGGCCACCTGCCGAATGCGAAGCTCCAAGTCACGGTCGGCTTGGTTGGTCCGGGGAGCGTCGGAGTTCAGGCGGTTTTGTAGCAGTACGTCACGATGATCGTTCACACATTGTTTTGCCTGCCCCACGAGTTCTTGAGCATTTTCTTGAATCATCTGTTGATAAATGGTCTTGTCCTGCGGACGATCCCGTGGGTCTTCCGGCAGCTTGACTCTCCAGTTTCCCGGATAGGCAATATCGCTTTCCACTCGGCTGCGCTTCATCTCACATACGCACAGGGGTTTCTCACCCAGTTCCACGGTCAGCACACTGTTCAGAGTGTAGCTCCATGTCCATTTTTGTGCGAGGTAAGGGTGATCTTTGGGTTCTTGCACTTCAATGGTCATTGGTTCACCCAGACATTGTTTCCGGCTACGTTTCAATCGTTTCCGAAGTCGTTTTTCCGTGCGTCGTTTATAGACATCCTCACTGATCATCATCGCCGGTATTGCAATCAAACCCAAAATCGCGCCGACTCCACCGCTATCTTCGAGGTCTTCCATCCTCTTCTCGTTTTCCATCCTAACAATACGCCTTTCTGTGCGCCAGATGCGGTACTTGGTTTGCAGTTTTGAATACTTGTCACAGGCCTCCTTTTTCTTCGGGTTGGGGACGGTCTTGGGGACAAGGTAGGTATGGATGTTCAATTGTGGGGTTTGTTTTTCTACCACGGTTGCATCCAGTACCGTGGGGGCAAGGACCAGGTCAATACCCGGCTTGGCGTAGTCTTCAGTCAGCAAGCCCATATTGTGCAGCAGGGTATCACGCTGAAACGTAGCCATCGCATCATCAACGGGTAAGCGTTCGCCATCCAGTACGACGTGGGGGTGGGAAGATTCCCACAGGCGCAGGGGAGCATCTGCCGTGGTTGGGTTATCCTCGGCTTGTGGCAAGATTTCGGCACGTAATTCGCTGTAGAGGGTTGCCAGTCCCCAGGTTCCGCGTTTGTAGGCTTGCGTTGCCTTGGTCAGCCAGTAGCGGTCAAGGGCGTCACGCAGAGAGGTGCGCAGTTCCTCTTGCCCCGGAGCCTTACCGGCTTTTGTTGAACGAAGCCACAATGTAAACGCGCCCAGCGGGTCGCCACGGCTCAGTTTCTTCTTTGAAAGCACCATCAGGTTTTCCGCCGCCCTACAACAGTGAATGGCTTTGGCGGTATTCAACAAGTGGTGCCCGCTTTGAGCGCCCAGGGCGTTTGAAAAGGCGGAGTCAAAGTCTTCCGAGGACAACTCCGGATTTCCAACCAGCTTGCGCCATGTTGCCGCAGCTTGCTTGCCCCTCGTCTCCCGCAGGTACTTACTCAGCCGCTTGGTTCGTTGGATGCAGGAATCGTTTTCCAGCGGGTCCAGGTCGGTCACACGGCGGCGGTCGATGGCGAGGGCACATTGCTCCAAGGCATCGTTTTTTTCGGGAGTCAGAATGCCGAAATCCTTGGTGGCGGCCAGTTCTTGCAGACTGGAAACCTCTCCCTTCAAGCAACGATCCCGTTCTACCCAAAGCGCTTTCTCTGCTTTATCCACGGTGACTTGTACCGACAAGGCCAGGTCAGCAAACCAAAGAGCCTGGGTTGCCTGGATTCCCAAGGTTGAGTGGGTGGCGAATTGCAGGAAGAGATCCAGCCGTTCTTCGGCCATATAGGTTTGGAACTCCTTGCGGGCCCAGGCGTCGAACTCGGTGGGACAGTTGGTGATCAGATGATCGGCGCTCTGGGGATCCAACTCCATCGTTAAATCGACACCCGCCAAGGCGGCAGGACAGTACAAGGGAAGAAAAGGCTTGGCTTCGTCTACCGTGGACCAGTCTTTTCCGCTGAGCCAGGCCAGAGCGTCGGCGTTCCAGGTGGCCTTGTCACTTTTCTGGCCTTGGGTGCGTAGAAGACGGCGTGCTTCTGTATCTTTGTAGGTCAGAGAAAAAAAACGAAGGTGTGAAACGAACCACTCCGCGCCTTTGTCCGGTGAGGTGTAGGCGTAGGCTTCCAGAACTGCACGCAAGCGCTCTTTGACTGTTGGATCGCTTTCGGAAAAACTTCCCTCCGGGCAGCGGTCAGCAGAGCGTATCCAGGTGTTGAATACCTCACGATCCTTTGAGGCGTTGTCTATATCGTGGTCCAGACGGTTCACCATCCGGGTGCAGGCCTCTTTCATTGTAAGTTTCCAGGCCTGGTTGAAGCTCTTTGCCTGTTCAGGTGCCAGCCGTGAAACCAGGCAATCCAGTTCCTCGTCAGAGGGTAGCTCTTCCAGGTCGGCGCGGTTCAACTTGGAGGTCCACTCTTCAGCCAGATTGGCCGCGCATTGCGCAACAAAAGGGGCATCGCAGGGGCGCAGATCCTCTCGGCAGATAGACTCGAACATGCAGGCATCTTCATCCTTGGCCAATTTTGTTACGCTGGCTTCAAGCGCCTCAATCACTTGCTCGGATATTTGGGGGCGCAGTTCCTCATCCTGGATGCTTTCGAGTATCAGGTCATGAAAGCTACAGAAATCCCCAGGATTCTCGGCCCTGTTTAGATCGTTGACCAAGGTTTCGTGCATGGTGGTACGCAACTTCTTCCATGCGTCCATCCCTTCCAGGCTTCGGGGTTCAGGTCCAAGAATCCTCCTCAAGCAGGCTTGCCCGGTCAGGCGCTCTCCTTTCATGCCGCAATCACGCCACAGAACACGCGCTTCAGGAATCGGGGCATCGGGTGGAAGCCAGGTCGATTGGCGGGCGCAGGATGTGAAACATACGACCACCATCAACCAGGGAACTTGAAACATCCAGCGTGTCCAGGCTGCTCTCACCGTGCTTCTCCTCGCGTTTGTTTTGAAACCGACATGAATGTCGAATCAGAAATATATTACCAGATTACCATCTTTGGAGGGAGAAATCAACTTGAATGGCGTGCTTGCGGGGTAATTCTGTTCTGGAATGCTACCCAACGATGGTTTTATCGAATATCCAGAGGATGCGATGAGAGAGAGGCGTGCTCACGCAGGGACTTCATGGATTGATTGATGATTGGTGGGCAAAATGGAAATCAGGAGGCTGGAGAGGAGGAATCAAAACGTGGCTTCATGGCCTGGGTTGGGAACGGTGTCGTGTGGTGGGTCCGTGGGAAAATGAGTGGTGAATCAATACATCCAAAGTGAACGAAACAGGGTGAATCGGGATCGTGAACATGGGGTAGGCCATGAAGCCGATTCTCAGGGATTCTTCCGCTGGGGAGTGCTGATGATCTTCCAGAGGAGTTCGCGCAAGGCCGTGTCCGGGTCCGAAGCCAGGACGTTTTCAATGGCTTGCAAGAGGGTCATATCGCCGGATACAAACTGCAAGGGGCGTTCGGTGTGTGTTTCATCGTGGGCTGTCTGCGTTACATCTTTTGTCGTGTTCATGATGCTCTCCTTTGCCGAAACAGGGTGAGTGAAGAATCCCTGTGTTGCTTGTTTCGGCTATTGTGAGACAGAAGCATGTTTCGTGCCATCATGTTAACGTGTAGTAAATGCTGGGAGTAATTCTATTTCATGTCCTTTGCCTGTGCCACCGGTTGTTCCAAAGCGACAGGATCGGGTGGTTTTGTTGTCAATATCGGCTCAAGATGGAACACGCTTCTTAAACAGGTGAGACTAGGTCGGATTCTCACCGACAGACGAGGGAAAAGTCACCAATTAACCGTAATTTAGGAAAAGGCAAACAAACCATTGAATAGAATGGCGTAACCTGCGGAGCCAGGGGATGTTCGTGGGTTCATTCTGTGGATGTGATACAGAATCCTTTGCCTGAAGGAAGGAAATGAAAATGGACAAAGCCATGAAATATGGGTTGATTTTCCAAGATCATGAGTTAGGCTCTACAAAGATGGAATCGGAAGCCGCTCCTGATGCGTTTCTTTCCCTGGAAGAACGGGAGCGGCAATTCCTACAACACAGAGACCGGCCCGCTTTATCCCCACATGACAAGAGGGAAGGCGGAGCCTTCGATCAAGGAGTCAGCCTCATGGCCAAAGTGGATATGCACTGCCACTCCCGCTATTCGGACAAGCCCGTACACTGGATCTTCCACAAAGTTGGCGCCCGCGAATCCTACATCAAACCTGAAACCCTCTATCACCGGCAAAAGAGCCGTGGTATGGACTTCGTGACCATCACGGATCACGATGTCATTGACGGTGCGTTGGAAATTGCCTCGAACCATGATGACGCCTTCGTCAGTTGTGAGTTTACCTGCAGTTTCCTGAAAATCCCCGGACGCTTCCATATCTGCGTCTATGACATCACGGAAGAGGATTACCGTATCGGACGCAGACTCTCTACCGACATTGTGGAGTTTGCCGCCTACTTCCGCGAGCGTGGAAAACTGGTCAGCGTGCCTCATCCCCTGCACACCTACCGGGGTGATACCACCTTGGAGCATCTGGAAAAGCTGGTTTTACTCTTTGAGAACTTCGAGGAGTTCAACGGCCTGATGATGAAAGAGGCCAACGTGATGCAGAAGGCCTTCTTGGATAACCTCTCGCCGCAGATCATTGAGCGCCTGGTTGACAAGCACGGCATTGAACCGGTGTTCCCGGAGCCGTGGAAGAAAGGCCGTGTGGGCGGAAGCGATGACCATAGTTCCTTCTTTCTGGCCAGCGGATGGACGAAGATCGACGGCGAGATTCAAACCTACCAGGATTTCCTCAACGGTATCCGCGAAAAGCGCTCCGTCGGCGAAGGCATCAGCAACCACACGCTGCGCTTTGCCCACTCCACCCATACCAACGTGGTGGACTACTTCATGGAAAACTTCTGCCCGGAAGGCCCACTGCACGAGCGGGCAACCCAGGTGGCACGTCTGGTCTTTGGCGACCAGATCAAAGAAGTGGAACTTGCCGCCCGCTTGAAGGAAAAGGCGGATGGCGATTCCTCCTCCCTGACCCAGCCCTCACGTGAAGACATGCTCATCGCCGGGCTGACCCAGATTGTTATGCGTGACTGGCACGACCCGAACCTGCTGTTTGATCGTGTCGTGGGGCGTGACCTGCAAGAGGAAACCTTCACCATCATTTCCACGATGTTCAACACCCTGGTCAATCGCTCCATCAGCCAGTGGGTAGAGATGATGAAGCAGGGGCGCTTGGCCGACGCTTTTTCCAAGTTGGCGCTGATTGCTCCCACGGCGATGGCTGCCGTACCTTATATTATGGGGTTCCGGCATTTCCACTCGGACAACGCCTTCCGTCGTGAACTGGCCCAAGAATACAGCCTGCGCAATCCTATGGAAGAGCGACCGGAAAAATGGGCCTGGTTCACCGATACCGTGCTGGATGTCAACGGTGTGGCACGGACCATTCAAACCGTGAGTGCCCTGGCGGAAAAACACAACACGCCGATCACGACGATGACCTGTCATCCGACCAAGCCGCCATTCAGTGGACACATTGAGAACTTCAAACCCATTTACCACTTCAGCCTGCCGGAATACGAAAGCATGGTCATGGGTATTCCGCCCATTCTGGATATTCTGCGCCATTGTGAAAAAGAGAAGTACACCCGTTTCATCATCAGTACGCCGGGACCGCTGGGCCTGGTGGCGATGTGGGTCGCCAATATCCTGGATATTCCTACGGTGGCGATCTACCACACGGATATTCCCAACTATGCGCGCATCCTCACCGGAGATAAAACCGTGGAGGGCTTGGCCTGGTTGCTGGTCCGTGGCTTCTATAGCAATGTGGATCAGGTCTACGTTCTGACCGAGGCCTACAAGACCCTGCTGCTGGAAAATGGCGTGAAGCACAACGACATCCGCATCTTCCCCAAAGGAACGGATCTTGAATTGTATACGCCGGATCGGCGCAAGCCCGATCTCTGGCAGAAATACGAAGGGCTCAACGGTGGAAGCAAGATCCTTTATGTAGGCCGTGTGAGTAAGGAAAAAGATTTGGACGTGCTGCGGCTGGCCTATCGTCAGATTCGTGAGAAACGGGACGATGTAGACCTGGTCATCGTCGGTGATGGTCCCTACCTGAAGGAACTCAAAGAAAAGATGGCCGAGATTCCCGGCGTGCTGTTCACCGGTTTTGTGGAAGGAACCGACTTGGCGGAACTGTACGCCAGCTCCGATGTCTTTGCCTTCCCCAGCACGACGGACACCTACGGCTCGGTGGTCTTGGAAGCCCAGGCCTGTGGTCTGCCGGTGGTGGTCAGTGACCAGGGTGGCCCGAAGGAAGTTATTGTGGATGGAAAAACAGGCATCGTGACCAAGGCTAAAAACGTGGATAGTTTCACCGAAGCCTTGCTGCGCCTGGTGGATGATGAAGACCTGCGTGAGAGCATGGGCTATGAAGGCCGCCTGCATACCGAAAACAAGAGCTGGGAGAACGCCTTCCAGACCTTCTGGGATGGTCAAACCCATCTGAGTTACCAACCCAAAGACTGATCTGCTCCGAACAGAGCGCTTCAAAACGACCTCTGCCTTGGATGCCCTCCCTTCGGGGAGGGCTTTTTGGTCTCATCTTGCCGGTTTCGTAAGACGCGATGACGCATTAGTGTCTCTGGCATCTCTGTTTTCAGGTAGGAAAAATTTTCCATAGTAAAATATATAGCATGATTGCTTTCATGTTGTGTCTGATCTGTCCTATCTGGAATCGTCAAATTCGTGACAAAATGGGGAAAGAATTTCCCTCTTTCCTAGCCAGGGAATCGAGGGTGATGTCTGGTTTGACGCGATTCGTCTGTATTTAAGAAATCAATGGAATAACAGGAAATATTTTCTTCGTTGTCTCTTCAGTTCGGACCTTTTTTCCCTTTGTCAATAAAAACGACAAAAAGAAAATTCTCCTCTCAAGAGCGCTGTCATGGAGTCGATCCAAGAAGCGTGACGGAAAGAAATTGTGAAAAGAGATAGTGATGAAGAAACGGATAAACCCAAAACCAATCAACAGAAGAGCGGAGGTGACCTGTGATTCCCTTATCACTTACGGGCAAGACGGACTTTGCCCACTAGTTTCATGGAGGTCTTGACATGGGATTCAGAATTCAAAACAATTTGGCGTCCATCAATGCTCACCGTTATCTGAGCATCAATGACAACTCGCTGAACCAAACCTTGGAACGCCTCTCGTCGGGCTACCGAATCAACAGCGCGGCGGATGATGCAGCGGGGCTTGCGGCTTCGATGCGGATGCGTACAGAAATTGCTAGCCTGAAGGTCGCTTCTCGTAATGCTACGGAAGCGAGCAGCGCTCTGCAAGTTGCCGAGGGTGCGATGAGCGAAATCGGCATTATTCTGGAACGCCTCAAAGAACTGGCGACTCAAGCTGCCAGCGGTAACTCCAGCGGGGACCGCTCCAAGATTGATGTAGAGCGCGCGCAACTGGTTCAGGAACTGGACCGGATCGTCAGCTTCACCAAGTATGGTGACGATGTCCTGCTGGATGGCACCTTCGGTGGTGCGGAACTGGATGAGGTCAACACCACGGCCTATGTGGCGGGTATCACCAATATCGACGTGACCAACGCCGACATCAGTGAAACCTATACCATCGACACCGGTGACTTGGATGGTGATGGCGATAACAACGATATCAGCCTCACCGATTCCAACGGCAACGTGCAGACCATTCTGGACATCGCCGCTCCGGCTGGTGATCTGGCGATGAACGAAACCAAGCAACTGAACTTCAGTGACCTTGGCGTGGTTCTGACCTACAACAACCAGTTCGACATCGCCAACGGTGGCGCGATTGATGGAACCATCATTCAAACCACGGCAACGGCGGCCAAAGCCACCTACCAGGTCGGTAACAAAAACAACGGTACGAACCAGATTTCCTTCAGCATTGATTCGCTGAGTTCGAATACCTTGTTTGCTGCCGGTGGTGGTGCCATTGACTTTACCACCGTCGCCGCAGCTCAAACGGCCTTGACGACCATTGATGATGCCGTCTCCAAACTGGCTACCGCTCGTGCGGATCTTGGTGCTTTGCTGAACCGCTTCAGTTATACATCCAGCAACCTTGCCACCAGCATCGAGAACAAGACGGCCAGTGAGTCGGTGATTCGCGATGTAGACATGGCCGCCGAGATGAGCAACTTCACCAAGTACCAGATTCTGGTGCAGGCGGGAACCGCCATGTTGGCCCAGGCCAACCAGGCTCCGCAGAACATTCTTTCCTTGCTTCAATAGATCAGTCACTTCCGTTCTTCATCAAACCGGCGGGGTTGTCCCGCCGGTTTTTTCGTGCAACCAACGGGTTTTGCTCAATGAATGCGGTTAGGGGGAATTTTTTTCCGGAAAAATGCACGACCCCGGTAAAGAACTCCCACCTGATGACGATTCTATCTCGTGAAGGCGCTGGACAAATGGTTTGGCCGGGGCTTTCAAAACAAGTGAATCGTTTTTCTTATTTCGGGTGATACGGACATCGCCCACCCATTTCACGGAGGTTTGTCATGGGATTCCGCATTCAAAACAATATCGCTTCCATCAATGCACACAACTATCTGACCAAGGCCGACAATATGATGTCGAAAACCTTGGGACGCCTGTCGTCGGGCTATCGCATCAATAGCGCGTCTGATGATGCCGCAGGCCTGTCTGCGTCGATGCGTCTTCGTGCAGAAACCGCCAGCTTGAAGGTGGCCAGCCGCAACGCGGCAGAGGCTTCCAGCTCGCTGCAAGTGGCGGAAGGCGCGATGAACGAGATCGGCTCCATTCTGGAGCGGCTGAAAGAACTGGCCACCCAGGCCGCCAGCGGTAACGCCGGTGCCGACCTGGCCAAGATCGACGCCGAACGCTCCGATCTGACCGCTGAAATCGACCGGATCGTGAACTTCACCCAGTACGGTGGTGACACCCTGCTGGATGGTTCCTACGGTGGCGTGGCGTTGGATACCAACAATGCCAACTCCGATGCCTGGGATGTTCAGGGTGTGACCAACATCGACGTGAGCAATGCCAAAGTCAGCGAAACCTACACCATCACGGTGGGTGACTTCGACGGCGACGGTGACAACGATGATGTGACCTTGACCGACAGCAATGGTAATGCCCAGACCATTGAAGACCCGGAACTCTCTGCGAACCTGGGTATGAACGAAGAACGTACGCTGAACTTCAGCGAACTGGGCGTGAAGATCAGCTACAACAGCCAGATGGGCCTTGTCGGTGGCGATCTTGCGGACCTCGATGGAACCAACGTGGTGACCTTGGCCACGGCTCCGACGGCGAAGTTCCAGATCGGTAACGAGAACAACGGTGACAACCAGATCGGTTTTGCCTTGAACAGTTTGGCCACCGCCGACCTGTTCACTGCTGCGGTGGATCTTTCTTCGATGTCCGGTGCCCAGACGGCGCTTGACACCATCGACAGTGCGATCAGCAGCTTGGCCACGGAACGCGGCAAAGTGGGTGCTTTGATGAACCGCTTCAGCTACGCATCCAGCAACCTTGCCACCAGCATCGAGAACAAGACGGCCAGTGAGTCGGTGATTCGCGATGTAGACATGGCCGCCGAGATGAGCAACTTCACCAAGTACCAGATTCTGGTGCAGGCGGGAACCAGCATGTTGGCCCAGGCCAATCAGGCTCCGCAGAATGTGTTGTCGCTGCTGCGGTAAGCTTCGCGCAAGTCTTTCAACCAAACCTGAAAACGGGAGAGGAAAATTCCTCTCCCGTTTTCTTTTTGTCTAAAGATTCCAAAGAAATGTCCGATTCAATACATGGAGGCCTAGCATGTGTCCGGACAACATTGATTGCAACTGTCTCCGTGTTCGACTCTACCTAGTGGGTGATAGGGATATCACCCCCAACATCAGGGAGGATAGCTATGGGATTTCGTATCCAAAACAACATTGCTTCCATTAATGCACACAATTATCTGACCAAGGCGGACAGTATGATGTCCAGAACCTTGGGACGCCTGTCGTCGGGCTATCGCATCAACAGCGCGTCTGATGATGCCGCAGGCCTGTCTGCGTCGATGCGTCTTCGTGCAGAAACCGCCAGTTTGAAGGTGGCCAGCCGCAACGCGGCAGAGGCTTCCAGTTCGCTGCAAGTGGCGGAAGGCGCGATGAATGAAATCGGCTCCATTCTGGAACGGCTGAAAGAACTGGCCACCCAGGCCGCCAGCGGCAACGCCGGTGCCGACCTGGCCAAGATCGACGCGGAACGTTCCGATCTGACCGCTGAAATCGACCGGATCGTGAACTTCACCCAGTACGGTGGTGACACCCTGCTGGATGGTTCCTACGGTGGCGTCACCTTGGATACCAACAACGCCAACACGGATGCCTGGGATGTTCAGGGTGTGACCAACATCGATGTCAGCAACGCCAAGGTCAGCGAAACCTACACCATCACGGTGGGTGACTTCGATGGCGACGGTGACAACGATGATGTGACCTTGACCGACAGCAATGGTAACGCTCAGACCATCGAAGACCCGGATACTTCCGCGTCTCTGGGCATGAACGAAGAACGCACGCTGAACTTCAGCGAACTGGGCGTGAAGATCAGCTACAACGGGCAGATGGGCCTGATTGGTGGCGATCTTGCGGACCTCGATGGAACCAACGTGGTGACCTTGGCCACGGCCCCGACGGCGAAGTTCCAGATCGGTAACGAGAACAACGGTGACAACCAGATCGGCTTCGCTCTGGCAAGCCTGGCCACCGCCGACCTGTTCACCAGTGCCGTGGATCTTTCTTCGATGTCCGGTGCCCAGACGGCGCTTGACACCATCGACAGTGCCGTTAGCACCCTGGCCACGGAACGCGGCAAAGTGGGTGCTTTGATGAACCGCTTCAGCTACGCATCCAGCAACCTTGCCACCAGCATCGAGAACAAGACGGCCAGTGAGTCGGTGATTCGCGATGTGGATATGGCCGCTGAGATGAGCAACTTCACCAAGTACCAGATTCTGGTGCAGGCGGGAACCAGTATGTTGGCCCAGGCCAATCAGGCTCCGCAGTCGGTGTTGTCGCTGCTGCGGTAAGCGCAACGTAGGAGGATCTTTCCTCCATTCGGATGGAGAGGGGACGCCCTCTCCATCCCTTTCCACCTAAAGAAATGTCGGTTTCATCCTGATGACCGCTCAAGGCATCGAGGACACTGCCGATTTGTATCATAAGAGAGGTGTATTATGGCGGATTTCAAAACAGTCGAACGCATTTCTGCACCGGTGCAAAACGTCACCAAATCGCAGGAAGGAAGCGCCGCCAAATTGAAGACACGGGACGAGGGCAAGACGACGGAGATGATTGCCCTGGCCAAGAAGATGTCTGAGATGAAGGAAGGCCAATTGGACGAAGAGGAACTGAGCAAACACGTCAGTTTCCTCAACTCCCAACTGGAAGTGAACAACCTGTCGCTTCGTTTGTTCATCAAGCGGGATGAAACCCACAACCGGCTGGTCATTCAGCTTCGGGATGAAGAAACGGGCGAAGTGGTTCGTCAATTCCCACCGGGAGAAATTTTAACCATGTATGCCGATGTCGGTGCGACCAGCGGTCTGGCCGTGAACCACGTGGCAAAATAGGAACGGCTCCGGCGGTGATAGGCACCGCAAACGGGTCGAGGAGACTATCCGATGTCTAGTAGTGTCCAAAGTATATCGGGCCTTGTCAGCGGCCTTGATTGGCGGGAAACCGTTTCCCAACTCATGGCGATTGAGGGGCAGCGGGTCACCCTTGTTGAAAGCAAGGTGTCTCAGGCAGAAGAGAAGATTGATGCTTGGAAGAAGGTGGAAACCTATATGAAGAGCATCCAGACTTCGTCCAAGAACCTCAACAATTCGGATTCCTGGGATATTTTTTCCGCAACCATGACGTCCAGCAACGCCGATGTCAAAGCAAGCGATCTGCTTTCGCTGTCGGCCAGTTCTTCCGCCTCTCCTGGTTCGTATGATCTTGTTGTCAAAAGCCTGGCTCAAAAAGAAAAGATTTCCAGTCAGAGTTTTCAGGCCATCAACGAAGACCTGGGTCTGTCCGGCGAAATCCTTGTCGGTGGGCAGGTTGTTGATATCAAAAGCACCGATACCCTGACCAATATCCGAGATTCCATCAACGCGGCCAATCGGGGAGCCGAGGCCAGCGGCGTGACGGCGACCATCGTCAGTTATGGTGAGGACGATCACCGTCTGATTCTGACCAACGATGCCGCCGGTGATACGCGGGTGGATGTTCGTGATACCGGTTCCAGCCTGCTGCAATCTTTGGGTTTGGCCAGCACCAGTACGGAAGTGGTTACCACCACCAGCAACGGTGCGGCCAGCGATTGGTTCAGTGCCTCCACGGTTTCTGTGGAAACCATGTTGGGTTTGAGCGCCGCGCCGAGTTCGGCCCTGGTTTCCATTGGTGGCTATTCAAACCTGAGCATTGATCTTTCCGGTTCCCTGGATGATATCAAAACCAGCTTGAACACCCAGGCCGGAGCGGACATCGCCAGCATTGAAAGCGAAGAAATCGATGGCAGCACCCAGTATCGTCTACGCCTGGTTGGAGCAAGCTTTACCGATGATAACAACGTCTTGGAAGCCTTGGGCGTGGTTCGTGCCACCCAGGGGCAGATCAACCAGCAGATGCAGTCTGATGTGCAGTTGGAGACAACCGCTCTGGCAACGGCAAGTTCGGCAACCCTGCTGACCGATCTCAACACCGGAAGCGGTGCCAACAATGTCACCGTGGGAGATACCATCCGGATTTCCGGTAAACAGCACGATGGTAGTGTTGTCGATGATACCTTTACCATTGGCGCCGGCAGCACGCTTCAGGATCTGCTTACCGTAGTGGAAACCGCTTTCGGTGGTGATGTCACGGGAAGCGTCAACGCCAACGGTGAGCTGGAGTTCACCGCGACCACCGGTGGCGAAAGTAAATTGGAAATCAACCTCTTTGCCAACAACGAAGGCGGTGGAACCCTGGACCTTGGCTCGGTTGATGTGTCCGTCTACGGTAACGATAGCCTGCTTCAAGCGGGACAAAGCGCCGTGTTGGAAATCAACGGCTCGGAAGTGGAACGAAACAGCAACACCATTTCCGATCTCATCGGCGGTACCACCTTGACTCTGAAAAAAGCGGATGCAAGCACCACCTTGACTCTGAATGTCGAGCGGGATTTCGATTCCATCGAAGATGATGTGCAGGGCATGGTGGATAAAATGAATGAACTGCTCTCCTACATCTCCGATCAGCAATCCTATGATTCGGAAGCAGAGCAGGTTGGTGGGGTGCTATTCGGTGAAACGGCGCTCAGTTCCATCCGTTCCGGGATTGTCGGTTCCTTGATCTCCACCATTCCCGGTGCGGCGTCGGATATGCGTAACCTGGTTCTGGCCGGTATTCACCTCGATGACGAAGGTCTGATTACCATTGAGTCGGATGAATTCCGCGAGAACCTGGAAACCCGCTTTGAAGATGTCCGTTCCCTCTTCTCTTTGACCGGTACCTCGGATAGCACGGACCTGGAATTGATCGGTGCGAACCGTGACGTAAACAATGATGATTACGCGGTCAACGTAACCCAGGCCGCCAGCCGAGGCAGTGTGACCGGTACGGCAGACCTGAATGACGTGGATGGTTTGGATGGTAATGACGTGTTGACCATCACGGATGTCAGTACGGGGCGTTCGGCAACGGTGAACCTGACATCGGGTATGAATCTGGACGAAGTAATTCAGAGCATCAACAGTGAGATGAACCGCGCTGTGTCTGAAGTTCTGACTGGTGATACCGCGCTGACAGCCTCCGGCTCTCCGGCAACGACCTCTACCACCTGGGATAGTGTCGATGGCGGTGGCGTGGTTGCCGGAGATACCATCTCCATTGCCGGTACCGCAGCGAACGGACAGGCAGTCGTGGGAGAATATACCATTGATAACCCTGGAAGTGACACCATCAATGGCCTGCTGAGCGCCATTGAAGAAGCATTCAATTACGATGTTTACGCCAGTTTGGATGCCAGCGGGCAGATTGTGGTGACCTCCCGTGATGGGCGGGACGCGGATCTTTCTCTGAACTTGGGCGCGAACAACGAAGGTGGAGGTTCTCTGGATCTTGGTTCCTATTCCGTAACCCAGGAAGGTCGTTATGCGATGGAAATCAGCGCCCTGGATGCAGGGGGTGGACAACTGATGATTCGCCATGACAGCTACGGTAGCGACAACGGTATCCTGCTAAGTCAAAGCAGCAATCATCTGGGGATGGCCGATGCCCAGTTCGATGGAACCGATGTTGTGGGAACGATCAACGGTGAAGCGGCTACCGGTAAGGGGCAGACCCTCTCCGCCGATGACGATACCAGTTCGGAGGGATTGACCCTGCGCTATTCGGGAACCATCCTCGGAAATATCGGTTCCTTGAATGTTTCCGTAGGCTTCGCAGAGTTGATTGAACGCCTTAGTTTCAACCAGGTGGATTCCTTTGACGGACTGATTGCATCCCGCAAGGAAACCCTGAACAGCTCGATTGATACGCTCAACGATCAGATTGAGCGAATGAATAGACGATTGGACATGAAGGAAGAACAGATGATTGCCCAATGGACCCGGATGGAAACAACGCTTAGCGCTTTGCAGAACCAGGCGAGCTGGTTGTCTGCGCAGTTGTCTTCCTTGGGTTAGGAGTCTACTAATGGGCGATGATCGAACCCCAAACGCGTGAAGGGAGTTACGCATGGTCACGGCACGTGGAAGAGCATACGATCAGTACCGAGAAATGAAAACCACACCGGTGGACGGCTTGCAGATTATTCTGATGGCCTACAAGCGGATACGGGAGAACATCGATCATTCGATCAAAATGATTGATGAGAAGAAGTATTACGAAAAAGGTCAGAAGATCGCCAACAGCTTGGATCTGATTCACGAGCTGATGAGTTCCCTGGACATGGATAAGGGAGGCGAGATTGCCAAGCAGCTGAACGACCTGTATCTGTCGTGCATCCACCACCTGATGGTTGCCAACGAAAAATTGGATACCAAGCGCCTGCGCCAAGTGGACCATATCATCAAAAACATCGAAGACGGCTTTTTGGCTATCGAGCAAAAGCGCCTTGAGGGGCAAGGCCTGGCCGTGCATGAGGATGATCTGAGCGAATAGATCGGATGGTCTTTACAAGGGTTTACAAACGCATGTACGCTTCACGCGGGATGTTTTGGGTGGAGTAGGGGGATCATGGAAAATCCGACAACCTTTTTTGAGGAATACAATACCCTGTTGCAGCGCTATCGGAAGGCGACGGAAGAGCTTCGCGCCCATCTGGATAGCAAGTCTTGGATTAAAGTTCGCCATTGGGTTCAGGTACGAAGCGGTTTGATTCAAGAGTTGGACCGTGCCAGCGGTCAGCGGGATGCAATCCGCTCCCGCGAGCCTGCTCTCTGGGAAGAGTGGTCCAGCCGTTGGCAGGCGATGTTGGTTCATGTGTCACGCCTGGAAAAAGGACTGACCGAGGATCTTCGCGGCGGTATCGAAGAAATGAAAACAGGAAACGGGCAGATGAAAAAAGCCCGCAAAGCCGCCACGGCCTTTGCCTCCATGCAAGGACGGGCCGAGTAAGACCAGGCGTTTTCTCGTATCGCCATCGTAGAGTAGGCGTGAATCAAGTGCCAGGAAGGGCTGTAGGCTGGCTTTCCTTGGCCGGTCGTTTCCATTGATGTATGTTTGTTGCAACCAGACAGGCTGGCCCTTGTCTGGTTTTTGTGATTCAATTCCCCCAAGGATGGGGTTTCCGTCCATCCGTGTTCATCTTCCCGTGTGATTCCGTCCGTTTTGACAAACGATCATTTCCCCGGAGCCGGGATCAGAGCTTGGTTTATAGGGATGTCTGAAGCAATTCAGGCTACCCGATAGGTCTTGAGCCAAACGGCTTGGATCACGTCCTTCAAGGTAGGTCTTACACAGTTTCCGGAACTCTGCCCTTCATCATCATTCCAGCCATGAAGGATCCTTGACGCTTCTGCGCCTTGGCTTTTGACAAGGGGGATTTCGTTTTTGACACGGAATCCCTCATGCCGTTTCCTGAAACTGTCAAGAGGCTGACACTTTGTTCTCAGCTACCGGGGGACTTGGCTAACTCTGCGGATCTGGTCGTGTTTTGTGATGGTTCGTTTTTGGCACGTCCGTTGCTACATCAGGATGGCGAAGCAACGTCACTGAAGCCGTGAAACCAATAGAGGAATCATTTCATGAACACTTCCAGCCCCATTTTCCAAAACAGATTGCTCGGCGCACTCAGTGTGTGTCTGCTCTGCCTTGGTACAATGGGAACGGCCTGGGCGGCTCCCGCCGTTCGGGACATCGAGCAGCACCTCTTGTTCCAGACCAACCCGGATACCGTGTATGATGTGCAGTGGGTGGATGCCAAACAGGCCTTGACCGTTACCTTCCTCAATCCTCCGGAAGACCTCGCCAGCCAGATTACACGGACCCTTGGCCCCGCCGTCGCCAGTTACACCATTGAATCCACCACCGAGGATAAGCTTCAGGTGGCCTTTTACCTGAGGCCCGGCAAGCCCAAGCTTTCCCATAGCCGTACTCTGGAACCCTCTACGGTGACCATCAGCATCAAGGCCCGCTTGATGGACTATGACCTGATTCCGGACATCATGACTCCGCGTTTCTTGACCCAGGAAGCCTTGACGCATCTGCCGATCCGTATTCCTTCCAATCTGAAAGATCCCCGCGCCGTGCGCCGTAAGCAGGAAGATCAGAGTGAAGAAGCCTTGGCGGCACTGAAAGCAGGCCGCTTTGAAGAAGCCAAAAAGATTTTCAATCAACACCTGACGACCAAGCAGACCCAGGTGGAAGACCAAAGCCGCGCCGGGATTCTTCGCGCTGAATATGAACAGGTGTTGCAAGGCAAAGCGGTGAACCCCACCGTAAGCGATCACCTTTTGCAGTCTTACGATACGCTGCGCAATGCGCGGATGCGTCAGTCTGTGTTGTTGATGCTGGGTCATCTGATGTTGCTGGATCACCAACCGGAACAGGCTGAGCGCTTGCTGGCCCGTGGCTATCCCCAGGCGGACGAAGACCTTCAGCCCTATTACGCCATTCTGCTGGCCCGCGCCCTGTTGACCTTGGGGAAGAAAAACGAGGCCGACCGCTTTCTGAAACGCCACGAGCCCTGGGGCCGCGAAGCCTGGGCAATGGCCCATTGTCTGACACGATCCTGGAGAGTGTATTTGGATGGGGATGCCGGCAAGGCCGTCGAACACATGAATCAATGTGGTTCCTCCAGCCAGGATCATACCAAAGAAACCGGTGATTTCTATCGTGCCCAGCTTCTGGCCATCGCCAAGCGCTATCCGCAAAGCGATCAGGAATACTTCAAGGTGATCAACGGCAGCCATTATGACGCGGACTATCTGTACGCCTCGGTATCGGGCTATGCCGATCTGCTCACCCTGTTGGGTCGTCGTGAAGAGGCTCGCCGCTGGTTGGATCAGGCGATCAATTCCAGTGACAAAGCCATTGGCCCTGAAAGCGAAGGCTGGATTCGGTTACTGATGCTCAAACGGCGTATGCTTTCGCCGGATGTGAATGTTGAGAACGAAATCTCGCGTTACCTGGCGGTATCGGAAGATCCGCCAAGCCGCTTGGATCTGATGGCCCAGTTCTATCGGGCGACCTTTGCCGATCTTACGGCCAAGCCCAAGGACGCCTATGAAGCGGCGAACAAGATTCTCAAAACCCGTAAAGGGCGCTTGCTGCAATTGCAGAATCCGGAATGGTTCAACCGTATCCTGGTTCAGTATTACCGGGATCTGGCCACAAAGAAGGATTGGAGTTCCCTTGTCTATCATACCTCTCTGAATGAATGGGGGCGTCTGGATGGTTTGGAACGCCAAGAGGTATTGTCGATTCTGGCGGAAGCTCTGTTGCAGCGCGGGATGAACGGTCGGGCGATTACCATGATGCACGAACTGCTCAAGCATCTGAAAGACCAGCCTTCCAGTCGTCATGTTTTGAAGAAACTGGTGTCTACCTACCTGCGCCAGAAAGATACCTATCGTGCCGGAAAGACCGTGGAATACTACCAGTCTCTATTCTCTGACAAACCGGAGGACAAGCACTACATCCATGAGGCACGGGCGCAGATTTACGAAAGTACCGAAGAGATGAACAAGCTGGTGGACGAATTGAACACCTTGCTTGAAAGCACCACCAACCCGGACAAGCGTTTTGAAATTCTGATCAAACGGGCGCGGGTTCAAGAACAGCTTGGTGATGATGCGGGCATGGAACGCAGCCTGCGTGAAGCCGTGGGGATTGCGCCTACGCCGATGGAAAAGGCCGATCTGCTTCGTGAATTAGGCTTGAGAGCTTACATGCGTGAGGAATTCAAGCAGTGCGCCAAGGATCTGCGCGGCTATCTTGCGGCCATTGCCAATACCACGGAACCCGTTGGGGATGTCTTGTTCACACTCGGCTTTTGCAACCAGCAGCTCAGCAAGGCCCAGGAAAGCATCAAAGTCTTGGAAAAAGCCATTGCCGTTGCGCCGGAGGATTCGCGTGTGCCTTACGCTCGTTATGCCATTGCCCAGCAGGCTTTGGCGGCCAACGACACCAAACGGGCCCAGGAACAGCTTGCTCAACTCAAGCAGACCGGTGAGGAATTCTGGCAGGGCATCGGCGATTTCATGGAAACCAAGGCCGGCTTCAAGCCGCCGACCCAAGCAAATTAGGACGAGGAAGGGATCATGGTCCAGAGACGAACTCCACAGACTGACAACCAGGAATCCTCGCATTTCCCGGAGCTCGTAACCAGGGATTCACAAATGCGTTCCCTGTTGAACATGGCGCGAGTCGTGGCCCAGAGCGATACCAATGTGCTGATTCTTGGTGATTCGGGAACGGGGAAAGAATTGCTGGCTCGCGGCATTCACCGGCTCAGTCATCATGCCAACGGTCCCTATCTGGCTGTGAACTGCGCAGCCATCCCTGGTGATCTGCTGGAAGCGGAGTTGTTTGGTTGGGAAAAGGGAGCCTTCAGCGGAGCCGTGGCTTCCCGCGCCGGTCGCTTCGAGCAAGCCAACCGTGGTTCCCTGCTGCTGGATGAGATCGGTGATATGCCGATGACCTTGCAGGCCAAACTGCTGCGGGTGTTGCAATCGCGGGAAGTGGACCGCCTGGGCGGCACCGCACCCATCCCCATTGATGCACGGATCATGGCCACCACCCATCGCGATCTACGCACGATGGTTGAAGAGGGTGGGTTTCGTGAAGACCTGTTCTACCGCCTGAGTGTGTTTCCCTTGATCCTGCCTCCCCTGAAAGAACGGGTGGGCGATGTGCGGATGCTTGCGGAGCATTTTACGCGCCTGTTTGCCAGAGGGCGACCCTTGTCCGAAGGCGCGGCTCGTCGCCTGGAAAGCCATCCCTGGCCGGGAAACGTGCGCGAACTGGAAAACGTGGTTCGACGTGCCGCCATTCTGGCCTATGAATCCGACCGCATTGAGGAAGAACATATCCAATTGGAAGTCATCAGCCGACCGGTTGAACCGATGGTGGAAGTGGGGGACACGGTTCACGATATGGAACGCAAATTGATTCTCAAAACTCTGGAAGCCTGCAATGGCAACCGCACGCGGGCCAGTCGCATGTTGGATATCAGCACGCGCACGCTACGCAACAAACTTAAAGAATATGTGGACAAAACCACCAAGAACAACCCCTGGGAAAACAAGATTCTGGAACAGTACGCACAAGGGGCCTAGGGAAACCCAAACCCATAGGAGGGACGATCTATGAAAACGATGTTTGGCAACATAACCCACGGCATGGCGGCGGATCTTGAATTCCGTATGCTGCGCCACAACATGCTTTCAGCCAACCTGGCCAACCTGGATACGCCGGGCTTTGTGGCCCAAGACCTGAAGTTCGATCGCGTGGTGCAGTCGGTCTTTGAAGGGGAATCAATGGACTCCCGCAATGGCAGTACTCCCGGCGTCTCTGCTCAAACCGTGGTCGTTCCCGGCACGCCGGGCGCGGACGGCAACAAGGCGGATATGGAAAAAAACATGGGGCTGATGAGTGAAAACGCCCTGAAATATCAGTCGACGGCAAAGTTCCTGAACCGTCACCTGTCCATGTTGAAATACGCCATCAACCAGAGGTAAGCATCATGAATCTATTTTCATCCATGAGAATCAGTTCGTCGGGCATGAGCGCTGAACGGCTCCGCGTGAACCTGATTTCCTCCAACCTCGCCAACGCCAATGTTACACGCGGGGAAGATGGAAAACCCTATAAACGCCTGGATGCCTCGTTCAAGAATCTGCCCACCGGCTTTGATAACTTTCTGGACATTGCCACCCAGGATGGCCGTAACGCCGCCCCGGAAGTGGAAGTGGACCAGGTCTACCAGAGTCCGACTTTCAAGCGTGTTTATGAACCCAGCCATCCCGATGCGGACGCTGAGGGCTATGTAACCATGCCGGACATCAACCCGGTTGAGGAAATGGTGGACATGATTATGGCCAGCCGATCCTACGAAGCCAACGTCTCTGTGTCTACCACTGCCAAAGGCATGATTAAAGCGGCCTTGAGCCTGTAACGCGATAAGGAGAACACCATGTCCATTCAAGGACTGAGCAACCAGAACCCGACCAAGGTGATCAAAGCCTACGAAGACGCCGAACCGAAACAGGGCGTTACCTTTGCCCAGGTTTTCAAAGATGTCACCGGAGAAGCGGCCAAGGCTCACGCCGAGGCAGAGAAATCCGTGGCGGATTTCGTCGGTGGGGAAAAAGGAAGCGTTCACGAAACCATGATCGCCTTGGACAAGGCAGATATGAAATTGCGCCTTTTGGTGCAGGTGAAAAACCGCCTGCTGGAAGGCTACCGTGAACTGATGAGAATGCAAGGATAAGCGACCTGTCGGGGCCGTGTGAAGAATGGCTCCATTGCAACCGTAGTCAGGGAGAAGCACCGTGGACCTGAAAACGCTACAGAACCAAAAGAGCGTCCAGGAGATGAAGAAACTTCTGGATACCTTGGACACCAGGCAGAAAATTGGAATCAGCGCCGGAATCCTCTCCGTGTTCGGCTTTTTGATGTACCTGATTTTTGCCAGCAGTGGTGAGGCATATGTGCCCTTGTTCTCCAGTGTGAACGAGGAAGATGCCGCCCGTGTGGTGGATACGCTGAAGGAAGACAAGGTTCCTTACAAACTATCCAGCAGGGGGAAGATTCTGGTTCCAAGCAGCATGGTCAACGAACTTCGTCTGCGCATGGCCAGCAGTGGCGCGTTGCAGGGCGGGCCGGGCTTTGAACTGTTTGATACCAAGAACTTCGGCATCAGCGATTTCGTGCAGAACGTCAACTTCCGCCGAGCTTTGCAAGGGGAGTTGGGGCGGACAATTGCCAGCTTGGATGTTATTGAAAAAGCCCGTGTGATGTTGGTGATCCCCAAGAAGCGGGTTTTTCTGGACGAGCGTGTTCCTCCTTCGGCCAGTGTGGCTCTGCGCTTGAAAATGGGTTCCACTCTGAGCCCGGACCAGGTGCATGGCATTGTGGGGCTTGTGTCCAGTTCGGTGGAAGGCTTGGAAACTCACCGCGTGACCATCGTCAACCAACGGGGCGTTTTGCTGGCCGGTGGCGATGTCGATAAAAACGGAGCCGAAGCTTCGACCGATGAAGTGCTGACCTTGCAGCAGGAAGTTGAACGCAAACTGGAACGCAAGGTTGAAGATGTTCTCCAGCGTATTGTCGGACCGGGGCGTGTGGTTGCTCGGATCACCGCGCAGATTGACGTGCGCAAAGAGCAGCGCAAGGAGCAGAGCTTTGACCCGGACCAGATTGTTGTCACCAGCGAGCGCCGGACCCGTGAAAGTCGCATGGAACCCAATCGTACCGGTATTCCCGGCTCACAAGGCAACCAACCGGGGGTTGTGGCTGTCAGTACCAACCAGGAACCGGCATCCAACATGATGCGTGAGAATGACCAGATCAACTACGATACCAACCGTGTGGAAAGCAACATCACGACGATGGTGACGGATCTGGAACATTTAAGTGTCGCCGTGTTGATTGATGATGCGTTGGTAGAAGATGAAAGCGGCGAGATGGTCTTCAAGCCGCGTACCAAGGAAGAAATGGAACGTCTGACGTCCCTGGTGGAGCAAGCCGTCGGTTTCCGCGCCATTCGTGGTGACAAGGTCAAGGTGGTGAACGTCCGTTTCAACGATGATCTTCTGGGAGCGGAAGGCGTAGCACCTTGGGCGGCGTATGTGGATGTAGCGGCACAGTATTTCCTTCCCTTGGCGATTATTGCCGTGCTGTTTTTCGCGATGCGTCCATTGATTAGCAGCATCAGCAAGCGGATTTCTCCTGAAGAAGAGCCGGAGGAAGAAGAAGAAGAGCGAGAACTCACCGAAGAAGAACTTCGTAAGAAGATGGAAGATGAGTTGGCGGCTCACAAGGGACATCTGTCCCAAGAAGTGGAAGAAAACAAGCGAGCGATTGCTCATATCGCCAGTAACGATGTCGACATTATTATCCATACGGTGAAAAAATGGCTAGCGCAGAGCAGATGATACAAGAGGCCGCAGCGGCCATGTCGGGTGGTGCCAAAGGTGAAGGCGGCGGCGAGTCGATGAGCTACGCTCAGAAGGCGTTGATCGTAATGCTCGCCCTCCAAGAAGATCAGGCTACCGAACTATTCAAAGCCTTGTCGGACCGGGAAATTCGGCAGCTTTCCGCAGAGATTGGCCGCTTACGGTCACTCAACGTGGAAACGATCAACGAAGCCTTGGAAGACTTCATCATGGAAGCGGCGCAGCAAGATGGCAGCATCGCCCGTGGAGAGCAGTGGCTCCGTGCGGTGATCGAGCGTGCTATTGGCCCGACCAAAGCCAAATTGCTTTTGAAGAACATGGCCGCTCATCAGAAGTTTGAAGAGCTCGCCTCCTACGACTTGAAAGCGTTGGTGCATATTATCCGTCGTGAACACAGCCAGACCCAGGCTGTGATCTTGGCGCATATCCCGCAGGAAAAATCCGCAGGAATTCTGGAGCAACTTCCTGAAGACGAGCAGGCCGAGGTGATCTATCGGATTGCCACCTTGGACCCGGTTCCTCCGGAAGTGGTGATGGAGATCGAAGAAACCCTGTCGCGTGAAGTGCAGGCCTTTGGTAGCCAGAAGACCAGCGAGGTGGGTGGCGTGAAGCCGGTGGTCGATATCCTGAACATGATGGATAAAAGCACGGAAGGTCGTGTGCTCAATGAAATTGAGGCCATTGATTCTCAGCTTGCCGAAGAAATCCGCGAGAAGATGTTCGTCTTCGAGGATCTGCTGCTTCTGGACGATGCCGCGATTCAGATTCTGCTGCGCGAGATCGACAGTAACACTCTGGTGCTTGCTCTTCGTACCAGCCAGGACGACATTCGCGACAAGATTCTCAACAATATGTCCAAGCGTGCAGCCCAGATGATTATGGACGATCTGGAAGATATGGGACCGGTGAAGATGCGCGAAGTGGAAGCCGCTCAAACCGCCATTGTCCGTGCTGCAATGTCCCTCGCGGAAAGTGGCCAGATCGAGATTTCCTTCGGCGGAGATGGAGATGCCTATGTCTAATAGTGTTATCCGACATGACAGAGAAGATTACGACACCGTGGTTGAAATGATGTTTTCTGAAACCGGTCCCATGCCGGAAAAGCCCGATGTCTATGGCCGAAACCTTCACGACCTGACCAACCCGCGTAATCAACAGGAGCCGCAGGCTTTATCCGACGCCGCAACGCATCCTGATGAGACTCATTCCGGTATGGAAACAAGCT
Source organism: Myxococcota bacterium (assembly GCA_963677705.1). Taxonomy (GTDB): domain Bacteria; phylum Myxococcota_A; class SURF-8; order SURF-8. The sequence continues at coordinate 4,756,389 of OY782497.1, forward strand.
TGGAAGATATGGAATCGGCCCAGGACGGATTAGAGACGGCATCGGATGACAGCCGTGAGGATCAAGACCCGCAGGAAGCTTCCATTAGCCAAGAGGTCACCCAGGCCGACGTGCCTCTTCCTCTCCCGGAGGAGGTGCCCGACTTTCGTGACCTTGTACAGACGGCCTACGATCTGGGGTTTCGCGAAGCGACCGAGCAACAACAGGCACGTATCGACCCTCTGGTTGAACGCTTGAAAGATGGGATCGACAAACTGAATCTGTTCAGCCGCCACCTGGTGGACCGTGCCCGCAGCGAGACGGTGGATATTGCCGTGGCCTTGGCCGAGCATCTTCTCCAAGACCATATTATGGCCAATCCCTCGGTGCTGCTTCGTCAAGCCCGCGGGGAGATCGAACAGCTTCGCGGACGGGAAGAGATTGTGATCCGACTTCACCCTGAGTTGTATGAGTCTTTTGAAGGCTTGGTGAAGAGCATCAACCAGGAAACTCCCGGTCTGGCAACGATCCTCTTGCAACGTGATCCCAAGTTGGAAGCCGCCGGATGCGTGATTGATACGGACATGGAGCAGATCGACCTGACCTGGTCTTCCCGCTTGCAGCAGTTGCTCAACGGCGGAGAAACCGAGGAAACGCCATGAACCTGGAGCCTCTCTTCCAGACCAGGCCGGACAGGCCCCTTCAGGCTGGACGCCCCATTTCCCGAAAAGGAAAAATCCAGCGTGTGGTGGGAACGCTGCTTTCCGGCTACGTGCCACGAGCGATGATCGGCTCTTTGTGTCGCATTCATCCTGCCGATGGTCGGGATTCCATCTTGGCGGAAGTGGTGGGGTTTCAAAACCAGCAGACCTTCCTCATGGCATTTGGCTCGGTGCGTGGCATTGCTCCGGGTAGCATCATCGAAGTGTTGAATTTCCGTACCACCTTGCCGGTATGCGATGCCATGCTGGGTCGTGTGGTCAACGGTCTGGGCGATCCCATCGACGGAGGGCCGCCTTTGACCGCGACAGATGAAGTCTTTCTCTATGAACAACCGGCCAACCCGCTTTCCCGTGGGATGATTGACGAGCCGGTCGATGTGGGTATCCGCTCGGTCAATGCCCTGCTTTCCATTGGACGTGGGCAACGCCTGTGCATCATGGCCGGTAGTGGTGTCGGTAAGAGCGTTCTTCTGGGTAGCATGGCCCGGTTTGCCAAAGCCGATGTCAAAGTGGTGGCCCTGATTGGTGAGCGTGGGCGTGAAGTGAAGGAATTTGTTCATCGCTTTATGAGTGAAGACAATCCCAACACCATTGTGGTCAGTGCCACCAGCGATGATCCTCCCTTGCTGCGTATGCGTGCGGCCTTTGTCGCCACCGCCATTTCCGAATATTTCAGCCAGCGTGGCAAGAACGTCTTGTTATTGATGGACAGCCTGACCCGTTTCGCAATGGCTCAGCGGGAAATCGGCTTGGCTGTTGGGGAACCGCCAACCACCAAAGGCTATACGCCGTCCATTTTCAGTATTCTTCCTTCTCTGGTGGAACGGGCGGGAACCTGGCAAGGGCGGGGGAGCATTACCGCTTTGTACTCCGTGTTGGTGGAAGGCGATGATTTGCAAGATCCCATCGGCGATTCCGTGCGCAGCCTGGTTGATGGTCATATCGTGTTGAGCCGCGAATTGGCCAGCCGGAATCAATATCCTGCCATTGACATCTTAGGCAGTCTGTCGCGAAACATGGTGGAGATTGTCTCCGAAGATCATCAGAACGCAGCCGGTACCTTCAGGGATCTCCTGGCGGAATACCGCAAGGTGGAAGACCTTGTGCGCATTGGTGCCTACAAGAAAGGAGCGGACCCCAAGGCGGACCGCAGTGTGAAGATGATTGGCGCCTTGCAGGACTTTCTCCGACAAAAGCCCCATGAGTATCGCTCCTTTGATGAGTCCAACGCGACGCTTCAGGCACTTGTCAGTGAGGGGCAGGGATGAAACGATTGCCGTTCAAGATTCACCGATCGGTGCCGATCCTATTTCCAGACGGCAAGCCACGGCGGCTTGGCGGAGTTGAAAAACGAGGAGACAGACCCGGATTACGCTGGGTCAGCCGGTTCATAGGAAGAGCAGGGAAACGCTCTGGTCCTCATGCTCCGAGGCAATCCTCAAACACAAACTGTAGACATGTCATCCAGGCGCAGGCCGTATCGTCTTGTGCAGTGCTGGACATGTCAAGCATTCGAGTTGAAGACAAGGGGGTCTTCCATGTCTAAAATCCTATTTCTGATGGTCACAACAACCCTGGCTGTGGGTGTGATTCTTGGTATGCCCTTTGAAGAACAGCTCAAAGCCATTGGGGCCAAAGATGAAGATCGGGTCGAGCAGAATGCTCCCGTTGAAGGTGGAGCCAATCCTCCTCAGCCTGCGCCGCCCCAGATGGAAGAGCGCAATTTCTTTCCGAAATCCAAAGGGAAAACGCAAGGAACCGCCAATCAAGATCCAACAATGGCGGCCCTGGAGCAAGGCGTGCGTGAGAAGCAGATGAAAGACCAGCTTGCCGAAGCGAAGCGTGAAGTGTTGGAGCATCTGGCCGAGGCCAAGTCTCTGCATGAGAGCGTGAATGACATGCTGAAAAAAGAGAAGGACAAGCAAGACATCTCCAAACGTAAAAGCTTCAAGCAGCTCAATGACATCGTCAGTGGGATGAAACCCAAACAGGCCGCTCAGTTGTTTGAAGCCTTGGATGAAAATCTGGCCGTGGACCTTTTGGCCAGCATGAAAACCCGAAAGGCGTCCAAAATCATTTCTGCTCTGCCGGCGGAAAAAAGTGCGCGCCTTTCCAAGTCTTTGTTGACCCGGAACCTGTCGGACCTCACGCCCGACAAGGCTCTCCCAAACTAAGTTGAAAGGAGGTTCCCCGTGGATGTAAGCATGGCTCCCTTTCTGATGGAGCCGATGAGCCACGAAACGGAGTCTCCGGCCCAAAGCCCGCCGGATTGGCAGGTTCATGATTCCTTTGAACGGGAACTGGATCAGGTGGACCGTAAGCAGGAGAAAGGCTCCGTAGAGGATTATGCAAGCCATGATCCCGATGAGAATCAAGCAACCGATCAGGCGGTGTCCGCAAGGGAGGATGAAGAAAGGTACTCCGCCGAGCATGAAACCGACAACCCTTTAGATGATGAACACGACGATTCATACAGCGAGTCTCTTGATAAGCACGCCCCGTTGGAAGACCCGATGGAACGGGCTTGGGATCGTCGGCAACAAGCCAGGGATCGCGCCCTGGAGGCACGGGAGCAGGCACGCTCCAACCGAGTAGAATCCACATCCTTTCTGGTCGCTGGGGCTGGACGAGACGGGCTTGCCGCAACGATGGCACAGCTTGTTTCTTCTACGCAACACGGGGGAAGGTCAAGTTCCTTGTCCAAAGCCTGGCAAGGGAATCAGCAAACCAAGCTTATGCAGCCTGTCGTAGAAGCCGCAGCTGGGAAGACCTCTGTTGAAGATCGTTTACAGAGCTTGTTGACCAGCTTGCAGAATCCTCGGACCTTCCAGTCCAAACCCTTGCATGTTGAAAAGCCATTGCCCTTCCATGACGCGGCGCTGAAGCCCTCGGTAGGAGGGAAGACTGCGCATCTGGAGAAGCCGATTCACAGCGTCGAGGGTACGAAACCTCCCTCTACGTTGAATGAAAGCGCTCAGGTTGATGTCAACCGTGAGCTTCACGTCCCGAAGGTTGCTCAGAGTAAGGCAGATGCCGCAGGTCGTCAGACCCAAGGCGCCGAAGGCTCTGACCGCCAGAATCAGGATCGTGTACCAACCACTCCGGGAGAGAAGTCTCAGACCAGCACTCAGCGTGAGTTGCAGGCCAGAGAAGCCAAGGCGGCGGCTAACCGTGTTGAGTTGGAGGGCCAGGATCGACAAACAGGAACACGGAAAGCATCTACGGCCAAACGCTTCGGAACCGAGATGGATCTGGCCCAAGGGGTGACCGGTAGCAAAAGTACCGCGACCAATGCCTCTTTGGGGAGTCAGGCTCTTTCTCGCTCGGTGGTGGTTAGCCGCATTCCGGAGCAGGTCAGTCAGATGATGGAGCAGGGCCAGAATAAGCTGGAACTTCGTCTGGACCCGCCGCACCTGGGAAAACTGAATGTCTCGATTTCCCGCCAGGCCGATCATGTCGCGGTGAAGCTGGTGGTGCAGACCCAACACGCAGGGGACGCACTGAAGTCCATGCAATCGGAAATGTTGCAGAAGCTGGGTCTGGAAATCAACGATGCGGTGGAATTGTCTATCCATGTTGAAAGCCAGGCCAATCAGGGAGACGGAGGCTACGCACAGCATCAGACCTTTGAAGAGGATGACGCGCCCAGCCAATCCGTAAGCCGTGTTCGTTCCCGACGTTCCTCAACCCAAACCGGCTCCGTCCATGATGGCGCGGGCTTGCATCTGATCGCCTGAGCGGTCCGGGAGAAAAACGATGTTCATTAATGCAACCGATTCGAGTTCCATTCCCACCACGGATGGCTCGTCTACGACAGAGATGGGCAAAGACCAGTTCCTGGAGCTGTTTATTGCCCAACTGGAAAATCAAGACCCTTTGAACCCTACGGAAAACGAAGAGTTCGTCGCACAGTTGGCCCAGTTCTCGGCCTTGGAGCAATCCATCGCGCAGAATGAAAACCTGCAAACCCTGATCATGACCGAATACGCCCAGGTCAAGGCCGGTACCGTGTCCTACATCGGAAAGGAAATCCAGGCGGCTGGTGATTGGGTGAATTATGAAAAAGGAACTGAGGCGTCCATGAATTTCGAGTTGCTGGGGGACGCCGAAGAGGTGACGGTCAGCATCTATGATGAAGATGGAAACCTCGTCCGGGAGATGGACCTGGCAGACCAGACCCACGGAACGGTGAGTTTCACCTGGGATGGCAAGGATAAAAACAACTCTCCGATGGCCAGTGGACGATATACCTATGAAGTTTCCGCAAAAGATGCCGATGATAATAAAGTAGAGGCCATTCCCTTGGTGACGGGTGTGGTAACCGGTGTCGATTTTAGTGAGGAAAATCCCATGCTGATGATTGGAGACGAAGCAGTGAGCATAGCCGATGTCATTGCCGTCCTCAATGCCGATGGAACGAAAAGCGACCCGGACGAGATCACCACAGCATCCAACGGAACGAGCGAAACAGATACCCTGATGCTTGGACCCAATGGAATCAGTACCCAGAACTGGTTGAATGTAACCAACCCCTTCTTGGAGGGATGAGATGAAAATCCAGTCCACCCGACCGTTAAAGATCGTCGAGCCATCACCTCAACAAACGGAGGCGCCCGCCAAGTCGGAGGGTAGCTTTGATTCGGTGATGGTCGAAGAGCTTTCGCGCAATGGGGTGGAAGTGTCCAAACATGCTGCCAAGCGGATCAAAAGCCGCCAGATCGAATTCTCGGAAGACGAGGCGAAACGTATCGGTCATGGGATGCAGCTGGCCACCCAGAAGGGGGCTCGTGAAGCCTTGCTGTTGTTGCAGGACAAAGCCCTGATTGTGGATGTTCGCAACCGCAAGGTGGTGACTGCGTTGGACAGGGATGCCTTGAAAGAAAAGATTGTGACCAATATTGACAGCACCCTGCTGTTGTAAGCCGGTGGCGGCTGGTCCCTAACGGGAGGCTTACCCACCACAACAAGACGTGTGATTTTTGTAAACCTCGATGTGACTTACCTTGGAGGGACAGGATGAGTTTGTTCAGAATGATGAATATTGGCTATTCCGGAATGATTGCCAATAGCTTTGCCATGAATGTGATTGGCGATAATATCGCCAACATGAACACCATTGGTTTCAAGAAGAGCCGTGCCGTGTTTGCTGATGTCGTCGGTTCCCAGGTGGCCGGATGGGTCGCCGGATCGCGCCAAGGCATTGGTACTGAAGTGCAAGACTCGGAGAAAATGTTTGCTCAGGGGAGTATGCTCAGTACCGGAAGCAGCTTGGATCTGGCGATCAACGGTAATGGGTTCTTTGTGGTCCGTGGTGATCATAATGGAATCAATTCCAACTACTACACCCGCGCTGGGCAGTTCCATGTGGATAAGGAAGGCTACCTGATTGATGTCCACGGTCTGCGTGCCCAGGGATACGGTGCCGACGACCAGGGAAACATTGTCGGTGGCGTGGGGGATATGTACATCGGTGATAAGTCCACCCCGGCGACGGTGACCTCGTCGATTACCATGAACGCGAACCTTCAGGCCGATGTGGATTCCATCCCTGGAGGCTTTGATGTCGCCGATCCGGACAACACGAGTAATTTCTCCAACGTCGTGACGGTCTATGACAGTTTAGGCAACGCCCATGATGTGACTGTCTATTTCACCAAAACCGCAGACAACACCTGGGACTACAACGTGGTTGTTCCCGGTGATGATCACACCAGCGGCACCGATCAGATCTGTGCGGCGGGAACCCTCACCTTCAATACGGAAGGGGCCTTGCAGAGCCAGACCACAACGATGGCCTCGGACTTTGACTTTGTCGGTGCAACCCAGGATCAGGTCATTGATATGACCTTCGGAGATCCCATCGCGGATGGTGGAACCGGTTTTTCGGGAACGACCCAGTATGCCTCGGATTATAGCGTAACCTTCCAAAGCCAGGATGGAGCCAGCTCCGGCAACCTGCAAAGTGTCTATATTGATGAAGGTGGCTTGATTACCGGCGTGTTCTCCAACGGGGAAAAACGGGAAATCGGCCAGCTTGCCCTGGCAACCTTCAAAGGAATGGGCTTGGATGGCGTCGGAGGAAATCTCTATACCGCGACCAAGGAAAGCGGTGATCCCAGCGTAGGCGCCGCTGGTACGGGGGGACGCGGGGGCATTCAGACCTCCATGCTGGAGCAATCCAACGTGGATCTTACCGAAGAGTTCGTGAACCTGATTACCGCCCAGCGCGGATTCCAGGCTTCCAGCAAGTCCATCAGCACGGCGGACTCTCTGTTGCAGGAAGTGGTGAACCTGCGTCGTTAATGGTTGGAATCGTTTCCTGCGGCACGTATCGCCGAGGGAATGTTGATCACGCCGGGAGATTCCCGGTAGGGGAGGGACCCCCGAAAGCATGTCGGTCCCAGGCACGGACGCCTTGCCAGGTGGAATCCATGACGCCGCGTCGACACGGACACGGATCAGGTTTTCGGGGCGACCGGCACGATATCCGACAAGGCACGGATGGCTTGTTCGGACAACGCAAGGATGGTGGCAATCAACGGAGCGTGGTTGGAAGACTACGCGAGAGAGTGAAGGGTACGGAAACGCTTTGCTTTTTGCTTGCCCAATGAACCTTGGTTCATGGCAACCCGTTGGGCCTTGTTGGAACGAATGAGGTCGTCATCCTTGATATGGCATGATAAGGAAGGGATTGCTTATCATGCCGCCATTTGCCTCTGTAGCAACCATCTATGATGGATCTTCATCCAAAGGGAACTCCGAGCCTCGGAGTTCCCTTTCATCGTTTTGGCATCCCTTACCCGTTCTTGGCGCGATTACGTGTCAAAAGACCGACTTTTTCTGGAGAATGCGGGGGTGCTTCCCTCAGAGGGATTGGTTTCAGATCCTTGGGACTTCGGAGAAGCCAACTCTTCCTGCCTTGGATACCTCGGTATCACTGTCTCTTGAAAATTATAAAAAACACATAGATTCCAGTAAGAAAGGTCGCTTTTGCTTCTGGTCGTGTCAAGTCTTGTTCCCCGGCTGGAGGCAGATGTTTGCCCTTCGTGTCAAATTCTCAACCCGTCCAGGTTTTGGCATTGGAAAGGCATCTTTCAAGTTGGCACACATGATGCTGTATCGGGGTGTGGAACCAATCCTTCTTCGTTGAGTTGACTTGAAACCTGATCCACTGAACCGGAAGAGAGAAAGATTATGGATCTAGCAACCATCATCGGATTTGTAGCAACCTTCGGTATGATTATCGGTGCCATCCTGGTTGGTGGCTCTCTCGGTGACTTTCTGGATGTCCCGTCTATTCTGATCACTGTGGGTGGTACCTTCACCGCAACCTTCATTACCTATCCATTCAGTGAGGTAGGTAAGCTGCCCAAGGTCATCAAACATGCCTTTTTGTACAAAGGTACCGAGGTCAGCTCAATCATCCGCGAAATCGTGGAGACGGCCCAGTTGGCACGTAAGAAGGGGTTGCTTTCCATTGAATCCAACCTGAAAGACGACAGCCACCCGCTGTTGCGTCTTGGGTTGCAATTGGTGGTGGATGGTCACGAAGCGAAGGACGTTGATCAGATCCTGGGTACCGAGATGGAAGGAATGAAAGAACGCCACCGTCAAGGGGCCGACCTCTTTGGTACGATGGGCCTGATTTCTCCTGCAATGGGATTGATCGGTACCCTGATTGGACTGGTGCAGATGTTGAAGAACCTATCTGATCCGTCCTCTATCGGTCCGGCAATGGCCGTTGCGTTGTTGACGACATTCTACGGCTCCTTGTTGGCCAACATCATTTTCAACCCCATTGCCAACAAACTGAAGACCCGTAGCCAGGACGAAGAGACGGTGAAGTCGATGATCGTCACGGGCGTGCTGGCCATTCTTTCCGGGGATAACCCGCGCATCATTGAACACAAGTTGAATTCCTTCCTGCCGAAGGTCCAGCATGTGGATGTCTTCAACGCCGGTGCAGAGTAAACAGGATAACCCTTGAGAGCGACGGAGGTGCGTTATGCCGCAACCCGTAAAGAAAAAATTTATCGAAGTCAGAGATCCGGCAGCTCCCCTGTTTCTCGGCCTGATGATTATCATGCTTGCCTTCTTCATCGTCCTGAACAGCATGGCCACCCAAGATGAAATCCGCACGTTGAAGGCTCTGGAAAGCATCGCCTTCGGCTTTGGAACCTCCGGGGGTAGCAATCGCGTGATTGATCTGAACTACCAGGATTCCAGTCTGAAAGAACCGATGAGCATGGAAAAACGCCTGCGCCGCATGGTGCGTGACGTGTTCCTGAGCCAACGTGATCTTCGAGATCAGATTCATTTCATGGAAGACGAGCGCAAACTGATCTTAACCCTGGATGGCCTGCTGACCTTCGGAAATAATCGTTCGGCTCTGAACCCGGTGGTCTTTCCGATTCTTGATCGTCTTGCCTCGATCATCCGTACCACCTCGCAGCCGGTCTACATTCAAGGTCACGCCGAGCCGGATGGTTCACCCAACCGGAACTACAATTACATCCTGGCCGCCAAACGAGCCTGGAGTGTTTACACCTATCTGTTGGAAAGCGGACGGATTCCTTCACACCTGCTGGTACCGGAAAGCTTTGGCGACCTGGTCCCCCCGCGCAAGAACGCCCTGAGTAAAAACGCACCGGAATGGCGTCGGGTCAACCTCGTATTCTACAAGGATGAAGTCGATGTTCGACGATAAGAAAAAACAAAAAGTGGTGGAGATCATCTCCTATCCGGATGCCTGGATGCTCACCTTCAGTGACCTGGTAACCCTGATGCTCACGTTCTTCGTCCTGCTTCTGTCGATGAGCCATATGGATACCGAAAAGGCCGCGATCATGTTCCAGGCGATGATTGACCAGAACAGCGGCATCAACCCCGTTGAAAACACCCGTCGTCTGATGCCTGCCACCCAGGATTTGTCGGCCCATGTCCCGCCACCACCGCACCAGACCGTGCGTGGCAACAGTCCCAAGGAATTGCATCAGAACCTGATGCGTTGGATCAATAGCAATCGTCTGGAAAAGAACCTGAGTGTGAAACAGGAAGGCAAGGAACTGGTGATCCGGATTACCGATGACATCAGCTTTGAAAACGGATCGGCGACCATTCCTGAAAAGCTGAAACCCATTCTGGCTACCCTGGCCAACCTGTTGGACAGCTACGAACATCACCGCCTGCGCATTGATACCTATTGCCGGGCGGAGGAAATGGACAGTGAAGAGGCGATGCGTTCCCTCTCTCTGCGACGGGCCACCACACTGGCCGAGGAATTGGGAAAACGCTCGGAAAACGACAGAATTGTTTCACTGATGGGGTATCCCCGTCCGCCCACCGAAGATGAAACCGACCAAGGGTATGTGGTCTTCACCATTAAGAAGGAGAAATGAACGATGGCCGATGAAGCGAAACAAGGTGGAAAAAGCCAACTTCTGATTGTTGCCTTGATTGCCCTGAATACCGTAGCCCTTGGGCTGGGTGGGTACTACATGCTGACCAAAGATGACCAGGCGGCGACGCCTGCGCAGCAGGCTGTTGCTCCTGCGGTTCCCGGTGCCGAGGTTCCCGCCGGTCAAGGCGTCCAGCCCCAGGCTCAAGCGCAAGTCCCTGCTCCCGCCGAAGAAGAATACCCGGAAGAACCCCCGGCAGAGGGGGAAGAGGGGAAGCCCGTAGGTCCGAATCTCGTGGACCTGGAAAGTTTCCTGGTCAACCTGGATGAACCCGGTGTCAATCGTTACCTCAAGGTGAATTTGCAGGTTGAAACCCGACGCAAGAGTGATGCAGGCAAGTTGGAAGACTACAAGGTTCAGCTTCGTGACGAGATTTTAACCTATATGTCGAGCCTGAATCTTGATCAGACCCAAGGCATCGTGAACAAAGAAATCATCCGTGGAAACATCCGCAACCGGATCAATCGTCTGTTGAAGTCGGATGTCATCAAAGGTGTCTATTTCACGGAATTTGTCATCCAGTAAGCCAGACCGAGTCGGTGAACGCAGCCGGTATTTTACGACGCAAACGCGGAGAGCCCTATGTCGAACAAAGTTCTCAGCCAAGACGAAATCAACTCAGTCCTCAATGCGGTACAGCAGGGCAAGCTGGATCTGAGCGACGAAAACACGGATCTGCCTAAGGAACAACCGGTCAAGGATTTCGACCTGCTCAAGCAGGATCAGATCTCTCGCGGTCGCCTTCCCGGCATTTACATGATTTTCGACCGCCTTTCCCGGCATTTGCAGGTCAACCTGTCCAGTTCCTTACGGAAAACCGTTGAGGTTCATGCCGAGTACGCCAGTATTATGAAATACTCGGAATGTATCAATCAGGTCGTCAACTCCGCCTGCTTCGTCATTGTTCGCACGCCGCCCCTTCGTGGTTTGTCCATGATTATCTTTGAGCGTGTGTTGGTCTATTCCTTGTTGAATTCCTATTTCGGCGGGCCGTCCGATGGCTCCATCGGTAACCGAACCGGCAACGAGCAGGATTTCACCCCCATCGAACTGCGTATGATCGCCAAGTTCACCGAGCTGGTCTTTGATGGCATGATCAAGTCCTGGAATCCCGTGGTGAACATGACTGCGGAGATCATGCAGATTGAAACCAACCCGCAGTTCGTCATGATCGTGCCCAACCATGACCTGGTGGTCAATAGCGTGATGGAAGTACGCTTGGATGGTATGCAGGGGTCGATCAGCGTGATTACGCCCTATTCATCCATTGAGCCGATCAAGCAGAAGCTTTCTACCGGCTTCCAGGCGGATCTGGTGGAAACGGATCACCGTTGGATGACCCAGTTCAAGGACGAAATGATGGCGACACCGGTGAACACCAAAGTCTCTCTTGGCAAGGCCACCATTGATATGTCGGAATTCCAGAAACTGAGAGTGAATGATGTCATCGTCTTGAATTCCTACCGTAGCAACCCCTTGAAACTGGAAGTGGAAGGCATCCCGAAATTCACAGGCTTCCCCGTGGTACACGCAGGAAGCATGGGCTTACGCATTGAAGAACGACTCAACGATACCAGTGATATATAGGAGATCCGATCATGAACACTGCTGCAAACCAAGACTCGAATTACGACGCCCCCGAAAACCTGGAAATGGTGATGGACATCCCGGTGGAGCTATCCGTCGAACTGGGACGAACCAAACTCCTGATTCGCGATTTCCTGCAACTGAGCCAAGGCTCGGTGGTTGAACTGGATAAGCTGGCCGGGGAATCGCTGGATATGTACGCAAACGGACGCTTGGTGGCGAGAGGCGTGGTGGTCAGTGTCCGTGAGAAATATGGTATCCGCTTGACGGAAATCGTCAGCCGGACCGAACGCATCGAAAAACTGGGGAAATAGCCATGAAACACATCACGACACCCATACAACACTGGTTGCGCGAGTCTCTGGCTCGCCACACTCTCACTCTGATGACGGTTGTTCTTCTGCTTGGACTTGGAAGCTCGCTGTCCTGGGCCTCCTCCAGTCAGATTGTCAGCCTGGATGTGCAGACCAAAGGGAACAATGTAGACGCCAGTCTGATGTTCACGGGGGATGCACGCAAATACCGCGTCTATCAAAGCGGCAAACGGATCTCCATCCGCTTCCGTGGAACCGGGTTGCTGGCGGATTCCGGCAAGCTCAACGGGCTTCCTGCTCCCTTCACCAAAGGATACCTCTCGCAGATCAGCGGCGATGTGGTGATGACCCTCTACTCGGAGACTTCCGGGAAGGAACTGCTTCGTACTCTGGTGACCACGGAAGAAGACGGTCTTGTTACCTTCTCTTTCAAAGGGGTTGCTCCGGTTCACGCCGCTCCGGTTCAGGTTCAACGTCAGGCCGAGGCGGCTCCGGTGAACAAAGACAAGGTGGACTCCCTGGATGATCTTCTCAACAGTCTCCATGTCAACCAGGCAACCGCCGAAATGCGGCAGCCCGATGTCGCCCAGCAGGCACCGGTGCAGGCGGAAACCACGACGGGAGCGACGGCGGAAGAACCCACCCAGCGTTCGGATGCTCTTCTGGCCAGCCTGATGAAAGAAAAGGGCTTGAACGGTAGTCCTGCCACCCAGAGCGAAAGCAGTGCATCGAAACCGTGGTCTTCTACCCGTTGGCTGATTACGATGGTCATGCTTGGATTGATGAGCTTCGGTGCCTGGTATCTGAAGAAAGTCCGTTCACCACTGGCTGGGTTTGACAAGTCCGAAGTCAAGGTGTTGGCGAACAAGCAGATCAGCATGAAGTCCCGCCTGGTGCTGGTGGAAGTGGACGGAGAACGCCTGTTGTTCAGCGTCGGCGATGGGGGGATGAAACTGGCCCATAAATTTGATGAAAAAGAATCCGTGGATGCCGGTGACCTGTTTGACAGCGCCGCGGAAGAATTCCGCGCCAAGGAAGCGGTTCCACCTAAGAAGGAAACGGTCCTATCCAAGGCTGAAATGGTCAGTCATGCGGCTGTTCAGTCCGTGGTGAGATCGGCGGCCTTGAAAAACTCGACAAGCAACCTGCTGGTTCCTCAAGTACCGAAAGCCAAGGAACCCGATCTGCCGCCGCTGCCGGAGCCCAGGGATTTCCAGGAAAAAGCTCAGGCCTTGAGTCAAGCTCTGGCCCAGCGCAAAGCCGCGAAAGCGTCGGTGACTCCGACCTTGTCTGCTCCCAAGCCAAGCCTTGCAGCGGCTCCCGTGGAGGCTCCCAGTCGCCTGGAGCAGAGTTTGAGCAAGCGTGAGCGGGAACAGAAGCGTAAAGGCAGCGTGCAGGACTTCCTGAGTCAATTCTCAAACAAGGTGGATGCCGCCAGCCAACGTTCTGCGGTGAAATCCAACAGTCGTTTCGGACGGGCCGTTGCCACCACCATGCAGTCGATGATGGGGAATTGAGATGACACCCTTCGCCAGCCACCAGGCACACCCTTCCGCCAGCCCATTGGCCCGTATGCGGGCGTGGGTCCGGCGTTACCGTGAGGCGTTCGGCAAGGCCAGACAGGCCCGCCAGGGACGCAAGCACGGAAAAGACTCCTCCGGCACGAACCGGGATAGTCTGGCTCTGGCGTTGAAATGGGGCTTGACCCTGGTCGTTCTCTTGCTTCCCGCCGTAAGCATGGCCGCAGGCTTGAATATTCCCCGTATTGTCATTGAACCTCAGGAGCAGGGGCAGGGTATCAGCCCGGTCGATGTGGTCCTGATCCTCACTCTTCTGACCTTCCTGCCTGCGATCCTGATGACGATGACCTGCTTCACGCGCATTGTGATCGTGCTGTTCTTGTTGCGGCAGGCGATGGGTATCCAACATGCGCCGCCCAACCAGGTGTTGATCGGTCTTGCCTTGTTCATCACCGTTTTTGTGATGAAGCCGGTATGGACGGAAATGGAGGAGCGGGCGCTGGACCCCTACATGAACGATGAGATCGGTTTCAATGAAGCCTTGGATGAAGCCAGTGTGCCGCTGAAAGCCTTCATGCTCAAACTGACCGATGAAAATGATCTGGGGCTGTTTCTGAAAATCAGTTCCGGCAAGCCGCCGAAAAACCGGGATGAACTGGCGATGTACCAGTTGGTTCCCGCCTTTGTGACCAGTGAATTGAAGAAAGCCTTTCAGATTGGTTTTTTGATTTATCTGCCTTTTCTGATTCTGGACATGCTGATCGCCAGCGTGCTGATGAGCATGGGTATGATGATGTTGCCTCCGGTGATTATTTCCCTGCCGTTCAAGCTGATTCTCTTTGTCTTGATCGACGGCTGGAACCTGCTCATCGGGTCGCTTCTGGGTGGATTCGGCTACTCGTAGGGAGGATGTCATGACAGGCCAGGAAGTGGTGTTCCTTTTCAATAACCTGCTCTCTGAGGGTTTGGTCATCATCGCGCCCCTGCTGGGCGTGGCCCTTGTTGTGGGTTTGGCGATCAGTCTGGTGCAGGCGATTACCCAGATTCAGGAAGTCAACCTTGTGTTCATTCCCAAGATTCTGGCTATTGCCATCACGCTGCGTCTGATGTCGGACTGGATGATGGAGAAGATGGTGACGTTAAGTGTGGAAATCTACAGCCGGGTAGCGGGGATCTGACCATGTTGGATGGTGCGCTACCGAGCATGACGGTGTTGATCGTCTCCGGGTTCCGTGTCGGCGGGTTGATGGTGACCGCGCCGATTTTCAGCGCACAAAGTATGCCCCATAGCCTGCGGGTTGTGGTGACCCTCGTTCTTGCTTTTACGGTCAGTCTGGCCGTGGAAATCCCCGCCGAGTGGGCCACGGAAAACCCGATGTTGCTGATTCCCGTGGGGATGAGCGAGTTTCTTGTCGGAGCCTTTATCGGATTCAGTCTGAACCTGGTGTTTGCTGCCTTCCAGTTGGCTGCCGGAGTCAGCGAGCCCCAGATGGGGCTGGGGATGAGTCAGGTGATGGACCCTCTAAGCGGTAGCGGTGTAGGGCTTTTAACCCAACTGTACGGTACCTTCGGCAACCTGCTCTTTTTGTCTTTGAGTGGTCACTTGCTGCTGATCGGGATGTTGGTGCGTTCTTACAAAGTCATTGGTTTTGGTGAAGCGGTTTTAGGGCCGCAGGGCTTGGGAATCATCACCGGTCTTGGTGCGGGGTTGTTTGAGCTGGCTTTGACCTTCGCCCTCCCCGTGCTGGGTGTGATGCTCTTTGCCCAGTTCGGCCAAGCCCTTCTGATGCGTGCCATTCCCCAGATGAACATCATCAGTGTCGGGTTCATCATCGTCATTCTGGCCGGGTTTGTAACCTTAGGACTTTTCCTTCCCTATATGGGTGAGTACTTCACCCATATGCTTCTGCGTTGGTTCGAGGAATTCCCCAACCAGTTGGAGGCGTTCAAGGCATGAGCGAACAGCATTCGGAGAAAACAGAACAACCAACTTCAAGGCGATTAGAAAAAGCTCGTCGGGAAGGTCAGGTTGCACGCAGTCGGGAAGTCGCCACTTTGGCGGCCTTTCTCGCCGTGTTGATTATCGGCGCTCTCTCCGGAAAAAGCATGGTGCTGGAAGCCTTGGAAGCGTTCAAGGAACTGCTGAAAATCAATCCCGCCATCTTGCAGGCCAAGGCCAATCCCGTAGGCATCATCATGGATAAGTCCATGGATGTCTTTGGCGCGATCATGCCCCTTCTTCTAGGCTTGGCCTTCTTCGCCATTCTCTTCGGGGTACTTCAGACCAGAGGAAATATCGCACCCAAAGCCGTGGAAGCCAAGTGGGAGAAGATCGACCCGATCAAGGGGTTCAAGAACATCTTTATGAGTATCGGTACTCTGGGGAACACGGCGGTCAATATTTTCAAGACCGTGGTTATTGGCTTCATTGTCTACAAAGTGGCCGTCCGCCTGGTGCCGGAAGTTCCCTTGTGGAGTTATGAAACGCCGCTGGCTGGGGTGTTCAGCCTGTTTTCTGCTCTTGGCGAGATCATGCTCTATGTGACCTTGGCGATGATCTTTATCGCCATCGCCGACTACGCTTTCCAGTGGTATCGGCAGAACAAACAACTGATGATGTCCCAGCAGGAAATCAAGGACGAGAACAAAGAGAGCGAAGGTGACCCGCATTTCAAAGGTCGTCAACGCGCAAAAATGCGTGAAATGAGTTTGAACCGGATGATTACCGATGTCCCTAAGGCCGATGTGGTGGTGGTCAACCCCACCCATTATGCGGTGGCGCTGCGTTATGATCGCGCCCAAGACCCCGCTCCCCGTGTGTTGGCCAAAGGGAAAGGATTTTTTGCCAAGCGTATCCGTGAAATCGCCAAGGAAAACGGCGTGCCCATAATGTCCAATCCTCCCTTCGCCCGTGCCGTGTTCCGCAGCGTGAAGATCGGCAAGGTGATCCCGGAGGATCTGTACCGCATCGCCGCATCCATTTTGGCTGAAGTCTATCGTATGCGTCAGGGAAGACCCCATGCCGCGAGGAGTGCCCATCAATGAGTCCCAACATGAAACTTGCCTCCAGAATGTTCAGCCCGGAAGCGGCAATGGCCGCCGGGCTGATTTCCATCATTGTGGTGATGACGGTCCCGGTGCCGTCCATCGCGATGGATATTCTCATTGCGCTGAATATCTCCATTTCCATCGCCATCCTGCTGGTGTCTTTGTATGTGGAGAAACCTCTTGATTTCAGCGTGTTTCCCTCCTTGCTATTGATTGTCACCCTGTTCCGTCTGTCCTTGAACGTGGCAACGACCAAGCTGATTCTCTTGAACGGTCACGATGGCTCCGCCTCGGCGGGGAAAATCATCGAATCCTTCGGGCAACTTGTCGTTGGCGGTAACTACGTTGTCGGGATCATGGTCTTTATCATCCTTGTGATTATCAACTTCATGGTTATCACCAAGGGTTCCGGTCGCGTGGCGGAAGTTGCCGCTCGTTTCGTGTTGGACAGCCTGCCTGGTCGCCAGATGAGCATTGATGCCGATCTGAATGCGGGGATCATCAGCCCCAAACAGGCCAGGGACCGCCGCGCCGACTTGGATAAAGCAACGGATTTCTACGGAGCGATGGACGGTGCCAGTAAGTTCGTTCGCGGTGATGCCATCGCCGGTATTCTGATCACCGGGATCAACATCGTTGCCGGTATCATCGTTGGTGTGGTTCAGCAGGGTTTGGATGCCGGAGACGCTGCGAAGATTTATACCGTGTTGACCGTTGGTGACGGTTTGGTTGCTCAGATCCCGGCCCTGTTGATCAGTACTGCCGCCGGTCTGGTCATCACCCGTTCGGCTTCCAGCAACAACCTGGGTGTAACCATCAGCGGGCAGGTGTTGAAACACAGCAAAGCCCTGGTTGCGGTGGCCGCCATTCTGGGAGGCTTTGCCCTGGTTCCCGGAATGCCCACCTTTTCCCTGTTGGCGCTGGGTGGTCTGTTCTTTGGCCTGTCCCGCCTTCCCGTGCCGGATCTGGAACCGCCGGAGGAGGACGACCCAATGGCGATGGCGGAGGCCGAGGAAGAGCCGGTGGATGAAATGGAGAGCCTGCTCCAAGTGGATACCCTGGCCTTGGAGATCGGTTTCGGACTGGTTCCACTGGTGGATGCGAAGAATGGCGGGGAACTTCTGGAGCGTATCACGCACATCCGTTCCCAAATAGGACGGCAGCTTGGCGTGATTGTTCCACCCATTCATATTCGGGACAACCTCAAATTAAAACCGAATGAATACAAGCTCCTTCTTCGCGGTGTAGAGATCGTCAGCCATGTGATCCATCCTGATAGACTCTTGGCCATGAATCCCGATGAAGGCAAGGAAGACCTGAAAGGTGTGGAAGGGATCGACCCTGCCTTTGGTATGCCGGTGGTCTGGATTCGCCCCAACCAACGGGCCGAGGCGGAGAAGAAGGGCTACATGGTGGTGGAACCCAGCACGGTGATTGCAACCCATCTTAATGAAGTGATTAAAGAGAATGCCCACGAACTGATTGGCCGTCAGGAAGTTCATGACCTATTGGAAATCTTGAAGAAACACAATCCCAAGCTGGTTGAGGAAGTCATTCCGGACCAATACAGCGTGGGAGATTTATTGGCCGTATGCCACGCGCTATTGCAGGAACAGGTGTCCATTCGCGATCTGCGTACCATCTTGGAAGCCATTTCCGATGTGGCGGGGAAAACCAAAAATCCGGATGTTTTGGCCGAACTGGTCCGTCAGCGATTGGCCCGGTATCTCACTCAACAGTTCATCGACCACGACGGGAAAATCACGGCAGTCATTCTGGAACCGAAGGTCGAGGAACTGGCAAGGAGCTTGCAACAAGTTACGGATAACGGCTTGTACATTAACTTTGAACCAGAGATAACGCAGATGTTGGCAACCAAAATCGACCACGCAATTGAGCTTTCCTCCCGGAACGGAGCCCTTCCCGTGCTGCTGACGCCGCCGGAGATCCGCAGAGGAATCAGTAATCTTTTCCGTGGGTTGGTCGCCGGATTGAACGTCCTGTCGTATCGCGAGGTAGACTCCAAAGCGCAAATCAACCTGACTGCTCGCATTGGTATGGAGGGATAGTCACATGGTCGTCTTTCATACGAAAACGTCAAATCCCCCCCGCTTTTCGGCACGGAATGTCAATTATCACGGCATGACAACCGGACGACATGCCGAACCCTCCGTGCGCCCTTTGCGCAAACAAGACAGGGGAAATTCGAGAAATCCACGGCAATTTGACACGGATATGACCCCGGATGAAACAGTGATTGTCAATAACCGCGACATTGCCCAGGAAGAATGGCTGATGTTGCAGTTGGCCGAACTGCCTGTGGTGGTGCGTCATCTGTTCCTGGGGATGCGTCAGGCCGGATTCACCGATTCTCTGACTCGTGAGCTGCTCAGCCGCTTCACTGAAATCTCAGATATGGGCGAGCCTTTGACCCTGACTTCCGGTTGGGCTTTGTTGCGCAACAT
Source organism: Myxococcota bacterium (assembly GCA_963677705.1). Lineage (GTDB taxonomy): Bacteria > Myxococcota_A > SURF-8 > SURF-8. The sequence continues at coordinate 4,775,482 of OY782497.1, forward strand.
CCTCAGTAAGAAGCTCCGCGTGGTCCCCACCACGCCGCTGAATACCAAGCCTTTCCGTGTGATGCTTCTCGGTCCCGCCGGGGGAGGAAAATCGACGGTGGTCCAGAAGGTGGCCGGTCGTGTGCCCACCAGAGAGCGTTCCGGTTTCACGGCAATCAGCGTTGTTCTGGACGACCAGGATGTCCGCCGTCAACCCGAACGGCTGGCCTTGGTTCGTGGCGCGGAACAGGAACTTCACCTTTTCGGTCAACCCTTGAGTCCCGTACTCCGTCAGGTGCAGTTGCAAAGCCGGGTGATGGTGGATGTTACCGGCACCTGCGCAGATACGGAACGTCAACGTCGTTTGTTACAGCGCACCCTGATTGGTGCGGAAGACTTTATAAAGCTTTTGGTGATGCCGGTGAATCTGCATCCCTTCGATATGCAGGAGCAACTCCGGCGGTATGAGGAAATCGGATACGATCATCTGGTGTTGACCAAGGTGGATCAGACCTGCTGCCCGGCGAATATCGCCAACGTGGCCTATCTTTCCGGTCGCCCCATTTCGATGGTTAGTGATGGCGCCGATGCTGCAAGACATCTGCACCCCGCCAACCTGAACGCCCTGTTGGACCTTGTTTTTCAAAATCTGCCCATCGGGTAGGTTGGGAGAGTTGTTGATGGCTACAGTCATTTCTTTCAGCAGTGGGAAAGGCGGGGTTGGAAAGACGGTGCTTCTTACCAATATGGCCTATCACCTGGCAGGGCTTGGCAAGCGCGTTCTGGTGATTGATGCCGATCTCGGACTGGCCAACGTGGACATCATGTACGGTTTGAAACCTTCCAAAACCCTGCAAGATTGCCTGATGGGCGATACGCCGATCCACGAAGCCATTGTTGTCGGTCCTGGTGGAACCCATGTTGTGGCAGCCGCCAATGGTAGCGAAGAGTTGACCCGTTTGACGCCGGCCCAACGGATGATGCTTATTCAGTTCATTGAAGACCTGGCAGACCATTATGATTTCGTCTTCTTGGACAACGGCGCGGGGATTGGAGAAAACGTTCTGTTTTTCGCCAGTGCAAGTCACATGCCGGTGATTGTGGTGATGCCCGAACCGACCTCTTTCATGGATGCCTACGCGCTGATCAAGGTGTTGTCCACCAAGTACGGTATTCGCGAAGTCAACGTGATGATGAACCGGCTTCCGCCGGGTACCAGCAGCCGCCAAGCCTATTTAACCTTCCAGGATATTGCGTATGAATACCTTCCTGTAAACATGAATTATCTGGGGCAGATCCCCAGCGACCCCGATGTCGCCGCCAGTGTACGTCGCCAGAAAACCTTTTTAGACCTGTTCCCGGATAGTCCGGCGAGCAAACAGATCAAGCAGCTATCCGAAAAGTTATTGCAGTTGAAACCTGAGAAGTACAGCGGGAATCTGCAATTTGTTCGTAGCTTGTCCAACAGCTAACCCCCCAATGCTACGGAAAAGCGAGGCAAAGATGATGAAACCGCTACCAACGACCGCTACCAAGAACGCCGCTAGAACCGCGAAAGCCAGCAAAGCCCAAGAAGCCTATCGGGACATCGAAACAAATGATATGAGCCGGGAAGAAACCATCCTCGCTCTGACACCGATGGTCAAACGCATTGCACTTTCCATGTACAACCACATTTCCCAGCTCGCCCCGCTGGAAGACCTGATCAGTGCCGGAACCGTAGGCTTGATTGAAGCGATCAGCCGTTTTGATCCTACCTTGGGAGTTCCGCTTCAGGCTTACGCTGCGCGGCGCATCCGTGGCGCGATTCAAGACGACCTGCGTCGGCTGGACCCGATGTCCCGCACCCAGCGTGGTCGTGTGAACCAGAAGGAACGCCTGATTGAAAAACTGACCTCAGAACTTGGACGGGAGCCCACCACCGAGGAATTGGCGAACGAGGCCGGTCTGTCCCTGGAAGAATGGCAGCTTTTCGATCGTGACGCGGAGCGGGTGATCCTGGTTGCCGACTCCACCGAGGAAGGAACGCCTTCCTTTTTGGAAAACCTCCCGTTGAATCAGGATCATGACACCCGTGAGGGTTTGGACAATCTGCTTAAAGGTGAGGAAAAGCGCCTGTTGACCAATGCGCTGAAGAAGATCCCGGAAAAGCTGTATCTCATTGTGTCTCTGTATTACTACTCGGACTTCAATTACAAAGAGATCGGTCAGATTCTGGGCGTCAGCGAATCGAGGGTTTGTCAGTTGCACAGCAAAGCGGTGCGGTTGATTCGCCAGAACCTGGAAAAAGAAGTGTAAAGCTTCTCTGTATAAAGCATTACGCCCCGGCCAGATGGTCGGGGCGTAATCGTTGGGACTTGTTTTCAGTCTCATTCAGTCCGGGGGAAGACCGCGAACCGGATGGATTCAGTATTCTTCAATCAATCTCATGCAACCAAAGAGGGTCTGGCAATTCAGGCTCTGCCCACTGACCGCTCCCTCGGCACATTCGGCCACGGCATCAATGCTGTCTTCGGTATTATCCGACATCTGTAAACCACACATCGACTGGCATTCGATGTTGTAGCCCTCGAAGTGGCAGGTTTTATAAGACTCTTCCGTTGCCCCGTAGCGGGTACTAGGTGTATCGCAGGCATATTTGTAGATGTCGTGGGCGCAGTCTTCGTCCGTCTCACAGGTTCGATGGCAATAAAGGCCCAAGCAGTGGCGATCGTCCGAACAGCCTTGGTCGCTGTGACAAAGACTGTAGTCTCCGCACACGCCGTCTTCATCGGTTTCGCCATCGCAGTCGTTATCCCGACCGTCACAGCTTTCGCTGTCTTCACACAGGTCCAGGGTTTCCCGACCAGGCACGCAGAAGCCGCTCTCGCAGGCGTAACCCTCGGCGCAGGTATCACCTTCCCCGCAGGGAGGCAGGCAGAATTGTTCGGCCAGGTCCGGCAAGGCCTGACAGATGCCGTTCAAGCATTGGCTGCTATCCGAGCAGGCTTCTCCGGCATCCAGATCACAGGCGAAGGGATGGTCTTCATCGTCACTGGCATCGGCGTCGCAGACATCGGTAAAGCCGAAGCAGTCCTGCCGTGTTTCACATCCTTCCGCATCTTGGGCCATGCGCACCGCGACGTAGGCGTCAATCATACCGTAACCGTAATAAATGCTATGGCCGTTTTCATCGTATTCGCCATGCAGGCGGTCGATCTTGCGGCTGCTGTATTGGATGATTTCACGAACCTCGGCGGCGGTGAGATCCGGGTTGGCGGAGAGGATCAGGCCAACCACACCACTGACCAGAGGGGATGCGCTGGAAGTTCCACCGAACTGCTTGGTATAGTTACGACCGCCCACTTCCCCGTAGCCACGCACCGCGGTACTGGCAATGCCGGTCAAGCCGCCGTTGCTGGGAGCTGCGACGTTGATTTCATCACCCCAGGCGCTGTAATAGGTTTTCAACCCCTGATCGTCTACGGCGGCAACGGCGATGTTAGTCGGGTAGGCGGCCAGTTCATCCTTGGCCACATCTTGATTTCCGTTTCCGGCGGCGAAGACGATAACCATACCTTTGCCGTTACGACCATTGGTTTCCGCATAATCGAAGGCGTCAGCGACGACCGTGGCCAGTTGCGGGGTGGCCGGTTCATCGTTGGCGCGGGTCGGTTCGCCTTCTTCAATACCCCAACTGTTGTTTACAACGGAGGTTCCGGCATCGGCTTGGTCAATGAAAGGTTTGGCGACCGCGGTATCGGCGATACCGAACATGCTATTGGGGTCGTAACGACCGGAGGGATCGAAGGCGTTGGAGCAGCGTAGACGGCAGTTGGGGCAGGCTCCGCTGACCCCCATTTCGTTGTTGCCGACGGCAGCGGCGACACCGGCCACCTGAGTTCCGTGCCAGCCGAAGCCTTCTTCCAGGTCGCTTTCCCAACTGGTTGAGAAGTTCAGTGCCTCTTCCATGTTGTCCACCAGATCCGGTTGGAGCAGGTCGCAACCGTCGTCATTGATCCCGATGACGATGTCTTGGCTCCCCTGGGTGATGTCCCAGGCTTCCGTGGCACGCACATCCACATGCTTCACCCAGAGGTTGCTGCCGGGATTCTTCAGGTGCCACTGATCGGCGAAGAAGGGATCGTTGGGCTCGAAGCGTCGCTGATAGAAACGGACCATGTTGGGTTCCGCGTCGATTCCCTGGTTTTGCAAGGGTGCGATGGCCTGCAAGGCCTTGCTGGGGAGATCCGCCTGGGCCAGCAGACGACCGTGGGTGTAGTGCAAGGGCCTGACGTTTTTCAAGGAAAGGGATGCTATGATGTTGGCCGTGAGGGTCTTTCCCTTGGCCGGGGTCAGGACCAGTTCATCGGTTGCCGCCACAACACGCCCGGCTCTGTCACGGAAGGTGGGAAGCGGGCTCGTCTGGCTGAGGATTCGATTCAACTGTTGTTTGGTAAGCGGTTGGGAAGTTGTCAGTCGAATGTAAGCTCCCGCCAGTTCCACCTTGGCCGGAATCTCCCAGTCGGCAAAAAGGGTGAAGAAATCCAGACTCTGGTTACGCTCCAAAACAAGGGTATCCACCGCCGCCTGATAACCTTCCGGCGCAGGAACGGAGTGGTTGAATGTGGCGAGCGCCCCGGCGTTCAGATCGCCCTCTTTGTAATAGCCCTCCATACACAGGCACATGTATTCACAGGTTGTGTCTACCCTATCGTCATACATCCAGTCCGCGCAGTAACGGATGTCTTCGCACTCGTCGGAACTTGCCGTGCAACGTCGGAAGATGTCATCCCCTTCACAGGGACCGCCCCAAGGAAGGTCATCGGCTGCGGTGCAGCGGGTCAGGCAATCTGCGTAATCATGCAAACCATAGCCGCGACCACCCAGCCATCCGCAGTCGTCCATTTTCTGGCAGGCATCTTCACAGCTCAGACCTTCAGCGGGAAAGTCATCCGGTTCACCACGACGGGAAACGGGCTCTTCCTCATCACCATCGGTGTCTTCCGAATCGCCATCTTCGGTGTCGCCATCTTCATCGTCGTCATCGTCATCAGTGACATCATCATCATCATCGTCGTCGTCATCATCGGTGACATCATCATCATCGTCGTCGTCATCGTCATCAGTGACATCATCATCATCATCGTCGTCGTCATCATCGGTGACATCATCATCGTCGTCGTTTGGGGACGTGTCATCCGAACTGCTATCGTCGCAGGCGACCAACAGCAAGGAGAGAAGACAACAGAGAAGAAGGCCGTGAATCCATCGTGTACTACGCATCAATCAGGTTCCTTTCTATGTAACCAAGATCCCAAGATGGGGGAATCAACGGTAAGGGTTACCCGTCAAGGGGAAACAAGGACGGGAAGGAACATCCTAGACATACTTTTCCTTCAGGGTCAACCAGGAGGGCTTTGAATTTGTACGTAGAGAAACCCTCGATGGGGAAACAGAATGGGAATCAGAGAAGAAAAGCCGAGGAGTTTCTCTTTGGACAGATGATGACCAGGGGACAAAAAACGACGCTCGTGGGAAGATTCCTCACGAGCGTCTCTCATCTGTAACCTTCGGAGGATCTACTTCAAGTAGCTCTGCCAGTTTTCCGGAATGGTGGACCCGGCGTAAAGAACCTTACCGTCTTTGCCAATGAACAGGTTCAAGGGGAAGGCCGTGGCTTCCAGCCGATCGGGCAAAAGGCTTTCCGGGTCGAACAACACCGGATAGCGGATCTCCTTGTCTTTGACGGTTTGCAGCATTACCGGTTTGGGGTCCATCACATTGACCGACAGCACGGCAAAGTCATCCCGATTTCGGGTTGTCTCAATCATGGTTTTGATATGGGGGATTTCGGCCATGCACTCCTTGCACCAGGCTCCCCAGAAGGTGACAAAAACCACTTTGCCTTGAAAATCCTTGGGGAAGTGTTTGGTTTGTGGGGCGTTGTCCGGGTTTGGTTTGGTGCCTTCTTCCTGTGAAGCTTGTTCCTGGTTGAAGGTAAAGGCTGGGAAGTCAGCTCCCGCTTCTTTGGCTTTGGCACCGGGCTGGCCTTCATCGCTGACCGTGGTCAGGGTCCACACCGGGTTTGTTTCCCCCAGCTCCAAGGAAAGCTCAGCACCGCCGAAGCTATAGGTGTAGGCCATGTAGAAGAAGTACAGCGACACCAGAACCATCAGCACGCCAAGGGCTTTATGAACAAAGATCATCAGGCCGCCCTTGGTCATCTTACGCACCAGGTTCACACTGACACCGGCGATGACCATGATGGTGGAAAGCCCCAGGCCGAAAATGAACATCAGGCTGACACCGTAAAGAATTTCACCCTGTTGGGCAACATAGGCCAGAACCAGGGCGATCACCGGCGCCGTACAAGGTCCGGCGATAATCCCGCTTAGAAACCCGATGGCAAAGGCGACAGCGAAGCTTCCACCCTGGGCCATCGTATACCACTTCACCATATTTTTCAGAGGGTTGGGTTTGCCGCTCATCGCCCAGGTGGTCAGGGCGGCGCGTGGGTCGATGTTGTCCCCTTTGAGCATCCAGAGGCTCAAGGCTCCGATGAACAGGCCCATGACCAGGTAGGTGATGGGGGAACTGGCCAGCATTCCGAAGACCGCCTTGCCGCTCAGCGCAGCCAAGAGGCCCAAGAGGCTGAACATCAAGGCCATGCCCACGGCATAGGCCAGGCCCATGAGCAAGGCTTTCCCACGTCCACCTTGTGCGGGGCCGGCGATGCCCCCACCGCTAAGCACACCGATGGTGATGGGCACCAAGGGTAACACGCAGGGCGTAAAGCTGGTCAGAATGCCGGTTGCATAGACCAGGACGAAGGCCAGTGCAGGGTTGTCGGTCAGGGCGGTTTGAAATAGCAGTTCCAATTCGTGCATCAATCCATCTCCAAAAGGGCAGGGGCGATAGGACCATCGCGGCGGAGCTGTTTGTGTCCAAGAGATCCGCTTCGGAATAATGGTTACAAAACGCGCTCAATCCGCGAAGAGCCTATCCCATCCTCTCTTTCTCTGCAAGCTTGCTCTCAGTCGCTTTCGTCCGCTTTGCCGTCTGTGCCGATTCGTAGAATGTCATCCTCTTTTCCAATCAGCACCAGAATATCCGTGGCTTGAATGCTGTAGTCCGGGGAGGGAAGAAACTGGAAGGAATCTTCATTCTGGTGTTTGACGGCGATGACGAACACGCCATAGCGCTTGCGCAGTTCAAGCTCAATGAGCGATTTCCCATGAAAGGTTTCCGGTGCGGCAAGATCGGTGACCTGATACTCTTTGTCGATTGGGATGAAGTCCAGCAGGTTGGGGTTGAGGATGGTCTGAGCCATGCGGCTGGCCGTTTCCCGTTCCGGGTAGACCACGTCCGTTGCTCCAACGGATTTCAGAATCATCGCATGGTCTTCGCTGATCGCTTTGGCGCGGATGCTTTTCACTCCGATCTGCTTCAGGTGCAGGGTACATAACGTGCTGGCTTCCATCGTTTCGCCCATGCTGACAATGGCTTCATCAAAATCTTTGGAAATCACCGATTGCAGCGGTCCCAGCTTGCTGGCATCCAGGCAAAGCGCCCGTTGTACCGAATCGGCTACGGCATCGACTTTGTCCATTTCAAGATCAATGGCCAATACCTGCGCATGTTTGGACAAGTCTCTGGCGATCTGTCCGCCAAATTGCCCCAAACCGATCACCACAATCTGTTTTTGTTTTGCGTTGCGAGTCATCCGATCATCACCTTTGCATCAGGATAGGTTATCGCTTCATTTCTTGTGGGAAGGAACCACAGAGCCAGAGTCAACGGGCCCAAGCGACCGATAAACATCGTAAGAATGATCCAACTTTTTCCAACAACACCCAGGCTCGCCGTGATGCCCGTGGAAAGGCCCACCGTGCCGAAGGCGCTGACCTGCTCAAAGAACAGCGCTTCCAGATGACCTTGGCCGCTATTGCTTTCAAACGCGGCGAGAAGGAACAGCCCCAGTACATTCCATAGGATGCCCAGCCCCATCAAAACGGAAACACGCCGGACAATATCAACGGGAATGGTTCGTCCGAACATTACCGTATCGCTTCGGCCCAAAAGGCGGGAGCGTAAGCGTCCAAGCCAGATGGCTACGGTGGTGGTTTTCACTCCACCGGCGCAGGAGCCGGGCGAGCCGCCGATGAACATCAGCAGCACCATGAACACCAGACTGCCCAACGGGAGAGTACCCATGTTAATGGTGTTAAAGCCCGCCGTTCGTGCCGTGACCGACTGAAACAGCGCATCCAAACTATGTTGTAAGAAGCCCGGTTTGTCGGTTCCCAATCCACCGAGGAGGAAAACAACGAACCCAAACGCCAGCAGACTTGCAGAGAATCCCAGCACCAGGCGTGCATGATAGCTCAAGGGCTTGCCCTCACGTCGCAGGCGGCTTCGGGCCCAACTCCAGAGTTCCGAAAGCACGATATGACCCGTGCCGCCGAGGAGGATCAAAGCCATGATGATGGAAAGTATCCAGGGGTCATTCCGAAAGCTCACCAGGCTGTCTGAATAGATGGAAAACCCGGCGTTGCAGAAGGCCGAAGTACTATGGAAGAGGGCAGAACCGGCGGCATGGGCAATGCTGTGACCGGGCAGCAGGGCGACAAACAGCAAAATCGCTCCCACGCCTTCGATGGTGAGGGTCAGAGCCAGGATACGAAAGAAAACCTTGCGGAATTGAGTCGCGGCGTCGCGTTGCAAAAAGCTGTCTGACAGGGCGGACTGGGATGATAAGGACAATCGTTTCCCCAAAAGGAAGGCCACCAGCCCGGCAAAGGTCATCAAACCCAGGCCGCCGGTTTGGATCAACACAAGAATAACGGCTTGCCCGAAAAGGGTGAAGTCTTTTCCCGTATCCGCCACGGCCAAGCCAGTCACGCATACGGCGCTAGTGGCCGTAAAGAGGGCATCTAAAAAACCGAGGCTTCCCTCCGTGTGACTGACGGGTAGGGCCAGAAGCACGCTGCCTAGAACAATCATCCCTGCGAAGCTTAGCCCAAGCAAGGCCTGGGGTGATTCAAAGAGGGTTTTCTGAAGTCTACTCATGGGGGAACGATTCCGTGGATAAAGTGGCCTATGGGTTGTCGGGCCATCGGGCTTTTTGCAGGGGCCACATTCTCGAAGCGGAAGTAGCATAGAACTGCTTGGTCTGAAAAACAAGGTTCAACTCCAAAACCGGGGAGCCGAAGGATTTAACCAAGCGGATGGCGTTTTACTCCTCGCTTGGGATTTTCATCAATCTTTCATTGGGTTTCGGGTAGAATCGTCGTAAGGTAAGCGGTATCGGGTGGTTGGTTGGTGGGTTATCCGGGTGCATTGAACGGGTGAGAGGATACGGAAAAGAAGGAAAAGCGATGGTTTCAGCTCCTGATTATGAACGGTTACAGGCATTTGCCCTTGAACAAGGGGTAACCGAGATCGTGAAAATGACACCGGATACCCTGGTGATTGATGAAAAGCTTCGTGACCTCTGTCAAAAGGGTTGTCCCAACTACGGACAATCCATCCATTGCCCTCCCCATCTCATGATGCCCGCTGACTTTCAGACCTTGCTTTCCGGCTACCGGGAACTTGCCGTGGTGAAAGTGGATCTGGTTCTGGAAGGTTCCACGGTCGAGGCCTATACCGGGATGGGACAGCGTATCCACCATCTGACGGCCCAATTGGAGCATGAAGCCCGGCGGTTGGGATTTTCCCGTGCCTGTGGTTACTCTTCCGGTGGATGCAAGCAGACCCTATGCGGTGATGAGCCGGATTGCGCGGCGCTGCATGAAAAGGGGCAATGTCGTCACCCGGAGACGGCCAGACCCTCTTTGTCCGGTATGGGGGTAGACTGGCAACGGCTCTCGGCCTCGTTGGGTTGGAAAATGATGCGTACCCAAACCGATGAAAACGGCGAGAAAAAACGAATCATGATGATGGGGGCTATTCTTCTTTTACAATGAAATTCAACACGATAGCCTCTTTCTGCTGAATGAAAGCCTTTCTTGCAATTTCTCGGTTCTGCCACTAGACTAAAGCCGTTTTCCGGTATACTGAGGATGGTTTATGCGGAGTGGCTCAACCAGACTTCATGCTGGACGGCTGAGTATTTTGGGGCGGGGCCATCGGGTTTGCCGCCTGCCGTTGTGGATCGGTGACGACTCCGCGAGGTAATCGACGGGTTCCTTTTTCAAGGATGGTATTCCATGCTGTTTCCCTGGACCGAACAACGCCTGATGGTGGAAGAGTTCCCCCTGGCTTATTTCTATAGTCTTTACACCGATATTCTTCGGGAAGATCCGGAATTCGGTGGGTATATGGTTTTCGCGGAAGACGATGTCGCGCACTATCTTCTTTTCGATAAAGGCCAACCGGCGGCGTTCTGCCAGTTTGACGCCTTGACCAATCGCCTTTTCCCTCAGCGTGAACGGCCACACTCTTTTTTCACAGAGATGAACCGTAGAACCTGGACCCAGGTGGTTTCCTGTGACGAAGGTCTGGTGAAAATGCTGCTGACGGTGATGACCCAGCCTTCGGCGGCCTGGGTGACGGGGCCGGAACCCTGGACGGATATTGAAAAGCGTCTTGGGAATTACTCCCTTTCCGTGGTGCTGCGACGGGAAGATCAGATTTCGGAATTGGCCCTGTATCAGGGTGAGCAATTTCAGGTGGGGTATCGCTACGACCACGGGCTGGGAATCTACCAGCGGGACAACGAGGAAGGCTGGAAGAGCGGGGCGCACAACGGTCCTCACGGACTGTTTCCCATTTCCGATGAGATCATCCCCCATCCGCGTATGCCCAAACCCTATGACCCGCTACGCTCGACGGTGGAAAAATACGCCGTGATCTTCAACAAGATTCAAGACGTGTTGCTTAAGACCATCGGTGTCAAGGCCCAACAGGGCATTGCCAACATGATCAGCGGCCTTCGGGAGAAATATCCGCCTTTGTATCAAGGTATTACCTTTGATCCGCAGAGCGGGAAGGTCAACTGGCAGGTGTTGTATGAGAACCGCGCCTGGGTCGATACGGATTTCCGTTACGAGAAATTCTTCCTCTACCTTGACGAAGTCTTGTACAAATTGTTGGGTGAGTTGAGGCGGAAAACCGGGGATACCGGTATGCGGCAGTTCTCGCAATTCCTGTCACGCATGGCCAAGGCCAGCCCGGACATCACCCATCCCATCACCTTGGAATTCTTCCAGCGTATCGGCCATAGCCTGCAAGGACGGGGAGGTCGGGCGTGAATCGCAGCATCTCATCACGAACCATGAGTTTGCTTTGCGTGGTCCTGTTTGGTTTGGTGCTGGGTGTTTCCTGTCAGCATACTCCGGAAACCAAGCCTCAAGGCGCGTTGCCGGGCGCAACCGCCGATGCCGCAGGCGTAGAGGATGACACGGAATCCGGGGAGGTTCCTTTCCTGATTCTGACCGACCAACGTTGTGAGTCCTGCGATCCTACCAAATTTCTGGAGCAGTTCAAGCAGGTGGTTCCTGGGTTGAAACCCCGCGTGCTGGATTGGTCGGACCCGGAAGCCAAGGCGATTTATCAGTGTCTTCATCTGCGTACCCTGCCTGCGCTTCTGTTCAAGTCTTCCTTTGCCGAGCATGATCTCTTCCCGAAGATGGCCGTTTATCTGGATGCTCATCCCGGTTATTACCAGTTGCGGGTGGAGGCGGATTTCGATCCGATGGCGGAAATCTGTGATAATGGCAAGGATGATACCGCTAACGGCAAAACGGACTGTGAAGATCCCGATTGCACCGGAAAGCTTGTATGCCGGGAAGAGATTCCCAACCATCTGCAACTGTTCCTGATGAGTCATTGCCCTTACGGCGTGGTCGCTCAGCGAAGCTTGATTCCCCTCGTCGCCAATTTCGGCGAAGGTCTGGGGTTGGATCTGCACTACATCGTTTCCGAAGACTCCACCGGCGGACTGGTTGCCCTGCACGGTCCAGACGAATTGGTGGAAAATGAACGACAACTCTGCGCGATGAAGCTTTATGCCGCCAACCGAGATTATATGAAATATATCCGTTGCCGCATTGAGCAGGATGAAGATGAAGACTGGCGCGTTTGTGCAACAAGCCAGGGCTTGGATGCAGAGCTGATTGACTCCTGTGTGAATAAGGACGGAGAGCGCCTGCAACGGAAGGACTTGGAGTTGTCACGGCAATTGGATATTCGTGCCAGCCCGACGTGGTTGGTGAACAACCGCTATGAAGCGCACGGTTTAAGCCCGGAAGATATTCGTCAGGCCGTCTGCAAACACAACCCGGATCTTGCAGGTTGCGAAAACGAACTCAGTTCCGAGGCCCCCTTGACCGGCGGTCAGTGTCGATAAAGCCAAACCGAAAAGGAAACGGGCCGTGAGCAAGGCGAATCCCACAGACAAACGAGGCCGCTTCATTGTCCTGGAAGGTATTGATGGAGCCGGTACCACCACCCAGGCACGGCACCTCGTGGCCGCATTGAAACGGCACGACCAGGATGCTTTTTATACCTGCGAACCCACCGGTGGGCCCATCGGCGCGTTGATCCGTCAGGCTCTAAGTGGCCGCGTGGTGCGTCCAACCTCGGAGACGGAATGGACCATGTTGGACGCCGACACCATGACCTTGCTGTTCAGTGCCGACCGCCTGGACCATGCCGAAGGAGTGATCAAACCGGCGTTGGAACAAGGACGGTGGGTGATTTGCGACCGCTATTACCTCTCTACCTTGGCCTATCAAGGGGTAGACGGGGACACGAGTTGGATTCGCCATGTCAACGGCAAAGCACCCAAGCCCGATTGGTGGATCTTCCTGGATGTTCCTCCGAAGGCATCGCTGGCCCGGTTGAAAGATCGGGATGCGATGGAGTTGTATGAAAAGGAAGCGTTTCTGAATCAGGTGGATCGGGTTTATAAGCAGGAACTGAAAAACGAAGAGGCTCCGCTCACCGTGCTGGATGGTTTGCAGGATGAAGGAGCTATTTCCGAGGCGATCTGGGCTGAATTGCTTGAACGCTTTGAGTTGTAGCAGACGAAACGCAACACGTTTCTCTTCCTTTCTTTCCAAGAAAAACGCCTTGCGCAGACTACGCAAGGCGTTCGGACTTTTGAGATAAAATCCCTATCAGTTCACAGTTTCGGAGTGGGAGACCATCGCGGTAGACTGGTTCGCTTCCGCTTTGCCGATTTTGAAACGACCAACCAGGGCGGCGAGGTCTTCACTTTGGGTGGATAGTTCCTCGGCAGCGCTGGAGGATTCTTCCGAGGTGGCCGCGTTTTGCTGGGTTACGCCATCCATGTTCACAATGGCTTCGTTGATCTGTCCAATCCCATCGGCTTGCTTCTGGCTGGAATCCGAGATTTCCGTGACAATGCTGTTCACGTTGTCGATGCTGTCTACGATCTCCATCAGTTTCTCGCCAACTTCACTGGCTACCTGTTCGCCGCTTTCGGCCAGTTGAATGGATTCGCGAATCAGGTCTTCCGTTTTCTTGGCGGCTTCTTTGGCGCGACCCGCCAGGTTACGGACCTCCTCGGCGACCACGGCGAAGCCACGACCCGCTTCCCCGGCCCGTGCTGCCTCTACGGCGGCATTTAATGCCAGAAGGTTGGTTTGAAAAGCGATGTCGTTGATGTCTTGGATAATCACGCTTGTGCCTTCGGCGGAGCCTCGGATGCTGAACATGTAGGAGGTCATCTTTTCCATCGAGGTGCTTCCGTCGGCCACCACGGTTCCCGCTTGCTTGGCCAGGCTCTCCGCTTTTTTGGAGTTCTGGGCGTTGTTCTTGGTGCGAGTGGTCAGTTCTTCCAGATTGGCACGGGTTTCTTCCAGGGAGCTGGCTTGCTCGCTGGCTCCTTCCGCCACAGACTGGGAACTCTGCGCGATGTGATTGCTTGCATAAGCCACCTGCTCGGCACTGAGGGAAACCTGTTGCAAGGCTTCGTTCAACGCCTCAGCAGCTTCGTTAAGGGAGGTTTTGATTTTGGCGTGATCGCCACGATAGTTTCCTTCTACACGAACGGTCAGATCCCTGGCTGCCAGTTGTTCCAGAACGTCACCCGCTTCAAGGATAGGTTCCAGGACTTTGTCCAACAAGGTGTTTACGCCAGCCACGATTTTCCGGAAATCCCCTTGGTATGATGACTCATCGGCCCGTTTGGAAAGCTGGCCTTCGATGGCTGCGCCGACCAGACCGTCCACCTCGGCGACCAGATTGTTGATTGCTTCGACATTGCGGTTGATGCTGTCTTTGATTCGGTTGAAATCTCCCTGGTATTCTTTACGCACGGGTTGAGGAATGTCACCATCGGCGATGCGGCCCAGGTACTCCTGAACTACCTCGATGGGGTCTACAAAGGCATCCACCAGTTGGTTGAGTCCCTTGATCAGATCCTTGAATCCACCCTGGAAGGCTTCCGCGTCCCCGCGACGGTTCAAGCGACCTTCCCGAACGGAGGTGGACAGGCTATGGGTTTCCGTGACCAGGCGCTTGATCACGTTCACCATGTCTTGAAGGGCAAGACTTAAGGTGTCGTTGGGACTTCTGGGAATTATATCCAGATCGAAACGACCTTGGCTCAGCTGATGGGCTGCCTGGGTAATGGTTCGCTGGGACTGAATCATCTGTCCGAAGGCTTCCGCCAGTTCGCCTACTTCATCCTGGCTCGTCACAGATACATCCTGATTCAGATCGCCTTCGGCCAGGCTGTTGGCGACATCAACCATGTTCTTCAACGGGTCGGTGGTTCGCTTGATCATCACGAAGAGTCCAAAAAGCAACAAACCGCCTAAAATCGCCGAGCCGGTGGCGACGGTGGTGATGCTACCGGCGATGGAGGCTTTCTGCTCGGTGATGTCGGAAACCAGGGCCAAGACACCAATGGGTTTCCCGTTGTAGTCTTTGACCGGCGCGGTACTGACGGCATGATCTCCTACGTTGTAATGATGCAGCCCCTTCATGCCTGCTGACAGTTGATCCAGGTTGACATAATCGTTGGTCAATTCTGCGTTGGAGGAATCCACAAACACGAATCCCTGACCACCCTCGGAGAGAACCGGGTTTTTGGAACTGTTCTGCAAACGGGTGGTGATGGGTAGAAAGCGCTCGCTCATATACAAGGCGGCTTGGGTTTTGGCATCGGTCTGGTAGTCTTTGACCAAGGTAAAGTAATCAATCAGCACTTCGGCAGAACCCAAGCCTTGCCCCTGCTCATCTTTGATCGGGGCCACTCCACGGATGGTGAATCCGCCACGCCCTAGTTCAATTCCTTTAACTGCCTTGTTGGTGCGATTGACATCCAGTACGGTTTGCCGGAAATCCTTGAGATCATCCGAAATATCGACCCATTGCCCGTTTTTCTGTTTTTGCTTGGGCCGCCAGAGACGAAGGAAGCTGCGGGCGTTGGGCAGATGGAAGTGAATTTTCATCCCCTGCTGATTGATGTTTTCTTTGTATCCCTGGTTGAAGGAGGACATGGACGTGCGAAGCTGTTCCCTGGCTTGCTGTACCGTGGCATCGGTGGGATTATCCGGATTCCCGGAGAGGGCCAGTTTGTAAGCGGCAATCACGGGTGGGGACTGTGAAAACAGGCTGGAGGATTTCAGGGATTCCGTGGCGATACGGTCTACACCTCCGTAGATGTCATCCAGCATTTTTCGGTGTCCTGCTTCCACGGAATCATGAAGCATGGTCTCCATTTTATTGGAAAAATACCAAACAGAGGCAATCCCGATCAATAACAGGCCGGAAAGAATCGGAAGTAGGATTTTATCTCGTATTTTCATTGTATCCTATACCCCTTTTTACATAATCACTTAAATGTGTGAAACGGACTCATTTTGACGCAGTCTGATCGGAAGTCGCTTTGATGCGGAAGCCTCCATAGCGAGTTATACTTTGTCTTGAATCAACGTAACCACTGCGTTTTATTGATGTATTATCTTTGTTACGGGACTGACGGAGCCTGTCCCATCCCCCTGTCATAGTGTGGAATCGGTAGAGTTTCAAAAGGGTTGACCTTTCTGGCCTAAATATCCCGGTAAGCCGGTCGAAGAAGGAATGGGGATAGATAACTACGTTTACGGGTAGCAGGTTGCACCGTCGGTCAGTCCGTTGAGGGGCTTTGTCGAAAAATATGTTTTTTCGCGTCACCTTTGTTGAGTTAGTGGCTCCTTACTGCATGAAAACCTCGTGTCATCTTGACGGAAGGAACCGAAATGAAATCTATTTTTACTCCTGTATGGCTTGTTCTGCTGCTCCTTGTTCATGCTCCGGCTTACGCGGAATCCTTTACCTTAGAGTCCAGTCTTGCTCGTGCTGTTGAGCATAACCGTAGCTTGAAGGCCAGCGAAGAAGAGGCCCAGGCCAGGCACGATGAGGCCAGAAGTCTCTTTGGGCGCTTCTTTCCGATGGCACGGGTAGAGGTGAACGCGATGGTCTGGGACTCTGACAACGAATACAACTTCGATCTGTCCGAGTACGAGCAACTCTTTGGCCAGATGATGGGAACCCCGGTTGCCATGCCGCCGATGAGCATGGTCGTTCGGAATCAGGTCACGGTGAAAAGCCAGGTGATGTTGATTCAACCCCTGATTCAGCTTTACAAAATCTATGAAGGTTACCAGGCCCGGCGTGCCATGTCCGAGGCTGGGCGGTACGATGTGCAGAACGAGCGGCGCAAGCTGGAACAGGAAGTCACCCAAACCTATTTTGCTTACCTCGGCGCTCAACAGATGGTGGATTCCGTCAAGCAGGCCTTGGTGCAGGTGCAGACCTTTGAAAAACAGACTCAGGATTACCTGGATGCCGGTCTGGTGGAACGTGAAGCGCTCTTGAAAGTGCAGGTTCAACGGGAAGAACTGCTTCAAGCCCAGGCTCAGGCCGAGAAGGGGGTGAAGCTTTCCCGCGCCATGCTCAATATGTACATGGGCCGTGATCTTCATCAACCGATTGAGGCGGCATACGAAAAGAGCCCGGACCCGCAAACCAATCTTGCTCACTCTCTGAAAGCTCAACAGGCGGTGGCAATGGACAAACGTCCCGATCTGCTTTCGGCCCGCAGCCAACGTCGTGCCGCGAAGGGTGCTTACAACGCGGCGATTGGCGAGATGCTTCCGGAGTTGAATCTGGTTGGAGCCTATACCAACAATCAGGGTATGGGCGACATGATGCTGGACAACGAATTCTTCGGTGGGTTGATGCTCACCTGGAATGCCTGGGAATGGGGCGCGACGTACTATCAGGTGAAAAGCGCCAAGGCTCGCCACCGGAAAGCGGTAAAGATGATTGAGGCTGCTGAGGAAGGGATCCGCCTGGAGGTAGAGCAGAAACGCTTGGAGTTGGAAGAGGCCATACAGTCTCATAAAACCGCCGAAGCAAAGCTTGCTCTGGCTCAGGAATCCTTGCGTCTGGAGCAAAACCGCTATGAAACCCAGCAGGCCAGCGCGGCGGATCTCGTCTCGGCGCAAACCGGAGAACTCCGCGCTCGTAACGACCAGACCGTTGCCGCCATGAAGGTAGAGGTGGCCCGGCGTGCCTTGTTGTTGGCCCAAGGTCAAGACCTGCTTGGAAGCCCCGCAAAATCTGAATCCACACAAGCCGTTGAACGATAAATCAAGGAGACCTTTTGATGAAACGCAAGGTTGTTATTTCCATTCTTAGCCTGATCGCTGTGAGCCTGTTTGTGTCGTTGTTTGTCGGATGTTCCGGTCACGAAGCAAGTTCTCGTCAAGAGCTTCAACTTCCCACCGCCGAGGTACAGGTTGAAACCATCGAGTCCCGTCGTGATATGGGCAAGTTTCAGGCCGTGGGCCGTGTGAAAAGCGAGCGTGAATCCACGCTGGCCAGCAAAGTGATGGGGAAGGTCTTGACCATTCACGTCGCCGCCGGTGACAAGGTGAAGAAGGATGCGCTTTTGGTCACCATTGACAACAGCGATGCCAGAAGCCGGGTGGTGCAGGCCAAAGGTGCCCTGGCTCAGGCCGAAGCGGCCAAAACCATCGCCAAACAGATGTTGGATCGTTTTGAAACCCTGAAGCAGAAAGATTCCGCCAGTGAGGCCAAGTATGACAAGGCGCAGTTTGATTACCGTAGTGCTTTGGGCGCGGTGGAGCAGGCTCGTGGAGCCTTGTCTACGGCTCGTGCTTATTTGAAGGAAACCAAGGTGTTGGCGCCCTTTGACGGTCGGGTGATTGATACGCTGATTGAAGAAGGTGAGATGGCTTCTCCGGGGTATCCGCTGGTGCGTATGGAAGGTGATGGCGAACTGGAATTTGAAGCCACGGTCACCGCTCAGGATATTTCCGCCCTGGCCGTTGGTCAGGCCGTAACTGTGAATGTGGAAGTTGGCCGAGGTGAAAAACGTGATATTCCCGGTGTGATTCATGAGATCGTTCCGGCGATGGATCGCGTAACCCATTCCAACACCGTGCGCGTGCGCATTTCGGAAACCAAAGACTTGCGTAGCGGGATGTTTGGTCGGGCAACCTTCAGCCGGGTGATGGGTAGTTGCCCCGGTGTGGTGATCGACGAGGATCGTCTGGTTCGGAACGGGCAGCTCAGCGCCGTGTACGTGGTGGATGCCACGGATCACATCCGGCTGCGTCTGGTTCGTGAGGGTCGTGTAAACAGTGGCCGTGTGGAGATTGTCTCCGGCTTGGCCAATGGAGATAGGCTGGTGGTCAGTGAGATCAGCGTGCTTCAAGATGGACAACCGGCAAAGGTGGTGGCTCAATGAACGCCTCGGTAGATAAGTCGCTGCAAAAGCGCTTCGAACGAAAGAAGCTGGGCTTCTCCGGTCGTGTGGCCGATGCCTTTCAGGATAGCAAACTGACACCCTTGATGGTTATGGCTGCCCTGATTCTGGGTTTGTTTGCCACATCCATTACGCCCCGTGAAGAAGAGCCTCAGATTGTCGTACCGATGGTGGACATCTTTGTTCAGGCTCCCGGCTTGAGTTCCCAGGAGGTGGAGCAGCTTGTTTCCACGCCCTTGGAAAAACTGGTCTGGGAAATCCCCGGTGTGGATGATGTCTATACCATTTCACGGCCCAACGGCTCAATGGCCATCGTGCGCTTTGATGTCGGGGAAGACGAAGAAGACAGCTTGGTCAAGATTTACAACAAAGTCCAAGGAAACATGGACCGCATTCCCATCGGTGTGACGCCGCCCCTGATTAAGCTGATGGGGATTGATGACGTGCCGGTGATGAGTGTGACCCTGCATTCGACGATGTATGACTCGGCCATGCTTCGCCGTGTTGCCGCCGAGGTGGGGACGGAACTGAAGAAGGTGGATGATGTCAGCGAAGTGACGATCATCGGTGGTCAGAAACGGCAGGTTCGCGTGGAAGTGGACCCGGATCGCCTGACCGGTCATATGATCTCTCCCTTGCAGGTCTATCAGGCTCTTGGTCGTGATAACAGCAACCTCTCGGCTGGTGGATTCAGTCGTGCTGATATGCAGTTTCTGGTGGAAGTGGGTGACTTCTTCCGCTCCGCCCGTGACGTAGAGCAGACCATCGTGGCGGTTTACAACGAAAAGCCGGTTTATCTCTCCGATGTCGCGACGGTGACCGATGGCGTGGAGGAAATCAAAGATTACGTGTTCCATCGCAATGGGGCCGGTTCCGAGACTCCGGAGCCTGCGCTAAGCGCAAGCCATACCCTTCCTGAAGAGGTCGCCGTGACCATCGCCGTCGCCAAACGGCGTGGAGCCAATGCCACCTGGTTGACGGAAACCCTGACCCGGCGTTTGGAAGATATGAAGGGGGGAATCCTTGTTTCCGGGATTGATACCACCATCACCCGCGATTATGGAAAGACCGCCGAAGAAAAATCCAATGAGTTGATTTTCCATATGTTTCTGGCCACCATCTCCGTGGTGTTGCTGATGTGGATTTTCCTCGGCATCAAAGAAGCCCTGGTGGTTGCCGTCGCCGTACCGGTGACCCTGGCCTTGACACTCTTTGCCAGCTACTTTTTTGGCTACACCCTGAACCGGGTGACCCTTTTCGCTTTGATTTTCGCCATCGGTATTCTGGTCGATGACGCCATCGTTGTGGTGGAAAACATCCACAGACACTTCCGCATGAAGTGGAGTACGCTGGATACCATCACGTCTTTTGCCGTGGATGAAGTGGGAAACCCTACTATTCTGGCAACCTTTACCGTTATTTTCGCACTGATGCCTATGGCCTTTGTTACCGGCATGATGGGACCGTATATGAGTCCCATTCCGATCAATGCCTCGGCAGCGATGCTCTTCAGCCTGGTCGTGGCCTTCGTGGTCACTCCCTGGATGACCAAACGCCTTCTGGCTTATGCGGAAAAGCGTGAACAGCAGAAACAAGAGCAGCAGGGAGCCGTTGCGAAGACTTCTCATGACGAGGAAGACGAAGAAGGAAGTATCGGGCGTCTGTACCGGAAAGTCCTTACTCCGATGGTGGATAAACCCGCGCTGCGAGCGGGAGTTCTGGCCGGTGTTTTCGTGCTGCTTCTGGGAAGTGTGGCTCTGTTGTATGTTCGTGCGGTGAAAGTGAAAATGCTTCCCCATGACAACAAAAGCGAGTTCCAGGTGGTCATCGACATGGATGAAGGGGCGACGTTAGAGCGCACCGCAGCCGTTACGCGAGAGATTGCCTCGGAATTGGTTAAAGAGCCCGTGGTTCGTGACGTGCAGCTTTACATCGGTACCGCCAGCCCGATCAATTTCAACGGTCTGGTCCGTCATTACAATCTGCGTGCAGGTGCGAACGTTGCGGATATTCAAGTGAATCTGGTTGAAAAGCACGCCCGTAGTGAAATGAGTCATGACATCGCCAAACGCTTGCGACCGATGATTGTGGCCATTGCCGAGCGCCACAGTGCAAAAGCCTTGATTGCCGAGGTGCCTCCCGGCCCGCCGGTGCTGAGTACGATGCAGACGGAAGTCTATGGTCCGAACCTGGACGGTCAGTATTGGCTTGCCGAGAAGATTAAAACCCTGTTTGAAGAATCCCCGAATATTGTGGATGTAGACTGGTATGCCGAAGCGGCCCAACCGGAGTTCCGTCTGAAGGTCGATAAAGCCAAAGCGGCATTGAGCGGTGTAACGACAGAACAGATTACCAACACCATCGGGTTGGCCTTGTACGGCAAAGCCGCCGGATTGATGGTTACCGAGCGCGAGCGGGAGCCGGTGGAGGTGATGGTTCAGGTGCCTATGGCCCAACGTAGCTCCATTGATGATCTGTCGGACATTCAGGTTCATGGCAGCAACGGACGCATGGTGGCGATTCGAGAACTGGTAGACCAGAACCTGCAAACGGAAGATCGCTTCATCTATCACAAGAACCTGCGTCGCGTGGTGTATCTTACCGGCGAAGTGGGGGGCCAGGGGGAAAGCCCGGTTTACGCCATCTTGGATACAATGCCGCAGGTTGAGGCGCTGAAAGGGCCGGATGGCAACTCGGTCGCGCAACTGTTGGATGGAATGCCGCAAACCCAAAAGGAATATACCGTCAAATGGGATGGTGAATGGCAGATCACCCACGATGTCTTTCGGGACATGGGCATTGCTTTTGCCATCGTGTTGGTGCTGATGTACATCCTTGTTGTGGCCTGGTTCAAGAGTTTCCTTACGCCGATCATCATCATGTTACCCATCCCTCTGACTCTGATCGGGATTCTTCCCGGTCACTGGGCGACCCATACCTATTTCACGGCAACCAGCATGATTGGGTTCATTGCCCTTGCCGGAATCATTGTGCGTAACTCCATTCTGCTGGTCGATTTCATCGAACAGGAATTGGAGGCCGGAACGGACCTGCGTGAAGCGGTATTGAAAGCCGGTGCCATTCGCTTCCGTCCTATTTTCCTCACTGCGGCAGCCCTGGTTGTCGGTGGTGCTGTGATTCTGCTCGACCCCATTTTCAGCGGGTTGGCGGTTAGCCTGATTTTCGGTGTGGTCATTGCCACGCTGTTGACCTTGGTGGTGATTCCTTTGATTTACTACGCCGTTCGTCGGCATACCGTGAAAGCGTAAGCAAAAAACACCGAGAGCGCCCTTTCCGGGGCGTTCTCGGTGCTGTTGAGTTTCTACTAATGAGTTCCTTTCTTGATAAGGAGACAACGATGAAATTGATTGTGATTATTTTCGACCAGGTGGTGCTGGACGAGGTGGAAAGTATTCTGGAGCAGCATGATGTGAAAGGCTTCTCTCAGATTCCTACGGTGTTGGGGGAAGGAACCACGGGTAAGCGCTTGGCCAGCCGTTTGCATCCCGGTGCAAACAGTATGATTTTCAGCGTTGTTGAAGATGAGCAGATTGACTCCATCAAATCGGATCTGCTGCAAACCTGCAATGCCAACATGGCCAACGCCAACTGCGCCGCACCCGTGCATATGGTGGTACTTAAGGTGGAAGATTTCTTTTAACCGTTCCTTTGTACGACGGATGAAACTCCCGCCGCAATCGGTTTACTTTCGCTAGGGATCGTGCTAGACAGAAAGCGTGGTTTGATGTGATCTTCGCCGTGTCTGCCAAACGGTCTTGTCTGGCAATCGGGTGAGGGAAGAAGGGCCACAACTCGTTGGTAAACGCTTCTTGTTTGCCTGTCGGGTGAACCCAAACCGAAGGGATAATCATGCGTCTTGCTCATCCGCAATTACTTCAGGCGCACCGCAGCTTTCTTTTCATCTGCGATGTTCAGGAAAAACTCTGGCCGCAAATCGACCCCATATTCCAAGCGGATATGCTTCGCACCATCCCGGTGCTTCAGGCTCTGGCCCAGGAGTTGGATCTCCCCGTTTTCGTAACCGAACAATACCCCAAAGGATTGGGGACCACGCTGCAACCTATCGCGGAAAGGCTCGAAGGAGCGCAGGTATTTGAGAAGATTCATTTTTCAGCTATGGAAGATGAGATTTTCTGCGAAGCCCTGGAATCCAGCGGGCGTACTCAGGCCGTGGTCTGTGGCATGGAAAGCCATATCTGCGTCTATCAATCCGTGCTGGGCTTGTTGAAACTGGGCTATGATGTCCACGTCGTTCATGACGCCTTGGGATCGCGTACCGAAGACAACCATGACATTGGTCTGGGCCTGATGAGTGATGCCGGTGCGCGAATTACCAGCATGGAAACGGTGATGTTCCAATGGTTGGAAAAGGCTGGAACCAAAGCCTTCAAAGCCATGCAGAAACTGATTGTCTGATCCGTGTTTCCCCACTTGCTTTTGCCGGTGGGGTTTGTCTTTGTTTGCTCCATTGAATGGAGATACGTTTTGAGATGCCTTCGGGATTCCCCACAGTTGACCCCGGCGTCTTGACACCCTGATCATGGTACCCTGTTTTTCTGGATGAGTCAGCCTGATGCCTTCTCCTGTTCGTAACACGCCGCGTCGCCAACAAACTCTTTTGTCTCCCGCCTCCTGGAAAGGTCTGATGGGAGCCGGAATCGTCTTGGCCTTTGTCTTGGGTTATCTCTTGGCCAGCCCCTCTGATTCCGGACAGGAAGACAAGCCTGAAACCGTCCAGCAGACATCTGCCGAGACAGTGGCGGAGGGAACAACTCCCAAACAAGAGCCTACAGATGAGGTAAAACCGGACGGCAAGGAGGCGGAAGCCTTGAAGCCTTCCACGTCGACGGAGCAAGGGAAAACCGCCATGCCTCCCATCGTTCTGGCCGCCGGAGAGGAAGAATCCGCTCCTGTGGCCAAGGAGGAAGACGCGACACCCCACGCCGTGGCGGACGATTCCTCTGAGAATACGGACAGTGTGGACAACCCCTTTCATCCCCAAGGGGAGAGCGGTGTGTTGGATTACCAGTCCGAAGAGAATGAGACGCCTACCGCCGGTCAGGCCGAAGAGAACGAAGAAGCCTCTGAACCTGACGAAGATCAGCCGGACTCTGAACAGGAAATGGCGGATGAAACCACCGAATTGCCCTTTGAAGATGATGGCGCTTTGCATGGAGAGATTGGTAAAAACGAAGGGTTCAGCATTGCCGCAATGCGAGCCGGGTTGGGCGTAGGCACCATCAACCGCCTGGTCCGTGCTTTGGAAGGAATCCTGAACGTTCGTCAGCTTCGTCCCGGTCAGCGCTTTGAAGCCTCTTTGGATGAACAGGGCGACCTGGTTTCCTTCCGCTATGAAATCAGCGATCTGCGCAATGTTCAGGTTCACCGCATTGACGGCGAATTGGTTCCGATGGATGTCCGAGCAGAGATGTCCATGCGTCTGGAAACCGTTGCCGGGCGTATTGACTTCAGTTTATCCAACGCCTTGTGGCGCCTGGGTGAAAGTGATGCCCTGACGGAATTGATTGCCGATGTCTTTGCCTGGGATATCGACTTCTTCAGCGACACGCAAAAGGGCGATGAGTTCAAGGCCATTGTAGAGAAGTACTATTATGACGGTCGTTTCATTCATTACGGTCGTGTGCTGACGGCGGAATACATTGGGAAAACGGTGGGAGATATTCGCGCCTATGGTTTCAGCTACAAAGAGAAAGGGCAGGAGAAGCGGGACTTCTTCAACGGCAAGGGCGAAAGTGTGCGTAAGTCCTTCCTGAAAGCTCCCTTGAACACCACCCGCGTTACCAGCAAGTTCGGTTTCCGTATGCACCCCACCTTGAATCAACGAAAAAAACACAACGGCGTTGATTTTGGCGCGCCTACCGGCACGCCGATCTGGGCGGCATCGAACGGGACGGTGATTCATTCCGGGTGGGCTGGAGCCTGCGGGAAAATGGTGAAGATCCGCCATGCCAACAGTGTCGTGACCATCTACTGCCACCTGTCCAGTATCGGCGTGCGTCAAGGACAATATGTAAACCAGAAACAGTTCATCGGTCGCGTGGGCACGACGGGGCGTTCTACCGGGCCGCATCTGCATTACGGTATGACGGTCAAGGGCCAGTATGTGAACCCCTTGAAACCCCGCTACAGGCCGGGTAAACCCATTCCCAACGAACATAAGGAAGCCTACGACAAAGCACGGAAGTCCTTTGACGAACAGCTTGAGAAAATCACCGTTCCGCAATTCTATACCTGTGCCATGCCGCCGGATTACGTTGATCCGACCAAGGAAGAGGCCGAGGCGAAGACGGAAGCCAGTACGGCCCCGACATCAACCCGCCGAGGCCGAACCCGAACGCAGCATCGAAACCGTTCCAACTCGCGCCGGAATCAGGCACGCCAAGGCTACAACCCGCCTCGTCCTCAGGGGATTCATCGGGCTCGGTAGTGAGGTGATGGGAATCCGGATCGTTGGATCCGAAGCCTGAAAGACTTCCGGTAAGCCCGATCAGAAAGAAGGGTGTGATGAGTACACATCACGTAGAGTCCGCGAAATCATCGCCCGTGCTGGTGATGGAAGAGATCAGCCTTCAGGTTGGGAATCGCAGCTTGGTTGATGGCTTTTCTCTTCAACTGATGCCAGGGGAAAAGGTCGCGCTGGTCGGGCCGTCCGGGTCCGGTAAAAGTACCCTCATGGCTTGTGTGTTGGGATTTGTTCAGCCTCAGCACGGACGGATTCTCCTGGATGGGGAAGACCTGGACAGCCGCTCGGTGTGGCGTTTACGCCAGAAGCTGGCCTATGTGGCCCAAGAACCGGACCTGGGTAGCGGTACGGTACAGGAAGCCTACGAGCGGATGTTCGGCTATCGAGCCAACCGGGAGTTGAAAGGGAACCTGGATCGTGTGCCGGATCTGTTTCAGCGCTTCGGCCTTGAGGATTCGACGCCCGCCAAGAAAACCAAGGAACTTTCCGGTGGAGAAAAACAGCGTGTTGCTCTGGTTGGTGCGCTGTTGCTCGATCGTCCCCTGCTTTTGCTGGATGAAGCCTCGTCGGCCCTGGATGATACAAGCAAAGCCGCCGTCGCGGATTATCTTTCCGAGCGGGGCGATCTTACCGTACTGGTCGTATCTCATGACCGGCCCTGGCTTTCCTTCACCAACCGTCAGGTGGATCTTGCCGATTTCAGAAAGGTAGCCCCATGAAAGGCGCAGTGGATATTGATATTTTACGGCTTGTGCTGAGTTACCTTTTGTTGCTCGTTCCTCTGGGCATCATTCTGTTTACACGCATTCCCATTCTGGGCCGCACGGTGGTTGCATTTGTCCGTATGACCGTGCAGTTGTTGTTTGTCGGTTTCTATTTGCAGGTGATCTTTGATCTGAACAATCCCTGGCTCAACGGCCTATGGGTGCTGGTGATGATCGGTGTGGCGGATTTATCCATTGTACGCAATGCCGGTTTGCGGCTTAGGCATTTTGCCTTGCCTGTTTTTCTCTCGCTGCTGGTGGGAACGGCAGTCCCGTTGTTTTACTTCCTTGGACCTATTCTGCAACGACCGGACTTGCTGGATGCCCAATATGCCGTACCCATCGCCGGAATGATTCTAGGCAACTGCCTGCGTGCGGACATTGTCGGTATTCGTACCTTTTACCGCTCTTTGCAGCAGGATGAAAAAGCCTATCTCGCCGCGTTGGCGCAAGGAGCAAGCCAGCGTGAAGCCTTGGTGCCTTACTTGAAAGAAGCGGTCAACGCCGCCCTGGCACCCAGCCTGGCCGGTGTGGCGACCATTGGCCTTGTGTCCCTTCCAGGTATGATGACCGGGGCGATTCTCGGTGGTGTCGATCCGGCCTTGGCCATCCGCTATCAGATTGCGATCATGATCGCCATTTTCACCGGTACTGCGCTTACGGTATTGGCCGCCATCCTGTTTACCGACCGCAGCAGTTTCGATGCCTTTGGGCGGCTCAAGCCGGGCTTGTTCAAATCCTGATTGCTGCTTCAGTCGTCGTCATCAACGTCCTCGGACCAGACGACTTTGTAGGTTACGGTAGAGACATCCCCGGCGCTGGTAATCAATGTTGCGGTTACTCGGTCGCACGGCCTGTACTCCATACATCCCCCACCCCGAAGGGTGCATGACGCCACGGGCTGACCGTCTTCCGGAGATTTTCCCCAGCAGAAGGGGCCCAGGGTTTCAGAGTCGTCATACTTGCTGAGAATGACATCACTGCGTTGTTCGCTTCGCAATCCATAGTCATCGCAGGCCTGGACGCAGTTGGTGGCTCCAACATCCTCACAGAGGATGTCATACAAGGGATAGAAGGATAGGTAGGATTCCCCAGTGTAATCTGTAACATTCCATTGTTCTCTGTCTTCCGGGGTAAGGTCGGAACACTCTCCGGTCTTGATACATTCGCTCAACGCCACCGGGTCGAGGCAATCCGCTTCCGGGTCCAGGCAGGTGATATGCACATAGGGCGTCGTGTCTTTCCCTTTGGTAATGATGATTTCGTTCATCGGAGTCAAAGGGTAGATGGAGAGGAAGCAGGAACGATCCCTCAAGATACAGCCGTGATTTCCTTCATGGCTTTCCAGTTCAAAGGTCAACTCTTTCTGGGTTGAATCCATATCGGCAACGATGAAAAACCAGGCGATGAAAATCAACAGACCATGTAGCAAGACAAGAACAGGTTTCATGAATAAACCTCAATAGAAACTCAGGTACAGGCCCACTTGAAGACCGGGTGACCATTGGTAACTGGTTTTCTTGAAAAGGGGGAGTTGCTGTTCCACATTACCAACCATGATCGGCACGCTGAGGTGAGCCCCCAGAAAAACATGACGGTACCGGCGGAGAAAGGCGAACTGCGGCTCGGTGATCACGCCACTGATAAGGTCGTTGTCTTCGATCGGCGTACATCGGTTGGTAGGGTTGACATGGCGGACCCAAGGGGTAAACTCAAGCAACCAGATTCCCCAGCGAACCCCCAGACCAAGACGCAGTTCATACGTGCTGTTCAACTGCTTTCGCCATCCGGCGGACATCCCAATGCTGAAGTCGATCATGACTCCATCAATCAAGGTCCAGTACGCGGACTCCCAGATCAGTTTGAATAGTTGCATCCGAATGAAGCCCACGGGATTGCCGAAGCCTGCCATCAGTCCGAACCATTCCACGTTCAGATCGGTTTGAATGGCGTCCCTTCTTTTGGATCGTCGGAAATCAATCAGAACTTCGTCTTTGTGTCCCTTGTACAATCCGTCCTGGTCGTAGTCGTTTTCGTAATCATAAGCCTCTTCGGTGTTGTTCCTGGTTTCCTCCTCCGTGCCTTCATTCTGGGAAGCCTCCGCTTCATCCTCCTCCAAGGCGTTTGAGTCTTGGGCGTTTGGTTCTTCTACTTCGTTGCTTGGTTGATCCCGGCTTCCCGCTTGCAGAGAAGCTTTTTCGGCCAGACAAGGGCTGCTTTGCAGCAGACAGGCAAGACCGAGAAGGGAAGCGAAAAATAAGATGGATGGTTTTATCATGGAATCCTTCCTTCCTGCCTTCCGCAATGGCTCCAAAGGTACGCAGAAGACAAGCCTACAAATTTCTATCTACTTGATATTTGCAGTTTACCATAAAGCGGTTGATTGAGCAACTGGAATTCGTTTGGGTCTGGAAGCCCCAACAGCAAAACGCGCCCCCGGATGGGAGCGCGTTGCACGGAAGGTTGAAGGTGGGCCAACGATAGGCCAAGGATTTATAAGGTGTTTGGGTGGTGCCCGGCCTGAGTAACCTCGGCGGTGTGGCAGACCTCGCAATGGCCCTGGGTGCCGATGGTTCCCGCGACACCTTGGTATTGCAGGGCTTGCACGTTATCCAGGTCTTTGGAGTAGGGGTTGTTGGTCGGATAGATGGCGTGCGGCGAGCCGTGGCAGGCCGAGCAGAGCAGGCCACTGTCGTCTTTCCGGTTGCGGAACAGTGCGTCGGGACCGGGGGTCCAGGTATTGAACGCATCTCTTCCTACGGGCTTTTGGAAGTTCTTGTGGCAGTTGAGGCAATCCGGTTCGTTCATCCAGGGACGGCGCGGGTTGATGCCTTCCTTGGTTTCACCGTTGCGTGGTTTCAGCCCGGCAAGCAGTACGGAGGCGGTGGGCCGTTTCTGACTGTCTTCGTATTTCAGCAGACCGATTGCGTGGTTCTCAATGGGACCGTGACAGTGGGTACAGTCCAGGTTCTTCTTGGTGTGTCGTCCACGCTGGCATTGGGTTGCACCGCTGGCGCTGGCCGGATGGCAGGAGGCACAGGCTTCTTTCCCCAAGCTGGTCAGATAATTGGCGTGGAAGCCGTGAATGGAGGCAGATAGGCTCATCCGCACGCCGTCACCCTCGCTCCCCAAAGCCGGATCGCTATGGCATTTCTGGCAAAGCATCGGCTCTCCCGCTTTCTGACGGGCGGCGAGATCGGTGCCGTTCAAGCGGTCATGCACGGCCAGAATGTCTTCGGCGGTCTGGTCACCGATCCCAGTGAAACCTTGCACGCGCCAGGCTCCGCCGTGGCAGTTGCGACAACCCATCTCGGTGGAGTTGGGTAACACGGCCTGGGTGGAAACCAGGGCTTTGCCACTTTCATCCTTGGCGGTGACGGTCACCAGAGGGTAGGGGTTGTGTCCGCCACCGTCGGGATACGGGGTCACGGGGATCAGTTCGGCGGTGTAGGCGCCGTGCTTGTCGCTGTATTCCATCTTCCCGTTGACGCCGCGACCTCCAAGGCCGATGCCCGGTTTCAGGTCGGCACCGAAGATGGTTTTGGCCCAGTCCCAGAACATGACGTGCTTCTCCGGGTTCTCGAAGCCTTCTTGAACCTTGTAATCCAGATGAATGCCTTCATGAACCACCTTCGGTGTTTCGCCGCGTTTGACCACTTGGGCCATCAGAGAGTTGGCCGGAGGCAGAATGACGAAGTAGGCATCGTTATCACTGATACAGTGCATTCCCAGGTCATTGAAGGCGAAGAGCGCATACTCGTCTTTCTCTTTGT
The DNA here is from genome assembly GCA_963677705.1 of Myxococcota bacterium. GTDB lineage: Bacteria > Myxococcota_A > SURF-8 > SURF-8. Next base: position 4,805,239 of record OY782497.1, read on the forward strand.
CGAAAGAGGCGATCTCCGGCGCATCCGCGTTGCGTTCAATGGGTTCAGGTTCTTCCGGCTCTTTATTGTGCAGCACCCGTACAATGTAAGATGCCAGAGCTTCGCGCTCGGCCTGCGTTCCGAAGAAGGGAGGCATGTATTTGGCGACTTTCCCTTGACCGGCCAATTGCGCCGTCATGCCGAACGCACTGAATTTCTTGGTCAAAGGCATAATGTTGTTCGACCGACCCACCGTATGGCAGGACGTGCATTGATGGACGAAAAGTTCCCGACCGGCCAACAGTTTGTTTTTCGGGGTGATCTCTTTGTGTTGGGCCCAGCGGGCACTGGCCAGATAGCCGGTTTCGTTGAGTTTGTCCGCACCATCCACCAGGATGGAATTGGAATACATGTACCCGGAAATAATATAGGGTTTGCGGGCGATCTCACGCATGTACTCGAAACCGCCAAGCCAGAACAGGCCGACGAGGGTAATCACCACCACCGCAGGACGCACTAAGGCCAAGGGCCGCGCTGCCAAGGCGACCAGCCCGCCGACAAAAACCGCCATGCTGCCCACGCAGAACATCTGCATGTAGCCTTCAGCATAGGGTAGGCGGGTTAAGATGGTGTCACGAATGGTCACGGGTAGGCTTTCCCAGTACCAATACCCACCCAAGGCGACCAGCACGAAGGGAAGCAGCATCCACAAGGAGAGGTAACGCAAGAGAGATGTCCGCTTGCGCGCATCCATTGAGGAGAAGACGGCAGTCAACGCGCCGAAGATTCCGGCGATGACCAGTGCTACGCCGGTACGGAAGACCAGCGAAGGCCAGAAGGTGGGATTGAAGAAGCCATCCCAGAAGCTTTTGGTGGCCAGCCAGTCTCCCGGTGTCAGCATGAAGGAAAGAATACCGTTGATGATGAGCAGGCTCGCCCAGGCGGATAGCGCGTAGATCCAACCCAGCATCAGGTGGGTTTTGCGGTCCACCCGATCGAAGAAGTAGTAGTACAGAAGCAGGGCGACGATTTCCAGGATGAAGAAGACCCATTCAATGGCCCAGCCGAAGACGAAGGCATGAATCAGGGTGCTGGTTGCCGCCGGACTGACCAACGAGATGATAAACCAGATCCCCACGCCGGTCATCCCGCCTGCCACCATTGTGATGAGCAGGAAGGCGCGGGTGTGGGCTTTGACATAGGCCATAAGGCCGCTGTCCTTGCTGCGGTGAGCTTTGCGTTCGGTAATCACGAGCAGGAAGCCGCCACCTACGGCGAGGTGGGCGATGTAGGCATGGAACACGGCGATCATCGCAACGAGGAAGCCACCGCCGATTTCGGGAATGGTCCAGATGGGGTAATTCATGCTACTTCCTCCTTTCCAAGCTGACGCCAGACGCGACGAACCATGTAGTACAAGAGTGCAACACCGGCGATGAAGGTCAGCAGGAACAGGGCCAGCGGGCTGACTTCAGAGCGAACGGGAAGATCCGCGTAGGCGTAGGCGTCCCCCATGTACGCTGCGCGTACCAGGTCGCGAAGCAGCATCATCAGGACCATCGTTGCGCCAAGCAGGCCGACGCTTAACCAGAGTTTGTTTTTCAAGGCGGTGATAATCAGCCCAATGCCCAGGGCGATACCCAACACCAGAAGGAAGGTATGCAGGCCGCTTCGTCCCATGAAGAGCATCATCACCTTCTCTTCCAGAGCCATGAGGAACCACAGCCCGACAAGCATCTGTACGATACTGGCATAGCCAAAGGCCTTCAGGCCTGCTTCAATGCGTTTGGATTGCAACTCCGGCTCGGACTTGCGTATCTTGTAGAACACCGCACGCCCCAAGCCTGCTACAGCCACTGCGCCGATGACCATATGGAAATAGCGTGGCCAGAGCATGGCATCACCCAGGTTGAGAATGCTTCCGTTGGGTGTGTCGAACCAGGCGGTCCATTGGCTGGGTTGAATCATCATCGTCATGTTGTTTACAAAGAGGAAGGCGACGATGAGCAAGCCCACGGTATTCACCCCGGAACTGAGCAGTACCAAGGGGCCGTATTTCTCCGGTTTGGATTGCGCCATGTATGCCGCGTAGTAGGCCAGAATCAGAATCGGAACGATGGAGATCCAGTACCCTGCCATCATCACCGAACTGGCGTAGAAATAGTGACCGAACAAGACCTGCACAAAGAGCAGGGGCGGTACGCCCAGGTTGACGGTCAAGGCGACCAGGGTCGGGTAGCTTTTGCTATCCGGGCCGGGCTTCAGGCCGCGCAGACGTTCGGTGAAAACAAGGAGGCTTCCTCCCAGAAGAAAATTCATCAAGATCAGATGAAGCAGGAAGGTGACCATCAAGAGCAGGTAAAACCATCCCCAGTGGTTGGGAATGGCGTCTGCCAGTGGAATCAGTGGTGAATGTCCCATAAATTACACCCCTTATTGTTGTTATGAATCTGAAAACCCCTATTTCATAGAACAATGCCTGTTTTTGCTGGAGAGACTCCAACCTGGTTTCGCTTGCAACCGGATTCTGTTGTCAATAAAGAATGGGGTGTGCAGTTCGCAGGGCTATTCAACAAGGTGCAATATCCCCGCACGGTCCCATGTCTTCGTCATCGTGATCTGGAATTTTGGCAGTACATCCAACAGGTCTTGGCACAACCAGCGCTGTTCCCAGTTCCCAGGAATCCCCCTTGCGGTGCTGTCGTATCGTTGTGGAGGTGGCCTTCCTTCCCTGCAAAACGGATTCTCTCAGAAAAAATTGAGGCTTTTCCGTTTTTTGCTCGAAGTACGGTGTGGAGAAATGTTATCTATGTTCAATGTATAAAAGACAGGCTAGCAGAAATTGTGCATGTCTTCAAGCTTTTCGAGGAGGTTTTCATGAAGAGCTTAGGACAGAAGCGGGAGGGGTTTTTGTCTTGCCAAGCCGGGAGGATTTCAGTACAACCGGAAGGATACGATCTGACAAACCTGTAACGAAAAGGAAACGCAATGTCCCAAGCGGTGATAGGAATTTTCGGTGGAAGCGGTCTGTATGAAATGGAAGGCTTCAATGTTCGTGACGAGATGGAAATCTCCACACCCTTCGGCTCGGCTTCCGACCGCTTCATCGTTGGCGAAATGCACGGTAAGAAAGTGGTTTTTCTGCCTCGTCATGGTCGCGGTCATATGGTCAGTGCGCCTTTCGTCAACTACCGGGCCAACCTGTTCGGCATGAAAAAACTGGGCGTGACCAGTATCTTCAGCGTCAGTGCCGTGGGCTCGATGAAAGAGCAGTATCATCCCGGTCACATGGTTTTTGTGGACCAGTTCATCGACAAAACCCGGCAGCGTAAAAATACCTTTTTTGAAGATGGTATTTGCGCCCATGTCTTGTGGGCCGACCCGATCAGCCAAAGCCTGAGCAAGGCTTTTTATGATGCGGCGGTGAAGGTGGGAGCCCAGGCTCATTTGGGTGGCAGTTATGTGTGCATCGAAGGTCCGCAGCTTTCCAGCCGTGCCGAAAGCCTGGTGCATCGGCAATGGGGAGTGGATGTCGTCGGAATGACCAACGCCACGGAAGCCAAGCTGGCCCTGGAAGCGGAAATCAGTTACGCCACAATGGCGATGATTACCGACTACGATTGCTGGCATGAGAGCGACGAGCCTTTCAGCGCGGAAAAAATCGTTCAAACCTTCGCGCAGAATGTCGATTACGCCAAAAAGGCTCTTAGCGAAGCCATCAAGTCCTACGACGAAAGCCTCCATGTGAACGACGGGGCTCGCCGCGCTCTGGATGGTGCCATGCTGACGGACCCGACCCGCATCTCGGATGCCGTGAAGGCCCGCCTGGATGTGATTTGCGGACGGCTTTTCGAGGGGTAACCCAAAGGTCTTGAATTGCGCCGGGTGGATCAACCTGCTTGGTTTATTGAAACCCTGCTGCTGGAATTGAAACAAGGAAGGAGTACGGCATGTCCGTCTTGGTCGTTGGTAGCGTAGCCCTGGATGATGTGCAGACCTGGAAAGGTAAACGTGAAAGCGTGCTGGGTGGTTCAGCGACCTATTTCAGCCTGGCTGCCAGTCCGTGGTGCCGCTCGAAGATCGTTGCCGTGGTCGGGGAAGATTTCCCCCAACGGGGCGTGGATTGCCTGAAGAATGTCGGCGCGGATCTCTCCGGCCTGACCGTGGTTGACGGTGGGAAAACCTTCCGTTGGGGTGGCGTGTATGCCGATGATTTCTCTACCCGCACCACGACCTTTACGGACCTCAATGTCTTTGCCGACTTCAATCCGACCCTTCCCGAAAGCTACCGGGACAGCCAATACGTGCTGCTGGCCAACATTCAACCCTCTTTGCAGGCCCGCGTGCTGGATCAGCTCTCCAACCCGGCCTTTGTGGCGATGGATACGATGAACCTGTGGATCAACACCGCCCGTGAGGATTTGAATGCGCTGTTGCCTCGCGTGGATCTGCTGGTCATCAACGATGAAGAAAGCCATCTGCTCACCGGGGAATACAATATTTTCAAAGCCGGGCCGAAGATTCAGGCGATGGGACCGAAGTTCCTCATCGTCAAACGGGGTGAACATGGGGCGACCCTGTTCGGCCCGGATGGTCAGACCCAGATCCTTCCCGCCTTCCCCGTTGAACGGGTGGTAGACCCTACCGGTGCGGGAGACAGCTTCGCCGGCGGGATGATGGGCTACCTGGCCAAGCGGGGAGAGATCACCTTTGATACGATCAAGGAAGCAATGGTTGCCGGAACCCTGGTTGCCAGCTTCCTGGTGGAAGACTTCAGCGTGGATCGTCTGGTGACATTGAGCAAAGAAGAATTGCTGGATCGGTATGAGCAGTTCCGCAAACTGCTTTGGTTCCCGCTCTGGCCAGATGAATTTCGCTCCTTGTAAGCGCTTTGCGAAGAAACCGATGGATTGTGAACCTGACGGCCTTAAGCTGCCATCTCGCTTTCGTCTCGACAGACGGAGGGCACTGTGAAACCGGATCGTATTCAATGTATCTACCTTGTCGCAGGCTTCGTCTTTCTGTTGCTGCTTGCGGCGACACTGTTTGATTTCACCTACTGGACGTTCTACGAAGAGAACTGGAGTGTTCTTGGTCTGGGGGTCTTGTTTGTCGCCGCGATGGTTTTGCTTTCCTATTATGGGAGGGAACACTACAGCCGGGATGTACAAAGTGCCTCGATGATGGACCCCATCTCCGGTTTACCGAACAGTGTCCTGTATGAGCGTATCCTCTCTGCGGAAATCGAACGTGCCCGCCGGATGGCGCGCAACCTGACCCTGGTGTATCTGGATGTTGATTATTTCTACCGCTACAACCAACAATACGGACGTCGGGCGGGAGATGGCGTGCTGGATGCCGTCGGGGAATTGATCCGTAAAAACACCCGTTCCTACGATCACGGTTTCCGCATGGGCTCGGATGAGTTTGCCGTGGTGTATCCTGAAACCACCAAGGACCAGGCCAAGTCCATCAGTGAGCGTGTCTTGGATAGCTTTTTGAAGGATTATAAAGGAACCCTGGGGCTTTCGATGGGCATTGCCGAATGGGCCGAAGGGGATGATGCGGATATCCTGTTGAAGAAAGCGACCACGGCGATGAATCAGGCTCGACGGCGTGGGGGGAACCGGATTACCGGCTACGTGGAACGTGGGGAACTGATTCCCGGTGCGAAAAAGACTTCGGTATGAAGGACTCCGTAAACGACTCGTCTGCGAAGCGCAATCAGGTGGTGCGTGCCCTGTGGGCCAAGGAACGTTTTGATCGTCTCGCCGAAGGCTTGTGTGAGCAGAAGCTTGGTATGGTACCCTGGAAAGGGGCTTTGTTTCAACGCCTGCTTTATGATGACATCACCGAGCGTCCCATTACAGACCTGGACCCGCTGGTTTCTCCTGAAGCGCTTGAGCCGGCTAGCCAGGTCTTGATGGAGATGGGCTTTCACCCGATCCATACACCCCTGTTTCGTTTTTCCTTTACCGCAAGAAATCAAACGGTCTTCGGGCGTGGCTCGGAACCGCGCATCGAACTGCATACCGCCGTGGGGCCGGACCCGCGCTGTTTTGATGTCGCCCGCCGCTGGGTGCTTCAGCCCTCTGATCCCCGTGTACCGAAGACACTGTTTGAAAGTCCCAACGTGGTGGTTCCCCGATTGGAAGAAATCCTCGCCGGTTTGGTTGTTCATTACCGAGACGATGTAATGGGCATTTCCTGGTACCAGCGAGAAGATATCCGGCGTTTGGTGGAACGCTTTACCTTGCGCGTTCCGGATTTCGTGCGTGCCTGTTCTGAATTGCGTTGTGTGCTGGCGGCTGCCGTCTGCCTGGATGATGTCTACAGCTGCATGGAAAAACCGGAGTTTGTGCGGCAGAGCTTGAAACAGTTGCCTCTACCAGCCCATGCGGGCGGAGTCCGGCGTCTTCTGGCATTGTGGAACTACAGGGAGGCCATCGCAGAGAAACGGGGGATTTCCAGAACGACAGCCAATCTGGGTAGCCATGCCATCTTGTTGCAGGATCACCCCAAGGCAAGCTGGGATCTCTACCGCGCTCAAATCCACCATATATTGAGCGAGGGTTACAAGGTCAGACAGGAAGGTCAGAGCCTTGCCGATGTGATTCTGCGCGTGTTGCGCCTTAAGGTGGAATCTCCTTCAAACGAAGACAATCTCTAGCGGCTGGCGGTTACTTGTCGCCGTTGTTGCGCCACCAGAGGGGCAATTCCTCCATACTTGCCGGAAGCAGCAGCAGGGTGGCAAGGGTGATTGCAATCACGGTAGCTCCGGCCAACCAACCCACGGCGGCGGTTCCCCAATGAACGCTGATCGCCATCGCAAGAAATCCGACAATGGCCGAGAGCGAGGAGATAATCACCGGCACCGACTGGCGAAGCAGAGGCTCCAAGAGGTGGGCTTGTTTGTGCGCCTTGAAACGGAAGTAGAGAAAGAGGCTGTTGGTCAGCCCGATGCCCATCAGGGCGGGTACGATGAGCATGTGGAAATAGCTGAGGCGAATCTCGGTCAGACTGAGTAGGAACACGACCCAGAACAAGCCGGCTACCAGAGGCAAGGTAACCCAGATCACATCCCAGAGGTTACGCAGGAAAATCAGCAGCAATAGCCCGGCGGCAACCAAGCTGAAACTTAGCACCCAACCGCCATTGGTTTCCATCACATTCAGGGCTTTGGCCAAGAGCATGGTTTCCCCGGCCAGATCCGGTTTGTGTCCGTTGATTTCCAGCAGGTTCAACTCATTGGCCAAGGCAATGGTGGTTTTAATATGCAGCGGGTTCCCTTTGGGATAGATGTAAGCGACCGTGCCGATGTGTTCATCCGAAAAGCGCTTCAGAGCTTGAGAGAGCCACTGTACTTTCTTTTCCCGGTCCGCTTTTTCGCGGGTGAACGGACTGGCCGGAATGATCGACGTGGATGATGGCAAGGGGGCCAGACCTTGCAGGTAGTGGTCTAATTCGTCGGTGGGGAGTTTGCGTAAGCCGAAGCGGGCCTGAACCAGCCATTCTTCCTGAGGGCCGTCCTCTGGGTAGTCTCCCATTACCTGCTTGAGCAGGGCCGGGAGTTCCTGGGTGCCCGGTGGAAGATCGGAAAAGGCGCGCAGCAGTGACAAGGGAAGCTGGTAGAGGGTAATCGGCTTGGGATGCAACAGATAACGCATGTTTTCAATGCGTTCGCGGCTTTCTTTGGGTAGGTTTTCCAACACCTCGTCTTTGCTCAGGCGATCAATACTTTTCAGAATACCGAGCTTCACATCCTGGTGGGTAGGAAGGAACATGTAGATGGTCCGCACATCCTGCACCACACTGCTTTCCGACTTTCGGAAACGGTCTTCGGCCAGTTCATCCAGCATCAGGGCTTCCTGGCGGTTCCGCGTGATTGCCAGAAGAGGCTCCAAGGGAAGAGGCACCACTTTGCGGAACTTCTTGCGCACCAGACGGCTTTCTTGGTCTCCCAGTCGAAGCTTGCTCAGATCGTATTCAAACTCCAACGTGGGCTTGCAACAGGAACCTTGCTGGTTCTGGCATACGCCGCCTGGACCTAATTCCCGTTGAGAGAAACAAAGCAGAGAACTGAAAAGTTGCCAGCCACCCGCCACGGCAACCAGAACCATGCCCACGAGAATGATTCGGCGCAGGGGGATGGAAAAGGAAAGCCCCGCCGGGGAGGGGCCGAGCTGCCGGACCACCATCATGCTGCGGGATTCCCAGAAAAGCAGCAGACTCGGTAGAATAATCAGGTTGATAAGCAGGACAATCAGGGCTCCGACACTCAGAAGAACACCGAATTGTCCAAAGGCTTTCAGTCCCATCAGTTCATAGGTGAAGCCTCCGGCAGCCATCATCAAACCACCGTACCAGATCGGCTTTCCCGCCTGCCGCAAGGTCAGACGCAAGGCATCCTGGGGTTCCAGGTGGGCACTTCGCGCAGAGAGGTAGGCGTAGAACTGGTGAAAGCCGAACATCATCGAAAGGCCCACCAATACCGGGATACAGAACAGGGTCAAAAAATTCAGGTTTCCGTAGAGCAAGAAGGCGAAAGCCTGACTGAAGACCACGGTCAAACCTACGCCCAGCCAGGAGAGGAAGAGCAAGCGGACCTTCCGTAAAAAGAGCAAGGCCGCGCAGGAAACCGCGACGAAGACAAACAGGAACCAGTTGCCGATGCTCTGCTTGGATTGCAGCAACCAGCGAGCCTGTTCGGTGTACCGACCTCCCAGGTAGAAGGTCACACCGCTGAACCCTTCCTCCGCCAGCACGGCATCGGCCTGGGTCCGTATCCACGACAGCATGTTGCTGGCAAATTTCGTATCCGTATAGGGGCGGGTAGGTTTGAAGACCATACCTAGAATCTTGCCGTCTTTGCTGATGCGGTGTTCGGTCAGATACTCCGTGGCATATTTGGCGTGAAGCTCCGGGAAATCCAGGTCTACGTCATCATCCAGTTCATCATCCAGGCTGACGTAGAAGGGATTGCGCTTGATTTTCTCCTGTTCCAAGCGGCGCTTCAGTCTATCCTGCACATCACGCAACTCTGCCGGAGAGAGATAGAGCAGGTGGCGGTCTTTGAAAAACTCCACAGGCAGGCGATATTCCAGATAGCGCAGATAGGGCGATTTCCCTTCCCGGACGAGGTGCTCTCCGGCGAGATTCAAACGGGCGCTAAGTTGGTTGGCAAAGGCTTTCAGGGTTTCGGAATCTTTGCCTTCCACGACACCGGCGACCAGGCCCATGCCTCCCACGCGGGTGGTGACCCTGGCCAGTTTTTCCATTGCCTTGTCGTTTTGCGGCATCAGGATGCTCAGGTTCCAGGTGACGGAGGTGTTCATGGCCAGGGGAATGGCCAGCAGGAACAGCACCATTGTCGCCCATAAAATGGTGCGGGAATGATTGAACACCAGATTGGACACAACCCGAACAAACATGGGGCCTTGCCGTGTGGGCATGACGATTACTCCAGCCCGGCGGATCTCATACGCCGGGGATTCTTTCCAGTAGATTGGCCTTCGATGTCGGGGGAATCCCATGTCGCAAGACCAGGCAAAGGGCATGGATCATCCACCCGACCGGGTAGCATCATACGCAAGGATGGATTTCTTGTATAGCCTTTTTCCCAGAAAGCACGGCAAGAAGGTAGGAGTTTCCTAGAGGTAGCCCAATTCACGAAGATGGTGAAGAACGCACTGGGCGCTTTCTTGTGGGCTTTCCGTTCCGGAAGAATCGACCATCACATCCGGGTTCTGTGGTACTTCATAGGGATCTGAAACACCGGTGAAATGGGGAATCGTTCCTTCCCGTGCTTTTTTATACAGCCCTTTCACATCCCGTTTCTCTAGGACAGACAAAGGTGCGTGACAGTAGACTTCTACAAACTGTCCGATCATCGCACGGGCTTCCCGGCGAGTTGCGGCGTAGGGGGAAATGGCGGCAACACAGACCGTGATACCATGCTGAGCCAGAAGGTTCGCAACAAAGGCAATGCGCCGGATATTGGTATCGCGGTCTTCACGGCTATAGCCCAAGTCCTGCCCCAGGTGCTTGCGCACGACGTCACCGTCGAGGATTTCCACGGGAATCCCCATTTGAGTCAAGCCTTGGGCGACGAGACTGGAACAGGTGGTCTTGCCTGATCCAGACAGCCCGGTAAACCAGATTACGCAGGCTTGTTTGGTTGGAGAGAAGGCTTGGGATGTCATGGTCACCTTGAGTGGATCAAACAATGGTTGATTCCTTGGGTTGTTTTCTTCCATCAATGCCTTTTCGGATGCTCTTGTTACAATTCATAGCGTTGATAGAGGAAATCCAGGTCGGTGCGGATGCGTTCTTCGGTGAGGCCGTACTGTTCCAGGCTGTAGCTGTGGCGGCTTTTGTGGCTGCGTTGCTTCTCTGCCTGGGCGCGCAGTTTGTCCTGAAACTCCGGAGTCGGAGCGATCTCCAGGAAGTCCAAGAGCCCCTGCATTGTTGACTCCAGATTCTGCATCAGGTCCGGGTAGCGCACAACATGCAAAGTCTCGGCGGGAAGCGCCCCCTGGTGCAGCCGCTCTTCAAAGGCCGTAAACATGCGCACGCTGGCCTGATAGAGATTCTCCTGATAGTGCGCACGGCTTTGGGCGCTGGTGCGTCGGCTCATCTGATAACCGTTTTCCAGCACGCCGGAAATCAACGACATCCCGGAGGGAATCGTCGCCACGGGATCGCGCACCAGGTAAATCAACTTGGCGTCGGGATAGCGGGCCAGGATGTCGTCCACCTGAAGGGTGATTAGACTGCTCTTGACCACAATCCGCGCTTTCTGTTTCACGTACAGGTTGCGCTTCCAGCAGCCTTCCAGGTAATCGAACAAGCGCCGGGTGCGGTCCTTCGGAATCGCCTCCGCGTTGAAGTAGGACTTCGATAACTCACTGTTCCACTGATCGTCCCAGGCCAGGAAATAAGCCCAGAGAAAGCCACCGTCCATAAAGCGGAAGAAAGCCATCGCGTCATCCGTTTCCACGTCGCGCAGGCTTGTCTCGTGGGCATCGCCGCTGTGATAGCGGGCCGGATTGAAGGGCGCCAGCGCTCCAACCATCGGACGCATCAGCTTGCGGGCCAGGATGCCGGTGAAGAGCATCTCCCACAATTCAAAGGCGCAGAGTTCCCCGGTATTGAGTAGAAAGCGATGCACGAAGGTCGTACCGCTGCGTGGGTTGCCGAGGATGAACACCGGCCTGTCCAGCGCCTGCTTTTTGAAGCCGGGAGCAAGGAGGTGATCGCCTGCCCTCGCCAAGCTATCCAAGGCCAGGCGGGTCTGGATCGCGCCAAAGGTCAACAGAGGGCGAAACCAGACGCCGAAGTGTCTGCGCAGAATACTGTAGAGGGTGGCGTATTTTCCCATAAGCTCAGTCCTCGACCCATTCGCCCACAGCGTTGACGATGGTGAATCCGGCGGCGGCGGTGGAGAGCAGGAACTTGTCGCCGGGTTTGACCTCGCGTTCCTTCAAGGTCTGGTAGAGTGCCACGGGAACGGTGGTGCTGATTGTGTTGGCGTAGAGATGGTGGCTGTGAATCGCTTTCTCCGGGTCCGCGCCCAGAGCTTCCAAGACTTTGAGAATCACCGCTTTGCTTGGCTGATGGAACACGAAGTGGTCTACCTCGCTTACCGCCCAGCCGACACGGTCCAGGATGGCTTTCATGTGCGGCGCACAATGGACATTCAAGCGGAAGAGTTCCTTGGAGAAACTGGTGAAGGCGCCGTCAATGGGGGCGCTGCACAAGCCCCAATGGCTCGGCAGACTGACGTTTTCCATCTCCAACAGTTTCAGCGATCCCCCTTTGTAGGGTTGTTTTCCCACCAGCCAGGCCGCAGCGGCGTTGCCGATGGTCAGTCCAGCTACGCGGTGAATCAGATCGTCGGGCTGTTGAATGTCAAAACTCAAGAACTGGCGGGTCAACTCTCCGGCGCAGATCAAGGCGTGCTGGTACTCGTCACGCAGAGCGAGGTTGGCCGCAGCAATCTGGGTGCCTTCCATCATACCCGCGCAGGCGCTGGTGACATCGAAGGCGTGAACGGGTTCGGCCACGGCCAGCTTTCCCGCCACTTCCATCGCGGTGGCCGGCTCGAAGTATTCACGGGCCACGCCTCCGTAGATGACCATATTCAGATCCTTCGCGGAAATCTCGTTCCGGGCCAGGGCGTCTCCCGCGGCACGTACCGCGTAGTCGGCGACGCGGTGGGAGGGGTCCAGGTCAAGGTAGCGGGTCTGGGTGTTGCACAACTGAAAGACGTGACGGATGGCGGCTTCAATGCCCTCCCAGGTGGTGGCATCACCCTGGTAGTTCCGGCGGATACGCTCCAACACATCCTCGTTGCTCAACGCCGTTTCAGGAAAAACCACTCCGGGGCGGGATAGATACACAGGCTTAAAACTCATCGCCATTCTCCTTTGGAACGAAGCCGGGAAAGACAGGCCAGGCAATTGGGTATTCACTTGGGCAGGCTCTTACAGCGCAGGGATCAAGAACCTGCTTTCTCAGGCACCCCTTAGACTGTCTCTCAAAACGGCTTTCGTCAACGAAAATGCGTTAGCATCTTTTATCATGGGAAAACGATGAATGAGTGTCTTCAAAGGAATCCGTGTGGGAAAAGGTCAATCTTACAAACGGAGCCACGTGTTGTAGCTTGTATGGAGGGTAAAGAAAACGCCCCACCAGAAGGGCGGGGCGTTGTGATGTGACACGAATGAAGCTCGGCTGTTATGGTGTTGCCGGTTGGCTGGGGCTGTTGCCTTGCTCGGCAGGTCTCAGCGTCGGACGGAAACGGTGTTTCTTCTCTTCGCGCTTTTTGGCTTTCTTTTCGTATTCGCCGGTCAGAGCCTTCTCGGCGGCCTTCTTTACCTTGGCGTCTTTGTCGCGAGACAGTTTCTTCAATCCTTTTTTCGCGGTTTCATCGCTGTAATACAAACCAAGCTTCTGAATGGCGCGAACCCGCACGGTGACCCACTGGTCTTTTTCGGCAATACTCAGCAGGAAGGGGATGGCTTTTTCCTTCTCAATCTTCGATACTGCAACCATCGCTTCCAGACGCCCCCACCCTTGAACGCTGGTTTGGGCCATATCTTTCAGTTTTGGTAGGGCATTGACCACGACGGGGTGTTCGGGAAAGCGGGCAAGAATTTTGGGGACCGTGGTGCGGATGGTTTCACTGTATTCTTTGTTGTCCAGCAGAGAAACCAGCAAGGTCAGTCCTTTATCGGTGCCACGAAAGCCAATGGTGTCCTGGGCGGCCTGGCGAAGCAGGAAATCCCTGTCTGTGGCATAGGGTTCCAGGTCGGGAAGGATTTCATCGGTGACCTGAGCTTTGAAACGGCGGATCAATTCCCCTTTGACATTCGGGTTTTGCGTTGCTTTCAAGCCCATCAGCAGCTGGGTTTTGTCGTAGCCTTTGTAGCTGGCCATGAACTTCTTCAGTTCCAGCAGCTCTACGCAACGGTGATCCTTGGGCTTGCAGGTATCGGCTTTTTTAATCAACTCCAGGAAGGGGTCATCGGCTGGTAGTTCCGGTGCGGCAGGTTTGGCCTGGGTTTCCGCTTTGGGAGCGGGAGCAGGCTTGTTTTCGCAGGAGATCAAGCCCAAAAACAGCAAAACAATAAGAAAACCAAACATAAACCGGTGCATTGCTACGCTCCTTCCATCGTAAAAACGAAGTGACCGCAAGGCGGATAAAAGCCGAAACAAGGTAGCGGGCAAGTCCATGTCTGTCAAGCGGCGCTTGGTTTTTCGACGATCAAATCCAGGAATCATGTTGAAAACTGGCAAGGACTGCCAGAAGAAAAGGCCATCAAATCTGTGAAAAACCTAGCAAGATGGCTAGGTTTTCGTTATGTATAGGTTGTACCGTGATTAATGATAGGACTGAGGTGGAAGAACCGGGGTTGGGCGACCCCACGTCTTTTAGTTTTTGGAAGGAGAAAACGATGATGTCATTTCACAAAGCCTTGTTTATTCCCGTTTTGTTGCTGGGGGCTCTTGTCCTGGTGGCATGTGCCGACGATGGCGATTTGAATTTCAACTGTAAAGAAGGTCAGACGCAATGTCAGGGAGACCTTGTTCAGGTTTGCCAGGAAGAAGCCTGGGTGGATACCGAGGATTGTGCCGAGAGTGGTCTGACCTGCGGAGTCAGTGAGGGTATGGCGCAATGCTTGGAAGGTGACGAAGACGGTGATACCGACGACGACGATGACGATAATACTGACGATGACGATGATGATGATAACGCCGATGGCGATACCGATGATGACGATGATGATGCGGATGGCGACCTTGATGGAGACGAAGACGGTGACCTCGACGGAGACGAAGACGGTGACCTCGACGGAGACGAAGATGGTGATCTCGACGGAGACGTAGACGGTGATCTCGACGGAGACGAAGATGGCGACCTTGATGGAGACGAAGACGGTGACCTCGACGGAGACGTAGACGGTGACCTCGATGGAGATGAAGACGGTGACCTCGATGGAGATGAAGACGGTGATCTCGACGGAGACGTAGACGGTGACCTCGACGGAGACGAAGATGGTGACCTCGACGGAGACGAAGATGGTGACCTCGACGGAGACGAAGAGATTGAATATCCTTGGGTGATTATCAATGAAATCGCCTCCCCCCAGACGGGTCTTTGCTACGTGGAACTGCTGGGTGAATCAGGGGTCAACCTGACAAACCTGGGACTGTCCCTCGTGGTAACCGATCGTTCCGGGGCGAGCCTCGCCGACGTTCCTCTGGCGGGAATTATTCCGGAAGACGGCTATTTCGTGCTGGGTTCTCAGGATGTCGATGGCGTGGATATGGTCCTGATGGGTGTTTGTATCGCTCAGACTCCGGTGAGCCTGCTTTTAGAAGCCCCCAACGGGGATGTGTTGGACTCCGTCGCAACGGGAGCCTTCCTTGCTGGGGATAATCCCCTCGGTGAAGGTAGTCCGGCGCTGGAAGTTCCCAACGAGGGAAGCTTGGCTCGTTGCGCTGATGGTGTGGATACTGACGATAACCAGGCCGATTTTACTGTCCTGCTTACTGCCAGCGTGGGTAGCGAGAATGCCTGTGAGAACTGCATTGATCCGGACAATGATGGCTATGGTGAAGGCGATGGCTGTATGGGACCGGACGGCTGCCCGAATGATCCGAACAAAACGGAAGAAGGCGTCTGCGGTTGTGGCGTGGCGGATACGGACACGGATACGGACGGTACTGCGGACTGTGTGGACGGCTGCCCGAATGATCCGAACAAAACGGAAGAAGGTGTCTGCAGCTGTGGCGTGGCGGATACGGATACGGATACGGACGGTACTGCGGACTGCATGGACGGTTGCCCGAATGATCCGAACAAGACGGAAGAAGGCGTCTGCGGTTGTGGTGTAGCGGATACGGACACGGATACGGATGGCACCGCGGACTGTGTGGACGGTTGCCCGAATGATCCGAACAAGACGGAAGAAGGCGTCTGCGGTTGTGGCGTGGCGGATACGGACACGGATACGGATGGCACCGCGGACTGCATGGACGGTTGCCCGAATGATCCGAACAAAACGGAGCCGGGACTTTGTGGTTGCGGTGTGGAGGAAGGCACTTGTGCCTGTGAAGGCGTTGTCTGTGGAAACCATGCTCATTGCGAGGGTGGAAACTGCTTCTGTGATGACGGCTACCAGGGCAACCCCATTTTGGGATGCACCCTGATTGATCCTTGTGCTGGGATTGTCTGCGGCGATCATGCCTATTGCTCGGATGGCGATTGCTATTGTGAGAACGGTTACAGTGGTGATCCTCTCACGGCTTGCACGCCGACGGACACCTGCCTGGGCGTTGTCTGTGGTGATCACGCGAACTGCCAGAACGGTCAGTGCTTCTGTGATACCGATTATGAAGGCGATCCCGTTTCCGGTTGCACGGTGATTGATTATTGCGAAAGTGTGGATTGCACAAGCGATTACAGCGCCTACAGCCATTGTGTTGTGAACCTGGATCTAGCCGCCAACTATGAATGCGTTTGCGACGATGGCTATGAGGACATTGGGGGAACCTGCTCCTTGTGGTGTGAGGATGATGGCCACGAAGAGAATGATGATTTCGACACAGCAACCCTGTTGACCCTGCCTACGGATTGGACGGATCTGGTGGCGATGCGTCCCACCGATGCCAGTGGGGATTCGGATTACTACCTGTTCGCTTTGGAAGAAGATGAAGTGATCGAGGTCTCTGTACTGTTTGACAACAGCGAAGGCAATATCGACATCCATCTCTATGCTGCCGGTGATACCTCTACCCCGGTGGCCAGCGGTGTAACCTGGTCGGACAATGAATTCGTAACCTATCAGGCTCGAACCAGTGGGTACTACTACCTGGAGGTGATTGCCAGTCAGACCTATGTCTGTAACGGCTACGAGCTTCATGCCGCCATTCGGGAAAATCCCTGCCAGCAGGAGCCTTCGGTCTGCTCCGGTGACCACGAACTTTGTGTGTATGAGCCCAATCAAGCTCCCTATTACGACTGTGTTTGCGAAGAGGGTTACAATCGCAATGTGGTCACTGGAATCTGTGAATCCTGGTGTCCGGACGATGAGTATGAGCCCAATGACACGCCGGAAACCGCCACGCCGGTTACGGCGGGTTTCAGCCGTGGTGGATTGGTCGCCAGCAGTGATAGCGTCGATTACTATCGCTTTACCCTCAGCCCCAATACATCCTTCCGTGCGGAAATCTCCTTGACCAGCAGCTTGGGTGATCTGGATCTGTTCCTTTACGACGAATCCTTGCAGGAGCTGGATCGTGGGTTTACGACTATGGATCTGGAACACGTTGAAATTTACACCGAAACTGGTGGAACCTTCTACCTTTTGGTGAATACGTGGATTGCTGCGGGGAGTACGGATCAGGTTTGCAATAGCTATGAAATGACACTCAGTTCCGAGGTTATTTTGAATCCCTGCAATGAAGCCAATCCTCCTTGTTCTGGAACGGATGCAATCTGCAACTTCGATCATCAGGCAGACCCGGTGTATTTCTGCTCCTGCCCGGAAGGAATGGTTTTTGACAGTACCGGCGAAAACTGCACATCTGATCCTTGTGAAAACGTCGATTGTGCCTCGGAGATTGGAGTAAACAGCCATTGTCAGGAAGCGTGGGATACGCCTCCCACCTACTACAC
This sequence comes from Myxococcota bacterium, assembly GCA_963677705.1. Taxonomy (GTDB): domain Bacteria; phylum Myxococcota_A; class SURF-8; order SURF-8. The sequence continues at coordinate 4,822,403 of OY782497.1, forward strand.
CTGTGAATGCAACGATTCTTTCGTCCTGGACAATGGGACTTGTGTCTATGATTGCCAGGATGATTTGATGGAAGAAAATGATACGAAAGAAACGGCGTTGGATGTCAATATTCCCTATTCCAATTCCATGCTGGTTGCCAAGTATGGAGACGAAGGATCGGATTATGACTGGTTCTCGTTTGATCTGAACCAGGGTGATATCGTAGAAATTGAAGCCTTGTTCTACGACGAGTTTGGAGATCTCGACATCCATCTGTATAGCAGTGGAATGACAACTCTTGCCGCCTCGACCTCCTTGACGGATAATGAACTGATCCGTTATCAGATCAACTCAACGGGAACCTATTTCCTGCGGGTTCGATCCTATTCCAGTTTAACCTGCAATCCCTACACCTTGAATATTTCGATCATGGATAACCCCTGCGATGCCAATCCCTGCGCCGGGGATCATCAGGTCTGTGACTTTGATTATGAGGAAAACACCTATAGCTGTGACTGTGAAGATGGCTATGAAATGGTTAACGGTGTTTGTGAAAGCTCGGCCTGCAATGGCATTGATTGCACGGCCCTTGTCGGTCCCAGCGAATGTGTCCTGGATGCTTCCCAGCCGGAAGGTTATTACTGCGACTGTGATGACTACTACGTGATGAGCAACGAAGGTCAGTGTGAGGATTTCTGTCCTCCCGATGCGATGGAGGACGATGATACCAGCGCCACGGCCAATGTGGTTACGCTGCCGTTCGCCAACGGTGATCTGAACGCCCGCCGTGAAGCGACGGAACGTGATTATGACTGGTTTGCGTTCGATCTGGAGGCCGGTGAGACCCTGACTATTCAGGCTGATTTTGTTCATGAGAGCGGAGATATTGATATCTACCTGTACAACTATCAAGCTGGTAACACCGGTGGATCTTCTGTGGCCAGTTCTGTCTCCATGACGGATAATGAGAGTATTACCTACGATGTGGAAACCAGTGGACGCTATTACCTCAAGGTTACGCCTTTTACCGCCAACACCTGCCATCAGTACAGTCTGAGCATTGATGCCGCTCAGGATGACCCTTGCCAGCCGGACCCCTGTACCGGTGACAACGATCGCTGCGTGGCTCGCTTGGGTGAAGACCCCGCTTACGAATGCGTGTGCAATGCCGGATACTATCCCGATCCGGAAAACGGCGGTGCCTGTGTGAATCCTTGCGATGGTCAATGCACGGACCCCAATGAAGAATGTACCGTATTGGTTGGTGAGGATACCCTGTCCTTTGAATGCTCTTGTGAAGAAGGCACCTTCCCCACGCCGGATGGAAATGGCTGTGCCGATCCTTGCGATCGTCCTCGCTGTGACGACTACGAAGTCTGTATCTCGGAAGACTGGGAATCCTACCGTTGTGAATGTGTTGCGGATGACTTTGAAGACAACGACACCAGCGCCGAGGCTCGCCTGATTCCGGTACCTTTCCAGGGTGACCAACTGAGCATGTTTTATGAGAGTGGTAATGACAAAGACCATGATTGGTATCGTTTCAACCTGGAAGCGGGCCAGGATGTTCGGATTACCGCATCGTTTACCCACAGCATGGGCGATATTGACATCTATCTTTTCGACTATGCAGCAGCCAACGTGACGTATCCTGGAGATGGCAGCGAACTGGTCCGAAGCGCTACGGCATCCAGCAATGAAGTTATGATCTATCAGGCCACGGAAACCAAAACCTACTACCTGTATGTCACGCCTTATAGCGTGATGTGCAACGGCTATACGCTGACGGTTGAAACCGGACCGTGTTATGACAACCCTTGCTCGGAATTGGATCATAGCAATGGTACCTGCATCACCGATACGGACGATTTCATGTCCTACAACTGTGGATGCGAGCAAGGCTACGTTTGGAATGAAGACAACGGAATCTGTGTACCGGATGTGACAACTTATTGTCATGGCTACCCCGATGGTTTGGACATTCCGGATAACAGTAGTCTGGGTGTTGACACTACTATCGAGATTGGTGATTCCGTTTCTTTGGATGACGGACTGTGTCTAACGGTGGATATTACCCACCTGTATCGTGGTGATCTTAAGATCATGTTGGAAAACCCGGATGGCTTTCAGTCTGTAGCCAGGAGCGTAGACCTTTCCGACAGCACCCAGAATTTGATTTCCGGCTATGAACTGACAGACTTTAACGGAACCAACATCCTGGGAACCTGGACCTTGAATGTTTCAGACCAAGGGGATGGTTACGTCGGTCATATCAACCAATGGTGTGTGCGCCCCGGACCTTGCCCGGCGGGAACGCCTTTGGATCTGTAAACCGGAACGAAGGATCATCGTGTGGTGATCCTGGATAGGATTCAATCAACGCCCCCGCCATTCGGTGGGGGCGTTGTCATGATTCCCTATGCCTTTTCTGGGGGCTTCTCGTGCAGGCTTAGGAACGGGAAAACTGGTCAAAGACCATGCTGATAATCTGTTTGGAAATGGGAAGGGTAAACTGGCCCTCCATGTTGTGCATGGTGCCGATGCGGGCTGGTAGGACCACACGCAGGTGTTGATTCTGGTTCTTTTTGTCTATAAGAAGGTAGGGCCAGAGTTCATCGAGGCGATAGGGGCATTGGGTAGGAAGTCCCAGACGCTTAAGCAGGGCTTCCATGCGCTGCTGGTCACTGACGGGGAAGTTACAGTATTGCTGGGCCAAAAGTCCTTCAACCACCATGCCGATGGCGACCGCTTCCCCGTGACGAAGTCTATACCTGCTATGGGCTTCTACGGCATGGCCGATGCTGTGACCGAAGTTCAACACCGCGCGTATGCCTTTCTCCGTAGCATCCTGTTGCACAATGTCCTGCTTGATCTTCGCGCATCGGGCAACAAGATCAAGGTCTGGGAGAAGCTTGGTTGGACTTTGAGTGAATTGTTCCATCTTTTCAAAAAGAACCGCATCGCCGAGGACTGCGGTTTTCACCATTTCAGCCCAGCCATTGCGGACTTCTTCGACCGGTAGGCTACGGGTCAGGGATGGGTCAATCAATACTGCGGTAGGTTGATGGAAGGCTCCCACCAGATTTTTTCCGTGGGGGGTATTCACGCCGGTTTTACCGCCAAGGGCTGCATCCACCTGGGCTAGCAAGCTGGTTGGTAGTAAAATGACATCCACACCACGCAGATAGGTTGCGGCGACGAATCCTGCAAGGTCCGTCGAGATGCCGCCGCCAAGCCCCAGGATCACTCCGTGGCGCGGGAAGTGCTGTTCAAGCAGTCTGTCTTCCAAGGCTTCCTTGGTACGGCGGGTTTTACTGGCTTCGCCGGGAGGAAAATCCAGGGTGAGGCTGTGAACGCCTAACCCATCAAGGATGGTTTGAAGCTGAGCGCCGAAGAGGCCCATCACCGTGCTATCGCCGATGATGGCTGCGTGGGTCCAGGATGGCTTCCAGATGGAAGAAAGTGCCTGCCAGGCATTGTCTTGAATGAGGATCTCTGTCTTCATTACGCTGATCCCTCGTTGTCGTCTTGCTCCACCAGACCGTCAGGGTCTACACAAAGTGAAAGGGGTGTTGCACCATGAATTGTGCTGGCTTGGCAGAAGGCATCCGCCGAGGTCTCATCCCCAAACGCCGCGATGAGGAAATCTCCACCACCCGCGCCGCTGGGTTTGGCGATACCACCATGCTCTTGGGCCAGGTTCATCAGAGTTGCCATCATCGGGGTTACAATGGGAGCTCCGCTTTGTTGGCCAAGTTCACGCATCGCGTGACCGTAGCGGTTCATGCTCTCAAGCCAGGATGTGACGTTACTCGGTGTTTGCAGCAGAGTTGTTGCAATCTCTTCCATCTGTTGCAAAAGAGCCCGGTAATGATCCGGCTTGGCCTTGGCAAAGGAGCGCACCGCAGTAAGCAGTTTGCTGGTGCTGGCCGATGTCCCCGTCCAGATGAATCGCAGGGCCAGTGAAGCGGGGAGTGAGATCGGCTGAGCTACGGGGGCGTTATCCTTCCGGTGTTGAAAGCGAATCGCACCACCCCAAAGGCTGGCGGCAAGGTCCGCTCCCGAACCCGTGGCTTGCTGAAAAGTGTCGTGTATCTTCTTTGCCAGTTCCCATAGGCTTTGTTTCGCTTCATCGTGATCGAAGGTCCGCCCGGTCAGACGCCACGCTTCAGCGCAGGTCAACAGGCAGACTGCGGCACTGCTTCCTAAGCCCAGCTTGGCCTTCCCCTGATAAAACGCGCTGGAGTCTACGCGGGAGGGACGGGATTCTGTTGGAATCGTATGCTCAAGAGCCAGGAAGGTTTCTCTCCAGGCTTGTTCCACCAAGGCTCCGACCGTTTGTCCTGGTGCCGGTACGCAGGTTCTTGCACGGCGATTTACCGCCAGAACCACGGCAGGCGCTCCGTTGACCACGGCGTATTCGCCAAGCAAAAGCAGTTTTCCCGGTGCGCTGAAACTCATCGGTTCGCATCCTCGCTGGTGGAGAGTATCTCTGCACCTTGACCGGCCCGCTCATGCAATACATCACGAACGCCGGGGATGCTTGACAAGGTTGTGGCGATGGCTGCCTCCGCTTCCGGCAGGCAGAGAACTTTCACATGGGGACCGGCATCAATGGTCACGTAGCCTTCAACCCCTTGATTGCGCAAGGCCCATACGGCCTGCATACAATCAACCGTAATCCCGTTCCAGTAGAGCAGGGGAGGACGACTGGCCATCATGCAGGCGTGCATCTTGTAGCAGGAGGCTTCGGTCAGTTCACCGAGGCGTTGAAAATCACGAGCCTGGATGGCCTCGGCAGCGTTATGAAGGTCCGCCGGGTGGCTTTGCAGCCACGTAGGATAGTAGTCACTGGTTTTGCGGCTATGCTCCATCCCCTCGGTGGAACTGACCGTTTTGGTTCCTTGACCGTTCACCGCGACCAGTAGGCGCAGATCCCAGTCTTCAGAGGAGGCCAGAGCTTGAGGAGTGGGCGTCGTGTCGGCTGCGTTTTCCGGTAAGGGGAGCAGCACCAAGCCGCCGAGTAGGCTACGCACGGCAGAACCGCTTCCTAAGCGGGAAAGCTCGGCGAGGGTGGCGAGATCCGGCGTAAGCCCTGCCGCATGGGTGGAGGCCAGAGCCAGGGCGGCAAAGCCGGAGGCGCTGGAAGCCAGGCCGCTGGCGGTGGGGAAATTGTTTGCCGTGTCCACATGGGCAAAGGTCCGGTGTTGGGCCAAGGTGCGAACACGGTCTAAGAAAGTACGGAATTTGACTTGCTCTTTGGCCGAGGCGGGCTGTCCGTTGAAGAGTACCTCATCGTCGCTGAGTGCCTCATCAAAGCGTACCGTGGTGGTGCTGTGCATGGCGTTCAAGGTCAACGAGAGGCTTCCTACGGCGGGTAGATTTCGCTGAAGATCCTGCTTTCCCCAGTATTTAATCAACGCGATGTTGGAATGAGCGCGGGCCGTAATGGCGTGATTCATGATTCATCCCGTTCTGAGTTAAAGGTGCGAGCCTGTTGGCTTTGTCGTATCAGGTGGAAATCGGCCAGAACCAAAGCCGTGACCGCTTCGACAATGACCGGCACACGCAAGGCGATGCAGGCATCGTGGCGGCCTTGAATGCTAAGCTCGGTCATCTCGTTCATCCTGTGGCTGAAGGTTCGTTGCGTCTTGCCGATGCTGGCGGTGGGGCGTACCGCGACGCGAAACACCAAGGGGTTGCCGTTGGTAATGCCGCCGTTGATCCCTCCACAGTGGTTGGTTTCCGTGGTTCCTTGGGCATCCAGAATGGTATCATTGTAGTCACTGCCGTGGAGTGTGGCACAGTCAAAGCCGGTACCGAATTCCACGCCTTTGATGCCCGGAATGGCAAACAAGGCGTGGGATAATCGTGATTCGATGGAATCGAAAAACGGTTCGCCCAAGCCCGCCGCAAGGCCCGTGCTTGTACAACGGATCAGCCCACCGACGGAGTCTCCCTCGGCCAAGGCTTCATCGACCGCGTGGGAGATCTTCTCGGTTCCTTGCACCGATTCCAGTTCCGCGTCAATGCGTGCCGGTGCCAGTAGCTTTTTCGCGATGGCTCCCGCCGCAACCAGGCCCACGGTCAGGCGTCCGCTGAATGCTCCGCCTCCGCGTGGGTCTTCAAAACCATGATATTTGACGTGGCCGGTGAAATCGGCGTGGCCTGGTCGCCAGGTGCTTTGCAAGGAACGGTAGTCTTTGCTTTTTACGTTGGCATTGGCAAACCAGATGGAAATGGGGCGTCCGGTGGTGTGGCCTTGGTATACACCGCTTTGAAAGATCGGCAGATCCGCTTCCATGCGCGGCGTGGTTCCACGAGCCCCCGCCCGGCGACGAGCAAGGTCTTCTTCCAGGTCGGAAGGGTCAAGGGCTAAGCCTGCCGGGCAACCATCCAAAACGACACCCAGTCCCGGCCCGTGGCTTTCGCCGAACAGTTGAACGCGGAGTAATCGACCCAATTGATTCATGAGACCTTTCCTTTCACACGGGCCAGGTCTTGGAAGAACTCCGGATAGCTTTTATCCACGCAGGAAGATCCTTCCAGGGTGATTGCGTCAGTCGCGGCCAGAGCCGCCACGGCTAAAGACATGGCGATGCGATGATCCTGATGGCAGGAAACAAGGCCGCCGTGAAGCCTTCCCCCGTGGATGACTAAGCGGTCGTCATCAATCTCAATGGAACAACCCAGTTTGCCGAATTCCGTTTTCAAGGCCTGAGCCCGGTTGCTTTCTTTGTGAATCAAACGCCGTGCCCCCTTGATTTCACTGGTTCCTTGGGCGTGACAAGCCAAAGCCACCAGTGGCGGAACCACATCCGGACAGTGGGTTGCATCGGCCTGGAAGGGCTTGCGGTCACCGCACACGACCCGAATGCCTTCGTCGCTGTGGATGACCTCGGCTCCATAGTCTTTCAGAATGGATAGGATGGCGGCATCGGCCTGATTGCTGGGCCAACGAAGGCCACGCACGGTAAGCTCACCGCCAAGCGCCGCTGCCGCGAAGAGAAAGGCCGCGCCGCTGTAATCGCCTTCCAGGGAAAGCTCTGTCGGCTGATAGTTTTGATTTCCCGCAATGTGAAACGTTGTCCGTTGCTCATTGGCCCGGACGGTGATCCCGAAGGTGGCGAGCATTTCCAGTGTCATGGACAGGTAAGGTTTGCTGACGCTGTTGGGGGCGTGGATGGTGCTGGCTTGTTCCAGGCAAGGCAAGGCCAAGAGCAGCCCGCTTAATACCTGAGAGCTTTCACCGGCGTCAAGGGTGTGCTTCCCGGCCCGCAAAGGACCACGCAACCGCAGCGGGGGCAGGTCGGCTGAGTTTGCGCTTTGCACCTCAGCGCCGAAAGCAACCAGGCTTTCCCGGACCATGTGCATCGGTCGTTTACGCAGAGAGCCTTCCGCCTTCAAGGTGACGGGTTGATCGAAGAGGCAGAGGATTGGTGCGAAGAGGCGAAACGAGGTTCCGGATTCACCCGCGTTGAAGGTGGTGTGCTGCAGGCGTGGGTTTCCGGTGATGCGAACTCCGCCGTCTGTAAGGTCGTCAACCTGCGCACCCAAACCTTGGGCCATGTGAAGCGCCGCACGGACATCGGCACAGCGGGTCAGATGTTGCAGGGTACTGCTTCCATGAGCGAGGCAGGCACAGGCAATGGCCCGTTGAGCCGCGCTTTTCGATGACGGAGCGGTTATTGTTCCGCTAAGACTGGAGGGTGCCACGGTATTCATCGGCGATCCGTTGGGCAAGATCGTTGGGGTTGCTCGGTTCGGTGGGGATCACCTCATCCGCAAGGCGATGATAACCCCGTAGCCTTTTGGAGTACAGCTCTTGCATGAATTTCCTGCCACGCAGGGCCAAGGGACGGGTGGAAATATCTCCCATGCGAGCGAGGCAGGTGTCGAATGAGGCGTGCAACCAGAGCAGTGGGCCTAGGCTGTGCAGCAGGGCTTGGTTGTCGGGAGCCTCGGTGGCACCGCCGCCAAGGGCCAAGACCAGATGAGACGACGAGGCAAGCTCCTTCAGGGCTTGAGTCTCCAGTTGGCGAAAAGCCGCCTCGCCATCGGTTGAGAAAATGTCGGAAATAGACCGTCCGCTTTGGCGTTCAATCAAAGTGTCCAGGTCCAGGAAATCCCAGCCGAGTTTGTCTGCGAGAAGAGGTCCAACAGTGCTTTTGCCGCTGGCCATGAAGCCGCAGAGGCAGAGCCGCTTCACTGGTTGCGAGGAAACCTCGTCAGAGGGTTCCGCGTGGAGTGGGGGCATCTGCATGTCCAAACCGAAATGGTCTGCCGCCGCCTGGGCCTGATGGTGCAACCAGTGAAGGCCGGACACATAACGGGCTTGGGATTGGTTGCAAGGCTCTTGGAATGGGGCTCGTTTGTAATCCGCTTCCAGGATGATGTGCTGATCGGATATGCCTGCGCCATCCAACACGGGGGTCAGATCCACTGCGGGTAGGCATGAAATGATAAGCTGAGCCTCCTTCACGGCTTGACGGCGTTGGGCCCAGGGAACCATGCGTGCATTGTGTTTCTGGGCGATGGCTTGGGCGCGTGAATCGTGGCGGTTGCAGACTTTTCGTGCGGCAAGGTCCATGTGTTGCAAAGCCCACAAGGCCGCTTTGGCGGAGCCGCCCGCGCCGAGAACCAAGGCCCGCTGAACCGAATCGCCCGGCAAGGCTTCGTCCAGAGCGAGCCTTACGCCGTCGGGATCGGTGTTGAACAAACGAAACGAGATCCCCTCTTTGACCAAGGTATTGGCTGCGCCTAGAGCGTGTACTTCCGGGGATGGAATGGCGAAGTCTGCCTGAACCACCCCTTCTTTCAAGGGTGCGGTGAGGTTTGCCCCGCTGAGCTGCAATTCCTCGAACAGGCTTTGTACCTGATTCGCTTGATCGCATAGCACGCGGGTATAGGTATGCGGCAGGTCCGCTGTTGCAAATGCTTTGCGAAACAGCCTTGGGCTTTGGCTGTGAGAGATTGGATCACCGAAGACCGCAAAATGTAAAGGCTTGATACTCATGATCTCCACGCCTTTTGCAGATCCGCTACGCTGGGTTGTCCGGGAGCCGTCGCCTGCTGAGCGTCCAGACAGGCATAGGTAAATCCTGCTCTGCCGCGCAGGGCTTCAACCCGTGCTTGCAGGCCGTAAGCTCCCATACCCACCGGAAGCATTTGGGCTGAGGGCGGTAGGCATTCAAAGAAATGTGTCAGGTCTTCCCGGTCACGGATGATGCAGGCGACCTTGATGGCGTGGGCGTGCAGAGTTGTCGCCTGGTCCATCAGCGTGTGCAGCAAGGCGGGCGTTGGCAGCCCTTGGTAGTCATGCAGCGAAAGAAGCACGTTGCAACCATGCTTCCGGGCCTCTGTGGCAAGCTTTTGTTGAAATGTATCCGGGTCGTCAAGGTCTACATCCAGCCAACGTGCGCCACGGGCCAGGCCTTCCAGCAAACGTCGCTGACGCTCTTCGGTGGAAAGATTCTTCTGGCTGCGGCAGGTGACCATGAAGGGAAATCCGGCAGGAAGCGTGGAAAGCAGATCCGTAAAGGGTTGGCGAATCAGGTCGAGGCGAAACTCAATCAGTCCGCAACTCTGAGCGGCGCGACGAACCAGGTCCGGCGTAGCCGTTTCTCCGACACTGATGCAAACGCGATCGGTAGGAAACGCTGCGGTCGAACAACTCATGGATGAACCTCAACGACTCGCTGAACCCTGTCTTCAATCAGGGCTTGAGCCGCCGTCTCACCACTTTGCACGGCGCTTTCCATCGTTGCCGGAAGGCCGGTGCGCGTCCAATCGCCGGCGAGGTAAAAGCCGGGGATGACGGTACGGGTGCTGGGGCGATAGGCTTCCAGACCGGCGGGTTGACGAAGGGTGGCGTGGGAATCGTGCAGCACCATGAAGTCAACCAGGCCCGCGTTTCGGCAAGAAGGAAAGCGTGAACAGAGTTCCTGGTGAATATGTTCGGCCAATTCTCGACCTTGAACGTCAAGGAACTCTGCGGCACTGATGACCACAGATAGCCGCTGCGCGGCACCGGTCCAATGGCTTGGATGGCGAAACACCCACTGGCTATCCGCATCAACCAGCCCGGCATAGGGATGCTTGAACCAGGCCTGATCATACCAGAGTTCCACGCTGATAATCGGCGAGGGCACGAAGCGCTCCATGCTCAAGGGCAGGCGAAGGTTGCTTTGCTCATGGGACAGCAGCTTGGCCAGATCCCAGGGAGCCAGGGTGGACACCACCGCGTCGGCGTGCATGGTGTTGTTGTCGGAAAGTCCCAGCGTGAAGTGGTCCGGTCCATCTTGGTGTATCCATTGAACCGTGCTGTTCAGGTGGATGGACAGGTTTTCCGGCGCATGGTCCAGCATCGGTTTGACGTAGAGGTCTGAATAGGTGGTGCGTGGAAGCATGGGGAGGGCGTCTTCGCTGCGTGAACCCAGAGCGCGGTGGATCACCGTGGCCAGGAGCAGGGCTGAGGCTTCCTCAAGCGGAGTGTTCAGCGTGGCTACCGTGAAGGGTTCCCAGAAGACGCGGCAGACATGGTCGCTTTGTCCCAGGCTGCGAAGCCAGGTATAGGCCGTGCGCTGGTCTAAGGTGTCGGCCTGCAATCGGCTTTGCAGTTTTGCCCCAACCAATACCAGACCCAAGCCCAGGCGTTCCCGTTTGGACAGATGGGTCAGGTTGACCAGCCCCGGCAGACCGTGAAACGGCGCGGGGAGGGTGGAGGCCCGGTAGGCATGTTCCCGGCCATCGGCGGTGACAAAGGGAGTGGGTTGCAGCACGGTTTGCAGGTCGTGGCGCGTTCCCAATTCCTCGGCAAAGGCCAGCATCCGATGAAACGCCCCCATCATCAGGTGTTGACCCCAGTTGATGCGCTCCTGCTTGTTGCGGGCAGAGATGGCACGGATACGCCCTCCGGCGACAGAGGCACGTTCAAGCAGGCTTAGGTATATGCCTTGGTTGGCCAGCACGTTGGCGCTACGAAGTCCGGCCAGCCCGGCACCAAGAATCACCACATGGGTCATCGGCGAAACTCCGTCCAGGCTTGGGGATGCAAACGATGTCGCAACGCGACGCTCAGTTTTTCCAGGGTTCCGATGGAAACCCGCTGGTGCATCACCGTGAAATCCTCGTCAATCAGTTTGTCCAGAAGCCGCTTGTAGGTGCTGCGTAAGGCTTCCGGGAAATACAGGGCGTGACGACGAGCCGAAGGTAGGCTTGCTTGAGCCAGGGCGTAAAGATGGCTCGCTCGTGCGCCCTGAAAGCGTAGCAAGGCGCGCAGGTTTTCATAGTCGCGCCCTTCAAGCAGTTGTTCTTCCGACACGCCGAAGCGCTCCAATTCGGTAAGAGGAAGGTAGATCCGTCCCAGTTTGGCATCGGCTCCCACATCCCGGATGATGTTGGTCAACTGCACGGCTTGTCCGGTCAGTTCCGCGTAACGTTCCGTGTCGTCATCCAACTCACCGAGAATGGAAACAACCACCAAGCCCACTGCCGAGGCGACCCGGTAGCAGTATTGATACAGATCCTCATAGGTTTCGTAGCGGTCTTGCCGCAGGTCCATTTCAACCCCATCGAGAATCAAATCCAGATGCTCGTGACGAATGGGAACCTGAGTCATCATCTCATCCAAGGCGATGGTGACCGGGTGATCCGGCTGTCCTAGACGAAGGCGGTGAAGATGCTCACGCCAGGTTTGCACCTGCCGGGCGGCTTCATCCTCATCCGGAGCATCATCCACGGCGTCATCCACCAAACGGCAGTAGGCGTAAAAGGCGGTCATCGCATCACGTGGAAGCGGAGGAAGCACGCGAAAGGCGGTCGCAAAGCTGGAGCCGCTTTGGTTCAGAATGTCTCGGCAATGAGTCAGTGCATCCATGAGCGAAGCTCCTTCGGATCGAAAAGGCGGTCGATTCCGGCATTCCACCAGGCCCGTGTCACGGTTCGTTTTCCCAGGGAGGGGCGTGTATGCAGGGCTTCGGCACCCAGGTCACGCACCATACGCAACACGGTTCGGCCACCCAGGTAAACCCCGGCAAGATAGAGGTTCGCCGGTGTATTGACACTGAAGACCAGAGGTTTTCCTTGACGGAAGCGCTTGCGGGTGTCGTTGACCAAGGTGTCGATCAACGCGGCCAGCCGTTGCGGATGATCGCCGGAGAGCAGATCGTCTTGGCTCAGTCCGTGTTCGTGCAGAAGATCGGTTGGAATGTAGCGACGACCGCGAGGAAGATCCACAGAGAGGTCTTGCCAGAAATTGGTCAGTTGCAGCGCCGTGCAGATAGCGTCAGACCATTCGTTGTGTCGCTCGTTATCCTGCCCAAGAATCTGCAACACGAGACGCCCCACGGGGTTGGCAGAGCGGCGACAGTAGTCTTCCACCTCAGTCATTGTGTCATAACTCTGCTTTTCGCAGTCTTGCAGAAAGGCGGAGAGCAGATCATCCAGAAGCTGGGTATCCAACCGGAAGCGTCTTACGGCATCTTTCAAGGCGATAAACACTGGATGCTTTGGTTGTTGGTCTTCAGAGATCGCCGTGAGCTGTTCACGCCAGGCTTGCAGCAATTCCACCCGCAGCGGCTTGAAGGGAGGCTCATCGGCAAAATCATCGGCCAGACGGCTGAAGGCATAGACCGCCGCAAGAGCGTCTTGTTGATCTTGGCGGAACCAGTGCAGGGCCACCGGGAAGTTTTCATAATGGCTGGTGGCCAAGGTGTGGCAAAAGCGCAAACTGGCTTCCAGGGTCCAGGGTTTGGACCACAGCGGTAGAAACTCAAGGTGATAGGGGGCCAGGTGCGCCCGAAGCCCTTGGTTGGAATGGGTGTCAGCCATATGTCGTACCTCCAAAGCCATGAACCCTCACGGCGTGAACCCTGCCAAATTCTGCAAAGCCGATGCCAGGATGTGACTTTCCCGGCAGCCTGGGAAGTGTAACGGGAAGATGGCTTGAAATCCAGCGTTTAAGTGGGGGGCCTCTGTGTGATGTCGGAGAAAGGATGTCTTTTGTTTGTGCGGGATCGCACGGAGGGCAATGAGCATGAGCGGAAACCCGTCAATTCAATGGATGCTGCTTCGTCCCTTCCAAGAAGCCCGTCTAGCGAGCAACTTGGGTTCTGGGAACAGGGATCTAAACGTTTCAACAGCTTAGACCCATCCAAACGTGGAAACGGGATCTTGGCCCGCTGTTTGCTAAATCTGGGCATGTTTTTGTGGCTCGAACGTATCGGTAAGGAGATCCATCATGGCCTATCCGCAGATTTTACAGCAGTACCGTGTTGACGTTGACGAAGGCTTGAAAAAGTATCTGGTTTCCCTGGATTGCCCCTCTCGCCTGAAAGAGTCGATGGCCTATTCCCTGATGGTGGGTGGCAAGCGGATCAAGTCCGCCTTGTTGTTGGCGGCATATTCCATGTTTGAGCCTCGCGGGTTGGACCCTCTGCCCACAGCCTGCGCCATTGAGATGATTCATACTTATTCCCTGATCCATGATGATCTTCCGGCGATGGATGACGACGACATGCGTCGCGGTCAGCCCTCCAACCACAAGAAATTCGGAGAAGCCACCGCCATCTTGGCTGGGGATGCTCTGTTGACGGAAGCGTTTGCATTCATGGCTGGTCATCTGCCCTCGGATCACACCGTCCAGGGTGTCAAGGCGCTTCATGAAGTGGCCGTGGCCGCAGGTGCCGTAGGTATGGTGGGAGGGCAGGTCTTGGATACCCTTGAAACCGGTCACCGCGTGGGGCTGGATGAGTTGAAAACCATTCATGCCATGAAAACCGGAGCCTTGTTCCGTGCGGCGCTGCGTTGTGGTGGGATTCTGGCCTATGCCGAGGATCAGGCAATGACCGCGTTGACCCGCTACGCCGAAGCCGTCGGTCTGGCCTTCCAGGTGGTGGATGACATCCTGGATGTGGTGGGCGATGCCGCCACGTTGGGTAAGACCATCGGTAAGGATGAAGCTCAGGATAAGAATACCTACGTATCACTTCTCGGTTTGGAACCAAGCCGGGATTTTGCCAGAGCCTTGCTGGATGAATCCTTGAGCGCCCTTCAGGGGATGGATGATCGGGCGGAGCCCTTGCGCGGCCTGGCACGCTTTGTCGTAGAACGCAGTTTATAAATCATACCAAGCAAACAGGTGAAGTCATGGATGTTACCTTGCAGGAATTGCGCGAAGAGTTGAACTATCTGAATCACGCTATTTTGAAAATGCTCAATCGCCGCGCCCGTGTGGTGCAGGATGTCTTTGCCGTGAAAAAAGCGGAGAACATTCCCTTCTACGTGCCGGAGAGGGAAAGCCTGATGTTGGATGAGTTGGTCAAAGCCAGCGAAGGCCCGTTTCCGGACAAAGCGGTGCGTCAGGTTTTCAAGGAAATCTTTCATGCCTGCGTGCGGATGATGGAAGACGAACATGCTGCAACGCTGCGGATCAGCCGTGCAACTCGTGGTGAGGATCTTGTCGTAGCCGTGGGAGATCAACGTATCGGCGATGACCAAGCGTGCATGATCGCCGGTCCCTGTGCCGTGGAAACCGAAGACCAGATGGACCTTGTTGCCCGTGGTCTGAGCCGCCTTGGAGTGAGCTTCCTGCGTGGCGGAGCCTACAAGCCGCGCAGTTCACCGGATGCTTTTCAAGGTTTGGGTGAAGAGGGGTTGCGCCTCTTGCGTGACGCCGCAGACCGTTATGGCATGAAGGTGGTGACCGAAGTGGTGGATACCCGCTTGGTGGATGTGGTGGCCCGTTATGCCGATGTGTTGCAAGTCGGTACGCGCAATATGTACAACTACGAACTGCTCAAGGAAGTTGGCCGTCAGGAGAAACCGGTGCTGTTGAAGCGAGGCTTTTCGGCCACGGTGGATGAATTCCTGCAAGCCGCCGAATACATCGTCAAAGAAGGCAACGAGCAGGTCGTGCTTTGTGAACGCGGCATTCGCACCTACGAGCGTCAGACCCGCAACACCTTGGACATCAGCGCCATTCCGATCTTACGTCAACAAAGCTACCTGCCGGTGATTGTGGATGTGAGCCACGCGGCGGGCCGAAAAGATATTCTGGCTTCCCTGTCCAAAGCCTCGTTGGCCGCCGGAGCCAATGGCCTGATGGTGGAGGTTCATCCTTTCCCTGTCGTGGCCCGCTCGGACAGCCAGCAGCAGCTTGACTTGGATGAATTCGCCCGGTTCATCCGGCAGGTTGGCCTTCGTTTACCCGCCCGGAGCGCCTATGTGCAAGACGGCTCACCGGCTTCGCTGGCCCTGTAACTTCCATGACCCATTCTGATTCGTATGATAAAAAGGAACCAACGATGAAATTCTCCGTTGCCTGCAACTTTGATGAAGCCTTGATTGAAGGGCTGAAAGCCTATCCGGTTTATGAAATCTATGGAAAACTGACCAGCGATTACTTCGGCGGAGGGCGCCCTTCGTTCTACCTGCCGGAAGTCAACAAGAAGAAGCTGGAACATTTCGTCAATCTCGCCCACCAGCAGAACATTGGTTTCAACTACCTGCTCAATGCCTCGACGATGGCCAACATGGAATTTACCAAGGAAGGCCAGCGGGAAATGGAAGCGTTGTTGGAGTGGCTGAATGACATCGGCGTAGACAGCGTTACCGTGGCCAATGTTTACTTTCTGCGTTTGGTCAAACGTCGCTACCCGCGTATCAAGGTGCGCGTCAGTTCCCATCGCTACACGGACAACGCCCGTAAGGTGCGTTTCTGGGTGGATAACGGTGCGGATTACATCGTGGTCAGCGAGGTGAACATTCACCGAGAATTCAAAGTGCTGGAAACGATGAAAAAGGCTGCGGGCGATGTGGAACTGCAACTGATCGTCAACAACTGGTGCCGTCAGGATTGCGCTATCGCCGGGAACCATGCCGTGGGTTTGAGCGCCGCCAGCCAGCGCGGTGGGAAAGGCTTCCCGCTGGACTATTGCAGCGTCGTCTGCAACCAGTTGCGCCTGAACGAACCGGTCAACTATCTGCGCGCCAACTGGATACGCCCTGAAGACCTGCATCTGTATGAAGACCTGGGCTTCCATAACTTCAAAATCGTGGAGCGCAACACGCCGACCCAGATTCTGTTGGACCGCGTGGAAGCCTATCACAACCGCCGCTATGACGGAAACCTGCTGGATCTGGTCCAGAACTACGCCTATCCCATCGAAAAGGTCGGTGAGCGTGGCAAGGATGCGTATTCCACCAAGCGGATGCTGAAGTACTTCATCAAACCCCAGGCGGTCAATCTGGCCAAGTTCACCAAGATCGTGCGCTTCGGCAAAACGGCCAGCGTGCTGTATCCGCGTCTGGGGGATAACCCGGTGTATATCGACAACCGCGCTTTGGATGGTTACATCGACCGCTTCAAGACCCAGGGTTGTCAGGACAAAGACTGCAATGCCTGCGGGTACTGTCAGCGTTGGGCGGACAAAGTCGTCCAGATCGAACCGGGTTGGAAGCGCGATATGGGCGAGATTTACGATGATCTGGTGGAAGAACTGGATTCCGGCTCCTTTTGGGATCCGTACCTGAAAACGGCCAGAGATGCAGCCCGCAAGGTCATCCCAAAGGTAGCCGGTTAAGGGGATTGATTTCAACACGAGAGTTCATCATGACCACAATGGAAACGCCGCAGTCGGGATTTCCTCACCCAACGATCACGGAACGGACGGCTATCCGCCAGGCGATGGAAAAAGGTGCTACGCATCTGTGTTCCCTGCAAAACGAGGATGGTTCCTTCACCTCCCGCTACGGCGGGCCGATGTTCCTCACGCCGATGTATGTTCTTGGCATGTATGTCATGGAGCAGAGTATTGATGAGGGCGTCACCCGTGGGCTTTTGCGCTACATCCATTCCACGCAGCGTGAAGATGGAAGCGTCGGCCTGCATGAAGAAGGACCGGGTTGCGTGTTCACCACGGTGTTGAGTTACGTGGCGGCCCGATTGTTGGGGGAAGCGGAAAGCCATCCGGATTTACAACGGATGCAAGGATGGATACTCCGCCACGGTGGCGCGCTCGGCGCGGCCAGTTGGGGGAAGGCGATGTTGGCTCTGGTCGACTTGTATCCCTACGAAGGCTTGAACCCCAGCCCGCCGGAACTCTGGCTGCTTCCCTACGCCGCGCCCATTCATCCGGGGCGTATGTGGTGCCATGCCCGCATGGTCTATCTACCTATGGCTTATTGCTACGGGGCGGAAGTCAAACGCCCGGCCAATGACCTGATTCGGGCGATCCGTGGTGAAATCTACACCGAAGCCTACGACAGCCTTGATTTTACAAAATACAGACATCATGTGGCCGCACCGGATAACCTCTCGCCAATGAGCGGTATTGGAAAGCTGGCCTTTACAGCCTTGAAGACGGTTGAACCGTTGATGGCCAGATTCTTTCGTCAAAAAGCCTTGGATGAGTTGTACGAGCAGATCTGCTTTGAAGATGAAAGCACCCACGGGTTGGACATCGGCCCGGTGAACAGTATCTGGAACGCCGTGGTGCATCACGTTCATAATCCGGGTAGTGCGGAAGAAGCCCGTTGTGTGGGTACCCTGCATGAATACCTTTGCCAAACGGAAAAGGGCGTTCATTTCAATGGGTATAACTCCACCGCGTTTTGGGATACCGCTTTTGCCATGCAAGCCTTGGGGGCGGCGGATCTGCTGAACGATCATCCTCAGACGGTGCGATGGGCTCATGAGTTTGTGGATACCAATCAGGTGCGTGAAGACGTGCCGGACAAGGAGAAGCATTACCGCCATGCCAGCAAAGGCGGTTGGCCTTTCAGCGATGCCCGACACGGCTGGCCGATTACCGACTGCACGGCGGAAGGCTACAAAACCTCGCGCCTGCTGGCTCCTTATGTGGATGATCCCATCTCGGACGAGCGCTTGATCGACAGCATTGAACTGATTCTCAGTTTTCAAAACGAGGATGGTGGTTGGGCCAGCTACGAGCGGCAACGGGCAGGGCGTTGGCTGGAATGGCTGAACCCTTCCCAGGTGTTTTTTGACATCATGGCCGACTACTCCTACATCGAATGCAGTTCGGCCTGTCTTCAAGCCTTGCTTCATGCCGAAAACGAGATGCCCATGCGTTTGCGACCGACGATACGTCGCGCCGTGAAACGGGGGATTGATTTCATCCTGGCCAAACAAGGGGCCGACGGAAGCTTTCAGGGTTCCTGGGCGGTGTGCTTTACCTATGGCGCGTGGTTTGGGGTTACGGCCTTGCGCGATGCGGGGTTTCTGCCCGGCCATCCGGCAATGCGTCGCGCCGTGGAATTCCTGCTTCGGCACCAACGATCCGATGGTGGTTTCGGAGAAGACGCCCGCAGTTGTCTGGAAGACCGTTGGGTGGAAGCCGAAGAGAGTCATATCGTACAGACCGCTTGGGCCTTGTTGACTCTCTGTGCCGCCGGGCAGGGACGAAGTGAGGCGGCTCGTCGAGCGGCTGTATTTCTGATGCACGCCCAAGGTGAAACCGGGGAATGGCCCCGTCAGGCAATGGTGGGGATGTTCAACAAAAGTACGGTGATTGATTACGACAACTACCGCCATGTGTTTCCCATCTGGGCCTTGGCAGAATACGAGAAATCCAAGCGCGTCTACTGACGCAAGCCGGAGCGTCCTTCAAGGTCGCTCCGGCTTGTATCTCCTCCAGCGTGGACGTGTGGGGCGGCTTTCGGTCGCCCCGATCTTCATGATGAAATCATGTAGAGAGATTCCCCTCTGGTCCGCTTAGCCTTGGCGGGCGAAGCCTTCCCCCATCACTTCGTGGACATCCATCACGGTGACAAAGGCGTGGGCGTCGGCTTGTTGAATCAGTCGTTTCACCCGTACCACCTGACGCCGTCCGCACACGATATACAGCACGCCTTTTTCCTTGCGGGTGTATCCACCAATGCCGCGAAGCATGGTCACGCCACGGTTCATTTCCGTGAGAATGCACTGGGTGATTTCCTCATCGCGTTCGCTGATGACCATCAGAGCTTTGGCGCGGTAGGCACCGCTTTCCACCAGATCAATTACGCGGGAACCGACGAATACCGCCACCAGCGTATACATCACTTGAGGTAAGGGTAAGAAGTAGGCAGCGGCGGCCAGGACGGCGATGTCGGCATAAAACATGGCTGTCCCGGTACTGGTGCCGGTTCGTTTGTGAATCACCCGGCTGACGATATCCGCCCCGCCTGTGGTACCGCCGTAGCGGAAGATCAACCCTAAGCCCAGACCAAGGAAGATTCCGGCGTAGAGTGCCGCCAGGAGCAGGTCATCCATCGGGTAGCGGACATGGTTGAAGGCCCAGAGGCTGACCGAAAGACACACCGTGCCGTAAATGGTGAAGATCATCGCCCGTAAGCCCAACTCACGTAATCCCCAAAGCAAAAGCGGGATGTTGATCAGCAGCACGCTCAAGCCGGGGTCGAGATCAAAGGTCATCTTCAGCAGAATGCTGATACCGGCCACGCCGCCTTCGGTAAGGTTGTTGGCAATATTGAATGCGTTGATGGAAAAGCCCATGATGGCTGCGCCGATGGCAATGGCGATCAGACGTTTGGCGATTTCTGTTTTGCTCATGGTGTTTACCTCCCCCGTGGATGGGGTCAAAGCAAGAAGGTGACGAAAGCAGGCGGGATAGGGCGCTTTGTCACAAAGAGGACTTGATTTTCGTAGTTCCCCGAAAAGACAAACGAAACAAGGGGAAAGCCCTGGCCCATCCGGTCAGGGCGGCGCAATCTAGCAAAGGGTTTTGCCGAATGCAACGCAAAAAACGCCTTTTGATCCGGTCGCATGAAATTCTTACAGATCACATGGTTTTCAAGCTTGGAATCTCCTGTAAATTCATAGATTTCTAATCCAATGAAAATTTGTTTGGAACCTTGCGCGGCCTGGGTGAATTTGCTAGTTTTTCAGGGTGAAATCGCTTGTTGACCGGTGGGGGTTCTTCATAACCCGCGCCCTGTATCACACCAAGGAGCACCCATGCCGCGGTTGAGTCGGATTACCATCCCGCTGGGGATGTGGTTTGTGTTGTTGTGGGCCATGCCCCAGGCCTTGGCCCAGGAATCGGAGGATGACCTCCTCTCGGAAGATGGGTTGGAAGACGCCTCTCCCCCAATTCAAAATGAATCGGCCATCGGTGATGAGGCTGAAGACTCCGGGGCGCTCTCGGCGGATGCAGACGAAGAGACTTCGGAGAGCGACGAAGCCGAGCAGACGGAGCAGGCCAGGCAGGCGGCCAAGGAAGCACACAAGAAAAAATACCCCAACGATGGTTTCGGTTTCGGTACCTACGGTCGGGTGGGGGTGAACACCGATACCGATGGACGTTTGGGCAAAAGCACCAACATCGTCAATCATGGGGCGCGCCTGTTTGAAGGCAATTACGCGGAGTTCGACTTCAAATACGCCGTTCACACGGATGATGATTTCGGCGTGCGCGTGTTGGCTACCCTGGCGTTCTTTGATGAGTTCTTCCATTTCAATGCCGAGGCCGTGCAGGCCATTGCCATGCGCAACTTCTATGCTGAAGCGGAAAACTTCCTGCCCATCGACCTGAAATTGTGGATCGGTGCGCGGATGTATCGCGGGGATGACATCTATCTCCTGGATTTCTGGCCGATGGATAACCTCAACACCTACGGCGCGGGTCTGCGCTACTACGGACAGTGGGGCGATCACGGGTTGGAAGCCAAGTGGCATATCGGGGTGAACCGCCTGCTCAACGATTACCAGTTTCGTACCTTGGATGTTCCGGCCTTACAGGGTGCGGATGAAATCCTGGTTATGGAGCGCCTGAAAGTCATCACCAGTTGGAAAGCCAGCTACCTGGCCTATCGTCTGGCCAATGATTTTTCGATGAAGTTCAGCCTCTACGGTGAATACCACGGCCTACCCAGCGGGAAGTATCAATACAGCGAAGAGGATGCGGACTACCTGGAGGAATTCGGCCTTTCTGCGACGCCCGGCCAGAATGTGAAATTGGAAAAAGATCAAGGTTTCGTGCTGGGAGCCCAGGTGGGAATGTGGGGCTTCGGTGAGAACAGCCATTTGAATCTCTTCTTCCGCTACGCTCAGGATATGGCCGCCTACGGAGAGTGGGCGATTCCGTGGGGGGTGAACACCGACCATACCGGCAAGGGCGCACGAGAGTTTGTCAGTGCCTTGTCGTTCAACTGGGAAAGCAAATGGATTGGTACGATGGCCGGTTGGTATGTACGTGCTTTCCAGGATGCCGATGGCAACGAGGTGGACCTGGATGATTACACCGAGGGAATGACCGTGATTCGTCCGGCCATTTACGCCACACGGCATTTTCACATTCTGATGGAATACAGCCATCAGTGGCGTGACCCACGCGGGCTTGGGCCTCATGATACCAAGCACCATTTGCCCCAGGTCATCCAACTCACCCCGCTGATGCCCGCCCTGAGTTTGGATCGTGGCAACTACCAGCGTCCGCAATTCCGCCTCTTTTACACCGCAAGTTGGCTCAACGCCGACGCCAGGAATCTCTACCCGGCCTTTGATATGCGCAGGGACCAGAGCTGGCAGCACTTCTTTGGTGCCCAGGTGGAATGGTGGCTGGATAGCTCCAGCTATTTTTAGGAGGTGCGTGCCATGCGCAAGCAAACCATGACAACAACCCGCAGCCAACGCGGGAAGACTTTGAACCCTAGGGGATGGCTTATGACTCGTTTCGGATTGCGCGCCGCGTTCATGTTGGCGCTTCTGGCTACGCTGGGCCTGATTGTGGCCTGCAACGCGATTCCTTCGGATGCGGATACGCCGGAGATCACGAACCATGTCACCGACTGGCGTGACGAAGTGATCTATCAGGTGTTGATCGACCGTTTTGCCAACGGCGATGTAAACAACGACTTCAACGTCTACCCGGAAAGTATGGCCGGGTATCATGGCGGGGATTACCAAGGTTTGATTGATCGTCTGGATTACATTGAGGCCTTGGGCGTCACCACTTTGTGGATCAGCCCCGTCGTCAAGAACGTCGAGGAAGACGCCGGTGTCGCCGGCTATCATGGCTACTGGACGCAGAACTTCTTGGAGGTCAACCCCCACTTCGGAGATATGGCCAAGCTGCGTGAACTGGTGGCGGCCTGCCATGAACGGGACATCAAGGTGATTCTGGACATCGTGACCAATCACATCGGTCAGTTGTTCTATTACGACATCAACAACAACGGCTATCCCGGTGAGTTGATTATGGGCAGTGGAAACAACCCTGCCGGTGAGAACTCCAGCTTGCAGCGGATCAGCGAATGGGATCCGGATTTCAATGAGAACGGCATTCAAGGCTGGACCAGCCTCGGTTTAAGCGGTCCCGCGCCGATCAACTGGGTTTGGAACCCGGACATCAACCGTATCCCGCCTTGGCCGCCGGAATTCGCCAACCCGGACTGGTACCACAAAAAAGGGCGCGTCACCGTCTGGGGGCGTGAGCGTGAAGCCTGCGAGAGCGCAGGAAAAATCAACGATGGTATGAGCGAGGATGAAAAGAACGAAGCCTGTACTGCCTACGTGCGCCTTCAAGAGATGCAGGGAGATTTCCCCGGTGGCTTGAAAGACGTAAACACGGAACTTCCCGAAGTGCGTGAGAAGATGGTGGAGGTCTATTCCTACTGGATCGAACAAGCCAACTTCGATGGCTTCCGCATTGATACCTTGAAGCATGTGGAACACGGCTTCTGGCAACACTTCTGCCCCGGTGTGCGTGACGTAGCCAAGAGCCTGGGGAAGAAAAACTTCTTCATGTTCGGTGAAGCCTTTGATGGCAATGATGAACTGCTTGGCAGCTATACCTATGACAATGAAGTGGATGGTGTGTTCTACTTCAGCCAGAAATTCACCATCGACAGCGTGTTCAAGTCCTCCAAGCCGGAGTGGGTGCCGGAGACGGTTTCTCAGGCTGTGATTGAAGGCATCACGGCGGATAGTCTGCCGGACCCCTTGCCGGATGACTGGCAAGCCGAAGCGGATCTGATTTACAGCCTGCGTGGTCAGCCCAAAACCAAAGACATTGAAGACCTGTGGAACTATCGTCTGGAGCAGGCGGACGCAGAAAACCAGGTCTTGCATTACAGCACCACGCCCCATGAAAACGGGGTGACCGATGAAGACGGCAACGGTGTTCCTAGCAACCGGCTTTTGGTCAACTTCCTGGACAATCACGACCTGCCGCGTTTCCTCTATGAGTTTGACAACAAAGCGGCCCTGCGCAACGCGCTGGCCTTCCTCCTGACCATCGACGGTATTCCCTGCATTTACTACGGGAGCGAACAGGATTTCTCCGGCGGAAACGATCCTATGAACCGGGAAGACTTCTGGCAGTCAGGGTTTGATACCACCGGGGACACCTTCAAGGTGGTGCAGGAACTCATTCAGGCCAGGAAGGATGTCACCCCCCTTCGACGCGGGGATCTCTCTGTGCGTTGGTCTACCCGCGTGCCAGGTTACCTGGACGTGCAAGACGCGGGCATCTTCGCGTTCGAGCGCGGGTACAAGGGTGAACGTGCCTTGGTGGTCATCAACACCAGCGATACCTTTGAAAGTGAAACCAGTGCCAGCGAACGAGGCGGTGGGGATATGCTCACCGGATTTCCCGCCGGGACGGTGTTGAAGAACGTGCTGGGCGAAGGTGGAACGGTGACCGTGGCCGCCGATCAGACCGTGAAGATTTCCGTCGGACCGCGTGAGACGAAGATTTTTGTCGCGCAATAACGGACTTCAAGCCTTCGGTAAGTTGAGCGTTTGGAGTGGACTGCTTTTGTGAAACGGGCGTCGTCATGGTACGCGCCGGGAGAAGATCATGGCTGAGATCAGCATTCGTGGATTGCAGAAGAGCTATCGGAAAAAAGAAAAGGGGACGATGCAGGAAATCCCCATTCTGAAGAAAATCGACCTGGACATCCATGACGGTGAGTTCATGGTTCTGGTCGGTCCCAGTGGTTGTGGCAAATCCACGCTTTTACGTTGTATCGCCGGTTTGGAAGACATCACTGGAGGAGAACTTTCCCTTGATGGGCGGCGTATCAATGACGTGGCTCCCAAAGACCGTGACGTGGCGATGGTCTTCCAGTCCTACGCGCTCTATCCCCACTGGACGGTGCGGGACAACATGGGCTTTTCCCTGTCCATCCGCAAGGTGGCCAAAGAGGAAATCGACGCCAAGGTGGAAGAGGCCGCTCGGATGCTGGAACTCTCGCACCTGCTGGACCGTTTCCCCAAAGAGCTTTCCGGCGGGCAGCGTCAGCGGGTGGCCATCGGTCGTGCCATCGTGCGCAAACCCAAGGTTTTCCTGTTTGATGAACCCCTCAGTAACCTGGATGCTAACCTGCGCGCCCAGATGCGTCTGGAGTTGAAGAAGTTGCACCAGACCTTGGGCGTGACGATGATCTACGTTACCCACGATCAGATTGAAGCGATGACCTTGGCCGATCGTATCTGCGTGTTGGAAGGGGGCTATGCCCGGCAGGTGGACCCGCCCTTGACCATTTATGATCGCCCCGTCTCCCGCTTTGTGGCGGAGTTCATCGGCTCGCCTCCAATGAACTTCCTTACTGTGACCAAGAAAAATGCCACCCTTTGCGGAGAAGGCGTATCCCTGACTTTGAACGAGCCGCAGCAGAAGCTCTCCCTCCCCCAACGGATGATCCTGGGAGTTCGTCCCCATCACCTGAGCCTGCAAGGGCAGGGAGATGCGTCCGTCAAGGCGACGGTGGATGTCATTGAAACCGTCGGTTGGGATCTGCATCTGCATTGCCTGTGCGATGGTAAACCGATCATTGCTCAGGTGGAAGCGGCGAAAGCCAAGGGCGTGAAACCCGGTGATACCATCGGCTTTTACGTTGATCCGGCGGAGATTCGCTTGTTTGATGAGAGCAGTGAAGACGCACTTCTGGGAGAACAGCCATGAGGCCAAGACGCAACCTACAGGCTGGGATAGGCTGGCTTGGTCTGCTGCTTGTCTTGGTGCTTGGCATGGGAACTTCTCTTGTTTGGGCGGATGATCCTCAACCCTTGAAACTGTGGCATAGTTACCGAGGTGCAGAGCGCAAGGCGCTGGATGCCGTGGTTACAGGCTGGAACGAAAGCCATCCGCAAAGCAAGGTGTTACCGCTGGCGGTTCCCTATGATGCTTACGCCAACAAATTGACCTCGGCCATTCCCCACGGACACGGCCCGGACCTGTTCATTGCCGCCCATGAACGCATCGGTGATTGGTCCCGCGCAGGACTTCTGCAAGCCATCACCGAAGACGAGATCGGTTCGGCTTTGAATGCAGATCTTTTCCCCCGTACCCAGCAGGCCTTGACCTATGAGGGAACGCTCTATGGTATGTCCTTGGCGTTCAAAACCACAGCCCTGTTCGGTAATGCGGCCTTTGTCCCTGAGGAGGAGGCTCCTAAAACTACGGATGAGCTTCTGGCTTTCTGCCAGCGTTTCAAAGTATCCAACCCGACCAAGTATTGCCTGGCCTATGAGGCGGGTAGCGTGTTTCATCATGCGGCCTGGTTGTATGGCTTCGGGGGAGGGATTTTCCTAGATGATGGGTCGGTGAACCTGGACCGGGAAACCAATGCCCAAAGCCTTGCTTTCATCAAAACCATGACCGACAAGGGCTACATCCCGGAAGAACCGACCAGTGCCTTGGTGGCGCAATTGTTCAATGAAGGGAAGACCGCCTTTGTGTTGAATGGTCCCTGGTTTACCGGTGAGATTGACACGTCGCTCCGGTTTTATGTGACCGGCTTACCGGTGGTTTCCCAAACCGGAAAACCCGCGCAGCCTTTTCTCACCGTGGAAGGTGTTTTGATTCCCGCTCCGGTGACTCGCAAAGCCGAGGTTTTGGCCTTCGCCCGCTACCTGGTGGGTGCAGAAGGGGCCGCTGTTCGTTTGAGGCAGGGTGGGCAGATTGTCAGCCTGAAGTCGATGTACTCCGATGAAGCGAACCCGGTTCCGCAGACCGTCACCGCGTTTCAACGTATGGCCGATCATGCCCAGCCGATGCCCAACAAACCGCTGATGCGCTCGGTGTGGGAGCCGATGGCTCAGGCCTTGCGGCAGGTGTTACGTGGAGCGCGCAGCCCTCAAGACGCCCTGAAGGCGGCCCAGCACCAACTGAAGATTCTCACCCGTCCCAAGCCGGAACCGGCCAACCCCTTTGTGTATCTGGCCTTGCTTGTGCTGGTTTTAGCCCTTGCAGGTGTCTTTGCCTTTCGGTGGTTGAAGGATGCCGAAAACCGCAAGCAGATGCGGGAGAGCGGCTCGGCCTATGGCTACCTGGCTCCCGCAGCGGTGTCGATGGTGTTGTTGGTTTTCGTGCCGTTTATTGTCGGTACGGCGGTGAGTCTGTTCAATCATCGCGCCGGGGAGTATACCTTCGTCGGGCTTTCCAATTTCGTCAGTATTCTGGCCTGCTCGGACTATGATCTCTTCGACCCGCTTTCCTTTTACTTCACCTTGGGTGTGACCGTCCTTTGGACGGCGGCCAATGTGTTTTTCCATGTCGGGATCGGTTTGACCCTGGCCCTTTTGCTGCGTGATCCCTGGATGAAGCTTCGCGGAGTGTATCGCGTACTGCTTATTGTGCCGTGGGCAGTTCCCAATTACATCACGGCCTTGATCTGGAAAGGGATGTTTCACAAGCAGTTCGGGGCGATCAACGGTATCCTCTCAAGCTTCGGTATGGAGCCGGTCAGTTGGTTCAGTCATTTCTGGACCTCTTTTGCCGCCAATCTGGTGACCAACACCTGGTTGGGTTTCCCCTTTATGATGGTGGTGACGCTGGGCGCTTTGCAGAGCATTCCCCGTGAGTTGGAAGAAGCCGCCGAGGTGGATGGCGCCAACTGGTTCCAACGCTTCTTCAACATTACCTTGCCGCTGTTGAAACCGGCGTTGTTGCCTGCGGTGATTCTGGGTAGCGTATGGACCTTCAATATGTTCAATATCATCTATCTTGTTTCCGGTGGCGAACCGGATGGCTCGACAGAGATTCTGATCAGCGAAGCCTATCGCTGGGCCTTTACCCGCCAAGAGCAATATGGCTATGCGGCGGCCTACGCTACGTTGATATTCCTTGTTCTCCTGCTCTATAGCTGGGGGACGCGCACCTTGGTCAAGGAGGGCTGACGCATGAACCGTTCTCCATCACTTGCCGTCCAGATTCTGGCCAACGTCGCGGCTATTGCCGTCTGTGCCCTGACCTTGTATCCCGTACTCTGGGTGTTCAAAATGGCGCTGACCGAAAGCCAGGCTTTCAGCCTGAGTGCCAACCCCTTTCCAACAAGCATCAGTCTGCAAAACTTCGCCGATCTTCTGGGTGCAACGGATATGGCCGGTCGGGCTTTGTTCGGACATTGGCTGTTCAACAGCGTTGTGGTCAGCGTAGCCACCACCCTGGTGGGAATCACGATGGCCACCACGGCAGCGTATGCTTTCAGCCGGTTTACCTTCATTGGTCAGAAAACGGGGATGACTCTGTTTCTGGTTACGCAGATGTTCCCCGGCGTCGTCATGGCCATTCCTTTGTACATCCTGTTGGATCACCTGCACCTGCTCAACTCGATGGTGGGGTTGACCCTGGTTTACAGTACCACTGCTATTCCCTTTTGTGTGTGGATGCTGAAGGGTTACTTCGATACCATCCCCAAAGACTTGGAAGATGCCGCGGTGATGGACGGCGCGGGGCGTTTTACCATTTTCGTGAAGATCATTCTCCCTCTGGCGAAACCGGCCATAGTGGTCACCGCACTGTTTTCCTTCATGACCGCGTGGAACGAGTTCATTCTTGCCGCCACCTTCCTGGGGGATGAGACGTCCTTTACCCTTCCGGTTGCCTTGCAACGCTATGTGGGAACCTATAGCACGGAATGGGGGCGTTTTGCCGCCGGGGCGATTCTGGTTTCTACGCCGGTGATGGCCTTGTTCTTTGCGTTGCAGAAACACCTGGTCGGTGGGTTGACTGCGGGAGGCGTCAAGGGCTGAGCGAAGGACATCGTTCTTTGCTGTAGTGCCGATAACGACTGGACAATACGGGTATTTCCCACCCTTGCTTTCTTCTTCCATTCTTAATCCTTCTTGCACGCGGGAGGGAGAAAAATTTCTGATTGAGGGAGTCGCCGGAAGGCGGCTCCCTTTTTACGTTTCGTGAAAAACAAACCCGCGATGACCTCAAAATTCACGGAAGAAAAATAGCAAGAAAATAGAATACGTGCTACGGTTTCCCGGCAAACACACGGGAGGTTGTCATGTTGGTACCCTTGGAGGTCTATGTTTTGGTTCAGAAACTGGGGCGGCTTACGCCATCCTTGGTCATGGGCTGGAGAATCGGCCAGTATCTACGGGAGATGTTCGCTGGCTTGGACGGCATACGGCTGGCGGTTTCCGTGGATGATGACGTGTATCAAGGTTTGCGTCTGGCGGTGACGGAGAGCGGGTTTCCTTTGGATGTCTTGCTCGGAGATTCCTCCAAAGCCTGGGATGTTGCCGCATGGCATCCGGCAACGGGAACCCGGATGGATTTCACCATCAGTCATCAGAAAATTGCAATGGATGCCCGTGGTGCTGCGGTGGCCTGTGAAGCGCGTCGTGGTGATATGCTGGCCAAAGCGGTTCATGGTATGGCTTTGGATCGTCAGGTGGTGCGACTGATGAAGGAACCCTTGGAAACCCTTTGCCGCATCCATGAAGGTTCTCTGTTGTCCTCTCGCTATGTGGAAGACCTGACGGAAATGCTTTCCTGTCGTCGTTGTGGAAGGAAGATTTTCAGGAAGGATGTCTGGCGGGCGGATGGGATTCCCTGCTGTTCTACCTGCGCCGAGGTTCCAGACTCATGGCGGATGAATCATTGAAGACAGAGGAAGTCGGACGATTCAGTTCTCCCTTTTCATCCACGATCGAAGGCCCAAGAAATCATACTCACGATGAGGTCTCCCTCGATACGCGGTGTTCCACCGCTACTCGGGATGAGCGGGGCTGGTCTAAGGTCTACTGTTCCCTGGGGTAAATGGAATTTACCCACGCTCAGCCTGAGTGCCGCCCGAAGGGTGGTGTATCGAAGGCGGCGCTAATTTCTACACGGTAGAGCTTCTTCCAAGAGAACCGAATCACCCTGCAGAGGAAGTAGGAAGCTTTCTTTTTTTCCAGGTTCGTGGCACACTCACACGCCATGATGTGTAGCTGCGGAGTTCCTGATGAGTGAAGCGAAGATTCTACGTACCCTGGCGAAGCCCGGCCAGGCGGAAATCATCATCCAGAAAAGCCGGTTCATCGGCCAGGCGCACCGGGTACAAAGTCCGGATGAAGCGATGGACACCTTGAAGCAGGTGAGTGATTCCGATGCGACCCATAACTGCTGGGCCTATCG
The DNA here is from genome assembly GCA_963677705.1 of Myxococcota bacterium. Taxonomy (GTDB): domain Bacteria; phylum Myxococcota_A; class SURF-8; order SURF-8. The sequence continues at coordinate 4,851,767 of OY782497.1, forward strand.
TATCGGTGGGTTGTATCGATTTTCCGATGACGGTGAGCCCGGTGGCACGGCGGGAAGACCCATGCTGACCACCTTGGATGGTACGGGCTTGGACGAAGTCCTGGTGGTGGTGACCCGCTATTTTGGGGGGATCAAGTTGGGTACCGGCGGTCTGGTGCGTGCCTATTCCCAAGCTGTGCGTGTGTGTTTGGAGGCGGCGGAGATTCTGGAGATCCATCCCAAGACCGAGCTTCGCTGCCTGGTTCCTTTTGATTCCACCAGCATCTATTACCACCTGCTGAATCAGGTTGACGCAACCGTGGTCAGCGAGACTTACAACAACGAAGGCATGGAAGTCTGCCTGGAAATCCTGCTCAGCCAGGAGCAAGCCTTTCGTGACAGTCTGGTGGATGCCTCCAACGGAACCATCCGCCTGCTTCCCTAAAGTCCGGTTGAAAAACCTCCGATTCGGATACAAGGGCTTCGTTTCCTCTTCTGGAGGGTACGAATCTGGTAAAGACTGCTTGCCCCAGGGCATGAATTTTCGTACAAGGGACAACGCAACGTGGGCCGAGCGCCCATCCCGTTAGCCAACCCTGTTCTTTGGGATTCTCCCCTCTATCTGCACGCAAGGATTAGATGATGGATAAATCACGGTACGCGAAAGCCTGTTGTGCCGACCGCAAAGCCTTTGGTGGTGGGATCTTGGAAATCCAGCCCAAATGCCGCATTGAAACAATGGATGATCTCTCGACGGCGTATACGCCCGGTGTGGCCGAGCCGTGTCGTCGCATCCATGCCGACCCAAGCCTCTCGTTTGAATACACCATCCGACGCCATACCATCGCCGTAATCAGTGACGGCAGTGCGGTGTTGGGTCTGGGCAATATCGGCCCGATGGCGGCCTTGCCGGTGATGGAAGGCAAGTCCGTGCTGTTCAAGCAGTTCGGTCAGGTGGATGCCATACCGCTGGTTGTGGATACCCAGGATGTCGATGAACTGGAGCGCTTCGTGCGCGTCGTTGCGCCCACTTTCGGCGGCATCAACCTGGAAGACATCAGCGCGCCGCGTTGCGTGGAATTGACTCAACGTCTGCAAGACCTGGGCATTCCCGTATTTCATGACGACCAGGACGGAACGGCCATCGTGACCAGTGCGGCGCTTCAGAATGCTTTGAAGGTTACCAGGCGTTCGATGGATGGCCTGCGTATCGTGATTAACGGTGCCGGAGCGGCAGGCTATGCCATCGCCCGTATGCTGACCGAGCGTAGCCCGCGTCCCAAAGAGATTCTTCTTCTGGACAGCAAAGGCGTGATTCACAAAGAGCGCGAGAACCTGGCCTTCCATAAAAAGCAGGCTTTGGAGCTACCCGGCGTGGTGGGGATGCAGGCCGACTTGGCCCAGGCGATGGAAGGGGCCGATGTCTTCATCGGGGTCAGTCTGGCCAACCTGGTCAGTCAAGAGATGGTCCGCTCAATGAACCCCAATCCCATTCTCTTCCCTATGGCCAATCCTGATCCGGAGATTCTTCCCGAAGATGCCTATGAAGCCGGTGCGGCCTTGGTCGGCACGGGACGCAGTGACTACCCCAACCAGATCAATAACGTCTTGGCCTTTCCGGGGATCTTCCGCGGAGCCTTGGATGCCCGTGCTACCCGGATCACCCGCCGGATGATGCTGGCTGCGGTGGATGCCCTGGCCGGAATGGTGATGGAACCCAGCCGCGACCGTATTCTACCCAAGCCCTTTGAAGCGGGTATTGGGGATCGTATCGCCAAGGCTGTACGGGAAGCCTGGGAGCAGGACGAAGAACGCTGATTCTGCAAGCTCTATGGCCTTCTACCATGAAAAACCCCCGGCGATCAACCGGGGGTTTTGCGATTCAACATGAATGTCAGGTGATTAGTTGGGAACGGATTTCTCACGCGGGACATAGTCCGGAGCTTTGTCCTCTTCCGGTTCCTTTTCCGCGATCCACGGTTTGACCAGAGCGAGGTCCAAGACCTCTTCCACCCGTTTCACGGGATGGATGACCAAGGCTTTCATCACATGCTTGGGCACATCCTTCAGGTCTTTCTCGTTGTCTTCGGGAATGATGATGTCCTTGATGTGATAGCGATGGGCGGCAAGGATTTTTTCTTTCAGTCCACCAATGGGCAACACACGACCGTGAAGGGTGGTTTCACCAGTCATCGCGATGTCGTTCCGCACGGGAATACCGGTCAGGGCGGAAACCAAGCTGGTCGCAATGGTCACACCGGCGCTGGGGCCGTCTTTGGGGACTGCACCTTCGGGGACGTGGACGTGAATGTCGTGCTTCTGGAAGAAGTCGTCCGAAAGGCCCATCAGGTCGCTCTGGGTACGAACCCAACTCAAGGCGGCCTGGGCGCTTTCCTTCATTACGTCACCCAGTTTCCCGGTGAGGGATAAATGCCCTTTGCCGGGAAGGAAATTCACTTCAATTTGCAGCAGGGTGCCGCCGACTTCCGTCCAGGCCAGTCCGTTGGTGAAGCCCACTTCCGGTTGCTTGCCGGCATAGTCGTCACGGAACTTGGCCACGCCAAGGTATTTCTCCAGGTTGCGCTCGTTGATGTTGATCGGTTTTTCCTGGTCCTTGGCCTGCTTCTTCTTGCTGTTCTTCAACACCTCAACGGCGATCTTACGCAGGATGGTGCCCAGTTCCCGTTCCAGGTTACGCACGCCAGCTTCACGGGTGTAGTTGAAAATCACGCTACGCAAGGCACCTTCGGTAATGTTGACAGTGTAGTCTTGCAGGCCGTTGTTCTTCTGCTGCTTGGGCATCAGGTAACGGCGGGCGATTTCCACTTTTTCCTCTTCGGTATAGCCGGGAAGCTGAATGACTTCCATGCGGTCTTTCAGGGCCGGAGGAATGTTCTGGATGTAGTTGGCCGTGGTGAGGAACATCACTTTGGACAGATCATAGTCTACATCGAGGTAGTGATCGTTGAACACGTTGTTCTGTTCCGGGTCCAGGGCTTCCAAGAGGGCCGAGGCCGGGTCGCCACGAAAATCGCTGGACATTTTGTCGATCTCGTCCAGCAGCATCACCGGATTGTTGGTTCCGGCCTTCTTCATCATTTGTAGAAGTTTACCGGGAAGCGCACCGATGTAGGTCCGCCGGTGACCGCGGATCTCTGCTTCGTCCCGCACGCCGCCGAGGCTCAGGCGCACAAACTTACGTCCAGTGGCCCGTGAGATGCTCTTGGCGATACTGGTTTTTCCGACACCCGGAGGGCCGATGAAGCAGAGGATCGGGCCTTTCATGTCTTTGACCAGGGTCCGTACTGCAAGGTATTCCAGAATGCGTTCCTTGGGTTTCTTCAGCCCGTAGTGGTCTTCTTCCAGGACTTTCTCGGCTTCGTCGATATCCTGGTTGTCTTCGGTGGTTTCATCCCAGGGTAGGCTGATCATCCAGTCAAGGTAGTTGCGTACCACCGTCGCTTCCGCACTCATCGGCGACATCATCCGCAGCTTCTTCAACTCCTTGAGCGCCTTGGAGCGGGCTTCTTCGGTCAGACCTTTTTTGTTGATCTGATCTTCCAGTTCCTTCAGTTCGTTGCGGAACTCATCCTGCTCCATGTCCGGTCCGCCGGGACCACCTTGCGTACGGCCATCCGTCGGCGGAGTCTGGCCTTGCTGACGGTTGGGGTCGCGGTCCATCTGTTTTTTGATCCGCGATTTGATCCGCTGTTCCACCTGGAGGATTTCAATTTCCCGCTGAATGATTTCATACAGACGTTCCAACCGGGCGGTGGGATCGTAGGTTTCCAGCAGTTCCTGACGTTCGCGCAGTTTGAGGTTCAGCGAAAGCACCAGGGTGTCGGCCAACTGACCGGGATTGGAAATACCTTGAAGGCTTTTCAGCACGTCCTTAGGCACTTTGCGGGCATAGTCCAGATAACTCTCGAAGGATTGCAGAATCGCCCGGCGCAAGGCCCGCTGTTCTGCGGTTTCACCCTCGACTTCCGCAATGGCTTCCACGTTGACGCTGTAATGCGGGTCGGTGCTGATGAAGTCGATCAGGCGGGCACGGCGCACACCTTCCACCAATACGCGGATGGTGCCGTCAGGGAGTTTCAGGGTTTGGTTCATGCGGCTGATCGTGCCCACACGGTAGAGGTCGTCCTCACGAGGATCGTTGACCTTGGCCTGTTTTTGGGCGACCAGAAAGATTTCCTGGTTGCTGTTCATTGCCGCTTCCAGGGCCGCAATGGATTTCGGACGGCCCACAAACAACGGGACGATCATCTGGGGGAAGATCACCACGTCACGCAAGGGAAGCAATTCTAGTTTTTTTGTCGTTCCACTCATGGGGTCTCCTTAACGCGGGGCTACCGTGCCCTGCTTCTCTTCTATATGCCTTGTGCCCTGGGGCTTTAAGCAATCTCTCCTAATTCGGCTTTCTTTTTCTTGCCGCTGTCGTACACAAGTATCGGTTGTCCATCCCCACGAGCGACTTCGTCATTGATCCGTACTTCCCTTACGTCGCTTTGAGATGGAATATCAAACATGATGTCCATCATGATCTGCTCCAGGATGGAGCGCAGCCCGCGAGCGCCGCTTTCTTCACGATGGGCGCGCTGAGCCACTTCACGGATGGCGCTGTCGCTGAAAGACAGGTTCACACCGTCCAGATCGAACAAACGCTGGTACTGTTTGGTAATGGCGTTTTTCGGTTCGACCAGGATACGCCGCAAAGCTTCCTCGTCCAGTTCGGAAAGCGGAGCGACGATGGGCAGGCGACCGATGAATTCCGGAATCAGACCGAACTTCAGCAGGTCTTCATGCTTGACCAACTCGAACAATTCGCCAACGCTCTTTTCCTTTTTACCTTTGACTTCCGCGCCGAAGCCCATTTCTTTCACGCCCACGCGCTTTTCAATGATGTTGGACAGCCCATCAAAGGCACCGCCGACGATGAACAGAATGTTCGTCGTATCCATATGGATAAATTCCTGTTGCGGGTGCTTGCGTCCGCCTTTGGGCGGTAGGTTGGCCACCGTGCCTTCCAGGATTTTCAGCAGGGCTTGTTGCACGCCTTCGCCGGAGACATCCCTCGTGATGCTGGGGTTCTCGCTCTTGCGGGCGATTTTGTCGATTTCATCAATGTAAATGATGCCGCGCTGGGCGCGTTCCAGGTCGTGGTCCGCCACCTGAAGCAGATTGACCAGGATATTCTCTACATCCTCGCCTACATAACCGGCTTCGGTAAGGTTGGTGGCATCGGCAATGGCGAAGGGCACGTTGAGCAGCTTGGCCAGGGTTTGGGCCAACAGGGTTTTTCCTACGCCGGTGGGGCCGACAAGCAGGATGTTGCTTTTGGCCAGTTCCACGCCGTCATTCGTTGCTTTTTGTGGTGCGTGAATGCGTTTGTAGTGGTTGTAAACCGCCACGGAAAGGATTTTCTTCGCCAGTTCCTGGCCAATGACATATTCATCCAGGGTTTTGTAAATCTCTTTGGGCTTGGGCACGTGGAAAGAGTGCAGCGATTGCTCTTTCTCTTCCTCTTCGTTCTCCTCTTCCAGAATTTCATTGCACAGGGATACGCATTCATCGCAGATATACGCGCTTGGTCCTGCAATCAGCTTCTTCACTTCTTTTTGGCTCTTTCCGCAGAAAGAGCAACGCAACTCCGTCATCGATTCTGGCCTTTCCATAATTCCATCGAGTCCGTGCCGGGATCTTTTGCTGTACGCTTATTCTCCGGCTTTATCAGGTCTGCGTTCGAAGACCTTGTCCACCATGCCGTAATCTACGGCTTCTTCGGCGGACATGAAGTAATCTCGTTCCATATCCTGAGCCAAACGGTCTACCGGTTTGCCGGAGTGCTTGGCCATGATCTCGGTGATCAGTTTCTTGGTTTTCAGGATCTCCCGCGAGGCGATTTCGATGTCTGTCGCCTGGCCTTGAAATCCTCCCAGGGGTTGATGGATCATCACCCGGCTATGGGGCAGCGCATAGCGCTTGCCTTCCGCTCCGGCCACCAACAGCACTGCTGCCATGCTGGCCGCCTGTCCCATACAATACGTGCAAACATCGGGCCGAATGTACTGCATGGTGTCGTAAATGGCCAAGCCGGAGGAAATGATGCCGCCGGGAGAGTTGATGTACATGTGGACATCGCGATCCGGATCTTCGCTTTCCAGGAAGAGGAGTTGGGCAACCACTAACGAGGCCACCTGATCGTCGATGCCCGAACCGAGAAAGATGATCCGTTCCTTTAACAAACGGGAGTAAATATCGTAGCTTCGCTCCCCACGGTGGGATTGTTCTACAACGATCGGCACCAACATCCGGTCCCCCTTCCTTCATGGTAAAATCCGGCGACACGAACCCTTACGTCCGTTCGTCGGATTGTTCTTGTGTTGCACCATCATTTCATTCGTCCAATCAGGTTCGTCCGATCTTCGTACCGAACCCGTTCGTACCTCGGACGGATTCTACTATGCTCCCCATTAATGTCAACACTCCATCGCGCCCTGTCAAGCACAAGTCAACGACCCGTGTTTTGACACCCTGTGAAAGAATCGACATAAAATGGCATGGATTGACGCCTTTTTCATCGGCGCGGCGGAATTCCCGAAAAATACAGGTAAATCCAACAGCCTTGGATTGCTTGACTTTTGCCCCATCCGCGACTATCGTCGTGGCGTTTGGAGCCGGTGGCAAGCGGTATATCACCGACCATGTACGCTGAAATCTTCCAAGGAGAACCTTTCGTGTCGCAATCGCAACAGACCGAAAAAAAAGAAGAAAACGCCGTGACCCGGAAGGAATACCCTCTTGTTCGCTACATCCTGTATACGGCGCTCATTTTCCTGGCTGTGTACATGATCCTCTCCGGCCTGATCAGTACCACCATTGTCGTTTTGGGTGAAGCGCGGCGGGAGCAGAGTCTTCCGGTGAGGGATCAGATCCTCGTCAACGATGACCAGGAGGCGAGTATCTGTCTGTCACGGTTGGATGGTTTCTACCGTGATCTGTTGGAAAATGCGGAGCGTTTCGCCAGCCGCTACCGCTATCGTCCGGACAAAGCCGGGCCGATGTGGGATGAATTCCTGGTCAACTGGCAGGATGATTATCGCCGCTTAGGGGATGTGTACACCTTCACCCACTCGCTGTCTCCCCAGCCGGAGGAGAGCAGGCAATCAAGCCAACTTCGCCGGTTTTACTGGCAGATCAAGCGGGTTCAGGAAAAGCTCAACGGAAGCTATCAGGCGTTGATTGAACTGCATCAGACAGACAAGCAGAACGTGGAGCGGGATCTGGAGCAACTCAAGCTGCACTACATGGCCGATCAATAGTGTTCTCTGATGTTTTCCAAGACTCTGATGTGAAAGTCTGTAGCTGATAAGGCGAAGTGCATCTTTATGGAATCGGCTTTTTTCTGCCGTTCCCCGGCCTGGGGTGTCTCATCCATACCGTTTTGCGAAGCAAAGTAAGACAGATTTGTCTCATCGCTGTGCAAGCCTTGCGAGGGAAGGGCGTTCAGCTGTCCGGGAAGACCGTAACGAATACCCGTAATTTCTTGTACTCCTTAGGAGGGTGGGATGGCTTTTCCAGGCAAAACAATTGTTGTTTTCTTAATGCTCCATCTGCTCGGTTCTGTCTGCAAGGGGGAATCACTTCTCAATACATCCGAGACTTGCAGAAGACTGTTGGTCATCGAATTGCCAATGACTATCGAAGAGATGCGGTATGCTACCGAAAGAATAGCTCTTGCGTGCTATGATCCTCCTCTACAGGGTAATGGACCCGTTAAAGTCCTTGCAGATGGTAAAGAAGACCCAGAGGATGTTTATCCAGCATTCAGGATCTTGTCGGCAAATGGGGTGGAGTCCGCAAGATATATCGAAAACCTACCCGAAGAGAATGGAAATAATAGATCCCAAATTCCTCTGATTGTATTTTTGCTTCGGGTAATCAGGGAAAATGTTTTAACCTCTGAATACCTAACCAAAAAATACGGGATCAAGTGCAGAGTAGGGTTCAGTGGCAAGAATTCCCTCGTTACGGTAGACATAATAAAAGATATTATCTTGTTCTAGTCATCGCAGCGTTCCTTTGGAATGTGGTATGGGTTTCGTGTTCGCAAACGGCGAAGACGATCTCTGCATAATTTCTTCTTTCTTTCTCGTGCCTGTTTGACCCTTTCTTTTCTCAATTGGTTTATTTTGTGTTCCCTATTTCTTTTCCGCTTGCGCCTGTTACGTTTGGCCTTGATTTTATCGAGGACTTTTTTTAGTTTCTTGTTTGAATCAATTTCATTTTCTGTTTCGTTAAGGGAGTGAAAGGTTGAATTACCAGTTCTCTGGATTTTTCTATCCATTTGTGTTTGGCTGATATTCAGCGGTTGAGGCTTGGTGGAAAAATGGTAGAAAACCGAAAACAAGCAGAAGGACAAGGCCGATACGATCAGAAGGTAGCGCATGGAAAGCTCCCTGATGGGCAAACCGTTTTCCGGGAAAGGGGTTGACTCATCTTTCGTTTAGTTTCCGCTCATCAGCGCCCGCTTGTAGGATTCCTGAGAGAAGCCTTTCAGAACCTTGCCGTTGATGACCGCTACGGGAACGCCGCTGCCGGGACTTATTTTCTCTTTTCTCGCCTTGGCTGAAGGGCTTTGCTCAACATCGTACTTTGAAAACGAAACGCCCAGGGAACGCAGGTAACGGGTTGCACTCTGGCAATGGGGGCACCAACTCGTGACGAAGAGTTCCACTTTGGCTTTGCGGATCTCTGTTTTGTTGGGTGCTTTGGCATTCTGGATGCGTTGTTTCTTTTGGGCTTGTTTGCGTTGGGTGCGATCTTTCTTGATTCTGTTCAGTACTTTGTTGATCCGATCACGGGATTTGTTGGATCTTGCTTTGCGCTGTCTTCCCTGGGATCTGTCATCCCGTTTGGCAAGGCGCTCTCCTTTGGGATGAAGCCCATTGCCTTGTTCATCGTTCATAGAGAAACTGTCTGCTGGCAGGGGGTGCCCCTTAAGCAATTTGTTTGCTTGGTTCGACTCCAACGGGGATGCCCACGCGAGGGCAGAGAGAACAACAGACAAAATGAGAACAAAGGCAGTACGAAGCAGGCGGTCCACGGAAGCCTCCAGTCCTGAGAATGAAAAAGGTTCTACCTGGTAGTGTTGTCAACAGTCTGCATCATAGCAAAACGAATTCTTTTGGCAAGCCTCTACAATCCTCTCTCGGAATTACGGGCCTTTGATATACTCTTCGGCAATCTGTACCGCGTTCAACGCTGCGCCTTTGCGCAGATTATCCGCCACCACCCAGAGGTTGATACCGCATTCATGGCTGGTATCTTGGCGGATACGTCCCACGGCGACGGGGTCACTTCCGGCGATTGTGGCCGGTGTGGGAAAGAGGTTCTGCTTCGGGTCATCCATGACCACCACGCCGGGAGCGTCACCTAGCCAATGACGGATTTCTTCCGGTGAGACGGGGCGCTGGAAGGTGAGGTTCACCGACTCGGCATGGCCCACGTTCACCGGGACGCGCACGCAGGTACAACACACACCGATGCTTTCATCACCCAGGATCTTGTGGGTTTCCCAGAGCATCTTCATTTCTTCCTTGGTCTGTCCCCCATCAAGGAAGCGGTCGATACGGGGAATCACGTTGAAGGCAATGGCCGGACCGCCATCTGCGGTTTGAGGTCTTTCTCCGTCCAAGCCCTGACGGGTCTGCCGGTGCAGTTCTTCCACCAGGGAATAGCCTGCTCCGCTGACGGATTGATAGGTGGAAACCACCATGCGTTGAACCGGTTCCCGGCGATGAATGGCGGCCAGCACCAGCACCAGTTGTGCGGTCGAACAGTTGGGGTTGGCGATGATGCCCCGATGGCGGAAGATGGCCTCTCGGTTGACTTCCGGCACGACAAGAGGGATTTCGTCCTGATAACGAAAATGACTGGTGTTGTCGATCACCACGGCACCGGCTTGGGCGGCAATGGGGGCGAAGCGTTCACTGACCGCCGAGCCGGCACTGAACAAGGCGATGTCCACGCCATCAAAGCTGGTTTCATCAAGAATGGCGATAGGAAGATCCTTCCCGCAAAACCGGACGGTTTTTCCTGCGCTGCGAGCGCTGGCCAGAGGACGCAGGGTGCCGACGGGGAACGTGCGTTCTTCCAGAATGGCAAGTAGGGTGCGTCCAACCATCCCCGTGGCTCCCACCACGGCCACCGTATAGCGTTTCATCGGTTTCCTCGTCGGGCTTGTCGGTTCGTTGTGTCAGGGGGCGGGAAAGTGGTCCTGGCAATAGTGGCAATCCAAGATGGCATCGCTCTGGGGTTGATCCGCCGAGGGCCAACTGAACCAGCATTCTCCCCAATCCGTGGTGGTTAGAAGTACCTCATCCCCGGAACAGGCATCCACGCTGAAACGGTACAGAACCTGGTCCTGATCGTTAAGCAGATCCACCTGCCCCAGACAACTGTCTTCACGAGCCTGGAGGCTTGCCTGAGTGAACAGGCCGCAAGGATTCTCGTTGTTGTCTGCAATGGGTCGGACTTGTTCCTCAACCTGACAGACACAACTATCCGGGTCGAAGCTGCCGTCGTCGGGCAGAGTGACCGTATCGTCCGGGATTTCCTCCGGAGCGGGTTCCAAGAAGAGGGCGAAAACCCCCAGTGTCTTGGTTCGTCCGGTGAAGGCACGGGTGGTCAGATCAATCGTACCTTCCACCTTCTCCCAGTTCCAGGCTCCGAACTCCGTTTTATACATCGCCACCCGAAGCACCTGTTGGGTATCACTGAGGTTGCCGTAGGCATGATCGGCATAGAGTATCTGGATTTCGATCTCCTCGGAAAAGACCAAGGTATCCGGTCCCAGAATCAGGTAGTTGCTTAGCCGGGTCACGCCGGGTTCTTCGCCGGGGAAGGTGGGAACCTGCATTACGGCCAGGGTCAATTCCACCATGTCACCCAAAGGAACCACCTTGGCCGGAACGATTACCCGTCCGCCGCCTGGGGTGAGAATTTCTGCACCGTAGTAGGTTACGTCGCGCACCAGAACGCCGGGATTGTAGCTTTCACCCTGGCAGGCCGAGAGACTGAGCATCAAGCCCAGTACAAGGGCGAAGAGCAGGGATTGAAACGAAACGGAAAGGGTTTTCACAGAAGTCACCTTGTATCGTTGAAAAACCGTAGCATCAAACCTGCATGGTTCTAGCTTGCTTGGGCTAAAAAGGCAAGTCGGGACGTGCGAATGCTTGGAAATGCTTGTGAAGTCTTGGGCTGGAATTCGGTTGGGTGTTGGGAGCCGCTTCCGGTGAGGATTCCATTGAAACGATTGCACAACTTGCCTTTCCTTCTTCCAGTAAGTATAAAGAACCAAGAGCGTTGAACGGAGGTTATTATGAGTCATACCCTGCGCTGTCAAACCCAAAGGCGCGAAGAGTTTCAGGATATTACCGCGTTGGTCCAAGATGCGGTTTCCAGACAGGCTCTGCGAAATGGGGCGGTTCTAGTGAGTAGCCCGCATACCACGGCGGGAATTACGGTCAACGAAGGCGCCGATCCGGATGTCAAACGGGATATGTTGGTTTGCCTGCGTCGTCTGGTTCCGGAAACGGGAGATTACCGCCACGCCGAAGGCAACAGTGATGCCCACGTCAAGACCAGCATGATGGGCAACAGCCTGCTTTTGCCTGTGGAAAACGGGCGCTTGGTGCTGGGTACCTGGCAGGCTGTGTATCTGTGTGAATTCGATGGCCCTCGCACGCGGTCGGTGCGGGTGGATTTTCTGCAAGGGGCGAGCGATGAAGGCTGAACGTTGTTGGATGATGGTTCTCGTTTTGGGGTGTAGCCTGGTTATGATCCCTTCTTTGTCTGCCTGGGCCGATGTCCTCTGCGGGGATCAGAGTTGCACCGAAAATGAACTCTGTGCGGAGACGGAGGAGGGGAGCGAATGCCTGAGTCTCTGCCGTCGCCATGAAGACTGTGAGAGCGATTGCTGCCAGAGCATTGAAGAGCCCACCACCGCCTGGGTCTGTCAGGATGCCGAAGCCTGCGTTGTGGATGACAGCGGGGACGACCAAAGCAACGTAGGGGAGGAGAAATGCGGCACAACCTTGTGTGATGCCGATGAACTCTGCATGACCTACGGACAGAACTCGTTTTGCACGCAACGCTGCAATGTGGATTCCGACTGCGCCCGGCCCTGTTGCCGTGCCGGAGATGACCAACGCCGGGGTTGTGTGCCCGAAGGCTTTTCCTGCCCTTCCGAAAACAGTGAGGATGACGGCATTCCTCTCAATTCGGTCTCCGAGGGCTGTCAAGGTGTTCCCTCTTTCCCTGCCGGGCTGGCGGCCTTGGTTTTCGTTGTCGGCTTGTTTGCTTTTCGGCGTAGAGGGCTTGGGGTACGATAACCCCTTTGGGTTCCCATGCCCTTGGTTCTTGATGTTATGAGGTTTCACGATGCACCCCATCTTGTTTACCCTTCCTGGTTTGAACCTGCCGATCTACAGCTACGGCGCGATGCTGGGAATCAGCTTCGTGATCGGTTTTTTCTATGCGCCCAAGCTCTCGGAACGGTTGGGCCAAAACCCGGACGTACATCTTTACGGCATCATGGTCGCGATGCTGACCAACCTCATCGGGGCGCGCCTGTTTTTTATTCTGGCCAACCTGGACCAACCCTGGACGCTCGCCCGGATGATGGATATTTCTGCCGGGGGCTTGGTGGCCTACGGGGGGTATCTGTTCGGAGTCGGTGGAAGCCTGCTTTTCTTCCATCTGAAGAAAGCCAACCTCTGGCGCTACATGGATAGCACCGCGCCCTTTCTCGCTCTGGGATTGGCTCTGGTGCGCATCGGCTGTTTCCTGAATGGCTGCTGCTTCGGCAAGCCGACCGACGGCCCCACCGGCGTGGCCTTCCCGCCGACGGCGATGGCGTACAAGCAATATCTTCGTGATGGTCTGATTCATGTTGGTGATGCCGCCACCCCGGCTTTGCACCCGACCCAGCTTTACGAATCCTTCGTCGGCTTCTGCCTTGTCGCGCTGTTGCTCTGGTTGCATTTTCGTCGTGAACGAAGCTTGAAGGCCGGGCAAGCCGAGGGGATAATTCCACGAGACGGGGATGGGAAAGACGGGCGTATCTTCTGGCTGTTTGTGATCTTCTACAGCGTATGGCGCTTCTTTGTGGAATTTATTCGTGATGATGAAGGGCGGGGTACGGTATTGAGCATTTTCACCCAGAGCCAATTCACCGGCCTGGTGCTGATAGGCTTGCCCCTGTTCATGATCTACGTCTATCTACCCCGTCACCCTTACAAAGCCCCTGTGGTGGAAGAGGCTCCGCGTCTTGCTGCCAAGAAGGCGAAGAGCAAAAAACGCCGCTAAAAGGGTTTTCTCCAGGGTATCTGACGGTCGCTCAGGAAGAAATCCATCCTCCGTTTGACTTGGTCCAACGGAGTCCTTGTCCTCCGGGATCAAGAACCCACTTCCGTAGGAATGGGGTAGCCAGAAAGTAAAAAATGGAAAAACTTGACGCACGGATGAACCTTGAGTAAGCTGAATGTATAGGATTGATGAGGCTTCTTTGTTCGTGGGTTGTATTGGCTGATGAGTCACCATGAGTGGTGACGTGGTATGAAACTACATAGCCGCAGGTACGTGGCTACAGAGTGCAGGGAAGGCAGAAGGACATGAGGGTTGCAATCGTTTCGTTGTTTTCCAAAGTGCGAGCTATTCGTTGGTCTGTTGGGTTGGCGGTGGGAGTTTTGATCCTCTCCGTTCTTGTTTTCGTATTCTCTTCAAAACACTGGCAGAATTACTCTTACAATGCGGTGGCCTGTTTGCTTGCCGCTGTCTTGATCGGCTTGCGCCGCCTGATACCTCCTCGTATTCCCATTGAGCGCTTTCTGTATCTCCTTCCCTTGCTTCTGTTGTTCGTCATCGTGTTGAGCCATAACTATCAACGTGACGTAGAGCGTATGTTCAGTAAGTCTTCGATCCGAACCTGGAACGTGTATCACTATTATCTTGGTTCCAAGTATTTTGACGAACTGGGCTATTTGGATCTCTATAAACAAACCCTCGTTGCGGATCGGGAAGGCAAGAACCGTCTTGCCGAGATCAAGCGGATTCGTGACTTGGAAACCTACAAGACCATTCCTGTGAAACGCCTGAAGGACTTGAAGCGCTCAGAAAAATTCACAGATAAGCGCTGGAAGAGATTCAAGAAAGATTTGAAAGTCTTGATGCGCAAGAAATCCGATGCGACATGGTTTGGTATGCTGAACGACCGAGGATACAACCCAACCCCATTTTGGAATACCCTGGGTCGCTGGATCAGCCACGCCTTGAAGATTAGCAAGAAACGGAACCTGCTCTTGCTTACCTCCCTGGATCTGATTGCCTATGGCCTGATGTTTGTTGCGCTGGTCTGGGCATTTGGTATTGAGGCGGGAATTTTGACCTTCTTGGCCTTCAGCCTGCTTCCGTTCAGTCAAGGACGCCTGATTGGTGGATACCTGCAATACGATTGGTTCGCGGCGATTACCTTCGGGATGTGTTTCTGGCGCAAAGGAAAGAGCGTTTTGGCCGGAGTGTTCTTTGGGTATGCAACGATGGCCCGTGTCTTTCCCTTGCTCTTTGTTGCCGGACTTGCGTTCCCGGCCTTGCATCATCTGATAAAACACCACAGGCTGGAACGAAGACATATCCTGTTGCTCGCCAGTTTTGGTCTTTTCTGCCTTGTTGGGTTGGGTCTCGGTTCCCTGTCTTACGAAGGACCGTCGGCCTGGTTGCATTGGAAATCGAAGATAGAACTGCACAACCATGAAATGACTTACGGTGAACAGCGTATGGGGTTAAAGCATCTCTTCACCCATGAACTGGGTAGCGATGACTATCGCGCAGGGAATGCCCGCCGAAAAAATCTGGACGAGCAAAAAGACTTGTATCTTGTTTCGGCTGGTCTGCTTCTTCTGCTCTTGCTGCCGACATGGTGGACCACCCGTCGTGAGACAAACGCCATGCTTCTGATGCATGGAGTCTTCTTCGCTCTGCTCATCTCTTCACGCTATTACTGGTCTGTGATGGCTCTCTTTCCCTTATGGCAAGTTCTAAGCAATGCCGGAGAGAGCCCTCCGGACGCTGACCGATCTTCAAAGGAATCCCAGCCGTGGTATGCCCCCATCGCTTGGCCAGCGCTCTTGCCGTTTCTTATCTCGGCGGCCTGGTTTTATGACGCTCTGGAGCAGACGAACAAGTACATCCGATATTTACACCTCAACACCTTGATTCTGATTGCTTTGGTCACACTGATGGGACTTCTTCTTGGTCAAGAGGTTTTGTTCAGGCTGCGATCCGGAAAAGACATCCCCAAGGAAGCGGAGGGTGAGGGCCAATCGGCGACTTCGTGACCGGCCCACGCTTGGGTTTTGTTGCTGTGAACGGGAGTTCACAGCGTTTGTGCGCGTTGGAATGCAAGCTTGCTTATTCGTCCTCACTGGCCGGAGAGGAGGGTTCGTCTTCTGAATTTCCTGGAGTCTGGCCTGGTTCGTTGTCGGCCTCTTCGGCGGTCTGTTCCGGCTCTACCGGGCGTCTGATCCGAGGGCGGGGCGGAGCCACAACGGCGTCTTTTCCCGTTTTCTTTTTATACCAGGCGGCGACCATATCCCGCATGATCGGAGCCACACTGGAGCCGTGTTCGCCATGTTCCACCATCACGGCTATGGCGATTTGCGGCTTGTCGCTGGGCGCATAGCCCATAAATAACCCGTGGTCTTTCAGACGCCAGAGGTCATGGGTCCGCTTCTTCTGAGGTAGGCTGGCCACCTGGGCCGTACCGGTCTTGCCGGAAAAGCTGGGAGTGGAAAGCTTCGAGCGTCTGGCCGTGCCGTGGTCATCGTTTACCACCTGACGCAAGCCTTCACGGACGGCGGTCAGGGTTTCCGGGTTGACATCAATCTGGCGTTTGATCTGCGGTGGATTGAGTTTGATGATGATGCCTTCGTTGTCTTCCACGCGCTTGACCACTTGTGGGGTGTACAGGGTTCCACCATTGGCCAGAGCCGCATAAAACATCGCCATTTGCAACATGCTGACTTTGGTATCGCCTTGACCGATAATGTGACTGAGCGTGTCGCCGGTGAACCAGCGGCGTCCATGAGCTTTGCGGTGCCATTCCAAGGTGGGAATCAGTCCCGAGGTTTCATGGTTTAAGCCAAGGCCGGGCTTCTCGCCCAAGCCGAAGGCATGGGCCCACTGGAACAGCGTTTCCTGGTTCAGCTTTTCCGCCAGAGCGTAATAGTAGACATCACAGCTTTCGCGTAGGCTTTCGTAGAGATCCACATAGCCGTGGCCGCCACGGTTCCAGCAATGAAACACATTGCCTGCCACTTCATGGTGCCCGTTGCAATGGGTCAGAGTGGATAAGGTGACCATGTGGTCTTCCAGGGCGGCGATGGCTCCAATGGGTTTGTAGGTGGAACCGGGGAAATAGGACGCTTGGCTGACTTTGTCCATCAGCGGGTCCAAGACGGAGTTGCGGTAGCGGCTCCACTCCAGGCGGCTGATGCCCGTGGCGAAAAGATTGGGGTCAATGGCCGGAACGGAGTAGTAGGCAAGGATGAACCCGTTGTTGACATCCACCATCACCGCCGAGCCTGCCACATGGGCCATTGTGTTTTCGGTGCGATCTTTCTTTGCCTGACGCTGGCGGAAGTCTTCAAAGGCTTTGGCGGTGGCCTGTTGCAAGTCCAGGTCCAGGCTGAGTACCAGGTTGTATCCCGCGATGGGTGGAACCTCTTTCTGCTCACCATCTCCAAGCAGTTCACGGGCGATTTCATCATTCTTGATGCGTCCCCAGGCATCCACCACCATTTTTTTCTGGCCATCTTTGCCGCGAAGCTCTTGTTCCATCTGGGCTTCCAGACCGCTTTTCCCGATGTAATCGTCCGGCGCGTAGTTGTCTTCCTTGTGGCGTTTCAACTCCCGGCGGTTGATTTTTCCTACATAGCCGGTGAGATGACCCAGAAGTTCCCCGTAAGGGAAATGCCGCACGGGACCGGGACGGATGCTCACGCCTTCCATGTCCGCCTTGCGGGTTTCAAACTGGGCCAACTGGTCGCGGCTGATGTCCGACTTGATCAGCAGTTCACGAAAGCGCCGGAAACCGCGGGTGTTGTCCAGCACGTTGCGGATGTTGGTGATTTCGTCATCGGACAGGTTGAATAACCCTTCAAGATGAACCATCAGGGCGTCTTTGTCTTTCACAATCACCGGGGTGACATAGACGTTGTAGGCCGGGCGGTTGTTGGCCAGAATGTGGCTGTGGGCATCGTAGATCACGCCCCGCAGGGCGGGCAGGCGGCGTTCCTGCACGTAGTTTCCCTGGCTCATTGCCATGTATTCTTTGCCGTGGCTCAGTTGAAGAAAGGCCAGGCGAAAGACCAGCACACCCATCAGGGCGATGATGGGCAATAAAAGCCACGCATAGCGGTCCCGGTATTCTTTGACGACATTGAGTTGCGATTGCAGACGCACGGGCTTGATGCTCTTCTAAAAAAGGTGGACGAAACAAACGGCGATCATCACCTGAAAACCTACTCCAAAATACGGGGAGGAATCAAGAGCAGGGCTGGAATCAGCAAGGCCGCAAAAAAGAGAAGGCTTGAACTGAACCCCAACAGAGGGGTCATCATCCATCCGGCAACCAAGGCTGCAATGCTTCCCGCGACGAGATCCACCCCATAGGCCAGGGCGGCTGCACCCATTTTCTGCCGGGTGGGGACGTCCGCTTCGCCCTCGGCCAACCAACGGTTGAACGGGTCATCGGGCAAGGCGGAGCGTGCGTGCAGCAGACGGGTGGCGGCCTGGAAAACCGCACCGCACAGACTGGCAATCAAGGCCAGGACGAACATAAAGCCCAGGGTATCCAGCCAGAGCAGGCCGGTTTCCAGATGCAATTCGATGGCGAGGCTCAGCAGCAGCATCAAGCCCAACAGGACAAGCAACATTCGGTGTAGGGCTTTCTTCGCCAGGTGGGCGCTTGGGTGCCAGCGTTGAAAGGCGTAAGCTCCCAAACCCAGCCCGGCCATCGTGGCGCCGATCAGCATACCGAGGTTCTGATAGAGGCTCCCGGTTAATATCTGATAGTGGCAGAGTAGAATGACCTCTACGCCGGCACCGAGGATTCCGGCTCCGCTGATGCTGAATAACGCTCCGGCCTTCGACTGTCGCCAGCGCCACCAGAAAATCAGGGCAGAGAGGGAAAACAGGAACAAGGAAATGGGGAAGAACCAAGCAGCCTTGCGACTGAGGGCCGCCAGGTTGAACAGCGAAGTATCGAAACGCCCCAGATACAAGGCAATGCTGTAGAACGGCGCGATGGGTTGCACGTCGTGATTTCGTGGGGGGAAACCCATACTGGACAGTTGATCTTCCAGCAGGTGGATGCGATCCGGGTCCAAAGCTTGTTCCAGGGTTTGGGCGGTCAGAGCACCGTCGTTGATCCCCAACTCGGCCAAGCGGCTAATCAGGGCTTCGCGTTTCAGGGGTAATTTGTTGCGTGAAGCTGCAAGGTAGGTCTGGGCCAGGGGATACACTTCTACAATGGGGAAGGCTTCGCCCAAGCTTAGCCGCAGGCTCTGTAAAAATTCCGCCTGGGCCGTGGCCAGTGGATGCGTGGAGATGTCCAGGCCGATCAGAAGCACGCCGCGTTGGTTGATCCGTTTTTTGAGCTGCCGGAAAAATTCAACGGTGTAGAAACGGCTGGTTTCCAGGGTGTTCGGCTCTGGAAGATTGAAAAGGATGATATCATAGCCATAGGCACTGTTTCGTACAAAATGAGCAGGATCATCTACCAGGCTGCTGTATCCGCTGTGTTCGGGAAGTGGCCCCAGCAGGGTTTCCAAGCGATACAACTCCGCGTTGGGCTGAACGTGATCCAGCCGTTCCAGGCGACGAAGCGTGACGGCTTGTTGCCAGATATGCAAACGTGGACCACCCAAGACCAGCATGGAGCGTGGCGCGGGGTGAAGCAGGTGCAGCAAGGTCACGGCCTGATCGGCATCTCGGTGATCCGTTGAGCGCAACAGAGGCTCGGCCTCTTGAAACAGGCTGCGTTCGTTGCCGCGCTCGTTGACGGTAAGCATCCCGTAGCGGGTTTCCTCTTCGGTAACCGGATAATAGCCCGGCCAGTCACCACGCCAACGCCAGCCTTCATAAGCTACCAGGCTGATCACCGCACCCACCGTCAGCACCAGAAGTCCCAGCACGACGGGCCAACCCTCATGACTCGGCCAGCCCGCTTTGAGGATGAGCAGGATCCCAACAAGAACCAGCAAGGGAAGAATGAAACTCAAGGTGGCCTGGGTGCCGAAATAATCGAGGAAGATGCCTCCGGCAATCACTCCGGCGATGGCACTGCCGACAGCTTCCCAGAAATAGACCCGACGCAGAGCTTCGCCGAAATTCCCTCCGGCCAGACGAATGCACAGGTTGAACGAAACGCCTACTCCCAGCGCGATGGGGACCAGCACCAGCCAGGGACCGAGGAGCATCACCGGCGGGCTGGCTGCTTCGCCATGTCCCAGACCGAAGAGGTTGCGAATCAGCGAGGCCGCCATGTAGCTTAGCAGGAGTAATGGAGCCAGGGAAATGGTGGCCGCCCCGGCGTTGAAAATGGGATAGGCCGTGGATTCCCCTGTTTTGCGGGTGGTCAGGATGCCGTACCCGACGCTGGCCAGCCAGGCGGCGAGGACGGATCCGAGCATCAGTTCGTTCCCCCCCAGCCGGTTGAGCAGGGTTCGGGTCACGAGGACTTGGGCCAGGGTGGAGAAAAAACCGAGAACCAGAAACAGCAGATTAAGCTGGCGTGGGCTCAGGGTGCTGGGGTGCGGCTGAGGCATGGGGTACTCACATCAAAAGTCGGGGGTGCAACGACGTCGGATAGTAGGAACCTTAGCGTGGATCTTCCTGGAAAACCAGGGCTTGGAAACGAAAGAGTTTTGTTTTCGGGTCTTTCCAGGCATCAGGGGGAAGCCCAGCTTTCCGGGCGGTATGGGCCAGGAAGGTTTCTCGATCCCAACCCCATTCCAGCGGAACCTGGGGTAAGAGAAGGCCGCGATAGCCGCCACGCTCCAGGACCAGTCCATCGGTGCCTACGTGGACATCCTCCGGATTCTCCAGTGGTTCCAAGGGAGTCAATACGCTGATTTCCACCTGAATGGATGCGACTTCATCTTGTGTAACCGGGGTAAAGCGTGGGTCGTGCGTAGAGGCTGCGATGGCCATCTGACGCACGCAATCCCACAAGGGCAGGTGTGGCTCCACATGACCGATGCAACCGCGAAGCTGATGATCTTTGTTCAAGGTTACGAAGGCTGCCGCCGGTTGCAAAAGCAGAGGGTCGTCGGTGCGTTGTGGGCCGGGTTGGCCTGTCGAGACATAGCTCTCCAAGGTTTCACGAGCCAGAGTCAGCAATTGGTTTTTCTGCGCATCGTTCAGGGTGTAAGTCATGGAGCCTCCCTGGGTCAAACAAGTCTGTATGTTACGGTAGACAAGTATAGCACAGGAAGACCGTGAAACGGAACCTTGGAAAGGGATGATGTCCCCATTTTCACCATTTTTAGGCTCTGGTCCCATTTCCGGGGATAAAGATCGTTTGTCAACACGGAAGGGGCTTCGTGTTCCCATCCTTAATGGTGAGCCTTGGATTCTCTGCGTTGGGGAGTTGAACTGATTTTTCAGGCTTACGAAGGAAAGGCTTGAATGAGGATGGCGCAGGTGGAAAGAAGGGGACAAAACCTGACAACCGGCCTGAAAGACCGGTTGACGTAGAATTTATTAGATAAAAACTGATGGGTATCGTGTCGGACGATCAGGATGAAGGCAGGTATTTGGTGATGTACTGCTTCAGGGCTTGGGCTTCGATGGGTTTGACCATGAACGCACTGGCTCCCTTCTCCAACACTTCATTGGCGGCATTGACGCCGATATAGGCGCTGATGACAATGATCGGTAAGGTCTTGATGGAATCCAGCTTTCGGATCTGCTGCACCAGTTCGATTCCATCCATTTCCGGCATCATCACATCGGTGACCACAAGGTCGATGTCTCCGTGGTTGAGAAGGATGTCCAAAGCCATTCTTCCATTCACGGTGGGTACGACGGCATGACCCATGTTGGCGATGATGGATACAAGCAATTTGCGCGAGATCAGGTCATCTTCAGCGATCAGAATGGTTGCCATGCCTATCCCTTTCCTCTCAAGGCTACGGAACATGTGCTTCCGCTGCGATCAGGTCTATCTTCTGGTTCTCCGGTTCCCACCACTTGGTCCGTGCAGGACGCTGCGGTAGATCGTCTTCCCGTCTCATGGAGCGTATCGGACTTTGTAGGAAAAACCTTGAGCTTTTTTCTTGGGCCGTTTCCAAAAAATACCTGAAAAATCAGGTGTCAATGGGACAAATAGCCTAGCGTCGGAATGACATATTCTGTCAGAATACGAGATTTTTTCCCAGGCTGTTGATGACTTTCTATCCAGTGAATGGATGGCGCCAAAAATGTAAAGGGTTGATTTCCGATGGAAATCAACCCTTACAGAACAAAAAAGCCAACTTAGCAAAACGGAAGGGAAACCGTGATTACTTCACACCGTACAGCGCAGAACCGCGTTTGGTGGTTTCCGGCACATCCCCTTCACAGGTGGTATAATGACCACCTCCCGGCTCTTCCAGGCCAAAGTAATCGCTCACGGAGGCCGTGCTGGCCGGTTCCGACCAATAGGTGTTTTCACGCTCCGGGTTGTCTTCGCAATAGGGAACCGATTTCATCGACTCGCCGGGTAGGGCGCGGAAGTTCTGGGTAACATAGTAGTAATCACCTGTTTGGCCCTCCGGGGTGTGGTCGCAGGCTACCACCGCGATGGCGACATGGGTGAAGCTTGGGTTCAGGCAGTTGGAGCGGTGGTTCTGGGTGCAGACGCATTCGGCCATGAAACGGTATTGGGAATCTTCCCAGTCCGGGTTGAAGGCGATGTTTTCTCCGGCGGTGGAGTAGGTGACTCCTTCATCGGCCATACGGTCGAAGGGGCTTTGTCCGTCCAGGTTGTAGTGATCGAAGAAGTTGTTGTCGCACATATCCTGGCTGTGTCCCAGGGCGACAGGATACATCTCGTCATCCCACATCAGAGCTTGGGCATTGTTGGATTCTTCCGGGAAGAGGGCGCGATCCTGGTTCAGAATGCGCAGTTGGCGGCAGCCCAGGGCGATGGCGGGGTCTTCGTCGTTTTCATCGCAACCGAATTCGTTGGCTGTATCGTCATCATCATCATCGTCATCGGTGGTGTCGTTGTCATCGTCGTCGTCGGTGGTGGTGTCGTTATCATCATCATCATCATCATCGTCGTCATCATCGTCGGCGGTATCGTCGTCGTCGTCAAACCAGCCCGAATCATTTTCGTCGTCGGAGCAGGATACCAAAAGCAAAGCCAGAGAAAGAAGAAGCAGAAGCAGATAGGCGCGGCGCATGGGAAAGTCTCCTTGATGGTTTTGAATGCCCAACTGTAACCGAAAGAGAGAAGAATGGCAACGATGGGAATTGCGAAAAGTGGAACCCCTCTCTGCGGACCTGGAAAATGGGACGACCTTGGTCTTAGTAAGGCAAGGGGGGCCTTCCGTTAAAAACAGGTTATTCTTGACTCTTTTACAGGCTTTTGTTAGATTCAAGGTGTTGAAGTAGAGTAGGAACTGCTTGGTGGAGAAAAACATCCAGGCCGGGCACGCCGTCAGCCCGCTGCGTTACCCAAGAAACGGAACCTTGAAGGAGAATCCGGATATGAACCCCAAGACGAAACTTCCTGTGATCCAAAAGAAGCTTGGTCAATTTTTGCGCAGCGAAGAAGGTAAAATCACGAAGAAGCAGGCGCTCTCCGTGTCGACCACCCTGCTTTTGCTCGGTCAGACCCTTGGAGCGGAAGCGAGTGAAGGCGGCCAGGAACACCAGGCCAACCATGATGCAGACCTGCAAGATGGACAACTCCATGCCGGTCACTGCTCCCACGGTTCCCACGGTAGTCATGGTTCCCACGGAAGCCACGGTTCCCACGGAAGCCACGGTTCCCACGGTAGCCACGGAAGCCACGGTAGCCACGGTAGTCATGGAAGCCACGGTAGCCACGGTTCCCACGGTAGCTGGTAAGCCCGTCTGAATCTGTCTTCACGTCGTTGATTTGTGTTTTCAAACCAGGGGTTCCCTCATGGAGCCCCTGGTTTTTATGGTTCAAGCGATGACTTTCGGATGGAGGTGAACCATGCCTTGTGAAGCCTGTGGAGCGACGGTCAACGAAGAAGAGTTGGTTGTTCATTTGGGACAGAAACTCTGTGAAGATTGCCTGATGGACGCGATGAGTCCCACCCGGACCTGCGATCCCTGGGCTGTACATTCCGCGAAAAACTGCGAGCGCTTCTCTCCAACGGAACTGACCCCCGTACAAGATCGCCTGCTGGCAGCCATCAGCCGGGATAAAGGCATGACCCGCCCGGATTTGCTGGCTGAACTTGCCATTGGGGAGAAAGAGTTGGAGCGGGAGATTGCGGCCTTGCGCCACATGGAAAAGCTGCGCGGTGAAAAGCGGGGAAACCAGGTGTTTATCGTTCCCTGGTAAACAGATCCACGCGCTCTTGTTAGAGTTCGTTCACACGATGTCCTACGCGGTTGCAGAAGGCAATTCCGAAATCGGTTGCCGTGAAAATCGGCCAGGGCACTCTTGGATGTCACGGGTGACAAGATCCCTTCTGGTATTGGCGAACATCGCATTGTCTTTTTGAGATTGTCCAACTCGGTTTTCATCGTTTCAACCGGCACGGCGAAAAGATTTCCTGCCTTGAAAGTGTGAAGATTTCTTTACGTATCCTTTTTTAAGCCTGCCTTGTTTCCTTGACAGATTCTAGCTTTTATCGGAGTAATCCTTATGATCATACTGTCTTATTCTCCTTGTCACTCCCGTGAAGAGGGGGAATGAGGCTCTTGGGTTTCGATCCATAAAACCTTCTGTAAAATTCGCTTGTTGCTTCCATCGTTTGCTGACAAAAATGTCCGGAAATCTTCAGTAAATCTAGGCAGTCATCTTTTCTTATGATTGGTATCATTGAAGAATTTCAACTTGGTATGTTGTTTGCTTTGTTACCTGTCATCTGAACGATATCCCTGTTGTGTGGGGAAATCCGTGGAACGAGCTGTGACGCTCGGATAGATGATTGACACGAAGGAGAAAGATCATGAAGAAAACACAGTGGATTTGGATCGTGATGGCGATGTTGCTTTTGGGCTTGTCTGTTGGTGCCTGCGGTGGTGATGACGAAGATAGCTCGGGCGACGACGATGATGTCTCGGACGGTGATACTGACGATGACGATGACGATGATGACACCGATGGCGACGAAGACGGCGACGAAGATGGCGATGAAGACGGCGATGAAGACGGCGACGAAGACGGCGATGAAGATGGCGATGAAGACGGCGACGAAGACGGCGATGAAGACGGCGACGAAGACGGCGACGAAGACGGCGATGAAGACGGCGACGAAGACGGCGATGAAGATGGCGATGAAGACGGCGACGAAGACGGCGATGAAGACGGCGATGAAGACGGAGACGAAGACGGCGATGAAGACGGAGACGAAGATGGTGATGAAGACGGAGACGAAGACGAAGATGGTGATGAAGACGGAGACGAAGACGGCGATGAAGAAACCGTCTGATGTCCCTGCATGGAATTGTCTTGGATAAACACGCCCCCCGCAATGTCGGGGGGATTTTTGTCACAGGTTCATTTCATTCGCTGCGAGACTGCTTTTTCCCTCCTTGGATACGATTCCCATACAGCTTCAACGTGCTTGGCCGATCTTTCTGACGAAGCCGGAACCCAACGAAACCCTTTTCGTAAAGATGCCATAGGCAGGCTTGGGAAAGTGTGTTATGCTGCTTCCGGTTTGGGGGTATCCTGATGTTTGCCCATGATGGAACTGTGAGGGATTGATCCATGAGTATCGCCATTTTGAATCGTTTGCTAGGAAAAGACTTGGAACTGGGCATGGTGCAATTGCGGGTCGGGCGATACCGCTTTGCCGATGTCGTGGTGGAAGTGCGAGCCAATGACGAGCGTGTTCTGCGCGAGTTGGATGAGTATTACCAAGCCTTCCTTTGCACGGATTGTCATGCAAAAGCGGACCATGTGGTTTATGCTCTGCATCTTCCCGATGCCAAGACTCAAGAGCGTATGCGGGATTTCCGCCGCTCCGAGGGTGGAGGGAGGATCAAAGAAGAATTCTGCGATCTCTTCGAGGGCCGCCTGGTGCGCAAGAAACGTACCCTGGTGGAAATCTTCTTTGATGGGCGACACAACCTCATTTTCGGAAACCTCAACGAAGATTCCTTCAAGCAACTGGTCCGCTTCATCAATGTGGTCTATTCCCGACACTATCTCACCCGCAAGGGTTACATGCTCTGGAACGCCGGGGCGGTATCCCGATCCGGTAAAGCCGTGGCCTTCGCCGCCCGTCCGGGAATGGATAAAGATGCGGTGGTCGCAGCCTTCCTTTCCGGAGGCTATGATTTTGTCAGCCATGACCGCTTGATGGTCAAGACCCGCGATGAGGCCCAGCCCCATCTCCTGGGGTACCCCAGCCAACCCATTTTCAGTGCGGCCAGCCTGCTGGTCAGTCCACGTCTGCGTTCCCTGTTGGGCCTTCGTCCGGAAAATCTCGCGTCCATGACCAACGAAGACCTTCAGGAAAAGCGCTACGAGGTGGATGTTGCCTCCTTGTACGGGCCAAACCGCTTCCGTTTGCAGGCCGACCTTTGCTGCATGTACCTCCTGCAATGGTCCTTGACGTCCAGTTCACCGATGGGTATCCACGAGGTGGGCTCGGATCTGGTCTTGCAGGAAGTGCCGTTCTATTACAAAGACTTGGGTGTGTTTGACCTGAACAACACTCGCGGCGAACGGGCCATGCTTCCCGATTGGGACCACCTGAAGCGCATCATGGAACCCTTGCGCGTGTTCCTGGTGGATGGCCGACCGGATGTCGCGGCTCTGGTGCAACACGCCGAGCAAACGCGGAAACAGTACGATCGCTGAGCCTGGTGGTTCGGTGTGAGGTCTTGTTCTTGACTCCGCATTGGTGCGTCGGAGTTCGTCTCTATTTTCACCAAGTGAAACACCATCATACGACGAGTCCAGCTCACTTCGAATGTAATGCCTGATTTCGGAAGTTATCTCAGGAAAGACTTTCTGATGGGTGTCTTTATGTTCAAAGAGGGGCGAGAGGGTTTGGTTTGACCGTTGAAGGTTATGTGAGGATAGTCAAGCCAGCCCTCCCCAATCGAAGGGGAGGGCATCTGGATGAGGTTCCGATCGGTGATTACAGGTCTTTGGCGCAACGAACGCCAAATTTGGTATCTGCATCGACTTTGTAATTGGAAAGCCGGCTTGAAGAACGCAAGTGGTCGGGATTGTCTCCCCAACTCCCTCCACGGTTGATTACACGATCACAATTACCGGTCATCCAGGCTTCACCATTGGTCGGTGCTTCAAAATAACTGTCGTTCCAGCAGTCTGCGACCCATTCTCTGGCATTTCCCAGCATATCATACAAACCAAAGGCGTTAGGAGTTTTCCCTCCGATGGAATGGGTTGAGCCGTCAGTGGCGGTTCGATTCCACCAGGCAATCTCATCCAGGCAATCACTGTCTTGTCCACAGGCAAACATGGTTGTTGAGCCGGCCCGTGCGGCGTACTCCCATTCTGCTTCGGTTGGAAGGCGGGCTCCGATGGTTTGGCAGAAGGTATTCGCCATTTCCCAGGTAATGTTGTTCACCGGACAGCTTGCACAGTCTCCTGGATAGCTTGGATTTTCACCCATGATGGCCGTATATTGTTCTTCTGTTACTTCATAGGCACTTAGCTGGAAACTGCTGATCGTTACCCAATGGGCCGGTTTCTCTGTCTCTTCACAATAGTCGTCGCCTTCTGAACACCCCATATTGTATTCCCCGTCAGGAATCACAATCCAGGTGAAGGGATCGTCGTCATCGTTGTTGTCGTCATTATCGTCATCGTCATCATCGGTCCAGTCGTCTTTCTCTGTATCCTCGAACTCCAATTCATCGCCGTCTTCATTCATGGTATCCCCATCCTCCAGGGTGTCGTTTTTTTCATCATCTTCTTCCTCTGTACAACCTGTGGAAAGTGCGAGCAGGAGGAGGGAAAGGATTGTCCAGAAGTTTAGTGGTTTCATCGTACATACTCCCTTGATGGAAATGTTCATTGAGTTCTCAAAGCCTGGCTGAAAGTTGGATAATTGTGTCTTTATCTGTTTGTATTGTCAACCTTAAACACCTGTTGCAAGTTGTCGGATGTTCATTTCTGCTTGCTTTTCGTTCAAAATCCAGCCCGCCTTTCCCTCCTTTTTTTGTTGCAAAAGCCCGGTGTCTGTCTTACCACCATGACAGGGCATGACACATTGCGTGTCTTTTGCCTGTACTATCCACGGAATGATGCAGAAGGATCTTGGCTTGGTCCTGGCCTGTTTCATCCTGCGAACCCTGGTTGTCTGGTTGGAGGTCTGATGTTTGCTGCCGCCCGTGATCCGCTGACGATTCCCGAAACCACCTACGAAGAAGCGATGGTCCCCGTGGCCGAGGGGGCGAGCCTCCGCGTGATGCGTTGGACACCGGACAAGGTCCGTTTTGAGGAGACCTTTCTTTTTGTCGCCGGGTGGGTCAGTGTTGTGCAAGGTTGGGCCGGATTGATTCGCGAGATGGCCAAAGAACGCACGGTGGTCTACGTGGAAACCAGGGAGAAGGCCAGCGCCAGCCTGAGCAGGAACCTGCTCAAACCGGACCTGTTCAGCATTCATCAGTTTTCTCTGGACCTGCAAGCCGCCGTTCGGGCGATGAACCTGGATGGCAGCAAGCTGATTGTCTCCGGCAGTTCCCTCGGTGCCAGTGCCGTGCTGGAAGCGATCAAACACGGCACGCTTTCGGCCAAGGCTGCGTTTTTGATCGGCCCCAACGCCTTTTTCCATTTCCCCTGGTGGGGCCACATTGTTGTAAGCCTTCCCGCCGCAACGTATCATCTGACCAAGTACCCGGTCATTGCTTACCTGCGCTATTTCCGTGTGGACACCAAGAAGGAGCCGGAGCAGATGGAGCGCTACCGAACCACACTGCTGGAGGCCGACCCGCAACGGATCAAGTATTCGGCGATGATGGTCCGCTATTACGAAGCCTGGCCGGAACTGGACAGCATTGCCATTCCCGTCGCCGTGGCGTATGCACCCACGGATACCCTGCACGGTGAAGAAACGGTGAAACGCCTGATTGACGCCATGCCCCAGGCCCAAGCCGTGCCCTGTGAGAGCAACAAGTTCATGCACGGCGCCGGTATGGTGGAGAAGATCAACCGCTTTGTGGGCTAGCAAGGCAAGGGGGCAATACCTCGACAAACTGCTTTTCATGGTTATCAACCCGACGATTAGAACCGAGCTTAAGAATCGTCATCCTCCGCGCAGGCGGAGGATCCAGACAACAGAATTTACTCTGGATTCCCGCCTTCGCGGGGATGACAAAATGGATGCTTCGTCTAACTTGCTGTTGCCGGATTAATAGGGTAGGGGCTTTGCAGAGGGTGTGAAGCCCCCTTTTTCCTGTCAATCTGGGGATTCCCTTCGTCCCCAATCCTCGCTGTCATCATCCCTTGCTTTGCCGTCGTCTTTGAACGAAGCTTTTCTTTCCTAACTCCCCGGTTTGGAGTCCATGCTGCCGCGTGGGGACATCGAAGCGGCTTCGATGTCCGATGGCTTTCGACCCAAAGGGTGGAAAGCCGATGAGTCGAGAGACGACCGGAGGTCACTCTCGACGCCACGCGGCGTGGTGCATGATTCCATCGCCGAAGCGTATCCCACCCTTTCACCCCATGATGGCGTCTTTTTCCGCAGTCGAGAGAAAGGGGAAAATTCTTCCCCATCCCCGCGGAGCTTCTTTCCTCTTCTCAGGCTTTTTGTCTTGTGGAATTTTGAGTAAGAGTCTGTAAAAAGTTGAAAATAAAGAGGAAAATTTCTTCGGAAAAAGATGGCACGAGGTCTGCAATCAAGCAGTGTGCAACCCCCCGCTGAAAGGAGGAACTCATGGCGGATGGAATGTACACAGCATTGAGCGGAGCCAAAGTGGCCATGAAACAGGTGGAGGTGATCGCCAACAACCTGGCCAACGCCAACACCCCCGGATACAAGGCACTGCATGTTCTGTTTGAAAACTGGCTGAGCAAAGAAGCCACGCCGGAGGCCTCCATCGCGGCAGGTCAGGTTCACAGCTTTTCCAAAGTAGCCTGGACGGATTTCTCGGCGGGGGGATATGAGGCGACGGGCAACATGTTGGATCTGGCCGTGGATGGGGAAGGCTACTTCATGGTGGAGCGCGGCGGGCAGACGATGCTCACCCGCGATGGCGCGTTTCACCGCAACGAAGACGGCTACCTGGTCAACGCCGATGGTTTCATGGTGCTCAACGAAAGCCAGTCACCCATTCAGATGCCTGAAGAAGAGGTGGTGATTGACGCCCAGGGCCAGATTTTCGGCGAAAAAGGCTTGTTGGATCGCGTGGGCATGGTTCGTGTCACCGACCCGGAAAGCCTGACCCGCATGGGCCGAAACCTGCTCAAACCCGCCCAGGGTGAGGAACTTCTGGAAAGCTATTCCTCCAGGGTGATGCAGGGCTACGTGGAAGGCTCCAACGTCAATCCGGTCAAGGAAATGGTGGATCTGATTACCGCCCACCGGCATTTCGACCTGGCACAGAACGCGATCAAAACCCAACAGCAGATCAATCAACAACGAAACCAACTGAGCAAGGAAAGCTAAGCCAACCCATTGGTAGGACCATACGACGGTAAGGAGTAATAACCTATGAACGCATTGAGTACCGCAGCAACCGGAATGCAGGCCCAGCAAACCTATCTGGATGTCATCGCCAACAATCTGGCCAACGCCAACACCACGGGCTTCAAAAAGAACCGCGTGGAATTCCAAGACCTGATTTACAACACCCTGCGTCTTCCCGGTCAAAGCACGGACAAAGACAGCAGTGACCCTGTCGGCTTGCAGGTCGGGCGCGGTGTGCGCACCTCGGCCACGATGAAGCAGTTCACCGTGGGAAGTTTGCGCAACACCGGTAACAGTCTGGATCTGGCCATTGAAGGTGACGGCTTTTTCACAGTGATGCGCCCCGACGGCACCCAAGCCTACACCCGTGATGGCGCGTTGAAGACGGATGGTAATGGAAACCTGGTCATCAGCAACGGATGGACCCTGGACCCGTCGATCAGCGTTCCTGCTGAAGCCACTGCCGTAGCCATCGCCAGTGACGGCACCGTCACCGCCGAAGTGGCCGGTAGCGAAGAAGCGATGAACCTGGGGCAGATCACAATCAGCCGTTTCCTAAACCCCGCCGGACTGAAGAGCATCGGCAGCAACCTCTACACCCAGACCACCGCCAGCGGCCTGCCGTACACCGTCACACCCGGTGAAGAAGGCACCGGAACCCTGGCCCAAGGCTTCCTGGAAGAAAGCAACATCAACGCCGTGGAAGAAATGACGGACCTGATTCGTGGGCAGCGAGTGTATGAGATCAATTCCAAGGTGGTGCAGGCGGCGGACCAGATGTACAGCAAGATCGCGCAAATCCGCTAAGTAAGGAGGGCATCATGCAAACGAACAAGCTTATCATTCCCCTGATCGTTGCCGTGATGGCGATGATGAATCTCACGGAAGCAAAGGCCGAGGCGCGTGGAAGTTTGGCCGACCAGGTGTTATCCCAGGTGGCGATGCACGCGCAAAAGCATTGGCCCAAGCCGGTCTACGAGATTCAAGTCAAACCGGGGCGGGGCTTTGATACCCTGAGCCGGACCACGTCCGACGAAGAGCTTCGTCTGGAATTCAAACCCCAGGAAAATTTCCTGGGTGGCGTCTACGTGCGCATCTGGAGCCGCAAGCCCAATCCGCCCCTTCAGGGAACCTGGCTGAAATGCAAGGTGCGTGTCTACACCCAAGCCTTGAGCGTTAAACGAGATGTCCCCCGCAATAAAGCTCTATCGGTGGCAATGCTTGAAACCAAGCGGGTACAGGTGCGCAATCCCCACCGCTTACCACTGAGTGCGGACGAAGATGTCTCCAACTATATCGCCAGAAATACGCTGCGCGCCGGGAGCATTCTGTATCCCAAGCATGTGCAAACGCCCGTGCTGGTGAAACGCGGTGAACGCATCACGGTGATTCTGAAACAGGACAATCTGCACATTCAAACCAGCGGTATCGCCCGGCAGAACGGACGGCGGGGTGACCTGGTCAAGGTGGAAAATCCGTCCAACCGAACCCTCATCACGGGAGTCGTGACCCATGAACGGACCATTGAACTCTAAACGAACCATCCTTTGGCAGACGCTTCTGCTGACCCTCGTGGCGATTTTTGCCGCCGGAGTCGCCGGTTGTGCGGGGACTGTGAAACACATTGCGCCCTACAAACCGCGCACGCGGCATTACACGCCGCCGGAGAACTTACAGCAGGAATCCAACAACAACACTGCCGGAGCCATCTGGAGCCCGCACAGCCGGGGCAATTATTTCTTCAGCGATCACCGCGCCCTGATGGTCAACGACGTGGTGCAGATCCGTATTGAGGAAAGCTCCAGTGCCGAGGGAACGGCCAGCACCGCGCTGGGAAAAGAAAGCAGCACCGGTCTGGGGATTGAGAAATTCTTCGGGTTGATGGCCAAGCTGAAAGAGAAATACCCGGATGTGGACCCGACGAAACTGCTCAGCGCCAACTTCGCCAGCGATTTCTCCGGCAGCGGCAGTACCAAGCGTGAAGGAAAGTTCGTGGCGACCGTCGCCGCCCAGATTCGTCAGGTCTTACCCAACGGGAACTTCTTCATTGAAGGTCACAAGGTGGTGCAGATCAACAACGAAGAGCAGCATTTCTACATCAGCGGGGTGATCCGTCCCCATGACATCGCCAACGACAACAGCATCGAGTCCAGCCTGATCGCCGACGCTGAACTGGAATTCACCGGACGCGGCGACATCACCGACAAGCAGGAACAAGGCTGGTTCAACAAAGCGATGGACAAGGTCAACCCCTTCTAGGTTGGGCAGAAAAGAGAGGTTTCCGATGAAACATCGACACGCAATCATCCGTTTGACAAGCGCCTTCATCGTTGCGGGCCTGTTGCTTCTGGGCTTCGGCGTGACGCCGGTCCAGGCGGCCAAGCTGAAGAACATCGCCCAGGTCGCCGGGGTACGAGACAACCAACTGGTGGGCTACGGGGTGGTGATCGGTTTGAACGGGACCGGTGACAGGCCGGATATGAAATTCACCGCCCAGAGTCTGACCAGTATGCTCTCCCGTTTCGGGATTCGCATCGACCAGGCGACCTTGCGGTTGCGCAACGTGGCGGCGGTGATGGTCACCGCACAGATCAGCTCCTTTGATCGCATCGGCCAGAAAAAGGATGTCATTGTTTCGTCCATCGGAAACGCAACCAACCTGCAAGGCGGAACGCTGTTGGTTACTCCGCTGCGTGGTGTCGATGGTGAGGTCTACGGCCTGGCTCAAGGACCGATCAGCGTTGGTGGATACAGCGTCAATGCCTTCGGTAGTGCGCGCATGAAAAACCACGTGACCGCCGCACGGATTCCCGACGGGGCCACCGTCGAACGCTCTTTAGCCATTGATATGAACAGTCAGAAGAACCTGGTTTTTCAGTTGAACCAGATGGACTTCACCACCAGCACCCGCGTCACTGAAGCGATCAATGCCTATTTGCAAGGGGATTTCGCCCAGACGCCGGGGCCGGGAAGCATCAATGTGGATGTACCGGAAAAATATTCCACCCAGGTGGTGAAGCTGATTTCCGAACTGGAAGAACTGGATGTCGCCACCAGTCGCGTAGCCCGTGTGGTGGTCAATGAACGTACCGGGACCGTGGTTATCGGCTCCGAAGTCAGTATCAGCGCCGTCGCCGTGGCCCACGGGTCGCTGGAAGTGCGTATTGATACCCAATATCAGGTCAGTCAGCCCAATCCGAGTATCAACGGTCAGGGACAGACCGCCGTGGTGCCTCAGGCCACGTTGGACGCCCAGGAAAGCCCCACCAAGCTGACGCTTCTGCAAGGCGGGACGACCATCGGGCAGTTGGTCAATGCGCTCAACACCCTGGGTGTGGGCACACGGGATCTCATCAGCATTTTACAGGCAATCAAGGCTGCTGGAGCTTTGGAAGCCGAACTGGTCATCATCTAATTCGTGAGGAGGGAGAATCATGAAAATCAACGACAGCATCCTTGCCCAGAGTGCGGTTCAGAACGCCGCCAGCGAGCAGGCCAGTCAGCGGCTTTCGGCGAAAATGGAAAGCCTTTCCGAAATGAGTACCGAGGACTGGACCGAAGAACAACGCAAGAAACTGGAAAGCCAGTTTGAAGAAGTCTTTCTGCATTTCCTCTGGCAGCAGATGCAGAAAACCACGACCGGTGCAGGCTTGTTCGGCTCCGGGGCCGGTTCGGAGATGTACCAGACGATGTTTGACCAGGCGGTCAGTCAATTGGCCAGCGAACAGCGCCCTCTGGGGATCGGTCGTCTGATGACCGCCCGCATGGGCGGACAGAGTAAGACCGGCGTTTCCACGCGGCACACCAGCGCTCTGATGGATGCCATCAGTAGCTATGAAAGCGATCATCCCGGTTTGAGTTGGCCGCTGTTGGGGCCGATCAGTTCGGAATACGGACTGCGTTCCGATCCCTTCACCGGCAAAGAGAAGTTCCATCACGGTCTGGACATCGCCGCACGGGAAGGCACGCCGGTCCGTGCGCCCTTGGCCGGGAAGGTCGTGTTTGCCGGAAAGAAGGGCGGGTATGGCCTGACCACCGTGGTGGACCACGGCAACGGGCTGACCTCGCTCTATGCCCACCAGAAAAGCATCAAGCTCAAGGAAGGCGATACGGTTCGTCGTGGGGACATTCTTGGTAAATGTGGCAGTAGCGGACGTTCCACCGGGCCGCACCTTCACTTTGAAATTCGTCAGGATGGAAAATCCGTCGATCCGATGACCATGCTGAAGAATCGGATGAACCTGAAACAGTAGGAGGCAGACCTTATGAACCATTCATCGTGTTTGATCATGGAGCATCCCTTCGAGGACACCTTCCGGGTCAAAGCCTGTTTTCGAACCCTGATCCGGCGTGCCAAACGCACCAAACCGGCCAGTCTGGCGGACAAATTGTTGTTGCGTTACGGCGGGCTGGAATCCTTTCTAACCGACCAAGCCAAGGGGGAACCATGAAACCGCATGTGAATACGGGGCAGGCTTTGGTGGAACTGGAAACGGCCTTGCGTCGGCAACTCGTTTTGTTCACCAAACTTCTGGATCTGCATCTGGAAGAACGCAACCTCATCGTACAATTCAAACCGGGGGATCTGGTGAAGGTCGCCCAAGAAAAGGAGGTCATCGCGATCGAGATCAACCAGGTCACCGAAGAGTTGGCCCAAAGTCTGAAAGGCTTGGGAATCGCTGTCGGACCGCGTCGTGCCGGACGGATGCTGGACTGGAACGTCGTGTTCACCAACGCCGATCCCACCGACCAGGCTCGGATCAACCAGCTTCGAGACAAGTTGAAGGCGGTAAGCCGCTCGGTCATTGAGAATCACACCATGAACAAACAATTGATCGAATTCAGCATTGAAAGCGTCACGGGCCTGGCCCAGATGATGCGCCGAAAGTTCTTCGCGACGCCGTGTTATTCACGCAACGCGAAACTCCAAGAAGACAACAACACTCTTCCCACCGTGAAAGTGGTGGCCTAAGCGAAAGGAGGTTTCCATGAGCGGACTCTTTGACGTTCTGGGAACGGCTCGGACCGGGCTGACGGCTTCTCGTGCAGGGATGCAGGTGGTCAGTAACAACGTGGCTCAAGCCAATACGCCGGGCTACGCCCGTCAGCGTCTGGTGACGCAGGCTTGGGTGGCTGGAGGCGAAACGGGAAGCATGAGTACCGTTGGCGTGAAGATCGTCTCTGTCGAGCGAGTCTCCAGCAAGTTTCTTGAAGACCAACTGATTTCCCAGACCCAGAAGCTTGCCTATCATGAAGGAAGCCTGATGGCATCCAAGCAGCTTGAACCGCTGTTTCAGGATCTTGATGGCCTTGGGGTCACGGACCAGCTGACCCGATTGTTCACCGCACTGGAGGAAGCCGCCGTGTATCCCCAGGATAACGGGCTTCGGTTGAATGTACTCAACCAGGCCGAAAGTCTGGCTCAACAGGTTCGATCCACCTGGTCGGGACTGAATGAGGTTCGCAACGATATGCTCAACGACATCAATGGCGTGGCGGATGAAGTCAACAGCCTGTTGGAGCGGATCGCGACCTTGAATGGACAAACGTCCAACATCAGTGCTGAAGGTGCCAACCTCGGAGCCAACGCAACCCTGTTGTCCAACATTGATGCGTCCTTGCAGGAACTGGCGGAACTGATTCCCATTCAGACCTTCAATGACAGCAACGGGAATGTCAACATCACAATGGATGGTCGCTCCATCCTTCAGGGAACCAATTTCGCCACCTTGAGCGTGGACCAGAGCGCGGGTGGTGTGGTGACGTTGAACGGCATCGGCGGAAACGGCTTCGTGCTGGATGGCTCACTGTCCGGCGGGCAGTTGGGCGGCTTGCTCCACATGCGTGAGGATGAGATTCCCGCGTTGATGGATCAGGTTGACCGCTTCGCCTTCGATCTGGCCAACGGCATGAATGCAGTCCATCAGGCCGGTTTCGGTCTGGACGGCGTCAACGGGCGTAATCTGTTTGACGTGACGCCCACGGCCATCGGTGCCGCAGCCTCGTTCCAACTCTCGTCGGATGTAGACGGGCAGCCGGACAACCTGGCCTTTGCCCTGGATGCCACGGCGCTTCCCGGTGATAACAGCAACGCCAAAGCCCTGATGGCCCTGCAAGATGATGGAACCCTGGTGGATGGAAAGACCCCCGGCGATTATTGGATGGATTTGGCCACCAGCGTCGGGAACCTGATCCGGACTGCCGAAAATGGGGAAACGCTGTACATCAACACCCGATTGGCCACCAGTCAGATGCGTGAGAGCCTTAGCGGCGTGAGCATCGACGAGGAAATGGTGGACCTGATGCAATATCAGCGGGCGTTCCAAGCCGCCAGTCGTGTGGTACAGATTACGGATGGCCTGCTGGACAATGTCATGGCCCTGGCCAAAACCTGATTTGTGTAACCTACTCGCGTAAAGGAGAGATCCGATGCGTATATCCGATACCTATCATAACCAATTCATGCAGCAGCGTTTGCAGAACGCGCGCACAAAGCTGGAGCAGGACTTTGAAAAGCTCTCCAGTCAAAAGAACATCAGTCGTCTAAGCCATGAGGCCTCCCTGGTACGAAAAAGTATTTCCTTGAACCAGGCCGACGTTTCCTTGGAACAAAACCAGGAAACGACCCAAGAGGTCGAAAACCGGATGAATCACTACCAGACCCTGCTTCAGCAGGTTACCCAGGCGATCAATGATCTGAAGGATTTCCTGGTCAGTGAAAACAAATCCGGCAGCTACACCGACAACGCGACCATTGCCAACACGATGGAATCCTATATGGATACCATGAAGGCCTTGGCCAACACCCAGGATGGTGACCGCTACGTGTTTTCCGGTACGCTTACCGATGTAATTCCCTATGATGCCGCCAACGTGTACCAGGGAAACAACGAAGTGGCCACGATGGAAAGCCTTCCCGGTATGGAACATGAATTGAACATCACCGGCGCCGCAGTCTTCGGGGACGGCGGCAGTGTCTCCAACTTCTTTGAGGATCTGTCCAACGTAATCAATGATGTCCGTTCCGGAACCACGGGAGCTATCGGGGCTGCCGAGGATCTGGTGGACACTCTTGCCGAGCGGGTGACGGATCAGATTTATGATGTGGGAATTCAGTTGAATCGTGCCGCACTTTCCGATAGCATGGCAGAAAGCAAGCTGGTGACCAATCAGGAATCGCGAGCAAGCTATGAAGCCATTGATTATGCGGAAATGATCAGTGTGTACGAATACGACAACATGGCGTTGAATGCGTCGCTGTCCGTGGCATCGGACATGATGAGTCATACCTTGTTGGATTACATGAACTGACGGAGTTCCTAGATGGATTCTCGACCGACCAAAGATTGGGTGGGACGCACTGCGGTGCTGACCTTGCCCGTTGATAAGGAAGACAGGGAGTTCCCCGCGTCCATTCGTGGCGTTGATCCTCTTCAGGTTCAGGTGGGGCCGACGCTCTTTGAGCGCCTGGTAACGACCGGACAAAAAGAGGTCTGGCTGCGCTTTGAAACCGCCGTGGGTTCTCGCCTTCCTTTTCGTGGGCTGGTGAAGCACATGGTTCCGCCCGATCTTCTTGAGTTGGTCCAGTTGCAGACGAAAGATGCACGCGGTTTTGTGCGTGTTATTGCTGAAATCGGCATGGCCTACGAGATCCTCCGTGGTGATCGTGCGGCTCTGGCCGAAACCGACAACGCCGAGGATCTGGACGATGTTCAGGCAAATCCTTGGAATTCTTACAAATTAAAGCGTCTTCTGGCCCATGCCGAATCCGAACTTGAAACGGAAGTGGTGCTGGGACTGATGCGTATTGAAACCAAACTAGACCAATTGATTCAGCAGGTTGATCGTTTGGCCAAGGTCAAGAGCTTACCGAAGCTTCAAACACACATCGTTTCCTTGAGTGGATCGGGAATTGCCTTCCAGGTACCCGAAAAAATCCCCGAAGGGACAAAACTGAAGTTATTTCTAGACCTTGGCCCGAAGTATTCCCCCCATATTCAAGCGGTGGGAGAAGTGGTTCGTTGCATTTCGTTGGGAAATGGACCAAAATCTTTCGGTCCGTGCAAGATTGCCTTGAAATTTTCAAACATACCGGTTAAAGTGCAAGACCGAATCGTCGCATTCACGTTTCGTAAACAGCGCGATAAGCTACGACACATTACGGGCTAGTACCAACACCTGTCAGGAGACTATGGGAAGAGTATGCTAATTCTCAAGCGCAAACTCAACGAAGGCATTATCATCGCGGATGAAATCATCATTCGCATCGTGGAAACCGGACATGGCTACGTGCGTTTGGGGATTGACGCCCCAAGCAATGTTCGCGTTTTGCGAGAGGAAATTTATCAGATGATCGGTCGTGAAAACGAAGAAGCCGTTCTGATTAGTCCTCAAGAACCTACTTCCGCAGCCGACATAGTGAGGAGGGGTGCTCAACACATCCTGCGGAAGAAAGGAACATAATGGTAGCCTCTACTTCCATTCGTCAGGACCACACCCCCGGAGAAAGTTGCATGGATTCCACAATTACCGTGAAAAACGCCCATATTGGCGATCGAGTCGTATCCTCTGAAGAGGTGCTGAGTTTCCCCTTCGGGATTCCAGGTTTCGAGCAAGAGCGTCGCTTCGTTCTGGTTGATGACGCCGACTTCGAGCCTTTCCAGTGGCTGGTCAGCACCGAAAATCCGGATGCAACCTTTCTCGTATGCAGCCCATACACCATTGTGCCGGATTACACCTTCCAGATGGACGATGCAATCGTGGACCAACTCCAAGCCGAAAAGCCCGAAGACATCACCGTGGTGTGTATCGTGACTTTGCGTCGGCGTTTCGAGGACTCCACGATCAACCTCAAGGCACCTATTGTGATGAATCGCAACAAGGGCCGTGGGCGCCAGCTCGTCCTTCAACGCGAGCGGTACAACATCCGGCACCCCATGTTCTTCAAGGAAAGACCGGAATATGAACCGCAACGAACCATTCGCATCGGAGCCGACGAGGAATAATCCAAGCGCCCGTTTTCAGCTTGCCGCGTTGTTCGATGTTAGTACTCCGCTTAGCTACGGCCAGCCTTCGCTGGCCGTTTGTTTTGCCAAGCCGGTCGCTCAGGATGTTGAAACCCGGTTTTCCCGTTGTATCAAACTTCTAGCCAACAAGCAGTCCTTGCGAGCCTTGACGTCCCTGGAAGAGCTTTCGCAGGATGACTCTCTCTCCAACGAGGCCGGCTCTTTGAGCCTGGGCCTGCAAGGGGTGATCTGGTTTACCCTGGGAGATTGGGACCGCGCCGAAAGGCTGGCCAAACAGGCTTTGGAACGTTGGGAAAACCAGCTTGATGCCTATGCGGTTCTGTTTGCCGTGGCCTTGAGCCGTGGTGATGAGCCCTTGACGTTGACCCAGGCCCACTGCTTTGTGTTTCTTCACCAAAAATGGCTTAGCCATCAGGATGGCCCCACGCGCTGGTTTTCCCTTACGGCATCGCGGGCCTGGTTTGTGGAACTGACCCTTGCCCGGTCGCTGGCGCATGAGGGCGATTCCGAGAAGGCCAGAAGCTGGCTGAGCCAGGCTGAAGAGCATGGCTTGGAAGACCCTCATTATTACCTGGTTGCCGCACTGGATGCGATCCGCCGTGGTGAGCCGGAAAGCGGCAGAGCGCTGCTCTTGCGGGGAAGCGCCACCTTCATCAAAAATCCATTGTTCGCCTTATGGGCCTTGAAGGTGTTGGACCACCATGACGACCTGGATGAAGCGGACCAATTTGTACAACAGTGGGGCAAGCAATCCAAAGGCAAAAGCCGCACGGATGTCTTTTACGAACAGGTTGAGATGAAGCTGAAGCGCCAGCAGGGGCGAGCCGCTTTTCGGGTGTTGATGGGACTTCCGGAAAAAGAACACGAAAGCCTGAGTTGGCAGTTTCTTGCCGGAAAGGCGATGGAGCAGATGGGGGATGGGCTTGCCGCCGAGCAATACTTCCGTCAGGTTCTGGCCGAAAAACCGGACCATGATGAGGCGGCTATGCTTCTGGCCAACCTGCACAAGCGGCGCGGCGGGTTGCGTGATGCCTTGGAGTTGTTGAGCCAAACCCTGAGCGCCCAGCAGGATCATCCCGTCCCGGTGTTGTGGGTGTTTCTGGCCTTGCACAAACGCTGGCTGGAAGACGAGGATGAGGCGTGGATCGAGCCCATCCAACGACTGAGTGTAGACCTCGGCTTGGAACCCTTGCGTCTTGCAACACAATGCACCCAGGAACACTTTCGTCAAGAATGGCTGACCAGGCTCCGGGTGTTGTCCAAAGGACTGCTTTCCAAAAACGAAGATGTGGCTACCATGCTGCTGCTGCGCCTGATGCTGGAACTGAAATTCTCCTACCACGGAATCTGGAAAGACCTGGGGAGCTTGAGCCTGCGGCTGGATCAACCGGAACTGGCTGCGCAATATCTGGAGCGTGCAGCAAGAGAAGAGCCCGGTGGGGCAGAGATATGGGGCCGTCTCGGTCTGTTGTATGAAGCGATGGGACTGGAAGACAACGCGGAATTGTGTCGGCGTAAGGTGGAGGCTTTGCGACCGGATTCCCAGTCTATGACCCTCAAAGGTCCGACAGTTCATTAGAAGAATTCAGGTAAACCATCGGTTTCCTTAACTTCCTTTCTTTCTTTGAGCCTTTGCCTCCCCTGGTATCCGTGGGGTGTTCCAAGGCATCTCTGGAAGAGCGAGGAATTTGTAAGCCGGCAATCCTGCTGTTTTTTCGCTTCATTTTTTACCAGCATTTCATTTTTTTCAAAAAAACCCGGAACTTGGGTTTGAATGACCTTGCCTTTTCAGGTAGGACTGTGTAGCATACTTCCTACGTTTCGCTGTTTTCAATAGAACCTGGAACGATGTGAAAAAAAGGAGGAATCCCATGAAACCTCGTTGGACACACCTTGCGACGTGGATGCTTGGGTTGGTTTTGTTGAT
This sequence comes from Myxococcota bacterium, assembly GCA_963677705.1. GTDB lineage: Bacteria > Myxococcota_A > SURF-8 > SURF-8. The sequence continues at coordinate 4,892,626 of OY782497.1, forward strand.
GGTGCCTACCCTGTTGTGGGCCAATGATGATGACGATGGCCGTGACCAGCAGTTCGGCGATATGGTCAACGAAGCGGACACGATCCTCTTGGGTCAGGTGACCAAGGTGAGCCACTCTTCGCTGGATGTTTCCGTCGCCAAAGTGATTAAAGGGAAACTCAAAGCGGAAACGGTGAAAATCTCCGGATTGGATCAACTCAAATTCGGACGGATTCGCCAACTGAAGAAAAACTTCAAAGACGGTCAGGATGCGATTTTCTTCCTGGCGTCCAACATCCTTCCCAATGTGCCCTATATGGTGGTGAAGGAATCCCTGGTCTTGAAGGTGAACAAAGGCAAAGTAAGTACCTCTATCCTTTGCCCGACCATTGCCGAATACAAGCACGAACTTCCCCTGCAAACAATGATGGATTACCTGGCCAGCCTGGATGTCGTGCAGAAGGGTGAAAAAGCCAAGGCCGCGTTTGTGGGGCAATTGATTGAGCGTCTGGAGAAAGATGCCCAGTCCGGCGGTGATTTCGATACGCCCGCCTATTTTGAAATGCTGATGGATGTCAATCCCGGCTATGACAACCTGGATGTGCTGCTGCAACTCACCAAGAGCAAAGACGTGAACGTCCGCTTCCTCGCCGTGCAGTATCTTTACGCCATTGGTGAGTCGATGATTCCTGAAGAAGTGGATATGGCCCAGATGGCAAAGCGTGCCAAAAAACGCAACAAGAAAGATCCGCTGGACCGCATCGTACTTCGTTTCATGGAAATGCTCAAAGATGAAAATTCCAAGCTGATGCTCAGCGCCGTGGCTCGTGCCATGCCGGGGCTGATTGCCTTGGAAAGCCTGCCGCTTCTGGGCGAATATATGCGCAACATCCAAGACAAGCCCCCGGAGCAGGTGGAAGCCCAGCCCAAGGTTCGTCTGGAAAGCCCCCGTCGTGCGTCGATCCGCGCCATCGTCGAGTTTGAAGGCGATACCGCCTTGGACATGCTGGAACGCGAATTGCTGCGTAACGACGTGACCACCTTCCGTATGATTCTGCACGTTCTTAAAGACTATGACGACCTGAGCCTGAACATCCTGCTGCTGGACCTGATGCAGAATGCGGACTTCCTGCCGCGTCAGGTGGCCATCCTGGAATACTTCCGTTCCATTAAAAACGACGATGTCATTGAGAATCTGAAATCCATTTATCTGGGAAAGAAAGCCAGCGAATACATTCGCAAGTCCATTACGGAAATCCTTGAAGACTACAACAACCTGGAACTGACGGAAGACTTCCTGTTGGACAACGGGATGCGTGATCCCTCTGCGGTGGTTCGTCAGGCGACGGCCCGCGCTCTGGGAACCCTGCGCTCCCCGAAGATGGTAAGTTGGGTGAAGACGAATTACTTCAAAGAACCCAACCGCCTAGCCCGCCAGTTCTATGTGGATGCCTTGGCTCAGGTGCAGAGTGCCGAAGCGAAAAAGGTGTTGCAGTGGTTGTTGGAAAAAGAAACCGATACCCGCATGAGAAAGCAGATCAAGTTTGCTTTGAAGAAATTGCGGTATTTGTAAGACTCTGACGGAATTGATGAAACCGAGAATTGCCATCGGCTGGCTGGGGTGCAAGGTCAGTCGATTCGACGCGGAAAGCGTGGGCCGGGTGCTAACCGGCGCACGCTTTTCCGTTGTACCCTTCGATCAGGATGCGGATGTCTATCTTCTGTTCACCTGCACGGTGACCCATGTTTCCGACCGACAATCCCGGCAACTGATTTATCGTGCCCGACGGCGCTCTCCCCAGGCACGCATCCTCGTTACAGGCTGCTATGCGGCGGCGAAACCGGAGGAGCTTCGAGCCTTGCCGGAAGTGGATGCCGTGATTCCCGGCACAGACAAAGACGCCATTCTTCAGACCTTGAATGCCTGGTTGGCTACGGATCTCAACCTCCCTGAAAGCGCACCGGTGTGTGGGTATGGTGAGAAAACCAGGGGACTTTTGAAAATTCAAGATGGCTGCAACCATCGTTGCGCATTTTGTCTGGTGCGTTTTGCCAGACCGGGTTTGTGGTCCATGCCCATTGCCGATATCCTCCACACGCTTCATCGTTTGGCCGAGCATGGCTATCACGAGGCGGTGCTGACGGCGGTCCATGCCGGCTGCTGGGGGCTGGATCTGGATGGCAAACAACGCCTGGTGGACCTGGTCCGGGCTCTGGAAGAGGAAAGCCCCATCCGTCGCTTGCGTCTGCCGAACCTGGAACCGCACCTTCTGGATGACGACATGGTGGATATCCTGGCCCGGAGTACGGCCTTTTGTCCGCACCTGCATATTCCTTTGCAAAGCGGAGATAACGCCGTTTTGAAGGCGATGCACCGTCCTTACAAGGTAGACGGCTTTGTCGATCACGTTCGTCGGTTGGTACAACGCCGACCGGCCTTCGGGCTGGGCCTGGATATTCTGGTTGGTTTCCCCGGTGAGACGGATGAACAATTTGAATGCACCTATACGCTTTTGGAAACCCTGCCCATCACCTACTTACATGTGTTTCCTTTCTCCCCTCGTGAGGGAACGGAGGCGGCAAGCCTTCCCGGCGCGTTGCCACCGGACGTGATTAAAGCGCGTGCCTTTCGGGTCCGGGAATTGGCCAAAAGCAAACGGATGGAGCAATGGGAGAGCTATCGGGGACGGCGCGCTTCCGTGCTGGTGGAACCACCGAAAGGGCAGGGGATCTTCCCTACAGGGTTTACCGAACACTACCTGCCCGTCCATTTTTCCGAAGAGGTTCCGGTGGGAGAATTGGTAAACGTGGAGATTGTGGATGTCCGTGAAGACGGCTTGAGCGCCCGGTGGATCAACGATAAGGAGAACGAGGCGATACGGTGAAATACGAAGACTTTGAACAACAGCTTGTGCAATTGCAGCGAACCATTCACTACACCTTTCAAGACCGGTTGCTTCTGGAAGAAGCGATGACCCATAGCTCCTATGCCCATGAGCATCAGCGCAGTAAAACCCCGGACAATGATCGCCTTGAATTTCTTGGTGATGCGGTACTGGATCTGTTGGTCGGGCAACGGTTGTTTTTATCCCATCGTGACTTCAACAGCGGTCGCTTGACCAAAGAGCGGGCGCATCTGGTATGCGAAGAAGCCCTGGCAGCCATTGCCCGTGAAATGGATCTTGGGCCTTGTCTGCGCTTGGGGGTTGGCGAGTGGCGATCCGGTGGCGCGGACAAAAACAGCCTCTTGGCCGATGCCTACGAATCCCTGCTGGGGGCCGTGTTCCTGGATGGCGGCCTGGAAGCGGCTCGCCATGTGGCCCTGCCTGGTCTGGACAGCATTGAAGAGATGGCCCAGAAGATTTTTGATGCCAAAAGCGCGTTGCAGGAAACCTGCGCCAAGCAGAAGCTGGGTCAGCCGGATTACCGCCTGATGGAAGCTTCCGGTCCGGATCATCTTCCTGTCTTCACGGTAGAGTGCTGGTTGGATGAGGAACTTCTCGGTCGTGGGGAAGGTCGCACCCGCAAACAGGCCGAGCAGAAATCGGCCCGAAAAGCCGTGGAGGTTCTTGCTCGTCGTCCCGTCAATGACGACGCCTGATGGAATGACGGTTCATGTCTGTCAGGTTTTGAATAGGGTGTTTTGTGGGCTTAACTGAAGGTTTTTCCTTTTTGAGCCTTCCAGTTGTTCTGTTCGCTTTCCAATTGACGAATCTGCTCATCCAAGCTGGAGAATTGTCCGGACTTGGCGTTTTCTCCGTCCCTGGAGGAAACCTCTTCCTTGGTCGCCCGATCAAACTCGGCCATCAGATCATCCAGGCTTTCCTGCTCGTTTTTGGCCTGGCCTTTGGCTTTGGCTTTCGCCGCTTTACCTGATGTTTTGGCTCCCGGCTTCTTGGCTGGAGTTGTTTCCATGCTGGGAGGTTTGGAATTCATGTCCCGTTCCAGCGCAGCCAGTTTGTCGTCCACATCCGCTGTAGAATCATCGGGGCTGAGTTCCCTTTCCAATTCCGCGAGACTGGCATCGAGGCCGGAGAACATCTCATTGTTATCCTCTGCCTGAGCCGTGAGACGATCCAAGGATTGTTTCAGGTTCACGTAAGCGTGACGTTCTTCACCGTCCTTGTCACTGCTTGAATCCCCGTCTTTTCTTGCTTTGGGTTTGGCATCGCTCTCCACCTGGGCTTCCAAGGCGGCCAGGGAATTGCGGAAGTCATCCATTGAGTTTCCACCGGAGCTATCCGGCGTGGGTTCAGGCGGCGCCGCTTTTCTGGCTTCTTCCTGCGCGCTCTCTGCTTCCAGACGAGCCAACATGTCTTCCATGCTTTCCTGTCCATCTTGGCTTGTCGTGGAAGCCTCCGCGTCTGCGGTCATGATCGGTTCGGGCGCCGGTTCCGGTATGGGATCAGGCTCTACTGCTGGGGTCGGAGCTTTTGGAGGAGGTGGTTCGATGCCGTTTTCCTCTTCCATCCTTGCCAGAGCGGCTTCCAGTTCGGCCAGACTTTCGTCATTTTCCATCATTTTGCTGGCTGCCTCACCGCTTTCGTCTTCCAGGCGGGCAATCATGTCGGCGAGGCTTTCATCATCGTCCGATGCGGATTCTTCCGCTTTGCTTTCTTCCGCAGAATCCGCCGTTCCGTTTTCTTCTTCCTCCATACGGTTCAGAGCATCTTCCAGGCCCGCGTAAGCCTCATCGACTCCTCCTTCTTCGGGAATCGCTTCGTTCTCTCCGGCTTCTCGCTCCATGCGGGCCAACATGGCTTCAAGGCTTTCCTGACCATCTTCGCCAGATGCTTCCGCACTGTCTGCACTCGCCTCATTTTGCTCCACTTCCGCTTCCAGACGGGCCAGGGTATCGGCAAGGCTTCCGACCGCTTCACTCTGCTCTGGTTCTGTATCCTGCTGTTCTGGTGCGGCTGGCCCAGGATCTTTTTGAGCCTCTTGGGTCTGTTGCTCCAGTTGAGCCAGGCTGGCGGCCAAGTCGTCGTATTGTTTTTCATTGACTGCCTGAGAGGGAGGAGGCGTGGGTTCTTCAACCGGAGGCGCAGCAGGGGCTTGAGCCGAGCCGCCCCGTTGTTGTTCCAGCTTCTGTAGGCTGTCCTCAAGTTTGCCGTACCATTTGTCGTCGGATGGCTCCCCTGCATCGCTCAGGTCGCGGATGCTGTCATCCAGGCTCTCGTTCTGGGCCGAATTATCCAGCGATGGTGGATCGAAGGAAGATAAATCTCCCATTGGATTGGGCTTGCTTGCCTCTCCTCGATTCTTCTTGGTAGTGACTTCTTCACCTTCTACCTCGAACTCACCCATTGATAGATCCGCATTCTGCCTCTCCATCCATTTCATCACACCAAAACCCACGGCGCTGGAGATCATAATTCCCACGGCAAGGACCAGCATCCATTCGTTGCCGCTACTCTTCTTCTGTGGTGTGGTCTGAGCCTGCAAATTGGCCTGTGCCCCAGGAGCAAGACCCGGTGCCATCATTCCGTTTTGCATGAAGGGAACCTGCAACTCCATCGGTAGCTGCTGCTGGTCAGGCAAGACCCAGGTTCCTTCCACGTAGCCCGCAGGCGGAAGGGATTTCTCCGAGTTCACCACGGCTTGCAGGTTGCTCATTCCCGTCGCCTTCAAGGCACCGCTGGCCGCAGCGCCCTCATGAGACCAGAAGACTTTTCCCCCGGCGAATCCGACAGGGCTGTTAAAGCCCCATTTCAGTTGAAGGGCGACCTGGATCTGTTTGTCGTTGAGTTTCGCGACAGCCGCAGTGACGAAGGGGCCGCGTCCAACATCAACATAGACGGTCTGGGTCCGGTTGAACACCGGGTTTTTGGCCAGGCAGGAAAGCTTGTAGGACGCTGGTGTCTGAGGGGCTGTGAATGAGCCGGTATGAATGCCTCTCGTGGTGTCCGGTTGAAGCAGCATCGGCGTGATTTCCCTGCCGGATTCATCCAACAAACGGCAGGTATGCTGAGTGCTTCGCCGCAGAATGAGGTTGTCTACCTGTTGGTTTTTGGCGGTCAGGTAGGTGGTAATCCCCACGGGCTGACCTGCCGTCGGTTGGCTGTCCGAGAGTCGGACGATAAGTTTCAGGTCGGTCAGCAAGTGAATGCGAACCCGTTTTCGGGTATTGGTGACAACCTTCCAGGTACCGACAACCGGGGCTTTGATGGAAACGATATGGTACAGGTTTGACCGTGCCCAGGTGAGTTTGTCACCATTGGCATCGTTGGGTGTCAGCACCGCTCCGGTGGGAGTCTTGATGCTCAGCTCTTCATCACTTTCCGGGGTTTCCAGAATGAGCGTGACCTCTTTGACCATGCCATCAATGTAGAATGTGTCGCCTTTGACTTCCACGCTCTGCGGTTTTTTGACCCGTTCAAACAATTCCAGAAAGCGCTTGGTGATGTTCTTCTCGTTGTTGACCTGCACCATCACACCACCGGAACGCTTGGCCAGATCCTTCAAAAATTCGTTGTCTCCGTTGGGACCGAATCCCACCACGAAGAGAAAGGCTCCGGATTTGCGGAACTTCTGGGAGAGATCGTTCAGAAGCCTGGTACGGCTTGGAAGCACCTGGTCCTGGTTCGGCAGATCAATCAGGCCATCGGTCAGTAAGACCACGGCGGATTGGTGTTTGGGGTTGATCTGTCGAAAGGCGGTTTCCAGGCCATTTTCAATATCGGTATAACGCCCTGAACTGCCTTCATTGCGCAGGGTGGTCAGGATGTCGTTCCAGCGTTCATCCCCGCTACTGCCGGGAATGCCGATACTCTGCACGTTTTCATCGAACAGACGCAGGCTCAACCCATCCTGGTCGGTGACGATGCGGCTGAGCATACGGATGGCTTCATAGCGTCCGCCGGTCGGGTCCGTTTCCTTGAGACTGCCGGAGCGGTCCAGCACGAAGTGAAAGTCGGTGAGATCCAGTTCGTCGGCCTGCTCGGCAATGGCTTGGACCGAGGTCGGCCTGATAGGTTCCGGATCTGGAGTGTCCTGGACCTGAGCCATCGCCAACCCGGTAAGCAGCCACGACAGAATGGTGAACGTCACCACCCCGCGCCCGAACTGCCTTATTGCTGTAGATCCGAACCCGACAAACCACTGCATGGATCGTGTGCCTTCGTCCTTATTTAATGACTTTGGAAACCTTCTCCGAGAATGTTTCAGCGTTGAAGGGCTTGACGATGAAATCCGCCGCACCGTCACGCAGACATTGAATCACCACTTCCTTGTCCGAATCCGAGGTACACATAATCACCGGAATGCTGGCCGTGGCCGGATTCTTCTTCAGTTCCACCAGAGTTTTCATCCCGTCGATTTTCGGCATGTGGATGTCCAGCATGATCAGATCCAGCGCCAGATCGGTGGTGGAAATCTTCTTCAGAGCATCCAGTCCGTCTTCGGCCTCGGTGATGTTGTGTTCACCCAGACTGGTGATGGTTTTCTTGATGATTCGCCGCATGGTAGATGAATCGTCAGCAATCAGAATGTTCACCTTCGTACCTCCTTAGAGAGTCGTTTGAAAAGGGTGATAGGGCTTGAACCCGTTCGGTTTAACTGTTGGCATTGACTTTGATTGCCAGAGTGATAGTAAATTCACCGAGGTCTTCCATCGTGAAGGGAATGGCTACCACCGGCACATTGCGAGGCATGTACAGGCTGTAGGTACTGCCGGTCATCACAGTGGGAAGGCTGAAGTTGAACATGCTGTTCAAGGCCGCCTTGGCATGACCAATCAGGATGTTGTTCATCTCACCAATGGCATCCACGACTTCGTCCGAAACCGAGTCAAAACGCTCACCGGTGAAACGTTCAATGACTTTAAAGGTTGTGTCTGGGGTCATGGAAAGTACCACGACACCAACCAACCCACCGGAAACACCGATGATTGCTGAAATCTGGTTTTCCAACTCCGATGTCTTCGGCGTGTACAACGAACCTCGGACGGGTCTGGCTCCGATAATGCCCTCGAAGCTTTTGATGGTAGCGATAACAAATGCGCCAATTTGATCGGTGTTCATGTTTTCCCTGCCTGTTGTTCTCGCTGGTGGTGAAGAGGAATCACCACGGGTTTTTCATAATGGTTCAGCCTTTCTATCGGCGGTTCCGAAGCTTGCTTGATAGCTAAAGCATGTCTCATTTTTCGTGTTTAAGGTTTTTGAGGCATTGTCCGAATCCCTTGTAGGTACTGATGTGCCGCTAAGGGGTTAAAATACCATGAGAAAAGCGAGATTAGACACGACGATACGCCAGTATGAAAACGTGCAGAGATTATGGAGAGAGCACGGTTTTGAAGAAGATGCCGCCGATGCGAAGGTTGTGGAATGGAATTGGTTGAGTGCAGAGTTGGCGGAATACTTTGATGACAACACGCCATTTCAGGTTTTTCAGACCGCCTGTTCACTTTGGGGTGGCTTGGTGCAGACACGATACCCCAAGGCCGGATTGACGGTGATTGATGAAGACCCGAAGCGTTTAGACCGAAGTGCTTCCTTTTATGCCCGGCTGGAGGCGCAGCCGTCACCGGAATTGTCTCACGTTCCTGTACGACGTTACCTCGGTTTGCCGGAATTCAGCCCTGGCTGGTTCGATCGCCAGGCCTTTGACCTGGTACGTCATCCTGCCGAACTGATTCTCTGTGATGGTCCCTCGGCAGCCACAGGCCGTTGGCCGATGATTCTTTTTGCCAGAGAAATGCTGGAACAGGCTCGGATGGTGGTGTTTCCCCGTTTGGATGAAGAGTTCGCTCTCTTGGAGTTATTCAGTTGGCGTGAACTGCTTGGCGGAACACTTCATGTGATGCCGGAACCGGGTCGTGTTGGCGTATTGCTTCCAGGAATCCAAGCCGCTGTCTGATTGCTTTTCTTGTTTCTACAACGTAAAACGCCCCGGTTTCTTCCACCGGGGCGTTGCTTTATCAATCAAGTCCTTGGGTTATTTGCTTACCCATACTCTTCTACGGCGGCTGAGTCCAAGAAGCATCAAGGCGGCAAAGAGGCTCAGCACGGTCGTGTTGGATGTCTGTTGGCAGCCGTCATCGGAACCGGAGCCATCGCCATCAACCGGGGTGACGTTGTCATCATCATCATCGTCATCGTCATCATCATCATCATCGTTGGTGTTGTCATCGTCGTCATCATCGTCGGTGATGTCATCATCATCGTCGTCCCCCGCACCCTCTGGAGTGAAGGTGTAGCGGATGTAATACGCGCTTCCGCTTTCCGGCGGAGTGGCACCACTGACCAGAACAAGAAGGATCTCTCCACCTTGGGCTTGCAGTGTGAGGCTTTCATCATCCGAGTCTTCCGTTGCGCTTTGGCTTTGAGCATTTTCCGGGGTGACCGGGGCTTGACTGATCTCCGAAAGCAGTGAAGCGTACAAGTTCAGGGTACCCATGCCCAGGTTTCCAGACGTGCTGACCGTCGCGGTTCCCGCTTTCTGGGGTAGGGTGATGCCGTAATAGACCCATCCTTCCGCGTCTGTATAGCCGTCGCTGGTCGCTCCTTCTTCCAAAGTATACACCGGGCGGCACAATCCGGTAACACAGCGACCATCCGGGCTGCCGTCACAGCTTGTCCAGTCGTCCGCGTCTTCCATCACGCATCCCGCTTCACCCTGGCAGGAACCCGTCTGGCAGCCCGACATCTCACAGAGTGCGTCACCTGTTTCGTCGATGCTATCGTCACAGTTGTTGTCTACACCGTCGCAGACTTCCGTCTGACCGTGGTAGATATTGGGATTGTTCGGTTCGCAGTCGTTGATGTCCGGATCGCCGTCGTTATCCGTGTCCTGTTCGGGATCGCCGGTCAAGGTGATGGTCATCGGGACTGTGAGACTTGGGTTGTTCAGATCATTGCTTGCAAGTCTCAAGGTGGTTTCATGCACGCCTTCGGACATGCCGGTGATGTCATAGGACAAGGTCAAGGTCTGCTCATCCTCGGCGGCGAGTTCGCCCTCTTCAGGGCTTACGTGAAGCCAACTTACACGAGGGCCAATGGCGACGGACAAATCCTCGTGCAGGTAATCGTCATCGGGTTCGGCCAGAAGCATTCCGCTTTGTTTGTCGGGGCTTTGCAGGCCGACATAGCCGTCCTGGGAGTTGACGGTTTTGTAGTTGAATTGAATGTCTCCGGAGGGGTCCAGCACAATCTGGAAGTTCATCACCGGGCCATCTTTGTAGTAGTTATCATACTCCGGTACATCGTCCCAACTGATCACCACCTGATTGCCTGCCGTTCCCCAATAGATGCTGCCACCGCTGCTGGGGTCCATGTCCCGCCAATACACGGCCAGGATACCTGCCGGAGCCTCGGAACTGGGAAGCGTGTAGCTGGTGTTATCATAGGAACTGGGGAAGTCATGGGTTTGGGAGCCGAAGCTGGCAAAGCCGTTGGAAGCCACATTCAACTCGGTGAAGTCTTGACCGTAGTAGTTGAAGGTGAAGGGTAGGGTGATGTTGGTATGTTCGTCATCGCCCAGATTGAGTTGGGTACGGTTGCCTTGCGCGAGGTCAATCCAGGTGCTGGTGATGTTTCCCTGATCGCTGTCGTTGAAGCTGTAGCCGAAATCGTCATTTCCCTGGGAATAACTCACGCGGGCCAGGTAACCAAGGGGTTTGTCGCCGGAGTTGGATAGGGTGATCTCGAACTGGCCGGTGGGTTCGGTCAGGGCCAGGGTTTTAACCACACTTTGCGGGTCCAAAGCCGCTTGCGGGCGACCGAGGGTGAAGAGCAGGTTGTCACTGGAGGGCACGGTGACCGTGGCTTGTTCCACCAGGTAGTTGGGGTGGCTGGCCGTGATGGTATACTCGCCGGCATCCAGACCTTGCAAAATGAAGTGTCCGTTATCGTTGGCGGTGACGCGACCATTGACCGGCCCGCTGTAGGAAATCTCCGTTTGCGGTACGGCGTTTCCACCGGAAAGGGTTTCCACGGTTCCATTGATGGCGTTGCCGATGGTCAGGGTCAGGTCGCTGCTCCAGGTGTCACTTCCGCTTTGGAAACTCAGGGTCAGGTCGGCTTGGTGATTGTTTTCACAGGCTAAGATCGTGACCACGAAGGGATTGCTCACGACCAGACTTTGCTCGGAACTTAACGTTCCCACGCTCTGGGAACCCTGGGTAATGGTCAGGCAATCATCGCTGCTGCTGAGTGTGGCCATCACGTTGGAGGCCGATTCCGTTCCGTAGTTCTTTGCCGTGATGAACAGTTCCAGGGTTTCGCCGGGGCTGGCGGCGAGGTTGCCGTTCCCTACGCTCTGGCCTTCGTTATCATCATCCCAGGTTTTGCTGAGTGCGGTGACGAAGGCTCCGCCGGGAGGAATGATGGTAATGCTCTGTGCGGAAGGGAGCAGGTTATGGCCCGTCACGACGGCACGCAGAGGACCGGGGGATGCGATGCCTTCCAGGTTGACGGATACCTGTCCGGCCTCATCGGTCATGGCGGCACGATGCCAGTCTTCGTCATCCTTGTGTAAGGCAACCAGCACGTTCTTCTGGGGTTCTCCGGCAATGCTTACCGTTGCATCATAGCTGGGCATACCCATCAGGAGAGACGAGGGTGCGGTAACATCCGGTGTCTGCGGGCGGGTGGTCCAGAGATCCACCGAAGGATCGCCCATCACGTTGTATTCTTCCACGGCGTATTGCACGCTCCAGCTTTGGTCGGCGCGTTCATGGAAAACCAGAAGGCCCATGTCGGTGACCTGGCCGACGGTGGTGTAGGCGTCATCTACGGGCCAGGGGTAGCCGGACATGTGGCTGTCATCGGTGCGGCTGCGCAAAGAGGGCCAGAAGGCGGACCACACGGCTTTTTCGATCAGGTCGTCTTCACTCCACAGAGAGTTGTTGCTTGCCGCCCAACTGGCGACGGCACCGCCGGGGGATTTCAACCAGGCTTCGCTGAAACAGTCGCCCTGGTTGTTGTACTGGAACTGCCCGGTCTGACAGGCGTTGGTAATCACAAAGGGGTATGCTCCGGTATCGGTCAGATCCATCACGTAGTCGTTATCCACGGGAACACAGGACCAACTATCGTGACCGCCGTGGCCACTGTAGTTGATGATGCTCATTCCCGCCTCGATGGCACCCTTGGAGACGCTGACCGCCTGGCTTTCACCAATCTGATCTTTGAAGGCATTGGTCAGGGTCATCCCACCGTCGATGAAGCCATCGGCCACCCATTGGTGGGTTTCACGCCCCAGTGCGTCATGGTCATCACTGGCAACCCAGAGGCTGTTGACAAACCAGTCTGCCGTGGTATCCGCCGGCCATTCATGGGCCAGAGTTTTGGAAACCACAACCTCCAGTTCGTCCGCCGTGGCAACGCTGAAACGACCCACATGGAAATCCGGAACCTGGTCTTGGGTGTAGCTGGCATCGGGGGCATCCATCGTGCCGTAGTACATATCGGCAGCTTGATCTTCGCCATCCCCTCGGCCTTCCCAGAAGGGAATATGCTGTACGTCGCCAACCAGAATCACGTAGGCCGGAACGCCCATGCCTTCGGCGGGGGTTTCGTACAAAGTACGCAGGGCGGCTTTGATCTGCTCTTTGCTGCTTCCCGTCTCGCTGGTGTGCAGCACGCTCACCTGAAAGCCTTTTTCCTGTTTCCAGTCAATCAGCGGAGACAGGACGTTTTCAAAGCCTTGGCCGTTGTGGTCTGCCACGACCAACACGTAGTGGATGGGCGTCGCTTGGGGACCGTTCTTGGGTTGCGGAAGCAGGCGATCCACTCCCAGCAGATTGGCTTGAACCTCATGGCGCAGGCCGGGAAGGGTGCGTTGCAGGACCGCACGTGTCCGGACAAGATCGGCCTCTTCGACATGTACCGTAAGGGTCATCTCACGGGCAATGGTGATCGTTCCACCAGCGGGGTCATAGCTTACCGGGGCGAATTCCACCAGAACGTGCCGCACGCCGCGAAGGATCTGCTCATCCACGATGCGAGCATGGCCGGGGATCTCAACCACCGCGTTGTAGGCACCGGGGTCAAAGACGAAGGAGCGCGGCTCGTCGGTTTTGGGTTGAGGGGGCTGGGCCGGGAAAAGAGCCGAGGAAAGCTCTACGGTTTGAAGTTTGGACATCGTGGCTTGCAGGCTGACCGTTCCACCGTAAGGGATGGCAACGCGACGGCGCACCACGGGAAGGCGAGGGCTTCCCACGACACCGGCACCGGCACCACCGGCGAGGTCGATTTTCTGAAAGTCTCCCTCATCGGTATGGACCCTCTCTGAAAAGTAGCCATCGCTTGCGAGGTGAAGACGGATCGTGTCTTGAGCCGTGTTGGATTCAAGCTGAACGGCTTGTCTGGCGGGAGCGGCGGGTAGGCCGTCCAGGGAAGTCCATTGGGTTTTGGCCAGAACCTGGGATGAGGTGCCAAGGATCAGAAGAAGGACGATGGTTGCAAATACCGGGTGCAGAATTCGTTTCGACATGGGTTCTCCTTACGACCACAGAATGCCATGAAGCCCGCCTTGCGTGCTTCAAAAGGAAAGGACTTCAAAAGAAAGCCCCATATAAGGTATCCTAGTCACATTGTTTGCCCCTTGGCAAGTGCAGATTTCGTTTCTTTGTTGCGGATTGTTTTCCCGGTTAAGTCAACGGGATACTTGGGAAAAATGGGATCAAGGATGTCCTGTTTCCTTGATTGAGGGCAAAAGGAAAAACGGCTTTCCAAAACAGGGCGCAGCAAGTAGGATGATTCTTCTTTGTGAACCCGTGCTGGAGGACGATTGGATGAGTGTGCAAACCAAGGGAGCCGATCGCTTGCGCAAAGCCCGTGGCGAAGCTGGAGAGGCGCAGGCCCGTCGTTATCTGGAAAGCAAAGGGTATCGCATTCTGGCCAAAAATTGGCTCTGTAAAGAAGGAGAGATTGACATCATTGCGGAAAAAGATGATGTCCTGGTTTTCGTTGAGGTTCGCACCCGGCGGCATAGCGTGCATGGAAGTCCTCTGGATACCATCACCGGACCCAAACAGCGGCAGGTACTAAAGGCCGCCCGGCGCTACCTGGAAGGCTTGCATCGGGAAATGGCCGTGCGCTTTGATGCCATCGGCGTGGAGCTTTCCCCGGACCACCCGCCGCACCTGACCCATATCCAAGCTGCGTTCGACGATTTTCAAGGTTGGTAAACATGAGCGGAACCCTGTATCTTGTCAGTACACCCATCGGCAATTTAGCCGATTTCAGCACGCGGGGGCTGGAAACGCTGCGCACTGTCGATCTGATTCTCGCCGAGGACACCCGGCATTCCAGGAAGCTTCTGGCCCACTATGGTTTGTCTACCCCGATGGTCAGTTGCCACGAACACAACGAGGCGGGACGAAGCGGGGATGTGCTGGCTCGCCTTCAACGAGGAGAAAACCTGGCGTTGATCAGCGATGCCGGAACGCCGGGCGTAAGTGATCCCGGCTATGTGCTAGTGCGTGCCTGCCGTGAAGCCGGGTTGAACGTTGTTCCCATTCCCGGAGCCAGTGCGGTCCTTTCCGCCCTGTGTGCCAGTGGTTTGCCACCGGAGCCTTTTCTTTTTCTCGGTTTTCTGCCGGATGCCTCCGGCAAGCGGAAAAAAAGCCTGGAGCGCTACGCTCAGGTTCCCGCCACGCTGGTCTTGTATCTTTCGCCCCACAAAGCGGCCAAACAGTTGCGCGATATTCTGGATGTCCTCGGTAACCGACAGGCCGTGCTAGCCCGTGAACTGACCAAACTCTATGAACAATTCCTGCCGGGAAGCCTTTCCGAACTGCTTTCTCAGGTGGAGCGCGAAGCCCCCAAAGGAGAACTGACCCTGGTCGTCGAAGGGGCTATGGAGCAAAGTTCAGACCCGGAAGAGGCGCAGCAGTACGCCCGTGAGCGCTTCAACGAAGGTCAGAAGGGAAAGAGCTTGCAGCAGGAATTGGTAGAGCGCTTCGGGCTGCGGAAGAAAGAAGCCTATGCTCTGGTGTTGGATCTGGAACGGGAGAACGAAGGATAGATCAAGACGGGAGGCATCTTTTCCAGGTTGGGAACGTCGCGGTTATTTATGAAAAGATGACCTGTTTTCAATGAAAAGCTCCGGAGTTTGGTGTAAACTGCCGGCATCATTCTTATGGTCCGTCTGGATGACGAACGATCCGTTTACCGAAAGGGAATACCTGATGAAAACGCCTCGCCGCTCAATGTTGGCCTGTTTGCTTTGCCTGTCTCTGGTGTTTTCCACCTTGTTACCATCTCTTCCCGCCTGGGGATGGGGTGCGGGGATGCACGCGGCCCTGACGGCCCACGGTCATGAGCGGATGACCCTGCGTTGGAAAGACAGCCTGGACCGTGGCTTGCTGATCTACGGTGCCTGGGGGCCGGACATCTGGTATATCCTCTCCGATGACTTCATGGCCTATATGTGTCCCGTGGCTTGCGGCTCGGACGACGGACGGATTTCCAACGAGTGCTGGGGTGTGTACGAGGATGAAGACCGTTACCATGCCTACACCCGGCATCTTCTGGCCAGCGCGGAAAGTTTGCAGGAAATCAGTTGGGCCTTCGGCTATGGTGCGCACGCCGTGGAAGACTGGCGCGGGCATATGGAATACATCATCCCCGATTGGGAAGACCCAGAAGGCGATCTTTACGACCGGCACAGTTTTGTAGACAGCACCGGCGGCGTGTTGGCTTTCAACGTTGATGGTTTGTATGGGTATCCTTCGGACTACACCCTTGACCGTTGGGCTTTCGGCTATGCCAACGGGGGCTTTCTCACGACGGAAAATCATCATGCCACCGGTGAGCGGAATGCCGACATCGGCGCCGTGGTTAAAGTCAAAGACAACGGTCGCGGCAAGCGGGAGGTCGTCTGGACCGCGGAGCTTTCCGAAGAAGCAACGGGCTTAAGCCCGGATGGCCTGTGCCGTATCAATGATGCGGCCAGCCTCGGCAGCGCTTCGGAAGGGATTCTTGCCTCTTTGTATGGGGAAACCGACTATGACAGCCTGGGCCACGAATACCCCATCGTTGTTGAAGAAGGCCGGGTGGCGATCAACTGCGGGACCAACTTCTGTCAGCGTTTGCAACCGGCAGAGGAAACCGGCTTCGGGGGTGGAATCGCCTGCCAGATCGGTGTTGCCAGCGTCAGCGGTCTGGCCCAGTGGGATGATTTTCTCAAGCCCGCCGATGCCGAAGATGAAACCAACGACAACATCGTGCTGGATCAGGAAGCTGTGCAGACCTGGATGGATCGTCTTGCCGGAGAATGGGAAAACGGCGGGACACGCTTGGATGACAACGCGGTGTTCGGTATCAATCCCGACACGGGAAAAAGTGAAAAACACCTCTACGGTGTGGATGGTCGTGATTTCACCTTTGGGCGCACCATGCCGGAAATCGTTTCGGAAGTGCTGGAATTGAGTGTGCAGGATCTCTTGATCCGTCTGTATGAAAACAGCCACATGGTGGGTACCGTGCTGCAAAGCCGCCTGACGCCCATCGACAAAGCCCGCTTCTCCGCCTTTGATTTTTCCTACCGTCCCCGCTTATCGGCCTGGCCGGAACGACTTTCCTATCAGGGGGAAGAGGTGGTTTTGGACCCGCCTCCGCCGGGACCGTTTGCGACGGTGGACTATGCTTTGGATATGAACAGCCCAGCCCACAATGCCGCACCGCAGATGGTGTTCCCCTATTATGTCGCCAGCTTTACCTTGGAGGAAGACACCCTGCATGGGCACGGTCGGCTGGTAGCTTCCACCCATCTGGGTGATGGCAGCACCACCAAGGAAGATATGGAACTGTTTATATATGACTCCGAATCCGGTTTTGTCGCGACGCAGGAAACTAGGGCTCGTATGACTACGACCGAGGATGGCCTGCTTCACTTCCAGCTTGTGGTCGATAACACCCAGGCGGGTGCTTACACCTACGCCACAGAGGCCCACGGAATGGCTCGCGTGATCCGCTTCAGCCTGAACGCGGTGGATTCATCCCAGCCGCCCTTTGATTGGCAGGCGGATCTTCGGGTACAAGCCTATTGTGATCTGCCGGACCTGGATGCCCTCGATGAGCCTGCTACGGATAACGCCGCCTGCCCCTTGGATGAACCGGAGTCCGTTGAAGATGGAGACGAGCCAACCGATGGAGACGATGGAAATCCTACGGATGAGGTTGATGGTGATGTTGTTGAAGGAATGAACACACCGGAAAACGCTTCCGATGACGGCGGATGCTGCCATCAGGCCCAACCCTTTGGATTCTTGCTTTTCATGCTGCTTTTCGGTATGGCCTGCCGGAGACGCGGCTTGCTGTTTGCTGCGTGAACCTCTGAACCCATCAGGCCATGCTCTCCTTCGTTTTATTACAAAGGCCGCGGGCCTGCCTTACCGTGAAGCAAACCATGCGTGAACCTGTTACCCACTGGATGATGTCCCGTACCCTGGGCGATGTTGAAGCCACGAGTCATGAAGGGCGCAGCCGCCTTGGCCTGCTGGAAGGCTACGTCAGCCTGGTACTCAACGCCGTGCTGGCTTTAATCAAAGGTGTGCTTGGCTTTCTGACCGGCAGCGTGTCTTTGATTGCCGACGCCGTGCATACTTTGTCGGACTGTTTAAGCTCCATCGTTCTGGTGGTGGGCGCGTACCTTTCCCGTCAGCCACCGGATGAAGACCATCCCTTCGGTCATGGCCGTGTGGAGTATATCTCGGCGATGGTCATCGGTATTCTGCTGGGTGTGGCTGCTGTGGAATTCGGTAAGGAAAGCGTTTACCGCATGATGGAACCCAAGGTCGTGCAGGCTCCCTTGTGGACCATCCTTGTGGTTCTGGCCAGTGTCTTGGTGAAAATCTGGAACAGCCTGTTTGCCTCCATTCTCGCCAAAAAGAGCGGCTCAACCTCCATCGACGCCGATTTCTGGCACCACATGACCGATGTGTTGACCACCCTGTTGGCAGTGGTAGGGATGCTTTCCGCGAGCATCGGGATTCCCTGGTTGGATGGAGCGATGGGGTTGGCGGTCTGCATCGTGCTGCTCTGGGCGGCGTATCATATCGCCAAAGAGAGCATTTCTCCTTTATTGGGTCAAGCGCCCAGCCATGAGGAACTGAAAGAGATTGTAGACCGCGCAATGAACGTGGAGCATGTTCTGGGTGTTCATGATGTGGTGGTTCATCATTACGGAGCTTTACGCCTGGTGTCGCTCCATGTCGAAGTGTCAGATAATCTTTCTCCGGTGTTCACCCACAACATCGCCGAGTTGGTTCAAGATGCGGTGGACCAGACCCACGGGACCGTGGTGGTGCATATCGACCCGATCAGTTCCGACCATCCCTTGTATGAAGTGCTGACGAAAGGCTTGGATGAGGTGGCCAAGGACCATGAGATCATCGACAGCTATCACGAACTGCGGATCATTGGTGACGCCAACGAGTATTCCCTGGTCTGTGATGTCAATCTGGTTGTGGAACCCACCCCGGAACTGACCAAGGAACTGCGTCAACACACCATTCAGGCCATGCGTGAACGCTTCCCCGGCTTGCGGGATGTCACCTTGAACGCCGAACCCCTGTTTGTCTATTCCGCCCGCATGGCCAAAGAAGGATAGGTCTTTTTCCATCCCTGCGTGACAAGACTGAACGGCGGCTTAGGGAATGATTCCTTCATAGCCTTCGTTGGAAAGCCGTGCGGCCAGCGCTTCAGCGAGAAAAACCAGGGCTTCCTGGTCCAGGTAGTCCAGCACGGAGGCATCCAGGAGCAGGCTCGCCCGTTCTGAAAACTCTTCATCAGCCCGCCAGAAGGAAAGCCGTAGAGGAACCTTGGGCAAGGCGTGAAGCAGGTAAGAGGCATCTGCCGAGCCATCGTCTTGTTTCGTCGCACCCATTTTCAGTAATTGCTCCTCGGTCTGGGTTGGGTTCTCCTGAAAGTGCCGGGCCATTTTCTCGCTCTGCTCGTCAAACTGCTTGGCCTTGCTCATCGTGTTGGGCAATTCGCGGAACGTCACCCAGCGACCCGAGGACGCGGTTCCCGTGGCGCGGGTGAGGTAGATGTAGAGAAAAATCTTCACCCAGACGGTCGGCTCCGGGTCGTCCAGGGACTGAACATCCTCGGCGGTGAGTTGGTATCGGGAACCGAACAGCAGGAGTTCCACCGTCGGCGGCGTTCGTTCAAGAAGGGTTCCCCCCGCCTTTTCCGCCTGGGTGACAAGATCCAGTGTTTTCATTGTTTCACACAGGCTGGTCAGTGCCTCGGAGCTTTTTTTCAGGTCGCCATCCTTGGCCTGTTGGCTATCCCGTCCAAGCTTGGCTTCCATCTCCCGGATGCGTTCTTCAGATAGATGAGGGCAGAGCGAGAGGCTGATTCCTTCCAGAAACACCGCTGTTGCAAAGGGAAAACAACCGGGACGTTGGCAGTCTTTGCAGTTGGTCTGGGGGAGATCCTTGTAAATGTGCAACACGGAATAGCTCATGATTGCCTCCCTTTCGGGCCGGTATTGAGACATTCGTTGGAGGCAAGAAAGACAATTGCGGGCGCTTGGGCAAGAAATCCATTGCGCCACCCTTGCCCCTTTTGTACAATGACCCTGAACCATAGCATGTGACGCCATCTTTGAACAGAGGGAAACGGATTATGAAACCCATCGTCTTCGTGTTGGTTGCTTTGCCCGCGCTTGCTTATGCCCTGCTTGTTGGTTGTTCCGACAGCGCCGGAGTGTATTATGTTCATGGTTGGCAATGCCAACCGAATTCAGAGCAAAATTGTGAGTGTGAAGACTCGGAACTACGCGGAACCCAAGTCTGCTTGGAAGATGGTAGCGCCTGGGGTGAATGCTCAGGCTGCTCTGAAACGCTCACTCCTGACGGCGATACGGACGGGGATCTGACCGAGACGGACGGCGATGATGAAGCCGAAGGTGAACAGGATGAAGATGGTGACATCGATGGTGACGAAGATGGTGATACCGACGACGATGATGATGACACCGACGGTGATGAAGATGACACCGACGGCGATGAAGATGGTGATACGGATGGGGATGAGGACAGCGAACAGAGTGAGCGCTGAGGGATGCCGCTGATGATTCCTACCGCCTTGGAGACTTCGAGGCGGTTTTTTCTTGGGTAGTCGGCCTGATGAATCCCCCCTTGAAAGTCTGGGTTCACCTACGTACAATAGAGACGAAGACCGTAGCGTAACCGGGTAGAACAACAACGAGGAATTGCCATGTGGAAATTGTGGGTAGCGGTTGGGATTATCCTGGTGGCCATTGTCGGGGTGATTGTGGTGAGTTCGCCGGATGCTCCTCAGGAAAAGGCGACGAAGAAGGCTCCGGAGATGGTGGCGACACCTATGGATGAAACGCCGCCGAGCCCGGCAGTAGACATGCCGATTGAACCTGTGAAAGAAGAGAGAAAACTGGGACCGGATGGTATCTCGGACAAACTGCGGCGTAAGCTGGAGGGAACCAGCCCGGCGGATCTGTTGGACCGCGGAAACAAGACCTGCAAACAGATTGAAATGACGCTCAAAGGGAAACGTCCTACGAATCAGCAGGAGATCGTGAAGCGATTGCCCAACTATGTGCGAAAGGATTACATGATGGCGATTGCGGGATGTAAACTTCTGGAAACCAATGATGAATCCTGGTTCAACCTGACTGAGTTCTACAAAGGTAAGAATAATAAGAGAAGTGTGGAATTTATCAAAGTTTTTTACAAATACATGGGCATTCCCCTTCGTGCCGTTTTTGTGGAAAAGATCAATCGCCAGATGATGCAGCAGCGCCTGGTTGAGAGAGATATGCTTTACAAAGATGAAGTCTTGTCCGCGTTTGATGCCTTCAAAGCGAAAAGCATTGAAGAGTGTGTTTCAGGTATTCCTTCGATGCCGGAAGCACAAACGCTTTGCACCTGGGTCCGTGATCCCTACTCTGTAGATATCAACAGCCTGGACCCCATTGCCCAGCAGATGTACTGGGGAGTCCGGGCGATTATCGAAGTCAACCCCGGTTATTTGAGCAAAGTGGAACGCGAACCGGCTGCCACCTTGTTTGGTGCCGCCGTTCAAGGTGCCAACTCGCCGGAGTATTGCAATCAGTACATTGAAAGGATTATTCAGGATCATTGCAATCACTACTGACAAGCGCTTGTCTGAAGATCATTGCTGACGGAGTAACTTTCCTGTTGCCTATTGCCGTCGTTTCAAGAAATTGAGGTTTCTATGGCCAACCTGGGCTATATTCAATTGGCTCGCTGTTGCAACCAGCGGTGCCGTTTTTGTTCCAACCCGTCCAATGGTCGTATTTTAAGTCTGGAAGCGGCCAAAGATCACGTCGATGACTTCGTCCAGCGCGGCTATGATGGCATCATCCTTACCGGTGGAGAACCAACCCTTTTCCCGGCGATGACGGAACTGATCCACTATGCCAAAAAACTGGGGCTTCCCACTCGCATTATTACCAACGGACAGAACACGGCAGACCCCGTGTATCTGGCTGATTTGGCCTCTGCGGGCTTGACCCACCTGCATTTATCCATTTACAGCGTGCGCGAGTCGGTGAACGATTACCTCACGCAAAAGCCGGGGTCTTTGAAAAATCAACTGAAAACCCTGGAAAACCTGGCGGATCTGGATATTCAGACGGACATCAACTGCGTGCTGAATCGCCACAACGCCGACCACCTGGATGAAAACGTTCGCGTTCTGACCCAGCGCTTTCCTTTTCTGAACCATTTTGTCTGGAACAACCTCGACCCTACGATGAACACGGCGATGGACTACGAGGATGTCGTTCCCCGGCTGAGAGATTTTGAAGTCAGTCTCTTTCGGGCCATGCGCTTTCTGGACCGGACGGGCCGGACTTTTCGTGTGGAACGGGTTCCTTTGTGTTACATGGCGGAGTATGCCCATTGCTCTACGGAAACGCGCAAGATCATCAAGAGCGAAGAGCGTATCGTCCATTTCCTGGATGATAAAGAGACGGTGCGGCAAACCCAATGGGACCACGGCAAGGCCGAGGTTTGTTCCGTGTGCCACTTCAACGCGATCTGCGCGGGCTTGTATGAATTGGGGAACTTCTATGATCCTGTAGAGTTGAGCCCGGTTTTTCTGGACCCACGTCCGGTGGTGGAGCGTGTTCGTGGAAAGGGGAGCCTATAGCGTTCTCATCGGTGACCAAACCAAGTAGGAGATTTCCGGGGCTAGCCTCTCACTGGCTTTTCCTTGGATTGAGGTAAGCGGTACGCCGATACGGCAGCGAAAAAAAGAAGAGCAGCAATCAACAAGTCCGAGACCTCCTGAACCTTTGATTCGATTGGAATGGCTGTCACTGCATCCATCATTTTTTCCAGTAGAAGCGACAGCGCCATTGCCGTCCCCACCCACAAAGGCAGGGCCTCCGGTGTCGTGTGATCGGCCATACCCCCCTTCGTTTTCCATGTTATCAGGGCATGACGCAACGGAGCCACCAAGACAACCCAGGCCAGAAGCGCATAGATTCCCATCGAAAAGTACCACGTGTTGTGGAAATTCAATTCGCCTTGCATGACACCGTTCATACCATTCACCCAAGCCGGTGTGGCAAAGTCCCAATACACCTGGCCGTAGTTGATTTCTTCCAGCAGAAGCACGAGCGTCATAAACCACGTTTGAAGGGGCCCTTTTCGAGAACAACCCAAACAAAAGGACCAGGCTAAAAGAGTGAAAGCTAGAAGGAAATGGCTTAGATGTTCCGAAAGCGTTTCCTTGTCGAAGAACACGCTGAAGCTCGGCCAATCCAGCCGCGCCCAGACATAAACCCCAAGGTAGAACAGGACCACCACCACCAAAACGTTGGGACGCACGCAGTGCTGAACGAATGCCCGAAGCGCTTTTCTGCTGAGGATGCGGTGTTCCTTGGTGCGAGTGGTCTCCTCGCCTGCGCCCTTAAGCATACCATTGAGCCCCAGAGTTGTTGCCGTTGACGTAGGAGCATCACCCTTTGGGTTGTTACCTAAGCGTTTCCAGGCCGTTCGAGCCAGGAAAGAAGCGGCTATCGCCAGCGAAGCGATCACAAGGAAGGCAAGTGCTAGTCCCGCAATCATCCGTGAAGACATCGGTTTCCTGGAATCATTGTCTTTGGATACATTCGATATACGGGGGCGAACCTTCATCCAACAATCCGGTGGGGGCTTCTGTGCGGCAACGGCAAGAAAGGACTTGCTTGATGTGTTTTGAGGCTCCGCCAGCAGGGTACTTTCTCCCAGGCGGACTCCATCGTTCGATTGATCTGTTCGGTGGATGAAGGATACGGTGAAGGTGACATCATCCCGGCAAAGCACCTGCGCGCGGGCCGTTGCCTCGCTCACCGCAAAGTCGGTCACAGTACAATCCGCTTCATTCGTTTGCTTCAGAATCTCATCCAACCAGGAATGCAGGGTCTGGCCGCCTTCTTGGGAAAGAACGTAAAGGGAATTCGGCGTGTCGCTCGTACAGCTGAGAAGAAAGGGCAGGAGGCACACCGCAGCAAGCCACCCAAGTCGTTTCATTGTGAGGTTCACCCGACTCAACCGCACCTCCCCACCCATGCCTTGGTGTTCTATTGAGATGGAACCAAATCAAAAAGGACAAGTAAAGGCACTTATCTACCATAAGGAAACAGAAAAATCGATGTCAAACCCACATCCGACCGGAAAGATCTACAGGGTTCAATGCGTCCGTCTATAGGAACTGGACTTCCAGTTCATTCTCATGTATAGCCATGCGAGGTGAATCCAGTTGGGGAAGATAAAGAGAAAATGACTCCACCGAACGTGGCTACGTCGGTAGGAGGTTTGGCAAGCGTAAATAGCAACCACCATGAGTTTTCCTGAACAAACAGAAAAGCGCCTGCATCTTCTTTCTCGTATCGCAGAACAGATGGGAGAAGGCATTTGCCTGTTCGACCTGGATGGCAACGTCATGTTTGTCAATGACGCCTTTGCCGAGATGCACAGGTACGCACCGGGTGAATTGAGAACGCAAAATCTTTCCTTGTTCCATTCTCCCAAGCAGATGCAGGGAGATGTTGGAGACCTGAACCGCCAGGCAATGTCTCAGGGAAGCGCGTCGGCTGTCGTGGGTAGACGGCGAAAGGATGGCCAAGAATTTCTTTCTGAAACCACGGCCTCGGTTCTGACCGATGAAGATGAGAAGCCCATTGGGCTGATTTATTTTGCCAGAGATGTCAGTGAACGGGCAGAGGCCGAGCGGAAACTTCGGGAAAGCGAACGCCTGTACCGGAAGATGTTTGAGAGCAATGGGGCGATTATGCTGCTCTTGGACCCGGAAACGAGTAAAGTGGTGGATGCCAATCCGGCGGCGGTCCGTTTCTATGGCTATTCCAAGCAAGAGTTGAGCAGCATGTTGCTGAGTTCCATTGATGTGCTGCCCTTTCGCTCCTTGTCTCAGCGTTTGAAGCGAGCCGCTCAGGAATCGGGGACCAGCGGAGAAAGCATCCATCGGCTGGCTGATGGAACCTATCGTCATGTGGAGATTGATTCCTGTCCCATCCGTGTGGATGAACGCTTCGTTCTGCATTCCATTATCCATGATGTGAGTCAGCGCAAACAGGTTGAGGAAACCCTGCGCCAGAGCGAGAAGAAATATCGCAGCCTGTTTGAAAACATGGATTCCGGCTTTGCCTACCACAAGTTGCTGTTGGACGATCAGGGGGTGCCGGAAGATTTTGAATTTGTCGAAGTCAATCAGAGTTTTTCCTCACTGTTCAAAGCCGAAGGCTTGCTGGTTTCCGGAAAGAGTGGTCTTGCTCTTTACCGCAGCCTGGGGGGCGATCCCCAGGTCTTTCTGGACCGCTTTGCCCGCGTTGCCTTCGGGGAACCCGAAGCACGGTTTGAAACGTATTTTGAACCGCTCAAGCGTTGGTTGAGTTTCTACGTATACAGTCCCAGAGCCGGCTATTTCGTTACCTTGATTGATGACATCACCAGTCGTAAAGAGTCCGAGCAGGCTTTGATTGAAAGCGAAGCCCGCTACCGTCGTCTTTCCGATGTCGCCTTTGAAGGGATTGTGCTTCATCGGGATGGTCTGATTCAGGAAGTGAACCGGGCTGCCTGTTCAATGTTCGGGTACGAACAGAACGAGTTGCTGGGGCAGAGTATCCTGACCTTGGTCTGTGAACCGGAGCAAGCCAAGATGCGTTCCCAGCTTCTGGAGTTGAATGAATTTTCCTATGAGAGCCAAGGTTGTCGGAAAGATGGCAGCCTCTTTCCCGTTGAAATCATCGGCAGGCCGGTTCTCTTTGATGGGCAGCAGACCAGGGTCAGTATTCTTCGTGACATCAGTTCCAGGAAAAAATCGGAACGCGAGAAGGCGGCCTTGGAAGTGCAGTTGCAACAGGCGCAGAAGTTGGAAAGCATCGGCACCTTGGCCAGTGGCGTGGCCCATGAAATCAACAATCCGATCAACGCAATCATGAACTACGCGCAACTGATTGACCGACGGTTGAAAGAAAAAAGCTCGTTGAATGAGTTCGCCCGTGCCATCACTCATGAGAGCAACCGCGTGGCTACCATCGTTCGTAATCTTTTGTCGTTTGCCCGGCGCGATATGGAAATGCAGAACCAGGCGCATCCGGCGGATATTGTTGAAGCGACCTTAAGTCTGATTCAATCCATTTTGCGTAAGGATGACATCACCCTGGTGACGGATATTCCAGAAGGGCTTCCGCGTATTCCCTGCCGTAGCCAGCAGATTCAGCAGGTCTTGATGAATCTGATTACCAATGCCCGTGACGCCTTAAACGAGCGCTTCCCCGGCTTCCATGAAGAGAAGAAAATTCTGCTTAGCATCACCCGTGTGACCAAACAGGGGAAACCCTTTGTACGCATGACCATTGAGGATCATGGTTCGGGTATTCCCACGGATGTACGCGGGAGGATTTTCGATCCCTTTTTCACGACCAAGCCGAGGGATCGAGGCACCGGACTGGGCTTGTCGGTCAGCCACGGCATCGTGCGGGATCATCACGGTGAATTGAGTGTGGAAAGCGAGCCGAACCAGTTCACCCGTTTCCATGTGGATCTTCCCGCCCCGGAGGAAACACCCGCGTCCTAGGCGGATGCCTCGTTCCAACCAACTCCCTGATTCTCTTGGATTCTGATTCCACCTCCGGGTAGACAAGCCTTTGTCATAAAGGACAGCGCTTCGTGTTCCCATCCTTGAGGGGGATCCTTGAAAGACTCCGTCCGGTTTGGGAGGTTGAACCTTAAATTTTCCCTCGGATACTGATGAACAGCCGCGTGGGGATGGTTTCTCCACCGACGGTTTGCCCAAAGAGCAACTGCCTGGGGTATTGGATAGAGCGTCCACCACTGATGCCCGTGGCGCTTTGGTAGGTGCTCTGCGCCTTCTGGTCCGGGGTGGTGTAGATGTTGTCCTTCAGCGTAAAGCCGTTGTTGGGAGATTTTTTCCACAAACTGGCGATGTGCAGCAGGTCGTAGGCTTCAAAACCGATTTCCATGCGGCCTTCCAGGAAGCTGTAGGCCAGATTGAGATTCAGCACGAAGTAGGCCGGAATTTTGGTCAAACCGTAGATCGTGGTTTCGCCGTTGGCGTCTTTCGTATAGGTGGCAATGGGGGCACGGCCATCATACCCAGGAGCGGACAGGTCTGTGCTGATGTTGTAAAAATCGCTGGTGGCCAGACGGGTCATGAAATTCTGTCGTTCGGTCTGGCTGACGAAGTGTCCGTAGATATTGCTGCGGAAGCCATCGTAGAAGAAGTTCAGCCCGATATTGCCTTTGTGTTCCGGGTTTTCCTTATGCACCGTGGTGATCTGACTTAGGGCTACATCATCGGGGTTGACTTTGAAACTGTCGAGGTCATCCTGGTTGAAAATCTGCAACGCGCCGCCCATTGCGGAGACATCGGCAAGGGTATCGTAGAAACGGTTCTTACGGTTGGCGTAGTCCTTGCGCAAGTCGGATTTGTTGGTAACCCAGATTTTCTGGTAGCTGTAGTTGACGAAGCCTTTGAGCCAACTGGTGATGATTACGCGGAACTCAAATTCCCCGCCGACGCTGTTTACGTTGACATCGTTGTTGAAGTTGAAGGGGTTGGTTTCCTGGGAGTAGAGCGGGTTGAGTCCGTAGTAAAGCTGGTCAATGTCGCCCTCGAAAAGAATAAGGTTCGACACCATGTTGTAGTAGGTATCAAGCTGTAACTCAAAGCGCTTGGCCAAACGGCCCTTGTAACCGAACTCCGCGCTGAGCATCTGTTCCGGTTTCAGGTTCGGCGCGCCCCAGAAAACCAGCGGATTGGATTTCGGGTCCGCCAAGTCGATTTCCATTGTACCCACAGTGAGGGGAGGCACGGTCGTGGTAATGCTGCCGACATCTGCCTGCATGTTGGATTCAAAGAAGGCTGCATAGCGGAAGGCTGCACCACCGGAAAAGCGGATTACGTGGTTCTTGTCCGGGATGAACATCAAGGCGCCGTGAGGGCTGAAGCTGTTGATGTCATCCACTTCCGAACTGGTCTTGTCTTTGGGATTACGGCGTTCCTTGACGTCCACCATATCCCAACGGATCCCGGCATCGAACTTCAGCCACGGAGCCGGTACGGGGGTGAAACTGTTGTAGGCAAATGCCGAATAGATGTTTCGTTCGTGTTCCGGGTCCAAAAGCTGCGGAGCTTCCAGACGCACCAGGCGTACTTCCGTGCCCACCGTGAAACGGTCCCAGTTGTAGAGGTTCAATCCGTAGCTCAATTCCAGGTCAAACACATCGCCGTGGCTGGAGATGCGCGGCATGGTGGGCGTATCCAACAAAATGGTGGAGGAACGCTCCGGAATGGGGTGGCTGGCCACATAAGGGGACAGCGGGAAGTTGAGGCTCAAGTCTACATCCAGGTGGGACCACCAGAAGCCCACGTGCAGGCCCTTGAAGCGGAAATCACTTTTCAGGTAGGTCTGCATCGCGTTGGGTTGCACGGGCCCAAGAAGGCTGAACATCGCCCGGCTGTAATCTCGTGAAGCGCCCAACTCCAAAGAGAGGTTCATATCACGACTAAAGAGGAAGTCCATGTAGCCGGTGCCCTTCATGCTATCGAAGTTCACGGCACCGGGGGTGTCGTAGCCGTACATCCGACGATAGCTGGCACTGACGCGGTAACCAAGCTGTTCTTCGCGGTCGCCCACTACGGCACTGGCGGTCATCCCGGAGTTTCCACCCTGGACGCCATAGACCAGGCCTTTGATGTCTTCCGGGCGCTTGGTGTAGATGTTGATGACACCACTGAAGGCATTGGCACCATAGACCACGCTGGCCGGACCACGGATGACTTCAATCCGTTGGATGGCTTCCACAGGAATGGGAAGCGCTTCCCAGAAAGTGATGCCGAAGAAATCCAGGTAGACACTTCGTCCGTCGATCAGCACCAGAATCTTGTTCGATCCTTCACGATTCAGACCGCGCAAGCTGATTTGTTTGTCGCCGGGGCTGATTTCCATGAAGTCCAAGCCCGCCACGGTGCGCAGCACGTCGGCAATACCCATGCTGCCGTAATTGCGGATGTCTTCCTCGGTGATAACCGTCATAGAGAAGGGGGAACTGGAAATATCCTGCTCGTAGCGGCTGGCGCTTTCAACCCGCTGCTCCGTTTCCGCCGTGAGCATTTCAAAGCCTTCTTCTTTTTCTTCCGGCTCGTCATCGGTCTTTTGGGTTTGGGTTAGAGTCGGTTGATCTGCGGTAGGAGCTTCTGCGGGCTGACTTTCAACGGATACACTTTCAGGTTGGGTTGCCTGTTGGTTTTCTGCTTGGGTTCCTTGGGCTGGAGTCTGCTCCAGCGGAGCGGCGGTTTCAGTTGGGGTGGTTTCCTGAGTCTGGGTGGTGGGTGCCGGGGTCGGTACTGCCGCAACAACGGGCTGGCGGAGTTGATCCACGACCTTCATGCGGATCGGTTTCTTCGCATCGCCCATCAAGGTGGTTTGCCCGCCGTTGATGTCGTAAGCGACAAGATAGAATTCCATTTCCGGCTTGCCGATGTATTTACGTTTGATGCTCACCCGGAAGAGGCCGTCTGAGCGTTTCTTCAAAAAGCTTGTGCGATAACTGCGCTTGAAGCTGTTCCGATAGTAAATGATGGCGTAATCAAGCTGGCAATTGTGCTGATAGATTTCCATTTCCAAGCGCAGAGTCTTGCCCGCTTGGATTTCTTGAGGAGGATTGAATTCCAGGTCGTATTCGCAAGCATTCTTGGGGGCTGCCCAGGCTGGAAGTGCCCAGAGGAACAAGCTCAGTCCAAACAATACGGTCAAAATCCTGGTGGCCTTGGTGGTCATGGCATGGTTCTCCCTGACAATGGGTCCAGGTACGTGTCTGGTTGTTGATAGCAAAACAAAAGCGACGCACATCACTTCTATTCTACAAAAAGCTACGATAAAAGCAATGCCTGCCCGAACAAGAACATTCGATGAGCTTGGGTGGATATGTCTGATAGAAACCGTCGGGCGATCCATGATGAATAAGCTTCAACCCATCGCCCTCCGGGCGGCACTCCGACGGAACTTCATGACCTCACGAGGTGATGAATAAACCCTTCATGTTTGTCGCCGTTCCTGCGCGTGGTGCAGCAAAGAGGAGAGAATCCCGATTCCTCGGACTTGCTGAATGGATTCAATATCTTGTGAAGATTCAGTCCTCGTCGTCTACCAGTCTGGATAGCCCCGACCGGAAGCGCCCGGAGGCGTGTTCCCCCGTTTTGGCCAAGGTATCGCGGGTACGTTGCAAGGCGCCTTTGATGCCACCGACAAGGAGATCCACACCTTGTTTGACATCGGCGGTATCCAGGGTTTGAACGTGTCGTTGAGGAGTGAGGGAGACCACGCCTTGACCGGCGAGGTGGGTTTTCAGTTCCAGTTCCAGATAGCCGGGATGAATGAAGATCGTCGGCTCCGATTGCAGCACGATATTTCTGCCGTAGAGGTTGTACTGTTTTTCACGAGGAAGCGGAACAGGAAAGCGTGGTGCGGGCAAGAGTTTGGCAAGATCCAGACGGAAGAGCGTATACTGACGGTCCAGTCCCCACATTGATACCGTGGTGGTAATGGGAACTTCGGTATGTTGGAAGGTGAAGACAACGTCGTTGTTCTGCACCTTCGGTTCAATGGTTACTGAAAGGCGCTCTTCGTAACGGGGAAGGTTGAGCTTGAAGTTGCTGGCGCTGGCAGAAAGAGGCTTTAAGCTGAAGGTGACCTTGATGGCCAGGCTCAGAGTAAAGGCGTTTTCCAGCAGATGCACCCGGCAGTCCGAAAGGCGAAGGTCGCTGAGTATGGCGAACAGTTCCAGTTTGTGCTGCTGATGCCTTGCTTTGACGGTGAATTCATTCCCGGAAAGCTCAACGGGAAGCAGGGCGGAAAAGGCTTCTTGAAGCGCCCCTTCAAATACCCGGACGGACATCCCTAAATGCTGAGTCATGGCTTACCCTCCACCGGTACCAGAGGAGACGTGGCTTGGCTCGTCCTGGTTGGCTTCCAGAGAAATGGATTCCGAAGGCTCCTTCTTCAACTGCGGCTCCCAGGTCGCCCAGAGGGCTTTGACCGCTTTCCGGGTTGTTTCATCAGCCTTGGCCTGTCGGGTTCCGTGAACCTTCAAGGGGTCCAGTACCCGCCCGGCCATATTTTCCACCTGATAATGCAGGTGTGGCGCATAGGAGCGTCCAGTGTTTCCCACCGTGGCGATGACCGTCCCGGCTTTCACGGTCACTCCGGGGCGGATGCCTTCGGCAAAGTCGTTCAGGTGCAGGAACAAAGCGCGGTGGGGTTTTCCCGTATAGCGCAGATCCAGGCAGTTTCCGTTTCGTCGTGTCGACCAGTTTTTACGCAGCACTTTGGCATCGAAGGGTGTGATGATCGGTGTACCCACCGGTGCTTTGAAATCGATCCCATCATGCCGGGGACGGCGATCATGCAGTAGGGCCGTGATGATTTCATAGTCTTTGATCGGGGAGTTTTTCAGCCTCTGTTGGTTTTCGTCACCATCCGGTTGGAAATAGCGTCCCATCGGGTAGCGCTCGTTCTCCAGATAGACGGCGTAAAAATCCTGTTTCAACTTGGCCGATTGATACCAGGCCGCCAGAACGCGCATCCCATCGGTGCTATGATCCGTCTTTTCAAAGGCCAGAGCAAAGCTGTCTTTGGGTCGGAGATCCTTTTTGAAGTTGATGTCGAAGAGGAAGATCCGCTTGAAATGGGCTGCGGCTTTGTCGGCCCAGAGTTGGTTTTCCTTGTCTTCCGGAAATTGGGAAGAGAAGGCGCCGTATAAGGAACCTTCAATGCTGCCGCGAATCACGGTGTAGGCAGGTTCCGCGACCTTTTCCTCCGCAGGCGTTTTGTCTGATGCTTCAGGAGGTGGAGCGACAAGAGCCTGATTGTTTGCCGGGGCAGGGGAGGGTTGCTCGGCTTTCACCTCCGCCGTCAGAGCAGGTGCTTCGTTCTGAGGAGAAGACGGAGTGACCGAGTCCGGGGACGTTAGGTCCGCTTCATCCAAGACGTAGATCAGTGATGCGGCACCCAGGAAAAGAAGCAATCCGATGATGGTCCATTGCTGCCAATGGGGACGCCTGCGACGTTGATTCAAGTAGATGGTCAAAGCAAGTTCCTCATTCCAAAACGCAAGGTTGCAACGGGTCTAGGAATGGACGGCGTTGCCGTCTTCATCCGACGTGGTACTGTCTGCATCAATCGGGGGGATTGTTTCCAGGTGTTTGTGATAGGCTTCCACAAAGTCACCGGGTTGTTTCTCCTGGCTGTAGCTGAACTCCAGAAAGGCTAGAAAACGTCGGGCCGTTTCCGGTTTCATCATATGCTCGATGCGGCAGGCATCCGTGATGGCGTCTTCTTCGGTGAGATGCAGTACCCTGGTGAAGAAATTGGTCAGAATCTCTTCACGGCGAATGATTTCCTGGGCCAGCTTGCGGCCTTCCTCGCTGAGTTTGACATAGCCGTAGCGTTCGTGTTCCACCAGAGCCATGCTTTCCATTTTTTTCAGGATACCGGAGGTGCTTGGATAGGTTACCTTCATGCCGATGCTGATTTCCTTGACGCGGGCCACACCGCGCTCGGCTTCAATGCGATAAATCGCTTTCAGGTAATCTTCAACATTGGGGGTTATTTTGGGACTCATCGATTTTTGATTCCGCAGATGAGGTTATTGAACGTCCGCTTTCAGCAAGGCTTCTCGACGAACAAAGCGAAACAATGCTTTGGAAAACCCTGTTGTGAAACGAATAGAAACTTAGAAAAAGCTAACAGAGTTTCTACCATCCATTGACGCAAATTGTCAAGAAGTCCTTGGCTCTTCCAGGGTGGTTTCTCTTGCGTGGTTTCGGTTTCCAAGGTGCGGCTTCAGCTTTGTTCCAGATGGAAACCCTGCCTGAAATCCTTGACTTTTCAAGCGGATTATGTTTTTCCTGACTCATAGGGTCTATAGAGTATATTTTGAACGGAGGAGTATCATGAAAAAGGATGGATTGCTGATCGGTTTACTGATCCTTGGACTGTTCTTTGGTCTGACCGGCTGCGGTGATGATGACGAAGGTCTCCCGGCGGCGTGCAGTTTGATGTGCAAAGCCAACGAACGCTGTGCGGAAGAGGAAGAAGCCTGGTTCAGTATCAGCGAGTGCAGAGATGAGTGTCTTTATACTTATGAGAGTGTGGTCAGAGCGGATTGCGTGAAGGACTTCAACGAATACGTTGATTGTGTCTACAAAGCCTGGGGTTCTTCCTGCGACTTTGATGAAGATGATCTTATCGAAGACGTATACGAAGAGTGTGAAGACGAGATTGAAGATTACCAGGATTGTCGTGAAAAGGCTGAGGACATGCCTCTGTAGTCTTAGAAGGCTGTTTATCTCTACGCCGGAGAGCCTCTCTCCGGCTTTTTCTTGATCGCCTATTGAGAATGATGGTGGAACGCAAAGGTAAAAATACCCGGCTCTGGATATGGGTTGCTGCAAGCCTTGGTGTCTGCGCCTGTTTTACAGGGGCGTGGTTCTGGCTTCAAGAGCAGAGCGTGGATGCCGGGCCGGGCTCCAAGATTCTGCTTCGGGAGACTCGCCACGATTTCGGCCTGATCAAGGCCAACGAATACAAGGAACATCGCATCCGTTTCACAAATGTGGGATACAAACCCTTGGAGATCATTCATCAGGAGGCCGACTGCGGGGTATCCGTTGAGATTTTTCCTCCGCAGCCCCTGCTTCCCGGCGACAGTGCCGAGATCATTCTCGGTATCAGCGGCATCAAACAAAGCGGTGAATTGCGCGGCATGGTAACCTTGGGCATCAATAACCCTAAAGAACCACCGGTACGCATCGAAGTCTTGGCCTTTTTACCTGATCGTGGTATAGACCAGGAACCTTGAACCGATAACCTGAAACGCTCTCATGAGGTGTTGGCAATGACAAAGCAAACCTTGATCGGATTCGGAATCCTCGCTGCGGGCTTGGTCTTGGCCGTGGGCGGAGCGCTGCTTAGCGTGGATCACAGCAACTACTTCTTTTTGGTCGGGCAGGTTTTGGGCCTGGCTGCCATTGGGGTCTTTGTCTACCGCTTCGCCGGGGATGACGACACGGAACCCACCGCGTTACGGCCTGCCGAAGCTGCCGCCTTGACCGAGGGAGATGTCTCTACCGGGGTGAGCGAAGACGCGAACGAAACCGACGAGGCTCCGCTTAAGAAAGAGGCTCTGTCTGAAAGCGCAGATGAAGCCACGGCGGAAGAAACCCAAGAAGAGCCAGACCAGCCCTAATCCGTGGTTCAACGCCAAGCGATGATCCAGACCGGCAGGGGGAACCCGCTGCCGGTTTTTTCCTGTTGGAGAGGTATGTCATGATGAGTTTCCGCCGTTTGGAACCCAAGGACTGTGATGCCTTTTGCCGGGTTTCCAAGAGTGCCTATCCCGGTTTCGCCGATTTCCCCATCGAGAAGCTTTTCAAGCATCGTATGGACCACCCGGACGATTTTGACACCGAGTTGTTCGGAGCCTTTGAGGACGACAAGCTCCTGGGCTCCTGGCGCACCCATGATTTCACGATGACCTTTCGCGGGCAGAATCTTCCCGTGCTGGGCTTGGGGGGCGTGGCGGTGGATCTGCCTTTCAAAAAGCAAAAGGTCTGTCTTCAGATGGTCGAGCAGTTTCACCGGCAGGCTCTGGAGCAAGGCCGGGCGATGACACTGCTGTATCCCTTCCGGGCATCTTTCTACCAGGCGATGGGGTATGGCATGGCCAGTCATCTGTATCGCCATACCGTGCGGGTCACGGATCTCCCGGCGGGGGATAAGAGTTCCTGCGGTTGGATTGAGGACCGTGAGGAATGGCTGGCCTACTTCAACACTTATGCTTCCAGAACCCACGGCATGATCCGACGTCCGCAGAACTTCGGTCATCTGGCCCAAGCTCTTGGTTTTCCCAAGCGAAACTATGTCGGGGTATGGAGGGACGGTTCTCTTCACGGAGCGATGGAACTGGCCGCGACCGACTTTGCCGAACAGAATCCGTTCCGTTATCATTTCACGGTCAAGGAACTGCTGGCCGATGAGCCGTGCGACCTCCACGCCTTGCTTGCCTTTCTACGTGCCCAGGAGGACCAGACCCAGACGGTGGTATTGCACTCCTTTGACCCGGATTTCGGCCTGGCCTTTCAGGATCATTCAGATCCGACCCACGAAGATACCATTCTGGAAGAGTTTCATATCGGTGAAAGCAAAGGCTATGGCCTGATGGCCCGCGTGGTGGATTGTGAGGCCTTGCTTCCCACCTTGAAAGCCTGCCGTTGGGGGAGAGAATCCTTTGAGCTGGTTTTCGAGCTTCACGATTCCTTGTTGACGCGAAATCATCGTTCGCTGGATGTCGTTGTGGAGGAGGGTCGTTGGACCGACCGGGCCGCATCATCGGGGGCTGCGCGCATCCGTATGGACATTGCCGAGTTTTCCTCCTTGCTGATGGGGGCAAGCTCCCTTCGGGCCTTGCATCGTTACGGTCGTCTAAGCACGACGGATGAGGCCCTTCTTCCCCTGGCAGACCGTGCTTTCGCCGTAGAGACGCCCCCGGAGTGTTGGACGGTCTTCTAAAGGGAGAAGACACAGTCGGTTTCGTTTCCTGCTTGGTAAAGTATCCGTGATCCATTGACAGCCTGTTCGCCTTTGGCTAAGTTGGGCTGCGAGGTGTCGTCTTCCATCGTGTGTTCAAAGGAACCTGCCGTGTCCACTTGTTCCAAGCTAAACGAAGCCCAATCCGGCCTGCCTTCCATCAAGCAGTATGAGGAAAGTCTGCGTCGTCTGGCCAGTGAATTGGCACTGAGCGAAGAACGCCAACGGCGGGAGATTGCCGAAGACCTTCATGACCATCTGGGCCAAGGCTTGGCCATGTTGCGTATGAAACTGATGAAGCTGCGCGGTAACGCGGTGTTTTGCGGGTTGGATGGCAACATTGATGAGATGGACAAACTACTGGGCAAGATTATCCGCTACACACGATCTTTGACCTTTGAAATCAGTCCGCCTGTGTTGTACGAGCTGGGATTGGGTCCGGCTTTGGAATGGCTGGCCGAGGAATACTCCAGCCGTCATGGGCTTTCGATCGGTGTTGAACTGAACGAACTTCCCGAAGAATTGCCTTCACCGATGCGGGTGATGTTGTTCAAATCCATGCGGGAACTGCTGATCAATGTCATCAAACACGCCGAAGCGGGTAAGGTGCTGCTTTCAGCCCGGATTGCAGACCAAGGCCTGGCCTTGAGTATCCAGGATGATGGCCTGGGCTTTGATGATCCGGAGGCGGCCCTGCATCCCAGCGATGGTGCGTTTCAGGGCTTCGGCCTGTTCAGTATCAGTGAGCGGCTCAAACTCTGCAACGGAGCCTTGACCATTTGTGCCGTCAAACCCAAAGGGAGTGTGGTTACCATGACCCTGCCTGATGCCGCCTGGAGATCCTAAGCGATGGCCCTTCGTATCCTTCTTGCCGATGACCACCGTATGGTGTTGGATGGCCTTCGCCAATTGATTGAGCAACAGGCAAGTATGCAGGTGGTTGCGGAAGCAACCAACGGCGATGAAGCCTATCACGCCTGGAAGCAAGCCAAGCCAGATATTTCCGTGATCGACATCAGTATGCCCATCCTCTCTGGATTGGATCTTGCCCGGCGTATTCTTGGCGAACAACCCAAGGCCAAACTGCTGGTGCTGTCCATGCACTCCGATCCCCGTTACGTGCGTCAAGCGCTGAAGATCGGCGTTCGTGGCTACATCGTCAAAGAGGAAGCCTCGGAGGAATTGATTCGCGCCATCCGTACCGTCCATGCCGGGAATCTTTTTATCTCACGAAGTCTTGGAGACACCCTGCTGGAAGACTTCGTTTCCCTGCTCAAGCATGGTTCCGACGGAAGCGGCTCCGTGCTGTCCGAGCGGGAGCGTCAGGTCTTGGGTTGTCTGGCTGACGGTTGCAGCACCAAAGAAATTGCGACGATGCTTCATGTCAGCGTCAAAACGGTCGAGAGCCACCGCACCCATATCATGGAAAAACTGGACCTGCATAGCATTGCGGAATTGACCAAATACGCCATCCGGGAAGGCTTGACCGACCTGGGTTGATTCTCACTCCGAGCCAAGTCCTCCGTTTTTCCCCAGCCGCTCTTCATTCCTTCCTGCCTGTTGATCAGGAATTTCAACCCCCATTTTCAGGGTTCCCCCGATTGCGGCACGAAAACGAAATCTTGTAGCGTGAACCCAGCTATTTCATCGTTTTCTTGTTGTTTCCTAATCGGAAAGGAGCGTCTCGTGGGTGCTTTTGATACTGGTAATACGGGCTTCATGCTGCTGGCGACCAGCTTGGTCATGTTGATGACTCCCGGCCTGGCCTTCTTCTATGGTGGCTTGGTGGGTCGTAAGAACGTGCTGGCGATCATGATGCAGAGCTTTGTGTCGATGGGCTGGACCACGGCGCTATGGTATATCTGCGGCTATTCGCTGTGCTTCTCCGGCAACCTTGCCAGCGGTAACGACTTTGCCGGGATCTTCGGCAACCTGGATATGATGTTCCTTCGCGGCATCGATCCCTCCACGCCCTTTTCCGGATCTTCCATTCCTCTGTGGGTTTTCTGCGCCTATCAGATGATGTTCGCCATTATCACGCCTGCGCTGATTACCGGTGCCTTCACCAACCGCGTGCGTTTTGTGCCTTACCTGATTTTCCTCACCGTCTGGCTGCTTCTGGTTTACTTCCCCTTCGTGCATATGGTCTGGGGCGGTGGCATCCTGGCCAAATGGGGCGTGTTGGACTTCGCCGGTGGCATCGTCGTTCATGCGATTGCCGGTATGGCGGCCTTGGCCAGCGTTTTCTATGTCGGTAAGCGACGCATTGAAGACAAAGGAATGCACAGCATTCCGCTGGTCGCCCTGGGTACCGGTTTGCTGTGGTTCGGTTGGTATGGCTTCAACGCCGGTAGCGAACTGGCTGTGGATGGTGTTACCGCGCAGGCTTTCGTGAACACGGATATTGCCGCCAGCTTCGCCGGAATCGTCTGGCTGATTATGGCCTGGATCTTCGAGAAGAAACCGAAATTCGTCGGTCTGCTCACCGGTGCCGTGGCGGGGTTGGCCACCATCACACCTTGTGCGGGTTTCGTCAGTATTCACAGCGCCGTGATTATCGGTATCGTCGCCGGAATCGTCTGCTATGGTGCGATCAACCTGAAAAACAAACTGGGTTGGGATGATGCGCTGGATGTCTGGGGCGTACACGGTGTCGGCGGTATCATCGGTAGCATCATGCTGGGTATCTTCGCCACCAAAGCCATCAATGCCAACGGCGCCAACGGCCTTCTGTATGGCGATTCCTCCTTCTTCGTCAAGCAGCTTGTCGCGGTGATCGGTGCCAGTGTCTATGCCTTCCTGTTCTCCTACGGAGCCTTGTGGTTGATCAACAAAATCACGCCGGTACAGACCTCCGTTGAGGAAGAAACCGAAGGGTTGGACGAAGCCCTGCACGGCGAACAAGCCTACTTGTAAGCTGCTCGTTTGCTGTATTTATCTGCCTGATGGCACCTCAAGAGGTTTGGGATTTTCCCAAGCCTCTTTTTTCACCAACCTTGTCCTTGTAAGGAGCGATCATGAAACGGTTTGTCTGTCTGCTTTCCTTTCTGGCGGTGATGTCCATGCTCCCCATCACCTATGCCCAAGATGTTGCCGCATCAGACCCAGGCCAAACAATGGCCCCCGCGCCTGAGGCGGAAGCCGCCGAGGCTTTGGGACTGAACATCGGCCTGGAGATTTCCAGCATCTACAATTTCCGTGGAGCCAATGTCTTTGGGGGTGGCGAACAGAACAAGCAGCACGCCATGTTTGCCCCTTCCTTCACCTGGAGTATCGGCGACAGCGGCTTTTCCCTGGGTTGGTGGTCCGGCTATCAACTGAGTGGTTCCAACCAGGCTGAAGGTGTGGATACCGGACTGGGCCACGAGCAGGATATTGTCATCGGCTATTCCCACGGCTTTTATGATGACGCTCTGACCATCTCGGCCAGCCTGTCCGCCTTCCTGTATCCCTTTGCCAGCGGCAACGATGCGGATGACGCCAACCGCCCCGGTGCCGGTACCGGCTGCCCCGCCTATATTGAACCGCTGTTCGGTATCGGCTACAGCGGCCCCATCGACCTGGGGTTGAACCTGTCCTATTTCGCGGGTCTGCAAAGCGCCGTGGAGGACTACCGCTACCTGTACCTGAATCCGTCCATCGGAAAGACCTTCTCTCTGCATCAGCAGTTGGATCTCTCCGTCGCCTTCAGCTACGGCTACAAAGTGTTCAACGACATGGACAAAATGACGGACAACGTGCAGGACATCCGTTTTGATTATGAACTGACCTGGAAGGTGCTGGATGCCTTTGCCATCACGCCCAACCTGCACACCGGTTGGAGTAACTTCGATAGCCTGAGCATCGGCAAGGAATACATGATCTACGGTGGTGTCCGTTTGGGCTATGACTTCTAGCTTGTGAATATCGCTGCTTCTGGCGATGATGAAATCACTGAAAAACGCCCCGGAAAGCCGGGGCGTTTTTCAGTTTGTCGGGTCATCGAAGAGAGGTGATTCAGGAATAATGTCCCGGAAGAGACGGCGTGCGGTCCTCGCTCTGGCCGGTCACCCGTTGGTTCATTGGAATATAAGGCACATCTTTACCCAGGCTCTTGTAGGCCGGGCGCATCAGCTTGGAACTGGTGGACATCAACTCCAAGCGGTGGGCGCTCCAGCCCACCATACGGGCGACGGCAAACAGCGGGGTATAGAGTTCCTGAGGAATCCCTAGACAGTCATAGACGAAGCCGGAGTAGAAATCGACATTGGAACTGACGGTCATTGCCGGATTGTTTTTGTGTTCCAGGACCGCTTCACGTCCGATGGTTTCGACACGCTGGAAGAGGTTGAATTCATCCTCGCGGCCTTTCTCTTTGGCCAGTTTTCTGGCGTATTCGCGAAGGATCTCGGCACGGGGATCGCTGAGAGTATAGACCGCGTGGCCCAGGCCATAGAGCTTCCCTTGCTTGTCGTAGCTCTCTCCGCGAAGGATCTTGAACAGATAATCCCGAAGCGCGGTGTCGGAGCTGTCCAGGCCCACCGTGTCACGGATGTTGGCCATCATCGAGGCGACACGCCCGCTGGCCCCGCCGTGTAACGGCCCTTTGAGGCTTCCCAACGCAGCCGCCGCCGAGGAATAGAAATCCGTCATGGTGCTGGTGGTCACACGCATGGTAAATGTGCTGTTGTTACCACCGCCGTGGTCGGCGTGGAGGATCAGGGCTACGTCCAGGGTTTTGGCTTCCAACTCCGTGAACTCCGTGTTGGGACGCAGAAGCCGTAGGAAGTTCCCCGCCGCGCAGAGTTTGGGGTCCGGGGAATGGATAATCAGGCTCTCGTTGAAAAAGGCCTGGCGCATGGAGTAGTAGGCATAGGGGACCAGGGTGTTGATTTTGGAAATCAGTTCCATTGCCTGGCGTACCTGGTTGGGTACGGATAATTCATCGGCCTGCTCGTCAATGCTGTATAAGGTCAACATCGAGCGGGTCAGGGCGTTCATCACGTCGCGGGTGCGGAAGGTCTGCAACACGTCACGGGGGAAATTCAACGGTAGGGTACGCAATTCTCCCATCACGCCTGCAAACTCCGCCAACTCTTCCTCACTGGGAAGTTTGCCGAAGAGCAGCAGGTAGACCGTTTCATCAAAACCGAAGCGCTTTTCCTGCTCGAAGCCCTCAATCAGGTCTTTGATGTCAATGCCTCGGTAAAACAGGCGGCCTTCCACGGGAACGA
The DNA here is from genome assembly GCA_963677705.1 of Myxococcota bacterium. Lineage (GTDB taxonomy): Bacteria > Myxococcota_A > SURF-8 > SURF-8. Next base: position 4,932,894 of record OY782497.1, read on the forward strand.
TTTCCTCGTCCCGTTTCTCATAACCTCGAACCTGGCTGACGGTGGTCAGACCGGCCAGTACGCCGGTACCGTCGGCATTACGCAAGCCCCGTTTGACACGGTAGAAGTGGTAGAACTTCGGGTCCACCTTGTTCTTCTGCGTGGCAATCTCACCCCATTTGTTGTAGGTATCCTGTCGATTCATTGTTTATCCTCCAGCGATTCTCAGAATGAAGAACCCATGTATTCACAGTGTGTTCACGGACAACATCTATTGCAAGCACGGCGGCACCTGTCGGCGCGACGCCTGTGTCTGGTATCTCAGCATATAAAACGGGGGTCCCCAAGGTACGAATCTATCCCCACCTAGAGTATAAGGATTGCGTCTCTCGGTTTCAAGGGGAAAAGTGAAACTTGATTCAAATGATAAACCGCCGGCCTTGATAGAATCCAAGATCCGCAACCGACAAGAAAGGCTACGAAAAAAGGTTCTGATCCCGTCTCCGGGGAACTGAGCGTTTGTCAAAACGGACGGCGTCTCTTGTTTCCATCCTTGATGATGAGCCTTGGATCCCCGCTTTGGGTGTTCGAGACGAAAAAACGAGCCCTTGGGTGGGCTCGTCTGTGTCATGTCGTTGAAGCAGGACTGATGGCTTACACCGTGCGTCGTTCCCGCTGGGCCATTTGACGCTGGCGGATCAGGGTGTAGCGAAAGAGCCGCTCTTTCTGTTGTTTGTCACAGTCGAAGCGCAGGCCGCAGATGTCCACGGTTTTCTTGAGGCTGTCGATGCGCATTTTTCGCGAGCCGACGATCTTGGCCGGGCTGCGGAAGGGTTCCTGCTCCGGGATGTGCAGTTCAACGAACTCGAATTCCTTGTTGATAATCAGGTCTTCGTCTTCTTCCTCCAGAACGAAACCCACGCCACCGCCGGAGATGTCCAAGACCCAGCGTACACGCTCCCAGGATTGCTTCTCGTCTTCCTTGTCTTTACCGGGAAGGAAAAGCTGGGTGCCGTTGGGGGCTGGAACGCGGAAGAACTGCCGCCGTTCCAGAAACATCATCTCCTTGGGTTCTTGCACAACCCAAGCATGGGTGCCTTCAAAAGTCTGAGCGCCCAAGAGCACGGTTTTGAAACGGTAGCTGTGGCGACCACGGGTAAAATCAATGTCGAAGGTCAAACCCGGTTGTATCTGGGTCGGATCATTGACCAGTGGTTGCGAGATGACCAAGCGGCTTTCGTGCTTCTGATAAGAAAGAATCCGGGAGGTTACGGTCTGCTTGGGACGGAGCAGATGGACTTTGGCTGGGACGCGCTGCATCGCGGCGAAACCAAGCTCTTGAATTTTGATGTCTTCCGGAACGTAAGTCAACATGGCACCACACACAAAGGAAAAAGGTCCAACGGAGCCTTCACGCTGTCCGAGACGATACGATCAGCTTTTCAGGCGCGCAGTAGTCTCGTTGGGTATTCAATCGGCCAAAGCCGAAGAAGTTTTGAATTCTTGGCATATTTTTCCCTTAAAGGCAAGTTATGCCACGGGACTCGTTTGGGCCGGGGGATGAAAACGCTTCCAGTATCCCCGTTTGAACCATAGCGCCATCATGGCACCTTTCAGCACGGTGGTCGAGGCAATGGCCCACCAGACACCGACTACGCCCCATTCCAGCCAGACGGCCAATCCATAGGCCAGAGGGATGCGGGCCAGGGTCAAAGGCATCCCAATCAGCAAAGGAGGCAGGGTGTTGCCCGACCCAGAGAAGCCGCCCTCCAGCACCACTTCGAAGAAACCGATGAACCAGCTTACGCCGATGATGCGCAGGTATTGCGCAGAAATGGCGATGACCTCGGCATCTTGAATGAAGAACGAGACGATCTCTTCGGCAAAGAGCAACAACACGACAATATAGGTTGAGACGAAAATCCCGGCAATCGCAGAGCATTTCCAGACAGCACGCTCGGCGTCATCCGGGCGCCCGGCTCCCAGGTATTGACCGGTCAGGCTGGCCGCTGCCACGCTGAACCCAACGCAGAAATGCCAGGGGACCGATTCCATGCGATGGCTCAACCCCACGGCAGCGACGGGAGCCGAGCCGAAAAGCGCAATAATTTTCGTTAGGAAGACGTAGATTCCAGAGAAAAAGAATCCGTTGGCGGCAATGGGCAGACCGATTTCTACAATCTTTCGGAAACGAGTCCAGGGAAGGTGAAGGGAAAAACGAGGCCACAGTCCACGGTGAATCAACAGGGGGACGGCAACCAGCAAGCCTACGGAATGGCAAAGCAAACTTGCCCATGCGGCTCCGGCGACACCCATCGCCGGAACCGGTCCCCAACCGAAGATAAACAGGGGGTCCAGTACGACGTTGGCCAGCACCATCAGGATATTCATCATCAAGGGCGTGCGGGCATCTCCGACACCACGAAACACACCGCTGAGCATGTACATTGCATAGACCAGCGGCAGGCCGATCAGCCACGGAGCGAGGTAGTCCTCGGCACCGGCGGCAACATCCGCTTCCAAGCCGAACCAGGAAAACAGGGACGATTTCGTCAGGCCGACAAGGCCCATGACCACCAGACTGACCAGCACCGTGGTCAACAGAACGTGGCGGATCAGCTCCGGCAACTCCGCATCGCGTTTACCTCCGACCACCTGGGCGGTCAAGGCATTGCCTGCCGTTTCACCAATGGCGGAGAAACTGGCCATCATCCACAGCAGAAAGGAGGTCGCGCTGATACTGGCCAGGGGTTTGGCCCCCAGTTTCCCCACCCAGTAGGTATCCACCAGGTAATAGAGGGATTCCACAAAGACGGTCAAAGCTGCCGGAAGGGCCATTGTAAGAATGGCTTTCCCCAGGGGAAGTTCGGTCAGGTTGGTGGTGCGTGGGGTGGACATCCGTGCTTGCTTCGCTTGCTTGAGGGTTCTTGCGGCTTGCTTCGCGGGCTGCGAACCAAGAGGCTCTTACCCTATCTTGGGAGGATGGGCAAGGGAAACCTTTCCTGCCGGAGTACGGTTTTTGTTTGTTATTAACCGGTTGATGGATCGTTTGGGTTTTGTCAAGAACTTGACTCCAATAGGACAGGATTGTCAGACTCCGCTTTGGTTGACAGCCTCGTTTCTTGTAAGGGAATCATAGGCTTAGCCCTGGTGGAAAACGTGGAAAAAAAAGTGGAAAACATCCGTGGCTCAGCAGAACGAGGCAAAGGAAAGAAATATTCTGGAATGTCTATCATCTTGAAAATACCCTATTTATTCAAAACTCGCTGAGATGTTTTCGGTTTGGTTGGCTCTTTCAACGTTTTCCCCAAATCAGGAAAACGCTAACCCGGCAGGATTGCACTTTGTTTCATTCCGGGAAAGCGGTTCAGGGATGCGTGAATACGAAAACATGATTCATGTTGAAAAGTCAGTTTCTTGACGCAGAGCCTTGTCAAAGGAGCAACGGTAATGACTGAACCACGGATACATTTGGGGGAGATCCTTTTGTCCTCGCTTGCCGATGAGTGAAATTAGAAGAAAAATCATGAACATTCACGACTTGATGAGAAATTGGTGAAACCGCTACGATTGTTCTTGCACTTTGCAGCGACATACGCCATAAAGGCGCCGTTTTTTGACGGCTTTCTTGCTCTGTTGGCATGGAAGGTCTTCAATGATTCCGCCGAAGGACGATAGATCTTTCGGAGTTATCAGCCGATCCGGATCACGAAAGGAGATCCCCGATTATGGATTACATCAAAACCCTGTTGGGTATCATCGTTATCGTCAACCCCATTGCCATTGCACCCATTTTCATGGGCTTGACCGAAGACGAAACCCCGGCGAGCAAAAACCGCATTGCTCTGACCGCCTCGCTGGTTTCCGCCTTGCTTTTGGCTGGAGCCAGCCTCGTCGGTGAACCGATGCTCAGTTTCTTCGGTGTCAGCTTGCCCTCGTTCCGTGTGGCCGGTGGGATTCTGCTGCTGGTGATTGCCATTCAGATGGTCAACGCCCGTCAACCACGGACGAAGTATACGCCGGGTGAGGCCGAAGAAGCGGCCAACAAAGACAATATTGCGGTGGTTCCTTTGGCGATTCCTCTGCTTGCCGGACCGGGAGCGATCAGCACCACCATTTTGTACGCCAGTCATGCCGATGGTTGGTTTGATCGGCTGTTTCTGATTCTGGCCTGCCTGACCACGGGGTTTATCACCTATCTTGCTCTGCGGCTTTCCAAAAACATCGGTCGCCTGTTGGGGAAAACCGGGATCAACATCGTTACCCGCCTGTTCGGTTTGCTTTTGGCTTCGCTGGGTGTGGAGTTCATTGTTGGTGGCCTGAAGGTGCTGCTACCTTCCCTGACTTCGTGAGGGAGAATCCGTTTTCAACGAAAAACCCCGATGGTTGTACCACCGGGGTTGGGTTCAAAGAGGCTGTGTGCCGAGAGCCGGCAGCAGGATTATTGCACGTAGAACCAGAAATCGCCGCCCCGATATTCCAGGCCGTCCTGTTCGGCACGGACACGAACCACATAACGGGTTTTCGGTTCCAGGTTCTTCAGGGTTACCACGGCCTGGGGTTCATCGCCGCTCAAGGTCGCCTCGGTTTCGGTGCCGTAATCCGGCATCTCCGTGCCGCTGTCCAGCATGACGGTTACGGCCTGATTGGCGCGGATGGTCACCTGGGCTTCGCTGGCCGAGGTCATCTCGATGCGCAGAGGCTTGAAACGAAGTCCCTGGGGTTCCTGAGCCGTGATGCCTTCGGAATAGTCGCCCAACACGTTTTGATGGAAACTGCCCACCCGGCTGGGGTTGGCATACTGTACGTCGGAAAGTCCGGCATCGCTCATCGCCTGCTGCACCTGGGCCAGATCCTCAATGGCGTAGTTGATCCATCCTCGGATGGTGTCATCCCGCAGGTCTGAAGCCATCCGGTGGCCCCAGATGACCAGATCGATGTCTCGCCAGACTTTGGCTGCGTAATATTGATGATTCAGCCGACGAAGCAGGTCGTCGTGCTGCTCTTGGGAAAGCGCGCCATCGGTGAGGCTTTCAAAACGGGTGAGGGATTCCTCGGCCAGATCCACACTTTCCTGCCCTTCCTGCCACAACCAGAGCAGCGTCTCTTTCGTCGGCACGTTCAACGAAGCATATACCTCTTCGTAATCGGCATCCCATTTGGGCATTTCGCCACGGTCACGGAACTGATTCAAGCTGATTTCCGAGGGAATGTCGCTGGACTTCTCCAAAGCCCAGATGCCCAAGGCGTAGTGGGATTTCCGACGGATGGGGAAGGTGTCCTTCAGGATGGCAATCAGGCTTTGTTCGTCTTCACTGCCTGGATGCACCTGGTAGAAGCTTTCCACAAATTCCTTCCAGATGTCTTCCAGAGGTGTTTCGATATCTTCCATCAGCCGCCGCATGGCCAGAATGTTGATCTCGTTGGGCGTGCCCAAGGCGTGGTTGCTGCCCCGCTGAATACGGCTCACCGCGCCGATTCCTTTGTTCTTCCACAAATACTGCAAACGGAACCAATAGAAGCCCGGCGCGCAGTAGGGAAGTTCACTCTGACCGACATACTCCCCGGCGAGATCGAATTCCATAATTGAAGGATGATTGCCGACATGACCCACGTTGGCGTGGAAGGGATTGTAGGGCTGCCAGTCCTGCACGTCGGACTTGTGCATTCCGGTGAACTCCACACCCTTCACGGCGGAGAGGCCTTGGCCGTGGAATTCCAGTTCGTTGGGTTCGTGAACGAAGGTACGAATGAGCAGTTCCAATCCCAGCTCACCGACGAGCATCCCGCCGATTTCTTCCGTAATGATGGTTAGTTTGTCTTCCTGGGGCATGGAAAGGCTATCGCCATATTCTTCCATGCAATAGTCGCAGGAACAGAGTGTGTACCAAGGTGGCATCGGGGCGGAGCCGAACATGAACACCACACCGTCCAGGTCGGGGAGTTTGGCCAGGGCATCGCGGTACACCTGTCGTCTGGCTTCCCAGATCGGGTCGTTCCGATCAAAACAGACATCCATGCCCATTTCGGACAACTCATGGACCCAGATGAACGCCTTCATCCCGTATTCATGGGCTTTATCAATGCCCAGATTCAAGGTGGACACCCTGGTTTGAACGCTTTCGTCATCGCCGACGATTTCATCGATGTTCATAATCAGGTTATGACTGAGTTGAATGTGGTTGACGCCATACTCGGCGGCTGTTTCGATACTCTCCACCACCGCATCCGGGTTGGAGTCCAACAGAATCCAGCCATTGATGGTTTCATAATCATCCCGGTTGAAAACCCACTCCTCCTCCTCGCCGTCTTCATCGCCGTCCGGGGCGAGATCGCCATCCTCGTCCCCGTCTACGGCGATGTCTCCGTCTTCGTCATCATCATCCTGGGCGCTGTCGCCATCGGCCAAGGGTGTGTCCGATGAGCCGCTGTCCGAATCGGAGCAGCCAGGCAGGGAAATCAAAAGCAAGAGCAAGCCAAGCATCCACCCTGTGCTACGCATCCGTATCCTCTTTTCTGTGAAATCGTAGGGTTATCACTCCCCGATGGAAGGAGGCCGGAGCGGTGTATCCAGGGGGAAAAAGCTTTTGGAAACAATGAAACCTATGGTAACAACGTGGCGAGATGGTTCGTCAAGCCTTTTGTGTGTCTTATGGAATTCTCATCATCTTTTTGTTGGTTTGGTGCATAATGAGTTCTCCGAAAACACTTTCTCATCCCTGGGATCTTTCCATCAAAGAGGCTCTGGATGTTCAACGACGGCTTAGCTCCCATGTGTTGACCGAAGGCCATTTGCCGGATGAGGCCATCCACTACGTCGCCGGGTGCGATCTGGCCTTTCACAAGCCCACGGATGAAGCGATCGGCGCGTTGGTGATCTTGTCCTATCCGGATCTGGTGATTCAGGAAAGGGTGACGACGATCGAACCGATCCAGTTTCCCTATGTGCCTGGGCTGCTCAGCTTCCGGGAAGGGCCGGTTCTGTTGAACCTGTTCAAAAAGGCCACGATCAAGCCGGACCTGATACTTTTCGATGGTCATGGCCAGGCTCATCCCCGCAGTTTCGGCGTGGCCAGCCATGTCGGGCTGTTGCTGGGGATTCCCTCCATCGGTGTGGCCAAGAGCCGCTTGTGTGGGTTTACCCAGGGCGATCCGGGAGAAGCCAAAGGCGCGATGGTGGACCTGTTCAACCTGGATAAAGACGTGGTGGGCCGGGTGATGCGCACCCGAAGTCATGTCTCACCGGTGTATATTTCCGTGGGGCATGGGCTGAGCCTGGATGAATCCTGCCGTCTGGCCTTGGCCTGCACCAAGGTGCATCGCTTGCCGGAACCCACGCGACTGGCCGATAAGCTGGCTGCGGAAATCAAGAAAAAGCATCTGCTCGCCTTGAAACAAAAAACGAATCATGCCGTCCCGGAAAGGTCCGCCATGCCGAACAATCTTACCGATACGCCTTGTCCGCTTCCTTCCGAACTGAGCCGTGACGAAGCGGCAAAACGCCTGGAGGCGATGAAGCTTCCCAATGTTGAAGACTGGCTTAGCCAGCGGGAAGAGGCCCGTGAGTTGACATTCAAGGGCGATCCGGCGGTTTGTTCCGGGGAAGAGTTGTTCTCCTTGATCTTGAAAGAGGAATGCGACCGGCTCTATAACCAGGCCAATGTGGCGTATCAGCAGATTCACGCCGCCAACGAAGAAGATGTCGATTTCATTACCGCCATTGATACCTTTCCCAGTGCCGTCGAGCAGGCTTTCAGCCTTGCACCCCAGTTCAGCGGCAAACACCTGGAGTTGCTCAAACAGTACAAAGAAGAACGCTACAAGGCTTTTTGTCAGGATCTGGGCCTGGGAACCAAGCGGGAGCTTTCCGAGCGCATCGAATGCCTTGCCTTCTGGGAAGACAACGCGGACATGCTCAGTCAGTTCCGTAAAACCTTGTTTTCCGTCGTTCGTGAACAACTTGAAAAAGCCCTGAACGAAGCCTCCTGATTCCTTGATGTAGAATCGTACCCCCGTATTTTGCACCCTTTGATGGATACCTTTGCGGTATCCGTTCCCCTGGAGAAACCCATTATGCGTGCCATGTCTCTTCGAGTTTTGCTGGCCTGTACAAGCCTTCTTTTACTGACTTCACTGCAAGCCTGCGGCCATTCCGATGCGCGGGTCAAACCCGATCGTCCGCCTTTGGCCAACCCCCAACTGGTGGTGGATAACCTCAATGGCTACACGGTACGGGATGATTACCGTTACCTGGAAGACCTCGCCCAAGCCGAAGACTTCATCACCAGCCAGAATGCCTTCACGGAAAACTACTTCGACAAGCTTTCCTATCCCAACCTCGACCAGCGCGTCACCGAGATTTTCAATATCGGCTATCTCAGTGCGCCGAAGACGGTGGGAGGCAAGCTGTTTTACCTCAAACGCGAAGGCCAAGATGTAGAGCAAGGCGTTCTGACCGTGCGGGAAAACGACACCGAACGCCCGCTGGTGGACCCCAACAAACTGGACGCCGAAGGCAAAACCACTATTGACTGGTTTCACCCCAGTCCCGATGGTTCGATGGTGGCCTATGGCTTGAGCAAAGACGGGGACGAAAACAGCACCACCTATATCGTGAAAACCCAGGATGCCACGGTGCTGGCCGATGCCATTGCGGAAACCCGGCATAACTCCATCTGCTGGTTGGCCGATCATTCCGGCTTTTACTACACCCGCTATCCCAAGGGCGATCAATACAACCGCAAGGCGTATTTCCACCAATTGGGGGATGCCCCGGAAAAGGATGTCCTTGTCTTCGGTGACAAGCGGGACAAGAGCCACTGGACGGAACTGGCGATGAGCAAGGATGAGCGGTATCTCTTCGTGCTGGAATACGAAGGTCACGCCAACACCGATGTCTACGTGCTGGACCGTCAATCCGGTGAGTTGAAGCCTCTTCTGATGCAGCTTAAATCCGTGGTCTTCGGGCTGGAGATGAAAGACGATACCCTTTACATGATGACCAACCTCAAGGCTCCCAAGGGGCGGGTGGTGCGTTTCCTCTTGGACAACCCCGCGCCGGAAGCCTGGGAAACCATCATCCCGGAAGGGGAGGGCGTGATGGAAAGCCTGACCCTGGTTGGGGATACCCTGATTGTGACTCAGTTGAAGAACGTTGCGGCGGCAATCAGTCTGCACGATCTCACCGGAAAACAACGTAGTGAGGTTCCCTTGCCTGCGCCGGGGATGATTTCCGGAGCCTATGGCGATGATAAAACCGGAACCTTTGCCTTTACCTTCATGAGTTTCTTCTACCCCTCGTCCATGTACACCCTGAACGTTGCCGAACCGAGCAAGCCTCCGGTGATGGTGGCGGAAGTGAAAAGCGACATTCAACCGGAGCGCTTTGAAGTCCATCAGGTGAGTTATCCTTCCTACGATGGTACGCGGGTCAACATGTTCCTGGTTCATCAGAAGGGTGTGAAACTGGATGGTACCAACCCCACCTTGCTTTATGGCTATGGTGGTTTCAACGTGAGCATGAACCCCTATTTCTCTCGTCGCGTGTTGAGTTGGATTGATCGCGGTGGCGTGTATGCCGTGGCCAACATTCGCGGTGGCGGTGAATACGGCGAAGCCTGGCACGAAGCGGGAACCCGTGAGAAGAAATTCCAGGTGTTCTTTGATTTCGAGTACGCGATGCGTTACCTGATCCGTGAAGGCTATACCACCCCGGCTCATCTGGCCATCGAGGGCGGTTCCAACGGGGGCTTGCTTGTTGGTGCGATGATGACACGGGTTCCCCACCTGTTCCACGTCGGCTTGTCCAGCGTCGGTCTGTATGACATGGTCCGCTACCACAAATTCCCTCCGGCCCAGTTGTGGATTCCTGAATACGGCAACGCGGACAAGGCTACGGATACCGGCTTCCTGCTTGGCTATTCGCCGTACCATCAGGTGTTGAAAGGGGTGAAGTACCCGGCCCTGTTTGCCGATACGGCGATGAAAGATACCCGCGTACATTGGTTGCATACCGCCAAGTTTATTGCGGCGCTGCAAGCGGCTACCTCCGGCGATGCGCCCATCCTCTTTTACCTGGAACGCCGTGCCGGTCATGGTATGGGTAAAGGAAAAAGCGACGTGACCAAGGAGTACATCAACAAGTTCAAGTTCATGATGCAACAGATTGGTGATCCGTCCCAGGCACGCTAAGGTGTGTCGTGATAAGGCCGTTGACGAGAAGCCTGATGGTTCCTTCTGGGAGAGACAGGATGCCGAAAGGCATCCCAGTGAGGGGCGAGAGCTTTGTCAGCTAGCCGAGGCGATGCAGGTAGGAAGAACCCCACCTTCCTTGCTTCGTTCGTAAGACGATGACCCAAGACATCATTCCAAACGAAAGCCCCCCGTCGGGAAACCGGCGGGGGGCGTTTTCTCGCTATCGTACTTTCTGTCAACGATGACACTGGGCGCAGGCAGGGCCGATACCGCCACTACGGTCAGGGCCGTGGCACCATTGGCAACAGACTTCTCCATCGGCGGCGTGCATCACGTCATCTTGGTTGAGATCGTGGTCATTGTTGTTGTGGCAACTGGCACAGAAATTCATTTCGTGGCAACGGATGCAGTTGGTTTGCGGGTCTTGCCGACCGACCTTGTGGTGTTCGCCACGGTTCTGGTCGCAATCTAAGCTGTCGTCGTCATCGTCGCTGGTGTCGTCATCGTCATCATCATCGGTTGTGACATCATCATCGTCGTCGCTGGTGTTGTCATCATTTTCATCGTCATCATCATCATCGGTTGCGACATCATCGTCGTCGTCGCCGGTGTTGTCATCATCATCATCATCTTCGGTGACATCGTCGTCGTCGTCCGTGGTATCATCGTCATCGTCGGAACAGCCGGGGACGAAAAGCAGTGAGGTGATGAGCAGGACAAGCAAAAGGACAAGCCAGGAAGCAGATCGACGGACCATGAACATTCTCCTTACACAGAAACAAAACAAGGGTACGAGAGCCAAACGTCAATTGGAAGCAGATCCATAGTTTTTATTGTGTTGCTTTTGGAGAAATAGTCAATAAAAAGCCCGGTTCGAAAACCGGGCCGGGATGGATAGAGTGAAACCCTTTGCTTAGCGGTCGCTGCTGCTCGGCCAGAGGCTTTGAGCCTGATTGATCAATTGCAACAGTTCCAGACGTTCGCTGTCGTTGTCCGCTGCGCTTTCAGCCAGGGCTTTGGCGGTGTCGAAATCCGCGCTGCCGGTGTAGGCGCTCTTGCGGAGGATCATCCCGAAGGCGGTGACGCCGGTGGCGAAGCGGAAATCCGGGTCAGCGTCATCCATGCTCTGGTTGACCATCTCAGCGGTCTGTTCCAAGAGTTTGCTTTGATTGTCTTCGACGGGTTTGTAGCGGAAAGCCAGCTTGGCTACGGTCTGAGCGTTGTCAAAATCGCTACTCTGTGCGCTGGTGTCTTCACCCTGTTCCAAGTCGTAGCCCACGTCCGTACCCACGGGAACCAGCTGATACAGCGCGGTGACGGTGTGGTCGGGACCGATGTCTCCGGCGTCTACGGTGTCATCGTTGAAATCGTCATAGTTGAGCATACGGTTGTCATAGCCGATGAGACGATAGGCTGCGACGGCATCGGGGTTGAATTCAATCTGGATCTTCACGTCTTTGGCTACGGTGTACATGGTTTCCGCGAACACTTTTTCCGCTTCGGCCAGGCTGTCGATAAAGCCATAGTTTCCGTTCACCTGATTGGAGAGGTCTTCCATCATCGAATCGTTCATATAATGACCGAAGCCCAGGATGGTCAGAAAAACACCGTCAGAGGCTCCACTGGAGGCGATGTCAATCAGTCCTTCCGTGTCCGTGGTGCCGATATTGAAATCACCATCCGTGGCCAGAATCACCCGGTTGTTGCCACCGGAGATGAAATGCTCCAGTGCGATGTCATAGGCTTTTTGCATTCCACCGGAGCCGTTGGTTCCGCCACCGGATTCCAGTCCCGCCAAGGCGGACAGGATGGTGTCTTTGTCACTGCAAGGGGTGGAGTCCAACACCACATTCACGCCGCCTTCATAGGTCACGATGGACACCCGTTCGGTATCTCCCAGGCTTTCCACCAATTGAGAAAACGCCTGCTTGGCCAAAGAAAGCTTGTTCTCGCCGCCCATAGAACCGGATACGTCGATCAGGAAAACGAGGTTGCTCAAAGGGCGATCTTCCTCGGCCATATGTTTGGCTTTCAGCCCGACACGCATCAGCAGATGCCCTTCCTGCCAGGGGCAAGTGGCGATGTTGGTGGTCATGGTGACCGGATGTTCGTTGGCCGGTTCCGGGTAATCATAGTCGAAGTAATTGATCATTTCTTCAATGCGCACGGAACTGGAATCCGGAAGCTGGTTGTAGTTCATCAGACTATCGCGGATATAGGAGTACGAGGCGGTATCGACATCAATGCTGAAGGTAGAAAAGGGGCTTTCATCGGTAGAAACGAAGCCGTTCTCTTTGTATTTGTCAACCACTACGTCATTATCATCGTCGTCATCAGTCATATCATCATCATCATCGTCATCGTCGTCGTCCCAGTAAGCATCATCGTCATCGTCGTTCCAGTAATTGTCATCGTCATCATCGGCCCAATTGTCTCCATCAGCACTGACGGAGTCGTCGTCATCGTCGCTGCTTCCGTCGCTTTCGCTATCGCCGCAAGAGGGCATCATCAGAACAAGAAGGATAAACAGGCAAAGCATCAACAGTAGGTTTTGAAGATTGTGTTTCATGGTTTCCTCTCTGGTTGAAACAATGGAGTCGAAGAATTTTATGTCATTTCTACAGGTTTACAGAAGGAACAAGATGTAGTTAAGCAAGAGGCAGGCCAATATGTCGTCACAACTCCCTTTGTTCGGGCTGTCTTTGTAACGTCATGAAATTTAATGAAAATATCGTATAGGAGCTGGGGCGAGAATGCCTTGCTGGTTTTATCAACTATGACATTGGGGGCCTTGGTGCTGATATTCCTGTCGTGGTTCTGCGTCGTTCCGGCTAGAACCGCCCTTTGAGGTTTTCATCGTCTCCCAGGCTGCCTTTTTTGCGTAAACGCCGCTCATAAGCCCGACGAAGAGGACCACGTAGCAGCAGCCAGAGAACCAACAGAATGATTGATACGGGACGCCAGTCGATGTCTTCAAAGGACATGCAACCTCCTAAGGGTAAACGAGCTTGGGGAACATCCAAGGACGAAAGCGGATTTTTTGAGCTGATTTTCTGAAGATGAAGATCCGTCGTGCTGTCTTCGGGGGAATCCTTGCCTTGTATGTCCGGTTCATCCCAAGGCCAGCTTTCAGCCTCTTCTTTTCTCTCCAGGCACCGGCCCGCCGTGCAGGAAGTCTTCGGCGGGCAGTGTAGGTTTTTGCAGGGGTTCTTGAGTCGGGGAGCTTGCAGGGTAGCCCGGATCGTTGGTGCGCGGCTGTCGCTGTCGATGTCCGTCACATAGATGCCCGTGGCGTTTCCGTTATAGCGATGGCTGTTCTGTTCCAGATTGGTGGCATGCAAGGGAAAGGTTTTCGGCGTGTTGAAAAAAGCATCCCCACTTTGAAAGAGGTCCGCCGGTTCCTTTTTCTTCCGGCGAAACTGAATGTCAAACCGGCCATCGGCCTGCACGTTCATCACCAGAGGTCGCCACACCGAGCAATTGGGGCAGAAGGGAACGGTATGCAGCCAGCCATAACGGGCGGATAAGGGCATGGCATCCAGGTTGACATGGTAGATGGCCAGACCGGCTTGGGAAAACCAGCGGTCAAAAGGGCCAATGGCGGCACGGTTTTCCACCAGGAAGAATTCCCTTCCACGGCCCAGTTTGTAGAGTTTGCCACCGGCTGCGGCTGGTTCGATGGCTTCATCGGCCAACAGACCGGAAACCTCAACCGGATCGGCCCAGCCCAATTGATAACGGGAAAAGCCATCCAAAAGCATCGCGCTTTTATCGTAATGCCAGTCACCCATCGCGCTGAACTGCAAACCGTAGGTGTTTCGCTGCTCGTCGTATTGATCGGCCAGGCCCAGGAGGTGCCCGAACTCATGGATGGAGAGGTAGGTGGCCTTTTTTCCCGCGCTGATCGCGACCATTGTGATGGTGACCCCATCCAGGGTGACGGCAAGGTCGGGATGCAAAATCCCGAAGGGGAAGGCAATGCCGAAACGGTCCATGTTGGTCACCAGCAGTACGCCGTCAATGTAGCCATCCGGCAAGCCCTTGGGCCCGTTGAGGTCATAGCGACGAAAATCCGTACCGCGTTCGTCCAGGTCGGCAAAGATGCGATGCACCACACCAATGGCGGGGATGACCGCCGTGGCATCGCCGCGCTTCAGGCTGCATCGTTCCTGCTGATGAGGAAGAAAGGGGCAGTCCGGGAAATTCACCGGTTCCACAAGTTCGGTTTCCACATCAAAACGACCCAGGCTGTTGACATGGAAATAATGGTGGAAGGTGAAGCCCTCCTTCGTGTTGGCGAAGAAACGCCGCAGCCGGGTCATCGAGAGTTTCGGACGGCGGGAGGTATCAAAATTCACCGGAACCACCAGCAGGCGGCTATGCCCGAAACGGGGTACCTTGGCCATGCCGATGTCATCCGGATCATTGAGGTGATCGACAAACCCTGCTTGTAACGGGCAGGCCGACAGGAGGACCAGCAGGGCGAGGAGGATGCCAAGAAGGGCTTTTCCCGTGGTTCCTGCATCAAGCTTTCGTTGGATGATTCCGATTCTATGATAGGAGCCCATGATCCTCTTACCTGCATCAAATGGTTCAGGTTCCACTATGGGACGCTTGAGGATGAAATGTCAACTTGAAAGCCGGGGCACTTTCAGGCACAATGGAAGGTGGGGATCGAAGCAACTCGGTAGATCAAACCATCCCGTCGGTTCATCGAACAGGGTTCCGGGCGGGTTTTCGGAGGATGTCACGACAGGACGCCTTCGTCTTGGGGAAGGAGAGCGTAGGATGAATGAACTGGGAAAAGCTTCCGACTTTTTGAACGCCTTGAATGAGCAGGTTCAAGAACAGTTTCAACGTAGAAAGCGGGTGTTGAGTTTCCAGGGCTATCTGGATCTGGTGATGGAGCATCCCCGGCGCTTCACCCGCAACGCATCTCAGTATATGGTTTCGATGATGGACCATTACGGCAAAACCCAAGCCGGTGGGTTTGAGGTTTTCGAGCAGCCTTTCCGCAACGGAAAAGACGCGATGGCAGGGCAGGTGGAAGCACAACATGGGATGTACCGTCTTCTGCGCGGATTTGATCGCGTGGGGAGGGCGGATCGGCTGATTCTGCTTCATGGCCCGAATGGGTCCAGCAAAAGCACGTTGGTTCAATGCCTGATGCGCGGTCTGGAGCATTACAGCACCTTGGATGAGGGCGCCTTGTATCGTTTCAACTGGATCTTCCCTGAAGAGAAGATCACGCGGGAAAGCATCGGCTTCAGCCGGGAGGAGCGTAAGGCGGATCTGGCCAAATACAGTAGCTACGCGGATTTGCCGGAAGACCGGATCGCAGCACGCATTCCCTGCGAACTGCGGGACAATCCTTTGCTCCTGCTGCCCATTGAGCAACGTCGTGCCTTCCTGGATAAACTGATCGACGACAACCCGGCGATGAAAGAACATCGCCTGAGTGAATACATCCTCAATGGGGATCTCTCGCCGCGCTCCAAAAAAATCTACGATACCCTGCTGACCAGTTACAGCGGGGATGTCTCCAAGGTGTTGCAGCATGTACAGGTAGAGCGCTATTTCCTTTCGCCTCGTTACAAAGTCGGTGCGGTGGTCATCGAGCCGGACATGAGCGTCGATGCCGGAATGAGGCAATTGACGATGGATAAAAGCCTTTCCACCCTGCCGCCGGTGTTACAGACGATGAATCTCTTTGAAGCCGGCGGTAAACTGATTGACGCCAACCACGGCGCCGTGGAATTCAGTGATCTGTTCAAGCGTCCGGTGGAAGCCTTCAAGTATCTGCTGTCTACCTGCGAGAAAGGCACGATCAACCTGGACGCCGGATTGCTGTTTCTGGATATGGTGATTTTTGCCACGGTGAATGATAAATACCTGGAAGCCTTCAAGCAGCATCCGGACTTTACCAGTTTCAAGGGGCGTATGGAATTGGTGCGTATGCCCTACCTGCGCGATATCCACCATGAGAAACGGATCTATGACGAGCAGTTGCAACTCAACCAGGAAGGCTTGTGCATCACGCCGGAGGTAACCTATTACGGCGCCTTGTTTGCCGTGATGAGCCGTCTTCATCCACCCAAAGCGGACAGCTACCCGGAAAGCATTCAGGAAGCGGTAAAGAAACTGAACCCATTGGAGAAGGCCCACTATTATACCTCCAAAGCCCTTCCCGACTGGGCAACAGCGGCTCAGGCCGGAGAGTTGAGTTCGTTGCACAGGCGCATGAGCAATGAATATGCCGGAGATGTGACCTATGAAGGCTTCAGTGGTGTCTCACCCAGAGAAATGAAAATGGTTTTTCTGGCCGCCGCACAGCGTGGCAAGGACGCATGTCTGACGCCGATCACGCTGTTTGCCGAACTGCGCCGCATGGGGCAGGACAAGAGCTTGTATGCCTTCTTGCAGCGTGAATCTTTGGGAGATTACTTTAACTTCGACAAGCTTCTCGCCCTGACGGAAGGGGAATATCAGCGCGAACTGGATCATAAAATCAAAGACAGCCTGGATCTTGTGGAAGCGACCCGATACGTGGATCTGCTCAGCCGCTACATCCTCAACGTCAACGCCTTGTTGCAGAAATCCAAGATGATGGACAAGGTGAGTGGACAGGAGCATGGCGCGGATATGGCGTTTATCGGTGAAGTCGAAGATATGCTTGGGGTTACGGAAGGCCAGGAGCGCTTTCGCCGGGACATGATTGCCCGTATCGCTGCGTTCAAGCTGGACAACCCCAAGGATAACGTGGATTACGAGAGAATATTCCCTAATTATATCAAAAAGTTAAAGGAGTTTTATTTCCAGCGGCAGAAAGCTCAGGTAACCCGTGTTGCAAAGAATATGATGAAGCTTGAAAAACATCGCAGTGAGCTGGAAGACAAGGATATTCAACAGGTTGAGAAGGTTTTCCAAACCATGCAAGAACGTTATGGCTATGATCGTGCTTGCACCGTACAGGGAATCTCGTATCTTCTGAAAACCTTCTACAAAGAATGATAACATACTAGAAAATCTTATGAATCTTCGTATTTTTTCCTGGCTCCAAATGGTGTGTAACCAATGAGTTTTTTCGGGCTCCAAATAAAAGTAGGGCACGTGCTGTTTCAGCGCGTTCAACGTGCCATGTTGGTAATCACGCCATTGACTCTTTGTGAAAAGGAGGATGCTCGATAGTTCTTCCGTGGTGTGTAATATCCTTATTCGAGACTTTGGTCGGTCTGCAATCAAGGGCGGCTGTTTCTCCAAAATCACTGAAAAATCCTAGATGTAGACATTTGAAGACACGTCTAATGTGATATAAAATTTGTAATATTGCAAGAGATGACACGGTCTGTCATAATTGATAAGATACAGTGAAATTGATGGTTTACAATTGTCTACATTGTCGTTTGCTACGGAAAAGTTTTGATATGAAACAGAAAAATATGTTGACACAGTTTTAGAGTTGTGTTTGAGTTCCACTTGTCCGGTCTTTGTTTCGATAGAATAGAGAAGACCAATACGTGGTTGGCTTCCCTGCTCAGACGATGTTGATGGTTAGGGGTTATTTGGCTGGACTCCCTAAAAGTCTTCTTAACGGCAAAAATCAATTTTGGTTCACTGATGCTTCGTAAAGCGTCAGTTAACGGGTGGATGTGTCTCTGGGATGTATAATTGTCACCCTGTAATTGTATGCGGTTCTCTTTCTTTTCCCGCGTCAGCGATTCTTGGGCGATCTCTGTTCCCACACTCCATTCTGTATATTTTTTGTCAAGGACCGTTCTCAAAGGCGTATAGCCTTTGTTCTTCCTGTGTTTCACTATTAACAAAATGAGGAATGATCGATGACCCCTACGAAAACGTCTGCGCAAGTTCTGCAAGATTTCCTGGAAATCCCCGGTATTCAGGCGATCGCCATTGTTGGTCGTGACGGCTTCTTGCTGGATATCGCCGGCAATGCTGGACGGATCAACCAGGATGCCCTGGGTGCCTCCGTGGCGTTGGTCTACAACGGTGTGGAAAACATGGGTGAAGAACTCAGTGTTCTGCCATCCCTGGTTGTCACCGTGGAATACTCCGGTGCGATGATCATCTGTATGCCCGTCGCTGACGCCATTGCCGCCGTGCTCTGCCCCGACTCCAAGACCTTGGGTGTGATTCGTCACAAGGTGAGAGGTCTGCTTCCTGAACTGGCTCAGTTCTACTAAGTTGCAGACGGCGGTTCCCCCGCCCAGTTTTCGCCCTATCGTTGATTGTGACAACGCCTTTGCTACGTTGCCATGATTCGTGCCTCTCACCCCCAGGGGAGACACAAAATCTTTCCTAATTCGAAGGAGTTACAAATGCCTATTCCTGTCAAGTTCACCTTCGACTACGAAGATTACCGGCACTTCATGGACGGTCATCCGCTGGTTATTCGTGGCCACCATTACCTTCCTCTCATGGCCAAAGCCGCCATTGACTTTGATCATTTAGGGGCTATTGCGCTTCAGAAGGAAGAAGCGGAAAAAGCGATGCGTACCATCTTTGATGATGCCATCAAAGCCAACAATATCTCGACACCGGAAGATCGTTTGGATGTTGGTGTGACCTACTATCCTGAAATGTGGCTGGGACGCCTTCAAATTGTCTCGGCAGGGCCGGAAGGCGGCGAAATCGTCGCTCCGCATTCCCACCTGGATGAAGGATGGACCCTGAAATGGGGCCAGGCCGACCGTCCGGTCAACTTTTTCACCTGTGGATTCATTGCGGCGATGTTTGCTTGTGCTTTCGACAAGCCGCAGGGTTCCTACAAAGTGGAAGAGGTGGAAAGCCTTGCGAT
This sequence comes from Myxococcota bacterium, assembly GCA_963677705.1. Lineage (GTDB taxonomy): Bacteria > Myxococcota_A > SURF-8 > SURF-8. Next base: position 4,951,882 of record OY782497.1, read on the forward strand.
GGGTGCGGCGCAAAGCCGTTTCCGTATTTCAGCCAACTAAGCAAAGGGAGTAGATCATGACCGTACAACGAACCGGTGTCGTCAAAGCCTTAGCCGATATCAAGCTTCAGCTCCCTACGGAGGAGACGGGCCTGCATCATGCTTTCAATGTCACTCTGACCCAGATTCCGGAAACCTTTTGCCTGAACTTTGGTCAGCATCTGCTGAACAAAGCCTCGGATGCAGAAAAAGCAAAGGTAAAAGATGCCCTGGAAAACTGCACCTATGAGTGCGCCTACCATGTCACCCAGGGGATTGTTACCTCTGATCTATACGAGGCACATGTCAAACCGATGGTGACGGAAGGCAAAAAAGACATGATGCGTGGTGCATTTGCCGTCTTTACCGCCTTTGGTTGGGCCAAGTCCGGCATTGTGCAGATCAAAGAAGGCGAGCGCCTTGTTGCCCGTGCGATGAATTATCCTGAAGCGCAAGGAGAGCCCGGAGAACCTCGCGCCTTTATGATGAACGCGATTAGTCGTGCCGCGATGGATATTGCCTACGGAGCAGAGTATCCCAACGGAATGAACACCTTTGCCTGTGAACAGACCCAGGGGATTGAATGCGGTAATCCGTATGGTGAATTTGTGGTGACCAAGAAATAGATCACGCTTCCTCCCCATATCCGGCTGGAGATGAATCCCAGTCGGGTCTTGGGAGGGGCTGGTTGATACGTCGTTGAATCTGGCTTGGTGGTTAAGCTTGTGTTGGTTGTAAACGTTGTTGCGAAAGACGATTGAACGGCTTGAAAAACGAGGGGGAACCTTTACTCACCTTGTTTCTCAATGAACAGCAAATGCCCTCTGTAAGGAAGGATTTGCCTAAATCAAGGAGTTGCCTCCGATGGCTTTGAACTTACAATTTACATTCGATAACGACACCTACCGGCATTACATGAATGGTGTGATGTCTGTTTTGCATTGCCATCATTACATGGCGTTGACCACCAAAATGGCTGAAGATTTTGCAGATATCGGTGCCGTGGCAATTCTTGCTGAATCCGCCGAAGATGCGATGCGACCGCTGTTTGATAACTACTGCACCGAGAACGGTGTGAATGATGCCACTGCCCGTCTGAAGGTGGGAGAAGAATTCTATCCGGTGATGGGCTTGGGCCTGATGCAGGTTCAGGGCGATGAAAACGGTGGTGAAGTGACCTTGAGTCGCAGCCATGTGGATGCCGGCTGGCAGAAAAAATGGGGCAACGCAGATCGTCCGATCAATCACTTTACCTGTGGTTATGTCGCGGCGATGTTCGGCGCTGCCTTCAATAAGCCAGCCCGGTCCTACAAGGTCACCGAACTGTCCAGTCTGGCCAAGGGCGACCCCCAAAGCCGTTTCGTCATTACCCTCAACTAACCCGGAGATAGGAGACAATCATGACCGTTCAACGTGACGTCGTTGTCAAACAGCTTGCCGAGATCAACATCACCGGGAATGAAGAAGGTTTGATTCCTGGATACAACGTGCTGGTCAACCAGCTTCCCGCCCAATTCTGGAACAACGTGGCCGAGCGTATGATGGCTGCCGCGCCGGCGGACAAAAAGGCCGATGTGGAAGCCGCTCTGGTCAATTGCGCCTACGAGTGTGGTTACCACACCGGTTATGGCATCATCAATTCCGATGAATTCAAAGCCACCGTGACCCCGATGGTTACCGAAGGCGCCAAAGATGTTCTTCGTGGTGCCTATGCCGTGTTCACCGCCTGGGGGTGGGCCAAGTCCGGTATCGTGCAGATCAAGGAAGGCGAACGGATGGTGATTCGTGCGCTGGATTATTATGAAGCCGATGGCCAACCCGGCGATAAGCGCGCTTTCATGATTCGTGGCGTGTCCAAAGCTTTTATGGAACTGGCCTATGCCGCTCCTTACCCTGATGGAATGAACACCTTTGAGTGTGAACAATCCCAGGGCATTGAAGCGGGAGATACCTACGGCGAATTTATCATCACCAAGAAGTAACATCATTCGTAGGATAAGGCCTCTCCGGAGGTCGGCGTTGTCGGCCTCCGGATTTGTCCGAGTTCTCTTCTCACGTAGTTCATAATCGATGATTTATCTGAACCATGCAGCGACAAGTTGGCCGAAAGATCCCAAGGTGGCGGATGCCATGTTGAGAGCGATGGTGTCTCCTCCGGCGAACATGAACCGGGGTAGTGGAGAAATCGACCTGACCTTCATTCGGTGTCGCGAACGCTTGGCCCGTCTGGCCGGCGCTGAAGACAGCAGCCGGGTGATTTTTACCAGCGGAGCCACGGAAAGCTTAAATCTTGTCTTCAACGGCTTGAATCTCTTCGGAAAGCACGTAATTACCACCGCAGCCGAACACAACGGTATGTTGCGCCCCCTATGGCGCTTGGCCGATCACTTCGGGACGCGGGTTACGGTGTTGCCGGTGGATCAATACGGACGTTTGAGTCTTGAGGATCTGCGTGTTTCGCTGACCGAGGATACTGCGCTGGTCTGTTTCAGTCATGCCAGCAATGTCACCGGAGTGATTCAACCCGTTGAAGATTGCTACAAGTTGTGTGACTCCAGAGGGATTCCGCTGCTGATTGATGCGGCACAAAGTGCCGGGCATGTGGAATTGAACCTGGCAGCCATGCCGCGTTCGATCTGGGTTTTCACCGGCCACAAAGCCCTGGGTGGTCCTCAGGGGACCGGTGGGATGGTTCTTGGGAAGCAGGTGGAATTGGATGTCGTGAAGTCTGGAGGATCGGGCGTGCAGAGTTTGTCTCGGACCATGCCGGATACCATGCCGATGCGCTTTGAAGCGGGCACGCCCAACGGACCAGGGGTTGCGGGGCTGGCCAAGGCGCTTCGTGGCTTTGATGAGATCCCGGTGAAAGCCAGGGCAGGGCATTGCCGCCTGCTCATTGCTGCGCTGGAAAAACGCCTGCGCGACTTGGATGGCTGTCGTGTGGTCAGTGTCCCTGCTGAGGAAAACCCCTGCGGGATTCTGAGCTTCACCTTGGAAGGTTGGACTCCCAGGGATCTCTCTTTTGTGTTGCTGGAGTCCTATGGGGTTCAAGTCCGGGCAGGGTTGCATTGTGCGCCGTTGATCCATGAAGCCTTGAATACCTGCCCGGAGGGAACGGTTCGCATCAGTGTTTCCCATCAAACGACGATGGAGGACATCGCTCAGCTTGCCGATGCCCTGGCGGAAATCGCCCGCTCCAAACCCTGGAGGTAGCGAAGATGGAAATCCTGTTCGTCCAGAGCAAAGAAGAGTGTATTGATGGTGTGACCGTGCGGGAGTACACCCTCTCTCTTCCCCATGAGAGGGCCTTCATTGAGCATTTGGGACGAGACGGGAAGCTGGAAATCTTCGAATTCGCCAAGCCATTCTTCCGGGTTACCAAACCGGGAAGCTATCTACTCAAGGGTGTGGAAGGTTCCACCACTTTGAACGTGGTCTATTCCCGCTTCCAGGAACATCAGGAACAAGACCTCGTAACGCATATTCTGGCCTTTTCAAAGGGAGGCGAAGCATGATTGGCGGCTTGAATCATAACCTGCGTCATGATGGGAAAATCTATCATGTGCAGACCGAATTTATGGCGTCTCGCGGCGAAAAGAAAATCCAGACCGTGATCTTTGCCGATGGAGCGGTAGTACGAAACCTGATGGTATCTTGCGAAAACGATGCGGATGATGCCACGGCAAAGCATCAAGTGCAGCACGCTCACAAGAACGCCATCAAACGAATCCTCCTCGGTCAGCTCCATGATGTGGACAATGGCGATTCTCAAGAAATCATGCGCGCCCGTCTGGAAGAGATCAAGCGGCGTCGCCAGACCGACACCATGATTGCCGCCCAGAAAGATGATGACGCAGGCTCATCCAATGTCACGCCGATTCATCAGAAAGCGCCCTTGCCGGAGCGTGTTGTCCAGGCTCGTGAAATCCTTGTTGATCTTGTGGGGACGGCGGGTTTTTTCGGGTTGGGATTGTTCAATCGTGATGGCGATCTGACAACCTTCTTGTCTAGCTCGGATGTGGATCTCCAGGCTGTTGGCCCCGATTATCTGGGCCTGTTTCTTTCTGCCAGAGACATCAATGCCAAAAGCGATCAGGAAATTTTGCACACCCTGCGCTTTGATTCCAATCAGACCACGACGATGGTTTTAAGTTTCGAGCCGCACCTGCATGAACTGTATGAAACCCTTAGCGGAGTGATGTCCTATGTGCTGGTTCAGTTGGATGCCAGCCTGCCTATGGCGGATCTTCTCAGCCTGGTTCAGCACTTCATGGAACTAATCAGCGAGGAGCTATTGCAGTTTGTCCCCATGCGCCGAGACGGTGACGCTTTGCGGGGATCGACAGAACTATCTGACATAGCGCCGATGGCCCTCACTGCATCAAGGAAATAATACTATGCAATTGACCGAACAAAACTGTACACCCATTCTTGAAGAGCTGGTGGGAAAATCCGGCGTGATGACTGCGATGTTGATTTCCAAAGAAGGCTACAACATGGTGGAGGCCGGGGATACGTCCTACCTCAATACCACCGCACTGGCGGCTTTGGTCGCCGGGATGTTTTCGGCAACCAGAGAAGTCGCGAACCTGGTGGGAGAAAAGCAGTTTTCCATCCTGTTACAGCAGGGGGAAAACCGGCATATCCACATCGGTTTAATTAAGGATTCTGTGATGATGGTCTTGATTTTTCAGGACCAACAGCGTATCGGTAAGGTCCGTTTTGAAGCCCAGAAAGCGGGGGAAGCTCTGGTAGAATTGATGAACAAAGAGGAATATCCGCAGCAACAACAACAAGCGGTAGAAACTCCTGAGTTCAAGGAATATGCCCTGCACCTGATCGACATGATCTTCAACAAAAACGAGTAACGGCTTATGCCCTATCTGAATTACAGCGACCGGGAACTGAATTTTAAGATTGTCTACTTCGGTCCCGGTATGAGCGGCAAAACCACCAACCTGATTCATGTGCATCGAAACCTGCAGGAAAACACCCGCGGTAAAATGATCAGTTTGGATACGGCGGAAGAACGTACGCTCTTTTTTGATTTCCTTCCATTGGACCTGGGGACCGTATCCGGTTTCTCGTTGCGATTCAATCTCTATACGGTTCCTGGGCAGATTCAATACGAAGCCAGCCGCCGTCTGATTCTTGATGGAGCCGATGGGGTGGTCTTTGTCGCGGATTCCCAGCCGGAGATGCTGGAACGCAATCTGACCAGCTTTGAAGGGATGTTGCAGAATCTGGAATCCTACGGAAAGGATGTCACTCAATTCCCGTTGGTTCTCCAATACAATAAACGTGATTGTGATAACCCCATTGACGTAGGCAGTATTGAGCAGGAATTGGATATTTCCTTTCCGATTCCGGTATTCGAGTCCGTCGCAGTCAAGGGTGTTGGAGTGATGGAAACCATTCATAAGATTTGTACGAATGTTATTCGTGATTTCAGGCTGTAGCCTGTAGCAAAGGGTGTCGCTATGTCTCTTCGTGGATCTCTTCAAGATATGGGAATTATTGACCTCATTCAGTTTCCCCATCAAGGACGTAAGACGGGAACCCTTACGGTGAGCCAGGAAGGGAAGCTGCTTGCCACGCTGTATTACAATCAGGGAAACCTGATCCACGGTGAAAGTGAGCACGCCAAGGGAATTGAAGCGATCGTAGGGTTGGTGGATTTGGAGGACGGGGAATTCCTGTTTGATAACAACGACACCGCTGGGCGGGAAAACAACATCGAAATGGATCTGCACCACGCGATCTTGGAAGCACTTCGGCTTCGAGATGAGCGTAAAAGTGAAGAAAACGAAACGACTCAGGAGGTTTCCGCTATGCCTTCCCATACCAACAAGGTTCTATCTGCCATGCTGGAGCGCGCTTCATGGATGAACTATGTCTGTGTTCTTGGCCAGGATGCGGAATTGGTGGCAGAGCTGTTTGGTCCGCAAGCGGGAAGTCATACCACCGAGCAGTATGAACCGATGCGGGCTTCCATCATCGGTTTCTTACGCTCCTATCCAGAGCAGGGGGTGGGAAAATTGGTGATCGACCAAGACGACGGTATGGTTATGGTACAGCGACTGGCAAACGGACATTTGCTTTTGGTGGTTTGTGGCCCCAATGCCGTGATGGGGGCGATGGTCGCTGCGGTATCCAAGGCGGTAAATGCGCTTTCAGAAGAAGGGGAAGCCATCTGAAAAGTCGATCTTCTCCAGTGACGAAAACGCCCATCCGGGCGTTTTTTGTTTCTGTGTACAGGACTGCTTTTCCGGTAGCCCCTACAGGTTTTGATCCACATCGAATGCAATTTTGCATTCATTGAACCATTCACCCCATGATGAGGACGTGATCCACAAGCAAAAACCCCGACCAGATGGCCGGGGTTTGTTCGTTCTAAGGATGTTCTGACTTAGTAGTGCAGAGCAACCAGGACCGGAGCGATAATCATCGCCACAACGCTGACCAACTTGATCAGGATGTTCAGGCTGGGACCGCTGGTATCTTTCAGCGGATCACCGACGGTGTCACCGGTAACGGTGGCTTTGTGCATTTCCATGTATTCATCATGGTATTCCGCGTGGCCGCCTTCTTTGACCTGTTTCTTGGAGTTATCCCAGGCACCGCCGGCATTGGACTGGAAGATGGCCATGCAGACGCCGGAGATGGTGCAGCCAACCAGTAGACCACCCAGCATGTTCGGGCTGACCACACCAACAACGATGGGGGTGGTCACGGCCAACAGACCAGGAGCAACCATCTTACGCACGGCGGCGGCGGTGGAGATGTCCACACAGTGGGCATATTCGGCCTTGCCATCGGCGGCGGCGATGATCTTGTGTTCTTCCTCGGTCGGTTCACGTTCTTCGGCTTCGGCGCGTTGAGCGGCTTCCAGAGCCGGACGAAGTTCGGGGATTTCACGGAACTGACGGCGCACTTCGTTGATCATGTCCGCAGCGGCTTTACCGACGGCGACCATCGCCATCGCGCTGAAGCGGAAGGGAAGCATACAACCGATAAGCAGACCAACCAGCACGTAGGGGTTGGCGGCGTTGATGTTCAGGTTCGGGGTCACGCCGTCGGCCTGGAAGCCCATCTTGGTGATGTAGGCAGCGGTCATGGCCAAGGCGGTCAGAGCGGCGGAGCCGATGGCGAAGCCTTTACCGATGGCGGCAGTGGTGTTACCCACGGCGTCCAAGTGATCGGTGCGGGCACGGACTTCACGACCCAGCTCGGCCATTTCAGCAATACCACCGGCGTTGTCGGCGATGGGACCATAAGCATCCACGGCGAGTTGGATACCGGTGGTGGAGAGCATACCCACGGCGGAGAGGGCCACACCATACAGACCGGCGAAGTAATAGGCCAAGAGGATGGCGCCGCAGATCAGCAGCACGGGGATGGTGGTGGAGTTCATACCCACGGCCAAGCCCTGGATGATCGTGGTGGCCGGACCGGTTTTGGAGGACTGCACGATGTCGTTGACCGGACCCTTATGGGTGGCGGTGTAATATTCGGTCACGAAACCGATCAGGGAACCGGCGACCAAACCACCGATGATGGCCAGACTCAGACCCCACCAGGTGAAGTAGCCAGGCTTACCGGTAATGATGTCCATGACTTCGATGGTGCCGGTGCGGGGGAACATCATGTAGATGGCGCCCACGGTGCAGATAATCATCAGCACGCCGGCCAGGATGGAACCCGTGTTCAACGCGGTCTGGGGATTGCCACCTTCTTTGGTCTTCACGAAGAAGGTACCAATGATGGAGCAGATGACGCCGATGACGCCGATGACCAGCGGCAGATACACTGCGTTCATGCCGTCCATGCCGTATCCTTTGATGCCGCCGAACCAGGCAACGCCAAGGATCATGGAGGAGATGATGGAACCGACATAGGACTCGAAGAGGTCCGCGCCCATACCGGCGACATCACCGACGTTATCACCGACGTTGTCGGCGATGGTGGCGGGGTTCAGCGGGTGATCTTCGGGAATCCCGGCTTCCACTTTACCAACCAGGTCAGCGCCGACATCGGCGGCTTTGGTGTAGATACCACCACCGACGCGGGCGAACAGCGCGATGGAACTGGCACCCAAACTGAAGCCGGACAGCACGTTCAGGGTCAGGTTCAGGGGATTGCCCACTTCCGTGCCGTACATCGCGGCATAGATCACGAACAGCAGACCGAGGCCCAACAGACCCAGGCCGACCACGCTCAGACCCATCACGGCACCACCGCTGAAGGCCACCTGGAGGGCGTCATTGAGGCTCTTCTGGGCCGCATTGGCGGTACGGATGTTGGCCTTGGTGGCCACTTTCATACCGAGGTACCCGGCCAAAGCCGAGCAGATCGCGCCGACGAAGAAACTTACGGCGATCATCGGGCTGGAGTCCTTCAGGCCAGTGTTGGCAAGACCCAACAGAATGGCCACGGCGACGACGAAGATAGCCAGAACTTTGTATTCACGGCTTAAAAACGCCATCGCACCCTGGGCAATCCAGGTACCGAGGTTTTTCATTTTTTCGTTGCCCGGATCTTGTTTGTCGACCCATGAAGCCTTGACAAACGCATAGATCAGGGCCAGCACGGCTGCCACAATGGGAGAATAAAGAAATAGGTCCTTCATCCGCTCCTCCTGGAAAAAAGAGAACAAAAAGGGTTTAAAATGGTAAACAGCACACGAGCAGTAGAAACGCTACCCCAACTATTGCCAATCGGTTAAAAAAAGCAAGAAAATCCGTACTAGAATGACGAAAAACTTCATGATTTTGTTTGGTTGTGCTAACTTGAGACATGTTGCTGGACGGTTAGCGATTGAAATGATTGAACATTCATTCACTTGGAGGTTCCGATGAGCCAAGAACAGAACATCCGTATCGTAACCGTGACCACGCCGGATGACGCGACCAGTGAGCAACTTGCACGGTATCTTCTGGAAAAACGCCTTGTTTCCTGCGTCAATGTCCTCGGTGGTGTGCGTTCTCTTTACCGTTGGAAAGGGGAGATTTGTGACGATGCCGAGCAGATGTTGGTGATGAAAACCGTGGAAGAGCGTATCCCGGAGCTGATGGAGCAGATCCGTACTCTACACCCTTACGAGGTTTGTGAGATTCTTGTCACGGATTGTGTGGATGGAAACCCGGCGTATTTGGATTGGGTGCGGGCCGAAACACGTCCCCCTAAGTGATGAATTCGGAGAAACGGCAGGGGTTGGATTAGTCCCTTGCGGCTACCTACCTATTCGTTTTCGTCATACCGTGTGTCGGTGCCGGGCTGAATCGCGGTACGGATCTCAATCGTCCCTGAAGCACTTGTGCTTCTTGGGTTTCCAGTGCCGCGGTTGGAGCGCTCCAGCAGAGAAATCAGGGTGTCCTGGGTGAAGCGCAAGGGGACGGCATGGATGTTCAGTTCCTCCAGGGCGGACATATGCCGGTGGATGCGGGGGCCATGTAAAACCAGAATCGGCAATTCCGGAAAGGAATGGCGCAAGCGAGTGAGGATGCCAAGGCTGGAGAAACCGGGAAGGCTGAGGTCGGTCAAGATGACTTCGTTGGACGCACTGCGTCGATTGCGCAGACATCCCAGGATTTCCGAAACGCTGTGGAAATAACTCACCCGGTAACCACGTCTGCGCAGACGAAAGCCGATGGCATCCATCACCAGACGGTTGGTTCCCAAAAGCAAGAAATGCTCTCTTGTGGATTGGTCCATGATGTTTGCCGCTCCTGCTGTCAGATCAAAGTGTGTCATGGCTTTTCACCCTATCCTACCAACGATACAAAACCCGACCTGGTTTAGAAATCCTTCTCCCGGCTCATCCCACCATCTGCGTCTGGCCATATCGACATGGAAGCCGGGTTTGTGCTGTTGCACGGTTGCCGATGCTCGTGATGGTTTTGAATGAAAACCGAGATCGATGTCATATCCCCCGATGATAGAAACGGAACTTTGCGGCCCTGTTCCCTCTCATCCTTAAAGGAATCGGTTCCCGCAGTCGCTTCTTGAGTTTGTTTTATATTTGAATGGGTTTCCGTAAAACCATTGATGAAGTCGGTGGGAGGGGCCACGCTTCAAAGGGAGAAGAGAGGGAAGAAAACAGGTTCATCGAGGAGAAAGCCTTATCATTCGTACTGCGGATAGGCCGGAGGGAAAAAGGCTTCTTTTCACTTTCCTTTGACAAGCCGCCTGCGCATCCAGGAGGAAAAGGCTTCCCGCAAGGATTCATCGTTCAGGCCGGAGCTGGCTTGGGCAAGCAGGGTCCGGTCGGCCTCGTTCAGCATTTCATCGGATACGGGGGGAGGGGCGGGCACAGGCTCCGGCTTCTGGAAGGATTTCTTGTTGAAGATGGGACCGAGGCGGAAGCGGATGCCGGATATTTTCTTTCGAGGAAAAGCCTCGTGGATTCCGGCGAGGATCTGCTCTTTCATCAGTTGCAGTTCGTTCATCCACAGGGAGTTCTCCACGTAGAGCAACAGCTCCTTGTTGCTTATCGGTCCCGGTGAGCAATGCTCGGCGATCTGCGGACCGACAATGCGCTCCCAGCTATCATAATCCAAAAACTCGGCCAGGCGGTTTTTGGCCCGCAGGGTGTTTTTACCGAAGAGGCCGTTGAGGCGTTCGGCCCGTTTGGCGTATGGGTTTCGACTCATGGGCAGAGTATATCACGAAAAAACGGGCGGGAAAAGCCCGCCCGTTGGGAATCAGGAAACCTGGTACTTAGGGATTGACGCAGAAACGAAGTTCGTTCTTGGTCAGGAAATCCCCCACCACTTCGGCGGCGGCCACAGCCACGTTGACTTGGGCTTCCGCCGTGCTGGCACCCAGGTGGGGCGTGCAGGCGAAGTTGTTCAGTTCAAACAGCTTGTGGGTGCTGGTCGGTTCTTCCGCGAAGACATCCAGGTGAGCGCCGGTCAGTTTGCCGCTTTTCAGGGCTTCATACAGATCATCTTCATTCACGATGCCGCCACGGGCGCAGCAGATCAGGTACGCGCCGTCTTTCATCTTGCCGAAGGTATCGGCATTGAACAGGTTGCGGGTGGCGTCGATCAGCGGCGTATGCACGGTGATGTAGTCCGCTTCCTTCAGCAGCGTGTCGAAGTCCACCAACTTCACGCCCAGGTCTTTGGCCGTGGTTTCATCCACCACCGGATCAAAGGCGATCACGTTCATTTTCAGTCCCAGGGCGCGGTCGGCAACGATTTTACCGATGGCTCCCAGACCGACGATACCCAGGGTGCGCTTGTACAGCTCGTGACCCTGCATTTTCTTCTTTTCCCATTTTCCCGCTTTCATGCTGGCTGTGGCCCAGGCGATATTACGGGAAATGGACATCATGCAGCTCAGGGCGTGTTCCGCCGTGCTGACCGTGTTTTGACCCGGCGTGTTGCAGACGTTGATGCCTTTTTCACGGGCGGCGACTTTGTCGATGTTGTCCGTACCGCTACCGGCGCGGGCAACCACCTTCAGGTTGCTGGCGGCTTCGATCAATTCGCGGGTCAGTTTGGTGGCGCTGCGCATCAGGATGCCGTCGTACTTGGCGATCTCGGCTTTCAGTTCTTCCGGTTTCATGCCGGTTTTTTCCGTGACTTCGATCCCGTCGTACTTGCCGAGAATTTCCTTGGCCAGAGGCGACATGTTGTCAGCGATCAATACCTGAAAAGTCATGTGTAACTCCATTCTTCATGGAAAAGGGTTGGTGATGCGTTCTCGCTTAGGCCGGGTTGGCGTTTTTGAATTCCACCATGAAGTTGGCCAGAGCCTGGGCGCCTTCCACCGGCATCGCGTTGTAGACGCTGGCGCGGCAACCACCGACACTGCGGTGACCCTTCAGACCGTTCATGCCGCGTTCCAGACCTTCGGCGATGAATTTCTTTTCCAGGTCTTCGTTGGGCAGACGGAAGCAGATGTTCATCCGGCTGCGGTCTTCCTTGGTCACGGGGCAGGAGAAGTAATCGTTGTGTTCGTCGATCACGCCGTAAATCAGGTTGGAGCGTTCGTCGGCCAGTTTGTTCATCGCTTCCAGACCACCCATCTCCTTCACCCACTCCAGGGTCAGCTTCATCATGTAAATCTGGAACATCGGGGGGGTGTTGTACATGCTGTACTTGTCTGCGTGCAGATCATAGCGCAGGTAGGCAGGCAGGTTCTTGTTGACTTTCTCCAGCATGTCGTCGCGGATGATGACAAGGCTCAAGCCCGCCGGTCCGAGGTTCTTCTGGATACCGCCATAGACAAAGCCGAATTTCTGCCAGTCCACGCCACGGCTCATAAAGTCGGAACTCATGTCGGCGAAGATGGGAACATTTCCGGCATCCGGGATCTCGTGGAACTCGGTGCCTTTGATGGTGTTGTTGGTCGTGATGTGCAGGTAGGCTGCGTTGGGGTCTACGGTGAAGCCCTTGGGGATGTACATGAAATCTTTGTCGGCGCTGGTGGCCAGTTCACGGGCATCGCCGATCAGTTTGGCGTCTTTGAGCGCCTTGGTGGCCCAGGTGCCGGTGTTCACGTACTGCGCGAAGTGACCTTCACGGAGGAAGTTCATCGGGATCATGGCAAACTGCATGGTCGCGCCGCCGCCGAGGAACAGAACCTTGAAGTTGTCCGGCAGGCTGTAGACTTCGCGCATCAGGGCGATGGCGTCCATGTGAACGGTGTCATAAATCTTTCCGCGATGGCTCATCTCGAAGAGAGACATGCCGGAATCCTGGAAGTTGACAAACTCTTCCTGCGCTTTTTTCAGAGCGGGCAGGGGAAGCGTGCAAGGACCGGCTGCGAAATTGTAAATTCTCTCTGGCATGACAAACTCCTACCGAAGAAGAAAGGGTGAAGAACGACAGATGTCGCGAACCCAACAACAAGGTTCGATTTCGGCGGGAGCATAAGCCGCCAAGGATAGCGTGTCAACTAAATCCGGTCGGTCTTATCGGGTTTTTACCCAAGAATAACGAGAGAAACGATGCGACCCCATCAAGGCTCGGTTCGTCTTCCCTCAAATGGCTTGGTTTCGGTATCGAAGGCCGCTCTTACCTTGGATTGGATGGAGCATGAGGCCGCAACAATAACGATTTGTTTCGGATTGCGTCTGCTTCGGCAACCGTTCAGAATTGTTCGGGATGGGAACAAACGATGATGATTTTGAATAAATCGAAGAAAAAGGAGGCAAGTTTCCTCTACTTCTTGTATGAAATCTAAAGTTTTCCCATCAAATTCCGAGAAGGATGAAGGGTTCGATACTCAACGTCTAGGATCGGTTAGAACGGCAAGGGGGCCCTTCATGCAAGGGTAAACCGTCACCTGTACTAAAGGAGAATTTCATGACACGCTTGGCTTTGGTCATCGTAAGCCTTTGTATCTCTCAACTCGCCTTCGCCCAGACTGCGCAGGAACTACCCGCAGATCCCTCGGAAGCTCCGGCTACAGATGAAGCCGTCACGGAAGAGGAACCGCCTCCTCCGCCACCGGTGGTGATGCCGCCCCCGCCGCCTCCTGCTCCCAAGACTCCGGTGAAAGTGGAGCCCGCTCCCCAGGCCAAGGTTGAAGAACCTGCCCAAGAAGAGCCCAAAGCCGAGGAAAACGCTCCCGTTCCCGGAGATACCCTGGCCAGCCTGGGAAACCTGATTACCGTTTATGGTCGTATGCGCCTGGATTACTCCTTTGATACCAGCCGTGCCTATGGCGGAGCCACCTGGGCCTACTGGGTCTTGCCCAACTATGACGGGCGGGTCGGTAAGCGTGAGTTCACCAACAACAATGACTATGAGTCCAATATCAGCGCCAGAAACTCGCGCTTTGGATTAAAACTCAAAGGAACCCATATCGACACCATCGAAGCGGATTTGTCCGGTCATCTGGAATTGGATTTCAACGGTGGGGATATTACCACCAACACCTGGAAACCCATTCCCCGTATGCGTATCGCCGCTTTCTTCCTGGACTGGGGCTGGGTGGAACTGATGGGTGGTAACCACTGGGATACATTCAGCACCCTGTACCCAATGGGTGATTTGAACCTGGCCCATGCCTTTGGTGGAAACGTCGGTTTTCGTCGTCCGCAATTACGTTTGAGTTTCAAACCAAGCTTCGGAGACGGGGGACGGGTTTGGATTCAAATGGGTATCGCCCGCCCCTTGGATATTGCCGCCAGTGACTATGATGGCTTGGGGAATCCCATACAGACCGACCTCAATGGCGACGGCGACATTCAGGCTACCGATGAATTCGGTCGTGCCACCGGTGAAGTGAACAGTGCGATTGGAGACGGGAACAACGATGGTGAAGACAGTGGCATTCCCATGTTGCAATGGCGCCTGGCCGTGCAGTCTCCGATCTGGACGAAAACGGCGTTCATGCTCGGAACCGGAGGTCATTTCCAAAAAGCGGAATTCAACCGGCCCATCGGTGAGGGTAGGGATAAGCATGACAGCCTGACCAGCTACCATGTGGATGTGGAACTGGTCTTCCCCATCATTGATGAGCTGCTTCTGCGCGGTGAGTTCTTCTATGGTCAGATGTTGAAAGACATCACCGGCGGTATCGCCCAGGATGTCAACCCGGAAACCGGTGAGGCGATTAAAGCGATGGGCGGCTGGGTGGATCTGGTCGGCAAGCCCTTCAAGGTCTGGAACATTGCGGTGGGGTATACGGCGGACAAGCCCGATGCGGATAGTATGAAGGTCAAAAAAGCTGCCAACATGGAGAAGTTCCGCTACATGAACTCCAGCTTCTTTGTGAACAACATCTTCAACTTCGGTTCCGGCTTCACCATGTACCTGACCTATTCGCACATGATGACCGACTACCGGATCTCCAAAGACAGCGAAGGCACCGGCTCCTATAAGTCCTACACGGCGACCAACGAACGTTTCCTGATCAGCCCGGCCTACAATTTCTAAAGAAATTCTCTAATTATATCAAGTTCTTTCACAGGGGAGTGCCGAACGCGCTCCCCTGTTTTTCTGTCTTCCGACTTTGTGTCTATAAAAAATCAAGAAAAAAACTGGAAAATATCAAAAACACCCTTGACGGGAGGGCCTTGTGCTGTTACTGTTTAGGTGTGACGTACTTTTATAATCTTTCCTACATTCGGATTTCCCTTGGAGGAGTAAGACCATGAATAGCATCAGCATTGACAATAAAAACCTGAACGACATCAATTCTGTACGTGAAACCGCCGACCGTCTGGCCAGTGAAAAGCTGGGGGATGCGGCTTGCCTGAGCTGGCATGATCTGGAAACGGGGATGAATAGCCCCAATGATAGCAACATCTGCGGAGATACCTCGGATGTAGGTCAGTATGCCCGCTCCTTGGGGGCGGAACTGGAAGTGGATGTCAACGGTAAGTACAAGCTGTATTATCGCAACGTGAAAGATTTCCCCTTCTATGGAAAGAAAGCCCCGCGCCTGCAAGTGGAAGATGTGGACCAATACTTCGCCTAGCAGACTGCGAAGCCCGTAGCCTGAAAGGGGGACTTCAGGCTATGGTGTTGAACGGATAGAGCGGAAGCATTCAGAGACAGATCCTTTCTCCTTTTCTTTTGCCACGGGCCATTCGGGTCCGTGGCTTTGTTCGTTGATGAGTTCCTGGCGGATGGTCAACCATCCGCGTAGGAACGAAGCCTTCCTACCCTTGCTTTTTTCTTTCAGAATATTTCTTTGACCTTTCTTCTATGGTAAGGTCAATGGTCGTAAAGGAATAGCTTTAAACGCCACATTGTTACCGGAAGATCCAGTGCCCCACGGCTCTGGACCCTTCACGGATGGCGAAAAGGGGATCGTCCATGCTCCAGGATTCATCTTCTTGGTCTGACCCGTTGGTTCTGCTCCGGCGTGGTCTGAAGATTTTCTTGCTCGTGTGTGTTCTGCTGGGTCTTGCCGGTGTGAGTTGGGCAGGCGAAGAGAAGATTCAGCGCATGGGAGAAATGCGCAACGGAACCAGTATGCGCGTAGAACCCACGCTGAAAGCCAGGGTGCTGCGCAAAGTGAATCGTGGCGAAAAAGGGGAGGTGCTAAAGGAAAACCGTCGTTGGCTTCAGCTACGCATGGATGATGGTACCACGGGGTGGGTTGCCAAACGCCTGGTCAAGGTGACGGAAACAAAAGTCGCCGTGGCCCCTGTGATTCTGCCGACTCCCGCTGAAGAATCACCTTCAAAAGAAGAACCCAAGAAAGAGGAGACTCCACCACCGGAGCCTCCCAAGCTTGAAAAGCCCCAGGAGAAAAGCCTTGCGGTGTTGGACCTGAAAACCACCACCTTGGAGAAGGCTGAACTGGAGAACGTGAACAACAGCCTGCAAAGCGCGGTGAAAAATGGTGTCAATGAATCCGTGGTGACCCAAGGAGAATTTGCCCAGATGATGGAGCTTGCCGCGATGGGCGATAATGCGGAATGCCTGGATGATCCAAGCTGTTTGATGAATCTGGCTGATCGGTTGCAGAGTGATCGCTTTCTCGGCGGGGATGTCAATCTGGTGGGAGAGAAACGAGTTGCCACCTTGCGCCTTGTGGATGTCAAAGCGGCGAGCGTTCAAGACCGTCGTATGGTGGAAAGCGCCGATGTCTTGCAGTTTCCCAAGCTGGTGGCGCAGACCGCCTTGCAGATGCTTGGTGGAAAACAGAAGAAAGAGCAGGGAATCCACCTTTCCCGTTCGGATTTGGGCAAGCATCCGAAAATCGCGGTCATGGACATGCAGGCGTATGGTGTGGAGAAAGACCTGGCGGAAAACCTCACCGATGTGATTACCACCGAGTTGAAGCTGTTTGAAGGCTTCCAGGTGGTGAGTCGCCGGGATATTCAGGCGATGCTTTCCTTTGAGGAAGTGAAGCAGTCGGTGGGCTGTGATGACGAAGGCTGCTTTGCCGAGTTGGGTAACGCCTTGGGCGTGAATTATCTGGTGTCCGGCGGTGTCGGAAAAATTGAAGAAACCTACATGGTTTCCTTGAAGGTGATCGACATCCGTCAAGCCAAGACCGTGGGGCGTGACCGGGAAAATTTCCAAGGCCCGGCTGATGGCTTGCTTCCCGCTGCCCGCTTTGTCCTCCGACGTGTGTTCGGTGCCCCCTTTGAAGGACCGGGGATGTTGAAGCTGGCGTTGAACGAAGAGGGAACCCAGGTAGACCTCAACGGCAAGACCATCGGCGAGTACCCGGAGTTGCTTATTCCCAAAGAATTGCCTGCGGGAAAGCATACGCTGCAAGCCACGAAAGAGGGGTTCTTTCCTTTGACCCAGGATGTCTATATCGAACCGGCTCGCTTGACGCAGATGCAGTTGGTTCTTGAGGAAGAACCGGCCAAGTGGTGGCAGACCTGGTGGTTCTGGACCACCGTTGGTGTGGTGGTGGTAGGTGGTGTCACCACGGGCGTGGTCTTGGGAACCATGCCCGCAGACGATGCGCCCCCGGCTCAAGGATCGGCAACCATTCGCTAACCCCGGAGGATTCCATGTCCGTTTCCATCAAGAACCTTCTTGCTTTCATCCTGTTGTTGGCGATGGCTTTCGGGGCTCTGGCCTGTCAGAGCGAATCGAAGGCCGGTTCCTTTGAAGTGGTCTTCGACTGGGAAGACGTGCCTCCGGCGGATGAAGACATCTTCGTCTATGGGAAAATCGAACAGCGTGAGTCTCTTCAGACCACGGGCGTGCAGGTGGCGGAATCAAGCGTGCTTCCTTACAGCGAAAACCTGCGCCTGGATTTTTCCGACACTCCTTACAAAGACCATTTGGTTGTGGTGGTGGAAATCAAAGACGAGGCATCCAAGAGCGGCTCAACACTCTACTATGGTCTGTCTGACTTCTTTGAAACCAGGCCCGGCAAGCATGTGGTGGTGACTGTCAAGCTTTCTCTGGTTTCTACTCCCAATGTCCAAGACCATGAGGACGACAGCTTGGGGGATTCCGCAATTGTGATTCTGGAAGCGAGCGGGCCGGAGAGTTGCCCCAACTGCTATGTCAAACAAGGGCGTGTGACCCTCGCCGTCAAGGCCGAACGGGCGGAAAGCCTGGTTGTGGCCAATGATCGTGAATTCAGCGAAGAAAGCCTGCAAAGCCTTACCGTGGCCTCTTTGGAAACCAATGACGAGGGCTATTTGCTCATTCCGGAATGGGATCTCAACGCCGGGGTACCCGATGCCGAAACGGATGGCCCACGCCGTGTATACATGAAACTGATGGATTCCTACGGCTATGAGTCCAGTTTGTTGCAGAAACAGGTGACGTTGGACCAAACCCCGCCGGACCTGGATGGCAACCTGCTTTCACGCTTCTTTGCCAAGGCCGGGGATCGCGTGGAACTCTCGTTGAATCCTTCCGAGATTCTGCTGACCACGCCCACGCTTTCCGTTTCACCAACAAACCCCGGTTTCCCGCAATCGCTGGACAAAAGCGGGGAGAGCTACAGCGCCAGTTGCATCATTCCCGATGAGGGGTTTCAGAGCGGTGATCGGTTCACTTTTCAGGTAACCCTGACCGACCTTGCGGGAAATGAAACCACGGTTTCCCTGATGCGAAGTGGGGACGAGGGAGAGGAGGAAACCCAACTGACCCTGGATCTGGAGCCGCCTCGTTTGTTGGAGGCACGCCTGCTTCCCGCCCATGAGGGTACCTTGTACACCAATGACGCTTCGCAACTTACCGTAGAGTTGTCGGTTGAAGAAAGCATTGGTTTAGCCGATGGCTTTCCCAGGATTACGGCGGGGCCGTTGACCTTGGTACAACAGCAGACGGAAACCGATGGCAGTGTGATGACCTTCACATATGCTCCGTTGGCTGAGGATCTTGATACGGAGGAAAAGTTGGCTGCTCTTTCGGGAACCCATTCCGTGTTGGTTTCCTTGGCCGATCAGGCAGACAACCGGGAAACGGTTGGAATGGATACCGTGCGCTTTGATTTTGTTGCTCCGCTATTGACGGCGACCGTGCAGGCTCCACGAGGGGCGATGGCCAAACTTGGAGAGACGGCCAGTTTGATTCTTTCGGCTAAAGATGGTGATACGCAGACCTATGATTGGTTGGAAGAAGCCGGCCTGATGGTGGAAAGCAACCCCATTTTGAGTGAGAACTTGCTTAGCGGCCCGATCGCTTCCGGGGCATCGTTCATCTGGACGGTGACGGTCACCGAACTGCTTAGCGGGGAGTATACCTTCACCTTGAACGCCGCAGACCTGGCTGGAAACCAGGGAGCCGCGGTCACAAGCAACAGCATTCGGTTGGATGGCCTGGCTCCGAGCGTTACGTTGAATGGTGAGTTGCGTCAGCAAAGCGTTCCCGATCAGCCTCGTCAGATGACGTTTTCCGCCCAGATCACCATTCCCGATGACGATGTTACGGTAGATGGGATCTCCGCCACCCTGAAGGATGAAGCCGGATACGGTGAAGCGATGACGGTGGAAGCGCTCCCCACGGCGGGCACCTACCAGGCCAGTTTGACGATTGATGTGGATCATTTCGGGGAGATCGTCTCCGAGATTTTCTCGGCGAGTTTTGTGGTGGATGACCAGGTGGGGAATCGCAGCCAGTTGGAAAGCTCGCCCGTGCAGTTGGATGTCCGTCCGCCGGATCTGGTATCTATCGACGTGACGCCCTTACGGGATAACGGCACGGAGTCGCTCACCTTGTCCCTGACGGCGGATGAACGCCTGGAAGCACCTCCGCTTGTGCGCGCACGCATTGACGGACAGGACAGCGGAGCCTTTGACATCGTGTTCACCGCAGACAACCTGGAAGGCGGCTCGTTGCGTTATGATTACAGTGCATCCTGGCCGAGCATTCTTCCCGAAGAGGGGGAATATACCTACGTCGTGCAGAGCTTGGTTCTTCGGGATATGGCGGGCAATCAGCGGGAGAACGTCAGTCCGGATACCCCGGTAACATTTGTGCTGGATCTGCAAGCGCCTTCCACGATTACCGAGTTTCGTCTGACGCCCGAAGATGGCCAACGTGTAGCGAAGAACCAGACCTTGAAGGTGGAATTCAACCTGGCCGATGATGACCTCGCGGCCAATTACCCCAAGGTGCGTATCGGTCCCTACACCCTGACTCAAGATCCCGCAGGTTCCGAAGACTATGACTTCGCCTTTGTCTATACGGCTTCCGGTCAGGAAGTGGAAGCCGAGCAACATCTGAGTGTGGAACTGCTGGACGAGGCAGGCAACATCACCGAAAGTCAGCTTGGCAGCCTGAGTTTTGATTTCACCATGCCTTTGCTCACGGCGATTGTTTCTCCCCAGGAGCGGCAGGCCGGAGCGGATCAGGAAGTGATGATTCTGGTTCGTGCCGATGAGACCTTGAACGAAGAAGGCATTCAGGTTTCGGCGTCGGCAGAGTGGCCGGGCTTGCAGATCGAACACGTTGCAAGCGGCCTGCGCCTGCTCAATACGGTGGAGCCGGATCTTTCTTTTCAGCGTATCACCTACAGTTTCACCGCCACAGACACCGTGGGTAATACCACGGAAACCCCGCTGGAAATCACCCTCACTCTGGATGGCGTCAAGCCTGCCGTGGTGGCTTCCTCGATGGAAATCATCAAAGATGGTGTGAGTTATTATCAGCCCGTGCCGGTCAAGGAAGGGGATGAGATCCACTTCTGCTTTGAGTTGAACAAGGACAATGTAGACACCGTATCCGCCAGTTTTGCCGAGTTGTCTCTGGGAACCGTTGACGGTCAGAACGGGCGGTTCTACTGCTGGAGCTACACGGCTCAGGCTTCGGACTTCCAGGAATTGGATGAGCCGGAAGGTATGAAAAGCTTTTTACTGGAAATGACCGATGCCATTGGCAACCGTGGCTGGGCCAGTTCCAACTTTCCCGTGCTGACCCTGGATTTCACGCCACCGGAACTGGTTGAGGTTGAGATGGCCCCCCAGGCGGCCTCGCTTGGCAGTACCCTTGCGGTCTGGGTTCGTTCCTCGGAAATCTTGGCGGACAGCATTTCCGTGACGGCCAGCAATACCGAAAAAAGTATCCTGTTGCGCCCGGTGATTACCGAAGGGCGGGATCGCCTTTTTGAACATACCGTGTTGGAATCCAATCATTCCGAAGATGCGTTTACACTGCAAATCACCTACGCCGATCAGGCCGGAAACCAGGGTCAACCACAACCCTATGTTCATGGGGAAAACCTGATTATTGATGCCATTGCACCGGAAGTGGTCGGCGAGATTGAAGTGTATAATGCTGCAACGGATGGCTGGCTTGCCCTGTCGCCGATGTTTTTTGCAGACCATCCGATGAAAGCCGGTAGTCAGCTACGCTTGCGTTTCATGGTGGAAGAAGCCCATCCACTCCTTACGGCTGATCAGAACAGTATGGTTCGTGTGGATGGCCTGGCCCTGGGCACGGTCCAAACGCTGGCATCCTGTTGGGGTGAGACGCCCGTCTGCCCACAATACGTTCGTGCTTATGAATGGAATTACACGGTGGCGGAGGCCGATTGGACAACTCCGGATGGAGATGTTCTGGATGGTCGCCATACGCTTTCCATGCACCTGTCCGATGCACCGGGCAACGTCAGTCCGATTCTCGGACTCGGTCAACCGATGTTTGACTTTCATGCTCCGGACCTCAGCGCGATTGCTCAACTGGCACGCTGTGATGAATACGCCCCGGCGCGTCTGGCCACCAACGCATTGCGTGTCAAGGCGGAGGGCTATGATTGTTCCTTTGCCTATGCCTGTGATGAGGCTGCTACCGAAGATGCCGGTCCGGTACGTATCGCGTTCAGTATGAATGAAGCAGTAGACCTGGACAGCGTGTCTCTGACCGTGGAAGGTGGCTCGGCCTTTGTGTTGGACCCATGCGCGACAACGCAAACCTATATCGTGGGTACCTACCATGACTTCAACCACGAAGCGGGAACGAGGAATATCCTGTTGGATGTTTCGGACCACGCGGGCAACCAATCGAATTTGATCGTTGGTATCATGGAGTTTGACTTTGATTTTCCCGCGGCACCGGATACCTCGACACCCGGACAGTTTACCTATTACCGTATCCCCTGGGGCAATGAAGCCACGGAAGGGGCCAAGGAATATTATGTCGCAGGTACGGCTGGGGCTGTGACACCCGGCTCCCAGATCGTGGCCTACAATTGCCTTCCTGATGCAGATGCGATGATCTTGGGTAGCCTTGAAGTGCGGGAAGATGGCTCCTTCGGCGCGGCCCCCGGTGAGGAAGGGGCGTGGTCCATCCCCAGTGGAAACAGCTCCAGAGTCTGCCTGGCCGAACGCGATCAGGCCGGAAACCTCGGACCCATGTCCCTGGTGCAAGAAGTGGAATGGGTGGTGACGATGGGCTACAAAAACCCTGGAGACACCCTTTCCAACCCCCATGATTTCAGAGCGATCAAGCATTTTGATCCTGTTCTGACGCAGAAATACCTCTGGGAAGTCGAGGAACCCAGTCTTGTCGCCCTTCCCAGTGGTATGGTTCAGACCAAGGCCGAAGGTGTCTGGCGTGACATTGATGTTCAGACCTGGGATCCCCGTATGCCCTACTGGGGAGCAACAACGACCTACGATACAAACCGGGGGCGCGGCTTGGTTTACGGTGGTTGCACGCATTATTTCTATGATTCAGATAGCTATTGTCAGATGCCGTCGAACAAGTTCTGGGCTTGGGAAGATGGCCAATGGTCGTTGCTACAGCCTCCGAGCAAACCTTCGGAGCGAAGCCTTTCGGCGATGAGTTTCAGTCCTGTGGACGATCAAGTCGTTCTGTTCGGAGGGAAGTCCAGCTACATTTCCTACGAGCCGATTCTTGGAGATACCTGGGTCTGGAAGAATGAACGTTGGAGAGAGCTTGAATTGGAGGAATCTCCTTCGCGGCGTTTCGGTCATGCAATGGCTTATGATGCGGCAGAGGATACGCGGGTTCTCTTTGGTGGTTGCACAGCTCTAACAGACAACTTGGGCAGTTGTTCGCAGTATTCCGATGAAACCTATCTGTTCAAGAACGGAGCCTGGCAGTTGGTGGAATCCTATTCTTCACCTTCCGCACGGATGGACCACCGCATGATCTACAATCCGGCGACGCAGCAAATCCTCCTTTTTGGTGGTCAAACGGCAGATGGCCAGTTTTCCAACGAAGTGTGGATGTTCATCACGTCCATTGGACAGTGGTTTCAACTGGACGACGCCCCGATAGACGCAAGAATGGGTCACATGATGGTTTATGATGAAGCGTCGGCAAGAATCCTTGTTCTTGGGGGAGCCTCAAGTTGGACGGACGAGGTGCCTGATGGCCCTTCGGACGTTTGGGCCTATGACCAGAATAATGGAGTCTGGGAAGAGGTTGTCCCGAGGGTCGATGAGGTGCCTCAAGCTCCCGAAACTATTCCTCAGGATATTGTCTTTGCAGCCGGGTTTTATGATCGGAGGAATCAGAGTGTGGTTCAACTTGGCGGAGTGGGATTCCAATTCAAAACCTGGCGTTGGGACTCTGGGCGTGAGTATTGGCAAGATATTTCCTTGCCGACAATCATCCATACCCTGACCAACTCGACCAAGGCCTTCTATGATGATGCCCAGGAGCAAGTGGTCTTTTACTGCGGAGAATGTAGCGAATATGCGGATGGCAAAGGGGTTCTTTTGGGATGGAATGGCTATTCATGGCATGATATTGTTGTTGCTGGAGATGGACCCAACCCCATTCATGATTATGCGATGGCCTATGATGCTGAAAACGAGATGGCCATCCTGTTTGGTGGTTACCATGATACGGAGCCACTGAACCAGACCTGGCTTCTGGCCGGTTCAGACTCTTACTATTCATGGCACGAACGACCGGCTTCACCTGTCGTTGATCCGCCGAACTACGCAGCAATGAGCTATGATACCAACCGTCAGCAGATGATTCTTCAAGCCATCTACATAGATTCAAATGTGCCGGAAAACAGTTATACAAATGATTATATATGGAATGGGTATGGATACTATTGGAGCGAGATGACGACCTTGAATCAGGCCCAGGTAACGATGTCGCCGGGGATGGTTTATGATCCGTCCACGGATCAGACCATCCGGTTCAGTGGATTTTATAGCGAAGAGATTCGCACCCATGATCTCTCCATCCTTTCCTATGGTAATTTGGGGCCATATTGGACCCGAAGTTCAGGCCTGGCTCCTTTGGGGCGTTGGGATCATGGTATGGTGTATGATGATGACCGGGCGGCAGTGATTTTATTCGGGGGAGGTGCGATTCAGTGGACCTTCTCGGATACCTGGGAGTTAAAGAACAACCAGTGGCGTGAAGTGGATACCGGCGGACCCGATGCGCGCAAGATGTTTGGTATGGCCTACCACAAGACGCGGAAGAAAACCGTGATTTATGGTGGAACCAACACGCCGGGGGATGTTTGGTTGTATGATTCCGGAGCCAACCACAAGCCCGCCCATTTGGTTGATGTTGTGTTCAGTTCAGCAGATGCAGGCGATCTTGTGCCTACCGCGTTGGAAATTCATTGGCGTGGTGGGGCCAGCGGAAGCTTTGCCGGATTCTGCATGGACATGCCGGGGACGCAAATGGTGGTCTGGGACCAGGGGCGTTGGTGGAACCCGCCGATTTATTCCGGTGGAACACCGGATGAGCCGGATACCATCATCTGGAGTACGGAAGATCCCGTACAATTGGCTCGTCTGTTCACGGGAGATAGCCGAACCCTGACGGTAGGCATCGTCCCTGTCTATCCCTCGTCATGCAGTCAGGAGATGGCCGAAGTACGTACCGATTATGTTGAGGCGATTGTTCGCTACCGGATGCCGGAGGATGAGTTGTAGATGCCTTTGAATGGGCGCGCCCTGTCTGAGGACGAATACAAGGAGGAATGGCTGGTCGACGGAGTCGCATGGTTCGATGATTCTTCGGCGTATCCCTTCCCAACAGGGCTTTGTGGACATCGGCTGAAAAGTCCCGTTTGCAAGAAGCTTTTTCTATTCTTTTCAGTATAATGCTGGTATACTCCGAAGCAATCGGACGATTGTCCGATCATTTGCAAACGGATCAAACCTCGTCGCTTGGTCGTGAGGATGTTTTCTGAAGGAAAGAGAGTCATGGCTTTTTCGTCGATACGAACAGACCGGACCAGCGCGGTTCATCAGAGCGTTCCACCCGCCTCGCTTTTTGTCTTGTTGTTGCTCACGATGCTGCTTTGGGCCGCTCCGGTGTTTGCCAACAACCATTGGGACCAACACTGGAGTCCTCTGGACAACGAATCCATGTCCGCCCGCTCTCTGGGCATGGGTCGGGCATATACTGCCATTGCTGAAGGACCGGATGCGATCTATTACAACGCAGCGGGCATTGCCCAGAAACCGTGGTACCTGATTGAACTGGGTGGAGGCCTCGCCCCAACAGCGTATGATGTCAATGCCTGGAACGTGCATTTTGGGGTGGTAGACAGCGTGACGGCGGCACCTGTTGCCGTGGGAGTCAGTTACAATTATACGGCCAATGATAGTCAGCAGCTTTGGAAAGAGGGAGACCTGGCCTGGATGAGATTGATTCCACCCTTCAGTACGCAGAATGCCACACCGGAAACCTATTACGACGAAGACGAAAACGAGATTGCACCGTATCGAAAAACTTTCGGACGTTGGAAAAATGGGAGTGGTTCTCGTCACACCTTGCGCCTCTCGTTGGCCGGTGCGGTCAGTGAGCATTTTCAACTCGGCTTCACAGGGTATTACATCCACTCGGATCGCAGCCAGCGTAGAAGCTTTGATCGTGCCAATCTTGACTTCGGTTTGATGATCAGTGGTGCGGGGTTCAAATTCGGTGCCAGCGTCGAGAACATGATTAACATCGCCTACGACCTGATGCCCTTACGGAGTCGTTTCGGTTTCGCTTACAACATCCCGGAAGTTTTGAACGTCGGAATCGATTGGGTTATGGCCTGGGATGTTTATGGCGAAAAGCCGGGCACCAGTTCGGTAGATGTTTCCTCAACGGCCACCCGACCGGTGACCTACCGGACGTACAAAGAAGGTCATTTACCGGGGTTTGCCCTGGGCGCGGAGTATCTCATTGATGGCTTTCTTCCCATTCGGGTGGGAAACAACTGGGATATGGCTGTTGACAAGGCCTATCTGAGTTTCGGCACGGGCTACGTAGAGCCGCAGTTCATGTGGAGCATCAGCTATATCTTCAGTTTCCTGGATCTGGAAAACGGTACCCAAGCCAAGGTGAAAGATCATCTGGTCAGCACCACCATCCGCTTCAGCATGTAACTGCCCGCCGCAGCGTTTGAACACGGTACGTCATGGGTAACAGAACGCCTCGGTCCAGAAGGATCGAGGCGTTTTTTGTCGTTTAGGTGGTCGCCCCTCAAGGCCGGGGACGTTTCCCTAATAGGCTCGTGCTTCCCTTTTGCCTTTGCGTTGAATGGCATCGTAGAGGATGTAATAGACGAAAATCCCTTTGGGATGTTCTTCCGGTTTGGTTACGCGCAGCACGCCCAAGGTGAGGCTATTGGCAGGACTGGTAAACAGGTCTTGAGCCGTGGGCTTTTCGGTCAGTTGATGCAGGCTGTAGAGGGTGAATAAGCCGAATTGGAAATTCTTACCGGGAATGGCTCCCTGTTCAATGGAACTCATCACCTTCTGTTGTACGGCACGATGGTTTTCCAGGTTACGCCACAACTCCCGAACCGCATAGCGGGCCAGTTTGTTGCCTTCTTTGCGCAGTTTCAGCCAAGGTAATTTGTTCTCGCCACGCTTGGCGTTGATGCGCTCCAGGATGGTATCCGGGAGTTGGTCGATCGGGGTGCGGTCCATAAAGGTAGCTAGCCCGCAACTCATTGCGTAGTAGGTGCGCCCTTGTCGGTCGGTCTTGGATGCAAGCCCGCAGCCTTGGTCTGTGAAACTGGGATTTTGCACGAAGTTGGTCAACGCCGGGTTGCTTTTCAATCGCTGGACAATGGCTTCCAGATGATAATCACCGTCGATGATTTCACCTGCCTGCAAACAGGGTTGCCCCGCACGGCGCAGCCTGTCATCCAGCCGATCACCTTTCAGGTCTACGATGCTGCTGTAATGGTGAAGGATCATGTCTTCCGCCTTGGTGCGAGCCTGGGTCACCATCGCAGGGTCCAGACGCAGGCTTTCCCGTCCGGCTTTGGCGCGAGCCTGGTCGATGATCGTATGAAGCCTCGTTTCACAGGTGGGAAGATCCTTGCAGGCCGGTTGAGGTGGAGTCTCAAAGAATCGTCGGGGCGGTTCGCTTTTGTAATAGAAGACCAGGCGAGCCACAGGAGCCGCCTGCTTGTCCCGTACCCGGACCAGTTCCGCCGTATAGGCCGCATGGGCCTGGGGGATCTGTACTTCGACCGAAAAGGTTCCGGCTTGAATGGGCACGGGGGCGTCGAACACCGCTTCATCTAAAAACTGCAAATACAGATGATACCGTTCCTTCGTGTTTGTTTCCGGTCTGGTTGCCTTGGTTGAAATGCGTCCTTTGATGAAAATCCGCTCGGCGATGTCAACTTTCCAGCGTACCGGCTCCAGGTCAAGGGTGCGCCGAAGGGCAAGGACCGTAAGGTATTCAACCGGATGTTTGCCCTCGCGTTCCAAGCGGTGAATGCCGACATCCATGTGGCTTACCGGCCCACGGGTGGCGATTTCATCCAGCCATTGTTGCAAGGCTGCGTCCCGTTCTTCCGTGGGGTCTTCAGGCCATTTGGAGAAATGGAAATACTCCACCATCGGTTCGGCGACACCGGCCCATTCCAGCATCCGTGTACGCAGGGTTGAAGAGGGGACTTTCTGGAATTGCGCATAGCAGCGGCTGACTTCCCGTGCCGCCAGGTGCAGACGGGGTTCCGACTTCGGTTGTACCGGGTTTCGCTGTGCCATCAAGGTGTGTACGGTTTCCAACAAGTCGCCTTCTTCCGCAGTAGACGGCAGTACTTCGCCGGGGATTCCACCCAGCGTTGCAGTACGTGGAAGCAAGGGTTCATAGGCTAAAGGGGAAGGGAGAGGCTTGGTTGTCTCGCTCGCCGCTTGAGAGTCCGCAGGTCTTGCCGAGGGTACGAGGTTTGCCGTTGGCCGTTCTTGTGTGTGTTGGCAGGAGGCAAGCATAAAAAGCCAGACGAGAAGTACAGCCGGACGGAGGACGTGTTTCATACCATCCCCTTTTTGATTTTCGTGATTTCCTGGGTGTCGGTGGGAGAGGGCATCCGGCTTTTGGCCTGACTGGTCGGTAGCTTGACGATGAACTCCGTGCCCTGTTTGTAATCGCTTTTCACACCGATGGTTCCACCGTACCGTTGGATGATTTTATAGGAAATGCTTAGCCCCAGACCGGTTCCCTTACCTTGCTCTTTGGTCGAAAAGAAGGGATTGAAGATTTTATCCACCACATCCTTTTTCATGCCGATGCCGTTGTCTGCAACGCGAAGGAAGACAAAGTCTGTCCCGGAGCGCCCTGTCGTCATGGTCATGCGCATGGTGAAACCATCACCCTGTTTGGCAGCCATGTTTTCCATTGCATCCACGGCGTTGGTGATGAGGTTGAGTAAGACCTGTTCAATATCGACGGAATTGACGAAAAGAAGCGGGAGATTCTGTGCATAGTTCCGTTCAATCGTGATGCCATCCATTTTTCGTGAGTGTTTAACGATTTCCAGTGAGGCTTCCACGATCTCTTCCATGCTGATCTCGGCGGCATCCACCACCTTGGTTGCCCGACTGTAAGTGGATAGCGTTTTGACAATCTGTGCGGCTCTCTGGGTGTAGGTAATGATCTCGTTCAGATAGTCAAGCTGTTCCTCGTTTTTGATGCGGGTTTTCAGAATCTGGCTCATCCCGCTGATCGCGTTGAGTGGGTTGTTGATTTCGTGGGCGATACCTGTCGCCAGGGTGCCGATACCGGCCAGCTTTTCAGACTGGATCAACTGGCGTTCCAGGGCGTGGCGCTCGGTGATGTCATCTACCACCACGATCAGGTTTCCCTGCTCGGCCATCAGGTGCAGCACATTGATCTTCAAGACCTTCTCACCAAGCTTCGGCAGTGTGCGCCGGATTTCCCAGTCGATGATGATTTCCTTGGTGTTCAGAATGGAGCGGAGTCGTTCCTCGAAGACTTCGCCAAGGACATCGCGGATCGGTTGTCCAACCATATTGGCTTGCTGACTGATGAAAATATCGTGGAAGGACAGGTTGACACGAGTAATGGTCAGATTCGGGTTCAACACGATCAGCGCGGAGGGGATGCTGTCCATCATGTCTTTGATGGTTCGTGCCATCTTATCCAACTCTCCGATGCGGGATTCCACCATGTCATCCATACGCAAGGCGAGCTTGATACTGGCCTGTCGAGCGAGTTCTTCGCGGGTAAACCAGATCCAAAGGCGGATGAGCAGAACAATCAGGCTCAGGCTGGCCAGCAGGTATGCAGCCATCAAGGTTATCTGACTGAGGGCGCGGTCCCGTAGTACGCTCTTTGGAATGCTGCTCACTACAACCACTTTCCCTGTGTAGCCGGGAAAGGGGAAGAGGGTGTTGATCAGCGGTGTTTCGTTTCGTTGCCATTGGAAGCGTTTTACCTCAATGGTTTCATCGTAGTGTTGACCACCGAGAATACGGTAAAAGTTCTGGTTGGTTTCTCCGTCCTGACCGAGAATGCGCAGAAGACTTCCCCGCTGTTTGAAATCCGGATGGAAGAGAATCCGCCCATTCATATCCAATACCCAATTGTAGCCCTGGTTTGGGTTCTTGCTGGTCAGCAGAGCTTCCGGTAAGGAAAGCTTTTGGGTAAACCGTACCAGACGCATCGCCCCGGTTTGTGTGATGGAAAAACGGGGCGAGATATACCAGTAATCCAGCAGCATGGTTTCGGCTCCTTCAACCCAGTAGGGAGGGCTGAACTCGCTGATACGCTCTTCGATGGATTGGTCGGCGGTTTGGCGTGTAGCGTTCCAAGGAGAGGCAGGGGGAATATCCCGTAAGCTGGTAGGAAAGGCAAACGTGGGGTTCAGGTCTAACAGAGCTTCTCCGTTGTCGTTGTAAACCGAGATGGCAATCACGCCCAAACCCTTGAGTTGGGCCAGCTCCAGATTGCCCAGGCTGACAACGTCTGAGTGATCTTCCATATACTGAACCAGGCGCTTTCCGCTTTGATTGAAGACCTCGCGGAAGTCCTCTCGATGGTCGCGAAGGTAGGGACCAATGGCGTCAAGGAACTCAGCCTTGCGTTGATTCTGTAGGGAAAGCTCTCGTTGAAAGGACATATGATAGCTGTACATCAAGCAGAGAACCAGTAGGACGAAGGTTCCCAGCGCTCCTCCCAGAAGAGTCCAGAATTTCAACACGCGCCGATTGGTTGATGACGCGGATTTTCCACCATACAAAGAGGTCATGGCTTACCGTGAAAAGCGGGTCATCATCTGGTTGACAATGACGGCGAATTCTTCCACCAGGTTGGGATCGAATTGAGCGCCGCTTTTGGATTGAATGTGTTCCAGGGTGGCTGAAATGTCTTCGGCTTGGGCCTTTTTCTGGTAGGCGGTCATTTTATCGAAGGCATCGGTGAGATGGATGATTCGGGCACCCAGGGGAATTTCCTCGTGTTTCATGCCTTGCAGGCCGCCGCCATTCCAGTATTCGTGGTGATAGCGAATCATCGGTACCAGGTCCGAGAGCATGGAAATCGGTTCCAGCATCCGCGCCCCGGTTTCCGGATGACGTTGCACCACGCTTCGTTCTTCCTGCGTAAAATTCTGACGTTTGGCTAAAAGGTCATTGGGATAGCCAAGTTTTCCAATATCATGAAGAATGGATGCGTTGTGCAGGGCTTTCAACTGTTTGCGATCCATGCCGATCTGCCGACCAAGCATGTTGGCGTATTGAGCAACCCGCTTGGAGTGGGCACTCAGGGCTTTGTCGCGCACTTCCATGATATAGGATAAAGAAACCACCACATCGGTGGCGTTACGCTGCATTTCCAGGTTGGTTTCCGCGACCTTGCGTTCCAGGCTGGCTTGGTATTGCTTGTTTTCATAGGTGAGACGGTCTTTTTCCTCCATCAACTGGCGGATTTCAATGGCCTGTTCTACAGCGACAATCAGTTCTTCGGCATCAATGGGTTTGGTCAGATAGTTGCGTGCGCCTTGGCGCATCACGGAGACCGCCGTGGTGACATCCACGAAGCCGGTGAGCATAATCATCGGCATGATCGGCTTGGTTTCCTGGACGAATTTCAAGACGTCGATCCCGGTAATCTTCGGCATACGGATGTCGCAGATGCAGGCGGTGATTTCCTCGTTCTGCAGAATGTCAATCGCTTCCTGGCCATTGCTGGCAATCACGACACGGTATCCCTTGTCCTCCAGATAGATCCGCAAAATCTTCAAATTCACGTCTTCATCGTCCACCACGAGAATTCGATACTTCATGTTCTCGATGGGAACCGGGGTCAAGGGTTCACGCTGGCTAAGCTCACTCATGCCTTACTCGCAATCTTGGGTATGTCAGGCTTTGGTTCCGAATAGGTACATTCCGATCAACAATACTGCCTGTATGAAAAACACCAACAACCATGACAGTTTAGCGTGGAATGGATTATTTGTAAAGGATGATTGCGTTTTCCCGCAAAAGATGGCTTCCGAAGCGGAGTCAATCTTTCCCCAATCATGCCGGGAAACTCAACCCAACCCCGGACAAGCCTTTTCATTTTGTAAAGCGTTCCTTTAACTGTAGAGCATCTTCATTTGACCCGTAGGGTCGAGCAGCCAGTGGTCGATCAGGGTATTGATGGTGCGCTTGGTTTTGGCAACGGCTTCGGCCAAGGGCAAGCCATGACCCAGATAGGCACAGAGAATGGAGGAATAATGGCACCCGCTGCCGTGAATGTCTCCCACGTCTCGCATGGGGGTGCCCAACCAGCGTTCCTGCTCACCATCGTAAAAGTAATCAAACACCTTGCCTGCTTCCATATGACCGGTAATCACCACCGCTTGGGTGAGTTTCGGAACCAGAATACGGGCGGCTTTACGAACTTCCTCCCGGTTGCGAATCTCCATCTGGGCCAGCCAGGAGGCTTCCTCGACATTGGGGGTAATCACGGCGGCTAGGGGAAGAAGGTATCGACGCATGTAGTCCACCGCGTCTTTCTCCACGAGCCACATCCCCCGCGTGGGAACCATCACCGGATCAATAACCAGAGGTACGGGCGTTTTGCGCAGTTGTTTGACGACCAACTTGGCCAACTCGCGGTTGGGAATCTGGCCGGTTTTGGCGGCAGCGATGGGGAAGTCATCGAACAGGCAGGCCAACTCCTCGGAAAGCGCCTTGGCGCTGACCGGGTGGATACCCACAACGCCCCGTGTGTTCTGGGGAGTCAGAGCGGTGAGAGCGCAGACGCCTGTAGTATCCAAACGACGAAAGACCCGCAGGTCAGCGGTCGCTCCGGCTCCGCCGGAGGGGTCCAGTCCGGCGATGGTCAGGCAAAAGGGAGGTGTAAGGCGGCAGGTTGGGTTTTTTGCATCTATGGACGGCATGGGAACTCCTTGATTGCTTGTTTCGTTGGCACGGCGTATGTCATCGCCAAGGCATCCTAAACCGCTTTGGACTGAGTGCAAAGGGATTTCCTTATCCATTCAATATCATTGGTTTCCCAGAGAGTTTTTCATCGGGCAGAGATGGAACGTGTGGATGTCCCGCAGGAGTGACGTGATTCTGCGCGTTTGAATGGATGTTGCACGGAGAGAGGAGAGAGCCGGGAATTGCGGCGGCGGCTTGACAGAAGCCTTGGCCTTTGATACCGTAACCATTAGCGATTCCGTACTTTAACGAAATGCTGGAAAGCAACGAGGTCATAGCGGTGAAAAACCTTTTCATGATCCTTTTTTTGCTTGTGCTGGGAACCTGGGTTCTCTCCGGTTGCGGGCCGGTTCGCTCGGTCAATGCAATCTGGACGGCAGAGGAAGAACTTCAACGGGCGAAAGAGCTGGGCGCGGACGAAAACCCCAACAGCAAGTATTATTACGTGGCTGCTGAAGCCTATCTGACCAAGGCGAAAGCCTCGATGGGGCGCTCGGAATATGAATACGCCGGTGCCCATTACGACAAGAACAACCCCTTTGATTTCGCCGAGCGGGCTCGTGAACTGGCCGTGGAAGCGGCGAAGAAGGCCAAGGATGACAGCGGCAGGGTTTACCTGGGACGCGATCCCTATGACCCAAACGAGGAAGAACTGAATGTGGTGATTCGGCGCTCCAAATCTACGCCGATTGTGCAGCCCATTGAGGAAGCGCCCAAGGTTGAAAAACAAAGCAAGAAAGTCAAGGCTCCATCAGAAAAGAAGCGGTCGAAACCGACGACGAAGAAGCGCTCCAAAGGTGCCAAGTCTAAAAAGAAGAACCGTGTCAACAACGACTTGTTTGAATAGCCGCAGGGTGTGAGGAGAGAATCGTGAGCGGAATGTGGATAACCAAACGAATCCTTCACGGACTGGGCTTGTTGGCGCTGGTGGGATTGGTGCTTGCCGGATGCTCCGGAAAAGCGGGCATGATTCACGATGCGGCCAAGATCAAGCAACGCTGCAACGAAACCCGGATGCTGCAACGGGAGATTTCCCTCAAGGGTGGCGAGGTCTGCGGTACCGAAGAGCTTGCTCTTGCGGAATCGAACCGCACCTTTGCCGTGTACGAGTTGGAACAGGCCAACACCTATGGCTATAACCGCCATATGGATCTGGCACGGGACTATGCTGAAAAAGCGTATGACGAAGCCAAACGCTGCGGCCCGGATCGCGATGAAGACGGCGTGCTGGATATGGTTGACCAATGCCCGGATGACCCGGAAGATCGTGATGGTTGGCAGGATGAAGACGGCTGCCCGGATGTTGACAACGATGCCGATGGCTTCCTGGACCAAGACGACCAATGCCCCGATGACGCCGAGGATCAGGACAACTTTGAAGATGATGATGGTTGCCCGGACCCGGACAACGACGCCGACGGCATTCTGGATGACGAAGATCAGTGTCCCAACGAACCGGAAGACATTGACAACTGGCAAGATGACGATGGCTGTCCGGACCCGGACAACGATGCCGATGGCTTGCTGGATACGGAAGACCAGTGTCCCAACGAACCGGAATCCTTCAATGGTAACGAAGACGAAGACGGTTGCCCGGATGAACTGAAGTACAGCCTGGTCAACGTGACCGATACGAAGATTGAACTGCGGCAGATGGTCTTCTTCAAGACCGGTAAAGCCCTGATTCTGCCCAAGTCCTATGCTCTGCTGAACGAAGTGGCCCGCGTGTTGAAGGATTATCCGAAGATGAAGGTTCAGGTGGAAGGCCACACGGATAGCGTGGGCCGGGATTCCAGCAACCAGCGCTTGA
Source organism: Myxococcota bacterium (assembly GCA_963677705.1). Lineage (GTDB taxonomy): Bacteria > Myxococcota_A > SURF-8 > SURF-8. The sequence continues at coordinate 4,986,234 of OY782497.1, forward strand.
GCCAGCAGCGTGCCGAAAGCGTTCGTAATTACCTGATCGGTAAAGGGGTTGCCGCCGAACGCATGACGCCCAAGGGCTTTGGTGAAAGTCAGCCCATCGCCAGCAACAAAGGCGAGAAGGGGCGTTCTAAAAACCGGCGCGTGGAGTTCATGATTCTGGATCGTTAGCTTCGATGGGTGATTGTTCCAATCAACACGGCGTACAAAACTTTGTACGCCGTGTTTTGTCAATGGCGGGTGGTGGATGGGGTGTGACCTTTTTCGTTGAAGATCCTGGAGCGATGGAATAAACTATCGCCCTGGCTGGTTTGTTTGTGTATGAAACGAGTGTTTTAAGACGATTCCGGTGTGATAACAAGGTGGGGTAGCATGGCGAAGGCATCCAACGCGACGACAAAAAAAACTCCCCGAAAAGCCGCCGCGGCAAAGCGTAGTCCCAAGAAAACTACGAAAGCGGCCCCGAAGAGCAAAACCAAGCGTACAAAAGATACGTTTGTTGAAGAGCCGATCAAGGAAAACGATGAGCAGGAATCTGCCGAGATGGAGGAAGAACCCATTGAGGTGGAGGAGGATGGATCGGACGAAGAGAACGAGACCGATACCGATACGACCCGCCTGGATCTGATTCCCAAGCAGGAAACCTCACTCGTTCCTTTTGATCCGCTGCAAAAATACCTGATGGAAATCCGTCGTTATTCGCTTCTGAGCCGGGAAGAAGAGCATGATCTGGCCGTGGCCTACGTAGAAGACGAGGATGTGAAAGCCGCCGAAAAGCTGGTTACCGGCAACCTGCGCCTGGTGGTCAAGATCGCAATGGACTACCGCAAATACTGGATGAACCTTCTGGACTTGATTCAGGAGGGGAATGTCGGGTTGATGCAGGCGGTGAAGAATTACGACCCGTACCGGGGGGTGAAACTGTCCAGCTACTCCTCGTTCTGGATCAAAGCCTATATCCTGAAATTCATCATTGATAACTGGTCGCTGGTGAAGATCGGCACGACTCAGGCTCAGCGTAAACTCTTTTTCAACCTGAAAAAAGAGAAAGAAAACCTGATGCTCTTGGGCTACAAGCCCGATGCCGAAACCCTGGCCAAGCGTCTGGATGTCAAGCCGGAGCAGGTGCGGGAAATGGACCAACGCATCAGCGGCGGGGATCTCTCCCTGGATCGACCCGTTTCCAACGATGGGCAAGGGCAGGATCACCACGTCGATTTTCTGGAGTCCGACAACACGGATGTGGATGAAGAACTGGCCGATGCCGAATTGCGCCAGCTTTTTCACGACAAACTCAAGGAGTTTCGCCAACGGCTCACCGATAAGGAAGCCTACCTGTTTGACCACCGCCTTTTAACGGAACAGCCCCAGACGTTGCAGGAAATCGGAGACGAATACGGCGTGAGCCGGGAGCGTATCCGACAGATCGAAGAGCGGCTGATCAAGAAGCTACGCAAGTTCTTCGAGGAGGAAGTCCCGGAGATGGCAGACATCGACATCATCCCTGCCGGGTAGAAATCAGCCTCCTGACATTGTTGGCCAGCATGGCTTGTGGAACTCTGTTTTTCGCGGATGAGAAGCCGACTTTTTCCCATCATTTCAAAGGATTCCATCCAGTGGAAATCTCTTTGACAGCGGGGCGTGGCGATGGTATGACCGTCCTCCGTTCAAAACCGAAGGAAACGGGGGAAGGCAACCCGCCACTGTCCTTGGTCGATTCTGTGGCGGTACGCCTTGCTGTTTGCAGGTTTCCCATTTGGTTTGGGACACAAGTCTATCAACACCATGACTCGGTCTACATTCTGTTGGACCGCCAAGCCCGTGAGAGTTCCCCATGAGTGAGAAACGTAGTTTCGATCCCAGTCCGACCATCGCCCAGGAATTGAACCTGCCGCTATCCGGTGTTCGCGCCGTGGCCAAGTTGCTGGATGAAAGCGCCACCGTGCCCTTCATCGCCCGCTACCGAAAGGAAATGACAGGCAGTTTGGATGAGGTGCAGATCCGCGCCATTGAAGAGCGTCGTGGATATCTGACCGACTTGGAAAAACGCCGGGACACCGTGCTGGAAAGCATTGAGAGCCAAGGCAAGCTGACCGAGGAACTGAAGAAAAGCATTTTGGAATGCACGACCAAAACGGCCCTGGAAGACCTGTACCTTCCTTATAAACCCAAGCGGCGCACCCGTGCGATGATCGCCAAAGAGCGTGGCTTGGAACCCTTGGCCGATCTGCTTGCCTCCCAGACGATGGATGGCGATCCGCTCTCCGCCGCCGAGGCATACATCAACGCCGAGAAAGAAGTCCCCGATGCAGAGGCCGCCCTGGCCGGTGCGCGGGATATTCTTGCCGAGCGCATGGCTGAAGACGCCGAGGTTCGTGCTACCTGCCGTAAGCATCTGATGGAAACCGGTGAGGTGCAAACGGAAGTGCTGGAGGATAAAAAAGAAGAGCGCACCAAGTTCGAGCAGTATTATGATTACAACGAACCCCTGGCCGGTATTCCTTCTCACCGTTTCCTGGCTATCCGCCGTGGGGAGCGCGAAGGGGTTCTCAAGGTGAAGTTGACCTGTGAAAGCGAACCGATGGTCCGCGCCATCCTGGGGAAATTCAACCATCAGGCTGCGTCACCCTTTGCCGAGCAGGTCGATCAGGCCGCCCGCGACAGTTACCAACGCCTGCTGCTTCCTTCGGTTGAAACCGATGTGCGCTTGGACCTGAAAACCCGCAGCGACGAAGAAGCCGTGAAGGTGTTTGCTGAAAACCTGCGGAGTATCCTGCTTGCTGCACCCTTGGGTGGACGCTCCGTGTTGGGTATCGACCCCGGCATCCGCACCGGTTGCAAATGCGTGGTGGTGGATTCCACCGGCAAGTTCCTGGCTCACGATACCATCTATCCCGATCGCCACAAGCAGGCCGCCGAGCAGACCGTGTTAAGCTTCCTCGTGAAATACAAACCCTTTGCCATTGCCATCGGTAACGGTACGGCGGGGCGGGAAACGGAGCAGTTTGTACGCAGGTTGCTCAAGGAAACGAACCAACAGGATGTGGTGGTGGTTTCGGTCAATGAATCCGGGGCCAGTGTATACAGCGCCTCGGATCTGGCCCGCGAGGAATTCCCGGAGTTGGATGTCAGCATTCGCGGCTCCATCAGCATTGCCCGTCGTTTGCAAGACCCGCTGGCCGAGTTGGTGAAGATCGACCCGCAAAGCATTGGCGTTGGGCAGTACCAGCATGATGTGCTGCAAACCCTGTTGCACCGCAAATTGGATGAAGTCGTGGAAAGCTGCGTGAACTTCGTCGGGGTGGAACTGAACACGGCCAGTGCGCCGCTGTTGAGCCATGTCTCCGGGATCGGACCCACCTTGGCCAAGAAGATTATCAAGCACCGGGATAAAAACGGGGCGTTTCGCAGTCGGAATGATTTACGCAAGGTCAGCGGTCTTGGGCCGAAAACCTTCGAGCAGGCGGCGGGCTTTTTGCGTATCGCCACTTCGGAGAATCCGCTGGACAACAGCGCGGTGCATCCGGAGCGTTATGATCTGGTGGAACGGATGGCCGAAGACCTTGGCGTGGCCATGCAGGAACTGGTGGGTAACGAGAAACTTGCCGGATCAATTCAGCTTCAGCCCTATGTGGGTGATGGCGTTGGCCTGCCTACCTTGCAGGACATTCTTGACGAGTTGAAGAAGCCGGGCCGCGATCCTCGTGAGAGCTTCGAGCCGCCCAAGTTCCGTGACGACGTGATGGAACTGACGGATGTACAGCCGGGCATGGAACTGGAAGGCATCGTGACCAACGTCACCCAGTTCGGTGCGTTTGTGGACATCGGGGTGCATCAGGATGGATTGGTTCATATTTCGGAATTGGCCGATCACTACGTGAAAGATCCCCACGACGTGGTGAAATCCGGTGACAAGCTGACCGTGCGCGTCTTGGATGTGGATGTCGAGCGCAAACGGATCAGCCTCTCGGCCCGCAAGGAATCCGAAGGATTCCGTGGGAAACGCCAGCCCGCGCCCAGCGGATCGGGGCAAGCCCCTCGTCGCGACGGTGGATTCTCCGGCCCCAAACGCAGCAAAGGTGGTTTCGGTGGTGGCCCGAAGGGGCAGGGACCGAAAGCAAAGAAGGAAGAAGCCGAACTGACCTACAACCCCTTCGCGAAACTCAAACGCTGAAGAAACAATCCGTGATTGCATCTAGCCGTCCCTTTGGGGCGGTTTTTTGGTGTGATATGCAAGGGTTCGTGCCCGATTCCCCGTCGTTTTTTTGTTTTATCGGAAACGCTTTCCCTTGACGGAACCCGCCTTGCCTACTACCCTTGAACCTGGGAGATTGTTATGGAATGGCTTGCCGTGGGTTGGAAGCGTGAGGAGAAGGCGGTCAAGGGCTATCCTGCCCATCCTGGTAAGAGCCTGATTGGTCGCTTTTGACTGTATCCGTGCTGCAACCTTGCTGTTTCTCTGGAAATGGAATGGGTAAAAGACGATGGGAATGGATCAGATTCGTGTCCTGCTTGTCGATGATGAGGAAGACCTGGTGGCAACTCTCTCCGAGCGTCTGGAGATCCGTGGGTTTCGTGTCACGGGGGTGCATTCCGGCATAGAGGCGTTGCAGTGTGTGGAAGAGCATCCGTTTGACATCGTGCTGATGGATGTGCGTATGCCGGGCCTGGATGGCATGGAAACCATGAAACAGATGAAGCTTCGTTGGCCTGGCTTACCCGTGATTCTGGTTACGGGGCATTTGCCGGAATCGGCTGCCGAAGATGCCCAGCGTTTGGGAGCCTTTGACTTTTTCAACAAGCCCGTGGATTTGAAACAACTGACGGCCCGTATCCATGACGCGGTGCAGGTCGTTCAATCTGGAGCAGCCCATGAGTGATTCCGCTCAGAAAGAGCTTGAAGAGAATCTGAAGTTTTTCGGAGAAGTGACCGCCAGCGTCAGCCATGACATGAGCAACATCATCACCATCATGAACGAGACGGGTGGCTTGCTGGAAGACATGATCGAGTTCGGAGATCCCTCGGAACTCAATGCGGAAAACCTGGCACCTTTTGTTTTGAATATCGCCAAGCAGGTGGATCGTGGTAGGCGGATGATTCGTGAATTGAATCGCTTCGCCCACAGTGTGGATGTCCCCAAGGCCGATTTCCTTTTCGATGATGCCGTGAGCAATGTTACGGCTCTGGCCCGTCGCCTGGCTCTGTTGAAACAGGTGGAGTTGTCCTTCACGCCTGGTGCCAAAAACATGGGGATTCATGGCAATCCCTTTATTTTCCGCCGTTGGCTGTTTACCCTGCTTCGGCAATGCTGGGAACGCCTCGCGCCGGAAACCTCGCTACAACTGACCTCCAGAAAGGCGGGGGACCGCGTGCTGTTGCGTATTCAGTTCCCCGAAGGTCAGGACATGGAAAAAATCAACCATCTGGTTGAAGAAAACGAGGCGATCCTGGAGACTCTTCGTGCCGAAGGTCGCCTGGAATCCCTTGAGTCGGAACAACATAGTTTGATCTTGCGCTGGAAACACACGACCCACGTGTAATAACAGGAGAATGAAGATGGCCTTTGAAAAAGTGTTGCTGGTGGATGATGAAAAAGACTTTACCGATATGCTTTCGGCCCGGCTGCAAAAGCGTGGACTGACCGTTTTCGTGGCCAACGATGGCGCTTCGGCCCTGGAGGTGAGCAAAGACCACAACCTGGACGCCGTGATTCTTGATCTGCAAATGCCGGGTATGGATGGCATTGAAACCCTGAAAAAACTGACCCAGAAAGATCCGGACATTCAGGTCATTTTGCTGACCGGTCACGCGACCCTGCAAAAGGGAGTGGAAGCGATGAAGGAAGGCGCGATGGATTTCCTGGAAAAGCCGGTGGACATCAAAGAACTGATGGAGCGTATCGGTCAGGCGGCAACCAAACATACCGTGTTGATGGAACAGCGTAACGCCGAACGCATTGAGAAACTGATGAGTGAAAAAGGCTGGTAACAAACAAGCCTGTTGTGATGTGGAGGACCGAGGCTTTCCATCCGGGAACCTCGGCTTTCTTGTTCCGTGAGGGAAGGTGAATCATCCCCTATCGGGTTGATGCCGACGGTTTGGGTTTCTGACGGATTGTGAATTGCATTCGTGAAGGAGTTGCCATCGTGTTGCGTGTGATTGCCTGGCTCTGTCTATGTCTGATTGTTCCCAGCCTTGTCTTTGCCGAAGACTCAAAACCACCCAGTATGGTGGACATCCGGAAGGTGATCGCAGATCAACAGCGACGCGGATCGGATCAGGCCTATTACGGCGTGTACATCATGGGCAAGAAGGTTGGTTGGGATTGGATACAGGCCAAGCAGCAAGGCAGCCAGTATGTGATTCAAGATCATCTGCATCTGAAGATGACAGGCATGGGGTCCAGTACGGAGATGGACACCAGCTCTCGTCGTATCTATGACATGAGAACGGGAAATTTGGTGGATGTGCGGGCCAAGCAGAAAGGTCAGATGGGTAACGCCACGTTTCATCTGTATCGTACTGAGGATGCAGAGAATTTTCTCTTCGACACCGTGGTTGGAGAGCAAAAGCGTTCCGTTCCTATGGAGGACCAGGGGGAAAGCCTACCCGGTACGCTCTGGATGGATTACCTCGTTTTCACCAAGTCCCTGAAACCCGGCCATGCCGTGACCAGCAAACAGTTTGATCCCACCACGGGCCGGTGGCTGACGCAGTCCATCGCCTATGAACGTAGTGAAACCAAGTTGTTCAACGGGGTGGAAACCACCATCCATGCTTTCACGATGACTCTTCCTGAATTGGGTATCCAAACTCAAACCATTACCGATGAACATGGACAGATGCTGGAGACGAAAATCGGTGGTTTGATGACCCTGCGTCTGGAAAGCAAGGAACAGGCGAAAAGTGATTTGTATGAGCAGGATGTGCTGGTGGCAACGACGATTCAGCCCCAAGGCAAGAGCCTGCGCGGTGGCCGGAAAGCCAAGCGTGTTCGCTACCACATTGAAGGCCTTTCACCACGCTGGCGGGTGAATACCTCCCAACAGAGTTGGTCTGCCGATGGACAGACTCTGACGGTATCGGTCCAAGCGGAACCGGCCAAGCCCAACGCTGCCTTGGCAGGTATGGAGAAGCTTCATCTTTTTCTGAAGGCCGATGCACGCATCCAAAGTGACCACGAAGCCATTCGCAAGCAGGTTGATTCCATCCTTCGTGAAATCCACGGCCCGGCCAGGCAGGCCGAGGCGCTTTCGCAGTGGGTATACAAAAATCTGAAAAAGGAATACAGCGCGGTGTTTTCAAACGCCTTGGATACCCTGCGCGAAAAGCGTGGGGATTGCGGAGAACATGCCGTGCTGTTGACCGCCTTGTTGCGGGCTGCGGGGATTCCCGCTCGTGAAGTGGGTGGTTTGATTTATAGCGAATCCCTGCAAGGCTTCGGCTTTCATGCCTGGGCTCAAGCCTACTACAAAGGCCAGTGGCATGACCTTGACCCAAGCTGGAACCAAAGTCCGGTAGACCCTCTGCACATCGCCTTGGGCTTCGGTAGCATGGAAGAGCTTACCGGTGCGGTGCTGGGCGGCTCGTCGATGTCCATCCGGGTTGATGAGTTGAGCCACTAGCCGAGCGTCGGCGTTTTACATTTTCTCAACCATCTCGTGTTGGGGAAGAGCGTCTGATTTGACAGATACGAAAGGCCGTGTCCCTTTGGAGTTGCGCTTGACGCTCCTTGGGAACACGGCCTTTTTCCTTGTTCTGAACTAGAACCCTTAAAGCCCAGAAGGCTTAGAGAAGGCTGTCCGCCTGATCCTGAATTTTACGGATCGCTTCCACAATCTGGTCCAGGTCTTTGTATTCACCCATCAGATAGGGATAATGCAGCCAACAGGCTTCCTCGTAGGCGGCGTGATGGGCTATCGGTGTATGGGCCACCTCGGGGTGGATGCCTTCAGGGTAGCGTTCTTTGAGCATGGGGAACTCGCTCAGGCTGGGGCTGAAAATATCCCGGCCTTGAATCGGTTCGTAGAAATCACCATCCACCATCACGCCTTCTTGGGCCAGGGCTTCCAGGAAGCGGTCCCGGTGCAGACCCTTGAAGCCTTCCTTGTTATATTTCCAGATATATTGATAGTGGTGCGGTGTGGTGTGACGCTCATCCCGTTCAATGACCGTGATTCCTTCGATGCCGCTTAGCTGATCGCTCAGGTAGTGGGCGTTGCGAGCGCGACGCTCCGTGTATTCATCCAGTTTGGCCAATTGACCCAGCAGCACACCGGCCTGGAATTCCGTGATGCGCAGGTTGTTGCCGAACACCCGTCCGGGGTAGCTGTCGTAGCCGAACTCTTTGCGTCCGCAGTTGGCCAGACTTTGCAGGCGTTCTTCGTACTGCTTGGTGTTGGTCAGCACGATGCCGCCTTCACCAGCGGTCATCAGTTTGCTGGATTGAAAGCTGAAGCTACCGAAATCGCCCCAGCTTCCCAGGCCGCGACCCTTCCATTTTCCACCGTGGCAGTGGGCGCAGTCTTCAATGTAGACGAGGCCTTTTTCCTTGCAGAGGTCAATCAGGGCGTCGTTGTCGGCGGCACTGGAGCCCAGATGCACGGAAATGACGGCGCGGGTTTTGTCTGTGATCGCTTCACGGACTTTGTCTACGTCCAGGGTGTAGTTGTCCGGACGGACATCCACAAAGACCGGTACTGCGTTGACGAATACCGCGCAGGCCGCCGTAGCGATCCAGGTGTAGGTGGGGACGATCACTTCTTCACCGGCTTGAATGCCGGCTGCACGCAGGGCCATTTCCAAGGTTACGCTGCCGTTGGCGCAGCAGATCCCGAACTCGGCCCCATGAGAGGCCGCGAAGGCTTCGGCAAATTGTCTGGCTTTGGCATTGGGTGCGGGATAACCTCCCCAATTATGGGAACGAAGCGCCTCTAAGAGCTGCTTTTCTTCTTCTTCGCCGTAGGGCGGCCACAAAGGCCAGGGTTCATTGCGCACGGGACTTCCACCGTGAATGGCCAGCTTGGACATGGTTCCTCCCTCCGGGCGGTCTGCCGCCGGGATCGGTTTCGTGGTTTGTTGTGCATGAAAAGGGGCGACCGTTTCCGGTCGCCCCGATACTGTAGCCATTTGGTTGAAAATGGCAAGTCTTGCTTTTCAGGCTTGCTTAGCGGCGTCCGCCTTCCTCTTCAGGGGCTTCCACGCAGTAACCCGGAGAGGTGGGGTTACCTTCCTGATCCGCTTCATACTGGCAGACCAGACCGACATCACAGTCGGCAGCCATGTAGCCTTCGATATCCATGCACAGTACGCCTTCACCCACAGTGCGCAGGGAGCAAACCAGGCCGGTCCATTCGTCGGTGACTTTCTCCAGGCAGACCTTGTAGGGGTTGTCCCAGCCGCATTCGTCGGAAAGGTTTTTCGCGGGGTCGCTGGAGGGGTCCACCTCGGTGAGTACGGTGCAACGTCCGGCGTACATACAAGCCATGCTGGTACCCAGATTCATGCAGTCGTACAGATCGGTCGCCTCAGGGGCATCCCCCGGCCAGGTGTCGTAGTCGCTGCTGCAACGGGAAAGCATGTAGTTCTTCCCGTCGTCGTTGCAGGTCAGGATGCCGGTGTCTTCCAGGTAGTCGCCCAGTTCATAGCAGCCCGGTGTGCAGGCGCCGACCTGCTCGTTGCAGCAGACCTGGGTTCCCGCCGTGCAGGGGGTTTTGAGTTGGCAGAGCTTTTTGTCTCTGGCGGTCGCGTCGTTCCAGGTGCATTGATAGAACTGCTGGAGGCAGTTTTCCGGGCTGTTGCAATCGTTGTCCGAGGTGCATTCCCATCCCGGAGGTGCCGTTTCGCCGGGCTCTACACAGAAACCGTCTTTGCATTCGGTCAGACCGTTGTCGTTCTCGGCACATTGCGGGCTGTAACCATCGGAGCGGGTGCAGCATTCGTGTTCCTTGGAGGTGTCCACGGTGCATTCCGGTACGCATTGGTGTTCGGCGGGATAGCAGACGAATCCGGCGTCGCCTTCAATGTCCGGGTTTGGAGCAGGGCAGTGGCTGTTGTCGCAGCAACGGCTGATGCCGCTATCATCCAATTCATACTGTTCGGGGCAGACACAGAGATCGTTGTCAATGTCGCAGGTCCAGCTACCAATGCCGCTGGGATTGCAGTCTGCATCGGCGTTGTCCGATGTGGTCAGGCAGCAGTGGCTGTTGCCTTCCGGGCAGGTTTCCACAACCTCTTCCACATCGCCATCTTCTTCCTGGCAACGGGTCAGGTCTTTGTATTCATCCAGTGAGCAGGAATCGGCGAAGTTGTAACAGCAGCCGTCCGAAGCACAGACAAACTCGGAAACGCCGCCGCCGCCGCAGTCCAGCGGTTGCATACAGGCGGTTCGGCTGCCGCAGGGGCCTTCTTCGGTACCGCTGTCATCCGAACAGGCAATCACCAGTCCGGCGAAAAGACAAAGGGTAAGCAGTCCAAGCAGATAGTATCGTTTCATTCCTCATCATCCTCCGTGGTGGGTGATCCCATATCGGGCGCACCAAAACACATAGTGTGTGACTCCATTGTCAACCCTAGCATGATATTCATACCCCGACCAATTCCTCAAGGATTTTCTTGTTCAATTGTTGGGATTACCGGAAAGAGGGATTCCGGCATCTGGAATCTTACGCCTGGCCTTTCAGAGTGGCCTTGGGATTGCACACCCGACCCCGCAACGCAAGGAGGTGTTTATTCTTTCGATTCTTTGGCCTGGTGTTGAGTGCCGCTCTGCAAGGTCACGATTTCCCTGTCCCGTTCAATCAGTTGTGTGCGCAGATTACGGGTGCGGTCCTTCTCGGCAGCGAGATCACCATCCAAACGGCCTTTTTCCACCAGGTTGGACATCAGTTCTTTCTGCCACTGGCGCTCACGGTCCTGGAAGCCTTTCAGCATTTCGATGGTTTCCAGATAACGCAATTCGAACATTTGCAGCCGGTCAACATCCAATTCCAGTTTTTCAAGGCGCTTGAGGTAGTCGTCCCGCTGGCGTTTCACTAAAAGCAGGCGTTCACGGAATAACTCCAGGTCTTCCTGCTGGGCCAGTTTCTCCCGCTCGGCGCGAAATTCCTCGGCTTCCACCTCGGCCTGGGAAAGCTGTTCTTGCAAGGTGGCGCATTGGGTGGTCAGGGTTTCGTTTTCCTGACGGTATTCAACGAGGTTTTCACCCACCTGTTCGCTTTTGCGTTTCCAGGCATCGCGGTCGGCAGTCAGTTCGGCGATGGTTTTATCCCGCTCATCCAGGTTGGCCCGCAGGGCGTTTCGTTGAACGTCCAATACATGGTTTTGTGACTGTAGCTGGTCCATCTTCTGGTGAAGATCCTGCAACTGATCGCGACTCTGATCAATCACCGCTTCGTGACGCTGCAATTCTGCGCAGCTTTCATCATACCAGGCGGCTAACTGACTGATCTGCTCGCGGGCTTCCTGTTCACGAAGCAGGGTTTCATCCAGCTTGGTTTTCCATTGCAATTCTTCCAGCTTGAACCGGGAACGCAACTGGTCTTGATCCGCTTCGGCTTCTTGGAGCCGTTCTCGCAGGGCGTCCAACTCCTCCACGGTTTTTTCCAAGTCCCGGTTCAATTCCTGCTCACGCTCGGAGAGCATGGTTTCCAAACCGTCCTGGTTGGCCTTCAACTCGTCGATACGTACTACCAGCAGATCCCGTTCCGTCTGGGTGGCGTTGATTTCTTCTTTCAGGGTTTCGGTCTGGTGGCTCAGGGTCTCTTCGGAGTTACGAAGCGCATCGCGGTCCTGTTCCAGGGAGGCTTTTTCCTCTTCGATGCGTGATTTCTCTTCCAGAAGGCGCTCGCGTTCTTCGATGAGCCTGTCTTTTTCTTGGGTCAGTGCATCCTGTTCCTTGGCCAGCCGCTTGGTTTTCTCCAGGAGTTTGTCATGCTCTTCACGCAGGCTTTCCCGGCTTTCGCTGGCCTGTTCCATCTTGTTTTCCAGCAGATCCCGCTCGGTTTCCACCTCCAGCAAGCGCCGTTCCAGGCCGATGGATTCCGCCTGCATCATCTCTACCGTCTCCGAAAGGGCATCTTTCTCAACGGTCGTCATTTCCAGTTTTTCACCAAGCTCAGAGCGTTCACGGCTGATCCGTTGCAGGGCGCGGTCGGCGACATCGGCCTTTCCGGCCAGGCTATCCATCAGGTTGCGAAGACGACGGTTTTTCATCTCCGCCGACTGGTGCTTCTGAACCAGGGCGTTGGCCACGTCTTCCCACTGCAAATAGCGCTTGCGCCAGTCGAGACGCTCTTGCTCCCATTGGCTCTGACTTTCCCGGAGCCGTTCCAATTCCTGCTGGTAGGGAAGGGTCTGCTCAATGCGTGAACGCAAGACGTGAACCTCGCGTTCCAATTCCGCTACGTCGTTCAGATCATTCAAGATCCGATCGAAACGACGCATGGCGGCGTCGCGCTGACGGGAAAGCTTTTCAATGCAGGCCCAGAGTTCCTCTTTCGAGGAGTCGGGATGAACTCCATTGGTCTGTTGTTTGTCTGCCTGGTCGCTCATGGTACACCCGATGAAATCGACAAAAACGATGGCTTGAGAGATCCGACTATAGCATTTTGTGTTGCTTGATACAAGTTTTATCTAATTTTATAGAATTGAAAATAATTGAGAAGTAGCATTGGGTGACTTGTTTCATCTTAAAACAATCAACTGGTTGAAAATCATTCGTATATCCAGCCGGATAGGTCGCTTTCGATTCAATTTTTCGAGGGCCGGTTCAGGGTTTGGTTCTGATGGAACTGATGAAAGAGCCCGTGGTTTTGCAGCAACTCGGCCTCTTTTCCCGTTTCAACCAGGCGTCCGTTCTCCAGGATGGCAAGGCGGTCCATCCCTTTGACGGTGGAAAGGCGATGGGCAATCACCAGTCGGGTAACCTTTCCGGAGAGGCGCTCCAGGCTTTGGCGCAACCATTGCTCGGTGTTGGGGTCCTGGGCGCTGGTGACTTCATCAAGGATCAGGACTTTCGGTTGTCGTAGCAGCGCACGGGCCAGAGCGATGCGTTGCCGTTCACCTTCGCTCAAGCCTTCGCCGTCTTCCAGAATGGGCGTTGCAAGCCCTTGGGGTAGGCGGGAAACCAGATCGTTCAGGCCGCAGAGGGTGAGCGTTTCCTCAAACCATGATTCATTGATATTCCGCAGACCCAGGCGCAGGTTGTAATCCAGGCTTTCGTGAAACAGGACCGGACGCTGTTCCACCACGGCGAGGACGCCGACAAGGCTTTCCGGATGAAGCTGAGAAACCTCATGCTGGCCAATCCGCACGCGACCCGAATCCGCCGTGTTTTCACCACTCAACAGGCTTGCCAGGGTGCTTTTCCCCGCGCCGGATGGTCCCAGCAAGGCGAGGCTTTCTCCGGCGGGAATGCTCAGGGTAACTCCGCGCAGAATAGGACGCCCTCCCAACTCCAGATGAACCTCTTCAAAATGAAGGGCGGGGGGAGCCTTCCAGGTAAGCCGAAGGCCATCCGTAGGAAGGAGGGGGCGGTGAAGCAACTGGGAGGCGCGTCGGAAACCGGCCATGCCGTTCTGATAGAAGCTTTGCAGGCGACCCAGATTTTTCATCGGTTCATACAGCAGCAACATCGCAGCAAACACACTGATGAAATGCTCCGGCACGAACTGACCCCGGCTTTTTTGCCACCCGGCCAAGAGCAGCACCGAACACAGAGCCAGCGCGCCGACCAGTTCCATCATCGGGCTGCTGATTGCCCGCACGGCGAAGCTGCGAAGCCCGGCGTGGTACAGACGTGTATTTTTCAACGCAAAGCGTCTCGCTCGTTCGTTGGCCATGCCAAAACGACGGATTACCCCGGCGGCGTGATGGTCTTCTACGGCCTGGGAGCCCACACGGGCGCTTTCTTCCCGACAGGCATGGCTGGTTTTCCGCAAACGTCTGGCGACATGGGCAATGGGGAGAATCGCCAAGGGAAGCAGGACGAAACTGAATAAGGTCATGCGCCAGTCCAACCAAAGGGCCACGGCAAGCAGGCAGAGGATTTTCAGGCTGTCGGTTACGGCACCGGAAAGAACCACCCCCACGGCGTCTTGAAACACCTGGACATCCTGGGTGAAGCGGTTGGCAATGTCTCCCAGGTTCAAGGATGGCGCACCCTGTGGTTTGGTGCGGTGCAGAGAATGAATCATCTCCCGGCGAAGCCGCTGTCCGGCCTGTTCGCCAATCATTCCCGTAAAATAAAAGCGCCCGGCCTGACTGATCGCTTTAACCAGGGCGGCCAGCAAAACCAGAAGAATCACCAAGGTGACTCCGTGGATGGGCAGGGTTTCCAGAGCGAGGCCCAGAAATGCCAAACTACGAGAGAGGGAATCTTCCGGCGTGAGCGTTCCTACGAAAACAAAACGGACCAGAGGACCGAGCAGATAGGCATACGCTCCCGTGGCTAATGCGTTCAGGCCCATGCAGACCAAGGCGATGAGCAGAGCTATCCGGCTATGGCGGATATAGGGCCAGAGTTCACGCAGGTGAATGGAGTTCGCTTCGCCTTGGGAGAGCTTTCCTTGGCTGGTCGGTCTTCGGCTCATGGTGTGGAAACAACCTTTACAGCTTCAGGCAAGCATCCAAGGCCAGACGAAACACCGTCTCTCGCGGCTGGGCGCGGTCACGCCACTGCCGTTGATCCCAGGCTTCGCCACTGACATCATCTCCACCGTAGAGCAGCAACCCCAGAGGAACCTTCCGGAAAGCGGCCACGGCGAACAAGGCACTGGCTTCCATTTCTACCACGCCGCAACCCTGTTCTTTGCGCAAGGCAACTTTGGTTTGGGTTTCCCGGTAGAGAGCATCGGTCGTCCAACTTGTGGTTTCCAGGTAAGAGACGCCTTGCTCGTTCAATGTTGCGCGGAGGGCTTCCAAGGCTTGAGGGTTCATCGAAACGGTTTGGCTGGGGGCAAGGTAATGATGGCTGGTGCCTTCATCACGAAGAGCCTGGGCTGGAAGAATCAGGTTTCCCGGCGGGATGGAGCCGTCCAACACGCCGCAGGCTCCGCAGGCGATAAAGGAGGAGAAGCCCAAGGCAATCATGTTTTCCAGGCTGGTTGCCGCAAAGGGCGCCCCAATACCCGGATGATGCAGGCCCACATCCTGACCTTTGAAGCTCACTTTGTAAACGATACGCTCTCCGGCTTCTGACTGGAAACGATGCCAGATTTCGGCTTCGCCGCGCTCCACCAGCTTGGGACCAAGCTCCGGGAAGAAGCAGAGTACCATACGCTGTCCCAGATTCAGGGGGCGGATGAAATCGCCGGGATTGATGACCGCTTCAGGTGCGGAATCAAAGTCTAAAAGTGGGCTGTGCGGATTGGCTTGCAAAGGCTTGTTCATCGGTCCCCCATCAGAATATTCAGACGTTGGTGGGCTTTCCGGGCTTCGTCTGCATTGCCCTGTTGTTCATAGGCTTCAGCCATCAGGGCGTGAACACGCGGATCAAAAATGTTCAAGGCCAAAGCCTGCTTCAAGGCATTCAGAGCCTGAGCGTAGTTCTTCAAGCCCATGCGAGCGCGAGCCAGCCGGATGAAGGTCGGGCCGTAACCCGGATACAAGGTGGACACACGGTCCAGGGAGCGTTCCGCCTTCTGAAATTCCTGCAAGGCGAGGTATTGTTCGGCAAGGTAGTTCTGCAAGCGGACGTTGATGTCTCCGATCTCCGCACGAGCTTTTTCAAATTCCTTCAGCGCCGCTTTCTGATGACCGCGATCTTTGAGCAGCTTTCCAAGGGTCGTCAAGCGACGGGCCTGCTTCTTGGGAAGACTCTCCAAGACCTTTTCGTCGGAGTCTTCGTCGCTTTCATCAAAAATAATCTTCCTGTCGTCAAAGACGCCGGCGTAGGTTTGCAAACGCCTTCGTTTCAGGTCGTTGATCCATTTGGCTTCCAGGCGAGCGAGGTTCATTCCGTAGACTTTGCTCAGGCTGGCATCCATCGCTCCATCCAGGTCGCGAAGGGTATGCAGCAGTTTCCGCAAGCCCTCATAGCCGTGCAGGCGTTGCAACCACTGAATAATGGTCATCACCTGAGCAAAGGCCAGGCTGGCGGCATCTTGACTGGGCAGATAGGCAATGGATGGATGCAGCTTTTCCAAGGGCAGAACCTTGCCTTGCTCCAAGGCGGTGGCCAGCAGGGTTTCCGAACTGGCGGAGAGCGTGTTGCCGGTGGGGGTTCGCCAACGGACTTCCTCATATTTGGCAAGGCCTTCATGCAACCAGATGGGCACCGTGTTTTTGCTGACCGTACTGATGAACAGGTGAGCCAGTTCGTGGCTCAAGGTATCTCGCCAACTGTAACCCAAAGGCAGGGCGCGAGGACTGACCACCATCAGCTTGTTGAATTTGCAAATGGCAATCACGCCGCTTTTCTTCAGACTGGCCAGGTCCACTCCGGTCAAGAGACTCAAGTCCCGCAGAGTGGGGGCGATTTCCACACCGACGGTCTGGGGAATATCAATCTGAAAATCCTTCTCGAAGGCAGCCAAGGCGGCTTCCAGGGTTTCTTCGGCGTAGTCGAGAAGGATCTCATCTTTTCCCGGCTGATAGCGGATTTCAAAATGAGCGCTTTTTCGTTTTTGGAAGTCCTTGGTCACTTCAAAGGCGTTTTTCAAATAGGTTTCCAGAGGAAAGACCTTGCGATAAAAGGCCAGGTCTTCACCGGCCATGCCGTTCAGTGCGTCCAGCCCTTCCACGTAGCGGCCCTGGTGAAAAAAGACGCGGGCCAGGGTGAACAGTGTTCCAGCGTCATCTTCTCCATCTTGCTCTATGCCTTGGGCCAGGGTAAAGGCTTCGGCAAATTGCCAACGGTCCAAGGCTTCGTTGATCGCCATCAGGCGCTTTTCAGAAAGGGTCAACGAGAGGTCTTCATCCAACTGGAAATCCGCCCAGGCTGGAGATACCAGGGAGAGAAGGATCCAGAGAAAGAGCGCCATCACGGCGATGGTCCGGAGATCCCGAAGGGGATGGAGGCGCGAAGGCTTGGTTTGAAGGTGCATCACGGTTGAATCAGATCCTTGTAAAATTGCTTGTTCAACTCTTCATAGCCTTGAGGAGACTTTTCTTTCATCGCTTTGAGCAGATCCTCACGCAGTTCTTTGGGGGCGCGGTATTGGTCTGCCCTGGGCAACTCGGTTTTATCTTTTTTCATATCCCGGCCCTGGTCGCCCTGATGGGTCCGCTGCATCCCGGAGCGCTGTCCGCCGGGTTTCATGCCCTGCTGCATCTGCTGCATGGCTTGTTTCAATCCTTGGCGAACCTGCTGCATCCCATGAATGGCCTGTTGCTGCTTGCCCATCGCCGGTAGGGGGCGTTTGCCTTCCAGATCCCGCTGGGCGTTGAACATGTCGTTGCGTGCCTGGCCCATCTGCTCGGCGGCATCCTGGGGCATCAGCGGGACATCTTGAGCCAGTTGCTCCATCTTGTTGCGCATCCGTTGAGCATCTTGACCGACCGCCTGTTGGCGTTGGCTGAGGCGCTCCAGCTTTTGCTTTTCTTCTTTGGTCAACGCCTGTTGCATGTTGGGCATACGCTGCTGGATGGCTTTGGCGATCTGGGCGGCCAGTTCCCGCGCTTTGGCGGCGTGGCGGCTATCTTGTTGCTCTTGGCTGTCCTGGCTTCGACGCTCAAGAAGGCTTTCCAGTTTCCCCAAGGGGATGCTGGCGGCTTCGGCCAGTTCCTTGGTTTCCTGCAACATTTGACCATCCAGCGCGTTTTTCATCAGTTCAAGATTTTCCACCGCCTGGTCACGGAAGCTACGGTTGAAGAAATCCCGTGGGTCGCTTTCAATGGCTTTGGCTTCTTTCAAGGCCTGCTGGGCCATGCGTTGAAGATCCTTGGTCAGTTTTTCCAGTTGCTTTTTCTGTTTGTCGCCAAGGCGCTGCCGGGCTTGTTGCTCCAACTGGGAGGTTTCCTCTTTCAGCCGTTGTTCTTCATGGATCAGGCTTTGGAGTTCCTGCTGGGTCTGATCCAGTTTGGCCAGGGCTTCATCATACATCGTCTGACCCAGCCCTTGGGCGCCGTCTTCCATCTGTTTGAGCATTTCGTCCAGGTTCTGGCTGAGTTGATCCAACTCCGAAAGCGCTTTGTCCATCTCGCCGTCGTTGATCATCTCTTCCAGGCGGGAGAGGTCATCGAACATGCCTCGTTCTTCAAAGGATTCGTAATTGACGTATTCCTCCGGTACGTCCTGCTTGATTTTGGCAAGTTTGGCCATCAGAGCCTGCATCTTCTCCCGCAGGGCTTGAATCTGCTTCATCAGTTGCTGCTTCATCGCTTCATCGCCGGTGCGCTTGTATTGCTCGGCCAAACGGCGTAGGTCATCACGCATCTGACTGAGGCTCTTCGCTTCGTTGAGCAAGGCATCGTACCGTTGTTTGGCCAGCAGTTCTTTCAGATCGGTAATCGCCTTTTCCAGCACGGCAATCAGGGCGTCCTGGTGGCGTCTGGCCGCATAACCCAGGTTGCTTGAGGAACCCAGACGCAGGGCGTAGCGTGTCAGGTAATCCAACTCCCGCTCGAAATCTCGCGCTCTGCGGGTGAATTCCGCCTGACTTTCTTCCCAGAAGGCAATTACGGCTTCGGTCGCCAGCGGATCTTCCCGCAGGTCGGGAAGCAGAACCTCGATGGGTTGAAGCAGCATTCCGTTGAGTTGGCTCAGGGTTCCTTCATAAAACACGCGGGCGCGTTGCGGGCTGTCCAGATGCACTTCCAGGTTGATCTGATTTTCCAGGTGATGGGCCAAGACCACCAGCATCGCTTCAAACAGGGCGTCCTGCTTTTCAATCAGTTTCTGATGGTGTTCGCTGACGCTGAAGATTTTCAGGTAGCGCGTTTCACTGCGGCCCACCTTGGGTCCGGACACTGTATCGTTGTCGGTGGCTTCAATGAAAATGGCTACGCGGTCGCCGGGAACGAAACGCAGCCCGGCCAAGTCCCAGGTGTGGGTTCCGTCACGACTACGCACAGGGCTTTCCAGCGTGGCCAGAGGAATACGCTCATCGACTCGCTGGCCGTTCTTTTCATAGTTGAATACAAAGCTTGCGGCGGTCAGGCCGAAGTCATCTTCCGCCTGCCAGCGAATCTCCACTCGGTCGGTTTCCCGCACCTCCAGGTCACGATCCGGATAGAGAAGTTTGCATAACGGAACATGGTCCGGTAGCAGACGAAGGCGGTGATCTCGACTGTCTTTCACCCCATCGAACTCGAAGCGATACCGGGTTTCCCTGGCCGCGGTGAACTCTGTGGAGAAGGTCCGTTCCCCTTGAGCTTTCAAGCGGACGGATTCCCCATCGCGGAAGAGGAGGGAGCCTTCTTCGGCGTCTTCGGCGGTATGAACCGTCAGGCGGATTTCCGTACCGGGGTAAGCTTCCAACTCCCCGCTGGTGCCGGGAATGGTTTGATCAGGCAGGTTCATGTAGGCCGGATAGTGGTAGGTCACGGAGAGATCCCCGGCAAGAAAACGGACTTCTCCCTCCGCGAATTGTTCTTGAGCCAAGCTGCCCGTAAACCGTGACCATGCCTGCTCTGCGGGTTGCGAAAACAGGCTGAGCAATACGGCGAGGACGAAGGCTCCTCCCAGGCTGCGCATCGCGGCATGGTTCAACTTGGAAGCGGGGTAGAAAAGCCAGGGCAAGGAAAGAGCTTCCGCCTGCTTGTTGGCTTGGTGGATCGCCTCTTGGGCCAGGCTTGGGCTGGTTCCGTCAAGGCGTTTCTCCTGCTTGGCGCGAGCCAGGTCCAAGGCGTTGCGAAGCTTGTGACGAAGGGCAGGCTGTTCGTTTTCCAGCAGGGTTGCCAGCCGGTTTTCCTCTCGCAAACGACATAATGGGCGAAGCAGGTTGAAAAACAGAGAGGCGCCTCCAAGACCCGCAGCCACAAGGCCAACACTGAGTTTGTAAGCCATACCGGAAAGCGGCAGGAGGTTCAGCAGGAGAAAAAGAACAAGGATGAGCGCACAGACTTCCACGAGAAGCAAGACGCTGCGTATCCCGAAAAACAAAGCCAGACCTCGTCTGGCTCGCTGCAACAGCGCAACGATGGGAATCCGTCTATCCATGAAAACGTGGTTTCCAAACAAAAGCCTCGCGGTGCGGGCCGACAA
Organism: Myxococcota bacterium; assembly: GCA_963677705.1. GTDB lineage: Bacteria > Myxococcota_A > SURF-8 > SURF-8. Next base: position 5,006,377 of record OY782497.1, read on the forward strand.
ACAGGCAGTCCGGCGCGAGGGTTGGTTCAATGGGACGCATCCTTACCGAAAGCCTATGAGAATGCGGTTAGGCCAGCGGCTCGTCATGAATACCGAAACGGCGTTTCAGGTCCATGATGCGTCGGACGCTCTGCTGAAGACGAGCTTCGGAAATACGCCCGGCCTTGACGTGGCTCATCAAGGCTTCGTGGAGATCAATGGCCAGATCCGTGCTGTGACAGACCAGGAAGAGATCCACGCCCGCCGTGACCAGTTTCAGCGCCAACTCCGAAGGGGAATACTCTCCGGCGATGGCTTTCATTTCCAGATCATCACTGACCATAACACCCTGGAAACCCAATTCCCCACGAAGCAGTTCCGTGAGAATCGCCGGTGAGCAGGTAGCGATGTTCTCTTCATCCAAGGCCGGATACAGAACATGAGCGCTCATCAGCATCTCAATGCCTGCCTTGATGGCATCTTGGAACGGTGGTAACTCCACGGAGTCCATCCGCTGCCTGTCATGACGCACCACGGGGCGTTCCAGGTGGCTGTCCGTATCCGTGTCACCGTGACCTGGGAAATGCTTGCCGCAAGAAATGACCTTGGCCTTGCGTTGGCCTTCCGCGAAAGCCAGGGCTGCTTGACTGACCCCGGCGGCGGTTGTGGCGAAACTTCGGTCGCCAATGACCGGATTGGCCGGGTTGGAGTCTACATCCAGTACCGGGGCGAAATTGATATTGATGCCCGCTTCGCGCAGGCGTTTGGCCAGAAATCCGGCCTTGGTCTGGATCTCTTCCTCGGTGAAGGCGGCAAGCTCTCGTGCGGCAGGTAGACGGTATTTATCATCACGCAGGCGCATCACCCGCCCGCCTTCCTGGTCGATACCGATGAACAGACCGATCTTGCTTGTCTGCTGAAGGCGTTCGCAAAGGTTCTGCACCTGGTCGCCGTCTTTGCAGTTGCGAGCGAAGAGGATCACCCCTCCGATACTGCGTTGCTCAATCAGGTTGCGGATCTGTGCCGAAGCCAGCACGCCGTCAAACCCCACCATCAACAATTGGCCGCACATCACGCTCAACAGTTGGGAATCCATGTTACGCCTCTCCCAGTTTCTTCAATTCTTGGGTTGAACGGATCATGCCTTCGTTCCAGCGGCAGTCCGTGGCTTCTTTTAACGCTTGTGTAAAATAGCTTTTGGCGCTGGCAACATCGTTTTCCAGGGCGAAAGCCCGTCCCAAACGGAAGGTCATTTGCGGCAAAAGTTGATTGTCTCCGAAGGTGAGGGCGGTTTTCCGTCCCAACTCGGCATAGTGTTTCGCTTCCGAAACCCGTTTCTGTTGGGCGTAACTGGCCGTGAGTAGCAGAACGATTTCCAGAAAAACGCTGGGGGTTTCGTCTACGTCGATGGTATCCAAGGCGGAATGGAGTAACTCCATCGCCTGGGTAAGATGGCCTTGGTCCAGATGCAGTCGTGCCAGGTGAAGATCCACCATTCCTTGACGGCGCAGGGCAGGGCGCACTGTTTCCGCTTCGTCCTGCAACAGTGAATGGGCGCGTTCCAGGCAGCCTTTGGCGAGATGCGGTTCATTGAGTTCTTGCAGGATGTTTCCCGCTTCCGCAATCACTTCCCCGCTGAAAAAGGTATCCGACAGTTCATCCACACGGGCAACGGTTTGTTCCAGCAAGGCTCTGGCTTCTTTGGGGCGTTGCAGGTCGGTCAGTACATGGGCTAGATCCATGCGTAGCTCGAAGGATACGTAGGGCGCATCGACGTTGTCGGCAAGGCCGATGGCGGTTTGCAAGGTTTTCGCGGCGTTGATCCGGTCGTTCATGGCCACCTGACACTTGGAGAATTTTCTCAAAATGTGGGCCAGTTTGACCTGAAGCGCGAAACGGTCTGAGGTATCCGCCAATTCTTTGCGAAGTAATTGACTGGCTTTCTGATAACACATTCCGGCCAGTACGACGTGAAGTCCCTGAAACAGTTTGTCGGCGCTTTGTTCCAAATAGTAGATGGCGTCGGCAATGGTTTCCGTGGTCTGGATCAGGTGAAACAGAACGGCGTTACTGGTCATCAAAGGCTGTTGGGCACCTTTTTGCAGTCTCGCTCCGGATTTTTTATGGAACTCATGACGCATCGCCGGAGACATTTCGGCGTAGATCGCTTCCGCCATGTAGCTTTCCCGCAGACGGATACGTCCCTTGCCGCCGTCTTCAGCGATGAGAAATCCTTTATCCACCACCGCTTTCAGGTCTTCATCCAAGTACTCTTTGAAGGAGTACAGATCCCGCAGTACATCCGGCATACTCTCTTCACCAAGTACGCTGATCAGGCGCAACAGTTCCCCTTGAGGTGGACTCAAGGTTTCCAGTTGCCGATGAATCGTCTCGGTCAGGGACTTCGGACACCAGTCTTCCTGCGGCTGATTGTAGATCCACTGACCGTTGTGGTCGGTCAGAATCTGGTTGTTCATCGCGTAGTGAAGCAGCCCACGTCCCAGAGCCGGGTTTCCTTGGGTTGCCGTGAGGATGGTATCCAGGCAGGGCTCCGGCAGTTCCCGGTTCCCGGCCCAGCGTCGTAGCAGGGATTTCATTTCTTTGGGGACGATCGGAGGAAGCTCAAGGTGCTTGATATGATCATTTTGGCGGGTGGGAAGCGATGGCTCCCGGCTGACGGCGATGAGGAAAATCGGTCTGTCCGTCACGCTTTGTTCCAGGGTTTCCCAAAGCAAGCGGGTGAAGGCATCCGCAAAGCGGAATTGGTCCAACACCAGGAACAGCGGGCGGTCTTTGGAAAGCACCTGAAGCAAGCGGTCCAGGCTGGCAATGGCGCTTTGCAGGCGCACCGTTTCCGAAAGTTTCCGGGTCTTCAAGCCTTTGTATTCTACGGGATACAGCAGTTTGAGGTATTCCGCGTCGGTGGGGCCGAAGCCGTCGATCAGCAGATTGTTCAACCGTGTGTTCAGTTCTTCCACGGAATTTGCATCTTCAAAGCCCAAGGCCTGGCTGGCCAGACGGCGGAAGGGGGCGAAGCTGAGGTAACGCTCTTCCGCAACGGCTTTCATGATCTGGGTTTTGAATCCCATCTGACGGGCCAACCCCCCCAGAGCGGAAACAAACAGACTCTTGCCGATACCCGTCGGGCCGGTGACACGAAGGCTTGCTCCCTTGCCGAATTTCGCCTGGGTCATCGCGGGGAGCTGATCTTCCAGAAGAGAGCGGCGCCCCAGAAGAGGCCCGCGGTCCAACTCGTCCAAAGAGGCTAGAATCGAGCGGCGCTCTTCCAGGCTGAGAGCAAAGATCCGCGTTCCGCATTGGGGGCAGAAATTGGCGGGTTCTTCCAGTACGTGCTGGCATTTCGGGCAGCTTGTCTGATGAAGCATATCGTTCATGGTCTTGGTCAACTCGCGCTTGAAGATCGATCGCTGATTGGAGTGAATCCCACCGTCTTGTTTTCCAGAAAACAGACCAGGGAATTCGGCTGAATCAAACGGCATTGTAGCCTGCTTTCATGGGTGAAACAAGTTTATAGGCGGGAGGATTGAAAAAAGATCGGGTAACCGGGCTTGCCGCCATCCTGGAGGAACCGTCGTCGTCTGCGTGAAAAAACTTGACTTTCCCCCGAAGTGGGGTGATTCATGAAATTGTGTGGTTTGCTGAATTATTATCAGACTTTGGATCGTAAATTCGTCTTCGGAGTCCAAGCATTCATGGCGGGTAATTGAAGGCTACGCCGGATGGACTCTATAGCACGGGAGGATTTGTTGGACGACCATTCCATACGTTTGATCGAAAAGCGGGATCGTCAGGACGTTTTGTCTCTGGTGGAACGCAACGAAGAAGACGACGGGGAGCTTGCCCGACGATTTGTGCAACGCTATTTTGACCAGGACGAAGCCGGTTCATCCTCGGATGACATTTTCGTACTGGAACTCAACGGAGAGGTGGTCGGAGTCGGTGGGTATCAACGATGTGCCCCGGACAACGACCGCGATTACTGGTTGAGTCTGATGTATATTCATCCTTACTACCACGGTAACAAATTGGGAACCCACCTTTTGGACTACCTGGTCGAGATCCTCCGCTACAAGAAGGCAGAGAATCTCTTCGTCGGTGTGGATGCGGAAGATCCGAAGAACCAAGCCGTCCGATTCTACGAAGTCAATGGCTTCGTCGAGGTGGCCCGTCCCCCGGTGATGCCTGCGGAAGAGGCGGAACATAACCATTTCTATCACTTGCCGCTTACGGTGTCCCAGCCCGATGAAGCCGCCCGCCCAGGTGGATGAACCCGTATCAATTCGTGAGGCCTATCCTTGTCTGAGTCTCCTTTTGCCTTGTCGTTGCGTGGTTTACCCTCTTTTGATGAGAACCATGTTCGCCTTGCCGTGGAGCGTCTTCGGCTGGCCCGTGATGAAAGTGTGCGTGCTGCGGAAAACCTGTTGGATCACCTGAAGCTTACACCGGAAAAGAGCCTCGCCGGGTTGGGGGGGGTCGCCGAAGGCTTCAGCCGTCTTCCCTATGAGAACGTTTCCAAAGTCATTTCCCGTGCCGGGTCCGAGAGCCCGGACCAATGGCTTCGCCCCCCGTTTGCCGTGGCGATGGACCATATTACCTCTGGTTTGGGGGGAACCTGTTTCAGTTTGACCGAAACTCTGCGAACCGTGGTGCAACGGCTTGGCTTTGAGGCGGCTCCACTTCTGGCCGATATGCCTCACGGTGATGATTTGCACTGCGCGTTGATGGTGCAGCATCGTGGCCACGCCTGGTTGCTGGACCCCGGTTATCTGATCTGCCAACCCCTGCGCTTGGACCAAGATCCTTTACAGTTTTTAACGCCGCGTGGGATGGCCCGCTTTGTTCGTGAAGGCTCCCGCTTGGCCTTGATGCTTCCCGGAAAAGAGAGACCGGCCTACTGGCTCAAACCCGGTACGGTGAGCGAATCCCGCTTTGTGCTGGCCTGGTTGGGTTCCTTTTACATTCCATCCAACGATCAACTCCTGGTGACTCAGGTTCAGGATGGAGAACAACACTACCTGCACAATCGGGCCTTGCGTCGTATGGATGCTCAGGGAAAACGCAACGAAAAACTCAACCAAGACCTGGAACGCCGGGTGGAAGAGGTGTTCGGTATTCGCGCCGAACTGGTTCATCAAGCCAGAACGCTGTTGAATCTGCGTCGCCCGAAAAAGAAAATCTGAACGTGGTCGGTATCCGCTCATGCCGAGTATCGCCCGGAAGGGGGGCTTGAAGGCCACTTTGCTTTCTGTACGATAGAGCTTCTTCCATGAGAAATGATTCGTCCTGAGTCCCATGCACGGAGGCTTGACAAGAGGAGGTTCTTGATGGACAACCGTGCCAACTCAACCCTTTTTCGGAGATCCGCCCATGAAGCCCGGCAAACCCGATCCTGTGAAGCTGTTTTGCGGTGTATTGCACCATGATTCCTTGTTGTGGAGTCAGGCGAAAAAAGAACTGACTGAGCGTTTCGGTCCCATCGACTTTGAAAGCCGGGCTTACTCCTTTGATGTAACGACGTATTACGAAGAGGAAATGGGGCAGGGCCTGGTCAGGCAATTTGTCTGCTTCGAGCGCCTCATTGATCCCGGAGAGATTGCTGAGATCAAGTTGTTCACCAACGAGGTTGAGGACCATTTTCTGACCGAGGGCAAGCGACCGGTAAACCTGGACCCCGGCTACATGGATTTTCAAAAGCTCATCCTGGCCAGTGCCAAGCCGGGTGGATACAAAGTGTACCATTCTCAGGGGATCTGGGCCGATCCGACCCTCTATTACGAAAAGGGACGCTTTCACGAATTCCATTGGGGCTTTCCGGATTTCCGTAGTGGCCAATACAACGAAGACCTTCTGGAAATCCGTCGCCTCTATAAGCAGTGCTATAAGAATCTGGAGTCGGCGGAGCGCTAAAAACGAATCAAGCCGGGAAAAGGCTCCCGGCTTGATGATTCGTGTGGTGATTGTGGACAGGATTATTTTTTCTTCTTGTCCGCGTCTTCGTTGATCGCCTCGCCTTCGGTGGAATCCGGCGGCAGCAGTTCGGCGTTGAAGCCTTCCAGCGCTTTACCGGCTTCCAAAACGACGGTGGTCATATCCAGATAGGTTTTGGCTCCCAGGTGGTTGGCGCTTTGCTTGATAACATCTTTCATCACGGCTTCGGCTTCCGCCTTTTTGCCCATTTTATCCAGCGCCAAGCCTTTGTAATACAGAGCCTTGGTGAATTTGGGGTCTTTCTTCAGGGCTTCGTCAAACAGCGGAATGGCTTCGGCGGGTTTTTCGTCCAAGGTCATCGTCAGGGCGCCTTGGATGAAACGCAGGCCGACACTGTCCGGATTCATTTGCTTCACGTTGTCCATGAACTCCAGGCATTTGGGTTTGTGCGCCTGCACGCGGTAGTAATCGGCCAGCACGCGGTGAGCCATGTAGGACGGTGCCGGATCGCCCGCGACATTCTTCGCGACCATCTCGAAAGCACGGTCCTTGATTGCCGTGGTGTCTTCCAACCATTTGTTGTAAAGCTTGTTCACCTGCTTGAATGCGGCGGTCAGCTTTTCCATGTTCTCTTTGACTTTTTTCTTGTCACGGACCCGGCGGGTCTGGCGATATTTCTGCTGGACTTCATCCACCATCGCTTTCAGTTTTTTGGTCTGTTCGCTCAAAACCTTGGTTTCCTGGGCCAAGGCATCGCCCCAGGCAACAAGCATCTGAGCGTGCCAGAAAATGGCATCTTTGAAATCCGGGTTGCGGGTGATGATGTCTTTGAACAGCTTCTCCGCCTCCGGATACTGGTTCTTGTCGTCAGAGCGAACCATGTCACAGGCTTTGTCAAAAATCTTCTGGTCTGCTTCGTTCAGGGTCGGTTTGCTGGAGCAAGCGCCGAGTCCCACCACCAGAATCAGACCGAGCAACAGAGTTAGAAAACGTTGGCCGCGCAGATTCATCCTCATTCCTCCCTTTGGCAATGGATCATGGATGGGTTAAGCATTGTTCTTGAAAGCGTTTCCATTGTAGCTAAGCCGGAAAGGCTGTCAAGGGAAGTGCCACGAAAGAAGCGCCCGACTTGGCGAAGTGGCGAAGTATGGATTTTGAAAGGTGTTCTTCAACAAAGGGCTTAACTTTTCTCATGGGTTCCGATATACTTAAGGAGCATTTGTTGAAAACCGTATCATCGCAAAGACACGATGGAGGCTCTCTCCCTTACGGGCGGGTACCGAAACCCCTTGGACGGGTGTCGGTCGCCAAAGAGTGCAGCCACGGTTTTCTGCTTTCATTCCAACTCCGGTTGCACCCGTCGTGTGGCCACGCGGTGTTAGGCCGCATACTTGCGAGGCGAGGATGACTGAGGAACAAAGCAAGAAATCCCGTACCGACCAACTTTTCGATGATCTGGCAGAGGAAATCGAAAGCCGGGAAGATCCGCAAGACCTGAGCATGGATGACCTGGAATTTGCAGAAGAAGCACCTCCGGCCTTGCCTACGGAGGAAGAACCTGGAACCTTGCCTGCTTCGTCGGACCCGTTCCGCTCACCAAGTGCGGAAACCAGTAAGGAAATGGCTGCCAAGCCTTCACCCACGGAGGAGGGGCCGACCCCGTTGGATGACGTTCCTCTGTTTGCCGAACTGGATGTTTCCTTCCGGCAAGAAGTCTCCAAATTTCTGAAAAAGAAAGAATTCAAGAACGGCGAAACCATCATCCGCGAAGGGGACCGTGGTAAGGAATTTTTCCTGATTACCAAGGGAGAAGTCGTTGTTTACATGGGCGGGACCGCCGTCGGGTTGCAGAACGAACTGAACCGTCTCGGTCCGAATGATTTCTTCGGCGAAATGAGTCTGTTCACTGCCGAGACGCGCTCGGCCACGGTTCGTGCAGCAACTCAGGTTGAAACCCTGGTGCTGAACCGTGAAGAACTCCTGGCCCTGGTGCAAGCCAGTCCGGAAGTCTCCGTGCAGTTCCTGGCGGCGCTGTCGGGACGGATCAATGAAATGATCCGCCACCAGGCGAAGATCCAGTTCACCAGCCTTGCCGAACATCGTCCCTCGATGGATCTTTATCACTCCTTCCCGCGTCAGGTGTTGGAACAGGGCCAGATGGTTCCTTTGTCGTTGAAAGGGAATCACCTGCTTCTGGCGATGGTGGACCCGCAAAACCTGATTGCTCTGGATGAAATCCGCCGCTTTCTCTCCGGTGTGAGTATCGAAGTGATGGCGATCAGCCAGAAAGATTATGACCAGTTTGTGGCGCGCAATGTGAAAAGCGGCAGCCGGATGATGAAAAAGGGGCTGAAGCGTCCCAAACTCACCTATACCAGCACCGGCGAAGCGGAACGCTTGCAATTGGAACTGGATGGTAACGAGGTCTTGCGTATCCTGGATGATCTGCTTGCGGAAAGCATTGATCTTGGAGCCAGTGATATTCATATGCAGCCCACGCCGGAGAAGCTTTCCGTGCGCCTGCGTGTGGATGGTCGCCTGCGCGATTGGGAACGTGACCCGGCATTGCCACGGGAATACACCCAGCCCCTGGTTTCACGAATCAAAGTGTTGGCCGGTTTGGATTTGACGGAGCATCGGCGTCCCCAGGATGGTCGGTTCAGCATCCGTTTCAGAAACATTGATTTCGATTTCCGTGTGGCAACCATCCCTACCCGCGATGGTGAACGGGTGACGATGCGCATTCTCAACGCCACCGCCAACCTGATTCCTCTGAACCAGCTTGTCTATGTGCCTCGTCTGGCTGAGTTGGTGAAAGAGAAGGTCTTTGCGCCTTCGGGCTTGATCCTCGTCTGCGGTCCCACGGGAACGGGAAAAACCACCACACTGTATTCCTGCCTCACGGAGCGTGTACGTTACAGCAGCGAGATCAACGTGATGACGGTGGAAGATCCCATCGAATACACTCTGAAAGGCGCAAGCCAGGTTCAGGTCAATCATACCATCGGAGTCGGTTTTGCCGATGTGCTGCACAGCTTCCTTCGTCACGATCCCAACGTGATTATGGTGGGGGAAACCCGTGATGGCGATACGGCCAAGCTTTCCGCCCAGGCTGCACTCACCGGCCACCTGGTCTTGACCAGTCTACACGCTACAGATACCCTGAGCGCCTTGACCCGTCTGCGGGAATTGGGCTTGGAGCCCTTCCTGCTGGCCAGTACCTTGCAGGTAATCATCGGGCAACGTCTGGTGCGTAAACTCTGCCCTGAATGCACCATTCCCGTGGAATTTCCTCATGAGATCGAAGAGCGGCTCATCGAAGCCGGGGTGTACAACGAAGGGGATGAAATCAAGCTCTTCCGTGGTCGTGGCTGTGAGCATTGCGGTCATACCGGTTATTCGGGGCGTATGGGTGTGTATGAAGTGCTGCCCATCACCGGGAAGGTTCGTGACTTGATTATGGCTGACACGCCGAAACACGAAATGCGCCGTGCCTTGCAGGATTCCGACTGGGTGACTATGCCGCAGTATTGCCGTTTCCTGATTGACAAGCGTATGACCGATGCCGCCGAGGTCTTGCGTATCTCGGCCAAAGAGGACAGTAGCCTCTAACGCGGCAGGCCGCGTGTGCGCTGTCGCACAAGCCAAGAGATACAACGAGGGGTTGGGTTGCAAAACCGGAACCCCTCGTTTTTATCTGAGCAAACGGACATTTCTTGTTTCACGTTGAATCTGTGGGTGAAGACAACGGGTATCGACAGGAATATTCTAAAGGATATCAAGGTATCATCCGATACCTTAGAGGTCAGGCGCTCTGGTAATGGGGTTGTCTTGGGGTGGATTGAGTCGTATCATGGGATGACCTTCATGAATTGGAAGTCCGAAACTCAGCAAGGCATGGAAAACCATGAGTAAAGATGAATCGCAGATGTCGCAAACAGAACGTCACGAGTCGGATCTTCGTTTCGATGTTCCTGCAGCCATGCATATTGTCTCTGAAGACAAGGATCTGTTGAAAGACATTCTGCGTAACTACCTGAAATATTGTCCCAACTATGTCACCGACCTGGAAAGGACGATCCAAGGCAAAGAGCTTTCCGATGCCGCCCGTGTTGCCCATAGTCTGAAAGGAAGTTCGTCGAATATCGGAGCGAAACGGATGACAAGTCTTGCGGTAAGTATTGAATATCAATTGAGAAACGGGGATATGGCCCAGGCGTCGAAGTTGTTGAAGACCATCCGTGAGGAAATGGAAGCCCTGACGATGGTCCTGGACGCTTACATTCAGAACGGCTGAATACCCAAAGCATTCTCTTGGGCTCAACTCTCCGAACCTGGGAACCCAAGGCCCATCCTCAAGGATGGGAACACGAGACACATTTAGTTCTGACAAACGGTTATCCACCTGGAGATGGGATCAGAGCTTTCTCTTGGTTCCAAAACCTCAACGACAAGGTTCCAGCCCGATCTGGGTGCCTTGTGCCTCTCTGTCCGCTTTTCTTTTCTTCCTTCACGATCCCAGCCGGTTTCAATCATACGACTTGTTGTCATCCCAGGTGTATTTGAACGTCAGGGTGGAAACCGTTCCGGAGGCCGTCTTCACGGTCACGTAGATGGGATCGCATGGCTCCAGGTTGAGGCAACCTCCACCTACATAGGAAATGGAGGCTACAGGTCGATTGGTTTCCCAGTCTTTTCCCCAGCAGAAGGGGCCGAGGGTGTCGGAGCGATCATAGTCATTCAGATAGGATGAGAGTCTGGAAATCGAGCCTTGACTTTCCCCATACTTGTCACACAAGGCCAGACAGTTGGTATTTTCGATGTCTTCACAGACCGTGCCACCCATCAGATTCAAGGCGCTGTAATAGTAACCGAGTTCTCTTAGTGTTGCCTCATCTTCATATTCGTATTCATCGGCGTAAATCGTATCATCGTCATGAAAATTCTTGCAATCGTCATTGAGACAGGAGTCCGCCCAGGCGCTTAAGCAGTCCTCGTTTTCATTCAGGCATTCCAGATGTACATAGACCTTGCCGCCTTTCTTTCTGGAGATGCTGATTTCGTGAACCGCCTCGGTTGTGTAAAGGCTCAGCAGGCAGTCGTCGTCGTACAGTTTTCCGCTGATCTCTCCCTCTCGGTTCACCAGCTTAAAGACCATCCCACCATCATTCATATCCGAATCGGCCATCATGAAAAACCAGGCGATGAGTAGAAGAAAGAAATTCAATATGGCAATCAAGGGTTTCATCATTGATCCTCCTTGGTGAAGCGTTCGGTTGAATGGCTTATCTCGTCAAGACGACGCATCCCCCAACGATAGGTGGGCCAGAGAAAAAGGCAGCCCAGAATATCGTAGGGGTCCATGACGACGAGAAAGCCGTGGGACCAGTTGAAGATGTCCATGTTCTCAAGGAATTGTACGTAGCTGTCCCGTACCCAGGGAATCAGGTTCAACGTGACCAGCGCCGTGGCGGTCAGTGCCATTCCGAAAAGCATCCGGGCGCGGGTCATCGTGGTATGTCGCCAGATGGAACGGCGCGTGAAGGGCCAGGTCAGGCTGTTGATTATCAGGACTCCATAACCAAGGGTGGCGGAGACAAGAAAGGGAAAAAACAGTGTGACGGTAAAATCGGTCAGGATTCCCGTAAAGGGGTTGGGCCAGCGCCATTGCCACCAATGGTTGTTCAGTACCGTGACCATCAAACCGCCTAGCGGTAACCAGCCGACCATTTCACTGCCCGGAAGAAGCTTCCAGCTTTCCTGATGTTCCTGAGCCTGCGTCATCACTCAACCCCCAAACCCAGGGAGGACAACACCAGGCGATGGGTCAGCCATTCCACCGGAGCGTGATTGTCGGTTAAAATCGGTGCGTCCTCCGCAGGAAGGACTTCTGCCAGACGATCATGCCAATATTGAAGGTAGGCTTGTTGTCTGGGATGCTGGGGAGGCAAGCAGGTGTCATGATGGGGTGCATCGCGTTGGTCAGCCTTGCCGTTCCAGGCATACAGCAAGGTGTTCATTGAACGGCGTGTACCCAGGCTGGCCACCTGATCAAAGTGAACCCGCAAGGTCTGGCAGATGGAATCCTTCAGACCTTGTTCATGAGCCAAGGCAAGGGTGTTGATCGCCAGAACGCCTTGGGGACGGAGCGCTTTGCGGATAATGGCGAAAAACTCCTCAGTCACCAGGGGAAAAGGGACATAGATTCCGGCGAAGGCGTCAATCAGTATCAGATCATAGTCCGCCTGAACCGTATCCAGGTAGCTGCGCACGGGCTGGGTGATGATCTGCACATCGTCGGGCAGATGGAAATAGTGCTTTGCCAGAGTCAGGATTTCTCTGTCCGGTTCGATGCCGTCAATGACAACCTGGGGAAAAGCGAAGCGTAGATCACGAGCGAGGGTTCCTCCGCCAAGTCCGACAATCAACACCCGTTGGGGTGCCGTCTGGCAATCCCCGCGCAGGCTATGGGCTGCGAGGAACATGGGCCAGGAACCGCCGTATGATGGTCCTGTCGGATCATAAATGGATTGCACGGACCAGGATGGCCCGACAATCAGACGGGTGACTCCTTGGTCGTTCTGCTGGACCTCCAGATGGTTCTGGGAGGATTCTTGGGTCACAAGAACGCCGGGAGTGGCTTGGGGGCTGGCGAAGGATACCAGGCCAAGCAGGAGAATCAGGCTGATCCGTGGAAGGATGCGCGTCTTCAGGTTGTTCCTGCTTTGGATCATGGCGGCAAGCAGGCAAGGAAGTGAAACAACGGCGAAGCTCAGCCGTAAGCCCAGAAGAGGGAAAAGCAGAAAAGGTGGAAGCAGGGAGCCGATCAGCCCACCCACGGTGGAGGAGGCGTAGAGCCATCCGGCGGCCATTGAGGTATCTTCCTGCTTGTCACTGCCCAAGCGAACGAGAATGGGGGATACCGAACAGAGCAGGGCCACCGGCACCGTGGATACCAGAAGCAGCAACATGAAGGACAGCACGGCCCAGAGGTTTTCCGGTTGATGAGGGAATTGGATCGCCCGTAAAAACCAGGGAGCGATGAGGCCGATAAGAAGAATCATCCCTCCGGCGAGAGCCAGGGCCAGACGGACCCATCGTGCCGCCGCAGACTGTTTTCCGATTACTGCGCCGAGAAGGTAGCCGATGAAACTGGCTGCCAAAATGGTAGAGATCAGGCAGGCCCAGACGGGCATGGAGTTTCCCACGTAAGGAGCGGCTTGCCTCGCCAGAGACATTTCAAAGCCCATTGTGGCAAAGCCGATGGCAAAGGAGGCAAGCATCAGGTTCCACATGGGGCGGCCACGCAAGAGGTTTTCTTTGATACTGAGAAACGGTGCCATCAATAGAAACTCGTGTACATCCCGGTTTGAAGTCCGGGGGACCATTGGTCTTGTTCAGTTTTGAAATGTGGGCGATCTTGATCTATGGTTCCACCCACCATGATGGGAAGGCCAAGGTGAACCCCAAGAAGAACATGCTTGTAGCGTTTCAAAAACACAAACTGTGGTTCAAGGACAATTCCCCTGATTGTGTCAATGCTGTTTTTGGGAATGCAGGGATACGTTTTATTGGCAGATTCGCTCCACGGAGTGCTGTGGATATACCAATAGCCGTAGCGAAGACCCAGCCCCACACGGATTTCATGTTTATCCGGGAGTTTTTTCCGCCAGCCCCAGGCCATGCCGGCCCCGAAATCTCCTACATCATAGGCAAGGGCCGTGTCCAGGATGGTCCAGTAAACGTGTTCCGAGACCAGCTTGAAGAAAGCCAGACGAATCATCACGTAAGGATGACCACCCCCGATCATCAGACCGAACCATTCCACCAGAAAGCCGTCATCGGGCTCGGTATAGTCCGTTGGGACATCGTTGAGGCGTGGCTCGGCTGGAGTGGCAGGCGGGGTGGGTTCCTCAGCGGTGGTGTACGTCTCTTTTGCCGGAGGGCTTGGAGGTGCCACACTGTCAGGCTGCGTTTCCTGTTCCGTAGGTTCCTGCAACGCGGAGGAGGCTTTCGGGGGTTCCGAGTTCCCGGCGGAGTCATCCGCCAACAGGCTGGAGGGCAGACCCAATAACAGAAGAATCACGATAGAACGAAGGGTGAATGACCAGACCATCATCAGAACGACATCCTTTTCGCAAGTGGAAAACCACGGGACTTCGTTTGTATCCCATCACCGGATTCGCAGAATTTCTATCTGAGATGCTAACTCATTCAGCTAGAGAAGGCAATGAAAAACCGGGCCATTCCTGAATCATCAGAAAATTGGGCCAACGTTCATTTCAGGAAATCCCATGCTTCACCATCCTGGATGGCAACAAACTGACCTTCGTGCCTTTCCGGTTCAGAGTACCAGGGTGAATTGACAACGAAGCAGCAGGTCTTTGACCATCTCTCCTTGTCGCTGTTGGTGAAAGGCCATCCCGGCATCGGTCTGAATTTTCAAACTGCGGCCAATGAGGTAGATGTTCAACCCCAGGGCGGCTTCATGGTCGGCGAGGCTTTGCCCAACCTTCTTGTATTGGTCGCTCAGGGATTGGGCATCCTCGTCTGCCGCTTTGGCGATACGTTCATCGGCGCGAAGCCGGGCTTCATCCCGTGCTTTTTCCGTGCTGGCGACCACCGCGTAGCTTGCGGCCAGTTCCACCCAGCGGTTGAATAAATAGCTGGCTTGAGCCACGGCACCATGCCAGGCGAGGGAGGTTTGGTCCAGTTTGTTGTCTGAACGGTAGAAACCGAGGTAGTAGCCGACGATCATACCGAAGCCCTGCACTTGAACCAGCCATTCCGGAGCCAGCCGCAGCGCGAAGTCTTCCCGCCGGTCGGCAAAGGGGTCTAGGGTCAGGCCCAGACCGAGGGAACTGCGAAAACCTCCGCGTGACCAGTCCGTTGCCATTTTCCCATTGGGGTCGTTGACGTTCCAGGCAAAGCGAGCCACGAGGTTGGGGTGGAGGTCATCCAGGGGAGCCGGGTCGGTTAAACTGCTGGGATTTCCAACGGGTTCACCCATCAGGCGGCTCATGCCCAGGGCGTTGCTTTTCCGGCTGTTCATGCCATCAAAGAGACCTATCGCATATTCAAAAGGCTTGGGTTTTCCCAGATCGTTATGAACCATGAACCCTATTTGGCGCTCGGAACCGAAAATCTTGGTTAAAATCGGCCAGTCTACACTTTGTAGGTTGGTGGCGCTGAAGAGTCGAAAACGGTTGAAAGGAAGTTTGAAATTACCCGCTTGGAGGATGGCCTGCGTGTCGACGCGATAGCTAAGGTAGTAGTCGATGATTTCGAGTTGATCCGGAGCGGCGCTTAGTTGCACGCGGTAGCTGAGATCCTTGCCGAAGAGATTGCCTCGAAGGTTGAAGCGCAGCCTACGGATTTTCAACTCCGAATGGCGCTCGTTGCTTGAGAGATCGTTTCGTTGATGCAGCAACAGCAGTTGTAACACCATGCCGAAACACAGGGTGTGTTGTCCGTCCTCGCTTTGTATCTGCAAAGGAGGGATGGCATCCGGCCACGGGGTCTTGCCGGTTTCCGGTGGTGTAGCTTCCTCCGTATGGGGGTCAGCCGGGGAGGAGGGCTGCGGGGCGGCTTCCTGGGGAGTGGCTGTCGGGGGTTCGTCGGCCTGGGAAATGGCCGGGATGAGGAGAAGAACAAGGATAGCCCATCGATAGCAGACAAGGGCCGACGGGTTGGCCAACGATCGTTTCAAACTCTGCATCTTCCCTCCTTCACCCTGGTTTTTCGATCCCGGATGTTTGGTTTTCCACGATGAACTTCAATGGATCATTTATCTGAATCTAACGCCCATCTCATACCCTTCGGGCAATGTCAAAATTCCTAAACGCTTCAGGCTGAAAAAGAGCGCTCCTGGGTGGTTTTTCGTGGGCAGGCAGTTGCCCTTTTCCCGTGGATGTGTATGCTGTTGCGTTGGTTGTGAGCGGATCGTCTTTTACGAAAGGATGTATCATGACAGAAGAATTCCTCGGACATTCCAGCGCATTTCGGCGCCGTCGCTTTTTGAACTGGTTTCCCCTGGGCTTGACCTACGCGATGCTTTACATGGGGCGTTACAACCTTACGGTAAGCAAGAATGCTTTGGGCGATTTGATGACCAAGTCTGACTTCGGTCTGATCTTCGCCGTTGGCTCTGCCGTTTATGCCTTTTCCTTTTTGATCAACGGCCCCTTGGTTGACCGTATTGGCGGCAAGAAAGGGATCCTTATCGGTGTCTTGGGTTCGGCTCTGGCCAACCTGGGCATGGGGGTTTACCTGCACTACCTATTGGGGCTGGAAAACCCCAAGGAAGCCCCTCTGGGTCTTGTGTTTTCCATCCTCTATGGTGTGAACATGTATTTCCAGAGCTATGGCGCCGTGAGCATTGTCAAAGTGAATGCCAGTTGGTTCCATGTTCGGGAACGCGGAAGTTTTTCCGGTATTTTCGGAGCGATGATTGCTTCCGGAATTTATTTCGCCTTTGATGGTAATGAGGCAATCCTGAGGACCTCACTGGTGGTTGGACAGGGAGTCAATGGCGGGGATGCGACGTGGTGGGTATTCTATGCTCCAGCCATGTTTCTGCTTGGCTTTTTTGCCCTTGAAAGCTTCCTGCTCAAAGATCGTCCGAGTCAGGCGGGGTTGGAAGATTTTGATACCCAGGATGCTTCGAGCGGAGAGGATCTGGAAGAACGGATTCCCCCTCTCGAATTGTACAAGCGTATCCTTACCCATCCGGTCATCTTGACCCTGATCTTTATTGAATTCTGTACCGGTGTGATCCGTAACGGTGTAATGCACTGGTTTTCCATCTATGCCAACGAACAGATCCGCGCCGGTATCGGGGATCTCTCCGGCTGGCAGTTTATGCATGACCACTGGGGATTTATGTTGATGGTCGCTGGAATCACCGGCGGGTTGTTTGCCGGTTTTGTCAGTGACAAACTCTTCCAGTCGCGTCGTGCCCCTGTGGCCGGAATTCTCTACGGATTGATGCTGGTATCTATACTGGGTATGACGGTTATGCTGAAATCCGGTTGGGGATTGGGAGCGATCGTCTTCTTCATCTCCGTCGGAGTGATTGGTACTCACGGCCTGCTCAGCGGGACCGCGACGATGGATTTCGGGGGGCGCAAAGGTGCGGCGACCACGGTGGGGGTGATTGATGGCTTTGTCTACCTCGGCTCGGCGGTGCAGTCGATTTCTTTGGGTTATTTGACGGAAAAAAGCTGGAGCTATTGGCCCTGGTTCTTGCTGCCCTTTAGCGTGATCGGTCTGGTTCTATTGACCCGCATCTGGAATGCCAAGCCGGGTAAATCGTCGGGACATTAGGGCCGAAACCCGATTGTTCGTTAGTGTTTGACAAAACCGTCCTGGTCGCCAAACCGGGACTTCTTGTAGGAAAGAAAGGAACCCAATCATGAGCGAGATCATTAAAACCGTGCTGTTGACGGCGCTTCCCGCCAGTGGCAAGAGCGAAGCCCGCACCTACCTGGACAGCCTTAGCGCTGAGGAATGCCGGACCCATTTTCATATGGGGGAAACCGTGCAGTTGGATGACTATCCCTACGTGCATCTGATGCGCTGTATTGATGACGAACTGGAAGGTATGGGAAAAGAGCGTCCCTTCTTCGCCAGTGCCGACAAGGGATTTCGTGATACCCGCGATTGGGGCACGCTGCTGGTGCTGATCAACGAAGACTATGATGACTTGGTGCAGAAACGCGAAGTACATACCGACAATCCCACGCTGTGGCTTCTGGCCCGTTATGACCGTGCCCGCAAGGAAGTTGGCGGTGACGCCATTACCGGAGGCTGGGACGATGCAACGATCGAGAAACTTTCCGGTGTGCTTCATGATGAGATTGCCAAACTGATCGCCGAGAAGAACGAGAATATCCCCGCCACCCTGGAAGACAAAACCGTCGTCATCGAATTTGCTCGTGGCGGCCCACATGACAGCGCCTATCCGCTGCCCTTCGGCTATGGGTATGGCTACAGCCTTCCCTGGTTGTCCGATGCCATTCTGGATGATGCGGCGATGCTTTATATCTGGGTCACGCCGGAGCAGAGCCGGGCCAAGAATATCGCCCGCGCCAAGCCGGACGCCCAAGGCTCCATTCTCAATCATGGTGTGCCCGAATATGTGATGATGAACGATTACGGCACCGATGATCTGGAATACATGATGAGCCTTTCCGATCGCCCGGATACGGTGAACGTGGAGACGCGGGGCAAGTCGTTCTATGTGCCGGTCGGGCGTTTTGATAACCGGGAAGATTACACCACCTTCCTGCGTGATGATCCGAAAAGCTGGACGGAAAAGGATATTGAACCCTTGCGCCGCAACCTGAACGACGCCTTTTCCCGCCTTTGGACGCAGTATAAACGCATCCACAAAAAGTAGGCTTTTTGATTCCTTTTCGGTTTTGAATGATTCCATGCGGCTCGCTTCGGCGGGCCGTTTTTGACTTTCTACTTGGAATTGCGGTAGAATCCGACCGAACCTCAGAGCCAGGAGGATAGGATGACCCGTAACTTCGTTTGGATGATCGCTTGCTTTCTTCTCTTTACCGCCTGCGGTGGCGAGGAGGAGGACTTCTTCTTTGTTGGCGGTGACTGCGATACGCCGTTTGAAAATGGTGACTGCGATACGCCGTTTGAAGATGGGGATGAAGAACCCCTTCCCGACGGGGATACATTGGAGGATGGGGATGATGATGTAGCTCCTGATGGAGATGAACCTGATGGGGACGAAGATGCGGACGAAGATGGGGACACCCTGGAAGACGGGGATGAAGATGGAGATTCCGTAGATACGGAAGATGATGTGGAGCAGGTGGAAGAGGACGGCGACGGCGACGAACCCGACCCTTGCCATAGCCACGGAAACATCGACCCGCAAGACGGAAGTTGCATCTGCGATTCGGAGAACATGACCGAGGATTGCTCGGCCTGCCTGGACGACCTGGAAGGCTTTGGGGACTATCCGGACTGTGATACCCCTCTGGTCTGGACCGACCCCGACACAGGATTGATGTGGATGAGCAAACCACACCCGGAAACGATCAGTCGTCAAAATCTGCCGCTTTATTTCCACCCCTTTGATTGGGCAGGATACGAGGATTGGAGAATTCCAACTTTGGACGAACTTCGTTCCTTGATTCGCGGCTGTCCGGTTACCGAGTCGGGAGGGGCGTGTTGCCCGAACGGGGATTATCCGGATTGCCTTGACCAAAGCTGTGATGGGTGTGTTGGTGGACAAGGCCCCAATGATGGTTGCTACTGGCGAAACGAAATGGAAGGCCCATGTTCCTGTTACTGGACAACCTTTGTTTGGGGGATCGTTCCGGAATTGCCGGACTATGCAGATGGCTTGGTTGTATGCTTCGAAGATGGGAAGATTTACCACTGGTCTTCTGATGCGTGGTCGTTCAATCTTCTTTGTGTCCGTGACACCAACTCCGGTTCCGACGGCGACCTGGAGGAATCCGAGCCGGAAGAGGAAGGCTTGTACCATGTTGTTGAATCCGACCCGGTAGATGGTGACGTGGAACTCGGTGAAGGCTGCGAGGATTGGGAAACACCAGAGTTGGGTGAGGACGAGGAAGCCCCACAATGGCATTTAACTTCCCTCTGGCGAGAGTCGGAGATTGTACCCTGTGTTGATGTAGATGGAGATGTAGAGCAACCTATCAACACCATCGGTTCCAACGAAGGCTGGGCTTTAGCGGCCTGGTCGGACGGCGCGGATGTCGTGTTGTTTGGGGACGAACAAGGCTTATGGCGTTATGAGGAAAGCCCCACGCCGACCCTGCGTTGCGATCCGACGACGCCGGGGACCATCTACACGCTACAAGGAACAGGCACCGGAGAGGATGCTATCATTTGGGCTGGGTTGACCGGTCAAGTAGCACGACTGGAAAATAGTGAGTGGACGGTGGAAACGCTACCTTCTCCTTTGACCGGGCCGGTGCTGGCGATTGCTTTGGATGAATCAGGCCACCTTGCCGCGCAAACCCTGGAGGGCGTAGCGATTCGTCAAGACGAAGGCTGGGAAGCCGTAACCGGATGTGAGGTCTTCGGTATTGCCTTCCCGGAAGGCGTGGCGGTGGAACAGCACCAAGCTGCCGCCACGGGGTTGTTGTGGCAGGATGGCAAACTCTACGTAGGGGCTACGGGAACGCTGGTGGAGATCGACCCGGAAGCTCACACCTGCAAAGCCCTGTGCATGGACACGTCCATTGAGGACAATGAAGAGGATGAGGTTCGTTTTGCTGTCCAAGGTAAGGCCAGTTGCGGCTTGTGGGTCACCCGCCTGAAGCGAAGCTTGGGCAGCCTGTATTGGATTCACGATCTGTTTCTCGTCTCGGATCTGCAAATTTGTTCATGGAATGGATCTCTGCGCTACCTGGAAGGAGAGAGCCTTCTGCCGCAGTCCGACTACACATGGTCTAAGGGGCTTACCGGGTTTGGCTTGGCGGATCGTTGGATCTATGGTTCCTATGAGTACGGGTTTGATGATACACAATGCCATACCGGCTTGTATTGGGAACTTGGTCGATTCGATCATACCCTGACAGCATGGCCACATTCTGTGGGGCAATCCAATCAACTTGAAGACCTAGGCCGTCTCAATTATCAGGCGATGTGGGTACGTTCGGTGAAGACAAGTGATATTTGTTGGCTCAAGCCTACCCCCATTCGTCCGACCCAACTTTTTGTGACAGGCCACGTCGGGTATTATTCCCCCGGCTTTTCCAAAGTGACCTTCGGGGAGTGAAGGGAAGGAAGGGGAGAAGAGCCGCAAAAGAAACAAGGAGGCCCGATGGCCCCCTTGGGTGATGGTTGAAGCCCCTGTTTCTACTGGGCGGGGTTGACGCTGCAATAGTCGGCAAAGCCTGTGGGAAGACCGCTTTGGGCATAGGGGCTTCCCCCAACGCCGCGTGGATGATCGTTGAAAAACTGAACGACACTGTCTCTGGGGAAGTCCATCGGAATGGTATGATCCATACCGTGGTTGCAATGAATCACGTCGTGCCCGTTGCCGTTCAGATACCCCACATCCCGTTGGCCCATATCATGGAAATTCACGGTAATGACCGCCGCCGTCCAGCTATCCTGTTCGCTGCCATGAATCAGCATCTGGGCATAGGGGTTCTGGGTCGTCAGATCCGCCCAACTGACCATGATGATCGAGTTCTCCGGGTTGGAGAAATAGACGCCGCTGAAACTGACGACACTGGCCAGTTGATCGCCCCTGGTGACGCCGAGAAGATCCGTGACGATGGCTCCGGCAGAGAAGCCCACGCTGTGAATGTGATCGTGATCCACGCCGAAATGAGCATCCAGGCAGACCAGAACCGTATCAAACAAGATGGCTTCCATATTGTTCTCATCAACATTCAGGATCGCCCAGTCCAGCCCGCCCATCGGTTGCAGGTTCATGTCTTCCGGGGTGACCAGGATGAAGGGCATGATCTCGTTGTCCACCTGTCCGACCAGTAATCCTTCCATGTTGGAGGCCGTGTCTCCGTAGCCGTGCCAGTTGAAGACCACCGGCCAATCGTCCCGCGTGTCAATATCCGCAGGAAGTTTCAGCCTGAATTGCCGTGCCTGTCCATCCACCATAAAATCACTGTTCAGACCTTCCATCATCCCTTCGCAGTATGGTGGCATCTCTTGGGTAGTGTCATCATCATCATCATCATCATCGTCGTCGTCATCGTCGTCATCGTCGTCATCATCGTCGTCATCATCGGCGACGTTGTCATCGTCGTCATCATCGGCGATGTTGTCATCGTCGTCATCATCTGCGGCCTGGGGGCTTTCGTCCCCTTCCTCGCAGCCGATGGCAAGCAGCATGACCAGAACCAGTCCAACAAGAAGCCAGTGTCTGAACCTCATCCGTTTCTCCTTTCAAGGGTGTGAATCTTCCGACCTCAAAACCCAAGGATACCGTGTTGCTCCAATGGGATCGTTCGGGCTTGAGGCGTCTCGTGTCTCACGATGGGGCATGGCGTATGTTCTGTTTCGCCATGTTATGCACATTGATGATTTCGCAGGTGCCTCTCAATGAAGCTGCCTGCTGTCCAATTCCGGGTTGAGTTTCCTTTCATTCTTCCCGGTTTCCCCCGAAAAGTCTTTGGGCAGTTCTGGATCTTGGTCGCAAGAAGGCCCGTGCCTTTCTGTGAAGAAACCGGCTAAAAGATGAGTGAAAGACTGTCTTTCCTTGTAGCAGAATCCCTAGGGACTGTAAAGATCGTGTGAAGGGATTTCGGAAAAAAGTGAAAGTGATCGGCTCGGATTCAAGCTCCGGGATGAGCCCGGTTTGTCAAAACCGGCGGCGCTTCGTGTTCCCTTTCTTGATGCTGGGCCTTGGGTTCCCTGCTTTGGGGAGTTGAACGATAGAATCCGTAAAATCCGTGGGGCAGGCTGGATCGGGTTGTTCCTTGAGAAGGATGCCTTGTGTGGATTTCAGTAAGTTTGCCTGAAAAGAAAACTCTCCTTGACAAACTCTTGAAAACCGGGAAAACTTTTCTCAGATGGTTTTTTTCAGGATCGGTTTTAACCAGGAGGTAATGATGATGCAAATGAAGTGGAGTGTCTTAGCACTAAGATGTATTTCCTGAACGCCCGCCTGCGCCCCACGGACGTAACTGCCTGTCCCAACGCGGCAGCGTGACGAGGATGGATTTGGATGTGCCCATTTACGATGAGGATGTGCGCGGAGGCGAAGTTGTTGAGGTCCATCAGATTTACCAGTTTGTAGATAATAGTTAGAATGGGGAACGGAGCGAAGCGACGAGCCGTGATGACTTGCATATCGGACAACTGGAACATTATGCTCCGGAAGACATTTAACCATTAGGAGAAACCAATGAAAACGACGTACCTGCGTTTGCTTATGGCTATGTTTGTTCTGCTTTCTTCCTTGCTTGTTGTCGCTTGCGAGGAAGATTCCGACGATGGAGAAACCACGGATGGGGATGAAGACGGGGACGAAGAAAGTATTGATTGTCTCAGTTTGACCGAAGAACAATGCGCGGCCCATGCGGAGGAATGCCGGACCTATTTGGCTATTCGTTATAGTCTAAAAGAAGATGGGTGTCTTTACTATGTAAACAGGTCCTCCGCACAAGAGTTTGCCTCTTGCGGAGCCATTCCCCCAGGGTGTGAAGATATTGAGATTGACGTCCTTTCCCCGAACAACGAATTCTGGTTTTTCTCGAGCTATTGCATTCCGGAGGGTTGGGTAAATATGACGGAGAATGAAGACATCTGCGAAACGAGAGATTGCCCCACGGAACCGTTTTGCTGGGAACAGTGAAACCGAAGACGAAGCCATTGAGTAACCTCCAGACCGCTGACAAAGTCCTCGCGAATCTGGGAGGACTTTGTCAGCAAGCTGAGGATGCCGAAAGGTATCCCAGCATCCCCGTGAGGGCCGAAAACGTTGTCAGTAAGCCGCTTGTATTTCGGAGCGTAGCTTGCTTTCTGTTCTTCACCGCCTGCACTGGTGAGGAGGATGAACCCTTCTTTGTCGGTGGTGACAGCGATACGCCGGTTGAAGATAGGGGTACTCAGAAGGATGCCTTGTCTGGATTGCAGGAAGGATTCGACTTTCACGCAATCCTTGCTTGTCGCTTTTTTCCGGGCTGTGGTATAGTAAGTCGTCTTGAAATGCGACAAGGACTTTTATCTCCTGGGAGACGAAGGCATGAAAACAATGGCTTGGCATGGCATGGCCCTGCTTGCTCTGATCTTGATTCTCTGTGTCGGATGCAGCGCGGATAACCCCGGCACGGACGATGATGACGATGCGTTGGTCGGTACGGAGGGAAACCCCTGTTACGAAGACGGAACCTGCCTCGGTTTGTTGGTCTGTGAGAACGACCTTTGTACCAAGCAGGTTGTGGTGGTCGATGGGGATGAACTCGAGCAGGAAGAGCGATGCAATACCGATGACCAATGCCCCGCAGGAATGATCTGCGAGGGTACCTATTGCATTACCGGTACCCGCGAAGATGGAGATGCCGAAGAGGAGGAAGCCGACGCGATCCCGGACATGCCGGCCATCGAAGCCGGACCGGACCCGATTACCTTTCCTTTCCTTCCTCCCGGTCGCAGTACCCAGCGCAGCTTGACCATCCGTAATGCTGGAGGCGGAACCCTGAGCGTGCGCAGCATGACCTGGGACAGTGAACCGGTGACTTTCACGGTTGATAAGGAATTCCCCACCGTGGCACAGCCCCTCCGGCTGGAAGCGGATGACGAAGAGGTGTTTACCATCACCTATGCGCCCTTGCAGGGAACCAACGAAGAACCGACCATCACCATTCTTTCCAACGACCCCATCCGCATACAGCGGGATATCCGTCTTGATGTGCAGGAGCAGGGGGATTTCACCATGCTGGTGGAGCCTTCAGATGTGGTGGAGTTCGGTTTTGCCACCTTGGAACAGCAGCATCGGCAAACGGTGACCATCTCCAACGATCCGCCGGTGGCCAACGCCACGGGTATCCTGGTGGTGGAGCGTGTGGAACTGGGCGGTGCCCAGGCGCAGAAATTCAGCCTGGATATCCCGGAAAGTGTAAGCTTTCCCGCCTACATCAACAGCGGAGAAAGCATCCAATTCGATGTTATCTATGAACCCCATGACCGCACCCAAGACAACGCTGAATTGCAGGTCTTCTGCAACGATGTCGGTGTGAACTGGCCCCACGTTATTCCTATGCACGGTATCGGGGAAGTGGTGGAAATGGTGGTAGATCCCCAGGGTCTGGACATTGGCGGTATTCCTGCCGGAGAACGTCGAACCCTCTATTTTACGGTGAAAAGTACGGGTGGTATCAACCTTGAACTGGGCGCGCCCGACCTGAGCGATACGCAAAACGGCGTCTGGAATCTGGAGTTGGACCCCGATGAAGACGGGACGGACAACCTTCCGGCGACCCTGGGACCGGGGGAATCGGTGATGCTGGCCGTGGTGTTTCATCCGCGCAGCATTGAATCCTATGCCACGACGTTGAAGTTGCCCAACAACAGCGAAACCGCAACGGAGGAAGTTGATCTCACCGGTTCCGGTGTCGGCTGCATCATTCAGGCCTTTCCCGCCGAACTGGATTTCGGGGAAACCCGTATTCTGGAAGAAACCATGGCGAGCATTCTTCTGCAAAATGATTGTGGAAACCCCGTGACGATCACCGAGTTTGCGTTTGATACCTCCGCCAGCATCGCCTTTGGAACCTCGGTGAATACCCCTGTCGTGCAGCCGGGCCAGACGCGGGAAATCAGCTTGTCTTATACGCCCTTGGATGATGGAGAAGACGATACCTGGTTGACCTTGCATTGGCAGGATGACCTGTCCAGCGGTTCCTTGGAGCCGATCCACCTTCACGGTGAAGCGAAGACGCCACGCATTGCCGTAAGCCCCTCGACCGTGACCTTTGAAAACGCCCAGAAGTTGCCTGCCGCCTATGCGACACTCACTCCGGCCCAGCAGGACTTGTGGCTCAACCAACAGATCGTCGAGGTGCAGAACCCCGGCACGGCCCCTTTGACCGTTTATTCGATGGATATGCCGCTACCGGACTCTGATGTTACCCTCGTGGTGGAAACGCCTTTCATCGTGCCGCCTCAAGGGGCGATCAGCGTACCGATTCAATATACACCCTATGCGAGTACCTCCTTGAGCTTGACCGTGCGTATCTGCTCCGATGCCTTTGGTAGTGGAACCGCCACCTTCATCTGCCCCGACAGCGAACAAGCTTCCTCGGACCTGCGCCTGGTTGGCAATGTGGTAGACCCGGATCTTCGCGTACAGCCTTCATCGGGCCGCATTGATTTCGGTTTTGTGGCCCCGGTGGCAAGCCCCACGGTATGTAACCTGGACAGCGATTGCCTGGGTGGGCTGAAATGTGTGCAGATTGGCGAAGGGCCGAAGACATGCCGGGTGGTGGAAAGCGTGGTGCTGAAGAACTGGACCACAACCGCCGCCGTGGTGACGGTTGAAGACCTTGGTTTCACCCCGGAAACCAGTGAAGATTTTACCTTGCTCAACTTGGAACTGCATCCATCCGGTCAGACCGAGCCGCCTTTCCTCTTGACCAATGACAGCGAAAACTACCTTCAGGCGGACATCATGTATTTCCCGGATGGCAGCACGGAAATCGCCACTGGCGCGTTGCGGGCCGTTCATGATGACAAAGACGCTCATCGGCAAGACGCGCCCTGGGGAAGTGATTACCCCAACTTTGATGTCTTGCTTTCCGGCTCCAGCGGAACGAATCGCGCTCCCGTGGCGATTGCCAAAAGTCCGGACAACCAGAGCCCGGAAGGGGAGGTGGGTACGCGGTCCATTACCGTGGAAGCCTGCCCGCAAGAAGGCTCCTGCGAGCCCTACCATGTTACGTTTACTGCTGCCAGCAGTTATGACCCGGATGAAGACACCAGCGGGGACGCGCTGAGTAGCTACAGTTGGATTCTCACCGGCGTGGAGGGTACCCCCTCGAACGGAGGACGCTTCATCGGCTCGCAGACCTCATCCTTGGCTATGGTGGAGTTCACACGAGGCGGAAACTACCTGATGGATCTCGCCGTAACCGATGGTCATGGCGTTGCCAGTTCCGTCACCCAGGACAGCCAGATCCGTATCCGCGTGAAGAGCGATCCCATCGCCGTGGCCACGCTGATGGGGAGCGAAGATACCACCTTTACCGTGCCGCTGAATACCGATGTCCACCTGGATGGTTCCCAGAGCTACGACCCGGACGGCAGCCTGGTTGCCTACCGGTGGTATCAACAGAGGTTGGGGGACGGAGATGCCTGGGGGCTAGTGGCCACAGGAGCCCAACCCAGTTTGCGTTTCTTTGAAGCCGACACCTATTACGTGAAGTTGGTGGTCATTGACGATGAAAACCGTCAGAGTGAAAACGAAATGATCCTAACCTCCAACGTGGAAGCCAACGAAAGCATACGCATCGAGCTGACCTGGTCCGGGGGCGGCAACGTAGACCTGCACTGGTTGCAACCCGGCGGTGGGCTCGGCGGGCCGGGAGACTGCAACGTCGAGAACCCCACGCCGGACTGGACGGAAGAGGGGCATGGAACCCCGGTGTTCGGCGGAGCCAGTTCGGATGGAGCCACGCCGGAATCCATCACCCATGACAACCCCGGCGATGGGCTTTACAAAGCGGTGGCCGTTTACACCCAAGCCGGAGAAACCTGCGGCAACGTGGATGAGTGTCTGGATTGGCACGATGATTGTTACAATTGCGGCTGCTCGTGCCCGCCCTTCTGCTACATCCTCGATATCTGCTGTGACGATTGCGAAACCTGTACGCCGGTCTGGCAGTGCAATGACACCCCGGCTCCGCTGGTCTGGCGTGTGTATGTCAACGGCTCCAGCTATCCGACCTACACCCTCAGCGGGAATGAGGTGACTATCGGTTACGAAGGCGGGAATTATCAGATCGGTCTGAACCGCGTTGACGGTGCCTTCCAACCGCTGTAATTGATGTCGAGATCCCAAGATACCATGATGTCCTTATCCCCAGGCAAGCACCTACCGTGGCTTGCTTGGGTTTCGTTTTGCCTTGGGCTGGCCTGCTTCGGTTGCCTTGGAGGCTGTGCGGGCCGAGTGCCCTCGGTCGAATCCTCGCCGGACGACGAGAAGCAGATCAAAAGCCTGCTGGAGCAGTTTCGTGAAGCCCTGGCTACGCGCAATTGGACCGAGGCTCAATATCTGGTCGATCCGCAGACGCGCTCGGACCTTGGTCCATGTCTTTCAACCGGTGCCGCCTTTCTTCCCAAGGGAACGGTGGTTGGTCCTCACGAGATGAATACCGCCCTGCGCCCGGTTCCACCCAAAGCCGTGTTCAGTCACATGCTGGTCAATGGCTTGTTTGCCAGCGCCTATTATCGGCTCCCGTTGAGTGCCGAACAGCGTGCTGATGAGGACAACCCGCCACCGCGTCCCATTTTTATTGTCGCACTGCGTAAAACTGCCGAAGGTTGGCGCGTGCTTGGTCCCTTCTCTTGTGGACGGTAACTCAGTGATTGACTTCCCAAAGAGGCCAATGGTAAGCTTGACACCATGTATTAGCCGCAAGGGCGGCTTGAGATTTCGTAGGAATCTTGTTTCTCAAAGGAGTTTTCATCCATGAAAAGATTCGTCTCCCTGGTCGTGGCGGCGTTGCTGCTGACGATCCCGCTGTTTGCTTCTGCAACCACCGTGAAGAAGTTGGACTTCAATGCCCTGACCTTGACCTCCGACCAGATCGTCAAGGCCGAAATCGTCTCCCAGACTACCAAGGAAGACCCACGGTCCAAGAAAATCTATACCATCTACAAACTGCGTGTGGATGAGCGCCTGAAGGGTGAAATGAAGGAGATTTCCATTCGGCTTCTCGGTGGGGAATCCAACGGTATCGCTTTGCGTATTCCGGGAATGCACTACCCCAAGGTGGGGGAAAAAGGAGTGTTTTTCCTCAAACGTTACGGGAAGTTCTACCAGCCCCGTGGGATGAATCAGGGGCATTACGTTTTGACCCTCGACGATGCTAAGGTGGAGCGTGTGGTTCGTGATATGCAAAGCACGACGGTTTTTGACCCCAAGGCCCAAGGCAAGGCTCGTTTCACCCACGGAACGAAAGTGGAAATGACCTACGCCGACCTGGCTCAGAAGGTCCGTACCGTGTTGAACCAAGGCAAGTAGGAGGACGCACATCATGAAACAGCATACAATCTTGAGTTCTCTGGTCCTGGTTGCTTCCCTGCTTGGTTTGTCTTCTGTGGCCTTGGGTTATACGGTGATCAAAACCCAGGGCGGCCAACCCGTGTATTGGGAAAATCCGCACCAGCAATGGTATCTGGATGAAGACGGCAGCGAAGATGTTGAATTCAGCAAGGTCGAACGGGAAGTGAAACGCGCCTTCCAGCAGTGGACGGACATTCCCTGTAGCAGTTTTGAGGCCGAGTACATGGGCACCACCCAGTTGGATGCTCCTGAACTGGAAACCGGAGCCAACGACGGTCAGAACACCATCATCTGGAAAGAAGACAACTGGCCGGATGGAATGCCTGAAGCCCTGGCCGTGTGCCTGCCTTTCTTCTATAGCGAAGGGGCCCAGGCCGGACTGATGGTTGATGCAGACATCATCTTCAATGGTGACTGGGAAAACTGGACCGCCGAAGAAGAGGGCGAAAGCGGTAAGATGGACATCTGGAGCGTGGCCCAGCATGAAATGGGGCACTTCGTCGGGTTGGATCACAGCCAGTACGCCGATGCGACCATGTATTACGCCGTGACGGAATCGGATCTGACCAAGCGTACCTTGAGCCCGGATGACATTCAGGGGATCTGCTCCATCTATCCCATTGCCGGTGCGCCGATGTCTTCTTGTGAAGATGACTCCGATTGTGATTCCGGTGTCTGTGTGGAACACGATCTGAGCCATGACAGCATCTGCTCCAAGGAATGCGACTGCTATCCTTCCTGCGCCTTGGGGTTGGATTGTCAAGACGGTTACTGCCTGCCGACCACGGAAACCATTGCGATCGGTGATCCCTGTTCCCAGGAAGCGCCGGACTGCGGGCAGGATCTTCTCTGCCTCTTGTCTTCCGAGACGGAAGGTATCTGCACGGCCTATTGTGAGGAGAGTGAGGATTGCCCCGAAGGCATGAATTGCGTGGGCCTGACCAACGGCCAAAGCGCCTGCTATGGAACGCCGGTAGACCCCAATGCTGCTGCGTTTTCCATTGTGCAATTCAAAGCGGAACCCCTGCAAGATGACGGCACGGCGCTTACCGATACCGATGTGACCTTGACGGCATCGGTGATGGCGGATAGTGGTTTTCACGCGGAATACCGCTTCCTCGTGCGTCAGTCGGATGAGCAATGGCGTTACATTGACGAGGGCTTTTCTTTGGAAGGAACGTTCGCCTGGAATCCAACGGTTCCCGGTGACTATGAACTTCGTGTGGATGTACGCGAAGAAGGTGTGGACGCCTGTTATCAGGACTATGCGTTGATGGCTCTGACCGTCAAACAAAACGGTGCGACAGGCGACGATGACGATGATGATGACAGCGCGGATGATGATGACGATGAGGGTTCGTCTGGTAGCAGCGGTGACAGCGGTTGCCAGAGCCTTCCGGGAACCTTGGGGTTTGGATTGCTTCTTTCCCTTCTCGGTCTTGGATTTCTGCGCCACCGTAAGGTTGTTGGATGAATGAATTGACTATTTCTGTTTCCCGTCTTCTGGGTTGTTTTCAAAACGACCCGGAGGCGGAGCTTCGTTTGAAGGATCTCACCACGGCGCTGGCCATTTCTCACGGCTCGCGCCGTGATTTTCGTGATGCCTTGACCGGGTTTATCAAGGACGGCCTGCTGGTGAAAACAAGAACCAGCCGTTATCGGCTCGGCCCCAAAGCGGCTTCGTTTTCTGTAGAACCGGAGGAAACCCTGGAAGATCGGATCCAGGAGATTCTACGCAAGCAGGATATTGCCACGGACTTCCCTGACGAAGTCATCGAGCAGGCCAAGGCAGCGCCGGAAGACGTGACGGAAATCCCCCAGGGTTACCGGGATCTTCGTTCCTTGGCCTTTTGTACCATTGACCCGGCGACGGCCAACGACTTTGACGATGCGTTGGCCGCTGAAACCCTGGACCACGGCGGCGTGCGTCTGTACGTAGCCATCGCCGATGTCACCCATTATGTGACGGCCCAAAGCCCGATGGATCATGAAGCCCTCAAGCGATGCACCAGCGTGTATTTTCCGGGCCAGGTTGTGCCCATGCTTCCCCACAAACTGACCAACGGGCTTTGCTCTCTGCGGCCCAAGACCGACCGCTTGGCAATGGTGGTGGAGCAGGAATACAGCCGTCAAGGGGAATTGAATGAGACCACGGTTTATCCGGCGGTGATCCATTCCAAGGCCCGTTTGACCTATGAAGACCTGTTTGCTTGGATGCAGGGACGGGGAAACCTCCCCGATGCCAGCGTTGAGGCCAGCTTGACCGCGTTGTTGCCGCTGTATTACATCCTGCTCGATCAGCGCAAGGAACGTGGTACGCTGGAGTTGGAAGCTCCCGAACCCTGGGTGGTCTTGGATGATTCCGGCAAGCCGGTGGATATCCGCAAGCGGGACAGCAACCATGCACACAAGCTGGTGGAAGAGTGTATGATTGCCGCCAACCGTGCCGTGGCCACATTCTGTCTGAAAAACAAGATTCCTGCGCTGTATCGCATCCATCAGGCACCGGATGAAGACAAGCTTTCCGAGTTCCTCCAGTTCTGCGCCAGCCTGCATCTGCCTATTCCCCGTGGACAACCCACGGTGAAAAAGCTTTCGGCTTTTCTGGAAGAGCTTCGCGGTCACGAGCAGGCGCCCTTGGTGAACCTGTTGATGCTGCGCTCGATGATGCAGGCCAAGTATGATCCGAAAAACAGCGGTCATTACGGCTTGGCTTTGGATGAATACCTTCATTTCACAAGTCCCATCCGGCGCTATCCGGATCTTCTGGTTCATCGCCACATCAAGGAATTCCTGTTAGGAAAGAAGAAGCGCCTGTCACTACTCAAACCCTTCATGGAGAGTTGGGCCGAACAGTGTTCCAGTCGTGAGCGTGCAGCCTTGCAGGCCGAGCGGGATATTGTGGATGCCTTCTCCTGCGAGGTGATGAAAGACCGTGTCGGCGAGGTGTTTGAAGGGCGGATCAACGGTGTAACGAATTTCGGTCTGTTTATCCGCTTGGATCAACCTTTCCTGGAAGGGCTGGTTCATATCTCCGGCCTGCGTGGCTTCTTTCAATACCACGAGAAAGACCATTGTCTGATCGGTCAAGGAGGGAAGCGGTATCGCTTGGGCGATGCCGTGACCATCCAGGTGCTTCGTGTCACTCCGGAGCGAGGCTTTATTGACTTCGCACTGGTGGAAGAGGATGACTCCTCAGGCCGCTCGGCGCGCCGCTCGTTTCCAAAGCGTGGCAGGCGCAGCAGACCCCGGCGGAAACGGTAAATGACTTTCTTTGTGTGATCCTACGAAAAATCCCCCAAGCCGATGGCTTTGGGGGATTCGTTGTTTAACGATCCGGGGATCTTCCCGGAATGCCGAAGGCCGTTTAGTCCGGCAGGCAGCATTCGTAGCTCTGACCGAAGCCCAGCTCCGGGCAACCGTTGGAGCTATCCGTCGAGTCATAATTCTCCCGGCATTCCCAGCCCCAGGGTTGAATGCAATAACCACCTTGCTGTTCACAGCTATTGTCTTCGGTTCCCTGAGTATGAACGCAGCATTGAGTGCTGTCTTGGTTGCAGGTGGCGTCTTCCCGCCGCTCGTAGCCATCCGGGCAGGAGGTGCCGAACCAGGTGGACGCGCAGATCCCGGCCAGATCGCCGATACAGTCAATCTGTTCTTCCCCGCAGGGGTTGGGATCGCATTCCAGCTGACCCTCTTCCGTACACCAACATTCTTGCACGGTCTGCCCATCGCATTCCACCCAGGTTTCATCTTCCGGGCCGCAAAGTGCGCTCTGGTGGCAGGTGCCGTCGTCATAGCATTGTGCGTTCTGATAGAACTGCTCGTCGTTGGTGCATTCGCCATCTTCACAGGTCGGCGTGCTTTGCACGCAGGAGTTCCCCTGCATGTCCCGGCAACTCGGTTCCCCGCAATCACCATTGCTTTGGCATTGGGTATCGGCAGGCAGACAGCACATCTCATAGTTTCCGCAGCCCAAGGAATTCTGGCTGGGATCGTAGCCATCCTGTTCACAGCGGGGTGGGAAGCCCATCTGTTGGCAATAGCCACCCTGGGTTACGCAGGCGCTTTCCTCTTCAACGCAACAGATGGTCCCTTGGTCACACTCGCCTTGAATCCCTGTGTTATTATCCGGGCATTCCCCTGTCGGCGCGGGTTGCAAGCAGGTTCCACCGTTGTCTTCACAGGTTTGGGTTGGGTCCGGCATACAGCAGATACCTTCACAGCCAGCTTGAGTGCTAAGGCTTGTCCAGTTGTCCGGGCAGGCAGAGCCCATCTCAACACATTGCCCGCCATTGCGTTCACAATCCGGCTGGTTGGGTAGGCAGCAGTATGGATTGGGGGTGGTGTCACATCCCAGGCTATTCACGCTCAGGTGGGTTCCCGAAGGGCAGGGAATGTCCAACGAGCAGGCACCACCGTTTTCTTCACACCCGTTGGCCGGGGTGTCGTCGTCGTCGTCCGTGGTGTCATCGTCATCATCCGTGGTATCATCATCATCATCGGTCGTATCATCATCATCGTCTGCGGCATCCCCATCAGAGGTGTCGCCGTCGGTGGTGGTATCATCGTCATCATCGGTGGTGTCGCCGTCGGTGGCGTCATCATCATCGTCACCGGGGTTGAACACGTCGTCATCGTCGTCATCATCACCCACACATTGGCCTTTGACACAGCTCTGACCGGCTGCGCAATCACTGTCCGACAGACACACACTGACCTGTATCTTGCCGGAATCACAGCCCGCCATCAGGGCAAGCACCCATAGAAACACGATTCCAAAGAAAATGAAGGGACGAAGCATGTTGTGCCTCCTTGATGAATCCTTATAATTTAAGATAATTCAAGTCATTGTAAACCATCACAACGCTAGCATGACAAAGATGGCTGAAAAGTGCAATCGTTTCAAGAAAAACCGTTAACTTTTTGCTAACGCTGGCGATAAACCAAAGGAACTGCAAGCTTGTTCTTGGTTCCTTTGCCATGTTGCAAAGAAGGGACGCTTTTGGTACAACAAGCATGAGTTTGGAACTTCAGATCCTATCACCCTGGTTTGGGAAGGGGAATTTTGTGCTGCCTACCTCCGTGAAACACCCGATGATCTATGAAATCAACACCCGTGTCTGGGTTCACGAACTGCGTCAGGCTCATGGCGCATCCATGACGCTGGCCGATGTTCCCCAGGATGAACTGGACAAATTACAGCGTATCGGGGTGGATTACCTCTGGTTGATGGGTGTCTGGACCACTGGAGGGATTAGCCGGAAGGTGGCTCAGGATGCGGTAGAGATGCAGGGGGATTATTTCCGGGCGTTGTCCAATTTCACGCCGGATGATGTGTTGGGAAGTCCCTATGCCATTCAACGCTACATCGTCTCTGAGGATCTGGGCGGTGATGAAGCCTTGGCTCGCCTGAGAGAACGTCTGAAAGAATTGGGAATCGGCTTGATTCTCGATTTCGTTCCCAACCATACCGGAATCGACCACCCTTGGGTCTGCCAGCATCCGGAGTACTACATTCAGGACCATGACGAACTGGAAGGCGTGAGTTTCAAGGTCGATACTCTCGACAAGGAGCTTTACATCGTTCACGGGCGTGATCCCTTTTTTCCCGGCTGGACGGATACCGCCCAGTTGAACTACCGCAGCCCGGATCTTCGTCGGGCGATGGTTGAGAAATTGAAAGATATTGCCACCCGTTGCGATGGCGTCCGTTGCGATATGGCGATGTTGGTGTTGGACCGTGTAATCAGTCAGACCTGGGGAGATCGTCCCGACGAAACCGTGATGGACCCTGTCCATGAAGATTTCTGGCCGATGGCGATCCGTTCGGTTCGTCAGCAAAACCCCGGTTTCCTCTTTTTAGCCGAAGTCTATTGGGATCTGGAGTGGAACCTTCAGCAGATGGGCTTTGATGCGACCTATGACAAGATTTTGTATGACCGGCTTGTGTTGGGAGACGGAGAAACCGTTGCCGGGCACTTACAAGCGGACTTGGATTACCAGCGCCATAGTTTGCGTTTCATCGAAAACCATGACGAACAGCGGGCGGCCAGGGTGTTCAGCATCCCTCAATTGCAATGCGCTTCCGTGGTGGCCTATACCGTGCCAGGGCCGACCCTGATTCATGAAGGGCAGTTGGAAGGTCGCCTGTTCCGTGTTCCGGTCCAGTTGCGCAGGCGGCAGCCGGAGCAAGCGAATCAGGTTTTGGTGGAATTTTATGACAAGCTTCTTCGTTTACTCAAGCAGCCGGTGATTCAGCAAGGTGTCTGGGGTCGTATCCGTAAAGAGGAAGCCTGGGATCATGATGACACCTACAAACGGATTGTTGCCCATCGTTGGGATACGGAGGACGATGTCCTTCTGGTGGTGGTCAATTACCAAAACCAGGATGGCCAGGCCTTTTTACCGATGAAGCTTCCGGGTAGTTCCAAGATGGTCACGCTTCGCGATCTGATGAGCGGTGAGACCTATGTACGAGATCGTGAGGAAGTCCAAAACAAAGGAATTTATGTCAAGCTCCCCGCGTGGAGTTTCCACCTTTTCACTGTGGAGTAAACCATGAGCGAAACCAAGCATGAGGCCTCTGTGGAAACAAGGACAACAACATCATCACGAGGGACGAAGAAACTCGTGATCCGTCTGCTGGTGGTGTTGGTTCTGGTGGCTATCCTCACCGGAAGCGGCTGGGCCGGGTTGCAGAGCCACGAAGGGCGTTTTCCCTGGGTGACTTCCGTCATGCTTCCCTCCTGGGATGCGAAACAGCTTGCCAGGCACGGGCAGAAGTCCCTGCCTTCCGGTTTTCCTTTGTTGCGCCTGTCCGGAAGTGGGGACGATCAGACCACCGTTCGGGCGGAATTGGACAAAGCCTTTTTTATCGCCTTGGCCGAAGAACATCTTAAGCAACGCTACCCAAGCGTGGAAGATGCCGAAGAAGCTCGCCGCCTGGCTAGTGGGTGTTTAGCCCTTCTGCCGAAGCGCTATCAGGAGGAGTTGTCCAGCCTGGCACAAAAACTGACCCTTCCCGTTACCGAACTTCTGCTCCTTCAACAGAGTTTTTACACGGCTCCGGGTGTGCTTCCTGGCTTCGTGGCGGCTCAGCATCGACGTGTGGTGTTGAAGGATCAAAGCTACGTGCTGGCTCATCCACCCAAGGCTTTTCCGCCGGTGCCTTCCTGGCCGATGCGGGTGGAACAGGTGCAGCCTCCGGATAGATTGGGCTTTGTTTCTCTGGCTCCCGTGGGTATGCTGGGGGTTCTGCTTGGCTGCAACGACGCGAAAATCTGCGGCATGGTGTTGGATGGTCCCGATGACACGCCGGTCCTTGGGGTTCCCTTGACTTTGGCTTTACGCGCTGCTTTGGAAAACGGCCCCACCTTGAGCATGGCCCAACAGACCTTGGATAGCCTGACCGTGTCTCACGCCGGGACCGTGGTCTTGATGGATGACAAAGGGATGATGATCGCTGCGGAAATCAAGCCCACGGGCAAGACCTATCGTTATGGGAAGAACAACCTGTTGGTTGCCGATGAATCCTTCGTAAATCCGATGTGGCCCGATGCCCGGACCACCGAGCGACACGCCCGCCTGGAAAAGAAGCTTACCGCGTCTTCCTGGCTGGGACCGAAAGAATGGAAGAATCTTGCCGTCGATCCTTGGGTCGCGTCGCTGGATGGGCCGTCTGTGATTCTGAATGTCGAAGCGGGAATGTGGTGGCTGCCGGATGCCCAAGGTCAATGGCACAAGCTTCGTGTGAGGGATTTCTTCACCAAGTAGCAGAGAGCAATGGAAACGCAAAGGTAAACCGGAAATCGTAGGGGCAGGCTACTTACAGCGAACGTATTCGGAAGGATTAACTTGTTTGCCTTTGTAGCGGATCTCGAAATAGAGGTAGGAGCCTTTCACGCTTCCTGTGTCGCCCACATCACCGATACGCTCTCCGGTCTTGATGCGCTGTCCTTCGGCTTTGTCTAAACGGTTCAGGTGGGCATACAAGGAATGGAAGCCCTCGCCGTGTTCTACAATCAATAAATTTCCATAACCTCGTACCCGCCCGGCAAAGCGGATCAGACCTTCACTGATGGCATGAATGGCGGTACCCTTCTTGGCGCGAAGATCCAGCCCGCCGTGGAAACTACTTGCGCCACCCAGGGGCGTTACGCGGGTACCGTAACCTGTTTCCAGCACCCCTTTCGTAGGACAACGCAAGCTTCCCTTTTTCTTGGCCAGTCCCGTTAAAGGAACGGTGGGTTCTTCACGAGCAAGGCCCATCACGGTACTGGGGGCCTGGTTGGATGGCGGGGCCAGATCGTCATCTTTGGCCAGCAGGGCTTTTTTACGCAGGGCTTCTTCGGCTTCCTGACGGGCGCGCTCGGCTTCAGCTTCCGCTTTGCGTCGCAGGGCTTCATCCCGGCGGATGGCTTCCAGAATACTCCGTTTCTTTTTGGCTTGAGCGGCGATCTTGGCTTCTTCGGCCTCCAGGTTTTTCACCAGCTTGGTCAGGTCTTCCTGGTTGTCCGTCAACTTCTTGCGGTACTCCGTGACGAAACGGATGTTATCCAGGTAGCCGCGAATCAATTGGCGATCCGCTTCCACCAGGCGGTCCAGATAGAATTTCCGCTGGGCGTAATCCGAAACCCCACGCGCCCCCAGAAGGTATTCCATACCGCCGCCACGCTGAACTTTGTACACGTGGCGAAGCCGGGTTTCCAGACGCCGCTTTTGCATTTTCAAGGCTTCCGCGCGTACCGTAAGCAGCTTTTCCGCTTCAGCAATGAACAACTTCACTTCCCGCTGTTTCTTGCGGGTTTCCTCGGCGGTTTTTCGCAGGGAATCGATTTTCTTGTCCAGGTCTTCCAGCATACCCAGTACGCTGATGCCTTCCTGATTCAACTCTTTGGGGTCAATGCCTCCGCTGAATTTTTTGGCATGAGCAAGGAGAGGATGGAGGAAGATCACCAAACCAAGGGCAAGCAGAAGGGTGAGGAAACGTTGACCCGGTCCCACGGCTTAGGCTCCCACTTTGCCTAGAAAGCTGTTTACCGCAAACCAGCTACCGATCATTCCCAGGAAGGCTCCCAGACCGGCCATTCCGGCCAGGGTGGGAAGATCCACGAAGATCAGTCCACCCGGAGGGAGGATGGTTGACAGGGCTTGCTCCACACTTTCGCGGGCGATGAAGAACACCCCAAAGAGCATGGGGATAGACAGCGTTACGCCCAGCAAACCTTCCAGGATGCCTTCCACCAGGAAGGGGCCGCGGATGAATCCGTGGGTTGCGCCCACCAGAAGGAGAATCTCAACCTCATCACGGCGGCTATACAGGCTAAGCCGGAAGGTGTTGGATACCAACACGATAACCACCAGGCCGAGCAGTCCGCCGACGATCCATGATGCGGCTTGGGTTACGGTAAGCAAGCCGGAGAGTTTGTCGAACAGTTCACGCCCATAGACGACATCTTCCACCATCGGTTCCTCGGCATAACGGTCTGCCAGATCGGCCAACATAGTGGGGTTGACGTGTTGCCGGGTAAATTCCACCTCCAGGCTTGCCGGGAAGGGGTTTCCGTCCAAGCCTTCCAGCAGGTCCGCTCGTGCGGGGAAAAGCAGCAGGAAGGTCTTTTTGGCGTCGTCCTTTCCTTTGAACATGACGTTTTGAATGCCTGTTTCCTCACGGAGACTCTGTCCGATACGCTCGGCATCCGCCGGGGTGGCCTCGTCTTTGAGGAAGACATCCATGCGTACGCTGCCCGCCCAGCCGTGAATCACATGCTGCAAGTTCTGGGAAACGAGAAAGAAACCGCCAAGCAGGAAAAAACTGATGGCGACAATACCCACCGTCATGGCTGTAAGCCAGGCGGAACCGCGCATGGTGACCAGGGCTTTACTGATGTGGGTTCGTATCATCGGTCTTTCACGGGCTTGGGTTTGTGGGTTTTGTCGGAAGGGGTTTCTTCGCTGTCATCGGCTGGTGCTGTCTGGCGAGGGCCGATCACCTTGGAAAGCTTGCGCATGGTTTCCTGGAAATTTTCCGGGCCTTTGCGGAGCGTTCGGCTTTGCCCCAATTTCCCATCAAAGGGAGGAAAGGCCAGATCCCGCGTGGACCGTGACGGTGCGTCCATCATGGGTTGGTTGTCTTCTTGGCTTGGTGTTTCGCCGACCCTGGAAAACAGATCGCCGGTCAAGGAAGATTTCTTTTTCGAGGTTCGCGGTGCTTTCGCTTCCGTCAAGGTATCCGGTTTCAAACGCGCCCAGCTTGGGGCGTCCTCGTCATGGATGGATACGCTCGGCGTGGCTCCTTGAGCGAGGTTTTCCTCATCTTGCTCCGGCTCCGCGTCTTCTTCTGCCAAACGGGGCTGGGTCAAGGGAAGGCTTTCCTGCTTGGCCCGAACCATAAACGGAAGCCTTCCTGCACCAAGGGGCTTTGATTTTGCGGGGGGATTGGTTGAAATCGTTTCCTGAACCGTGGCTTCTTCCGAGGTCGCTTCGTTCTCGACAGGGCTTTCTGTGGCGTGGCTGTCAAACACGATGCGTCCCCCGGCCAGGTGCAGAACACGGCGGCTGGTGGCACGAAACAGGCTGCGGTCATGGGTGGCCATCAGGATGGTGGTGCCGCGAGCATTGGCCTGAGCGAACAACTCCATGATTCCGGTGGTGTTGTCATCATCCAGGTTGCCGGTGGGTTCATCGGCAAGCAGAATGGATGGCTCGTTGACCAGGGCGCGAGCGATGCTCACCCGCTGCTGCTCACCGCCGGACAACTGCAAGGGATAGCGGTCCCTCTTTTCATACAAACCGACCCCACGAAGGATGTCACTGACTTTTTTCCTGATCACGCGGGGTTGGGTGCCGAGGACTTCCAGGGCCAACGCCACGTTGTGAAACACGGTCTGGTTGGTCAAGAGCTTGTAGTCCTGAAAGACAACGCCGATGTTTCGCCGGATGTAGGGAATGCTGGATGTCTGGATCTTGGCCACGTTTTTGCGCATCAGGACAATGCGTCCCTTGCTGGGAGGCTCGGCGCAGAAAATCAGACGGAGTAGGGTGGTCTTACCCGTTCCGCTTGGGCCGGTAAGGTAGACGAACTCGCCCTTTTCGATATGCAAAGACACATCGTTCAAGACGGGGCTTCCCCGTTGGTATTCTTTACTGATTCCAAATAGTTGAATCATATCTGTCCAAAGCGAATCAAGTCAGATGCACAACACCTTTCAACGCCTGCGAACTCTAGCAGATTTGGCACGGCGATTCAACAAAGCATTTGCTGGTGACCGGATTTTTCTCTACTCAATAGACGAAATCCAATGGATGGATGGGGGAGACGTGTCAACACGGGGTTTTCAGTGAGGAAGAACCGGTAGACGGATCAGATGTGCGGGGATGGATTCAGACCTGGATGCCTTTTTTCTTGATTTTCTCAACCAGCGTGGTGCGATTCAAGTTCAGCATCTGTGCGGCTTTGTTCTTGTTGCCTTCGGCTCGCTGCAAAGCAATGCGGATCAAGTTTTCTTCCAGCGCTGCGACGGCTTCATTGAAGTCTAGTCCGCCACCAGGAGTCTCGTCGGAATCATCGGGGAAAGGCTGGGCTTCGTTGGGATGGAAGGTCTGGATCTCCATCGGCAGGTGTTGCAGGTCAAGCAGTCCTTCACGCCGAATGATCACCATGCGCTCCATGAGGTGTTCCAGCTCTCTCAGATTTCCCGGCCAGGGATAGCTTAGGAGATGGTCTCTGGCCTGATCGCTGATGCCGGTTACGGAGCATTTCTTCGCTTGGTTGAAGTAGCCGATGAAGTAATCAATCAGCAGGTTCAAGTCATCCTGGCGTTCCCGGATCGGGGGAATATCCATCGGGATGACGTTGAGCTGGTAATACAGGTCTTTGCGGAAGCGACCGGTCAGAACCTCTTCCTCCAGATTGGCGCAGGTCGTTGCGACCAGCCTGAAATCACTACGAAGGGTGCGGTCCGAACCGACTGGTTCAATCTCTTTGAATTGAATCACTTGAAAGAGTTTGGCCTGAACGTAAAGAGGCAATGCCTCAATATTGGCCAGGAATACGGTGCCTCGGTCTGCGGTCTTCAGCCGCCCTTTCCGTGCGCCGGGAATGTTGTCTACAGCCCCTTTGACATGGCCGAACAGTTCAAGCTCCAGGGTTTGTTCGGGAATGGCCGCGCAGTCGACATGGACCAAGGGGAAATCACTTCGGTCTGAGTGAAAATGGATGTATTGAGCCAGCAGGGATTTTCCCACGCCTTCTTCACCGGTAATCAACACGGTACTGTCGGTGGAGGCGGTCATCTGAGCCATCTGAAAGAGATTCTGGGTACTCGGCTCTGG
Source organism: Myxococcota bacterium (assembly GCA_963677705.1). Lineage (GTDB taxonomy): Bacteria > Myxococcota_A > SURF-8 > SURF-8. The sequence goes on from OY782497.1 coordinate 5,047,394, forward strand.
GGAGGTCTGCAATTGGCCGATCAAGCCGTCCTGGTTCATCTTGGAGGCCAGGCTGCTGCTTTTAATGGTACTGTCCAGGTTCAGCGCCAGGGCTTTTTCAACCTGTTCCTTGAGAGCCTGCAACCGGATGGGTTTTTGCAGGAAGATGAAGGCACCTAGTTTCATCGCCTCAACGGCCATTTCCACCGTGGCATACCCGGTGATGAGAATCACTTGGGTTTCCGGGGCTTGTTCCTTGACGTGAACCAGCAGTTGCAGGCCGTTGAATCGGGGCATGTTGACATCCGTCAACACCAGGTCGAAGGACTGCGAAGAAAGCAGTTCTTTGGCTTCCATGCCGTCAGTGGCCTCAGAAACATCAAAGCCGAAGGCGGAGAGATATTTCTGAATTACAGACCGGACATCCGGCTGATCCTCGACGACGAGGATTCTTTGTCTTGCCGAATTTTCAATGCTCATCCACTTATGCCACCATTAAAAAAGCCTACAATGTTCATAGTCTGTCTGGGACCAACCCCTTGGCCTAGTCAATCACAAAATGGAAAGCTTGTAAAGTCTGTGCCTTACTTTTTCCCTGTCATCCTGTGCGATGAATCAGACAAATGTTTTTCTGTTGAGTTTTCTTTTCCTTGTTCAAAAGTGTCAAAATATGCAATAGGTTGTCAGTCTGATTGTTTCACTCGTGCAAGAAGAGAGATTTTTTTTCTACGCTCACGAAGACTTGTCTCAGCGGTTTTCCGGCGGATGAGAAAAGGCTGGTTGGTTGAAGAAAAGGGATGCGGAATCTTGCCATTCCTTGGGGAAAACGCTAGATAGAAAAGAGCATTGACCCGGTTGGAATTACACACGGAGTACCCAAGATCATTCCTTTGTCATGGTGGAATGCCTGCTCTTTTGTGAACTTCCGGCCTGCTAAGCATTCAATCTGTGATCAAAACCCATACCATGAGAAGGAGACGAACCCCTTGATGCAACTGCTTCATTCGATCCGTCGCCGCCACGTTCTGTGGACCTTGTTTGTTGTTGCTCTCTTGTTGATGATGAGCTTCGGCGCATCGTGCAACAGCCCGAAAGAACAGGAGAAGACAGCCGTTTGGAAAGATGGAGATCCCATCTGGGTCAATCATCTGCCCAAACGGGATGCCGTATCCATTGAGGATGCCCACCAGGTGTTGAATCACCTGAGAACGAAAAACCTGGACACTGCTTCTCTGAAATGGCCTGAATCCTGGAAGAAGGATACCAAACCGGCAATGGTTTTCCTTCACGCCGGAGATGCCCAGAAGACATCCAAAGGTGTGATGGGACGAGGTAAAGGGTTGGTAGGAGCCATTCAAGATGCCGTGGCCTTGCTGGGGCCGTGGATTCGCTCCAACGACGATCTGGCCTATCTTCGCCTGGAATGGGTCATGGAGGTACATGGTCAGGAATCGATGAGTTCCAAAAAACGTTTTGCCGGGAAATGGTTCAACGAGGAAGCCTATGGCCTGGCCTTTGATGCAAAAAGCGGTGTGGTGGTTCTGCATGATGAACTGACAGCGTTTGAGTTGGTGAAATCCAGCCGCAAGGTGAACATGAAACGCCTGAAGTCTCTGCTTTCAGAGCGTCATCGTTCCAACAATTACGGTAAGAAAGCTCCCATGCCGGCCACGTCGGGAAAAGAGGGACCGTCTTTCAAACCTTGGGTATTCAAATCCCAGGTTTTTGTTTCCTTCGATGAAGGGACACGGGAATTGATCAACGGCAACATCGTGATTGCCCAGCCCGGTGTGAAGGATATGGAACGGGCCAACACGCTGGCCGGAAAGTTCTTCACGCGGCACATCATGGAAGACGGGAAAATCCTCTACGTATGGCGGCCCAACCAGCGGAAGGCGAGCCGTAAGTTCAATATGCTGCGTCATGCCGGGTCCATCTATGCGATGAGCCAGATTTATCAGGAAAGCAAAGATCCTGAATTACTGAAAACCATTCAAAGCGCCATCGGTTTCGTTCTCAGACATCTTGCTCCGTTCATGGGGCGGGACGACGCGCTTTGCGTTGCGGTCAATGGATCGGTCAAGCTTGGTGGTGGTGGTCTTGCGCTGGTGGCATTGTCCACGTATACCCGTGCCACTGGGGATCGGACTCACCTGCCGGTGATGAGAAAGATTGCAGCCTACCTCATTTCCGAGCAGCGGGAAGATGGTAGTTTTCTGAGTAAGCGCAAATACCCCAGTTTCAAAGAAACCTCGTTTGTCAGCGGCTATTATCCCGGTGAAACCATTCTTGGTCTGACCATGCTTTATGAGTTGGACCCGGACCCGCGCTGGATCGACACTGCGGACAAGGGGTTGGATTATCTGGTGAACAATCGCGACAAAGGGATTGCCATCTCCAACTTGACCCACGATCACTGGTTGGTTATCGGCATGGAACGCTTCGCCAAGATCCGCCATAATCCAGGTTACATTGAACATGCTTTCAACATCGTGAAATCCATGCTGCGCCGTCAGCGCAAAATGCCCAACGAAGTGGCGGCCTCGGCGGAATCGGAAGATGAAGGTATGTTGGATGCCGGGATGGAATTGGCCCACAAAGCCTACCAGAAATGGTCTGGCGGCTACCGACCCGATTGGGTGGGAAGCTACTACACACCGCCTAGAAGCACTCCTTCCAGTTGTCGTGGGGAAGGGCTGGCTGCGGCCTACCGCCTGGCGGATCGAGAAAAGCGCACCAAGCTTCGGGATGACATCCTCACCGCTCTGCTGCGTTCCGTCTCGTTTGAAATGCAGATGCAATATCTTCCCGAAGCCACCCTGCTTCTTCCCCGTCCGGGTGAGGCCATCGGCGGCGTGCGGGCGGATATGCGCTTTCATGAGGTACGAAACGACTACGTGCAGCATTATTCCAGCAGCGTGATTGGTGCCCGTCGCATTCTGCGAGATTACAAGTTGTTGGACGAAAAGGGCCTGCCAGTGAAAAGCGTCCGTCCCGGTGTTCCTTGGGAGAAACCCTTGATGATCCGTAATGCGGTCGCCGCAGAACCCGTTCAAGAAAACGCGGACAAACCTGTGGAAGAGGCCAATCCGGTCAAGGGAACCGGGACACCGCAAGATCGTCCTGCACCGGCTCCCGTTGCGCCGTAGTTTATTGCGTCGTCTGACCTTGTGAAAGGAATCCGAATGTCTGTACGTTCCCGTTTGCTGCTTGGACTCGGTCTTTTTGTCTGTCTTGGTCTGACAGGGTTGGCTTACGGCTGGGTGGATGGCTGGTTTGATTCTTCACCGGCCAAGCCCGGAGATCCGGTGACGCTGCTTCCCCGCGCCGCCTTCGTTGATGGCAGCATGGACGTTGTGTTCCTTGGGGATACTTTAGTGGGGGTTGCCGGGGGAAAGAAGGTTCTGAAGAGCCAAGGATACGACGCCCTGTTCGTTCCGTTTCAGGAATACCTCGCCGGTGCGGATTTTGTTGTTCTGAACCTGGAAACCTCTGTGACGGACAAGAAACGCAAGGCCGTAAAGGACAAATGGTATTACAAGATGCCCTCCAGGCATCTGAAGGCGATGGTGGATCGTGGTGTGCGGGTGTTCAATCTGGCCAACAACCATGTGATGGACTACGGCCCGGAAAGCCTGGATGACTTTCTGGCCGTCTGTGAGGAGCAGGGAGTTTCCTGTTATGGTGCCGGAACGAACAAGGTGAAAGCCTGGACGCCGAGCATTCTTGAGAAGAACGGCTTGAAAGTCGCCTTGTTTGCCGGGCTGGAGAACGTCAAGAAATATCGCAACCTGAATTGGTACGCCAAAAAGGACACGAAGGGTGTCGCCAGGCTATCTCTGTCTCAGTTCAAAAAGTTCGTCCCGGCGGTTCGCCCAACGGTTCATGCCACGGTGTTGAGCCCCCATTGGTTTGTCAACTACAAGCCTGTGTCGAATGCCATGCGCAAAACGATGGCGGACTTTGTGAAAACGGGCCTGGTGGATGCCGTGATTGGTCACGGTGCGCATATCGTTCAGGAAGCCGAAATGGTCGGCGGGATTCCCGTCTTGTACGGGATCGGCAATTTCCTGTTTTCCACATCCGGACGATATCCGGATTTCAAGGCCGATGCCGTGGCTTATGGCCTTGTTACACGGGTTCGCTTTGATGGTCATGGCGTTCGTCGGATAACTCTGACGCCATTCAAAACAGACAATCTCAAGGTGAACTACATTCCGCAAATTGCAACCGAGGATGAAGCGAAAGCCTTGTTTGAACTCATCCTCAAACCTCTGTCCGGTCAGGTTCGTCTTTCCGGAAATCAAGCGATATTGGAGTTTGCGGTTTCAAAGAGCTGAACCTGCTTGGGGATACTGATTGGTAATGACTTAAGCCCTGCCGAGATGGTAGGGCTTTTTGCGTGGTTCACTCCTTGGATCTCCACATCCGGTGCAGAAGGGGAAACACGGCGGGGGTCGTCTTTTTATAGCGTACATACTCGTCAGCAAACAGACGGGCCAATTCCTCCTCTTCCTTCCGTACAAGCAAACGAAGGGTAAGGTACATTGCCAGAACCACCAGGACCATAGGCCGGGAGTGCATCAGAAGGCCAAGCCCTGGAACCAGGAAGACCACCCAGGCGGCATAGACCGGATGGCGGCAGGCGGCGTAGGGACCGTGGGTGAACAAGCTTCCTTGAGGAAACCCGCGTTTGAGAATACGCACGGAGATGATGAAGAAGGGAAAACCCACTGCGATAAGCAGTCCACCCAGACCGGTTTGCCAGGACATTGGAATCAAGCTGATGGTCATTGTTTCCGGCCAGAGATAACGGCAACTCATGCCAATCAGGGAATAAAGCACGGAAAGGATGACAAAGGCAGGGCCGACACCGAAGATGGAAAGGTTCCGTTGGGAATCTACAGAGGATGGGTTGGACATGCTTTTCTCGTTTCTCTGCTTGGTGTGGATGGATCGTCCCAGTCTATGGGGTCTGGGTTTGATTGTCAACGGATTGGCGTGGTTGCGTCTTGCAAGGAGAGCCCCGATGTCGTTCCAGGAACTCAAACCACGGCATGGAACCGGGTGTGAATTTTCTTGTGGGGAGATTGAGTTTGTCATGGAGGTTTCTCTCCGCTCATCCTGAGTGCCGCCCGGAGGGCGGTGGTTCGAAGGATGGCTCGTGGCTCGATACGATTCATCGTCGATGAATCACTCGCCATGAGCGTAGCTTGTCCGAGTTCAGATGAGGTGCCGTTGGTTTGAAAACCATCTGTTCTGCCCCTGCCATCATTCTATGAACCCGGCAACAATAAGTTAGACGAAGCATCAGTTTTGTCATTCCCGCGAAGGCGGGAATCCAGAGTAAATTCAGTTTCCTGGATCCTCCGCCTGCGCGGAGGATGACGATTCTTAAGCTCGGTTATAATTGCCGGGTTGATAACTCCCCAGATTGAAAATTACGCCCCATGAAACCTGTCGATTGTTCAGCGCTGAAAAAGAACCTTGCTTTTTTGAAAAACGAGCCTATCTTGCTTGGGTTCCGCGTGGCCTGCCCGCGGAGGGTTGGATGTTGTCTGTTCGTGAAGAGAGTCTAGCCATGCCCATCTATGAATACTATTGCGATGCCTGCCACGAAAAAACCGAAGTGATGCAACGGATCACTGCCGATCCCTTGGATACCTGCCCGAACTGCAAGACTCAAGGGAAGATTCATCGCTTGATCAGCAAGACCGGCTTCCAACTCAAGGGAACCGGCTGGTACGAAACGGATTTCAAGGGAGCCAAACGTCCCGGAGATCATGGCCACGCCGGAGCGGATGTCAGTAAAGACTCGGCAAGCAGTGCCTCCAGTTCTTCCAGTTCGTCATCATCAAGTACGGACTCCACCTCCAAGGATACGTCATCGTCCGCTTCCAAGGATAGCTCAAGCAGTAAAGCGGAAAGTTCCTCCAGTTCTACAAGTTCCAGCCCAACGGCAAGCTGAGCGACACGTTCCCGTGAGCAAACAGACTCGTCCCGGCTCTTCCTGATGATTCGGGCTGTTGTTGGTTGCGCGGTTTCGCGTTGCTTTGTCGAGGGGAGGCTCAAAACTCCTTTTGCAGCCAACGCAAGGTTTCATGGACATCGGGAAAGAGGTCCGGGTGCTGTTCGTGAGCCAGGCGGGCGATGTCATGGGCATTGAGATTCTTCTCAATCAGCGGAAGTACTGCCGCAAGACGCCGGTGGTCCGGTTTGACCTGGGGGATAAAGCGTCCGCTTTTTCGTAAGAGTTCGTTTTGATCAGCATAGCGCAGATCCAGGCTGGTGACATGCTGTTCGTGAAATACCTGTCCGTTTCGGGAAAAGCTCAGGCTTCGCGGATAATAGCGTCTTTTAAGAGTTCTTCCACAATCCAACTGCACCATCAGTCCATCTCCGGCTTTGACGGCAATGGGGCGGTCCAGCCAGTGAACATCGCATTTCCAATGGGTCAACGGATGAAACGGTGCGTTGGTCAGCTTTTCACCGCCACCGAGATCGGCTCGAAACCATCCTACCAGACCGTGGGCAACCCCGTCCGTTGTAAGGGTAGCCTGTTGTTGAGGACGGTTGATGTACTGATAAGAGGGCATCGGGTCGTGTCGCATGTCGAAGGGCCACCAGGAAATGGGATTACAAAGCGCTTGTGCGTCGCTTCCCGTCTCCGGGATTTCCACTTTACTGATCCGATGTTGGTGTTCTTCTACCATCATCGACCAGTCCAGGCCGTAAGGACGGTGCTGATAGAAACCCTGAAACTCGCCATACAACGTCGGCAACGAGAACAGTTGAAGGAAACTTTCCACCCGATGAGGGATCATCCCGCCAGTGGGCTTAAGAAAGCGATCTCGCAAGTGACCCAAAGGGCTCATATCGTATTCATCACAGCAGGTGGTATCCATCATCTCACTGATCAGCCAGTCTGCCTGCTCCGGGAGTTCCAGTGTCGTGGCATCGCTTTGAATCACCTCAATCACGTCGGAGAATCCGTTTTTAGCAACCATGTCCCTTGTGGCGTGAGCGAGAGCGGTTTTTTCCAAGGCATAAACCTTGCGGACTCCGGCCTGGGCGGCAAAGAGAGCCATGACACCGGTTCCTGTGCCGAAATCAATGACGATATCGCCGGGTCTGACCTGGGCGTGAATGGCCCGACGGTAGGCTTCGGTGCGCACGGTATCGGCAATCATGAAATGGTGATGGGCAAACATGGCGAGATTCCTCGAACAACGCGAGATCAGGGTTCAAGGTGACTCAGGTGCTCTTCAATGTGCTGCCAGACTTCCGGCTCTTTTCTGAAATGCAGGTCAAAGGCCGGTACGTGATTCAACACGCGCAAAGAGGTATCCAACACCTGTTGCTGAATTTGGATAAATTCCGCCCGTGTGGTCACACAGGTTAATAAGCGCCGTATGTTCTGGTGGATTCCCTGGGCTGGTTGAATGCTTGTACTGGAATCTTGATGTAAAAAGTAGATCGCCTGAAGAGGAAGAGCCGTTTCGCAACGGTGAACCTGCTGTTGCAGACTGGCTTCCAACGTGCCGAAGAATGGGCTGGGCCGAACCAGGAAACGCTCCGTTGTTTCATCCCAGCTTAGCAGGGATAATTCATCGGAGTAGATTTCTCTGGGTTGCGCGAGGAGGCTGATTGTGCTTTTGCCTGCGCCGCTTTCTCCAAGGAACATCACCGCTCCTCGCTCGGTGCGCACCGTCGCGCCGTGGGTCATCAAGCCACCGAGTCTGGGTAGTTCATAGGCTACCAACAGGCGGAGGATGGAGTTAAAGCAGAGGCTGGTCCATTGAAGAAGTTCCTGGGTTACGTCACTGGCCGAAGGCGCTTTTTCATCCTTGTCCTTCAAACCTGTGTTCAGGCATATATCCGCGCGGTGTTGATCTGGGGTAAAGAACCCCTTGAAAGCGTGTTCTTTTGAGAACGTGAACCGCTTGGATGACCAATCCCAACGAATGTTGGAAATCACCTGTTCGGAAGTCTTATGACTCGCCGGGAGGTTCTCCAGCAGATGGAGAGTCAGTTGGTTCCCTGATGATCGGGAAGGCTCCGCATAGCGAGCAAACAAACCCAACGCTTCTTCCTTGAAAGGGCTTAGCTCCTCCACGGAAAAGGTCACATCGGCAATTGAAAATTCCATCAAACCTGTGGTTTGTGCTAGCTTTGCAGACCGGAGCGGGTCGAACATTGCGGCACACCGGTTCCGCTGACTTCCTTGGAGCAGGCTACGGCAAGCACTTCATAGATTTTCCCACTCTGAACGGCGGGTTTCTCGTACTTCTTTTTCGTCTCAGCCGATTTCTCGGCAGATTTCTTTTCTGTCATCGACGACTCCTTATTCCATAATGCAGGGTGAGAACCGGGCAAAAGTATAATTGGCCAGGTCTTTTGTGTCAAGAGCCCTGCGACTGTTTCCATCTCTTTGTATTGGTTTCCAGATACAGCCGAAAGGATGAGAAAAAGTCAATCGTTGTTATTTTGTTTCAATGAGACAAGGTGAGCATTCAAGTGTCTCAAACGAGCCATGATTCGTATGGAGCAATAGGTGAGGATTCAATTGAATACGCTTCAAGCCGCATTGGGAAAAGTCTGATGGATCAGGAAAACCTTTGAAAAATCAAGCATTGTCCACCCATACGGTCAAAGTGGCATTGGTACGCCTTAATGCTTCGATATTGCAATGAAAAATGGCACGAAATCCGCTAGGACACTATGACGTAGGAAGGCGATCTTTCCCGCCTTATGCTTTGAAACCACTCTTTATTGAAAATGAAGGAGAACTTTATGTTGAGTCGAAATTCCATTGCTCTGGGAATCAGTTTTCTGGTGATGTTTGCTGTCGTGGGTGTTGCGGTGGCTGGTAATAGCTTCAACTTCAAGGATGAAAACGGACGTAACAGTGTTCGCTTCACCTTGGATGCACCTTTGGAAGTGATCAACGGTTTGAGTAATGATATCGAAGGTAGCCTGCAATTGGAAGGCAAGACCTTCAGTGGTTCATTGGCCGTTCCGGTCGCATCCATCAGCACCGGGATCAAGCTTCGCGATGAACATATGCAGAGCGAGCGCTGGCTGAATGCCAAGAAAACGCCGAAGATCCTGTTCCATTTCAAAAACGCTGTTGCTCCTTCCTTTGAAGATCAAAAACCGAAAACAGGTACCTTGAAAGGGAGCTTTACGATCAATGGTGTCACCCGCGAAGAAACGGTTTCCTACACGGCGACCTGGTTCAAGGAAAGTGACTCCACCAAGAGCCGTGGCAAAGGGGATCTGCTGGTCGTGCGCGCCAAGGCCAAACTCCGCCTGGAAGATTATGGGATCAAGCGGGATAGTATGGTTGTGCTGAAGGTGGGTGAGTTTGCAGAGGTGACGGTGGATCTCGTCGGGCAGGGTGGTTAGTCATCCAGGACGCTGCCAGGTGATTTTTCTTATAGAAAGAGCGCAGGGCACGACTCGCATCAGAGCCGTGTTCTGCGCTTCTTCGGTTCCGGTATCGCTCTGACCGTTGCTTTGAACGACCTGTTTTTGTGTCGCGTCAAGGCGGATTCTCGCCGGGTCCAAGCTGGGGTAAAATGGCGTAGAATCGGGTTAGAAGTTGTATTTTCCCATCAGGAAGAGTTGGTCGTTGTTGGAGTAGCTGCCAAAGAGGCTGCTTTTATCGTCTGTGTTGGAACTGTAGAGATTGAAGCCTTCCGGCTCGGAAACCCAACTTCCCAGAATGACCGCGCCCAAAAGCAGGCGCAGGTTCTCAACCACTTCGTAGCTGATCTTGGGCACGACGACATACTCTTTGCTGCTGAAGTTGGTTTGCTCGGTGACTTCCAATTGCAGGTCTTCATCCAAGAAGGCAATGCGGAAGGTGCCGAACAGGCCCAGGTTCGCTTCGTTGGAGTACAGCAGGTTTTCACCATCATGCACACCATCCAGCCAACTGCCGAAAAGTTCCAGGCTGAAAACCAGTTGATCGACCACGCCGAGATCCGTTTTCATGTAATCCACTGCCGCAGCATAAGACAGCGTGTGGTGTTCTGTGCTGGCCACGCCCCGCGTGTAATAGAGTTTGTCCGGTAGGAAGGCCAGTTCCGCTTTCAGGCTGACATCACCGACTGTTGCGCCGAATTCCCCGGCCACGCTGTGTTTGCGCTCGTAAACCGTGTGTAGAAAATCCTTGGTTGTCGCACCGCGATCCAACGCTGTCTGCATGGATTCCAGGTAATGATAAAAGGTGTTGTTGTCCTTGGCCAAGGCGGAATCCACCAGGGCGCGGGTTTCCGCGCTGTACCAGATGCTGGGCATCTGTTCGTAAGTGAAAAGGTAGCTGACACCGAAGTCAAAGCCGTTCTTGGAGCCGCTGAAGCGAAAACCAGCCTGGGTGTGTACGGGGCTTGCATCCGGGCTTTTGGTGGAAAGAAACATCTCGTTCAACTCACCGAACTTGGAGGAATCCACGTAGCGCTCGATGTTCGGTAGGGGATAAGCCGTGAAGGCGTAAGCGTTGTCATAGCGGAACAAGGAGTAATCCCCGCCGTAGACGTTTACCGATTGCGGTGTGTGAAAGGGCATCCAGAGCAGTTCCAGGTTCATATCCGACACATGATATTGTCCGCGCACGGCAAAGATGGGTTGCTTGGTGCCGCTGATGTCCGCCCAGTAAAAGGCATCGGTGCTGGCCGGGTTGACGCGGTCCGAGGGACTCATCACGTTGATTGTGCCCCAGGGAACAATCTGGTTTCCAGCGCGAAAATCCAAGGGACCGATGAATACGTCGGCATAGGCTTCTCTCAGTTGAAGCATGAATTGGTGGGTGTAGTCTTTGCCGTTGAACAGTATGGTTGGCGTGTCACCTTCAGCCCGCTCGCCGCTGATGGAATGCTCGGCATAGACTTCAATGAAAGCCTGCACTTCCGGCGACCAACTTCCTCCGGAAGAAGGTGTGAACTTCATCCGCGACCAGAACGAGAAACTGTTGCGCCAGTCCACGACGTCTTCCGTCCCTTCGGCGACAGGAGGATTTTCTCCGGGTTGGGCCTGCATGGTGTATTCATTGGCCAGATCGAACCCCAATCTGGTACGCACTTCTGCACCATAGTCGAAAATGGGTTGCCATTGGGCTTGTTGGATTTCTTCTGCCGGGCGGAGGTCCAAGCCGAATTCGGGGTCAACAAAGGTCATTCTATCGTCTTGGGTGTCGGTGCTTGGTGCTTCTGGAGCAGGCTCTTGGGCTTGTGTTTCGTCACCGGAGGATTCGACCGGTTGAGGTGGCTCTATGGCCGGGCCGGGTAATTGGTCGTTAGGGACAAGCCCTTCCGGGGCCTGGGCCGCGTTGGGTGGTGGCGTAACCGTGGCCGGGTCTTCAAAGGGTTCCGTGAGGGGGAGGCTCAAGGGAGTGATAGGCGAACGAGGAACCGAGCTTGCCTCGTCTGCATCACCGAGGTCGGCGGGTGTTTCCGGGGAGGCATCTGCCGCTTCCGTCGGCGTTTGCGGCTCAGTGTCCGTTGCGGGTTGCGCAGGAGTTGGGTCTTGGGCCAATGCGGAAGAACTGACCAGAAGCAGCAGCATCCCAAACAAGCGGTGTTTCATGAATACCTCGGTACGCGCAGAAGGAGTCTCGTCAAACGGAGGAAGTTTCGTCCCTTGGTGCAGTCCTTAGATTTTGGACAGCCGCTCTTTGGTAAAGTCTTCGTTGGCCAATTTCACCGAGGTATCAATGTTTCCCACCAGCAGGCGGGTGGCTTCGTTGTTCTGTACGTTGAGCATCACCGCATCGGTAATGACCAGCACGTTTTTCCCCGTCTTGGGGCTTTTCACCGTACCCAGCTTTTGCACCATCATTACCTTCTTCAAGCTGTCTTTGAGATCAAAGAATTTCATGCGTACCGGCGCGTTGTTGGCTTTGTTGATCCAGGTGATGATTTTGCTGTACTGCTCTTTTTTCTCAGGCTTGGCCACGCTTTCAATGACATAGCAATCAATACCGCCCAGTTTTTCATCCGCCAGACGCTTGTTGACACTGTCGTTTACGTCGCGGGCTTCCATGTCACCGTAGGTGAACTGCGTTCCCATAAAGGATTCGGTTTTGTTGTTGCTGCCGCCTTTGCGCAGAGTTTTTTTCAAAGCGGGAAGATAGAGCCACTGATCGTCGTCGGTGTCTTTTTGTTCCACCATCAGAAAGGCCGTTCCGGCGACATCTTCCGGTTTCAGAAAGTGCATGATGTAGCGGGACAACCCTTCGCTGCGCATGGCTTTCACGCGCATGGTACGCTCTTCCACCACCTCGGTTTTCTTTTCCAACAGGACCATTTTCACCTCGGCCTGGGCTTGATCCAGGTCAAAGACATTGTGTTCCCAACTGTCTTCCAAAATGCGGTTGGCGTCGGGAGTTTCCGCCAGGGCTAGGTTGGATAGAGTGAGTAGAACAAACAGAACAACGGTCCATGAAAGCCTTGAATACATACGTCTCTCCTTGATCGCGGTACGAAACGAAGACGTCGGTTCGCCGCGTGGTTCCAATGGTTGATCGGTTTTGGCTTTTCTCGCATACCACAGCGTGGGCGCTTTGTCCACGCCCGATCGGCAGGGCGTTTGTTTCAGATAAGGAATCGCGTTTTGAAGGGAATCGGGGAATGCGGTGAGGAAAGGTTTGTTCTGAAAGGACTAGCTGCGAAAATGGTCCCAGCCGCCTTGTAGGGGAAGGCGGGTTCCATCGGCCAGCAGGATCTCTTTTTGGTCCGGGTTTTCCACCATCCGGCCTATGGGGTAGGGGAGGGGGTGTTTGCTGGGCCAGAGGGAAAAGAGCTTGTCACGTTTCTCTTGAGCCACGGTGAAAAGCAGGGCGTAGTCTTCCCCGCCTTGCAGGGCGGCGGTTTGAGGGTCAAAGCTCAAGGCTTGTGAGGTCTGCTTCAGATCCTGTGATATGGGAAGATTGGCGGCTTCCAACTGAGCGCCGATGCGGCTTTGCTCGCAGAGGTGTCCGAGATCCTGGGCCAGTCCGTCGGAGAGATCCAGGCAGGCATGAACCAGGCCGCTTTCAGCCAGAAAAAGGCCCAATTCCACTTCCGGTCGGGGGCGTAAATGAGCGGTAAGAATCGCCTTGCGCGGAGCTTGGTCCAGAGTTGCGTTCGGATGCTCCAAGGCCAGAAAGCCCGCGTGACTCAACCCCGTAGGCCGTGAGAGGAAGAGAATGTCTCCCGCTTGGGCCGCGCTTCGCGTTAAGGCATGATCCGGCTTCACCTCACCGAGTACCGTGACATTGATGAAGATCCCCCCGGAACTGCCTGTCGTGTCTCCTCCGGCAATGGTCAGGCCGAAGCATCGGGCGGCTTCATTCAAGCCTTCGGTGAAGCCCTCTTCCCAGGAGGATTCCAGGTCGCTGGGGATGGCCAGGCTGATCCATCCGAAGCGGGGGCGGGCTCCCATTGCAGCGAGGTCGGAGAGGTTGACGGCGAGGGATTTCCAGCCGATATCTTCGGCCTTGTAGCGGCGGCGAAAATGAACGTCTTCAGCCAGGATGTCACAGGTTACGGCCTGGGCCATTTCCGGCGAGCCGAGATGCAAGCTGGCGTCATCTCCGATGGGCACAAGTAAGCTCGCGTCCTTGGTGGGAAGACGAGCGCTCATGCGCTCGATCAACTCGAATTCTCCCGGACGCGATGGTGGCTTGCTTGCAGGGCTCATCGGTTTTTCTTCGCTCATGGTTCAGTCTTGGCGAGCCTTGAACACGCGGTCGAAAATGGTTTCCACATGCTTGGTGTGATAGCTCATATCGAAGAGGGACTCCACCTCCTCCTTGGGCATCAACCCCAACAACTCTGTGTCGGCCAGCAGGGCGTCTTTCAAGGTCAAGCCATCTTCCTGCCAGACGCGCATGGCGTTACGCTGCACCATGACATAGGCCGTTTGGCGAGCCACGCCGCGTTTGGCCAGTTCCAGAAGGAAACGCTGGCTGAATACCAGGCCGCGCATCCGGTTGAGGTTGTCCATCATCGCTTCAGGGTAGACCACCATTTTGTCCACAAGGCGTGTCAGGCGGCGCAGCATGTAATCCAGGGTGACGGTCGCGTCCGGCGCGATGATGCGCTCCACGCTGGAATGGCTGATGTCCCGTTCGTGCCACAGGGGAATGTTGTCCAGGGCCGCTTGAGCGTAACTCTTGACCAGCCGGGCCTGGCCGCTCAGGTTCTCGCTGGCGATGGGATTGCGTTTGTGAGGCATGGCGCTGGAGCCTTTCTGGCCCTTGCTGAAAAATTCCTCCACCTCCCGGACTTCGGTGCGTTGGAAGTGACGGATCTGAATGGCGATACGCTCCACGGCGGCGGCTGTCAAAGCCAGGGCGTTGAAGAACTCCGCGTGGCGATCCCGCGCAATCACCTGGGTGGTTACCGGGTCCGGTTTCAGCCCCAATTTGGCGCAGGTTTTTTCTTCCACTTCCGGAGGAATATGGGCGAAGGTTCCCACCGCGCCGGAGATCATCCCTACGCGCAGTCCTTCGCTGGCGTGACGCAGGCGCTCAAGGTTCCGTTGCATTTCCTCATACCATCCGGCGACAACCAGCCCGAAGGTCACCGGCTCGGCGTGGATACCGTGGCTGCGACCAATCATCGGGGTGAACTTGTGTTCTTCGGCTCGGCGTTTGAGAACTTCCAACAAGGCGAGCAGGTCGCGGTCCAGCAAGGCACTGGCGTCCCGAAGTTGCAGGGCGAAGGCGGTATCCAGTACGTCGGAGCTGGTCATGCCGAAATGCACCCAGCGGGCGGCCTCGCCGGCCTGTTCTTCAACATGGGTCAAAAAAGCGATGATGTCGTGCTTGGTCGTCTGTTCAATCTCTTCAATGCGTTCCGGGTCAAGCGTAATGCTGGCGGACAAGACCGCTTTGGCATCGTCTTGGGGAACGAGTCCCAATTCCATCATTGATTCCAGGGCGGCAAGCTCCACCTTCAGCCAGCCATCGTATTTATGTTGATCGGTCCAGATGCTTGCCATCTCCGGGTGGGTGTATCGGGGGATCATCGATGCGTCTCCATCGCTGTGCGAGGCGTACCGGCTCGCAGGGTCTTGGTTTGTATTCTTGGATTATTTCAATTCAATGGGTTTTCAGGTCCAAAGACCTTCGTTACTCTTCACTAAGGCTCCGTGTTTTGTCCCTCACGGGGATGCTGTTCCGCGTTCTGTCTTTCTCCAAAAGAAAGACGAGGCTTCCCTCTTTTCCGGGGTGAGGGAAATCAGGCGTTTTCCTCTTCTTCGGTTTCATCCTCGTCGGTTTCGTTCTTGGGAAGCCGGTCAAAGGTTTCCGCCAGATCGGCCAGAAGCCGGGCGCTTTCATCATTCACCTGATGGGGTAGAAGCTTCCAGCGCCAGTTGCCATTCACCGTGCCGGGGACGTTCATCCGTGCGTCGGTATCCAGGCCGAGAATGTCCTGCATCGGCACCACGGCCAGATCGGCCACGGACCCGTAAGCCAGGCGGATCATATGAAAATGGCTCCAGGAACCATCCGAGGCGGTGTAGCGCCGGAAGAGATCCTGTTCGTGAGGCAGAGCCTTTTGATACCAACCCAAGGTGGTGTCGTTGTCATGGGTTCCGGTGTAAACCACGCTGTTTTTCACATGATGCACCGGAAGGTGGGAACTCTTTGCGCTGTCGGCAAAGGCAAAATGCAGCACGGCCATGCCGGGAAGGTGCCAGCGGTCCCGAAGATCCCGCACGCGCTGGGTAATGATTCCCAGGTCTTCCGCGACGAAGGGGCATTCGCCAAGGTGGCGTTCCACGGCCTCGAAGAAGGCATCGCCTGGGCCTTGGACCCAGGTGCCGTTTCGTGCCGTTTCCTCTTCGGCGGGAACGCTCCAGTAGGCTTCAAAGGCGCGGAAGTGGTCGATACGCACCACGTCTACCAGGTTCAAAATGCCACGTAGGCGGGTGATCCACCAGGCGTAATCGGTTTCGGCGCAGACCTCCCAATTGTACAGCGGCGTTCCCCAGAGTTGGCCATCTTGGGCGAAGTAGTCGGGCGGCACGCCGGAAACGTGAGTCGGTTTGCCGTCCCGGTCCAGTTGGAAGACTTCCCGGTTGGCCCAGACATCGGCGCTGTCGCGGGCGCAGTAGATGGGGACATCGCCCATCAGCAGGATACCGTGGGCCGAAGCCTGGGCACGCAAGGCGGCGAACTGCGTATAGAAAACGAACTGAATGTATTTTTCCACCTGAATCGGCCAGGCCAAATGTTGCCGCCAATGGACCAGCCCGTCTTTCCGACGCAGGGCCACGTCCTCCGGCCACTCCCACCAGGGTTTGTTCTCCTGGGTCTTTTTCATTGCCGCGAAGAGTGCCCAGTCATCCAACCAATAGGCTTGCTCGTCACAGAAACGCTCAAAGTCCTGGCGGCGTTCCGGGGTGGCGTTGGACATGAAGCGGCTGGCGGCGGCCTCGAAGAGAGGTTTACGCAACCCCGCAATGTAGGCGTAATCCACCTGACTGGTGGCGTCCATGCGGCAGCCGTTGACTTCATCCCAGGCTAAATCGCCCAACTCCGCGAGGTCATCAAGGCTGATTAAAAACGGAGAACCGGCAAAAGAGCTCTGCGCGACATACGGGTTGCCTTCGTCGTTGGGGCCAAGGGGAAGAATCTGCCAGTAACGCTGGCCGGATTTTGCGAGAAATTCAATGAATCTCCGAGCTTCCAGGCCAAGGTCTCCCACGCCGTTGGGGCCGGGAAGGCTGGATAGATGCAACAGGACTCCGGCGCTACGAGACAATTTCATCGCGGATTTCCTTGCTAACGTGGGTGGGTTGAACACCATGCCCCCAGGGGCGCTTGTTCGTGCCTGAACGCACGAGGCAGGTTTACCCTGTGAGCCTCATCCTGTCAAGAAGCCCGTGCAGCCGGATTGTGTTTCATTTCGGCGAAACCCTGCCGGGTGTGGCGTGGTCAAAGAATGGAAAACAGCCCTTTTCATCCCGGCAAAGCGTGCTACAATCCCGCCCTTCCTTCTTGAAGGATGTTGACGGTCTGTTCTGGAGGTCTGTGTGTCCAGCGAAAATACCATGCCTGCGTCAAACCCCGGTGAGCGCCGTGCCTTGCGATTCATTATCCAGGCCAGTGTGTTCAATGGCTTGATGAATGGTGTGTTCACCATCGCCCCGGAAATGGCTCGCCAGACCTTGGGAGCGGGGAAATTGGAAATCGGTCTGCTGGCCTTGTTGTGGCCCGCCGGGTTCATGTTTGCCATGTACTGGACTCGCCTGCTTCAGAATCTGGATAACAAGTCCCGGCTGCTTCTGGGTATTTCCCTTCTGGGGCGCTTGCCGCTGATGTTCTGCGCCCTGTTTGATACCATCTGGCCCATGCTGGGCATCCTTGCCATTACGGTCATCAGCCAACCGGCGGTGGTGATCAGCCAGCACGCCTTGATTCAACGGTATTTTTCCCATGCCCGACGTAGCCGGGTGATGAGTTGGTCCCTGGCGGCAAGCACCCTGACCAACATGCTCGGCGTTCTGACCTTCGGGATTCTGTTGGATCTCAACGAGCAGTTTTACCGCCTGCTGTTGCTTGTTGCCGGAATGGCGGGAATGCTGGAAGCCTTCAGCCTGAGTCGTATTCAATCCTTGGAACCGCCAACGGCGATGACGATGCCCAGAGAGCTTCATCAGGGTGTGAGCCGCTTTGTCCTGACGCCGATATGGGAATTCTGGGCACACATGAAGCGCCATCCGGATTTCTTCCGTTTCGAGCGCAATTTTTTCATTTACGGCATGGGCTTCATGATGTTGCAACCCTTTGTGCCCATCTTTCTGGTCAATGAGTTGAAGCTCAGCTATACGGAAATCGGATTGGCCAAAGGAACGATTCTTCAAGCGGCGATGATTCTACTCTATCCTTTTTCCGGGAAATTGATGGAACGGCGAAACCCCATTGCTTTCAGTGCCTTGGTTTTTCTGGGTATCGCAGTTTTTCCCACCGCTTTGATTCTCATTTCCCTGTTCAAGCCGGAGCCGGTGACCTGGTTTGTCTACGGAGCCTATATGCTCTTTGCCTTTCCATGGACGGGGGTGGTGCTGATGTGGAACATGAGTTCCATCTACTTTGCCAGAAAACAGAGTGTCGAACCGTTTTCCAGCGCCCATGTGGCGATGGTGGGGATACGGGGCATGGGGGCCTTGGCGTTGTCCGTGGTTCTGACCAGCATTCTGGAGCCGCGTCAGGCTTTTATCATGGTCTTGATTTTCTGGCTGACCGCTTCGTTCGGCATGTTGCGCCACTATCGGGACAGCCGCTCGGAGTGGGAGCGTTTTCAGGAGGATGAAGCACCCGCTTTGCCGCTGGATGAATCCAAGGTACCGGTGCTGCCCTCCCAGCGTCAGGGGCGGATCAACTGACCTCGACCGTTGTTTTCACAAACAAAAACGGCGGGTTGTTTTCCCGGTTGCTCCCGGTCTCAGATCAAGCTGTCGCCCCTCACTGGGATGCCTTTCGGCATCCTGTCTCTCCCAGAGGGAGAGACGGCATTTCCCTCTCCTTCTGGGAGAGGGAAGCGAACGAAGAGAGCAGGGTGAGGGAAACCAACGTGGTTCTTCAGGATCAGTCCAGGTCCAGGGTGACCATGCTCACGCCGTCCCCGCCTTCTCCCCGTTCGCCGGGGCGCCACTCTTTCACATAGGAGCTTTCCCGTAGGAAGGTGCGCACGGCGGCTTTCAGCCGTCCGGTGCCGTGTCCGTGAATCACCGTAACCAGCTTCACCCGCTCCCGGCGGGCGCGGTCCAGGAAGTTTTCCGTCATCTCCAAGGCCTCTTCAACCCGTTCTCCACGCAGGTCACAACGCAGGGCGGCTGCCGGGGTCGGCTCGTCGGGTTTCTTGGATTCCATCGCTCGGCCCAATTGCTCGGCCAGATCCGGCAGGCGGGAAGGTTCGGTACGCATGGGTTCGCCTTCGGCCCAACTCAGATCCTCGGCGGCGACACGCATCTTCAGGCGGCCCACTTCCACCAGGGCCAGGCCGCGATTGTCCGGCGGTTCGATGATGGTTCCGTTCTGTCCCAGTTTGTGCAGATGTACCGTGGTTCCCGCTTGCAGGTCGTAATAACCGGGCAGGCTTGGGTCGTGACGGTTTCCCGGAACGCCGTGGGGCAGGTCTGTGTTGCGGTGGGTATGGACGGCGGGCAGGGGCATCTCGTTGAGTTCCTTGTCCATGCGCCGTTCACGCTCGCGCAGGTCGGCCAGGGTCTGGTTGGCCTGCTTGATTCCGCCACCTCGTTGCAGGTTGCGCACAATGGCCTTTACGTCGTCTTGAGCCTTGCGGATCTCTTCGTTCACCGCCTGCTTGCGCTCGCGCCGCAGGGTGTGGATTTCCTCGTCCAGCTCCCGCTGCTTGGAGAGCAGTTCGTCTTTTTGGCGGGAGAGTTCATCGTGTTGCTCTTCCAACTCACGGCGCAAGCTCTGCTGATGCTCCAACTCAAGCTGGAGCTTCTGCACCATCGTATTCAGTTGGCTGTCGTTGTCCTGTACCAGATTGCGGGCGCGGTCCAGCACCTCGGTCAGCACACCCAGTTCCTTGGCAACCTGGAAGGCGCTGGAGGCTCCCGGAATGCCGATGGTCACGCGGTAGTTCGGGCGCTGGGAGTTCTCGCCGATACCCACCGCCGCGTTGGCGAAATCGTTTCGGGCGTAGGCCAGTTGCTTCAGGCGGTCGTAGTGGGTGGTGACCACGCAGCGGGCTTTGCGTCCGGCGATGCCTTCCAGCATGGCTTGGGCCAGGGCTGCGCCCTGCACCGGATCGGTCCCGATGATGATCTCGTCCAGCAGCACCAGGGTGCGCTCGTCGCAGCTTTCCAGAATACGGTTCAGGTTGGCGATGTTGGCGCTGAAGGTGGACAGTCTGTCTTCGATGCTCTGCTCGTCGCCCATTGCGGTGACGATCTCATGAAACACGCCGATACGGCTTCCCGGCGCCACGGGAGGATGCAGACCGGCACGCAGCATCAGCGCACACAGGCCGAGGGTTTTCAGGGTGACGGTTTTTCCCCCGGTGTTCACGCCGGACAGCACCAGCACGGCGAAGTCTTCCCCGATGGCCAGATCGTTGGCCACGACATCCAGGCCGTCCAAGAGCAGAATGGGGTGCCGTGCGCCGCGAAGCACCATACCCGGTGTGTCCAGCACCTCCGGCATGGAGCCGTCCATCTCTTCGGCCAGTCGGGCCTTGGCGATGAAGACATCCAGGTCGGTGAGGATGTCCAGGTTTCGGAGCAGCGGCTCGGATTCTTCAGCCACGGCATCGGTCAGTTCCAGAAGGATACGCCGTTCTTCCCGCCGGATGGCCATGTCTACCATTTTCAGGCGGTTGTTCATTTCCACCATTTCGCGGGGTTCGATGTACAGCGTCTGTCCGGTCTGGGAATGGCCGTGAACGATGCCGTCCACCTCGTTTTTCTCTCCACTGCGTACCGGCAGCACGTAGCGATCGTCACGCAGGGTGAAATATTCATCCTGCAAGGCGGAAAGAACGCCCTGGTCCCGCATCATGGAATCCAGGCGTTCTTTCAGACGACGATGCAGCCCGGCGGCTTCTTTGCGCAGGCGGTTGAGTTCCTCGCTGGCGTAATCCTGAATGCGTCCCGTTTCCGGGTCGATGGTAAAACGGATGCGTTGCAGGCTCTCGGTCAAGGGTTGCAGCCTGCCGGCGATCTCGGCCAGAGTGGGAGCATGGTCACGGTGCAGGTGGAAATAGCCGCGCAGGCGGTTTCCCGCCTCCATCGTGGAGGCGATTTCCTGAAGGGGCTCCACATCTAGGAAGATGCGCTTTTGTGCCTGGGGCAGATAGCCCGCCACGGAATACACTCCGCCGATACGAGGCGGTTCGCCGCGATCCATCAGCAGACGGACTTCATCCACCGCCGTTAGCTGGTGGCGCAGGGTTTCCGTATTGGTATGAAAGGGCGGTTCCAGGCAGACCTCGCGGCCCATCTCGGTATCGGCCCGCTCGGCCAGGGCTTCGGTAACGCGGTGCCATTCCAGGTCGTGCAGGGTTTTCTTGCTTACGGATAACATGGGAATCTTTCTCGTTCAGACCTGCCGGTTCATTCCGGCGTGATCGGGTACAGGGTTCTCGTTCCGGCCTTGGTGCAGGGTGTTTCCTGAGTTGTTGCGCCTCTCACGGGGGGATTTCCACAAGCCCTTTGGGGTATGCAACGCCTTCGCCAGGCCAATCGGCCCTGAGCATAGCCATTCCGGCGGAAAATGCAACGTCCTGCTTGGTTGGAGCTACAGCCCTCCGGCTTGATTCGGGCTCACCCCTTCTTCAAGCTCATCTTGTAGCCTATGAAAACAAGCCCTGCAAATACAGCTAGCAGGACTCCCTGGATGAGCAAGATCAGGTGGGAATCATCAGATGGGGTGTCAGAAGGGGGAGTGACGGATGGGGAAGGTTTGGAAGGTTCTGGATTAGGGGATTTCATTGTGGGTAAGCTATCGAGAAATTGCGATAAAGAAAACCCAGGATCATGGAGTTTTTCCAAAATTGACTCTTTAACGGCTCTCCATTCATTGTCTGGTTTTGCGCTCCAGTCAGAGTAGTACTTTCTAAGGTAGACTGGAACTTCACCAGAAATACCGGCCTGCTCCATAATCAGCCGTGTGTTTGGGGCTCCTATTGTGTCAAACAAGAAGGATAATGCTGGAGTTACATAATATTCATTGCCTATGTCACTCTTCATTCTACGGACTATCATCCAGATGATACGATCATCGGGGTGCTTTTTTAGAACTCTATATGCTGGGAGATTGTTGGGATTCCATGTTCCACTACCTATCATTCCAGCAGCTGCAACTTTGCTACAATTGATGTCAAGATTGTTAATAAGGAATTCAAGATGTTGGCTTGCAATATATCCCTTTTTCTCAACAGCCACGATTTCTTCACAGAGTTGAGATCCATATTGCGGATTACCAATGATTGCGTCAGCTAGGTCTTCGATTGTGATAAAGAAGAAAATAGCTACTATCCCAGCGCTGCTGAGGAGTAAGGGGTGTTTCACCTTTTCCAAGTTCACCATTGGCTCTCCCATACTTCCAAGCGTAATGGGCATCCACACCCCCAGCTATCCCTTACCGTTCTGTTGGGGGCTTAGTCGGTCTGGGCGGCCTTGTCCGGGAGGACGGGGAGATCCTGTTCCGGGACGACGACGATGCTTTCCGCTTCCAGCATAGAGAGCTTCAGCTCCTCGTTACCCAGACGCACCCAGAGTGGTTCGCCGTCAAGGTCAATGCGCACGAAGGTAATGGTTTCGGCGGGGAAAAAGCCCCGGTCGATAAGGTTACGCCGCGTCGTCGGGTCGCTGACAATCTGGGCGATCTGGGCGGATTCTCCCGGCTCCATCGTCGAGACGTAGCGGGTCTGCTGTTGAATGGTCTGCCTGCGTTGCACCTGGGTCGCGCAGCGGCAGGAGGTCTTGGGCTGTTCGGGATGCACCAGATTGCAATGAAGGAACTGACGCATTACCCGTTTGTGTTCGGTGGGGCAGCGCTCCAGGTATTCAAACCAACGGACCATGTGATCCAGGCTTTCATCGGTAATGACATGCTCAATGGCGTGGGCGTCGGCCTGGGCGCTTTCCTCACTGACACCCAGGACATCCGTAAAGAAGCGTTGCAGCAGATCATGACGGGCTTTGATCCGCCGGGCGAAACGCTCGCCGTCCGGGGTGAGATCCACCAGACCACGGGGGCTGTATTCCACCAAACCCAGCTTGGACAGCCGTTTCAGCGCCGGTGTGACCGAGGCCATGCGCACATCGTGGGCTTCGGCGATTTCTTTGACCCTGGCCACTTTCTGCCTTTGAAGGATGGTCCAGATGGTTTCCAGATAATCTTCCAGGGCGGGAGTCAGGTTCAGCTCATCACATTTCTCGTTCATCACGCCTTCCCAGCTATCCAAAGAGGTTCCTCACCACGTCCAGATCCATAAACACTAGGGTTCCATGCCTGCCGAGGCTTGTCAAGCAAAGCCGTGATCGAGCAGGGCGGATTCCGTCTTTAAGGAGGAAGTCTCACGGTGCAAGCGGGAGCGGATGGGTAAGGAAGATAACTTTTCCATCTTGCCGTTTTCAGCCACAAAAGCAGAGCCTTTCTATAAAATCAAGGGGTTATGGCTCTAATGAGCCAAAGGTATCTGACATTGTGTGCAGATGGAATCTTTTCCTTGCCAAGTGCTTGAAAACTTGCTAGAAACCCCGCTTGCCGTTGTGCCGAACCGGGGAGTTTGAGCATGACGAGGGGAGAAGAGATTGAAGTATATTTTCATTTCAGATATTCACGGCAAGCCAAGACCCTTGCGTCGGGCTTTTGATATGATGGAGCAACTTGCCTTTGACAAGGTGGTCTGCCTGGGAGACATCGTCGGTTATGGGGATGAGCCCAACGAGTGCATCCGCCTGATTCGACGCAACGCAGACATCGTGCTGGCCGGAAACCATGAATTTGCCGTGTGCCAGAAGCGCTCCTGGCTGACCAGCAACCAGCGGGCCATTGAGGGCTTTCTGCGTACCCAGATTCTGCTCAGCCAGAGCGAATTGAACTATCTGAACGAACTTCCCCTGACCCACGAAGTGGATGACATGCTCTTCGTTCATTCCACCCCCCTTGAGCCGCAGAACTTCCGCTATCCGGTGCTGACACCGGGAGGCAGGCCCGCCTCCGAACCCTTCCAGGCGGTGCAGGACATCTTCCGTGCCATCGACAACCGGCTGGTATTTGTCGGTCACAGTCACAGACCGGGCGTATTTCTGGAAGAAGAACCCGGCGAGTTTGTCTCCGTGGCCGATGACAACGGCGTGGTGGATCTGATGGGGCGTCGTGCGCTGGTGGATGTGGGCAGCGTGGGCATTCCTCGCGGCAACAGTCCGGCTACCTTTGTGGAATATGACACGGATCTGGACGAAGTCACCTACCACGTCATCCCCTTGGATGAAGAGGATTACCACTAGCCTTTTCGGCGTTGCGCCGCCTCTCTGCACGCTTGTCATGAAGTCCTTGCATGATCCCGGAAGAATCAGATAATCCAGCGGGAATTTATGAATAAATGAGTCTATTTTCATGGGGTTAGGGGGCCAGTTGCCGCAAAAGAACGGAATTTTCATGCTATTGTAACTGGACAAGCTTGGTCAAATAAGGTAGACAGTGCCACAGGGTGGATGGTGGTGTTTTGAAAGGTTAGTGATAATAGATAGTATCCTTGATTCGGAAAAATTGAACACAATTCCCGGATCAAAAAAGAAGATGTCCCCGATGTTGCGGCCAACGCATGGGGGATAGGGTGTATCTGGTACGTTAATGATTGAAGGAGAACGAAGGAGAAAGAAATGAAGAAATCATGGATCTTGGTTCTAGTGATGCTTGTGTTGTCGCTGATGGCGATGGGCTGTAGCTCCGACGGCGATGACGACGACGATGATGATGCCACCGATGGCGACGTGACCGACGACGACGATGATGACATCGACGGTGACGAAGACGGCGATACCGACGACGACGATGATGACATCGATGGTGACGAAGACGGCGACACCGACGATGACGACGATGATGACATCGACGGCGACACCGACGATGACGACGATGATGACATCGACGGCGACGAAGACGGCGATACCGACGATGACGATGATGATGACATCGACGGCGACATCGACGGTGATACCGATGGTGACATCGACGGTGATGTGGATGGCGACACCGACGGCGACATCGACGGTGATGAAGACGGCGACATTGACGGTGATGAAGATGGCGACATCGATGGTGACGAAGACGGCGACATTGACGGTGACGAAGATGGCGACATCGACGGTGACGAAGACGGCGACATCGACGGTGACGAAGATGGCGACATCGATGGGGACGAAGACGGCGATGTGGATGGTGACATCGGTGAAGAGCCCACGGTGGGCGATCTGATCATCACGGAATTCATTGCCGATCCGGATGGTAGCGATAGCGAACTGGAATGGTTTGAGGTCTACAACACGACCAACACCACCTTGGACCTGAGCAATCTGATTATTGCCGATTCCTTGAATGAGGATGAAGTGGCTGACGGTACGACCTTGGCAGCCATGAGCTATGGAGTGTTTGTTCGCTCCGATGTGGTCCCCACGGGTCTGCAAAACGTGCTGGATACGGACTTCGGCTTTGGCCTGAACAACGATGGTGACAGCATCATTCTGAAAATCGGTGATACCGTTCTGGATCAGATTGATTACTCCATTAGTTGGGTTGCCGAGGGCGTTTCCGCTCAACTGAGCCTGGACCAATACGAAGCAGCGGATCGCAATGTGGAAAGCCTCTGGTGTGATGGCCAGGGTGAATATGGCGATTCAATGGGCAACGAGGGTACCCCTGGTGCGGCCAACGTGATCTGCCTGCCTCCTTTCTGTGAGGTGATGTGCGGTTATGTTATCGATACTTGCTCGTTCATTCCGATTACCAATGACCAGTGTGTTCTTGGGTGTGAAGAGCAGGGATTGGAAAATAACCTGTCCGATGAATGTATCGCCTGCGTGGATGATTACACCGATTGCGCGACTCTCGGTAACTGCCTTGATAGCAACAGCTGTATGGAAGATGACACCGACGGCGACATCGACGGTGACATTGATGGCGACATTGACGGTGATGAAGATGGCGATGTGAACCTCAATGTCCTTTCTGAATCGGGCTTTGAAACCAGTTGGAACGCTGGGGAAACTCCGAACGGTTTTGCCTTGGGTACCTCGGATATCACCTCTGATTACGACACGACGCAGGCTCAGGCCGATGCGGCCAGTTGCAAAATCACCTTTACCTCCACCAGCAACCAGGACTTCATCCTGAATCCCCGTGTTGCCGTGACGGAGGGATATGAATACACCCTGTCCTTCATGGCTCTGGATAATGACCTGGGTGGTCGTGCCCGTGTCTTCATCCGTTTCTATGATGCCAGTGACAGCTTGGTGGACAACGCCTCTGCGTATGCTGATTACTCGTCGGATAGTGCCGATTGGCAGTTGATGAGCCATACACGCACCGCGCCCGCTACGGCGGTGACTGCGGAGCCCGGCATTCGTTTTTATGATGTGAGCGATGGTTGGGACGGAGACGCTGTGATCTATATCGATCAGTGGCTCTTCACCGAATTGGCAAGCAACTAAGCAACGCTTGGTTATCCCAACGAAAAGCCCTGCCATCCGTCGGGGCCCAGCTTGCTGACAAAGTCCTCGCGCATTTGCGAGGACTTTGTTATTTTGAATGGATGCTGAAACGAACCAATGAGACCCAATCGAAATTGGAAATGGTGACGATCAATCAGTTGGTCCCGAAAGATCATCTGCTGCGCAAGATCGATCGTGCCATCGATTTTTCCTTCATCCGTGAGCGCGTCGCCGCCTTGTACTGCGCGGACAACGGGCGCCCGGCCCTGGACCCGGAAAGGCTGTTCAAGATGCTTTTTATCGGCTATCTGTTCGGCATCCGCTCCGAGCGCCAGTTGGTGCGTGACGTGTAAGTCAATGTGGCCTATCGCTGGTTTCTGGGCCTGGGTCTGACGGACAAGATTCCCGACGCCTCGACGTTCTCCCAGAACCGCCGCCGCCGTTTCAACGAGCATCCGGAGCTGTATCCGTCGATCTTCGGTGGGCAAGGCCCACGGCCAAGATGTGCTGGGTCACGTTGTTCCCACGCACGGATGGTCTTGTACACGGATTCGACCCACGTCAAGGCGAATGCCAACAAGAAGAAGTTTGTGAAGACCGAGGTGAGGAAATCGACCGCATCGTATCTGAACGATCTGGATTCGGCGGTAACCAGAGATCGTCAGGCTCACGGGAAGAAGCCCTTGGCGAAGAAGGATCCGGAGCCGAAAACGAAGACGATCAAGCGCAGCACCACCGGTGGCTAAGCGCCACATCCATGATGCGTTGCGTTCACTCTCGTTCCTTGCAACGCTCTTTCATGATGTAACCAAGCGAAATAGATAGAATTGGATGTCCTACAATTGAAAGAGTCTGACTTCGTTCCGTCACAAAAAGAATCGGGTGAAGTATCATTGAACCACCTGACCCCTCGATGTAGAGTGAACACGACACAGGAGTTCCCGCAGGCGTCGCCTGCTTTGATTTCGATGTCGAGGCGGTCGGCCTGGATGCCGGTTACTTCACCGCCCCTCTGTGCAAAGGGCTGGAGGATCGGGATATTGAGGGGGTGATCGCCTATGGCCGTCCCCCTCACAAGAAAGGGTATCTTTATAAGAAAGATTTCATCTATAGCGAATCAACGGATACTTATCTCTGTCCGTATGGCCAGCCGCTGATCTACAGTACGACGAATCGCGAGGGCTATCGGGAGTACAGATCAAACGGGAATCGTTGCCGTTGCTGTCCACTTCTCTCCCGATGCACGCAAAGCAGGAACCATGTGAAAGTGCTGACGCGACATGTGTGGGAGGATGCCAGGGAGCGTGTTCGCCAACGGCGTCTGACCGAGCGAGGCAAGGCGATCTACGCCCGGCGCAAGGAGACGGTGGAACGGAGCTTTGCGGATGCCAAAGAGCTTCATGGGCACCGCTATGCCCGTCGTCGTGGGCTGGTGGGGATGCAGGAGCAGAGCCTTCTGAGTGCAGCCTGCCAGAACATGAAGAAGATCGCCCTGGCGGTCTTTGCTCGTTTTTGGGTGCGAAATCCCGGTCTGAAAGCCTTCCGACTGCCCCTGAAACGCTTTCCTGAGCATCTCGGCACAGGATTACCCCATTTTCACCCAAACCTGACCTTGTCCAATCCCTAACCATCCAAGAAACAAACCCCGCCTCAATGGCAGGGTTTGTCAGCAAGCTGAAACGACGTTTCCCTCTCCCGCTCAGGAGAGGGAAGCGAACAGAGTGAGCAAGGGTGAGGGAAGTCCGGGTTTGTCAATAGCCTCAGACGGCCCGCCGGGCCGTTGGGGGTGTTTATCAGGACGATTGGAATCCGGGGCGGATCTGGCACTGGGTTTTTCCTTTGGGAATCACTTCCAGAATACGTGCCTCGTAGCGCGTGGAGCCTTTCAGCAGGCGGTCTAGGATCACGGCGACGCCGAAAAAAAGGACAAAACCCATTGCTCCGCCGATCATCGCCCGGAAGTCTTCGGAATCACCCAGGCTTAAGAGGCTCTGCCCAAGCATTGCTCCGACAATCAGGCCGAAAAGCGGTAGCAGATAGGCAATGAAACTGGCCCGTAACATGCTGCCATCCGGCAAGCCGAACTCCACGTTGTCGCCCACCTGGGCTTGGATGGGGTTTTGAACCAGCAGATCATCCGGGTCATCGGCTCCGGAACCGAAGCACAGCCCGTTTTGTCCGCATCCTTCGCAGACGCCTCGTTTTTGAGTGGAAACTTTGGCGTAGTTTCCCTCAAGTCCAATCACCACACCTTTACGAATGTTACTTCCTTCAGTCATGGTTGCGATCCTTTCCGCATCGGTTCTGCCCGTAGTATGGACCTCTTTACCGTGTCTTGCAAGCCTGAAACGAGGACTGAAAGCCGGTTTGTCGTGTCTTGACAGACCATGCAAGCCTGTGATTGATTGAAACGGCTTCTAAGAAGGGTTATCATGAGCGGAATCTGCACGTGTTTCAACAAGGTTGACAGGATTGATCCGCGAAGAATGTTTACGGGTTGGAAGGAAAACGCCTCATGGAAAAGATTGCCGTCTACGGCAAAGGTGGAATTGGAAAATCGACGATTTGTGCCAACCTGAGTGTCGCCTGGGCTCAAGCCGCTCGGCGTGTGCTGCATGTGGGGTGTGATCCCAAGCATGATTCCACCCGCCCCCTTCTGACAACGCGCTCTCCCGTACCGACGGTGATGGGCTTGCTGGCCGAGAATCCCCGCCAACGACCCAACGTCGCAGACTTCCTTCTGCATGGACGGCATGGTATCGATTGCGTGGAGGCTGGTGGGCCGGAGCCGGGTATTGGCTGCGCCGGTCGCGGGATTACCCGGATGTTCGAGCTGTTTGAAGATCAGGATCTGATGGATGACCAACGCTACGACACCGCGTTGTTTGATGTGTTGGGCGATGTGGTCTGCGGCGGATTCGCCGCGCCTCTTCGCGCCGGTTATGCGCGAAAGCTGGTGATTGTTACCAGCGAAGAAGCGATGTCTTTGTATGCCGCTAACAATATTGCCAAAGCCGTGGTTCGTCATCAGGAAAATGGAGTCTACCTGCTTGGTCTGATTGCCAACCTGCGCGATGGCTCTGACTCCACCGCGGTTCAGGCTTTGGCCTCACGCTTGAACACAAGAATTCTCAGTTCGTTCGTGAGGGATATTCGCTTCCGTCACGCGGAGAGGGCGCATCAGACCGTAATGGACCTCGCGCCGGATTCTGACGTAGCCGAGCGTTTTCATGAGTTGGCAGGCTTGTTGATTTCGATGCAGACAGATACTCTTGCCGTTCCAACTCCAATGGATGATGAGGACTTTGAAGCCTTTATGGAACAGATTTCTTACGATGATCTTCGTGCCAAGGATGGACCAGCCTGATGCCTCAACCCCTTGAACTGCAAACCCTGTTTCTGGCCTTCGCCAAACTCTGCGAACGGAAACTTCCTTCGGCGCTATCCCTGCGTTTGGTAGGAGTGACCCCGAAGCCTGACGGCGCTTTGATGGTTTCGTTCCAGGATGCCAAGGGAAGAGCCTTCGAGGTGTATTGGCTGGAGAAGGAATCCAGCAGGGAAGAGCTGTTGCCGGGCAATGTGGGCCTGTATCATGTTACGTCCAACGGACAAGCGTTGGAGCATTCTTCTCGGCTGGCTTTGGCATTGCGGGATGCGGTGGATGATGCGGCCATGCTTTGTATGCAATCACCGCGTTTTACCTTGCTGCACTTCATGAATCGGCACACCAGGGAATTTCCCTTTTCCGGGGATGGGTTGGAGCAGGCTTTTTCAAGCAGGTTTTCCACCGATGATCGCTCTTTCGCCGGGTTTCGCTGGATTCAATCCAAAATGGCTTCGGCAGATCGCTATGTTCTTTCTTTTCAGCATCCGGATCAGGCTCAGAAACTCCGTGTATCCTTTTCTCCTCTGTCTACCCAGACCGATGATAAACAAGGGTTGGTCTGTGGTCCGTTTCGGGTTTCCTTCGATTGGCTTGTCCGTGGAGAGCGCATCGCCGAGGCTCATTCCTTGGAAGAGTTAAGCGCTTTGACCGGTGCGCCTGGACAGGCGGCAGCGATCATTCTTTTTCTTGTGTCCCGCTCCTTTCTTCCTGATGCAAGCCTGAGTGTTGACAACGCCATCGGTTCAGAACGTTGCCCGGAAGGGTGCGAGGAAGACTCCTCGTTATACAATCGGGACGAAGGAAGCCTTTCCGGTGAAGAAGAGAAATGGCGTACCTTTGTGTCGATTCCCAGCCTGGAACATGGACTGACCAATTTCTGGGTTCATTCCAACGCCGCCATTCAGGTGTTTCATGGTGAGAACGAATGCCGTCGCATTGATGCCGTGGGGAAGGGAAGGACACACATTCACCACACCTTGTTCAACAAAGATTCCAGTTGGGTCGATCGACACGGCCTTTCAACCAACCTCACCGATGCCGATTGGGTTATGGGTACCTTGCCTCGGCTTGATGCCTTGTTGAAAGAGATTGCCGGGCGAGACAAGCCCACGGAGTTGGTTACCCTGATCGGTTCCTGTGCCAGCCAGGCATTGGGAGAAGACCTGGAGGCGACGAGCCGACGCTTTCAGAAGCAATCCGGGACGCCTTTGTTGAACTATGAATCGACGAGCCTGCACTCTAGCACGGAAAACTATGTCGGTATTCTGTCAAAGTTGAGGGATATTGTCTTGCATCAGGATGGGCCCAGTCCGGTGAAGGCCCGTCACGGCCTGGCTCTTTTCGGCTATGATCCGGACCCGACTCTGAATGAATTGACGGGGATGCTTGGGCAATTGGGGATTCCTTTGGTTGCAAGCGTCTTGCCGGGAATCTCTCTTTCGGCCATGCGAAGCCTGCTTCATGCCGAGGTGGTGGTGGTCAATACCTTCAGGCCTTGGCGGGAAATGATTG
Organism: Myxococcota bacterium; assembly: GCA_963677705.1. Lineage (GTDB taxonomy): Bacteria > Myxococcota_A > SURF-8 > SURF-8. The sequence goes on from OY782497.1 coordinate 5,078,454, forward strand.
GCCAGTTGTTGCAGGATGAAGACCAGACGATCCTTTGGCCATCTCTGCCTTATGGACCGCAGCGAAGCCGTGATTGGTTACTGATGATTGCGGATGCCTTCGCCGTAAAGGATCGTTGTTTTGAACGGCTGCAAACCCTGCCTTTCGATGAGCCTCCCTTGTTGAAGACGGAGGATCGCGATGGCGCGATTCTGATTGTTGATGACGCATTCTGGAGCCAGACTGAGCAGGCTTGCAATGTCTATGGTGTTCCGCTGCTTCCTCTGCTGGCTGAACTGGGATTGACGATTGATGTTTTTCTTTATCAGGCCCACGCCCACAGCGAGGACGAGACGGCTTTTCAAGAGCTTCCGTCATGTCGTGTGCAGCGCTTTTCTGATGCCGCCGGTTTGGCGGCAAGCTTGCGAGAATGCTCAAGTCGGTTGGTATTTTGTGGTTATGCCGGAGATAAGCGTTTGAGCAGCTTGGGCAAAACCGGTTTCTTTCTGCATGATTTTTATCCGGGCTTTCAGGGCTATAGACAAACGGTGAAGCGCTTTCAATCTCGTCTATCCATGCAGGGACTTTCTCGCTGGGGCCGTTTTGTTCACGAGGAGGGCTGGTCTGATGTCTTGTGATTCCTGCTTTGGTCCGTTGTTGGAAGAGCCATTCCTTACTGGCGTCTATTTAGCCGTCAATGCGATCTCCGATGCCTATCTGGTGATCGACGGTCCCAGTTGCGCCACCCAGAAATTGGAACAATTTGTCCGCAATCATGATCTGAATAGCACGATGACGCGCCGGGTGAAACCTCACCGAGTGGCCCAGACGGACCTGGAAGACAACCTGATTGTTTTTGGTGAAGAAGATCGGGCCTTGGAGATCCTTCAGGCGATGGCCTCGCAGCCTGATGCGGGAGTGGTGTTATTCACCGGTCTGACTTGCGCTGTGATTATGGGGCGGGACCAACAACGCATCGTCTCGTCATTAAAAGACAAAACCTCTGCGCCGGTTCTTTCCGTAGCCTCGCGGGTTTCCAGCGGGGATTGGTTGACCGGCTATGCGGAGAGTTTGAATGCCTTGGCTTCCGGTTTGCCTTTGCTGCCTCATGAAGAAAGTATGCGTCCCCGCGTGGGGATTGTCGGCTATGTACACACGCGGCATGAAGGCGATAGCGCCGGGGATGTTCAGGAGTTGACCCATCTGGTTGAATCCTTGGGTGCCGAGGTGGTCAGCATTTGGCTTGATGGCTCCGGTACGGAGGCTTTGTCCCGTATCGGTCTGGCCGATGTGCTCATCGCGCTGCCCGGTAGCCGCAAAGCAGCCAAACTTCTGGCTCAAAGAACCGGGGCGACGGTGTTGGAACTTCCCTTGCCGTTTTCCTGGAAGAAAAGTCAGGATTTCCTGGCAGGTCTGGCTGAAGCTCTTGATGCAATGGATATTCTTGAGGCTGTGTTGAGTCGTTTCTTGAAACCTCTGGCCGATGGCTATCTGTTCCTTGCCGAACGCTATCTTTTCGGTACGCGCTGGATGTTCCTCGGCGATCCTCGCTATCACGAGGGGCTTGTCGAATGGGCCAGAGATTGCGGAGCCGAGTTGGTTTTGACCGTAACCACGGCGAGGATGAATGATCAGGTGGAAGGGCCAACGATCATGAATGGGGATGATCCTACCTGGCTGGCCAAAGCTCAAGCTCTGGTGGATGAAAAGCGGGTGGATCTGGTCATTGGAAACGGGGTGGCGGCCTCTCGGCTGTTGATGGAAGATACTCCCTTCGTGGAATTCAGTTACCCATGCTACATGCGTCACCTTTTCCTGCCTACGCCAAGCCTGGGATTTTCCGGCGGCGCCTGGTTTTCAGGGATGCTGGCCGAGGCTCTTTGCCGTAAAGAAACCTTGAGTAGTCTGGCCAAGCCGGAGGGTTGAGGCCTGAGAGAGTACAAGGTTATCGGCTTGTATCCTCTGAAGAGAGTGTCAAGAGCCAAAGGTTGCCTGCGTTGTCCAGTGCGTACAGCCTATTTCGGTTCAGAGAGATATCAAAGGCCAGAAGTCGCGTGGCTCCGGGAGATGGCGTCACGGAGGCGTTTGGTTGAACCGAAGCAAGGTCTATCAGGATGCTGGCCTGGCCGCTATCGGCTTCAACTATGCGCAAGGTCAAATCCGTACCGTTGATGTAGTATAGGTTGTAAGCCGCACGCAGTCGCCAGACACGTCCCAGGTTCAACAAGGCGGCCTGTCCCTCGTCAAGCCAGATGGAGGGATCGCGGTTTCCGACCACGACGAATGAACTCATCTGCTCCCCGAACGCGCGCAGGCGACGAATCACGCCGTTGCCGGCTTCTGCAATATACCAGATCGGTGTGGAGCTTTGGGTGAAATCCCCAGCCAGGGCAACGGGAGTCTGGATCGGTGTTTGTGTTGCAGGAAGAATCACTTCACTGTAGCCGATGTCATCAGCACCAAGGTATTGATCGCTGAGTTCATAGCGTCCAGATTCATTCCAGCGAAGGATGGAGACGCGATGACTCCTTGGTTTGCTGAAAAGGATGTCTGCTCCGTAGGCCATGCCGTCCGGGTGAACGCAGGCAAGGTCTGCGATCACCGTGTTGCTATCCAGCACTTCCGTGTACCTGTTGGGTTGAGCCAGCGCCGAAGAAAGGTGTATCCGAAGTACCCGGTGAGGGTTGGATGTCGTTGCAACAAGGACGAAGTCTTCGCCTGAGTTAGGTTTTTGGACACAGATCGCGCCAGGTTTTTCAAAGCCGTCGGGAGTCAGGCTGAGAATATGCCCTTGCTCGTCAGTCATCGGTTGGCAGGCGTCATCAAGTCCGACAATGGTTTCGATAACCGGCGTATCGTGATCATTCAGGCTTGTGTCGGGTAGAAGAATCCTGCGGATGCAGTTGCCGGAATAGTCGGCGATAAAGAGCAGGGGAGTCTTTTGGTAATTGGCGATACGCAGGTCACTGACCAGGCCCAGCTCCGGCAAAGGGTAGATGGCCTGAACCTCATAGCTGATGGGGGCGGAGGCCGTGCCTTCTTTTTCTTCGGCAAAGGATTGTGCAGGATGCCAGAAACAGGGCAGGCCATGCCATACCAAGAGCGTCAAAGACAGAACGTGGTGCCATCCAAACCGGGTCATCCGGAAAACTCCGGCAGCAACAGGGCGGCGGCACCGTAAAGGCCCGCATCTTCCCAGAGTTCGGCAACGCTGGTTTCCACCTTCTCTGCGACAGCCTGATAGGCGTACTCGCCAAGGCTTTTCCGCATCGCCGGTTGGAAGAGATCGAACGACCGTGACAAGCCTCCGCCAAACAGCACACAATGAATATTCAAACTGTTGGAGAGTCCGGCCAGGGCGATACCCAAAGCTCGGCCCATCGTGTCAAAGTATGTCTGACTTTCCCGGTCACCTTGGCGGGCCAGTTTGGATAATACCAAGGGAATCTCGCTGTCTTTTTCAATGCGCGAAAGAACCGCCTGGTACTTGTCTTCTTTGACCATGCGGATCAGTCCGGTTTGGCTGGCATATTGCTCCAGGCAGCCGTGGGAGCCGCAACCGCAGGGAGGGCCGTCGGGTTGCACGTTGATGTGTCCGAACTCTGTCGCCATGCCGTCTTCACCACGCCAAAGGCGACCATCAAGCAACAAGCCTCCACCGCAGCCTGTTCCCAAGGCAAAGAAAATCATGTTTTTCCGGCCCCGCCCTGCGCCCTGCCAGGCTTCACCCAAGGCGATCACGTTGACATCGTTATCCACTGCCGTGGGCCGTTGCAGACGTTCGGAAAGCCTTTGAGCCAGGGGAACGTTTCGTAGAAGCGGCAAGTTGGGCGCTCGGACCAATAGCCCGCTTTGAACATCCAGGATTCCGGGAACGCCTGCGCCGATGCCGTGAATGGCATCCTGTGGAATTTCTTCCTTGTGGCATAGGCGTTGTACCACCGTTTCCACGGCGTCCAGTATCCCAGGTTCCGTTTTGTCCTTGTCCTGAAGTTCCAAGCTATCACGTTGAATGATCGACACCTTTGTCTCGGCGCGATCTTCCGCAATGCGCAGTAACCCGGCTTTGATGCTGGTAGCTCCGATGTCGATTCCGATCAGATGGCGTGGTTGGGGCATGGACTCGTCTGTTTCGTGCAAAGGCCAAGGGCCGGTGATGGGGTCGTTCCGTCAAAAACGTGTTGTTACTTCAGGCTTTATTCCGTCGTCCAGTGGTGATCGCGGCTGCGTGGTTCTCGGTTGGCCGGTGCCGGCATCGTGGGAGGGCAGATGCTTTTGCAAAACCATTGACCCTCCACACAGGTACAACGGGTGCAGGCATCTTGAACCGCTTTGTAGCCCGTGGTGCAAGCCTTGGGTTTTTGCGAAAAGCCCTGCGGAGGCTGTTCCATCAACGGCGATTCTTCGCTTGGTCTGGGCAGCAGTTCTTCAGGAACCGGCGTGGAATTTGAGGCTTTTTGAGCGTCGCCATCCGTTAATGCCTCCGTTGGCTCGGTATCCCCTGCTGGGTTGCTAGGGGTTAACGACGGATCATGACCAAGCTGGGGTCGTGCGCAGGCAGGGAGGTAACCAAGTATCAGCACCAGGAAGAGGATATGCAACCCATGAAGTTTGTTCATCGCTCAGCCCTCCGGCAGCATGGGAAAGGCGTCAGGATTGTCTTGACCGGGGTGCCAGTAAATACGCAGATCCACGCTTTCCTGAAGTTCTTCCTTACCCTCAAGATCCAAGATGTTCTCCAGGTGGATCAACCCAACGTGCGGGGCGTAGATGGAGCGGGTTTTCAAGGTCTGATCCGGCCCCAGCGGGTATTCTTCCTCCACCAGAATGCAGCTTTGAAAGGTTCCTGCTGCAACGGTCTGAGTATGGAGAACTTCTCGGATCGTGGCCCGCCCGGCTTGTCCGGCCAAGGATAGTGGCCAGTTTTGCTTGGCTTGGATGGGCATTTTCAGCAGATAGTTTCCGCTTTCCGCCTTGACCACGCCATCGGGACGAAGCAGGTAGGTCAGGTCTGCCGAACCGGTCTGCAAGATGACCTTGCCCTTTTGGATGTCTGCCACGCGGACCAGCAAGGTGCTTTGTTTGCTGGGGGCTCCGTCTTTGTACTCCTGGACTTCATAGGTCCAGGATGAGCCGATACTCATCGGGTAGTACACCTCATAGGGCACGGCGTCATAGTAGACGAACAGAGGAGTCTGCTTCTTTACGGTGGAACAACCACCTAGAAACATACCACCAAGAAGGAGGATACCAAACACCAACCCTATCAGCCTAGAGGCTGAAGGTTTCTTCGCCATATTGCTTTGATCTGTCATGAAAGTGCTCCTGTTCCCTGCCTGGGCCGTCACGTTATCAGGGAACAGGAGCCAAGTCAAGCGAATGCTTGATGGAGAGGCTATCTAACAGGCTGAATTCCAAAAGGAATTTATCTTTTCAAAACTCGACGACCAACCGCCCCCCAGTTGGTATGGCTGGTCGTCGATGCGAAAGTGGCACCCCCATTTTCCGCAGTCTTTCTTGATAGCAAAGGACGGGCCAAGTTTTCCGCTTTATGGAAAATATTCTGGCGTGTGTTATAGCTGACTGGAATTATAAGCTAATATTGAATTTTGGTTCCGAGTCACGTCCGTTTTACGAGCCAAGGAAAGGCTTTATTGGCTATTGTTTTCATAGCAAGATTGCGCACACGGACTTTTCTTGTTTTGCTGGGGTGCTTCAACGAATAAGGGAACCCCTTGAAAATATTCAAAGAACGTGATTTCTGACACGATTGTCTTTCCAAATGATGGAAGTGTTCCTACTTGATACGAATCTTGCAAAGTTTGCATAGTGGAAAAAATTACAATCTTATCTGTAAAAACAGACTTAAGCCACAATGTGGAATAATATCTTACACCTGTTTCTTTTCATCAATCCGAGTCGATGCAGATACCGTTTCCTGGGACCGTCTCTTTCCTTGTCCCGACAGGATGGTATGGAATCCAATTCGATGATGTGATGATGTACAGACAAACCAAAGGGCCGGTTTGGTCAAACCAGCCCTTTGGCAATCAATCACAACATGGTTCACACAACGGGCGTGTGTCTTTTCCGATCCCCGTTTCAGCAAGGGCTATCGGGCTATCAGCGGCCCATCACGTCATGGACCCAGGCCACGACATCATGGGTATCCGTTCCCGGTGTGAACAGGGCTTCAACACCCATCTCTTTGAGCTTGTTGATGTCGTCATCGGGGATGATCCCCCCGCCGAAGACGTGAATGTCCGAAGCGTCTTTCTCTTTGAGCAGGCGAAGGACTTCGGGGAAAAGGTACATATGTGCCCCGGACATGATGGAAAGACCGATGATATCCACGTCTTCCTGAATTGCCGCATTGGCGATCATTTCCGGCGTCTGATGCAGGCCGGTATAGATCACTTCAAAACCGGCGTCGCGCAGGCTGCGGGCAACCACCTTCGCGCCACGATCATGACCGTCCAAACCGGGTTTGCCGATCAAAATACGAATTTTCTTCTCTCCCATCGTGCACCTCCGCGTTCATGGCGGCGGAACCCATCTTCCCGCCGCGGTTGATCGGTGCGAACCATAGCACCAAGGCTCAACAAAGCTCAACTCTTTTCTGTATCGTAGACCATGAAAATTCCATCGGTTCTATTCTTGCGAGATTGCGTGTTGTCTGCAAGCGCCCTCGGCTAAAAGGTCGGTTTGGTTCAACGAACCTTCTTTCTATTACAGGTACGCCGGATCTTCGTATTCGCCGAAGACTTCCCGGAAGGCATCGCAGATTTCCTGCTCGCTGACGTAATCCGCCGTTGCCGCCACAATCACAGGCATGGTGTTTTCACCATTCTGGGCAGCTTCACGCAGGGCATCGAGGTGCTTCGCGACGGTGTCCGGATTTCGGTCCTGTTTCACAGGCTCCAGTTTCTCCCGTTGGTCGATCTCGGCCTGCTCGTCAATGACCAGGGTGGGAATGGGTTCATCTTTTCCCATGTGATACTTGGTCACGCCCACCATGTGCTTGTCGCCGCGTTCCAATTGGCCCTGGTATTTGTAGGCCGCATCGGAGATTTCACGTTGGGGGAAGCCGTTTTCAATGGCTGGAATGATGCCGCCCATCTCATCGATTTTTTCGATGTAGGCCATTGCTTCATCTTCCATGCGCTTGGTTTCCGCTTCTACGAAGTAGCTTCCTCCCAAGGGATCAATGGTGTGGGTTACGCCGGTTTCCTCGGCGAGAATCTGTTGGGTGCGCAGGGCGATGGTCACCGATTGTTCGGTGGGCAGGGCCAGGGTTTCATCCAGGCTGTTGGTGTGCAGGCTCTGGGTTCCCCCCATCACGGCGGCGAGGGCTTCAACGGCGGTGCGTACTACATTGTTGTAGGGTTGTTGTGCGGTAAGCGAGCAACCCGCCGTCTGGGTATGGAAACGAAGCATCCAGCTTCGAGGGTTTTGGGCCTTGAAGCGTTCTTTCATCACCCGTGCCCAGATCCGCCGGGCGGCACGGAATTTGGCGATCTCTTCAAAGAAGTCGATGTGGCTGTTGAAGAAGAAGGAGAGGCGTCCGGCAAAGCTGTCTACATCCAGTCCACGTTCCACGCAAGCCTGCACGTATCCGATGCCATCGGCCAGCGTGAAGGCCAGTTCCTGGGCCGCCGTGCTTCCCGCTTCACGGATGTGATACCCACTGATGCTTACCGTGTTCCAGGCCGGGACGTGTTGGGTGCAGAATTCGATCATATCCACAATCAGACGCATGGATTGCTTGGGCGGGTAGATCCAACTCTTCTGAGCGATGTATTCCTTGAGGATGTCGTTCTGGCTGGTTCCGCCCAGTTTGTTCCAGGCGATGCCATTCTTTTGGGCGACGTTGAGGTACATCGCCAGCAGGATGGATGCCGGCGGGTTGATGGTCATGCTGGTGGTGATCTTGTCCAAAGGAATGCCGGAAAACAGGGTTTCCATATCGGCCAGAGTATCAATGGCAACACCGCATTTGCCGACCTCGCCACGAGAGCGCGGGCTGTCGGAATCGTAGCCCATCAACGTGGGATAATCGAAGGCCACGGACAGGCCGGTCTGCCCGTTTTTCAGCAGGTAGTGGTAGCGCTGGTTGGTGTCCGTCGCCGTCCCGAACCCGGCGAACTGGCGCATCGTCCAGGTGCGTCCGCGGTACATCGTCGGTTGAATTCCCCGCGTGAAGGGGTATTCTCCGGGGTTGCCCAAGTCCCGTGTGTAGTCCAGGTCTTCGATGTCCGCCGGGGTATACAAGCGGTTGATCTGACGATCACTTAACGTTGTGAAGGCTTCCCGCTGCTCCGGTCGTTTCTCCAGGACCTTGTTCAAGGCACCTTGATGCCATTGGTCTACGCCCTGCTTGATTTCTTCCAGGGCTTGCATGTCAAACTGTTTCATGGTTCCCCCATCGTTACATGTCCTCGCTTATGGTATGACTTGCAAGACTTCAGATTCTCGCAAGCTTGATTCGTCAGGATCGTTCTGCATCGGGCTCCCATTCCCGTTGTGTCTACGCTCCTTGGACCTCATTCAACAACTCTCTGGCGATAACCAGACGTTGAATCTCGCTGGTTCCTTCGTAGAGCGTGGTGACTCTGGCGTCGCGGTAGTAGCGTTCCACCGGATAGTCTTTGACGTAGCCGTAGCCGCCGAGAATCTGAATGGCTTCCTTGCAGACTTCGTTGGCCGTTTCCGTGGCGTATACCTTGGCCATACAGGCTTCTTTGGTGAACGGACGTTTATTCTCTTTCAGCCACGCCGCCCGACGAACCAGCAATTCCGCCGCGTCCAGTGTGGTGGCCATGTCGGCCAGTTTCCATTGGATGGCCTGGTTGGTGCTGATCGGTTTGCCGAACTGCTTACGCTCCAGGCTATAATCCCGGCTGAAATCCAAGGCGGCGCGACCCAGCCCCAAGGCCAGTGAACCGATACCCACACGCCCGCCGTTCAGGGCCATCATCGCCACCTTGAAGCCTTGGCCTTCTTCGGCGAGCAGGTGGCTTGCCGGGATCTTGCAATCTTCAAACAGCACTTCCAGGGTGGACGAGCCGTGCTGGCCCATTTTGCGTTCTTTTTTACCGAGGGTGACGCCCGGCGTATCGGCGGGAACGGCGAAAGCACTGACCCCTTTCGGACCATTCTGGTTGCGGTCGCTGCGGGCCATGACAATGAACACCCCGGCGTGGTCTGCGCTGGTGATGTAGATTTTCGCCCCGTTGAGGATGTAGTCATCGCCCACTTTGTTGGCTGTGGTGCGAAGACTTCCCGCATCGCTTCCGGAACCGGCCTCGGTCAAGGCAAAGGCTCCGGCGAGGTAGTCGCCGCTGCAAATGGCGGGAACGTGTTTCTTGGCCACATTGTCTCTGGCAAAGGCGGTCAAGGCTTCGGCCACCATGTTGGTTACGCTCATCCCCACCGCGACGCTGGCGTCTGCTTTGGCGATTTCCGTTACCGCGAGAGAGTAGGCCAGTACCCCGGTTTCCGAACCGCCCAGACTTTCCGGAATGTTCATGCCCAGAAATCCCAGTTCCGCCATTTCTTTGTATTCCTTGGCGGGGAAGGTGCCGGTTTCGTCGCGCCAGGCTGCACGCGGTTCCAAGCGGCGTTGGGCATAATCTTTTGCCGCGTCACGAATAAGTTCCTGCTGTTCGCTCAACCATAAATCCATCTGTTTTCCTGCCGTCGTGATAAGACATCGCAACGAGCAATCCAAGAACCTGAGAATTGAGTCCTCAATCCGGTGGGATTGCGTCGCGACGTATCTGGTCAATAGTTGGGGCGTCTGCCTTGCGTGAAAGCCGAGAAGGAAGAAGAGAGGGGGAGGGTAGATCCTTCAGACGGCGTGAGAGAGGGAGTCGCTTTCACGCGATGCTTTTCGTTTCTAAGGTTTCAGGCGTTTTTCCATGATGACGAGTCGTTCTTCAAAACCCAAGGCAACCCAGAACCTTCGTGCGTTGGGGTTGCGCCAGGCTGCATGAAGGTCCAGAGCCGCCAGCTTTTCCTCACTGGCCCAGTCACGAACCGCCATCACCAGATCCCGCCCGTGCCCGCGCCGTTGATAGGCGCGGGTCACGGAGATATCGTTGATCGAAGCCCGTGAACGATGCGGGTAGATGGGATGTAGATCCATCTGACTGGCGGTGACGAAGCCCACCACAAGACCCTCGTCTTCAGCGACGAATACCCGTCGGTAGGTGTCGATCAAGCCCTCGGCGAATTGCGCACGGGCCAGACGGTTGGCGTGGGGCACAACCTGAAAGAACGGGTCCAGGGAGGCGTGGTAATCCATCAGTTCACGCCAGAGGAGAACCAGGGTATCCAGGTCTTGAGGTTTGGCTTGTCGAACGCTCATGGTGTCTTGGTTGAAACCTATGCGTTGTAAAGAGGGCTTTCGCGCAGCACGCTCTGGGCAATGACCATGCGTTGCACTTCGCTGGTTCCCTCGTAAATTTCGGTGATTTTGGCGTCACGGAAGTGACGTTCCACGGGGTAGTCTTTGACATAGCCATAGCCGCCGAAAACCTGAATGGCGTTGGTGGTGACCCACATCGCTGTTTCACTGGCAAAGAGCTTGGCCATCGCGGAGGCTTTGCTGTAGCGCTGTTTGGTTTTCTTGGCTTGCTGCTTTTCCAAGGCGGCGCGATAGACCAGCAAGCGGGCGGCATCAATGCGGGTGGCCATGTCGGCCAGTTTCCATTGGATGGCCTGATTGGCGCTGATCGGTTTGCCGAACTGCTGGCGTTCCAGGGAGTAATCCCGTGCCGCTTCAAAGGCTGCTTGCGCAATGCCCAAGGCTTGTGCCGCAATGCCGATACGGCCACCGTCCAGGGTGTGCATGGCAACTTTGAAACCTTTACCTTCTTCTCCCAGCATGTTGGTTGCGGGAATGCGTACGTCTTCCATGACCAGTTCCGTGGTGCTGCTGGCGCAGATGCCCAATTTGTCTTCCACCTTGCCCACGCTGAAACCGGGGATGTCGGTAGGGAAGACGAAGGCGGTGATCCCGCCGTGTTTGGCTTCTTTACTGGTACGGGCGAACAACACGGCGGCGTCCGCTTCTTTCCCGTTGGTGATGAAGTTCTTCGTACCGTTGACGACGAACTCATCTCCATCCCGCAGGGCCGTGGTACGGGTTCCGGCGCTGTCCGTTCCGGCGTTCGCTTCGGTCAGTCCAAAGCAGCCCAGTTTTTCGCCTGTGGCAAAGGGCTTGAGAAAGGTTTCTTTGGTTTCTTCCGAGCCGAAATGGAGAATGGGATCACAATACAGGCTGTTGTTCACGCTGACAATCACGCCGGTACTGGCGCACCCGCGACTGAGTTCCTCAACCGCGATGGCGTAGCAGAGTTGGTCCATGCCTGCGCCGCCGTATTCCTCCGGCACGGCCACGCCCATGATGCCCAATTCGGCCAGTTCCTGCACGATCTCTTTGGGGAAGCGGTGGTTGCGGTCCAGATCTTCTGCAATGGGTTTCAGTTTTTCATCCGCAAAACGACGGGTCATTTCACGAATCATCTGTTGTTCTTCGGTCAGGTCAAACCTCATGGTAGCTATCCTTCGTAACGAGGTTATAGGAAAGAAACCACCGTGCCGTGAACGGGAGCAGACAACCAGGGGGAAGAAACGCAGCGGTTCGGTTTACATGAAAACAGGGGCGTCCCCGGTGTTCACCAGGGACGCCGGGAATCCCTTAGAAGTTGGGTTTACGACGTTGTACGAAGGCATTGGTTCCTTCCACACGCTCGGCGCTGGCGAAACTTTTCTTGAAACAGTCCACCTCAATCACGTTGCCTTCGGGGAGATCCTTGTTGAAGCCCTGGTTGATTGCCTGCTTGGAAAGCCCCACGGCTTTGGGCGCGCAGGAGATAATCCGCTTGGCCAGACCCATGACTTCGTCCATCAGCTTGTCCGGTTCACAGATTTTGTTGGCGATTCCGACACGAAGCGCCGTTTCGGCGTCAATATGGTCGCCGGTATATATCAATTCCTTGGCCATGTTTCGTCCGATCAGACGCGGCAGACGCTGGGTGCCGCCGAAGCCGGGAATCAGCCCCAGTTTCACTTCCGGTTGGCCGAACGCACTGCGGGTGGTGGCGTAGATGATGTCACAGGACAGCGCCAACTCCGTACCGCCGCCTAACGCAAAGCCATCGACTGCCGCGATGACGGGGATGGACAAATCTTCCAGCTTCTGCATCACGCGCTGGCCCAAGTCGACCAGGAAGCTGCCGTCATCGGATTCGGGAAGCGTACTCATCACCACAATATCCGCACCGGCAACAAAGGCGGGCGGTTTGGGTTTGGCTTCTCTTCCTTTCGCCTTGGCTTTTTCAATATCCTCGGCGGACAGTTCATCTTTGGCGCCGGTGATAATCAGCACGCGCAGGGCTTCGTCTTTGGCCACGGCGTCCACGGCGGCTTCCATTTCCGTCAGCACATCCGCGTTCAGTGCGTTGAGTGCCTTGGGCCGGTTGATAGTCAGGGTGGCGATGGGGCCTTCGGTTGTATAGCGAATCAGGTTGAACTCCATGATTATCGATCTCCGTGTGAAAGGGGGAGGGACGGCATTTGCCGTCCCGGTATCGAAGGATTAGTAGCTGTAGACGCCTTTTTTGACCTTGCGGCCCATGAATCCGGCATCGACGTATTTCTTCAGAAGCGGGCAGGGACGGTATTTGCTGTCACCCAGCCCTTTGTGCAGTACGTTCATAATCGCAAGACAGGTATCCAGGCCGATCAGATCCGCCAGGGCCAGCGGTCCCATCGGGACGTTGGTACCCAGTTTCATTCCGGTGTCGATGGCCTCCGGCGTACCGATGCCTTCCATCAGGCAGTAGAACGCTTCATTGATATAAGGCATGAGAATGCGGTTGACGATGAAGCCGGGGTAATCGGTCGCTTCCGCCGTGATTTTACCCATTTTCTCGGACAGTTCTTTGGTCGCGTCAAAGGTGGCGTCATCGGTGGCCAGGCCGCGAATCAGTTCCACCAGTTTCATCACCGGAACGGGGTTCATGAAGTGCATACCCACCACCTGATTGGGGCGCTTGGTCGCGGCGGCAATCCAGGTGATGCTGATGCTGGAGGTATTGGTTGCCAGAATGGTTTCCGGCTTGCAGGTTTCATCCAGGGTGGTGAAGATTTTACGCTTCAGGTCTTCGTTTTCCGTGGCGGCTTCCACCACCAGATCACATTGGGCGAGGTCTTCATACTTTGTGGTGGTTTGGATACGCCCCAGGATTTCCTCCCGCTGAGCGGCGGTGATCTTTTCCTTGTCTACGTTGCGTTGCAGGATTTTGGCAATGCCTTCACGCCCACGGGTGAGGATCTCCTCGTTGATGTCCAGCATGAAAACCTGCAAGCCCGTCTGGGCGGCGACTTGAACGATGCCTGCACCCATCTGCCCCGCGCCGATAACGCCGATACGTTGAATGGTCATGATTGGTTCCTTTCTACCGCGAAGGGCTTAGAGCATTTCAATAATCATCGCGTTGGCTTCACCACCGCCGATGCACAAGGTGACCAGACCGGTTTTCTTGCCGGTTTGTTTCAGTGCGGAAAGCAGCGTGACCAGAAGGCGTGCGCCGCTACCTCCGATGGGATGACCCAGGGCCACCGCGCCACCGTGAACGTTGACCTTCTCGTGGGGAATGTTCAATTCGCGCATGGCGTATTTGGTTACCACGGCAAAGGCTTCGTTGATTTCGTACAGGTCAATGTCTTCGGCGCTCATCTTCGCCCGTTCCAGAGCGATCTTGGTCGCTTTGACCGGCGCGATGGTGAACCATTCCGGTTTTTCCGCACCTTCTCCGTAGCTGACCAGTCTGGCGATGGGCTTCAGACCCAGGGCATCGGCTTTTTCGCGGCTCATCAATAACACCGCTGCGGCACCGTCGTTGATGCTGCTGGCGTTGGCTGCGGTGGTCACGCCGTCTTTGTTGAACACGGGTTTCAAGGTGGGGATCTTCTCGAATTTCACCTTGGCCGGGTTTTCATCGGTATCAACCACCGTGACCTGACCTTTGCGTCCGGGAACCTCCACAGGCACGATTTCTTCTTTGAACTTCCCTTCCGCCTGAGCGGCTTGGGCGCGACGGAAGCTCTCAGCGGCGAAGGCGTCCAGTTCTTCACGGGCGAAGTTCTTCTCTTTGGCGCAGAGATCGGCGAAGTTGCCCATGTGCTGGTTGTTGTAAGGATCCCACAAGCCGTCGTGAACCATCAGATCCAGCAGTTCGCTGTTGGGCATTCCCATGCGATAGCCCATGCGGGCCTTGGGCAGAATGAAGGGAGCCATGCTCATGCACTCCATCCCACCGGCGACGACGACCTCGGCATTGCCGACCATGATTTCGTTGGCTGCCAGGGCGACGGTTTTCAGGCCGCTACCGCAAACCTTGTTGACGGTCGTACAGGGAACGCTTTCCGGAATCCCGGCTCCCAGGGAGGCTTGACGGGCCGGAGCCTGACCTTGTCCGCCCATGAGTACGTTTCCGAAGATGACCTGATCCACCTGGTCGGCGCCGACCTTGGCCCGCTCCAGCACGGCCTTGATGGCGATGCTTCCCAGGGCGGAGGCTTTCATCGTGGAGAGAGAACCCAAAAAGGTTCCGACGGGGGTACGGGCGGAACTGACAATGACGACTTCTTTCATAAACGGATCTCCTTCGTTGGTTCGAGGTTAGGGGAGGTTTCCCTGTTTCAGTTTGCGTTCGATGCGTTGTCTGTAATTCCGGATTTCATCCTGCAAGGCGCTGAGCGATTGCAGGTTTTGGCGGATGTGGTCTTCATGCTGGCCGAGCAGTTCCAAGAGGCGCTTCAATACGTCATCGTTGGACTGATTCAGGCGGTATAATTCGCCCAACTCCCGGATTTCCCCTAGGCTCAGGCCCAGCACCTTCAGGCGTTCGATAAAGCGAAGCTGCCGCAGGTCTTTGGCGGTATAGACACGGGCACGCCCCACACGGTCGATGCGACGCACCAAGCCGATTTCCTCGTAATAGCGCAGGGTGCGCGGAGAAATGCGTAAGAGCTTGGATACTTCGCCAACGCTGTATGGCTCGTTTTCAGAGCGCTCTTGTTTGGCCATGTTGTTTCCTGATGCAAGAATTCGTCCCGCCAGTTTACGTAAACTGGCAAAACCCTTGTACCAAGGCCGGACGATGAAGTCAAGGGGCTCTCGGTCGATGGCGCATCGGGGATTGTCTACCCTGGAGTGAGGCAGGTCAAGGGGCATTTGGCAATGAGGAACGGCTTTCCTACCCCAAGCCCCTCACCCGGAAACCTTTGGTTTCCGACCTCTCCCACGGGGAGAGGTGAATTGTCCCTCTCCCTTTGGGCTGTCTATTAGGCATATCTTTGGGTGATGGAAAACGGTCCCAAACAGGCGAAATGTTACCCCTGAAATCCTTGACCTTTTTCGGATCTCATCTACCGTCTCTGCAAAGATAAAGAATGCTCTTGTCAAAACACCTGATTTGCAATACATTGAATATATTAGTGATTTTGACTTGTGGCCAATAGGCAGCCCTCTGGGAGAGACAGGATGCCATCCGTCGGGGCCCAGCTTGCTGACAAAGTCCTCGCGCATTTGCGAGGACTTTGTTATTTTGAATGGATGCTGAAACGAACCAATGAGACCCAATCGAAATTGGAAATGGTGACGATCAATCAGTTGGTCCCGAAAGATCATCTGCTGCGCAAGATCGATCGTGCCATCGATTTTTCCTTCATCCGTGAGCGCGTCGCCGCCTTGTACTGCGCGGACAACGGGCGCCCGGCCCTGGACCCGGAAAGGCTGTTCAAGATGCTTTTTATCGGCTATCTGTTCGGCATCCGCTCCGAGCGCCAGTTGGTGCGTGACGTGTAAGTCAATGTGGCCTATCGCTGGTTTCTGGGCCTGGGTCTGACGGACAAGATTCCCGACGCCTCGACGTTCTCCCAGAACCGCCGCCGCCGTTTCAACGAGCATCCGGAGCTGTATCCGTCGATCTTCGGTGGGCAAGGCCCACGGCCAAGATGTGCTGGGTCACGTTGTTCCCACGCACGGATGGTCTTGTACACGGATTCGACCCACGTCAAGGCGAATGCCAACAAGAAGAAGTTTGTGAAGACCGAGGTGAGGAAATCGACCGCATCGTATCTGAACGATCTGGATTCGGCGGTAACCAGAGATCGTCAGGCTCACGGGAAGAAGCCCTTGGCGAAGAAGGATCCGGAGCCGAAAACGAAGACGATCAAGCGCAGCACCACCGGTGGCTAAGCGCCACATCCATGATGCGTTGCGTTCACTCTCGTTCCTTGCAACGCTCTTTCATGATGTAACCAAGCGAAATAGATAGAATTGGATGTCCTACAATTGAAAGAGTCTGACTTCGTTCCGTCACAAAAAGAATCGGGTGAAGTATCATTGAACCACCTGACCCCTCGATGTAGAGTGAACACGACACAGGAGTTCCCGCAGGCGTCGCCTGCTTTGATTTCGATGTCGAGGCGGTCGGCCTGGATGCCGGTTACTTCACCGCCCCTCTGTGCAAAGGGCTGGAGGATCGGGATATTGAGGGGGTGATCGCCTATGGCCGTCCCCCTCACAAGAAAGGGTATCTTTATAAGAAAGATTTCATCTATAGCGAATCAACGGATACTTATCTCTGTCCGTATGGCCAGCCGCTGATCTACAGTACGACGAATCGCGAGGGCTATCGGGAGTACAGATCAAACGGGAATCGTTGCCGTTGCTGTCCACTTCTCTCCCGATGCACGCAAAGCAGGAACCATGTGAAAGTGCTGACGCGACATGTGTGGGAGGATGCCAGGGAGCGTGTTCGCCAACGGCGTCTGACCGAGCGAGGCAAGGCGATCTACGCCCGGCGCAAGGAGACGGTGGAACGGAGCTTTGCGGATGCCAAAGAGCTTCATGGGCACCGCTATGCCCGTCGTCGTGGGCTGGTGGGGATGCAGGAGCAGAGCCTTCTGAGTGCAGCCTGCCAGAACATGAAGAAGATCGCCCTGGCGGTCTTTGCTCGTTTTTGGGTGCGAAATCCCGGTCTGAAAGCCTTCCGACTGCCCCTGAAACGCTTTCCTGAGCATCTCGGCACAGGATTACCCCATTTTCACCCAAACCTGACCTTGTCCAATCCCTAACCATCCAAGAAACAAACCCCGCCTCAATGGCAGGGTTTGTCAGCAAGCTGAAACCCGGCCAGATGGCGGGGCTTTGTACGTTCGGTTCAAGGGGTTGAAAGAAGAATCTTCAGACCTTTTCTCACTTCTTATTCGTAATCATACCAGCCTTTGCCTACTTTGCGTCCGATATGTCCGGCATCCACGCGCTCGCGGAAGGCGTTGGCCAGTTTGAAACGGTCACCGTAGGCTTCGGTGAGGATCTCATGGACATGGGTCAGCAGTTCCAGGCTGATGTTGTCGGCCAGGCGGAACGGACCCACGGGATGGCCCAGGCCCAGCTTGCAGGCGGTGTCGATATCTTCCGGCGTGGCGACGCCTTCATCGGCCAGACGGAACGCTTCGGCCATCATCGCACAGAGAACACGGTTGACCACAAAGCCTTCCACGTTTTTCACTTTCACCGGAGCTTTGCCGATGCTTTTGCAGAATTCCGTCGCGGTTTCGACCACCTCGTCAGTGGTCAACAGACCGGGGATGACTTCGACCAGTTTCATAATGGACGCCGGGCTGAAGAAGTGCAGACCGATGAAGCGCTCGGCACGGGCGGCGGCGGCCAGTTTGGTAATGCTGATGGAACTGGTGTTGCTGGCGAAAATGCACTCCGGCTTGGCGATCTGATCCAGTTCTTTGTAGGTGTCGCTCTTGATCTTGATGTCTTCGAGGATGGCTTCGATCACCAGGTCAGCCTGCTCGAATCCGTTAAAGCTGTCCGTCGGCTGGATGCGCTCCAGAATTTCTTTGGCTGCCGTATCTTCCAGTTTGCCTTTGGCGACCTGCTTTTGCAGCATTTTGTCCAGGCGGGCCTTGCCTTTGTCGGCCAGTTCCTGGTTGATTTCTTTCATCAAGACCTGATATCCGGCCTTGGCGCAACACAACGCGATTTCCGCTCCCATCATTCCGGCGCCAAGAACGCCGATCACCTTCAACTCGCTCATCTTCAGTCCTTTCGCGGCAAGAGGTTTTCAACTTCAGAGATGCAATCGATACGAGAAATGCAGTATACAAAAAAGCGAGGGTCTTGCCAACGGCTTTTCCCTCGCCATCCGGTCTTTGGTTTGCGGCCAGGTTTGAGCCTGCCGAAACCTTAGCCGTGAATCTTTTTCAACAGCCAGGCCATGTTCTGACCGAGGTCTTTCATCGTTTGAACGCCTTCTTCATCGTTGTTCACTTCGCCGGGGTTGCGCCCATGACCGATGTTCCAATAGCTGCTTCCGGGAATGATCATCTGGCTGATGGTGAAGAAGTGATTGATGGTATCAAAGGCATGAATCGCGCCGCCACGTCGGGCGGGAACGACTGCCGCGCCCACTTTGTGTTTGAGCAGATGTCCGTTGACCCGCATGGTCATGCCTGCGCGGTCGATCAGGGATTTCATGTTACTGGTAACATCGGCAAAATAGGTGGGGGAACCCAATAGGATACCGTCGGCTTCGACCATTTTCTCAAGGATCTCGTTCAATCCATCGGTTTTCACCGAGCAGCGACCGTCCTGGTTTTCCTTGCATTTGTAGCAGGCAATGCAACCGGGCATGGATTTGGCTCCCGTCTGAACCAGTTCCGTCTCAATGCCTTCGCGTTCCAACTCTGCTAGAACCATGTTCAGCATGGATGCCGTGTTGCCGTCTTTTCGTACACTGGTATTGACTGCCAAGACTTTCATCGGTTCTCCTTTCGCTGGGAAAATATGTCATCGAACAAGCGGACTTGGTTGTACCCTGTTTGGAGAATGAATGCCACGGTTAATCGGATTAATCGTCCTGCTGTTCCTGGTAGCTCAGGGCATGAGCCCATTGGGAGCGGAACACGATGAACAAGGTTGTCAGCACGAGGGCGCTGGCCACAGCATAGCCGAAGAAGGCATGTTGTACGCCCAGGTGTTCGGAAAGAAATCCGGCCAGCAAGACTCCGTAGGGGAAGATTCCGGCAAAGGCGCTGGAATAGGTGCCCATCACCCGGCTGCGCATGTCATCGGAAACGAGGATCTGGACGTTGGAATTGACGGCGGCCATTGTGGCCGTGGTCCCGAAGGAAAGCATGATTAAGGCGATGCGGGTCAGCCAAAGAGAGTCGGACAAACTGAACAGCATCAGGCCGGGAACAAAGAGCCAGGGTAACAGCAGAATCAGTCTCGCTCTGGCCGATACCGTGGCCAGGGAGGCTCCCGTCAGCGAGCCGATCACCGCACCAACGCCGATGAGGCTCATCAACAGACCGAAGCCGTCGGCATCCAGATGCAGTACGTCTCTGGTAAACACCGGGAGTTGGTTGACATAGGGATAGATCAGCACGGCCAGGGTGGAAAGAATGAGGATGTGTGAGAGAATCATCCGGTTGCTTTTCAAGTAGCGCATTCCTTCCAGAAAGGCTCCTTTCTTCCGGGCACTTTCATGGCCTAGGGTGGGGAGCCCTTTCATCAAAAGCAGGGCCGTAATGACGAACAGGGAACTGAAGGCATTGAAGGCAAAACACCAGGCCGGGCCGGAGTGCAGCAGGATCACACCGCCGATCATCGGACCGATGGCCCTGGCAGCATTGAAAGCAACACTGTTCAAACCGATTGCACTTTGAATCTTGCTTTTGCCGACCACCTCTACCATAAACGCCTGCCGGCAGGGCATGTCGATGCTCATCACAAGACCGTTGATCAAAGCCAATGCGGCAATGTGCCAGACAACCAATTGCCCGCTAAACGCCAGAATGGCCAGCATCGCGGTAAAAAGCATGATGGTGGTCTGAGTAAATACAAGCACCCAGCGTTTGGGGAAGCGATCCCCCAACAGTCCGCCCCACGGAGCGAGAAACAACATGGGAGCAAAGGCCAGA
Source organism: Myxococcota bacterium (assembly GCA_963677705.1). Taxonomy (GTDB): domain Bacteria; phylum Myxococcota_A; class SURF-8; order SURF-8. The sequence goes on from OY782497.1 coordinate 5,098,452, forward strand.
AAACCAATGGTGCCAACCCAGGAAGGGCTGTCGGTGAGGTCCAAAACCATCCAGCTTTCGGCGACGCGATGCAGCCAGACGCCCATCAAACTGACCAGGCTGGAAAACCAGAGAAGGCGGTAGTTTTTAACGGTTAATGCGCTGAAGGTGGTTTGTAGAAAGGTGGGCATAGGTACTCCGAATCAGAAAAGGTCGTCTCGCAGTCGGAGGGGCTCCAAGCTGCCGACCGGAAGCCCGAATGAACCACGTTCCAAGCAGTGAGTCAAGCTCAAAGCGTGGGCTCATCGTACCTAAAGAATCGGCCAATGTATGAACTCCATGAGGTGAAGAAGCAGGGGTTCTTGTTCATTTCATCGGTAGGTAGGAGGCACTCGTACCGTGGAATGAATGTCAGTGCGGAAGGTGGAATGGAGCGGAGGAGTATAGTTCTGAACTATTTGAATATTACTTAAACCAAACTGTATGAATCCTGAGAATTATCGCCGGGAGAGGGGTTAAGGATGTCATATCATAAACAAGGAGTGATCTTCCCTGGAAAATGAACGTATGTACAGTGAATATTCTATAGTTAGTAGAAAATACTGAAAGGATGTATAGTGTTTGTGAAAAATATTCCCTTGATATAAAAGGACGTTCTTGACTTTTGGTTTCAAATGCGGGTAACTGGAAACAGCTAATCGTGAATTTTGCAATAGAACCGATATTGAATATTATATCACATAGGGGCGTGTTCTGATCCGCCATGCGCGGTTTGAACATGGAAGAAGGAGAAGGGTACGATGCGGTGTCTCGAACATAGTTTCAAGGAGATGGCCATGAAACAGACGCACTATGAAAGCTTCGAGGACTTTGAACGCACGGAATTACACGCCATGCGCTCATTCTATCAAGACATGGATGACGTGCTGGATACCGAGTTGTTCCATCAGGCCCAGGACCGGAAAATCGCCGAACTGGATTTCCAGATGGAGCAGCGGGTGGAGTGGTAGATCAGCCTTTGTCCTATGGATCTGACGCGAGGCTTTGGGGTAGAATCGATCACCGGGATGGGATCGGTTTCCAGGGGATTGCTTCCGACAACGTGATGAGAGGACGGATGCCTTGTTGATGGGTTGATGGAGTGGTTTCCGTTGGCGGGAGTGGAGAGAAAACACGATGATCGCTCGACGAAAGGTTCGTCGATGCGAAAGCCCCGGATGGTTGCTGCCATCCGGGGCTTTCCTGTTTCAAGACATTCTGTGTGCTGGGCTTACCGTGGAAGTAGGTAGCCGTGGTGGCGAGCCAGCCAATAGGAAAGCAGATAGAACACACCATCGTCTTCCCACAACGCGCCGGGGTGATCGTCCGCCAGGTTGGCCAGGCGCTCGTCCGCGCAGAGGTAAGGATCGCTGCCGAAGGGCAGAAGAGGGCGCTCGAAGACGGAAAGAACGCGGTCCATGCGGGCCGGGTCACCGCTGGCTACGATGTCCTGCCGCCAACAGCTATCCTGTCGCCAGTTCAGCAGAGAGGATGGCGTTTCGTTCAGACTGCGCCAGGCGTCCTCTTGGCCGGAAGGTTCCACACCGGCCAGTGCGGCCAGGGTGTTGAAGAAGGGGTTCGCTTCCGCCTGGCGAGAGGGCCAGGCCGCGCTTGTCGCCCGAAGCACCAACTCACGAAATTCCGGCACGTCTTCGGTGCGAAGCAGTAGGTACAGGGCCATGAAGGTCAAGAGGTCGGCTTGATGGTTGTGTTTCCGCAGCTCGCTTGGGTTGGATTGCAGCGCGCCGATTTGCAGGTAGTCTTCATCCCAGGCACGGTTGACGTAGGCATCCCAGAGGCTGGCCTCACCGGTAATGTTTGCCGCCACGCGCAGCATGGCCGAGAGTTCCAAGGCTCTCAAGCTTCCCAGGTCATCGCCTCCCGCAGTTCCGCTGACATACTCATCGGACCATTGTGCGCCGGGAACCGGTTGGCTGTTTGCATCCACCGCTTGGAAGTTGTTCTGAGCAATCAAGGTGGCGGTGCGTCCCATCGCTGCGGCGATACGTTGTTTGTCTTCATCATTGGCTAGAAGATCATGGTAGAGACTTAGTCCGAAGAACCAGCCGAGGTAGACCTCGTGGCTTGCGCCTGTCCACCAGTCGCCTTGATACCCATCGGCCCAGCCTTCCACGCTACCCTGCATCGTGCCTTCTTCGGCTACCGCTCGGCCCAGCAAACCATCGCTGTTGGGAATATCCTCCAGTTTCAGTAAAGCATTCATTGCCTGGCGGGCCAGCGTCGCGGCTTGTTCCTTGTCGGCATCCAACAGGCTTGACGCTGCCTGAAGGGAAAGGGCTGCCGTGGCAAGCCCGGTGCGCAAGCCTTCATCCGCAAGGAAATCCGATCCCGCGCCGTCAAAGACCGCAGTGTCTTGCAAGGTTAAAGGACGCACAAAGCCACCAAAGATATGCCGTTCAGACAAGGTGGTGAGTAGAGTCTGCCCTTTGGCTTCCAGGGTTTGTTCCTCGTTGGCCAGCAGCGTGATGCCGTCGCGGTTGGCGGCAAGGATACTCCCCGCAGCATCAAACCCCATTGTAGAGAGCGCATCATCGTGGAGAAAACGCCGTCCGGCGAAGACCTGAAAGCGACCCAGCGTTTCATTGTACCGCCAGATCCCGCGCTCGGTGGAAGCCCAGAGAACGCCGTTGGCATCCCGCCGTGCCATCGTCACGCTGGAGGCAGGTAAACCACCCGGTTCCGCTTGGTAGGTTTGAAGAATCGCTCCGTGGCGGTCTATCTCTTGCAGACCGTTTTCACCGAAGACAATGACTTGCCCCTCGTCATTCATGGTAAGGCCTGCAATGTCGCCTTCCAACAAGCCGGTTTCATGGGTTACCGGGGTTTTCCATATGGTGGTGTCGTAGATCAATACCTCCGGTTGACCATCGGCCCGGCGCAACGCGGCATAAAGGGTGGTGTTGGCCTTGGCCAGTTTACGGATCATCCCCGTTGGTTGGCTGTCTTTGTTGCAGGCCGATCCCAACCAGCGATACAAACCATTGGATGTACCGATGGTGGGCATGTCTCCACGAACCACCAGCGAATAGGGGCTGATGCCCTCGCAGACGTGTTGAGTAAAGCGACCGTTTTGATAGCTGTACAGGTAGGCTGCGCTAATCAGCCACAGGGTTCCCGTGCTGTCAGTGTCCATCGCCTGGACGATGAAGTCATCGGCTTCTTCACTGGGGTTGTCTACCTTTTCAAAGGATTGGGATTCTCCATCAAAGCGATACAGACCGTGGTCGGTACCGACATAGGCTCCGTCATCTCCCGTGGGGAAGGGAAGAATGCAGGTCACGCCGGTAGGAAAGATTCCCTCGTTCAAGGCGGGTATCGCTTGGGACCACTGTCTGCTTTGCCAGTGTTCGGCGGGTTGGTCCACCAAGCCGTTCTCAAGGGTCAAGTCAATGGCTACCCGATCCCATTCCCTATCGCCATCTTCCGGGACTTCGTTGTCTGCTACGTCCGGGTCATCATCCCATTCCTGTTGCTCGCCCCAGTCTACGTCGCCGTCAGAATGGCTTCCGCCATTGTCTGCGCAACCGGAAAGCCCCCAGAACGCTGCAAGAAACACGATCAGGCACAAACTACGAAGGATGCTCATCGTTCACCTCATCAAAAAAGTCACGGTTGGATGCACGCCGGATAGTGTAGCCGATTTTCCGGACAAGCTCCACCCTTTGTTGAATCCTGCTCAACGGGGGACTTCCATACTACGTTTTTTTGCGCATCGGCGGCTGGTGGTCCGATGGGGGCCGGCTTTTATCTATTGATGTCCCGGTTACCTGAATCTTTCAAAGCCGCCTCTCAACAACATACTGTTCCCCAGTCAAACCCGGAAGGTACCCTTCGGGATAGATGGAGGTTACACCGATTGGTTGGGCTATTATTCAAGCATTTCTTTCAGACATTTTTTACGAAGGCGATCTTTTTCTTTGTCTTCAGGGTCGGTAATATTGTGAGGTGAGCTTGCATACGTTCTAAGCAGTTCATCCATCTCACCAGCAACAACAGAGTCGTGTTTCTTGAGAACCTCTTTGTAGAATCGTTGGTATGGACCTTTGTCGCTTTGTTTTAAGTTATCAAAAGCAACTTTTCGCAGTGAGCGTATCCCCTCAAGTACATAGTGCGCATCATCAAGAAGTTCTCTTCTCTTCTGCCTTATAATGACGTGCCCTCGCTTATTCAGGAAAAGCCTCTGTATATGGAACTCTCCTGTGGTTGTTTTTCCTTTTAGCTCGTTTGGATTGTCGGGGTCACAACATATGTGGTCTGCACCAATCATTTCATCAGGTCGTATGATTATGTGTCCTCTTGCTTTTTGCTCGGGATTCGGTAGAAAATCCTTTTTTCGACTATTACATTGGCTGCAAACCCATAGGAGATTTGAAAATTCGTTTTCAAGTAGTTTTCCTTCAGGTTTGCTTTTTGGAATGTAGTGATCAATAGAAAATCCAATTCCAGCCTCGATTTCCATTGAAGAGCAGTAAGCACAAGAGCAAAAAAAATCCTTACGTAGATCCTCTTCGTAATCTTTGTAAGAGGGTCTCTTTGATGGTGTGCTTCGTTGAATCAGCGAGCGGTTAACCATGCGTAGAAAGGCTACTTTCTTTTTTTAGTTGTCTTTTTCCGTCTCGGAAGAGTGTCAAGAAGCTCTTTTTTCAGTTGTCGTATTTCTGTGGCATATTGAGTAAAGCTGTCTACCCTTGCCGCATATGCATCAATGTGGTCTCCGTTTTCTGCATCTTCGTACATGTTTAGTTGGTATTGTATGTACTCAAGGTGCTTTTCCTCTTTCGGAGACAGGCCATCCATAAACTTCTTGTCTACTAGTTCTCCATGTTCCCTGTAGAGGCGCTCTGCCAATGGTGCGTAACGTTCCAGTGTTTTTTTTCGGGTTTCAATAGTTGAGACGGGGAAAAATAGTCTCTTCTCGTCGCTCTTGCCGGAAACGTCTACGGTGGGCCCGTTTTGCTTCAGATCACCCTGATTAACCACTTCGACTTGTAAGTCTTCACCTGTTCCAACAGGTTCTTGGTCATGCAACACTCGGGTAGTCTCTGCAGTCGGTGATGCAATTGCAATAGCTCCAAAACAAATAGCCCCTAAAGAATTACCTGTCTGGGTGTTGTCTTCTTTTACAAAGGTTGGCTCAGTGTTCATCATCATAACTCCCCTCTGCAATAGCCTCAAAATGATTTAGGGCATCTTCTACACAGGAACCAAATAGTCTGTGAATCGCTGAAGAGTCAAAAAGAACAGGAGTCTCCCAAATTCGTTGCCAGTCAAAATGAAAACCCAGAAATGGCGGATCTGCATGATCATCGTGTTGGATCTTGTAGTGACACAAGTCTCGCTTGTCTTTTCCTGAAGCCAATTCGGCAGTAACCAACGAATCAATCTTAATAATCGGCTTGTTCCATGATCCTTGAAGCTTTTCTTTCAATGCCATAACACCAGGAGGAATCATTTCCAGAGGACACATAGCCTGAGCCACTAATCCAAAACGATAAATTTCAATTTTCGTCTTAGTCTCTCTAAAGGCTGAAGATACATTGCCAAGGTAACCCAACAGCACGTCTATCGTGCTGGAGTATGGGCGCATCTCAACGGAGAGATTCACTGGATCTCTTGGGATGTTGTTGTATTGAAATTCTGCAACAATGTTATTTGGAGTAACTCGTATTGATATCCCTTCTTTGAGGACTTCAATGACAAAAGCACCTGGAGCAATATTCGTGACTCGGATTTTCTTGGATGGTATAAGCAAGTCTGCCAATGCGCCAACCGATCCAGTAAGCAGCATCGTAGTTTGAAACGATGGTTTCAGTGCAAGCCCTATGTATGGTATTGCCGGTATAGCGTCAAGCCAAGTTGCTGGAGTCTTTGTTTGCATCATCAACCTGCCAAATGCTTCGTTTGTTGGTTTGAGTCAATTTGACTTTAAGCCTTTGCAACGCTCCCTCCGAAACCCACGAAAAACATGATGAGAAATAACGTGGAACATCGTCCATGTCAAGTTCGTGCCCGACATTCCACTCTCTTTCACTTTATCATTGTACCCCACTCACCGCCTAGACGCAAAGTCCAAACCGGGCCAAAACGACTCATTTCTCCGCCATACCATCCGCCGCCTGTGGCCTTGACAGATTCAGGAAGTGCGATACTAATGACAGTGCATTTATTCGGACTACAAGGATGTTTCCACGTTTTCGTCGGGTGGTTGCAAGCAACGGGCACCACACGACCCTGATAGTCCGTGCAGACCGGTCTTGAAATGAGGGGTTTTTCGGCGTAAAATGATGGCCGTTGCTTGTTCGTTGTCACAGTTGGGAAGAGGATGAGGTCGATGCCGGGGAGATCCAAAAAAACCGAAGAAAAGCAAGCGCTGCAAGTCTGGCTGGAAGCCGGTCGTACCGAGGATATCCTGGAGCGCATGAAAGACCGCCCGGCGGCGATCAACACCCTGGTTTCCATGCTCTTTCAGGACGATCCGCTTTTGATGTGGCGCTTACTTTTTCTCCTCGGCCCTTTAGCGCAGCACAAAGCACAAAACAACCTGGAAGGCGTGCGCAACCAGATCCGCCGCCTGCTCTGGCTGATGAATGATGAATCCGGCGGCATCGTCTGGTATGCCCCCCAGGCCGTGGCGACCATGCTGGCGTATGTCCCTACGCTACGCCGGGAGTTTGCGCGTATTCTCGGTTCCTTTCTCGGTGAAGATCCCTTTGAGGAAGGAGCCCACTGGGCTGTGGCCCGCCTGGCGACTCAGGAACCGGCCAAGCTGACCGATCTCATTCCCAGGCTTCGGCAGTCCTTGGATGATCCGCGACCCTTGATCCGCCTCTATGCGGGGATGGCTTTACCAGCTCTTGGTGAAACGCGACCGGCAGACGAACAGGTTTTGCACGACGAGGGTGGCATTCTCCTTGCCGGTATGGATGCCCAATCAGGCAGGGTTCGTCAGCAGGATCTGCAAAGCCTCTGGAATGAAACTCTCTTCGATGCCCAGGCTCAATGGATGGTGGGCTTGTGGTCTTTGTCGGAATCGCCGGACTGATCGCTTCTCTCCGGCCAGTCGGACATGGAACGGGTGTAGATCCAATGAACACCCGCCTTTCCGCTGGGCCGTCGAAGTCTCCAGCCTATGCCGTGAAACCGAACCGACGAGGGGGCTGAACCTGGTTTGTCCGCCGTGAAGCGCTTGGCTCGTTGCAGCACAAGCCCCTGGGTACCGGGGCGCTCCAGGCGTTGAGGAGGTGCGGGTTGGCGAGCTGCGTAGACTTGCTCCCACTGTTGGTCTTCCAACTCCAGTTCAGCCCGACGAATGGCCCGCTGTTTTCTGCGTTTGGCATAACCCCACAAAAACAGGATGGATGCAATCCCCCAGATGAAACCGGAAGAGGTCAACGCGGGAATCCAGGCATAGCGGACTTTCATATCCTGATACCAGGAGCGCTCCAACTCTTCCAAGGGCTGACCGAACGATTCGCTGAGCGCCGTGTAAAAGTCCTCCCGATTGGCCAGACGACGTACCAGGCTTTGAAAGGCTTCCGGCCCGAAATCCGTGGCGAGGAAGTTGACGAAGGCGATGCTCTGGGCATACGCCAGATGCACGTCACTGATTGCGCGGGGGAAAGTGGAATCCAGGTCTTTCAGGCTGTAGGTCCGTCCCAGGGCCAGGGCATAGCTGAGGGTACGAAAGCGCTCGAAACCGAACTCCCCAGCGTAGTACATGGCTAACCCTTCATGGAACCATTTGGGAACTTCGGTCTTGCCGATCGCATTGTGAAACACGAGGTGGGCGATTTCATGCTTGAGGGTGGTTTCCACATCAATGTAATGTCCACCCAGGCTCTGCCGCAGGTAGATCAGTTCCCACTTCGGGTAGGCCAGACCTGCTGCCCAACGCGGCACGCGGTTCTTTCGCGGCTGCATTGATTCCCACTGATGTTGATTGGATACCAGAAAGATATGGATCGCCAAGGGCATATCCACCCCAAGATCACGACTGATCCGCGCCAGGGTTTCTTCGGCCAAGGCGGGAAGATCCTTCATTCGTGCTTCACCGTGTTGTGGGTAGTGAAAAACGAAGTTCGTCGTCTCGTGCCGTTGAAATCCCTCCGGGAAATCAATCAACTGGTCAATGGGCGGACGCTCTCCGGCGTCCCAGTCATCCATCACCGGTTCAGCCCAAGCAGGACTTGATACCAGCAAAAGGAACACCGCCAAAATCGCAGAAACAAGCTCAAGACCCCAGTGGTTCCATGAAAGCGTATGCAAAGCCCGGCCTTGCCGTGCCGATAGGTTGCTTGTCCAAATCATACCATTCCTTCCCAAAGGAGGAATCCCTCCCTTTCATTGGGTAGAAAGTAAGTGTCTTTTTGCCGAAAACAAGGGCATGGCCGCGAAGGGTACTCCGTTGCACGCACACCGGCACAGGGCAGAAAGAAAAATCCACCTGGCAAAGGTGTTCCACATCTTGCGAAAATGCAAAACCTTGAGGTACAATCCGCGTCAAGGGATTTATCAACATCCAGTACCAACCCGCAAACAAGGAGCCCATTATGAAATCATGGACCCGCTTGGCCACTTTCGTACTTACCCTTCTAGCACTCATCTCCGTCATTTCCTGCGATAGCAGCAGCGACAGCGATAAGATTGCAGAAACCCTGGCCGATACCCTGACCGGCGCGTTGAACTTTGAAAACGGTAGCGTGGTGGAAGGAGCCGCCCCGCTGGAACAGACCGGTGCCGATGCCCCAACCATTGCCGAAGTGCAATCCGACGAGTTGCGTTTGGGCGCAGCCTTCACCATGCGTGTCTTGACGGAATTTGCCACACCGGAGACTATCGCCCATGTTCTGGTTGCCGTCGATGGCGCCTCTTCCTACATTCAAGTGAGCGCCTCGGTGCTTTCCGGCGTGGTTGATCTCTTTGGTCAGTTGGCAGCCACGGAAAGTCTGAAAGGGCAATCCTTCACCGTGAAATTCGCTCTGCAAACCGCCGACGGCGTCACCGGTCCCTACCAGTCCTTGAATCTCAGCGTAGCGGACAAAGAGGCTCAAACCAGCACAGCCAGTGGAGACGACATCTTAAGCGCGCTGGAAGCCACCGATAGCTACACGGTAAAGAGTGGTCGGCCTGAAGGTCAATCCGGGGCTGAGGCTCCCCAGGTGGTGAACATTGAAAGCATGGATGAAGTCTATACGGACAAGGAATTCTATGCCAGCCTGCAAACGGATTTCACCAACCAGGAAAGCATTGAAGCCATTCTCATTTCCACGCCCAATTCCAACAGCTACTTTGAATTTCCAGCCTCTGTCTATGATGGCTGGGGAAGCTTCCATACATACTTACGTGGCGACAACCTGACCGCTGGCGATCAGTTCGTTCTTCTGTTTGCCTTCAAGGCCGGGGATGCCGTTGGTCTGTTCCGTCCCTACACCTTCACCGTTGCCGAACCCTATGAAACCGACGGTGACACCAGTGATGGGGACACCACCGACGGCGATGTCATCAACCACTGCCCCACGCCGCAGTCGATCAACATGAACTCGATGAGTGATACCATCTTGCAGGCTTTTGTCATTTATGATTACGAAGGCCAGGCCTGTTCATACAGTACAGCCTATACGGACAACGTGGTGATCGTCTTTGATTGCCTGCAAACCGATGGCGTTTACGCCGGCAGTTTCAGTGTGGACTCACCTTGGGCTGTAGAATCCATCTCGATGGGAGAGCAGAACGAAGGCTGGGGTGGAACCTTTACACCGGAACAAACCGACCCGGACACCAATATCGACATCGCCATCATCAACAGTGAGAACAACAACAAGATTGCGATGACGGTAGCCTATGATTGCTCCTCAATGATTCTTTGGCTCAACGCGATCAGTTTCCAATAAGGCAGAATCATCACTGATGAAAACGGCCCGATGCAAGATGTATCGGGCCGTTTTCATTTTCTGACAAAATCCAGCCCCTAAAGAAAGGGCTTTCGGGCAATGAAAAACCCCGGAAGAACTGGGGTTTCAAATGTAACTACAATGCTGGTGAATGTGGATAGAAAAAACCTGTTGGGCTGAAATCCTCAGCCGGAAAGCTCCCCCGAATGGATTACCGACGCCGCCCGACCCGCTCCATACTCTGATAGGCTTCCTGGGCCATGCGCATTACCGTCGCGTTGGCACGATACGCCGTGGCCGCCTTGTTCTGGTTCACCACTTCTTCCAGCAGGTCAATGTCCTTCTCCGGGTTGGAAGCGGTGTCCAGTTTTTCAGCGTCTTCAGAGTCAGGGGCGTCTTTCAGCCGTTTCAAGGTTCCGTCTTTACCGGTATACCCCCAACGGCTGATGCGGTCGGCGGAACGCTCCAAGGCTTCACGAGCCTGAGCCAAACCCGCCTGGGATGATTGAAACACTCTATTGATGGTCATAATATACCCCCGTAGTCTACCATCTGGTAAACCCTATCGGTCATCATCTGAAATTCTTGAAAAAAGTGTTGGGTTGAAGTTCTGGTTTGCCGCTCGGCCAGGCGGAGCTGCCGCTTGGCTTTCTTCGTTGCCGGACATGCTTCTACATTTTCGCCTGGGTGGAAAAAGGGCCGTTCGTGATTTCTACCAAGCAGTTGCCGGGTGGATGGTTCGTAGCCAGGCCGGAGTGTGAAGCTCTTCAAGGACTTGGCTTTCCCTGTATGGTCTCTTCGGTTTTTTCCTTTCCCGGCACGCCAGGCATTGACAGGGTAGGGGGGATGGTCTACAACCAATGGATTCTCAACGGACTAGGAAAGGTTGTGTTCCATGATTAAATCAATGACCGGCTACGGAACGGCGCGCTGCGAAAAAGGCGGCGTGACCCATGTTGTTGAAGTGAAAAGCGTCAACAGCAAATTTTGTGACATCAAAACAAGGCTTCCTTTCGGCTATTCGGGCTTGGAGATCGAGGTGATTCAGCACCTGAAGTCAAGAATTCCCAGAGGGCGGATTGATGTCGTTATTACTCGTGAAAATTCTCCGGATGGTCCCAAGGATGTCTCTGTGAACCTCCCTCTGGCCGAGGCCTTTGTCAAAGAAATGAATAAGCTTCGCCAGCATTTGAACATCAACCAGGATGTGAACCTCTCCATGATCCTCGGTGCGCGGGAAATCGTCTCCTTCAACCGCAAAGAAGAGGATATCGAAGCCCTCTGGGCGGTGATCAAACCGGCCCTGGATGAAGCCCTGGACAACCTGATCGAGATGCGGGAACGCGAGGGGAAAGCTCTGGCTTTGGATCTTGCGGGCCGTTGTAACTCGTTGAAAGAAATGGTCCAAGATGTCTCCGGACAGGCACCCAAGGTGGTGGAACACTACCGGGAAAAAATCCTGGAACGCATTGCGGAATTGAAGCTTGGCGAACTGGATGAAAGCCGTTTGGCTCAAGAAGTCTGTCTTTATGCCGATCGAGTGGATATTACGGAGGAAATCACCCGGCTACGCAGCCACTTCCAACAGTTCTTGCGTTTGCTGGACAGCGAAGAGCCTCAAGGCCGAAAACTGGATTTCCTGCTGCAAGAAATGAATCGGGAAACCAACACCATCGGCTCGAAATGTAACAATGGGGAGATCAGCTTGGTGGTGGTGGATATGAAAAGCGGCTTGGAAAAGCTGCGGGAACAAGTGCAAAACGTGGAGTAAGCCATGCAAGAACGGCGCGGAGACCTGTTCATCATCAGTTCCCCCTCCGGGGCGGGAAAAACAACCCTGGTGCGAGCCTTGCTGAAACGTCATGAAAGCCTGAGGCCCAGTATCAGCTACACCACACGACCGCCTAGAGACGGGGAAGTGGACGGCCAAGATTACCGCTTCGTCTCGGACGAAACCTTTGAGGCGATGATCGCCGAGGATGCCTTTGCGGAGTGGGCCGAGGTCCACGGAAATCGCTACGGTACCGGCAAGAAAGACCTGGAAGCCCTTCGCGACCAAGGCTTTTCCGTGGTGTTTGATATTGATGTCCAGGGCGCTTTGGCGCTGCGTAAAACCTATGCGGAAGCCAAGCTGGTCTTCGTTTATCCGCCCAGCATGGCGGATCTGGAAAAGCGTCTGGTCGGGCGGGGAACCGATGACCGTGAGGTGATTCAAGCCCGCTTGAGCAATGCCCTCGGAGAAATCAAGCAATCCGAGAACTACACGTTCAGCATTGTCAACGATGACCTGGAGCGGGCAGTCAGCGAACTGGAACAGATTGTTCTGGGCCGCGTGGACCTGCTCTCCGTGCCTCGTCAGGTGGTGGCCAAACTGGTTGATGAATACAAACAACACTACAACGAGGTCCAAGACTGATCTCCTGCTGGATGAGATCCTGACGCACATACGTAACCGTGGTGAAGAGAACGCGGCAGAGGATGTAGCCAAGGCTGCGAATTTCTGCTCTCACAGTGCCGGCAAGCAGTGTCAGGACGGGCTTTCTCCCGTAGAGCACGGGCTTGCCGTGGTGTCCCTTGCGCTACGCCTGAAGTTGGATCACCCCAGCCTGTTGGCGGCGCTGCTCTGGTATACCCTGGATGGAGAGTGGGCGGAAACCGTGGTGTCCCAGGAGGAACTGGCAGAGCATTTCGGTGAAGAAGCGGCACGGCTTGCCGAGCTGTTGCATTCGCTGAAAAAGCTGGATTTCGGTGGCTTGCGCCAAACCACGGCAGACAGCTTCCGGCGGATGATTCTCACCGTCGCCAAGGATTTCCGTGTGATCCTGCTCAAACTGGCCATTCGCCTTGAAGAAATGCGCGTCGGTCAGGAATTTCCACAAGAAAAACACTGGCTGCACCGGGCCAAGGAAACACGGGATATTTACGCTCCTCTGGCCAACCGGCTGGGTATTCACTGGGTCAAGTCCGAACTGGAAGACCTTTCTTTCCGCTTTCTGGAGCCGGAGCGATACCGCTTCTTGGCCGATAGTATCGCCGTTAAGCGTTCCGAACGGGCTGAGGCCATTGAAAAGGTGCTGGCCACCTTACGCACGATTCTGGCGGACAACGGACTGATCAACGCCAAAGTCAATGGGCGGCCCAAGCACTTCTTCAGCATCCACAAGAAAATGCTGAAAAAAGACCTGGATGTGGATCAAGTCTACGACCAGACCGCCTTTCGGGTCATCGTGCGGGCCGAAGGCGATTGCTACCGGGCTTTGGGGTTGGTTCATGCAACCTGGAAACCCCAGGTCGGGACGTTCAAAGACTACATTGCGATGCCCAAACCCAACGGGTATAAATCCCTGCATACGGTGGTCGTGGGTCCGTTGGGACGCATGGAAATCCAGATCCGTACCCAGGCGATGCACGACATTGCCGAAAACGGTGTGGCCGCGCACTGGAAGTACAAGGAAAGCGATAGCGTCAAAGCCGAAGGTGATGAACTGGATCAGATCAACTGGCTGCGAAACCTGCTGGACTGGTCCCCCAAACCCGGTGAAGATGGCAGCCGGGATTTGATGGATGCGCTGAAGGTCCATCTGTTCAAAGACCGCGTGTTTGTCTTCACCCCTCAAGGGGATGTGAAGGAACTTCCTCGCGGCGCAACGGCCCTGGACTTTGCCTACCACGTTCATACACGGATTGGCCGTACCACCTTCGGGGCGCGGGTCAACGACAAAATGGTTCCCTTGCGTACCACTTTGGCCAACAATGACGTGGTTGAAGTCCTGACCCGTTCCAACCAGAAACCCAAACGGGAGTGGCTGGACTGGGTGGTAACCCATCGCGCACGAAGCAAGATCCGTCATGCCTTGCGTGAAGAGGAACGGGAGGAAGCCCGTTTGGAAGGCAAAGCCCTGTTGGAGCGGGAGTTGAAAACCCTGGGGATTCATTTCAGCCGCTTACAGAAACAGGGCGATTTGGAGCAGGCTGCACGGAAGATGCGCTCTCGCAACCTGAACGAACTGCTGATTCATCTCGGTTACGGGCGAGTATCGATCAAGGCGGTGATGCCTCATCTGGTGTCCAAAGAACAGTTGGAAAGCTATCTGGAAAGTCACACGGAACCGGCGAAGAAAGACCTCAGTCGCCGGGAACATGCTTTGCAGAAAGAAGAGCGCCGCCGCAGAAGTATCAGCAAAAGCGGGGTGGTGGTAGATGGTCTGAGCGACTTGATGGTTCATTTCTCCAAATGCTGTTCACCGCTTTCCGGAGATCCCATTGTCGGCTACATCACCCGTGGTCGTGGGCTGAGTATTCACCATGCCACCTGTCGGGTGGTCAAAGACCTGGAACGTGCGCGCCTGGTGGATGCCCACTGGGACCGCGAGGAACCGATGAGTTTCCCCGTGCGGGTGCGCGTTCTCAGCGAAAATCGTATGGGTCAGTTGGGAAAAATCAGTGAGGTCTTTTCTCAGCATCAGGTGGATGTGATCAGCGCCCAGGTGGACAGCAAGCGTGAGCGGGGGCAGAGCGTCTTTCGTATCAGCGTGAAAAACCTGGAGCAACTGGACCGCGTATTGGCTGACCTGCGCGCCCTGCGCGGCGTTCTCCAGGCCCGGCGCATCCGCTAGGTAGACCCCGGTTGTCCCTTCCTTCTTTACAGGGAAATCCTCTTGATTTTCCGTCGTTTTTGTTGACAGCGACGAGCCGTTGTGCTAGCAAGCAACGCTTGCAACCTATATAGGTTGTGTTGATGTACTGCGAGCGGGCGGAAGATCCTCTTTTTCGTCCACGCACGGCGCGCCGGCATCCCTCCCCGCCGCGACGAATCTAACCTGAGAGGGTGAAACGAATCCTAGGTACATGTCAGATCAGAATACCGTCAACCCGAACCCAACCCCCGAAGACGCCCCCATCGACGAGAACGATTTCGCAGCGATGCTGGACGCCAGCCTCAAGCTTTCCGACCCCAAGGAAGGCGAGATGATGCGTGGTACCGTGATCGGTATCATGAAAGATTACGTGATGATGGATATCGGTTACAAGTCCGAGGGCTTGATCGACATCGGCGAATTCACCGACCACACCGGCCAGGTGAATGTGAATGTCGGTGACGAATTCGACGTCATCATGGAAGAAATCGAAGACGAAGACGGCCAGATCGTTCTTTCCAAGGAAAAAGCGGACCGTCAGAAAGTCTGGGATGAAATCTGCGAGGCCTGCGAGCGTGACGAAATCGTCGAAGGTACCATCGTCGCCCGCATCAAAGGCGGTTTGCAGGTGGATATCGGCGTCAAGGCCTTCCTGCCCGGCAGCCAGGTGGATCTGCGCCCCGTGCGCAACCTGGACAAGCTGATCGGTCAGCAGATGAAGTTCAAGGTGATCAAGTTCAACAAAAAGCGTGGAAACATCGTGCTTTCCCGCCGCGCCCTTCTGGAGAAGGAACGCGAAGAACTCAAAGCCAAAACCCTGGAGAAGCTGGCCGAAAACAGCATCGTCAAGGGTATTGTCAAGAACATCACCAACTACGGAACCTTCATTGATCTGGGTGGTATCGACGGTTTGTTGCATATTACCGACATGAGCTGGGGACGGATCAACCATCCTTCCGAAATGTTCAAGATCGGCGACGAAGTCGAAGTCAAAGTCCTCAAGTTCGACGAAAAGAACGAGCGTGTCTCCTTGGGTCTGAAGCAGCTTGAAGAAGATCCTTGGGTCAAGGCGAAAGACAAATACCCCGTGGACACCCGCGTCAGCGGCAAGGTGGTCAGCCTGGCCGATTACGGTGCCTTCGTCGAGTTGGAGCAGGGCATCGAAGGCCTGATCCACATCAGCGAAATGAGCTGGGTCAAGCGCATCAAGCATCCCAGCAAGCTGGTCACCGTGGGTGATGATGTTGAAGTCGTTGTGTTGGACATCGACGTGGACAACCGCCGCATCAGCCTGGGCATGAAACAGGTGGAACCCAACCCGTGGACGCTGCTGGAAGAGCGTTATCCCAAGGGTACGGTTATCCGTGGCAAAATCCGCAACATCACCGACTTCGGTATCTTCATCGGCGTGGAAGAAGGCATTGACGGTCTGGTTCACATCAGTGACCTGTCCTGGACCCAGAAAGTCAAGCATCCCAACGAGATGTACAAGAAGGGCGACGAAGTGGAAGCCGTCGTGCTGCACATCGACGCGGAGAAAGAGCGCTTCAGCCTGGGTATCAAGCAACTGATTCCCGATCCCTGGAAGAAGATCCCGGAGAAATATTACACCGGTTCTCTCACCGTGGGTACGGTCACCAAGATCACCGACTTCGGCGTGTTTGTCGAGTTGGAAGAAGGCGTGGAAGGTCTGGTTCACATCAGCGAACTGTCCACCGAGCAAGTGGAAGACCCCAACACCCTGGTGAAAGAAGGCCAGGAAGTGAAAATCGAGATCAAGTACATTGATCCCGAAGAACGCAAGATCGCTCTGTCCATGCGTAACGTTACCGGCAAGGTGGAAAAAGAGCGTATGGCCGAGATGAACAAAATGAGTGGTGAGTCCACCACCAGCCTGGGTAGCATGATCGCCGAGAAACTGGGCGGTTTGAACCTGGAGCCGAAGGCCGAAGAAAAGGCCGAAGAAACGGCTGAGGAAAAGGCCGAGGAAGCGCCCGCCGAAGACGAGGAGAAGAAGGAAGACTAAACTTCCAACTCTCTTGATTCTAAGATGAAAACCCCCGATGGCTTGTGCCGTCGGGGGTTTTTACGTCGAGGCTTCTTCCTGGGATAAATGGGCATCGTCTGAAGAGTGCCCGATTATGAAGATGTACCTTGTCCCGCGTCCTTCGAGACGTGCCTTGCTTTCCTTTTGAAATATAGACTATTTACTTGGTTTGGACAGCAAGACTGTAGACATGAAAAACGCCTTCAAGCATGAAGGCGTTTCAACGTAGCCAAGAGATTCTTTCTTGGGGGTTACACCAGAGAGCCGTCCTTTTCCACTTCGGCCAGTTTCTTGCGGCTGAGGTACTCTTTCACCTGACGGTTCAGGTTGTTGAAAAAGCCTCCGATGCGGCATTCCGGGCGATGGCAGGTTTCCGTACCCAACAGGCAGCCCAGGGGCTCAATGGGGCCTTCAATGGCTTCAAAAACCATCAGCAGGCTGATTTCCGTTGCCGGACGTCCCAGGGTAAAGCCACCTTTGGGGCCACGGATGGATTTCACCAGACCGACACGGCCCAGTCGTTGCAAGACTTTGGAAAGATGGTTCTCGCTGACTTCCAGTTCCTGGGCCATTTCTTTGGTAGACATTTGAAGGTCTGGCTCCTGGCCCAGCAAATACATGGCGTGAATACCCAAGGAGGCCGCTTCGGAAACCTTTACCACATTACCCATTGTCCAGTCCTTTGTAAGTTGTCCGTGTTTCGAGTGACGGACCCGCTCGATCATCGGCGATGAGAGAACATCAGCATCAACATAGTGCGTGAAACAGCCAGTTTAGCACATCCCCGCATACTGACATGTCTATGCCAGATTCGTCGCACTGTCAAGATGCAAAGAGAAATTTCGTGGTGATGGAATCCGGGACGGGTGGTTTTCGGTGTGTCTTTGCGGAGTGTCTTGGAATTGATTGCCTGAAAGCCGTGGAGTGTCTTCATCCGTTTCAAAAAAGAGGCGACCCGGATGGGTCGCCTCTCTGTAAAGCATGTAAAATCAGTGGCTTAGAAAAGTTTCAACGCGCCACCTTGTTTCTTTTCAGCAGGGGCAGCCTGGCCGTTGGCCGCGGGGGCGGCAATAGAGGGAAATTCGATTTCCGGCAGCATCGGGGTTTCCAGACCATACTGTTCTTTCAGAAGTTTGGTCGCACGCTTGACCACGGCACGCTGGTTGTCAATCTTGTTCATCGCCTTACCCCAGTCCGAGGTGAAGACCAGCACGTCTTTGATGAAGACCCACAGTTTCGCGGCGATGTCTTTGCCGAGTTGATCCGCGCCACCCACTTCAGCGAGGTTTACGCCAGGCATGTTTTTAATGGTGACGGTGGGTTCCGCACCGGGGTTGACTTGGATTTCGATTTGCGGCGGAGCCGTGAAGTTGACGACTTTGCCCAGTTTTTCTTTGATCACGGCACGGGCGATGTCGCCGGCGGCTTTGGAAAGCTGGTTCGAGTAATCACGCAGGCCCATGCCGTAGTGAACCATCAGTACGGTGCCCAGGCTGGCGGATTCCGTGTACATGTTGTCCAAACTGGTGAAAACGATCAGGAGCTGCTCAGCCAGGCCTTTGTCGATGGTCAGTTTGGCGGTGTCCAATTTGGTGTAGAGCGCTTCTTTCAGAGGTTCGATCTCTTTGTCCAGCGCTTCCATTTTGACTTCGGTTTCCTGGATGATTTTCTCCAGTTCGGCCTTCTTCTCAGGCGTAACACCTTCTTCGTCCATGTCCGCCTCGGCCTTTTTCACTTGGCCTTTCAACTCGGCGTATTCATTGACTTTGGTATTCCAGGCGAGGAAGGCTTCGGCGACGTCGCCACCCAAGGCTTCCATCACGCTGGCCGCTTTGGCCACGGTCTGGGCGGTTTCAGGAGCGGGGGCTTCCGCCGGAGCAGCTTCCGTGGTGTTCTCGGTGGCGACAGCATCATCCCCAGGGCTACCCGCCGGAGCTTCTGCCGGAGTTTCCGCCGGAGCTTCTTCGGTAGCCGGTTTGGGTTCTTCAACGGGAGGTAGCGGTACGGCAACCGGGCTGGCTTGGATGTCTTTCCAGGCCAAGGCGTACAGGTCTGTCGGCATCATTTTGAAACCGGGTTTGGAGGCCGGACCGTTCTTCCAGGCTTCGATGTACTGACCGGCATCTTCCACAGGAACAGCAAGCTGGCTGACCCAGGCGGACTCGGTACCAATGGGGGTTTTGGTCAGGAAGCGTTCGGCCTGGTCCAAGGACTCATTGATCGCTTTCATACGGTTCACAGTGACGAACAGGTCGGCGGGTTCCTGCAGGGCGTTGATGGCTCCGCAACCGCTGCCCAAGACGGCCAAGGCAACCAACAAGATCGGTAATAGCGCTCGTTTCATACTTCTCCTCCTTTTTGGTTATGGTGAGAAACGCGCGAATAATAAGCTTTAGCGTAGGGCCTGCATAACAGGAAAACGTCGGAATTTCAAGGATTATCTCAAAATTAACTGCCAACAAAGGGAACCATTCTGCTATCCAATATTGAACCACACGATGGCATTGTATCTATTCCGAACAAGCCTCTTGAACAGGGAAAGCGGGTTCTCCATCTCTTTCGTTCCCTGGAATCTGTGAGCTGAAACGCTTGGTTGGCGATCGCTTTGATCGGGTAAAACCTTCTTTTGGAAACAATCTTCATTGGTTGCGTACAGAAAACAACAAGCCCCTCTGTGGACTCCATCCTCAGAGGGGCTTGGCTTGGACTCAGGCGAGTAGATCCTTAGCGCGGTTCCAACTTGGCTGCGGTTTCCGTGACGGCGGCAAAAGCCTTGGTCAGTGGACTTTCGGGCAGGTTGTCCACGAAGGGCTTGCCGAGATCCGCATGTTTCGCGGCTTCGGGATCAATGGGCAATTCGGTGATGAACGGAACGTTCATCTGGGCGGCCATGCTCTTACCACCCCCGGCGCCGAAGATGTCCATCTTCTCACCGTTGGGCAGAATCATACCGCTCATATTTTCCACCACACCCAGGATGGGCATGTTCACCTTGTGGCAGAAATTGATGCTCTTACGCACGTCAGCGGTACTGACTTTCTGCGGCGTGGTGACTACGACGGCCTTGGCATCGGTGACCAGTTGGGCCACGCTCAGCGGCTCGTCACCGGTTCCCGGAGGGGCATCGATAATCAGGAAGTCCAGTTCACCCCAGTGAACGTCTTCCAGGAATTGCTTGATCACGCCCATTTTCAGCGGACCGCGCCAGATGACCGGGCTGTCCGGGTCTTCCATCAGGAAACCGATGGAGATGACTTTGAGGTTTTTGTACATCACCGGAATCATAGCGCCTTCGGTGGCACCCGCCTGTTTGCGTTCCAGTCCCAGAAGGGTGGGCACGCTGGGACCGTGGACATCCACGTCCAACAGACCGACACGGTAGCCTTTCTGTTGCAGGTCCACGGCCAGATTTACCGCGACACTGCTTTTGCCGACACCGCCTTTACCGGAGAAAACCAGCAATTTATGTTTTACCTGACCCATGCGCTCGCGCATTTTCTGGTCGTTATCAACGGGATGGACGGGGGGCTGCTGGGCATTGTCACCGCCGCAGGAACTGCAACTGCCGCTTGAACAACCACCTTGATTCTGATTGGAACTCATCTTCTATCCTTTCGTTCCTTGTGGCTCTGAAAAGCCGTGATCGTGCAATACCTCGCACATAGCGTGGATTCAAACCGTTTCTAAGGTATGTCCTATACCGCCGCTTGGCAAGGCTGGCAAGGGGGAATTGTACAAAAAAACATGTTTTGTATTGAGGGCTTACTTGATGATCTTGCTGGACAATGCACCTTGTGGCTGGGAAGCTTCTTTCCATCTTGCCAGACAGGGATGCTTCAACCGACCCATGTGAAGAAAGGAATCGGTGTCTAAGGGATCAACTCCACGTCGTAACCCTCTCGCTTCAGGCGTTTGTAGCTGCGCTTTCTGGATTTTTCGGATTTGAACTTGTGGATAATCACCCGATAGCTTCCATTTTCACCTTCGATCTTTACCTTGAAGCGTCCCCGTAGCCAGTAATACATCCGCTCGGCGGATACGCGGCTGTCATAGGTACCGACGAGAATCCGTCCGATACCGGATGCCTTCGGGCTTGCGTCCTCGTCCTCCGAGATACTATCTGCGGCGGTAGGTTGTTGGGACTGTGGCCCTTGGCCATTCCATACCCCGTTAAAGGCCGTCGGGGCTTCCCCTTCTTTGTAATAAGTACCGTCCCCGACGTGCAACACCTTGGCCTTGATCTGGGCCGTTCCGGTGGCAATCATCCCCAGGCTTTGCGCTGCGCCTTTGGACATATCCATCACACGATCATCCACATACGGCCCGCGATCATTCACCTTCACGATGACGGTGGCTCCCGTCGTCGTGTTTTCCACCTTGACGATGCTCCCCAGCGGCATTTTCTTGTGGGCCGCACTGTAGCCGTTCATATCGTAGGTTTCGCCGTTGGCGGTTTTCTTCCCGTGGAAATTCGGCCCGTACCAGCTTGCCGTGCCGGTAATCACTTTGCCTTCGCACCAGCCCTCACAGTCACGCTCCGCCGGTTCCTGATAGACCGGCTTGTCCGGCTTTCTGGCTTTGCTGGGAAGACATCCCGTCACCAGGAGCATCACAGGTACCAGAAGGAGGACGACAGGCAAGAAACGTGGTTGCAACAGGATGGGCATGGTGTTTCCTTAGCTTTTAACGATGGATTCGCCGGAGCCGACCATCAGTTTGTAGCGGCGCACGAATTCCTCCAGGTCGCCATCCATCACCGCGCCGACATTGGAGGTTTCATAATTGGTACGGTGGTCTTTCACCATCTGGTAGGGTTGCATGACATAGCTGCGGATCTGGCTGCCGAAACTGATTTCCCGTTTGGCCGAAGCGGCTTCTTCGCTTTCCTTCATCTGTTTTTCCAACTCGTGTTCATACAACTTGGAACGTAAGACCTTCATCGCCGTATGGCGGTTTTTATGCTGGGAGCGCTCGGCCTGGCAACTGACCACGATGCCCGTTGGAATATGAGTGATGCGTACCGCGCTGTCTGTGGTGTTGACGTGCTGACCGCCTGCACCGCTGGAACGGTAGGTGTCGATGCGCAGATCGGCTTCATTGACTTCGATGTCGATGTGATCGTCCACTTCCGGGGTGACAAAGACGCTGGCAAAACTGGTGTGACGACGCTTGTTGGCATCGAAGGGGCTGATCCGCACCAGACGATGAACTCCGGCTTCAGCGCTGAGGTAGCCGTAGGCGTAATCGCCGTTGACCATGATCGTCGCGTTTTTGATGCCCGCTTCTTCGCCGGCGAGGATGTCCAGGATCTCGGTTTTGTAGCCTTTGCTCTCACAGTAGTACAGGTACATACGCAAAAGCATGTTGGCCCAGTCTTGGCTTTCCGTTCCACCCGCTCCGGAATTGATGGACAGAATCGCGTTGTTGGGATCGCTGGGGCCGGAGAGCATCCGCTTGAATTCCGCGTTGGTGTAAAGTTTGTCCGCTCGCTCCAGGTTGGGAATCAGTTCCTCTTCCAGATCCGGGTCTTCCTGGGAGAGTTCCACAATGGTTTCGATTTCCGAAACCACCTCGGACAAGGTTTCCAGAGGTTCCAGGTTCAATTCCAGCCGTTTCTTTTCCCGGTTGACCTCACTCATCCGTTCCGGATCGCTCCAGACTTCCTCTTTGGTGGACAATTCTTCCAGTTCCTTTTGGCGTGTCTGCATTGCTTCAATGCCCGACGTTTCAAGAAGAACGTTGATTTTCTTAATGGTTTCTTGAACCCTGCTTTTTACTTCCGGTGTCATGCTTACTCTCGCCGTGTCATAAGGGAACCAGGATCGCCGGCCTTGGATAGAGGACCGGCACAATCCGAAGGATGATACATGCTTGGACCATATTTTCCAAGAAAGCTCAAGCCTTTTGTCTTGGTAGACTTCATGGTCAATTCAGGGAAACCGCAGAGAGTTGTGCCCTTTGCCGGGAGGATCGTCTCACCCTTGGCGCTGGAAAGATCCTAAGGTGTCGGCTCAGACCGGAACAGATGCCAACAGGACAAAGGCTGCGGTTTGCTAACGGATTTCCCATGAAAGGACGATAAAACAGGCAGAGAAAAGCTTGTTTCGAGCCGGGAATTGGAGTAGGACATAGAATCTCATTTGGGCCTCATGCCACGGAGGTTGCTGTTCGTGAATCGTTTTTTGTTGAATCCCAAGCTTTCCAAAGATGTCGTCAAACTGGCCGGGCCGGTCGTAGCGGGTATGTTGTTCCAGACGGCATTGAATATTGCCGACACCATCATGGTGGGTTATCTGGATGACGTAAACGAATCCATTGCCGGAGTGGCTGCCATCGGGATCACCTTGCCGCTGTTCTGGGCCGTGGGTGGTTTTCTTTCGGCCATCAGCGTCGGAACCCAGGCTTTGACCGCCCGACGTATCGGTGAAAATGACGACCGCCGTGCCGGTAAGGTGCTGAGTAACTCGTTGATGATCGCCATCTCCTTTTCCGCTGTAGCCAGTGTGTTGGGGATGTTGCTGGTTCCCTATATCTTCCCCTTCTTGAACAACGACCCCGAAGTTATCCGCTTCGGTGTGCCCTATGCCCAGGCTCGTTTTGCCGCCGTATTCGCGATGGTGGTTACCCAGGCCACGAAATCCTTCTTCGATGGTATCGGGAAAACCTATGTTGCGATGGTGGTCAGCATCATCATGAATGGTTTCAATCTGCTTGCCAATGCGGCCTTGATCTTCGGATTATGGGGCTTCCCCCGCTGGGGAGTGTTCGGGGCCGGTGTCGGTAGTGCGATAGCCAGCTTCGTTGGAACCGCGTTGATTCTCGGTTGGGCGCTGTTGCCCCGCTATCGGCATCGCTTCCGCTGGTTGAGACTGAAGAATTTTGACCGCTATATCTCCTGGGAAATCGTTCGTCTCAGCGTTCCCGGCGGTCTGGCCACCATCTTCGTGATGAGCGGCTTTCTGCTCTTTCTGAAAATCATCGGCATTGTGGACCGCACGGAATGGATTCTGCAATTCCCGGCGGAGCATTTGGCCTTGGTAGGTACGGCGATGGTTGACTTCGGTCGGGGGTTGGACCCCTTGGGCGCGGTGGAGATGCTCTCGCGCTCGGTGCCTGCGGCGCTGGAGGTCAGCCATCAGACGCGAACGCCTATTTACACGGCGGGAACCAAGGTGATTATCGATATCATGTCCTTGTCTTTCATGGCTGCTATCGCTCAAGGAACCGCCACGGCAACCCTGGTTTCCCAGAGTTTGGGGAAAAAGAAACCGGATCTGGCGGAAGCCTACGGCTGGGAATCCATCAAGCTGGGTTTGATTACGCTGGGCGTTTTGGGGATTCTAGAAGCCATTTTCCCCCATTTCTTCCTTGGTCTGTTCACGGATAAGACCGTGGTGGTGGATGCCTCTGTCAACTCCATGCGCATGATCGGTGCATTGAACTTCCTTGTGGCCAGTGCCTTGATATTTATGCAATGCCTCTTCGGCGCGGGAAATTCCCGCTTTGTAATGGTGGTGGAGATGATCCTCCACTTCGGGATGCTGGTCCCTCTGTCCTATCTGTTCGGGATCGTGTTGGACTGGCGCATGGAAGGCGTCTGGCTGGCGGCCTGTTTGTACATTGCCTGCCTGTGTTGTATCTTGGGGTGGAAGTTCTGGGAAGGCAAGTGGAAGTACATCAAGATTTAGCCCTTGAATTGTGGCCATAGGCTTCGTAAAGTACCAAGCGTGCGATTGAACCACTTGGCGTAGGTTGTGGAACGTCTCGCTTTTCAGGTGAGAGCTTACCCGACGATCAAGCCGGAAAGGAAGCAACAAAGCATGGCGCTGTCCATCCTCAAGGAACAACCGAAGAGTTACCGCGAAAAAAGCCCGGAGGAACTGAAAGCACGTATTGCCGATGCGAAACAACGCTGGGGTGAGCGTTTGGTGATTCTGGCTCATCACTACCAACGGATGGACATTGTTCCCTTCGGGGATTTCCTGGGTGATAGCTTCGCTTTGAGCCAAAAGGCGGCGATGCAGCCCAAGGTGGAGCGGATCGTTTTCTGTGGTGTTCACTTCATGGCCGAAAGCGCCGACATCCTCACTCCACCGGAGGTGAAGGTTTATCTGCCCAATCCCTACGCGGGCTGTCCGATGGCCGATATGGCACCCAAGCTTCAGGTGGACCGTGCCTGGGAGGAACTGGGTCAGGTTACCTCCGAGACGGTGATTCCCATCAGCTACATGAACAGCGCGGCTGTTCTCAAGGCGTTTTGTGGGCGAAACGGCGGTTTGATCTGTACCAGTTCCAATGCCAGACAAGCCCTGAGCTGGGCTTTCGACCACGGGCAAAAGGTGTTTTTCTTCCCCGATCAACACCTCGGTCGCAATACGGCCAAGCGCATGGGTATTGCCGAAGATGAACGTATCCTCTGGCAGCCGGGGCTTCCCCTGGGAGGCAACTCCGAAGAGGCGGTGAAAAAAGCGAAAGTCATCTTGTGGAAGGGCTTTTGCCACGTTCACATGAACTTCGATCTGGAAAGCATCCAAGCCTTACGCAAGGAAAACCCGGACATTCACATCGTGGTGCATCCCGAATGTCGTGAAGAGGTGGTGGACGCCGCCGATGCCTTTGGTTCCACGAAGTTTATTGTGGACTATGTGAGCAAACAGAAACCGGGAACCGCCATCGCCATCGGTACGGAATTGAATCTGGTGCAGCGCTTGGCGCACGAATACCCGGAAATGACCATTCTTCCGCTACAAAAAGATGGTTGCGCTACCTGCGTGAACATGTACCGCACAAAATTGACCGACCTGGCCTGGAATCTGGATCTTCTGGACAAGGAAGATGACAGCCTGCTGATTCAGGTTCCTGAGCCCGTGCGCAGCGAAGCCTGCATTGCTTTGGATCGTATGTTGGAAATCGGCGGGTAAACACAGAAGCTTGCGGAGACCCTGTTTCATCCCCAAGGGGCGATGAATGTGTCGGTTTCTGTGAATCGTGTAACCTCTCGGCTGGTGTTGTCTCTAAGTATCCACGACGTTTTGGAAAACAAACCAGAACATAGAGTCGAGAACGACGCCTCAACCCAAGGAGGACCGGCCATGATTTTCAAGAAATTGTTCATTGCCATGTCTCTTGTTTCGTTACTATGGGCCAGTGGTTGTGCCTTGGATGCGGGTTGCTCCTGTGGAAAAGACGCCAACGAATACGGCTTTGTGGTTCATGAAGCTGCCTGTGATCTTTATGACCCGGAATCCCAAGCCTTGGCCGAGCGACTGGCCGAACTGGAAGAAGAAGGGAAACTCTCCTCCTTGTCTGACGAAGATCAACGGCTCTGGGATGAACTGATTGTTCCTTGAATCGTTTAACATGTTGGTCTTCTTGACAAACTCTCATGAATCGACCATGTCTTGTCTACCAAGGTTATGGATGTTATAGCCTTAATCTGGTATTGAAGAACCCTTTTTCCCTTGCATCCAATCACCCTTCATCGTTGGTTTTGTTCCTTCGATGCCCCCCATTGGGTTGTTTGCTAGTACATACGTTGGAGGACTCCCCATGACACCCCCGCAAAAAACTATCCTGAACCCGGAACCTGTGGAAATTTCCGACAACACCTGGTGGGTCGGTCGCCGCACCGACAGCCTTTTGGAGCGAAACATCTATCTGCGCCGGTACAAATCGGGAGGAAGCCTCGTCAATTTGCTCATAGATCCCGGCCCCCCGGAGGACTTGGGCTATCTGATTGAAAAGCTGAAACATCTTGTGGGTGGCGTGCAGAATATCAACCTGCTTTTCATCAACCACCAAGACCCCGATGTGGCGGCCAACAGTGCCTATCTCCAGAAAACCAACCAGAATCTGTATATTCTGACCTCGGAAGACACCTGGCGTTTGATCCAGTTCTACGGCTTGGAAAAGAAAAACTACCGCTTTGTCGAGCAGTTCAAAGACAGCCGGGTAACGCTTTCCACAGGCCATGAGATCAGCTTCGTTCCCTCTCCCTTCTGCCACTTCCGTGGAGCGACGATGCTCTACGATCACGAAACAGGCATTCTGTTCACCGGGGATCTGTTCGGCGGGTTGAGCTTTGAAGCGGACCTTTTCGCTACCAAGGAAAACTGGGAAGGAATGAAAACCTTCCACCAGATTTACATGCCCAGCCAGGAGGCTTTGCAATTCACCTTGCAGAACATCCGCAGCCTGGAGCGTCAACCGGTGATGTTGGCACCACAGCATGGGTCCATCATTACCGGGGACTTGGTTCCCTATTACATGAAGCTGATGAGTGAACTCCCGGTGGGTTTGGATCTCTTCCGGCAGAAAGGCAATACCGATGTCTACGTCGCGGCGATGAACGACATCTTGCGGGAAATGCACGAACTGGGAGAGAGCGATGTGGTCAACGAGGTTCTTTCCTTGTATCACTCCGATGGTAGTTTCCCCAACGTCCTTGCCGTGACGGCGGGGCAGATTACAGCCATCAAGACCGACCCGCAGCAGAGCTTGGAAGGATGCTGTAATGAATTGCTCAGTCGTCTTGACGATGCCCGGCGTGTTCCTGCCGAGTTGGCGATTATGAAAGTGTTGCTTGGTTTCAACCTCTCCATTCCCTCCTGCTTCCAGAAAACCGAAGTGGCTCCGCCGCCGCAATTTTTTGAAATGTAAGCCTTCACGGCCTGACGAGATAGCACACCCCGATGGATTTTCCACCGGGTTTTTTCACGGCTATCCATACCTTAAGCCAAGACCTTCAACCGTTGGAGGCTTTTTCTTATCAACCCGGCGATTATAACCGAGTTTAAGAATCGTCATCCTCCGCGCAGGCGGAGGATCCAGATAACAGAATTTACTCTGGATTCCCGCCTTCGCGGGAATGACAAAATGGATGCTTCGTCTAACCTGTTGTTGCCGGGTTGATATACCAAGAAGAAGGCTGCTTGCAGGGTATCATCACCTTGGGTTTATTGATAAAACCAATAGTGGCAAGAGCCGTAACGGTGTTTCGTGGTTGAAAGAGAAATCCTGATTTCTTCGGTGCTTACAAGCTGTGCCGGAATACGGAAGGTTGGCTCCTGCCAGATACGGCTTTTCTTGCTGGTCAAGCGTGATTTCACAACGTTTCCGTTGACGCTTACTTCGATCTCGGCGGGCAGGGAAGGGTCCAGGCGGGCAAGGAGGAGCAGATCCTTCCCCGGTGTTACGGAAAGCGTGAACTCTTCGCGGATTCCCGGCTTGATCGGGCGTTGGCCGTCGGTCACTTTAAAACCGAAACCCTTATGCTTGTAACGCCTCCACTCGCTGAAACTGTTCACACGCTCTCCTTCGGCATTCACCAAACGGTAATCGTGGTCCGCTTCGTTGAGGTGATCCGCCGTATCCACTTCATCAACCAGGAGCATTCCAGAAGGAACCAGTCGCGGATCAGGCTTGCTGCTTCCCTTCCAGACTTCCGGGTTGGCACTGTGAATATCCTGTTGCATCGCGCCTACTCCCGCATGGAAAGGGCTGCTGAAGGTGGCGATCTTCTCTTTGAAGTATTCTTTGCGTTTGATCCAGTGGGGATAGCAGGCAAAGTAGTCCGGACGATCTTTCTTCGGTAAGCGCTCCATCAACTCAAACACCGCGCCACGACCATCCCGATAGGCCACGGCGCGTCCGTTGGTTGTCAGACCGACAAAGTCATAGGTTCTCCGTTCACCAAAGTAGGCTACCGCTCCGGCATCGTTCATGCCTACCACAATGTCTTCCGGAAGGTGGTCACGCACGTAACGACCCATTGCTACCTGCTGGTAATGAATTGCTGCGGCACTTTGTACGTAGTGGTTGTAAATTGGCTCATGAGCGTGTAGTCCGAAAAGTACCACCATCAACACACAGGTCAGCGATGCCGCTTGCCAAAGTCGTGTTTTTCCAAAGGCGGGCTGGGTTTCCATCGCCCGCCAACCAATCGCTGCCAGCCAGAGGAACAGGGGAAACAGAGCCGCATAATAACGCAGACTTCCCCAATGATGAGCGAAAGTCATGCTGGGTGGGATGTAGCCTAAAAGGGTGCAAGCAACCAAACCGACCAGTTTGGTTCCATCGCTGTTGCCTCTACGAAGCAGGGTCCATACGCCCCACAGAGAAATGAAGGCCAGGCCGGGGGCGAGATAAGGCCGCTTGTCCAAGCCTAACAAGGACATACCAATCACTTTCCAGACCGCTTGCGCGGTTCGGCCTGCTGCTTTCATCCACGTGAGATTGGGATCATAGAAATAACCTTTACCCAAGGCTGAGTTGGGACTGAAATGGCCAAATAGACCATCGTGAATTAGCATGTAAGTAAGAAATGGAAGTCCCGAAAGAAAAAAGGCCAGAAGAAGCTTTTTCTCAAAGCGTTGGATCATGGAAAGCCCCAGTACCATACCGAATCCGGCCAGAACCGTAACCCCTTCCGGTCGAACCAAGGGAGCGAGCGCGGCAAACACCGTAAAAGCTATCAGGAATCGGTCTTGTTTCTCCAAGAGCCAACGGATGCCGTAGCGCAGGGTTCCAGCCAACACAAACAGTTGTAACGAAACCTCCATGCCTCCCAATATGTGGTAGTACATCACCGAGCAAAAGGGGGCGATCAAGGCGAAATAGCTGGCAGCACGGGTTCCGGCAAGTTGACGAAGGCTTTGGTAGAACCAGATCATGGAAACAAGGTAGAACGTCAGGCCAAGCCCCACGGCCCAAAGCATCAACGCGGCCTCTTGAAATCCGATCAGATAGCCCAGCCCCAGCACAACGGGGTAGAGAAAACTGGTGTTTCCCGCCTGGGGACCATCGCCCGGAGAGTACTCGAACGGATGTCCCATCGCCCAGGTTTTGGCATACTGGAAATGAATGTAGACATCATCAATCACGCCGGTCAATTCGCCATCGGAACCTTGAATGTTTCCCCAAAGATAGATCATGGAAGTAACCACGATCACGGCAATCATCACGCCCAAGCCAAGCTTGGACTCCCAGGAAAAGGCATCTGTTTCATGGTTTGACGTGTTCCCCAGCAAAGGCGGGGTTTCAAATGAGCATTTACTCACGATTGACCTTGGAGTATTGTTTTCCTCGATCCGTTCAACAGCATTCATTTCTTACGACCTCCTGAATTCACTCAAACCAAGATAGTACAACCTTCCATGCACGCCATGCGCAAGCAGAGCAAGAAAATACTTTCCTTAGATACGATGGCGGCAATGTTGCGCATTCCTGAAACAACAGTATGGAAGGAAAGAAGGAGCGTCAAGGAATTCTTTGGCAAAGGTCGAAAAAGCCCCATATCATAATGGGGCTTGGTGCATGTTTATTCATCTGAAGATGGAATGAATCAACGAGCCTTCTTGGCTTGGCTGCCCGTTTCCTGATCGCGGAGCATGGCCAGGTCATCGGTACGACCTTGCTGATAGACCCGCTTATGCTCGGCGATTCCCATGAAGCTGATGGCAAAGCCGTCTTCTTCCTTCTTCGGTATCCGATACGAGGCCAGAGGCTTGTTTTTCTCTTCCATTCTTTGGCTCAAGCGCGTGTAGCTTCCATCTTCGCCATGATGCAACCCGGCATCACGAAGAGCTAGGTAGGTGGCAACATCCACTTCCTCCCGGCGATCCAGGCATTGCTTCAGACCGATTTTTCCTCGCCAGGCCGAGGCATCCGCTCCGGTCTGCCCGCTGAAGAATTCCGCACAGGAACCGCTTCCATAGCTGAACAGACCCAGGCGCCGGTTCTGCAAATCCTGATCGCCTTCTTCCAACAGGGCGGCCAGACTCAGATACACCGCTGCGGTATAGGCGTTGCCCACCTGACGGTTTCCCCACAAGGAGGGGAGGGTTCGGGTACGGTAGCTTTCGTCCAGGTTGGGGAAACTGGCCCCTCGACTTCGTGCGGCTTCCTGATTGTGCAAATGGCTGTAGGCTTTGTAGGCCATTTTGGGAAAGGGGACATGGAATAGCAGATGGTCGTAACTGGTATAGCAAAAGCCGGTATCTTTTCTGTGGAAGGAATAGGCTGCTTCCAAGGCTTGCAGGTAACATTCGATGCTGTAATGCCCGTCGGCCAGGGCGGTGGTACGATAGGTCGGACGCCAGAAGTCCATTACCTCGTTGGAGTATACCGCGTCGGCATGGTCATGCAGTTCCATCACCTTGGGGTCATCTCCCACCAACATCGCTACGGCTGCCGCTCCCTGCGTGGGTTCGCCGGGGCTGCCGATGTCATATCGGGCAATGTCGCTGGCGATAACCAGAGCCTTCTTTCCTTTGCCGCTGGTCGCACACCAATCGCGGGCCATACGCAAGCCGGCAGTCGCTCCATAACAGGCGTGGGTGGTGTCAAAGGTCCGGCATCGTGTGGAAAGCCGTAGAAAACCATGAACGTATACGGCCAGAGGTTTGGCCATATCCACCGGTGTTTCACTACCCACCACAACCAGGCCGATGTCATTCCGGTTGACGCCGTAGTTTTCCAGCAGTTTGTCTGCCGCAGCCACGGCCAGAGTCACGCTGTCTTCGCTGGGACCGGCGACACTGAACTGTCTGCCGCCAAGCCCGAAGTAGTATTTCCCTGGGTCCACATTGTTGTAACGGGCCAGGTTGCCCAGATCCAGATAATAGTGGGTGGTTTCAACCGAAATGGCTTCGATGCCGAAGCGGGATGTCGTGCGAGAGATGTCGTTCATTCGCCTAATCCTTCCCATGCGCCCAAGGCGTCCGTTCCAATTCCCCTGTAGCTCTTGTTGCGTGCGGATTGATGGATCATCTGTTGCAATTCAGACGAAAAGGATGCAATCAGCTTGGGAAAGCTAGCAAGAAGTGAGGGGCACGTCAATTGCTTTGAGAGGATTTCTCGTGTTTTTCACAAAACGGATGACGCGACAAGTCATTGTTATTTCATGAGGAATTATCAAGGAAGATCCTGATATAATTTCGATAAATTCCGAAAGTGACGAATGGTTCCTCCGATAATGCACACGCTCGCCAACATCGGGTTCGTTACCATGCTCACTTAAT
This sequence comes from Myxococcota bacterium, assembly GCA_963677705.1. Taxonomy (GTDB): domain Bacteria; phylum Myxococcota_A; class SURF-8; order SURF-8. Next base: position 5,130,085 of record OY782497.1, read on the forward strand.
CGACGGTCATATCCTTTCGGAAATTCATCAACTCTTCGATACTCACCGTGGCGCTGGTTTCCTTCATCACGCTGATTCCGGCGGCCATGTTGGCAATCTCCGAGGCTTCTCCCAGTTCCGCACCGGCGGCATAGGCCAAGGCCAAGGCGGCCAGAGCGGTATCTCCCGCGCCGGTTGGGTCTACGGTGGTTTTGGTGGCGGCGGGAATGATCCTTGCTGAGCCTTGGCAACTTGCAACCATACCCATTTTTCCACGTTTCAAAACCACATTGGGTGCGCCCGTGGCCCGATGCAGACGGGTGCAGCATTCAATCAGTTGGTCGGAAGAACTGGTATCCAGATCCGTGATGTTTTCCGCTTCGCTGACATTGGGTGTAATCACCGTGGCACCACGAAAACGTCCCAACTGGTAGCGGGAATCAATAAACACCGGGGCGCTGGTGATGTCTTTGATCTGGGAAACCAGTTCGATCATTCCTGCATCAAACAAACCGAGGCCGAAGTCGGCGACGATCACGGCATCGACTTCCGTACAGGTTTCAAAAAAATGGTTCTTCATCGCCGTGCGTTGTTCGCGAGGCACCGTGCGAGAATGCTTGTAGTCGATGCGGGCGATCTGTTGCCGAGGCGAATAAAGTGCGCCTCCCATCACGCGGGTTTTGCGGCTGGTATAGCCGGGAACCTGAAGCAAACCTTCCGTGGTCTGGCCCTGTCTCTTGATGAAATCCAGCACGAACTGGCCTTCGTCATCGTTTCCGACCACGCCGAAAGGAATCACCGAGGCTTGCAAGGCGACCAGGTTGGCCAGGACATTGGCGGCGCAGCCCGCCAGAAGCATACGCTCTTCAAAATCCAACACCAATACCGGAGCTTCCCGGCTGATCCGTGAGGTTTTACAAAGCAGATATTCATCCACGGAAAAATCACCCAAAAGGGCGACGGTCTGCCCGGTCATACGTTCGAAGATGCTTGTCATGTTGTGTCCCCTGCCTGGTGCTTCCACCGGCGATGCTGCCAGAGCCACTGCTCCGGTCGGCGTAATATGGCCCTTTCCAGAGCCTCGTTGCAGCGCGTGGTGTGTAACACAAGTTCTTCCTCTTGGCTACCGCTTTCTTGCAAAAGCAGGGGTTGATCTACGACCATTGTAAAACGTCCCTGGGTTTCGCGGTAGAGAAATACCGGAAGAACAGCCGCGCCGCTATCCCGCGCAAGACGAGCCACGGCGCTGGAGCTTGCGCAAGGTACGCCGAAAAAAGGCGCAAAGACGCCGCGACGGGGTGAGATGGATTGATCTGCGACAAAGCCCACCACCCCGTTATGGGAAAGGGTCTGGATCAAATCCCGGTACACATGGCGATCCGGCAGAATGGTCACCCCGCAGGCTTGCCGGGTCTGCATCCAGTAATCGTTCAACCCCTTCGGCTTGATGGTTTTGGAAACGATGGTCAGCGGATACCCCAAGGCGGCCTGGGAACAAGCCAAGAGATCCCAATTCCCGACATGGCCGGTGAGGACAATCACCCCGCGACCACGTTTCAGGGCTTCATCCACTCGTTCCCGGCCTTGTACCGTGATCCGCTCTTGAAGGGCGGGCATGGTTTGTGGGTTGATGGCGAGAAATTCAAGTACCGTGGCACAGAGATGTTGAAAACTCTTTTTGGCTATGCGCTTTCGGTGTGCTTCATCCCAGTCTGGAAAGGCACGCTTCAGGTTGTTCAACACCGTCTGTCTGCGTAGACGCAGTACGGAGAACCAGAACGTCCCCAGGAGGAAGCTGAGCTTTGTCAGCCATGTAAACGGGAGTCTTCCGGCTAGAAAGGAGAGCCGATGAAGCAGGCTAGTCACGGGGGCGCATTACCTTTTCCAAGCGTGCCCATAGGGCGTCTTCGCCATCTACGATCTTCATCCGAACGGGAAGCATCCACACCGGAAGTCCGATGCGCCGCGCTTGATGCAAACGCATGGCGTCTTTTTCCGTAGTGAGCAAGAGTTCCGCTCCTTGCCCTTTGGCTTCCTTGCTCAGTGCGAGCAGGTCTTGACGGTGAAAAACGTGGTGATCCTGGAAGTGTTTGCAATGGGAAGGGTGAAGATCCAGTTCCGTCAAGGTCTGCTCAAAGCTATCCGGGTTGCCGATGCCGCAGAAGGTGAGAAATTTTCGTCCGCGCAGGCTCTCGATAGATTGCGACTCTTGGGTAAGAATGTTCACCGGGTCCAGAGTTTCATAGCGGCTTTTTATCACAATGGCTTTGGGCGCCAACTCATGAAGGCGGGTTTCATCCAGAGCGTGCCTACCCTGGGTATCACAGCGGTGAATCCATAAAACATCCACATCCGAGAGGGCATCATCCTTTTCACGCAGGCTCCCCGCAGGCAGCAGGTCTTCCGACCAGAGATCCTTCTGGCCATCCAACATCACGATGTCCAGATCTCGATGCAGTTCCAGGTGTTGAAACCCGTCATCCAAGAGGTAGGTATCTACCCGGCTGGTGGAGAGCGCGTGCAAGCCCAACTTGTAGCGGCTTGATCCTACATGAATGGAGACCCGATCGGGAAGTTGTCGGGCCAGCATCACCGGTTCGTCTCCAAACAGTAAGCTGGCCTTGGGGTCCAGCAGATCGCTGCGTAAGGTCATGTTCTGCCGGGTTTTGCGTCCGTACCCACGGGTCAAGATGGCCACATGCCAGAGGGTGGAAAGCTTCTCGGCAAGGTAGGATACCGCCGGAGTTTTTCCTGTTCCACCCACGCTGAGGTTTCCGACACTGATAACCGGCTTGGGAAGATGGGCCACCGGCTTCTGACCGCTGCGGTAGGCAGCCCGCCGCGCACGAACCAAGCCTTGCATTACATAGGAGAACGGTTTGGTTATCTGGTTGGCCCAGGAAGGCATGGTTTACTCCAGGGGTTCGTGACGGATCAATCGTCCCAGGGCTTCCGCCACCCGCCTTGCTGCGCCGAAACCCTGACGCAGTTCTTGTCTGGCCGTGGCCAGCTTGGCTTGGACATCCTCACGTTTGTCGATGGCAATGGCCCCAATTACGGCGAGGTCTTCCGCTGTCTCAATGCGGCTTCCCACCTGCGCCTTATCCAACAGCATACCCCATTGCTCCCAATTGGACAAGTGGGGACCGAACAAAACCGGTGATCCATGCCAGACGGGTTCCAGCAGGTTATGTCCTCGCCCCAGCGAACCGAAGGTTCCTCCCATCACCGTGACCTCGCTGTGCTGGAAATAGGCGGGTAAGCGGCCAAAGGCATCCAGAATCAGCACCTCTGCGTTGCGGTTTCCCAGATCGCCCTGAGTAAACCGCTGCGAGGCAACGCCGCGTTTCAAAAGCTCTTCTTCCAGGCTGTTCAACCCGTGCATGTGGCGTGGTGCAACAACCAGACGGCAGTCCGGAACCTGATGGAGTAAGCGGGTATAGCCATCCAGGACCAGAGAGAGTTCGTCATGATGAAGACTGGCCGCGATCAACACCGGGCCATCGTCAAGCCATTGTCGTTCCCAAGGAGTCAATTCAACCAAGGGCGTCTGGGACATGGCATCCAGCTTCAAATCGCCCACCACCCATTGCTTGCGCAGAGGAACCCCCAGCTTTTTCCAGTGCAGAAGGTCCGTGTCGTTTCGGCAAAAGAACCAAGGGTGCGTGGTCAGTATAGGAAAGCGATCCGTCAAACGGCGGGTTTTCTCTACCTGATTCTCCGCCATGCGCGCATTGGCCACCAACACGGGAACATTCTTCCGGGCGGCCATTGTCATCAAACCGGGCCAGAGTTCTTTTTCCAACAACACGATGGCATCCGGCTTCAAGACCTTCATCACCCAGGTCAGAAAAAACGGTGTATCAAAACCGAAGGGTGTAACAAAGCGGAGGGTGTCCCGTTCCTGTTCCAAAGTCTGCAATCCGGTTTCCGTATTGGCCGTTGCCAGGATCAACCCTTGTGGGAGTTCCTTACGGATGGCGTGAAGCAGGGGTTTGGCGGCCTGCCATTCTCCCAGACTGGCGGCATGAACCCAAACCAGAGGGGCTTTCTTTTCACCGGTTTGCCGGCGCAGGTGCAGGGGGAAGAAACGCTGAAGCCACTGATGTCGTAGAGAAGGCTTGGCCAGGGTATAACCCATTACGGCAGGAGTCAGCATACCGCCAAGCAGCCAGAGCCATGGTTCACGCATTGCCAGAGCCATCCTTGTCAGCGGACTTCTTTGTAGTGATCCACATTCTTGATGCCGGGAATCTGAAACACGCGATCCACCAGATCCTGGACACGGTAGCCGTCGGCTTCCACATCCAACACCAGATACAGATTGGCGCTGACTCCAACGGCACTGGCGTTCAGTTCAGTGATGTTCACACCGTCTTGCCGGATGTAGTTCAAAACGTGGGAAAGCACGCCCGGTTGATCGTCGGCCTGAATGTTGAGAATCACCCGCTGGCGGCCCTGCTCTTTGTCTTGCTGACGTAACGCGACGCGAACAGTGTTCTCCAAAAGCAAGGCGACGCTCAAGGGCTCGGTGCAGCTTTTCGCGGGGCAGATGGCGCTGGTCAGACTCCGCAAGGAATCGAAATCCAAAAGGTCTGAGGCGTTTTCTTTTCCGTCACCAAAAAGGCGTAGGTCAATGACCACGGCACCAGGACGAACCCAGTGTCTAGGTAGGGTATTGGGAGCCCCTTCGGCAATGAGCAGGACATCGGCCAAGCTGGCGATGTCCGAGATATTCTCTCCATCTTTGGGACAGACGGTGATGGTGGCGTGCCGGTTCAGGCACAGCGGTACGAAAGGATTACCCAGGTGCTTGTTCTCACCCAGCACCACCACATTCTTACCGTGAAGATTAACCTGTAGGTGATCTAAAAGCTGCATACAGGCGCGTGCCCGTGACGGAGCCTGCTCGACCATGCCGCGGGCCAAGCGGCCCAGGTTCAAGGGATGCAAGGTATCCACATCTTTTTCCGGGGCGATGCGGCTGACCAGCATGAACTGATCCAACCTCGCGGGAACCGGGAGATGAATCACCACGCCGTGAACATGGGGGTCGGCGTTGAGTTGCTCCAGCAACATGGTCAGGCTTTCCATGCTTGCCGTTTCCGGAAGGCGGTGGCTGATCAAGCGGATTCCCGCTTCTGTGCAGGCTCGCTCTTTTACGCTCAAGCAGGCGTGGATGGAGTCACTGTCGCCCACGGTCACCACAGCCAAGGATGGAGATACACCCATGCCGTTCAAGCGATCAATCTTGCTTTTCAGGGAATCCAAGACGGCTTGGGCCAGGGGCTGGCCATCCACGACATGAGTCATACCACATACCTCGAACCTACAAAATGTTAACAATATCGAGCGCGCATCGATGAGAAGACGGCGCTCATTGTACTGTAGCGGGCAGAGCTTGTCGAGCGCTCGGCCCGGTTTTTAAGGATTTTGCTACAAAAAGGCAAGAACTCGTTTCAGAGTGAATCAAGCTAAGGTCCAAGCCGATGAGAAACCCAATAGTTATTGCGGTTCTTCAGGTATGATGACAACGACTTCTGTTTCGGAACAAGAGCGTTTGGCTAGGTCTCATCCTCCTCTGGGGATGAGAGTGGAAGGTCTTCTCCGGAATAGGGGCGCAGTTCTTCACTACCATAATGCTCTACGTAATTGGGGTTGATGCCGAAGCATCGCGCACGGAAGGAGCAGTCCTGGCAGGCTTGCGGGAAGATTCCGATCTCAATGCTACTACGGTCCAGGCGAAAACGGGCGTTGGGGGTGAGGACCAGGGCGTTTTCCTCCAAAGGGTGCCAGACCTGGCTTTCGTATGTTTTCAAGAAACAGTAAGGCATGTAGTACGCCCGCACTTGAGTGCCTTCCAGGGTTTGTTCGAGATCCAGGGCTTGGGTGACGAAGGGGGCGGCGACACTCAGGCGAGGAACCATCCCCTGGGGGTTGCCCTTCAAGCGGCCTTCGATTCCCGCAAACCACAGGTTGAACCGTCTCGCGCCCAAGCCGTGAAAGAAGCGGATTTCCTCGGCCAGTTGCTTCATGGTGGAGTGAAGGACGATCAAATCCAGTTCCAGCAACAGTCCGTCTTGCCTCGCGGCCAGTTCAACGGCATGACAAAGCTTGTCAAAGCTGTCCTTCGTGCGGGTCAGTTGGTGGTGAAGCGCCTCGGTGGCTCCACGGGTGGAAAGGTTCAGCTTGGTCAACCCGGCGTCAAGAGCCTGGGTCAGAAAGGCTTTGTCGGCGAAACGAAAGCCGTGACTCTGTACGCCGATCTGTTCGATTCCCATCGTTTGGGCGTGGGCTAAAAGCTCGAAGAAATCCTTGCGCAAACTGGGTTCACCCCCACCAAGGCGCAAGGCTCTTGGACCGAAGCTCATCGCCTGGGTGATCGCCTCTTTCACGGATTGCGTGTCTTGATTGCTTGAAAGCACCCGGTCATCCACGGCGCAGAAAACACAGCGGGCATCACAGGCGTAACCGGGAATGACATCCAAGAGCTTGATGCGATAACGTTCCTTCGTCTGTCGGTTCGTTCCATAATCCCAGAAGCCGCCGCAGACGGCGTCGTATTCGCAATGTAGGCAACGACCGTTTTTGAAGCGCTGCTCGGCGAGGTAATCGGCCAGGTTGACATCCCGACCATCGACAAAAAGCATCTCTCTGGCGCTTTTGAAAAAATCCCGTGCGCCGAACTGCTCCAGGCCGGGAAGCAGGCAGAGCGGGGCGTTGACCACCTGGATGGGCATACGCTCGCCCCAGGTTTCCAAAAGTGTTCGCAAGGCGTTTTGCAGCCGATCCGGTTCCACGGCAAGAGAAGCATCCGGTTTTCCGAAGGGGGTGTACACCTGCACGTTCCAGGGGCTGACCCCCAAGGTATGGACCAGAGCAGCCAGCCGTGGAAGATCCTCTGCATTTTGGGCGGTTACGGTGGTATTGACACCCACGGAAGAGAAATGCTGCTTCGCGTTCATCAAACCTTTCACTGTCTGACGAAAGGCTCCGGGGACGCAGACCAGGTCATCATGCAAGGCGGGTGTCGAGCCATGAAGGCTGACCAGCCACTGAATGGGGTAGCGGGAAAGCCGCTCTACATAAGAGGTGTCGCTGAGTGTGCGTCCGTTGGTGGTGAGGTTGATCCGTTGATACCCCAACGTGAGGGCTTCATCCAGCAGGGTTTCCAGATGCCCGCAGAGGGTCGGTTCTCCGCCGTCAATGTCCAACAGGGTCACACCGCGCTTGCGGGCGCTTCTCAGGTTCTCCAGTTGGTGGGCAAGCTCGCCATCCACGCGGGGACGGTCGGCCACGGCACAGAAACGGCAGTGGTTGTTGCATTGGTAACTGATGTTGATAATCAGCTTGTCTTCGCCGTGGTCGGCAAAGGCCGTTTGCAAGGATTGCGTAAGGTGTTGTTCGGCTTCGCTGAGGCTCCCCGGTTTGGAAATCACCTCCAGATTGATGGAAAATCCTCGTTCGTTTGAGAGGGCCGTCAGTTCACGAAAGAGTTCGTTTACGGCATCAATCCGTTTTTCCGTTCCTGCAAGGTCTAGCTGCACGGCGAGTTGATCCTCAGCCCCAAGGCTGGAGAGAAGCGCCCAAAGCTCTGGGTTTTCCTGCATGGAAGAGACATCGCTCAAGGGCTGGGGAATGCGTATGGACAAACTCTGGCTCATCAAGTCCTCAAGAAATCAACAAGGTGTCACGGATTGCATGGATCATCGGCCAACGCTCACTGTAGCGCAAGCCCCGTTGAAAACCAAGAGCGAAGTCGAGGTTATTGACAAACCCGGTTTCCCTCACCCTTGCTCACTCTGTTCGCTTCCCAGAGCGTCTCTCCCTCTCACGAGAGACAGGATGCCGAAAGGCATCCCAGTGAGGGGCGAGGACTTGGTCAGCAAGCTGGAAGTCGTTTGTTTGTCTTGTGTGCTACGCAGTGAGCAAGGGAGCGTTCAGGGAATCCTGGATCGTGAGTTTTGAGTTGGTTCGAGCTTGGCTATCAAGTCCAAACCTATCAGGAAGGTTCCGCCAGAAAGGCGTATCTGCCTGCTTGACTCCCAAGACCTGCCCCGTATAATGATCCGCCTTCGGGCATGGTTACCGAAAACGAACCGTTCAGGCCTGGCCTGAGCTTGTGTTGATCTGACAAAAGGAGGAACCCGTGACAACATCCTTGGAGCTTATGGAACGCACGCACACCTGCGGTGAATTGCGTGGAACGGACGAGGGAAAAACCGTGCTTCTGAAAGGATGGGTGGATTCCTGGCGCGATCACGGCGGCTGCCTGTTCATCGACCTGCGGGACCGCTACGGCTTGACCCAGGCGATTTTCAATTATGCGGAACTGGGCCAGACCCTGGATGCCGCCTCCAGCCTGCGCAACGAGTTTGTGCTGGCCGTGGAAGGCAAAGTGGTCAGCCGTGGCGAGAACATCAACAAGAACATCCCCACCGGCGAGATTGAAATCTCGGTCAGTCGCTTTGAAGTGCTTTCTCCCTGCAAGGTGTTGCCTTTCGAGGTGGACGACGACACCAACGCCCATGAAGAGTTGCGCCTGAAACACCGCTATCTGGACCTGCGCCGTCCGGTGGTACAGAAGAACCTGATTCTGCGTCACCGCCTGATGCAGTTGGCTCGAAACTACCTGAGCGAGCATGATTTCATGGAAATCGAAACGCCGATGCTGACCAAAAGCACGCCGGAAGGTGCGCGGGATTACCTTGTTCCCTCCCGCGTTCATGGTGGCTCGTTCTACGCCCTGCCGCAGTCGCCCCAGCTTTTCAAGCAGTTGCTCATGGTGTCGGGCTATGACCGCTATTTCCAGATTGCCCGCTGCTTCCGTGATGAAGACCTGCGCTACGACCGTCAACCGGAGTTCACCCAGATCGACCTTGAAATGAGTTTCCCCACCGAGGAGACCATTTACGGTTTGATGGAAGGCATGATGGTTCTGTTGTGGAAAGAGCTTCTGGGCATTGAGTTGCAGACGCCTTTCCCACGGATGACTTACGCCGAAGCGCTGGACAAATATGGCCGTGACGCGCCGGATACCCGCTTTGAGATGTTCCTCACCGATCTGACCGACCTCTTGAAAGACGGCTGCGGCTTCGGTGTGTTTGATGGCGCCATTGAAGGCGGCGGGCTGGTCAAGGCGATCAACGTCAAAGGCAAAGCCAAAGAATATAGCCGCAAGATGATCGACCAGCTTACCGACTACGTCAAGACCTTCGGGGCCAAGGGCATGGCCTTTGCCAAGGTGAAAGACGACGGCACCTGGCAGGCCGGTTTTGCCAAGTTCCTTTCCGAAGACCTGATGAAAGCCCTCTCCGAGCGCCTGGGGGCCGAGGCGGACGACCTGCTGCTCTTCGGGGCCGACCCCAAAGCCTCTATCGTCAATGAATCCCTGGGTCGTCTGCGTATTCGCGTGGCGGAGGAGATCGGCTTGATTCAACCCAAGCAATACAGCTTCACCTGGGTGACCCACTTCCCGATGTTCGAGTATGACGAGGAAGAAGAGCGCTATGTCGCCTTGCACCATCCCTTCACCATGCCGCGCCCGGAAGAACTGCATAAGTTTGAGGATGGCGGGGATCTCTCCGACATGCTCGCCAACGCCTATGACCTGGTCTTGAACGGGCAGGAAGTCGGCGGCGGTTCCTTGCGTATTCACCGGGAAGAGATTCAGAAGAAGGTTTTTCATGCGTTGAAGATCGGCGAGGACGAAGCCCGTGCGAAATTCGGCTTCCTGCTCGATGCCCTCGGCTACGGCGCGCCGCCCCACGGGGGGCTGGCCTTCGGCCTGGATCGCCTGACGATGATTCTTGCCGGAACCAGTTCCATCCGTGACGTGATCGCCTTTCCCAAGACGACGCGGGCAAGCTGCCTGATGAGCGAGGCTCCAAGCGAGGTGGATGACAAGCAGTTGCAGGAATTGTCCATCGCGCTGCGCAAGGAAACCTGAAACCTCGCGAATAAAACGAAGAAGGCCACCGCCTGAAAAATCAAGCCCCCCGGAGAAATCCAGGGGGCTTGATTGCTTCAAGTCTGGGGGTTACTCAGAGGGGTCGGGGGAGGTAGATTCTATGGTTCTAACTATACGGAAGCCTAAGTTATGGCTTTTTGAGATGGGCTTCATTTTTGTTCGATTGGCGCTACGGCATAGGTCGGCATTTCCATACCAAGATCCCCCACGCACAACCTTTCTATTGCCTGATGTGGGGCCGGTAGGATCATTCACGCTTTGCTGAGGATATTGGTCGTAGTAATCCCACACCCACTCCCAAACATTGCCAAGCATATCATAAATATTATGGTGATTGGGAGATTTGTTACCAACGGGATGGGTTCTGCATTTCAAGGATCGGTATTGTTTCTCTGGCCATGAAGAGCAATCAAATCCACCAATATAGTTTAGCTTGCTATTGCCACAGTACCAAGCAATTTTATCCAGTTTGGGAGCATTGCAGACCCCTTTTACTTTCAGCTTCCCACTGTAGAGAGCTGTACTTCTTCCTGCACGAGCTGCATATTCCCACTCTGCTTCGGTTGGCAAACGGTATCCTTTGCAATCCAACCCGGTAAAAGTTACGGAAGAGCAAGCGAAGCCTTTTCCTGCTTCACCTTTACAGTTAGATAAAACATAGCATGTCTCTAATTTATCATGTGTTGATAAGGCATTGGTGAAAGCCAAAGCTTCGTACCAGTTTACTTTCTCTACAGGACAGTTATGGCCACAGTCTTTAAAGCTACTGGGATTGTTGCCCATAAGGTTAATCCACTCTCCTTGAGTGACTTCATGTTTTCCGATAAGAAAATCACGGCTGATGGTTACTTCGTGAAGCTTCTCGTCATTTCCACGCCCTTCCTCCCACTTGGGAGAACCCATCATGTATGCACCTTTCTCGATATGGCTGAACACCATCCCAATACTGCTTTGTTCCATTTTGATTTGGCGCTCAATGGTTAGCATGATCTTCTTGACTTCTTCTACATGTTCTCCATCAGGGAAAGCACTTAAATACCGCTTACATCGAGCCTGCTTTTGACCTCGGTTTTCTTCATTTATAACCTGTGAAAAACGAAGTTCCTCAAGCTTTTTTCGTTCATGTTCCTTTTGTTTCTTGGCTTTTGACTTTAGCTTGTGGATTATTAAGATGACTTTTTTCTTGTATATTCCTTCTGGGAATTCAGAAAGATATTCACTGGAAAGTCGAAGTTTTTCATCGGGATCATCTTCCTTTTTTATTCGTTCAAATGAATGGTTATCAAGAATTTCTTGCTTTAGTTTTTCTGTTGTGCTTTGTACTTTTGTAATAAAAATCCCATTTGGGAAGCTGGCCTGATATGTTTTGCATAGTTCAATTTTCTTGTTTTTATCTCTCTCCCTTGTGATGGCATGAAAGAGTTTTCTTTCTTTCTTCTTCTGTTTGCGCTTGAGGTTGCTGATGTGTTTTCTTGCATTCTTTGTCAGAGTCATTTCTTTGGGCCAAGTCGCTATGAACATTTCATAAGCCGCAATTGCAGTTGGGATATCCTCCTTGGATTCAACCTCTTGAGCTTGTAAGAAATCCTGTTCAGGTAGATTTACGAGAATACCCTCCACAGCATTTAGGCTTCCCTGTTCGATGTCTTTAGCTCCTTCCCATGACCAACGACGGTCTTGACTAACCAATTTGACCCAATACTTTCCTACTCGAATGTCAGGAGAAATATATGGGTCCATTGTGTCCTTTGGAGTCGCTCCCATGCGCTCTTCATTGATGTAGACGATTGTTCTTGGTTGATTTGAGAAGACGCGCAGAGTTCCTTTTTGGGGTTCAGGGGGGAGTTTTCGCGGGATGGTCGCTTGATGATGCTTTGAACTCTGTGCCGAGGCTTGAATTGCCTGGTTGTGTTTTGTTTCTTTCTCTTGGCAACTCTCGTAACATGTCGCCTTGATCGCTTCACAAGGTTTTAGCAACTTTGCGCACTCTTCCTGAGTTAGTGTTTTGGTGAACATTCCTACAAACAATCCAAGACCAGGAACACCGGATTTATCTGCAGCCTTTTCCGCTGCTCTACCCGCTAGTTTGGCTCCCGCTTTACACCCTGCTGCTTTCAGCGATGCGCACTGACTATAGGCAATATCACACTTTTCGGTGCATGAACTTGCCCAAAGATGATCAGGTTGCATGAGTAATATGAACAATACTATCAGCATGAGAATGAGGGGAAGAGGCTGTCGAATAGTGCTGCTGTTTCTTTTGTTCCAGATAGAATTTGTTGTCATTTGATTGTTTTGATGGGTCAGTTGTTGTTATGAAACGTAGGTATTTTCTCATGTTTGGGTTTTAATGAAAGTGTGTGGATGAAAAACAACGACATCCACATTGCTATAAATGCTTACGCATCTGGGTAGATTCGTCAAGTAATTTATGACAGCAAGGCACAGGGAGCATTCCCTTTTCTCAAGTTTTGACATTCCTGACGCATTGAGCTAAAACTGTGTGAATTCGAACGGACTTTTTGCTCTGCTAATCAGAAACTAACCTCTTTGCCTGCTGGAGAAATGCCGATGAAACGTCTGTCTGTCTCTGCGATCCTCGTTGTGTTGTCTGTCCTGCTTCTGGCGCTTCCCGCCTTCGCCCAAGAGGCCGCCCCTGCCGACAAAGCCCCGGCGGCCAAGGCCGAAGCCGCTCCGGCTGCCCCTGCCGAGCAGCCTCCGGCTGAACCGGCCAGCCCCTTCCCGCCGGAGATGACCAAGGTACTCAAGTACGTAGACATCATGAGCGCCCAGTCGCGCCGTCTGCGGGATTTCCAATGCACCTTCTACAAAAAAGAATGGAAGGGCAAGAACCTTCCCCTGGAGAAAGCCCTCACCAAATGGCGGGCCAAACCCTTCAGCGTTTACATGAAGTGGGTCGGTAGCCACAAGAAGAACCAGGAAATCATCTATGTCAAAGGCTGGAACGATAACGAGATCAAAGCCCATAAGGGAAGCTTCCCGGACATCACCGTCAGCCTGGACCCCAAGGGTAACCTGGCGATGGCCGACAGCCGTCATACCGTGATGGAAGCCGGTTTCCCCAACACCGTGCGCCTGATTGCCAAAGACATGAAACTGGCCAAGCAGGACAAAGGCCAGGGCTGGACCTTCAAAGACCTCGGCGAGTCGAAGAAATTCGGAGAGGCGGTCCATTGCGTGGAAGCCACCAGCCCCGGCACGAAGAAATACTATGCCGCCAAGGCGCATATCTGCATGAACAAGCGGATCAAGCTGCCGACCGTGGTGAAAATCTGGAAAAACGAGGGCGGTAAGGTGCGCCTGGTGGAAGACTACGGCTACGAGTCCTGCAAGATCAACAAAGGCTTGAGCGACAAGGATTTCGACCCGGAAAATCCTGCTTACAAATTTTAGAAAATCATGCTATGCAGCCTTCATCTGGGGTTCGGTCGGGATTCCCCGACCGTTTCGTATTCACCAGGGGCCAGTCCCCCCTAGCTTGAGAGATAGCCACAACGATGAAACTGCATAGACTTTGCTTTGGAGTGTTCTTCCTTCTGTCGCTTGTTCTCGTTCCTGCCTGTGCAGAGGATGGCGGCGGGGATGACTTCGCCGATGATGACGACGAAGACGACGACGATGATGACGATGACGAAGAGCCGATTGACGCGGAAGATGTCTGCCCGGCCCTCTGTGAGTCGATGCAGTATTGCCGCTCGATCAAAGGGCAGGTCATGGGCGTCTTGAAAGACTGTGAACAGTTCTGTGCCCAGGTCGTCGCCGAGAACGAGGTGATCGAACTGGACCAGACCGCGTTGGCTTGCCATGAACTCACGGAATGTGCGGAGTTGGAAGGCTGCCTTGCCGGCGGTACCTTTGAGGTGGATTACATAAGCCTCTGCACAACCTATTGTGAGCGCGTCACGGAATGCTGGCCCGGCTCGGCGGACTTTGATGAGGACACCTGCAAAGAACAGTGTCAAGACGGAACGGATGAAGATTTCGCCACCTGCGTCTTGTATTATGAGGACTGCAACGAGATGAAGGATTGCCAGATCCACACCCGCTGAACCGGCTTGACCCGGAACACCGATACGACAAGGGCCGACATCTTCGTCGGCCCTTTTTGATGAATTCCCTTGCCCCTGAGAGGACAGGAAAGGTTGTTTGATGAACCAGCCGCAAGCCCGGCAGGGAAACCCCAGAGACACGCCACGCATCGCCTTCTGGCTTCGGTCCCTTCCCGGCCTGGGCAACGTCCTGCTGGGGATCATGCACCTGTCTCTGGTTTCCGTGATTCCCAATTTCCCCATTTTTCAGGGAGTCCCTTCCCGGATCCGCGCCTTTGTCGGTTTTCTTTACGCTGCCGTAGCCGTAGCGATGATTCTGGCCGGTCTGGGCGGCATTTTCGGTCATTGGGTATCCCGCCGGGAGAAGGTCTTTTCCATGTCCGTTGTTTTCGCCGGTGGAGCCTATGGCTTTGCTTTCGGTCTGGTGGGCTTGATGCACCATATGGCCAGCGCGTTCAGCGTATTGAGTTTCTCCTTCGGCCTGTTGCAGATGATTTCCGTCTTGGCCTTGTGGTTTCAGCCCATCCGCCCCCGTGAGAAGGGGGAATAAAACCGAGGCGTTTTCGGTTGGTGATTTTGCGTTGTGTTTTACGGGCTTCCTGTGTAGGCTTCCGGCGATGCTTTGCCGAAGGCTTCCTGTTTTTTGTGGAGCCTTTGATTTGTTGAATGATGGTTCTCCCCTGATCGGGGGTTACGATGGGGTTGCTGATGCGTCGGTTCACACGGTTTCTGTCGTTTGGCCTGGTGATGATCGTGATTGCCTTGGCCGTCTTGGCCTGTCAGTCGCAGGACTCAAAAGGGAAGTCTTCCGAGCAACCCAAGGCAACAAAGCCCAAGGGGGAACCTCCCCAAAATACCCAGGTCAGCGTGATGGATATTCAACCCAACCAAGACCCGATCCGCAAAGCTCTGGGGGGGCGGGGACCAAGGCCGATTGAAGATCCGCGGGCCAAACATGGAGACAACGCCATCCTGCGCGCCCGAAATCATTTGCCCGATCAGACCGAAAGCGAAACGGAGTTCACCTTGCAGGAGGTGGATTGGAGCAAAGCCTACCCTCTGACTTTTTTGAAACTGAAACGCAATTACCAGTATTACGTGGTCAAGCAGCATTTCGCCAAGCAGGGTTTACCCAGGGTTCATGGCGGTGCCGTAACCTTGGTGGGGGCGGTGATGCCCTTTGAAACGCCGGGCGAGGATGGCAAGATGAGCCGCTTCTGGCTGGCCAATCCCACGGTGGTCATGGCCGGTTGTGTGTTCTGCAACCCTCCCACCTTGGCCGACCTGGTCTATGTGGAAACGAAGGAACCGATCAAGGTGGACCGGGAAGACCTCTACCGTGGCATTGTACGGTTGAAGATTCTGGGCCGTTTCTTCCTGGGTGCAGAGAAAACCAAGGACGGCGCCGAGTACATTTACAAAATCGAATTGAAAGAAGTTCTAGCAACCCTGTAAAGAGCACAAAGGTTTATTCTTTCAATCACAGAGGGAGCTTGTCGCACAACTCCACTTTCTACTACTTGGATGGTAAGAGCAGACGTTACCCCATCCTCTTCCATTCTTGCTGGCACAATCTGTCTCCGGGTAGTGGCAATGGAAACCCATGATACTCACTCCGCCGTGTGTCACCATCAACGAAAAAAGCCAAGAACACCTCAGAAAAATCAAGGTGTTCTTGGCGGATGACTGAAGCCTTCTGGAAACTCTTCTCCAAGACGGCCTTCAGGGATGATGCTTTTTCATCGTTCCGCCTGATAAGTGCCTTGTCGAAAAGAAATCTGAAACCTAGGGGTTCTTGTAGCTCTGGTGGAACTCACCAATGCGTTCGTAGGCCCGCTTCAAGACATCATCCTGCGGTAGATAAACCACGCGGAAGTGGCTTGTTCCCGGAACCTGACCGAAGCCCGTACCCGGCACGACCACTACGCCGGTGGCTTGGATCAATTCCTTGACCCAGTGGTTGTCGTCCGCCACGTTCTCCAGTCTGGCGAAGGCGTAGAACGCACCTTCCGGGCTAACGCAACGGATGCCGTCGATGGCGTTGAGCATCTCCACGGTGAGATCACGCCGCCGGGTCAGTTTTTCCAAGACACCGGGAAGATGAGCCTGATCTCCTTCCAACGAGGGCTTGATCGCATATTGAATGGGATGGTTGGCGCAGATGCGGGCACGTAGGATCTTGTTCACCGCTTCGATGTAATCACCAAGGATTTCCTGCTGTCCGCTGACGATACCCCAACCGATACGCAGACCGGGGCCGATATAGCTTTTCGACAGGCCGTTGAAGGTGACCACGCTGGCGTCGGGGTCCAGGCTGGCCAGGCTGATATGCTCTTTGTCGCAGAGGATCAGCTTGTCATAGATTTCATCGGCAAAGATGATCAGGTTGTGTTCCTTGGCCAGTTCGATCACCTGACGCATCGTTTCTTCGGTGTAGATCGCCCCGGTAGGATTGTTGGGGTTGATGAGTACGATGGCGCGGGTTTTGTCATTGATCTTCTTACGGATGTCTTCAATGTCCGGTTGCCAGTTGTTGTCTTCATCCAGATAGTAGGGGTTCTCTTCCGCTTCCAGCTTGGAGACAAGCGCGGTATAAAGGGGATAACCCGGCGCGGGGGTCAGGATATTTTCTCCCTGGTTCAACAAGGCGGTGAGGCAGACCTCAATGGCCTCGCTGGCACCCGTGGTGACAAAGGTGTCCAGAATGTTGGTAATGCCCTTGCGTTTGGCTTCGCCCTGGATGGCGGCGACGGCTTCCGCGATTCCCGATGAGGGGGAATAGCCGATCTTGTTCTCAAGAAAAGCCCGGTGGGTGGCTTCCGTGATGAACGAAGGCACCTCGAAATCATAGATGTTGGGATCTCCGATGTTGAGGTAGAGCATATCCTTGCCCGCTTTCGCAGCTTCTTGGGCCAGCACAACGATGTCGCGCACGGCGTAGCGAATGTTTTCCGTTCGGTGGGCAGGGGTGATGGGAGAAAGCGCCATGAGAAACCTCCAGATTGGAATAAGTCGACGCGATTCGTGACAAAGCCAGCAGGCCGGTGGCTATGGTAGACACAAAGAAAAGACCCTGTCAACAAAGCAAACCGCCAAAACAGAGCGATTCAATTTTCAAGGAAGAAGCCTTATCGTGCGAGCCACGAGTGATCCCTGTCTGAGTTCGGATAAGATGACGTGGGTCTGAAAACCATCTATGTTTGATGAGTCTTCTAGGCAGTGTCGTCATGAGATATGAAGCCATAGAGCTAGACAGCGGATATGTACCGCAGCGAGGAAAGACGCTGTGTTCTTTGCATAGCGCGTCGAGATACCACGCCAACGTTTCAGCTTTTCAAAGGCATTTTCAACCAGATGGCGTTCACGGTACAAGTCTTTGTCGTAGTTACGTTGAACCGTTCGATTCTTCTTTGGAGGAATCACCGGACACGTATCGTTCTTCTCGCATAGGCCAATGATGTTATTTGTATCATAACCACGATCAGCCAGTAAATTAGAGGATGGTAGCCCTTCGATCAGATTTTCAGCCTCGTTGCAATCAGCTCGGGTACCTTTTGTAACAAGGACTCGGAGCGGATTACCATGCGCATCCACGGCCAGGTGTACCTTGGAATTGAGCCCCCTTTTGTCTGGCCCGCGTCCTGCGTTCCGCCTCGGGCACCCGTAGCATCGTGATGGACTTTGACATGCGTGGCGTCGATCATCAGCCATTCGTAGTCGGGATCATCAATCAAACTATCCAGTAAATTCTCCCAGATGCCTTTATCTCGCCAACGAATAAACCGGCGATGGGTATTGTTCCAACTGCCATAATCGGGCGGTAGGTCGCGCCAAGGTGCACCGGTTCGCAAGATCCAAAACACACCATTAATGAATCGTCGATTGTCTCTGGCAATCCCGCCCCATTGGCCTTTCTGCCCCGGTAAATGTGGCTCCAAGAGTTCCCAAGCGTGGTCGGAAATATCATGACGGTGATAAGTGGCATCCATTGTATTCCTCTGAATAGTTTCTATTTAAAGGAATGTAGACCAGCAGAGTCGTCTTGTCCAGGAAAATCTATAACTCATGTCGACACTGCCTAGGTTTTCACGGGATTTCGTTGCAATTTTGCTTGATTTTCCCTTATAATCAATCGTGAGGTTTCAGAAAATTCAAAAGGTCCATAACTCCGAGACAGGAGGAGCCCATGAAACGTAACAACTATTTCCATCTCCTTACCATGATTCTGCTGGCAAGCCTGCTTTGGGTTGCGGCCTGTACCGATGACGACACGGCAGATGACGACGATGATACCACCTCGGACGGTGACAACGAATTCACGGCAGATGACGACGACGATGATGACAACGTCAGTGCTTGTAGCTATGTCGGGGAAAAGCGGTGTAGCCTGGTCAACCCTGCGCGCATTGAACAGTGCGTTGATACGGGCAACGGGCTTGATTGGGATTTGTACATGGATTGCGGCCCCAATATGGTCTGCAACGGCATGGTCTGTGTGGAAAACTCCATCACGGATGATGACGATGACAACACCACGGATGACGATGACGACAACGATACCGAAACCTGTAGCCCCAATCTGGCCAAGCGTTGCAACGACGAGAACGATGTAGAGCAATGTCAGGCGGTGGAAGGGGTTGGTCTGGTCTGGACCTTGTACCATGATTGTCCGGCGAGCGATGTCTGCATTGACAACGAATGCTTAAGCCCCGTGGGAGATAGCTGCACCGCTTCGGAAGGTTGCACGGATACCTTGCAATATTGCCTGCCTGATGAAATCGGCGGCACGGATGGCCATTGCGCTACCTATTGCGACCAGGATGGCATCCATTGTCCCCGTGGTTGGGAATGCCTGTCCGGTCGCTGTGAACCCATTGAAAATTATTGTCGCAGTGATGCCGAATGCGCCAACGATGAATTCTGCAACATGGCGGGTACCCAGGAAGACGGTTCCTGTATGCGCCGTTGTGACCTTCCCGGCGAAAACTGCCCGGAACTGTACCGCTGCCAGTCGGATTCCACTCAGGCCAACTACGGGAAATGCCTGCCCCAGAACGCGGAATGTCAATCCTGTGCCAATAGCAGTGATTGCGGGGACGATGCCTACTGCGAGAAGGTCACCGGTCAGGTTCAAGGCTGCTGCCATGACAGTTGCCACGATGACAGCGACTGCATCAACGGCTTGTCCTGTGCTACCGATGGCCGTTGCGTGGTGGGAAGCGGTAACGGAGATTGCGGCGGAAGTTGCCCTGTGGGCCATCTCTGCGATCCCACCTTCAACGTCTGTGTCCTCAATTGCCCCGTCTGTGGGATGAATGAATGCTGTGATGCCAATAGTGCCCCGCAGTGCTACACTTGCACATGTGATAACCCCATCGCCTGCGGCTTGCTGATGCCTCCCTGCTGCGCCGGGTTCCACTGCAATGTTTCTGAGGTGGTCTATGGTTTGGGTGGTATCTGCATCAACGACTAAAAAACGGGCTCAGCCCGTGATCGGTAACCGTTCATCAACGAAAAAGCCCCGGCCATCTGGTCGGGGTTTTTCGATCGCAAAAGAACGATGTTTGTCGTGTTTAGCGGATCTCGGAAAGGATCTCTTCGGTTTCGTCACGGATATGTTCAAAAGAAGCATGGGTCAGGTGGAGTTCCATCATGGCCTTGCTCAGCACGGAAGGATCGGTCAGGTCCACAGGAGCGTCCAATTTGCTGGCCCTTTCCTGATCCAATGGAGGGAAGCCTAGTTCCGTCGCCAGATGTTCGGCCAGACAGACCGCAGCGCTGACAGGATGAGTCAGGCCCGCGACTTTGTCGATATGATGATGGTTGCTGATAACCATGCGGATTTCCGGGGCCAAGCGCCACAGGCGGGCGATAATCCCCGTCGCCTCTTCATGCATGTCGTTGATTACCTGCCAGACAATCAACTGCTGCTTTTCATCGAGATGAATATCCATTTCATACAGTGAAGTAAACAAGGCGGCAATTCCGATGTCGTGCATCAGCCCGCAAAGAAAGGCGTAATCCACCGGTTGCTGGGTGTTCAGGCAGATCACCCGTGTCGCGTGGGCCGAGGCGACACTGTGCAGACGCAGGGTGTCCAGGATCTCCGTATAACCATTGGCGCGAAACACGGAGTCGTGAAGAATCACTTCCCAAAGGGCGTCACGCACGGTGCTGAGGCCCAGGCGGATGATGGCTTGGCGCAGAGTCGTTACCGAGCCTCGTCCGGCATAGGCGGAGGATTGCGATAAACGAAGTACCTTTCCAGACAACATCGGGTCTTGTTCCAACAGGGCCACGACATTGTCGATATTCACTTCCGGTTGGCTGGCTAAGTGATTGATGCGGTAGGCGATTTTCGGCAACAGCGGAGGGGTGTATTCCGGGTCACGGAAAATGCGCAACAACGAACGACGTAGTTTTTCCGGATTCTGAAGAAAATCGGCTTCACTCAAAACACTCCCCCATTCCTGCAACAACTGACGGAACTTCTCGCTTTTCGCCGGAGATCCTGGAGAAGATTCATCAAAAAAAGCCTCGTTCTGGAAAAAAACCATCTCTATACCAATAGTCAAGACAGCATCTTCCTTAGATCAGAGGGTCTTACGTTGGTACAAGCAGGCTTTTCCATGAACGAACAATCCATTCAAACTATCCTATTCTGCTCTTCCTTGCCACGCAAGACAATGTTTATTTGTAAAAAAACATGCCAATACGCCAATGCTTGATGGGTCGTCTTTCATTGAGTCCCTTTCTTCTAGGAAGATCAGTCAGGATTTCTCTCCGAACTGACGCGATCAGTTCAGGATACTCCAAAGAAAGATTTCTCTTCAAGGTATGCCGTTTCGATATCGTCCATCCAGGATTCCAGGTTTTCTTTCGCGAGGCCCAGATAATCCGCTTCTTCACTGATTGCGGGATTGCACCACGTTGAAGAACCCTGAAGTTGGTACCCAAGGCCCATCTTTTCGCAAACCTGATCGGCCAGGGAAACAAGGGCCAATTGCTTGGTGAAATTCCCCTCCGGTTTAACGGATTTCATCTTCCCGAAATGGTGATGGTACAAGGTCATTGCTCGGATGAATTCCGGGAAGCCCCAGTCACGGGCAAGGCGTTCCCCCAGATGAGTATGGGAAAATCCAAATTGAAAGCGTTCGGCTTTGCAAAGCTGCTGAGGATGTTTCTGGGGTTCTTCCAACAGGGTTTGATAGATTTGCGGGGATTGAGAACGCAGGACCACCATACCCATGTCGTGCAACAAACCCACCACGAAAAGCTCGTCGCGGTCACCGACGTCGATCTTGGAAGACAAGACCCGGCAGGCGATGGCGGAGGCCAATGAACGCTGGAAGATCCGTTGCAACCAGGTATCTTCAGAGCGGTAGAGATCGGTCATGATGGCCAGGCTGACCGCCATATTGCTGATGGTGCGAAAGCCGAGAATGACAATGGCCCGCTCAACGGTTTCCACCTTTTTCGGCAAGGAATAGAAGCTGGAGTTGGCAATACGTAACACCGATGCCGTGATGGCGGTATCGTTACGGATGACGCGCTCCAGATCCTGGACTTTGGCGTCGGGTTTATCCGTGAGATTGAGGATTTTAATCGCCACGGGAGGCAAGCGTTGCAACTCTTTGGTTTTGGATGCAAGTTGGTCAAGCTGGTGACTTCCTTCCGGGTCCAACATGTCAATGTGTTGAATAAAATCCAATAGACTTCCCATTCGTCATACCTCGCCGCTTCAAAGAGTCTGGTTCACAGTTTTTCCATTACATGGTTCGGCGTTTTTACCAATGACTTGACCTGTTTTCCCAAGACTCTACGGAATCTTGTTGAATGCCATGAGGGGATACCTCACGGTTGGACAGTGGTCATTTCCTGGAAGGAGTGTAAAGATGGCGAATTGGCGGAAGAAAGGGGGACCGAATGTTCTGATAGACAATCGGTCTTGTAGCGCAACAGATCGGGATGGTTCGCTTATCTCAGAATATCGCGGATTTTCACGGCCAGTTGTTGCTGGTTGAAGGGCTTGTTCAAAGAGCCAACCCAATCGAAGGGTGTGTGAATCACCACGCCATCCTGATTGCCAGAGGTGAATAGGAAGCGCATCATAGGGAAATGTTCGCGGAGAAGCATGTAATCTTCCTGCGTGACCTGATCGGCAATCAGCAGGGAGGGCAGGGCCTCCGTTTTCAGAACTTCAGAGCAAAGTTCGTCAGGATTTGTCGATGCGATGACCTGATAGCCAAGGGATATCAGCGAGTTTTGCAGGGTACGGCGAACCTGTTCGTCTTCTTCCATCACCAGAATCATTTCCGTTCCACCGGGGATGGGTCGCCCGGAAAGCTTGAATGACGTACTGGAATGTTGGCCGACCGGGAAGCTGAGGACAAAGCGTGTACCTCCCTGTTCCGGGGTTTCAATGGAAACTTCTCCTCCCAAACTCTGCATCACCTCGGCGACGGTGGCCAAACCCAAACCGGTTCCTTTCCCTGGGGCTTTGGTGCTGAAGAAAGCCTCAAAGGCGACATGTCGGATGGAATCATCCATGCCGGGACCATTGTCTTCAAAGCTCAGTTTTACGAACTCCTGGGGGGCTTCCCACGGAGAATCGCCGGCGAACAGTTCGATGGATCTTTCCTCACGCCATGTGCGGAGTTTGACCTGGCCTCCCTCCGGCAGGGCATCTCTGGCATTGGCTGCAAGATTCAGCAGAACCTGCTCCAAATGGCCCCGATCCGCGGTCAAGCTGGGTAACCCGGATGCCAATTCCAACTTCAGGGAGATGTCTTCTCCCAGAAGGCGTTGTAGCAAGGTGCGGTTGCTTGCAATCAACTCAGAGAGTTCCAGGCTTTGGCGTTTGATTTCACGTTTCCGGCTGACTCCCAGGAGTTGGCTGGTCAGTTCCGAGGCTTTATCGACGGCCTCGCTGGCTTGATCCAGATATTCCGAGGCAGGGTGATCGGCGGGAAGTTCCATCTTGGCCAGCGTGACGTTGCCAATCAGGCCGGTGAGGACATTGTTGAAATCATGGGCCACGGAACTGGTCAGACGACCCAGACTTTCCAGTTTTCTCGCCTGATGCAGTTGGTTTTCAAGAGCCAGACCACGGTTGGCCAGAAACTCTCGGTTCAAGGCGATGCTGGCCTGTCCGGCGAAGGCTTCAACGGTCTGGTGAGGGATTTCTTCATTGCGCTGCAAGATGATGATGCAGGTTCCCAACAACTTTTCCGCATGAATAAAGCCGATTGCATAGATTTTACCGATATCCAAGGCTTGGGAAATGAGGTTGCAGATAAATTCCGGAAACTGATTGAAAACCAGGCCGCGTATACCATCCGGAACTTCCATCACCCGACCGGAAAGTATGTCTTTTCTCGCTTGTTCGTCCGTAATCGGAAAGGCTCGTCCAACCGGGCTTCCACCCATCATCGCCAGGATTTTGTGGGTTGCTGGGCCTAAGCCCTGGATAGATCGGCAGACGAGGCTGTCGGTTTCCGGGCAATATTCGTTGATGATTACCCGGCAGGAAATCAGCCGACGCAAATGGCGCCCGATCTGTGTGTAAAGATCCTGCTGTGGGCTATGCTGCATGAAGGCATGGGCGCTTTCCACGAGGAACGCCAGTTCCTTGGATACCTGCTTGGCTCGGATTTCCGCCCGCTTCGGTGCATTGATGTTTCGTACAACGGCTAAGATTCCGTCTTTTTTTCCATGTTCGTTCAAGCGTGGCGAACATCGTGCCGAGAACCAAGACGTTTTCCCATGAACTTCCAGTTCATAATTGAACTCGAAAATACCTTTTTGTTGCTCTACATTGCGCAAGGCGGAAAGAAAGCGTTCGGCCACGGACCTGGGAAGCACGTCTCCCACATGGTGATTCAGGAATTGTTCCGGTTCAGTGTATAAATCCGGGTGGCTTGCCGGTTGGTGAAACTCCGCGAAAATCCCCCGGTGGTTGATTCCGAAAACCAGATCGCTCAGACAGGACAGCGTCGTGGCCAGGCGCTCTTCACTGCGGCGTAAGGCTTCTTCCGCCTGTTTCCGTTCGGTGATGTCACGCAGGATGGTGGCATAGCCTTGTGGTGCGCCTTCGGCATCATGCATGATGGAAATGCTGGCTTCAACGGCGAGTTGGCTGCCGTCTTTGCGCAGGAGTGCGTATTCCGTAGGCTGGAAAGTTTCCGGAGATCCCTGTTCCAAATGTGTTTTTCGGATCGTTCTCAGGATGGAGGGGTCTAGGAATTCGGTGCCGTGTTTCCCTCGCAGTTCATCGGGGTGATCTGCGCCGAACATCCGCACGGCGGCCTTGTTGACCTGAAGAATCACGCCTTCAAGGTCGTTGATCACGACGGCATCGGTGCTTGCGTGAACCGCCGCAGAAAAGCGGAGCAACTGCTCTTCGGTTTTGCGACGCTTACTGATGTCTCTGGCTATAAAGATCCACCCGGACTCCCCAAAATAGGTAACACGCCGGATGTTCAACTCGATGGCCAGAGAGGGCTTCTTCTTTCGAGTCAGGGTCGTTTCGTGGACAAGCCCCTCATCGTCCGGTGGTTCCTGTAGTGATTCAGGCAGGTTGCTGAACAGATCATTCCAGGTGCAGGCGAGCAGTTCCGAACGTGAAAACCCGGTAATTTCGTTGGTGGTGTAGTTGACTTCCTGAACGTGGCCGTAGAGATCAAAGATGAAAATGGCGTCAGCGGCAGCATCGAAAAGCATATGGTAGCGGGATTCGCTTTCACGAAGCATTTCCTCGGCTTGATCGAACTGGCTTTTCTTCAACGCGGCTTCATGGACCACTTCACAGAGGTCGTTGCCGGAAACGGGTTTGGCAATGAAGTCAAACGCACCCAATCGCATGGCCTGGACGGTCAACTCAACGGTCGGTTCGCCGGTGATGATGATGACCTGAACCTCCGGGTTGGTATCGTGAATGTGACGGAGTAGGTCCAATCCGTTACGGCGAGGAAGGATGACATCGGTCACCAGTACGTCATAGCTGTTGTTTCGCAGAAAGCCGATGGCTTCATCAAAGCTTTCCGCCGTATCCACCTGATGTCCATCGTCTTGAAGAAACTCTCGCAGGGTCAGGCGAATCCCATATTCATCGTCTACAACCAATACCTTGGCCATTCACACCAATCCCTTACCGCAGAATATAAAAGTCACAACGAACGACAGATTACTCCGCCTGTCATATTCTGTCAACTTGTCTTGAGATAGGATCGAAGAACACCCCACTCTTTTCTAGGAGTACGTCTTGTCTCCATGAGGCTTGTTCAGACAAGATATGTTTTCTGTCATATCTTGGTTGGGGAGCATTGGCCTTTTTTCCGCGCTCAATCGCAGACGGCGTAATAATCATCGACCTGCGAACAGGTTCCGTTGGGACAGTGAGTGATGAAATCCACCTGGCAGTCCAGAAGACAGGAGTTGTGTTCATTTTGTAACACGGGATAGGCCCGGTAAAGGGTTCCTCCCATGCAGACGATGCCCCCAACCAGGTTGTCGTCTTCATCGCAACCGCCTTGCAGGTTGGTGCAGGGTTCAACACAGGTGGATGAGCCGTCGGCATCTGTCTGGCAGGTTTCACAGCTTTCAAGACCTCGCATCAAACAGTCGTAATGGCAGGGGTTGTTTTCCTGTTGCCTTGCTTCCAGGGAATAGAGGATGTTCCCCAGGCATACCTCCCCGGATTCATTGGCGGCGAGGTTGGGATTGTATTCGGTACAGCCGCCGGTCATCGAGGAACACTGGGCGCAGGTGGCTTCTCCCGTGGCGACTTCCACACAATCTGACGGGCTACAGTTTTCCACGAAGTTCCATTCGCAGCTATAATGGCAGGTGTCCGCATCCAGAATGGGGGTACCACGATAGATATGCTGGCCGATACAGCGGGTTCCTTCCTGACTTACCGGGAAATCCGGGTCATTGGAGAAACAGCCCCCGATGGGGTCTTGGCAGTAATTGCATATCGCCTCTCCGGTTTGGCGGCTTTCACACTGGCCTGGATCACAATAGCGTACTACCTGATACCGGCAATCGTAGCGGCAAGGATCGCTGGACGAAAGCACGGGAATGGCAGAAACGATAGCGTTGTCCGTGCAATTCAGACCGGATTCGGTGATCGGCCAGGATTCGTCATCGGGGAAGCAGCCACCGGAATAGCCGAAGATACATTCATCGTCTTCATTGCAATAGGCAATGCCGTCTCCATGATCGGTGCATCCTTGACTACAGGTCCGGAAATACGACCAGTTGCAGTCAAAGGTGCAATCGCCAATCCAATGGCTATACCCGATGTAAAGATCCCTGAGAGAACACTGGTAGGCGGGAGAGGATTCGTCATGCCCGGCACAGCCGCCGGTAATGGAGTCGCAGGTGTTGCAATAGGCGTAATTGTCTTCGACGTCATGGAAGCAGTATTCATCGTCTCGGCAGACTTCGCCCGTACTCCAGCTACATTGGGCGGAACAGGTTGAATAATCCAGTGTGGGGGTTCCAATCACCACAGCGCGGTGAGTGTTCGCATCACAAGCATAGACGGTTTCATCGCCCGGTACGTTGCCGTACTGATCATTCGGGTCGCATCCGCCGGTGAAATATTCGCATTGATACATGCAAGCTGCTTCAAAGTCCGAGAGCGTCACGCAAGACTGGTCTACCGGGCAGGTTTCAGAAGAGATGGCGGCGCATTCCAGGACGCAAGGGTCCAGTTGTGAAGGCACGTTTTCATAAAAAATGACATGGGTGTTGTTGGCATCGCAACGGCTGATGCTTTCCTCCGGGAAGCCGGGAACGCATCCGGTGAGTGGATTGGGGCAGATGTCATCCACACATTGGGCTGCGGTTGTGCTGACCTGGTAACAGTGATGGCTGGGGCATTCTTCGTAAAGCGTCCAATCACAATCGTAGGTGCAACCCTGGCTGGACGTCAGTTCGCTTTGACCGAAATAGATGTCTCCGTCCCGGCAGGATAAGCCGGTGGTGCGGGGATCATGATCCGGGAAGCAGCCGCCGTTGAGTTCAACGCAGTCATTGCTCCGACACAGGGCCAACGTGGTGCTTTCCTGTCTACAACGCTCCGAATTGCATACTTCAACGAGGGTTTTGTTACATTCCAATAGGCAGGGATCTTCAAGGCTCGCGATGGGTTCTGCAAGGTAGATGCTTCCTCCCTGGCAGGTGGAACCGGAAAGCAGGGGATCGGCTCCTTCAAAACAGCCGCCGTCGAAGCGGTCGCAATAGAAGGGATCATCCCCTTGGTCTTCCACGCAGCGACCGACGCCGTTTTGTTCCAGGCATCCTTCCCGGCATAGTCTGGCGACCTTGCAGGAGCAGTTATTCTGGTCACAGTCCACGAGGGAGAAATCCTCGGTGGCTTCGCAGTGAATCAAGTGATGACCTTCACAACGATCTGCACAAAGCGCATCCGGTTCGCACAATTCCGGGATGTAATCGCCATTGAAAGGCCAGGGGGTGTCTCCGTCCAGAAGTTCCACGCTGTTATCCGGTAAATGGCAGACGCCGGAATTCAGGCAGATGAAGTAGGTTGGGCAGTCGTCATCGGTCCGGCAGGGAATATCCAGCATGGATCTTGTATCGCATCCACCGAGTAGGAAAACAAACAATGCTGAAAGCAACCAGACGGTTTTCATCCTGACCATGAGGCACTCCATATTTCGACTCGTTTATCTTGTTTCAAGGGTTCAATGCCAACCAGGAACAATCCTATATGAAGCAACACTATGGAACTACTGCTTCCTCAAGAGTATGGAATTGAACGATCCCAAGGCTTCTAGTATAGTTCTCTTTAACAAAAAATGCAAATCGTTGTTTCTTTCTTGTGCAATTATCTAAACCTGGAAACGAATCCCGCCGATTGCATGAGCGGATGAGTTTTTGCTTTGTTCTTGCTGAACCAGAGAAGCTCAATGAGTTTTTCTTGGCAGCAAGGTACAAATGAGGGTAAACTGATCCAAGGAAGTAGGTTTCGTTCCAAGGGGTAAATTGTAGGGGTTTTCAACAACCGGGAAATCGTATGAATCCATCCGACCGTTCCAAGCCACGTCGGAAAGCGACGGCTGAGCTTGTCGCTATGGCCGCATCCCAAGCCGATCCAATCCAGATGGCTCATGAGGCTGGTGTGGATGAATCCGCTCTTTTGGACATGATATGGTCTAGCCCACAAGCTTTGTATCTTATTGTAGAAGGGCGATACCGTTTCTGCAATCCTCAAGGAGCGGCCCTGCTCGGCTATGAGGATCTCCACAAGATCATTGATTTGGATATCTATCAAACCATTGACCCCAAATATCATGAAACGATCGTAGAACGTCTGAGAAGTCTTGCCATTGGCGAAAGCAACCCTCCGATACGGATGGAATTGATTCTTCAGTCCGGGGAACGGCTTCTTGTGGAAACCCAGTCAACGGCCATTCTGTTTCATGGAGAGCGTGCGACCCTTGTTACCGGTCGCAACATGACAGAGCAGGCTCGTCTTGAAACCATGCTTGGCGCTGCGAACCAGGAAAAGGAACTCATTCTAAACGCCACAAGTCAGCGCATGGCCTATTACACGCCGGATATGACCTTGTGTTGGGCCAATAAAGCCTATTTGCAAGAGTTGGGGCGCTCGAAAGAAGAGGTTGAAGGGAAAGCCTGTTACCAGCTTTGGTATGATAAAACGGAGCCATGCTCCTTTTGCCCCATTCGTCAGACATCCCAAACCGGCGAGCCGCAGGAAGCCTTTGTTGAAACAAAGAATCAACAAATCTGGTTCCTGCGCAGTTATCCGGTTCGTAATCATCAAGGTGACCTGGTTGGTATTCTGGAGATCGGCGAGAACCGCACGGAGCAGGTCAATACGGAACGTAAGCTGGAAGAGAACCGCGAACGGCTGAAGATCTCTCTGGAAGGGAGCCATGACGGATTGTGGGATTGGCCGGATCTGAAGAAACCAATCTTTTGGTGGTCCCCGCGCTACTATGAAATGCTGGGCTATCGGCCCGATGAATTTGTCCCGACCCAAGAGCGCTTTCTCTCCATCGTTCACCCGGATGATCGGGCTGCTCAAAGTCAGCGTGTTCAAGAAGACATGAAATCTCATGAGCCCTTTCAGTTCGAATTTCGTGTTCTTACCCGCAATGGAGAAACCCGCTGGATTCATTCCAAGGGACGTGTGTTTGTGGGTGAAGATGGCCAGCCGAACCGTATGGCCGGGTCGGTGCGTGATGTAACCGACCGGAAGCTTGCCGAAAGCGCACTGCGTGAAAGTGAAAACCGCTTTAGAATCTTTGCGGAAAAAAGCCAGGACACCATTTATATTCTGAAAGTCCAGCCGTCCCCTAAGTGGATCTATCTCAGTCCCTCCGTGTTTTCATTGACCGGATACCGGCCCGAAGAATTCTATAGAAATCCCAGCCTTGGTTTCGAAGTCCTCGGCGATGAGAATTTCTCGAAGATTCTGATGATGCTTCAAAGCGACCTGGAATCAACACGCTCCATTCGTATCCTGTGCGGCCAAAAGCATGGTGGATTCGTTTGGACGGAACACCGTTTCAGTCTGGTTCGTAACGATCAGGGGAACATTCTGCTGGTTCAGGGGATTGCCCGCAACATTACCGATCAGGTGCATTCCGAAGAAGAGATTGGCCGTCTCAATGAGGTGTTGAACCTGCAAAACAAGGTGGCAACCATCTTCCTGACCAAAGGGGAATCGGAAACCTACGCCGATGTTCTGGATGTCATTCTGAAGACCTT
Source organism: Myxococcota bacterium (assembly GCA_963677705.1). Classification (GTDB taxonomy): domain Bacteria; phylum Myxococcota_A; class SURF-8; order SURF-8. Next base: position 5,159,869 of record OY782497.1, read on the forward strand.
TGAGAGTGAATTCGGACTGTTCGGTTATATGGATGAACATGGGGATCTTGTCTGTCCGTCGATGACACGGCATATTTGGTCCAAGTGTGAGATGCCGGATAAAAGCATCGTTTTTCCAAAGGAAATCTGGGGTGGTTTGTGGGGTGAATCCCTGGAAAAGAAACAGACCATCTGGAAGAACGAAACACTTTCCCTTCCAATGGGTCATGTGCAGTTGAAAAATGCTCTGGCTGTGGCTGTGGTTCATCAGGAGAAACTGGTGGGCCAGATTATTGTTGCCAATCGGAAGGGTGGATACAACGTGCTGCTTGCAGACCGTTTGGAACGGGTGGCGGACCAGGTTGCTCCGATCCTCTTTGCCCAGTTGGAAAAACGCAAGGCGGAAGCCGAGCAGCGTTCGTTGAAATCCCAATTGATTCATGCCCAGAAGATGGAAGCCATTGGGTGTCTGGCGGGTGGTATTGCCCATGATTTCAACAACATTTTAACCGGGATTACCGGAAACGTTTCCATGATGCTCTTGGATACACTGGAGCAAGATCCCTTTTACGAGCCGCTGATGGAGATCGACAAAGCCGGTGCGCGGGCGGCCTCGCTGGTCAAGCAACTTCTGGCCTTCAGCCGAAAACAACTCATTGAGCCTCGTGTCTTGGATCTCAACCAACTGCTGCGAAGCATTAAAAAGATGCTGGGGCGCATTATTGGTGAAAACATCATCCTGAACATGGAGATTGACGGCGAAATCCCTGCAATCAAGGCAGACCCCAATCAGCTTGAGCAGGTGATCGTCAACCTCGCAGTCAATGCCCGTGATGCAATGCCCACGGGAGGGACGCTCTCTCTCAAAACGGACCATTGCATGGTGGACCCGGAGGATGCAATCATCAAAGGCGTTCAAGCGGGTGGCTATGTGGTTCTGAATGTGAAAGACACCGGATGTGGGATGGATGCTTCCGTGATGGAGCATCTGTTTGAGCCCTTTTTCACGACCAAAACGGCAGATCAAGGTACAGGCTTGGGTTTGGCCACAAGCTTTGGTGTGATTCAGCAACACCGGGGAACCATCACGGTAGAATCTTCCCCGATGATAGGAACCACATTCCAGGTCTTTTTGCCCAGTGTACGTGAGAAAGCAACGATGTCGGATCTGAACTCCGGCTCCAAGGAGATGCAATCGGGTAAGGAAACCATTCTGTTTGTGGAAGATGAACCCATCGTTCGGGATGTGGCGACGAAAATTCTCTCTCGTCTCGGTTATACACTTCTTGCCGCTCCCAGCGGTGATGAAGCCCTGTACCTGTTTGAACGGCAGTCCGGGAAGATTGATCTACTCTTGACGGATGTGATCCTCACCGACATGGATGGCCGGCAATTGGCAACGAAACTGATACAGCACAAACCTGACTTACGGGTGCTTTATACCTCCGGCTACAGCAAAAACATTCTCGCTGCCCAGGGCGAACTGCCTGAAGGGATCGCATTTCTGGCCAAACCCTACACTCCGCAGACGCTCTCACGCAAAGTCCGAGAGGTTCTGGACAGCGAATAAGTTGATCTATCTTCCTGGGCATTGACGCCACCCTTGCTTCATGGTAGCCAGAAGACCTTGGTTCGATGGTTCTTGCTGTTGTACTACAAACGCTTTCGGTCTGGATCTGATTGGTTTTCCAAAGATCCGTTTGTGCGTAGACACCGGGGCAAGAAACCAGAGCGCCATGAACCAATATCTCTTATCAGTTACGGAGGGGAACCGATGACCATGAAACGTGAATGTGTGCAAACGGACAAAGCACCCAAAGCCATTGCCGCCTACAGCCAGGCTGTCTGGTGTGGTGACATGTTGTTTACCTCCGGCCAGGTGCCGATTGATCCCGCTACGGGAGCGATGGTTTCCGGTGGCATTCAAGAGCAGGCCAAACAGGCGATGGAAAACGTGAAAGGGATTCTGGAAAGCCAGGGTTTGAGCATGGATCGTGCGATCAAACTGACCATCTTCCTGGATAATATGGAAAACTTCGCTGCGGTCAACGAAGTATATACCGGCTACTTCAAAGAAGCCTTTCCTGTCCGTAGCGCCATCGGTGTGGCCAAACTTCCCTTGAATGCGCTGGTGGAAATCGAGTGCATCGCGGCCCGCTAGCCCCAGGGGCTTGAGCCGTTCTGAACAACTCCGGGGCGATGCAACTCCGGAGTTTTTTGTTGCAGGTCATGCTCGGAAGGAAGCGAATGCGTCTGATACTTTCCCGAAGACGAATGCAAGGATATTTTGTATTGAGGGTTCTTGGCGGCCTGATTTGGGGCCTTGTTCTGGGCTGGATGTCTTCCTGTGCCGAGGAAGACGGAGTCTGGGTGGCGGGGGATGAAGATGCCACGGAAGGCGATGAGCGCTACGTCAGTTTACCGGAAAACTGCTCTGAGGTTACGGCCCTGTTTCCTGTTGAGAACCTCTTGTCTGAGACGGATCATCCTTGCTCGGACTGGGTGTTGACCAGTGCGCGGCAGTTGCTTCACGTGGATCATGGTAGCGCCTTTCGTTGGGGTTCTTCATCCGAATCTGTGCATGGCGCTTCGCTTGTGGTAACGGCTCTGCATGTGGCCTTGAACGAAATCTATGTGCCAGATGACGAAGACCTTCCGGAATGGCTTGCCGAAGAGCCCCTGACGCAGGAGTGCCTTTTCACCGCCTGGGATGACACCCAGGGAGGGCTTTCTCAAACCGCGCTTCCTTCCACGAAAATCTATCACCCCTTCCTTCCTGCCGAACAGAGCGAAAACGGCTTTCTCCACCTACTGCCGAAGAACGATCAGACCCTGTTTGTTATGGCCTGGTCTGATGAAGCGGATTCCTGTTCGACACAATGGAGCCTGACGCTCTCTGATATTTCTTCCTTGGTGAAGGGGCGTCTCCAGGCCCGGCAGCCTGTTGCCGATGAACTGGTTCTTCTTCTTGGTTTTCCCCGTGAAGCTCCGTGGGAGGGGCGTTTGAGTGCGGCTGTGGGGCGCGTACTTTCCGAGAAGGAAGCCGAAGAATGTCACCAGCGCCTGCAAGCACTGGATGATGAAGAGGGCGCGATTCCGCTGGATCTTGAGAACGAATGGTTTTTGGAAGGCTTGGCTCTTGGAGGAATGAGCGGGGGTGGCGTGTTCAATCAGCAAGGGCAGCCGGTAGGGATTCTCGTTCGGGGAGCCGAGCAGCAGGTTCCGGGATGGATTGCCAGAGCCTCGAAATTGAACTTGCTGGGAGAGCGTGTTCAGCACGCCCTGGAATCCGGCGACGATTGGGAATAGAAAGTTTCCCGGACTTGTTCTATACTAGGGATGATTCGTTCATCGTGAGGGAGACGTGAGGGGAGTCTTTCCTTCCCTGACCCCGTGTTTGTGACCGAACCGAGGGGCTGATCCTCGTTCCTATCCGCTATGGAGAACGCCATGACCCGTGTGCGATTGCTTGGCTTGGTTTGGCTTCTGGGCCTTCTGGCTGTGACTAACGGTTGTTCGTCCTGTGAGAACCGGCAGGGCATGGACCCGCAAGCCAAAGATGAGTCCGTGGAGGATGTGGTATCTCCCGGTCTGAAAAAGCTGTGGAAAAACGATTGGACGCTAGCCTGGAAAAAGTATGGAGAAACCCTGAATACCAAGCAGCCAATGACGGAACTGCTTGCGGAAAGCCTGGCCTGGCGTGATCTGGTTGTCAAACTTCCACCGAAGGAGCAAGCCTGGCCCCGCCTCAATGCCATGCGTAGTTTTCTGGCAGCGATGCACGCGGCGGAAGGGGAAAACGAAGCGAGTGTTTTGAATCGCTACCTGGAGGCGATGAGTCACTTAGCGATGGAGGTTCAGACCAACCCGGCGCCCTTGTGCGCTCAGTTCCTGGCTAGAAATTGGGAAAACGAGATTCTTCTGACCGCACAAAAACTGGGACTGAAACCCCAGACCAAGGTGGATGTCCAGGTGAATGGAACTCTGAAATGGTGGACCAACATTGCCCATCTGAAGCACGAGTTCACTCCGGCCTGCCACCGTGCCTTGGCCAGAGCCGATGCCGTTCCTAAAGAGATGGAGACGGATTTCTATTTCTATGCCCTGGAATGGTTGATTACCCAACTGGACCGCACCGGTCGGACCGAGGATGCCTTGGCGGCGATTCAACAAGCCGCAGGTGATTGGAAAGACGACCCCCGCTGGGTATTGCACCAGGACAACCTCATGCCCTTGATGCAGGATATGGACAAGCGGTTGACCGAACAGCGCAAGGCCGCCCAACCCTGAAAAGTGGCCGTGTGTAGATTCTTACCGTTGCAGGGAAGGGATCTCTTGAGACTGTGGTAAGGTGATACGCACCGTGCAGCCTTCGCCCGTTTCGCCGGCTACCGTTAAAGAGCCTTGGTGGAGGTCTTCAATAATACGGCCCAACTCCATGCTTAAGTGTTGGTGGTTCTCTTCGGTCCAATGGGTCAAGCCGGAATCCAAGGAGAACACGTCATCCAAGCCGTTATCGGTGATCTCAAGAACAACGCCGTCAGGCGATGGCTCTGCACGGAGTGTCAGTTTCGGTATGAACTGGTCTGTGTCTTCGTGCAAGCCTCGTTGGTAGAGTGAGATGCCCGCCCGCTTGATGAATTGCAGTAACACCAATTGCAGGGCTTGGGGGTTGCAGCGGAGTTGATGCAGGGGAGGGACGATGTTTGTTTCTACCTGCACCTGACGGAAGTTGTATTTTTTCTTCAGATCCCATTCCGCCTGAGCAAGCATCAAGGTTTTTTCAAGCAGTTCTGTCAGGTTGACTGTTTCCTTGTGGGAGTCATGGTTGCGGCTGAAGCCAAGCAAGGTGTTGAGAAGCCGTCGCACCCGTTCGCTGCACTCTTCAATGATTCCTGTGAACTGTTTCCATTGCCGCTGCTTGATGTAGTCGGTCAGTTTCGTGATTTCCTCTGCCGTAAAGCCGAAGTCTTCCAGACGTTTTTGACTTCGTGGTGAATCGAAATCCAATCCACGGGACAAAAGCTGGGTTGATTGCAGAATCCCCCCAAGAGGGTTGTTTACTTCGTGCGCCACACCCGCAGCCAGGCCCGCCACGGCGTTCATTTTCTCAGCCAGAAGGTGCAGGGCTTCTTTTTCCAACGGTTCCAGAATCAAGCCCCAGTGGCCTGGGTTTTCCGAGGTGGAGTCGTCCAGAGAAAACAGCTTAAGGGTATAGGCTTGTCCCTCGTGCTGAAGGGTCATCCGGCCAGGTTGATTGAGTGACAGCATCGGCGGAAGCCAGGCAAGCTTCGTTTCTGAAAGAGGTCGTCCGGGTTCACAGCCTGCCTGTTCCTGGGCGGTCTGGTTGCAGAAGATGAGTGTAAACGACCTATCGAAACCAAGGGCGATAGGGTCGATATGATCCAGAATACGCGACCAAGGCAGGTTTGTAGCCATCACAAAACTCCCTCATTCCAGGGCTGCGGTGTTCGGCGGGGATTCCACCTTCGTAGAATCATCGTCTGACAGTAACTCAATGAGAACGGAAACCGAACACAGATAATGACAAGAGTATAACACTCTTTGGGTACTTCTGAAAAGAGGGATGTTTTCTCTCTGAGACAGTTGTTCAGGCCGAGATGAAAAAGCGGACGATGTATGAGATGGCCAGCCCGGTGACACAGACCGCAAGGACGGATTCAATCCACTTGGATGGCAGATGCTGTTGCAATCGTGCGCCGGTGTACATTCCCAGCACACCACCTAAGCCCAGCAAACCGCCCAGCAACCAATCCGGGCTGACCTGCTCCAGACCGAACCATGCGCCGGCGACGGTGAAAAACAACACGGCAACAAGGCTTGTGACCAGGGTTCCCAGCAAGGTGGCTCCGGCGATGGTATGCACGGGGAGTTTCCACATGGATACCAGAAAGGGGGCGATGATTGCGCCGCCGCCCACGCCGTAAGCCCCACCGATGACGCCAATGACACAGGTGAAGGCAAACAGTCCCGGTACGCCCACCCGATAGCTTTCTCCGGCGTAGCTGTAGTCCAGATGCAAAGGCGTAAAGCGGATCACCTCTACGTGGAAGGGTACGTCCTGAGTGGCCTGCTTGGTCTGGGCTTCTTTCTTGGTCACCTTGAGCAGCATCCGTAGACCGATCAGCGCCAACACAAAGCCAATGAACAAACGAAACGCGCCAGGGTCCAGAAGCCAGGTCATGCGTAACCAGGAACCTATGACAACACCGGGTATCGTGCCGATGACGATCATCATGGCCAAGGCCCATAGCATACGGCGCTCCCGCCAGTAGCGATACACCCCGCCGGGAATGCCGATCACGTTGAACAGGTGGTTGGTCGGTGTCACTGCCGGATTGGTGAAGCCCAGCACACTGACTTGAAAGGGCAGAAGCAGAAAGGCTCCGCTGACGCCTCCGGTACTGCCTACCAAACTGACCACATAGGCAACCAGGAAGGGAACCAGAGGGTTGACGCTCACACCGGAAACATCAAAGGTCATGGCCGTCTCGTACAAGGTATTGGGGTTGTTCTCATCGCTTAATGAGCGTCGGTCCAGGTCTGTCCCACGCCGATGTCCACCCGTAGAGGAACCCGCAAGCTTGCAGCCTGTTCCATCCGGGTTCGTACCAACTCCGTCACGGTTTCCACTTCGTCCGTGGCGACCTCGAAAACCAGTTCATCATGGACTTGTAAAACCATGCGGGTTTCGAGTTGTTGTTCCTGCAAGGCATCGCAGATAGAGATCATCGCTTTTTTCATGATGTCCGCACTGGTGCCTTGAATTGGCGCGTTGATCGCTTGACGCAGGGCAAAGTTGCGTAAATTGGCGTTTTTCGCGTTGATGCTTTCCAGCGGGATGCGCCGTCCCCACAGGGTTTGCACCTCATGGTTTTGTTGCGCGTAGCTCTGGTAGCAGTCCATGTAGTCGCGGATTTGGGGATAGCGTGAAAAGTAGCTGTCGATGTATTTCTTGGCTTCCTTCTGGGGAATGCCCAGGCTTTCCGCCAGGCCGAAGGCCGTTTGTCCGTAAACAATGCCGAAGTTGATGGCTTTGGCTCGCCGTCGCAGGTCCGGCGTAACCATTCCCGGTAAGCCGCCAAAAACCTCGGCTGCCGTGCGGGCGTGAATGTCTTCGTCTTTGTCAAAAGCGTCAATCAGCAGACGATCTTCGCTGAGGTGCGCGAGGATGCGTAGTTCCACCTGACTGTAATCGGCGGCCAGCAGTACACACCCCTCTTTGGCAATGAAGGCTTCACGGATGCGTCGGCCTTCTTCCGTGCGGACGGGGATGTTTTGCAGGTTGGGTCCGGAACTGGAAAGCCTGCCGGTGAGGGCCACGGTCTGGTTGAAACTGCCGTGAACCCGCCCCTGGTGTTGACGGGCCTGGGAACTGAGCGCATCGGTATAGGTGCTTTTCAGCTTGGCCGCCTGACGGTAGTCCAGCACCTTTTGGGGAAGCTCATGCAGACTGGATAGGTTTTCCAGCACGGATACGTCCGTAGACCATCCCGTTTTGGTTTTGCGTCCGTGGGGCAAGCCCAGCTTTTCAAAGAGGATCACCCCCAGTTGGGAAGGGCTGTTGATGTTGAAGGTTTCTCCGGCCAGTTCGTGGATTTCCTCTTCCAGCCGTTCCAAGGTCTGCTGGAAGTCCCTGCCCAACTGGTCAAGGAAGTCCAGGTTCAGGCGGATGCCGTTTCGTTCCATGCGCTTCAATACGGACACCAAGGGGCGGTCCAGGTCATCATAGATCGTCCAGAGTTGCTCGCTCTCCAGCCGTTCTTTGAACAGGTGGAATAAACGCAAGGCGGCGTCGGCATCCTCCGCCGCATAGCGGGTTGCCTGATCCAGCGGAACCTCGTCAAAGGTAATCTGTTTCTTTCCTTTGCCGCAGACCTCTTCGTAGGCGATCATCACATGGTTCAATTCCTGAGAGCTTAAGGCATCCAGACCATGTCCGCGCCGCGCCGGGTTCAGAACGTAGCTCATCACCATCGTGTCATCCACCCGACCGGCGATGTGTAGCCCTTCCTGTTCCAAGACGTGCAGGTCGAACTTGGCATTATGAGCCACCCAATGACGGTTGGGGTCATCGAAAAATTCCCGCAAGTCATCAAGAACCTTGGTTTTGTCACGTTGCCTGATGTCCAGGCCGCGATGATCCACCGGCAGGTAATAGGCTTGATTTTCCGTTGTGGCAAAGGAAAGCCCCACAAGCAGGCTGTCTTGGTAGACATCCAGGCTACGGGTTTCCGTGTCGAAGCCCACTATGTTAGCGGCTTTCAGATCCTCACAAAGCTTCTGCCAACTGCGATCATCGTTGACCAATACATAAGAATCATGCAGAAAGCCTGGCCCCGTAGAGGTGGTTGTCGTTTCTCCGTCGCGGGTTGGTGCGGACTCTTCCCCGGTGCCGGCGTCATCCCCATCGGCAAAGGGAACCTGCTTGGCCATGCGGGTAAATTCCAGTTCGGCAAACAGGGGAAGGATCTTCTCCCGGCGGGGAGCCTCCAGGCGGAAATCGTCCAGGCTCCAACTCAACGGGGCATCGGTGGCGATTTGCGCCAGACGGCGGCTGATCCGGGCCTGATCGGCGTAATTGGTGAGGTTCTCCTTACGTTTCTTGCCGCTGATTTTGTCGATGTTCTCCAGCACCTTGGTGATGGAACCAAATTCGGAGATCAGGCTCTGGGCGGTCTTTTCACCGATACCCGGCACGCCGGGAATGTTGTCCACGCTGTCACCGGCCAGACCGAGAATATCCACCACCTGATCCGGCGAAACGCCGAAACGTTCCTTGACCTCGTCGATCCCGATCTGCTTCTGCTTCCACGGATCATAGATGCTGACTTGATCTGTAACCAGTTGCATCAGGTCTTTGTCACTGGTAACCAGCGTTACTTTATGACCTTGTTGCTCAAGGTGCCAGGCCAGACTTCCCAGCAGGTCGTCGGCCTCAAAGCCTTCCAGTTCAATCACCGGCAGGCCGAAGGCTTCCACCATCTGGCGAACCAGGGCGAATTGTGGAACCAGGTCGTCGGGTGCATCGGGACGATTGGCTTTGTAAGCGGGGTAGAACTCCGTGCGAAAACTCTTGCGGCTGACATCAAACACCGGCGCAAGATGGGTTGGTTTTTTATCCGCGATCAGTTTCAGAAGCATGGCCGTAAAGCCGAACACGGCATTGGTAGGCACGCCTTTGGAATTGCTCATCCCTTGTTTGATGGCATGGTAGGCGCGGAAAATATAGCCGGAGACATCCAGTAGAAAAATGCGCGGTGTGGCGGTCATGCGACGTGTCACCTTCCATAAAATGCGAAATCCGCCGCCCGAAGCCCGTCACGGCATTGCATGTGACAGGTCATCCGGGCGACGGATTCGAGATCAATCTCTTACGCTTCCAGTTCCTTAATGCGTTTCCGGTAGGTTTCCATCTTCCGCGAAACCAGATCCATCACCTGGAGTACTTCATCCAGACTGTCTTGAGGCAGGTTGTTGAAAAAGCTCTCCACCGTTTCCTCGCTGAAGAAATCCCTTAATATATCAAACTGTTCTTCAGGTGACATCACACTCCCTCACTAGGCTATCGAACTGTCAAAGGTAGAATCTCTTGAGCGGCTACTTTAGCCCCAGACTCGTTCGACTGTCAAGCCCTTTTTCTGATGGATTCTCACAATAATCTAGTAAAATCTATAGCTTAGCGTTATTCCTACCCATTTTCGGCACGCCGTGGAGAAATTCGGTTTTCCATAGTGCCCAATTGGGTTTTTATCCGTTCTTTCCTTTACGGGGCCAGCCAGACCCAGCCCACCGTGCTGTCATTCACATAGCCTTCAGACAGCTTGGCGGCTTGTTCCACAAGATCGACAGAATACCAATAATTGCTAAGACTTTCAGAATACAAACGGACAAGCGGAACGGCTCCGTCCGCCGGGTCCGAGGTGGCAATGTAGCCGATACTTCCGCAGTCATCCCAACCCAGGCTGATCTTGGCGTTGTAATCGGCAAGGTCGGTGGTGTAGTAGTGTCCGCTGTTGATCCAATCTTCGGCGCAATACAAGGTTCCCAAGCCTGCTCCACTGACCGAGGAGATCACGGCGAAGGCTGCATCCGGTTCCAGAGTCCAACCGCCATCGGGTAGAGAGGATGCACTCAGCTTCTGGTCGTGATCCACCGGGTTCAATTGTCGGGTATGTCGATAGACCAATACGCGGCAGGGTTCATCCACAATGCCGTCGCAGTCGTTGTCCAAGCCATCGCAGGTGCTGGGTTGAACCTCCGGCGTCCCTTCCCAGTTGGAACCGCCGAAGTCCACCGAACAGACCATCTCTCCGTTGCCCAACTCGCTGCATTGGGTTACGCCCTGGGTGCATTCGGTGCTGACGCTGTCACAAGGTTGTCCCAGATGAAAGCCGTTGGTCGGGTTGCCGTCGCAGTCGTGGTCGATGTCGTCGCAGCGTTCCTCGGTGGGGCTGTACTGGCTCCCGCCGGGGTTGGTGCTGCATCGGAAAGAAGTGGTTCCGGCGCATTCGTAACGACCGATTCCGCAGGCTCCCGTGCCTTCACAGAGTTCGCCGATGGGCCACAACTCGTCAATCTCACCATCGCAATCGTTATCTTCTCCGTCACAGAGTTCGTTTTGGGCATAGGTGGCGTAGTCGCTTCCGCCGAGGCTGGTGGAACAGCGGGCGTTGAATTGGCTGGCACATTCCCAGACACCATCCGGACAGAGCCCCATCCCGGTGCAGACCTGGCCGATGAGGTAGGTTTCATCGGTCAATCCATCGCAGTCGTTGTCTAGGGTGTCGCAGCGTTCCTGCTGGCTTTGGTCTTGTGTTCCATCAACATCTGTGGAACAGCGCACGGCATTGAGTCCGCTGCATTCCAGCACACCGGCACCGCAGGCACCTACACCGTCGCAGGTCAAGGCCTGCCCCGTGGTTTCGCTGATGATGTAGCCTTCGTCGGCCAACCCATCACAGTCATTATCCAAGGCATCGCAGCGTTCGGGAGTGCCTTGGTAGAAGCTTCCACCGGGTAAGGTGTTGCAACGAGTGGTGGTGGTGGTGGCGCATTCCAGCCGTCCGGCATCGCATTCACCGACCCCTTCACAGGTCAGGGCTTGCCCGGTGGCTTCATTGATGATGTAACCTTCGTCGATCATGCCGTCGCAATCGTTATCCAAGCCATCGCAGGATTCCGCCTGGCCTTCATAGCGGCTACCGTCGGGATCGGTGGTATCACAGCGGGAGCGATCCGGGCCATCACATTCCACATAGCCGGATTGACACACGCCCACACCCGCACAGGGAGCGCCGACAAAATAGTCCTCGTCGGTGAGTCCATCGCAATCGTTGTCCAGGCCATCGCAGGTTTCCTGGGGCACGGGATTGCTTGGGTAAAGGCTTCCGCCGGGGTTGGTGTTGCATCGCACCTGGGTTTGTCCGGGATCATTAGGATCGCATTCCAACAGGCCGTCCGCGCATTCGCCGACCCCGGAGCAGGTTTTACGGCTGCCATTGTCCTGACGGATGAAGGGGTTGTCTACCACGCCGTCGCAGTTGTTATCCTGCCCGTCACAGACCTCGGCGACTCCGGCATAGGTCGAGCCTCCCGGCAGGTTGGAGCAGGTGGTGCGTGTGCTGTCCGCCCGATCACATTCCCAGATCCCGGCACCGCAGGTGCCGACAGCGGTGCAGCAGTCGCCCTCATCGTTACACAGCGAGCCGGTATCGTAGCCTTCATCCACTTCGCAGTTGCAGTTGTTGTCGATGCCGTCGCAGAGTTCCTGGCTACCGACTTGACCGTCACAGAAGGTTTCACAGTCGTTGGGGTTGCCGTCGCAGTCATAGGTGTTCTGGGGGCAGAGAATCCCGGTTCCGGAAAGCACAATCTGAGTTTCAGCGGCATCCACCCCGTTGGAATGAACCACCAGCACGCTTTCGTAGGGGATGTTGGTAGAAGGGCTGAAACTCACGTTAAACGTGAGGGTATCTCCACTGCTTGCCTGGGGTTCAAGCAATACGGGGAATACCGTACCGGGAACCTCTACCACGAAACCGGGTGTTTCGTCAGGGACTTCCAGCGAGGTAATCAAAAGATCGCCGGTTCCGATATTGGCCAGGGTCACCTCAAGAGCTTCGCTCTGGGCCAGGATGAACAGATCCCCGAAATCTACGGTTGCGGAAGGTTGCACCTGAAGGGTAGGGCGGATGGCTTTGGCAGACAGAGGAAGCCTGAAGGTCTGGAGGGTCGGGTCCATATCGTTGCTTCGTAGGACCAGGCTGGCGGTATCGTTACCGCTGTCTTGGGGCGTGTAGGTCAGGGTCAGGTTCACCGGGCTTCCACTGGAGATTTCAAACGGCCCTTCAGGGCTTATCTGGAAAAACTCCGCTGCCGGGCCTTCCAGGCTGAGTGCCTGCACCCGCAAAGGGGCCAGTCCGCTGTTGGATAGACTCAGCGACCTTGTCTGCTGTTCGCCCACGCGCACGGTCGAGAAATCCAGCAGGATTTCTTCACTCAAACCGAGATGAGCTGCGATGCCTCGGCCCTGCATCAACAAGGCTTCACTGGTTTCACCTCCGTCATCCCTGGCCCGTAACGATGCGCTTTGCGCTCCTTCGCTTTCCGGCACGAAGGACAATTCCACCTCGACCGAGCCTTGCGGCTCCAGGGTAAGGGGAAGTTCCAGGGTTCCCAGAGAGAAACCGCTGTCGCTGGGTGTCAGTTCCAGACGTTCCACCACACTGGGCGCTCCACCCTGATTAACCAATGAAATCGTCCGGCTGAGGGTGTTTCCTACTTCCACATCTTCAAAATTCTCACTATTGGGTTGAAAGACGAGCAGGCTTTCTACGCCGGAACCGGACAGAGCAATGCTGCGGCTGGGAAATGATGCGTCATCGGAAGCAATCACCAGCAAGGCAGATTTCACCCCGCTGGCATCGGTCGGGGAAAAACGCAGGTCCAGATCCAGTTCGTCATTGGCGGCTAAGGTCATCGGGATTGTGAGATCCGGCGGTGAGACGAGTTCAAACAGGTCCGCGTTGGTTCCTTGCAGGCTCAGAGAAGAAAGATCCAGGGAGGTTTCCCCGCAACTGGTCAGTGTGAGGCTCAGGGTTCGGGATTGATTGACCCGCACGCCGGAGAAATCCAGGCTTTCCGGGCTGGGACAGAGGGATGGTGCACCACCGGCTCCGCTCAGAGGAAGATCCGTTGTCCGCTGGGCACTAACATCGCTGTCGTTTTCAATGCGCAGGATGCCGGAAACCTCACCGCGGCTTACCGGAGAAAAGGTGGCACTGACGGTCATGAACTGATTCGGCCCCAGAAGAACGGGAAACTGGGGAAGGTCCGTCAGGGTGAAGGCTCCACCGGCGTTTTCGGGAAGATAAACCCGGCTGATCGTCAAGACCTTGTTGCCGTCTGCACTTTCCGGCAGGTTGGTGATGCGCAGTTCCACCGCGTCGGCCTCGTCCCCAAGGGGAACCAGACCGAATTCCACGCTATCCAGACTGGTTTGCAGGTTGGAGGCTCCTTTGTAGTCGGAACTGATGGGAATCTGCACCAGCTTGGTTTCCGCATTGGAGGAAATGAGCAGTTCCGCCGTGTCGCCTTCCGCATCGGTGGGTTCGTAGGTCAAAGTGACCGTGGCCGCTTCACTGGGATACAAGGTCAGGGTTTCCCCGGCCCAGGTCATGCTGATCTCTTCGGTGTCGGTGAACAGCTCCACCTGGTAGATTTCCAAGGGGGCAGGACCACCGGAAAAGAGGGTCACATCGCGGCTGATGGATGTCCCCAGAAGCACCGCGCCGAAGGAAATACTTTCCGGCACCACCAGGGTGGCAATGCTGTCATCGTCTTCCTCGTCACCATCTGTGTCGTCTCCGTCCACGATGGAACTATCTCCGTCAATCCAGTCCTGGCACTCCGCTTGGGGAGAGTCTCCATCACAGGAAAGAAACAACAGACACAATCCGAGCCAGGCGATTCCAACAACGAACGCTTTCATGACACACCTATGAATAGGGATGAGTACCACCCAGTTGTAAGGTGGTTTCCACCCGGAAGGTTATGAACCATCGCGAGAAAGAAACCATGTCATCACGACACAGAGGCTCATTATAGCAGAAAACGCGGTGAATACCACGGACAATACCCCGGATTTTGCCTTGTCAGTGAATTGGCTTGCCCTTCTCTTTTTCTTCCTTCTTCTCCTGCTTGCCTTTTCTGGGCCTGACGTGGTACGAACAAACATTCTGCTGAGTGGTATCAATGGGTTCCTGAGCATGGATGGGTTCATGGCAAACAACAATCAAGGAAAAAGTTCTTACCTGCCGCTTCTGGTTCTTGCTGCAATCTCTCTGGGGAACCTCCTGCTGCTCAGTCCGGTTTTGCAGAATGGAGACAGCGCGGTCTATCTGGACCAGATCGCCCGTGGAGATTTCAGCATCCGGACCAGCCATATCGGATACATGGCGTGGGGATGGCTGGCCAAGCAGTTGATTCCCTTACCGCTGGAAACGGCAATGAATCTGGTTTGCTTGCTTCATGCCAGTCTGGCCGCCTGGGCGATGTGGATGCTTTCCCGCCTGTATGGGGCAAACAAATCCCTGCTCTGGATGGCTCCCCTGTTTGCCTTTACCTTGCCTGCTTTGCTGCGTAGCGCGGTGATGAGTGAAGTGGATACCATTCAAACGGCGTGGATTTTACTCTCCTTATGGCTTTATCTCTCCCAACGCCCTGCTTGGGCCGGTCCTCCTTTTGCGATGGCGATGCTGGTTTCTCCCCTTTCAAGTCTGAGCCTTCCCTTGTTTTTGTTTTTAACACCGCCTGCATCCCAGAGCCCGGTTCCTGCAAAGGAACGCTCGTTAGGTCCGTGGCTGCGACGGGTGAGCTTTTTCGCGGCGAGTTCTCTGCTTGTTTACCTGCCTGTTGTGGTGGCGGTTGCCGAAGACTATTTCCAGGGACCGCGTGGGGTGTTTACCGCTCCGCATCATCCCTTTGATCTGGTCGCTCAACTTCAGCGCAGCCTGTTCTTTTACCTGGCCAACGGGCTTCTTCTCTTACCCTTCCTTTTTCTGATGCTGGCGGAACTCCTTTTCGGTGCGTCCTTGCACCGACACCGGCGTGTTGCCTGGGTGCTTCTGGGTACCTTCGGTCTGATGGTCTTGGCCGGGGAGCGTTTTGACGATGTGCCGGTTCAGCTTCCTCTGCTCTGTGTTGCCTTGGCCTGGCTTCCGGTGTGGCTCAGCGAGGCTCACCGGGAAACGAAGGTCGTTCACCGTCTGCTGTTTGTCTCCGTGCTTTTGTCTTTGGTGTTGGGGTATCGCAGTGTGGTTCATCAATGGCAGAGCCAAGAGGAGTTCCAGACGGAATTGCGTCAGCTACGGGAGGAGCTAGGCGCGCCCTGTTACGCCGTGGGTTTGACGATGAACTGGGACAGCATCAGCATTTTTCAGCGGGTGATGTGGCACGACACAAGTATTCATCGTCTGTTGAGTGTTGCTGGGTTTATCAATGGGCCGAAGCCTTTCAATCATTTGGAGCCGGAGAAACGCCATCCGGTCTGCTTTTTCCAGCCGATGAAGCGGAATGACATCCGGCCCTTCTTGACGGATTTTGATTATCGTCTGCTGGACCTGGGGACATCCAAACGCTGGGTTCTGGTTCCCAAAACCGGGGCCGAATTGCCAAAGGAAGGGCAACGCAACGCGAGGGATTCCAAGAAACCTGCAAAACTCAAGAACCGGCAGGAGGAAGCAAGCCCCTAGCCAAGCGTTTTCTTCTGTGAAGATTCTCAGACGTGCGGGCCGGCCCGGTGGGAGCCGCCCGGAAAGAGCCTGAAAAAAACCGAAGGGTGAAGCAATTCTTTTCAGAAAGGCTTGCGTGACTCTCTACCGTCTCGTTCAAGAACTTCTTCGCCTGCTATCATCTTGGAAAATGAGTGAATACCTCAGAAAAGGGATGAGGACGGGTTTGTTCGGGTTTTGTTAGAAAGATCGTAATTACCAATGATTTCAGTGTGATGTGTTGGTGTAGGCGACTGTTCTCTTGAAGGGTGAACGAATCGTTTCCGTGTAGGATATTTCCTCCATCCCAGAAAAAGATGTTTTTTCTGGCGTGATGGAAGCTTTCCGGTTAGCATCAAAGCTATTGCATAGTCCTTGCACATGCTTCGAACCATCATGATGGGGATGCTTCATGAAACGGCTTTCTACTTCGCGTCTTGTTTGCTTGGCCTTCTGTTTGTTGGCGGTGTTTGTTCTTGGCTGTGGTGATGAAGAGTCGCAGCGCCCGGCCCAAGCCCTGTCGTTGGAACCCGGTGAGGAAAGCCCGCAGGTATCAAACCCGCAGCCTTCCAGTTCGCAGGGGCAAGGGGTTAAGGCGTCTGCGTCACGCAAGCTGACGCCTGCCCGCACGCCGTCTTCCACGGTGAGCGGCAGGAATCCCTCCGTGCTGAAGCAGTCCAACTGGCAGGCCGTGGCGATGAAGGGCATCGCGACGGAGCAATACCGCTTTGCCGAAACCAAAGACGGCGGCTTGGCGGCAAGCAACCGGGCGCAGAATTTCCGTGCCCGGTTTGATGAATCCGGCTGGAGCTTGCAACCTCGCCTGAACGCGGAGACGAAAACCGCACTGGCCACGTTGGACCCGAAAGCACAGGATGTTGAAGAGCAACGTCGGGCGATTCTGCAAGAGAAGCACGACCCGGACTGGACCTTCAGCATGAGTTTTACCGGCCTGGGCCGAGGCAAGGCCGGGGACGGCTCGGACGCACACCTTCTTAACGGCAAGACCGTCAAGCCGGAATTGGGGGCTTGCGACGGAACCCGGCGTCAAGGGGCGACGAAGGGTTGTTTCAAGCAGAGTGAGTTCCGCCGGGAAGGCGTGACGGAGTACTTCCGCAATAAAGCGGAAGGGCTGGAACATGGCTTTGTCCTTGCCGAACGCCCCAGCGGGAGCGAACCCTTCCTGGTGGTGGAAAGCCGCTTTGAAGGCTTGCAGGCCAAGGTGGCCGACGACGGGCAGCGCATCATCTTTGGTGATGGTCAGACAGACCGCTTCCATTATGAAAAGCTTGTGGTCACGGATGCCAAAGGCATGCGTCTTGCCGCCCACATGGCTGTGGAAGAAAACCACTTGCGCATCCTGGTGGATGACACCGACGCCATTTACCCCCTTGACATTGACCCGTGGGCTACCACGCCGGACTGGTCTGCGGAAGGGGATCTTGATGAGGCCCAATTCGGTACCTGTGTTGCCTCTGCGGGGGATGTCAATGCAGACGGCTATGATGATATTGTCATCGGAGCGCGAGGCTATGGCCCGAATGGAGCGGCCTTTGTCTATCTGGGTTCATCTGAAGGCTTGCCTGCCATCGCCGACTGGATGGTACAAGGGGACACAGGAACATGGTTTGGTTTTTTTGTTTCCTCTGCGGGGGATGTCAACGCGGATGGCTATGATGATGTGATTATCGGACGGGCCTCCATGTCCAACACGGTTAAAGGCGCGGCCTATGTCTATCTGGGTTCCGCAGCGGGGCTATCCACCAGCGCAGCCTGGGCAGCAGTTCATGACACAAACAGTGCAATGTTCGGCTTTTCCCTTTCCTCTGCGGGAGATGTGAATGCAGACGGCTATGATGATGTTATTGTTGGTGATAGGAGTTATGGAACCGCGTCTGTCTATCATGGATCCGCAGCGGGTTTGTCCGCTACACCGGATTGGAAAATGACTATTGGTGACAGATATGGTTCTTCCGTTTCCACAGCCGGTGATGTGAATGGTGATGGCTATGATGATGTCATCGTTGGGAAGCCTACCTATTATTCCGATGGCGAAGAAATCAGCGGGGCGATTTACGTCTATTATGGCTCCGCTTCCGGATTATCGACGATGCCGGATTGGACTGTCGATGCCTCCACAAACGGAAACCTGGGTAGTTTCGTGTCTTTTGCAGGAGACATCAACGCTGACGGCTACGATGATGTTATTGCCGGTTCATCCATTTACCAAGATGGTTATATCTATCCAGGAGTCGCCTTTGCCTTTTATGGCTCTGCGACGGGCTTGTCTACCACCTATGACTGGAAAACAATCGGAAACCATAATAATTCGCTTTATGGTGCAGCCGTGGCGTCTGCCGGGGATCTAAACGGTGATGGCTATGCTGATGTGGTTGTGGGATCAGAACGCTACACCAACGAGGCGACTGAGAGAAGAGGAGCCGCTTATGTCTATTTCGGCTCTGCAACGGGTTTGTCTGCGGAGGCGGATTGGATGCAGGAAGGCGACCGAGCTCAGGCCTATTTCGGCAACTCCGTGTCTTCGGCAGGGGATGTCAACGGAGATGGATACGATGATCTCATTGTCGCAGCGCGCAATACCACTGATGAGGAGACACGGGAAGGCATTGTCTATGTCTATTATGGCTTCGGCGCTTGCGGGGACGAGACTCTTTCTTTCGACGAAGAGTGCGAAAGCACGGACGGCGTGTTCGATGAATGTTGTGATCCCATCACCTGCTTGTTCAAGGCGGAGGGGGCATCCTGCGGAGATGCCAGCACCGATTGCATTAACCAGGATACGTGTAATGGTTCCGGTTTGTGTCTAGACAATGGTTTCGTCGCGGAGGATACGGCTTGCGGGGGTACGCCGACAGAATGTGAGCATCAGGATACCTGCGATGGCTCCGGCTCGTGCGTGGAACAGGGGCTGAAGAGCTATGGCGCGCCTTGTGGCGATGCCGCTACGGAGTGCATCAACCAGGACATCTGCGACGGTTCCGGTAGCTGTTATGATGCAGGTTTCATGCCGCGTGGAACCCTCTGCGGGGATGATCCCACGGAATGTAGCGCTCAAGACACCTGCAACGGTGCGGGCCTTTGCCAGGTGAATGATTTGGATGCTGGAACGAATTGCGGCGACACGGGGACGGAGTGTGTGAACCAAGATACCTGCAACGGCGCGGGGGCTTGTACGGACAACGGCTTCGTCGCGGTGGATACGGCTTGTGGTGATGCCCCCACGGAATGCAGCGGTCAGGACACCTGCAACGGAGCGGGTGTCTGCCAGCCGAATGATCTGGACGCCGGAACGAACTGCGGCGACGCGGGGACGGAGTGTGTGAACCAAGATACCTGCAACGGCGCGGGGGCTTGTACAGATAATGGCTTCGTCACGGCGGATACGGTTTGTGGTGATGCCCCCACGGAATGCAGCGGTCAAGACACCTGCAACGGTGCGGGCCTTTGCCAGCCGAATGATTTGAGTTTCGGAACGGTCTGTGGCGATCAGGGTATCGAATGTGTCAACAATGATTTCTGTGATGGCACGGGAACCTGCCGTGATGGGGGCTTTGTCGCCTTGGGCGCTCTCTGTGGTGATGCACCCACGGAATGCAGTGGTCAGGACACCTGTGATGGAGCGGGGCTTTGCCAGGTGAACGACTTGGATGCCGGAACGAATTGCGGCGACGACGGTACGGAGTGTGTGAACCAAGACACCTGCAACGGTGCGGGGGCTTGTACAGACAACGGCTTCGTCGCGGTGGATACGGCTTGTGGAGAGGCGCCCACGGAATGCAGCGGTCAAGACACCTGCGATGGTGCGGGGCTTTGCCAGGTGAACGACTTGGATGCCGGAACAAACTGCGGCGACGACGGTACGGAGTGTGTGAACCAAGACACCTGCAACGGTGCGGGGGCTTGTACAGACAACGGCTTCGTCGCGGTGGATACGGCTTGTGGAGAGGCGCCCACGGAATGCAGCGGTCAAGACACCTGCGATGGTGCGGGGCTTTGCCAGGTGAACGACCTGGACGCCGGAACAAACTGCGGTGACGACGGGACGGAGTGCATCAATCAGGACACCTGCGATGGTTCCGGCGCTTGTACGGACAACGGCTTCGTCACGGCGGATACGGCTTGTGGGGAGGCACCCACGGAATGCAGCGGTCAAGACACCTGTGATGGCGCGGGGCTTTGCCAGGTGAACGATCTGGACGCCGGAACAAACTGCGGTGACGACGGGACGGAGTGCATCAATCAGGACACCTGCGATGGTTCCGGCGCTTGTACGGACAACGGCTTCGTCACGGCGGATACGGCTTGTGGGGAGGCACCCACGGAATGCAGCGGTCAGGACACCTGTGATGGCGCTGGGCTTTGCCAAGTGAACGACCTGGAGGACACAACCGCCTGTGATGACAGCCAAGCCTGCACCCATAGCGACCACTGCGATGGCGCGGGAGTCTGCACCGGTACGGCCTACACCTGCGAATCCACAAGCTGTGAGTCGGCCAGTGCCTGTGATGGCCTGGGAGGCTGCGAACCGACTCCCGTGGAAGACGGGCAGTATTGCGATGAAGACCAGGAAGGGGATGAACGCTGTTACGACGGAGAATGCCTCTCGATCAGTGACGGCGAAACCTGTGACAGGCCGATCCGCCTGAGTGTGGATGAACCGCAGAGCTTCACCCTGGACGGCCTGCTGGACACCTTCACCGCAGATGAGACATGCCGTGAAGACGCCTTGACCGGGCCGGAGATGTTCTTTGATGTTGAGCTTGCCGCCGGTGCGTACTCGCTGAGCCTGACCCCGGATGCGGGTGTGGATGTGGCGCTGCTGCTGATGACGGGCTGTGAACCGCCCGCGTGCAACGCCAGCTTGAATGAGGTGGGCGCAGGGGATGCGGAACACTACGAGGTGGAGATCCCGGAGAGCAAAGACATCCCCTTGGTTCTCTTTGCCGTGGAGGCCGTCAGCCCGGACACTGCGGGTGGGTTTGAGATCCTTTTGGAGCGCGTGCAGGATGAAGACGGCGACATTGACGGTGATGAAGATGGTGACGAAGATGGCGACGAAGAGGAAGAGATCACTGACGACGATGATGATGACGTAACGGATGATGATGATGACATCACCAACGACGATGACGACGACGAACTCGGTGACGATGAGGATGAGGACATCTCAGCTGCGGATGGTGATCTACCGAACGAAGAAGACTCTGGCAAAAGCTCGGGTGGCGGTGGTTGCGGCTGCGATCACGGATCCTCCCCGCACCAAAACTTGCTGGGCCTGCTGATGTTCCTCGCCGCTGTGGCCCTGCGCCGCAAAGGCTGGAACGCGGGGTAAGACATTTCTTTGGCTATAAAATGCGGAAGGGCTCCCAGTTTGGGGGCTCTTTTCTTTTTTGAGTCATGGAAATATTGAAAGCGGCGAGTCCCTGCCAACCCGACCCCTGCGGGACGTACGGCACCTGCGAGGTGGTGGACGGCGCGGCAAGCTGCGCCTGCGAGGATGGCTACACGGGCGATTACTGCGATGCGTGCGCGGACGGCTATACGGGCTATCCTGATTGTCAACGAGACACCACCCCCGGCTTCGTGTCCATCACAGCGGGGTCATTCTGGATGGGTTCACCGGATGGCACATGTCCTGCTGGCTATCCGGGTGTTTGTGAGGATGAGTTGGGCAATGATTCGGATGAAGTGTTGCATGAGGTTACGTTGACTTATGATTTCGAGATGAGCCGTTATGAGATCACGGAGGCTGAGTTTGAGGGATTGATGGGCTGGAATGCGATGGACACCTGGGATTCGGATTGCACATATGGCTGCGGCGACGATCATCCGATGAAGTACATCAGTTGGTATGACACGCTGGCCTATGCGAATCAGTTGTCCTTGGATCAAGGGTTGACACCGTGCTACGAGCTGTCGAACGTGGGCTGCGAGTACGGTGGGAGCGTGGGTTCGGATTACATGGACTGCTTCGACGATGATGCAACATATGGCGGCATTGATTCGGCGACGGTGACGTTAGCTGGCGGTGCGGCGAAGCCGCAGGACTGCGAGGGCTACCGCTTGCCGACGGAGGCGGAGTGGGAATATGCGATCCGTGCTGGTAGCAACACAGCATTTTATCCGAGCGATGGGAACGACGGGACGATTACAGTGACGACTTGTGGGGATCCGAACCTTAACCAGATAGGTTGGTTCTGTGGGAATAATGGTTCGTCGGGCACACCGGAGTACGGTACAAAGCCTGTTGGTGGCAAGGAACCCAATTATTGGGGTCTGTACGACATGAGCGGCAACCTTTGGGAATGGACCTGGGATTGGTATCAGAGTGCATACCAGAACGATGTGGCGACCGACCCTGTGGGTCCGGGTACGGGCTCGCGCCGCGTCGTACGCGGCGGCTATTGGTACTTCAGCGCGCAGTACTGCCGGTCGGCGAACCGTGGCCACAACTCGCCCGGCGTTCACTACCACGACATCGGTGCCCGTCTCTCCAGGTCTAGCCCTTGATCCCTGAACCTGTTGGGTGCCAAGACTGACCACGCCCCTTTGGAAACGGATGAATGATGGACAAAGGCTCGCTCGCAGGAGCGAGCCTTTCAGGTGTTTGACAAACCTTGTTTCAAGCGGCAGGGCTTATCAGGACTCCGGGCCTGTCCGGGATGGGCCTGCTTCTCCAAGAGGGAGAGGCGAGATTGCCACTTCCGTCAAGCAGAAGGAACGCGAACAAGGAAATCCAAGGCAAGGAAACCCGGTGGGCAAGGTATTCCGATTGAAAGAAAGGGTGATGTTCCTACTCCAGATACATGCTGATGTCGCTGGCTTTGGCGCTGTGGGTCAACGCTCCCACGCTTAAGAGGTCCACCCCGGTCTGGGCGTAAGCCGCAACGGTGTCCAGGCGCATGTTGCCACTGGCTTCCAGAATGGCCAGGCCTTTGGCGACTTTGACCGCTTCGGCCACCTGCGCGGGCGTCATGTTGTCCAGCATGATCACATCGGCCTTGGCCTTCAGGGCTTCGTTCAATTGCTTGAGATTGGTCACTTCAATTTCAATTTTCAGCAGGTGGTGAGCCTCACGGCGACAGGCCTCAATGGCCTTGGTAACGCCCCCGGCGGCGGCAATGTGGTTTTCTTTGATCAGCACACCGTCATCCAAGCCGAAGCGATGGTTGGCCGCACCGCCGATGCGCACGGCGTATTTTTCCAACTCACGCCAACCCGGCGTGGTCTTGCGGGTATCCACCACACGGGTGTTGGATTTCTTCACCGCATCGGCAAAGGCTCTGGACAGGGTGGCAATACCGCAAAGGCGTTGCAGGAAATTCAAGGCGCTACGCTCGGCCATCAACAAGGCACGGGCTTTGCCTTCAAGGACAAGAAGATCCTGCCCCGCTTTCACGCGGCTCCCCTCTTCACGCACCTTGAGGATTTCCACCTCGTCATCCAGATTGAAGAAGCATTCCAGTGCCACCTGCATCCCGGCCAGCACCAGGTCTTCCTTGGCCACCAGACGCGCCACGGCGCTTTGATGTTCATCCACACAGGCTGTGGTGGTAATATCACCGTGACCGATGTCTTCACGCAGGGCGGCATCAACAAGATGGGAATAGCTTTCCGGGCTCAACATGGGCTTTGCTCCTTTTTCCAATGCGGGTTTCCAGATGAAATCCGTTTTTCTTCTACCTGTTTTTGTGCCGTTTGGCAAGCTGCGACCGAGTCTCGTCGGTCGGGAAAATTTCTTGCCCGATACGGCTACCCTCACCCGGAAACCTTTGGTTTCCGAGCTCTCCCGCGGGAGAGGTGATAGTTCCCTCGCCCACCGGGTGAGAGAACCTGTGAATCGAGACCGATCAAGGTCTTTGCACGCCCGCTCTTGCCAAACCGCACCCAAGAAGGTATTGTTTCCCATCTGCGTTGCAACATCCACGGGGGCTTTCGGACCATCCTCATCCTTTGAGGCCGGCTTGGGTACCGAGGAATCTCCGGCCCGTCGTGGGCTGAAGCCGCAGAACCGCTTGGACCAACGACAGAAAGAAAAACGGGGGAAACCATGAAACGTTCTTGGATGATTTGGTTGATGATCGGCCTTCTTCTGAGCAGTTCGGCATCCTGCACAACCAAATTCACTGGCAAGAGTGAACGCCTTCCCGATCAGGCCAAGATCGCGGTGCTGATGGTCAGCCGGGATGGAAGTGATGTCCATTACACCATGAAACAGACCTATGTCTACCACAGCATGATCCAAGCGGACCTGCAACCGATGAGCCTCAACGAAATCGATGTCGGTGAGTTGTATACCATCGACGGCAACGAGTCCGAAGGCTCCCTGCTCAGTGCGGTCAATGGCCAGGGAAGTCAGAGCATCAGTGTGGAATCCGGCAACGTCCTTCCCGCAGAGCCGATGGCGATGCCCAAGCT